>NZ_CP192586.1:0-4800000 GCF_050632265.1 Mucilaginibacter sp. P19
TTGTATAAACTTTTTCTCGTTGATGTATAGTTAGTTAAGGAAACATTAAGAAAAATAGTAAAGAATAATTTGGAGAAGGCGTAAAAGTGGCTACCTTTGCAGCCCGCAAACGAGGAAGTGAGTTAGCCGGGTTAGTACATTAAAAGGATAGAAAAGTAAAGGAAAAAAAGATTAAAATCTTTTTGTGGGAATGAAAAAAAATCCACACCTTTGCAGCCCGCAAAAGAGGAAAAGGAGAGAGCGAAGCGGGTCTGAAACTTTGAAAAATAAAAAATAAAAAAGTTTTGGAAATAAGAAAAGGTTTTCTACCTTTGCAGACCCAAACGGAAGGGAGCTTGAAAGAGCGAAAGAAGTTGAGGCTGAGCGAGTTCAGTCAATAAGAGAAGGAAGAAAGTTAACAATAGTTAATGAGTAAAACAAAAGAGCCGAAAGCGATTTTCGGGGAAACAAACTGACAAGTTAAGCGATGAAAATTGCGACGACATAATAGCTGATTCGGATGATGAAGCGAGCAAGTTCTTTTAAGAAATGGAAATCATGTAGCGTAACGGGAGATTAACCAAGGCTAAGGCTGAGGAAGATTGAAGAGTTACAAAAAGAAGAGAGGCTGTATAAAGATATAATAATACAGATTCTATTAATTAATAATAGGGTCAGTGGTTAAACAAAACATTTTACAATGGAGAGTTTGATCCTGGCTCAGGATGAACGCTAGCGGCAGGCCTAATACATGCAAGTCGGACGGGATAGGAGAGCTTGCTTTCCTTGAGAGTGGCGCACGGGTGCGTAACACGTATGTAACCTACCTTGATCAGGGGGATAGCCTCTCGAAAGAGAGATTAAGACCGCATAACATTATGATATGGCATCGTATTATAATCAAATATTTATAGGATCAAGATGGGCATGCGCAACATTAGCTAGTTGGTGTGGTAACGGCATACCAAGGCGACGATGTTTAGGGGATCTGAGAGGATGACCCCCCACACTGGTACTGAGACACGGACCAGACTCCTACGGGAGGCAGCAGTAAGGAATATTGGTCAATGGACGGAAGTCTGAACCAGCCATGCCGCGTGCAGGAAGACGGCCCTACGGGTTGTAAACTGCTTTTGCAGGGGAATAAACCTCGATACGTGTATCGAGTTGAATGTACCTTGAGAATAAGGATCGGCTAACTCCGTGCCAGCAGCCGCGGTAATACGGAGGATCCAAGCGTTATCCGGATTTATTGGGTTTAAAGGGTGCGTAGGCGGCTTTTTAAGTCAGGGGTGAAAGACGGTAGCTCAACTATCGCAGTGCCCTTGATACTGAAGAGCTTGAATGTACTTGAGGTAGGCGGAATGTGACAAGTAGCGGTGAAATGCATAGATATGTCACAGAACACCAATTGCGAAGGCAGCTTACTAAAGTATGATTGACGCTGAGGCACGAAAGCGTGGGGATCAAACAGGATTAGATACCCTGGTAGTCCACGCCCTAAACGATGAACACTCGATGTTGGCGATATACGGTCAGCGTCTAAGCGAAAGCGTTAAGTGTTCCACCTGGGGAGTACGCCCGCAAGGGTGAAACTCAAAGGAATTGACGGGGGCCCGCACAAGCGGAGGAGCATGTGGTTTAATTCGATGATACGCGAGGAACCTTACCCGGGCTTGAAAGTTAGTGAATGTGACAGAGACGTCACAGTTCTTCGGAACACGAAACTAGGTGCTGCATGGCTGTCGTCAGCTCGTGCCGTGAGGTGTTGGGTTAAGTCCCGCAACGAGCGCAACCCCTATGTTTAGTTGCCAGCATTTAAGGTGGGGACTCTAAACAGACTGCCTATGCAAATAGAGAGGAAGGAGGGGACGACGTCAAGTCATCATGGCCCTTACGTCCGGGGCTACACACGTGCTACAATGGATGGTACAGAGGGCAGCTACCTGGCAACAGGATGCCAATCTCTTAAAGCCATTCACAGTTCGGATCGGGGTCTGCAACTCGACCCCGTGAAGTTGGATTCGCTAGTAATCGCGTATCAGCAATGACGCGGTGAATACGTTCCCGGGCCTTGTACACACCGCCCGTCAAGCCATGGAAGCTGGAAGTGCCTGAAGTGCGTAACCGCAAGGAGCGTCCTAGGGTAAAGTCGGTAACTGGGGCTAAGTCGTAACAAGGTAGCCGTACCGGAAGGTGTGGCTGGAATACCTCCTTTCTGGAGCAGGATCTCTGAGTAATTCGGAACTGTTACCTACATGATATTTCTTAAAACACAAACAAAAAGACAAAAGGAAACCCAGAAGATGAAGCCATCTGTGGAATGTGCAAACGCAAGTAAGTACAGGACAAGTGGCAGTAAGCAGTGGCAGCAGCAGTAGGCAGAAAAGTCCTGCAAACTGCAACTGATAACTGCAACTAAAAACAAATAGTCCTGTAGCTCAGCTTGGTTAGAGCACTACACTGATAATGTAGGGGTCAGCAGTTCAAATCTGCTCGGGACTACAAAAAAGGAAGAAAGGGAAAAGGATAAAGGCAAAAGGTAAGAAAACCTTTCAGCTTTAACCTTTCAGTTTTCACCTCATCTAACGGGGGATTAGCTCAGCTGGCTAGAGCACCTGCCTTGCACGCAGGGGGTCAACGGTTCGAATCCGTTATTCTCCACCAAGTATTCTACAGTAACTATAATATAGGTTACGCTACAGATGAAAACTAACGTTCTTTGACATATTGGAAGAAGTAATTGAAAACAAGAGAAAACAACAGATAGAGACGTTGTTAGGTTCAATACTACAAAGAGACAAAGCAGCAATGCAATGACTCAATGAAATAATGACTTAATGACTGATCTAAAATAAAGACATACCTTGCGGCGCAAAAGGCGCAAGAGTAGAAGAAAGTAAGAAAGGGTACACGGGGGATGCCTTGGCTCTCAGAGGCGAAGAAGGACGTGATAAGCTGCGATAAGCTGCGGGGATTAGCAAATATGAATTAATCCGCAGATTTCCGAATGGGGAAACCTAGTTATTTGAAGAATAACTGCATAAATGCGCTAACCTGCCGAACTGAAACATCTAAGTAAGCAGAGGAAGAGAAAACAATAGTGATTTCCAGAGTAGTGGCGAGCGAAATGGAAGAAGCCCAAACCTGTTATGTTACGGCATAGCAGGGGTTGTAGGACCACAACATGAATATTAAATAGAACCGGAACGGGGTGGGAAACCCGGCCATAGAGCATGAGAGCTGCGTACGGGTAATAGATAATAGGATAGTGGTATCCTGAGTACCGCGAGGTCGGAGACGCCTTGTGGGAATTTGCCGGCACCATCCGGTAAGGCTAAATACTCCTGAGAGACCGATAGTGAACCAGTACCGTGAGGGAAAGGTGAAAAGAACCCCGAACAGGGGAGTGAAATAGAACCTGAAACCGTGTACTTACAAGCGGTCGGAGCCTGGCAACGGGTGACGGCGTGCCTTTTGCATAATGAGCCTACGAGTTACTCTTCCCTGGCAAGGTTAAGTGTTTAAGACACGGATCCGAAGCGAAAGCGAGTCTGAAAAGGGCGTATAGTCAGGGGAGGTAGACGCGAAACCTTGTGATCTACCCATGGGCAGGTTGAAGGTGCCGTAACAGGTACTGGAGGACCGAACCGATAAACGTTGAAAAGTTTCCGGATGACTTGTGGGTAGGGGTGAAAGGCTAATCAAACTGGGAAATAGCTCGTACTCCCCGAAATGTTTTTAGGAACAGCCTGGCGGTTGAGTTATAAAGAGGTAGAGCTACTAATTGGGTGCGGGGGAGTCAAATCCTACCAAATCCAGATAAACTCCGAATGCTTTATAATATACGCTGGAGTGAGGCTATGGGTGCTAAGGTCCATGGCCGAGAGGGAAAGAACCCAGACCATCAGCTAAGGTCCCTAAATTATTGCTAAGTTGAACTAACGAGGTCCGATTGCACAGACAGCTAGGATGTTGGCTTGGAAGCAGCCATTCATTTAAAGAGTGCGTAACAGCTCACTAGTCGAGCGATCGGGCATGGATAATAAACGGGCATCAAGCAGTATACCGAAGCTATGGATTCATATTAATATGACTGGTAGGGGAGCATTCTATTATCCGGCGAAGCAGGAAGGTAACTGACTGTGGAGGGAATAGAAAAGCAAATGTAGGCATAAGTAACGATAAGGCGGGAGAGAAACCCGCCCACCGAAAGACTAAGGTTTCCTGATCAACGCTAATCGGATCAGGGTTAGTCGGGGCCTAAGGTGAAGCCGACAGGCGTAGCCGATGGACAACTGGTTAATATTCCAGTACTTTTTATTACTGCGATGCGGTGACGGAGTAGTGACACTGACGCGAACTGACGGAATAGTTCGTTAAAGGCTGTAGGTATAGAGTTTGTAGTTAAGTACGCAGACTTTGCTGAAAGCTGATAGTACACCAAATCTTCGGACAAGGTGATAGTTCAGGTAATCAGACTTCCAAGAAAACCCGCTAAGCTTCAGGTAATAAAAACCCGTACCGTAAACCGACACAGGTAGTCGAGGAGAGAATCCTAAGGTGCTCGAGTGAATCATGGCTAAGGAACTCGGCAAAATGGCCCTGTAACTTCGGGAGAAGGGGCGCTGGCAGCAATGTCAGCCGCAGTGAAAAGGCCCAGGCGACTGTTTAACAAAAACACATGGCTTTGCAAAATCGCAAGATGACGTATAAGGCCTGACACCTGCCCGGTGCTGGAAGGTTAAGAGGGGATGTTAGTCGCAAGGCGAAGCATTGAATCGAAGCCCCAGTAAACGGCGGCCGTAACTATAACGGTCCTAAGGTAGCGAAATTCCTTGTCGGGTAAGTTCCGACCTGCACGAATGGTGTAACGATCTGGGCGCTGTCTCAGCCATGAGCTCGGTGAAATTGTGGTATCGGTGAAGACGCCGGTTACCCGCAACGGGACGGAAAGACCCCATGCACCTTCACTATAGCTTAACATTGATATCGGATACAGGATGTGTAGGATAGGTGGGAGACTGTGATCCAGCTTCGCTAGGAGTTGGTTAGTCAACGTTGAAATACCACCCTTTCTGTATTTGGTGTCTAACTCTACAAAGTGGAGAACATTGTTTGGCGGGTAGTTTGACTGGGGTGGTCGCCTCCAAAAAGGTAACGGAGGCTTTCAAAGGTAAGCTCAGTACGCTTGGTAACCGTACGCGGAGTGCAATAGCATAAGCTTGCTTGACAGTGAGACAGACAAGTCGAGCTGGGTCGAAAGACGGATATAGTGATCCGGTGGTTCTGCATGGAAGGGCCATCGCTCAAAGGATAAAAGGTACGCTGGGGATAACAGGCTGATCTCCCCCAAGAGCTCATATCGACGGGGAGGTTTGGCACCTCGATGTCGGCTCGTCACATCCTGGGGCTGGAGAAGGTCCCAAGGGTTGAGCTGTTCGCTCATTAAAGTGGCACGCGAGCTGGGTTCAGAACGTCGCGAGACAGTTCGGTCCCTATCTGTTGTGGGCGTAGGAAGTTTGAGTGGGGCTGACCTTAGTACGAGAGGACCGGGTTGGACTAACCTCTGGTGAATCTGTTATGCCGCCAGGTGTACTGCAGAGTAGCTACGTTGGGAATAGATAAGCGCTGAAAGCATCTAAGTGCGAAACTAGCCACAAGATGAGACTTCCATTGAGGGTCGTAGGAGACTACTACGTTGATAGGTTACAGGTATAAAGGTGGTGACATCATAGCCGAGTAATACTAATTGCCCGAAGCTTTCTTCAGATAGAAAAACGTTCACTGGTTTATTTGTTCAGTAGTTCATTGGTAGCAATATCGTAGAATGAGGAATAAGTGAGCCGGTGACAACAAAAACAACAATGCTGTTGTTTTCTCTTACATTCAATCACTTCTTTCAATAATATGTCATTGTTCAGGCGAAAGGCCAAAGGATAGAGGCAAAAGGTAAGAAAACCTTTGACCTTTTACCTTTCAGCTTTCACCTCAACAAAAGAAATTCAGGTGCCTATATCGGCGGTGTCTACCTCTTCCCATTCCGAACAGAGAAGTCAAGCCCGCCAGAGCCGATGGTACTGCGGTAAAACGTGGGAGAGTAGGTCGGTGCCACCCTTTATCACTTTCAATAGTGCAATAATCGCAAAAGCCTTAGCTAATTACTAAGGCTTTTTGCGTTATTGGCCTTTGATAAGCCCTCTGTCCCGCCACGCTACTATTCACCCAATAGCCGATTGCAGGCATCGACCCGGTTACAACCCACGGCCCATTTTTATAGGTGTGAACACTTGTTAAACCCTGCAGGATAATTGTATCTGATAACTAACTGGTTATAATCCTGCCAAAATCTCCTTACAACCGGCATGAGCAGAATGGTATTGGTAATCAGTAATTTATAAAACTTCATTCCATTAGTAGAATACCCTGTTTTAAACATTTGAACACTGACCATACAGTGTCACCATTTGGCTTAAAAATGCGTGGCAAATTGTATCACTTTTAAGATATACCCAATATCCGGGGCTTATAGTGGCTAGCTGATAATTCAACATTAAAAAAATTACTCCAATTAAAAAAAGTACGCTATATTCACGGTGTCAAATTAAGTGTTAATCTCACACTCAGTATAAACCAAATCAGTGATAGTCATGATGTTTAAAAAGGTATTTCATAAAGGCGCAAAAGTTAGGCAATCGATTGCGTGGTTTGTTTTTCTTTTAGCTGGCATGTCTGCCATGCCGGCTATAGCAGTTATTAAATCTTTCAAAAAGGCAGCTGATGGGGTTACTTTCACGCTCGACAAAGGTTTGATGAAAGTGCTTATCCGCAGGGACGATATCATCGAAGTAAAATATACCATCTTTGATGCTTTTGAGATCAAGCCGTCATTGGTTGTGAATAATAAATGGGTTCAGCACTCACCGTACCAGGTTACTGATGGGAAAACCGAGGTGGTTATTACTACGGCAAAGCTGAAAGTAAAGATCAATAAGGCTACGAATGCCATCACCTATACTGATTTGAAGGGTAACGTGATTACTGCCGAAGACAGCGACAATAAATCCATTACTCCAGCAACCATCGCAGGGATCAGCACTTATAACGTTACTACCCAATTTGCGTCGCCTAAAGATGAGGCCCTGTTCGGTTTAGGTTGCCATCCTTTAGATTCCATGTCGATCAATTATAAAGGCCGTAACCAGGACCTGGCTATCAAATATCTTACCGGCGCTATCCCAGTACTGTTGTCAACAAAGGGCTATGGCTTGATGTGGGATAACTATTCGGCCAGTAATTTTTATGGTGCCGAAGCGGATAACACTAAATTTAAATATGTATCGGAAAGCGGTAAGCAGGTTGATTATTTCTTTTTTTACGGGCCGGGCTTTGACCATATCATCGATCTTTATCGCACAGCTACCGGTAAAGCGCCGATGTTTGGTAAATGGGCTTATGGCTTGTTTCAATCGCAAGACAGGTACCTGAGCGAGGACGAAATCCTTACCGTAAAGGATAATTACCGCAATAACCATATCCCGGTTGACGTGATTGTACAGGATTGGTACTACTGGGACCCATTGCCGATAGGCTCACATGTAATGAAACCGGAACGTTACCCGCATCCGCAAAAATTGGTTGATGCTTTACACGCAGCCAATATCCATGCTATGATCTCTATCTGGCCGGTGTTTGGTAAAGGCACCCCTAATTATGATGCGCTGAACAAAATGGGAGGTTTAACCGATATCACCTGGGATAACGTGGTTACCCACACTTTTGATACTTATTATGATGCCCACAACCCTAAAGCCCGTGAGCTTTACTGGGACCAGGCCCGCGACAGCCTCATTAAACGTTACGGCTGGGATGCCTGGTGGATTGACCAGTGTGAGCCGGATAATGGCGCTTTACTTGACGCCCGCCGTCAAAGTAATTTTGCCATTGGTAAAGGCATCGACTATTTTAACACTTATTCATTACAGCATACTAAAGGCGTATACGAAGGCTGGCGCAGGGATATCCCGGGTAAGCGCGCTTTCTTTTTGGTAAGGCAGTCGTTCGCCGGTGAGCAGCGCAACGCCTCTACGTTATGGTCGAGCGATATTGAATGTACTTTTCATGATTTTAAAGACCAGGTGCCACAGGGCATCAACGCCTGTACCTCCGGCATCCCTTACTGGACGTCAGACATCGGCGGCTATCATTACCACTGGAAACCTGCCGATTGGTCGCAGCCGGATAAACGGGAGTTATTTACCCGCTGGTTTCAGTTTGGTACGTTTTGCCCTATTTTTCGAATCCACGGTAAAGGTGAGCGAGCCATCTTCAGCAAAAACTGGGACGAAAATACAAGGTCGATCCTGCTTAATTTTGACAAGCTCCGTTATCGTTTGATGCCCTACATTTATTCACTGGCAGGCCGTGTAACTAACGATAACTATACCATTATGCGTTCGCTGGCTTTTGATTACCGCGGCGACAGCAAGGTTTACGGTATTCCTGACCAGTATATGTTCGGGCCGGCCTTTATGGTTAACCCGGTAACCGAACAACTATATACTTCAAGTGATGCAGATAAAAAAGCCAAGGCGCGCCAGGTTTACCTGCCTGCCGCCAGCAAATGGTATAACTTCTGGACAGGCGAACTGCTTGACGGTGGCCAAACCATCAGCGCTGCGGCACCTATCGAGATTTTGCCGTTATATGTAAAAGCGGGCTCAATTATACCAATGGGCCCGGATGTTGAATACGCAACCGAAAAACCAAACAGCAATATTGAGCTTCGCATCTATCCCGGCGCTGATGCTTCATTTAAGTTTTACGAGGATGAAAACGATAACTACAATTACGAAAAAGGACAATCAGCTACGTTTACATTAAGCTGGAACGATAAAACACGTAAACTTAGCATATCTGATACTAAAGGCCATTTTCCGGGCCAGCTGAAAAGCCGTACGTTTAACATTGTGATGGTTAAAGGCGCCCATGGCTCGGATGTAGCTTTAACTGCCAAGGCTGATAAGGTTGTTAAATATGCAGGTAAAGCGGTGGTAGTGGCGCTATAGTGCGTCATTTGAGTCATTAGGATTTTCTCCCATTATGTCATTATAAGCGTAGCGCGGCAATCGCACGGAAGCATAACCGCTTTATATAGCATGCGATTGCCGCGCTACGCTCGCAATGAAATTACTTATTGTTTTGTCCTTTCTTTCCCTTATTCGCTTTCATTTTTAAATTCAGCATCTCTACCAAAACAGAGAACGCCATGGCAAAATAGATATAACCTTTTGGGATATGCTGTTCAAAAGCTTCGGCCAAAAGCGAAACGCCAATCAGCAGCAGGAATGATAGCGCCAGCATTTTTACGGTTGGGTGCTTGTTTACAAACGATGCTACCCCGTTTGATGCCCACATCATAATACCTACGGCTATAACAACGGCTAAGATCATGATTTCCACATGGCTGGCCATTCCTACCGCGGTGATCACCGAGTCGAGCGAGAAAACGATATCCAACAGCATGATCTGAATTATGGTACCCCAAAACGAATGTTTCTTTACATTGCCTTCTGCCTCTTCTTCGCCTTCAATTTTATGATGGATTTCGGCGGTGCTTTTGTAAATCAAGAATAAACCGCCGATGATGAGGATAAGATCGCGGCCGGAAATAGCCAGTTTCTCAACCCATTCGGCATCCGTAATACTGAAAATGGAGCTTAGGTTAAACAAGGGCGCTGTTAAAGTCATTACCCAACTGATGGATAACAACAGCAGCACACGGGTGATCATGGCCATACCAAGACCAACCCTCCGGCCTTTGCTTTGCTGACTGGCGGGAAGTTTATCGGACAGGATTGAGATAAATACAATGTTATCGATGCCTAAAACAATCTCCAGTAAGGTTAGTGTGATTAAGGAGATCCATGATTCGGCGTGTTCGAAAATTTCAAAACTCATAGGTTGCAGGTATTTGTTTCTTCCCAAAAATAACAAAACCCCTGCCGTTACTGGTAGGGGTTTGCAAAAAATTAGGTTTATAACTGGTTTTTATTCAACTGTAACTGATTTTGCCAGGTTACGGGGCTGATCAACGTTACAGCCGCGCATCACGGCTATGTGATAAGCCAGCAACTGCAGCGGAATGGTTGCCACCAGCGGCACAAACGCCTCATTGGTTTGCGGGATCTCTATCACATAATCGGCCATGCCTTTCACTTCGGTATCTCCTTCGGATACAATAGCAATTACGTGGCCTTTGCGGGCTTTTACTTCCTGTATGTTGCTGATCACCTTTTCGTATGATGAATGTTTGGTGGCAATGAACACCACTGGCATCTCGTCGTCAATTAAGGCGATAGGGCCATGTTTCATCTCGGCGGCGGGATAACCTTCGGCATGGATGTAGGAGATCTCCTTGAGCTTTAAAGCGCCTTCCAGGGCTACAGGGAATGAGCTGCCCCTGCCCAGGAACAGGCAATTGGTCGAATCTTTAAACCGGGCTGCAATTTGCCGGATATGTTCGTTTAATTTCAAGGCCTCCTGTACCAGGTTAGGGATCTCGTTTAAGCCGGTTAAATATTCAACCATTTTGCTTTGGGTAATTTTACCCCGCTGCTGGGCTATATAAAAAGCTATTAGTGTTAGCACGCTTACCTGGGCGGTGAAGGCTTTGGTAGATGCTACACCAATTTCGGGCCCGGCATGGGTATAAACGCCCGCATGCGTTAAACGCGGAATAGATGCACCGACCACATTACAAATGCCGAAAATGGTAGCGCCTTTTTCCTTAGCCAGTTCAATGGCGGCCATGGTATCTGCTGTCTCTCCCGATTGGGAAATAGCTATCACCAGGTCTTTTTCAGTAATGATTGGGTTGCGGTACCTGAACTCGGAGGCATATTCAACTTCTACCGGCACACGTGCGTATTCCTCAATCAGGTATTCGCCCACCAACCCGGCATGCCAGGAGGTGCCACAGGCTACGATAATGATCCTGTCAACATTTTTAAGTTTCTCGGTGTATTCCTTAATGCCGCCCAACTGAACTTTGCCCTGCTGGGGGTAAATACGGCCACGCAGACAATCACGGATGGAACGGGGCTGCTCATAGATCTCTTTCATCATGAAATGGTCGTAGCCGCCTTTCTCCAGCATTTCCAGTTTTAAGTCCAGTTCCTGGATATAGGGTGTTTGTACCGAGTTGTCGATGTTTTTTACCAGCAGGCTTTCGCGGTGTACATAGGCAATTTCGTTATCATTCAGGTAAATTACATTTTTAGTATACTCTACAATAGGTGTAGCGTCCGAAGCTATGAAATATTCGCCTTTGCCTACGCCAATTACCATGGGGCTGCCTTTACGGGCTGCAATAAGCAGATCGGGCTCATCGGCACTCATGATAACGATGGCATATGCGCCTATTACCTTATTTAATGCAACGCGTACGGCGTCCTTCAAATCAAGGCCGGTTGCCTTTTGGATATCCTCAATCAGGTGTATTAAAACCTCGGTATCTGTATCGCTTTTAAAAACGTGGCCTTTAGCTGTAAGTGTTTCCTTGATCACGCCATAGTTTTCAATAATACCATTGTGGATAATGGTAAGCCTCCTGTCGCCCGACGAATGGGGGTGCGAGTTACGGTCGCTCGGTTCGCCGTGGGTGGCCCAGCGGGTATGGCCCATCCCTATTGTCCCCTTCATTTCAATTCCCTTCACAAAATTTTCAAGGTCCTCAACCTTGCCGGCCTTTTTATAAACTTTAAGGTCATGATCAAGCAGGGCAACACCGGCACTGTCATAGCCCCGGTATTCGAGCCTGTGAAGCCCTTTTATAACGATAGGGTAAGCATCCCTGAATCCTATATAACCAACAATTCCGCACATAAAATAATCAAGTATAAATGTTAAACGCCGCAAAATAAACAGCTATATAACACATATCCGCAATAATTATTTTGATTTTTTTCGAAAATGAGGAAGTTTTGAAATACTTAAAAAAGTATTTTAAGAAGTGTGTTTGTCTTAAACAAAAAAATCCCCTAAGCGGGGATTCTTTTGTTTATTGAGAGATATCTTACTTGCGGACTTTGGTGTAAATGATGTTCATGCGGATGCTGTAACCCGGGGTTGACTTATCGCTCCCCACTATTACCGTGCGGGCTGCCGTTTGTGTTGACGGCGCCACGTCAATACCTGTTGTAGTGTTAACAAGGGTGGTATCAACCGGGGCAATATAAGTGCCGTAATCAACAGTTTTTTTACGGATCAGATCCTGTACAAAAGCTGTAACCAGGAAGTGGTATTCTTTTTTGGTACGATCATAACGGCCGCCAAATAAACTTGTTTGCGAACGCGGGTCACTTGCCGAGGCATCCTGTATTAGTGCCCGTTGTTTGGCTATATCCAGCTTGTACATGGTAAGCTTAGGTAAAGGCGCATAAGGTACACCTGAACCGGCACGTGGTGTTATCACAATTTCGGCACGGTTTAATACTATCGATGAGTCAACAAGCTTGTCAAGGCCCGGGAAACTAAGCTTAGCCCTTAAACCTGCAAGCCCCTGAAGGTAAACCGTATTTTGCGATGTTGTTGTATTATTCAGTGCTGCCTGGATAGTAGTACTGTAGGTATGCGTAATTTCGGCAGCACGGTTAAAGAACGGCAGGGTTACCGATGCTGTATCAATAGTACTGCTTGTAGTACTGGTAGCAGCAGTAACAACTTTATAAAATACATCAATTTGCGATGAGGCCAGATTAAGCTGGATAATACCGCCGGCATCACTGGCCTGTGCCTTGTCTAACGAAAGGTAAAGGCCTTTTACAGTACTTTGAAAAGTTGTTGGTGATGCAAGTACAGCACCACTCGCATTAAACAGGTTATTATAGATAAAGGCTTTACTAAGCGGCACACGTAACTGAGGTGCTACGCGCTGAACGGTATCTAATGTGTCAGTACGGATGCGTGCTATGGTGATACTATCGTGCGTACGGGCTGTGAAGGTCTTAGAACCAAGCAAAGTGCCCAGGTCGGCATCCCAGTGATTATTACTATAGTAGGTTTTGCTTTCTACCTTTTGTTGAAGCTGGTACACGTTTATTTTATAGCGTGAAGCCAGCGAATCGCCATAAAAACCGTCCGAATATCTAAGCACAAGTACAGCCGAGTCAATTGTCAGGGTGCCTGCAGGAACAGTGTAAGCGGCGCCGTTAGGCAGGTTAACACCTAAAGCAACAATACTTTTTGTTGTGCCGAATACCGGGTCGGTAAAGTTGGCAAGCGGTGTCCGGGTTTGACCCGAGGTAGCCGCGGTATCATCAACAACAGTGTTAATAACGATGTTGGTATCAACTATCAGGTTGCCATTGATCTCGTTTTGATCATTGACGCCCAAACCAATACCATCCTGGCGTTTACAACTGTTCAAAATAAAAAGACTTATTAACAGGGTCAATAAGTCTAATCGGAAAAATTTCATATATAATATTAAGTCTTATGCAACATCCACCAATTCGTCGTTGGTAATTTCGTCGTAAAAATTGTAATAATTTTCGAAATCTGCGGTAGAATCAAATTCTAAAACCGATTTATTGCTGTTTTTAACATTATTTAACACATCTGCATCAATATCGGGGCTGCCCAAAACAATACCGTCTGAGTAGTGGATTGCACCGGCATACAGCGCCGAATTGGTGCCGCCTTTGTACGGCTCCACATGCTGCTCATTCATATTGCTCATGATGGCTTTTGTAGCAAAGTCATTGTGCAATTGCTCTTTAAAATCATTTTCATAAATAGAGTAAATGATTTTTGAGTGCTTAAATGTAGGGTCGTCTTTGTAGGTTGTTTTCAGATAAGCAGGCACAAGCGCGCTCATCCAGCCATGGCAATGGATCACATCCGGCGCCCAGCCTAATTTTTTAACAGTTTCTAATGCACCTTTGCAAAAGAAGATCATACGCTCGTCATTGTCGGCGTAAAATTTACCTTCCTTGTCTGCAAAAACATGCTTACGCTGAAAATATTCTTCATTATCCAAAAAATACACCTGCATACGCGCCGCCGGGATAGATGCTACTTTGATGATCAGCGGGTTATCATTATCGTCGATAATAATATTCATACCCGACAACCTGATCACTTCATGAAGCCTGTTCCTGCGCTCATTGATATTGCCGAAACGCGGCATAAGGATACGGATCTCGTAACCTTTCTCCTGCATGGCCTGCGGAAGTTGGCGTGTTATTTCAGCAATTTTTGTGAGTTCAAGGAAAGGGGACATTTCATGAGTTATAAACAAAAGCTTAGATTTACCCATCACTAAATCAGTATTTAAAATGTAAAGAAGTCAAAAAATTTGAGTTTGCAAATATAACTATTATTATATAAACTGCCAACGAATTATGCAAGTAACTTTTGGTTATTTTTAATCAATTGTACACCTTTGCCAAATTTTGTAACACCTATTACGTTGAAAATATTCAGCACTAAAAACGAGATAACCGATTATTTTAACCGTAAGCCGGTAAAAGTAATTGGCTTTGTACCAACCATGGGCGCATTGCATAAAGGGCACCTGGGTTTAATTGAACTGGCAAAGCAGCAAAGCACCCAGGTTGTTTGCAGCATTTTTGTAAACCCCACCCAGTTTAATGACCCCAAGGACCTTGAAAAATACCCTCGCCCCATTACTGACGATATCCGCCGCCTTGAGGAAGTTAACTGCGATATTTTGTTTAATCCGCAGGTTACCGAGATGTATGCTGATAATGAAAAATGGCATTTTGACATGGGCGATCTGGAATACCTGCTGGAAGGAAAATTCAGACCAGGGCATTATCAGGGGGTTACTCAGGTAGTAAATAAGCTGTTCAATATTGTAAAGCCCGATATCGCTTTTTTTGGGCAGAAGGATTATCAGCAGTTTATGGTGATTAATAAAATGGTTGAGGTGCTGAAGATGCCCGTTAAGCTGGTGATGTGCCCGATTGAGCGTGAACCTGATGGCCTGGCCATGAGCTCAAGGAACATCCACCTAACCCCGTATGACAGAGAACACTCGCTCATTCTCTCCAAAGCACTTAACTGGGTTAAGGAAAACTTCGATATTAACAAAATTGACACCCTGCAGCAGCAGGCAGGTCAAATGATCAGCAACGAACCCGGCGTTGAGCTGGAGTATTTTGAAATAGCCGATGGCAAAACACTGCATCATGCCACCCCCGCATCCGAAACTATTGTTGCCCTTGTTGCAGCACGCGTAGGTAAAACAAGATTGATTGATAATGTGTTGATTTCTTAGTCGATAGCCCATAGTCGATAGTCCAGGGACGCTTCAGTAGACTGGTTATCCGGCCGATGGAAAATCTTTTACAATCTATGGACTATCGACTATGGACTATCGACTAAATTTATTCCTAACTTTGCGCCATGATAATTGAAATATTAAAGTCCAAAATTCACCGGGTTAAGGTAACGCAGGCGGAGTTGAATTACGTGGGCAGTATCACTATTGATGAAGACCTGATTGAGGCTGCAAATATCATCCCCAACGAAAAGGTTCAGATAGTGAACAATAATAACGGCGCCCGCTTTGAAACCTATGTTATCAAAGGCGAACGCGGAACAGGCACTGTATGCCTTAACGGCGCTACTGCCCGCCTGGCACAGGTTGGCGATATCGTGATCATTATGTCATACGCCTACATGGAGGTTGAAGAAGCCCGGAATTATGAGCCAATTTTGATATTTCCCGATTCAGATAATAAATTGATTAAGTAAATTAGCGGCGCCTAAGCCGCAATTTATGAAACCGCTTTTTACAATCACCCTTTTTCTTCTTATTACAACCGGGGCCTATGCCCAGCGCCAAAACGTTTACTTTATAAAAAATAACGGTAAGTATGTTGGTATACGTGATAGCGCCGACTATATCCGTGTGGTGCGTGAGCCAGACTCGGCTTCAACGCTGTATAATGTTTTTGAATTTTATGCTAACGGAACTCAAAAACTTATTGGCAAATCGAGCAAGATTAACCCGCCGCAATTTGAAGGGCAATGTGTTACTTACTATGCTAATGGCAAAAAGCAATCGGTTATCAGCTATAAAAACGGGGTAAAGGCAGGTGAGGATATGGAATTTTATCCCAATGGCAGGTTATACGCGCAGTTTTCGTATCCCGAAGATAATAAAGACCGTACAGCCGACAGGTCTGGCAATTACCTCATCATAGCCAATAAAGATTCGTTGGGAAACGACCAGGTTTCTGAAGGTAATGGCTACTTTAAAGGTTACGATAACAAATTTGGTTATGTTGAAGAAGAAGGACCTGTAAAAGGCGGTAAACGCGATGGACAGTGGAAAGGTGATTTTCAAGACTTCAAAACTACTTTTACCGAAATTTATGATAACGGGGGGTTGATATCAGGCACAGCGACAACTAAAGAGGGAAAAGTTAATACTTACCTGAAATCTCGTGGGGTGCCTCCGCAATTTAAAGGCGGACTTGAGCGGTTCGGCAGGTTTTTATCAAATAATATCAAATATCCCGATGATGCCCTTCGTAAGGGTATTGAAGGTACTGTGGTACTTTCTTTCGTTGTAGAAAAGGATGGAACATTAACAGATATTAAAGTGAGTAAATCTGTTGCTCCCATTATTGATGATGAAGCTGTGCGGGTGCTCAATAACTCGCCAAAATGGGTTCCGGGAACACAATTTGGCGTTCCGGTTAGGGTTAGATACAGCGTGCCGGTTTCTTTTGCGATAGGCAGGTAAGCTTAATTAGCCGGGTACGATCCAATTCCTAATGATACTTTCAGGCTGGCATCAGTTGCCGTCGCTTTACGCAGGCGGTAAACCATCCGGATGCGCACGCTTGGCTGGCGCACCAGTTCGTCTAAAAAGTGAGAGTTGTCAATGTCAAGTACTATGCTGTTGCCGGCATTGGGGCTTATATCTTTACGTATAGCCACCATCACCTCTTCACTGCCATCGTTTTTAGCCATGTATATCCTTAATGACGCTATATTGCCAATGTTATAATCTGATGGGTCGCTCGACTGCAGTTTGGCTGATATGATGCGTACCTCGCTTATCCTGCTGGCATTATTGCCATCTTTAGTAAAATCCTGGTCAAAGCTGTTACCCGTGCTTATTGCAGTTTGCGCCTCATCAACTTTGGCCGACGCCGGAATAACCATGGTTGCAGTATATGGAAATGTTGATTTAACAACTGATTGCAGCATGGCGCAGCTGCCAAAAAATAAAATAGCCGCAAGCAATATAAAAACAGGCTTCTTTATCATAGTTCTTAAATATAAAAAGTATTTGCGGTTTCACGCAATTACAGGTTCAATTGGAAATTACAGGCCGGTCTGCAAGTAAATATAGTGAGATTTTACGGAAATAGTGAGCCTATTGTTTTAAGAAAATGTGCCCCGAAACTTAAAAAATGCCGGGTGTTATTGCTGTAATATTAAATGTGAAAAAAAACATGAATGGTGTTTGTTAAAACTCTATCTTTGCACCCCGACGCTGAAGTCGGGATTTCTTGGCTTTCAGCGCATAGGAAAAACCGTTTAAAGGCTTAAATGCCTTTGACTTTTGACTTAGAACTTTTGACTTAAAAAAAGCCCTATGCCCAAAGACACCTCCATCAAATCCGTTCTGATCATTGGCTCCGGCCCAATCATTATCGGCCAGGCTTGCGAATTTGATTATTCCGGTTCACAAGCCGCTCTCTCGCTAAAAGAAGAAGGCATCTCCGTTTCTATTATTAACAGCAATCCGGCAACTATCATGACGGATAAAGTTATCAGCGACCATGTTTATCTTCTGCCGCTCACTTGCGAAAGCATTGAGAAAATTTTAACCGAACAGCAGATAGACGCTGTGCTGCCTACCATGGGCGGTCAAACCGCGTTGAATCTTTGTATCGAAGCGTCTGAACGCGGCATATGGGAAAAGTATGGCGTTAAGGTTATCGGTGTAGATATTGCTGCCATCGAAAAAACCGAAAACCGCGAGGCGTTCCGCCAGCTGATGGTTGATATCGGCGTAGGGGTTGCCAAATCAAAAATCGCCAACTCTTTCCTTGAAGGTAAAGAAGGCGCGCAGGAAATTGGCTTCCCGCTGGTTATTCGCCCAAGCTACACACTGGGTGGTAAAGGTGCAGGTTTTGTTCACAGAAAGGAAGATTTTGATGCCGCCCTTAACCGTGGCTTACAGGCTTCACCAACCCATGAGGTATTGGTTGAGCAGGCTGTGTTAGGCTGGAAAGAATACGAATTGGAGTTGCTGCGCGATAGCAACGATAACGTAATCATTATCTGCTCTATCGAGAACTTTGATCCGATGGGTATCCACACCGGCGACTCGATCACTGTAGCCCCTGCCATGACCCTCAGCGATCGTTGCTACCAGGAAATGCGTAACCAGGCTATCAAAATGATGCGTGCCATTGGTAACTTTGCCGGTGGTTGTAACGTTCAGTTCTCGGTAAACCCTGCTGACAGAAGCGATCATCGCTATTGAGATCAACCCGCGTGTATCCCGTTCATCGGCTCTTGCTTCAAAAGCTACCGGTTACCCTATCGCTAAAATTGCTGCAAAGCTTGCTATAGGTTATAACCTCGACGAAATTGAAAACCAGATCACCAAAACAACCTCGGCTTACTTTGAGCCAACTTTGGATTACGTGATCGTTAAAATACCTCGCTGGAACTTTGATAAGTTCAAAGGCGCTAACAAAGAACTTGGCCTGCAGATGAAATCGGTAGGTGAAGTTATGGGTATCGGCCGCAGCTTTACCGAGGCTTTACAAAAAGCCTGTCAAAGTTTGGAGATCGGTCGTGCCGGCTTAGGTGCCGACGGTCGCCAGAGCCGTAACCTCGAAGAGATCATGGCCAGCCTGGAGCACCCAAGCTGGGACAGATTGTTCCATATTTATGATGCGTTGAGCCTTGGCGTGCCTATCGAGTCGGTACGTAAAGCAACCAAAATCGACCGCTGGTTCCTGAACCAGATCCAGGACCTGGTTAACCTTGAAACAGAACTTCGCCGCTACTCACTGAACAATGTTCCTGAAGAGTTCCTGTATACCCTGAAACAAAAAGGGTTCTCAGACGTACAAATCGCCCACATTTTGGGTAACGTAACCGAGGAAGATGTGTACCAGCGCCGTAAGGCTTTAGGGATGCACCGCGTTTACAAAATGGTTGATACCTGCGCCGCCGAGTTCCCTGCTAAAACTCCATACTATTATTCAAGCTATGAAGGCGAAAACGAATCGGTAGCATCTGACAAGAAAAAGATCATCGTGTTGGGCTCGGGCCCTAACCGTATAGGCCAGGGTATCGAGTTCGATTACAGCTGTGTGCATGGCTTACTCGCCGCTAAAGAAGCAGGTTTTGAAGCCATCATGGTTAACTGTAACCCTGAAACCGTATCAACCGACTTTAACATGGCCGATAAGCTGTACTTTGAGCCGGTTTACTGGGAGCATGTACGCGAGATCATCGAGCTTGAAAAGCCGTATGGTGTAATTGTTCAGTTGGGTGGCCAAACAGCCCTTAAAATGGCCGAAAAAATGCACGAGCACGGCATCCGGATCATTGGCACATCATTCAATGATATGGACATCGCGGAAGATCGCGGCCGGTTCTCTGACCTTTTGAAACACCTTGACATTCCATATCCAAAATATGGAGTAGCTGAAAGCGCTGAAGAAGCACTTGAAGTTGCCCACAAGGTTGGTTACCCGGTACTTGTACGCCCAAGCTACGTATTAGGCGGCCAGGGTATGAGCATTGTGATCAATGATGAAGACCTGGAAAAAGCGGTAGTAAGCCTGCTGCGCAACCTGCCCGGTAACCGTGTACTGATCGACCACTTCCTTGACCGTGCCGCCGAGGCCGAATCTGATTCGATCAGCGATGGTGAGGATGTACACATCATTGGTATGATGGAGCACATCGAGCCTGCCGGTATCCACTCAGGCGACTCATACGCTGTACTGCCTCCGTTCGATCTGTCGGATAATGTAATTCACCAGATAGAAGAATATACCAAAAAGATAGCTAAAGCGCTTAACGTACGCGGTTTGCTTAACATACAGTTCGCGGTTAAGGATGATAAGGTGTATGTGATTGAGGCCAACCCGCGTGCTTCGCGTACGGTGCCTTTCATCGCCAAGGCTTACGATGTGCCATATATCAACATAGCCACAAAGGTTATGCTTGAAGCCAATAAGCTGAGCGACTTTACCATCGAACGCAAGCTTTGGGGGTATGCCATTAAAGAACCGGTGTTCTCGTTTGATAAGTTCCCTGAAGTTACCAAGGAGCTCGGCCCTGAAATGAAATCAACAGGTGAGGCTATCCGCTTTATCCCTAACCTGCAGGACCCATACTTCAGGCATCTGTACAAAGAGAAATCAATGTATTTGAGTAAATAATTAAAACATTAAATTGCAGCCTTTGTAGTTTAATTGCTAATAACGTGAACCTGCAACCCTAATTGCAGGTTCACTATTGTTGTATTTAGTTGCTATAGATTGAAAGTTAATACGGCTAATGGTCAGGAAATCAGCCTGAAGAGTGTTGATCCTGAAGATATGGATGATGTTTTAGTGAAAATTGAAAAATCATTTAACATCAGTTTGAACGATACATCGGTAAACGATGTGCAAAACTTTGGTAAACTTTGCGACGTTGTTGTTGAAAAGGTAAAAAAACAAATGATGGCTGTACCACGCAGCAGGCGTTTTACAAACTCCGTAATGCCATCAATACATCATCGGGGTATGATAAGGATATCATAAAGCCCCAAACCAAACTCGCTGATCTTTTTCCGCGCGATAGCCGTATTGAGGCTGTGGCCGCTATTGAAGAAGAGATGGGTTTCCAGATCCGTTTGCTTCAGCCCAAGCAGTGGATAGTTAACCTTTTTTCCATGATATTGGTGGTTAGCTTTGTTCTGGCCTTTTATTACCTGGCCATAGGTATTGCCGGTATGGTAATAGCCGGGATTGGTTTAAAACTTGCAGGCCGTTTTGGCAAAGAGATGCATGTAAAAACCATCGGCGACCTGGCCGAAAAAATTGCCCGCGAACATTATATGAAATGCAAACGCGAAGCATCTGCAGTAAACAAAAACGAGGTTTCTGAAAAATTAAGGCAGCTCATAGTAACAAACGGGTAGATATTTACCCGGCTTGAATAGCTTTATTTATCTATCATTAATCCTTTTACTTCAAAGCTAACCTTTCGGCCAGGGTTGGCATTTACCTTATGCTGCTTTTTGCCGCTAACCGTATCGCCGGCCATATGCTGCAGGTCATCGGCAATGAATTGTTTAGCAGCTATTCCTGAAATGATTACCGTACGGCCCGCCAACTGCCTGGGAAGGTTTATCCCTGCATTGGTAAAATGGGCAGTTATGACCCGGTTGTTACCCGCATCCATTTCAAACGAGCCGCCTTTTTCTTTGATTACTTTAATAACCCTGCCACTGATGGCCGTGGTGACCCGTGTTTTTTTCCCATAAAAGCTTCCAGTTTGGAGGCGGGCATTAAAGCTATCGTGTCGGGCTTTTCGCCAAATATCATTCCGTGGGGTAGTGGTACATGTTTTTGCGCAATAGCTGTATTGGCTATCAAAAGGGATATGAACAGCGTTATTAGTTTCATAGTAAATTAATAACAGGTATACACCAAAAATGTTGCCGGATTTTGATGATTTTGCCCCCGTGTGGCAGTAGTTAACTGGTTTTATTTGTGTTTGCAGGGCGGTGGAACCTTTTGGTAAGTAATAAGTATGTTAATATTTGTTAAAATGTTACTTTAAAGTAATTTGCTACGTATTGATAAGTTAATTTTGCTTACTTACTACATATAACTTTTAAACTAACTCGTGAAAAAGAGCTTTACCAAAACAATTTTATTTGCCGCGTTTTTATTTGCCGTTGCTTTGGCCGGCACAAGCTGTGGTAAAAAAGGAAACGTTACACCCGTAACCGTGCCTGATTTAACCACAATGGATGTGGTGACTCCCGAAAGTGGAACCATAGCCTATACAGGCGGTTTATTTAATGGATCGACTGACGTGAGCCTGAGCAGCTACGGTATCTGTTACAGCGCTACCAATCAAACTCCTACCACTGCCGATAAGAAAACCACCGATACGGTAATTTTGTACGCTTATACTACAAAGCTTACCGGCTTAAGCCCTAAAACGACTTATTATGCACGCGCATATGCTGTAAACAGCGCGGGTACAGGCTACGGTAAAGTGGTGCAGTTTACCACCGGCGAAGGTACAACATCAACAGGAGGAACAGTTAGCACATTGGCGGGCAATACGGCGGCCGACTTTGTTGACGGTTTGGGCGGCGCCGCTCTTTTCAACAGTCCGCAGGGGATAACCGTGGGTGCCGACGGCAATATTTATGTAGCCGATTCATTTAACAGTGCCATACGCAAAGTTACTGCAGCAGGAGATGTCACTACACTTTCCGGCAATGGTAGCATTGGCTATGTTGACGGCCCTATAGCCGCCGCGCAGTTTTATGCTCCGCAAAGTTTGGTTACGGATGCAACAGGCAATATTTATGTAGCCGATTATGGTAATAATAATATCCGCAAAATTACCCCGGCAGGTGTGGTAAGCACTTTTGCAGGCAGCGGCGATGCCGGATATGCCGATGGTACAGGAACGAAAGCAACGTTTAACAGTCCGCGTGGGTTAGCAATTGATGGCTCCGGAAATATTTTTGTGGCCGATATGGGCAATAACCTGATCCGCAAAATAACCCCGGCGGGTGTTGTTACCACATTTGCAGGCAGCAGGGGTGCGAGCTACCTGGATAATGCAACCGCAACCAGCGCTACTTTCAATAAGCCCAACGGCATAGCTATTGATGCCAATAATAATATATATGTAGCCGAAACGCTTAATCATGCCATTCGTAAAATAACCCCGGCGGGTGTTGTTACTACTTTTGTTGGCGGTAATAAACAAACCGGGATTGTCGGGAGTCCGTCGGCCATTGCGTTTGATAAAAGCGGGAACCTGTTCATAGCCGATCAGAATGGCAGGATCCTGGAGATTACCAAGGATAAAGTGTTAAAAGTAATTGCCGGTAACGGAACAAGCGGTTTTGCAGAAGGTGTGGGCACTGCAGGGATTTTTAATTCGCCGCAGGGTGTTACCGTTGATGTCGGCAACAATGTTTACGTAGCCGACTATTATAACAACCGAATTCGTAAGATTGTGCTGCAATAAGCTTAATTGTTTAAATATTTTCAGCGGGATAGTTTTTCTTTCGGGAAAAATTATCCCGCTTTTTTATGTGAGATTTTTAAATTTTCAAATCCCCTCTTGAGAGGGAACGCGAAGGGGAGAGCGTTAGCAGGGGTGTGTTTATGTAATTAGCTTATCAAAGCAGAGACACACCCCTTCGCCCCTCTCAAGAGGGGAACCGCACAATCCCACGCTTTTGTTAACTCACCTTTATCGTATTTAACCCTGCTTTAATTCTTCTTAAAATCATACGCACCCCGCTCTACAAAATCAGCCACTTTTACGCGTACTCCCGTAACCTCGCCGTTTTGTACCATGAACGGAAATACAGCTTTCCCCAGTGTAGGGTCAGAAAAAGTTACATAAAAGCGGTTACCGCCAAGTGGTTTTAGCAAGGCATACATTTTAGGGTGATGCTCAAAGCGCATTTCGAGGTTGTTGCCCTCGCCCTGGGTAACCTCCATGCTGCCATAAAAATCGTTGCTGTACTTGCCAATGTATTTGTTTGGCAACAACATTGGTTTGGGGTTTAACAGGACAGAATCCCTCAGCTTTTTATCTTCAGCCTGTTCGGTTGCGATATTGGCTTTGTATTGTTTTAAATAACCTTCGCTGTAATTGCGGAAGGGTTGTTTGAAATAAGCATCTAAAATATCCCAGCGCAGGGCCTCAAACAACTGGTTCTGATCGGTATTGGTTAATATGATGATGCCCAGGTTATCCTGCGGCGAAAGCGTTACTGACGACAAATAGCCGTTAACCCCGCCATCATGCATCACCAGCCTGTGGCCCGAGTAATCCTGGATAAACCAGCCTAAGCCATAAAGCTCAAAGTTATTTTCGCCGTTCATATGATGAACACTACTCACGATATCCTGCGGGACACGTGTTGCCTGAATGGCTGCGGAAGGGATTACCTGACGCTGCCCAACCTTACCATCGTTCAGTAAAGCAAGTGCCCATTTGCTCATGTCATTTACAGACGAGCTGATAGATCCCGCAGGTGCGATCCCATCTATCTGGCAATAAGGGATTGGCGTAAGCCTGCCGTCGACAATAGTATGCGGCACCGTGCGGTTTAAGGATGTTGGCAAATCCTTGCTTAGGGCCAAAGTATTGCCCATACCCAGTGGTGCAAAAATGGCTTCCTTTAAGTAAGCTTCCCATGAGTGCCCGTTGGTAACCTTCGGAATGATCTCGCCGGCCGTTAAAAATGCCGCGTTGGTATATCCCCAGCGTGTACGGAACGGATAAGTAGCTTTAAGCTTGCCCAAACGCTGAATTACCTCCTGGCGTGTAAGGTTGGTATTGTAAAAAGTAAAATCGCCCTGGAAGGTTCGGAAGCCGAGGCGGTGGCAAAGGAGATCTCGCACTATTACCTGGTCGCTTGCGTTTTTGTCTTCCAGTTTAAATTCAGGTATGTATTTGGTTACCTTGTCATCTAATGACAGTTTTTTGTTTGCCTCCAGCATGGCAAGCGCTGTTGCCGTGAAAGCTTTGGTATTGCTGCCTATCATGAACAAGGTATTTTCATCAACTTTGTTCATGAGGCCAAGCTCTTTAATGCCATAACCTTTCATCAGCACAACCTTGTTATCTTTCACAATACAAACAGCTATGCCCGGCACGCGCCAGTTGGTTAAGGCCTTGCTGATATATAGATCTAAACTGTCTTTAATGAATTTGCTCCTGTCGGCCCGCTGGGCGTTTACCGATGTGAAAAATAACATGCAGGCAGCGAGCAATAGAGGTATTTTTTTCATTACAGAGGGCTTTAGAGTTCTTTATTGTGCTAATTTAACGCAAAATTTACAGTGACGTTATTTAATAAATAAAAATAACGCCGCTCTATTAATTCAAACTAAATGTATATGAAATTTTACCGTTCGGGATTATTTTTCCTTACTGCGCTATTGTTAATCTTACTGCAAAATACGGCCCGGGCGCAACGGGCCGCCGTTAACTGGACAAAAGACGGCTATCAGTATTACCGCATAACCGGCGGGCAGATTATCATGATTGATGCCCGCGATACTTCCAAAAAAACTGTTTTTATTACCAAAGAAGAATTGACACCAGCAGGCAAAGCGCCTATCAGTGTTAAAAGGTTTACGGTGAGCGATGATAACAAAAAAGTACTCATTAATACCAATACCAAAAAAGTATGGCGTTATGATACCCGAGGCGATTACTGGGTGTATGATTCTAATACCAAAAAGCTTTGGCAGTTGGGTAAAAACCGGCCGGCATCATCACTGATGTTCGCCAAATTTTCGCCAGATGGCAGTAAAGCTGCTTACGTAAGCGGGCATAACATTTACATGGAAGATTTGGCCGATGGTTCGGTAAAACAATTAACTACCGATGGTACCCAAACGCTTATCAACGGTACTTTTGACTGGGCTTATGAGGAAGAGTTTGGCTGCCGCGATGGTTTCCGCTGGTCGCCGGATAGTAAATCGATAGCCTACTGGCAAATAGACGCCAGCAAGATCAAAACCTATTTGATGCTGAACACTACCGATTCGGTTTATCCCTATGTTGTGCCGGTTGAGTACCCTGTTGCGGGCGAAGATCCAAGCTCATGTAAAGTGGGCGTTGTTAACACCGCTACCGGTACAACTACCTGGATCAATGTGCCCGGCGATGCTGTGCAGCATTACATCCCTAATATGGAATGGGCCGATAACTCAAACGAAGTTATTCTTGAACAACTAAATCGTGCGCAAAATGAAAGCCGCGTGTTTATAGGCAACGTGTCAAACGGCACAACCCGTGTAATCCGCGAAGAGCATAATGATTCATGGATTGATGTTAAAGCACGTGTAGCCGGGGGCGACCCGGTAGGCTGGGGCTGGATTGAAAAAGGCAAAAGTTTTTTATGGCTGAGCGAAAAGGATGGCTGGCGCCATTTGTATAAAATAACCCGTGAAGGCAAAGAAAGCCTGATCACCAAAGGCAATTATGATGTGATCGGCATCGACATGATCGACGAAGCTTTGGGTTATGTATACTTCATCGCTTCGCCGGATAATGCTACACAGAAATATCTTTACAAAATAAAATTAAGCGGCGGCACAGCCGAGCGTGTTTCGCCTGCTGATGAACCGGGCACGCATAGCTATGATATTTCGCCCAACGGTAAGGTTGCGCTGCATAATTTCAGCAACAGCTATACCCACCCGCAAAGCGAGGTGATCAGTTTGCCAGCTCACAAGCATATCGGCGGTACTGTAATAACCGTTGATAAAAACGCTAAAAATAAACCCGAGTTTTTCAAAGTAAAAACTGTTGATGGCATTGAAATGGACGGCTGGATGGTAAAGCCAACCAATTTCGACCCCAATAAAAAATACCCGGTACTGTTTACCGTTTATGGCGAACCGGCCGGACAAACCGTAACGGATACCTGGGGAACAGGTCGTAATAGGCTGTATGAAGGCAGTATGGCCGATGACGGTTATATTTACATGTCGGTTGAAGGCCGTGGCGCCCCCGCCCCTAAAGGTACAGCCTGGCGCAAGGCTATTTACAAGAACATAGGGATCATCAATATCCGCGATCAGGCTATGGCTGCCAAAGAGATCATTAAATGGCCATTTGTCGATTCATCCCGTATAGCAGTGCACGGCTGGAGCGGCGGCGGTTCATCAACTCTTAACCTGATGTTCCAGTATGGAGATATTTATAAAACAGGGATAGCGGTAGCGGCAGTAGGCAACCAGCTTACTTATGATAACATTTACCAGGAGCGCTATATGGGCGTACCAACCGATGATGCAGGCCGTGCAGTGTTTATCAAAGGTTCGCCGGTTACTTATGCTAAGAATTTGAAAGGCAACCTGCTTTACATTCATGGCACGGGCGATGATAATGTGCATTACAAAAATGCCGAGCTGCTGATTGATGAACTGGTGAAATACAACAGGCAGTTCCAGCTGATGTCATACCCTAACCGTACGCATTCGATATCGGAAGGCGAAGGTACAACACAGCATTTGCGCACGTTATTTACACAGTATCTGAAAGCTAAATGCCCTCCGGGAGGAAGATAGAATATTAACAGGCAAAGCCCTCATATATTCCATTATATGAGGGCTTTTGCGTTTGCTGGGAAAAGAATATGCTGCTGTATCATTATGCTTTTTTTAAGCGTAATCATTGATATGAAACAAATTACGAATCCTGCCAAAGTGGTAGGCTTATTAGCCATTGTTTTAGTAACAGCTTTTTGGGGCTGTCACAAAGAGAGGGTAACCAATAGTGAGCTAAAAATATCCGGAAAATGGATTGTTCCTGCTGCCTTTTCAAAACAGTGGGTACAATACGAATACGATTTTAAAACCGACCACACATTTGAAGGCACGGTGACCAGTATCGACTCGGTTTCCGAAAAGCTTATCGGAACAGCGTCAAAAAGGGTTGGAAAGTATAAGATCCAGAATTCGGTGTTAACCTTGTATGATATAACCGATTATCAAAACAAAAACAATGCTTTTGGTCCGGTTTCCGAACTGGCGGCGGTTAGCAATGTCATTGCGGTAACGGCCAACTACACTATGGTTTTAAATGCCGGAGGGAATGTACTTACGTTGACATATATATGCGGACCGGCCGACGATTGTACCGCGCCGCAGGGTGTGAACTATTTTAAGCAATAACCGTTTTGCAATTTTCCGGGATATAAAAAATGCCAGTGACAAGTGTTATCGGCATTTTTTCTTTGGGATGTTTTAGTAAGTATCGGTAATTTAATAATCTTCGGCATTTAAATGATCTATAAACGAATCCCCGTTTTTTGCGGGTGATTTTAACGGCTCGGTTTCAAAATCACTTTTTCGGCCAAGCATAGTGAAGTTTTCGGCCACAATTTCGGTAGTGTATTTTTTTATACCTTCCTTATCCTCAAATGAGCGGGTGCGGAGTTTGCCCTCAATGTAAACCAGTTTCCCTTTTGAAAGAAACCTGGCCGCTACTTCTGCCAGTCCGCGCCACATTACAATATTATGCCATTCGGTTTGTTCAACCTTGCGGCCATCTTTGTTAAAAGTTTCGGAAGTAGCTAAAGGGAAACTCGTAACAGATACGCCACCTTCTAAATTCCGTACTTCAGGGTCTTTGCCTAAGTGGCCAAC
This sequence comes from Mucilaginibacter sp. P19, assembly GCF_050632265.1. Classification (NCBI taxonomy): domain Bacteria; kingdom Pseudomonadati; phylum Bacteroidota; class Sphingobacteriia; order Sphingobacteriales; family Sphingobacteriaceae; genus Mucilaginibacter; species Mucilaginibacter sp. P19. The sequence continues at coordinate 28,419 of NZ_CP192586.1, forward strand.
GAGTATTACTTTGTTTATTCCAGACATGCCATAAATTAACGTAAAATTATTTTACAAATTAAAAATATTTTTTAATAATATAAAAATGATTTTTGGTAAAGCTAACTCAGGCAGGTTATGAACGTTAATTTTAACCCAGTTTTCGTGCGTTTTGAGTGGCTGGTTTTTAATTTTTATCAGTCTTACAAAAAGCCGCTGATGAGTAAGGATATGTTTATGAACCGGCGAGATTTCAGTAGCTTCAATACCATCACCAAAAACAGCTAAAACTTCGGGTTGTTTTAATAATTCTTCAAGGCTTAAAAGCGTATCTGTTTCAACCATAGGTAAATCAAACATATTAGCCCAGATGTCTTTATCGCCCCTTTTGTTCATCAAAATGGTATCGCCGTTGGTTACCAGGAAATAATTAAAAAAGCGCTCACGTACTTTTACAGTTTTTAATTTCACCGGGAGAGCGGCAACAGTGTTGGTGTTAAAGGCCACGCAACCCAGGCGGACAGGGCAAATACCACAGGCCGGATTTTTAGGTTTGCACAGCATGGCACCAAACTCCATCATGGCCTGATTATGCAGTCCCGGCATTTTCTTATTAAGAAAATCGTCGGCAGCTTGTTGAAATGTTTTTTTACCCCCGGTTGAGTTGATAAGCTCATAGATACCCAGGTATCGCGCCAGTACACGATAAACGTTACCGTCGACCACGGCTTTGGCTTCATTAGCTGCAAACGAAGCGATAGCGGCGGCTGTGTATTCGCCAATACCTTTTAGTTTTATCAGTTCATTATAGCTATCCGGGAAACGTCCGTTATGGAGCTCCTGTACCAACCGGGCTGTTTTAAGCATGTTGCGCCCCCTTGAGTAGTAACCCAGTCCCTGCCACAGCTTCAGGATCTCATCTTCATGAGCAGCGGCAAAGCTGCTTACATCAGGATATTTTTCCAGGAAACGATAAAAATATGGCATGCCCTGTTCAACCCGGGTTTGCTGCAATATGATCTCAGATAGCCAGATCACATAAGGATCGGTAGTATTGCGCCAGGGCAGGTTTCGTTTGTTGTTTAAGTACCATTGTACAACTTCGTCGGTAAAATTCATTGTTGTAAAAGTAATTAAGAAACAAGAAGGCAGGAAACAAGAAGGTAAGAATCAGGAATCAAGAGAGGAGGGCAGGAGGCATAGAGGGGGAATCATGAGGCAGGCAATCAAGAACCAACAAGAGGGAGGAGGGTTTGGAGATATGAAATCAAGATTCAGAAACCAGGAGGAAAGCCAGGAGGTCGGGGAGTTGATATTTAAAAATCAGAGATAAATATTGGCAACTAACCTGTGAAATTACAAGCCCTTTACTACCAGTTGGATTGATCGATTTTCACACTTTTTTCACACTTCTTTACACCGGCAAATTGATGTTTAACCAGTAATTTATAAGCCTCTCATACTCAAAATTGTAACGAAAATGTAGGTTTTACGCCCCTGGCAAAAAAACGGATAAATATTTCGCTGTTAACGGATAAAGCGATACTTTTGCAACCCCAAAACAGTTAAGTATTTATAAAATTAAATTAAGTAAATAAGATATGACTAAGGCAGAAATTATAACTGAAATCTCATCAAAAACAGGTATAGAGAAAGTAGACGTGCAGGAAACTGTTGAGGCGTTTTTCAAAGTTGTTAAAAGCTCAATGGTTGGCGGCGAAAACGTATATGTAAGAGGGTTCGGTAGCTTTGTGGTTAAAAAAAGAGCTAAGAAAACAGCACGTAACATTTCAAAAAATACTGCCATCATTATCCCTGAGCACTTTGTGCCAAGCTTTAAACCGGCCAAAACTTTTGTTGAGAAAGTAAAGTCAGGTAACAAAACCAGCAAAAAATAATTATACGCCATCATGAATAAAAAACAAATAGTCGTTAGTGCAGCCGTAGTTGTTATTATGGGCTATTTGTATTGGTTGCCCGTAAAAGGTTTAGTAAAACCAAAAGACGATAAAAACGGCAAACCGGCCATGGCCGCCTCAGCGGGCGCTGCTAAACCGGCAGCTAATGTTACCGTTGATATGGTGTCGGCCCCTGCCAAAGCAGCTATTGGGGATGCATTGGCGGCTAAGATCAATGACCTTGAAGCCCAGTTAAAAAAAGCATCAGACGCAGATGCACCGGTTTTGCAAGCGCAGCTTGCCAAGCACTGGGATGATGTTAACCAGCCCGCACCTGCAGCGTTTTATTACCAGGCATTAGCCCGTAAAGAAAACAAGGTACAAGACTGGATAAATGCAGGTAACCGTTTTAATGATGCATATAAACTTACACAGGATACTTTATTTCAACCTGCGTTTGTGAATGATGCTGCCGAAGCATTTCAAAATGCTTTGAAATTACAACCCGAAAACCTTGAAGGTAAAACCGGGTTGGGCATAGCTTACGTTAATGGCGCAGCAGGCCCTATGCAGGGTATAGCGCTGTTGCTTGAGGTTGTTAAAAAAGACCCGAAAAATTGGAACGCTAACCTTAACTTAGGTATGTTCGCCATGAAATCGGGTCAGTATGAAAAAGCGGTAAGCAGGTTTAAAACACTGCTTGCGCAAAAGCAGGAACTGGAACCTACTTTCTATTTAGCCGAAAGCTATAAGCAATTAGGCATGAAAAAGGAAGCTATTGACGCTTACCAGAAATGCAAAGAAATGATGCCTGACCCTGTTTTCAGTCAGCGCATTGATGGATATATTAAGGAATTAAATAACTAACACACATTTTAAAATTATTATTATGCCGAGCGGTAAAAAACGTAAAAGACACAAAATGGCTACCCACAAACGTAAAAAACGTTTAAGAAAAAACAGACATAAAAAGAAATAAGCATTTATGTTAAGTCGATAGTTCTTAGTCTTAAGTACAAAGTCTTTTTTTCTGACTTTAAACTTTCGACCAACGACTTAAGACTAAACATTAATGATTTTACCTGCCCCAAACCGGGGTGGGTACTTTTTATTTATTAGTGTTTTTTACCCACTTATTAACACACGGTTTTTACCGTTATAAGAAATGGAGTAGCAATTGATAAAGGAATTAATTATCGATTCATCCCCCAACGGGGCTACCATTGCATTATTACAGGATAAACAACTCGTAGAGCTTCACAAAGAACAGGTAAGCAACAACTATACAGTTGGCGATATTTACCTGGGCCGTATCAAAAAGATCATGCCCAGCCTAAATGCCGCCTTTGTTGACGTTGGCTATGAGAAGGATGCCTTTTTGCATTATCTTGATCTTGGTCCGCAGGTACAAAGCCTGCTTAAACTAACCAAGCAAGTACGTAGCGGGGGATATCAGTCAAAGCTACTGGATGGGTTTAAGCTTGAGGCCGATATCAATAAGGGAGGAAAAATCTCCGAGATATTAACCAAAAATCAGCTTATCCCGGTACAGATAGCTAAAGAACCCATATCAACTAAGGGGCCGCGTTTAAGTTCCGACCTGTCGATAGCAGGGCGGTATGTTGTTTTAGTACCCTTTTCGGAAGCAATTTCTATTTCGAAAAAGATAAAAAGCAATACCGAGCGCACACGTCTTCGTAAAGTAGTTGAAAGCATTAAGCCAAAGCATTTTGGCGTTATCATCCGTACAGTTTCCGAAGGTAAAGGGGTTGATGAGCTGCAGAAAGATTTGCTTGACCTGATCTCGAAATGGGAACAGTTTATTACCAAGCTTCCTTCTGTTGAGCCTTCAAAAAAGGTATTGGGCGAAATAGGGCGCACATCAACTATCCTCAGGGATATTTTGAACCCCGATTTTCAGCACATTTATACCAATGACAATAGTATGTTCGAAGAAATTCGGTCATACATTCATGAAATCTCGCCCGATATGGAGAGTATAGTCCGCATGCACAAGCATAAGGAGCCTATATTTGACCATTTCGGTATCGAAAAGCAGATTAAAGGCGCATTTGGTAAAACAGTTAACCTTGCCGGCGGCGCTTACCTGGTAATTGAGCATACCGAAGCCCTGCACGTCATTGACGTAAACAGCGGTAACCGTACGGCCAGCAAAGAAAACCAGGAAGAGAACGCTTACCAGGTAAACAAAGAAGCAGCTAAAGAAATTGCAAGGCAGTTACGCCTGCGCGATATGGGCGGCATTGTGGTAATCGATTTTATCGACATGCACAAACCGCAAAACCGTAAAGAGCTTTTTGATTTTCTGCGTGCCGAAATGCAGTACGACCGTGCCAAGCACACCATTTTGCCTCCGAGCAAATTTGGTTTAGTGCAGATCACCCGTCAGCGTGTAAGGCCCGAAATGAACATCGTTACCAGCGAGGTTTGCCCTACCTGTAATGGTACAGGGACTATTAGGCCAACCATTTTGCTGATGGATGATATTGAGAACAATTTCAATTATATCCTTACAGAGCAAAACGAAAAAGGAATAACCCTGTGCGTACACCCATATATTGAGGCTTTTATTAAAAAGGGCATCTATAACCGCCAAATGAAGTGGTTTATCAAATATGGCCAATGGATAAAGGTTAAAAGTAACCCATCGTATCAGATCACGGAATTCCATTTCTTCTCATCAAAAGACGAAGAAATCAAACTGTAAAAATTCAGAAGTGCAACTGTTTGAAAATGGCACAAAATTAAAGATCTTTAAAAAGAGCAGGTGTTGGATGAGCACCTGCTCTTTTTGGTTTTTAGGGTGTCTTAAATCCAATTCAAAACAGTGTTACCTGTCGTGGCCGTCGCTGTGTTCGGCATATGCATCAGGTGCAATAGCCTTATGGAAGCAGAGACGACGTCAGCCTTATGTTGGTTTGCATTTGGAATAAATAACAAACCTTGCTATTGCCAGTCTTTAATCATATCTTGCCCATCAATGATCAATTATCACATAACCAAACTCAATTGGTGGCGTCACAGCTTTGTGCAGCCGGTATCATAACGACTATCAGGTATTAGTCCTTTTTTCAGTATCCGTCCGGCAGTATCATTATATAGGTCCGTCTTTTTTATCTGTAACAAAAATTATAATAATGGCTTTTGAACTAAATAACGTTGTGCCCTGGGGCCGCACGTTTACCGAATATCAGCAAATGTTTAACCTCAGCGCCAATGATGTTACCAAAAAGATTGTCAGTATAGGTGATGGTCCGGCAAGTTTTAATGCGGAGATGCACGCAATGGGTAAGCAGGTTACCTCCATCGATCCTTTATATCAATTTTCGACTGATGATATCCGAAAACGGATTGATGAAACCTGTGTAGAAGTGATAGGCCAGGTGAGGGCTAACGCCGATAAGTTTGTTTGGAACAACATTAAAGATGTGGAAGAACTGCAGGAAATAAGAATGACCGCGATGAACCATTTTCTGCGGGATTTTGACCAGGACTGCTTTCGGCAAAGATATATTAAACATGCCATGCCCGCTAAAACCTCTTTTGCGGATAACGCATTTGAGTTGGGCCTAAGCTCTCATTTTTTATTGCTGTATGATAACCTGGGGTTAAAATTTCATACAGAGGCTATACGGGAGATCATGCGCATATGCCCCGAATTGCGGATCTTCCCAATATTAAACCTCAATGCCGGGGCTCCAGTGTTTTTTGACGAATTACTTGAGGTGCTTGGCAGCGATTTTAATATTGATATACAAAAAGTAGATTACGAATTTCAAAAAGGAGGTAATCAAATGTTGGTTATTAAAAGCAAGACATAAGTAAATGTGAAAAATAGCCCGGTTGTGGCTGATGTTTTTTAAAATCAATACATTTATTTTTGAGATATGGAGATAATTGATAAAATAAAAGAGATTTTCGAGCCTAACTTCGAAGTTTTAAAGGTAACGAGATCAGGCCCTGATAGCTTAAACGCTGAAGCCTTTATTACCATTGAGGCAAAGCACGAGGGGAAATCACATAAACGGGTTTTTAGGGAGACTGAACTTATAGCGTTAAACGCGGAAGGTAAGTTAGCTGAAACCATAAGGGCGCTGTGCGCCGTAATGCTAACATCAGAAGAGTAAATACTTGTTTAAGTACCGGTACGTTCCCTCACATAGATAACGTTTACTTAATAATAGTTGTCGTATTGCTTCCGGTTTGGTTCGTGCCGGCAACCCTCCTGGTCGAAGGTGTGCCAGCTGCTTAACTCCGACCAGTTAGGGGCGTACAGTCTTTTCAGGTTGCCTGATGATGTACCAGGTCTGCCAGCTCATCCACATCGGTTTTATGTTTTTTCTTTTTGGGGTGTTTGGCTTCAAGATAATCCTGAACGTGTTCCTGTTGGGAGCCGGCTATTTCATCTGATTTTTTGCCGCGGAAGTAAAACCAGATCCCCGCGCCTGCTGCCAAAACTCCTGTTATGCCGGCTGTGATCCATAATCCGGTATTGTTTTTTTGTGCAAATAGGTTTTTCATAGCTTTTTTCTTTATAGCTGAACAAGCTACATTTCATTTAGTTGTAATTAATTAAAAAAGATAATTATTTTCCTGGTGGTTAAAATCATTGAAATGTAGCGTTGTTAATCTGTTACATCTAATAAGAAAAGCTATGTCAAAAAGAGGAGTAAAAGTGGAAAGGAACTCTCTATCAGAGCAACCACATGAATTGAACTACGAAGCACACAAAGAAGGAGCAACCGCAAAAAAGGTGGAAGCGGCAAAAAAATCAGCAGGCTCCAACCAACGAAGTGCAGTTGAAAAGAAATTGAATAAGTAAGGTATTAATAATGCTGGCCGAAGTTCCTCTCTACTTCTCTGGTGTTTAGCGCAGCGTAACTTCGGCCTAAGATAAGGCAAGCATTCTGCTTGTGTGCCCTCTTATATAAAATAGGAATTTGTTTTCTTATACAGTTAAGTTGAAAGTTTTTAAAACCTTCTCAAAACGGATTACCGCCACTTAAAAATCTCTTTATTCGGCCATCTATAAGAGCACTCAAAGGAGACTTAACAAGATGTATCCAATCATTTAATCTATATCCTATCAAAGCCTCATAAACATCGGGGTCATCTTTTCCTTCGTCCAGATACACAAATACAAACTGATCTCCTGTGTTGTAAACGTCTATCACATAAAAAGGCCTCGCAATAACCCTGTTACGCCCGAAAACAGTCATATATTTTCTGGAGCTCTGCTGCATCTGTTCCTGACTATCATTCATTCCATAATCCAGTACATAACAATACCCTCCGGCTAAAAACAATAATTCACGCAAGGCTGCAGGAAATAGTCTGCCACCATTATACTTGTTTTCCAAGGCGATAATTTCTTCAACTGAAATCGGGCTTACAACCTCTTTAACTCCGGTGTACGCTGCTGTTACTGATAGGTTGTCATTCAGTACCTTCATGTATTTTATCTCCATAGCTTACTTTATTATTGATTATTAGATCTTAACTAAAGATGGGTCGAAGTTCAGGGTTTTATTTTTTTAAATCCGTCAAAATACGCTCTAAAAACGGCATCGATTTTATAGGGAAAATCACTTTAAAATAATGTGCTTCATCAATGCCCCAGCTTTTAGTTGCATCAAGAAGTACCTCTATATATGCTTTTAGCTTTTCTTCGGTAAGGATGGGCATAACACGATGCACCAGTACAACTCCTTTCTTTTCTATCCAATGAAAATCACACAGACAATCGTAAACGGCATTCCAGTTAAGCCCAAAATAACCAGGAAATTTAAGTACCGCACTCAGCTCTTTTAACAATTTACCTTCTCCTTCAACTGCAGGAAGATGAGCGATAAATTCGCCTTCATCAAAATATTTATCGGGTTCATTCAAGAAAACAATTTCTATCATAAGCATCTTTTATATGGGTATGGGCCCAAGCCTATCCCCTCTAAAACAGTATAAAAAAATCCCTTACTTTACCATCGTTAACAACCTATTTCATAGCCTATGCTCAAATATTTCCGGTGGTTTATAATATTAGTCTTGTTACTTCCAACGGCTTCTTGTCGCAAAACCGGCAATGCTACAACGGCCTTTTATTACTGGAAAACCAGCTTCAACCTTAATCAACAGCAAACAGCCTTACTAAAGCAAACCGGCAACAATGCCTACATCCGTTTTTTTGATGTAAGCTGGAACGATAAAGAACAACGCTCATATCCAAATGCCGTTGTGCAACTCAATGCGCTCCCGGCAGGCTTTAATATTACTCCGGTTATCTATATCACAAACAAAACTTTTGAAAACACTGCAGATACTGCTGTAACCAATCTTGCCGAACATTGCAATAAGCTAATCAATGAACTGGCCGCGGAAAGGAAGATCAACTATACCAAAGTACAAATTGATTGCGATTGGTCGTTAAGTACACGGTTAAAATATTTCAGCTTTTTGACCGCTTTTAAAAACCTGAACCATAAACAACTGGAAGCAACCATCCGCCTGCACCAGGTTAAATTTAAAGACCGTACAGGTGTGCCTCCTGCCGACCGCGGGGTATTGATGTTTTATAACATGGGCAAGCTCAACGCCGAGCTGCAGCAGCCCAATTCAATATACAATAGCAATGATGCGGATAAGTATATCGCTTACCTGGGCAGCTATCCCCTGAAGCTGGATATTGCCTTGCCTTTATTTTCCTGGGCTATTCATATCAGGGAGGGCCGGGTGATCCAGGTATATGGAAAAATAGGGCGAAGGCAACTTTCCGATCAGGCTCATTTTGAACCAATTGAAGGGCAGGCAAATTACAGGGCCAAAACAAGCTTTTTTCTGGATGGAATTTATATCAAACAAAATGATATTTTTAAACTTGAAGAAACGGACAGCAATACATTGAACGCTGCCGCCCAGCAATTAACACAGCATCTGCCTAAACAAAAACATACAACTATTATCTACTATGAACTGGCCAATATCGACCTTTCAAAATTTAACCAGGAAACCCTTACGCAAATTTCTGCTCGTTTTTAGCCTATGCACGCTGGCCATAGCCGGAGTGATCTGGGCCTGTGCCGACTCGTACGAGGAAGAATATTCCGTTTTCACTCCCGAATATTTTGTCAACAAGCAATACTCCCCATTCTTTTATACCGGCAACGAGGTTTACTATGGCTTGGGCTATACGGATGGGAGCAATACATGGTATAACGATATTATTGTTGACGAATGGTACGATCATTTTAACCATCAATTCAGCAAAACATCACTTCAGTACCTGCTTATTAAAGCCAGTGCCGGCGCTGTTGATTCCATTTCCCGTAAATCAGCCGGCGCGCTCAAAGTATTGCCCGCTAAATACCCCGTTATGAGTACTGGTACTGTATCAGCAAAAATGCTCAAAGCTTTTTATAGCTACCTGAAGCTGGCGAAAATAAGTGAGGCTTATTCGGTAAACGATCAATATTATTCGTGGGATAAGGTAAAGCCCAATCATTCGCCGGTAAAGCTGGCTTCAACGCTGATTGGTGCCTTCGATGCCGAAACAGATCCTTTTATCAAGGAGCGTTTATGGTTTCAAGCCGTTCGTTATTATTACTTCCTGGATAATTCGTCGTCGGCAACAACTGTGAGCTTGTTTAATCAGTTCAAAGATCATTTTCCTAAAAACCTCATTTACTACCGTACAATGGGCTATGTAGCCGGATATTATTACAGGCAAAAAAACTACGCCCTATCAAACTACCTGTACAGCCTTTGTTATGATTACACGTATAAATTAAAGATCCCGAGTTTCTGGAGCTTCCACCCGCAAAATGAAAGTGATTGGAATGCCACACTCAGGCTTGCCAAAACGCCGGAAGAAAAAATAACCCTGTGGCATATGATGGGGGTACAATATGATGCCGCAAGGGCTATAAAAACTATCGCGGCTATCAACCCAAAATCCGAAAAACTGGACCTGCTGCTAAGCCGTCTGATTAATATCAGGGAGGCCACAACAGGAGGCGGTAAACCTGCCGATTCGGTAATAAAATCCGATAACGATGGTAAACGGCTTGTTGAAAACATTGCCCTTAAAAATAATACAGCCAAGCCTTACTATTGGAACCTCGCGGCAGGTTACCTTAACTTTTTGGATAGCAATTACACCGCAGCCGGTAAGTTTTATGCTACAGCAAAAAACCAGTTCCCCGCCGGCGATAAAATGATTGTAGCACAGGGCAAGTTGCTCGACCTTATGTTATATATCAAAAACCTTAAAAAAATGGATGCCACTGCAGAGGCAAAATTAACGGAGCCCCTTAACTGGCTTGCCAACCTGCGCGATAGTAAGATTAAGATCAAAGACCTGCGGTTTGATAATGCCATTTCGGTTTGTAACCTTGCCATATCGCGGCTTTATAAAAAGCAAGGCAACCCAATCAGGGAGGTATGCTTTAACAACAATGCACAGGATTTTTATGCGGATAGCACAAGGGTGCAGCACATGATAGATCTGTTAAATAAACCGGATAAAACTGCTTTTGAACAAACGATGTTGCGTTATTATCCTATAACCCTTAACAATTTATATTACCATCGGGCTATCACATTGGTTTATCAGCAAAAGTTACCTGAAGCTATTGCTCAACTCAAAAAAATGAAGCCCGAAGATTTTGTGCTTGCAGGCAACCCCTTTACCGGTAGATTAGTTGACTGCCATGACTGTGATCATGCAGCCCCGCAAAAGCAAAAATATACGCCGCTAAGTTTTCTGCAAACGCTTAACACTTTAAATACAGAAATTAAGCAAGGCAAAAACGTATACAGTAATGCTTATGCCATTGCGAATGCCTATTACAATATCACATACTACGGTAACGCCCGGTTGTTTTACGAATCGGATGCGGTAGCTACCGGGCCAACCGGCCGCTATTATTACGAAGGCGAACAGCGCATGGATGATAAATTGACATCGATGCAAATTGCGATGAAGTACTATCAACTGGCCCGCAAAAATGCCACCACAGATGAACAGCGTGCCCGCTGTACATTTATGCTGAGTAAATGTGCCCTGAATGAAATATACAATGACCCAAACTTTAAAGGTGCCGACAAGTTTGCCGATATAAAAGCCAGTCAGCCTGTTACCGATGCGTATTACAAATATTTCGCACAGTTAAAAGAGAAATACAATAACACGGCTTACTATAAAGAAGCGCTTAAGGAGTGTGGCTATTTCAGGCTCTATGCAGATAAAAAGTAAAGGTAATTGAGTAGTATTCATTAATGTGTTTTGCTAATTAATTTAGTAATAAAATAAATAATCTGCATATTTGCACATCTGTAATCTGCACATCTGAATAAATAATGGCCAAATCCAAGATCGCGTATTTTTGTCAAAGCTGTGGCTTTGAATCGCCTAAATGGCTGGGTAAATGCCCGTCATGCCAGCAATGGAACACTTTTGTTGAGGAGGTGATTGAAAAAGGCAATGCAGCGGTACCTGCCTGGAAACCTGCGTCAACCAGTCAGCAGCGGGCCAATAAACCAGTGGCCGTAACGGAGATCACTTATACCGAAGAGCACCGTGTGCCAACTCCCGATAAAGAGTTTAACCGCGTTTTGGGAGGCGGGATAGTGCCCGGTTCACTGGTATTGATAGGCGGTGAGCCGGGCATAGGCAAATCAACCCTGATGCTGCAACTTGCGCTCAATATGCCAAACCAAAAAGTTTTGTATGTATCGGGCGAGGAAAGTGAAAGGCAGATAAAAATGCGGGCCGAAAGGTTAGCTTCGCCCGAAGGGGGAGTCATAGGCGAAGGCGCTTATATACTGACAGAAACTTCAACCCAAAACATATTTAAACAGATAGAATCATTAGAGCCGGATATGGTGGTGATCGACTCGATCCAAACCCTGCATTCGGCACATATTGAATCAACGCCTGGCAGTGTATCGCAGGTTAGGGAATGTACCGCCGAGCTATTACGTTTCGCCAAAGAGACTTCGACGCCGGTATTTTTAATTGGTCATATTACCAAAGACGGTATGATTGCCGGGCCGAAGATATTGGAGCACATGGTTGATACCGTGCTGCAGTTTGAGGGCGACAGGCACCACGTTTACCGCATATTGCGTACCATCAAAAACCGTTTCGGCTCGGCATCAGAGCTGGGTATTTACGAAATGATGGGTGAAGGATTGAGGGAAGTGTCCAATCCGTCGGAGATCCTGCTTTCGCACCGGGAAGCGCCATTAAGCGGCATCACTATTTCGGCTACCTTAGAAGGTATGCGACCAATGCTGATTGAAACCCAGGCATTGGTTAGTGCGTCGGCCTATGGGACGCCGCAACGTACTGCTACCGGTTTCGATACCAAACGCATGAGCATGTTGTTGGCTGTATTGGAAAAACGCTGCGGTTTCAGGTTGGGTGCAAAAGATGTATTCCTGAATATTACCGGCGGCATCAGGGTTGAAGACCCGGCTATTGACCTTGGTTTGGCGGCGGCCATTATTTCATCGCACGAAGATATGCCCATTCCGTTCAAAACCTGTTTTGCAGGCGAACTGGGACTTTCGGGCGAAATCAGGGCGGTAAACCGCGTAGAGCAACGCATTGCCGAAGCGCAGAAGCTTGGCTTTAACCAGATCTTTATCTCCAAATATAACCTTCCTGCCAGCGGCCAGGATAAAAAGCGCATGGATTTGTCCCGCTACGATATCGACATCAAAATTGTAAGTAGTATCGAAGAGGTTTTTAGCTTGTTGTTTGGATAAGAGGGGGCTTAAGGCAGAAAGCTCAAAGCGTTTAATTGATTTCATGTTATCTTTTTATAGTGTTGTTAGATAGCAATGATCATAAAACTATTGGCTTTAAGCTTTAAGCATTCCGCTTTTTGCTTTTTCACTCTAAAACTTCAAATTTGTTTTAAGCCAGTTCTGCACCTCTTCCTGGCTGGAGATTTCGGCCGGTAGCTTATCGTGGATCAGTTTTTCCATTTTATTGCCGGTGTTGGCAAAACGATAATCCCATATCATCATTAACTTGTTGATCAGGTATACCATCTCGTTCCCTTCATTTTTATTGAACGCAGTATGATCGGGCCTGCCATTTACACGCGGATCATTCGGGATGTAAATAGTCCATTGGTAATCGGTGTAGTATAGATTTCTCTTTGAAAAAAGGATCATAAGCCGGCGAATTTCTTTAAATGTACATATAATAAAATGAAAGCGACCGGATTAAGCCTTTTTAAATGGGGTGTAGAGGTTCTTTACACTAACGCTTTTTAAACCTGCCACAGTTAATATGTAGAAGTGAACGCAAAAATTCATTTTATCCGCTGCTGATTGCATTACCTATTTAAAGAACGATTTTCTGCATAATAACATTGATATTATTTTTTCGTGATTTAATAGTAATTTCAGCGCAGATAATTTAAGTTGATGAAAAAATTACTACTCTTTACCGCCGCCTCGGTACTTGCGTGCAGTGCTATGGCACAGCAGGAACCACAAAAAGCTATTTACTATTCCATATCATTCCCAAACGCGGCCCATCACGAGGCTGAGATAAGCATGACCATTCCGCAGGCACCATCAGGCGCTTTCAGGGTACGGATGAGCCGCTCATCTGCCGGCCGGTATGCAACCCATGAGTTTGGTAAAAATATTTACAACGTTAAAGCTACCGATGTTGAAGGTAAGGAGCTGCCTTTAACCCAAATTGAAGGCGATGTTTACGAAGTGGGAGAACATCCGGCAGCGGTGAAAGTGAGCTATACACTTTTTGGCAACTGGACCGATGGTACTTATGCTTCTATCGATCCGAGTCATGCCCACTTGAATATGCCCGCCACGTTTATGTGGGTGGTAGGGCAGGATAAACGCCCCCTTACTTTTGAGTTTAACGACATTGATAAATACGGCTGGAAAGTAGCTTCACAACTTAAACATGAAGGCTCAAATGTGTACAGCGCACCCAATCTGCAATATATGATGGATAGCCCTACCGAACTGTCCAATTACAAACTCAGCAGTTGGGAAGTAGTAAATACCGATGGCAAGAAAGAAAAAATAAACCTTACCATGCACTCAGACGATAGCCAGGCGGTGATTGATAACTTCGGCAAGATGATCCAGAAGCTGGTGCTGGAAGAAAAAGCCGTATTTGGCGAACTGCCCACTTATGATTTTGGCGAGTACACTTTTGTGAGCGATGTAAATCCTGCTGTATCAGGTGACGGTATGGAACATCGTAATTCAACCTCCATAACTATCCCGGCACCAAAAGTTGAAGGATTTGAAAACAACCTCATGGGCGTTTACGCACATGAATACTTCCATAGCTGGAATGTAAAACGCATTCGTCCAAAATCATTGGAGCCTTTTAACTTTGAACACGCCAACATGAGCAGCGAACTTTGGTTTGCCGAAGGTTTTACGCAATATTACGGCGAATTATTACTTGCCCGCGCCGGCTTTGTAACGGTTGATGATTATACCAAAACCATTGCCGGTTTGGTAAACCAGATCTTAAACACACCTGCCGCTGCCAAATATTCGGCCGCCCAAATGAGCCGCTATTCGGTTTTTGCAGATGCAGGAGTATCTATCGACCCTAATAATAACGTTAACGATTTTACCAGTTATTACACTTATGGCGGTGCTATTGCGTTGGCACTCGATCTTCGCCTCCGCAGCGATTTTAACATGACGCTTGATGATTATATGCGTGCTGTTTGGCTTAGCAGGGGTAAAGTAATGAAACCGTATACCATTCCTGATCTGCAAACCGATTTAGGTAAAGTAACCAATAACCCTAAGTTTGCGGCCGATTTCTTTAAGCGTTACATCAACGGAACCGACAAAAACAATTACGAAGAACTGTTAGCTAAAGCAGGCCTGGTACTGCGTAAAGTACAGCCGGGCAAAGGCTGGGCTGGTCCGCTGGCGGTTACTCCGGGCCGTGGCCGCGCCGGGCAGGCACGTGCTGCAGATGCCGAAGGTTTGCCAATACTTTCAAGCACGACTATAGGTACCCCGGTTTACAAGGCAGGCATCGATGCGGGTGATGTGATCCTGAAAGTTGATGGAAAAGATATTAAAGATCAGAAAGGGTTTAGTGATGCCATCGCCGATAAAAAGCCGGGCGATAAGATCATGGTAAACTATAAAAACCGGACCGGTGCCCATGAAACTACGATAACGCTTGAGGAAAACCCCAACTTTGAAGTGGTAACCTTTGAAAAGGCAGGTAAACAATTGAGCAAAGAGCAGGAAACTTTCCGTAACAACTGGCTACAGTCAAAAGTCAAATAACTATGAAAAAGATCTCGATAATAACAGCGGCATTGTTAAGCGTTTCGGCTTATGGTTTTGCGCAAGATGTTAATAAACTCATTAGTAAAGATGATGTAGCCCGGATTATCAAAACCCTGTCGGCCGATGATATGCAGGGCAGGGCCACTTTTACGCCGGGCATTGAAAAAGCTGCTCAGTTTATTGAAAGCGAATATAAAAAGGCCGGCCTTAAACCTATGGCAGGTAATACCGGTTACCGTCAAAACTTTACGATGGTACGGTCGACCCCTGTTAGCTTGACTGTAAGCATCAATGGCAAAGCTATAGCTGCCGACAGCGCGTTTGCAAGCAGTACGGATTCGTTTAAATGGGCAAGCGATAAAGATGTACAGGTAGTTACCGTTGGTGCGGATAAAAATTTCAGGACCGAGTACCGGGCAGCTTCACAAAGCGGCAAGAAAACACTTTTGCTGATCGACCCTAAGTTTAAAGATCTGTTTAGCCGGGTTAAGTCGTACCTTGGGGCAGGCAGCACAAATTTTAAAGGCACAGTAAAACAGCCCCTGGTATTTGTATTGGGCAAGTTCGATAACACAGCATCATTTGATGTTAACTGCGATATCAAAAATGAAGAATTGCCGCTGTTTAATGTTGCCGGTATCCTCCCCGGGAAAACCAAACCGAATGAATATGTGGTATTTTCGGGACACTATGACCACTTAGGGATTATCAAACCTGATAAACCCGGGGTAACAGACAGCATTGCCAATGGCGCGGATGATGACGCTTCGGGCACAACCGCAGTATTGAGCCTGACTAAATACTATAAAAAGCTCAACAATAATGCCCGTACGCTTATTTTCGTAGCCTTTACTGCCGAAGAGATTGGCGAATACGGGTCGCAGTATTTTGCCAAACAAATAGATGCAGATAAGGTAGTTGCTATGTTCAACATCGAAATGATTGGTAAGGCATCTAAATTTGGCACTAACTCGGCATTTATTACCGGGTTTGAAAGATCTGATTTTGGCAAGATCCTGCAGAAGAACCTGAAAGGTACCGCCTTTAAGTTTTACCCGGACCCTTACCCAGATCAGAACCTGTTTTACAGAAGTGATAACGCGTCGCTGGCCGAAGTTGGCGTACCGGCCCACACCATCTCAACCGACCAGATTGATATTGACAAATTATACCATACTGTTGGCGATGAATTTAGTTCGCTGGATGTGAACAATATCACTTCGGCCATCCGCGCGATAGCCCTGAGCTCGCGCACTATAGTTTCGGGCCAGGATACACCAACAAGGGTTCCGAAAAAAACGGAATAAGTGATTAGAGGTTAGTGATTAGAGATTAGTTTGCTCCCTTTACAGAAAAGAATAAAAGAAAATGTCATTGCGAGCGATAGCGTGGCGATCGCACAGCAGCAAAGCCGCCCTGTATAGCATACGATTACTTTTGTTCCTCCTATGACATTTTTGTCTTCCCAATAGTTGCGCTGTTGTCATTGGCGAAAAAAAGAACACTTTGACGCAAATCCCCTCCCATGAGGGGATTTTTATTTAATGTAATTTTACCTCATGAACAAAATACTCAAAATAGCAGTCGTAGGCCCCGAATCAACAGGGAAGTCAACTATGTCTGAATATCTGGCGGCGCATTATAATACGATAGCTGTACCGGAGTATTCGCGTGAGTATTGTGCAAACCTTAAGGGCGATTGCACCTGGCAGGATGAGGTGAACATGTTTCACGGCCAGCTGGCGCTCGAAAAGAAACTGCTGCCACAAGCCAACAGAATCCTGATTTGCGATACCACTTTTTTAACGGTAAAGATCTGGAGCGAGGAAATGTTTGGCAGCGCCCCGCAGGAGGTGCTTGACGAATTGCCCCACCATCCATATGATTTTTATTTGCTCTTAGATATTGATCTGCCCTGGCAGGACGATCCTTTACGTAATTTTCCGACCAAACGCGAGTATTTTATGAACGTTTGGCACCGCGAACTCCAGGCGCTCAACGCCCGGTATGTAGTAATATCAGGCCTTGGGCAGGATAGGTATGATAATGCGGTGAAAGTGGTGGATAAATATCTGAACTCTGATTTTTAGGATTAAAAGATGTTGCCGGATGATGTGCAAGTGATGTTTAAAAAACTCATTGCGAGGAACCACCAGGTGAATCCTGAAAAAAAGTGATAACTGTACAATATATTTTAGCGATGTTGTGCGGTGGCCACGTTAGTGATAGGAGCGGATACCAGCCTTGTGACTAATGCCTGTGCAGTATGAGCGCATAGCACGGGCCGCAGGCAACGCCCAATATTTATAGAGTTGATTTTTAAAATATATTTAATAATCAATAGCGTATGAGTGCGTCATTAGGAACGAAGCAATGACAATTCTTGATTATGCTGTTTTATCAAACTATTTTGTCGGGCATTTTTCAGGCGATTTGCTTATCTAAATCCATCTCAACTTAAAACTGTCAAAAAAATTATCAATAATTAAAAAAATATTTTTCACATACGTGCAACGTTGCAAAATGCCTTGCGTCTATTAACCTGAAGCCGGTCGCGAATTTGGAAGCAATATATATTGATAAACATTACAACCTGGTAATTGAGTGCAAACAGGGGAGCAAAAAAGCCTGTTATGAGCTTTACCGTTTGTATTCGAAAGCTATGCTGAACGTGGCCTTTCGGATAGTGGGCGATATTGCCGAAGCAGAAGATGTGCTGCAGGAAGCTTTTGTGGATGCCTTTGCCAAGCTGAAGGATTTTAGGCAGGATACCACATTTGGCCTCTGGCTTAAGCAGATCGTTGTAAACCGGTCGATCAACCTGCTGCGCAAACGAAAGCTGGAACTGGTTGAGCTGGAAGATGGCCATCTTGAAAATATTGCCGATGACGAGAGCTGGGACGATGAAGACCTGCAGTACCAGGTTGCCAGGGTAAAAGAAGGCATGAACCAGTTGCCCGATGGCTATCGCGTGGTGATATCATTATATCTGCTTGAAGGGTATGACCACGAAGAAATAGGTCAAATATTGAATATATCAGAAAACACATCAAGAACCCAGTTTTTGAGAGCTAAAAGAAAGTTAATTGAAATTTTAAACAGGAAAGGACAAGTATCATGAGCAAGCGATTTGAAGATTTCATGCACGACAATAATGAAGAATTTAACGAAATAGAACCATCGGCAGATTTGTGGGGTAAAATTGAGGCACAGCTCAATTTTTGGACCAGGAGCAGGAACAACCAAAAAAGCGGGAAGCAAAGACTTTTTCGCTGGGCTTCGTGCTAAAAGTGGCCGCATCGGTCATCATCATAATGGGCATAGGCTTCGGCATATATATACAAACCCAAAAAGGCACAAAAGGCGTTGACCTTGCCGCTATTAACCCCGAGTACGCACAACAGCAGGTGCGCTATGCATCGCTTGTTGAAACCAAGCTTACCGAACTTAAGTCAGCATCTAAAAATGATCCTCAGCTATACAAGGAGTTCAGCGCCGAGATAGCTAAGATGGATTCCACCTATAAAAAACTAAACAGTGATTTAGCCACCAGCCCTAACCAGGAACGTGTTTTACGTGCAATGATCCGGAACCTGCAAATACAAACCGAGGTGCTAACTCAGCAATTAAATGTAATTGAACAGTTTAACCAGATGAAAAAGGAACAAAACAATGAAACCAAAAATATTTAGTCCGGCCCTGCTTATGCTTATCGGCTTATTAGCCATAAGTACAGCAAACTTTGCACAGGTAAGTCCTGCAGCCCCGCCTGCACCGGTAAAACCCCTATTACCTCCCACGCCGCCGCCTGCTGCCGGGTTGACCGTGGAGAACTGGACTTCGGTAACCGACAGTAAGGAGTATCAGCAAAAAATGAAGGAGCTGAATGCCAAAATGCACGAACTGCAAAAGGAAATGAGCAACCTGCGAATACAGCAGCAAAAGCAAATGCACCTTAAACTGCAAAATATGCTGAAGCTGAACAAACAGCTTGCTTTTAAGTTTAAGGATAGCCTGAAATTTAAAATGAAGTTTAAAGGATTTGACAGCTTGAAGTTTGCCGATAAATTTGAGATGCTTAGTCCTAATATAAACTTCGGCTTTAAAAACTTCGACCAGAACTTTAGCTACAGTTACGATGGTGATGAGCGCTATGAGCAACAGGTGCAGAATGGCGATATAGTTGAAAAAACAAAAAGCTACAGCAAAAGCTATAATGTTGACGGCAACGATGTGATTAACATTGATAATAAATTTGGCAAGATCACGGTAATTACCTGGGCTAAAAGCGAGGTTAAGGTTGATGTACAGATTAAAGTTGGGGCCAATGATGAAGATAAAGCACAAAAACTGCTTGATAATGTAAATATCAGGGATAGCAAAGACGGCTCGGGTGTATCGTTCAAAACTTACATCAATCAAAACGATGATGATAATGGCAGCTGGGGCAACTTGTTTGGTAAGAAAAACTCTGTGCGTAAAATGGAGATCAATTATACCGTTTACATGCCCGCCAAAAATCCGCTTACCATTAACAACAAATATGGCAGTACCGAGTTGCCCGACCTGAGCGGTAAACTCAATATCAATAACTCATATGGCAGCCTTAGCGCCAAATCTTTAAGCAACCCAGCTTGCCAGATCAGGGTTAAATATGGGAGTGCAACTATCGGCAACCTTACCGGCAGCGATTTGGATGTAGCCTATGGCAGCCTTAATCTTGGTGATTGTGATAAACTCAATGCTGATGTAAGTTACGGCTCGGCCAAAATTGGCCGTATTACTACTTCGGGTAATATCAACGTTAAATTCAGCGGGGCGTTAAAGATTGAAGAGGTTGATAAAAATGTGAAAAATCTTTCGGTTAATTCATCATATTCAAGTGTAAAACTGGGAGTGAGCGACGGCCAGAATGCTGATTTTGATATCACTGTGCACTACGGTAGCTTTAACTATAGCGGCCATGATGTTAACATCACCAGTAAAACCCCTGCCGACGGTGAACGTGGCTATAGTCCGACAAAAACCTACAAGGGCCATTTAGGTAAAGGCGGCAGCGATAAAACCATTACCATCAGCACCAGTTATGGTAGCGTAAGCTTTGATTAAAATATATTAGACGTAAAATAAAAAACGGCGTATTGTAACTGATGCGCCTTTTTTTATTGATTAGCCCGTTGTTGCAAATCTCCCGTATCCCTCATAGCTTTGATGCAAACATCTCGTCATGCATCACCAGGATAGTGAAAAACAGATCTTTAATACCCTTTATGATCAATACAAGCACCTGGACTTACCACTCGAGCTGATAAAACATACCGATTTTACGGTTTTTAACCTAAAAGATATTAATCAGCCGATGCCGTTTAGATCGCCCTTGAGCAGGCTTAACTTTTTTGTCTTTGCCTTCATTAAAGATGGGAGTGGTGATTATACTATTGATGAGCAAAATCATAAACTGCAGCCCCGTGCTATTTACTTTACCAATCCGGGCCATTTCCGTTCGTTTAACTGGGAACGTATCGGCGATGTATACCTGTTTACGCTGAGCGAATCGTTTTTGAAGGAAAACGTACACGCCAATATCTTTGATGAGTTTCCTTTTCTGCTGGCCGAAACATTTCCGGCCCGCGTACTTACGCCCGAAGTTTTTGAGGAGTTTGATATTTTATATCACCAGATCCTGAAAGAATACAATTCAGATAGCCCATACCGTTACCGGATCATCGGTAACCTGTTTGTGGTGGTGCTGTTAAAATTCAAAGAATATTTCTGGAAAGATTATAACCCGATATATGAAGGTAACAGAAGCTCGGAAATTGTAAAAAACTTTAAACGCCTGCTCGAAAAACATTATCGCGACCTGAGCAATGGTACGGCCGAACAGGCTTTCAGGGTGCAGGACTACGCCGATGCGCAAAGCCTTCATCCCAACTATCTGAGTAATGTTATCAAAATAAAAACCGGCAAAACCATCAGCACATGGATTGCCGAAAAAACTATAACTGAGGCCAAGGCCCTCTTGCAGAACTCAAAACTCTCCATTAAAGAAATTGCTTATCGCCTGGGTTTTTCTGAAGCTACCCATTTCAGTAATTATTTTAAAAAGCATACTGATTTGTCGCCGGTGCTGTTCAGGAAGGAGCACCATAGGGTATCCTCTTGATAAAGATGTCTATAAAGTAAGCTGGCTTGATAACTTACAAGGCTGCTTGTCCTATGGGGGAGGCATGTAAGGCGTCTCTACTTTAAACCATCTCAAACAAAATTTATAAGCCAATCTTAGATATTCGTATGTAATGCTTTGATATGTGTATCATTCAGGGGCTTTGCTCTTGCCACCTTTGTATTGTCAATCAACGAAAACAAAATAACAAAGGAAACCATGAACACATTAGCATCAAAAGTAGTATTAGTAACCGGCGCCTCAAGAGGTATCGGTGCAGCAGTAGCTCACAAATTAGCAGCCGAAGGCGCTAAAGTAATTATCAACTACGCAGGCGGCAAAGAAGCTGCTGACCAAACCGTAAACTCTGTCAAACAACAAGGCGGCGATGCCATTGCCCTGCAGGCCGACGTTAGCAAGGCCGATGAAGTAGCAGCCATGTTTGATGCAGCGATAGCTCATTACGGCAAAATTGATGTACTGGTAAACAACGCCGGCATCATGATTACCAAATTAATAAAAGACACTACCGACGAGGATTTTACCCGCCAGTTTGATATCAACGTTCGCGGAACATTTAATACCATGCGCGAAGCCGCAACTAAACTGGCCAATGGCGGCAGTATCATCAATTTTTCATCAACCACTACCCGCGTTATGATGCCAACTTATGCTACCTATGTAGCCACCAAAGGCGCCGTGGAGCAATTAACCCGCGTGTTTGCCAAAGAGGTTGGCGCGAGGGGTATCAACGTCAATACAGTATCTCCCGGGCCAACAAATACCGAACTGTTTACCAAAGGCAAACCTCAGGAGCTGATCGACCGCCTGGCGTCATTATCAGCTTTTAACCGTATCGGTGAGCCTGAAGATATTGCCAAAATAGTAACCTTCCTGGCAAGCGACGATGCTAAATGGATCTCTGCGCAAAATATCGGGGCAAATGGTGCAATGGCGTAAGCCCCCTAACCCTCTGAAGGGGGAATGATAGAAGCAAGACGGCAAGAGTCAAGAAGCAAGACAACGAGAGACAGGAATAATAATCAGAATCATTAACGCAATCGGTGAAATCAAACTTCATCGGTGTAATCAAAAAAACAATCATGAACTCATTAAATAATAAAGTAGCGGTAATAACCGGCTCGGCCCGTGGTTTAGGTAAAGCAATTGCAGAACGTTATGCAGCATTAGGTGCCGACATCGTGATCAACTATTCGCGCGATAAAGCATCGGCCGATGAAGTGGTCAGCAACATCAAAGCGATGGGGGCGAACGTAATTGCTGTGCAGGCCGATGTAAGTAAAGTAGCTGATATTGAAAGGCTTTTTAAAGAAGCTAAAGAAGCGTTTGGTAAAATAGATATCGTAGTAGCTAACGCCGGTATCGAACTGGTGGAAACCCCGGTAACTGATTTTACCGAAGAACAGTTCGACCGTGTATTTGGCATTAATACAAAAGGCACTTATTTTACTATGCAGCAGGCTGCCAAAAATGTTGAGGATAACGGCCGCATTATTTACATAGCCTCAAGCACAACCTCATTCCCTGTACCCGGAATGGCAGTGTATGGCGGCAGTAAAACTACGCCAAGGTATTTGGTTGATATTCTTTCAAAAGAGATTGGTCACCGTGGTGTAACAGTTAACTCTATCATACCATTTGCTGTTGATCATTCAGGTATCTTTGCCGAAGCTGATAGTTACCCCGCGTTAAGAAAACAATTGCTTGACAGTTGTCCGATGGGCCGCCTGGCCGAAGTTGAAGATGTGGCCAATGTGGCCGAGTTTTTTGCCAGCGATCTTTCCTCATTTGTGAACGGACAACACCTGTTGGTAAACGGCGGCGCAACAAATTAATGGTCAGTTTAGTAACATAGGGTAGCAGCTTATAGTCATAGCTATAAGCTGCTACCTGTATTTAATTCAAAAAGCAGCATTATTTGATTATACATCTACCATGTCATGAAAACGCTTAATCATTATGTCATATACGGCACATTAATTACTTCTGCAGTAAACGCTCAGGCTGCAAAAACACCTGCTGCAACTATCCAAAACATCAATGCCATGAACACCGAAAAGTTAAATAACCCGATAGTAAAACAAGCCATCGACGCCCTGCAAAGCGGAGATAAGCAGGCTTGGTTTAGCTTGTTCACCAATGATGCCCAGCTTTTTGATGATGGTAATAAAATGGATTTTAAAACTTTTTTGAAAAAGCTTTAGGCCATGAACGTTTTACCAGTATCGACAAGGTGGAACAAAACGGCCTGCACCTCTACGGTAAATTTCACAGCGACCAGTGGGGCGATTTTAAAACCTATTTTAAGTTTACGATTGGTGCCGGCAATAAGATCAGTAAATTGGAAATAGGGCAGGCGGGTTAGCCCCACCCAAACCCTCCCCGGAAGGAAGGGCTTTAAAATGAGATAAATAAAAGTCTCCCTCCGGGGGAGATTTAGAGGAGGCTTGTTGCTTCGTTCCGCAAGGACTTTTTTATTGATGCTTTTACTTCAATTTTACCTGATCTTTGTATCATGCAACAGCAACTCATAGCCCGGTTACAGCAGTTAAAACCTATCCCGGTTGATGATCAGGAGCTCATACTAAAAGCCTTTGAGCCAACGAAATTTAAAGAAGGGGATACGCTTTTGCAGCTGGGGCATGTAGCAAGACAGCTCTTTTTTATTACCAACGGCATACTGCGTATTATGGCGCGAAATGAGAAGGGAAATGAGGTTACTTATTTCTTTTTAAAGGACAATCAGTTTTGCACCATTCTGTACAGCTTTAATAACAACCTGATCGCTGATGAAAGCATTCAGGCCGCCTGCGATACAGAACTATTGGTTATTAGCAAAAACACCCTGCTGGCTTTATATGAAAAGCTGCCTTATCTCAAAGGAATGATCGATCAGATTTCGCAGCATACGCTTATGGAGAAGATAAAAACGCGAAACACATATCTTGGTTACGATTCATCAGAAAGGTACCGGTTATTTTTGGAGCGACAGCCCGAGGTTGCCAGGAGAGTATCACTTACCGATATCGCGTCGTACCTTGGCGTAACGCCTCAATCGTTGAGCCGCATCCGCAAAAATATTCGGTAATTAGGTTTTTTGTCGTCTGTTTAGATGACTTAGAAGGGAGAGAAATAGACATCAATAAAATCTATATAAATCAAAAACAAAATAGCTACTATGAATACAGTTAAAACAGGATGGATAGGATTAGGAAAAATGGGTGTTCCAATGTCGCAGCAATTGATTAAAGCAGGATATCCGCTCAGTGTTTATAACCGAAGCAAGGATAAGGAAGAGGTGTTTAAGGCACAGGGCATTGGTATAGCTGCTTCGCCCGCCTTATTGTTGAATGCTGCTGATGTTGTTTTTATCATGGTATCAGACGATAATGCGATTAATGATATTTTTCATGGTGATGAAGGTTTACTTGCCGCAAAAGTAAGCGGCAAAATAATCATTAACATGAGCACAGTTTCGCCTGCTATCAGTAAGGAGATAGCAGCGGCATGCAAGGCTCAAGGTAATTATTACCTGGATGCCCCGGTATCAGGCAGTGTCAAACAAGCGGAAGATGCTATGCTGGTTATTATGGTTGGAGGCGAGGCCGGCGCATTTGAGCAAGCTAAAACTATCCTCGAAAAAATGGGTAAACTGGTTATGCTGGTTGGTGGTACCGGTGCAGGTAACGCGGCTAAGCTGGCCATTAATACTTTGCTTGGTATTGTTGCACAAGGCCTTGCTGAAACAATAACGCTGGCACAACAAAATGGCATTGAAGCAGAAGCACTAATTATGCTGATCAGCAATAGTGCTTTAGGCAGTCCCTTTATCAAAATAAAAGGCGATGCCATTGTTAACAATAATTACCAGGCAGCTTTCGCCTTAAAACATATCGCTAAAGATCTGCGCCTGGCTAAAGACCTCGGTTTGGCTACCCCACTTGGCTACACTGCTTATCAAACCTACCAGGCCGCCGAAGCTGCTTTTGGCGAAGAGGATATTATAGCGGTGATAAAGCAGGTGAGTAAAGGGTAAAAAAATACCATAGATATAAATACAAGCTGATGTCATTTCGATGAAGCAAGGGGGATTGTGCGGTCGCGCTGAAGAGAAATCTTATACACCACGTTAGATTAATGTGTTTTGCATAAGGCTTTTTGTTTGAGGTGTCTTGCCTTCGCTGTTTGATGCAAATGAGTGGCAATTGATATTAGTCGATTACATTTGATTTAAAAATTCCCAGCCCGGATTAGTCGACTCGATTAAAGCAATTTTCTTTTCTCGGCGCCATTTTTTAATCTCCTTTTCCCGGGCTATGGCGTGCTCAACGTGGGTGAAATGTTCGTAGTAAACTAAATGGTAACAGTAGTATTTGCCCGCAAAAGATTTATTAGTTCCTTTATTTTCGAGATGTTGCAAAACCCTTACGCTTATATCATTGGTGACTCCGATGTACAATACAGTTTTGCCTGGGTTAGTAGTGATATAGACGTAATATTATGATTCCACATTTTTAAAGGTAGATATTTTGTAACTGGAAGATTGTCATTTCCATAGAGGTATAGTGGGATTTATGAGATGTGCTTAGGGGATTTACAGGGTGTATAAGATTTCTCTTTCGCGCGGTGCTCATATCCCCCCATGCTCTATCGAAATGACAATTTTTTGCTTTTTACTTGTTTAAACTCCCTATTCCAAAACAATTTTCTGATGCTGGTACGGGATCTCAACATGATGAAAGCCGTGCGCTTTAATTTTCGCGGCAAAATGCTGCTGCACTTCGTACTCGCCGTGAACAAGAAATACGGTTTTTACCAATGCGGGGTCCTGGCAGGCCAGGAAATGGAGCAGGTCGTCATAATCGCCGTGGGCGCTCATTGATTTGATGGAGCGGACCTCGGCTTTTACCTCATACATTTCACCAAAAATATGTACCTCATGGTCGCCTTTTAATAACCGGCCGCCCAATGAATTTGGCTCAGCATAGCCTACCATTAAAATAGTGTTCTTTTGATTATTGATATTGTTTTTAATGTGGTGCTTTACCCGCCCGGCCTCGGCCATGCCCGATGAGGAAATGATGACACAAGGTCGCGGATCGTTATTCAGGGCCTTTGATTCCTCTACACTTTCAATAAAGCGCAAGCCCTTAAACCCAAAAGGATTGGCATCGGTTTTTAAAACTTCCTGCACATTTTTATTATAAACCTCGGTGTGGTTCATCAATACTTCGGTTGCTTTTTCCGATAGCGGGCTATCTACATAATAAGGAACATCCGGCAGGATACCTTTCAGTTCCAGGCCGTTTAAGGCGTACAGTAATTCCTGCGTACGGCCAACGCTGAATGCCGGGATAATTACCTTGCCATTTTTAACTTCGCAGGTTTCTTTAATGATCTCCAGCAGCGACTCTTCAATAGGCCCCAGTTCTTTATGCAGGGAATCGCCATAGGTTGATTCCAGTAAAATATAATCAGCCTGCTCAAATGTTTGCGGGTTTTTCAACAGCAGATCGTCATAACGACCAACATCGCCGCTAAAAGTAATGTGGGTATCCCTGCCGTTTTCTGTAACGGTAATATGCACTGCCGCGCTGCCCAGAATATGCCCGGCATCAGTAAAGTTGAATTTTACGGCAGGGGTAATTTCAAACTCTTCGCCATATTCAACAATTTTGAACAGGCGAAGGGCCTCCATCACATCCTCTTCGGTGTACAAAGGATTAAGCAGCGGCAAGCCTTTGCGGATGCGGTGTTTGTTACTATACTCGGTGTCCTGTACCTGGATCTTTGCCGAATCGAGCAGCAGGATGCGTGTAAGGTCCATCGTGGCCGAGGTGCAATAAATGTTTCCCTCAAATCCTTCGGCAACGAGCCGGGGAATTAAACCGCAATGGTCAATATGCGCGTGCGAAAGGATCATGTGTGTTACACCTTTGGGATTAAAGCCAAAATGTTCGTTCATTTCTTCGGTTTGCTCGCCCAGGCCCTGGAACATGCCGCAGTCTAATAATATGCTGGTACCGTCGTTTAAGCGGAGTAAATGCTTGCTGCCGGTTACGTTACGGGCAGCACCATGGAAGGTTATGTTCATTTATAAAATGGTATGAAGTATCACAACGAATATGATGATTTAAAGTTTAAGAAATTAATAACTAAAAATTTAGTTGCAAATATAAAATACATCTCTTACCTTAGTTTAACCAATTAAACACATTAATACACGAGGTATTAATATTTAAAGTACGCACATGGAAATTAAAGAGTTAACCCGCGCCGAAGAGCAGATTATGCAAGTGCTCTGGCAATTAAAAAAAGGGTATGTTAAAGACGTTATCGAACAGTTACCTGAACCCAAGCCAGCTTACAATACGGTATCGACAATTATCCGGATCCTGGAAACAAAAGGTTTTGTTGGGCATGAAGCGTTTGGTAAAAGTCATGAGTATCACCCGGTAATCAGCAAGGAGCAATACCAGAATTTTGCTGCCGACAAATTACTGAGCGGTTATTTTGACAACTCTGTTAACCGTATGCTTTCATTTTTTGTAAAGAAAGAAAAGATCGACCTGAAAGAGGCCGATGAGATCATGAAACTGATTGAAAAACTAAAAGAAAAGTAATTATGAACTGGTGGCAATATTTATTACTGGTAAACATATACCTGTTGCTGTTTTACGGGTTTTATGTGCTTTTGCTTCGCAAAGAAACCTTTTTCAGCTTAACAGGCTTTACCTGGTAAGTGCCGCTTTACTATCATTTATGATACCCGTTATCCAGGCCGATTGGGTGCAAAATCTATTTATTACCCAGCAGGTAAAGTATACCCTGTACAGTAGCCCGGTATTGGTTTATCACTTTAAACCTATTGAAGAATCGCCTATTAGTATAGGGGAGGTGCTGTTTATTATATATGCAGCGGGTATCGTTTTTTTATCGCTCAGATTGATCTGGCAGTTGTTTAAGCTAAAAAAGGTGATTAGTCAGCCGCAATCACAGGTATCCTATTCCTTTTTCAAAACCGTGAAATTAAATGCCGATGGGGAGGCCAATGAAGCAATTGCCACGCATGAGGATGTACATGCCAAACAATGGCATTCGGCCGATGTGTTGCTGGTTGAACTGGTGATGATCATTAACTGGTTTAACCCGATTGTGTATTTCTATCGTCGGGCGATCAAGCATATTCACGAGTTTATAGCCGACAGGCATGCTGTTGAAGCTGGTACGGATAAGGCCGATTATGCCATGCTGCTTTTAAGCCAAACATTTAATACGCCTTCACACAACTTGGTTAATTCATTTTTTAACAAAAGTTTGTTGAAAGAACGTATTATCATGTTGCAAAAAAATAAATCGCACCGCATAACGCTTATTAAATACGGACTGTCGGCCCCTCTGTTTATTTTGATGATGGTACTGTCATCAGCTACAATTAATAATAGTGATACCATTACGGTCATCAACACTAAGGCCGATAAAGTTTTCTCGACGCCGGCCAGTAAAGTGGCGGAGATTACTATTGATGAGCCTCTTAAACTTGAAAGGCCGGTTATAGCAGCTGATACCTCACCGGTATATACTGCGGTTGCCCGTTTGCCCGAGTTTCCGGGCGGGCTGGGGGCTTTTGGTAAATTTTTATCTACCAATATAAAATACCCTGCAACAGCCCGTGAACAAAAGATCCAGGGAAGGGTGATCATAACCTTTGTTGTTGAAAAGGATGGCACGCTTTCAAATGAAAGGATTGTAAAGGGTATTACGGATGATCTGAATAACGAAGCATTAAGGGTGATAAAACTATCGCCTAACTGGAAGCCCGGTATGCAGGGAAATCGTACGGTAAGGACTCAATATTCAGTGCCTATCAGTTTTACACTTGCTCCCAGCGATGATACTACAAAGACTACTGCACCTGTAACATTCTCAATAGCTTCGGCTCAATCAGGTTCTGATCCGGTATTTACCTCAGTTGAGCAGGTGCCTGAGTTTAAAGGTGGGTTGGAAGCGTTTGGAAAGTTCCTGATGACTAACCTGAGGTATCCCAAAACCGCCCGTGATAATAATGTTCAGGGCAGGGTGATCATAACTTTTGTTGTTGAAAAAGATGGGTCGTTATCAAACATGAAGGTTGTAAGAGGGATAGGCTCAGGTTGCGACGAGGAAGCTTTAAGAGTGCTTAGTATATCGCCGGCCTGGAAACCTGGAATTCAGAATGGCAAGCCGGTGAAAGTACAGTATTCTGTGCCGATAAGCTTTACACTGGCCGATGATAAATCTGCAAAGCCAGGCGAAAATAAAACCGGGGATGTTGTAAATCCGTCGGGCGAAGACAGGCCAATATATGGCGGTTTGGTTGTTGATACCACCAGGCAGCATGTGATAGTTAGTGACAAGTATAGCGGTAAATCAGCGCCTTTAATTATTATAGATGGGATAGCCCTGGCCCAGGGTACATCGTTAAGTAAAATTAATCCGAACGATATCGAACGGATAAGTGTGTTAAAAGATAAAAATACTGTGGCTATTTATGGCGAGAGGGCCGTAAATGGTGTTGTGCTGGTGACTACAAAAACAGCTGCTAAGAAAAAGGCAGCAATGAAAACCATTATAAAGGATAATTAATTTCGGCAAAATATGCGACTTTAACACTAATTTATTATAAAATGCGATGAGGTGACAGTGGAAATTTTTGTAACTGAGATGAACTTATTATATTTGCGCCTAACAACCATTACCTTATCATATGAAGAAATTTTATCCTTTGTCGTTGCTGGTAGCATTATATGCGTTTGCACACACGTCTTGTACCAAAATTGCAGACCAACCTAAACCGGTAACCGACAGTACAAAAACTCTTAGTGAAATTTCATTGCGGGATACGCTTACCATGTATACCGGGCAGGCAGTACAATTGGACGTAAAGGTTCGGCCTATAAATTTTGACACAACGAAGTTGGTTTGGTTGTCATCAGATACCTCAATTATAACTGTTAGCAAACTAGGCCGTATCGAAGCCAAAGGTGAAGGAAATGCAAAAGTTTCGGTGAGCAATGCTGAAAAAACAAAATCAATAAGCTGTATCGTAACCGTTAAAGACAGCCTTAAGGTTGGCCTTATAGCTTATTACCCTTTTGGCGCCAATACATCTGACGTGTCTGGCAACGGTAACAATGGCTCCGGATATAATTTAACACAGGTTGCTGATAGATTTGGGAATGCTAATAGTGCTTACTATTTTAATGGATTTAACAGCTACATCGTTGTCAAAGACAAACAAACACTCAGGCTATCTCATACAGATTTTACAATTACTACCTGGGTGAAGCTTGATGCATATAATAATTCATTTGCTTCACAGATAATAGCTAAAAGATTGCCAGGGTTAGGTAATGGATGGAATCTTTCTATCTCCGGGTATGACTTTGTATCTACCGGGCAGGGTGGTTTGGGATTGGTTACTTTTAACGAAGGAGCCAGTCCTTTAACAGTACTTACCAGTGGAGCTGTTGCTTTGAATAACTGGCATATGGTAACCTCGGTGTATAATTATACTACTCACACCCTATCGCTTTATATTGACGGTGTAAAAGATAGTACATTTGACGGGTTTGCTTCTCCAAATATCACGATAGGCGCAGACGCTTACATTGGTAAAGATAATCCTGATGTACCCTCTCCCGGATACTTCCTGAAAGGCGCTTTGGACGATATGCGTTTGTATGACAGGGTGCTTTCGGACAAAGAAATTAAAAAACTGTATACTGCAATACATTAATTCCGACCATATTAATAAAGTGAAACAGGTTTTTCCTTTTGGAAGAACCTGTTTCACTTTAAAGCCTACTCGTGAAAAACTACAATAAAACTGTTAATTTAGCCGCATGAAATGCTACGACCGATTATACACCTTTGTTAAGATAAAACGCAGGTACAGCGTGGCTGCGCTATCTGTATAATTGTTGCCCAAAAACCCCTTTAATATTATTTATTAACTTTGTACCTGCAAAGCATAGCTTTATATCCTCTGTAATGACTGAAAATCCGAACCGCGAAAACGTTGTGTCTTATTATGATGAGCACGTCAAAAACAAGCTTAATGATTACATAGTAGTGAACCCTCGTATTGAGTTTGGGTGGGAAACTATTAAGCGTTTTACGCCTTCAGCACCGGTCCGCATTTTGGAAGTAGGTTGTGGTATGGGCAATATATGTTCGCGGATGCGTAAATACTGGCCCGATGCCGTTATTACTGGAATTGATATCAGCACAATGTCTATTCAGATTGCTCAAAAGCTTTTTGGTGACAGCAAGCTCAATTTTAAGGAAAGCATCCTTACCCCCGATACCTTTAATGAGCAGTTTGATCTGATTGTTTTTATGGATGTGTATGAACATATAGCTGTTACAGACAGGCCTGCTGTTCATGCCGCACTGGCAAAAATATTACGCAATAAAGGCCGTATTATTTTAACAGTCCCTACACCGGCTAACCTAAAATGGTCATTAGTTAATAAGCCTGAAACCATGCAGCCTGTTGATGAGCATATATCTTTTGAGGTTATTGGTAAATTGGCTGCAGATACCGGTACCGAAGTGATCCTGTATGAACTCAAAAACGTGTGGAACGTAGGCGATTATGCACACATCGTATTGGAAAAAAATGACGATTTCGAAGCCGCGTTCTTTCATCCAAAACCGGTAACCGCGTCACAACGCAGCCGAAGGATCTTTAATAAGGCGGTGTATAAAATGGGCAGTTTCTTCCGCCGGTATTATGTCCGTAAAAAGTTAGGTTGAAATGAGCCAGGCGTATAATTTATGCATCATAAAGCCCAATAAGTCTGCTTTTTCCGAGACCTTTATACAAGCGCATATTGATGGCCTGGCTGGTAATAAAAAAGTTTTATACGGCGGCGCCTTTCCTGTATTTGATCATGAAGGCAAAACCCTGATCCGCTCAAAACTGGGCCTGCTAAGTTATCTCATCCAAAAAAGAATCTTTAAGAGGAAAAATATTAAGGTACGTACCTGTGCCTTGTATAAATATTTAAAAGAGCATAAAATAGATGCTGTATTTGCTGAATATGGCATGGTTGGTGCATCTGTTACTGAAGCCTGTAAATTAGCCGGAGTTCCCCTGATTATTCATTTTCATGGAGCCGATGTTTATCATCGCGATACAGTTGCTGAGTATGCCGAACTTTACCAGGATGCATTTAAGTACGCGAGTGCCTTTATTGCTGTATCGATAGATATGGCTGCTACTTTGAAAGAAATGGGCGCTCCTGCCGATAAAGTGTTTACCGCTTCATGCGGAGTGGATACTGCTGCTTTCCCTTTACTTGATACATCAGCCTCCGCTAAAGATTTTTTATTCGTAGGGCGTTTTGTTGAAAAGAAATCTCCTCAATCCTTAGTTAAGGCCTTTAAAATTTTACAGGAAAAACACCCCGATGCCAGGCTGTGGATGGTTGGGGGCGGACCGCTGTTTGATGAAACCCGGGAGCTGATTGCCGACCTTGGGCTTAATGAGCAGGTTACGCTTACCGGGGTATTAAAGCCTGAAGAAATACGCACGTTAATGAAAACCATGCGGGCATTTGTACAACACTCGGTTACAGCGGCCAATGGCGACAAAGAAGGTACACCGGTTACCGTGCTCGAAGCATCATCATCAGGTTTGCCGGTAATTTCAACCCGCCATTCGGGAATTAAGGAAGCTGTTATTGATGGCGAGACTGGCTTTTTGGTTGATGAATACAATATAACCGGAATGGCCGAAAGAATGAGCACCCTTGCAGAATCGGTTGAATTATCCGTGCAAATGGGTAAAGCGGCGCGGAACCACATGATTAATAATTATGATATTCATATGCGCATCGCTTTGCTTGATCATATTATCCAAAGTAGTATAAGCAACAATAAAATTAAATGAATCTTTTACAAAAGCAGGGATTTTTTAACAGCCTCATATTGTATGCGGGAGTTGCTTTAGGTTTTTTTAACCTTATCATTCTTTTTCAGCGTATCCTTATCACAGAAGAGATCGGTTTTTTTATTTTAATGGGAACCATATCGCTGCTTTATGCACAGTTTGCAGGGTTAGGTATTGGTAATATCATTCTTAAATATTTCCCTTACTATCGCAGCGACGATAAAAAACATAGCGGTTTCGCATCTTTTGTAACTGTTTGGAGCCTGATAGGTTTTGCGATCTTCACGGTGCTTTTTGTGGTTTTTAAGGATTTTATTATTAGTTACTATAAGAATAAGAATGGAGCTCCGTTACTGATCAGGTATTTCTATTACCTTATTCCGTTGTCATTTTTTACGCTGGTATTTTCTGTTCTGGAAAACCTGGCGCTTACGGTATTTAAAAATGTGCTTTCATCCTTTTTGCGCGAAGTAGGATTACGTTTGTTCACAACTGCGGGCGTTTTGCTCATAGCTATTAAGCTGGTTGATTACCATGTTTTTTTGATGATATATATAGCAGCTAACCTGGTGGCTGTATTGGTGTTGCTTGCTTATATTAGAAAAGGCCGGCACTTTAAGTTTTCGACTGTTGGTGCTCAGCTGCTGAGCGAAAGAAAAACGTTTTTTAGTTATGGCGTTTTTACGGTATTAAGTGGCAGCTCCTTTGTAATGATCCAGAACCTTGATACCCTGATGCTGAGCATGCTTACCAAAGAGTCATTTAGTTATGTAGGTATTTACGGTACGTTTTTCGCCATTGCGGTAGTGATAAGTTTACCGGCAAAGGCATTGAGCCGCACCTCACTGCAGATCATAGCCCAGTCATGGGTTACCAATGATCTGGCAAAGATTGGTAAAATTTATTACAAGACATCAGTAGTACAAATGCTTATCGGCTGCCTGCTTTTCATAGGCTTGGTTATTAACAGGTCGTTTATTATAATGTTGTTACATAAACCTGAGTACGCCAATTATTTTAATGTATTTATTATAGTGGGCGTTGCCTTTCTGGTTGATATGACAGGAGGGTTAAATGGCTATATCATGAATGTATCTAAGTATTACAAGCTCACCACTGTTTTTATTGTTTCGGGGGTGGTTTTTTGTGTACTGTCAAATTTGGTTCTGATACCTATGTTAGGCATGATGGGAGCCGCCTTGTCATACCTGATCACCATGTTTGTACTAAACTTTGCTTATTGGTTGTTTGTTAAAATTAAGTTTAACCTGCAGCCTCTTGCAATGGCGCACGTTTATATATTACTGATTTTTACGGTTTGCCTGCTTATCGGGCTTTATCTTCCGTCGTTAAAGAATGTATTCGCAGATATGATTTACAGATCGGTTATCGTGGGCGTAGTTTATATGTTTTTGGCATATATTTTAAAAATTTCAGAAGATATTAATATAGTATTTGATCGCATCCTGAAAAAGGTATGAGTTAAGTTGTATTAATTGCTATAGTATTCCAGGCCTTTATAAAGTTTTATTGCCATCCGTTCACAATATTATTGCCGTTTATGTTATTTGCCGGGCTGCATTTACCCTTTATGATTAATTAAATAAAACCGTTAGTGCCGCAGGCCGCCCCCTTCATCAGGCCTTTATTCAATGTGCTTCCTGTAAATTGGGCTATTAATAATTCATGTTTTTTCACATCATGCACTCAACCGGTACGGCTTTGCCCTCTCCTTTAAAAGGTAAAAACTTGTGATAGCTTCAATGGCAGTAAAGCATAGTTTGAAATTTTTTGATAATGTGAACATTATAATTAATTGTACCGTAGAAGAGCTTAGGATACCGTTGTAATATAACGTTATTGATAAACCTGAATTAACAATAAAATAATTAATTAACATAACTGATTGGGTCAACTCAGCGCTGGTTGGCGTTGAAACCGTTTCGTTAATGATTAAAATATTTTGAAAATTTAGTAATATGAAAGATAATTATTATCATTATCCGTTAATTTAAACTATGCGCCCTAAACCTGCACCTCTATATAAAATAGTATTATGGTCAATGTTTTGCCTGTCTTTTCTCCCGTTCGCTGGGTTTGGCCGGGCATTTGAAACCCCATTGCCTGTTAACGTGGAGCCGCGGTCTGTTGAACCAAGGTTTACTCCATACCATATTATGGTCGCCCCCCTGCAGGCAATTACCATTTGCTCCGCTGCTGCGGCTGTACTTAACGGCGATATAAAAAACCCTGTGCCCGACAGTTATCTATGGCAAATAAATAACAACGGAAACTGGGTAAATGCACCGTCGGCAAATACTCAAAAAGATTATATCACATCTTCGTTAACAAATACATCTGCTTCAAGTATTGTATACAGCCTGCGCCGCAAGATCTCTACCGCCGGCGTAGTGGATTATGATTCTTATTATGATGTTACCGTAAGGCCGATAGCAGCAGTCAATAACAATACAATAGTAGCGCCAGCTGTTACCCAATTTTGTTCAACAGGCAATCCGGCGGCTATTACGGGTAGTGTGCCCGGAGGGGGCGATGGAACTTTTTCATATCAATGGCAATCATCCACAGATAACGCAACATTTAATGATATTTCGGGTGCTGTATCGAAAAACTATGACCCGCCGGTGCTAAACAATGATACTTATTATCGCCGTATGGTTTCTTCCGGGGCATGTACAACTCCGGCGCTTAGTAATGTGGTGCTCATTAAGGTTTCAACACCACCACCTCCTCCATCGCCTGCAGCGTCAACGATAACCATTTGCCAGGGAACCCCGGCTACATTGACGGTTGCCTCGCCGCAGGCCGGATTTACATACAACTGGTATGATCTGTCGGCTAAAACCACGGTGCTTGCTACAGGTACGTCATACACTACTCCTGTATTAAACGCAGGCAAAAGTTATTATGTTGAGGCATCTAATAGCACCTGCAGCAGTCCTTTAACAACAATACAGGTAACTGTTTCGCCATTACCGGCGGTACCGCAATTTACGCAAAGCACTATTAGCGTTTGCTCCGGCTCCACAACGACAATTACCATACAAAACGCGCAAAGTGGTGTTGTTTATAACTGGTACGGCGGCGCCACCGAAGCTAACATTTTACATACAGGGACCAGTTATACAATCAGCAACGTAACAGCAGCAACAACCTATTATGTACAGGCTGTCAACGCTGCAGGGTGCGGTTCCTCGGCCCGGGGAACAGTTAGCATAGCTATCATTCCGTTGCCGGTGGTTACAGTAAGCAGTTCGGGAACATCTGTTTGCCCGGGTACCAGTGCTACATTAACCGCTTCAGCATCAGGCGGGGCAGTTATTTCATGGTATGATGCGCCGACCGGCGGAAACCTGCTTGCCCAGGGCAACACCTATGTTACGGCTAACTTAACATCGGCAAAACATTATTACCTGGAAGCAACCAACAGCACTGGGTGTAACAGCGGCGGAAGAGTCACAGTGCAGGTACAGATGACCAAGCCGCTTGATGCACCCGTGGTAACTGTTGGCGAAGTTACGTCATCGAGCGTAGCCTTTGAGTGGAGCGCGATAAGCGGCGCTACCAGTTACCTGGTAAGTACCAACAATGGTTTAACCTATACAGTGCCAAGTTCGGGCAGTAACGGTTTAACGCATAAAGTGGGAGGCCTTGGCCTAAACGAGTCTGTTACCATCACAGTGAAGGCTTTGGGAGCATCGTCATGTACGCTTAGCGGGGCATCGGCCGCGGTTACTGCCGCCACCATCGATAATAACAATGTAATATATGTAGCCAACAACTTTACCCCCAATGGCGACGGAAATAACGACATTATTTATGCACATGGAAAAAATATAAAAACACTTTCCTTTTATGTGTATGATCAATGGGGACAATTGGTTTTTACATCAACTGATGTTAACAAAGGATGGGATGGTTATTATAAAGGCTCATTGATGCCTGTAGGGGTATATGTATACTATTTAAAAGCTACAATGAATAACGGGGCGCAATTGAATAAAAAAGGAACAATTACGCTATTAAGATGAAGAAACTACTACTCATTATTACGATAGCGCTGCAGTTTGCAGTTGCAGGAAAGGTGAAGGCGCAGGTTGATCCGCATTTTTCACAATACTACGCTTACCCGCTTTGGCTTAACCCGGCGCTTACAGGCGTTTTTGACGGCGACACACGCTTATCTGCCAACTACAGGGACCAGTGGGCAAACATCAGCAATGGCTACCGCACAGCAGGGGTATCTGCCGATTTTAAACCAACCGATAAAGTGGGCTTAGGCCTTAATATACTTGATCAAAAAGCAGGCACTGCCGGGTATAATTACTTTACAGCTTATGGTTCATTTGGTTATGGCATAACCCTGTCGGGCGATGGTAATCAGCGGCTGCATTTCGGCTTGCAGGCGGGAGTTATCAGCCGTAATTTTGATCCGGGTAAACTCCAGTCTGACAACCAGTACGATCCGAACAGCGGCTTCGACCCTACCTTGCCCAATTTCGAAAATTTTGGCTATTCGTCAAAAACGGTATTTGATGCAGGCGCAGGTATCTATTATTACAATGCCGACCCGATGAATAAAGCCAATTTGTTTGGCGGACTTAGTATTAACCATATCAATGATGTAACAGACCCTTTTGCCGCGGGCGGTATTGCCAGTAAATTGCCTATGCGGTTTACAGCACATGGCGGTGTGCGTATAAAAGCGTCTGATTTTTTTGACCTGATCCCAAACGCAGTTTACGTTAAACAAGGCAAAGGTGAGATCAAAGCGTTCGGATTATATTCTGAACTTAAGTTTGCCAATGATAACGGACTGGTACTCGGTGGTATGGTCCGCTTACAGGATGCTGCAATTGCCAATGTTGGTTACCATATACGCAGGATGGTGATTGGTGCCAGTTATGATTTTAATACTTCAGGGCTTCGCGCGGTTACATCAGGCCGCGGCGGTTTTGAACTATCAATAAGCTATATATTTAGTCGCTACACTGATTCCCCGGCCCCAATTTGCCCAAGGATATAATATGAAAAAACTATTACCCTATTTCTTACTATTGTTTTTTCCGTTGGTTTCATTTGGACAGGCGAAAAACTACAGGGCACTGGCCGATACTGCCTTTAACAGGCATGAGTACTATACTGCCGCCTATTATTACAAGCATATTGCCGATGGTACAACCGATGAGCCCAAAAGCAGTGTGCCGCGTTCATCAGCAGTAAAAAGAATCAGTTCAAAAAAGGCTGAGACTAATCAATACATCATTTATCGCCTGGCCGAATCATATCGTCTGTATAAAGACTATACTGATGCTACTATATGGTATGCCCAATTGGCTAAGGAAGCACCAGCTGGCCAATATCCGTTAATACCGCTTTGGTACGGCATC
Source organism: Mucilaginibacter sp. P19 (assembly GCF_050632265.1). Classification (NCBI taxonomy): domain Bacteria; kingdom Pseudomonadati; phylum Bacteroidota; class Sphingobacteriia; order Sphingobacteriales; family Sphingobacteriaceae; genus Mucilaginibacter; species Mucilaginibacter sp. P19. The sequence goes on from NZ_CP192586.1 coordinate 67,164, forward strand.
TGCCTGCAGGCAAACGGGAAGTATAATGAAGCATTGGTCCAGTTAAAGCATTTTGCAGGCAACGCTCCCGATCCGCAGTATGCCGCTCTCGCTAAAAAAGAAATAATCTCGTGCGAATATGCCTTGAAGCAATTGGAACACCCACGCGCCGTTGATGTATCAGCTTTGGTGTTTTTAAATAAAGACCAGGGAGACTACGCCCTTACCGTTAACCTGGGCAGGTATTGGTTTACCTCATCGCGCCTGGTTGATAAGGATAAGTTTTATACCAACAGGGTTTACAGTTCGGCCATCCTTGATTCAACTAAAGCGCTTGCCACAAACTTTAAGGCGTTTGATAAAGAAGGACAAATTGAATACGCTACACCTGCGCTTGATGGTACCGGCACCAGGATGTACCTTACCCGCTGGTATAAAAAGAACGGGAAAACAGTATCTGCCATTTATTTTAGTCAACTGGTAAGCAGTGTATGGCAGCAGCCGGTAAGGCTGAATAATACTGTTAATGCTGAAGGCTATAATTCCAAGCACCCTTTTGTTAGCGCTGATGGCCGGCGATTGTTTTTCTCATCAGACAGGCCCGGCGGCGAAGGCGGCGACGATATTTGGGAAAGTAACCTTGATGATGCCGGGCAACCGAAAACTGTAAGTAACCTGGGCGATGCAGTAAACACAGCATATGATGAACAGTCGCCATATTATGACCAGGCGGATAAAGTGTTGTTTTTTAGCTCGAATGGTTTTACCGGTATGGGCGGCTTTGATGTTTACCGCAGCGAAGGAGATTTTGGTCGTTGGTCAGTCCCGGTTAATTTAGGTTACCCGGTTAACTCATCTAAAGACGACTTGTACTATAGCCTTGATCCAACCAATCCAAATAAATTTTACCTGAGTTCGGCACGCGGCTCTGACTGCTGCTTAAGCCTTTTTACCGGGCAGTATAAGTTTTTATATATCAGTGGCCGTGTAATTGATTGCCGCACTAACGGTGGTATGGCAGGGGCAAGGGTAATCCTTAAAGATCCCGATGTGAAAATGGGTTTGGCCGTTAAGGTAACCGATGCCAAAGGCGATTATGTTTTCCAGGTAAAGGAAAAACTGCCCAGGTATAAGCTGGAGATTTCACAAAAGGGGTACTTTACCAAAGTTATTCCTGCACCGATAGTAAAGCCGGGTATTGATACGCTCATTAACCCCGAAATTTGCCTGCAGAATTATAAGATCAATGTTCAGATAACTATTGAGAATATTTATTTTGATTTTGGTAACGCCCATCTCCGGTCCGAATCATTTGATACGCTGGATAAACTGGTTGCCATCATGAACGATAACCCTAAAATTAAGATCGAGCTTGGCTCGCATACCGATGGGATAGGCACTGACGCAGCGAACATGAAGTTGTCGCAGGCCCGGGCCGAGGCTTGTGTTGATTACCTGTTACTGCAAGGCATTAAGTCTGCACGTATTACAGCCCGCGGCTATGGCAAAAGAATGCCCATCGCCCCAAACAAATTACCAAATGGCAAAGATAACCCCGAGGGCAGGCAACTTAACCGTCGTACCACATTTACGGTAAAATCGGCAGAATAAAAACAAATTGTTTTATTTGTTTGCAATCGGAAGGTTATGGTATAATTTTGCCTTGCAAATTAAATGCCCCCGCTTAATGCAAGGCGTTTAAATTGCAATACCTGATCTGCTGAAATCATACCATGCAAAATCTTGCCCCGATAGCTCTTTTTGTTTATAACCGGCCCGACCATACCCGCCGTACCATCAGTTATTTGCAGCAAAATTTGCTGGCCGATGAGTCGCGCCTGCACATTTTTTGCGATGCAGCCAAAACCGATGCCGATAAGCCAAAGGTTGAACAGGTGAGGCAACTGGTAAAAGATGTAAGCGGTTTTAAATCGGTAAAAATTATTTTGCGTAATCATAATCTCGGTCTGGCCGAATCCATCGTCAGCGGGGTAACACAGTTGGTGTATGAATATGGCAAAGTGATTGTTTTTGAAGACGATCTGTTATCTTCGCCATATACCTTGCAGTATTTTAATGACGCATTAACAAAATATGCAAACCAGGAACAGGTAATGCATATCGGCGCCTATATGTACAATCTGCATGACAAGAAACTGCCCGAAACATTCTTTTATCGTGCAGCCACCAGCTGGGGCTGGGCAACCTGGGCCCGCGCCTGGAAAAACTTTGAACCCGATGTTGATAAGCTGATTGCTCAGTTTGATACGCTGAAAATAGCCCGCTTTTCGATAGAAGGCAAAATGAATTTCTGGAAGCAGATAGAGCAGTTTAAGGCCGGTAAAAATAATTCATGGGCCATTCGCTGGTATGCCTCTATTTTTTTGAAAAACGGGTTGACACTGAACCCGTCGCAGTCGCTTATTCAAAATATAGGCCATGATGGTACTGGCGTACACTCCAATAAAGAGGATATGTACCATGTGCAAATGGGACGCAAACAGGTAACGCAATTTCCCGACACCATAGAGGAGAATGAAGAGGCTTATAAGGCGATCAAAAATTTCCTGGCAAACAGAAAGGGTACCTTGTTGCAGCGGATCAGAAGGTTCATGAAGCAGCAGATGGGGCGATAAGCTATTTGGGGCGTTTATAACGAAAAAGTAGAGATGCGCGTGATGCGCCTCTGCGAGGAAATAATCAATTTGAACTTCCCGTTTAAACCGGGAAGCAGAATTTCCCCATTAACACCGCCGGGTTCGTTCCGATCCTGATCGGCTCACCGCATAAGGCTTCATTACCTAATAAAGCAAATAATATAGCTTCTTTGGCATCGGGGTTGATCCCCAGTAAACTGCTATCTTCTATTGTCGCTTGGGGCAATAGTTTTTTTAATTCCCCAATAACAAATGGATTTCGCGCCCCGCCGCCGCTGGTAAAAATTTTAACATGATCCCCTGTGATATTTTCCTTAACAAAACCGGCTATGGATGCCGCGGTGAAGGCGCTTAGGGTACAAATAAGGTCTTCACCACTAATTTGCCCGGTACCTGACCGTTGCTGAGCTTCAGCAATCATGGCAAGGTTGAACAGTTCTGGTCCGGTGGTTTTAGGGGCTTTTTCACCAAAAAATGGATGGGAGAGGAGCGCCGTTAATAGATCATCATTTACCTGCCCTCTGTAAGCTATAGCTGAATCCTCATCAAAAGGCTTATCAAAATATTTTCGGCAGGCAGCATCGATGAGTGTATTGCCGGGGCCAATATCTGTGCAGAGCACGCGGTTAAAATCACCATCGCCGGGAAGCCAGGTTAAATTAGCAATGCCTCCTATGTTTAACAGCACCCGGTTTTGGCTGGTTTTATTGCCCAATAATACATCACCATATAAAGCCAGCGGAGCGCCCTCTCCCCCGGCAGCAATATGCTTTTGTCTGAAATCGCTGATGGTTAATATGCCGGTTTTTACGGCTATATGGTCGCCGTCGCCAATTTGCAGAGTGGCGTTAGAGTAGTTTTTATGCTGATGTAAACGCTGGGGGGCATGGTAAATAGTTTGACCATGACTGGCGATAAAATCAACCTCCTGTGGGTCGACGTTCCATTGACCAAGTGCTTGCAATATCAGTTTGGCGTGATAGCTGCCGATATAAGCGTTAAGTAAAGTTACCTTTTCCAGATCTGCATTACGCTGGGCAAATACCTGCTGAACTTGCAGCTTAAAGTCATCTGGATAGGGGATTGTGATAAATTGTACCAGCTCAAAATGAGTGCTTAAACCATTACCAGTAAATTTGCACAGGGCAATGTCGAGCCCATCCAATGAGGTGCCAGACATTAGGCCGACACCCATTTTTGATGGTTTTTGAGCGATGCTAAACAGGTGCTGCAGGTTATGGTTCAATGCTATCATGGGCTTAAATTACTATTTGTACGGCAACCCGCAAAAGTTGGGGCAATGCATTTAATATTTTAGTGACGATGACTTGTTGTTAAAATAGCTAACGAAATAAGATGATGATATTGGCAAACTATTAGTATTTAATGATAGTTGTCTTATGGCCTGATGCCGGTTAAACGGGGCAGGTGTCATCAGCACCTGATTTTGTCAATAACAGGTGCAAACGTTTGGATGTGTTAATTGCTCGAAAATATCAGTTTAGAGTAACCCGTGACTGTATTTAAATTGTTGATTATTAATGTTTTGTATTTTAAAGGTTTGAAATGTGTTAACCCGTGTTAACCCCATTTAGATGGGTTGACACTACCGCAAAAGTTAAAATAATAACGGCACTATGTAAATATCTGATATATTTGTTTACAACAACTAACCTCATTTTCATTTCCTAAGATTCATGGCACGATTAAATTTATTGGAAGAGACACGTTACGAGAAGTTACCGGTAAGCGTATACAACAACCAGCAGGAAGCCTCGGTAGCGGTAGCGAACCGGATAGCAGATCTGATCCGCGCGAAACAAGCTAAAGGCGAAAAAGCGGTATTAGGGCTTGCCACCGGTGTAACCCCGATAGGGGTTTATGCCGAACTGGTAAGGCAGCACAAAGAAGCAGGCTTGAGCTTTAAGAATGTGATCACTTTCAACCTGGATGAGTACTACCCCATGAAGCCCACAGCAGCACAAAGCTATGTAACCTTCATGTACGAAAACCTTTTCAGCCATATTGATATAGATAAAGCCAATGTGCACATCCCGGATGGTACACTGGATAAAGAAGCCGTAGCAGGCTACTGCCTGGCTTACGAAAAGCAGATAGAAGAACTTGGCGGATTAGACCTTCAGATCCTGGGTATCGGTCGTACAGGTCACATCGGCTTCAACGAGCCGGGTTCTGCACCAAACTCAGGAACCAGGATGGTAACGCTTGACGACCTGACCAGGAGTGATGCTTCAAGGGATTTTGGTGGTAAGGCGAATGTGCCAACCAAAGCCATTACCATGGGGATCGGTACCATCTTCAAAGCCAGGGAAATCATCCTGATGGCCTGGAACAAGAAGAAAGCTCCAATCATTAAGAAAGCGGTAGAAGGAGAGATCTCGGGCGAAGTACCTGCAACCTACCTGCAACTATCACAACATGTAGAGTTTGTACTGGATGCAGATGCTGCATCAGAACTGACCAGGTTTGATACCCCGTGGCTGGTAAAAGATTGCGTGTGGGATAACCAGTTAAAGAAAAAGGCTGTGATCTGGTTAGCCAATGAGGTTAACAAACCGGTACTGAAACTAACGGAAGAAGATTACAATAACCACGGCATGGCGCAACTTGCAGTAGAGCAGGGGCCAGTATACAATATCAACATTGATATCTTTAACCAGATTCAGCATACCATCACCGGCTGGCCGGGTGGCAAACCGAATGCGGATGATTCACAAAGGCCGGAAAGGGCACTGCCTGCTAAAAAGAGAAGTATCATTTTTTCACCACACCCGGATGATGACGTGATTTCGATGGGCGGTACATTTATCCGTTTGGTAGACCAGGGGCATGATGTACACGTAGCTTACCAAACCTCGGGTAATACCGCGGTATGGGATGATGACGTGCTAAGGTACATGGAGTTTGCTATCGATTTCACAAAGAGCATCGGCGAAGACACCGCTCATCTTCAAAAGTCATATGAAGATATGCGTGCCTTCTTCCCAACCAAACAACCAAACGAAATTGATACCCAGGAAATCAGAAACGTAAAAGGCTTCATCCGGAAAACGGAAGCGATTTCAGGCGCAAGATACGCAGGCTTACAGGATGATCATATCCACTTCATGGCACTACCGTTTTACGAAACCGGTAAAACGAAGAAGAACTCGGTAGGTGAGGACGATATTCAATTAACCATCGACCTGCTTCAAAAAGTAAAACCACAGCAGATCTTCGCGGCAGGTGACTTTGCAGATCCTAACGGTACGCACCTGGTATGCTTCAAGATCATCTTAGCTGCACTGGACAGGTTAAAAGGTAAAGAAGCCTGGGTAGAAGATTGCTGGCTGTGGATGTACCGTGGTGCATGGCATGAGTTTGAAACACATGAGATAGAGATGGCAGTACCATTGTCGCCACAGGAGGTGATCAGGAAGCGAAATGCGATCTTCAAACACCAGTCGCAAAAGGACAGACCTGTATTCCCTGGTGATGATGCAAGGGAGTTCTGGGTAAGGGCAGAAGACCGCACCCGCGACACTGCCCAGCGCTATGACCGCCTTGGCCTTGCTGAATATGAGGCTATGGAGGCGTTTAAACGATATATGTTTTAAGGATTTGGATTGAACCCTATTGTCTGTGGACGCGGACAATGGGGTTAATAATTGGAGGCCTTGTGCGATTCCCTCCCTTGGGAGGGTGTAGGGAGGGGTTTCATCGATTAGCACTGTTTTTAACAAGGTGTATAAACCCCTCCCTGCCAATGCGCATTCCAAACGCACCCCCTTGGGAGGGAATTTCTTTAATGTAGCCTATGACCTCAACTATAACCGAAAAACCAAAACGCCTTTTTTCTCTTGATGTGTTCCGGGGCATTACCATCGCCATGATGATCCTCGTTAATGATCCCGGTGATTGGGGGCATATCTATGCACCGCTCGAACACTCTAAATGGAACGGTTGTACACCTACCGACCTGGTTTTCCCTTTCTTTTTGTTTATGGTTGGCGTATCGGTTATATATGCCATGGAAAGTAAAAAGGCTACGGTATCGCATAGTAAACTCATCCTGAAGGCGCTGCGCCGTACCGTGATCCTGCTGCTGATCCCCTGGATAACTCAACTAATCTTTCACCCCGATACCGGGCTGGCTCATTTACGTTTGCCAGGTGTGTTGCCGCGCATAGCCCTGGTATATTTCATCAGCACGGTGCTTTATCTCAAGACATCGCAAAAAACACGCGATTGGATTTTTGCCATCGCACTTATCGGTTATTTTATCATCATGGCCTTTATCCCCGTACCGGGTGTAGGCTATGCCAATCTCGAACCCGAAACCAATATGGGAGCCTGGATAGACAGGCTGGTATTTACGCCCGATCACCTCTGGCGCGAATCGCATACCTGGGACCCGGAAGGTTTGCTGGGAACTATTCCCGCCGTTGCCACAGCCCTGTTTGGCATTAGGGTGGGCAGCTGGCTAAAACGTAGGGACCGCGATGACAACATCAAAACTAACTGGATGTTTGTTTACGGAATAATCGCGGTTATAGCAGGCTTGTTCTGGGATTTGTTTTTTCCTATTAACAAAGCCTTGTGGACAAGTTCCTTTGTGCTTTATACCGGAGGCCTGGCAACCATTGGGCTGGCTTTATGCTACTGGCTTATTGACGTACAAGGGTACAAACGCTTTACTTATCCCTTTGTGGTATTTGGTGCAAATGCCATAACAGCTTATGTGCTGTCGGGCTTTATTCCGCATTATATGGGGATGATTAAAATAAACGGCTCATCTATTTATCAAACTTTTTTTGCTCCTTATTTTTCACCTGTAAATGCTTCGCTGATTAGCGCTATATTTACGGTGCTCATTTTATGGGTAGTGATGTGGGTGCTCTACATCAAAAAGATCTTTATCAAAATTTAATATGAACCTAAAACTTAAACTTATCGCATTAACAGGAATCATCCTGTTTTCTTTTTCAAGCTTAAAAGCGCAAACAACCACTCAAACTATTACCCAATCACATTTAAAGGCCGCTGAGCAATTGTTAATTTCTATTGGTATAGATAAACAGTTTGGCGGAATGATGGATAATATCATTAGCTCCACAAGTAGTCAAATGCCTGCAGAGCAGCGTACCAAATTCATTGATGTGATGAAAACCTTTATGAGCAAATACTTTACCTGGGATTTGCTTAAAGATAAGATGGCAGCTATTTATGCTGAAGAATTTACTGAAGATGAGCTTAATCAGATTTCTGTGTTTTATAGCTCACCGATAGGACAAAAAGTAAGCTCAAAATTGCCTGCGTTAATGCAAAGGGGGATGATGGTTGGCCAGAATGCCGTTGCAGAACATAAAGATGAGCTAACACAAATGATGCAGGATGCTTTTGGTTCTTCTAACCAGGCTCCGGCTAATCACGCTCCGGCTAAAAAGCCGGCCTCAAAATCAGCTACAAAACATTAATTTTCATAACAATACTTTGTAACTAAGATTTTCGTTTTGCATCTTAGTACCCTGACTATTTAAACTTTATAATGAACCTGAACAAATACGTTCCGCTGGCCCTATTGGCTTTAACACTTTCGGGCGGAAGTGCTTTTGCACAAGTAAAAAAGAAACCTGTTCCGTCGCCTAAAAATAAACCCGGCACCCAGGCCATTGCTGCCAAGAGCGATATATTACCGGTTGACAAGGATGTGATCATTGGTAAATTACCCAACGGCTTAACTTATTATATCCGTGCCAATGTTGAGCCTAAAAGCAGGGCCGAACTTTACCTGGTTAATAAAGCCGGTTCTGTTTTGGAAAATGACGATCAGCAGGGCCTGGCCCATTTTACCGAGCACATGGCTTTTAACGGTACACGCGATTTTCCAAAAATCAGATGGTTGACTACCTGCAAAAAGCAGGCGTAAAATTTGGCGCCGATTTAAACGCTTACACTTCGTTTAACGAAACCGTATATCAATTACCTCTGCCAACCGATACCGTCAGTGTGTTTGAAAAAGGCTTTAATATACTGGCTAACTGGGCCGGGTATGTAAGTTTTGATCCTGCCGAAATTGATAAAGAACGCGGCGTTGTTTTGGAAGAAGAGCGCCTTCGTGGCAAAAATGCCCAGGAACGTTTACAACAACAAACATTGCCCGTGCTGCTTAATAACTCAAGGTACGCGTTGCGCTTGCCTATAGGTAAAGAAGACATCCTGAAAAACTTTAAGCCGGAAACCATCAAAGCTTTTTACCAGGATTGGTATCGCCCCGATTTGCAGGCTGTTGTTGCCGTGGGCGATTTTGACCCAAAACGTGTTGAGGCGCTCATTAAACAAAACTTTTCACAGCTTAAAAACCCGGCCGCCGAAAAGCCGAGGACAAAATATTCCGTACCTGCAACACCGGGTACCGCGGTAAAAATTGTTACGGATCCGGAGTATCCATACACTGTTGCACAGATAATTGTAAAACATCCCGGCACAGTTACTAAAACTACCGGCGATTACATGCAGCAGGTAAGGGTGCAGTTGTTTAACCAGATGCTTAATTCGCGCATAAACGAGTTGCTGCAAAAACCTAATCCGCCGTTTTTATATGGCCGTACCAGCTATGGTAATTTTATTGGCGACCAGGATGCTTACACTTCACTGGTTGTCGCCAAGCCCGGCGAACTTGAAAAAGCGGTTAAAGCCGTAGTGGCTGAATCTGAACGCGCCCGCAAATTTGGTTTTACCCTTACCGAGCTGGAACGCGCCAAGCAGGATGCGCTGGTTGGTATTGGTAATGCTTACCGGGAGAGGGATAAAACCCCTTCGGCAAATTTTGTACGTGAATACCAGGCTAACTTTTTAACCGGCGAAGCCATCCCGGGTATCAGCTATGAATACAATTTTTATATAGGCAATATCTATAAAGTAAGCCTGGCCGATATGAATGCTATGGCCGGTAAATTTATCAGCGATCAAAACCGTGTGGTGGTAGTACAGGCCCCGGATAAAGAAAAAGCTAATTTGCCCGACGAAAAAACCTTGCTGAACTGGATTGCCACAGGCGGCCAAAATGTAACTGCCTATATTGATAATGTATCAAGTGACCCGCTGCTGGCCAAAGTTCCTGAAGGTACTAAAGTTGCTAAAGAAGAAACAGATGAGGCCCTTGGTACAACCACGCTTACTTTAGGCAATGGTTTAAAAGTGATCTTAAAACCTACTGAATACCGTAACGATCAGATCCTGATAAACGGTTATGCTTTTGGCGGTACATCACTGGCAAGTGACGATGAATTTACGTCGGCAAACCTGGCCTCGTCTATTATCAGCGGTAGCGGTATAGCGCAGTTTAACCAGGGCATGCTTGATAAAAAACTGGCCGGCAAAAACCTGAGTATTTCGCCGTATATCAGTGAGTTTGCACAGGGTATTTCAGGAAATACCTCACCAGCCGATTTTGAAACAGCCCTTCAGTTGATTTACCTGTACTTTACCCAGCCGCGTAAAGACAAAGACATCTGGGATGCCAACATCGATCAAACCAGGTCGATATTGAGTACCCGCGGGCTTGATCCCGGAAGTGTTTACCAGGATACGGTATCGGCTGTATTAAGTAACTATAATTTCCGTGGTATGGTAACTACCTTACCAAGGTTAAATGCGGCAACACTTGATAAAGCTTACGATTTTTACAAAAAACGGTTTGCCGACGCCAGTGGTTTTACCTTTACACTGGTGGGTAATTTTAACATAGAAACAATTAAGCCATACCTTGAGCATTACCTTGGCGGTTTGCCCTCAACCAACAGCAAGGAAACTTATAAAAACATGAATATTGAACCGCCTGCTGGTTTGATCACCAAAACGGTGAATAAAGGGGTAGGTGAAAAAAGCACAGTACAGTTGGTTTTTAGCGGCGATTATGATTACAATGAAGCTAACAATATACAGGTAGATGCGCTGGAAGAAGTACTGAACATTAAACTGATTGAACGGTTACGTGAGCAGGAAAGCGGTGTATATGCTCCCGGGGTAAGGGCCGGCTACCATAAAATTCCGGGGGGCGTTACACTTTTACCATATCTTTTGGTTGTGCACCCGAAAATGTGGATAAGCTGATCAATGCTACCATGGAGGAGATAGCCAAAATTAAACAGAACGGCGCCTTACCGGCAGATATCCAAAAATTTGTTGCCGAAGAAGCCCGTTCAACGCAGCAGCAGCTAAAGCAAAACGTTTTTTGGGCAGGATATCTTGCCTCTACATCGCAAAACGGCGAAAACCCTGATCAGATCCTGGGGCATGTAAGCAGCCTTGAACAAATAACCCCTCAAAGCACCAAAGATGCCGCCAATAAATACCTGAGCGGTAAAAATTTGATTAAACTGATATTGATGCCCGAAAAGAAATAAGGATAGTCGATATCATAATAAAGAAGGTCTTTCCGTTTCGGGAAGGCCTTCTTTATTTGTAAAGACGCATCACATGCGTCTCCCGCAGGACAGGCGGCTTTACTTAATATCGTGATTTGTATGCCCAGGACGCAATTATATGTTTCTACGTCGAAAAAAATCAATGCATATTCAAATAAGCCACTGCAGTATCATTGGCTTTATGTACTACCACGCCAACGCAACGGCCGCTGCTATCTATTTCAAAAGAAATCCCTTTACCCGGATCGGTGTAAATCTGCACCTTGCCGCCATTGTTGGTATAGGTAGAGGTTAGCTTTAATGCATAGTATTTTTGAACATCCTGTTTGGTTGAACCTACACGTACGCCCTCACCGGTTTTAAACCGCGGCGATGTTATGAGGATCTTTTGTATATGACTTATTGATTCATCCTTACCGCCCATGTTGCGGTGCGAAAAAACTGCGGTACGATAACGGGTAATATCATGTTTGGCAAACCAGACCATCAATGAACTGCCCATGGCCGCGTCGGAGCTATCAGGCTTGCCCAATTGCTTTATCACATTTTGCACATCATCATTTAAAATAATATGCCCGATGCTTTTGCCGGGAGTTATCAGCCAGTCAGAGTGAACGGTGTTGGCCGTATTGGTATCGGATGCCATGGTATGGTGGACGGAGGTATCGTTTTTATTGCCTGAATGCTGGCCTGTGGTATCCCTGGGTACGTGATTGGTATCGGCTAAAGTTGTTTCTTTTTTGAATTGTTGCCGCAGGCCAAAAGGCAGATGGCTATCGAAATGATTATTAAGCTATTTCTGATCGTCATATTATCATAACCAATTTAATAGTTATTTTGTTGGCTCGATTATTTGTGCAATAACCAAACAACAAAAATTTTGTTAACAGGATAATGATAAGCAAAGGCCAACAGGTTATACAGCAATGGTACATGGAAAAAAACTGGGAGCAGTTCCCTTTCCAGGCCGAAATGATGGAGGCATACCTTGGCGGCTATTCAGGCTTGTTGAATGCTCCCACGGGCAGCGGTAAAACCTTTGCTTTGTTCCTGCCTTTTCTGGCAGGGTTCATCAATACACATCCCGATACCTATAAAACAAAACAAAATAATGGTTTGCTGATGCTTTGGATAACGCCATTACGGGCGCTTACCAACGATATCCGCAAAGCCATGCAGGAAGCCTGCGATGAGATCGGCTTACCATGGCGCATAGCTACCCGCACAGGGGATACCCCTGCTGCCGAAAAACAGGCCCTCAAAAAAAGCTGCCCGAAGTACTGCTTACCACGCCCGAAAGCCTTCACCTCATGCTGGCCCAAAAGGAATATCCTAAACTGTTTAGTCAGCTGCAGGTAGTTGTAATTGATGAATGGCACGAGTTGTTGGGTACGAAGAGGGGAGTGCAGGTGGAGCTGGGTTTGTCCAGATTAAAGCACCTCACCCCAACCCTCTCCAAAGGAGAGGGAGCCGAAAAGTTAGATACTGAAGTAAAAGAAAAATATCCCGGCTATCATACAACCGATGCTTTGAGCTGGCAGGCAAATATTGATAATGCAAAGTTTATGCGTCATCAACCTACCGAAGCTGAAAATATTTTGTGGCAATTATTGAGAGGTAAAAGGACGGGATATAAATTCAGTAGGCAACATCTTGTGTTGAATTATATGCCAGATTTTATTTGCCTTGAGAAGAAATTGATTGTTGAGGTTGATGGAGGATATCATAACAGCATAGAGCAACAACATTTAGACGAAGAAAGGACAGCATATTTAAATTCACAGGGATATACGGTGCTGAGATATACTAATGATGAAGTGTTGCAAAGTCCTGAAAAGGTAATTGATTCCATTAAGCAATATTTAGAAAAAAGCTCCCTCCCCCTCGGGGAGGGTTGGGGTGCGGTGAAAATCTGGGGCATCTCCGCAACCATTGGCAATCTTGAACAGGCTGCCGAAGTTTTATTAGGAAATGATTTTCCGATGGAACAGGTTAAAATGGTACGCGCTAACCTGGAGAAGAAGCTGGATATCCGGTCTATTATTCCACAGAATATTGAGAATTACTCCTGGGCGGGGCATATCGGGTTAAAGCTGCTGCCCGAGGTGATGGAGATAGTTGCCAAAAGTAAAACAACACTGATATTTACCAATACCCGCTCTCAATCGGAGATCTGGTACCATGCCATTTTGGATAATTACCCCGAGTATGCAGGCATCATGGCTATGCACCATGGCTCATTGGATAACGAGCTGCGCAACTGGGTAGAAGCCGCCCTGCACGCCGAAGCGCTAAAATTGGTGGTGTGCACCTCAAGTTTGGACCTGGGGGTTGATTTTCGCCCTGTAGATACCGTTGTACAGGTTGGCAGTCCCAAAGGTGTTGCCCGTTTTATGCAACGCGCAGGGCGAAGCGGGCACCATCCTGGAGCGACATCTCTGGCTTATTTTGTACCCACGCACTCGCTCGAGTTATTGGAGGGCGCGGCGCTGAAGGAAGCTATTAAGGATAAGATTTTTGAAAGCCGCGATCCGATGCTGCTTACCATGGATGTGCTAATCCAGTACATGGTGACACTGGCCGTGTCTGATGGTTTTTACGCCGATGAACTGTTTAAGGAGGTTAAAACCACCTATGCCTTTGCTGATCTGAGCAGGAACGAATTTGGTCAGCTACTTGATTTTATTACCAGCGGCGGCAAAACGCTTGCCCAGTATGATGAATTTTTAAAAGTTGAGGTCGAAAACGGATTGTATAAAGTAAATAGCCGCAGAGTAGCCATGCGGCACCGGCTTAGTATTGGTACCATTACCAGTGAATTGAGTATCCGTGTTAAATGGTTAAGCGGCGGTAGTCTGGGTACTATTGAAGAGTCGTTTGTATCCAAACTAAGGCCTGGTAATACTTTTTGGTTTGCTGGCCGGAGCTTGGAGTTTGTACGGGTGAAAGAAATGACAGCCTACGTTAAAAAATCCAACTCAACCAAAGGCATCATCCCGAGTTGGAACGGGGGACGCATGCCGTTATCATCGCAACTGGCGGCTGTATTCAGGCTTAAGCTGGATGAGGTGGCGCATGGCATCGAAAAAGATGTTGAAGTTAAAGCTTTGAAGCCGCTTTTTGATTTGCAGCAACAGTTATCGCACCTGCCGCAAAGCCATGAGTTTTTGATCGAGTCATTTAAATCAAAAGAGGGGCACCACTTGCTGTTTTACCCTTTTGAGGGACGATTGGTTCACGAAGGTATGGCATCGCTGCTGGCCTATCGCATCAGTAAAATAAGGCCTGCAAGTTTTTCTATCGCCATGAATGATTACGGCTTTGAATTGCTTACCGACGAAGATATACCTATTGAAGAAGCACTGGAGGATACCGGCTTTTTTTCGATAGATAACCTGATAGATGATATTCAGCACAGTTTAAACGCCAATGAAATGGCCCGCCGCCGTTTCAGGGATATAGCACATATCGGTGGCTTGGTTTTCACGGGTTATCCCGGTCAGCAGGTAAAGAATAAGCATTTGCAGGCATCAACCTCGTTGCTGTTTGAAGTTTTCAGCGAGTATGAGCCGGATAACTTACTGGTACGCCAGGCCTATAACGAGGCTTTAGCCTTTCAATTAGAAGAGTTCAGGCTAAGGGCTGCTTTGCAACGGATCCAAACACAAAATATCATTTTGAAAGTGATTGAGCGACCAACACCTTTCGCCTTTCCGATCATGGTTGACAGTCTTGGCCGGGAAAAACTGACTACCGAGACCATGGAAGAGCGCATAGCCAAAATGGCCCGCAGCTACGGAGCAGAAGGTGTTCCCGAACCTGCAGAGCGGAAAAGCAGAAAGCCGGGGATCACAAGGAAGAAGGGGTTTTAAATAAATGAAAAACAAAAGAGGCCAGCTGTATGCAAAGCAAACGGTGGCCCCTTTTGTTCTATCTTTTTACCTTATCAAAATCTCCTGTTCTACGTTTATCTCCTTTAAAAAATATTCATCGTGGGATACAACGATGAGCGTTCCCCGGTAATCGTTAATAGCTGCTGTTAAAATTTCGATGTTTTGAATATCGAGGTTATTGGTGGGCTCATCCAGGATGATCATATCTGGTGCCTGGTTGCTGATGGTTAATGAACAGAGCATCAGCCGCATTTTTTCGCCGCCGCTCAGTGCGCTGCATGGTTTATCCCAATACTCCTTAGTAAACAAAAACCTGTTGAGGCGAATTTTGATGTCGTGTTCTTGCAATACGCCCGAATTATATTCTTCTGCCTGTTCATAAACACTGAGCTTGTTATTGATGAGTGAATAATCCTGGTCGATATAAATGGCTTTAACCGCCGCGCGTTCTATTGTGCCCGATTGTGGTTTCAGTGAGCCCAACAACATCTTTATCAGCGTTGTTTTGCCCGAACCGTTTGCCCCTTTGATCACCAGCCTTTCGCCGCTGGCGATTTGAAAACTTAACGGCGACTTCCAGAGCTGCTGATCTCCGTATCCAAAGTTGAGGTCCTTAGCGGTAATCAGTACCTTCCCTTTATGTAGTGCCGAATTGTCAAAACCCATCTTCATTTTATCAATATCCGGCAACCGTGTACGCAGCCGGCTTAGTTCCTGTGCGATGGCATCAGTTTTTTCGGCATGGACACCCTTCATCTTCGAGGTGCTTTTTTCGGCGCTGTTTTTAAGTGTTTTCATCATGATGGTTGGCACGCCGGCTTTTTCCTGTTTCTTTTTACCGCGGGCATCCAGCTTTTGCTGCCGTTCAATCGATTCCCTTTCTGTGTCCTTAGCCTTGCGGAGCGCTTTTTCCCTGTTTCTTACATCCTGGTTCAGGGCATCGCTCTCCGCCATTTTTTGTTCGGCATAAAAATCGTAGTTTCCGCCGTAAACGGTTATGCCCCGCTTGCTAAGTTCGCAAACCGTATTAAGTAAGTTGAGTAAGGTACGGTCGTGACTAACCACCACCAGCGTATTATTGGTTGATTGGATATAATTATACAACAGCTCCCTGCTTGAATTATCCAAATGGTTGCTCGGCTCATCCAGCAAAACTATTTCGGGGCGATGAATGGCGATGCCTGCTAAAAATACTTTTGTTTTTTGCCCGCCGCTAAGCGTGCCCATTTTTTGCGAAAGATCAATATCCGTAAGCTGCCAATATATAAACGCTTCCTGGCAGCGTTCCTCAATAGCCCAGTCGTCATTGAGCAGGGTCATATTTTCGTCGGTAACATTGCCTTCAAGGATCTGCTTTACGGCATTTAGTTTATCGGCTATTTGCAGGGCTTCGGCAACGCTAAACGCATTGTACTGTCCAAAAATCTGGGGCACATAATATGGCTTTGAAGTAGTTTTTACTACGCCGCTTGCGGGTTGTAAGTTTCCGGCTAATATTTTAAGCAGGGTTGATTTCCCGGTACCGTTGTTGCCTATCAGGGCAATTTTATCGTTTTTATTGACTACGAGATCTATACCGGCAAATAAAAGATCACGGTTAGGGTGTATATAAGTGATATCGTGCAGAATAAGCATAATTTCTTTCTTTAAAGCGTGAATAATTACAGCATGCGTTGTGGTAACGGCGCTGTTTATCTGTCCTGAAAGAAATTATTTATCACATAAAGGGAATGGTTGGTTACCGGGGCAAAAATAATAAAAATGGTGGAAATGTAATGAAAGCGATATTCTTCCTCTTTCTACCATAATACTTTTAAAATAAAAAAGCCTTCAAACTCCAGTTCAAAGGCGTAGCTCTATCCATCTTCCGGCAAAATTACTTGCTGATCTTCTGTACTTTAAAATCTTCAAACTTTACATCAAAGCTTTGTTTACCCGGTGCTGCCGCAACCATGCCAATCATCGCTTTTACATTGGGCGGAAAGTAAGCCAGGCGGAGCATATCATATTTTTCACCATCGAACGAATATTTGATTTCTACGAAATCGCCTTTGCGCAGCAGTTTCAGCCAAACCGATTTGGGGCTGTCATGCCTCGGCACTACAGACCAGTCCGAAACTTCGCGGGTAACTACAGCGCTTACGTTTTGTACGCCGTCAACATATTCAATTCCGGTTTTTATCCAGTTTTTGTTATCTATCCTTACCATTAACCCGGCCTGGTGAAACAGCTCTTTGTAGGCCCCGGTAATTTTTACGCTGGCTTCAAAATCGCCTTCCTGTTCGGTAAAATAAAATGGACCGTTATCCCTGATAAAGCCATAATGTGTTATCCGCCAGTAATCGGTTGCGGGGTCAACGGTCATGTGCAGCGTACTGCCTTCTATTAATGATTTTTGAGGTTTACTGTACCATTGCATACTGTTTAAATTTTGTGCGAAACCAAATTTGCTGAGCAGGGCAAATAAGGTTAAAAAGGTTAGTTTTTTCATAGAGGTAAATTTATGATATATGATAATAAAGAATGAAGATAGTTTTAGGCTATAAATTTTTGTTTGGCCGGCCTTGTCACACCAAGCCTTGCAAGGCCAGAGAAGGGGTATTATTTATTAATTGTTAAAATATACTTAACTTAGTATTAAACAACATAAGCAAAATGTATGTCGAAGAACAAACTGCCGCTCTATGCTATAGTTGAATTATTGATGCGCCTTGCCGGTATCGATCCTCAAATCGGAAATTATAAAAATCATTCAGAACGCGGAGACAACGTTCTTGTAAAAACCACCAACGGCACTATTCAACTTTCAAGGGCCCTTGTTTTATCCCAGTTTCATAGGCCCGAAGACATTGAGAAACGCGAATTGGAATCCCTGGCTTCAAGGTTTAGAAGGAAACTGAGCAGGGCAAACAGGTGAAAGAAAAATCAGCCCCAAATCAAAGTAATAACCACATGGAGTATTTGTAATCTTTCGCAAAAAAACTGAATAGTTGTTTGACTGTGGGCTAATCGTCAATTTTTTAGAACAGCAGGTCTTATAGTTAAAAATTCAGGACATTTGCTTCTTAAAAGATTTGCTTATGAACCTCGGATTAGATCAAAAGGTAGCTGTAGTGCTGGCTGCAAGTAAAGGATTAGGAAAAGCCTCGGCAATGGCTTTATCAGCAGAAGGCGCGAAAGTCATCATCGGTTCCCGGAACGCGGCAGAACTTAACGAGGCCGCAGAAGACATCAGCTCAAAGACGGGCAATGAAGTGTCCTGCTTCCCGGTAGACGTTAGCAATAGCGAGCAATTGACTTCGTTTATAAATGGGGCGGGCAGCATATACGGACGGATAGATATATTGGTTAATAATGCCGGCGGGCCACCGTTCGGGAAGTTTGAGAGCTTTGACGACACACAATGGCAACAGGCTTATGAACAAAACTTGCTGAGTTTTGTTCGTACATCCCGGTTGGTATTACCGTTCATGAAAAAGGCAGGCAGCGGCCGTATTATCAATATCGTTAGCGGTTCGGTCAAGTCTGTATTGACCAACTCGGTGCTGTCTACCGCGATGCGTATGGGCGTAGTTGGTACGGCCAAAATGCTTGCCGACAGAATTAGGCGTTTATGGAATTACCGTCAATAACATTGCGCCGGGCCTTATTTTGACAGATCGGATCAGGCACACACTGCCCCAGGACGTGGACCCCGAAGAGGCAATTAAGGAAAAAGCTAAAAGCATTCCACTCAAACGCATTGGTAAGCCGGAAGAGTTTGCAGCCCTGGTAGCATTCCTTTCATCTGCCCAGGCGGCATACATCAGCGGGACAACCATACAGGTAGACGGAGGTGCCAGCCGTGCTATTTTTTAATTAGGTTCGAACTTTTTGCCTGTATTTCTTTTCCTCTCAGTAATATCGAACCCATGATCTATTTGTATGCAATTGCCGCGCTTGATGGCCCGGTTAATGGAATAATTGAAGTTGATTTAAACCCGGCAATATTTGCCCATCTGTTAAAGTCGGCAAATGTGTAATCAAATCCGGTACCTGTTTCAATAAGCATATTCAAGCTCATCATCATTCCAAAAACATTTTGTTTTCGCTCGCTATCTATTATGTTTTCGATAGCTACAAATGCTCCGTTGGCGGGGAGCGCGTCATAAGCTTTTTTCATTAATGATATTTTATTTTCCTCGTCCCAATCATGCAGGATATTTCCCATTACAACAACATCAGCATTGGGTATCGGCATAGTGAAGAAGTTGCCGCTTGCTGTTTTTACCTGGTCGGATAGCCCGAATTGCTGTATAGTTGCGTTTGCGACAGGCTCAACCGGCGGAAGGTCAAAACTGGTGCAACGCATATGGGCATTATGCCTGGCAACCATCAATGAAAGTAGCCCGGCCGAACCGCCTACATCAATCAGTGTTTTATATTGGGTAAAATCAAATTTTTGAGCAAAGGCCATAAAGTTCCCCATTTGAATGCCACTCATTGCATTAATAAACCCTTTCAATTTTTCAGGATCTGAATATATTAAGCCAAAAAAATCCTCGCTTTTTTTATTTCGTTTTGCGGAAGCCCGGTAAGCAATCCTTCGCCCAGGCTACCCCAAAATGTATATAAACGATTATTCATCATTTCAAGGATGCCGCCAATATATGATGGCTTGTTTTTATCTAAAAATGTATCTGTGTCGAGAGAATTAGAATAAATAGCCGTATCCAAAATACCTTCACGCTTTAAAAAACCAAAAATGGTTAACGCATCTAAAAAATCGTAAACATTCCTGTCGGTACATTTAAGCCCTAAAATGTTTTTGATATCGTTGGCTTTCATGGTTTTCTTTTCGGCAAGCCGGGTGAACAATTGAAAACTTACGGCGGTTAAAAGGATTTTTGAGGCCCAAAACCCTGTGCCAATTTTCATAATGTTTTCGGGTGATGGCTGGTTAGGTTGCTGTTCCATTTTTTTAGTAATTATCGGTTTAAAACTGGTGATGCCTTTCGGCGAATTCTACCCGGGCGGGAGAAATTAATTATCTAAAATACAGGTATTTAATTTAAAAAGAAAGGGGGATTGATAATTGTGAAGAATGTATTTATGTTAATTGATTATACCTTTTTCTGTTCGGGCCAAATGGAGGCAAGGCATGATAATTTCTTCGAAATAATGAATTGTGCTATTAGCCGTGCCTTTATTGCTTAAAATGATATCAGTATTTGGAGTACCGCTACGAATGAAGGTACGACTGATTTGAGCAGGGTTTGCGGCAAAAGGGAATAATGCATCGGCGAAAAACCATTCCGCGGCTATTCGTCGACACAATTACCTCATTCATCGTCACATTGACACAAAAAATAGGCGGATTTGTTCCCTCAATAAACAAACTTTTTAAATCATGAAAAAGCTATTTTTATTTACTGCAGCCCTAAGCCTTATGCTCTTTTCCTGTAAAAAGGATAGTACCAATAACGGGAGTACCGCCCACGTGACCGTGAAGATGACCGATGCCCCCGGTGCTTTTGATGCCGTAATCCTTAATATCAAAAGTGTGATCATTGTAACCGACAAGGGTGAACAAACGCTCAATGTGGATGGAGGCGCGGTTGATATCCTGCGTTTCCGTTCGGGCCGTGATACTGTGCTGGCCGATCAGGATATCCCCGCAGGGACTATTCAGCAGGTGCGCCTGGTGTTGAACGACAGCGGTAACCGTGTGATTGTAGCCGGAGTATCATATGACCTGACTACGCCAAGTGGCCAGACCTCCGGCGTGAAGCTGAACGTTCATGATAAGCTTACCGCCGGTATCGCTTACACTATGCGTTTGGACTTCGACGCCGCACAATCCGTTGTACTTACCGGTAACGGCAAGTACATCCTCAAACCAGTGATCCGCGCAATTGCTACTGCCGCTTCGGGTGCACTGACCGGTGTAGTTAGCCCGGCCGCATCCTCACCAAAGGTATATGCTATTACAGGTGCCGACACCATTGGCTCAACTACAGATGCCACCGGTAAATATTATTTTCCTGGCCTCGCAGCAGGCAGTTACCAGGTGAAATTTGTGCCGGTTAGCCCCTATGCCATCAAAACAGTAACTAACATTTCGGTAACAAACGGCACCGTCACTGATATGGGAACGGTGAATATTACCCAGTAACCCTGGTTTACTATTAAAAGGAAACAGCGGAGATTCAGCGGATGGTTAGATGATCTCCGCACCGTTAACCTATATCTTGTAAAAAGCCTTTGATCTTCAGATTAAAGGCTTTTTAGTTGAAATTTGGCCTCAGTGAGGATATTTCTAAGCTCATAGCTTGCAGTGTTTCCTAAATTAGGCTATTTGCTATTTATTTTTTTGATATAGGTGGATTGCAAATCTTCAACATCGGTATAGGCAAACGCGGTTCGATAGCCTCTTCATAGTTCCTGCCATAATTCTATGTCTTTCACTTATCTTTGCGCAAAATTCAATATTACCATACAGTGATCAATGTCAACAACATCTCCGTTTCATTTGGCGGAACCACCTTATTTAGCGACGTAACCTTCTCTATCAATGAGAACGATAAGATAGCCCTGATGGGTAAGAATGGCGCAGGCAAGTCGACCATCCTCAAGATCATCGCCGGTGCGGCCAAACCTACGACCGGCAATGTAACCGGCCCTAAAGACGCGGTAATAGCGTATTTGCCGCAGCACTTGCTTACCCAGGATAACGTTACCGTTTTTGAGGAAACGATGAAAGCTTTTGACGAGGCTAATCAGATGCAGAAAGAGCTGGACGAAGTGAATGAGCAACTTAATATTCGTACCGATTACGACAGTGACGACTACATGAAGCTGATTGAGCGGGTATCGGAGCTGAGCGAAAAATTTTATTCGCAGGAGGAGGTGAATTATGATGCGGAGGTAGAAAAGGTATTGAAGGGTTTAGGTTTTGAACGCAAGGATTTTACCCGCCAAACTTCCGAGTTCTCGGGCGGCTGGCGTATGCGTATCGAGCTGGCCAAAATCCTGTTGAAGAAACCGGATTTGATCTTGCTGGATGAGCCTACCAACCACATGGATATTGAGAGTATACAATGGCTGGAAGATTTCCTGGTAAACTCGGCAAAGGCGGTGATGGTTATCTCCCACGATCGTACATTTGTTGATAACATCACCAACCGTACCATCGAGGTTACCATGGGCAGGATCTACGATTACAAAGCCAAGTACACCCATTACCTCCAGTTGCGTGCTGACCGCCGGGTACATCAATTAAAAGCATACGAAGAACAACAGCGTTTTATAGCCGATAACCAGGAATTTATTGACCGGTTCAGAGGCACGTACTCCAAAACTTTGCAGGTACAATCCCGCGTAAAAATGCTCGAAAAGCTTGAGGTTATTGAGATAGATGAAGTAGATACATCTGCCTTGCGATTGAAATTTCCGCCATCGCCACGTTCCGGTCAGTACCCGGTAATGGTTGAAGACCTGACAAAAACCTATGGCGATCATGTGGTGTTCCAAAAGGCAGCAATGGTGATTGAGCGGGGCGAAAAAGTGGCTTTTGTTGGTAAAAACGGAGAAGGCAAATCGACCATGATTAAAGCTATCATGGGCGAGATTGATTTTGAAGGTTCCTTAAAAGTAGGTCACAACGCCAAGATCGGCTACTTTGCCCAAAACCAAGCAGCTTTGTTAGACGAGAATTTGACCGTGTTTGATACTATCGACCAGATTCCCTTAAGCGATGGCACAGTAAAGATCAAAGATCTTTTGGGTGCATTTATGTTCAGCGGCGATGATACTACCAAAAAGGTTAAGGTACTTTCGGGCGGTGAGAAAACACGTTTAGCAATGATCAAACTGTTGCTGGAACCTGTAAACGTATTGATCCTGGATGAGCCAACCAACCACTTGGATATGAGAACCAAGGATATCATCAAAGATGCCCTAAGAGATTTCGACGGAACGCTTATCCTCGTATCTCACGACAGGGATTTCCTTGACGGGCTGGTGAAAAAGGTATTTGAGTTCGGAAATAAGCGTGTTCGTGAACATTTTGAGGATATTAAAGGATTTTTAGCTTATAAGAAAATGGATAGCTTGAAGCAGATTGAGCAGGGGTAAAAATTAGTGCATTTTTGCTGTAAAAGGAAAGCCTGCAATTATTTGCAGGCTTTCCTTTTACAATATTGTTTTGAGTAGTCGATACGTGAGTTGAATACTTAACGAAAGTTTTAAAAGCAATGTAAGGGAGCTATCATAAATTCCCCGACTCCCAGTTTGACCAATGGTTGTTTGGTTTGTTTTTCGGTTTCCAAAAACCAGGATTTCCAGTTACAAGCACTTTTGCAATCAACTGATAGGTTTCCTGGTTACTTGGCAAAATGTGTTTTTGATAAACACTCTCAAAATGAAACTTATCTATAATCGATATTTCAGGCAGGTCACTTGGCAAATGCGCTTTGATATCGTATTCGGTTGCATTCATAATTAAGGGGTGAGTTTCGCTAAAGTATCGTACTAACCCCTCAAAATTTATTAGGCGCTTCGGGTTATCGAAGGCCCTTGGCTTAATCCCAAAATGAGTATATTTTTTTCAATGTGTTCAATCTTAACCTTATGACCTCTCACAATAACATAGTTAGCGTTTGGATCAACTAACTCGAACTGTTCCATTTCCGACCCGCTTTTGTTTTGTATTCGCTCGTATTCTTCTCCAATAATTAATATTATACGACTTGCATTGGTAATATAATTCCGTTCAGGGTACTTATCTATAGGATAATTAATGCAGTTTCCTATATAGTCCAATTCGATCTCGGCATCACCACCACGGTTTGCGTAACCGTTTTTTTCAAAAACAATTGCCCAACGACTTGCATCCGCATAAAGATGGATACGATTACCCGCTGTAGCAAAATAGCCATGTTCAAGGTCAAAAAAGAAATTGTATTTAATATCATCTTTCTTCCCAGCCGGGTAATATTCGCTCGGAATACCTTTAAAGGCAAGATCCAACTGAGTAAGTATTTCTTTTTCGGTGAAGCTTGTTTTAAAAAAGTATTAGTGACGCCTGAAAACAATAAAGCAAGTGTCAATAAGCCAATGATAAGAATCGGTTTCATGAAACTAAAGTTAATTTATTCAGTAAGAATTACGAAAGCTTTTGAATTTTCATCTAAAGCTTCTCATATTATTTTTTCTCGCTTTCGGTGTTATCACCGAACTACTTTAACGTTCCAATAACGACAAAAGCCTTGAGACTTCCGTCTAAAGGCTTTTGTCTTAGGATGTGGTCCCGACGAGAATCGAACTCATATCTAGAGTTTAGGAAACTCCTATTCTATCCGTTGAACTACGGGACCGTTTAAAAATCAGCCTCAAAAAAGACCGATCTTTTATTTAGTTTGCAAAGGTGCAATTTTTCGATGAAAAATCACACCCTAAAATTCAAAATTTAAAAACAGCTCATTTGCGCATCTTCGCATCTTAAATCTGCACATTTAACGGATTACTGCGCCATTGTGGAAATCTTCAGTAGGGGCAACAAAGCTCAGCTTGCCTTCGCTGTTTTCGGCCATCAGGATCATGCCTTGCGATACAATACCTTTGATCTCCCTCGGCTCCAGGTTTACCAGTATGCTTACTTTTTGGCCTATGATGTTTTCCGGCTCATAATATTCGGCAATGCCGGATACTACGGTGCGCTCGTCAATTCCTGTATCAATGGTCAGCTTCAGCAGCTTTTTGGTTTTGGCAACCTTTTCGGCAGCTAAAATGGTACCTGTACGGATATCCATGGTAGCAAAGGTTTCGTAGTTAACATTTTCCTTTGCAGGTAACACATCGGCCGATTTTGGCGGAACCGCAGCGGCTTTCTTATCTGATAGCTTTTTAAGCTGGGCTTCTATCACATCGTCCTCTACCTTTTCAAACAACAGCGCAGCCGGGTTCAACTGGTGACCGTTGTTAAAATACATTTCCTGGTCATAAGCTATCGGCTCATTAGGCAGGTTAAGCATAGTAATGATCCTTTTAGCTGTAGCGGGTAAAAAGGCCTGCGCCACGGTAGCGAGGTGACCAATCAGCACCAAACAATTGTGCAGCGCTTCTTTAGCAGCGGCAGGCTCTGTTTTAATGGTTTTCCACGGCTCTTTTTCGGTTAGGTAACGGTTACCTAAGCGGGCCATATCCATTACAGCCTGCAAAGCCTGGCGGTAGCGGTAAGCTTCAAGGTTCTTTTCTATCTCATCATAATATTCGCCAATGCCAGTGCTCAGGGTTGCGTCGGTAAATTCTATCTTTTCAGTATCAGCCTCAATTTTACCGTCGTAAAATTTATGCATCAATATCATTACCCGGTTCACAAAGTTACCTAATATGGCTACCAGCTCGTTATTTACCCGGGCCTGGTAATCTTTCCAGGTAAACTCGCTGTCGCTGGTTTCGGGTAGGATGGAGGTTAGCACATAGCGTAATTCGTCCTGTTTGCCCGGGAACTCTTCCAGGTACTCATGCAGCCAAACCGCGTGGTTACGCGAAGTGGAAAGTTTATCGCCTTCTAAATTCAGAAACTCGTTGGCTGGTACGTTTTGCGGCAAAATATATTCGCCGTGCGCGTGCAGTATAGATGGAAAAATAATACAATGGAATACGATATTATCCTTACCGATAAAATGCAATAAGCAAGCATCATCCTGCTCATCGGCCTGTTTTTTCCAGTATAGCTTCCAGTCTTTTTTGTTATCAATAGCCCATTGCTTGGTGGCCGAAATATAACCGATAGGCGCATCCATCCACACATAAAGCTTTTTGCCTTTAGCCTCGGCCAGCGGTACGTCAATGCCCCAGTCAAGGTCGCGGGTCATGGAGCGCGGCTGCAGGCCCGATTTTAGCCATGATTTGCACTGGCCAAAAACATTCACTTTCCAGCTGCCTTCTTTGGCATCTATCCATTGCTCCAGCCATGGCTGGTATTTATCCAAAGGGAGGTACCAGTGTTTGGTTGATTTAAGCACGGGCGTTTTGCCACTTAGGGTCGAGATCGGGTTAATGAGGTCGGTAGGGCTAAGGGAGGTGCCGCAGCGCTCGCACTGGTCGCCGTAGGCATTTTCGTTACCGCAATTAGGGCAGGTTCCGATGATATAACGGTCGGCCAGAAACTGCTGATAATCTTCGTCAAAATACTGATCGGAGAATTTTTCAATAAACTCGTCCTTTTCATATAGGTTCAGGAAAAACTCCTGGCTTAGCTCATGATGAATAGGCGACGAGGTACGGTGATAAATATCAAATGCGATACCGAACTCTTCAAAACTATCTTTTATCTGTTTGTGGTATTTATCGATAATGGCTTGCGGGGTAGTATCTTCTTTTTTGGCTTTGATGGTAATAGCAGCACCGTGCTCATCCGAGCCGCATATGTACACCACGTCCTTCTTTTTCAACCTTAAATACCGCACAAAAATATCTGCCGGCAGGTAAGCACCGGCAAGGTGACCGATATGTAAGGGGCCGTTGGCATAAGGCAGGGCCGATGTAATGGTGAATCGTTTATATTTGTTGAGTTGTGACATTAAATATCGCCTTGGTAAATAGTGTGCAAAGATAATTGATTTAAGTGGGAAAAATGCCTGAACCATGATGCTCATGATTTAAGGATTTCCTGATTTTTTCTCTTATTATCAAGGTAATCGTTCAATCTTTAAAATCATGGTTCAAACTCAACCCTCATACCTCAAAAAAGGCGACAAAATAGCCATCACCTGCCCTGCCAAAAAACTGCCCAACCCCATGACAGATGCTATCGCGCTTCTGCAGAGCTGGGGACTGGAAGTTGTTTTGGGAGATACTGTAGACGCCTCATTTCATCAATTTGCCGGCGATGATGATTTTAGGGCAGCCGATATGCAGCGTTTTATTGACGATGACAGTATCAAAGCCATCATTGCCGCCCGTGGGGGCTATGGAACCGTGAGGATGATTGACAAGGTTGACTTTAGCCGTTTTGTACAAAATCCCAAATGGCTTATCGGCTTTAGCGATATAACGCTATTACATACCCACTTGTTTACTAATTATGGGGTGCAAACCATTCACGGGCAAATGCCGGTTAACATTCCCGATGCGTCCAAACATTCGATCGATACTTTACGAAGAGCCTTGTTTGGCGAGGAATTAAATTATGAATTTACAACACATGATGTTAATAAACCAGGCAAAGCCAAAGGTACCATTGTAGGCGGTAATTTATCGTTGCTGGTAGCTGCTGCAGGGTCGGTGTCCGATCTGGATTATAACAATAAGGTTCTGTTTATAGAGGACGTAGGTGAGTATTTGTACTCGGTAGATAGAATGCTGCGGATGTTGGACAGGGCAGGTAAACTAAAAAAACTCGCAGGTTTGGTAGTAGGCGGCTTTACCGATATCAAAGATAATGACATACCGTTTGGCCAAACTGTGTCCCAAATAGTGATGGAGATTGTTAAAGAATATAACTACCCGGTATGTTTCGATTTCCCGGCAGGGCATATCCCCGATAATAACAGTTTGGTATTAGGGCGAGAAGTGAGATTGCAGGTAGATGAAAAGCAGGCGAAGTTGTGGTTTAAATAACCAACAACGTAAGCTTCAAAAGAAAATGTCATTTCGACGAGACCGGTTGTGGAAAATGTGTGAAGGGGGAGGAGAAATCTTACGCCATGCATAGCGGCCTGCATGGCGTATAAGATTTCTCTTTCGCCCCGCCGCTCAAGTCTGCCCTTGCTCTATCGAAATGACATTTTTTTTGTTTTTGGGATGCTCCCCCTTTAGGGCCCCCGGGGGCAAACCAATTTGCTTATCAGTAGTTTATATAACATGGCTAAAAAACCGCTGCTTGAATTTACAGATAGAGGGATTTACTGCGCGCAGGGCAAATTTTATATCGATCCATGGAAGCCGGTTGATGATGCTGTAATAACCCACGCCCATGCCGATCATGCTTATTGGGGGCATAAACATTACCTTGCCCATCATCTTTCGCGCGAGGTTTTATTGTACCGTTTAGGCGAAATCAACCTGCAAACGGTTGAGTATGGTGAAATAGTACACAAGAATGGTGTTACTGTGTCACTCTTCCCGGCAGGCCACGTGATCGGCTCAGCGCAGATCCGGGTTGAATACAAAGGCGAGGTTTGGGTAGTATCCGGCGATTACAAGGTAGAAGATGATGGGATCTCTACTCCGTTTGAGCCGGTTAAATGCCATCACTTTATTTCAGAGTGTACTTTTGGGATGCCGGTTTACCAATGGAAACCGCAGGTACAAACCTTTAACGAGATTAATAGCTGGTGGCGTAATAACCTTGATAACGGACTGGCCACCGTATTGGTGGGTTATTCTTTAGGAAAAGCACAACGTATATTGCAAAACCTCGATTTGTTTAATGGAAAGATTTATACTCATGGTGTTATCGAAAATACCAATGAAGCCCTTCGTCGCAATGGCGTGTTGTTAAACCCAACCGAAAGAATTACGCAGGAAAGCTCAAAAGAAGAAGTTAGGAAAGGCATCATCATAGCGCCACCCTCATCAGTAGGTACGCCCTGGATGCGTAAGTTTCAGCCGTATAGTTTTGGTTATTGTTCGGGTTGGATGGCCATCCGCGGGGCTAAACGCCGTCGCGCTGCCGACAGGGGTTTTGTGCTTTCTGACCATGCCGATTGGGATGGTCTCATTAGCGCTATTGACGCTACGGATTGTGAGTGCGTTTACCTTACCCATGGATACACAGCCACGTTTTCGAGATATTTAAATGAGATTGGTTTTAATGCACATGAGGTGCATACTTTGTATGGAGGCGAAGAAGACCCCTCCAACCTCCCCGAAGGGGAGGCTCCAAGCGCCGGAGAACCAGAAAAGGAAGTCCTCTCCTTTGGAGAGGATTTAAGTGAGGTTGGAGGGGCCGATTCATGAAAGCCTTCGCCCAACTCTTTCTTTCGCTTGACGAGAACCAATAAAACCAACGAAAAGGTTAAAGTATTAAAAGACTATTTTAATACAGTGCCCGATACCGATAAAATGCACATGCTTGCTTTGTTTACCGGTCGCCGGGCAAAGCGGCAGATCAATTCAACGCTGGTACGAAACTGGGCCATCGAGGCATCACACATTCCTGCCTGGCTTTTTGAGGAAAGCTATCATGTAGTGGGAGATTTGGCAGAAACTATGGCATTACTTATGCCTCAAAGTGACGCAAGCAGCAGCAAAACGCTTACCGAATGGATAGCCGAGATTAATGCCCTTAACGATAAAACTGAAGAGCGAAAAAAAGAATGGCTGATGGATTCATGGGCCATGCTGGATAGCCAGGAACGCTTTGTGTTTAATAAACTGCTAACCGGCAGTTTCAGGGTTGGCGTATCACAAAATTTGGTAATCAAGGCGCTGGCGGATATTTCCGGACTCGAACCCGCAGTACTTACCCATCGCATTATGGGGAGCTGGCTGCCCGAAACTTATCAGTTTTCGCAATTGATGGCGGAGCAGGATGCCGAAGCTAATATCTCCCGGCCTTATCCTTTTTCCTGGCCTATCCTATCCAGGAAACGTCCGAAAAACAAAAAACTCCTGCTGAAGTAGGGATCGCCCTCGGTGATGCATCCGACTGGCAGGCCGAGTGGAAGTGGGATGGGATCCGTGCGCAAATGATAAAGCGCGGCGGCGAGATTTTTATCTGGAGCCGTGGCGAAGATCTGGCTACTGAGAAGTTTCCTGAGCTGCATCTCTTTTTAAATGCCCTCCCCGATGGTACGGTGATTGACGGCGAGATCCTCAGTTTCCAAAATGGCTTGCCTATGCCGTTTAACGTGCTGCAAACGCGTATCGGCAGAAAAAATCTCAGCAAAAAAATTCTGGAAGAAAGCCCTGTAGCCGTTATTGCTTATGATTGCCTGGAACATAAAGGTGAAGATATCCGCTATAAATCCCAAACTGAAAGACGGGAAATTTTGGAACAGTTACAAACAGAGACACGATATTCCGAAGTGTTCCGTATTTCATCGCTGATTCAGTTTGAAAGCTGGGAGCAGCTTGGAAGTATCAGGGAACAGTCGCGCGCTATGATAGCCGAGGGGATCATGCTGAAACGCAAAAGCGCGGCCTACCAGGTAGGCCGCCGCAGGGGCGATTGGTGGAAATGGAAGATCGATCCGCTATCGGTGGATGCTGTGATGATCTATGCCCAAAAAGGTCATGGCCGCCGGGCCGACCTGTATACAGATTATACTTTTGCCGTTTGGGATGGCGACAAGCTGGTGCCTTTTGCCAAGGCTTATTCGGGGCTTACCGATGCGGAGATCAATAAGGTCGACTATTTTGTAAAACGCAATACCATCGAAAAATTTGGTCCCGTACGTACCGTAAAGCCCGAGTTGGTGTTTGAAATAGGTTTTGAGGGTATCAATAAGTCCACCCGTCATAAATCGGGCATAGCATTGCGGTTCCCGCGGATATTGAGGTGGCGGCATGACAAACCAAAAGAAGAAGCAGACACACTGGAAAGCTTAAAGGCATTACTGGGCGAATAAACACTATAATTTAATACCTTTGCGGCTTCAATATTAAAAAAACCTAACTATCAATAAACCAATATGATTGTAATCAGCAGTTTTCAGGAGTTTGAACAGCAGGTTGGCAACGACCTTGGCGTATCATCATGGCACACCATTACGCAGGAGCAGATCAACAAATTTGCCGATGCAACCCTCGATCACCAATGGATCCATACCGACCCGGAAAGGGCAAAAACTGAAAGCCCGTTTAAGTCAACCATTGCACATGGCTACCTTACACTTTCACTTATCCCTCACCTATGGAAAGAGATCGTAAAGATCGAAAACCTGAAAATGGAAATTAATTACGGTATCGAAAACCTTCGTTTTGCACAGCCGGTGCTGGTTGATAATGAAGTACGGTTAAAGGTAAAGCTGACCAGCTTGCTTAACCTTCGTGGCACAACGAAATCCACCATGGCCATCGAACTCGAAATAAAAGACCAGCGCAAACCGGCTTTTACCGGCGAAGTTGTGTTTTTATATCATTTTATTGGGTAAACCCACACTTAATAATCGCCCGTCATTGCTTTAAGGTACAAAGCGATGACGGGCGATTTAGATTTACAGAGTTACCTGTACAAGCTTTTGCTCTCAATAAATTTCAATACCGGGTCTGGTACAAAAAACTGTACGTTCTTTTTTTCGGCTATTGATTTGCGGATAAACGTTGCCGAAAGCTCCATAAGCGGTGTCATGGTGATGGTAACCGAAGGGTGATCGGCCAGTTCGGCGTTTTCATACCCGGGGCGTGGGTACACGTAAATGCGGTAATCGCGCAGGATAAGCTTATAGTTTTTCCACTTATGCAGGGAGCCAAGGTTATCCGAACCCATGATGAGGGCAAACTCATGCTCGGGATATTTTTCCTTTAAATGGGCAAGGGTATCAATGGTATACGATGGCTGGGGCAACTTCAGCTCAACATCGCTCACACTAATATTGGTTGCATTATCAGTAGCCAGGCGGGCCATCTCCAATCTGTCATAAGTGTTGATCAGATCGCCATACTTTTTTAACGGATTTTGGGGCGATACCACCAGCCACACCTTATCAAGCGTGGTATGGTTTGCCATATAATTGGCAATAATCAAATGCCCTATATGTATAGGATTAAATGAACCAAACAGTAAGCCTATCTTCATGTTGTGCCCCTAACCCCTAAAGGGGAAATTAAAAGTTTTGTAGATTAAGCGCTCCCGGTGTACAAAATGAGTTTTTTGCACTCCCCTTCAGGGGGCCGGGGGGCTAATAAAGTTACTCACCAATTCCTCCGCTTCTGCGCAAGCCGTTTCAAGATCGTAATTTTTGAGTATAATATCAAATTGCGGAGCGTATTTAAGCTCTTTTTCTGCCTTAGCAAAGCGTTCTTTCAGTTTTTCTTCACTATCAGTGCCACGGCCGGTCAACCTTTCAATTAAAACCTCAAGCGATGGCGGTTGTACAAATATGGCCAAAGCCTGGGGACCGTATTTGCGTTTAAGGTGAAGGCCACCCTCAACGTCAATATCAAATATTACCGTTTTGCCTTTTGCCCAGATGCGCTCAATTTCAGTACGGAGCGTGCCATAAAAAGTACCGGTATAAACTTCTTCAAATTCAACAAACTGTTTTTTGGCAATGCGGTGCAAAAACTCTTCTTTACTTATAAAGTAGTAATCTTTTTCATGCACCTCATCGCCGCGGCGCTCACGCGTGGTGGCCGAAATGGAAAATTCAAGATCAGGAATTTTTCCCAGCAAATGATGTACTATGGTGGTTTTACCAGCACCTGAGGGAGCCGAAAATATGATGAGTTTACCTTCTTTGGTCATCGTTCATTAGTTCATGGTTCATAGCTGGTTATAGGGCAATGGAAGTAATCCATGAACTACGAACCATCATCTATGAACTTTACAATACGTTTAACAGTTGTTCTTTAATTTTTTCAAGCTCTTCTTTCATGCCTACTACCAGTTTCTGGATGTTGGCATCATTGGCTTTTGATCCTAATGTATTGATCTCGCGGCCAATCTCCTGCGAAATGAAGCCCAGCTTTTTGCCGTTTGCATCGGCGTTTTTTAATGTCTCGATAAAGTATTCGCAATGCGCTTTCAGCCTTACCTTTTCTTCGGTAATATCAAGCTTATCGATATAGTAGATCAGTTCCTGTTCAAACCGGTTTTGATCTATAGCTTCGCGGCTTGCGGCTTCGGCTAAAAACGTATTAAGGCGCTCGCGGACCAAAGGAACTCGTTTTGGATCTTCCAGCTCAACAAGGTCCAGGTTTTTTAATATAGTGTTAATACGCCCTTTAATCTCCAGTTCAATAACATTGCCTTCCTGTGACCTGAAATCCTGGAAAGCGGCCATAGCCTGTTGGAAAGTTTTCTCAACGGCTTTCCACTCATCTTCGGATATGGTATCTTCTTCGTATTTCACAACCTCTGGTAAGCCCAATGCCAGCTGAAGCAAGTTGCCGGTTGGTTCGCCAAGCTCTTCACTAACCGATTTAAGTTGATTATAGTAGTGTTTAAGCAGATCTTTATCGATCCCCGCCGCTTTTACCGACTGGCTTACCTGTTCGGTATTGATAGATAAGTTTACTTTACCGCGTTCAATAAGCTTGCTGCAGTCATTACGCAGCTGAAACTCTTTTTCGGCAAAAATCTTCGGCAAACGAAGTGATAGTTCTAAAAATTTGCTGTTCAGGGATTTAACCTCTACGGTGTATTTTGTACTGCCCGAATCAAAACTGGCAATTCCATACCCTGTCATGGATTTTATCATGCGGCAAAGATAGCAAATTTAGTTAGAGGTTAGAGATCGGAGATTAGAGGTTAGGTCACTCGGATTTCGAATGTTAAATTTCGGATTTGAAATAAATTCAATAGAGAGAGTTTATCATTCAAAAAAAATAAAAACTAACCTCCAGTCTCTAACCTCCAACCACCAAAGCGAAGCGCTTTAACACTTTTTCACATTTCAAATAAAATACACTTCCTATATTTACGTTCAATTATCACTGATGCGCAACTATTTATACCTGCTTTTAACAGGGGTTCTATACCTCATTACCGTTCATGTTTCGGCCCAGGAGTTTACGGTAAAAGGGGTTATCTCAAAAAAGGTGACCAATGAGCGTGTAGGGCAGGTTTTTGTTAAAGATCTGAATACCAAAACATTGATACTTAGTGATGATGTTGGCTGGTTTAGCATAAAAACCCGTGTTGGCGATACCCTGCTTTTTTCCCGCGATGACTATACCCCTCAAAAAGTAGTGGTACTGAACAATAGCGACATGCCCGTTTACATGCAGCCCATTATAAAACTTGACGAGGTAAAAGTTGTTGGCCAAACCAAGAGGCAGGAGATAAACCAGGTGTTAAACGATTATAAGAAACAGGGAACTTATTATAATGGCAAGCCGCCCGCGTTATCTTTTTTAAGTAACCCTGTAACCGGCCTTTACGAGCTTTTAGGAACAACTCCCAATCGCGCACGTCGCTTCGCTCAAAACGCCCAAAGCGAATTGGAGCAGGCCGAAATTCACAAACATTACAACATCCCATTTGTGAAGCAATATACCGGACTGGCTACTGATAGCCTTGCCCGTAAATTCATGAATTATTATACGCCTACCTACAAGGATATTAAAGCCTGGACTGATTATGACCTGATAAAGCACACCATACGGGCATATGAATATTACAAAAATAGCAGTGATAAAGAAAAGCTCGAAAAGCTAAACAGCCCAACATTCATCGTGCCGGATTCAACTGTTAAATTGGGTGAAGGGCCGGTAGAACTTAAAAAGGAAAAAAACTGCCGCTTTAATCGTTAAAATACTTTGAATCAGATCCCCAAGGCTTCGCATGCTTTTTCAGCGGCAAGCTTTTCGGCGTTCTTTTTACTGAATTCTTTGCCCGAGCCCATCACTTCACCATCTATATTGGCCTGTACAGTGAAAAGCTTGGTGCTTTCGCCGTCCTGGTTGGTTACCAGTTCAAAAATAATATCGCGGCCATGTCGCTGGCACCATTCAATAAGCTTGCTTTTGAAGTTAGTTTCCGTTTGCTCAAGCGTATGAATATCAATATGAGGTTTTATGATGTGGTTGATGAGGAAGTTTTTGGTAAAGTCATAGCCTTTATCCAAATAAACCGCGCCAATCAGGGCTTCAAAGGCATCGCCCAGTAATGATCCCTGCCTGCTTGAGTTAAGCATACGGTTGTCATACTCAATCAATTTATCAAAGCCAAGTTTTTTTCCGAGTGCGTTAAGGTTTACACGGCTTACTATTTTTGAGCGTAATTCGGTCAAAAAGCCCTCATCTTCATAAGGGTATAATTTAAAAAGTACTTCAGCAACAACACTGCCCAGTACGGCATCGCCCAAAAATTCCAGGCGTTCGTTACTGTTTTTTACCCCTTCTTGATGTTTTGGGCTACCGATTTATGACGGAAAGCCATGCGGTATAAAGACAAATTGCCCGGCACAAAACCGAGCAAATTCTTTAAAATTTTAACATACTTTCTGTTGGGTGATATATAAAGCTTGTAGAACCGACTTATAGGCATCAAACCACAATTAATCTTCGTACTTTTTAAATATTACAGAAGCGTTGTGTCCGCCAAAACCAAATCCATTGCTTTGCACTATATTAATATCGCGTTTTTGAGCGGTATTGAAAGTGAAATTGATCTTAGGATCAAAAGCCGGATCATCAGTAAAGTGATTAATGGTTGGAGGGATGATACCATGTTTTAATGCCAGTATCGATGCAATAGCTTCAACCGCGCCGGCAGCACCAAGTAAATGGCCAGTCATTGATTTGGTTGAGCTAATGTTGATACGGTAAATATCATCGCCAAACACATCCTGTATTGCTTTAATTTCCTGCGGATCACCGATTGGGGTTGATGTGCCGTGAACGTTCACATAATCAATATCGGCAGGGCTAAGTTTAGCATCTTCGAGGGCTGCGCGCATTACAAATGCGGCACCTAAGCCATCGGGATGAGGTGCTGTCATGTGATAGGCATCGGCGCTCATGCCGCCACCCATCATTTCGGCGTATATTTTAGCGCCGCGGGCTTTTGCATGCTCTAACTCCTCTAAAATGATAGTACCTGCTCCTTCACCGGCCACAAAACCATCCCTGTCCAGATCAAACGGACGTGATGCCGTTGCCGGATCATCGTTTCGGGTTGATAATGCATGCATGGCGTTAAAACCACCTATGCCGGCTTCGTTGATAATGGCTTCAGAACCACCGCTGATGAACATGTTAGCTTTACCCAGGCGGATGTAGTTAAATGAATCTATCAAGGAATTATTTGATGAAGCACATGCCGAAACAGTAGTGAAGTTGGGGCCGCGCAAACCATATTTAATAGATATATGGCCGGGGGCTATATCGGCAATCATTTTAGGGATAAAGAACGGGTTAAAACGCGGAGAGCCATCACCTTTGGCAAAGG
Source organism: Mucilaginibacter sp. P19 (assembly GCF_050632265.1). Classification (NCBI taxonomy): domain Bacteria; kingdom Pseudomonadati; phylum Bacteroidota; class Sphingobacteriia; order Sphingobacteriales; family Sphingobacteriaceae; genus Mucilaginibacter; species Mucilaginibacter sp. P19. The sequence goes on from NZ_CP192586.1 coordinate 103,168, forward strand.
CCGTCACCTCGTCGAGGAAAGTTTTTAACCCCCCAATACCCGAGCCCCAGATAACGCCAATACGGCTGGTATCCAGTTTTGAAAAATCTAACCCTGCGTCTTTTACGGCTTCTTCGGTTGAAAATAAGGCGTATTGTACAAAGGGATCCAATTTGCGGGCGTCTTTACGGCCCAAAAAACCATCCGCGTCAAAGTCTTTTACTTCGCACGCAAACTTAGTTTTGAATTTTTCGGTATCAAAACTTTTGATCAAGGCAGCGCCACTTACTCCATTGATCAGTCCGTTCCAATAATCTGAAACAGTGTTACCAATAGGAGTAAGTGCTCCAAGCCCGGTTACTACAACTCTTTTAAACTCCATTTAATCCAGTTAAGGAGTTTTATTTAACGTTTTTTTCAAGGTAAGCAACTGCCTGGCCAACAGTACCAATAGTTTCAGCCTGATCGTCAGGAATAGCCACGTTAAATTCTTTTTCAAACTCCATGATTAATTCCACGGTGTCTAACGAGTCGGCACCAAGATCGTTGGTGAAACTCGCTTCTGGCGTAACTTCACTTTCGTCAACACCCAGTTTTTCTACGATAATAGCTTTTACTCTTGAAGCGATATCAGACATAGTCTTTATAGTTTAATGATTAATAAAAATTCAGTGCAAAGAAAAATAAATTCTGTCAATAAACAAATCTAAAACTTTTACAATATAAATCTCTAAACAAAATTTTATTGAAACGGTTTGTATTAGTAATTTTGACGGCGTAAAAGTAATGATTTTGAACAGGAAATTTTTAAAGTTTGAGATCGATTTTGATTTTGTGCTCATTGCAGTAACAAGCTCACTTAAAGATTACCGGGTTTGTTTTCTTATAAACAAGTACTTGAATTTTAATTTCGTAAAAACCGATGACCTGGAAGTAGATATTTACCCCGGGAGCGAACCTGTTTTGTTTTCATTATACCGTTATAGCTGGGAAACCACCGAAACAGACTTCTTCTTTATAGGCAATAAAGGCTCAGATGGCTACCTGGTGCCTGAAATAAAAAGTGCCGACTATTTTTTAATGATCCGTAACTATATAGATGATAATGAGCTTGATACGATCATTTCATCGCTAAATAAAATACCAGAGATTGTTGCAGCTGTAAAGATTGACCCAAAAAAATAAAATCACGGGAAAATCTTTTATTTTAGCGCCGAATTTAAAAAGATGTTGATTTTACAATCATTAAATACCCTCCAGTTTTAACCCGAATAATATGGAACTATACTATAATCGTACAAAAATTGTTGCCACCATGGGGCCGGCATCAGCTAAAAAGGATGTTTTATTAGCGATGATCAAGGCAGGTGTTAACGTTTGCCGTCTTAATTTTTCGCACGGTAAGCCTGAAGATCATAAGGTAGTGATCGATCTTATCCGTGAAATTAACGAGCAATACAAAACCAACGTAGGTATCCTGGCCGATTTACAGGGCCCAAAGATCCGCATCGGGTTGGTAAAGGACGGCGGTATTCATTTAGTTAACGGAACGCACATTAAAATTACCACTCACGAGTGCATTGGTAACGATGAGCAGATCTATATTACTTATGATACCTTCCCACAGGACGTACAGGCAAACGAAATTATTTTGCTTGATGACGGCAAACTGCAGTTAAGGGTTATTGAAACCAACAAAATTGATACAGTTATATGTGAGGTTGTTCACGGCGGTATCTTAACGTCACGCAAGGGTGTTAACCTGCCTAACACCAAAGTGTCTATCCCAAGCTTAACCGAAGAAGATTTGATCAATCTTGAATTTGCCCTTAAACAGGATGTTGAATGGATCGGTCTTTCTTTTGTTCGCACAGGCGAGGATATCATTGACTTGAAACGTATTATAGCACGCAACGGTTCGGCGGCTAAGGTAATTGCCAAAGTTGAAAAGCCGGAAGCTATTGAAAATATTGATGCCATTATTGCTGCTACAGATGGTGTAATGGTTGCCCGTGGTGACCTTGGTGTTGAAATGCCGCTTGAAGAAGTACCGTTACTGCAAAAAATGATTGCCCGTAAATGTCGCGCTGCTTCAAAGCCGGTTATCGTAGCTACCCAGATGCTGGAATCAATGATCACCACACCACGCCCAACCCGTGCCGAAGTGAATGACGTTGCCAACTCTGTACTTGATGGTGCCGATGCGGTTATGTTAAGCGGCGAAACATCAGTTGGTGAGTTCCCGGTTATTGTTATTGAAACTATGGCCAAAATTGTACGCAATGTTGAAGAATTAGGCTATCCGTTTAACGCTCCAAAGCAAGCAACAGTTAAAGACCCTTCTTCTCCGGATTTCCTGATCAATGCACTTTGCGAATCTGCCGTACATATTGCTGAGCAAAGTAATGCGGTAGGTATCGTTTCCATGACTACTTCAGGTTATACTGCATTTGAAATATCAAGCCACAGGCCTAAAGCCAGTACATATATCTTTACATCAAATAAGCAGCTATTGAATGCGCTTAGCCTCGTTTGGGGTGTGAGGGCGTATTATTATGATCAGCTGGAAAGCACAGATCAAACCATTGCTGATGTTAATGACATCCTTAAAGCTGAAGGCCTGATTAAAACGGGCGACGTAGTTGTTAACACGGCTTCTACCCCTATAATTAAACAGGGTAAAACCAATACGCTTAAATTAAGCGTTGTGGAATAAGGCTATTTAAAATCTTACTTTTAATGAAGAAGGCTCGCCGGGATAACTGGCGGGCTTTTTTGTTGGCGGAATATGCAGACATCAATGGAACAGCGCGTTCCGTCTTATAGGATATAAGGTGATGTATCTGCAAAAAAACAATGCCGGCTACCCGAAAGTAAACCGGCAAAGCACAATTAAAATCAGGCATAATTCAAGTTTAAGTTGAAAGGCTGATTTCTCTTGCTATCCTAAAAAATAAAAGGTAGATGCTTAAATAAATTTATCCGCGTTTATAAAACCTGTTTGAGCACCTGCTGCAGCGATAGCGTTTTACTGCAAGCCGGGGAAGCAACAGTTTAACAATAGCACCTCTTTTTATCCGGTCGCAAAATTTGTTTTTGCATCTCGGACATATTGCATCAGGCGCTTTGCCGATAGTTGGTATTGTATCGGTTTGGCTGTTAAGGGTACGGAGGTTATCCTCATTAAAAGTCACAGTCATTATATTAGGGGGTGATTGTATCTCACAAAGCTGCCTAAAAGCGATATAATAAAACTGCCATTTAGCTTTATAAAACCGCCATTTGCTTAAAAAAGCCTCCTGTCAGTTAAAGATTTCTGAAAATTAAGAAGACAATGATAACCGGCCGGATTGTTTAAAGTAGCTCGTTAACGTCGCGGCCATAATGTTCCTTAAACAATTTGCCAAAGTATGCAGGTGTATCAAACCCCGCGGCATATGATACTTCGGCAATGGTGCGGTACTTGCCGCTTTCGATAGCTTCGCGTGCTATTTGCAATTTAATGGCGCGGATGTATTTATTAGGCGTAAGTCCGGTAATTGATTTTATGCGGCGAAACAATTGCCGCTCACTGATCGCCAGTTCATAGCTCAGGGCGGCAAGCGTAAGATCGGTTTTGCCGGTATGTTTTCGTACCCGGGCTTCCAATTCCTCAAGCCAGGATAAATCGGCAGGCGAAAGTTTCAAGCCCGGGTTTTCTGCCGGTTGTTCAATCTGCAGATCATTGGTTCCTGTAATCAGCTCATCATCATCAGAGATGGTAGCCCCGGAGCGGGCGGCGGCGTTGTTAATAAGATTAACAGTGCGTGCAAGCAATTCGCTGCTTAAAAATGGTTTGGTGAGATAATCATCAACACCAATATGAAGCGCTTTAAGCTTATGCCGTGTATTGGCCAGTGCGGTGAGCATGATCACTGGGATGTTGCAGTAAGCCGGGCTTTGCTTCAGGGTTTCAAGCAGGGTAAAGCCATCCATTTCGGGCATCATCACATCTGATATGATCAGGCTGGGCATTACCGGCATATCCTGCAGTTTTTGCAGTGCTGCGCGGCCATTGCCGGCAGTGATGAGTCGATATTGTGGCCGTAAAATATCTGCAATGTAAGCAGCCATTTCATGATGGTCTTCAACCAGCATAATAAGTTCCCCGTTAGTGTCTTTCCCCACGGTTTTACTATTCGAAACAATTACGGCTTCTGTTCCGGACACTTCAGTTGCCGGCTTTTCAGTTGCCTTAAACGGGATAACTATCTTAAAAAACACACCCTTTCCCCAATTATTATCAACCGCAATATGCCCGCCCATCAGTTCTGTAAGTTCACGTGCTATAGCAAGGCCTATGCCAGTGCCGCCTTCTGAGGGTTCGTTATTACCTCTGCCCTGGTAATAGCGGTCAAAAATGTTAGGCAGATCATCCGGATGAATCCCCACACCGGTATTGGCTACTCCAAACTCAATCATTTCCAGCTTTATATCAGCAGTAATGGTTATAGTACCTGCATAAGGCGTAAACTTAATAGCATTACTGATGAGGTTATTAGCTATTTTTTCAAACTTTTCCTGATCGAGCAAAACAAAAAGCGCCGGATCAATGAAGTTGAGCAGTCTGTAATCCATTTGTTTATATTCAGCGGCCGATACAAAACCCTGGTATAGTATCTTTACAAATGATAATAATGCAACGGGCTGGGGTTGTAATGCTAATTTCCCTGCTTCCAATTTGCCAAGATCAAGCAATTCGTTGGCCATATTGAGTAGCTTTTTGCTATTGCGTAATATCGAATGCAGCATGTTAAGCTGTTCATCTTCATAATTAGTAAAAGCCAGGAGCTGAACCGCCGGCCCCATGATGAGCGTTAATGGAGTGCGTAATTCATGACTTACGTTTGCAAAAAAGCGTGTTTTCATAGCATCCATTTTTTCCAGTTGACTATGTTCTTCGGCCAGCAACGCCGTCTCTCTTTTCTTTTTAAGAATAAACCAACGATAACTGATAATGGAGGACATTACTATAAACAGCGCAAGCACAATTAAAAAATTCCGTTGTACCTCAACCAGCTTAGTTTCACCGGCGGCTATTAATAACCGTTTATCGGCCTGGTATTTTTTATCCAGTTCGGAAGCATCCCTTGCTTTATCAAGCTGGTTGATACTGTCATTAAGCCGCCGGTACAGATAACTATACTTAAAAGCGTTTTTATAATCACCAATACCTTCATATGCATCGGTTAAATGATTATAGATGTTTTTTTGTACGGTGATGTTACTTTGTGATTCGGGTTGGATACTAACCGCCATTTCCCCGTATCGCGCGGCCTTCTTAAACTCCTTATGATCAACATACATGGTCATAAGTTCGTTAAGGTTATGCTTTTCGAGAGTTTTGAACTCGCCTTTGCGGGATAATTCCAGTGATTTCATCAGGATCTCCTCTGCCTTTTTATCCTGGTTGGTCATGAGGTAAAGCCGGCCCAGATTGCCCTGGTAACGGGCTATGCTAAAATCTGAAAGAAAATGAGCATACTTTTTATCAAGTACCTGTTCCATTAGCCGGGTAGCTTTTACCAGGTTACCCGGCGACGATATACTCCGTTCGGAAAGGATGTTAGATAGGTTACTCAGCGCAAAAATATAAGAAGCTGTATCTTTTATGCTCAATGCATCTTTTGAAGCTTGCTCAGCATAAGGCAGGGCTTGTTTAGGGTTACCAATCGACCGATAAATATCGGCAATACAAGCGCGGCAGTCTATACTTAAACTTTTCCATCCCCTATTATCGCACTCTTTCAGTATTTTAAAAGCAACGTTTAAGGCTTCAACCGTTTTGGCTTCGCGGCTGAGCATGTAGGCTACCATTATTGGTGCTTTTTCATAAGTAAGTGAATCGGCCGTGGTTGTCAATTTGGTAGCTTCACGACCAAAGGTTAAAGCATCATGTTCATTACCAATGCCATAAGCCTGGTAAGCCCGGGCCAGCAACACCCGCGCTTCAAATGGTTTATTGTTATTTTTCCTGGCCGAATCGATCAGCTTTTTTGCAAGCACAGCTGCCGAATCCGGACTTTTCATGCTGCGGAGTATTTTTAGTACAGGTTCTTTAGCGGGCCGGGATTGACTTTGAGCCAGTGCAGCAAAGCTGCATAAAATGGTAACACAAAAAGGGATGATCCTTCGGAAAAGATGAATAGGGTAAATTGTAATAGGGGTCATGATATTGAAGCCCAAATTACAATTTTATCGGCGCCCGGAATTACCTTAATTTGAAATAAATCTCCTTATAAACAATTTTTATCCAAGGTTTTTTCAGCTTACCCGTTTTAAATCAATAGTTAAAACTGCCAGTTTTGCTGTTAATATTACACCATTAAAGCTATGCCAGCTTAAGCTATAATTGATTACTTTAGCAGCTGATATCGTTATAAAATTGACCATGAAACACTACGGGCTAATTGGTTTTCCGCTCTCTCATTCATTTTCAAAAAAGTTTTTTACCGAAAAGTTCAAAAACGAAGGGATTACAGATGCACGCTATGATCTTTACCCTATTGAGCATATCAAGGACCTGCAGGACCTGCTTGATGAGCATCCGGATATTTGCGGCCTTAATGTAACCATTCCTCATAAAATAAACGTGCTGCCTTTTTTAGATTGGATAGAGCATGACGCCCGTACAGCCGGCGCTGTAAACTGTATCAGGGTGACTGCCGAAAGCCCGATTGAAGCCGCATTTTCGGGCGAGATAGGGGTTAAAGACCATGATTTCAGACTGGAAGGTTATAATACCGATATTTATGGGTTTGAGGAATCATTAAAGCCTTTAATTGGAGATGGCAATGATGACGCCCTGGTTTTGGGCGATGGAGGTGCCGCAAAAGCAGTAAAATGTGTACTGGAAAATTTAGGTATCACCTATAAAGTTGTTACCCGCAAGCCAACACACCATGCGGATAATATTTTGTTTAAAGATCTTCAGCCACACCATATCTTACAGCACAAACTTATCATCAATACAACTCCTTTGGGTACCCATCCTAATATTGATGAATGCCCGCCTATACCTTATGATTTTATTGGCGAAAATCATATTTTGTACGACCTGATCTATAATCCCGAAGAAACCCTGTTTTTAAAACACGGCCGCGAGCGCGGCGCGGTAACTAAAAATGGCTACGAAATGCTGGTTTTGCAGGCCGAAAAATCATGGGAGATCTGGAACTCAAAGGAGAAACATCCATGAAGTATGTAAGTTTACTGGCAGCAGTGCTATTGTTTTTGTCCGCATGCAGCGGCAATCATGATTACGCGCCCAAGCCCCGCGGCTACTATCGCATTCCGTTCCCAAAAAAGAATACCAGGATTACGCTGCCGGTTGTCCGTATGCTTTTACATATCCCAAGTACGCCTTTATAGAACCGGATAAAAAGCGAGGTGCCAAACCTTGCTGGATAAACATGCAGTTCCCGCGGTTTAATGCCACGCTGCATTTAAGCTATCAGCCCATCACCTCAAAAAAGAGTTTAACCAACTGGTGGAGGATGCCCGCACCTTCGCCTTTAAGCATACCGTAAAAGCCACATCCATTGACGAAGGCATCATCCATTATACTGATAAAAAAGTTTATGGCATTTATTATACCATAGACGGCAATGCCGCTTCATCGGCGCAGTTTTTCCTTACAGATAGTGTGCATAATTATATACGGGGAGCGCTATATTTTAACACCGAACCCCGGCTCGACTCCATACAACCTGTGCTTAGTTTTATAAAGCAGGATATGGCGGTGATGATTAAAAGTTTTAAGTGGAAGTAGAAGCCAAAACCGGAGACAAGACAGCGAGATATTAGAAGCAAGATTTTTAGAACCGGGATGCAGGATATTTTAACCATGCAAAATTGCTATATAGGTATTGAAATAGGCGGAACCAAACTGCAAATAGTTTTGGCCGATGATAGTTTTATTGTCAACAGGGCATTTCGTTTTGCGGTAGACAGAGTGTTGGGTGCCGCAGGGATCAGGGAGCATATTGCCCAAACCATCACCAATATTTCAAAAGAGTATATCATTAAAGGCATAAGCATCGGTTTTGGCGGACCGGTTGACAGGGAGGCGGGCTGCATTGCTAAGTCGCACCAGTTAAGCGGATGGGACGGATTTAACATTTCGGGTTGGTTGCAACAGCAGGTTAATGCACCGGTTATTTTGGAGAATGATGCTAATGCAGCTGCCCTTGGCGAGGCATTAAAAGGGGCCGGGCGTAACTATGAACATGTATTTTATGTAACTCTTGGCAGTGGTGTAGGTGCCGGAATGGTCATTAACGGCCAAATTTATCACGGGACAAAACCCGGAGAAGCTGAGATAGGGCATATCCGCCTTAACCGCGAAGGCCTTACGCTTGAAGATAGCTGCTCGGGCTGGGCGGTTGACAAAAAGATCCGTACAGTAATCGCTCAAAAGCCTGATGGTAAACTGGCCCAACTTTGTGCGGATGTAAATGGAGACGAGGCCAAAATGTTACTAACTGCTTTGGAACAGGGAGATGCAGATGCGCTGAAAATATTGAATGATACCGCTGCCGACCTGGGCTTCGGCTTATCACACGCCGTACATCTTTTTCACCCTGATATCATAGTGTTGGGCGGCGGGTTATCTTTATTGGGTGAGCCTTTGCGGATTCGCGTACAAGAGGTTATTCGGGCTAATACTATGGCACTGTTTTTACCCGGCCCCGAGGTTGTAATAGCCAAATTAGGCGAACTGGCAGTACCCGTTGGGGCAATTGAAAACTTAAGGAAACATATAGGTTAAATTAATTACCCTTCAAGGTTAGTTTCTCGCAATTTTAGAAAATCATTCCACCTGAAAAAGCCTGCCTCTATATGAGCGATCCCGATCAGGATGAAAAATATGGCTTAGCTATCCCATAAAACTTATTTGTTCTGTTTCCACCAAATTTACAAACACGCAGATGGATCTGTTGTTAATAGTACAGCGGCGTAATAACTGCCAATAATTTATAAACAATGAAACTCATCAAATTCAATAAAATAGGTAATGATATCCGTTTACATACCGAAAGCCTTGCCCATATGGGGTTTAGGAAAATATTTGAAGGTATCGATCAGCTTAAAATAAAAAACGGCGTTGATAAACTCGGCCTCGAAGGTTTTATTAACCAGTGCGCTTGTCTTGCAGCAGGTTCGGGGGCTATGGCAGGCAGCGGGGGGATGTTTACCCTCGTAGCGGGGATCCCATTTGATTTCATCAATTTGATCACCCAGCAGTTTAGGGCTATTATGGGCATTATGTATTATTATCGGGGCACGTATGATAATGGTTTCGACGATTTTATGTCGTTAGTAGCAACATCCGTAAGGGTGGAAGCCGGCGTGGCTATCACCAGATCCATGATGGAAGGCATTGCCGAAAGGATGCTGATGATATTAGGCACCCGCACTGCCGAACGCCTGGTTCCGGTTGTAGGCGCGGTTATTGGCGGTACGGCAAATTACCTGTTTATTAAACGCATGGCCGAGCAGGTGAAACGGATGCAAAAGGATTTTGTGGTTATTGAAGTAGGATAGGGCAACTAAGCGCAGAGCAGGCATATAGGCCTTTAACTTTAGCTTTCAAGTAATTACAGATTTGAACTACGGTTTGATGATATACCTGAGTTGAATAAGTCCGCTTGAAAATTGCTCGGCATCAAGCAATACCAGGTTAATGCGTTCTTTTATATTTGTAAAAAGTGGTTTTCCACTACCTAAAATTACCGGGTGTACTGATAGTAATAATTCGGAGATTAGATTTTTTTGATAAACGCTTCAACAAGTTCTGCCCCGCCAAACAACCAGATATCGCGTCCTTCCTGGCTCCTGATTTCTTCGACCCTGTTTTTAAAATCAGCAGGCCTTATTATTTCAACATTATCAGCTTGGGGATCATGAAGTGTATCCGAAAACACATAAATTTTCATGGCGGCAAACATTTTTGGATCGGTACGCATGATCAGCTCATAACTTTTGCGCCCGATGAAGATGGCATCACAGGCTTTAAAAAAGTCGGTAAGGCCATAATCCTGGTCGTCAAAGCACCAGTCGTACTCACCATTAGGGCCCTCAATATAGCTGTCGAGACTAACAGCTACGTTTAAAATTATTTTACGCATAGCATTATTCTTCGGGTGTGTTGTTCATTTCCTGCCATTGCTTGCTAAATGACTTATCAGCTACCCGAGGCATCTCGCGTAAATGGCCCCAGGTACGTTTAAAGAAGGTTTTAAGCAGGAAGTTTTTCATGCCGCCGCCAAAAAAATCGGTAAGTTTGCGTTTAAGCATTCCCTTTTTCCAGATAGCCCAGCCCCAGCGTTCTTTATTGGTAACCAGGTTTTCGTTAACCGCATCGCGGCGGTTAAGGAGCAACATTTTATGGATGTCGATCTTAACCGGGCAAACCTCGGTACATTTACCACACAGGCTTGAAGCATAGCTCAGGTGTTTAAAATTTTCCATCCCCTGAGTATGCGGGGTAATAATAGAGCCTATCGGGCCACTGTAAGTGGTGGCATAAGTGTGGCCTCCAATGTTTTTATAAATGGGGCAACCGTTAAGGCAAGCCCCGCAACGGATGCAGTAAAGGCCCTGGCGCTGGTCTTTTTTTGCCAGCAGGTTGGTGCGGCCATTATCCAGCAGTACTACGTACATTTCCTCAGGTCCGTCGGTTTCATCCGGCCGGCGCGGACCACTTAATATAGTATTGTAAACCGTAAGATTTTGGCCGGTACCATGAGTAGATAGCATTGGCCAAAACAAGTCCAGATCGGTAATGGAAGGGATGATCTTCTCGATCCCCACAATGGCAATATGGATTTTAGGGAATGTAGTACAAAGGCGCGCGTTGCCTTCATTTTCGCTGATGGCGATGCTGCCGGTATCTGCTAATAAGAAATTGGCACCGGTAATACCTACATCGGCCTGTACATATTTTTCACGAAGCAACTCACGGGCTTTCAGGGTAATTTGTTCGGGCGTGGCATCAATGGGGGTGCCAAATTTTTCGTGGAAAAGTTTCGCGATATCCTCCTTGCTGAGGTGCATAGCCGGGGTAACAATATGATATGGCTTTTGGCCCAGCAGCTGCACTATATATTCACCCAGGTCGGTTTCAAGCGATTCTATTTGATTGCTCTCTAAAAACTCGTTCAGGTGAATTTCTTCCGTAACCATCGATTTGGATTTCACCACAGTTTTGGCGTTGGCTTTTTTGATGATGTTCAGGATTTCGCGCTGGGCCTCCTCAACGTCATTTGCCCAGATCACCTTGCCGCCTCGTTTCTGAAAATTGGCCTCAAATTCGGGTAGGAACTTATCCAGGTTTTCCATCACCTTCCATTTAAGCACATGACCTTTCTTTTTGGCATTATCTAAATTGATAATGCGCGAAAGGCCCCGCGATACCGCTGTATTGTACCGGTCAATATTGAAGTTGATGATGCGACGGTGATCGGCATCAAAAGCCTTCTCCTCCGATTTTACCAAAAATTCTTCAGCGGTTGCTCCCATATATGCGAAAGTAGGATTTTTGTTTTATTTTTTGGGTGAGTGGTTGATTAAGTTGATTATATGGGTGGTTGTTTTTGAACAGATAACATGTTAGAAGGTTTTAAAAGCTTCTCATTGCCGTAGGTTTAGCGCAGCGTAACCCGTGGTTCTAAATAATTGAAGCTTTCAGCTTCAGTGGTTAAGTTGAAAACTTAACCGATACAACCCACGGGTTACGCTGCGCTAAACCCACGGGAGTTATTTATAAAACACAAAAGGCGCATATTGTGCGCCTTTTGTGTTTTATTTTGATGAGAGAACCACTCTCCCCATCAACCACTCACTATTTCCCTCGGGCAGCAGCTTCATCCACTACAGGGCGTTTATCGCGGTTAGCAAGCTCCCATCCTGTGTAAAATACCAGTTGAGCGCGTTTGGCGAGTAGCGGGAAATTGATTTTGCTTACTTCATCACCCGGCTGGTGGTAATCAGCGTGTACACCGTTGAAGTAGAAGATGATTGGTACGCCATGTTTTGCAAAATTGTAATGATCGCTGCGGTAGTAAAACCTGTTTGGATCATTTGGATCGTCATACTTGTAATCAAGCTTTAACTTGGTATAAGTGTTATTGGCATTCTCGCCAATTTCATGCAGTTCTTTGCTTAGCATGGCCGACCCGATGGGGTAGACATAATTTGCAGAATCGGGTTTGCCGATATATTCTTCACCAACGCGGCCAATCATATCAATGTTTAAATCGGTAATGGTATTAGCCAGTGGGAATACAGGATGATCTGAATAATACTCAGACCCTAATAAACCTTTCTCTTCGCCAATGTTACCTAAAAACAGGATGCTGCGGCGTGGCCCGTGCCCATCTTTTTTAGCTTTAGCGAACGCGCGAGCAATTTCCAGAACGCCGGTAGTACCTGATCCATCATCATCGGCACCGTTGTTCACTTTATCTTTAGCCTTTTCTGTCGGGGTTTAAACCGATGTGGTCATAATGTGCCGAAAAGACCAACACTTCATCTTTCAGGTCGGTACCCTGCATATAGCCTAACACATCAACCGCTTTTACATCTTTTTTAGTAGTTGCGTAGTTTATAACCACGTTGTTTTTAATGTCTGTTGCAGGAGTAGTAGATGCTGCCGAAGCAGATTTAAGATCAGCATAAGTTTTGCCGGTTGGTTTTATCAGTTCGTCAGCCAACGCTGCAGTGATGTTAAATACAGGGGCATTGGTGTTTGCCGGTTTGCCTGCTTCGTCTTTAATGGTTAACCGCGGACTTGTTACGCTTTTTCCAAAACGGGCCAGTGCGGCGGCAATACCAGGGTTAGCAGCTAATATAATAGCCGGATTTTTGCTTTGTAAGTTTTTTACAACCTTCATACGCGCATTGCTCATGCGGTAGCTGGTGTTTGGTGTTGTGCCTGCTTCGGGTTTATCTTCGTTGATCCAAAGTATAATTTTACCCGCCAGATCAGTGCTGCCTATTTCGGCATCGGTACCGTAGCCAACAAAAACGATATCACTTACAGATGTGCTTTTATCCGGGAATGCTCCTCCTAAATAAAAATCGGTACCATACTCAAACGATTTACCATTAACAGTAAATGCTGTTACTTTTAAAGCATTTTCGGTAAGTGGCACGTCAAAAAAGTATGAGCCGTTAACGGGTGCCTGCAGGCCTAATTTTTTAAATTCGGCGGCTATATAGTTAGCGGCCTTTTCAGCGCCTGGTTTGCCCGTTTCGCGGCCTTCAAAGGCATCCGAAGCCAGGATGCTCAGGTGCTTTTTCGCATCTTCAGCAGTTATGAGCCCGGCATATTTCATTGCCGTGGCATTCTGCTGGGCACAGGCTGTCGTTGCCGAAGCCAGCGCGATGAGCAATAGTGGTAATTTATTCATTCTTTTAGTTAATAGTTCTTTTTTTGAGGTTAAAGGGCAAAGGTGAAAGGCAAAAGGCAGCTGCCTTTTGCAAAACAAACGAAGAGATAAAAAAACCTTTAACCTTTCGCCTTTTCCCTTTAACCTAATTACATGCAGGCTATCTTTTCCACACGGTTAGCATGCCTGCCGCCTTCAAATTCAGTATTTAAAAATGTAGTTACTATAGCGTTCGCTTCTTCGGGGGTAACAAAGCGGGCAGGTACGCAAACTATGTTGGCATTATTATGGCTACGGGCCAGTACTGCTATTTCTTCTTTCCAGCAAATGGCAGCACGAATGCCCTGGTGTTTGTTGGCGGTTATGGCAACGCCATTGGCGGCGCCGCAAATCAGGATCCCCAGGTCGCATTCACCGCTTTCAACGGCATTGGCTACAGGGTGGGCAAAATCGGGATAATCAACCGATTCGGATGAATAGGTGCCGAAATCTTTTACTTCGACAGAAGACAGTGCCTTTGTTAAAATTTGTTTGTAATCATACCCGGCGTGGTCCGAACCGATAGCTATTTTTAATCCTTGCTTCATTTATCAAAAGTATAACGTTTTATCGCTTTTTAAAGGTAAATAATTTGTTATAAACCAACCGGCGTGTATCTACCGAAAAGGGGGATTATTACAGTCAAAAATATGCAGATCTCACTTTTTCGATACAGTCCAATAAAAACTACTTGTTAACTGTAAAATAAAGCGATTTTACTATTCGCCTTTTTCGAAATCAAGTTCCTTTTTGATCTTACGTTTTTCAACAAGGCCTGCTACAACAATACTAACCTCATACAACACAAACAGCGGGATACTAACAACTGTCATGGTGAGCATATCAGGAGTTGGGGTAACCACGGCGGCTATGACCAGGATCACCACAATAGCATAACGGCGGGTTTCTTTCATGAACTTAGGCGTCATGATACCCAGGTTAGCCAATATATAAACCAGTATAGGCAATTGGAAAACAACGCCTGTAGCGAGGGTAAGGGTAGCTACTGACGAGATATAAGAATCGATATCAAATAAGTTTTGGATAACCGTACTTACTGTATAACTCGACAGGAAATTAATAGACATCGGTGTGATCACAAAGTAACCAAAAGTGATCCCTAAAAAGAAAAGCACACAGGCATAAAATACAAAGCCGGTTGCGGCTTTACGCTCGGCGTCATGCAATGCGGGTTTAATAAAACGCCATATCTCCCATATCAGGTAAGGAACGCCTAATGTAATACCAATAATTAATGCCGAGTTAATTTGGAGGGTAAACTGCCCCGCCATTTCGGTGTTGATTAATTTAATATTTACTTTGTCAATGCAAAAACCATCCCGGTGCAAAGCTGCACCAATTTTGCAAAGCATCCGGTAAGTCCAGAAGGTTGATTTACTGGGGCCCATGATAATGGTATCAAAGATCCAGTCGTAGTAGTAAAAAACAACAGCGGTAAATATTACAATTGCTACCGAAGCTCTTACGAGGTGCCATCTCAAGGCTTCGAGGTGATCAAAGAACGACATTTCTGCCTCTAACGTTTTACCTTTATCCTTTATGGCCTTGATGATCTTGTTTTCGCTCATTGTAATATATACCGCTGTATCAACGCTATAGTGCTAAATACGTTTTATAGTATGAAGATAGTTTGAATTTATTTTTATAATTCAAATGTATCCATAAACTTGGTGGTAAAGTTACCAGCGCGGAAGTTAGGATCCTTCAATAATTTTAAATGGAATGGAATAGTAGTTTTCACGCCTTCTATCACAAATTCGCTCAATGCGCGCTCCATGGTGCTTAAAGCTTCATCGCGGGTTTGGGCCACGCAAATTACCTTTGCAATCATCGAATCGTAGTTTGGCGGGATAACATAGCCTGTATACACGTGTGTATCAATACGTACACCATGGCCACCGGGAGAGTGGAAATTGGTTATTTTACCCGGTGACGGACGGAAACTGTTAAACGGATCTTCGGCATTGATACGGCATTCAATGGCATGCATTGTTGGCTCGTAATTTTTACCTGAAATAGGGATTCCTGCAGCTACCTTAATTTGCTCTTTGATCAGGTCGAAGTTAATCACCTCTTCGGTAACCGGGTGTTCTACCTGGATGCGGGTGTTCATCTCCATAAAGTAGAAGTTGCGATCTTTATCAACCAAAAACTCTACAGTGCCGGCACCTTCATATTTAACAGCTTTGGCGCCTTTAATAGCTGCCTCACCCATTTTTTTACGGAGTTTTTCGGTCATGAAAGGGGAAGGTGATTCCTCAACCAGTTTCTGGTGACGGCGCTGAATAGAGCAGTCACGTTCAGAAAGATGGCATACTTTGCCAAACTGATCGCCCACAACCTGAATTTCGATGTGGCGCGGGTCCTGAACATATTTTTCAAGGTATAAGCCATCGTTACCAAAGGCTGCACCTGATTCGGCACGAGCCGAGTCCCAGGCGTTCTCAAACTCTTCGTCTTTCCAAACAATGCGCATCCCGCGGCCACCACCGCCGGCAGTTGCTTTTAATATAACAGGGTAACCTATTTTATTGGCGATAGCAATACCCGATTTTACATCGGCAAGCAGACCATCAGATCCGGGAACAATAGGCACACCGGCTTTTTTCATGGTATCTTTGGCCGAAGCTTTATCACCCATCTGGTTGATCTGCTCGGCAGTAGCACCGATAAATTTGATACCATACTCAGCGCAAATGGCCGAAAATTTAGCATTTTCAGACAGGAAACCGTAACCTGGATGGATCGCATCTGCATTGGTTAGTTCGGCAGCCGAAATGATATTAGGAATATTTAAATAAGAATCGCGGCTTGGCGGCGGACCGATACAAACAGCTTCGTCGGCAAAACGAACGTGAAGGCTGTCGCGATCTGCAGTTGAATATACAGCAACCGTTTTAATACCCATTTCCTTACAGGTGCGGATAATACGAAGGGCGATTTCGCCACGGTTAGCTATTAATATTTTTTTAAACATTGTTTTTCTTGAATGTGCAAATTACAGATGTGCAAATATGCAGATGAAAAATATTAATGAATGATTGAAGGGCAAATATGTAAATTATAAATGTGCAAACGAATTAAATATCATCTGCACATCTGTAATCTGCACATATGTGCATCAATTAAACTGGTTCTACTAAAAACAGTGGTTGATCGTACTCAACTGGTGAAGCGTTATCAACAAGTACTTTTACTATACGGCCTGAAACTTCAGATTCAATTTCATTGAACAGTTTCATAGCCTCAATGATACATACTACGCTACCTGGTTTAATCTCGTCGCCAACATTAACAAACAGGGGTTTATCCGGGCTTGATGAACGATAAAAAGTACCGATCATTGGTGATTTTACGGTAATGTATTTCGACGTATCCGGAGCAGCAGGAGCAGCAGGCTCAACAGGCGCAGGAGCCGGTGCAGTTGGTAATGCCTGTGTAACAGGTTGCGTAACTGCCGGAATAGTGGCATGAACCACTGTAGGTTGCACCTCGTTGGTTTTTATTGTGATCTTAAAATCTTTTTGCTCGATTGATACTTCGTTCACGCCCGATTTGGAAACAAAGCGAATAAGGTCCTGAATTTGTTTAATATCCATGTTGAAGGATTAATTGGTTTTGGACAAAGTTTATATCTAAGTTATAGTCAAATGTGCAGATATGCAAATGCGCAAATATGCAAGTTATGTGTTGATTAATTAGTGAGCGGATACCATAAGTAGCCCGTTAGTTGCGTTGTTCATAAGCAGATAACATGCACTTTTTACGGATGTTTTAATTTTTTGATATATCAAATATGCTTTTTAATAGAAAATTTGCACATCTGCACATCTGAAATTTGAACATCTATAATCCGTACATCAATAAGCCCATTTTAAATAAACTGAACCCCAGGTAAAGCCACCGCCAAAGGCTGCTAAAATAAGGTTATCCCCTTTTTTAAACTTGCTTTCCCATTCCCACAGGCAAAGTGGGATGGTGCCGTTGGTGGTATTGCCATAGCGCTCGATGTTAATGATCACTTTATCTGAACTTATACCTGTACGGTTTGCAGTAGCATCGATAATACGCTTGTTGGCCTGGTGTGGTACCAGCCAGGCAATATCATCACCGGTTAGGTGGTTGCGTTCCATTACCTCGTGCGCAACATCGGCCATATTGGTTACTGCAAATTTAAACACGGCCTGGCCTTCCTGGTAGGCGAAGTGTTCTTTAGCGTCAACCGTTTCATGGCTTGCCGGTTTCAATGAGCCGCCGGCTTTTAGGTTTAAATACTGTGCACCCGAACCATCGCTCTTTAAAATAGAATCGATGATACCGTTACCCTCTTCGTTTGGCTCAAGTAATACAGCACCGCAGCCATCGCCAAAAATAATACAGGTAGCACGGTCTTCATAATTAACAATAGCCGACATTTTATCGCCGCCTACTACCAATACTTTTTTGTGCTTACCGCTTTCAATAAATTGTGCGCCTGATGTTAAACCGTACAGGAAGCCTGAACAGGCTGCCTGCAAATCAAATCCCCATGCGTTTTTAGCACCAATTTTATGCGCTAAAAGGTTTGCTGTAGCCGGGAAGATCATATCGGGGGTAGTAGTACAAAAGATGATAAGATCGATCTCCTCGGCACCGATGCCGCGTTTTCTGAGCAGCTCGGTAACGGCAGGGACCGCCATATCAGATGTAGCAAGGCCTTCGCCTTTTAATATGCGCCGCTCTTTGATACCGGTACGGCTGGTTATCCATTCGTCATTTGTATCAACCATTGTTTCCAGTTCCTGGTTGGTTAATACATAGTCGGGAACGTAACCATGTACTGCGGTAATAGCGGCATGAACTTTACTCATCTTTATAAAATTACTGGAATGCTTGTTTTATTTTATCAACGAGGTTACTCTCCACCATATTCCTTGATAAAAGGACCATGTTTTTTATTGCCTCGGGGCTCGAGATGCCGTGACCAACAACAACGGGGGCATTTACACCCAGTATAGGGCTGCCACCGTATTGTTCATAATTAAACCTGTCAAAAAACTCGTCCTTTAGCTGTTTCTTCCGCGTTATAACATAGAACGATTCGGCAAGCTTTAATATTACATTGCCGGTAAAACCATCGCATACATAAACGTCGGCGCTTTCACTGAAAAGATCGCGTCCTTCAACATTACCCACAAAGTTAAACAACGATGTAGCTTTCATTAATGGGTAGGTGGCCTGGCTAAGGATATTACCTTTTTCTTCTTCTTCGCCGATGTTCATGAGAGCAACACGCGGGTTGCTGATATCATAAACTGCCTGTGCAAATAAACTGCCGAGTACACCGAACTGAACAAGCACATCTGGCTTACAATCGGCATTGGCACCTACATCCAACAAAATACCCAAACCGCCTTTAAGTTTGGGTACAATAGTAGTCATTGCCGGGCGTACAACACCCGGAATAGTTTTTACGCTGAACATGGCACCAACAAGCATGGCGCCGGTATTGCCAGCCGATGAGAAGGCCTGAATTTCGCCGCTTTTTAACAGTTGGAACCCAACTGATATGCTCGAATCAGGCTTCTGAACAATAGCTTTGGTGGGGTGCTCACCCATACCAATAACTTCGGTTGTATGTACAAACTCGAAGTTATCAGGGCTTACACCATTTTCCTGAAGAATACTTACTGTAACTTCCTTATCGCCAATAAGCACCAGTTTCTGGTCGGCAGATAAAGTTTTATACGCTTCGATAGCTCCTAAAACAGCTGCTTTGGGAGCGTAATCACCGCCCATAATATCTAAGCCAATCTTCATTTTCAGAAAATTAAACTTATGCTACTGCTGCTTTCTCAATAAGAACTTTACCGTTGTAGTAAACATTACCATCAACAGTATATGCCCTGTGCGGCAAATGCACAGCGCCTGTAGTTTGGCAGGTAGTTAAAGTTGGAGCTTCCGCTTTGTAATGCGTTCTGCGTTTATCTCTCCTTGATTTCGAAAATTTCCGCTTTGGATGTGGCATAATATCCTAATATTAATTATTTATTCATTTTCCTGAGCGCATCCCACCGTGGGTCTGTTTGCTCACTTTGTTCACCATTTGCCGAAAAGCTATTTAGTTTTTCAAGCATTTCTTTATCACAATAAGGGGTTTCACCCTCGTTGTCGCAAACCGATGTAAACGGCACTGCAACGTTAATGTATTCATAAATCAGCCCGGCTACATCAATCTCATGATCGTTTTTGCCAAGGGTAATGATCTCCTCGTCTTCATCTATCAATTCATCGCTGAACTTAGCTATTTGCTGTTCAGTAATATCAACCTGCTGCGGCAGTTGCGATAAACACCTGTCGCAGGTGGTATCAATTGTGCCGTCTATCTTAAAATTCAGGATCAGCATAGTTTCCTGCTTATCCAGTTCAACCTCGCAGTGCAGGGTTGCTTTTTTTACGAGCGAATATTCAAACTCATCAAAAAAGTCATCCTGTATGTCATACTCAAACTGGTGTTTCCCAAGTTTAAGCCCCGTAAAGGGAATCGAATATTTTTTAAGCGATTTCAATGAGCAACAATTAGCCCGCAAATGTAGAGAAAAATACCATAACTGGAAAGTGTTTTTTTATTTTGCCCCTTTGAAGAGGCGAAAGGCGCCTGGTTAAAGGTAAAAGGTTATGTTACAGCGATTTTTATGTGCGCAAAAATCGCTGTAACATTGTTAAAAATCAATTTGCTAAGCTGTCGCCTTTCATCTTTGAGGCCAGTTGCAATGCTTTGTAAGCATTTACAATGCCCCCGGTTTTGGATAGCGTTGTAAAATCAACCTTTTCGGTTTTGCTGCCGGGTTTTAATACCATGGTGCCCCTTAGCGGTGTTGCCGAGCCTAAAATAGCTTCCTTTACCTGCTTAGCACTCAGGCTTGGATAGTATTCTAATATCAAAGCCGCAATGCCTGCCGTTATTGGCGACGAAAAGCTGGTGCCGTCTTCTGTATCAACCTCAGCATCGGTAGTAATGGAGGTAACTTTTACCCCCGGCGCAAATATATCCACGCTTTTTTTGCCGTAGTTGGAAAAATCGCCGGCAAGGTTTTGCCCCATTCTGGGCCCCGACGCACCAACGCTGATCACGTTATCAGCATCGCTTGATGAGCCATCTAAGAAAGTATCATTTGGAAATTCGGGCTGAAGATCCATGTCCTGGTTATCGTTACCGGCAGCCATCACTAATAAAACATTCTTTGAGGCAGCATATTTGAAAGCGGCATCTACCCATTCCTTATGCGGCGAGATCTTTTTTCCGAAACTCATGTTAACCACCCTGGCGCCGTTATCAACCGCGTAGCGTATAGCATTGGCTACGTCTTTATCATATTCATCGCCATTAGGGATGGCCTTAATGATCATCAGTTTTACATTATCGGCCACACCGTTGATACCATAATTGTTGTTACGCACCGCGCCAATGAGCCCGGCCACACCGGTGCCATGTGCCGCATCGGCAAATTTTACCAGGTTATTGCCATATGGTTTGCCATCCATTGTATCAGGGTCATCCCCCACAACGCGCTTACGCGAAGTAAGATCAGGCGATACATCGTTGTTGAGCTTTGCAAGATATTCGCTTAGGTCTTTAATGATTTTGGCGTTGGTGGAACCGGCTCCCTCCTGCGAAAATACTGATTCCCAAACATATTTGCTTTGGCTTAGGGTGTCATTAGTGGCTTTAACCTTAACAAGGTCGGCCTGGCTAAAAGTGCCGTTTGCCGGTAAGTTCAGACCGCGCTTAATATACCCGCTGGTAACCATCAACGCGTTCATTACCGGCGAAAGCTGGCCGATTTCGGTATTGGCCTTGTTTACTGTTGAATCATAAACCGTTTTAACACGCAGCCAGTAAGCATATTCTTTTTTATTGGTAGCAGTCGAATCCGTAACCGAGGCATATTTACCTTTTAATTTATTGTATTCACGTACCTCTTCTGTGGTTTCGGTAAAGTCGGCTTTGCCGCCGGGGCCGCCTAAAAAGTTCCATCCGTGTATATCGTCAACGTAGCCGTTATGGTCGTCATCAATGCCGTTTCCCGGAATTTCTTTTTTATTTATCCATAGCACTGTTTTAAGATCCGTTTGTGAGGTATCGGCACCACTGTCAATAGTTGCAACAACAACCGGCTTGCTTTTTTGCCTTGCACAAACATATAAGCCTGCTTTAAGCTGATGCCGTAAAAGCCGCTCTCCTTTAAATCAAGCAGATGCCAGGCTTTTGGCGGGGCAGGATCGGTAACAGGGGCCTGTTGTGCCGATGCCGGTAAATTAACTAATAATGCTGCTGATAAAGTGGTTGCGCTTAAATACTTGCAAAATTTGAACATGAACAGTGTTTAATATGATGTCTTTATTTAAAGACTAATGAATCGTTTTAGTTTCTATATAATCTTACCAGGCTTTTTACGTGCCGGCTTTCATTTAGGTTAATTTTTATTTTCAGGGTGTTTCCTCTGGCCGGGCTATCCGCTCATACGCCTGCAGGCCTTACGCTCGTGGCCGGTATCCGCTACTATCCCTAACACTGTCTGAACCGGGATTTGGGTGGATTATGGGGATGGACAGGATTTTTTCTTGTGTCCTACTTATAAAATAGGAACAGCAATCCCATAAATCCTAAAAACTCCTCCAAATCCTGGTTCAGAAACTACAAATCAAACTTTATCCCCTGGGCTAAAGGCAGCGTTTTTGAATAGTTTATAGTATTGGTTTGTCGCCTCATATAAACTTTCCATGCATCCGAACCTGATTCCCTGCCGCCGCCGGTTTCCTTTTCGCCACCGAAAGCGCCGCCTATTTCGGCGCCCGATGTACCGATGTTAACATTGGCAATTCCGCAATCAGAACCTGCGTAGGATAGAAATTGTTCTGCCTCGCGCAAATTATTGGTCATAATAGCCGATGACAGTCCTTGCAGAACACCATTTTGCAGGTCGATGGCCTCCTCAATAGTGCTGTATTTAATGAGGTAAAGGATAGGGGCAAAGGTTTCATGCTGCACTATCTTAAAGTGATTTTTAACTTCGGCAATGCACGGTTTAACATAGCAACCAGATTCATAACCTGCGCCTTCCAGCTTGCCGCCTTCAACTACAAAGTTGCCGCCTTCGGCTTTGCATTTTTCAATCGACTCAAGATACAAGGCAACAGCATCGGCGTCAATCAACGGCCCCATATGGTTGTGCTCATTCAATGGGTTTCCAATCCTGATTTGTTTGTAGGCGCTAACTAATTTTTGTTTAAAGGCATCGTAAACGCTTTCGTGAATAATAAGCCTGCGGGTACTGGTACAACGCTGGCCGGCAGTACCCACTGCACCAAACACCGCGCCGATGAGCGACATGTCCAAATCGGCATTTTCGCTGATGATAATTGAATTGTTACCGCCAAGCTCCAGCAGGCTTTTGCCCAACCTTGCACCAACCGCGGCGCTCACCGCTTTACCCATACGGGTTGAACCTGTGGCTGAAATTAAGGGAACACGCGTATCAGCAGCCATGAGCTCACCAATGTTGCGGTCGCCGATAACCAGGCATGAAACGCCTTCTTCAATGTTATTCTTCTTAAAAACCTCCTGTGCTATATGCTGGCAGGCAATAGCTGTTAAAGGCGTTTTTTCGGATGGTTTCCAGATGCATACATCGCCGCACACCCAGGCCAGCAGGGAGTTCCAGCTCCAAACTGCAACAGGAAAGTTAAATGCCGAAATAATACCAACTATACCCAGCGGGTGGTATTGCTCATACATGCGGTGCTCTGGTCTTTCGCTGTGCATGGTTAAGCCATATAATTGGCGGCTTAAGCCAACTGCAAAATCGGCAATATCTATCATTTCCTGCACCTCGCCCAGGCCTTCCTGCAGGCTTTTGCCCATTTCGTAGGATACCAGGGTGCCCAGGTCATGCTTGGCTGCGCGTAAAGCCTCACCAATCTGGCGCACTATTTCGCCCCGTTTAGGTGCCGGGGTTTTACGCCAGGTTTTAAATGCTTTGGCTGCCTGCTCAATCGTCTGGTTATAATCTGCTTCGGTTGCCAGCCTTACTGATGCTATTTTTTTGCCATCGACCGGCGATGTTATATTTTTTACTGCAGCACCGTTGCTGCTGCCCCAGGTACTGCCTGTACTAAAGGCGTCATTAATATCGTTTATATGTAAACGTTTTAGGATATCTGAAATATTAGGCTCCATAATTGTTACTTTTGCCAAAGGTAGAAATCTTTAGGGCAATTTTTCAGAATCACTCATCGCTTGCCTGTTGTATCCATTGTCATTAATTATCAATGCTTTGTATTGAACAGTTGTTAAGAATGTTTGAATGTTGAAAACTAAATTGCATTTTGGATGCTTACTTATTGTAATTTGAACTCAATAAGTCTTTACAAGGCAATTTGTCAACCTAAAGCGGATGTTCTGCAAACAAAATTGAATGGAAGAAGAATTTGAATTTGGTTTTACCGAAGACCCAAAATTCTCGGTAGAACGGTACGAGGAAATGATCAGAAATCAGGACTTGTACTTTTTTGATGCCCAGGCGTTTGAGAACATTATCGACTACTACATCGAAAAAAATGATCCGGCCAGGGCATTACAGGTAGCAGAGTACGCGAGAAGCCAGCACCCTTTTGCGGCAATTTTCCTGATTAAACAGGCCCAACTGCTTGTGGTAAGCAACAAGGTTCCGGAGGCTTTTGCCGCTTTGGACCAAGCTGCTATGCTCGAAGCATCTGACGCGGATATCTATATCATCCGTGGTAATCTGTACGAAAGCCTGGAGCGTTACTCCGAGGCGCTGGAAAATTACGAAAAAGCGCTTGACCTTGCCGAAGAGACCGACGAGATCCTGCTGCACATAGCCTACGTTTATCAAAACATGGGCGATTATGATACTGCTATAACCTATCTTAAGCTTTGCCTTAAGCAAAATATGGAAAACCAGGATGCCCTTTACGAGCTGGCTTTTTGCTACGACGTAATGGACAACCAGCAGGAAAGCGTACAGTTTTATCAGCAATATATCGATAACGAACCGTACAGCTACGCGGCCTGGTATAACTTGGGCAACGCTTATACCAAGCTGAGTCTGTTTGAAAAAGCCATCGATGCTTATGACTATGCTATATTAATTAAGGACAGCTTTGCTTCGGCCTATTTTAACAAAGGCAACGCACTGGTTAACCTTGAAAAATATGCAGAAGCTATAGAAGTATACCGTCATACTTTTGAGTATGAACAGCCTAATGCCGATA
This sequence comes from Mucilaginibacter sp. P19, assembly GCF_050632265.1. Taxonomy (NCBI): domain Bacteria; kingdom Pseudomonadati; phylum Bacteroidota; class Sphingobacteriia; order Sphingobacteriales; family Sphingobacteriaceae; genus Mucilaginibacter; species Mucilaginibacter sp. P19. The sequence continues at coordinate 127,917 of NZ_CP192586.1, forward strand.
CGTATTGTGCCATTGGCGAATGCTACGAAAAGCTGGAGCAAATGGACGACGCCCGGGCTTTCTACAAAAAATCGGTTAAAATGGATCCAAAGCTGGCCGATGCCTGGTTTGGGATAGGTGTAACCCTTGATTTTGAGGAGCGCTATTTTGAGGCCCTGCACTTTTATAAAAAAGCGCTTGACCTTGACATCGCCAATGCCGATTACTGGTTTGCTATTGCCGATGCCGAATATAAGCTCGGGCATTTGGATGAAGCAGAAAAGGCTTACGAAAAGGTGGTTGAGCTAAATCCGCTTGATATTGACGCCTGGCTTGATTATTCGTCGATACTTTACGAGCAGCAAAAGCTTAATGAAGCTATTGAAATTATAGCCCAGGCTATCAAAAATAATCCCGAAGCGGCCGAGCTTTACTATCGTATGGTTGCCTACCTGTTTGCCAAAGGCGAATACAATGAAGCCCTTAACAACTTGGAGTATGCTTTAGCAGCCGATCCGGAAAAACATTACATCCTGTTTGATTACCTGCCGCAATTGCAAAAGAATAAAGTGATTGTGGATATTATCAACAGGTATACTAAGTAGGGAGAATGGTTGATTGAGTTGATTAGGTGAATGGTTCTATCTCTTAAATAAGGTAAAACACGAAAAGACGCATAGAATATGTGTCTTTTCGTGTTTTAAGATAAACGCGCGGCCGCAAGATGACGGCATATCACCCCACTCACTTAATCAACTCAATCAACAACTCACTACCAACAATGAATTTACCATGAGCTTTAAAATCATTTAACATTTGAAATTTGCACATCTGCATATTTGTTGCGACCTTTGCCTCGTTAGAACTTTTAGTTATAGGCTATAACAAATATTTACAATGAACTACACTATTAATCATCTTCCTGATCGTACAACTAAACCCCGCGATAAAGGCATTACCATGGTTATGGACAAAGGCCTTAGCTTGCGCCAGGTTGAAGATTTTATTGAAGTTGGCGGGCCGTATACTGACATTGTAAAGCTGGGTTGGGCTACATCATATGTAACCCCTAACCTTGAACAAAAGCTAAAGCTCTACCGGGAGGCGGGGATCCCTGTTTATTTTGGGGGAACCTTATTTGAGGCCTTTATTGTACGTAACCAGTTTGACGATTACCGCCGTTTATTGGATAAGTACCAACTGGAACATTGCGAAGTATCCGATGGTTCGATCACTATTGAGCATGATGTAAAATGTAACTATATCAGCGAGCTGGCCAAACAAGTTACAGTAATATCTGAAGTGGGCTCAAAAGATGTTCAAAAGATTTTTGCTCCTTATAAATGGATCAAATTGATGAATGCCGAAATTGAGGCCGGCTCATGGAAGGTGATAGCCGAAGCTCGTGAAAGCGGTAACGTTGGTATCTATCGTGATTCGGGAGAGGTACGCCAGGGGTTGATTGATGAGATCCTGACCCAGATCCCCGAAGGGACAATTATATGGGAAGCGCCTCAAAAAGCGCAGCAAGTTTGGTTCATTAAATTGATAGGTGCAAATGTAAGCCTGGGTAATATCGCCCCAACGGATATCATCCCGCTTGAAACCCTAAGGTTAGGTATCCGCAGCGATACTTTCGACCATTTTTTAGAGATGTAATTGTTGACTGATCTTAATATAACAATTTACCCAGCCTCCGGAGCAATCCGGAGGCTTTTTGTTTTAGAAAGCAAGAGTCAATCTTACACACATGCAACCTGACAAGACTGGCACCGGCAGGCTAAAGCACAGTGACTGAGCATTGTTAAAACTATATGTCTTTTTTCAAAAAAAACACATGAATTCTTAATTATCAACACTGCAAGTATTTAAAAATCAATTAATTTCTCTTGCATAAGAACAAGGGATGCATGTTATTCCAGGCATGTGGAAAACTCCGGCTATTATGCTGTTCAGCATACTAATAGATTTGATTTAAAACCCCTGAACCTTTTTAACGTTGCACGTACTCAGTTAATTTTATCATAATCTGTAAAAGCTATGGCTAAAAACATTACCAGGAAGGCGCCCGCAGCAAGCGGGGAAAAGGGGCTCAAAGCCGAACGCTATTTCACCAAAGAAGGTACCAGTGTTTACGACCTGTTTAAATATGAAAAGCGATCGTCGGTGATCCGCAACCCCTCAGGCGATGCTGTATTTGAAATGAACGATGTTGAGGTACCGGCGGGCTGGTCGCAGGTGGCTACTGATATCCTGGCTCAAAAATATTTCCGTAAGGCAGGCGTACCTCAACCCGACGGCTCAACCGGATCTGAAAAAAGCATTAAACAAGTTGCCCACCGTATGGCCAACTGCTGGAAGGATTGGGGCATGCGATATGGTTATTTTGCTCTCGTCAAAAGATGCTGAGATTTTTTATGATGAAATAGTTTATACTATTATTGGGCAACTGGCTGCTCCAAACTCGCCGCAATGGTTCAATACCGGCTTGCATACTTCATACGGCATTACCGGCAAACCACAGGGCCACTATTATGTCGACCCGGTAACAGAACAGTTGAGCAAGTCAACCTCAGCTTATGAGCGCCCGCAGCCGCACGCCTGCTTCATCCTTTCTGTTGATGACGATTTGGTGAACGAGGGCGGCATCATGGACCTTTGGGTTCGTGAGGCCCGTATTTTCAAATACGGATCGGGCGTAGGCACAAACTTTTCTAAGATCCGCGGCGAGAGTGAAAAACTATCGGGCGGTGGTTATTCATCGGGCCTGATGTCATTCCTGAAAATAGGCGACAGGGCAGCGGGAGCTATCAAATCGGGCGGGACAACCCGTAGGGCAGCCAAAATGGTTTGCCTTGACCTGGATCACCCCGAAATTGAGGGTTTTGTGAACTGGAAAGTGGAAGAAGAAAAGAAAGTAGCAGCCCTGATAGCCGCAGGTTATTCGTCTGATTATGAAGGCGAGGCCTACCGCACGGTATCGGGTCAAAACTCCAATAACTCGGTACGCATTCCCAACAGCTTTTTCACAGCACTTAAAACCGGCTCGGCCTGGAATTTAACCAGCCGGATGAGCGGCAAAGCCGTTAAATCCATATCCTCGCAAAAACTGTGGGACGATATCGCTTTTGCTGCCTGGGCCTGTGCCGATCCGGGTGTTCAGTTTGATAGCACCATCAATGAGTGGCATACATGCCCCGAAGGTGGCAGGATCAATGCATCTAACCCCTGCTCGGAGTATATGTTTTTAGATAATACAGCCTGTAACCTGGCATCCATCAACCTTGCTCATTTCTTTAATCCGCAAACACGTGTATTTGATGTAAAGGGTTTTGAACATGCCTGCCGCATGTGGACCATTGTACTGGAAATTTCCGTATTGATGGCTCAATTCCCATCAAAAGAAGTAGCACAATTATCCTATGATTACCGCACGCTTGGCCTTGGTTATGCCAACCTGGGTTCGGCCCTGATGGTGAACGGCATACCTTATGATAGTGACGAAGCGCGTGCTATTGGCGGCGCCATCACCGCCATCATGACCGGCACTGCCTATGCAACTTCAGCCGAAATGGCCCGTGAGTTGGGTGCTTTCAGCCGTTACAATGATAATAAGGAGCACATGATGCGGGTGATGCGCAACCATCGATATGCTGCGTATAACTCTACCGAAAACTACGAGGGACTGGAAATTACCCCTCCGGGTATTAACCCAAAGCATTGCCCCGATTACCTGCTTTCAGCTGCCTGCAATGCCTGGGACAAGGCTGTTGAAATGGGCGAAAAATACGGCTACCGCAACGCCCAAACCACTGTTATTGCTCCGACGGGAACTATCGGTTTGGTGATGGATTGTGATACTACGGGTATCGAGCCGGATTTTGCACTGGTGAAATTTAAGAAGCTATCGGGCGGCGGTTACTTCAAGATCATTAACCAGGCCGTACCGGAGGCTTTGCGCAATTTAGGTTACCAGGAACATGAGGTTACCGCCATTGTTAATTATGCCAAAGGTGCAGCGACCCTAAAAGGTGCTCCGCATATCAATATAGATACGCTTAAAGCCAAAGGTTTTAATGATGATGAACTGGAAAAGCTGGACAAAGGCCTGGTATCTGCCTTTGAGATCAGTTTTGCTTTCAATATCTGGTCGCTGGGCGAAGAATGTTTGAAACGTTTGGGCATCACGGCCGAGCAGTATAATGCGCCCGATTTTAATGTGCTGCGCGCACTTGGTTTCAGCAAAAAACAAATTGCAGAAGCTAATGAGTATATCTGCGGTACTATGACCATTGAGGGAGCGCCGTACCTGAAACAACATCACTATCCTATTTTTGATTGCGCCAACAAATGCGGCGCAAAAGGCCAGCGCTATATCCATGCCCATGGGCACATCAAAATGATGGCAGCAGCGCAGCCGTTTCTTTCGGGTGCCATTTCAAAAACCATCAACCTGCCAAACGAAGCCAAAGTTGATGAGATCAAAGATTGCTACGAGCTTTCGTGGAAGCTGGGCCTGAAAGCCAACGCACTTTATCGTGATGGCTGTAAGCTATCCCAACCGCTCTCAACCAAATCAGATGTTAAGGAAGAAGCTGATGACAAGCTGGATACAATTGAAGAAGTATTAGGCGAAGCTGCTAACGTAAAACTGAGCGATCTGACACCCGAGCAGGTTATTGAAGCAGCCATGGCCATCATGGAGAAATCAAAGGATACAAATTTTATGCGCCAGCTTTCGCGTGTAGTGCAAAAGAAACACCTGCCGTACAAACGCCGCGGCTTTACGCAAAAGGCCAGTATTGACGGGCAAACCGTATTTGTACGTACCGGGGAATATGAGGACGGTACCCTGGGCGAGATTTTTGTAGATATGCATAAAGAAGGTGCAACCTTCCGCTCATTGATGAACTGTTTTGCCATCGCGGTTTCTATCGGCCTGCAATATGGTGTACCGCTGGAAGAATACGTAGAAAAATTTACCTTCACCCGTTTTGAACCGGCGGGAATGGTGGTAGGGCATACCAATATTAAAAGTGCAACCTCCATTATCGATTATATTTTCAGGATGCTGGGCTATGAATACCAGGACCGCACCGACCTGGTACACATCATAACCGATAAAAATGGCATATTGGGAAACCCGCAAATGGGTGATGAGGATTTTAATGCCGATGAAACCAATGTGTACCAGCCATCTACGCTATCTTCAGATAATTCTATTAATGCTCAAAGAAAAGGCTTATCTTTCGATGTTAGTATGGGTGTACAAAGTGATGCGCCAAGCTGTAACGTTTGCGGGCATACCACGATTCGTTCAGGTACCTGTTATAAATGCTTAAACTGCGGCAACTCAATGGGATGCTCGTAATCAATACGGATTTTTTCAAATCAATTATAAATAGTTAATTATGTTTAGCCCCGCTCACCAGGCGGGGCTTATTTATTACCAGGGTCAAAATTAATGCAGCAGTAATAGTAATTGCAATGCCATAAAAGCCCTGGCATAAAGCCCGCCTGCAACCCGATGCTTATTTTTGTGTTCACAATAGATATGAGCACAAACAAAATTAAACTGAGCGTGCTCGACCAGTCGCCAATAAGAAAAGGCGCTACTGCCGAGCAGGCCATACAGGAAACTATACAACTGGCAAAATATACCGATACCCTTGGCTACACCCGCTTCTGGATTTCGGAACATCATAATATGGGTATTATAGCAGGCTCAACGCCCGAAGTATTATTAGCCCATTTGGCCGGCGAAACTAAAAACATGCGCATGGGGTCGGGCGGTATCATGATGCCAAACCACAGCACCCTTAAAGTTGCTGAAAATTTTAGGATGCTGGAGGCGCTGTTCCCCGGCCGGATTGACCTTGGAATGGGCCGCGCGCCGGGTACTGACAGGATCACCGCAGCCGCGCTTAACCCTTCAAACCAGTTCAGGGAGCAGGACTTTGTTGAGCAACTGGCCGATCTGCAGAATTACTTTCATGATACTTACGAACCGGGAACCATACAGGCGCGTATCAGGGCTATCCCGCAGATTAAAACCGTGCCTAACATGTGGTTGCTAAGCTCAAGCGGACAAAGCGGCTTGTTTGCAGCGCATTTCGGTATGGGTTTTTCCTTTGCACATTTTATTAACCCCAATGGCGGACCTGAAAGTGTTAAAATGTACAAGGAGCGATTTCAGCCATCTGATGATCTGCAACAGCCAGAGGCCAATGTAGCGGTGTTTATCTTCTGTTCGGAAGATGAAGAAAAAGTAAAGCAACACCAGGCCGTTATGGACCATCGCTTTCTGCAGTTTGAAAAAGGCGGGCCAATAGTGCCGCTAAGCTATGACGATGTGAAAGATGTGGAGTATACGCCTGCCGAACAGGAACGCATTCGTTATAATCGTTACCGTGTAATTGCCGGTTCGCCTGCCGAGCTGAAGCTGAAGTTAATGTGGCTTGCCAATGACTATGAAGTGGATGAGATCATGGCTGTTACCATTACCGAAAACTTTGAAGACAGGCTTGAATCGTACCGATTGTTGGCCAAACAGTTTGAACTATTATAATTCCGGTAAATAACTTTTTTAATTAAATGCCGTTTCTATACCAGTAACGGCATTTTTTGTTAACGCCTGTATCATTATTCACATATTAAAAAACTTTATAAGGCTTTAAATCGTATCTTTGGAAAGATTATAAATAAGTCTATTTTCTACAATTCAATGGTTATTATCATATTCTTTATAGCGCACTGGTTTCTGTCGCTATTTTTTCAAACGTTTTTCCTGCACAGGTACGCATCTCACAAAATGTTCACAACCAATAAGTTTTACGAAGGAATGTTTTACCTGCTTACTTATGTTTGCCAGGGATCATCGTTTTTAAACCCGAGGGCTTATGCCATTATGCACCGTGAACACCACGCATATAGTGATACCGAAAAGGATCCGCATTCGCCTCATTTTTTTAAGGATGTTTTCCAGATGATGGTATATACAGCTAAAAGCTACAGGCTACACGTAAAGAAGCTTAAAGAACCTGAAGAACGTTTTAAAGGTAACATTCCTGAATGGCGTTTTGTTGATTTCATAGGATCATCGGTTGTATCCCGTATTTCATTCGGCATTTTATATATTTTATTTTATGTAGAATTTGCTACCGCATGGTGGATGTATCTACTGATCCCGATTCACTTTTTAATGGGGCCAATTCATGGTGCTATTGTAAACTGGTGCGGCCATAAATATGGCTATCAAAATTTTGATAATGGAGATAAGTCAAAAAATACTACCCCGTTTGATTTTTTAATGCTGGGCGAACTATTTCAGAATAATCATCACAAACACCCCAACAAAGCCAATTTTGGCGCCAAATGGTTTGAGATAGACCCGGTTTACCCCGTAATGAAACTCATGCACTGGATGCGGATAATTAAATTGCGCAAAGCGTATTTATAAGCTTTTAAGGTTAAAGGCGAAAGGTCAAAGGCAAAAGGTTTTCTTTTCTGCTTTTGACCTTTTCTTTTAGGTGAAAGGTCAAAGGCGAAAGGAAAAAGGTTTTTATTTCGGGTTGTTAACCTACAGCTTTTATAATCACCTCAATAGTCTTTCACCATTTAGCTTCTGCGCTCTTCCCAACCTTTCGCCTTTATCCTTTCGCCTTTCACCTCAATCGGCTATCTTTGCCGCTTATAAATATATAAATCCATGAGTGTTTCTTTATTAGCTCAAAATTTGCATGGCTCGGAGATCATTAAGATTGCGGGCGAGATCAACGAATTAAAACGACAAGGCCAGAATATCGCCAACCTTACCATTGGCGATTTCGATTCCAATATTTATCCTATTCCAACTCCTCTAAAGGAAAAGATTATAGACGCCTATAATCATAATCAAACCAACTACCCGGCTGCTGATGGTATGCTTGATCTGCGCCAGAGTGTAAGTGGCTTTTTGAAAAGAAGTTTAGGTCTTGACTATGCACCTAACCAAATCCTGATTTCGGGTGGTTCGCGCCCGCTGATCTATTCTATATTTTTGGCGGTAGTTAACCCCGGCGAAAAAGTGGTTTTCCCTGCACCGTCATGGAACAATAACCATTACAGCGATCTGCTGAATGCCGATGCAGTGATTATCCCCACTGCTCCTGAAAATAATTTTATGCCTACGGCAGATGATATTCGCCCGCATTTAAAAGGAGCGGCTTTGCTGGCGTTGTGTTCGCCTTTAAATCCTACCGGTACCATGTTCAGCAAAAAGGACCTGGAAGAGATCTGCGATCTTGTAATTGCCGAAAACAAGAGCCGTGCAGTGGGTGAGAAACCACTGTATTTACTATACGATCAAATCTACTCGCAGTTAACTTTTGGCGAGCATAAGCATTACGATCCGGTAACCCTTCGTCCTGAATTAAAAGATTATACCATTTTCGTTGATGGCGGTTCAAAATGTTTTGCAGCAACGGGTGTACGTGTAGGCTGGGGTTTCGGGCCGGAGCTGGTTATCGAAAATATGAAAGCCATTGTAGGCCACATGGGTGCCTGGTCGCCAAAGCCTGAACAGATGGCTATGGCCAAATTTTTAACTGATGAGGCTGATGTAAACAGTTATCTTGATGATTTAAAGGGAAAGATCCAGGCAAGCCTTACTGCCCTGCATGAAGGTTTCCAGGAAATGAAAGCCAGCGGTTTAAATGTAGATTCGATTGAACCGATGGGCGCTATCTACCTTACCCTGAAAATAGATTACAGTGGCAAAACCACTCCGGACGGCAAAGTATTGAAAGATTCGGCAGATATTAACTTTTATTTAATTAAAGAGGCCGGAGCCGCATTTGTTCCATTCTCGGCCTTTGGTACAGGTGATGAGGTGAACTGGTTCCGTGCATCGGTTGGTGCAACTCCACTTCATGAAATAGAAGCCTTGATACCGAGGGTGAAAGCAGCGTTGAGTAAGTTAAAATAAGCCCCTCTAAATCTCCGCCTAAAGGGTGATACTTTAAAATTGCGCGTTATCAGAAAAGAAAAAGCGATGAGCACCAATTACTCACCGCTTTTTCTTTTAAAGCCCTCGCGGTTTAGGGAGGGGTGTTTTTACCCCAATATCTCCTTAATATCATCCGCCGTAAGCGATTTAATAAAGCTTTCTTCGGTAGTAATCAGCGCTCTTGACAGGCTGAGCTTACGCTGCTGCAGGGCCAGGATCTTTTCTTCAACCGAATCTTTGGTGATGAATTTATAGATGAAAACGTTTTTGGTCTGCCCGATACGATGTGTGCGGTCAATGGCTTGCTGCTCAACAGCCGGGTTCCACCATGGATCGAGAATAAACACATAATCGGCTTCGGTAAGATTAAGACCTACGCCCCCCGCTTTTATCGAGATCAGGAACACACGCGTTTTTTCATCCTCCTGGAATTGCTTAACCACATCGCCCCGGTTTTGCGTAGCGCCGTCCAGATAGACGTAAGGAATACCAACGCGCTCAAAATGCTCGCGGTAAATGCTAAGCTGTTTTACAAACTGCGAAAATATGAGCACCTTGTGACCACCATCAAGCACGTTGCCTAAGGTATGCACCACATCTTCAAATTTACCGCTGTCGCCTTCATAATCCTTATCGATCATGATAGGATGGTTAGCAATTTGCCTTAACTTGATCAAACCCTGCAATACCTGAATCTGTGTTTTAGCGAACGTGCCATCCTCCAGGCTTTTCAGCAACTCATTCCGGTATTCGGATTTTACCTCTTCATAAACCGAAGATTGTTCTTCGGTCATCTGGCAGTAAAAAAGATTTTCAGTTTTGGGTGGCAATTCTGTTGCTACCTGTTCTTTGGTGCGGCGTAACACAAAAGGCTTGATCAGGGCCTGAAGTTTGCGGGCCTTATCTTCATCCTTTTTCTTTTCTATAGGAGCTACAAACTCGTTTTGGAAAAACTGCTGTGCACCCAATAAACCAGGATTAATGAACGACATCTGTGTCCACAAATCGTTAACCGAATTTTCGACCGGGGTGCCGCTCAAGATCAATTTAAAGCGCGACTTGAGCTGTTTAACCGCCTGGTATGATTTTGATGATGGGTTTTTGATGTTCTGACTTTCGTCCAGGATCACGTAATCAAAAAAGAAGCCTTTAAACATTTCAATATCAATGCGGCTGATACCATAGGTAGTGATCACCACATCGTAATTGGCAAAAACTTCAGCACTGCGATAGCGCATGGTGCCCGTATGTACCATAAGCTTTAACTGCGGTGCAAATTTGCGGGCTTCATTAAGCCAGTTATATATCAGCGAGGTTGGCATGATTACCAGCGAAGTGGCTTTGCCTCCGGCTTCTTCCGTATCTTCCTTGTGCTTTTGCAGCAGCGATAAAGTTTGGATGGTTTTACCCAAACCCATATCATCGGCAAGGCAGCCGCCAAAGTGGTATTGTTTTAAAAAGTGAAACCAGTTATAGCCTGCTTTTTGGTACGGCCTCAAATTGCCTTCAAAATTAACGGGCATCGGCGCGTCCTCAAGCTCATCAAAATTGGTGAGCTTTTGCAGTTTGCGGGTCATGGTAACGCTGGCCATTTCGCCTTCGGCTAAATCGGTAACGAGGCCAATATGGTGACGGCGTAGTTTTAAATCATTGCTGCCTTCGGTAAAGTGCAGCAGGTTGCCATATTGCGAAAACCATTGTTCAGGAATTACCGCAATTTCGCCCGATGGCAGGGTAAACTCCTTTTTATGGTTAAGGATATGGTTTTTTAACTGGATAAAAGGGATTCGGTACGGGCCGAAGCTCACCATGGCGTTGATATCAAACCAGTCGTTATTTTCGGTTACTACCAGTTCAATTTTACTGCTGCCAAATACGTAGCGTTTTTGCCCTTCAGGCTGTTCCAGTTCAAAGCCCTGTTCAATAAGCTGATCATGATGCTGATTGAGCCATTCAAAAACAGAGAACGAGCGGTCGTCATCTTCATCGTGTCCGGCAACTTCAAGGTTTTGGAACAATGATGAAGCTATTTTAAGCCCCATTTGCTCCAATTGGTGCATTTTGCCTTTTTCCCAGGTAGTTGAACGTTTAATACGGTGAAACAGGTAATCATCGCCGGTTTTTTCCATCCGCACAGAAATGTGCCTGCCATCGCCATAAGGAAATACATAGCCCGCATACTTAAAAGAAAGTTGCAGCTGCGAAGTACCGCCTTCAATATAAATAGGTTTAAGCACAGGGCAGGCATCATACTTTTCGGTATTGATGGTAAACCCTTCGGCGTAAACATTATGCTTTTCGATAAGCGGGGCAACAAATTTTTCAAAGTATGATTGCTCCGACGATTTTGGTATAGCGATGAAACGCTTGTTCAGGAATGGTTGCAGTTTTTTACCCTCAATCTCCTTGTCGAAATAATACAGGGTATCATCAAGCAGCATCCAGGCCGGGTGATTGCAAATGATCTCGGCATTTTTAAACATGAACTCAATGCGCATGCCCTGATATTTGATGGTAGGAAAATACCTGATCTCTTCTTCACTGCGCCTGAAATGAAATAACACTGATGCTGCCTCGGTAGCCAGCTGAAGTTTGCGTTCGCCTGGATAGCCTTCCTTACTCATCTGGTATACCTGCTTACCGCAAAGTAACGATAACGCTTCAGCTATCCGCTTCTCCAGTTTTGGGCGGATCATGTCAAACATCTGCTCGTTGAAGATCTTGGAGAAAAACTCGAACGGACGGATTGGTTTTTTATAATACCTTTTGATCACGTTGCCTTGCTCCATCTCTTCCAGCAGTTTGATCAGCCTGATATCGGTATCGTCCAGAAATTCGCAAAATTCTTTGGCGGTATTGGAAAATAAACGCTGGTGTGTTAGTGAAAATTCACCGTTCGGATTAAGCTGAACAATGTGTGGTTCAATAACATACGACAGGTAGTCATGCTTGGCAATGGCATAAATAATTTGGCATGGTTTGGAACTGTCGACGCGTAACATGTGCTTCAGGGTAAAAAATTATTTGAAGCTACATCAAGAAAAATTCAAACGTAAATAGAATTTACTGTAATTGAAAGAGTTTTATATTAAAAAAATGTTAATAAAGTAAAATTGACACATTGTTGATAACATATGTAGTGTTTTTGACGGTTGAAAAGGTTTGGGATTAAACAGATTTACCACAACTGTAAAACTGTTGAGTTCAGTCAAAGGAGAAGTCTGTCTTCTTAGAATCCCTTGAGCCCAGGTTTATAATATTGATATTTAATACCTTGATTATTCATAATAGTGTTGTTGTATTCTGTGGTTTCGTTTGGTTAATTTTTATTAAATAAAAATTAAATAATTACAATAAATATAATTAATAATATTATTTTTGACTTAAACTTAAATACATAAATCACAAATGAAAAACCAAAACCTCAAACTCGCATTTATTGCGTTTACCACCTTGCTATTGTTTAATTCCTGCAAAAAAGCAATTCATGATTTAGCACCTGCGGATAAAGAAAAAAACAGCACCAGTGCCTTGGACTACATTAAATCATTGGGTTTCCGGGATTCTGATATTAAGGATATCGGTACCGACTACCTGGTGGACGGTGATATGCTGTTTTCAAAGAAGACCGGTGTTGCAACAACAAATGGTGGCGCTTCGAAAATTAAGACAGATCAATACGGTGCGCAAAATTACCTGGGTTTAAACACTAATGTAGTGATCAATATTGATGCTTCTATGAGCGCGTATACTGCTGAAATTAACGCGGCCATTGCACAATGGAATGGTATTCCGAACTGCAGGGTGAAATTTTCTGTAGGCAGTTCGTACAATGTTACGATAATGGCGAATAATAATATTGGTGGAGCTTGCGGGCAGTCTTATTTCCCGATAAACGGGCAGCCTGGTTTTATAATCTACATAAGCCCAGCCGCGATTTCGGGAAATTCATTTGATCAAAGACAACGAACAATAGCGCATGAGTTAGGTCACAGTATTGGTCTTAGGCATACCAATTGGTTTTTAAACGAACCACAGAACGGAACAGCACCTAACAGCGCCCATTACAGCGCCACTCATATTCTTGGTACACCTACTGAAGCCGATCCGGTTTCGTTAATGAATGGCAATGAATGCGGTACCGGGGCAACAGTGCTTTCGAACTATGATAAAATTGCAGTACAATTTCTTTATCCACTAAACCCGCCGGTAGCGGGCACATCACCCGTTTTCAGATATTATAACGGCGGCTCGTCCGATCACTTTTACACTACGGATTATAACGAATTGGCTCAGGGAAATAACACAGGGTATATATTTGAGGGAATCGGCTTTTTTGCCTTTACTAGCCAGGTAGCCGGTACAGAGCCTGTATATCGTTATTATAGTTCCTCTGCTGTTGATCACTTTTATACAAGGAATGCGACTACTCCTGGTGGTTACATCAAAGAAAAGGTAGCCTTTTATGCCTATCCCAACCAGGCAAATAGTTCAGTGCCAGTTTATCGCTATTATCACGGAGGTACACCTGCCGAAATTGACCATTTCTACACTAAAAATCAAAACGAATTTTATTGGGGTGCAGGCGGATATGCTTATGAAGATGTGCCGTTTTACGCCTATTAATTATCGCTAAAAAAAACCAAAGCGGTCTCTTTAAGAGGCCGTTTTGGTTTTATAGTTATTTTAATGCTTTACATATCTTCGCTCCTTTTCTCCAGGGGCATCCACATTTTGTCACCCTGTTTATAGGTTTACAGGGTAATATCCCACTCAGTACGATTTACCGGTTTGCCCAGTTTGGCTGCACTGAAGTTAATGCTTCTTCAGGGGCTCTCATAGAGAATGCTGTTGGCTTCGCTAAGTAAACACGTTGTTTATCAGGTTATTTTGGTTTGCTCAATAGATTAATAAACAACCTGTAAGCTCCCGGTACACCGGCAGGCAACTCCCTGAAAAATGCCAGGGAAGTATATACAAACCGGCCCTTACCATAATCGCCCACAATTAATGATCCGTTAAGCGGTTCTTCTCCTTTATCATGCATTTGCAAAATGGGTTTGTACTGCGGGTCGATATTGCTTACAAAATACAATCCGCGTTCCTGGATCCAACCGTTAAAATCATCATTGGTTATTTTATTAGGATAGTTTAATACCGGATTTTGCGGATCTAAAATCGTCACTTCGGCGTTTTCGTCAGTAACCCTGCGGTTCACTACGGTAAACGGATATGGGCCTATTTGCTTTACAACAATACCATTGTTGTTATTGTATTGCACTACCAGGTTGCCGCCGTTCTTTACATATGCCATTAACTTCGATTGCTGATAAGCAAGTCGCTCGTTCACATTGTAGGCCCGTACGCCGGTAACGATGGCATCATAGCCCGAAAGATCGCCGTTTGTTACTTCATTTTCGGTGAGGATATGTACTTCGTAACCTACCTGGCGCAGGGCTTCAGGCATCTGGTCGCCGGCACCGGCAATGTAGCCTATTTTTCTGCCGTTATGTTTAAGATCGAGGTAAACAAGCTTTGTTTGTGCCGGCGGAAATAGGGTAATAGCTGGTACGTGATCATACCTGATACGGCGAAGGCTAAGTGAAAACGGTTTGCCATTGGCGTTAACAACTGCTTCCAGATCGGTTGTGTTGGTTTTGGTATCGGTTGGACTAACCGTAAATGCCACCGACCATTCATCGTTTTTGTCCTTATCGGTAAAGTCAATTTTTTCGGGACTTATTTTCCATCCGGCAGCGGGTTTCAGGCTGATGGTACCACTTGCTTTGGTAAAACTTTTCAACTTTACCAGTACTGTTTGTGCTTGTTGCGTGCTGAAAATATAATCCTTGTCTTCAATATTAGCGGTTACCGGCGGCGTTATTTCAATAGGCTGATAAACCTCGCCCCTAACCGGGTCAACGTATTTATATACAATTCGGCGGTCGATATTTATGGGCTTACCCTCAATAATAAACTGGAAAGTAACTTTTGGCAGGTCAGGATTTTCAGGGTTACCGGCAAGCGTGTTATCCGGCAAAGTGTAAACACCTATTGGATGCGGTAAGGCCAGCCAGTAAGGCTGCGTTAGCATGGAAGCTGCGGCAGTGGTTTCAAAAGTTTGGAGTTGGTTAAATGGGATCTCCTTGCTTTGCAAAGCCAAAGAGTTATCATTGGCATCAATGCTGTTTATTTTAACACGATAATTAAAACGGTTGATCACCTGCGCGCGCACGCCTATTTTATCGCCGAGTGAGTAAGTTGACTCAGTAGCATAAGCCTCAAACCACAGGCCGGCACATGCCGCTATGAGATTGTTTAGCTCTTTAGTTTTTTGTTCACGCCAGTAGGTATCCGGTACTTTCTCAACTTTCATCAGTAATTGCACCAATGCGGGTAAGGACTTTTCAGGAGCTTCGCTGATAAAGTTCCGGCTGATCACGCCTATCATGGCTGCAATAGCGTCTCCGTCTTTAACTCGTTTCCAGGTGGTATTAACACCATCCATCAAATCGTTTTGAGGGGCATCGCCTAAAATAGTTTTAAAAAACTCGTATGATTCGCCGCGTTGCTTGGCCGAGCCAAAGCCCTGGGTTTTATGATTACTGCGACTTTCGGCAGCTATTTCGCCATAGCTTTTACCTAAGATTGGGTTATAAACACCTACATCAATTTTAAATTGATCGGGAGCGGTAGTATTAACACTGCCAAAGCTGAAGGTGTTCCACATAAGGCGTTTGGCCTGCCATGGCTTTACATATTTTAATTGCTCGGGATAACGGCTCGGATCGGCAGCAGCTGTAAAAGCTTCCTGCGCTAATATGGCCGATGAGGTATGATGACCATGACCACCTTCGCCGGTTGTAGGGAAGCGGCAGATGATCACATCGGGCCTGAACTTGCGGATCACCCACACTACATCGCCCAATACTTTTTCTTTGTCCCAGATTTTTAGTGTTTCTTCCGGTCCTTTCGAAAAGCCAAAATCATTGGCGCGGGTAAAAAATTGTTCAGCACCGTCAACGCGGCGGGCGGCCAGCAATTCCTGCGTACGGATTAAACCAAGCAATTCGCTTTGCTCATTACCTATCAGGTTTTGCCCGCCATCGCCGCGGGTGAGCGACAGGTAACCGGTGCGATAATGTTTTTCCTGCGCAAGGTAGGCCAGCAGGCGGGTATTTTCATCATCAGGATGCGCCGCAACATACAATACGCTGCCAAGCACATCAAGTTTTTTAAGGTTTTGCTGAATAGTGCCGAGATCGGTAGGCGGGTTGGTTTGGGCTTTTGAAAATGCAGTTGTTAGCAGGAATACTACAATGAGGTGGATACGCTTCATAGCAACAAATATATTGAAAGATAGATATTCTGTATTTCCTGTATCAACAATATAACAAAACCATTACTGTGGCCGTCAATCTGTTAAGATTTTTGATGGTTCATATTAAATGTTTCAACAAATACTTTTATTTTTTACAATTTTCTTAAGGTTGTCAAACAAATCTGTCATTCGATGGTAATCTTAATCAACCGATTAACTTTTTCTGCTTCAATCCGATACGCTTAATCAATCGTTTGATTAATTTTGTGCCGTTAAAACAATGGAAAAAGATAAAATAGATAAAAAGGAACATATCCTCGACGTGGCCGAAAAGGTGTTCGCGGACCTGGGTTATGACGGAGCCTCCACCCGTACCATATCGGGCGAAGCCGGTGTAAACATGGCTATGCTCAATTACTATTTTGGATCAAAAGAAGGACTTTTCCTGGCAGTTTTTGAACGCAAGATCAATTCGTTCCGTACGCTGCTGCAAAATATTAGCAGCGACGGCAGCATGAACGCCTGGGATAAACTGGATAAATGTATTGACAATTATGTTGAACGCATCATCGCCAACAACTGTTTTCAAAAACTCATTAACAGGGAAGTGTCCATGAACAAACGTGGCGACCTTACCGATAAGATCATCGAGATACTGATGGTAAATGTATATGAGGTAAAAAGAATTATGGAAGAAGGTGTAAACAACGGCCTGTTTCATGCAGATGCCGATATACCGTTGGTAATAGCAACCCTCTTTGGTACAAAAAATTATATAGTTAACATGCCTCAGATATCATCATTAGTATTGGGACATGATATTCGTGATGAAAAGTTTATGGAAAATGAACTGAAACCACGTGTTAAAACATACATGAAAAGACTTTTAAAAGCTTATTTAGTAAAAGAACATGACAACTCAAAATAACAAAACCAATCACCTTAAGCTATTAAAGCAGGTGTTACGGCCCGTTTTGCGGGGCAGTATCGCCCTGATAGTTTTAAGCCTGCCTTTTGCTGCCAGCGCACAAGACAGGACAATTACACTTGATGAGGCTATTAAACTTGGCCTCGAAAACAGTAAAACACTAAAGCTATCAAACTCAAAGGTTGAACAGGCTGTTTCTGAATACAACCAGGCCAAAGATGAAGCCCTGCCAACAGGTAAAGTGAGCTACGGCTATAACCATGCTGAAATTCCGGCCAACAGGCTTGCATTAGGCGAGTCAAGCTTTAATTTGCCCAACCGCGCTGATGCTTACCTTGGCATTCTAACTTTAAACCAAACCATATTTGCCGGTGGTAAATTGAAATATGCCCGCCAGTCAACCGACTTGCTTACACAGGTTGCCCGTTTGGATGTAGAGAATGATAAAGACCAGATTGTTTACGATATAATCAGCTCATACTACAACTTGTACAAAGTATTGCAAAGCAAAAAAGTAGTAACACAAAACTTAACTACTGTTGATGCCCAGATTAAACAGGCACAACGCTTTTTTGAACAAGGCTTAGTTACTAAAAACGATGTACTGCGTTTTCAATTGCAACGCTCAAACATTGAAGTTAATGGCGTTGACCTGGAAACTAACCGCCGTATCATTAACTATAACCTTAACGTGTTGTTAGGTTTACCTGAAGGTACACAGTTAAACATAGATCAGATTAAGGAGGCCGACAGGCAGGTAGCTCCGTTGACAGCTTACCTTGATACAGCAATGGCTGTACGCCCGGAGTTTAAGCAATTCGCGTTGCGTAGTCGTGTTGCCGAAACCAATATCAAGAGTATTAAAGCTAATGAGCTGCCAACTTTAGGCGCTTCGGTTGCAGGGTACTATGTAGATGTTAACTCCAACCCTATACCTAAAAGCGGCAATTTTATTACTCCACTATCGGCCGGCTTAACGCTGTCATGGAACTTCGGCTCATTGTGGACTAACAAGAACAAGGTAAAGGAAGCCCATATCCAGAGCCAGCAGGTTGACATAAATAAAAGTATCACCGCAGATCGTGTGAAAGACGAGGTTAACCAAAGCTACCAGAACTATACCCAGGCGCTTGAAAAGGTTAAACTTTTACAGACCGCTATCGATCAGGCTGGTGAAAACAACAAGATCCTCGAATCGAAATACAAAAGCAATATAGCATCCGCAACAGACAGGGCAGATGCAGAAACCTTGCTTTACCAGGCACAGATCAACTTAGAATTGGCTAAAGCCGATGCTGGTCTTGCTTACTATACGCTACAAAAATCAACAGGAAAAATCAACAAATAATAATACCAAACCTTTAAATAAAATGGCAAAGGAACAAGAAACACCGGAACAACCGAAAAAGAAAAATAAAGTTATCCCCATCATATTAGGTATTGTACTTATTGGCGGCGTAATTTTCGGTATAAAAGAATACATCTACTTTAGCAAACACATTGATACTGATGATGCCCAGATCGACGGCGATATCAGCCCTGTAGTTGCCCGCGTTGGCGGTTACGTTGATTCAATTTATTTTGAAGAGAACACCCATGTTAATGTTGGTCAGCCGCTGGTTAAAATTGATGACCGCGACTATAAAGTAAAATTAGAGCAGGCTCAGGCGGCACAAGTTGGCGCAAGCGCAGGCATTAATGTAAATCAATCGCAAATTTTTGCTAACGAAGCAAACTCTGCAAGTGCAAAAGCTCAGGTTTCATCAAATCTGGCCCATTTAGAAAAAGTACAGAAAGATTACGACCGTTACGCCAACCTGGTAAAAGACGGGTCAGTAACCCAGCAGCAATTTGACCAGGCTAAGGCCGACTTGGATGTTGCAAAAGCTAATTACAGGGCATCGCAGGATCAGTACAAAGCTGCTGTTCAGCAAATTGGTACAACCCGCAGCCAGTTGGCTGTTACCCACACGGGTGTATCACAAAGGCAGGTTGATATTGATTATGCAAAGCTGCAATTGAGTTACACGCTGGTGAAATCTCCGGCAAGCGGCTTAGCCTCTAAAAAGAATGTACAGTTAGGTCAGCTGGTACAGGCTGGTCAAACTTTGTTTTCAATAGTGAATGATAACAGCCTTTACATTACCGCTAATTACAAAGAGACACAGCTTACCAATATCAAAAATGGTTTAAAAGTTGAAATTGAAGTTGACGCTTATCCAGACATGAAGCTGGAAGGACAGGTTTACAATTTTTCGCCTGCTACAGGTGCCAAATTCTCACTGTTGCCTCCGGATAATGCTACCGGTAACTTCGTAAAAGTTGTACAGCGTGTGCCTGTAAAAATTAAAATCAACGGCACTAAAGAAGAGCTTGCAAAATTACGCCCTGGTATGAGCGTAAACGTATCTGTAATTAAAGAATAACATTATGGCTGAAACTGGCTTTAAAAAGTGGATCATCACCATTACGGTGATCACAGCCTCATTACTGGAGCTGATAGATACCACTATCGTTAACGTAGCGTTGCCTCACATACAAGGTAACCTTGGCGCAACCCTTGAGGATGTGGCCTGGGTAGTTACCGGGTATGCGGTAGCAAACGTGATCATATTGCCCATGTCGGGTTGGCTGGGCGGCCGTTTTGGGCGTAAAAATTATTTCATGGCATCTATCATCGTGTTTACCATCGTATCCTTTTTATGTGGTAACGCGCACAGCATGGATGAGCTGGTATTGTTCAGGATTATTCAGGGTATAGCCGGCGGTGGTCTGATTTCGACAGCCCAGGCCATATTACTTGAAACCTGGCCCCGTGAGCAGATAGGTACTGCAACCGCGCTATTTGGTTTGGGAGCGGTAGTAGGTCCAACTGTAGGCCCAACCATTGGCGGCTGGATAGTTGAAAACTACTCATGGCCTTGGATCTTTTACGTAAATATCCCGGTGGGGGCGCTGGCGGCGTTTTGTACGTACACCTTCGTGCGGGAAACACCCAAGGATGCCAAAGGCAAACCTGTTGACTGGTGGGGTATTATCTTGCTGGCTATTGCAGTAGGCAGCTTACAAACCGTACTTGAAAAAGGTGAAAGTGAAGACTGGTTTGCTAAGCCATACATCCTGGTTTTAACTATATCGGCTGTATTAGGTACCATATTATTCATCTGGCGCGAAATGAGTACCGAGCACCCGATTGTAAACTTCAGCATTCTGCGGCACCGAAGTTTTGCCGTGGGCATGTTCACATCCTTCATACTCGGGTTTGGTTTGTATGGATCGGTATTCGTGTTCCCGGTGTTTTGTCAAAACCTGCTTGGTTTTAATGCCCAGCAAACAGGCGAGCTGTTGTTCCCCGGTGGTTTGTGTACCATTGTAATGATGCCGTTTATAGGCAAAATGCTGAATAAGGGCATACCAGCCCAGTTTATGGCTACTGCGGGCATGTTCCTTTTTTATGTATTTACACATATGTTAAGCAATTCGACACTGGCTACCGGCGAAAAGGATGTGTTAATACCGTTATTAATCCGTGGTGTGGGTATGGCTTTATTGTTCGTGCCGCTTACTACTTTGGCCATGGCTGATTTGAAAGGTCCTGAACTGGGCCAGGGATCGGGCTTGAACAATATGATGCGCCAGTTGGGCGGTTCGTTCGGGATTGCTACATTAACCACCCTCATCCATATACGCCAGGGTGTGCACCGCAATAATCTGCTTGTAAATATCAATCCGTATAACAATCCGTTTAATGACCGTTTACACATGCTTACCCAGGGATTTATGGCCAAAGGCAAATCAATGATTGATGCTACCCATATGGCATACCAGGCTATTGAAGGTATGGTTACCAGGCAAACATTGTTGTTAACGTATGATGATGCTTATTGGATATCGGGATTGGTGATGTTATTTTCGATACCGTTGCTTTATCTTCAGCCGTTCAAAAAGCTGAAAGCTGTTGCCGATTCGCACTAAAACAATAAAAGCCGTTCCACTATTACCGGAACGGCTTTCCCCAAAAAAATTAACAATTAAAATTTAAGTAACTCCTCCCGCATAAACAACATATTTGAATATTGCGACCGGGGTTTGTTTAATCTTAAGGTATAAATTTACTGGATTTTAATTAATAAACGCAAATTTTATTGGGCAATAAAATACTATTTATGAAAAAGGCATGAAATTTTATTATTTCATGCCTTTTTCATTGTTAAAATAAGTTAAGCTTGTTAAAATATAACTTTACCTGTAGCGGTAATTAATGATGCTATACGTACGGCATCAAAAATACGCTCCTCGGTGGTGCCTAATTTTATAAGCGAATCCTCATGTGCGTTTACACACATTTCGCAGCCATTAATGGCTGATACAGCCAAACTGGCCAGTTCAAAAAATTCTTTACCGGTTACCGGTTTCATCATGAGTTGCATACGGATCCGTGCCGGGATCTGGGTGTACTTTTCCTTTTGGGTAAAATGCCTGAAACGGTAAAATACGTTGTTTGATGCCAGCAATGAGGCGCAACCTACAGCTTCGGCAATTTCGGCATCGGTAGCTTCGTTTTCTTTAGCGTATTTGGTAAAGAAGTTGGTAAGCGGAACATTGTTATTGTTTACAGCAGTAGCCAAACCCAGCAAGGCGCATTCTTTATTAGTTAGATGTGCAGAAGTAAGGGTGCTGGTAAAGTTCAGTTTAAGGTCGCGCAGATAGCGTGATTCGCCTGTTTCTAAAAGGCTCAGGCTGGCTGTGCGGTAATTTTTATCTAATCCGATACTTTCAAGTATCTCCTGGATCACTTCGGTACTTTCGTTCATTTTTTGGGGTAATTTTCTTATTGTAGAGACGCATAATTGCGTCTCCTGTATGCAAATTAAGGAGGTTAAACACCATGCAATGTGGCTTGTCCTACGGAGACGCAATTATGCGTCTCTATATAAAAAACAACTTTCAGCATTAGGCTTTTAGCCTTCCGCTTTTGGCTTTTCCTTAGCTTAAAAAAGGGTGTAAAAAATCCCCGCACCGAAATACAGTACGGGGACGTTTATCTGTTGTATAATTATACAGTTAAAGTTTCCTGACCTTTTTCCCAGTTGCAAGGGCAAAGTTCGTCAGTTTGTAAACCGTCAAGTACGCGTAATACTTCTTTTACGTTACGGCCAACGCTCAAGTCGTTAACTGATACCCAACGGATGATACCTTGTGGATCAACGATAAAAGTAGCACGGTAAGCGATTTTTTCAGTTGGCTCCAAAATACCTAAATCTTCAGCTAATGATTTTGAAGTATCAGCAAGCATAGGGAATTTCAAATCGCGCAGATCGTCGTGATCTCTTCTCCAGGCAGCGTGAACAAATTCAGAGTCGGTAGAAGCACCGATCAAACGGGTTTCGCGGTCGCGGAATTCGCCAAAGTTTTTGTTGAATTCGGCGATTTCAGTAGGGCAAACAAAAGTAAAGTCTTTTGGCCACCAGAACATTACAGTCCAAACGTTGTCATCGTTGGTTAAATACTCAGAAGTAAGGGTTTCAAACTCTTTACCTTTTTCAAGGCTTACTACTGCTGTTTTAGAAAATTCGGGGAATTTTTGTCCTATCGTTAACATATTTTGATATTTCTTTTAATGTTTATGCAAATATAAAAATTTTAAACCGCCTCCCGAATACTAATAATTGATGCTATATAGATTTTAACTATATGGTTATTATGTAATATAAGTAATATTTATTGGTCTAATTTTAAGTATTTTGGCTCGTTTCTACTATTTCAAAAAATGCATTATCTTGGTTGTATGAAAACTAAACCTATCATCATTATTGCGATAACTGTTATTGTATTAACTGTTGGCGGATACTTTATTTTCCGTGGAAAATCCAAACCGTCGACCAGCAGCAATGAAATAAGCAACTTTTTAAAAGCATTCAAAGCTCAGGTTATAAAAGGCAATCGGGATTCATTGATGAGTTATTTTGCCGATAAGCAAGCATCTGAACCTATAAATAAATTAATAACAACCCTAATCAACAAACAGCGAAAAAGCGACGAAGAGGATGTATCTTTTAACATAGAGCTGAATGTAGAGCAGGCCGAAATTACGCAGATCAATCCTCAACTCGCCACAGCTGTTGTTCCTGTTACCTTTAGCGAGCAACATCTGGATACAAGGCATTCGGGCATAACTTTTACCATTCAAAAAAACGAGCAAAACAAACTCAGCATCTACCAGGCAGATGCTCGTAATTTCATGAGTGATTATATAGCTTACCGTAATACCGCGTGGACGAAAAAATATACAGATAAAGAAATTTACAGCCCGGAAACATTGAAAGCATTCTTAGATGCAGGCAATTTATTCGCTAAATATGATAGCGTAATATGGTTTACCCATTTAAAGAAACAGACATATTTTTATGTAGTAAAGGGGAAATGGGATTACTATAACTTAATGAAGGATACTACCAAAATATATAAAATGGGATTAATCGGACCCGATTATAAAGAAGTAATCCCTGCTGAATATGACCTTATTCATAACATCAGCGGCACGTTCCCTGATCTTATTGAAGTTGAAAAAGATCGTAAGCGGGGTTTTTACGACCTTAGTGGCAAAGTTGTAATTCCCGTTGAATATGACCAGATATTTCCGGTTAATGACACCGAAAACCTTGCCGCATTAAGAAAAGGCGATGAGTACTTTTGGTTAAAAAACGACTTTTCTGTGTCCGAAAAAGCCGAGGTTAAAATCAGTGAGCTGTTTTCAAAACTTAAGCAACCAAACTCATTTACATTGACCAAAAGCCCGGCCGGTGATATCACCGAGTTTAACTCGCGCGAGCAGCACGGCAGCATTTATATACCTCCTCTTACCTTGTTGACCTTGGGTTGATCCGAAAGATTCAGGAGTTTAAAAATCCGCTGCGAAACCATGTTGACTTTGTAGCAACAAGTTCACAGTATATAGTAAAAGCGAAGGCGTTGCCAGTAAAAATATCCACAGAAAACAACAGTTGGCTGCAAAGTGCTTATTATTCTATCCGCGATTACTTTATTGGAGGCCGTTCCGAATTCTATGACACCAATAATATGGTGTTGATAGATAACAAAAACAACAAGATTTATAGCTATGAAATTAACACTGAAATTAACTCCGAAGAAGGTGGTAGCGAATTAAGCGGAAGCTGCAATGAGTATAATATCAACGCTATCAGCGATTCGCTGCTGGAGGTAAAAGTAACCACCACTGCTAACATCGAACTTTATAATAACACCTTTATTGATGAATTACCCATATTTCACCTTTTAAAAATTGAAAATGGTAAAGTAAAAGAGGCCATGAATACCAAAAGGGTATTTGCTTTTACTAAATACCAAAAAATAGACGACCATTTTATTAATGGCTGTTATGTTTATGGTAAACTTGATAATGGAAAATATAAAACTTCAGTCGGAAGGCCAATTTCGTCCGAAGTATTGAGGTATATGAAAAACGAAATCTATGCCGATTATAATTATAAGTTTAAAGACAAACGCTGGACGGAAATGTTCGAACAACAATTTTACGGACACTATAAATCAGAAAACCTCAGCGTTCAGGATTCGCTAACCGAGATAGATAAGTATAACATCCAGTGGATAGATCAGAGGCTAAAAGGTTTACCGTCAATAAAACCAAATGTACTTGCCGCTAAATGAGCATTACAACCCGCATATTGGGATACTTTGCCTTTTTTTGGGTATTCGTACTCTGCGCCGGTACGTTTGTTCAGTACTGGGATTTTAATCATGATTCTTATTTTCTGCATATCAAACAAAAAGCCGTTGAAACCGGATGGTACCTGCCTGCTTTTTATTGCCATATTATAGGCAGCAGCGTGATCCTGTTAGCCGGTTTTTTCCAGTTTTCAAAAAAAGTATATAATAACAAAGCCCTACACCGGACATTGGGAAAGCTGTATGTGTTCGGCGTGCTGTTTTTCGCGGCACCGGGCGCTTATATCATGACGCTTTTATAAACCGGGGTACAGGCGTATTTATATCTTTTTTACTTCAGAATACATTGTGGATGGCCTTTACCCTGGCGGCATTTTTATTGGTTAAGAAAGGGCGAATTGATGATCATATTAAAATGATGAACCGGAGTTATGCGCTGGCTTTCGGCGCGGTTACTTTGCGGTTTTATATCTGGCTGTTTACTGTTTTGGGTAACGGCGTAAACTTTCATAATAACTACCTCATCATTGCCTTTTTCAGCTGGGTGCCTAATTTGATTTTGGCTGAGGTTATAAACAAGTATGGGAATAGGCAGGTTGAGGTAGAGAGAGAACGGGTATAAAACAAAAGCGTCATTGCTGTAAAGGAACGAAGCAATGACGCCAATGCATTAATGCCTTCTCCGTTGGAGAGGGTTGGGTGAGGCTCTTTAACTCACGCTCGTTACCGTTTTCTTCAATTCTGTTTCCAGGTTTTGAAGCTCAGTATTCAATGTGCGGCGATTGGCTGTGCCTTCGTCGTGAATGCGTTTTACCTCGGTAAGGGTTTCAATAAGTGATGAAGTAGTCTTTTTCAGTGTGTCTAACGATACTACCGTTTTCTCATTTTCGCGGGCTACATCAATACTGTTTTGTTTCAGCATTTCGGCATTCTTTTGTAAAATGGTGTTGGTTGTATCCGAGATCTTTTTCTGCATCTCCACATTCTCTTTCTGGCGGTTGAGGGCTACAGCAATGGTAAGCTGGTTTTTCCAAACCGGGATTGTGGTTGATACAATAGACTGTGCTTTTTCGGCAATGGTGGTATTGTTGTTCTGCACCACACGGATCTGTGCCAGCGATTGCATCATGATAAAGCGTACTACCTTTAAATCGGCAAGGCGTTTATCCAAACGGTTCACAAAATCGCGCAGGTCGGCAATTTCATAATCCTGGTAAGCCGTTGGGTTACCGTCCATCACTGCCAGCTTTTCGTTAAGCTCATTATACTTGAGTTGACCAGCAATGATCAGGTCTTCCATTTGTTTAATGTAGGTAACATTGCTGTCAAACATGGTTTGCAGCGAGCTGTTATCCTTTAACGAATTAACACGGCCTGCCTTGATCTTATTGGTGATCTTATCAATATTGTTAACCACGGTATCGTATTTCTGGAAAAGCTTTTTGGTATCAACCACCAGCTTTTTCATAAAAGGGATATGTGAAATGAATGACGTAAACGCGTTTTGGTTCAGCTCATCAACATCAATATAATTAAGTTCGGTAAGCAACTCGTTAATCAGCCCGCCTACTTCGCCTGAATTATAGGTACGTACCGAAGTAAGGAAGTTATTGCTATATTTCTCCATGGAGTTTTGTATCTCAACGCCGTAGTTCAGTATCGAGTTAACATCAGCTGGGTTGATGTCCTTACCCATCTCACCGTATTTTTGCAAATCCTGGTTTGGTATAGCGTCAAGGTTTACATTACCTTGTTTATCCACCTTCATAGGCACATTGCCGGTTGGTGCGGCTGCCGCCGGAAGATCCAGATTGGTTGGAGTGATCAGCGGTGGTATATTCAGATTTAGTTCATCATTGTTTGGTGCACTTTCCATAATCTTATTATTAATGATTTAGTAGTACTTAATTAGCTGATCTTAAGCGCCACCCGGCTTAATACTTAAGATCAATGAATTAAACTTTTACAAGTAGGTTGCGGTTACAGTTTTCACTGTTTCTTCCAATTTACGGTCGCGGGTTGGTTCGCCGATGGCGTTAAATTTCCATTCGCCGTTCTTTTTGTAAAAAACACCCATCACCATGGATACATGGCCCGCAAAATCTTTGCTGTGCGCAATATCATAAGTAGCGAAGATTTCGTTAACGCGGGTTGGCGTACCTTCATAAATTCGGATAGATGCAAATGGAATGCTGCCGAAATCCTGGCCGCGGAAGCTGTTCAACACAAAGGCTACATAGCTTACGGTTGGGCTAAGCGTAGCAAAATCAACGGTAATCACTTCGTTATCCAGCCCGTCGTTACCTGCCATGTCACCGGTAAGATCATCACCGCTGTGTTTAACCGAGCGATCTTTTGAACGCAGGTTACCAAAGTAGATCACGTCAATTAGCTGTTTGCTGTCGTTATATAAAATGCAGCTGGCGTCAAGGTCAACGGCCTCTTTCGTAGTGCCAAAGCCAAATAGGCCTTTTCTTTCTATCGCGCCCCAGTTTATCCCAACACATACATTTTGCAATTTGCTGCCATTACTTTTTTCGAGGCTGATCCGTTGCCCTTTTTGAAGATTGATAGCCATATGTTTAGTTGTATTTGTTTAAATAATCCTGCAGGCCACCTTTCATGCCTACGCCTACAGCTTCAAATTTCCAGTTATTATCTTTTTTGTAGATGCGGCCAAACTCAACGGCAGTTTCTATCGAAAAATCTTCTTCCAGCTCGTATTTCAAAATATCGGTATTGGTAGCTGAATCAAAAATGCGGACGAAAGAGTTGCGCACCTGCCCGAAATTTTGGCGGCGACTTTCGGCTTCGTGGATAGTCACCACGATGCAGATTTCAGTAGCACGCGGATCGATCTTTGACAAGTCGACAATAATCTGCTCATCGTCACCGTCACCTGCACCGGTCAGGTTATCGCCGGTATGCTCAACAGCACCATCCGGAGACTTTGAGTTATTATAGAAAACGAAAAATTCGTCGGCCAGTATTTTTTTATTATCGCCCATGATGAACACCGAAGCATCCAAATCAAAAGCCGAGCCTGTTGATGAGCTGTTTGTATCCCAACCAAGGCCTATCGTAAATTTAGGGGCACCAATAGTTTCCCTTTGGCCTTTTTGCAAGTTAATTGCCATGCTGAATTAGTTTATTATTGTTTATTAATAGGTTTTGTTTAATAAAGTTTAAGTTAGGTGTATAGGCTTCAATGGTATGATAACCATTACCCAAAGCCATATCATACAGCAAGTTTATGAAATTGCTGTCTTGATCTTGTATAAAGATGCAAAAACTTTCGTGATCGTAATTTAAAATATATTTTACTATGCGGGTGTTGATGCAAAAATTAGTGCCCTTAATGATATCATTTAAATGATAGATGTTTTTAACATGGTGATAATTGAGGTAGTTCTCTATATTGGGGTGTATGTTTTTGTTCACCAGTTCGGCAAAGTACAGCATGTAAATGTCGTTCTGTAAGCCATACTCGTCTACCATTTTCATGATCATGCGTTCATGACTTCCGGTTATCTTGATGTCATCCAAAAATAACAGCGTTTTGCCCAAAAGGAAATCCTTATCAATATGAAACGAATCGTTACCTATTAAATTGATCCTTTGCTCGGCATCCAGCTCGCCGTAATCTTCTTTATAGGTTATGGTACGATGAACCTTGGTTTCCTGTACAACAGGATAACCATGATGGGCCAGCCAGCGGTTAAGCCTGCACACAAAGTGGTTTTTCATGGCAAACGTAGCCGTTGGGATAAACGAGTAGGGGCTCGATATCACTACGATCTGTTTCTCTATTGGCTGTTTAGTTAAGATTTCGATGATAAAGCCATCGGCCAGCTCGGTGCCGAAGTAGCGGGATACCTCGCCATCGCCAAATTTAAAGCGACTGTAATCATCGGCATCGAAACCAAAATGTGTTGCGCTGTTGATATGATGTAATGAGTAGGTAGCTTTCATACACTTAATAAGGTTAAAATGGATAAGTTGTTTGAATTGATGAGCAGGCTATTGAGTCCTGCATCATTAGCCCCCGCTATATCTGCCGCCGGGTTATCGCCTATATGTATTATACCTGACCGGTCTATCTGCTTTGGTTTATTACACTCTTTAACTTTTTGCACCATCAGCTTAAATAAATCCCCGTTTGGTTTCGACATCCCCTCCTCGTCCGAATAGAGCTGAAAGTTAAAGAAAGTATCCAACCCCAATTTAACCATCACCTTGCGGAGCGTTTGTCCTTTTATAAAGCCTGTATTACTTAAAATACTCAATGAGCAATCACCTTTTTGTTTTAGATGCTGCAGCACTTCAATTGTTACAGGTGAGTAAAGCACCGGCAGATAGTAAAACAGCAGGGTTTCCATGTCGGCATACAGCTTATCTATATTAACATCGGCAAGCGGATACTGGTTATCATTAATTGCGCTGATCACCATCAGGTACATTTCATCGGCATCAATGTTTTTACCAGTACGTTCGTTCACGGCATTGCACATGAGGTCAACCTGCCTGAAAGCCCTTGCCACATCGTCAATGCTTTTACCGCCTGGGTTAAAATCCCGGTGAAAGATCTTAGTGCGTTCTATCTTAAAGTATGGGTTTGACTTGATCAGCGTGAGCCACAGATCAAATGAATAGTGCTGGTACATTTATGTTTAGGTAGAATTAAACTTAACCAAAATGTCATTGCGAGCGTAGCGTGGCAATCGCTTGCTACACAGAGCGGCTATGCTTACGTGCGATTGCTTCGTCGTTCCTCCTCGCAATGACATGTTTTTATGTTAATAGTTCCGAAGTAATTCCGAAAGGCTATCAGTACTATGCGGATCACCGATGGCACGGAATTTCCATGTATCATCCTTTCGATAGACTTCGGCAAAGGTCATGGAACACATGCCGTTGTAAGTTGAATCGCCGGAAAGACTGAATTTAGCGATCTCTTTACCATGGCTGTCAATCGCGCGGATGAAAGCATTCTCCACCATGCCAAAGTGTTGATTGTTTTTACGCCCCTGGTAAATAGCTACCAGGAACAAGATCCGGTCATATTTAGGGTCGAGCGAATCAAGCTTTACGATGATCTGCTCATCATCACCTTCTCCCGCCCCGGTACGGTTATCGCCCGTTAGCCAGATGTGGCCGGAGGGATGTCGCATAGAATTAAAGTAGATCACATCACCCTCAAACATATTAATGGTACGGCCATTGGCAGTTTGCTTGGCATAACCGCGATTAGCCACTTTGCCGTTTTTATCTAACAAAAACGCTATTGCATCCAAATCATATTCAGCTTCTTCGGCACCGCCAAACAGCTTGCCTAAAAAGCCGCCACCATTACTTTTCCTAACGTCCCAGCCTAAACCAATAGTTACCGAGGAGAGGTCGAAACTTTCGCCTTTATCATTTTTACGAAGGTCAATTGTTTGACCTTTTACCAAATTTATAGCCATTGCCTTATTTGATTATTTGCCCTTTGAAATATTTACTTAAAAAGAAAGCTAGGTCTTCTTTGTAACCAACGCCCGATGCTTCAAACTTCCAGGCGCCACCGCGTTTATAAAGCCTGCCAAACTCGATTGCTGTTTCGATAGAAAAATCCTCGCCCAGCTCATATTTACAAACTTCGGCGCCTGTTTGATTATCTAAGATACGAATGTATGAGTCACGTACCTGGCCAAAATTTTGACGGCGGGCTTGTGCTTCGTGAATAGTTACCACAAACAGGATCTCCTGGATGCGGGCATCTACTTTGGTCAGATCAACAGTGATCGATTCATCATCGCCTCCATCGCTGTTACCGCCTGTTGGGTCATCGCCGGTATGATGTATAGATTGCTCGGGCGAGTCGACATTATTATAGAATACAAAAAATTCATCCTGGGGTACTAGTCGGTTAACATCGATCATGATAGCCGATACGTCAAGATCGAAGTCATAACCTGTACCTTCGTTCGGGTTCCAGCCCAAACCAACTGTCATTTTTGAAAGGCCGATATCAATTTTCTGCCCTTTTTGTAAGTTAATAGCCATTTTAGTATGTGTTATTTTTAGGTAAAACCTGTGTAGCCTATTGGGTTTGCGCGGCGCTGCAGGTATTGAGCCGAAGACAAGCCGGCAAGTAAACGCTTAATCTAAGGTAGATGTTTTATTGAGGTGATATTGTAAAATTGCCTACACAAAAATAAGACGATGACAGGGGGCGGTTGTTACAGAAGAGGGGAGATAATTTAGTTGCGTAATACGCAATTATTTAACAATGGTTGTTGCATTTGTTTTAGCTCATTCGTAATAGTACGTTGTAGTCCCCCAGTCGCTTTTTTATGTAACACGATTAATACACTTGCTTTAGCGTATTAAGGGAAAGACACTTGGTAATTAAGTGAAAGTCATGTAAATTCCGTTTTTATAAAAACCTAAATGTTAAAAAAATCACTCCTGGCCTTAGTTATCACCTGGGGCACAACGGCAAACGGTCACGTTTCTGCACAAGCGGGCACCGATAGCACGGGTTTAGACCTCGTAATTGCTAATTATCACACTACTATAGGTCAACAATCACACCTATATAATGGGCCCGAATATGAGTTTTATGATCCCATAATAAAAGGTAATGCATATGTTTTTGACAATAAGTTATTTACGGCTGGAGATGTAAAATACGGGACCGCGGTTTATCGCGATGTCCCGATGTTATATGATCTGAATAAAGATTTGGTGGTTATACTGCTTTATAACCACTTTACCAAAATTTCATTACTAAGCGAGCGTGTGCCGGAGTTTTGGCTGCTTAACCATCATTTTATACGCATTACTACCGATTCGACAGGCCAGGCCCGCCTTGCTACCGGTTTTTATGATCAATTATACCAGGGAAAAAAGATCGGGATCATTGTAAAAAGGGCCAAGAGCATCCAAACCAACACGGGAAATAATACCATCGAATCTTTTTTTAGCGAAACAAGCGACTATTATGTTAAAAAAGGGGATAACTATTTCAGTTTTAGCGGAAAGGGCGGACTGTTAGATATTTTTAAGGATAAAAAGAAGGAGTTGCGGCAATATATAAAAGCAAATCATATCGACTTTCGCGAAAATCAGGAACAGGCTATAGTGGATGTAACTACTTATTATGATCATCTAACAAATTAATGTGGTGTGCCTATTATTTAATAACAAGGCAAAAAATGATATAGAATTAAATGTGTAAGGCAGGAAATAAAATAACCGGATGAAAAAAATTTACTTTTTAAGTTTCTGTTTTTTGATTTTAATTAAACTGTGCCAGGCCCAGCAGGGTCCGGTAAAATCAATCAGCGTGAACTTTCAACAAGCTACTATTGAGCAGTTTGTAACAGAACTGGAAGCAAAATCAGGCTTTCATTTTTTTACGACGCCATGCAGTTTGATAGTTTGAAAGTAACTATGCAAGCAACCAATAAACCTATTGAAACCATATTGAGCCAGGCTTTTAAAAACACCGGTTTTAGTTTCGCCATAACCAAACAACAGCAGGTGTTTTTAACTAAAGGGCGCGAAATACAAACCGGGCTGGCGGTAGGTTATTTTGGCATTACAACTGCCAATGCAACTGCAGCAAATATGAGTGTATCCTTGGCTAATGCTGATCTTGATAAAGATAAAAAGATACCCGAAGCAACAACCGAAAATAAGCTATACGAAATAGGGATCAAAACCAACACTATTGAGGCGGGTACGGCAACGCTTTCGGGATATGTAAAGGAAGCTAAATCGGGCGAATCTGTAACAGGTGCCAGCATATATGTAACCAATACCAAAACGGGTGTAGCTACCGATCAGTTTGGCTATTTCACTATCAAATTACCCAAAGGCAGGCAGGTTTTAAGCGTTAGGGGCATTGGCATGCGCGATACCCGCAGGCAGATCATGCTTTACTCGGACGGTAAGATCATCATTGAGATGCAGGAACAGGTAACCAGTCTTAAAGAAGTAAAGATCTCTGCCGAGAAAGTGGCTAACGTGCGTAATGTTCAATTGGGGGTGAACAGGCTTGATATTAAAAGCATAAAACAAGTACCTACGGTATTTGGCGAGGCCGATATCTTAAGGGTGGTGCTTACCCTGCCCGGCGTTCAATCGGTAGGCGAGGCTACCACGGGTTTTAACGTTCGTGGCGGCTCGGCCGATCAGAACCTCATCCTGATGAATGACGCCACCATTTATAATCCCTCGCATTTCTTCGGCTTTTTTTCATCGTTTAACCCTGATATAGTTAAGGATATTGAATTATATAAAAGCAGTATTCCCGAAAGGTTCGGCGGGCGTTTATCATCGGTGTTGGATGTTACCAATCGTGAGGGTAATAAAAAGAAATTTACCGGTTCGGCTGGCATTGGTTTAATCACCAGCAGGCTTAACGTTGAAGGGCCTATCATCAAGAATAAAACCTCGTTTTCATTCGGGGGGCGTACCACTTACTCCGACTGGCTCCTTAAGCTCCTGCCCGATGCCTACAAACACAGTTCGGCTTCATTTTATGATCTTAACCTGGATATAAGCCACCAGATTGATGATAAAAACAACCTGTATCTAACCAGCTACATAAGCAAAGATAAATTCAGGCTTAATAGCGATACTGCTTACAGTTACAGCAACAGGAATATCAACCTAAAATGGAAGCATAATTTTAATAACAAACTATTCAGTGTTATTACGGCCGGGATAGACAAGTACCAATATGATGTTTCAAGCGCCGGTAACCCGGTAAATGCTTACAAGCTGAATTTTGATATTAACCAGAGTAATTTTAAAACGGATTTTACCTATTACCTTAACCGCAAAAATACTGTCGATTTTGGGCTAAGTTCCATTTATTATAAGCTCCATCCAGGCAACTTTCAGCCTCTTGGCGCCCAATCATTGGTAGCTCCTGATGTTATCGCTACACAACAGGCCCTGGAAAGCGCCCTATACCTGGGCGACAAGTTTGACGTGACCGACGACCTGTCGATAAGCGGCGGTGTAAGGTATTCAATCTACAATTTCCTGGGGCCGCAAACGGTGTATAATTATGCGCCTAATCTGCCTAAAACAAGCGCCAACCTGTTGGATAGTACCTATTACGCGAGTGGTAAGTTTATTAAAACTTATTCGGGGCCCGAAATCAGGCTTTCGGCCAGATATCAACTGGGCGATAACCTATCGATCAAGGGCGGCTATAACACCCTCAGGCAGTATATTCACCTGTTATCAAACACAACAGCCATATCTCCCACTGATGTTTGGCAACTAAGCGATCCTAATATCAAACCTCAATATGGCGACCAGGTATCATTAGGCCTTTATCATAATTTAAAATCAAACACTATTGAAACGTCGGTCGAGGTTTACTACAAACGGTTAAGGGATTATCTTGATTACAAGAGCGGAGCCAACCTGGTATTAAACCATCATATTGAAACAGATGTGGTAGGTACACAGGGGAAGGCATATGGGGTTGAGTTTTTAGTTAAAAAAGCCACCGGGAAAGCCAATGGGTGGATCAGCTATACCTATTCGCGTACGTTTTTAAGACAAAATGATCCTAACGCAGGCGATTTGATTAATGGAGGGGCTTATTATCCTGCAAATTTTGATAAGCCACATGCTTTTAATTTTATTAGTAACTACAGGTTTTCACATAGGTTCAGCGTTTCCTTAAATCTTACCTACAGCACAGGCCGTCCTATTACGCTACCTATTGCCAAGTATGAATATGGTGGTTCCGAACGGGTATTTTATTCAGACAGGAACCAATACCGCATCCCGGATTATTTCAGGTCGGATTTTTCAATGAACATAGAGGGGAACCATAAGGTACATCAGTTAACACACAACTCATTTACAATAGGTGTATATAACTTAACCGGCAGGCAAAACGCATACTCAACATTCTTTACCGAACAGGGCGGGGCCATTAACGGATATAAGCTATCCATATTTGCTAAACCTATTCCATTTATTAATTACAATATCAGGTTTTAACAGAAAGAGATGAAAGGAAAACGATACATATTGATTTTATTGTTGCTGGCAGGTATTTACAGTACTTGCAAAAAGCCATATAATCCTAAAATTGTGGATTCGCCTAATCATTACTTGGTTGTTGAAGGGGTGATAAACAATGGCAGCGATTCAACTATAATAAAATTAAGCAGAACGGTTAAAATTTCGGGCACTGTAAGCACAAGCGGAGTTGATAATTGCGCGGTATCTGTTGAAGCCGAAGGGGGAGCAGCATATTCACTTACGCCCCGGGGAAGTGGGACTTATGTTATACCGGCGCTTAATCTGGATGCCTCAAAAAATATCGATTGCATATTATTACAGGAGATAGCAAAGAATATGCATCAGATTATGTTGTGGTTAAAAAGACACAACCTATTGACAGCATAGGATTTAATATTAAAAACAACAACGTGCAGATTTATGTGAATACGCACGATGCCGCAAATAGCACCCGTTATTATCGTTGGAGTTATGATGAAACCTGGCGGTTCCATTCAAGATATCAGTCGGCATACATGGTTGACCAGGTGCTTAAGGCAGTTGTTTTTCGGCCGGTTAGTGAAAGCAGCTATTATTGTTTCGCGGGGAGCAAATCAAGCACCATAGTGATAGGATCATCAGCTAAGCTGTCGCAAGATGTAATATATCAGCAGCCGGTAACAACCATAGC
This sequence comes from Mucilaginibacter sp. P19, assembly GCF_050632265.1. NCBI lineage: Bacteria > Pseudomonadati > Bacteroidota > Sphingobacteriia > Sphingobacteriales > Sphingobacteriaceae > Mucilaginibacter > Mucilaginibacter sp. P19. The sequence goes on from NZ_CP192586.1 coordinate 163,549, forward strand.
TTCAACATCCGAGAAAATAGAAACCCGTTATTCCATTTTACTAAAGCAATATGCCTTAACTAAGGAAGCTTACCAGTTTTGGGAAAACATGAAGAAAAACACGGAGCAGTTAGGAAGTATATTTGACGCCCAGCCATCGCAGTTAACAGGGAATATCCACAATCTTAAAGATCTGGCTGAGCCTGTTATTGGCTATATAAGTGTAACCAACATTCAATCGAAAAGGGTATTTATTGATAATGCCGATCTCCCTCGCGATTGGGCGCCTACATATCCATATGATTGCGGTCCCCTTGATACTGCACTCTTTTTTAATCCCAAAACCAAACAAAATGATGTACTGGGCATCATAATTAATGGTAATTCAATACCTGTGCTTGATATAACCGAGAAAATGAACGTAATAGGTTATACTTATTCATCAATTGAATGTACCGATTGCAGGATCAGGGGACGAGTACAAACCCCCTCATTTTGGATAGAGAGATAAAAAAGTTTATGAATGATGCCATGAAAATAAATCAATAAGGTTTGGCTATGAATGAAATTAAAAAACTTGCTATGGTTCCGATGATTTCCGGCATGTTACTGTTGTCATTGAACGGGGTGGCACAAACTATAAGCCAAATCTCCGACAGCTTTACCAAATACTATCAGGGTACTGTACAGGAAAAGATTTTTGTACATACTGACAAAAGCGCCTATATGACCGGCGAAATCTTATGGTTTAAGGCATATAACGTTGACGCCACTTATCATAAGCCGCTTGGTCTTAGCAAAGTTGTATATGTTGATGTGTTAGACAACAAGCAAAATGCCATAATACAAACTAAAATAGAAATAAAAAACGGCCTCGGTAGCGGCTCTGTTTATATCCCCGTATCGGCAAGTAACGGGAATTATAAATTAAGGGCATATACCAACTGGATGAAAAATTTCAGTCCTGATTATTATTTCGAAAAGAATATAACCATTATTAATCCTCTAAAATCTCCCGAAGCCATAACTAAAGCACAGTCACCGGGCTACGATGTTCAGTTTTTCCCGGAAGGAGGGAACCTTGTTGCGGGTATTAGCAGTAAAGTTGCTTTTAAGCTTACAGCATCAGACGCTACAGGCTTAAGTGAATGCAGAGGTTTTATTGTTGATCAGAAGCACGATACGGTAGCGCGCTTCCGGCCATTGAAATTTGGTATTGGCAGCTTTTTATTCACCCCGATAGCCGGGAATGTTTATACGGCTGTTATTAAATCGGGCAATACCCCGGCTGTTACTAAAGAGTTACCTGCCGTTGAAAGTCGGGGTTACGTAATGGCTGTAAAAGATGCAGGTAGCACACATGTGGAGATCACAGTAAAAGGAGCCGGCGTTGAAGCTGGCGAATTATATCTGTTTGTTCATACAGGCCAATCGGTTAAAGCCGGTATGGCAGCACCCTTTAATAGCGGTGCTGCCATTTTTACGCTTGATAAAGCTAAATTGGGCGAAGGGGTGTCGCACTTAACAATTTTCAATAGCGCCAGGCAACCCGTGTGCGAAAGGCTTTATTTTAAACGTCCCAAACAGAACCTCATTATCGAGGCCTCCGCTGATCAGCCTTCATATACCCGTCGTAAAAAGGTAAGTGTGGACATCGCTGCCAAAGATTTTTCGGGGCGCGTAAAACCTGCTAACCTGTCAATGTCGGTTTATAAGATTGATTCATTGCAAAATATTGATGCCGGCGAAATATTCAGCTATCTGTGGCTCAAGTCAGATTTACGTGGAAATATTGAATCGCCAGGCTACTATTTCAAAAATTCCGATGCTGAAGCCGACACGGCCCTTGATAACCTCATGCTAACACAAGGGTGGCGAAGGTTTCAATGGGATAATGTATTTGGTAATAAACAGGCGGCATTTAGTTTTTTGCCAGAGTATGACGGGCACCTGATTGCCGGTAAAATAACCAATACGCAAACCGGTGGTATTGCCAAAGATGTAGTAGCTTATTTAAGTGTCCCGGGAAAACGGGTACAGCTGTATGCCGCAAAAAGCGATTCGACAGGCAGGTTGATTTTTAATACAAGACAACTTTATGGTCCCGGCGAAATAGTAGTTCAAACCAATTCAGAACGGGATACCACCTATCATATTGATATTTTAAGCCCTTTTTCTGAACAATTCGCAAAATCCCCAATATTAAAATTTAACCTAACCCGGGGTATGCAAAGTGCCATTGAAGAACGAAGCCTGAGCACGCAGGTTCAAAATATTTATTTAGGCAATAAGATCAAGCACTTTTATGAGCCGCAGGTTGATAGTTCGGGTTTTTATACACCCCTATAAAACCTACCTTTTGGATAACTATACCCGTTTTACTACAATGGAAGAGGTATTGAGAGAGTATGTAAAGGAGGTTTGGGTTAACAGATCGCAAAAACGGTATCACATCAAAGTATTGAATGGTAATGGATTTTTAGATGGCGACCCCTTAGTGATGCTTGACGACGTGCCTGTTTTTAACATAGATAAGGTTATGGGTATTGATCCGTTGAAAGTTCGTAAGCTGGAAGATGTTCCGTACCGGTATTATTGGGGACCATCTGTTTACGAAGGAATCTTAAGCTTTACAACTTATAAGGGCGATCTTGGCGGTGTTGAAATAGACCCAAAGGCAGTAGTGCTCGATTATGAAGGTCTGCAATTACAACGTGAGTTTTATTCTCCGGTATATGACACTGAACAGTCAGTAAAAAACAGGTTACCCGATTTCAGAAACCTGCTTTATTGGGGGCCGGATATCAATACTTCAGCCGCTGGTAAAAATCAGTTGTCGTTTTATACGTCTGATCAAACAGGGAAATATATAGGAATTGTACAAGGGGTTACGTTACAAGGTGACATCGCAAGCCAATATTTTAGCTTTGAAGTGAATTAACTACTATTAAATTTCTACAGGATTTATATTTTGTGATTTCCTGATTTAATGTTGAATATCAGTAATTTACAGCAACCAAAAAAGGCGCACCGCGCAAAAAGTGCTTAATTTTCAAAATAATGAACTTTTTTGAAAAAACAATTTGTGTAGAATAAAATGGTTTGTATATTTGCACACCCAAACGGAGGAGTGGTAGTTCAGCTGGTTAGAATACATGCCTGTCACGCATGGGGTCGCGGGTTCGAGTCCCGTCCATTCCGCCAAAAGTCTTACTGAAAAGTAGGGCTTTTTTGTGTTTTAACCTTTTTTAATTTTAAGTTCTACAATTTGTGTAGATCAAAAAGGTTTGTATATTTGCAACCCCAAACGGGAGGAGTGGTAGTTCAGCTGGTTAGAATACATGCCTGTCACGCATGGGGTCGCGGGTTCGAGTCCCGTCCATTCCGCTAAAAGAGCCGCAAGGCACATCAAAAGCGCTTAGATTACTGGTCTAAGCGCTTTTTTTGTACCCAAAAATCCGCATAACACCTCAGCATTTATGACTCATCCAGCGACCTATTCGGTGACTGGTTCAGAACACCTAATTTAGTCACCAAATCAATGATTAACTGATTGTAAATCAATTGTTTGTAATCATAAAATTTGGCCTCAAAATGGCTCATTTTATATCAAATTTTTGGTTTAACAATGACCTTAATCCGGAGGCGTATCAAACCGTTTTAGAACCCTGCAAATTTTATGATCCGCAGGGTTCCGGTACCGTCAAAAGTACCGGATTTTATGGTTTTGGTGACTAACTCGGTGACCTAATTTAGAATAGCAAAAAAGGTCACCGAATAAGAGGTTAATTGATTGATTTTGAAGTACTTGAATAAGTGAAAATTAGTCACGAAAAGCGAGTTTTCGTGACCAGATTATTTATCAGGTTTTAAAATTCATTCAAATGAAAAATGCACAAAAATTTTCAGTCCTGATCTGGACTGATAAAAGAAAAACAGATTCTCAAGGATTGGTTCCGCTTTACGCGCGTATTACCTACCTCAGCAAACGAACTGAAATTTCACTTGGCCGTAAGGTCGATCCTAAAAAATGGGACGCAGAAAGCGGTTATTTAAAAGGCAGCGGCCAGGATGCTAAGGAAGTAAATGCGGCCATCAATGATTCGCTTTATGGTATACGGAGAGCTTTTGAAGATCTCAAAAGGATCGAAGATTTTATTACCGCAGAAAAGATCAAACGTAAATATACTGGTGAAGAAGAAAATCACCGCATGCTATTGGAAGTTTTCGATGAGCATAACACCAACTTGGAGAAACTGCTGGATAAAGATTTTGTAAGGGCAACACTGACCAAATATAAAACAGTACGGAAAAAGACGGCAGAGTATATCCAATGGCGCTACAAAAAACCAGATATCTATTTAGAGTCTATTGATTATGCTTTTGTCACCGGCTTGGAAATGTACCTTAAAACGGAAGATAAGATCGAGCACAATACTGCGATGCGTTATATCAAAAATCTAAAGAAGATCATCAACCTTGCGGTAAACAATCAATGGATGAGCCACAATCCATTTAACCTTTTCAAATGCACCTATAATAAGGTTAACCGTGTAGAACTGGAGTGGGAAGAAATCAACCAGTTAGCCGAGTATAATTTTAAAGTAAAACGCCTGGCAGAGGTACGGGATACATTTTTGTTTTGCTGCTACACCGGTTATGCTTTTGTAGATGTGGATAAGCTCACCCCTCAGCATGTTGTTACCGGAACCGATGGCGTAATATGGATTAAAACCACCCGAACTAAAACTGCCATCGAAGCCAATGTCCCTTTAATACCTCAAGCGATTGAGATCATTGAACGCTACGCTGATCATAATGCAAGAATTATAGAGAACAGGTTGCTACCCGTTAAAAGCAATCAAAAGATGAATGCTTATTTAAAAGAGATCGGTGACCTGGCCGGCATTGAAAAGGTCCTAACTACACACATTGCCCGGCATACTTTCGCTACCACCGTTACCCTTGAAAATGATGTTCCATTAGAAACGGTAAGTAAGATGCTTGGCCATACCAAATTGACCACTACCCAGATCTATGCTAAAATGAAGGACAAAAAGGTCAACAGAGACATGCAGGCTTTGCGGGGGCGCTTACAGTTAAACCAGCAAAAATCCATTGTACACGAAATTGGAGAGGGGGTATTAGCATGAGAAATGAATCGATTATAATCGAAGAGATTAAAGCGATCATAAATGTAGCCCGAGAAACTGCTGTTAAAGTTGTCGATCATCAACGTGTGCTCATGTACTGGCACATAGGGAAGCGAATATTTGAAGAAGAACAACATGGAGCGGACCGTGCCGTGTATGGCGCACAACTGATTAAGTATTTATCCGAAAAGCTACAGCCTCAATTTGGCAGAGGTTTTTCAGCCCGAAATCTCAACCTTTTCCGTCAGTTTTATCGGGGATTCCCAATTGTGCAGACACTGTCTGCACAATTGAGTTGGTCCCATTATTCTTTGCTAACCACTATACAGGAGTCTGACAAACGGGAATTCTATCAGATTGAAACCGTCAAAAATAACTGGTCATTCCGGCAGGTGCAGCGGCAGATTGAAAGTCACCTTTACGAAAGGCTATTGTTAAGCTCTGATAAGCATAAAGTACTTTCTGTTGCCCGAAATGAAAAAAATCCGGAAAATCCTAAAGACATTATTAAAGACCCAATGGTGCTTGAATTCTTAGGATTGAAACCTGAAGCGGCCTATTATGAAAAGGATCTTGAAAATGGTTTAATTACCCATCTGCAAGAATTTATGTTGGAATTGGGTAATGGGTTTTCATTTGTAGCCCGTCAAAAGCGCATCCATCTTGATGGTGATGATTTTTTTGTGGACCTGGTATTTTATAACAGGCTATTGCAATGCTTTGTGATCATTGAATTAAAAACCCATAAGGTCACTCACCAGGATATTGGACAATTACAGATGTATGTAAACTATTATGACCGCATCGAAAAGCTGACCCACGAAACCCCAACGGTCGGCATATTATTATGCCTGGAAAAAAATGATACGGTGGTCAAATTTACCTTACCGGAAAACAGTAATATCATAGCCTCCAAATATCAACTATATCTGCCAACTGCGGAACAGCTGGCCGAGGAAATAGAAAAGGAGATCAGTAAGCAAAAAGACATAGACCACGATAATTTTTCTAACGGCAATGCTTAAAAATTTGCATAGGCAAATTTGAATTCCCATGAATTGTGAACGTACCGCGTTCACAATTCATGGGAATTTCTTATTAAGGGCAAAATTTTTCCACCGTTGCTTAATTCCCCAGCTGATTATTTAGCCATTTGTTCTAACTAAGAGAAGAAGGTATTTTTAATTGTGTCTGCACTGCGGACATAATCATATGTGAAAAGTTGATCGCGCCAGTAGAATGTTCATTATCAAATTATTCATTTAATCTAATCTTAAAAAACATAACCATAACTAATTAACTTAGTATATTTACAAATATGAATGCCCAGGAAAAAGCGCTTGCCCGTCAGTTATTCAAGATTAAAATTCACGAAGCCAACGGGGATAAGTTTGAAGATATATTCACGTCTATACAAAATTACAATGATGCTGGCTTTCAACAGATAAAACCCTGGGGGCCGCTGGGTGATCGAAAGAATGATGGTTATAATTCCAGAACAGGTGTTTATTATCAAGTGTATGCGCCGGAAGAAATAAGGAATAACTACCCGGAGGTTGTGAAAAAACTTGAGACCGATTTCGCTGGTCTAAAAAAGCAATGGCCGGATATTAAAGAATTCTATTTTGTAGTCAATGACAAATATTTGGGTGTAAATCCTGATAGCGAAAAAGCCATAAAGGCATTGGTTAAAAACCACGCCTTGGTAAATGGTGGTTTTCTTACGCCTAAAGATTTGGAGAATACCCTGTTTAAATTAGCAGATGATCAGATTTTATCTGTGGCCGGATTTATTCCTGATGTTAACGCTATAATCAACCTTGATTATTCTGCGCTCGCTGAAGTAGTAGGACACATAATGAAATTGCCTATCCAATCCGTAACTGCGAAAATAGAATTCCCGGATTGGAACGAGAAAATACAGTTTAATGAATTAAGCGAAACCACTCAACTTTACCTGAATATTGGCGCTCAGAAACTGGGGGCACTAAATACATATCTTGGCAATCAAAGCTTCTTAGCCGATGAGTTGCAGGAAAAATTGACCGGCATTTACCTGGATTCAAAAAACAAGGACTGGACGGGAGTCGAAACAAGCCATCATGGAGATCTTATTTTCTGGGACATGGTAAAAAATTGTGCTCCAAAAAATGAGGCGCATATCGAATCAGCAATTATTACGATAATTGCAAAATATTTCGAATCGTGCGATGTATTCGAGAAAAACCCTGAAAAAAATTAAGGATGCTGCTACCAAGTAAACACGTGAACTTTTCGGAATCCCTTTTAGGGTTTGGTAGTTATCTACTTCAAAAACTCGATCGTCCATTGAGCGTCGATGAGCTTTGGAAGAAATATCTCGCAGACCTCAATAATGAATTGTATTTTGCCAGGCAGACGTTTGATAACCTTGTATTAACACTAATATTTTTATATAGCGTTCAAGCTATTAAGGAGGAGAAAGGCCTTATTATTAAATGCAACTAATTGAATTACATTCAAATCATTCCAGTTTTAAGCCGGTTGTATTTACCAATACTTCAGGCCTGAACTTTATTGTTGCAAAGCAGGCATCACCCGGCATCAAAGATAAAAGCAGAACATACAATGGGGTCGGAAAGTCGTTGTTGGTTGCGATCATACATTTTTGCCTGGGATCAAGCAAAAAAATTCCTTTAAAAAACACCTGCCAGGGTGGGAGTTTTATCTAAAATTTCAAGTCAGTGGAGTTGAATATAAAGTTTCTCGATCAACTGATGGCGGCCAGATAATCAAACTTGACGGTGAAGAAATCAAGCAAAATGAATTCAACAAAAAATTCGAGAACCTACTATTTGATATTCCGGATGATCTGAAGCACCTATCTTTCCGGTCGTTGCTGCCATTTTTTATACGTCCTCAAAGAGGCTCCTACGTAAATTTTAATGATCCGAATGAGTTAGGGCAACCCTATCAAGTTTTACTTTATAACTCCTTCCTTTTAGGTCTCAATGTCCATCTTGTCCAGGAAAAGTATAAACTCAGAACTGAGCGAGAACGCATTAAAGTCCTGATCAAAGAACTTAGCAATGATCAACTTCTCAAAGATTTTTTTGCCGGCAACCGTGACGTAAGTTTGGCAACACAGGATCTTGCTGATAAGATAAAAAAGCTGGAATCAGATCTTTCCAAATTCAACGTTGCTGAAGATTTCTATGACATCAAAAAGGAAGCCGATCGCCTGCGTATTGAACTGGATAACGCACAAAACCAGGTTGTTCTTTTACAGGGCCAGGTGCATAATATCGACGAGAGCCTCAAGACAACCCCTGATATTAAAAAGGAAAGTATTGAGCGTATATACAAGGAAGCTGCAGTTATCTTATCAGAAGCAGCTCTAAAAAAACTGGATGAATTAGAAAAGTTCTACGAACACCTTACATCGAACAGGCAAAAAAGACTCCTTGATCAGAAAAATGAACTTGTTCGGCAGATCGATGCCATTTCGGAAAAATTTGGCAAAGACAAGACCGCCTTTGACAATACCCTCAAATATCTTGACACCCATCAGGCACTTGATGTATTTGTTCGGTTGACCAACCGGCTTGCAGATCTTAAAAGTGAGAAGGAAAACTTGGAGCGTTATGATCAACTCCTTAAGCAGTATCAGGATCAAAAGATCAAACTCGATCAAAAGTTCGTCGAGGAAACATTGAAGACTGCTACATATCTCACCGAAGCGGACGGCGTGATTAAAGACCTGCGGGACTTTTTCCGTGACTTAGCTAAACGTTTTTATCCTGAATCTGCTGCGGGTATAACAGTTTATAATAACGATGGCGATAATCAGCTTCGCTATAATTTCGATGCCAAAATTGAGGCCGATGCTTCTGACGGCATCAATAGTGTCAAGCTGTTCTGCTATGACCTGACCATTTTGCTTAGCGGTTATGGGCATCATATGAACCTGCTTTTTCACGACAGCAGGTTGTTAGATGGCATCGATCCGAGGCAGGTAGCTGAGCTATTCAAAGTGTTGAGTGATCTGATTTTGCCCACCAACAAGCAATATATACTGACTATCAATCAAAACCAACTTGATGAGGTCAAACCATATTTAACAGCAGATGAGTACCGCACAATTATCGAGGAAAATATTTGTCATATCTTGCAAGATGATTCACCAGAACATAAGTTGTTAGGAATTCAAGTCGATATGGAATATGATAAATGAAACTAATAAGTTTAAGTCAGGCTTAATTTTTTTACTCAATTTAAATAAAATTGGGTCACCATATTAACCCGGTTCTTCCTTTAATTTAAATAATTGCATATCCGACTCGGACAATGTCGGATATATTTTATCTTAAATCCAGCCAAGTTTGTATCAGTTTACCTCAAATGATATGAATTATGGCAGCAGAAATCATAACTAAAGAAGATTTGCAGGAATTTGGCCAGCAATTATTAAATCAGATCAAGGGCCTTTTAGGACAGGCAATCGAAGAACCTAAAAAGTGGCTAAAGAGTTACCAGGTTAAAAACATGCTCAAAATATCTGATAACACACTTCAGACTTTAAGGGATAATGGCACGATTCCGTTTACCAAGATTGGCGGTATTCTGTATTACAGTATTGACGATATCAACCGCGTATTGACCGGCGAAGTCAAAAGCAAAAGGATAAAGATCAAAGCAGAAAGAGCCGCATAAAAAAGCCCTTCCAAAGAAGGGCTTTTACCTAAACCTTATCACAATTCGACGGAGGTCCCGCCGATGTATGTAGCAAACGTACAGATTATATCTTGAATATTGTTATTCATTTATAGCCATAGTAAATTGTATACCGTAACATTGAAAGTTCATTGTTCAGCATAGTATTGTACGGTTTTACACTCCGCAGCAATTTAGTTACTTCTGATCCAGGATGATGCTTACGACCGACACCATGATTGATCACATAATCCGGAAAGGTATGTAGCCTGCTTTCAGGAACGCCAAACGGCCAATTCTTGTCCGAGCCATGATGCATAACCTGAAAATAGGAAACCTCTTCCAGGTGAACATGATAGTAGTCCTGAAACAGAATTAGTTTTTCGCGTGTATTTAGTTCAAGATCACCCGTCATCAAAGTCGCATGCTGACGGCCAACCTGGTATAAATGGCTCCAGCCGAATGGGTGGCGCTGTAGAATTTCATAACCTCCAGGTTCCATCGCAAACCTATGAAATACAGCCAGCGATGTACCATTCAATTTTGCTGCACCAAAAATACGTTTATAAATTCTGGTGATCTCTTTAATTTGTTTGGCATTGAACAGATCCTGGAAAGATTTCACGCCCGAGGCAGTATCATGTTTTGCAGTGACCCAATAATCGTCAATTGCTTTTCTAAGCGCGGCTTTCTTTATTTTCAGGTCAGCATCGGAGCCATCTTCTTCTGACAAAGTATAGAATATGAATTTATACAATGGTGTGCGTAACTGGTAGGGCAAGTGTCTGACTTTCACCCTGACAGGATCAATATTAGGATCTTCGCTTTGCAGTTGGGCAAAAAATTGTTGATTCAGATGATCATCCTGCTCGACCATATCACTATAATATTCGTCGCCATCCTTGGTTAAATCAACCTGTTCAGGGTTGATATTACCACTTTCTGACGGGGCTGGCGCTACAGGGATTCGTTCCTGCAGACTTGTTTCTGTACCACCACCGCGTACTACGATGATCTGCCCGATATCAAAACCTTCGCCTGAAAAATAGGCGTAAGGATCTTGCATCATTTGACGGTATTCAAAATCATCATATCCCGATTCAAGGTAAATCATCAACCGTTGAAAAGGGTCATAATAAGGGATCACCAGTCTGTCACAGCGCGTATTTTTCAGTAGTTGCGGAATACCACTAATATGATCACTATGGAAATGGGAGATCATACAAACATTGATTTTTTGTCCCGCTGTTTTTACTGGCCAACTTGCGACAGCATCACGAATATACATTTGATCGGAATTACTGCCGCAGTCATAAACAAAACTGAATACTCTTTCTTTATCGCTGAAAAGCTCACCGGTGTAAAAACACCCCTGGCCTATCGGATGAAATATAAATTCGCCTTTATACATTTTTGGTTTAGGTTAAAGGATTTTATCCAAGTTCGTAAAATACGGCTGCTCCACCAAGAGCTTTTGGCCATCAGGTAAGGTCAGTTCAAATTTGGGGATCACATATTCCCCTTTTAATAACTGCTGAAGATTATGAAGGGTCAAGGTTGGATAGAAAGCATCATACATATATAAAGTTGGTGCATTAATCAAAAACATTCCCTGCACGGTGTAGCCGGGCTTGTCATCTATAGCCACCCCATTCACCACCTCCAGGTGGATCAATATTCTTTCTGTTTCACCTGTTGCAAAAGTGATCTTATTGTTAAGCTGTGTTTCATATTTATCCTTAAAAGTCGAATAATCGCGCTTCCAGTTAAAGTAATCAAACCGTGATTTATTATGCTTACATTCTACGATATAAAGGATTTTCTTTTGAGTATCAGCAAGAATGAGGTCGATCTCGCCTACCCCTTTAAGTTTATCGATCGGAAAATTGTTTCCCTTATGCTGCCTCAGGCTTTTAATAGATTTATCATGAGGTACCTGTGCAAGGTTCAACAGCTCAACGGCAGCATCTTCGAGTATATCATCGTGCGTATCTTGCAGATGTTGTACAAACTTTTTAACAGGCTTATGCTGATTCCATTCTTCAGCAACATGCCCCCAGGGCAATGCATTGGTAGTTAGCGTGCTTAAGCATTCCAACCATCTGTTAAATCCTGCCATAATGAAAGCCTGTCCATCTACGACGATCTCCACCAATGGCCGGTACATGATGCGATTGATATCCTGGCTTCTTAAAATACAATCCTCAAAGCTCAGTACATTTCTTCGGCTAACCGTCAAGCCATCATAGAAACTAAGCACAATATCTCCATTTGGTTGGAATACCTGCTTTGCCTGGTCATGTAAACTATCTTTTGAGATAAGCGCAAATCTGAATTGCGGGTTCTTAATCTGCTCTGCAAAAAAACTGGCCATCTCGCCGTACTCGACCCCTAATTCGCGCCAAATTTTAATAAGGTCCTCAATCGTATGGTATAAGGTTACACTTTCATCATGTTTGGGGATATCTTTTTCCAGATAATCAAAAATAGGTTTATAAGCAGGTTCTAAACCGATACCCAATAAACCTTGCTCATCGATATCAAAGTTGACTGATTTTGGAAACAGGGCACTCTGGGCGAACTGCTGACTTATTACAAAAGCATAGTAACCGAGATAAAGTAACCTATCCAAAGTATCGTGGTAGGATTGTCGGTTTTGAACGATTTCTGCCCTAAAATCAGGATGACCTATTAAGTCAACATTGGTCGCTTGCTCCAAAATGATACGTAAGGTTCTTCTGATGTTGGCAAAATCACTTTTATTGATTTCCGGAAAATCTTCACCACCCAGCATCGCCTTAAAAGTATTAATGGTGTTTTCCAACAGATGCTGGACATACAAATAAAAGGAAGCACGCTGCTCGCCTGAAATAATACCCATAAATAATTCACCGCATTTTGCGAAAGCCAGCTTGAGGGCATTCTGAACTGTGGCGGCATCTTTTACCTCCCCAGCGCTATAGGCATCTTTAACAGGCAAACTGATATGTGGCCAATATTCTTCACTATGGTCAAAACTGAGCATTGGAATCTCTAAATTATTTATGATCTGGATGGGCATATATAATTGGTTTTAAAGGCACAAAGGTCATCATTTCAAAATGATATGTAAAAACTAAATCACAATTCCGTTTTAGATTTAACACAAAAATGTTAATAACTATTTCCATAAATGGTTTTAAAATAACGACATTATGACGTATTATTGTTTCATCAATATTTTAGCGATGGAACTTACTGACGATTTAGCGTACTTCAGTACGCAATACAATGAATTGGACCTGACACCTGGTGAACTGGCAAGCCGGTTAAAAACATGGGGTGATCATCGGTCATATGACGCCATAATTCGGAGTATCCAGCGCATGCTGGCTGGCGATACAGCTGTTTCGGGTGAAATGAAGGTGATCATTAATATGCTTACTTTCTTACAGCATATTGAAGATGATCGCAATGAAGGTTTGCAATGGACACCAATGCCTTTAGGTAGCTATGCGGCCAAAGCCGGTGATTTTATGCTGAATCTTTCCCCTCAAACAAAAGGCCGGTGGCATATCAGCATCGTCCATCAACCAACAGGATATAGCCATCCATGGCCATCCTGGCAAAATGACCTGGACTCCGCCAAGCGGAAAGCCTTATTTTGTTTAGGGGACGCGCGTAGACACATTTTTGAATGGCAGCGTGATGAGCGTTTACAATCGATCTGATTTCATCTATCTTGATTACAGCAGTCAATTGATATGGAGCGCCCCGTGATTTAACAGATCACCAATAATCACAGCGAAAGCACGGGGCGAAAACGGGGCGGGCGCATGCCCGCCCGCCGGAGATTCCGGCGGGGTAAAATAGCAATCAGGCTACTTTTAACGGCTGTGTCCTAAAATCTGCAAGGTTTAAGAAAAAACCTCTGTTGAATAGAATACCCTCACGGAACATTTGCCATAACAAGGAAGCCCCACAGTTCGCTAATGCTGAATTGATAAACAAATCCTGTTTGCTTAATGCTTCGGCTAAACTGCAACTTGGCGTTTCGTCCGCATCTTCGGAAGCCTCCAATAAATCTTTGTATTCCTCGGTCACTAAAGGCAACACTTCAACAGGCCGATACTGTTCCGAAGCGGGTTGTTTGATTTTTTCGAGGGTCGATAAAATCACCTGCCCGCTCGAACGGCTATTGCCGAAATCCAGCCAGTATTTAACACGGTTACGACCGCCATACTGATTAATGAGGTGTTGCAGAATTTCGGCAATCTCATAACGGGCGGCTACGGTGTCCACGCAGGAAATGGTAATGATTGCGCTTGCCAAATCCTTATCTTTTAACGAAGCCTTGTCATAACGCACAGTTTCGGCTTTCCAGTTTGTCCCAAAAAAACGATTGATGCGGTTGATTAACGCTACCGCTTTGTATTGCCCAAGTTCGGCGGTGGTAAACAACTGCCTGCCGAGGTTGGCGGTATCTACTATATCATTATCAAATACCCTAACAAAGATACCTGCATGACCTAAAGCGGTCAACGCATGGTTCATGCGTGCAAGGGCGGTTAATAGCTGCCCACCTGTGCCACCTGCACCAATTAAGTTGATGGTAACAGGATTATAAGGCTGTAACAATTCCTTTTGGACAATATGTACAGCAGGTTTATTTACTTTTTGCTTTTTCATCGGATGATTTGTTTAAGGGTTAAATGATTATTCAGCAGTTCCGCTTGCGGAAACGGTTCGGTTGAACCTGCGAGGGAACGCCACAAATCGGTCGTATTAGTTTTAGTGCTGTTGTTGCCACTGATGGAATGGCTGAAATTGCTATTGAAAAAGTACCGTTCCCATGTGTCCATAAAATCCTCTAAACAGGTGGATTTGCCGATATTGATCTGCACCGTACCCATACACACCTGACCACTTCCATAAATGTTTAGATAGGGGGCGTGGCAAAGTTTAGTATGCTCATTGGGTTTGCTTTTGCCCTTTACTCCATAAACATGCAAGGTATCGGCATTGGCTTTCCAAAGCATCGCAGGTATATGGTATTTCCCCGATGGAATATTTAATCCATCAATAAAAAACAGGTTTACTGCCTGTGGCGGGGTGTACCAAACAGCAAAACCGTTAGCTTGCTGATTGACATACAAAACTTTGTTAGGTAATAAACCCTTACTTTTTAAGTAGGTGTCCTGCAATTCCTGTGAGGTCTGCAAAAGGGTATGTAAAGCGGTCATTTCCTTTAAGGTAAAAGGATGCGCATTTATGGGGCGACCATTTTTTCCAATGTCGTAGCTTTCCACATAAATCTGCGTTTCCTGTTCTTTGCGCTGAAACTGGTTAATTTCCTGTTCCTCGTTGTGTCGGTATATCAGCAGGGCTTTAAAAGGTTCAAAGCCACTGTTAAACTGTTGCGTGATGTTCTTCATGGTCGTATTGGTCTAATAAATCCCTTAATCTTTCAATCAAGCCAAAAAGCCGTGTTTCAAAATCAAAATCCACTTTTTGCGGGTCGGGTAGCGTATCAAAAAAGTGTACGGCGGTAGGTTCATCCTGTACAGGTCTTTCCTGAAAACTGCAATTAATCATTTCCATTAATTCATCCTGAAAACAATCCCTGTCACTCCAATAAAAATGGATGTATTCTTCAACCCTGATACGTTCTTCCTCGTCAGGGTAAACCAAATCGGGGTGGATACCATCTGAAATTGAACGCTTGGGGTATTGGTGGTAAAGCTGTAAAAACTCAATGGCTAATAGTGCCCATTCCAATTCATGTTTATCCTGATGTTGGTAATTCATTACTACATTTTCCATCCTTTCCAACCATACGGGATTTTTAATAATGGGCATGATGTGACCACCTGCCCGCCGCATTTCATAAAGTGTATCTTCCTGATGTTGATGCCACGCTTTTTCTTCTTCGTCCGTGTTGCCCTCGTCCTCCGCATCATGTATCCATTGCTCCAAAGTATCGTACTGGTAATCCATAAAAGTGCCGCTTTCCGCATAAAATGGAATATCTACGACTTGGTGCAGATAAGCAAACAGGACGGTCACCAATTCAGTAATTCGTTCCTGTCCCGCTGTTTGTGACCAATTCCAATATGCCCTGACTGGAATGTAAAACAGGCAATGGCTTAAATCAAAAGTCTTGACAACGGATAACACAGCCTTTTTTCCTTATCCTGTAATATCTGACAATGAAAATTCCGGTCGATGGCGCTCACCTGATTGGCTATTTCCTGCCAAGTGCTGTAAATGTTTTGCGGAAACTGCAGGTCAGTTTGCGGTACGGCTAATTGGTAATGAGCGCAGAGATTGGCAAGGGAGTAAAAATACTCCCTTGCTATCCTATCCCTGTTCCCGCTGAATGCCCAAAACGGTTTAAAGCTATGGTTCAAAAAACCATTTCCGTTAGCCCTGCGGGTGCGCTTCGTAAAGGGTTGCGCCTTACCTCGTCGGCATCGGGCAGACGGTCTAACCTGACCGCCAGTTCTCCGAACAATTGCTGTATTTTCCATTGGTTACTCTCGGTATTGATTTTAATCACTCGGTTCTTTATGTTCTTTTTCATGGTTATCCTTTCGTTCCCATCGTGCTTTCAAATCGGTAAACAGCTTCATCATTGATGATATCAGGCCCGATAATTTTGGCGTTGGTCAACACGGGGTATGTACCTGCAAAAAAGTTTTGTACATCGGTAATGGTAAAATTGTCGTTGGGGTCGGATAACCTTAATTCCTGCCCGTTTTCCTTGTGCAGAAATACCCTCGGTAATATCAGTGTTTTCATGGCGGTGCTTAGTCTTTAAATTGGTTCGCTAATTTGTCGTAAATCTCTTTGCCTGCTTCAATTTCCTTGCGCCTGCTATCTATCAGTTCCGCTTTATCGGCGTAATCGGCAGGGTCAGGTAATTGCGCTAATGCTTCGGCATACTTCATCTGTTTAGCCAGTTCCTTAGATTTTTCCATTGCATCATCAAAAAATCGCTTTTTCTCCGCTTTGGCTTCGGTGTCGTCAACCTGCGGACTGAATAAATTTTGTTCGTCGTCCTTGTCGTCCTCGGGTTCAGTAGCACCCCCTTTGGCTGTTTTATCTTTATCGTGCTTGCCGTTCTTTTTGGCTTTTTCCAGTTCCTTTTGGTAAGTTTTCAAATTGTTAATGATGCCAACAGTTTGTTTAACAGGCTGTGCGAACTGCCCAAAAAATCCCTCGTCCAGTTCGGTAGCTGTTCCTTTGAATAGCATGGGTGGCAGGCTGTTCCCTGCGGTTGCGGTAATGTTTCCTTTTTTCAATACTGCTGAAACGGTTATCACTCCTGTTTCATCGTGGTGGATATTTAAAAGCAGGTTTCCATTGATTTGCAATCCTGCTATCTGTTCAAAAAAGTTCGTTTTCATGGTTCTTGATTTTAAAGTGTTTTAAATAAAATGTAGTTGCCGTTGCGGGTTCGGGCGGTAAATCCGTTACTTTCAATGATGCCCTTTATCAGGTTCTCGGCCTGCCTTGCTTCTTCGGCATCTACCGCACTCATATTCAAGAGTGCAGTTTGGTCAAAGAATTTGAGGGTTTTACCCAAAATGCGCAGGGCTTTTCTTTCGGTCTTATTGGCTAATATGCTCATGGCTTATAGTTTTAAATGGTTAATGCCTGCGACAGCCAGTAAAAACAAACCTGCCAATCCGCACAGGTTAGCGGCTATCATTAAAATCAGTTCGATAGTGGTAGTGACCACAAAACGGCGGTAACTGCTGAATGTCTGTAATCCTGCAATCCCCCTGCGGTTGAACCTGCGCCGGCCGATACAATAGCGGATAAACAGGCAAATTGCAATCAGCAATAATCCACAGGGAATGGTGTAGCTGTGATGTGTTTTCATAATCAGGTAAATAAAAGTTCAACGGCAGGTTTAAATTTCGGGTCGGTCTGCTTTTCCAGTTTGACGTAAAGGTTGAGTGCGTGGCGGGTAAAAATCGCCAAATGCCCATCGAATAACTGGTCAGCGAACACGTTGGGCGACCTGTATAAATCCTTGGGATATTTAGCCATAATGGCCTGTACCCTTTCAGCCAGTTCAAACCACATTTCTACATTTAAAAAACCGTTATCCCATTCCTTGCGGATATGCTCTTGGTCATTTAATACCGTTTCTGTTAATTCATTCAGATAACCCAAAAATTCAGGGATTTCCTCTCTTAGTAAACTGTGCAAAAGCCTTGCTTTCGCTACGTTATTCATCAGCGTTAAAGGTTGCATATAACCATTTTAAGGGTGAGTAAAAAGCAGGGGAATTGCTCCCCTGCACCGTTCATTAATTCAGGGTTAGCGCTTCCGCTCCATTTTTTGCGAACTGTCCGCAAAGGTCAAAAGCTACCTGTCCCCGTTGTTTGGCTGTGCCATCCATGATGGACTTGAATTTGGCATCGCCATCCTTGAAGTTGCGCACGTTTTGGTAGTAGCCTGTAATCGCATTATATGCGCCGAACAATGTCCCTGCGGTCGTTTCCATTTGTTGGGTCGGGTCACCCATTGCATAGGCGTAGGCGTTATCTACAATGTTGGTGTAGGTAGTAGATAGCTTATCCACCAAACCCAATTCCAGATTGGTGATTACTTCCTTATTTGGTGCCATTGCTACCTGTATCAATTTTTTCACCTGCGTATCTGTGATGCGTACCTTTGTCCAATGATTAAACAGTTCCTCTAATTCTTCGGCCATTACATGGGAAATGCCCATTAAAGTGTGCGCCTGTTTCAGGCGGTCATTAGCCGAAGCGGTATGACGTATTTTGATACCGCCGGAATGGTTACGCATGGCAGCGTTCAGGGTATTATTACAAACGATACGGGTTGGTGTAAAAGCTGCGGTAATACTACCAAAACCATCATGCGAGGTGGTCAGGAATAAATACTGCTCAATTAAATCCTGTTTACCTACTTTAATATAATCGGGCAGTTTGGCGGTAATAAATATGCGCTCACCCTTACCCAATGCGCCTGCGGTTTCGTACTTGATACCGCTTTCGCCACCTACGATAGCATCAAAGAATTGGAATGCATCGGCATTTTGTACGACTTCGTAGTCTTTGCCAACCACACCCAAAACCGAATTGTTATCGGTACGAACGGTAGCAAAAAAGTTAGGTACATCAATTTTAGGAAATGCGATACTTTCGGCCATTTCATTCAGTTCATTGGGCAGGGAGTTGGTGAACAAGGGGCGTTTTTCAACGGAATAATCTAACCCTGCGTAGCGTATCGCTTCCGCACTGGTCGGGTAATCTTCCACGATCTGCCCTAACCCGTGCCATGCTTTTTCCTTTACACTGAAAAAACTAACTTTCTCTGTTTGCTCGTTATAAAAAAGATTGTGTGCCATTTTCTTAAATTTTAAAGGTTAAATACTTTGTTAACTTGGGTTAGGTTAATTAGCCGATTTGGTCAGCATTTGGATTTGCTCGGTACGAAACCGCAGGCTTGCCATTGGCTCACCGTCACGGCTTACCCACGGTTCGGCGGTCATAAATCCCGATAGCTGAACCAACATGCCTTTAGTTAAATAGGGTGCGATACCCTCCCCACGCCAGTAGGTGCAATCCACAAAGGCGGTTTCTTCCTTGCGTTCGCCTTTAGATTGATAGGTGCGGTTAACCGCCACCCTGAAACCTGTTACTTTTTTGTCCTCGTTGACTGCTCTCACGGTAGCATCTGCTACCAATCTTCCTGTGATTTCCATGACTTTTTTAATTAAGTGCGTTAAACATTCTGTTATGGCCATTCGGCGGAAAACCTCATTTGGCCTTTGATAGAGGCAGAAAATTTGCGCGGGGGGCTGGCATGCAAGGCTGACATAGAAAAAATACTACCCGGAGCGCAGCGGAGGTGTGGAGATTTTTTCGGTCACGAAGCCTGGCCTTGCTTGCCGAAGAGGTATAAATTTGCCTCAGCAAAGGCTAAATGAAGACTCTTAAAAATGTCGGGAAAGGCTATCCCTGGAAAGATCTTTCGTGTAACGCGGGGAGGCCCGGATCTTTATACAGGTAAAAGCAGACCGCCCTGCCGGCTACAATTGCCGGCCGAGGCGTCCGAAGGATCATAGCCTGCTTTTACCTGTACCTTCAGGAATATTTGTATCGTCATTCGAAAAAGCGGGGGCGGAATTGATCAATCAAAAAATGCAAGCAAAAGACAAATGCAGCTTGACCCGGCAAAGCGTGGTCAACCAGTGCAGGCTTAAATTGCTTTTTAAGGGATTTCGGGTTCGCAGTTTGCAGCAAAGCGAAAATGGCGAAGCACCCGGTCAATGATCGCAGCGGCATCCTTTGAAAAAGATATAGCGTAGCGCATGGCCCAAAGGGGACCGAATAATAGATAATGGAATAAGTAATGTGGAAATTAAAAATGGAGCTACCAGATTTAGTTCTTTAAATTAGCCTTTCAGAAGTTGTTTTTATCGCTTCTAAAGAACCTGATTGATTAAATGACCATGACCAGAGATAATATTAAAAATAGGGAAGATTATATCAATTATATCCTGTTGCAACTTTATCCAAAATTACATCCTATAAAGTTCGGCGATTTCTTTTTGGAATTAATGCCGGATGGTGGACTGGATAGTTTTCGTGACCTTTTAGATGGACTGACAGAAAGCGGATTGCTTAACCGAATTTCTCAAACCGGCCCGCCCATAGCTTCATTACCTGGAAGAAATGAACTTGATCTGCGATACAGCATCAGCGTTAAAGGAATACAACATTTAAAAGATGAAGGACTGATCGGCTCATCAAAAAAACAAGCTTTACCAGTCGTTAGCGAATTGACAGAAAAAGAAGTATTTGTTACCTACAGCTGGGATAGCCAGGAGCATAATGAAAAAGTTATTTCATTTACTGATTTTCTTCGCGATGAGGGATTTAATGCCGAGATGGACATTATGCATTCACAAGCGCAATCAGCCCTTGATTTCACCAAAATGATGCACCAGATCATGACAGATTATAAAAAGGTGATTGTCGTGTTGTCAAAAGGTTATAAGCAAAAAGCAGAAGCCTTTAAGGGGGCGTTGGAAATGAGTATAATCTGATCTTAAAGGACATGGATGCTCATCCTAATAAATATATCCTGATCTCGTTTGATGGCATTCATGATGATATTTTCCCACTGTTCTTTAAAGGACGCCAGGTTATCGACCTGTCTGACCGATCTCGCCTCAATGAACTTTTTGCCAAATTAAAAGATGAACAGGTGATTAAATTTTCACCAGTAGGTGTCAGGAAGCCTGAAGTGGCCCAAAAGGAAATCGCGAAGTTTTCCATAGCGGAGAAAAACCTGGAGATACTGGGCTTGGTTAGTCATGTCAATAACAGCAGCCAATTCGCGCAGCAATACACGAATATTGAATTTGATCTTTCGCTTGAATTTAAAAATCCAACTGATGGGGTTTTTGCTGATTATAGTATCGAAGTCCACTACCCGGTTAATTCGACCGGATTTGATGTGACCGGAAGGATCGATGGCGAACATAAAATTGTCACCTATGATAACCCGCCTAAAATTTTTGCCGGACAAACGCGGACTTATAAACTGGAATCATTGATTATCAGGGACAGCAATGTACATAAGGTACTGAACACAACGCTGAAAGTAAAAGTATATACAGAGAAAGGCACCATCGAAAAGGATTTTCCCTTAACAGGCACCTTGATGGTAAAGAATAATTATGGACAACAACATATCCTGACAGCGGAGATGTTTCGGATTTAATCCGCTTCTTTTTCAGCAATGCGTTTTTTCCAGTTCACATACCAGCGCTGGTGGTGTAGGGAAAGAAGGAAGTATAAAAGAGCAGCTGTACCAACAGCGATCAGAAATTCATTCAGGCCGAGCGTTACGCCAACGGCGGCAGTACACCAGGTTGTTGCGGCCGTGGTCAGGCCTTGGGACCCTTTGCCGGCCGGATCGCGGGAAATAATACCGGCACCGAGAAAACCTATGCCTACTACAATGTTGGCCACAATACGGGATGCCGCTGCGGTATCCCCTAAGTGAGCAGCGATGGAAGTGAATATCGCTGCACCAACGCAAACCGCAGCGTAGGTGCGTATGCCCGCATCCCGCCCGTGTTTTTCGCGGTCATAACCGATGATCGCCCCGAGGATGGCCGCTAATAATATCTTACCTAAAATGATCAGTTCCGCCTGGTAGCTCATGTTGAATTGTTAAAAGTTGTTAAAACTGTAACAAGGGATATAAGGTAAAGTCTTATAAACAAACCGTATAAATCGTTGTTACGTATCTGGTTATGATAAAAGTCAAACTTATTAATTATAATTTTAAATAGTGATTTAATATCTTTGCAGCGAAATGAAATGGATGTGCTTCATATTGGCGATGTTTTTCCTGACTCTGGACTTAGAGCCATGTAAGGATACCGTTGGTCGTGCGCCCAATTCTTTCATTTCCTCCATTTTTACCAAGCAGCACCAATCCAAACCAACTCAGGATCAGTGCCCGCCGATGTGCCATTGCAATTGCTGCAATATGCAGGTAGTCATCCATAGCAAGATGGTCTTTAAACCAGTTATGGTTACCTACACCTCCATTAAAGTCTATATGATCCCTGAAAAGCCGGTTACCCGACCAGCTAATATTTGGCAACCGCCCAAGCTAAACGCATAAACTTTCCGAGTTCGCCGCTTGCGTCGTAGCCGACGCGCCTTTGCGGCAAGTTTATTATTTCATGTTTTACTTGTACCGGTATGGCAACAAACAGGTTAACACCTGCTAAGCGTACCTCTGTAACTCAAAAAAGAAAAAGAAGAAGAAAAAGTCCCACAGGCCGCTATGGATGCGTATCATCCGTATCATAGGCCTGACCATCATCACCATTTTCATGTTATTGGCGATGATCGGGATCATACAGAGGTACTGTCATATCTTATCCAAGCATTAGATTAAGTTTATGCTGAATAAGATCATTCATTTTTCCATCAACAATAAATTGGTGATCGGGATCTTCACGCTCGGGCTTATCGCCTGGGGGATCTGGTCACTCAAAAAATTACCCATAGATGCCGTTCCTGACATTACGAATAATCAGGTTCAGGTCATCACGCTGAGCCCTTCGCTGGCAACACAGGAAGTCGAAAGGCTCATTTCTTATCCGGTCGAACAGACCATGGCTACTATTCCCGAAATCGAACAAGTGCGTTCCATTTCGCGCTTTGGCTTGTCTGTAGTGACCATCGTATTCCACGATGATGTGGATATTTACTGGGCACGGCAGCAGGTGAACGAAAAGCTGTCGGAAGCCAAGAACAATATTCCAGCCGGATTAGGGAATCCCGAAATCTCACCGATCTCCACCGGTTTGGGCGAGATCTATCAATATGTTATTCATGCCAAGCCCGGTTATGAGACCAAATACAACGCGCGTGAATTACGCAGTGTGCAGGACTGGATCGTCCGCCGCCAGTTGTTAGGAACACCGGGCATCGCCGAGGTGAATAGTTTCGGAGGTCTGTTGAAACAATATGAGATCGCCCTGGACCCTGATAAATTGCGCAGTTTTAACCTGGGCATTAATAATGTATTTGATGCGCTGGCCCAAAACAATCAAAATACAGGTGGCGCTTACATCGATAAAAAACCCAACGCCTACTTTATCCGCAGTGAAGGTCTGGTGGGTTCGACCGATGATATCGGTAAGATCGTAGTTAAAAATAATACAGACGGCACACCCGTATTAATAAGGGATATCGCTACCGTTAATATCGGCAACTCTATCCGTTACGGTGCATTGACCCGCGCCTCTAAAGAGAACAGCGGCGAGGCTGTCGGTGGTATCGTGATGATGCTCAAAGGTGCTAACGCCAATAATGTGGTAACAGCGGTAAAAGAGAAAATAGCCCGCATCAACAAAACCTTACCTGAAGGGGTGGTCGTAGAACCGTTCCTTGACCGGAGTGCGTTAGTTAGCCGTGCCATTGGCACCGTTGAAAAAACCTGATCGAAGGCGCGCTTATTGTGATCTTCGTTCTGGTCGTATTCCTGGGCAATTTCCGTGCAGGTTTAGTGGTCGCCTCCGTGATCCCGTTGGCCATGCTTTTTGCCATCTGTATGATGAACCTTTTCGGTGTTTCCGGCAACTTAATGAGCCTGGGCGCTATCGACTTTGGTTTGATCGTTGATGGGGCGGTGATCATCGTTGAAGCCACCATGCATCTTTTATACGCCAAACAACGAGCCAAGGCTTACACTCAGGAGGAAATGGATGGACAGGTGGAAACCTCGGCAGTGCGCATGATGAGTGCTGCGGCTTTTGGACAGATCATCATCCTGATCGTGTACTTCCCGATCCTGGCACTGGTAGGTATTGAAGGCAAGATGTTCCGGCCGATGGCTGAAACCGTAGCCTTCGCCATTATCGGCGCATTCCTGTTATCGCTGACCTATGTGCCAATGGTCTCTTCCTTGTTTCTGAGTAAAAAGCCGAAGAACGGCAAAAATATATCAGACAAAATGATGGATGCCATTCACAAACGTTATGAGCCATTGATCATTGGTGCGCTGAACCATCGTTTGAAGATCATCATTGTTTCTGTGGTTTTACTGGTTGCTGCGGTATTCACTTTTACCCGTATGGGCGGGGAATTTATCCCGACACTGGAAGAAGGGGATTTTGCAGTAGAAACCCGCTTGCTTACCGGCAGTTCACTTTCCCAGACTATCGATAAGGTTAACCAGGCCTCACAGATACTGGTTAAAAAATTCCCTGAAGTTAAAGAGGTGATCGGTAAGATCGGTGCCGCCGAGATACCAACGGACCCTATGCCGATGGATGCCTGCGACCTCACCGTGATCCTGAAAGATAAAAAAGAATGGACCACGACACATGACCGTGAAGAATTGGCGAACCTGATGGCTAAGGAACTGGAAAATGTACCGGGTGTGACCTTTGGTTTTTCCCAACCTATCCAATTACGTTCTAACGAGCTAATTTCAGGTGTACGCCAGGATATCGGTATCAAGATATTTGGTGATGACCTGCAAACGCTGGCCGACCTTTCGCAGAAAGTGGGCAAGATCGTTAGTAGTGTTTCCGGTGCCAAAGATCTGTATATCGAGCAAGCCACCGGCCTGCCGCAGATCGTGGTTAAGATCGACCGCGATAAAGTTGCTCAATATGGTTTAAGCGTAGCTACGGTCAATACGGCCATCAACGCGGCTTTCGCCGGGCAATCGGCCGGTTTAGTTTACGAAGGTGAGCGCCGTTATGATATGGTTGTTCGCTTATCAGATCAAAACCGCCAGGGTATCGATGACGTGAAGAACCTGTATGTGACCGCACCTAATGGGAACCAGGTGCCGCTGGAACAATTAGCCAGTGTGGAGTTCCAGGTTGGCCCTAACCAGATACAGCGTGAAGATACCAAGCGTCGTATTGTGGTTGGCCTGAATGTGCGCGGGCGTGATATTCAGTCCGTAGTTACCGAGATACAAGCCAAGATCAATCAGCAGATCAAAATGCCGGCGGGTTATTATGTAACCTATGGCGGACAATTTGAGAATCTGAAAGAAGCAACTGCCCGCTTGTCCGTGGCTGTACCAGTAGCCTTGCTGCTTATACTGTTATTACTGTATTTCTCTTTTGGTTCGATCAAACAATCCGTCCTGATATTTTCTGCTATTCCGATGGCAGCTATCGGAGGTGTTTTCGCCTTGCTATTAAGAGGAATGCCATTCAGTATTTCAGCAGGTGTTGGCTTTATTGCCTTGTTCGGGGTAGCCGTGTTAAACGGTATCGTATTGATCACCGAGTTCAACCGTTTGAAAAAAGGCGGATTGACCGACCTGAAGAAAATTGTATTGGAAGGAACCGCCGAAAGGTTACGCCCGGTGTTGATGACCGCAACGGTAGCCTCTTTAGGCTTTATGCCGATGGCGATATCATCAGCGGCAGGTGCCGAAGTACAGAAACCGCTGGCAACGGTGGTGATCGGCGGTTTGCTGACCTCCACGATATTAACCTTAATTGTATTACCCGTGTTATATACTTATTTTGAAAAGTCGCGCAGTGACCGCAAAGGCGGTAAGGCGGCTAAAGTGATCGCTACCTTGTTGTTGTTCCTGGGATTCGGGTTATCATCCGCTAAAGCACAGACCCGTGTAACACCGGGCGGTCCTATCAGCCTGGATCAGGCGGTGAATACGGCACTGACCAATAATTTCGGCGTGCGTTCCTCCCAGTTACAGATCAATCAGCAAACAGCCCTAAAAGGGAGCGCTTTCGACCTGGGAAAAACCAATGTGAATTTGCAGTACGGTCAGTTTAACAGTATCAAAAGGGATAATCAGATCAATATCCAGCAGAGCATTCCTTTCCCCGGCTTATTTAAAAGCCAGCGCCAGGTCTTTGAAGCGCAAGAAAAAATGCACAGATAGGGCTGACTTTAACCCAGTCACAATTGCGTTACCAGGTAAGGCAGGCTTATGGACAGTTATCCTATTTTACGGCTTTAAGTGATCTTTACCTGCGGCAGGATTCGATTTACAACGAATTCTATCGTGCAGCTTCGGTACGCTACAAAGCCGGTGCAAGTAACCTGCTGGAAAAAACAACGGCGGAAACGCAGCTAAATGAGATCCGCAATCAAACGACCCGCAATAATGGTGATATCGCTGCGGCAAGTGCTGAACTACAGCGCTTGATGAACACCACCGATTCAGTAACCCTGAACCATGGCGCATTGAAAAAAGCGGTAGCAGAATTTAAGCACCTGGATAGTGCTATCAATCAGAACCCGCAACTGGCCTACCAGCGTCAGCAGATCATTTTGGCCGATCGCAATATTGATCTGGAGAAGGCTAAATCAGGACCCGATTTTACGATCGGTTATTTTAACCAGTCCATTATGGGTATTCAGAATGTAAATGGTGTTGACCGGAATTTTACCGGGGCAAACCGCTTCCAGGGTGTACAGGCTGGGGTTTCCATTCCACTGTTTTTCAAACCTTATGCGGCGCGTGTAAAATCAGCCCGTATTCAAAAGGAGGTTTCGCAGACACAGCTGCAATTGTATGAGAAAAACTTATCCAGTCAATATGAGCAGGCCTATCACCAATTATTAAAAAACGACCGCTCAGTGTCTTATTATGAAACAAGTGCCTTACCAAATGCTAACCTAATTCTTAAACAGGCGCAAATCGCTTTTAGAAATGGAGAGATCAGCTATGTGGAATTTGTCCAGGCCTTAAAAACCGCCTCGGATATCCGCCTGGCCTATTTACAGGCACTTAATCAATATAATCAATCTGTTTACGACTTGCAATACCTGACCGGTTTATAATTAAAGAAATGAAAAAACAAATCATAAAATTTACAGGGCTAATGATGATCGCTTCACTGGCCCTAACGCTCGGCAGCTGCGGCGGCGGTAAAATAGAAACCCCCGCCCAGGCTGATACGACCAAGAAGAAAGAAGAAAGTAATGTCGCCGAGATCAGCGAGGCGCAATACAATACGCTCGGCGTTAAGCTGGAAAATGTCAGCCCGAAAGCATTGAGCGGCGTGTTAAAAGTGAACGGCTTTATCGATGTGCCTCCGCAGGACCTGGTTAGTATCAGTACGCAAATGGGCGGTATCGTTAAATCTATTCCGGTGCTGCAAGGCTCTGTCGTAAGTAAAGGTCAGGTGATCGCGGTTTTAGAGAACCAGGACTATGTACAATTACAGCAGGATTACCTGGATAGCAAAAGCCAGCATGACCTCAATTCGGAAGAATACAAACGTCAGCAAACCTTGGCGTCACAAAATGTCACCGCTACCAAAGTTTTACAGCAGGCCAAGGCTAACTACGAAAGTTCGATGGCAAGAGAAGCCGCTTTACGTCAGCGCTTGAAACTGATCAATATCGACCCTTCAAAATTAACGCCAAGTGCGATTCGCAGTACAGTTAATATTTATGCACCCATCGGTGGCTATGTGACCAAGGTGAATACCAATGTGGGCAAATTCGTTAACCCGAATGATATTATGCTGGAGATCGTGAACAGCAATAATCTGCATGTGGAGCTGAATGTATTTGAACGCGATGCGGAAAAGGTGAAGCCAGGTCAGAATGTCCGGTTCACGCTAACCAATGATTCAACCGAGCGCCGGGCCATCGTATCGCTGGTGGGCAAAGAGATCAATGCCGATAAGACCATTCGTATCCATAGCATCGCTAAGGGCAGTGTTAACTTCCTGCCAGGCACCTATGTAAAGGCCTTTATTGAAACCGGCAAAAGTGAAACCCCGGCTTTGCCTGAATCGGCTATCGTCAATTTCGAGGGTAAACAATATGTATTTTTAATGTCAGGTACTGATACCGAAAAGCGAAAAGATGGCGACACCAAAGTTTATCGCTTTAAAATGGCAGAGGTTACTACCGGTGTAAACGAAGGAGGTTATATCGGTGTTGAATTACCGGCATCTATTCCGGCGAACAGCCAGATTGTTACCAAGGGCGCATATGACCTTTTGAGCAAATTAAAAAACAGTGAAGAAGAATAAAATCCAGTAAACCATGAAAAAACAGGAAAGCAAAAACGCAGCGTCCCATAAAGGGCACAAGCACGAACATCCAAGGGTGGATATTAGCCGCCCGGAAGATAAAGAGGAAAAAAAGGTCACGATCCTAATGAAGAGGGGCATGAACACGAAGAAGGTCACGACCACGAGCATAGCGGTATTTTCGGAAAGAATACCGAGCTGATCTTTGCAATCCTCTGTGGCATTGCGCTGGGTGCAGGCTGGGGCTTGCATTTTGTCAAATCACTTCCGGAGTGGGCCAGTCTTTCCTGTTATATCATCGCTTATTTCTTCGGCGGGTATTTCACGGCAAAAGAAGCCGTGGAAACCGTCCTGAAGGGTGGATTTGAGATCGACTTCCTGATGTTGGTAGCGGCTATCGGTGCGGCTATTTTAGGGTCATGGCTGGAAGGGGCGCTATTGTTATTCCTGTTCAGTCTCGGCCATTCACTGGAACATTATGCCATGGGCAAAGCCCGCAAGTCTATTGAAGCGCTAACCAGTTTAGCGCCGCCAACTGCCCACGTCATCCGTGACGGTAAACAAACTGAAGTACGAATTGAGGAACTGAAATTAGGTGAGGTCATCGTTATCAAACCTAATAGTAAGATACCCGCTGATGGCGTAGTGGTTAAAGGTGAAGGCAGCGTCAACCAGGCACCGATAACGGGCGAAAGCGTTCCGGTGGATAAGCGGCCAGTTGCTGATAGCGAAAAAGATTACAGCGCTGAAAAATCCATCAAAGCTGAACACCGGGTATTTGCCGGCACCATCAATGGTGGCTCGGCACTGGAAGTGAAGGTGATCCGCGAGGCCAAAGATTCCACCATCAGCCGTTTGGTGAAAATGGTTAATGAAGCGGAGAAACAAAAATCGCCGACCCAATTATTCACCGATAAGTTCGAGAAATATTTTGTTCCTGCCGTCCTGGTGTTGGTGACCGCTTTATGCTTTGCCTTCCTGGTGATCGATGAGCCATTTAGCAAAAGCTTTTACCGGGCCATGTCGGTGCTGGTTGCTGCCAGTCCCTGCGCTTTAGCGATCAGCACACCCAGTGCCGTTTTGAGTGGTGTAGCTCGCGCAGCCCGTGGTGGCGTACTGATCAAAGGTGGCCGTCCATTGGAAGACCTGGGCGAATTGCAAGCCATTGCATTTGATAAAACAGGCACCTTGACCGAAGGTAAACCCAAGCTGACACAGGTCATCCCTTTTGAAGGCACGACAGAAGAGGAATTATTGGAAACTGCTATAGCCGTTGAAAAATTGAGTGACCACCCATTAGCGGAAGCTATTGTGGTTGGTGGTATGGAAAGGTTAAAGAAAAACCACAAAATACCGGAAGCGAGTAGTGTTAAAGGCATCGTAGGTAAAGGCGTTCAGGCCAAGGTCGGAAGCCATGAAGTGTTGATCGGTAATCTGGCCCTTTTCGGTAAAACGCTTCCTGATGAATTAAAAAAACAGGTGGAAGAACTGGAAAAAGGCGGTAACACTTCCATGATGGTGAAATCAGGAAAAGACTTCCTGGGTATCATCGCCCTGATGGATACACCGCGAAAAGAAGCTAAAAGTGTGATCAGCCAGTTAAAAGAACTGGGCATTAAAAAAATGGTGATGCTCACTGGTGATAACCAACAAGTGGCAGATGCTGTGGCTAAAGAAGTTGGCGTGACCGAAGCCTGGGGAAACCTGATGCCGGAAGATAAAGTAGCGGCCGTTCAGAAACTGGATAAGTCGGAGAAAAAAGTAGCGATGGTAGGCGATGGCGTAAATGATGCACCCGCCATGGCAAAAAGTACGGTTGGTATCGCGATGGGCGCTGCCGGTTCGGATGTCGCTTTGGAAACCGCTGATATCGCTTTAATGGGAGATCAATTGGAAAGCCTGCCCTTTGCTATCGGCCTGAGCCGAAAATCAAGGGGCATTATTAAACAAAACCTGTGCATCAGCCTGGGTATGGTGGCAGTATTGATCCCACTAACCATTTTAGGAATAGCCTCAATCGGCCCGGCGGTTGTCGCACACGAGGGTTCAACCCTTTTAGTGGTATTCAACGCGCTTCGCCTGCTGGCTTACGACAGTGGCCACCATAATGCTGCAAAAGCTAACAAGAAAAAGATGCTTAAAAAGGTAAAGAAGTTTTTGGGGGCGCTGGGGCCTGGTATCGTGACCGGAGCAAGCGATGATGACCCGTCAGGTATTGCCACCTATTCGCAGGCCGGAGCCAAATATGGCTTAACGACCTTATGGACAGTAGTAATCACCTTTCCCTTAATGGCAGCCATTCAGGAAATGTGTGCCAGGATAGGGCTAATCACCTCGGCGGGCTTGACCACGACACTGAAAGCCCACTATGGCAAACCTGTATTGTACCTGATGGTGATCTTCAGCGTTCCGGCGATCATCCTGAACATTGGGGCGGATATCGCTGCTATGGGTGCGGTGGCCAACCTGCTTATTCCATCGGTGCCTGCCATTTACTTCAGCATTCTTTTTACGGGATTATTACTGTTTTTTATCGTTTACCTGCCCTACCAAAAGTCTCGTCGCCGTATTAAAATACCTGTGCCTGACCTTGCTGCTTTATATCGCCGTACCCTTCTTTACGAAGCCTGACTGGTGGCGGGTGCTGAAGCAGACCGTGGTACCAACGTTCCGGATGGACAAAGATTTTATCGGTGTGCTGGTCGCGATATTAGGTACGACCATTTCGCCTTATCTATTTTTCTGGCAGACCGCCATGGAAGCCGAAGATGTAAAAACGGTAAAGCGGCAACTGATCATCAATAAACGCCGGCTGACATTGAGCGATGATTTCCCGGACAATGGGGAAAAAGAGAGCGAAAATTATTGGGTATGCTGATCCAAAAAATGAGCATCGATGTGAACCTGGGAATGTTCTTATCCAATCTCATCATGTTCTTCACCATTCTTGCTACGGGCACTGCCCTTTATTCACATGGCGTTAGGAATATTGATACCGTTGAACAGGCAGCCAAAGCACTGGAACCAGTGGCGGGACGGTTATCCTACCTGCTTTTTGCAGTTGGCATTATTGGTACGGGTTTTCTGGCCATACCTGTATTGAGTGGTTCGCTTTCCTATATCGTTACGGAAACTTTCGGGCTGAAAGGCAGCCTGGATAAAAAATTCCACCAGGCAAAAGCGTTTTATGTCATTCTGATCATTTCTGTACTGCTCGGTTTAGCGATCAATTACTTCGGCATCAACCCGGTGGATGCCTTGCTTTACACAGCCATTTTGTATGGGGTGACCTGCCCGGTGATCATCGGTATCGTATTGCATATCGCCAATAATAAAAAGATCATGGGAGAATACACGAATAAGACATTATCCAATGTGTTAGGTGGTCTTTGTTTGCTGGTGATGACAGCGGGTGCGGTTTTTTTGGTTTACCTCGAATTTTTCAGCAAATGAAATGGAGCAAATATAATTCAAGAACCTTTCAGATCGTTTGCTGGTCAACATCGGTGGCCATGGTATGCTTTCTGATCGCCGTTTGTTTTACCGTTTTCCATGTGAATTTAAGCCAAACCAATAGCTGGCTGGAGG
Source organism: Mucilaginibacter sp. P19 (assembly GCF_050632265.1). Lineage (NCBI taxonomy): Bacteria > Pseudomonadati > Bacteroidota > Sphingobacteriia > Sphingobacteriales > Sphingobacteriaceae > Mucilaginibacter > Mucilaginibacter sp. P19. The sequence goes on from NZ_CP192586.1 coordinate 195,502, forward strand.
GCGCTATTCAACAGATCAGGTGGCCGCAATTGAGAAATATAGCACCGCATCTGGTCAATGCTCCGTTTTGGATTCCCTATTGGTGCGCCATAATTCTACTATTCCTTTATAAAGAGCGGGTTCGGTTCATGTTCTGGTTAAACCGCTTTTCGATGTTCGGTCTTTTATTAACTGCCGCTTTGTTTGTACTGAACCAGGCTGCACGTTGGCTATGGCCGGAGTTATGCGGACGTTCTGTAAATTTTTTGCATCCGCAGCCTTATGAGGGTTGTCAGCTGTTTTTTGTAAGTGGTGCGGTCGTAGCCGGTATGTGCCTGCTTTCTTTGCTTTGTTTGCGCAAACGTCATTGGATGGTGAAAGTTATGCTGATCATTTGCTGCGTAAGTCTAAATCTGGCCGCGCTTTTACAGGGAAAATCCTTCCCGCTTCAATTATTGGTCGCTATTGCAATTGCATCCATTGCCGCCTCAATTGCCTATGTCCGGGTGGCATTGGCCAGCCAGGAAAGATTCCCAGAGTTATATAAATACATTAAACCATGAGGCAATTTGTAAGATAATCAGTTATGAAAACGAATACTTATAAGGCAAGTTATCTGATCATTGCCATCAACCTGTTTATCAATATCATTGGGATATCAGCGGCAGTGACATTTGCATTTGTCAAAAGCATATTTATTATCAATGCTTTTACTTACTGCTTGCTACTCTATGTAATTTATTGTTACCGGCAGACGGCCTTACAGGAAACACGTGAAAGACTGGAGGATTTGCTTGAATTACAGCAAGGCAGCCTGAAACGTAAGGATTTATCAAATTATTCTGAGAAAAACATCAATTTTCTGTTGCTTCAGTATGCGGCTATGATGGAAAATGTATTGGATCATCAGTCACAGTCCGGAATTGCACCCGATCCTAAATTAAAGCAACAGGTGGACACTTTGAACGTGTATTTAAAGGCACTCATTTAATCCTAAAAATTATGACCCAGTTTGAAAAAGAGATCCTTTTTACGCTTATACCGGTAATGTTATTGCTTGCTGGTGGTACCCTGGCTATTTTTCGCAATGCCAGCAGCGCATTCAAAAGCATGACCCTGCACTTCGCAGCCGGAGTTGTCTTTTCGGTCGTGGCGGTTGAATTACTGCCGGACATGATCAAGATACACGACCCGGTCATGATCGTGATCGGCTTTATTGTCGGCATTGCCGCTATGCTCATTGTCAAACAGGTCACGGAAAAAATAGAAGCAACCGAAGAAAATTCAGCAGTTAAAGGGACACTACCCTGGGCGGCTTTGGCAGCGGTTGGCATTGACCTTTTGATCGACGGCATTTTATTAGGTATCGGGTTTGCCGCCGGTCAAAAAGAAGGCACCTTACTGGCCTTCGCCTTAGCGCTGGAATGCTTTTCATTAGGCATTGCCGTGGTGACCACGATCAGATCAGGCACCCAAAGTAAGCCGAAACTTTATCAGGTATTGGTCGGCCTTGGGCTGGTATTCCTGATCGGTGCGGTTGCCGGGCTTTTCCTGCTTCATAATGCGCCTGAAAAACTCATGGAGTTCATTTTATCATTTGGAGCTGCCGCACTGCTATATCTTGTGACTGAAGAATTATTGGTAGAAGCACATGAGGAAAAGGATTCACCGGTTTATACAGCCTTATTCTTTGCTGGCTTCCTGATCTTTTTGGTGCTGGGCATCATTTTATAAAAAATACCTATGGAAACAAATCAATCAAATAACCAACAAACGCCACTAAAAGACCTGGAGCCTGAAGTAAAAGCCAAGGCCCTGGAGATCGAACCGCAGTTAAAGGACAGCGATATTCCTGAAGGCAGCAGCCGTCAGGAAGAGGCGGTCAAAAGGGCGCAACAGTGGTTTTTAGATATGGAGGGATAACCATGGAATTTCCATTTAAGGTTACCCAGGAAGCAGGCACCTATCAGTTTCTGCATGTAAAGGCAAGCCCGGAGCACCGGACGATCCAGGACAGTAATTTGCAATTACAAGTTTACCTGACCCTGGCCAGAAGGCTTTCTCTCGGACTTAACTGCTATGCCCTGATGGCCTATTCACCTGTCATAATGGAATTATGGCCGGATGCCGTAAAAGTCAATTACCGCTACCAATTATTGGCGGATGACTTTAATGGATTGGGTATCGACGCTGGGTTTCAACCGGCAAATGCAGGCACACCTGAAATGTTATTGGTAACACTAAAAGATCTGATGACCTTGCGTAGTATTCCGGAAGACAGCCTGGGAGAAAATTCTTCCTCGGTTTCGATCTTTCTTTTACACCAGGGAAGAGAAACATCATTAAAGACCCTTTTACAGGCGCAAATCGCTCCATTCATGGCCCGTTTCCTGCAAAAAAATGAATTGTTCATTCACCTGACCTGTGGGAAAGATCAAGGTTATTATGACGGGATGCTGCTCAGGTCCCAAACGGATATGACCATGCACATTAAGGGGGCGATACAATTGACACAAACTGCCGGACTGTTATGAATATACTGATCATGATCGTACAATTTTTGGTTGGATTAAGCCTGCTGGTGTTTATCCATGAGCTGGGTCATTTCCTGGCGGCCAAAGCATTTGGGATCAGGGTCAAAAAGTTTTATTTGTTTTTCGACACTTTCGGTAAGCGTTTATTCCGCTTTCATTATAAGGGAACGGAATTCGGCATCGGCTGGCTGCCAGCCGGAGGCTATGTACGGATGGCGGGAAGCATAGCAACCACTGATGATAGTGAACCTGATGAAGATGCCGACGTCCCTAATGTAAATCGTTATGATCATAAGCCGGTGTGGCAAAGGATGATCGTGATGTCTGCCGGTATCTTCATGAACCTCCTGTTTGCCTTGCTGGTTTACTGCGGTATGTTTTTGTATTATGGAAGAAACCAGGTTACCGTATTTGGAAAAAATGCCATCATTCTACCTGGACAACTCGGTCTGCAGGCAGGCTTGCAGCCGGGCGACGAAGTGACCTCGATCAATGCGGACTCGGCGCTCTACGAAGATGAATTGCTCAGCACGCATTTAATGCATGGCAACACCGTCCTTTCTATCGTTCGCCGTCAGGGCAAAGAAAGGGTCCACATGCATGTTGCTGTTTCTCCAAAGATCATGCAGCTGGTGGCAGATAAAGGGCTGACCCAGTTTTTCTCACTTAAAGCAGGCTTCCAGGTAGACTCCTTTTTTACCAACGTCGATCTTCGGCGCAACCAAGCCTTTAAAAAGGCACATATCATTGCTCTTAATGGCGATTCCGTGCGTTCTTACAATGATTTTATCATTAGACTTAAAGAGAATAAGCAGCGCCAGCTTTACCTGACCGTTATCCATGATGGTAAAACCAGTACCATGCTTGCCCACCGGGATAAAGACGGGCATATCGGCTTTAGTCTGGATACCAAACTGCCACTCATGAAGCCGGAGCGGGTCACCCTGGGCCAGTCCCTGTCAGCCGGTACCACTAAAGTGTGGAGCACGATCACAGACAATTCTAAGGGATTAAGTCAACTTGTTTCCGGTGAGGTGAAAGCAAAAGACGGTTTGGTTGGGCCTGTCCGTATCGCCACCTTATTCAGCGGACAATTCGAGGCGAAGCGATTTTGGGGGCTGGTGGCCCTCCTATCCACGGCTCTGGCATTGCTTAACCTCATTCCTCTTGCCCCAATGGACGGCGGCGTTATGGCTGTTCTGCTTTACGAAGCAGTTACACGCAAACTTGTTAGCCGCACATTCTGGGCCTTTTTTTACCTCGCTGGTGTCGTGGCGATCATGCTACTTTCCGGCTATGTGCTATTCAACGATATCCGTGCACTTCATCAACTCAGCTCATGAATGAACTCATCAAAAAAACCGAACATTATATAACCAGCCTGCTTACTGAAAAATTACCAGCCGGAATGGTTTACCATAACCTGGAGCATACCCGTCTGATGGTGGATGCCGTTCAGGACCTGACTACCCATATGCTCTTTAACGAATGGGAACAAGAGATACTACTTGTTGCTGCCTGGTTCCATGACAGTGGTTATTGCTACACTTATCAGGGCCACGAAGCCATTAGTATGACCCTGGCCGGAGATTTTTGCGCAGTTTGGGCAAAAAAGAACTGTTTATTAACCCGGTGAATGATTGTATCAGGGCCACTCAAATGCCGCAGGCACCACATACACATTTTCAGGCAGTGATGTGTGATGCCGATATGCGGCATTTAGCCCTCCCGGATTACGCAGCGTATTCGGAACATCTCCGCAGGGAATGGGCGAATGTATTACATAAGGAATACACTGAAAGTGATTGGACCCAGCAAAATCTGCAGTTCATGTCCACGCATACTTATTTCACAGCACATGCTACCAAGTATTGGGAACCGGAAAAACAGCGGAACATCAATCAACTAAAGATCCGCCTGTCGGATCAGGAACTAAAAGGCATTTCCAATGAAGATCAAGCAAATTAAAAGAAAGAACAGCAGATTGCTATTGACTCTGGGTTTTATCATATTATCAGGAATAGGGAGAGCTTACGGCCAAACCCTGCAGGCTACACCATCACCCGATTACCTTGAATATATCCGGAAAACGGCAGATTCAGCTTTGAAGTTACCCCCTGAAAATAAAGTCCGTACCTACTATTATCAAATCACCCGCTCCGTTTACGATCAGGCGCTACAAGTGACGCAAATGGAATTAGCCCGCCAAAGCGGAACGACAAATGCCGCTTTTGTTAAGACCATGTCGCAATTGCTTCAGAAGCTAAAAGCCGATCTATTGCTACCAACGGGTTTACAAACCGGCGCTACTATACCAGTATCATTTCTGCAAAATGTAAAAGCCGCCCTGGGCAATTTTCGAAGATATCAGCAGCCAGCAGGGATGGATCATGAAAGGCAATATCTATGGGTAATGAACCAGGTATTTGAAAATTTAAACCAGATCAATATTGGCTATCTGCAAGCCGGGCTTTCCCCAGAAGAAAAAAGCAGGTTTGGCAACGCTTGAACGTACAAAAACAGATCACCTTACAGCTAAGGTCAAAATTTGAATAGAATGACGAAATCAAAGAAACTGAATTTAACCCGGCTGGATGCTCACCATAAGTTATATGTTGCGCTTACATTGGCAGTAATTTGCTGGCTTATAACCCGTGGTTCTTTATCGCCGTCCACCCAATTTATGGTCGCCTGGCTTGCTTATGCACTGGTATCACTGACGCTTTCCGCGCTGACCATTTTCAATGTACATCCGGCTGTTATGCACCAGGATGCGCACGCCCAGGATTCGAGCAAGACACTGGTGTTTTTGTTTGCCATTTTTGCTTCGGTTGCCAGTCTGTTTGCCATTGTGCTTTTACTCAGGAGCGGGTCAGGTAACGACGCGCGCCAATTGACTTTACACGTATTGTTATCCCTGGCCTGTGTGGTCGGCTCCTGGATATTGGTTCATACCATATTTACTTTCCGCTATGCCCATTATTTCTATTGCGATATGGAGGATGGGAAAGATTCAAAAACTTATAAACCCGGTGGTTTGGAAATTCCAAATGAGTCCAGGCCTGACTATCTGGATTTTGCCTATTTCTCTTTTGTGATCGGTATGACCTTTCAGGTTTCCGATGTGCAGATCACTTCTCGCAGAATCCGAAGACTGGCCTTGCTTCATGGCCTCCTGTCTTTTTCTTTTAATACTGTTATCGTAGCATTGAGTATCAATGTTATCGCGGGACTTGTTCAAAAATAAATGAGTTAAAACAATACCTGATATGAATACAAACGAACAAATGATAGCCGAGATCGAAGATCACCTTAATAGTGTACAAACTCTTATGGCACCAACGTTTTTAAGTAAAATCGAGCAGGCGGCGACGTTAATCATTGAAACGATCTCAAACGGTAAAAAACTTTTGCTTTTTGGCAATGGCGGCAGTGCGAGTGATGCGCAGCATATAGCTGCTGAATTTACCGGCCGCTATGTGAAAGAGCGCCGTGGGCTGCCAGCAATCGCTTTGACAACCGATACTTCGGCACTTACCGCGATCGGGAATGATTATGGATTTGCATCCGTGTTTTCACGGCAAGTGGAAGCGTTGGCACAGCCAGGTGATCTGGTCATTGGTATTTCTACCAGCGGGAACAGCGAAAATGTCGTAGCCGGTTTAATGGAAGCAAAGAACAGAGGGTGCGGACTTATAGGTTTTACAGGCGAGAACGGTGGCATGGTTTCCGTTATCAGTAATATCACGCTCAATGTCAATAGCAGTACTACTGCCCGTGTGCAGGAAATGCATATCCTGGTCGGGCATCTGTTATGCAGCGCAGTTGACCGGATGTTTGCACCGGAAAATTAATCCGATGTAATTATTACACCTGTTTGTTCTTTGATTTTACTACATAATATAATAAGAATCAGGCTGGGCAGGTTGTACCGGAAATGATGGTTGTCCCATCATTTCCCGCAAGTTACTTTCTATAGTTCGGCTAAGCGTAGTCATTGGTGTATCGGTGGGCTTGTTTTCAAAAGGGTCCTGCATCAGGATCGCTGTGCGTTCTATGGCGATGAATAACACCGGTATTGCAAAGGTCAGGGTGATCTCTACAAACTTTGACTTGTCTTCCAACCCAAAAGGTAAAAGCGTCATCAATACATAAATCAGAAAGTGTACCAATACGCTATAAGAACGGGGAAATACCGTGTTTTTTAAGCGTTCGCATTTACCCATGGCGTCGCACAGCCGGGCAATGGTCGAATCGATCTGCACTTGTTTATTGGCATCCAGTTGAAATTCTTCGGAGGCATTTGCTAACAACTCTGCATGTTTATTTAAGATAAGATTGGGAAGGTTATTGGTTTGTACTTTATGAGTGGAAACATAATCTGCAACTATTCCGGTGAACGGTAATTTCCTTAGATTTTCGGATAACGCGTAACACCACAAAATTTGCTGTTCGGCAAACGTTGTGACTTTTTCTGCCCCTTCCGTGGTCTTAGGAAAGAATTGCTGTACCTGCCGGATAAGGGTACGGCTATCATTGACGATCCCGCCCCAAATCGTGCGGGCTTCCCACCAAATCTGGTAGGATTGCGAAGTTCGGAAGGCCAGTAATAAGGATAAAAGTGTTCCTACAAATGACGATACCGGAAGCGGAATTGAAACTTCCTTCAATAACCAGGAATGATCAAATGTTCCGGCCAAAATCGCATAAGCGGCGATAGCGATGATGTCGTATTTGATCAGGTTTAGGAAGTAGGTTACAGATATCCTTTTTTTAAGTAACATAGACGGGTAATAAGCATTTACGTATATGTCCGAAGTTACCAAAAAGATATAAAACAAGGGCCGTATATCGCATTTAGTGAACAAACTAAACAACCGGCATACGCCGGTAAAATAAAGGCAGTTCTTAATTTTAAAAACTATCTATGGGTTATCATTTTTCAAAATATGTTTTACTGCGGATACCTGTCTTTCCGGTAGATCGTTATGGAAGTCCGCTTAAGGATGTCCTTAACGATCCGATTTTTCAAGCTGCCTTGTACTTGGCCAGTCCCCAGTTTTACGAACGGCTTTTTAAATCGGATTTTGATATTTCTAAATTGAATACGCGGGAGATCAATTCTGTCATGCGTTATTTTAACCGGGCTTGTTTCCGGGCAACGCCATTTGGTTACTTCGCCTCAGTCACTATGGGAACATGGGAAACTGGAGGTTTGATCCGCTTATCGGAAACACCCGGAGAATTGCGACCTTATTTTCAACCATCAGAATGGTTGACGCAATCTGCCTGGCGGGAAGTATCCAATAGTGATCCCAAAGAATGTTATGAGCCAAACCCCACCTTATACCGTGTCCAGAAATATTTCAGGTTCGTCAGGGATGAATCAGGTAATAAACTGCGGCGTAGCTATCAACTTCAATCTTCTTTATATTCCCTGATATTGAACGGACTATTGAAGTTCTGCTCGAATGGTAAAAGTCAAACTCAGATCATCGAGCGGATTTGCCGTGACGCGAATTGTGATCCGGGTAAAGGTCTGGAGTACTTTGAGTTTTTGAAAGATGCACAAATCTTACTTCCCTTGCATCGTGCAACGATCACTGGAAAAGCAGAATTACCTGTTGGACTTAAAACAACCAATTCCTCTTTTCAAGATCTCTTCAAAAAAGATCTTCAAAATAAACTTAATAGCCGATCCATGTTAATTGCGCCGGAGCTCCGGCAGCTTAATGATTCCTTGGGTATATTAACCAATGAACCTACTGAGGGTAAAAGTATGCTGAATACCATCTTAGTGCGGCAAGTCGAAGCAGCCACCATTGATAACAGTTATCAGCAAGCGCTCAAAAATGGGTTATTCGCGCTGGATCGCTTATGCCCTCCAGACAGGTTACCCGCTGTAACAGAATTTATTGAAAAATTTCAAAAGCATTTTGAGGGCGAACAAATTCCCTTATTGCTGGCCCTTGATCCCGAATTAGGCATCGGTTACCAGGCTGAACCCTTTGAATCGCCTAATCCCCTGCTGGAAACTGTTAATATCCGGCCACGCGGAGCCCGGTCTGTTTCCTCTGTATGGACAGGCGCGCACCAGTGCCTGATGGCCGCCTGGTTAGCAATGGAGAAGCAACAGGCCTCTGTTATAGAATTGAAAGAAGCACAATTAATGGCCTTGCCAGGAAGTGACCCCATAGTAACGAATCTTGGCTCATCTGTCTTATTCAACATAAGTGATGATGGCGTTAATATAGAAAGTGCCGGCGGTTGTAACCCGCTCGCACTGATCGGCCGATTTACGCTTAGTGACCCTGCAATATTCCAGGCTGGTAAAGAGATTGCAAATGAGGTGGAAACGTTAAATCCCAATTTGATCTTTGCCGAGATCCTTCATTTGGCAGACCCGCACGTCGATAACGTAAATCGCAGAGGGCAATTTTGGAACTATCAGCTACCGCTACTCGCTACCTGTGAAACCGGAACGAAAGCCGAATTGATACACCTTGATGACCTTTACGTCGTAATTGTCGGTAATAAAGTATTGCTTCGGTCGAAGAAAAATCAAAAGTACGTGATACCCCGGTTAACCAGCGCCTATAATCACAGCATCGATCACTTGCCCATATTCCGCTTTCTGTCCGACTTGACCTATCAGTATGGCCGGACACAATTGTCCTTTGACCTTCTGCAATTTTTTCCGGGGTTCAGCCATTATCCGAGGGTGGTTTATCAGGGAGTGATACTTAGCCTGGCAACCTGGGTTTTTAGCGAAGTTGAAGTATCGGAACTTGGTAATGCGGAAAATTGGACAGCCATATTCCGGACATTTGCCGCCAGGTACCATCTTCCGGAAAAGTTTATGGTTTCTGAAGGTGACCAGCAATTGGTTATTGATCAGCGTGACCCGGAAGATCTGCTTATATTTCGGGAAACCATACGCGCGGCAAAACAAATGATCATCCGTGAGTATCTGCCGTTAAAAAGTAATCAACCTGTGATGACATCCCGTTCGGGTAAGCAATATCACCTTCAGTTTAACGCTTTTATGCTACCGCAGGAACCCTTGATTCTACCCGAATTACCTGATCACCCGGTTTTTGGAAATAACAAGGTTCAGCGCAAATTCATTCCTGGTACGGAATGGCTATATCTTAAATTATATGTTCCCCGGCTGTCCGTTAACCGGTTGCTGCTGCAAATGCAAACGGTTATCAGGAAGCGTTTTCCGCATGGCAGGATCAGTCGTTGGTTCTTTATCAGGTTTGAGGACCATGCCCCGCACGTGCGTTTGCGATTTAAGATCGATCCACAGGATATTGATACGATATTAGCGGCGTTGCGATTGGTTCTGGAAGATAATGTCCACCAGCACCTGATCAGGGAATATCAGTTAGATGTTTACAGCAGGGAACTGGAAAGATACCAGGTCGGTGGGATCGAGGAAACAGAGGAGTTTTTTGGTACAGCAGTTCTTTTGTCGTGCAATTTTTAAAGGCGATAAAAGCAGGTGCGAACCTGCCTGTGTTTATTGCAGCAGTAGTTTCCGTGAAGTGGATCACGGAAAGCTTTTATGAGTTAACTGACCACCAAATGAGCTTCTGGCAATTCGCATTTGAAAGTTACTTTTTGGAGTTTGAAGGGAAAAGACTAAAAATAGAATTGGACCAGAAGTACCGGGAAACCAGCAAGGCATTGAACAATATTTTAATTGACAAGGAACCATTTCAGGACAAACAGCTGCAACAATGGCTGAGGAAAATGCAAAGCAAAGCGGTTGAAATAGGAAGAAAACTAAATAATGACGAATCCAAAAGGGATTACTTATTAAGCCTTGTCCATGTACACCTCAACAGGATGTTCGTTGACCAGCAAAGACAGCAGGAAATGGTGGTGTATTTTTTGCTGGGAAAATGGATGCGTTCGCAAATTGCCAGGCAAAAAAAGATGTTTAAACAGATCGATCCGTCTTGATCAGTTTGTCGTCCATTCTATCCAAAAAGGCTTTTTTATAATGGTCGCCCATCACCAGGCTTTCACCGTTTTGTAAACGTATCTGTCCACGCTCGATCACTTTAACAAAATTGATATTTACAATGAATGAGCGGTGAATACGGGCAAACAATGATGTTGGAAGGTGGCGTTCGATCTCTTTAATAGTAAGATAAGTGGTGTGCTTAGTTTCGGTGGTGTAGATTTGGATGTAATTAGCCGATCCCTCCATATAGATCACTTCATCAAACCTGATCTTTACCAATCGTCCCTTGACTTCACTTTTGATTGTAAAGAAATCTTCCTGAACGTGACTGCCAGATTTACCCGGTCTCGTAATTTTTCTTCTGGCCTTCTGAATACACTTGGCAAAGCGCTCATAGTTGATTGGTTTCAGCAGGAAATCGAAAGCTTCCCGGTCAAATGCCTGTAGGGCATATTCCGGAAATGCCGTAGTAAAAACCACGGTAGTGTAGAGATTGACCATACCTGCCAGTTCAAGTCCGGATAATTGGCGCATATCCACATCAATAAAAGTAATGTCCGGAGCATTTTCACCAGTAAGCTGAGGCAGAGCCTCCAGCGGATTCTGTACCGAACCGATCAAGGTGAGTCCGGGAGTCAGTTCAATATATTCCTTCATTAAGGCAATGGCATCAGGTTCATCGTCGATCACATAGCAGGTAAAATTCATAGGTTTAGGGTTAACTCGGTTATAAATATATTTTCATGGGTCGTTACGGCAAAATGATACTTTTCCGGGAACAGGTTGGTCAGTCGCTTTTCAATATTATGTAAGCCCAGGCCGGTGCCGGGATGAGGGGAACTTTGTCTTTTGAGGTTTCGCGTGGTGAACTTCAATACCTTATCGGCATATTCCAGGCTGATCTTTCCGGGATGGTCTATTTCGCCCAAATCACCATGTTTGAGCATGTTTTCTACCAAAGTAACGAGGATCAGCGGCGGAATCAGCACATCTTTAATTTTCCCCTTTTTTGAGAATTTCAAATAAAGTTCATTTTGAAATCGTAAAGTGCTCAGTTCGATCAGTTTTTCGATCTGCATAACCTCATCTGCTAAAGTGACCATCCGATTATCCTGGCTGCTTAATAAGGAATACCGCATTAATTCGGATAGCAACATTACACCTTTACCGGCTCTTTCTGAAAGTTTATGGATCGTGTTATAGATAAAATTGAGCGTATTGAATAACAAATGAGGACTGATCTGATTTTGCAGATAGGCATTCTCAGCATTTATAAATTTATTTTCCAATTCCAGAGAGCGGGTGAGTTGTTTCAGGCTTTCTTTCTCCATGATATGATTACGCTCCTTGAATTTCACCATGTATAACATTGACCAATAGGCGATACTGAACCCTACAAAAAAATCTCCCGAAAGATATTGGTGAGGTAAATCTTTTCATGGATCTTGTCCAATGCGTAGCGCACTGTACCGCTACCAGCCAGCCAGGCATCCACATGTATCTTTATCCATAAGAAAAACAGCAATTCCACAATAATCAATGTGATAGCGGTCAGGTATGGGCGGTTGGTTTTAAAAAATGCAAAATCCAGGATGATATGTGCATTCCCATAAAACAGTAAGATATTCAGCGAATAATATAAGATGTACTGAAATGGCGAGGCGAGCAATCCAACGGTAATATCGATCAGGGCAAGTTCGTAGAGTATGAACAATGCCCATACCAGTATATGCCTGAATAAAATAACCTTAAAAGTACTCATTTAAACGTTTTATCGGGCATTTGCCTTTCTGTATATCACAATTGCCTCTCTATGTAATAAAGTTTAGGTTCGTTTTTCACCACGGTAGTTTTGATCTAAAAATCACCGATATGAAAAACATCAAATCAAAAAGGTTGCACAAAAGCTTAGAGACTATCTGCGACTTTAACAGGGGAAACACAAAATCCTACAGCGAAACTACCAAACCCACGGAAACTGATCCGACAACGGCAACTGTTACCATTATCATCACAACAGTTAATACGGGACATGCAGGCAAAATGTTAATATAAAGTTAAATAATATTTCATTTTTTCCTCTAAACTAAATTTCCTAAACCAGTGGTAAATGTAGCATAGCTTATTTGAAAACAAATATTTCATCGTTTTGCTTAAGTCAGAATTATCAAATGTGGAAGCGTGTGTGGGTATTATCCTTAACAATAAGGAAATAATAAATAATCCCGGCAACACTGAAGAGCGTCAGTCCTTATACGAACGTTTTACCCAAGCCTGTGCGGAATTACAGGAAAGGATGGTCAACGAGGTATTCGGACCGGCCAAAGACCACGTGATCAGGCGTTATGTGCAGTTTCATCAGGCAGGCCTTATTGCGTTATCTGATGAAGTGTTTCTGCAATTGCGTGTGGTTGATTCCCCGGCTATACCTGGCAGAAGTGAATTATTGGTCAAAACTTTGGGTACTCTGCAAAAAGTGGTCGATTTCATAGCCCGAAAATTCTATGCCTACTTCGACCTGATCCACGCCATGAGCACCTACCAATGTGACCAGCGGCTCAGCAGCTTCCGTTCGCGGGTAGAAGCATTGGCACCTGCAATTAATAAAAAGGGCATCGATCCTTCCTTAAGCGAAGTTTTTTTGCCACAATGGAAGACTGCCTGGATCTGTTACGGGTGCAGGGGGTATCTACTGAACAAGCCGGATATATTGATGACCTGCTCGAACTGGTCAGCCTGGAAATGCTCGATGAAAAAGTAACCACACAACGCTTCGCAGAATTGTTATATCGCCAAAATTTTAACAGTACCTTTTTTGAATACTGGTATCGTGAATCACGCTTATTGCAAGCGCAGGAGAAGCCCAATAAAGAATTGCTTCTGCGAATTGAGCCGGTTACGCAAATGTTGAGTATTTCACCATCCCGTAAACCTTTGGATGAATTATTACGGGAATGGCTAAAGGCAGTATCAGGCAACGGTGAAAAAGTTGTACAATCGAAGAAACAACAGGAACAAACTTCAGCACGTCTGCCGGTAATATTATCCGTACCCCAACTGGCACTGTTTATCAGGTTGTGCTATCTTGAAGGCTGTTTTCAAATCACCAATATATCTAACATTATGCGATTCTTTACGGATCATTTTGAAACTAAAAAGCAGCCCAATATATCTATCAAAAGCTTCTCACGGGCATTTTACGCGGCAGACCAGGCCACAGCGGCGGTCGTCCGGGATTATTTACAACGGATCGTGAACCTCATCGATAAAACTTATTTCCCAAAAACCTAAAACACAGCCTATGGACGATTGATACCTGCGAACACTGTTCGAGACACCCGTTTTTGATAATGGGTGGCAGTGCGCTTCACTTAAAGCGATAAACTATGTTAACTAAATTTAGCGATCGTTTATATGCAGATCTTAACAGGGACTTGAATGCCCTGGCGCTGGAGGAAGATCAGCTTATCAAGCGGTATGAAAGAAGTATTCACGCTTGCGTAAAATACCTGAAAAAACTAAAGGACTTTTGTAAGGTCAATGATCCCGGCACACCGGCAGAAGAGATACAATTCTTTAAATTTATCAAACCCAAATTCAAGTCCCAGCTGATCTATTTTCAGTCCTTACTTAACCTGGAGATCCGGCGGCCTATCGGGGACAACACCGCCATTGCTGATTATCTGAAAAACGAGGCCAAGGTTCTTCATCATTTCTTCGAGTGCAATCTATCCTTTTATCAATATGTCAGGACACAAGCGACTTACCTGGACGATTATTATTTCGTGCGTGGGAATTATGATGTTTATCTTGACCCTGATCAATGCGTTATAGATTTTGATCCTGCCTTCAGTACGACTCATGACCATAAGCTGGCCCAAGTGCTGGCCAGCGAAATGCTGCAGGAATATCTTCAGTCAGCTGTACAGCGCCTGCACCAAAAAGATGCCATCATAGTTACTGATGTGGAGTTAAGGGACTTTGACTGGCAGCAAACCAAATGCGGTCTGATCGAACTGATCTATTGCTGGCACGCTACTGAAGCCTTCGGCAAAAAGAACCTGAAAAGCATTGTTAAATTCATTGAAAAAGTATTCAATATATCCCTGGGAAACTTTTACGACACTTTTGATTGGCTGGCCGGTCGGCCAAGCCCGACCACCTATATTGACGAGATGAAGGAGGCATTTTTATTAAGAGTTCAAAAGAAACTAAAGTGACTCTGGATACGAAAAGCGGCTACGGCCGCTTTTTTTGAAAATAACCCATATCCGAGTCGGATAAACTCGGAGAATACCGACAAGGGGTTTAGAGAACTTTGACCTGTCAACGGCAGCAATGGGGCTGCCGCTAAATCTAAAGATTATGTTACAGCACTTATCATGGTCCACCTACGCAATAGGTATCGCTGTTTTGGCGGCGCTCTACTATGGCTTTATAGGCCTCGCCTACTATCGTCACGAGATCGGTGGTATTATTCGCCGATTAACCGGCAAACCGGCCGCCACACAATTTAGCAATACCAGCGACCTGCTGCTTCCTTCACCTGAGATCGTCGGCGGAACCCGCACGGACGGTATGGATGTGGTTGCCCAGGATGAACTGGTGTTTGCCGCTCCTGATGAACCAGAAGATCGCCCATCAGGCATGGTTCAGGCCATCCGGCCCACATTGGCCGACTCTCATCTGTTAGGCGAACTGGCAGAAATGGTTTCCGAAACCAAAACCCTGATCCGGGTGATCAATGAATCCAGCGAAACGAAAGAAAATTTTGAAATGCTTTTCCGGCTGGTGGTTCAAAAATACCCCGACCTGGCCGGTACGCCTTACGAAGAACAGGTGAATGCTTACCTGATGAATGAGAGCGCCGACCTGTTCCCTTTTCCCCTTACCGTTACAGAGTTAAAAAGCTATTGGTTAAATGAACAAAAACTTCAAAGCGCATGAAAACGACCAGATCAACATTGAAATCCCGCTTAATCCATGCATTAAGGATTATTGGGGGAATGGCCGGCCTGTTATTGACAGGACTTCAGTCAGCTATGGCCCAGGATGGTAACGCCGGTATTAATCAGGCGACCTCGCAGGTAAAAAGCTATTTCGATACCGGGACTAACCTGATGTATGCTATCGGCGCGATTGTCGGCCTGGTAGGTGCCATCAAAGTTTATAAGAAATGGAACGATGGGGAGCATGACACAGGCAAGGTCGCTTCCAGCTGGTTTGGGAGCTGTATTTTTCTGGTAGTGGTCGCAACGGTACTAAAATCATTCTTTGGGGTTTAAAACAATTAAAATGGAAACCTTAAAAAATACTGCTGTCGGCAACCGGAATTTCGAGACAAGGCATGCTGACGCATTGATCGGATCACTCGAAAATGCGTTGGCAGCAGGCCTGAAATATGTTGTTTTTGAATTACAGCCGATGGAAACCGCTATGCACCCCGCGCAGCTCAATTATTACGACGACGAGGACGAGGCGACGGATGATTGGGAATTGAAGACGACCGGCGGCTATTTACCAGGTGACAATTACAGTCCCGTTTATTGCCGCCAGACCGACCAGTTGCTGGACGAAATTAGAAGAGCTAATGCTCCCCAGCCACAGTATATGATCGGCGATACCGTTTTTCAATACAGCGCCTACCGGGATACTTTTATCCAAAAAGACAACCCTTTGAACGAAATAGCGATGAGCGGAAAATGGGAAGACCAGTTGTGGACACAATTCTTTTTTGATAAACAAACCAAAAATATTTATCAAGGAGGATTTCCCAATGGGGAGCGGCCTGCTCATGTGGCCTTGGTAATCACGCCGACCTTACCCTATTGCGCCAAACAGGGTATAACCGTCAAGCCCTACGAACAAAAATCCGGGCTTGAAAGCCCAAAGGTTAAACGACAAAGAACGAGGAGGATCAGCTAATGGCCATTTACCAGATCAACAAAGGCATTAATAAGCCTATTGAATTTAAGGGCTTGAAAGCCCAGTACATCGGTTATCTCGCCGCCGGGCTGGTTGGCTTGCTGGTGCTTTTTGCCGTCGTCTATATCCTGGGCTTCCCGATATATGGTTGCATCCTGCTGATTGCAGGTGCGGGTACAGTATTATTCATGCAAGTCTATCGCCTGAGCAATAAATATGGCCAGTATGGACTGATGAAGCGTGGTGCGCGACGCTTCCTGCCTGAATACCTGAAATTCAATTCACGCAAATTATTCACCCGTTCAAAATAATAGCTATGTCCTTATTCAGCAAAGCAGAACACATCTTTCCGGTATATAAGGTAGAGCATGACTGCATGGTTTCCGTCCAGGGCGATCTGACCATTGCTTATCAGCTACGGTTACCGGAGATCTTCACCCTGTCCGAAGAAGATTATGAAACGTATCATCAAACCTGGATCAGGGCGATCAAGGTCATGCCTAAACATAGCATCGTACATAAGCAGGATGTATTTATGAAAGGTGCCTATAGTGGTGCACAAGGCCTTCCCGCTAATTTCCTGACGGAAGCGGCCGACCGGCACTTTTATGGCCGTCCTTTCCTGGAGCATACCTGTTACCTGATGCTTACCCAAAAGGCCGCTGACCGAAAGCCCGCCACCAGCGCTTTTTCCGGGATCATGCGTAAACGCATCACGCCCAGGCAAACGACGGACGAGACGGATGTTGCCTGATTTTCTTGAAAAAGCAGGGCAGTTCGAACGCATCCTTACTGATAGCGGATTTATAGGCATGCGCCGGATAAAGGACGATGAGCTTTGCGGCACGGCTGAACGGCCAGGTCTGCTGGAACAATATTGCTTCCTGCTTTCAGCTAAGGACAAACCGCTTTTAAAGGACATTCATTTAAAAGACCGTTTACAAATCGGTGATCAGCATGCCCAGTTGTTTACGCTGGGAGATTGCGAGGATTTGCCGGGTGTATGTGGTAGCCGTATGACCTATGATAAATTCAGTACCGATAAAACTAAATTCCCGCTTGGATTTGCAGCACAGTTAAATTTGCTGTTGCCATGCAACCACGTTTATAACCAATACATTTTTATTGGTGACACCGGCAAGGTGCTCAAACAACTGGAAGCTAAAAAGCTTCGCTTGCAATCCCTTTCCGCTTACAGCCGTGAGAATGCCATCGGCCGGGACTCCACCAATGATTTTTTAAATGAGGCTATCAGCCAACAAAGGCTACCGGTTAAAGCTCATTTCAATTTACTGACCTGGACCACGGAAAGGGAAGGATTACAGGATATCAAGAATATGGTTGGTTCTGCCATGGCGCAGATCGGGGCCTCCAGCAAACTGGAGTCTGATGGTGCCGCCCAGGTTTGGTGGGCCGGCATACCCGGCAACGCAGCGGACTTTCCGGAAAATGACACCTTCGATACCTTCCTGGAGCAAAGCACCTGTTTTCTGAACCTGGAAACCAATTACCGCAGCGATAAGCCTGCTGAAGGTATCCGGTTTTGCGACCGACTGACCGGCAGGCCTGTTTTTGTGGACTTGTTCGACGGTCCACGGGCTACGGGTATTACCTCCAATATGGGCATGCTGGTTTGCGGGACTTCCGGTGGCGGAAAAAGTATGACGGTCAATCATATTTTACGTACCCTTTATGATCAGGGCGCACATTGCGTTACGGTCGATATAGGTGGTAGTTACAAGGGCTTGTGTGAACTGGTCGGCGGCTATTATTTCACTTACGAGGAAAAAACCCGATCAGGTTCAACCCTTTTTACCTGCCCGATGGCCAACAACTGGATACCGAGAAAAAGAAAGCCTTAAGGCATTGCTGGTCACCCTATGGAAACAGGAAAACGAAAGTTTTATCCGCAGTGAATATGTAGCACTTTCCAATGCGTTACAGGGATATTATGAGCACCTGAAAAAATTTCCGGAGCAATTTGCCTGCTTTAATTCCTTCTACGAATACCTGCAGGAGCATTATGTGGAACTTCTCAAACAGCAAAAGGTTAAGGATAAGGATTTTGATATCGACAATTTTCTGTATGTATTGCGTCCTTATTACAAAGGCGGGGAATTTGATTACTTGCTGAATGCAACAGAAAATCTGAACCTCCTTGACCAGCGTTTCGTGGTAATTGAGCTGGATTCAATCAAGGATCATCCGATCCTGTTCCCGGTCGTCACGCTGATCATTATGGAAATGTTCCTTTCCAAAATGCGCAAGCTGCAAGGCCTGCGCAAAGTACTGACCATTGATGAAGCCTGGAAGGCAATAGCTAACTCCGGTATGGCAGGATTTATTCAATATGCTTTTAAAACCATGCGGAAGTTCAATGGTGTACCAAATGTGGTCACCCAGGAACTGGATGACCTGATTAGCTCGCCTATCATTAAAGATGCGATCATCAACAATGCTGACATCAAGATACTGATGGACATGCGCAAGTTCATGAACAAATTTGATAAACTCCAGGAAACGCTGGGGATGTCCGATAAGGGAAAGACACAGGTTTTATCGGTCAACAAGGATAACCGGGAGATATGCATCGACCTTGGCGGGCAGGTGATTAAGGTATTTAAAAATGAACTTTCGCCGGAAGAATATTTTGCTTACACGACGGAAGGCCGGGAACGGGTGAAGGTGCTGGAATATGCGGCCAGGTGTGGCAGTATGGAAAAGGGTATCGCGGAGATCGTTAAAGAACGTCAACAAAAACAAACCATTAACTAAACATATGAAAACTTACCAATTATGGATGGCCGCTTGCTTATCATTAATTATCGCGGCCTGCAACCGGCTTGAAAATAAAGCCATCGCCGGGGTGTACGTAACGAGTTTCCGGAATGAATATAGCCAAACGGATGATACGCTTGTGATAAATGCTGATAACCTGGAAGCGCACACCTATCAAATAGAGCGGCGAAGCGGCTTCAATAAACTTCGGAACGGTAAAGTTCTGCTACGCGAATTCAAACAACAACACTGGGTGGCTACCTACCGGAAAGAGAACCTGGTTTTGGAGGAAGGTGAGCTTGGACGAAAGTTATATGTCAAGCCGGATGAACATCAAGTGGTCATGGGCCAAACCGTCTACCAACTCATGAAATAACCATAGACTGACGGGGAAAAACCCCTGTCCAAAGCAGAAAGGAGTCGTATGAAAATGTATAGGAAATTGCTGTTTACAGCGATACTGGCACTGCTCATCCTGATCCGTCCGGGCCAGGTACAGGCCCAGTTTATCATCGGGGATATCATCAAACTGACCGTGACCAAGGTAATCAAAGCCATTGACCTGAAAGTTCAGCGGATGCAAAATCAAACGATCTGGTTGCAAAATGCGCAAAAGGCGCTGGAAAACGAACTGTCACAGCTCCGGCTTACGGAGATATCCAGTTGGTCCGCAGACCAAAAACAATTATTCAGCACCTATTACGATGAGTTGTGGAAGATCAAAGCAACGATAGCCTATTATCAGCGGATCAAAAATGTGGCGGTGCGCCAAGTGGCGCTGGTCAATGATTATAAACATGCCTGGGCTTTGCTTCAGCAGGACAAGCATTTCAGTGCCGGCGAATTGCAACAGATGACCGCTGTGTACTCAGGAATTCTTTCCGCCAGCGAACGAAATCTGGATGATGTTATGACGGTTGTCAGCAGTGGTAAAACGCAAATGAGTGATGAACAGCGACTGGAACTGATCAACCGCGCGGCTGACCGGCTGGACGAGAAATTATAGTGACCTGCGCCGTTTCAATACAGAGAATCAAATGCTCAGCCTGCAAAGAAGCCGCGATCTGGGTGATACTAAAACGACAAAGTTGATCTATGGTATTCAATAGGGCCACCGGAAAAAATAAGCTTTGCTTAAGAATGCTGATTGTTAGCCTGCTTACCATTGGCTTTACAGCAGAGCCGGCGCATGCGCAAACTTTTGCGGAATGGTTCAAACAATCGAGTACCCAAAAGAAATATCTGGTGCAACAGATCGCAGCCCTCCAGGTTTACAGTACATACCTAAGAAAAGGATATGCGGTCGCCAAAGGCGGTTTAGGTTCGATCAGCGGCAGCCTGTTATCAGAAAACGGCTTGCACAGTAATTATTATACCAGCCTTAAAAACGTCAATCCGGCAATCGCGGGTAACGGACAGGTAAAAGAGATCGTCCGCTGGCAAAATGATATTCTGTTGCTCACCAGTAGCTGGAATAAGATCGACGCGCTTGCGGCAGGTGAAGCGCGCTATCTGGAGGCTGTGAGAACTGCATTGCTAACCGACTGCACGCAGGTGATCAACACCTTACAGGAAGTGGTGAGCGATGGTAAACTGGAGATGAGCGATGCCGATAGGTTAAAACTCATTGCCAAACTGCACGGGCAAATGAAGGATAATTACCGGTTCGCTACAGGGTTTACCAGTCAGGCCAATGCATATGCGGCACAGCGCAGTCAGGAAAGAATTAATACACTAACGCTCAAAAACACCTATGGCATCAATTGAAAGGAGGTTGTTATGAAAAAGAGATTCACCGTGATCGGATTGTTTTACTTACTGATGGTATTCATCTGTCCCAATCATGCCAGGGCGCAGGGGCAGGAATTACAGCAATTGCTGCTCGATATCGAAAAGCTTACCCAAATGAAAAGCATCCTGTCGGATATGAAAACAGGTTACCAGATCTATCAGCAAGGGTACGGTAGTATCTCGTCATTATCCAAGGGTAATTTTGACCTCCACCAAACCTACCTGAATGGTTTATTAGCGGTCAGTCCGGCTGTCAGGAATTATGGGCGAATCGCTGAGATTATTGCGTTACAGGCCAGTTTGATCAGTGAGTATAAACGAAAGCAATCCCTTTTCCGGCAGAGCGGTAGTTTTTCCGTTAGTGAGCTGAGTTACATGAGTGATGTGTATGCCCGTCTGGTCAGCCAAACCCTTGATGATGCTGCGGAACTGGCAGATATCCTGATGGCTGGCAAACTGCGGATGTCGGATGCCGACCGCATCAGGGGCATTGACCGCATCTATTCGGGAAGTTCGGAGCGGCTGCAATTTCTCCGAACATTCAACAATCAGGGTGTTAGCCTGTCCCTGCAACGCAGTCATGACAGCGGGGATACCCAGGAACTTAACCGGCTTTATGGTTTAAAATAAATCCAGTAATTATGAAAAAGGTAAGTTTAATAACCGCCCTCTTGGCGGTAACAGGGGTCTTTTTACCCTTATTTTCCCAGGCAGAAGGGTTGGCGAACGACATTCATGGCCTGCAGAGTGTGCTTGACGGGGTGTATAACGATATGCTGTCGATGTGCAGCAACCTTGTAGGAGTAGGCCAGGGCATAGCCGGTTTCGGTGCGCTTTGGTATATCGCGGCCCGCGTCTACCGGCAAATCGCTAACGCAGAACCACTTGACTTTTACCCGCTGATGCGGCCTTTTGGACTCGGGCTGGCGATCATGTTATTCCCGGCCGTTATCGGCCTGATCAATGGCATTATGCAACCCACGGTCAGTGCTACTGGCAACATGGTGCAGAACTCAGATGCCGCCATCGCGAGGCTATTGCAAGCCAAAGAAGAGGCCGTAGAAAAAACGGACGCCTGGCAGATGTATCATGGAGCCGATGGTGACGGAGATCGTGAAAAATGGTATAAATACACCCATCCTGATGATCAGACCGGTGACGGGGAAGGTATGCTGGAAAGTGTCGGTAATGACATGAAATTCGCCATGGCCAAAGCTTCCTATAATTTCAGGAATACGGTCAAGGAATGGATGTCTGAGATCCTACAGGTGTGTTATGAGGCGGCCGCACTTTGTATCAATACCATTCGTACATTTTACCTGATCGTGCTGGCCATTCTTGGTCCTTTGGTACTTGGACTATCCGTTTTTGACGGCTTTCAGCATGTACTGACCTCCTGGCTGGCCAAATACATCAATGTATTTCTGTGGCTTCCGGTCGCTAATATTTTCGGGGCGATCATTGGGAAAGTACAGGAAAACATGCTCCAGCTTGACATCAGCCAGGTACAGAATGCGGGAGATACTTTTTTCAGCTCAACAGATACCGCTTACCTGATCTTCCTACTGATCGGCATCATCGGTTATTTCACCGTACCAAGCGTGGCCAATTATATCGTTAATGCCGGTGGTGGCCATGGCCTGCTGCAAAAGGTCAATACCATGGTGATCAGCACGTCCAATACCGCAGTAAATACCAGCGGGGCTATGGGCGATAGGATGGGTACCGGTGCGACCAACCTGTATAATGCCCCGAAGGATTTTATGTCGGGCTATAACGGCAATGCTGGTGGTAAGGACAACTACCAGGCGCAGAAACTATCCTCTAAATAACTCACTCCATATTAAAACAGACAGATCATGTTCACACACTTAAAAAACATCGAAACCGCTTTCAAGCATATCCGGCAATTCAGCCTATTTCTGATCATCGGAAATGTGCTGACCATGGGCTTTTGCATTTACAAAACCACTGAAGTGGTCAATGCCGCGCAGAACCGGGTACACATCCTGTACAATGGCAAGTTACTTGAGGCCGCCAGCGCCGATCGTAAATCCAACTTACCGGTGGAATTACGCGATCATATCCGCACCTTCCATGAGGACTTTTTCGACCTGAGTCCGGATGACAAGGCGATCGAGGCCAATGTCAACAAGGCACTATATCTCGCCGATGAATCAGCCAAACAGGAATATGATAACCTGCGGGAGGCCGGCTATTACAACAACCTGATATCCGCCAATATCTCGCAGGAGGTTCATATCGACAGTACGCTGTTATCGGGCAACCAATGGCCATACAATTTTACCTGCTACGCAACCGAAAAACTGGTACGCTCCAGCGGGACGGTTTACCGCAAACTGATCACCCAGGGACAGATCAGGGATATACGGGAACAAAGCGATAATAACCCGCATGGTTTTCTCATCCAGCATTGGGAAGTATTGGCCAATCGTGATACGACCCTTATCAACAAATAATATGTGGTTCATTAAAAAACAACACCCCAAAGAAAGCCCCGGCCAGGAAAGGCTGGCATCCCTCATTGCCGGGCGGATCATCCGTTGGCAACGTGCTGCTGCCGACCGCCTCAACGGCCGTGCGCGCCGCTATGAAAAGGCGGCACAGCTACGCTGGTTCTGGCTTTTCTGCCTGCTGGCTTCGGCGGCCATTATTTGCAGTGTACTGCTTACGAGCCGAAAAAGCACACTTCCGCATATCCGCTCATCCGTCTTGCCTGTTCATATCGGGCAAAGCTCGGACGGTGTGCCTAAAAAGACTTTAATACCAACAGATTCATTAACCCATAAAAATAGAACACATGGAAACGATCATTGACAATGGTGGCCAATCGCCGCTAAACCCGGAACTCCGGAAAAAAGAAAATTCTACGTAATGGTTCCCCTGCTCATTCTGCCTTTTCTGACCATGGCTTTTTGGGCCCTGGGCGGCGGTAGCGCCAAACCAGCTCAAACCGCAGCCGCGCAGCAAAGGGGATTAACATGGCTTTACCTTCTGCCCAATTCCGGGACAAGGAAAAAGCCAATAAAATGGATATCTATCAAACAGCGGCGAAGGATAGCGCTAAGGAGAAAAGCGACCTGAGCCAGGAGTTTATGCAAAAGATGGGTTTTGATCCGAACAAGGTGGACAGTGCCTCGACGACCAACCCTAAAGCAGCCACTGTAGCTGCCAGTCGGAACGCTGCCGATATTCAATCTGACCGTATTTCAGTTAAGCTTGCCGAGATCAACCGACAGATCAACCGCCCTACGACAGCCTCACCCAATATTGATGAGGACGACAATCGCCAGGTAAAAAAGCTGAACCGAATGATGAAAGCCATGAATTCATCACCAGGCAAGGACCCTGAGATGGAGCAGATCAATGCAATGCTGAATAAAATCCAAGCGATACAAAACCCGGGAATGAACACCGGCAAACCGACCGAAAAGAAAACCGATGAAACGCCGTTCAAAGCTATTCCTGCCCAGATCGATGGCAAGCAAAAGGTGATGAATGGCGGTACAGTGCGCCTTAAGTTAACCGATTCCGTGCGCATTCGCGGTGAAATGCTGCCTAAAGGCCAGTTATTATTTGGGGCCTGCCAAGTCACCAACCAGCGATTGTTATTAACCATTCAGAACATTCGCCTCGATAAGCAGATCATCCCGGTCAGCCTGACGGTTTTCAGTTTGGATGGTATGCCCGGCATACCTGCGCCAGAAGCAGAGTTAGGTGGTGCGGCCGGTACGGGCGCTGACAATGCGGTGCAAAGTATGCAGATCATGTCAATGGACCCGAGCCTTGGTGCCCAGGCCGCAGCCGGTGGTATCAATGCCGCCAAAGGACTATTCAGCAAAAAGGTGCATAAGATCAAAGTCAAGCTGAAAGATGAGTTCCCGGTATTATTAAAAATCAACAAAAATTAAGCTTATGAAACCAGTCAACCGTGTATTACTGGCCTTTCAGGGCTGGGAAGATAGAAAGAACGAATTACAGCCTATGCTTCGGAACGGCATGGGTGATGAACGCACCTTATTAAAACTACAGCTGGAGTACCTGCAACAGGCCAACCATCGCCTGAACGGTACGGTCAGGCCGGATGAACGACCATTTATGGCCTTGATGACCAACAGCCTGGCCCGGTTAGAAAGGCAGTTATATCCCAACCTGCTGCAACGTATTTGGATGCGGTTGAAGGATAGATTTATCGATGGGCCTGCCTATACGCAGAACATCGCCCGTCAGCGTGAATCCAACATGGAAGATCTTAAGCAACAGCTGCGAGATAAGGGCTTAGGTTCGGTCGTAGGTAAACTGGAGCATCACCTCAACCCGGATCATAAACAGGTTTGTCTTCCGCTGGATTGCCAGCTTACAGAGAACAGGCGGCTGAACTACGACCTCTGGTTCGAAAAAGATGTTTACGGTAATTTCCAATGGGTGCGGCTGGATGGCAGTTTAATGGAAAAAGATCAGCAGACCCGTTCTTACGAATTTGAATTGAAAGACTGGCCCGGCCTCAAATCCAATCAAGCCTGGAGCCTGCTCGAAGGCCGTGCACTGAAACAGAACTATATTGATGCCACGGGGCATGAGAATCAACGCTGGGTAGAGCTTGGGGAGCAGGGAGTGCGGCATTATGCAACTGAACATCCATTTGATGTAGCTACGGCCATCGCCGCCATGCCACAGATCACCCGCAATCGAGAGGAACTTATCCGTTACCTGGAAAACGGGCAGCAAGTGCCAACACATTGGAAACATGAAGGTCAGTTTCAGAATATTTCTGTCCAAGCCGATCCTGCCAATAATAACCTGAAACTGTTCGACGCGAAAGGTAAACCCATTACGGCCGAACAACTGAGCCAAAGAGCGAAACAGCGGGCTGTCATCAAAAAACCGGAAATGCCGGCACAACGACTGCGGAAAGGAGTTAAGAATGGCCATCACTATTAAGCACAGCATCTTCTACGGCATTGACACGGCCAAACTGGAAGAGCGCATGCAGGCTATTGACTGGACAGAAGCACCCAGGGCATTGGATCTATAGCACCGATCCACCTGATGATCTCCGGTTAAGAGAAATGCGCAGTGTGGAAAAGGAACTGGATACCTTCATGCGTGCCGGTAACGACCCCAAGGCCTCGGAGATATGGGAACAACTGCTGGTCAAGTATTACGCTGATACGCCTTTGGAAAAAGCGATCTGCGCTAATGTTCCCTATCTCGAAGCCAGTTTTACAGATTATCACGAAGTAACCCAACAGAGTATGAATACTGCCATTAACTATTACGAATTAAGGTCACAATTAGCCGACCTGGGTTACAATGACCCTTACAATTTAGATGAATTAAAAGCCATGGTGCTTGGTGAGCACCAACTCCATGATATTTACTCCAAACAGGATGGCGCAGAATTTACCCTTAGCTATCAGCTGGACGAAAAGCACGGGTACCAGCTTTATTGTATCGATGCCTCACTCGATGTACCAGGGAAAGAAAATCACCAGGTATTCCAATACCTGCAGGCCGATGTACCTGCCAAAACAGCGCTGGAGCTGCTCCAGTTAAAACTGGTCACTTCTGATAGGCAAGACCCTTTTATGCCCCTGAACCTGAAAGAAACAGAACAATATATCCATTTACTAAAAGCAAATAATATGAACACGCAAAATTTAGATTTCCTGAAAAAAGCCTGCTGAACCTTGGCTTCGGCGATAAGGTCAACAAAGAACTGGAACAACAGATCGGTAAAAAAACACCGGAATTTACGCTGGCGGCCAAACACGAATTCAATCAAACGCCGATAGATTACCAGCTTCATTTTAAGGCCGGAGAATCGGAAGGGATGTACTTTTTCAACAAGTACGATGCCTCCATTCCCAAAGCAAAGGATGAGGACATCAACCAAACCTTTTATATCAACAAAGGTAATGGTATCACGGCAAAAGAAGCCTTTAACCTGATGGAAGGCCGCGCCGTGCATAAGCAATTGTTTAACAAGGAAGGCGAAAAATACCATGCCTGGCTGCAACTCGACCCGGATAACCTGACCCAGAATGGGAATAAGGAGATCAAAAGGTTCAATGAAAATTACGGCTTCAACCTTGAACAAGTTCTGACAGGTAAGGGCATTAAGGAAATGGAGAATGCCGAAAGCAAGGAAAGCCTGCTTAAATCGTTGAATAAAGGCAATGCCCAGCAAATTACGGTCACCCGTGGTAAGGAAGAGGTGAAATACTTTGTGACCGCCAGCCCACAGTTCAAAACAGTTGACCTTTATGATCACCAGATGAAACGCATCAAACGCGAAGAATTGTTGCAGCCGTCTCAAAAAAACACCCAATCCCAAAAGAACAACCGGCAGCAAAAGGAGGGCCTGCCTGAAAAAAGCAGCAGTCGCGAAAGCGTAAAATGACAGTTTAATAAAAGAAGGCAGGATATAATTCCTGCCTTCTTATTTAAAAGCCATTGAGCAATCTTTAACTTCGCGTTACAATTCGTTACCAAAATGGAAATAGATGAATATTACAGTGCATTGGAAAAGTTTGCACAAAAAATAAATGAAACCGGGATATCGACCGAGCAGTTTATGAATAACTTAATTGTTAATGATCCGGAAAAAATAAACCAACTCATCAGTTTCAGGCAGGAGTTTTTGGGTGCTACCGAAATAAACCGTGCCAGCGCGTATTTATCAATAGGTTATTTTAAAGCATATCAAGGTATCAAACGAGAAACCTGTTTTGTGATTTGCTTTGAATTGACTGAGCAAGTGATCAAATTAGAATACCGCCAACGTTGTGAAACGTATCATTCCGGCCAGCCAATTTTTCAGGCAGAGCCAAGCCTGGCCGATCACATCCGTCGGAAGGACTCGGGTAATTATGATAATGAATTGATCGACATTACAGCTATTCAACAGATAGGCGATACGGAAATTGCTAAGTACAGGGACCATTATTTTTTGATCGATTATTGCTTAAACCCCTCAGCTTTAGGTTGGGTGAAGGCAAATTTTCCAGATCATCCATTGTTCATTCGGTTGAAACCACACAAGGTATTTGATAAACAACCGCCAGGCCGGCTTTTTGAATCCATCCTCATGCCAGCAAATCCGAATTGGTGGAAAAATTTAAATATACACAACCGGGATAAGGAGGGAGCGGCTTACCAGTTAGGTGAAGACGAATATCCCGATAATCCCCAAGCCCTTTGGGAATATAAGATCAAAAATATTAATCGCCTGGAGGTAATAGCTAAACGTGATAATAACGGAAATTTATCGATGATGCTGGAGGAACTAACCGGCATGGATCATAATAATATGGTTTTCGGCAGATGCATTCATTTGGACACAGATGATAAACAGGGTACGAGCGCTGAGGACGCCGTTTTAAATCACCTTGACCTGGCGATCAATGTTTATGAAGACGATAATGGAAAAAAACGATTAACAGAAAACTTAGCTCACGGTCAGGTGACGAGCAATGCAAGTTACCGTACTCATTTATTACGGATAGAAAATGTACCATTTAAATCATTGGTTGTCTTTGCTCTCCTATTCTTTAAATCCCAAACACTGTTTCAGGAATGGTTCGAGGATCAGTTTACTAAATAATATTCCCATTTTCATCCCCTATCTGGCCGAGAGATCTGTGATGCAATGGATCGCGGGCTGTCCCGTCCGAAAATAAATCCACTGTCCAAATGTTGCTTCTTGGAATTCTTGCGTGAAAAAAATCTGGAGACATAGGATCGGCTGGTAATATAAGCCATTCCTTATCATTCCTCGCAAATTGTATAGCGCCATCCAATGATTGATCGGAATTTTGGCTGGTAAGATATTGCTCGCTATTGACCAGGATCAGCGAGTGTTTTATTGCCCCGTTTTGGCAAACCTCGCAACCCACACTCCGAACCAATTGCGCTTCCAAAATACTCATGACATCCGGCGCATTAGGCTCCTTTAATACAGGGTTACATTCGTAGCTATAAAAATAAATACCGTCACCAAAATCTACCGCTGTTTTGAGATCAATATCCAAGGTAAAGAGATAGTGTGTTTCCTGGTAATTTGTAGTGGTTGGATGCAGACTCAATTTTCCGCGTTGTGAAAGCCAATAGAGCGCTCTGCCCCGATCTTCCGAAAAGGATATGAAATCGGTAGTATCGTAGTAGTGCAATTCTTCGGGAATTGAGCGGTCGGGACGAGACATGTTTGCGTATCGCTGTGATTAAACCTTCTCGTTTAATATAGGCTGGGTCACCGATTCCGAAAGTTTTGCTTCTGATGCCATCAAGACGGAAACGGCCGGGTAAAGTACCGGTATTACATAGACAATCTCCCCTATATAAATTCATTTAATAATGGTTAATTTAGCAATACCTAAAAATATAAATTGAAACCGAACCTTTTTAGCATTGCCACCAAAGAATTACATCAAGATGCATTTATTGCCTGGCTGGTTCAATGGGCAGAACCCAAGAACGAAAGTTACGATAGGACTTTGCATCGTCTCGGGACCATTTTTGTAAAGACGCTGCTCAGCAAAAACCATCCTGTCACTGACGACCCGCTATTGAAGGTCCGCAGTGGCCGGCAGTGGGAAAATATAGATGTATACGTTGAAGTGGAAACAGCGGCTGCAAAATACCTGATCGTTATTGAGGATAAAACCTTTACCAAAAAAGAGAAGGACAATTGGAGCGTTACCGTTTATCCGGCGAACGGTGGTGCAAGAAGTATAATGCACAATTAGGTTGCGTTTATTTAAAAACAGGAAGTGAATCCCAAAAAAGTCTTAATCTGATCAAAAAGGATGGTTTTGCGCCCTTTGACCGCGAAGACTTTATTGCTCTCCTGGATCAATACCCGGATAGCGGTAGTGACATTTTAACCGATTTTAGGACCAGGCTCCATCAGTTGCAGAAAGCGCATGATGCTTTTGAAACCACACCGGTCGGACAATGGGACGATGCCTGTTGGATCGGATTTTATCAATACCTCGAAAAAAACCTGGGTATTATTGATTGGAACCTGGTCAATCCACCCAGCGGTGCGAGTTTCTGGAATGCCGTTTTAAATTGGGATTATTGGAATGGATTTCCTGTATATCTACAGATTGAACAAGGGAAATTGTGTTTTAAGATCTCCTATATTGATGCAGAAATCGATACCGACCTGAGTAAGTCCGAGCTGCGGAATCGATGGCATGAAGTCATTCGAAAGGCCGCGCAAAAGCAAAATGAAAATACAATTCACCGGCCAGATCGTTTCGGGGTTGGGGATTACATGACCACTGCCGTCGTTCGTGCTTCGGACTGGCTGGGTGATCCTCAACAAAATATTGAAGTCACTGTGGTACTTTCCCGTCTACGCCACTACCGGAGTTTTCTTCAAAATCTGTTGCCAGATGCTAACCCAATGACAGCTTAGAACAGGTCGTATTGTAAACCTTCATTGGCTTTCCCCTCAACTGCTGGATTTGTACTGTAAAAACCGGCAATATGTCTGGTATAGGGGCAATAGCCAAACTTAATAAGTTTAATTTTTCCGGATTTTTGTAGTCGGGCTACGTAGCGGCAAATATTCGGCCTCAGAATCCCAGTTTGTACCTCTACCATTCGCATTGTAGCGGGTTTGTTAAAAAATGCTGAAAATGTTCTGAATAACTCGTTTGTGTCTTTGGACGAATTGCCCTTAAAAGCCTTGATCTCTTGCATAAATTCTTAATTTTCATGCAAGTTGCGTTATGCTATTTTCCTTATTGTACACATTGAAAGTAAGGAAGATAATGACATTAAAGCTTCTTAATCAATGTCTCCAACTGAGGGTGATAATCTTTAAACGCCCGTTTATGCGTGTTCCCAAAAGACCGCTTATCTATATTTAAATCAGGTATCAGCTCGTTAATAAGTTCAGTCTTTTTACCCGCAGTAAGACCTGGACGAATTTTCCCTGCCCGGTCTAAAATATCAAACCATGCAACGATCGCGCTTTTGCTCCGTTCCCCCAACCGGTAATGCCCGTCGTCATTTAAAATTGGCGGTTCTACCTTTTTTAAAATATCCAGGAATTGCGATGTTTTTGAAGGCTCAAAAAAAGGGTTGTAATAGGTTGGGCTCGTTGTTGGCTACCGGTTTTGGGTAGTTTTTCACGTTTATCCTTTAGCCAGACACGGAAGATATCTGCTTTTCTTATGCTGGCCCCCTGAAAGGAGCTTTTAAGGTTAGCATTTCCTATTATTTCTACATAGTTTAAAAAGTCTGCCTTACTCGCCGGAGTTAGTTCAAATTGGTCATCCAGAAACGTTTTCAGGGACTCGGCCGTAGTTGCTTTAAACGCATGTAGGAATTTAGTTTCCAGTACGATCTGTCGCATACGGAACTGCGCTGTAATATTACCCGGTTCGGTACTATTACCAAACTGGTAATTATTGAGGTCAAAGGAAAAAAGCGATCTGGCCAATCGTAATATCCATGTCCACTATCCTTAACTTTAACAGGAATTTCCTCCTCTATCATGTGGCCCGCCTGAGTGAGGACTAACAGTTGGTCTTTGGCATCCTGAAGTATTTCGTCAGCATAGGCCTTGAGAATGATGAACCTCTTTTTAATCGCATTTTTCTCCGTTTCCGTCGTCTTGTTGACAACAGTTAAAACCGTAATTTCGGTATGAAGATCAGCGGTAAGTATATTTTCCAGAACTGCCATGCGTAACCTAAGGTCAGCGATCTTGTCCAGTTGTTTAACTAAACTTTTGGCGGTCGCCTGTGCAAATCCCTGGTAACTGGTCACGTCGGTATGATCAATGGCATAGTGCTTAAAAACATCCAGCTGATCTGATAGTTGTTTGAGGTCCTTAACCAATGTTGTTTCCAGAATATGGCGACCATAATATTTCTCATCCAGTGTCTTAGCGATCACTTTATCAAAAAAATCTTCGGTGAGTCTCTTAGATTTGGTTTCAAGTGGAGTGTCTGCGACGAAAGGTGCAGCGATCGGT
Organism: Mucilaginibacter sp. P19; assembly: GCF_050632265.1. Classification (NCBI taxonomy): domain Bacteria; kingdom Pseudomonadati; phylum Bacteroidota; class Sphingobacteriia; order Sphingobacteriales; family Sphingobacteriaceae; genus Mucilaginibacter; species Mucilaginibacter sp. P19. Next base: position 227,498 of record NZ_CP192586.1, read on the forward strand.
TGGCTATCGTGCCTGACTACACGCGCCTGGCTGAGGTTTTCAGACCTATCTTTTTCCCATTGTTTATCTGTGATGAATTCACGCAAATACAAATAGGGCTTAGGACAAAGTGGGGCCTGTAAATATTCAGCTTTTAGAATATCAATGAAATAGCTGTCTTTTTGAATCACCTCCTTAAAAGGAATAGGTGAAAATTTTAATTCATGATCAAAATCGATGTCGATATTTTCGGCTAACTTCATTTAAAAATTCCGTGTTCAAAATATAGAAAACTAAAATTAAGCAATTCAGCACATTGAATGAACTATTTAAACGAATGGTACGAGAGTTTGCAGGCATTTAAGTGGAAGAATGCATTGATCAATGATCCGCATTTCCGAAATCTTGATGCGATAAGAAATGATGTTGCTTCTTTTTTCCCGCAGGCGACCTGGAAAGTCCATTAACTAAAAATCATGATAGTTGGCTGCTGCATATATTGGCTGATAAGCAACCAAGCTCTATCTATTTGCTGAATGAAGTTGCAGAACTACTTAAGTTTTATCGTAAGCTACCGAATAAAGAGGCGCTTCATATTATTCAAAAAAACGGAAAGATCAACTACCGCAGTTTTAACGAAAAGCTCTTTGAATTACAGGTTAACTATTTGCTGAGATCTGTTGGACTAAACCCGCAGGTCGGACAATCCTATCTCCTTGATGGCAATCAAAAAGAGATTGATCTGCTGCTTGAGTACAACGGTCAAACCTATAACATCGAGGTCACCAAATATTATGATGCTTTTACAGAAGAATTGCTGGCCCTGAGTATGGAGATCATTGGGTCCCTCCATCAAACCACCATAAAAAGGACGCTGACGCTGGATGAGATATTTTCCGGATATATTGCTTTTAAAAAGAGAAAGGATGGGCTTGTTAAGCGAAATAAGGAATTATTTTACAAGGGGGTGAAGGATTTTGTTCATGGTTACCGATCTGTCAAAGAAGATAATACCATCAGGCATCCCTCCAAGAAGGAAACGGATGATTTTGCTTTTCAAATAGAACCGGTGTTCAGCCAAAATTATGAACGGGCGTATGATCAATTGCTTGACAAGTATCCCGGTTACATCAAATTTAAAATTGAAGCTGACCTTAAAACAAACCGCTACCATGCCAATGCTTATACAGCAACAAGGACGAGTGTGGAGGATGGAAACACACGTTTAGTAGAAAAAATAAGAGAAAAACTCAGGCAGCACAAAAACTATCAGGATGGTTTGTTGGTCATCGTGATCGCTATTGAACAGGTCTTTAGCAGCTTTTCTAACAACAGGGCCATACCGATCAGGCAGAACGATGTTAATAAGAAAGCGATCTATGATGAAATCAAAGGAAAAGCTGCGGTTGTACTTTTGTTCAAGGAAATGAAGCCTGATGGTGTATCCTACCAGAAAATGACCTTGGGCGACCGGGTGGTTCACCATGATATCTTTGAGGTAATGAAAAAGATCTATCCTAACATCCGCTACCTGCCGGACGTATCCTGATCACAGCTTATCAAGGTTCTTCTTTTCATCCTCCGGGAAATCCACATATTTGGAAAGGTCTTTCACCATTTTGCGCGCAAAAACGGCACCTTCAGCAGTGCTGGTCATGATATCATCTTCACCCAGGTCAGTGTGTTCGCCATAAATGGCTTTCTTCAATTCCTGACGATGGTTCAATTCTGTCCAGTTTGGTGCCCATCTTTTTGACTAATGCGTAATCAGGTATACCGTTTTGTAACAAGTCTGGAAAGCTTTTGAAAGGATCAAGTTTTACGCTTATGACCTTTTGCATCACCTCACCCCATTGGAGCACTTCATTAAGTGAATAAACCGGATTATTGCGGTGCTGCATATCCAGCACTAAGGCCAGGAACATTTCAGGGGTTCCATTCCAGGATGGTTTCAGCTTAAAAGCACGCATGATGAAGGACAGGAAACTCATAGGCTCATCTTTTGGCTATGAACAAATATCATAAATTAATCTGACTAAAGTCTACCATTCCCCTTCAGCGATGATCACCTGTTTTAAGGGATCCGCAGTCAAATGATGCATTGGACAAACCAATTTTCCGTTTTTTTCCAGCATTTCCGTACCATAATGCGGGCAACGTTTGCCCTTGCATGATCGCCCAACGTATGAAAGATACCATTCACGATAGTTAACCAAATTCTCTGAAACAGCTTCAGGTGGTTCTGTTGTAAATAGTAGACCTGTATTCACACGCTCCAAACGCAATGATCGTTTAACGAGTTTAAGAAACCGGTAGCTGCCGTTATTATGCGTGACAATAACTGTAAGCGTATGACCATCGTCGATCTTGAACCAATGGCGCATTCTTGGGTGTATCTCGAAACGGCCATCGATATGATAGTGTTCATGCGGGAAACCAAATTGAGGGTCAGCATGCAGGTGATCAAAGACCGGGATATAAAAAAGCAAACCGTCCCCTTTCCAGCGCAATTCCGCACAAGTCACCTCGTAAGTCTTACCGATCACATGTTGCATAGTCCAAGCTACGAAAATATTATTTTATGTGTGCCCGAAGTTCTGCGCCAATCGTCTGCAAATCGAGCGCGGTATAATACTGCACTCCTAAGGGCTGATAATCGCCTCCTTTTTTACGGGAGATATACCCTTTAAAATATCCGTTAGCGGTGATCATAAAACAGGGCCCGGCCTCGCCCGGCATCGCTTTTTTGTCTAATTGAAGTTCGGTTGGTTGTCCATCGATCAGACATTGAATATTTATTCTATCCATCTTAAAACGGTAAAAATGTGTTCAGCTATCATATTAGGAGATTACGGGGTTAGGTAAAATTGGGAGTTTGGCGAATTTCAGTACTTCAAGGCTGGCAAAACCGAACTCTGCAACAACCTTCCCAAGTATCAGGTAACAACCTGCGCCACGAAAAGGGTACAGCGGCGTATTGTTTGGGAAATGCACGGTATCAAAACCGTTTCCCTCTACATCCAAAAAATTACCAAACCACATTTTTTGGTTGTTCTTAGTGATCACAGTTTTTTCGCAAACATACTGGCCGACCATCCTTACCAGCTGGCCTACGTGGTTGATCAGATCATTGGCACCGACCTCGCCGCGATAGTCTGTTTGCAGCAAGTCGAACATGGTCATGCTTAATGGGAACCCCAACAATTCCAATTCATGGTAAGCATTTTCAAGGGAGGTGTTTATCAACACCGGTAACGAATAGTTTTTGGCCTCCACACAGAACAGCTCAGCAGAGCTGGAAGGCTTGGCCTTCGCACCCAATAACAAATGGATCGCCCATAATAATTCCTTTTTACTTTTTCCCGTAAATCTTAAGGCACCCACCCTAATCAACGTGATAGCCTGCTCCAGGCCGATCCCTGTTCTTTTGACAAAATCTTCCAGGTTTTGGTAAGGCCCGTTTTGCCTGCGTTCTTCCGGTATCATTTCGATATAGGTTTCATTCAGACCATGAATGCCAACAAATCCGAGATGCACGTCTACACCATGAATATTCACCAGGCTGTCGCTATTGTTCACGCAAGGCAAATGGACCACACCGCCCGAACGCTGCAACTCCTGCACATAGAGTGCCCGATCATAGAAGCCACCATAATTATTTAAAACGGCTACCATAAACTCACGGGGAAAATAGGTTTTCAGGTATAGACTTTGATAGCTTTCTACAGCAAAGCTGGCCGAGTGCGCTTTAGAAAAACTGTAGCCGGCAAACGATGAAACCTGCCGCCAAACTTCAGCACTGATTTCTTTGGGGCGCTCCAGCTTTAAAGAACCATTAAAAAAACTATCCTTGATCCTGTTCATTTCATGATCAGAGCGCCATTTTCCGCTCATCCCCCTTCGGAGGATATCCGCGTCCGTCCCATCCATACCAGCGTAGTGGATACATATCTTGATCACATCCTCCTGGTAAACCATTACACCATAGGTTTCTTTCAACTGCTCTTCCATTACCGGATGCAGGTATTTTACATCGTTGGGATTGTGGTGCCGTTTGATATATTCACCCATCATGCCTGAACTGGCTACGCCGGGGCGGATAATGGAACTGGCGGCGACCAATACGAGATAACTATCGCACTCCAGTTTGCGGTTAAGCTGGATCATGGCCGGGGATTCAATATAGAAACAGCCTTTGGTATTACCAATTCTGAGATTGGCATTTACCGCAGGGTCTTTCATAAAACCTTTGACCTGATGTATATCGATCTTGCGCTGCTGGTTATCTTCCACCAATTGCACGGCCATCTTTATGTGGCCAATACCGCGCTGACTGAGGATATCATATTTATCAAAGCCTATTTTTTCAGCTTCATACATATCCCATTGGACGGTCGCCATTCCCTTGGGCGGACGATCAAGTGCTGTATAATAGGTAATCGGCTCTTCGGTGATCAATACGCCGCCTGCATGAATGGATCGCTGGTTGGGCATATTGGCCATTCGCTCATAAATGGCCGTGATCTTTCTAAAAGCATCATTGTTACGGTTAATGGCCGCACGGGTTGGGTCTGTAAAACCATCGATCTCAGCTTTAGGCAATCCCATCACCTTACCAATCTCCCGGATAATACTCCTATCCTTAAAGGTGGACATGGTTCCCAGCAAAGCGGTATGCTGGCTACCATAGCGCTTGAAAATATAATCCTGAACGTCCTCGCGCTGATCCCATGAATAATCAATATCAAAGTCTGGCGGCGAAGTGCGCTGGGCATTCAAAAATCTTTCAAAATAGAGATTTAATTCTATTGGGTCTACATCCGTTATTTTGAGGCAATAGGCTACAATACTATTAGCACCAGACCCCCGGCCTACATGATAGTAGCCTTGTGAGCTGGAGTACCTAATAATATCCCAGGTGATCAGGAAGTAAGCACAGAAATCTAATTCATGGATCACTTTCAGTTCGTGCTTAACCCGGCGTAAAGCCTCCTTATTTGATTTGCCATAGCGGTATTCCATACCGCTTAAAGCCAGTTTTTCCAAAAGTTCCTGGTCGTTTTTTTGTTGCCTGTAAAGGTGCGGCGGTTCAGATTGATCCTTCCCTTTGGGTAATCCATTACGCACCTGTTCATCAGATTACGCGTATTATCCAAAATGAAGGCATACCTGGAAAACTTTGCTTCGAGCTGGCCTGGTGGCAGAAACATATCTGTGGCGGTACATTTGTCGGCGTTGGTCACCTCTGTCAGTACCACGTTCAAATCGATCCCCCGCAGATACTCATGCAAGCGGTATTCTATTTTATCGGCCACGAACACAGGTTGGAGAGCTAACAGTTTTTCCTTAACGCCTTCCAGGTTGACATTAAAGAGGCGGTTAAGCTGATCATAGCGTATGCCTAAATACTCATTTACTTTTAACGGTTCCTGATGGCCATAAGGATAAACGATATAAGCGTTTGAAAACTCGGGTGCCATATCAGGCAGGGGCCGCTGTCCTAAATTATGCTCGGTCAGAAACTCGTTCAACTCCCTCATGCCCTCCCTGTTTCGTGCAATGCCGAAGTATAGCAACCGCTTATCCCGCCGGAACTCCATTCCAGCGATGGGCTTGATCCCTTTCTCATCACATTCCCGCATAAACTCCATGATGCCCGTGGAATTATTGATATCTGTTAGCGCCATTTGGGTCACGCCCCGCGCAATAGCTTCTTCCACCAATGCCGGGATCGACATGGTACCGAAACGTAAGCTGTATTGGGAATGGACATTCAGGTACATTGGCTTAAAGATTAAGATTAATACCTGAGGCCAGTTTGATCGAGTCAGGGCCAAAGCGCCTGCGGATTTTATCCATTGCCTGACAAAGACTATATTGTTCTTCCGATGCAGAATAAAGATCGATCTGCTCAAAACCATTGACCAGGTTCGATAACCGGACGCCAACCAAACGAATCAACAATCTTTTTTGGTAAGCCTGCTTGAACAAGTCTTTTACTTTTAGGATAAGTGGCCCATCCAAAGCCGTATAAGGAATGGAGGCTTGCTTAGTAACATCTTCACGCGTAGAATAACGAATGGTCACGGTCACGCAGGCGGTTTGCTTTTTCTTCTGTCGCAGGTCAAAAGCCAATTCCATGACCATCGCCGTTAATAAATAATTGATGGATACGAGATCGATGCTATCCTTCTCGAAAGTGGTTTGGGTACCGATTGACTTTTGTTCCTGGTAAGGAATGATAGGCGAATCATCAATTCCCTTGGCTTTTTGCAAAAGCCAGATACCGTTTTTGCCCAGGATGCTATTCATGTATTCTGGGTGGACCTGCGACAGCTCGTAGATCTTCTTAATGCCCATATCACTCAGTTTGATAAACGTCTTTTCACCCAAGCCGGGAATTTTTCTAATCGAGAGTGGATTTAAAAAGGGCTGTACTACCGTTTTCTCAATGTTTAACTCGCCATTGGGCTTACATTCGTTTGTGGCCATTTTAGAAACCGTTTTATTGACGGAAAGCCCGAAGGAAATGGGCAACGCGGTTTCTTTCATGACTTTTGTCCGAAGTTCTTTGGCGTATTTCAAAGTGCCAAAATGTTTATCCATACCGGTCATATCGATATAGTGTTCATCGATACTGGCTTTCTCAAACAAAGGCACATTTTCCCTGATGATTGCGGTGATCTCATGCGAGGCTTTTGAATACTCGTCCATGTTACCCCTGATCCAGATGCCATGCGGGCAAAGCATACGAGCCATTCTCGCCGGCATGGCTGAGTAAATACCAAATTTTCTCGCTTCATAACTGCATGAGGCGACCACGCCACGGTCCGACAGGCTGCCGATGATCACCGGTTTGCCTGTTAGTTGTGGATTTTTACGGACTTCGACGGATACAAAAAATGCATCCTGGTCCATGTGGATGATCTGACGGTCTGTGCTCATGCTACCTCGGATTATGTTATAAAACTTTAGTCTCTAATCACATCATGATTTTTGTTTTTATTCGTTTAGAAAACGGACAACAAAACTAATACTAAAAATATTAGCATTTTGTTTATATTTGAAAATAAATTTTGGAGGATAGGCTAAATGGTTGACAGCTTGTTTTATAATCCCTTCCTGCGCATCAAGGAGGATACCATACGAAAGCTGATGGGCGCAGGAAAGCCCTATGTGGTCATCCAGCGTTTTCCATGGCCAGGACAGCCGCAGCAAAAAACTTTTCTTTTATCGGCCTATGCCGATGAACAGGAAGCCCGCCGCCATGCGATGGAGTTAAAGCCCAAAGAAGGAAAGGCGCAAAATCTACTGAACCTGCTGGAATATCAAACGGTGATCGATCTTTTAAAAACCAGTTCGGGCTTAACTATGTTCTATAATGGTACGCTGGATAACAAACATGAGAAACGCCTGCAAAAGGCTTATGCGAAAGCTGTTTCAGCCTATATCCACTACATCCGGATGAAAAAGGAAGATCACTACGATGTGCGTATATTTGTGGAATACGGCAGGTTAAAAGCAGAGATCACCTCAGGTGAACATAGCCATACCGCTTTTTTTATGATATGATCAAATAACCTATGTGCAGGGATATCAGTTTTCATTCAGAAATTACCATCATTAAAAAGGATTTTAAGGATATTCTTTTGTCACCTAACCCTGCGCATTATCCCACTGACATGGTTCATGTAACCTGCGAAGTATTGCCTACTTACCCTATTGTTGTCAATCGCAAAGCCCTGGCCTTGGCCAATATGAGCTGGGGGGTGGTCAATACCTGGATCGACGATCCGCGTGAGCGCCAGTTGCAGCGTTCTAACATGGTCAATGCCCGTTCGGAGCGGATCATTGGCGACAAAAAATCATATTGGTACCGAATAAGGCAGAATCGCTGTTTGATTCCAACAACAGGTATCTATGAGCATCAGGAAGTGAAAGGTTTTAAAAATAAAATTCCCTATCTCATCGGACTGGAAGGCCGCAAGCAGTTTTACGTGCCGGCACTTTATCAGGTCAGCCAGGAAGTTGATCAATATACAGGTGACCTGCAAAATATCGCAACATTTACCATGATCACGCGGGCGGCGAACGATAAAATGAAGTGGATACACAATTCCGGCGAAAATAAACATCGTATGCCCTTATTCCTTACTCCGGAAATGGAACAGGCCTGGGTTCTGGATGATCTCGGTGATGACGATATGGATGAATTTTTTCATTTTGAGATGCCCTCGGACGCGATAGCCCATCATCCCGTTTATTCTATACGGAGCCGCAAACCTAAACCGGAAGGCATTATAGCTGATGCTTATTATGACTGGGGCAAAAAATTACCGATTTACGGACACGATGCGCCTCCGGAAGAACAGACCAGCCTTTTTTAGAATTATCTTTCATAATCACTTCCGAATTATCGGGGCTATTTTTCGTGGCGACTAAGATTATTACACTTCACGCAGTTTAAATTCGGGGCGTGAATCTTCGGTGCTGATTTCCATCATGGGATATCTAAATAAACCGAATATCATAACACAGTATTGGAACAATTTGAGTGTTGCCACCATTCCAAGCCTCCGTTTCAAAGGCCGGCCAGTCGCTATAATCGTCGTCAAAAATAGGCAGGTCGCTTTTGGTTGGACGAAAATTATCCGATTCCAAACTATAAATATGAAGCCGATTTCTTGTAGGTCCGTGAACGATGACGGGTCTATCTGTAGCGCGGGATTCAGAATAAATATTCGAACCTTGGTTGGGGAGCTGCAGCTTCAGCTGCCAAATACTCTCCGAAGGTTTCCGTGAGGGCGAGTACTCTGAACTGACGGGAAATGACAGCTTTTTCCCCTACTTTTTCGTATATCCCTAATTTAGGAGAACCCCAATTCGACAAAAAGTGGAGTGCGAAGTTAATGTCTTCGAAAGTTGGATTGATGAGGGTAATTCGCAAACCAGGGTTGTGCCTGCGCGCATTTCGTATAATGTCATTGATATGTTCGTCGCCGTAAGAATAGCCAATCAAATATAGGTCGCTTGCTTCAAGACAATCGTGGTCAAGTGTTGAAAAAACTGACGGAAAGGGGATGTTGCTGTTTTTTGTACTTTTTGATAACCCGAAATGATATTGGTCAGCAAGATGCGTTTTCCTTTTTCCAGTACGATAGACGCTGCGGAACCATTGATTACACCGGGCATGGATTTTCGGTAACGATAGCTTTGCAGTTGATTTTCATTATACTCGTCAACCTCCCAATACCATGAACCATGCAGATTATAATGGCAATGGGTATCGGTGTCGGTGACGATCCGCTTCAGGTTGGGTTCTGCCTGGTAATTATCGGGCTGGTGTCCTGGAAAGAAACCGTCAAACACGGTTACGTTTTCAGATTCCGTTATTCGTTTAAAGATGTCGTCATAATTGAGCGTATAGAGCCTCAACGTATGCCCGCTTTCAACAAACGATCGCATCCAGCTTCGGAAATTCTCAGTAACTTTTGAATTAACATCCTGCGCGAATTGCTGGTGAGTCGGACTGGCATAGGCGTATTTAGAGATATGCCCGACAATACCGGATAGCAGTTCGTTAATTAATAATTCGTAATATTTGACATGCGGATCAATGTCATTATGGATCATTTCCGCACCATCAAGCATCGTAAAGCCAGGCACTTCAAGCGAATAATGATGTGCGGAAGAAGTTGTTGTGAAATGGTGCAGCTCACTCAAATCTTCATTTACGTCAATTAAATCATAAAGATTGTTCTTTTCGTTATCCGTTCGGGCAGCCCAGTACGCATATAGATCTTCGACTATATTGAGGATCGTTTCAAAATTCACATAAGCATTCGGGTCATCCTGCTTAAGCCGATCATAAATACGCTGGGTGATTCGTTCGCCCGTCGCGGTATAAAAACCTGTGACTAATAATAAATGTGTGAGGCAGCAGGGGCGGTTATAAATTTCCCCTGTATCGTGTTCCGGTATCCGCTCATACGCTTTCCGCTTACAAAGGGTCAAAGGACCGCCCCAATCCAGGACAGCGCCTGCGCCAAAAATGAAAACGGCTTTTTTTTGCATATATAAAATATATGGAAAGTTAGGAAATATTTGATGTTGAGCAGGATTGGTGGATAACTAAATTGGCATCGCGCTTTATAACGGCTAAATTTATAGGATGAAATCAAGCATTGTCCCCGGTTATAAAGATTTATTTGCCGATCAAAATGAAAGCTACAGCAAACTGGTCAGCGGCATTTCTTCAGAAATGGTCATCAGAGTAATGAGCGCACTCAATAACGAATTAAACGGAACTGGCGGGCTTCAGGGTAACCAGGCAGCTATCTTTGCCGATTTCACCAAACGCTTTACCCACGAGCAACGCGGCGATTTAAAAGACCGCTTAAACGCCTTTACTGAAAAACTGGGCGAGGACTCGGTGGTGGTTTTCTTCGGGCCGCGTTACTTCATGACGATGATACTCAAAGAATTGAATAGCTACCGGACTTCTGAAGAAAACGATGATCCGGCAATAGAATACCAGCTTTTTAAAGCCTACTTATTGATTATCGACGAAGTAGCTGAAAAGGATCATCAGGCTATCGATTTTAAATCCTTGATTCCCGGTGACCCTGATAATCTTTTACGTATCATGTGGCTGCCTACGATCAACCAATTTGAGTACAATGAGAAATGCAGCCAGTTGTTTGAAACGTACAAATCGATGTGTTTTTTCCGATTTATGGTAAATAGTAAGTATAAGCATTATTTGAAAGAGTATTTAGCAGCTTTACACTTTAAATCGGTGGGTAGGTATCTCAAAAGTTTTGACCAGATTAATAAGACAGTACAACATACCGACCCGAATGCGGCGATGTTGAAACGTTTGAATTATATTGTACCAGATGATGGGGTTGATCAGACACACCTGCAGCGCCTTTCTGTCAACCTGAAGGAAAAAGACCACTTTGATTTGCTGGATATAAAAGTTGCCCCCTTATGCTATGCGGCGGATCGAAAGGGTTATATGGTGATTGACTACAACTACAGCAATAAGAAAATTTTTAAAGGGGCATTTTTTGAGATCTGTCATACGACCTCATTAACGCAAAACCCGGATTATGACGATAAAAAACGACAAAAAATCTTCAATACTTATAGTAAGGACGTTTCCGACGAGTTCGAAAAACAATATTTCAAGCCGGTCATGCAACTGTTTAGTGGTGACACCAATGACCTTGTTTATTTTGACGACGGCACACCAAGTTGCCCTGATTGCTATATAAGAGTCGGTAACAAAGTTATCTTGTTTGAATATAAAGCCTACGTTTTTCAGGATGAGCTTATAAAGAATCCTGATTTTGCCAAGCTGAATGCATATTTAGACAAGAAGTTTGTTCAGTCCGAAAATGATCAACCGAAAGGCGTTGGCCAGTTGGTTAATCAAATCGAACTGTTTATAAAGCAATCTTTCACTTTTGATAAGGAATTGTATCGATTACATGAGGATGGTGACATTATGATATTTCCAGTAATCGTATATAGCGACTTTAACTTTAGCCTTCCGGGAGTCAATAATTATCTGAACTACAAGATGATGAGATTATTGCAAGAGGTAAAAGGTCAACGCCTGACTATTGCGCCATTGGTCATGATCAATTTAGAAACCATATTGGATTTGGCGGTAACCGATAAGAACATGATAGATTTGGGGTCTGGTTTTTTAAACTATTTTGAGTTCTTGCAACAATCGCAAGCATTTTTAGCTGCCCAGCCAACACAAAATAATTTCATGCGGGCAAATATGAGTTTTGATGAATTTTACAACGCCTATTTGATCGAACCAACAACGGACAAAACCTTAGTTCCGAAGAAAATGCGGGAACTTTTAATATTGTCGGGCATTGATATTGATGAGTTTAATAAAGCTTTATAATGTTGTTAGCAAGCCAGATATATGCTGACTTAAAAAATATAAATTACTTAATTGAAATTATGCCGTCGAAAAGAGCGCTGCTAAAAGAGGATATTGAGATCAGGTGGAAAATCCTGATCATCACTAAAGAGGTTTTAAAATTTGCAACCTATTTTGAGATGCCGGAAACCCGGCTGGAGTCAGTGTATATCAGACAGCACCGTCACCTGTCTTTTATCAGTTGGTCGTTATGGCGTTTAGCAATTATCGAATTATGTAAGTTATTCGGAGATTCGGATAATCAAAAATTCAATATGTTGAAATTGTTGAGGAAAGTCGGACCTGCCGGAGATTACCGCTCACTTAAATTCAATCAGGAAACACTGGCTGCATTCAATGAGCGGGCAAATGACCTGAGTTTGGTCATTCATGAAATTAACAGGCTAAGAAATAATTTATTCGCCCATACGGATAGTGATCCTTTTGATCGGACGGAGACTTTTATTACCGTTTCCGAATGCGGATTATTAGCTGAATTTGCGGAAGAGATTATTCGCACGTTGGCCGACACCTTTCTGGATACTGATTATATTGCCAATACCCTTTATTTTGATAGCAGGAGTTTTGATTTTATTTATATGCTGGCCAAAGCTGAACAAGATGAAAATATTACTATAGCAGAACAAGCCAATATGTCGTTTAAAGAATTATTTGGGTATGATCCGTTATGACAGTTTAATTTCGGTGTATATACATTTGACGTTCTTTTCGATGAACATGTGCTGATTACGAGATACGCTGTTCAGGTAAAAATGCATCTATCAAAATAGGCATTATTTACATCAGTTCAAATAAAATACGAGCGTTAAGGATCGAAAAAAAGCCGACAGCTATGCGAGGACTTGTAAAGAAGAGCCTGCCCGGAAGGAACGCCCACGCTCACAGATATCCACTTTAAAACCATGAGGCAATTTATTGGTTATTAATACACCCCAGTATATCAAACTAAACCAGTAATGAGCAAGTATCTCTTTGTCCAGTTAACTATTTTAGCCACCAATAAGGGATTGGAAATCGTTGGTGTATTATTAGTTATTACCGGTATCATCATCAGGTATATGATCGGCCGAAACCGGTTCAACCGCAGAAGCATCACAGGTGTTGAAACCTTTTCCTCTTATGAGCGAATGAATCTAACCCGATTGCTGGAATGGCTGGGTTCAATTATAGGACTCTTATTGATTATTGGGGGTATAATTATGGTGGTTTTAGCACTGCTTAATCACCATTCACATCCTCACAAATAAAATCAATTTTGCGGTAGTGTGATATGGCCGCAAACTTCAGTCAGTAAACTGCCTGGAGTAATATCAATCGCGAGCGCAATTTTCCAAAGTTCTTCTGCTGTTAATTTGGTGGTGGTATTGTTCGTTAACTGAGTTAAACGAGCCTTACTTATCCCAGTCCGTCTGGCAATTTCCGCTTTATTAACAGACTTTTTGGTTAAGTATAAGCCCAATTCCGTCATTAATTCTAATTTTCTTTACTGTTATTAAGAATTAATGTACGGGTGTTTAGATTTTAGAAATAATAATTTTGATTTTGGATAGAATTTAATTACACTTGTTTAGAAAGTCTAAACTATTTGACTCTAAGCATCCGAAATTAAACAAACTTATTTGCCTTTATTGGTAAAAAGGCTTGGGGAGATAAGCCAAAATGGTCGGCTAATTTGTCAATATGGTTTAGGTTATATTTTGCACGCTCTTTTTTGTCTTCCACTTTGTTAACAAAAGATCTGCCCGTACCAATGATGGCTGCGATATCCGCTTGGGTGAGCTGATTCTTAATTCTCAATTCGGTCACAAAATCAATAACGTGTTGCTCTATGGTTGATATGTTTGGGTTTGCTGACATCAACCATAAAAGAATATAAAATTAATTCAGTTAATACCCCACATGTGGGGTATGTTTTGTAGCTTAGTTAATTGATTAGAATTTAGATTATTTTTGCAGCTTCTTAGTTGTAACGAATAAGAGCTGCTAACGAGCCTCGCCGCAAAATCTGGTAAATTGATCAGCGATGGTAAGTGTAGTTCCGCAACCCTATATCCAATAGGGCCGGAGCTCGCTTATGTCATGATGATCGCCTCGCAAGAGGTTGGCTTACCAGAGCCATGCGACATGACAGGTGGGTTCCGGCCTTATTTGCTTCAACCTGCCAAGCGAGGCTGCATTGATAAAATGTTAGCGTATGGCGGCCCTCAGTTTCCTTTCCGATAATGAATTACTCCGACTGCTGGGCCAGGACGACCACAACGCCTATTCTGAAATTTATCATCGCTACTTTCATCTAATTTATGTACACGCTATCAAAAAGGTACAGGATAAAGAGCAAGCGAAAGACGTTGCCCAAGATGTATTTACTTACCTGTGGTTCAAGCGGGAAAAAACCTCACAGGTAAATGATTTAGCGGCTTATTTATTTACATCGGCACGAAACAAAATATTCGATCTTTTTGCCCACGAACAGGTGGAACAAAAGCATGTTGATTCCCTCCAAAAATTTTATAGTAAAAACCCAATTCACCCGACCGACCATCAAACCCGTGAAAGAGATTTTCAGGCATATATAGATAAGCAAATTGCGGAATTGCCACCAAAAATGCGGCTAATTTTCGAAATGAGCAGGAAAGAACAACTATCTTATAAGGAGATCGCCGAGCAACTGGACACTACCGAGAATAACGTATCAAAGCAAGTAAACAAAGCTGTAAGGGTATTACGAACCAAGTTAGGCCCTATGTTTATTTTTCTGTAATAGCGCTACCGCGTTTCGCCAGCTTCATAAATAGTGACATCCTGCCGCCATGAATTGTCACCAACATCAAATTCTACCACAGTACCATCGGTAAACTCAATCTCATGTGGGAAATTAAACTTAAGGATGGTTTTGCCTTGTAGCAGCGCATTTATCTTTTCGCTTTGGTTATGGCAATCTAATTTCTCCATATAACAAATATAAGTTATTACATAAAAGGAAGCTGCTTTTATTCCAAAGCCATAAACGGCTTTACCAGCTTGCAAATAAACTGTTAAGTTATTATTAAAAAATCTTCACTCCCTGTTCCTCAATGACGCTCGATTACCGCCATGGTTATAAAGAGGGAAACCTACCATGAACAAAGCGGAATTAAAAACACTGTTTGCTAAATATAATGATGGCACTGCTACCGAGGAAGAACGCGCCTTGCTGGAAGCCTGGTATCTTCAATACAATGAAAAGGAGCCATACCAATTAAACGGGAAAAGTATCGACGCTGCTAAAAACGAAATATTCAGGCGCTTACCCGGCAATCAGGGGCAATTCTTTAAAATCGGCATCCGGCTGGCCGCGGCAGCCATTCTCATCGGCATTCTATTTACCGTAACTATGCTATTCTTTGTCAACCGCAATCCCGGAAAAACCCCACAGCTGGCTAACGATTTGCCGCCAGGAACCAATAAAGCAATATTAACACTCGCCAACGGTCGGCAACTTAATCTATCTGACGCCACCAATGGCCAGGTATATCAACAACAAGGTGTTAAGATCGTCAAAGCCCAATCCGGGCAGGTCATCTTCGACTATTCCGGCACTGAAACTACAGCCGAACAAAATACCATTACTACTCCAAACGGGGGACAATGGAAAATTAAGTTACCTGACGGTTCACAAGTTTGGCTAAATGCTGCATCCTCGCTTACCTTCCCTACATCCTTTACGCATGGTATCAACCGCATCGTCAAACTAAGTGGTGAAGGCTATTTTGAGGTCGCAAAAGATGCGACCCATCCATTTATTGTAATTTCCGGAGATCAGAGAGTCGAAGTATTAGGCACCCATTTCAATATCAGCAGCTATGCCGATGACCCTTCGGTAAAAACCACCTTGCTGGAAGGCCGTGTTAAAGTCAGCCTGTTGGGAAACGCTACCCCAATGTTTTTAAAGCCCGGTGAACAATCAGTAGCTAAGGGTAATCAGCTTGAAGTTAAGTCAGTAGATACTGAAGAAGCACTTGCCTGGAGAAACGGCTATTTTCAGTTTGATGATGAACCAGTTAACAGCATTATGCGCAAGCTATCCCGCTGGTATAATGTAGATGTAAAATATGAAGGAAACATTTCTGACGAAGGCCTGAACGGGCGGGTGTCACGGAATAAAAATATCAGCCAGGTGATCAAAGCACTGGAGGCTACTCAAACTGTCCATTTCAGATTGGAGGGAAGGAGGATCACCGTCATGAAATAAGAAAGGATCAGTATAGTTAATTAAAGCCAGGGTGCCGGCTGTAACCGGCACCCCTGACTTATATAGGTGATCAATAATTTAAAACTATTAACCAACACGGCTGCCCGCATCTGGAAAATGAATGCAGCCGGTTAAACCCATGTATTACAAATGTATAAGTTTTACCCTAAAAGTAAAGCGCGTATCCCCCTGCGCGCTATCCAAGGCTTACGTATAATGAAGACTATAATCATTTTAACCATCTTCACTATCCTTCAGGCCAGCGCTTACACCAAAGCTCAGAATGTATCCTTAACTGAAAAGAACGCCCCACTCAAAAAAGTCTTCCTTGATATCAATAAGCAAACAGGTTATGATTTTCTGGCATCTAACAGCGTGCTGAAATCAGCAAAACCCGTAACCATTGATGTGAAAAATCAGCCGTTAAAGGTAGTATTAGATGAAATCTTCATTGGTCAGTCTTTGGGATATATTTTACAGGAAAAGATGGTAATTGTTACTTTAAAACCTAACGCTATTACCGCAATAGAACAATCAGTTGCTACCCCTGTAATTGTTACTGGTAAGGTTACAGATACGCTCGACAATCCTTTGCCAGGCGCTACACTTAAGATAAAAACCAGTAATAAAATTGCCCTAACTAATCCCGATGGCACATTTACAATTGGTGCCAACGAAGGTGATGAAATCGAGGTGTCATTTATTGGTTTTAGGTCAACTTCCTTTATTGCACATTCCGAGGCAACTGCCCTTAAAGTTACTCTACATGCCAATCCTTCAAAATTAAATGAGATTCAGGTAATTGGTTATGGCAAGGTTTCCAAACGGCTAAATACCGGTAGCGTTTCTACACTAAGTGCGGTTGAAATAGAAAAACAGCCAGTTACAAATGTGCTATCTGCCCTTTCAGGCAAGGCTGCAGGTGTTTTTGTACAAACCACTAATGGTTTGCCCGGAGGAGGGATAAGCGTTCAGATAAGAGGGAAGGGCTCAATTTTAGCAGGTACTGATCCTCTATATATAATCGATGACGTTCCCTTTTCTACCACGTTGATGAATGCAAATTCAGGAATTGGCAGTAGTGCTATTAATGGCTTGGTAAGTCCTTTAAATAGTATTAACCCGGACGATATAGAAAGTATTAGTATCCTTAAAGATGCAGATGCAACAGCTATTTATGGTTCGCGCGCCTCGAATGGGGTGGTATTAATTACGACAAAGAAGGGCAAAGCTGGAAAAACAAAGGTTGATCTGAATCTATCCCAAGGCGTTAATACCACTGCCAGTGAACCCCGACTGTTAGATTTACAACAATATTTAGAAATCTCGTCGGGAGGCTTTTAAAAACGATGGCAAAGTTCCTTCCTCTGATCCAACATCGGCAAATTATGCTCCAGACCTAACCGTATATAGTCAAACCCAAAGTACTAATTACGCTGATTACATCCTCGGAGGCACTGGCCACACAACCGACCTGCAAGCAAATCTATCGGGGGAGATAAAAATACTACCTTCTCCATTGGTGGAAATTTTCATTCTGAAACAACGATTTTGCCTGGTGAAAATCTTTACCAACGGGGAGGAATCCGTTATAATATACAACACAGGAGCATAAATAATAAGTTTTCTATTACACTTTCAGGTGTATATAATGTGGATGCGAACCATCTGGTAAACCCTGTGTTTTCTTACAAGAGCGACATTTTTATGCCGCCTAACTTTCCTCTAACAAATTCGGATGGCTCAATTAATTGGCAATATGGGCTTAACCCTCTTGCAGATATTAACGCAAGGCTAAAAGTACGAACAGATAATTTTTTAACCAATCTCGTATTGAAATATAATATACTCAATAATTTAGACTTCAACACCAGTATCGGTTATAATAAAGTTAACATTAACCAGGTTCAAACTTTTCCGTTAAGTTCTCAAAACCCTAAAAACAGCCCTGTCAATTATTCCTATTTTGCGGATAACGCCAATCAATCTGTCATTGTTGAGCCCACCTTAAATTTTACTCGACGTATTGGATTATCCACCCTTAATATTTTGGCGGGCAGCACCTATCAAAGTTCACTAAATACGGGACAATCAATAGATGCCAGCCAGTTCAGCAGCGACCAACTTTTGGAAAACTTAGCCTCTGCTGGGGTGATCAGAAGTATAAGTAACAGCTATCTGCAATATAAATACATTTCCTTTTTTGGCAGAGTAAATTATAATATTGACAATAAGTACATATTTAACGGAACCATAAGGCGGGATGGTTCATCGCGCTTTGGACCTGGAAATCAATTCGGAACATTTGGTTCGGTGGGAGCTGCATGGTTATTCAGTCAGGAGTCCTGGTTTAAAGAGACGTTACCA
Organism: Mucilaginibacter sp. P19; assembly: GCF_050632265.1. Classification (NCBI taxonomy): domain Bacteria; kingdom Pseudomonadati; phylum Bacteroidota; class Sphingobacteriia; order Sphingobacteriales; family Sphingobacteriaceae; genus Mucilaginibacter; species Mucilaginibacter sp. P19. Next base: position 246,043 of record NZ_CP192586.1, read on the forward strand.
TTTATTAGTTATGGAAAGTTAAGAGGAAGCTATGGTATAGTTGGAAATGACCAGATTTCCGATTATCAATATCTTTCAACGTTTATTAACTATGGATTGAACTATCAAAATGTTGCAGGACTACAGCCTTATACTGTAGCAAACGCAGATTTTCATTGGGAGGTTAATAGAAAATTGGAGTTCGCCATTGAATTAGGCCTATTCAAAGACCGATTACTCCTGACAGCAGGAAGATATCAGAACAGGTCTTCTAATCAATTAGTGGCTTATGCCATACCTACCGTCACAGGTTTTAGTAGTTATCAAGCAAATTTACCTGCTGTCGTACAAAATACAGGTTGGGAATTTGAATTAAACACGAAAAATATACAACAAAAGAATTTTAGCTGGACGACTTCATTTAATATTACTCTCCCTAAAAACACGCTGGTCAGTTTTCAAAATTTCGCAAATTCGAGCTATTCCAAAACCCTTGCTATCGGGGAAGATATCACCCGAATTTACGGGTACCATATAAACTTAATAGATCCAGCTACAGGGAAAGTCATCTACGCTACCGAGCCAGGTAGTACCTCAACGAGCCCCTATTTTTATACCACCAATGGAAAACAAACACCTGCTTTTTATGGAGGTTTCGGAAATTCATTCACTTATAAAAATTGGCAGCTTGATATTTTCGGACAATTTACAAAACAGATGAGCAGAGGCGATATGACCTCTACACCCGGCAACTACCGAAACAATTATTTATATGCTTTAAACCGCTGGCAAAACCCTGGAGATATCGCCAGTGTTCCAAAAGCTTCACGAACTTCTGATGCAAGATTTAGCGGTTCATCTGGGGACTTTTTCGATGCCTCCTATTTAAGGCTTAAGAATATATCATTCTCCTATTCATTACCGGCTAAATCACTCTCCCGAATTGGTATAGATCGCTTGCGTATATATGCTGAAGGTCAGAATGTCTATACCTGGTGGCATAAAAGCAATCCGTTTCTCGACCCAGAAACAGGTAAAAATCTGCCGCCATTGCGCTCAATCGTTTTAGGTACCCAATTAAGCTTTTAGAAATAATGAAATCAAAAAATATAACTCAAATCCTATGTGCATTCGGTTTTGTCCTCGCGATAGCGGGATGTAAAAAAGTGCTCGAAGTGGGAACACCACAAAATCAGTTGACAACAGATAAAATTTTTGCTGATAGTACTTCTGCATTAGCAGCTATGGCAAACGTTTATGCGCTATTTAATAATACCATCGACCCCAATTATAATATTTATATGGACTGTTATTCAGATGAATTGCAGTATTCCGGATCGACAGATGAAACGCTCCAGTATATACAAGGTTCTGTTGCACCTTCCAATACGACCAATGCAAATTTTTGGAAGGCATCTTATTTTGCTATTTATAGCGCCAATCTTATAATTGAAGAAGCTCCCAAAGCAACTAATCTTACATCAAAAACTGCCGCTCAGTTTGTATGTGAGGCTAAATTTTTAAGAGCCTTAACTTATTTTCATTTGATCAATACTTATGGAACCGTTCCTCTTATTTTAAAAACAGATGTTAATCTTAGCTCAAAAGCAGCACAATCAGATTCGGCCACAGTATATAAACAGATTATTTTGGACCTTACGGATGCTAAAAATGGCCTGCCTGCTACCTATTTAGGTGCGGGTAAAGTCAGAGCAAATCAATTTGCAGCTTTGGCGTTATTAGCCAAAGTTTATTTATGGCAACGAGATTGGGTAAACGCTGAAGCAACAGCTTCTTTGGTACTTGGTTCAGGATTGTACACACCCTTGCCGGCTATTACTAATGTATTTTCTGCAAATAGCACGGAAACAATACTATCCTTCTGGACGCAGTTCGGGTATATTTATAAGAGCCCAGACCTTGTGCCAAGCGGAGGCGCTCCATTATATTTCTATACCTTAGCTCAACTCAATTCCTTTGAGAATGGTGATCAGCGTAAATTAAATTGGATTTTACCAACTACTGTAAGCGGCACCACCTATTATTCTCCTTATAAATATCGTAACGCTACTGCCAACAGCATATCACCTGAATATTTAATCGTGTTAAGAGCTGGTGAGCAGTACCTTATTCGTGCGGAAGCTCGTGCCCAGCAAAATAATATTAGCGGTTCGATATCAGATATCAATGTTATTCGGCATCGTGCAGGTCTTGGTGATTATATAGGTGCAATCGATAAATCGTCTCTTTTGTCTGCTATTTACCACGAACGACGATCTGAGTTATTCTCTGAATGGGGAAACCGTTTTCTTGACCTTAAGAGAACGGGTACGTTAAATTTAATTAATAGCAGTTCTAAAAGTGGCTGGAAACCTACCGGAGTCGTTTTGCCAGTTCCACAGTATGAGATGAACACAGATCCCAACTTAAAGCAAAACCAGGGCTATTGATATGAAAATGCGATTATTGAAAATCATTCCGCTGTTTTTACTGGCATTGTCCGTCACAGCCGCCTATTCTCAAAAAAATACACAGGTAGCAAAAAAAGCATTTCTGAAAATTGGCGATAAGCTCCCTGATGTTTATTTCAAAGTAAGTAATTATAAAACGCCAACTATCCGGTTATCCAATTTGAAGCAAAAATTAATCCTCCTTGATTTATGGGGGACTTACTGCGGCACCTGCATCGATTATATGCCCAAGGTCGAACAACTGCAAAAACGCTTCAGGGACAGCATCCAAGTCATCATGGTAACTAAAAATTCAGATAATGAAGTCAAACAATGTGCGATTCGGGCTGAAAACGTCAAAAATAATCAATTGCCATTTATTAATGGTAAAGAAAGGCTGGCTGGATATTTTAATCTGACGTTTGTGCCTCAGTATGTTTGGATCAATGACAGGGGAATCATTAAAAACATAAGTGAAGAAAATGACGTCACTGATGTTAACGTAAGAAAATTCATTTCCGGTAACGAGGTCGTCGTAAAAAGGAAAGATACCATTCCCAATCCGGATTCAGATATTCCTCTAATTGTTCAAATGTATCCGTACCTGGGTAAAAATCTATATATACAATCTTATCTGGCTCCATTGGATTTGACTAAGTACACAACAGGAAGCCAGATACAAGATGGCTTAAGATTGAAGAAATATAAAATGATTAGCGGGAATACCTTTACTTTTAAAGAACTTTATAAATTAGCTTATGGCTATTCAAGCAATAAATACCCATTAAACAACGACCGGGTAATTTTGACATTTAATGATTCCGCACATTTTGCAGATCCTGATAAAGGGTATATATACGAACTAAGGGTCAACAAAAATATATCAACCAACCGCGTTCTTAAACACATCCAATCAGAACTCGATCTATTTTTTAATGTTCAAAGCAGCTTGCAAAAACAAAGGGTGACCTGTTTGGTTTTTAAAAAACTGAATGATGGGAATTCATATCTTGCGCAACAAACGGGCAATAACATCTATGACTTCATTGAGGGAAAGGAATTAAGGGTACATCTTCCCTGGGGCCGATTCGTTGCCTGGACTAATGGCGATCATTATATGCCACCGCATACGCTCATGGACGAGAACCGGTATTAATCCGGAAATTGTGGTTGATTTCAGGATGAGCACGGATTTCAGTGATTTAGCCAAAGTTAAAAAATCGCTGGCTCCGTATGGTTTAACAATTGAGGAAGAACAAAGAGATTTGGATTGTATAGTACTTTCAGATATTGAGAAATAAAATTATAATAGCGCACACTCAGGGTGTGCGCTATTATCTTGCCTAACCAACAGTTAAGGTTTTTTGATAACGAGATCAGGAACACCATCAGCTGTTCCGGTTGCACAGGTAACATTGCTACCTGTTGGACAGCTGTAATGGGTTCTGGCTTCGGCTTCTGTGCCGGTAAATTCACCGTTATTCCAGGAGTACTCCTGAGCACCGGCTTTAGGAGCAGCCTGAATTTTTTGAACGACAGCACCGCCAATACCTGCGGTCAGTAATAAGGCTAATAAGCCTACTTTTAGCTTTTTCATAATGTTATGTATTAAGTTTATGAATTACGCCATTGGTTAAAATTACAGGCAATGGCACTACCTGTCCTTACGCGCGTGAAAGTGTTTTATGATTATCCTTTAAAGGAAAATTCTCGTGTTTTAATTTATTCAACAACCAAATAGATATGCTGCCGGCGATGATAAAAAAAGCATTGAATACCAAATGCTGTTTCCAGCGCATGAAAGAAATGATACCTCCACATGTACAAGGTAATTGAGAGCCTGATAGCAGCATAATGGCGATATAAGCTTCAAATAGGGACAGCAAAATTACTGATGCCAATAAAGCCTTTTTATTTACGGCTGGGTCGAAAATCCCAAAAGATAAAGCTACTGTAAGAACAGCTTCTATGGCTGGTATCAGCCAGCCGAGAACAGGGGCAAAAATTGACATCATCGTTACAGGGGCAAGTTTCATTTGGAAAACAAATTTCTCATAGTCCAAAAACTTACTGGTTGAGGTATAGGCAAATAGGATAAGAAACAATAATGTACAAAAGAGGGTGAATACTTTTTTCATAATGATTATTATCTTTTGATAAGGGAATAAGCTACTTTCTTTTAAAACAAAATAACGGTAGTTTATAAAGTGAAAACAGGGGGAAATGGGGTATAACTTATCTGCTTCGTTTTTCAATAAGTTAAATTGAAATTTTCTTTTCAGGCAATATAAGGGCGGTTGTTTTATTCAATTATGATAAACAAATGTGATCAATATTCAACCACCCTTTACCACCCCTGGTTGTAAAACTATTCTTCAACCTTAGCGGGAACCTCCTTTTGAATCATGGCGGTGATATCTGCCTTAATGGAAAAATAATTGGCAGTTAGCATATCATTATCAACGTTTCTGATATTTGGGATGGGTTTATAATTATCAGCTTCAGCCTTTAACGCTTTGTGGTCATTGATGATCGAATTATGAAAAACCTTCAAATTGATTTTTTCATCCGGGTTGTCTGCAACTAAACCCACAAACTTCCCGGAGGACAAAGTAGAAATCTTTGAAGCCGGTATAGCAAAATCAAGTTGAGTAGATTTACTGATGGATGTATCCTGACTATTAATCGAAACACTCTGCCGCTCCTGCATGATCTTGCCAAATCGCTCACTTAATTGTTTGGCAGTATCACCGGTAACCTGACCGGATATGATATTTCCTACAATATTCATGATAACCTCGGCTTGCTCCCTGCCATAATCCTTTTTTAACTGGCTGTAATCCTGTACTGCCAAAGTCGTTGCCACTTTATTGCTACGTGCAGTCGCGATCAGGCTATCGATGTTGTTAAAATATATCGTTGGAAATTCATCGAAGATCAGGTTGCTTTTTAGCTTGTTTTTTTGATTGACCAGCTTAATCGCTCTTGAAATATAAAGGCTCAATACAGCGCCATAGACTTGCTGTTTAAGCGGATTATTCCCCAGGCAAATGATCTTAGGTTCTTCCGGATTATTCAGGTCGAGCGAAAAATCATTTCCGCTTAATACATAATATAAAGCAGGTGACACCAACCTGGCCATACTGATTTTGGCACTTGCAATCTGTCCCTCCAGTTGGTCATAAGCCTCATTTTTCCATGCTGAAATAAAGGGGTTGATCAGCACTTCAATTTCAGGCTCTTTTTGTAATAAGGTAAACAAGTTTTCATAGTCCACCTGGGCCAGTTCAATCGCATGTGGTAAAGTACAGTACCTGCCATTTTCATATTTTTTGAGAAACCAGAATAAGGCCGTCACAAAATTGATCGGCGACTCTACGAAAAAATCCCCCTGTTTTTTTATCCATTCCCGGTTTAACCCCAACATAAATGTTCGCGAAGATTCCATCGCATCGGTAATATCCTCCATGCGGTCTGGGTCAAGCGGATTGCAGCGATGTTTTATCTTGTCGAAATCAATAAACCAAATGCTCGGTTTTTTTTATAGTTACCAGCATGCTTTAATAAAGCGTTATAAGCAATGATAGAAAGGTCGTCGAACTTGAAATCGTAAATCAGCATACTAAATGCTTTTTTGATATGCTGGGTGATAATATGCCTTATAACGAAATAAGACTTACCTGCACCTGGTGTGCCTAAGATCAGTGAGCCGCGGAAAGGGTTGATCAGGTTTATCCAACTATTTCGGGTTTTGCCTTTGTAATTATATTCTGCTGGTAGATTAATGGAATATTCGTTCTCCAGTTTCCGTTCTTCCTGTGGAAAGGTTTCGTTTTCTGCATTAAAAATATCTGTTGTCAAATTGAGATTGATGATCCGGAACATTTTACTAACCCCAGCAAGGAATAATAAGAAGCCTACTGAAGTTATTCCGATATACAAAGCAGCCGTCGTCAACAAAGAAAAGTTCCAATGCAATAAGAGCCCTGCAAGAAAATAAATGCACAACCCTACCCCTGCATAAATTATATTTTTTGCCCACTTGACTTTTTCATCCTTTTTACCCTTAGTCCCAATAAGTGAAACCATTAGAAATACCATGGCGACCAATTTGGTTAATAAGCCATTTCTGAAAAATGATAGCTTATAAATATTGACCAAGATGTGATCGGTAACTTTATGAGTTAGATGCAGTTCGTGGAATGCTGCATAGCAGGTAAAATAAAAATGAAGGATTAAAATTACGATGGCCAAAAATCTGGTAAAGTCGGTGATTTTCCTAAGTGCTTGTTCGTTCTCTCCTGTTTGCATAATCTTAATTTTTAAAGCTTAAGTTTTTTGCGTTTTTTCTTCTTTTTCTTTTCGAATAGATTTTGTGAATTCGACTGATCTACCGGATTTAGCAAATCGCCTAATAAATCAAAACCAGCTGAGGCTGATTCCTGTTTAATGGCTTGTTCCACCGAAGTTGTTGGTCTGAACACACCTATATTGTCTTCACCTTGTGATGATCTTTGATTGAACTCAAAACGTGTTTCAATGGCAGTGGCGCTATAACCTTTTTCAAGATCACTACCATTAAACACCACTTTATTTTGGTGGTCAATAAATGTTAACCCGTAAATCCGACCTTCCGCATTTTTACGAATGAGTAATTCAATATTGTCGCCAATTAATCGCTGTTTAAGTTCCTGGTGATTTAGCGAAATTGAGAGTGCCTTATCAAGTGATTTACAAATTGGCCCTTTAAACGGCTTCCGTAGAAATCCATTCAATTTGAATCGTTCATTTAATAATTTCAGAGTTGGTTTTTTATAAAGCGAACTGGCTTTAATGGGAACGCCAGTTTTGACGCCATCCTCGCTCAAGGCCCAATATCTTAATCCACCTTGATTGAACATTACTGTTTCTTTTGGCCCTCTGTCGGCCATGACATTGTAACCTGCCAACACCGCATTAAATTCTGGCAGGCTGGTAAATTTATAGGTCTGGGCAATGTGGTTTACGATATTGGTAATTGCTCTTTTCGTATCTGTAGTTCCATAGACCAGAGGTTTTATCTGCTGTTTAATTTGTATTGCTTTGATTTGCTCTTCCGCTTTTACTAATCCAAATTCCTGTTCAATTGCTTTCCGTGCGGGTTCTGATTTAAGCTTTCCAATATTATGTAAGCTTATCCTGGTACCATCAGCATCAATGTTGGTAGTTAAAATATGAATATGATTGTGCCCTGAATCAAAATGCTGGTAAACCAAAAACGGTTGTTGCCCAAAGCCGATTTTTTCCATATAGCTGTCAGCGATCTGACAAAGTTTTTCCTGTGAAAGATTTTCACTCAGATCAAAGTTCAGCGATAAATGGACAGTGTTAGTTTTTGTCCTGAAATTACGCGCTGCCAAGTCAGTTAATCTGAAAAGCTTTTCGTCAAAAGATAAATGACCCGGCTCCTTCGGATATAATTGCGCCATGATCAGTTTAGCCTTACCCACATTGACCTTTCGCTCATTATAATTCAATGCGCCGATTAAGCTTTTTCCGCTTTCAATTTTTGCGACCATAATTGTGAATAATTAGCTATTCTGTTTTTGATCTCAGCAATCTTTGGATTGAGGTTACCGTTAATTAACTGAAGCAAAACCTCCCAAAGACGGTCATCAGCATCACCATGTGCACTGTTGATATTCCTTACAGCTTGATTAAGATTATTACCTACCGCATTAAGTTCTCTGCGTAAAACCATTAATTCCTCAAGTACCTCATCCATGGATTTATCGCGGGTAACGATGGTTACGGGCTTGCCCAATAAAAGTGTCCGGGCATATTCACTTAAACAATGGAAAGTGGTTTTCTTGTACCGCTTTTCCAGCAGTTCTTGCTCCGTGGGTTTCAGTCTAATCTTGATCCATTTGGACCTGTTTTCTTCAGCCTCTGCCATGATTTAAATTATCAGATCAAACCGACTTCGGAGCGTTTGATCACTGTTCCCCTGACGACTTTGGAGGAAGGGCAAGATTCGTTTGTGGTACAAACGTACATCTTGCTAACTGCAAAAAGACAGCAGTTTAATTCCTGGCCAGGTCAACTGATCTGGTGATGTCCTTAATGACGGATGATGATTTATGTCTCTATTTCTGTTGACGTCTTTACGTTGATATTGAGGAATGATTGCAACGCCTGAATGTTAATATCCTTTAATGAAAGATCATGTTCAATTCCGTATCCTTTCATTTTTTTAAGAAGGCTTTTAGGTATCCAAACATTAAGTTGGGCCTCGGCTTCTTTAGGGTCTTCAACGCTCTTAACCGGGTGTACTTCTTGAATTGGCGTTTTAGGAGGATCTTTTTTTAGCTTGTCAGCCAGCCCCCTAATTTCTTCTTATAGTCTTCCATAGCACCTTGGTCATGTGATTATGTAATCTTCCATTTATGTAATTACATAAATCTGTATTTTTTTATTTATGCACTTATGTATTCTACTACCTCTTCCGCAAGTGAGGTAAACTCCTCTTTGGCTTTTTGATCAGTGCCGGTTAGAATTCCAGCCGTAATTGCACTTCGGGTAATGCTTACGCGATCATGTACCATAGTTTTTAATAATGGGGTTCCCATGTCTTGTAGAAGTTCGGCAACATCTTTAGTAACCCCTGATCTGTACTTAACCATATTTAGCGCAATGCCTGCTTTTAATGCTGGCTTTTTTGCTTGCGCGAACCTGATTAAAGCCAAGGTTGATCGGATAGCCATAACATCAAAAAAACCTGCCTTAGTTGGAACCAATACAAAATCCGAAAGCAAAAAAAATCAGTGAGCCTGTTTGATAAATAGGGTGGGGTGTCAATGATAATAAGGTCAAAATCCATTTTCTGGATATCACTAACCTTTTCAGCAGCTAAAACTGTCAAATCCGGAAAATCCTCCCTTGCATGATATAAACTACCCTGTAAATCTGAATCTACTAACGCCACACTTAGCTGGTCTTTAAAACACAAAGCCAGATTTAAAGCCATGGTGCTTTTTCCTACGCCTCCTTTTTGATGCGCGATGGTGATGATCTTTGCCATAATTATATAATTCTAAAAGTTTGTAAATACATAATTCTTCAATTGTAGAATTACATAGCAAAGGTGGAATTACGTCGTGGCGATATGCTCCGATTTAGTCCGAGTCGGAGTTCATAATTTTAAGGAAATTGAATTAGGCTACAAATCCTATATTATGTAATTTGGTACCTATGGATGTACAGATGCGCCTTTATTGGGAGGCTTACTCAGAAATTTACTCAACAAAAGATTTGATCAGGGAATTGCAAAATCCCCTCAGGCACTATGAGAACGAATTCGTTGAAGGCGCTATTGTAGATATAGGTTGTGGTCAAACCACATTTCTTTTTGATTATCTCGATACCAAAAGAAAGCTGATAGGGATTGACAACGATAAGGTTCAACTGAAATTATTGAAGAATAGATTAGATGCGCTGCCAAGTAATACAGCAGATGTTCAATTGCTGAATCTTACCTTGTTAGTCGATGCTCTCCCATCTGAACCATATTCGGTCGTTTTTCTGGCGAACATTTTACATTTTTTTAATTTGCAGGAATGCGGACAAATTATCGATCAATTGAAGGCGAATTTAATGTCCGGCTCATTTGTATATGCCTGGGTTCATTCCGATAAGTATTATATGAATGATCCAAGTAAACCTGGAAACAACGATTACTTTAAGCATTATTTTACGTTAGCAGATCTGGACAGTTTATTTGAATCTGTGGGTTTTGAACGAGTTTATTATTCTGAAACTGAACGCTACTTTTCTAAAAAGGAAATGCTAACACAGGAGCGATGGCTTGACAAGTACATGGATCATTTAAAGATCTCCAATAAAAAAGAAAGGAAATCATTAAAGGATGAAAATTTGATAAATAATCCGGAAAGCGATTTAATAGCTGTTTATAAAATGCGTTAAACTATTACATGATTATAGAAATACATAATTAAATAAATACAGCTATAAAGATTTATGTATTTACAGTTTTATGTAATTATAGAAGGTAGAACAATGACGCTCCGCTTATAATTACAATCAACTATTGAAGAATTTTTGCAAATTCCCAGCGGTTGAATCCTTACCTGCGTTAAACTCTTTGGACCAAGCCATTATATCATCAATTTCAGCAAGCTCTTCCCATTTGTGGTTAAGCGGCCAGGTTATTACAGACCACAAAGGTCTTCCTTCACCAGCCATTTTCATTCTATCGCCGCTATAAAATTCAAATTCGACAGGGTTGCCATTTTTGAATACATACAGTTCTATGTCGTCAATATTGACCCTGGCCTCTGTTTGCGCAACAATTGCTAAAACCTGGCCGGCATCTTCATCGTTTGCTTTCCTATAAAGTTTGTAAATCATAAAATAAAGGTAGATTTAATGACCGAAAGTTCGGGTCAATTTCGTATTTTTGATTTAACAAAAGTTCTTTAAATCAATAGAAAACACCTCAGAGTTAACTCGTGACCTTCACGGTGACTAATAGGTTTCTTTAATTATAAATGCCTGTAATATAACGCATTGCTGGAGTGGTCACGGTCCCGTCCATTCCGCTAAGAAGCATTTTAAAAATGTTCAAAAACCTTTAAATCATATGATTTAAAGGTTTTTTTGTTTGCCTCAAAATATTAAATTATCCCTGTTTTGAAGCCTTGGTTTGATTTTTGTAACTTTGTTTTATGTCGAAAGCAGAAACACTTCAAGATTTTTATCAAAGAAAGGTTAACTGGCTGCCCGGTAACCTTCAGCAAAGCATCGGTCACTTTAATGTATTCAGGATTGAGGATTGTATTGGCCCTAACGCAAAGCAAGTAACCTACAGCCGCCGTACTTTTTATAAGATCAGCCTGATGCGCGGCGATAACATCATTCATTATGCCGATAAAAGTATCAAGCTTTCGGGTTCAACGTTGATGTTCTTCAGTGCCATGGTACCTTATACATTTGAGCACATGTCTGATGATCGCACAGGCTTCTTCTGTATATTTACTGAGGAGTTTTTTCTGGAGAAATTCCGTACCGGCTTAAGCGAGTTTCCGATGTTTGGCCTTAATGCCAAGCCGGTTTATGCCTTAAATGATGAACAGGACGCTTATGTAACCGCTCTTTTTCAGAAAATGCTGTCTGAGATTAATACCGAGTATGCTTTTAAATATGATCTGCTCCGTAATTATGTTACGGAAGTAATTTATTATGCGCTTAAAACGGAACCATCCGAAAATGTTTATAAGCATGTTGATGCCAAATCGCGCATAACATCAGTATTTACCGAGCTGCTTGAAAGGCAGTTCCCTATTGAAACCCCTTCACAGCGGTTTGTATTGCGATCGGCCAATGATTTTGCACAACGGCTTTCGGTGCATGTAAACCATCTGAACAGGGCAATCCGCGAAACTACCGGCAAAACCACTACCGATCATATTGCCGACAGGCTGCTGAGCGAAGCCAAATCATTATTAAGGCATACAGACTGGAACATTTCTGAAATTGGTTATTGCCTGGGCTTTGAGGAGCCGACACATTTTAATAACTTTTTCAAGAAACAAACCCAACAAACGCCAAGCTCGTTCCGAAATGTTTGAATTTTGTAACCTTTGGTTTGATTAATGTAATGTGCCCCCTTTGTTGCTGCTGTAACTTTGTTTTATCTCAAATAAACAAATCAAACAATTTTTATGGACAACAACAAAGTATGGTTTATTACCGGGGCTTCGAAAGGTTTTGGCCTCAGCTTAGTAAAACAACTACTGGATGCAGGACAGCTTGTTGCCGCTACTTCCAGAAATTTACAGGAATTAACCGCTGCGGTTAATACAACAAGCAATAATTTTTTACCCCTACAAGTCGATCTGGTAAACGATAGCAGTGTATCGCTTGCATTGCAACACACTTATGAGGCTTTTGGCCGTATCGATGTAGTGATCAACAATGCTGGCTATGGCATTGGTGGTGCTATTGAAGAACTTAGCGATGCCGAAACCCGTATGGCATTTGATGTAAACGTATTTGGTACGCTGAACGTAATCCGCGCGGCAATGCCATACCTGCGCAAACAGCGCTCAGGCCATATTATCAATATTTCATCTATCGCAGGTATTACAGCTAATACCGGCTGGGCAATTTATGCAGGGGCCAAATATGCCGTGATCGGTATTTCGGAAGTGCTTGCTGCGGATGTTAAGGAATTGGGCATTAAGGTAACCGTGGTCGCTCCCGGCGCTTTCCGCACCAGTTTTCTTACTGCAGGATCGCTTTCAATTACTGACAACCAAATTGATGATTATACAGAAGTGCGTGCCATTCATAACAAATACCTCAAAATGGACGGCAAGCAAGCCGGTGACCCGGAAAAAGCGGCAACTGCTATTATCAACACAGTTTATGAAGACAACCCGCCATTGTACCTTTTATTAGGTGGCGATGCATACAATCGTGCTTTGGCAAAGCTTGATACTTTACACAATGAAATCAGGCAGTGGGAGGATGTAACCTGCTCAACTGATTTCTAAATTTATTCCGTTTACCCTATATCTACCTATATAAACACCAAATGGAAAGTATCAAGGATAAAGTGATTGTAATAACCGGTGCCAGCAGTGGCATCGGCGCATCTGCTGCCCGCAAACTGGCACAACTTGGCGCTAAAGTGGTTTTAGCTGCCCGCCGAGAAGATCAGTTGAAAGACCTGGCACAGGAAATTGGCGAAAATGCAATTTATGTAGTAACCGATGTTGCCAGGCGAACTGATCTGGATAACCTCATTCTGCAGACCATAGCCAAATTTGGCCGAGTTGACGTAATGTGGAACAATGCCGGCATCATGCCCATCTCTTTTTTGAAGAAGGTCATGTTGATGAATGGGACAAAATGATTGACATTAATATTAAGGGTGTATTGTACGGGATTAATGCTGTGCTGCCCCACATGCTTGAACGCGGCCAGGGGCATATCCTCTCCACGTCATCGGTTGGTGGTTTAAAAACGTCGCCGGGCATTGGCGTTTACAGCGGTACCAAGTTCGCGGTCAAGGCTATTATGGAAACCCTGCGCGAGGAAGTTGCCCAAAACATTAAGGTAACCACCATTTACCCCGGCGCAACTAAATCCGAATTAGGACATGATATTACCAGCCCTAAGATTAAGGGCTTATACGGCAACCTTGCCAACATGCCAAAACTTGATGAGGAGGCTATAGCCAACGCGGTGATTTACGCTATAAGCCAGCCGGATAATATCTCCGTTAACGAGGTGGTGGTACGGCCGCTCGGACAAACACGATAGAGCAGGTTGAATTCATCATAAATCGGTGGAATCATAGCCTATCGGTGAAGTCCCAAAAGGCAAAATAGGTGAAAATCATAAACAATCATTGAAATAGTAACAAGTAAAATCAAAATCTATCAAATACAACATATGGAAAACAACAAAGTATGGTTTGTAACTGGTGCCTCAAAAGGACTGGGACTTGCCTTAGTAAAAAAACTATTGAATGAAGGCTATAAAGTAGCCGCTACATCGCGCAATTTAAGCGATTTGACCAAAGCAGTTGACTCGCAAAACGAGCGGTTTTTACCCCTCGCCGTTAACTTGACCAGCGAAGACAGTGTGCAGGAAGCTGTTGAGCTTACTGTAAAAACCTTCGGAAAAATTGACGTTATTGTCAACAACGCCGGTTACGGATTATTAGGCGGTATTGAAGAATTGACCGACCGCGAGGCCCGTGATAACTTTGAGATCAACGTATTTGGATCGTTGAATGTGATCCGTAAGGCGTTGCCTTATCTGCGCGCTCAAAAATCCGGACATATTTTAAATGTGTCGTCGATAGGTGGTTTCACCGGCGCGTTTGCAGGGGAGGTATTTATTGCGCCACCAAGTTTGCCGTTAATGGTTTTTCTGAAACCCTATCGGCCGAAGTTGCACCGTTTGGCATAAAGGTTACCATTGTACAGCCGGGGTATTTCAGGACCAACTTCCTGTCGGCCGGTTCATTGGCGGTACCTCAAAACCAGATAGCCGACTATCAAAACGTTCGCGATACAGTAAATTTTCACCAAAACGACATGGACAAGCAACAAGCCGGCGACCCTGAAAAAGCAGCCGAGGCTATGATCAGCATAACTAACGAAGCTAACCCACCGCTAAATTTATTTTTGGGCGAGGATGCTTACGGTCTGGTTGAAAAGAAGCTTGCCTTCGTTCAAAACGAATTAGCAACATGGAAAGATTTAACACTTTCAACAGCAATACAACAATAAATGCTCATCATTATATAGGTGTATGGGTTACCCGCGATGGGTTTATACGTCATGAATTTTTGCCTAACGGGCGCTATACCGAGGCCCGAGGCGACAAACGAAATGCCTACACAGGTTATTACAGCGTATTAGGGAACCACGTTGAATATCTTGACGATACAGGCTTTACCGCCGAAGGTGATTTCAGGGACGGGGTGTTTTACCATGCCGGCATGGTACTGTACAAGGAAACGGCATAACGAATATATTAAATCAGTTATCATTTCTGCCAACCCGGCCCGGAAATGTATCTAAACGGAAATCTCCTGCACCATGCCCTATAATGTATTGCATAGTGTAGGAAATTTCTCTTTGATGTCACGTACAGGGGCGTTCCTTACGCTGTCGAATTATTAAAGATATGTGTGGTTCCGATAATCTGCCTATCCTTTCAAATCGGCCAGCTTTTCGGCCATTACCTCGCTGATCTTCCGGTATGAATCAAATGTCCAGCCGGCAACGTGAGGGCTTAACAGCACTTTGCCGCTTTGTTTTAATTCCTCAAACCATTGTTGTTCGGCAAGGGCCGGGAATTTTTCAACCTCCAATACATCCAACCCTGCCCCTAAAATTTTGCCTTCGCGTATGGCGTTTAGCACGGCACTTACTTTAGCAGTTTTGCCGCGTGAGGTGTTTAAGAAAAAGATAGGCTTTTTAAAATGGAACAGGTATTCATCATCCACCAGTCCGTTGGTTTCTGGAGTTAAAGGGATATGTAAGCTCAGTACATCGCTGTGCTTTACAATTTCTTCCATGCTTACCTCGCGCGCATATTTATCACTGAAGCCGGTTTTGTATTTATCGTAAGCAATAACATTTACCTGGAAGCCTGAAAGTTTCCTGGCAAAGCTGCTGCCCATATGGCCGTAGCCGATAATACCTACTGTTTTACCTTTTAGTTCGTAACCCCGGTTAGCCTCGCGCTGCCACTTCCCCCGCGAATTTCGGCGTCGCCGCGGTTTAGGTTGTTCATTAATGACAGCAGTAAACCTATGGCATGTTCGCCTACGGCATCCGAATTGCCTTCGGGTGCGTTGATGAGTTTTATACCTTTTTGAGTAGCATAATCTTCATCAATATTATCCATACCAGCGCCGGCGCGGGCTATGAACTGTAAGTTGGTGGCAGCATCAAGCACAGCTTTATCCACCCTGAATTTTGAGCGGATCACCAACCCTGCATAGTCGCCTATGATTTGCATGGCTTCGTCAACCTTAATCAGCGGACGGTAATCGCAGGTGTAACCCTTGGCCTCGGCCATCTCCATGAAAATGGCATGCACATCATCAACAATAAGAATATTATTTTTCAACTTGAATTGATTTTTAATAAGAGGCCAAATTTACAAAATGCAAGGTTATTAGCCGAGGGGGTTTTATAATATGACACTAATTCCTCGAATTAAATCGAATCACATAAGTTTTGTTTTCTCTGTAAGGTTTCTAAATACAAATTCGTGTAATTCGATTTAATTTCTTCACATGCAAAGCATTCGTGTTTAAATAAAAACGCCTGACATCTTTCAATGCCGGGCGCTCAATATTATTAATAATTTGCTTAGTTAGCCGGTTGCGATACGCTTGTATACTTATTATCAAGGCTGATATAATCGGTCATGATTTGGCCGGCTTCGCGTTTTACAAAGTCAAGGTCTTCGTTTTTAGGTTTGGTTTGACCCTTTTTAAGGGCTGGCAAACCTAATGCTACCCGACGCAGGTTGTTACGCTCAAATGATTTCGCTTCATCATCGTCACGTTGTTTCTTCAAATCAGATTCTTTTAACGATACACTGTCATCGGCATCATGTTTTTTGAAATCAGCAATATCTTCAAGCAGGTATTTATAGCTGTCGCTGCCGGCCATGCGTTGGTCGTGCAGTTTTTTTAGCTGTGGCAGTACGCCGGTAAAATCGCCTGTTTTGGTATAATCTGTTTTGGCAATGATGTCAAAAGGCATTGCTGATGGTTCGGTATCTTCGCCATATTTATCCAATGGAATAACCGACGGGAATGAAATATCAGGTGTTACCCCTTTGTGCTGGGTTGAATTACCGCTGATACGATAGAATTTAGCTATGGTCAAATTAAGTTGTCCGTAAGTGCTTTGGCTGCCGGTTGAGGTTGTTTTTTTACCGCCACCAACTACGCCCGCAATTTTTTCACGAAGTGAAGAACCAATCACCCTGTCAAGATCGATAGCGCTTTGTACCGAGCCTTTACCATAAGTTTGGGTACCCAATATTAAACCGCGGCCGTAATCCTGGATAGCGCCTGAGAAGATTTCAGAGGCCGAAGCGCTGAAGCGGTCAACCAGTACCGCCATAGGGCCGCTATAGGTGATGTCCGCATCTTCGTCTTTATCAATTTCCACCTGGTCTTTAGTGTCACGCACCTGTACTACAGGGCCGGTTTTAATGAACAGACCGGTAAGCTCAATAGCTTCCATCAATGAACCACCACCGTTTTCACGCAGGTCGATCACCAGGCCATCTACATTTTCTTTCTTTAACGAGTCAAGGATTGCCTTAACATCGTGGGTGGTACTTTTATAGTTAGGGTTGCCTGCTTTATAATCGTTAAAGTCAATATAGAATGCCGGGATAGATATTACACCTATCCTAACCGTTTTACCATTGCTGTTGTAAGTGCGGATCTCTTTTTTGGCCGATTGGTCTTTCAGGATGATCTTCTCACGTACCATTTCAACCACTTTGGGTTTGCTTGATGCATTTGCACCGGCAGGCAATATTTCAAGCCTTACCGTTGTGCCTTTAGTACCGCGGATGATAGCGATGGCATTATCAACACGCCATCCCACCACGTTCTGGAATTCGCCGGTTTTACCCTGTGCTACTGCAACGATACGGTCGTCGACACTTATCTGGTGGCTTTTATCTGCCGGACCGCCCGGTACAATGGTTTTAATGGTTACATACTCGTTTTCCACCTGTAGTGAAGCACCGATCCCTTCAACCTGGCGCGACATTTCGATATTGAAATTAGCTGCGTTTGACGGGTTAAAGTAATTAGTATGCGGATCGATAGCCTCTGTAAAGGCGTCCATAAAGTATTGAAAAACGTCCTGGTTTGATAGCTTGTTGGTTTGTGTTAACAGGTTTTCGTAGCGTTTCTTAAGTGTTTCCTTATTTTTGGCCATATCTGCATTGGCCAGTTTCAGGTTTAGCAAATCGTATTTTACGCGCTTGGTCCACATGGCATCCATTTCGCTTTGCGAAGCAATCCATGGTAGTTTATCGCGATCATAAACAAAGGTTTCAGTTTTATTGAAATCGAAATTTTTATTGATCTGCTCAAGCGAATATTTTACATGCTCGATATATCTTTTCTGAAAAACGTTGAAGATATAAAAAGCATCGGCCAGGTTGCCGGCTTTAATATCATCATCAAGTACGGTTTTATATTTTTCAAAATCCTTGATATCAGATGCTAAAAAATAGCTGTGGTTCTCGTCGAGCGATTTGATATACCGGTCGTAAATGATGGCGGATACTGAATCGTTCAGCGGAACTTTTTTATAGTTGTAGTTAGAGATTAATGATGCTACCTGCTTACAAACAAGGCTTTGCTGTTCATCGGGCTGTAAATCATTTGAACCTGCTACTTTAACAGGTTTGGATGGTGATGCTTTACAGGCGAGGGCTGCGCCCAGCACCAATAACAAATATACTTTCTTAAACATATCTTTTACTGTAGTTAAATCGGGGTTGGTGTAAAACATCAATACTTGTGCCTATTATTAATTTGCTAATGTAAAATAAAAAAGAGACAGTCAATATGCTGTCTCTTAATTACTAATAACAATAATACGATTATGTTTTACTAATAGTATGCAGGCAGCACCATTTTACGTTTTTGTTACAAAAAAACACTATTTGTTAACCGGTTTGGTAATTGTACCTGCATCGGCGGTTTCGGCAAAATGGGTTTCGGTATGCAGCGTGTTGAATTTATTGTCCTGTAAATAGCGCGTTTTTTCTCTACAGTAGCCAGGTCAAAAGTTAAACCGCGGGCAACAGCCAGTTGTCGGGCTTCGGCCAGGTCTTGTTTAGCCTGTGTATAATCGCCGTAATCAGCTTTTACAGTCGCAAGGTCAAGCAGGTTTGCTATGGTATGCCTGTCGTCGTTTTGCTGGCGCGATATGGTGATACTTTGCAGCAGGAACCATTTGGCCTCGGCCAGGCGGTTTTGTTTCATATACATCTGGGCCAGGTCGCTAAAGTTGTAGCTGGCGGCATTGTACACATGAAAACGCATATTGTGCTGCGCGGTTTTCATAACCGATTCCTCGATCATGGCCAGTACATATGGGGTATGTTCAATAGTAAACGGGCGGATTTTTACTTTAGCCACTACAGGAGCGGGCAGCCTTTTAATAGAGTGGCTTTGTGCATAAGCCATTTGCGGAGACCGGGTACGCTTATTGAATGGCTTATAATACCATTGCGCTGATGCATCGAACCCAACAGCGCATAAAATAATAAGTAGGAAATATCTCATCTAATCTTTTTCCTGGGTTTAAACTGTTTATTTTAAATTAATCAGCTTAACAAATGTAATTATTTGTTAACGGGAAAACAATACCCGTAAAATGCAGTAAATACGTAAACGCCTAAAGGCCACCGTTATTTTACAGGTGCTTAACTTATACCCTTTCTACGGGAAAAATAAATTTAGGTTTTAGTTAAAAACTTCAATATCTCCGTCATGCAGGGCCCATACCATGTAAGGGTGGGTGTCTGAGTGATAGATCTGCCCATCAGTAGTAATGCCTATCACACCGGCAAAGCCATCGTAAGGTTTCATTTCATCGAGGGTTTTTTCGGTAGCGGCCATAAGGGGCATGCCATCGGTTACTCGCGTAACAATTTTAACAGCTACCGAGCCACTTACAATATCTTCACCTACGCCGGTACATGAAACGCCGGCAAACTCATTGGCATAATTTCCTGCAGTAGTGGCCGAATCACTAACACGGCCGGGAATTTCAAAACCTTTGCCCCCGGTACTCGTTGCGGCCGCCAGGTTTCCATGCACGTCCAATGCAACGCAGCCCACGGTGCCCAGCCTGATAGAATCGCTTAGTTTTTGTTCGTATTCGTGACGTCGCTGCGGGATTTCGGGGTTATAGTATTTATGACCGTTTTCTATAGCAAAATCGCATGCTCCTTTGCCGCTCAATACACGATCATCGTAGGCTTGAAGTTTTTCGGCTACACAGATCGGGTTTTTAACATCTTCAATGTTGATGACGCCCGAAAAGCGTTGGGTTTTGCCATCCATCAAAGAGGCGCTGAGGCGAATCTTGCCATCGCTCTGGATCTGTGATCCCGTTCCGGCATTAAAAAGTTCGCAATCTTCAAGCAGCCTTACGGTATAAACGGCCGTTTCGGCAGCAGTGTGATGTTGCAGGTGTTTGTATCCTAACTGCACTATGCCGTTCAGGGCTTCCTGTTTGGCCAGCTTTACTTCCTGGTTGGTATGCGATTCGCTAAAAAAACCGCCGTGAATAATTATTTTCATAATTATAAATTAAAGTAGATGTACCTGCATAAATAAGGCCAGGCTATTTAATAAGAACTTTATGCAGTTTAAATTATTGTAATAGATTGCTACCGGGTGCATGTATAAAAACACCTTCTTCAACTTTTACGCTCTTTTTTATGAGTAAACGGTGTTGTATCAGGTCGTACTTATCAAATATCGACATGACGTGCACTCTCAGGTTTTCGATAGATATTGGCGAGCCGAGCTCCACATCATAAATATTGGTTGATACGATGTTGCGCCCATCAACCAAAATGATGAGGCCCGAGCCGATAGCTTCCATCATATAACCTTCGGTAATAAGTAAGCCTGTATCTTCGCCCAAACCTATCCCCAAAATGCCGGGGTTAGTTGCAACGGCATACATTAACCGGCCTATGCGGCCACGCTGTACAAAGTGAGTGTCAACAATCACCGAATCGATAAAGCCAAGGCCGGCGGTTATCTGCACTTCGCCTTTCACAAGGGCTTCGTTACTTTGCCCGCGGTAGATCATATGTGTGGATGCTGCCGCAGCGCCTGCCGAAGTACCTGCTATCACAAAGTTTTCTTTTTGATAGCGTTGTTTAAGGATCTGTAAAAATTCGGTGCCGCCAAAAATGGCTGTTAGCCTGAGCTGGTCGCCGCCGCTGAACATCACTACATCGGCTTTGCGGATCCTGTCTAAGTATGCCTTGTTCCCCGCATCTTCGCGGCTTTTGATGTGCAGTACGTTAACATTGGTAACGTTGAGCTGGCCAAACGCCTTGATATACTCAGCGCCGACAAGCTCCGGAATCTGTGAAGCTGTGGTGATCACTTCAATTTGTGAGCCTTCATGCTTTGCCGATTCATTAATAATGCGCCTTAATATGCCTTGTTCAAAAAATTTGATATAATCTGGTTGCAAAATGTGTTCCTGAAGAGTAACATTACTCCCCATATCAACTGCGCCACCTATAATTATTAGTTTACCTTTCGGGACAATCATGATTATTTCACAATATCTTAATACAACTATATACAAATTACGACAAAAACCTGCACAAACACAGGAACTAATAATAAATAATGGCTTTTCGCCATCAAAAATTTTATTCCCGTGTTATGTTTTATAGTTTTAAGGGGAAAATTAGACTGACAAAAAAATAGCATCCTACATAATGAAGATCGAGAATATTCAGGTACTACGCGGACCCAACATTTGGAGCATCAGACGCAAAAAATTAATACAAATGCGGCTTGATCTGCAGGAGATGGAGCACCGCCCCTCCAACGAAATAGATGGCTTTTATGAACGGCTTGAAAAGCTGCTGCCGTCGTTATATAGCCACCGCTGCTCGCCCGGTGTACCCGGCGGTTTTTTCAGCGGGTGATTGCCGGCACCTGGATGGGACACGTCATTGAGCACATAGCCTTAGAGATTCAAACCCTTGCCGGTATGGATACCGGCTTTGGCCGCACCCGCGAAACCAAAACAAAAGGCGTATACAATGTAGTATTTGCTTACCTGGAAGAAAAGGTCGGCGTTTTTGCAGCCGAGTCGGCCGTGCGCATAACCGAAGCTTTGATAAAAGGCGAGGATTACAACCTGGATGCTGATATTCAGCAAATGCGCGAGATTAGGGAAAATACCCGCCTGGGACCAAGTACCGGGTCAATTGTAGAAGAAGCGATCGCGAGGGATATCCCATGGATCAGGCTCAACAACCAATCGTTAGTGCAGTTGGGTTACGGCAAAAATCAGGTACGTTTCCGCGCTACCATGACCGAAAAAACCAGCAGCATTGCTGTTGATATTGCCAGCAACAAGGAAGAAACCAAACGACTTTTACAGGAGCAGGCCATCCCTGTTGCTAAAGGCGTAACTATTTCATCGGCATCGGCTGTGCCGGATGCCATCCGCAAAGTGGGCTTCCCGCTGGTGTTTAAACCGCTTGATGGCAACCACGGCCGCGGCATTTCTATCAACATAAAAACTGAAGAAGAGGCTATTGAAGCTTATGAGCACGCTGCCAAAATTTCGCGCCGCGTAATTGTGGAGCGTTATGTTACCGGCTTCGATTTTAGGGTGTTGGTGATTGATAATAAAATGGTTGCAGCCGCTCTCCGTAAACCGGCACATGTTACCGGCGATGGCAGGCTGAATATCCAGGAATTGATAGACCTTGAAAATACAGACCCGCGCCGGGGTTATGGACATGAAAATGTGCTTACAGAGATAACGGTCGACCGTGATACCCTCGATCTGTTGGCAAAAAAAGACTACACGCTTGAAACTGTTCCCGAAAAAGATGAGGTGGTTTATGTAAAATCAACTGCTAACCTAAGCACAGGCGGCACCTCTGTTGATGTTACCGACCATGTACACCCGCAAAATATTTTCATTTGCGAACGCATTTCTAAAATCATCGGCCTGGATATTTGCGGCATCGACATCATGGCGCAAAACCTTACCGAGCCGCTTACTGATACAGGGGGAGTGATACTGGAAGTTAATGCCGCACCGGGCTTCAGGATGCATATTGCTCCGAGCGAAGGCTTGCCCCGCAACGTAGCCGGACATGTGATTGATATGCTTTACCCGGCCGGTAAATCGGCCCGCATCCCTATCATAGCTATTACCGGGACTAACGGTAAAACCACTACCACCCGTTTGATAGCACACATTGTTAAAAATAACGGTCACCGGGTAGGTTTCACCACCTCGGATGGGATCTACGTACAAAACAATATGATGCTGAAGGGCGATACAACCGGCCCTGTAAGCTCGGAGTTTATACTGAAAGACCCAACAGTTGATTTTGCGGTATTGGAAACAGCCCGCGGGGGTATCCTGCGCTCGGGCCTCGGTTTTGGCTTTTGCGATATAGGGGTAGTTACCAATATCCAGGAAGATCACCTTGGCTTATCGGACATTCATTCATTGGAAGACCTATCGCGCGTAAAAAGCGTAGTGCTTAACTCGGTTAAGAAGGATGGCTGGGGCGTTTTGAATGCCGATAACGAGTATTGCGTACGCATTGGCAAAAAGGCCGAATGTAATATCGCTTATTTCAGCCGGAACGAAAATAATCCCATCATTAAATCACATTGCAAAAAAGGAGGCATTGCCGCTATTTGCGAAAACGGGTTTATCACCATTTTAAAAGGCGACTGGAAGATCCGCGTACAGCGTACCATCCTGATTCCGCTTACGTTTGGCGGTACTGTGCCCTTTATGATCGAGAATGTGCTGGCCGCTACACTGGCTACGTTTTTATGGGGATTTAAGACAGAAGATATCAAGATCTCGCTCGAAACTTTTATTCCATCGGCCTCACAAACGCCTGGCCGCATGAATATTTTTGAGTTTAAAGATTTCCGGTTCATGATTGATTTTGCCCACAATCCGGATGGATACACTGGCATCAAGGAGTTTTTAAGACATATCGATTCGCCGCTTAAAATTGGTATCATAGCCGGCACCGGCGACAGGAGGGATGACGATATCCGCGAACTGGGTAAAATATCGGCCGAAATGTTTGATTATATCATCCTGCGCCAGGAAAAACACCTGCGCGGCCGCACCGCCGAAAATATTATTGGTTTACTCAAAGAGGGAATTGAATCAGTTGATCCTGACAAGCAGGTTGAGGTAGTGCCTAAAGAAGTTGATGCTATTAAACACGCCATGAGCCTGGCCCGACCCGGAACATTCATTACCGCCCTGAGCGATGTGGTTGATAATGCCATTGAAACCGTACAGGATTACCAGGAGCAGGAGAGGAACGGACTATTTAATGTTTGACAGCCCTAAAGTGGGGCTTTTGATGAGCATATTTTGAATGCGTTGGCGAAGCCAGCGCATTTTTTGTTTATATACTTTTGTAGGTTAAAGTGTAATAACACCTACCATGGACAGCACCAACAGGGGTTAACAGGGTTAACACAATTTTGAATGTTTCAGTATAATAGTCTGAATATCAATTGTTTAATAAAATGGAGGGGTTGCGCGAAGGATCTGATAAAGATATTCAGCTTATGGGAGGTGTTATTAAATTTAAGCCTCCGAAGATCTTTATTTTTTAACGCCTTGCTTAGAGGGTTTGGGTGGGGCCGGTACTCTTTGGCTCAGATAATAATGCCACAAAATCATCGCCGCTACCGTTCGGTATGGTTTCCATTGTTCGGTCACCGCTAACAATTCTTCTTTGGTAATATCTTTTGGCAGATTTTTTACCCGTTTAAGGGCATTCACTGCGGCCAGATCCCCGATAGGGAAAACATCGGTGTGCTGTAATACAAACATCAGGTAAACATCAACAGTCCAGTTGCCAATGCCTTTGAGGGCGGTTAGTTTGGTACGGATAATATCATCAGGCATTTGTTCCATTTCGGCAAGGTTGATCTGCCCGCTTACAATGGCTTCGGCAAGGTATTTTATATAGATGTTTTTTTGGCGACTTACATAACATGCCCTGAATTCTTCATCGGTAAGCAGTAGTACCCGTGCAGGGGTAATTTGCTGTACCCGCTCGCGCAATTTATTTAAGGCAGATAGTGCTGAAGCCAGTGATACCTGCTGCTCTAAGATAATATGCACCAGTGTTTCAAAACTATTGGGCCTTGACCATAAAGGCGGATGACCATGGTTTTTTATAATCAGGGCCAGATCAGGATCATTAGCTGCAAGATGATCACAAATGGAATGATAGTTTGAATGTGAAAATTGCTCAAACATAGGTTGATATTATGTTTTGCAAGATGGGAGATTGGGTTGGTAATTGCAAAATATTCCACTGTAGAGACGCATAATTGCGTCTTCGCCCATAAATCGGCCCTGCATAGTTGGGAGACGCAATTATGCGTCTCTACGGGAAAAATGCAGGGTTTTACTCGTAACTATGCCGCTCAAAATCATAATCAGATTGCGAGGTAATGATCTTTTTTCGCCGCTCGATATCCGTATCCAGGTTGTGGTCGTAAATATTATCCGTAACCGCTATATCTCGTTCCTTATCCCGTTCGGCAAGGTGGATATTGGCTTCGGCTGTTTTGGCGATAGCCGTATCATAAGGCCCTTTGGGCGACATCAGCTTTACAAATACCGGCAAACATTCAAACAAAATGAACAGGTAGCCGATAAACGAAATAGCGAGATAGGTATCGAGGTCGCGCTTGCCGTTTTCAGTGTAGGTGAGCTGGCCTAATGCCCAGTTACGGTCGGAGAAGCCGGCTATGCTGGCCAGGCTGTCCAGTTGATGCTCTGTAAACAAACGGGTGCTGTTCAGTCCCTCATAATCTTTACGGGCACTCAGGTATTGGTCCATCTGCCCTAAATTATCAGTAACGGATTTAAGCCGGGCTTCCTTTTCTTCCAGTATGGCCTGCTTTTGCTTTGCATAAGTGCCATAACCGGTAATGCCCGATGTTTGGTTGGTTTTATCACCGAAAACTTCCTGGTTAAGCTGATAACGTGAGCGGTTAATATCCCGCTCCAATGAATCTTTCTCCTTTTTCAAATCGGTGTTTTTACCCAGTTCCATGGCATACTTCTGCATGTAGGTTTTTTCGAGGGTATCAATTTTACTGCGTTGCCCCTTTAAATAGGCGGTTTTTAGTTTCTGGCGAATTTCTTTATCAAAAATCTTGAGTTCAAGTGGGCGCGATATCACAATACCAATCATGATAGCCAGCAAAATACGCGGCGATGCCTGCAATATCTGCTGATTGGTTGTACCTTCTTTATTAATGCTGGATACGATGTAACGGTCCATATTAAAAATGGCCGTTCCCCACAGTAAACCAAATAGTATAGCAAAACCTACAGCAAAGGCATCGCCATTAAAAACAAAGTACATGGCATAACCGCCGGATAATGCGGCGAACGTTGCCGTGAAAAATATAGTTGCCCCAATACCAACATACTTATTATGCTCAATTGGGTACTTTTTTAAGGTATCGATATGTGCTCCTGAACAGAACCAGAAAAAGCGTGTAACTTTTTTCATTAAGTAATTATTGTGTAAACATATATGAAACGCTCATATACTTTGATTGTTACAAATAACAAGCCTAAATATTTGATTAAGAAAAAAACTACCTTTGAATTATAATTACATTTAACATGAACGAGATAACCGTACAAGAACTAAAAGAGAAAATTGACAAAGGCGAAGATTTTCAACTGATTGATGTTAGGGAAGATTTTGAATACGAAACTTCAAACCTTGGCGGGCAGCTTATACCGCTTGGCGGCGTGCTGATAGAATCGGAAAAGATAAGTAAAGACAAGCCGGTAGTAGTAATGTGCCGCAGCGGTAAACGCAGCGCGGCTGCTATTATGCAACTGGAGCAGCAGGGTTTTACCAATCTGTCAAACCTAAGAGGAGGGATCCTTGCATGGCAGGCCGAAATTGACCCTGAATTAAACGTATACTAATAATGGGCTTTAAACTGGTGCTCAATGTGCTTTACACCATGGGTGTAGCTTTGTGCTTTATTGTAGCTTATAAAATGTTCACCGAAAAAAACTACCTGATCATGGCTGGTGCCATGGTTGTTGGCGTAGTTGTGATTTTCATGAAGCTGAGGCTTTTGAAAGAGGTTAAAGAGACCCAGCAAGCCCCGCAAAATAAAAAAGGCAAAGGGGCAAAATGACCCATTGTTAATTATGCTAAAGACTTACGAAGTTTTTAAAACCTCGTAAGTCTTCTTTTCATTTCTCTGGTGCAAGTTTTGAGCAGTAGTAGTAAGCAGCGGATAACTCATGCAGATCACGCTAAACCAGAGAGCCCCGCATTTTACAGCCGTAATCCCACTAAAAATCATTCTTTTATAATAGGCTTGCAACATGTAAAAAAAGCTTAACTTCATTGCATGTTTATAGCAGTATTAGGAGTTATTGTACTCATTGTGGGTATAGTACTCAAACGTTCACCCGAACCGGCCGGCCGCTTTAATGGAGTGGTAACCGCGGTAGGTATAGCCATGGTTGTACTTGGCTTATTACTCAATATTTTTAAAGTTATTGAGCCGGGCAAGGTAGGGGTTCAAACCCTTTTTGGCAAGGTGCAGGACCAGGTGCTTGAAAGCGGCTTACACATTATAAACCCTGTTGTAGAGATCACCACTTTTGATGTACAGACCCAAACCTATACCATGAGCGCGGTAAACAACGAAGGCCAAAAGGAAGGTGATGACGCTATCCGCGTACTTTCATCAGACGGGTTGGAGGTTACTATTGATCTTTCGGTGCTGTATAAAGTAAAACCCGACAGGGCTCCTTATATCATGCAGAATATTGGCGAAAACTATGTGGATAAGATCGTTCGCCCGGTTTCGCGCACGGCCATCCGTGATAACGCGGTTGCTTATGCTGCTGTCGATCTGTATTCGACCAAGCGGCAGGAGTTTCAGGATAAAATAAACCGTTACATTACCGCCAGTTTTGAAAAACGCGGACTGGAGCTGCAACAAATTCTGGTGCGCAACATCACCCTGCCTGCCTCGGTACGGGCCAGCATCGAATCAAAGATCAACGCCGAGCAGGACGCCCAGAAGATGGAGTTCGTATTGCAAAAGGAACGCCAGGAAGCCGAACGTAAGCGGGTGGAAGCGCAGGGTATTGCCGATTATCAGCGTATCCTTTCAACCGGGTTATCGGATAAGCAACTTCAATATGAAGCCATAAAAGCACAAAAGGAAATAGCGCTATCGCCCAATGCCAAGGTGATTATTATTGGCGGCGGAAAGGGAGGCAACCCGATAATGATCAGCGATAAATAGTGCGTGATTAATGTACCTTGTTTTGGGCGGGCATAAATGGATTAGTCCGCCCTGTAGGCTTTCAATACTTTCCTTTCCCTACCTTCTCCGGGCCAAAGGGTGATCTTATAATGGTCGGTACCTTCGTCCTCATCGGGATTCACGTTTTTTACAGCATACGAATAAATGCGCACGCGATATCTTGCCGGGGTAACAATGGCTTTTAAGATAATTTTTGTATCCGGAAAATTCAGGATCTCCATAATGCCCGAATTTAGTTTTACACTTCCTTCTACAACATGGTCGTATTTGCTGAAATCTTTCTCGGCGTCGGCTGTGTTGAGCACATTAAGTTCGGCCCGTATATGGCCATAACTGGCTGTTTTTATGCCGATGATATCTTCGGTAGTTCCTAAGCGCGCATTTTGGGCGTCGCTGTTCCAAAAAGTTGTATCACCTGTGGTACCGGTAAAGGCCGAATCGCACAGGTAAAATTGGTTATGGGTAGTGAAAAAATCGAGGTTGTATTTGCCGGAAGGGTGTAAGGAAAAAGCTAATATCGCAGGCAGTACCAAAAGACATATGAGTAGTACTGAATGATGTGTTTTTTGCCCTTTCATTGATAAGGCAAGTTACAAAAAAGATAAAAGTAAATTCACCAATTAAACGTAAACAAACCCTAAATAGCTGCTTAAAACCATATTCTTTATTGCTTTTGCCTGGCTTTATTCACAACCTCTTTAAAATCGGCATAATAAGAATCTATTGTTTCTTTCTTGATAACTGGCCAAAGGCTTTTATCAACGCTTAACTTATCTATGTCTTCGTCTTTTACCTTATCACGTGCTGTTAAAACGTTGATCCATCGCTGATCATATAATCTCGTCATTTGCAGTTACATAGGCTACAACCTGGGGAACAACCTTTTCTAAGGTATCCAGATGCTCAAAGGCATATTGGTTTATCGACATCCCGATTGGGCCGTTCCAATTGGCTGCCGATACCGTTTTATCTACACTGCGGTTTACATCGTATCTTGATCTTAATTGCGCTACATAAAACCAAAAACAGGCATCGCTATATTTTTCCTGCCCAAATAAAACCATAGCCATAGTAAATAATACCGGAGGGATATGTTTATTGGCGCTGGCCTGCACAGAGGCAATAAGCTTATTTTGAGTTTTGTTGGCGCTGCGATCATAAAATGCCATCATCGCTTTCGCGTCTTCATCATTGAATATAATCCGCTCTGCCTTTGATTGTCCGGCCTTTAACGCCGCAAAATCCTGCGCTTTAACAATAGAGGTAATTGTGATAAATATGAAAAGAAAAAGATATTTCATGGTTTAGTGCTGGTTGCTAAATGTAGGCAAAAAAGCTTTCGTATAGAATATCTAAAACAAGAAACGCATCACCCGCATCTCCCGTCATGCATGTTTGATCTGCATAGCGGGAGACACATGTGATGCGTCTCTACAAAAGCCCTCCCCATTGGGGAGAGTTGGGAGGGGTGTTTACTTCTCGTTACTCATTGAATAAGGCACATCGGCATCTTTGGTACCGCGGTCTTTATTCGGAGTGGCCTGCATATCAAAATCAAGCACTGCACCGTTTAACAAACCTTTGTGGCTTAACCAGTTGTTGGTATATGGTTTACCGTCAACAGTAAGTGTATTTACGTACCTATTATCCGCGCTGTTTTTAGGCGCGTTGATGGTGATGGTTTTGCCGTTCTCTAAATTAACAGTTACTTTTTTAAACAGCGGGGCACCTAAAACATACTGGTCGCTGGCCGGGGTAACCGGGTAAAAGCCCATAGCCGAGAAAATGTACCATGCAGAGGTTTGACCATTATCCTCATCGCCGCAATAGCCATCCGGCGTAGCCCTGTACAGCCTGTTCATAGCTTCGCGAACCCAGTATTGAGTTTTCCAAGGCTGGTTTGCGTGATTATATAAGTAGATCATATGCTGGATAGGCTGGTTCCCGTGAGCGTATTGGCCCATACCTGCAATCTGCATTTCACGGATCTCATGGATCACACCACCGTAGTAGCTGTCATCAAATACCGGAGGCATTTCAAACACCGAATCCAGCTTGGCTGCAAATTGCTGCTTGCCACCCATCAGGTTTATTAAACCCTGAATATCGTGGAACACGCCCCAGCTATAGTGCCAGCTGTTACCTTCGGTAAAGGCATCGCCCCATTTAAACGGATTAAATGGCGTTTCAAAAGTACCATCCTGGTTTTTACCGCGCATCAGTTTAGTTTGCGGATCAAAAATATTGCGGTAGTTCTGGCTGCGTTTTTTGTAGATCTCAATTTCCTTTTAGGCTTGCCCAAAGCCTTACCCAACTGGTAAATAGCAAAATCGTCATAAGCATACTCAAGAGTACGGGCAGCATTTTCGTTGATCTTTACGTTGTATGGCACATAGCCTAAAGTGTTATAATACTGCACACCCCGGCGACCGGTAGCATTAGGCCCTTCGTTGTTGGCACCGTGTTTAAGGGCCTGGTATAAAGTCTCGATATCGTAACCGCGCAGGCCTTTCAGGTAAGCTTCAGAAACTACCGATGCAGAGTTGTTACCTATCATACAATCAGCGTAGCCCGGGCTCGACCACTCTGGCAACCAGCCACCTTCTTTATAATCATTGATAAGGCCTTCCTGCATTTCTTTGTTGATAGACGGGTAAACCAAGTTCAGGAAAGGATACAATGCCCTGAAGGTATCCCAGAAACCGGTACCGGCAAACAGGTAACCCGGCGCAACTTTACCGTTGAATGGGCTGTAGTGTATATTTTGCCCATTGGCATCAACCTCATACATCTTGTTTGGGAAAAACAGCATACGGTAAAGGCTGCTGTAAAAAGTACGGGTTTGATCTATAGTACCACCTTCAACATCTAAACGACTTAACGTTTTGTTCCAGGTATCTTTTGCTTTTTGGCAGGTTGCTGCAAAATCGTCGTTACCCAACTCACGCTTTAGGTTAAGTTCGGCTTGTTCAATGCTGATGAATGAAGAAGCTACTTTCAGATGAACTTTTTCGCCTTTAGCAGTTTTCAGGGTGATTACCGCGCCGGCATGGTCGCCGGTGTATTCCAGTTGTCCGGCATCCTGTTTCCAATCGTGCCATGCCGAAGCCAGCGCAAAGGGTTTATCTACATAAATAACAAAGTAGTTTTTGAAATTGGCAGGTACCGCACCGCTGTTTTTAGTGCTGTAGCCAATGATCTTTTGCTCACCGGGAATGATCTTTACGTATGAGCCTTTGTCAAAAGCGTCGATCACGATGTGCGAACTCTCGCTTTTAGGGAAAGTGAACTGGAAGCTGGCAGCGCGTTCGGTTGGCGTTATTTCAGTTGTTACATCATAATCGGCCAGGTAAACGCTGTAATAGTATGGTTTCGCTGTTTCAGGTTTATGCGAGAACCAGCTGGCGCGATCTTTTTCATCCAGTTTTAACTTACCAGTTTCCGGAAAAACAGAAAACATACCATAATCATTCATCCAGGGCGATGGCTGATGGGTTTGTTTAAAACCGAGGATCTTATCGGCATCATAAGTGTACTGCCACCCATCGCCCATTTTACCGGTTTGCGGTGTCCAGAAGTTCATACCCCATGGCAGGGCTACTGCCGGGTAAGTATTACCGTTTGATAAGGATGGCTTTGATTGCGTACCCATGAGTGGGTTAATCAAATCGACAGGTGACGACATCTTTTCTTGTGCCGAAAGTGCTGCCGGTAAAAAGGCAAATGCAAGGAGGAGTAACTTTTTCATTTGTTATTTGGGGACTTTATTTTCAAATCAATACAGTATTATCGGTACTCAAAGAAATTTAAAACGGGGATTGCGCGATTCCCTCCCTCGGGAGGGTGTAAGGAGGGGTTAATCACCATGCATATTCATTAGCAAAGCCTACAAACCCCTCCCCGCCACAACACTTTCCACCGCACCCCTCCCAAGGGAGGGAATTAAAAAATCTTCCGAATAGCCGTTATCAACACAAGGACAAATTTTTTGAGC
The DNA here is from genome assembly GCF_050632265.1 of Mucilaginibacter sp. P19. Classification (NCBI taxonomy): domain Bacteria; kingdom Pseudomonadati; phylum Bacteroidota; class Sphingobacteriia; order Sphingobacteriales; family Sphingobacteriaceae; genus Mucilaginibacter; species Mucilaginibacter sp. P19. The sequence continues at coordinate 278,141 of NZ_CP192586.1, forward strand.
GAATTACGGAATCTCTTTTCAAAAAAACTTCCGCACGCGAGATTTCGCGTACGGAAGCATAAATCAACTCTCTCTCAAAAAGACTCTTTTACCATTTAATGCTCACCTTAATACCCTCGGGACTGTTGGCAAAGCCCAGGTACAAGGTTTTTGATGATTTATCCCACGAGGATTTTACATCAGCTATGGTTTTTCCTGTATTATCGGTAACTACTGTTTCTTTCGGTTGCGCCGGCAATAAGATCCGGGCGCTGTTTAATGTATTAATCGGGCTTTTGGCTACAAAACTGTAGCTGTTTTCCGTTATAACCTCATCATAAACCCTTGAGGCCGAAGCTAATACTTGTGGTTGTTTTTTATCCGCAACACGCTTAACTACATACAATAAGGCTTGCTCATTTGGATTGATCGTTTTTTCGGCGAGTACCGGCAATTGCGGATCGAACAGATCGATAACCGGGCCCTTTACCATATATGGCTTGCTATCGGCATTTTCATCCATTACCGAAATAATATCATACGGACCACGCTCCAGGTACATGCTATTTTTAAATTTTAGCTTACCACCATCGGCATCTTTTTCATAAGCTTGCTTTACAGTTTTGATGAAATTATCATCATTATTAGCCTGCATTACATACTCTTTGGGGTTTTGCCTCAGTACATAAACCGTACCTTTGCCAACAGCAAAACGCTGATCATTCCCGGTTGAGTTTATACCCAGCAGTTTAAACAGGTGCTGTGATGGCGCTTTAAAATTATTGCCTTTGGTATCCCACCATTCCATTACCGATTGGTAAGGGTCATCATCCCTGCCAACATAAATCAATACACCGCCCTGTTTAACCCAGGCAGCCAGTTGCTCGTGAACTTCGGCTGATACAGGTTTCATGTTCGAATAGCTCATCACCAAAACCTTAATATCCTTAAGCGATGCGGCATAACCCAGGTTTTCCATGTGTACGGTTTGTACCGGCACACCGCGCTTTACCAGTGGCAGCGTTTGACCATAGAAGTTAGAGAACTGCGGATCTTCAAAGCCGTTATGTGTAGGGAAACGCTGGAACATCAGTGTATTGCTCATCAGCACACCGATTCCATTAACACCAGATACTTTGTTGGTTGAAACAGGCATATCGTTCAGCGCGTTCACCATGATCTGCATCTGGGTTGAGTAAAACTGGGGGATCAGTGTTTTTTCATTAGTACCCAATACCGGGTAGGGGTGCGTATAGATCCTTTCGGGCCATGGCATTACCTCGTAATCGGCAACCATAGGGTATAACAGTTTAGCGGTAAAGGTAGCCTGGTAGTTGCGTTTGTAATCGCTCCAGTCGTGTACACGGTCTTCAATCGGGTCGGTGAGGAAAAATACTTTCCTCCCGGTTGGGGCCGTCATGGATACTACCGAACCATATTCAAGAAAGGCATTCTCAAATACACGCTCTTTTCTTTCGCCGTTAAAATACGTAGGCTCACGCGAAGTACCTGTCCATACCTGGGCAATATATCCGTCGATACCCGGTAACGAAGCCAGGCTTGCCTCCGGACTAACAATTTGCCATGATGAATAGTTTACCAGTGAGTGTGTAGCAATGAACACCTTAATGTTCATGCCTTTGCTTTTGCCGTACTCTTTGGCGTATGATGATACCTGTTTTATAGTTTCATAATACAGATTGTACTTTAGCTTGTTTGATAAGTAAGTATTTTCAGGAGATGCGTCCTGCGGTTTCCATGGGAAGCCGTAATATTTTTGCCATTGGTTTTTGAAGCCGGCGCTATACCCGGCACGGGCCCAAAACTCTGGTTCTTCTAAAAAATGTTGGTGATACCAACGTCTATCACCCGTTTAACTACGGCGGTTTTCATGTATTCGATAAACGAATCATCGGGCACAACATAAGGCATATCCTTCCCGTGGAAAATTGTATCGCCTCTTTGAGTTACCTGCCCTACGCCAAGGTGGTTTTTACCATCCCATTTACCTAAAAAGTAATCTTTGTAATCGCCCCAGGCAATGCCGGTCATGAAATTTACGTCATAGCCACGGTCGCGCCATGATTTAACGCGTTGCTCAAAGGTCATGTTTGGATGATCGTTGGTACCATAAACAATGGCAATGTCCGATCGTACATCAATTTCGGGCCTCCAGGGACTGCTGGTTTGAAAAGCAGTTTTCTCTTTCAGGGAAGCCGGTTTAGGGTTAGAATCCTGCGCATAGGCGCTGGCAGCAAGGGCAAGTCCACAACAAAAAAGCAGCGTATTCTTCATAATGTAGTTTTAATAATAATGCCGTTCAGTCTTCAATCCCCAGTCTTTAGTTGAAAGTCAAAAAACAAGACTTTGACTTGCGAAAAGTACTATTGGCTTAGCGATGTTATATTTTATAAAACTGTGTTGGAAGGAACCGTTGCCGGCTCCCCCTCACACAGGTATTTATTTCTTTTTACGGAACCTTTACCTCCTTAACGTCGGTATAGTTATAATAATTAAGGCCATAGGAAACCCTTGCACCTACGCGGATGAAATAACTCCTTTTACCCGGCAATGCACCACCAAGTGTGGTAAGACTAAGAGTTTTACCAACCGAGTTATTTGCATCATTACCGCCCAGCTTAGGTGTGTAGCGGTTATCGTAGTTATTATTGCCTACGTAATTGTTTGAATTAACAAATACAGCCACATCACTTACGTTTTGCTGAAAATTAGGATCGGCAGTACCCCGGGTAACTTTAAAGCTGGTAGTTATGGTGCCATCAGCATTTAAAACAGGATCGCCAACCCACTCTATCCGCAAAAATGGCTCAACCGAAAAGTTTACGGTGGTTACATCTTTAACATCAACCGTTTGGCTTTTATCAACAATGGTTTTGCCGGTATTATCAACCTGCACCAATGGCACAAAAGCGCCCTCGGCCGAAATTACATTTTTACCTGCAAACAGTTTGGTGTTTTGATAAGTACCATCCTGAAATGAGGATATATAAAAAGGGGTTGGGTTAGCGCTCCAGCTTATCTCCAATAATTTGATCCGGGTGCCGGAACCTTGCTCTGTTTGCAGGCTTTTACCATTACCAGCATCGGTTACGGTACCCTTTAGGGTAACATTGGGAGCGGCATAATTATCAACCTTTTTGCATGAGCTGCCTGCAGCAACCAATACACTTAATGCTATGCTATAAAATAGTTTTTTCATCTCTCTCTTAAAATTAATAACCCGGATTTTGAATTAAATTCTGGCTTTTCTGGATCTCGCCCTGTGGAATCTGCTCGTAGTACCAGCGCACGTCAAAAGTGTACCTTGAGTTACGTTCGTCTAAACGGGCATCAAAGAAATACTTACCATCATTGGCCGAATAGAAAGGCATAAGCGTGCGGTAAATAGTACTGTTTTGTTCTTTATCAGCAACCCTCCAGCGGCGCATATCCCAGTATTGTTTGTTTTCAAAACCAAGCTCTTTTTTGCGTTCTTTACGTACCACGTTAATGCTTAGGTCGGCAGTACCGGTTAACAGGTCGGCACCAGCACGCTCACGAATAGCGTTAATCTGGGTAAAGGCATCTTGTAAATAGCTTTTATCTGATTGGCCCAATGCGTTCAGCTCTACAGCAGCTTCGGCACGGTTAAGTAATACCTCGGCATAACGTAATTCGATCCAGGTTTGATCAGATCGGTTTTCCAACACTTCAGATGTTGGTTTATCCGGTACGATATATTTACGGATAGAGAACCCGGAAACAGAATTGGTACCATCTCCGGTGAAATAACCGCTTAAGCCGGCAGGGTTCATGGTTGTGCCGTTTGGCAATTTATATGGCGTTTGGCTGGCATTTGCCGATTGCACAATGTTATCAGTTGGATAATGAGCAGTTGAACCTGCAGGCAACAGCGGACTGATTCCACCTGCTGTAGGACCAGTATAAATCCCCCTACGAATTTCAATGCTTACACCTTTCATTACATCACCCGGCAAAACTACGGTTGCCCTTAGCCTTGGTTCGGCATTGGCAAATATGTCCACAGTGTTGGTGTACAGATCGTATTTTCCACCCGTTGTGGTTTTGATGGTACCATCAGCATTTTTAGGGAAGCCGTCAAACAGCTCCACAAAATCCAGCGTAGGGTTAACTTCGGATGAGTAACCATTAGCACCCATCAACTGGCGTGGCACATTATAGGCATCATAACCATGTACCGATTCAGGATAGTGATACTGGCGAACAAATATGTTTTCAGGGCTTGATGCATCAAAAAACATATTCACGTAGTTTAGGTACTGCGCATTTTTATCGCCTGCAGCCCATGCTTTTTTGTATAAGCTGTATTTACCATCAAGTAATGCCGCGGCGTCATAAGCTGCTTTAAAGTAAGTAACCGCTTTTGCCGCAGGGATACCGCAAAGCCTGTTACCGCCGCCATCAACCAATGTGATCTGGTTGTATTTGGCTATTGTACCGGCATAAAGCATTGCCCTTGATTTGAAACCGGCAGCTGCATATTTGCTGGCCCTGCCTGCCTGATTAGTTTCGGGAAGGTTAGTGTAGGCATAATCCAGATCGGTACCGATAAAATCATAGATCTTTTCTTCAGACGAGCGGGGGATTTTTAATTCTTCAATACTTTGCTCCGGGTAGTTAAGCACTTTATCAACAAGTGGTACACCACCGTAACGTTTAACCAGTGCGAAGTAAGTAGCCGCACGCACAAACCTTGCTTCACCCAACCAGTTATTTACCTGGTCGCTGGTAAAGTTACTTGCATATTTAGGCAGGGTTTCTGCAAAATAGTTGGCATCCCTGATAACCCTGTAGCAATCGCCCCAGGTTGAAAGGCCTGTATTTTCCTGCATTGATCCATTCTGGTCGCGGCTTAAAGCCTCGCCGGTTGTGGCACTTGTAGGGCTGATGATCCAGAACATATTCAAGCCTCTTTCGGGCGAATATCTGAAGTCTTCAATAGGCAATTCGCTGTACATGCGTGACATGTAGGCCTGAATACCCGCGGCGGTTGCAAAAACGTCATCGTCCTTAACAATGCTTGGGGGCAGGGTATCCAGCTTTTTACATGCCGTTGTCCAGCAAAGTAAAAAAGCCAATATCGTATATGTGTATTTTTTCATGATCTGTAATGGATTATAGTTTAACATTTACACCGATTGAATAAATTTTATCTAAGGGGTATAAATAGCCGTAGTTGGCCGATGGGTGCTCAGGGTCAAGGTATTTCAAACCTGTAATGGTTAAAATATTGTACCCGTTAACAAAGATCCTTGCACCTTTAATACCCACCTTTTTAGCGGCTGCGGCAGGGATACTGTAGCCAATCTCGGCAGATTTCAACCTTACATAAGCTGCGCTGTGAATGTTTGACAGTGAGTTGGTGTTAGCTGTTGTACCGGTAAGCGCAAAAGTACCCGGAGTCCAAACAGTGTTTGGATCATAAGGATCGGCTTTAGGATCGGTTGGATGGTACCTGTCCATAAACATACCCAAGGCGCTACCGCCACCCCATAACGGGATATTTAATTGCTCAATGTATGATACGTTGATGCCTGTAGCACCTTGCCATACGGTATTGATATCAAAACCTTTGTATGAACCGCCCAGTGTTAAACCAAATGTAGTTGAAGGTACGCTGTAGTTGTTGTTACTTACGTTTTGTGCTATCGGGTGTACGTCCTGATCGTTGATCACACCATCACCGTTCCAATCCTGCAAAATGTAGTCACCAACTACTGTGTTACGTGATACAAACTGCGGGCTGTTCAGGATCTGCTGGTAATTCTGGAACTGGCCGTTAGCTCCGTAACCCCAGAATATGTTATTGTAACGATTGTCGTTATTGTTATGCCAGTTAAGCTGTGAGTTACCATAAGCAGAGTGAACCTTGCTGATCCATTGTGTACGGGTATAACCGAATGTACCTTTAACAAAATAGTTAAAGCTGCCAATGTGGTAACGATGATTTATTTCGATATCAAAACCCTGGGCACGGTCGCTATTAAGGTTTTCCTGTGGTAAACCGGCACCTACAACACCCGGCAGGTTATCGGCACGGGTATCAAGCAAGCCGCTTCTGTCGCGCCTGAAGGCATCAACAGTTAAGCCTAACAAACCGTTCCAGGCCTGTAAGTCGATACCTGCGTTATAAGTTTTAGCAACATACCAGAAAATATAAGGATTGGCGATGCCACGGCTTTGTGCGCCGTTAACAAAAGTACCGTCAAACACTGATCCCGGAGGCAATCTGTTATTGTCACCTGTGGCAGGGTAGTTATAACCGGTAAGATATTGGTAAGCGTTAAGACCGGCGTCATCACCCAGTTTAGCATATGATAAACGGATCTTCAGGTCGTCGATAAAAGAAAGAGCTGATGTATTTTTCCAGAAGTTTTCCTGTGAGATTCTCCAACCTGCCGATGCACCCGGGAAAAAGCCCCAACGCTTAAGCGGAGAATTTTTGGAACTGCCATCATCCCTGAAGCTAAACTCAACCAGATATTTAGATTTGTAATCGTAGTTTACACGACCAACAAATGATTTGTTTACATAGTCATAAGGCCAGCCGCCATCAACCGTTGCAGTTTGATTTAAAGCGTTACCCGCCGATAGCTGATCAACTGGAAGCGATAGCTGACGTTGTGCATTAAAGTTATCTCCTTTTTGTTCACCTTCTTCATAAAGCGCTAATGCACTAATGTTGTGCCCCCCTTTAAACTGCTTAGCGTAATTTAATGAAAGCTGCATTAAGGTACTTGGCTTTTCATAAAACTGGCGTGTGAGTGAACCTGGTGTTTGGTTAGCTATTGCCTGATAAGAATTGCTGTTAGCGTCATAGTTATACTGGTTATATGAGCGCTGATAAATTTTATTACTTGAGAAATAGTAATCGTAGTTATACAAGCCCTTAGCACTTAAACCCGGTACAAAAGGCACATTGTACGTTGCAGATACCGAAGATTGTAACCATTTGTTGGCGATTTGTTTATAACCATCAACATTGGCATCGGCCATTGCAACAGGGTTTGAACCATCAACCTCGCCATTATTCAGGTAAGCCGGATTGTTGTTGGCATAGATACTTTGAGTAGGAACCTGCCTCCAGAATGAGCGGATGATCCACCAGGCATCCTGGTAAGGTTGATTTTTTTGTTCGATGGTGCCGCTCAGGTTTACATCAATGGTTAGGTTTTTATTGATTTTGGTGGTAAGGTTTGAGCGCAGGTTGTATTTTTTGTAGTTCAGGTCGCCGCTTTTGAAAAAGCCGTCCTGATCAGTGATACCCATACTAACAAAATAGCTGCTGTTATCGGTACCGCCTGTTGCATTCAGGTTATGCTGTTGCTGGGGAGCGCTGTTAGCAAAAACAGGGCTATACCAATCGGTACTGGTCTTTGAACCGTTTTTATAAGCGGCAAAATCGGCATCGGTATATTTCACTTGTCCACCGTTTACGTTGTGCAGCAACTGCTCGTTAACCAGGGTCATGAAATCAACAGCGCCAACAGGTTTTGGCATGTAGGATGGAATCTGCCAGCCATAGGTACCTGAATAATTAAGGTCAACCGCACCTTTTTTACCTTTCTTAGTAGTTACAATAACCACGCCGTTTGCAGCACGTACACCGTAAATAGCAGCAGATGCATCTTTCAGTACTGAAACACTTTCGATATCGTTAGGGTCAAGGCGGCTGATGTTATCGCGGGGAATCCCGTCAATAACCACCAACGGGTTACCAAAGCCACGGATATCAAAAGCATTGCTGAATGAACCCGGCTCAGATGTGTTTTGGGTGATCCGTACACCAGCCACTTTACCGGCAAGCATATTCAGCACATTCTCGTTTTTGGTAGTCACGATTTCGCTGTTGGTAACTGATGCAACTGATCCGGTCACCGTTGCTTTACGCTGGGTGCCATAGCCTACCACAACCACCTCGTTCATGCTGGTGGCGTTTGGCTGTAGCTTAATGGTGATGCTTTTCTGATTACCTACATTTACTTCCTGTGCAACGTAACCCAGGAAAGTGAAAACCAGCGTTTGGCTTGGTTCGGCATTGATGTTAAACTGGCCGTTAACATTAGTAGTTGTACCGTTAGGCGTACCTTTAAGCTTAACGCTTACACCGGGCAGTGGCTGCCCATGCTCGTCATTTACTACACCGGTTATTTTGCTGCCCTGAGCAAAAGCCGAAGTCCACATGGCTAAAAATAAAAGGGCGGTTATGCAGCATTGAAGCATCCCTTTAATTTTAGCACGATAACGGATGCGATGGCACCCATCCAAATTGGTAAAATTTTCGTACATAAATAATTGGTTAATGGGTTTATAACTCTTGCCAAAAGGGAAGCAAAAACCATTAAACAGGGATGGTTAAACCCGTTCAATACATATCATGCTTTCCATTTGGCACAGCAATGATATAGCGGGTGGTATTAAAACAAGGGTTAAAAAAGGGGTTAATTGGACTAAAATTTTATTAACCGCACAAAAATTAACCGCTTTTTTAAGCGAATGGAGGGTTAACTAAAGAAAGACTACCGCAGGTTTAGCGGTAGCGTAACCTGTGGTGCACATAATGACCGGTTTATGAAATGAACAAAAAACATGTCATTGCGAGCGATAGCGCGGCAATCGCACGAAAGCAAGGCCGCCCTGTATAGCATGCGATTGCCACGTCGCACCCTCGCTCATTCCCGTTCCGCGCCTCGCAATGACATGGTTTATTTTTCGCACTTAAAAGCCCGCGGCAGCGTTAAACGCCGAAGGCCTGTTTTGCTTAGCAACACAGGCCTTCTACAAAAATTCCCCTTTAGGGGGTTAGGGCGACTAAAACACCCTGCAAAGCAAACCTTTCAGATACTCGCCTTCGGGGAAGGAAGCACGTACCGGATGGTCTTCGGGTTGATGGAACTGGTAAATGAACTGAACCTGTTTACCGGCATCAAGCGCAGCCCAGGCAATTACCTGCTTAAAGGTCTCCATATCCATAGCGCCCGAACAGGAATAGGTTGCCAGCAAGCCACCTTCGTTAAGCAGCAGCATACCCAAACGGTTTAAATCTTTATAAGCCCTTGAAGCCCGGGTAAGCGCCGAGCGTGATGGCGCATATTTAGGCGGATCGAGTACGATAACATCAAACTTCTCGCCCTCATCCCTGAATTTACGCAACTGCACATTCACGTCGGATTTAATAGCCGTGTGTTTGGTTGCATCCAGTTTATTCAGCCTGATATTTTCGGCCAGCGTTTCAATAGCTAACGCCGAGCTGTCTACGCTGGTTACTGATGCCGCGCCTTCTTTGAGACTATTAAGGGTAAAACCTCCTGTATAGCAAAAGCAATCCAGTACTTTTTTATCTTTTGCATGCATGGCCAACACATGACGATTATCGCGCTGATCGCAATAAAAGCCGGATTTTTGGCCTTCGGTGATATTGATACCGTAAATAACGTTGTTTTCTAACACCTCAACCAGCTCAGGCGGCGGACTGCCAGCAAGTACTTTATTCTCAGCTTCGGCCAGCCCTTCGTGGGCTCGTGAAGCATTATCACTTTTATCCGAAATACTTTCGGGATTGAGCAGTTTTTTTAGTTCATCAATAATAACGGGCATTACATTTTGAATACCCGAGGTAAGTACCTGCACTGCCAAATGGCCGGCATATTTATCAACGATTAGCCCCGGCAGATAATCCGATTCACTAAAAATTAAACGACAGGTATTGGTACCGTTAGCCAATATGTTAGCACGGCTTTTAACCGCGGTTGCTACTTTTTCGCGAAACCACGCTTCGTTTACCTTTACATCCTTGTTCCACTCCAGCAAACGTAAAGTCACCCTCGACTGATCGTTATAAAAGCCATAGGCCATAAATTCGCCCTGTGTATTCACTAAGCGAACCACATCGCCATTGGCAGGTTTGCCCTTTACTTTTTCAATCGCCCCTGAAAATACCCAGGGATGCCTTTGCAGTACGGCTTTTTCTTTACCCTTCTTTAATATAACGTCAATCATGGGTGCAAAGGTAATAAAGCGCTGGCAATTTTAGCTTTGCAGCAACGCGCCCTTCATTTATTCCGTATTTACATTGAAGGTGCCTAAACCTTGAAAATATTTTTACGTCATACACAATAATATCTGCATTAAAACATTTGGTATCTTAGATTCGAAAACTATAATCATGAAAAAAACCTACGTACTCCTGTTCAGTATGCTGATAGCGTGCTGTTGTTTTAGCTCAAAATCATACGCCCAGATTCCCCGCATACCTGAGGCCAGCTCAACTCAAACCATTATCCAGGATTTCGGGTTAGGGAAAATAACCATCACTTATTCCCGTCCAAATGTTAAAGACCGCAAAATATTCGGGGGCATTATCCCTTACGGCGAAGTTTGGCGCACCGGTGCCAACGCTGCTACTACCATTACCTTTACCGAAAAAGTTGTAATTGAAGGTAACCCTGTACCTGCAGGCACTTATTCGCTATTCAGCATCCCAACTAAAGGCGAATGGACTATCGTCTTAAACAAAGTTGTAAAACAATGGGGTGCATACAGCTACAAGCAAGACCAGGATTTTCTGCGTTTTAATATCAAGCCAATCCGCGTGAGCGAAAAACGCGAAACATTTACTATGGCTTTTGTTAATACAACTACCAAATCAACCGACCTTGTTTTGGTTTGGGACAAAACCGCGGCCTATATCCACATGGAAACTGATGACGACGCCAAAATTACAGCTAATATTGATGAGCTGATGAAAGGCGACCGCAAACCATACTATTTCAACGCCATACAATACTACTACGAAAACCATAAAGACGTTGATAAAGCCCTTGGCTGGGTTTACGAAGCCGAAAAAATTGAGCCTAAAGGCCCATGGTATAAGCTATGGGAGTCGCGTTTGTTACTGCGTAAAGGCGATAAAGCTGGCGCTATAGCAGCTGCAGAAGCCGGTATTGCCTTAGCCAACGCCGACAAAGATGAAGAATACGCCCGCTTAAACCAGGAAGCCCTGGATCAGGCTAAGCGATAGCCCTAAGCCCCACCCAACCCTCCCCGGAAGGGGAGGGCTTTAAAAAGAAAATCGCTGTTTTTTATAGGAAATGGCGATTTTCTTTTATGAATTGATAATATTCAGAAAGTCTCCCCAACCGGGGGAGATTTAGAGGGGCTGCCACGCTGATCAACACCGCAATTACTATCAGCAGAAGTGCACCGATAGCATTGAGCCACAAATAAGCGATTACATCAAAATAGCCCAGGATACAAATAATTGCTTCCGTTATAACTGCCGCTATAAATACCGCAGTCCCTTTTATTTTTTAAGATAGAAGGCCACTATGAACACTCCAAGGATGGTTCCGTAGATATAGGAGCCCAATTGATTCACGGCTTCGAGCAGGTTACCTATGCGGCTGGCGTAAAGGGCCATCCCAATGCAAACCAGGCCCCAAAACACCGTTGCCAGGCGCGATGCATTTAAATAATTCTTATCTGTGGCGTTGGGATTAACAATGCGTTTGTAAATATCAACCACACTGGTTGATGCTAATGAATTTAAAGCACTGGCGGTTGAGCCCATAGAGGCCAGAAAAATAATGGCTATCAGTAATCCTATCAAACCTTTGGGCAGATACTGGGTAACAAAGGTAAGGAATACGTAGTTGGTATCGTTATCATCGGCCTTGGGGTTATTTTTTTCATCAGTTCAATGGCGTTTTGCCTGATGAGGCGGGCCTTAGTGTCGGCCACCTTTAATTGATCTTTGGCATAACCGATCCGGTCTTCATTTTTACTGTCGATGGCTTTTATCAACTCGTTAGCCTTGATCTTTTTTTGCTCAAAAGCCTGGCCATATTGCTGATTGAGATGGTCGTATTCCGCATCGTAAACGCTTTTTCGAATTTGTTTAACCTCATACTGGTTAAAAAACATTGGCGGGCGGTTAAACTGGTAAAACGCAAAAACCAGCACCCCTATCAGCAGGATCAGGAATTGCATCGGGATCTTGATCAGGCCATTCATGATCAACCCGAGGCGGCTTTGCCCTACTGAGCTGCCGGTTAAATAACGGCCAACCTGGCTTTGATCTGTACCAAAATAGGAAAGCTGTAAAAAGAAGCCCCCGATCAATCCGCTCCAAACTGTATAACGGTTATTAGGGTCGAATTTCCAGTCTATCACGTTCATACGGCCCATTTTACCGGCCATTTTGAGCGAGCTCATGAAGCTTACATTGCCGGGCAACAGGTAAACAACCAATACTCCTGCCAAAAACATCCCCGTAAAAATAATGCTCATTTGTAATAGCTGCGTATATGACACAGCCTTACTACCGCCATAAACGGTATAAACAATTACCAGCCCGCCTATAAACAGTGTAGTGTAAACCGTATTAATATTTAATATGGTTGAGAGGATGATAGACGGAGCATAAATGGTAATGCCGGTTGAAAGGCCGCGCTGAACCAGGAAGAGGAACGATGTGAGTGCACGGGTTTTCAGATCAAAACGCTGTTCCAAAAATTCGTAAGCAGTATAAACCTTAAGGCGATGGAAAATGGGGACAAAGGTGATGCAAAGTACGATCATGGCCAGGGGCAGCCCGAAGTAGAACTGCACAAAACGCATTCCGTCTGAATAAGCCTGGCCCGGCGCCGAAAGAAAGGTAATAGCACTTGCCTGGGTAGCCATTACCGATAAGCCTACATGGTACCAGGGCAATGAGCGGCTGCCCATCAAAAACTGGTCGATATTTTTATTATTGCCGCTTTTCCATATGCCATAAAGCACTATAGAAAATATGGTAAGGCCTAAAACAATCCAGTCGGTTAAACTCATTCAAAGAATTTGGTAATGAGCCAGAATACTAAAACTAAAAAAACCAGCCACGCGGCAACAATGCCGTAAAACTGGTTCCAATTTTTTATGAATGAAGGGAGGTCAGGATCAGGCCTCTTCATTACGGCCACGAACTAACACGGCGATATATGCAGCAGCAGTTAACAACCCTAAAACACCACCTACAAAAATCCAGGTAAAGCCTTTTTCAATAATACCGCCTACAAATAAGCCAGAGATTAATCCTACCAAATAGTATATGTAATCAAAGTTTTCTTTTTCTTCTTTATGGTGTCCCATGATGTTATGTATATGATTGCAGCAAAAATAGGTGATTAATTGAATTTTACCAAAGTTTGTTTTGTAAAAGGATTGTGTGTTTTTAAAAGCTCATAAATGACGACAATTATTCATTCGGTGTCCGGTCGGCTTTAAATTCACTATCGTTGTAAATATGCCAATAGCTTTGCGGTATGCATGAACCAATACCCTTTCAACTATTGTGAAAAGGCTATTCCTGCAAGTTTTTTAACCGCTCAACATTTTCCGCCATAGTTGCCTTATCATTTGCAGAAGTAGCCAGGTTCATAGCTGTTTCGTAATGCTGTAAGGCTTTTTGATTATCTATGCCGGTATACAGGTTGCCCAGCAGCGAAAAATAAAAGTGGTTATTGCTTAGGTTCAGTTTTTCGGCTTCGGCTATTGCAGCCGGTTTTCCATTGGCTTTGGCAAGGGCAAATGTCCGGTTCAGCGCGGCGATGGGCGAATACTCCAGCATGAGGAGGCTATTGTATAGCTGTAATATATTTTCCCATTTTTCGGCAGCATCTTCCTTAAAGGTATGCCAATAAGCAATGCCGGCTTCGAGGTGATATTTAGTTATTGAAGTTCCGGTTGAAGCCTGGTTCAGGTAATGGATACCTTTGTTGATCAGGTCCCTGTCCCAAAGTGATTCATCCTGATCATCATAAAGGATCATTTCACTATGATCATTGGTGCGGGCCTCAAACCGCGACGCGTGGAAACACATCAGCGCAAAAAGTGCATTTACGGCAGGGGTATTGGTGGCCGGATTTTCAATAAGCAGGTAATTAAGCCGCATAGCTTCTGCACAAAGATCACGACGGAGGGTGACATTTTGGGAGATTGAGTAATATCCCTCAGAAAACAGCAGGTAAATGGTTGTTAAAACAGTTTCCAGCCGGTTGCCGATCTCGCTAAGGTTTGGCTGTTGGATCTGGATTCCGGCTTCTTTCAGTTTTTCCTTTGCGCGGTTTATCCGTTTGTATATCACCTCCTTGTTTGCTAAAAAAGCATCGGTAATTTCCTGTACGCCAAAACCGCAAAGCAGGTTAAGGGCAAGCGCTACCTGCGACTCGGCCGAAATAACCGGGTTGCAAACCGTAAAGATCATGGCCAACTGGCTATCAGCTATGTTTTTGGCAGACAGGTCGATCTCTATTTCGCCTGTGCTGTCGGTAGTATATTTTATTTCGGGCAAAAGCTTTTGCTTAAAAATCGTATCCCGTTTCAGGTAATTTTTGGTTTTATTTTTTGCAACGGTATAAAGCCATGCCGTCGGATTATCAGGTAAACCTTTCAGGCTCCAATTTTCAGTGGCTGAAAGGAAGGTGTCGCTCACAATATCTTCGGCAATTTCAATATGTTCAATACCAAAAAGGCGGCAAAGCACTGCTGCAATTTTCCGGTACTCGGTGCGGAACAGGTGAGGTAAAAGTTCTTGGGGTTGCATAGGTTAAAATAAAATGCCTTTGCAAAAGTACAAAGGCATTTTATTTTATACGGCAGGCACGGCCATTCGTACTTCAACGGTGGCCCCCCATTGCAATATCGGGCAGCCTTTGGCAATTTCAACGGCCTCATCGTAATCTTCGGCCCTGATTATAAACAATCCGCCTATCGATTCCTTAATTTCGGCATAAGGACCATTGATCACGGTATTTTGCTTAATTGTACGGCCATCACCATCCCAGCGTTTGGGAGCACCAACCAGTTTGTTTTGGGCCGCGATGCCGCCTATCCAATCCTGGAAAGGTTTTATAGCTGCCTGCATTTGTTCGGGCGAGGGACTGGCATCTTTACTTTTCAGATCCCTGTGGATCACTAACAAAAACTCATTCATAAGGCTATGTTTTAATGGCGTTAATATAAGCTGTTTATGCAAACTGGCCAACCTGGTATGTGCCGGGCGTATTTGGGAACGATAGGTTGATGCGGTTCCAGGTGTTAATGGTGGTAACGGACAGCGTAAGGTCTATCAGCTCTTCATCACTGAACTGCGCCTTGGCTATGTTGTACACTTCGTCGGTTACATGGCAGGCGGTAACGGCTTCGGCCCAGGCGAAGGCGGCCCTTTCACGATCGGTATAATAAGGCGATTCTTCCCAGGCGCTCAGGCCGTATAAACGTTGTTCAGTTTCGCCTTTGGCACGTGCATCTTTATAGTGCATGTCAAGACAATAAGCGCATTTATTGATCTGTGATACCCTGAAATTTACCAACTCACGAAGGGATAACTCGAGGGGTGACTTTTTAAGATAGGTATTAATACCAAATAATGGTTTTAAGGCATTTTGGCCTTTTTCCCACATGCTGATTCTCTGTTCCATTTTGTTTTAAATTTATGTTGTTAAAACCCAATGACAACCGTGCTTAGCAGATTGGACAAAATGAAAAATATTTTTTATTTTTTATAAGATCGGAATTCATATCGGGAATTTTTGTTGGGCGGCATCTAATGCATCGCCCGCTTCGCAGATTTTCCGGTTTAACTAAATATACATGTAATACGTCTCTGTACAAAAATACCTATCTTTCCCTCATGGCCTTACCCAATATTTTCACTGCACGGGTAGCTGATGATGTAATCAGCCGGATCAACAAGCTCACGCCTCAAACCTCACCGGGGTGGGGTAAAATGAACGTAGCACAAATGTTGGCACACTGCTGTGTAACGTACGAAATGGTGTATGAAGATAAGCACCCCAAACCCGGCTTGTTCATGAAACTGATCCTGAAAATGCTGGTTAAAAACAAGGTAGTGAGTGAAACACCATATAAACACAACAACCCTACAGCGCCTGCATTTCTCATTACCGGCGAAAGGGATTTCAATACCGAAAAAAACAGGTTGATAGCCTACATCCAAAAAACACAGCAGCTGGGCGAAAAAGCTTTTGATGGCCGCGAGTCGCATTCGTTTGGTCCCTTAACTATTACCGAATGGAGCAATATGTTTTATAAACATATTGACCATCACCTCACTCAGTTTGGCTGTTAAGCGCATAGTTTGAACTTCCGGCTAAATTTTCCTTTCTTTACCGGCATACAGGTAAATCGATATAGTGCATGGAAAAACTAAGCCCAGCCATCCTTAAAACCAAACAGCATTTTGAAATTCTTGACGGCCTTCGGGGCATAGCTGCTATAGCAGTTGTTACTTTCCATTTTATGGAGATTGCTTATTCCGACTACAGCAAGGATTTTATAGGTCATGGCTTTTTAGCGGTTGATTTTTTCTTTTGCCTGTCGGGCTTCGTAATTGGTTATGCTTATGACGACAGGGTCGGCAAAATGGGCATAAAGGAATTTTTCAAATCGAGGTTGATCAGGCTGCACCCGCTTGTTGTTTTTGGCTCGGTATTGGGCTTGTTAGGGTTTATATTTGATCCATTTAATGCCCAACCCATAGCCCGTAGTGCGGGCAGTATACTACTATTATTTCTCAGCTCCATATTAATGATTCCTAACCCGACAATGAATGAACGGTATTTTAACTTGTTTGGGTTTAATGCACCTGCTTGGTCATTGTTTTGGGAATATGTAGCTAACATTGTTTATGCACTTGTACTTTGTCGCCTTCAGCGGCGCTACCTGATTGTCCTTACTGCAATTTCTGCTGTTGGCATTTGCTATGTGGCAGCTCACTCAGGTAATTTAATGGGCGGCTGGAGCGGCGGAACTTTCTGGGATGGAGGTGTACGTATAGCTTATTCTTTTACTGCTGGTTTGCTGGTTTACCGTTATAACCTTATCGTCAAAAATAAGCTTGGTTTTATCGGTCTTTCTATTTTATTGATGCTGGCTTTCCTGTCTCCGTTCTCAACATGGAACTGGCTTACCGAGCCTTTTATAGTTATAATTTATTTCCCGTTAATGGTTTCGCTGGGAGCAGGCGCTGTTCTTAACAACAGCTTACGTAAAATATGTGTTTTTTCGGGGAGTATCTCTTATCCTTTATACATGACCCATTATGCAGTAATGTGGATGTTTGGTAATTATTATGCGGCAAATAAACCCGATGCTGTTCACCTGGCATATATCATTATACCCGGATTAGTTGTATTAGTTACATTTGCTTACCTGGTTATGATAGGTTACGATATCCCCCTGCGTCGTTACCTAACCGAAAGAAGAAAAAACAGGCTGTCAAATAACTGAATGGCTATTCGTTTGCTTAATTAAAGATTAAGGAGGGGGTTAGCCAACGGTTAAATTAAAACCTGTATGTTTAAAATGCCGGAAAAGTGTTTTTTATACACTAAAAATAATTATTTTTACAAATGGTTTTGTGCTGATTTTCAGTTGTTCTGTTGAAGTATGCCAACCTTTGGTACAATGAAAAAAACGTTAGTTATTGGTTGGCTCGTGATACTTTTAATCGCTGTTGGCGCTTTGTTTTGGTATAATGAGCTGCAATACCAGTTGCCTACTCCTGTACCCGAAAACTATAAAGCAGTAAAGCAGGGTACGATAGTGTCCATCAACCCCAGGCACTACCAGGATCGCAGTAAACCGCTGTTCCTGCATTTTTTTAATCCGGATTGTCCCTGTTCAAGATTTAATATCAAACAGTTTAAGGCTATTGCCCAGCAATATCACAGACAGGTGAATTTTGCCATCGTGATCATGAGCAGTAAACACTTCACCGAAAGCGAAATCCAGGACAAGTTTGGGATGAAACTCCCCGTTATATTTGATCCCTCGGTTGCTGAGGCCTGCGGGGTTTACTCAACACCCCAGGCTGCCCTTATTGATACAGGCAGCAAGCTGTATTACCGCGGCAATTATAACATAAGCCGTTACTGTACCGATGAAAAAACAAGCTTCGCCAAAGTAGCGATCAACGGTTTACTGAACGACAATACACGCCTAACATTTAATAAACTTGCATTAACCTCATACGGCTGTCGACTGCCCGACTGTCATAATTAATATTACCCCTAAATATCAATCATTGTGACCGCAGACATAGTTCAAAACATTAATTTTCAAACCGAGATCAAAGACCGCTCAGACAGGTTGATGGATTATTTCCTGCCTGTGCATTTTGTAGTTGGTTTAGCATTGGCCTATTTTTATGATACATGGCTTATTGCCTTTGGCGTTGGCGGCCTGTGCCTGTTGGCGTACTATACTGCTAAAATAGCCCTGCCTAATTCTTCCTTATACCAATATGTGCTGGCAGCTGTATTAGGTATTTTTATGGCCCAGTATATTTACCAGATGCACGGCTTGTTTGAGATGCACTTTTTTGCTTTTATTTCGAGTGCGCTGCTGATCACCTACCAAAACTGGAGGCTACAATTGCCATTGCTTTTAGTTGTTATTGTACACCATGCTGTTTTCAGCTATATGCAGGATATTGGCTATGGCGGCATATTTTTTACCCAGCTCAATTACTTTGATCTTCAAACGTTTACCATACATGTGTTGCTTACCGGGGTTATCATGTTCATATGCGGACTTTGGGCCTATCAGTTGCGCAAGTATAACGAACTAAGAATAGTACAAACCCTGCAAATGGCCGATCTGCAGCGGGAAGCTCAGTTATCGCTCGAGCGTAAACATAATGAAGAGGTTTTGGCAGCTGCAAACCAGGAACTAAACTATTCAAACCAGGAACTTCAAAAGGCACGCCTCGCGGCCGATCAGGCTAACCAGGAAAAAAGCATTTTCCTGGCCACCATGAGCCACGAAATCCGTACGCCTATGAACGGGGTTATCGGGATGTCGGCTTTATTGAATGAAACTGAGCTTAATGATGAGCAGCGTATGTTTAACGAAACCATCATCAGCTGCGGCGAAACGCTCATCCATGTGATCAATAACATTCTTGATTTTTCAAAGATAGAAGCAGGTAGCCTTGATCTTGAACAGGATGATTTTAAGCTGCGGCAATGTATTGAAGATGTGATGGATATGTTTGCCATTAAAGGCGGACAAATGGGGCTCGACCTGGTTTATGAAATTGCCGAAGATATATCGCCGGGTATCATCGGCGATCCGCTGCGGCTTAAACAGGTGCTTATAAACCTGGTAAGCAACGCCATAAAATTTACGGAGAAAGGTGAGGTTGGTATTAAGGTTAGCTGTGTTGACAAACAATCTGATGGCTTGCTGAAATTAAGATTTGATGTTTGGGATACAGGTATAGGCATTCCGCATAATAAGCTGCACCGGCTGTTCAAGGCATTTTCGCAGGTCGATTCATCTACTACACGCAAATACGGAGGTACCGGTTTAGGTTTGGCCATTTGCCAAAAGCTTGTAGCGCTAATGGGGGGCAGTATAGGCGTTGAAAGCGAGCCTGGTGCCGGTACCAGGTTTTTCTTTACCATAAACGCCTATCCCGGCGAGATTTCCCACCGGCAGCCTGCCAGTTTTGATCTTGAGGAACTGCGCGGCAAAAAGATTCTTATAGTTGATGATAACCATACCAACCTGTCTATTTTAAACCGCCAGTTTGAAAACTGGAACCTTAAATCGGTACCGGCAGAGTCTGCCGCCGAGGCTTTAGTGATCCTGCAGAGAAACAAAGACATTGACGTGGTTATTACCGACATGAATATGCCCGTAATGGATGGGGTTATGCTGGCCCGCATCATCAGGGAAGGGTACAGCCACATTCCTATTATACTGCTAAGCTCGGTTGGTGAAGAATTTATAAAAGATCAGCGAATGCTGTTTACCTCTGTTATGAGCAAGCCGATAAAACAACAGGTGCTGGGCAAACAGATTTTTATGGCACTCAGGAATAAATCGGTCCAAAACGATGATAAACAAATTAAGAGCAAGCTTTCGGTTGATTTTAGTGATAAATATCCCTTCAATATCCTCATTGCCGAAGATAATGAGGTTAACCGGCACGTTATTAAACACATTTTAAACAAAATGGGCTATAAGCCGGGTATGGCCCAAAACGGGCTCGAAGCAATAGAGGCCCTGTACCAAAACGATTACGAGCTTATTTTAATGGACATGCAGATGCCTGTTATGGATGGGCTTGAGGCTACCCGTGTAATCCGTAAAGAAAACATTAAGCAGCCTGTTATCATTGCATTAACAGCCAACGCCATGGCCGGCGATGAACAGGATTGCTTGCAGGCCGGTATGAATGATTACCTGAGTAAGCCTGTAAAGCTTGATGAACTGATGAATAAGCTTTCGAAATGGCACACTGTAGTTAATAAAGCCGCAATCTCGTCAGGGTTGATGCAACCGCATTCCTGCAATAAGTTTGAGGCTTGGTTCGCCATCAAGGGTAGGATAATGACCTGGCGGGGGGCCTGCCTAAACTTAATAGTAGTGAAGTTTCCTCATCCCGGTATGCAGAATATAAATGCAACAATACTTTTGCAAAACAATTAGGTTATTTTTTTCATTTTTGTACAGCATAAGCAATATGTTGAATAAGCGAAATACTGAATTTTTGAGATCGTTGCGGATATTATCGGTAATGGCCTTTTATTTGGTCATCGCGAGCAGTCATGTTTTTTTCTTCCCCGCTTAACGCAGTCGGGCCGTACGCGTTCAACAGGATTCAATTCGGTTTTTAAACGAAAGATGGAGAACCTGCACAGCAGCTTCAGCGAATCAAGCTACGTTCAAAGACCAGACAAATCAACCCTTGAGGAGAAAAAGTCTGTTACCGATTTGATCAGCGCTGTTGTAGGCAGTTTTATTCTGCTTTTTTTGCATTGCAGCTATGGAAATTAAATCCGAAGCAATTAATCCGAAACTTCAGGATTATACCCGAGTATCGATACTCCTATCTTTCCCTTTGCACTTTTCGCATTTGATTTGAATGATTAAAGGCGCTCTGCCTTTAGATACATCATCGATCATTTTTTCAATTAATTATCCATCGTTTACCGGCATTTTTTGCAGTACTTACTGATCTGTAGCGATCAGTGTGCGGGCATTTCCCGGTAAGCATATTCCGTACATCAAGATATGCGAATTTCAAAGAAGTCCTGCTGCCTGTTTATAGGCTTGCTAATAACAGCCTATACTTATGCGCAGCAACAAGGTAACACACCGGTTAGTTTAAAAACGCTGCTCAACAGCGTGAACCGAAACGCACCCACATTGCTAACCGATTCGGCAGCTATAGCGGTTAGGCAAGCCCAGGCCGCTGAAACCAGGAGCAGCTGGCTCCCTAACCTGAAACTAAATTACCAGGCAGATTATGGCACTAACAACAATGTTGCCGGCCCGTATTTTGGCTTTGGTATCATTCCTTCCAACTCCAGGGGGTACGGCCCGAAAGCAATACCACCACCGTTTCAGCCAACGTTGGGGTAGCCGCGCTCGACTGGGAGATCTATAATTTTGGGGCCTATGGTGCTCAAAATAAAGTAGCCAACTCTGATATTCAGGTACAGCAAAACCAGTTTGCTGATTCCAAATATCAGTTGCAGGCTTATGCCATTGGCAATTACCTGCTCCTGACGGAACTGGAAAACTTCCTCACCATCCAGGCGCGGAACATAAAACGCAATCAGGAGATCCGCCGGTCGGTACAGTCGCTCGCCAAAAGTGGGGTAAGGGCAGGCGTTGATACCAGCATTGCCGAGGCCGAACTGTCAAAAGCCCGTTTGAACTATATCGAACTTAACAACCAGGTGAAGCAGGTACAGTTACAGCTTTCGGCTGTCAGCGGCTTACCCTATCAGACAATAGTACCCGATACCGCTGCCGAAACAAATCTTATCAATACCGCAACCGGCCTGGACCCTTTGGTGATCGACACCACCAATCATCCCTTGATCAATTATTATAAATCGGTATATCAAAATAGTTTGCAGCGGGAAACACTCGTCAAAAAAAGCTACAATCCTAAAATATTACTGGAAGGCGCCGTTTGGGGCAGGGGATCAAGTGTTGATGCTAACGACCATTTTAACAGCCTCAGCAGCGGATGGGGGTTCGACAGGAATAATTACCTGGTAGGTATAGGTGTTTCCTATAACCTGTTTGATATCCGTCGCCGCCAGTTAAAATTACGGACACAACGTGCCAATACCGATTACTCCCGGAAAAAGCTGGATGAGCAAAAGCAATTGCTGGCGGTCAATGCCAACCGGTCGGGCGTGGAGCTGCAAACCGCCCGCGAACGCCTGGTTGAGATCCCCAATCAGCTTAAAGCGGCTTCTGACGGGTACCGGCAAAAGCTGTCATTATACAAAAATGGGCTAACCGATATCATTGAGCTTAACGCCGCACTCAATATCCTTTACCGCGCCGAAACTGACTATGTACAGGCCAAATATGCCTATTCAAATGCCCTGTTCCAGCAGGCCGTTACCGGCAACCAGGTAAATACTGTATTAAACCTTTTAAAATAATTTAGCTATGTCAATGGTCACATCCGCACTTAAACGGCCCATCACAACGGTGGTGGTTACCTTGAGCCTGCTCATCTTTGCAGTGCTTAGTGCTATAAAAATACCGATAGATATTTTCCCAAAACTAAACCTGCCCACCATTTATGTTATTGAATCATATGGCGGTATGTCGCCGCAGCAAATGGAGGGTTTTTTTCAACCCGTTTGCAAGACCAGTTTCTGTATGTAAACGGCATCAAAAGTATTACCAGTAAAAACATTCAGGGTTTAACTATGGTTAAGCTGAGTTTTTACGAGAGCACAGACATGGCCGAAGCACAGGCCCAGGTGGCTTTGCAGGTAAGCCGCGTAATGAGCTTTTTCCCGCCGGGAGCACTGCCGCCGCAGGTTGTAAGGTTTGATGCTTCATCGTTGCCCGTTGGGCAATTG
This sequence comes from Mucilaginibacter sp. P19, assembly GCF_050632265.1. Classification (NCBI taxonomy): domain Bacteria; kingdom Pseudomonadati; phylum Bacteroidota; class Sphingobacteriia; order Sphingobacteriales; family Sphingobacteriaceae; genus Mucilaginibacter; species Mucilaginibacter sp. P19. The sequence continues at coordinate 301,069 of NZ_CP192586.1, forward strand.
GTACTATCCGCCCCCAATCGCAGCCTGAAGGATATTTATGATATGGCTGCTACTAAAGTAAGGCCGATGTTTGCTACTGTTCCCGGCTTATCGGCCCCGCCGCCGTTTGGTTCAAACGCCAGGTCCATCACCTTAAACGTTGATCCAAATAAATTAAGAAGTTACGGCTTGACGCCCGATGAGGTAGTAAGTGCGTTGGCTAAGTTCAATGTGATGTCGCCTTCGGGTAATTTAAGGTTAGGCAACACTATGTTTGTAACTACGGTTAATACGTTGATTAACCAAACAGATGAATTTGGCAATATCCCTGTAGTTACCAAAAACGGCGTTCCCATTTTGGTAAAAGATGTAGCCCGTGTTGCCGATGCTACCGACGTTACGGTTGATTATGCGCTGATTAATGGCAAGCGCTCTGTTTATTTGCCGGTAGTAAAAACCGCCGATGCCAGTACCTGGAGTGTGGTACAGGCTTTGAAAAAGAAGATTCCGGAAATTCAGGGCCTTTTACCCGACGACGTTAAAATCTCATATGAGTTTGATCAATCCATATTTGTGATAAACGCGGTAAAGAGCCTTATGACAGAAGGCGGTCTGGGCGCATTGCTCACCGGCCTGATGGTATTATTGTTTTTGCGCGACTGGCGAAGCAGTTTGATCGTGGTGATTACTATCCCGGTATCCATTTTGTTAGGTGTATTACTTTTAGGCTTATTCGGCCAAACCATCAATATCATGACACTGAGCGGGCTTGCCCTCGCCATAGGCATTTTGGTTGACCAGGCGACAGTAACTATCGAAAATATTCACCAGCACCTGGAGATGGGCAAAAGCAAAGCACAGGCTATTTATGATGCTTGCCAGGAAATCTCGTTCCCCCTATTGCTCATCCTGCTGTGTATCCTTGCGGTATTCGCGCCATCGTTTATGATGAACGGCGTGCCTAAAGCGATGTTTTTACCCCTGTCGCTATCTATTGGCTTAACGATGATCGTATCGTACATCATAGCGCAAACACTGGTGCCTATTTTATCAAACTGGCTTATCAAAGCCGAAACCTATCAGCATTATGAACATGGGAAATTGCATGCCCATGCCGGCGAAGCTTTAGACCGGCCCGAAGAAGGGCAGGTAAACCATCACCTGCAGCAGGAGCAAAACCATCCCGAAAAGAATGACCTGTTTGAACGGATAAAGATCCGTTTTATACACATCATTGAACGCTGGATGCATAACAAAAAACTAATTGTGCCTGTTTATCTCGTGGTTGTTTTGGGATTGGCCGGTGTGTGTTTTGTCACTATTGGAAAAGATATGATGCCGAAGCTCAACAACGGCCAGTTTCAGATCAGGATCAAAGAGCCGGATGGCACAAGACTTGAACGTACGGAAGACGGGCTGAAACAGGTTTTGCAAATCATCGACAGTACGGTGAACCATCATGTAGCTATCACATCGGCTTATGTGGGCATTGTGCCAAGCAGCTATGGTACCAGCAATCTTTATGTATTTAATACTGGTACACATGAAGCGGTATTACAGGTTAACCTTGATGAAGATTACCACATCAATATGGATGAGCTTAAAGATGCGCTCCGTAAAAACATAGCATCGCGCATGCCCGATCTCCGCATCACTTTTGAACCTATCGACATGACCGAAAAGATCATGAGCCAGGGTGCATCTACACCTATCGAAATAAGGGTAGCGGGTAAGGATATGGCGCAGATAGAAGGCTACTCGAACAAAGTTTTGGCCGGACTTAAAAAGATCAGCTACCTGAGGGATGTGCAAATCAGTCAGCCTTTAAAGTTTCCTGTGGTGGCAATAACGCTCGACAGGTTGAAAGCCGCCCAATTAGGCCTGGATATTAAAGATGTTGCCCGCTCGGTTACAGCAAGTACATCATCAAGCCGTTTTACCGAGAAAAACCTTTGGTTGGATGATAAATCGGCCTATACCTACCAGGTACAGGTGCAAATTCCAGAGTATGTGATGAATACAATGGATGAGTTGAAAGAGATCCCACTGGTGAAAGGCCAAAGTACACCTGTACTGGGTGATATCGCCAGCTTTAAGGTTAATTACGTTCCTGGTGAATATGACCGTACCGGTCCGCGCCGCTTCTTAACCGTGAGCGCCAATATTTACAAGAAGGATTTGGGCACTGCTACTGCCGCGGTGCAGCAGGTGATCAAAACTGTCGGGGCACCGCCTAAAGGCCTGATTGCTGAAGTTAAAGGTATGTCGAGCTTGTTGACAGAAACGCTCGACAGCTTACAGAACGGTTTGATGTTTGCCATTTTGGTGATCTTTTTATTGCTGGCCGCCAATTACCAGTCGTTTAAATTATCCCTTACAGTACTATCTACCGTACCGGCAGTAATATTGGGATCGCTAACAGCATTACTGCTTACCGGTTCAACACTTAACCTGCAAAGTTACATGGGCATGATCATGTCTACAGGAGTATCGGTGGCAAACGCCATCCTGATCGTAACCAATGCTGAAACCCTGAGACTGGATTATAAAGACTCTACAAGGGCAGCCATTACCAGTGCGTCCATCAGGTTAAGACCAATCCTCATGACCAGTTTGGCCATGATGGCAGGTATGATCCCGATGGCATCAGGGATGGGTGAAGCCGGCGAGCAAACCGCGCCATTGGGCCGCGCGGTGATAGGCGGCTTATTTGCCTCAACATTAGCCGCGCTGTTTATACTACCGCAGGTATTTGCCTGGGTACAGCAAAAAACCACTTATGATTCACCGTCCTTAATGAAGGACGTAAATGTTAATGAACCTCAACAACTTGAAACCTCCAATAGCTAATATTATGAAACTAAAATATATTGTACTGTTAAGCAGTATCAGCCTGATGGCCGCATGTGCAGGCAATCAAAAGCCGGTGGACCTCACAGAAACCCAAAAAACCAACCAAAAAGCAAGCGGATATGAAACCGGCAAAGTGTCGGAAAAAGCACTATCAAGCGAAGCCCGCCTTCCCGGCCAGTTAAAACCCTATAACGAGGTAAACTTGTTCCCGAAAGTAAACGGGTTTGTAAAAACCGTTTTTGTTGACCGTGGTACCTTGGTAAAAAAAGGACAATTACTGGTAACCTTAGAAGCGCCGGAAATGGAATCGCAATTGCAGGCTGCCGATTCCCGCTACATGCAGGCCAAAGAGAACGCAGTTGCCAGTAAGGAAAAGTATCAGCGTTTAAAAGAGGCTGCAAAAGAACCTGGATCAGTTTCTCCGCTTGAATTGGATAACGCTTTAGCAAAAATGAAAGCTGATGACGCAATGGCCCGTTCAGAAAGCTCGATCGTGGCATCTGTACGCACCATGCAGGATTACCTGAACATTCGTGCACCGTTTGATGGCATGATCATTCAGCGTAATGTATCCCCGGGAGCTTTGGTAGCCCCGGGTAAAGGTACAGACCTGCCGATGCTTATTTTGCAGGATATCCGCAAGCTGCGTTTAGAGGTTTACATCCCCGAAGATTTCGTAGACAAAGTTGACTTAAAGCAGCAGGTAAAATTCACTTTTAATGCTATGCCGGGGCAGGAACAAACAGCCAAAATCAGTCGCTCGGCCAATGCTTTAGGGAGTATGCGTTCTGAAGCTATCGAAATAGACGTACAAAACCAAAATGGAATACTAAAACCGGGAATGTATGCCGAAGTAAAGATCCCGATGCTTTCGGGCGCCAAATCGTTGTTAGTGCCCAACAATGCCATCATCCGGTCAACCGAGAGGGAATATGTAATAGCTGTAAAAGACGGCAAGGCAGCATTAATTGATATAAAGGAAGGATTATCCAGACATGACTCAACCGAAGTATTTGGGAACCTGAAGGCCAACGATATCATTCTTAAAAATGCCAGCGATGAGGTGAAGGAAGGGACGAATATTAATTGACGCAGTTAGAGGCAATGGCTAAGCGGTTTGGAACAACGCTTTTACATCCGGCCTCAAGGGCAGAGTTGTTGGTTTTATTGTTATAACTCATTAGTTCATGATACATGACGCATTGATTTTGTTTACTAATGTCCATATCAAACCCTTTACTTAAAATTGAGGCAAGGGTAGCTTTTGAAGAAGAGAGAGACATATTTTTTTACCTTTGCCCCTATGGAAACCATCACCTGGCATGATTTTGAAAAAGTAGAACTACGTGTAGGCACTGTATTGGAAGCAATTGATTTCCCGGAAGCCCGTAAACCTGCCTTCAAGGTAAGGGTCGATTTCGGTGAGTTTGGTGTCAGGTGGTCGAGCGCACAGATCACGAAGCATTATACCAAAGAAGAGCTGGTGGGCAGGCAAATTGTAGGCGTGGTTAATTTTCCTAAAAAGCAGATCGCCAATTTCATGTCGGAGTTCCTGGTTACCGGTTTCGCCGACGAGAACGGAGACATTGTGTTAACCGCTGTTGAAAAGCCTGTGCCAAACGGCAGCAAACTTATTTAAATGAGATATATCAGTTTTGAGGATGAGGCCTCTATATCGCCCGATGAATATTTTATGGGCGAGGCGTTAAAAGAAGCCCGCTATGCATTAGAGGAAGATGAAATCCCGATAGGGGCAATTGTGGTTTACAATGGCCGCATTATAGGAAAAGGGCACAATCTTACCGAACGGCTTAACGATGTATCGGCCCATGCCGAAATGCAGGCCCTTACTGCGGCCGCTAATTTAATTGGAGGCAAATACCTGCAAGGCTGTACGCTGTACGTTACTATGGAGCCCTGTGTAATGTGTGCCGGGGCTTCATACTGGTTCCAGGTAAGTAAGATCGTTTTTGGGGCCTATGATAACAAACTCGGGTTCGGCCGCATCAACCAAAAAATAACCCATCCCAAAACAGTGATCACCGGCGGTATCCGCGAAGCTGAATGCAGCCAGCTGGTGAAAGATTTTTTTAAAAGTAAGCGGAAGTAGGGTTGATGGTTCATAGTAATAAAAATAGCTATGAACCATTAACCATCAACTATGAACTAAAAGAAAACATGACAATTATTTAGAACAAAAACTTCAATCAACGCTTATATTTGTTACGTCACAACAAACAGTAAACTTTAAAATAAACAACTAAAATTATGGCATTTACCCTACCGGCGTTATCCTACGCTACTGATGCTCTGGAACCGCACATTGATAAACTGACCATGGAAATTCACCATGGCAAACACCACCAGGCTTATGTTACCAACTTAAACAAAGCTTTGGAAGGTAAGCCTGAGGCTGAAAGCAATATCGACGATATCATTAAAAATATCTCTAAATTCCCCGCTGCTGTGCGTAACAATGGCGGTGGCCACTACAACCATACCTTGTTCTGGACCTTGTTATCACCAAACGGTGGCGGCGAGCCTACAGGCGCTTTAGCTGATGCTATCAAAAGCACTTTCGGTTCATTTGCCGATTTCAAAACTAAAGTATCTGAAGCAGGTGCAACCCGTTTTGGTTCTGGCTGGGCATGGTTAATTGTTACTGCTGATAAAAAATTAGCTGTAACTTCCACTCCTAACCAGGACAACCCATTAATGGACATCGCTGAAGTTAAAGGTACCCCAATTTTAGGTATCGACGTTTGGGAGCATGCTTACTACCTGAAATATCAAAACCGTCGTCCGGATTACTTAGCAGCTATCTGGAATGTGATCAACTGGAACCACGTTGCCGAGCTTTACGCAAAAGCAACCGCTTAATATTATTTAAGCTCATAAACAAAAGCGGCAGGATCTGATGGTCCTGCCGCTTTTGTTTTACTTCATAACTCTTGCGCTCGTTTGTAACGAGCCCGAGAAGTTTGTTTATTTACCTTCCAATTATACACCCACGCTTAATCCCTGCAATAATCTACTAACTTTGTGGACTTTTTTATATCATGATCAAAAAGCCCATAGAAACCCTGCTCCGCGAATCGAAGGAGGAGGGGGAACATTCATTAAAACGCTCGCTTGGGCCCGTTAACCTTATTTTAATTGGGATAGGCATCATCATAGGGGCCGGTTTATTTTCGTTAACCGGTATAGCGGCGGGCCAGCATTCGGGGCCTGCGGTAACCATTTCTTTTTTAATTGCTGCTATTGGCTGTGCTTTCGCTGCCCTTTGTTATGCCGAGTTTTCGGCCATGATACCTGTTGCGGGGAGCGCTTACACCTATTCGTATGCTACCATGGGCGAGCTCTTTGCCTGGATCATAGGCTGGGACCTCGCGCTTGAATATGCCGTGGGCGCAGCAACAGTGGCCATCAGCTGGTCGCAATACCTTACTAAATTTTTATCCTGGTTTGACCTGTATTTGCCTCCACAGCTTACGCTTTCGCCTTTTGAAACTGCTAAGGCTGCCAATGGCAATATTATTAACGGAATCATCAATTTGCCAGCTGCGCTCATTGTGATTTTGGTTACCAGTATCATTATCCGGGGTACAAAAGGTTCGGCATTGGTTAATGCCATTATTGTAACCTTGAAAGTGGGCGTGGTGCTGGTGTTTATTGCGGTTGGATGGTCATTTATTAACCCGCAAAACTATCATCCCTATATCCCGCAAAATACCGGTGTTTGGGGCGATTATGGCTGGTCGGGCATATTGAGAGGGGCGGGATTAGTGTTTTTTGTATTTATTGGGTTTGATGCTGTATCAACTGCGGCGCAGGAGGCCAAAAACCCGCAGCGCAATATGCCTATCGGGATCATCGGCTCGCTGCTGATCTGTACGGTACTCTTTATTGTATTTGCGCACGTAATGACCGGAATGGCCAACTATAAGGAATTTATAGGTTCGGGCGCACCGGTTGCCATCGCCATTGAAAAAACGCATTACCAGTGGTTGAGCAAAGCTATTGTGCTGGCTATTTTAATAGGTTATACCTCGGTGATTTTGGTCGACCTGTTAGGCCAATCGCGTGTGTTTTTCTCTATGTCGAAAGATGGTTTGCTGCCTAAGGTTTTTTCAGAAGTGCATCCCAAATTTCGCACCCCTGGAAATCGAATATTATGCTTTGCGCTTTTATAGCCCTCTTTGCCGCATTTGTTCCGATACGCGTGGTTGGTGAAATGACCAGCATTGGTACCTTGCTTGCATTTGTTATGGTTTGCGCCGGTGTACTTATTTTACGGAAGCAGCAGCCTGATATTCACCGGCCGTTTAAAACACCCCTTGTGCCATTGGTGCCGGTGCTGGGTATCCTGACCTGTTTTGCCATGATGACGTTTCTACCCGGCGATACCTGGTTGCGTTTGGTCATTTGGCTTGCAATTGGTTTGGTTATCTATTATACTTACGGCAAAAAGAACAGCGTTATCCGCAAAATGCTTGCAGATAAACAATAACGCCATCAATTGATGACCGAAGAGATTTTAAAACTAAAAGTTGAACGCATAAAATGGGAAACTCCAGATACGGCTACATTTTATTTGAGCAGTATTGATAGTAATCTTATCCCTTATACCGCAGGGCAGTTCATCACACTGATATTTAACCACAGGCAGGAAGAGATCAGGCGCTCGTATTCGTTAAGCTCGTCGCCCGATGAACCATACCCTGCAATAACTATTAAGCGCATTACCAACGGTGAAATATCCAGGTTTATGCTCACTAAAATAAAGGAAGGCGATGAGTTAACAGCATTAGCCCCTGCCGGCCGTTTTATCATCAGTGACCATCAGCAGGAAAAGGATCTGTTTTTATTTGCGGGCGGCAGCGGCATTACCCCTATATTTTCGCAACTGAAATATATTTTGAACCGGGAGGGTAAAAGCAGGCTAACCCTCATTTATAGTAATCAAAATGCCGCTTCCATTTTATTCAAAAACGAGCTGGATAAACTGGCAGCCAAACACCCCGAAAGGTTGACAATCATTTACCTGCTTAGCAGCGAAGGTAACCGACTCAACCCCGATAAGGTAGAAAAGCTGGTGAAGCAATACGCCAGCTTCAACCTGGCAAATGCTGAGTTTTACCTTTGCGGCCCGTTTGCTTTTATGCGAATGATCCGGTTCGACCTGGTGTATATGGGGATTGATCAGGTAAAGATCCGCCGCGAAAATTTTGTGCTCGAAACAGTTGCCGTAACAAGCAGCTTTACTAACTTTCCACCTAAAAACATCAAAATAAAATACCGGGGCGAGCTGCACGATATTGTAGTAGGCGAAAACCAATCCATACTGCAGGCCGCCCTGCAAAACAATATCCCATTACCTTATAGCTGCCGGGGAGGAATATGCTCTACCTGCATGGTTAAATGCACCGGCGGTAAAGTTGAAATGGTGAAAAATGATGTACTTACTGAAGCGGATCTTGCACAAGGATGGATCTTGACCTGCACCGGGCATCCCTTGGATGATGAGGTGGTTATTAGCCCCCAGCCCCCTAAAAGGGGGAGTTATACCAGGAAGCGAAAGAATAATCAACGTAATCAGTGTATCAAAAATCAACGGTCGGTTGGCAAATGCTGCCTTACCGTCCTTCTGTGCACCACCGTTTTTACCTTTTTTGATTTGGATTTTTTGCGTTTGCCGAGCCAGATGATAAAGCCGGTGATTGGCAAGCTTGCACAAATCAAACTGGCCAAAAAAGCAATGGTCTTACCGGGAAGGCCTAAGATTTGCCCTACGTGAACATCATAGTTCATGTTATTCATTTTCATGCCGGCACTTTTTTGTTCATGCGCGGTACGGTTCAATAATTTGCCGGTGTATTTATCGAAAGAATAGCTATCACTTTTATAGTAGTGCAGGGCCTGTGCGTATGCGGTTACGCCTATGGCACCGGCTTTAGCAGCATCGTCATAAATTAAAAACATTTCGGCATTTGGCGAGGCGGCTTTGGCTGATAAATATGCTTTGTTGATAACCTGGGTGGTATCCATTTTACCATTCAACAACGAATCGGACTTGAAAACTACCTTTTCTTCGGGATGCGCTTTGCCCAAATTAGCGGCTGTGTAAATAGCTTCACGCATCCAGTCAAATGATATTGACAGACCTGTTATGGCCAATATGATGGCCACGCTGGTGGCATAAAAGCCCAAAACGTTATGCAAGTCGTAATTAACACGGCGCCAGCGGCCACCCCACTTAATAGTGAAGCTGCGTTTACGGTCGCTTTTACGTTTGGGCCACCAGAGTATTATGCCGGTGATCATCAGCACCACAAAAATTATCACCGATATGCCTACTACCAGGGTGCCGATATTAGCCGGGAGCAACAGGTATAGGTGAATATATTCAACAATAATAAAAAAGTTTGAAGCGGGGCTTTCGGTATGGGTGATCTTACCTGTATAAGGATTCAGATATACAAAAAGGAGGCCCTCTTTCTTGTCCGTTACCAACACCCCCGCAGGGCGACCGATACCGTAATAGTAAACATAACTGGCCGTAGCGCCTTTACGGCCTTTCAGTGCTTCGGCTTTAAGTATTGATGGTGCTATGTAGGGTTTAGCTTGTACCTCAACCTTACGGTAACTGTGTATCGCATCCTGGATCTCGTCCTGAAAGCAAAAGATACAGCCGGTTATACTTACTATAAATACCACCAGCCCGGATATAAATCCAAGCCAGCGATGTATAAACAACAGTGTTTTTTTAAAAGGTGTCATTCATTAAAATTTGTAACCGATACTTAAACGTACGTTTGTTGGTGCTTCTGCCTGCCAGCTGTAAACAGTTTTGCCGTCGGTGCTCAACCCCTCATGACCGCCTGAATAAAGGTATTTGTTAAGCACGTTATTTACATTTAACGCAAAACTCATCTTCTTGATCTGGTAGGATGCGCCTGCATCTAAACGGAAGTAGTTTGGCAGATCAGAAGTGCCTGTGCCGAGGCTCCATGGCAGGCGGTCAAGCTGCCACTGATATCCGGTTGAAAAGCCCAAACCTTTTAAGCTGCCGTGCTGTAAACGGTATGTTAACCAGGCATTGGTAACATGTTTTGCAAAGCCGGGAACAGGATTGCCAACATTTGCAGGGTCGGTATCTTTAGAAATCTTCGAATCGGTATAAGCATAGTTAACCATCAGGCTGAGGCCGGTTATGATTTCGCCGCGGGCATCAAATTCAACACCTTTTGTTTTAGTTTGACCTAATTGCAAAACGTAATTTGCTGCAGATTCACCATGTTTGTCGGGGTCGGTTACCAACTGGTTGTTTTTAAGGATCTGGTAAGCAGATAAGGTAGTATTCCACTTTCCATCAAACCAGTCGCGTTTTAAACCAAGCTCCATGTTGTTGCCTGTAATAGGCTTAACTTTTTGGCCGCCGTATATTTTACCTGTTTGCGGCACAAATGATTGATCATATACCGCATAAGCAGTTGTAGTAGGATCAATGTTAACACTTAACCCAAAACGGGGCGTAAATTTATGCCCTTTGGTATCGCCGGCATAAGGATCGGTTGTAGTGGCATGGGTGTAACGACCAGCTACAGTTAAACGCAATTTCTGATCAAAAAAGCCCAACTCATCCTGTACATAAATTGATTGATATTTTTCGGTATTTACAGCGTTTTTACCACGTTCGCTAAGTGGCACCGATCTATCAAACACAGGTAAAGTAACAGGGCCATTATTTGGATTGTGGATATTGAAAGGGTTTGCGGGATCAGGATCAAGTGAGCCTGATTGAAAATAATCCGGAATATAGTACTTGTCGCCAATATCAAGGCCGCTTAACAGGCGGTGAACAACTTTGCCTGTATTAAATTCGCCGTTTAAAAAAGCCTGGGCAAATTTGTTTTTGTTAACAGCATCCCATAAACCAAGGTTACGGTCAACATCGCCGTTGCTGCTGATGCTGTTTATCCAATAGCTATATGCCGTTTGCTTATAATAAAAATAAGCACCCTGCGCGGTAACTTTCCACTTGCTGTTAAAGGTATGCTCATAAGTTAAAAACGCACTTTGGTCCCGGATGCCCGATGATGGCGAATTTGAAGGCGCGTTAGTAAAGTTGCGCGGCAGTGTTGCATAGCCATCAGTGGAGAACAGGTAGGCGGTACCAAAGGCATTCATGCGCTGGTACTGGTAGGTATACTCGGCAGTGAGGGTATTTTTGCTGTCGAATTTGTAGCGTAATACGGGAGCGATAGCCGTACGGTTGGTAAAATCATACGGGCGCCATGATTTTGAAAGCTGGCCCATCAGGTTGAGGCGGTATTGCAGTTTACCGTTTTTAGTAAGTACGCCGTCAAAATCGGCAGTGGCACGGTAGCTGTTAAAACTGCCTGCAGTAAAACTGAATACCTGGCTGGTAGTGCCGGTAGGCTTTTTGGTAACTACGTTATAAAAACCCGAGGGGTTGCCGTTGGCCAGCATGAATGCAGCAGGGCCTTTTACAAATTCAATCCTGTCAACAAATGACATATCCTCGGTTAGCGGGCCCCAGGTAGCTTCGATGTTCATACCGTTGCGGAAAGGTGCAAGCCTGTCGCCACGGGCATTTACACGGGCATAATTGCCCCAATGCTCCTGCATGGTTAAGCCGCTCACATTGCGCGATACGCCTTCGAGCATGTTAAAGATCTGCTGGTCCTTGATCTGGTCGGAAGATACCACCTGGATATTTTGTGCCACTTCAAGTAAAGGCTCGTTTAACCTCAGGCTGGGTGAGGGTCGTCGATCTTATATTTTTGTTTCCTGCCCGAAATTAAGACCTCACCAATTTGGTTGGCGTTTTCGCGCAGCATAAAGTTTACGGTAACGCGTTGTCCATCGGCCAGTTCAACTGCTTTTTCTTCAGAAGCCAGGCCCACAAACGTTACTTTAATGGTGTAGCTGCCCGGTTTTACCTTGTTAAAGGTAAACCTTCCGCTTTCGCTGGTAACCGTGCCTGCGGATATGCCATTACCTTTAAGGCTTACGGTTACACCGGGAACGGTTTGGCCATCGGCAGTCGTGATTGTGCCGGTTATGGTGCCGGGTTTTACCTCGGCCAGCGCGGGTATGTTGAAGAGCAGCAAAACTGCACATAATAAAAGAGGAGGAAGCTTACAGAAAGAGTGTATGGATTTGGACATTTTATTCAGGATTAACAGGAATGATAGGGTTGTTAACTTAAAGCAGGAACTGTAATACACTCCTGCTTTTTATTTAATGGCTGTTTTAAAATTTATAGGTTGCGCTTAATGCAAAACTTCTTAGTTTTTGAGGGTTAATGGTGGTGTAACCTATCCAGTATTTTTCATTGGTAAGGTTGTCAAGCATAGCGCCAAACCGGTATTTATTAGTATCATAAAATGCTGATGCTCCTAATACGGTGTAAGCCGGCAGGGTAAATACCCCAATGGCCCGGCTGTTTACGATCTTATTATCGCTGGCATAGTTGCCGCCGAAACCCAGACCAAAACCTTTCACTGCACCTTGATGAAATTTGTAGCTTATCCAAAAATTTGCCAGATATGGCGATGAGGCGGTTGCTGGCCGAAGACCTTCAACGCCGGCATCGGCGCTTTTGGTAAGCTTTGAATCATTATATGAAAAACCTGCTACGATGTTAAGGCCGATTATTGGGTTGGCTATTATTTCGGCTTCAAAACCTTTGCTGTATTGGGTTCCGTCCTGTACCGAAAGAATGGGATTTATGGTGGAAGGACGTACGATATTTTTCACTTTGATATCATAGTAACTTACCGTACCGCTCAATTTACCATCGAAGAGATCAAGTTTTACGCCACCTTCGATTTGATTGGCTTGCTCGGGCTTAAGCGGTCGGTTGTTTTCGGTAGTACCGGTTTTGTTGTTAAAGCTGTTTTGATAATTGGCAAACAGCGATATGTGGTCTTTAACGGGTTGGTAAACCAAACCAAATTTTGGCGAAAAGGCGGTTTGTTTATATGCCCCTGAAGTGGTTTGAGTTGTTGGGTCGTAGTTGCCTTTGTTGTCAAACCTGTCTACGCGTAAACCTGCCGATGCTATCAGTTGATCCGTAATATTAAACACATCAGAGATATAAGCGCTGTAGGTATTCCGTTTAAACATGGAAGGGTAGGTAAAACCATAAATGCCGGTAGCATAAAGGGCACCCATCGCCGCTTTGTTGAAATTGCTATAGTTTTGATTGCCGGTTACAGATACAGTATCGAGCGTACTGCCAAAAAAATATTGTTGCGAGTTTTCCCTGAAGAAATCCAGGCCGCCTACAAACCGGTTACGGAATTTACCTATTTTGAAGTCGCCGTTAAAGTTCTGCTGGATCTCCATCATGTCATCTTTACTTTTGCGGGTTGACTGATCGTTACGGGAAATAGAATCGCCTGGCAACAGGTAGTAGTAAGGGCCAAAACCGTCCGAATAGCTATGGGTGAGGCTCAGGTTGGTACGTGTTGTCCAGGCGTTGGAGATCTTGTATTTTACTTCGCCATAAAAATTCCTGTTTTGTGACGTTTGAGTCAGGTCATTTCCATGATAGCTTTGTTTGTAGTCGAGCTTGAGCTGATCGGCACGACTGTAACCCAGGGCATCGATGGTTTGTCCGTAAGGGAAAAAGAAAATAGATTTTCCGATATTGGTACCATATGACAGTTCAGCATCGGCACTAATGGTTAACCTGTCGGAAGCCTTATAAACAATGCTTGGGTCAATAACCACATTCCGCGAAAAGCCGTTGTTTTGGAAACTACCGTCATGATTAAAAGCAGTATTTAAACGGAAGAGTATCTTTTTATCTTTATCGAGCGGAGTGTTAATATCGGCGCTGCCCCGGTAAAAACCAAAATTGCCGCCAGATAAGCTCACTTCTCCGCCAAATGTATCATAAGGTTTCTTGGTAACACGGTTGATCAGGCCGCCATATGAGGTTAAAGAACTTCCGAATAAAGTAGCAGAGGGGCCTTTAATAATCTCAATCCTGTCGATGTTAGCCGCGTCAATGCCATTAGTTATAATCCCTGCAATGCCGTTACGCATGGTGCTTTGTACAATAAAGCCCCTGCTATTATAATAAGCGCCGCCATCGCCGCCACGACCGGTAGCTTCCCACATTTTTTGGATCCCAGGGGCATTTTTTATAGCATCATCAACAGAAAATATCAATTGTTCCTGCATCAACTGGCTGCTTATGGTATTATAAACTTGTGGGTTTTCGAGGTTGCTTAAAGGCATTTTGGCAACATCCTCGCTTCGTGAACGTTTAAATTTATTGGTTTTATTAGCATTTATATTTACTTCCTGCAAACCATGAATAGTATGATCAACAGTAATAACAGGCAACACAGTTGTTTGCCCGGCTGTTACGGTTACTGGTTTTTCCTGTCCTTTTGTGCCAACTTCAGATACTACAAGTATATAATCTCCTTGCGGGGCTTTAATTTCAAATAAGCCGTTTTCATTGGTTATGGTACCGTACCTGGTGCCTTTAAGTACTGCCGAAACGTTTTCGGCAGGCCCATTTTTTATGGTGATAATTTTACCTTTAAGAATGCCTCTGGCTTGCTGGGCAAGGGCCGGGATGGTGCCTATAAGTAGCACTATAAATGAAAGTGAAAAGATTTTTGAGAAAGATGGTTTGGGTTGATCCATTTTATTTAGACTAAATATAAATAATAGCGCAAAAGTAGTCAGGCGGGTGTTATAATGCAAATTATTTATAATAAATCTAAATAGTACACTTAATGTACTGTTGTTCAGATGCTTGTGGATATAAGAATGGAAAATTGCTAATCCGGTAAGGGATTGTCAAAGCAATACCACCGAAATTATTCAGAAAAAGAGTAGTTAAATTTAAGAATCATGTAAACGGGTTCCTTCCATAATCCTGAAGGCTGTCATCATCTAATGAAGCCTTGCGAAGTCCCCCAAACTTCGTGAGTCTGGTAGATAGATAAGCAATTACTAAATATCCATCACTTCCTTTTTCTTTTTGCTTTTCATCCGCTTTGGCACAAATTCCAGGATTTCAGCTTTCAGCGCTTCAATCATGCGGCGTTTTAAAAAGTTACGTTGTATCACAATGCTTACCTCACGGGCGGGTTCGGGCGATTTAAAATACCGCACCTTATCCAGCTGTTTTTCGCTAAGCTCAGACAGGGCCAACTCGGGGAGGATGGTAGCCCCGTTATTTTGGTCGACCATGCGTTTTAGGGTTTCAACGCTGCCGGTATTGTATTCAAAATGCTGAAAGCCACGGGTTGATTTCCGTCGCTGGCAAATATTCAAAACCTGCTCGCGCATACAATGGCCTTCGTTCAGGATCCAGATCTCCTCCATATCTATATCATCCGGCACAATATTCTTCTTTTTAGAAAGTTTGCTGTTTTTGGATACATAGGCTACAAAATTTTCATAAAATACAGGGATTTCGGTAAGGTTGTTTTCATGAAGCGGGGTAGAAAGGATGCCGCAGTCAAGCATACCGAGTTTTAGCTGTTGAATGATCTCTTCGGTAGTTTGTTCCCATACAATCAATTTTACCTGTGGATATTTTTCAATAAAGCCATGGATGATTTTAGGTAATATATAGGGCGAAACGGTAGGGATGATGCCTACCCGTAATTCGCCCGAAAGTTCCTTTTGCCTGTCGGATATAATTTCTTTGATCTTTTCGCTCTCAGACAGCATTACACGTGCCTGGGTAATTATTTCAATCCCTATTTCGGTAGGCACAACGGGCTGTTTGCTGCGGTCGAAGATCTTAACGCCAAGCGTGTCCTCCAGTTTTTGTACCTGCATGCTTAATGTTGGTTGGGTAACAAAACATTTCTCGGCTGCCAAAACAAAGCTGCGATAGGTATCAACAGCCACAATATACTCCAGTTGTGTGATAGTCATGTAATATAGATAAATGCTATGTAAAGGTAATAAATATTGATTTTATCTATTCAAATATTTCGCAAGGGCTGGATTATAAAAGCAACTAATATGAAAACAAAGAAGAAGGTTAAATACCGGTATTTCTAACAAACTAAAGTCCCGTGAAACGACCGCTTAAATATTGTAAAACAGCTTGCCTGTCCGTCTGTTAAAATAAATTTTTCTGCCGGATTTTTGGATATTATTATTTGTTGTGCAGTTCGGTTGATCTGCCAATAATTTCTCTTAAAACAAAACCATTAAATCCTTACTTTAGGATATATGCTTCCTTTATTAATTGCCGAACAAATTCGCGAGGGCGATGCTTATACTATCGCTAATGAACCTGTTGCTTCTATTGATTTGATGGAACGCGCCTCAAAAGCTTTTGTGGGTTGGTTCGTTAACCGTTTCCCCGATAAAAACGAGCCGATAACTTTTTACTGTGGTACAGGGAATAACGGCGGCGACGGGCTTGCCATTGCGCGTATTTTATGTGACCATCATTATAATAGGCTCAACGTTGTAATAGCCCGATTTTCTGATAAGGCATCGGTGGATTTTAACATCAATTTTGAAAGGCTAAAACAAACTTGCGTATCTATAAAAGAACTTGCCAAGGATGAAGAGATCCCGGCGGATAGCAGCCCGGTAATTATTGACGCCCTGCTCGGCAGCGGCTTGAACAAACCGCTCACCGGCGATTATGAACGGCTTGTTAAGTTCATTAATGATTTGGGCCGAACAGTTGTTGCAGTCGATGTACCCACAGGTTTTTTTCGGAAGGGGAAGTAGTCAGGGATACTATTGCTATAGAAGCCGACCTTGTAATTACTTTTCAGCAGCCTAAAATCAATTTCCTGTTACCGGAATCGGCACCTTATATCAATTGCTGGGAAGCTGTGAATATTGGCATAGATGAAAAGTTTATCCAGTCGTTAAGTTCACCGTATCAGCTTGTTGAAGAAAAAGATGTGAGACAAATACTAAAACCACGTCGTCGTTTCAGCAATAAAGGCACATTTGGTCATGTGCTGATTATTGCAGGGCAGGCAAAAACCATGGGAGCGGCGCTATTAAGCTCATCAGCTGCAGCACACGCAGGTGCCGGCCTGACGACTGCCTGTATCCCCGAAAGTGGCTTAACCGCACTAAACAGTTATCAGCCCGAAATTATGGCCATAGTCAGGAATGGTGATGAGCAACCTTATATTGATTGGGATAAATTTAGTTCGATAGCTGTGGGGCCTGGTTTAGGCAAGGATGCCGAGGCCTTAACATTATTAAAAGCAATCATCAAAAACTATAAACAACCGCTGGTTATTGATGCCGACGCATTGAACCTGCTTGCAGAAAATAAGGCATTATTAACCCAGCTACCTGCGGGGAGCATCTTAACCCCGCACATGAAAGAGTTTGACAGGCTTTTTGGTGAACATACCAGTTGGTGGCAACGGCTGCAAACCGCTATAAAAAAGGCAAAGGAGTTAAACCTGTGTATCCTGTTGAAAAATGATTATACCATTATCGCAGCACCCAATGGCAAAGTATATTTTAACTCATCAGGAAATGCTGCTATGGCAAGCGGAGGTATGGGCGATGTACTTACCGGCGTAATAGCTGCTTTGCTTGGGCAAAAGCATCCGCCGGATCAAGCCTGCATCATTGGTGCCTATATTCACGGTAAGGCCGGCGATGAACTTGCATTGCCAAACCGGATGCATGTAGTTTTGCCCGGTAAGCTCATTGCGCAATTGCCCGTTACCATGGCAAAGTTAAGGGCATAAAAAAACGGCTGCAAGTATCATACAGCCGTTTTAATTAACTATTAACTGATCTTATAAAGAACTAAATACTCAAATCTGGGGGTTAGGGTTATCAGGTTCACTGTTTCTCGTTTATGTCCTAACTAATCATAAGACGTTTACACGTTCCTATTAGTTACAAAAAAACTAATAATTGGTTTTGGTTTTCGTTAAAAAAATGTTAAATTATTAACCCAGTGTAGTTTAGGTTTACACAAAATACAAGTAATTAACGTATAAAAATCGAAAAGCTTACATCATTTCGGAATAAATCCGAAAAAATGTAAGCTTTTAATCATTATTAAGCCCTGGGAGATCGTTTTCGCTTTAATATTTACCCATTACCACCATTTGTGATAGTGTTGGACTTTCACTACCGCCTCTTGGCTCAAGCGTTACCGCGAAGGCATCTGCCGAGGCTATCGCTTTCATGTTTTTGAATCCGCTTGAATCTGCTGTGGCGTCAAATACACCCAAATCAACAGGTTTGCCGGCCACCAGTGCCCAAAGCTGGTATTGATGCGCTTGGTCATTTGCAGGCAATTTAAGGCCTTCCATGTCAATCACCACTTTTTGTTTGGATGGGCTAAAGGCTACGGTCATCACCGACTCAGACGATTTTTCTGTCCCTTTCAGACGGATCAGTTTAAATGACGTATCCCTTAAAAGGTTCAGCTCGCTATCCTTGGCGCTAACCGTGGTGCTAAAATGCTGGTTTTGCAACTGCATGGCATTTAGCCGGGTATTGGTATCATTAAGGCGGTTGTAAAGGTTATACAAAGCCGCTGCGCTTGCTAACAATAAAACAAGGCATGCGGCAAATGCGTATTTATAAAAATTAATTTCTTTTTCTTTATAGGGCCGTGTAACCACAACGCTTTCCCGTTCTGTATGGGTTTGTGTAGGAAAGTCATTATCGTCGCCAAAATTAGTTAGTAAACTTCCCAATACGCGGCTACGTAAATATTCAGATGGTTCAATCGCGTTTTCTCCGGCATACAATTCCATTGAGCGTTCAATTTCGGCAAGCTCTGCCTTAATAGCAGGGTGCTTTGAAGCCAGTTCTTCAACCTGTAGCTTTTCGGCAGGGGTAACATCCCCTAATACGTAAAGCTCCAGTATCCCTGTTTCAATATATGCTTTTAAATCTTCCACTTCAATTAAAATGTTTTCTGAGTTCCTGGATAGCCATTCTTAACCGGGTTTTAATGGTACCCAACGGAATGCCCAATTCTTCGGCAGCTTCCACATGGGTATAGCCTTTAAAATAAACCAGCTCGATGATCAGTCTTTGCTCAGGTTTTAGTGTTTGCACTAAATTTTTAACCCCCATTAACTCAGGTTTGTAAACCGTGTTTCGTTGCTCGTCAATGAAAGTTACGTTATTTTCAATATCCTGGTTTTTATTCTGATTCTTAAAATCTTTCGATCTGGTCTTATCAATTGCAAGGTTGCGCGCGATATTAACCATCCAGGTAAATAAACGGCCTTTTTCCGTACTGTAGCTTGAAAAGGAATGCCAGATTTTTACAAAAGTTTCCTGTAAAACATCTTCGGCTATAGCGGTGTCATTTATAATGCGTGATATAACCCCGAATAACGAGGCCGAATACATATCATATAAAGCTTCGACGGCAATTTTTTCCCGGTGCCGTAATGACAACACCAGTTCTTCTTCTGACATCGATATTTTTCGTTTCTTACTCAACCCGATGAAGATATAAAGGAATTATCACATTTCAAACAAGTGTTTTTCTGCATGGTAAGATGAGCGTACCAGCGGCCCACTTTCAACATACCTGAACCCTTTTTGAAGACCCAATTCCTTATAACGTGCAAACTGATCGGGATGGATCCAGTCAATCACCGGATGATGGTTACGTGTAGGCTGTAAATACTGCCCCAGTGTAAGTATATGAACACCTGCAGCCAGCAAATCATCCATTGCTTCTAAAACGTCCTCCTCGGTTTCGCCCAAGCCAAGCATAATGCCTGATTTTGTACGCAAACCCGCTTCCGAAATATGTTTCAGGGCTTCAAGACTGCGGTCATATTTTGCCTGGATCCGTACTTCTTTGGTAAGACGCCTTACAGTTTCCAGGTTGTGTGATACAACTTCGGGCCTGGTTTCCAAAACGCGGGCAAGGTTATCCCAGTTGCCTTTAAAATCGGGCAGCAGGGTTTCTAATGTAGTATCGGGGCTTTCACGGCGAATGGCATTGATGGTTTCGGCCCAGATAATGGAACCGCCGTCTTTCAAATCATCACGATCGACAGAGGTAATAACGCAATGTTTTACCTGCATTAGTTTTACAGAAGTTGCTACGCGGTTGGGCTCATCAACATCAACAGCTAAAGGCCTGCCGGTTGCAACTGCACAAAATGAACACGAACGGGTGCAAATATTACCAAGGATCATGAAAGTGGCCGTGCCGGCACCCCAGCACTCGCCCATATTAGGGCAGTTACCGCTTTCGCATATGGTATGCAGTTTATGGGTATCAACAAGGCTGCGTACGTGAGCATATTCTTTTCCTGTAGGAAGCTTAACCCTAAGCCAATCAGGCTTACGTACAGGTTGGCTAACAGCAGGAACTACCGGCAATTCAATCATGGTACAAATGTAGTTAAAAACTGATTATAGTTGTTAGTCCATGGACGATGGTCCATAGCCTATAGAAGATATGATATATTCTTGATAAAAAAGATGAATATCTATACGCCAGGATGAAATCATCGACCATGGTCTATGGACTATCGTCATCAAATCTAATTCAGCACCTCTAAAGTTTCATCAACGGAGATGCCGCTGTGAGATTGGTCAAGAATGCATTCGCCATTTTTAATGAGTAACAGTTGGGGCGATTCGTGGTGTACCTCGAACAATTGCGCTACCTGGTTTGACAGGTCACGGTATTTGATCAGGTCTAGAAAGTAAAGGGGCATATTTTCGGGAAGATTATCCCAGTCAAGCTCAAAACGCCTTTTGGCCATCATGCTGATGGAGCAGCGCGTGCTATGTTTAAATATAAGGCTATATCCTTCTTGTTGTTTGATCGCCATTAGCTGATCGGCCGTCTCCAACGAAATCCAGTTCATATTATTAATAGTTAAAATGCTATAACGTAATTATAACACAAAAACTGTGTAGTGTGTTTAAACAGGTTTAAAAATGACAATTAACTGTTAACGGCCTGTTTTAGGATATGAACCATAAGCCGGGCATAATTTATTTGAGCAGGATGATGCTGTTGCAACTGCCGCGGCTATAAGTGCTATGTAAACTAATTTTTTCATGTTGAGCTAAAATTAATTGCTTTAACGGGTTTTAACTGTTTAATGTTTCAGCAAGGGCTGCCATTTTAATGGCTGTGATAGCTGCTTCGTCGCCTTTATTACCATGCTTACCGCCGGCCCTGTCAATAGCCTGTTGCTGATTATCAGTAGTTAATACACCAAATATAACAGGTTTTGAGTACTTTATGGCAACATTACTTACTCCGTTTGCTACCGCGTCGCAAATAAAATCAAAATGCCTTGTTTCGCCCTGTATTACACATCCCAGGCAAATTGCCGCGTCAAGGTTGCCTTTTTTTAATAACAGATCTGCTCCCGATGTAAGCTCAAAGCTGCCCGGTACCTGGTATGAAAAAATGTTTTCGGCCAGTGCGCCATTGCTTATCAGGCTTTGGTATGCACCCTGGTAAAGCGCATTGGTAATTTCGGCATTCCACTCGGCTACAACTATACCGAAGCGGTACGGTGCTGCTGATGGTATTTCGGTATTTGAAAAATCGGAAAGGTTTTTAAGATGGGTCGCCATTTGATTTCGGATGTTTTTATTTCGAATTTCGGAGGTTCGATTTCGGATTTTGTTAAGTGTTGTGATCAGCGATCAAAATCTGCCTATAAAAAAATCGATTCCGAATTTAAAGGTATTTAAAACCAGATAAATCCGAAATCGAAATCCTCAAATCCGAAATTAAAATTATTGTTTCGCTTCGGCGCGGGCTATATACTCGTCGATATTTTGAGCTTCAGCGCTTTCAGGATATTCAGTTTTTATTCTTTTATAAGCTTCAGCAGCTTCTTTACTGTTTTTTTGAGCTTCATAAGTTAAACCTAACTTTTTAAGATAAAGCGGCGATAAAAATTTATTCTTTGCTTTATCAGCAGCTTTGCTGAAGTAAGTTTCTGCTTTTTCGTAATCTTTCAGTTCAACATATGCGTCGCCTGTGCTACCAAAAGCTTCGGCTGCTACCATGTTGTCGTCACCGCGGTAATTGGTTAGGTTATCAATAGCTTTACGGTAGTCACCTTTATTTAAATAAGCAGTGCCCAGGTAAAAATAAGCAAGGTTAGCAGCTTTGGTATTGCTGTAATCGCTGATGATCTTTTCAAAACCAGGGAAGCCGGCATCGCCTTTAATGGCTTTGTCCCAGTTTTTTTGCTGCCAAAAATCCTGCGCTTTGTACATTTGGTTAGCGGCAGTAACTTCACGTGGACCTAAGTATAATTTAATGTAAATGAAATAGATAGCAATAAGGGCAATAATGGCCCCTACAATAAATAGTAAGCTTTTCTGGTTCTCGCGTACAAATTTGCCACTCTGACCAAAATTGTTTTCTGGTGCTGCAACTTTGGTGTTCGCCTGGGTTTTTGACATTGTTGTTCTAAAATTAAGTTTGCAAAAATACGGTTTTCAAATTTACTGGCAATACCTTTTGTATTAAATCTTTAACGAGGGGTAGTTCATAGTTGATAGTTTATGGTTCATGGTCTTGGGTTTGTAGTTTTCAGGATTTAGGGAAGAGCAATTTTGTTTATAAATGACTATGGCCTATCAACCATGAACCATCAACCACTCACCAAAAAACATTAACTTTGCCATCTCATGCACCTGCAACAGCTGTCAGTTATTAACTTTAAAAATTACGATGAGGCCGAACTGGTTTTCAGCGAGGGGGTTAACGCTTTTACAGGTAATAATGGCGCCGGCAAAACCAATTTGCTTGATGCTATTCATTACCTGTCCTTATGCAAAAGCTATTTTAACCCGATAGACAGCCAGCAGATTAAGCAGGGTGCCGATTTTTTTATCATCACCGGCGTCTTTAATAAAAACAATCAGCCCGAAGCTGTTGCCTGCTCTGTAAAGCGCAATCAAAAGAAACAGTTTAAGCGCAATAAAAAAGATTACCAGCGCCTGGCCGATCATATCGGATTGTTACCGCTTGTAATGATATCACCAAATGATACCAGTATCATAACCGAAGGGAGCGAAGAACGCCGCAAGTTTATTGATAATGTGATATCGCAAACAGATAACCATTATTTAGATGAGTTGATCACCTATAATAAAATCCTTACCAATCGTAACGCGCTTTTAAAACAGGTAGCGGATACAGGGCGATATGATGCCGGCTTATTTGAAGTGATTGATGAGCAATTGAACGCTTCGGGCAATCGTATTTTTGAAAGGCGCCGGGCCTTTATGGAGGGTTTTGTTACTATATTTAATAAGCATTACAGTTTTTTGAGCGATAATGTCGAGCATGTTGACCTCGTGTATGAATCGCAACTGCTTGCCGATGATTTCGATAGTTTATTAAAAAAGAGTTTTGACCGTGACAGGGCGTTGGAGCGTACCACAGCGGGTATTCATAAAGATGATCTGCAATTCAATATCCATGGTATGGCCATGAAAAAGTTTGGATCGCAGGGGCAACAAAAGTCATTTTTAATTGCACTCAAGCTTGCACAATATACTTTTTTATATCAGCAAAAAGGATTTAAACCCTTGCTTTTGCTTGATGATATTTTTGACAAGCTTGATGACGGCCGGATTACCAAATTAATGCAGATGGTATCGAACAATGATTTTGGCCAGGTTTTTATAACCGATACCGGGGTTGAGCGGGTTGAAACCGTTTTTAATAAAATAGGGATACCTGTTAAACTATTTAAAGTAAAAGGAGGAGCGATTGATGCGTAAAACCAACGACAAAACACTGAAAGAAGCTATTGAGCAAATGCTTAATGTATATAAGATTAAGCGGCGTTTTGACGAAACCGGTGTTATTACTGCCTGGCCCGACCTGGTAGGCAAATCAGTAGCCAATCGCACCAAAGAGTTATTTGTGCGCGATAAGAAATTATTTCTGCGGATAGAATCATCAGTAATAAAAAATGAATTGATGCTGATGCGCAGCCAGATAATTGAAAAGATTAATAACGAAGCTAAAAGTGTGCTTGTTGAGGAAATTATCTTCCTCTAAGCATACGTAAGCTGTTATGCTTTAATTTGATATCATCCGTAAGCTTTGAATAAGCAAGAATGAACAGGCCGGGAATGGTAAGCGCAAGCTGGGCTTCGGGGTGTGTTCTGTAAAGCATTAGCGATCCAATAACCAACATCACCAGTATAAGTACGTAAAAGATGTATTTGAATAATGGTTTCATGTTTTGTGATATTATTGGTTGATTAAATTATGTAATATTGTTTAGGTGGATAATGTAAAGTTACAAAAAACGTAACCATAATTACAAAAAAAACGTAAAAAATTCGGGTGTAACTTTTGGTTTATATAATTACACCCGAAATAGGTTACTTAAAACCTTTCAAAAGCCGAGAAAAAGAAGTTTCCTTCAATGTCGGCATTCTCGTCAGAGTCTGAGCCATGAACGGCATTTTCACCAATTGATCTTGCATACAGGTTACGGATGGTACCTTCGGCGGCATCGGCCGGGTTAGTGGCCCCGATCAGTTTACGGAATTCGGCAATAGCGTTGTCTTTTTCAAGAATAGCTGCTACAATAGGGCCCGATGACATAAACTCAACTAATCCGTTATAAAAAGGGCGTTCTTTGTGCACTTCATAAAACTGGCCCGCTTTTTCGGCAGATAATTTAGTGTATTTAAGCGCCACAATTTTAAAGCCGTTTTTGGTTATAATGTCTAAAATAGCACCGATATGCCCGTCTGCAACGGCATCAGGCTTTATCATGGTAAATGTTCTGTTGTTTTTCATTGAAATAATTGTTTCTTTTTTGGGTTATTAATAGATTAAATGCCTTTGTTACGTTGGTTTTAAAACATAAGCTTACTGATGCTTATGATAACATTTAAAATTTGCGGCAAAAATAGGCTTTTGTAACTGTAAGATAAAGCTTTTTGAATTAAATTAGATGGTTTGTATTTCATTTATTTATTTAGCTTTGCAACTCTTTTTAAGAATTGATGTTAGATTTAGCTTCGCTTACTGACCTTTTAACGAAACCTCAAAAAATAGTGATCACTACCCATCATAAACCCGATGGTGATGCTATGGGGTCGTCATTAGGCTTATATAATTATTTGATACAGCAGGGCCATCATGCCAGGGTTATTGCCCCTACAGATTATCCTGACTTTTTAAGCTGGCTGCCGGGTAACGAGAATGTTATTATTTATACCGAGCACCGCGAAGAAGCTGCCGCCCTGATAGCAGATGCGAAACTTATATTTTGCCTCGACTTTAATGCGCTGAGCCGTATCAATGATATGGGCGAGCTGGTTGGCGAGAGTAATGCCTATAAGATCATGATCGATCATCACCTGGAGCCTGCCGATTTTGACGATTACAGGCACTGGGATATCAATGCCTGTGCTACCGCGCAGTTAGTGTATGATTTTATAGTAAACCAGCTTCACCACAAAGAACTTGTAAATAAAAATGTGGCAACCTGTCTTTATACAGGCATCATGACCGATTCGGCTTCATTCAGGCTTCCCAACACTACATCCGGAGTTCACCGCATAGTTGCCGATTTGATAGATGCCGGTGCGGTTAACTGGCGCATTCATGAGCTGGTGTATAATAGCGCATCTGAAAACAGGCTGCGCTTTTTAGGTCATTGCCTGGCTAATTGCCTGGAGGTATTGCCTGAGTTTAATACAGCTATAATTGCAGTTAACAAACATGACCTGGAACGCTTTGATGTTGAAACAGGCGACACGGAAGGTGTGGTAAATTATGCATTATCGATGGCAAGCATCCGTTTGGCTGCTTTCATAGTTGAACGAAGCGACAGGGTGAAACTTTCATTACGCTCAAAAGGCGAGTTCCCGGCCAACGAGATTTGCAAAAAATACTTTAATGGCGGCGGTCACCGCAATGCGGCCGGTGGTCATTCTGAGGATAGCCTTGAACAGGTTATACAACAATTTAAACAAATTTTACCCGAATATAAAAAACTATTAATACAGTAAAAAAGTAATGATGAAAAGAAAACTGATGTTTCTGTCACTTGCGGCTATTGGATTTGCAAGTTGCAACGGTGGGTTTAAGCAAGGCGAAGGTGGCTTGCTTTATAATATCCACACCTCAAAAGGCAATCCTAAAGTTAAGGAAGGTGACTTTATGACACTGAACATGATCCTCAAAACCGATAAGGATTCAATTATCAATAACTCTTATGATAACGGCCAGCCTATACCAACGCTGATGCCTAAACCTCAAACCAAAGGTGATATTGTTTCTGGCTTAGCATTATTGGGCGAAGGTGATAGCGCCACCTTTAAAATTGCTGCTGATTCGGTATTTAAAGGCGGTCAGCAACGCCCGCCGGGCTTTAAAGGTAAATACCTGGTTTATACTATTAAAATTGAAAAGGTAGTTGCTAAAGGCGCACTTACCGAGCAAGTTTTCCGCGATCGCGTTACCCAATACATGAAAGGTCAAACCGACGCCCTTAAAGGTAAAGAGCCTGCTAAGATCCAGGGTTACCTGGATGCACATAAAGACTTGAAATTTGTAAAAACTGCATCAGGTTTAAATTATGCAGTTACTACACCAGGCAGTGGTGCTAACGTAGCAGTAGGTGATACAGCAGTAATTAATTATACTTTAAGGCTTGTTACTGGCAAAGTTTTGGAAACAAGTGTTAAAGCAGTAGCTGTAAAAGAAAAGATGCAGATCAACCCGATGAACCCTTATCAACCTATTCGCATTCCGGTAGGTGAAGGTAAAGTGATCAAAGGCTGGGACGAAGCTTTTCAATTGTTTAATAAAGGGACTAAAGCGATGTTGGTTATTCCATCATCATTAGGTTATGGCGATCAGGGAAGCCAGCAAATGCAGCCTTATACGCCGCTTGTATTTGAAGTTGAGCTGGTAAATATCATCCACCCAAATCCAAATGCACCAAAACCGGTTGCACCGCAAATGCAAATGCCAACCCCGACGACTAAATAGTTATCATGTTTTACAAAGCCTTTCCTGCTTAAAACAGGAAAGGCTTTTTTATTTATAACTTATGAAAAAACATATTTTTTCTTTTTTATTGCCGGCGCTTTCCGCGCTTGCTTTAAATGCAGGTGCGCAAACGGCTGGTTTGCAGAAAACCGCTAAAGGCGCGCTTTACCAGATCTATACTGCTAACCCGGGCAACAAAGCTAAGATCAACGATGTGCTTACTTTTAACTTTATCCAGAAAACCGATAAAGATTCAGTACTGTTCAGTAGTTATAAGGCAGGGCATCCCGTACAAGCCCAGGTGCAGGCCTCGCAAAATGTAGGCGACCTGATGGAAATATTCCCGCTGCTTGCAGCAAAAGACAGTGCCCTGGTTAAAATTCCAACCGATTCGGTATTTGTTGGTCATGAAGAAGCCCGTCCGCCATTTTTACCTAAAGGCAGCTTTCTTACTTTTATTTTAAAGATAGAGAAGGTGCAATCATTAAATGATGCCATTGCCGAAAGGAATGCAGGCCTTGAAAAACTAAAACAAGCTGAAACAGCCGACAGAGAAAGCTATATTACGGCACATGGTCTTAAACCTGTTACTACAGCTTCAGGCTTAAAATACGTGATAACCAGCCCAACAACCAAAAGAAAGCCACTTAACGGCGATACCGTGCTGGTAAATTATACCGGAAAGTTGCTTAACGGTAAACTGTTTGATACCAGTATTGAAGCTAACGCCAAAGCGGCGGGTATACAACAACCAGGCCGTCCGTATGAGCCTATAAGCGTTGTTTTAGGCGAACATAGGGTAATATCAGGTTGGGATGAAGGTTTGCTTTTATTAAATGAAGGTTCAAAAGCAACATTTATCATTCCTTCAAATCTTGCCTATGGCGAACGTCCTTACGGATCGGAAATACCCGGATACAGCACATTGGTATTCGATATCGAACTGGTAAAAGTAAAACCAGGCAAACATGCCGCGGTTACCCCGAAACCGGCTGCTGGTAAAGCTCCACTAAAAAAGCCGGCACAAAGAAACCGGCCGCTAAAAAGAACTGATAGAAGAAACCTCTCGCCAAAAGCGGGAGGTTTTTTGTTGGTAGTCGTCAGGTAATTAATTGAAAGTATCGATACTTTACCGCTATAAATTCGTTATTAAGTATTCAAGGTTTATTTTTGCAGCATGGTTTTAACCGACACGCACACCCATCAATACTACGAAACCATTCCTGAAAAACGCGCGGCGTTAATGCAGCGTTGTATCGATAATAACATTACCCGTTTATTTTTACCCAATGTTGATGCGGCTTCCGTTCCGCTGGTTTATGGTTTGGCGAATGAGTATCCTCAATATTGCTACCCCATGCTGGGCTTACATCCTTGTGATGTAAAGGAGAATTGGGAAGAAGAACTTTCGGCCATTATGAATGCCCATCAGCAAAACAGGATCTATGCTATAGGCGAGATAGGTATTGACCTGTATTGGGATAAAACGCATTTAAAGGAGCAGGTAGATGCGTTTGTAAAACAGATCAATTGGGCCAAAAGCCTTGATCTGGCCATTGTGATCCACTGTCGCGATGCTTTTGATGAGGTGTACGAAGTGCTGAAGGGGGAAGCAGATGAAAGGTTACGGGGTATTTTTCATTGTTTTGGAGGTACTCTTGAACAAGCTCAAAAAATGATCGACCTTAATTTTTACCTGGGCATAGGTGGGGTAGTTACCTACAAAAACTCGGGGCTTGATAAAGTAATACCGGAAATTGACCTTAAACATATCGTTTTAGAAACAGATTCTCCGTACCTTACGCCTGTTCCGTTCAGGGGTAAACCTAACGAAAGCTCGTACCTGGTATATATAGCCCAAAAGGTAGCAGAGCTTCACCAAACAAGCCTTGAAAAAGTGGCAGAGGTCACTACCGAAAATTCCAGGCTTGTATTCGGAATTTAAAATTGTTTAATATTTATATACAGCATAAACTTAATTAATGAGCCAAATTTTGATCATCTATACCGGAGGGACAATAGGTATGATGAGTGATCCGGTTACAAAGGTGCTCAAGCCTATCAACTTTGAGCAAATAATGGATAACGTGCCCGAGCTTGAAAAGCTTAACTGCCGTATCAAAGTACACTCGTTTGATGAGATCATTGATTCATCAAACATGAACCCTGAAATTTGGAGCGAGCTGGCCGGTTTGATCCAGTCAAACTATCATGATAATGATGGTTTTGTGATTTTGCACGGCTCGGATACGATGGCATATACCGCGTCGGCATTAAGTTTTATGTTAGAAAACTTAGGCAAGCCCATTATTTTCACAGGCTCGCAACTGCCGATAAGCGCCATCCGCACTGATGCAAAGGAAAACCTGATGACAGCTATTGAAATAGCTAAAGCTAAAAAGAATGACCGCGCCCGCGTGCCCGAGGTTTGTATCTATTTTGACTATAAACTGTTCCGTGGTAACAGGGCTTTTAAATATAATTCATCAAAGTTTGAGGCTTTCCGCTCGCCAAACTATCCTATATTGGCCGAATCGGGCGTTCATTTACGCTTTAGCGCGAACGATATCAGGCTGCCTGAAGACGAAAGCTCGCTGATTGTACACAATAACCTGGTGAATGATGTGGGCGTATTGAAGTTATACCCGGGCATAAGCCCTAAAGTGGTTGAGAACATTTTAAGCGCCGATGTGCGGGGCATAGTAATGGAAACCTTTGGGGCCGGTAATACCACAACCGACAGTTGGTTTATCGATTTGCTTAAAAGCGCTATCGACAGCGGTAAGGTAATCCTTGATATTTCGCAATGTAAGGTAGGTACGGTTGAACTCGGCCGTTACGAAACCAGCAAACACCTCAAAGATATCGGCGTAGCCAACGGCTATGACATGACTTTTGAATCGGCTGTTACCAAAATGATGTACCTGCTGGGCCAAAGCGATGATCCCTTGCAGGTAAAAGAATGGCTGGAAACGGATTTGAGAGGCGAGATTACGGTATCGTAAATTCATCGGTTACTGTTGTACTGAATATGAAAATTTGACAGATTTTAACGCGAGGCCTTTGAAGACTTACGAAGTTTCAAAAACTTCGTAAGTCTGGATTGGTTAATAAGGATGTTCATGTAAGATTTAAAATATCCTTCTATTAATAAGTTTCATAAAACTATCTTTAAATTTTTCGCTTACGGGGATGTGTTTATCCGCGATATAAATATGGTTGTCCTGAATTTTTACCAGTTGTTTGGTATTTACAATATAAGAGTTGTGCACCCGCACAAAGGGGGCCGAAAGCTGCTCTTCAATATCCTTGAGCCTGCGGTAAATTAATAACTGTTCCTGACTGGTAACAAGCCGTACGTATTCCTTTTCGCCTTCAAAGTATAAAATCTCGTCCAGTAGGATCCTGCGTAACACCTTGCCCGATTTTATAAAGAAATAGCCCTCATTAACCGGGGTTTGTTGCATCACCGGTTCGGACTTGCCAAAATACGCTTCAATCTTTTGCATGGCTGCCAGGAAGCGTTTCAGTGTGATTGGTTTCAGCAGATAATCAATAGTTTGATAGGTATAGCTTTCGGCAGCATATTCTGAATAGGCAGTAGTAAACACAATTTTGGTTTGCGGTGGAAGCAAGCCTGCCAGCTCCATGCCCGTTAATTGCGGCATGTTGATATCCAAGAAAATAAAATCAACCTTATTGGTTTTTAAAAAAGCCAGTGCCTCAAGCGCGTTATAACATTTGGCTTTAAGCTGCCACTGCGTACTTTGCTGCACCAGGATCTCCAGCAGGTTAACCGCGTTAGGTTCGTCATCAATTATGATACAGCTTAAATTCATGCTATCGGGATCTTTAAAAACGCGGCAAAGGTGTTGTTACTTTTATCAATTTTCAGGTCAAAATTTGAACCGTACAGCATGGTTAGCCTTTTGGTTAAGTTGACAATGCCGAAACCGGCAGCGCGTTTGCTTGCTACTTCGGTATGGATAGCATTGTTGGTTTTAAAAAAGAGATAATCACCCTGCTGAACCAAAGATATACCAATAAGGTTTTGTTCGCTCGATTTGTCGATGCCGTGCTTAAAAATATTCTCTACAAAAGTCATGAGCAGCATAGGCGGGATGCGCAGATCCGAATTGAAATTCTTTTCAAAAAAAACAACCACCTCATGCCTGATCCTGATTTTTTCTAATGCGATATAGTTTTCAATAAACTGTACTTCGGTGCCGATGGCTACATCATCCTTGGGGCTTTCATCAACAAAATAGCGCATAATGTCCGAAAGCCGCTCAATTAATGCCGCGGTACGGGGAGCCTCACGGTAAGCTTCGTAATAAATATTATTAAGTGTATTGAACAAAAAGTGCGGTTGCACTTGTGATTTAAGCAGGTTTAGTTCGGCCTGGCTTTTTTGAATCATAATCTCTTCCGTTTGCTGCTTTAGCTTAAAATAAGCTATCGCTATGCGAAAGATCAGGCTCATAATGAAAATGAGCACTCCGCCCGAAACGTAATTAATGATGGCTTTTTGACTGATATGCTCTGGTGTTTTTGCAAAAAAGGTATTATAAATAAGCAGGGTTGAATAACCCCGGAGCACACCCGTTGCCACTAAAAAAATGATGACAAGTAATACATACCAAATATATTTTTCTTTTTGGTAAAATACAGGATACAGGAGGAGGATGTTACCATATATGATAGCTGCGTAGAACGTAGTGTTAACAATGGTATAAACAGCCGATTGGCCTGCTCCATCCATCGGCAGATAAGAAAAAATAGCAACAGCGACACCGCTAACCATATCAAGAGCTGGAGTTGTGTAATGGATGGGCGGGTTTTAAATAGTTGCATTTTTAAAATTACTAAGCTTTTTGTTTGTGGATGCCGGTTTTAAATAGTTGCCGGCATTTATTCAATAAATGGCACTAAATGTTCAATAAGTTGGTCTTCAGGTATATTATTGAATAAATACAGTAGTAGGCTAAAAAAACGCGGCAGTGGTTTAACCGGTTTCATCGGATGGTTGATAAAAGTCAGTTTTGAATTGTTAACAGAAAAGTATCCTTATCAAACCATCAAATTATCATGAAAACCGAACAATTAGCCGAAAAATTAGTAGCTGTAAGCCTTAGCTTGTTGCTGCTGCTATCGCATACGCCTAAAGTATTTGCTCAAACTGATACCATCCGTGTAAAAGACAAACGCCTGCTTACATCGGCGCTTAAACCCGGGTTAAAGCAATACCTCGTGTATTTTCAAAATACAAAGGACAACCGGAGCCTGAAATTTTGGCTTTGGCTGCGTGATATAAACCTCGAAACCCGTAACGGTGAAAAGGTATTTACTATAACCCAGCACTGGTATGGCAGCGATAGCTTATCATACCGTTCCATTTATTCCGTTAATAAAGTACCTGATTTCGCGCCGATTTATCATTCAGAAACCATCGGCAAAAAAACAAAGGCCTTTAACTGGGCTGCCGATAAAGTGATAAGTGCCGACACCGTTGCCAATAACGAGGCTAAGAATTTTAAGCTTGATTTTACCTTCGCCAACTTTAATTGGAATTTAGACATTGAAACCTTTGAGATGTTACCGCTTGCCGAAGGCAAAAGTTTTGCTATCCCCTTTTATGAGGCCGGGATCCCTGCACCGCTTTATGTTTTATACAAAGTAACCGGCAGCGAGTTAATTACTACATTGGATGGTAACAAAGTTGATTGCTGGAAGCTATATAACGAAAGCGATTACAATGGCCGCCATTTTACCGAAACCTACTGGATCAGTAAAAAAATCATGAATTTTTAAAAGAGGAGGATTCTTTTGGAGGGGGTATCGCTACAAAATAAAAATGATGGGTGCCGCGACTAACCTGCTGCCGAGGTTTACGAAGTAAAATACATTAAAAGAATATACCAATCCTCTTGAAAAACAGCCGGGGCTATGATACTAAAATCATAGCCCCCGGCCTTTGGTATAAGCAGTTAATAGTTTACTGATTCAACCCAAATGCTTCCCAGCCCGATGCGGTAGCCCGGTTACAGGTCATGGCCTGCGTTCCGTTTTCGCTTGAAATGAATTTGCCGTTGTTGCCGCGTAACGTTATTTTTCCGTCGGTGGTAACTATCCAGTCAAATTTTTCCCAATCGCTTGGCGTGGTGCGGTTACAGGTGATGGCTTGTGTGCCGTTTTCTGATGATACATATTTACCCATACTGCGCAGGTAGATTTTGCCGTTGCCTGCGTCAAGAACAGTGAAATGTTCCCAGTCGCCGGCAGTGGTGCGGGTGCAGGTCATAGCCTGCGTACCGTTTTCGCCGCTTACATATTTGCCGTTGAAGCCTTTAAGCGAAATTACTGTACCTATTGGAGGAGTTGGCGGGGGATTGGTAGTACCGCCGGTAATAATAGTGTTCATGGCCGAAAGCAGGGAGTTGGCACCCGAAGCGTCGCCGCCCAAATCCCAGATCATCATGCCCCCTGCCTGGTTAAGTGCCAGGGTAGTTTTGCTTTTAATAGTTGGGATACCATTATAGCCAAAAGTTTGAAAGGTATCTGAGTTGGGGCTACCGCCTATCGCTAAAACATCAACATAGTTCATGGTCGAATAATCGTACCGGTTATCTCTTGCATAAAATGGAACGCCCAGTATGGTTTTGGCAACCGGTAAGCCACGGCCGGCCCAGTAGCTTAAGCAATCAACTGCCGATTGGTAGGTAGAGTGCTGGAAGTTGTTGTCGTCATAATCCATGATGTTGATCCAATCAAGGATAGAGAACATATTGCTGGTAACGTAAGTAGCCCCAACCGAGATGGAGGCGATGGTACATAACCTGCCGCTGTTATGCATGGCAGTTGATAGTTCCTGCAGTAATAAATAAAAGTTACTGGTTTCGGTACCTGCCGAGGGGAACTCCCAGTCGATATCCACGCCATCAACGTTATACTGGTTACAAAAGTTGACCATATTATTAACAAAAG
The DNA here is from genome assembly GCF_050632265.1 of Mucilaginibacter sp. P19. NCBI lineage: Bacteria > Pseudomonadati > Bacteroidota > Sphingobacteriia > Sphingobacteriales > Sphingobacteriaceae > Mucilaginibacter > Mucilaginibacter sp. P19. The sequence continues at coordinate 334,889 of NZ_CP192586.1, forward strand.
TGGTACGGTAACCGGCGTTGGCTACAATAGGATGGAAGGCATCGCCGCCGCCACCACCGCCTACAGATATCATTACTTTAACATTATGGCTGTGTGCGTTTGATACCAGGCTGGTGAATTTTGAAAGGTTATCGAGCGGGTTCAGCCCTCCGGTATTGGTAGGGGTAAGAAAGGCGTAGTTAACGTGGGTCAGTTTGCTGTATTGAACAGCATTTACATCGCCCTGCCAGCTGGGCAGGTAGCCTATTACTTTAAATGAGGCAATAGGTACGGCATTGTTAACAGTAACCGGCTTGCTGCTATTATCGGTGTTTGAATCGCTGCCGGTTTTAAACTGGTTCATGTTATCCTTTTTACAGGATGATAGCACTGCGAGCGCAGCCAGGATCAGGCCAAGGAGGTAAGAGTTAAGTTTCGATCTCATAAGTTAAATTTGTTAAATGGTTTTAGATGTATTATTTGGTTTATAAATAAGCCGGGCAATAAAACACAAACCTGTTAACCAAATTCATGATACTTATGAATATCATATACTAATACCAGGAAAGGCGCGTTAATAGGTGTAAATAGATGTTTTTGTATTGGTAAAATTATATAAACATCTTATTATAAATACCTTATAATAACCTCAATACGATTCGATCACAAGCGTGGTAGTGCTTTTGTAGTGTGATGATATACGGAGAAAACCCGCCTTCCCGACAAAAAAATATTTTGATGATACGCTTAACTCACAGTTTATATATTATTATAGACGGGAAAAAGCGTTGAGTGGGGAAGTCGCTTACCCGATTTAAAACCAGATAAGCGGGTGCCTGATGGGTAAATTTCGGATAACTTCTTCAACCTGAGGGTTATGATCCAGTTTTTGCCAGGTTGTTAACCATACTTTTTCATGGTAGGCATTAGCGCCAAACAGCAGGAAGGGCTGCGCAATAGGCCAGTTGTCCCAATACATTACGTCGGGTTTTAAAGTCCATTTACTTTTATCTGCTACAAAGGGATATAGATAACTTATCCCTTTTTTGATGGATTTGCCATCCGGTGTTTCAAAGTTCCATAAATTATCCTGCGGGCTTGAAAGGATCTGGCACAGCATGGTCATGGCATCGAGGTTAAAAATAGAGTAGCCATAGGGTTTGGTACGAGCCATCTCTAAGGGGAAGCTGCCGTCGGTACCCATTTGGCGGGGGAGCAATATCGTTTTGTATCGCACGCGAATCGAATCGAGTACTACTTCATTTTTACAAAGTTTGGCAAAGGAGGCTACCTGCATAGCCCAGCAGGTGGCGTGGTTGTTTTTAACATCCCTTTCCTGGATGCCGGGTTTACTGGTCATGAGCCAGTTGGTATAATCGGTAAACCATTTTTTAACAGCGGCTGTAGTTTCGGCATCCATGGCTTTTTCCATCACGATAATGCCTTGCGCAACTTCCATGAGATGAATGGTGTCGATAATGCCATAATTACGGCCGGTGAACTGTCCCTTAACTGCCTGGGCGAACCAAAGACTTGGGTTCATCAACGTTTCGGAACCAATAAACCAGGCTTTAAGGTGGATTACAGCCTGTTTAACATATTTTACATCTCCGGTTATTTTATAGGCCGATGCCAGGGCGCCGATGATCTTACTAAAGCGGATCATGGCTTTGCGGTGTTCTACAAAGTTATCCGGGTTGGTCATGCCATCGCGGTTGATGTAAGGCCCGTCGGGATTTTTGGGATCAGGCCAGAAATAATCGGCTTCCGAAAAAAGTCGTGTTTACCGCCCGCACTCCTGGGTGAAGATGACGCTGTAACTGTAACCGGCTGCTGTTGCATGGCCCAGGCGGCCTCGGTCATTATTTGCTTTTTGAGAGTTTGTTCTGCAGCTTTTTCTACCGGAGATTTATCTGGTTTTGATTGTAGGGGCGTAAAAGCAAATTGCGTTAAGGTTGTAACAGCAATTAAAATTGCAGCAAATAATTTTTTCATGGCGATGGTTTATAATGGTGCCGACAAGATAAGCATAGTGGATAATTGTTTTTGGTGTGTAGGGGATTGGTGGAGGCGTTTTTTCACGACAACGTTGAAGTAAAAAACGCTTAGCGCATTTATTCTTCATTAGGATTTGCAGGTTCTCCAGGCAAATGGCATAACTATTGATTAAATAATCTACATCAGTATGTAAAAAGCGTTATCCAGCCATAAAATTATGGTTAGGCACTATAAACATTATGCCAACGTTTTTTATGTTTACGCAAATCATTAGATATGAAAACTCTAAAAACACCTTTATTAGCTCTTGCAATAGCTGTTTTAGCTATCACTACCCAAGCCTGCAAAACCAAAAAAGCGGTTGTGCAAACACCGCCACCGGCCCAGCCAACACAACAAGCTGCAACCCCTCCGCCCGCACCAAAACCGGCGCCAACCCCTCCGCCGGCACCTGCTCCTGCACCGGAGAAACCAGATTATAATTTCAGCAATATCCAGTTTGAGTTTAACTCAGCAGTGTTAAAAACTGCTTCGTACCAAACTTTAGATCATATTGTTAAAGAACTGAAAAAAGACCCGTCGGCGAAATTCGTTTTAAATGGCAATGCTTCTGCCGAAGGTACTGCCGAGCATAACATGTCGTTATCTGTAGATAGAGCAAACTCTGTAAAATTGTACCTGGTAAACAGCGGTGTTAATGGCGATAACCTTACTGTAAAAGGCTGGGGCGAAAGCAAACCGATAGCTGATAACACTACCGAAGATGGCCGTGTACTTAACCGTCGTGTTGAGGTTAAGCTGGCACAGTAAATAAAAATTTTCAATGGAAACCACAGGCAGCTCATTGGGCTGCCTTTTTTGTTAGATAAAATTATTCGGTACCGTTAACCAACTGAAAAATAGTGAATAAATGATGGGCCTCATGTAATACAAAAAACTCGGCCCATTTTAAGATGGTTAGCCTGCCATATTTAGGATGTACGCCAATGCACGATAATTCGCTGTCGCTAAGCCCCGACAACAGATCGATAATTGTTGTCCTGTCCGTATTTATCATGTCCAGCAGTTCTCTTAAACCCATTGATTTGAAAGGTATAAACTCAGGATCGAGATCTCCGGTGTAACGATCAAAAACAGGCGTATCTTTATTCAATATCAGGTGTATACGGTCTGTAAATATTTTCTGGTACCGGGCCAGGTGGGCTATGTTATCTAAAGCGCTCCATTTGCCGGGTACCGGTGGCGTAATTAATTTATCGTTGCTTATATAGGCAACCAATTGTTCTATGGTAAGATGCTGGGTTTTTAGTCTTTCGGAGAGTGATGTATATAAGCTCATATGCCTTACGGTTAATTTAAAATTCATCACAAAAATGATACGATTTTACCAATGATTGAGCCGTTTTGTGTAAAATGATTGCTTTAATTTGGAATGTGTAAAACTGTCCGTAGTGCTATATGTTCAGGCATAAAAGCCTCGGTCATTTTTTAACCTTCCTGCTTTATTAAAACGTAAATTTAACCGAACTGGCGCAGGTATTTTGATCACCTATGAATAAATATAAACTATATGCCGGTTTAGTTGGTGCCGGTGCAATAGCGCTTGTTTCAGTTGCGTGGCAAACTAAAGTCGTGAAGCAACCTGAGCAGGCAAGGAGACGCCCGAATATTATCGTGATCCTGGCCGATGATATGGGTTTTTCTGATCTGGGCTGTTATGGCGGTGAGGTGAATACCCCCAACATCAATTACCTTGCTCAAAATGGTATCCGCTACAGGCAATTCTATAACACATCGCGTTGCTGCCCAACAAGAGCATCTTTACTTACCGGTTTATACAATCAGCAGGCGGGCATAGGCAAAATGACCGACGCCGAAGACGAACCCGGCTATCTCGGTCATATTACAGAAAATGCAGTAACCCTTGCCGAAGTTTTGAAATCCGCAGGTTACCATACCGCCATGTCGGGAAAGTGGCATGTGTCCAACACCAACGGACAGCCTAATGCGCAGGACCAGATGGCCTGGTTAAATCATCATAAAGATTTTGGCGATTTTTCGCCCATTAGCCAGTACCCAACCAGCCGCGGGTTCGAGAAATTTTTTGGAACCATTTGGGGCGTGGTTGATTTTTATGATCCTTTTAGTTTGGTTAGCGGTACTAAGCCCATTAAAACCGTCCCCAAAAACTACTATCATACAGATGCTATTAACGATACTGCGGTAGCTTATATCAAAGGCTACGCTAAATCGTTAAAGCCGTTCTTTTTGTACGTTGCCGAAAATGCACCGCACTGGCCGCTGATGGCAAAGCCAGAGGATATTGCCAAATATAAAGACACCTACAAAGCGGGCTGGCAGGCAATCCGCGAAGCGAGATACAAAAAGATGGTGCAGCTTGGCCTTATCGACCCTGCAAAAACAAAGCTGTCAGATCGCTGGAAAGGTGATCTGCAATGGGAAAACAACCCTGATAAAGAATGGGACGCCATGGCTATGGCTGTTCATGCCGCTATGATCGACAGGATGGACCAGGGTATTGGCCGCATTGTTAAAACGCTGAAAGAAACGGGTCAGCTGGATAACACGCTTATCGTTTTCCTGTCGGACAATGGGGCAAGTGCCGAAAACTGCGCTGCTTATGGCCCGGGTTTTGACCGCCCTAACGAAACCCGCGACGGACGGAAAATTGTTTATGCCACAAAGAAAGAAGCTTTGCCGGGCCCGGAGACTACTTATTCGTCAATCGGGCCGCATTGGGCAAACGTAGCCAACACGCCGTATGAATATTGGAAAGCCGAATCATATGAAGGTGGTATCCATACACCGATGATCGCCTTTTGGCCAAAGGGAATTACTGCTAATAGAGGTGGCTTTAATGACCATGTGGGCCATGTGATGGATTTCATGAGCACTTTTGTTGAGCTGGCCGGGGCCAAATATCCTAAAACATATAAGGGGTACAACATTCCACCGACTACAGGTATCAGCCTGGTGCCAAGCTTTAAAGGAAAATATGCTCCGGGTCATGAGGATTTGTTTAACGAGCACTTCGGCGCGAGGTATGCGCGTTCAGGAAACTGGAAGCTGGTATCGCTGAGTAATGATACTACCTGGCATTTGTACGATCTGTCGCGGGATAAAACCGAAACTGCCGATCTGAAATCGAAATACCCGGAAAAAGTGCACCAACTGGATAGCCTTTGGCATATCTGGGCAAATACGCACCAGGTTTTTCCAAAGCCTGGAAATAAGAGTAAATAATAAAAAAACCAACAATAAATTAAAACCAAAAGTAAAACGTAGTTTATGAACCGCATTTTTAAAAAACGTACTTGCTTGTTTCCGGACTGGCAGCATCGTTTGTTGCACAAACAGCGCTGGCACAAGATAAGATGCCGTCTTATCCGCTGATCACGCACAACACTTATTTCAGCATCTGGTCAAACACCGATAAGTTAAATGAATCAACCACCAAGCACTGGACCGGGAAAGATCAATCGTTACTGGGCCTCATTAAGGTTGATGGCAATTACTACCGTTTTATGGGCGCATCGGCCGTTAATTATAAAACCATTTTAGCAGCTACCGACGAAAAATCGTACAACAGTCAATACCTGGCCGAAACTGCCCCGGCAGAAGGCTGGGAAAAACCGGGCTTTAATGATCAGGGCTGGAAAAGCAGCGCTGCGCCATTTGGCGATGAACGTGCAGGCAAAGGCACTGAATGGAGAGGTAAAGACATTTGGGTTCGTCGTAAATTTAATATTGCCGAATTACCGAAAGGCCGTTTAATGTTGAAAATTTATCATGATGATGAAGCCGAAGTATACCTGAACGGCCAGCAGATTGCTGCCGAAGGTGGTGCTAACGGCGATTTTGAAACTGTTGCATTGCCTGCCAGTGCAAAATCGAATCTGAAAGCAGGCGAAAACGTTTTGGCTATCCATTGTAAAAACACCGGTGGCGGCTCGTTTATTGATGCCGGTCTTGCTGAAGAAGTGTTGAGCAAGGATGACAGAAGCCGTTAAACTGGCTGAGCAAACCAGCGTTAAAGTTACAGCTACCCAAACCGTATATAACTTTAAAGCAGGGGAGGTAAACCTGAAACTTACGTTTACTTCGCCATTGGTTATGGGCGATTTGAAATTACTTACCACCCCGGTATCATACATCACTTACCAATTGAAATCAACCGATGGGAAAGCTCATGATGTTCAGATCTATCAGGGGGTATCAAGTAATCTGGCTGTAAATACACCATCACAGGAAGTTACTGCGTCAAAATACAGTCAGAACGGCCTTAAGCTGTTAAAAGCGGGCACCGTGGAACAACCCGTATTACAGAAAAAAGGTGATAACCTGCGTATTGACTGGGGCTATGTTTATGTTGCTTCGTCAACCGCCGGAGCTAAACAATACATCACTCCCGAAGGTGAGGCGGTATCATCATTCCTGGGCGCCCAAAAAGGTGAAACTACGGCTACTGGTAAACAATTCATGTTAAGCACGGTATTACCATTTGATAAAGTGACTGCTGCGCCGGTATCTAAATTTATTTCGGTTGGGTATGATGATATTTATGCTATTCAATACTTTAAAACCAATTTAAGGCCATGGTGGAGGAATGCTCCGGGTGCTACTATTGAAGGCGTACTGAGCGATGCTACCAAAGCTTATGCTAAAGTGATTGGCACTTGTGTAAAAACAGATGCTAAGATCTGGGCCGATGCGGTTAAAGCCGGTGGTGAAAAATATGCTAAGTTATGTGTAATGGCTTATCGTCAAAGTATTGCCGCGCACCAATTGGTTAAAAGCCCGGAGGGCGAATTGCTGTTCCTATCCAAAGAGAACTTTAGCAATGGCTCAATCAACACGGTTGACATTACTTACCCTTCGGCTCCAATGTACCTGCTATACAATCCTGATTTGTTGAAAGGTATGATGAACGGCATCTTCTATTTCAGCGAAAGCGGTAAATGGAATAAACCTTACTCATCGCACGATTTAGGTACTTATCCATTGGCCAACGGCCAAACTTATGGCGAGGACATGCCGGTTGAAGAAAGTGGTAACATGATTATCCTTAACGCTGCTTTAGCAAAAGTTGAAGGCAATGCCAACTATGCTAAAAAACACTGGAAAACATTAACTATTTGGACTGAGTATCTTGCTAAATCAGGTTTTGATCCGGGTAGCCAATTGTGTACTGATGATTTTGCCGGTCACCTGGCACACAATGCCAACTTATCAGTAAAAGCTATTGTAGCCATTGACGCCTACGGCGAATTAGCCGGTATGTTAGGTGATGCCGCAACCGCTAAAAAGTACAAAGCTATGGCTAAAGACATGGCTAAAAAATGGGAATACAAAGCCAACGCGGGCGATCACTACGGCCTGGTGTTTGACAGCAAAGATACCTGGAGCCAGAAATACAACATGGTTTGGGATAAAGTGTTGGGCTTGAAATTATTCCCTCAAAAAGTGTACGATACCGAGCTTAAATACTATTTAGCACACCAAAAAGAGTTTGGTTTGCCGCTTGATAGCCGTAAAACCTACACAAAAAGCGATTGGATCCTTTGGACTGCATCTATGGCCGATAACAGAGCTGATTTCAACGCTTTAGTTGCTCCGGTTTACAAATTTGCTACCGAAACTTCATCACGCGTACCACTAAGCGACTGGCACGAAACTACCAACGGTAAAATGGTAGGCTTCCAGGCGCGTAGCGTAATTGGCGGCTATTATATGAAAACTTTAAGGGATAAGTTGGCGGCTAAGTAAAGCCACCAACTTTAATAATTGGAAAGGGAGTCTGCATAGCAGGCTCCTTTTTTTGTTCTGGTATATTTTTATACATTTAGATCTGACTTCACTACAAAAGATAAACGACTAAATCAATTTTAATGCGGAGAGTAATAATTGTTATATTAGGATTAGCCCTAATGGGTTTTATCGGCACTTGTATTTATTTCGTTGCTGGTGTAAGCTCTACCATCCCACCGATAAAAAAGTATGTATTCTTTGGTAATGTCAATAGCTTTTTATTGGGAATGCAAAAATATGCGGCGGCTGATTCGGAAATACTCTTTAAAATAACAGATACGACTGGAAATAAGCAAAACGGCTATGGAATTTATATGAATCTTGAGATAAGAAATTCGAACTCAGACATAGAATACAATTTAAAATGTGGAGAAAAAGACAACGAAGGCATACGAAGTACAATAGTCAAACTAATTGGGATCCACGATAAAAATAATTACAAATTAGGGGGTATGGAATAGAGGGCATCGGAGTTAGACAAATGGTATCTGATTTTGAAACTGGCTTCTTAGTTAAATTAAAAGAAAAAGAAGGGGTTGCTGTCAAACCATATATTGACAATCACAGATAAATCAAGCTTGTTAATCGGTTTTTTACCCCCTCCCTCATCTTTCCCTAACATTACAATCATCATAATTTGATATCCAATAATTAGGTTTTATGACTATTTTCATGGCTCGTTAGCTATAATAATTTCTATGCCGCTCCCCTTGAAAAAAATATTGGTTAAAACGCTTAAAATAAGCGCCATCACCGTTGTTAGTTTATTGCTGTTGATGTTCCTGTTACCTTATCTTTTTCCCGAAACAGTGACTCAGAAAATAAAGCAATGGGCCGCCGGCAGCGTAAACAGCAAGCTTTCGTTTTCGAGTACGCGCTTATCATTTTTAAAAAGTTCCCGTCGCTAACCCTTACGCTTAATGATTTTGTGCTGAATGGCAGCATACCTTTTCAAAATGATACGCTGGTTTCTGCTAAAGAAATTTCATTGGCTATCGATCTTTCTTCGGTTTTTAAAAGCAAGATCAATGTAAACAAGATCTATCTCGACCATGCACTGATCAATATCCAGGTTGACAGTGCCGGTAAAGCCAATTATAATGTTTACAAATCATCTCCTCCCAAACAGGATAATAAAGCTGATACCGCCAGTGCATCGTTAGGCATTGAACAGATCCTGATAGACAAAAGCCACCTGGTTTATGACGACCGCTCGCTGCCCATGAAGATCAACGCACGGGAACTGAACTACAAAGGAAGCGGTGATTTAAGCAAAGACATCTTTGACCTTTATAGCCACGTAGATGCCGCTTCGGTAGATTTTTATTACGGCAATAAGGCCTACGTGCTCAGGAAAAAGTAAATGCCGATCTGGTTACCAGTATCAATACCAAATCATTGGCCTTCGCATTTCAAAAAAACGACCTGCTTATTAACAAGCTGCCGGTTAAATTTAAAGGCCGGTTTGAATTCCTGAAAGATGGTTATGATATGGATTTCAAGATCAGGAGCGATCAGAATGACCTTGGTGACGTTTTTACCGCCATTCCGGATGAATACGCCAAATATGTTGATAACATGGATATCAGCGGTAATGGCATCATCCAGCTTGATCTTAGCGGAAAGTACATCGCCTCAAAAAATATTATGCCCAACCTGGGTATCAGCATGAAAGTGCGCGACGGTTCCATCGTTAACAAAAGTACTCCTGCGCCGGTTAAAAACCTGTACCTGAATATGGATGCCAGTTTGCCTGGCCTCAACCCCGACAGTTTAAAAGTTAATATTGATTCGGTTTATTTTAATATTGGTAAGGACTACTTTGGTTCGGTGCTGAAATTAAAGGGAATCAAATCGCCATATATTTATGCTAAAGTGAATACCGAAATTGACCTGGAGCAATGGTACAAGGTTTTTGGCATTAAACCATTCCAGGTAAAAGGAAGGTATGGTTTGCATTTACTGGCCGAAGGCAAGTACACCACCGGCATCAGGAAAACGGGACTAAGGCAAAAGATTGATACCGTGATAACCAGTATTCCCCAATTTAAACTCAAGTCGACATTCAGGAACGGGTATTTTAAGTATAGTAAATTGCCGCAGTCCATCAACAATATCAGTTTTGACCTGGATGTCGCTTGTCCGGATCATAACATTGCCAATGCCACTGTGAATGTGCGCAACCTGAACATTAATGCACTTAATAATTACATCAAAGGCTATCTGAAATTAAGCAATAAGGCTGGTGCATTGATTGATGCCGGGTTGAATGCTAAATTCCATTTAGACGATATCAAGCAGTTTTATCCGGTTGATAGCATTGATTTCCGTGGTGATTTTGATGCTAACCTGCAAAGTAAAGGCAGGTATATTCCGGCCCGCCGCATCTTCCCGGTTACGAATGCTGAGATCAATCTAAAAAACGGATACATCCAAACCAAATACTATCCGCACCCAATGCAAAGTGTACAGGTTAGCGTAAATATTTTTAACAACACAGGCTCGTTAAAAGGGCTTAAGGTGGATATTAAAACGGTATCCTTCAATTTTGAAGGCCAGCCATTTTTACTGAGGGCCAATCTCCGCAATTTTGATGACCTTGACTATAACGTAACTTCTCGAGGTAGCCTGGACCTGGGTAAGATTTACAAAGTGTTTGCCGTAAAAGGATATGATGTGAACGGGTTTGTAAGCACCAACTTTAAACTGAAAGGTAAGCAAAGTGATGCAACCACCGGCCACTATGATAAGCTGGACAATTCGGGCAGCATGAAAGTGAAGAACATCAAGCTTACTACCGAGCTGTTCCCTAAACCATTTTTTATCACCAACGGCGTATTCAGCTTTAACCAGGACAAAATGAAGTTTGATCAGTTTAAGGCTAACTACGGTAAATCGATAGTGGTGCTTGACGGTGCTTTATCTAATGTGATAGGCTATGCCATGCAGCCAAATTCGCCATTGAAAGGCGAGTTTAATCTAAAGAGTGATTTGATTATTGCCGATGACTTCATGGCCTTTGCCGGTGTGCCTGCGTCTGCCAAACCAACCAAATCATCTGGTGTGATCCTGGTGCCTGCAAACCTTGATCTTAATTTTGCTGCTGACGTTAAAAAAGTAAAATACAGCGGTTTGGATATCAGTGACGCCAAAGGCGCAATGAATGTTACCAACGGGCAGATCGTACTTAAGCAAACTGGTTTCAGCCTGATAGGTGCCCCTGTAGTGATGGACGCCACTTATGGCAGCATCAATCCGCAAAAAGCATTTTTTGATTATCACATCAATGCGAAAGAGTTTGATATTCAGAGGGCCTACCGCGAAATCAAGTTGTTTCATGATATGGCAACTTCGGCCGAGCATGTACAAGGTATTGTATCTTTAGACTATAAGCTTGCGGGTAAGCTAAACAGCGATATGAAACCGGTTTATCCATCATTAAAAGGCGGTGGCGTACTTTCTGTAAAACAAGTAAAAGTATACGGATTGAAATTATTAAGCGCGGTTGGCAAGCAAACCGGTCATGACAGTGTTGGCCACGGTGATGTGAAAAAGGTTGATATCAAAAGTACTATAGCTAACAACATCATGACTATAGAACGAACCAAAATGCGGATTGCAGGTTTCAGGCCAAGATTTGAAGGACAGGTGGGTTTGGATGGCAAACTGAACCTGAAATTCAGGCTGGGGCTGCCGCCCTTCGGTATCTTCGGCATCCCGATGACTATCACCGGTACCCAGGATAAACCTATTATCCATTTGGGCAATGGCAAAAAAGAAGATGAGCTGAAAGAAACGCAGGAAGAAGAATAAAAGCGGGTTGAGCAGACTGGCGAATTCATTTGTGAAAGAAATAGAAGCGAGGATTGTGCGAAGAGCAGGTAGGTGTACGCCAGTATTATGCCGACCCCGAAAAAGGCGACCAGGAGCTGGCTATATTCGGCACCGCAGGCTTAATGCCGACCATGAAGGGATCTCGATTTATAAGTTGAATGATACAACGGGTTACATTCTGGTATCCGGTCAGGGCGCCAACCGCTTCCAGATTTTCAGCAGGGAAGGCACAAAAGCAAACCCTTTTGAACATACACTTTTGAAAATAGCCAACGTTGCCGCCAGACAAAGTGATGGCAGTGACGTAACCGCCACTCCTTTAAATGGTACCTTTAAACATGGCATTTTTGTGGTAATGAGTACCGATAAAACTTTTCACTATTACCGCTGAGAAGACATAGCGGGCAAAGAACTTAAGGTAAAATAGTAGCACAAAAAACTCTCGTGTGGCCATATCTTTTTTATTTTACTATTAAAAAAAATGTCATTTCGACGAGCTCTGGGTGGTATTTGTGCGTTGGAGGCGAGGAGAAATCTTCTACGCCCTGCTTTTACAAGCACAGTTGCAAAGCTTAATGTAGAAGATTTCTCTTTAGCCCCATCGTTCATGCCCGTCCGGCTCTATCGAAATGACATTTTTTAAATATGTACACACACAGTAGCCTTCAGATAGGGTTGGGGCGAAAGTTGTTTTTACCAGAATCATAATAGCTTATTTATAATATCTAAAAACTCCAGCTGAAAACTTTCACCTTTATCCTCGTTATACCATTTCTGCAATGCTATCTTTTTTTCGCTCATTTCAATATGGTCTTTCACCATTTGCAGGTATAATCGCTGGCATTCGGCCGGTCGCGGCCCCCATGTCGCAAGGTCTTGATTATTTTCATCTGCAATAACGATCTTGGGTATTGACCGGGTGCCATTGGTAAGGTAACTTTCAATCAAGAATGGCGGCGAATCCCTTAGCTGATAATCAACTTTAATAAGCGGGTTTAGTTCCGAAAGGCGATGCAGGAACGGTATAGTATGCGAAGCATCGCCGCACCAGGCCTCGGTAATAACCGTCCATAATTGTGGTTTGCTGATCTTTTCGATGGCATTTGTCAAATCCGGGTTCAGTACGCCAACCTTTAGCCAGCGCTGCTGGCGCGACCAATTAAGCTTTGTATAATTTAAATAATCCGGGTTATCGTACGGAGCACGCGGATTAGGGCTGTTCAAAATATCGAAAAATAGCTGCTGATATGCTGTGAAATCCATAATAATTGCATTTGGCGCCATTTATGGCACTTCCTTTTACGATATGAAATTAAATAATGTGCGTGTGAATTTTGTTGATGTAGATTAATTTCGATAACCTTTACCGGGCTATGATTAATATACTATGTATTTTTGATTATCAAAGCGGGGTACATGAAAATTAAAATAAACAAACTGCTATTAACAGCAATTAGCCTGGTGTGCACCGGCGCTTTATCTGCCTACAAATATTCGCCGGCCAAAAATGTTCCGGTTAAGTTTAAGCAGATCATGGGCGCCGATATTTCATTTATCCCTCAGTTGGAAGCTGAGGGGCATAAGTTTTATGATAACGGCGTAAACAAGGACCCTTTCACCATTTTGAAAGATCATGGCTTTAACTATGTACGGCTTCGCATATTCAATAATCCTAAGGCCGATAGCGGGTACTCGGCAAAAGGCTATTGTGGTTTGGAAGATACCAAGAAGATGGCTCTGCGTATTAAAGAAGCCGGAATGGGCTTCTTACTCGATTTTCATTACAGTGATAACTGGGCCGATCCCGGTAAGCAATACAAACCCGCCGCCTGGAAAAAGCTCAACAACCAGCAACTGCAGGATTCTATAAAGGCATTTACCCGGCTTACCTTGCTGGCCCTAAAAAAGCAGGGCACGCTGCCCGATATGGTGCAGGTAGGTAACGAAATTAACCACGGCATTTTATGGCCCGACGGCCGTGTCAAAAACCTGGATACCCTGGCTGGCTTTTTAAAGGCTGGCATTAACAGTGTCAAAAGCGTGAGCAGCAACATCAGGGTAATGCTGCATATTGCCTGCGGCGGGCAAAATGCAGAATCAAGATACTTTGTAGATAACATGCTCAAACGCGGAGTTAATTTCGATATCATTGGCCAATCATATTATCCCGAGTGGCATGGCACACCGGATAGTTTACGCAACAACCTTACCGACCTCGCCGCCCGTTATACACAGGATGTGATAGTGGTGGAATATTCGCGGCGCAAACGCGAGGTAAATGATATAGCTTTTTCACTACCTGGTAATAAAGTTAAAGGCACTTTTATTTGGGAGCCCTTTAGCTGGGGCGAAACCTTTGTTGATAAACAGGGAAATATTAATGCGCATATGGCTACTTATGACAGCATTAGTAAACAATACCATATTCGGCTGTCCCTTGAATAGGAGGATCATGATACGCTTTGGCTTTATCATAGGATAAGTACAGGCAATTCCAATTTGCAGAGTCACTATATGTAGCTTCTTAAGGCGATTTTTCTAAAAATGCTTTGCATGTAGAATAATTGTTATATTGACATCAAATTTGCGATGCCTATTTATCGCAGCCACAATAAACCACAATGAAGATATTCCGGTTCCCCCTCCCGCTTAAAACGCGAAAAGAACGATCGTTTTTGATGTTTCCTGTTGTAAGTACGCTGATGTTATTTGTAGGGTGCAATCATGAGCCCTCTGCCAACTCACAACAACCCTTGTTTAAACTGTTGCAGCCGGAACAAACCCATGTTGATTTCGCCAATACCTTAACCGAAGGATTAAACACCAACGTGCTGATGTACGAGTATTTTTATAACGGTGGTGGCGTGGCTGTTGGCGACTTAAACGGCGATGGCTTGCAGGACCTTTATTTTACCGGCAACATGACCGATAACAAATTGTACCTGAACCAGGGCAATATGCAGTTTAAGGATATCACTGCTGATGCCGGAGTAGCAGGCAGGCCCGGTCCCTGGAAAACGGGGGTTACCATGGCCGATGTTAACGGTGACGGTAAGGTGGATATCTACATATGTTATTCGGGTAAAGTACGGGCCGGGAAGCGGGTTAACCAACTGTTTATAAACCAGGGAAACAATGCCGCAGGTGTGCCCATGTTTAAAGACCAGACCGCTGATTTTGGCCTCGATTTCCCATCATTCAGTACACAGGCATACTTTTTTGATTATGACCGGGACGGTGACCTCGACCTGTTGTTAATTAACCACAACCCAGGCCGGATCAGTATTATGGATGATGCCTTTGTTAAGGAGATGTCGGCCAAAAGGGATAACGAATCGGGGATCAGGCTGCTGCGGAATGACAATAATCATTTTACTGACGTTACCGCCGGTGCAGGCATTATCAATACGCCACTATCATATGGCCTTGCAGCCGGTATCGCCGATATTAACGGCGATGGATGGCCGGATATCTACGTATCCAATGATTACAGCATTCCCGACAGGTTGTACATTAATAATGGGAAGGGCAGTTTTGCCGATGAGCTCCAGAAACAGATTGGTCACAGCTCGTTTTACTCTATGGGGAATGATGTCGCCGATATTAATAACGACGGCAAACCCGATATCTACACCCTGGATATGCTTCCCGAGGATAACAAGCGGCAAAAACTGCTGTTCGGTATTGATAATTACGAGGCCTTTGACCTGAACCTGAGGGTGGGCTTTTATTACCAGTACATGCGTAATATGCTGCAGGTCAATAACGGCAATAACTCGTTCAGCGAGATAGGACAACTGGCAGGGATCTCTAATACAGATTGGAGCTGGTCGCCCCTTTTTGCCGATTACGATAACGATGGCTGGAAAGACCTGTTTGTAAGTAACGGATATACCCGCGACTATACCAACATGGACTTTTTAAAGTTTATGGGCGATAACATCAAAGACAGACGCGTAATGCGGCAGGACCTCCTGGATATTGTTAACCAGATGCCATCATCGCAAATGAAAAGTTACCTGTTTAAAAACAACGGTAATACAACGTTTACCAATAAAAGTGAGCAATGGGGCATAACGATGACATCAAACAGTAACGGCGCCGCTTATGCCGATCTGGATAATGACGGTGACCTTGACCTGGTGGTCAATAATATCAATCAACCGGCTTTTGTTTATGAAAACCAGGCCGCTAAACAGAATGATAATCATTATTTAGCTTTAAAATTAAACGGCAGCGGTGCAAACACGCAGGGGGTAGGCGCTAAGGTGAGCATTTATTCGGGCAATAAAACGCAATACCTGGAGCAAATGCCAAACCGTGGTTATCAGTCAACCGTGTCAACGATACTGCATTTTGGCCTGGGGAAAGATAAGCAGGTTGATTCATTAAGGATTACCTGGCAAAGCGGCAAAACACAGTTACTTCAAAAAGTAAAAGCTGATAAACAAATTGTCTTAAATGAAAAGGATGCGTTAGGCACCAGTCCTGCACAAAAACAAATTAATCCGATATTTAAAGAGGTGCCGGCCCCTATCGCAGGCAGCGAAATCGATAACACTACCAATGATTTTAAACGGCAGCCGTTAATGGTTAACTCGATATCATTTTCGGGTTCCGTCCTTACTAAAGGTGATGTAAATGGCGATGGGCTCGAGGACATTTATGCCGGTGCGCATGATGGCAAAGCCGGTGTTTTATACCTGCAGCAAAAAGATGGGAGATTTATCAGCAAGGCTCTTGCCGCCTTTGAAGCCGATAAAAACAGTACCGATGCCGCAGCTTTATTTTTTGATGCCAATGGCGATGGCAAGCCCGATCTGTATGTAGCCTCTGGTGGCTATGCCGATTATAAACCGGATGACGCGCTGCTGCAGGACAGGTTATACCTTAACGATGGTAGAGGAAACTTTAGCAAAGCTAAAGGTGCCTTGCCCAAAATGATCAGCAGTAAAAGCTGTGTAAAAGCGGCCGATATCAATGGAGATGGTTTTCCTGATCTGTTTGTTGGCGGAAGGGTAATACCCGGGCAGTATCCCGAAGCACCCGAAAGCTATATTTTGATCAATGATGGCAAGGGGCATTTTACCAATGAAACTGCAAAATATAACCCGGCATTGAAAAATATAGGGATGGTGACCGATGCTGCCTGGGTTGATATGAACGGTGATAAAAAGCCCGACCTGGTGCTGGCCGGCGAATGGATGCCGATCACGGTTTTTGAAAATAGCGGTGCTAAGCTAACCGATGCCACAACAAAATACTTTGATAAAAAATATGCCGGCTGGTGGAACTGTTTACAGGTAAGCGACATCAACCATGACGGCCATCCGGATATTATAGCCGGAAACATCGGTTTAAATACGCAATGTAAAGCAAGCGATGCCGAGCCTGCGGAAATGTTTTATAAAGATTTTGATGATAACGGCTCCATTGACCCGATGCTTTGTTTTTACATCCAGCATAAAAGTTACCCCTTTGTAAGCCGCGATGAATTGCTTGACCAGATGAGTGTAATGCGCGGCCGGTTCCCCGATTATAAAAGCTATGCCGATGCTACCATGGACAAGATTTTTACTGCCGAAGAGATGAAAGATGTAAAAAAACTGACAGCCAATGAACTGGCTACAGCATGTTTTATCAGTAATGCACAAGGAAAATTAAAACAGGCGACGTTGCCTTTACAGGCTCAGTATTCGCCGGTTTTTACCATTACTTCATTTGATTACGATCATGATGGCAAGGAGGATCTTTTGCTTTGCGGCAACATCAACAAGGCCCGCATCCGTTTCGGTAAATATGATGCTAATTACGGCGTATTGCTTAAGGGTGATGGCAAGGGTAATTATCAATACATAAACCAGCAGCAATCGGGCTTCAACATCCGGGGCGATGTCAGGAGCGTGCTTCCATTAAATAACGTTTTACTATTTGCCCTTGATAAAGGCAAACTAAAGGCATACAAGCAATAATACAAAGGCAATGAAAAAACTGTTAATGCTAATACCTGCCTGCGGCTTATTTGCGATGATAAGCTGCAGCCCGAAAAAGCAACCCGAACTAACCAACCAGGACGTGAGCAAAGTTGTTGGCCATATGACCAGCGTAATGATCCATGATGTTATCAATCCACCATTGGCCGCCCGTTTTTTTGCTTATACCTGCCTTGCCGGGTATGAGGTAGTTGCCGAAAACGACAAACAGACCAACAGTATGCGCGGTGTATTAAATCAATATCCCGATATCAAACACCCCAAACAAAATACAGGTTATAATTATCAGCTAAGTGCGGTACTGGCCATGTTTGAAACATCTGCCAGGCTGTTACCATCGGGTACGTTGATGCTGGGCTACGAGTCTTCCTTTATTGACTCGTGCAAAAATATTGGCTTCAGCAGCGAAGTGATCGACAGTTCAAAAAGCTATGCCAAAACAATCAGTAAACAGATCCTGGCTTATGCCAAGGCCGATGGTTACCGGAAAATAAATAACTATCCACGCTATAAGCTTAAGCAAACACCCGGTAGCTGGGACCTGACCCCGCCTGCTTACATGTTGCCGGTTGAACCATATTTTAACACTATCCGGCCTATGACGCTTGATTCGGCCGCACAATTTGTTCCTGATGCGCCTATTCCATTTTCAACGGATAAAAACTCAACTTTCTATAAATACCTGCAAATGAGCTATGCCAAAAGCGGTAACGGCTTAAAGCAGGAAGAAAAAGATATTGCCAACTTTTGGGATTGTAACCCTTTTGCTGTTCAAAATGACGGGCACATGCTCATCGGCCTAAAAAAGATCTCGCCGGGGGCACACTGGATGGGGATAACGGCCATTGCATGTAAGCAGGCTAAAGTAAACTTCTCTAAAACGGTGCAAATCAATACCGCTGTAGCCATAGGCCTGCTGGATGGTTTCATTTGCTGCTGGGAAGACAAATACCGCACCAACCGCATCAGGCCCGAAACGGCCATCCGCAGGTATATAGACCCGCATTGGAAACCCCTGTTGCAAACTCCGCCGTTTCCGGAGTATATCAGCGGGCATTCGGTAGTTTCGTCAACAGCTGCTGTTATCCTCACGCATTATTTCGGCGATAACTTTAAATATACCGATGATGTGGAAGTAAGTTATGGCATCCCGCCAAGGCATTTCAGTTCGTTTACCCAGGCTGCTAAAGAAGCCGCTATTTCCAGGTTTTGGGGCGGTATCCATTTTATGGATGCTATTGATAATGGTATTATTCAGGGAAATAAAGTGGGCAACCTCGTTGTTGCTAAAATGAGCGGGCAAAAGAAATCGTAGATATAAGCATGGTTGTTATGAGCGGTGGCGAAAGGGTTTTTCGATAAGTGGAGTTGCTATACAGGGCGAAGATGGTGCTTTCATCTCTCATGACAACTTAAAAAGGGTGTCATGCTGAGTGATTTAAAGCTGTAGGCTCTGAAGGGGAAATAACAAGAGAGGGCCTGTCATTCTGAGTGTTTAAATCCGTGGCCTCTGAAGGTGAAATGACATAGATTTGCTGAACCGTGCAGTGTGGCCGACCGAGTTATAGTGCTTATTGCCTGTTGCTGAGTATGGTTCCGAAGCAAGAGTCTGAAGGTATGGTACGATCCCTTGTGTGGGTGATTTGTCCGATGGGTAGCCTGTCTTTTCTTTAAACTCCTTCGGGCACGGTTTAAAAAGCGTTATAAGTATGGAAAAGATGCATTTTCATGCGGCAGGTATAGATATTGGAGCCCGCAAGGTATTTGTGGGTCTTGAAGGCCAGCCGGTTCGTTCGTTTGAGACTTTCACCAGTGATCTGGTATCACTTAAGAACTATTTATTGGAGCATAAGGTAAGTACAGTGGCAATGGAAGCCACAGGAGTATACTGGTATGTACTTTACGATATTCTTTTAGATGGGGGATTGGATGTGTGGCTTGTTGACGGAAGACAGACCCGCCAGTTACCAGGCAGGAAAACAGATGTAAAAGATTGTCAGTGGATACAGCAATTGCATAGTTATGGCTTGCTGAACCGCTGTTATGTATCCGAAGGTCATATCAAAGAATTGCGTAGTTATCAGCGCCTTCGTGAAGATCATCTTCGGAGTGCGGCCATGCATGTGCAACACATGCAGAAGGCCCTGATAGAAATGAATATCCGTTTGCCGGAGGTATTAAGCCAGGTCCATGGAGTAAGCGGGATGGCGTTAATCGATGCGATACTGCAAGGCGAGCGAGATCCTGATAAGTTGTTTTCACTTTGCCATAAAAAGATCAGGGAGAATAAAGGGGAAGAGCTATTGAAAGCCCTGCAAGGTCATTATACAGCGCAAGGGCTTTTTCATTAGGTCAGGCCTATAAGGCTTATGGTTTTTATCAAGGCCAGATAATGGAATGCGACAGCCAGATTGATAGTGTTTTACAACGGATCAACAGGGATAAGAACCTGCCGCCGGGAATAAGCGAAGGAAAACGCAAGGCGATCCGTCACAACAAACCTCATATCAACAACCTGGGAGATCATCTGTTAAAAATATTTGATGGTAAGGATGCAACTAAACTTCCGGGTATTACAGATTACAACTGGTTACAGTTATACACAGAGGTGGGTTCGGATCTTAGCCGATGGCCAAGTGAAAAACATTTCACAAGCTGGCTTGGTTTATCTCCCGGCCAGGACCGTTCAGGGAAAAAGAACAAAAGTAAAAGTAAGGGTAAACCGGCCGTTGGGCAAATATTCAAACAAATGGCCCATGGATTATTGAACAGCAAGTATATCGGCTGGGGTTCATTTGCAAGAAGATTAAGAGGCAGAAAAGGTCCGGCAATAGCTATTAAAGCAACGGCCAGAAAACTGGCCGCTCAATACTGGCGTTTAATTGTAAAAGGAGCCGACTTTGTGGAAAAAGGGCTGCAAGCCTATGAAAATATCATTAAGGAACAGAAACAAAGGCGATTAGAAAAACTCGCCTTTGAATTAAATAGGGAACTTGTACCTGCTTAAATTATTATGTCATGGGTAGGCACTCGAAGCATCGTGGGCGGGCCTCTGCGCGCGAGTCTTCGACAAGCTGAGACTGACAGGCCTCTTTTGTCATTTCTTCTTCAAAGCCCAAAGGATGTTTGCTTAAATATCATCCCTTACTGATACCCCGCCGCCTGCAAACTAAATAATTCGGCGTAACGGCCGTTGTTAGTCATAAGTTCCTGGTGTGTGCCGGCTTCAAGGATCTTGCCTTTTTCCAATACGATGATCCGGTCGGCGAGCCTTGCCGTTGAAAAGCGGTGTGAGATAAGAACCGCCGATTTACCTTGGGTTAAGGACGAAAAACGCTGAAATACCTCGTACTCGGCCCGGGCATCGAGCGCTGCAGTTGGCTCGTCAAGGATGAGCACCTGTGCATCTTTCATATAGGCTCTTGCCAGTGCAACTTTCTGCCATTCGCCGCCCGATAATTCAACACCTTCGTTAAACCGCCTGCCCAGCCATTGCTCGTATCCCAGCGGAAGTTTGGCTTCAAGCGCGTCCGCAAGGCTTTCCCGGGCAGCTTTACGGATTAGTTCGGTATTGCCCTGTTCATCAATGTTTCCTACCGCAATATTCTGCGAAAAGCTCATCTGGTAACGGATATAATCCTGGAAAATAATGCCCAGGTTTAACCGGAGATCGGCAATGTCATAGTCTCTCAAATCCGCGCCATCCAGCAGGATACGCCCTTCTGTTGGGTCATATAAGCGGGCCAGTAGCTTTACAAGCGTAGTTTTGCCGGCACCGTTTTCGCCAACAAGGGCAATTTTTTCGCCGGGGTGCAGGGTGAAGTTCAGGTGCCTGTTGGCCCATGATTCGGCATTATTGTATTTAAAACCGACGTCCTCAAATGTGAACCCTTGCTTTATTGGGTTTGGAAATGGTAAAGGAGAATCGGCAACTTTGATCTTTGGTTTGATCTCAAAAAACTCATGGAAATCATTGAGATATATAGCCCCCTGCGAAACTGATGTAAACCGGTTCAGCGAATTTTCCATCAGGCTGCTCAACTGCCGGAATGAGCCCGCCAGGAAAGTAAGCGTACCTACAGAAGACTTGCCCGTAACCGTTTGATAAATAATAAAACCATACGCGGCATAGTAGCCAACACTGCCTAAGACAGAAAAGAAGGTACCCCAGGCCGAACGCCTCACGGCCAGTTTGCTGTTATCGGCATAAAATTTATCTGATAAGGTTTTAAAGCGGTTAATAATAAAATCAGACAGGCCAAAGATCTTGACTTCCTTTGCCGTTTCATCGCTCGCGCCAAGGTAGCGCACATAATCCAGCTCTCGTCGTTCAGGTGTCTGGCTCCTGGTGAGCGCGTAATTCTGGCTGTTGAAATAGCTTTCGCCCAGAAACGAAGGGATGATTGAAATGAGTAGTAACAGGATCAGCCAGGGGTTCAAAGTCAGCAAACCGGTAAGCAGGAAAGCAATTGATATAAAATCCTGGATCTGGCTCATTACCTGTGATAAAAGTATGGTACGCCCAACGGTTTGCTGCCGGGCACGCTCCAGTTTATCATAAAAAACAGAATCTTCAAACTGCTCCAGGTCCAGCGTGGCCGCATGCCGCATGATGCGCATGGAGGTATAGTTGGCAAAAAGGTCTCCCAACAGATTGTCCATCAGGCTGATCATCCGGTTTAGGCCGTCGGTTGCCACAGCCAGCAAAAATTCAATGATAACCAGTTTCCATAATTCATGCTGGCTTCCGCCGTGGCGGTTGAGCAATACTACCTGATCAATGATCAGCTTACCTACGTACAACAAGGCAACCGGCATGGCCGAACGTATAATACGTAACAAAAAGCTTGCTGTTGTTTTACCCGGACTGCTTTGCCATACCAGCCTGAAAAAATCCGGGAGATTGCTCAATGCCGACAAACGCTCTCTGAACGAAATCTTTTGTTCTGGTTTGATATTTCTTGTTTTAGCCATCTTCCGGTTTTGATAAATGCGATTTTAAACAAAAAAATGTTCATTGCTACTGCGTTGCAGGACTATGAACACATTTATGATCGTTTACTGACTAATCAGAAATTAAAATGAAAAAAGATTTGTGCAATCGATTGCACAAATCTTTTTTTATTTGTTACTTAGTCAAATAAACCATCAATAAATATTTCGGAGTTATGAGGTCGGTGAAGCTATTACTTGTCGCGCTGTTCGCTTGTTTAATATTACCGTGTTATGGAATAGTGCGCCTGCCGCAACTGGTTGCCGATGGCATGGTATTACAGCGCGATGCCAAAGTAAAGATCTGGGGATGGGCCGATGCAAGCGAAAAGATCACCGTTAATTTTCAGCATAAAACATACCGCACCGTTACTGACGAAAGCGGTTCCTGGAAAATTGCCCTTCAGCCAATGAAAGCCGGGGGCCGTATACTATGGAAATCACCGGTAATAATCGTATTACTATCCGGGACATTTTAATTGGCGATGTATGGTTTTGTTCGGGGCAATCGAATATGGTTTTGCCTATGGAGCGGGTTAAGGAAAAATATCCTGATGAAATAGCAAAAGCCAATTATCCGCAGATCAGGAATTTTTTCGTTAAAACGGAGTCTGACGTAACCAGGCAACACTCAGATCTGTTACCTGGTAAATGGGTTAAAGCCGATTCTGTAACTGTTTTAG
This sequence comes from Mucilaginibacter sp. P19, assembly GCF_050632265.1. Lineage (NCBI taxonomy): Bacteria > Pseudomonadati > Bacteroidota > Sphingobacteriia > Sphingobacteriales > Sphingobacteriaceae > Mucilaginibacter > Mucilaginibacter sp. P19. The sequence continues at coordinate 358,197 of NZ_CP192586.1, forward strand.
GTTTTGGTGCCACATCATGGTTTTTTGCCAAACAGCTTTATCAAAAATATCATGTGCCTATAGGTATCATCAACTCAAGTGTGGGCGGTACGCCTATTGAGGCCTGGATCAGCAGCGAGGGCTTAAAGAACATTCAATCATATCATAACAGGATTGCCCGGTTCAGCAATACGGCATTTATGGATAGTGTATTGAAAAAGCACCCGGAACCAATAGAACAGCTTGACGCAGATAAAGGCTTAAATGAGCCTAAACCATGGTATGATACCACCTATCAGCCGCATAACTGGCACCGTTTCTGGCTGCCGGGCTACTGGGCCGATCAGGGAGTAAAAGGATTGAATGGCGTGGTATGGTTCAGGAAAGAAATCACACTGCCCGCATCGGTACAGGGCAAGACTGCTAAGTTGTATTTAGGCAGGATAGTGGATGCCGATCAAACCTATTTCAATGGGAAGTTGGTAGGAAACATTACTTATCAATACCCTCCAAGGCGCTATACATTGCCTGCCGGATTATTAAAGCCGGGTAAAAATACTGTTGTGGTACGCATTACCAATACATCGGGCAAAGGCGGTTTTGTGCCTGATAAACGATACTATCTGGCGATAGCCGGTGATACCATCGACCTTCGCGGCGATTGGCAATACAAAGTTGGGCAGGTGTTTGAACCCGTTAGGATGAAACCGGAATTTTCGGCCCAGAATGAACCTACCGGTCTTTACAACACCATGGTAGCGCCCGTTATTAATTATACCATTAAAGGTATGGTTTGGTACCAGGGCGAAAGTAATTCCAGCCGCGCATCCGAATATGGAACCTTGTTAAAGGCTCTTATTGCCGACTGGCGGAATCGCTGGCAACAAGGTAATCTTCCCTTTATATATGCACAGCTTCCTAACTTTAACGAGGTACAATATTCGCCAACAGAAAGCGACTGGGCGCAATTACGCGCCGGTCAGCTTGAGGCCCTTGAAGTGCCCAATACTGGTATGGCGGTAACCATTGATGCCGGCGAATGGAACGATATTCATCCCCTTAATAAAAAAAGGTAGGAGAAAGGCTTGCCAGGGTAGCCGAAAATGTGGTTTATGGCAAGGTAAACGTAGTACCATCAGGGCCGATTTACCAATCGGCTAAAATTGAGGGGAATAAGATTGAGATTGCTTTTAAAAATACAGGTGCGGGGCTTATTGCTGAGGATGGCGAAGAACTATCACAATTTGCGATAGCCGGGGCCGACAAAAAGTTTGTTTGGGCAAAGGCCCTTATTAAAGGAGATAAGATACTGGTTTGGAGTGATAAAATCCCTGCACCGCTTTACGTAAGGTATGCCTGGGCCGATAACCCGGATGGCGCGAATCTGTATAATAAAGAAGGCTTGCCGGCATCACCGTTTCAAACCGGGAAACTGCAATAACCATAAACCATCTTACAACCAGGAGCGATGAAAAGTACTGCCTTCTTTTTCTTACTCACATGGGCCATTGCTGCGAAAGCGCAAACCCCGGCCCCGGTAAATTTCACTGCTGACCAGGACCATAAGTATATGATGACGCAATTAGGAATTAAAACCTTGCGTAACGGGCCAAGCGGCGATGAATCGGCCCCTAATCATGCTAATTATGATGAAGCGCTGGCTAACCCTTATCCTGATTTGCCTGACGCCCTTACGCTAAAGAATGGTAAAAAGGTAACTACAGCCGAAATGTGGTGGAAACAGCGCCGCCCCGAAATTGTGGAGGATATGGAGCGTGAGGTTTATGGCCGCATCCCTGCTAATGTACCCAAAGTAACCTGGACGGTTAAAATAACCGATAAAGAGCGGGTTGGCTTTTATCCGGTGATTGCCAAACAACTGATAGGCCATGTTGATAATACGGCTTATCCGCTTATCAACGTCAATATCGAAATGACCTTAACACTCCCCGCAAATGCCAAAGGACCTGTACCTGTACTGATGATGTTTGGTCGGAGCGCGCTACCGGCGCCGGCGCAGCCCCGGCTGCTGATGTGGAAAAAATCAATGCTGCATTGAAAGAACTTCTTTTAAAAGAACATCCCGAGTTTAAAACTACTTTTGAGCAATATCCCGCTTATAATCCTATTGCCGAACAATCTCCCTTTGGTCCCGGTGGTTTTCCAGTGATGAAAGGCGACCCTCCGACTGCCACGCAACTAATTGCCAATGGATGGGGGTATGTACTTATAGATCCGTCGTCTATTCAGGCAGATAATGGCGAAGGTTTAACCAAAGGAATCATCGGTTTGGTGAATAAAGGCCAGCCCCGTAAGCCGGAGGATTGGGGCGCTTTACGTGCCTGGTCATGGGGAGCGGCACGCGCGTTGGATTACCTGGAAACTGAGCGGGCTGTTGACTCCAGACATGTAGGTATTGAAGGTGTTTCCCGCTATGGAAAGGCAGCACTGGTAACACTTGCTTTTGAACAAAGGTTTGCCATGGGGTTGATAGGTTCGTCGGGTGAGGGAGGGGCCAAGTTGCATCGCCGGAACTTTGGAGAAGCGGTTGAAAGTCTTACCGGTGGCGAATATTATTGGATGGCCGGTAACTTTATGAAATATGGTGCATCGGATGCCGTATTCGGTGCTAAAACCGCGAAAGACCTTCCAGTAGATGCACATGAGCTGATTGCCTTGTGTGCCCCGCGGTTTACTTTTATAAGCTATGGCGTGCCGGAACAGGGCGATGCCAAATGGCTTGATCAGCAGGGAAGCTATATGGCAACTGTAGCTGCGGGTTCTGTATTTAAACTGCTCGGCGCAAAGGACCTCGGCGTTTCAAACGATTACAAAACCGAAAAAATGCCACCCGTTAATACAGGGCCGCTTGATGGCGAACTTGCCTGGCGTCAGCATGATGGTGGGCATACCGACGCGCCAAACGTAAAATACTTTATTGCCTGGGCCAATAAGTTGATGCATTATGGTAAAGAAGGAAGCGGGAAATGAGGTCTCCTTCAAGTCATGCCGAATTTATTAAAACCCAATCGAATTACCCCCATCAACCTGTAAAACAACCCCGGTTACGTATTTGGCAGCATCTGTCGCCAAATAATAAACGGCTTCGGCCACATCGGCAGGTTCACCTAATTTGCCCATTGGGGTACGGCCCATCACTTTTTGCTTGCGGGCAGGATCATTATCCAGCGCCTTTGCCGACATATCTGTGGCTATAAAGCCCGGAGCAACGCAGTTAACCCTGATGCCTTGCGGCGAAAGCTCGGTAGCCATGGCTTTTGTCATGCCTTCGATGGCGGTTTTAGATGCGGTATAGGCAATAACATACGGTATGCCGTATTGTGCAGCCATCGAACTGATGTTAATTATGCTCCCACTGCCAGCTTTCAACATGATTTTTACTACCTCACGGCTTATCGCAAATACCGAAGTAAGATTGGTTTGGATCACTCTGGCGAACTCTTCATCGGTTACCTCGGCGAAAGCTTTTTTATGGTTAATGCCGGCATTATTAACCAAAATATCAGGTGCGCCAAATTCATCTTCAATTTCTGCTATCAGTTGCGGTATACCGGTGGTATCACTCAGATCATATTGCCTGTAACTGCAAAGATCGCCAAGCTGTGTTACTGCCGCAATAAGTTTTGCCTCGTCGCGGCCTATGATAATGGTTTTGATACCCTCCTCTGTGAATTTTTTGGTGGTAGCAAGGCCAAGGCCCGAGGCACCGCCGGTTACGATAGCAAGTTTGGTCTTTGAGTTCATGGATTTTTTAAGTTATTTTCTTTTGGAGGATTCACGTACTATCAATTCCGATCTGAGGATGAGGCTATGCGTTTGTTGCAGATCCTGCCTGTTTGCCAAATGATTGATAAGCATATTGGCGGCAACCTCACCCATTTCATAGCCTTTATAATTTACTGTAGTGAGATTGGGCTCAATCACACAGGCTGCCGGGTCATTATTGAAGCCCGCAACTGCTATCTGTTCGGGAATTTTGATGCCTGCCTTTTTCAGTACCTGGATACAGCTAACGGCACTGACATCATTAACTGTAAATATGCCATCGGGCAGAGGATCCATTTGTAAAATGGTTTCTGCCGCTACCGCAGCTTCTTTAGCGCTCAGGTCGTTGATGATCACCAATTGCCCATCAAAATCAATTTGGTGTTCTTCAAGAGCTTTTTTATACCCGCGCAGGCGTTCGGCGTAAACATTGCGCAATTGATTTCCGGTAATATGTACTATCCGTTTGCAGCCCTGTTCAAGCAGGTGCTTAGTTACCTCATAAGCGGCTTTGAAGTTATCGATATAGATTTGCGGATACTGCTCGTGCTCAAAAATCCTGTCGAAGAAAAGCACCGGGATATTGCGTTTGATAAAAGGTTCAAAATGCTCAATGCTGGTGGTATCATAAGCTAATGAAACCAACAGGCCGTCAACCCGGTTATTCAGCATGGCCCTGGCGTTGCTGATCTCTTTCTTCATCGTTTCTAACGACTGACTGATGATGAGGTTGTAGTTATTGTCGTTCACCACTTTTTCGATGCCTGCAATAACATCCGACATGAAACTGCTGTTGAGCCGTGGCACAATAACGCCGATGATGTTGCTGTTTTTACGGCGTAAATTGCTGGCGAACGAATTGGAGCGGTAACCCATTTCTTCGGCTGCCTTGATAATCTTCTTTTTGGTATTTTTATTAACCCGCGGGTGATCTTTGAGCGCACGGCTAACCGTAGCTGCCGAAACCTTTAATTTTTCGGCAATGTCATATATGGTTATCTCTTTTCCGCTGTCCGACATATAGTCAATCTAAAATATATAAACAATGTTGCAGGTTCGATAATAACCGCAGCCAGATTGTTCAGGGATAAAAGTATAAAATTATTACAGATTATTTAAAATTTATGCAATCGATTGCATAAATTTATCGCGTTGATAGCAATTCGTTTTTAAATAATATGGTACCAGATTTAAAACAAACTTTCAGGTGGTTTGGCCCCGGCGACCCGGTAACTTTAAGCGCAATAAAACAAACGGGAGCAGGCGGGATAGTTACCGCGCTTCATCATATACCTTGCGGGGACGTTTGGGATCGTGAAGAAATCAGGCAGCGGAAAGCGGTAATTGAAAGCGCAGGCTTTAACTGGACTGCTGTAGAAAGTGTGAATATTCATGAAAGTATCAAAATGGGTAGTGCGGAACGTGACCGCTACATTGATAATTATATCCAAACACTGCAAAATTTAGCGTCGGAGGGAGTCTTTACGGTGTGTTACAATTTTATGCCCGTATTGGATTGGACCCGCACGCATCTTGATTATCGATTAGCAAACGGTGCTTCGGCCTTGCTTTACAACGCTCCGGCTTTAGCAGCCTTTGACTTGTATATTTTAGAACGGGAGAATGCCTTTAACGAATTTACCACGGAACAACAGGCAGCCGCAAAGCATTACCTCGATGGGCTGAGTGACGAAGACAGAACGCTGTTAACCAATACAATATTGGCCGGCTTACCCGGTACGGATGAGGTTTTTACCATTGCGGAGTTTAAAGAACACCTTAACAAATACAGTGAGGTAGACGCGCAAGCATTAAAGGGAAATCTGTTTTATTTTTTACGGGCTATAATCCCATATGCCGAAAAACTGGGCATTAAAATGTGTATCCACCCTGATGATCCCCCGTTTCCTATCCTGGGGCTGCCCCGTGTAGCATCGTCCTTAAATGATCTTACTGATATTGTAAATAGTTATCCTTCAGTTGCCAATGGTATCACGCTTTGTACCGGCTCGTTAGGTGCATCGGGCAAAAATGATCTTCCTGAAATTATAAGCCGCCTGGGTGATAAGATCCACTTTTTACACCTGCGCAACGTGGCCCGGCAGTCGGATGGCAGCTTTTATGAGGCCGATCATTTAACAGGCAGTGTTGATATGTATGCCGTGATGAAAGCCATTATCAATGAACAGATAGCCCGTAAAAATGCAGGCCGGAGTGATATGGCTATCCCCATGCGACCTGATCACGGGCATAAACTACTTGATGACTTTAATTATGATACCTATCCCGGCTATTCAGTAATTGGCAGGTTAAAGGGCCTGGCCGAGTTACGTGGGTTGGAGATGGGGCTTAAACGCATACTGTACGACCAGCAAGAGCTGCAATAAATAAGGTAGCTTAAATAAGGAATCAATAATTAAATTCCTATTGTTAAAAGTCATAAAAGTTTTTATCTTGCAATCGATTGCATAAAACTAAAACTTTATAAACCATACTAAATGAAGCGGGAGCTTAACCCATTTCATTCATAAGTTTTTCAACAGATTAATTGTGTTTTTTTATAGACCGCCGATGGGTTTATAAAGCTGGAATTAATAACGTCATGGCCAAATATTCATTAACAAACAGGTGTTTACTGGTACTGCTTTTCATGGCAGCGATAAATAAAGCATATGCAGACGACGGCTATAAATTATGGCTTGAATATAATAAGGTGAGCAACAAGCAACTGGCAAACATTTACAGGCAACAGTTGCAAAACATGATCTTCCCGGCACAGTCTGACCAGCTTAAAGCTGCAAGGACCGAGCTCTTAACTGGCCTTGATGGAATGTTGGCCCTAAAGCCACGAGATACTAAAAGGACAACCAATGGGCAAACTATTATAATAGGTACGCCGCGATCACTAAAGGCTTTTTCGATAACTGCCCCCGATAGCATCGGCAGCGAAGGGTATCTTATCAAAACTGCCCTTGTCAATCAAAAGAAATGTATCATCATAACGGCCAACACCGATGCAGGGGTTATGTACGGTGTTTTTAATTTTTTAAAGCTGATCCAAACCAATCAATCTATTAATAAACTGGATCTTTCAGATCACCCAAGGATGATGTACCGGGTACTGGATCACTGGGATAACCTGAACCGTACCGTGGAGCGGGGCTACGCGGGCTCATCCATCTGGAACTGGCACAAGCTGCCAGGTGTGGTTGACCAACGTTATATTGATTATGCGCGGGCCAATGCTTCGGTAGGGATCAATGGCTCAGTTGTAAACAATGTAAATGCAGATGCCCTGATCCTTTCGCCCCAATATTTGTTAAAAGTGCAGGCTTTGGCCAATGTATTCAGAACATATGGTATCAGGATTTACCTGTCGGTAAAATTCAGCAGCCCGGTTGAGCTTGGAAGCCTAAAAACTGCTGATCCGCTTGATCCCGCGGTAAAAAAATGGTGGGCCGATAAGGCTGATGAAATTTATCGCTACATTCCAGATTTCGGCGGATTTTTAGTGAAGGCTAATTCGGAGGGACAGCCCGGTCCGCAAAGCTATGGCCGTACCCATGCCGATGGAGCAAATATGCTGGCCGATGCTTTAGCTCCTCATCATGGCATAGTGATGTGGCGTGCCTTTGTTTATGATAATAAGGTACCCGACGATCGCTTTAAGCAGGCCTATAATGAATTTAAACCTTTTGATGGAAAGTTTAGGGATAATGTGATCATCCAGGTAAAAAATGGTCCGATAGATTTTCAGCCAAGAGAGCCATTTCACCCATTGTTTGGGGCTATGCCCAATACCCCGCTGATGATGGAGTTCCAGCTTACCCAGGAATATCTTGGCTTTTCAACCCATTTGGTTTATGAAGCGCCTTTGTTTGCCGAATGCCTGCAATCAGATACTTATACACATGGCATAGGTTCAACCGTTGCGCGGGTGATCAAGGGTGATTTTAACAAAAAACTGATAACCGGCATGGCGGGCGTGGCTAATATTGGCACTGATTTAAACTGGTGCGGTCATCCCTTTGCTCAGGCTAACTGGTATGCCTTCGGTCGCATGGCCTGGAACCCTGACCAGTCTCCAGGTGTAATTGCCGCCGACTGGCTCAAAATGACTTTTAGTAATGACGATAGCTTTGTGTCGCCGGTAAAAAACTTCATGCTGCAATCGAGGGAAAATACAGTTAATTACATGACGCCGCTCGGGCTGCACCATATTATGGGGGTATCAACTCATTATGGCCCCGGTCCCTGGGTTGATAATGCCGGTCGTCCTGATTGGAATGCCACTTATTACCATAAAGCCGATTCGGCGGGGATAGGCTTTAACCGTACAGGTACGGGCAGCGATGCACTCTTGCAATATGCACCTGAAGTTAAGGCACAGTGGGAAAACCTGCAAACCTGCCCTGATGAATACCTGTTGTGGTTTCATCATTTAAGCTGGACTTATAAAATGCGCTCGGGCAGGTCATTGTGGGATGAGCTCGTTCATCATTACTATGTAGGGGCTGATTCTGTTAAGCAAATGGGGCTTACCTGGGATAAAATGCAGGGCAGGATAGATGCCGAACGCTTTACAGAGGTAAAACAATTAATGCAGGTTCAGTTAAATGAGGCTACAACCTGGCGCGATGCCTGTGTTTTATATTTCCAAACATTTTCAAAAATGCCTGTCCCGGCTATCTACCCCAAGCCGCAGCACCAGCTGGATTATTATAAAAAAATGAAGTTTTATTATGTGCCGGGCATAGGAGGCAATAACTACATGACCAATTAATCACCACCATAAACCAAACGTCAATGAGCAAGCAATTTACCACAGCAAAATTAGTTCCCGCACTTTTTGCATCCTTATGCATTTTGAGTGCATGTGACTCATCAACAAAAAAGACAGCTAATGCAGGCGATAGTACAAAAACAGATATCGGCAAAAAAGTAAAATATCTTTCCGAGCCGCTCATCAGTTCCATTTACACAGCGGACCCATCGGCCCATGTATTTAACGGCAAAATTTATATCTATCCATCGCATGATATCGATGCGGGCATCCCCGAAAATGATAACGGCGACCATTTTGCCATGAAAGATTATCACATCCTGTCGATGGATAGCATTGGCGGCAAGGTTACAGATAATGGTGTGGCACTTGATATCAAGGATATCCCCTGGGCTGGTCGGCAGCTGTGGGCGCCTGATGCAGCTTTTAAAAGCGGTACTTATTACCTGTACTTCCCGGTAAAAGATAAAAAAGATGTGTTCCATATCGGCGTGGCAACTTCTGCCAACCCGGCAGGCCCGTTCAAAGCCGAACCTGAACCAATAGCAGGAAGTTACAGTATTGACCCTGCCGTTTTTACGGATACCGATGGTAAAACCTACATGTATTTCGGTGGAATCTGGGGTGGTCAGCTTCAGCGCTGGATCTCCGGTAAATACGAGGCAGATGGATCAAAGACCGATTCGAAACAGGAAGATGCCCCAGCCATAAGCTGTAAGGTAGCTTTGCTTAAATCAGATATGAAAACTTTTGACGGTGCTGTAAAAGATGCTGTTATTTTAGACAGCCTTGGCAAACCTCTGTTGACCAAAGATCATGACCGCCGCTTTTTTGAGGGCTCATGGATGCATAAGTACAACGGTAAATATTACTTTACCTATTCAACCGGCGATACGCATTTGCTTTGCTATGCGATAGGTGATAGTCCGCTTGGGCCATTTACTTATAAGGGCGTATTTATGAAACCAGTAGAGGGCTGGACAACCCACCATTCCATCATCGAAATAAAAGGCAAATGGTACATATTTTACCACGATACCCAGCTATCGGGCAAAACACACCTGCGCAACGTGAAGGTAACCGAACTGCAGCATAATGCCGATGGTTCTATCAAGCTGATCGATCCGTTTTTGTAATCTCATCGATATGAAAATCCTTAAAGCTTTAACTCTGTTATTGCTATTGCTTGATTTGCTGGGGGCGCGTGGTTTTGCGCAGCAGGTTAAGCCAGTTATTATCCCTAACTCCGAACACCGACAAATGCACTCTAAACTGGCCGGTAATGATTATGATATTTATATTCATTACCCGGCCGGTTATGATACCGCCAAACAAAAATTTCCGGTATTGTATGTGGTTGATGGTGATAACGACTTTTCACCGTCGCTGGAGTATTTGGGACTATTGATGGCCGAATATCATATTCCCGAACCTATATTGGTGGCTATTGGCGATGGCGGCCTGATTGGTACGCCCGGCAACAAACGTAACCGTGATTTCACACCGGTTGCATTTCCCAATGTGGCCGAAAGCGGTGGTGCGCCGGCATTCCTTGCTTTTATTGAGAAGGAATTGATCCCAGCGATAGATGCCGGTTTAAAGGCCGATCCTGCAAACCGTACTCTGTACGGATATTCGATGGGGGGCCTGTTTGCCACTTATACCTTGTTTGAAAAGCCAACGCTGTTTAAAAATATCCTGATAGGCAGCCCTGCATTGGGTTATGGTAATGGAGCTGTATTTGAAACTGAAAAGCAATATGCTGCCAAACATAAAAGCCTGCCTGTAAATGTTTTTATTGAAGTAGGCGGACTGGAAACACATGGACAGGTTGTGCCTAACAAACAGCTGGTGGCGTTATTGGATAGCCGTCATTATGAAAACCTTGTTTTTAAGCATATCATTATTGAGGATGTTACCCATTTATCAGGCAAACCTGTTACTATGCTCAAGGCTTTGGCATGGGCATATGCGAGCAAATAACAGGGTTCTATTTACATCAAAATAAATAGCTATGAAGTCACCGGTATTAATATTTGTTTTTTGTTGTTTGATATTGTTTAAGGTTAAATCGCAAAGCCTGTCGCAGGGCATACCACAAGTAAAATATTATGGTAGTAATACAGAATTATTGGTAGATGGAGCGCCCTATTTAATGACAGGTGGGGAGTTAGGAAACTCAAGTGCCTCAAGCACGCCCTACATGAACCCGATTTGGCCTAAACTGCAAAAAATGCACCTCAATACCGTGATTGCACCGGTTTATTGGGAGTTATTGGAACCACAGGAGGGTAAATTTAATTTTACGCTGGTTGATTACCTGATAAAAAGTGCCCGGCAACATCATATGAAACTGGTGTTGCTTTGGTTTGGTACCTGGAAAAACAGTATGAGTTGTTATTCGCCGGGCTGGGTTAAAACCAATCAAAAACATTTTCCGCGTGTGGCAAATAGTACCGGCGGCCCCGAAGAGATTATTACGCCGTTTTCCAAAGAGGCTTTACTTGCCGATAGCAAAGCATTCAGTTCGCTGATGAGGCATATTAAAGAAACTGATAGTAAGTTTCACACTGTGATAATGGTACAGGTTGAAAACGAAATAGGCATGCTGCCGGATGCCCGCGATCATTCGAAACTGGCCGATGAAGCTTTTAACCGGCCAGTCCCGACAAAGCTAATCTCCTGGTTAAATTCGCACAAAGACAAGCTTGTACCCGAGATGCAAAAAATATGGCAGGATGGAGGGAATAAAACTTCAGGTAACTGGGAATCAGTTTTTGGCAAAAGCCCGGCTACCGACGAGCTGTTTATGGTCTGGTACTTTGCCGGATACGCTAACGCTGTGGCTAAAGCAGGTAAGGCCGTTTACCCGCTGCCGATGTATGTGAACGCAGCCCTTAACGCTCCAGGTAAAAAGCCGGGACAATACCCTTCCGCAGGCCCCTTGCCGCATTTAATTGATATCTGGAAAGCGGCAGCACCGGATATTGACTTTCTATCGCCTGATTTTTACAATCCAAATTTTAAGTATTGGAATGACCGTTATACGCGGCCTGATAACGCGTTGTTTATCCCCGAACATCGTTTTGAAGATGGGGTAGATGCGAAAGCTTTTATGCCATTGGGCATTACAAGGCGCTGGGTTTTTCACCCTTTTCTATCGAAACAGATAACAAAACGGCAGGTGAGCCGCTTGGCCAATCTTACAGTATCATTCAGCAGTTAGCCGGTGAAATCAGTAAAGCCAAACATAAGGGGACTATAGATGGCGTACTGTTAAGCAAGGATGCAGATACGGTTCGGTTGCAAATGGGTGATTATATCCTGATAGTTTCGCATGATTTAACCCTGGGCTGGTCGCCAAAAGCTAAAGATGCAAGCTGGCCATTAACCGGAGGAATTATCATTGCTTTAGGTAATGATGAGTTTTATGTAGGGGGGACAGGGTTGGTGATCAGCTTTAAATCTGTTAAAGATGGGGAGCGTGCTGGTATTTTGCAGGTGGATGAAGGGGTATTTGTAAACGGCAAATGGCAACCCGGGCGTCGTTTAAACGGGGATGAGGATCACCAGGGAAGACATTTGAGAATCCCCGTAGGGGAATACGGGATACAGCGTATTAAGCTTTATAATTATAAATGATCAGAGGTTAAAAACCGAGGAAAATGTTTTTTAAGCACCTTCCGCGGTTTAGAGCCTTTAAGCACTCAACTAATGTTATGCGGGCATCAAATTGGTTGTAATGCCGATCCTGTTCCAGGCGTTAATGGTTATAATAGCTAAGATAACCTGTGCCAGATATTTTTCTTCCAGTACTTTGGCCGCCTGTTGATATGTTTCATCTTTTAGTTGGTTACTGATTAACGTAACTTCTTCCGTAAGCGCCAGTATCGCCCGGTCTTTCGATAGTATTAACGAATGTAGGGATCTAAAAAATGAGAGGTTCAATTATATCCGGACTGCATGTTTGTCAAGGTTTTCGAGAAATTGTTCCGCATTATTTAAATGTATTCTTCGTTTTTCGGCGGGCATTTTATCAAAAGTTTTCACCAGCATGCCCAAACGCGGGTTTTGTGAAAAGAAATTGCGGTGTACATGAATGAAACGCCAAAACAGGCCATCCCAGGTATCTTGCCAATCGCCTTTTTTCCAGTCGCCCATTTTTAGCAAATAGTTGCTGCCGCTGATGTAGGGCTTGGTCATCATAAGACCGCCATCGGCAAATTGGGTCATACCGTAGGTATTGGGCACCATAACCCAATCATAGGCATCTATATACATTTCCATAAACCACTGATACACATCGTCGGGATGAAATTCGCACAGCAAAAAAATTACCCATCACCATCAGGCGCTCAATGTGATGGGTATACCCGGTAGCCAGCACCTTTTTTATCACAACGTCGACGGGGTGAATGCCTGTATTGCCTTTCCAAAACGAATGAGGAATGCGGCGTTTAAATCCCCAGTAGTTTTTAGTGCGCTGCCTGGTTCCTTCGCGCTCATATACAATATGGATAAATTCGCGCCAGCCCATTATCTGCCTTACAAATCCTTCTAAAGAGTTTAGCGGAATATCCATATCTGCGGCCACATCAAGGGCTTTATCAATAACCTGTTGCGGATTAAGCAGGCCAATGTTGAGCGTAGGGCTTAGCACCGAATGATATAAAAAACTTTCGTTTGCCACCATAGCATCTTCGTAAATACCAAAATCCCGAAAGCGTTGTTGCAAGAAATCATCCAGCCAGTGCTCTGCTTCCTCATGGGTAGTTGGATAAAAACCGCCCAGGTTGCCAAACGGCGATGTGGTGTTACCATAATTATCGGCGAAATGGGTATCTACATACAGCCGGGCTTCTTTCAGATAATCGTTTTCCGGCGATATGTTCAGCAGAGGCACTACCTCATTCTTCGGAAACCTGAGCCGGTTTTCACTATCATAGGTCCATTTACCACCAATGGGTGTTCCATCTGGTTCGAGCAAAATATTTCGCTGTCGGCGCTGGCTTATGTAAAAATCGGTTTGGAAGTAGGTTTTCTTTTTGTCAAAGAAATCGGCAACCTCGTGAGGACTATTAAGAAAATTGGGACTTCGATGTTTGATGAGCTGGATCTCATTCTCAACACAGGCCTTGTTTAATCTGCTTTCGAGCCAGTTATCGGCGGTATCGGTGTAATAAATGTTTTTGATGCCCTTTTTGGCTAATGAAGTAATCAGCCGGCGAACATCGGCAAGTGGATCCTGAGCACCAATATAGTTAACCGCAATATTTTGGCTGGCAAGATGATGCGCATAAAACTTCATCGACGCCCGGTGAAGTACCAGCTTTTTTTATTAAAACTATATTGATTGAAAAACAGTATTTCCTCCACCAAATAAGCCGGTCTTAATTGGGTTATCTGGGGATTGTGTTTGAATAACTGATGTGGGAATATAAGTGTTATGCTGTTCTGTTGCATCTAATGGATAATAGGTACAAGGCCAAATATGTTTCAAATTGTCATTATTCATTTTTATAATGCCTTGATATTCTTGTAAGCTCTTTTTGAATTCGTCGCTAAAAAGCCGCTCCGTTAAATGAGGTCAGTCATAAACGGAGCAGCCGGGATAGAATTTTTATTAAGCGAATACTTTGTTAAAAAGTAGTTGGCACGTTGTTATGCGTATAGTTTGTCCAGCATAGAAAACCGATATCGCCATTGGGCAGGCCGTTACTGTCGCATACATAATTGCTGGCGATGTAACTGGTTTCGGTAGTGCCGTAATGACGATTAGCCACTTCAATTCCCGGCCAGATAGGGTTGTTTACATTACCGTTAGGTGAGCATGGCGGCGACACGGTGCCGTGCATCAGCTTGTATTGGTAATTAAACCCGGTTAACAGGCGACTGCTGCTGGCCGAGTAAATTGACAAATCCCCCTGTATACCTGCGATGTTTGCCGCATAGCTTAAACCGGTAAGAGAGTACTGGTAATGCACATAATCATTGTGCGAGCCGCAGATCTCGCCGTCCATCGAGCCATCTGATGCAATTACATTGGGCAATACAGTTTTTACAACAGTAATGCCGTTTTGGTATACAGTTTGGCTATCTTCAAACACACCGATAGCCATTTTTGCATATCCGGCAGATACGTTCCAGTTGTTGTTAAAGTTGGGCACGTTATTGATGTAATTATCTTTCATGTTGTTCAGAAAGTTTACAAACTGGGTGTTTTCGGCCGTGGTCCAGCCGCCGCCAACACCACCGGCCGGAATATAGTATTTGATAATTTCGGCAGCCGCGGCGAAGGTAGGCGCAGCCCACGAAGCCTCAAGCGAAGCCTGGTTTGGTTGTGAGCCGGTTACGCTGAAATTCTGAAAACTATTGGCCCAGCCATCGAGTATTTGTTTTACAGTAGTAGCATATGCCGCGTTACCGGTTTTAGCCCAGCGCAGCGCCAGGGCATAGCTCAGCAGGGCATCGCCTTTAAAAGCAATTTCATCGGGTGTGGTAACTCCGCCGGCAACCTGTACAGTGGCTTTGTAGGCGCCGCTGGGGCTGTGGTTGTTGCAATAGTTTAGTACAAACTGGTAAGCCGCAAGCCGGTTGGCATCATTTGAATTGGCTTGCTGCCCCACATAATCAAGCGTTTGCTTCGTGTTGAGGATGCCGGGATGGGTAAAGCCGGTAGCCTGGGTTTTTAATGCCCGTGCGGTAGCATCATTGCTTGCCGCCGCCGGCGAGACTTGTTTTTTAGTGCAATAAGTAAAAAATAACGCCACAAAAAGGGCCAGGCCCAATAGAGTTGCAAAGGTAGTTTTTGGTTTGTTGTTCATAAATTGGTTTTTAGTTTGCAATTGGTTTCACCGGCATAGCTTATAAAACAAAGAGCTTAACGTTACCGAGGCGCGCTATTGCCTTGAATTAGGTTATACCGTTGTTTTAAGAAGATGCCAGATAATTGGTTTGATGAAACAAAATTATTGTAAAGTATTGATTAAAAGCAAGATGTAATTATTTCGATACGCTTGATTCGCAATAGTACTTCGTGATTGGGGGAGCTGTTTTAATGGGAAAAAAATTAAATTTTTTTCCCTGATACGGTTTATCCGCATAATAAATGGCGGGTTGGAGCCCGATTAAGAGTAGAGATCAACATAAAAACCAAAGCCTGCAATTGATTGCAGGCTTTGGTAAACTGATATCATGAAAGTAGGAGTTGTGCTGGCAGTATAGCTATCGGCCTCCAGCCTTTAGCTTTCCCGTTATTCATTGGTGAGAAATCCTCCTTTGCCACGATAAAGGTCAAGCTTGCCGTTAAGCTCAATTTTTATTACCGACATGTATTTATCCTGCTGGCTTTCGGGAATTGGGATATACAATAAGCCCGGTACCGCACTCCATGAAATTTTGCCGACGATTTTATAGTTTAACGGTGTTTCGCTGCCGAGAACGGTTATTTTTTTGATGCTGTTTTTTAAACCTTTCACCAATACCGGTGCGCTTGTTTTAGCCGGAACAAACAAGTATACAGTTGTTGAGTCTTTTGACAGGGTACTTGCACCATAGTAATGCCCTTGTGGCATACCGGCTACCGTATTAAAAACACCTTCGCCGTTTTTCTTGTTCCATGCACCCAGTTCTTTAAGCATGTTCACTTCTTGCGAAGGGATACTGCCATCGCCCTTAGGGCCAATATCCAGTAGTAAATTTCCACCGTAGCTTACGGCATCAGTAAAAATGCTGATGATCTCATAAGGGGTTTTAAAATTCGTGTCCTGTGGTTGATAGCCCCAGTTGTCATTGATAGTCATGCAAAGTTCCCACCATTTGTAATTAGGCCGTGATACCGGGAAGTTTTGCTCAGGGGTATCATAATCACCGAATCCCTGCAGGCGCCCGTTTATGATCGCGTTGGGATTGTAGCTTAACAGTTTTTGTCTGATGGCTGATGCTTTCCATTCATCGGCGCTGTGTTCCCAATCACCATCAAACCACCAAAGATCGGGGTTGTATTGTTTGGCCAGTTCATCCAGCTGACCGTTCATAAAGGTTAAATATTTGGCCCATTTTGCCGGCTGCGCATCAACCTTGTACCGGCTGCTGTCTTTCAAAAAGCCGGGATAGTCTGCATGGCTCCAATCAATAAGTGAAAAGTATGCTCCTGCTTTTATACCACGCGCACGCAGGGCATCATATAATGGTTTTAACAAATCTTTTTTGGCAGGTGTCTTTTTCACCACATTCAGCGAGCCATATTTGCTGTTCCATAAAGCTACACCATCATGGTGCTTAGTAGTCATTACCGCATAGCGGGCACCGCTTTCTTTAATCAGCTCTGCCAGCTCATCCGGTTTGTATTGATTTGCCGTAAAGCCTTTTAGCTGGTTCATATAATCCGGGTAGCTGATCTTTTTGTTATGAAAACTCCAGCTTTCATCTATCCCCTTTACAGAATAAATGCCATAATGAATAAATATGCCCAGCTTACCATTGGCAAACCATTGCATTTTTTCTTTGATCTCATCAGGATTTACACGGTGTTGCGCTTGTGCGTAACCGGTGTATAGCATGGTATAAAATACCATGAAAAGGTGTGATAGATTTCTTCTCATTTTCAAAAGTAATTATTGATTTTATAAATCTATATCATACTTTTTAAAAAAATAAAAAGTTTTCTTTTGTTATTAAATTAATTTATTTAAATATGCAGATATAAACCCCTGCTACATGTTTCTTAAGCATATTGACCTTATTAAAGGACTTTATTACAGTAAAACAGCTTCCCTTAACGACCTGAGTATTTATACTGGCCGAAGCATTCCTTATGTGACCAAAGGGATAGCCGACTTGATGAAGTTAGATATTGTAAAGGAAGTAGGTATAAGGGCCTCAAGCGGAGGCAGAAAGCCCGCAACTTATTCATTGATAGCTGATACCGGTTTTATCATTTCGGTAGCTATGAACCAGTTTTTGACAAGAATTGTAATTGTCAATATGAATAATGAGTTTGTGGGAGAGGTGCAGGAGTTTGAATTAAAACTGGGCGATAACAAGGATGCTATCCATTCATTGATAGCCTGTATCAAGGCTGTAGTTGTTAATTCAGGATTAGCCCAAGATAAGTTTTTAGCTATAGGGATTACCATGCCTGGATTTATTGACGCGTTTTTGGGTAATAACCTGAGCTTTCTTAAAGTCCCGGACAGAAACATTGGTAACCTACATTGCCAAACACGCCGGACTACCTGTATTTATTGAAAATGACTCGACAGCCATAGCTTTGGCTGAGCAAAAATTTGGACTTCCCATTGCCCGTAATAACTCCATGATCATTAACCTGGGCTGGGGTGTTGGTTTGGGGATGATTATCAATAAAGAGATATTTAAAGGACACAGCGGTTTTGCGGGAGAGTTTAGCCATTTGCCGCTTCATAAAAACGGAAAGCTATGCTCATGCGGTAAGCAGGGCTGCCTGGAAACAGAAGCTTCTTTGCTGGCTATTGAAGCTAAAGCTGCTGAAGGCCTGAAACAGGGGCAGGTTAGCAGCCTCCTAAAATACGATACCGTATCGGCAGATAATATCATTGATGAAGCACTTAAAGGTGATGCCTTTGCAATAAAAATCATTGCCGAGGCAGCTTATTTTATTGGTCAGGGCTTGGCCATATTGCTGCATTTAATGAATCCCGAAAGTATCATTTTAAGCGGAAAGGGGAGCGTTATCGGTAAATTATGGCTCAGCCCCATTCAGCAGGCCATGAACGAGCACTGCATTCCCCACTTAACCACCTACACCCAATTGGCGGTTTCAAACCTGGGCAATAACGCGCAACTGTTAGGAGGCGTAACCACGGTGATTGAAAATCTATATAAACTTAATCCGCAGGCCAATATTTCCGAGCCTACATAAACATATTCAAGGTCTTTTTTTAACTCAATTAATCAATTTTCATGCAACAATTTTATCTAAACTTGAAAAGGTGGGTGGTCCTGCTACTGCCCCTTTTTATCTCGGCAAATTTATTTGCCCAAACCAATGTTACGGGAGTGGTGCGCGATGACGCCGGGCCTTTACCGGGTGTAACCGTGTTAGTTGTGGGTACAACAACCGGTGTACAAACCAACATAAACGGTGCGTACAGCATTAAAGTGGCTAAGGGTGCAGTGCTTAAATTTTCATCTGTAGGCTATACACCAAAAGAAGTTACCGTGGGCGACAATGCTGTGATCAACGTAACTCTGGCTGCAGGTAAAGGCGAATTAAATGAAGTGGTAGTTACCTCATTTGGTATCAAACGCCAGGAAAAATCCTTGGGTTATGCTACTACCACCATTACAGCGAAGCAATTAACAGAGGCCGGTAATACTAACTTTGCTTCGGCATTGTACGGCAAAGCTCCTGGTGTTAAGATCACTACTGCTCCAGGTGGTTCAAGCAGCGCTGTAAACGTGCAGATCCGCGGTATCAACTCACTTAACTACAACACTCAACCCCTGTATGTTGTAGACGGTGTTATTATCCGCAATAACAGCGAGGCAGGTGCCGGTGGTTCAAATAATGACGGATACTGGTCTGATCAGCGGATCAGGGGTAACGGTATCCTGGATATCAACCCACAGGATATCGAAACGCTTACCGTATTAAAAGGCGCGAGTGCTACAGCGCTTTACGGATCTGATGCTATGAGCGGTGCTATCGTGATCACCACTAAAAAAGGTTCAAAATCAAGAGGCCTTGGTGTTGATTTCAACTATGTAGGTACTGCAGAGCAAGTGGCTTTCACTCCAAATTTTCAAAACGTTTACGGTCCTGGTTATGACCGTGCTACCAACCTTGCAGGTGGTTTTACCGAAGATGGCTGGTTAGCCGATGCTAATTCACCATCAGGATACAGACCACGTTTTAGCTCATACGCGCAATTTGGCCCTAAAATGGAAGGCCAGAAGATCAGGTGGTGGGATGGCGAGATCAGGGATTACACTCCGCAGCCAAATAACTACAAAGATCTATTTCAAACAGGCTATAGCTCAAACGCCAACATCGCTATATCAAACCAAACAGACAACGTTAATTACCGTTTGTCGGCAACCCGTTTGGATTATACCGGTATACAGCGTGGTCAAAAACAACAAAAAAACTCATTTAACTTAAACACTACTGTTAAGTTAAGTAATAAAATTAGCGCGGATATCGTTGCGAGCTATGTAAATACCTTAACTCATAACCGTCCGTATCAGTTAGGCCGTGTTTTAGCCAACTTTGGTGGCTTCTTAAACCGTTCGGAAAAAGCAGATGTGTTGCTGGATAACTATCAGACATCATTAGGTTATAAATACGTAACGCTTGGTAACGCTGCCAGAAACCCGGCTGAGGCTTTTAAATACAATATGAGCGGTGCGGATATTATGGACTTTTTCTGGACACAGTTAAAGAACAGTGAGGATGAAACCGAAAACCGTTTAATCACCAGCGCTACTTTAAACTGGGATGTGCTTAAAAATGTGAAGTTCAGAGGCCGTATCGGCAGTGATTATACCGGCCGCAATACTGAGTCACAACAATATAATGAGTATCCTACTGCATTTAACGGTTCATCAAGCACAGGTTATTACGGTGTTACCAAGGGTCAGTATTCTGTTACTTACGGTGACTTATTGTTAACCTATTCGCCAAAATTGACCAAAGACCTGAGCATGTCTGTTAGTGGTGGTTATACTTCACGCAGCGAAACTTACCGTGACCAATCTTCTGGTACTAATGGTGGTTTGGTTACCGAAAATTTCTTTTCTATCTCTAACTCATACGGTGTGCCAAATACAAGTGCAACCCGTGGTTACCTGAAAAGCCAGGCATTTTTCGGAATCTTGAACTTTAATTACAAAAACTATTTGTTTTTAGAAGGTACCGCACGTAATGAGTCGGCTTCAACACTTCCAACACAAAACAATACCTATTTTTATCCATCGGTAAATGCGGGCTTCATATTTACAGACGCATTTAAAATGCCTGAGTTTATCAGCTATGGAAAATTAAGGGCTTCATATGGTGTGGTTGGTAACAAAGCACCAAGATATGTTCCTAACGTGTTGTATAACCAATCATCATTACAAACACAAAATGGTTCAGTAACGCAGCTTACTTTTGATGCTACTTATGGTAACCTGCAGTTAAAACCAGAGATGAAATACGAACAGGAATATGGCCTGGAGGCTCGTTTCCTGAAAGACCGCTTAGGTTTGGATTTCACTTACTACAACAACCAGGTTAAAAATGTAATTATGGCGCTTAACGTTGCGCCAACAACAGGTGCTTCGAGCTTATTAGCCAATGCTGCAACCTTACACAGCGATGGTTTGGAAGTTGGTTTCAGCGGTAAACCGATAACCGGGAAATTTAACTGGGATGTGCGTTTAAACTTTGCTATTAACCACTCTAAAGTAAATAACCTCGCACCAGGTTTTGATAGGCTTACCTTCTACACAGGCGATCAATCTGCATTATTGGTTGTTGCCCAGCCAAACCAACCTATAGGTAATATATTGGTTTACCCGATAGCCAAAGACGCTAATGGTAACAAGATTGTAAACAGTGATGGTTTATACACTATTGATAAATCGAAATATGTGAACGTAGGTAATATACAGCCTAAAATTGTAGGTGGTATTGCCAACACTTTCAATTACAAAGGTTTCTCTCTTGATGTATTGGTTGATTACCGTTTTGGCGGTAAAATGGTGTCAAACCCATTAAAATATGGTACTGCTGCAGGTATGTACGAAAGTACTTTACAGTATCGTGATGCTGCTCATGGCGGTTTAGCTTATTACATTGATGGCAATGGCGGTAAACATTTAGGAACTGCTCCAAACGGTGGCAAAACCTATAACGACGGTGTTATATTACCGGGTGTAAATGAAAACGGAGAGAAAAACACTACGATTGTTGACGCTGCTTCATACTACCTGAATACTTATGACTGGGGTGAAAACTCTGTAAACGAGAATGCAGTATTTAAAAACAACTATGTGAAATTGCGCGAAGTTGTGTTGGGATACAGATTGCCTGCAAGCGTGAACAAAGCACTGCACCTTAATAATTTAAGGTTCTCTTTAGTAGGAAGAAACTTATTGTATGTATACCGCACGCTTAAAAACCTTGATCCTGAAGCTCCGATTGGCGACAAGTGGTACAGGCAAGGTGTTGATGAAGGTTCATCACCAGCTACAAGAAGCTTTGGATTCTCATTAAACGCGAACTTTTAATAGCACAAGTCATTAAATTATGAAAAAGAATTTTAAACATATAGGATACGCGTTTTTGCTTGCTTTATCATTGGGAAGCTGCAAAAAAAGCATCGACGAAAAATTTAACAACCCGGAAAAAACGGCTGTTGTAACTATCCCGTACATGTTTACCGGGATGTTAAATAATACCAGGGTAAGGGCCGAATACTGGCACTACAGAACGTTTGTACTAACTGCTACAGCTGATTTTTCACAAACCTGTTTCCTGCCTAATACCAATACCGTTTATCAGCCTAATGATGGCTATATGGGTAACCGCTGGGAGGATTTTTATCATCCAAATGGTTCGGCCAATGGTGTAATGGCTTTATACCGCACCATGGAAGTTACCTACAACCAAATGTCGGCTACAGATAAGGCAAATAATGATGTGATCATGAATGCTGCCCGGGTGGTTTTATATGATCAGGCATCAGAAATGGTTGATTGCTGGGGTGATATCCCATTCAGCGAGGCAGGAAGCCTTGAAACAAGCGCTGCTGTGAAAAACCCTAAATTTGATGACCAGATAGCGCTTTACAAAAGCTTCATCGCTGGTTTGGAAGCTGCTTCAACATATTTTAAAACTGCTACTTTATCTGGCCAGTCAAGCAAAGCATTTACACAACAGGATATCTTGTTAGGTGGCAGTGTTGATAAATGGAGGAGGTATGCTAACTCCATCCGTTTGCGTATGCTGATGCGTATGTCTTTTTATGACGAAGCTGGTTCAAAAGCTGAGGTAGCCAAAATGCTGGCTGATCCAACATCATATCCATTGATTGATGGAGGTAATACTGCGGCTTACAGCCCGGCAGCTACCGACGTTTTACTAACACCGTTAACTACTTACACTGGATCGTTGCAAAATGCGCTTACCGAAGGTGGCAGTAACTATGCGCCAGATTACCTGTTAAATACCGTATTGTTACCGGCTAATGATCCAAGGATCCCAGTATTGTACGATAAAAACGGTAATAAAACCTACCAGGCTATGCCGGTAACTTTTACAAGCGAACAGGCATCTTCTGAAGCTGCAAAATATTCGGTAGTTGATTCAACCACTTTCTTAACCAATAACAAACTTCCGGGTATCGTAATAACCGCACCTGAGGTTAACTTCCTGAAAGCTGAGGCTTTTGAGCGTTGGGGTGGTGGTGATGCTAAAGCAGCATACGAAACTGCGGTTAGCCAGTCTGTTTACTATTATTTTTATTTGAACAGCTTGGGCACCGGTAGTAAACCAACTTTAAACGCAGCTGATATTTCCACTTTATTAAGTTCGGCTTCAGTATCTTATACAGGTACACAAACCCAAAAACTGGCAAAAATATGGACACAGAAATGGGCGCATTTCGGCTTTATGCAAGGCACCCAGGCCTGGAGCGAATACAGGCGTACAAAATATCCGGTATTGAATTTCCCAACTACAGGTAAACTTTCTAACTATACTACGCCGCCAACCCGGTTAGTATATCCAAGTATCGAAACTGGCTTTAACAGTCATTATAATGATGTAAAGGCAAAAGATACCCGTACAACAAAGATCTTCTGGGATGTGAAATGAGATGCCAGATAATAGTTGATTGAGGAGCCGCCCGCGTTTGTGGGCGGCTTTTTTTATGTATAAATATTTTTTTCTATGCGCGATACGTGCAAAAGCAAATCATGTGCCCCGCCCGGATAGTAATCATCAATAAACACTCTATCTGACTTTCAGAATTGTGGAGCGATGTGAATAGCCCGCATTGGTTCTTAAGGCGGCTATTCGGTGGGTAAGATAAAACTTTAATTTACTCCCCCATCGCTTTCCTTTTGATACGAATTGATGGCAACCGCTGACCGACAACAAAATACCGATTCAAATGATATGGGCAGGAAAACCCTATCCCTTCGATTATGAGGCAATAGCCAGTTTTGATAAGATCGTAAACTTAGGTAAGTATTACCCAAACTGCGCGATTTTAGCCGGTTATGAATTGCGTTTATCACGACTGCTTAAACAAGGGGCAGATGTCTGGCTCAATAGGCCGCGGCTGACCCATGAAGTTTCAGGTACGAGCGGGATGTCGGTGGCAAAGAACGGATGTATTAATGTTTCGATTCCTGATGGCTGGTTTCCGGAATTCGTTGTGGATAGGGTGAATGGTTTTGTTGTTCCTAACACTCAAATTAGTGAACATGAATTTCAACGGGATAAAACCGATGCCCATAACCTGTATAACTTGTTGTAAAAAACGGTCATCCTGCTGTATTATAATCATCCCGATCAGTAGCTCAGTATGATCACAGCCAGCATGCAGGGTATATTGCCTCGTTTTGACAGCAATCGGATGGCAGATGAGCGCTACACAGCTTTATACCACCCTGCCTCAATCCTAACGTCCATAGTTCAACTAAAGACAAAAATCATCTTAATTCCTGATAATGAGCATTTATTTAATAGTTAATCGCCCTGAACTTTATAATCAGATTAACTAAATCATTGGTTTTTGCCAGATGCTGGAGAGAATGAGTACACCAGGGTGAATGCTATTTCCAATCCTATTTTTTGATTTAGCATTACCGGTCAAAACGAGATGAGAGTCCGCTGGGACGTAAATACTTGTACCTGGCAGCGTAGGTAACAAATGTTACCGTTTAACTTTTTTGCTGAAACTACTTTTGTTAAAAACTAAATTGATGAACAAAATAAAGCAATTGATCAAATGGGCACTGATGCTCTATATAGGAATACCAGGCTTCCTCGCAATAGCGCAAGCGCAGGACATCCACCAAAAGCTAAGCCTGAATGAAGCCATTTTGGCAGCTTTAGCCAATAACAAAGCTATTCGAGTGGCTGGTCTGGACGAGCGTATTGCGGAGTCAAATTTCAACCAGACCCAGGCGATCTTTCTGCCGCAGGTTGATCTCTCTTATACAGCTATGAGCACAAACAATCCGCTCAGCGCTTTTGGTTTTAAACTGCAGCAGCGCAGCATTACTCAAAACGATTTTAATCCTGCTTTTTTAAACCATCCTTCTGCAACACCAGATTATATGGCACAAGTGGAGGTCAAACAACCCCTGCTCAACATTGATATGCTATACATGCGTAAAGGTGCTGAAAAACAAACCGAAATTTACCGGTATAAGACACAGCGCACCCAGGAGTACACTACTTTCGAAATCACGAAAGCGTTTTTGCAGCTGCAACTGGCCTACCAGGCGGAGAAAGTTTTGACGGAAGCAAGACAAACAGCAAAGTCTGTATATACCTTCACCGAAAATCACTTTAAACAAGGGTTGATCCAAAAGTCGGACTTATTGAATGCCCAAGTGCATGTAACCTCGGTTGAAAGTAACCTGGCAAAAGCAAGAAGCAGTATCCTTAACGCTTCTGATTACCTCAGCCTGTTAATGGGGCAGCCGACCGGGAAAATTTACAGCATCGCTGATGAGCCGCAAACAAACTTGTCAGTTATCGACAGCACGCAAAAGATATTCGCTAACCGGTCAGACTTTATGGCCATGCAGAAAGCAATTGATGCATCCGGCCTGATGATCAAATCGAGCCAGATGAGTTACCTGCCAAAGCTGAATGCCTTTGGCAATTACCAGTATAACGACAGCCGTTTAACCGGGTTCGGTGCTAAAGCTTACCTGGTCGGTATACAGTTATCGTGGAACGTTTTTAACGGGAATAAGACCAAACATGTTATTGCCGCACAAAAACTGGAGCGTGACAAACTTACCATGCAGTTAGCTCAGCAAAAAGACCAGAGCCAATTGGAGCTTGACAAAGCTTACCGCGACCTGTCCGATGCACAATTTGAAATGGGCCAGGACCAGGCCGCGATAGAACAGGCAGCCGAGGCCCTGAGAATCTTACAGAACCGTTACCAGCAAGGGCTGGTCAATACCACAGATATATTGACTTCAGATACGCAGTTGTCCCAATTGAAATTTTCGCTTGCACAGGCGCGGTTTACTGCAGATGTGACTAACGCCTATATCACATTATTAACAACAACGACCACCAAATAAACCATCAGATATGAACTTGCCGATCCATAAAAACAGGACTTTACAGCTATTTGCAACGATAGGTTTGCTGCTTATTAGCTCCTGTTCTTCCAACGAAAAAAAGACACATACGCCGGTGCAGATACCGCCATTTTTGTTACGGTAAGCCAACCTTCGGCCGATGCCAACCAGGGATTGACGGTAAGCGGACAAGTAGAAGCCAGTCAAACAGCCAATATCAGCACCAGGGTCATGGGCTATATCACGAAGATCAATGTTAAAGTGGGCGACCGGGTGAATAAAGGGCAAACGCTGGCGACTATCAGCAATGACGATATCCTGGCGAAACGGGCCCAGGCCGATGCGATGATAACAGAAGCTGAAGCTGGTTTTAAGAACGCACAAAAGGACTATGACCGCTTTAACGCATTGTATAAACAGCAAAGTGCTTCAGCTAAGGAACTCGACAATATTACACTGCAATACAGTTCGGCAAAAGCACGATTGGAAGCAGCAAAACAACAACGTAATGAGGTAAACGCCACGCTCAGTTACACCAGCCTGACCGCTCCTTTTTCAGGAACCGTAACTCAGAAAATGATGGATGCCGGTAGCATGGCCACCCCCGGAATGCCACTATTGACCATTGAACAAAGCGGGAGCTACCAGGTGAGCGCAACTGTGCCTGAAAGCGAGATCAGCCTAATAAAAAAAGATGCGCAGGTAACGATAAATGTCGATGCGATTCATAAAGTGATTAATGGCAAAATAACGCAAATCAACCAGTCTTCTGAAAACAGCGGCGGCCAGTATATGATCAAAGTAAATATCCCAGATAACGAAAAGCAAGGCTTGTTTGCCGGCATGTACGCCAATGTGGCCATCCCGTTACCATCGCCAATAAAAACCGACAATACTGGTAGTCAGTTGATGGTTCCGGTATCGGCTATCGAATATAGGGACCAATTAACTGGCTTATACACCATTGGCAGTAACCATACCGCCTTGCTTCGCTGGGTAAGGCTGGGCAAAGCGCAGGGTAACCAGGTAGAAGTATTAAGCGGAATGGCTTCAAATGAGCAATTTATTGTCAGCGCAGAAGGCAGATTGTATAACGGTGTAGCTGTTAAAATAAAATAAGAACATGAAAGACGGATTTGCAGGAAATATTGCTAAGGCATTTATACAGTCGAAATTGACCATACTGTTGATGATCGCCTTTTTACTCATTGGTGGTTACAGCACCTTCTTAATTCCGCGCGAGGAAGAGCCACAGATACAGGTACCGATGGCCGATATTTTTATCGGGTACCCCGGTGCCTCCCCCAAAGATGTGGAAACCAAAGTTGCGGCACCAATTGAAAAAATGATCTCGAATATCAAAGGCGTAGAATACGTTTATTCAACTTCTATGCAGGGACAAGCCATGGTGATCGTGCAGTTTAACGTGGGCGAAGATGTGGAGCGTTCATTAGTAAAGCTTTACAGCGAGCTATTGAAGAATATGGATAAAATGCCGCAAGGCGTTACGCTGCCATTGATCAAGACCAGGGCCATTGATGATGTGCCGGTATTAGGGTTAACGTTATGGAGTGATAAATATGACGATTACCAGCTGAAACAGATGGGACAGGAGTTGGCTAACGAGATCAAGAAAATCAACGATGTATCTGATGTCAATATCATCGGCGGCCGTAACCGCGAGGTAAAAGTATTGCTGGATAAAAGTAAGATGGCCGAAAGCCATGTGGACTTTTTGTCGTTGAGCAAACAAATTCAGGGTAGTAATATGCAATTACCAGGTGGCACACTGCTGCAAAAAGATACTGCCTTTTCCGTCGAAACCGGGAATTTTCTCACTTCATCAGATGATGTTGGCAATTTGGTGGTAGGTATTAACCAGCAGCAGCCGGTTTATCTGAAACAGATAGCCAAAGTTGATGAGGGTGCGGAAACGCCGAATCAGTATGTGCTGTTTGGTTATGGGAAAGCGGATACTAAAAATGTTCAAGCCTTTAAATCGAATTACCCGGCTGTCACCCTATCTGTCGCCAAAAAGAAAGGCGCGGATGCCATGAAATTGTCTGAACAGATCCTTGGTAAGGTGGAGCATTTAAAAGCAAGTTTATTGCCTGATGATGTGCATCTAACCGTCACCCGTAATTATGGCGAAAGCGCGTCAGACAAGGTGGGGGAATTACTGCTTCACCTGTTTATCGCCATCGTGGTGGTAACCGTATTTGTAATGCTGGCGATGGGCTGGCGAGGTGGATTAGTTGTATTTCTTTCTGTGCCGGTAACCTTCGCGCTTACGTTGTTTGCCTACTACCTTATGCATTACACGCTTAACCGAATTACCTTGTTCGCTTTGGTGTTTATTACGGGTATCGTTGTAGATGATTCTATTATCGTCGCCGAAAATATGCACCGGCACTTTAAAATGAAAAAATTGCCGCCATTGCAGGCCGCCATCTATGCCATTAACGAGGTGGGTAATCCTACCATACTGGCAACCTTCACTGTAATTGCAGCTGTATTGCCAATGGCTTTTGTATCCGGTATGATGGGGCCTTATATGAGCCCAATGCCTATAGGAGCCTCAATCGCTATGATCTTATCGCTGATAGTTGCTTTGACATTAACCCCCTACCTGGGTTACATCTTTTTACGCGAGAAAGAGAAGCATGGTATCGCTGACGAAGAAAGCAAACCAAAATTACTGGAAGAAACCCGCATCTATAAAATATACCGCTCATTTATACGGCCTTTACTCGAAACCCGCTGGAAACGCTGGGCATTTATACTAAGCATCGTGGTGATCCTGTTCGCATCGTTATCGATGTTCTACACCAAGGCGGTGGCCGTTAAAATGCTGCCATTTGATAATAAGAATGAATTTCAGGTAGTGGTTGATATGCCGGAAGGAACCACTCTCGAAAAGACACAGGCCGTAGCAAAAGATATAGGATCCTATGTATCCAGACAAGTACTTGTCAGGAATTATGAAACCTACATCGGCACTTCTGCCCCGATCAGCTTCAACGGGTTGGTGCGCCATTATGATCTGCGCCGGGGAGACAATGTTGCCGATATACAGGTTAACCTGGTTGATAAAAATGACCGCAGCATCCAAAGTCACGACATCGCCAAAGAAATGCGTGGTCCAATACAGGAAATTGCCAAAAAATATAATGCCAATGTGAAGATCGTGGAAGTTCCCCGGGTCCGCCGGTGTTGTCAACCTTGGTGGCTGAAATTTACGGGCCTGATTATAAGGAGCAGATCAAAGTGGCCAGGCAGGTAACAACTTTAATGAATAAAACCTCCAATGTGGTAGACGTGGACTGGATGGTCGAAGACGACCAGCCGGAATATCATATTGAAGTGAATAAGGAAAAAGCAATGCGTTATGGTATCGCTACGGCACAAATAGCTGCAACGGTTAACGCCGGGCTGTCGGGTATGCCGGTTGGCAATACAGCCCAGCCCGCTGCTTATAACCAAACCGCAATTAAGCTACAGTTGAGCGACGCCGATAAGAGCAATATAGATGATGTGCTGAACCTAAAGGTGATTGGGATGCAGGGGAACGCAGTACCCGTAAAGGACCTGGTTACCGTAACGCGGCAGACCAAACCGAAAAGCATATACCGTAAAAATCAAAAAGAAGTAGTTTATGTACTGGGTGATATGGCCGGTGACCTGGAAAGTCCATCTTATGCTATTTCGGATATTTCTGACCACCTGAAGTCGGTGACCGTTCCCAAAGGCTTTTCGCTAAAAGAGGAATACACTCATCAGCCGGAACTGGAGGATAATTACAGCCTGAAATGGGATGGAGAATGGCAGATCACTTTTGAAGTATTTCGCGACCTGGGTATCGCTTTCGCCGTAGTAATCATCATGATCTATATCCTGATCGTAGGTTGGTTCCAGAATTTTACGGTGCCGCTGGTGATGCTTGCTGCGATACCGCTTTCATTGATAGGTATCGTGTTAGGCCACTGGATGCTGCACGCTTATTTTACCGCAACCTCCATGATTGGTTTTATAGCCCTCGCCGGTGTGATGGTGCGTAACTCTATCTTACTGATCGACTTTATCAATATCAGGCTGGATGAGGGCATCCCGCTCAAACAAGCCATTATCGAAGCTGGTGCGGTACGGACTACGCCTATATTACTAACAGCCGGCGCAGTGGCCTTAGGCGCAGTGATCATTCTGTTCGACCCGATCTTTCAGGGGCTTGCTATCTCGCTGATGGGCGGTACGATCACTTCCACCTTCCTAACCCTGATCGTGGTGCCCTTATTATATTTCAAAATGATGCGTAAAACTCATCTTAATCCTAAAAAATCTGCGTCATGAAACTATTGGTCGTAACCTGTCTAAAAGAATGTCTGGGCGACATTTCAAAAATATTTAAAGAGGCAAACATTGATGTTTTTAGTACCAGCGAAATCATAGGACAGAAGCAAGGTAAAGGGACTAATTTTTGGAAGATTGGTTTGCCAGCGGCGATGAAAAAGTTGAGTCAATGATGATCTTCACGTTTACGCCGTCGGCAAATGCGAAACAGGGGATGGAACTCATTAAAATTTATAACAAAACGCATGATAATAATTCCCCCGTCAGGACATTCATCATGCCGGTAGAGAAATTTCTATAACCTAAAAGAACATGAAAGAAAGAATTGTACGTGCCGTTGCCGGCACTATGGTGTTAACCAGTATCATATTGGCCTACACAATAAATATCCAGTGGTTATGGCTGGGTGTTTTTGTCGGACTTAATTTAGTCCAGTCCGCTTTTACGAGGTTTTGTCCTTTGGAATTGATCTTAAAGGCAGTAGGCGTCAAAGATTGATAACGGGATGGTTTGTAATGGATCGTTCAAATCTGTCCCCTGTTAGTGCTAATCATCCGATAAGTGATGAACATCATGAATGAGGCTATTGACGGTCATTATTTGTTTATTATAACAAAGGTAAATTGGCTTTCTGATCAATACAAAATGGAAACAACCGATGGAAGCACATTATTATAACGTAGAAGTTAACTGGAATACAGAACGCAAAGGCATGATGTGTTCCCCCGAGTTAAACCGGGATGCCGGCAGTTGCATTGAAGTTGCGACACCCCCCGAGTTTCCGAAAGGGGTTCCCGGGATCTGGTCGCCCGAGCATTTGTTCACGGCCGCCGTGAGTAGCTGTTTAATGACCACCTTCTTAGCCATTGCAGAAAATTCGAAACTCTCATTTGTGAGCTTCAGCTGCAATTCGAAAGGGAAACTCGAACAGGTGGACGGGAAATTCATGATGACCGAGGTTATTCTTGAGCCCACGGTAACCATCGCTGATGAAAAAGACAGGGAAAGAGCCGAAAGGGTGTTGCAAAAATCAGAAACGGCCTGTCTCATCTCCAATTCAGTCAGGTCAAAGATCATCATGACCCCATTAATCAAAGTTCTCAACATTTAAATTAATTTGTATGTCAAAACCTCATATCATTATCCTCGGCTGCAATTTTGCCGGGCTTACAACAGCCAGATATATTCATGCTGCTGTAAAGGACAAGGCGAACATTACCATCATTGATCGTAAAGCATTGCTCACCTTTGTTCCCAATATCCCTATGCAGGTTTTGGCCAATATCAACCCGGCAATCGACCTGCAATATAAATTCATGTCGTACCTGGAACATGACGGAAGTGAATTTATCCAGGCGGAGGTTACTACTATTGATGCCGATACCAACACCGTATTTTACCAGCCGAACGAGCGGCCCGGTCACCCAGTAAGAAAAATAAAGTATGATTACCTGGTTGTTGCGCTGGGTAACCGCCTGGCTTACGATGCGGTGGACGGTTTTAATGAGAACGGACATAGCGTTACGGACGCTTTTTTGGGTAACCGGCTGAGAAATTACCTGCATAAGGAATACAAAGGGGGGCCTATAGCGCTCACCTCTGATATTTTTCACCAGGGTAAGAGCTGGAAGCTGCCATCCGGCTTGCCTATAGCCATGACTGCATGCGAAGGCCCGCCTGTTGAACTTGCATTTTCATTGGCACACTGGTTGGAAAAAATCAAAAAGGCAATGCCGAAACAATTTATCTATCAACTCCTGCAAAAGTAATTGCGGAAGATGCAGGAGAAACGATATTGCATCAGCTATTACCCATGATGGCAAAAATGGGCTACCATTACCAAGCAAATACAAATGGTATCAAAAAGGTTTATAACGGCGGTATCGAGTTTAACGATGGTCTCGTCACAGGAAGCAGAGGTATCTATCATTTTCCCCGACTGGCAGGCACATTCCTTTTTAAAGGAATTGCCTTTTACCGATGATATGGGTTTTGTCGTCACCGATCTGTATATGCGCAATCCCGATTATCAGAATATTTTCGCGGTTGGTGACGCCGCTGCAATTACCGTTCCTAAGATCGGGTCACTGGGCCACATGGAAGCCGAGGTATTGGCTAACGCTATAGCGAAAGAATTAGGCGCCATTAAGGGAGATATTGAACCTATGGAATTTGAACTGCTGTGCATGGGTGATATGGGTGGCATAAAAGGTTTTTACATGCGTACCAATGAATGGTGGGGCGGTAAGGAAAGCCACCTGGAGATGGGCATTACACCTTACGCCCTGAAAATGGGCTTTAAGCAAATGTATTATACCCTGGGCGGGAAAATTCCGCAATGGGGGCTGGCATTAAGTGAAATGATTGGGGATCATACTGTTCTATAAAGATATAATAATGCCTTTAACTATGAAGTAGATATTAAAAAGGCAGTCGTTGAAAATCGAATGTAACATTTGTTACCGTTGCTAAAGCTGATTCGAGGGATCTTTGTGTGATCATTAGATACTTAACCATCATTAAAATGGAAGAGAAGCAAGAAAAGGCGCTGGCGATGTGGCCGGCCATTGTCAAAGCCAAATGCCCTAAATGTCGGATCGGAGATATTTATACCAGCCCTTTATATAGTTTAAGCGGCCAGAAAATGCACATCAATTGCCCGCATTGCGGGATGACCTATGAACGGGAACCGGGATATTTCTATGGTGCTATGTATGTAAGTTACGCTTTTATCGTGGCCGAACTGGTAGCCCTGGCCATTGGTACATCCATCATAACAGGAAGCGATAACCCCTGGTTGTACATTATCGTTTTATTGGGTGTTGTTGGCCTGCTTGCCCCTTTCAACATGAGATACTCAAGGGTTATCCTGCTCCATTGGTTGACTCCAGGCCTCCATTATCATCCGGATTTAAGTGCCGGTCATTAATATGAGGTTATGAAAAATACGATACTGTACAATTGGACCTTGGGCCGCAGGCTTTGGGTCATTATCGGCTTAGTGATCATTACGGAAGGGATTTTCAAAAAAGATTTAGTAAGCTTTATCGGAGGCTTGATTTATACCGGGATAGGGGTATTTAACAAAACGCTGTGTTCAACCGGCTTGTGTTCGTTTTCTCTTAAAATAATAGAAACTCCAACCGACGACAATGGCACCAAACAAATAGAAAATTAATATGAATTTATTTAAGCAGTTATTTGGCGGCTCGCCGTCTGTTGACCTGGAAAGTCTAATCAAAGATGGCGCATTTTTAGTTGATGTACGCACTCCCGGTGAGTTTGCAGGTGGCCACGCTAAAGGGTCTGTCAATATTCCTTTAGACCAGTTACCGCAACAACTTTCCAGGTTAAGGAATAAGAAAAGCATCATTGTTTGCTGTCAAAGCGGAGGCAGGAGCGGGCAGGCAAAAGGAATACTGGAAAAAAACGGGATAACCAATGTCATCAATGGCGGAAACTGGAATAATGTAGCGCAATACTGTTAACTTAGCTACATGGATGAATCTGCCAATTTTGCTTTTCAGTTTGAACCCGCGCTGATAGAAGAAATTGAGACGTTTGGTGAATTACGCTCATTCAAAGACGGTGATATCATTATGGATTACGGAAAATACATCCGTATGATGCCCCTCGTAGTAAAAGGTACATTAAAGGTATTGAAAAAGGATGATAATGGCAACGAGATATTGCTATATTATCTATCCAGCAGCGAAACCTGCTCTATGGCATACAGTTGTTGCCTGGAAGAAAAAAGAGCGAAGTTAAAGCCATCGCTGAAGGGGACCTTCAGATCATAGCCATTCCGCATAACAAGTTGGATGAATGGCTATGCAAATACCCCAGCTGGAAAAATTATATCATGCGGAGCTTTAATGAGCGTTTTTCAGAATTGTTAAAATCTATAGAAAGTATCGCGTTTCATAAGCTGGACGACAGACTGATCGCTTATTTGAAAGAAAAGAAGAGATTATCAGGTTCCAATC
The DNA here is from genome assembly GCF_050632265.1 of Mucilaginibacter sp. P19. Classification (NCBI taxonomy): domain Bacteria; kingdom Pseudomonadati; phylum Bacteroidota; class Sphingobacteriia; order Sphingobacteriales; family Sphingobacteriaceae; genus Mucilaginibacter; species Mucilaginibacter sp. P19. Next base: position 392,379 of record NZ_CP192586.1, read on the forward strand.
TGATTAAAGCCTCCCACTACCAGATTGCCGATGAGCTGGCCACTTCCAGGGTAGTTATTTCACGCCTCCTAAAAATCCTTGAAAATAACGGGAAGATTTTACTATATCGCAACGAGATCAAGTTATTAAATAATTTCGACGCTTAATTATTCCAGCCCAACATTGTTCTTAATAAAGATCCCGACATTTTATTTAAATAAGACCAGGATCATCTTTCTATGTAACATTTGTCACCAACCAATACTTTTATATAGGTTAATTTTATTAAAAAATTAATGCAATGAAAAAGAACATGGGTACGCTTGACCGTTCTTTACGGATCCTTGCGGCGCTTGCAATAGCGATCTTATACTATAAGGGTGTTCTGTCAGGGACGCTTGCAATTATTCTGCTGGCCCTTGCCGCTATCTTCATTTTAACAGGGTTTGTCAGTTTTTGTCCATTGTATTACCCCTTCAAGATCAGCACAAGGAAAACTGGCGCCTAACTTAAAAACTTTCTGCCGGTTTAATCCGAGCGAAAAGACAGAACGTGATAGCTTTAAGGCAGCGTGAATCACCCCAGCTATCGGAATTTTGAATTTCCATATTCGGATCACAGGTTCACTTATTAATACATATCATGCATAAAATAGCGTCTATTCATTCTGTTGCCTAAGGTGTAGAGTTTTTCTGGCTTACCATTTAACCCATTTTTTAAGCGTTCGGCAGTGATCGCTGCTTTCTGGGCTGTCAGGCTTTCGTGAGCTGCATAAACCATTTGCCTGCAATGTGTCCAGATATGCGTTGAATACCCGGACAGATTCTTTTATGCCTTTTAAGCGACCTGCTTTACTGTTCCATTGCGAGAGTTCAGAGGTTCTTGATGATGTGGTTTCCGCCCGTTTTCAGTTCACTGTAACGCGCAGGTAAATTGGTCCTGGGCCTTCTTTGTAGTTCTTTGGTTTCTTCAAATAGAAGAGCAAGCTGAAATTAGTTTTCATGTTAGATAACATTAAAAAGTGAAACAAAACTAAGTTTGCAACTAATCACAAAGAGGTTAATTATTTAATGTTTTGATATTCAATATGATGTATTTTATCTGGTGAGTGAATAAAAATATCAGATTTACTCACCTTATCGCTCTGCTTTTGATGCGAATTGATGGCAATTTGGAGTATTTTAAATAAAAGCAAAAGCCTTCAATCGTTTGATTTTCAGGCTTTTGAATAATTTAATATCAAAATCAGCGGAGAGGGAGGGATTCGAACCCTCGATACCCTTTTGGAGTATACACACTTTCCAGGCGTGCTCTTTCGACCACTCAGACACCTCTCCGAGTAAATGCGGATTGCAAAGGTAAAATATTTGCCCTTACTATCAATAAAAAAGCGAAGCCCGTTTTAACCGGCTTCGCTTTCACAAAAACTTAACTCTACTTATAAAAATTGCACTCGCACAAGTATGACAGTTATGGCGTGCTTTGGTTTAATTTGAGTAAAAAATATTAGGCTGCAATGCAGATACATAATTTTAGCTTATGTTTGCTCCGCACTGTCACATGGCGGTGGTTAACATAAAATACTGTTTTGGTTGCAATGCTGAGCATCAACGACATTAAAAAACCTATTGCTGCTGATATTGATGCGTTTGAGGAGAAATTCAGGAACTCAATGAAAAGTTCCGTTCCGCTGCTTGATCGCATCACGCATTATATTGTAAAGCGTAAAGGCAAGCAGATCCGTCCTATGTTCGTATTCTTTTCGGCCAGTATTTGCGGGGGCATCAATGAGGCTACGCACCGCGGGGCGGCACTGGTTGAGCTGTTGCATACAGCATCTCTTGTGCACGATGATGTGGTTGATAACTCTTATCAGCGCCGCGGGTTTTTCTCTATCAATGCTTTATGGAAAAATAAGATAGCCGTTTTGGTGGGTGATTACCTGCTTTCAAAAGGCTTGCTGCTTTCTATCGATAACAACGATTTTCAATTATTGCGTATTGTTTCAGATGCTGTTAAGCAAATGAGCGAGGGCGAACTGATGCAAATTGAAAAGGTGCGCCGCATGGATATTGGTGAACCTGTTTATTATGAAGTGATCAGGCAGAAAACCGCTTCGCTTATTGCATCCTGCTGTGCCTGCGGTGCTGCGTCGGCAGGGGCCAGTGACGAGGTGATTGAAAAAATGCGCCTCTTTGGCGAGAAGATAGGCATCGCGTTCCAGATCAAGGATGATATGTTTGATTTCGGCACTGATGATGTGGGTAAGCCGTTAGGTATCGATATCAAAGAAAAAAGTCACCTTGCCGCTTATTTACGCCCTGGCCAATTGCAGCAGTTCAGAAAAAAGAGGGTGATCAACCTGGTGAAGAACCATAATGAAGACCCTAAAAAAATTGCTGAGATCATCAAATTTGTGAAGGATATCGGTGGCTTACAATACGCCGAAACCCAGATGAAAAAGTACCAGGAGGAGGCTTTCGAAATCCTGAACACTTTCCCCGACAGTGATTCGCACCGCGGGCTGGAGCAACTGGTTAGGTTTACTACCGAACGGGACAAATAATCAATTTTATTGCTGCGTATAAATAACTGGTTTTTTAAAGATGCACTCCCTATCTTTATCACAGCCGGTTTTTACACTTATGACAGCAACAATTCCTACACTGTTTGAATGGGCGGGTGGTACACCTGCTTTTGAACTGCTTTTCAACAAGTTTTATGATAAGGTTTTGGCCGATGAGCTGCTGGAACCCGTATTTAAGCATATGTCGCCCCTGCACCGGATGCATGTGGCGCATTTTGTAAGTGAAGTTTTTGGCGGCCCAAAAACCTATAGCGAAACTGAAGGCAGCCATTATGCCATGATCAATAAACATTTGCAAAAGCATTTAACCGAAGCGCACCGCAAGCGCTGGATTGAACTGTTGCTGCAAACTGCTGATGAACTTTCACTGCCCGATGATCCGGAATTTCGCTCAGCTTTTATGGCTTACCTTGAGTGGGGTACGCGGATAGCAGTGCTGAACTCCCAAACAGATAATACTACAGAAAGCCCGGATACGCCTATGCCGAAATGGGGCTGGGGCGTGCCGGGGGGACCATACATTCCCTGAAATAATAAAACACGTATGTAAAATGACCGGTGTTCAAGGGCAGCACATCATAATTACTGCTCTTTTGGCGTTTATGTTCGGGTAAACTTATTAACTTCGTAAATGCAGTCCATACAATCCCTCTTCCCCAAAATAGGTTTCTTCTCTATTCTTGATGTATTGCTGGTGGCTTTGATCATTTACCAGTTGTATAATCTTATCAGGGGAACCATTGCAGCTAATATCTTTATTGGGTTTGCAGTGATCTTTGCCCTCAATTTTGTGGTGAAGGCTTTGGATATGAAGCTGCTTACCATTATCCTGGGCAAATTTGTTGATGTGGGGATCATTGCCATTATCGTGGTTTTTCAACAGGAAGTAAGGCGATTTCTATTATTGGTAGGTAAAAATGCTTCACTCCAACGCAATAAAGCCTGGTGGCAATATTTCTTCGGAAAATCAGAAGTGGAGAAAAATAATTACGCCAGGATCAAGCCAATAATTGATGCCTGCAAAAGCCTGAAGCAAACCCGCACAGGGGCGCTCATTGTTTTCGCCAAGTATTATGACGAACAGTTTTATCAAAACAGTTGCGAGGTGGTGGAGGCCAAAATTTCAAAGCGATTGTTGGAAAGTATTTTTCAGAAAACCAGTCCGCTGCATGATGGTGCGGTGGTGATTTCGGAGAATAAGATTAAATCGGCAAGTTGTATTTTGCCGCTTACCGAAAAAACTGATCTGCCGGCGCAGTTCGGCCTGCGCCACAGGGCAGGGATTGGTGTTACAGAGGCAAATGAGGCCACGGCGATCATTGTATCTGAAGAAACCGGTGAGATCTCGTATGCCAAACAAGGCCGGATTAAAATGAATATCAGCTTCGCAGAGCTGGAAAAAGTTTTAAATAAGGATTTTTAATCGGATAAAAATAAGACAGGATGCGCCTTTAACTGGCGCAAGTATTGTGTGGTTGCAAGAGCGGGGCGTACTTGTGCCCTCTAAGCTAATAAAGGATTGCTATATTGTGAATCAAAATAATCAGTGTTAAATTAACAATGCCACTGCAACCCTCCATCGATAAAATAACAGAAATCTCCCGGGTCCTGCTTTCGATAGCAGGGCGTTATCTGGTATTTGCCGGCGCATTATACTTGTTTTTTTACGTGTGGAGAAGACGAACATATTGGTATTCAAAAATTCAGCAACGCTATCCCGAAAGCAAACATATCCTTCGCGAAATCGTTTATTCGTTTTTTACTATACTGATATTTGGTGCGGTGATCCTGTTGGTGATCTACGCCAGTAAGCAGCATTTAACAGGGATCTATCCAAACATCAGCGATAAAGGATATCCTTATTATTTTTTGAGTATAGGGCTGATGATCCTGATGCACGACACCTACTTTTACTGGACACACAGGGTTATGCACTGGAAGCCTTTGTTTAAGCTGATGCACAAAACGCATCATTTGTCAACTAATCCGACACCATTTGCCGCTTATGCTTTCCATCCGCTGGAGGCCGTAGTGGAGATTGGTATTGTACCACTCATCGCCTTTACTATTCCCTATCACGGCACTGCGCTCACTATATTTTCTTTGTATTCGTTGCTATTAAACGTGACCGGTCATCTGGGCTATGAACTTTTTCCCCAGGGGTTTACTACGCATAAACTGTTTAAATGGCACAATACTTCAACGCATCATAATATGCACCACCGATTAATTAAATGCAATTATGGTTTATATTTCAACATATGGGACAGGCTGATGGGCACTAATCACCCCGATTATGAAAAGAGCTTTGAACAGGTGGTTGAAAAGCGCGAAAAAGTGAAGTGTAAAGGAGACCCGGGACTATTGTCAGACAGAACTGGCTACGGAGTAACTTTTTCCTTTTTTACCCCGGCAGTATCCGGATTAACAACATCTATTCTTTTAATGAGCATATGGTATTTTATCCCGGGTTCGTCAGTTTTAACAACGGGCATATTGTCGTTCGGGTAATTTTTAACAACAGGCATCCGGCTGTAAACGGTCACATTATCAACAAGTTCACGGGTATTTAGCAATGTCCTGTTATCATTTAAAAGTCCGTTTTTCGGAAGTACCGGCATTAGTTTAGACAAGTTGCTGTCAACCTTTAATGGTTTCAAATTAAAAAGTTTATCGACAGCGTCATTGTTTTTAGGTGTCTTATTGAGGTTTTGTGCTTTAAGCTGGCCTGCACAGGCTATGATAGCAGCAAGGATTAAGGTTTTTTTCATGGCGATACTATTTTATACTAATATACCTATCAATTAATAATATTTAAATGTTAAATAATGTTATTAAATGTTAAATGCTTTTGAATTGAACCCAAATACCAAAGCCATAAACTGATAGATTTTATTACTTTTGTGGAAAATTTAAAAACCGATGAGCGAACTCATTAAAAAACAAGTGAACGATGCAAAGGCCTTGATGGAAAAGGCCATTGACCATGCAGATAGCGAATTAAATAAAATACGTGCAGGTAAGGCAAGCCCTTCATTACTTGACGATATCAGGGTTGATTACTATGGCACCCCAACACCATTAAGCCAGATAGGTAGTGTTAACACCCCTGATGCCCGTACCATTGTTGTTCAGCCCTGGGAAAAATCATTGTTAAACCCTATTGAAAAAGCTATTAAAGAAGCTAATTTAGGTGTTAACCCTCAAAACGACGGTATCATCATCCGTATCAATGTACCTCCGCTTACCGAAGAGCGCCGTCGTGATTTGGTTAAAAAAGCTAAAGCCGAGGCTGAGACCGGTAAGGTGGCTGTTCGTAACATCCGTAAAGATGCCAACGAAAAGATCAAAAAATTAAAATCAGAAGGTGTTTCTGAAGACGAAATAAAGACAGGCGAAGCTGAAGTTCAAAAACTTACTGATGCTTACATTGCTAAAGTTGATCAGCTTTCAGAAGCTAAAGAAAAAGATATCATGACGGTTTAATATTAACCTTGTGTCAAATTAAAAGGGAATGAGCTACTTAGCCATTCCCTTTTTTTATGTTTGCTGTCGAAACATGAATGTATTAATCTCTTACTTAAAAAAACACCGCTGGATAGTTGTATTTGCACTTTTCCTGGCGGCGATGAATATAGGCTTCTCCCTGCTCGACCCATGGATAACCGGGCGTATTGTTGACCGTGTTATCGAACAACGCAGTAAGCTACAATATGACGCATACCTTAATCAGGTGCTGATGCTGGTTGGCGCTGCTATTGGTGTTGCCATGGTATCGCGTATAGCTAAAAACTTCCAGGATTATTTTACCAATATCATTACCCAAAAGGTAGGTGCAGAGATGTATGCCGATGGTTTAAAGCACTCGCTTGAGTTGCCTTACCAGGTATTTGAAGACCAGCGGAGCGGCGAAACTTTAGGCATATTGCAAAAGGTGCGTTTAGATTGCGAAAAGTTTATTACCTCCTTTATCGGGATCCTTTTTGTGTCGCTCATCGGGATGGTATTTGTTATCGTTTACTCAGTGAGCGTAAGCTATAAAGTTACCCTGGTATATTTCGCCGCGATACCCATCATCACTTTTGTGAGTATGGCCATGAGCCGGAGAATTAAGAAAATCCAAAAGACAATTGTGGCCGAAACAACGGCGCTGGCAGGTTCAACAACCGAGTCGTTAAGGAATATCGAGCTTGTAAAAAGTTTGGGTTTGGCAAAACAGGAAATAGCAAGGTTGAATAATACCACTTACAAAATCCTCGATCTGGAACTGAAAAAAGTGAAGTATGTACGCAGCATGAGCTTTGTACAGGGCACTACAGTAAACTTTGTGCGCAGTGTGATGGTGGTGGTTCTGCTGATGCTCATTTTTAAAAGCACTATCTCTCCGGGCCAATATTTCAGCTTTTTATTTTACTCATTCTTTTTATTTAATCCTTTGCAGGAGTTAGGCAACGTAATCCTTTCCTGGCGTGAAGCTGAGGTTTCCCTTGGTAACTTCAACAGGATATTAAGCATTCCTATCGATAAAAAGCCAGAAAAACCGGTGCTGCTTGAAAAGGTAGAAACCCTCACTTTTAACGATGTTACCTTTAAGCATTTAACAGCCAATCGTAATGCCCTTAACCATATCAGCTTCGAAACTAATTCGGGCGAAACGATAGCGTTTGTTGGTCCGTCAGGTTCGGGTAAAACTACACTGGTTAAATTATTGGTTGGTTTATATCAGCCTTTGCAGGGAGATATTTTATACAACGGCACATTAAGTAAAGAAATAGACCTTGATCAGCTCCGTGAGAAAATTGGTTTTGTAACCCAGGATACACAACTGTTTTCAGGTACCATCCGCGAGAACCTGCAGTTCGTTCGCCCCGGAGCTACTGATGAAGAATGTATGGATGTGTTACAGCGTGCAGCCTGCCAAACCTTACTGGCCCGGGCCGATAAAGGTTTGAGCACTGTAATTGGTGAGGGCGGTGTAAAAGTATCGGGTGGTGAAAAACAGCGTCTTTCTATAGCGCGAGCTCTATTACGCAGACCGGATATCCTGGTATTTGACGAAGCAACATCATCCCTCGATTCTATCACCGAAGAGGAGATTACAGAAACCATCCGTAATGTATCCGAAAAGGAAAACCATATTACCATCCTGATCGCTCACCGTCTATCAACCATTATGCATGCTGATAGTATTTATGTGCTGGAAAAAGGCCGCATTATTGAAGGCGGTAAACATGCCGATCTGATAGCCCAAAAAGGTTTGTATTACGCCATGTGGCGTCAGCAGATTGGAGAGAAGGATACAGCAGATGCGCTGGATTAAGATATTCGAATATTTTATGTCATTGCGAGCGAAGCGCGGCAATCGCTTGCTATACAGGGCGACCTTGCTTCCATGCGATTGCTTCGTCGTCTCTCCTCGCAATGACATGTTTTAACTATACTTCCGGCGGTACAAGTATTACTGTAGTACTTGCTACTTCAGTAGTTGCCATGTGTTCAAACAAGTTCACCGCATTTTTTATGGCTGCTTCATGTTCATTCTCCGGTATCGCGTTAAGCACCTCTAAAAACTGTTTCCATTTTAAACCAAGCTGATCACCGTAAACCTGGTAATAGTGGTAGTTTAAATTGTAAGGCAATAGCTGTTCATTAGTTTTCAGGCGTTTCGCTATCACATTGCCGCCAAGCGTTGAGCCTTCCAGTACATACATTGCCCCGAGGATTGCTGCATCACTGCTTAAGTCAATATATTCAGGAGCCTCCGCAGAATTGTTGCTTACTGTCGAATTAATCTCTTCAAAATCGCGTAATAGAGCTGGCAGTTTTACCCTGTTTTCAATATCCAGTTTTCTACGTAGTTCATCACTAAGATGGGTAAATAAAAAATCTTCTACCGCCGCGTGAGTAGTGTAGTTAACCATTAATATATTATGATACTGCTCAAACGTAAGCGAGCCATCCATAATTTGCCCTACAAACATTTTTTGCTCAAGCTGATCATGCAGATATGCAGTAGCTTGTTTTATTTTTTCATGAAGCATAAAGTATGCGTTTTTCTACGCCGCTAAAATACCGTCAATACACTTATAAAGTTCGTCAAGTGCAAATGGTTTTGCGAGGTAAGATGTAGCATTAAGATTTTCAGCAAGCTGCATAATGTTGTCATGGCCTGAAAATAATACAAAAGGTATAGTTCTGTGGTCATCAACCTCATGGATCTCTTTGATTATTTCACGGGCCTGGCGCTGGCCGATATAGTTATCGAGTATGATCAAATCAGGAGAGAAGCGTTCAATTTGCGCTACAACCTCGTAGCCGTCGCGTTTTACTTCAACCTCATATTTATCGCATAATGCGATGCCCATAATATCGGCTATATCCCCATCATCCTCGATGACTAATATTTTTTTCAGCGTTTTAATTGACATTCAGATTTTTAGTGAACCAAAAATTATAAAGTGATTCAACGCAATTTACCAGGTTTAAATAGCCCGCAGGCTTGGTTAAATAAGCATTAGCGCCAAATTCAAGTGATGCTTTAACGTCTTTTGGATTGTCGGACGTTGAAAAGAATATCACCGGAACATATTTTAAAAACGATATTTCACGAATGCGTTTTACCAGGTCGAGCCCCGAAAGCCCGGGCAGGTTAAGGTCGAGCAGTATAAGTTTCGGTTTTACTCTTGCTTCGGTAAGCTGTTTTAACTGCTCAAGCGCATCCTTCCCATTATCAATGATCTTTACCGTAAGCCCGTCTTTCACTTCGCGTACGGCATGCTGCATTATAAATGCAAAATCTTCGTCATCTTCAACATAAAAAATATCAGGCGAACTCACAACTAACTAATTTTAAAAGATATATAAAAAACTGTGCCAAATCCTAATTTGCTCTCAAACCAAATTCGCGCTTTGTGTTTTTCAACAATGCGTTTTACAATGGCCAGGCCAACGCCTGTGCCCTCAAATTCGAGCGCGTTATCCATGCGTTTAAATAGTTCAAACACGCGGTTATAATAATTTACGTCGATACCAACACCATTGTCGGATACCGAATAAACGATCTCGTTGTTTCTAACTATCCCCTCAACTTTAACTTTTGATGGCGTTGATTTTGAAGAGTATTTAACAGCATTGTTAATCAGGTTGGTGAAAACCTGCGTTATCATTACACTGTCGCCGTCAATACCTGGGGTATCTCCAATGGTAAATTCAATGCTTTCGGGCTTAAGGGCCGATAGTACTTCCCTTTTAATTTCATTTAGTAACAGGCCCATATCAATTGGGGCGGCCTCTATGTCAGTACGGCCCACGCGCGAATAATGCAGGATCTCTTTAATGAGCATGTGCATTTTATCGGTGCCCTTGACGATCCTTTCGAGCATTTTTTTGCCGAATCATCCAGGCTTTTATTACTGGCCAGCAATAGCTCCGAGTAATTTTTTATTGATGATAGCGGGGTGCGCAGATCATGCGATATGGTATAGCTGAAGGTATCCAGCTCATCATAGGCCAATTGCAAACGTTCGTTCAGGATCCTGATTTCGTTGGCTTTGCGGTTGATGGCATAAATAACATCTTCACGAACCTTTAAAACCGCGGCGATCTCATCATGCTTCCACTTTTCGGATGTGTTTTTAACAATTTGTGTCCAGCTGTCAAACGATTTTCGTGGCGAGAGCTGCAACAGGCCGTCGGCAGTTTCTTCAACAGGCTTTTCCGGATTGCCCGCCCAGTTGATAGCTTTTACCTGCTCGGGTTTAAACCAAATGATCATCTCCCCAAGCTCGCGCGATAGGCTGCAAGATAAAATACCGCTGGCAACATCGCTGTAATTTTTGGCCGCCAGATATATTTCCGGGAAACGGTAAGTGCTGTAAATGGTATCAACCATATTTACCTTAAGCCAATCAACTATCTCGGCTATTTGTTCTTCGGTGGGTGTCTGGCCAATGGTAGTTATCTCTCCATCGTACACCAGCGCCACACCCGTAGCCGTGGTAACATCTTTGATAGTAACTTTATTGCGGGTTAAGGCGAAAGTAAAATCAGTGTCCTTTTTGATATAATCGGCAATGGTATTGGCAGCTTCGCCCAGTTCATGAAGTTTTGCCAATTCTTCCTCATCCTGGCGGTACTCTAATGCTGATGAAAGGATCTGACCGATCAGTTTCGATGCATCACGCGATTTATAGTCGATAAACCTTGGCGAATAATTATGGCAGGCGATAAGTCCCCAAAGTTCGCCATGGGCAATAAGCGAGATACTGAAGCTAGAGTCGACGCCCATATTTTTTAAATATTGGATATGGATAGGCGACACAGCCCTCAATACCGAATGGGTAAGGTCAAGCGGTGCGGCTCCCTCCTCATAGGTAATAATAGCCGAGCTTTCTGAATTTACATCGGCTATAATACGGGTAAGATTGATCTTATAAAGCTCGCGGGCTTGCTTAGGAATATCCGAAGCCGGGTAATGCAGGCCTAAAAACGGCTCCAGGTCATCGTTCTTCACTTCGGCGGTTACTTCGCCGTGACCATCCTCGTTAAATTTATAGATCATTACCCGGTCATAATTGATGATCTTTTTTATTTCAGAAGCAGCCTTTTGCAGTAGAAGGGATAAGCTTTTACCACTCAGGATCTCGGCTACCGAACGGCCTATAGTTTTTTGAATGTCACCACCCAGATCTGATTCGGTTGGCTCAAACTCCAGTACCAGATCATTTACCGAGTGACTGATGATAAGATTGTAATTAGTTCCCTTTACATCAATAGCCAGCGGATTGATGGTGTCTGAACTTTTTGCACCCTTAGCCAACTTTAACAACTGCTGCAATGACGCGGTATCATTTGCTATGGCTAATTGTTCTTCCAGTTCGCTAATATTTTTGCCTAAGAGTCCGATTGCGTTGATACCGGTATAGCTTTCAACGTTTTGACTGATGTAGGAAATATTGTAAGATTTGCTGTTTACAGCGATCAAGAAACCGTGCGATTGGATCTTTCCCGGGATATGTATTGGTTCTCTGTCGCAATTGGTCAGGTCTACCTGGTAGCTCATAGTTTTTTGATAGGATGAATGACCGCGTAAAATACAAAAAATACACTTTTATGAAATATATTTTTTAAATAGGTAAGTTGTAAGGATTGAGAGGAAAGGTGATTGTTAATAAAACTATATCATTAAGCCCATGCCTGGTATTATCACAGTACCGTGTTAATTAGGGAAGTGGTGCGATGGAAATACCGACCACGAGCAAATGTGGGGAGAAGGTACTTTCCGAATAAATAAAACATACCCCTAAATATTTTTATTCTCAATCATCCTGAAAAACTCATCGCGATAGGTGTCGCCTACAGGGATGATCTTGTCGCCGATCTGGATGCGGCTCCGTTCAATACTGTCTATTTTATTGAGAGCTACAATGTATGATTTATGTACACGTACAAAATGTTTTTCGGGCAAGGCATCTTCCATTTTTTTCATGCCCTGCAGGGTAATAATCCGCTCGGCAGAGGTAAAAATGCTTATATAATCCTTTAAACCCTCAATAAACATAATATCATGCAGGTATACCTTTTGAATCTTATGTTCGGTTTTTACAAAGATAAAATCGGTTGAAAAATCATCCTGCTGCACGGGTTCGGCCTGCATCACTACCTGTGGTTTGGCTGCAACAGGCTGGATAATGCTTTGTGCTTTTTGTACCGATTTAAAAAAGCGATCAAATGCGATTGGCTTTAACAGGTAATCAACCACATCAAGTTCGTAACCTTCAAGCGCGTACTGCGGGTAGGCTGTAGTTAAAATAACCTTGGCTTTACCGTTAGCAATTTTCAAAAACTGGATGCCGGTAAGCTCGGGCATCTGAACATCTAAAAATACAAGATCGGCTTCGGCGGCCTGTACCATGGTAAGCGCCTCGATGGGGTTAGTTGTGGCTTTAACCAATTGCAAAAAAGGCATCTTGGAAATATAGTCTTCCAAAATATGCAGCGCCAAAGGCTCATCGTCAACTACCAAACATCTGATCATAGCGTAAAAATAATGTAATAATGGTTATTCTAAATTTTTTAATATGCTGTTTTGTTATAACGGCGTCAATTCAACAGATTTATACCAGATTTCGGCCCCTTCAGATTGCAAAAGGATGCGACCGTGCGATAATGAGGCTATTCCCCAGTTTACCAAATGTCCGTTAACATAATGTTCAATCTGGTTGCCATTGCAAATGATTTCGATGATGTTCCATTCGCCGCGCGGATTTTCAAAATTGGCGGTGCGGTAAACACGCTGCTGGTCCCACTCAATGGCCGATTTATTGGGCGTAACCACATTAGTATGTTGTACGCACCAAATATCGCCGCAATCACCCTCCTGAATCTGGCATTCTATCGATCTTGGCCATACAATATCTTTATCACCCTCCCCAAAATGATATAAAACACCTGCATCGCGTACGCCCTTTTCGCGCGGGTGATATTGTTTGCTCCCCCATTTAAATACTACTTTCAGGTAATAATTATCGTACGATTTTTTGGTGGCCATATAACCGAAATACTTGCCCATTACATGCACCATACCATTTTCAATGGCAAAGTTGTTATGTACATCATTATCCTTGCCTAAAGTATCCAGGTAGGTATACCAATCCTTTTTATCCTTGCCGTTTAACAATTTTTGAACCCCAATCTCCCTGATCCAGATATTGCGGAACGATACCGGAAACTCATGCTCCTGCAGCAACAGGGGTAAGGCGAAGGCGTGTTTTTGATATTTGGGCTGACCAACATGCGCCACTGTTCCTTTTATAGCTACATGGTTTTGTATCAGTATGCCATTGTGTAATACGGTAATGTAAGCCGGTGATTTAACCGAGCTGTCGATATTGAAGCGCGGGGCAGTATAAATGATATCATACTTTTGCCACTGGCCCGGTTTAAGCGAGGCATTTACCAGCGGCAGGTATTGTTTATAAACAGAACCGGCCTGCCCGTTTGAGTAGGTACGGTTTTTATAACTGTCGAGGATCTGCAGTTCGTAGCGGCTTTGCATAATTACGCCGCTGTTGCCACGTTCCTGGCCGTTGCCTTTAACAATGGCAGGGGTGCGCCACTCGATATGCAGCTGGCAATCGGCAAAGTTTTGTTTGGTGATGATAGAGCCGCTGCCCGGCTTAACGGTTACAATACCATCTTTTACTATCCAGCCCGGTTTGTTGCCTTTCTGATCTGTCCATTTGTCCAAATTTTTGCCATCAAACAAAATGATAGCATCGGATGGCGGCTTGTTACCGGCGCCCGGTAAAACTACTTCAGGCTCAGGGTCCCAAACTTCGGTTGCCTTAGGGTCGGTTTGTGCACATGCGGTAATGGCCGATGCTGCAAGAAACAGGGCTAGGAGCAATTTTTTCAAACAGGTCATGGTTATAATAGGTTATAACTATAAATCTATTGATAATTCGCAGGTGTAGGTATATTCTTCATCCCTTATTTTTAAAGAGTACCTGTTGGGGTAAAGCAGGTTGAGCCGGCGCTGCACGTTTATCAAACCAATTCCACCTACAGCATCACGGTTATTGTTATGTTTTTTGTTTTGGATGTAAAAATGCAGTTTACCATCCGCTACGTTAATAAGTAGCTTTATAGGGGAGTTGATATCATTTGCAACGCCATGCTTAAAAGCGTTTTCGATAAAAGCGATCAGTAACAGAGGTTCTATTTTTTGATCGGTGATATTGCCATCTACCTTAAAATCAATAAATGCCTTGCTGCCAAAGCGGATCTTTTGCAGATCGATGTAGTTTTGCAGGTACTGGAGTTCTTTACTCAGGTCAACTTTGTTTTCGTTACATTCATAGAGCATGTAACGCATAATTTCCGACAGCTTTAAGATAGCTTCGGGCGTAGTTTCCGAACGCTGATAGGCCAGTGAATAAATACTGTTTAAGGAGTTGAATAAAAAATGCGGGTTGATCTGCGATTTTAGAAAAGCCAGCTCGGCAATAAGGCGCTGATTTTCAAGGTCGCGCTGAATGCGTTCGTTCAGGAACCAGTCTGTACTGAACTTTAGCGCTGTGCTCAGGAAAACAAATATCAGACTGGTAAAAATACTGCTGTAAAAATAGGTGGCAAAACTGGTTACATGCCCTTTTTGATGTACTAACACAATATCCTTAAATATTAACCCTACTCCATATTTACCTATGCCATATATTATTATGCTTACCAGTACAGCTGTGGCATATTGCCAATACCGTTTTTTATTAAGGAAATTAGGTATAAAAACCAGGTAGTTAAGATAAAATAAGCTGATATTAATAGTAGGATAAAGCAAAAAGATCACCAGTAGCTCTTTGGTACTGAGCTGCGCGTCGTTTAGCCTTGCCAAAAAAACAAAAAAGGATATAATGCCCGTCCAAAAAAACAGGTGCCAAAAAATTATCCAGGCGGTTTTTATTCCGGTTCTGGATTTCGGTAATGGTAATGAAGCCTCCATTCGCTGTTTTTAAATCCCTTTTATGTTTACGGGTGTGGCATCTAATTTAATATTTTGATAATGATATCGGCCTGTTATTTATATATAGCCGCTCATTTTTTCGATGAACTGGCTTTTATTATCGATGAACTGGTTAAAAGGTGCAGAAAAGCGTTCATCTATAAACAAAGTGTGTTGGTCTAAATCATTTTAGCAGGTTATTTTTTTAATATTCCTTTGTTGTATAAAATCAACACTCACAATGAAAACGCTTATCAAAAATTCAAATCCTTTTATCATGTTATTGATCCCGGTAATGTTTGCCCTTATTTTGGGTGTAAGTTACCAGTTCGAGCAAAAAAAGGAAACAGCAATAATTGGCCGCACAGCAGTACATGCTACCTCATTGTTTCACAAAGGTTTTGTAATGGTTAAAACTGTTTGCTCAATAGCAAAAAACAATAACATATGGTAATTACTACCGAAGGCCTTTCCTTCACCTTTGGTAAGCAGCAGGTAGTTAAATCACTCGCGCTGCAAGTTCCAGAAGGAAGTATATATGGTTTTCTCGGTCCCAACGGTGCCGGGAAAACCACTACTATCAAACTCCTGCTTAACCTGCTAAAACCCGATGCAGGTAACATTCACATTTTTGAGCAGGATATCAAAACAAGCCGCATCAGCATACTTTCGCAAATAGGTTCGCTTATTGAGCAGCCTGCTTTATACCAGCACTTAACCGGGAGGGAAAATTTATTGAACAGGGCCTTATTATTGCAGGCGCCTGCTCAGCGCGTAGAAGATATGCTCGACCTGGTACAGCTAACTGCCGCCGCCAATAAAAAAGCGGGGCAATATTCATTAGGGATGAAGCAGCGCCTGGGTATTGCGCTGGCCCTGCTGGCCGATCCTAAATTGTTGATTTTAGATGAGCCTACCAACGGCCTCGACCCAAACGGTATCATCGAGATCCGCGAGCTGTTGAAAAAGCTTGTGTCCAAACATGGTAAAACTGTTTTTATATCAAGCCATTTGCTTGGCGAGATTGAACGGATGGCCACGCATGTGGGGATTATAAATAATGGCGTAATGCTTTTTCAGGGCAGTATTGCCGACCTGCAGGCCATCAGCAAACCACTGGTGCGCGTTGATGCCGAAAATACCGTTGACGCCGCCAACCTGTTAACCCGCCACCATATTAACGTTACCGAAGTAACCGACGAGCATTTACTGGTACCCTACATCTCCAAACAACAAATGGGCGAGATCAACGCCCTGCTTAATAAAAACGGGCAAATGGTTTACAGCATCAGTAAACAGCAAAAAGACCTGGAAAAACTATTTTTAGATATCACCCAAAGAGCCTAAGCCATGAAAGGATTTATACTGTCATTCCGTTCGGAGTTTTACAAAAGCCGTAAAACACTTGGCTTTTGGGCTTCGGTAATGCTTCCTTTATTTATAGGTGTTTTGTTGTTCGTAGGGTTTTATACCAAAAGTGAAAAGTTGGTGTCAATGCCGCCGATGATGCTTTGGCTACAGTTTGCTGGTGCTATTTTGGGTATCATGGGCTCATTGGTGCTGCCAATGTATATCATATTTATAGCATACTCCGTAAACAGTATCGAACACCGGGCCGATACCTGGAAAACCTTGTTTAATCTGCCAATCCCCCGCTGGTCGGTTTATGCGGCTAAATTTTTTTATGCGGTTTTCCTTGTATTTGTTTGCCTTGCGTTGTTTGTGCTGTTTACCATTGGTTTCGGCAATTTGTTAAGCATAGTAAAACCAGAGTTACGGTTCGACGATTTCCACATGGAGAAAGAACTGGCACAGATCTATTTCAAACTGTTTTTATCATCATTAGGTATCCTTTCCATTCAGTTTTTACTCAGTTTATTTTGGGCAGATTTTTTAAAGCCGATGGGGATTGGTTTTATATGTACTATAGCCGGCGTTGTGGCGGCTTCAAAAGGCTGGGAGTATAGCTACCTGTTTCCATATGCACACCCAATGGCAGCTATCAGTAGCATGCTGAAAAACAATCATGGCGATCCATCCAACCGGTTACAAATAGATGTTTTTACTAAAGATGTATTTGTAAGTATGGCTATAGCAGTTGTTGTATTTGTGGCAGGATATTTTATTGTGCAGCGTAAGAGCGTGAAGTAGATTATTTGTTATGTTTACTCAAGTCATCAATGATCTCAGCAATTTCGCGATTAACCGAATCTATGGACGGAAGCCTAACTGTCGTGCTGTCCTGTAACCTCTTATATAATAAATTATAACTATTGATGCGTAGCTGGCAGTACTTTTTAAGCATATTGTCGCGAACCTTATAAGGTTCGGGAAGGTCGAGTGAATCAGCAGAGTTGATAACCTGGATATTTTCATTCCAATAGTATATACCCCTATCCTTCAGTTCGGACATTAAAACATCTTTAGCCGTATTTTTTGGCATTTGCATTACCTCTAATGCCATTGACTCCTTAACGGCAAAATCCTTCATCTTTTTCTGGTACATCGCAAATGGATTAGGTGTTTGATAGTAGGTAACGGTACAGCATAGTAGTGTTAAAACGGCAATGGACATTACAGAGAGAACTTCTAATCCTGTATTATCCGGTTTGCTAAGACTTGGATAGTAAAGGTATCCTATAATGAATCCGCTTACCAGTCCACCAACGTGAGCCGCGTTGTCAATCCCTTCTTTAGTACCATATAATAAATTAAAAGCGACAAAAAAGCCTATGCTGACCAAAAGTTGCTTTCGTACGTTTTTTTCGATAATATTTGTTGTGAGCATGGAAAGAAATACACCATACATGCCAAATATAGCCCCGGATGCACCTGCACTAACAATAAACCCATGCGTTGTAACACTAACTATGCTGGCAGATAAACCTGTCAATAAATAGGCAGCTGCAAATTTTAGTTTGCCAAGCCAGGGTTCAAGTAGCATACCTATATACATCAGGGCATACATGTTTAAAAGCAAGTGCATGATGCCGATATGAAGAAAAATTGCCGTTATTAGTCTCCAATATTGATTATCTAAAGTGAGTGGCCCAAAGTTTGCTCCCCAGCTAATGAGGTCGCTTACTGTAGGTTCGAACGTCGATACACCACGAATAACCATAATAATAAAAATCGCGATGTTAACATTTATAATTATTGGTGTTATGAAGTATTCAGGCCGTGGTATAAAGAAACTAAGGAATCCCAGTAACTTTTCTTTTGGGGTTGGTGGAGGGGCGTTTAAGATATCTTCTTCTTCAGATTCAAATATGGGAGTGAGTTCGACCAATTTTTCCTCGATAAATTCGCTGTTCAGAGATGTTTTAAGCTGATCATATTTTTCGATGAAAGTATTTACATTCTCTTCGTTCATTTCCGACCAATCAGTAATTTTTCCGTCGGCGTTTTTACTTATCAGCAAAATATCAGACTGATTAATAACAAGCCTGAACTCCTGCATGGGTGAAAAAAGGCCTCCGCCTATAATTGTTATAAGCCCATTTTTTCCGGTATAAATTATTCTCCAATCCAGTTGCCGGGCGGTTTCGAGTGCAATTACCAGGATATGTTTTGGGTCGGCGTTGTTTGTATCAATTTGTTTCTTAAATGAAGGGGTAAAGCTAAATGCCATAAGGTTAGGACTTTTTTAGCTATAAAGATGACAATAAATCTCTTATTAGTCAAAAAAACATTGTCGCATATCAATGATCGGATTAGTTAGGTTGAGCCTGTTGTTTTGATCGGATTACGAGCCCTTTTTAGATTCCCCAAAATAAATGGTTACAAGCAGCAGCATGAAAATCATCAGCGATTTTAAATCAGCTAAAAATTTATTGAAGATTTGAAGCTTGTGATATAATCGGAATAATGTTCGGCGTAAAAAATAAAAGCTGCTAAAGCGTATGCAAACAATCCCCAAACTATAGTTGCAATGATCGATGTCCGCACCTTTTTAATCCACATCATTTGCGGAAGCAAGAAATAAATAAAAGCTTGCATAGCAAATGCAAACCAATACGGGCCAAGTATGCGGTTATTTACCCTAATCTGTTCATAGTTGTTTGTGAATAATACGTTGCAAATATTTCCGAAACAAAGAATATCAGATTGATTGTTGCAGCTATAGGCAGCAATAAGTTTGTTGAGATGATCAGCGTTTTAATATCTATTTTCTTGTGAAAAAGGCTTGTGAATTTCAACAGGAAAAGCAAAGGAATAAAAAGCCCTAAGCCCATGAAAATTGCATCGATGAATGACGAAATATTTGACATGTTTATCAGACTATCTAACAGGCTTCGGAAACACCGGTAAACTTTCGTGCCCTTCAGCATCAACAGACTGTACCGCGAAGAAATAATTATCCTTTGAGTAATTCAACGTAGCTATAGTATCGGTTACATAGAATTTCTTTTCCCAATAGGGGCTGATGGTTTCGCGCATCAGTACATAATAGCCGGCGGGCTTTTTACCCGTGGAAGGTACTTCCCATTTCAGTTTAGTTTTATTGGTTAAGTCGCTGGTGATCACGCCTACATTCTGAGGCCCGGCCGGGGCTGAAGCGAGATTAGCCAATACTGCAAGGTTCATGCGGGCTACTTTTTGCACATAATTAAAATCAACAAAGTCAGGCAGGTCGCCGTACTCAACACCGTTTTCGGCGCAGATATTCTGATGCTGACGGTTAAAATTCTCGTTCATTTCGGTAAACCTTACAGCCGTAAAGCCCTGTTCTAAAAATGGCAGGTGATCGCCGCCGCGCAAATAGCGATCTCGCCGGTAAATAAGCTTTACGTCTAATTGATCAACATAACGCTCTCCAATTTCTTTGGTATACCTTGCCAACTGCCTCGACGGACTATCATTTTCCCCTCCTAATGATTTCAAAGCTGCCACTTGTTTATCGGTAGCTGCGGTAGGTACACCATCGCTAAAAACACGTACGCTACGGTTATCTTTCAGGTCGGTTTCTATGCCGTAAGTATTGCCAACGATATCATTATTCAGCATGGCATCCACATTCCAGTTTTCGGCTTTGGCCCGTTTGGCTACGTTGGCAGATCCATACAAACCCTGCTCTTCACCAACCACTGTCATGAAAATAATAGTGGCAGGGAACGATCTTTTAGCCATCACCCTGGCCAGTTCCATCGAAAGTGCAGTGCCTGAAGCATCATCATTGGCACCGGGTTCAACCCCGTTGGCGTCCATCACATCATTGATGCGTGAATCATAATGTCCCGATACCAGATACACCCGGGTATCATTCGGATCGGTACCTTTTAATATAGCCAGTACATTTTTGAGTTTGATGGGTTTATCGATACGTGTACCTTTAGGCTGTGTGAACGTATCAAACTGCACGGTCATCTTCCCGTTTGACTCAGTCGCATATTTTTCCATTTCGGCCTTGATCCAGTTGCGTGCTGCACCGCTGCCGGTGGTTTTGCTGGTGGTATCGCTCAGCGTGTGCCTGCTTTTAAAGCTAACCAGTTTGCGGATGGTAGCCTCAATGTTTTTGGCTGATACCTCATCAACCATTTGCTTAATGCCCGTGTCCTGCTTTACGATGGTTTGAGCGGAGGCCGGGAGGGTAAGGATAAGGAGGAGGAATAAGAAGATGTGTTTCATATGATGATGATGTTTTTTCCCGTAGAGACGCATAATTGCGTCTCCGACCATACAGGTCAACCTTGATGATTTGGGTCAGATATATAAATTTTCAAACCTATCTCTTTCAGTAAACCAGTTGTTGGGATTGTTATGAATGTATTGCTTTATGTTATTGTACTCACGATCATTTCTAATTACCCGATCATAATAACGAGGCTGCCAAGCAAAATCGATGTTGTTGTCATTCGCATATTTCTTAACGGATGATTTATAGCCACGCAATACAGAAGCCACGTTATCTTTTTGAACACCGAATTTATTTGCTTCCCAATTGATTTTTATCAGGCTTGTTAAAAAACAATATCCCATGCAAATGGTCTGGCATTACCACAAATTCATCCAATTCGACAAATGGATTAATTTCTGGAATTTTTAACCAGTTGATATGAGCGAATTCACCCATAATTGAGGATTGTAGAAATAGAGCTTCATTATTTTCATTTGGGAGGATATCTCCAAAATATGGTACACGGTTAAGGGTACAGATGGTTACAAAATATAAACCATGAGCCCCATAATCCCATCCAGCTAAACGAGGTGATGACGTGCGATATTTATTTTGATATTTTTCTTCCATTTATATTGTGAGGATTATAATGCAATTGTTTCTGTCCTGCGAGAGACGCAATTATGCGTCTCTACATCAGCATCTTTTATTCTCCTTCCTCCTCCGCAACAATCCCTAAAATCTCATCAGCTTGTTTAAAATTGCTTTTTACAAAATGGCACCAATCGCATTCTTTTTTGCCGCAGCCTGTGCTGAAATCGTGCGCCATGATTTTGGCGTAAGTTTCGGTGATCTGCCCGGTTACTGTCTCTACGTCTTCCGGTGTTATCACAAATTTTTCGCGGTAATATTCACCATCGCTTATGGGTTCAACAAAATCGAAAATGGTGCTGATCACCTGCCAGTCGGTAGTGCGGTCATGATCTATCAGTATTTTATAGAAAACAGCCTGTCGCCAGTAATCGCCGCCGTTGGGCAAATCATTGGTTGGGCGCAGTAGTTTATCTTTTGCATTTTTAGGCTTACCAGTTTTGTAATCAACAACGGTAGCCTGCTTGCCGTCAAACTCTATTTTATCCAGGTTACCTTTAATAGGAACACCTGCTACTTCAATGTTTTTTATAGATCGTTCGGTAACAGCTATCTTGTTCCAATGCGGTACGTTTTGTTCATAATATGGCGGCAGGATCTTTTCGCCGTAGGCTGAGCGCAGCTTAAACTCATCTTTAGTAAATGAATCGCGATTGCGGGCCATATACCATCTAAACTCGCGCATGAAATTTTCCGTACTCAAAAACTCGTTGTCATTATCCTTCAACTGCCTGTAAGTTTTGTTGAGTGCCCAGTGTACCGCCTGTCCAAAAGTAGCCGCCGGACTTTTACCCGATGGCACCCTGATCAAACACTGAAAATAAAACCGCAGCGGGCAGTCCAGGTAACTGCTCAGGTGGGTTACCGATAGCGTGTAATTTTGCAGCAGCTGGTTGATGTAGTTTTTATCCAGCAACTCAACCTTTGGTTTTTCGGCTTCGCTGAATTGGGTTGCCTGGAACTCGATCATATCCATGGCATCCACTTTAGGGTATTGTACCTGCATATTGGTGCTGGCTAATATCTCGCCTATAAATTGGCTTGCCTCCTGGTCTTTGTCCTTCCTGTCCTTAGCGGCGTATGAGATCATAAGGTGCTGCTTGGCACGTGTTACTGCCACATAAAACAGGCGGCGCGCTTCCTCTTTCTGTGCAATTTCATCAGCGGCGGAACGGGTAAGTGTGTCGGGATAGCTGAAACCGCTGTTACGGCCTTTGCTGTCCCAGGTACGTTTGTCGCAGCCAATAAAATACACATATTCAAACTCAAGGCCTTTTGAGCCGTGTGCCGTGAGGAAGTTGACACCATTCTCCGAAAAGATGCTTTGGTTAAGCTCCAGGCGGATCTGATGTTTCTTCATCATTTCGATGGTCGAGATCAAATCATCCAGGCTGATGTCGGGCCTTTTGCGGCTTTCATCTTTCAGGAAGTCGAAAAAACTGGTAAGCATTTGCATGTAGCTGCCCTTATCCTGTTGCTGCATAATATATTTCAGGATGCCCATTTTGGCTATCACACTTTGAAAAAGCTGCTGCAGTGTAACACTTACCGCCTCTTTGAGCAGGTAATCAATATTGCTGATGAGGTAGCGCATCTCTTGCTGCTGGTCGGGGTGAAAAAGGTCTGCTTGTTTGGGTGGCCTCATCTCGCTTACGTAACGGCGGATAGAAGTTTTAGGCTGATTGTAAGCCAGGGTACCAAAGTTTTCTTTAAACACTGCAACGCTTGCCTTGGCAATTTCAATAGGGGGATGTTAAAGAAATCATAGTGCATGATCTCAAACAACAATTCATCCCCGCTGTATGGCGAATCGAGCTCCATGGCAAGGTAACGCAAGATATTAATGATCTTTTCACCAAAGGGTTGGGTAAGCACGTCTATCTTGCGTTTGGTGTTTACCTGGATCTTTTGCACATCCAAAAATTTGATCATCTCCTCAACCTGGTTGTGGTTGCGGTAAATTACCGCTATCTCGCCCGGAGGTACACCGTCAGTAACCAGTTGTTTTATCTGCAGCGATACATCAACCAGTTCTTTATCAGGGTTCTCGTACTCCCGGATCACCGGCTCAACCAACAGGTTATTAAAACGCGGATGAGATGATTTTAAAGCTTTATCTAAATTGAGCTGACTTGTTAATCGCTCAAAATTGTTGTCGATAAGCGCTTTTGAAATATCGAGGATCTGCTGACTGGAGCGATAGTTATGTTTTAGCACTACGGTGTATAGTGTATCTACATAGTCATTGGCAAAATCAAGGATGTTTTTCATGTTGGCTCCCTGAAATTTAAAGATCGACTGATCATCATCGCCTACCACAAAAACATTCGGGGTATCCCAATAATTAAGCAAAAAGCGCAGCAACTCGTTTTGCGATCCGCTGGTATCCTGGAACTCATCTACCAGAATATACTGATAACGTTCCTGGTATTTACGAAGTATTTCTTCATTATCGCGGAAAGCGCGCAACACCCAAATAATCATGTCGTCATAATCATAGCGGCCGCGCGTTTTCATTTTTTCTGTATAGTTTTGATACTCTCCAACAGCCGCCAGCAGTTTTTTCATCACATCATGCGCGGCGTCAATATCTTTTTGTTTCGGATCACCAATCTTGATGCCCGCTTTGGCATTAGCCCGTTTATAAATAAACTCCTCGCGGTTAGGCAAGTCTTCAAGATAGTCATTTACCGCCTGCTCAATCATTTCGGCGTTCCAGTTTTCCCGCTTCATAGTGCTGAACAGGCTTTTAAGCCGGGGAACATCATAATAAATATCGCCCGTAAAACGCTTCAGCAGGTGATCGTTCGGGAACTCATCAACCAGTTCCCGGAATAGCATAGCCGATTCCAGGTCTGAAAGCGACTCCAAATTCAGCTTGCCGAAATATTCCAGGTTTTCCTGGATGATCTCATTACAAAACGCATGGAACGTATATATATTAATACGGTAAGCATCGGGGCCGATAAATTCGAACAGACGTTTACGCATGGCCACTGCACCGGCATCGGTATACGTTAAGCACAGGATTTCGCTGGGTAAAGCGTCTGTATCAGTCAGGATTTTACCTATCCGCGCTGCCAGGATCTGCGTTTTGCCTGTACCGGGGCCCGCTACTACAAGTACAGGGCCATCCATTTTGTTAACCGCGGCCAATTGCTCGGGGTTTAAACCGGCTAAGGCTTCCTGGAATTTAGCGTTATATTTATTGAATGTAGATTGCA
This sequence comes from Mucilaginibacter sp. P19, assembly GCF_050632265.1. Classification (NCBI taxonomy): domain Bacteria; kingdom Pseudomonadati; phylum Bacteroidota; class Sphingobacteriia; order Sphingobacteriales; family Sphingobacteriaceae; genus Mucilaginibacter; species Mucilaginibacter sp. P19. The sequence continues at coordinate 416,936 of NZ_CP192586.1, forward strand.
TAAGCCCCTCTAAATCTCCCCCTGAAGGGGAAGACTTCTAATTTGGTTATTAAAATTCTTAGTATTCTGATGCTTGATAGTCGGGCGTTCTTAGGATACTTATCTGAACCCCAAAACCACCGATATCAAAATTAGGACTTAAAATGGAAATTGATTGCCTCCCGTTAATATTATACTTGAACTCCCCCTTTAGGGGGCCGGGGGCGACTACAACCCCATCCCTGTAATAAAAAAAGCATTCACGCTTACAGGTAACTTACCCGTAGGTTTTAAGCGTCCCGCAAGTACTTTGGCTGCCGACTGTTGCAGTTCGGGCGACATCTGGTAACAAACCAATAAACTGCCAGCGTTTTCAAGTCCCGGCAAACCCGCTATGGTATAAGCATTGGCAAACACACTGAATGCTGTGTTTTTGCGTGATGCCAGGTCGGCAATCATCAGTTTTACATCGCTGCTGTAATCAAGCTTGCTCTGCGGGCGGAGGCGGGTATCATGTATGCCTACAATAATCTGCTGGTACTGTTTAAGCCAGTTCAGGATATTGGTAACTGCAATCGCCGGTGCATCTTTATTAATTATAAAAATGCGACTGTTCGGGAAACTTTTTACAACCTCCATCTGGAAAAGCGTTGGCGAGCTTACGCCTATACTCACGATGGCTGTTTTTAAAAATGGATTAAGCTTTACATTATTGTTCTTCAATTGGGTTACCGCGGCATCGCTTAGTTGTTGTACCAGTGCTTTGGCGGCATCGCTGTTAATGTCCTGGCTTAAATTGGTTAAAGTAGTTGGCTTGTATTGATTAAGCCCTGCCCAGTATTTGGCAACTAAGATCTTTTTGATCCGCGCTTCAAACTCAACAGCACTAACGCTGCCATGCCTCACAGCTTTACGGATCAAGAGTATAGCCCGGTCTGAGTTTTCAGATAGTTCAATGATATCATTGCCGGCAATAAATGCCTTTACATCGGCTTCACCGTTGGGGAAATATTTGGTTACCCCTTTCATTTCCATCGCATCGGATATCACCAGGCCTTTAAAGTTTAACGAATCTTTCAGGATTCCGGTAATAATAGGGCGCGAAAGGGTTGAGGGTAGTTTTGGCGTATTATCTAAAGAAGGGATCCCCATATGAGCGATCATTACCCCGCTGATACCCGCATTGATGGCTTCCCGGAAGGGATACATCTCTAAAGAATCTAATCGACTACGACTATAAGGCAGCAGCGGTAAATCAAAATGCGAATCGACATTGGTATCCCCATGCCCCGGAAAATGCTTGGCCGAAGTAAGCAAGCCTGCATCCTGCATGCCTTTAAAATAAACAATACCTTTTTTGGCCACGTTATACATATTATCGCCAAAAGAGCGGTAATTGATAACCGGGTTATTAGGATTGTTGTTCACATCCATATCGGGGCCAAGGTTCATTTGCATGCCCAGGCGTTTAAAATCATAAGCTACCTGTTGGCCCATTTTATAAATCAGGTTATCATCCTGTATGGCACCGAGGGTCATTTGGTATGGGTATGATATCGTAGAATCCAGGCGCATACCCAGGCCCCATTCGCCGTCCATAGTTATAATTAAAGGTACTTTGGCCAGTTTCTGGTATTTATTGATTAGGTTGGCCTGGCGCACCGGTCCGCCCTGAAAAAACACAACGCCCCCCAATTGCTGCTCTTTAATCACCTGCCCAACCGAATCTTCATAGGCTTTTCCTTTATTGGTATGCGCCCGTACAAATAATAATTGTGCAACCCGCTGCTTGCGGCTCATTTTATGATACACCGAATCTACCCAGCGGTTTTGTTTGCCTAACAATTGGATATAACTTTCTTTTTGTGCAAAAACATCGGCGGTGAAAAATGTGAAGATGATAATCAGCGGGTAGAAAATGCGGTTTTTAGAAGCTTGCATAGGCCAAATGTAGCGTTATTCTGAATTTTTGATGAAAATGATGTTATAACTATTATAAAAATCAAACCGCTAATAAACCTTTGTGTTTTTTATTAATCTATCACGTTATTAACATACATACGAGGAAAAGCCGGCGGTAACCGGTAACTAACGGGCTAACGACTTTTCCGCCACTTATTTAAAACAGACAAATACGATGAAAAAATTACTTTTCTTGGCAATGTGCCTCTTTACCGTAGGGACAGTTAGTGCGCAGGGGTATTACTATGGACCGCGTCATCGCCGCCCGCCCCGCCGGGTCGTTGAAAGGTCTCAGCCCCAACACCGTTATGATGATTTTTACACCCCCAAAGTTGGTTTGGCGGTTGGTTTAAACGTTTCAAACACGGTTGATGCTTATAACAGCAATTATAGTTCGAGTTCACTTGCGGGCTGGCACGCAGGTTTAACCTTTGATGTGCCTATTATCTACCCGCTGTCATTTGCTCCCGAAGTATTGTTTTCGCAAAAAGGATATGAGGTGAATGACCGGGACGGGAAATTTACACAGCGCACCAATTATATTGATGTGCCTTTGCTGGCTAAATTTAGGGTGGTACGGGGCTTTAACCTGCTGATTGGTCCACAGCTTACCTTTTTAACTTCAACCAAAAATACTTACGAAAGCGCTTTGGGCACCAGTGTCGATCATATTGATAACGATGCCAGTCATAGCTACGTAGCCGGCGTAGTTGGTGTAAGCTTTGATATTAACCGCAATGTGGAGATCCGCGGCCGTTATAATATCGACCTTGGCGAAAATCGTCCTTATGCTGATCAAAACCTGCCCGATTACCGTAACCAGGTTTGGCAAATTGGTTTAGGGTTTAAATTTCAATAATAAATAATGGAGTACGGTAATTGATCACAGCTACTTTAATGTAGCATTTACTTTTATGCAAATATGCTAAGCCGCAAAGGGGAAGAGATTCCAAAACTTTACGGCTTAGCTTTTTTTGTGAGTTTAAGTTCGATCTTTATTTATTTAGGCGTTGCCTTCGGCCGGGCTTTCCGCTCATACTGCGCAGGGCCTTAGCCACATTGGCCGGTACCCGCTTCAATCTAACACAAAGGCATAATATTACCATTCTCTCGGGGGATGTGCCGAGAGAATCCTTATTTCTTTAGGATAATAATTATTGATCCGGTTTGGCAATAATTTGGCCCAGCCAAGCGGATGCCCCTCAAAGGTCATGAGCGTCCAGCCCTTATCTGTTGTGGATAGTTCGATATTATCCCGCCGCAGGTATTGGATAGCCTGATCTTTATTAAGGAGCGTTTCCAAAACTGCATCTTTATTAATTATAAGGCTTAGCGCCAGTTCATGATCAGGGATCAGGTCCTTACCGGCAAGTTTACCAATAATTACTCCCGATTTTTTAATATAGAGGTGTCGCTGTAGTATATTGAGGCTTTCTTTATGGGAGCGGTTAATAGCCATCCAGTCGTCATTTACTTTAAAATAATAAAACTCGTCGGGGTTATTAATATATGAGCGAACCTGGTCAAGTTCCTTGCCTGGCAATTTTTGCTGGGTGTTATTTTTAAAGGAGGCCAGATCGCCGCTGTTTTCTTTTTTGCAGGCAGGCGGCAAATAAGCCTTCGCCTTTTATCTTACCCGGGTAAAAACGGTAGCCCCAGGCTTTTTTCTCCGGCGACTGGGTTTCAACAATGCCCCACTCCTTATTAATAGGTATGCGGATGCTTTCCAGCTCAAACTCGGTGCAAAGCCAGTCCAGGATATCTTCATTTTCCTGATGTGAGTAGGAGCAAGTACTATATATAAGGTAACCATCTTCTTTTAAGGCTGGGTAAATATCAGCTAGTATGCGTTCCTGTCGCTGATGGCAAAGGTTCACGTTCCCTTCCGACCATTCGCTCATCGCGTCCGGATCTTTTCGGAACATGCCCGAGCCCGAGCAGGGGGCATCAACGAGTATGATATCAAAAAAGCTTTTCAACCTCCCGAAATCTTTAGGGTCATTATTGGTGACAATGGTATTGGCTGTACCCCACCGGTTCAAATTATCTGTTAATATAGGTACACGCGTTTTAATGATTTCGTTTGCCACTAATAAATCGGCAGGTTGCAGGGCCGAATTAAGCAAGGTGCTTTTACCTCCGGGTGCCGCGCAAAGGTCAAGTACTTTTACCGTATCATCATTATTTTGGTTGATGGTTTTAAAAATATGATCAATAAACATTGATGATGCTTCCTGTACATAATAGCAGCCGGCATGAAAAAGAGGATCGAATGTGAACGACGGGCGGCTTTCAAGATAATATCCGTTGGCGCACCAGGGTACATTTTGTGTAATTTTTAAGGCAGATGGTTTAAAAGGATTAACCCTTATAGAGGTTGGAGCCTCCTCAAACCGGTGCGCTTTTACAAAATTTTCTTCATCGAAGCCGTTTTCCGCGCTCAATGATGCGATGAAATGCGGAGGGAAATTATGCTCGTTCATATACATTTCAAATATACACATTAGCTAAATGCCCGTCTTTACTTAATTATGAAGGTGTTTGGGGATGTATTTTGCCTTAATTTACAGGTAGTTGTAAAATAGGTTTAATTATTTGAAAATATATCTTGGTTGGTAGCTGGTTTTCTGTGTACATTTGTGACCGCTTTAGAAAAAGAGGCGTTGTTTTTTGAAAATTAAAAGCGAATAAAAAGATTAAAAAAGTGAAATTTTCACTTGCTAAATCAAAATGAAATCCACACCTTTGCAGCCCGCAAAAGAGGAAAAGGAGAGAGCGAAGCGGGTCTGAAACTTTGAAAAATAAAAAATAAAAAAGTTTTGGAAATAAGAAAAGGTTTTCTACCTTTGCAGACCCAAACGGAAGGGAGCTTGAAAGAGCGAAAGAAGTTGAGGCTGAGCGAGTTCAGTCAATAAGAGAAGGAAGAAAGTTAACAATAGTTAATGAGTAAAACAAAAGAGCCGAAAGCGATTTTCGGGGAAACAAACTGACAAGTTAAGCGATGAAAATTGCGACGACATAATAGCTGATTCGGATGATGAAGCGAGCAAGTTCTTTTAAGAAATGGAAATCATGTAGCGTAACGGGAGATTAACCAAGGCTAAGGCTGAGGAAGATTGAAGAGTTACAAAAAGAAGAGAGGCTGTATAAAGATATAATAATACAGATTCTATTAATTAATAATAGGGTCAGTGGTTAAACAAAACATTTTACAATGGAGAGTTTGATCCTGGCTCAGGATGAACGCTAGCGGCAGGCCTAATACATGCAAGTCGGACGGGATAGGAGAGCTTGCTTTCCTTGAGAGTGGCGCACGGGTGCGTAACACGTATGTAACCTACCTTGATCAGGGGGATAGCCTCTCGAAAGAGAGATTAAGACCGCATAACATTATGATATGGCATCGTATTATAATCAAATATTTATAGGATCAAGATGGGCATGCGCAACATTAGCTAGTTGGTGTGGTAACGGCATACCAAGGCGACGATGTTTAGGGGATCTGAGAGGATGACCCCCCACACTGGTACTGAGACACGGACCAGACTCCTACGGGAGGCAGCAGTAAGGAATATTGGTCAATGGACGGAAGTCTGAACCAGCCATGCCGCGTGCAGGAAGACGGCCCTACGGGTTGTAAACTGCTTTTGCAGGGGAATAAACCTCGATACGTGTATCGAGTTGAATGTACCTTGAGAATAAGGATCGGCTAACTCCGTGCCAGCAGCCGCGGTAATACGGAGGATCCAAGCGTTATCCGGATTTATTGGGTTTAAAGGGTGCGTAGGCGGCTTTTTAAGTCAGGGGTGAAAGACGGTAGCTCAACTATCGCAGTGCCCTTGATACTGAAGAGCTTGAATGTACTTGAGGTAGGCGGAATGTGACAAGTAGCGGTGAAATGCATAGATATGTCACAGAACACCAATTGCGAAGGCAGCTTACTAAAGTATGATTGACGCTGAGGCACGAAAGCGTGGGGATCAAACAGGATTAGATACCCTGGTAGTCCACGCCCTAAACGATGAACACTCGATGTTGGCGATATACGGTCAGCGTCTAAGCGAAAGCGTTAAGTGTTCCACCTGGGGAGTACGCCCGCAAGGGTGAAACTCAAAGGAATTGACGGGGGCCCGCACAAGCGGAGGAGCATGTGGTTTAATTCGATGATACGCGAGGAACCTTACCCGGGCTTGAAAGTTAGTGAATGTGACAGAGACGTCACAGTTCTTCGGAACACGAAACTAGGTGCTGCATGGCTGTCGTCAGCTCGTGCCGTGAGGTGTTGGGTTAAGTCCCGCAACGAGCGCAACCCCTATGTTTAGTTGCCAGCATTTAAGGTGGGGACTCTAAACAGACTGCCTATGCAAATAGAGAGGAAGGAGGGGACGACGTCAAGTCATCATGGCCCTTACGTCCGGGGCTACACACGTGCTACAATGGATGGTACAGAGGGCAGCTACCTGGCAACAGGATGCCAATCTCTTAAAGCCATTCACAGTTCGGATCGGGGTCTGCAACTCGACCCCGTGAAGTTGGATTCGCTAGTAATCGCGTATCAGCAATGACGCGGTGAATACGTTCCCGGGCCTTGTACACACCGCCCGTCAAGCCATGGAAGCTGGAAGTGCCTGAAGTGCGTAACCGCAAGGAGCGTCCTAGGGTAAAGTCGGTAACTGGGGCTAAGTCGTAACAAGGTAGCCGTACCGGAAGGTGTGGCTGGAATACCTCCTTTCTGGAGCAGGATCTCTGAGTAATTCGGAACTGTTACCTACATGATATTTCTTAAAACACAAACAAAAAGACAAAAGGAAACCCAGAAGATGAAGCCATCTGTGGAATGTGCAAACGCAAGTAAGTACAGGACAAGTGGCAGTAAGCAGTGGCAGCAGCAGTAGGCAGAAAAGTCCTGCAAACTGCAACTGATAACTGCAACTAAAAACAAATAGTCCTGTAGCTCAGCTTGGTTAGAGCACTACACTGATAATGTAGGGGTCAGCAGTTCAAATCTGCTCGGGACTACAAAAAAGGAAGAAAGGGAAAAGGATAAAGGCAAAAGGTAAGAAAACCTTTCAGCTTTAACCTTTCAGTTTTCACCTCATCTAACGGGGGATTAGCTCAGCTGGCTAGAGCACCTGCCTTGCACGCAGGGGGTCAACGGTTCGAATCCGTTATTCTCCACCAAGTATTCTACAGTAACTATAATATAGGTTACGCTACAGATGAAAACTAACGTTCTTTGACATATTGGAAGAAGTAATTGAAAACAAGAGAAAACAACAGATAGAGACGTTGTTAGGTTCAATACTACAAAGAGACAAAGCAGCAATGCAATGACTCAATGAAATAATGACTTAATGACTGATCTAAAATAAAGACATACCTTGCGGCGCAAAAGGCGCAAGAGTAGAAGAAAGTAAGAAAGGGTACACGGGGGATGCCTTGGCTCTCAGAGGCGAAGAAGGACGTGATAAGCTGCGATAAGCTGCGGGGATTAGCAAATATGAATTAATCCGCAGATTTCCGAATGGGGAAACCTAGTTATTTGAAGAATAACTGCATAAATGCGCTAACCTGCCGAACTGAAACATCTAAGTAAGCAGAGGAAGAGAAAACAATAGTGATTTCCAGAGTAGTGGCGAGCGAAATGGAAGAAGCCCAAACCTGTTATGTTACGGCATAGCAGGGGTTGTAGGACCACAACATGAATATTAAATAGAACCGGAACGGGGTGGGAAACCCGGCCATAGAGCATGAGAGCTGCGTACGGGTAATAGATAATAGGATAGTGGTATCCTGAGTACCGCGAGGTCGGAGACGCCTTGTGGGAATTTGCCGGCACCATCCGGTAAGGCTAAATACTCCTGAGAGACCGATAGTGAACCAGTACCGTGAGGGAAAGGTGAAAAGAACCCCGAACAGGGGAGTGAAATAGAACCTGAAACCGTGTACTTACAAGCGGTCGGAGCCTGGCAACGGGTGACGGCGTGCCTTTTGCATAATGAGCCTACGAGTTACTCTTCCCTGGCAAGGTTAAGTGTTTAAGACACGGATCCGAAGCGAAAGCGAGTCTGAAAAGGGCGTATAGTCAGGGGAGGTAGACGCGAAACCTTGTGATCTACCCATGGGCAGGTTGAAGGTGCCGTAACAGGTACTGGAGGACCGAACCGATAAACGTTGAAAAGTTTCCGGATGACTTGTGGGTAGGGGTGAAAGGCTAATCAAACTGGGAAATAGCTCGTACTCCCCGAAATGTTTTTAGGAACAGCCTGGCGGTTGAGTTATAAAGAGGTAGAGCTACTAATTGGGTGCGGGGGAGTCAAATCCTACCAAATCCAGATAAACTCCGAATGCTTTATAATATACGCTGGAGTGAGGCTATGGGTGCTAAGGTCCATGGCCGAGAGGGAAAGAACCCAGACCATCAGCTAAGGTCCCTAAATTATTGCTAAGTTGAACTAACGAGGTCCGATTGCACAGACAGCTAGGATGTTGGCTTGGAAGCAGCCATTCATTTAAAGAGTGCGTAACAGCTCACTAGTCGAGCGATCGGGCATGGATAATAAACGGGCATCAAGCAGTATACCGAAGCTATGGATTCATATTAATATGACTGGTAGGGGAGCATTCTATTATCCGGCGAAGCAGGAAGGTAACTGACTGTGGAGGGAATAGAAAAGCAAATGTAGGCATAAGTAACGATAAGGCGGGAGAGAAACCCGCCCACCGAAAGACTAAGGTTTCCTGATCAACGCTAATCGGATCAGGGTTAGTCGGGGCCTAAGGTGAAGCCGACAGGCGTAGCCGATGGACAACTGGTTAATATTCCAGTACTTTTTATTACTGCGATGCGGTGACGGAGTAGTGACACTGACGCGAACTGACGGAATAGTTCGTTAAAGGCTGTAGGTATAGAGTTTGTAGTTAAGTACGCAGACTTTGCTGAAAGCTGATAGTACACCAAATCTTCGGACAAGGTGATAGTTCAGGTAATCAGACTTCCAAGAAAACCCGCTAAGCTTCAGGTAATAAAAACCCGTACCGTAAACCGACACAGGTAGTCGAGGAGAGAATCCTAAGGTGCTCGAGTGAATCATGGCTAAGGAACTCGGCAAAATGGCCCTGTAACTTCGGGAGAAGGGGCGCTGGCAGCAATGTCAGCCGCAGTGAAAAGGCCCAGGCGACTGTTTAACAAAAACACATGGCTTTGCAAAATCGCAAGATGACGTATAAGGCCTGACACCTGCCCGGTGCTGGAAGGTTAAGAGGGGATGTTAGTCGCAAGGCGAAGCATTGAATCGAAGCCCCAGTAAACGGCGGCCGTAACTATAACGGTCCTAAGGTAGCGAAATTCCTTGTCGGGTAAGTTCCGACCTGCACGAATGGTGTAACGATCTGGGCGCTGTCTCAGCCATGAGCTCGGTGAAATTGTGGTATCGGTGAAGACGCCGGTTACCCGCAACGGGACGGAAAGACCCCATGCACCTTCACTATAGCTTAACATTGATATCGGATACAGGATGTGTAGGATAGGTGGGAGACTGTGATCCAGCTTCGCTAGGAGTTGGTTAGTCAACGTTGAAATACCACCCTTTCTGTATTTGGTGTCTAACTCTACAAAGTGGAGAACATTGTTTGGCGGGTAGTTTGACTGGGGTGGTCGCCTCCAAAAAGGTAACGGAGGCTTTCAAAGGTAAGCTCAGTACGCTTGGTAACCGTACGCGGAGTGCAATAGCATAAGCTTGCTTGACAGTGAGACAGACAAGTCGAGCTGGGTCGAAAGACGGATATAGTGATCCGGTGGTTCTGCATGGAAGGGCCATCGCTCAAAGGATAAAAGGTACGCTGGGGATAACAGGCTGATCTCCCCCAAGAGCTCATATCGACGGGGAGGTTTGGCACCTCGATGTCGGCTCGTCACATCCTGGGGCTGGAGAAGGTCCCAAGGGTTGAGCTGTTCGCTCATTAAAGTGGCACGCGAGCTGGGTTCAGAACGTCGCGAGACAGTTCGGTCCCTATCTGTTGTGGGCGTAGGAAGTTTGAGTGGGGCTGACCTTAGTACGAGAGGACCGGGTTGGACTAACCTCTGGTGAATCTGTTATGCCGCCAGGTGTACTGCAGAGTAGCTACGTTGGGAATAGATAAGCGCTGAAAGCATCTAAGTGCGAAACTAGCCACAAGATGAGACTTCCATTGAGGGTCGTAGGAGACTACTACGTTGATAGGTTACAGGTATAAAGGTGGTGACATCATAGCCGAGTAATACTAATTGCCCGAAGCTTTCTTCAGATAGAAAAACGTTCACTGGTTTATTTGTTCAGTAGTTCATTGGTAGCAATATCGTAGAATGAGGAATAAGTGAGCCGGTGACAACAAAAACAACAATGCTGTTGTTTTCTCTTACATTCAATCACTTCTTTCAATAATATGTCATTGTTCAGGCGAAAGGCCAAAGGATAGAGGCAAAAGGTAAGAAAACCTTTGACCTTTTACCTTTCAGCTTTCACCTCAACAAAAGAAATTCAGGTGCCTATATCGGCGGTGTCTACCTCTTCCCATTCCGAACAGAGAAGTCAAGCCCGCCAGAGCCGATGGTACTGCGGTAAAACGTGGGAGAGTAGGTCGGTGCCACCCTTTATCACTTTCAATAGTGCAATAATCGCAAAAGCCTTAGCTAATAACTAAGGCTTTTTGCGTTATTAGGGCTTTGAAGAGTCCTTCATTTCAATCAGAAACCACTCATCATTCCCCAATCAACCACTCACCCCAAACCCGCGTTGGGGATAGGAGCGAATATCGGCCTTGTGGCTAATGCCCGTGCAGTATGAGCGCATAGCCCGGCCGCAGGCAACGCCCAAAGAAATCATTGTTGTATTTAACTTTACATTGGCCCGCTCAGTTGCCGCGGGTTGGCTTTGTTCTTTTTCTTAACAAAATGAACAAAGTCCGAGCGATAGCAAGATAACGAACACCATCACCAATAAACATTTCATTACCATATTATTTTGCTATTTTTAAAGTATATACCTAAACATATGCTTACAGCAGAACAAGCCGCGCTTTGGCAAAAGATCCTGGATTTTCAATTGGATGATCCTGAAGCTGCTTTCAAATTTTCCGAACGCCTGGCGCGCGAGAATGGGTGGGACTTAGTTTATACCCGTAGGGTGATTGCTGAATACAAACGTTTTATTTTTCTTTGTTGTATCTCCGAACATGGTGTAACACCTTCCGATGCTATTGATCAGGCCTGGCACCTGCATTTAACTTTTACCCGCTCATATTGGATAGATCTTTGCCGTGGCACACTCGGAAGGGAGATCCATCATAATCCTACTAAAGGTGGAAATAGCGAAGCAGTAAAGTATGACACGTTTTATACTGATACCGGCCAATTATATTTTAACTGTTTTAACGAACAGTCGCCTACTGATATCTGGCCTGGAAACGAAGTCCGCTTTAAAGAGATTAATTTTCAACGAGTGAACCTGGATAAATACTGGCTTATCCGTAAACCTCGACGAATTAAAGTATTGTTGCTGATGGGGTTGTTGATCCTTGTTTCATGGATATGCATACAGGCCTCAGATAATGATATTTTTATATTAATTTTCCTGGTACTGTTTGTTGGTGTTACCATATTAAGTTATCATAGTGAAGGGCGCAATGATGATAAACGGGACCGTGACGGTAATGGTGGTGGGACTGGTTGTAGTACCGTCGGCTGCGGAGCTGATGGTGGTTTCGATTCGGGCCATCACGGACATTCTGGTCATGGGTGCCATAGCGGTGGGGGCAGTGGATGTGGAAGCGGTTGCTCAGGGTGCTCTGCTTCAGGATGTAGTGGTTGCAGCAGCCATTAAGTTAGTCAGCTACCTAATGCCTCAAAAATCTCAGCCGAGAGCAATCCGCTTCCACCTCCAAAATGTTGTACGATCTTAATTTCTGGTTTTTCATTACAGAAATATTCGTTCAGTTTAACTTCCGATATCTCATCAACCCCTCCACCTAATAACACCACTTTAAAGTCTTGGGTAGGGAACGCCGCAATGGCTTCCTCATCGGTGAGGCAGCCAGTTGCGTTCCAGTCAGGATTATTGTTTACTAATCTCACTACTGTGGCTAATATTTCTGGATGCCGGCCAATTACCAGTATCTGTTTCTTTTCCATGATCTTAAAATTTCATCGGTACATCAATCAACAAAAACTCAGAATCTGTACCTGCTTCAACGGTAAATTTGTCGGCATCCCAAATACCCAAAGCATCGCGACTATTTAAAGTTTCGCCATTAATAATCACTTCGCCGCTTAACACAAACGCATAAACGCCGTTGCCTTCTTTTTTAATAGCATATTCAGTACTTATTCCTTGATCAAATTTGCCCAAATGGAACCAGGCATCCTGGTGGATCCATACACCCGCGTCATCAGGATTGGGTGATAATACCTGTTGCAATTTATTATGACGGTCTTCAAGATTTAGTGAGATCTGATCATAACGTGGTTCTACGTTTCTTTTATTAGGGTAGATCCAGATCTGCAAAAATTTCACTTCGCTGGTACGGTCAAAATTATATTCGCTGTGGAAAATTCCGGTACCTGCACTCATGGCCTGGATATCGCCGTTTTTGATAACAGCCACATTGTTCATGCTATCCTTGTGTTCCAGATCTCCTTCCAGCGGAATGGAAATAATTTCCATATTATCATGCGGATGTTTGCCGAAACCCATACCTGGATCAACTGTATCATCGTTTAATACCCTCAATGCACCAAAGTTCATACGCTGTGGGTTGTAATATCCTGCAAAACTGAATGATTGAAAGCTGTGCAGCCATCCATGGTCTGCATGTCCGCGAGTGTTAGCTTTATGTAAAACGGTTTGTGCCATTGTGTGTTTCCTTTAAATTGTAATACAAAGTTAAAGGGAGGTGGGCTGGCGGCACTTGATGTAGGTTAAGAAATTAACAGGCACTAATTATGCGAATTGAATTGGCACGAATTTTAATTGTTCTCAATTCGTGTCAATTCGGTTGAATTAGTGTAATTCGTGCCTATCTTTTCCTCACCATCTCGCCCTTCATCCGGCTAAAAAATTCGGGGGTTACACCAATATAAGATGCTATTTGTTTTTGGGGCAAGTGATCGATCAATGTGGGGTAACGCTTGCAAAAATTATTATAACGTTCTTCGGCAGTTAAGCTTAAACTATCGATCAACCTCTGCTGGCTGGCTACCAAAGAATTTTCGGTAAGGATCCGGAAAAAATGTTCAAACTTTGGGATTTGTGTGTATAGTTTTTCCTGATTTGCTTTTGAGAGCAGCAGTACATCTGTATCTTCCAATGCTTCGATATTCTGGATACCGGGTTTTTGCGAAATTAGACTATACATATCGGCAATCCACCAGTCGGCAGGGGCAAAGTTTAACACGTGTTCGATACCACTTTTATCTACGGTATAGCCTCGCAAACAACCGGCCGTTACAAAAGCCGAATACTTGCATACTTCACCATAAGTAAGCAAAAACTGTTTGCGTTTTATTTTTTTAGGCTGTAAATAAGCCGTAAAAATTTCCTGTTCTTCGCGGGTTAAGTGGATGTGTTTTTCGAGATTGTTAAGTATCAGATCAAACGGCATATGCAAAAATGTGGTTTATTTAGCTTATTTATCGAAGAATGGGCAATTAATCTATCCTGTTTTTTACAGGTACAGGGCATTATTTAATAATTTTTAAATTAGCTTTATCAACCGCAGGTAAGCCATGCCAAAATATGCGCATGTTATGCTTATAAAGCGGTATGGATAGCAAAAAATTATCAATATGATTGTGAATGGCTTTTTAACCAAGGCCTGAAGCATAAACAAATAAACCTGGAGCGCATTACCAATTACTGCGTTAATTGATTTTAAAGATAAGTTTTATGGTGAAAAATTATTTTTTAACGATCTGCCTGTGTGTTATTGTTGCTTCGTTTGTTGATGCGCAGCAGAAATTTAACGGTCTTGATGTTGGGCTCGGCAACCTTTACCGTACTTCTGATGCTAAAACACGGTCTATTAGTCCCGAAAATTTTACCGGCGAGAAAGGTAAAGGTGGCATGGCCACAAACGGCACCGGCGCCAACGCATCCCGCGACTTAGGCCAGACCTGGAAAGTAAGCCCGAGCGTTGTTATCAAAAAGCATACAACTTTTACCGTTGCCGAAATTAACGGATCGGGCGCTATTCAGCATATCTGGATGACACCTACCGGTAACTGGCGCTATTCCATAATCCGTTTTTATTGGGACGATGAAACTACCCCATCCGTGGAGGTGCCGGTGGGCGACTTTTTTTGTATGGGATGGGGTAAATATGCACCGGTAAGTTCCCTCGCAGTGGCGGTTAATCCTGGCAGTGCATTTAATTGCTACTGGCCAATGCCGTTCCGCAAAAAATGCCGCATCACTATGGAAAATATCGACGATGCGGATATGGTGCTCTATTACCAGGTTGATTATACCCTGACAGATGTGCCTGAAGATGCCGGGTATTTCCATGCGCAATTTCGCAGGGTAAACCCGCTGCCGTATAAAAAAGATTTTGTTTTGGTGGATAGCATTAAAGGCAAAGGGCAATACGTAGGTACTTACATCGCTTATGGCTCAAACAAAAATGGCTGGTGGGGCGAAGGCGAGATCAAGTTTTTTATGGATGGCGATACCAAATTCCCTACCATAAACGGTACTGGTACGGAGGATTATTTCTGCGGATCATATGATTTTGATACCCGTCACAAGGATGCCGAGGGTAAAGAGAAACCCGGAACAGAATACACCGAATTTTGCAGCCCCTACAGCGGCTTACCGCAGGTGATCCGCGGTGACGGGCATTACAATATTGCGCAACGTTTCGGCATGTACCGCTGGCATATTGTAGATCCCATTCGCTTTGAAAAAAGCCTTAAGGTTACTATACAGGCATTGGGCTGGCGGCATGATGGCCGTTACATGCCCCTGCAGGACGATATCGCTTCAACCGTGTTCTGGTATCAAACCGGCGAACATGGCCCTTTCCCTAAATTCCCCTCAAAAGACGAACTGGAAGTAAACTAATGAAACTATATAAACTTGCCAAAGGCAGCCTATTGCAACATAACGGTTCATCATATATTATTGATGATGAATGGGATAAACTGATCAACCGGGATGGTTTAGCGGCTTACCTGGAATCGATCACTGCCGATACTACGGCTTTAAGCGCCGAGGTGGAGAATGAATATCTGAACGGCAATATTCTGCCGCCTATTGGCAGCCAGGAAGTATGGGCCGCCGGCGTAACTTATTTACGTAGCCGTGATGCCCGTATGGAGGAGTCAGAAACAGGCGCAAGTTTGTATGACAAGGTTTATGACGCAGCCCGCCCTGAGCTTTTTTCAAAGCGCTTGCACATCGGGTATCCGGGCACAACGGCGAGGTTTACATCCGCAAAGACTCGGATTGGGACGTGCCGGAGCCTGAGCTTACACTATTTGTGAACAGCGATGGTAATATCCAGGGATATACCATTGGCAATGACATGAGTTCGAGGAGTATTGAGGGCGAAAATGCTTTATATCTGCCGCAGGCTAAAGTTTATGAAAAAAGCGCCGCGCTTGGGCCATGCTTATATGTTACTTCATCGGCAATTCCCGGCGAAACGATGATCAGTATGAATATCAAACGCGACGGAAAGCTGGTTTTTGAAGATGAAACTACCGTATCGCGCATTAAACGTTCTTTTACCGAACTTACCGGCTATTTATATAGTGAATGTGATTTCCCTAACGGATGCTTTTTAATGACGGGTACCTGCCTGGTGCCGCCGCCAGGCTTTACTTTGCAAGCCGGTGATGTGGTGGAAATCAGCATTGATCATATTGGCACAATGGTGAACGTGATTGGCTTAAACCCAAAACATAAATAACCGGTATCATGCAGCTTTTAAAAAAGTCATCATTAGTTTTGCTGATTGCCAGTTTGGCTGCATGCACTATGTATAAACCACCTGTGAAAAGAGGAAGTTTTAAATATGACGAGGAGTTTCTGCGGAAGAGGGACGATAGTCTGATAGTTTTAAGTGACGGTGGCTTAGGAATGGTTATGGTATCTCCAAAATATCAAGGCAAGGTATTTACATCAACAGCAGAAGGCTCTTTCGGTAAAAGTTTCGGTTGGATCAAATACGAAACTTTCGACCAGAAACAGCCCGACCCGCATATGAATGCCTTTGGCGGGGAAGACCGTTTATGGCTCGGGCCGGAAGGCGGGCAATTTTCGCTTTTCTTTAAGCCCGGCACTAAAATGGAGTTTGCCAATTGGCATACGCCGGCTGCCGTTGATAATGAAAGCTGGGAACTCATTTCAGCTTCGGATAAAAAGGTATCGATGAGCAAAAGCACGCATCTGCAAAATTATGCCGGTACCGAATTATCAATAAAGCTGGAGCGGGATGTGGAGATCATGGAGCCAAAAGCTATACAGCAGGTACTTGGTATTGATGCCGACACATCGGTAAAGGCAGTAGGCTTCAATACGCTGAATACTATCATAAATACAGGTGATAAGGCCTGGGATAAAATAACCGGTGCGCCATGCCTTTGGAATTTAGATATGTTTACCCCTTCGCCAAAAGTGGTGATCGTAGTGCCATATAATGAAAGTGCTACCGGTAAAATAGCTACCACCAATTATTTTGGCGAGATCCCGAAAGACAGAATCACTTATAAAAACGGCATCCTGCTGTTTAAGGCTGATGGAAAAAGCCGTGGCAAGCTGGGTATTCCACCTCATCGTGCAAAAAATATGGCTGGTAGCTATGATGCGGAGAGCGATGTTTTAACCATCACGACGTTTGATGTGGATAGCACAGCATCCTACCTAAACCAGGAATGGAAAACAGATACTGCGCCTTACAGCGGCGACGCGGTAAATGCTTATAACGATGGCCCACTGGCAGATGGTAAACAAATGGGGCCCTTTTATGAGATAGAAAGTGTATCACCCGCCGCGTTCCTGAAGCCGGGCGAAAAGCTTACACATAAACATAGTGTATTCCATTTCACCGGTAATAAAGCCGCATTAAATAAAATAGCATTAAAAACGCTGGGGATTTCGTTAGATGAGATCGCGACCGCATTTAAATAACAGATCAATATACAACCAACCAATAAATACTCAATGTCAAAAAACAACGCCCTGTTCGCAGTAGCATTAATTACCTCCCTGTTCTTTATCTGGGGGTTCGCGCTCAATCTTAATCCGATACTAATTCCACACTTAAAAAAAGCCTGTCAGCTTAATGACCTGCAATCCTCACTGATCGATTCGGCATCCTATATTGCCTATTTTATATTACCCATTCCGGCCGCGCAATTCATGAAAAAATATGGCTACAAGGGTGGGATCATTTTAGGTTTGATACTTTTTTCAACAGGAGCATTCCTGTTTTTCCCTGCTGCTGCGGTGCGTAACTACGCGTTCTTTTTAGCAGCGTTATTCATCGTATTTTCGGGAGCGGCCTTTTTGGAAACAGCCGCTAATCCTTACATAACGGTATTAGGTGATCCGGCTGGTGCTGAAAGAAGGATCAACTTTTCACAATCATTTAACGGATTGGCTGCTACCTTAGCTCCGCTTGTAGGTGGCAATTATATTTTATCGGGCAAAGTGTTAACAGATGCGGAATCAAGCAAAATGTCGCCCGAGCAGCTGAATGAATATCTTAATCATGAAGCATCGTCTGTACAAATTCCTTTTGTGGTAATCGGCGCAGTGGTGCTTGTAGTTGCATTCTTAATTTATCGTACGCACTTCCCGCCAATTGTTGAAGAAACCAGTGAAGAGGCAGTTAACGACAATCGTTCGCTTGGTGTAAGGATAAGCGAGCTACTGCACGTGAAAAGTTTAAGGGCCGGTATCTTTGCTGAGTTTTTATATGTAGGGGCACAGGCTGGTATAAGTAGTTTCTTTATCCGCTATTCAGAAAAAGTAGCCGGATTTGCCGAAAAACCGGCTTCTTTTTATCTCACTATCGCTTCTGCGGGTTTCATGGCAGGCAGGTTTATTGGTACATTGCTCATGCGTTATTTTAACCCGGTTAAACTGCTTATCACTTATGCGATTATTAACATTTTCCTGATAGCTATGGCCGTAACACTAAAAGGCGAAGTAGCGGTTTACGCGTTAATGTGTACCTGGTTCTTTATGTCGATCATGTTCCCAACTATTTTCTCGTTAAGTATCCGTGGACTTGGTGCTAAAACCAAATTAGGTTCTGTCGCTGGTAATTATGGGTATTGTAGGTGGCGCTATTTTCCCGGTAATCATGGGTAGGGTATCTGATGCCACTCATAGCATTCAGTGGGCTTATGTTGTTCCGGGTATTTGCTTTTTTGGCATCCTGATCTTTGCTATCAACAACCATAAAGTTAAAAAGCTAACCTTATCAGGTTCGCATTAATATTTGATCTATCTATTATAAAAAAATGAATTTACAACTTACAGATAAGGTAATTATTGTTACCGGGGGGGCCAAGGGCATAGGCGAAGGCATAGTGAAAGTGTTAGCTGCTGAAGGGGCTATCCCGGTTATAATAGGCCGCGGTGAGGCTGATAACCTGAAAACGGTTGAAGCTGTAGAAGCAGCAGGACATAAGGCGTATCAGGTAGTAGCCGAACTTACTGATCCCAAAGCATGCGAAAACGCAGTGAATAAAGTTATAGTTAAATTTGGCCGTATTGACGGATTGGTAAACAATGCCGGGGTAAATGATGGAGTCGGCCTGGAAAGCGGCGACTACGAAGGTTTCATGGCATCGTTACATAAAAACGTGGTGCATTATTATCTGATGGCGCATCACGCCTTGCCCGAACTAAAAAAATCAAAAGGGGCTATCCTTAACATTACCTCAAAAACTGCTGATACAGGTCAGGGTAATACTTCGGGTTATGCGGCATCAAACGGTGGCCGTAACGCGCTTACCCGCGAATGGGCGGTTGAGCTTTTGAAATACGGCATCCGCGTAAACGCACTGGTAGTAGCCGAATGCTGGACACCGCTTTACGCTAATTGGATCAAGACCCTGCCCGATCCTCAGGCAAAACTGAAAGAAATTGAGTCAAAAATTCCGCTGGGTAACCGGATGACTACTGCTGAGGAAATTGCCAATACCGTAGCGTTTTTATTGTCGCCGGTATCAAGCCATACTACCGGTCAGCTAATTTATGTTGATGGTGGTTATGTGCATTTGGATAGGGCTTTGGCCAATGCGTAAGTTTTATTAAGCACGCAAGGCGCTAAGTCGCCAAGATTTTTGATACAATAAAAAACGTCATTGCCAGAAAGGTAATGACGTTTTTTATTTGTTGGTAGTTAGTATGAATTTATCTACAACGAAAACCCCTTCAAATACTCTTTTCCCTCCGTACCCCAATCTTTCATGGCGTTTTGCAATATAGTCATGAAGCTCTTGTTAGTGGCTGCTTTGCCTTTTTTGGGTGCTGTTAATGATTTTTCGTCGATAGGCTGTTCGGTAACTTTAGTGGCAAACCAGGTTACGTTTTCGTGCGGGAGGGCTACGCCTAATATCATCCCTGGCAAGCCATTAAATGATTCGGGACCGCCAGAAACAGGAATCTCTTCGGTATAAAAAGCTACTACATAAATCGAATCAAGAATCAGGCCGTTAGCCCGACGACATGGATAGCCGGCAATTTCACGGGTTTCGCCGGTAAGTTTCCATTTGATATGACGGGTGGTGTCTTTCACCAAAAAGGTTTCTTCAAATACACTTTTTTGGCTGATGCTCAGTCCTGTATTAAAGTCAGAAAATACGGTGCTGTTTTGAGCTGTCATCATTGGCTCACTCCAGTAACCGGCTGTTGGTGTTTCCGGTTCAATAGGTGTAAACAGCGTTTGGTAATTGCCAAATTTCAGGGTGCTTTTTAATACCTTAAACTGGGGTTTGTTTTTTTATATTGTTCATACCTGGGCTGGTACCACATTTCGTTATCTTTATTAATGGCTTTTTGCAGCATAGCCCATACATTTGAGGTTTTGTTATACTCAATGGTACCGTGAAAAGTAAAATGCTTATTGCCTTGCGCAAGCAAAAAGTTCGCACTTAATAGCAATATGGTTGTTAAGGTTAAAATCTTTTTCATGATAGGTTATTTTTTAGGTGCACCGCCTCCAACTTTGTTAAAATCCCAGGTGAGGGTGAACATGAAGTACCTCCTTATTGTGGTGTAACGTTCTTGCGTAATGATGTTTGATGCACCGGTACGGTTATAACCGGTATTTTGATTTAACAAATCATTGCCCGAAATGGTTGCTTTCAGCGCGTCTTTAAAAAATGTGCGCGCTATATTGGCATTTAACAGGAAGCGCCTGAAATCTTGATCAGGGAAAGATTTTGTCGGAGCGTTATAGGTGTAGTTTCCATCCGATCCGATCTGGAATTTTCCTGGAAGGTAAATGTTGAAGCCCCCGTTGGCGTTAAATCCGCGTCCGTTATTATTTAGCGCGGAATTTAACGATGATGAGTTGATCGTGTAGGTAGGGCCCGCCGAAATCCAGGCATCGTACTTTTTCTCTTTATATTTAGAAAGCCGGATACTTCCCGAATAGTTATATGATTTGGTTTTGTTTAGCGTATCATTCTGGAAGTTATAGTAGCTACTACCGTTAGCTGATAGCTCGAAACCAGCGTTAATATTTATTCCCGGTATTTTTCTTTCAAAATAGCTATTTGCCCAAAAAGTGCTGGTTGAGTGGTTTTTTAAATTTGATGGCTTATAGGTAATAACACCAGAAGTATCGCGTACAGCATTGGTTACAATGGGGTTACTGGTTGTTGAGTACGAACCGCTGATCCAGATATATTGATTGCTGATAACTTTATACGAGTTATAGCTGATGTTGTAACGGTTGGTGAATGACGGTTTCAGGTCTGCATTACCTGTTTGTATGTTCAATTGGTCGTTATTTATTCTAACCGGTTGGATCTGATCAATGTTGGGTTGCGAAGTATTGCCATTGTAGCTTAAACGAATGCTTGATTGCTTGGTAAATTTGTACTGGAAGCTGGCTTGCGGGTACCAGTTGGTGAAATTACGTGTTAAATCAGGTGTACGACCAAATTCATCAACCTGCTTGAACTTAACTCCGGCTATTTTGGTACCAAAGTTAAATGTGAATTTTTGTTTCTGAATGTTAAATACCGCGCCTCCCTGGTTTGATAATTGGTTTAGTTTATAATCGCTGCTATAAATGCTATCTAAAACCGAATAAATACCAGCTGTGGCAGATGGTTTATTGAAGCTGCGCCTATCGTTGTTAGCATTATTTACTGCTATCATATAACTCAAAGCCAGCGTAAAATCTTTAGCGAGAGGTTCGGTATAAGTTATATTAGTGCTGATATTTGTGCTTTGGGTTTTATTAGCTTTATACTGATCGGTAACTGTATCCCTTAAATGTTCACCGTTTGCCGAATTGTAGTAACCCAGAGTTGATTTCAGGAAGCCTTTCGAGTCACTTTCATTAAGGCTTGATCTGAAGTTTACCGATAATGTGCGGCTTTTCTTTTTGAATTTTTTGGTATAGAAGGCACTGGCATTAAATACCTTGCCGTCAACATTGGCGCTATTATCCTGATCGTTGGTGTTGGTAAGGTTGCCGTTTAGAAGGCGGTTTTGTGTTTGGAACGAGCTTTTGGTATCGCTTTGTCTTAAAGTTCCGTCGGCCGTAACTTTTAGGTTCTGCATCGAATCGATCTTTAACTGGTAATTCAGGTCGAGTTTTTGGCGAAACAGGTAATTGTGATTTGTTTGATCGGTGTTAACAGTTGTAATATTACCAGGAAAGTTATTTAGTGTTTGAGTGTTCTTTGTCCCATCAACCGTAAGTGACCCTATTTTATAATTGGTATTTAAAGATTCCTTATCGCCGTTCCATTTGGTATCATAATGTACGCCACCAGTACGCGCTATCGGTTTACCTTCGCCATCATATCGGCCACTAAAACTATCAAGATCATCACCTCCGCCGCTATAGAAGTAAAAACCACCATCGTCGCTCATTTCCATGCCGCTACCGCCGCCATATTTGTTATTATCTTCCCAGCCTAAACCTGTTTTACCGTTATTGCCCAGCGTACCATAAACTGAAAACTTCTGCTTTCCCTTAAAGCGGTTAAATAAGGCCTGCCCCTGGTAATAGCCATCGGTACCTATACCGCCGTCAAGCTTACCAAAGTAACCGTTCTTTTTATCTTCCTTAAGTTTAATGTTGATGGTTTTGTCTTTCACGCCATCATCAATACCTGTAAAGGCAGCCTGATCGCTCTTCTTGTCATAAAGCTGTACTTTATCTACCATATCGGCGCGCAGGTTTTTGGTAACCAGGGTAGGGTCATCTCCAAAAAACTCTTCGCCATCAACCAACACTTTTTTTACCGTTTGGCCTTGTGCCGTGATCTTGCCGTCTTTATCCACCTCGATACCTGGCAGCTGTTTCAGGAGGTCTTCAACTTTTGAGTTAGGCTGGATATTGTAGGCTGCAGGATTAAACTCGGTGGTATCGCCCTTAATTTTAATGGCTGCCGCTTTTCCTTTTACAATTACTTCCTGTAAAAGACGCTCTTTAAGCAGCATGCTGATGCGGCCGAAATCGTGTGTGGTGTGTGCGGAATCTAAGGTGAAATGCTCTACAAAATCTGCATAACCGGGGTAAGTGGCCAGTACAATGAACTTGCCCTTACTTAAATTGTTAATGGCAAATGTACCATCCTGTTTAACACGGGTAAATTTTTGAAGGATAGAATCTTTAGCAGTTATAACGCTGATGCTTGCGTTGGCTAATTTAGAATTAGAAACGGTATCGGCTATAATTCCTTTAATGCTGTAATTGGTTTGGGCTGATAAGCTTACTGTGCCCACAAGAAATAGCAGTACTCCAATAATTGTGATTTTCATAAGGTCGATTATGAAAGCCAAAATATAACTAAATAGTTAGTTGTGCAAGCGATTTAACATTTTATACTGTAGATTTAACATTTCATCGCCAAAATTTAACATTTTGTCGCGGATGGATGTGTTAAATATGGGAGGCTGTGCACGGGCGTGGACTCGTACACCAATAATGGCGCTGGTGATACTGATCGGGATGGACTCCAATAAAATTATTGCGGGTTTGGTCTAATTGCACATTGATCGGCAAACAGACGGCCGAAATGATGAAAATCCCCCACCTGAGGTACTCAAAAAATGTATAATTTAGCACATTATTCTAACCTGTAGCGCTGTTCTGATCAGCAAGTTTAAACATGTATTATAAATGGTGGGAAAAAGTAAGGTTTTAATGCTTTCAAAAAGGGCATGTAAGCTTGTATTGCTTTTTATTATACTGCTGTCTGCAACTGAGAGCAGGGGGCAGGGATTGCAGTTTGGTTCAAATGACAGCCTGATGAGCAAGCGCACGTCTTACCAGGTTTTTAAGGATGATCTGCCAACTTTTCATGATCAGCTGGTGATTGGTTTCGACCTTTCATTGTGGGATAATCAGCACCTTGGCTATATTTTAAACTTAACCGATGATAAGGGAAACTCCTACAGCCTGAGTGCGATTTACAATCATGGTTCGTTCCTCAATTTCAATATTGATAGCCGGAGTAATAAACTCAGCATCCCCCTTGCCGATACTATGCTGAAACGGCGTAAATGGTTTAAGGTGATAGTTGATCTTGATCTCAAAGGCGATAAAGTAGGCATATCCATAAACGGAAAATGGTACCGGGCTGTGGGATTGGGTTTTAACGGTAAAATAACCGCGAAGATCACCTTTGGCAAAAACGAACATTATTCGGATGTGCCGAATATGGCCATTAAAAACCTGGTTGTCAGCAATGATGATAAATCCTATACCTTCCGGCTTAGCGAATGGACCGGGAATGATGTTTTTACGATTGACGGAGATAACCTGGGGCATGTTGATAACCCTGCATGGCTTATCAACGAGTCATACTTTTGGAAACAAAAATTCATACACACTTTTAATGAGGTTGCGGGGATCAACTTTAATGAAAAAAATGAGCAGTTCTTTATCTTCAAAAGCGATTCCCTGATGTTTTATGATGCCGGGCGGGATGCAGTAGGAACAAAACCATTCAAAAATAAACTGGCAGTACCCTTACACCTGGGCAAAAGTATTGTAAACCTTAAAGAAAATAAATGTTACATATATGAAGTGCTCAGAGCCCCGCAGCCCGCTCCAAGTATAGCTTCCTTCAACCTCGACAGCCTTAACTGGGATTTTTATGGTAAATCGACCATAATGGAGCAAAGGCATCATCATAATATTTTTTACGATAAATACTTTAATAACTTTTACCTGTTTGGCGGGTACGGGTCGTTTAAATACTATGATAACTTTTTTAAATACGATAAAGCTTCAGATACCTGGCAAAAGCAAATCTTCACCGGCGATGTGATCAATCCCCGGTTCTTTTCGGCTGCAAGTACCGCCAACCAAAACAACGAAGTTTACATTTTTGGCGGCTACGGCAACCAGTCAGGCAACCAGGTAGTAGGCGGGATGCACTATTATGACCTCTACCGGGTTAACCTGGATAAGCATAGCATTAAAAAACTCTGGGAGATCAAGCCGGATGAAGAAGCGTTTGTACCAGCCAATAATCTCATTGTATCAAAAGATAAGCAGTTTTTTTATGTGCTATGTTATCCGCACGAACGGCCTAAAACGAGTTTACGTCTGTACAAATTTTCAATAAAAGATGGGTCGTACCAGGTAGTAAGCGGTACCATCCCGGTTGTGTCCGAACGGATAGAAACAGACCATAACCTGTTTTACAATGCTAAGCAGGATGTATTTTATTGCACTACCCAGGAGTTTGAAACACCATCCCGGTCTACCATAAAAATCTTTGCACTTACCGCGCCGCCCGTGAGCCAGGAGGCATTTGTGGCCGCCCACCAGCCCAAAAGCAAATCTTTTACTTTATACAGGATATTGGGTGGCGCGTCTGCATTTGTATTGTTATGCGGGATTGTCGTGTTTTTCTTAAGGCGGAGAAAGGATAACGATGAACCCGTTACTGTTAACGAAGAGCGTATTGCCGAACAAAAAATTGAAACTGAAACAGGTAACAAAGCCAACGCTGTTTACCTCCTGGGCGAGTTTACTGTTTATGATAAAAATAAACGGGATATTACTTACCTGTTCAGTCCCAAGATCAAGCAGCTGTTTATTCTTATTTTGTTAAACAGCCGCGAAAAGAATGGTGTGGTATCAAAAAAATTTCCACTACGCTATGGCCGGATAAGGATGTGGTCAAAACTAAGAATATCCGTGGTGTGACCATCAATCACCTTCGCAACATACTTTCGGATATAGATGGCCTGGAACTTGCCTTTTTAAATGATACCTATAGTTTTATTAGCACCGAAGATTTTTATTGCGATTATTTTGTGGTGAGAGAGGCACTTAAACAAACTAATATTGGTGAACCATCTGCGTTCAATTATCTCGACTTAGTTGCCCGTGGCGGGCTGTTGCAGCATATTCCTGAAATTTGGCTTGATGATTTTAAACAGGAGTACGAAGAAGCGCTGATGCCGGTTATTTTGCCGGTAATAAAAAAGGCTTATGATGCTTTTGATTATAAAAAAGCACTGGAGATCTCACGTATTGTGTTGAATATCGATCCTTTTAATGATATCGGCATTAAGTTTAAGCTCAAAGCCCTGCGCCGTACCAAAGGTATTGAACATGCCCGGAAAATTTATGAGGAGTTTAGCGTCGAATACGAGAAATCATTAGGAGAAGAATACCCTGTTCCTTTCGAAAAAATCTGCTCCAATAAGTCTGATCAACGTTGATCATAAGCTTAAAAAGTTGCCATTAATGCCCTCTTTAAGGGAAATGAATGTTTTATGAATAAATTCTACTAAATATATAGATTTAATAGAATATTTATATATTTGCAACAGATTAGTTTACAAATGGGGTTCATTTTTAAACTAAATGGCAGGTGCTGGCCGGCAGCAAACGGATGGTTCGATTCCACCCCTGCACCTCTTCTCCTCTCATGATTTATGTTTTATAATTGGTTAGCAAAAAGAGTATTCCTGCCCATCAGGAACTCTTTTGCCTTTTTGGGGAGCAAAACAAATTGTCATTTCGACGAGGTACGAGGAGAAATCTTGTACTACATGTCAGGCAAACTATTCAGGTTGGATTAACAAGCCGTATAAGATTTCTCTTTCGCCCCAACGCTCAAGCCTTTGGGCTCTATCGAAATGACACCGCTTTTTAATTCGGTATGAAAAATGTGCAGGGCGGCAAATTTTAACCAAAACAAGTCTAATTTCCCATTTTCCAGGATAAAATACTTATTAAAAAAATTTAAAAAGTTCTTTTAATTCAAATTTTGTTTTAGTAAGTTTGTATTGATAATGCACAGCATATTATTATACGCACTTTACTTTACCCTCATGTCGGTGAGGATAAACATTTTTGTTAATTGGTTTGATAAAAATCCTCGCCCTTGGCGGGGGTTTTTTGTATAGCGACTTTTTAAACTTTAACATATAACATATAGGTTCTGAGAAAATTATGGCACGATTAAATTTATTGGAAGAGACACGTTACGAGAAGTTACCGGTAAGCGTTTACAACAACCAGCAGGAAGCCTCAGTGGCGGTAGCGAACCGGATAGCAGATCTGATCCGCGCAAAACAAGCCAAAGGTGAAAAAGCGGTATTAGGGCTTGCCACCGGTGTAACCCCAATAGGGGTATATGCCGAACTGGTAAGACAGCACAAAGAAGCAGGCTTGAGCTTTAAGAATGTGATCACTTTCAACCTGGATGAGTACTACCCGATGAAGCCCACAGCAGTTCAAAGCTATGTGACTTTTATGTACGAAAACCTGTTCAGCCATATTGATATAGATAAAGCCAATGTGCACATCCCTGATGGCACTTTGGATAAAGACGAAGTTGTTGCGTTCTGTTTAGCCTATGAAAAGCAAATAGAAGAATTGGGCGGCTTAGACCTTCAGATCCTGGGTATCGGTCGTACAGGCCACATCGGTTTCAACGAGCCGGGTTCTGCACCCAACTCAGGTACCAGGATGGTAACGCTTGACGACCTGACCAGGCGTGATGCTGCCCGCGATTTCGGTGGTAAAGCCGACGTGCCAACCAAAGCCATTACCATGGGGATCGGTACCATCTTCAAAGCCAGGGAAATCATCCTGATGGCCTGGAACAAGAAGAAAGCGCCGATCATCAAGAAAGCGGTAGAAGGAGAGATCTCGGGCGAAGTACCTGCCACTTACCTGCAATTATCACAACATGTGGAATTTGTATTGGATGCAGATGCTGCATCAGAACTGACCAGGTTTGATACCCCGTGGCTGGTAAAAGATTGCGTGTGGGATAACCAGTTAAAGAAAAAGGCTGTGATCTGGCTAGCGAATGAGGTTAACAAACCGGTACTGAAACTAACGGAAGAAGATTACAATAACCACGGCATGGCGCAACTTGCAGTAGAGCAGGGGCCAGTATACAATATCAACATTGATATCTTTAACCAGATTCAGCATACCATCACCGGCTGGCCGGGTGGCAAACCGAATGCGGATGATTCACAAAGGCCGGAAAGGGCACTGCCTGCTAAAAAGAGAAGTATCATTTTTTCACCACACCCGGATGATGACGTGATTTCGATGGGCGGTACATTTATCCGTTTGGTAGACCAGGGGCATGATGTACACGTAGCTTACCAAACATCAGGCAATACCGCCGTTTGGGATGATGACGTGCTAAGGTACATGGAGTTTGCTATCGATTTCACAAAGAGCATCGGCGAAGACACCGCTCATCTTCAAAAGTCATATGAAGATATGCGTGCCTTCTTCCCAACCAAACAACCAAACGAAATTGATACCCAGGAAATCAGAAACGTAAAAGGCTTCATCCGGAAAACGGAAGCGATTTCAGGCGCAAGATACGCAGGCTTACAGGATGATCATATCCACTTCATGGCACTACCGTTTTACGAAACCGGTAAAACGAAGAAGAACTCGGTAGGTGAGGAAGATATTCAATTAACCATCGACCTGCTTCAACAAGTAAAACCACAGCAGATCTTCGCGGCAGGTGACTTTGCAGATCCTAACGGTACGCACCTGGTATGCTTCAAGATCATCTTAGCTGCACTGGACAGGTTAAAAGGTAAAGAAGCCTGGGTAGAAGATTGCTGGCTGTGGATGTACCGTGGTGCATGGCATGAGTTTGAAACTTATGAGATAGAGATGGCAGTACCATTGTCGCCACAGGAAGTGATCCGCAAGCGTAACGCCATCTTCAAACACCAGTCACAGAAGGATACTCCGGTATTCCCAGGTGATGATGCAAGGGAATTCTGGGTAAGAGCAGAAGACCGTACCCGTGACACTGCTCAACGTTATGACCGCCTTGGTTTGGCTGAATACGAAGCTATGGAAGCATTTGTGAGATATAAATTCTAAAATTACAGATCTTAACGTGGAGTTAGATTTACGAAGTTTTTAAAACTTCGTAAATCTTAAAGACTATCAAGAAGTCCTTATTTTGTAACGACCATACGGTTTACCGTACGGTCGTTTTTTTAGGAAATTAATACATTTATAAATAATGAGGGCAAGGTTAACAAAAGTTAAATCAATAGATCTGAAAAAAGCTGCTGTTGAAAAAGCAGTAGCAGAAGAAGCAAAGACAAACCGGCAATCGGATAGAATAGTCATATTAGTCTTAATTTTACTTGGTGTAATCTTTATAGTTTTGGGACTAATCTTTGGATTCCAACGAAGATTATATGTTTCTCAATAGAGGTAATATTGTAGAAATTCAAAATATGCGTAATTGGGACGACTTTTTTACGATAAAGTTGGTCGCATTTATACCCAGCAAAAAAGCCTTCCCAAATGGAAAGGCCTTCAAATTTATAGCTTTCAGCTTTTACCTTTCGGCTTTCAGCCTTAAGATGCCATTTGCTTGCGGATGATATTCAACGCACCGCCTGCTTTAAACCACTCAATTTGCTGGGCATTATAAGTGTGGTTTACAGGGAATGATTCGCTTGAACCATCTTTATGGTGTAATACAACGGTTAACTGTTTGCCTGGGGCAAAAGTAGTTAAGCCGGTGATATCGATGTTATCATCTTCCTGGATCTTTTCGTAATCGTTAGGATCAGCGAAAGTGATACCCAGCATACCTTGTTTTTTAAGGTTGGTTTCGTGGATACGGGCAAATGATTTTACCAATATGGCACGTACACCTAAGTGACGTGGTTCCATAGCCGCGTGCTCACGTGATGAACCTTCGCCATAGTTTTCGTCGCCCACTACTATCGAACCGATACCTGCGGCTTTATACGCACGCTGAGTAGCCGGAACCGGACCGTACTCGCCGGTTAATTCGTTTTTAACGCTATCGGCAGTAAGGTTAAAGTAGTTGATAGCGCCGATCAGCATATTGTTTGAAATGTTATCCAGGTGACCGCGGAATTTCAACCATGGACCGGCCATTGAAATATGGTCGGTAGTACATTTACCTTTAGCTTTGATCAGCAATTTCAGGCCTGTAATGTCGGTACCTTCCCATGCTTTGAATGGCTCAAGCAATTGCAAACGTGATGAAGTTGGAGAAACGATAACTTCAACTTTGCTGCCGTCCTCGGCTGGTGCCTGGTAGCCTGCATCTTCAACAGCGAAACCTTTTACAGGTAGTTCGATGCCTTGAGGCTCATCAAATTTAACTTGCTCACCAGCTTCGTTAGTTAACGTATCGGTAAGCGGGTTAAAAGTTAAATCGCCTGCGATAGCGAAAGCGGTAACAATTTCAGGAGACGCTACGAAAGCATGGGTATTAGGGTTACCATCCTGACGTTTAGCGAAGTTACGGTTAAACGAAGTGATGATAGAGTTTTTACGGGTAGGATCGTCAGTATGACGGGCCCACTGGCCGATACATGGTCCGCAGGCGTTAGCCAATACCACACCGCCCATTTGAGCAAAAGTATCAAGGTAACCGTCGCGGTCAACAGTGTAACGTACCTGCTCAGAACCCGGAGTGATGGTGAACTCGGCCTGAGTTTTTAATTTTTTATCGATAGCCTGTTTAGCGATAGAAGCCGAACGGGTGATGTCTTCGTAAGATGAGTTGGTACATGAACCAATCAAACCAACTTCTAATTTGGTAGGCCAGCCGTTTTCTTTAACAGCGGTAGCAAATTTAGAGATAGGCCATGCCAAATCCGGAGTGAACGGACCGTTTACATGTGGTTCAAGCTCGCTCAGGTTGATTTCGATAACCTGGTCGAAATATTGCTCTGGGTTAGCGTAAACTTCTTCGTCGCCGGTTAGGTGTTCTGCGATAGCGTCAGCAAGTTCAGCTATATCGGCACGTTTTGTACCTTTCAGGTAAGCAGCAGCTTTTTCGTCGTAACCGAAGATAGAGGTAGTAGCACCAATTTCTGCACCCATGTTACAGATAGTACCTTTACCGGTTGCCGACATTGAACGTGCGCCTTCGCCAAAGTATTCAACAATAGCACCGGTACCACCTTTTACAGTAAGGATACCAGCAACACGCAGGATAACGTCTTTAGCTGAAGTCCAGCCAGAAAGTTTACCGGTTAATTTTACACCAATCAGTTTAGGGAATTTAAGCTCCCATGGTAAGCCGGCCATTACGTCGCACGCATCGGCACCACCAACACCAATAGCAATCATACCCAAACCACCTGCATTAGGAGTATGTGAGTCGGTACCGATCATCATACCACCCGGGAAAGCGTAGTTTTCTAACACTACCTGGTGAATGATACCTGCACCGGCTTTCCAGAAACCGATACCATATTTATCAGATACTGAAGCCAGGAAGTCATAAACTTCGCGGTTAACGTCAACAGCGGTGCTTAAATCTTCAACAGCGCCAATTTTAGCCTGTATAAGGTGATCGCAATGTACGGTAGATGGAACGGCAACCTGCGGGCGACCGGCTTGCATAAACTGCAAAAGGGCCATCTGAGCAGTAGCATCCTGCATAGCTACACGGTCTGGTGCAAAATCAACATAGTCAACCCCGCGACCAAATGCTTTTTGAGCATCGCCTTCGCTAAGGTGGGCATATAAAATCTTTTCGGTTAAAGTTAGGGGTTTACCGGTCGCTTTACGGGCAGCATCAACACGTGTGCTGTAGCGGTCGTAAACCTTTTTGATCATATCTAAATCAAAAGCCATTTGTATTTGATTTTTAGGTGAAAAGTAAAAGAAATTGACGTTAAGCCCATTAACTGGCCTTAGAGCGGCGAATTTACAAAAAATAACATTTGAAAGCCCTCAGTGCTTTATACAAATGTTATTTGGATAAGTTCTAAATAAGTTATTGGAGATTAGTGGTTAGAGGTTGGTTGGTTACGGCAACCTTCACTTTTTTGTTGATGAAGATGCATGATACAGTGAAAACTAATGCAGACACCAACAGAACCGGATAATACATCTTTCCAAAAATATCAGGTAGGTCTTGTTTGGAGTTCCCTAAAAACAAAAATGCAAATCCTGTAGTATTTATGGCAGCATGAAAAATCATTCCCGGAATTACGGATTGCGTTTTATAATAGATCCAACCTAAAAATAAGCCCCCGAAAAATGCTGGAATAGCCTGCCAGGGATTTAAGTGCAGTACGCTAAAAAGGATCGCAGAAATGATTATGGCTTTGTTAGGTGCATAATTTTTTAATAATCCTTTTAAAATAATGCCCCTGCATAATATTTCCTCTACGATTGGAGCTATAATAACAACACTCATGAACGAGAACAGATCTTTGGTGAACACCCTCTCAAATATCTCCCGAACCTTCAAAGGCATTGGTAGCAATACCGAAATTCGTTCTAAAATGATTGAGAATGCTGTTGCCGCTATAATCAGCACCGGGATAAGCCACCCTTCAATTTTATTGTAATTTATGGTTGACGGATAACCTTGTTGTTTTTCACTCCTTTTTAAAGTATACTGTATTGCCATTAGTATAGGAGCAGCATTCGTCAATACTTTGAATATCGATCTCACCGCCGGAAATTCTTTTGGAGTATTCATAAATACAATGCCTGCGGTTATTATAACGATGATCAGAAAAACAAGGTACATGAAAAATAGTCTTACAACAGATTTTATATTAGGGTAGGCTATTTTCGGAATATGAGTAATGTTTTCAGGCCCTTTGGCACTTGTTTCAATGTTTGTTACTTCAGACATTTTGCGATTGTTTAGGAAAAAAATTGGCCGGTCATGATAAACGACCAGCCAATTTAAAATTAAAAAATAGTTCGATAAAATATGAACAGATTATTTTTCTCCTTTTGATATAGCAGGAGGCAACTGCTTCAAAATCTCCTCAATAGCCCTGTCCAACTGCGGATCTTTATTTTCCATCCTGTCTGCAAAATCTGTTTTTACATAAATATCCGGTGTCACACCTGTTTTCTCAATGTCCTTGCCATCAAGCGTATAACAGCCCCAGGCCGGGATACGGTAGAATGATCCGTCAACCAAACCTTTGCCACTGGTAAAAATGATCCAGCGGTAAGTTTCGGTGCCGATAATTTTGCCCAGGCCCAGTTGTTTAAAGCCTTGTGAGGTCATCTCGCCGTCGCTAAGGGTTTGCTCATTCATGAGCAGGATGATCGGTTTGGCCGCAGGTGCAAAGTTTGATTGCTGTGCTTTTTTACCATCGCGGTAAGCCCATTGCAAATAGGGTTTTTGAGACAAGAATTTTAAAACATTATCATGTACGTTACCGCCGGTATTATACCTCAGGTCGAGGATAAGCGCGTCCTTGTTATAAGCATCATCAACCATATCTTCCAGGAAATCTTCCAGGGCGCCATCGCCCATGTTTTTCATATATGAATAGGCAATGCGGTTTTTACTTCTTTCTGCAACTGTTTTAGCATTGGTCTTGATCCAGTCGTCGTAAAGATTGCCCGACAGGTCACCGGTTGACTCTGGGTGAAGCTTTACTTTAATATCTTTGCCGCCGCGGCTAAAGGTTAGCTCAATTTCCTTATCAAGCGACGGTTTGCTGAAGTAATAATTACGGTCCTGCTTTTCATCAACCGTAACGCCGTTCACTGCTTTCAGGATATCGCCCGGTTTTACATCAATGCCGGCTCTATCGGCATTACTGCGGGTAGCTATACCGCTAACTTTGTATGGTGAATCATTGTTAAAAATAATTCCGGTTTCCATGGTGCGGTAGCTGAGGGTTTTCTTTTCCTCGCTGCCGTTTGAGTAAAAGCCCTGGTGCGATGAATTGAGCTCGCCAAGCATATCATTCAGCAACAGGCGCAGGTCGGCCCGGTTATTAATATAAGGGACAAATGTTTTATAGCTGTCATGAACCTTTTTCCAGTCGGCCCCGTGGAAATTGCCGTCGTAATAGTTTTCATCCAGTCCGGCCCAGGTTTCATCAAACATCTGTGTAAATTCCCCGGCCATGTTACGGGTAAAACTGTAATTGATATCTAACTTATCCACTTTGTTAGCATCGATGTTTAGGGTATAGATATTGCCTCCGGCCAGTACAAAATATTTATCACCATTGCCAAAAATGTTGTAATTGCCGAAGTCGCCGTTGCCAACTTTTTCAGTTTTAGGGTTTTCAAAAGCTTCAAGGGTGGTACGGTAAAGCGCCCCCTTACCTTCGCTATGGTTTGAGGCATAGTATACCAATGTTTTATCCCCTTTTTGAATCACATAAGGTCCCTGGGCCTGGCCAAACTCCGGGCTGATGCGTTCCAGTCTTTTCATCGGTTCTTCGGTGTCTATCACAATATCGGCAGGCGGTTTAGGCGTTGGCTGCTCAGATAAAGGTTTCTTTTTGTTAGACGCTTTTTTGTCCTTATCCTTTTTGTTTTTATCGTCGTCTTTTTTCTCCTCTTTAAACAGGGCCGTAAACTTATCCATCTTAAAAGGATCATCATACTTTTGCAAAGGCATCCGGTAAACGTGGGCATCTTTTGAGCCGTAAGGATACTCGGGCTGTGTACGGGATGATGAAAAATAAATATACTTACCATCCGGCGACCAGAATGGCGCCGATTCTGTAACACCGCTATTGGTAAGGTTCAGTATTTTCCCGGTTTTTATCTCATAAACAAAAACGTCCATCTCAAAATTGCGGTAAGCGTTGTATACCACGTACTCACCATTTGGCGAAAAGCGTGGAGGAGGGTTGTAGAATCCCCAAAACTCATCGGTAACAATTGTTTTTGAAGTGAGTGTTTTCAGATCCAAAAGTTTCAGTTCATTACGGCCGCTCAGATAAATGGCCTGTGTGCGGTCTTTATTCATACTCAACAGGCGATTGCTGCCTTTATCTGTGGTAAGTTGTTTTTCGGCACCGCTGCCGTCGGCTGCCATGGTGTACCAGTTAGGATAGCCACCCAGGGTTTGACCCAAAATGAGGGTTTTGTTATCGCTCATCCAGCTTACTTCGGTAACGCGTTCGCTGGTATTACGCTCCAGTTTTTTACCGAATTTACCTTCGGCATCGCTTACAAATAATTCGCCGCGGGATACAAAAGCCAGCTTTTTGCCATCGGGTGATAATGCTGCTCCTTCAATTTTACCGCCTGTTTCAAACGATTGGTCTTTGGGCAGTACATTATTGCGGAACAGGTTTAAGCTTAGCTTCTGAGTTTGTTTGGATGCCACATCGTACATAAAAATCTGGTAATCTTTTTCAAAAACAACCTTGCTGCCATCGGCACTTACCTGCGGGCGTTTAATGGATGTCGGGAACTGGGTTAACGCAGTTTTTTTACCATCAATAAAAGTGTACAGGTTATATTCTTCGTTGCCCTCATCGGATACAAAATAGATGTTTCCTTTCTGGTCAAGGGTGGCCCAGAAATCCTTGCCCTGCCAGTCGGTATATTTCTTATAGGCTTTGCTTTTAGGATTGTACGATTGAATATCGGGATTGTAAGCGCCTTTATAATGCTTGCGGTTTGGGAAATAAATACTCTCCCAGGTATTGCTGAAAAATAGCTCGCCTGTTTGCGGATGTTCAACAACGCCGTGAATGGTATTAAAATAATGACCGAACAACCGCACCGGTGTTCCGCCGGTAGCAGCTACTTTGTATTCACTGAAACCATTGTAACGGCTTGAGTTAAAGTAAATGGATTTCGAATCCCAGGTCCAGGAATCCACATTATCGCCGGCATCATTATAGGTAAGTTGCTTGATATCGCCGCCGGCGAGGGGCATCACGTACACATCGTTGTTGCCAAACTGGTTTGATGAAAAGGCCAGCCATTGCCCGTTGGGCGATACCCGCGGACTGGTTTCTTCTCCCTGCATGGCGGTCAATCGCGTGGCGGCTGGGCTGTTGATATCGGCTTTCCAAAGATCGCCTTCGTAACTGAAAATTACAGTTTTGCCATCGGGTGTTAGGGTTGGGTTAGATGTAAAATAGCTTCCGGTTGTTTGGGCTTTAAGGCTGGTTTGGCACAGTGCTGCCAAAAACAATAAGATGTATAGTTTCTTCATATGGTTTAAGTTTTATGAATAAATGTATTTTTGAGCCATGTTAAAAGTGGTGCACCTCAATACGTATGACGGTAATGGCGGCGCGGGCAGGGCCTGCATGCGCCTTAACCGGGCATTACTTAGCCAAAATATCGATTCTAAAATTATAGTACATTATAAATTTGGAAATAATCCTGATATCAAGACTTTTAACCGTAATATTATCCAAAAATCATATACGGCCGCAACTATTATTCTGGAACGGATATTGGCTAAACGTTTTCTAAAACCCGATAGCCGTACACCTTTTTCCTTTACCTGGTTTGGCCGTTCGGTAATCAAACATCCCGATGTTAAAAATGCCGATATCATTCACCTGCATTGGATTAATCATGGCTTTCTGGATCCCAAACATATAGCCGAAATTAGAAAGCTGGGCAAGCCTGTGGTGTGGACCTTTCATGACAGCAATGCCTTTACCGGTGGTTGTCATGTGCGCTATACCTGCAATCATTACCAGCAACAATGCGGTAACTGCCCGCTACTGATCAAATCTGCCGATGATGATATTTCGCACCGCATCTGGCAGCAAAAAAATAGGGCTTATCAGCAACTCGACTTCAACATTATCGCCCCAAGTTTATGGATGCAAGATTCTGTAAAGAAAAGCAGTTTGATGCAGGGCAAAGCCGCAAGCAATATTCCAAATACGCTGGAAACCGATGTTTTTAAACCGATAGACAAAAAGAAAGCAAAATCCAAAGCGGGCCTGTCGACGGATAAATTTATCTTTTTAAGCGGATTTATGCCATCGCGTAAAGATCTGCATAAAGGTACTCAATATCTATTAGAGGGCATGGAACTGCTCAGGCAGCGTTTAGGCGCTGAAACCGATCAGGTAGAACTGGTGGTTTTTGGAAACCGGGGCACAGAAAACCTGCCCGACTTTCCTTTTAAAACCAGTTTCTTAGGAACTATTAATAATGATGAAAAGCTGGCCCTACATTATGCAGCCGCTGATGCTTTTTTGATCCCATCCCTTGAGGATAATTTACCTTACACTGTAATGGAAAGCCTGAGCTGTGGTACACCCGTAATCGCTTTTACTACAGGTGGCATCCCGGATATGGTGCAGCATCAGCATAGTGGTTACCTCGCAACCTATCGTTCGTCCGAAAGTTTTACCGATGGGATGGAATGGATCATTAAGCATCCGGAAAGGGACAAGCTTAACCAACAGGCCCGGCAAACTATCATGGATAGTTTTTCGGAAGAAGTGATCGCTAAAAAGCATATCGAAGTTTATAATCAACTTTTAAACAGGGGAGGTGCCGATGTTTAGTCCCCGGTTAAGCGTTGTTACTATTGTTTATAACAATGTGCGCGATATTGAACGTACCATACAGTCGGTAATCAACCAAACTTATAGCAATATCGAATACGTTATTGTCGATGGTTTATCTAACGATGGCACCTTACAAGTAATTGATCAATACAAAAGTCAAATAACCAAATTCATCAGCGAAAAAGATGGGGGCATTTATGATGCCATGAACAAAGGGCTTGCTTTAGCTACCGGCGATTATGTGATCTTCATGAATTCGGGCGATGAGTTTTATGATAACGAAACCGTTGCCGCTGTTTTTGCCGCTGCAGAGGATGCCGACATTTATTATGGTGAAACAGAAATGATAGCCGATGACGGGAGTAGTTTAGGGCAGCGCCGTCACAAAGCACCAGCTAAGTTTACCTGGCGCGGTTTTAAATATGGCATGAGCATTAGTCACCAGGCTATCTATATCAGGCGTTCGCTGGCAGAACCCTATGACCCAAGATATCAATTGAGTTCGGATATCGACTGGATAATCCGCGCGGCAAAAAAGGCTAAAAAGATTGTGAACGTTAACCGTTACGTGGCCAAATACCTGGTAGGGGGCATGTCAAAGAAAAAGCATCGCCAAAGTTTGATGGAGCGTTTTGAGATCATGAAGCAAAATTATGGCTTGATCCCCACTATTTTTAACCATTTTGTTATCGCCTTTAATTTAGGCTGGTATTGGTTGAAGAATAGGCGTACTAATGATTAGGCCACTTGAGCCTTACCTTAGCTGAAAAATCGTTTAACCCGGTCCCAAAAGCTGATTGGGTAATTTTCTTCTACTTCTAAGGATATTTCATGTTTATCTACCGCTTCAACTAATTTTTCTGCATTAGCATCATCATCCGGTCTAACTCTTTTTATTGTGGGAAGATTGGCGCCTGTAATTGTTTCAAAGCGACTTTTAGCTTTTTCAAAAATTTCTATCTCCTCATTACTACGTGTATCAACGTGAGTGATCTCAGGGAATAAATTACTTGATGTTTTTGCAGATTCACATTCAAAATCCGATAGTATATTTATGTAGATCCGGGTAGCCTCGTCTTTTAAGCCCGCATCTTCGTATCCCCTGGCAAATTGCAGCATATCTTGCCCAATTTCGTACTTTTCGAGCAGATCGGCCACCGATAGGCTTATTTGCGCTTTTGCAGCGGAGGCATTTGCAATGGCCTGCACGTCATTTGTTTCTTTTAATAAATCAATAAACGCCTGTAATTCTTTTCTTAAGGAGGGATCAACTTTATATACGTTTTCAACTTGTGAAAGATATAACCCTTGTTGCATGGTTTTATCAGCTAAAAGTTTTATGAATCCCCCCATTTTAAATACCAGGAACGTTAATGCAATTTTATACTCCTGAAGCTGGTTTTGGGGAATTTCTGATTTGTTTAATACCTTATACAAATCAAAACCTTCTAAAAATTCTTCCTGGTACATATTCGCCTCAAAGCCATAGTCAGTCTCTTCAAAATGGTTGCCGTTTAAAGCCCGCGCAAGAACCTGATGTATTTTTAACTGGCTATTTGAATTTTGGAGGGCAAATTTGAGCTCATCAAATTTGTTTTGCTGTATTAATTCTTTCATTCTATTTGTGATAAGGTTTTTTCAAAGTTACAATCTTTTCAGATTGTGAACCGATTATTATTCTTATCATGAATGTACCCATAAATAATGTACCACAAAAAAAGCGATGAGTATCAACCCATCGCTTTTCTTTAATGTAAGCTTTGATTAAGCTTTTTCTTATCAGCCGGTTTGAGAGCCGGAGCTTTCTTTTTGTTTTCGGTATAAGCGGCACCACCTAAGGCAAGCACCAGTAGGATTGAACCTGCTAATGAAATGTTTTCACCTATGTAGTATGAAGCCGGGTGGAAAATAAATTCAATTTTGTGGTTACCGATTGGGATCTGAGCTGCACGTAATAGATAATCGGCACGGAAATAAGGTTTTTCAACACCGTCGATATACATTTTCCAGCCTTTGTTATAGTATACTTCGGAGAAAACCGCAATTTGTGAGGCGGTAGAACCGCTTGTGTAAACCATATGGTCGGGTGAGTAGCTGGTAAGCTCAATTTTGCCTTCGCCGGCACCTGCTCCCAAAGTTTTTTCGTCGATAATGCTTTTGTATTGTTTATCAACAATAGCTTCATCTTTTGGTGTAAAACTGCTGATGGCTACCATTTCCTGGTCGGCATTGTCGGCATATTTAATGCTTTTTACAAACCACGCATGGCCGCAGGCAGTTTGATTTACCTGCATACCTACGTTTTGTGTTTTTGGATCAGAATTAATAATGTACTTCACGTTCATCATATCCAAAACATCCTGGTTAATGCTTTTGCTTAATTGATTGTCAACAAGCTCCTCCCAGCGTTTTAACCTTGCAGCAGAGTATCCGCCTAACGATTTATAGAAAAATGGTGTAAGACCATCGCCTTTGATTGATTGTGTGGCGTCAAACACCCTAAAATCAGGATCTTTATCTTTCATGATAAACTGGTCAACCTCGCGTGGCTGTGGTGTTTCATTGTCTTGTTTTGGCGCAAAGCTATCGTGATTTAAATAGCGTTTGTCGATACCCCAAAGGTCAACAAGGATCAGCGCCAGGAAAGCAAGCGATGCAACAGTTGGATTGATCTTCTTTTTAAGGAATGCCCATGCAATACCAAATGCTATAGCAATGAATATAAGTGACCGGATAGCATCTGCTTGTGCTATGGATTCCCTGTCGGCAATTAAAGCGCGGGTAAGGGCTGAACTATCAGTTTTAAGGGCCTGACCAATTTGTGCAATAACGCCGGCTTGTTGTTCGCTAACACTGAAAGATAACAGCAATGAAGGTACCACGGCCACAATTAGGACAATGCCACCGGTAATGTAAAAAGCAATTTTTAGTTTTTTAAACAGGCTTTCTTTATCTTCATTTATAATAGCTTCGTTTACTGCTAATACAGCAAGGATTGGGAAGCAGAAACCTACAATTGCCAATATTGAGTCAACTGCACGGAATTTATTGTAAAGCGGGAAATAGTTAAAGAACAGATCAGACAGAAAAGGCCAATTTCTGCCAAATGATAATAGCGTAGTTAAAACCACAGCACCAAGCAACCACCATTTAATACGGTTTTTAACAATCATTAAACCCCATACAAACAGTAAACAAATTACTGCACCAAAATAGAATGGGCCGGCAGTGAATGGTTTATTACCCCAATATAAGGGTAGATAATTGGCCGAAATGCCGGTAACCTGATTAGGGTCGGCTCCACTTGCATTAAGCGCTTTGATTACGTGTGAGTCCGGATCGGTAGAGCCTTGTTCGCCGCCGCCATAAGCGTTAGGAATAAGGAAAGTAATACATTCACCAACACCCTGGCTCCATTCAAAGGCGTAATCGCGTGCCAAACCGTTATTGGGCTCTGCAGCTTGCCTTGTGAGATTTGATTTGCCACGGATGGTTTCATTGCCATAGTCGGCAGTACTCCATAATATGGATGCATTTACAGAAACCGCAAGAAGAGTAGCCGCCGCTATATATCCCAGCGATTTTAGAAAGCTGTTAAGGGTTTTATTTTTGATAGCATGGTAAAGCTCAATACCCACCATGATCAATAAGGCCAGCATCAAATAGTACGTCATTTGTATGTGGTTGGCCCTGATCTCTAACGCAAGAAACAAGGCTGTAACCGCGAAACCAAGTAAATGCTTGCCGCGAAGCGTAAGGATGATACCCGCAAGTATCGGCCCGAAAAATGCTATGGCGAAAGCCTGATTAGCATGCCCGGCAACCAGCAAAATGATATTATATGATGAAAAGGTAAACGCTATTGCACCTGCCGCTGCAAGCCATGGATTAACCTTTAACACAATAAACAGGAAGTATGTACCTAATAAGAATAACAATACTGTACCAACAGGGGTTGGGAAAGTGTAATTTATGGCAGTAACCACCCATGTAGTTAAATTGGCTTTATAAGGTGCCCACACCTGGTAGGTGGGCATACCGCCATAGATCTGGTTGGTCCAGAGTATCGTAGTGTCTTTAGCTTTGTAATCGTTGATTTCTTTTTGGGTTGATAGAGCCCTTGTAACGTCATTGCCGCCTAATGTTTTTCCCTGGAAAGCCGGGGTTAAAAATATAAAGCAGATCATTAAAAAAATTGCAGCTATGGCAAAATGAATGCCGTTACGCTTAAACCAGTTATTCATTTAAGTTTTTTGAAATGGATATTATATTCCTCAAAAATAGAAATTACAATGAGAATAGGAATTATAAGTTTTGTTAAGGAATAACTTAACAGGTTTGCGCACGGCTGCGCAGCAGGAAAAACATGGCAATCAGCACAATGATAGATATTACATAAGCAATAACCTGCACTTTGCCGTAATCTTCGCGGTATTTACGGATGTTGAAAAAGTTGTAAACGCCCAGCGCACCCATGATCACCCAGTAAAAAGTGCTAATCTTAGTGCAATTGGCAAAAATTTGAGTGGCCACTATAAATACGATGACATTGGTGATAATCAGCGTAATTGACTCGGGCGTGTTGTTATGATTTTGACGCCTTCTAAATACAGGGTTGGTGTCCATGATTTTTTGGTTAGGTTTATTTTACTTCTTCGTAATCAACAAATTCACCTTCACTGTCGGGTACACTGCCTTTTTTAGGCTGCGGGATATGGTCGATCCTGATTTTTCCATCAGGTTTTGGGCCTTCATTGTAATTACGTTGTTGCTGTTGATATTGCTGCTGGGCTTTATTCACAACACTTTCAAAAAGAAAAGGCAGCAGGTAACGAGCCAGGCTGCGAATAATGTATAATATACAGATAGATATGATCAGGAAACGAATAAGAATCATACTGTTAATTTTGAGCTTACAAATATAAGGTATATAACGGTAAAATTGTTTTATTATGATTTGGGGATAGCTGACGCTGTTTTAATTTGAAAATAAAGCAATTTGAAGATTTGAAAATGTGGGGACTGTAGTTTTCAAATCTTCAAATCAATAAATTTTCAAATTAAAACTTCTCTTCCATCATCTTTTCCAAAGCAAACATCTCGTCGCGGAGTTTGGCGGCCAAAAGGAAATCCATGTTCTTGGCTGCAGCAAGCATATCTTTTTTGGTGTTGTCGATTGATTTTTTCAGGTCGGCTTTGGTCATATATTGAACTATCGGATCGGCGGCAAGAGTCAGCGTATCGGTTTCTACATAAGCCTGCTGTACACCGCCTTTAAAGTCGACCACCGAGGTTTGCTCCATAATTTCCTCGCGCGTTTTGCCAACCGTTAGCGGTGTAATGCCATGTTGCGTGTTATACGCAATCTGAATTTCGCGGCGGCGGTTGGTTTCATCCATCGTGATCTGCATCGAATCGGTTATGGTATCAGCATACATGATTACACGGCCACGGTCATTACGTGCTGCACGGCCTATGGTTTGGATCAATGAGCGTTCTGACCGAAGGAACCCTTCTTTATCAGCATCCAAAATAGCCACTAAGGATACTTCGGGCAAATCCAATCCTTCACGCAGTAAGTTGATACCTATCAATACGTCAAATTCGCCAAGGCGCAGGCCACGTAAAATTTCCACGCGCTGCAGTG
Source organism: Mucilaginibacter sp. P19 (assembly GCF_050632265.1). NCBI lineage: Bacteria > Pseudomonadati > Bacteroidota > Sphingobacteriia > Sphingobacteriales > Sphingobacteriaceae > Mucilaginibacter > Mucilaginibacter sp. P19. The sequence continues at coordinate 459,494 of NZ_CP192586.1, forward strand.
TTTTTACTTCTGAGTGAATATAACGGCATTTTATACCCAGCCTGTCCATGTATTTGGCCAGTTCTTCGGCCATACGTTTGGTAAGGGTGGTTACCAGTACGCGGTCGCCTTTTTTAATTGTTTTATCTACTTCGTCAAGCAGGTCATCCACCTGGTTTATCACCGGGCGAACGTCAATCACCGGATCAAGCAATCCTGTCGGACGGATCACCTGTTCAACCACCACACCGCCTGATTTTTCAAGTTCAAAATCGCCTGGCGTGGCGCTTACATAAACGGTTTGCGGAGCAAGATTTTCAAACTCCTGGAAATTAAGTGGGCGATTGTCCAAAGCCGCCGGCAGGCGGAAGCCATAATCAACCAGGGAGATCTTGCGCGAACGGTCACCTCCATACATGGCCCTGATCTGCGGAACCGTTACGTGACTTTCGTCAATCACCATCAGGTAATCTTCCGGGAAATAATCGAGCAAGCAGAACGGCCTTGCACCGGGCTTGCGCCCATCAAAAAAGCGGGAGTAGTTCTCGATGCCCGAGCAGTAACCCAACTCGCGGATCATCTCCAAATCGTAATTAACCCTTTCTTCAAGCCGTTTGGCTTCCAGGAAACGGCCGTCATCGATAAACTGTTTTTTGCGGGTTTCCAACTCTTCCTGTATAGCCCAGATGGACTGCAGGAAACGCTCTCGGGGGGCAACGTACAGGTTGGCCGGATAAACCACCATGTGTGTCATTTTTTCGATGGTTTTACCTGTGCCAATATCAAAGGCGCTTAACTCTTCAATATCATCACCAAAAAAGGAGATGCGGTAGGCATAATCCAGGTAAGCCGGAAAAATATCCACTGTATCACCCTTAACCCTGAATGTCCCTCGTTTAAAATCGGCAGTGGTGCGGGCGTATAAAATTTCAACTAAGCGATGTAAGAAAGCATTCCTGCTGATGCGCGTGCCTACGGCAAATTTGAAAACCGAATCGGCAAAATCATCGGGGTTGCCCATGCCGTAAATGCAGGATATAGACGATACCACGATCACATCGCGCCTGCCCGACATTAAAGCCGAAGTAGTACGTAAACGAAGCTTTTCTATTTCCTCGTTTATCTGCAGGTCCTTTTCAATGTAGGTGTTGGTGGTAGGAATAAATGCCTCCGGCTGATAATAGTCGTAGTACGACACAAAGTAGTTCACCGCGTTTTCGGGAAAGAACTGCTTAAACTCGCCATAAAGCTGTGCCGCTAATGTTTTGTTGTGGCTCAGGATCAGCGTAGGTTTTTGCGTTTGTGCTATAATATTGGCAACCGTAAAGGTTTTGCCCGATCCGGTAACCCCCAAAAGGGTTTGATAGGGGTCGCCGTTATTGATACCTTCAACCAGCTGCCTTATAGCTTCAGGCTGGTCGCCGGTTGGTTTATATTGAGATGTTAATTGAAAATCCATGTTGTTATGTAAAAATACAAATAATCCAGAAACAGGGTTTGCAAATCAAAATAAGTACATGGTAATGACAACCGTATGTCAACATTGTTGTGCCGGGGGTAATAAATTACATTTCCGCCTTTAAACGTAACGCCCTATCCAAAAAACTCTGCTGCTTTATTTTCTCTTCGGCTTCAATAATAGCCTTCATCAGGTTGTTTTGAGTATCGGCAATTTCCGCGGCGGCCGCTTTCATAATTTCCCAAACGGGTTTCATGCGCACAATAAGTTCCTGGCCTTTTGTTGTTAACATGATAAGACGCTTCCTTTCATCGGCCTTGTCCTTTTTTGATCGGATCAATTTCTCTTTTTCCAATTCTTTTAACAGACTGATGGTTGAAGGATGGGTGTAGCCAATTTCTGTTGCGATTTCCACCACGCTTAAAACAGGCTTAAAATGCAAAGTATAAATAACAGGGAACCATTTGGGTTCAAAATCAATATTACTGGCTTTGTATACAAGTACACCGTCTTTGCGCAGCTGCTCGGCCAGGCGCTGCAACCTTGTTGAAATTGCTAAAATTCCCGATTCGTCAATAACATTCATTATATCGCTGTTAATTGTTCAAATGTAACTCATAAAAAATGGTATCTGCAGCCATAAGCGGGAATGATTCAGGCAAATCCTGTTTGGCAAGGTGTGTAAAGCCATTTTTTTCATAAAAGCGATGGGCCGCTTTCAGCATCTCAACAGTACCTAAATAAATGTGGGCAATGTTGTTTTGTTTGCAATAATCAATAAGATTATTGAGCAGTAACTGCGCAATACCCAGCTCCTTTCCCCGGTATTCTTTAAGTACAAACATTTTGCGTATGGCCGCCGAATTATTATCAAAAGCAATAAGTGCTATGGTGCCAACAAGTTGTTTGTTATATATCGCTCCCCAAAAATCTCCGCCGGTTTGGTGGTAATTGGTTTCAATATCAAACAGGTCGGGCTGGGCTTCAAGCGTGATTGGCACATTAAATTCAATTTGCTGAATTGGTAAAATGATATCAATGATCTGCTGGCAATAAGTATTGTTGAGTGAGCTAATAACAGGTGTAGTATCCATGACTTTAATATTTATGTACAAATCTACGTAGTTAACTACGTAAATTCAAAATTTATTATCCTTCCTATGGTGCGGTATGACATTTAATAAACAAATAGTGATACTATTGCTCAAAAACGCTTAAATTTAAGCATGATTTTCATCCTCAATAAAACCAATACCATTGCCAACCAGTTTCTGGCTGAATTACGGGATGCCGTTATTCAGCAGGATAAGGCACGTTTTAGGCGGAACCAGGAAAGGTTAGGAGTTATATTGGCTTATGAGCTGAGCAAAGCATTACATTACGAAACCAAAGAAATTCAAACCCCTTTGGGTACAGCCAGTGTTAATATGCCGGCCGATGAACCGGTGCTGGGTATTATATTGCGCGCCGGTCTGCCTTTTCACCAGGGTTTTATGCAGTTTTTTGACCGGTCGCCCTCTGCATTTATCACAGCTTATCGCAAGGTGAAGCGTAATGGCAGCTTTTTGATCCAGGTTGATCATATCTCAACCCCTAACCTTGATGATAAGATCTTTATTTTGTGCGATACCATGCTGGCTACCGGGCAAAGTATTGTATCGGTTTGTAAGGAGTTAATGGCTCAGTATAAAATAAAGGAGCTGCACATTGCCGCTGTAATTGCCAGTACCGAAGGTGTGGCGCATGTAAAGGCAAACCTACCAAAAGCCAAATTGTGGCTCTGCGCTGTCGACGATGAAATGACCAGCAAATCTTATATTGTACCTGGTCTGGGTGATGCGGGCGACCTGGCATTTGGGGAAAAAGTGTAGTTTGATTTCGAATTTCGGATGTTCGATTTCGGATTTAGTTTGATTTGGGATTTATTTTGATTTCGAATTTCGGAATTGGGATTTCGGATTTAGTAATATTGAAATTCTTAATTTTGAATTTTTAAGCAGGGAAAAAATTTCGAAATCGAATATCCGAAATCCGACATGAAACAATACAAACACATCTTCTTTGATCTCGATCATACCATCTGGGATTTCGATAAAAATGCCGAAGAGGCCCTGCATGAGTTATATGTTATTCACCGGCTTGGCGAAATTGGGCTGCAATCTGCCGAATTGTTCATCGAAACTTATACCCGGAACAATCACCGCCTTTGGGCACAGTATCATATCGGCGAGATCACCAAAGATGAACTGCGGGAGGCTCGTTTCAAATCAACTTTTACTGATCTTGGTTTGCATCCCGACCTGATGCCGCTTGATTTTGAGGATGCTTACGTAAAGCTTTGCCCTACCAAAACCAACCTGTTTCCGCATGCGCACGAAACATTACAATATCTGCAATCAAAATATACCCTGCACCTGATCTCGAATGGGTTTAAAGATTCAACACGGATAAAAATCGCGGGGACCGATCTGGCCAAATATTTTCAGAACATTATCATCTCCGAAGATGTTGGCGTTAACAAGCCGGACAAAGCCATATTTCAACACGCGCTTGACCTGGCCGGGGCATCGAAACAAGAAAGTGTAATGATCGGCGACAGCATTGAAGCTGATATCCGCGGGGCGCTTGGTTTTGGGATAGATGCCATTTATTTTAATCCTTTTAATGCGGAAAAGCCTCAGGATATCCCCGTGCAGATAGCTCATTTAAAAGAGTTAACTTTACTTTTATGAGTATCTCCAAAGAACGTAAAGCTATTGATGCAGCCCTTGATGAATACCGCAAACAACTGGATGTTATCCCCGATGAGTTGTTTGATGTTACCCCGGAAGATGGCGGCTGGTCGTTTGCCGAGGTTTACAGCCATATTATGCAGGCTACGCTGGGTTCATCAATCGCGCTTGAACGTTGTACCCACGGCAATTGCGAGCCAACTAAAAAAGGCATTAATTGGGAAGGCCGGATCCTGCTGTTGTTAGGTAAATTTCCGCCGGTTAAAACAACAGTCCCCAATGCGGTAAGCGATAAAATGGCTGCCAATAAGATCAGTAAGGAAGATGCCAAAAACCTGATCATCAAATGCCGCAAGCGGGTTGAAACGACTATGCCCCTCATTGCCGAATCATCGCCGGCTAACAGATACAAGCACCCGCGTATGGGAATGCTTAATGCCAGGCAATGGTTTAAATTTATCCGCATTCATTTAGAGCACCACTTGAAACAACTTAACAGGATCAAAAATAAATTTAATACAGCAAAGTAACCTTTTATATTTAATGTAGTCTTAACAGTAGGATAATGTTAAATTTCAGACATTTGTAAAAATCTTTGTGATGAATTTTGAGTATGCTTATTTGGTAGTTATAGGGTTGCTGATCCTGGTCGGCTGCTTCTATGCAAGTCCATATGAATTGACTGTTAACGAAGATGAGGACGACGAGTAATCGTTGCTTTATTAATGAAAATGTTGTTTTCCGGCATATCTTGCCGGCCTGTAAAATAGCCCCTTAATTTAATGGCAAAACGCGAAGTTGATATTGTAGTAATATCTGATGTGCACCTTGGTACTTACGGCTGTCACGCAAAAGAGTTGCTTAAATATTTAAAAAGCATCAAGCCCAAAATCCTTATCCTTAACGGCGATATTATTGATATTTGGCAATTTAGTAAATCATACTGGCCCGAGGCACATATGAAAGTAGTGCGCCGCATCCTGAAGTTTGTTACCGATGGCATCCCGGTTTATTATTTAACCGGCAACCATGACGAAATGCTGCGCAAGTTTACCGATTTTAACATGGGCACTTTTCAGCTGCTTGATAAGCTCGTGTTAAATATCGATGGTAAAAAAGCCTGGATCTTTCATGGCGACGTGTTTGACGTTACCATGCAGCACTCCAAATGGCTGGCTAAACTCGGGGCGGTTGGTTATGACACATTGATTTTGATCAACAGTTTTGTAAACTGGTTCCTTACCGCTATTGGCAGGCAAAAAATGAGCTTTTCGCAAAAGGTGAAAGCCAGTTTTAAAGAAGCAGTAAAATTCATTAACCAATTTGAGCAAACCGCGGCCGATCTGGCTGTCGATAAACAATATGGCTACGTGATCTGCGGTCACATTCACCATGCCGAAATCAGGGAAATTACGTCTACACAAAATACAGGCTCGGTACTTTACCTTAACTCGGGCGATTGGGTAGAAAGTTTAAGCGCTCTTGAATATCACAATGGCAAATGGGAAGTGTTTAAATACAAGCCGGATGATTTCAATACAGATGCTGATGAAGAAGACAAAACTGATTCGGAAGATCTGAACGCTATGCTCGATGTTAAAAACTTGTTGGAGCGCTTTAAACACGAACACGATTAAATTACTTACCGAAAACATTTTTCTTTACTAAATTAAGCCCCTGAATATTGTTGCGGATAAATCAGTGCATCCGTTGCATCTGCGCAGCATAATCATCATCCTATTTGAAAATAATTTATTTTAATGAAGATACTGTTTGGTATACAGGGAACAGGTAACGGACATATAAGCCGGGCAAGGGAAATTGTGCCCTTGCTGCAACAATACGGCGAGCTTGACCTGCTGGTGAGCGGCACCGAAGCAGAAGTATCATTATCACAACCCCTGAAATATCGCTTTCATGGTGTAAGCTTTGTATTTGGTACCAATGGCGGCGTAGATAACTGGGCTACCTGGAAAATCATGAACCTGCGCCAGTTTCAGCGCGATCTGCGGAGCCTTCCCCTGAAACAATATGATCTTATCATCAATGATTTTGAACCTGTAAGTGCATGGGCTTGTAAATTACGGGGTGTACCGTCGGTATCCTTAAGTCACCAGTGTTCGTTTGTATCACCAAAAACACCGCGCCCCGAAAAAAAGATCCTTTTGCGCAATGGCTTTTAAAAAACTATTCGCCTACTACCTATCATGTAGGTTTCCATTTTGAGCGCTATGATACTTTTATCAATACCCCTGTAATCCGGAGCGAGATCAGGCAGATGGAAACCTCCGACCTGGGCCATTATACAGTTTACCTGCCGGCTTATGATGACAAAACCCTGCTGAAATATTTAAGTGCCGAAAAAGAGGTTAAATGGCAGGTGTTTTCAAAACGGCAAAAGCAGGCCTACAAATCAGGAAACGTGGAGATCTTCCCCGTAAATAATGAAGCTTTTAACAAAAGCCTGGCAAGCTGTACAGGTTTGCTTACCGGGGGCGGTTTTGAAGGCCCCGCCGAGGCCCTGTTTTTACAGAAAAAGGTAATGATGATACCCATGAAAGGGCAATACGAACAGCAGTGTAACGCGCTTTCGGCCTCCAGGTTAGGTGTTCCGGTGGTGAGCGAAATAAATGATAAGTTTAACGGCCATTTAAACCACTGGATCAACGATAGTAAAAAGATTGTAGTTGATTTTCCGGATGAAACCGCCGCTATTGTTGATAAACTGGTAAAGCAGTATACAAGGTAGTAAAGCATTGCAACTTAAGCGGTTTTTCTGCTAATTTTGCAACCGCAAACACGGCCGCACATATGATCAATCTTTTCAGGAACTATAATCCCCTTAATATTATATGGCTGGCTATTTTGCTGTTCGTGCTCCGGATAGGTTTCATGGTGCAGGTTCCCGAAAAGGTTGAGTTTATTTTTGTAGAACCCTTTGCACGGCTGCTGGTACCCGTAAAATATGAATACGCGTTTTCGCCGTTGCTTAATTTGATACTGGCCGGCGGGCTTGTATTTATCCAAGCTTTATTGCTTAATTCGTTAATTAATCATCATAATTTATTAGGCAAGCCAACCTTTTTGCCGGCACTGATGTATATCACGCTTTCGGGCTTGTTTACACCCTTTTTAACTTTAAGTGCCCCGCTTTTATGTAATTTCTTACTCATCTGGATGTTGTTTAAATTATTCAACCTGTATAAGGGAGAGGATGTTAAGTCAACAACTTATGACCTGGGTTTGATCGTGGCGGTGGGTTCGCTTGTTTATTTTCCGTTTATTTATTTGTTTCTGGTTATATGGATAGCGCTTATGATATTCAGGCCTTTTAACTGGCGCGAATGGGTTATTTCGATATTAGGGTATGTAACCGTGTTCTTTTTCCTTGCGGTTATTTATTTTATGAATGATATGCTGCCCCGGTTTAGCCATATCTGGTCGCCCTTAGGCAAAAAATTTCCCGATCATATCAGCATTAACTCCTATAACTACCTGCTGCTGGTGCCGGTAATTGTAATATTAGTGCTATGTTTTTTTAAGCTGCAGCAAAATTTCTTTAAAAGTTACGTGCAGATTCGTAAAACATTCCAGCTGTTGTTTTTTATTTTTCTGATCACAGCACTTTCATTTTATCTCAATTCAGAATTTCGCCTGAGCCATTTTTTGCTTTGTGCAGTGCCGGTAACGGTGTTTTTTGCCTATTATTTTTTGTATGCAACCAGGCGTTGGTTTTATGAAATACTGTATTTGTTGTTGTTTATCAGCACCATTTACTTTCAGTTTAACAAATTTTAACTTTTACATTCGTCCTTATTTCGGCGGTTATGTTAGTTTTGTAGCCTGAAACTATATAATAAGCTATTTAGGTTCAACCTCAATTTAAAAAATAATTCTGATGAAGTTTGGAGTAGTTATATTTCCCGGTTCTAATTGTGATGAGGATATCATATATGTATTAGAGAAAGTGATGGGTCAGCAAGTGGTAAGGTTATGGCATAAAGATCATGACCTGCAGGGTGTTGACTTTGTTGTTTTACCCGGTGGTTTTTCATTTGGCGATTACCTGCGTTCGGGCGCTATTTCCCGTTTTTCGCCAATTATGCAGGAGGTTATCCAGTTTGCTGCCAAAGGTGGTTATGTAATGGGTATTTGCAATGGCTTCCAGATATTGACCGAGGCCGGTTTGTTGCCGGGTGCGCTATTGCACAACACCAATCGCAAATTTATTTGCCGCAACATTTACTTAAAACCGCAAACAACAAAATCATTACTTACCGCTCAGCTTGATCCGCAGCAACCCCTAAGGATCCCGATTGCACATGGTGAAGGCAATTATTTCGCTGATGCAGATGTGATCAAAGCCCTTAACGATAACGACCAGGTAATGTTCAGGTACTGCGATGAGGCAGGCAATATCACTGCTGATGCAAATCCTAACGGATCATTGGAAAATATTGCAGGTGTTACAAACTTAGGTAGGAATGTATTTGGTTTAATGCCACACCCGGAGCGTGCTGCCGACGCCTTGTTAGCCAATGAAGATGGTTTAGCTATTTTTGAATCAATATTATCAATAGTTAGGGCCTGATGACCAGCCTGGTTATCGATATTGGTAATACGCTCATCAAAATCGCGGTTTTTAAACTGGATGAAATACTTGAGGTTAGCCAATATGAAACCATTGATATGCCGGTACTGGATGCTTTGCTTAACAAATACCATCCTGTTAAGGCAATCATGTCGTCGGTAAAAAAATACAGAAGCATGGCAGACCGGGCTGGGGCAAAAAATTTCGCTGACGCATTTTAATACTTTAATGACAAGCGGAATAAATAACCATTATTTAACCCCTGAAACCCTCGGGCCCGACAGGCTGGCAGCTGTTATTGGAGCATATCATATGTTCCCGGGGCAAAATAGCCTGGTAATAACCGGGGGTACAGCCATTACTTATGATGGTGTTGACACCGCAGGAAATTATTTTGGCGGCAGCATATCGCCGGGCTTAAATATGCGTTATAAGGCTTTAAACAATTATACGGCAGGTTTGCCGCTTATTGAACCCGATGCCGGTTTTGATACGCCATACGGAAACAATACAACCACAGCCATCCGTTCGGGAGTACAAAACGGAATAAAATATGAGCTTACCGGTTTTATTGAAAGTTATAAAACCGGCGACGGACAACTGAACATTATACTAAGCGGGGGCGACAGCATTTTTTTTGATACTCTATTGAAAAATAGCATCTTTGCCCGCTACATAAAAATTGAACCATATTTGGTTTTAAAAGGATTAAACGCAGCTATACAAAAGCATAATGATTAAATATACCCGGTTTTTTATAACACTTTTATTGGCTGTTGCCGCTTTTTCAGCACATGCGCAATCAACGGCAACTTCAAGCTCTCCATATTCACGTTACGGTATTGGTGATATTGATCCTCAACTGATGGGCCAAAACATAGGTATGGGCGGTATAGCTGTAGCTACAAACAGGATAAGCCTTTTTAACAATATCAACGTAATAAATCCGGCTTCATACGGTGCCATTAATCTTACAACCATTGATGTTGGCTTATATGCAAATTTTTTAAATCTGTCGCAAACCGGTTCGGCAAGCCAAAAAAACAGCAATTTCAGGCTTAACCACATCGCGTTCGCCATCCCTACTTCAAAACGTTCGGCATTGAGTTTTGGTTTATTGCCATACAGTGAGCGCGGCTATAATTTTAAAAAAACGGTGAATAAATTAGGAACCTCGGGTTCTCCTGCCGATACCAACGTGACAAATTACAGTTACAGCGGCGATGGTAGTTTATCAAAAGCATATTTGGGATATGGTTTTGGCATCGGTAAGCATTTGTTATTAGGTGCAAACGTATCGTACATATTTGGTAATATTAAAGATATCGCTACTACCGAAATTCCTGGTCTGGCAGGTGCCATCAACTCAAAAATTGAATCGAGCAATGCCATTGGTGGTATCAACTATGATTACGGCTTGCAGTATTCATTTGATTTGTCTGAAACCAAGCACCTTGTATTTGGCTATTCGGCATCGGCAGGTACAAAACTGCACACGCAAAGCAGCTTTATTGTTAGCCAGTACTTTAACGATGCAAACGGAAATCAGGACATAGCTGCCGATAGCGTGGTTAGCACAACCGGGCCTAAATCAAAATTAAAATTACCGCAGATCAACAGGTTCGGGATCTCTTTCCAAAGTGATGGTAAATTTTTGGTTGGTGCCGATTACTCCATGGGCAAATGGTCCGACTTATCCATTGCAGGCGTAAACCAGGGTTTACAGGACAGTAAAACTTTCAATATCGGTGGTTCATATACCCCAAACATATCAACCATCAGAAACTACCTTGCCACTGTTGATTACCGCATAGGAGCTATATACGATCAAACCTATATGCACATTAACGGTACTACTATTAAACGTTATGCTGGTACCGTAGGTGTTGGCTTGCCTTTGCGCTCAAATAACGGCAGTTACTATAAAATTAATATCGCGGCAGAAATAGGTCAGCGCGGTTCGTTGGTTAACGGTTTGGTTAAAGAAAACTACGTTAATATTCACCTTGGCTTTACTCTTAACGATAAGTGGTTTACCAAGTATAAATTCGACTAATTTGTTGTCATGAGCCGCCCAGCTGTTAACATACCGGCATTATGCCTGTTACTGTTGCCAATGGCGGCTTTCCTGTCTTCGTGCGAAAATGACCTGAAAAAGGTTAGGGAAATTTCAGCTAATGAGGTTGATACTGTAGCCCAGCGCACTACAGGGCTTGATCTGATCATGAGCGATTCGGCAAAAGTGGAGATCCATCTTACTGCACCGTTGATGGTCGAATACCAGATCAAGAAACCTTATAAAATTATGCCTAAAGGCGTAAAGATCGACTACTATGATCGGGGAACTGGTCAGTTTGCAGGCGATATCATTGCAGATACCGGCATTCAGCGTGAGCAGGAAAAGCTGATTGAGTTTCATGGCAACGTAGTTGCCACCAACGCCAAAGGCGAAACCTTTAAATCAAACGAATTATTTTGGGACCAGGTAACCAAGCGGGTTTACTCTAATAAACCTGTTCAGGCCACACTTAGCGGCGGTAATGTTATGAACGGCAATACCTTTGAAAGTGATGATAAGCTTTTAAACCCTACCTTTAAAAGCAGCACCGGGCTGTTTCATGTTGATGAAAAAGCGACACAATAATGACTTTTTTTAACGAAAATTTTGTGTTATAGAATTTTGTTAAAAATTGTATCTTGCGCCCTCTTAAAAAGAATAGAATAATTATAAATATAATATGGGTATAATGGGTTTTTTGCGCGAAAGGATGGGGAAGATTCTCGCATTCTTTATTGGTTTCGCGCTGCTTGCATTTATTGTGAGCGAAGTTGTAAGATCGGGCGGTTCCTTTTTCAGGGACGATAGTAACGAGCTTGCCGTTGTAAACGGCGAAAAAGTGCCCTATGACAAATTCAACGAAAAGCTGGAGCAAAACTCTGCACAGTTTAAACAACAGGGACAAAGTATCTCTCCGCAAATAGCAAGCTATCTGCAGGAAACTACCTGGAACCAGTATTTAAGCCAGTTGCTGATAGGTAAAGAGATTGAAAAACTTGGCCTTACTGTTGGTGATGATGAAATGAACGTAATGATCGGTGATAACAATCCCGACCCGCAGATAGCCCGCCAGTTTGCCGATCAGCAAACCGGTCAGTTTGATCGCAGCAGGTATGATCAGTTCAAAGCCTACCTGCAATCAGGCAAAGCCGACCCTGCTCAGAAAAAAGCATGGAGCGATTTTGTGATCGACCTGATAGAAGCTAAAAAAGCTACTAAATACATGACTTTAGTTACCAACGGCCTTTATGTAAACTCGCTTGAAGCTACAGATGATTACGAAGCAAAAAACAAGCTGGCTAACTTTAAATATGTATCGCTTGATTATGCTTCAATCCCTGATGCTAAAGTTACTTTAACCGATGCTGATTACAGCGCATATTATGATGCACACAAAGCTTCATTTAAAACTCCGCAGGAGTTAAGGAATTTTGAATACGTTAGTTTTAACGCAGCTCCTTCAAAAGAAGACTCAGCGGCAGTTAAACAACAAGCTGATAAATTAGCCAATGAATTCAAAACTACTCCTAACGATTCGCTTTTTGTGCAGATCAATGCCGAAACCAAAGCGCCTTTGGCTTATCAGCGTAAGGGCAGCCTTGACCCTAAACTGGATACTACCATGTTTAGTGCGGCTAAGGGATTTGTTTATGGCCCTTACCTTGAAAACGGCAGCTATAAAGTAGCTAAGCTGGTTGATACCAAAACCACTTTCGATTCGGTTAAAACCAGGCATATCCTGATCGACCTTGCATCTGCAGGCGGTGAAGAAAAAGCTAAAGCTAAAGCCGATTCAATTAAAAAATTAATCCAGGGCGGTAAATCATTTGCCGAACTTGCAACAGCTTTCTCTGCCGATAAAGGCAGCGCAGTAAAGGGCGGTGAAATTCCTTCATTTGACGCAAATGGCTCAATGGGCGGTCAGGGCAATTTAGTTCCTGAATATTACAATGCTGCTTATAAAGCAAATAAAGGCGATATCCTTGTTGTGAAATCACAATTTGGCTACCACGTTATTCAGGTTGAAGATCAGAAAGGTTCTGTTAAACTGGTTAAAGTTGGTGTAGTTGATAAGCCGTTAACTGCAAGCAGCAAAACCCAAACTGTAGCTTACAGCAAAGCCCAGGCATTCTTAGCCTCATTAACACCTGATAATTTTGAGGCGGAAGCTAAAAAAGAAGGTTTGAAACCCCGTACCGCCGAAGATGTTACTGCGATAGCTTCTGGTCTTCCTGGCCTGGACAACGCGCGTGACGTGGTTAGATGGGCTTACAAAGCGGAAAAAGGCGATATTACCGATAAAGTATTTACCGTAGGCGACCAGTATATAGTAAGCCGCCTTACCGAAATTAAACCTAAAGGTACATTATCTCTTGAGGCTGTTAAAAAGCAAATTGAGCCAATGGTACGTAATGAGGTTAAAGCTAAACAATTGAAAGAGAAATTTGACACAGCCCTTAGCGGCGGTACTTCAATTGACCAGGTTGCCCAAAAAGTAGGCAGCAAGGTAGTTCCGGTTGAAAACATTGTATTTGCCAATCCTATTATCCCAGGTCAATCGGCAGAGTATAAAGTTATCGGTTCAATCTTTGGTTCGGCAATCAACAAAATTTCAAAACCTGTTGATGGTGCACAGGGTGTATATGTATATGTGGTTAATGGTTTCACTAACCCGCCGGCACTAACCAATGCTATTAAACAAAAAGAACAAATTAACCAGGCGCTTTTACAACGTTCACAAGGTCAGGTGCTCGATGCATTAAAAGATAATGCAATTGTAAAAGATAACAGGGCTAAATTCTTCTAAACAAAATTTAAAGTAAATTTGCATCCGGGATCAGCGTTAAGCCGTTCCCGGATTTTTTGTTTATATACGGGCTTTTATATAGGGCAGTTAAGTAGTATTAGCTTTAAACTTTGTGCGTTCTGCTTTCAGCTTATATAAATATTGATAATCAAGCTAAGCGGCTTTAGGCTTTGTGCCTTCAGCTTTTAGCTTTCATATAAAAGATATGGATATCCAGGAAAACATAATAAACAAGGTAGCTCAGAGCGGCCTCGTTACCTTAGACCCGGCTTCTTTTTATCCTGCCGGCGATCGCGTCATTTATGATATTAAAGATAACCTGTTCCATGGCCTAATCCTTCGCGAGAAAGATTTCAGGGACTTTATAAAAGAACATGACTGGGCGCAATATGAGGGTAAAAATGTAGGTATCACCTGCACTGCCGATGCTATTGTACCAGCCTGGGCATATATGCTGCTGGCCAACCGGATGGCCCCTTACGCCCGCGAAATTGTTTTTGGGGATAAAGAGGTATTGGAAACTGTACTTTTTGAAAAGGAAATAGCCAAAGCAGATTTTGAGCAATACCGTGGGCAGCGGATTGTGTTGAAAGGTTGCGGCGATACCGAAGTGCCGGTATCTGCTTATGTTGAGCTGACTAAAAAGCTGAGTGCTGTGGTTAAAAGCCTCATGTTTGGTGAGCCTTGCTCAACAGTACCTATCTATAAGCGTAAGGATTAAGTATTTAAGCGGCAGTGCGCAATAAAAACAAGTTTAAACCATTTATAATAGCAGTTGTCATATCACAAGCCCCGGCTAAAAAGGGCTATTAATCAATGAAGAAACTGCTGATAAATAAATATTTTTTTACTGTACTGCTTTTTATAGCCTGCTGCAAGGGCGGATTTGCCCAGGAACTGAAAAAGATCAATGAGTCGATCTTTAAAGCAGGTGAACAACTGGACTACAAGATGAAATACGGTTTTTTTACTGCTGCCGAAGCTACCATAAAGGTAGAGGCCAGCGATAAGAAATATAATGACCGCCCTACATTTCATCTCGTGGCCGAAGGCAAAACCGCCGGCTCTTTCGACCTTTTTTACAAGGTACGCAACCGTTATGAATCATATGTAGATCAAACAACGTTGATGCCCTATTTTTATACTGAAAACAGGCGCGAAGGTAAGTACAGGCATACCGACAATGTTACGTTCGATCAGAAAGACAAGAAGGTAACGGCAAATAAAGGAACATTCGGGTATAAGGGCGAATCTTTTGATTTTGTATCGGCTTATTATTTTGCGCGGGCCATTGATGTTTCAAAGCTGCAACAGGGCGATACTTTTGATCTGCAATATTTCCTGGAAGACGGGTTTCACAGTATGCAAATAACCTATGTTGGCACTGAAACGGTTGAGTGTTCGCTTGGTAAGTTTAATTGTCTTAAATTTAGCCCGGCAATTATTCCGGGGCGCATTTTTCGGAAAAACAGCAAGTTGTACCTTTGGGTTACCAACGATAAGAACAGGATCCCGGTAAAGGCCCACGTTGAAGTGCTGATAGGCAGCGTAACAATGGACCTGAAATCGGCTACAGGACTTAAATATCCTTTGAACCCTATAAAAGATTGATTTAAAAAAAGATAATGATTGAGGTTGGCAATGTATTACTGCACGAGGATGTGGTAAAAGAGAATTTTGTATGTAATTTAAATAAATGCAAGGGTGCCTGCTGCCTTGAAGGAGATTCGGGCGCGCCACTTAATGCCGATGAACTCGATATCCTGAAAGAGATCTATCCCAAAGTAAAGCCTTACCTTACCGCCAAAGGGATCAAAACCATTGAAAAGGAAGGGGTTTACGTTACCGATTTTGAAGGGGATTATACTACGCCCTGTGTTGATACCAACAAAGAATGCGCCTATGTAATATGGGAAAACGGCATTACTAAATGCGGTATTGAAAAAGCGTATGAAGAAGGTGCCGTTAATTGGAAAAAACCCATATCGTGCCATTTATATCCTATCCGCATAACATCTTATCCCGAGTTTGATGTTTTAAACTATGACCGTTGGAATATCTGCAGCCCTGCATGTTCATTTGGGGATGAGTTGAAAGTACGCGTTCACGAATTTTTGAAAGATCCGCTCATCCGTAAATACGGAGCAGATTGGTACCGGGAACTGGAAGATACCGTTGCCGGGATTTAATCTTTTGTAAAATTTTTTAAGCCGGATATTTTTTCTTTAAACTGTACTATAACGCCTGCCCAAACCTATATATTGAACGTCATAGGGGTAATTACAATAAAATTGGATATTATTGTACTACCTAATATATCTACGGTCATAATTAATGAAAAAGGCTTTAATAACAGGCATAACGGGTCAGGATGGCGCTTATTTAGCAGAATTTTTGCTGAAGAAGGGCTATGAGGTACACGGGGTTAAACGCCGCTCATCCTTATTAAATACCGACAGGATAGATCATTTATACCATGACCCGCATGAGTCTGGTGTTAAATTCAGCCTGCATTATGGCGACCTCACCGATTCAACAAATCTGATCAGGCTAATCCAGGAAGTTCAGCCCGATGAAATTTATAACCTTGCAGCACAAAGCCATGTAAAAGTGAGCTTTGAAACCCCCGAATATACCGCCAATGCCGATGGTGTTGGTGTACTACGTATTCTTGAAGCAGTAAGGCTTCTTGATCTCACCAAAAAAACACGCATCTATCAGGCTTCCACATCCGAGCTGTATGGTTTGGTGCAGGCTGTGCCCCAAAGTGAAACCACTCCCTTTTATCCACGCTCACCTTACGCGGTGGCAAAACTATATGGCTACTGGATTGTAGTTAATTATCGCGAAGCCTATGGTATGTATGCCTGCAACGGGATTTTGTTTAACCATGAAAGCCCGGTAAGGGGCGAAACTTTCGTTACCCGGAAAATTACCCGGGCAGCATCAAAAATAGCCCTTGGCTCGCAAAACTGTTTGTATGTAGGCAACCTTTCGGCGCAGCGCGATTGGGGGCATGCCAAAGATTATATAGAGGCGATGTGGCTGATGCTGCAGCAGGAAAGGGCCGAAGACTTTGTAATAGCAACCGGCGTAACAACCACCGTCCGCGATTTTATCAGGATGGCTTTCATGGAGTTGGGTATCGAAGTTGAATTTAGCGGAAAGGATGAGAACGAGCGTGGGGTGATTATTGATATTGATGAGGAAAGGGCTATCGCGCTTGGATTGAACCTGGAGGCTTTGAGGTTTGGGCAAACTGTTGTAAAAGTTGACCCCAGGTATTTCAGGCCGACAGAGGTTGATCTGTTAATTGGAGATGCTGCCAAAGCTTATAATAAGCTCGGCTGGAAACCAAAATATGACCTGCAGGCATTGGTGACGGATATGGTACTGGCAGATCTGCAACTGGTAAAAAAAGATGAATATCTGAAAAAAGGTGGGTTTAACACGCCTAATTATTTTGAATAACCAAGTATAAAACCATATAAACCATTATATGAAGAGAATATTTACAAGCATTATTTTACTGCTTTTGATAAGCGGGTTTGCGAAGGCCCAGTCAATATATCAACCTTATAACTACCAGTTTTATCAGAAACTAAATGAGGATATTTATTCAACCAAAACAAGGGTACATAGTTCATTAAAACCATTTATGGTTGATGACTCACTTTTGAAAGTTCACTATGACTCATTGATGAACTTAAACGATCTTAAAGGGCGTTTTTTTAATGAACATCAGATTGATGTTAAAAGCAGCAACTCCACGTTCTATGCCGATCTATTACCCGACTTTAATCTAAGCCGTGATTTCTCAGGGAAAAAGAATACCAATTTTGGTACGCTTGGGATCCAGTTGGGCGGTACCTTCGGAAAAAACTTTTCGTATAATGTGGCCGGATATGAAAACCGTGCGGTATTACCTAATTATTTACAAACCTACGTTAACCAGGTTGGTATAGCCCCCGGGCAGGCGTACGCCGGTATTTACGGCAATGAATACCGCTGGTCATATATCACGGCTAACGTTTCGTATACACCGATAAAGTTTTTGAACATCAGCGCGGGGCGCGATAAAACCTTTGTTGGCGATGGCTACCGGTCATTATTATTATCTGATTATGCGTCACCATATCCATTTTTCAAGCTAACGGCTACGCTGGGCAATGTGCGTTATATGGCCATGTGGACTTATTTTAATGACCCGCTTTCGGTAAAAGTAGATAATGGGGACAGGAAAAAATTTGGTGTATTTCACTATTTAGACTGGAACGTATCTAATCGGTTATCACTCGGTTTCTTTGACGCGGTGATATGGGCTGCTAAGGATGATTTAGGGCATAAACGCGGGTTTGATTTTACTTACATCAACCCGGTGATATTTTTAA
Source organism: Mucilaginibacter sp. P19 (assembly GCF_050632265.1). Taxonomy (NCBI): domain Bacteria; kingdom Pseudomonadati; phylum Bacteroidota; class Sphingobacteriia; order Sphingobacteriales; family Sphingobacteriaceae; genus Mucilaginibacter; species Mucilaginibacter sp. P19. The sequence continues at coordinate 477,511 of NZ_CP192586.1, forward strand.
GGCCTGTTGAAGCTTCAAATGGCTCACCCGATAACGCTTTGATAGGATTTACAGCTAAATATAAGCTAACTGATGGCATCACCGCTTATGGTCAGTTTTCGCTTGACGAGTTTGAGTCTTCAAGCTTTTTTCAAGTAAAGGTAGCTCACGCAATAAATACGGATTTCAATTGGGTGTAAGGGGGCTAACCTGTTTAATGTTAAAGGCTTAAACTATTTGCTCGAGACAAATAATGTTAAACCATATACCTATTCAGAGCGTTCTTCGGTAATCAATTACACTGAAAATGGCGAGCCGATAGGACATCCCTGGGGCGCCAATTTCCGCGAAGTAGTTGGACTGCTTAACTATTCATATAAAAGGTTTGATTTTTCAGGAGAGCTCGACTATGGGCATTACGGGCTTGATGTCAATGGCCTGAACTATGGTAAAGACCCTTTTCAAGGCTATCGTGACCCGGCAAGGTTATATGGCAACTACACCGGGCAGGGCTTAACCACCAATATGGTGTACCTGGAGGGAAAAGTGGCCTATTTAATTAACCCTAAATATAACTTAAGGTTTGAGCTTGGCGGCCTGGTACGCCGTGAAAAGAACAGCCAGTTTAATGATAAAACATCAATGTTAACCTTTGGTATCCGTAGTTCATTCCGTGCTATATACAATGATTTGGCGAGGTATAAAGCGAATTAGTTGGGGCTCTGCGTGATTAAAGAATTTTAACAAAACATAAAAAGCGACTGATGGTCGCTTTTTATGTTTTGTACGTAATAACAATTTTGCATTACGACGCTATCGTATTCACATTGCGTTTCTCAGCCATGTTACGTACTTGCCTAGCTATACCGTTGGCATCAAAGCCACAGTCGGCCCATAGTTCGGGCTGGTCGCCATGTTCAATAAACTTGTCAGGGATACCCAGGCGTTTAACCTGGATATTGGTATAGCCATTATCGGCCATAAATTCAAGTACCGCGCTACCCATGCCGCCTTCAATGCAGCCGTCTTCAACGGTAATTACTTTATTAAAGTTTTTGAATACGTCATGTAATAAAGCCTCATCAAGCGGTTTTACAAAGCGGAGATCGTAATGGGCCGGGTTATAACCTTCGGCATTGAGTTCGGCAGTGGCTTTAATCACCTCGTTGCCGATAGCGCCAATAGACAGGATAGCCACATCATCGCCATCACAAACCTTACGGCCTTTGCCTACGGGGATGGCTTTGAACGGACGCTGCCAGTCAACCATAACTCCATTACCACGTGGATACCTGATCACGAATGGCCCCATGTTTTCCTGCTGGGCAGTAAACATCAGGTTGCGCAGTTCTTCCTCGTTCATGGGGGCAGATACCACCATATTGGGGATACAGCGCATGTAGGCCATGTCATAAGCGCCATGGTGAGTAGCACCATCTGCCCCGGCAAATCCTGCGCGGTCAAGGCAAAACACTACATTAAGCTTTTGTATGGCCACGTCATGGATCACCTGGTCATAAGCCCGCTGCATAAAGCTGGAGTAAATGTTGCAGAACGGAATGAGCCCCTGGGTAGCTAAACCGGCGGAGAAAGTTACCGCATGCTGCTCGGCAATACCTACGTCAAACGCACGGTTAGGCATGGCCTTCATCATCAGGTTTAATGAACAACCTGATGGCATCGCCGGCGTAATACCCATGATCTTAGGGTTTTGCTCGGCCAGTTCAATGATACTATGTCCAAACACATCCTGGTATTTAGGAGGCTGAGGCTTGTCGTATTTAGTTTTTTTGATTTCGCCGGTGATCTTGTCAAACAAGCCTGGAGCATGCCACTTGGTCTGGTCTTTTTCGGCAAGGGCATAGCCTTTACCTTTCACCGTGATACAGTGCAGTAATTTAGGTCCCGGAATATCGCGCAGGTCCTTTAAAACTTTTATCAGATGATTAACATCATGCCCGTCAATAGGGCCAAAATAACGGAACTTAAGTGCTTCAAAAAAGTTGCTGCGTTTAAGCAGGGTACCTTTAATGCTTTTTTCGAGTTTTTGGGCTACTTTAAAGGCATCCGGGCCAATGGATGATAGTTTGGCCAGTACGTGGGCAATATCGTCCCTGAAGCGGTTGTATGGCTTTGACGTGGTTATGTCAGTCAGGTATTCTTTCAATGCGCCAACATTAGGGTCGATGGCCATGTTATTGTCATTCAAAATCACCAGCAGATTGGAGTTTTCAATGCCGGCATGGTTAAGTGCTTCAAAGGCCATGCCTGCGGTCATCGAGCCGTCGCCAATTACGGCTACATGCTGCCTGTCTGTTTCGCCTTTATAATGAGAGGCAACAGCCATACCCAATGCGGCAGATATAGAAGTTGATGAATGGCCTACACCAAAAGTATCGTATATGCTTTCCGAACGTTTTGGGAAGCCGCTGATGCCACCATGAATGCGATTGGTGTGAAACTCATCACGGCGGCCGGTAAGTATTTTATGGCCGTAAGCCTGGTGCCCAACATCCCAAACTAACTGATCGTATGGCGTATTAAGTACGTATTGTAGCGCTACGGTAAGTTCAACCACACCCAGGCTGGCGGCAAAGTGCCCGCCATTAACTGATACTACGTCAATAATATACTGGCGTAGTTCCTTGCATACCTGTTCAAGCTCTGTTTCATTAAGTAGCTTTAAATCAGATGGATAATTTATTTTTTGTAATAAATTCCCGGCCGGTACCTGCATTGACATTCGTAAGGATATTTAACCTGCAAAATAAACTAATTATTGTTACATTCAGGGTATATAAAGATATTAAATTACTTAACAAACAGGATATGCCAAAGAAAACAGTTTGGTTAAGGCATATTATGATGGTCAACAGAAGCAGTGGATTGTTTGTTTTTAAACCTGAAAGTCTGTGCTTTGCAGCTTAATTCTTGCTGCGATGAATCCGGCCGAAATGTTTATTTTTGACCGGATTTTATGACCGACGATAGTTTTGCCATTAGGTTACCCCAGTTTGAAGGCCCGTTTGACCTGCTGCTGTTTTTCATTGAGCGCGATGAGCTGGATATTCACGATATCCCAATAGCAAAAATTGCCGATGATTTTTTGCACTACCTGCACCAGATGAGCAGCCTCAATATGGAAATTGCCAGTGAATTTATTTTCGTGGCAGCAACACTTATGCGCATTAAGGCCAAAATGCTGTTGCCGCGTTACGGCACCGAAGAGGCCGGCGATGACCCGGACACCAAAGAAAACCTGATCAGGAAACTCATCGAGTATAAAAAGTTTAAAGAGGTGTGTGAAGAGATCAGGCCCATGGAAGATGAGCGATTTAAACAGGAAAAGCGCGGCAATATCAAACATGACCTCGAACAGGTTGAAAAAGTAGCCGTGCCCGGCGAAGAATTATCTGAGCTAACGCTTTACCGCCTCATGGTTGTTTACGAACGGATGATCCGCAATTTCACCAGGCGCAGCGAGGAGGTTAAACACACGGTAGTACAGTATCCCTACACCATTGAAAAACAAAAGAAGGCAGTTGCTGATCTGCTTAAGATCAATAAAATGCTCGATTTTAAAGCAATCGCAAAAGAATCTGAAAACAAAGTTCATTTTGTATATAACTTTTTGGCGGTGCTTGAAATGTTGCAACAGGAGCTGATAGATATCCAGATTGGATTGGGTTATAATAACTTTTGGATTTCACCGAAAGTGGAAAGTTAAAATCAAAATTATTAACTTTATAATAAAGTTTCAAATTATGGATATTGCATTAAAGTATAAAATAGTAGAAAAGATAATTCAGAGTAACGATGATAATATACTTAATGAAATAAACTCATTGTTGGGCTTATCCGAAAATGATTTTTGGTCAGATCTTCCAACACCGGTTCAGCAAGCTATTGATAAAGCAAAAAATCAGCTTGATCAAGGTAAAGGTACTCCCCACAAAGAGGTAATGGCTAAAATACAATCTCGTTTTCTGAATAAATGATGCAACGCGAGATTGTCATTTGGTCGCCTGTTGCAGAACTTACCTATTATGAGATATTGGAATATCTCGATGAGAACTGGACTGTTAAAGAGGTGATAGCCTTTGTTAAACGTACCAATGAAGTGATCGGTCACATATCCAATAACCCGTTACTTTATCCCTATTCTAAACAAAGTGATACACATAAATGTGTCGTTGTAAAACAGGTAAGCTTGTTTTATCGTGTAAAAGCTAATAATATTATCGAGCTTTTAATGTTTTGGGATAATCGGCTTGATCCGGATAAACTTAAATTCTAAACCTGCAATGCATGAGTAATCTATAGTCATTGTAGCTGTATGAAATTCTATTAATTTATTCGCTGTAAAAGCCTGAATAGCAAATAATATTATGTTTACTTTTTATTAAGTAAAATTTAACATTGCGGTATCTCAAATCTCATATCTCACATCTCAAATCTATATCAATTGTGTAACTTAGCGCCGTTAAAAACACACAATGAAAAGAGACAAACTGATATTTAAGCTATTGGATGAAGAGCAGCAACGCCAGGAAGAGGGCATTGAACTTATAGCATCTGAGAATTTTGTAAGCAGGCAGGTTATGGAAGCTGCAGGTTCTGTTGCAACCAACAAATATGCCGAAGGTTTACCGGGCAAACGCTATTACGGCGGCTGCCAGGTGGTTGACGAAATTGAAACCATAGCTATCGAGCGCGCTAAGCAATTGTTTAATGCCGAGTGGGTTAACGTACAACCTCATTCTGGTGCACAGGCAAACGCGGCAGTTATGCTTGCTGTATTGCAGCCGGGCGATAAAATATTAGGTTTTGACCTTTCACATGGTGGTCACTTAACGCATGGTTCGCCTGTTAACTTTTCGGGTAAATTGTATGAACCTCATTTTTATGGTGTAAGTAAAGAAACCGGTTTGGTTGACTATGCTCAGTTAAAAGAGGTGGCCCTGCGCGAAAAACCGAAACTGATCATTGCAGGCGCTTCGGCTTACTCGCGCGATTGGGACTATGAGTTTATCCGTAAGGTGGCTGATGAGGTTGGTGCTTTGGTACTGGCCGATATTTCGCACCCGGCAGGTTTAATTGCCCGTGGCTTGTTAACTGATCCGCTGCCACATTGCCACATCGTTACTACTACTACCCACAAAACTTTACGCGGCCCTCGTGGCGGCTTAATAATGATGGGTAAGGATTTCGAAAACCCATTCGGCATCAAAACTCCAAAAGGCGAAATCAGGATGATGTCGTCATTATTGGATATGGCCGTGTTCCCAGGTACACAGGGAGGCCCGTTGGAGCACATCATAGCTGCTAAAGCAGTAGCTTTTGGTGAGGCTTTGAGCGATAGCTACATGAAATACATTGTGCAGGTTAAAAAGAATGCCGATGCTATGGCCGAAGCATTTGTGAAGCTGGGCTATCAGATCATATCTGGCGGTACCGATAATCATTTAATGCTGATCGATCTTCGTAATAAAAATATTACAGGCAAAGCTGCCGAAAATGCTTTGGTAACTGCCGATATCACCGTGAATAAAAATATGGTGCCATATGATGATAAATCGCCATTTGTAACCTCAGGCATCCGTGTAGGTACTGCGGCTATCACCACCCGCGGGATGAAGGAAAAACATATGGAGCATATTGTTGAATTGATAGATGCTGTAATTTCTGATCCTGAAAATGAACATTCTATCAAGAAAATCCGTAAAAGGGTTCACAAGTTAATGTACGACTTCCCGTTGTACAGAGATAAGGACTCAGAGTAAAAAATGACACTAAGGCAGGAAGATCCATCAAACATAGAAGATAAGCGCTTAGCAGCGCTTAAATCATACAATGTTTTGGATACCATGCCTGAAAAGGAGTACGACGCTATTACGCGTTTAGCCTCCTACATATGCCAGGTACCGGTAGCGCTGATAACGCTGCTTGATGCCGAAAGACAATGGTTTAAATCAGCATACGGCGTCGACGTGGGGGAAACACCCCGCGCCGACGCTTTTTGCAACCGCACCATCCAATCTGATGCACTTCTTGAAATAGCCGACTCCAAAGAAGATGAGGAGTTTAAGGATAATCCCGCAGCCAATGAAATGGGCGTACGTTTTTATGCCGGCGCGCCGTTGATTGACCCGGATGGCCACAGGCTTGGCTCATTGTGTGTGATTGATACAAAGCCGCGTAAGCTCACAGCCGAACAGCGTGACGCGCTACGCACGCTGGCCGATGAGGTTATGTCGCACCTGCTGCTCCGGAAACAGAAGCTTGAATTGGAGAAAAATTTGAAAAGCCATCAGGAGTTTCATAATCTTTTTGACAGTTCTCCTGATATCCATTGCATTATGGACCGGGATTTTATCATTGAGCAAATCAATCGTTCTGCCAAATCTGTTTTAGGCTATTCGCCCGTTGAGGTTATAGGTAAACCTATCTGGAGCTTTTTCCAGGAAGAAGAGCGGGCTAAATCGCTGTCGGCCCTGAAAAAAGGATTAGGCAGGCAGCAACGCCATTTCGAAATAGAAGCAAATATTATAACACCGTCGGGCGATATTAAATGCATCAGCTGGTCGGTAACTTTTAAAAGTGATAAATGGTTTGCCAGCGGGCGCGATATCAGCTATCAAAAAAGGTGGCCAATGAATTGGCATTATTATCATTGGTGGCAAGTAGGGTTACCAGTGGTGTGGTTATCAGCAATGCGGCAGATGAGGTGATATGGACCAATGAAGCTTTTGAGCAAATAACCGGCTATAACCAGGCCGATGTAGAAAACCGGCGCCTGCGCGATGTGCTTAAAGGTGTACCGTTGGATGCCGAAGCTGTAAAACGGCTTGATGAAGCCATCCGCAACCAGGTATCTTACGAAGTAGACTTGTTGATAGATAAAAAAGGTGGTGAACCGGTTTGGATCTCGGTATTTAACTCGGTGATCCGCGACAGTGCCGGCCAAACAGATAAATTTATCAGGGTTATTATTGATATAACCCAGCGTAAAAAAATAGAACAGGAACTGGAGATACTGTCCTTCGCGGCCCGTAAATCGCCAAGCGGCATCCTGATCCGCAGTAATACTGGCGAGGTGATCTGGATGAATGAAGCCCTGGAGAATATAACAGGTTATACGTTTGACGAAATGCGTGGTAAAATGTTTGGTACCATGCTGGTTGGTGAAGATACCGACCTTAATGTGTTTAAGGCGGCAGTAAAAGCTGTAGAGGAAAAACGGGGATATGAAGTTGAAATAAAAGTTTATAAAAAGGACAAAACCCCGATCTGGATCTTTCTGTCAAATAGCCCTTTATTTAATGAAACAGGCAGTGTTGAAAGACAGATAGCTGTAATGGTTGACATCACCGAACGTAAGAAAACTGAAGAGCAGGTAAACATGCTTTCGTTGGTGGCCAGCAGTACTGCCAGTGGCGTGGTAATTAATAACAGCGATGGTAAGGTTGAGTGGGTCAATAAAGCGTTTGAGCAAATAACCGGCTATACTTTGCTTGATGTGAAAGACAACCATCTTGGCGATGTGCTAAAAGGGGAGCTTACCGACGTATCTATTATCCAAAAGGCACGGGAGTTATCCCGCAATAAACAATCATTTGAGGTTGACCTGCTGGTTTACCGGAAAGACAGGCAGCCTTTGTGGATTTCGGTGATCAACTCGGTGATTATTAACAGTAAGGGCGAAGTTGATAAATACATAGAGGTTATCATTGACATAACTGCTAAAAAGAAGGCTGAAATTGAACTCATTAATGCCCGGGAGGAAGCTGTACAGCTGAGTCGCGCCAAAGATATGTTCATATCAGTAATGAGCCACGAGATCCGTACGCCGCTGAATGCCGTAATTGGTATGTCGCATTTGTTACTGGAGGATGATCCGCTTGATGGGCAAAAGGAAAACCTTAACATCCTGAAATTCTCGGCCGAAAACCTGATGACACTGATCAATGATGTGCTTGATTTTGCCAAGATCGAAACCGGGAATGTTGAGCTGGAGAAGGAGCGGGTTGATTTGACCGAGCTTGTTCAAAGCATAACAAGCTCCATGCAGTATAAAGCCGCCGAAAAAAATATATATATTAGCAAAAGCATTGATGAGGCTATGCCCAAAGTGATTTTGGGCGACCGCACCCGACTTATCCAGATATTACTAAACCTTGTTGGTAATGCCATTAAATTTACCGAGAAAGGTGGAGTTACCATCGATCTGAAAGTGATTCAGCAATCAGAACAGGATGTGCGCATCAGGTTTGCAGTAATTGATACCGGCATAGGCATTGCAGCAAATAAACTGGGTACTATATTTGAGCAGTTTAAGCAGGCCGAACTGGATACTACACGCAAGTTTGGAGGTACCGGCCTTGGCCTCGCTATCAGCAAGCGGTTAATTGAACTGCACGACTCGCGCATAAATGTTGACAGCGTACCAGGACAGGGATCAACATTTTGGTTTACCATAGGCTTTAAAAAAGGAGACTACCAGTCGAACAGAAATAGTAATAACGTGGAAGAAGGACTTAAAATAAATGTTTTAGTAGTAGATGACAATCAGATTAACCGCCTGCTCATTAATAAGATATTAAAGAAATGGGGTGCCAGCGCTGATTTTGCCGAAAACGGCATTGAAGCTATTGAAAAGGTTGAAACCAACCGCAACTACAACGTAGTGCTGATGGATATCCACATGCCCGAAATGGGCGGTTTGGAAGCGACAGGCATTATCCGCGCTAAAACAGAAGCTTATTTCCAGCAGTTACCAATCATTGCCCTTACGGCCTCTATGCTCAGCAACCAAATGGGCGAGATTAACAATGCCGGAATGAATGACTATATCCTTAAACCCTTTGACCCGAGGGTGCTTTACGATAAATTAAGCAGGTACCAGCAGCAGTAGGCTGTTATTGATTAGAGACTGAAGATTAGAGGTTAGTTTGTTTAAATCCCGGTACTAAAACAGGTGTCATTGCGATAGCGCGGCCATCGCATGGAAGCATGACCGCCCTGTGTAGTATGCGATTGCCATGTCGCATCCCTGACTTATCCCTATGTTGCTCCTCGCAATGGCATGATTAGTATAATCTTATTCGATTATGATCCTACACCGCATAAGCTATGGTAGCTATACTCAACTTCAAACCAGGAACTTTCAATAACTCCGCCCCGCAGGCTTCAAGCGTTGAGCCGGTAGTTACTATATCGTCGACCAGTAATACATGTTTGCCTTCAAGTGCAGCCGCATCTTTAACAGCAAATACATGCTGCATATTTTCAAACCGGGCAAAGCGTGATCGTTGAGTTTGCGTTTTAGTGGCCACTGTACGTACAAGGCTGTGCTCATCAACCACCCCCTTTAACTTTTCGGCAAGGCCATGGGCAAAGCAGGCGCTTTGGTTGTAGCCACGTTCGCGCAGGCGGCGCTGATGGAGCGGCACCGGAATAATTACATCTGCCGTATTAAAAATATCATTTGCGGCCAGCTGTGCCCCTGCTATGACGCCAAGCAGACTGCCGATCTGGTGCATGCCTTTGTATTTAAAATGGTGCATCAGGTTTTGGATTTTTCCTCCTTTATGAAAATAATAGAGCGCGTAGGCAGCTTCAACATTAATTTTACCCCAAAATTGCTGGGCTACAATATTAGCAGGCTGCTGATGAAAATTGGTAAAGGGTAAATTAAAGCGGCAATCGCTGCAAATGATATGCTCACCTGCTACCAAGCTGGCCTGGCAGGCCGGGCAAAGTTCCGGGAACAGCAGGGCGGCAAAATCTGAAAGGTAGGCACGCAGTAATTTCATGCCCTCAATTTAATACGGATTTTTTAAACTTCGGCCAGTTTATCTTTTTCTTTGATGGCGAGCTGTCCGCAGGCGGCGTCAATATCCTTGCCGCGGCTCCGGCGGAGGTGCGTGTTAATACCTTGTTTGGTGAGGTAATCAGCAAATGCTTCAACTTTATCTTCGCCGGCATTGATGTAGCTGGCAAAAGCGATAGGATTGTATTCAATGATGTTAACTTTGCAAGGCAGGTGTTTGCAAAATTTAGCCAGCTCCATAGCGTCCTGGATGCCATCGTTCACACCATCAAAAATAATGTACTCGTAGGTCACCGGGTTTTTGGTTTTGGCGTAGTAATATTTCAATGCCTCGGCCAGGGCCTTTAACGAGTTTTGCTCGTTGATGGGCATAATAGTATTCCGTTTTTCGTCGTTTGCCGCGTGAAGGGAAAGGGCAAGGTTAAATTTTACCTGGTCGTCGCCCAGTTTTTTGATCATTTTGGCAATGCCGGCTGTTGATACGGTAATGCGTTTGGCAGCCATGTTAAGCCCATCCTCGGATGTGATGCGCTCTATCGACTTCATCATATTGGCATAGTTGAGCAACGGCTCGCCCATGCCCATGTAAACAATATTTGATAAAGGCTGATTGTAGTTTTCGCGGGCCTGCTGATCAATTAAAACTACCTGGTCGTAAATTTCATCGGGGTTGAGGTTCCTTTTGCGCTCCATATAGCCGGTGGCACAAAATTTACAGGTAAGACTACAACCCACCTGCGATGATACACAGGCCGTCATACGGCCGGGAGTTGGAATTAAAACGCCCTCAATTAAGTGGTTATCGTGTAAAATAAAAGAATTTTTTATAGTTTTATCAGCACTAACCTGTGAAGAATTAATTTTTACATTATTAATTACAAAATTTGCATCCAGTTTAGCACGGAGTTCTTTTGAAATATTGCTCATCTCGTTGAAAGAAAAGCAAGATTTTTTCCAAAGCCATTCATACACCTGTTTTGCCCTGAAGCCTTTTTCATCCATACGGATAAAATGCTCCTGTAAAGCATTCAGGCTCAGGCTGCGGATGTCGATTTTATCTTTTGTATTGTTCACAGTGCAAAAGTACTTAAATTTAAAAAAATCTATCTTTTTTTAAAGTCATTCTTTTTTGGCTAATAAAAAACAATAACTAAAAGTTAATTGTACTTATTTTGCAGGACAGATTGTTTTGAAAAACGTTATGTGTTACGATACCAAGTTTAAATTTTAATGAAAAGTTTTAGAGCCGATTACGTTTTTCCTGTTTATGCCGATCCGATTAAAAATGGTATAGTCACTGTTGATGATCAAGGTAAGATCATCGCTGTTACCGATAGTAACAAGCCTCCCAGCGGGCATGTGCAACAAGTAAGCGGAGTTATTTGCCCCGGATTTATTAATACGCATTGCCATACCGAACTTTCTCATTTAAAAGATAAAGTAAAGCCCAAAGGCGGCCTGGTAAATTTTATAAAAGACGTTCAATCTTTACGCAGTACCGATCAGCAGGAGGTTCTTGATGCCATAGCTAAAGCTGATCAGGAAATGTATGATAACGGCATTGTAGCCGTTGGTGATGTCTCCAACACTAATAACAGTGTTGCGATGAAAAAACAAAGCAAATTATACTATCATACCTTTGTTGAAACTTTTGGTTTTTTGCCCGAAAAGGCTGCTGAAGTTTTTGAAAAAGCGCTGGCCCTGCTCAATGAATTTAAGCCCGGCTCATGTTCTATAACCCCGCATGCACCGTATTCGGTATCAAAGGAGTTATTTAAGTTGATTAAAAAGCACAGCGATACCAACGATGAAAACCTGCTCAGTATCCATAACCAGGAGTGTGAGGATGAGAACAAATTTTACCGGTATAAGCTTGGTGCTTTTTTAGAGTTGTACGAGCATTTTGGTATGGATATATCCTATTTCAAGCCACAGGCCCGTAACTCGGTACAATCTATTATCCCGCTACTCTCTAACAAACAAAAGGTTTTGCTGGTACATAATACCTGTACCAACCTGAAAGATATTTATTTCATAAAACGATTTGACAGGAAGATAAACTGGTGTTTTTGCCCTAATGCCAATCTTTATATTGAGGGGCGTTTACCTAAAATTGATCTTTTTGTTGACCAGGGTTTTAATATTACCCTTGGTACTGATAGCCTTGCATCAAACAGCAAATTATGTTTACTGAGCGAGATGCGAGCTATTCAACAAAAGTTCCCTTCCATAAGCTTACCGCGCCTGGTTGAATGGGGTACCCGCAATGGAGCCGAATACCTGGGTATCGACGATGAAAAAGGTACGCTTGAAGCAGGCAAAACCCCGGGCCTGAACCTGATCAGCGGCCTTGATGGGTTTAAGATCACCCCCGAAACCAAAGTAAAGAAACTAATATAATTGACACTAATTTTCACAAATTAGATCGAATTACACGAATAACGTCAAGGAAACATTCGTGTAATTCGATTAAATTATAAGCAATCTATACAAGGATTCGTGCAGATATCATCCTTTACTCACCGGCACAACTAAATGGATAGTAACCTCGGGCGGTGTGCCGCTTCTGTCGATGCCATACTTAGGAGGCAGTACTTTAAAATCGCCTTTAAACACGGCCTCGCTGCCTTTTTCGTCAAACGTAAAATGGATGGCTTCGGGATTGGTTTTGCCTTTCATGGTTAGCTTGCCGCTGGCAACGTAGCCGTTACCGCTTTTTGATACCGAGGTTGATTCAAATTTAATGGTTGGATAATCGTCGGCACCCAGGGCCGATTTTACGTGGCTGGTTTTAATAAAGAAACCGGTTGCTGCGGTTGTAACATCGATAGTTGCCGAAATTTTAGCTTGTTCGGGATGGTCTTTATCAAATGTTATATCGGCTTTTAAGCCGCTGAATGAACCGCTTACCCTGTGGCCTTCAAAAGTTACCTGGGCTTCATCGTCTTTCACTTTCCAGTTGCCCAAAATAGCGAAAGCCGAAAAGGTTGTAAGAGCAATGATCAGGGCAGAAAAAATAATTTTTTTCATAAAATAGAATTTTAGAGTTATATCAATCAAAATAAAATGTAATGCGTTTTGTAGTGATTACGCTTGTAAAGTTAAAAGGTTGCTTAGCAGGAAAAAGTTAACTTTGCAATATCAATATACGATAATACTGATGATCAAACATATTAATATTACAGTTAAAGGCAAAGTACACGGCGTTTTTTACCGTAAATCAACAAAAGCAGTTGCCGATCAGCTTGGTGTTCGCGGTTTTGTGCTCAACGAGCCCAATGGCGATGTATACATGGAAGCCGAAGCTGATAATTCTACACTCGAAATGTTTTTGGAATGGTGTAACGAAGGGCCTCAGGACGCCGAAGTGACCGCTGTTGAAAGCCATGAAGGCGAATTGAAAAACTATCGTAATTTTGAGGTTGTTAAAAGGCGTTTGTAACTAAATACAAACCCATTAAATCGAATATCTCCATTGTCTACTATAAAAAAATTCGCCGGGCAAACTGCTATATATGGTTTAAGTACTATCATTTCCCGGATGATCTACTTTGTTTTAACGCCAATTTATACCCGTACCCTGCCGGTAAATGCTAACGGCGTTTTTACATCGGTATATGGAAGTGCTTCTATCATTAACGCCATTTTGGCTTTTGGTATGGAAACTACCTATTTCAGGTACCTGCAAAAACGTTCAGATAACAAACAGCAGGTTTATAATAATGCGTTTGGTGTTGTTATAATGGTATCAGTAATATTCCTGGTTTTTTGTGTACTATTTCTAAATCCTATTGTCAATTACATGCAGGCCGGCGTCGCTAAAGATCATGCCGACTATACTTTTTACGTAAAGTGCTTCCTCGTAATTTTAGTGCTTGATGCTTTTTGCGTAATTCCTTTTGCCCGTATCAGGGCAGAAGGCCGCCCCATAAAATACGCCATTATCAAATGCTCAAACATCGGCCTTGTAATGATGCTCAATTTGTTTTTTCTGTTCGGCGTTCCGTTTATAATAAATCACCATTTGCCATCCGGAGCGTGGATGGCAGGTTGGTACAGGCCCAATTGGGTAGGATATGTATTTTTAGCTAACGCAATAGCAAGCGGGCTTACCATATTATTGCTATTGCCCGAGATATTGCAAATGAAGCTGAAGTTTGACGGTGCCATGTTAAGCGAAATGTTTGCATACAGTTGGCCTATATTGATAGCCAATATATCGTTCATCATTAATGAGTCATTAGATAAGGTGATGCTGAAGCAAATGCTGCCCCAAAGTATCGCCGATACGCATGTGGGCATTTATGGCACCTGCGCCAAGATTGCATTATTTCTGAGTATTTTTGTGCAGGCCTTCAGGTTAGGTGCCGAACCGTTTTTCTTCAGCCATGCAAAAAACAAAAATTCGGGCGAAACTTATGCCCGCATCATGACGTACTTTGTAATTATGGTGGCCATTATATGTGTAGCACTTATTGCCAATGTTGATATACTGGCTACTCTTATAGTAGGAAAGGAAACGCATGAGGTGAAACATCATATAGTTTACAATCCGTTTTGGCAGGGCCTTGGCGTTGTACCGCCCTTGTTGTTCGGTTACCTGAGCCTTGGTATTTATATGAATCTTTCGGTGTGGTATAAATTGTCTGACCAAACCCGGTATGGCTTATATATATCTGGTGTAGGGGCGGTATTAACCGTTATTTTAAACTGGCTGCTTATTCCTAAATACAGCTATATGGCTTCGGCGTGGATCTCGTTCGCGGCCTATGCTACCATGATGGTGCTCTCGTACCTGTGGGGGCAAAAAAATTACCCCATCCCGTATAACTTAAAAAAGAACCTTGCGTATATAATTGTCTCGGTATTGTTTGTTTTTCTGTCGTTTTCAGTATTTAAACGTAATATTTTTGTTGGTAACGGGCTTTTACTTTTATTTGCGGCTGGAGCGTATTACTTTGAACGCAAAGAGTTAAAAGCTATATTTAAACGATGATCATCCGCATAATTAACAAATCAAAAAATAGTTTACCGGCTTATGAAACTGCTCATGCAGCAGGCATGGACCTGCGTGCTGATGTAGAAACTACGGTAGTGCTTAAACCAATGGAACGTAAACTCATTCCAACAGGTTTATATATTGAATTGCCCGAGGGTTTCGAAGCGCAAATCCGCCCGCGAAGCGGCCTGGCATTTAAACATGGTATCGGTATTGTTAATTCGCCGGGCACTATTGATGCCGATTATCGCGGAGAGATCAAGGTATTACTCATCAATTTCTCGACAGAAGATTTTGAGGTCAATACCGGCGACAGGATAGCCCAGATGGTAGTTGCCAAACACGAGCGTGTTAACTGGGAGCAGGTAGAAGTACTGAACGAAACCCAAAGGGGCGAAGGCGGCTACGGACACACAGGGAAGTAATTAGAGTCAGGAAACAAGAAGAATGAAGATTGGTAAAAGCAATATTAAATTAGAAAGTACACGGAAAACACACCTGTTTTCTGCGCCTTTTCTTGCGTCTTTATTCTTGCCTCTTGCCATCTTGCCTCTAAATTCTCAGGCTCAGCATAAAAAGAACGGCGATAATAAAACACTGGCATCGGCAGGTAAGGTGATGAGTTATCAGGACAGCGCTATGGTTAAGCAGCTTTTCTTTTCGGCCCTGCGCGAAAAAACGGTTGAGAACTATAAGCTTGCCACCGAAATGTTTGAGCGCGTTTTACAGGCCGACCCTGCAAATGATGCTTCTTTATATGAACTGGCAAACCTTAAAAGGCAGCAAAATGATTTTGCAGCTTCTGAGCCTCTTTTAGAGCAGGCTGTAGCAATAAATAAGGATAACGAATGGTATTGGGCGGCATTGGCCGATAGCTATGAAAAAACCAATACCATTGATAAGCTTGAAAATGTTTTTAACCAGCTGATCAGGCTTAACCCGGATAAATCAGCGTATTATTTTGACAAGGCCAATGCTTTTACCATCCTGAAAAGGTACGATGATGCCCTTAAGGTATATGATGAGATTGAAAAATTGAACGGCCCGAGTGATGATCTTTTAGCCAATCGTCAAAAAATCTATTTAAAGCAGGGCAAAATTGACCAGGCCACTTCTGAACTGGAAAAGCAGATAGCCGCTAATCCCGGGGAGATCCGTTACTACCTGGCCCTTGGCGAAGTTTACAACTCGAACGGGTTTGCCGATAAGGCGCTTAAAGTATTGCAGCAAGCCGAAAAGCTTGATCCGCGAAATGGTTTGGTGCACTTCGCGCTGGCCGATATCTATCGCGATAAAAAGAATAACGAAGCCAGCTTTAATGAGCTTACCCAGGGATTTGCCATTCCGGATATCGGCATCGACCAAAAAATTAATATTATATCGGGATACTTTCCTAAGTTTCCGGAGGCTAATGCTAAAGCCAGCGCGCTTGAATTAAGCCGGATCCTGACCGTTGCCCATCCTAACGACGCCAGGGCTTATGCCATTTATGGTGATATGCTGATCCAGAATACCAAATATAAAGAGGCAAAGCCAGTACTTAAAAAATCGGCCCAGCTTAATAACCAGGTGTACAATGTTCAGGAACAGCTGGTGCGCCTGGATTTAGGCGACAACGACCTTGATGCCGCTATTAAAGATGGTGAAAACGCATTGTCATTATTTCCGAACCAGGCCTGGATGAACTATCTTGTTGGTGTGGCCTGGGCACAAAAAAGGATAACAATAAGGCAGTTGGTTATCTTAAAAATGCTACTTCATTAGAACTTCAGGATAAGGAGCTACTTTCGTTAAGTTTTTCATTATTGGGCGATTGCTATCATGAGTTGAAGAATATTAAAAGCTCTGACGAAAGTTATGAGAAAGCTTTAACCTACAATCCGGATAATGCATTCACTTTAAACAATTATGCTTATTATTTATCGTTAAGGAATGAGCAGCTGGAAAAGGCGGCAGCAATGTCGGCACATTCCAACGAGTTGCAGCCTAATACGGCATCGTTTGAAGATACTTATGCCTGGATACTGTTTAAACAAAAAAATATGCCCAGGCAAAAGAATGGATGGAGAAGGCCCTCACGCATGATAAAGACAATAGCGGGGTTAAGTATGAACATTATGGTGATATATTGTTTTTCCTCGGGAATACTGATGCTGCCGTAACTAACTGGAAAAAGGCGAAAGGCTTTGGTGAGCAGTCACCTGTTTTAGATCGTAAGATAAATGAAAAAAATATAGCGAATAGTTTACTTATAGCTTGCTGCCTGCTGGTAATGCTAAGCTGTAAAGCACGTAAACAAGTTTTGGTTACCCGTAAGGCAGATTCGACAGCAAGGACGAGTGATATTGCCGGCAAACTGGCTGCCATAAGGGCAAACCAGGTCAATTTTACAACATTTGCGGGCAAGGCAAAAACCAAGCTTAGCATCAATAATAACAGCAATGATGTTACCCTGAATATCAGGATAGCAAAAGATAAAAGGATTTGGGTTTCCATCACAGCAGTATTAGGCATTGAAGCGGCCCGCGCCGTGATAACACCCGACAGTATTATGATCATTAACCGCTTGCAAAACGTTTACATTAAAAAGCCATTCAGTTATATATATACTTACGCCAGCAAAGAGGTTAATTATAAAACGCTCGAGTCATTGCTGATTGGCAACGCGGTGCCCGAACTGCTGAACGAGCAGTCGACCTTTGACCATGCCGATGGCAATACAACCTTGAGCGGTTCCCTGAACGATCTGGTTTACAAGCTGATACTTGGTCCGGATAATAAGGTTACGCAAACCAATTTAGATAACCAGCGCCAGGCGCAATCATTACAGGTTACCAATAATACCTTTATCGAAGCAACAAACCGGGTATTGCCGGCACAAATAGATATCGCATCAGTAGTAAAAGATAAAAAAATACAAGTTAATTTGCATTATACTAAGGCCGATTTTGAAGTACAGCAAAACTATCCGTTCAGCATTCCTGATGGGTACGAGCCTGGTAAATAATTAATATGTTTATTTGATGAAGTTTATAAAAGCAGTTTTCTTTTTACTATTGGTACTGGCAGCAGTTAATGTATACGCACAAAGCAGTGACGAACTGAAACGTCGTAAAGCACAGCTGAATAAGGAGCTTGAACAATTAAATGAAGATTACAATGAAACTTTAAATAATAAAAAGGCTTCATTAAAGCAGCTAAGCATACTGAAGGCACAGATAAACCTGCGGCAGGAAAAAATTGAAAATATCAACTCTGAAGTAAGATTATTGGATAATCAAATCTCTGAGAGCAATAATAACGTACGTAGCTTACAGTCGCAGTTGGATCAGCTTAAAAAGGAATACGCAGCTATGATCCTGTTTGCATACCGCAACCAGAGCGCCTATAATAAGATGATGTTCCTTTTTGCATCAAAAGACTTTAACCAGGCCTATAAACGTTTAAAATATTTACAGCAGTTTGGTACCTACCGTGAGCGGCAGGCAAACTATATCCAGGGTACACAAAAAGAGCTGCATGTTAAAATTAATGAGCTTGACCGTACCAAGAATGAAAAAAATGATCTCTTGAAAGATCAGCAAAAGGAAAAAGAAACACTGGGTAATGAACGTAATAACCAGGTTAAGGTGGTAAGCGATCTGTCGCAGCATGAAGGGATCCTGAAAAAACAACAGAGGGACCTGCAGGCCAAGATCGTTAAAACAACCCGTGCCATTAATGAGGCTATCCGCAGGGAAATTGAGGAAGCCAGGCGCAGGGCTGCTGAAGAAGAAAGACGCAGGGCTGAAGAAGCCGCAAGACTGGCCGCAGCCAAAGCAAAGGCCGAAAATAAGCCAGCGCCTGTTGCACCGGCTCCGGCTAAGCCGGCTGCGGCGCGCAGTACATCAAGTGTATTGAACGCCACGCCTGAGGCCGCTAAGCTGTCGAACGACTTTTTGGGTAATCGCGGTGGTTTACCATGGCCGGTATCCAACGGAATAATTACCCAGGGATTTGGTACCTATACCACGCCTGAGGGTATCAGGAGTGAAAGTACAGGTGTTGATATCCGTACTAACCAGGGCAGTACTGTTAGGGCTGTATTTGATGGTACGGTTGTAAAAGTGGGTGATGTGAGCGGGACCTATTTGGTAATTATATTGCATGGGGAGTATTTTACAGCTTATAGTAATTTACGGTCGGTAACTGTTGCGCGTGGGCAAAAAGTGAGCACCAAACAAGCTATCGGCACGGTGGCAACTGATCCATCGACAGGAGAAACGGAGGCGCACTTTGAAATTTATAAAGGAACAACACCCGTTAACCCCAAGATCTGGCTGGCGCCTAACTAATTAGTTATGAACTATAAGAAATTTTAATTGTATATATTTGTATCCTTAAACAGAATGCTATGTTAAGTTCAGTTTTGTTATTTTTAAATATTGGTACGGGCGAGATGGTACTGATACTTTTTGCAGCATTGATGCTATTTGGCGGCGAAAAGCTGCCCGGCCTGGCGAGGAGCCTGGGTAAAGGTATCCGCGACTTTAAAGATGCCTCTGAAGATGTTAAACGTGAGATCAATAACCAGATCAATAATTACGAGGAAAAAAACCTGCACCTAAAGTAGAAGAAGAAAAACCGCTTTTAGATGAAAAAGCCTCCGAAGCTCCGGAAGCTGCAGCTGAGCACGAAAAGCCCGTTGTTGAAAATACTGTTCCAAATACAATCGCTATTAGCGATTATCACGTAAATACCCCGGCCGAGCCGGAACACCAAAGTCATATCAATTTAGATAAGACTGTTACCGGTAGTCATCTGGATACCGAAAAAGAAGAAGAATACAAATCATAATATAATATTAATCATACATAAAACTTAAAATCATGGGTGGATTAGGCGCACCAGAAATTATTCTGATCATCATTGCGATACTTTTATTATTCGGCGGTAAAAAAATACCTGAATTAATGAGAGGCTTAGGGAAAGGCGTTAAGGAATTTAAAGACGCGCAAAACAGCGACGGCTCATCTTCTTCATCTGAAGAAAAAAGCTTAATACCCTAACAGGGATTAGGTTTTAATGCCATTTTTATTGAGTATATGAACTTATCTGTTGATTTATTTCTTATTTCAACGGATAAGTTTTTTATTTTAGCCCCATGGCTAATATTTATTCCTCTTTAACCGAAATAAAGAGCGGGTTGCAACGTGCAGAAATTACTGTTGAAGGTCTTGTAAAAGGCTATTTGCTTGAAATTGAAAAAAATGCTCATTTAAATGCTTTTAATGAAGTGTTTGCTGATGAAGCGCTGATTGCTGCAAAAAACGTTGACAACAAAATAAAGAATGGCACCGCCGGCAAATTAGCCGGTATGGTTATCGGCATTAAAGATAATATCTGCTATAAAGGGCACCAGGTTAGTGCCTCCTCAAAAATCTTAACCGGTTTCACTTCCATCTTTTCATCAACTGTGGTTGAACGCCTGCTGGCCGAAGATGCGGTGATCATTGGGCGCTGCAACTGCGATGAATTTGCTATGGGTGCCACCAACGAATCATCATACTTTGGCCCGGTAAAAAACCATGCCGATGAAACTAAAGTTGCAGGCGGTCTCGTCGGGTGGTTCGGCTGTGGCCGTACAAGCAGGGATGTGCCATGCCGCTTTAGGTACGGATACGGGTGGTTCGGTAAGGCAACCAGCTTCATTTTGCGGCGTTGTTGGTTTAAAACCAACATACGGCACAATTTCAAGGCACGGTATTATCGCCTATGCTTCATCGTTTGACCAGGTTGGTCCTATCACTAAATCGGTAGAAGATGCTGCATTATTGCTGGAAGTACTCGCAGGTCCGGATGAATATGACAGTACGTTATCACAAACTCCGCCGCCTGCATCATATACTAATCTTCAAAAGCCGGGAAAAAGAAGATAGCTTACCTGCAGGAAGCAATATCAAGCCCTGGTGTTGACACCGAAGTAAAAGACAACCTTGTACAATACATCGATAAGCTGCGTGCCGATGGGCATACAGTTACCCCGATAGCTTTTGAATTGTTGGATTATCTGGTGCCAACTTATTATATCCTGGCCATGGCCGAAGCATCATCAAACCTGGCAAGGTACGATGGTGTGCATTACGGTTATCGCAGTCCGCTGGCTACAGATTTACAGTCTACTTATAAACGTTCCCGTTCTGAGGGTTTTGGTAAGGAAGTAAAGCGCCGTATTATGCTGGGTACTTTTGTTTTGAGCGCGGGGTATTACGATGCTTACTACGCTAAAGCACAAAAGGTACGCAGGCTGATCCAGGAAAAAACTAATGAAATACTGGAAGAGTATGATTTTATATTGGTACCGTCGGCGCCCGAACCGGCTTTTGAAATAGGTAAGGAAGAGAAAGATCCAGTGGTAATGTATCTTTCTGACATATTTACCGTACAAGCCTCATTAACCGGTGTACCGGCCATATCAATACCTACGGGCAATAACAGCAACGGTTTGCCGTTAGGTTTACAGTTATTAACAAAGCACTTTGGCGAACAGCAACTGTTAGATTTTGCCAAATATTTTCTCGATCTGTAATAAAAAATGATATTTTAGTAAAATGCTGATGCTTTGGGCATTATAAATTAATCAAATCCCTGAATAAATGAAGAGATTATTTACGCTGACCATTTGCCTCTTATCACTCCAGGTTTTACAAGCCGAAACAAACACAACCAATTCGGCAAAGTCAATTAAGCAAATAAGCCGGGCAACCAAATTTAACCCCGATATTGTAAACGCCGACACTACTATTTTACCGGTGCTTAACCAGTCGTTGCCGGTAAGTACATACGGAGGTTTGTACAAGCGCCGGTTAGATTCCATTCGTAAAGATATCCAGCTTGATTATAATGAATATGTACAGGGTTATATCGATCTGTATATGCACAACCGCGATGAAATGGGCCAGGTTGCAGGCTTAACCAAATATTACTTCCCCATATATGAAAAGGCTTTCCGCGAAGCCGGGATCCCCGAAGAAATAAAATTTCTGTCGATTGTTGAATCAAAGCTTGATCCGAACGCGGTATCAAGGGTAGGGGCCACAGGTCTTTGGCAGTTTATGGGCACCACGGCAAAAACTTATGGCTTAAACATGGATAACTATGTTGATGAACGCCGTGACCCTATCCAATCGAGCTATGCCGCGGCTGCCTATCTGAAGGATGCCTACCAGGAATTTGGCGACTGGCTACTGGCCATTGCCTCATATAATTGCGGTAAAAGCAATGTGGAACGCGCTGTTGAAAAGGCCGGTGGTGTAACCGATTTTTGGAGCATCCGCCAGTATCTGCCTGTTGAAACCCGTGGCTATGTGCCTGCTTTCATTGCCATGAATTATGTGATGCATTATTTTAATAAACATAACATTGTTGCACAAGCCTGCAATTTCTCTACCCGTACCGATACGGTGATGGTAAAAAGGGTAGTGCCGTTAAGTAATGTTGCCCAGGCGCTTGATGTGAGTTTAAGAGAGATTACGATCCTTAACCCATCGTACAGGATGGCGGTAGTTAACGGAAGTCCTAAAACACCACGCAGGCTTATTATTCCTCAAACTGCAAAAGATCATTATGCTGCATTATATAATGTATTAAATGGCGTTAATGCGCCTGTGCAACCAACACCTGCAAGGCCCGCTACTTATGCCGCTGTTCAATATACCCCGGCAAAATCCGAACGCCGAATGCCAACCCACCATAAAGTAAAAAGAGGCGAAACGCTTGCTTCTATCGCTGATATGTTTGGCTGTGAAGTATCAGACCTTAAAGTTTGGAACCATCTTAAAACTAACCGGGCAACAGTAGGGGCCATGTTAAAAGTATCTGCCGGCGAAGTTGCTGCCAATGTGCAGGATGACGGGCAGTATTCAAAGAATTAATTTTTTTCGGAGATTCCGATGTCTGCAAGTCCGAAAGTTGAGATCCAGCTTTCGGATTTTTATTTTTATAAGGTTATTAAAGTCATTTTTCCACCGCTTGGCCCCAGCCGAACCATGGCTTTTGGGGTTAACACTGTTTTTTGATTATTTTGTTGATTTTCAGTGTTTTGAGTATAGATAACCCCAATTTCTGTTAACCCTGTTAACCCCCTCGCCGCCGCTCGCCTCCTGACGGGTGGCAACTATCAAGCAGCCTCCGGCCGCCGGAGCAAAAGCAGCTTAGACCGCTATACCCGGAGTTTTTAAACTTACGCTCGTTTACAAACCTACCGTGTACCCATATCTTTAAAAAAAATGTCATTTCGACAAAGCTGGGCAGGCCTAAGTATAGGAGCGAAAGAGAAATCTTATACGCCCTGTAGAGCCGCTTTACATAGTTTAGAGCTGGATGTATAAGATTTCTCCTCACCACATCCGCACATTCCCCAACAGGTTCTGTCGAAATGACATCTTCTTTTAATTCATAATAATAATTAAAAGATATGGGTACACGGTAGGTTTGTAAACGAGCGCAAGAGATGATTCCAAAAGCGAAAAAAGCTTCGTAGATTTATTTCAACCAATCACTCATCAGCATGGAAAAGCCAAAGGAAAATATTGACGAATATATTGCCGGTTTCCCGGCAGATGTTCAACAAAAACTGCAATTGGTACGTGAAACGATCAAAGCCGCTGCGCCAGATGCCGAGGAGGCTATCAAATACGCTATTCCAACCTTTGTGCTCAATGGCAACCTGGTGCACTTTGGTGGCTTCAAAAATCACATTGGTTTTTACCCGGCCCCGCAGGGATTGGAAGAATTTAAAGAAGAATTGTCAGGTTATAAGGGAGCCAAAGGCTCGGTTCAGTTTCCGCTTGATGAGCCTATGCCTCTTGAGCTGATCACCAAAATTGTAAAGTTCAGGGTGCAAAAGAACCTGGAGAAAGGGAAGAAGAAAAAGTAGAATTTTGCTAAATGCAATCTTTTAAACACATCTTATCAAAACTTTAACCGTATTTTATCCTCTTTTTAACATAATCGCAAAAAGGGGCTTTTTTATGTTTGTTCCATAAAAAGAATTGTAATTTTGGGCGCTTCAATTTGAAAAAAATGAATAAAACTAACCGAAAACAGGACGCGCTGAATTACCACTCGCAAGGCCGTCCCGGAAAGATACAAGTTGTACCTACCAAACCAACAAATTCGCAGCGCGACTTAACCATGGCCTACTCGCCCGGTGTGGCTGAACCATGTTTAAAGATTGCTGACAATACCGAAGATGTTTATAAATATACCGCCAAAGGTAATCTTGTAGCCGTGATCAGCAACGGTACTGCCGTACTTGGCCTGGGCAACATCGGCCCTGAGGCCAGCAAACCTGTAATGGAGGGTAAGGGTCTCCTGTTCAAGATCTATGCTGATATTGACGTGTTTGATCTTGAATTGAACGCCAAAAGTGTAGATGACTTTGTAAACATTGTAAAAGCGCTTGAGCCCACTTTCGGCGGTGTAAATTTAGAAGACATTTCGGCCCCAACCTGCTTTGAAATTGAGCGCAGGCTAAAAGCCGAAATGAATATTCCCGTAATGCATGATGATCAGCATGGTACCGCCATTATATCGGGGGCAGCTTTAATGAATGCCTGCGAAATCCAGGGAAAAAACTCGACAAAATAAAAATGGTAGTTAACGGTGCGGGCGCCGCCGCGGTATCGTGTTCAAAAATGTACCTGTCATTAGGGGTTAAAAAAGAGAACCTGGTGATGTTTGATATCAATGGTGTGCTAAACCAGGAACGCACCGATCTTGACGAGATCAGGATGGAGTTTGCTACTGACCGCAAAGATGTTAAAACACTGGCCGATGCCATGAAAAATGCCGACGTATTTGTCGGTCTTTCGGCAGGTAATGTGGTAACCCCCGACATGCTGAAAACCATGGCTAAAAAGCCCGTTGTTTTTGCTATGGCCAACCCGGTACCCGAAATTGATTATGACCTTGCAGCCGGCACACGCGATGATATTATTATGGCAACCGGCCGTTCCGATTTTCCTAACCAGGTAAATAACGTGCTTGGTTTCCCTTACATTTTCCGCGGTGCGCTGGATGTAAGGGCTACTGCCATTAACGAGGAAATGAAGATTGCCGCTACACACGCCATTGCCGAAATGGCTAAAAAGCCGGTTCCCGAAGCCGTTAACCTCGCTTATAACCTTACTAACCTGAAATTTGGCAAGGATTATATCATCCCGAAACCAATGGATCAAAGGCTGATCACCGAGGTATCCATGGCGGTGGCAAAAGCGGCCATAGCTTCAGGTGTAGCCCGTAAGGTGATCACCGATTGGGATGCATATGCAGAGGAGCTGAGGGTGCGCCTGGGTACTAATGATAAGCTGCTGCGTAACCTTACCGCTAAAGCAAAACAGAACCCTAAGCGCGTTGTATTTGCCGAGGCCGATAATTATAAGATCTTAAGATCGGCACAGATAGTGAAAGAGGAAGGTATTGCCACTCCTATTTTACTGGGCAATATCGACAGGATCAAAAAGATCATCCATGATAATGACCTTGATTTGGGCGATGTTCATATTATTGATCCACGGGAAGGATGTGAGCATATGGATGAGTATACCGAGTTTCTGTATAACAAACGCCAGCGCCGGGGGATTACCCTGTACGAGGCTAAAAAGCAATTGGTAGACCGCAACTACTACGGCGCTTGTATGGTGCAGTTTGGCCGTGCCGATGCGCTGATCTCAGGTTTAACCAAAAACTATGTAACCACAGTGAAACCTGCCCTGCAAATTATCGGTACTGAAGAAGGTGTGAACCGTGTTGCGGGCATGTATATGATGATCACCGCTAAAGGCCCTGTGTTTTTTGGCGATACAACGGTGAACGTAAACCCATGTGTGAATGATTTGGTTGATATTACCGTGCTGATAGAACGCTCGGTAAAGCAATTTAATATCAGCCCGAGGATAGCTGTATTATCATACTCCAACTTTGGTTCGAACGAAGGGGAGATACCGGAAAAAACCAGGGAAACAGTAGCGATACTGCACGAAAAATACCCCGACATGGTTGTCGACGGCGATATGCAGGCCAACTTTGCGCTTAACGCTGATTTGCTTGATGATAACTTCCCGTTCTCAACACTCAATGGTAAACCGGCCAATACACTGATTTTCCCTAACCTGGAGTCGGGTAATATTGCCTATAAACTTTTGCAGGAAATAGGCGGCGCCGAAGCAGTTGGGCCGATATTGGTTGGCTTAAAAAAACCCGTGCATGTGTTGCAGTTAGGCAGTTCGGTACGTGAAATTGTAAATATGGTTACTATTGCAGTGGTTGATGCACAGGCAAAAGCTGCCGCCAACAGTTAAATAGAACTCCCTCTAAAGTTCCCCCGGAAGGGAGGGTTTGAGTAGGGTTAGTAATACATCTTTGATAAAGACGCTGGTATTTAAATACTTAGCGTCTTTATTTTTTAAGGTGAGTATAACGCAGCTTTTTGTTTGTCATTATATGAACATAATGACGCCGGAATTTTATCTTTGGATAATCACTGTAAAAGCTATCTGCCATTAACATCATTGTTTAAAAATTAATAAAGTAATAATATATGTATGATTATATTAGTGGAAAACTAATGTTCAAAAGCCCGTCGTATGTGGTTATAGATGCGGGAGGGGTAGGGTATCATATTAATATTTCGGTAAATACCTATTCGGGCATTAGTGACGACGAAAAATGTAAACTCTTTGCATGGTTACATGTAAAGGAGGACGCGCACACACTTTACGGCTTTGCTACGGAAGGTGAACGCAGGTTGTTCTTACATTTGATCTCTATTTCGGGTATCGGGCCAAATACGGCAAGGATGATGTTATCGTCCATAAGCCCGGCCGAGATCCAGGCGGCTATTGTGAGCGGTAATGTTTCATTGATCCAGCGGATAAAAGGAATTGGGCCAAAATCGGCTCAGCGGATTATTTTGGAGCTGCAGGATAAGCTGCGTAAGGAAGGCCCCGATACTCTAACTGTTGTGCCGGTGAGCCAGACGGTTAAGGATGAAGCACTATCTGCATTAGTAATGCTGGGCTTTGCGCGTAACGTTGCCGAAAAGGTATTAGACCAGGAGATCAAGAAAAATAATGGCGAATTAACGGTTGAAGAACTAATTAAGTTCGCGTTAAAAACGCTATAATTACGGATAAATATCTACTAACTTTTGATCAAAGTATTTACTTATAAGACACTTATAAGTGTGTTGTTCATTGTGGTGTTCGGGGGGCTGGGAAATGTTTATGCACAACAAAAGCCCTCGCCTGCGGCTAAAAATGATACAACCAAATCAAATGCACCAATAAACCTGACCGCGCCACGAAGCCAGCGGATGAGGGAAGGTATTTTCAATACCGACCCGGCAGGCCTGGTACGTACCATTGAATATGATCCGGCCACAAACCGTTATATTTTATACGAAAGGGTAGGTAATTTACTTTACCGCCCCCCGCAGTATCTTACGTTTGAGCAATATTTAAAACTTAAAGAACGATCGACCCAGCGGGGCTATTTTCAGCAACTGGCAGATAATTATGCCTATGATTCGCAGCAGCCAGGGTTTATACCGCCTATAAAGGTCAGGAGCCGGACGTTTGAGCAGATCTTTGGCAGCTCGGTGATTGATATCCGTCCGCAAGGATCAGCAGAGATGATCATGGCCGGGCAGATAAATAAAAACCAAAACCCGCTTTTTAACACCCGCCAGCGCAGCCGGTTTAACTTTAATTTTGATCAGCGCATTCAACTCAACGTAACCGGTAATATAGGCGATAAGTTAAAGATCACCACCAATTACAATACCGACGCGCAGTTCCAGTTTGAAAACCAGATAAAGCTGGATTATACAGGCTCGCCCGACGAGATCATTCAGAAAATTGAAGCCGGTACGGTTAGTATGCCGCTTAATACCACGCTGATCACCGGTAGTCAGGCGCTTTTTGGCGTTAAAACCAAGCTGAAATTTGGACGGCTGGATGTTACCAGTATCTTTTCGCAGCAACGCTCACAGTCAAAAACGATAACTATTACCAATGGTTCGCAACAGGGTGAATTTAGGTTGACCCCTGCCGATTATGAGGCCAACAAGCACTTCTTCCTGTCGCAATATTTCAGGAATAATTATAACAGGGCGCTTGCCAATATCCCAATAATCAGCTCCAATGTAAACATTACTAAAATTGAGGTTTGGACAACCAACCGTACCAATGTAACTACCGATTCGCGCGATATATTGGCTTTCATGGACCTTGGTGAAAATAACCCATACAATAAAACCAGGATAGTAGGCGGCGGCAGCGCTCTGCCTGCGGGTTTTAAAGGGCCAGGTTTCGCCCAGCAATCAAACAACCTGTTATCTGTTTTGCCGCAAAATGCAAGGCTCACCAACTCCAATGATGTCGCCAGCTTTTTCCAGGGATCGGGCAATACGGATAACTATTCAAAACTAACTTACGCCCGCAAGCTTACTGATAAGGAATATACCCTGCACCCGCAGTTAGGTTACATCTCCCTAAATTATCCCTTGAATAATGACGAGGTGCTGGCGGTAGCTTATCAGTATACCGTTAACGGTGTGCAATACCAGGTGGGTGAATTTAGCAGCGATGTTGCGGTTAACCCAAATACGCCTAATGTGCTTTTTGTGAAATTGCTGAAAGGCGAGTTATTGAAAACCAATCTGCCTACCTGGGATTTGATGATGAAAAACATTTACTCCCTCGGTGCTTTTCAAATAGCCCCTACCAATTTTAAATTAACGGTAACCCGTCTTGATGATAAAACGGGGATCGAAAAAACGGTAATGGAAGAGGGGCAAAACCTAAAAGGTAAACTTTGGCTCCAGGTAGCAGGGCTTGATAACCTCAACCAGCAAAGCGATAAAAAACCGGATGGCTACTTTGACTTTTTAGAAGGAATCACCATCGATTCGCAAAACGGGCGGATTTCGTTCCCTGTGGTGGAGCCTTTTGGTTCGGACCTGGCATCCAAATTTACCCCGGGCGAGACCGACCTGGTTAAACGATATGTTTATCAACCATTGTATGACTCAACCAAAACTATCGCGCAGCAATATTTCCCGGCATTAAACAGGTATGTAATTAAGGGGACTTATACCTCAACAGGAGGTTCGGAGTACCAACTAAATGCAGTTAACATTCCGCAGGGATCGGTAAACGTAACCGCTGGTACGGTAAAATTGCAGGAGGGCAACGATTACACGGTTGATTACAATTCCGGGCGGATCAGGATCCTGAACCAGGCACTGTTATCTTCCGGCCAGCCTATTACCGTAAAGCTGGAGAATAATGAATTGTTCGGCGTGCAGCAAAAGTCATTGTACGGCACCAGGCTTGATTATCATGCCAGCGATAAACTTCAGTTAGGTGCTACTTTGATGCACCTCACCGAACAGCCTATCACCCAAAATGAAATTGCCGGCGAAGAATCCATCTCCAATACCATTTGGGGGTTTGATGCCAATTACAGTTCAAACTCCAGGTTTTTAACCAGGTTGGTTGATAAGATCCCCGGCATCCATACCAAAGTGCCATCGTCCATTAATTTTTACGGCGAGTTTGCCAAACTGATGCCTGGCAGTCCCGGTGCATTGAATTTTGCAGGCTCCAAACACGGCACATCTTATCTTGACGATTTTGAAAACAGTCAATCGGTAATAGATATTAAAGGAGCTAACAGCTGGCAAATTTCAGGAACGCCGCAATTGTTTGGAGAATCGGCTTTGTTTGATAACCTGAGCTATGGCTATAACCGTGCCCGCCTGGCATTTTATAATATCGACCCGATATTTTATACCAATACAGGTTCCATCCCCATATCAAGAAGCGAGCTTTCCAACCATTATGTAAGGCAGGTAATTGAGCAGGAAGTTTTCCCTTACAAGCAGTCGGCTACCGGGCAACCGATTAGCCTGGCTACGCTCAACATGGCTTTTTATCCAAGTATCCGTGGGCCGTACAACTATGCTACCACCGGCATTAATCCCGATGGTACCTTACAAAACCCTAAAACACGCTGGGGTGGTATGTTCAGGAAGCTGGAAACAAATGATTTTGAATCGTTGAACGTATCCTACATCGAGTTTTGGATGCTTGATCCGTTCATATACAAACCAAACTCGGCTGGTGGCGACTTGTACTTTAACTTAGGTTCGATATCAGAAGATATTTTAAAAGATGGACGTAAAAGCCTGGAAAATGGTTTGCCTGTTGACGGCGACCTGACCAAGGTGGATGAAACCAGCTGGGGGCGGGTGTCTAAACTACAGCCGGTTATTAATGCTTTTGATAACAACCCCGATGCCCGTAAACTGCAGGACGTTGGTTTGGACGGCATGAACGACCAGGATGAGCAAACCAAATTTGCCCCGGTTGTTCAGCAGATAAAAGGACAACTGAACGCGCAGGCCGCTACTACCATCGCTGCAGACCCTTCGTCAGATGATTATCAGTATTACCAGGGCGCAGCGCTCGACCAGGCCCGTGCCGGCATCCTCGACCGTTATAGCAAATACAACGGCACCGACGGTAACTCGAAAACGGCACAGCAATCGCAGGCAGAGCTTGGCTTGCAAAACTCGGCTTCAACATCCCTGCCCGATGGCGAGGATATTAACCGGGACAACAACATGAGCCAGGAAGATTCATATTTTCAATATAAAGTATCCATGCGCCCGGCAGATATGGTTGTAGGGCAAAATTACATCAGCGATAAAGTTACCGCACAGGTAAAACTGCCCAACGGAACAACACAGGCGGTTAACTGGTACCAGTTCCGCATTCCGATTACTGATTATCAATCAAAAGTGGGCAACATCCAGGATTTTAAGGCAATCCGTTTTATGAGGATGTTCATGACCAACTTTGCCGATACTGCAGTACTGCGTTTTGCGACCCTGGAACTGGTGCGCGGCGAGTGGCGTGCTTTCAATACCGAAAAAATCCGTTGAATGTTATTGCCGATCCTGCTATCCAAAACCCACCGATAGATAATTCGACCGTCGACGTGCAGGCCGTAAATATTGAAGAGAACGGTAACCGCACGCCTATACCTTATGTGGTGCCGCCCGGTATTAACCGCCAGCGTAATTACAATAACCTGCAAACCAATACCAAGCTCAACGAGCAATCACTGTCCCTTAATATAAAAAGCCTGCGCGATGGATATTCAAGGGCCGCCTTCCGTACTTTTTATAATGACCTGCGCAAATACAAACGCATGCAGATGTTTATCCATGCCGAGGGTGATTATTTGAAGGATAATGACCTGAACGCGTTTATCCGCCTCGGGGTTGATTACCAGGATAACTATTATGAATACGAATTGCCTTTAAAAATAACCCAGCCGGGTACCAGCGATGCAGGAGCAATATGGCCGGATGTTAATGAAATGGACCTGGAGCTTGATTTGCTGATCCGGGCGAAGCTTGCACGTAATCACTCCAACGTGGCCTACAACCAGCTTTTTAAATACACCGAGGGTGATAAGGTAGTTTATATCAAGGGCCAGCCCGATTTAAGCAAGCTGCGTACCATTATGCTTGGCGTGCGCAATCCATATAAAGGCACAAATGTTTTGCCCGATGATGGGTTGGATAAATCAGGAACTGTTTGGTATGATGAGCTGCGCCTTACCGATTTTGATCAGCGCGGGGGATGGGCCGCAACCGCGAGGATTGATGCCAAGCTTGCCGACTTTGCCGATATTACCGTATCGGGCAGTAAAACAACTATTGGTTTCGGTACCCTTGATTCAAGGCTGAATGACCGGAGCCAGAGTGATGATCAAACCTATGACGTATCGGCCAATGTTGAGCTCGGCAAGTTTTTTCCGGATAAAAGCGGCATCCATATCCCGGCATACATCAATTTGTCATCACAAAGGAGCATGCCGCAATATGATCCCGGAGCGCCGGATGTTGAGCTGAAGGCATCGCTGGCGGCGGCAACGAGCACCAAAGAGCGTGACTCTATCCGGAATGCGGCTATTGACATTACCACCCGCAAAAGCATCAACTTTACCAACGTACATAAGGCACGTACAAACCAAAATGCCCTTAACCATATTTGGGATATTGAAAACTTTAATGCCACTTATGCCTACACCGAATACAATCACAATGATTTTGTGACGCAGAATGATGTGGAGAAAACCTATAATCTCACACTTGCTTATAATTATACCAATCAGCCCAAATACTACA
Source organism: Mucilaginibacter sp. P19 (assembly GCF_050632265.1). Taxonomy (NCBI): domain Bacteria; kingdom Pseudomonadati; phylum Bacteroidota; class Sphingobacteriia; order Sphingobacteriales; family Sphingobacteriaceae; genus Mucilaginibacter; species Mucilaginibacter sp. P19. The sequence continues at coordinate 509,566 of NZ_CP192586.1, forward strand.
GCCCATTTGCCAGGATCATCAAAAGCAATATGCTGGCCCTGTTCCGGGATTTGAACTTTAGCCTGCTGCCGTCGCGATTGAATTTTAGCATCAATTTTAACCGCTTTTATTCGGAGAATACCCTGCGCGATAATGATCCTAATAACTATATTCCTATCCCGACAACTACATTCAACAAGTATTTCAACATAACCCGTGTATACGGCATAGGCTGGAACCTGTCAAAATCATTACAGATGGATATTGACGCTACCAATCTTTCGGTTGTGGATGAACCCGCCGGTCGGATCAATGGTTTAAAGCGCGATACCCTTTGGGATAACCTGAAAAAACTGGGCCGTACAACCAATTATAACCACACTATCAACTTTAATTATACGGTACCTATTAACAAAATTCCGGGATTGGATTGGATATCGGCAGTAGCTCGTTACAGTACACACTTTAACTGGCAAACACAGCCGCTGTTTGCTATCAATAGTACCGCTTATGATGTTGGTAACAGTATTCAAAACTCAAGGGCAATCCAGCTTAACCCAACCCTGAATATGGTGTCGCTGTATAACAAGTTCCCTTTTATCCGTAAGGCCAATAATCCCAATAAAAAGAGCAATATCCTGATAGGCCTGCTAACCAGTATTAAAAACCTGAGCGCAACCTATACCCGTACCCAGGGAACGTTTTTACCGGGATACTTACCGCAGTCGGGCTTTTTTGGTGCAGATGGTAATGCCCCCGGGTTTGGCTTTTTACTGGGCAGCCAGGCAGATATCCGGGGCAGGGCTGTCGCTAACGGCTGGATCACCACCGATACCCTGCAAAATCAGTTGTATACCACATCGTTAAACGAGGACATGCACTTCAGGGGGATTATTGAACCATTTAAAGATCTGCGGATTGAGCTTAGTGCATTTAAAACCCAGGATCATAATTATCAGGCCAATTTTAAATACCTGGCATCGAGCAATAGTATCGAAACATTAAGCCCGGTTACATCGGGTAACTACAGTGTATCGTTCCTTACCATTGGTACCGCCTTTGAATCGGCAAAGGGGATAAACAATGTTTCATCTACATTTCAGAAATTTTTGGATGCCCGCGCTGTGATATCGCAAAGATTAGGGCGTACCAACCCAAATTCGGCAGGGGGTGCTGATGGCTATGCCGATGGTTACGGGCCAAATTCGCAAAATGTGCTGGTGCCTGCGTTTCTGGCAGCATATGCAGGTAAAAATGCTTCGGGCAGTAACCTGTCGCAATTCCCAAAAATTCCTATTCCTAACTGGCAGGTAACGTACAATGGCTTAGGTAAGATCTCCTGGTTCCAGGATATTTTTGATTCGTTTGACCTGAGCCATGGTTACCGTTCATCATATAATGTAAGCGGCTTTATCTCGCTGCTGCAATATCGCGAAGCTAACGGCGCTGCCACTTCGCGCGATTTAAATAATGATTTCCTGCCGTTGTACCAGTTTTCGCAGGTTACCATTTTTGAGCAGTTTGTGCCTTTGCTGGGTGCAAGCGTACGTTTCAAAAACAGCATGACCGCCAATGCCGAATATCGCCAGAGCCGCTCGCTCAGCTTAAGTATGCTTAACAGCCAGTTGGCGCAGCAAAATGAAAAGATCATTGTTTTTGGTTTTGGTTACCACACCAAAGATTTCCATTTTCCGTTTGGCTGGTTTGAAGGCATTCAGCATAAGGACGTGAACTTTAAGCTCGATTTTTCATTGCGCGATAATAAAACGCTCATTTACCGTGCCGACGTTGAATCGGCTGAGATCTCATCGGGTGCACAAAATATTACCGTAAGGCCCTCTGTTGATTATGTGATCAACCAGCGTTTTAATCTGAATTTGTTTTATGATTCAAACCTTACCAAACCCTATACTTCGCAAACGTTTAATACTTCATTTACCAATTTTGGGATTAATTTGAAGTTGTTGCTGCAATAAGGCTGATTTGAAGATGGGTTAATTTGCAGATTTGAAAATGAAAGACCCCGTTCCCTCGGGTCGCTCACAATTTAAATTAACTTCCGTCCCCTCTGGGTCTCTCGGGAGAGGACCCTAAGGCTGATAATTATCTTACGGTTAGCCTTAGTCGAATACTATATGAACGAAGCTTTACTCTATCCAGGAAAAATTTGCGGATAATTCATGATCCTCAAAAAGAGATCCTGAGGGGACACGAACGGCACCCGGGATTTTAAATAGCTTTAAGGAATTAGTATATTTGTTATATGGATGCATTAATTGTTTACCCTGAGAATAAGGAGCAGATGGCAGCTTTAAAAGCAGTGATGAAAGCCATGAAAATATCTTTTGAACAAAAAAGCGAAGTTTACCCGGATTACGTGGTTAAGGGAGTTAAAGAATCACTAAAACAAGCTGATGAGGGAAAATTAACTCCATACACCGGATTTAGGAATGTTCTAAACAGAAGATGAGTTTAGAAATCCTATCTACGCAAAATGCGGACGAGAACATTTATAGCAGTTTACGACTTTATTGAAATCCGTTTCGGAAAAAAAGTTGCTGATAAATTTTTAGAAAAGACTGAAAACATCGTAGCTCTAATAGCAGAATATCCACTTATGTATAAAGCTACATCTATAGATGTCAATGTAAGAATTGCAATTATCAGTAAACACACTTCTCTATTTTACCGGGTTACAGAAACATCTGTTCATCTCTTATACTTTTGGGACAATCGTCGGGATCAGTTGTTTTTATAACAAGTTCCCCAATCAATACCCCGCCGTTGTGGGTGTTCATCACAGGTGTTCGAAGATAAAGTTGTCTCTTTTTTAAATGAACATTTTCGCCCAAATTTTATCTTCCGAACACCAACAGCGGCGGAAGAAAACTCGAGGGGCTCCATTTTCAAATCTTCAAATTGAATAATTTTCAAATCAAAACTTCCCCTGGTCCATCAGCTTTTTTCGCTCTGCTTTTCTTTTTTGGCGTTGTGCCTTATTCTTTAACCGTTCTTCCTTGTTTTTGAGGTGCTCGTCGATGCGGTCTTTAGTGGCTTTTTGGCTTTCTTCATCAAGGCCGATGCATGGTTTGATTCCGGTGAGTAAGGTTTTCCAAACCGTTTTAAAAAAAGGCGAATCTTTAGGTCGCTTATATATTACTAATGACGAAGTGAGCTTTCCCTTATCATCAGGATTACTACGCCTGATCACAAACAGGTTAGCAAATATCGACATGATCGATTTCCTTTTAAAGCGGTCGTTAGCAGTATCTGGTTTTAATAATACCACCTTTAAATCGTTATATAAAAAATCAACCTTGCCTTTAAATACCTTGCTGTTGGCCTGGATATCAAAGCTGAATTTTTTTACACTGCCCGATGTCATTTTTACCATAGCCAAAGGCATGGTAGCTGGATTTAGCCTTCCAAATTCCATTGGTCCTAATGTGCCCTTATAACTGAAGGCGGCATCTTCATCACTTAAATTAAATTTCAATTGCACATCGAGCCGGCCGCGGTTCATAAAATAGGTTGTCAGATCAACAAGGGTAATGTTGTTTTTGGCTATGGCCGATGGATTGTTAGTAATATTATAAATAGCCCCGCTGGTATTATTAAAGGTAACGGTGCCTGTTTTTTGAGATTTTTTATTGAACTCGTTATAAACCACATCAACGTGCCGGATTTTCATGGTGTCGATCCTTAAATCAAGGTTTAATTTCCTGATCATCATATTGGGGAACGTTTTAACCTTGTCGGTTATAGGATCTGGTTTCTTACCCGGATTGGTGAAAGCAGTTATCTTGCCATTTGTCATGGTTAGGCTTGAAGCAGAAACTGTGCGGTATTTGTGATAATTTAGGTAGTCAAAATTGTTTAGCTGCACAGAATCGGCCAGTAAGCCCAGCCTGTCTTTCTTGCTTTTATCAAAAAAACGTCCGATTTAGTAGGCTGCATAGCAAGTCCTTCGATATTTAGGCGTGATGTAAGGGTGGAGAGTTTAAGATGCCTGATCTTATAAGCGTACAAGCCGCTTGGTGTTTCTCCGGTGTAATTGTTTAATTCGGTGACGATATCTTTGCAATAAAGCAGGCGCGATTTATCATATTGTGTAGCCGAATCAATGAGCAGGTCGTTTGCACTTAAGTTTAGCTCTTTAAGTTTGGAAATGGCCACCTTGTTGCCCGAGTAATCCTCATAGTTCAGGTTAACATCATTAAGCAATATGCTGCCGATATGGATCGATCTAAGGCTTTTGGAGATGCGTTGCCAGGCTGTACGGCGATCTTTAACAACAGTATCCCTGGTATGGTTTAGCTGGTAGCTTACATTCAGGCGTGGCTCATTCAGGATGATTTGGCCAATATTAAGCTTTTTTGAAAATAGAGGCTAAATGGATGCACATGATTAAGCACCAGCCGTTTTACCTTAAGCTCAACCAGGGTATTGGGGGCCAGGCGTAAACGCTTTTTTTGATTATAAACTGTTGTGTCGGGCTTAAGGGTTATATTGTAAATAATAATTTTGCCCTGCAGGATATGCAGCTCGGCGTCCGAAAAATCGGCTTTGTAAAGGCTGTCGCTGCTGCTTAATACTACATCCTTTACTTTGTCGGCCAAAATGGGCGACCAATACCTGTTTACTACTACGGCCAGCAGCAATATCACTATAACCGGTATCAGCACAAATTTGAACGTTTTTTTGCCACTGGTGCTTTAAAAAATTGAGTGCCATTTACCGGTGTTACTTTTACTTGTGTTTTAATGCTTAACAGCAAGGTAGCAACTTTTGTTATAGCATAGCGGATGGATAAGTTATTTTTTGTTAAAACTCATACTTAATTCATCATTGTTAATGCGGAATTATATGCCGGCGTTTAACTCAAATAAAGGTTTTGTTTAACTGCAAAGCAACCCTCGGGAATTTCAGGGCGTTATGTTTATAAATATCCATAACTAACATCAAAAGACCCCCGATGAAAACAAAAATGTACTTAGCCCTGACAGGCTCAATCGCCCTAACTTTATTAGCGGCATCGTGCAAAAAAATCACGACAACAATCCAACCACACCTAAAGCTGTTACCGGCGTACAGCTTACCTCAAACGCAACTTTTGGTAGTATCATAACGGATAATAACGGCCGTGCGTTGTACCTGTTCTCTGATGATGCCGCAAACGTTTCAACTTGTACCGGTGGATGCGCTGTAGCCTGGCCTGCCTTTTATAAAGAAAACCCATCTATAGGTACCGGCCTGGCAGCTGCCGACTTCGGCGTTATCACCAATGCCGACGGCAACAAGCAAACTACCTATAAAGGCTGGCCTTTATATTATTATGCAAAAGACGTGGCAGTTACCGATGTTAACGGTGATGGCGTTGACAAATCATGGTTTATAGCCAAGCCGGATTACACCGTTATGGTTTCCTACGCGCAACTGATAGGGCATGATGGTAACCAATACACAAGCAAAAGTATCGCCGGTACTGAAAATTCACAATATATCACAGATGCCAATGGCCGTACTTTGTACCTGTTTACCAAGGATACGTTTAAGACAAATAAATTCAGCACCGGTGTGGTGGCGCATGACGCTAATTGGCCAATCGATGCGGTAACGGCGGTTCAAAGTGTTCCTTCTATTTTAAATAAAGCCGACTTTGATGTGATAACCGTATTCGGACAAACACAACTGGTGTACAAAGGGCATCCACTTTACTATTTTGGCCAGGACAATGGTGTTAAAGGTAGCACCAAGGGTGTAAGCTTCCCTACGCCCGGTGCAGCTATCTGGCAAATCAATAATACCACCACTGTAGCTTTAACGCAATAAGTAACGGCTTATTTGAATAGGATAAACGGGTAACGCGAAAGTGTCACCCGTTTTTTTTGAAATAAATGAGATTTTATTTAATACTGACAATATGTCATTTAGGTATTTAAATTTTGTTTATTTTTGCAAACTAATTTTTTATATAAATGATGGATTTGCTTATTCCGGATAAAACACATGATGAGAGCAGGCAGGGTGAGGCGTTAATGTTAAAAGCCGAAACAGCTAAAAATAATGGCCGCAAGCTTTATATTGAAAGCTACGGCTGCGCCATGAATTTTTCTGACAGTGAGATAGTTGCATCGATATTGGCCGAAAGCGGTTTTGAAACCACTGCCGACTATAGCGTAGCCGATGTTATTTTCATCAATACCTGTTCTATCCGCGAAAATGCCGAACAACGCGTACGCAACCGTTTAAAAGAGTTTACCGTTGCTAAGGTAAAAAATCCGGGCCTGGTAGTAGGTGTATTGGGCTGTATGGCCGAACGCCTCAAATCAAAATTCCTGGAAGAAGAAAAATTAGTTGATGTTGTGGTTGGTCCGGATGCGTACCGCGATCTGCCGAACCTCATTAACCAGGTAGATGATGGTCAAAAGGCAGTTAACGTGCTGCTCTCCCGTGAGGAAACTTATGCCGATATCAGCCCGGTGCGTTTAAACAGCAATGGTATCAATGCATTTGTATCCATTATGCGCGGGTGCGACAACATGTGCTCATTTTGCGTGGTACCCTTTACCCGTGGCCGCGAGCGCAGCCGCGACCCCTTATCGATAGTTGCCGAATGCCGCGACCTGTTTGACAGAGGTTATCGTGAGGTTACTTTATTAGGGCAGAATGTAGATTCATATAAATGGACCTCTCCCCAACCCTCTCCAAAGGAGAGGGCTTTAGAAGGGCAAATTGAAGCAGGCGTTGAAAATGACAAAAGCCTCCGCTTGGGGGAGGTTGGAGGGGTAAACTTCGCTAACCTGTTAGAAATGGTGGCACTGATCGATCCTGATTTGAGGGTTAGGTTTTCAACCTCACATCCAAAGGATATCACCGATGAGGTGCTGTATGCCATCAATAAATACGATAACATCTGTAATTATATCCACCTGCCGGTACAATCGGGCAACAGCCGTATTCTTGACCTGATGAACCGCACTTATGACCGTGAATGGTACATCAACAGGATCGACGCTATCCGTCGTATCATTCCGGATTGTGCAATTTCAACCGATGTGATCACCGGTTTTTGCAGCGAAACAGATGAGGAGCACAAGGATACTGTAAGCATGATGGATTACGTAAAGTATGATTTTGCCTACATGTTTAAATACAGCGAAAGGCCGGGTACCTTAGCGGCAAAACGCTATGCCGATGACATACCGGAAGAGGTAAAACAAAAACGCTTAACCGAAATTGTAGCCAAGCAACAGGAATATTCTTTTTACAGAATGCAGGCCCGCATTGGCCGGGTAGAACGTGTACTGATAGAAGGTTTCTCCAAAAATCAGACAAAGACTATTGTGGCCGCAGCGATCAAAACGCGATGGTGATTTTCCCGGTTGGTGAAAATTACAAGCCGGGGCAATATGTAAACGTATTGATTGAACGCAGCACAACTGCTACGTTGATAGGTAAAGTTATCCCCCAAACCCCCTAAAGGGGAGTTACATCCTGATGGTTTGGGGTGTAACAAAAAATGTTGGGATTATGATAAACAAGAATTATAAACATTTACAATAACTCCCCCTTTAGGGGGCCGGGGGGTATGGAAGTACAGGAAATAAAACAACGCTTCGGGATCATTGGCAATTCGCCATTGCTTAACCGGGCTATAACTATAGCAAACCAGGTTGCACCTACTGATATCTCGGTATTGATTACCGGCGAGAGTGGTAGTGGTAAAGAGGTTTTTTCGCACATCATACATCAGATGAGCCCACGCAAGCATGGGCCTTTTATTGCCGTTAACTGCGGCGCCATACCTGAAGGTACAATCGATTCGGAACTTTTTGGTCACGAAAAAGGAGCTTACACGGGCGCCGTTGGTGAGCGTAAAGGTTATTTTGAAACCGTAAACGGTGGTACCATATTTTTAGATGAGATTGCTGAAATGCCCCTGGGTACCCAGGCCCGTTTGCTGCGGGTGCTCGAATCGGGACAATATATCAAAGTAGGTCTCGTCGAAAGTAGAAAAAACCAACGTACGCGTTATCGCGGCTACCAATGTTGATGTGTATGACGCGGTGAAGAACGGCAAATTCCGTGAGGACCTTTACTATCGTTTAAACACGGTACCGCTGAAGATTCCGCCATTGCGCGACAGGAAAGAAGACGTGTTTCTGCTGTTCCGCAAGTTTACTGCTGATTTTACCGACAAATACCGTACGCCGCCCATCCAGCTTGATGAAGAAGCGCAGCAGGTATTAACCAACTATTCGTGGCCGGGTAATGTAAGGCAGTTGAAAAACATGGCCGAACAATTGGCTGTACTTGAGCGCGACAGGATCATCACTGCCCAAACCCTGCTTACCTATATCCCGCACGAGGCCGGCGCGCGTAACCTGCCGATGCGTTTGGACAATCAGCCTAAAGAGGATTTTTCTGAACGCGACATACTGTATAAAGTATTGTTTGATATGAAGCGGGATATGGTAGAGTTGAAAAAACTGGTGGCGGATATTATTGAGCATGGCGGGGTTTCGCCGCATTATGCCAATAATCCGCAAACCTTAAATCAACTTTACCGCGATATTGAGCTGCATGGTAATAATGAAACACAATTTACTTTACAACAACCCGTTAATACCGTTACAAACACCAGCAGTAATAGCAACACTATCGACGGTTTTAATATAACACATGATGCCGAAGAGGTAGAGGAATCATTATCGCTGATTGAAAAAGAATCAGACCTGATCCGTAAGGCGTTGAAAAAACATAAGGGTAAACGCAAACTTGCCGCTAATGAACTGGGGATTTCTGAGCGTACGTTATACAGGAAAATAAAAGAACTAAACTTATAAAATTGATGAAAAAACTTTTGGGGATTATTTCGGTGTGTGTGCTGATACTTATATGTCAATCATGTTACACGCTCAAAAACCAATCAATCCCGCCCGGTTTGAAGACCATCAATGTGCAGTTTTTTGAAAACAATGCCCCGCTGGTGGTAAATAATCTAAGCCAAACTTTTACCGAAGCGTTAAAAGACAGGATCCGTACACAAACCAGCCTAAGCTTAGTCCGCGGCGAGGCTGATGCAACTATGTCGGGCGCTATTACCGGTTATTCTATCGCCCCGGTTTCTATCGAGGCAACGGCGAGCAATGTTGCGCCAATTGCTAATGCCAACAGGCTTACTATTACCGTGCGTGTTAAATTTTCATTTGATGCCGCGAAAACTCCGGCGGATAAAAAGCTTAGTTTTGAGCAAAGTTTTACTAAGTTTGCCAATTACAAGGGAGATATTTCTTCGCAGGAACAGGGGCTTATACAGCAAATTAACAAGCAATTAATTGATGATATTTTTAACGCAGCCTTTTCTAATTGGTAGGCAATTTGTATTTTCAACCACGTGGATCAATATTTGAATAGCAGGCAATACGAAATATTAGATGAACTGTTGGCCAACCCGGCCGAAACGGGTTCTTTTTATGGTTATAACCTGCAGCAACTGGTTGATGCCTACCCGCAAAGCGGTATTTTGCATGCTTTGCTTGCCCATGCCGGTACCAATAAGGATATACAGCGCGCGGCCGTTTATTACAAGCCTGTTTTACTGCATAAATTAATTCAGGAGCCCGAAGGCCTTTCTCCGGTAAATTCATCACAGGTAATTAACCTGCTTGATAGTGTTCCGGTAAATAATACACCGGCCTCCGAAAACTATTTTAATATCGGTCCCGCTGTTGATGACCTGGCTGATACACTGCCCGAAGATTTAGCCGCAGACACAGATCAGGATAAAAGCAGTTTCAATTTTATCAATATCGATGATCCTGAGCCTGAAATTGCAGATGCAGAACCGATAACGGAAGTTGCTGATCCGGGAGCAGTTGCAACTGAGCCCAACGGGGAATCAGTTTCATCTACCCACGATATAGATGATGAGGTTTACGATGAAATTGTTGGGATTGAGAATATAAGTATAGGCCAGGCTAATGTGAATGAACCTGTTGCTACTAATGTTAATACCGATGCAGCGATAAACGATAAAACAGAGGTGGCCGATGAGGCGCCGGTTGCCGTTGACGAAGCTAAAGACGTAAGGGACGATGTAACTGAAAAATGGATAATCGGTAATATCGCATCCACGGATTATTTTTTGTTTGATAACTCGGTTGTTGACACAAGGAATGATGATAAGGCGATATCGCAGGAGTCGGCTCCGCAGCCGGCAGAAATTGAAGCTACTGAACAGCAGGAGGTTTTATCAAAGTACAACGACGAGAAAATGCCTTATACCTTTATGTGGTGGTTAGATAAAACCCGTAAGGAATATGCATCAACTTATCAGCCTTATAATATTGAAACGGTTGCACAGCCAAAAAAACCTGTAGCATCTGATAGCCAGACTGCCGATGCATTACAGCATCAGTATTATGAAAATATCTTCCATTCGCAATCTCTGGAGGAGCTGGAGAAAACCCCTCAGCCCGATGTGCCGGAGATAAAAAGAAAGGAAGACATCATCATTGAGAAATTTATTAAAGAGGAGCCCCAGATCAGGCCGCCATCAATTGATAAGCTCGATAATGAGAACAAAGCAAAGAAGAGCTCGGAAGACAGAAATGACCTGGTAAGTGAAACATTAGCCCAAATTTACATCGACCAGATGTTATATCACAAAGCTATTGCAACTTACAAAAAATTGATGTTGAAATTCCCGGAAAAAAGCCGTTACTTTGCAAGCCAAATTGAGGAGTTAGAGAAGAAAACTAATTAATATAAAGAAATGTATATCGTTTTAATCATTGTTACCGTAATTGTATGCGCTCTGTTAGGGCTTATCGTACTTATCCAAAACCCTAAAGGCGGTGGTTTGGCATCAAATTTTTCAAGCTCATCACAATTAATGGGTGTACAAAAAACCGGCGACTTTTTAGAAAAAGGTACCTGGGCGTTAGCTATCACCCTTATGGTGTTATCATTGGCTATTAACGTTGCTGTAAAAGGCGGCTCATCAAGCAGCAATGATAACCCTGCACTGCGTGAGCAAATTGAAAAAGCTTCAAAACCAAGCAACGCGCTTCCTTCATCAACTCCGGCATTAACGCCATCTGCTACACCGGCAGCTCCTAAAGCCGACAGCAGCAAAAAATAGTAAATAATCAATTAAGATATATTGAAGGCCTCTGGATATATTCAGGGGCTTTTTCTTTTTCCAGGAATTTCTGTCCCATCCGGGTCTTTCAGAGATTTAAGTTAATTCACAAAATTAATCAGCAAGGCGTGTTGTTTTGCCCCTCTGGGGCAAAGGATACTTCTATTTTTCATGCTACAAACCTTTTGCACCTCTGGTGCACCTGTCTATAAGCAATTAATATATGTTTATTAAATCGTAAAAGTCTTCCCGGAGGGAGAAAATGTTTGTAGAAATAGCATCCTACTTTATCTGAACCCCAGAGGGGTTCAACTCAGTTAATTACTCAATTGGTACTAGCCAAATGAGCATTAATTTTATAGGGTAACTTAAATCTCTGAAAGGTCCTGAACGGACATAAAGAAAACGCCCCCGATTTTCGTCGGAGGCGTTTTTTATACAAGACGATTAAAATTATAATATCAGGATCAATACCAAAATAATGATGATGATAGCACCTACTGAAAGGTAAATACCACCGCCGCCAAGGGCATTGGCTTCTTTTTTCATTGATTTTAATTCGGTACGCAATTCCTTACGTTCAGCTTTGGTAAGCTCCGATTTATCCATCGCTTTGATCTCATTTACACGGGCCTTGATCTCCTCAACACGGGCTTGTTTTTGCTCGGTTGTCATGGTTGCTATTTCTTCCTTGCTTAGCGGGGTAAGCGCGTGGCTATCAGCAGCAAAGGTGTTCAACGCCGTAAATGACAGCAGCATGGTGAGGGCTAATAAATAAACTTTAGTTTTCATAGTTTTAATATTTAAGTGATTCTTTCTATGAAAGAGAAAAAGTGCGAAAAATGTTTTACCGAAGTATAAAATTATTGTAACCCAAATGTTATAAGCAAACAAAATAGGCCGATTCAAAAACATGTCCCACGCTTAATTTTTGGATAGCTTCTTTATCCTTAATATCAACGTGCTTGCCTTCGGTATCGGCGCAGCCAAGCCATGGTTCTATGCAAACAAAATTAGCCCCCGGTTTGGCCCATAAACCAAGATAATTAAAATGAGGAAATTCAAGCGCCAAGGTTTGATCATGTTTATCGCTTTTAATAGTTACCATGCGCGATTTCAGATCTTTAAAAACCAGTGCATCGTCATTAAACAGATCGCGGGTTAAATAAAGCTTTTTATTCGGAGTTGGTACCGGATGTGTTACGCCGTTAAAAAAGCCATCTTTTGATAAAAGATGGGTGTCAAAATGTTCTTCTGTTTCAAACTCCAGGTAATAATCCTCATAGTTCTCGCCTTTATTGAAGGGAACGTTAAAAGCCGGGTGCCCGCCAACAGAAAAATATATTGATTTTTTATCGAGGTTGATCACTTTATAGGTAATCCGAAGCGCGTTATCAATAAGGTGATACAGGATCTGGAAATCAAATTTAAAAGGATAAACTTTAAGCGTATTCTCGCAATTAGGTAACGAATAGCTTGCCGATGTTTCATCCGACTCCAATAAAAAAACTCCGACTGACGTGCAAAGCCGTGGCGCGACATCGCATACTTTTCGCCATTAACCAAAAGCTCATTATTGATGAGGCCACCTACTATCGGGAAAAGGTTGGGAGCATGCCATGGCCAAATCTTTTCATCGGCCTGCCACATATGTTCGATACCTGTTGCTTTGTTAATAAATGAACTTAGCTGAGCGCCTTTGGTGTCGATAGCTACTTTAATGTGCTCGTTTTCTAAATGAGTGATCATAGGAGTATTATTAATGTGAAAGCCCGGCTTTTATAAACAACGGCCGGGCTTTAAACCAATATATTAAGGATTCGTTAATTGGATAACTTCCGGTTCAACGAAGTTAACAAATCAATCATCATCCTGTTCTTTTTTAGGTTCTAAAATTACAAAGGCACTCCTTTTTGGCGCAGGCATGACAGATGCCTCTCCTTTTACGTACTTCCAAACCACTTCATTCAGGTCGATATCCGGCACAGCATCCTCTTTGGCAAAATTAAACAACTCAGAACGTTTGCTGCTCTCGTTTACTGCTATGTTGCGCTGTTCCAAATCAACCTGTGCCGGCTTAGCAGTATATGGTGTAAGGTCGGGCTTGCTGGTAAAGCAATCATACAGCGGCATAGCTGCGGCATCATACTGGCTCATCGGCGGCAATCCTAAAATAAGCTCGATAGTACGCAAAACACCCGAGGTTGAATACATACCGTGGATCACAGCGTTGCGTTTTACATATGGACCGGCTACAAACACCGGTGAACGGTGGGCATCAATATGGTCGGGGCCGTTTTGGGCATCATCCTCCAAAATAAAAACCACCGACTCTTTCCAGATCGAACTATGTGATAAATGCTCAATGAACTGGCCAATGGCAAGATCATTATCGGCCACGGCGGCGATGGGCGATATGGCGCCTTTGCGCTGCCCGCTGGTATGGTCGTTTGAAATGCGCACGGTGTTAAAATGCGGCACCGCGTTTATAGTGAGTAACGAATCAAAGTCATGGGCCCAGATCTCAGTCCTTTTAACATCTTTCACATTCAGGTCAAAGCCCGGCGACTTGATACAAAAATGCCCTTCAAGCGATTTTAAGTTTGCTTTGCCGGGGTTACCATCGCTCACAAACTCGCCGTAAGTACGATAGCTTACACCGGCGCGTTTGCAATAATCCCATATAAAGCCATCGCGCGGATAGGCGGCTTTGCGGGTTCCTTCAAAATCATAATTGCCACCGCGGCTACCGTAACTGGTTGGCCATGTTTTTTCTACAAAATCGGTAGCATAGGCAGCCATGCTCCAGTTGTGGCCGTCGGCGCTTACCTCCGCATCAACGTAAAAGTTATCAAGCAATACAAATTCATTGGCAATAGCGTGATGGTTAGGCGTTACTTTTTTACCGAAGATGCACAACGAAGTATCGCCGTTCCCTTGCGGCATATCGCCTAAAACCTGGTCGTAAGTGCGGTTTTCTTTAATAATATAGAACACATATTTAATGGGCGACTTTTCGCCCAGGCGGCGTGGAATGGGGTTGCCTTCTTCGCCTTTGGCTGTTTTTGCAATTTTAGCAGTAAACGGCGTGTTGGCATAAACCTGCCTGGTGTAAGTTTTCAGTTCGGCATCCGACGGGCTGTTGATAAATGATAGCGTGCCTTTAAACAAACCGCCTATGTATTGCTCCCGGCTGTTGATAGCCCCTTGCTTGTAACCGCTGTTATCTGTTTTTTTAACAGGCTGCGGCCCTTTAGGATTGGCCATTGATGAAAACCCTTTGCCGTTTGATACCAGGATTTTATTACCCAATACCTTTACGTTTGTTGGGTACCAGCCTACCGGGATAAAGCCCTTGCTTTTGCTGCTGCCCGGCATAGTAACATCAAATACAGCAAGACAGTTATTATCCGCGTTGGCTATATAAAGCGTTTTCCCGTTTTGCGATAAGGCCAGGCCGTTGCTGGTTGAACCGGTGAGGCGGGTAGGATAAAGCGCTGTAGAAATGGTTTCTATTATTTTATGAGTTGAAGTATTTACTACGGATACCGCATTGTCGTTCGCATCGGCCACATACAGGAATTTCCCTTTCTTATCTAAAAGCAGTTCGTTAGGATGGCTGCTGGTTTTAATGGTGCTGAGTGTTTGCGTAGCTATGTTGTAAAAGCCAAGCATATCGCTGCCCCATAACGAAATATACAGCGTTTTTTCATCGAGCGATAAAATACAGCTGTAAGCTTCAGCAGGGAGTTTTACCTGTTTAAGGATGTCTTTTTTATCAGGATCGATAATATAAAGAGTGCTGTCTTCCTTTGTCACCGAATACAGGCGGCTGTTACTTTTGTTAGTTACCATGCCGGTAGGGCAAACCTTATTTTTGGGCCAGGCATTCGGTGCTAATTTGATGGTATCCGGGGTGCCCAATTTGTTACCGGCTATATTAAATACCAGGATCCAGTTGTCATTACCGCCTGATGCATATAGTTTTTTTCATCACGGCTGAAAGCGAGCCCGTACCATGATTTTTTAACTACTACCTCATCAAGCAGTTTTTCATTTTTAGGGTCGATGAGCTGTACCGACTGGGTGCTTTGGCCGTTGTTGGTAACAGCTAATAATTTACCGGATACGGAAAGCTGCATGTTCAGCGGCAGATCGCCAAGCGGTAAAGACCTGCCCGCGGGACTAAGCTTCCAGCCGTTGGGCAATAGTACCTGTCCTGTTTGTTCAATTTTTCCCGGAGTTTGAGCGAAGGATTGTAATGCCGCACATAAAAGAATAATGCCGGCGATGAGTTTTAGTTTCATAAGAAAACGATTGTAATCAAAATTACAAAATCGTTTTATTCCGAAAGGCTTGTTAACAGAAACTTAATATAAATAAATTGGACTTTTCCGCGTAAGTGCCTTAGTGTATCAATTTACCAACTGTTTTTTAAACTGGTTAGGGCTGATACCCGTTTCTTTTTTAAACAATCGTGAAAAATATGGAAGGTTCTCAAAGCCAAGTTCGTATGCTATTTCAGAAACGTTTTGGTAATCACTTTTAAGACGGTTTTTTGCCTCGTTTATAAGGTAAATGTGGATCAGTTCAATAGCAGTTTTTCCTGTTTCCTGCTTAAGCATATCGCTTAGGTAACGAGGTGATAAATTAAGTTGTGAGGCCAACGCGTTAACAGAGGGCAGTCCCTGGCTTAGCAATAAGCCGTTGGTAAAATAAGCCGCTAACACTTCATTAAACTTTGATACTGTTTTACCCGAAAGCTCTGTACGGTTAATAAACTGGCGTTTGTAAAACCGTTGCGAGTATTTCAGGATAGAATCAATATGCGTAAGTATAATATCGCGGCTATATTCATCGGTGTTATTGTGATATTCGGCTTCTATCTTGTAATAAAGGTCCCACATAATCTGCTCTTCCGATGGCGAAAGGTGCAGGGCTTCGTTTGCCTCATAGTCAAAAAAAGCATATTTGCTTATTTCGTTATGCAGAAAGTGGCCGTTCAGAAAATCCTCGTGAATGAACATGATAAACGCATCCTCATCATACTCCACACTGTTAAACTGGATCACCTGCCGGGGTTTGATGAACATCATGCTGCCGTTATCGTGATCATATTTTGTACGGCCATACATGATCTGACCTGCTTTAAGTTTTTTAAACCCGATCATGTAAAAATCAGATGTAAACTCTCTTTCGCCAAACCCACAGGTGTGGGTGCACCTGTACAGGCTGAAGAGTGGGTTCTCCGGCATCGGGAAACCATTGGAGCGGTGCATATCGGCCAAATTTTTAAAATGCTGCATGATGAATAAAGATAAACAAATCTACGCCGAATTGCGGCGTAGATTATATCAAATAATACCATTTATATCAGAGGCTGAATGCTTAAAGCCTAAAGCATGGTCTGATTAATTAATATACTGTAGGATATTATTTACCGTGCGCAGCGGCAGATACCTCGCTCCAGCTTTCCCACTCAGCAGCACGGCCTTCATAAGTTTGTTTAACCCACGGGTGTGCGTGTTTACCCAGGAATAAACGCAACGGAGGGTTTTCGGTGTCAATCAGCTTCAGCACAGCATCTGTAGTAGCTTCCGGTACACCGAAAATATCGGTGTCATTTAAACCAGCCTGGAAAGCCGCCCGTACAGCATCATATTCGGGCATTGCCACGGTTTGCGCGGCAGAAGCGCCAGCCCAATCAGTTGCAAAGCCGTTAGGTTCAATCAGGGAAACGTTTATTCCAAAGCCTTTTACTTCGGCGGCCAGGGTTTCACTTAAACCTTCTACCGCAAATTTAGAGGCGTTATATAAACCCAGCACAGGTAAAGTAACGAGGCCAAGTACGCTCGAAAGCTGGATAATATGGCCGTAGCCTTGTTCACGCATTACAGGTAACACTGCCTGTGATAACCATAGCAGTCCAAAAAAATTGGTTTCCATCTGCTCGCGGGCTTCCTGCTCGGTAGTTTCTTCAACGCTGCCGAATAAACCGTAACCTGCATTGTTGATCAGCACATCAATACTGCCGAAGTGTTCTTTTGCCTTGTTGATGGCTGCGAAATCTGCAGCGCGATCATTAACATCCAGTTGCAGCGGTAAAATATTGTCGCCATATTTATTTACCAGGTCATCCAAAGCGCTCAGGTTACGAGCGGTTGCTACTACTTTATCGCCTCTTTGCAGTAATGCCTCGGCCCATAATTTACCGAAACCACGTGATGCGCCGGTAATGAAAATTGTCTTTGCCATTTTTGTTGTTTTTAAATGATAGCACAAAATTAACAGGGCAAACACAGGGCAATTTATACAGAAGTAGGGAACAATGATACATTTTTACGCGGGGGCTTGTAATTGGTAATCAAAGTGTCATTAGGCGTAAATGTCGGCAGAAACTTAGAAACCGTTTGACTTTGATTGTTTTAAATGTAGAGACGCATAATTGCGTCTCCCGCATGCAATTTCGAACGAAATCAGAAGCCTTTTGAATTGGCTTGTCCGCCGGGAGACGCAATTATGCGTCTCTACAAAAAACTTTTCCTCCGTTTTAAAGGCTCTTCGGCTTATAAAAAAACGCACCCCATCTACAGGGAGACGGGGTGCGTTTTTTTATAGGTCCAAACTCCCTCTCCAAAGGAGAGGGCGGGGGTGATGTTATTTACTTTTCAGTACCAGTGTAGCACTTTTCAAACCATCAGCCGAAGCGGTTAAAGTGATCGTGCCGGCTTTTTCTTTGGCCTGTACTATGGCCAGCGCAAGGCCATGAAATGATTTTCGGTAATCAGCTTTAAACGGATCATGGCTAACCGGATCGCCGTTGTCAACGCTGGCAATGGAGCCCTCGCCGGCAATCTTAAAGTTTACCTTGTTATCAGCATCAGGTACAACGTTGCCGTCTTTATCCAATATTTTTACGGTGATAAATGACAGGTCTTTGCCATCGGCTTTGATCTGCGAGCGGTCGGCAGTCAGCTCGATTTTTGCAGGAACTCCGGCGGTATGGATCTCGCGGGTTAACACGGTTTTGCCGTTTTTGCGCGATATGGCTTTCAGCGTGCCGGGCTCATATTTTACCCGCCACATTACGTGCAGGTCGTCGCCGGTTTTCTTTTGGATGCCTAATGATTTGCCATTGAGGTAAAGCTCAACCTCATCGGCGTTGTTATAGTATGCCCAGATGTCGATCATTTTACCAGGCTGCCAGTTCCAGTGCGGGAAAATGTGGAGCACATTTTTATTGGTCCACTCACTTTGGTACATATAATATACGTCTTTAGGGAAGCCGGCCAGGTCAATAATACCGAAGTAGGAGCTGCGCGATGGCCATGAATATGGAGTTGGTTCGCCCAGATAGTCAAAGCCCGTCCAGATGAACATGCCCGAAAGGAAGTCGTACTTTTTCATCACCTTCCAGGTCATTTCATGGGTTGAGCCCCAGGGTGGTCGGGTGTTGTCATATGCCGAAACATTGTTGCCTTCCCTTACAAAAGGTTTATCATAGCTTGGCGGCCAAACCCTGATGCTATCCGAAGGCATTTCATAATAACCACGCGTTTCCAAACCCGAAGTAGTTTCAGTAGCAATAAACTTTTTACCCGGGTAACGGTCATGAAACTTAGCGTAATCAAACTGGTGATAGTTATAACCAACCAAATCAATAGCACCCGATTTTATAATTTTGTTGGTGCTATCCGGACGGTCATTAGCCGTAGTGAGCGGGCGGGTTTTATCGAGGCTGTGAACAATAGCCGCCAACTCAGGCGCAATGCGTAACGCGCTGGTATCCGCCTGTTGCGGGATTTCGTTGCCGATACTCCAGATCATGATGCTTGGATGATTGCGGTCGCGTTTGATTTGGTCTTCCAGATCGCGTTTATGCCATTCTTTAAAGTACAGGTGATAATCGTAAGTAGCCTTTTTCCATTCCCAGCAATCAAAGGCTTCATCCATCACAATAAAACCCATTTTATCGCAAAGGTCCAGCAGTTCGGGTGCCGGAGGGTTGTGCGAGGTGCGGATGCCATTACAGCCCATCGCTTTGAGCATCTGCAACTGGCGCTCCAATGCACGGTTGTTAATAGCTGCGCCAAGGCTGCCAAGGTCATGGTGATTACAAACACCTAAAATCTTCATCGGCTTCCCGTTCAGGCTGAAACCTTTATCTGCATCAAAATTAAAATAGCGAATGCCAACGGTGGTTGTATATTCATCAACTACTTTTTTGCCTTCAATAAGCTGGGTAACGGCTTTATATAAGTATGGGTTCTCTACCGACCAAAGCACCGGGTTTTTTACCGTAAGGGTATTGGTTATCGTTAAAGGCTCATTTTTATTTTGCGCTGCCGATGTAGCTTCGCCCGCGGCGGCTACCTGTTTACCGGCCGCGTCATAAAGTTTGGTGCTGATGAGCACCTGCGGCGATGCCTGGTCATTATGCAGTTGTACCTGTACATTTACTTTGGCAGAGGCACCGGTGATATCGCTCGTGGTTACATAGGTGCCCCAATGATCAATGGCGGTTTTGTTGGTGGTAACCAGCCAAACATGGCGGTAAATACCCGAACCCGAATACCAGCGCGAATTTGGCTGCACCGAGTTATCAACTTTAACAGCGATAACGTTATTACCGCCGAAATTTAAGTAAGGAGTAAGTTCATACCTGAAAGAGATATACCCGTTTGGCCTGAAGCCAAGGTGATGGCCGTTAATCCAAACATCGCTTTTTTGATATACGCCATCAAAATCAATATAAACCAGCTTGCCTTTTGATGTAGCCGGAACAGTAAAAGTTTTGCGGTACCAGCCAATGCCGCCGGGCAGGGCGCCGCCTTCAGGTGTGGCCGGGTTATCTTTTGAAAATTTACCTTCAATACTCCAGTCATGCGGCAAATTGAGCACGCGCCATTTGCTGTCGTTCAGCGTTGTTTTTTCGCCGTTTTCAACAGCGCCGAGGTTAAAGCGCCAGCTTTTATCAAAATCAAGTTTCTGCCGGTTTTGGGCAAAAGGTTTTAATGCGGCCAGCGTCAGGACGGCAAGGATGCATGCAAACTTATAAGCCCCGGCGCGGTGGGTTTTCATTGATGACATAATATCGTTTGGGATTAAATGTGTTTTGGACACTAAATTATAAATAATAGGTTAAAAGAGAAGGAATGCCGTAAATAAGTATGGAGTTGCCTTTAAATCATAATTAAGTTGAGCGATAAAGGAAAAAACTCTCCCACCCCTGAATATTTATATATAGTGCTTGCGGTCGGTGTTTTCATCGCGCCACTTCTATATTTCTTACAAAAGACATGGTACGGTAATAACATCAACCACGGGCTAAATTGGGCTCTTGGGAAATAAATGTACCAATTAAGGCTTAATCCCATTGATGTATATATCTGGATTTACGCCACCCACGTAAACAGTTTTCTTGAGATCCAAACCCTTCGTGAAATGATTAATGTGTGAATCAGATAGCCTCATTGAATTTTGCGCGCTTTTAATCGAAAAACTGCCTTCATAGAAACCTGTCAACCAACTTACCTTATATATGTATGATACATCGTTATATTTCTTTTCGTTCTCATGCTGAAATACTATTCTTTCTGACTGTGCTGAAAGATCTCTAACATCAAATATCCAGTCTTTCCAAGCATCGGTATTATTAGAATTTGAAACTCCTGCAGAATCAGTTGTAAAATAATCGTCGATAATTCTTGTAACTTGAATTGATATATTTCTAATCGGGACATCGGTATCATTAGCAACCTTAATGAAAATATTGATTGGTGTAGGCAGTATAAATAGTTTGGGAATGCTCTTTCCTCCGGTTATTTCGTTTAATGTACTGCTTTGTAAATCTTGGATTTTATCATTCCTCTCGCTTAATTGATTTTGTAAATCAATTATTTTGTTAGAAGAGTCAATAACGGTTTGTTGGCTCTCAATGATTTTGTTGCTCTTTTGAATAATATCGTTACTTTTACTAAGCAAATTTTGATATTCTAAATTTCTTTTTATTTCGTTATCCAATTCCTCCTGTTTATCGTTGAGTTTTTGTCTATAGTCAAAAAAAGCCGCAGTAACGGTAACAATGCTGCCGATGATTATAAATATTAATGGAATCATTTTTTTAGACATAAGGTTTGTAAATATAAAAAATTCAACAGGCGTTCATTGTGCTTATGGTCGGCGTTTTCATTGTACCACTTATATTTCTTACAAAAGACAGTGCTATGATGATAACATCGACCACACGCTAAAAAAATCAATCTTGAAATAGGAGATTTAAACCTATGGTGGTAACACCATAGCTATTAACTTAGGCCAGCAGTTGGAGGTTAGCAGGGTTAACATAAAATTGATAATCAGTTAACTGATTGTATGGCTGGTTAGCTCTAAGCAGCCTATTGATGTGTTGAAGGATGAATAGTAGCCGATTGGATTTATGTATTATAACAACATCAAACTTAAATCATCTTATACTATTTCCTCTAACATTCCGTTTCAAGATTCAATGAAAGCAATCGCCTTTATCATGTTAATTTTTATGGTGCTCATTTCCACAATACCGGGAAAAGCGGAGCCTATATATAACATGACCAAAAATTGCTGTCATCACATGGATCATATGCCGCAGAAACAGCATGGCGGTCAAAAAGGATGTGACGGTGGTATGTGCATGACCATGCTATCGTGTAACAATTGCTGCTTTTTAAAAGTTGAACCTATCAAGGCCGGACCTGTTGCCGCTATTATTAGTAGCAATGCTCCTTTGCTTGACCTTGCAGGCAATTTATCCGATTACGCCAACACCTGCTGGAACCCTCCGAAAGCTTGATAAAAAGACATCTGCCTGTTTTCAATAGTATATCTTTTTATTAAACATTCAATTTAAAAAATCATGAAGAAGTTTCTTTTCATCACCACTGTGATGCTGTTTACCATATTTAATATTTCGTTTGCTAATACGCCTTGCTGCAATAACAAAATGAACCATTGCACCAAATGCGCAAAGTCATGCACCATGCCAACGTGTTTAGACAACTGCAGCAAATCATGCAAAGCCTCGGGCGATCGCAATAAAACCTGTGGCAAATAACAAAACGGCCCCCGGTGGAAACCGGGGGCCGTTTTGTTAACTATCTATTTTAATGCACCCTGTCGGTTTTATATATCCCAAGCGGGCCGTCTATAATATCAGCAATCTGCTTACTGAATAACTGAAAATGCTCCTGCTTAACATGCTGATCAAGCCCTTCCCGGCTGGCCCAGGTTTCATGAAAAATAAACTGGGTTTCGTCTGTTGTTGATTGGTATAGCTCGTATTGCAGGCAGGCTTCTTCCTGGCGGGATGCTGCTACCAGCTTATCCAAAAAATCTTTCATTTGGGCAGTGGTGCCGGCCTTACACTTCACTAAGGCTGTTAAGTAAATTTTCATGGCTTGGGTTGTTTTGGGTAAATAGCTTGTTTAAATGTTCCTGGTAGCGTTGCAGGTTCTCCTCAATATTAGCGTTTTTCATTACATCATAAAAGTGAATACTTTCTAAAGCCTGCATACCGGTAAAAGCGTTCATGCGGTGAAAGCCAAACAGGGGGCCTTCGTCAACACTGCGTTCATTAAAAAACTCGCCGGGTAAGGTGAAAGCGGTAACCGGTGCATTCCATGATGTGGTAAGCATGTATTTTTTGCCCTGCATTAAGCCCCCTGTGCCGTAATTAATGCCGGGGTTTTCGGCGGTGCGGCCATCGCTGCGGTAAATGCCGTTTTGATATCCGGCGGTAAAAACTTCGTCGATATATTTTTTAAAGGCATGCGGTACCTGGAACCACCAAACCGGGGTGTGGTAAATAATCACATCGGCCCATTTATAGTTTTCAGCCTCTTGCATGGGGTCGTACTCATGGTTTACATCGGTTGAACGAACTTCAAAATCAGGGTGACCGGTAAAATACTGCACGGTCGTATCCAATAATGTTTTGTTAAATCTTCCGCCGGAGTGACCGAAGATCTGCCCTCCGTTTATTACAAATATGTTTGTCATTTATTTTCTGTTTTAATTTTCATCAAAATTACAGCGGCTTAATTCATTATTAAAATAGTTTAATTTATACATTTGTATCATAATTATAATAGATAGGCTATGGTTAATTTTGAATGGTTCCGCACCTTTAAGGCGATATATGAAACAGGTTCGTTAACCGGCGCGGCCGAAGCGCTGTTTATTTCGCAGCCGGGAGTAAGCCTGCATCTAAGCTCATTGGAAAGTTATGTAGGCTACAAATTGTTCGACCGTACCTCGCGTAAAATGGTATCCACAGAGCGGGGTAAGATCTTATACAACTATATCCTGGAGGCAATTTGTAAACTGGAGGATGCCGAACGGCATTTTCATAAAAGCACCGAAAAGGACGTGCCTACCATAAGTATAGGCATGTGCTTTGAAACTTTTCAGTTTACGCTCGAATCCTACCTGCCCACATTGCCTTTTAATGTGATCATCAAATTTGGCGAATACCCCGAAATGCTTGCCGACCTGGACAATGGCATCCTCGATATGATTGTTACGCCTCATAAAGGCGATTATAAAGGTCTTGAGTATAAACCTTTTTTTAAAGAACGGATAGTGGTGCTTGCCGGGGCGCAAACGCCAACCGACGAGATTTAATGAACTATTGAAAACTAAAGACCTAAACCAGATTCAAACCTGGCTTAAAGCCCAAACCTGGTACGGCTCATCGGGCGATATGGAACACCTGCGGCGCTTCTGGCATATTAACTTTGGCAAACGACCTGATTTTAAGCCTAATTTCATCGTCCCTAACATGGGCTCTATTATCCGTTGTTTGAGTAATGGTAAAGGCATAGCCGTGATCCCTGATTTCCTTTCAAGAAAGGAGCGGGACAGCGGCAATATCAAACTGCTTTGGGAAGGATATAATTTAATTGAGAACACCTTGTACTTCGGCACCCGCAAAAAATCCATTTACGCAGAGCAGGTAGGAATGATCCAGGAAATTTTTGAGCGGGAGATGGTGTAAGCCTCTAATCGCCGCCGCTCGCCTCCGGCGAGTGGCAACTATTAAGGCGGCCTCTGGCCGCCGTGGCAAAAGAAGACCATGTGATTTATCGAAACTCAAACATTTCTTTGTTAAGATTGCCGGAATACCATCTGTCATTTATAAAGTAATAAGTTTCCTTACCTAAAATGATCATAGGGAAATTACCTGCAATTTTTTGTTTGGTCTTGTTTCTTGTTGTGATAAAGTGATCGAATATGTCTTGCTTAACGCTGTAAAAGACATTTTGCTGCATGTCGAAGGCTAAAACTGTGTTAGTGTCATAGGCATAGTTTTCTTTAGGGCGAGGTTTTGAATCAACAAAATCATGTACACTGACTTTTAATTTGCAGTTGTTAATACTGTTGCCAACCAAATGTAATTTAATGCGGTATTCTTCCTGTTGTTCGCCGGATTCCCCGGTAAGATATCTTAAAACATGCATGGCCTTGTATAGATGTTGGCCCTCCACGCAGATGATCAGAGTATTTCCTAACCCAACTCCCGATCCGCCTCTTACTGCATAGTTAATCTCAATAAAGTTTTTATTCAATAACCTAATGTCAGGAGTTTCTCCCCAAAAATCATCTATTGTAATAATATCTTTGAGGCAAATCATTTTAAGCACATGGTTTGCATAGTCAGGAACGATCTTCACCGTTTGATTTTTACCATCGATGGATGTAAGATGATATATTTTGGTGTCTCTTTTGGCTGCTTTTGCCTCAGCCGTTTTTAACCAATCTTGTGCAGATGAATGATCGAAATAAAGTATAAAAACCAAGGAAATAATTAAGGCGGCGTATCTGTTCATAAGATAAGGTTTACAGGCCAATTTATGCTTTTATTTTGCTGCTTTTACTACTAATTCCAGATTAAAATAATGCTGACAATGTACTGTCAGTACAATGATCATAGTAGCGTGTATTTTCAAAAAACTCCAAAAAAACGAAAAAAAACAAACAAAAAATCCGGGCATTTTGCCCGGATCTGAAACGCTGAATTTATATTCCTAAAAGGCTTGTTTGCTGATAATCAAATATTTAATAGTGTTTCGGGTAGGGTGTTAAATTTCTGATTATCAATGTGTTTCATTTTTAACGCGTTCCGGCGTTTCGCTCTCAAAAAATGGAACATTTGTTATTTGCAAAAAAAGAAACGCCGGCAATTTTTAATTTTTTTATGGAGAATCAAAAAATTGGGACACCTTGTTTGTTACATTGGATATTGTCCAATAAAGCCTGTAGAATCACCGGGTGCTTATACCGTTGGCGTGGCCGTAAAAATACTCGCATAATACTTGCGATAGGCAAACAGCAAAAATACCTCTAAAACTATAACCGCCAGTCCAATTGGCAAACCGGCCGGTGCCAAAATGGCATGGAACAGGAATATATTTAGCGAAATAGGTAGCAGCAATAACACAAACAGTGCCGTATACCGGTTGATAATTAAAAACAGGCCGCTGGTTATTTCAATTACTTTCATGTATTGAAAAAAATAACCTGAACCAAATAACCCGCCGCTAAAAGCCTGTGCCTTATCGCTCATGGGCGGTTGGGCCATATGCAGAAACTGGAAAAAGAAGTTTAACCCAAACACCACGAAGACCAGGCCCAGCAAAACGCGGGCAATTAATACTGCAATTTTCATAATTAATAGGTTTAATATAAGGTTAAACACTAAGTTTAGTAATTTAATTGACATATTCAAATCAGCCTCATAGCTAACTATTTAAACAGGCATTACTTTTGATAAAACAGGACATATGAACATTCAAAAAATAACTTTCGGCAACGGTTGCTTTTGGTGCACCGAAGCCGTTTTCCAATCTCTTAAAGGTGTAACATCAGTAACCTCGGGTTATATGGGCGGCAAAGTTTTAAACCCAACCTATGAGCAGGTTTGTACAGGCGCTACCGGTCATGCCGAAGTGATTCACCTGGAGTATGACGCCGACGTGATCTCGTTTGATGAATTGCTATTGGTTTTCTTTAAAACCCATAACCCAACAACACTTAACCGCCAGGGTAACGACGTGGGCACACAATACCGCTCGGCTATATTTTATTATACAGATGAACAAAAGCAGGCTTCGGAAGCGATGATCAAAACGCTTACCGATGAGCAGGTTTTTGACGATCCTATCGTAACCGAAATCACCCCGGCAAGTACATTTTACAGCGCCGAAGATTACCACCAGAATTATTTCAACGATAATCCTAATAAGTCGTACTGCGCGTTTGTTATCCAGCCAAAACTCAATAAATTTGCCAAGGAGTTTAAGGATAAAATAAAGCCGGAGCTGTTATAAGATGCCTATCATACGGAGTGTTTAAATCGAGCGGCTCTGAAGATGAAGTAATATTAAGCAAAAGGGCCTGTCACCCTGAGCCCGTCGAAGGGTCGTGCGCAGAGGCCTTGCTCACCATGATTCGAGGGCTTCAGCATGACACCCGTTTAGTTAAACGGTAGTTCGTTAAAGCATGCCGGCGTACTTTTTTCGCATTAGTCTTCGACAAGGTCTCGACCGTCACTCTTTTAATCAACCCATATGAAAAAAAGCTATAGCTATCTACTATCAGGCCTGTTGTTATTCAGCGCCTGCTCATCTGTTAAAAAAACTGCCAATCCTAATACCAGCATTACCAACGATGGTAAGATCTGGGCTTCATTATGGCAGCAGCGGGCAGCGGAGTACAAAGCATTATGCTTTCAGGCCTATAACGTAGCTAAACTCAGGGTTGATGAAGGGATTAAGAACCCCGGTGATAAGCCACTGGCCATTGTTACCGATATTGACGAGAACGGTGCTGGATAATAGCCCCTATGATGCCCATCGCGCCTTACAGAACTTAGATTACAGCGATGCCACCTGGAAACAATGGACAGACAAAGCCCTTGCTGATACCGTGCCGGGCGCACCTGCTTTTTTAAGTACGCCGCATCAAAAGGGATCACGATATTTTACATTACCAACCGTAATGAAAATGAGCGGGCAAGTACGCTTAAAAATCTGCAATTGTATGGATTGCCTAATGCCGATGATGAACACCTGCAGTTGAAAACTACTTCATCGAGCAAGGAAGCGCGCCGTCTTAACGTTTTAAAAACACATAACATCCTGCTGCTTTGCGGCGATAACCTGCCCGATTTTGACCTGCTGTATGATAGTCACCCGCCCGAAGAAAGCAGGACGGCTACCACACAAAAGCTGCAAGCGGAATTTGGCAAAAGGTATATTGTTATTCCCAATCCTTCATATGGTGATTTTGAGGGGGCACTTTTCCGGTTTAATTATAAGCTTAGCCCTGCCCAAAAAGATTCGGTGATCAGGGCGAAGATCAAAGCCGATCAGTAAAACTACTGATCTTTAACTGTTGACGAGGGATAGCCGCCCGGGCAGGTATATAACTTAATTGCCTGTATTTACGTATATTTACACGCTGATCCCCCTATAGGTGTAATTATTTTATATAGCTAAAGCATTTTACTTAGTTTAATAAAATAATTGAATGTTTGGGTGATGTCATAATCTTGCGGTAAAATGTGCATGAAGCGCAAATAAATTGCAAATTTGCATACTGCATTATTATTATTCAGTTAACCCCTGTTTAACTATGAGTGATAGAACTATTCTGGTTTGGTTTAGAAATGACTTGCGCATAAATGATAACGAAATTTTGTTAGAAGCTGTACGCAAGGCTGATAAAATACTGCCGGTTTATTGTTTCGATCCTTATTATTTTCAACATACCGAAACGGGGGCTTCAAAAACAGGGAATTTCAGGGCGAGGTTCCTTTTAGAGGCCGTTGCCGATCTCCGCAAAAATTTACAGGGTTTTGGTGCCGAATTGATCATCCGCATTGGTAACCCTGCCGATGTGATCCCGCAGCTTGCACAGGAATACCAGGTAAATGAAGTTTATCATCACCGTGAGGTAGCCTACGAGGAAACCAATATCTCCGAGCAGGTTGAAACTGCGCTATGGAAAATGAGGCTTAACCTCAAGCATTTCATCGGTCATACCATGTATCATAAGGAAGATCTTCCTTTCCCGATTAAGGATATCCCGGATAGTTTCGCGGTTTTTAAAAAGAAGGTGGAACGTGACAGTAATGTTCGTCCGTGCGTACCAAAACCCGATCATATCAGCGTTCCGGAAATTACCGATGCCGGCGAATTACCAACCTTGCAACAATTAGGTTTAAACGAGCCTGTTGACGATATGCGTGCTACTGAATATTTTCAGGGGGCGAAACAGCGGCTTTGGTGCAAATGCATAAGTGTTTTGCCAATGCAGACCAGCTGCTGAAACAAAAAAATGGGCGTAACGGCTCTGATTGCTCTTCAAAACTTTCTCCCTGGATCTCGATAGGGTGTATTTCGCCGAGGCAGGTTTACTGGGAAATTCAGAAATATGGCAGTAATGGTAACCTGTTAAAGCTTGAATTGCTTTGGCGCGATTACTTCAGGTTCATGTTTAAAAAACACGGCCAAAAATTTATCAAAGCTAAAGACAGAAGCTCAGGGCACCGACCTTGCGCCGGACGCCGAGCTGTCGCTCCAAAAATGGAAAAACGGCGAAACAGGAGTGCCCCTTATTGATGCAGCAATGCATGAACTTAATGCTACAGGCTATATCAGTAATCAAAACCGGCAGGTAGTAGCGGGCTATTTAGTAAACACCCTCAAAGCCGACTGGGTACAGGGTGCTGCTTATTTTGAAGAAAAGCTTATTGATTACTCACCGGCCAGCAATTGGGGCAACTGGGCCTTTATTGCCGGTGTTAACGATGCTAAGGAAAGCAAATACGCTATAGTTACCAAGCTGCCCAAAGAGCTTGAAGCCAAAACCGATTTTGTGAATACCTGGCAGCCATCATCCATTGATGAAGCCGGGGATTTGGTTAGCGCTTAAAAATATTATCTGCACCGAAATATTTTATATCTGTTTCAAAACAACACGCCATAATTTGAGTTTTCACCCCAATGGGTAAAATAAGCCTAATAATGGCTAAATTTCTTTACAATTAATTATGAAGTATATAGCGGTATATCATTACTTTTGTACCGTTTTAAAGATCAGTTTCACATGGATCGTCTCAATTATATAAATAGCGGAAACGCTGCCTACATATCTTCCCTATACGAACAGTACAAACAGGAACCGGAATCGGTTGATTTTGGATGGCAAAAATTCTTTGAAGGATTTGATTTTGGTAAAGATACCGATGCTGCCGGAGCAATTGCACCTGCCGTAGTTGGTGAAGCTACTCCTGAACATTTTTTAAAGGAAATCAACGTATTAAACATGATAGATGGTTACCGCTCGCGCGGGCATTTGTTTGCAAAAACAAACCCCGTTCGCGAACGCCGCCATTATTACCCAGGCAAGGAGCTTGAAACTTTTGGCTTGAGCGAAGCCGACCTTGATACCGTTTTTAATGCCGGTGTTGAAGTTGGTTTAGGTGCCGCCAAATTGCGCGATATCCGACAGTTGCTTGAGGATACTTACTGCCGTTCAATAGGTACGGAATATAAATACATCCGTAATCCCATTAAAATAAAATGGTTTGAAGAGCGGATGGAAAGCCGTCGTAATACACCTTCTTTTACCCTTGATGAAAAGAAGGAAATGCTTAACAAGCTGAACGAAGCAGTAACTTTCGAAAACTTTTTGGGCACCAAATTCCTTGGTCAAAAACGTTTTTCACTGGAAGGTGCCGAAGCGCTGATCCCTTCAATGGATTCGGTAATTAAAAAAGGCGCCGATCTGGGTATCGAGGAGTTTATCATCGGTATGGCGCACCGCGGGCGTTTGAACGTGTTGACCAACATCATGGAGAAAACCTATAAAGAGGTATTCTCTGAGTTTGAAGGTAAAAACTACGATTCTGAATCGCCTTTTGGTGGTGACGTGAAATACCACTTAGGTTTTTCAACCGACGTGCTTACCAAAAGCGGTAAAAAAGTTCACCTGAGCCTTTGCCCTAACCCATCGCACCTGGAAGCTGTTGACCCGGTTGTAGAAGGGATTACCCGTTCAAAAATCGACTTTAAATATGGCGGCGATCATTCAAAGATCGCTCCAATCCTGATTCATGGCGATGCTTCAATTGCCGGACAGGGTATAGTATATGAAGTTTTACAAATGGAAAAACTGGATGGTTACCGCACAGGCGGCACCATTCACCTGGTTATCAACAACCAGATAGGGTTTACCACCAACTATAAAGACGCCCGTTCAAGTACTTATTGTACCGATGTTGCCAAAACTGTGCTTTCGCCGGTTTTTCACGTAAACGGTGATGATGTTGAAGCTTTGGCTTATGTAGTAAACCTGGCTATGGAATACAGGCAGGTATTTAATGAGGACGTATTTATCGATATCCTTTGCTACCGCCGTTATGGCCATAACGAAGCTGATGAGCCTAAATTCACCCAGCCGCTGTTATACAAGGCTATCGACGCGCACCCTAACCCTTTAAAGATTTACAATCAAAAACTGATAGATGAAGGCAGTATAGATGCTGAATTCCTGAAATCTATCGAAAAAACCTTCAAAGATGAGTTACAGCAAAAGCTAGATGAAGTAAAATCAGAAGAAAGGTTTACTGATACTATTGCCATGTTTGAAGGTGCTTGGAGCGGATTGCACCTGGCAAGCCATAAAGAACTGGTAAAAGCTATTGATACTTCTGTAGCCGAAGAAACCATATTAGAGATTGGTAATAAGATCACTGTGTTACCACCAAATAAAGAGTTCTTCAAGAAAATTGAGAAACTGTTTGAAGACCGCAGTGCCATGGTGAACAAAACCAAAGTGTTTGACTGGGCCATGGGCGAACTGCTTGCTTACGGAACTTTGTTAAAAGAAGGTTACCCTATCAGGTTAAGTGGTGAAGACGTAAAACGTGGTACTTTCTCGCATCGCCATGCGGTATTGACGCTGGTTGATTCGGAAGACGAATTTACACCGCTTGCATCCATTAACCCCGAAGCTAAATTAAGCATCTATAACTCTTTATTATCTGAGTATGGCGTTTTAGGTTTTGAATACGGCTATGCACTTGCAAACCCAACTGCTTTAACCATTTGGGAGGCCCAGTTTGGTGATTTCTTTAACGGTGCCCAGATCATTGTTGACCAGTACATTGCCAGTGCCGAAACTAAATGGCAGCGTGGTAATGGTTTGGTTATGTTGTTGCCTCACGGTTATGAAGGCCAGGGCCCTGAGCACTCATCTGCACGGGTTGAACGCTTTTTAGAGCTTTGTGCCGATGATAACATTCAAATTGCCAACTGCACAACCCCTGCCAACTTCTTCCATATTTTACGCAGGCAAATGCACCGTGATTTCCGTAAGCCTTTGATCATTTTTACACCAAAAAGCTTATTGCGCAGTCCTAAATGTGTATCGCCAATTGAAGATTTTACCAACGGTAAATTCCACGAGTTGATAGATGATACTTATGTTGATCCTAAAAAGGTAAAACGCGTGTTGTTGTGTACCGGTAAGGTTTATTACGATCTGCTTGACAAACAACAGGCCGATAACCGTAAGGATGTGGCTATTGTACGTGTAGAGCAGCTTTACCCCACTCCGGTTACCCAAATTTTGAAGATCAAAGCTAAATACGAAAAGGCCGAATTTATCTGGGTACAGGAAGAGCCTGAAAACATGGGCGCATGGCCATACATTTGCCGTAAATTCCATAATGATAAGGTGATTAACCTGAGCGTTATTTCAAGGATTGAAGGCAGCAGTACCGCAACAGGCTTTGCTAAACAGCATGCCGCCCAGCAGTTATACATAGTTTCAAAAGCTTTTGAGGCCCCAGCCGGTAAAGTGGTTAAAGAAGCTGTTAAAAAAACAACAAAGAAAATGGCTGATGCCGGGGCTGATTGATCAATAAGTTAAGCATCCTGACATCATCCAGAAAAAAATATAAAATCTACAATACTACAATATGAGCTTAGCGATTAAGGTGCCTACCGTAGGCGAATCAATTACAGAAGTGACCCTTTCGAGCTGGAAAAAGAAAGACGGCGACCACGTTGAAATGGACGAGGTTATTGCCGAACTTGAGTCAGACAAGGCTACTTTTGAGCTTACTGCCGAAAAAGCCGGTACTTTAAAAATCGTTGCCAATGAAGGCGATGTACTACCAATTGGCGCTGTTGTTGCCAATATTGAAGACGGAGGCGCTGAAGTTGCTGCTCCTGCAGCACAGCCACAGCCAGAAGTTGTTGCAAACGCTCCTGCTCCGGCCCCTGTTGCTGCCGCTCCGGCTGCCGCATCAGCATCTGTCGAAATTAAAGTACCACCGGTAGGTGAATCTATCACGGAGGTTACATTATCTCGGTGGATTAAGAAAGACGGCGACGCTGTTGCTATGGATGAAGCTATTGCCGAGCTGGAATCAGATAAAGCTACGTTTGAACTTACTGCCGAAAAAGCAGGTACGTTAAAAACAATCGCTAAAGAAGGCGATGTATTAGCGATTGGTACCGTAGTTTGTATTATTGAAGGTGCAGGTGCTTCACAGCCTACAGTAACCCCGGCTGTAGTTAGCGCTACCGATGAATCGCCACGTGGTGGTGCAGCTGCCGAAAGTGCTAAAACTTATGCCTCAGGTACGCCATCACCGGCTGCCGCCAAAATATTAGCCGAAAAAGGTGTTGATCCAAAATCAGTATCAGGTTCAGGTGTTGATGGCCGGATCACTAAAGGTGATGCCCTTGGCGCGCAAGCTCCGGCAGCTAAACCTGCCGCTCCTGCTCCAGCTGCCCAAACTGCTGCTCCTGTTGTAGCAAGCGGTGCCAGGGACGAGAAACGCGAGAAAATGACTTCGTTGCGTAAAACCGTTGCTAAGCGTTTAGTATCGGTTAAAAATGAAACGGCAATGCTTACCACCTTTAACGAGGTTGATATGCAGCCGATCATGGAATTACGCGGTAAATACAAAGATAAATTCAAAGAGAAACATGGCGTTGGCTTAGGCTTCATGTCGTTCTTTACCAAAGCGGTTACCGAGGCTTTGAAAGACTGGCCGGCTGTTGGTGCACGTATTGAGGGCGAAGAGATCGTATACAGCAATTTTGCTGATATCTCTATCGCTGTTTCTGCCCCTAAAGGTTTGGTTGTTCCGGTTATCCGCAATGCTGATAGCATGAGCCTTGCCGAAATTGAGAAAGCCATTGTGGTACTTGCCGGTAAAGCCCGCGAAAACAAACTGACCATCCCTGAAATGACCGGCGGCACATTTACCATTACCAATGGTGGTGTATTTGGTTCGATGTTATCGACGCCGATCATTAATGCACCGCAATCGGCCATTTTAGGTATGCATAATATCATTGAGCGCCCGGTAGCAGTAAACGGACAGGTTGTGATCCGCCCGATGATGTACCTTGCCCTGTCATATGATCACCGCATCATTGACGGTCGTGAATCGGTAAGCTTCCTGGTAAGGGTTAAACAATTGCTTGAAGATCCTGCAAGGTTGTTGTTAGGTGTATAACCCTGCAAAAACTTTATAAAAGAGATCCCGGTAGGTTTTCCCTCCGGGATTTTTTTGTGTAATAGGTTTCGCAAGGTTTTGAAATTTGTCAGGTGATTAGAAGTAGCGACGAGACCAAGTACAACTAATCTCTGACCTCCAACCTCTAATCACTAAAGCCGCTTCACCACCCTTTTAAGCACTAACAAATTTTGACCATTAAGGCTATAGCCACTAATGTTGTTTTGATAAAGGTTTACCAGTTTATCGTAGTATAATACTACAATGGGCGATTGCTCCATCATCAGATTATCCATCTGGCGGTAGAGGGCGAAACGTTTTTCATCATCTTTTACCTGGTAGGTTTGCTCAAAAAGTTCATCGAACCTTTTATTGTTGAACCCGGTATAATTGGGGCCGAAGGGAATTTTATTTTTGGAGTAAAAAACTGAAAGGTAGTTTTCGGCATCTGGATAATCGGCTATCCAGGAGCCGTAAAAAAGTTGATGCCGTTTTTTGAGATTAGTTCGCGCAGGCTGGCACCCTGGGTTATCTCTACATTTGTTTTTATACCAATGCGTTCCAATTGGCCTTGTACATACTCAATTAAACTGCGGTAACCAATAGTGGTAGCCAGGGTAATTTCGGGCATGTTTTTACCATTGGGATAACCGGCATCGCGGAGCAGGCAGCGAGCTTTTTCCGGGTCGTATAGATAACCTTTTACCCCGGTGCCGTTAAAGCCTGGCATGCCTTCGGGCACAAAACCTCCGTAGCCCGGTGTACCCATACTGTTGCGGAGGTATTTGATCATCTTTTCGCGGTCGATGGCGTAGTTGATGGCCTGCCTGATCTTAAGTATTTTTAAGGGCGATTTTTTTACAATGGGCAAAGTGGTATCAACCAGCATGCCCAGGTAAATGGTATTCAGGTAAGGAGCGGTATTGAGTATAAATTTACCCTTATATTTTTGCGTTACCTTGCCTGCTTTGGTGAGGATATCATCGCGATAGCTGCCATCGATATCATTTAAAAAATCGATGTTCTTTTTTACAAACTCCAGGAATGAGGTTTGCTTATCAGCAATAAAGGTGGAGCGGATGGCATCCAAATAGGGGAGGTGCTTACCTTTTTCATCTTTTTCCCAATAATGCTCATTCTTTAAAAATACCAGTACTTCACCCTCTTTCCAGTATTTAAACCTGAAAGGGCCGGTGCCTACCGGATGGCTCCTGAAGTCCTTGCCATAAAACTCAACCACTTCTTTTGGGACTACAGAACAATATTGTGCCGTGAGTAAGCTTAGAAAGGGAGCGAAAGGCTGTTTAAGCCTTATTTGGAAAGTACTGTCATTAGGTGCCATGAAGGCGCTTTTATCCTTTACCTTATCACTGAAGATCCATGAGCCGGATGAAGCGACTTTGGGATCGATCAAACGACCGAAGCTATAAGCAAAATCTGAGGCCACTGCCCTTCGACCTGTACCATTTGCAAAATGAGGGTCGTCATGAAAATATACATCATTACGCAGATGGAAGGTATATAATAAACCATCAGCTGATGTTTCCCAGCTTTTGGCTATACAGGGAATGGTTTTTAAACTATCGTTGATCTGTACCAGGCCGTTATAAAGCTGGTTATCCATCCAAATGGTATAATGATTGCGGCAAAAGGCAGGATCAAGTGAGGTAAGGCCTTCTTCCAGATTGATATTAAAAACGGTTTTGTGCTGATCGGGAGAAGTATCAGTATGGCAGGAACAAAGCTGAATGGAGAATAGTACAAAAAGGTAAGTGATCAGCTTATTCATTTAAGCTAATATATCAAATATCATGATATCAGAGTGGGGGGTTAGTTGATTATTGCGCAGGGATGATTGATTGCCGAAAGTAAAAGTTGTGCGACTGTTCGAGATTAAAGGTTAAACAGTCGCATACTCAATTTACGCATCAATACCGGTCAATCCCTTATAAAAATGTTTGGCATAACCTGCTATCAGCACATCGTGATCATTCCCGTTAATAATACGGCGGGCGTTGATCCAGTCGGCATGGGTGGCGTCAAAATATTTGCCTAAGCCAACGCCGGTAAACATGCCTTTTGTCATACCTTCAATCATAATATTGGCAGCTATATCAGGTTGAAGCGCCAATTCGGGATGGTTAAGCAGGTCGAGATGTAAATGCTTGCTCATGGCGTCATAGTTCTCGTACCATGTTAATTGTACAAAACCGCGGCCATAATAAAGCTGATCGGGCGTTGTATAAGGGATACGGTGACCTGGCCCCCCGCCCATTTTAAATTTTTCGCCATAGGGATGACCTTTGCCTTTGCCAAATTCAGTTATCGGCTGCATAGTACCTGCGCATTCATGGTAAACGGTGCCTAACATGTAGGCTACTTTACGCTGATCGGTAACGCCGGCATCTGCTGCGGCCTTTAAAATGGCTTCGATACCATCAACCTGGCTTTGTGAAATGTGACCTTTAAAAACTGTGTCACGAATGGTGTCATAAAATTCTTTTGTACCTGGCATGGTAATAAAATTTAGGTATTAGTAATATAAGTTAATTGCTGTAAACGAGCGTTTTAGATTAAATAGGTGCGGAAGAATAGTAAAGATAGATATTCGATTTTGGAATATCAAAGAGCTAAGCTGCTCGTAATGAAAAATAAAAAGCCCTTTAGTATATAAAAGGCTTTTTATTTTTTCAAGAAAGAAGAAGAGTTACCAGCTTGACCGGAATATGTGTGTGCCGGATAAGTTAGTTACAGTTATGTATATATAGGATCCCAGTTCAATTCCACCCAGGTAGCTGTAGCCCTGTGGTAGTGCGAAGCTTTTGAAAGTAGTGCCATCATTTGTTGATAAATTGAAGGTTTGGCTACCATAAGCTACATTAACACCGAAGGTTTTTACTACAAAACAGGTTTCATTGCCCACCAGATCCCACTGGTAGCCCTGGTTAACTGACCGATAGAGCTTTTGATCAGCAAGCCCGGGGTTTGATACCGGGCTGAATGCACAATAAAGACTGTAGTTGGTTGTTTTAAGAAAATCTCTGCAGCCTTCATTAAAATGATAAATTCCCGTAACAGAGCTGTATGATTGATTCCACGTGGTGCCTTTATCTATTGATGAATAAAGCTTAGTGGCATTGTGCGATGCAGTGTTTTTAGCGGTATCAATGGCAAAAATGTATTTGCTGTTTGGGAAACTGGTGAAGTAATCTAATTGAGCAGGCTGCGAATTGCCTGCCGTTGTCCAGGTTGTTCCTGCATCTAATGATGTATAGGTAGTTGAGCCGGAAACTAACATAAGTCTTTCACTGGTGCTCACAATACCGGTGAATCCTTTGTCCGGATTGTTTTTATCTGGTGTAAGCTTTGTCCAGTTTACACCGTCGGTTGATTTAGCTACGCCAAGGTTACTGGTTACATAAAATGCTTTTCCATCCTGGCTTAGCAGATGAATAATCACTTTGCTGTTTTTATTGAATGGCAGATTGTTATAAACATTGGTGAATGTTTTGTCGTCGGCACTAAAGAAAAGACTGCTCGTAACTGCTGCGCCGGTTACCAATAAGCCATTTCTTAAAGAGGCCATTTGATTGATGTTTTCCAGACCCGATGAATAAAAAATTTCCTGCCATTTAATATTAGGGTATGGCGGGTTAACCGTAAATGGGGCACTATCAGTCGACGTTTTGCCATTAACGGTGACTGTAACCCTGCCCGAAGTAACGCCTTGAGGTGCAATTACCTTAAGTGCTGTTCCTGCTGCAGTAAGTACATTTGCCTGTATCCCATTAAACTTTACAATGTTTGCGGCTGGTGTGCCTCCAAAATAATAACCTTGAATAACGATAGTGTCGCCGGCCCTGCCCTGGTAAGGTGAAAGAAATTGCACCTGCGGAAGGTTAAGGTAAGTAAATACCGGACCTGTAACAGTTGCAGACGAGACCAACGGTTACCGTTACGTTGCCTGTTGAGCCATCCAACGCAGCTTTAACCTTAATTTTGGTTGGGGTTGCCGAAATTATAACAGCTCCTGCATTGTTAAAGCGAACTCTGTTACCGTCAATTGAGCTGTTGAAATTGGTGCCGTTAATGGTAACGGTATCTCCGGCCCTGCCGCTGGTTGGGCTGATTGAAGTTATAGTTGCCGGCGATGAAATTGTAAACATGGGGCCGGTTATTACGTCATTGTCTTTTACTTTTAAGGTTACCACACCAGTTGTGGCACTGGCCGGTACTGTTACTTTAATGGTGGTGCTTATAGCCGATACCACTTTGGCATCGGTACCATTAAATTTCACAATATTTTCGGTTAAGGTGGCGCTGTAATTAGTGCCGGTAATGGATACAGTATCCGCAATAAACCCGCTTAGCGGACTTATATTTTCAATAGTTGGCTTGCTTACAATAGGTGTTGGATCGGTGATTTGTGATTTTGGTTTTGTATTGGTTGTGAAGTCGTTTATTGTGTATGAACCCGTAGCTGTAAATGATTTACCTGCAGCATCGGTAAAAGTAATATTGAATTTTATTGTAGCTGTGTTACCACTCAAAGAAACAGTAATGCTCCCCGAAACAGCATAATAAGTATTGCCCCCGCTGATATATTGCACATAGCTTTGTACTACGGAGTTAGTAACGGCATCCACTTTTAAACGAGGGTTACCGGGATTTGATGAGGTTCCCGTTTTTTTGTTAATAACAGCAGTGCCGGGTTTAAAATCATTCACAAAAAAGGTGATCTTGCTTCCATTGGTGTTTAATGTAGCCGTAGTAAGCAAGGCCTTAATATCGTCGCCGCTTGTTGTGTAATAGGTTGATGAAAAATCAGTCGCTTCAATTGCATAATCGGCACCATCAATTTTTGCAGTAAAAGCAGCCGTAGGTTTTGTTTCTATATCATCTTTGGGCTTTTTGTATTTGGAACAGGATACGCCTAATACAATAAGTAAAAGCCAAAAGCATGAAGCCTTGAAACAGGTTTGTAGAGATAAATTCATATTTGTGATATTTCGATAATTAATAAGGTTAGGTTGGCAAGCTTTGGGAAGATTGCCGTAACTATTAAATACAAATAGTTAATTGTTATTCTGATACGTAAAAACGTGGGTACATGTTACATAAGCAAAGCGTATAAGGGTGCATTATACGCTTTGCTCTTATATCTGTAAGTTTATTTTATGAAAACTTAACTAAAATATAATATAGCAAGGGATAAGCCTGCTTAAACATTGATCAATTAAAACCGCTCTTTCAAAAACTTGCCCGTATAGCTGTCTTTTTGTTTTAGAAGGTCCTCAGGAACGCCCTCAAATACAACTTTACCGCCCCGGTCTCCACCTTCCGGGCCAATATCGATAACCCAGTCCGCACATTTGATCACATCCATGTTGTGTTCAATAACAATAATGGTGTTGCCATGATCAAGGAGGGCATCAAATGATTTCAGCAGTTTTTTAATATCGGCAAAATGTAGGCCGGTAGTGGGTTCGTCAAAAATGAAAAGAGTTTTACTAGTATTGTTCCCCTTTACCAGGAATGATGCCAGTTTGATGCGCTGTGCTTCGCCTCCAGATAACGTATTTGACGATTGACCTAAATGCACATACCCTAAACCAACATCAACCAAAGGTTTTATTTTGGCGATGATCTTTGGCTCTTTGGCAAAAAACTCAACGGCTTCATCGATAGTCATGTTCAGGATCTCCGATACATTTTTTCTTTGTACTGGATATCTAAAATATGCTGCTTGAAACGATGGCCCCCGCAGGTTTCGCAGGTAAGAAAGATATCTGCCATAAATTGCATCTCTATCTTAACTTCACCTTCGCCCTGGCAAACATCGCAACGGCCGCCTTCAACATTAAAAGAAAATGCAGAGGGTTTTAGCCCGGCGGCTTTTGCTGCCGGCTGAGCGGCGTACAGGTTGCGGATCTCGTCCCAGGCTTTAACATAAGTAACCGGGTTTGAGCGCGATGAACGGCCTATTGGGTTTTGGTCAACCAGTTCAACCTGTTCAATTTTGCCATAATCACCATCAATAGCATCGTATGAGCCCGTTTGTTCGCCCGAATAATTGCCCAATGCCTTTTGAACGGCCGGGGCAAGGATGCGTTTTACCAAACTGGTTTTACCTGAGCCGGATACGCCCGTAACA
The DNA here is from genome assembly GCF_050632265.1 of Mucilaginibacter sp. P19. NCBI lineage: Bacteria > Pseudomonadati > Bacteroidota > Sphingobacteriia > Sphingobacteriales > Sphingobacteriaceae > Mucilaginibacter > Mucilaginibacter sp. P19. Next base: position 549,427 of record NZ_CP192586.1, read on the forward strand.
ACAGTAAGCACGCCTAACGGAAATTTTGCGGTGACATGTTTCAGGTTGTTTTCGCGCGCGCCTTTTATTTCGATAAAATCGTGCCATTTGCGGCGGCTTGCGGGGATAGCTATTTCTTCCCTGCCGCTCAGGTATTTGCCGGTGAGGCTTTTATCGTCTTTTATAATTTCGTTATAAGTACCGGTAAAAATCAGCTCGCCGCCATGGGTGCCAGCCTCCGGGCCAATATCAATAATGTGATCGGCAGCTTTCATGATCTCTTCCTCATGCTCAACAACCAATACGGTGTTGCCCACATCGCGGAGGGATTTTAGTACGCTAATCAGCCTTTGGGTATCACGCGGATGCAAACCAATGCTCGGCTCATCTAACACGTAAACCGAACCTACAAGACTGCTGCCTAAAGAGGTAGCCAGGTTAATACGTTGTGACTCACCGCCGGATAGGGTGTTTGATAAACGGTTAAGTGTTAAGTAGCTTAACCCTACATCATTCAAAAAGCCAAGGCGGTTGGTGATCTCCATTAGTAAGCGTTTGCCGATTTTAGCGTCGGTCTCGCTCAGTTCAAGCGATTTGAAAAACTCGAACGCTTTATCCAACGGCATTAACACCACATCAGTGATTGATTTTTCGCTGATTTTTACGTAAGAAGCGTCTATCCGTAAACGGCTGCCCTTACACTCCGGGCAAGTAGTTTTACCCCTGTATCGCGATAGCAAAACACGGTACTGGATCTTATACGTTTGTTCTTCCATTTCTTTGAAAAACTCGTCAAGGCCACGGAAAAACTTATTGCCGGTCCAGAGCAGGCGCTGCTCTTTTTCGGTTAGTTGATTGTATTGGCGGTGGATAGGGAAGTCGAACTTTAAGGCATGTCTTACCAGTGCATCGTTCCATTCGCGCATTTTTTCGCCGCGCCAGGGGGCAATGGCCCCCTCATAAATGGATTTGCTTTTATCCGGGATAACCAGGTCTTCATCAATACCGATCACCTTGCCGTAACCTTCGCATTTTTTACATGCGCCATACGGATTATTAAAGCTGAAGAAGTTTGGCGTAGGCTCTTCAAACTTCAATCCGTCTAACTCAAAACGGTCGCAAAAAAAGCGCTCATGCTCGGTATCGTTGTCAGGTTGCTGGAAGCGAACAAAACAATCGCCTTTGCCTTCAAAAAAGGCAGTCTGTATGGAGTCGCCTAAGCGGCTAATAGTTTCGTCTTCCTCATTCTTGGTAACGCGGTCAACAACTATGCGTACTACAATTTGCTGATCAATTTCGGTAGTTTCTGCAGCGGCTTTTTTTGTCTTTGTTTTTTTGATCTCGACTGTTGGTTCAGCCGCCATCAAAGGAACGTTCTCTACTGTTTCATCCTCTAATAAAGATTCGATACGCGAAAGTTTGCCATTGTATTCAACACGAACAAAACCTTTTTGCATCAATACTGCAAGTTCCTCTTTAAGGCTCCGGTTATTGTGCGGGTGCAATGGAGCAAGAATGGTTACCTGGGTTTCGTTAGGCAATGAAAGCACAAAGTTAACCACATCGGTCACCGAGTCTTTTTTTACGATATTGCCTGATATGGGCGATATCGTTTTACCGATACGTGAAAAAAGCAGTTTTAAATAATCGTAGATCTCGGTTGATGTACCAACGGTTGAACGTGGGTTTGAGGTAATTACCTTTTGCTCAATAGCTATAGCCGGTGCAATGCCTTTAATATAATCAACATCGGGCTTGTTCATACGGCCCAAAAACTGGCGAGCGTATGATGAAAGGCTTTCCACATAGCGGCGCTGACCTTCGGCGTACAAAGTATCGAAAGCGAGCGATGATTTGCCCGAACCCGACATGCCGGTAACTACCACCAGTTTATTTTTGGGAATAGCCACATCAAGGTTTTTAAGGTTGTGCACCCTTGCGCCTTTTATAATAATATGCTTTTGCGGATCTTTTTCTGCTTCTTTACTCATGCTGTTTTTTGGTCGATAGTCCATGGCCTATAGACCATAGCTAAATCAGTGCCATGGTCTATGGGCTATCGGCTATGGACTTTATTTTGCGAATGCAAAAATCCTAAAAAATTTAGCAGAATCCAAATGAGTTTTGATTGTTTATTGGATTAAACTACGTGAAATATTGGAGTTTACAGTTTGCTGACTTTTTAAAACTTAATGTTGTTTTAACAACTACTTTTTAAAAAATTTATTTTGGCGAATGATTAAACCTTCGGTATTAAAAATAAGTCTAACGGAAGTGTGCCAAATAAATGATGGTTTTATAGGTAATTATACCGATTAATAGTAAAGTAGGGCGCGAAAAAAAATTTTATTTGTTATTTTACCAATAATTTATTTTATTTGAGCAAACAAATCTTTAACCCCTAAGGAGCACGCTATAGAATATACTTTACTTTAAAAGGTTTTAACTAAGAATTAAGTTTTAAGTAGTACTTTCTATGGATTTTCAATTGAAGAGTGATCAGGATCTAATCCATCTATATGTAGCCGGCGACGAGAGCCGGTTTAGTAGAATTGATAAGGCGTTACCAATCAAAAATATATACTTCTATTTACTTGCTGGTAAAAGACGAATACCTTGCCGAAGATATTTTTCAGGATGCATTTATAAAGGTGATTAACACCCTTAAAGCCGGTAAATATAACGAAGAGGGTAAATTTTTGCCGTGGGTAACACGTATTGCACATAACCTGGTGATTGACCATTTTCGCCGTGAAAAACGTGCGCCTATGATCAGCAATGGCGATGATTTCGACATTTTTGAAGTGCTTGGTAATTATGACGAAAGTACCGAGGACAAGATGGTTAGGGATCAAACCCATAAAGATCTTAAAGCACTGATCCAACTGCTTCCATCCGAACAAAAGGAGGTGCTCATTATGCGCCACTTTGGGGATATGAGTTTTAAAGAGATTGCCGATATTACCGATGTTAGCATCAATACCGCCCTTGGCCGTATGCGCTATGCCCTTAATAACCTCCGCAAAATGATGCAGAGCAAAGAGCTCAGCCTGAAAAATTAGTTTTTCGGTATAAGAGATTAGATATAAAGGTTAGGATATTATTGTTTAGGTTAAACCGGATAATAATATTCTAACCTTATTTTTTGTCTAAAATTCTGTTATTGTTTCATTAGTTGCTGATATAAAGTTATTTACTGTTGCAATAACGTAATTCATAGCTTCCGGTAGCTAATTTTGTTAAATAAAAATTTCATTTAATTTTCATTTAACAAAATATTATCTTTAAGCCACCGTTATAAACCATATAAAAATTATAGTAAAATAAGCTTATGGATGAAACCTTTACAAAAACGTTAAATGCATTAGCTAACGAAGCTGAAATGAACAGGAATGTACAAGAAAATCTGGACGCCGACGAAGTGATTTTTTACAATTCAATTCGTGCTGATTTGGACCTGCTGATCAGGAAACCCAAAGTGCAAACTATACACCAGATCCTGGATTATTCAAAAAGCTTACGTTAGTATTTATTGCGGATTCCCCCACTGGTTCATAGATCATAATTGTTGAAAAGGTTACCGATGCGAATCGAAAACCAAAACCCAATAAGTGATTTATGAACCTTTCTATTTTAAGATGGTTCAGTAGTTCACTGGTTTATTCGTTCATTGGTGAAAAGTTTGATAGTTTTGGAAAGTGGTTTATAAGGATGTATTTGCCATAAGCAAAGCACCAATAAACTAATGAACGAATGAACCAGTGAACTAATGTTAAAAGCCGAACGCTATCGCCATTTTGTTGATTATTTTTCTAAAAACCAGCCTAACCCGGTTACTGAGCTGCACTATAATAACCCATTCCAATTATTGGTGGCCGTTATACTTTCGGCACAGTGTACTGATAAACGGATTAACCAGGTAACGCCGGCACTGTTTGAGCGTTTTCCTACTCCGCAAGATCTGGCTGCCGCAACATCCGACGAAGTTTTTGCATACATCCGGTCAGTAAGTTATCCTAATAATAAAGCCAAACATTTGGTAGGCATGGGCAAAATGCTGATGGAAGTTTTTAATGGCGAAATACCTTCGGGGATCGAAAATCTGCAAAAATTACCAGGTGTAGGCCGTAAAACTGCCAATGTGATCGCTTCGGTTATTTTTGAAGAACCGGCCATGGCTGTTGATACACATGTTTTTAGGGTGGCCAACCGCATTGGCTTAACTAATAATGCCCGTACCCCGTTGGCGGTTGAAAAACAGTTGGTCCAAAATATTCCTAAAGAATATATAGGTGTTGCACATCACTGGCTTATATTGCATGGCCGGTATATTTGTTTGGCGCGCAGCCCTAAATGCGATATTTGTCCGCTTACGTGGTTTTGTCGCTATTATGAGCGCAATAATACAGAAGCCGCGCTGCAAAGGCTTGAAGCTGCAAAACTTAAGAAGGCCAAAGAAGCTAAAAAGAAAAAGGCCCTTAATATTATAGATAAGGAGTTGAGGAAGAGAAGTGTGGATAATTAGTTGAGTAAGTGGATAGATGACTTAGTGAGTAGTTATTATATTTACTTAATACATTCCAATCAACCAGTCGCAAAAAAATAAATTACTAAAAAAATTAGTAATTTTAAAAAATGTAATTATATTTGTTGAAGAAATTAATACGATGGCTAACATAGATAAAAATAGCGCTGATAAATTGAAGGCATTACAGCTTACATTAGATAAGCTGGAAAAATCATACGGTAAAGGTACCATCATGAAATTGGGCGAATCCGTAGTTGAACAAACTGAAGTTATATCAACCGGCTCATTAGGGCTTGATATTGCTTTGGGAGTTAACGGTTTGCCTAAAGGAAGGATCATTGAGATCTACGGGCCTGAATCGTCAGGTAAAACAACTTTGGCTATCCATGCCATTGCCGAATCGCAAAAGAACGGTGGAATTGCAGCCTTTATTGATGCGGAGCACGCTTTCGATCGTTTTTATGCCAAGAAATTAGGCGTGGATGTTGAAAACCTGCTGATCTCCCAGCCTGATAATGGTGAACAGGCACTGGAAATTGCCGATAACCTAATCCGTTCGGGCGCTATTGATATTTTGGTTATCGACTCTGTTGCAGCGTTGGTTCCTAAAGCCGAGATAGAAGGCGAAATGGGCGATTCAAAAATGGGCCTGCATGCACGTTTAATGTCCCAGGCATTACGTAAGCTAACCGGCACTATCAGCAAAACAGGATGCTGCTGTATCTTTATTAACCAGCTGCGCGATAAGATCGGTGTTATGTTTGGCAACCCTGAAACCACTACTGGTGGTAATGCATTGAAATTTTATGCTTCGGTACGTTTGGATGTACGCCGTATTTCCCAAATTAAAGACACTGATGAGGTTTCCGGTAACCGCGTAAAGGTTAAGATCGTTAAGAATAAAGTTGCCCCTCCGTTCCGTGTAGCCGAGTTTGATATCATGTTTGGCGAAGGTATTTCAAAGGCCGGTGAGATCATTGACCTGGGTGTTGAATACAACATTATTAAAAAAGCAGGGTCATGGTTTAGCTATGGCGAAACCCGTTTAGGCCAGGGGCGTGATGCTGTTAAACAACTGATCCTTGATAACCCTGAGCTACAGGAAGAATTGGAAAATAAGATCAAAGAAACAGTAACCGGCGAAAGCATGGAAGAAGTATAATTGGGATTATACTGATCTTTAAAGTGATTTAATGAATATATAAGAAGGCCTCCTGTAAGGGGGCTTTTTTTGTAAAATTGCCGCGGGTTTGGCGTAGTGTAACCCGCGGCAGTACTATGTTAGCAATTGTTCCTGTTTTTCCGCAAAAAGAATATCTTTATCACCGCATAAACCGGAAAAAGCTATGGGATCATCAAAAGAGATTGTTACAAATATGTTTGCTTCAGGTGGTATTACCGTGAATGGCAATAACCCATGGGATTTACAGGTACGCAATCCTAAATTGTATGATCGTGTGCTGGCAGGAGGGTCTTTAGGTTTTGGGGAAGCCTACATGGAAGGTTGGTGGGATTGTGAAGCGCTTGACGAATTTTTTCGCGTCCAGTATCACCGGGTTGATAAAATGATCCCGCGCGACTTAAATACGCTTAAATACTTTCTCAAGGCAAAATTTAGTAATCAGCAAACCAAATCAAAGGCAAAAGAAGTTGCACACAAGCATTATGATATTGGCAACGACCTGTTTGAGTTGATGCTTGATAAGCGGATGATATACTCCTGTGCCTATTGGGAAACTGCACAAACATTGGATGAGGCCCAGGAAGCTAAGCTTGATCTGATTTGTCGTAAGTTAAAATTGGAACCAGGCATGAGCTTACTTGATATAGGCTGCGGATGGGGCGGCCTCCTTCAATATGCGGCCGAAAAGTATGGCGTAAAAGGGATAGGCGTAACCCTTTCAGAAGAGCAGGCCATTATTGCAAAGGAGATTAACAAAGGTTTGCCTGTGGAGATCAGGGTGCAGGATTATCGCGATGTACATGAAAAATTCGACAGGATAGTTTCTGTGGGGATGCTTGAACATGTTGGCTACCGTAATTATCGCATCTTTATGGAAAGGGTGAACGAAAATTTAGCAGATGACGGTATTTGCCTTCTTCATACCATAGGCGGTAATTACTCAACTAAAGTTACCGATCCCTGGATTGCAAAATACATATTTCCGAATGGTATGCTGCCATCTGCAGCACAACTCTCAACAGCATGGCAGGGCTTATTTATTTTGGAAGATTGGCATAACTTCGGCGTATATTACGACCGAACCTGTATGGAGTGGCGTAAAAAATTTGAGCAAAGCTGGCCGCAGCTTAACGTTAAATATGGTGATACCTTTTACCGCATGTGGCGCTACTATCTTAGTGCCAGCGCTGCATCCTTCCGCTCAAGAAAAAACCATTTATGGCATATTGTTTTAACCAAACCAAAGCATCTGGGATTGTACAAATCAATAAGATAAGCCCCTTCTTTTCATTAATCAAATAAATGACGTAAAAGTACGTATTCAATAAACGTGTTTTTACTTAATTGAAAATCAAGTATTTGGATTTACTTTATTGTATTTTAGGAATTTCCCAAATACTTACAATATGTTGCCATCACGTTTGAACAGGCCCCTGTATTTTTATAGGAAGCTTATCCCTGCTGTTTTAATCTCATTAATGCTGTGCAGTTGTTACACGGCCCGTGTCGAAACAAAGGCGCAGGCTGGGTCAGAGGTATCGCACCAGAATGTAAACTTCTTTTTTGGGGAGCTATCCAAAGCCCCAAGCGAATCGTTACTCCTATATGTGATTCCCTTGGCTCCAATGGTATGGCCGAAGTTACGGTGAAGAATAATTTCGGTTATTCCTTGCTTACTGTTGTAACCTTAGGTATCTGGAGCCCTGCAAGGGTAGAGTGGAAATGCGGTAAACCTTGCGCCAAAGATGGCGTAATCAAATAAGCGGCTATGAAAGTTATTAAAACAGGAGTCAGCAGTTGGGAAAACCGGCACGAAACTTTTACCGAGCAAATTAAAGATCTGTATGAATTAGGCAACGAAGACAATCTTGATGCCCTTGAAGGTTATAATGACGCTACCAAAGGGCTTCAAAACCTGATTAAAGAAGCTATTGAGACCGGTACCCCATTACGATCATTGGGCGCTGGCTGGTCGTGGACAAAAATAGCAACGGTTAAAGATGGTGTAATGCTGGATACAAAACCCCTTAACACCAGGTTTACTATTGCCGATACAGCCGTAAACCCTGCTTACACTGGCAACAAAGACCACCTGCTTTTTGCACAAAGTGGCAACGGTATTTGGGAACTCGGCGCATTTTTGAAAAACAGGGGCCTGTCACTCAAAACTTCCGGTGCCAGCAACGGGCAAACTATAGCTGGTGCAGTGAGTACAGGAACTCATGGCTCGGCGTTTGATTTTGGTGCCACACCAGATTTTGTAGTAGGGCTCCATATTGTGGTAAGTCCCGACAGGCACATTTGGTTGGAAAGAGCCTCCGCTCCCATTGTAGCGCAACGGTTTATGGATCTGCTGCAAACCGAGCTGGTACAGGATGATGAACTTTTCAATGCCGCATTGGTAAGTTTTGGGAGCTTCGGTATTATCCACGGCGTACTAATGGAAACAGAACCCCTGTTTTTGTTAGAAACTTATGTGCAACGGTTACCTTATGATGCCGAACTGCAGGGTATGATGGCAACACTTGATTTTAGCGATACCGATAAGCTGCCATGCGGTAACGAGCGCCCTTTCCATTTTTCGGTACTGCTTAATCCGTACGATCTGGATAAAGGGGCATTTGTAACCACTATGTATAAGCGCCCGTATCGTACCAACTATCAGCCCCCGGTTGATAACGCGGCGGGGATCGGCCCGGGAGATGATGCTGCCAGTTTTATAGGTACTATTACTGATGCTGTGCCCGCTTTAGTTCCGGTTGTAGTTACCAAGGTGTTAAATATCAGCATGACAACTAATACTGATCCTCATTTTGGTACGCTGGGCGAAATTTTTAGCAATACTACGTTAAGAGGAAAACTATTGAGCTCTGCCATCGGTTTCCCGGCAGAACTTTCGCCAAGGGTTGCCGATTTGATGTTGAAGATCAATAAAGATATCGGCCCTTTCAGCGGTGTATTTTCATTTAGGTTTGTTAAGCAAACCAAAGCCACATTGGGCTTTACCCGGTTTGAACATACCTGCATTATGGAGTTGGATGCACCACTATCAGACAAAGCTTATAACTTTTATACCCAGGTATGGCTGATGCTTGAGCATGAAAATATCCCCTTTACATTTCATTGGGGCAAGGCCAACGAAATTACCCCACAACGCATCCAAAGAATGTACGGCGATGCAGCTACCCGGTGGGTCAACGCCCGGAAAACCCTGCTCAATGCCGACTGCCAGAAAGTTTTTACCAATCAAATTACGCAGCAATGGGGGCTGGCCTGAAATATATTAACCGGAGAAACTATACAGCGTGGCTTAAAATCATAGTAAGTGGTCTGCTCTTTTTCTGTTCAGGCTTCTTGCAATCTAAAGCTCAAACCACTACACAGATCATCAATGAGATAAAGGCGATAAACAGCAAAGTGACTAACTATTCTAACAGCACAGGCCATGGGATGCTGATCTCTAATAAAAGCATGAATATCTTCCTGTCCAATAAGGTGAGCTCCTACCTCTCCGGTAATGAAGACCTTTCGTTGTATAAAAATTATGTTAATATCAACGCTGCGGAAGGGATGATCAGCATCAATCATAATTTTCACCAACCGGTTGATAGTGATGATTGGGTAAGGTCATTTGTAGTAGCAGGGGCGAGGGTAAATATAGCAAACGCGTATTCGGCAAAAAGTGCTAACAGGTATTATGATAATCAATTGGGTTTTACCATTCAAAAAACTTGGATGGGAAAGCCGAAAACTTATTACGCAGCCAATGGTGATTTTAAAAAGGAGATGGATGCAGCCCGGGCATTGATGGTAAATACAATCGCTCAAAGTATCAACAAAAAGGCCGAAGAGTTTGAGCAATCTCTTAACGCTTTGAAACAGGAGGAGGCGCCGGGACAAAATCTCAATGAGGTGAAAAGCAAACTTCGGGAAACCTTTTATGCTTCGCTCCGGGGAGATTATTTGCAACGGTTTTCCGAACAGCAATCAGAACTACTGGTAAATACAGGTAATTATGACCTGGTAACCGATAACTGGACAAGTCTGGGCGTTTATATCCCGGTTATCCCACAAAAATTTATGGTAAGCAATGATGTGAATGCACAGGTTAACAAACATTATAACTACCCGCTCGAATTATTTGTAAGTCATACTCGTTTCTGGGAAAGCCCTAAATTGGGCCGGTTCTTTTTAACCTTTGCCGGTAAAGGCTTTGTGAATAATACGGTACAAAGCGGTTCCTTATTTAGTGCTGATGTAACGGGAGCACAGGGAACAGATGGGATCAACACCGTCACCATAAATAAAGGTGACCGGTACATAGGCCAATATAAAAACTTTATAACACCCGTTGCGGCAGGTAAGTTAGTGTATATCCCCGGAACCTCGCATGTTGGCATTAGTTTCCGGATTGAAAAAATTTGGGGACTTATAAAGCGCTCAACTCTATCATCGGCATCCCAATTGTTCTTATTGATAAAAAGGGAGTCACAGCCATAAATTTTGAAGCACAACTTTTGCTTCAGGACATCAATAATTCCTTAAAGAATACCCGACTGCCTTACAATAAAACAGCAATCGGGCTAACGGTAGGGATCCCGTTTAGTAAGATTGTATACTAAACAAGCTTACTCATCTCCTCCAAAACCGCTCTTTTCAAAGCCATGATATAACCGGTATGCAAACCATCATGAAATGGCAAAAAACGGATTGCTTCTTCTATATTGCTCAAGGTAACACCATAACGGGTGGTCATCGGTTGATAGTTTGAGAAAATACCTGTCTGGTAATCTTCCTCCATTTTATCAATAGTTGAAATAAGCAGCTCTTTAACCTCAGCAATATCATCGGCATTAATAAAACTTTGCGGCTTTGTTTCGGGACGGTAGGGGGTATAGTACTTGTCATCAACCACAATAGGTACGCCTGCACGTGTATAGCAAATACCTTGTTGTCCGGAAATCATATGCGCCAGGTTCCAGATCAGGTTGTTATTAAACCCTGCGGGGATGTGGTTAAGTTGTTCGGGGCTAAGATCTTTAACAACGTTTAACAGCATCAGGCGCGGTTTTTTGATAACCTCAAATTCTTGTTTCATTTTATATTGGATGGGTTAAGGCTTTCCAGCTGCGCTAAATTATGAAGATTGTGGTATGTTTTTCGTCAAATTATCACATCGCCGCTGCCAACGTTTTATGGCTTATATCTTTTATCATACCTTTGCCCATTCATTTACTCATCCATTTTAATGCAGGATACCTCTTTAAATAGCGCGCCGGTAAAATATAACAAGCCAATAATTTATTTTTTACTGTTGTGGGCTTTGCTAAATGCCGTACAGGCATTTACCCTGGAGATCCATGCGGATGAGGCCTACTACTGGGTTTACTCGCGTTTTTTAGACTGGGGATATTATGACCATCCGCCTATGGTGGCCGTTTTCATTAAAGCAGGTTACAGTCTCATACATAATGAATTTGGGGTGAGGCTCTTTACAGTGATGAGCACCACCGCATCTTTATACCTGATGTGGCTGATGCTAAAGCGCTATAGGGTTGATGCCATCAACTTTATACTGGTGGTTTCGGGCATCTTTGTATTCCATATTTATGGTTTTACCACCACACCTGATGCCCCTTTGCTGTTTTTCACGGTGCTGTTCCTGTATTTTTATCAGCAATATATTGAAGAGGACAGCTTAAAACTTGCCATTATATTGGGCGTGGTGATAGCCTGCCTGCTATATAGTAAGTACCATGGCATTTTGTTGGTTGCTTTCACGCTTGTATCTAATATAAAATTGCTTAAGCGAGGGTCTTTTTACGGAATTGTGCTGCTGGCGCTTGCTTTGTATGCACCGCATATCCTGTGGCAGGTAAACCACGATTATCCTTCAATAAGCTATCACCTTAGCGAGCGTTCGGCCGATGACTACCAGTTGGATAATACCTATTTATATCCATTGGGGCAGTTGATAATGGCCGGGCCGCTGATTGGCTGGTTCCTTTTTTATAAAGGATTTACAACCAAAATACAAGATGTTTTCACCCGCACCCTGCTCGTAAACAGCGCGGGCATTTTAGCATTCTTTTTTCTCACCTCCTTTAAAGGTGAAGTACAGCTCCATTGGACACTGATTGCTTATGTGCCGTTGAGCATGCTGGTGCTCATCAGTTTTGCCAGGCCGGGAGGCAAACCTACCTGGTTTAACCGTTTGGCTGTTATAAACCTCAGCCTGATTTTGCTTGTTCGTATCTGTATTATCTGGGGGCCTCCGTTGTTGCTAAAGATCGATGCCATGAAAAGCTTTTTCGGCTTTAAGGATTGGGCTCATCAGATCCAGAAAAAGGCAGGCAATAATTATGTGATATTTTATGACGGTTTTCAGGATCCGTCCAAATACAATTTTTATAATAACACCACCCGTGGGCTTGCCTATGATTCACGCCATTATCGCCGTACCCAGTATGATATCTGGCCTATAGAAGACAGCATTCAGCATAAAAAAACTTATTATGTACTGGATGTTTGGTTGCCCGGTGTAACAACCGATTCCATTAACGTATTTGCCGGTAAATGGTATGGCGGTTGGGTCGACGATACGCGCACTTATCAGCGGGTTGAATTTGAAACACTTGCTCCCAAAGAAGCCGTTAGTCCGGGGCAAAAAATAGATTTCGACCTTACGGTTAAAAATCCTTATCCATTCGCCATTGATTTCAGTAATAAAAATCAAAAGCACCCTGTATTTTTTGAAGCCTGTTTCTTTAAAAAGACTGATCAGATCACTAATCAAAAGGCAGATGATTCATTCCATAACATTGCCCTAAAGCCGGGCGAAAGCACTCATTTTAAATTTAACGTAACAGCACCGGAGCAGCCTGGCAGATATCAACTCATTTTTTCATTGCGTACCGAACCATTTTTTGGCGGCCGTAACAGCAAGAGCATCAACATTACAGTAAAATAATAAATCGACTATGTTTAAACGGATATACCTTTTTGTCTTTTTTTCGATCATAACCACCACTGCAGCCCTTGCACAGGGTAGCCTTGATATCCATTTTAATGGCTTGGGTTTTATGGATAACCGGGAGTACAAAGATTTTGTTGCCCGCTCACGCACCTATTCGGGTGTGCGTACCGCGCTTGACCTGGGCTTGAATATCGATAGTGTGAACCACTTTATTGTAGGGGTTAACGGCATTCATGAGTTTGGTGCAAAACCATATTTTTTGAAAGTTAATCCAGTTGCTTATTACAGCTTTACCGGTAAAAACTGGCTGTTCAATGCCGGTGCTTTCCCGCGCGAGGGTTTGCTGGATGATTATCCACGGGCTCTACTGAACGATACTTTGCGCTACTATCGCCCCAATGTTGAGGGTTTGCTTACTCGTTTTCATAATGCCCACTTTACCGAAACTGCCTGGATTGACTGGGTAAGCCGCCAAACCGTTACCGATCGTGAGCAGTTCCTGTTCGGTTTTTCGGGTAAATACCGACCAAGCTTAACCGGGCCCTTTTATGTTTCGCACTATTTTTTGCTGATGCATGATGCAGGGGCTGAGGTGCTTTTACCAAACGACCACATCCAGGATAATGGCGGCGGACAAATAAGATTAGGGCTCGACTTAAGTCATAAAACCATTTTAGATTCGTTATCTATTGAAGCAGGCGGCATGATGTCGTTTGAGCGGGTTAGGGGTGTTGATGGTTTTCATAAACCCGCCGGCTTTGTAGCTAATGCTTATTTAAGCTGGAAACGTTTTGCCCTATTTGACGAATTTTACAAAGGCCAGGGCAGCCATATTATTTACGGCGACGCGTTTTTTGAAAAGAAAACTTATAACCGTTTAGATATTATTTACACGCCGTTTTTATACAAGCGTGTAAAGGGACAGTTTATATTAAGCCTGCACCAAACACCGGGATACAGCAGCAACCAGGAAGCCTTCAGGGTAACGGTTGATCTGGGCCGCCAAACCCTGGTAAGGTTTAAGGATTAGTAAAGCTATGCGTAGAGACGCAGCACATGCGTCTCTACTTTAATAAAACGACAGATCCTGCAAATTTCTGTCGCAAAAAGAGACGCATGTAATGCGTCTCTACAATAAATGTTAACCTTTATAACACACATATATCATCCATGCAATTAAAAAAACAACTATTAATTTTCGCAGTACTACTGCTCGCGGCACCTGCAAGGCTGCTTGCGCAAGACAACCAGTTTTCGGGCTGGGCGGCTATTTTTCACAGCCAAAAATTATCCGAACATTGGGGTTATTCGTTCGACGGACAATTGCGCTCGCATGATGAAGTAAGTTACCTAAAGCATATCCTGCTCCGTCCTTCGGCTAATTATTATTTTGCCAAAAACAAGGTAGGGGCCTTGGGTTATGCCTACATAGCTACCTATGGCCGAACTCCAAGTAACGAAACAACATTTCGCCCGGAGCACCGCATTTGGCAGCAGTACACATATACCCATAAGCTTACCAAACATGTGCAATTGGCACATCGTTTTAGGTTAGAGCAGCGCTTTTTAGGGAACACTGCCGATAATAAAAACGATCGGTATTTTGCCCAGCGTTTCAGGTATTTTGCCCGTGCAGTGATCCCGATGAAACCGGATTCGGATGTATTTACAGAAGGTACTTTCCTCGCCCTGCAAAACGAGGCCTTTGTAAACGTTCAAAATAAGAATAAAGTTAATAAACACTTTTTTGATCAAAACCGTGCTTACGTAGCGGTTGGCTACCGCTTTAGCAAATCATTTGACGCCGAAGCTGGTTATCTTAATCAATACATTAAACAAGCCGATGCCTATGTGGTAAACCATGTAGCACAGCTGGCTTTTTATACAAGGTTTTAATAACTAAGCGATTTCTAAGGCTCCCTCTTGAGAGTAATAGCCCATGAAAAGGCAGGAATAATTTGTATATTTATGATAATGAATATCATAGAGACGATTAAGCGTTTTCCAGATCAGTCCAGTTGCATAGACTATCTTGAAGGATTAAGATGGCAAGGATTGCCAGAATGCCCGTATTGCAACAGCAAACGGAGCAGCAAGCGCCAGGAAAGCCAACGGCATATTTGCAATAGCTGTAACCGCAGCTATAGCGTTTTGGTCGGCACTGTTTTCGAGGGCACCAAACTTCCTTTGCCGCAATGGTTTTTGGCTATTTCATTAATGCTGAATGCGAAAAAGGGGTTATCTGCACGTCAGTTAAGCAGGGATCTGGGATGCAATCGTAAGACAGGCTGGTATTTGCAGATGCGGATACGGGAAGCCATGCGGGACGGCGGGGATGGCGGTTTGTTTAAGGGTATTGTTGAGGTAGATGAGACTTATTTAGGTGGTAAAAAAGCCAATCACTCAAAGAAAAAGCGGCAGGAAAGGCGCGATAATAATTTGCAGGTCACCGGCATGCAGGATAAACAGCCCGTGATTGGGTTATTGGAGCGGGATGGCCGTCTAAAGCTTCAGGTCATAGATAAGGCACATGGGAAAACGCTCAAACCCATTGTTGAACAATCAGTGAGCACAGATGCTACTATTGTAACGGACGGCTTTGGTGGATATGCCGGTTTAAATAAAATATTCCGTGAACATCAGGTATTAAACAAGGAAAAAGAAGAGTATGCCCGGGGAGAGTATCACACCAATACGATTGAGGGCTTTTGGACATTGTTAAAACGGGGGATATATGGTCAATACCATAAAGTATCGCTCAGACATTTGCAATCATACCTGAATGAGTTCACATTTAAATATAACAATAGAGGCAATAACCAGGTGTTTAACTTTTTAATTAACAAAATGGCTACTGCCTCTTGATGGGCTATTACTCTCTTGAGAGGGGGTGCGGAGGAATGAGCGGTAGCAGGGGGGCTGCTGTAGACTTATCAAAGCAGAAACACACCCCTTCGCCCCTCTCAAGAGGGGAATCGCGCAATCCCCAGCTTTTTAGAATCTTACTTCCAAACAAAAACCCTTGCCAATATCACTGGCAAGGGTTTTTTGTTTGGAGATTATATCGAGTTAAAATGATTACTTCTTCGCCTGTGCTATTAGCTCATTATTTAACCGTACGTACTCATCTGTTTTCATATCGGCAGCCATTTTTGCACCTTCCTGGGCTGTAGCTATTGCTGCGGCTTTATCACCTTTTTTCAATAAGATCCGAGCTTTCCATAGTTTAGGCACAAATGGCGGAAAGTTTTTGTCTTTTTCCAGTTCGGTTGCCCAGGCTAAGGCCTTGTCCATATCTTTATTATTGTTATAGTAATAGATCAAAGCTTCATAGTATGGCTTTTTATCTGTATTCATGGCCGAGTCGATCTTGGCCATTACCTTGACATCGATATCGGTGGTCATGTGAATTGTGAAGCCACTGTGCTCCCACATCATCTGTAAATCGCAGGTGGTTGCTGCAACATTGCTGAATGCGAGGGTCATGGTTTCTGTTAAAGCCTTAAGGTGTTCTGTTTTTACTTTGAAACGCAAAAAATCATCAGCTTCCTTATAGTTATAGGCGCCCCATTGCTTTGGTTGTTTGCTGAGGATGATGGTCCACTCGTTTTCGCCGGGGATGCTGAACAGCCCATACTCGCCCGCCGGGATATTGTTGCCTTCCATGCTTACCTCATCGGTAAATTTAATTACCGTGGCCGAATTGGCCCCCGTGCGCCAAACTTTTCCGTAAGGTTCCATACCTCCAAATATTTTACGGCCTCTTACATCCGGACGGGAGTAAACAAGACTGATTTTTCCGAGGCCAAAATCCTGCACAATACTTTGCGTTGAACTGGGTTGCGGCGTTAACTGCGCATAAACATTTACCGCAGTGAAGATCATCGTGGTGATGATACAGGTAAATAACTTTTTCATGATTTACGGTTTTAATGGTGGTGGAATATAAAACGCTGTGTTAGAATTGGTGTGCTACTTTTTATCTGCGGTAAATGTACCCGCGTCAACGTCCTTTAAAAAAGTGATGAGGTTTTTGAAATAATTTTGCTGATCATCATACATGCTCATGTGGCTGCCGTTGGGGCATAAATAGGTGCGGCTGTTGGGTAATAAACGGCCTTCCTTTTTCATGTCTTCGGGGTTCATTTCATCGTGTACGCCGCCTAAAACAAGGGTAGGCGTTTTTATATTCTGCAGTTTGTCCCAAAATTCCCATCCTTTAAAATTGCCGGTTACGTGAAACTCGTCAACACCCTGCATTTGTATGTATATGGTATGATTCGCTTTTTTGAAGGCACGCCATAAAGGTTCGGGCCAATTCTCTAATGGAAGCCTGCAGATCACCTGGGTATATAGCTTATTCATCAGCAAGTCGTTGTATTGAGGCGAGTCGTATTGTTTAAGCCTGTCTAATGAATCAAATACAGTGATATCACGCGGCGTAAAAAACTTCTTCTTCAACTCAGCGGCATAGGCAACATAGCCTTTAATGCCGGCTGTCATGTTTGATAATACCGCCCCTTTAACGTGCGACTGGTATTTGTGCAGGTATTCCATAGCCAGCATACCGCCCCATGAATGTCCGAGTATGTAAAAATTATCAAGCCCTAAGCCCTTGCGCACTTCTTCAACCTCTTCAACATAACGTGGAATGTTCCATAATGAGGTATCGGCAGGCGCATCCGAATTACCACAGCCAAGCTGATCATAATAATAAAACTCAATGCCCTCCTTCGGCAAAAAATCCTCAAAGCATTCCATATAGTCATGTGAAAAACCCGGACCGCCATGCAGCAGTAACACTTTTATTTTACCGTCGCCAACTTTTTCTCGTCCATACGTTATATTTACCGGCAACTTTAATGAGCTTATTCCCGCCGGTTTTTATTGCGTAAGGAGTGTTTGATGATTCAGTTGCGGTATCTGCCGCTGGTTTTGACGGATTATTGCATGCGCAAAAGCAGGCAGCAATCAGGATGAAGAATGGTTTTTTCATGTTAGCGATAGGAATGGTGGAGGTGATTATTAGATAAAGATAATAAGAAGCTAACTAAATTAGCTTCATTGGATATACAAAAAAAGCGTCATTGCCTTGTTAAAGGCAATGACGCTTTTTTTGAGTATTTATAGTGTATCACACCAAATACTCAAACAGAGTTTGATCTTTATTAAGTTCAATAACATTGAAACGGTGCGCATGCATGCGTTGCAGCAAAGCCGGATAGTCTTCTGCATTTTTTAGCTCGATACCAACCAGTGCAGGGCCGTTTTCTTTTTCATTCTTTTTAATGAATTCGAAACGGGTAATATCATCACCGGGACCTAATACACTGTTCACAAACAGTTTCAATGCCCCCGGACGCTGCGGGAAACGAACAATGAAGTAATGTTTCAGGCCTTCGTACAGTAATGATTTTTCTTTGATCTCCTGCATACGGGCAATATCGTTATTACCACCGCTGATGATACAAACTACCTTTTTGCCTTTGATCTGCTCTTTACAGGCATCAAGTGCGGCTACTGATAACGCTCCTGCGGGTTCAACCACAATAGCATCTTCGTTGTAAAGTTTCAGTATGGTGGTACAAATTTTACCTTCAGGTACCAGCAGCATATCATCCAGGATATCTTTGCAGATATCATAAGTTAATGCGCCAACGCGTTTAACAGCGGCGCCATCAACAAAGCGGTCTATTTCATCTAATGTAATGGGTTTACCATGGTTTATGGCGCCCAGCATTGATGGGGCACCTTCAGGCTCAACGCCTATCAGATGGATGTTTGGAACATTGTTTTTAAGATAAGTACCTGTTCCAGATGCAAAGCCACCACCGCCGATAGGCATAATCGCTACTTCAATATCCGGAAGGTCCTGTAGTATTTCAACGCCTACGGTTCCCTGGCCTTCAATAACGCGGTAGTCATCGAAAGGAGGGATGAAGGTCATCTGGTTTTTTTCGGTGTAGGCGAGGGCCTCAGCCAAGCAATCGTCAAACGTATCACCGGTAAGAACAATCTCTATATTGCCGTTCCCAAACATGGCGGTTTGTTTAACTTTTTGTTTGGGGGTAATTTCGGGCATAAAAATTACGCCTTTGATATTCCTTTTATTGCACGAAAAGGCTACGCCTTGGGCATGGTTGCCCGCGCTGGCGCAAACCACACCGCGGATCAACTCATCATCATTTAACTGACTGATCATGTTGTATGCGCCGCGCAACTTATATGAGCGAACAACCTGCAGGTCTTCGCGTTTTAAATAAACCTCACACTCGTATTTTGCCGAAAGACCGGCGTTATATTGCAGCGGGGTACGTTTCACAACGTCTTTTATCCGCTGGTATGCCGCTTCGAAATTAAGCTGGCTTTTTGTATCAGTTTCCATTGTTAATTTTTTACCAGTCGGTGCGCCATAAGGCTTTGCAAATCCTGGTCATTTATGTCAAGCTTGCTATCGGCAAGCGTTAAAAAGTTATTGTAAACAAAAGCAAGTTCTTCCTTATCCAGCGTATATCCTAAACGCTCCAGATGGAATTTCAGAGCATGCCTGCCGCTGCGCGCGGTTAGCACTATTGTGGCGCTCGGAAAGCCTACATCTTCAGGGCGAATGATTTCATAGTTTTCGCGCATTTTCAGGAAGCCGTCCTGGTGAATACCCGAGCTGTGCGCAAAGGCATTTGCACCTACAATAGCTTTATTAGGCTGTACCGGCATCCGCATTTGTGTGCGGATCATCTGGCTCAATTCATAGAATCGTTTAGAGTCAATATTGGTATGTAGGCCCAGGGTGTGATGCGTTTTGAGGATCATCACCACTTCTTCGATAGAAGTATTACCGGCACGTTCGCCGATACCGTTGATGGTACCCTCAATTTGGCGCGCGCCATTTTGCAAACCAGCTATTGAGTTGGCTGTAGCCAAACCAAGGTCGTTATGGCAATGTACAGAGATGATAGCTTTATCAATGTTTTTAACGTTCTCTTTCAAAAACTTGATTTTGCTGCCGTATTGATCTGGCAGGCAGTAACCATTTGTATCTGGAATATTTACTACTGTAGCACCGGCGGCGATAACAGCTTCAACCATTTGGGCCAGGTAAACCACATCGGCCCTGCCGGCATCTTCGGCGTAAAACTCAATGTCCTCGACAGATTTTTTGGCATATTTAACGGCTTCAACAGCGCGCTCCAAAATCTCTTCGCGGGTGCTGTTGAATTTATGTTTGATATGCATGTCAGACGAGACCGATACCGGTATGGATGCGCGGACGTTTGGCATATTGCAGAGATGCTACAGCAGCGTCAATATCACCTTTGTTGGCACGCGTAAGCGCACAAACGGTAGGTTCTTTAACAGCTTTTGAAATTTCAACAACGCTTTGGAAGTCGCCCGGGCTTGAAACCGGGAAACCTGCTTCAATAATATCCACGCCCAGTAGTTCCAGTTCCTTAGCTATCTCAATCTTTTCGGGGGTTGTTAACTGGCAACCCGGTACCTGCTCGCCATCGCGGAGCGTGGTATCAAAAACATAAACGCGGTTGGGATCGTGTAACATATCTTTTTTAGATTTGAGATGTTAGATATGAGATTTGAGACTCATGCCTAATCATCTATATTGTTATTTTTTGTTTCTTTTATTTTTTGTTAGAGGTATAATTTGAGATATAAAGAAATCTCATATCTCACGTCTCATATCTCTTTGAAGAAGCGAGTATTCAAGTTAGAGAAAAAAATCTCATATCTCAAATCTCACGTCTCATATCTATTTTTTAATGGCAATAAATCTTAACCTTTTATAATCGGCATACCATTGGCCGTTATCGTTATAAAAGGGTTCAAGCTTTTTAATGATCTCAGCCAGGATTTGTTCTTTCTCATCCTCGGGAATGCCTTCTAAAAACTGTGCGCCAAACATGGTAATCCATTTGGCTACGCCCTGATCGCCATCCTGCAGCGGGGTTTTACGATCATAATGAATCATGTAGGTAACCCTGAAACCATGCTCTTCCAGTTTGGTAGCATATTCGCCAACCGAAGGGAAATACCATACTTTGGTATCAGCTTTTTCATTGTAACCATGATTATGCAGTACCAGTTTGGTAGCCTCAATCAAACGTTCAACATTGCCCTGTCCGCCCATTTCAGCAACAAACCGGCCTCCTTTTTTAAGGCTGTTGGCTACGCTGTGAATAGCACCGTTGGCATCAAGCACCCAATGCAGGGCGGCGTTCGAAAATATGGCGTCATATTTTTCCGTGGTGTGAAAATCAGCTGCATTCTCTACCGCGAAATCAACATCAGGATAAAGCTGTTTAGCCTGGGCTATCATTTCGGGCGAATAATCGGTGCCTTTTACGATGGCACCTTTATCCTGTATTAGTTTAGTTAAATGGCCTGTGCCGCAACCCAGGTCAAGGATGCGTTCACCAGGTTTCACATCCAAAAACTCAAGCACATCTTCTCCGTATTTAAATACGAAGGCATGCTTTTGGTCGTATAAATCAGCGTTCCATTTCATGTTATTCCTTTTTTGTGATTTCACTGATTAAGGTGATTTCACAGATTTTGTTTTTTTGCCGAGATTACAAGGGGAATGGTGATTCTATCAATACATTGCCTAATCTCCAAGCTCCGGTCTCTAATCTCTACCTACAAATATTCCAGCACTTTTTGGCCCATTGCCGTAGTGCCTAAAATTTTCACTTTATCAGTATTGGCATCAGCAATATCGCCGGTGCGGTAACCGTCTTTCAGAGTTTTATCAATTGCGTCTGTTATCTTTTTAGCTTCATCTTTTAAGCCGAAACTAATTTCAAGCATTAAAGCTACTGATAATATCGATGCCAGTGGGTTTGCTTTATCCTGACCGGCAATATCATGTGCCGAACCGTGGATAGGCTCAAAAATCCCGTACCATCACCTACAGAAGCTGAAGCCAGCATACCCATCGAACCTGCAATTTGCGATGCTTCGTCAGTAAGGATATCACCGAATAAGTTGGCGGTTAATACCACATCAAACTTTTTAGGGTTTTTAACTAATTGCATAGCCGCGTTGTCAATGAACATGTGCTCGGTTTCAACGTCAGGGTATTGTTTGGCAATTTCCTGTACCACCTCGCGCCATAGGCGTGAAGCCTCCAGTACATTTGCTTTATCAACGGAGCATAACCTTTTACCACGTACACGGGCTGCCTCGTATGCTTTAATAGCGATACGCTCAACTTCGTAGCGTGAATAGATCATCAGGTCAGAAGCCGTGTTACGGTCTTCACTGCGTTTTTTCTCACCAAAATAAACGTCGCCGGTCAGCTCGCGGAAGAAAAGGATATCAGTACCTTTCAATATTTCAGGTTTCAGGCTCGATGCATCCAAAAGCTCATCAAACAGCATAATAGGGCGCAGGTTAGCGTATAAACCAAGCTCCTTACGGATTTTTAATAATCCCTGCTCCGGACGCACTTTGGCCGACGGATCATTATCATATTTGATGTGACCGATAGCACCAAACAGGATAGCATCGCTTGCTTTAGCTTTAGCCAGTGTTTCATCAGGCAGTGGATTACCGGTTGCCTCGATACCCGCATGACCCATCAGGGCTTCGTCGAACGTAAATTCGTGGCCAAAATCCTGACCGATTTTTTCTAAAACTGCTTTACCCCAGGTGGTAACCTCCGGGCCTATCCCGTCGCCGGGTATTACTAATATGTGTTTTTTAATTCCCATAACCCTAATCTCTGCCTGAGGCAGCGGTTTTTTGTTTTTATAGATGTTTTATTTTATTCGGGTTTTACGCCGCGTACTTCTTTTAGTTTCATCGCCATTTGCTCGGCTTCATTTTCTACCCAGTTGGTGTACTCATCAATAGCCAGCAGGCGCGATTCATCATCAATATAGCCTTCCTCAACCATTTGCTTTGATTGTGCCACTTTTGCCCAGATGCCTGCTTTGTTTTCAAAGTTGTACTCGCCTTTTTGGTAAACCTCGTCGGCGTTAAATACCTCGATATTGATAAAACCTGCTTCCTGCAAATATTCGGGCAAGTCTTCGGCAATATGGTTATTCATGCCGGCATCGCCTCTCCACCTTAAAAAGGTAGCATAAAAGCGTTGCATGCTTGCCGGTGGCTGCGGTTGCCATTGTAAAGCCTCGTGGTTATAATCCAAAATGGATACCGTACCACCAGGTTTTAACAACGAATACATTTTTTTCAAAGCCTCAACTGGATTGCTCAGCCATTGTAAAACGCGGGCCGATACAATAAGATCGTACTGTTCTTCCGGCTCAAAGCTGAACAGATCGGTATAAATGAGCTCCATATTTTGAACCGAAGCGTAAGTTTCCATACCGCTCTGGATAAAATACTCGGTATTATCAATGCCCGTAACATGACCGCTTTCACCAACCAATGCGGCAATATCCTTAGAGATAGCGCCGGTACCACAACCCACATCCAGCACCTTCAGGCCCGGCCTGAGCAGGGGGCAAGGGTTGCATAATCGTTCGCTAAACTCCGTTCGTCGAATAATTTGGCGGTACCTTTACCTTCTCGCTGAATATGTTTTTGTTGGTTCATTAGTTCATTTGTTTGTCCATAGCCGATGGTCCATAGTCCATAGCCCACTTAGTTTTAATCTATGGTCCATGGACTATAAACTATGGTCTATCTTGCTAACTCAAACTCCTCAATTTTTCCTTTTTGGCTTAAGATATAGTCGATATCATCGTAGCCGTTTATAAGGCAAGCTTTTTTGTAAGGATTGATCTCGAAGCTTTCTTTTTCGCCGGTTGATGAGATGGTGATAGTCTGGCTTTCCAGGTCGATCTCTACTTCAGCTTTGTGATCGGCATAAACGGCATCGAAGATTTTTTCAGAAAATCATCGCTTACCTGTACCGGTAACAAGCCATTATTAAGGGCGTTGCCTTTAAAAATATCAGCAAAAAAGCTGCTCACTACGGCGTCGAAACCATAGTCAGATATAGCCCAGGCAGCATGCTCACGGCTACTGCCGCAACCAAAGTTTTTGCCTGCTACCAATACCTTACCGCTAAAGGTCGGATGATTAAGTACGAAATCAGCTTTAGGGTTATCGTTCTCATCAAAACGCCAATCGCGGAATAAGTTATTGCCAAAACCATCGCGGGTAGTCGCCTTCAAAAACCTTGCAGGAATGATCTGATCGGTATCGATGTTCTCGATAGGCAAAGGCACCACGCTGGTTTGAATGTGTTTAAATATTTTAGTTGCCATAATTGTCTGAACTCGAATTTTTTGAATTAAGGGAATTTTTCGAATCGAAAAAAATCATTAATTCAGATTTGGGATATATTTTTTATTCAATAATCTTTTAAACTCCATGCTTAAGCTTCCGAAGTTTATGAGTAAACCTGTTTGGATGTTATAAGCTTCGAGGTAATTTATGGCCTGAGCTAAATGAACGTTTTCTAACTGTGCAATAGCCTTCAGTTCAACCATTATTTCGCCTTCGACAAAGAAATCCACTCTCCTTGTTCCGATTTGTTCGTTACGATAAAAGATAGGCATCTCCATTTCCCGGACGAATCTCAGACCTTCCAAACCCATTTCTATTTCTAAGGCTCGTTGATAAATTACTTCCTGGAAACCGTTCCCTAAAGTAGAATGCACACGCATGGCACAGCCAATTATTTTGCTCGTACAATCTTTAAACTCTTCAGGTGTCCGTTTTTTATTAATCTCCATTCTGTTAATTCATTCAATTCCTATAAAATTCGAGTTCAGACCAATTCCTCTTCCTTCAGAAATTCCCTTATATCCGTAACCACACCCGTAATTGCACTCGCAGCCGCGGTAAGCGGGCTTGCAAGGAATGTACGGCTGTTTGGCCCTTGTCTTCCTTCAAAGTTGCGATTTGAGGTTGAGACGCAATATTTACCTGCCGGGATTTTATCCTCGTTCATACCAAGGCATGCGCTGCAGCCTGGTTCGCGAAGCGGGAAGCCTGCGGCATCAAATATTTTGTCCAGTCCTTCGGCAATAGCCTGCTGCTGTACTTGTTTTGAGCCGGGAACTACCCATACAGTAACATTATCGGCTTTGTGTTTGCCTTTTACAAACTCGGCAACCTGGCGTAGGTCTTCAATGCGCGAGTTGGTGCAGCTGCCGATGAAGACGTAATCAATTGGTTTGCCCAATAGCGTTTCATCATCGTGCAGACCCATGTAATCAAGGGCTTTTTTATATGATCCCTGCTCTTTGGCTTCAAATGAAGCAGTTTCAGGAACATGTTGTGTAACACCGATGCCCATACCCGGATTTGTTCCGTAAGTGATCATCGGCTCAATATCTTCAGCTTTAAAGGATAATACCTCATCAAAAGATGCATCAGCATCAGAGTATAAAGTTTTCCAGTAGGCAACTGCTTTGTCCCATTCTTCACCTTTAGGAGCAAATTCACGGCCTTTTACGTAGTTGATGGTGGTTTCGTCGGGAGCAATCAGTCCGCAACGTGCACCCATCTCAATACTCATGTTGCAGATGGTCATGCGGCCTTCCATGCTCAACGAGCGGATGGTATCGCCTGCATATTCAACAGCATAACCGGTACCGCCGGCAGCCGAGATCTGCGCAATGATGTAAAGGATAATATCTTTGGCGCCAACGCCTTTTTGTAGTTTTCCGTTCACTTCAATTTTCATGCGTTTTGGGCGCGACTGGAGTAAACATTGGGTAGCCAACACCTGCTCAACCTGCGAAGTACCTATACCAAAGGCAATAGCACCAAAAGCGCCGTGAGTTGAAGTGTGACTATCGCCGCAAACATAAGTACCACCCGGACGGGTGATGCCCAGCTCGGGGCCTATAACGTGAACGATGCCCTGGTACGGGTGGCCTAAGCCATATAGCTCAACACCAAACTCTTTACAGTTTTTGGTGAGCATATCTACCTGGTAGCGTGAAAGTTCTTCTTTAATGGGTAAGTGCTGATCAATGGTTGGAACGTTGTGATCGGCTGTGGCCACAGTTTGTTTTGGCCTGAAAACGGGCAAGCCTCTCTGACGCAAGCCATCAAATGCCTGCGGACTGGTTACCTCGTGAATGAAATGTGTATCGATATACAAAATATCCGGGAACCCCTCGCTGCTGCTGACGACGTGTGCATCCCAGATCTTATCAAATAATGTTTGTCCCATTTTTATTATTTTTCTTTAGTAACGTCATTGCGAGGAACGAAGCAATCCCCGATTAGCAGATCCGATCTGTTAAGTTTGGGATTATTAATAATTATAATTTGTTTTTTATAGGTATTAATGAGCTCCCTACGGTCGGTTGTCTTCGTGCCTCGCAATGACGTGTTGGTGAGTTTGTTTTAAGGCCTTTCGCCTTTTACCTTTCGGCTTTCACCTAATTTATTACGCTTCTACAACCTGGTTTTCAGGGCGTAAGCTGCGTACGGTTTTGCCTGCTTGCCATAATTCGCTTTCGCGTAATTCTTTCAGTTCGGCATCCAGTTTTTCGCGGTAATCTGGCTGGCTGTTTGAATCGATAGAACGTTGTGACTCTTTGCCTGTAGCAACGCTTTCGTAAAGCTCTTCAAATACTGGTTTAGTAGCGTCACGGAATTTTTTCCACCAGTCAAGCGCACCACGTTGAGCAGTAGTTGAACAGTTGGCGTACATCCAGTCCATACCGTTTTCAGCAACAAGCGGCATTAATGATTGGGTAAGCTCTTCAACAGTTTCGTTAAATGCTTCAGATGGAGAGTGACCATGGCTACGCAATACATCGTACTGAGCAGCAAAGATACCCTGAACGCAACCCATCAAAGTACCACGCTCGCCGGTTAAATCGCTGTATACTTCTTTTTGAAGTTAGTTTCGAATAAGTAACCGCTACCTACAGCGATACCTAAAGCGATAACACGATCAAAAGCTTTACCGGTAGCATCCTGGAAGATGGCATAGCTTGAGTTTAAGCCACGGCCTTGCAGGAACATACGGCGTAATGAAGTACCTGAACCTTTAGGAGCAACCAGGAACACGTCAACATCAGCAGGAGGTACGATGCCAGTTTGCTCGTTGAAAGTGATACCAAAGCCATGAGAGAAATATAAAGCTTTGCCTGGGGTTAAGTGTTTTTTAACAGTTGGCCATAACGCAATCTGGGCTGCATCGCTCAATAAGTAGCAAATCACAGTTCCCCTTTGCAAGGCTTCTTCAATTTCAAAAAGTGTTTCGCCGGGTACAAAACCATCGCTGATAGCTTTATCCCAAGTTTTAGTGCCTTTACGCTGACCAACAATTACGTTGATACCATTGTCTTTTTGGTTCAGGGCCTGGCCCGGACCTTGTACACCGTAGCCAATTACCGCTACTACTTCATCTTTTAATACTTCCTGAGCTTTTGATAAAGGGAACTCTTCGCGGGTTACTACGTTTTCTTCAGTGCCGCCGAAATTTAGTTTTGCCATTGTTTTTTGATTTTTGTGATTTCACCGAACAGTGGTGATCTCACCGATTTTATTTGTATTGAGTAATTTAAGTTTTTGTTCTCTTATTAATCCCGTCATTGCGAGGTACAAAGTAATCCCCTGTATAGTTTGGGATTGCTTTGTACCTCGCAATGACGTTTTTTTAGCTTTCGGCTTTCAGCCTTAAGCTTTGTGCTCTACATCGTAAACACCTTCTCGCCCTGGTTAAGGTATTCATTTTCGATTACCTCTTCACCTGGTTCAAGCCTTTCAAATTCGCGCAGTTTGCTGTTAAAGCCTTCGCTATCTTTAATGATAGCAACACGGGCGCTGCGTACAAACTCAATCAGGCCGTAAGGTTGTAGTATGTTGATCAGGTTATCGGTTTCCTCGCGGTGACCGGTGGTTTCAAACACGGTGTAGTCCTTACGGATCACTACCGCGCGAGCACCGTTTTCGCGTAGTAAACGCTCAACGCTAACCTTTTCGGCAATTACATCGGTTGATACCTTATATAACGCTAATTCCTGCCAAATCACATCTTCGTTGGTGTGATAATATGCTTTTAACACCTCAACCTGTTTTTCTATCTGGCGGGTAAGCTTACGTACTACCTCTTCATATTCGTTAATTACAATATTGAAACGGTGAATACTTTCAATCTCCGACGGAGAAGTATTCAGGCTGTCGATATTGATTTTACGGCGTGTAAATATAATAGCTATCCTGCTTAATAAACCAATTTGGTTTTCGGTATATATGGTGATGTTAAATTCCTGTTTTTTTCTGCTTCGCTCATGATTCTGTTTTTTTAGAGGGCTTACTTTAACCTGATCTCGCTTACGCTGCATCCTTGTGGTACCATCGGGAATACGTTATTCTCTTTGGTAACCATTATTTCTAAAAGGAATGATCCCGGTGCGGTTAGCATTTCATTTAATGCTGCAGTCAAATCTGCACGGTCATCAACTAATTTGCCCGGTATGCGGTATGCTGCGGCTAACGCCACAAAATCCGGACTTTGAATATCAACAAATGAGTAACGGCGCTGATTAAATAATTCCTGCCATTGTCTTACCATGCCCAGAAAGCGGTTATTAAGGATGATAATTTTTACATCGATACCGCTTTGCATAATAGTACCCAATTCCTGGCAGGTCATCTGGAAACCTCCATCGCCAATAATAGCTACTACAGTACGATCCTGAGCGCCAAATTTAGCGCCTATAGCAGCAGGCAATGCAAAACCCATGGTTCCTAAACCACCGCTGGTTACGTTGCTGCGGGTATTGTTAAACTTAGCGTAGCGACATGCTACCATTTGGTGCTGACCTACGTCGGTAACGATAACTGCCTCGCCTTTGGTAATCTCGTTAAGCTGTTTGATTACCTCGCCCATAGTCATTTCAGGCGTAGTTGGATTAAGTTCGTTATGGATAACGGCCTCAACTTCCTGGCGGGTGTAATCATTGAATTTAGCTAACCATTCTGTATGTTCTTTCTTTTCGATGGCCTTGGTCAGCAATGGAAGTGTTTCCTTGCAATCGCCCCAAACCGGTACGGTTGATTTTACGTTTTTGTCGATCTCGGCAGGGTCAATATCTAAGTGAACAACTTTTGCTTGTTTAGCATATTTATCCAGGCGACCGGTTACACGGTCGTCAAAACGCATACCTATCGCGATCAATACATCGCACTCGTTAGTTAAAACGTTAGGGCCGTAGTTGCCATGCATGCCCAGCATACCTACATTTAACGGATGGTCTGAAGGGATAGCGCCTGCACCAAGTACTGTCCAGGCAGCAGGGATACCACTTTTTTCAACAAAGGCTTTAAACTCCTGCTCAGCACCGCCCAAAATAACACCCTGACCAAACAGGATGAATGGTTTTTTAGCACTGTTGATCAACTCAGCAGCCTGCTCAATATATTGCGGACGAACAATTGGTTTCGGCCTGTAGCTGCGGATATGATCGCAAGGTTTGTAGCCTGCAAAGTCAAACAGCTGGATCTGCGCGTTTTTAGTAATGTCAATCAATACCGGACCTGGCCTGCCGCTGCGGGCAATATAAAATGCCTTGGCAATAACTTCCGGGATTTCGGTGGCATCAGTTACCTGGTAGTTCCATTTGGTAACCGGAGTGGTAATGTTGATCACATCAGTTTCCTGGAAGGCATCGGTACCTAAAAGGTGCGCGAAAACCTGACCGGTAATACAAACCAACGGGGTGCTGTCGATCTGGGCATCGGCCAAGCCTGTTACCAGGTTGGTAGCGCCCGGGCCGCTGGTGGCAAATACCACACCCACTTTGCCCGATGTACGTGCATAACCCTGGCCGGCGTGAATGCCGCCCTGTTCGTGGCGTACCAGTATATGGTTCAGTTTATCATTATAATCAAACAAAGCATCATAAATGGGCATGATAGCGCCTCCTGGGTAACCAAAAATGGTATCGGTACCTTCGGCTATCAATGCTTCCAATAATGCTACCGATCCAGAAACGTTTACGGTTTCGGTGGCGGCTGGCGCGGTTAAGGTTTCTTGTGCAGTTTCCATACCTGTATTTTTTATATTCATAGCACTTTTTGGTGCTAAACTGATTTATTCTATCTGTCTCTAATTTGCTAAAATGAACGGGCTTAATTTGTGTTCACTTTATTCATTCATGGCTTTTATAATAAGCCATTTTGTTTATTAATTATTCGTCGGTAACGCAGCCTTCGGCAGCGGTAGTCACGTTTTTAGCGTAACGGTATAACACACCCTTGGTAACCTTCAGCGCCGGTTTTTGCCATGCGGCACGGCGTGCGGCTATTTCTTCTTGCGGTAGCGAAACGTTTATAGTATTGGCAACAGCATCAATATTAATGATATCATCGTCTTTTACCATCGCTATAAACCCGCCATCGTAAGCCTCGGGTGTGATGTGACCGACGACGAGAACCATGCGTACCGCCGCTAAAGCGTCCATCTGTAATTAATGCAACTGAACTACCCAAACCGGCACCGAATATGGCTGAGGTTGGTTTTAGCATTTCCGGCATACCCGGCGCGCCTTTAGGGCCCACGTTGCGGATCACCACAACGTCACCTTTTTTAACACGGCCGCTCTGGATACCGGCAATCAGTTCAAACTCGCCGTCAAATACACGGGCAGGACCGGTGAAACGTTCGCCTTCTTTACCTGTAATTTTGGCAACGCTGCCACCTTCGGCAAGGTTTCCGTACAAAATTTGCAGGTGACCGGTAGCTTTAATCGGGTTTTCTTTCGGTTTGATGATCTTTTGAGTCTCAAACTCCAGGGCCGGGATTTCAGTAAGGTTTTCGGCAATGGTTTTACCGGTAACAGTTAGGCAATCACCATGTAACCAGCCCTGCTCTAAACAGTATTTCATTACAGCCGGAACACCGCCAATGTTGTGCAGGTCTTCCATCATGTATTTTCCGCTTGGTTTCATATCGGCCAGTACTGGGATCCGGTTACTTACAGCCTGGAAATCATCCTGGGTTAATTTAACGTCAACGCTTTTTGCCATTGCAATCAGGTGCAATACCGCGTTGGTTGAACCGCCCAGTACCATGATCACAACGATAGCATTTTCAAATGCCTCACGGGTCATGATATCTGATGGTTTAATATCCTTTTCTAACAACACCTTGATAGCTTTACCGGCGGCAAGGCATTCTGCTTTTTTCTCAGCGCTTAGAGCAGGGTTTGATGATGAATACGGTAAACTCATACCCAATGCCTCAATAGCTGCAGCCATCGTGTTAGCTGTATAGATACCACCGCAGGCACCTGCGCTTGGACAGGCGTTTTTAATAACGCCCATAAAATCAACATCATCAATCTGGCCGGCAATCTTTTTACCCAAAGCCTCAAATGCCGATACAATATTCAAATCTTCGCCTTTCCAATGACCCGGTTTAATAGTTCCACCGTAAACCATGATTGAAGGACGATTTAAACGGCCCATAGCCATGATGGAACCTGGCATGTTTTTATCACAACCCGGCAGGGTAATTAAGCCATCATAGTACTGAGCGCCGGTAACAGCCTCAATTGAGTCGGCAATGATATCGCGGCTCACCAATGAGTAACGCATACCTTCAGTACCGTTGCTCATGCCATCGCTTACGCCAATAGTATGGAATATCAGGCCTACCATGTCTTCATCCCAGATACCTTGTTTAACCAGCTTAGCCAGGTCATTGAGGTGCATGTTGCAAGTGTTACCATCGTAACCCATACTGGCCACGCCGACCTGTGCTTTGCGCATATCATCGTCTGTTAAGCCGATCCCGTAAAGCATGGCCTGTGCGGCAGGCTGTGTTGGGTCCTGGGTAAATGTTTTGCTATACTTGTTCAATTCTATAGCGTTGGTGGTATCTGATGATGAACTCATTTTATTAGATATGTAGACAGTTTTAGTATTTAATTTTTGTTGATGATACTGGTTTACTTGGTATCGAAAATCAATATATGTAAGGTAGCCATAGCATCATGCAATAGCAATAGTCATTTCTGATTTTTTAAAATAAGTATTTAATTTTAATTATTTAAAATTTTTAGAATTTAATTTTGTAAAATTTGTTTATAAAGATATAAAATATTTTACAAAATAGACCAAAGTTTAAAACGGTATTCGGTATGTTTTTTATGCATGCATAGCAAGTTGTCGATTTTCTGCCTGAAATGGGAGGAAAGATAATTTAACTTTAAAAAAAGTATCCGGCTGTGCTAATGGAAGTTGATAAATGATTAGTTTCAGGCATTAATATCATATACTTACAATGAACAAAATCCTAATCCTGACATTACTGCTATTTAGCGTAACAAAAAGTTTCTCGCAAGATGCATTTACCGCCATCGAAAACAAAAATTACGATCAGCTTTCCGAATTATTGAAATCACCAAAGAATATAAACATAAGAGGTAAAAATGATATGACACCCTTGCTTAAAGCAGTAGGGCAAAACGATCTTAAAGCTGTAAAGATGTTGGTGGAAGCGGGAGCTGATTTAAGCCTTGTTCCAAAATCAAATTGGACACCCCTGATGGTGGCTTGCCAAAGCGGCAGTACCGAAATGGCCGCCTACCTGATTGAAAAAGGTGCAGATATTAATGCTAAAGACGAGCACAATTGGAACCCCATCATTATAGCATCAAGAAACGGACAGGCAGCAACGGTTGCCTTGCTGTTAACCAAAGGAGTTGATGTAAATTGTAAAGCGGCAGATAAATCTACCCCGTTATTAATAGCCTCTTATAAGGGGCACAATGATGTGATAAAGTTACTGCTTGAAAAAGGTGCCGATCCAAACCCGGTAAATCGGGATAGCGAAACGGCTTTGTTTTTAGCTGCTAAACAGGGCCGGGCCGAAATAGTTAAATTATTGCTACAGCATCATGCCGATAAAACCTTTATTAATAAGGATGGGGTGAGTATTTGCAATGCTGCTAAAAGCAACGGTTACAAAGAAATCTGTGATTTGCTTTAGCGAGGCTTCTGTCTGATTTGGTCGAACAAAAACTGGAGTTGCTTTTTAATGATATCGAGCTGTTATTGCAAGCTAAGTTGGCCGTTCCGGAAGCATTCTTTTCTGCCTCAATGATCCACTTGATGTTTGTGAAGATCAATCCTTTTGAAGATGGCAATGGACGTACTGCACGCCTGTTTGAAAAATGGTTCATATCCGAAAGCTCGGTCTTAAAGCCTGGTTCCTGCAAGCGGAAAAATATCACTATGACCATCAATAACATCAGGCTGCTGGGACTGGAATATGAGTTGCTGGATTATTCTGCGGCTCTGCCTTTTTTGCTGATGTTGCCTCAATCTCTTTAAATAGTTCAGTACCCATTATTCTGCACATTTGCACCCCGTAAAATGGTAAGTATGAATCCTAAGTTGTAGAATTAAAAATAAAAGTTGATTTATTCGAATAGTTTATTTCTTTATATTTGACATAATCTAACCCTGTCACCCTGAATGAAAAACCTAACCTGTATAATTCTACTGCTCTTAGTAGCAACGGCAAATGCCCAGATAAAAAAGAAACCTGTTAAAGCTGTTGCTGAAAATAAGCCGCTAATTGTCTCAACTCCAAAAGCCACGGCTGTAATTAAAGGGAACGTCAAAAACTTTACTGATAAATATTGGGAGATGGCTGTAACCGGCGATTTAACTAATTACTCATTAACGATACCTGTTGATAAGGACGGCAATTTCAATACAGCTATAAATATTGACGGAGATACCGAAGATATCTATCTGTACCTCAATGACGATGCTATCACCGTTTGCGCCCAAAGGAACGATACCCTGGTACTTAGTTGGGATAATAAGGACTTTAAAAACACATTCCGCATCACCTCTCCTTTCCAGCATACAAACGAGCGGTTGCAAACCATGATGCTGATGTATAATCTCTACCGTAAAGAGTCGATGGATTTGGGACAGTCCTTATATGATAATAAACTCACCGATTCCGCAAAGTTTGAGAAGATCAATAAGTTATATAATAAAGTGATGATGACAGCCGCGGTGCATCTTGATTATCCCGAAAGTCAGAAGTTAATTACTGATGTTTATTATCAGTACGTTGGTTTTTTGAATAGCCATCACTTGTTATCTAAATATGAGTTGCATATAAACGACACCTCTGCTACAGGAAAAGCGCTCAATCAGCAATTTCCTGCCGGAGCATATCACGCCCAATCAGAGTTTTCTTTTAAAAACAGCAATAGCTACAAAGAATTTATTTTTAACTACGTCCGATTTTATAAGGGACTGAATAATACAACTATAATAGGATCGGATTGGGATAAGAAATTAACGCCCTTTACTCCTGCGTGGGATGAATATTATCTGGGGCTAGCCAATCTCCATTTAATTGAGTTCCGTGACTGGTTTATAACGAAAGCCATAGAGATGGATTTTGGTTACTATTCGTTTGACGATGCTGAGAACATCTACAAGGATTTTAAAACTAAGGTTAAAACGCCAAGATATGCAGATACTCTTGCGCAATTTTATGCAACAGTACGGCAATTAAAACCCGGTAATCTGGCGCCTGAATTTAGTTTGAAGAATGATAAGGGTGAGGTGGTGTCCTTGAAAAGCTTCCGGGGAAAAGTAGTGTATATCGATTTTTGGGGCGTAGGATGCGGCCCTTGCGTTTACGAAATAAAGAACACGACTGCAGCTTTGCACGAGCGGTATAAAGATAAGAATGTAGTGTTCCTCAACATCTGTGTTGATTCGGACGAGAAAGCGTGGAAAAGTAGTTTGGCCTCATTAAATATAAGTGGTGTCAACCTCATTGCAGAGGGCTGGACAAGAAACCCGGTATGTCAAAAATATAACGTAACAGGTATCCCTCATTATATTACAATCGGAACCGATGGCAAGATTGTAAATAATAACAGCGAAAGGCCATCATCCGGGTATACACTTACAGCAGAGCTTGACAAGGCTTTGAAACAAGCGCATTAACCAGAAAGGTTATGATTGATAAAAATATAGGTCATTATTGATTGTAAGGTATGAAGCAATCCCCAGGGCAATTACAGGGTAGTTTGTTTGCATGGGCCGCTCTGCTAATAGGAGATTGCTTCGTACTTTACAAAAATGGCGTTTACGTATCCTCCCCAAAAAAGGGTACAAAAAAGCCCGGATAAAAGCTTATCCGGGCTTTATAAATTTATAAAGTAGCGCCTATTTGTGCTGAATACCTTCAGCTAAAACAGTTACTTTATTGTTTAATGCTTCAACAACACCGCCTTTAATAAAAAACACTTCTTCTTTAGCTGCACCACCGCGTACGGTAAGTTTGCCATCCTGAAGGGTGGAAATGATTGGGGCGTGGTTGTTCAGTATTTCAAATAATCCCAAAGCACCAGGTAAGGTTACTGAGGTGGCCTCGCCTTCGTAAACTTTTTTATCGGGAGTAAGAATTTCTAATGTCATGCTTTTTGAGATTCAAGATTTAAGAATCAAGAGCCAGGCTTTTCCTGTTCTTGATTCTTGAGTCTTATTTTCTTGCTTCTTATTAAGAGTTAGCTTCAGCCAACAGCTTTTTGCCTTTTTCAATAGCATCTTCAATGCTGCCAACTAAGTTGAAAGCTGCTTCAGGATACTCGTCAACTTCACCGTCCATGATCATGTTGAAACCTTTGATGGTATCTTTAATGTCAACCAGTACACCTTTTAAGCCGGTGAACTGCTCAGCAACGTGGAATGGTTGTGACAAGAAACGCTGAACACGACGAGCGCGTGATACAACTAACTTATCTTCTTCAGAAAGCTCGTCCATACCAAGGATGGCGATGATATCCTGAAGCTCTTTGTAGCGTTGTAAAGTCTCTTTAACGCGTTGAGCTGTATTGTAGTGCTCGTCACCTAAAACAGCTGGGCTAAGGATACGTGAGGTTGAATCCAATGGATCCACTGCAGGATAAATACCAAGCTCGGCAATTTTACGTGAAAGTACGGTAGTAGCATCCAAGTGGGCGAAGGTTGTAGCCGGCGCAGGGTCGGTCAAGTCATCCGCAGGTACGTAAACGGCCTGTACTGAAGTGATCGAACCACGTTTGGTTGAAGTGATACGCTCCTGCATGGTACCCATCTCAGTTGCCAGCGTTGGCTGGTAACCTACTGCTGATGGCATGCGACCTAAAAGCGCTGATACTTCTGAACCTGCCTGTGTAAAACGGAAGATGTTATCGATAAAGAAAAGGATATCACGGCCTTTACCATCTTCATCACCGTCACGGAAGTACTCGGCAATTGTTAAGCCTGAAAGGGCCACACGTGCACGTGCACCCGGCGGCTCGTTCATTTGACCGAATACGAATGTTGCTTTTGAATCTTTCATGGCTTCGGTATCAACTTTAGTTAAGTCCCAACCGCCTTCTTCCATTGAATGCATGAAAGCGTCGCCATATTTTATAATGCCTGATTCAAGCATCTCACGTAAAAGGTCATTACCTTCACGTGTACGCTCACCAACACCGGCAAATACAGATAAACCTGCATAAGCTTTTGCGATGTTGTTGATCAGTTCCTGGATTAATACAGTTTTACCTACACCGGCACCACCAAACAAACCAATTTTACCACCTTTTGCATAAGGCTCTAAAAGGTCGATAACTTTAATACCTGTAAAAAGTACCTCAGTTTCGGTAGATAGGTCTTCAAACCTTGGAGGGGTTGCGTGAATAGGACGACCATTTACTTTGTCAAGATTCGGGATACCGTCGATAGCATCACCTACCACGTTAAATACACGACCTTTGATATTATCGCCTACCGGCATTTTGATAGCAGCTTCGGTATCCAATACCTTCATACCGCGTAACAAGCCGTCGGTCGAGTCCATCGCGATAGCACGTACACGGTCTTCGCCTAAGTGCTGCTGAACCTCTAAAATAACTTTTTGGCCATTGTCTTTCGTGATCTCTAATGCGTCATAAATTTTAGGAAGATGAGCGTCATCAGCGAAACTTACGTCGACTACCGGACCAATGATCCTTGAAATTTTTCCAATGTTTGGCATATATAACCTGGTGTTTTTTAAAAATGCTTTTACTGAACAGCAACATACATCATTTGTAACAGGAATGTATAAGATGCTATTTCAGAGGCGCAAAGTTAAGATTTCTATCCAATTATTTACATAGTGTTTTAAGATTTTTGAAGGATAATTTCAACATTGATAATTGTTTGCATTTATTGCGCAAAAGTCAAAACAATTTTGCCTGTATGAGTGCTGCTCTCCATTAGTTTATGAGCCTCGGCGGCCTCGCCTGCATCAAAAGTTTTGTACACTATGGGTGTGATTTTTCCTGAT
Source organism: Mucilaginibacter sp. P19 (assembly GCF_050632265.1). Taxonomy (NCBI): domain Bacteria; kingdom Pseudomonadati; phylum Bacteroidota; class Sphingobacteriia; order Sphingobacteriales; family Sphingobacteriaceae; genus Mucilaginibacter; species Mucilaginibacter sp. P19. The sequence continues at coordinate 586,397 of NZ_CP192586.1, forward strand.
GATAACAATGGCCATATTTTTTGTTCGAGGTTTTGGGCTATAGCTGCTTTGAAAGCTGTTTCCCTGCTGCGTAGCATCGATCCGGTAATGATCAGTCTTTTTGCCATTACTTTGCCCAAATCAAGCTGTACTTCGCGGCCATTCATTGCGTTGATCATGACCAGCCGTCCCTCAACAGCCAGCGAATCGATATTGCCAGGCATATAGTTGCCGCCAATCATATCCAGGATCACATTAACGCCTGTACCATCGGTAAGCGATTTGATCGCGTCTTTAAAATCAGTCGTTTTATAGTTGATGGCTTTATCCGCGCCAAGCTGCTCACAGAAACTGCATTTTTCATCAGATCCGGCTGTTACATAAACGGTACTGCCTAAAGCTTTGGCCATTTGAATAGCCGTAACACCAATGCCGCTCGATCCGCCATGTACCAGCAATGATTGGCCGGGTTGTAAATTGCCTCGGTCAAATACATTGCTCCAAACGGTAAAAAAGGTTTCAGGCAGTGATGCAGCTTTAGGGAAGCTTAGATTAGTGGGAATGGGCAGGCATTGGCCCTTGGGCGCTTTACAATATTCAGCATAACCGCCGCCGGCAACCAATGCGCAAACTCTGTCGCCGGGTTTCCAACGGGTAACTTTTTTACCGACTTCAGTAATGATACCGGCCACTTCCAGGCCGGGGATATCCGCCGGCGCACCTGCCGGCGGCGGATAATTGCCCTTGCGCTGAAAAATATCGGGACGGTTGATGCCCGCCGCCATTACCTTTATCAATACTTCGTCATCGGCAATAACCGGCTTGGGCCTTTCGGCAAGCTGCAAAACTTCGGGCCCGCCGGGTTGGGTGATCACTATTGCTTTCATGGATTGTGTAGTTGAAAGCTAAGTTAGTGCTAAAATGTTTGTCCGGAAAGTTTTGCTTCTTCTCTTAAACCGGCGCAAGTAGTATGCGGTTGCCGGCGCGATGTTTACTTATACCTAACCTCTAATCACCAGAACGCAAACTTTTAACCGGGTTGGCCGCCGCGGCCCTGAATGATTGTAAGCTAATAGTAGCTAATGCAATAAATACAGCCCCCGAGCCCGCTAATATCACCACCCACCATTGTATATTTTGGCGATAGGCAAATCCCTGAAGCCACTTATTCATGGTAAGCCAGGCTAATGGAGCGGCTATGGCAAATGATATGATTACCAGTTTAACAAAATCTTTCGACAACATGGTTACAATGGCTGTGATACTTGCGCCAAGCACTTTTCTAATACCAATTTCCCGGTTGCGCTGTTCGGCGGCGTAAGCGGCAAGACCAAGCAAGCCCAGGCAGGCAATGGCTATAGCGAGGCCTGTAAACAGAATAAAAAGCTGCCCCATTCGCTGTTCGGTGCGGTACAATGCGTCGAAATCGGTATCCATAAACGAATAATCAAAGTGTTCATTTGGACCGATGGTTTTCCATGTCTTTTCTATCCGGGTCATTAGAGATGGCAGATTATGCGTATTTACCCGGATACTTAAACGCGCCAGCCAGTCGTTGTCTAAAGTCATGACCAGTGGGGTTACATTATCGCGCAGCGAACTGAAGTTGAAATCTTTTACCACTCCTATTACACGATATTTTTTTAGGTTGGTTGCGGTACCTGTGGTTATTGTTTTGCCAATGGCATCATTACCATAACCGAATACATTTGCGGCTGTTTCATTAATAACCATAGCTGTCGAATCGGTTCTAAACTCCCCGGAAAATCCCCGGCCGGTCTTCATTTGCATCCCCATCGTGTTAATGTAATCTTCATCTATTTTCCAGAACTGGGTTGACTGGCCTTCTTTGCCACCGGGTGACACGTAGTTTAAAACTTTGTTATTGGCGGTAGGCAAAAAGCTGGTAAGAGTGGCATTAACAACGCCGGGTAACTTTTTAATCTCCTGTTTCAGTAGTTCGGGATGCTCAAGTGTGTTTACATTATTGAGGATGAGAACCTGGTTGCGGTTAAAGCCCAGATCCTTATTTTGGATATAATTAAGCTGATTGTAAATAACCAGGGTGTCTATCACTAAAAATATCGAAATAGAAAACTGGAAAACGACCAGGGTGCTCCGGAAAGCCCCGCCTTTAAAGCCGGTTGAAACTTTTCCGTTTAATACATTAATTGGTTGAAATGCCGATAAGAAGAAGGCAGGGTAGGAGCCGGCTAAAAGGCCCACAATAATGACAATGCTTAACAAGGCGGGTAATAGCCAGGTTATGGTTTGCGCATTAATTGCCAGTTGTTTGTTTGATAGGTGATTAAATAAAGGCAGCAAAGCCCAGGCTGACAGTACTGCTATAATGGCTGCTACGAAAGTTACGATCAGGGATTCGGCAAGAAACTGAAAAATGAGGTGACTGCGGGATGAGCCTAATACCTTACGCACACCGACTTCACGGGCGCGGTTGGCTGAACGGGCTGTAGACAGGTTCATGAAATTAATGCAAGCCAGCAGCAGGATGAAAATTGCCGCTGCTGTAAAAATGTAAACATACTGGCCATTGGCGTTGGCACCCAGTTCCATAACCCGGTTTGATTTGAGGTGGACATCAGTTACCTGCATCAGGCTTAGCTTGAAATAATTGCCACCTGCTACGAATTTGCTATAATTCATTGTCCTTGAGCTTTTAAGGCCGTTTTGCATATCGGCATTGAGTTTAGTTTCGAGCCGGCTGATATTTGCGTTAGTTTTAAGCAGCGCATAGGTGGCAAAGGGGGTTAACTGGTTCCATGCGGCGTCATTATTGATTGGATGGTCTCTTGCCAGTAAAAAGTTAGCTCTAAAATGTGATTGAGCGGGCATGTCCTTCATTACTCCTGTTATCTTAAGCGATGTGCCGCTCGTTACTAAAAATAAAGTTTGGCCAACCACACTGATGCGGTTAAAATATTTTTTTGCCATTGATTCAGAAATAACCGCGGTATTGGGTTCTTTTAAAGCCGTTTTTGCATCGCCCGAAAGGAGGGGGAGGGTGAATACATCGAAAATATTGGGTTCACTGTAAAAAGTTGTGCCGTCTTCGCGCACAATTTCATCTCCTTTTTTAAAGCGGATGTTTAGGGCCGGGCTTATACGAACTGCCGTTTCAACTTCAGGAAACTCCGTTTTTAAAACGTTAGCAACCGGAATGGCAGCAGTGGCATATTCAGTAAGTGTGCCGCTATATTTCAGGGCGGTGTTTACCCGGTAGATCCTGTCGTGTTTGATATTATACCTGTCGTAGCTCAGCTCATCAACCACATAAAATGTAATGAGCAGGCAAATGGCCAGCCCTAATGCCAGTCCTAAAATATTAATGAATGTAAAGCCTTTGTTTTTTAATAGACTTCGCAAGGCGGTTTTAAAGTAGTTCCTGATCATAGCATAAAAGGTTTATGCTATAAAGTTAAAACTAAATTTTTAGTTATTTAGGGGTTTTAACTAATTTTTTAGTTTGACGTTTGTTGAATAGTATCTTGAACATCTCAATGTTAAAAAAGGAAGAGGAGTACTTTTACTCGTTTTATTTTTGTTTTTTTGCCTAAAACAAATACGTATGTCATTACAGATTGGCCAGCCCGCCCCTCAGTTCATTTTAATATCATCGGCCTTAAAAACCGTTTCATTAGCCGATTTTAAAGGCCGTAAGGTCGTGATCCACTTTTTCCCTTTAGCGTTTACAGGCGTTTGTACCACGCAGCTTTGCACCATGCGCGATAGCTTTGGATACTATGATGGTTTAAACGCTACTATATTGGGCATTTCTGTTGATTCGCCTTTTACTTTAGCTAAGTTTAAAGAAGAGAACAATTATCAGTTCGATCTGCTTTCTGATTTTAACAAAGAAGTATCTACGGCTTATGGTGCTATTTATGATCAGTTTGTGATGGGGCTTAAGGGTGTTTCAAAGCGTGCCGCCTTTGTAATTGACGAAGAGCAGAATATCATTTATGCGGAGGTGCTTGAAGATGCCGGTCAACTGCCAAATTTTGAGGCTATTGCCGAAATTGTAAAATAATTTGAATAAAAGTTTGCAGCGAAAGTTTAAAAATCTATCTTTGCATTCCATTTCGGAAAGCACTCGTAGCTCAATTGGATAGAGCATCTGACTACGGATCAGAAGGTTAGGGGTTCGACTCCCTTCGAGTGCACAACAAAGCACTGCAGTCCGGAATTTTTCCACCGCTGGTGCAAATTAACTGTAAGCCTTTCTGTTGTATTACCGAAAGGCTTTTAATTTATCAAGAGCATGCTAAATCTGGTTTTGTTTGGCCCTCCCGGAGCCGGGAAAGGTACTCAGTCGAAAAAACTTATTGAGAAATACGATTTGATCCACCTTTCAACCGGAGATTTGTTACGTGGTGAAATTTCACAAGGTACAGCCCTCGGTTTGGAAGCTAAAAAGCTGATGGATGATGGTAAACTGGTTCCTGATGAAGTAGTTATCGGCATGATCAGTAATAAACTTGATGCCAACAAGAAAGCCAAAGGTTTTATTTTCGATGGTTTTCCACGTACAGTTGCACAAGCCGAAGCTTTGGATCAGTTACTCGAATCAAAACAATCGGCAATTTCAGGCATGATCGCCCTTGAAGTTGGCGATGAAGAGCTGGAGCGCCGTTTATTAGAGCGAGGTAAAGAATCTGGAAGACCGGATGATGCCAACCCTGAGGTGATCCGCAAACGAATTAAAGAATACAATGATAAAACTGCTCCTGTAGCGGGTTTTTATCAGCAGCAGGATAAGTTTACAAGCATTAACGGTGTGGGCTCGGTTGATGAGATCTTCGACGCTATTGTTGGTGTAAACGAATCATATAACTAATAGTCCGTCCGAAAGTCTTTAGTCCGGAAGTCAGTAAAGTCCGCAGGTTAGGAAGATTAAAATTCTTAACTTTCGGACTTTACTGACTTTCGGACTTTCCGTCTAAATCAAAAATTATGTCGCAGGGTTCAAATTTTGTTGATTATGTGAAGATCTGTTGCCGTTCAGGCCACGGAGGTGCTGGTTCTGCCCATTTGCATCGTGATATATTAACTTCAAAAGGCGGTCCCGATGGTGGCGACGGCGGCAGGGGAGGCCATGTTATTGTAAAAGGTAACGCCCAACTGTGGACTATGCTGCACCTTAAATACCGTAAACACGTAATTGCCGGTGATGGCGATTCGGGCGGCAGCTCATTGCGTACGGGCAAAACCGGCCGCGACGAGAATATTGGAAGTGCCCCTTGGTACTACCGTGAAAAATGCTGAAACCGGTGAAGTACTTTTTGAAATAACCAAAGATGGTGAAACCAAGATCCTTACTCCCGGTGGCCGCGGTGGCTTGGGCAACTGGCATTTTAAAACATCAACCCAACAAACCCCCCGCTTTGCCCAACCCGGCGAAGATGGCCGTGAGGACTGGAATATCCTCGAACTAAAAGTGTTGGCTGATGTTGGTTTGGTAGGTTTCCCTAACGCAGGTAAATCCACCCTGCTTTCGGTGGTATCGGCTGCCAAGCCCGAAATTGCCGATTACGCTTTTACCACACTGGTGCCCAATTTAGGTATCGTATCATACCGTGGCGGCCGTTCATTTGTAATGGCCGATATTCCGGGCATTATTGAAGGAGCATCACAGGGCAAAGGTTTAGGGTTTAGGTTTTTGAGACATATTGAACGCAACTCGGTATTGCTGTTTATGGTGCCTGCCGATACATCGCGCAGTATAAAAGAAGAATACAGCATCCTGCTGCATGAACTGGAAGAATATAATCCCGAACTGATGCACAAGCCTCGTGTGTTAGCCATAACCAAGACCGACATGCTCGACGATGAGCTGCAGGCTGAAATGAAAAAGGAGATCCCTGATGGAATCCCCTCTATATTTATATCATCTGTGGCCCAGAAAAATATCGATCAGCTAAAAGACCTGCTTTGGAAAGAGATCAACGCCAGCGTTATTTAGCCTCCCACAAAATGTAGTCATTACTAAGCATCGTCATTTTAAAGCCGGTATAGCCAGGAAAACATTTGCGCATAATAGTTGATTTTGGACCGATGTAATCGGCGGGCAAAACTATGTACAGTGGTCCGGCGTGCCCATTATATACATATTCATCATAATCGATTGCCACTTCAGCGCCAATGGTTTCAACGGTTATAGTGCGGTTGCGTTCAATTTCCAGGCTCAGATCAGGGCTGTTAAATACAAAAATGGCGTTGTTGTTTTGCTTATCCAGGTTGCGGATATAGTTTAGCGATGGCTGATCGATAAATAACTGTGCTATCCCCGAATATCCCCTTGCGCCGATATTTTTATTTTGAAAGTAGTTTGGCACAAAGTATTTGTAGCTGGAGTAAGCTATTACAAAACATATAAAATAAAACAGGTATTTATAACCAGTTTGCAATCTGCTTACCAGGTAAATGATGCCTGGTGCAGCGATAAGCCCGATGAGCCTCAAATGCCTTGCTTCATATGAAATATTGGCTTGTCTCAAAAATGATTGTCCGAAAAACAACACCGATACCACATAAAAAACCACCAGTAGCAGCGCATAATTTTTGTGAGGCGCCTTTTTTACAATAAACCAAATTAATAAAATGCTTAATACAGCACAGATCAGCACAATTATCACCCCCCAAAAGTAAGTAAACATGGGAGGGTCATCATGAAACAAAAGGCCGTTTGTAAGGTCATCTACCGAAAAAGCGGTTAATATTGGCGAGGCAAAAGGAAAGCCAAAAGTTTCCCAAACCAGCTTCATACTTCCGGTTATCGACGAGGGGTTAGCACCTTTTGAAAGATAAAAATGATAGACCATAAATAAGGATAATACCGCAGGGACTCCTATCCATATGCCATTTTTTATCCAGCGAATGATGTCTTTGGTTCCCATTGAAAACCTAAGCCATAAAAAAAGGCAAGTGGCAGCATACATCCATAAAAATGACGATTTGCAAATGAAGCCTAATATTCCACCTATAAAGAGGAATACGACCAGTTTCCAGGTTATTTTTTCAATGGCTATGCATCCGTATAAAAACCAGCCGGTGTAACCAAAAAGTAGTACCTCGCCACCATTGTAAAATACATAAGGTGTAAAAAAAGATAACTGAATTACGATGAATAGTACGCTTAAAGCCGAGATCATTGGTGTAAACCCTGCTTTTTTAAAGAAATAGTAAAAGCCGAAAATGCCGGATAACGAAAATAGCAGGGTTACTATTGAAGAAGCGCGACCTGTGTTGACGCCAAAAATAAGTTTAAAGAAATAGGGCACCAGGTATTGCCCCGGCGACCACCAGGCGAGGAATTCTGAAGTGTTTTTGCTGATATCGTTCTGATCGGGTTTAACCATGACATTAAATGCCGAACCCAGTTCCATTGAGCGCATTACCTGGAAGCCCTTGCTGGGGTCGGGGTAAATGGCTGCTGGAGCTATGATCAGCATAATGCCCATAATGAAAACAATCCCGCTGATAACCAATAAAATGATTTGGTGGGTTTGTAGTTTTTGTTTCAGCATATAATTATTTTAAGCAGATGATGTTTAAGTTTTAACTGATTTCCCGTTCCCTGATCTTTACCGCCGGGTTGCCCTGGTAGATGCCGTACGCCTCCATGTTTTTTGTAGCGATAGAACCGCTGGTTAATACCGCGTGCGATGCTACCGTCACGCCCGGATTTACCATAGCCCCGGCGCAGATCCACACGCCGTCTTCCAAAATTATGCCTTTGGTTATCAAATCAAAGGATGTTTTTTGGTAATTGTGGCTGCCCGTTAACAGCACAGCCCCCTGCGACAGGCAAACATGCGCGCCGATATGGATGAGCACTAAACTATCTATCCATACATTTTCACCTATCCAACTTTCATCGCCGATATGCAGGTTCCATGGATATTTGATGTTTACGCAAGGCTTAATAGTTACATTTTTACCCACCTTGGCACTAAACAGCTTCAGCAAAAATGCTTTGAACGCACTTGAGGGTATAATGCTTGTTTTAAAGAATATGGCGTTACAGTAGTACCACAAAATGCGTTTTAAAACGTTGCCGCCCGGATGATAAGGATAATTATTATAAGTTGAAAGGTCAGTTCTGAACATCAGCGCCGGTAAGCTTATCATTACGTTTGATCCAAATATACAGGCTAAACGCTATAATAATGTAAAGAAGTATATTAAAAATGGTATGGTGATCAACTATCCGGTTTGCCTTTTTCGACCAGAAGATGGCCAGTAAAACAAAACGAATCACGTTTAAAAATTCGATAACTAAAATGCCTGAAATGAGAAATACCAATTTTGACCGCAACGGAGACGGATAGGCCAGCACAAATGCCGAAAAGAAGCTGACCAACCCTAAGCCGAGACAACTGTATACAATAGCCAGTGTCCCTTTACCCGCAACCAGTAACTCGGAATTATTATCAATAGCAGCGTAACCAAGCCACTTCAGGATCATGACACTGCAATCCAATAAAACCTGTCTCAAAGCCGCAATATAATTCAGGTGTTCGGCTAAAAAGGCGTTATAATTTCCGCCGGGATTAGTAATGCCGAAAAAGAAAATATTAAAGCTATAAAAAATGGCAAACAGCAATACAAACAACAGCACGAACCGTATCGCCGGGTTATTTAAAAAAGCACGTTGTTTCATTGTTTTTTGCTCTCCTTTTGTAACTCATAAATTTTTGCATCAATCAAAAACCTGAACCAAAATCCTTGTAAAAAATGGAATACCAGCCCGGTTTTTCCATCTAAAAAACCCAATTTTATAAAGTATCTTATGGTAAAATAAATTACAGGCCTTACAAATAAAGGAAACGACTCATATCGGTTTTTCATATACCGGCGCCGCTCCATAGGGTTGCCAAATAAACGTGGATGTACCAGCTTGCCGTTATCATCAACAACCTTGGTGTTTTGCTGTTCAACAAGGTATTGTGCCTCCAGCGTTGCCCAATGATTATGCCGGGCAATGAAACTGGTAAGCGAATCGGTTATTACATCGATGATATCAGTTTTAAGTACCTGCGTTTTACCGGTAACTTTAAAATGCTGATCATACAATTTTTCTTCGCAATGCCCGAAGCCGCGCCTGAACAGGTTGGCGTGGTATGTTGGATAGTGGCCGCCATGTTTGATCCATTTGCCCATAAATAGGGTACGCCTGCTGATCAGGAAACCATTTGTTTCAGCATCTATGGGCTTGGAGAAAATATCGTTAAGCTGGGCGGCAAGCTCTGGTGTTACCCGGTGATCAGCATCCAGGTTAAGTACCCAGGTACCTGTTAAAGGCAGGTTATTCAAAGCCCAGTTACGCTGGGCTGCATAATTTTCAAATGGATGGCTGAAGACGTTTTGTGTATACCTTTGGCAAATGGCCAGTGTGGTATCCGTTGAACCTGAATCAACAATATAGATATTGGCTTTTAGCGCCGCCGCGCTTTGCAGGCAGTCGCCAATGTTCTTTTCCTCATTAAAAGTTAAGATAATAATATCCAGGCTCTCGCTCACTTGAGTTTGGCTTTAATGATCATGCTCATCCAAAAATAAGGGAACCTGCCGCAGCCCCTGAATGCTGTTACCTCAAATCCATGTTCATTGAGGATTTGTGTCAGCGTTTTAACCGACCAAAATTTGATATGTCCGCCCTGCCACAAAGGGCTGATATGATTATCCCATTTATTTAAAATACTCAAAAACAGGTTTTTTAAATAACCATGATAAGGCGTTGAGATGATGAGCTCACCTTTTGATTCGCTTAAAACATCCCGGCAAAGGCGTATAAACGCGTAGGGGTCGTACAAATGCTCAATAACCTCAGTTGATATAATGGTATTAAACTGTATAGCTCTTAATGGCTCCGGTACCCCTTCAACCGAAAGATCATGAACGAAAAACCTGCCGGGATTTATTTTATCGGCAATAGCAATGCCTGGTTTGGATGCATCGATACCATAAGCATTAAATCCCCTTGCCAATAAATAATTTACCAGGTGACCATTGCCGCAGCCAAGGTCGAGAATGCTGGTGTTGTTATCCTTATTTAATAACGACATAAGCGGTTTCTCGAGCTCCTTAAATACATGGCAAGGGCTTGCATCGGGATAATCGTAATCTTTATAAGCGCTCATGCGATGGTTATTTGCGGATCCACATTTTTATATTTTTTCATTAAGACAGTTCTTTCAAAATCATATCGATCGGTTGCGTAATTCAAATCTCTTTTAAAATTTTAGAATTTAACAATGCCTTATGAATGAGCAGCATGCTGATATAGCTCCAGAAGATGGTATTGAACAGGAACTCAAAACTGATGCCGCGCCACATGATCTGAAACAGGCCCGAAAATATAAGTGCTGTGCCTAATATATATCCCCCAAAAAGTTTTTCGGCTTTAACAGCTATTAGCTGTGCGAGGGCGCCGTAAGCGAAAAGGAAAATAAAGATCCCCCAATCACCTCCTGAAAGATACGCATCAACGATGTAGGCGGGTTTGGCTGATACGGAAGAGTTACGGTTAACCACCCCGGCATCATAAACGCGCTGCATGATCATGGCTTCGGTAATTGGCTTGGAGGGCCAGAAAATCCGCGGCACCAACGCAATAGCCGATTGTTTAACAATATCCAATCCATAAAAATCCACATTTTTAGGTGTCGACTGCACAAAGCGGGTAAACATATCGATCTCGCTTAAGCGATATACTAAAAAATCCCAGTTAGTTTCTGTCAACATCGCTGTTATCACTATTTAATGCTGCGTCAAGGGCCAGTTGTGAGGCTCTGTCGCTATCTGCATCTCCATTCCATGCATTGGCCCGGAAAATATGGTTATATGTTGGTAAAACCGTAAATAATAAAACAATGATAGGGACAAAAGTGATGGTTACTAATTTTTTATAGGTAGGATATAGGAAGATCCCTAAAACCAGTACGCTGATAATAATGGGTTCTTTAAACCCCGATGTAAGCGCCTGGTAAAAATTAAAGGCATATAGTAAAAGGCAGATGAGCGTATTGGCCCCTTTTTTTAGTGGTATGGCAAAGGCCAGCGCCAATGTACCGGCAATAAAGCTCAATGAGCTAAACTGGTAATAAAATTGGGAAAGGCCTGGTATCTTAAGAAATAACAGCGAAAGCGGAAAACTGATAATTGCCGACGTCATGAGCAGATTTGCCAGCCTTTCGGTTTCGACGTAGTATTTTTTAGTTACCGGATAATTCATGAAAATAAGTATGCCCATCACAAATGAAGCATGCCCAAGGCAGTAATAGCGCTGGCATTGGGCAATTAAGCCCAGAGTGTCTTTATCCTTTAACGTGTGAATAAACACGTGCTTGAAATTTTCATAGCCGAGGGTATTCATAAAATAAAAGATGGATGTGCTGCACATGTACCCCGCAAAAATTATCTGGATAATAAATAAGGGCCTCATCAATTGTTCGGCCATGGGGCGGTCGTTTGGGATTGGACGTACCCAACCGGTAAGCGTAATCAGGAATATAAAAAATGAACCACCCCATGAAATAAAATAGGATAACACACTATCACTTTTACATGCCAGCGCCAGCAGCCATGGTATAAACAACACAATATACCGTTCTATCGATTTGCTGTTCTGCATTTACTAACTAATGTTGTGTTATTTATAAATTGGCCTTAGTTTTTTGTCAGTTCTCAATAAATGGAGAAAGAAACCTCACTCATGACTTCCGACAGGTGCTATTGACTTAATACCAATTGTTCTATCGCTTCAACCTGTTTGACAAAGCCCCAACCTTCAATAATTTCCCTGGACTGTTGCCCCATTGTAAATAAAGCGGTTTTATCATAGAGTAGCAATGTTTTTAGCTTGCTTTTTAGATCAACCCCGTCGTTCGCTTTAAAGATCAGTCCGTTTTCATAATCCTTTACCAGATCGGTGCCCGCGCCCACTTTGCTTGATATAAGTATGGCCTTGCTACAGGCCATAGCTTCGTTTATGGCCAGCCCCCAGGTTTCACCGGGGCCTTTTGAAGGGAGGCAAAAAATGTCACATGCCTGATAAACCACCGGCATATAAAGCTGGTTTTGGAAATCAATAAAGTGGATGTTTTTATGCCGGCTTGCTTTATTTTTCAGTTCTATCTCCAAAATACCATTTCCTGCAAATAGCAGATGGGTGCCCGGCTGTGTTACGTCGATAAATGCTTCAAGCAGCGACAGCGGGTTTTTCTTATACTCAAACTTGCCTGCAAAAAGCAGGAGTTTTTCATCATCAGCTATTCCTAACTGTTTGCGAAGGGTAAGGGCTTCATTGGTCCTGTCTTCGGCAAAGCGATCATTATCTACAGCATGCGGTGCAAAAAATAACTGCGTTTCTTTTAAACCGCATTTTTTAAAATAAGCCTTATTGTTTGACCCTGCATATAGTGCACAATCAATATGGCGGTAAATCCGCTTTAAAAACAGGCTTCGCAATACGGATTTGATACCGCCTTTATCATCAAGTAAAGTTGAATCGCCCCGGAAAATAACAGGTACCCTGCCTTTAAAATATTTGAGGATTTTGAGATGGCTTTTGTAAAACCAGCCGTACACCATAATAACATCGGGCTGCCAGTTATTTATTTGACTGATAAGATCGGGATTATCAATTCCTTTTGAATGATGCGAGCCGGGATCGGTCGAAATGTTTTTTACCCACTCATAAGGATAACCCTCAAGGAGCGGAAGGTTCCAAGTGATAGTTTTACCAAAGCCTGGATCAAATTTTTGCAAACCGCCTTCGCCCCAGGTATAAAATACCATGACGTTTATTTTTTGCCGTTCATACAGGAGCTTAAATACCGGTGCATAATACTGTATGGGGTGAGTGATAACTACAGCCAAATTTTTCATTCAGATGGTCTCGCCCATTATATTAAAACTTTTTGCATTTTGAAGGCGATGGTTTATCAGTTCAATGTCTCTGCAGTAAATAGTATTGTATGCACCAAATGTATCTAACCCGGTTAAAACGCGTTTAAAAGGGGCATAGGCAACCGCCCTAAAACCTTTTGATAGTAACAACTTGTGAATATCCTGATCGCTAAAACCGTACCGGCCGCCGCTACCGTTAAGCTCAATGATGATTGCCTTTAGCAGAGGCGAATCAAGGGTAGATCCCATTCCTTTAAGCACTTCGGTCTCAAAACCTTCCACGTCTATCTTGATAAGAGCGGGTTTGTATGTTTCCAATAATGAATCAATAGTGATTATAGGTACGATAACAGTGTTTTTGCCTTTCTCATCTTTAGTAATAACATGGTTTCCGGTATCTTCATCGGCCGAAAATCTGATCTCGCCCGCTGTTGCGCCGGCGCCGGCATTAATAAGCTTTACTTTGCTCTGCAAATAATTAAGCCCGATATTGCTGTTTAAAATATCAAAAGTTGCTTTAACAGGTTCAAGTGTAACACTATTAGCTTTGGCTATGCCGGAAGCCAACAGCGTATATGAACCCACATTCGCGCCAATGTCAAAAAAGATATCTTCCGGCTTTAAAAAATGAAGCAGAAAGGCCATATCATTAAATTCATGTAAACCGGTGTATATATTACCGGTAATACCCCTCAGCCCCTTGGTTGCATAAAACTTAACATCACCAACAAAAGGTTTTATAATGAACTTCGACCTTGAAAGCCTTGACTGTACCTGCCACCAGGCAAACCGCCATAAGGCTTTTGCCGGATGTTTTTTTCCCAAAGGATGTTTTAAAATAAAGCCGACAGTTCGTTTAATGGCGTTCATAAATAATTCTATCAAATAACCGGCACTGCGCCAACGTCATTTCAAGTGCCGAATATTTTTCGATGGCATCAGCATTATATTCAACAGTCTGGAAATTACCCTTAATTAATTGCTCAAAAAATATAAATAAGTTTTCGGAGGTAACGTCATCATAGTTGTAAACATGTTCTACACCGTACTGCTGCATAATAGGTATAGCAGAGCTTGCGGCATTAAATACGGCCAAAACCGGCCTTTTTGTGAGCAGGTATGGGAATATTTTTGATGCTGTGTATTTAGGATCATCTGACCCAGGTATAAAAAGAGCGTCGGCCTGCTGCAATGTGAGCAAAGCTTGATAGTAGCTGATGCGGTCGATAATTTCAACAAGATGTTCTTCCATATCATATTGTTTTGCCAGGGGAAGGATAGTAGCGATCCCTTGCCCGGCGGGGGCATAACTGGTACCGATGAAGTGGAGTTTGATTTTGTCAAACCGCTCTTTATTGGTATTCAATCCGGTTCTTAATGCGTCGAACACCGGGCTAATGGCCTTGTGAAGGTCCTTCCCTCCGCGGCCGATATATACCACATTGATAAAGCCGTCATTAAGCAACCCTGCAAAATTTTTTTGGTTAGTTTTAGCTATTTGCAGATCGGGCTCAAATGCCCCGAAGGTTATGGTAGCGGTCGGAACTTTTTGAATTACCGGGTAACGTAATTTGAGCTGATCAATGTAACCGGCAGATACACTGATAATCCCGGACGCATTTTTTATGGCGATGGGTTCCAGGTATTTATTTAAACGGTAAGCGAACCAATATTTTGGCGGCCTATCGCTTTTAGGTTTGTTGATATAATAATCGGAATGCCAGGGGTCCTGCATATCAATGACGTAGGGAACCCCGAATCGCTTTTTCCAGTAAGCACCCAACGTACAAACCGGGAACTGTGTGGTTGAGAAATAAATAAGATCAAATTTGTTGTCCTTCAGCAGGCAGTTAACCGTTTTGCGGTAATACCATAACGAGCGGATGGCAATACTGCCCAACCCAACTTTTGAAGTGAGTGCCTTGCGGAATGCTTTCACTTTGTGAACTTTAATGCCCGGAGGGAGACTTTGCAACAACAATTCGTCTTTTGCCAGGTCGGCATACTGGGCATCAATGGTCACCACTTCGGCATCCCAGCCGCAGGCTGCAAAATAAGGAAGGCTCATCCTCACGCGCTGCATATCTGCCGCGTTTACCGGCGGGAAGTATGGCGAAATAATGAGCAGCTTTTTATTCAATTGTTATACTTTTTGAACAAGACTTAAAAAAGTACGGCTTTCGGTTTCCCAGTTTAATGCTGTTTGGCCAAGCTGGTAGTTTTGTAAACGGGTTTGGTATAAAATATCCGGGTTTTGGAGGTAAAAGCTGATACAATCCGTTAGTGATTGCAGGTTGCTTTTTTGGTATAGTTTTCCTGTACCCGGATATTGCTCCATAAATAAGGCTTGCGCCTGCGTATCGCTCACTATCATTGCCAGTCCACATTGTATGTAGGTAAAAATTTTATTGGTAAGGCAGATATCCCTGTTTAAAGGAATGCCTGTTTCGGTGGCTATGCCAATATCAAACTGGTTCGCGAAATCGAAAATCTCGCCCGCTCCAATGGGCTCATGAAACCACAACTGGTCTGCATTTAATTTAAGTTCTTTGGCAAGGTTCAACAATGCATATCTGTAAGTTTCATTGCTGCTGCCTAACAAGTGTAACCGAACATGCCCATTTGTAGCAGCTATTGCTTTAATTACATCTTCCAATCCTCGTTCGGGGCCTACTGTTTGCGAAAACCAAAACAGTTTTAATGGTTCGTGAGCTTTATAATTAGGGCTGATTTGCAGCGCTGTTTTAGGAAACACGTTGTTTATTACAACAGGCTTTAAATAGCGGTATTGGCGTTGATAAAATTCTGCAATGAGCGGACTGGCGGCAGTAAAATAATCAACATAGGGAAAGTATTTTTCTTCAATGTATTTATTGAGTTTGTAACCTTCATTATGAGTTGATGCAAACTGTCCCGAATGCAAATCTTCCGCATCGTAACCAACTTTTACGTTGTAATGTTTTGCTGCCTGTATGGCTGCGGGCAAGGCGCCGAGGTTATGGGCGATATAAAGATCTGTTTTTATTTTTTTAGCTTTAGACAATGCTTCGGTATGTGTGCGGCTGATAGCGTTCTCAGGTATATCGAAATGCCGGGTATATTTAAACAGCAGCGTACTTAACTTTTGGCGAATGCGGGTTTTAAGGTAAGTTGCTTTTTGTATCACCGGATCACCACCGCAATAAATGTACATACCGGGATATTTGCCTGTTAAAGCTTCATCGGTTTTTTGGGCCCATTGCTGGTAAAAACAGCAGATCACTTTAACACTATAACCAAGCTTGTGCAAAGTTTCGGCTTCCTTCACGAGGCGAGGGTTAGTAGTTGGCTGGCCGGTAGTTATAAAAGTAACGTTCTTCAATCTTTGTCCCGTGCCAGTTGGTATAATTCTTCGTATTGTTTGGCCAGTACACCGGCACTAAATTTTTGTTCCGCTATCTTCCGGCAGCTGGCCCTGCTGATTGAGTCAATGCTGTTAATCGCCGTTATCATGTCGGCCTCCATATCGCACACAAAACCGTTTAATCCGTTAGTTACTATCTCCGGTATTGCGCCGCGATTAAAACCGATAACGGGTGTACCGCAGGCCAGTGCTTCGGCCATTACAATACCAAAGGGCTCATCCCAGGTTACCGGCATCAGGAAAGCTTTTGAGTTACGAAGCAAGTCATTTTTCTGACGGTTATTGACCGGGCCTATGTACTTGATCTGCTCGCCATCAATATGGGGTTTTACCTGTTCATTAAAATATTGCTGGTGTATTGGCTCATTGGGTACATTGCCTGCTATTACCAGTTTTTGATTTGTTTTTTTGCCGTGTGTATGGCAATAGCTGTCCCTTTTTCATGTTGGATCCGGCCTAAAAAAGCGAGCGGGGCATCATCGGGAACACCTGCATTAAAATCGTAGTCGTTTAAATCCACCCCGTTATAAATGGTAGTTACATCAGCAAACGCATTGATTTGATTGGCTATGTAATTGCTGCAAGCGGTAAATTTCAATGTGTTTTTATGAGCGATACTTACCGCCTTTTTTACCTGCGATACGGTAGGGGGCAACTGATAGGATACGATTTTTGGGATTCGGCTTAACATTAGCAACGCAATATTGCTCATGCGACCGAAGGTATGTACAATATCAAAATGCTGAAAAGCAATTTTTGACGTAAGCCGGTTAATTTTCAGCAGATCTTTAACGCCATAATGAGCCGATTCACGGTAACCGATGAGTTTACAGCCCGGCTGCGAATGTTCATTGGCATACAGGGTAATATCGTGGCCTTTTTTTTAAGTTCCTGGATCAGCATAAAAGCAATGCGTTCGATGCCGCCGTATTGCTCGGGAGGCACCGGGATCAGCGGATTTACTATAATGGCTATTTTCAATTTGTTGGGTACAACAGCTTATCGGTAAGCTTAGGTGCCAAAAAGGGCCTTCTTTATTTTTTTAGCGATGACGGAATGGCGTGGTCGTTCAAGACCCTTTGCTGCCCGTTGATTCTTAATTTATTCCTTTTTTCTTTATTGTTGAGCAGTTCAGTAGTTTTTTGTACCAATTCATCAACCGTGCGGTAAACGTTAATTTCGTTATCGGTATCATAAAGCTGCTCAATGCCTTCGCAATATTCGGTAAGGTAGCAGGCGCCAAGCATTGGCGCTTCTATATCCCGCAAGCGTGAGTAGGTTAGTGGTTTATTATGTGTACGTTTAAAAGTTGGCACCCGGTTAATCCCCAAAGTAACCATGCTGCTTTGAGTGATGTTGATATACTCGTCAAAATCTGGTCTTGGAAATATATGATCGTCGCCAACCGGGACTACAGTAAATTTGGTCAGTTGCTGAAGCCCTTTGATTGCTAAGCCGGAAAAGCCCTGCTGTTTTACGAAGTTAACCTGATTAATAAGTTTTTGATAAGCAGAACCAGGAACAAATACCGGACCTGCACTCTGTGCTAACCAGCCGGCTCCACGAACGCTTACCGGCAGACCTTTTTGAATGACCTGGCCCAACAGGTTTTCCCTCAGGATGTCTTTTGAACCGATAAATGATACCCCCGGTATTTCATGAAGCGGGGTGCGACACCTTAATTGGGGTTCAACCCACATCGGCATCGGTAAGTTGATATGTTTGACCCTTGCCTTCCTGTAGAGAGGTAAAGCCTCATACTCGGGTACCCAGATCAGATCAAAGATCCTGAACTTTGCCGGTACTGTTTTAAATTCCCGCACGCTATCGCAATAAAAATTAACACACGGAATGCCCATTTTCCTGATTTGTTCTATTGCTTTTGCAAGTATTTGTTTGGGATACAAGTAGCTTAAAAAATGTCGATATTTTGCCGGTTGGCTTTGATGTAATTGAGGGTTGCCTGCCAGCTCCGTTCCTGCCAGTTTTGCAACGCAACCGAACCTTCGTCATACACTAATCCTTCCGCCCAGTCAACCTCCGGTACTTCAATATAGCTCATCTCCGCCTCAATAATACCATTTTTAATATAATGCTGCCAAAAACGATATGAAGGTACAGGATGTGGTCTGCTTACTTTATCCTGTAAAAATGAAAGCAGTATGCGCATGGATAAACTATTAGCCAAATAAGGCTTTAAATTTTTGTGTTAATTTCCAGCCGATAAGCCGGTTTAGCATCTTTGTGTAACCACCTGCCGGATATTTAGCTTTTGAACCGCCTAACTCATTAATGCGTTGTTGGGCTTTGTTTATAATATCAGGATAGTAGGGATAATATGCATAAACAAAGTTTTGCAGGCAATCGGCAACGGCGGTTCTTACTCTTGGGCTATTTTCATGCTGAAGCATGTATGTTGTACCTTCATAAATAGAGGTAAAAGCCGACTTAATTCCTCGCCTGGAAGTTAACGCTGACAACGAATTGCTGATACCGCTCCGGTAGTACAACACCGCGTTTTGAGCAAAGCGAATTTCGTTTGCGTGCAATAGCGCGCGTGTAATAAATTCGAAATCATTTACAAGGCTTAACCGCTCGTCCCATAAGCCCGATTTTTCAAGCACGGCCCTTGGGATTAGCCATAAGGCGCATTGCATCATAGCTTGTTTGCCATCCATGGACGATACCAACCAGTCAATGGGTTTACAATCCTCCCTGATGAGATCTTCATTTACTTTAAAGGTGCTAATGTCATCGTTGTAAAAACGGCCCCAGGCTGCTGAGGCTACTACATCATCGTTATCTCCAATCCGTTTAACCTGTTCTGCAATATAACCGGGCGAGATAACATCATCGGCATCCATAAACTTGATAAACCTGCCTTTTGAAAAACTGAAGGCTTTATTTGCAGCCGCACACTGCCCGCTGTTTTCCTGGTGGTAAATGCCGATGCGGGGATCTGTAAGTTGCCTAAGTACAATGGATGTATCATCTGTAGAACCATCGTTAACAATAATGAGCTCCCAATTGGCGTAGGTTTGCTCGGCTATGGACCGAATGGCTTCTGCAATATATTTGCCCGCGTTATATGCCGGCATGCAAACAGAAACTAAAGGATTACTTTTTCCACTCTGAAGTAAGATAAGGCAGTTTGGCCTTAAAAATATAATGACGGACAATATCGGGCCTGCTTAAATCGGGCTTGTCATCGTAAAAAATGCTGTATGATTTTTCATCAAGTGCTGCAGCGTTTTGATGATGTAGCATATAGCTCATCAGCGTTTGCTCAACCTGTGCCGGGCCCGCCTGGGGGTAATGCTGTAACAACAGTTTAGCTTTTTCTTCAAGATCGGCATAGTCAACCTTGTCATTATTATAAGCAACAATGCCGCCGTTAACACTTTTTATACAATTGATACCGTATTTATCCCTAAGTGTATCCTCACTGTCCACAAAATATGAGCTTGCCAGCTGCTCTTTCATATAAACTGCTGTTTTGCGTTGATATGCTTCAATAATTTGATTGGGTTTACCAAAAAAGATCATATCGCTATCCATGTGAATTGCCCAGGATGGTGAGGTATGAATATCAATCAACCGGCGGAAAAAGGGGTGCCAGTTACGCAAATGCCGTAACGTTGGAAATGTATGTTGTGGTAAAACAAGGTTGAGATGTTGTAATACCTGTTGCTCGGATATGGTTTCAATACCTGGCAATACCTGGTTTATAAAACCGATTTGCTCGTCGGTAAGTGTTCCGTCTGAGTATAACCTGATCCCTATCTCGCCATCCGAAAAGTGGGCAAGTGTATAAGCACAAAAAATGGTTTGGTGCCAGTATTTTGCCCCGGTAAGGAAGCTTACATTCAGGATTTTGTGTTTTGACAGATTAAGCGGCGGTAACTTTAAGGCAGCTTTTTTCATTTGCTGCTCGCCCCGCCGCATGTTCAGCCAACCCTTTAGCCCAAAATGACCGATATGATACCTTATAGAAAAGGTTGGTTTAAAAAAATACTTGTATGCTATTTTACCTAATGACACAGGCTATAAAAAATGTTTCCAGGCTTGTTTAAAATAACCTTCTTTTGAAAGGTCGACATAGTGATGAAGAATGCCTGTTTTGTTTTTTATCTGATCCGGGCCGGGGTTAACAATATAATCTCCGGCTTTTAAAACAGCAGCATCAGTGTCGGCTATCATCATGGCCGATAACGCCTGCTCTAAATAATAAGAAGTTCCTTCCTGCTCCTCCAGTGTTTTAACCCAGTTTTCCAGCTTGTCCCAATCAATAGCTTCACTTTTTAAACCGATAGCCCCCACATTAAGCAACGGTTTTACAGGTGCTCCGGCCAGTTGTTCCATTAATTGCCGAGAATATCCATAAGCTTCTGTACAATCAATCATGTGCAAAGGTTGTTGCGGGGCGTAAAGCCAGGTAATTATCTCTCTGGGGTCGTGCCAAAAAAGCATGTCCGAATCCAGTACCAGTTTCCAGTCATCGCCTGGGATGGTGTGCACATCGGTTAGTTTTTTAATGTGAGGATATACTGCTCTTTTTTTATGCAGGTACGGATAACGTGCTTCGGGCAACGTGTTTTGCAGGTTTTCACTGATTTGCTCCACTGTAATTACCTGTGCGCCGGGCAGCTGTTTTGCTACCCTCTCCATCAGTGCAGCATTAAAGCTGCCGTCATCAACCAATATGAATTTAAATTGCGCAGCAGTTGACTTAATTAACGATTGGATGCAGTAAAGCGTTTGGTACAGGTAGTTTTTACCTGTTAAAAAGTAAATCGGCAACCCATTAGTATGTGAAACTACCGGGGGCAACTCAAGCGAACGCTGTTCCATCTCCCTACGCCCGTTCATTATGTTTCGGTAATTGAAATAGCCACCAAAACGCCTGAATTTTTGTAATTGTGAACGCGGATTGCGGTATAAAAAATTAATGACTTGTTGTAACAAGGAAAGCTATAAATTAAACAAAGAGTCGCGCCAGAATAAATGTCGGACGTTTGCAGTATAATGCCTGCCCACGATGCCTTTTTTTCATAGGCTTAATCTGTTGGCTATCCTGGTGATCGTTTTTTATAATCTTTGTTGTCCAGGGTATTCCAATTGATGAACTTGCTATATGAGCAAAAATAGTTTGTTCGGTAAAATAATGCACATAGTTACTTACGTGAAACAATAATTCCTCCAGCCGAAAGTCTTCGCAAATTCTGGGCCCATAAATAATTAATAAGCCCGAACTGAAGGTATAAGTATCATAGAGGTTATTACCGTAGAAATTCAAAACGCGGTCATCATAAGTTGAGTGTCCCTCCTGGCTTCCGCCGCAAACAAACCCGTTATGTTGGGGAATATGTTTTTTAAAATCCTCGTAAAAAAGTATGTCACTGTCTATCCATATTACAGGTTGGATCTCGGCCTGGTGAAGTATCACAGCCAATTTTTTGCCAAGCACATGGCTCTCGGAATAGTTTAAAAGATTGATCCTGTTTTTGCCCTGATGATATACCGCGCTTTGTTGCCAGTGGTTAACAATAAGCTCACCCGGCCAAAACTTAAATTTACTTTTGATTTCTTCCGGAGATAACGATCCGTCGGATGCGATGATCAGTTTAGGAATCTCTTCCCAGTGTTTTGCAATAGAATAAACGGCCAGGCACGTCATATCTATGATGCTTTTGCCGGTCATCATAAGTACAGTGTAAGCCGATGATGCTTTGGGCTGCCTTATAGCAAGGGGCTTATATTTAAGTAAGCTCCTGTAAAGTAAAGGTAAACGATAAGCCAGCGAATTGCTTATTTTATTGAGCATGGTTGTTCTTTATAAGGCCGTCATACATACCGCATGCGCCCTGCCATTTTATATATGCCGCAGCATTTTTCCATGCTTTGTAGGTAAACCAGGCTTTAGCTTTCCGTAATGCAGCCCCCGATTTTGTGATTTGTTGCCATGGGTTTATATCGTGGCTTTGCAGTAGCTGCACCCATGATTTATTGGTATTGTTAAGCAAACGTGCAAGGTAACCTGCGTGCATACGTTGAGCAGGAATAATATGTTGTAGTATGAGCTGAGGGAAATAACCAACCTGCCAGCCGCCTTTAAGGATCTCGAGCACAATATCGTTATCGCCGCCGGAGCTTAAGGAGTTACCCAACCTGTCGCTGATGTTGTTTTTGCCCTGTGTTATTTTTTCCAAATAGGATGATAGCGCTTCGCGTTTTATAGCCATCCCTGCGCCTATGGGTGCAGCTATTGGATATTGATTATTCCATGCCGCTGTTAAGGGGGTATCGCCAAGGTCGCGCAGGGCCAGGCTTCCGTAAAACTCCCACAGCCATTCGGGAGGGTTAGTTTCAAACAATGGGATTGATCTACCACCTATAGCGCCCATTTTGGGATTTTGGCCAAATATACTAAGGGCTTTTTCAAGATAGCCGCCTTCAATCATATTATCATCATCAACCATTACTATAATATCGCCCGTTGATTCATTGAAACCCTTAAGCCGGGCATAGGTTAAACCTTGCTTTGTTTCATCTATAATTTGAACGGCAGGGTGCCAGCTTAAATTAAGCTGCTGCCGGAAATTGTTAGATGAATTATTGTCGATAATGATTAACTCCCATTGGTTGGCAGGCAGTGATTGGCTTTTTAAGGCCGAAAGCGTTTGCTGTAATCTTGCTGTATCCGGGTTATAAGTAGGGATGATTACGCTTAATTTAGCCATTATATAAGATATCGGCAGGTAAAGGTTCGTTAATTAAAGCCAATTGTTCTATTACAGCCGCCTCAACAGTGCAAGGTAAAATCATTTGCATGCACTTTTTATCGTAATGGCAGGTATTATGTAACCAGCATGGTGAGCATTCAACCGCAGAATATACATTTTTAAAACTGATATACCCCGATTGGTCTGGCCTTTCGCGCCCACCATATATGATTACCGACCGGCAGTCGACTGAGCGTGCCAAATGCATCATAAACCCTACATGCGATACCAAAAGGGCGGCATTACTTAATATAGCGGCTGTTTGCCGGATCGTAGTTTTCCCGCGTAGATCGATAACGTTTTTTAAAGGTGCATCTGTTTGAGAGCCTAACTGGATGAATTTATGGGTTTGACAAAGCAGATCAACAACTTGTTGATATTTTTTAACGTCCCATTCTTTGTTACCCATTGGGAACAATGCTGCTGAGCCGGATGTTGTTACTACGATATGGTTTTTTGCCCACTGCGCGGCTTCCCGTTCATTAGCCGTTAAAACTAAAACAGGCTTAAGATCTATTTTACCTTTAAGCTGTAAATCGTCGGCCATTTTTAAAATGATATGCTTTTCGGGTATTTCGTCGCCGTCGGTTTCGGGGTGATAAACTGTGTATTTGGGAAAAACAGTTTTTACGTTGAAGGCTTTAAGAAGCATACCCGATAATAATGCCCCAAAAGGTAAAATAAGTTTGATATCCGGATTATGCTCAAAGAGTTGTTGTTGGTTACTTTTTACCCAGATATTTTTATGTCTGCGCCCGTAGAGCTCCCGGCTTAATACAGTGAGCAGCAGGTTATCGCCCAGTGATTCGCCAAAAGCAATGATATAGGATGGTATACCGTATTTATAAAAGTAAAGTAAGGTTGATTTTATAGTTTTAATTCGGTTTATTATCATCTCACTTTTTCAGGCTCCAGTACATCATTCTTAAAAAGGTTTTAAACCTGAATGGAATGCTCAGCCCGTTTAAACCAGTTATGTAGTATAAAATGTTGAGCCAGGCAAAAGTTATACTTTGTTTTTCCTTCACCAGCCACAGGCAGCAGTAAATTGATTGCTGCAAACATGTGGCTGTATCATTGATATTGCCGAGGGCTTTATGTGTTGACAGAAACTTATAATGATAACTGAAAAAACGATAATCATAACTTGATGAGCTTAAACCCGCCTCGCCAAAACGCGCGATATCCAGATTGATGTATCGGGTTTTAAATACTGGGTTGCAAAAAGCTTTCAATGTTAAATGGTAGTCAGCAGCCACCTTAAACTTTATGTTGTATTTCCCGGTGTAATTAAATATCCCGCGTTTATAAAAAATGCCCTGGTGATGGATGCCGCGTGATAATACTTTATTAATAGTATCATCCGCATATTTTGTTTTTGATGTTGCACCTGTTACATTACCATATATAAGATCGGCTGGTTCATTTTGGATGGCCTGATAAACCTGATCCAAGACTGCGGAGCTGTTGAAAGTATCATCGCCCCCCATAAAGTAAAGCCATTGACCGCTCGCCATATCAATTCCTTTGTTCATGGCATCATAAATGCCCTTGTCGGGTTCAGAAATGAACTGGATACTAACCTTACCTGTTTTTTTAAAATTACTGATGATATACTGTGTATCATCATTTGAACCACCATCAACCAAAACCAGTTCGTAGTTTTTAAAAGCCTGGCAATTGATGCTATCTAATGTCTGCTGTAAGGTGCCCTCACAGTTATACAACGGCATGACGATGGAAAAAAATGGCTTCAATTGAGGTTTGATGTTAACACCTTGTCCGCTTCATTTACCCAGGTATCCAAGCCCTGCGGGTTCCAGTGTGTGTCACTGCGGTAGAATAGATTGCGCTTCTCGGCTTTGAAAGTTTTGTATAGTGGTATTACAGGAAGATCAGTTTTTTGCTCAACTCTTTCTAACAGATGATTATAGGGCATCCGTTTATCGTCATAGATTGAAACCGCATTTGGGATCACTGAAAGGAAAACCTTTTTAAAGCCAATAGCCCGATAATAATCGCGTGCAATATCCAGTTTGCGGACTATAGAATCTAAAGCGGCCCTAGTTTTAGGCCTAAATGCTGACTGTAAACTGGCGGTATCGACGGTAGTATTATAAAAAAGCCTTTTTTTATCAGTACTCTCCGTTACCTCTTTGGCTACGCGATTAAAAAGTTTATAGTTGAGTGATGCTTTGACCTCTTTGAAAGAGGTTGCCAGTTTATTATCAAAAAGAATTAGTTCAAGATTGCGGCTTAGTGCCTTATTAAAGATGATATTGCCTACCCGTTCAAAAATAGATGCTGCCGGCGGTTGGTTACCCAACCGGGGGGCATTACTAAAATTCAGGCCATTTTTAATTTCATTACTTGTCCACCTTGTTTCATCTGTTTTGCTGATATCATAGGTGACCAGGTTACGCTCGGCAAATTCCATTATGAGATAGTTTTGTTTGGTACTATCCAGTTTAATTGGACCGAAGGCAAAACGACGATCAAGGAAAATTACATTATCAAATGCATCAAAAGCGCCGTAAAGTATTTTATCTGCCAAAAAGCTGTCGCCTATAATATATAATACCCTATTGGTGTTTTGCCTGCCGGGTTTGGGGTTGTAGTGTTTAAAAAGTTCGAGTTCAAATTTGTATTGAGGCAGATTTGACATGCCGTAAAGATCGCCATAGCGCCACTTGTCCGAATAGGAAAAAAGGCTTTGTACCAGTTGGTTTCCTTTGTTGTTTTGGAATAAATGTGGCTGAAATATTTGTCAAAATATAATTTATTGATGAATGACCGGTTCATGGAACTAAGCAGCAACCCAACACTAATGAGCAATATGAATAAACTGGTAACCTTACGCATTAAAACTGGAAATAAATAAACTGAGCTTCGTTAAAGATCCCTAAAAAGTAACAGGCAAGGATAAGCCCGCCTATGATGACCGCCTTTGTTGTGTTTGAATAATCTTTCGCTTTTCGCAAATAACGTTCGCCTAAAAGCAGCATAATGATAATAAAGGCACAATACCAAAGTTCAGGGACAGACATCAAGTTACCGGCCGAATAGGTAAATCCTTTACCGGTCAATATTTTACTCAAAATATAAAAAGCATCGGATACTGTAGCTGCCCTGAAAAACACCCAGGCAAGAGAAACCAGGTTAAAAGTGAAAAGCCATTTCAGGAAGGTAAAGCCTTTGATCCCGATACCGTACTTGTTGAATAACTGGTAAGCAACGAGTAGCAAACCATGAATCAGGCCCCAAACAAGATATTTCCAGTTGGCGCCATGCCACAGGCCGCTTATCATAAATACAATAAGCAGGTTAATGCAGGTTACCCGGAAATTAATCTTGCTGCCCCCCAACGGGATATACAAATAATCACGAAACCAGGTGGAAAGGGAGATATGCCAGCGTTTCCAAAAATCAGAAACATTGGAGGCGAGATAGGGCAAGTTAAAATTCTGCATTAGCTCGATACCCAAAACGAGGGCCGTGCCAACCGCGATATCCGAATACCCGCTAAAGTCGCAATAGATCTGGAATGCAAAAAAATAGGTAGCTACGAGCAGTTCAAGTGCCGAATGACCATGCGGATTATTGAAAACAGGGTCGACGTAAAGGCCCAGTCTATCGGCAATCACCACTTTTTTAAATAGGCCCATCGCCATAAAAAATAAACCAGTTATCAAGTTGCTGCTTCGGAAATTGTTGACCCGGTGTAATTGGGGTAAAATATGCTGGGGCCGTTCAATTGGGCCTGCTACCATTTGCGGGTAAAACATTACATACAAGGCATAAAGGCCAAAATGACGCTCGGCGGGCTGATTGCCCCGGTAAACCTCAATGGTATAACTCATAGCCTGGAATGTATGGAACGATAAGCCAATGGGCAATATAAAATCAAGCAATGGCAATTGCGGGCCATGGAATGTGTCAGATAGCAAATTCACGTTAGCGGCCAAAAAGTTGAAATATTTATAAAAGGCCAGTACACCAATATTGGTGATCAGGCTAAAAATGAGATAAAACCTGCGGGTTTTGCCTGTAGCTTTTTCTATCAGGATACCAGCACAATAATCAACAATAATGGTAAACAGAATGATGAGGATGTATACCGGCTTAAAGTACATGTAAAAATAGCTGCTTGCGGCTAAAAGCCACATCCATCTTAATTTATGTGGCAGCAGGTAATATGTAATGGTTACAATTACAAAAAATACAAGGAACAACAGGGAGTTAAAAAGCATTTAAAAAAGCAGATATATAATTTAGTTTACAATAATTTGACGTCAGCGCCTGGTTTAGCTTGCATTATTAAGAATTGATATTGCCTTATTACTGATAACTATAGGATCGACATTGTTGATATTCAGGTTGGAGCCGCGCTTGTATAAATCGTTGAGTAACGCATAATTATCTTTATTGTTAAACTCTTCAGAAGGATAAAACGTGTATATATTGTTTGCAATGGTTAAGGGATAGGGAACAAAACGACCGAAATGGTTGCCATTGGAGATACAAATTGCGGTGGTTTTTGTACCTGTAGCAATATGTATAGCACTGGTATCATTTGAAATTAATAAATCTGCATTGTTAATCAGTTCAATTAATTCAACAAGGTTAGTTTTACCGGTTTTATCTTCAATTTTTTCTTTGTTTTTTGATTGTGATATTATTTCAGTAGCCAGGCATGAATCTGTAGATGAGCCCGCAATTGTAACAGTAATTTTAAATGTTGAATTTGCCATTATGGAATCAATTGCTGTTGCAAATAAGTTTGTCCCCCACCTTCTATACTCCTGGCCCGCACCGGGAAATATTACCAATTGCAAAGCCCTTTTTTCGGTTGACTTACTTTCGGTTGGCAAATTTAATGAGGTACCAATTCTCTGACCAGTAAGGATTTCAATAAATTTGTGATTTCTCAGGTATTCAAAATAATCAGTTCCGGGAACATCTACAATGCTGTCATAAAATTTATAAGAGCGTTTTAATTCTTCTAATGATTCCATATTAGTATCATCCCCGCTGCTGCAAATCTTTTGTTTGGCTCCAAGTTGGGATATAAACTCATCAGTGTGCAATACTCTTGAATGAACCGGATTGATTAAGATATCAAATGCCTTTTTTTAATGGCAAATGATAATCTTATTTTTTTGTTTATATCATAAATTATTGATGGCGCTATCCAGATAAATTCATCGATGACATCTTTATCATATGCCTCGGCTATATCTTTAAATGCTATATTCCCAAGGAGCGTCAGTTTATAGCTTTTAAATTTTGGTGCGTGTTTGATACATTTTATATAGTTTCTGAAAAGAATGTAATCGCCAAGAGCATCAAGTCTTACAATTAGAATCCGGTTACTTTTAAAAGGAAGCGACGTTTGGTTAAAGAAATGGAATAAGATCCTCAGGATCTTGTTTGTACTTCTTTTTAGTAACATCATGAGTAATATCCAAATACCTTATATAATCTGATCCTGATCCTGTTTAAAAAAACAATTTTCTTCCATTCATAAACAGTGCCGTGAGCATCTGCCGCCCATATTTTCTGATGATCGGCCTCCCATTGCGCCTTCATTTTTGGCGAATGAGTTTTGGCTTGTTCATGCACGTTGGCAACGGAAAGAGGCTCTTTGATTAATGCCCTGCTGTGTCCTTTTACCAGCCTGAGCCATAATTCAAAATCAAGGGAGCAATGAAGCTCCTCCCAAACGGGTTCATGAATGGCGGCGCTCCAAAAAGTGGAGGGCTGCACAAGGCTCGGAATCTTGATAAAATAATCAATAAAAGGCAATACCCGCGTTGTGGTTGTTTTGCCGGACACCACATTGTAGTCGTTCCCGTAACCGTATATAAAATCTGCATTGGTGCTCATAAATTTATTTAACACCTTATGGAAAACGCCTTTAAGATAGTAATCATCACTATTGATCCAGGCATGGTACCGGCCGGATGAAAGGCTGAACCCCTGATTAATGGCATTGCTCTGGCCATTATCTTTTTCGCTTTGATAATAGCTAAGCCATGGGGCATACTTTTCAATAATCTGTTTGGATTGATCGGTACTGCCGCCGTCGATGATGATATACTCCAGGTTGGGATAGTTTTGCAGAAGCACAGCCCTGATGGTTTGCTCCAGAAAACCGGCCTGGTTATATGACGGGGTTACGATGGTAAGCTTAGGCCAGTTTATTCTATTATCATAAATAGTTGGTGCAGCCTGCTCATCCCAGGGCCAGCCGGTTTTGCCGCACGGAGGTGGGGGTAACTGGTGCAATAGTCCGTTTTCGGTACCGGCTACTATGGGCAGGGGCAATTGAACGCCTTTATTGATAAAGTTTGAACGGTAAGACTGAAGATCCGGAAGATTCATGTTTTTGTTCAGTCAATTATCTGTAGAAATGTTCGGCCAAATTTTTCAACGCTTTCATGATAAGTGTTATTTTCAAAGAGCAGGGGAGGGCTTCGATGTTCACTGAACTGCTGAAGCAGTTGCGCTAACTGGTTAACATTATATGGATCAAAAAAGCGTGCCGAACTGTTAACCAACTGCTCCCTGTGAATCTCAATATCTGAAACCAGTAAAAATTTATTCATTAGCTTAGCATCCTCCACAACAGTGCTCCAGCCTTCAAACAATGATGGCTGTATAATGGCAATGGCATTATTCATCAATTGAAGCTGATCACGCCGGTCGATAAAACCCAGGAACTTAACGTTGTTGCCGATGTTATTGTCTTCAACAAACGCTTTCATCTCTGTAAAATAATGTGGGTTTCGGTAGTCGTTGGTATTACCGGTAAAAGCTACGGTAATTTCAATGCCTTCCGCTTTTAGCTCTTTAACTGCTTTTAGAACTACCATCTGATTTTTATGTTTCCAGAACTGGTTAGGGCAGATAAAATACCTTGCGGGCAACTGATATTTTTCAAGCAGTAACTTGATGTTGATATCCTGATACGGAGGATGCGCTACCGCGAAAGGCAGAACGATTACCTTAACTGTATGCTTAGGGAAAATAGATTTGAAATGTCCGAGCGCGGTATTGCTGCTCACAATTAAATGCCCGGCCGAGGCTTGAATTTCCTGCTGGTTTTGCAGGCGCGAGGCAATATCATCTTTACTGAAAAATTCAGGGGCAAAATGTTCCTGGAAATCAGCTACCCAATATATTTTCTTTTTAGCAGCCGATTGTTGCTCACTTTTATAATAAGGAAAAACAGCATCAAGGGCTTTAATTTTCTGGCTAAACAGACGGATTTTAAACAGCCGGTTTGTTACCCTGTTTAGTAATTGGAAACCTTTGTTTGCTTCGCCCGAACCAAGCTGAAAGCTGATATAAGGATAGTTGAATTTTTGCTGCGCCGTCCTGAAACTTTCGTAACTATCAGTAAGCAAAATAATATGCGGCTTTTCCTCATCATTAAGGACGTTTAACGCATTTACCAGGTTTTCGATATAGTAAGTGCCGCCGATCCAGTTTTCGTTGTAGGTGTAGCTTAGTCCTATTCTTTTCCTTTTAGCCATTTACAATAGGTATTAATACCATCCTCAAAATTTACTTTTTGTTGGTAGCCCAGGCTAATTAGTTGCCTGTTATCGGCTTGCCAGTATAACGGATCGCCAATGCGGTTGGTGCCTGTAAATGACAAGCCGCCGCTAAAGCCTATATATTTCAAAAAAGTTTCGGCTGCTGTTGTTATAGTGATGGTATTATTATTAGCAATGTTTGTAATGCTGAACCCGGACTTGTCGGCATTGATAAACAGGTTAATGGCGTTTACAATATCGATAACATGAATAAATTCGCGTGTTTCGTTACCGGTACCGAACAATGTGATATTTGTTTGAGTCTGCGATTTTTTGTAAAGGTCCCAAAACAGCTGTTTTTTCAAACCGGCTCCATATGCCGAAAACACACGGAATATATGAACATTTAAGCTAAAATGATCGTGATATAGCTGGCAGAGCTCTTCGGCTTGTTTTTTATGCACACCATAGGGTGAAAGCGGATTAAGCGTATGGGACTCTGTAATAGGTAGCATTTGCGGATTGCCGTAAACTGCCGCGCTCGATAGCTGGATGAGCCTGCAATTGCCATTACCTTCTTTTATGGCATTGAGGATGTTCACAAGGTGATGAACGTTTAGCAAGTAATCACGCTCAGGATTATTGAATGATTCGGGCACTGACGCAGCCCCTGCACAGTTAATACACCAATTAAACTGTTGCTCATGAAATACCTTCTTAAAATCTGCGTTGGTGGCATCAATTAAAAAGTAGTTGGGATCGTCATATTCTACCATTACATCAGCGCCATATACTTCATAATCTGGTTGACTTTTAAAATAGCTGTAACAGGCCGAACCGATAAATCCTTTGGAGCCTATGACAAGTATTTTCATTGCTGTGGTAATGTTTTTATAAAACTTGCCGGGTTACCGGCAACCATGGTAAATGGTTCAACATTTTTAGTAACCACTGCTCCTGCTGCTACGATAGCGCCTTTGCCAATGGTAACTCCTTTTAAAATTACAGCGTTCAGGCTGATCCAGGCGTAGTCATCAATTATTATCGGTGCAGTGTGTACGTTGCCTTTATCGGCCCAGTGCCCGTTGTGTACCAGGTCCATCCACCGTTCGGCCCTTTCAATGGCTTCAAGCTCATGCGCATTTGTGTCCATAATATTTACATTATGTGAGATTTGCACAAAATTGCCAATGGTTATGCTTTCGCCTGACCAGATCCTGGTGTGATCGCCAATGTAGCAGTTTTCGCCAATCACAATTTTACCGCCGTACTTAAATATATTGAGCATCCCCCGGATATGGGTTCCTTTGCCAACTACTATTCTCGATTTGTCGAGCGAGTTCGAAACTACCGCCTCCGGATAAAAAGTGGCCCCGAGATCGGTAATGCTTAATTGAATGTTGCGTTTTGCCTGTTTTTCATTAAGCAGGTAAATTAAATGGACAAGGTTTATTTTTTCAAAAAAGCCAAGCAATAACCGTTTTATGAATTGTTTCATTATGCTATCTTAAAAAATTTAAGCGCCCTGTGTATAACAGAAATTTTGTATTTTTTGTTAAGCCGCGCGTAAACCTGTTTTAAATAAGCGGTATCCAAAAGCATTTTTTTAGGATGTTTTAGTGGGAATATCATTGTGCCTAATGGTAGATCGGCAATAGCATCATCTGCCGAATGCATATGTGTCCCATTTCCATAGCCTATATTTTTTACAAGATTTATGCAAGGATTAACTGCCATGCCACCGTTGATCAGAATGCTATAGAACCATTGAATATCCCAGGTATTTAATGATTTGTTAAAGGATGATTCAAACATGCCGTAATAACTATGGTACCAGTCGGTAGTGCCAAGCTGCATTTTAACCTTATCCTTTGTTTGCTGCTTGGCCCAGTCTTTCATTTCTATGTCATAAAGGTTCCATGCACGTTTCCAGGTGGCCCAACCCCAGATACCGCCATGCCCCCAATGATATGATTGGGCATCTTTTTTCCAGCCATCGGTTAGTAAATTTGAACCTGATATTGACATTACCCTGTCGTCAAAACGGTATTTTGTCAACAGATCCTCGCAAAAGGGGAAAAATGTTCTATCGGGCAGGCAGTCATCTTCTAAAATGACTCCTTCGTTAACATTTTCAAAAAACCAGTTGATGGCTTCGCTAACTGCCGATTTGCAGCCGAGGTTTTTATCCCTTAATAATGTTTTAACTTCACAATCCCAGTTTATGCGCTCAATTACCGAACGTGTTTTGGCGCACAGGTCGATATCATCGGGTTTATCAGGCCGTGGTCCGTCGGCAGCTATATACAGGTATTTAGGTTTAATTTTAGCTATGGCTTCAAAAACCATTTCTGTAAAAGCCGGGCGGTTAAATATTAAAAAAAGTATCGGTACGGAATATCCCATAACCTCAATGGCTTGTGAAAGCCTGGGCTGTTTTTACAGTTTTTAATAATTGTTTTATATGCTGGTACTGGTTTTTTATTAGTTGCCTGTTAGTTAGCAGCGATTTGAGCTGGCCACATTTTTGATAGTATAAAATTTTTTGTTCGATACTAACAGTCCGGAATTTAATAGTCTTCTGATAAACCAAGTTAACCGTTAACTTGGTTAAGGATTTTGCGGTGGAAAGCAGATCTTGATTTATGATTTGTTCGATAGATGGTTTATTATTAACCAGTGCGAAATAGCCATTGAGCAAAGCGCTGCTGTAGTTTAGCCAAAACGCTGCTTTTAATATATAATTGATATTTTGCCTTTTAAGCGGAACAAAGTGTTTAAATTTCAGATTATCATCAGCTATTATTTTGTAGCTCATTAAATGGCTCATCAAACATATTTCAACATCTTCGCCCGAAACCAGCTTTTTGCCTATGCGGCCGGTTGTTACCTGGCGCCAATTTGCGTTCTTCAGTTCAAGCAGTATACTTTTCCGGTAAACAGATCCGGCACCATAAACCCAATGGCTACCGACTGCCCAAGTTTGAGGACCCCAAACGGTAGTAAATTTCAGCAGGCTTTCGGAAAGTAGGGCAGGTTGTTCCGCTTCTATTAATCCACATCCCCCCAATACACCTATTTGGCTATCACTGTTCATGATTTTAAAGGCACGCTCAATGTAATCGTCGAAAAGCCAGTTGTCATCATCGCAAAAAAGAAGGTATTCATATCGAGCGTGATTTAAACCCATATCCCGCGCATGACTTAGCCCTGCAATAGGTTGGCTCACAACGCTGAACGGAACATCGGTTAAATTGTGTTTTCCCCATTCGGCCCTGGCTGTGTCCGCTGTGCCATCTGTTGATGCATTGTCAACAATAATAACCTCCCATCCAACACTTCCCGGTACCTTTTGTAAGGCCAGGTGTTTAATGGTTAGGGAAGCCGCGCGCTGCTGTTATAACAGCAAAGAATAACCGATATGCCGGTACTCAAGTTATTGAGGAATTGGATAACATAAAACTACAAGACGATCGATCAAGCCAGTTTATCAGAATGATTTGATTTTGGCAGCATCATAGCAAGCAATTCCCGCTTCATAGCACTATTTAATATAAACCTGTTAAGCATTTTCTGGTTACAAGCTGTAATTTCTTCGCTTGTCAAGGCTTGATTTTGACTTATATTTATTATCAGATCCATCAATTTATCACGTGTGTGACAGTAAGCAATTACATTATCGCACTCGTTTTTAAGCGATTTATCAATGTTATAAAAAATTGTTTTAAATCCGTTTTTGATACTTTCCAAACCTGAGAAGCCGGTAAATTCACCGATGGTGAAGTTGATAAAATATCCGTTTTTTATTTCATCGCTTAGTTCACTCATAGGAATCGATTTTTCAGTAAATGCGATGTTTGAGGAAACATTAAGCCGGCTGGCCATATCCATAATGTTTTGATAAACTTTCGGGCTATATACCGTGCCTATGAATAGTATCTGGACATCGGTGATCCCCTTGTTTTTTAACAAGTGTAGTATTTTTATCAGATCAGGGAAGTAATTCTTGTCTTCAGCGATTCTTGATATGACGTTTAAATTAATCATTCAAAAAAAGTGGAAATAAGCCTCTTTTACATTTAAATACGGCGTTCCCGTAATGGGTATCGAGCTCGTTTAACTGGTATTGATTAATGCAAACCAGAGTGTCATCGGGGTTGTCAAAGTATGTTTCCGGAAAGTTATAGGTACCTTGCGCCGCATTGGTTACATGCCAATAAAACCGATGATCATGATTAACTGTGTCTTTTACCCTGTAAATATTATACAAGCCGATCACATGGACACTTTCATATATGCTATTGGCAAGAAATTTTAATTTTAACCTCCAGTATATCGACCTCAACATTTTTAAAGGGGCTCTGAAGTTCTTTATTACGTTGAGCCGGGTTCTTACTACTCTTATTTTCTTCTGTTTAAAAATCAGGTCGTAATATTCCTGGTTGTAATTATCAAGGATCAGTATAGTTGGGGCAATTTTGTTTTGCTGGGCAAAAACAGCAAGTTCATGAACAAGTTTCTCAGCACCTCCAATTACCAGGCCACCATTCACTATCAAAATTTTACGCATAAAACTTTTTGATAGTTTTAGTTACGTACTCAATTTCTTCATTGCTCATGCCCGGATTCAGCGGAAGGCTCAGGCAGGTTTCTGCCAATTCCTCAGCTATCGGGAAGTCACCTTTTTGGTAACCGAGGTGCTCATACGCTTTTTGTAAATGGGCAGGTACAGGATAATGGATCCCGGTGCCTATTCCATTGTTGTTTAAATGTTTCTCCAGCTCATTTCGTTTTGCAGTACGGATTACATATAAATGGTATACATGTGATGATCCTGAGGCGGTGGCTGGTAAGATAAGGCCGTCGATTCCGTTAAGTTGACGGGTATAGGCAGAAGCTATGGTCTGCCGCTCAGTTGTCCATCCATTCAGATATTTCAATTTTACCGAAAGAAAAGCAGCCTGCAGTTCATCAAGCCTTGAGTTTACACCGATAACCTCATTGTAATATTTTTTTCGGAGCCATAATTACGCAGCAGGCTTGCTTTTTGTGCGAGGCCGGTATCGTTGGTGGTTAAAGCCCCTGCATCGCCATACGCGCCCAGGTTTTTTATTGGATAAAAACTGGTAGCGTTAATGTGGCCGAAGCTGCCGGTAAGCTTGTTGTTGTATGTGCTGCCCTGCGCCTGTGCGTTATCTTCAATCACAAAAAGATTATGCTTATGGGCTATCTGGATAATAGCGTCCATTTGGCAGGCTTGCCCGTAAAGGTGTACGGGTATGATCACTTTTGTTTTTGGGGTGATGGCTGCCTCAATCAAACGTGGGTCTAAATTATAAGTATCCTTATCGGGCTCAACCGGTACAATGGTAGCCCTTACCTGCGACACGGCGAGCCAGGTGGCTATAAACGTATTTGAAGGTACGATGACTTCATCGCCTTCACCAACTTCAAGCACCCGTAGCGCAATGCACAGGGCATCAAGTCCGTTGCCTACCCCAATGCAGTATTGTACGTTATTGAAGGCAGCGTAAGCATTTTCGAAATCACTTACTTCCTTACCAAGTATGTACCATTTATTTTGAAAAACGCGCTCAAACGCCGCGCGAATCTCTGCTTCAACTAAATTATTCTGACTGGTTAAAGATAGAAACGGAATATTCATCGGGTTCAACTTTGAGCCGTAGGCTTTTTGCTTTTATATAAATGTTATTACGGTTCCGGCCCATGAGTAGCCAACACCAAAGCCGGCCAAAAGCCATTTTGTTTGCGGAGTAACCTGTTTTTCTTTCATGGCTTCATCAAGTGCAACGGGTACCGATGATGATACCGTGTTACCAATAGCGGCCATATAGATATAAAAGTTTTCGGAAGCTATATCCATCTTTTTACGCAGGTGCTCCAGCATGTACCGGTTGGCCTGGTGCAGGATAAACTGCCCGATTTCGTCTTTGCGCACACCGTTTTTTTTAAGGGTATCTGTTATTAAAGCAGGAATCTCTTTAGAGGTAAAAGCAAATATTTCGGGCCCGTTCATATATAAACTTCCTAATGATTGCTCATTCCCATAGTCATCATGTACGGTGTCGGCACTTTTTTCAGGGTAACGGATGGCTCCCTGCTTTACCATCAGATTTTCAGCACCCTTACCATCCGTACCCAATTCAAAGTTGCCTATAGCCGCAAAGCCTTCGGTGCTGATGAGGGTAGCGGCGGCGGCATCACCAAAAATGGTACGGTTTCCCTTATCTTTAGGATGTATGAATTTTGAATAGGTTTCGGCCGTGAGCAGCAAGATATTGGTGGCTATACCTGCCGCTATAAGACCCTTGGCTAAAGCAAGGCCGTACACGTAGCCCGAACAGCCCAGGTTAAAATCGAGTGCGCCCGCTTTAACCGGAATACTCAGCTTATCCTGTATAATACAAGCTGTTGAAGGCAAAAAATAGTCTGGGCTTTGGGTACAATATAATATAAAATCAATTTCAGTTGGATTGATGTTATGCGCGGCAAACAGTTTTTGTGCCGCGGCTATCGCCATATCTGACGCAAACTCATCCTCGGCAGCAATGTGACGGGTGCTGATACCTATTTTGTTGGCTATCTTCTCTACTCCCCATTCGGGAAACAGGGCCGACAGATCAGCATTGGTAAGCTGATTTTGAGGCAAGTGGTATGAAATAGCTTTTATAAAGGCCTGCATTTACTGTATGGTGAATCCCCCGTCTATTATCAGGGTGCTTCCGGTTACCCACTTACTGGCGTCAGATAACAGGTAAATAGCTGCGTTGGCAACATCAATTGGTTCGCCAAATCCCAAGGGGTATTTTTTTCATCGTCTTTCAGCTGCTCCTCTGTAAATATAGGGTCGTAGATGAGTTCGGTTTTTATCATGCCCGGAGAGATATTATTGACCCTGATCCTTTGGGCAGAAAGTTCAATAGCTAATACCTTTTGCATAGCATTTATGGCGCCTTTTGAAGCGCTGTACATCGCGTTGCCAACAGTTCCAACATAGTTGCCGGCAATGGATGATATAAATACGACCGATCCATTTTTGTTTAGCTTTTTAGTTTTTAACAGCTTATTGATCAAAATAGCGGGTGAGAAAAAATTTGTTTCGAAGATCGAATCCAGGTCTTTCCTGTTTATAAATTTAAAAGGCAAAGTTTTTACAATCCCGGCAGATAATACGACGCCATCTAAATTCGGCATTAACTCAATCAGGTTGTCCTGTTCCTGCTCAATATCAAGATCGGCAACATATTGGGTGCCGGGTACTTCCAGCAAGTTAAAAACGTCTGACAGTCGTTGCTCGTTTCTGCCGGTAATAAAAGTTTCGGCTCCCATTCCTGAAACGCTTATAGCAATTTGCCTGCCTATGCCTGATGAGGCGCCGGTAACCAAAATTTTTTTACCTTTTAAACAGAATGGGTTATTCATAGGATATTAACGTAAGTGCCTGGGTTTACGAATTTGATTTTTTCAATACAATATCGTAGATGTCCTGAATAACTTTTGAGTTGCGGATATCATCGCCTGTTAGTCTGACTGCGTAAACGTCATCTACCATGGCAATCACTGAAAGTGCTGTCATGGAGCTCCACTCGTCGTTTTCTTTGAATAATGTTTCGGCAGTAAAAGAACTTGTATCCAAGTCGTCAAACTGATCAGCAAATTCGCTTATAAATTTTTCAATATTCATAGTTAAGTTTTAGGTTGTATTATACTTATTAAAAAACTAACCTTGCGTTTAACGCTCTCCTCATCTATTGTAAAATAATAGTTGAGTTCGTCTTCACCTGTTATTGTTGCAAACATTTTATGAAACCGTAACACTTTTTTATTGTCTTTCCTTACATCAAACACACATCTTTTATTTTTTAATTCGCTGGCTGCAAATTCAGAAATAAACAGATCTGATTTTATGCTTACAAATTCATCGCATCCGGGTTTTATGATCCAGCTGCCACTGGTGTAGGTATCAGCCGTTATATCATACAATCTTATAACTCCGAGCGGCTGATAGTCATGGTCAGAAAATAAAAAGTAATATTCCTGCCGTTTTTTTCCCGCTTTTTATATGCTCTAATCCATTCAATTTGCTTTTGCAAATTATTGTCGGTATGTGTCAGGTACCGGGCGTGTACCGGGTCGGTTCTTAAACTTAAAATAAATTCGGCATCGCTTTCCTCAACCAATCTAAATATTAAGTCAAATTTACAAAAAGGGAACTCCACTTATAATGATTTGTAATCTTTGAACTGTTTGTACTCTCTTAGATAATCGGCTTCTGTATACAACATAGAAGCTAATACAAGGCAAATAGCACCCGACGAAAAATTTGAAATATCGCGCCAGATGCCGGGCTGGATATGCAACCCTATGTACGGGCGGTTTAACTGTACTGTTTTTTTGTTGATACCATCGTCAATAGTGATATCAAAGCTGCCACTGGCTGCTACGATAAATTGTTCAAGCTGCTTATGTCCGTGCGCCGCGCGTGATTCTCCTCCCGGGATATCATACAAATAATATACCCGTTTAACAGCAAAGGGGATATGGATATTGTTTTCAACAGGAGTGATGTTACCGGCCCGGTTATGAATACGGTTAAGGTGGATGATGTTACAATCAAAAACAGTTGATATTTTACCTTCCATGTTTGCAACTCACAAATTGATCAAAACCCCTGATATATTCATTTACATCATACTTGCCGTTGGTCAGGATCAGGGCAAGTGAATTGGTCGAGAAGTTCTCAATCTCCCGCCACATCATTTTCGGAACATACAGCCCATAATATGAACGGTTAAGGCTATACCGCATTTCCTTTACACCATCATGAAGCACAACGTCGAAGCTGCCACTAATAGCGACAATAAATTCCTGCAGGTTTAAATAAGCGTGGCCGCCACGCCGTTCGCCGCCGGGTACGTCATAAATCCAATAGGTACGCTCAATTTTAAAGGGGATATGGTTGTTTTCTTCAATGAAAGAAAGGTTTCCCCGGTCGTCTAAAAACTTGGGCAATTGTATGATGCGCGGGGCTTCCATATGCTGTTATGCCTGGTAACTAATATCAAAATCAAGTTTAGGGTGAATTACACCCGGAGCTAAAGCGCTGTTACTTCCTTTACTTTCGTTTTCAACCTCAAACCCGATAAAATCATCAGCACCAAATAATTGGTAACGTTGATTTTCGCCAAAAATCAACTTGAATGAATAATTGCCGGCGTTCAACAGGTTAGGCGGAATAGTACACTTAACCGTGTAAAACCCGGTTTTTGAATCATTATTGGTTGATATAAGCACGCCGTTATGAAATACGGGGATTTCATCACTATTTTTTAATTCAAAGGTTGCATCTAGGTTAATGCCCGTTTTTTGATTAAAAAAGATCATCTCTAAGCTAATGCCTGTCGAAATGGAGATACTGTCGCCGGTAAGCGGCCGGATGACGAATTTAAGCACTTTTATATTTTCATTCCCAGGTGCTGAGGTTAGATCGCCCTGGTGTTCAAATGTTGACCGGGTATTGTTATTGGTTTGATAAAAGCCTACTGCTTCGAGCTGTTTGTTTTCATATATCAACTGCCCGTTTGCAAGCACAATGCCCCGGTTACATAATGTTTTCACCGCGGCCATGTTGTGGCTTACAAACAAAACCGTGCGCCCTTCGTTCATGCTTACCTGTCCCATTTTACCGAGGCATTTTTTCTGAAACTCGGCATCGCCAACTGCCAGTACTTCATCTACTATCAAAATTTCGCTTTCAAGGTGCGCAGCCACCGCAAAGGCTAACCGTACATACATTCCCGATGAGTAACGCTTAACCGGCGTGTCGATATACCTTTCAACCCCCGAAAAACTCACGATCTCATCAAACTTTTGTCTGATCTCGGCCTTGCGCATCCCCAGTATGGCACCATTGAGATAAATATTTTCCCTCCCGCTCAGTTCCGGGTGGAAACCTGTGCCTACTTCAAGTAAACTGGCTATCCGGCCCTTTAGTTTTACCGAGCCGGTAGTAGGAGAGGTAACACGGCTTAAAATTTTAAGCAGGGTACTTTTACCTGCTCCGTTGCGGCCTATAATGCCAACAGCATCGCCCTGTTCAACTTCAAAATTAATATTGTTCAAGCTCCATACCACATCACTTTCGCCTTTGATGGTACGATCATTCACTTCGCCTATTTTTAAAAAAGGATCTTCCTTACCCCGCAGATGTGCCCAAAAACGCTCCAGGTCGCGGGAGATAGTGCCCGTACCAAAATCGCCTAGTTGGTAGGCTTTTGATAAGTTTTCAACTTTTATTGCCTTGCTCATTTATACAGTATCAACAAAAGTTTTTTCAACCTTATTAAATATTACTATGCCTGTAAGCAGTATTACAATAGTGCTAACGATACTGTAAGCTAACAGCTCCCAGTTAAAGCTTCCTTTGCCTAAACAGCCATACCTGAACGTTTCAATTATGGCCGTAATGGGGTTAAACTTAATAAGCCAGCTGTATTTAGGATATTTAGCCTGTGCCACCGATAAAGGGTATATAACCGTTGTTGCATACATTAAAAGTGGTACGCCAAAGGCTACTATAAACGCTATATCCCTGTATTTTGTGGTAACAGCCGATATGATCATACCTAAGCCTAAACCCAGTGATGCTATCATGATAATGAGTAATGGCAGCAGCAAGGCTGCTATATTGGGAATAATATGTTCGCCCTTTAAGATAAATATGATGTACAGGATTATGAAAAGTAGAAACTGAACCGCGAAACGGATCAAGTTTGAAAGTACAATACTTAGGGGCATAATAAGTCTTGGAAAATATACCTTGCCAAGTATACCGGCATTATCTTTAAAAACAGTTGACGTTTTGTTCAGGCAATCGGCAAAATAGTTCCAAATGATGGTGCCGGCCAGGTAAAAAGTGGCTTTGGCAGGCCATCAACCGGGATGCCGGCCAAATTGCCAAATATCAGGGTATAAAACAGGATAGTAATAACCGGCTGAATAAAAAACCACACCGGACCCAAAATGGTTTGCTTATAAAAGGAAATAAAATCGCGCCTAACGAGTAGCACAAGCAGGTCGCGGTAATGCCACACCTCTTTAAGCTTAAGGTCGAGCAGGCTGCCTTTCGCATTTATTTCGATGTCCCACTTTTCCGGATGCAAATCAGTCATTTATCAGCTGCTCAAGTTTGGTCATATAATCGTGCTCGTTAAAATGGCTTAAACATTTTTCCTGTAAGCTTTTGCGGGTATCAGCAGCTAAGTGTTTTTGCAAATGCTTTGTTATTGCTTTGTTAAGTTCGGTAAGGTTGTCCGGGTCAATGGCTTCTCCCAGTTCGCCGTTCCGGATGGCGTCAATACTACCATCGGCATTGCCACAAATAACGGGTAAGCCGCAGGCAAGAGCTTCAATAAATACAATGCCAAATCCCTCCTTTTTGCTTGGTAAAACAAACAGGTCGGCCAGCAGGAAATGGTCGGTGAGTTCGGCTTCATCAATAAAGCCGGTTAAAATTACCTGTTCCGTTACATCATGCGCCGCTATTAATTCTTTTATACGGATGTGTTCCTGCTCATCATATTTGCCCGAAAGTATATATTTTATTTGCGGAAATTGTGACTTAAGGCTGCCCAAGGCACTAATTACCTGGTCATACCCTTTGTATAGCTCGGTAGATGCCATGCGTGTTAACGAAAATATGATAAAATCATCGTGGTTTAAACCATAACGGCGCAACAGTTTTTGTGGCTTCGCGAAGATATCGGGCAAACGCATAAATGGGTCAATTGCATTATTCAGCACAATGCATTTATCTGCATTCAGGTTATGCCTTTTTATCATTTGCTGTTTGGTATAATTGCTTACACAAATTACGCAGTCGCAGTGTTTAAGCGTCAGCCGCTTTAAAAACGAAAGCGGACGCCAAACCTCAATGCCGTGT
This sequence comes from Mucilaginibacter sp. P19, assembly GCF_050632265.1. Taxonomy (NCBI): domain Bacteria; kingdom Pseudomonadati; phylum Bacteroidota; class Sphingobacteriia; order Sphingobacteriales; family Sphingobacteriaceae; genus Mucilaginibacter; species Mucilaginibacter sp. P19. The sequence goes on from NZ_CP192586.1 coordinate 628,994, forward strand.
GCTACAAGCCATAACCGGCATTTAGGGTTAATCAGTTTAATTAACAGGCCAATGATGGCCAGGTTAATATGACTTAATATAGCAACATGGGGCTTTGCCGAATGGCCGATGGTTTCCAAAACAAAACCTGCCCGGTTTATGCCAAACCCTTTGAAATTTGCAGAAGGTAAATATTGCGCCATCAGGTCATCCTGCTTATCATAAGCCGACCAAAGCTCAAAATTCCAATTGTTTTTTAAGGCAGCACGATGCAAGGAATGACCAAGTGTGCGTGTCATTTTCTGGATGCCGCCGGTAGTGCTAAATGTTTGTAAAGTAAAAAGAATTACATTTTTAGCCATCATTTTGAACCTGATACAAGGCAAAAGCCTTTGACCAATGAATGCTGTCGTTTTTAAACTGTTTTATAACATTTTGTGCCGCTTTTCCTTTGTAATTATCAGTATCGCTAATTAGCCGGTGCTCCTTCATCCATTTTTGTAAGGGGAATGTGAAACCCATTTTGGGCCTGTTCCAAACTTCAGGCGGAATAAGGTTGTTGAAACTTTCAATAAGAAGTTTTTTCGGCTGGCGTTTATTAAATCTGATGGCTGGTGCGATATTCCGGGCTGCACGGTTAAAATCTTCATCCAAAAACGGAACCCTGACTTCAAGGCCATGATTCATGCTCATTATATCGGTATCCCTAAGTAATTGGTTTTGCATGTAGAAATGCGTTTCAAACCATTCTGCATGTTCGTTATTATACCCGTGTGGTGCGGGCGACAAAGCTGTGCCGAACAATACATCATTAATATGATCAATGCTCGTATCCAGTAGAGCAGAAACATCAGCCAATGAAAACAATCCACGCAAAGCCAGGTAATCAGCTACGGGATGGTTAACAGCGAGGAATGCCAATCTCTTATAATGATCAGGCAAAAAATGACTGGATATCTTTAACATCCATGATGGCAGTTTACGCAGATAGCCAAGATATTTTATGCGGTTAAATGAGGGATAACCTCCAAAAAGTTCATCGGCGCCCACACCTGATAATACCGCCTTCAAACCATCGTCATGGGCATATTTACTTATAAACCAGCCGTTAATGCCATCGGTGGTAGGCATATCCATAGCATCCATGATTTGCGAAAAAAACGCTTCAAAATCTGATTGTTTTACCAGGTGTGAAAAGTTTTGGCCATTTATTTTATTGTTAATGATGTTTTGATAGCTGCGTTCATCATAACTTTTTTCATCAAAAAATATAGAAATGGTTTTAAGTTGCTCTTTTTTTGCCGATTGGCCAGCATTGTGAGCAGGCTTGAATCAATCCCCCCGCTTAAAAATACACCTATGGGTGCATCGGCAATTAATTGCCTTTTTACGCCCAGGCTAAGTGCATTGTAGATTATCCGATGGGCTTCGTTTTTATCGGTTATTACATTTTGCAAACCATCAATGTGATATTTGCTTAAAGTATACCCTGCACTCCTGTGGTCCCAGCATAAAAAATGTCCTTTGGGCAAGCTGAATACATTTTTTAATGTGGTATAGGGTTCAGGAATATGGCCAAATGCCAGTAGTCTTACCGGCCAGTCCGGATCTTTTTCGATATTCAGTCCCGACTGTTTAAATGCCCGCACTTCAGATGCAAAACAAAGCTCGTTGTTTACAGCCGAATAATATAGCGGTTTTATACCGGTAGTATCACGTACAAGGTAAGTAAGGGCTTTGCCAACATCATACAAGGCAAAAGCAAACATACCTCTGAACCTTGAAAAAGCTGCAGTGCCCCAATTAAGATAGGCCTGGAGTATAACTTCGGTATCAGTGCCTGACTTAAATTGTGCTCCTGATCTTAGCAATTCCTGTTTTAATTCAGGGTAGTTGTAAATTTCGCCATTGAAGGTGATCCATGCATTTTGGCCCACATCTGTCATGGGCTGATGCCCGTTGCTGCTGAGGTCAATAATTGATAACCTGCGGTGACCGAAAACAAGGCAGGCTTTTTTATCTTCAAATATGCCCTCATCATCCGGCCCGCCATGCTGTAACGCGTGGCACATTAATTTTACGCTATTCCTGATCTCGTTCTGGGATATTTTTTCAGAAACGATTCCTGCTATACGGCACATTGTTCATTAAATTTCATAGCTTCGCCCCGTAAGTTACATTGATGTCTTGTAACTAATTAGCTATTAATCACTTGTGTTGCAGGGCACAAGCTGTCTATTTATTGAATTTTCGGCGCAAATAATGAAATATTATCTGTTGTCCAAAACAATTCCTTTTATTTTAAAACCGCTCAATTAGCGATGCAGCAACATTAACGATAATAGAGTAACCAATACTTTCCAGGCGTAATATCAGTTGTTTTTGCGATCTGCGTGATACAACTTCGCCTGTCATGCCCTTTAGTACACCTGCTCTGATGATAATCTTCTCGCCCGGCTGCAGGTCTTCCTCTGTTACCTCCAGTTCATATGGACTTGCCATGAGTAATTTAAGTTCATGGATCTGCTTATCAGGCATAACTGCAGGCTTGCCCGAAAAATAAAGGAACCGCGCAATGCCTTTGGTCATTAACACTTCGGCCTGCTCTTGTTCGGCAATATTTACAAACAGGTATGATTTTAACAATGGTTCCTCAACCCATTTTCTGCGGTCGCTCCATTGTTTAAGCTGACGGTGCAGGGGCAGGTAAACATTAATGCCTTTGCTCACTAATGCTTCATATGCCTTTTTTCGGCTCGTGGGTTGGTGTAAACCGGGTACCATTTGTTTACTGCCATATTGATTTTAGTAACAATCTTTTTAAATAAACAAGCTTATTTAAACCATCGTTTTAAATTCCACCATTTTTTCTTTTCATCATCAAGATAATAGCCCGAACCTTCGTAGCCGCTGTAATCTGAATAATAGTAATATCGTGTGCCTGCATTTTCGCCGGTAAATTTGGTAGTGTAATATCTTGAATGCAGCAAATCTTCTTCGAATGCATTTAAAATTATCACGGTATTATCGAGGTGATATTCCTGCGCTATGCGCTGTGGCACAGTTGCGGCATAATATTTTGATTTGCCAGACCGGATCACAAAAACATTGATGTCACTTATCCTGATAAGCGGTATAGCATCTGATACCAGTCCGATGGGAGCGGTATCAATCATCACTATATCATACATTGTTTTAAGTGTTTCAATTAAAGCGTTCATCCTTTTGCTGTGTAGTAGCTCTGATGGGTTAGGCGGTACGGGCCCCGACACTATAAAATCGAGGTTTTCCTGTTCAGAGTGATGAATGATATCGTCAATTTCAGTTTGGTGTGCAAGGTAATTGGTCAAGCCAATATCATTGGCCACATGAAAAGTTTTATGTAGCCTTGAACGACGTAAATCGGCTCCTATTAATATTACTTTTTTATCAATAAGTGAAAGCGTGCTTGACAAATTTACGGCAACAAATGATTTGCCTTCGCCGGCTACTTCCGAGGTTATACAAATAACTTTGCTTGCTTTTTCTGACGAAAGGAAACTAAGATTAGTACGTACAGAACGGACCGATTCTGCAAAAATTGATTTGGGTTTGCTGATAGCAAGGATTTGTTCGCTGCTTTCGTCAAGGGCATACGGGAATTTTCGGATAACGCCCAGGATAGGTATGCTGGTTAGACTTTCAATGGTTTCCTTATCATAAATATAGGGGTTTAATATCCTGATGAGAATGATAAGCCCCAGGCCTATAGCCAAGCCTAATATAGTAGCAGTACGGTGGATATTATGTTCATTGGGCGAAACTGGATTATAGTTTGGTTGAGCCAGCTCAATAATAGTTGCACCAGGCAAAATCCCGGCACGGCTGATCTGCGCTTCCAGTTTTTTTCGGACAGAAAAGAGTATACCTTATCATTAATATCAAAATCACGCTGCAGGCTCACCATATCACGCTGGGCGGCAGGCAATGCCGCTATAGTTGAGTTAACTTGGCCAAGTTGATTATCAACATATTGAATATTTTTTTCGATGCCAGCCCGGATCTGTTTTATATTGTTTAAAGCGGTGGTTTTAATTTGGATAATGCTTTGGTTAATGTTTTGAATAGGCTGCGAATCGGCATTATAGGTAGTTAATAAACTTGCCCGTTCTGTAATCAGGTTGTCCAGGCGGCTTACCATAACTTCTAACGACGGTAGATTAGCGCTGCCGACATTAAAGTTTAAGGTTACATTGTTTTTTTCCTTGGCTATTTCGCTGCTAAGCTGGTCGAGCGCTATTAATTGTATTTTTAATAACGATTTGTTTGATTCAAGCTCGGTTGCCTTGGTTACTGAAGTAGTTGATGCGGATGTAACGTCAAGGATCTTGGATTTTTTCCTGTATTTTTCTATCGAGTTTTCAGAGCCTTTTACTTCAGTTGACAGATAATCCAGCTGACTGTCAATAAAATCGATCATTTGTGAAGCTGACTGCGCCTTTTGGTTTCGGTCAAAAATCACATAATTGTTCATAATCGCATTAAGTATATCTGCTGCAAACTGCGGATTGGAATCTGTTTGCTGGATGGCAATTATATTTGAGTTTTTTGCTGTTTCGCCAGCATATAAATTACCCTGTACCCGGCCGATAAAATCTTCGGGGATATTGAACTTAAATAAATAAATTGTTTTGGATGGAATTGACCCCGGGTATTTAATTCGGAAACTGGTATTGCCAATGGTTACAATATCGCCGTATTTGTAGTTGTTTTGGATCTCCTTACCGTTTATGCTATAGGTAAGATTGAAGTTTTGAGCACTGACCGGCTTAAAAGTTATCAGGCTATGGAAAAAATTAAGGCTATCAAACTTTACCAGAGTAATACCGAGAGGTTTTTGCGGATAGGTTTCGGAGGTACGTACCCTGCCCGAGATATAAAAGCTGATACGATAGTCGAGGTCTTTTATTGCTGTTAGGATGAGGGTACGGCTGGTTAATACCGAAGTTATACTTTGAATTTTTGACGGGCCGCGTTCGGGCGTGGTCATTACACTGATAATGTCAGAAATTTCTGATTTTTTTCTTCTACCTTAAGTGTTCCCCCGGTGGCATATGTTTTGGGTGTATACCATAAATAAGTGTATGAAATAGCTGATGTAATAACGACGGATGCCAATATCCAGTACCAGCGGCTGAGGAGTATTTTGCCGATCTTAAAATAGTCAATTTCCTGGTTGGGCAGCTTTCTTTGTACTTTTTCTAACTCTTCCATTTACCGATGAGAAAGCGTAAAAATAATCAAGGCGGTATTAAGCAGCAGTAAAACCGGCTGCGTTATTACCGAAAGGTTTTGCAATTTATCATTGCGAACGGCACGTTTGTTTTGTGCTATATAAATAACATCTCCGCTTTGAAGAATAGCACGGGGATCATTTATTGATTGGATATCCCGAAGGTTAATTTCAGTAACCTGCGGGTTTTTTTGATCGCCTCTTATTATTTTTACATTTGCTTCATTAGCCTTATCTGTCAGGCCTCCTGCTTCTCCAATCATTTCAACCAAAGTTGTCCTGTCTTTTGTTAACGTATAGTTCCCCTGCCCCTTTATTTCGCCAAGTATGGTTACCTTAAGGTTAACGATCTTCAACTCAATTATGGGGTCTTTCAGCAGGTTTGTACGGTAAAGCTCCTCAATTTGTTTTGCTGCTTCCGGCCTGGTAAGACCAGCAACTTTTACATGGCCGATAACAGGCAGCGCAACAGTGCCGTCGTCTTCAACCTGAAACGTTTGCCCGGCAGTACCGCCACCTCCGCTGCCCCCTGCATTGGTAGCAGGCGCTCTCGTCAACTATATACTTTATGCTTTGCAGGTTCCTGATCTGCAGTATATCCTGTGCTTTAATATGGTATGGGCCTACTGCTGCATCGCTTCCTTTTGATGCGGTATCAGTAACATTATACTTTTGGTCAAAAAGATATTGATATTGTTTGCTTGAGCAGGAGGTTAACAAAAAAAGTATCCCAATTATCAGGCAGATAGATGTATAGTTGCGCATATTCAGCTATAAAGTTCCAAGTTATATTTAAGATAATTAGGCTTCAAAGTCAAAATTACATAATTTCGGGGTATTAATACGTTGTGTTTTTCCCAAAGTTGCAAGGTTGAAGATCTCGGTTATTACTGTTGTTTACAATGCTCAGGATACTATTAAAAGATGTATCGAATCTGTTATCGGCCAGAATTACAACAACATTGAGTATATTATAATTGATGGCGGCTCAACAGATAGTTCCCTGCAAATAATTAACCAATATAAATCGCACATCAAAGTTTTGATATCTGAGCCTGACCAGGGCATTTATGATGCAGTCAATAAGGGGATCCGTTTAGCAACAGGCGAAATAGTTGGTACGCTTAACGCCGACGATTTTTTTGCTAATCAGGAAGTTATATCAGCAGTAGCGCAGGCTTTTTCAGACAGCGCAGCCGGGATCGTTTACGGAAACCTTGATTATATAAATTCTGTAGGTAAAATCACCCGTAAATGGAAAAGTCACAAATGTGGAAAAAATTCCTTTAACCGTGGTTTTATGCCCCCACATCCTACCTTTTACTGTAAGCGCATCTTGTTTGATAAATACGGTTTTTACAGCCTTGAATACGGTTCTGCAGGCGATTATGAATTAATGGCGAGGTTTCTGCATAAGTGGCAGGTAAGGAGCTTTTATCTTAACAAAGTTATGGTTAAAATGCAGGTAGGGGGTATAAGCAACAGCAATTTAATGAACAGGTTTAAGGCGTGGTCATTTGATTTGAAAGCAATGCGTAAAAATAATGTGTTTTTACCCGTTTTGGCAATTGTGCTGAAACCCGTAAGAAAGATTTTTCAATTTCTTTAATTTTTAGTTAACTTTTTGCATTGCACTTCGTACAAGTACTTATAAATGAATAAGCCGGTCACTAACATATTTATAGCATATGCTTGAATTTCTACGCTCTTATCATTTTGTTTATAATGTGCTAATAGTTGTATTTTCAACCCTTATAACATTATTGTGTATCCCTTCAATATTACATGTTGCACGTGCCCGCCATTTATATGACGATGTTGGACATTTCAGAAAACAGCATGATCATGGTATTCCCCGCTTGGGAGGCGTTGCTATTTTTGTAAGCTTTACTATTACAGTTTTGCTGTTTATCGATAAGTCGTTGCCCGTTAGTTACCTGCTTACCGCATGTATAATTTTGTTTGCCATGGGGTTAAAGGATGATCTTTCGGGGGTTAATTCAAGCACTAAGTTCATGATCCAGTTTGTGGTTGCTGCCATACTTGTTATCCCCGGAGATATCAGGATCAGCAGTATGTATGGCGTTTTTAATATTACGGCCTTGCCATATATACCCAGCGTAATGTTGTCAATACTGGTTATTATGCTCATCATCAATTCTTTTAATCTTATTGATGGTATAGATGGCCTGGCTGCAACCACGGGTATTATTGCTAATAGCACTTTTGCGGCACTTTTTATTTATATGAACGAATATGAGCTTGCGGCAATTTCGCTTGCTATAGTTGGAGCGGTGGCTGGTTTTTTGCGTTTTAACATAACCCCCGCCAAAATATTTATGGGCGATACCGGTGCCCTCCTTATTGGCCTGGTATCTGCAGTAATGGCCATTCGATTTATTGAATTGAGCAAGGTTTCGACTGTTAAATTGCCTTTTATATATACTGCTCCGGCTTTAATTGTAGCGGTACTTATAGGTCCTGTTTTTGATACGCTCAGGGTTTTTACTATCCGGATCTTAAACAAAAAATCCCCTTTCGATGCAGACCGCAACCATATCCACCACCGTATGTTAAAAATGGGTTTAACGCATCTGCAAACTACTTTTGTTTTAGGATGCCTGAACCTTGTTTCGATAGTAATGGTACTGGTGTTTAATAATTTAAATAACTCCTGGCTTATTGCCTTTATATTTTTATTGTCGATATCTTTTAACGGGATGATCACTTATTTTATCCGTTCAAAAAAAGGCGAAGCCCTGGTAGTCCGGAATTTTAGCGACTAATAACCAATTGTAACCTGCAAGTAGTAATACCGTAAATAAACAAATTAACCATTCATCTTCATTAACTTTGATGCTTTATTTATCAGCACACCATGAAGATAGCTATAAACGGGTTTGGACGGATTGGTCGCGTATTTTTAAGGAATATTTTATTGCATCCCGATATAGAGGTGGTAGCTATAAATGATCTTACCGACACGCAAACCCTCGCGCATTTATTTAAGTATGACTCTGTTCATCGGGGGTTTAAGGGTACGGTGAGTTTTGATGATAACAGTCTAGTTATTAACGGTAAGCGTATACGGGTATTTGCCGAACGCGATCCTTTTAACCTGCCCTGGAAGGCTCTGGATATTGATGTCGTAGTAGAATCTACAGGTAAATTCACTTCCAGGGGCGGTGCTGAGGCGCATTTAACCGCCGGGGCACGGCAGGTTATCATATCTGCACCATCAACCGATAAAAATGTACCAACTGTAGTGCTTGGCGTAAACGACCGGGAGGTTGACCTGCAATCTCCTGTGCTGTCAAACGCATCATGTACAACTAATAATGTTGCCGCTATGGTAAAAATATTAGATGAAAACTGGGGCATCATTGATGGTTACATAACCACCGTTCACTCCATGACCGGCGATCAAAACCTGCATGATGCACCTCATAAAGATCTTAGGCGGGCAAGGGCCGCATCGGCTTCTATTATACCCACCACTACGGGTGCTGCTAAAGCAATAACAGCTATATTCCCTCATTTGGACGGCCGTTTGGGCGGAGCAGGAATTCGTGTACCGGTACTTAACGGTTCATTAACTGATTTTACCTGCAGTCTCAAAAAGCAACCAACCATAGTTCAAATTAACGAAGCATTTAAACAAGCTGCAAACGGGCCAATGAAAAATGTACTGGAATATACGGAAGACCCTATTGTATCAACCGACATATTGGATAATCCGCACAGCTGCATTTTTGACGCCCAACTAACATCAATAGTGGGTGGCCTTGTAAAAGTTGTTGGCTGGTATGATAATGAAATGGGATACAGCAGCCGGCTGGCCGATTTGGTAGTACGAATAGCCGAACTTAAAAAACAGCCGGCCTAAGCCGGCTGTACCAATTATTTTCTATATACTACAGTTGCTGTTGTTGATATGGTATCTGAATTTTTGCCGTTAGTATAATAATATGTGGCAAAGCTAATCACATCTTTTGTTTGCTTTAAAATATCATTCTGAGCTTCAACAGCAAGATCATGCTGTTTATATGCCTTTGAAAATACTATAGCTCGTTCCAATACCAGTTTAGTGTACTGTTTGCCATCGATAGTTAATGTAGAGGCTGATTTAATGGCAACGTTGTTCAGGTTATCATCAAGATAATTTGTTGCTGTTTGATTATCCTTATTGACGGCGGTAAAATTGAAATTAGCGAGGTTTGATTTTGAAAAGTCTTCTTTAAAATGTACCGCAGATGATTTTTGATAATCATCAGGGTTTAATACCAAATTGGCAGTTTCGGTATAATTTAAATAAAGCGTGTCATTACTCACTTTCGTGTTTACAACCTGGTCGGCAATGTCAAGCTTTATTGAAGCTGTTGTTGTGCCGGTGCTTATATCTGTATTGGTGCCCGTGTTTGTTCCGGTTGATCCTTTAATTACTTCAGAAACAATATCTGTTTTTTTACAGCCTAAAAGTGCAGTTGCGATAAGTATGCAGGTAAAATATTTTTTCATTGTGTATTCAGTATTTTCTTCTCTTTTGGCAACAACTGTGCCTTACTCCTTATTTGTTTAATAGTGAGTAATACGAAAACGTATTTAATTGATAGTTGGGATTGGCTTGTAACAGAACGAAACATTAACTTGTGGTTATTAATTTGATGGGATTAAAATTCCCCATTCCGGGAATTTTTCCAATTTTGCAGCATGATCAGGTTTATAAAAGTTGATGAGTTGCTGAATGTGCGTAATGAAGTGCTGCGCGAAGGCAGGCTCAGCCCGGATGAATGTCGTTTTCCGTCAGATAATAATGAAGGGAATTTTCACCTTGGTTATTTTGTTGATGATGAACTGGCCTGTATAGCTTCGTTTCACCCGCAAAGCTATGGCGAATTTAGCGGTATCGGATACCGGCTACGGGGCATGGCAACAACCGAGAAATACCGGGGCCAAGGTTTCGGCAACCAGTTAGTTAACTTTGCCCTAGTTTACCTGCGCGGTCAAATGGCAGATTACCTGTGGTGCAACGCCCGTATAAAAGCGGTGCGCTTTTACAGCGGCCTTGGTTTCGAAATAGTTTCGCCTGAATTTGAGGTTCCGGGCATTGGTCCCCACCATGTAATGTATGTTAAAATAAGATGAAATTTTGGCGGATTGAAACAGCTTTTTTCGTTTTTCGTTAAGTATTTTGAATTAAAATGCTCAATTTGCGCCCGTTCATAACAAATGACCCTTTAATAGATATGAAAACAGTAGATCAAATTAGTTTTGCAGGTAAAAAAGCCCTCATCAGGGTTGATTTTAACGTGCCTCTTGACGAGAATTACAATATTACCGACGATAACCGCATGACGGCAGCTTTGCCAACCATAAAAAAATATTGAAAGATGGCGGCAAAGTTATCCTGATGTCGCACCTTGGCAGACCGAAAGATGGTCCTACAGAAAAATATTCATTAAAACATATCGTATCTCATTTGTCTGATCTGCTTGGTCAGCAGGTTCAGTTTGCTGATGATTGCATTGGTGAGCAAGCTGTTGAAAAAGCAAAAGCGCTTGGTAACGGCGAGGTTTTATTATTAGAGAACCTGCGTTTTTATAAAGAAGAGGAAAAAGGTGAAGTTGCCTTTGCAGAAAAGCTTTCGAAATTAGGTGATGTATACGTGAACGATGCTTTTGGTACCGCTCATCGCGCGCATGCTTCAACTGCTATCATCGCTCAGTTTTTTCCTGATGCCAAATATTTTGGTTACCTGATGGCAGCCGAATTAAACAACGCCGAAAAAATCCTGAACAACGCACCAAAGCCTTTCACAGCTATTATGGGCGGTTCAAAAGTATCGGATAAAATTGAGCTTATCGAAAAACTGCTGGAAAAAGTAGATAACCTGATTATTGGTGGTGGTATGGCTTATACATTTGCTAAAGCTGATGGTGGTAACATTGGTACCTCACTGGTTGAGATGGACAAGCTTGATCTGGCAATCAGCCTAAGGCAAAAAGCTAAAGAAAAAGGTGTAAACCTGTTATTGCCTTTAGATAACATCATTGCCGATGCATTTTCAAATGATGCTAACACGGATGTTGCCAAAACCGGCGAAATAAAAGATAACTGGATGGGGCTTGATATCGGCCCGGAAACGGTTGCTTTATTTAGCAAGGTAGTTGAAGAATCAAAAACCATTTTATGGAACGGACCGATGGGGGTTTTTGAAATGGAGAAATTTTTAGGCGGAACCAAAGCCATTGCTGAAGCTGTGGCCAAAGCTACTGAAAACGGTGCCTTCTCGCTTATAGGTGGTGGTGATTCTGCCGCTGCGGTAGCCAAATTTGGCATGACCGACGAAGTAAGCTACGTATCAACCGGTGGTGGCGCCTTGCTTGAATACATGGAAGGTAAAGAATTGCCAGGTGTAAAAGCAATCAACGACTAATAAGAACTAAAACAAACAAGAAAAGCCCCGGTGACGGAGCTTTTTTGTTTAAAGCCATTGCCGATCAATTTATTCCCTGATAATTATCTTAACTTCAAATCGATTTTTGCATTTAAGCCAATTATTAAATATGATTAACATTAATTCCGGAGGAGAGGCTCAACACACGTTTGACGCCATTGTGATTGGATCGGGCATCAGCGGCGGATGGGCTGCCAAAGAGCTGTGCGAAAAAGGGCTGAAAACGTTGGTGCTGGAACGTGGCCGGAATGTTACTCATTTAAAAGATTATCCAACCGCAACTAAAAATCCTTGGGATTTCCCCCATCGGGGACATTTACCTAATAGTATAAAAAGCGAAAATCCGATTGCCGAAAAATGTTACGCATTTAGCGAGGCTACAACTCATTTTTTTGTTAAAGATAAAGAACACCCGTATGTTCAGGAAAAGCCGTTCGATTGGATCCGCGGGTACCAGGTGGGAGGTAAGTCGTTGTTATGGGCCAGGCAAACCCAGCGCTGGAGCAGTTTTGATTTTGAAGGCCCGGCAAGAGATGGCTTTGCTACAGCATGGCCTATAAGTTACAACGATATTGCACCATGGTATAGTCATGTAGAGTTATTTGCTGGCATAGCCGGTAACAAGGATGGATTGGAAACGCTGCCGGATGGCGAGTTTTTACCGCCATGGGAAATGAATGTAGTTGAAAAACACATTCAAAAAGGTATCATGGATGCTTATAAGGACAGGCATGTTGTTATCGGCAGGTGCGCACATTTAACCCAACCTCAACCAATTCATTTACAACAGGGCCGGGGGCAATGCCAGGCCAGGAGCTTATGTGAACGCGGCTGTCCGTTTGGGGGGTACTTTAGCTCTAATTCATCAACCTTGCCGTGGGCGGCCAAAACGGGGAATCTTACCCTCCGGCCCGATGCCGTAGTACATTCAATTATTTACGACGAGACAAAAAGGGAAGGCGACAGGCGTTAGGGTAATAGATGCACACAATAAATCGGTTACCGAATATTATGCCCGCATTATTTTTGTAAACGCAGCTACGTTAAACTCTAACCTTATTTTACTCAATTCAAAATCAGGCAGGTTTCCAAACGGTTTAGGAAACGATAATGATTTGCTTGGCAGGTATATTGCATTTCATAATTATCGCGGATCGTTAACGGCAACCATTGATGGCTACCTGGATACCTATTACTATGGCCGAAGACCGGCTGCGGTGATGATGCCAAATTTTAGAAACGTTTATAAACAAGAAACCGACTTTTTAAGAGGGTATATGACGTTTTATAGTGCTACAAGGAGCAATTGGGGGCATGCTGTTGATGGCGATCAGATTGGGGCTAACTATAAGGAAAATATCTCTGAACCGGGCAACTGGAATGTATATATGATGATGCAGGGCGAAACCATCCCCAAGGCCGAAAACAAGGTGAGCCTGAGTAAAGACCGAACAGATGAATGGGGAATACCATTATTATCCGTTTCTGTAGATTATGATGATAACGATGTAAAATCCCTGAACGATTTTTTGCAGCAGGGTGCCGAGATGCTTAATAAGGCGGGATGTAAAAACATCGTCCCTAACGATAGCAAGCAGGCGCCTGGTTTAGATATCCACGAGGTGGGAGGAGTGAGGATGGGAACCGATCCTAAAAACTCATTGCTAAATAAATGGAACCAATTGCATGCATGCCCCAATGTATTTGTAACCGATGGTGCTTGTATGACATCTACCGGTACTCAAAACCCATCTTTAACTTTCATGGCCCTAACTGCAAGGGCGGCAAATTACGCGGCAGATGAATTGCGGAAAAACAATATATAATTTTGCTTCGATTGTTTTCGAAAATGATAATTTAAAGGAACTGTTTGCAACCGCAAAGTCAAACGATTAATGAATCGTATCGTAACTGCATTGAAATCAACTAACGTACTTATCCATCCAATTAATAAAGCAGATCGTGATAAGCTTAGGGAAATCTACCTGCTTTGTCGCATACAGGCATTTCATTGGATGGACAGCAATTTGTTTACATTAAATGATTTTGATGCTCATACGCACGATGAGGATATATGGGTAGCAACCTGCGATAATGAGACAGTTGGGTTTATGGCTGTATGGCCTCCTGATGCTTTTGTTCATCATTTATATGTGCACGTTGCATACAGAGGAAAAGGTATCGGAAAAGCCCTGTTGGCTTTGGCTGCTCAAAATTATCCCTCTCCGCTTAGGTTAAAGTGTCTTGTTAAAAATGAAGCGGCGTTTCAGTTTTATCAAGCATTGGGTTGGGAAATTATGGAAGAAGGCAGTGATGCTTTAGGTGATTATTTTTTAATGAAGAATGAATAAGAGCGGGCGGGACATCAAAATATCCCGCCCCGTTTGTTTTATTGAATTTTAACCGAAGTCACCACGTCGTTTGCATTTGGTGATAGGGTGGTAAAATTAGATGTGTTCGATGTCCGTGTCCATGATGTGCCCGTAGAGTTATCGTTTGCATACATGGTCACTGTCCAGCCGGTTGGGATTTTTACCGATGAAGCCCAGTTATCTACAAAGCCATAAGCCTGCAGTTGTGCCAGGGTATAAGTGCCCTTAGGTATGGCGCTGGTAACTGTGCCTCCGTAATTGATGTCCTGGTAAAAAGTTACCCCCGTAGTACTGGTTCCCGTATATACTGTAGATTTGCCGTATAACGCGTTTGATACACTCGAAAGGTAAGTATGAACGTCGCTATTAGGCAAATTGTAATACAGATAAATACCATAATTATTATTTACGGTTTGGGTTGCCAGCGACGCAGCGGTTGATGAACTGGTGCTTTGAATATCAATAGCGGCCGGGCCAAGGTTGGCGGCGGTGAGTCCCGGAACGTTTGGAACAGAATAAGTGCCATAAATAGCGTTCCAGCTATAGTTAACTTTTGAGCCTACCGTTACTCCATTGTAACTCAGCCGTGACGCTGCCGGGCCATAAAAATAAAATGAAATTATTTTGGTAGGCATCAGGTTACGCAGGGCAGTAACGAGGTAAACAAATGAGCTGTCATTTGGCTGGCCGGTACCATTGGTGCCATAATCGGCATATTCATCGTCAAAGTCAATACCATCCAGTCCGTAAGTGGTAACGGCGTTGCTTAATTGCTGAGCAAAATCATTTGCGGCAGCCTGAGAAGGAAAATTAGAGATCCCCGCGCCCTGGTGATTGCCCAAAATAGATAACAATACCTTAATACCTTTAGCCTGCAGGCTTTGAATGTAAGTAGCTTTATTGTTGAGTACGTTGGTTACCTGCGGGTTAAAGTACAACACTGCTTTTTGCGCGCCGGTGTCATAGTTGATGTTGGCCGCAAATATAATAGCAATATCAAAAAGCTGCTCCCCGGTTGATAGGGTGTAGTTACCCACATTGCGGATATCATTATTATTTACCTCCACATAGCAAACACCCTTAGGCCCGGCCACGCCTATGGCGTTGGTGCTTAACTTTGACGGAGTGTTGCCGGTATCGGTAGGCAGTGCAGCTTTTTCCTTTTTACAGGCGGATGTGAGCAGTACAACTGCGCCGAATAAGGCGGTTAGTGTTTTTGTAAGTGGCAGATTAAGGTTTGTTCTCATAATTGGTGTGTTTGTTAAATTGTTTATAAAAAGATAAATTGTTTTAGCATAACTGGTTTGCGTAAAGCCGGCCCATGGCATAGCCAGGGGATAGTCACTATCTCTTAAAAAACTGTTTAAATATTTTAGGTTGCCGGGCGCTTAGGTCCTCACTCCGGTATTATTTGGTTCAAAGTAATAGACCATTAAACGAGTATAATTGCCTACAGGTTTTAATTATTATTTTATAAAAATATTATTATGGTTAATAAAGGTGCTTATTGTGCTTGATTTTAATTATAATAAAAACCTTTGTTCTGTAACAAAAAAGAGGCTTTTTGTAAATAGCCATATCGTTAGTTGCCCTTTTTATTTTATTCGGTTACATTTGATTGACTGACAAAAATTTTATGAAGAAAAATTTACTTTTCATTTTCTGCCTTTTGCTTTCGGCATCAGGCCTGTATGCGCAGCCCAAAGCGCCCGATGCTGATTATATTAAAGCCAATTACCAGAAATATGAATACCAGATCCCAATGAGGGATGGTAAAAAGCTGTTTACCTCGGTATATGTACCTAAGGACCAGTCAAAAAAATATCCTTTCATGATGGACAGGACCCCTTATAGCGTGGCGCCCTATGGTACGGAACTGTATAAAGGCAGCCTTGGTCCATCCTCATTATTCGCTCACGACGGGTACATCTTTGTTTACCAGGATGTACGTGGCCGTTGGATGAGTGAAGGTATTTACGAAGAAATGACCCCCGAAAAGGAAAATCATAAAACCAATAAAGATGTTGATGAAGGCACGGATACTTACGATACTATCGACTGGTTACTGAAAAACATCCCCAATAACAATGGCAAGGTTGGGGTATGGGGCATTTCCTATCCGGGCTTTTATACCACAACAGCCTTGTTAAGCCGTCACCCGGCCCTGGTAGCTGCATCGCCGCAGGCGCCAATTGCCGACTTGTACCGCGATGATGCTTTTCATAATGGCGCGTTCATGCTGGTTGCCAACTTTGGTTTTTACCCAGGCTTTACCAACAGGCAGGATGATAAACCAACCCAGCGCCGCGGTGGAAGATTTGATGCCGGCACAGAGGATGGGTATAATTTTTTCCTGAAGATGGGTTCGGTAAAAAACTCAAACACTAAATACTATAAGGATACTATCCGTTTATGGAACGAAATGCTTGATCACCCTAATTATGACCAGCATTGGAAGGATCGTAATGTGCTTTATCATCTGCATGATATAAAAACAGCGGTACTGGTAACCGGTGGCTGGTACGATGCTGAAGATTTATACGGGGCTATCAATACCTATAAAACCCTGGTAAAAGAAAATCCTAAAACCCCGGTTTACTTTGCCATGGGGCCATGGGTACACGGCGGTTGGGCACGTGGTGAAGGAGATCATTTAGGTGATGTTGGCTTCGGCGGTTCTACAGGCCCGTTTTATCGCGAAAAAATTGAGTTTGCGTTTTTTAGTCATTATTTAAAGGGTACTGCTGATTTCGACCTGAAGCCGGTATCTACCTTCGAAACCGGTGTTAACGAGTGGAAAACCTATAATACCTGGCCTCCGAAAGAATCGGCAGAAAAAAACCTGTACCTGCTACCGGGCGGAAAACTATCATTTACCGCTCCAACAGGCGTAGCCGATAGCCATGACGAATTTATATCTGACCCGAATAAGCCGGTGCCGTTTATCAACAGCATTGATATGGACATGAAACGCGAATACATGACCGCTGATCAGCGTTTTGCATCGCAACGCCCGGACGTGCTTACTTATGAAACTGATATTTTAGATAATGATGTAACTATTGCCGGTAATATCTGGGCCAATCTTAAAGTATCAACTACCGGCACCGATGCCGATTGGGTGGTTAAAGTGATTGATGTTTATCCTGATTCTACCAAAAACACCAAATGGGCAGGTAAAGACGTATACCTGAGCGGTTATCAGCAAATGATACGCAGCGAGGCTATGCGGGGTAAATTTCGTAATGGTTTTGATAAGCCAGAGTCTTTTGTGCCTGGTAAAGTAACCCCGGTTAATTTTGAACTGCAGGATGTGCTGCACACCTTCAAAAAAGGGCACCGTATGATGGTTCAGGTACAAAGCACATGGTTCCCGCTTATCGACAGAAATACACAGCAGTTTCAGGATATCATGAAAGCTAAAGATACCGACTTTAAAAAAGCCACACATAAGGTTTATACCTCAAAAGCTAATCCAAGTTATTTAAAGGTTAGGGTTGTTGAATAAAATACATGCAATCTAAGCACGGCAGCCTCATGTATTTACATGGGGCTGTCGCATTTTATATCATGATGTCGTAACGGTTAGTAATTAAACCTATAACCATGTATAAATACATCATCCTTTTTATGATAGCTTCAGTATTATTGGGCTGTAAAAAACATAATCAGCAAACCGGCTGTCCAAGCCAGGCCTGCACGCTGAATTTCGCATCGCTATATGTGAATTTTGTTGATAAGGATGGTCAAATGGCATTTGGAAAAGATGTAAAGGTTGTAAACTTACGTACCAAACAAACCATAATAGCTAAAGGAAACCCGGGCCCTCCTTCAACAACTGTAGGCCCGCATTTGTACACCATCGCTACAGATAATAATAAAAATGAGTTCTCGACCGAAGGCGATGATGTGGAGCTTACTGTAACCAATATCCAAACAGGTGGCACTCAAACCGCGCTGTTTAAAATTTCGGGTGGATGTAATTGCCATATAGCTAAAGTATCTGGTCCGGGTACTATAGTGTTTAACTAATACATTTTTTTCCTACGATAAAAGACTGCAAGTGGAAATTGCGGCCTTTACGCTTGCGCTTATTTAAACTAATTATAAATAAAGCTTGCAGATAAAAAGTCTTTTTATACTTTTGCGCTTAATTAGACTTAATCTAAATAGAATGACAAGCAACCTATACTATTACCTGCGCACCATCCCATTTTTAATTTTATTCCTGTTTGCAAATACATTAATCCTGAAAGCTGATGATGAAGGCAACAATGGTAAAATAACCGGTGTTGTTAAAACCAGCGATGATAAACCGGCGTCTTTTGTAAATGTTGCCATTAAAGGGTTAAACAAAAGTACTACCACTACCGATAACGGATCATTTGCTTTTCATAATGTTAAACCGGGTACCTACACCCTGGTTACTTCATACGTTGGTACAAAAACCGAAGAGCAAACCGTGACAGTTTCCGCAAATAAAACAACGGTTGTATCCTTTAAGCTTAATGAAAGCTCGGCCCAGTTAGACGAGGTTGTAGTTTCTTCAACCAAAACCATCAACCGTAAAAAGTTAACCATCGGCAAAATGAACGTATCGCCAATGGACCTGCCACAAAGCGTTACTGTAATAGGCCGCGATGTGCTTGATCAGCAACAATCATTACGTTTAAGTGATGTTATCAAAAATGTGAACGGCGTGTACCTTTATAGCGGCCGTGGCAATACCCAGGAAACATTTGGCGCCCGTGGTTATAATTTTGGAAGCAATAACATTTTTAAAAACGGATTCAGGGTTAACTCGGGCGTTGTGCCGGAGATCAGTTCACTGGAACGTGTTGAAATATTGAAAGGCAGTGCCGCGTTGTTATACGGAAACGTTGCGCCCGGAGGCATCCTGAATATGGTAACTAAAAAGCCTTTATTTACGCAGGGTGGCCAGGTATCAATGACCTATGGCAGCTATGATCTTTACCGCCCGTCGTTTGATGTTTACGGCCCTATATCTTCCAAATTAGCTTATCGCGTAAATGGTACCTATGAAAATGCTAAAAGTTACCGCGATAATGTAAAATCAGAAAGGGAGTATATTAACCCGTCGTTCCTATATAAAATAAGTGATAAAACAACCTTAATTGTTGAAGGTGATTATCTTAACTATGATTTTACCCCCGATTTCGGAACCGGGCAAATCAATAACGTTATTGCCAACGTTCCTCGTAACCGGTATTTGGGTGCGTCATGGTCAACAGGTAATACCAAACAAACTACAGCCACAGCAACTATCAATCATCAGCTCAATAGCCTTTGGAAGTTAAGCGGCGGTTTTTCATACCAACATTTTAACCGCTCATACCAAACTACCGAGCGTGTATTACCAGATGCCAATGGCGACTGGGGCCGTACCCTGAACAGAGCCAGGACGCTTGAAGATTATTACACAGGGCAATTTAATATTACAGGCCAATTTAATACCGGCGTCATTAAGCATAATATTTTGGCCGGCGTTGATGCAGATTGGTATCGTAATAATGCCTATACCTACGTTGCTACCGTAAATAAAGTATCAAGCTATCTTGACCAAAACGGCGCCGCGCAAAATGCTATTTATGATAAGATCAATATTTTCGACCTGGATAAATACACGCTCCGTACTGATAAACCGCAGATGACCCCGTTTTATAGCATCTTGACGCCTACCAATCGATTTGGCGCTTATGCTAATGACCTTATTAGTTTGTCTGAAAAAGTTAAAGTACTTGCCGGGATCCGCTGGTCATATCAATATGTATCACCAACATCGGTTAGCAATTATAATACACTTGCTACCGCAACCCAGGCAGCCGGGAAAGAAGATAAAGCGTTTTCACCTCGTGTGGGTGTAGTTTATAAGCCAATAGCCAATACTGCCTTGTTTGCAAGCTATTCCAATTCTTTCATCACGAATACGGGGTCCGATATTAACGGCAGCCCGCTTGATCCTTCTATTGTTGACCAGTATGAAGTCGGTGTTAAAAATGATTTCCTGAACGGTAACCTGTCGGTAAACGTAACCGCTTATCGCATTAAAAATAATAACCTGGCCCAAACAGCACCATTTCAGGCCGACGGTGTTACGCCAAACATCAATACCAATATCAAAGTGCTGGGCGGCGAAACAAGAAGCGATGGTGTGGAACTTGATATTGCCGGTCACCCGGTAAAAGGATTGGATGTATTGGCAGGCTACAGCTATACCAACGCCAAATACACTAAAACAGGAACTGCAATTGGCAGCAATATAGCAGGCCAGCCATTGTTGAATACACCAAAGCATACGGCTAACACCAGCATATTTTATACCTTTTACAATGGCGATTTAAAGGGATTCAAAGTAGGTGCGTCTGTTTATTACCTGGGCGATCGTGTTGCGGGTAATGCCAATACAGTTGGTCAAACCCAAACTATATCAAGGTTGGTTAATGTGCCAGGCTTTACAACGATTGATGCTTCGGTAGGTTATACCTATAAAAAGATGTCCATCATTGGTAAGATCTCTAACATTGGTAATGTGCTTAATTACAATGTGCACGAAAACTATAGCATAAACCCCATACCGCCAAGGCAGTTCCTGACCACATTGAGTTATAAATTTTAATTGATTAAACTAACCGGGTATGTTTCCATACCCGGTTTTTATGCTTATTACAACCGATGAAAGCATTTTTCCGCACCATACACCTTTATTTAAGCCTGGCAGCCGGGGTGATTATTTTCTGTTCATGCTTAACAGGTACAATGCTGGTTTTTGAAAAAGAAATTCAGCAAGCGCTTCATCCTCAGCGGTACTTCGTAAAACCACTTGAAAAAAGGCTGCCAATATCTGAGTTGACAGCAGGGGTATTAAAGCAAATCCCTAAATCAAAGCTGGCAACGGTTATGATTTATGATGATCCTGGGCGTGCGGTAGAGGTTGGGCTTATTGTGCCCGAAAAAAAGATCGGAAACCTGCCGGCACCCCAAAAGCACAAAAGCATACAGAAAACCATGAAAAAAAGGGGCCAAAGCAAAAGATGCTGAGCGCTCGAATCTTACAGCTTTTGTGAATCCTTATACCGGGCAATTGGTCGACCAGTTTAACCGCAGGCAAACGTTCCTGTACTCGGTAGAAATGTTTCACCGTTTTTTGTTAGGCGGGAAGAATAGTATCGGCGATTGGGTGATCAGTATTTCAACCCTGTTTTTCCTGATAATACTGATTACAGGTGTGGTACTTTGGTGGCCCAAAACCAAGGTCATCATGAAGCAGTGCCTTAAAATAAAATGGAGCGGCAGCGGCAAACGTCTTACACATGACCTGCATATTGTTACCGGTTTTTATACATCAATATTTTTGATCGTCATTTCTGCCTCGGGTTTGGTAATGACATTTAAATGGGCAAATAGTACCTTGTTTTTCCTTACAGGTTCAAAAGTTGTTGCCAAAGAGGATATCAAAGCTCCGCTTTCCGTTCATCAACCCGGCGTTACCGCCATTTCACCTGACGCGGCTGTTGTCGCATTGGGTGATAAAATAACCGATGTCGAAAATTATACCATCCGTTATCCGCGCGATACAGCAGCGGTTTATACTTTTAATGTGCTCAAAAAAGGTTCTGTTGAATTGGCTACCGATACTTATTATATAGATCAATACAGCGGCAAGCTTGCCGGCTCTGCTTTATATGCTGATAAAAGCCTTGGCCAGCGTATCAGGGGGTAATTAAACCAATCCATACCGGTTCCATTTATGGCTGGCCTACCCAGGTTTTAGCTTTTCTTATTACGTTGGTTTCGCTCATATTCCCGGTAACAGGGGTAATGATGTGGCTTAACCGCACCGGTAAAAAGAACAAGAAACCGGTTCGTGGCAGAGGTAAAACGGTTGTTCCGGCAGAGGCTGTCTAAAATGAAAAAGATTATCTTTTTCTCATCAGGGCCTCTCGTAGAGACCCCTGATGAGACTTTTATGTCTTACTTGCCTTAAAGGTTCCCTGACCATGATCCAGTAAGGGCGGCCTGTAACCGGCTCGCTTACTTCCTTTGTTATTTTATATCCCATCCGTTTATAAAACCTGATGTTGCGCGGAGTGAACGTTTCAAGATAGGTTGATATCCCGTTTTTATCTGTTTCGTTAAGTACTTTCATCAGAAGATTAGCCCCCAATCCTTGCCCCTGGCGAGTTGGTTTGATGCCTGCAATTGATAGATACCAGGCGTCCTGCAGCAACGTGTCAAGTTGCTCGCTCATGAAAGAAACTATAGTTGAATAGGCTTTTAGTGCCGGTTCGCCCATGTATGTTTTTATAAAATCTTTCTTTGTTAAGCTCTTTTCGTTATCTATAGCTGGTTCTAAGGGGCGACTCCAGATGGCTGCGCCGTAGGGTGGATCACCGGCAAGGGTTAATTGACCGTACTTTTCGCCTTCTGTCATGGAATAATCCATATATCTCATTAGTATTTCCCGCTTTTCGGGCTCGCCTCCGGAGATCTCCCGCAACAATTCTATGTAAAAAGGGTCGGAGATGAGGGCTTCGTATAACGCTAAAGCCAGGTCTTTATATTTATAGGTGTACATGTTTTTGTTAAGTTCAACGGCTTAATATACAAAATATTAGTACCCTGCTATTGGTTAAGCAATTGTAGTTTATCAAAGCGATGATTCGGCAATAAATCGTTTTTTCTCCCACTTTTAGTGGTTCAGAATTTATAGCGGAGATGTGTTGTAACTGGCTGTTTATTAGCAGTTTTTGTTGGTGATGGGGTTTTGAATAATCTTTAAAAAATTTAAAACAGAGCCACCTAAAAATTGTTGAAAACTTTTAGTGGGGGAAAGTGGTAGAAAGTGGTAAAAGTATTTACTTTTACGTTACAAAATTGCCCAAGTCATACAATGTCGTTTCTAACCGGTGAATTTGAGTGTAAGCTTGATCCTAAATTTAGGATGATGATACCGGCTGGCCTTAAAAAAAGCTTCCTGAACTGGAATCTGAAGGCCTGGTGATCAATCGCGGGTTTGAAAAATACCTTGTCATATATACTAAAAAGGAATGGGATAAACGACTTGAAGAACTGAGCAAACTTAATGAATATGAAGAGGATAATATAGCCTTTATACGATATTTTACCCGTGGGGCCACCGAGCTTATGCCTGATGCTGCCGGCAGGGTATTGTTGCCGAAATTCCTGTTGGAATATGCGGGTATAAAAGGTGATGTAGTGCTGGCTTGCCAGTTGAATAAAATAGAGGTTTGGGATGCCGAAGCTCACCGTAAACTGATGGATGATGAGCCAAAAAGTTTTGGTGCGTTGGCAAAAAAGGTGATGGGTAATAAAAGTAAGGAGCAGGAATGAGTGAGTACCATGTGCCGGTAATGCTGAAGGAGTGTATTGATGGGCTGAATATTGATCCGGACGGTACTTATGTGGATGTGACTTTTGGAGGTGGCGGGCATTCGCGCGAGATTTTGAAGCATTTGGGGCCAAAAGGCAGGTTGATTGCTTTTGATCAGGATGCCGATGCGCAGCGGAATATTATTGATGATGAACGTTTTGTTTTTGTAGATCAGAATTTCAGGTATCTCAAAAACTTTTGTCGTTTACATGGGGCTATTCCCGTAAATGGTATTCTGGCCGATTTGGGTGTGTCATCGCACCAGTTTGATGAGGCCGACCGCGGATTTTCCATCCGGTTTGATGCCGAGTTGGATATGCGTATGAACCAGTTGGGCGAGCTGACTGCGAAGGATGTGATAAATAATTATTCGGTTGCCGACCTGCATCGGATTTTTGGCATTTACGGAGAAATTCAAAATGCAAAATCATTGGCCGAAACTATTGCTACTGCAAGGTTGAATATGCCGATAGTTACTATTGCTGATCTGAAAAATGTGATCAGTAACCGCATTCCGAAAGGAAAGGAAAATAAATACCTGGCACAAGTGTTCCAGGCGTTAAGGATAGAGGTTAACCAGGAGTTAGAGGCGTTAAAAGATTTTTTAATGCAGTCGGCTGAGGTTTTGGGCGTTGGGGGCAGACTGGTAGTAATGTCATACCACTCGCTTGAAGACAGGCTGGTAAAAACTTCATAGCCAAAGGCAAGTTCAGCGGCGAGGTGGAGAAGGACCTTTATGGGAATGATAATAAACCGCTTGATGCTGTAAGTCGTGGAGCTATAACAGCATCGGCAGATGAGATAACCAATAATAACAGGGCACGGAGCGCTAAATTAAGGATAGCTGTAAAAAAATGACCAATCGTTTACGTACAGAAATTCAGGAGGAGGAAGAAGTTGAAGAGGTAATTGAGGAGAGGCCTGCGAGGGAGCTACCTGATAACTTTTTTACGCAACTTTTTACCAAAGGCTTTCTTACAACCGAGAAGGCCACCAATGCTTTGCCCTTTATTTTGTTTTTAGCCTTTTTGGGGATGGTGTATATAGGAAATATGCATTATGCCGAAAAATCGGTGCGTGAAATTGATGCGCTTACCAAAGAGGTTAAGGAACTGGGCTGGGATTATAAATCGACAAAGGCCGATATGGCTTTTAAAAGTACGCTTACCGAAGTGGCCAAGCGTGCAGATACTTTAGGCTTAAGTCAATCCGTAGATCCGCCGGGAAAAATAACAGTGAAGGAGGTTGCAGATGGGAATTAGGACTAACATACTGGCCAGGGTTTATTTAGCCTTTGGTCTTGTTTTGCTTTTGGCCATTGCTGTTGTGGTTCAGCTTTGCCGCCTGCAATACGTGCAGGGTGATAAGTGGAAGGCTATGGCTGCCGATCTTTCGGCACAATATCAAACTGTTGAGGCGGCAAGGGGCAATATTTTTTCTGTGGATGGAAGTTTACTGGCTACTTCGGTGCCTGAATATGAGTTGCATATGGATATGCTGGCTGGTGGTATTGCCTCGGATACGGCGTTTAATAACAATATCGACCTGTTAGCTGCAAAGCTATCGGGTATGTTTGGTGACAGATCGGCAAGAGAATACTCACGCGTATTGCGTGAAGCACGCAGGGATAGCTCCCGTTATGTGTTGATCAGGCGTAAGGTATCTTACCAGGACTTGAAAAAGATCCGGCAGTTCCCTGTGTTTAACATGGGTAAATATAAAGGAGGGTTAATTGTTATTCAAAAAAACAGGAGGATCCTGCCATTTCAATCACTGGCTGCACGTACTATCGGTTATAAAAACGAAAACGTAAAGAACCCGGTGGGTTTGGAAGGTGCTTATTCGGCTTATATAAACGGCGAAAGCGGCAGGCGTTTAATGCAGCGCATTCCGGGTGGTATCTGGATGCCTGTTGACGATGATGATGAAATTGCACCCAAAGATGGTGCTGATATTATTTCAACCATCAACGTAAACTTTCAGGATGTGGCGCAGGATGCATTGAAAAAACAACTGGTTAAAAGTGCGGCTGATCATGGCTGCGTTGTGCTTATGGAGGTATCTACCGGCGAGATCAGGGCTATTGCTAACTACACCCGTACTAAAGACGGCGATTACAAAGAGCAAATGAACTATGCTATCAGTAACGCTATCGATCCGGGATCAACCTTTAAACTGGCATCGTACATGACTATGCTCGATCAGCATAAGATTGATACCAGCACCATAGTTAATGCTGAGGGTGGTAAATATAAATTCCCGAAAGGGCCGACAATTACTGATACCGAGCATGACAATTATGAAATGTCGGTAAAGCGTGCTTTTGAAGAGTCATCAAATGTGGCGGCTGCGAAATTGGTTGATAGGTTTTACCACAATAACCCTTGGGAGTACATTAATAAATTGTACAGCTACCACCTGAACGAAAAGCTTGGTTTGCAAATTCAGGGTGAAGGCAGGCCGGTAATTAAAAATCCGTCAAACCGCAGCTGGAACAAAAATTACAGCTTACCGGAGATGGCTTACGGTTATGAAATGAATATTACACCGCTGCAAATGCTGGCTTATTATAATTCAGTTGCCAACAATGGTAAAATGATAGCTCCACTGTTGGTCCGCGAGATCAGAAGATTGGGTAACCCTATCGAGCAGTTTCAGGCAAGGGTAATTACCGAGCAGGTATGTTCTGAAGCAACTTTAGGTAAAGTACGCGGAATGCTTGAAGGAGTTGTAATGAACGGAACCGGTAAAAACGTTATTAAAAATAAGCTTTACAGTGTGGCGGGTAAAACCGGTACAGCACAGGTGGCTAACGGAACAAAAGGTTATAAGGATAAAAAATACCAGGCCTCTTTTTGCGGTTATTTCCCGGCCGATCATCCTAAATATTCGATGATTGTGGTGATCAATAACCCAACCCAAGGCGATTACCTGGCTGCAAAGGTTGCCGGTCCTGTATTCAGGGAGGTAGCCGACAGGGTTTATGCTAACGATCTGGACATTAACCAAACCTCGCAGGCCCATTATGTAGGCAATACAGTAATGCCGCAGGTAAAACAGGGAAATATGAAGGCCCTGAAAAAGGTTTATTCAAAATTGGGTGTTAAACCGTTGTATGCTTCGGCTAACAGCACTGTTGATACAAGCAATGGTATCCCGTTTGAAGAGGTAAAATATAAAAACGGGACCGTGCCTGCGGTAACAGGCATGGGGCTTAGCGATGCGTTATATGTAATGGGTAACGCCGGCTATAAGGTTACTGTACGCGGAAGCGGTATAGTAACCAATCAATCGGTTACCGGAGGAAGTGCAATACCAAAAGGATCACGAATTTTAATAGAACTGCAATGAGGTATTTAAGCGATGTAATTGATGGACTGGCCTTCACTGAGTTGCAGGGAAGTGCTGATGTGGAGATCACGGCGATAGCTTTTGATTCGAGGGCAGTGATACCCGGAGCAATGTTTGTTGCTGTAAAAGGCACCGTTGTTGACGGGCACGATTATATTGACCAGGCAATAAAAAAAGGTGCTGTAGCAGTGGTTTGCGAAGACCTGCCTGCCCATACTACCGGCGAAGTTGACTTTTTGATGGTGGCCGATTCGGCGGTGGCACTTGGTATTGTAGCTGCTAACTTTTATGATAATCCATCCGCCAAATTGAAACTGGTTGGGGTAACGGGTACTAATGGTAAAACAACTATCGCAACATTGTTATATCAACTGTTCCGCGATCTGGGATATAAATGTGGCCTGCTTTCAACTGTCGAAAATCAGATCAATGGTAAAGTGATCCCATCAACTCATACCACGCCTGATCCGGTTGAGTTGAACAGTTTGCTTGCCGAAATGGTAGACAGCGGCTGTGACTATTGCTTTATGGAGGTTAGTTCACATGCTATTTCGCAAAAGCGTATCGAGAGTTTGGTTTTTGCGGGAGGTGTGTTTACCAACTTAACGCATGATCATTTGGATTACCATAAAACCTTCCTGAGGTATTTGAATGCCAAAAAGGAATTTTTTGATGGTTTACCTAAAGATGCATTTGCACTTACCAACAGCGATGATAAAAATGGTAATGTAATGCTGCAAAATACAGCAGCACATAAAAAAAGCTATGGCCTTAAAACCATGGCCGATTATAAAGCCCGAATCCTCGAAAATCAGTTCAGTGGCTTATTACTGCAAATTGACGGCGAGGAAGTATGGTTTAAAATGGTGGGCACATTCAATGCTTACAACCTGTTAGGTGTTTACGCTACCGCGATGCTGCTTGAGCAGGATAAAGCGAAAGTGCTTACAAGCCTGAGCAAACTTACAGGTGCCGAAGGCCGCTTTGAATATATCACAG
The DNA here is from genome assembly GCF_050632265.1 of Mucilaginibacter sp. P19. Taxonomy (NCBI): domain Bacteria; kingdom Pseudomonadati; phylum Bacteroidota; class Sphingobacteriia; order Sphingobacteriales; family Sphingobacteriaceae; genus Mucilaginibacter; species Mucilaginibacter sp. P19. The sequence continues at coordinate 656,836 of NZ_CP192586.1, forward strand.
CGCCAAATAAAGTTGTAGGTATTGTTGATTATGCTCATACACCTGATGCTGTACAAAACGTATTGAGTACCATTCATGATATCCGCAAGGGTAATGAAAAGGTGATCACTGTAATTGGCTGCGGTGGTGACAGGGACAAAACTAAACGCCCCATCATGGCCAAAACTGCATGTGAGTGGAGCGATAAGGTGATCCTGACATCCGATAATCCGCGTACCGAAGATCCGGCGCAGATCATCAAGGAAATGGAAGAAGGTGTCGACCCGGCATTTAAGCGCCATACGGTAAGCATTATCGACAGGCATGAGGCCATTAAAACAGCCTGTATGCTGGCTAACCCCGGTGATATTATCCTGGTAGCGGGCAAAGGGCACGAAAAATACCAGGAAATAAACGGGGTGAAAAACCACTTCGATGATATGGAAGAACTGGAAAGGCAATTCCAGGACTTAGTATAACCATCAACTAATTGATAGAGAGTAAAAGGAATTAAAAACGCAAATCTGCAAGAACTAAGATGAGCATGTCAATCATCTGCACATCTGAAATCTGCACATCTGCAAATTGAAAAAGCAATGTTGTATTACCTGTTTAACTATTTAAGCAAAAATTACAGTATCCCCGGGGTAGGTGTATTTCAATACATCACGTTCAGGATGGCGATGGCTGTAATTACTTCATTGCTGATCACTACTGTTTATGGCAGGCGGCTAATAGATTATCTACGCTTTAAACAGGTGGGCGAAACCGTAAGGAATTTGGGTTTGGAAGGCCAGATGCAAAAATCAGGTACGCCAACTATGGGTGGTATCATTATTTTGCTGGGTATTTTAATACCAACACTGCTGTTTGCCAAGCTGGAGAATGTGTATGTGATCCTGATGATCATTACTACCGTTTGGCTGGGTGCTATCGGTTTTCTGGATGATTACATTAAAGTATTTAAAAAGAACAAAGAGGGCTTAGCGGGCAGGTTTAAGATCATTGGTCAGGTGGGTTTATCACTTATTGTTGGCTGGACAATGTATTTCAACAGTAATATCATCATCCGCCAGGAAGTTGTGCTTCCGGTGAAAGACGATGCTCCTGTTGAGTTTCACATGAAGCGCAATACTCCTGTTTACACTCAGGACGTACACTCTACCAAAACAACAATGCCATTCTACAAAAACAATGAGTTTGATTACGGCAAAGTGCTGAAGTTTTTGGGTAAAGGTTATGAGCAATATGCGTTGGTGGTGTTCCTGTTTTTTGTGATCATCATCATTACGTTCATATCAAACGGTGCCAATATTACCGACGGGATTGATGGTCTGGCGACGGGCACATCTGCCATTATAGGTATTACGCTGGCTATACTGGCCTATGTATCGGGTAACACGGTTATTGCCGATTACCTGAACATCATGTACATTCCTAATTCGGGTGAGCTGGTAATTTTCGCCGGTGCCTTTGTCGGGGCTTGCGTAGGCTTTTTATGGTACAACTCGTACCCGGCACAGGTGTTTATGGGTGATACTGGTAGTTTGGCTATAGGTGGTATCATAGCGGTGTTTGCCATCATGATCCGTAAGGAACTGATGCTGCCATTGCTGTGTGGTATTTTCCTGGTAGAGAATTTTTCGGTGATTATCCAGGTGTCATGGTTTAAATACACCAAAAAGAAATTTGGCGAAGGTAGGCGTGTGTTTTTAATGGCCCCCCTGCATCATCATTATCAGAAAAAGGGTTTCCATGAAGCTAAGATTGTCACACGCTTCTGGATCATCTGTATCATACTGGCGATAGTGACGGTGATAACGCTGAAACTTCGTTAAGAAAAGAAGCAAGAAGTCAAGAGTCAGGAGACAAGAAAGAGGTTAGGAAAGAAAAGAAATCAGTGGAATCACCAAAAATCGGTGTAATCCCAAAAGAAAAAAGAAATGAGGCAGGACAATAACATATCAACGCAGTCAACTCCTAAAGTGAGGATAGTAATCCTTGGTGCGGGAGAGAGCGGTGCCGGTGCAGCCTACTTGGCGCAGCAACAGGGCTTTGATGTTTTTGTGTCGGATTTTGGCGGCATTGCCGATAACTATAAAAAGCAACTCGAAGATTGGAATATTCCTTTTGAAGAGAAACAGCATACAGATGAACTGATCCTGAATGCGGTAGAAGTGATCAAAAGCCCCGGTATTCCGGATAAGGCCCCGATCATTAAAAAACTGCATGAAAATGGGACACCTGTAATATCGGAGATTGAGTTTGCCGGGAGGTACACTGATGCAAAGATCATTGGTATAACAGGTTCAAACGGTAAAACGACCACCACCAGCTTAACCTACCACATTTTAAAAGATGCGGGAATGAATGTTGGGTTGGCGGGCAACATCGGCAAAAGCTTTGCCTACCAGGTTGCTACCGAAAAGTTTGACTGGTATGTGCTGGAGCTAAGCAGTTTTATGCTTGACGATATGTTCAGGTTTAAAGTTGACATAGCGGTACTACTAAACATCACACCTGATCATTTGGACAGGTATGATTATAAACTGGAAAATTATGCGGCATCCAAATTCAGGATAACGCAGAACCAGACTGCAGCAGATTATTTTATTTATTGTGCCGATGACCCGGAAACAATAAAGGGAATGAAAGAGCGAACGTTTGGGGCACAGCTGTTGCCGTTTTCCATACAGCAAAAATTTGAACCGGGCGCATACCTGGATAACAACGACAATATTGTCATTAACACAACACAAGAACATTTTACAATGTCAATTCAAGATCTGGCCCTGCAAGGCAAACACAACATTTACAACTCCATGGCATCGGGTATTGTAGCAAAAGTGTTGGAGCTACGCAACGAAACGATGAGGGAGAGCATGGGCAACTTTAAAAGCATTGAGCACCGCCTGGAGTTTGTTGCCAATATATCGGGCATTCGCTTCATCAACGATTCAAAAGCTACCAATGTTAACTCAACATGGTACGCCCTGGAAAGTATGACCAGCGATGTAGTGTTGATTTTAGGTGGTGTTGACAAAGGAAATGATTACAGTATGCTTAATGATTTGGTTAAGCAAAAAGTAAAAGCTATTGTGTGTTTAGGCAAGGATAACAAACGCATCCACGAAGCCTTTGATGATATGGTTGAAATTATAGTAAACACGTCATCAGCCCAGGAAGCGGCAACCGTAGCTTATCACCTGGCAACTAAAGGCGATACGGTGCTATTATCACCGGCCTGCGCAAGCTTCGATCTGTTTAAAAACTACGAAGACCGCGGCAGGCAGTTTAAGGATGCTGTGAAGGAATTGTAAATGTGCAGATTTCGGATGTGCAGATTGCAAATTAGTAAGTAAAACAAAATATAGGATCAGGTTAATCCCAAAATCCTAAAAATCAAGGTTCGGAATGCATAGGATATTAAACAATACAAAAGGAGATCGCTGGATATGGCTTATAGTCATACTGCTTTCTGTTATATCCTTGTTGGCGGTATACAGCTCGGTAGGTACGCTGGCATTTAAGCAGGGTAAGGGAGTCGAGATCATCCTCATGAAACACGTGTTAATGATAGTAGGAGGGATTGCGCTGATGTATTTTTCGCACAAGCTTGATTACCGCTATTATGCCGGTATCTCTAAGGTAATGATGATCGTTACCATTCCGCTGTTGCTGTATACATTGGTTTTTGGTAGTCATATTAATAACGCAAGCCGCTGGATAGCTATCCCGGGAACAGGGTTGAGCTTTCAGACTTCGGATTTGGCCAAGCTGGCATTGATTACTTACCTGGCCCGTACATTATCGCGCAAGCAGGAAAACATTAAGAATGTTAAAGAATCCTTTTTGCCTATCATGGGTTCGGTTTGTGTGGTATTTATCCTGATTGCATTAGCCAACCTTTCAACAGCTTTAATGCTGTTTGGGGTTAGCATATTGTTGTTGATCATCGGCCGGATCAGTATCAGGCAAATAGCTATTACCTGTGCTGCAGGTTTTATATTGTTGCTGGGCGTAATATTCTTAGGGCCGAGGAGGCATACTTACGTATCCCGTATGAAGGTGTTTATGCACCCCGAACTGGCAAAGGCCGATAAATCTTTCCAAAGCGATCACGCAAAAATTGCCATCGCAACAGGTGGTTTATTTGGCAAAGGTCCCGGGAACAGCACCGAAAGGAATTACCTGCCCGAGTCATACTCTGATGAGATCTACGCCATTATAGTTGAGGAGTATGGTTTGGTAGGCGGAGTGATAGTAGTAGGGATCTATGTATTCCTGTTGTATCGATGTATCAAGATCATAACTAAAGCGCCAAAAGCCTTTGGGGCATTGCTGGCGTGTGGTTTAAGTTTTAGTTTAACTATACAGGCTTTTGCCAATATGGCTGTAGCTGTAGGCTTAGGGCCGGTAACCGGTGTGCCGCTGCCGTTGGTAAGTATGGGTGGTACCTCGATATTGTTTACAAGCATTGCCTTCGGTATTATACTATCGGTAAGTAAGGATATTGAAGAGCCTAAAAAAGATAAGACTATCAAAGAGGATAATGCCGGGCCGAATAAGATCATAGTGGGAGAGATCAGGACGGCATAGGCACTCCCCGACCCCCTAAAGGGGGAGGAATAGAGGTGACTGAAAAAGAGTAACTAACAAATGAAAGATAAAAGCAATATGAAAGACGCAACTCAAAAGCACCCCCTTCAGGGGGCGGGGGGGCTCGTATCATCATAAGCGGTGGCGGAACAGGAGGACATATCTTCCCGGCTATCTCTATTGCCAATGCTTTAAAAAATATTGATCCCAATACCGAAATCCTGTTTGTGGGCGCTAACGGCCGCATGGAAATGGATAAGGTTCCGGCGGCGGGTTATAAGATCATCGGGTTGGACATCCAGGGGATTCAGCGTGGTTCGATAGTTAAAAACCTGATGTTCCCTGTTAAGCTCGCCAATAGCGTACGGAAGGCTATCAAGATCATAAAAGATTTCAAGCCAGACGCTGCAGTAGGTGTTGGCGGCTATGCTTCAGGCCCATTGCTGTATGCCGCATCGTTAAAAGGGATACCGTACCTCATACAGGAACAAAACTCGTATGCAGGTATTACCAATAAATGGTTAGGCAAGCATGCCAAGAAAATCTGCGTGGCCTTTGATGGTATGGAGAAGTTTTTTCCTGCCGATAAGATCATCAAAACCGGTAATCCTATCCGTAAGGATGCGGTAAACATTGCCGGCAAGCACATGCAGGCTTTGGAGTTGTACCATCTTTCGGCCTTTAAAAAAACGATACTGATAACCGGCGGTAGCCTTGGGGCACGTACGCTGAACAACAGTATCATGAACGGTATTGATAAACTGCTGGCTGCTGATGTACAGGTGATATGGCAAACCGGAAAGTTTTACTATAAAAGTATCATCGAAAAGCTGGGCGAAAGTTATCACCCCGATTTGCAGATCAGGGAGTTTTTAACCCGGATGGATTTGGCTTATGCCGCTGCTGATATTATCATATCAAGGGCGGGTGCAGGTACTATTGCCGAGCTGTGTGCCATTAAAAAACCGGTGATCCTTGTGCCTTCGCCAAATGTGGCCGAAGATCATCAAACTAAAAACGCTTTGGCCCTGGTGCATGAAAACGCAGCTGTTTTTGTGGCCGACCGTGATGCTGAAGCAAAACTGGTTGACAGGGCGCTTGAATTATTGGAAGACCGCGATCTGCAAAAGAAATTGAGCAATAACATTGGTAAAATGGCCATGCCAAATGCCGATGAAGTTATAGCAAAGGAACTTATCCAAATAATAAGTAACAATTAAAATTATGGTCCTCCTCTTCCAAAGGGAGGAGGGCCTTTTTTAAACAAATTTAAAAATGGAACTGCACGACATAAAAAGAGTTTATCTCATAGGCATAGGCGGCATCGGTATGAGCGGCCTGGCACGCTATTTCCATCATTTGGGTTGTATTGTTTGCGGATATGATAAAACGTCGACTGATTTAACCAACCAGTTGCACAATGAGGGGATCCAGGTTGTTTTTGAAGATCATGCGGATTACATTCCCATGAGTTTCCAGAAACCATGCAGCGATACGCTTATTATTTATACGCCTGCTGTACCAAAGGATTCGCACATATTAAACTATTTTAAAAATCAGGGCTTTGAGTTGTTCAAGCGCTCGCAGGTTTTAGGCTTGATTAGCAAGAGCTCATTTACTATTGCTGTGGCCGGTACACATGGCAAAACTACCACCTCAACCATGGTAGCGCACTTGCTTAAAGCATCGGGTAATGATTGCTCTGCATTTTTGGGTGGTATTTCATCAAATTACCAAACCAATGTGCTGTATGGCAAAAACAACGTAATGGTGGTTGAGGCCGATGAGTATGATCGCTCGTTCCTTACCCTATATCCGGATGTGGCTATCATCACCTCAATGGATGCGGATCATTTGGATATCTATGGTGATCACGCGCATCTAACCGAATCGTTTAAGCTGTTCGCTTCGCAGATAAAACCGGGTGGTACGCTGGTGCACAAAAATGGTTTGCCATTGGATGGTGGTTATACCTATGCTTTCGAAGATGAAACTGCTGATGCACATGCTTCAAACGTGAGGATAATTGACGGTGATTTTTACTTTGATTATAACAGCGCCGCGGTAAATATCACGGATATAAAAATGGGCATAGCCGGCACCCACAATGTGGAGAACGCCGTAGCTGCCATTGAAGCGGTACTGAAACTGGATATATCACCGGAAAACATTAAAGCAGCATTAGCATCTTTCAGAGGGGTTAAACGCAGGTTTGAATACATAGTTAAAACGCCAGAGCATATCTACATTGATGATTATGCGCATCATCCCGAAGAATTGAGGGCTTGTATATCATCAATAAAAAGATTATACCCGGCTAAGAAATTAACGGCCATATTTCAGCCTCATTTATTTACCCGCACCCGCGATTTTGCCGATGGTTTTGCCGAGGTGCTGGATATGGTAGACGAGCTGATATTGCTGGAAATTTATCCGGCGCGCGAATTGCCGATAGAAGGTGTTAACTCGCAAATGCTGCTTAACCGCATGCAATTGCAAAACAAGAGGATATTAAGTAAAGAGGCCGCGGTGGCCGCTATAGCTGCCGAAAAGCCCGAACTATTGTTAACGGTAGGTGCCGGTGATATTGACACGCTGGTACAACCATTAAAACAAGTATTAAGTAATGAATAAAAAACTCATTTGGAAGCGCCTGTTAATAGGTTGTGCCTGGGTAATAAGCCTGGGTGGCCTTGTGGTGCTCATGAGTTTTATTGAAGCAAAAAAAGCGGGTGTAAAGTGTACCGCGGTAAACGTGAGCATCCCCGGCGGGCAATATTTTATTGACAAGCAGGAGGTTGATCATATTATTGAAGTTACCAGTCACTCATTGGTAGGCAGGCCTATCGAGAACATTAACATCCAGGAACTGGAGGATAAATTGAAAGCGAACCCGTTTATTGAGTTTGCCAAAGTTTATACTGAAATGGACGGTGTATTGAGGGTTGAGGTAAGCCAGCGCCAACCGATATTGCGGATCATGAACCATTATGATATGGATTTTTATGTAGATCAAAACGGCTTAAAGATTCCGTTATCATCAAACTTTACCGCGAGGGTATTGGTAGCTAATGGTTTTATCGAAGAGCTGTTTACCAACCGGGTTGATTCGTTACATACGCGCCTGGCTAAAGATTTGTTTAAAACGGCTGATTATATCCGTAAGGATTCGCTTTGGGATGCACAGATAGCGCAGATGTATGTAAACAACGAGCGTGAGATTGAGCTGATTCCGAGGGTAGGTAACCAAAGGATACTGATCGGCAACGCGGATTCGCTTAACGTAAAGTTGAACAACCTGCAGGCTTTTTACAAGCAGGTGCTGCCAAAGGTGGGCTGGGATACTTATAAAGTGATCAATGTAAAATATACCAACCAGGTTATTGGTATAAAAAATGAAAATATAAAAGCAGATTCAATTAAGGCAGCTAAAACTGCCAAACAGGATTCGCTTAGGACGAAAAGGGATACATCTCAAATTAAATTGTAATATGGACAAAAGCTCAACTCAGGAAAAAAGTTCGCCAATTGTAGTAGGATTGGATATCGGGACTACCAAGATATGTGCCATTGTTGGGCGCAGGAGCAAGAATGGGAAGATTGAGGTTTTAGGGATTGGCAAGGCCGAATCTGCGGGTGTGACGCGCGGCGTGGTTTCAAATATAGATAAAACAGTACAAGGCATTCATCAGGCGGTGGAGGTGGCGGGCTCGCAATCAAATGTAGAAATCAGGGTAGTGAACGTGGGTATTGCCGGTCAGCACATTAAAAGTTTACAGCACCGTGGTTTAATAACCCGTCGCGATCTGCAATCAGAGATCGGTCGTAAGGATATTGATAAGCTGATAGAGGATATGTATAACCTGGTGATGCCTCCTGGCGAGGAGATCATCCACGTATTACCGCAGGAGTTTACTGTGGATAATGAGCCCGGTATTAAAGATCCGATAGGTATGGCTGGCGTTCGGCTTGAGGCTAACTTCCATATCATATCTGGTCAGGTTACGGCCATTAAAAACATTGTAAAATGTGTTAACAAGGCCAGCTTGGAGAGCCAGGAACTGATCCTTGAGCCGCTGGCATCTTCAGAATCTGTTTTGAGCGAAGAGGAAAAAGAAGCCGGCGTGGTTTTGGTTGATATCGGTGGCGGTACTACCGACGTAGCTATTTTCCATGAAGGTATCATTCGCCATACAGCTGTTATCCCTTTCGGCGGCAATAGTGTAACTGAGGATATCCGCGAAGGCTGTTCAGTAATGCGCAACATTGCCGAGCAACTGAAAGTAAGGTTTGGATCTGCCCTGGCCGATGAGAACAAGGAAAATGAGATTGTATGTGTACCGGGTTTGCGTGGCCGTGAGCCAAAAGAAATTTCGGTGAAAAACCTGGCTTATGTAATTCAAGCCCGTATGGAAGAGATCGTGGAGCATGTTTACTACGAAATCAAATCATCAGGCTACGAGAAAAAGCTGATTGCTGGTATCGTGATAACAGGCGGCGGTGCACAGTTGAAACACTTGCGTCAACTGGTTGAGTTTGTAACCGGTTTGGATTGCCGCGTAGGTTACCCTACCGAGCATCTGGCCAAAAACGAAGTGCTGCCAAAAGGTACATACGAAGAATTGCAAAGCCCAACTTTTGCTACTGGTATTGGTTTGTTAATAAAAGGTATCCAGAAAATGGAATACATGAATGAAGCAATCCCTGCTGAGGTAAAAACGGCTAAGCCAAAATTTGATACAAAAAGTAAAGAAGGTGGTTTGTTAGACAGGCTGCTGAAAAAAGTATAACATTTATTAAGGATGACATTAAGGATGAGGACTTTCTGAAATAATATTTATTCACAAGGGTTAAACTTATTCACATTGCTCACAAATGTGGATAAACCTTGTTGAAAAAGTGTTATTATTACGATGGTAAAATCTAATGTTGGGTTGAATTACATATAGCTGAAAACGAAGATTATGCATTTTGAAATGTTAAAAGAAAAATCGTCAATCATCAAGGTAATTGGTGTTGGCGGTGGTGGTGGTAACGCGGTAAACCATATGTACAGGCAAGGAATTACCGGTGTTGATTTTATAATATGCAACACTGATGCCCAGGCATTGGAGCTGAGCCCTATACCTAACAAGGTGCAATTGGGTGCCAGTTTAACCGAGGGCATGGGTGCAGGCTCAATACCCGAAGTTGGTAAAAATTCGGCTATTGAAAATATCGACGATATTAAACAAATGTTGGGCGTTAATACCAAAATGCTGTTTATCACAGCTGGTATGGGCGGTGGCACAGGTACAGGCGCAAGCCCTATCATTGCCAAGGCTGCGCGCGAAATGGATATATTAACGGTGGGTATCATAACCACACCTTTCTCTTTTGAAGGTAAACGCCGTAAAATGCAGGCCGATGCAGGTTTGGAAGAACTGCGCAAGTATGTCGATTCGTTCCTGGTGATCTCGAACGACAGGCTTCGTCAGATCTTTGGTAACCTTACCATGAGCTCTGCATTTGCACAGGCTGATAATATATTGACTACGGCTGCTAAAGGCATTGCAGAGATCATTACCTTGCCGGGTTATATAAACGTGGACTTTAAGGATGTGCGCACGGTAATGAAGGATAGCGGTGTATCAATCATGGGCAGCTTTAGCGCCGATGGGGAAAACCGTGCTCTTAAAGCCGTTGAAGGCGCGTTGGCATCGCCGTTGTTGAAAGATAATGAAATTGAAGGCGCAAGATATATTTTGCTGAACATCAGCTCGGGCCTTAAAGAGGTTACCATGGATGAGATCAGCGTAATTACTGATTATATCCAGGAAGAAGCCGGCTTAGCTGCCGACCTCATCTGGGGTAACTGTATCGACGAAAACCTGGGCGAGCAATTATCAGTAACTATCATTGCTACCGGTTTCCAAACCAAAGATGAGCGCGAAAAGGAAAATAGCAACAAGAAAATAGTTTCTATGCTGGTTCCTGAAGAGCCTCAGCAGGCAAGGCCGGTTAACGAATTTATTAAACCAGTTAAGGTTGATGCTCCTGCCGAGCCTTATGCTAAAGCACCTAAAGAAGATGCAAAGCAAGCTGGGTTGTTTGATATGTTTGCCGGCAGTCGCCAGGAAGAACCTGCTGTTGTAAGGCATAGCCTAATGAATGAAGAGCCAGAGGTTGATAACGAGCCAGATACTGCCGGGTTTACTTTTAAAATGAGTGAACCGGTTAGCTACGAGCAGCCTGTAAGGGAACAGCCACGTATGCCCGAGCCTGAACCAGAGCCAACTCCTGCACCGCAACCTGTTGGGGCTGATGATAACAAAACCAACGAATCGATAGAAGAGCAGTTAAAAAAATCGCGCGAGCGCATTATGAGACTGAAAGACCTGAGCATGAAACTGCGTACAGGTAATATCCAGGAATTGGAAAATGTACCTGCTTACAAACGTAAAGAGATAGCATTGCAGGATACGCCTGCATCTGACGAAAGCCAGATCTCACGTTTTTCCCTGATGCAGGATAGCGAAGGTAACGTAGAGATAAGGAATAACAATTCATACCTGCACGGAAACGCGGACTAAGAGTCAGGATTTTTAGAGTCAAGAGGCAAGAAAGAATAAAAACCACAATAATTGAATGGGAGATCAACAAAAGAATTAAATCTGAGCGTTGATCTCCCTTTTTGTTATTATAGTAAATAAAAAATGTCATTTCGATAGAGCAAGGGGGGCAGAGGGCGTTGGGGCGAAAGAGAAATCTTGTATGCTATGCAGTGGCGCGTGGTATGTAGTAATTGCAGGGCGTATAAGATTTCTCCTCACCTGATCACACAGGCCATCACTCTGTTCGTCGAAATGACAGCCGTTTTATATTTAGGCCAAAGAATATTTCTTCTCTTGATTCTTACCTCTTGGTTTCTTGTTTCTCTTCCGTTGGTTATAAGCTATTCTAAAAAGTTATAGCTATTGTTTAAAGGTGTTTTAACGGCTATATTTGCAACTAAATTTATAAAAACAATTCATTTTGGATTTATTTGATAAAATAACAAAAAGCTTGGGTGGGCCGATAGGTCAGCATCAAAAGTGGTCGCATGGTTATTTTTCTTTTCCTAAGCTGGAAGGTGAGATAGGCCCGCACATGGAGTTTAAGGGAAAAGAGCATTTAGTTTGGAGCCTGAATAACTACCTTGGCTTGGCTAATCATCCCGAAGTAAGGCAGGCCGACGCGCAAGCTGCTGCTGATTACGGTATGGCTTACCCTATGGGCGCAAGAATGATGTCGGGGAACTCAATTCATCACGAAGAGCTGGAGAACAACCTGGCTGCCTTTGTTGGCAAGCAATCGGCCTTTTTGCTAAATTACGGTTACCAGGGAATGGTATCTATAATTGATGCGCTGGTTGACCGGAATGACGTTATTGTTTACGATGCCGAATCGCACGCCTGTATTATTGATGGTGTACGTTTACATATGGGTAAACGCTTTGTTTACCAGCACAACGATATTGAAAGCTGCGAAAAACAGCTTGAACGTGCAACTCGCCTAACCGAACAAACCGGCGGCGGTATCCTGTTAATTACCGAAGGTGTTTTTGGTATGTCGGGTGCGCAAGGCAAACTTAAAGCAGTTGCCGACCTTAAAAAGAAATTTAACTTCCGTTTACTGGTTGATGACGCACACGGTTTTGGTACCATGGGTAAAACCGGTGCGGGTACACATGAAGAGCAGGATTGTATGGACGAGGTGGATGTGTACTTTGCCACCTTTGCCAAATCAATGGCGGGTATTGGCGCTTTTGTAGCTGCCGATCAGGATATTATCCACTACCTGCGCTACAACATGCGTTCGCAAACTTTTGCCAAGGCGTTGCCAATGCCTATGGTATTAGGTTTGAAAAAACGCTTTGAAATGTTAAAGACTCAACCAGAACTTCGCGAGAAATTATGGTTGATTGCAAATACCTTGCAAGCAGGTTTAAAAGAGCGTGGCTTTGATCTGGGTGCTTCAAACACTATGGTTACCCCGGTATTTCTAAAGGGTGATCTTTTTGAGGCCACAGCCTTAACCCGAGACTTGCGCGAGAATTATGGTATCTTTTGCTCAATAGTAGTGTACCCGGTTATCCCTAAAGGCTTAATTGTACTAAGGCTGATCCCAACAGCGGCTCATAGTTTGGAGGATGTACAACGTACTCTTGATGCGTACAGCGCTATCGGTGAAAAATTAAAGGCCGGTTATTACAAAGAGAATAAACTGGAAATTGCTTAAACGCATTTGATAATACTTAGAAGCCTCGGAGAGATCCGGGGCTTTTTTTGTTTTTTTGCATTTGATGTAGAGGCATCACATGCATCTCCCGTTTGAAATGCCGCTATGGTGAATAAATGGGGAGGAGCTTTTGCCCCTTGGGCAGACGTATGTGATGCATCTCTACGTTGAAGATTACCACCCCTTAAAAATCCTTGATAAAACGTTTCTAAATTATTTTAGCAAGCTTTTTTGTTTAACAAAAACCCTTTTCTATTTTTACGCCTACCATATCAAAACCATGAAATTAACCAGACGACATTTTATAAAAATTAACAGCGTTGCAGCTGCCGGTATCGGTTTAGGTGTAACTCCTGTATTTGCTTCGGCTGTGGCTCCTGCCTTTGAAAGCCAGCGCCCAAAACTGGCCGACCGTAAGTTCACCAGCAAGGCTGTTGAAGCCATCATTAAAAAGGTTAAGGCCGACATCAAAGACCCTGAAGTTGCCTGGCTTTTTGAAAACTGCTATCCAAACACTTTAGATACTACCGTAAACTATTCTGAAAAAGATGGTAAGCCTGATACCTTCGTAATCACGGGCGATATCAACGCTATGTGGATGCGTGATTCATCGGCACAGGTTTGGCCGTATCTACCACTCATTAAAAATGACCCGGCATTAAAAAAATTAATCCAGGGTGTATTGAGCCGCCAGGCTAAGTGCGTGATCATTGACCCGTATGCAAATGCCTTTAACGAGGGCCCAACCGGCAGCGAATGGGACAGCGATCGCACTACCATGAAACCCGAATTGCACGAGCGCAAATGGGAAATAGATTCACTTTGCTACCCTGTAAGGCTGGCTTACAATTATTGGAAAATAAGTGGCGACAGTAGCTTTTTCGACGAGAGCTGGCAAAAAGCAGGTAAGATCATCCTGGCTACTTTCAAAGAACAGCAACGTAAGGATGGTAAAGGCCCATACTTTTTCCAGCGCAAAACCGAAACACAAAGTGATACCGCACCAAATAGAGGCTATGGGAATCCCGTTAAACCAGTTGGTTTGATCTGCTCCATCTTCCGTCCGTCGGATGATGCAACCATTTATCCATTCCTGATCCCGTCAAACTATTTCGCGGTAGCAAGCTTAAATCAGATGGCCGAAATGTACAGCACTATAGGCCATGATAGTGCCACCGCTGATGCCTGCAAAGCATTAGCAAATGAGGTTCAGGCAGCGCTTAAGCAATACGCTGTGGGTAATCACCCGCAATTTGGCCAGGTTATTCCGTTTGAAGTTGATGGTTATGGAAATCAACTTTTCATGGATGACTCGAACGTTCCGAGTCTGTTGGCCCTGCCTTATCTTGATTCTGTAAAAGTTGATGACCCGCTGTACCAAAGCACCCGTAAGTTTGTGTTGAGCGATAGTAATCCTTACTATTTTAAAGGCACAGCTGCCGAAGGCATTGGTGGTCCGCACGTGGGTATAGGTTATATTTGGCCAATGGCAATCATTATGCGCGGTATTACATCAACCGATAAAGCAGAGATTGTACAGTGTATCAAATGGCTGAAAAGCACACATGCAGGCACCGGTTTCATGCACGAATCCTTTAATAAAGACGATGCAAAGGACTTTACCCGCAAATGGTTTGCCTGGGCTAACACTTTATTTGGCGAATTGATACTAAAAGTGCATCAGCACTATCCTGATATACTGCAGCAGACTTTTTAAACCCGCTGGATATATTAATACTTAATAGTATTTAAATACTGTGTTTAGGGTGTATAGATTGCCGTAAATATTATTTATAGTAATTTATGTTCTGTATTTTGATTATTAATCAAACTTATTTTAAAGTATAAGTTTGATTTGAACTTTTTAATGAAAAATAAGCAAAAGCTAATAAAGTAAAAACGGTAAAAATGTGGAAAAAAACCATTGTCAAGGCCGTATTTTTTGGCTTTAAAAGTTTTTAATTAACAAAAAACATTTTAGCTTAGCTTTAATTAAAACAATAAACCTCAAAATTTAAAAGGAGTAATTAAATGAAAAAATTTACTGAAGTAAAAGAGCTTGTAGCAGCTTTAGAGGCCGACGCCGACAAATTCTACAATAAAGGAAACAGCGCTGCCGGTACACGTGTACGTAAAGGTATGCAGGATCTAAAAAACCTGGCACAGGCAATCCGCCTTGAAGTTCAGGAGGCGAAGAATAAAGAGGCTTAGTAAGATTTTTATCATCTTATTCCAATAAAAAACCCGGTCCATTGACCGGGTTTTTTATTTTATGGAAAGCTTCGACATGTGGCTAAAAAAGCCCTCCAGGGAATATAAAAAACGTCATTGTTAGGTACGAAGCAATCGCAAACTTTACAGGGCATACCTGCTAATAGGGGATTGCTTCGTACATAGCAATGACGCTTGTAGATGATTCTTGTATTTTATGCTTTTACTGCTACCGGAGCCAGCTTTTTAAGCTCAACGGCAATAGCATCTGCAGTTTTTTCGCTTACCTGTACCAATGGTAGCCGTACTGTATCGCCGCAGATGCCTAATTGTTTTAGGGCAGTTTTAACACCTGCAGGGCTGCCTTCGGCAAACATTAATCGGGTAAACTCAATCAGGTTAAAATGTGCTTCGTGCGCGCCTTTATAATCATTATTCAGCAAAAGCCTAACCATGTCAGATAATTGACGCGGCAAAGCATTACCAATAACAGATATCGCACCAACCCCGCCTAAAGCCATCATGGACAAAGTAACCGGATCATCGCCTGATATAAACAGGAAATCCTCGGGTTTGTCGCGCATCAACTGGTTAAACAGGTCGAAATTGCCCGATGCTTCTTTGATGCCGATTATGTTTTTAAACTCCTTTGCCAGGCGTACAGTTGTTTCGGCGCTGATGGTACTGCCTGTACGGCTTGGTACGTTATACAGGATTATAGGTAGTTTAGTATTTTGTGCTATAGCCCTGTAGTGCTGATAAATGCCCTCCTGGGTAGGTTTGTTATAATGCGGGCTTGCTGAAAGTATAGCATCATAGCCTTCTGTATCAAACGATTTTATCTGCTCAACAACTTCATGAGTATTATTACCGCCAATACCCGCCACCAGGCCAACGCGCTTATTTACCACTTCGGCTGTGAAAGCCCAAACCTGCTTTCGTTCAGCCTCGCTCAATGTGGCACTTTCGCCGGTTGTACCTAACGACACCAGGTATTCCACCCCGCCATCAATCAAATGTTCAATCAGGTTTCTCAACCCGTTGTAGTCAATTTGACCATCCGCATGAAAAGGGGTTACCATAGCTACCCCTGTTCCGTAAAATATATCCATGATTAAAATTAAAAGGATGCTAATATAGTGATTAGTGATTGTAGATTAAGAGTTTATTAGAGGTTTATTTTTTGAAAAAGTGCCTTGGTTGCGTTTAAAGTTAGATTTTGAGTAATTGAAGTATCTAATTTGAATAGATTGGAGCCTCTCTTTAAATACTCGGCTAAGGCAAAAGTTGCCGTGGGGACACGGCAACGAGGATATATGTATTTTCTTCTTTTGGCGCAAGTGTTGCGCGCTTGATTGTGCGTGGCTCACTTGTGACTTTTTAAGACAATAATATTTTCAAATCCGAAATCGAACATGCCAGATCCGAAATCAATAATGGCGTTGCCTGCGGCCCAGGCTTTCCGCGCATACTGCGCGGGCCTTAGCCACATGGCCGGTATCCGCTGCAATCCTTAACGCTGTCTGAATAAGAATTTGCAGGATTTAAGAATTAACAGAATTGGAAATCCTATAAATCCCCGAATCTGTTTAATCCCGGTTCAGACTCAAATAACCCCAAACAACGATCCGCCTTTTTCGCCCAATTTGTCCACTGTTTTTTCAACCTCAGGTACCCGTTCAAGCACAGGGGCGTGATGGGGTTTTATCCTGGCATCAATAATCAGTGGGCCTTTACAACCCCAGTGTTTGTGTTCGGTAAAGCTGCCCACACCGTAAATATCATGCGATGGGTTGCTGCGGGTAAAGGTTACCCAGACGAAATTGTTGACGGTTTGTGCGGCGAAACCGGCATCATCGCAAAGTACCATTAAGGGCAAGCCGGTAAGGTCTTCATCCTGCAGGCTGTATTCTATAATGCTGATAATATTATCTATGTCCTTGTGATTTACATGTTTGGGCACTTCAACCATGAGCACACCAGGCATGGCCATTTTGTAAGCGCTGATGGGGCGGGGGAGACTAAACCAATCGGGCAGCTCAGCCCACAGTTCACGCTTGATTTCGCCGGCTACGGTAACAGCTAATTTACTACCCGAGTTTAAGCCTTCGCCGCTATAGTCAAGTGTATCGATGGTTGTATTGGTATAAAAATGCAGGTCGCGGGTAAGATCTATCCTTTGCAGAATATGCTTCAGGAAACCACCAATATCGTTTACATTAAGTTTTGGGTCATCTTCCTGCGCGGCAATGAATAGGTATTTAGCAAGACTTAGCTGGCCTTTGCCCAATATGTGATTGGCGATAGTAACTATCTCCTGCGGCTTACGCTCTTTAAGATAGGGGGTATAGCGCTCGCTGCCGGTAGCGAAGAGCAGTGGATGCACACCGGCGGCATCAACAGCATTAACTGCATGCAAGCCCGGAATTTCTTTAGGAATAGCCGAACCGGTAATTTCGTGGATTAGTGCCCCAAAACTGGTATCCTCCTGCGGCGGGCGACCAACCACAGTAAACGACCATACAGCATCTTTACGGTGATAAACGTTATGTACTTTCATCAGCGGGAAAGGATGTACCAAACTGTAATAGCCCAAATGATCGCCAAAGGGCCCTTCAGGTTTATTTTCGTGCGGCATAACTGTGCCAGTGATCACAAAATCAGCATCAGCCGAAATACAGAAACCTTCGGCATCATAAAAGTATCGGAAGCGACGGTTCCCTAATGCGCCTGCAAAAGTCATTTCTGATAAGCCTTCGGGCAGGGGCATTACGGCAGCTACCGGATGTGCCGGCGGTCCGCCTACAAAAATGCTAACTTTTAAGGGTTGCCCTTTGGCATTGGCTTTGGTTTGATGCACACCAATACCCCGGTGTATCTGGTAATGTAAACCAATCTCCTGGTTTTGTACATAGTCATTACCGGCAAGCTGGATGCGGTACATGCCCAGGTTGGCGTTCATAATGCCCGGTTTGTCGGCATCCTCAGTATATACCTGGGGCATGGTAACAAACGGGCCACCATCCATAGGCCAGTTTACAATTTGCGGGATATCGCTGATGTTGCATTTGCCAAATTTAATAGGCGCGCCTGCACCGCTTTTCATAGGCAATGCCGAGAGCGCCGTTAAGCCAACACCTGCATATTTAAAAGGATTTTTTATAGCCTTTATGGGATCGTTTTTAATATCGACCAGAACCTTGATCTTTTCGAGCGTGTCCCTGAATATGAATTTCGACCTGTCGAGTGTACCAAACAGGTTAGATACTGCGGGGAATTTACTGCCTTTTACATTCTCAAATAATATAGCGGGCCCCTCATTTTCAAATACACGTAAATGTATTGCAGCCATTTGCAGATAGGGATCAACCTGTTCTTTGATACGAACCAAGTGACCATTTTTTTCGAGATCGGTAATGCAGGCTTGTAAACTTGAGTAACCCATAGGGCGAAATTAAGAAATTAGTTCATTGGGAGGATTCATTTCATTGTCATCAGGATATTTTCAATAGTTGTATTACAAAACTACCATTAACATAAGCAATGATTTGTCGGCTCCCTTACCTAATGATAAAATCCTTACTTTAGCCAGTAAATATCAATTACCCTATGTCGGTAACAGTACTAACACTTATTATACTTGTTGGGTCATATTTGGCGGGCTTGCTGGGCTCGTTAACCGGGTTGGGTGGCGGGGTTGTTATTATTCCGCTGCTCACTATTTTACTTGGGGTGGATATTCAATACGCCATCGGGGCTTCGCTGATCTCGGTTATTGCTACATCATCAGGTTCTGCCGCAGCGTACGTTAAAGAAGGAATCACCAATATCAGGCTGGGGATGTTTCTGGAGATTGCCACAACGGCTGGCGCCATGGTTGGCGCACTGATAGCGGTTTATATCCCGACTAATTTTATAGCAGTTTTATTCGGAGTGATCCTGATCCTTTCGGCAGTAATGTCGTTACGGAAAAAATCGCAGCAAATCCATCAGCAAAAAAGTGTACTAGCCGAAAAGCTAAAATTAAACGGCAGTTTCCCCGGCCCAACAGGGGAGGTAACCTATTCGGTAAGGAACGTAGGCGGTGGATTTTTCATGATGCTTTTTGCAGGCGTAATATCAGGCTTGCTGGGCATAGGTTCGGGAGCGCTGAAGGTTTTGGCGATGGATGGCATTATGCGCATCCCTTTTAAGGTATCAACTACTACCAGTAACTTTATGATAGGGGTTACGGCAGCCGCAAGTGCAGTAGTTTACCTGCAACGGGGGTACATTGATCCGGGGCTTTCGATGCCGGTAGCTATAGGGGTTTTATTAGGTGCCTTAAGCGGATCAAAAATATTGGTACATACCTCTTCATCGGGATGGCTACGCGTGGTTTTTGCCGTGGTGGTTACTTTTTTGGCATCGCAAATGATATATAAAGGAATTACAGGAACTATATAGTTCACTGGTTCATTAGTTCAATCGTTCATTGGTCTTTTCTGAAGTATAGAATGACAGATTTAATGAATGCTTTTTGAACTAAGCCACCAATGAACTAATGAACAATTGAGCTAATGAACAAATTCAAAGATACCGATATGCAAGCCGTAATAGGCTGGATACTGCGCACGGGAGTGCTGGTATCAATGAGCGTTATTTTTATTGGTGGGGTTATTTACCTGTACAGACATGGACAAACCCACGTTGATTATAGCAAATTTGTTGGTGTGCCCGATTTTGTGAGTAATCCGGGTGGTATTATACAGGGGATATTTACCTTACGCGGCAGGGCCATTATTCAGGCCGGGATAATTTTGCTGATAGCTACGCCGGTTATCAGGGTGGTGTTTTCGGCTATTGGCTTTGTTATGGAAAAAGATTACCTGTACACAGCCATTACTGTACTTGTGCTGCTTATCATTTTAACCAGTATGATAAGCGGTCACGCGGGCTGATATTTTAAAAACTTTTTTGTATTTAATATAGTATATATAATAAATGCAACGACTTACAGTACAATCATCGGCTTTAAGCAGCGTTGGCTATGACCCTGAGGCCCGCATTCTTGAACTCGAATTTCGGGAAAATGGCGGTGTGTGGCAGTACTTTGGTTTTCCTTTATCTGCCTATAACAAGTTTATTAACTCCGATTCGCTTGGGCATTTCTTTGTTACCCATATAAAAGGCAAATACCCTGAATTAAAGGTTAGGTATGCGCATTATTAATTTCCGGTGCGGCGGCGCTCATCATCATTACCCGTATTGCGTTTGTTAGCCGATTTAATGGTGCTTTTGCCAAAACGATAGGTAAAATTGAGCCTTACAATGCGCGTATCGCGTTTGTTTACCTCCGAAAGATCAATGTTTTGATAGCTGGCATGGTTGCGCCCTCTGTCGGTATTAAATACATCGTTTAGTGCTAATTTAACAGTGGCCCGCTTATCCAATATTTGCTTGCTGATACCCGCGTTTACCGAATA
Organism: Mucilaginibacter sp. P19; assembly: GCF_050632265.1. Classification (NCBI taxonomy): domain Bacteria; kingdom Pseudomonadati; phylum Bacteroidota; class Sphingobacteriia; order Sphingobacteriales; family Sphingobacteriaceae; genus Mucilaginibacter; species Mucilaginibacter sp. P19. The sequence continues at coordinate 677,349 of NZ_CP192586.1, forward strand.
GCTTGCTTTTAATTCATTGATGCCGTAAATAGTTGGGGTTTCATACCTGCCCGATATTTCACCAAGTAATGTACCGGTGATGGTGAAATTTTGTGTGCTGCCAAAAATAATGTCCTGCTTACCCCTGTCAAAATCCCCGTTTTGCGCGTACGCTTTGTAACGCACATAAATAGCATCAAGATTAAAACTGGCCGACCACCATCTGGTAAATTGCACAGGCGCATAGAATGAAGCCCCGTAAACAAAGATCTGCCCGAAGTTTTTACGGAGAGTTATGTTAACCTTAGTCGAATCATTTTGCTGATATACTGGAAAATCATAAGCATTATTAGTAACCGTATAATATAGCTCAGTTGAAAAAGTTTGATTATAAGTATGGGAAATCTGTATAGTGTTGGTGTATTCCGGCTTTAGCTGAGGGTTGCCTGCACGATAATCATACAGGTCGGTATAGTACAAAAATGGATTGATATCTTCATAAAGCGGTCTGTGAATACCACGGTTATAACCAATACCGATGATGTTTTTTATCGGCCTCATAGCTTATCTGTAACTGCGGAAAGAGGTTAAAATAATTATTGGTATTTATCATCGGTACCCGCTCATTTAATCCCCATGATTTGCCGGTTGCATGAGTGTTTTCGGCACGTACACCTGCGGTAATATCCCACTTACCTATTTTATTTACATAATTGATATACCCCGCGCTCACTGCTTCGGTGTAAAGGAACCTGTTGCTGAAATTGGGGTCGGCCTCATATATGTTGTTTATTTTGGGGCCAAAAATGAGATTATTATTGCTGCGGGTGTTGTTATATTTAATGCCTGTCTCCAATCGTGAGGTTTTATTTAATGGGTTAACAAAATCAACTTTTGATGTCCAGATGTGAATATCTGACGGCGAAAGGTTTTCCAACTCAAGATCATCGCGGTAAGTATTGCCCGCCGGGGTAAAAAAGCTATTGGTAATAAATTCATTAGAGTGGCGGGTGTAGGTTGAATAGTTACCATCTACCGAGATACTGCGGCCGCTTTTATCCAACACCGCGTTATAATTGATATTGTAGTTTAAATAGTTGCTGCCCCTGTCGAGGTTTGAACGGGCCCTGATTACTGAATCGAGCTGATGCTGATTGCTGATGTAGAGGTCGTTGTGCTTTGTAAAATCATCACTCCTGATAATTCCGCTTACTAAAAAGCCTATAGTTTGCTTTGGGTTGATGGTATAATCGGCCCCTATTTTAAAGTTGTGGTTAGTGGTTTTTTGAATATTGTTATAATCAACATCGTAATTACTCAGGGTTTCGTTATAAGTAATATTACGGTTGGTTGTAATAGTGCGTGTGCCTTTATTATTATCGTAAGTGTAATTTCCAAAAATATTGAGTTTACTGGTGCGGTTGTTGAAAACAATGCCTGCTGTACTTTTGTAATACTTTCCATAACCCGCCATGGCAGTAACCGTACCGTTGGTGCCTAGGTTTTTACCCTTTTTAAAATGATGTTGATGATGCCCCCGCCTGATGCATCGTATTTGGCCGACGGGCTACTGATCATTTCAACCTGGTCAATAGTGCTGCTTTGCATACTGCGGAGCAAACTGGTAAGATCATCGCCGGTAAGGTTGGTAGGTTTACCGTCGATGGTTATTAATGCTGCTTGTCTGCCGTTAATACTTAAAGTTTCGTTGCTGTTAACCCTTACCCCAGGCGATTGCCGCAAGATATCAAAGGCCGAATTTCCTTCGGCCAGGATGCTGTTTTGTACACTTAATACAATTTTACCGGGTTTTACCTCAATATATGGCTTTCGGGCAACTACCTTAACTTCTTTTAGCTGGTTATCCGAAAGTTTTAAAACAATATCGTTGGCTGTTATTTTTTGGCCTGCGGTAACTTTATAAGGGCCGGCATAAACTTTTACGTAACCTATTTTGCTGATAAGCACGAGGTAGCTATCAGGCTGTAGTCCCTGAAATTCAAACTGGCCATTTTTATTTACCATGTTTGATTTTAATACAGATGAATCGGCAGCAGCAAGCAATACTGCGGTGGCTGCATCGGCCGGTTGGTTATTTTCGATTAAAACTTTACCCTGTATTGTTGAAGGTTTTGTTTGAGCAAACGAATTACAATACATTCCTGTCAGGAATGCAAAAAAAAGCCTGCTGTTAAAACCCTCATTAATTAGTAGATGTAGAAGTTTGCTATAGTTTAAAAAATTATAAAATGTATCGCAATATAATACAATATATATAAAACTATATGTATTGTATTGGTATTTTAACGATATAATATCAAACAATGTTGCAACATTAGTATGGATTATGCCGGGTAAAAGGGTTTACATTATTACAACTAAATATTGTTTGCCAAAACGCGCGCAATGGCATAAATAAACAAAACAACATGATTTTTTCTTTATTTTCGGCCTCAATACATCATCGCACTGTATATTGACCATTATAACATGAAAAAACTGTATCTGTTTATATTAATTACCTGTTTTGCAGGGAAATTGTTTGCCCAAATGCCACCGGCCAACTATGCTGTGGCTTTAAATAAGTTTAAGCAACTATATAACAATAACCAGCCGGATAGCGTGTACAGCTTGTTTGGGCCAGAAATGAAGAAGGCACTTTCACAAGCCGATTTCAAAAGTACAACTGTGCAGTTAAAAACACAATTGGGCTCATTGTTACAGGCTGATTTTGAAAGCTATGAAACCCCGATAGCGCATTATAAAGCTACATTTCAGAAAAGTGTTTTTTTATTAAATATATCATTAAATGCCGATAATAAATTTACAGGCCTGTCATTGACACCGTACAAAGCGCCGGCTGCAACTGCTGCGCCAAGTACGGCGGCGGCTACAAGCATATCTACCGATCCTTCTTTGGTTGAGTCGCCTGTAACTGTTAAAACTTTATTGGGTTCAATATCCGGAACATTGGCCATGCCTAAGGATGCTAACGGAAAGGTGCCGTTGGTATTGATCATTGCAGGCTCTGGCCCTACCGACAGGGACGGTAACAGTCCTAAATTGGGGCTTCACGCCAATGTTTATAAAATGATAGCTAATGAACTGGGAAAAAAGGCATAGCATCACTTCGTTACGATAAACGCCTGGTTGGGCAAAGCACAACTTCCATTAAGGAAAACGAGATCAGGTTTGAGGATTATGTAGAAGATGCCGCCGCCTTGCTTAACATGCTTTCGTCAGATGAGCGTTTTTCACGTATAATTATTCTTGGACACAGCGAAGGTTCGTTAGTTGGCATGATGGCTTCGCTTGATGAGCCGATAAAGGGCTTTATATCTGTAGCCGGTGCCGGCGATTCGGCCGATAAGATCCTTACCGAGCAAATGAAATCGCAGCCTGCTTTTATATCAGATGGATTTAATCGTATGCTGGATAGCCTGAAGCGGGGAAAAACAACCGATAATATCGACCCTGCATTATACTTTATAGCCAGGCCAAGTATTCAAAAATACCTGATGTCGTGGTTCAGGTATAACCCTCAGCGCGAGATCAGGAAGGTAAAAGCCCCGGTATTGATCATCCAGGGAACCACCGATTTACAGGTAACTGTTGGTGACGCCGAAAAGCTGAAAAAAGCAAAGTCGGATGCTATACTTGATATTATCCCTAACATGAACCATGTGCTGAAAGAAGCCCCGGCAGATAAGGAAAAGAACAAGGCAACTTATAATGAGCCTGATTTACCGCTTAAACCGGAGTTTGTAACGGCTATAACTAATTTTGTGCTGAAGACGACAAGGTAATAACACTAAATTCATGTCATTGCGCTACGCTTGCAATGACATGAAAATAATTACCAGGCCGCTAATAACCTTCTGATCATGATGATCTCGGCAATGTGGTAAGCGTTATGATCGGCTGCTTGTAACGCTTCCCGGAGTATAGTTTGCCCATCGCCATGCGGAATTTTTTTATAAATATCCTCGCTTTTCACCATTTCTATTAGCTCTTCCAAATCACTGTCAATCTGTTCAAGGCTATTATCCCATGCTGCATCATCTTTGGGTGCAAGCTCTTTTGGCCAGTAATCATCGGGCCAGTTTGGTGATTCGTGGCTGCCGTCTTTGCTAAATTCAAGCATATCCCACTGGGCTATCCGGATATGTTCAACCAGTTGCCATATAGTATAAGGAAGTTTATCAACTTTAACCCCACGAAGATTGGGCGGTAAACCATCGAGCGCTTTTTTCAGATCAGCATGTGCGTTGCCGCCCCGTAGTAAATGAGTGATCTCATCAAATAAAACCTGGTGTTCGTTATTCATAGGTAAATCAAAATTATAATAGTTAGTTACGCATCCCCTTTAGAGAGCCTGGGGCCAAATGTTTGTTAAAGTAACAAATTCTGTCGCCGGTTTGATTTATTTGGCTTAAAAGTTTTAAGTTTATGCTTCATTGTAAAACTCATCAGTTGTGGTCAGAAACATATTCTTAAAATTAGCACTCGCCGTTGTTTTATTCATGGTTGCCTTTATCGGCTGTAAAAAAGATGGGGGCAGCGGCACCGGCCCATTGTTAGGGAAGGATGATGAAGCTTTTATTAAATACGAGAACACGTTTCTGGATAACTTCTGGAAGTTGAACCCCGATTGGGCTACCTCTGCAGGGTATCATAAATACGACAGCCTGATGGTGCTTCCAAATGAGCAAAGCCGCGATAAGCTGGTGACCTTTGCCAAATACCAGGTTGATTCATTGAGTCGCTTTGAGGTAAATACCCTGTCTGAAGCTAATAAAATAGATTACAAGATTCTGCAAAATCAGCTTGAATACCTGCAATGGCAGGTGCGCCAGTTAAAACAATATGAGTGGGACCCATCGTCATATAACGTTATCGGCACGTTCGCTTACATCCTGAACGAGCACTATGAGCCTTTGCCTAAACGTCTGCGTCATTTTTATCAGCGTATGTCGTTTATTCCGCAGTATTATAAAGACGCCCAAAAGCAGATTAAAAACCCGGTAGCTGAACTTACCAGTTTGGCTATTGAGCAAAATCTGGGTGGGCTTGATGTAATAGGAAAAGACTTTGCCGATTCGCTTAAGAAAACAAATATCCCCAAAGCTGAGCAAAAGCTAATGACCGACAGGGCTGCGCAGAGCGTTGTTGCCATTAAAGCCTATGCCGATTGGCTTAAAGCGCTTAAAAATGATCGCCCAAGAAGTTTCAGGCTGGGTAAGGATTTATATGAGGATAAGTTTAAATACGAAATTGTAGCTACCAACACTGCCGAGAAAATCTACAATGCTGCCGTTGAACGTAAAAAATACATTCACCGTGAGATGACTAAGATCAGCAAGCAGCTTTGGCCAAAATACTTTGGTAAACAGGCTGCACCTGCCGATAGTCTGCTGATGATAAGCCAGCTGATAGATACCCTATCATCAAAGCATGTAAAGCCTGAAGATTTTCAGTCATCAATTGAACAAATCATACCAAAGCTTAATGCCTTTGTTAAAGCTAAAGACCTGTTAACGCTCGATCCGTCAAAACCATTGATCATTCGTAAAGAGCCTGGTTATATGGCGGGTGTGGCAGGAGCATCTATGAGCGGCCCTGGCCCGTACGATAAAAATGGTAATTCGTACTATAACGTAGGCAGCCTGGCAGGCTGGAGCAAGGAAAAGGCCGAAAGCTACCTGCGTGAATACAATAATTATATTTTACAGATCCTGAGCATTCACGAAGCTGTGCCCGGGCACTATGTTCAGGGTGTATACTCCAATAAAGCCCCAAGTATCATCAAAGCTGTGTTTGGTAACGGTGCCATGGCCGAAGGCTGGGCCGTATACACCGAGCAAATGATGCTGGAGAACGGCTTTGGCAATAACGAGCCGGAAATGATGCTGATGTGGTATAAATGGAACCTGCGTTCGGTATGTAACACCATTTTGGATTATAGTGTTCACAGCGGCAGTATGACCAAAGATGAAGCAATTAAGCTATTAACCCGCGAAGCTTTCCAACAACAGGCCGAAGCTGATGGCAAATGGAAACGCGTTAGCGTAACCAGTGTTCAGCTTACAAGTTATTATACCGGCTATAAAGAAATTATAGATTTGAGGGATGCCTATAAACAAAAAATGGGGGATAAATATAAACTGAAAGAGTTTAACGAAAAGTTCTTGAGTTACGGCAGTGCACCGGTTAAATTTATCAGAGAAGCCATGCTGGCTAAAAACAGCGGAAATTAATTGATAGTCCACGGGTATAAACTCATGGACTATGAACCATGGGTTTATCTCCCATGAACTATCAAATTCTTTTTTATTAACAGCTTACGCGTAATGATTTTTTATCTGATGCTCGAGCTGGGCCATGACGTTTTTCTTTAGCTTACCCTTATAGCAGGTACAGCCGTCCTTATTCAGGTTAAGTTCGGCAATTGTCTTACCCTGGTAAATCACACGGAAATTCCCTGCGTCGTTGGGTAAAATTGCCAAAATACGTTCATCTTCTCCCGAAAAATTGATCAGCACATGAAACTGGTGCTGTGGTATAAATGCTATCTGCTGTAACATAAAAACCTCTCTTTCCGCTAAATTAGGTGTGTGAAAAATTAAAGAGCCGAGCGCAGTATAAAGTTAACGAATTTGTTTTTAATTAATTGTTAGGAATTTTGAGTTTTTTGTAAGAGATATTATAATATATTTAGCGCTTACATATTACCAATCATGAAGAAAATTTTGATGGCCAGTTTACTGGCTATAGGAGCGGTAACAGGTTATGGGCAGAAGGTAAAACCGGCTTTAAAACTAATTAAAGGCAATAGTTATTACTTGTCTACCACGGCGCACTCTGTTGTAAAGCAAACTATAAACGGTCAGGTTAATAATATCGATATGGCGATTGACGGCAAAATGTCATTCAAAGTATTAAATGTTAATGATTCTCTTTATTATATGGAGGTTAATTATACCAAAGTGGGTATGAAAATGCAGCTGCCCACGGGTAATGTAGCCTTTGATTCTGATAATAAGGATACCACAAATATTATGGCCAGGATCATGTCGGGCATAACCAATAAACCGTTTACCGCAACGCTAACCAGAAGTGGCCGGATCAGGTCGATAGAGAACGCCGAGAATATGATCACATCTATGATAGATGGCTTTAAGGAGGTACCGGCCGAAAAGAAAGAGCAGTTGAAAACGCAGTTAACCCAATCGTTTGGATCAGGAGCGCTTAAAAGCAACCTGGAAATGGCTATGTCGGTGCTGCCCGAAACGGTTGTGGCAAAAAATGATAAATGGACAATTAAAAATAACCTGGAAGGTGCTATGAGCGCGAAGGTCATATCTGTTTATCAACTGGTTGATATCACTCCACAGAGCTACGTGATACACGGAAATGCCACACTTGAAACAGATAATACTGCCGGTTATAAAACCGTTAGTAATATGCCCATGAAATACAATATGAAAGGCACTATGGTGGCTGATGTTGTTGTTGACAAGGCTACCGGCTGGATCTCCAGTTCAAAATTAAAGCAAAACATTGACGGTACTGTCGAAATAAAAGATAACCCGCAGGTTCCGGGCGGTTTAACATTCCCTATGAGTGTTACCAGCGAAACATCAAGTACTGACCATTAATTAAAGAAGATAATAATCAAAAAAACCTGCCAGTTATAGCAGGTTTTTTTGTTGTATAAACAGCTGGTATTACAACATCCACAAGCCTTCAAAATAAAGCTTATACCGTGTGGGCTGAAACTCGCCATATGCAAAAACAGCAATAGAGTTCCCCTTTTTAGCATAATATAGCCTGAGCTTTTCGCTGCCCTTGTATAAATTAAGAAAATCGGCATTAAAGCCGCCTGTTTTTACAATGGTTTTAAAGTCGTCGGGTGTAATTACCTTATGCAGATCTTCAAAATTGTTATTGGCAAAATCACCGAATTTTATATCACCGGCAGGCAGTTTAAAGGTTTTATGTATGACCTCGGCTTCGTCTCCATCAAACAACAATGATTTTGTTACTTCATATTTTGTGATCATATTTTAATATATCGCGTTTTTTATTGTTTTACTTCTTCAATGTAACCGCCTGCTTTCAGGTCGTTAACAGTGGCTGGTACTTCATACTGGATACCCAAGCCTGGTTTGCCAAACCATGGAATAATCTTGCCTTGCCTAACTTTGGCTATTGCTTTTAAAACCTTATAAATTTTGTATGGTTTGCTAAGGGTATTATCCGGCAAAGCACGCATAGGGAAAGGTACACCTTTTGGCGATACAAAAGTGCCTTTATCCTGAAAAGTGCCGGTAGAATCGCTATAACCGCCATAGCGGTCAATCAACACACCCTTTTTTAGAGTGATTATAACCAGGTTTACCGCTCCACGGTTTGGAGGCCAGCCGCCGTTAAGGTTGTTGGCGGTAAAGAATTTTTCGAGGGCGTCCCATTTCTCGGTTTTCCATAGCAGCCAGGCCGAATCGGCAAGGGCTTTTTTACTGCTGGTGTCGGCAAAATCAGCAACCGAGCTTTTAAAGTCATCATAAGTAATACCCCGTACCGGCAGTTTGTGATGGTTTGCAGCAGGGTTGTGGGCATGTTTTAGTGGTTTTGTTTGCGCGGTTGCCAAAAAAGGCATCAACCATACGGACAGGATCAGGATTTTTAGTGTTTTCATTCGATGTAGTTTTTGTTTGATAAATCTACTATGTGCGCCGCGTTTATGAAAGAGAATTATCATATTTATTTTATAGGTATTATATGAAATATCATATACTAATTATTGTTATTACCGGCAACAAAAACTTTATTACCTAAAGCTGGTATTTACCGCGGTAAAAAGGATGAAATAAACTAAATTATTACCTTCGTACCTATGTCATCAGCTGAAACAAAAAAACAAATAGAGGTATTAACCGCCGAACTTAAACAGCACAATTACAACTACTATGTGCTGGCCATGCCAACCATTTCTGATTTTGATTTTGATAAAAAACTGGAGTTGCTTAATAAACTCGAAAAAGAATACCCGGAGTTTGCTGACCCTGATTCGCCAACACAAAAAGTAGGCGGTGATATAACCAAGGAATTTGTAACCGTTAGGCACCGCTGGCCGATGTTATCGTTGGGCAATACCTATAATGAACAGGAACTATTTGATTTTGATCAGCGGATACGCAAAGCCATTGGTGATAACTTTGAGTACGTATGTGAGCTTAAGTTTGATGGTTTGAGCATGAGCCTCACTTATGAAGACGGCAAACTGGTACGGGCCGTTACCCGCGGCGATGGTGTACAGGGTGACGAGGTTACCACCAATATTAAAACCATTCATACCATACCTAAACGTTTACACGGCGAAGGCTACCCCGGTTATTTTGACATCCGCGGTGAAGTGTTCATGCACCGCAAAGCTTTTGACAGGTTGAATAATGAACGTATCGAAAGCGGGGAGGTTCCTTATGCTAATCCCCGTAACTTTGCCTCAGGCACAGTAAAAATGCAGGATTCGGCAGAGGTGGCCAAACGCCCGCTTGATTGCTTCCTGTACTTTTTGTATACCGAAAAAACTGTATTTAAAACCCATTGGGAAAGCCTGCAGGCTGTTAAAACCTGGGGTTTCCATACCAATGAGCATAGTGAGCTTTGCGGGGATATTAATTGCGTTTTGGAATTTATTAATAAATGGGATAAGGAACGTTTTAACCTGAGCTATGATATTGACGGCATTGTTATTAAAGTAAATAATTACTCACAGCAGCAGGAGCTTGGCTTTACCGCCAAATCGCCGCGCTGGGCCATATCTTACAAGTTTAAGGCCGAAAGGGTAGAGACTGAGCTTCTTGAAGTGACTTACCAGGTAGGCCGTACCGGTGCTGTAACCCCGGTGGCCAATTTAAAGCCTGTACTGCTTGCAGGTACTACGGTAAAACGCGCGACGCTGCACAACGCCAATGAGATCATCCGACTTGATCTGCATGAGGGTGATACAGTTTTTGTTGAAAAGGGCGGCGAAATTATCCCCAAGATCATTAGCGTAAACCCAGAAAAACGTAAGGCCGACGCCGTGCCTGTTGTTTACCGTGTTACCTGTCCGGCCTGCGATACTCCGCTTGAGCGCAAGGAAGGCGAAGCTGCGTTTTATTGCCCCAATGATGAAGGCTGCCCGCCGCAGATTGTTGGAAAGATGCAGCATTTCATTGGCCGTAAAGCGATGAATATTGATGGGCTGGGTGATGAAACTATCGAAACCTTATATAGCAGAGGCTTCATAAACCACATCAGCGACATCTATGAGCTGCATACCCATGCTGCCGAATTGAAACAGTTGGGCCGTTTTGGCGAAAAATCGATCAATAATATGCTTGATGGTATTGAAACATCCAAAAAAATGCCTTTCGAAAAAGTGCTGTTTGGTTTGGGCATCCGTTATGTAGGCGAAACAGTGGCCCGCAAGCTGGCTTTTCATTTTAAATCGATAGATAAATTAATGGAAGCTTCGGTTGAAGAACTTACGGCTGCCGAAGAGATAGGCGAACGGATAGCTCAAAGCATAATCGAATATTTTGCAGGTGAAATCCATCGGCAGGAAATACAAAAACTAAGGGAGCAGGGCCTGCAATTTATTGCCGAAGAAAAAGAAGTTGTACTGGCCAGTGAAAAGCTTGCCGGAATGAACTTTATTATATCGGGAACATTTGGCAACTTTTCGCGTGATGAGCTGAAAGATATCATTGAACAAAACGGTGGCAAGATATTGAGCAGTATATCGGCTAAACTTAATTACCTGGTCGCAGGTGAAAATATGGGCCCTGCCAAGTTAGAAAAAGCTAATAAACTTAATATACCTATTATCAGCGATGAAGATTTACTTGCACTGATAAAATAAGCATTCCTGTGTTGTTTATTTTTGTTTATTAGTGAGGAATTTTATTTTTTGAGCTCAGAAATTACGTTATTTGTATTACCGAAAGGGCCCCATAATTAATTAAACGTACTAATGTTCGAGTAATTTACTATGGAAAAATTTATACCTATACAAGAAAATATCTTTTGTGAACTCTGTAAGGAATGCGGCGAAAGGCCGGTTATAGAACAGGTTAAAGGTAAATTTATTGTGAGGTGCCCTAAAAGCAAATCGCATTATCAAACAAAGCCAGGCCTGGTTGATATTAAGGATTGGAACATCAAAAATAAGCCACACCCGCCTCTTGGCAGCAAAGATACATCAAAGAAAAAGGCATCCTAACCGAGTGTCTTTTCACATTATTTAACAATTTAGTGCTGTAACAATCAATTAATAAGTTTCATCTTAGCATAAACATCTGCTTAATGAAGCCAGCCTTAGTTGCGTTATTTTTAATATTCAATTTTTCTTCATATGCCCAGCAATTCAGCATTAGCGGTAAAATAACCAACCAGGAAGGTAAGCCCGTCCCCTTTGCATCCGTTTTTATAAAAAATACTACTATAGGAGTATCTGCCAACAGCGAAGGAACTTACTTGCTGCGTTTAAATGCCGGCATGCGGGAAATTCAATATAAAGCAGTTGGCTATGCCCAGCAAAGCAAAATTGTTGACCTTGCGGCTAACCAGGTTATCAACATCAGCCTGCAAACAGAAACTTACCAGCTTAAGGATGTTACTGTGCATGCAGGGGCTGAAGATCCAGCTTATGCAATTATGCGTAAGGCTATTAAAAAACGGAAAACCTATCTTAACGAAGTTAAAGCCTATACCTGCGATATCTACATCAAAGGCTTACAAAAACTATTGGCCGCCCCAAAAACTTTTATGGGTTTTGATGTGCAAAAAGCTACCAGTGAAGCCGGCCTTGATTCAAATCGCCGCGGGATAGTTTACCTTTCTGAGTCAGAGTCAAAATATAGCTTTATAAGGCCCGATAAGGTGCATGAGGAACAGGTGTCGTCAAAAGTGTCGGGCCGTAACCGGGCGTTTAGCTTTAACCGGGCATCGGATATGGCGGTTAATTTTTACCAGAACTATGAAACCTGGCGGGGCTTGAGCAACCGCCCGCTGGTATCGCCGGTAGCTGATAACGCCATGTTTTATTATAACTACAGGTACATAGGTACTTCGGTTGAAAATGGCGAAACTATTAACAAGATCCAGGTAAGCCCTAAACGGCTGCACGACCCATGTTTTGAGGGATATATTTATATTTTGGATGATAGCTGGCGCATTTACGGGCTGCAGCTTTACATTACCAAAAGGGCTAATATTAATTTTGTTGATACCCTTAAAATTAACCAGCAGTTTTTCCCTGTTAGCGAAAAGATTTGGATGACATCCTCTGTTAAATTTGAATTTACAGGAGGTTTGTTCGGATTTAAATTAGGAGGTTACTTTATTTCGATCTATAAAAACTACAACCTCGACCCTGCGCTGAACAAAGCCGATTTTAACGAAGTGCTCCGGATCACCAAAGGCATCAGCAAAGACTCAACTTATTGGAACCAGGCCCGGCCAATCCCGCTTACCGCCGAAGAGGTTACCGATTATACCAATAAAGATAAACTCGCCAAAAAACGGGAATCAAAAGAGTACCTCGACTCCCTGGATAAAGCCAACAATAAATTTAAACCGGTAAACCTGCTTTTCACCGGCATCAATACCCGCAATCGATACAAAAAAGAATATTTTCATTACGATCCAATCATCGGCTCCCTGCTTTATAACACAGTAGAAGGTTTGGCTTTTGATTACGGCGCATCATACAGCAAGTTGATTGATACCGTAAACAACCGCTATTTTATGCTGAATGGCAAAGTGCGGTATGGCTTTTCCAATCACCTGTTAAATGGCTCGGGAGGTGTTGCCTTACCAGTAATGCAGCGTTTTACATTGAGTTTAAGCGGAGGTTCGGATGTAGTCGATCTAAATAGCCAGGCGCCTATGTCAACCTTTGTGAATACGGTTCACAGTCTGCTTTCGCAACAAAACTTTAAAAAACTATATCAAAAGCAGTTTGCTTTGGCTTCACTTTCGGGCAGGATAACAGGAGGGCTGCGCGGCAGCGCCTCCGTTGAATGGGCTAACCGTAAGGCACTGTTAAATACAGCTTCATTTAGTGTATTTGATCCACACTCGCATCAGTTTACATCCAATAACCCGTTGGATCCTGATCATAATACGCTGTTGTTCGCCGAAAATCAGTCGCTCACCGTAAACCTGCAGGCCAGTTATGATTTCAGCAATAAATACGAAACCTATCCTTCGGGCAGGCGCTATCTGCCATCCAAATATCCAACCATCAGTTTAAACTACACTAAAGGTATCAGCAATGTATTAGGTTCGGATGTTAATTATGATAAAATCAGCGCCGAGATTTCAAAGGCAGATATTAGTATGGGTTTTTATGGCAGCAGCTCATTTTTTATAGGAGCCGGTAAATTCCTGAATGCTAAGAGCGTATTCTTCCCCGATTATTTCCACTTTGCAGGCAACGAGGTGCTTTCATACAAGCCGAGGTTAAACCGATTTCTCTTGCTGGATTACTACGATTTCAGTACGCCTGATAAATATCTTGAAGGGCATTTTGAACACAACTTTTCGGGTTTCATCACCAATAAGATCCCGCTGATTCGCAAGTTTAAACTACAGGAAATTGTCGATGTAAATTACTTTTATACGCCCACGCTTAAAAACTATACCGAACTGGGTTTTGGTTTACAATATCTTAATATCCGTTTGATGTATGGCGTATCATACAATGGAGGTACTGAGGCAAAATCGGCAATAAGGCTTGGGATAAGCTTGTAATATGCTAATTATTAATTGCACTTAATACGGTGTAGATATTAGTAATACTGTATATTTGGGTCATACTATTGTGCCTGAACATATCATTAACTTAAACCTTTTACTAAAAAGAGCTGCATTGCTGTTTAGTGTTATACTTTTAACTTTTGTTAAAGGGTACGCACAGCAGTTTTATGCCGCTACCGACCAGGGAATTTTACAACAGGTAACCATTACCCCTAATGGCCCGGTTTCAAAAAATGTTAACGGTTGCGGGTCGGGTTATTTTTCAATTGCGCTGTGGGGTAATAAGATCTATTATATCTATATTACCCAATTTTTCGCTGGATTGAATGTAGCCGATATAACCGGAGGTAATACACCCCAGGTAACTAATTGCCAGTATTTGGCGTCGATACCCCCTGTAAATTCAATGACAGTTGATAAGAACGGGATCCTGTACATGGCTGGTGGGAACTCGCTGTACAAACTCGATCCTAAAAATCCTGTGCTTGTTAACCTGGGAATTATGCCGTACGGGGCTTCAGGCGACCTCGTGTTTTATGACGACAAGCTATACATGGCAAGCTATAGTGGCATTGTTGAAGTCTCCCTCGATGATCCGTCTCAAAGTAAATTAGTAATACCTATTACAGACCGGTATATATTGGGTTTAACATCGGTAGTTTCCAATGGGGCTGTAAGGGTATACGCTATTGACGATCAAGGGGGAAGGTCGGAGCTTATCGAACTCGACCTGAAAAATATGCTATTAAAAGGTACGGCTGGTTCGCTGCCTTATTCCGTTTATGATGCTGGCAGTACTGTTGAAACAGGTGAAATACCGGTAATTACGCTTCAACGCATCGACGTAACCCGGGAGTGCAATGTGGTGAATAAAGGGCGGGCCGAAATTATTTGTGCCCCGCACGGAAATCAATACACTTACAAACTTAATACCGGAGAAAGTAACACAACGGGTTTTTTGATAACCTGCTTCCTGGTAATTACCAGGTTACTATTACCTCAAATGGTGGTGAGGAGCCTAAAACATCTCCATTCACTATTCCTGATTTTTCACTACAAGACCCCGTTGTAACTTTTAATAAAACGGATCCGATTTGTGATATCGCGGGGTCGATTAAATTGGAAATAAACGCCGATAAAGCGTTGTACCGGATAAAATATAACAACGCGGTTTACCCCATTGACCATGTTTTCGCAGATTTAATCCCGGGTGTTTATCACTTTTCAATTATAACACCAAACGGCTGTTTGCTTTACGAAAAAGATTGTACCCTCGTACAGGAAGTATGTCCGCCAATTGTTGTAAATGATATTGTCATCAAACCCGAATGCGACTTTTACGGCGAAGCAAATGTTACCGTGCTCACAGCAGCTCATCCGGATAATTATACATATAGCTTAAACGGTATAAGCAACACTACCGGCGTTTTTAACAGGATGCTACCGGGTACCTATCAATTAGTAATCATTTCATCTGGCGGATCCCAGGCTGAAAAACAAGTTACCGTACCCGATTTTACTTTGACCAAACCCTATGTATCATATACCGCTAAAAACGCGATTTGTACGTTAGCGGGGCAGATAAAGTTTAACACCTATGTAGAAGGGGTAGCTATCGGCGCTATCAAGCATGGCGGCCAAAGTTATACACCCGATGAAACAATAAGGGGCCTCAGCGCCGGCACCAACCACTTTGTCCTGCTGGATAAGCAGGGTTGCATCATTACGGAATTGGATATTATGATAACGCAGGATTCATGTGAGCCGGTTACGTTTTTTAACACTTTTACACCCAACGGCGATGGCGTAAACGACTTATTCAGGCCTAATCAAAGCAGTAATCCCATAGCGTATAAACTCAAGGTTTTTAACCGCCTGGGCCAGCGGTTATTTGAGTCGGAAAGTATATATGATGGTTGGAATGGCAATTATAACGGGAAACCTGTGCCTACAGGTGTTTACTACTGGTTGTGCAACTATACCATGGGCGATGGACAGGTTGAGGTTAAAAAAGGGTATGTAACCTTGCTGAGGTAGCTTAAATGTGTTTGTTTACAATAGGCGAGCTAAATGACCGGCTTAGCCTGTTTTTCCATGATCAGTGTTGCTGTAAATGGATATTATAACCGGGGCAAAAAAATCAGCGAAATCAACGTCATCAAATTCAAACCAACGGTTTAACTTTGCCACATGATCAAGAATATCTTCGCTTGCTTAATAATCATGCTTGTGGCTTTTGGCTGTACTAAAAAAATGTGCCGCATTACACCATATCAAGGGTTACCAAATCAGATACAGCCACCCAGTTAACCGTTAAAATAGATGGCAGGCTTAAATGGGGCGAACTGCTGAGTATCACCTCACAAATTAAAGCCGACAGTGCTAAGCTGAGCAACCTGCAGCTTAACTTTTTGCTTCCTGGTCATAATGATAAAAGTACCGGTGCTAATACCTTTTACGCCGTAGCCCGCTATCCGCAAGGAGATAAAGTTACCATGCAGGATACCACTAAAGATGCTGATGGCAATACCGTTAGGCTAAACATACTTGGCCTGTCGCCCGAAAAAGCAAAATACCTGCTTGGTTTAAGCCCCGCCGACCTTGACGGGAAAAATATCATAGGCAGGTTTATTGATGATAATAACCATACTGTTATTATTCCGTTTACTGATATGGCAGGCGGTAAAAAAGAAACTTATATTATTGAGCTTGATACCACGGGCACAGTAGTATCCCGTACCATTCCCCTCATGGATAACCGGGATGGTGTTGAAAAGCTGCATGTTAGCCAGGCTGGCGACTATATTACCATAAAAGACAGTGTGCTTACCCAATACGCCGCTCATGACATGGGTTTGCCTTATAATAGTATTAAAGCCGGTATTTAATTGCTGGTTTGTAAATATGCCAAAATCACCACAGGCTTAATTTCGTCTTGAAAAATCAGGGATAAGCGGTTAAATCATTCACTTGTTTAAGATTATACCGATATATTTATAGTGTTAAAAATATTGTAAATATATGAACCGAAATTTTATCAAAATTTTTGCATTAGGCGTGGCCGCGGTTTTTAGCGCCGGCATTGCTAATGCCCAGGTGAGGTTGCCGGAAGGCTACTTCCTTAAAACATTGCCAAACGGCCTGGATGTGCTGGTGATTGAAAACAGCAAAGTACCTTTAACCACCATTGAAATAGCTGTTAAAAACGGCGCTTATACCGAAGGCCCGGAGTTCAGCGGTTTGTCGCACCTGTTTGAGCACATGTTTTTCAAAGCCAATAAAGATTATCCAACCCAGGAGAAGTTTTTGAAACGTACGCAGGAGCTCGGCGCTATCTGGAATGGCACCACCAATACCGAGCGCGTAAATTACTACTTCACTTTTGACAGGGACAGCCTTAAAGCGGGTTTAAAGTTCATGAACGCGGCTATCCGTTTCCCAATTTACCGCGAGGAGGATATGAAAAAGAGCGCCCGGTGGTTGACGGTGAATTTCAGCGTGCCGAAAGTGATCCGGGTTTCCAGCTTTGGTATGGCATGCAGCAAAAGCTTTGGGGTGATCTCATTACCCGCAAAAACCCTATCGGAGTGCATGAAGTGATCAACACGGCTACGCCCGAAAAAATGATGATCATTAAGGATAAATATTATTTCCCTAATAATAGCTTGCTGACTATTTGCGGCGATGTTAAGCATGATAATGCCTTTGCCCTGGCCGAAAGCATTTTTGGCGACTGGGCCAACAGCGGTTTCGATCCGCAAACCAAATTTCCTATCCCCGCATTTAAGCCTTTAACCAAACCTGAGTATTTTGTTAAGGAAGCAACCATTGCACAAACACCTTATATGGAGTTTACCTGGCAGGGGCCTTCATATCCAACGGATTCAGCTTCAACTGTTGCTGCCGATGTGTTTTCGACCATTGTGGGCTTAAACTCATCAAAATTGCAGCAGGCATTGGTTGATAAAGGTTTGGCCAGCGGTGTTTACGTAAATTATACTACCAGCCGTTATGTAGGCCCTATTGATATTTTCGTGGTGCCTAACCCTAACAAGCTTAAAGAATGCTATACCGAGTTAATGAACCAGGTAAGCATGTGGAATAAGGACGACTATTTTACCGACGAACAAATGGCCACTGCTAAAGCTATCCTGCACCGGAACGATATTCATGCTAAAGAAAAGCCGTCATCATTGCCAAGTCAGATCAGCTACCAGTGGTGCAGCACCTCGTTTAACTTTTATACCGACCTGGATGCCAACTACCAAAAGGTTACCCGTGCCGATATTAAAAAATACCTGGATACTTACGTAATTGGCAAGCCCTACGCTGCCGGGTTGATCATAGCGCCTGAGTTAAATAAAACAGTAAACGCGGCTTCATTTTTTGCAGCCAAGTAATTTAAAACTACCTCATTATGATGAAAAAATATATAATTGCCCTGCTGGTAGCAGCGGCTATAGGAAATACCGCTAAGGCGCAAAAACAGGCCTATGAAACCACGGTAGATGGCGTAAAGGTTATAGTACAGCCAAGCGGCAACGATATTGTTGAAGTGCAAACCATTATAAAAGGCGGTGTGCAAAACTACCCGGCTACAAAGGCAGGTATCGAATCACTGGCGATGAGCGCCCTTACCGAGTGCGGTACTTTAAAGCACGATAAAAACAGCTTTAAAGATGAACTTGATAAGGTAAGCGCCACTGTTTACGGCAGCAGCAACAAAAACTACTCGGTAGTGCGCATGAACTGTATTAAGGGCGACTTTGACGTGGTTTGGCCTTTATACGTTGAGGCTATAACCCAGCCTAAGTTTGACGAAAAAGAGTTTGCCCGCATTAAACAGGATGCCATCAATAATATTAAACAGGAAGATTCACAGCCTGATAATGCCATTGATAAATATGCCGATAAGGTTGCCTTTGCCGGCACCAACTATGCCAAAGACCCGAGTGGAACCGTAGCTATTGTTACAGCCCTAACCCCTGCCGAAACAAAGGCTTATTATCAGTCCATACTGACCAAATCCCGCATGGTAATTGTTGTGGTTGCCGATCTTGACCAGGCTGCTATTGAAGCTAAAGTAAAGGGTATGCTGAGCGGTATTAAACAAGGGCCGGCTTTCGCGTTTAAAAAATCAACTTTCAGAGCCGACAAAAACAGCATCAATGTTGAAAAACGTGATTTGGCTACCAATTATGTGGAAGGTATCGCCAGTGGTCCTGCCGCCGGTACGCCCGATTTTAACGCTTTTAATGTAGCCATGCGCATCTTCTCGAACATGCACTTTTTAGAGGTACGTACCAATAACGGTTTGTCATATGCCCCACAGGCCTGGTTTAGCGCGGGTCAAACCTCAACTGCCAAGTTCTCTGTTTCAACAACCGAGCCTGATAAATACATAGCTGTGTTTGATAAGCTGGTTGATAAAATTAAACGCGAAGGTTTTAAACCCGAAGATGTAGCCGATATGAAGGTTACTTACCTTACCGGTTTTTACTATAAAAACGAAACCAACAGCGCCCAGGCATCATCAATAGCAGCAAATGAAGTATTACATGATAACTGGAAACGTTCATTAACCCTGGTTGATGATGTAAAGAAACTCACTCCCGATGATGTGAGCAACGCATTCCGTAAGTATATCAACAATATTGTATGGGTATACCAGGGCGATCCTAAAAAAGTAAACCAATTGCTGTACATTAACGGTACACTGCATAAAGGAGATAATCCGGTGATGCACTAATTTAGGTAAAAGGTTAAAGGCGAAAGGTTAAAGGTAGCTGCATCTGTGCTCATCTTTAACCTTTCGCCTTTTTTGTTTTTGGCCTTTCGCCTTTCAGCTTTTACCTTTCACCTCATCCTCCGGCAGCACCGCTTTTTTCCTGGTTTTAGTCCAGCCGGCCCCTTTAGGTCTGGTGGGTATGGTATCGCCCAGGAGTTTGCCCCATGGTTTGAGGGTGTCAATCCTGTCGAAGATGATTTTGAGGACTGCTACAAATGGAATGGAAAGGAACATGCCCGATAAGCCCCAAAGTAAATTGCCTAACAACACAACCACAATGGAGATAAGCGCGTTGATCTGCACTTTTGATGATACAATGCGCGGTACCAGGATATTATTATCAATAAACTGGATAACAAGATAAGCTATGATCACCCCTAACTGCGTTGTGTAACCATCTTTGGTAACCGTAGCCATCAGTACAGGAAGAGAGATGGCTATAATGCCGCCCAGGTAGGGCAGCAGGTTAAGGATAGCGCCTATTACACCTATCAGGATGCCATACTTAACACCGAGTAATATCAGGGCCAGCGAATTCATGGCAGCAACTATTACCATCTCAATCAATAAACCCTGGATATAGCTTTGGATGGCCGATTTGGTTTCTTTCAAAACATCGGCAACCTGTTTGGAGTTTTCTTCAGAAAATACTTCGTAAATAAAATTGAGGAGCAGGGTTTTGTAAAACAATACCAGGAAAACATATACGGGTACCACAAATATCAACCCAAACGTGCTTAACACATTGCCAAGTGTGCGGCCTACCAGCGCCTGGCTGTTATCCATAGCGTCTTTGATAAGCTTATCCTGCTTTTGAACAGAGTAGTTGAAAGTGGCGGCTACCCAGTCTTTAAAGGTGACGAACATTTCACCAAACTTCTTTTTAAGCGTGGGCAGCGAATCTCCAAACTGAATGATCTGGGTAGAAAGAAAATAGAACAACCCTGTCAGTAAAATAGCGCCAAGCAGCATAGCCAGGCATATAGACAAAATTTTGGGCGCTTTATGTTCCTGCAGCCAGTTGCTAACAGGGTTAAGCAAAATGGCAATAAAAGCCGAAAAGGCAAGCGGGATCATCACATCTGCCAGTTGGGCAAACACGTAAACCAATAATATCAATCCAAAAAGTATAACAGTACTTTTAAGGTAAAAGGGGTATTCTTTAACAGCAGGCATAGACGCAGGATTTTACACTGAAAGGAACAAGACAAACAATTGTTTGCTTCGCCGATAATTAGCCGGGGGGATGCTGATCGGGTTGGTGTAGTGTGCGTCCGTTTTGTGAACGAAATAGCCTGTCGGGAATTGCAAAAAAGCCTGCACGGTTAATGCAGGCTTTGGACATATTATAATGACTTGTTAATCTATTAACCCTACTAACTCAATACATTCCGCCAGCTAACCAAATCGCCGATGATCTTGTCCAACTGATCGGCAGGAACGCGTTCCTGGGCCATGCTGTCGCGGTGGCGGATAGTTACGGTGTTATCTTCTAAGGTTTGATGATCTACCGTAATGCAGAATGGCGTGCCGATAGCATCCTGCCTGCGGTAACGTTTACCGATAGCATCTTTCTCTTCGTACTGGATATTGAAGTCGAGTTTTAGTTTATCCATGATTTCGCGTGCTTTTTCGGGCAGGCCATCTTTTTTGGTAAGCGGGAAAATAGCGGCTTTAACCGGTGCCAGGCAAGGGGGCAGGTGTAACACCGTGCGACTGTCCTGCTTATCTTCGGTGCTTAGGTCTTCCTCTTCGTAAGCGTTGATCATGGTAAGTAGGAACATCCTGTCTAAACCGATAGAAGTTTCAATTACATAAGGCACGTAATTACCATACGGCTTTCCTGTTTTAGGATCAACTTCAGGGTCAAAGTATTGAAGCTTTTTGCCGGAGAATTTCTCGTGCTGACTTAAATCGAAATTGGTACGGCTGTGGATCCCTTCAACCTCTTTAAATCCAAACGGAAACTCAAACTCAATGTCATAAGCAGCATCAGCGTAGTGGGCCAGCTTGGTGTGCTCATGGTAACGGTATTTGGCAGCATCGGTCCCCAAAGCAAGGTGCCATTTTAGGCGGGCTGCCTTCCACTGGTCGAACCATTCTTTTTGTGTGCCGGGGCGAACAAAAAACTGCATTTCCATTTGTTCAAACTCGCGCATGCGGATAATGAACTGACGGGCAATCACTTCATTACGGAAAGCCTTACCAATTTGCGCAATACCGAAAGGTATTTTCATCCTGCCCGATTTTTGTACGTTAAGGTAGTTTACAAAGATGCCCTGCGCGGTTTCCGGGCGAAGGTAAATGGTATCAGCATCGTCAGCAACAGCCCCCATCTGGGTGCTGAACATCAGGTTAAATTGGCGTACATCTGTCCAGTTGCGGGTACCGCTTACCGGGCAGGCAATTTCATGCTCAATGATCAGATCGCGCAGCCGGGTCAGGTCTTCGGCTTTCAGGGCCTCATCCATGTCATGCTGTAGTTGTTCAGCTTTATCGGTTTTGCCTTCGCTGTCGTATTTAGCTATCTTGTCTTCCAGCAATTGGTCGGCGCGGTAGCGTTTTTGGAGTCTTTGTTGTCGATCATTGGGTCGCTGAAGCCATCAACGTGACCGCTTGCTTTCCAGATCTTAGGGTGCATAAATATGGCCGAATCAATGCCTACAATGTTATCATTCATTTGTACCATGGCTTTCCACCAGTAGGTTTTGATGTTGTTTTTGAGTTCGGCGCCATTTTGGCCATAATCATAAACTGCGCTTAAGCCATCATAAATCTCGCTGGAAGGGAAAACAAAGCCATATTCCTTGGCGTGCGATATAACATTTTTAAAAAGTTCGTCGGTTGATTTGCTCATAATAGCTGCAAAGATAATTTTTGATTTCGGATTTGGGAATTTCGATTTCGGATTTACTTTGAGACAGGTGTTACCTAAAAACGTCGTTTTCTTAAAAGCTGCTGCTAATAAAACCTTATTTGGCCGTACTTTCTTTCCTGAACCTGTGTTGAGAAAGCATTCATAACTATACAAACCAGTCCAGTAAACCGGATTGCATTCATTGTTTGTTATCAAACGATGCGTTAAGGGTTGTTAATTTTGAGAACCCTTACCTCCATGTATTCCGCATATTCAGTCAGCCATTTCTCATAATTTGTAAACCATCTACAATTATTGTCAATAGTTATAAACTATTGGCTGTTTTGCATTATTATTGTGTTAAGCCTACGATACCGATCACAAATGGAACAAATCGTAAAAATACTTTCCGCAAAATATGTTACCCACAATGTGAGGCAATTCAGGCTTGAAAAACCTGCCGGTTACAGCTTTATACCGGGTCAGGCTACTGAATTATCTATCAATATTGAAGGTTGGCGGGATGAAACACGCCCTTTCACCTTTACCTGCCTTAACGACGATGATTACCTTGAGTTTACTATAAAAACCTATACCGACCATGATGGTGTTACCAACAGGCTAAGCAAGGTCAATGAAGGTGATGAGCTTATCATTCGTGATGTTTGGGGCGCTATTGAATATAAAGGTGCCGGTTACTTTATTGCAGGTGGTGCGGGTATTACCCCTTTTTTGGCTATACTAAGGCAATTAAATAAAGATGGTTCAATAGCCGGTAATAAGCTTTTCTTTTCCAATAAAACTGATAAGGATATCATTTTGAGGGATGAACTGAAAAGCATCCTTGGTGCAAATGCGCACTTTACTATTACCGGCCAAAAGGACAGTATGTATGATCAGCGGCGCATAGATGCCGAATTTCTGAAAGCTGAAATAAAAGATTTCTCAAAGCATTTTTATATATGTGGCCCTGACGCGATGGTTACTGAGCTCAGTGACATATTAGGGCAACTCGGAGCCAATAGTGACTCCGTGGTATTTGAAAGGTAGTTTATGCGGAGACGCATCACGTGCGGTCTTCTATGCTTTGTCTTGCATGTTATCCCTGCATATTACAGACACATGTGGTGCGCCTCTGCAAAACACCTTTTATTAAGCAGCATTGTAAAGCTGTAAAGTCGTCCTTCCGTCAAGGGGAATCACACTTCGGCGGACGAAAGCAGACAGATTTTATCAGCTACGGAATGTAATACGTTTTTTACAAACTACATGTTGCCCAATCGCGGCAAAAAATTGTCAGAATGACATTCATATGAATTTTATTGAGCTCGTGGTACTAACAATCTCCTAAGGTTGTGCTATAAATTGCTATCCTGCCTGTTTGCTGCTAACTCTGTTCACCCAGACGGACGGACACATCCGGATGTTTCCTTCAATAAGGCGTTTAATTATACCCTTTTCAAATATGTTTGCAAAAACAAATACATTTGTATAAAACACACTGGTAATTAAATTATGCCAACAAATAACGAGGAGCGCCCGAGAGTTTATTTAAATAAGGTACATCTTAAAGGATATAAATCTATTGAGGATGTAACCATCGATTTTCAAAAGGGGTTGAATATACTGATTGGGAAGAATGGAGCGGGGAAATCGAATTTTTTGGAGATGATTAACTTAGCTATTGGTTTTAAACGAAATGTAAAACTTCCGTTTAGATCTTCAAGGTTGGAATATAAATCCATTGATGATCATAATTTCGCTGTTGAACTTGAACGTGAGGTTCCAGCCAAAACAGAAGAAGGATATTTGGTTGATGGAACGGGTGTTTTAGAAACTTTCAGTTTCGATAATGACATCCTATTCGATAATTCAAAAAATGAATCTATACGATTTTATTATGGCGGAAAGCGAATCTATTACAGAAACGTCCCACACTTATTATATCAATTAGGATATAGTTTCTACAATAACCTGTATCTTAAATTTGATTTGCCGACGGAACTTGGGTGTATCGAATCTCCAGGTGTGATCAATATTGTGGAAGTAGATAAAGATTATTGGGAGTGGGAGTTTCCTAAAACGTTAAGATTCTTAGATGATGTTTTTTTGCTTTTGAGTTGCAATACGGAACAGATAATACTTCACTAAGGGAAATTACTTCATTGGACATTACTGAAAAATTAAAAATCAACGATAATATAATTTATAACTTAAAGCTTTTTACTCCAATTGAAGATGTTAGGGTGAATAATAACATCAATATATATCATCTGGAGAGTACAGTAGTAGTCGAAAATGTTAAGCTTGATTTTAAAATAAATGGAAATTGGCTTCCTTGGTCACAATTATCAGATGGTACAAGGCGTTTGTTTTACATAGTTTCAGAAATAACTAATACTCAAGCCTTAGTATTACTCGAAGAGCCCGAACTTGGTGTACACCCTCACCAATTCCATCTGTTGATGAATTTCCTGAAAGAGCAATCAGAACATAAACAAATAATCATATCTACGCATGCGCCAAAAGCTTTAGATCATCTTAATCTTGATGAGCTAAATAGTATCGTTCTTGTTAATTATGATCAAAAGAATGGTACGCAGCTAAGGCATCTTACCGATGATGAGCAAGCTAAGGCTCAGGAATATGCCAAAGAAGTTGGTTATGTAAGCGATTACTGGATGTATTCAGATTTAGAAGAATGATAAAAGTGGGGCTTGTTGGGGAAGATCCGAATGACACCTCATCTATAAAAAATCTGTTAGAGCAACGCTATAATGGCAAGGTTCAGTTTAAAGAGTTGACTAAAAACTCTACCGGAGCCAATTTGGATTCGTTAGGTAAATTTAAAAGGGTACTTAAAAAGAAGTTTGACGATTCTAATTGTTCATTTATAGTTTATGTAAGAGATTTGGATGAGTTAGAATCGCATAAAGAAAAACTCTCCGAAAGGATTAAATGGTTCAAAGATTTAAATGATCATGTCAACAGCGATGGTATTCTTATGCTCAATATCTGGGAACTTGAAGCGTTAATACTTGGCGATATTGAAACGTTTAATAAAATGTATAATGTTAGTCATAAACCAGGTAATCCTATGTTTGTAAGAGATCCAAAAAAGGTGCTAATAGATATAACATCCAAAAATAGAAAGCAATTTAAAGAGTCTCACTGCCCCGATATCTTCAAGCAATTAAGTATTGATAAAGTAGAGAGAAACTGCAGCTGCTTTAAAAAATTCATCGCTGAGTTTAATGAAAAACTAAATTAATAGCATTTCCTGTCCACCTTTCGTCCATCAACATTGTGTTACACCTAAACGGACGGACGTACACCAAATTCTCAAATCTCCCGTCTCAAATCTCATATCTAAAGCATATTTTTACAGCCATGAGTATCAGTGTCGAGGCATTAACAAAGGTTTACGGCGTACAAAAAGCTGTTGATGGCATTAGCTTTACTGCCCAGCCCGGTGTACTGGGCTTTTTAGGCCCTAATGGCGCAGGTAAATCAACAACCATGAAAATCCTTACCGGCTTTATTCCGCAAACATCGGGTACGGCATCGGTATGTGGGTTTGATGTAGCCAAACAGCCGCTTGAGGTTAAGCGCCGCATCGGCTACCTGCCCGAAAGCAACCCGCTGTATACGGATATGTATGTGAAGGAGTCGTTGGGCTTTGTTGCCGGCATCCATAAAATTCATGAGCCTGCCAAACGTATTGCTGATATTATTGAGCAAACAGGCCTCGGCCCCGAGCAGCATAAAAAGATAGGGCAGCTTTCAAAAGGTTACCGCCAAAGGGTAGGCTTGGCACAGGCTATGCTGCATAACCCTGAAGTGCTGATACTGGATGAGCCAACTTCCGGCCTCGATCCAAACCAACTGATAGGGATCCGCCAGTTAATCCTCGACCTTGGTAAAACCAAAACCATCGTACTTTCAACCCACATTATGCAGGAAGTAGAGGCCGTGTGCAGCCAGGTGATTATCATTAATAAAGGAACTATCGTAGCCAATGATACCCTCCAGCAACTCCGGAAAAACAACGGCGGCAAATCGCTAGAGGAGGTGTTTATCAGTCTTACCAACAATTAAGGTTGTGGCAGAAGGCAGGTTATGAGAATTAAGTTTGCTTTAATTATCTCTATTTTGCTGGCAAATAGTTTTTACGATCACAAAAACAACGAGGTAGATTTTATTGAAATTGTACATATAGGGTGGGAGGACAAGCCTGTTAAAACTGTTTTTATAAGTGATAAAAAGATTACCGCCGAATCGGCAATGAACATTGTAAAAATAAATGGTAAAAAACAGCCTCGCCAGTCGCAGGAGCCGGATTCATGGAAATTATCAAACGGTTTTTGGAAATCATTGATTATAGATAGCAGAACTTTTGAAATGAGTATTGATTTTATCAAACAATACAGTTCTATTGCTTACAAATCCAAGGCCAGTCTCAATAACATAAGTAATGCAATATTGGTGGGCCATAAAATATATTATCTCTCTTATAGTCAACGTACTTCATTCATTAAACAATTAATAGCGTTTCTTGAAGCTAAAAAATGCAATAGCCAAAGCGTAGATACTATCAGAGTTTATTTCGACAGAAATCAATATTAACCTATTGCTTATTTTATATTTTCTTCATAATTATTAGCCGGGCAATATTGTATTTTCGGCCCGATATGAAAAAACTGTTATTGCTGCTCCTTATCTTCCCTGCTTTTAAAACCTTTGCCCAGGACACACCGAAACCCTCAACTGCTTTTAGTGCCGGGGTGGAGTTTGGTATTCCCTCGCGCAGTTTGTACAATGTAGGTGTTGGTGCTTCGCTTAAGCTAGAGCAGCCGGTAGTAAACCCGGCAAGCCTTACGCTCACAGCGGGGTTCAGCAGTTTTTTTCGTAAGGATTCGCCTTTTAATAATGGCCATTCGGGCGGCGATATCTTTGTACCCTTAAAAGCCGGGGTAAGGTATAATGTTGGCTCAGGCGTGTTTTTGGAAGCTGAAGCAGGCAGCGCTATCGAACTTAATTATGATGAGCGCAAGCTGTTTGCTTTTTCCCTTGGCCCGGCAATCATGATCCCTACCGGTACCGATAACCGTAATTTTGAATTGGGCTTGAGGTATGAAAGCTGGTCGGCCCATACCTTGCAGCAAACAGCTATCAGGTTTGCGTATCGGTTTGGGAGATAATATATTTTATGCAGCGATATATTACTAAAGGGCGTATTATCGTTATATAGCACTGCTAAACTTTTTATCACATGACTAATAAACCTATCTGCATCACATTAATTATATTATTTATTGTACTTTCATTTGCCGCCAAAGCACAGCAGGGCAAACAAACATCGTTAAGCGTAGGCACCGAAGCTATTATACCGATACGCGACAGTTATGTGGGGTCTGACTTTTGTCCTCAAACAGGTTTAGGCATAAATTTAAAGCTGGAAAAGCCGATAACTTCTGCCCTTCATTTTACAGTAAGTACGGGTTTGGTGTTTACCGAATCAGACCCGCGTTATTTATATTTTAATGTTAATCAGGGTTATTCAAGCAACAGCTCAAACGCTTTTTACGACGACAGCTTTCATAGCCTTTACGCTTATTTGCCATTAACTGCCGGATTTAAATATTACTGGGCAAAATACTTTTATGTAAATGCCGAAGCCGGCAGCGCTTTCAGCATCAATAACAGCGCACGTACCTCGTTTATTTATGCAGGAGGGGCAGGGGCTGTTGTGCCAATTGGCCCACATCATGGACTTGACTTTGGGTTGCAGTTTGAAAGAGGTTATAAAAATGTTGATCACGATCGCCCTGTCAGTCAGCTGGGTTTAAATGTTGCATATAAGTATAGGTTTTAGGATTTTGTAGTTGTCCGGCTTCTGGCCACAGATGGCCGGTTCTGGAAACGGACGGACAGAGGCTTTAGTAGCAGATATTTAGTGGCAGTTGCAGTAGTGTTGCTCTATAAAAGCCTGAGATTACTCCCCCACAAGTTCAAGCGTCCCTCGCTTAAACTACGCTTTAACAGGAACGTCCACGCTTTCCGGTTTAACGTAGGTGTGGACGCTTGCCTTATTTAAGGTTCAAGCGGAGGACACTTAAATTTGCCATATAACTAAATCCGAAATCGAAATTCCGAAATTCGATATCAAACTGCTTCTTTGCTTTAGCGCAATATTGTTGTAATTTCGGCGCTCAATACAATATTTTATAACGTGCTGAGCATCCTTAAAAAAGAAATAATATCCTACCTCAGTTCGCTGGTAGCCTATGTTACTATCGGTGTGTTTTTACTGGTGCTTGGCTTATTTTTATGGGTATTTCCCGATTCAAGTATCCTGGAATATGGTTATGCCGGGCTCGAAAGCCTTTTTAGCACTGCGCCCTACCTGTTCATGTTCCTCATCCCGGCAATTACGATGCGTTCCCTTGCCGAAGAACGTAAGGAAGGCACTTTTGAGCTGCTGTTCACCCGACCATTAAAAGATTGGGAGATAGTAATGGGCAAATACTTTGCCTGTTTGCTCATCGTGCTTTTTGCCTTGCTGCCCACGCTGGTTTATTACTATTCGGTAAGTGCATTGGGCATGCCGCAAGGCAATATTGATACGGGGGCTGTAATAGGCTCATACATCGGGTTGTTTTTATTAGGTGCTGTATTTGTGGGTATAGGTTTGTTTACCTCATCCATTACCAGAAATCAGATCATTGCCTTTACTATATCCGTTTTCCTGTGTTTCTTTTTTTACAGCGGATTCGATTCTATCAGTCAGCTGTTATCCCTGCAGGACCTGGGATTGCAGAGTTTAGGCATAACCCAGCATTATCAATCGGTAAGCCGCGGTGTGCTGGATACCCGCGATCTGACTTACTTCATCATCACCACAGGCATTTTTATATGGCTTACGCTGTTTGTGCTTGCAAAGCAACGTCAAAAAGGGTTGGGCGATATTTTGATGATCAGTGTGTTAGGAGTTCTGGTTTTTCTGGGGATACTATCCTCATTCACTTTTACCCGTTTTGATTTTACTGCCGAAAAGCGCTATACCATATCGCCCATTAGCAGGCAGATTATGGATAAGCTTCCGAAAAAGGTAAAAGTGGTAGTTTATTTACAGGGCGATAACCTCCCCGGCGGTTTTAAACGCCTGCAAAGTGCCACGCGTGATATGCTGAGCGATTTACAGGCTTACAGTCACGGCAAAATCCAGTTTGAGTTTCGCGACCCGCTGAAGGGTTTAAACAACGATCAGCAAAACGAGGTGATCCAAAACATGGCTGCCGAAGGTGTTGAACCAACCAACCTGAGCGTTAAAACAGATAACGGTGTAACGCAAAAGCTCATTTTTCCGTCGGCGCTGGTATCGGCAGATGGTAAGGATATCCCGGTAAAGTTATTGCTGAGCAGGATAGGCCTCTCGCCCGATGAAGTATTGAACAACTCTATCCAAAACCTGGAATATGCCTTTTCATCGGCCATAAAAAAGGCGGTCAACGGGGGCAGGCCGCAAATCGGCTTTACCGAAGGCCATCATGAGCTAACCGATTTACAACTGAACGATGCCATGAAAACCCTTGCCGATGGTTTCCAGGTAGGCCGGGTTGATTTGAATGCCATCTCCTTTGCCGATCTGCAAAAGATCAAATTGCTGGTGATAGCCAAGCCCGATCAGAAATTCAGCGAGGTAGAGAAATTCAAACTCGACCAGTACATCATGCACGGAGGCCAGGTGCTATGGACAATAGACCAGGTAAGCGCCGAACTCGATAGCCTTCGAGGGCATGGCGGCGAGCAGCTGGCTTTCCCCAAGCAGCTTAATCTCGATGATCAGCTTTTCCGTTATGGGATCCGTATCAATTATGATCTGATTGCTGATATGAACTGCTCGCAAATTCCCATCAGTACCGGCAATGTTGGCGGGCAGGCGCAGATCCAGATGCTGCCATGGCTGTATTACCCGGTATTTATCCCGCTAAGCAAACACCCGGTGGTGAAAAATTTGGATGGTATCAGCAGCGAGTTTGCAAGTACTATCGATATCCTCGATACCAAAAATGTAAACAAAACGGTGCTGCTAACCTCATCGCCTTATAACAAAAAGCTCACCGCCCCGCACATATTATCGTTGCAGGCTTTGGAGCAGGAGCCAAACCCTAAGGAGTTTCAAAGCACATCTAAAATAACTGGTGTATTATTGGAAGGCAGTTTTGTAAGCGACTGGCAAAATCGCCCGCTGCCCGAAGGGCTTAAAGAGCAGGTTGCCATAAAGCAACAAAGCGAGCCTACCAAAATGATAGTGATTAGCGATGGTGATGTTTTAAAGAATCAGGTAGGCAGCGATGGCTCACCTTACCCATTAGGTTACGATCATTATACGCACCAAACATACGGAAATAAAAACCTGCTGCTTAACATAGCCGATTACATGACCGATGATTCGGGACTGATAGCCCTGCGTACCAAGGAAATTAAGATCCGCCTGCTGGATAGGGCAAGAATAAGGGGCGAGAAGGTGCTTTTCCAATATGATAAATTCAATATTAGAATTGCTATAAACGAAAAAATGTATTGGCAACTGGTTAATACCATTGCGCCGCTGGTTTTAGTGTTAATATGTGCTATTTTTCAACATTATTTACGCAGGCAAAAGTATGCCCGTTAAATTTTCTATTTTTGATAGATTAATTACAACCATATGAGATTTATTGTTTCTACCTCAACATTACTCAAACAACTGCAATCGGTAAGTGGTGCGTTAAGCAGCAGTACTGTGCTGCCGATACTGGAAAACTTTTTGTTCGAGATAAAGGATGGGAACTTGACCATTTCTGCTACCGACCTGCAAACCAGCATGACCACCTCTTTGCCAGTTGAGGCTAAAGAGAACGGCAGGATTGCTATCCCGTCGCGTATATTGTTAGAGACCCTGAAGTCATTACCCGAGCAGCCTGTAGCTTTTTCGGTTGATGATAAAACCTTCGCCATTGAAATTAATGCCGGCGATGGTAAATACAAACTGAGCGGCGAAAACGGCGAGGATTTTCCAAAGATCCCTGTTGTTGAAAACGCTTCATCAGTAAACCTGCCTGCTTCAGTTTTGGCCGAAGCTATCAACAAAACCATTTTCGCGGTAAGTAATGACGAATTGCGCCCGGCTATGACAGGTGTTTACTGTCAGCTTACAACATCGGCACTTACATTTGTTGCTACCGATGCGCACAAGCTGGTTCGTTACCGACGTAAAGATGCAAAGGCTGCAAGCACTACATCATTCATACTGCCTAAAAAAGCTTTAACCCTGCTTAAATCATCATTACCAAGCGATGATGTAAATGTATCTGTTGAGTATAATTCCACCAGTGCTTTCTTCAAGTTTGGCAATATTAACCTGGTGTGTCGTTTAATTGACGAGCGTTACCCTGATTACGAGGCGGTTATTCCTCAAAATAATCCTAATAAATTAAATATCGACAGGCTTACTTTCCTGGGTTCGTTAAACCGTGTGGCTATTTATGCTAACAAAACCACGCACCAGGTAAGGCTTAAAATAAATGGCAGCGAGTTAAATATTTCGTCAGAAGATATTGACTTTGCTAACGAGGCCCACGAGCGTTTAAGCTGCCAATATGAGGGCGAAGACATGGAAATTGGCTTCAATGCAAGATTTTTAATAGAAATGTTGAAGAATTTAAGTTGCGAAGAAGTATCTTTGGAAATGTCGACTCCAAACCGTGCCGGCTTATTGCTGCCACAAGGCGGAGATGAGAATGAAGATGTGCTGATGCTGGTTATGCCGGTGATGCTCAATAGCTATGCTTAAGTGTAAACTTAAATTATAAATCCAAAACTAAGTCCGGTAACATAAAACCGGACTTTTTTTGTTCAACACCCAATACCAAAAATTACAGTAAGCAGTTATAGCTTATAATTGTATATGAATATAAAGGTTAAAGTTTTATTGTTGATAGCCGCGGCAGGTTGCTTTGCAACGTGCAAAAAAACAACGATAAACCCGATGTGGTTGATCTCGTCAACATCATCGTTAAATGTTATTAATGCTACTTTCAACAATGTTAACGTTTATCTTAATGGCACAAGGGTAAACAATACAACAACTTTTTATCCGGGAGGTACGCTTGGATATATTACTGTTAAAGCGGGTACACAAAACTATTCGGTTAAGTTGGATGGGCCTAATAATCCCAATCCGCTGTTTAGCCTACCCCTAACCTTAAGTAAGGATTCGGTGTATTCATTTTACATAGCCGGCAATTCAACAGATCAGGTTTTTAAAACTACCGACATCATAGCTGCAGATACAAATAAGGTACCCTCTGCTAAAATAAGGTTTGTAAATGCTTCGCCGGATGCCGGGAATATAAGCGTGCATTTTGAAGGTACAACTGCTGCCTTAGATACCGAAAAGGTAAAGGACCTTGCTTTTAAAGGTACCTCGACGTTTTATTTGGTAACGCCCGGAGAGCACAATATGGCGCTGCATTCGGCGGCGTTTTCGGGCACTATTGTAAGGGATACAGTGCAGCTTGTAGGAGGAAAGGTGTATACCTACTACGGTTTTGGTAATAAAAGCACAGGCCTGGCAACCGGCCTGTTCATCAATCAATAATTACATTAATGGCTAATAAAAATAAAAGCAAGGTACTGGTTTCGTTTTTTATAGTTGTGCTATGCGGACTTTTCATCTGTGCTGTTTCTTCGTGCGGTAAGGGGGCAATGCATCATCAGTAGGCCTCAATACCCAGTTTCAAATCGTTAATTTAAGTCCCGATATCCAGCCGGTATACCTTTATCAGCATTTTATCAGGTATAATACCACTACCTATACTTATCCAAACAGTTCGGGATATTTTTACCTTTCAACACTTGAACCGCCGTTACAGTTACGTACAGCCACCGCGGCGCCGGTTATTTTGCTGCAATTTGATACTACGCTTAAAGCCAACAGGAAATACACTATGTTTATAACCGGCTTCAGAAAGGATAGTTCGTTTGTTAGTTCATTTATACTATCTGATAGTACCGGTTTGCCAGCCATAGGTAAAGGAAAAGTAAGGTTTGTGCATACTTCACCCAATACCTCAGCCCTAGATCTGCGGGCTAATGACACCCTTGTGGTTAGAGGTACTACCTTTAACAAGGTATCTAAATACGTTGAACTTACTGCCGGTAATTATAACTTTACCATTACCACGACCCGAACGCCCACGACAATAGAAACAACCCTGCAAAATGTAACTATACAGGACGGCCGCGCCTACACCATTTATACCAAAGGTATTGTTGGCAGCGCCGACTCATTGGCCTTTGGAGCGGGGGTACTTACTAATAATCTGCTTAGTAAGACACTTCAGTAGCTGCGTTTTGTTTAATATTTATATTTTTGGGCAAAATTTTAGCCTGTGGAAGTAATAAAAAGCATAATCGACTTTATACTGCATATTGACAAGCACCTGGTACAAATAACCAGCGCTTACCAGGGATGGACTTATCTGATCCTTTTCCTGATCATATTTGCCGAAACAGGTTTTGTAGTAACTCCTTTTTTACCCGGCGATTCACTGCTGTTTGCAGCTGGCGCGTTAATAGCCGGTGGTAGTTCGGGTTTGGATATCTGGCTGCTGGGCATCATATTAATTGCCGCTGCCTTTATCGGTAATACGGTGAATTATCTTTTAGGCAACTATTTAGGCCCTAAAGTTTTTAAAGAGGAAAATAAGATCCTCAAGCTCGAATACTATCTTAAAACCAAAGCTTTTTTTGATAAACATGGCGGTAAGGCGGTGATTTTTAGCCGTTTTATGCCTATTATCCGCACTATCGCACCTTTTGTGGCCGGTGTTGGCAGGATGCCTTTTTTAAAGTATAGCCTTTATAACATCGTCGGCGGTGCATCATGGATCATTGTGTTCCTGTTTGCGGGTTACAAATTAGGGCAGGTACCGGTGATAGCTAAAAACTTTTCGCTGGTAGGGGTAATCATCATCCTCATCTCGATATTGCCGCCCATCTTTGCCGCTATAAAAGGCCGTAGCGCCAAGGTTTCTGAGGGGCAATAAAAAGCTTTTTCAACATTTCAAATATCAAAAGCCTGTGCAGGATATAATTCCCAGCACAGGCTTTTTGTTTATTAAACAGGATGGTGGTTTATTCAATCGCCATCGGTAACCACTACATTAAAGCGACGACTTCTGGAAAACGGCGTTTTAGATTTATCTGAAAATCCGGTTACTTCCAGCTCTACGGTATAACTTCCGGCCTCGTGCGTTTCATGTATAGTACCGGCGTACCCACCTTGCTTTGCCGCTGACAGGATACTCCCGCCCTTTATGTGCGGCAAAAGGTCCTCCTCCGTCAACCGCTGCCTGTAAAGCAGATCGAGCTTTGCCAAATCGGGATGTTGTATAGTGTCCATTGTTTCTTCAGGCAGCTTTATGTTTTTAAGGTCTGATGCATAAGCTTTAATTGCACTATGCTGACTTAGTTTGGGACGGGTAACCAAAGCACGTATTTGTTGTCCGGTTATCGGCTTTCCATCATCCGTTAAATGTGCGTGATAAGTAATAGGCTGTCCTTTGCGCACAACAGAGGTTGCATCAACTGTAAGCTGAAGCGGAGCGGCATTGCCTGAAGGTGCATATTCAAAGGCACCGCCTGTCAGGCCCTGCGGGGTTGTACCACCATACATGATCTGGATATACCATAGGCCTACCGCCGGGTTAGGAATGTTAAATACTACATAGGCCCCTCCCTGTAAGGTAGGCATTGGTGTAATTACCACGCCGGCCGGCGTTACAAGTGTTACACTTAATTGATTAAGTCCGGGCTGGCCATTTGTGAACGTATAATTAGGATCACTCCATACAACCGAAAACTGTCCAAGGTCGTTGCCTGCTGATACGGTGGCCGGAATCAACAGGTAATCATAGGCCTGGGCTACTTTGTATCCGTTTGCAAGTAATTGTGCAGCAGGAGTTTGTGCCCTGATCTGGTTGTAAATTTGCATCATGTTGAAAACATAGGGGGCATAATAATACTGGCCGCCGCTCTGGGTTGCAATTTGCTGCATTAAGTTTTGGTCAGACGCCGGCCCCATTGCACATGAATATACGGGAGGGGTGCCGGCTGGTAATGGCAGGGGATTGGTGCCGCAGTTTTGATAACCGTCAGAAAGCAGCACAAGGCCTTTATTTACACCGGCAGGAGCACTTGAAAGCATATTTACAGCGGTTTGAAGCCCTCCTCCCATATTGGTGCAGCTTCCGGTGAAACTTAGGTTTTGTACAGCTGCAGCTGCTGTAACCGGTACGGTAAGGTTTTGATCAACCTGTGTCAGGTTATAGGTTACTCTTCCGTTGGTGTCGTAGGATGCCACGCCAATATAATCGCCAGGGAGCGCATTGTTCAGGAAAGCTTTGGTATCGATGACTGTGATTGCGACATAATTTGAAGATGTCATGCTATATGAAGTGTCTACCACAGGTATAGCTACAACAGGTGTTGAAGTTGGCATGGCTTTATGAATTAAAAGAAGGTGAAACATTGGTTGATTGGAGAAGCTGACCGCATGCGGTATTGTATTTAAGTGAAAGTATAGTAAGCTGAGTAGCCCATACAATAAAGCCGGCAAGTATGGCGGCTGCTTCCAGGCCTGTTACTATGGCTATTACTTTACGAAGGATCCAGAATAAGGCATACCATCCTGCGGATGTCAGCACAAACTTGATAATGGTCCACATCAGTCCCTGCTGATATATTACACCTACAAAACCAATAGCGGCTGTGGCGCTGATTGCTTTTCCGGCCATTGAGCTCATGGCATTCATTACCGTTTGATTTGCACGGAGCAGGTTATAAATACGCGTGGCGATATTGCCGGTGGTAGGTGCCAGCCCCACAGCCTGAAGGAAACCTACAGTAAGCGCAAAGATGAATTGGATCCACCAGAGCGTACAGTCTGATTCGGCGCCTATAGCCCCTTCGTAAACGAGCATGTCTGCTTTTACACCATGGTAAATAATACGGGTTATGCCATTGGTATCCGTGCGGGTAAAAACACGGGACAGATTGGCATTTTCGTCGAACATTTGCCGGGCTTTTTCATAAGCGTTATCAAACTGCTGGCGAAAGCCTTCTGTTGCCGGGCCTCCGTTTTTACTGCCGAACCAATCTTTAAATTGTGACCAGCTTTCCTCTTTATGATCTTCGGTAAAAACTTTGGGCTGGCTGGCAAATAGTATGTCTGTAGGTGGCGGTACAGGCGTTTCCACGTTTTGATTGAGATAAATAGCGTTGATGGATTGTGGGATGCCCAAAAGCGCAATCTGCTCGGTAGTTAAAACGTTTACGGTTTGGAGCTGCTGCACGGCACCATTATCCAGTTCAAGGGTTGATTTGTCGGTTGTATCTATCGGCGGGTTAACGGTGAAATCAAAATTTGAAATTAAACGGTTATCGGTTATTACGTCATTGTACATCCATTGAACAATTTCTGATTGTTCCAAACATACATTCCAGATGCGCAGGTTTTGGATAGAACCGCCGAAGTTGTCGATGATATTGCCGTTCGAATCATATTGGGCGCCTACGAGTACATGCCCGTTTGGAACCGCGGTAACCGGCGAAGGAAAATAATCGATAGCCTGAAGGTTGCCGTTTACGTACAAGCTAAGGGCTTTAACATCGCTATCATAACTTAGTGCAAAATGATAATAGCTTAGCGGCAAAACCGAGGCTGTTGATGCTAAAGAAATACTGTCGCTGTTACGCTGGCCTATAACCTGGTTGTTTTGATAGCTTACTTTGTATTCCCATGCGCCGTTCAAACCATAACTTAACAGGATACCGTTGCTGCTGCTGCCCGGGAAGAACCAGCCTTCAATGGTATAAGGGGCGTTTCCGGGAATGCTGTATTCGGGAAAGGAGCCGCAATCAACATAACCATCCGCTCCCAGTACAACAGATGGAACATTGAACGCGTATTGTACATTGTTTTTGAAATTAAGGGCTATATTATTTCCGGAACTGTCTACCCCCGGCATTTCCGAAAAGTCGCTGTAAAATATAAGGTTGGGATTTTGGACAGCGCTATAATTATTTACTTGTACCGAATCATTAAGGATATCTTCAGCGTCGCGCACGCTATTCCAGATCATAATCCTTCCAAGTTGGCCCTGTAGGTACCAGATCGGGCTACTCTGCTGCATTACAGCGCCCAGCAGCATATTGGTACCGCTTGCAGGCAGCGTTCCCGAAAAGGTGCTTTGCGCAACAGCCACGCCATCAACATAAAGCGATAAACTGGAAGTTGTACCATCAAATACAGAGGCCAGGTGGTGCCATTCGTCGACAGTGATGGGTAAAGTCGATTTGATCAGATACGGTGCGATGCCTACATAGGCGTAAACATAACCGGATTCAAGAAATAATTGGTATTGTCCGCCAACCGCATTATCAACATTGCCAACTACGGATTGAAATCCGTTAAGGCTCGACACGTTTACCCAGGCCTCCAGGGTAAAGGAGGTTAAATTGTTTAGTACGGTTGGTGTACCGCAATCTACATAAGCGGTGTTTCCGAGTTGCAGCACACTTGATGCCCATCGTGGTGCTAAAGTTAAATTTGCCATAAGATGATAGTTTATAGATGTAAATATTCAGTGATATAAAACGCCAGTCACTCGATATGGCCTCCTATTTATTTAATTCTCTATTAGGTTTAGGGCTTGTGGCTAAAAGGGGAGGTCAAATCAACTTCCTGATTGATTTAACTAAGTTAGGAGGGTTGTAAACCGGGTAATAGCGTATAAATACCTAATGGAAAAATTGCGTATAAATACCATGATAACGGGAAATGAAGCAGATGAGGCAGGAATATTTTTAATGATTGATTATGCTGCCATGTTACAATTGTTTCAGATAAGAAAGGTGATAGCCGGCGTTATCCCTTTCGCTGTTTTCGTGGAGCTGATGCGGAGAATATAAAGAAGGCAGGGGAAGGCTGCCGGGTTTGATTGTTAACTATTTTATTATTAATGCTTTGCCTGATCGGTAAAGCATTTCTTCTTGCCGAAGCTTTGCCTTTTGTTCGATGCTTAAAGGCTGTGCGATAAGCTTGCTCAGGTCCGGCTGCCCTGCATCAACCCAGGCCGAGTACCAGAAACTACCCACGGAAAGAATAGATGCCCGCATTTGCCTTGCCACCATCCCCTTCAGCATTTTGTGATAAGTCAGGCTATAGGCCACGGAGTAATCGGTAATTTGCTTTTTGCCATGCTGTACCAACGCGTACTTTTTGTCCTGCGGGTAGGTTTTGTTCAGGATGCGCTCAAAACGTAAAACTGTATCAACGGTTTTGTAAGTAGCCTTGCATATACGGAATGCTTCATTCAATGGGTTTTCAATATACCGGGCCTTGCCAACGTAGTAATTATAATGATCGGCAAATAACTCAGGCAGGCGGCTTTCCCAAAGGGCATGGATGCCGGTTTGCCCCGTAAGCTGGCCGTTGTAGTTTTGGGTTAGGTGCAGCGGTACGTGCGCATCGGCAATATAATGCCCTAAATAGGCAGATGCATTGAGGATAGACGTTGTATCATGGGCTTTGAAAGCGCGTACCAGCCTGTAATACTGGTATTGAATGGTCCAGGGAACAGTGCCGTATTTAATGATGATATCTTTTGAGTATTTGGCAACGGCATCCTTCCATTTTTTAGGCATAGCCTCAAAGGGTTTTTTGCCATAACGGTCAGCATCAAAGAAATGGCGTGGCGCTTCTGATGAGTCAACATAGCGGCGTTTGTCGGCACTTACGGCATGTTCGGTTATATAATCGATATTGGATCTGTAAAAACAAGACATGGCCTTAGGTAGCGTGAAAACTGCC
Source organism: Mucilaginibacter sp. P19 (assembly GCF_050632265.1). Lineage (NCBI taxonomy): Bacteria > Pseudomonadati > Bacteroidota > Sphingobacteriia > Sphingobacteriales > Sphingobacteriaceae > Mucilaginibacter > Mucilaginibacter sp. P19. Next base: position 716,703 of record NZ_CP192586.1, read on the forward strand.
AGCCGGTTAATACGATAATGTGCAAAGAATCCCCATGATGAGCATAACATGATTAAACAGGTACCAGTTATGCTTAAAATTATGCGGCGGTTCATGAGGCAAAGATGCAATTAAAGGGGGAGTTTTAAATTATACTTCTCTCTTAATTGGCTGCTTACCTTATTGGCTTCATCAATAATACTCTCCGGGAAACCGACGCCTTTTAAAACCGCGATGCCATTTCGGTTTTTGAGCAATCCCTCTTTAATTTTATAATCAAATACCAACCGGTCATCGCCAATTACTTCCTCAAAAGAGAAAACTTTGTAATCGCTGCCCAGTAATTCGGCCAGTTCCAGATCGTGTGTAGACACAAAAACGAAGCTTTGATTTTGGATAAAGTAGCTTAGTACGGCTTTCGCGGCGGCTATCCGTTCAATGGTATTTGTACCCCTGAAAATTTCATCAATGATTACGAGGCTGTTTATGGGTTTGCTGGCAATGGTTTGTGCCACTATATTTTTAACGGCTAAAGCTTCGGCCTGGAAATAGCTTTTATTATCGCCCAAATCGTCGGTCATATCAATGCTGGTAAATATTTTGAGCGGAGGAGCCTGGTATACTGTAGCAAAACTGGTGTTAATGGTTTGCGATAGCAAAGCGTTTATAGCAATAGCCCTGATAAAAGTGGTTTTACCCGACATGTTGGAACCAGTTACCAAAATGCCTTGTGTATTATCTATAGCGATAGAATTTGACACGCAGTTTTCAATAAGCGGGTGATAAAGATTTTTAATAATGATATGGGTATTGCCGGTTGTAAGTTGAGGTTTGCAATAATGAGCCGCGCCATCACGCACCGATTGGATGGAAATGGCAACATCAACCTCAGCCACCGCTTCATAAACAACTTTAATGTCACTAAGGTATTTGTTTACTTTGGTGATGGATTTTATAAATACCAGCGGCTCAATAAGCAGGAACATTTTTAACCATTCGGTAACCAGATAATAAATATCGGTAGGATCAATAGCGACTTTATTTTGCAGGGTGATATAATTTAACGACTTTTTGAGTTTGCCCATATTAGCCATACTGAGGCGGGTACTTTCATCATCCCTGAGCAGAGTGTGGTTCTTAAGCCAATTTGATACCTTAAATAAAACCAACAACTGCGGTAGCGAATGTGTGTAGTTCAGCATCTGGGTTTTATTACTGTAATGAATAACTACATTGGCTATCATTAATATCAGCAATAGCAAAAGCATAAACTGGTTGGGAACAATAAAAAGGCTAAATGCCACTCCAATGATCAAAAACGGCGCTATGCTGATATAAAAATTGCCAATTGCCGGAAACATGGAATGATGCGGTTTCTTAAAAAGCTCTGGTAAGTAGTAGGCATCATTGTTCCCTAACTCAGATAATTTAAGCTCGGCTGCCTCTCTCAATTCTTTATCGGCGGTGACATTGCCGATCCGCTGTTCAAGCGTTTCAAAATATTCTTCTGAAATTTGCGGGGAGTGTAATTGCTTATATAGATATTGTTGTCCGGGTTTTGAATTGGTACGGTCGATAAATTCAAATACGCTGTCGATGTCAAGGTCGGTGGCGGTATTGGCTGAGATCTCGCTTACGCTACCATAAGCTGTAAGGTAGGTGCTGACCGGTTTGAAATTTCTGCTTGCAATTATGGGTTTGCCCCAGCGTTCTTTTATTTCGGTAAGTTTCTTTTTTTGTTGGGCTTTGCTTTTTAAATGGCTTATTAAAATAAATATAAAAGGCAGCAGTATTATAATAGTGATCCAGTATATCATGTTTAAGTAGTATTAATAAGCCATTGTGTTTGCTTATTAGATAATACCCGCGTGCAATTGTTTCACCGATACGAAATAATGTTGATCTTACAGTTTCCCCGAATAAACCTTCGTATCGTAATTAATAACGATAACGCCATCCTGCTGAAATTTATCAAAAAGTGCATGCAAATCGTTGATCATTGGCTCGTACCCCTCATCTCCACGTGCAGGCATGTATGATGATGACAGTAGCCTGCCTTTTAATCCTTCAAAATCAAATAACTGTTTATTGGCGAATATTTCCAGGTGAACAGGTTGCGGCTTAAAGAAAGCTGTGATATGTTCGGTATTGATATTGCGGTGATCAACCTTTACGTAATCGCGGCCATGTTTTACAATGAGTTTATCGTATTCCTGTTCAAAGACTGAGGTTGTTTTTCTCTCATTCCAGATGAGGGCAACAATGCCATCCGGTTTCAGTATCCTTTTAAATTCAGCACAGGTTTTTACGGCATCAAACCAGTGAAAAGCCTGTCCGGCTATAATAGCATTAATGCTATTACTCTCGATGCCGGTATTTTCTGCAGTGCCGTTTCGGGGGATAAAACCGTTATATGAACCGAGTAACTCGATAGCTTTTTCGCGCATCTCCAAATTTGGTTCAATGGCAATTACCCGGTAGCCTTTTTTCAGGAACAATGCGGTGGAGATCCCTGTACCTGCACCAATATCGGCAATGAGCTTATCCTGTGTTAAGCCGTAAGCGTCATGTAAAAACTTAACAAGTCTCGTCGGGGTAGCCGGGACGGTATTTTACATAATCTTCAACCCGGTTGCTGAACCTGGTGATGCTGTTGGTAACCATAAACGCAATAGTTTTAATTAATAGTAACGCAGCAAAAATCATTGTGTTGCATGAACACTTCGTGAATGCGGGATTAACAGGTTGTTAATTTGGCAGGTCTGCAAGCCCAAAGGGTTCAGGTAATCATTCACATTATCAATCTAATCACACTAAAATATAAATCAAAAAACCACTTGCATATTAAATTTAATCGCTCTATATTTGCAGTCCTTAAAATAAGTAGAAAAGAATAACAAGCTATACGAGATGGCAAATCATAAATCATCATTAAAAAGAATCAGGGCAAATGCTGCGAAGCGTCTGCGCAACAGGTACCAGGCTAAAACAACCAGGAACGCTATTAAGAAATTAAGAAACACTACTACCAAAGCTGATGCTTCTGCACTGTTGGGTAAAGTGATTTCAATGCTTGACCGTTTAGCTAAAAAGAACGTTATTCACAAAAACAAAGCTTCGAACAATAAATCAAAGCTTACTAAATTTGTTAACGGCTTAAGCTAATCTCAGCTTTTAAAATATACCAAAGGGGATAGTGTACCAACGCTGTCCCTTTTTTTGTTTGGCGCTTTTTCATACTTTAATGCCGTGGAAAACTACGAAAGCAAGATCAGTATTAAATCATGGGCTGAGGAAGACCGCCCGCGTGAAAAACTTAGCGGACAAGGACGCCGCGCCCTTACCGACGCCGAGCTGATCGCCATCCTTATCGGCTCGGGCAGCCGCACCGAAAGTGCGGTTGAACTGAGTAAACGCATCCTGCGCCATTATGATAACGACCTGAACAAGCTTGGTAAGGCTTCCATAGCCGAACTATCCAAGTTTAAAGGGATAGGAGAAGCCAAAGCTATATCTATTATTGCCGCGCTGGAAATCGGTCGCCGCCGTAATGAATTTGAATCGGGTGCCATTGAGGTGATCACGTCAAGCAGGGATGGTTACAATATTATGCGCCGTCATTTGATGGACCTGAACCACGAGGAATTCTGGATCATACTATTAGGCCGTTCCAACAAAGTATTAGGGAAGGAGCTGATCAGTAAAGGAGGTTTGTCGGCTACGGTATGCGACCCGAAGATCATCTTTTATTCAGCCCTGCAATACCAGGCCAGCGGCCTCATACTGGTGCATAACCACCCATCGGGTAATCTGAAACCCAGTAACGAAGACATCCAGCTCACCAAAAAAATAAGCGCCGCCGGCCGGATGCTGGACATGGGTGTGTTTGATCATTTAATCATTACCGATGCCGGCTACTTAAGTTTGGCCGATGAAGGGTTGATGTAGTTTTTAATTTGGGATTTCGAATGTTCGATTTCGGATTTTAGGAATTATATGAATTTGCTATTTCGGACTTGTTAAAGCTGAGTGAAGTGCCTGATCGGATTTGATTAAAACAATCCCAATTCAAAATTCTGAAATTGAAATTCAAATAAATCCGAAATCGAACATTCGAAATCCGAAATCAACCAATCCCAACATCCGAAATCTTTATATCTTTGCCGATTATCATTTCGGAATAATGAAAATATCTTATAACTGGCTTAAAGAATTTATTGATACTGATAAAACGCCCCAGGAGATTTCCATCATCCTTACCGGTACCGGTTTGGAAGTTGAAAGTCTGGAAAAGGTACAGGCTGTTCCCGGCGGACTGGAAGGCCTGGTGATTGGCTATGTAAAGGAATGTACTGACCATGCCAATTCTGATCATCTTCACGTTACCAAAGTTGATGTTGGGGGTGCGGAAGACCTGCAGATTGTTTGCGGCGCTGCTAACGTAGCTGCCGGGCAAAAAGTGGTAGTTGCTGTAGTAGGTACTACTGTTTACCCAACCGGCGGCGAGCCTTTTGCTATCAAAAAATCAAAGATCAGGGGCGAAGAATCTCATGGAATGATCTGTGCTGAGGACGAGATAGGTTTAGGAACCAGCCATGCTGGTATTATGGTATTGCCGGAGGATGCGCCTGTGGGTACTCCTGCTAAAGAATACTTTAAACTGAACGACGATTACATGTACGAGATAGGCTTAACCCCTAACCGTGCCGATGCGGCCTCGCATTTGGGTACAGCAAGGGATATTGCCGCTTTCCTGAAAATGGGCATCAATAAGCCGGATGTAAGCGCATTTAAAGTTAATAACACCAGTCGTACTATTAAGGTTATTGTAGAGAATGAGCAGGCATCGCCGCGTTACTCGGGCTTAACCATCAGCGGTGTTGAAGTTAAGGAATCGCCGCAATGGTTAAAGGAGCGTTTGGCTGTTATTGGCGTGCGGGCTATCAATAACATTGTGGACGTTACCAATTATGTACTGCATGAGCTTGGTCAGCCCTTACATGCTTTTGATGCCGATGAAATAGCCGGTGGTAAAGTGTTGGTGAAAAACTATGCTGAAGGCACTATATTTAAAACTTTGGATGATGTTGACAGGAAACTATCTGCCGATGACCTGATGATTGGCAATGCCGAAGAGCCAATGTGCATAGCAGGTGTATTTGGCGGTGCTAAATCAGGTGTTAAAGAATCAACTAAAAATATTTTTCTGGAGAGTGCTTATTTCAATTCCGTATCTGTTCGTAAAACTTCAAAAAGGCATGGTTTGAAAACTGATGCTTCATTCAGGTTTGAGCGTGGTACCGATCCGGACATGACCGTTTTTGCTTTGAAACGTGCGGCATTATTGATTCAGCAGGTTGCGGGTGGCGAGGTGTCGTCAGAGATTTCTGATCATTACCCAGCCCCGGTTGCGCCGTTTGCTGTGGAAATCACTTATAATACCATTGATAAGCTGATTGGTAAAAAGATTGGCCATGATGAGATCAAAGGTATTATCACGGCGCTTGATATTAAGATAGTGAATGAAACTGCGGATTCATTATCATTACAAGTGCCTCCATATCGTGTGGATGTTACCCGCGATGTGGATGTGGTTGAAGAGATCCTGAGGATCTATGGTTATAACAACATCGAAATCCCTACACAGATTAGGGCATCCCTAAATAACTCCATTCGTCCGGAGAAAGATACTGTTCAAAATCAGTTATCTGATTTGCTGAGCGCAAATGGGTTTAACGAGATCCTGGCCAACTCGCTTACCAAATCCGCCTATTCGGATAACCTGGATACTGCTGTTAAGATTCTGAACCCACTGAGCAGCGATCTGGATGTAATGCGCCAAACGTTGCTGTACTCTGGTTTGGAAGCCATAACCTATAATCAGAACCGCCGTAGCCCGGATTTGAAATTTTACGAGTTTGGTAAGGTATACAAGCTGGAAAATGATAAGTACATCGAAACACAACGTTTCAGTATTTTCATCACCGGGGCTAATACTGCCGAACAATGGAACCAGAAATCAAAGCCTGTATCATTCTATAATATCAAGGCTGTGGTTGATGGTATTTTGCAGCGCCTTAACATCAGTAACTTTACAGTTGAGGATACAACCTGCAAAAAAATGTCGTTTGGCATTCAATACATGTTGAATGGTAAGCAATTGGTGAAATTTGGGTCGGTAGCTGCAGCTTCTTTAAAAAAGGCGGATGTTGACAAAGAGGTATTTTATGCTGATTTTAATTTCGACCTTGTGCTGGCAGCTATCCGTAAAAATAAGATTGTTTACCAGGAGGTTTCAAAATTCCCGGCTGTTAGGCGCGATCTTTCTATGCTGATAGATCAAAGCGTATCATTCGGTCAGTTAAAGCAAATTGCACTGCGCACCGAGCGTAAATTGCTGAAGGAAGTTGATGTGTTTGATGTTTACCAGGGCGATAAGCTGCCTGCCGGTAAAAAGTCATATGCTTTAAGCTTTATCATCCAGGATCTGGAAAAAACGTTAACAGATAAGGCAATTGATTCTATTATGCAGAAATTAATTTATAATTTAGGAAAAGAAGCCGGAGCGGAGATCAGGAAGTAATTTCGGATTTCGGAATTTCGATTTCGGATTTAGAAATTAAAATTCAGTAATTCAATAAATCAATAATTCAGTAATTGAAGATGCCTTCATTAGCAGAGCAGTTAAATAAAATTGTAGATAAAACCGAGCGCCTGATTGAACTGTGCGCTGCTTTGCAGGAAGAAAATGACCTTTTAAAACTGGAAAGTGAGGCACTTACGGTAGCTCTTAACGCCAGTAAGGCCAAGACAAAAGAACTGGAAGAAAAATTAAAAGTTGTTAAAGTTGCCAAGTCTTTTTCTGAAACAAATGAAAAAAGTGTTGACATTAAGCAAAAAATTAACGACTTTGTGCAGGAAATAGATAAGTGTATTGTATTATTGAAAAAATAGTACAAAAAGTGAAAAGCTCAAATGGGAGAAATCTCAATAAAAATAAATATTGCTGACCGTGTTTACCCCTTAAAGGTTAACATGGAGGAAGAAGAAATAATACGCAGGGCGGCTAAGCTGATCAACGACCGGATAAAAGAATATCAGGAAAATTATGCGGTTCGGGATAAGCAGGATTTACTTTCAATGTGTGTGCTGCATTACGCAACATCATCATTGAAGGCGGAAAAGAAAGTTACCGTTGAGGATACAGAGGTGACTGAAAAAGTTTATCATTTAGATCATTTGTTGACCGAATTTTTTTCGAAGTAATAAACGTTCTTTACATAAATATACAAGAGCACATTAAGATTTAACCGCAGTTAAATTTTAGGTTTCACTATTAAAAACTTAACGCTTCAATATTAAGCGGATCAAGAGGCATGCGTTAGTTGCGATTAACGTTAACCAACCCATGGTCCCCAATATCCGAAATGAGGTTTTAAATACATGATACTTAAAAATTAGTTGCGGTTTTTTTATTTACATACATATATAACACCACCAAACCTAAAATGGACATATTACTATACGTCATCATCGGCCTGCTGGCAGGCGCCATCATTGGCGTGCTCATAGGTCGCTTCCTATTATTAAAGCTTTTTAAAGACCAGGAAACATCGGCTCAGAATAAAGTGAAAAAGATCTTAAAAGACGCTGAAAATAATGCCGAGATCCTGAAGAAAAACAAACTGCTTGAAGCCAAAGAGAAGTTTTTACAAATGAAAGCTGAACATGAACAGGAAGTAAACAATAAAAACAATGCTGTTAACCAGCGCGAAAATAGTGTTAAACAAAAAGAGCAATCATTAAATCAGCGCCTGGAAAATGTTAACCGCAAGGAGAGCGAACTTGATAACACCCGTAAAAATCTTGAAAAACAAACCGAGATAGTTGTTAAAAAGCAAGACGAGGTAGAGCATCTTAAAAATCAGCACATTCAACAGTTGGAAACTATTGCCGGCCTATCGGCCGATGATGCCAAAAACCAATTGGTTGATACCCTGCGCGAGGAAGCCCGTACCAAAGCGATGATCCAGATCAAGGATATTGTTGACGAGGCTAAGCTTACTGCTACTAAAGAGGCTAAGAAAATAGTTATTCAAACTATTCAACGTACTGCTACCGAAAGCGCTATCGAAAACACAGTGTCTATTTTCAATATTGAAAACGACGAGATCAAAGGACGGATCATTGGCCGTGAAGGGCGTAATATCCGTGCACTTGAAGCCGCAACAGGTATCGAAATCATTGTTGACGATACCCCCGAGGCTATCATCCTTTCGGGTTTTGACCCGGTAAGGCGCGAGATAGCCCGTTTGGCAATGCACCGTTTGGTTACCGACGGACGTATCCACCCGGCACGTATTGAAGAGGTAGTTGCCAAAACCAAAAAGCAGATAGAAGAAGAAATTGTTGAGATAGGTGAGCGTACTGTAATTGATTTGGGTATTCATGGTTTACACCCCGAACTGATCCGGATGGTTGGCCGTATGCGTTACCGGTCATCATATGGGCAAAACCTGTTGCAGCACTCACGTGAGGTTGCCAATTTCTGTGCTACCATGGCTGCCGAACTTGGCTTGAATGTTAAAATGGCAAAACGTGCCGGCTTACTTCATGATATTGGTAAAGTACCTGATGATAATCCTGAACTGCCTCACGCTATTTTGGGTATGCAACTGGCCGAAAAATACAAGGAACATCCTGAAGTTTGCAACGCTATCGGTGCCCATCATGATGAAATTGAGATGACCTCAATGTTATCGCCGATAATCCAGGCTTGTGATGCTATATCAGGTGCACGTCCGGGTGCACGCCGCGAGGTTGTTGAAAGCTACATTAAACGTTTGAAAGAACTGGAAGAGCTGGCATTGTCATATCCTGGTGTTGAAAAAACATTTGCGATACAGGCGGGCCGGGAGTTACGTGTGGTTGTTGAAAGTGAAAAGATCAGCGACGCGCAATCAGAAGTTTTGGCTGCTGATATTTCAAACCGGATCCAGACAGAAATGACTTATCCTGGTCAAATTAAAGTTACCGTTATCAGGGAAACCCGTTCGGTAGCATTTGCCAAGTAATCATTATAAAATTAAACGAAACCCTTTCGGCACAAAACCGAAGGGGTTTTTTATTTTTACAGCGTGGCAGCAAAAGCAAATAACAAACAGAAGGCAGCAGTTAAAACTACTGCAAATATTGATGAACGCCCCGTGGATCGTTATTTCAGGGAATATGAAGATGCTCACCAGGATAGGGTTAACAAAATTATACACTATATCTGTATCCCAACTTTGGCATTTAGTCTCTTTGGATTGATCTGGGCTATTCCTTTTCCTCATTTAGGCTTTTTAGGAGCCTACAATGGCTATTTTAACTGGGCTTCCTTTGTTATAGCTATTGCCATCTACTTCTATTTAAAGCTGTCGCCAATTATATCTTATTTCATCCTGTTTATTTTATTAGGATTTAGTTACGGTATAATGGAGCTTGTAACCTGGCAGCAAACGGGAGGGCCCGTTATGTGGCTATTATGTGTTTCTGCGTTTATTCCCTCTGCAAGCGCGTTACTTATCGGCAATAGCCGTGAGCCGCAGTTTGCAGCAAACGGACTCAACATTAAATCATTAGCCGTAGCGCCCGCATACTTGCTGAATCAATTGCTTAATAAGTTGAGAATCAAAAAATGATTTTAATTATTTGCGTATTAAGTATTTGTTAAAATGCTCGTTACCGTTGCCCTTTAAATACTATATAATAGGGGCATTTTTTAGCTGTGACGAACATAATTGTGTAATTTATCTCCTATAGGCGATATATAGAAGCTTAATACTTTGGGGTATTTATTTTGTATTTTATTGATAATCAGTATTTTTTTATTGGTTTTCAGGGGCCTGTATCAGGTAGAAAAGAAATCATTAAGTAGTTGTTAATATAATAATCTGATGTTAATGTAGAATTAACATTGGTAGGGCAATTTTGTGCAATAAAAATTCACAAATGAAAAAGCTCTACTTTATTATTTTAACACTAATAATTATTGGGGTTGGGGGCGTTGCAAACGCTCAGATCACCACCTCGGTACTTACCGGTAAAGTTACAGATCAAAAAGGTACCACTCTTCCGGGTGTAACCATTACTGTACTTAATACCAGCACAGGTACCAGGTATGGTGCACAAACCAACGGCGAGGGCCGTTTCTCGGTTAATAACATTAACCCGGGTGGTCCTTACACCGTAACCGCTACTTTTATCGGTTACAAAAAAGACGAAAAAAGCGACCTGACGCTCCAGTTGGGTAATGCTACTTTAAACTTTGTACTGCAGGATGAAACGACAACCTTGCAGGAAGTTAAAGTAAAAGCATCTGCTGGTCCGGCTAAAACAGGTGCAAGTACCCGTATCGGCCAAAACCAGATCCGTACTGCTCCGTCAATTAACCGCAGCTTACAGGATTTAACCAGGAATACCCCTCAAAGTAACAATAACTCATTCCAGGGTACCAACTACCGTTATAACAACGTAACGCTTGACGGTGCTATCAATAACGACGCGATCGGCTTCAGCCCATCATTAGGTGGTCAGAACAATGCTTCAGGCCAGGTAGGCAGCAGTACCCGTACGAGCCCTATCTCTCTTGATGCTATCCAGGATATCCAGGTTTATGTTGCCCCTTACGATATCAAAATCGGTAACGTATTAGGTGGTAGTATAAACGCTGTAACCCGTAGCGGTACAAACGATTTTAGTGGCGCTGTTTATGGTTACGGTCGTGGCTCATTCATGGTTGGCGCTAACAATGCCAAAGCTGCTTTAGGTGGCGATGGTTCAAAACTGAACGATTTTCATGATTATCAGGGCGGTATCCGTTTAGGCTTCCCTATTATTAAAAATAAATTATTCTTCTTTACCAACGAAGAAATTGCCCGCAGGCAGGATCCTGTTATCCGTGGTCTTGATCACAATGGCGCGTCTAATATACTAAGTCAGGCCGATGGTGATAAATTAGTTACTGCTTTTAAAACATTTACAGGCGGTTTGGATCCGGGTACATATAACAATACCACGATTTTCTCAAACTCAAACAAATTCTTTAACCGTTTGGATTGGAATATCGATGATCATAACCAGTTAACTATCCGTAACAATACCATCAGCTCAAAGGCTACTAACTTAGAGCGCGATCAGCAAAACTTCCGTTTCAGTGGTATTGATTACACTTCACATAATAACTCAACTTCAACCGTTGCCGAGTTAAAATCAAGATTTAACGGTAACCTGAGCAATAGCCTGGTTCTTGGCTATTCAGCTGTTCACGATTACCGTGATCCTAACTCAAACCCTGCTTTACCGCAAATCGAAATCACCGGCCGTACTCCTGGTACAACTATATTCATGGGTACCGACCGCGAGGCTGCTATATTTGATATGCACCAGAAAACAGCTGAGTTTACTGATAACTTAACCTGGACAAAAGGAAAGCACACGTTTACATTTGGTACGCACAATGAGTTTTACAACATCACTTATAACTTTGTGAATTCGTGGAATGGTCGTATTGCTTATAACAGTATTGAAGATTTTATTAATAATGCTCCAGCACGTGTACGTGCCAACTTTAACTATACTGATAACACACGCGATTATATCTTAGCGCACCCTTCAGCTCAGTTTAAAGTTAACCTGTTGAGCTTATATGGTCAGGATGATATTCAGTTAACTGATAATTTCAAATTGACAGTAGCTTTACGTGCTGATTATGCTGGTGTACCAAACAAACAGCCATTGAGTGATAAAACAACCAACGCTCCGGTTGATCCAAACTACGGCACTACCTACACCTATACCAAACCTAAAGATATCAAACAAAATTACCTGGGTAATATAGAGTGGAACCCACGCGTATCATTTAACTATGATGCAAACGGTGATCAAAGTGTTATTTTGCGCGGTGGTAGCGGCTTCTTTACTGGTCGTGTTCCGTTTGCATGGTTTGGTTATGCGTTTTATAACAACGGTGCTACTTACGGTGCTTATGATAAAAAATCATCTGCAGGTCCGTTTACAGCCGGTACTAACCCCGTGCAAGCGCCATCTAATGGTGGTTTAAACTTTGTTAATCAACAAGGTAACTTTAATACTGGTTCTACCGGTTCTACCCAGGTGGATATGATTGATAACAACTTCAAAATGCCACAGGTATGGAGAAGCAGTTTAGCTGTTGATTATACAACGGACAACCAGTGGAAATTTACTGCCGAAGGTATTTATACCAAAGTTATTCATGACTTGAAATTTCAGCAGGTAAATACTAAGGATAGCGTAACTTATTATCCTTATGATACCCAGCACCAGCAGCCTATATTTATTAACAAGGGAATCAACTCAAAATATACCAATGCTTATTTGTTATCAAACACAAGCGAAGGTTACCGTTACAGCGCCACTGTACAGGTAGCAAAATTCACCCAGTTTGATCAGCAGAGTGCATTAAACTTCTCAGTTGCCTATACCTATGGTCATTCAAAAGATGTTACCAATGGTATCCGTAACTCAATGGAGTCTAACTGGCAATTGAACCAGGCTTTGAACCCTAATAATCCGGGTTTAGCCAATTCAAACTTTGATATCCGTCACCGTATCGTATCAAACGTGAACTTTAAACATGATTGGGATGCCGGGCACAACTATACAGCTAACTTTACTTTCTTCTTTAGCGCGCAAAGTGGTAACCCATATACCTGGGATACCTATCCAAACGCTATCGACGGAACAGGTCAGCAATTAAGCTTGGCTTATATTCCAACCAGAGATGAGGCAGCTAAGATGATTGTTGATCAGGTGAAAAATGGTGTGGTAGTACAAACTGCTGCACAACAGTTAGCTGCGTTTAATGCGTATGTTGATGCTGACAAATATTTAAGTTCACGTCGTGGTCAGTTTACTGAACGTAATGCTGCTTTTACACCTTGGAATAATCAATTAGACTTCCGCTTTACTCAAGACTTTAAATTTGGTAATGGTAAACACAAGCAGATGATCACATTTACTTATGACATCATCAATCTTACCAATTTATTGAATAAGAGCTGGGGACAATATTACTTCTCAGCAAACACATTCAACTCTTCAGCAAGTGTTGGTTTAACACCAGTAAGCAAACTGCCTGGAGCATCCGGCGGCCCTGCTTTTGTTAAAAACGGTAATGTTGCATCATACCCAACTTACAACTTCACTAACCCTGGTATACCATATTCTGTTGATTTGTTCGCTTCACGCTGGCAAATGCAGTTTGGTGTACGCTACAGCTGGTAATTGTAAAACAACATATAGTTAATAAAAACGCCCCCGATAAATATTGGGGGCGTTTTGCTTTGGGTAATGATTTAATATCGCTATAAAAAAAGAGCCGGCCAGCCGGTGTCTCTTTGTTTCTATGGATTGAAGATTTACTACAAGTTTTTACCAAGCTTATCCAGTATATCCTGCGGTACTTTTTCAAGATCGAGTACCAGGAAACCGTCCAGGCAGTCGGCAAATTTAGGGTCGATGTTGAAGCTGATGATCTTAGCGTTTAGGGCAATGTACTGACGGAGCAATACCGGTACTTTCATGTTCCGGGTTTCCACCTCTGATATCAGGTTGTCGAGACCTTTAAAGCTGTCTTCACCGGCCATGAGCAGGTCGGTATCAATTTTAGCAAAATCAACCTTAAACTTTTTGCGCGGTTTAACATACTGCGCCATTTCATGATCAAAGTGATTGCGGTTAATATAATCGACAATAAGCGATTTGGAAAACTTAGAAAAGGAGTTACTGATGCTTACCGGGCCTATCAGGTAGCGGTAGCGTGGATTATCGATCAGGAATTTCAGGATCCCTTTCCAGAGCAGGAAAAGGGGGAGTGGTTTGGTCTGGTATTCTTTGCGGATCCATGAACGGCCAAGTTCAAGGCTGCGGCGTAGTACAGGTATAAACTGGGTTTTAAGCTTAAACAGCTCGTTTACGTAGAAACCTTTTTTGCCGACACTGTAAAATATCTCGTCGCCCAGGCCAATTCGATAAGCTCCAACTATGCGTTTAGCCTCAAAATCCCAAATAAAAAGGTGATGATAATAAATATCGTACTCATCAAGGTCGATAGCTTTGTTTGTACCTTCACCAACTTCGCGGAAAGTGATCTCGCGCAGCCTGCCTATTTCCCGTATCACATTAGGGATGGTTGCCGTCGGAACGATGAATACCTCGTAGTTCTTCTCAGTCCAAACCTTATAGGTTTCGCGAAGCGGCTCAATTTCTTTTTCAAGAATGGCACTATCTATTTCAGGAGAAACCTCTTCGGCCTCGCGTTTGATCTTAAACAGGTTTCGAGGGCTGAAGATTTTTTTCCTCTTCCAGGCCGGTACCTAAAGCATAGGTACGTGCGCGCAAAAAGTTAAGGAGCTTAGTGGTATTGGTATACTCCGGAATCTCCGTTACGTTAATGGGCTTACCTATCCGTAGTTTAATGGTATGCCCGTGTTTATTAAACAACTCTGACGGTAGCTTGGCTGTGCGTAGGGCAGGGTGCAATAAGCTGAGCAGATTAAACAACAGGCCGTTGTTACCATGAAAATAAATAGGAACCACCGGCACTTTGGCTTTAGCAATGATCTTACCTACAACCGGGTGCCACATACGGTCGGTCACCTGTTTTTGCTCAACTTTAAAGGTTGATACCTCGCCAGCGGGGAAAATACCTATTGGGGTGCCCTGTTTCAATAGCTCAAGGGTGTTTTTTAGGCCGCTTATGCTTGATGAATGTTCAACATTTTCAAAAGGGTTTACCGCTATAAAATAGTCGGCAAGGTTGGGGATTTTTTTAAGCAGGAAGTTGGCCATCAGTTTTGAATCGGGGCGGGCCATGCACAGGATTTTTAATAACACCATACCCTCAATACCACCGTATGGGTGATTGGCTATAGCGATAAATGCCCCGTCTTTAGGGATGTTGCGCAACTCACGTTCATCAAACTCAACATCAATACCACAACCTTCTAATATGGCATCAACAAAGTCGGGGCCTTGCTTGGGCTGTGCCTGGGCAAACAGGTCGTTAACCTGGTTTATTTTCATTAGTTCCATCAATAAAGCGGCCAGGCCCGGCATTTTCAACTTATCCAGTTTGGTGGCTTTGGCAAACTCTTCGGTGGTTATAACTTTCATTGTTTTTAATAGCAGTATGTTTTAACAAATAAATATCCTAAATTTTTATTTAATTTAACGCCTGGAACATATCATAAATGAGGCCGCAAATTAAAAACTACCTGTCTGTCACAAAAAAAGAGTGGAACGGAATGGTAGTGTTGATTATTTTAATTGCAATAGTTTTGCTGGCCCCCCATATGTTTCAGGCAAACCACAAAGATAATATAATAAATTTTAAGGCTTTTGATAAAGCGATAACCGAAACCGATAAAACAGGCAGCATTATAGCTGATGATAATACTTCTACGGCTAATGAAACGACTTTGCCCGTCAATCTCTTTAAATTTAATCCCAACAATTTGCCGGTTGCAGACTGGCTAAAACTTGGCCTTACCGACCATCAGGCGCACGTAATTAAACATTACGAAGAAAAAGGTGGTCGGTTTTTTACCAAAGGCGATGTGCAAAAAATGTACAGCGTTAGCCCGGCAACGTACAAACGCCTTGAGCCATATATTAATCTGCCGGATGGTCCTGCTTATTACACAAATAAAGCCAAACCAGGCGAAGTGATAGAGATCAACACGGCGGATTCGGCGAGGCTTACCATGATCAGGGGAATAGGCCCCGCATTTGCCCGGCGTATTGTCCGTTACCGGGAGCGGATAGGCGGGTTTTACAATAAAGAACAGTTGAAAGAGGTTTATGGCATTGATAAGGAAAAGTACGGCCAGATTGAAACCGGTATTGCGGTTGATGGCAAACATATCATTAAGGTGAACATCAATACGGCTACCTTTAATGAACTTAAGCGCTTCCCCTATCTCAGCTACAAACAAATGGATGCCATTGTAGCTTACCGCGATGAGCATGGTAACTACAATGATTTGACCGAGCTGAAAAATATTGCCATACTTAATGACGGAATTTTGCGTAAAATTGGACCTTATTTAGTTTTCAAATGATAGCCCAGCAAATTAAAGCAGCCATAAGGGATATTCCCGATTTTCCGAAACCTGGAATTGTTTTTAAAGATATCACGCCCATATTGAAAGACCCCGGATTATGCGAAAGCATCATCGATGCTTTTGTTGAGCAATTGCAGGGAACCCGTATTGACGCGGTGGCCGGTATCGAAAGCAGGGGCTTCCTGTTTGGGCTCACACTGGCAACCAAATTAGGGGTGCCGTTTGTACCCGTGCGTAAAGCGGGTAAGCTGCCTTTCACTATAAAACAAAAAGCTTATAAGCTGGAGTACGGTACCGCTACTATTGAATTACACACAGATGCCTTTGAACCCGGCCAGCATATATTATTACATGACGACTTGCTGGCTACCGGTGGTACGGTGACTGCAGCCAGCGAACTTATTAAGGAAATGGGCGGTATAGTTGCCGGTTTTTCCTTTGTAGTCGGGCTTGGTTTTTTGAATGGTAAAGAAAGGATTATGCCTATTTGTGATAAGCTGATAATACTGGCGGATTATTAAGCCCGTAACAAAATGGGCTATCCATTTTGTTGATTTTTTTGTCGGAGGGTATGGACAACGCTTGTCCTGCTTACAGTTTGGTTGGTAATTGCGGGCCTGTGCGGGGCCGCGTTAGGGATGGAAGTGTAAAGCCCGCAGCGTGCGAATGACTTTGCAATGGGGAACGCGAGGACTTGTAACGTACAGTCCGGGCCGCAGGCAACGCCCATATTATAAAGCTGATCGAAATGGAAATAATCTTTAACTTACAAATTGTAATTATCAATAAGCCAAACTAAAAAGCCTGCTCTTGTAAGTAGGGATTACTTTGCCGTTCCTCAACTTCTTTATTTGTTTTCAAACTAACAGTAAGGATTATTTCTGCAACGTTTGATATTTATTCCCATTCGCAGGATCGAGCTTTAAAAACAGGTTCATGGCGGTTAACCGTTCCTGGTTATCGGCTTTGCTGTAAATGGAAACCAGTTCATCACTTTTTGCTGTGTAAAATATAAGCGGAAGCATCGCGCCCACACGTTGCCGGTCTATTTGCTGTAGTAAAGGTAGCAGGGCATCAATAGCTTTGCGGCCTTTGCTCACATTATCGGCCATCAGATCGAGGCCGTTGCGGTGATAATCATACAAAAAGCTGCGCAGCGGATTATATAGTTTATTATTCAGGTTTTCGGATAACCAGTAACGGTTTACATTACCATCAAACGCTTTCCAGCCACCATATGATGATGTTTGCGCATTGGTTACGATGGTCTGTGCAGCTAAAAAATATGGCGTGCCGCCAAATTTTGAAAACGTGTCATAATCAAGACCGATAATAATGTTGGCATAAAAAGCCATGATCGAACTTAAATTTCCCTGAAAATTTTGATCGGTATAATCAATAGTCTGGCCCTCGGTATAACTAAAGCTAATATCTTTATCATTAAGATTTAATAGGGTGGAGGTGTATGATGTGCCATAAACCGGCCGGGATGATTGTACCTGCAGTTCGCCGGTAAAATTACTGCTGCCATCCCAGTTGGTAATGTTCAGCACAAAATTGCAATCTATTCTCTCCTGCGGCAAAATTGGATCAGCACTCCATTTGCGGCCGTTCAGGAAATCCTTCATGGCAGTTTCCAACGTTTGAAAAACGCGCTTATTCGCAACCTGTATCTTGGGCGATAACACTTGTATACGTGCATTCAGGTCCTGGGCTACAGTTCGGCAGCAAAGAAACATCAGCAAAGTATAAAGCAGCAGTCTTTTCATCCGTTTATCAGTTGGGCAACTTTATTGCAAATATCGCGGGCTACTGCTTCCTTGCTTTTCAGCTCGAAGGTAGTTTTCTTAAGCTCACGATCAATAATGGTTATCTTATTGGTATCGCCTGCAAAACCGGCACCCGCGTCATTAAGCGAATTTAGTACAATAAAGTCAAGGTTTTTCTTTTGCAGCTTGGTTATCGCGTTCATTTCCTCGTCGTTGGTCTCTAAAGCAAAACCAACCAAAATTTGTCCTTCCCGTTTGGCCTCGCCGAGCGTTTTTAATATATCAGTGGTTTTCTTCAGTTCGATACTGAGATCGTCGTCTTTTTTCTTGATCTTTTGAGTTGCTACATCAGCCGGGGTATAATCGGCAACGGCAGCGCTCATAATGCAAGCCTTCGCATCGCCATAAGCGGTTAAGCACGCCTCTAACATTTGTGCCGCCGAAATAACATTAACCCGTTTTATATTTTGCTGCTTGCTGATCTGTGCAGTAGGCCCGGTCACTAAAGTAACATCGGCCCCCATCAAAGCCAGTTCATCCGCGATAGCAAAACCCATTTTGCCCGACGAATGGTTGCCGATAAACCGTACAGGGTCTATAGCTTCATAAGTTGGCCCGGCGGTTACCAGTATTTTATGACCGGCTAAACGGAGTTTTTTTGATTCAGCTTCCAGGAAAGCAACAATTTCTTCAGGTTCGGCCATCCGGCCTTCACCATGCAAACCGCTGGCAAGTTCGCCGTTACCGGGCGGAATCATGATGTTATCAAATGATTGCAGCCTGCTTACGTTTTGGCGGGTAGCCGGGTGCAGCCACATATCCAGGTCCATAGCCGGAGCAAAATAAACAGGGCACTTGGCCGAAAGATATACCGCGCTAAGCAGGTTATCGCAAAGGCCGTTAGCCATTTTAGCAAGGGTGTTGGCCGTGGCGGGGGCAATAACCATCATATCGGCCCAAAGCCCAAGTTCAACATGGTTGTTCCATTCGCCGGTATCGACCTTAAAATAATCAACCAGCGCCGGGTTTTTTGAAAGCGTTGATAGTGTAAGCGGTGTAATAAAGTTAGTGGCATCGGCAGTCATCACTACTTTAACGTTAGCGCCGGCTTTAACCAGCAGCCTAACCAACAGTGCCGATTTGTAGGCTGCAATACTGCCGCAAACTCCTAAAATAATGTTTTTGTCTTTAAGCATAAGCTCAGATCCGCCAATAGGCGAAAGGATAAATATAGGCTAAAATAGAAAAAACTCCCGATAGGGGAGTTTTTCACGATATAAATAAATTTCCGAAGCTGCTTTTTTAGGAGCCGGGAGACTAAACTTCTTTAGTTGGGTTACGGTAGTATACTTTACCATCTAAAAATTCCTGAACGGCAACTAATGACGGTTTAGGTAATTTTTCGTAGTATTTTGAAATTTCAATTTGCTCACGGTTTTCAAATACTTCTTCCAGGTTATCATTTGATGATGCAAATTCAGAAAGTTTCTGGTGAAGCTCTTCTTTAATGTTGTTCGAGATCTGGTTTGCCCTTTTTGACATAATCACAAGCGACTCATAGATGTTCTCTGTTTTGGTATCCAGCTCGCGTAAATCGCGGGTTACAGTGCTGCTGGCTGCTGCTGGTTTATTACTGTTGTTAGCTGTCATATCTTAATTTAAACTCTTTAATATATCTTAATTAATATGGTATTTTTTGCGGCTGATTTTTTTCAGATGGCGATGTTGTTGTTACGGTATCTTTCTTTAAAAGTTTCTTTGCGGTTTTTTCATTGCTCATTGCTTCGGCAATTAAACGCTGCGCCTGTTTTATGCCCTGCTGGCTGTCTTTTACATATGCCTGAGTTTCATGCAGGTATTTGCTGTTCGGATATTTTTCGGCAAATTGATCGGCATAAGCTATAGCCTGGTTAAAACGATCTTCCTGTTTGGTTTCAAAGCTATGGTAAGCATACTGATATTGCGCTTTAACAATAAGGTATTCCATTTCCTCGCCGTATTTGGTATCAGGATAGTCGCGCAGTGCATTGTTGAACGCAATCACTGCCGATTGATAATCGCTGATGGTTAAATAAAGTTTGGCGTTGGCGTAAGCTTTGGTTTCTAATTTATCGCGCAGATTTTGTATCAGCTTGCTGGCCTCGGCCACACGGTCGCTTTTTGGATAAAGGTTAATAAACAACTGCAAAGCGTCGATAGCTTTTAACGTATTATCCTGGTCAAGCGAATATATCGGCGAATCAAGGTAGTAGCAATAAGCAGAGAAAAAGCGGCATTCCTCAGCTCTTGGGCTTGAAGGATAAGTATCGGCGAATGTTTTAAAATGATATCTTGCCGATGTATAGTCTTTTTGTTTGTAATACGTAAATGCGTAGTAATAAAAAAGATCTTCTGCACCTTCACGGCCACGGTATCGCTCCACCAGTACCTCAAATAAACCTAAAGCTTTGTTGTAATCCTTTTTATTATAATACTTAATAGCTTCCTGGTATTTTTTAGCGTAATCGTTACTGGCTTTTAACTTTTCGTATTTGCTTTTACAACTGCCAAACGTAATAATTACGATAGCTAAAACACTGGCTAATAACGTTAGTTGCTTTTTAAACATTCTGCAAAGATAGTTAATAATATAAATCAATCAATTTTTATTTAGCTGCTAATATATAACGACGCTTTGGCTCAATGCCTATATATAAAGCGTATTTAACATCTTTTAACTATTGCGGGTTTTGATGTGGTATGCTTGCTAAACTAATAGGATTAAAATGGTTGTTTCTTATATGATGAAGGTCGGTTTTTTGAAAGTTCATTAAAGTGGAAAGCCATACGGTGTGGGCGATGTTAATGATGTATTCAGTGAGATTGATTGCGAGTGCTTCGTGTTTCAATAATGTTAAATGGCGACAGCGGGCCATATACAGAACAAAAGGTTTTACTTATAAATCTCTCTAAGTAATTTGATAATGACATTGGATGATGATATGGCCAGATTTAGTAAATAACAGAAAATAAAAGTATATAAATTAAAGAATCGGCCGGCTGCACCAGAGGTGCAAAAGGGTTGCAGCGGAAAAAATATTTTGGTGCGCCGGCGGCATACAACTGCAGTTTGGTTAAGCATCATGCTGGTGGTAGTGAATGTTGCTTGATTTCAGCTTTACTATTAAATAAGATTTGGGCGTTGCCTTTGGCCGGGCTCATACACCTGCGGGCATTACGCTCATTGGCCGGTATCCGCTTCAATCCATAACGTGGATACTACATTAGTAACGCGCTTTCGTTAATATTTACTTCCCCTCTAACCCAAACTAATAATGTATATATAGTAATGGAGCTCCAATGTCAGTGTATCCATAGTTTGAGCGTGTATTATTAGTATAAAAGCGTTGCACTATGTAATAATAGAAAGATAGGGTATACGTATTAGAGTTGTTTTTGGCTCGGAGTGGCTTATTATATATAGTATAAACAAATGGTAAACGATAGTTTGGAAGCGGCTGGGAGTAGAAATAAAGAGCGTAGTAAAGTTTTTAAACGAGAGTATAAACTTTTTCTCGTTGATGTATAGTTAGTTAAGGGAACATTAAGAAAAATAGTAAAGAATAATTTGGAGAAGGCGTAAAAGTGGCTACCTTTGCAGCCCGCAAACGAGGAAGTGAGTTAGCCGGGTTAGTACATTAAAAGGATAGAAAAGTAAAGGAAAAAAAGATTAAAATCTTTTTGTGGGAATGAAAAAAAATCCACACCTTTGCAGCCCGCAAAAGAGGAAAAGGAGAGAGCGAAGCGGGTCTGAAACTTTGAAAAATAAAAAATAAAAAAGTTTTGGAAATAAGAAAAGGTTTTCTACCTTTGCAGACCCAAACGGAAGGGAGCTTGAAAGAGCGAAAGAAGTTGAGGCTGAGCGAGTTCAGTCAATAAGAGAAGGAAGAAAGTTAACAATAGTTAATGAGTAAAACAAAAGAGCCGAAAGCGATTTTCGGGGAAACAAACTGACAAGTTAAGCGATGAAAATTGCGACGACATAATAGCTGATTCGGATGATGAAGCGAGCAAGTTCTTTTAAGAAATGGAAATCATGTAGCGTAACGGGAGATTAACCAAGGCTAAGGCTGAGGAAGATTGAAGAGTTACAAAAAGAAGAGAGGCTGTATAAAGATATAATAATACAGATTCTATTAATTAATAATAGGGTCAGTGGTTAAACAAAACATTTTACAATGGAGAGTTTGATCCTGGCTCAGGATGAACGCTAGCGGCAGGCCTAATACATGCAAGTCGGACGGGATAGGAGAGCTTGCTTTCCTTGAGAGTGGCGCACGGGTGCGTAACACGTATGTAACCTACCTTGATCAGGGGGATAGCCTCTCGAAAGAGAGATTAAGACCGCATAACATTATGATATGGCATCGTATTATAATCAAATATTTATAGGATCAAGATGGGCATGCGCAACATTAGCTAGTTGGTGTGGTAACGGCATACCAAGGCGACGATGTTTAGGGGATCTGAGAGGATGACCCCCCACACTGGTACTGAGACACGGACCAGACTCCTACGGGAGGCAGCAGTAAGGAATATTGGTCAATGGACGGAAGTCTGAACCAGCCATGCCGCGTGCAGGAAGACGGCCCTACGGGTTGTAAACTGCTTTTGCAGGGGAATAAACCTCGATACGTGTATCGAGTTGAATGTACCTTGAGAATAAGGATCGGCTAACTCCGTGCCAGCAGCCGCGGTAATACGGAGGATCCAAGCGTTATCCGGATTTATTGGGTTTAAAGGGTGCGTAGGCGGCTTTTTAAGTCAGGGGTGAAAGACGGTAGCTCAACTATCGCAGTGCCCTTGATACTGAAGAGCTTGAATGTACTTGAGGTAGGCGGAATGTGACAAGTAGCGGTGAAATGCATAGATATGTCACAGAACACCAATTGCGAAGGCAGCTTACTAAAGTATGATTGACGCTGAGGCACGAAAGCGTGGGGATCAAACAGGATTAGATACCCTGGTAGTCCACGCCCTAAACGATGAACACTCGATGTTGGCGATATACGGTCAGCGTCTAAGCGAAAGCGTTAAGTGTTCCACCTGGGGAGTACGCCCGCAAGGGTGAAACTCAAAGGAATTGACGGGGGCCCGCACAAGCGGAGGAGCATGTGGTTTAATTCGATGATACGCGAGGAACCTTACCCGGGCTTGAAAGTTAGTGAATGTGACAGAGACGTCACAGTTCTTCGGAACACGAAACTAGGTGCTGCATGGCTGTCGTCAGCTCGTGCCGTGAGGTGTTGGGTTAAGTCCCGCAACGAGCGCAACCCCTATGTTTAGTTGCCAGCATTTAAGGTGGGGACTCTAAACAGACTGCCTATGCAAATAGAGAGGAAGGAGGGGACGACGTCAAGTCATCATGGCCCTTACGTCCGGGGCTACACACGTGCTACAATGGATGGTACAGAGGGCAGCTACCTGGCAACAGGATGCCAATCTCTTAAAGCCATTCACAGTTCGGATCGGGGTCTGCAACTCGACCCCGTGAAGTTGGATTCGCTAGTAATCGCGTATCAGCAATGACGCGGTGAATACGTTCCCGGGCCTTGTACACACCGCCCGTCAAGCCATGGAAGCTGGAAGTGCCTGAAGTGCGTAACCGCAAGGAGCGTCCTAGGGTAAAGTCGGTAACTGGGGCTAAGTCGTAACAAGGTAGCCGTACCGGAAGGTGTGGCTGGAATACCTCCTTTCTGGAGCAGGATCTCTGAGTAATTCGGAACTGTTACCTACATGATATTTCTTAAAACACAAACAAAAAGACAAAAGGAAACCCAGAAGATGAAGCCATCTGTGGAATGTGCAAACGCAAGTAAGTACAGGACAAGTGGCAGTAAGCAGTGGCAGCAGCAGTAGGCAGAAAAGTCCTGCAAACTGCAACTGATAACTGCAACTAAAAACAAATAGTCCTGTAGCTCAGCTTGGTTAGAGCACTACACTGATAATGTAGGGGTCAGCAGTTCAAATCTGCTCGGGACTACAAAAAAGGAAGAAAGGGAAAAGGATAAAGGCAAAAGGTAAGAAAACCTTTCAGCTTTAACCTTTCAGTTTTCACCTCATCTAACGGGGGATTAGCTCAGCTGGCTAGAGCACCTGCCTTGCACGCAGGGGGTCAACGGTTCGAATCCGTTATTCTCCACCAAGTATTCTACAGTAACTATAATATAGGTTACGCTACAGATGAAAACTAACGTTCTTTGACATATTGGAAGAAGTAATTGAAAACAAGAGAAAACAACAGATAGAGACGTTGTTAGGTTCAATACTACAAAGAGACAAAGCAGCAATGCAATGACTCAATGAAATAATGACTTAATGACTGATCTAAAATAAAGACATACCTTGCGGCGCAAAAGGCGCAAGAGTAGAAGAAAGTAAGAAAGGGTACACGGGGGATGCCTTGGCTCTCAGAGGCGAAGAAGGACGTGATAAGCTGCGATAAGCTGCGGGGATTAGCAAATATGAATTAATCCGCAGATTTCCGAATGGGGAAACCTAGTTATTTGAAGAATAACTGCATAAATGCGCTAACCTGCCGAACTGAAACATCTAAGTAAGCAGAGGAAGAGAAAACAATAGTGATTTCCAGAGTAGTGGCGAGCGAAATGGAAGAAGCCCAAACCTGTTATGTTACGGCATAGCAGGGGTTGTAGGACCACAACATGAATATTAAATAGAACCGGAACGGGGTGGGAAACCCGGCCATAGAGCATGAGAGCTGCGTACGGGTAATAGATAATAGGATAGTGGTATCCTGAGTACCGCGAGGTCGGAGACGCCTTGTGGGAATTTGCCGGCACCATCCGGTAAGGCTAAATACTCCTGAGAGACCGATAGTGAACCAGTACCGTGAGGGAAAGGTGAAAAGAACCCCGAACAGGGGAGTGAAATAGAACCTGAAACCGTGTACTTACAAGCGGTCGGAGCCTGGCAACGGGTGACGGCGTGCCTTTTGCATAATGAGCCTACGAGTTACTCTTCCCTGGCAAGGTTAAGTGTTTAAGACACGGATCCGAAGCGAAAGCGAGTCTGAAAAGGGCGTATAGTCAGGGGAGGTAGACGCGAAACCTTGTGATCTACCCATGGGCAGGTTGAAGGTGCCGTAACAGGTACTGGAGGACCGAACCGATAAACGTTGAAAAGTTTCCGGATGACTTGTGGGTAGGGGTGAAAGGCTAATCAAACTGGGAAATAGCTCGTACTCCCCGAAATGTTTTTAGGAACAGCCTGGCGGTTGAGTTATAAAGAGGTAGAGCTACTAATTGGGTGCGGGGGAGTCAAATCCTACCAAATCCAGATAAACTCCGAATGCTTTATAATATACGCTGGAGTGAGGCTATGGGTGCTAAGGTCCATGGCCGAGAGGGAAAGAACCCAGACCATCAGCTAAGGTCCCTAAATTATTGCTAAGTTGAACTAACGAGGTCCGATTGCACAGACAGCTAGGATGTTGGCTTGGAAGCAGCCATTCATTTAAAGAGTGCGTAACAGCTCACTAGTCGAGCGATCGGGCATGGATAATAAACGGGCATCAAGCAGTATACCGAAGCTATGGATTCATATTAATATGACTGGTAGGGGAGCATTCTATTATCCGGCGAAGCAGGAAGGTAACTGACTGTGGAGGGAATAGAAAAGCAAATGTAGGCATAAGTAACGATAAGGCGGGAGAGAAACCCGCCCACCGAAAGACTAAGGTTTCCTGATCAACGCTAATCGGATCAGGGTTAGTCGGGGCCTAAGGTGAAGCCGACAGGCGTAGCCGATGGACAACTGGTTAATATTCCAGTACTTTTTATTACTGCGATGCGGTGACGGAGTAGTGACACTGACGCGAACTGACGGAATAGTTCGTTAAAGGCTGTAGGTAAATAAACTGTAGTTAAGTACGCAGATTATGCTGAAAGCTGATAGTACACCGAATCTTCGGACAAGGTGATAGTTCAGGTAATCAGACTTCCAAGAAAACCCGCTAAGCTTCAGGTAATAAAAACCCGTACCGTAAACCGACACAGGTAGTCGAGGAGAGAATCCTAAGGTGCTCGAGTGAATCATGGCTAAGGAACTCGGCAAAATGGCCCTGTAACTTCGGGAGAAGGGGCGCTGGCAGCAATGTCAGCCGCAGTGAAAAGGCCCAGGCGACTGTTTAACAAAAACACATGGCTATGCAAAATCGCAAGATGACGTATATGGCCTGACACCTGCCCGGTGCTGGAAGGTTAAGAGGGGATGTTAGTCGCAAGGCGAAGCATTGAATCGAAGCCCCAGTAAACGGCGGCCGTAACTATAACGGTCCTAAGGTAGCGAAATTCCTTGTCGGGTAAGTTCCGACCTGCACGAATGGTGTAACGATCTGGGCGCTGTCTCAGCCATGAGCTCGGTGAAATTGTGGTATCGGTGAAGACGCCGGTTACCCGCAACGGGACGGAAAGACCCCATGCACCTTCACTATAGCTTAACATTGATATCGGATACAGGATGTGTAGGATAGGTGGGAGACTGTGATCCGGCTTCGCTAGGAGTCGGTTAGTCAACGTTGAAATACCACCCTTTCTGTATTTGGTGTCTAACTCTTCAACGAGGAGAACATTGTTTGGCGGGTAGTTTGACTGGGGTGGTCGCCTCCAAAAAGGTAACGGAGGCTTTCAAAGGTAAGCTCAGTACGCTTGGTAACCGTACGTGGAGTGCAATAGCATAAGCTTGCTTGACAGTGAGACAGACAAGTCGAGCTGGGTCGAAAGACGGATATAGTGATCCGGTGGTTCTGCATGGAAGGGCCATCGCTCAAAGGATAAAAGGTACGCTGGGGATAACAGGCTGATCTCCCCCAAGAGCTCATATCGACGGGGAGGTTTGGCACCTCGATGTCGGCTCGTCACATCCTGGGGCTGGAGAAGGTCCCAAGGGTTGAGCTGTTCGCTCATTAAAGTGGCACGCGAGCTGGGTTCAGAACGTCGCGAGACAGTTCGGTCCCTATCTGTTGTGGGCGTAGGAAGTTTGAGTGGGGCTGACCTTAGTACGAGAGGACCGGGTTGGACTAACCTCTGGTGAATCTGTTATGCCGCCAGGTGTACTGCAGAGTAGCTACGTTGGGAATAGATAAGCGCTGAAAGCATCTAAGTGCGAAACTAGCCACAAGATGAGACTTCCATTGAGGGTCGTAGGAGACTACTACGTTGATAGGTTACAGGTATAAAGGTGGTGACATCATAGCCGAGTAATACTAATTGCCCGAAGCTTTCTTCAGATAGAAACAGTGAGGGTACAATCCAAAAGATTGTACCCCGCGAAAACAAAAACAACAAATGCTGTTGTTTTCTCTTAAATCAATCACTTCTTTCAATAATATGTCATTGTTCAGGCGAAAGGCCAAAGGATAGAGGCAAAAGGTAAGAAAACCTTTGACCTTTTACCTTTCAGCTTTCACCTCAACAAAAAGAAATTCAGGTGCCTATATCGGCGGTGTCTACCTCTTCCCATTCCGAACAGAGAAGTCAAGCCCGCCAGAGCCGATGGTACTGCGGTAAAACGTGGGAGAGTAGGTCGGTGCCACCCTTTATCACTTTCAATAGTGTAATAAACGCAAAAGCCTTAGCTAATAACTAAGGCTTTTTTGCGTTGGTAGCCCTTTTGATAAACCTATCATACTCTCCATAGCGCGCTTCAGCGGCAACAAAAAATACAAGTTAACACACATACTTTTTATTGTGGTAATAATAACTTACGATGATTTTTTTATGTTTGCGCTTCCAAAAATAGCCCCATGGAATTTGAAAAATTAGCAGCCCAAATTAAAGTAGAAATAGCAAAACTGGATACCACGCCCGAGCTTGATAAAATCAACAGGGCTTTTGACGAGAAGATCCGCAAGGTGGAGGAAGCCCGCCGCGAGAAGCTGGCTACCGTGCCCGATAACGCCGTAGAACGCAAAAAACTCATCGCCGCCCTCGAAGCCCTCGGCGAAAAATATGTTGAACCTGCTAAGAAGAAGAGCAGGGAATAAGGGATTGGTTTTGTAGAAGAATTTAAAAGGTCTGCCAGGGTTTGGCGGGCCTTTTTGTTTGTTGGGGTGTCTGGTTGTGTGGGGAATGATGGTTTCGGAGCATTGGCGCTTACTTGTATTGTACTGTTCAATTTTTTAAAGTGTAAACACCTGGTGTTTTGTTGTAAAAGTGAACGACTGATAATCAGCGTGTTGTAAATTTGTAAATTTGTTCAAAATCGCGATTTGAACAAATTGTATTTGATAATCAGATGGTTATGTAAATTGGTTTTTGAACGTTGAACACCCGGTTTTTAAAAATTGAACACTGACAAAATGCTGTCACCATTGGGGGGCTTTTTAGTGGGTAAATTTGAGTGCCTTTCATGATTGCCGGCAGGGTGGCGGCAAATAACGATGGATGTTTCGGGCTTTTGAGCTGCCGGACAGGGGGCGCGACAAATTATGGACCATACTGCAGAAAAACCCCTGGTTATTCAAATGATTCAGAATGAGGTGCGGGAAGCGGCGGCTAAGCTTGGGCGAAAGGGGGAGGTTATGATCTCCGACCCGGATGCGGTGGTTGAGCTGTTTGATATTTACCCGGCCAATGAGTGGATGGCTATGGAAACTGAACACGAAACGCCCCAAATGCTGTTTGGCAACTTCTGGCTGGAAGGCGAGTTGTGCATCCTGTTTGCCGATACCAATATGGGCAAAAGCCTGCTGGCTGTGCAGCTGGCCGACAGTATTACCCGGGGCGAACCCATTGCTCCCTTTACGCTTGGGGCCGAAGCCTCGCCGGTATTGTATATTGATTTTGAACTTACCGGCAAGCAGTTTGAACAACGCTATACCGACGGCCAAGACCGTTACCAGTTTGCCACCGAGTTTTACCGCGGCGAATACAACCAGTTTAACCGTGCAAGCTCGCATTATCAAAAGCTGGACAGGTATGTGATTGAAGCTTTAACGCGGGGCATTAAGCGTACCGATGCCCGGGTGCTCATTATTGATAATATTACCTGCCTGCGCAACGGAACCGAAAGCGCCGGGGCTGCCCTGTTGCTAATGAAGGAACTGAAAAAGCTTAAAACCCGCCATGGGGTAAGTATCCTGGTATTGGCCCATACGCCTAAGCGTAACCCGCGGCTGCCGCTGAGCCGCAATGATTTGCAGGGCAGTAAAATGCTCATCAATTTTTGCGACAGCGCCTTTGCCATGGGCGAAAGCCACTCCATGCCCGGCCAGCGCTATTTAAAGCAAATTAAGCAGCGCAGCACCGCCGAAACTTATGGTGCCGACAATATATGCCTTGCCCAACTGGAACGGCATCACGGTTTTTTAAAGTTTGTTTTTACAGGGAATGACTGCGAGAAAAACCACCTGCGCGACGCCTCCCGGCAGGAACGCGAACGGATGCACCGCGAGGCTAATAAATTAAGCGATGAAGGTTTAAGCCAGCGGCAGGTGGCGGAGCGGCTTGGCCTGAGTGTGGGCAGTGTGAATAGGATGCTGAATAACCAGTTGTAAATCGGCGCTGTGTAAATAACTTTCGGCTGGCGCACGCGTGCCGCGTGTATCTTATCGGTTGTGTGATGATTCTGACTTAGTATGCGAAGCACACTCGACACGCGTGCGCCAGCGAAGGTATGAGTGTGGGAAGTGTGAATCGGATGCTAAATAGCCGGCTGTAAGGTTCTTACAAATGCGCGAGGAGTCACCACATACCCGGCGTGAGTATGCGGGGTGGGGCTGGTGGGCTGCGTACTCGTGACCTATTGAAAAGTGCTAAATACCCGGGCCAGTTAGGGGGACACTCGAGACGATGGAGGTATAATATTCTTGTTGAATTCAATGTTTCAAGTCTGAATTAATCTACTTTTGCTGATTAATTCGGAATATAATTTAGCTTGCCCTGCTGTTCCCGGTAAATAATTTGTTCTATTAAAATCAACGTCTTTTAAACCTATACTTTCGAAAACCTCTCTGAATTCATTTAGTGTTACTTCTTCTCCAATCTTGTTAAATGACACATACGCGTCTCTGAAGAATTTCATTAATGCTAAAAAGCCAGTTGACTTATTTAAAATCATTTCAGGAGCGACGATTTGCCAAGCAACAGGCCATTTCAACCTTATCGCTTCAAAATAATTCCATATTATCTTTGCTATTAGGATTTCTTTTTCTTCGATAAAAAGATTTCTTAGAGGGCGAGCCAGTAAATCAGGACCTTGATATTTTTCTGGGGTCTTTCCTCTTTTAAATATATCCCTATCAGTCATTATATCTTTAGAAAGATATCGCATTAATGATTCTGAAAAGGTTGCTTGGGTAATTGTTTCTTTTTCTTTGTCGTTAGCCGTACCTAATATTTTAATTTTTTCATAAAAAGGGCTTCCAACCTTTTCATTTAACGCTCTAACAATATTGTGAGCCGTTTTTTGTGGACTCCTTTTTTCGGCAAACGCAAACAGATCAGCCACTAATGATTTATTAACTTTGGTTTGAGTTTTGTTAATCGTCGCAAATACAATCGCTTGATCTTCTAATTCCATCTCAATAAATATTGTCACATTAATCTGAAATGCGTTATCATCCTTTGTGAAATATTCGAGACCAGCTATCCTGTGTTGCCCATCCAAAACTTTGGCAACATTATCTCTAAATGGAACTTTTATTGTTGAAGTGTTTTCGTCGTAAAATGCATTTTCTTGATTAATATGCAGGATTACAGCGGTTGGGAAAGTGGCGTCAACCATATTTACATACTTCCCAATTTCTTTTGCTCTATTAGGGGAAAGTTCACGTTGAATGCCAGAATAAATTTCAATATCCCTCATTTCATTTCCAGCCTCTAAACGTCTAATATCCGCATAAGAAATCTTCACTAAATCGCTATGTCCCATAACCCCGATGTAAAATGTACCTAAGGGTTGAGTACATTTAATACATTTGAATTCAATTGTTTGCTCTGATAGCTCTATTTCTTTCATAGCCCATTCATTATGTTATTGATACCAGCTCGTTGAGCCGCGACAACATCTACTTTCATTGAATTTTGAAAGTTTGCATAATAATACAGAAAGATTGTGACGACAAACAAGCTAACTGATGTTTTGAATAGAAAGTCGTCCTCATTATTAAACCCCACTATTTTTAATACATATAGTACAGATGCACCTAATATTAAGAGGCAAGTGACAATTAGCAATATAGAATTCCAATCAGTATTTATTACTTTGAAAGTGTAAAATATATAAGCTGCAGATGTTAGAAAGGCAGCTACATACAAGTAGAATTGACCTTGGTTATAGAAAATTTGCCAACCGGGCCATTTATGGGGATTAGCACC
This sequence comes from Mucilaginibacter sp. P19, assembly GCF_050632265.1. Classification (NCBI taxonomy): domain Bacteria; kingdom Pseudomonadati; phylum Bacteroidota; class Sphingobacteriia; order Sphingobacteriales; family Sphingobacteriaceae; genus Mucilaginibacter; species Mucilaginibacter sp. P19. The sequence continues at coordinate 747,978 of NZ_CP192586.1, forward strand.
ATAGAAAATTAAGCTGAAGATAATAGGAAGTAAATTACCTACTAAGTTGATTAGTGTAAATAATATTGGTTCTGAGTGCCTTTTCATTAATAGGACTATTTAATATTTAAAACATTTATAGTACGTTGGTTGTATAAAACTGCGATATGGTCTTATCTTTTTACCAACCAATCATGAATTTTCTCAATGAATGATAGCTCCTCGCTCGTAACATAATAGGTGTGAGAGTTTTCATTTCTTATTCTGTTCAATTCAACTATCCATTTTGTTTTTGCCTCTTTTCCCCCACTTATTTTTTCTTCTCCCGGTTTGGTGAAAGTGCTTTCAAATAACTTTTGCCAATTTTTTAAAATAATTTCCCTGTAGTCTATTAAATGTAACTGATCCCAGGGTTCTTTTTCTTCGTCTTCATTATCAATTTCCCTGTTTTTCTTCGCCGCTAATGCAATTGCGTCTGAATATATTTTCTCTGGAACTCCTTTTTTGAACCAAGCTTTACCAAATCTCGTCTTCTAATTTTTGCCTGACCACAACCTTTAGATACTCATTTTCTATTTCTCTTATGTATAGAAACGCTGTTTCATTGTTCTCTTTTTCTTCTTTTTTCAAATAGTCATCGAGGCCTATAAAAAATATCTCGGGGTAGTCTGTTCTTACTGCTAATTGTAATGTCCGCCAATATTTGGCATCGCCAGGCATGCCATACGCAGATTTTAACTCATTAATTTGTGCTTCATTTACCTCTCTATAAAACTTAATAACAGAGTCAAGATATGGTTTGATTTCTGTCAAAGATGTCTTTCACCGACGAACTTTGATCGATCATTTCATGTTTAATCAAATGATTCACGCAGTCATTTAAAATCATCACTATTCCATAGATGCCTTTATTTATTACAATAATATTTCCTTCTTGATCCCACAAATCGCTGAGCTCATCTTTAAGATAACCAAAACTTTTGATCAAAAAATCGGAGATGTTTTGAAAAGCCTTATTTAGATTACCTGTATAAAATGTTCCCACTTTTTCGATCTCTTTAGCCTTAACTTTACCTAAGAAGTCACTTTTGGATAATGCAATACCTATCTGTTGGGTAGATATTGACTTTTTATCTTCACCAATTGAAATTTTATCATAAAGAGGAGAGCGTCGATCTTCTCCTAATTTTATAGCTATGCGCGCCTTCAGAGCCTTTATTTGATCAATGTAGCTTTCGGAATCCCACAATAAATCCGCGTCTAAAGTATTACGTAGGTCTTTAGAGACAGGCTTTTGATTCTCATTGATCTGCATGAACAGTTTGACCTGATCAGACCTGTCCAAATTCACTAATGCAACTACAGGTATAGTATTAGTATTTCGATATTTGGAATTAGCATATCCATATAACCGATGTTGACCATCAATGATGTACGCTGATCTATACTTTTTAGGAAGGTGAAGTATTCCTATTCTTGAAATTGAATCTGGAACTTGGTTAGAGGCGCGTTCGAACACCAAAGAACCTTTAGTTGATACGATATTAATAATTACCGAGTTGGGAAAATATCCAGCCTCTTCTTCTATAAATTTATGAATTTCTTTTAATCTTGCTTTTTTAATAAGCCGTTGATAGGTCGGCATCATATTTTCATGTGCCTTGTTACGGTGTAACACGTAGCCTATCTTTAGTAGTTTTTCCGGTTCTATAGAAAATGAGTAATAGGTGTGCCCACCCATTTTCCCCTCTATAGCAGGGATTCTGTTTTCTAAATCCGGAATATCTTGACTGGCAAACAATGAACCTAATAACTGATAACGGGCGGCTAAACCAAGTTGAGATTGTAAAGAATCGTAGTAATCAATGACTTCCTCGGAAAAGTGAATTCCATCAATTTTATTTAAAGCAGCTTCATCTTCCTGTGAAATACCTATATTCCGTGTAGCTAAGATATATTTGAATTTTGGCTTAGCACCAGGGAATAGAGCAAGAATAGTAGCTATTAATCCGGCTTTCTTGTATTTAATTTGTTCAAGATGTTCATCAAAACTGCTTACGATGTTTTTGATCGACGATCGACAGTCAATTATGAGCACTGTTCTCGTCATCTTTAGCCAAAATATCTATGTTGTGTACTGCTGATAGATCTTTTTTATCACAAGATAAATCAAAGCTTTCTTTATTTAGGAATTTGAATCCTAATCGTGCAAATAATGACCATACCCTATCTTTAAAAAGAATATCATTGGGTTTAGGCTTTGATAGCTTAGTTTTTGACTTTAAGACTACATCTACCTCCCATCCTTCTTGCAGCTTATCCTCTATGATGGCTGCACCATTGTTAAAGCTTTCTTTATACGAATCAAGCTTTTTTAATCGTAGTAATTGTGAAATCTCATCACCTGTTATCAGGTTTTCAAAAAATTTTGCTCGTAACTCTTCAGTCATAATGCTATGTTTGTAAAAACGAATTCGCTTATCTGTCCTCTTTTTGCTTTTAACCCTCCTATACCGTTTGATCGGTTGAGGATTAATTTAGTGTCACCTTTTTCAAAAATTTCATCGATGGTTTTATGAGCAGCGTTTGTTAAGATGTAATACGCACCCTTTTCCTTTACCTTTTCGATCATTTCGCTTAAACGTATCTGATCATTAAGAGAAAATATCTTCTCATTATATTTAATGAAGCCGTTGTTATTGTGAGAAACAGTATAAGGAGGATCTAAAAAAACCAAGTCGTTAGCATCTATATTGCCAAGGATTTCATTGAAATCACTTTGAAATAACGTACAATGCTCTAATGCTTTACTCGCACTTCGCAAAGCGTCTATGTCAAGAAAGTCCTTTTGCCTAAAGCCGTAAGGAACGTTATATTTTCCTTTTAAATTGACACGATATATTCCGTTAAAGGAGGTTTGATTTAAATAGATAAATTGAGCGGCTCTTTGTATTGAATTATCAAATTTGGTTTCTCGAATTTGATAATAGAAATCTTCCTCATTTTTAAAGAAAGCCATCTCTTTTATGATATCCTCAACATTTTCCTTAACAGAACGATAGGTTTCAATCAGGTTGCCATTTAGATCTGACAGATATGAATGACCTTTAGGAGCTAAATAAAAATACGTAGCTCCGCCACCTAAAAAGGCTTCATGATAATTCCTGAACGAAATATGTTTGAGGTTAATTAGATGTTTAATAAGCCATGTTTTACCGCCCGCCCAACGTAAAAATGGCCGTGCGATACGGGTGTCATTTAGGTTTAATTCTTTCATTTAGATTAGGTTAAATGAAAGTAAAAAAATAAATGGAGTTGTCAATAATTAATATGATTTAAATGAAAAAATAATTTAAAATATACTGGTAATTAATACTCAAGAATATCTGTATGCCCTGCTGCCCGAAGCAAATCCAATACTTAGCAAACTAACTACAAGGTACAGTCTTGCGTTAGTGAAAGCAAAAAACTGCCTTTAAAGCTGTGATTTTATGGCTCTTAAGCAGGGTTAAGTGATAGATGAAGCTCAGGATTTTGTCCGCAATCAGTCCACACCTACCCCTTCCCCAAAACGGACGGACAAACCATTTTTCATCGTCTCTTTTCGGGCTTTGAGCCCCGCCCACGTTAGGGATTGCAGCGGAAAACCCACAGCCTTGCGCAGGCCTTCGCGCAGGGGCCAAGGCGAGGATTTGCAGCGTAAAGCCCGGGCCGCAGGCAACGCCATTATTTGATTTCGGAATTGGGATTTTCGATTTCGGATTTAAGGCATTGAGCAACGGCTGTTATGCTGAGTGTTTAAATCCGGGGCTTCAGAAGGTAAAATGACATCTGCGTCACGTCATTGCTGTAAGGAATAAAGCAATCCCCGACAGGTTGGAAACAGGCTTCATTAGTATTTGACTTACATCGTCGCGCTCGTGGCCGCGCGGGGCCAGTTACGTTTTTCCCTATTGTTCATTTTTTAAAGTGCTCAAGAAGGCTCCGCCGTTTGTCTTGACACAAAAGTAACCAAAAAGGCTTGCAGCAGAGAGGCTTCTTTGCGCACAACCTGGCCCCATAGCCATCGGCGGGGCCTTCACTCTGCAAAACGAACATAACCACGGGCTGCAATTATTTTGCCCCGATTCGCACGCAATGCCTCCGCTTCTGCAAAAACTTGCTATGCCCCTGCAGCCGCACCGCCCAGCATCGTTCTGCTCGTTTTCACCCGAAGCTGATCTGCTGCGAAAAAACACATTTTTTATCTTGTCATGGGTAGCTCGTCGAAGGGCCTCTGCGCGCGACCCTTCGACAAGCTCAGGGTGACGGGCCTTTGCACTCAGGTTGACAACGTTAAAACGGGTGTCATGCTGAGGTTCTCGCAGCATGGTGGGTTAGGCCTCTGCGCGCGACCCTTTGACAAGCTCAGGGTGACAGGCCACTATCACTGCAACTGCTGCTGCCACTGCAACTAAAAAACCAACCCAAAACTGCCCACTGATTATTGCAACGTCACAACCTTGTACAAAATCCAGCCGTCGGTTTCGTAGGCGCGTTTGTAGTTTACACCGCTGTTGAGGCGGCGGATTTCGGGGATGTACCGGTCGCTGAGCTGGGTGTAGCCGGTGAAGGGGTTTTTGGGGGTGGCTATCAGGATATAGTCGTCGTATTTGTAAGGGGTTTCAATGGCCGACAGGAACGAGTTGAGCTGGTAGGGCAGGGTTAGTTTTTTGATGTTATTGGTAAAGGCCACAATGGGGTATGATACGGCATCGTCCATGAGGATGTGCGTACCATCGGGCAGGCTATTGATATAGGCTGCTATTTCTTTGCTTTCGTTTTGATCGGTATTAGGTTCCAGCCGGCTAAGGGTGGTGATGAAGCGGCGCTCGTCGGTAATGAGCGAGTTGGTTAAAAAGGTGTAACCGGTATACAGCTGCAGTACAATTACCAAGGCCAGGCCCAGTTTAACGGCCAGTTTATTTTTGATGGTATGTACCTTAAATATGATACACAGCAGCGCCACAAATAAAAATATAAGGTAGTACTGGTAGGTGAGGAAAAGCTTATCGTACTTAATGTGCAAAAACTCCACAAAGGCAAACAGGGTGAGCACGGTGAGCACATGATAAGTGCTTTCGCGCAGCAGGTACAGGCCAAACAGTATCAGCGGGCAAAAATAAATAACCCTTAATGATACCAGGATGCTGAGCTCGGGCAGCTGGTAGTTTACGGCAGTGGCGGCGGTGTCGTAATTCAGCTTATCAACCAGTACGTTCCAGGTGGCCAGGGGGCTTTCCATAAAGTAATTATAGTCGCTGGCGTGGGTTTGGTTAAGCAGCTTATAGCAAACCAGTGATACCACGGGCAGGATGAACAGGATGACATAAATGGCAAAGGTTTTATTAATAAGCTTACGCCTTAACGACGGACTGTTAAAGCTCATGAACAGCCTGAAAATGGATTCCTTTTCGCCAAGGTTAAGGCTGGCCAGCGTTATGGAAAGCACCAGCGGGATAAAGAACAGGGTAAGCCAGATGAAGCGGTAATCGCAAAAAATGAGCATCACCAAACACATGCTGGCTATGGATACGTGGAAAGTGGTGTTTGAGCGGTAAAACTTAAGCAGGTTAAGGAAAAACAGGTACACGAAGATCACTACCAGGTAAATGGCTTTGCCCGAGCAGGCCATGTAAATGATACCGGGATGCAGCAAAAATAGCAGGGCTACCATGATGAGGTAAAAATCGTCCTTCACCCTGATAACAAATGAGCGCGAAATAAGATAGAAGAAGCCTGCCGTACCCAGTGCCGATGCGATGACCGGGGCGAGGTAACCGTTTATTGTTGAAAATATAAAGGTGGAGTAAAAGGGCAGCAGCGGGGCGGTTAAGCCCATTACCTTAAGGCGGTTGCCCAGCCCCTCAAACACGATCTTTGTTTTTTCGATATAAAAAAGGCTTTCCTGGTTATAATAGCCTAAGTGGTTAAGGTATACGCCGATAACGAGGTACCAGGCTGCCAGCACCAGGGTAAATATAAACAGGTATGTACTTTTGGCAATTTTCATTTAATAACGTTTGTGGGGTTATTAACTTTACTTAAACCGTGGTTGGTTTTTTCCCAGTAAAACGGATTGGTGATAAGCTGGTACAGGCCCATATAGGCTGCTACCGAGTGCATGAGCCAGTAAACCGGGTTGGCCATGGCAAACAAAATGAGCTCGAAATAGCGGCGTTTAAATACGGCCATCATGTTGATATAGATCATGAGGATATTACCCACCATGAGGTTAAATATCGACATGAACAGCACCCAGTCAGGAAATAGGTTACGGATAGTAGAAAAATCAAATATGAGGTAACAGATAAAGATGATGAGCAGCACCGGGTAAATTAAAAAGGTGGCTGATGTGGCGCCGATGAAAAAGTTAAAACCCAGGAAACCGCGAAAGCCTATTTTACGGATGAGGGCCGGCGGGTTGCGCATGTGCACCAGGTAGGTTTGCATGTACTCCTTGATCCAGCGCGAGCGCTGGCGGATCCAGTTCCAGAAATTGTTATTGGCTTCTTCATACGTGGTGGAGTTTACTATGGCCACCTTATAGCCTTTGGCATAGGCGCGTACGCCAAGGTCGGCATCTTCGGTTACATTAAACGGGTCCCAGGCGCCAAGCTCAATCAGCGTGTCCATTTTAAAGTGATTGCTGGTGCCGCCCAGCGGGATGGGGATATCCAGCGTATCCAAACCGGGCAGCATATAATCAAACCAGTACGAATACTCGAGGGTGAACATCCGGGTGAGGAAGTTCTCATTACGGTTAAAGTAGTTTAAGGCGCTTTGGATGCAGATATAATTTTCGGGCAGCTTGTTAAACAGGGCTACCACTTTTTTAAGCTGATCGGTATCGGGGATATCCTCGGCATCATAAATGGTGAGGTACTGACCCCTCGAAAAGTGCAGGCCGTAGTTGCAGGCCTTGGGCTTGGTTTTAGGCATGTGGAAAGGCACCACAATAACTTCAAAAACAGCGGGGAAATCGAGGTTTTTTACGGCGTTTAATGTTTTATCATCATCTTCTTCAATAAGCAGTTTGATATCCAGCTGCTGGCGCGGATAGTCGAGGCTTTGCAGGTTCCAGATGAGTTTTTTGATCAGCTTATCTTCTTTGTAAACGGGCAGCAGGATGGTGTATACAGGCAGCTCCTCGTTTACGATAGTGCGCAGGTCATTTTTGGTGACGGCCTGGTGCAGCTCGAACCGGGAGCCTACCAGCGCCAAAAACAGTTTGAAGATGATAGCTATCAGGAAAAACGAACTGATGATTAAGTTAATGGAGATGGATACGTTTTTAAAGTTGAGGAACAGGCCGATGGCGGTAATGCCCCACAAGGCAAAAATGAAAACCAGCTGTGATGTGGTGAAGGTTGTTGAAGCCGAGCTTTTAGGGTCGCGCTTAAGGAGCTCAAAAACAGATGCCTTCACATATTTTTGCCCGGTAAGCTTGTGGCTTAGCCAGGTGATCTCCAAATCGGATGCTACGATGATTTCGGGTTCCATGTCATAGGTAAACCTTACAAAATCAAGGAAAAGTTCATTGCCGGGGTCGGCCATAACGGTAACCACCTTATTGTTTTCGATGCGGAGGGGGAGGCCCAGCTGGTCGTTGGCAAATTTAAGGTCAACCTGGTCGAGGATCTTTTGGTCGAAGGCTTCCTGGCGGATTTCGGCAAAGTGGTAGCCTGCGTTGCCCAGGGCGCGTTCATAGTTTTTGCGGGAAACATAGCCGAAGTTAAGGGCTATTTTGAGGTATGACATACCCGATCTTTCCGAAAAAGCATGGATCTTTTCCTGGTCGGCCGGCGAAATAAATCCGTGGGCAACCAAAATTTCAGGAACAGAAATACTCAATGTATCCATATTAGGTGTTTTATAACCTCACCCCCGCCCTCTCCAAAGGAGAGGGAGCTCTTTTTTTAAGCCTTCTCCTTTGGAGAGGGCAGGCGGTTTGTTACTGTATTTATGATGACGCCTTAGCGTCATTTTTCTTAACACCCTCTCCTTTGGAGAGGGCAGGGTGAGGCATTAATCGTTAAACAGATCCTGCGATTTTTGAACTTTTGACCGCACATACAGGAACGAAAGCAGGATCAGGATCAGGATGCCCAGCAAAATGTACAGGTTATAGCTGTCCCAGAAACGGGTAAGGCCGCTCTTGGTATCGATGTACTCCAGGTTTTCGCTGGATTTGTTGATGTTGAACAGGTATTTGTTGGAGTTAACATCCGAGATACAAACATTGCTTGACAGGGTTGAAAGCTGCTCGGTAATGGATTTGGATACTGCCAGGAAAGCTTCGGAAACATGCGTGCCGGTAGCGGTAAGCACCAGGGTAGCATTGTTGCTTACGCCGTAAAATATTTGCGCCAGGCCGTTTGATACCGTATCCGACAGCGAGTAAACCGGGCTATTATTATCGGTGTTGTACAGCCTGAAGTTCCTGTCGAACTGGATAGGGGCATCGCGAAACTCCTTAAGTACTTTATCATCTTTCGATAGCAGGGCTATGATATTGTATTGCTTCAGATCAGTTGGCTTCAAATCTTTCGAGTAAACAAACTCGGGGAAGTTATTGGCGTTGATGTTATTGTTAAGCTCGTAAATGATCTCGCCCATAGCACCGGCGGCATATTTGGCGTATTCCTCGCTTACTACAATTTTGGTGGTGCCGTTGTTAAAGGCCTCGGGATACTGGTAAAAGCTCAGGTCGCTGGTGATGAAGGGGTTTTTTGATTCGAGGTATGATTTGTCAACGTCAACTTCGGCAAAAAAGTTGGTGAAGCTGTTTTTACAGTTGCCGTTGGTTGGGTAAAACCTGAATTCGGCCTCCAGCGTGTTGTATTTATGATGCTGATAACGGTTAATGGTGATAGAGCTGTTCAGCTTGCCCGATGCATCCAGTTTTTCGCTGCTGATGAGCAAACCGTTAAGGTATATATTGAAGAAACCACGGTCGCCGGGGGCAAGGCCGCTGTAATTGGCAACAAACCGGATCTCCACTTCTTTAGGGGTGAAGCTGAAATCACTGTTTTTAAAGCTGTAAGCGCTCTTCAACGAGCCAATGCCCGACAGGAAGTCGCTCACGCCGCCAATTTGCTTTAAGGATAGCTTTGAACGGTTTTCGTCGATAGTTTTAAAGAAGGTGTTTTCGGCCTTGTTGATCAGCAGGTAATCGCCATAGGTTGAGTTCAGGATGTTCATGTTGCCCAGGGCGGTGATAGCCTTTTCATAACCTGTATCATCGCCGCCGGTAACAAACAGTACCTCTTTAGGGGCCTGCTCCTGCGTTACGGTTTTAACCGGCACCAACCGGCCTTTTACATCAACCATGTGCACAATGGTATCAGTAAGCAGACTTACTGATTTATGCAGGTAGAATAAACCCTGCGTATTTTGCGGGGTAACTTTTACCAATGCGCGCGCATCGGCAGGTAATTTATCAATGGCGCCTACCCTGATGTAGTTACGAACGCTATCGGGCAGTTTGCTTTCTTCGTAAACGGCAATTTCACGTGTTTGGGTCTTTTTTAACCTTGAATAGGCCCATGCTACGGCCTTAAGGTCATGCAGGCTTGGGTTTGACGGGTAAACGATAGCTTTTTTAGAGTCGAAGCAGTTGCTGATATTTACGTTATCAAAAAAGTTTTTATTGCTTTTAACCAGCGATAGGTATGAGTAGTTTTTGATTTTTAACCACATCGCCGGGTTATCCAGGTCTTTACACTGATCATCGGTAATGGTGAGCAGTGTTTTGATCTGGATCTTGAGGAACTTATCGGGGCTCAGATCGGCACGGCTCAGGTTAATGATGATTTTCTGGATAGAATCGGGGCCCAGGTGGCTGCTGTATGCCGGTTTGTTATTAATAACCAGGTTGATATACGAATGCGATTTTATCAATGCCTGCGACGGTTCAAAAAATAAAACCAGTTTACTGCCATTCATTTCAATCAAAGGGGTGACCTTGAAATAAAATGAAATAGCGCCGCTCATGCCGTATACCACGTCATCGTCATGGCCGTAGGCTTTAAAGGATGCAATGCTGTTGCCCTGGGCCTGCGAAGCCGTGTTGAATAATAGGATAAAGGCTAATAAGGTAAAAAACTTATTCATTGATATCAATATTAATTTATTACGTAAAATTCTACTCTGAAATAATTACCGTTGTCATCACTGCGGTAGCTGAGCTCGCCGCCCATTTCCTGGGTCATCAGCTTGGCAATTGATAAGCCCAAACCCAGGCGGCTTTCGGTAACGCCCGATGTATCGTTAAGGGTTTTAAGCTTGTTGAACATCATGTCCAGCTCCTGCTGGCCTATGGCTATACCTTCGTCAATAATCTCGAAAACAAAACGCTGGCGCTGCAGGCTGGTTACTACCTTAATGCTGTTATTGGTTTGCGAAAATTTGATGGCGTTTGATAGCAGGTTTTGAAACACCTGGCCGGCAAATACTTTGTCGAGCCGCACGTTGAGGGGCAGCTTCAGGATATTATCAACCAGGTGGATGTTTTTCATGAGGGCCGTTTCATACAGGCCTTTAAAAATATGCATTACTTCAACGTTGATATCAAAGATCTCCATGTTGAATTTCATATCCGGCGATTCGATCTCCTTAACATCCATGAGCTTGTTAAGCATATACTGCATCTTATCAGCCGATTCGGCGATGTAGCCTACAAATTCTTTCTGGTCGGTGCTCAGCCTGAAATCCTCCTCCCTGATCATGTTGTTGCTCATTATAATAGAGCCGATGAGGTTTTTAAGGTCGTGCCCGGCAATATTGATAAAGCTGTTCTTCTGGCTGTCGAGCTTGCGGAGCTGCTCATACTGATGGTCGATGAGGTTGTTTTTTTCGTTGATATCCTTGTTTTGCTGTTTAAGCTGTTCGTTTGATTTTTCGATCATGATCTGCGCGCGTACTTCACGCTGGATTACCTTATAGCGCGCCCCGGGTATTAAGCAGGAGATGCCCGAGATGATAAAAAAGATCTGCCCGCCGTTACTTAAAACCAGGTCGAGGTTGTATTCGCTTAACAGGTTAAAGAAAATAGCCAGTAACAATAGCGCCATTAAGGTTTGGATGATGGAGTTTAAGGGCTCCCAAAAAACCTGCAGGTTAAAAAACAGCAGGGTGGTAGCAAACAGCATAAAATAAATGGTCAGGAACTGAATGTTTACCAGGTTACATAATATAGCTGCCGTTACCGAAAGCATAAAGAAACTGATGTGCAATAATATGCGGTAACTAAATTGTTTATGCTGAAAATAGCTGAACAGGCCGTATATAATAAGGATAGTTATAATGCGGATAATAAAAAACTGCAGCCAGTAGTTTGTAGCGTAAATAAAATCAACAATACTAAAAAGAGGGTACAGGAATATAATTGTCCAGATTATATTATTGGTTTGGTACCATGCTTTTTTGGAGGTCTCTCTAATTAATTCTTCGTTGGTAATTTGAACAAACATTATTTGTTATCTTGAATTGTAATTAAAAATTAAGGCCGCTGTTTAAATTAAATCCGTTTAATATTGATAGACGAAAAATATTCGTTATACGATAATTTAAACAGGTTTGTTGTTACTGTTGCCTACAGTAATAATCGCCGTTGCAAAAAGCCGTCCAATTCCCCGGCAAGTTCGGGAAGTTGCTTTTAAACCATGCTAAAGTTTAAGCAAGGACATCAGTATTTTATGGCTTGCACAAATCCGGAACGAAAGCTCAGCGGCCCAAACGCCATTAAAAAAACGATTTTATGCTGTTCAAAAAACTGGGCTTCAAAAGCATAAGGCTACCTGTGGCTTTTACTTCCTTTTGGCCCGGCGACAACTGCGCAGCTATTTACCTATATAGATAAAGTTGTTGAGCAATGCAATACTTACGGATTTAGGTTAGTTATAGATTATCATTACGGCCGCTTAAATGATAATAATTACCTTACAGAAACACCCCTGGTAATTGATTTGTGGTTAAAATTAACTAAAAGGTATAAAAAAGCAGATTATAATAACTTGTTTATTGAGGATTATAATGAACTGCCCCATATTAACCCCAAACTGTGGAAAGTTGCCGCGTATAATATTGTTACGCTTATCCGTAGGTTTGATAAACAAAGAACCCTGATTGTAAGTGCATCAAACTATAACAGCATCTATGAGCTAAGCAGGTTGGCAAGGCTGGCCGATGACCATATCATCTGCACTTTTCACTTTTACGAGCCTTTCTTTTTATTCACCAGAGCACAAGCCGGGTAAGCGACCAGGTTGCAACTACCGGGGTATCATTTCCATACAATGCGGAAAATTTTCCTGCACTTAATCAAAAAGCAAAAAACACCCCCGGCGAAAGCAATTACCAGACGTATCCGCGAGATGGTAACAAACAATCCATAAATGATAAGCGGCAAATTGTAAAAAAACGGCCCCTGAAATATGATGTGCCCATTATTGTGGTGCGTAAAGCGTCTATAACAAATATGCCGATGCACATAGCCGCTGCCCTCATATTAAGTCTGTACGCAGGGCTTTAAATGAGCTTGATATTCCTGGCATGCTTTGGGGTTATAACAGTAGTTTTTCAATGTTTAACGGCAGGCCGGTTACTATAAAATTATCCTTGTGTATGAAGGACACAATTAGCGCCGTACAGTGAAATTTTAAACATTAATGTTACAATTTTATTACCTTTGCTCACTAATATACAATTATGAGATTTTTGAAGAAAAGCGCAGAGAAGTAATGGTGCATATCGAAAAGTTCATGTTAGAAAAGATACATGAATACCTGAAACCGATTGATACCATCTGGCAGCCGTCTGATTTTTTGCCCGATTCTTCAAGGGACTCGTTCTTTACTGAAATTAAGGAATTGCAGGAAAGCGCCGCAGGTCTTTCATATGATCTGATCGCCGTTTTAATTGGCGATACCATTACCGAAGAAGCGTTGCCTACTTACGAATCATGGCTTACCATGGTTGAAGGGGTATCTGACAATGAAGAAGGCGGCTGGATGAAATGGACCCGCCACTGGACCGGTGAAGAAAACCGCCATGGCGACCTGCTTAACAAATACTTGTACCTGTCTGGTCGTGTGGATATGCGCATGATGGAGATTTCCACCCAATACCTCATCTCTGATGGTTTTGACATCGGTACCGGTCATGATCCTTACCGTAACTTTATCTATACCTCTTTCCAGGAGTTGGCAACCAATGTTTCGCACCGCCGTGTAGCATCACAGGCTAAAAAATATGGCGATCCGCTGCTTTCAAAAATGTGCGGTGTTATCGCATCTGATGAAGCCCGCCATGCCAAAGCTTACAAATACTTTATCGAAAAAATATTTGAGGTAGATCCAAGCGAGGCTATGGTAGCTTTTGAGGATATGATGCGTAAAAAGATTGTAATGCCTGCCCACTTTCTGCGTGAGGTTGGTTTAAAGGTTGGTCAAACCTTTGGCCACTTTACCGATGCCGCACAGCGTTTGGGTATTTATACCGCTATCGACTATGTGGATATCCTGAAAGAGCTTTTGACCGACTGGCATATCGAAAGTATCACAGGTTTGGACGAAGCCGGCGAAAAAGCCCGGGATTACGTTGTAAACCTTCCCGCCCGCTTACTGCGTGTAGCCGAGCGCATGAAAAACCCAATGCTCGAGTATAAGTTTACCTGGATTAACGGGTAGTTTTTTAAGCTTAAAGCTAAAGGCCGAAGGCTTAAAGCTTTCCTTGCAACCGGGTTTTAGGTTAATGCTTCTTTTTCAGAGCTTTTTGCTTTAAGCTTCTTTCCTATAGCTTTCTGCTTATTAATGGCTTTTAGCTATCCCGTTCTATTTTATACCCCGGCTTTTTATACCCATCGGCAACATAGTTTTCGGGGATCTGGATGTGGCTTCCATCGCGCACAGCCGTAAAATGCGGTGACATGATCTCCATGCCGGCTTCATTAAATTTATCCTGTATGTTTTGATACAATACCGAATAGATCATGGCCATTTTGCCGGGCTGATCTGTATAGGCGTTTATCTGGTAACTCACATTAAAATCATTCAAAGCGGTTTGCAGTACAAACGGTTTTGGATTGGCAAGGATCCCCTCTGTTGCTTCGGCCGCACTTATGAGCAGATTGTGGATGGTTTCCCAGGGGGCATCGTAGCCTATAGTAACACTGGTATTCAGTATCAAACCCAAAGTTTTTGACGATGAAGTATAATTAACCGTAGCACCGCTTAAAATGGTGGCGTTGGGCACGGTTACATCTTCGTTTTTAATGGTGCGCACACGGGTAACCAGCAGGTTTTTCTCAATTACATCGCCCATAATTTCGCCAACTTTTATGCGGTCGCCAATTTTAAAGGGGCGCATATAGGTAAGCACAATACCCGATACCATATTGGCAATAGCCGACGAGGAACCTAACGAAAACAGTACGCCTATAAACACCGTAACTCCCTGGAAAACTTTAGACTGCGACCCCGGCAAATATGGAAATATCACCACAAACATAAACGCATACATGAGTACCCGGATGATATTGTAAGTTGGGATAGCCCATTCAGGGTAAAAGCCTTTTAAAGCGATGGCCCCGTTTGCTATTTCGGTAGCTATAAATTTTACCAGTTTTACAATATACCGGGTAACCAGGTAAATAACCGTTATGGTAAGCAGGTTGGGTATAAAGTGAACAATGGCCAGCATTATACTTTTCAAGGGGTTAACCACAAAGCCGATTAACTGTGTGGCAATAGGCTGCGACGAAGGGAAGATATAAAACAATACGGGTAAAGCCAGGTAAACCAGCAGCAGGATAATGAGCAGCCGGCCAATATTTACAAGTCCGCTGATAAAAGGAAGCAGGCGTGAGGCGTAAGCCACGGGCGCCCCTTTGGCTGCCAGCTTTTCAACACGGCGTTCCCAACCCAGTATAATCTTTAATTTTATCCACCTGAAGCCCTTGTTAACACTCCAGATCAGTAAAATCAGTAAAATAACAACCGCCACGGCTTCGAGCACGTTGGTGATTAATTGTTTGGGGCTGTTGCTTTCAAAAACATTGCCCAGTTTGTTTTTTAGTATAGACAGATAGCTTGCTGCCAGCTGCGGCCGGTTCAGTTCGGAGTAAGAGGCATCGGTATTATTAACCCCCATGATCATCTGGCCGTTGTAAGTTATTACCGATATGGACGTATCGTTTTTAAGCGTTAACGAATCCGGGTTAAAATCTATCCGGCTCATCAGGGCCTTAATGCGTTGGGTAACAATCCCGGCGCGCTCTTTAGGATCAAACAATCCCTGCGGGGCATAAAATTTAAACAGGGTATCCCGGTTAATGATCACAGGTTCGCCGTTTTTTTCAGGGAGTTTTTGTGCCCGTGTGGTAAATGCAGCAAACAGAAAAAGGATGAGCAGGCTATAAATTTTAGGCATAGGGATGTTTTTCTGTTAAAGCTAAAAATTATTTAGCGGAAATAAGAAGCTGTTTAAAGTGGTTGAATATCATTTACCGGTAGATAAAACTTCATTACCGTTGGTTTTAACCAACGGAATAATGAATAGCGATAAAAGGGCTTCAGCCTAAATCCGCTTGCCTAATTGGGGCTAAAGCCAGGACTTTTAGCTTTTTTGCCGTTGGTTTTAACCAACGGCAATGAATATTTTGCATTTTTAAACTGCGTAATGCTTAGGACTATCATCCTATTTAACAAATGGAACAGACACCATGTTTTCGCGAACGAAGTAACCGCACATGAATAGCGCATTGTATAACAAGAGATACTTCGTCGTCTCTCTTTTTAACGTATTATTCTTTGGTAAATCAAAACTTTTTACCCCTCCTGTACCAGATCCGTCCCCAAATTACCGGCAATTTTGCTGAACAGATCGTTCAGGATCGATTCGACGGTGAGCGAATTTACGTCATCAACATAATGCTCATTCCGGGTAATCCAAAGTTCGTTACCGTTAATCGCGATGCTGAACAGTGCGCTTTCATAAACAGCAGGCAACGATATTTCAACCGCCCCGCCTTTGCGCTCAACGGTGAAATTTAATTCGCTTTTTCGTTGCTCATGAAACAGCGGGTTAAGTTTTTCGTGCAGTAACTGGTATAACTGGTTAATGTCGGTATTGGTATGAAGGGTGATGATTTTCATAATTTGGTATATTAGCGATGTATTAAATAGTACAAAGTTGAAGGAGGGATTGTTTGGAACCGACTTTCCTCTAATTATAAAAAACAATATGTCATTGCGAGCGGAGCGCGGCAATCTCGTAGCTATGCTCAGCGGCTTTGCAAATCATCGAGGCATAACGACGAGATTGCCACGTCGCCCGGACGCTCTTTTGCCCGTGCTGCTCCTCGCAATGACATAACTTTTAATGGTAGGATTATATATGTGCCAATCCAATATGTCATGGGTAGCGAAGCGCGGCAATCTCGTAGCTATGCTCGACGTCTTTGCATATCGTAGAGGCATAACGACGAGATTGCCACGTCGCCCGGACGCTCTTTTGCCCGTGCTGCTCCTCAATGACATAACTTTTAATGGTTGGATTATGCATGTGCCAATCTACCTCCCCGCAATGAGATGGATGTTTAAAAATGATGTAGTTTAATATTAATTCTTTTAGATTAGCGCCAAACCTTATCTAATGAAAATACACCAATACTTCGTTTATATTTTAACAAACAAAGCTAACACAGTGTTGTACGTAGGAGTATCGAGTGATTTACATAACAGGATATTAGAGCATAAGAAAAAGATCTATAAAGGTTATACGGCAAAATATGCGTGCGATAAATTGGTATACTTTGAACAATTTCAATGGATAGACGATGCCATAGCCAGAGAAAAACAATTGAAAGCAGGATCAAGACAAAAGAAAATTGATTTGATAGTGGCAACTAATCCATCGTGGGGAGATTTAAGTGTAGACTGGTATGATTGATCTGCATAGCCACAATGCATTGGCTGCAAGATTGCCGCGCTTCGCCAATAACATATTTTAAAAACGTTACACAAAACATCACCATATATGAACTATAAATTATTAGGCCGCTCGGGCCTTAAAGTTTCTGAATTATGCCTGGGCACTATGGGCTTCGGTACCGAAGGCGGCTGGGGCGCCGAAAAAGATACCAGCTTTGCCATTATGGATGCCTATGCCAACGCAGGCGGCAATTTTATTGATACCGCCAATGTTTATAAACTGGGTACCAGCGAGAAGATTATTGGCGAATACCTGGGTAATCATGACCGCGATTATTTTGTGCTGGCTACCAAATACACGCTAAAGGATAATACTACCAATCCTAATGCATCGGGCAATAACCGCAAAAACATGATGCGTAGCGTGGAAGAAAGCCTTAAACGCCTCAAAACTGATTTTATTGATGTGCTGTACCTGCACATCTGGGATAATATTACCCCTATTGATGAGGTGCTGCGCGGGTTGGACGATCTGATAAAACAGGGCAAAGTAAACTACGCGGCTATCAGTGATACGCCCGCGTGGGTGGTATCAAAAGGGAATACCCTTGCCGAGCTGATGGGTTGGAGCCAGTTCATTGCCTTACAGGTTGAGTACAGCCTGCTGGCCCGGACTGCCGAGCGGGAGCTGATACCGATGGCAAAACACTATGGCATGACGGTTACCCCATGGGCCCCGCTGGCAGGTGGTGCATTAACCGGCAAATACCTGCGCGGCGAACAGGGACGTGTAAAACCGGAAAGTAACCGCCGTAACGACAGGGCTAAAACTATTACTGAAGTGGTTGTTGGCATCGCCGCTGAATTAGGGGTATCCGAAAGTCATGTTGCCCTGCAATGGATGATGGACAGGGATTTTAGCTGTATCCCCATTGTGGGCGCTACCAAAATTGACCAGTTAAATGATAACCTCAAAGCCATCGACACCAAATTAACCCCCGAACATTTCAAAAAGCTGAATGAAGTAAGCGCTATTGAATTAGGTTTCCCCGGCGATTTTTTCAATGAGGATGCTGTAAAAATGAACAGCTTCGGCGGGTTTTATGATAGGGTTGAAAAAAGGTAGCGCTCATTTCATTTATATATTTTTTGATGTAAATTTAGGCGGGAACAATAAGAAAGAGCCCGCCTAAACTTTATGAAAAAATTCCTCATTCTGCTATTTATCTTATCGGTAGCTTTTACAAGATCACATGCCCAGGAGTTGGTTCCCGATGCTCAATTCTCAACACTCATAGGCTTTTTAAATGAGGAGAACTGGCCTGAGGCCGCCAAACTATCCGAAGCTATTTTAAAGAAAATTCCCGGAAACAAGCAAGACGATGATGCACCGGCTGTTATCAGGTACATGCATATTATATCCGAGGCCGGTTTAATGTACATGGGTAAATTAACCAAAACTGAGGCATTGAAAAATGTTTCGGGTTATATCGGTCATACTATTTTTTCCCCATCCCGATATACTTCGCTGAAATATGGGCTTAACCGCATTGTAAGTTCTGATAATAAAACGGATACACTCGCCTCATCCTGCACCAACAGGAAGGGAACAGATTTATATACTTCTGAAAGTATAGTGCCCGCCCATCCCATTACTATAGACGAGTTTAAAAGTTATGATGGTAAATTATTCAGGATAGGCGGGGTGTTAAAATCAATATCGGTGGCCGGGAATATGATGCCGCATTTTAATATAGTAATAGATAAGGCCATATTAGAACCCGGTGATAAGCAGTAAAAATAGGTAAGTGCTCCCGGTTCCTTTTTGGGCACATCAACATGTATCCCGGACAGGGTACTTTAATCAAACCGCTTCAGATAATTTTTACTGATCAGCTCGCCATACATGATCCCGCTGTGCTGGTCCATAGCAAACCACGGTGAATCATATTTTAATACCTGGATATTTTGGGCCGGCATAAAACTCTGCGCCAGTAAAAATTGCTTTTGATGAGCGGCATTTTCTACTACCTCAAGCACAATAAAACAATGCCCGGGCGAGCCCCCTCGGATGAACACATCACCTGGTTTTACATCCTTGGGGTTAGTTACAGTTTTTAATTCTTTTTGCAGGGACAGGGTGCCCGCATAACTGAATACCAAATTCATGTAATTTAAAAATGCCGGGTACGAATAATCGGGTTTGGCTTTTAATACCCAATGGTCGTTTTTGTAGCGATAGCCTTTAGCATAATGTTCATAATCGCATTTAAAACCGCTGGTAAAGTTGAAAGAAATTTCGTTGAATTTTTTTGCTGATAAAGGTATTCGCCGCGTAAGCGCATCACCGCGTCGGCACATTGCTGCAGGTCCTGGTTGCCTATGCTCATGTCAATAACCGCAGCAGTGTAAACATCGGTACGGGCAATATCGCCTCTATAAGTTTTGGTTGGTGTGCCCGCCGGCTTTAAAGGTAAAGCCTGCAGCCATGCCCCGAAACTGCCGGGTGACGCTGCTATACGCTGATAGCCTGCCGGTACCGCGAATCTTTTAATCACGTTATCCGGAGGAGCAATGTTAATATTCAAAAATAAAAGCAGGCAGGTGATCAGGATTTTCATAACGTTTTGGCTTTTTTTAGCTGTTCATAAGGGTTATAAGGAACGGGGATACCATCTACCAGTTTAAATGCCGAAAAATGCAGGTGAGTAGGGGAGCGTTTTTTATAAGCGTTGTACCCTGTTCTGCCAACCTCGGCTATTTTTTGTCCCTGCGTAACATAGCCGCCCGGTTTTACAAAAATCTGGTTATTGTGCGCATAGTACGTGAAAATATGGGTTGCCGGATGATAGATCCAGATAAATTTGCCTCCCCGCATATTGCTGTTGGGCTCCCATTGATTGGTACAGGCTATTACCCAGCCGTCATCAACTGCAATAACATCAACCGCTTTTTGAGTATGGTCGTCAATGCAATCCTGATTGCGGTCGTTGATAAAAATATCGTGTGCAGGATGGGCGCCATGCTTGTTGCCGTCAAGGTAACGGTATCCTTTATCAAAATAACCATTACCATGAGTACCGCCAATGGCGCTGCTTTTATAGCCCTTTAAGGGGAATACCCATTGCGTTTTTGGAATGATCCGCTCAGCACGGATCATTTCCAGAATGTTAATTCGTTTTAACAGGGTTTCAAATTGCTTTTGAGCTTCCGGTTTTTTGACACCACCATTTAAAACCAGGTTGTTAAAATCATTGAATTTGGTAAACGCAGAAGTATCACGCTGAGCTAAAGCCCCGGTGCTTATCAACAGAAAAGAAAAAACAGGACAAGTTTTTGCATAAGGTTTATAATCAATAACATTAACTAATAAGCGGGTGAAATATTGTTATCCTATCCGGATATCATATTTGTTAAGCAATCCCGGTAAACCATGAAGCGAGAACTTTGCTTTTTTGATGATGTTATCATCCGGATCGATGATGAAGTTATAGGATGTGCTCAGGTCGGCGTTTTTAAGGATGGTACGACTGAAGAAAGCGTTTTTAAGATTACAGTTAATGAATTTACAATCGCTCAGGTCGGCCTCGGTCAAGTCGGTTTCCATCATGGAACAATCGGTGTAGGTTGCTTTCTTGTTCTTCTTTTTATAAAACACGGCATTGTCTAAAATACAATCCTCAAAATGTACCTCGAACAAAAAGTCGTTAGCCTTGCCAAAGTTTACGCCGCTTATTTTGCAGTGCTTAAAACGAATGTTCTGCAAGCCGGTATTGCCTAATTCGGCAAGGAGCAGGTTGCAGGTATCAAACTGGCAGTCGACGAAAGTAATGCCCGTGAGATGGGCATGGGCGAGGTCACAGTTGATGAATTTACAGTTTTCGTAAGTGGCGCCGTTGAGCTGGCCGGCGGTTATTTTGGTAAAAGTTTGATCTTCGTAGAGGAGGGATTGCATGGGGGCAAATGTAAAAGGTTAAAGGGAATGGGATGGTTTCCGGTCTCTTTAAATTAAATAAATATGATCAACCATCATGCTTACCGGATTTGCATGGCGTACAAGATTTCTGTTTCAACCTCACGCGCAATCTTACTTCGCTCAATCGATAAATCAGTATTTTGTTAATTACAACCGTTTACAACAAACGAAGGGCATGTTATATTTCCATTCGGCGGTGATACAATCTATGCCAGTGTTTTAACAACGAATGATTTCATTTGATCGCTTTGATAGACTTTTTTTGTACAGTTTCATTTTTAAGTGAAGTACTCTGATGTGAGCTTAATAGATTGTTAACGAATGTATAAATACCTAACAGAGCACCTAAACAAGCCAATGCAAAGGTGATCCAATATGTCTTATAAATTCTCTTTGCATTTTTAAGATCTATAATTACCTTATCATTTGATAATTTTTCTTTCAAATCATTTGCT
Organism: Mucilaginibacter sp. P19; assembly: GCF_050632265.1. NCBI lineage: Bacteria > Pseudomonadati > Bacteroidota > Sphingobacteriia > Sphingobacteriales > Sphingobacteriaceae > Mucilaginibacter > Mucilaginibacter sp. P19. The sequence goes on from NZ_CP192586.1 coordinate 769,361, forward strand.
GCTTTATGTCCAACATAACCTCCGGAGATGCTGAATACTCGCCCTTCAGTAGTAGGAATGCTATTAAATGGATCGTTCTTGGTTTTCTGTTCGCGCTTTATATAGCCATCTTTTGATAGCTTTTCTAATAATTCGACTGCTTCGTTGTAGTTGTTATTGAGATATTCCGAAAGTCCTATTTCATCCCTTTCATTAATTATAAAGTTCAATATTGCATCAAGCTTTTCTAAAATAGTATAGTCCTTCATAACATAAAAATATACAATTAAGTTGTGCTAATGTATTTTAACTAAATATCAGCTTCCCGTAATTTCCTAAATAGCCTACCCAACCTTCCCCTGCAAAATCCCTATCTTTGCGGCAACATAAATTATCATCTATGCTTAAAGGATTTTTTAATGTTCCGGCACCGATAAATGAGCCCGTTTTAAATTACGGTCCGCGGAGTTTGGAGCGTGTGGCGCTTAAGGCAGCTTTAGAAGCCGGTCGTGCCCAACAATTAGATATACCTATGTACATTGGCGGCAAGGAAGTACGTACCAACACCAAGTTGGAAATTCTGTCCGCCGCATGATCATAAACATTTGCTGGCTACCTTCAGCGAAGGTGATGCAAGTCACGTCACAGCCGCTATTGATGTAGCCCTTGCAGCCAAAGCCGACTGGGAAAGCCTGGCCTGGGAACAGCGTGCTGCTATATTCCTGAAAGCCGCCGAACTGATAGCCGGTCCATACCGTGCCGAAATCAATGCAGCCACTATGCTTGGTCAGTCAAAGAACGCTTACCAGGCCGAGATTGATTCGGCTTGCGAGCTGATCGACTTCCTGCGTTTCAATGTGGAGTACATGACCGAGATTTACAAACAACAGCCGCCGGTATCGGGCAAAGGTGTTTGGAACCGTGTAGAACAACGCCCGCTTGAAGGGTTTGTGTTCGCGCTTACGCCATTCAACTTTACGGCTATTGCCGGGAACCTGCCTGCATCTGCAGCCATGATGGGCAATGTAGTGGTTTGGAAACCTGCTTATACGCAAATCTACGCTGCTAACGTGATCATGAAGATTTTTAAAGAAGCCGGCGTACCCGATGGCGTTATCAACCTGATTTATGTTGATGGCCCTGTTGCAGGCGAGGTGATCTTTAACCACCCTGATTTTGCTGGCATACACTTTACAGGTTCAACCAAAGTGTTCCAGAACATCTGGCAAACAATTGGTACCAATATCCACAAATACAAAACATATCCACGTATTGTAGGCGAGACCGGTGGTAAAGATTTTGTACTTGCCCATCCGAGTGCCAACGCCGATGTGGTAAGCACTGCCCTTGTTCGCGGCGCTTTTGAATACCAGGGACAAAAATGTTCGGCTGCTTCAAGGGCTTATATCCCGGCTTCATTGTGGCCTGCGGTAAAAGCAAACATGCAGCGTGACATTACTTCGTTTAAAATTGGCCCGGTAGAAGATTTTGAAAACTTCATCAATGCCGTGATCACCGAAGTATCGTTTGATAAACTGGCCAAATACATCGACGCTGCTAAAGCCGACGAAGGTGTTGAAATTGTTGCCGGTGGCAGCTATGACAAAAGCAAAGGATGGTTCATAGAGCCAACTGTATTAAAAGTCGAAGATCCGTACTACGTAACCATGTGCGAGGAACTTTTCGGCCCGGTACTAACAGTATATGTTTACGAAGATGATAAATTTGATGAAATCCTTGAAGTTGTAGATAAAACATCTATCTACGCGCTTACAGGCTCAATCATCTCGCAGGACAGGTATGCTATTGAAAAAGCTACCACCCGTTTACGCAACGCGGCAGGTAACTTCTACATTAATGATAAACCTACAGGAGCGGTAGTTGGTCAGCAGCCATTTGGCGGCGCAAGGGGATCAGGCACTAACGATAAAGCCGGATCAATGATTAACTTGCTTCGCTGGGTATCGCCACGCACCATCAAAGAAACCTTTGATCCACCAAAGGATTACAGGTACCCGTTTTTGGCTAAGGAGGTGTAGCCCCCGGCCCCCTAAAGGGGGAGCAATAGACAACGATATAAAAAAGCGATGAGTTTATTAATTCATCGCTTTTTTTGTGCAAAAAACTCAAAAACAACTTGTCATTTCCTTTGGTTTAAAGGAAATGACATTTTTTAAATAGAAAAGCGATGAGTCGACAGACTCATCGCTTTTCTATTTATCCTCTATTCCTCCCCCTTTAGGGGGCCGGGGGGCGACTATTTAAATTTAAACACAGCATCCATTTTCTCATTGCTGGATGTGCTTACTTTCATATCGTTGATAAGGCCGGTGCTGAGGCTGTAAACCCAGCCGTGTACCGAAAGTTCCTGCCCATTTTTCCAGGCATTTTGCACGATAGATGTTTTGCAAAGGTTGTTCACATTTTCTATCACGTTCAGTTCAACCAGGCGGTTACTGCGCTCGGTTTCGTTTTCAATGGCGTCAAGCTCATCGGCATGTAAGCGGTAAACATCTTTGATGTGGCGCAGCCAGTTATCAATCAGGCCAAACTGGGTATTGCCCATGGCCGCATTAACACCACCGCAGCCGTAGTGACCGGTAACAATTACATGCTTCACTTTTAATACGTTCACCGCGTAATCAAGCACACTCAGCATATTCATGTCCGAGTGGATAACCATGTTGGCAATGTTACGGTGTACAAAGATCTCGCCCGGGGCGGTATTGGTGATTTGGTTGGCAGGCACGCGACTGTCGGCGCAGCCTATCCAAAGTATAGGGGCTTTTGCCCGTTAGCCAGTTTATCAAAATATAGAGGATCTTCGGCTAAAGCACCTTCAATAAATTTTTTGTTTCCTTCCAGTAAGCCTTCATAGGTGATATGACTGGTATCATGAATTTGAGCACACATATATTTAAAAAATTGATGTTTTAAGATGCGGTTTGACGTTTTCTGCCTGATGCAAACATACGGCTAAGTTTATGCAAAGCAAGTGGCGAAACATCATAATACATAATGGTAAGCAAAATAACAGGGATAAAATAAAATATGGCAAACTCATACAGGTTAAAGAAGTATCCGCCTGCCAGTGCGCCGAACAGGTAAAAGCCAAGCACCGTAAACCTGATCAGTATTTTATTACCGGCGGCTTCCGTATTTTTGGTACGCGGATGGAACCATTCGGCCACCTCACTGCCCAGGTCGGTAAATAAACCGGTTAAATGACTCGATTTGATCAGGCCACCCGAGATATTGGAAACCAGGCTATTCTGCAATCCCATCGAAAACAAAATAGCGCTGATCACAATTTCGCGCTCCATCTGTGTTTCCCGGTAAAAATTATGCCCGTAAATGGCTACTCCCAGTAAAATAACAGCTTCAATTACCATTGGGGTGGAGTTTGCCCGCCACCTGCTTTTATCATCAAATGAGCGTACAATAAAACTGGATACAAAAGCCCCGGCAAAGAACATCAGCAGCCAAACTAAAAATATGATCATCTGGCGGTAGTTTTGTTCAATAATGTGTTTGGCGAGGTTAGCCACATGCCCGGTAATATTTGAGGTAAAAGCCAAAAAAGCCAGCATGCCCGCCACATTGGTAACGCCTGCTACAAATGCCGTTGATGAAGCCAGCATCAGGTTTTCTTTAAGGGTACGTTGTTCTTTTACAGCTTTAAGCATAGATATTTCACGGCAGGGGTTTCTGTTAAAATTACAAAAAACTTAACCGCGTTTATATAAGCTTGTTTGATGCAAGGGATAATATTTTAAACGAATTGGGAATAAATATAAAAATTGTCATTTCGACGATCAGTATGCGGTGAAAAGCGAGGGGAGTGAGGAGAAATCTTATACGTGAACTATGCGCATCCACTTTACAGGGCGTAGAAGATTTCTCTTTCGCACCTGCGCTCTATCCCCACGCTGCTCTATCGAAATGACATTTTTTATTAAAGATTTTTAAGCCCTCCCTTCCGGGGAGGGTTTGGGTGGGGTGCTAAAAAAATCCCGGCCACTTCCTAAGAGCCGGGATCAACTTAACAATCAAACCTCCCTACGCCCCTTACGGCGTCGGAAGCACTGATCAAATTATATTTTAGTGTGCTGCTACAGCTTCAACGTCAAGCTCGTATACGTAGCCTAAATTATGAGGGCTGCTGCTGCTAACTTTCAGATCTTTAACCAGGCCGCTGCCCAGGTCAATTACCCAACCGTGTACTTCAAGGTCATGACGTTCTTTCCACGCGTTTTGGATAATGGTGGTTTTACACAGGTTATATACCTGCTCGGTAACGTTAAGCTCAACCAGGCGGTTAACTTTGGCGGTCTCGTCGGTTATACGGTCAAGTTCATGGCTATGCAAACGGTACACATCCTTAATATGGCGCAGCCAGTTATCAATTAAGCCAAATTGTTTGCTGCTCATAGCAGCGGCAACACCGCCGCAACCATAGTGCCCGGCAACAATAACATGTTTTACTTTTAGTACGTTAACGGCATAGTCAAGCACACTCAGCATGTTCATGTCCGAGTGTACGCATACGTTGGCAATATTGCGGTGCACAAACACTTCGCCGGGTTTGGTACCGGTTACTTCATTAGCCGGAACACGACTATCTGAGCAGCCTATCCACAGCACTTCAGGACTCTGACCTTTGGCCAGGTTCTTAAAATACTCACCATCCTCGGCAAGTTTACGCTCAACCCAGGCGGCGTTGTTTTTAATTAAAGCACTGTAACTGCTTGACTGGGCCAGTTTAATATTGTTTGTATCTATTACGGCTTTACCGTTTGTTTTTTCTTGTGTTGACATTGTTTTTCGATTTTTTAGTTAGGGTTATAAACCAGTTCTTTTAAAGGAGGTACATCGTACTTGTCCTTTACTTCGTTCAGTTGCACAATAATGCCCTTGGTATAGGCATTGTGCTTGTAATTGTGGATGATCTCCAGCACATCCGGATCGATGTACCTTGAGTTCGCTCCGTCGATCACCACTTCGGCGCCTTGTGGCAAGCTGGTAAGCGTTACCTGTATGGCAGCCTTGTTCAGGAAGGATACTTCCTCGGCCAGCTTAATCTTAATAACTTTTTTGCTGCCATTTTTTTCAATGTGATAGAAATAAGGGTTACGCAGGTTGGTACGCAGAATATAAAAGATCCCCACCAGCATGCCTATGCCCACACCAATAAGCAAATCGGTCATAACAACGGCCACAATGGTAACTACGAAAGGGATAAACTGGCTCAAGCCCTGGTGCCACATGTGCTTGAAAAGGCTTATACGAGCCAGTTTATACCCAGTCATAAGCAGGATCGCTGCCAAACACGACAGCGGGATATGGTTAATTAAAGACGGTATCGCCAGTAAAGCAACCAATAACAATATACCATGCAGTATGGCGCTCACTTTAGTGCGGGCACCGGCATTTACGTTTGCCGACGAACGAACAATTACTGCCGTCATGGGTAAGCCGCCAAGCATACCGCTAACGATATTGGCCGTTCCCTGTGCAAGCAGTTCGCGGTTGGTGGGCGAGATACGTTTGATAGGATCTATTTTATCTACAGCCTCCAGGCTCAGCAGTGTTTCCAAACTGGCAACCACCGCAATGGTGAAAGCCGTTATCCAAACCTGCTTGTTGCCTATCTGGCTAAAATCAGCCGATTTAAACAGCGCAAAAAATTCGGCACTGCTGTTCACCAGCGGTATGCGTACAAACTGCTTATCAAGCAAGGCAAGGCCTGTTCCGGAAAACGCGAGGCTTAGCCCGATACCGGCCAGTACCACCAATAAAGGAGCCGGAACTATAGCCAGCTTTTTAAACCTGGGCCAGTAAATCATAAATGCCAGGGACACCACGCTGATGATCACTGCGCCATAGTTTATCCTGGCGAAAGCCCGTGTTATACCCGAAAAAGTATTGTGTTCATCAATTTGGCGAAAGCCCTCATCGCCTTCAAAATCGGCATCATAGCCAACCGCGTGCGGAAACTGCTTCATGATCAAAATAATACCTATCGCTGCCAGCATCCCCTCAATAACCGATGACGGGAAGTAATTGGCAATGGTGCCGGCTTTAACAATTCCAAGTATGATCTGGAAAACACCCGCCAGTACCAGGGCCATTAAAAAGGTTTCGTAAGCGCCAAGCGTAGTAATGGCATTAAGTACAATTACTGTTAAACCAGCCGCAGGACCGGCCACACTCAGTTGCGAGCCGCTAAGCGTACCTACTACTATACCGCCAATAATGCCTGTTAATACGCCTGCGAAGAGCGGCGCTCCCGATGCCAGCGCTATACCTAAACACAGCGGCAAAGCCACCAGGAATACAACGACACTTGAAGGAATATCCCTTTTTAAATTTTTGGGCAGAAAATATTTTTTTAGGTTGAGATTGCCCATAGCAGCCTCACCTTGCTTGATTTGCATAAGAATGAAAATTGAGTAAGATTGTTAAAATGAATTAAAAAGCATTGCTATCCGGATAGGGAAGTATCCGGTTAAATTCACCTTATGCGTTTGGAGGGGGTGTAGGAACTACAGGGTGATAAACCTGTTTATATAATGCGTTTTCCTGGTTGTGGAGAACTTTGGTTTCGGCAATAAATGTGATGAAGTTTATGGTATGAAGGTCATACTCATCGAAGATTTTTTCTCTTTCACAAGGTCTTTTTCGGGGCTGTCTTTTTCAGTTTTGCTTTCCTGCTCCAACTGAAGGATCACCGCACTTACCGTTTTATTATCAAGATATAAAAAAACAGGTGCAAGCGAAATGCCCATCTTTATTACAAAGACGGTCATGAACAGCGCCACTACCCATATTTTATTATTCCTGATCTTCATCAACACAAATATATAAAAATCCGTTATTAAACCACCAGAATAAGTAAGCAAAAGCTATTCTTACAATATAATTACTATTTTTAGACAATTACTAACAACCTGAATTGTGGATAAAAAGCTTGATCTGTTAAGGCTAAAACGTCATGAAGCCATGCAGGGCGGAGGCCCGGTACGTATTGAAAGTCAGCATAAAAAAGGAAAATTAACGGCACGTGAACGTTTACATTTTTTATTGGATGAAGGCTCGTTCCAGGAGATAGGGATGCTGGTTACCCACCGCTCCATTGATTTTGGCATGGAGAAAGAAAAATATCCCGGCGACGGTGTTGTTACAGGTTATGGCACCATAAACGGACGGCTCACCTACGTATTTTCCCAGGATTTTACAGTGTTTGGCGGCTCGCTTTCCGAAACCCATGCCGAAAAGATCTGCAAGATCATGGATCTCGCCCTAAAGAATGGCGCTCCCCTTATCGGTCTTAATGACTCGGGCGGTGCGCGCATCCAGGAAGGTGTGGTATCCCTTGGCGGTTATGCCGATATTTTTTACCGCAATACCATGGCATCGGGCGTTATCCCGCAAATCTCGGCTATTATGGGGCCATGCGCAGGTGGTGCTGTTTACTCGCCTGCTATTACCGATTTTATTTTGATGGTTGAGCATACCTCATACATGTTTGTTACCGGGCCTAATGTAGTAAAAACGGTTACGCATGAAGTGGTAACCTCCGAAGAACTGGGCGGTGCCAATACCCACGCCAGCAAATCGGGCGTTACTCATTTTGCCTGTGCCAATGAAATAGCCGCCATTCAGCATATCAAAAGCCTGCTGAGCTATATGCCTCAAAATTGTGAGGATAAAGCTCCCGCCGCTCCCTACGAAAACGGCGACGAGCTTAGGCCCGAGTTAAACACCATCCTGCCATCAATAGCCTCACAACCCTATGATATCCGCGAGGTTATTGATCATATCATCGATAAAGCTTCGTTTTTGGAAGTGCATAAAGATTTTGCTGAAAACATTGTGGTGGGCTTCGCGCGCCTGGCAGGCCGCAGTATTGGCATAGTGGCTAATCAGCCCGCTTTTTTGGCCGGGGTATTGGATATCCATTCATCAACCAAGGCTGCACGTTTTGTGCGCTTTTGCGATTCCTTCAACATTCCGCTGCTGGTGTTTGAAGATGTTCCCGGCTTTTTGCCCGGTACCGACCAGGAATGGAATGCTATTATCACCAATGGCGCTAAACTGTTATATGCTTTTTGTGAAGCCACCGTTCCGCGTGTTACTGTAATTACGCGCAAGGCTTATGGAGGCGCTTATGATGTAATGAACTCCAAACATATTGGTGCCGATATGAACTTTGCCTGGCCATCGGCCGAGATTGCGGTAATGGGAGCCAAAGGTGCCGCCGAAATCATTTTTAAACGCGAGATCACGAAGGCCGAAGACCATGAAGCCAAATGGCTGGAGATGGAACAATTATATTCAGATACCTTTGCCAATCCCTACCGTGCTGCCGAACGCGGATTTATCGACGAAGTTATTGAACCTGCCGAAACGCGCATTAAATTGATCCAGGCTTTTAAAATGCTGGAAAATAAAGTAGTGAACAACCCAAGGAAGAAACACGGGAATATTCCACTGTAGATTTGGGAATTCGGATGTTCGATTTCGGATTTATTTCTTTTTTATTGTAGATGCCGTAATTGCCTTTCTGGCTGTTTGCTGGCGCAAGTATGTGCGGCCGCCAGCGCCGTGATTATTTGTGCCTTCGGCAATAGAAAATCAGATTTGTTTACCTTTGCGTTTCTAATTCCGAAATCGAACATCCGAAATCCGCAATGAAAAATATCTCTATCGAACAAATCCGTCCCGAGCTTACCTGGCGGTTAAGGCAACGTATATTATACCCCGAAAGCAAGCTGTACGAAATGGAGATGGAGGAGGATAACCACGGGTATCACTTTGCTGCATTTAAAGATAATCATATCATAGCGGTAGTATCACTCTTTAATAAAGGGAACGATTGGCAGTTTCGCAAATTTGCTGTTGATGAAACCATGCAAAACATGGGAATAGGCCGTGCGGTATTGCAGCATATTACCGATTTTGTCCTTGTAAGCGGGGGACCCGCCTGTGGTGTAACGCAAGGTTATCGGCCATTCCATTTTACCTCAAAGCTGGTTTTATTCACACAGGTAATTTCTTTTCAAAAAATGGTTTCGATTATGAGATTCTCGAAAAAGAACTTACTCCTTCTCTAAATCAGGAATAATTGCAGTCGCCTTAACGTTTTGTTGTTTTTCGTTCGATAATTTTGCTGCCTTTAAAGCTTCTTCAATGTCGCCCTGTGCTTCATATAACACCGCCAAATTGTAAGCCGCATGGCTGGCCAGTTTAAGATCGGGCCCATCAATAATTGGATTCAGTATTTTAAAGGCCTCATTATATCGCTTTGCTATCATGTGGTTAATAGCAACCTTCAAGCTGTCGTTATCAGCATATAATTGCCGCTGGTTAGTTAATGTAGATGGCAGATAATCCTTTATCGCATCAATAGCCGCATTACCTGCCGACTGGCTTATGGCCGCACCATTGCCTTTTACCGTAGGATGTACCAGCAAGGCAGCAATTATACCGTAATAACGGCTCTCCGAATGAAAATCCTTCGCTTTCCCTCTAAGAATTTTAAAATACTTGCCGTTGCTTTCGTATAAAGTAAACCTTGTATTAACCACCGTGGTATATACTTCCATGGTATCAACAAGCTCTACGGGGATATCGGCACTAAGCGAGTCAAGCGTTAAAACATAGTTGGCATTGCATTTTTCGGCAAGTGTTTTTATTGGCGTGGTATCTGCAATCAAATTAACAGAGTCGGCAAGTACTGTTGTTTGGATGCGGGGCAGCATATCAAGCTGTTTGGCTGCCATTGCAATAGCGCTGTAAGCGCCGCCCTTAAGTACAGCTCGTTTGCGTTTATTTTTATTAGCTACCGAGTCAACAGTAAACCTGTTTACTACTACAACTTTGGTTTCGTTATGCCCCAATTCCAGTTTAGGGGCGTAATTAACCGGTACTGTAATTTCATAATTTACACTGCAGGCTGCCAAACCCATGGCAACGAGCACACAAATGGCAAATAAGTTTTTCAAGGTATTTGTAATAAGGTTGGTTTAGGTTTTGAGGACTTTACTCTTTCATCAAATCAACAATAATAGCTTTGGCAAAATCATTGGGCTGTTTCTGGTTCGAGATCTTGGCCACCTCAAGTGCGGCCTCGATATCGCCCTGCGCCTCATATACTACGGCAAGGTTGTAAGCTGCGCGGCTGGCAAGCTTCAGGTCGGGCCCGTCAATAAGCGGGTTTAATAGCTGGAAAGCCTTATCAAATTTACCGGCTTTGATCAGTTCTACCGAGCTGCTTAGCTGGTCGCCATTGGTATACAGGGGCCTGTCATGATAATCGGTGTACGGCAGGTAATCCTTTAGGGCATCCAATGCCGAATTACGGATAGCATCAAATAACGGCCCGCCATGGGCAAGTAAGCTGGATGCATTACCATAAGGATTATTATCATTTATTTCAGCCTCACCGTTTAGCTTTTTAAAGTAGATGCCATTGGCTTCGTAAAGAGTAAAGCTGGTTTTAACCACCGATACCCGGTAAACCGACGGTACGCCGTTATAATAATCCTGCTCCAATTTGGTTTCGCCTTTAAAATCCTCAAACGCGAGCACATAAGAAGCGTTGTATTTTTTTGCCAGAAATTTCACCGAATCGGTATTGGCGGTAAAGTTAACCGAGTCAACCAGTTGTACAACTTTTACACCGGGCAGCGCATGCAGCTGTACCGCTGCATGGTTTATAGCGGTATAAGCGGCGGCTTTAAATGTAGTTAATACGCGTTTATTGCGGTTACGGGTCGAATCGGGCATGTAGTGGTTAATGACCACGATGGTTGTTTTTGCCCTGTTAAAATTCAGCTTCGGCGCGTAATCAACCGGAACATTTACATATTGAGGAACGCTGCATGCCGCTAAAAAACATGCCGCAAATAGGATACAAGTTAGCCTGAATAGTTTCACCTTATTAAAAATTAAATATCGTGGAAAGGTATAACATAAGCATGAAAGCTTTATGAAATAACCGGTCATTTTTGTATCAAAACAAACCAGCGCCTTCATTGTGACTAAATATTTTCAAAAACGTTTAATAATGATTTTATATAATTGATTTACTGCTTATATCCGGCTTAATTTTAGTGCAATGTCATGAGCTTTATTATATTTGCTGTATTACTACATTTAGATTGAAAACATTAATTCAATATGGCCAAAAAGAAATCTGACGCCCCACAGCATACGTCCGTTGTAAACGAAACTTCACTCGCGTTTTTTGAAAAATATATCAACAACCCCTCACCTACAGGTTTTGAATGGAAAGGCCAGGAGCTTTGGCTCGAATACCTGAAGCCCTATATTGACACCCATTATGTTGATAATTATGGCACCGCGGTTGGCATCATCAATCCTAAAGCCGATTACAAAGTAGTTATTGAAGCTCATGCCGATGAAATTTCATGGTTTGTGAATTACATCACTAACGATGGCTTAATATATGTTATCCGCAACGGCGGCTCCGATCATCAGATAGCGCCTTCAAAACGTGTAAATATCCATACCGATAATGGCGTGGTTAAAGCTGTTTTCGGCTGGCCTGCTATCCACACCCGCCTGGGCGGTGATAAAGAAGAAGCGCCTACCCTTAAAAATATCTTTTTAGATTGCGGTTGCACCTCAAAAGAAGAAGTTGAAAAACTGGGTATCCACGTAGGTTGTGTTATCACTTACGAAGATGAATTTATGGTGCTTAACGACCGCTATTATGTTGGCCGTGCGCTTGATAATCGTGCAGGCGGCTTCATGATTGCCGAGGTTGCCCGTTTACTTAAAGAAAACAATGTAAAACTTCCTTTTGGTTTATATATAGTTAACGCGGTGCAGGAGGAGATAGGTTTACGCGGTGCCGAAATGATAGCGCATAAAATTAAACCCAATGTGGCTATTGTTACCGATGTTACGCATGACACCCAAACGCCAATGATTAACAAAATTACCCAGGGCGACTTAGCCTGCGGTAAAGGCCCTGTTGTATCATATGCTCCGGCAGTACAAAACAACCTGAATAAGCTGCTTATTGAAAGTGCTCAAAAAGCGGGCATACCGTTCCAGCGTCAGGCATCATCACGGTCAACAGGGACCGATACCGATGCCTTTGCTTACTCAAATGATGGCGTGCCATCGGCATTAATCTCATTACCTTTACGTTATATGCATACCACTGTCGAGATGATCCACAAAGAGGATGTTGATAACGTGATCCGTTTGATATACGAGTCTCTGCTAAATATTCAGGCCGGTCAGGATTTCAGGTACTTTAAATAACAAAAAGTTTATATTGCATATAAAACAATCCGGGCAAAAATCCATTCACCTATAATAATTAATCATAAAATAGCTTTTAACAAATACCCCCGATACTATCTATGAAACCAACCTTACTGATATTGGCCGCAGGGATGGCTAGCCGTTATGGCAGTATGAAACAAGTTGACGGCTTTGGCCCCAATGGCGAAACAATTATTGATTATTCAATATATGATGCTATAAAAGCAGGCTTCGGCAAAGTTACTTTTATCATCCGCGAAGAGTTTGTTGACAGCTTTAAGGCCATTTTTGAGCCTAAATTGGCTGGTCGTGTTGAAACAGATTACGTTTTCCAAAGCTTTGACCTTAAGCCATTTGGTATCAACAAAGAAATCGAACGCGCCAAACCATGGGGTACAGCCCATGCAGTGCTTGCCGCGCGCAATCAGGTAAAAGAACCTTTTTGCGTAATCAATGCCGATGATTATTACGGCTATGACGCGTTTGAAAAAATGGCTAAATTTTTAACTACTGAAGTGAAGGACAATCTGTATTCACTGGTAGGTTATCAGATTGACCGCACCCTTTCTGATTATGGTTCGGTATCCCGTGGTGTATGTAAAGTTGATGACGCGGGCAACATGGTTGAAATTAACGAGCGTACCGAGGTTTATTTTAAGGAAGATAGTACCGTAGCTTACAAGGATGCCACCGGCGAGCATGCGCTTCCTAACGATACCCGTGTATCAATGAATTTCTGGGGCTTTACACCGGCTATCTTCAAACAAAGTGAGCAAATGTTCGTAGATTTTGTTGCGGCTAACGAAAATAATCCTAAAGCGGAATTCTTTATCCCGCTTGCTGCTGATAAGCTGATTAAAGATGGTACTGCTGCGTTTAAAGTGATCCCAACCGGTTCAAAATGGTTTGGTGTTACGTATAAAGAAGACAAACCTATCGTTCAAAAAAGCATATCTGACCTGGTAGCTAACGGTGTTTATCCCGAAAAACTTTGGGACTAATTAATATTTGCTCCTTCAAACAAAAAGCTCCCGTTCCAACCGAACGGGAGCTTTTTGTTTGATATGGCTTCCTAAATTAGTCCTGGTAAATAAAGAATGTTTTTTGATCACCGTCTTCATAAACGTGCAGGGTTTTCTTAACCACCTGGTTATTGGTTTTAACTTCCATAATGTAATCACCATCTTCAAGATTGGTTAAAACATAACCCCTTTCAACATCGGTTTTGGTTGATACAACATCTTTCAGCAAAAGTTCATTTTGTTTGCTATAAACGCGTATAAATGAACGGCCGTTTTCTGATTTTGCGAGTATTAACTTAACACCGCGGTCGTGGTCAAGGGCTTTAAAGGTAACAACCTCTTTAGCTTTAGGAGTTACATCGACGGCTTTAGCTGCTGTAGTAGCAAATACACCTGCGCTTAATAATAAGAATAATGCTGATAATTTTATTGAAGTTTTCATGATTTTGAGCTTTTAAGTATGTTAAATATTTTGTGTTTGTTATTTCAATGATCAAATGAACAACATTAATTTTAAGTGCTAAAAAGTGTTATACCAGCACCGAAAAGATATAGACCAATACCCGGAAGTATTCGGCAAACACCAAAAACATGCTAATTATCAGTGTTTTACAAGTTGGTCGAAAATTAAAGGGCGTTTATCGGGCAGGAAAGCGGGTTGGTCGTTTTTGGGGATGAAATAGAAAAACCCATGCAACGTTTTTTAAGCTCAATTAACAACCATGTCGTTGCGAGGAGCCGCAGGGGAAGAAGCCCCTGGAGCGACGTGGCAATCTCGTAGCTATATAGATCGGACTTGCATTGGCTACGAGATTGCCGCGCTGCGCTTATAATGACATGGTTTCTATTTGTTTTCCAAAGCAACTTTCCCCTTCCCAATACCTATGGTTACAAACGAGCGAGAGTTAAATGAAAAGAGGAAAATCCGTTGACGTTTATCTCAAAATCTACATTTAACAAAACCAACCTAACCAAACAACGTTGCCTTTAAGTACCTTTATCTATTCCGGGTACCCCACAGGCATGAATTTAGAAATTGCAGGTAACGTACAGGGCTTTAAACAACAAGATGGTATTTTAACAATTAAAACCGCCGAAGCCGAAGCAAGGGTTTATATCTATAGCCCTACAATTATCAGGGTAAGCATCAGTAAAAATTTCAACCCGGATGATCCTTCCTTTGCGGTAATCAGGCAGCCACTGGCCGATTTCGATTTTGATGAGTCATCGGTCAATATTGATATTACTACACCCGCCTTAAGGCTCAGTATTCAGAAATCGCCACTACGTTTCAACTTTTTTACTGCAGGTGGTATCTCGCTGAGTGAAGATGACGCCCGCTTTGGTACAAACTGGCAGGGCGAACGGGTGATCTGTTATCGCCGGTTGTTTGAGGGTGAACGGTTTATTGGCCTGGGCGAAAAAACAGGTAACCTCGACAGGCGTGGCGCGGCGTATGTAAACTGGAATACCGATGCGCCAAACCACACGCCCGAATCCGATCCGCTGTATAAAACCTTTCCGTTTTTTATAGGATTACACAGCGGGTTAACTTACGGTTTGTTTCTTGACAATACCCATAAAAGCTACTTCGACTTTGGTGCATCCACAGATGAAGAAACAAGCTGGTTCGGTGCCGATGGCGGCGATTTGAATTACTACTTTTTCGGGGCACAGGGTGTTGCCAAAATAATTGAAGATTATACCTGGCTTACCGGCAGGATGGAAATGCCGCCGCTCTGGAGCCTGGGCTATCAGCAATGCCGATGGAGTTATATGAGTGCCGATGAAGTGTTGAACATCGCCCAAACCTTTCGCAAAAAACAGATCCCTGCCGATGTAATGTACTGCGATATCGACTATATGGACGATTTCAAGATCTTCACCTGGAACAAAAAAACTTTCCCTAAACCCAAGCAAATGCTCGATAAACTAAAGGAGATGGACTTTAGGCTGGTTACCATTGTTGATCCGGGAATTAAGGTAGAAGAAGGTTATAAGGAATACGATGAGGGTATTGAGCAGGATTATTTTGCCAAATATCCCGACGGCGAAAATTATACCGGCTATGTGTGGCCGGGCCGCTGTCACTTTCCAGATTTTTTCAGGGAAGAGGTACGCGAATGGTGGGGAGCAGCCTTTACCGCTCTTACCCAACCCGGCGTTGAAGGTTTCTGGAATGATATGAACGAGCCTGCCGCCTGGGGGCAAAATATCCCATGGATAGTAAAGTTTGGAGATAAGTTTATGCCGGAAGTGCGTAATGCCTATGGCATGCAAATGGCCCGCGCCACTTATGATGGCACAAGAAAGATCATGGGAAACAAACGGCCGTTTGTACTTACCCGCGCGGCTTATTCGGGCACACAACGCTATTCGGCCGTGTGGACGGGCGATAATACCGGCACCGATGCCCATATGCTTTTAGGACAACGGCTGGTAAATAGTTTGGGTATTACAGGTATGAGTTTTATCGGGGTGGATATCGGCGGCTTCAGCGGCAACCCTACGTCTGAGCTCATGGTACGCTGGAACTCCCTTGGTGTATATACCCCAATGTTTCGCAATCATGCTATACAAGGCAGTAAAATGCGCGAACCATGGGAATGGGGTAAGGGTAATGAACAAATCATTAAGAAGGACATTGAACAACGGTACAAAATCCTGCCCTACCTGTACAGCAGCTTTTATCAATCAACCCAAACCGGCCTGCCGGTAAGCCGCACATTAGCATCGGCGGCTTCAGCGGCAACCCTACGTCTGAGCTCATGGTACGCTGGAACTCCCTTGGTGTATATACCCCAATGTTTCGCAATCATGCTATACAAGGCAGTAAAATGCGCGAACCATGGGAATGGGGTAAGGGTAATGAACAAATCATTAAGAAGGACATTGAACAACGGTACAAAATCCTGCCCTACCTGTACAGCAGCTTTTATCAATCAACCCAAACCGGCCTGCCGGTAAGCCGCACATTAGCTATTGAGCACAGTTTTGACGGGAATGTTTTTGATGAGCGTTTTCAAAATGAATTTATGTTTGGCGACGCGATGCTGGTTGCTCCTGTTGAAAGCACTAAACTAACCGAAGATGTTTACCTGCCCCGAGGCTCGTGGTATAGGTTAAGCAGCGATAGGTTTTATGAGGGAGAACAGATTGTTAATGTTCAGGCGCCATTAACCGATCTGCCGGTATTTGTTAGGGCCGGCGGTATTATCCCCATGCAAAGTGTTGTACAAAGCACCAATGAAAAAGGTGACGGTATATTGCAGGTACACGTATGGAACGGCAGGGAAGCAAATAGCTTTGTGTATTATGAAGATGACGGGGTATCATATGATTATGAGCAGGACATTTATTATAAACGGACTATCGCTTTTAATCCAATCGAAAAAACAATTAATTTATCATCAGTTGAAGGCTCATTTAAATCGAGGTTTATGCAGTTGAGATTTGTTTTGCATGGTTTTGATGGGGTTAAGCTGCAGGAAGAAATAATAGAGAATAAAAGCGGAGAGATTGAAGTGAAATTATAATTGTTGTTTCATTTCTTTGAGTAGTGATCGAACCAGTCTCATGGTTTGTAATACGCGGCGGGAGGGGGCTCAGGTGCCCAAAACAGGCTGGCCTGCCATTCGGCCTCAGAGAGGTATGATGATTATGGAAAATTTAAAGAATGGCGGGATCCAGCGGAGCCTCCTAATTGTGGACGAAACATTGGCTAACCTTTTGCCTTTACTCATCGTTCAAAATGGGTATGAACAATATTATAGCATTCTGCTCCTAAATATTTTCAAAATTTCTTTAATTAATTGATAATAAGTTAAATTTGCGCGGAATTAAAATCCTAAACATGAAACACAAGTACAAAATTATAGTATTGCTGCTTGCCGGTATTACTGCCATTTACACTTCGTGCCATAAGCTTAACATGGCGCCTAATAATCAAAGTACAGTAAGTAAAAAAGAAGCGAGTGTGCAAATTGCGCAAAGCCTTGTTGGCATTTTTAACCCCGAAAACGGCGGGTTTGATTTTAAGAGCGGTTTAAGTATGCCAACCGATCTATCCCTGAACAAAAAAGGTAAGATCAAAGTACAATCTGTTGACCCTCGGCCACAGTGCGGCGCCAAAATGGATACCACGATAGCATTTAATTTAGATCAAAGCGATACCTCAAAAATTGATATCTGGGCTAAGGTTAAATATGAGCTTACCTGTACCAATGGAGTGCCTTCAGGTGTTACCGCTAATGATAGTTTAAATATGACTATGACAGGCAGCGGTTTTACGATGGTTTTAAAAATGGGTGAAAACCTGGTACTCAGAAGCCTTAATCCGGGTGTTGAACACGCGCAATACTCTTTTGATGGCCCTGTGAATTATTATGCCAGGGTTAACTACACCAAACCTACAACAGACCAGCCAAATGTTGAAGGCACGTTTAACTACAATTTTAAATCAATTGTTGTTGATCCAACAAAAGACCCAGATTTTATTTTAAGCGGAAGTGCTACCTTTTCGAGTAAAGGAAGTATTGGAAAAAATGTCTGGAACTATAAAGGGACAATAACGTTTTTAGGTGGTCACAAAGCTAAGATCACTATCGATGGTACTGTTTACACCGCCGATCTGATGACAGGCGAAGTTAATTAAATTCGTTTTTAAATATATGTAGAGCCCTGCTCCCTAATAGGAGGCAGGGCTTTTTGTATGCTATGGTTTTTCAAAACGGCATGCTTTTTATCACCTTGTATTTGATAAAAAAACGGGGAATATTTTCCACGTATTTTTCCCCGAAGCGGGGAAAGTAGGTAGTGGGTGTGTTTTGTGTTCCGTTGCTATCAGCAGTATAAATCTTTAACTGTTTTATAAAAAAGGAAAATGAGCCTAAAAACACATATCCCGGCCGTTTTTTTTGCGAATTTTTTACCTGGTGGTATGCTTATTGCGAAATGAGGCAAAGAGATCTAAACTTTATCTTATACGTTTATGAAACTAAATCTACGGAGTGTATTACCTTTATTAGCAGGTGTGGCTGTTCTTTATTCGGCCTGTACAAAAACAGGAATTAATGTAAAACCTGATCCATCAACTGTAAAAGCAAGCGATAATGTAGCCAGTTCGGCCATTGCAGATAACCTGGCAAAATCGTTGGCCGGCTCATTTGGAGGGGCCAGCCTTAACGACGGTGTTACCCCCTCAACCAATGCCTCATCAAAGCTTAAAGTACAGAGTACTTATAGTTGCGGTTTTTATATTGATACCAGCCTGAACCGTGTATTTAACCAGGGTGATACTTTAAAAGCAACCAAAACAGGCGGTACTAAATATTATTTTATTTGTGACGGCAACAAAACTGTTGGTTACGATTCGGTTGATTCATTAAATACCGAAGGCAGTGGCCCGGGTTATTCATTCGTTTACAATATTGTGCAGAAATATAAGGTTAGGGGCCTTAACACCAATAACTCAAACTTCTCGCTTGATGGTCCGATGAAAGCCTATGTTGATAACGAATACACTAAATACAAAACGTTTAGCAGGGTGCATAATACCTACGTGTTCACTAACCTGTATGTACATGGCAACGATAAGTTTGATATCAGCAGCGGCACAGCTACTTTCCGTTCGGAAGGAAAAACAAACGGCGGCGGCTGGGATTATAGCGGCACCATTGTTTTCCTGGGCAACCACAAGGCAAAGCTAACTTTCCTTAATAAAATTTTCTTAATTGATTTACTAACCGGTAAATCAACACCTGCATAATCACAATCTTTCAATCAATCAATTATGCCCTGTGCCGGTTTCCGGTACGGGGCTTTTTTGTGCCTGAAACAATAACTTATTATATTGCCGTCCCATCCTGTTGCTCCCCCTTTAGGGCGCCGGGGGATCAATCATGAAACGCCTCTTATCAAACCTAACTTTCCAGGTACTCATTGCCATTGCCCTTGGGGTAGTGGCCGGCTTATATGTTAAAGGTTTTGCCCCGACTGCCGAACTCATCAGCAAAACGTTCATCAGTCTCATCACCATGCTGATTGCGCCTATCATATTTTTAACCATTGTGCTGGGCATTGCCGGCATGAGCGATATGAAAAAAGTGGGCAGGGTAGGCGGTAAAGCTTTGTTGTATTTCGAGATCGTAACCACGTTCGCACTTGTCATCGGTGTTACCGTAGCCAATATTATTAAACCCGGTGCCGGTTTTGAAAACCATGCAGCAAAAATGGATACCGGCAAATTAGCCGTTTACGAAAAAGCTGCCGCCGAAATGCATTGGGGCGATTTTATTGCCCATATAGTCCCCTCAAATATGTTTAAAGCTTTTGCTGAAGGCGATATTTTGCAGATCCTGTTTTTTGCGATACTGTTTGGTTTTGGGTTAAGCAGGATGGGTAAAAGTGGCGAAGCGGTTATTCAGCTATTTGATAAGCTTTCGAAAGTGTTTTTTAATATCATGAAGATAGTGATGAAGGTGGCGCCGATAGGGGCTTTTGCAGGGATGGCCTTTACGGTGAGCAAATATGGTATCCAAACCCTTAAACCGCTGGCTTTGTTGATGGGCTCGGTTTATCTGACCATGTTCCTGTTCATATTTGTAGTATTGAATATTATTTGCCGGCTGTTTAAGTTCAGCCTTTGGGAATATCTGAAATACATCAGGCAAGAGATCCTGATTGTGCTTGGTACATCCTCATCCGAATCGGCATTACCGGCCATGATGGAGAAAATGGAAAAGTTTGGCTGTTCCAAATCGGTGGTGGGTCTGGTGATCCCCACGGGGTATTCTTTTAATTTGGATGGCACTACGATTTACTTGTCCATGTGCGTGATATTCCTGGCGCAGGTGTTTAATATCCCGCTTTCATTAGGGCAGGAGTTAACGATTATCGGGATCCTGATGATCACTTCCAAAGGAGCAGCAGGTGTAACCGGAAGCGGTTTTATTGTGCTCACCAGCACGCTCACAGCCATCAAAATAATCCCGGTTGAAGGGCTGGCGATATTAATAGGGGTCGACAGGTTTATGTCGGAAGCGCGGGCCATTACCAATGTGATTGGCAATGGTGTGGCGACAATTGTGATTGCGAAGAGTGAAGGGGAGTTTGTTGCCCAGCCCGCTGAAAGGGGAGTTAATGAATAAATCGGATATATATATATTATTAACAATTTTCAAAGCACTGGTTTTGTTAACTGGTTTGACATTTACTGCGATCAATTTTATCCCGGGTATTTCTGGCGATAAAGTGAAACTTAAAAAAGCCGGGATTATATTTCTTGCTACGTTTTTGGTGTTCGTTTTAATTACAGCGGTTGAATTTGCAATTGCATTCAATTAGTAATTGGCCACGTTATGGATGGTAGTGTAATGATTTCGGATTTTGTCTGAACCGGGATTTATAGGATTTTTTGATTTACGGTTTTTTGTCTGGACCCGAATCTACCAGAATGAAAAGCAAATTCAATAAATTGCTAAAATTCGTTTAATTCGAGTTCAGACAAATAGCCTGGGCCGCAGGCAACGCCCTAATTTAGTTGGCAGTAGATAGTTTTCAGTTGACAGTTTTATTCAACGGGAACTTTATAATCATAAAAAATTTAAAACACATAAACACCCTATAACCACATCCAATCCCCTTAAAAGTCACTTTTATGTTAACATATAAATTTAGATTACAATAGGGTTTGACATTCGGGCAAAAACTTTAGCTTTGCCGTACTAAAACGAAAAAACCAATGAGTGTACTCGTAAATAAAGATTCAAAAGTTATTGTACAAGGTTTCACCGGTAAAGAAGGGTCATACCATGCCGAGCAAATGATTGCTTATGGCACTCAGTTAGTTGGTGGTGTTACACCAGGTAAAGGTGGTCAGACCCATTTAGACAGGCCGGTTTTTAACACGGTTAAAGATGCCGTTGTTGCAACCGGTGCCGATGTATCCATCATTTTTGTACCTCCTGCTTTTGGTGCAGATGCCATTATGGAAGCTGCTGAAGCCGGCATTAAGGTTATTGTTTGTATTACCGAAGGGATCCCTACAAAGGATATGATCGCAGTAAAAGAATATCTTACAGATAAGGATGCACGCCTGATTGGTCCTAACTGCCCCGGTATCATCACTGCTGATGAGAGCAAAATTGGTATCATGCCTGGCTTTATTTTCAAAAAAGGTAACGTTGGCGTGGTTTCAAAATCAGGTACTTTAACTTATGAAGCGGTTGACCAGGTGGTTAAAGCCGGTTTGGGTATCACTACAGCTATCGGTATTGGTGGCGACCCGATCATTGGTACACCAACCAAAGAAGCTGTTGAATTATTAATGAACGATCCGGAAACTCATGGTATCATCATGATTGGTGAAATTGGCGGAAATATGGAAGCTGATGCTGCCCGCTGGATCAAAGCAAACGGTACTAAACCGGTTGTTGGTTTCATTGCTGGTCAAACAGCGCCTCCGGGCCGCCGTATGGGCCACGCAGGTGCTATCGTAGGTGGTGCCGATGATACTGCTGCTGCTAAAATGAAGATCATGGCCGAGTGCGGTATCCGAGTGGTTGAGTCGCCAGCTGAAATTGGCGCTGCCATGGCAGAAGAATTGGCTAAGTTAGCTTAATGCTTAAGGCGCAAAGCCGAAAGCGAAAAGCTTTTTAATATTGAAGATCCCGGTCATGATTTGGCCGGGATTTTTTAGTTTAAGATGATTACTTCTTAAATCTCAAAAAACATGTCATTGCGAGGAGGAACGACGAGAGCAATCGCATGCTATACAGGGCGGTTATGCCTAGCCACGCTGCGTTTGCAATGACATATTTTATTAACAGTATTCAAATGGATAAAATAGCTCAAAGCGATAGGATTCTGCAATTCAGATTCAGACAATTTTTCCGTATCTATGTATATGGTCAAAAATCTACTTAAGTTAGTCTTATTCATTTCGTTAGCTGCGGTAAGCTACTCATCTATGGCCCAACCCTACAAGCCCGCAATGTTTACTGATCCCGACAGGTTAAAAAAGATCCAGGCTACTTTCCCTGTCATCGATCAGCTTTATAAAAAATATGCTGAAGATAATCACTGGCCGGGATTGGTGTATGGCATTGTGGTTGATGGTAAACTGGTGCACAGCGGTGGTTTAGGGTATACCGATATTGATGCCAGGATCAAGGCTGATTCATCGTCGGATTTTCGGATCGCCTCCATGACCAAAAGCCTTACCGCTATGGCTATCCTAAAACTCAGGGATGAGGGCAAGCTAAAACTGGATGATCCGGCTTATATTTATATCCCCGAGATGAAGAGGTTGAAATATTTGACCAAAGATGCTGTCCCTGTAACCGTAAGGCATCTGCTTACGCATACAGCAGGTTACCCGGAAGATAACCCATGGGGCGACAGGCAACTTGCAGTTAGCGATGAAGAACTTCTGGCGCTATACAAAAAAGGCATTTCATTTTCCAATAATCCTGGGCAGGGCTATGAGTACAGCAACCTTGGGTTTGCTACGCTGGGATATATCATCAAAAAAGTATCGGGCAAAACTTACGAGCAATACATCACAGATAATATCCTTAAACCGTTAGGTATGACACATACCTATTGGGAATATACCAAAGTGCCCAAAGATAAACTGGCGCATGGTTACCGCTGGCTTGATGGTAAATGGGTTGAACAACCTTTGTTGCATGACGGGGCTTACGGTGCGATGGGCGGCCTGATCACCACTATTGAGGATTTTAGCAAATACATGGCTGTACATATGGATGCCTGGCCTCCGCGCGATGATGCCGAAGCCCTGCCTGTAAAACGTAGTTCTATCCGGGAAATGCAGTACCCCTGGGATGTGAATTATTTAACTGTAAATGCCAAAACAACCACGGGCAGACCATGCCCCAATGTCAGTGCCTATGCCTACGGTTTACGTTGGGCAAAGGATTGTGATAACCGCGTGTACATTGGTCATACAGGGGGCTTACCGGGTTTCGGCAGTCAGTGGAATATCTTGCCGGAGTACGGTGTGGGCGTTGTTTCATTTGCCAACCTGACTTATGCCCGTGCTGGTTATCCCAATAACCAGGCTCTGGATACGTTACTGGCTCTTTCGGGTATAAAACCACGGCAATTGCCTGCATCAGCCATATTGGAGCAACGTAAAAATGATCTGCTTAAGGCCATCGCTGATTGGAGCAAGGCTAAAGAAAGCGGCATTTTTGCTGATAACTTTTTTATGGATTATTTCCCCGATAAACTTCAAGCAGCCGCAACTGAAGCTTTTGCAAAAACAGGCAGAATAATAAGCGCAGGCAATGTGGTGCCCGAAAATCAATTACGTGGCTATTTTATTATCAAATGTGAAACTGGAAATATCAAAGTGAGTTTTACACTTACACCCGAAAACCCATCATTGGTACAAGAGTTTCATTTCGACATTGTGCAATAGCTTGTACTTAATTCGGTCGTTTAAATTTAAGCTCGTTGTAAATGCGGGCGGGTTGCATAGTTACACTGGTTTACCAAGTTGCCTTCGGCTTTGAGCATTTTGCTTTAAGCAAAAGCAATCACGTTTTCTGCTTTTTCTTCTTAGCAGCTGGGAACAGCACATTGTTTAGGATCAGTCTGTAGCCGGGAGAATTGGGGTGTAGTTTCAAATCTGTCGGCGGATCATTTACAGCATGCTGATAATCTTCAGGGTCGTGGCCGCCGTAAAATGTCCATTGGCCTTTGCCGTATTCGCCGTGAATGTAACGGGCTTCGTTGGCGGTTTTCATTTCGCCCATAATGGTAACGCCGGGTTTGAGCATGCTTTTGTTGTAGGCCGTGGTTAAGCCCATAAAACCTTTTATTACTTTGTCATGATCCTGCGTAAGCATGCTCGGCACTACATCCCATTTGGCCGAAAAATCAAACAACGTAAAGAAATCCCGGGTACGATCAACCTGGCGGGTGGTGGTAACGTCGATATTGCTGAAGGAATGCGAAATGGGGTTCATATCCAGCGTAAAATTCTGAAAGGCGAACGTTTGACTAAAATCGAGTTTGGATTGCGCGTCCTGGTCGGCAGCATCACCGTCGAACATACGTTCGCAGATATCTGTATTAGCAGCCGATAGTGCAATGTCAAAAGTATCGGTACCTGAGCACATGGCAAACAGGAAGCCGCCGCCTGCGCAAAAATCTCGGATGTTTTGGGCTACGGCCAGCTTCATTTTTGATACCTTGCTAAAGCCCAGTTTATGGGCCATGGTCTCCTGGATTTTGATATCATCGGTATACCATTGCGCGTAACGGAAGGCGCCATAAAACTTGCTGTATTGCCCTGTAAAATCCTCGTGGTGCAGGTGCAGCCAATCATACTTAGGCAGTTCGCCGTGGATCACCTCTTCATCGTAAACTACGTCGTACGGAATTTCGGCA
Organism: Mucilaginibacter sp. P19; assembly: GCF_050632265.1. Lineage (NCBI taxonomy): Bacteria > Pseudomonadati > Bacteroidota > Sphingobacteriia > Sphingobacteriales > Sphingobacteriaceae > Mucilaginibacter > Mucilaginibacter sp. P19. The sequence goes on from NZ_CP192586.1 coordinate 794,083, forward strand.
TATTTTAAAACCAGGGTAACTGCATCATCCCAGGGCAGCTTGTTTTTGGGGAGTAAACCGCCATGCGGGGGCTTTCTCCAGTTTAACCAGGTCCATATTTACCGATGGATCGCTTACTTCGGTAATAATTTCGTTTGCTTTGGCGTCGGCAATAACTTCGTAGCTCACCCCGCGGATCTTGCACTCTTCCTCAACTTTTTGGCCGTACTTCATCATGAAACTGCCACCACGATAGTTGAGCAGCCAGTCGACTTCTTCGCCGTTTTTGAGCACCCAGAAAGCTATCCCGTACGATTTGAGATGGTCCTTTTGCTCATCATCCATAGGAATTAATATAGATGCAGCCCTCGACGTAAAAGGTAAAAGGTAAAAGGCGAAAGGTAAAAGGAACTTTAGCTTTATAAGTAAAAGACGAAATGTAAGAGGTGAAAAGTTATTGCCTGATGAATTATTCACGATCCTTGTTGATTTGTTTACTGCCGGGTTATCAAATGTAACGAATAAAGGGCTAATGTATTTTAACCATTTTTAACACATAAGGGCTTCTGGCTTTATGCATGTTGTTTTAATTTTATGGCGTTGTTAAATCCGGTCCTTAAATGAGTTTATCTGTTACTATCAGAAATATTTTCCTTGTCGGTATTTTATCAATATCCTGTTTGGCCGCGTACGCGCAGAATGGAAGTAAGGGTATGCGCCTCAATCGTAATGTGTTGATTAAAAAGCTTACAGAAGCCGATAGTAGTCTTGTTTTTAAGCAGGACACAGATATCAGCCTGCTACCAAATTTTGTCGCAACAGATGCCAATGGAAGCCGGGCCCAACTAATTGGCAAGCCCGATGAGCTGGCAATAGTTAAGTGGACTTACGTTTTTACGGCCGACGAAAAAGTGAACCTTGCCGAACTGCAAAAACTGGCCTGGTTTGCTAATACTTTAGGTGATCAGGAAGGACTCGACTGGTTTTTTGCCCAATTGGCCGAATTGGGTAAAGATTATAAAAAGCCGCTTTTGGAAATTAAAATGTTTGATTCAAAAAGCAAAGGCGAGATTAGTTATTCGCCAAAAGAAAAAGTACTTACCATGACTTTTACACCCTGGTAACCAATAAATATTGCAAACCTTTCGCTTTTTACCTTTCGCCTTTAACCTTCTATTTTATTACCTTTGCCAACTGTTTTCAAAAAAACAAAAACATGAGCAAAGCAATAATCAAAACCGAAAAAGGCGACATGACCGTAGAGTTTTACGATCAGGATGCCCCTAATACCGTTGCTAACTTTAAAAAATTAGCAAAATCAAACTTTTATGATAACGTGATATTTCACCGTGTTATCCCTAATTTTATGATTCAGGGCGGCGATCCAACCGGTACCGGTGCTGGTGGCCCAGGCTACAAAATTGATTGCGAGCTTACCGGCAACAACCAATACCATGACCGTGGTGTGCTTTCAATGGCACATGCAGGCCGCAACACTGGTGGCTCACAGTTTTTCATTTGCCACAACCGCACAAACACTGCCCACCTTGACCGTAACCACACCGTTTTTGGTAAAGTGATTGAAAATGTTGACGTTGTTGACGCTATTCGCCAGGGAGATAAAATTTTAGGAATCGAAGTTATTGAAGATTAAGTGAGTAGTTGATGAGGTGAGTAGTTTATTGGTTAAACATAATAAACTACTCATCCAATCAGCCCCAACAAAAAATATATGAATTTACAGGGAATTGTATCGGTATCAGGAAAACCGGGTTTATGGAAAGCTTTGGCACAAAACAAAACCGGCTATGTGCTGGAAAGTTTAGATGCACAGAAAACAAAGCTGATAGCCAACCTTTCTACAGCCAAATTAGCTGCTTTAAGTGAGATCACCATTTTTGGTGTTGAGGATGATATCAGGTTAACTGATGTGCTTGAGCGCATGAAAACAGCATCAAACATACCTGATGTTAAAGCCGATGGAAAAGCATTGCGTACCTTCTTTTATGAAGTAGCGCCTGATCATGACGAAGAGAAAGTTTACTCATCGGATATTAAAAAGGTAATAGCCTGGTTCCAGATATTAAAGCCGCTTCCAATTTTTGAAGAGGCCGATCCAACCCAAGCACCTGCCCCGGTTGCAGAAGAACCCGTTGCCGAAGCTGTAACAGCTGAACCGGAAGCTGAACCAGCAGCTCCAAAAGCAAAAGCTAAAAAAGCCACAAAAAAAGCCGAATAATCGGCTTTTTTTAGTTTAAGATATATTTTACTTCTTAGCTAAATAATTAGGATTGGGGATAAAATCTCCTTCAATTATTCCACTTGAATCCACTTTCCAGGCGCCTTTGATAGCTTGCGGCGGCACGTTTACATCATGCTCAAATGTGGCGTCTATTTCATACACCCAACCGTTAGCATGATTCAATGCTTCTTTTATTGCGCCGGGTGCTGGCCTTCTTTTTAAAAGTGGTGTTTCCTCCGGAGTAATAATGTCGGCGCAGACTTGTTTCGCGGTAAATAGGTTTTTGAAATTAAACATCCATCGCATCATAAACAATAACCTTTTCCCAAAGGTGGCTGCAGTTTTTAATAAACTCCAGGTGGATAGGGTGAGTTTGATAGGTTGCCTGTCCGGCCAGGTCGCTGAAAAACATCAGCTCGGATACCGCCCAGGAGTTATCTACTACGTCGCGTTTTTCGGTACTGGCCACAATACCTACACGAAGTTTGCGCACGGTTTCAATTTTGGCAAGGGTTTTAACACCCGCTACCAGTTTATCGCGATCTTCTGTTGATCCCGGGTTTTTAAGCCAGAAAAATACGTGGTGTACTATTGGCCATTCTTCTTTTTGCTCTTTCAGCGATATTGCCGATGCTGTAACTGTACCTGCAGCCAGTGCCGCTGTTGTGGTAATGAATTTTCTTCGGGTTGATTTCATGACAGGTTAAATAATCGCTTTCAAGGTAGTAAGAATTATTTAAAACGTTTATAAGTTGTTTCAATCAAAACACATCCAAAACATAAAGCAGCGCAATAATAGGCAGCACATTTAAAAATATTACAAGCCCGATGTTCTGATCCTGCACATCTCTTTGCGCATAACGGGACAGGAATATGATAAAAACCACATAATAAATAAGCGGAAAAACGAATATTACGGAAAGCAGCAGCCCAGCAGAACCCATAAGCTGGCCCCAGCCCAATATAATTGGCCATATTACCATCCCGACGATTTCAAGAAAGGTGATAACGGATAGTATTTTTAAGGTTTGGGCTTTGCTCATTTTAAGGTAATTGTTTACCTTAAAAATAAGAAAATGAGGAATTTTATGAAATAGGAAAAACTAACCTACAAACACTCCGGCTGCTTACACCCTTCTTCCGAAAATTCGGGTTCAAAAGTACTGTGGCTGATATCCAGATGTTCCAAACGGTGACGAAGGTCATGCTTGATATTATCAAAATCGGCCATGGCTTCAGGCTTGATGACCAGGTGGGCAGTAAGTGCGTTTTCGGTGGTGCTGAGCGCCCAAACGTGCATGTGGTGAACATCAACCACCCCTTTGGCTTTTTTAAGTTCGGCTTTGATCTTATCAAGGTCCATTTCGGCAGGCACGCCGTCCATTTCCAAACGCAGGCTGGCTGTAAGCAGGCTCCAGGTGCCGCGTAATATCACAAAACCTATTATCAGGCTCACTGCGCTGTCAATCCAGTATAGTTTGGTAAAGTATATGACAATACCAGATATCACCACACCAAAGGATACTATGGCATCAACAGCCATGTGCAGGTAAGCGCCTTTAATATTGAGGTCGGTATCTTTATCTTTAACAAACAGCCAGGCTGTAAAAGCGTTAATGCCAATGCCTATAAAAGCAACCCAGGCCATGGTGCCGCCCGATACTGTTTCGGGGTTCATGAAGCGCGTAACCGCTTCATAAATAATAAAACCAACGGCTGCAAATAATATTACCGCGTTAAAAAAAGATACGATGATAGTCGACCGCTTATAGCCGTAGGTATACTTACTGTTAGCGCTTACTTTGGTGAGTTTAAAAGCAAGCAAGGCTAACGCGAGCGAGGCCACATCGCTCAGGTTATGGCCGGCGTCGGTTAACAGGGACAAAGAGTGGGTAACAAAACCTGTGATAGCCTCAACCACTACAAACACCGAGTTAAGCACTATGCCCCAAATAAAAGCCGAATTTAAATGATCAAGCTTAGGGGCATGGTCATGATGATGGTGCCCGTGCGAATGTGAGTGTGAATGATCGTGACCTGCTGACATTTAGCAAAGGTAGGGGAAAATGTGCAGATGTGCAGATTATGGATGTGCAGATTCATGTGTTGTTCATTTTTGAACCTTGATTAACTTGATTTTAGGATTTCATGAATTGGGCTATGAATATAAATTATCAGGCCAATTCATGAAATCCTAAAATCCTATAAATCATGGTTCAGTCCTACTCATGATGATAAGGCTCACCCTTCATAATGGTATAAGCCCTGTACAGTTGCTCCACAAAAAACAGGCGTACCATCTGGTGTGAAAATGTCATGCGCGAAAGAGAGATCTTGTCGTTAGCCCGCTGGTAAACGGAGGTATCAAAGCCATAAGGCCCGCCGATGATGAATATTAAATTGGCAGATGTGGTAACTTCTTTTTTATTGATATAAGCCGCAAACTGGGTTGAGGTAAATTCAGAACCTTTCTCATCCATCAGGATCACAAAATCAAGCGGGGTGATTTTCTTGAGGATCAACTCGGCCTCTTTAGCCTTTTGCTGCTCAGGGCTCAGGGCTTTGGTGTTCTTAAGCTCGGGGATTTCTACAAGCTCCAGTTTGGTGTAATGTTTTAGCCGTTTTACATATTTATCAATGCCTTCCTTTAAATAGGCATCCTCTGTTTTTCCAACGGTAAGGAACGTGATCTTCATATCTGAAACAAATAAACGTTTATTTAAAATATATGTGTTTATTTTGGTTGAATTTATCTGCACATGGAACAAACAATTATAAACGATTATACGCAAAGGGCAAGCCTCGCCGCTGCAGAAGCGGCCAAATATAAAAAGCTTGCCAATACCTATTCGCTGCTGAGGCTCGGCATATTTGCTATGGTGGCCTTAACTATAGCCTTTGCCATTCACTTCGACAATTTTAGTATCATCGCCATAGCCTTTGTACTGCTGGTTTTTGCCTTTGCCTGGCTGGTAGCGCGCCAAAGCGCTTTTGAAAAGCAGAAACAGTATTATGACGATCTGCAGCAGGTAAATGAAAACGAGATAGCCAGTATCCAAACCCATGGCAATATCTACAACGATGGCGCACGCTACGCTAACGACAAACACTTTTACACTTCCGACCTGGATATTTACGGTAATGCATCGTTATACCAGCTCATCAACCGTGCAGCTACTACCCCGGGAAATAATAAACTGGCGGGTTGGCTCAATGCCCCGGCAAGCAAGCAAACCGTATCACAACGACAGGAAGCCGTTAAAGAAATAGCCGCTAAGAACAGCTGGAAGCTCGATCTGCAAACACGGCTCATTTTCGCCATAAAGCAGGATGTAAACCAACTTAAAAACCTGTTTAAATACCTGCACATTCCGCTCGATATGCCAGGCGAAAAATGGCTTGCCGCTTATACAAAAATAGCGCCATACTTGTTTACGGCGTTGTTGGTAGTTGCTTATTTTTATTCGCCGGCGAAGCTTGCGGCCATCGTGGTTGGCTTGTTTAATATGGGGGTGGTGTTTTCAAAAGCAGCCTACATCAGCAAAGCCGATCTTATTGCCGGTAAAATAGGTGATACTTTATCCAACTATGCAAATGTATTTAAGTGCATTGAAGACCAGCAATGGCAAGCTCCCTATAACAATATATTAGCACAACAGCTTAAAACAGATAAAACATCGGCTAAAATAAAAGAGCTGGGAGAGCTGATCAATAAGCTTAATTATCACCTTAACCTATTAATTGGCTTTGTACTCAACCTGTTTTTTTGTGGGATATCCGCCAGATCATCGCCATTGAAAACTGGAAACGGCAAAACCAGGACAGCCTTGAAGCCGCTTTTGATGTCATTGCCGAATTTGAATCACTCCTGAGCCTGGCCGGTTTAGTAGTAAACTATCCGGACTGGTGCTTTCCTGTTATTGACGACAGGCAGGGCTATACCCTTACAGCTAAAGCCATTGCCCACCCGCTTATTGATGTCACCAAACGCATCGAAAATGATTACGAACTGGATAATACCTTTAAAGTTGACATCATAACCGGATCAAATATGGCCGGCAAGAGTACCTTTTTGCGTACCGTGGGCATTAATACCGTGTTGGCCTTAAGCGGTGCACCGGTTTGTGCCAAAAGCATGCAGGTTTCGGTGATCACCATGATCAGTTATATGCGCATCAAAGATTCGCTCAATGAAAGTACTTCGACTTTTAAGGCCGAGCTCGACCGTCTGCAAATGCTGCTGGCCGCGGTCGAAAATGAGCCTAAGGTGTTTTTCCTGATAGATGAAATGCTGCGCGGTACCAATTCGGTTGATAAGTACCTCGGCTCAAAGGCGGTTATCGAGCAACTCATCCGCAAAAATGCGGTGGGTATGGTAGCCACTCATGATTTGCAGATAGCCCATCTCGAAACCAAATATCCTGATTACGTACGTAATTTTTATTTTGATATCCAGGTCGTGAACGGCGAAATGCTGTTTGATTACAAGATCAAGCACGGCGAGTGCAAAACTTTCAATGCCTCGCTATTGCTTAAACAGATAGGGATTGAGGTGGACGCGGAATAGAACCGGGATTTTGTCTGAACTCGAATTAAACGAATTTTAAGAATTTATCGAATTTTAAAATTCTGTCAATTCAATGAATTCAACAAATTCGAGTTCAGACAATCCTGGTTCAGAAAAAGAGCCGGAAGCATTTACGCTCCCGGCTCTTTAGTTTTTTCTTATATCCTGACTCTAACAGTCTTGACTCTTAAATATTATCGGCCTCCCGTAGGTGAACCGCCGGCACCCTGGTCGCCTTGTTTCATGTCATCATTGTTGATGCCTTTTTTCTGCTGTTGCGGGTTGCTGAAGCTTAATTTACCGAAGCTGTAGCTAAACGTTACACCAAACGAACGGAATGGGAACGCAAATTTGCTGCTTTGTGTAAATGTTGGCGTTTTTATGTCGGTATTAAAGTTTTTGTAAGTATTGAATGGCTCAATGGCATTAATACCCAATGCAAGTTTCTTTTGCATAAACTGTTTTTTAAAGCCAAAGCCCATAATGCTGAACGATGGGTTTGAGCCCTGAATGGTGCGGCGTGCCGAATTTTCAACAGCAAATGCCTCCGCTATAAAGTTGTTTGGCAGTGTAAGCTGAGCACTTAAAAATGCGTTGTACTGCACATAAGTATTGGTTTGTGTTTGCTGGTGCGTAAACTGGTCAATAGCGGTTGGCTTATAGGTGTAAGCGTTGATTTGACCGCGTATGGTCAGGATCTTGAACGGGGTTACCGAACCAAAAAAGCTTGCGCCATATGAGTTATTTACGCCAATGTTTTGATAGGTAGTTAAAGTAGCGTTCTGATCACCATTAGGTGGCAGGTTTTCAACTATACCTTCAATTAAGCCTGATGTATGCTTATAATAAGCAGACAGGTTGATCACAGACGATTTTATGAATGTGTTGTAACCCAATTCAACTGTTTGCGATATTTCGGGCGCTAAGTCGGGGTTACCCACTGTTTGTGCTGTAATATTGCTCCTGTTAACAAACGGGTTCAAAAACTGTAAGCTTGGGCGAGTTATACGCTTGCTATATGATAATTTGATAGTTTGAGTAGGTGTAAGCGCCTTTTGAAAAGTTAAGCTCGGTATAAACGTATTATAGTTTTGATCAAAAGGGCTAAGATTTTGAGCGCTATTGATTGGCTCGCCGTGAATATCCGTATTTTCAAGCCTTGCACCTGTCATAATGGAGTAGCCTTTAGGCAGAGAGAAAGTTAATACGGTGTAACCGGCCCAAACTGTTTGATTATAATTATACCTGTTTGAGTTTGGATCGCTGAATACAAAACCGCCGTTTCCGTCCGGTACAAAATAATCCGAAATACTTTTTATCCTCCTGATGATGTTTTTACCACCGGCTTCCAGCTTAAGCAGTTTGCTTACAGGTAAAGTATAGTCGGCTTGTATAGTATACTCGTTGTTTTTACCATTAATATTGTTTTCAAGGGAATCAAACACCGCCGAATACAAGTTAGTATAATCGGTAACAATTTTGCTATGGCTCCATTGTGCAGACAGGTCCAATTCATGACCTTCTTTTTTAAATTTGTGCGTGTAATCAATGTTCCAGTCAAAGCCACCAAAACTATTATGCCCGCGACCATCAGAAGTGTAAGACTGATCTTTGGTGTGATCAAAATAATAAGTTTGATTTGTGGTTGACAGCGAATGCGGATCAAAACCACCCTGATTTAAACGGATAGAAGTACGTAAGTTGTTGTACGCGTTAAAATCATAGCCAGCCGAAACAGAACCTATTACGCCGTGACGTTTAACGCGGCTGGTTCCTGTAGATGTTTGCTCATAGTGTTTGGTAGGGTCACTGTAATTAAAATTCTGATCGCTTGAGGTAAGCGAGGTTTGAGGCCATGTTGCGTTACCACCGGCGTTTGCCGATAAACTAAACCTGTTGTGGTTATAGTTGATATTGGCGTTGCCGTTGTTTTGACGTGTACCAACACCACCGCTGATTGAACCGCTGATACCTGAAACATTTTTTTGCTTGGTAATGATGTTCAGGATACCGGCCGAACCTTCTGCATCATATTTTGCCGATGGCGAAGTTACCACCTCGATACTCTTGATCTGGTCGGCAGGGATGGTTTTCAACACATCCGATAGGCTGGCAGATGTAGCACCGGATGGCTTGCCATTGATCAATACACGTACGTTCTGGTCGCCGCGGATGGATACGTTACCGTTAAGGTCGACAGCAACCAAAGGCACTTTCTGTAACACATCGGTAGCGTTACCGCCAGCGGCAGTAAGATCTTTCTCCGCGTTATAAACTATCTTATCGATCTTATTTTCGATTAATGCGGCCTGGCCAACTACCGAAACTTCTTTAAGCGCGTGTGAGCTTGGGGCCAACAGTACCTGGCCAAGCTTAGCATCTGGTTTTGATGGGGTAGTGGTTACCTGGTCAATATATTTAGTTGGGTAACCTATAAAAGAGATAGCCAGCTTATATACGCCCGGCTTTATATTGTCCAATTTAAAGTTACCTTTTTCATCGGTTACAACACCGGTAATTGGCGATTTGCCTCCGCTGCGATATAAACCAACCGAGGCGTAGTCCATTGGTTTTTTGGTTAGCGAATCAATGATAGTGCCTGATATTCTGCCTGTTGTTGTAGGTCCGCCGCCGCCCACACCAAACTGGGCCTGAGCCGATAACGCGAAGCAGAATAATGCAATAAGTATGTAAAAACGTTTCATTTAGTATTATTTTGGTAATTGGAGGCGAAAATACTTTAAATGTTACATGCTGAATTTTTATTTTTTTACAAATAGTGCATTTGTAATGTATAAGTTACACTATTATGATGTAACCGGGGATTTTACAATGGGGGATTAAAAAGAGGGATTTGCAATGAAGTGACAACGATATAAAAACCATGTCAATTAGGAGTGATAAAACTTAGGGAAGATTTACGAAGTTTTGAAACTTCGTAAATCTGGATTCAACACCGTTTTTTAGGAAAGGCACAAGTAAGCCCGGACCGGGGCAACTTGTGCCAGCAGATGATTCAATACCAATTATCAGATTTTACTCTGTCGTTACCCTCAAATTCAAGGTGTCGGCTTGCATAGCGGTAAAAATACCGAGGCCGTTAACAACATTGGTTGGGGTATTTACCAGGTTTTGTGAGCTGCCGCGGGTATTGCTGGTTAATATATTAATGTATTCGTCGTTTACCCTTAGCAATATTACTTTATAAACCCCGTAGTATTTGAAAGTGGTTTGCGTTATGCTGTATGTAGAGGCACGTTCGGTATTGATTTCGAAACTTGGGTTCCTGTTGTTCCTTACCGCTATGATCTCAAAAGGATTACTGTCGGTGTTTTTGAAAAGCAACATATGCTGTAACGAATCGGGGTTGGTCCAGGTAATGGTATCACGCACCTTATCGTTATAAGCCTGATCAAGCGTATTAGGCTCATGGAATACACTGTCGGTTAGTTTAAATCCAACTGATTTGCCCGGCATCACTGTTGACGCGCTCACAACCAAATTGTTATAGGTAAACTGCAAGGAGTAAGTTTTACCGGCAGTTACGAACGAGGCATCGCTGTAAGTGTAAGTTCCGTTTGTTCCTTCGGTGAGTTTTACAGTCTGTGTACCATTGCTTACATTAATTGTCAGCCCGGTAATGGCCGATCCATAAGTAGCAGTATCCGTCAGGTCTTTTTGCTGATAAACTTTTACTGAAAGCGGTTGCCCTGCAACCAGGTATGCTTCAACAACAGGTTTGTTTACCGCATCAGTATCAGAAGAGTTTTTTTGCAGGCCGATGCCATCATCAGGCAGCCGGCTATCAGTGCAAAAAATGTATATCGTATGTATGTTTTTATTTCCATCTTAAGCTTAATGTAACGTTAGGGGTAAAGCCGAGGTAGTTAACATCGGTAGTGATAACCTGGTTATTTTGCATCTGGTATTCGCGGTACCAGGTGTTGGTATGATTGTAAACGTTAAACAGCGACAAGCCTATAGAGCCTATTTTATGCCCGTCTATCTTCAACAGATCATATGACACTGACATGTCCAGCCGGTGATAAGCCGGCAAACGTTCGGCATTTTTATCGCTGATGTTGAGGTAAGTGATGCTGTTGCCGTCAACGGTTTTAATGGTATAGCTGGATAGGGGGGCAGTGTAAGGATGTCCGGTACTGAACAGGAAAGTGGCAGCAAAATTCCAGCGCTCGTAATGGTACATGTTGATGGATTTAAATTCATGGCGCACATCCTGGTCGGCGGCGTAATAATCAGTGCCAAAAGCTGAGAATTTATTCTGGGCCTGGGCAAGGGTATAGCTGATCCACCCGGTATAACGCCCCATTTTTTCTGCACCAAAAATTCAACGCCTTTGGCACGACCGGTTCCCTCATAAAAGTTTTCGGTAACGGTTTGTGTTTGATTTTGGTTCGCTTCCATCCTGAAACCGCCGCCGGCAGGCTGAGTTTGCCTTACTGTGTATTGGGTAAGGCCGCTCAATGTTTTGTAGTATCCTTCAACGCTGAATAAAAGCTCGTCTGTTTCGTAGCTGGTGCCCAATATGAAATGTCTTGACATCCCAACGGGGATATTGCTGTTGTTTGATAGTACCCAGAAATTACGGTTCCCCGCCAGTATATCCTCGCGGATCACCTGGTTTTCAAACTGGTAAAACTGCCCGGTAGCGCCTTTTATGGTAAATTTATCGGTAAGGCTATAACTTGCCGACAGCCGGGGCTCAAAGTACGGTTTGGATGTAGGGCCGAAATAACTGGCCCGTAAACCAGGCTGAATATGAAATTTATTGTTTGGGTCGATAGCCAGCTCGGTGTAGAAACCCGCTAACATGGCATTGTTATGCTGATTGATGAGTTTGCTTGTATCGTTTTGGGTATACTCATAATCTATTTTTTTATAGGACGCAAAACCCCCGAAGAGCAGCTTATACTTGTTGCTAACTGTCCATTCCCACTCAGATTTATAGCTTACATCCTTCAGGTTGTTGGTTTCAAGCGTGCCATTGCTCAGCGTATGTGAGATGCCGTTGGTATCGATTTGTGAAAAGCCCGAAGTACTGCGGTTCCTGTCGTTGAAATAGGATGAGTAGGTGATGTAGTTGTTGGAGTATAGTTTCTTATTCCATTGCCTGAACCATTTGATACTGCTGCCCAGGTTACCATATTTGGTATAATCGGTTATGTTGATACCGCTGCTGCCCGACGACAGGAACGATGGCAGGCCCAGTTCCCTGCTGTTATCTGTTTTATCGGTACCTGTGTACAAAGTCCATGATACTTTATCTTTTTGACTGATGCTGTACGTGTACTTGGCATCAAAATCATAAAAGTAGGAGCTTGGGGTAATCTGGTTAGCAAAACCGCCACCGCCAAAGCCTCCCCGGCCGCCGCCACCCGGACCGCCGCCCTGCGTGGTTGATGTTTGATTAAACTGGTTAAAGATCTTGTTATAAAACGGCCCCTGGTATGAGCGCCTTACTGCTAACAGCAAGGTCGATTTATCAGAAAGCGGCGTTTCCAGGTAACCGCTTGCGCTCAGCAAACTCAAATCGGTACCGATGTTGGTTTCGTTCTTGTTACCCTCTTTGCCGTTGAGTTCGGTAACGCTCGAAAGCCTGCCGCCATATTTGGCCGTAAAGCCGCCTTTATATAATTGCACATCCTTAATGGCACTGGCATTGAAAGCACTGAAAAAGCCATACAGGTGATCAACCTGGTAAATGGTAAAACCATCCAGTACAACCAAATTCTGGTCGGGCGTGCCGCCGCGTACATATGCACCTGATGATGACTCGTTGGTACCGCTTACGCCGGGCATCAGCTGGAAAGCCCGCAGCACATCCTTATCGCCCATGGTTGGCAGCTTATCTAAATTGGCCGGCGAAAGCTGTAACACGCCAACCTGCCTGCTATCGGTATTCATAACGCCGCTTTTTTTACCCGTAATAGTAACCTCGTTTAAGCTGTTGAGCGATGAATATAACCCACAGATCAGCGGCGAATTCAGCTTTTCGCTACTCAGCCTAAAATAGTCCGTTTGGTAACCTGTATAGGAGACCTCCACTACCGATGTATCTGAAGGTACCCTGAACATCGTAAAATAACCATCAGCATTGGTCATAACGTTGAGGTCGGTCCCCCTGATCTTCACCGTAGCCGATGGCAGCGACTCGCCTGTTTGCTGATCAATTACCCGCCCGTTAATACTCACCAAAAAATGTTTGGGTTTGGCTTTGGGCGCCTCAATCTCTTTAGCCTTTACCGCGTTAGATGCCTGCAATGACAACTTGTTGAGTTTTTGCAGCCGCGCCAGATCGTCGGTGTTTTGGAGGATGTAGATAGTGCCGGTTGATTCTATCCAGTAATGCAGGTTGTTTTCATTGCAAACCTTGGCAATTACATTTTTAAGCGGTTCTTCAAAAAAGTGCTCCACAACGTCCATTTCATGTAAAGGCTCCCGTTCAAATACTATGCGGACTTTATAGTTCATGGCCAATGTATCAAAGAGCTCATCAAGCGGACACGAAAAAAATGGTTAACTACAATCTTTTTTAGCTTTTGTTGGGTTTGCTGACCATGGGCCACCGTACCGCACAAAATCAGGGAGCTTATTAACATTAGGGAAAATTTCTTCATGTAGGGGTATATTTTCTTCGATGCCGAAAATGCACCATGTTTTGAAGCGCCTCAAATAAAATCGACCATGGGAGGTTTTCTGTAGACCAGATGCCCGGATGTGTGGCAGGGGTATTGGTAGAGTAGCCTATTATTTTACTATGAAAAGCGTGGCCTCGTGCGATTCCCCTCTTGAGAGGGGCGGAGGGGTGTGTTTCCGCGCTGACAAGCTTACGGCAGAAACACACCCCTACTACCACTCTTTCCTGCCGCGCCCCCTCTCAAGAGGGAATTTCGGAAGCTGTAAGAAAAGCAGCGTTATCGCTATGGGGAGGAACGACAGAAGCAATCTCGTAGCTATGCAGATCGGACGTGCATTAGCTAAGAGATTGCCGCGCTACGCTCAATGACATATTTTGTGAAGCCTACACCTTCCCTATCATCCTGTTTATCACATCACGATATCCATCACTTAATGGTATCTCGGTGTTGATGAGTTTGATACGGGCACGGCGCATTTGGGATACGTGATCGAGGTTAACGAGGTATGATTTATGTACCCGGAAAAACTGGTCGGGCGGTAATTGTAGTTCAATTGCTTTGAGGCTGATGCGGGACAATACCGGTTTTTGCTGATTGATGAGGTGAACTTTTATATAATCTTTAAGCCCTTCAATGTATTCAACCTGATCAAAACTGATCTTAACGAGGTTATAATCAGCATGCAAAAAGAAATAGTTTTTTGTGGTTGGCTGCGGCACATAACTGCGGCGAAGCTCATATAAGTCGAGCGCTTTGTGGCAGGCCTTCAAAAAGCGGTCTAAGGGTACAGGCTTAACCAGGTAGTCAACCACATCAAGTTCAAAACCTTCAACCGCAAATTTTTCATAAGCGGTTACAAATATCACCATGGGCTTCTGTGTCAAGCTCCTGATGAGTTGTAAACCATTGATGCCGGGCATGTATATATCACTGAAAATAAGGTCTATCTGCTCCTTTTGCATGGCTATGATAGCCTCGCCCGCGTTGCGGCAACGCGCCACTACCTGTATGGTATTTACATGCTTCAGGTTGTCTTCCAGCAAGTCGAGCGCAAGCGGCTCATCGTCAATTATTAAACATCGCATCATTTAAGTTCCAGTTGCAGCATAACTATATAAGCCTGCTCGTTTTTGTTGATATATAGATTGTGTTTGCCGGGGTATAACAGCTCAAGCCGGCGTTTAACATTAGCCAGACCAATACCCGAGGCGTTATCCTTACTGTATTCGGTTGGGTTGTACACGTTTTGTACGCTGAAACGCAGGTTCTTTTCGTCGGTAAAAAGTGTGATGGTTATAGCCGGCGCATCAATATCGCCCGTGCCATGCTTAAAGGCATTTTCTACAAAGGGGATCAGCAGCATGGGTTCAATACTTTTTTCAGGAGCTTTAATATCGGAGCTAAAGCTGATCTTTACCTGGTCGCGAAAACGGAGTTGTTGCAGCTCGATATAGCTGCGGAGGTAGTCTTCTTTTTGGCACAGCATAACTTTTTCGGCATCGGTTACATAAAGCATATAACGGAGTAATTTAGAAAGCTGGATGAGTGTAGGCTCAACTGCCGAAGGGTTTAAACGTGAAAGCGCCACCGCACTGTTAATCACATTGAAAATAAAATGCGGACTGATCTGCGAACGTAAAAATGCCAGTTCAGAGATCAGCGAAGCATTATCAATGTCCTTTTTTTATTGATGGCTTTAAACTGATCGGCCAGGTAGTGATAAGCAAAGCTGCCGGCGGTGACAGATAATAAGGGGAAAATAACCAGGAACGGCCCCGGAGGGCGACGATGATGCCCCATCCAGGGAAAATGAGGCACAGGGAAATAATGTCGTACTTCCATTAGTATTACATTGAACACCACAAAGGAGGCAAGCAAGGCAAAAAAGTAAAGCCAGATATTATTTTTTAAGATCCTGGGAATAAGGAAAAACGCATTCAGGTAAAATTCGGCGGCAAGCACCAGGTTAAAACTGATAATGTGCCCCGATGAAAAAGCAGGCTGCGGAAAGCCGCGCATATCCGGCCTGGAAATGATGGGCGTAAAAATGATCAACGCCCAAAATAACAGGTGGATACAAATTTCGATAATCAGCGCCGGCTTTATCCGTTTAAACATATCATGCTAAGGTAGCCTCATTTTAAACCCGCACTCAATGTAATAGACGATGGGGCAAAATGTGCCGACGAAAGTACGGTATCTGTTGTATGGAACCCTAATTTCAGGTGCTGCACAAGGCATATTTAACATCTATTAACATTTAAAGGCGGCTAATTGAAAACAAGCGGTTTCGCTGTATAAAACGGTGGCATTTTCCGTTAAATTTGTTTAACAACTAATTACCTATGTCAATAACCAAACCTATCCTCCGAATTTTTGATTATGACAAAGCCATTGAATTTTATATCAACTGGCTTGGCTTTAAAACCGATTGGGAGCACAAACCCGAAGGTGTACCGGTATACATCCAAATTTCCCTGCGCGATTTAGTGCTTTACCTCTCCGAACATCATGGCGATGCGAGCCCGGGCAGCCATATAGCGATCGATGACTTTAGTGAGCTAAGGGATTACCACGCCCACCTCATCGCAAAAAAATACAAATATAACCGCCCAGGTTTGGAAGTACCCGAATGGAATGACAAGGCTATCATGATGACTGTTCATGATCCGTTTGGTAACCGGTTAACTTTTAGTGAGGAGTTGAAGGGATAAGCCTGTCGATCTCTTCACATCTTTAAAAAAAATGTCATTTCGATAGAGCAGGGGCGGACTGAGTAGTGTGGCGAAAGAGAAATCTTTTGCATCAGACTCTACAACTATGGCTGTAAATGCCCGTTTTAGCGCAAGTGTTGTGTGGTTGGCTGGAGGGGGTGCTCACTTGTGCTTTCTTTATACTTTTATAATTGTATTTAACTATTTTCAGTGCGTGAGTACTAAATATAAATTCGCCAATCCGGAGGGGATATACTTCGTGACTTTCGCCGTTGTTCATTGGGCCGATGTTTTTACAAGAAACATTTATCGTGATATCTTACTTGATAGTTTTCGTTATTGTATAAAGGAAAAGGGTTTAATTATTTATGGGTTTGTTATTATGAGCAATCATGTTCATTTGGTCATAGGCAAAAAAGGGGATCAAAGTCTATCGGCCATTATGCGGGATATGAAAAAGTTTTCATCTGTTAAAATCATCAGGGAAATTATAGAAAACCCGGCAGAAAGCCGAAAACTCTGGATGCTTAAACTCTTTGCTGACACAGGAAAAGCAAATACAAATAATACCCACTATCAGTTATGGCAACAACAAAATCATCCGATTGAAATTGAACCACACTCAAATATGTTTGATCAAAAGTTGAATTATATTCACCAAAACCCTGTTAAAGCAGGATGGGTTAACGAACCTTCAGCATATGTTTATAGTAGCGCCGCTAATTATGAAGAAAAGGGCGGCATTTTGGGGGAAGTTGAAGTAGCACATTGATATTATTAGTTCCAGAAGGCACAAGTCATCCACCCTCATGCCAGCCACACAAGACTTGCGCCAGAAAATGTTAAAGCAGGATGGGTTAACGAACCTTCAGCATATGTTTATAGTAGCGCCGCTAATTATGAAGAAAAAGGAGGGGTTTTGTTGGAAGTTGAGGTAGCATATTAATTTAGATTTTTTTTGAGTTTTAGCGCAAGTCTTGAGCCCCCGGAGATGCGTAGTTGGAGACTTTGTGCTTCGACAATATGTCTTGCTGTCTAAAGCCCAAAGGCACAAGTCATCCACCCTCATGTCAGCCACACAAGACTTGCGCCAGAAATGGGAGACACAGCTTGCAGAAGGCACAAGTCATCTACCCTCATGCCAGCCACACAAGACTTGCGCCAGAAAAGGAAGAAAAGGGCGGCATTTTGGGGGAAGTTGAAGTAGCACATTGATATTATTAGTTCCAGAAGGCACAAGTCATCCACCCCCATGCCAGCCACACAAGACTTGCGCCAGAAAATGAGGATCTTTATTAATTATAAAACGTCCATGAAACGCCGAACTTCAGGATGGCATCCTGTTGTGGGTAACGGTTAACTGTGTAATAGCCTTTACTCCAGGCCCGCTGGTTGATGTAATCATAAGCAACAAACAGGTTGGTACGCTGCAGGGTTGCTTTGAAAAATACACCAAATATCGGATAGGATGAAAACGTTACGTTTGCGCCGTTATAAAACTGGCCCAATCCCGGGGCGTATGAAGGGGCAACATATTCTGTATTATACCTTCCATTTATACCCATACTGGCATGCAGTACATTAAGCAAAACCCTGTTAACATATAAGCTGCTGTAAGCATATACTTCCGGGGTACGAAGCGTGTTTTGATAATCGGTTTTTTGGTATACCACGTAATTATCAAAGTGCAGGCTCCGGTAAGTGAAGTTTTTACCCAAACTTACTTTTAACAGGTTGATAGAGTTGTTAAGCTGAGCCGGGCGCGCATCGGTACCGCCATCCTGGGCTGTAAAATACAGGTAATTGCTGATCAAAAAGTATTCGGCTTTTAAATCAATTTGCAGGGCATTGTTAATGTAGTTGAACGAAGCGCTGGTTGTTTTTTGATTACTGAAATCATTATGAAAAATATAATGATTAGAGATCCAGTTATTATAAACCAGCGGCGGCGAGCTGTTTTGTGAATAGGCTTCTAAAACGATCTTGCCGGTTTTTTTGCCGCCTGCCAGGGTAAGTTTGGCATCATATAAGTAATTACCAAAATCACGGCCCTGGGCAATCTGCCTGAAATCGGCGTCGAGCGCAATGCGGTCGCTAAAGCGATAACCCAGTTTGGCTTTCAGCGTAATATCCTGGAAAGTGTTGTGCTGTACCTTGTCCTGGTGAACGTATTTTACACCATACTCGTTTAGGGTGGTATCGCTAACATATTGGTTATACGAATAAAAATCGTGTACAAGCCCTAAGTCAAGCTTAAGCTCGTTCTTTACAAATTTTACCGATTTACTTCGCAGATAAAAGCTATACAAAAACTCATTTTGAATATGCGTGACGACTGTTGAATCCCTTGACCGGTTATTGCTGTAATAATAATCGGGGAACACATTATAGGTATCAACACCGCTTTGCTTATACAGGTACCTGCTGTTTGATACATGAAGGGTATGCGATACACGTTGGGTAGGGAGGATCTTTGAATTGTCTTTCCCCTTATTCAAACTATCTATCCGGCCTAAATAATAAAACTGTTTAATGTAAAGGCCCTTATCGTTCCAGTTTTCATAACTATACGGTAAACGTACCGCTGCCCTGTCTTTTGAAAAGGCGTTATTTACATTGGTACTCGTAAACACCGAATCGTTGAGAATGCTGCCCGTTTCGGGGGCTTTAAGGTTGTTAAACAAAAGGTTGGCCAACAGGTTATATCGTTTGCTTTTTGATTCGTACCAGGTAAAAATAGAAGCATTCAAATCGCTCACGTTTTGGCCAAGCACGTTGTTAAAATTGTAGAAACCTCTTGATCCGTTGAAATTAAGGTTAAAACCAATGTTCCAGTTAGGCTTTATATTTTGGGTATGGATGATATTGAACAGTTGAATGGCCGAACCACCAAAGGCGTTGTACAAGGTAAGCTTGGTGTAGGGTACGCGTGTGTTATAGTAATTGATATCCTGGGGCTTTAATGCGTAAATATCAAGCGCATGCAAGCCCAGGTCAAAGCCTATGGTTCTGCTGGGTTCAAAAAGCAAAGGCCGTTGTGACAAACCAATATTACCCAAATGAATACGGGGACTGCGTGGATCAATAAGCGGACTATAGATCTCAAAGTTGGTGATACCGGTATCAATCGGAAACAGCTGCGTACTATCATTCAGCAAACGCTCGTTGGTAACGCGGATAAATTTGGAGCTAAAAACTACCGAATCCTTTTTGTTTTCTTCTTTTCGTCTTAAACTGTCCAGCAGTTGGTCGTCGGTCAGCTGTTTTTCCTGTCGGCGTGCAGTATCACGGGTAGGCAGGTTACGCGGATTTGTACGGGTACCATACTGCGCAAAAGCGGCTTGTACCGATAAGCACATCAGCAATAAAAAAATATATTTGAGCTTTTGGCGCATTAATTACCGGCTATCAGTTCTTTAAGTATCAGGGTCATTTTGGGTTCGGCTTCCTGCGCAATAGCAATAATCTCTTCCAATGTTATGGGCTTAAGCACTTCCGGGAAGCCTTCATCTGTTAATACCGAAATAGCAAACGTCGGGATCCCCATGTGGTTAGCAACAATAACCTCGGGCACGGTGCTCATGCCAACTGCATCGCCGCCAATGATACGCAGGTATTTGTATTCGGCACGGGTTTCCAGGTTAGGGCCGGTTACGGCTACGTATACCCCTTTATGGCAGGTGATGTTATTTTTTTGAGCGATGGCTAAACCCTTTTCGATCATATCATGACGGTAAGGTTCGCTCATATCAGGGAACCGCGGGCCAAGCTCTTCATAATTGCGGCCAACCAGCGGGTTTTGAGGCTGCAGGTTAATATGATCTTCAATGATCATCAGGTCGCCCTTTTTAAAATCGGGGTTAAGCGAGCCGCTGGCGTTTGAAACATATAGCGTTTTAATGCCCAGGTATTTCATCACCCTAACCGGGAAGGTGATCTGCTGCATATTGTAGCCTTCGTAATAATGCAAACGGCCCTGCATGGCCACAACTTTAACGCCTGCAAGGGTACCAAAAATCAGCTTCCCCGAGTGGAACTCCAATGTTGAGATAGGGAAATCAGGAATGTTGGAATACATGAGTTGTTTTTCAACTTCAATTTCTTTTACTAGGCCGCCAAGGCCGGTACCTAAAATTATACCCACTTCGGGTTCAAAATCGCCTATCCGGTTTTTGATGTACCGGGCGGTGCCTTCAATATTGTCTAACATATGTTTGTACTAATTCGTCAAATTGTTGTTGCCCGTTATTTAAAAAACTAATGCCTATGGGCAGCACCAAAATGGGCAGTTTTTTAACCATCGCAAGCAGGTCCTGTTCCCCTAAACGCTGTGCATCCTTTTCTGTTGTGATGATCACTTTTTTTGTGATGCACAGGCCGAAAATTCATCGGCAAGTTTACTGATATTTTTTAAGCTAAAACTGTGATGGTCGGGATAATTATGATGAACAACCAGGGGTGTTTGCTTTTTCAGATGCGACAATAACGGTTTTGGATTAGCTATTCCCGTAAGCAGGAAAACCGTGGTTTGATCGTCGATGGCATTTGTAACCGGGGCGCCATAGAGAGTTTGGGCCGGCAGATAGTTTATGGTGGTAAAAAATAGCGACTGGTGCGGATACGGTTTGATCCGTTTAATCACGCGGCCTTGTTCCAGATCGGTAAGCGAAGCCGGACATTTACTGATGATGATGACATCCGCCCTTTTGCGCCCGCCGAATGGCTCGCGCAGGTTACCCGCCGGGAGCAGAAAATGGGGTTCGTTAACACGGCTGTAATCAAAAAGCAAAATGCTCATGCCCGGTTCAAGCGCACGGTGCTGGTAGGCATCATCTAAAATAATAACATCATGATCGTCTTTTAACTGCTCAACGCCATCAACCCGCTTTTCGCAAACGGCAACATCAAGATCCGGGAATTTATGTTTGAACTGCGCAGGTCTCGTCACCGATATCCGAGGCTTTACTTTCGCCAGATGCCAGCAAAAAACCTTTGGTAATACGACCGTAGCCCCGGCTAAGCGTGGCAATTTTATAATTACCCTTCAACAGCCTGATCAGATATTCGGTCATAGGGCTTTTGCCGGCACCGCCAACATCCAGGTTGCCGACTACGATCAGCGGCATGTCAAAACCAGTGCTTTTGAAAATTCCCCGGTCATAACACCAGTTGCGAATAGCCGTAACCAGGGCATAGATCAGCGAAAACGGGATTAAAAGCCAGCGAAGGAATTTCATAAATGATTTTGCGGGCCGTCATTGCGAGGTATGAAGCAATCCCCGATGTGCAGGTCGGCAGTGCAAGCCCCTCTGTATAGTTTGGGATTGCTTCGTACCTCGCAATGACGTCCTTTCTTCTTTTAAATTTCTGAAGAGCAACAAAGTTAATATTTGATGCCGATTTACTATCAGTCTATCACGCCAAACTGCTTCAAATGATGTGTAAAATGCTTTCCGTGCCATATGGTCCACTCGTAATAATCCATAGGGCCAAAAGCACCGTGGATCACTTTAACATCGGGGGTATTGAAATACCTGTCGAAAGTGTCAAGTTCTTTCATGAGCTGATTAATAGCTGTTTCCAAATTGGGGTAGATTAAGGTATCAGCCAATTCTTCCAAAAAATATTACGGGGTATTTCTGCATCGGTATAAACGGCGGCGTGTTTACGTGCAGCTGTATTGTCATCCGGGCCATCCCAGGCTGGTATTTTTACACCGTTGGTATACTGAACCTGGTCAATAAGGTGCTCGATCATTTGCTGCGGTTTCATTTTGCCCCAAAGTGGCGCTGCTTCGGGCCGCAGGTTGAGCATTAAGCGGTACAGCACTTTGCGGTTGGTAATATCAACAAAATGGTTCATGGGCTAACGGATGTTTTAGCAAATATAAACGAGTGATTGCCTGTTATATTAAAATTTGTATTTTCATTTTTTAAATTGCCATCACATGAAACATAAACTTACCTTACTGTTGTTGACATTGTTAGCAGCACCGGCATTTGCACAAACCGACAGTAAACTCACCGCTAAATTGAATGAAGCTGTCAAAGATTTTCAGGGCCAGGTTGGCATTTATGTACATAACCTAAAAACCGGTAAAACAGCCGAAATCAATGCCGATACCTTATTCCCTACGGCCAGCATGATCAAAGTGAGCATTCAATGCGGGGTGATGGATAAGATAGAAAAAGGTGAGCTGAAGTATAATCAAAAATTAGTTTACCGAGATTCATTGCTTTATGCAGGTGAAGATTTGCTGGGCTCGTTCAAAGATAAAGACACTGTACAATTGAGTAAAGTGGCTATGCTCATGATCACCATGAGCGATAACACCGCAAGTTTGTGGCTGCAAAAGCTGGTGGGCGGCGAATATATCAACAACTGGCTCAATCAAAATGACTTTAAGGTAATGCGGGTAAATTCACGTGTGCCGGGCAGGGAAGCTATCCGCAAGATCTATGGTTGGGGAGTAAGCACCCCCGCGAAATGTGCCGCCTGTTTGCCATGATACGCGAAGGTAAGGCGGTAAGCCCGGCAGCCAGCGAGCGGATGTACCGTAACATGGGCCGCATTTACTGGGATGAGCACGCGTTGTCGCAAATTCCGCCTTATATACATACCATTTCCAAACAGGGAGCGGTTGATGAATCAAGGTCAGAAACCGTGCTGGTGAATGCCCCGCATGGAGATTATGTGTTTTCGATCATTACTAATCATAACAAAGATACCAGTTGGACACCCGACAATGAGGCTGGATTGCTGATCAAAAAAGTATCGGCCCTGCTTTGGCATTATTTTGAACCTGGAGATAAATGGCAACCAGCACACGGAGTTGAGAAGTTTATGTTGAATGAGTAAATAATTAAAAGGCATTGCTGCTTCTCGTAGCGTAAAGTCTTGAGAGAAAGTCATGAGACATCTGTTTTTAGCACCCGGATAAAACGATGCAGACACCATTCTGAATATACTGTTAAATTAAGGTGAAAAAAATATGAGATTTATATAAATGGATGTTATATGGTGCAAAAGAATTAAATTGTAACAAAGCCCATGAAATTATTAAAATCATGTTTATATTTACAATTCAATTACGGGTATCCAAACCCGGATTTGTGATAAGGTTTAGGTTTAAAGCCCCATGCAGCGAGTGCTATGGGGCTTTTATTTTAGGTCATACTCAAAAAACTTAAAAACTAAACTTCGTAAGTCTGCGCATTTGCACTGCTAATTGCCACTGTGCACGGCCGGCTTTTCCTCACGGCGTTTCACTAAACTCTTCATCCACACTTTCGCGTAAATCATACAGTAACCATTGCTTACCGGCAATTGATCGTGTTTTTGACTGCAGTAGTTTAATGAAATCGTTAACGCCTACAGGTTCATTGCCGTTTCCGTGTATGAGCACAATACTGCCATTTTGGGGTTGTTGGCCTTTAGCCAGCCATGCATCGGTACCAACCGGGATCAAGCCGAAACCGGTAATTCGGTATACCAGTTGCTGATCAGATACCAGGCCCGGGAAGCGGAAAAATACAGATGGTAATAGCCCATTACGCAGCATGGCCTGTTCTGTTTCCAGTACTTCATAACTAATATCTGTTCCTGGTTCAAGTAAAAAGTTTTCTTTAAGCGGAGCTTTCAGGCTAACCCGGTGATTGAAGGAATGATTGATCCAGGTGATGTAGATCTCACGGTTAGCCTGCATTTGTTTTAGCCAGGCCAGGTCCTGCGGGTGCTGGCGCATCCAGATGCCGGTTATGGAAAGCGCTATTGGTACAGGGCGCTCTACTTTTTTAAATTCGGTGAAAATGTCGGTGAAGATGCGTTTATCCAACGGGCGGTGCGATGGGCAAAGGTCGGCGGTAAGGCTGATGCCGGTTTGTTTGGGGATTCCGCTTTCGATGCCTGCGTCCTGGATGTTGACAGATTGTTTTTCGGCTTTACTGAGCGCCTTTTGATAAGGTGTACTTTTAAAAAACTCACGCGCCTGCTCCATCGTCATGGGTTTGATCTGATAAAAGCTGCTTTCGTTTATTTTGGTTTCGAGGGTTTGCGGGTTCACCATCAACAGGTAATTGCGCCCTTCATTATCAAAGCGGCGAAGGATCATCCAGTCTTGCGGATAATTATGCGCCCAGCCATAGTAAACCTTGTAGTTCCCGATTTTGCGGTAAACGGTTTGCGCTGATGTTTGCTCAATAAAAATGGTAGAAGTGCAAAATAGCGCGAATATTAAATTAGTGAATGTTTTGTTCATGAGGTTTTGCATCCCAGTTTTTGCCGGCAACAAAGGTACTGACAACTAATATCAGCATAAAAATGATAATAAAAGTCAGTACATAATGATCGAAAAGCAGGCGTTCTGAAGGCAGTGGCCCCGGTTGTTGTCGGTCAAGCGCAGAAAGGGGAGGATAAACTGTCCATCCATCCCCCGCATGAGTTGTATGCTGTTCAAAAAACAGAACTGTTTTGTAAATATTAAAAGTTGAAAGTATTAAAGACAAATTGCTTATTATCAGGATGATATTTATGTGTTGCTTTTTAAAACGACTGGTTAATGACCGGATCAAATAAACGATAGCTGTAAGCAATAGAAACGGAAATAAAGTAAAATCTATCCAGTTGAATGGAAGTGTGAAATAGGTGTCATGCAGCGCTATGTCGAAACTTGAATTTCCCCAAAAAATACCCAGCAAAAAGCGTATACCAAATGCAATAAATAAATACAGTATTATCAATACGATCAGCTCGGTGATAAATTGTTTAGGCTTCATGGTTTAAAGTTAAATATATCCGCCAATTTATCTAAATGATCTATAACTTTGAAGTATGACCCGTCTATCTGTCAACATCAACAAAATAGCCACCCTTCGTAATTCGCGGGGGGCAATAATCCCGACCTGATCCAGGTTGCTAAAGACTGTGAACGTTTTGGCGCGCAGGGAATAACGGTGCACCCCCGGCCCGATGAGCGCCACATTCGTTATAACGATGTGTTTGAGCTTAAGAAAATTGTTACTACAGAATTTAATATTGAAGGCAATTGCCAGGAACAAAAATTTATCGACCTGGTGCTTGCCAATAAACCCGAGCAGGTTACCCTGGTACCTGATGTTTTAGGGCAGATCACCTCTAATCATGGCTGGGATACCATCACCAATTATCATTATTTAAAAGATATGATAGCGGTATTTAAAGAAGCCGGGATCCGTGTATCTATTTTTGTTGATCCAATACCTGCAATGGTTGAGGGCGCAGCCAAAACCGGTACCGACCGTGTAGAACTTTATACCGAAGGCTATGCTACTCATTTTCCGCAGGGGAAAGAACTTGCTATTGCTCCTTATATCGAGGCAGCAAAAGCGGCTCAGCAGGCTGGTCTGGGTCTTAACGCCGGTCACGATCTGGATTTACATAACCTGAAATATTTTGCAGAAAATATACCCGGCCTGCTTGAGGTAAGCATTGGGCACGCCCTGGTAAGCGATGCCTTGTATTATGGTTTGGAAAACACTATCCAAATGTACTTGAGGCAATTATCGCTAACGGATAATGCTTAAACTGCCCGATAATAAGCCACAGCCCGAGCTGAGGTTAATGATATAATAATAGCTGCCCGTAGGTAATGGTTTGCCATTATAGGTGCCGTTAAACGGGTGGCTGTATCCTATGGAGTTAAAAATATTTTTGCCATAACGGTTAAATATTTTTACGGTGGCCGATGGATAGTTTTCCATTCCTGCTATCTGCCAGTAATCATTGATACCATCATTATTGGGGGTAATTACATTGGCAATATTAAGGTTTGAAAGGCCTACACTTACATCAACCTTTGTGCGGGTGCTTTCACAAGCGTTGCTAAAACGGCTTATATAATAACTCCGGTTGGCGGTAACGTTTACTTTAAATTTGCCATTGGGTTCCTCATCAAGTGGAGTAGTACTGGTTTCACTATCATAAAGCCTGTAGGTTGACGTTGTTACCGGATTGCTAACAGGTATAACGGTTTCGCCAGGACCGCACAATTGAAAGCTGCTTATCACAGGCGGATCGATAACAAGCTCCTGGTTAAGCAGGGTAATGTGATAGGGCACAGCGCAACCGTCCGGATCGATGGTTAGTGTATATGTTCCGCCGGGAAGCCCGTCGATATCCAGTGTGTTGCGTATTACATCTCCGGCTTCATTTGTCCACCTTAATGGTGGTGTACCGCCGTTTGTATTGATAAGCTTTAAATTACTGATGCTGCCATTTGCTGCATCGCAGGAAGCATTCACTTTTTGAAGCCCTGAATCATCAATGCCGGGATTTGAACTGGTTAAGGTTATGGGGATAGATTTGGCAAAACAATTTCCGTTATAGCATTTGGCGTAATAGGTGCCAACGCCAACACTCTCCAGTTTAGGGCCACCGGATTGTACTAATTGATCCTGGTCATTATACCAGTCAACCCCGATAACGTTCTTTAAGTTTTGCAGGGTGATTGATCCGTTGTTTTTAAAACAAGTAGGATTAACCTTCACATAATCGGCGGCCGACGTCGAAATGACCGGTTGGGTAAATTCAGATGAGCTATTGTTAAGTGTAGCATTTGCCACCAGCTTTTTATTGTGAAAATCGCCAGTAAACTTCCAATTACCCGCTGCGTCTGCAACAACCGTAACCAGGTATTGTACCGGGTTACAAACAGAGCAATCTGTATTGTCATTATAAATGTAAATAGCAGCTCCCGGCGATGCCGTTCCTGAAAATTCGGCGGCACTGTTTACAACTATATTAATGTTGGGAATGGCTGTGCCACTTGATATCAGGTATGGTGTTGTATTGCAGGAAATACTGTTTTTGGCTATAGTAATATTGTTTGATTCGACCGCATAGAAAGCGCCGCCGTCATTACTAAAGATATTGATATCGTTATCATTATCATCGCCAATAAAAGCATTATTGCATTTAAATAAGTACATACCCGAATTACCCGGTATACTGCTTTGCTTATTACGCATAAAAGTGAAGCTGTTTACAGATATAAACTGAAATTGTGTAGAACAAAAATCATTGTCGGCTACCTGCGTATTGCTTCCCTGAAACCGTACAAGTATGGATGCCCCGTTTACGCGGTTGTCCTGCCCGTTCACATCAAGTGAAAGCGAGTTATTGATAAACTTATTATCAATTCCGTTCAGGGCTATCGCGGTAGCAAAATAGTTTCTTTCTTTTGAGGTAGGGCCACCCACTAATGAGTTATCGGCGGTTATATCAAGTGCATACCCTAATTCAACAACATTTGTTCCCGATTCATCATAACCAATAAAATTTGATTGGATATTGATATTATCATTATTCTTTGAGTCGGTTAGTGAGTTGGTGCCGCAATACACACCGTAGATGTTATCGCAAAAAACATTTCCTTTATCCGGTGCGCCTATGGTAATATTGGTACAATCGTAAGCGGATATAGCGGTGAAAAGCAGGTTGCCGTTAAAGTTTGTGAGTTTGCTGCTGTAACCTTTTATGCATAAGCCATATATTTCCACATTGGTAACTTCGGTCATCAACAGGGCTGCTGCTTTAGTACCCGGAAAAGTATAGCTAACATCGGGTATGATATAAACCCTGGCGTCACTCCTGCCGAGTTTGGGTGTTGGCTGTGTGCTGCCGTCGATAATTAAATTAGAGGTAACCTCGGGGAGCTGCGTAAAAAGTGTGATGGTCACGCTGCCCGGCAGGTTAAAATTAATAACATCCTGCTGAATTGTGCCATTGGCGGCTGCCTTAGTAAGGGCCTCGCGCAGTGTGCCCGTTCCTGCATCGGCATTACTCGTAACGGTAAATACCGAGGCCTCTGCATTTAAACAGGTCAGCAATAAAAATAGCATAAACAGAAACAACTTGTGTTTCATGGCTGCAACCTAATCTGAATGTTAGTTTATAAATTGATTTGGGCAATAAACTGGTTTGTTAGTATTGGTTGATATTGCCTGCCAGTAAGTTACGGTTTTTGTTTAATATCTTTTATAATATAATATACCCGCCGCAAAAGAAGCGGCAGGTTAGTCATGATGTTGTTAAAAAATTACCTGATCAAGGTAAGGTTGCCAGATAGCAGTTTACAAGGAGTATTGAGGTTAATGATGTAATAATACACCCCCGAAGGCAGCAGCCAGCCATTAAACTGCCCGGAAAATGGCGTGGCGTATTCTTTTGATTCGAATACCCTTTTTCCGTAACGGTTAAAGATCTGAACTAAAGTGCCGGGGAATTTTTCAAGGCCTTCTATCTTCCAGTAATCATTTATACCATCGCCGTTGGGGGTTATGGTATTGGAGAATTTTACGTCGACCAATACAACTTCAATATGTGTTTTGGTGCGCGGGCTTTCGCATGACCCTATGCTGTATGAGATATAATAATCACTGGTTTCGGTTATTAATACTTCAAAATTGCCGGTATTACTGGTTTGAAGCGGCGTTGTTGATGTAGCATCGGCATATAAATTATACATGCCTGTAGTTTTGTTTAAAACAGACAGGCCCACTTTTCCGGGCAGGCAGATCCTTTGGTCGTTTAATACAGGAGCATCGGGACTATACTCCTGATTATCCACGCTGCCGCTGTATGGTAGTGGTATTGCACAGGTGGTAGCATCAGTAACTATTAACGAGTAAGTGCCTTTACCCACGTTTATTAAATCTTTTTCGTTTCCTACGGTATTGCCGGTGGCGTCGGTCCAGATAAATTTATATGGAGGCACACCGCCGGAAACATCAATGCCCGTAATGCTGCCCAATAGCTGGTCGCACTCATCGGGCTTGGCTATCGGGGCATTATTCGCCGAAAATTGTAGCAAAGGGGTTGCCTGTATTACCCAGGTACCCAATACAGAAGCACATCCATTTTTATCGGTTACATGAAGCGTATATGAACCGGGGGGGCATTAGGTATATCGGTGCCATAACTTACTGTTGTACCCGCTTCATTAATCCATTGATAAGAACTTGGCTTTATAGTTCCCTCAAAATCAATATGGAGGCTGCCATTGTTGAGCCCGCAGGTTGTGGGAACGTTAATAAGGTTCTTGATTGTAAATACTTCCGGAGCCAAACGGCCAACCGGAAAATATTTATCATTACTACAATGCGTAATAGAATTTATCGCACTTAGCCGGTATAAGCCATCAGCAAGATTAAAAATGTCGAGGTTTGCAGGATTGGTAGGGATGGGATTACCCTGCGGATCGTACCATTGTAGTTGATTGGCATTTTGATATCCAACACCGGTTATCGAACCATTATTTTCACCACATTTGGCAGGGGTAATAAAGCCATAGTAAATGATTACCGAATTTGTTTCTGAGATAAATAATGGTGAAGTGGCATAGGGGCTACATTCACTTTGATCCATCAGCACCAGGGTATACAAACCGCCTTTTACACCTACCAGGTCTTTCGAAGTACCGACGGTGTTGCCTGCAGCATCAAGCCATTTGTAGGTAAGCGTACCAATACCAACTTTGGTTGTAATATTTTTTATGCTGCCGTCGGCTATACCGCAACGGGCAGGGGTCACAACCATTGTAGATAAGTCATAATCGGGGCCCGGTTTGGCTTTTATAGGTGGCGTAAGGGTTGATGTTGCCGAACAGCCGGCCTCGTCCTGAATAGTTACAGTAAATGAGCCTTCGGGCAGGTAGGGGGCCTGGGTATTGGCCACTACGTTGCCGTTCTTGTCCTTCCATGTAAAAGTGAGATTGCCTGCACCGCCGGTAAAGTTTACGTTAAAAGGGAACAGTTTTTGGCGGCATTCCGGAACCGGAACAATTACGTTTTGGATCTTGATCCGAAGATCTTTTATTTCAAAAAGTTGTGTTACCTTCTGGCAGCCACCCGGGTATTGAACCGTGAGCTGATAGGTGCCAGGTAAAAGGCCCGAAACATTCTGACCATCTTTTATTGCTGTAAGGCTGCCGTTCTGCTCCTTTTTATCCCAGTGAAATAATAACCCGCTTCTGTCTTGCTTTATAGTGATGCTGCCGGGGGTACAGGTATAATGTTTAACAACTATATCATCATCACGTATTACCAACGATGAAAACGGAGAAGTGTTGTTACTACCATCGGTAGCAGTGGCTATTACTGCTTTGGCGATACTGCCTGAATATGTCCATTTGCCGCTTGCATCCGACTGAACAGTGGTAATGTAGGTTTTGCCCTGACATATAGTTCCGCAATCGTCTGAGAAGAAAAGTTCGATAGCCGAGTTTGGTGTAGCTACTCCCGATACCGCTGTACTGCCAAAATTGAGCACCTGCACAAAAGGAACGGTGTAATAATTACTCATGACGCTTATGCCATAATCTTTATTACAAAAAATGCTGTTCCGGGTTATGAGTGTATGCCTGCTGTTAAGGGATTCAATGCCATACTGATTATAACCAATGTAGTTTTTATTTGCTGCATTCGGCCCTCCAATGGTGCCCGACGAGACTTTCGCCAACCCTGATGCCTTCGCCGTTTCCCAGATCGGCCGTGCCGGTTATATCAGTACCTATCTTATTACCTGTAATATTAAATGTAGCCTGCTCAATAGCGATCCCTGCAAAACGTTGCCCCGAAATAATATTGGCGCTGATATTCGCCGTAGTATTAGTAGCATTGATACTGATGCCATAAGCCTTCATAAACGCGTTCTGCTGAAATATCGGGATGTTTTTAAAATCCTTTTTGCCGGTATAATCAGTGCCTATTTTGTTATTTTGAATATTGATAGTCCCTGGCATCACAGTAAAATTGGACGTGTTGCCGATACCGATGTTTACAGCGTTGGCCGATATGATGTTGCCCATATTGGCATTTGCACCACCTATGTTAACAGTTTTGCTGATAAAAAGGTTCAATCCGTCAAAATTGCTGGCGGCTGTATAGCCGTCGTCAAGTAAGCCGATTATATTGCTTTGAATGCTTGCATCGGCAAGGCCGTTAACGTTATAGTAGTTTGAATAATTAACAATACCATTAAGGTTTCCGCATATAACGTTGCCTTTGCCCGGCGCGCCTATTATGATATTTGAGGCATCACCTAAAATATAAATACCCGAACCCTGGTTAAAATCGGGATTGGAGAAATTGGTGATTTTGGCAAAGTTGCGGATATACAGGCCGTAGATCTCAATGCTTTTTGCTACCGCCCCTCCCGAGTTTGGATCGCCGTTAATAAAAAGACCGCTGAAATTTACAGGCGTTGTTTCAGGCTCAATGATAACCCGTGCATCAGATACGCCAAAAGCTATGCCAGCTTGACTTGTGCCATCAATAACAACGTTAGATGTAATGGCAGGCAACTGGCTTCTTAGCCTGATGGTTCTATCAGATACGAGTGTTCCCGGTAATTTAAACTGGATGATGTCCTGTGTTGCGGTACCGTTAGCTGCTGCATTTGTTAAGGCTTCGCGAAGTGTTCCGGGACCGGCATCTATATTGCTGGTTACTATAAATGTAGCACCGAGGGCCACATTGCAACACAAGATCGATATGAGTAGTACTAAGAGTGATAATTTTTTGATAAACATTGATTTAGGTAATCAGCTGCAAAATACACTTTTTTGCTGTAAGTACACTGTGAATATTATATTGATCAGATGGTTATTATACAATAAATAACATCAAAATGGTGAAATGCTGTATAGTTACCTGATGATTGACAAACTGCCTGAGAGCAAATTGCAGCTTTTACCGAGATTTAAAATATAATAGTACACTCCCGAAGGAAGTTTGGTGCCATTATAAGTTCCGTCAAATGGTACGCTATACCCTTTTGATTCAAATACTTTTTGCCCGTACCTGGTAAATATCTGGACTATTGCCTGCGGATAATTTTGAGCATTGTTTATTTTCCAGTAGTCATTTTTGCCGTCGCCATTAGGTGTGAACGCGTTTGGGATATCAATAGCAGATAAGCTGATGGTTATTTGCGCCTGGGTTCGTTCACTTTCGCACTGGCCGCTAACCTTGCTTATATAATAAGTGCTATTGGGGTTTGCTTTGATTTTGAAGATGCCATTGGTTTGTTCATCCTGGTATTGAGTGCTTGTTTGCGAATCATAAAGACGATAGGTATTCCCGGCAGATGGAGAACTGACGGATAGCAAAGCTTCGCCCGGAGCGCATAATTGCAAGGGGCAATTATCGGCGCATCAATGCTGCTGTTTTCATTTAAAACAGTATAAATGCGACTTGCCATAACGCCGCAACCGCTGGCGTCCTGAACCTGTAAGGTATAAGCTCCTGCCCCGATGCCACTAAGATCTTGTGATGTTTTTATATGATCTCCGGCTTCATTAAGCCATAGATAGGTGTAAGGCTGTGTGCCTCCGGTAATTTGAATGTTTTTTATACTGGCGGTGTTTAACCCGCATTGGTCGTTTGTTTGGCTTTCGGAGTTGGGTACTATTTGCAAAGGAGCAATTTCGTTAACCGTAAAATCATGCGGGTACAGCGTTTCGCAACCGTTGGCATCAGTAAAGTAAACCTTATATGTGCCGGGTTTAAGGCCGTGCGGGTTTGCATCTGTGCCTACGGGCTGGTCGTTAGCATCCACCCATCGCATAGTTTTAACAGGGTTATCCGTTATTATGGTGATTGTGCCGTTGTTTTGACCTGCGCAGCTATTGATGATATTAGCATTATAGTTTGGATAAACAGTAGGAGGAGTGGCATCAATAGTGTAAATCCCGCTTATTTTGCTGCATCCAAAATCATTGCTTACAGTAAGCCGGTAACTGCCGGCAGCGGCGCTTGGTAAATTGATAGTTGAGCCTGCCGTACTGTTATCGGCCAAATTAACCCACTGATAATGTGTTGCCCCCGGAGCTGTTATCCCTTTGATAAAGCCGTTATTTTGATTGCAGGTTGCCTGCCCTTTTGTAACGTTGTTTTCATCAAGCGTTATGACGTTAATTTCAGGTATCTCGATCTCTGAAGAATATACAGGGCCGCATTGGCTGTCGTCTGTAACTTTTAATGTGTACATACCTGCCGGCTGCCCGGTAAGGTCATTAGTGGTGGCAACTTCCTGGTGTTGTGAGTTTAGCCAGCTGTATTTTATATTGCCGGTACCTGTGACAATAATGTTTTTTATGGAACCTGTAGATTGGCCGCAGGAGGTTGATTGTTTATTGGGATGTAATTGATCAATTGTTGGGCCGGTTGTGTTTTTTAAAACGACAGGCCCATAAGTTTTTACACAGCCCCGCGGCCCGGTAATGCGCAGCGTATAGCTACCTTCGGCAAGGTTGTACAGATCTTGTTGATTGGATATCACCTCGTTTTTACCATTAAACCATTCGGTTTTATCCGCAAATGAAGTGTACAAGTTGGTAATCGCCCCTCCGTTGCCGCAGGATGGCTGAATCACTTTTTTCTCGAAATCGAAAAATTTCGGTGTATGATCTTCAACAAGAAAATAGGGCGAATATTTAACGCAACCAAATTGCTCGGCCCGTAAGCGGTATTTCCCGGCCGGTACGTTTTCTAAATCTATTTTGGTGCCAACCACATCGCCGTTTTCATTTAACCATTCCAGTTTTTTAGCGTTGGTTACCACTAACGCGTTTTTGATAGAGCCGCCCATATCACATTCCTGGTGGGTGATCACTACAGTATTTGAAAAAAGGATCCGCGTATCAGTAAATTCCGACGATATATTGTTCAACGTAGCCCCGGCCATAACGCCGTAACCTGGCAGTAAACTTCCGTTGTAGGTCCATTTACCGGCGGCATCGGCATAAGTTGTTGCTACATAGGTTTTAGGTTGGCATTGATCACATTCTTTATCGGTATAAAATAATTCCACCCGGGCATTTGGTTTGGTGATGCCATTTACATTTGTTGCAGATAATTGATCAACAGAGACGCTAATGGGCTTCTTTTCAAGTACGGTTTGTATGGTGTAGGCCGGATTGTTATTGCAGTAAAATGAGTTGTGCGACAGCTCAACATGGTTTAGATAATTAAAATCGGGGCCGGATACGGCGGTGTTTACCACCGCTTCTTCATAATCTATAGCGCGCTGATCCTGAACACAGTTGGTAAATACATTGCCTTTGCTGTTATCTGGCCCTCCCACTAAAATATTCCCTTCGGTATAGTAAAACGTTATGGCCTCGCCGCCAACCGGAATTTTATTTTTTTGATCGGTTGAAGTGCCAAAAAAATTATGCTGGATATTAAGATTGAGGTTGGTTAATCCGGATACGAATAGTGTGTACCCGAAAACGTTATCTAAGACCTCACCAGTTGATTTTTGGAGTAGTGTAACAATGGCTCAACACCCATTACAAAGGCCTGGTCGTTTCTATCGATATCGATATAAGGATCATTGGTTCGTTGCTGTTGGGAATTGGCCGAAAAAATGTTGTTTTTGATCTTGAAATTAAAATCCTGTTCCAGGTCCTGATGTGCCGCGGCGGGCACTAAACTTACCAAATCGAAAATAGTATTGCCTTCATTTTTGTTGTCACCACCTATAATTACATTGAAAGTAAACGGCAAGCCTATTATGGATTGTTTATAGGCGCCTATCTTAATACCGTCTTCACCAATACCAATCAGGTTGTTTTTCATTTCAAATGTTTGGACCCGGCAGGTAGGCAGGTTTAATGAGTTGTCTTCGCCCATGCCTTCAACGGCCCAGCCAACATTGTATATATCATTACCTTTTCCGGGCGCGCCGATAATTACATGCCCTATTTTCCCTTGCAGTGATACAAAGATACCCCCATATCCTCCCTGCGGACCGTCGGCAACGAAAAAGTTTTTAGCAACAATGCCATAAAGCTCAAATGTGTTCACGGTACCAACAATAAAGCAAAACCGAATCCTCGCCTGTTCATTAAAACCGTTAATAACAACTTTTGCGCCGTTTATGGATAAAGGGGGGCCAGGCTGCGTCGAGCCGTCGATCACAATATCTGAAGTAATCTCGGGCAGATCTGTTTTAATAGAAATGGTTCTGTCGGCAACGGTCAGGTTGGGTAAATTAAAATAAATGTAATCTTTTTCCGCACTGCCATTAGCCGCGGCTAAGGTTAATGCTTCGCGCAAGGTACCCGGCCCCGAATCGGCATTGCTGGTTACCGTAAAAACAGCTGAAAAGCTTTTAAAGCTGATGAAAAGAAAAATAGTGATAAAGAGTAAAACTCGCCTGCCCGTCATGTTTAGGTATTCAAGAGCCAAATTACATTTTTTTCCTGTAAATGCATTGTCAATATCATATTAGCTAATTGTTACTCATGTTGCAAAATCGTACCTTTGCGGTAAATTTAAGAGGGACGATTAATTCATGAAGTTGAATACAACCTATCAGGAGCAGTTTCAGTCGAGGCACATTGCTCCAAGCGCGGCCGACACGGCCAAAATGTTAAAAACCATCGGTGTAAGTACGCTTGATGAATTAATAGAGCAAACCATACCGCAAAAGATCAGGCTTGCCAAACCGCTTAACCTGCCCGCGGCAAAAAGCGAGTTCGATTACCTGAACACCTTAAAGCAAACGGCTTCAAAAAACAAAGTTTTCAAGTCATTCATCGGCAAAGGTTACTATGATGTAATTGTACCGGGCGTTATTCAGCGCAATATTCTTGAAAACCCCGGATGGTACACGCAGTACACCCCATACCAGGCCGAAATTGCACAAGGCCGCCTGCAGGCTTTGCTAAATTTCCAAACCATGGTTATTGACCTTACCGGTATGGAAATTGCCAATGCTTCTTTGCTTGATGAAGGTACTGCCGCTGCCGAGGCTATGTTTATGCAATATACCTTGCGTAAAAATAACAACGCCAACGTTTTCTTCGTTTCTGAAGAAGTGTTCCCGCAAACTATTGATATCTTAAAAACCCGTTCAGAGCCTTATGGCATTGAGCTGAGAATAGGCGACCACCGTACCGTTGAGTTAACCGACGATATGTTTGGCGCTATTGTACAATATCCTGCCGGCAATGGCGCGGTTTATAACTACGCCGATTTTGCTGCAAAAGGTCATGAAAAAGGTATTAAGCTTACCGTTGTTGCCGATATCATGAGCCTTGCGCTATTAACCCCTCCGGGCGAATGGGGTGCCGATATCGTTGTTGGTCTCGTCGCAACGTTTTGGTGTACCGATGGGCTTTGGCGGCCCTCATGCCGCTTTCTTCGCTACTAAAGAAGAGTATAAACGTTCTATCCCGGGCCGCATCATCGGTGTTACTATCGACAGCGCCAATAATTATGCCCTGCGCATGGCCCTGCAAACCCGCGAGCAGCACATTCGCCGCGATAAAGCTACCTCAAATATCTGCACCGCACAGGCACTGTTAGCTATTATGGCTGGTATGTACGCCGTATATCATGGTCCGGATGGGATTAAAGCGATTGCCGAAAGGATCCACGGTTTAGCCGTATTAACAGCTAAAACTTTAGGACAGCTTGGTTATGAGCAGCTTAACGAAGCGTACTTTGATACTGTCAAGTTTGATGTAGCACATCTTGCAGGCCCTATTCATTCTGAAGCGTTGAATAACGAAATGAACCTAAACTATGAAGGTTCAATAGTTACTATCTCTATCGATGAAACAACTTCGGTTGAGGATATCAAAACCATAGTAAGGTTCTTTGCCAAAGTTAAAGGTAAAACATTTAACGATGTTGATTTCGATGGCGTTAATGCAAGCCTTGAAACGGTTATTCCTACAGAACTTCAGCGTACCTCTGCATATTTAACGCACAGCCTGTTCAATACCCACCGGTCTGAACATGAAATGCTGCGTTATATCAAATCACTGGAAGCGAAAGATCTTTCGCTTTGCCACTCTATGATAGCTTTAGGCTCTTGTACCATGAAACTGAACGCTACCACCGAAATGGTACCTGTTACCTGGGCCGAGTTCAGTAAAATCCATCCATTTGCCCCAACCGACCAGGTTGGCGGTTATATGCAGCTGTTTGATGAGATCAACAATTGGCTAAGCGAAATCACCGGTTTTGCAGCCATGAGCCTGCAACCAAATGCCGGTGCGCAAGGCGAATATGCCGGTTTAATGGTAATCCGCGCTTATCACAATGACAGGGGCGATAGCCACCGTAATATTGCTCTGATCCCTTCATCGGCACACGGTACCAACCCTGCATCTGCAGCTATGGCCGGCATGAAGATAGTGGTGGTTAAGTGCGATGATAACGGAAACATTGATGTTGCCGACATGCGCGCCAAAGCTGAGCAATACAAAAACGAGCTTTCATGCCTGATGGTTACTTACCCATCAACTCACGGCGTATTTGAAGAAAGCATCATTGAAATTTGCGAAATTATTCATGAAAACGGCGGCCAGGTTTATATGGACGGTGCTAACATGAACGCGCAGGTAGGTTTAACCAGTCCGGCCAATATCGGTGCCGACGTTTGTCACCTTAACCTGCATAAAACATTCTGTATCCCTCACGGTGGCGGTGGCCCAGGCATGGGCCCAATTGGTGTTGCTAAACATTTGGTTCCTTACTTGCCTGGTCATGCTGTAGTTGATATCGACAGGGGGAAATCAATCCATGCAGTATCTGCAGCGCCATGGGGCTCTGCATCTATACTCATCATATCACATGCTTACATTGCCATGATGGGTGCCGAAGGCTTGACTAACGCTACCCGTTATGCTATCCTGAATGCCAACTACATTAAAGCCAGGTTACAGGAGCATTACCCTGTACTATATGCTGGTGCTAATGGCCGTTGTGCGCATGAAATGATCCTGGATTGCCGCTCATTTAAATCGGCAGGTATTGAGGTTACGGATATTGCCAAACGTTTAATGGATTATGGTTTCCATGCGCCAACTGTTTCGTTCCCGGTTGCGGGTACGGTAATGGTTGAGCCAACCGAATCAGAGCCTAAGCATGAGCTCGACCGTTTTTGCGATGCCATGATCTCCATCCGCCATGAAATTGCCGATGTGGTTGATGGTTTATCTGATAAAACAAACAATCCGTTAAAAAATGCACCTCATACCGTAGCTGTAATTACCGGCAACGAGTGGGAGCATCCTTATACCCGTCAAAAAGCAGCATTCCCGCTGCCTTACGTGGCTGCCAACAAATTCTGGCCTTCGGTGGGCAGGGTTAATGACACTTATGGCGACAGAACGCTGATCTGCTCATGCCCTCCGCTGGAAGAGTATGAGTTTGAAGAAAGCGTGATTGAATAGATTTTAAATCAACCCTCCCCTAAACAAGGAGGGTTTTTATTTTTCGCAGAAATATATATTATGAGTTCAGCTAATCCCGAAGGTAATTCAAAAGTCTCCCCTTTAGGGGAGATTTAGAGGGCCTTATCGCCCAAACACCACAGCCCCCTTATTATGCGGTAATATTCACATCGGTACGTACCGGTGTAGAGGAAGGCTATGGCGATATGGCTAATGAAATGGTTGAACTGGCGCGGCAGCAGGAAGGTTTTCTGGGCGTTGAATCGGCGCGTAACAATGTTGGAATTACGGTGTCTTATTGGCAGTCGGTTGAAGCTATTAAGAATTGGAAAGCTAATGCCCGGCACCTGTTTGCCCAGCAGCAGGGGCGCGATAAATGGTACCTGAATTATAAAGTACGCATTTGCCGGGTGGAGCATGACTACGCCTTTTAAATTCAATGGCTAATTTCTGTCCTGTATTTTTTTGAACTTTATTTAAGTGGCCAGATCAAATGAAATATTCACGCTGCGGAGCCGTTTAAATGTATTGTTTTTTATAATTTACAACTATAAGGAATATAACTTTTTGAATCGTGGTCTCGTATAAAACAACGCGCTTAAATTTTAGATATGAATATTAACAATAAAGCCATAAGTGTATTACTGGTTGATGATGATGAGATAAATAACTTTATCTCCATAAAACTGATAAAGAAAGCTTTACTTAATACAGAAATTATGGCCTGTCTGAACGGAAAATATGCGATTGAGCAACTTTCTGATATCCAGAGAAAAGACCCTAATAAACTGCCCGATTATATTTTGCTTGATATTAATATGCCCATTATGAATGGCTGGGAATTTTTGGATGAGTATAAGCGCCTCAACCTCGATCCCCTGGGCAAAAGCAAGATCTATATTATTTCATCATCCGTTTTTAGCAACGATATTAACAAAGCGCGTTCATATCCGTTGGTTAAAGATTTTATCTCCAAGCCGCTCAACGTTGAAAAGATAAAAGAACTTTTTGAGGTAGCTGCCGAAAATTAAACCGGTTTAACCTTAAAATGGTCTCCTTCTGTTTCAACGGTTCCGATAGTGAACGATTTAGCATGGTAAAACAGGCATTTCCATCCTTCGGCGGCAGCCTTTTTACCATATTCTTCGCGCAGCATCATAGCCTTGCGGCCGTCCATATCGTATTTGGCTATGAATTTCCTCAACAGTTGCTCTGGTTCGGGAAGCTCATCACCGCCAAAAAATACTTTTTCGCCTTCTATATCAAACCAAAATACCTGATGCGCCGGGCAATGACCACCCGAATGTTCATACCTGATGCCCGGTTTAAACTCACCGCTGCCTTCAACTAAAGTTATCTTAGCTCCTTCGGCCTGTAACGCTTCAAATATTTCAACATGGTACGATGAGCCTTTGCCGCTGATCCCAAACTCCCATTCCTGTTTATTGATCACGTGCTCGGCCTGCGGAAAGCTGGGTACTAATTTACCATTCCGTTCAACTACCAAACCGCCTGAGTGGTCATAATGCAGGTGAGACATCATCACCAGGGTTACATCATCCGGATCGAAACCCGCATTACGGATGTTTTGGTGCAGCATGAGCTCGTCGCGGGTATCTTTAAAGCCAAGGCCGGTATCCAATACAATCAGATCGGTTTTTGTTTTGATGAGGAAGGGGTTAACGTGAATGAACAACGAAGCCGGGCGGTCTTTGGGGTTATCAGTTTCCGGGTTAAACGGGATAAATTTCTTGGTTGCATCAACCGAATATGAGCCCTCACCTAAAGCAAAAAATTCCATAGTAAACGTAGTATCAGATTTTGAATGTACCTTTGGCTCTTTAACAGAGCATAAGTATATTTACTGTTTCAAGCTGCAAAGATATGAATAAACGTTGGGCGCTAAAGGATAATACAAACCATGATGATGTAATAAAATTAGCCGCCCAACTCAATATCGATACCGTATTAAGCGCTATGCTTGTGCAGCGTGGTATTACCACCTTTGAAGATGCCCGCTATTTTTTCAGGCCCGATCACCGGCACCTGCACGATCCATTCCTGATGAAGGATATGGAAAAGGCCATCCTCCGTATTGAGCAAGCCATGGCAGCAGGCGAAAAGATCATGATCTACGGTGATTACGATGTGGATGGCACCACAGCTGTAGCGCTAACCTACAGTTTTTTCAAAAAGCTGTATACCAATATTGAATATTATATCCCCGACCGCTACAAAGAAGGTTATGGGATCTCTACCCAGGGAATTGACTACGCTGCCGAGCATGGTATTACGTTAATCATAGCGCTCGACTGCGGCATTAAATCAGTTGATAAAATTGACTATGCCAATGAAAAAGGCATTGATTTTATCATCTGTGATCACCATTTGCCAGGCACATCTATTCCGGCAGCGGTAGCGGTGCTTGATCCCAAACGCGAAGATTGTGAATATCCATATAAAGAATTATCCGGCTGCGGCATTGGCTTCAAGCTGATCCAGGCCTATGCCGAAAAAAATAATATCCCAATTGAAGAAGTAAACTGCTATCTCGACCTGGTGGTGATCAGCATCTCCTGTGATATTGTTCATATCACCGGAGAGAATAGGGTGCTGGCTCATTTCGGCCTGCAAAAAATAAATACTGACCCATGTATAGGCGTTAAAGCCTTGATGGAGATAGCGGGCAAGACAGGGACATATACTATATCAGATGTAGTATTTTCGCTGGGCCCGCGGATTAATGCGGCGGGCAGGATAGATGACGCCAAACATGCCGTTGAATTACTGATAGCAACGGATAAAGAGGTTGCCAAAGAAAAAAGCGCCATGATCAATGTGCGCAATACCGAACGCAAGGGGCATGATCTTACCATTACCGACGAAGCGCTTGGCATGATAGAAAATGACGAGGTGTTGATTGCCCGTAAATCGACGGTGGTTTTTAATGAAGATTGGCATAAAGGGGTAATAGGTATTGTGGCGTCGCGACTTACTGAAAAATACTACCGACCAACCATTGTGCTTACCCGTTCAAATGGGCATGTAGCCGGGTCGGCACGTTCGGTTTTAGGATATGATCTGTACGAAGCGCTTTGTGGCTGCAAAGATCTGCTGATCCAGTTTGGAGGGCATAAGTATGCGGCCGGCCTTACCATGGCCCCCGAAAACCTTGAAGCTTTTATTGAAAGGTTTGAGGAGGTGGTAAGCTCTACCATAAAACCCGAACAATTGATCCAGCAAATACAAATTGACGCCGAATTACGTTTAAGCCAGATAGAACCAAAATTTTTCAGGATCCTGAGCCAATTTGCTCCTTTCGGGCCCGAAAATATGGCGCCGGTTTTCATAAGTAAAAATGTGTATGTTAGTGGTAACGCCGGTTTGGTTGGCGGCTCGCACATTAAAATGAGCGTAATGCAGGAAGGATCGGCAGTATTTGATTGCATAGCCTTTAACCACGGCCAGTACCTGGAACAATTAAGGCCGGGTGTTCCGTTCGAAATGTGCTATTCGATAGAAGAAAATGTTTGGCGCGAAAGAAGAACGATACAGTTGAATGTGAAGGGGATAAGGTTTAACCCCCTCTAAATCTCCCCCAAAGGGGGAGACTTTTAAATTAAAGCCCTCTCCTTAGGAGAGGGTTGGGTGAGGTAATCAGGGTAATCCATGAATCCCGGAAATCATGGTTCAGACAAAAAATGATACTAAGAGCAGATAATTTAGTTAAGAAATACAAGCAGCGTACCGTTGTTAACGACGTGTCTTTTGATGTGGCACAAGGTGAAATTGTTGGCTTACTTGGGCCTAATGGCGCAGGTAAAACCACATCATTTTATATGATAGTAGGTTTGATAAAACCTAATGAAGGTACTATTCACCTGGATAATCAGGACATAACGCAAGATCCGATGTACCGCCGTGCCCAAAAGGGATAGGCTACCTGGCGCAGGAAGCCTCGGTATTCAGGAAGCTTTCGGTTGAGGATAATATTAAGGCGGTGCTTGAAATGGGCGATATGTCTAAAGAAAAGCAAAAAGATAAGCTGGAAGAGCTGATCGATGAGTTTAGCTTGCACAAAGTGCGTAAAAACCGGGGCGACCTGTTATCGGGCGGTGAGCGCCGTCGCACAGAAATTGCCCGCGCGCTTGCTGCCGAGCCAAACTTTATCCTGTTGGATGAGCCTTTTGCAGGGGTTGACCCGATTGCGGTAGAGGAGATCCAGGCGATGGTGGCCAAACTGCGTACCCGCAACATCGGTATATTAATAACCGACCACAACGTGCAGGAAACGCTATCGATCACCGACCGCGCATACCTGCTTTTTGAAGGTAAAATATTAGAATCAGGCGTGCCCGAGGTATTGGCTGAGAATGAAATGGTGAGGAAAGTGTATCTTGGGGCAAACTTTGTGCTTAAAAGAAAGGTTTTTCCTCAATAATAACCCTATGACCCTCTTTAACTCCGTATTTACCTGGTTCATGAAAAAGCGTATCCACCAGATAGAGCTTTTTATGAAGTACCCTAATGAAGTGCAGGAAGAATGGTTTGAGCAACTTGTATCGGTTGCTGAAAACACGGAGTGGGGCAAAAAACACCATTATAAAAGTATCGAAAATCTGGGCCAGTTTAAGGAGCGCGTCCTCATACAAAATTACGATACGTTAAAGCCTTACATTGAGCGGATGCTTAAAGGCGAAAAAAATGTGCTGTGGCCTTCAGAGATCCGCTGGTTTGCGAAATCATCGGGTACTACCAGCGACAGGAGCAAATTTATCCCGGTAAGTGAAGAAGCGTTGGAAGAATGCCACTTTAAAGGTGGCAAGGACCTGCTCACCATTTATTTCAATAATCAGCCTAACGCCCGTATGTTTACGGGGAAAATCCTGACGCTCGGGGGCAGTCACCAGATCAGTCAGCTAAGTCCGGATACTTCCTTTGGAGATCTTTCGGCGGTGATCATGAAAAACCTGCCCATGTGGGCCGAGTTTCACCGTACACCGCATTTAGACATTGCCCTGCTCGAAAATTTTGAGGAAAAGATTGAGAAGATAGCCCATGCTACTAAGGATGTTAATGTTACCAGTATCAGCGGCGTACCCACCTGGAACCTGGTGTTGTTTAAACGCATCCTGGAGATCACCGGCAAAAATAACCTGCTTGAAATTTGGCCCAACCTGGAAATGTATTTCCATGGCGCGGTGAATTTTACACCTTACCGCGAGCAGTTTAAAAAGCTTATCCCTCATGAGGATATGTATTACCTCGAAAATTATAACGCTTCCGAAGGCTTCTTTGGCATACAAGATACCAAAGAGCCCGGCGATATGCTGCTGATGCTTGATTACGGTGTTTTTTACGAGTTTTTACCCATCGAAAACCTTCACGATGAAAACCCTGAAACACTTACTCTTGATGAGGTGGAACTAAACAAAAACT
This sequence comes from Mucilaginibacter sp. P19, assembly GCF_050632265.1. Taxonomy (NCBI): domain Bacteria; kingdom Pseudomonadati; phylum Bacteroidota; class Sphingobacteriia; order Sphingobacteriales; family Sphingobacteriaceae; genus Mucilaginibacter; species Mucilaginibacter sp. P19. The sequence continues at coordinate 837,911 of NZ_CP192586.1, forward strand.
ACGCGCTCATCATATCAACCAATGCGGGCCTGTGGCGCTACATGATAGGGGATACCATTAAGTTTTCGTCGCTTTCGCCATTCAGGATCCAGATCACGGGTCGTACCAAACATTTTATCAATGCCTTTGGCGAGGAGGTAATCATTGACAATGCCGAACGTGCATTGGACGAAGCCTGCTCGCAAACAGGCGCCATTATCAGGGAATACACCGCAGCTCCCGTATATTTTAACGGCAATGAATGCGGTGCCCATGAGTGGATTATTGAATTTGAAAAGAAACCGGCCGAGTTTGAGCGTTTTGTTGACCTGTTGGATGAAACCCTGCGCCGCATCAACTCCGACTATGACGCCAAACGTTTTAAAGACCTTGCCCTTCGCCGCCCGATAGTCTCGTCGCGCACCTGATGGTACTTTCTTTAACTGGATGAGGGAAAAAGGAAAATTAGGCGGCCAGCATAAGGTACCACGCCTGGCTAATGACCGGGAATATGTTGATGCTATTTTGAAAACGATGGAAGGGGCTTTTCAGAATCAGGACTTTAAGAATTAAGAAGCAAAAAGAAAAAGGTTAACGCAGGCCGGAGGCCTGGGAATAGTTACCACTCGGCTGGAGCCGAGCGGTGGCGGGAAAATAGAAATAAAATAAATAAACAAACACGCTGACGCTCGGCTCCAGCCGAGTGTCGACTATCAAGCGGCCTCCCGGCCGCCGTAGCGCAAATAAGCCTAAATCATGTCAGAATTCAGAAAAGCCAATACAGATCGCCCGTTTTTTGTAACCCTCACGGTAGTTGGCTGGATAGATGTTTTCACCCGGTCTGAATATTGCGAAGAGTTTTTAAATAACCTGGAATTTTGCAGAAAAAACAAGGGCTTAAAGGTGTATGCTTATTGTATAATGGTTAGCCATATTCATCTCATAGTTGAATCTGAGGAAGCAAAACTTCCGCAAATTATAAGAGACCTCAAAAGTTATACAGCTAAGCGTATTATAGCATTGATAACTGATAGCCATACGGAAAGCAGAAAAGAATGGCTGCATTATATGTTCAGATATTATGCAAATGCTACTCAGCAAAATAGTGAATATCAGTTTTGGCAAAAGACAACGCATCCTACCGAGCTGATAACAGTAAAAGTGTTTGATCAGAAGGCAGATTATATTCACAATAATCCTGTTGAAGCTATGATTGTGAACGATCCTGTAGCTTATGTGTATAGTAGCGCTAACCCTGATTCTGTGTTTAAGGTTGACGAGTAGCAGTTAATTGTTTGGGCTGCGGCGGCCGGGAGGCCGCGAAATAGTCGACACTCGGCAGGAGCCGAGCGTCAGCGTTAAGTTGATAAAAAATTAAAATAAAAAAGGCCGGCGCTCGGCTCTCGCCGAGTGCCAAACTATCAAGCGGCCTCCCGGCCGCCGAATTTTAACTTTTACAAGCCTCCCAAATCTTCACCGCCTCCACGGCCTCTTTCACATCATGTACCCTCAAAATATTGGTACCTTTCGTCAATGCAATAGTATTTAAAGCTGTAGTACCATTCAACGCCTCTTTCGCCGTATTCCCCAATAAACCGTAGATCATCCTTTTACGGGAGATACCAGTAAGCACAGGTAAACCCAACATATTAAACTCATTCATCCGGCTCATCAGTTCATAACTATGCTCCGCTTTTTTAGCAAAGCCGAAACCTGGGTCAAGGATCACATCATGTACCCCAAGGCGTTTTAATTCGCTGTATTTCGAGATAAAATAATCAAACACCTCACCAAATACATCGTCATATTCGGCCAGTTGGTTCATGGTTTGCGGAGTGCCTTTCATATGCATCAAGATATAAGGCACCTGCAGGCGGGCAACAGTAGCAAACATATCACCATCAAGCATGCCGCCTGATATATCATTGATAATATGTGCGCCGCCTTTTACAGCCGCTTCGGCAACCTTTGCCCGGAAGGTATCTATCGACATAATAGCCTCCGGGAATTGGGCAGCAATAGCTTCAACAACAGGCAATAACCTGTCCGTTTCTTCCTGAACCGAAATATCAACCGCTCCGGGGCGTGATGAATACGCGCCAATGTCTAAAAACGTTGCACCATCAGCGAGCATTTTTTGCGCCTGAAATAGGGCTTCATCAACGCCGGGTTTGCGGCTATCGGCAAAAAAGGAGTCGGGTGTGATATTGATAATGCCCATCACTTTTGGCGATGAAAGATCAATCAATCGGCCCCCGGCATTAAGTGTAACTTTTTTACGGAAAAATGTATTTTTAGTCACGGTTAGTTAAGTGTTGCAAAGTTATAATACGGCAAAGTTAACTAACTTTACAGGCGCAGGCTTCAAAACCTCCCAACATTTAAGCTTTACAACATTACAACAAACAAAACACATCATCTTTTGACTAATACAGCAGCAGAATACGAAGGCGTAATTAATATATGTAAAGGCCTTTTCATGAAAAAGACCCGCGACTACGGCACCGCATGGCGTATCCTCCGTCCGCAATCCATTACCGATCAGATTTTTATCAAGGCCCAGCGCATCCGCACTTTAGAAGAGAAGAAAATTTCAAAAGTGGGCGATGATATCACCGGCGAATACATCGGCATTGTTAACTATTGTGTGATAGCCATGATGCAGCTGGAATGCGGCCCCGAAATGTCGACCGAGCTTAACCCTGATCATGTGAGCCAGATGTTTGACGAGAAGGTGAATGAAACCAAAGAACTGATGTTTGCCAAAAATCATGATTACGGCGAAGCATGGCGCGATATGCGCATCAGTTCATTGACAGATCTGATACTGATGAAACTGCTCCGCGTAAAACAGATAGAAGATAATCAAGGCCTTACAGAAGCTTCAGAAGGTGTAAAAGCCAACTACCAGGATATGCTGAACTATGCCGTTTTCGCGCTGATCAAGCTTAATATACATCTGGGCAAATAAAGCTTATGAAAAATACATCATCAAATAGCGCTGTAATATGGATCCCACGCTTATTGGTGGGCTTGTTGTTTATATTTTCGGGAGCGATTAAAGCCAATGATCCGCTGGGCTTTTCGTATAAGCTGGTTGAGTATTTTGAGGTTTTTCATATAACTTTCCTCAATGGGCTTGCGCTTACGATGGCTATTGTGTTATGCGCGCTTGAAATGTTGCTGGGTTTCGCCTTGCTCATTGGTGCCCGCGCTGTTAAGGTTGCCTGGGGATTGTTATTACTGATCATCTTTTTTGGCTTTTTAACTTTTTACTCGGCCTTTTTTAAAGTGGTGCAAACCTGCGGCTGCTTTGGCGATGCTATTCCCTTAACACCATGGCAGTCCTTCAGTAAGGATATGGTTTTGCTGGCTTTGGTGCTGGTATTGTTTGTAAAGCGCAAAGAAATTAAGCCATTATTTAGCGCGAAGGTTGGCGATAAGTGGCTGATCTGCGCTGCCGTAGTTTCGGTTGGCTTCGGCGTATACACCTACAACTTTTCGCCGGTCATTGATTTTTTGCCATACAAAATAGGTGCTAACCTGCCCGATGAAATGAAGATTCCGCCTGGTGCACCTCTTGACGAGTTTGAACTTACCTATCACCTCAAAAACAAAAAGACTGGCGCTACCAGGGTGATGAACGATAAGGAATACCTTAAAAGTAATATCTGGAAGGACGCCAGTTGGGAAGTTGTTGGTGACCCGGAAAACCGCCTGGTAAAAAAGGGATATGAGCCTAAAATTCGTGACCTTGCTATCCAGGATGAACAGCGGAACGATTATACCAAAGAATTACTTTCGAGCCCTTTTTATAGCCTGTTCATTGTAGCCTATGATTTGAGCGAAACAGATAAAGATGCGATCAATCGCTTAAACGCATTGGCCATTAATTTGACTGATAATTATAATATCCGTACCGTACTGCTCACCTCAAATTCCGCAGCCGATGCCAAAGCGTTTGCCAAAGAGCATAAACTGATCAGCGAAATCTTTTATGCAGACGGTGTTCCGCTGAAATCAATGGTGCGTTCCAATCCGGGCGTTTTGTTAATTAAGAATGGCACCGTTATTAATAAGTGGCATTATCATTCGGTGCCTAAATACGAAGACATAGTAAAGGAATACTTGCAGAAATAACAAAATGATCCCCTACCTGCTCCGCAAATTAATGTACGGGCTGGCAGTAATGCTGGGGGTAGTGTTTGTTGTTTTTTTCCTGTTCAATATTTTACCTGTAGACCCTGCCCGTATGACCCAGGGGCAGCGTGCCGACGTACAATCGCTTCAGGCCGTACGCAAAGAGTTTGGGCTGGATAAACCAGTCCCGGTGCAATTCGCCTATTATCTGAATGATCTTTCCCCATTAGGGATCCATCTTAATACGGCTGACGAGCAACAGCGCTACGGCTATGTAAAACTATTCCCGGTGAGCAAAAGCAAAGTGCTGGCGTTGAAATGGCCTTATTTAAGGCGTTCATACCAAACCCGTAAAGATGTAGCTTCATTATTGATGGAAGTAATCCCGAATACACTGGTGCTTGCCGCGGCTGCTATGATCTTCGCTATCATTATCGGTGTTTTTTTGGGCGTGGCAAGCGCGGTTAATAAAGATACCTGGATTGATAAACTGGCTATTAGTTTTTCAACACTGGGCATTTCTGCCCCTTCTTTTTTTGCCGGGATTATCATTGCCTGGATCTTTGGTTTTGTGCTAAGTAATTACACGCATTTAAATATGTCGGGCAGTTTATATAGCTATGATCCTTTTAAAGGGGAGGTGATTACGCTGAAAAATCTGGTACTGCCGGTAATTACTTTGGGTTTGCGCCCATTGGCTATTATTGTGCAGCTTACCCGTAATGCGATGCTTGATGTTTTGGGGCAGGATTACATCCGAACTGCCAAAGCGAAAGGATTAAGTAACCGGACGATTATTTACCGTCATGCACTTAAAAATGCCATGAACCCGGTAATTACCGCCATTGCCAACTGGTTTGCGTCGCTTTTGGCAGGTTCGTTTTTTGTGGAATACATTTTTGGTTATAACGGATTAGGTAAAGCTACTGTTGATGCTTTGGAAATGTCGGATTTTCCGGTGGTGATGGGCTCTATATTGTTTATCGCGTTTATATTTGTAGTGATCAGTATCCTGGTGGATGTTATCTATGTTTGGATTGACCCTCGGGTAAAATTAAGCTGAAGAAATTTTTATGAAATATTTTATTGTGGGCTTTATGGGGTGTGGCAAAACAACCTGGAGCCGCAAACTGGCCGCCAAATGGGGCTATGAATTTATTGATCTTGACCATGTGCTCGAAGCCAAAGCAGGCATGAGCATAGCCGAATATTTTTCCTCATTTGGTGAAGATGCATTCCGTAAGCTGGAATCGCAGGTATTGAAAGAAACTGAATATGCCGAAAATACGGTGGTATCAACCGGTGGAGGATTGCCCTGTTTTTTTGATAACATGGATTGGATGAATGCCAACGGTAAAACCCTCTACATAAAACTATCTCCCAAAACCTTGGCCGACAGGCTGGAGAACAGCAAAACAATACGTCCGGTATTGCAAGGGAAAAAAGGTGATGAACTGATTGAATTTATAACAGGCAAACTGGCCGAACGCGAAGGCTTTTATCTGCAGGCAACAAATATTGTTGAAGGGATTGATATGTCGGTTGAGAAGCTGGAAGAGGCGTTGGGGGTTACGGCCACTTAGAAGTACTAATCCTATTATCCAATATTGCCACAATAGAAATTTTGTACTTGCTTGTGGTATAGAAAACAGAGAGCTGTTTACTTAAAACAGCTCTGTGCACCTTTTTATTAATTGAACTTTTAGGATATAATTCTGGAAAAGTTAGAATTACGCTTTCAAAAATCTCAAGGAGATGAAAAAATTTGTCAACTTCCCGTTGAGTGAATTTATATAATAGGTAATTTTTGATGGCCTCTGCATCTGATATTGAGCGATTCGTATAGTTGATACGGACTAACTGGTCTTTACCCATTTTTTAATCTATTCCAAAACTCTGCGGAGGAAATAGTTCTTCCCTGTTCAGCATCATCAACACCTTCATTTATATGCGTTCTTTGTGCCTCAGACAAATTTTCCCACCAATCCCCCTCAGATTTTGAACTCCTTATACTATCCAAAAAGGCAAGCAGATTTGAGTCAGAAAGCTGCTCAATCCATGCAATCAGGTTTGATTTGGTTTGTTTTATTTCAGCTATTGACATGTTTTTAGATTATAAACAAATTTAATAATCTTACCTCAAATAAACCGCATCCTCTTCGCCATCTTCTTCATCAAGCACTACATCAACATGTTCTTTAATAACGGTTGAAAGGGCCACACCGGCAAAATCCGTAGTGATAGGGAAGCTTTTATGATTACGGTCAACCAATACCGCGGTACGAAGTTTCTTGAGCGGAACATCTAAAAACACACCAAAGCCATAAGCAAGGGTTTTACCGCTGTTTAGTACATCATCAACCAGTATCACTACTTTATTGCTGCATTCCTCAACCTCAAAATCAATATTAGCGCTCAGGCTGCTGCTTTGTTTTTCGAGCTCGATGGTGATGATACGGCTTTTGAAAGGCGCAATACCGTCAAGTATGGTTTTCAGGCGTTCGGCAATGTGGTTACCGCGTGGCAGAATACCGGCTATCAGTATTTCATTCTCGTCAAAATTATCCTCCAGTATCTGGTAGGCCATCCTGTCGAGCTTTTGCTGGATCTGTTGCTTATTTAGTATGAGAAGCTTTTTTCAGGCATTTTTATCAGCATTATTTATTGCTCTTTTTAAAGGAGCTTTTATGCGGAAGCAGGATTTAACTAAAATAGTCCATTCCATATTGCGTCTTCGGGAGAAGGGGCCGCACGTCTCAAATTTATATAAATAAAACTTACTTAGCGTAAGGGAAAAACACAAAGTTTGCGCCTTCGGGAACCACTACAAATACGCACATAAATTGGTACGGATCTTTGTAGCTGTTAATAAAGCGTTCTTTCAGTACAGGCTTTATAACGTCTCGTTCTACAAATTCTTCCAATGTAGAAGCATGAATGCTCCATTCCGAGTTTAAATCATGACGATCAAGGATTAATTCGCCTAAACTAAGTTCGTGCTGATGAGCTATAAAAATAGGGTAGGAAGAAAGACCTTCGTTCATGATCTCCTCAGATACCTCTTTAATTGACTCGTTAAAATATTTTAGGTCGCGCTCCAAACTTATCAGTGGACTATCGGCCGCCGGTTTGTTGCGTTCATTTCCTTCGTTAAGCAGTTCTTCAGGGTTCATGACCGTTGATTTTTTTGATTACGCTGATTACGCTGATTTCGTTGATTTTTTTAGGGGATTACACCGGTTTTTTGATTAAGATTCAATTATCCGCAAGCCGATAACTATGAACCTCAACCATGAACTATATGCTTCTCAAAACAAGCAACACCACGTTCTCTACGTGCTGGGTATGCGGAAACATATCTACCGGCTGAATTTTAACCGTATCATATTTTTCTTTTAGCACCAGCAAGTCACGGGCCTGGGTGGCGGCATTGCAGCTTACATAAACAATTTTAGGGGCTTCAATTTCCATTAAGCGGGCTACTACATCAGGGTGCATGCCTGCACGTGGTGGGTCGGTAATGATCACATCCGGTTTGCCATGCTCAGCTACGAAATCGGCCACCAATACATCTTTCATATCACCCGCATAAAACTTGGTGTTGGTGATATTGTTAATGGCCGAATTTACCTTAGCATCTTCAATAGCAGTTGGTACATACTCAACACCAACAACTTCACGCACGTGACCGGCAACAAAGTTGGCAATGGTGCCGGCGCCCGTGTAAAGGTCATAAACCAGTTCATCGCCTTTAAAACCCGCAAAATCGCGGGTTATTTCATACAGACGGAGTGCCTGTACAGAGTTGGTCTGGTAAAATGACTTAGGCCCTATACGGAACTTGATGCCATTCATTTCCTCGTGGATATATTCGGGGCCTTTAAAGGCTACAACATCCTGGTCAAAAATAGTATCGTTCTTTTTCTGATTTACGATATATAACAATGAAGTTATTTCCGGGAAACGAGCGTCAATATGGCTCATCAGGTTATCGATCTCGCTTTGTTCCGCGTAAGCGAAAACCACAATAACCATGATCTCACCGGTTGATGAGGTGCGTACAACCAAATTGCGGAGCATACCGCTGTGATTACGCAGATCGTAATACGTATAACCCTGTTGAATGGTAAAATCACGGATCTCGTTACGCAGACTGTTGGAGGGCTCGGCCTGCAGATAGCAATGGTTTACATCTAATATTTTATCAAATCTGCCTGGAATGTGGAAACCGAGGGCATTCATATTCAGTGTGCCATCTTCTTTGTTTTCGCCGTCGTAAAGCCAGCGTTTGTTGGAGAATGTAAATTCAAGTTTGTTGCGGTAATACCTGTCGGCAGGAGATGGGACGATAGGCATTATGCCATCAACGTTGATCTTGGCCAGGCGACTTAAAGCATCGCCAACCGATTTTTGTTTGAATTTAAGCTGAGCCTCATAGGTCATGTGCTGCCATTTGCAGCCACCACAGGTGCCAAAGTGCTCACAGAAAGGAGTAGTGCGGTATTCAGAAGCTTGTTTTAATTCGGTGATCTTGCCTTCGCCGAAGTTTTTCTTACTCCGGTACACTTGTACATCGGCAATGTCGCCGGGTACGGCTTTATCTACGAAAAGAACAAAATCATCTGCCTTGCCTACACCTTTGCCTTCTTCGGCAATATCAATGATCTGTACGTTTTCAAAAAACTTTGGTTTGTTAGCTTTACTCATCAGGCTGCAAAGTTAACCCTATTTATTTAATCCTGAAAATGGGAGGAGAGGGACAAAAGAAAGCCGGTCGCCTTTAAAAGACGTTACGATCTTAAGCAGGATTTCTAAGCAAATAAACTTAGCAGATAGTTAACCATATTATCGTCAACGGTAATATCTTCTATCTCAAATTGCTCATCAATCAGGTCTGAAAGTTCTGTTAGTTCGCGGCTCATAAAATAAAAAATTACTATGCTAACATAGTAATTTTTAAACTAAAAACCAAATCGGTATAGGGTTTAATTTATAATCAACAAAGATTTCATAAATCTTTGTTGATTGGTATATGCAATGCTTAATTTTTATCCCAGTTTATCTTGCGCGAAAAGTACATCAACACCGCTATAATGATAAACAGCGCGATACTACCAACCATTAAGGCAAGATCTTCCAGTTGAATGATCACAAAGATGAAGGCATAAAAGACAGCCAAAATAAAGGCGAACAGTAACGCCGCCTTGCCGTTTTTGAGCAGGGATGATATAAATACGGATATAAGTGCTATGGTTGACACAGAAGCAATTAGATAAGCCATGTTGTAGCCAACCTGCTCTGAAAACGATAATAGCAACGTATAATAAATAACCATAGCCGCACCAATCAGTATGTAATTGAACATATGTATCGGTTGCTTGCGGATAACCTCGGTTAAAAACAAGGAGATAAAGGTGAGCAGGATAATGAATATCGCATACTTACTGGTACGCATGGTTTTCTGATACTGGTCAACCGGGAGACGGAGTTTTACCCCAAAGGTGGCATCTTTAAGTTTTTTGTCGTTATCCAACGTTTTTTCCTGACCGGTCCACTGTTGTGGGAATGGCCGGTTATAATACATCATACGCCAGCTGGCGCTAAAGCCGCTGGTATCAACTTTAGCGTCATCGGGGAGGAAATTGCCATCAAAGCTCGGGCTGCTCCAGTTGCTATTTACCCGCACATCGGTAGTTTTACCCATTTGTAAAAAGCTCAATCCTTCACTGCCTTTCAAATCAAGCGTGAAATCAAATGGAATTTCGTTATTGTTTATTGCTGAAAGATCAACACCGGCTTGCAAACCATTGCCAAATACGGATTCAAATGACGGTTCGGCGCCAAGTATGGGTTGAGTTGTTTTTATAACCGGGTTGCTTTTCAAACCTTTCAGGTCGCTCACACTAAATTCAAATCTTGCTTTGTTTAAAAGGAGCTGGTTTATATTTATACCGAGTGAGGAGAGATCAAGCCTGGCAAAATTACCGCTTACTTTTACCTGCGTATTGTATACCGCCACGTCAAAAATGCCCCGGTGCCTAAGCTGTGTTGTAAGGCCTGCCTTAATGTGAAGGTTGTCGGGCAAAATGTACAGGTTTTCTATAGGCGCCTGCTTAGCGGTGTCGGGCATATTTATTCCTTTTTTATAAGGGATAACCAATATTGGACCTTTAATGATCTGACTGGCCGACCAGCTATCTGATACCTCTTTGGCCGTTTCACCCTGTCTGGCTGCACGTTCGGTTACCAGGTTTTGGACGAAGGCTGATGGAATTAAGAGTAAAAGCGCCAATAGCCCGATAAAGATCAATTTAAATGTTGCCGACTCCCTGAGCCAGCCCAATGTTGTTTGTTTTGGTGATTGTTCCTCTATCATGATTGTTTAGATATAAAGTACTTTGTATTTCAAAGTGTATAATTAAAAAGAAGGGGCTCGTTGTTAAACCCAAGACAAATATAGCGTAAAGTACTTTGTATTTCAAAGTAAAAAATAGAAATTTTTACTCAAATAGTCAAAAACTGTTTAAAGGCCGGTCAGATAGCTATCAAATAAATTCATTGCCGTTGACTTTAGTCGACGGAATTATTGCGAAAGACAGAAGGCTTTAGCCGAAATACACCTTGGATTTGGGCTGAAGCCCGGCTATTACTCCTTTAATCCGTTGACTTTAGTCAACGGCAATAAGTAGGTCGTTCTTTAGGTAGTTTTTAATTGAAAGGTATTCTTAAACCGAAACCGCAGCCTTAACCAGATAAGGTAGGATCTCTTTCTGAAAAGAAACAAAATTCTTGCGCACGTCCGAATCACTTACCGAAGTAAAGGCAAAGCTAAACACGATGCTTTTGCTGCACTTGATCAGGAAGCGTAAGCGCTGCTGATAAGTTTCGTGCTTGCGGATACCTGGCAATTGGATAAACGATGCCATAAGCAATTCTTCCAGCTCATTAGAGAGATTTTTTAAAAATCCTGCGAATTGGTTGACTCGCGGATAAAGTCCCAGCCAATAAACTCGTTACAAACGGTGTAGGAGAGGCGGCAGGTTTTCATGATGAGGTTGTTGAGATAAACCTCTTCATCAATATCATTCCAATTGCTTTGTACCAGGTCGTCAACACTGGCTTTGATGTAGTCCATCAGCAGTACGTGCAATACGGCCTCTTTGCTATCGAAGTATTTATAGATGGTTGCCTTGGCAATTTTTGCCTTTTTGGCAATCTCGTTAACACTGGTTTTATGGTACCCGAATTTGCGGAAAAGTTCCTGTGCCGCCCGCTTAATACTATCTTTTATTTTGTCGGCTTCCATTAATTAGTTACTTGAATTTCAAACTGGGTAACAGCTACCCTATAGGTTCTTAATGCCTTTGTTGCCGGGGCTTTTACCGGAGTGCCATCTTCCAGGCTAAACTTTGAACCGCTGCAGGGATCGGTTACCGTAAAGCCTGTATTGTCAATTGTTACGGCGCATTTTTTTCGGGCTGATAGCTGCTACACCGGTCGTAGGCCGCATAAGTGCCGTTCACTTTACGGTAAATGATCAATCCGGACACACCATAACCATTAATGGCCACCGCGCCGCCCGCAACGTTAAGGGGGCTCAATGCCGGTGTGCCCAACGCGGCCTGGAAATTAACAGGTACGCTCGGTACATTATCGGTTGCTTTTCCGCACGAAAAGCAACCGATAACTACCAATAATATTATAGTGAGTTTCCTCATAAAATTTCAGTTTGGAACTGTTTAAGGAAACGTACGTCGTTTTCTGAAAACAGGCGCAGGTCGCGGATCACGTATTTTAGGTTGGCAATACGCTCCATACCCATACCAAAGGCAAAACCTGTATATTTTTTACTGTCGATACCGCAGTTTTCCAAAACGTTAGGATCAACCATGCCGCAGCCTAAAATCTCTACCCAACCGCTGTGTTTACACATGTTACAACCGGCACCACCGCAAATGGTACACGAAATATCCATTTCGGCAGATGGCTCGGTGAACGGGAAGTATGACGGACGGAAGCGTACCCTTGTACCTTCGCCATAAAGCTCCTGTACAAAGTGATAAAGCGTTTGTTTCAGATCAGAGAAAGATACATTCTCATCAACATACAAACCTTCAACCTGGTGGAAAAAGCAATGTGCACGAGCTGAAATTGCCTCGTTACGGTAAACCCTGCCCGGCATAATTGCACGGAACGGTGGTTTGCCGGCTTCCATCATCCGTACCTGTACCGATGAGGTGTGGGTACGCAGCGCAATATCATCTTTACCGTTATTCTTTTTAATAAAGAAGGTATCCTGCATGTCACGTGCCGGGTGCTCTTCCGGGAAGTTCAGGGCCGAGAAGTTATGCCAGTCGTCTTCAATTTCAGGGCCTTCGGCAACAACGAAACCTAAGCGCTTAAAGATATCGATGATCTCGTTACGCACCAATGATAACGGATGGCGTGAGCCAACAGTAAAGCCATCGCCGGGTAAAGTAAGATCGATTTCGGATTTCGAATTTTGGACGTCGGATGTTAAATTTTCCTTCAGTTCGTTATACTTAGCCTCGGCCAGTTGTTTAAACTCGTTAAGTACCTTGCCGAAAGTGCGTTTTTCTTCCGGACTAACGCTTTTAAACTGCTCAAAAAGGTCTTTAATAATACCCTTGGTGCCTAAAAATTTAATACGGAACGCCTCCAGTTCATCAGCATTAGCTGGCGAAAAAGCATTGATCTCGGCGGTATATTGGTCTATCTGAGCTTGCATTATAATGTGTTTAAAAATTGTTCGGCCGTTAAAACCGGTATGGTTGAGTTTTTATAGTCTTTTATATTTCGGGTGATGATGGCGTCGCAATTATGTTTTTGGGCAATGTGAAATTGGATGGCATCTTCAAAATCTGTGATATCACTTAATATTGCTGTTTCTATTGCATCGAATTCGAAAGGCAACACTTTTGCAGAATTAAACAGATTCTTTAAATTCTCCTTGGCTTTCAATATCCCAACCTGTTTCCTCAACACGTAAACTATGTTTGCTATTACCAATGAGGAGGTTCGCAATTCGATGTTTCTTTTTATGCACTCAATTAGCAGTATCTGAGTGTGGAAGAAAAAGGGATCCCTTTTTAAAAACATGTCCAGTAAAACATCGCTATCCAGAAAGGGGCGTTTATATGCCATATTTCTCTTTGAAATATTCGTGTTTCATATCATCGTAGCTCATATCCGGATTAGGATCCTTCACTATACCTGTAAGTTGTTTGATCCATTCAGGTATTTCCACATTTTTATACTTCTCTTTTATCGGATCGTCCTTTTTTCCTGCTCTGCTATGCCATCAAGAAACTCCTGCACCAGTTTGGATACACTGGTGTGTTGCCGTTTTGCATACTCCTTAACAAGAGACAGCGAATCGGCCTTGACACTCAAAGTTAACTTTGTACTTTCCATAAAAAGGAATTATATCTACAAATATAAAAAAACTAAGCGTGTTATTTAAGCACTCCCAGTTCCTTCCCCACCTTAGTAAACGCTGCGATAGCTTTATCAAGGTGGTGCATATCATGCGCTGCCGAGATCTGTACCCTGATCCTTGCTTTACCCTGCGGTACAACCGGATAGTAAAAGCCTATTACATAAATACCTTCGTCAAGCATTTTGGCTGCAAATTCCTGGGCCAGCTTGGCATCATATAACATAACCGGGACTATCGGATGCACGCCGGGTTTAATGTCAAAACCAGCTTCGGTCATTTTTTGACGGAAGTATTGCGTATTGCTTTCCAGTTTGTCGCGAAGCTCTGTGGTTTCGCTTAACATATCCAGTACCGCAATTGAAGCACCGGTAATTGCTGGTGCCAAAGTATTTGAGAACAAATACGGGCGCGAGCGCTGGCGTAGCATATCAATAATTTCTTTACGACCAGATGTAAAACCACCCGATGCGCCACCCAAAGCTTTACCTAATGTACCGGTGATGATATCAATCCTGCCCATCACATTATGATGTTCATGCGTACCACGACCATTCTTGCCCATAAAACCTGAGCAATGGCTCTCATCTATCATTACCAGCGCGTTGTATTTATCGGCCAGGTCGCAGATTTTATCTAACTGGGCAATGGTGCCGTCCATGCTGAAAGCACCGTCGGTTACGATAATGCGGTGGCGTAACTCCTGTGTAGCTTTTAATTTTTCTTCCAGGTCGGCCATATCATCGTGCTTGTAACGGTAGCGTTGGGCCTTGCAAAGGCGCACGCCGTCAATGATCGAAGCATGGTTCAGTTCGTCAGATATAATAGCGTCCTGATCGTTAAATAAAGGTTCAAACACGCCGCCGTTGGCATCAAAAGCCGCAGCGTAAAGTATGGTATCTTCAGTGCCCAAAAATTCAGCTATCTTTTTTCAAGCTCTTTGTGTATGTCCTGTGTACCACATATAAACCGTACAGACGATAAACCGTAACCATGCGTATCCATGGCATCTTTGGCGGCCTGTACTACTTTGGCATTACCCGATAGGCCGAGGTAGTTATTGGCGCAAAAGTTAATTACTTCGGCACCGCCCTGAACAGTAATATCGGCGCCCTGGGGCGAAGTAATGATCCGTTCCTTTTTGTATAACCCGGCGTTTTCAATTTCGGTTAACTCCTGTTGTAAAACCGGCTTTAGTGTGTTGTACATAGCATGCGTGTTTTAAAGAGGGCAAAATTAAGCATTCGCGGGCATTTGATAGGGTTTATTAAACCTTAAATAATTATTAACTGAATAATAAAACATTTTTAAGCCATAACACATTACCCATAAGTAACATATGAGAAAATATATACTACTATTAATCACTGCTTTTTGCGTAATAAGGGCCTCCGCACAGCAATCACTTTTAACAGGGAAGATAACCGATAAAAATGGACAGGTTATTCCATTTGTTTCTATTTATATCCGCAATTCCACCTATGGTACAACGGCCAACGAAAACGGAATTTACCAGTTTAAACTTGCCCCCGGTACCTATAACGTCATATATCGCTATGTTGGTTATACTGAAAAGATTGAAGAGGTTACCATAGCTGATCATGACCAGGAGCATAATGTACAAATGGCCGATGAAGTATTTGCCACCAACAGGGTAGCCGAAACCTATCGTAAAAACCGGGATGCTGCCGATACCATCATGAAGCAGGTGCTAAAAAAACGCAAGTACTATATTGAGGAAGCTACTTCGTACTCCTGCGCGGTTTACATCAAAGGAGTGCAAAAATTACTGAGCGTACCTAAATCATTGTTGGGGCAGGAGGTAAGGAAAACGCTCGATCTGGATACAAACGGTAGGGGGATACTCTACCAGTCCGAATCACTATCTGAATATAATTTTCAAAAGCCCAACAAGGTACGGGAGATTACCATTGCCAACCGGATGGCTGGCCAGAACACAGCATTTGGCTACAAAAAAGCGTCCGACCTGCAGGCTAATTTTTACCAGAATGTATTTACTATAAACGGGTTGGCTACCCGTGGCTTTGTTTCTCCGGTTGCTTCATATGGTCCCAGGTTTTATAATTACAAATTGCTGGGAACTTCTGTTGAAAATGGCCATACCATCCACAAAATCCAGGTGATTCCGAAACGCGGGCATGGTCAGTATTTTCAGGGCGATATTTATATTGTTGACGGCGACTGGCGTATTTATAGCGTTGACCTGTTTATTGAAAATAAAACAAGTAACCTCAACCTGGTTGATACTTTAAAGATCAGGCAGCAATACGTAGCCATAACCGATAGCGTATGGATGCCTGCATCAACCCAATACAGTTTTAAAGGGGCCGTTTTCGGATTTAAATTTGGCGGATATTACGCCGCTGTTTATAATAACTACAAAATCAACCCGACATTTCCTGATAACTTTTTTACCGGTGAGATTCTGAAAATTGATACGGTAGCTAATAGTAAAAAGCCGGGCTACTGGGCCGATGCAAGGCCCATACCTTTAACCGCTTTTGAGGATCGTGATTACAAAAAAAGGATGCCTTTGAAGAATATAAAAAGACGGATGCCTACCTGGATTCGCTTCAGCATCATAAAAATCATATTAATTACCCGGGTTACCTGATTTTTGGCTATGCGGCCAGCAATAAAAGCAACAGGGATTCATTATATATCTTCCCATTTATACAAACCTTTTACTACAACACGGTTGAGGGCTTTGGCATTAACGCAAAGGTAAGCTATATCCGTACAATTGATGATTTTCATTCATTAACCGTTACGCCGGCTGTTCGCTACGGCTTCTCCAATAAGACCTTTAGCGCCAACATGGGTTTTGAGTATAAGAACGATCCTTTCCATAACGCTAAGTTTTATGCTGATTTTGGCAGCGATGTGCTTGATCTTAACAATGTAGGCACGCGTTCGTTATATTTCAACACGCTGAGTACGCTTCTGAGCGAAAATAACTATGTTAAATATTACCGAAGCCATTATGGCGATTTCGGCTATCAGCGCGAAGTGTTAAACGGCGTGTTTTTAAAAGGAGGTTTGTCGTATTCAAGTCGCTCGCAGCTTTACAATACGTCTTTTAGCAAGATAAAGGATATTAAAGATCGCCAGTTTACATCAAATAATCCATTAGCTCCGCCGGGTACTCCGGCTGATGACCATTCTTTTTTGTTTCCGGATAATCAGGCGCTTGTATTTAACGCGTCGGCTACTTTTACTTTTGATCAGCGGTATGAAACACGGCCCACCGGCAAGTTTAATCTGCCTTCAAAATATCCAACCTTAACGGTAAACTACCGCAAGGGATTTAAAAATATTATTGGCTCGGATGTAGATTACGATTTTGCTTCTGTCGATCTCTCGCAGGACCATATCCGTGTCGGCCTTTCGGGTTATTCATCATTTAAAGTATCGGGCGGAGGCTTTTTCAATAACAACAACCTGTACTACATGGATTATAACCACTTTTTAGGTAACCAGGGTACCACTTTTGATCCTACCTATGTAGGTAGTTTCCACTTCCTGCCTTTTTATACCTACAGTACCAACGGTGCGTTTTTAGAGGCGCATTACCAACATAATTTTGCAGGTTCACTATTTAATCATATCCCGTTGTTAAGAAAGTGGAAGCTTGAAGAAATTATCGGTGCCAACTACCTCACCACGAAAAATAACCGCAATTATCGCGAGTTTTACGTAGGCATACAGCGCTTAATTTTCCGTGTTGACTACGGTATCTCCTACGCCGGCGATAAAAAATACATCCAGGGCTTCAGGATCTTTTATGGGATAAGATAAGGTTTTGAAGGTAAAAGGTTAAAGGCGAAAGGTAAGAGGTTTTTTGCCTAAGGCAGAAAGTCCTAGCTACCTTTCGCCTAAAATATTGCAGCTACCTTTCGCCTTTTACCTTTTGCCTTTTACCTCATTTTGAGCTTTCACCTAAAAATCTTACATTTGCGCCGCTCATTTAACACTGTTTGCAGCAGTATCAATGATTTTATGAAAATGTATAATACCCTACTATACTATTGTTATTCAACAATAGCTAATGCGGAGCAATTTGCTGCCGATCATTTAAAATTTTGTAAAAGTTTAGGTTTAACCGGGCGCATTATTGTGGCCGATGAAGGGCTTAACGGTACTGTTTCTGGTACTGTTGAGGCATGTAAAACCTATATGGATACCGTACACGCCGACGAGCGTTTTGCCGGTATCGACTTTAAAATTGATGAAGTAGATACGCCTTCCTTTGTAAAAATGCATGTGCGTTATAAGTCAGAAATTGTACACTCAGGTCTCCGTGACCCTAATGTCATCGACCCTAAACAAAAAACCGGCAAACACCTGGAGCCAAAAGAGTTTTTGGCTATGAAAGACAGGGACGATGTTGTTGTTTTGGATGTGCGCTCAAACTATGAACACTCGTTAGGCAAGTTCAAAAATGCCGTAACGCTCGATATCGATAACTTCCGTGATTTTCCGGATATGATCAATCAGCTTGCACAATACAAGGATAAAAAGATCCTGACATATTGCACCGGTGGCATCAAATGCGAAAAAGCATCGGCCTTATTGTTGCACGAGGGTTTCCCGGAAGTGTACCAGTTGCATGGTGGTATCATTAAATATGGTAAGGAAGCCGGCGGCGAGGATTTTGAGGGCAAATGCTATGTATTTGATAACCGCCTTTCGGTTGATGTAAACAGCGTGAACCCGGTTGTTATTTCAACCTGTTTAAATTGCGGCAAAACCACACCAAAAATGATCAATTGCGCCAATCCCGAGTGCAACGAGCATTTTACCCAGTGCGATGAATGCGGAACCGCTATGGACGGCTGCTGCAGCGATGCTTGTAAAGAGCATCCGCGTAAACGGGTTTATGATGGTACCGGGTATTATGTAAAAGTACCTCAACCGGTAAATGTGAGTAAAAATAAACTGCAGCCAATAGTATAACAGCTGTGGCACAATTAATTATATAAGGCTTACCCTCAAGGGTAGGCTTTTTTATTTTGTCGGGTACAAACACTACTTTAGCAAATTGAGCCGCTACATCCTATGCGTAAAACCCTGTGTATTATTATAGTTCTTGCTTTTATATCGGTTTGGCCCGCGTGGTCGGTAGATATTAAGAGCGTAGGTGTGCCGTATGTGCAAAATTATACAAAGGCCCTTTACCAGTTTGGTAACCAAAACTGGTCGGTAACGCGCGATGAGCACGATATCATGTACTTTGGTAATGCCGAAGGCCTGCTCACCTTTGATGGTAAATACTGGCAGCAGTACCACATGCCCAATGGCTTAATTGTACGCTCAGTTAGTGCTGATGGCAAGGGCAGGGTGTATGCCGGTGGATACGGTGAATTTGGCTATTGGCATAACGATGGTAAGGGCATTTTAAAATATACCTCACTCGTTAACCTGGTACCGAAAAACTTTTTACCGGTAACCGAAGAGATCTGGAAAATATATTGCGATAACAACAGGGTGCTTTTCCAATCATTCGGGGCTATCTATATTTATTCGGCTGGTAAAATTGAAGTTGTAAAAGCGCATGAGCCGTATTTGTTCCTTTTTAAATGTGGTAGCCGCTTTTTTGTGGAGCAATTAACAAAAGGGCTTTTTGAGCTTAAAGGTTTAAAGCTTGAATATATTGAAGGCAGCAATATTTTAGGTGCAAGTGGTGTGTTATCTATTTTGCCATTTCAACAGGGTAAATATCTCATCGGTACGGCAAAAAATGGTTTATTTATCTACGATGGTAAAACAGTTAAGCCATGGGTGAGCCAGGCAAATGATTTTTTAAAAACCTACCAGCTGAATAATGGCGCGGCCATCGCCGATAAGTATTTCGCCTATGGTACCATTCTTAATGGTATTGTGATCGTTGATACTGCCGGTCGTGTAGTGCAGCATATCAATAAAGCCAGCGGTATGCAAAACAATACGGTGTTAAGCCTTTATACCGATGCCAGCCAAAACCTTTGGGCCGGACTGGATAATGGTATCGATAGAATTGAGGTTAACTCGCCTTTGTATTTTTATTTCGACAAAACCGGCAAATTCGGTACGGTTTATTCAAGTATCATTTTTGATAAGAAGATCTATCTCGGCACTAATCAGGGACTATTTTATAGCGATTGGCTGCCCGATAATCATAACAGCCCCTTTCAAACATTCGACTTTAAACTGATCCCCGGTTCGCAGGGGCAGGTGTGGGATTTGTCCTTACAGGATAACAGGTTGCTGTGCGGCCATAACGACGGAACCTACCAGGTAAACGGAGCTTCGTTAAAAAAGATCTCGGATGTAACAGGCGGTTGGACCATTAAGAAAATGGCCCCCGATATGCTCATGCAGGGCACTTATACCGGCCTGGTGATCTACCGGAAAGATGCCGCTGGCAACTGGCAATTCAGCCATAAATTAGCGGGTTTCAGTGAACCTTCACGCTATGTTGAACGTGATGCCAAAGGTCAAATTTGGGTAAGCCACGCTTATAAGGGTATTTATAAGCTCACTTTAAGCGCCGATCAGCGCACTGTGGTATCGCACGTTTATTACGACCAAAAACATGGTTTGCCGGGTAGTTACAACATTAATGTATTTGATCTCGACAACCGCACGGTTTTCTCGTCAGATTTGGGTTTTTATGTGTATGATGATATTACCGACAGATTTTATAAATATCAGCAGCTTAATAGCAAACTGGGCACATTTGCCACCTCAAGCAAAATCATTAAGGCTATAGGCAAAAAATACTGGTTCATTAACCAGGGCAGGGTTGGTTTGGCCGATATGTCTGTTACCGGGAAGCTAACCATCGATACCAACAGGTTTTCAATCCTGAACGGACAGATGGTACAGCATTATGAAACCATTAACCGTATCAACAACTCAACCTATTTGATAAGTGTTGATGACGGGTTTGTGATATTAAACGATGCAGATGCTCAACTGCCCAATAGGATCAAAATACCTGATGTTTTGATCAGGAGGATAGAGAATGTTACCGATAAGGTATCGTTGATAACTGAAGCAGCAGAACAGAACAATAACATTGAAATACCTTACGCCGAAAATAACATCCGTATAAGTTATTCTCTGCCTTATTATACCCAGGCTAAAATCAGGTTTCAGTATTATCTGGAAGGCTATTCGCATCAATGGAGTGAGTGGATGCCGCAAAGCCAAAAGGAGTTTACGAATCTTAACCAGGGTACCTATAATTTCAAGGTGAGGGCTAAGATCAATGACCAGTATCAATCTGCTGTTTCAACAATAACTTTTACGGTATTGCCGCCATGGTATGCCGGCAAAATAGCGCTGGTGTTTTATGTATTGCTGGCTGTATTGCTATTTTATGTGATCAGGTATTACTACGGGCTTAAATTGAAAAAACATCAGCAGCAGATTCAACAAAAGCTGCAGAAAGAGAAGGAAGAATTTTTGAAGCAGGAAGCTATTGCAAATGAGCAGCACATCATCAATATAAAGAACGAGCAGCTGCAAGCCGACCTGGCCAGTAAAAGCCGTGAACTCGCAAATTCGGCCATGAACATAGTTTATAAAAATGAATTGCTGCAAAAAATAAGCGACGAGTTAACCCACCTCAAGGGGGGCGACGGTAAGAAGCTTGCCGACGAGCAATTGCGCCGTATCCAAAAAGTGATTGATGAAGGCATGAGCGATGAGCGTGACTGGAACATTTTTGAAACCAGTTTTAACGAAGCGCACGAAAATTTCTTTAAAAAATTAAAAGCCGGTCACCCCGACCTGGTGCCAAATGACCTTAAGCTATGCGCGTACCTGCGCATGAATATGAATAGTAAGGAGATAGCGTCACTGCTCAACATCTCTTTGCGGGGTGTCGAAATCTCGTCGTTACCGGCTGCGCAAAAAGCTCAATCTGGAGCATGATAAAAACCTAACCGAGTTTCTCATTGAGCTTTAATACTACATCATTACCTCTCATCGTGTCTTTAATACATCAATCCGGTGTAGCCGGTTGTGTAGTATGTATGGTATATGCTTTTTGTATGTATATATTTAATTGTCAGTTCATTGCAGATTAATAAAATTGCTCTTGAGAAAGTATTTTTATGATGATGTATTAATGTTGAGTATCAATATTTGTTAAGAAAACATTATCTGTTCAGCTTTGTAGAATAATAAACCAATTATTTCTAATCCGCTTTTTATTTAATTAACCACTATGAAAAGAATTTTTACTATTTCAGGGTTGATGTTATTGCTTCTTTTTTCTTTTGACGCTGCGTTTGCACAAAACGTTACAGTAAAAGGAAAAATAACCGACGCTGCTACCGGCGAAGCCTTGATAGGCGTATCGGTACAAGAAAAAGGAACAACTAACGGGACCCAAACAGATGTTAACGGCCTTTACTCAATTAAGGCATCAAAAAATGGAATCTTAACCATTACTTATATCGGTTATGCAACCAAGTCTGTACCGGTAAACGAACAAACCACATTGAATGTAACGCTGCAGGCACAAGCAAACGAATTGGCACAGGTTGTTGTGGTTGGTTACGGCACTCAGCGTAAGCTTGATGTTACCGGTTCGGTAGCATCGGTAAAAGGTACCGAAATTTCAAAACAGGCTTCGGTAAACCCAATAAGCGGTTTACAGGGTAAGGTTGCCGGTGTGCAGATCACCAACAGCGGTTCTCCGGGCGCTTCACCTGCGGTAAGTATTCGCGGTTTAGGTACTGTATTTGGTAATGTAAGCCCATTGTTTGTGGTTGACGGGGTTTGGTATGATGATATCAGTTTTCTTAACCCGCAGGATATCGAGAATATCTCTATTTTAAAAGATGCCTCAAGTACTGCTATTTATGGTATCCGTGCAGCCAACGGTGTTGTACTGGTTACAACCAAGCGCGGGGTCAAAGGCAAACCTGTTATTAATTATAACGGTTATGCAGGCTGGCAGTCGGTTACCAACCAGGTAAAAATGGCTAATGCTACCGAGTACGCAACGGCTATTAATGAGCTTTATACTTCTAATAACGTAAGCCCGGTATTATTCAGCGATCCGGCAAGCTACGGAAAAGGTACTGATTGGTATGGGCAAATCTTACGCAATGCTTTCGTAACAAATCATGAACTTTCAGTAAGCGGAGGCACCGAAAAGGTAACATACCACCTTTCATTCGGTTACCTTGACCAGGATGGTTTGGCTAAAACAAACAATTACAGGCGTTACACACTTCACTTATCAAACGATTTTAAACCTGTAAAAGGGCTTAAATTGGGATATACATTAAGTGGTTTATCCGGGAAATCGGCCGATGTAAACGGCGGAATTTTCCATCAGTTGTTTGGTGTGGCTCCAACCTTACCTGTTTATTATAAAGATGGTGCTTATGGCGATCCTAACGATTACCATACAGGTGATGGTAATAACTATAACCCGCAGGCTACACTTGATTTTTTCAATCAGAAATCAAGAAACATGCGCTTTACTTACAATGGGTATGGTGAAGTATCTTTTCTCAAAAACTTTAAATTTAAAACAAGCTTTGGCGGCGATATAGGTCAGGCCGAAGTTAGAGGATACACTCCGGTTTATGCCGCCACATTTGCACAAAAAAGCCTTGTATCAAACCTGGATGTTAACCACAGCGAAACCCGTAACTGGATCTGGGAAAACACACTTACCTACGATGTGAAAATCAAGGATCATAAAATAACCGCTTTATTAGGTTACAGCGCGCAAAATTATCGTACCAAACAGTTAGATGCGCATGCGCAAAATGTACCTTACGTTGGTAGCGGCAGCCAGCGCGGTTCGTTCCCTGATACGGCTAAGGTAACTTATTACGCTACTCCGGGCTCGCAGGTATATACCCGCGCTTTGTCGCAATTTGCGCGTGTTAACTATTCGTTTAAAGATAAATATCTCTTAAACGCCTCTATACGCCGCGATGGTGCATCGCAGTTTTACGGCGACCATACCTACGGGTACTTTCCGTCGGTAGGCGGTGGCTGGGTTATCACCAACGAGGATTTTATGAAAGATCAGAAGGTGTTTAACACTTTAAAATTACGTGCCAGCTGGGGTAAAGTAGGTAACTCAGGTGTACCTATTAACCCGAGCATCCTAACCGTATCTGCCGATCCTTACTTAACAGCGATATTTGGCACACCTCAAACAACGTTCCCTGGTGCAAGCGTTAACACAGTAGTACCGCCAACTATATTTTGGGAAAAAACCCAATCGACCGATTTTGGTATAGAGGGTGCGATTCTTAATAGCAAATTATCGTTTGAGGCTGATTATTATGATCGTAAAACCAAAGATGCCATCTATCCTCTTCCAATACTTGGATCGTTGGGTACAAATGGCGGCGTAGTGCTTGGCAACCAGGCTACCATCCAAAACCGCGGCGTCGAGTTCTTATTAAGTTGGAAAGACCAGGCTACCAAGGATTTTTATTACAGCATCAGCGCTAACCTTGGCATTAACACCAATAAAGTGTTAAATGTATTATCAGGAAATATTCCTATTTACCAGGGCGGTAACGGCATTGCCAATGGTCAGTTGGCTACCCGTACTGTGGTTGGTCAGCCCATCGGCGAGTTTTATGGTTACCAGGTAACCGGTATTTTCCAAACGCCACAGGAAGTTGCGGCATCAAAACAAACCAGCGCCAAACCTGGCGACTTTAAATACCAGGACACCAATAATGATGGTGTAATTGATAGCAAAGACCGCGTAGTTTTAGGTAGCCCGCTGCCAAAATATAACTACGGTATCAATACCTCGTTCACTTACCGAAACTTTGACCTGGCTCTGGATTTTCAGGGTACTGCCGATGTAAGTGTTTATAACGCCAATATTGCTTACCGTTTTGGTAACGAAAACTTCACTAAAGATTTTTTTGATCATCGCTGGCATGGCCCGGGTACTTCAAATACCTATCCATCAGTAAACGTGGGCTCGACAGACAATGCAAAACCTAACTCATTTTATGTAGAAAGCGGTGCCTACTTCAGGCTCAGAAATGCGCAGTTGGGTTATACCTTGCCGGGCAGCATCTTAAGCAAATGGAAAATTCAAAAAGTCAGGCTGTTTGCCAACGCTCAAAACGCCCTTAACTTTTTCGGCTACAAAGGCTTTAGCCCCGAAGTTGGCGGCTCTATAGGCAATATGGGTATCGATGCTAATGTGTATCCATTATACGCAACCTACAATTTTGGTGTTAACGTTACTTTTTAATCAATATAAAGATGAAAAACAGTAAAAAAACTTTATTGCAAAAGGCTGTTATTTTAGGCCTCGTTGCATCCGCAATATCATTTCAGGCTTGTAAAAAAAGCTTCTTAAATGTGGCCCCGGCGGGTAATCAATCTGCCACACAGTTTTGGAAAACACAGGATGATGCTACCAAGGCCGTAAATGCCATGTACGCAAACCTGCGCGAGTGGAAAAACATCGCCTTTGCCCCGATAGCTGTTGAAAGCATGGGATCGGACGATGCAGAAAAAGGCAGCAGCCCTACCGATGCTACCTTTATGAACAACTTTCACAATTTTACGGTTACAGCAGGCGAAGGCCAGGTTTCCGATTTTTGGGCAGGTCAGTATCAAACCATCAACTTCGCCAACCAAATACTGGGCAACGTGCCCGGCATAACTATGGATCAGGGCCTGAAAGCAAGATACCTTGCCGAAGCCAAATTTATCCGCGCTTATGCTTATTTCAGGCTGGTACGCGCTTTCGGTGATGTGCCGCTGCGTTTATCGTTACCCAAAAATGCATCTGATTACAACCTTCCACGTACTGCAAAGGCGCAGGTTTGGGCAGCTATTGAAAGCGATTTGAATGATGCGGCATCGGTTTTACCGCAATCATACGCTTCGGCCGATATAGGACATGCTACCAAAGGCGCCGCGCTTGCTTTACATGCAAAAGCAGCCCTGTATCAAAAAAATGGACCGATGTGGTTACCTATACTACCCAGGTAATGGGATTGGGTTATTCGCTGTATCCTGATTATGAGCAGTTGTTCCGCACTACGCACAAGAATAACCAGGAATCCATTTTCGAGGTACAGTGCATGCTGGTACCTAATAACCCGGATGCTTCTAATTCTCAGTATTCGCAGGTACAAGGCGTACGTGGCTCAACAGGCGGCGGCTGGGGCTTTAATGTACCAACTGCCGATCTGGCGGCTGCCTATGAAACAGGCGATCCACGCCGTGATGCTACCATCATCTTCCGCGGTGAAACTACGCCCGAAGGTGATAAGATCCCGGCCGATGGCGATAACCCGATGTACAATCAGAAATCGTACGTGCCATTTGGCCTGTATGTATCTGGTTTTAACGAAGGCTGTCAGCAAAATAAAATTGTTTTGCGCTATGCTGATGTGTTGCTGATGAATGCCGAAGCCAATAATGAGTTAGGTAACTCAGCACCTGCCTTAGCATCGCTTGAGTTGGTTCGCGCCCGCGCAAGGGCCGGCAACGCGGCTATATTGCCTAAGGTAACAGTTACAGGACAGGCCGATTTACGCGCCGCTATATACAAAGAGCGCCGTGTTGAATTTGCTATGGAGTTTGACCGCTATTTTGACGTGATCCGCCAGGGACGAGGCGCTGCCGTATTTGGTTCACGAGGCTGGAAGGCTGGCAAAAATGAGGTATGGCCTGTGCCGCAAAATGAAATTGACATTAGTGGCGGCACCTTAACACAAAATCCGGGTTATTGATCATCAAAAATTCAGCAACAATGAAATTACTACTTAACAATAAAATAAAAGCAACTCTGCTGGCCGGTGCTGTAGCGTGTGCCGGGATTACATCGTGCCAAAAAAGCTTCGACGCTAAATCGTACGCGCCGTCAAAACCGTTGCCAACTTATGGCGGTTACAGCAGCAGTAAAGATATCGAGCCGGCCAGCCTTGTGGCATATTACCCATTCACAACCAACCTGGCCGATAGCATTGCAGGTGGTACCGGTGTTGCCACCGGAACCAGTTTTGCCAAAGGTTTAAACGGTAACGGCTTAAAAGGAGCAGCCAGCGCTTACGCGCTTTATGATACCCCTGCCGGTATTAAAGCGTTGAAAAGTTTTACTGCCAGTATCTGGGTGAATATGCCTCAGAACAACGCCGCCATAGGTTTAATGGATATTCAAAATGATCAGCCCGGCGGTGCCGGTTTTTGGGGCAGCCTCGCCATATTTTTCGATAATGGCGGCTCGGCATCAAAAGGTGTACTTAAGGTGCATGCCTTTAACGTAGCAGGCAGCTCGGCCGGTGTTGATGGCTGGGAGGGTGGCTACAGCGTAGATGATCCATGGAATAAATGGATCAACGTAACCGTTTCGTTTGATGCGGCAAGCTCAACCATTTATGTTTATTACAACGGCGCGCAGGCTGGTAAAAACACAGTTACCGGTTTTGCACCGATGGATTGGAGCAAGGCTGCGAAAATGGTATTCGGTACTTTACAGTTTCAAACCACGCCTTCGCTTACCGCAAATACAGGTGCACAGGGTTGGGCAGGCTATGTTACAGGCACTTTAGATAATATCAGGTTTTATAATAAAGCGCTTACAGCATCGCAGGTTTCGGCCCTGTACAACCTCGAAGCTGCCGGAAGATAACACACAGTTGATTGATTTGGGTTGTCCTGCCTGGGGGCAGGCAACCTTTTTACACCCTCTCTACAATGATGAATACTAAAAGCAATTTGGTATTTGGAGCCATCGTTTTGTTTTTTGCCTGCGGTAAAAGCTCAAAAAGCAACCCCGATCCGGTTATCCCTGTGTCATCGTCATTTACTTTCAGCACACTTAAAGTTAATGGACAGGCCAGCGGTTTCAGTTATACAAACGTAAATGCAAAGCCGGCTATAGCTATTTCATTTTCAACCCCGCTTGGCCAGGCTTCAGTAACGGGGAGTGTTAGTCTTGCTACTAAAGCCGGAGCAGCTGCAGCTTATAGTGTGGCTTTTCAGCATCATGATAGTACCGTTGTGATAACGCCTACGGGGCTTTTGCCCATTACGCAATACTCACTTAAAGTTTCAACGGCTTTAAAATCTGCAAAAGGCAGTAATCTGCAATCGGCACTTGAGGTACAGCTTACTACCGCAATAGACAGTACTGCAAAGTTTCCGACCATAACCGATGAACAATTGCTTGATCTGGTTGAAAGGCAAACACTTAAATATTTTTATGATTTTGGCCATCCCACCAGCGGCCTTGCCCGCGAACGTAACTCATCGGGCGATGTAGTTACTTCGGGAGGGTCGGGTTTTGGCATTATGGCTATTGTTGCAGGTATAAGCCGCGGCTATATCTCTTACGCCGACGGCCTGGCCCGGATGCAGAAAATAGTGAGCTTTTTAAATACCAAAGCTCAAAAGTTTCATGGCGCGTTTCCGCATTGGCTAAACGGCGCTACAGGTGCGATAGTGCCATTCAGCACGCAGGATAACGGGGCCGACCTGGTTGAAACATCATACCTGATGCAGGGATTAATCACTGCCCGACAATATTTCAGCTCGGCCAATGCAGCCGAAACTCAATTGCGTGCAGACATCAATACTTTATGGAATGGTGTGGAGTGGGATTGGTTTAGGCAAAATGATCAGAATGCGCTGTACTGGCATTGGAGCCCAGATCAGGGCTGGGCTATCAACATGAAAATAACCGGTTGGAATGAGGCTCTTATTGTTTATGTACTCGGAGCGTCGTCAACAACACACAACATCCCAAAGACAGTTTATGACCAGGGATGGGCAGGTAGCGGCGGTATTAAAAATGGTAAAACCTTTTATGGCGTAACCCTTCCGCTTGGGCCTGACAGGGGAGGACCATTGTTTTTTGAGCATTACTCATTTTTGGGTATTAACCCAACAGGTTTAACAGATGCTTATGCCAACTACGAAACGCAAACCAAAGCTCACGCCATGATCAATTACAACTATTGTGTGGCTAATCCCCTGGGTAATGGCGGTTATAGCGCCAACTGCTGGGGATTAACAGCGAGCGATATTGACGGAGGG
The DNA here is from genome assembly GCF_050632265.1 of Mucilaginibacter sp. P19. Lineage (NCBI taxonomy): Bacteria > Pseudomonadati > Bacteroidota > Sphingobacteriia > Sphingobacteriales > Sphingobacteriaceae > Mucilaginibacter > Mucilaginibacter sp. P19. The sequence continues at coordinate 866,550 of NZ_CP192586.1, forward strand.
TATACGGCAAGCTCACCAACTAATGATGTAGGGGTTATAGCGCCAACTGCCGCAATTGCGTCATTGCCTTATACACCAACCCAATCGATGGCTGCCTTACACTTTTTTTATTATACCCTTGGTGATAAGTTATGGGGCCAATATGGCTTTTATGATGCTTTTAACTTAACCAACCCCTGGTTTGCCAATTCGTACCTGGCTATTGACCAGGGTCCTATCGTGGTTATGACCGAAAACTACAGAAGCGGGTTACTCTGGAGACTTTTCATGAGCGCGCCGGAAATAAAAACGGGAATGAAGAATTTAGGCTTTAGAGGACCAAACTTATAATGTGATTAATGATATATTAAATGAAAAAACTAATATTATCCTCCTTGTTAATGATGCTTGTACTGAGCGCTTTTGCCCAAAAGCAAACAAAAAAACAGAAGACGGCATTAAGCCTGTAGGTATTATCAAAAACCTTACGGATAGTGCTTTGCTTGATGTGGTGCAGCGCCAAACGTTCCGTTATTTCTGGGACTTTGGTCACCCGGTGAGCGGTCTGGCCAGGGAGCGCAGCAACACTTCTTTTGATTACGGTAACGAGGTGGTAACTACCGGTGGTTCGGGATTTGGTATCATGTCGCTCATTGTGGCTGATAGCCGCAAATGGATCACCCATGAGCAGGCGGTTGACCGTATGGTGAAGATCGTTAACTTTTTATACAAGGCCGATGCTTTTCATGGTGCTTTCCCACATTGGTTAAACGGCGAAACCGGTAAAGTGATCCGCTTTGGCCGTAAAGATGATGGGGCTGACATTGTGGAATCGGCTTATCTTTTTCAGGGTTTATTGTGTGCAAGACAATATTTTACTGCCGATGATCCTAAGGAACGCCGAATCCGCGATGTGATTAACTGGATGTGGGGCGAAATGGAATGGAGCTGGTTTACCCGCGATGGCCGCGACTACCTTTACTGGCACTGGAGCCCGAACAATGGCTGGGCCATGAACTTCCCGATCCACGGTTTTAACGAATGTTTGATCACTTACGTGCTTGCCGCATCTGCCGAACGTTACCCCGTTAGTGCCAATGTTTACCATAATGGTTGGGCGCAAAGCGATTTCTTTAAAAACGGCAGAACTTTTTATGGTTTTAAACTGCCGCTTGGTTTTGATTATGGCGGTCCGCTATTCTTCTCGCAATATTCTTTCCTGGGCCTTAATCCTAAGGGATTAAAGGACGAATATGCCGACTACTGGGAACAAAACAAAAATCACACCCTGATCAATCACGCTTACTGTGTTGATAATCCTAAAAAATTTAAGGGCTACGGTGAAAATTGCTGGGGATTAACTGCCAGCGATAACTTTGAGGGGTACAATGCACATTCGCCAACTAACGACCTCGGCGTAATTACGCCTACGGCCGCGCTATCCGCATTCCCATACACCCCGGAATATTCGATGAAAGCGTTGCGCCATTTTTATTATGACCTGGGCGATAAGATCTGGGGCGAGTATGGCTTTACCGATGCCTTCAGCGAATCGCATAACTGGTACGCCAACTCCTATTTGGCCATCGACCAGGGCCCGATCATTGTGATGATTGAAAACTACCGGACCGGTTTGCTCTGGAAACTTTTCATGAGCTGCCCCGAGGTTCAGGGTGGTTTGAAAAAACTGGGTTTTGAAAGCCCCGCTATCGTGAAAAATTAATTCGGCATAAAAAATAAACAAAAGGCCGTTAAAGAGGTTAAATTTGTTTTGAAGCCCGGGTGGCAATCACGCCGGTTGTAAAACAAAGAAGTATTTAACCCATGATTAAAGTAATACGAATTACAGGAATGCTAAGCTTGCTCTTAGCATTCTCTTTTTTAGCCAGATCCCAAAATTTGACCTCGTTTGACAGGGGCAGCTTTATTTTTAAAGTAGACACACTACCATACCGAATTTTATTTCCAAAGCATTTTAATCCGGGTCAAAAGTACCCTTTATTGTTTGTATTACACGGTTCGGGCGAACGGGGAAACAATAATGAGTCGCAACTGGCTTATGGGGCACAACGGTTTTTGCAGGACAGCTGCAGGGAGTTATACGAGTCCATCGTTGTTTTTCCGCAATGCCCGGCAAAAAGTTATTGGAGCAATGTAAAGCAGGTTACGGATTCGGCAACCAATAAGCGCAAATTCATTTTTCAGGAAGATGCGCCGCCAACAATGGCTATGATCATGCTCATGGGGCTTGTAGACCAGTTTTTGGAGAAACCATTTGTTGATAAGCATAAAGTTTATGTGGGGGGCCTGAGCATGGGTGGTATGGGGACATTTGAAATCATTGGCCGTGAACCTAAAGTATTTGCAGCAGCCTTTGCCATTTGCGGCGGCGATAATACGCTGAACGCAAAGAAATACGCTAAAAAAGTTCCGCTCTGGATCTTTCACGGTAATAATGACCCGGTAGTACCTGCCGATCATTCGCAGGTAATGGTTGATGCTATTAAAGAGGCGGGAGGCAAGCCGCGGTTTACGCTTTATCCAGGTGTAGGGCACAATAGTTGGGACAACGCGTTCAACGAGCCTGATCTGTTGCATTGGTTGTTTTCGCATAGTAAGTAGAGGCGGGTAACACAAAAATCATATCATTGAGGAGGGAAGACGAAGCAATCGCATGCTATACAGGGCGGTCACGCTAAACAAAATGAAAATTGCTTTAAAAAAAATGTCCTTTCGATTGAGCAGAGGTGGGCAATAGCGCTGGGGCGAAAGAGAAATCTTATATACCACGCAAGTCCGATAAGCATGTTTGCTCAGCAGGGAGTATAAGATTTCTCACTCGCTCCTCGCTCGAAATGACAATAAATTTGTTGAAAGTTATCGACCTATTCGTCCCCTTCTGATTTCTTGGGAAGATTTTTGGCGTTAAAACGTGGCTTGAATCCCAATTTAGGTGCGGGAGCTTCTTTAGCCGGCGACTGAGGTTCTTCAGTTGGCGTATCCTCTTTTTTATCTTCTGCGGATGCTTCGGCTTCAGGAACTGTCGGCTTCATTGCAGCTGCATTAAAGCGTGGTTTAAAGCCAAGCTTTGGTGCGGGAGGTTCAGAACCCGGTTTTACTTCTTCAATCGTTGGTTGCGGAATCTCGGCTGATGGTTTTGCCTCTTCAACTGGTTGTTCCGATTCAGCCGGTTTAGGGTTCATCATAGCGGCGTTGAAGCGTGGCTTGAATCCCACTTTAGGGGCAGGTGCTTCGGTTACCGGCGTTTGAAGCTCTTCAGACGGAGCATCCTCTTTTTCTCTTCAGCAGGCGCTTCATTTTCTACCGGTTTGGGTTTTACCATACTGGCATTAAAGCGTGGTTTAAATTCCATTTTAGCTGCTGGTGCATCCGCAGGTGGAGTTGTCGGAGTGTCTTCCTTTTTGTCTTCTGCCTGTGTTTCTGTTTCAGCTGGTTTGGGTTTTACCATGGCAGCGTTGAAACGTGGTTTAAAGCCCGGTTTGGCAGTTGGTGCAGGTGTTTCTGTTGCAGGAGCCCCAGCTTGTTGTTCCTTTTCGTTTTCAGGTGATGCTTCGCTTACTGCTGGTTTAGCTTTTGCCATAGCCGGGTTAAAGCGAGGCTTGAACGTTGGTTTGGGGGCAGTTTCAGGGGATGAAGCTTCTGACGTTGGGGGTTCAACTGCCCGTTGTATAGATTCTTCGGCTGGAGCTGCAGGTTTTGGTGCAGCCGGACGGAACTTCGGCGTAAAGCCAACTTTGCCCGGCGTAGCGGGTTCTGTTAAACTTTCGGTTATGGTTTGTTCGGCAAGCGGGTTTTTGATATGTGCTTTTTCGGTTTTAACTTCAAGCGGAACCGGGAACCGCCGCCTTAGTTTATTAAACCAGTATTTTTTGGTATGGTCAAAACTTTTTTCGCCCATTTGTTCAAAATGGTCTTTAAATTCAGAAAACAATGCCGGTTCGCCCTGTTCAAGCGCTACAAGGTCAATTCTTTTCTTCTTTAAAAATTCTTCAAAAACCATTTTTGTTTAGATATGAGATGTTAGATATGAGATTTGAGATAATTGAAGGTTTAGAGCCTTGTCTCATATCTCACGTCTCATATCTCAAATCTTATAGTGTTACATCCACAGCCAGCTTGTTAAAACGGATGCCTTTTTCGGTTTGGCTCCAGTCTTCACGTTCCTCATCGGTAGCGTTTAATAACTGTGGAAACCATTCCAACGGGAAAGCCTGCGGCTTGCCACCATCAGTTTCTACAAAAAGAAGGCCGTTGGCAAAGGTAACCTTTACTTTTTTCTCCTTTACGTGTGTTGAATAGTGGCATGATGTTTCTTCTTTATGTCATTGCGAGGAGGAACGACGAGAGCAATCGCATGCTGTACAGAGCGATGATGCTTCTGTGCGATTGCTACGCTATCGCTCGCAATGACATGGTGTTTATTGTTTGAGTGGAACTAAATCGAAATCGAAATTCCGGAATCCGATACCAGGATTACTCCGCCATATTATGGTAAACAGCCTGCACGTCGTCGTCTTCTTCCAAACGGTCAATCAGTTTCATAATTTCAGGCACCTGCTCTTCGCTTACAGCATGGAATGACTGCGGGATACGCTCCAGCTTGGCCGATTTTACTTCGATACCCATTTCTTCCAACGCTTTCTGCATTTTACCAAAATCTTCAAAAGCTGTATGGATTACCGCAATATCGTTGCCATTTTCATCGGCTTCAACAAATATTTCTTCCAAACCTGCGTCTATCAATTCAAGTTCAAGCTCTTCCAGGTCGCGGTCGCCCGGCTCAAAAGTGAAAACTGATTTACGGGTAAAGATAAAATCAAGCGAGCCGGTTTTGCCTAATGAGCCACCGTATTTGGTAAAGTAGCTGCGTACGTTGGCAACAGTACGGTTAGTATTATCGGTAGCGGTTTCAACCAACACGGCAACCCCGTAAGGCGCGTAACCTTCGTAAACAAGCTCTTCGTAATCTTTTTCGTCGCGGCTGCTGGCGCGTTTAATGGCGGCTTCAACACGGTCTTTAGGCATGTTTACGGCCTTGGCGTTTTGCACCGCGGTACGTAAGCGCGAATTGGTGTTAACATCGCCGCCGCCGGCTTTTACAGCCATTACAATTTCCTTACCTAAACGGGTAAACTGCACTGCCATTTTGGCCCAGCGCTTAAACTTTCTTTCTTTGCGGAATTCAAATGCTCTTCCCATGTTTTTTTAGTTCATTGTTCATGGTTGATAGTGATAGATCAACCTTGTTGTATTACAAAGCTTTGCCTTATAAAGACAAGGCGGTAAATATAATATTTGTTTATATAATGACGGATAAAAACCTTTATCCTTTCGCCTTTAACCTTAAATTATCGTTTTCAAATTGGTCAACATGTCGGCCACCATTTTTGGTAAGTCATATTCCAGTTTCCAGCCCCAGTCGTTTTGCGCGTAACTGTCATCTATTGACTTTGGCCAGCTATCGGCGATGGCTTGTCGCGGGTCGTTATTACTGTAACTGATTTCAAATTTAGGGATCAGTTTTTTGATTTCAGCCGCCAGTTGTTCGGGCGTAAAGCTAATGCCAGCCAGGTTATATGATGAGCGGATGCTGATCTGTTCGGCAGGTGCATCCATCAAACTGATGGTAGCCCTGATGGCATCATCCATATACATCATGGGCAGGGCAGTCCCTTCGGCCAGAAAGCTTTCATAGCTGCCCGTTTTTAATGCCTGGTGAAATATATGTACGGCATAATCGGTAGTGCCGCCGCCCGGATTGGCTTTCCAGCCGATCAGGCCCGGGTAACGGATACTGCGTACATCAAGACCGTATTTATTAAAATAATATTCGCACCAGCGCTCGCCGGCCAATTTACTAAAACCATAAACCGTGTTAGGATCCATTACACAATACTGCGGCGTATTATGCTGCGGCGAATGCGGACCGAAAACCGCTATTGAGCTTGGCCAAAAAACTTTACTTACTTTAAACTCAACTGCAAAATCAAGCACATGCAGCAAACCGGTCATATTCAGGTCCCAGGCCATTTTGGGTTTTTGCTCGCCTACTGCCGAAAGAATGGCAGCTAACAGGTAAACTTGTGTTGGGCGGTGCTTATCAAATATGTGGTGCAGGTTGTCTTTATCAAGTACATTGATTAATTCAAATGGCCCGCTGCTGCCACGCATAGCATATGTTGGGCTGTTAATATCCGAAGCTATAACCGTTTCGGCCCCGTGTATATTTCTCAAAGCCATTACCAGTTCGGTACCGATCTGGCCGTTGGCGCCTATCACTAAGATCTTTTCGCTCATGCAATATTGAGTTTACCGCGCAAAGGTAGGGTTTTTAGGTGAGTGGTTAATTAAGTTGATTAAGTGAGTGGTTGTTTTGTTTTTTGAGATTACGCCGATTAGGGGATTGATTACGTAGATTTTTTTGTTTGTGTTGCCTGTTGGTTTAATGCTTACGGATGCTGCGTTAGCGATAGTAGCGATACCGGCCTGTGGCTAATGCCTGTGCAGTATAAGCGTATAGCGCGGGCCGCAGGCAACGCCATTATTCTGAACCTGGATTTTTACGATTTAAGGATTGTCAGGATGTTGTCTGAAACTCGAATTAAACGAATTGTTTGAATTTCTGAAATTTTGCATGGTATTCACTTAATTCTAAAAATTCCGGTTCAGACAAATTAATCGTTTTTTAGAAGTCACAAGTCAGCCACCCATTAGGCCTTCGCTCAAGACTTGCGCCAGTAAGGGAAAATTTTGATTCAGACAAACAAACCACTCACCTAATCAACTTAATCAACCAGTCACCCAATGTCCACAAAAACCATAGACTTTATATTTTCAGGATAGCAAAAAAATGTGCATATTTGAGGGTTTAACTTTTAAAACACATAATTAATTAAAAACAGGCGCTGTGAAGCAGCCTGATACATTTCAAAAACAATTTAAAAAATGAAAGTCGCAGTAGTAGGTGCTACAGGATTAGTAGGCACCAAAATGTTGCAGGTTCTTGCAGAACGCAACTTCCCCGTTACAGAATTAATTCCCGTAGCTTCAGAAAAAAGTATTGGTAAAGAAATTACTTTTAAGGGTAAGCAGTTTAAGGTGGTTTCTGTTGAGGATGCGATTAAGATGAAGCCGGACGTAGCAATTTTCTCGGCCGGCGGAAGCACTTCATTACAGCAGGCTCCTTTATTTGCAGCTGCTGGTACAACTGTTATTGATAACTCATCGGCATGGCGTATGGACCCAACCAAAAAACTGGTTGTACCCGAAGTAAATGCTGATGTACTTACAGCCGAAGATAAGATCATCGCCAATCCAAATTGCTCAACCATACAAATGGTAGTGGCTTTAAAACCACTGCACGATAAATATAAAATTAAAAGGGTGGTAGTTTCAACCTACCAGTCGGTTACCGGTACCGGTGTTAAAGCTGTTGACCAGTTATTTAACGAGCGTAAAGGTATCGACGGCCCTAAAGTTTACCCTTACACTATCGATTTAAACGTGATCCCGCAGATTGATGTATTTACCGAAAACGGTTATACTAAAGAGGAAATGAAAATGATCCTCGAAACCAAAAAGATCATGGGCGATGATAGCATTAAAGTAACTGCTACCACCGTGCGGATCCCGGTTATGGGTGGCCACTCGGAGTCGGTTAACATTGAGTTTGCAAATGATTTTGACCTGGCAGAAGTTCGTGAACTGTTAGCTAACGCTCCCGGCATTGTTGTGGTTGACGATACTGCTAACCTGAAATACCCTATGCCGCTCGACGCGCATGATAAAGATGAGGTATTTGTAGGCCGCATCCGTCGTGACGAAACCCAGGACAATACACTTAACTGCTGGATAGTATCTGATAACCTGCGTAAAGGTGCAGCTACTAATGCCGTGCAAATTGCCGAGTACCTTGCTGCTCAGCACTTGATTGGCCAGCCGGTTGAGGCATAAGTAAATGAGAAAATATAGGCCCCATAGCACACATGCTATGGGGTTTTTTTGTGAAGAATATTTCTTAAATTTGAATATGAACGAAATATTTTTCCTTGTTGAAGAAGCGATAGAGGGCGGTTATAACGCGAGGGCAATCGGCGAGTCGATTTTTACAGAAGGAGATACGCTTGATGAGCTAAAAGCCAATATTCGCGATGCTGTCCATTGTCATTTTGATGAAGATAAGCTTCCTAAAATCATTCGGCTCCATTTGGTTAAGGAGGAAGTGATAACCGTTTAATTTTTCTGAAAATACCTATGTCTCCAAGAGCTCCCCGTGATGTTTCAGGAAAAGATCTGATCAAAGTTTTATTGAAATATGGTTACGAGGTTATAAGACAAACCGGAAGCCATATCAGGTTATCGATTACGCTTAATGATGGCGTAAAGAATATTACCATCCCAAATCACGATCCTATAAAGTTAGGAACACTTATGGCGATCATCAATGACGTTGCGGAACAGCTGAAAATTAATAAAGAAGATATTATCAATAAATTATAGGATAGGGATAGTCATTTGATTATCCCTATTTTTATGCTGTAATATTGGGGTATGAAAGCCTTGAACCTGATTGTTATTTTCTGTTTTATCACATCGGTTAAACTCTTCGCGCAAACACCGCAAGCTATTGAAGCCGACTTACTCAAATCATTTAAAAAGATTGAATATTGGGACGAGCAGCAAGGCAAATGGAATGAAAATGCGGGCGATTCCCTTATTAAAGCCAATGATGCTTTTAGTAATAAATTAAAACGTTATACAGAAACCTATCCTTATACTATAAACTTACCTTTTAACTCGCTAAAAAAAGCGCAACTTGATATTTTCACTTCGGCGGATGGATTGTTCAGGATTTACTCATGGGATACATGGACTGGAGGCACTATGCACATTTGTGCCAACGTGTTACAATACAAAGCCGGCGATAAAACAAAGTCATCTTTGATGAACAACCCAGGGGACGGCGGCGCTCCTTTTTATTCAAACTTATATACTTTCAAAGCCGGCGATAAAACTTACTATTTTGGCATTTATGGAGTTATTGAATCATCAAGATATGCCGGTACCGGGATCAGGTTATTTGCCATTCAAAACGGTGTTTTGAATAATGATGTAAAGATCATTAAAACGCAATCGGGTTTTCATAATGAAATTTTTTATGAATATGATTTTGGATCAGTGGTTGATCTGCCGTTTGAAAAACGGCCGACTATCACTTTTGATCAAACAACGCAAACTATACATGTACCGTTGGTAAATGCCAAAGCACAGGTTACTTCAAAATTTATCAAATACAAATTCAACGGACGGTATTTTGAAAAAATAAAAAGCTAAAAAACAGCTAACTGGCAATCATCGTAACAGAATGTCTGCCGGATTTGCTTTTTTTGTGTATCTTGTTTACCGATGAAAACCTTTAAGTTAATAATTGTTTTCTGCTGCTGCTTTTACTCAGCAAATTTGTTTGCTCAAAGTCCGCAGGCTATTGAGGCCGATCTGTTACGGATTTTTAAAAGGGTAAACTATTACGGCTCCCACAAAAAAGAGTGGAAAGCAATTGATTCATTAGAAAAAATGAACAAGATCTTTGGCTTTAAGCTGAAGTACTATACCTCCAAATATCCCGGAACAATAAACTATCCCTTTACCGAACTGGTGAAAGAGCGGGTTGTGATAGCCACATCTGCTGATGGTTTGTTCCGTACTTATTCCTGGGATACCAGGTTGGGCAGCACCGGCTATGATTTTGATAATGTTTTGCAATACAAGGTTAGCGGCAAAGTATCGTCATCGCTTAAAATGGATTCCGTTGGCAAAAAGCATAACCCGGTTTACTGGTACTCCAAAATTTATACGCTTAAGGCCAATAACAAAGTTTATTATCTGGCAGCATATAATTCGGTACGTTCAAGTGTTGATGCTACCCAGGGCATCCAGTTTTTTACTATCGAAAGCGGGAAGTTAAACGGTACCGTGTTACTGGTTAAAACCCAAACCGGCATGCATAGTAAGTTATATTTTGATTATAGCTTTCTTTCGGTAGTTAATATGAAAGTGATCCCGACTATTTATTATGACGCTAAAACACAAAGCATCCATAGTCCGTTAGTTAATGCAAACCGAGAGGTTACCCGCGACTATATCGTATATAAATTTACAGGTAAGTACTTTGAACGGGTAAAAAATTAACTTTGCCCCATGATCTCTTTTGCCCACCGTGTATTTATGGAAGTTGCCGCCAACCTGAGTTTCAGTAAGGCAGCCCAGGTACTGTTTATTACACAGCCGGCCATCAGCAAGCATGTGAAGGCGCTTGAAGATCAATATAAAGTGCCCCTGTTTGAGCGTAAAGGCAACAGTATCTTATTAACTGAAGCCGGAAATAAGCTAAATGAGTATTTACAGCAGGCAACAGAGATAGAGCGGAAGGTAGAGTATGATCTTTCGGTGTTAAGTAATCTTTCGCAGGCTGCCGGGCATTTGCGTTTGGGCGCAAGTACAACTATTGCCCTGTATATTTTACCTTCGATACTTTCTGGTTTTCAGCGCGAGTACGCCAATGTGGATGTACAGCTTGTAAACCGTAACAGCGAGTACATCCTGAACGCTTTGTTAAATCATGAGGTTGATATTGGTATAATTGAGGTTGATAATAAACTCACTACCGTATCATACAAACCATTTATGAGTGATGAGGTGATCCCGGTTTGCTCGGCTAAAAGTCCGCTGGCAGGCAAGTCATTAACACTAAAGCAGTTTGTAAAAACACCCCTCGCCGTGAGAGAGCGTGGTTCGGGCACGTTGAATGCCGTATTAAAAGCCTTGTCTGCTTTGCATATTAAACCGGCCGATCTGTCGGTAAAGATCCGCCTTGGTGGTACCGAGGCTTTGAAAAACTTCCTCCTGGCCGATCAATGCCTTGGCTTTATGCCGCGCCCATCAATTATCCGTCAATTGGCCGAAGGTGATTTGGTTGAAGTACCTATTGAAGGATTGAAAATTAAGCGTGATTTCTTTTTTATCCGCCGTAAGGGGACAGAGGATTATGGGCTGACAAGTAACTTTATAAACTACGCGTTGCAGCATACGGAAAATCAAGGCTAAACTATTTCGAATTTAACCATGCCGCTTAAGATATATTCAATTGATCGTATTGAAATAGAAAAGGCAGTCCTTAGTTGGATTGAATTGTTAGCTAACGGAAGATACGATGAAGCTTATCAGTTAACTCTTCATGATCCTTATTATCAATGGAGCCCGTCAAATATTAAAGACATAATAAACGGATATGGATTGCCTGACGAACAGTTAGAGGAAAAGTATAAGGTTACGTCTCCGGAATCCGCAATAATCAATGGTAACATCGATCCAAATAAAGATATAGACTTTTTTGATTATACTATTAGAAAGATTGATGAGCGACATGACATGACAATAATAGGATACGTTATTTATGATTTGCCTATAAATGGTGAATGGAGCGATCTTTCTGCAACATTCAAAATCCTACAAACAGACAACTTTTTAATGCTTGAGTTAAATGAAATTCATATGCTCTAAGCTTGATTAGCAAGATTCTATCTTCTCTTTTAAAATTCCTAAAACCATCCTTATTTTTGCCTGTATTTATATTGTATTTAAATTTTATAATCATTAATTAATAAATTATAAATTATGGCAAGTTTAAACGGTCGTAAGGTGGCAATCCTTACCGAAGAAGGATTTGAGCAGGTTGAATTAACAAGCCCAAAACAAGCCCTTGAGCAGGCAGGTGCAACAGTACATGTGATATCACCCAAAAGCGGAAAAATCAAAGCCTGGGATAAAACTAACTGGGGTATCGAAATCAATGTTGATAAAGAGCTTAATGAAGTAAGCCCTGATGATTACGATGCGCTGGTTTTACCTGGCGGTGTGCTTAATCCCGATAAGTTGAGACAAAATAAAGATGCCGTTGCCTTTGCATCTGCGTTTTTGGATGAGGGCAAGCCGGTAGCGGCAATATGCCACGGCCCGCAATTGCTGATAGAAACAGGCATGATCAACAGCAGAAGGTTAACGTCATATCCATCTTTACAAACCGATCTTAAAAACGCCGGTGCTGATTGGGTTGATGAAGAGGTGGTGGTTGATAAGGGCCTGGTAACAAGTCGCCGCCCTGATGATTTGGAAGCATTTAACCGCAAAGCTATTGAAGAGATTGGCGAAGGCGTTCATCATGTGTAGTTTTTGCGCCGGGATTTTTATAGGATTTTTGGGAGTACAGGATTTTTCTCTGGTTTAAAGAGATCCGATCAATGTGATTGCAGTTTATAACATTTGACATTAGTTGGATTTTTCTAATCAGGTCAGAAAAAATCCTGTTAATCCTAAAAATCCCCCGAATCCCGGTTATCTTTACCCCATGCCTCTCCCCAAAAAAGCTTTAATTATTGGTGCCGGTATAGCGGGCATTGCGACAGCTATCCGCCTGGCGGTAAAAGGATATCAGGTTGAAGTTTATGAAGCTAATAGTTACCCCGGTGGTAAGTTAAGCCAGTTTGAGCAGGATAGTTACCGCTTTGACGCCGGGCCGAGCCTGTTTACCATGCCGCAATATGTTAACGAGCTTTTTAAGCTGGCGGGAAGAAATCCGTCTGATTATTTCAGGTATCAAAAGCTCGATGTTGTTTGCAGATATTTTTATGAAGATGGTACGCGTTTAACCGCTTACGCTAATGCAGGCAAGTTTAGTGATGAGATACAGGAAAAGACAGGAGAACCTGCTGCAGCTGTAAAGCATTACCTTGATAACAGCAGTATGGTTTATAACGTTACCAACCACGTTTTTTAGAGCGCTCCCTGCATCGGCTTAAAACCTATCTGCGCTGGGATACCGTCAAATCAATATTTCAGTTTGGTAAGATAGATGCCTTTCGCACTATGCACAAGGCCAATGAGGTCTTTTTCAAGGATAAAAGGATAGTGCAATTTTTCGACAGGTATGCAACCTATAATGGTTCAAATCCTTATAGCGCACCGGCCACGCTGAACGTAATCCCGCACCTGGAGCAGCATTTCGGCGCTTATTTTCCGGAGGGTGGGATGTATAACATAACTTCTTGCTTAGTGGCGCTGGCCGAATCATTAGGTATTAAATTTCACTACAATAACCCGGTAGCAGAAATTGCATTGCAAGGTCACACAGTAAGGGGGATCAAGACGAATGATGGAGTAATTGAAGGGGATCTTGTGGTATCCAATATGGATATCTGGTTCACCTATCACAAGCTGCTAAGCAATTATCCCAAACTTTATCCTCAAAAAATATTAAACCAGGAGCGAAGCAGTTCGGCCCTGATATTTTATTGGGGGATCCGGTATCAGTTCAGGGAGCTTGACCTGCATAACATTTTTTTCAGTGCTGATTACGAGGCCGAGTTTAATCACATTTGGCGGGAAAAGGAGATTTATCATGACCCTACCGTTTACCTTAACATCAGCTCCAAATATAAACCAAACGATGCTCCCGAGAGTTGCGAAAATTGGTTTGTGATGATCAACGTACCTGCTAACACCGGGCAGGATTGGGATGCACTGATAGCCGGGGCGAGGGAAAATGTATTAAATAAGTTAAGCCGTTTGCTAAATAAAGACATCCGCAAACTTATTGCTAATGAAAGCATCCTTGATCCGCGGAGTATCGAAAGCCGCACGTCTTCGTACCAGGGCTCCCTTTATGGTACCAGCTCCAACAGCCGGTTTGCAGCATTTTTACGGCATGCCAATAAATCCTCAAAAATAAAAGGTTTATATTTTTGCGGGGGAAGCGTACACCCGGGAGGAGGGATCCCGTTGTGTTTGCTGTCGGCAAAAATTGTGAGTGAGTTGGTTGGTTAAAGGAGGAAGATTGGAGTTTAAGTTACCAATATCCCCCTCCTTTTGGCTATTATGTATCACAGTTTCTATTAAATGAAAGTGTCAGTAAGTTTAATATAATAGACGTCCCGACTTATGAAGTTCAAAGCTTCGTAAGTCTTCAACTGCTTTTTTAGCATTCATCGGATCCAAAACTTTCCCATGAAATATAAAAAGGGGTGTCATGGGTAGGCCCTCGAAGCATGGCGGGCTGGGCCTCTGCGCACGAGTCTTCGACAGGCTCAGACTGACAGGCCCTCTTTTGCCATTTCACCTTCAGAGGCCTCCGGATTTAAACACTCGGACTGACAGGCCCCTTTGTCATTTTTCCTTCACAGGCCACCGGATTTAACACTCAGTAAGACATGACGGATATGCATGGATTTATAACTATCAGCTCCCCTTCCTTTTCCTACCATTATAATTTGTTATGGTTACCTCTGCTGTATTAGCATCCAATTCCAATATCCTTGACGATTGCGATAGATAGGTTGATCCATAATAAAATTCAATATGCTTTTTGCCTCCGTTCTTGAGCGTAATATCAGCATAAAAATCATCGGGCTTTAATTTAATATATCGCCTGGCAGAATTAGCGCCCGTTTTCCGGAATACTTTAATGCTATCTTGATTTTGGGTAGCTACTAAAACCCTGCCTCCTTTAGCCGATTGTACACTTGCCAGCCCTTTACCGTCGCCCGCGATATAAATACCGCTATTAGCTACTGATAGCGGAGCAAAGCTGCCTTTTCCATTGCCTTTCATATATAAACCCATAAAAGCATCGTGCCTCCCGGTAAAAGGTTCCATACCAAAGTCGTTACCAGTCATTACCAGGTCGAGGTTGCCATCGTGGTCAACATCTTCAGCTATTATGCCGTACACCGGGGCCATTTGTGCATCTTGCGGTAATGCACTGATACTAAAAGTACCAGTGCCTTTGCCGGTGATAAGGCTGGTGTTCATATCTGTAGCTTTAAGTACCACAGCACCTGCTTTGTCTTTTTCGCTCCAAAGATCATTCATTGTCGCATGGCCAAAGCCGCGATAGCTTGGATATTTTTTGCGGATGGAGATCACCTGGCTGATGAGGTCATCGCGGGTATGCATGGGGAAGGGTTTCTGTGAGCCGTCCTCATCCTTCATAAAGCAAAATATCATGGCATCGAAGGAGCCGTTACCATCCAGGTCTTTACCCATAATGGTCATGGGCTGTTCAAATGATGCTTTGTAGTTTGAGTTTTGGCCCAGGTTGCCGGCTACGTAATCAATGTTGCCATCGTTGTTAAAGTCACCTGCAACTATGCTGTTCCACCAGCCCACATGATCATCAATGCCCGATTTGATCTTGCTAAGGCCATGGCCGGTGTTTTTGTAAAAGGTAACCGGCATCCATTCGCCAACCACCACCAGGTCCGCCTTACCATCCTTGTCAAAATCCGACCAAAGCGCGTCGGTGATCATGCCGCCATGTATCAGGTCGGGGCAAAACTGGCTGGTAACATCGGTAAATTTACCGCCATCGTTCCTGAGTAAATGGCTAACGGGTGATGAAGGATAAGCGCCTGAAACCGATCTTGAACCTACAAAAAGGTCCAAATCGCCATCTCCATCAAAATCAGCAGCACGTACACATGAACCGTTATCATATTCCACGGGCACGGCGGCAAGGTCGCGGGTGAAATGACCTTTTTTATCGTTGATGTAAAGCCTGTCCTGAGCCGTGGTATGCCCTTTCTGGAATTCGTAACTACCACTTGCGATATACAGATCAGGGAAGCCATCGCCATTGGCATCAAACAATAATGCACCCATGTCTTCCTCTTCTTTAAAATCTTCGTGCATAAAACGGTTGTTATCCATAGCGAAATGACCGTTTGCATCCTGCATGAAAAATACCCCTTTGTTACCGGCGGAGCCTCCTATAAAAAGGTCATCGTAACCATTTCCATCCACATCGCCAACAGCAATAGCGGGCCCATACTGGCTTAGCTTGTGCGGCAGGGTAGGCTGTATATTATAATCGATAGCGTCTTTTTCCTGGTGCACGTATTTTATGCCTGTTTGGTTATTCGCCTCCTGAAACACCGGGATGATTTTGCCGAAAGCATCCGGCGGGAAATAACCAGAGGCATTTTTGTACCGCAATGTAAGTGTTTGGTTTGCCTTAACATTGGTAAGCAACTGGGTTTTACCATCGGGCCAGCGTACCCGCAATGAGTCGACAGATGTAGTGGCCCCTATACCGAAATGCCCGCGGGCATCATCCGTACTCATATAGCCGCGACAGGGTTGCTGGTCATAAAACTGCTGCTTGCCTTTGTAATAGATACGGACGGTAGCACCCATACCGCCAATATTTTTGCTGTCGCCCTGTAGTGCAACAGTTAGGTAGTTGTGATCTTTGGCTACCTGCGTTTTGCTGTTAGCGGTGTTTTCATAAATAAAAGCATCGTCATCAATATTATTGATCACGAGGTCAAGATCGCCGTCATTATCCAGATCGGCGTAAACACCGCCGGTTGAAAAGGTAGGTTTCACAATTCCCCAATCTTTCGACTGATCTTTAAACAAGTACCCGCCCGCATTTCTGAAAGCGTAGCTTGATGTTTTTACAACGGGGAATGAATCGGCAGCAGCTAAAGTAGTATTCTCTTTAACTGTACGGCCCTGATCGTTACTGTACAGGGCGTGATCAAGGTCCGTAACGTCGCGGGGATAGCCGTTGGTGATCATCATGTCACGATAACCGTCGTTATCAAAATCGGCCACAAGAGGTGTCCAGCTCCAGTCGGTTTGATAAACACCGGCCTGGTAAGCTATTTCGCTGTATTGCGGATGGCCGGCGGGTGTTTGCCCCTGATTAAGCTGCAGCACATTGCGGATGTACTGGTGCTCGTATTTAAATTTGTTATTGTTGATATAGGTAATGTAATTATCGCCTACAAGCATGGTTTTTTTACGTACGTTTTCTTCGGGCAGCATCTCTAATGATACCAGGTCGGCCTTGCCATCATTGTTGATATCAACCATATCCGATCCCATTACCGACCAGCCCGTGTGTTTAAAATATTCGCCCGCGCGGTTGCTGAAGGTGCCGTTTTTATTGTTCACCCATAATACATCGTTCGATATAAAGTCGTTACCAACATAAACATCCGGCCAGCCATCGTTATTCACATCGCATATGGAAACGGAGTTGCCAAAACCTTCTATCAATATCCCGGCTTCTTTGGTTACATTGGTGAAGGTACCATTACCATTGTTACGGTAAAGGCGGTCATTATTCTGTGCGCTGCCATCGGTTAATTTAGGGCGATAGGCCACCGGCGTTTCTTTGCCTAAAAAGTTGGTGAGCAGGTACATGTCGAGGTCGCCGTCATGGTCGTAATCAAAAAATACGGCTTGTGTACTGTAGCCGGTGTCCTGCAGGCCATAGGCTGCTGCCGATTCTTTAAAGGTTGGCACGCCATCTTTATTGGTTGCCTGGTTGATGAAAAGCAGGTTTTTACGATGGTTGGGATCGCTTTTAAATGATGAGCAGACGTATATGTCCGGCCAGCCATCGTTATTGATATCAACTACTGATACACCTGCGTACCAGTCGCCATTACCGGCTACACCCGCTGCATCGGTAACATCTTTAAAAGTAAGTGAGCCTTTGTTAATGTATAATTTATTGGCAACCATGTTGCCGGCAAAGTAAACATCGGGCAGGCCATCATGATTAAAATCGCCGATACCAACACCGGCGCCATTGTACAGGTAGGGGTGGTTAAGGATGTTGATGCTGTCACTTTCGGTAATGGTATTTTTAAAATCGATACCGGTTTGTGAAGCATCGAGCAGCTTAAAGAGCGTTGGGCCTGATGACTTTTTTGAACATCCGGCACCAAAAAAAGTAACAATAAGGTAGATAGTTTAAACGCCTGGGGTAAACTTTTTATCATGCAGATATGGTTAATAATTGATTGATGGTTTATGCTTTGGTTAAGCTTTAACTTATTGGTTATAATGCAATAAGCCAGTGTAAAGAAAACGGATTTTACAATTCCTGTTTCTGCAAATTGTATCAAAAGTTAGTTAATTACTATCGGGCCATACTTAAATATTGATTAACTGTTAGCTTTGATCTGAACCCCTGATTTGAGGGGCAGACCAATTAAACTGATCAAGCCTTTGCTGTTTCATCATGATGAAGAGACTATATTTTGCCCTTATTGTTATTATAACTTGCTCATCATGCGGCAAAAAAAGCTGGGAAAAACCAGCCGAAAACCCGGATTTTATCCACCGGTCTATAAAAGATGTTACTGATGTGGTAAGGCATGATATTTATTCGCCGCCGGTTGCCAGTCGTATTTATGCTTATATCAGTGTGGCTGCATACGAGGCTGCGCGAAATGGCGATGATCATTACCAATCGCTTGAAGGGCAACTGAAAGGGCTCGACTCGGTACCTAAGCCTATAGCTGGTAAAAAATATTGCTTCACGTTATCGGCATCGCACGCTATTTTAACCGTTGGTAAGATCCTGGTGATGAGTGAGGGCAGGATAGAGGGTTTTCATGACAAACTGATGCAGGAGTTTAAAAATACCGGCATGCCCGATAGTGTGTATGATAACTCGATAGCGTACGGTAAACTTATTGCCGACAGGATCATAAAATGGGCGGGTAAGGATAACTATAAACATACCCGCTCATTATCAAAATATGATGTGCAAACAGATGACGCAAGCTGGAAGCCCACCCCACCGGCCTACATGAAAGGTATTGAACCGCACTGGAACGAGATCCGCCCATTTTTGCTTGATTCGGCACAGCAATTTAAACCAGCTCATCCGTTTACCTTCAGCAACATTCCCGGTAGTAATTTTTACAAGCTGGCTATGGAAGTATATGATACAGGCAAGCACCTCACCGATGATGAGGCTACCATTGCTACTTTTTGGGATGATAACCCCTTTAAGGTGAATATCAACGGGCACACTATGTTTGCCACAAAAAAATCTCGCCGGGAGGGCATTGGATCAATATCACGGCGCTGGCTTGTCGTAAGGCTAAGGCCGGTTATGTGAAAAGTGCTGAAGCTTATGCTTGTATAGCTGTAGTTATTGCAGATAGTTTTATAAACTGCTGGGACGAAAAATACCGGAGCAAGGTGATCAGGCCCGAAACTTACATTAACCAGTATATTGATCAAAGCTGGATGCCATTGCTGCAAACGCCGCCTTTCCCCGAGTATACCAGCGGGCACAGTGTTGTATCTACCGCATCAGCAGCCGTGTTAGGCAAATTATTTGGCGATGAATTTTCGTTCATTGACTCTACAGAAATGGAATTTGCTATCCCCGCGCGCAATTTTAAATCCTTTAAAGCCGCGGCCGAGGAGGCCGCTATCAGCAGGTTTTATGGTGGTATCCATTATATGCCATCCATAACTAACGGTGTAGATGAGGGCGATAGGATAGGGCAATTTGCATTAACTAAACTGCATACTAAGAAGTAGCCGGAAGTATGGGAAGTAACTTTTTTAGCAAATTCATAAAGGCATAATCAAGGCGAATTTATAAGTAATTAAAAGGTTATTTTCCATCAGTTGAACCTTTAGTCGAGGGGTAATTATGGAACAATTTATAATATTAAACAATGAAATAACCATTTGTATGAACATTTAAGTTATGGAGCTTGAAAGTAAATAATCGATACCAATAATTGCTGCGTAGTTAGGTTGATAGAAATAGAATAAAGTCATTGAATTATTAACGTTCCATACAATATATAGATATCCTGTTTGGCAAATTAAAACACATCCTTAAACCATGTAAATACATAATTAACCTTTTTACTATCTTTAGCCATATATTTCCTCATTAAGGTTAGTAAAAACCATTATGAAATTAGCCATCGACCATAAAAGCCCTATTCCACTCCATATACAGGCCGAGCAATTGCTTCGCGAACTGATCAAAGATCCGGTTTACCAGGCGGGTAAATTATTACCTAACGAGGTAGAGCTGGCAAAAAAGTTGGCTATATCCCGCACAACACTGCGGCAGGCTATTAATAAACTGGTTTACGAAGAACTGTTGATCCGCAAAAAGGGTTTTGGTACTAAAGTTGCCAACTCCAGGATCAGTTCAAAATCAATGAACTGGCTCAGTTTTTCGCAGGAAATGAAAGCGAGAGGTATTACCGTAAAAAATTATGAGCTGCATGTAAGCTGGGTATTTCCTGATGAAAGCACCGCCAGCTTTTTCGATATCAGTACAGAGAAAAAATTGTGAAAATGGAGCGGCTACGGGGCAGCAGCGACAACCCTTTTGTTTATTTCATATCTTATTTTCACCCGCGCATAGGCCTTACAGGCGAAGAGGATTTTAAACGCCCGCTTTATGAAATGCTGGAGGAAGAATATTCTACGATAGCAAACCTGTCAAAAGAAGAAATCAGTGCGCTGGAAGCTAATAAGTTCATAGCCGGCAAGCTTGAAATTGAAACCGGCAGCCCCGTATTATTCAGAAAAAGATTTGTTTACGATCAGGGCGAGCGCCCCATGGAGTATAACCTTGGCTATTACAAGGCCGAAAGCTTCGTATACACTGTTGAAAGCCGCAGGACCTGATCCTGAATACTTATTGGCAGTGACATAGAACCAGGAAACCCTCTTTAGAATCAGTTGATGTATGTATATCTTTTAAATATTAATTGAGAATCGAAGAAGATGTCGTTTCGAGCGAACACTGGTGGGGCAGCGCGCAAGAGTGAGGAGAAATCTTCTACATTGTGCTAAGCTGCCATGCAAAGTTTATAGCTCGTATAAGATTTCTCACTCGTTCCTCGTTTCGAAATGACAATTGTTTTTATTAGACGAACTCAATAGCCAGGAGGGGTACAGCCACCTGTCACTTAAATTTAGCAGCATTGTCTTACTGACTAAGCGGAAGAGACGTTAGAGCTATACTATATTTTGCAAAAAAACCGGCAGTTTTTTAATTATTGCAATTCATTGCCAATTATCTATAAACCAATCGTTATCTATAAAAATATACCAATGAAAATAAAATTTTCATATTAAGATGACAATAAATGTAAAGATTACACGTATATTTGTAACATCATGTGAATGGCTGACAGGCAGCGCCACCGGTTCGACTCCGGGTTTACATCTCTTCTCATAATTTAGGTTTATAATTGGTTAGAACGCATTCCTGCCCATCAGGAGTGCTTCTTTTTTATGCCCTTTTTGAAGCGGAAGGCGGAATACTTAAAGCAGAAAGCTTTTGAACTTGTTACCCATTGTTCCCGATAAATTCTTATATATAAATATCACGAAAAATATTAAAGTGCTTTTTGGGTGTCCTGTGTCGTATTATTACCATGCTTAACATCCTTTACACATCTAAAGCCAACGTGGTTTGTTGCCGAGCGATATTCGCCTTTACCTCTCGAGCCTACCATATAGCGGGTGCAGTACTGGTCGGTACATAAAAATGAGCCGCCTCTTTGAACCTTCTTTTTTGCCCCGGCTCCTGCGGATCTGAAGAATCAGAAGGCCCTTTAGGATTGCGCGCAACCATATTAGGATTAAAGCTATTGTAATAATCATTTCGGTACCAGTCAGCACACCATTCCCATGCGTTGCCGGCCATATCATACAAACCGTAAGCATTCGCCGGGTATTTTTTTACCGGCCCCAGGCCGGTTTCACCATCTTCGGCATCATCATGATCAGGAAAAGATCCCTGGAATGTGTTGGCCATCCAGCGTCCGTTCTGTTTTAACTGGTTGCCCCAGGGATATAGTTCACCGGCTTTACCTCCTCTTGCTGCAAACTCCCATTCGGCCTCTGTGGGCAGGCGTTTTCCGGCCCATTTGGCATAGGCAGCAGCATCTTCCCAGGCTACCTGTACTACCGGGTAATCTTCTTTACCTATCAAGTCAGAACCCGGTCCAAGCGGGTGTTTCCAGTCGGCCCCGTTTTGGTACGACCACCATTGCGAAATATCATCTAATTGCACTTTTTGATGCGGAGGCGTAAAAACAACCGATCCGGCAACCAGTTTTTCGGCCGGAACACCGGCAAATTCTGCCTCGGTGGGTTTTTGTTCAGCCACGGTTATGTAGCCGGTAGCTTTTACAAATTTGGCAAACTGGTTATTGGTTACCTCGGTTTTATCCATGTAAAAACCATCAACAAATACCCGGTGAACAGGCCTGGCATCGTCCATGGCTTCCATACCGCCATCGGTCATACCCCTTGGATTAACCCCACCCATGCTAAAGGTACCACCAGGAATCCATGCCATATCCTGATCAGCTTTATTGGCAGATGTACCATTCAAGTTAACTATTGTGGGTTTAAATGCCTCCCCGCCTTGCTGCATGTATAAAATGCTGTCTTCCCTGATCATCCCGTTTTTGGTACAGGAAATGGCCGCTTTAACTTTAAATCCGGCAGATGATGCATTAACAAGCCTTGGGTTTGTGGTGTCAGTTTCATTTTTACGGCCGGAGGTGTGGCAAGCCTGGAAAACGAGAGACAATAGCATTAGGGTTAACCCTATAAATAATTTAAGTCCGGTAAATGGGATATGCTTTATCTTCATCAAATTCAAATTTACTTATCTTTAGGTAAAAGCAGGTGAGGGGTTATGTAAAGATTATAGGATAATGAATTTTACCTGCGAGGTATTCATTACTTATACTCCCGTTTTTTCATACTTTTATAAACGCTGTTGCATCAAAATGCAGCAGGTATAAAATGAACCGAAAACGCTTCATATCCTCCTTAGTCACGGCCGGCGCCGCTTTATCAACCTCAGGGGCATGGTCGGTTACTCCAACAAATCCCTATACTAAAGCCCGTCACAAAATCCCTCCTTATTTGCAACCCGGAGATACCATAGGCATTATTAGTCCATCGGGATATATGAGCCTGGCCGACCTTATGCCGGCTGTACAACTTATACAAAACTGGTGCTTTAAGGTGCAGATTGGCGATAACACCGGCAAAAAGGATTTTATATACGGGGGAACAGATGAAGAACGCGTGGCAGACCTGCAGCAGATGCTGGATAACCCCGAGATTAAAGCCATTATGTGTGCAAGAGGGGGTTACGGATTGGTGAGGATCATTGACCGACTCAATTTCAAACAGTTTAAGAAAAATCCTAAATGGATTATCGGCTTCAGCGACATTACCGCCCTGCATTGCCATATCAACCGGAATTTTGGTATTGCAACACTGCATTCAAAAATGTGCAACAGTTTTCCTGATGACTGGGCAAAGGCCGATGCTATGCAGATAGCCACTATTCAATCCATAAGGCAGGCGCTTACCGGCGAAAGCCTTAATTATCTCGTCACCTGCTTGCCCCCAAAACCGCTCCGGAAAAACCGAAGCCCTATTGGTTGGCGGTAACCTGAGCCTGATCGCGACGCTTTCGGGTACGCCGTCTGACCTTGATACGAATGGAAAAATCTTATTTGTTGAAGATACCCATGAACGCCTTTACAATATCGACCGCATGTTCTGGAACCTAAAGCAATGCGGTAAACTTTCGCACCTGGCCGGGCTAATTATAGGAGGCTTTCAACTAACGCCCGATATTGAAGGCGAAGAATTTGGCCACAGCATTTATGATATCGTTACCGAAAAAGTAAAAGACTATGACTATCCAGTTTGCTTTGATTTTCCGGTGGGTCATCAAAGAAACAATTTCGCCCTTACATGCGGGTTATGGCACATACTTGAGGTTGGAACGGAAGGAAGTGTGCTTAAATCTGTTTAACCTTTATTTCAGATTTTCATCAAAATCAATAAAAAGATCGGCTTTATCATTATCATAAATACCACCTGCTATAATGCTTTGCCCGGTTGTTCCGGGATTGTTTCCCTGGCCCAGCGGCCATGAGCCTTTTGAGTTGGTAACCCCAAATCCGGCATAGGAAGCTGCCTGTAAAGCAAAATCGGTACAGTTATTTTTTGACAGGTGATACTCCAACCCATCGTATAAACGGGTGAGCTTCAGGATTCTTTTAAACCGGCGTTCGGTTATAAACTTGCCCATTACTTCATCCCACTTGTGCGCCTCATCATTTTTGAAAGTGCCCGAGGTTTCCGGCTCCCATGGAGTGGCTGAAAATATATTGTCCTTTTTAGGATAAAATCCGAAGGAAACAGAAACCGAGCTTGAATCGGCGTTGTACTTGATGAGGGTGATAAAAGTATGACCGGTGTTGGCCCGTACAAATACAGTCGGTTTACCCGGTTTTGGTTGTTTTACATGAAATAACAATGCGTAAGCAGCCGCTTTTTTACCATCATTAAATGTGTTCAGGATGCGGTTATAAGTGATAGACTTGCTCTTTTTTCTTTTTTATCTTTTAATTGAACCGGGGTGTTTACAAATACCGAATCGTCATTCGCGTTAATGGCCAACAGGCCACTGTTTAAATGTAACTGCCGGCCGGTTGTATCAGCAATAACAGAATCCGGCGCAGCGGGTATAAGATCACTCCCCACCTTTTTAGATACCATCGCTTTAAAAAAGCACTTCATGGCCAAAGGATACAAATGCAGCTTGGCAAATACATTGGCAAGCTTATAATATGATTTAACTTTGGCCTGGTTATAATTACTTTCGCCGGTATTGTTGGCCGATAGCTCTTTTAAATAGCTCAAAACCTTTTTGCGACCGGCATGGGTATCCAGCTCACTTTCCAGATCAGTTTCAAAAACCGCATTGGCTTTATCAATAACAGGTTTGTTTGATACCCCCGCAAGCAGTTTGGACGAATAGCTATCATCAATTATACTATGGGCGGATGTGTCGGGCAACAGGTTAAGCTTGTATCGCACCGAAGCCAAGAGCTGGGCGGATGCCGGAAGTACAGATAACATATAACTAATGACTACAAGGGCGCTGAATAAATATTTTGTACGATAAGCGGTCATGATCAATTTTAAGCTTGTGATAATTGTTGTGTTACAGATATAATAACGGGTAGGGGAGCGGTTACGATTTACCAGCAACAACAATAACCTTGCTGGTTATAGCTTAAAAAACGAAAACGGGGCAGTATAGTTTTCATATCAATACAAACGTAACAATATTTTAAATAGTCTACAAGTTTAGTAGACTATTTTATTTAAACTTGCATCGCAGATATAACTCATAAAAATAATGGATCAGTACGCTTTAGTTACGGGAGCAGGTAAAGGCATTGGGCGGTCAATGGCTATATTGCTGGCTCAAAAAGGATATAACCTACTGCTGGTTTCCCGGTCAGAAAATGACCTCATTGCTTTATCTGCCCAAATAAAAGCCGACTTTTATGTTCAGACTGATTATCTCGCGATTGATCTTTCCGGTGCAGGTGCGGCCCTCCGGGTCTTTGACTGGGCTAAAAACTTAGATGTACCTGTATCGATATTAATAAATAACGCGGGGCATGGTGCGTGGGGAAATTTCGATGAGCTGGATCTGAGCGCACAAACCCGGATGATGCAGGTCAATATGAATGCCCTTACCGAGCTCTCCTATCATTTTATCCCGCTTTTAAAATTGCAGCAGCGGGCTTTTATCCTCAATATATCCAGCACCGCGGCTTACCAGGCTGTACCAACGCTGGCTGTATATGCAGCCACCAAAGCGTTTGTTTTATCATTTAGTCGGGCTTTAAGATACGAGCTTAAGGACACGCCGGTATCAGTAAGCTGCCTTTGCCCTGGCCCTACAGACACAGGCTTTGCCCACAGCGCAGGGATGGATGCCCTGGCCGAACTGGCAGCCAAGTTTAATATGAATCCCGATAAAGTTGCGGCGATAGGGATAAATGGAATGTTCAACAAAAAGGCCGAAATAGTACCCGGATTTTTAAACAAGCTTTCGGCCGTAGCGGCAACACATGGCCCTAAAAATCTGATTGAACGTGTAACAGCAGGGCTTTACAAGCATTAAAAAATATTTTCATAAATATTTGGAGTGATTAACAATTTGTTTACATTTGTATTAATCTATTAAAAAGATAGATTTAATATACATTGAACAATACGCGCAACATATTATTTGCATGCCCAATGCGAATGCCCTTCATAACAAGGGTCATGTGCAGCTGTTGTTGTTAATTTCCCTTAAAAGGACCTGCTCCTTTCTTACCCTGCCGCTTAAGCGGTAACAGCGTTTACAAATCCATTTTTAGGTTACAATAATATCTTTCCACCACATGGCAGCGTCATATCAAAAATTCACCTTAGGCTCAACAATTACGCCCGAACAACAGGCTTTTTTAATCAGCACGGCTTTATCCATTTCAAAAATTTCATCAAGCCCGAAACTGTTACCGACATCATCAATGCATCAAAACAGGTTGAAAACACCTGGATAAATAATAACACCGAAAAGGTAAACGGCGTACCCATCAAATACGGTAAAGATCTTGACGGGTCACCTATTGTGCAGCGTTTTGCTTTTATCAATCAGCACCATAACCTGTTAAATGAATTTACCAAAGATCCGCGTTTCGAGGTACTGCTTAACCTCATAGGTGAAGGTTCGCGCCTGGGCACCGACGAAAAAGACGGCATGGTATTTAACCACTATGTAAATGGCCCCGAAAGCAGTTTTACTAAAATGGGCTGGCATACCGACGGTTTGCGCGATATTTTTCATGGCCAAAAGTTAAACCCGATGCTGAATGTTGGGATTCACCTGAGCACTTTAAAACCGGAGAATGGCGGTTTACGCATCCTGCCCGGCACACATAAGCAAAACCTTTACCAGATGCTTTTCCGTAAAAAGTATTTCCTTGACCATGATACCGACGAAAATGAGGTAGCTATTATCCCCACTGCGGGCGACCTGACCATACATGATGGCCGCTTGTGGCACCGCGTAGCCCAGTCAACCGTAGTTGGTGAAGCAAGCCGCCGCAGGGTAATCTATATCCCCCTTATTGCAGGCAAATATGAGCCAAAGCATGCCGACAGCCCTACCGCCTTTTATCAACGTTTTGCAAGTATTGTTAAGTAAAAATTTATGTTAATTGCCTTATTCATTAGCTATCTCATCCGCACCGGGAAAATAGCAGCCCTTAAAAGTTTCTTTACAGAACGGGCGTTGGTTAAAGTCCCTGTAAAATAAAATTATGTCATTGCGAGGAGCCGCATGGGTGAGAGCATCTGGCGCGACGCGGCAATCTTGTAGCTATGCCGTTGCCGGTGTTGTCACCACCAACAACGGCGGAGGAAAAATCACCCGCCGCCGCTCGGCTCCTGCCGAGTGGCAGTTATTTCCAGGTCTCTGGCCTATGTCAGCCATGTGGATTCACGCCGGCCAGAGGCCGTTTTGATAGTTGCCACTCGGCTGGAGCCGAGCGGCGGCATTGGTTTGAGGTTTTTACTTCAACCAAACCGTTTGCGTATAAGCACCATCAACGGCGGCATCCCAAACTTCCAATCGTGCCCATTTGCGGCCTTTCATATTGAGCACTTTATTAAATGTTTTTGTGCCGAAGGCCTGCGTTGATGTAAGATCGATGCGCTCACGATAAACCCGCTTCCCATCTCCTGAAATGATTTCAGCAAAGTTGAGCGGGAATGTCCAGCTGGTTTTAAAGTTCACCGTGCATTTGCCGTCAGCCGGGAGGGCAATAGTTTCTCCTGATGAATGGCCATTTACTGTAAAATCTTCGATTAAAACTTCGCCGGTGGTAGAGAAAAATTTGCCTTGCTCCAAAACATCAAGCACCGGCTGCCAGCCATTTTTATATTGCGGCTGTTTGGCAAGTTTCAGGTAGTTTACGTTGAGATGGGCATACATTTCGTTTTCTGGCTCGATACTGAAGAGGTCGGCTTCAGAGAGTATTTTCTTTTTCAGCCCCCAATTATTCATATCATCCATCAGGTCAAATACCCGTTTACCCAAACGCGGTTCGGACAGATCGGCCGGTAAAGCTTTCCAGGCAGCTCCTAAAAATCTGTCGGACAGGTAAAAATCTTCCTTCTTATAAGCATCCGGGAAACCGGTTGATCCCTTTGTACGGGCATGCGCTGTCCAAGCCAAACCATTTTCCGCTTTAAGCAGGTTCAGCATATCGGCTTTGTCACCAATGTGGTAAACTTTGCCATGTTCGGCATCGGTACTTTCAAAAGGCGTACCCGCCTTGCGCGACATGACCCAGTAAACCGGCTTAGGAAAAAATGCCAGCCAATGGCCGCCAAAAAATTCATTAGGCTCTTCGCCGGGCAGCAGTAAAAAATTAGAATCAGACAAGTGGCTACACTGATCAAACAGCGCTTTTAATTCTTTAAGGCGCTGCTCGTCCGGTCCTTTAGGGTGCGCTGTGTAATGAAACTCAGCCAAATGAATGATGTTGATGCCCTGCCTTTTCAGCACTTTCACAAACGACGGGCTGTCCGGGACCGGCTTACCCGCCAGCACCACGCTCATGATAAACTCATTATGAAAATGACTTGCCATGGTTTTATAACCCGGTAGCGGCTTGTAACTGTCATCATGGGTGAATTGCTTTACTTTATTCAGCAGGTTATCGGCACCATCATTACCCAGCAGGCAAAAAAAGTTGAGTCGTTGTTTAGTTCCCGGAGGCGCGTTAAACCAGGGAACGTACCGTTTATCGCCCTGCAATTCCTGCCGGATGCCAAGGCCATAGCCCGGAAGCAGGTTGCGATAATTACTGCCATACCATACAAATTTGAGATTAAAGGCTTCATCCAAAGGATAAAAATACTGGTGCGGCGCGGGAAACACGGCTATGCTGCCCTTATCGTTGCTCCCGATGATAGTACGGTATTTTACAGCAAGATTTTTAGCAGTATCAGGCTTACTGACATCTTCTGTTTGCAGGTGTTCATAAACATCACTGTAATTGACAGCTTTAACCGGGTTGGTTTTCGCTACCAAACCGGCATCATACAAAATAGCTGTCGAGTCAATTTGTGTAGATACAATCGCGGCCACATTAAACATGGGCTCGCCGTTATAGAGGGTTATCTCCAGGTCGCCTTTAAAATTGGGAGCTTCTAATCCGGGCAGTGTAATTATAGTGCGCGAGCCTTTGTTGCTTACGCTGATGCCCTTTTTATGAAAATCTATTTTGTATGAATGGTGAGGTTTCAGCGGTACTTTATCAAAAAAGATGTTCCAGCCGTTTTGAGAGATGAGGTCACGCTTACCTTCTGTAAGGATAAACTGCGGATCGATATTTTCAATTATCGGCTTGTAAATACCTCTTTTACTTAACTGTACGCTGGTAAATAGCGGTTCGCCATTTTTTAAATTTAAAACAAGTTTAGCCTTGCTGTTAATCCCTGCCGGCCAGGTTACCGTTACGTTTGCGGTATTTGCCATTACACTTACGCCGGCTGCCGGTTTAAAGTTTTTATTACCTGATACCTGCGCCTGAACTTTAAAAAAAGCCAGCGACAGTAATCCGCAAAGTGCAAGATGTTTTAATTGATGAACCATGTTGTATTTATTTAGTTACTACCGGCCAGCCGTTTTGATATTTGATAGGGCTGGTACACATTACCCTTCCCTTTTCCTTATGGGCTATTTCAATTGCATGATAAGCTATAAATTTGTTTCCCTTTTCGTCGGTAAAAATAGAATTATGACCAGGAGCCGTGTAAACAGCATCTTTAACCAATATAGCGCTATTGAGGGTTTTATCACTTTCACCCAACCTTAAAAACGGGCCAAGCGGATTATCGGCCTTCGCTATCATAACCGCGTAATTGGCACCGGCACCACAACAATTATCGCCCGAATAATACAGGTAATAGGTTCCGTTATCATAATCAAGCCATGATCCTTCAACCAAATTGCTGTAACTTTTATCCTTGCCCGGCTCAACCACAACTGTTGGCTGTGAACCTTCTTTAAAGTCCGACCAGTCATCTTTCATTTCCTGTACTCTCAAAGGCTGGAAGTCCGATCCCCAGTAAAGAAAATGTTTCCCGGTTTTAGGGTCAACAAAAGCTTTAGGATCTATACAGTGAAAACTTGGGCCTTTCATAAATGGCGTGCCTCTATCGATAAAAGGCCCAAGCGGGTTATCAGCATAGGCTATCCCCATCCATTTGCCGGTCAACTCATTGGGATCGGCGGAAAAGAACATGACGAATTTGTTGAGTTTGGCATCGAAGAAAACATCCGGTGCCCAAAAGTTTTGGGTATTAGAAGCCCATGAAGGTTTTTGAGGCAAAGCGTCACCCGCATATGTCCAGTGTTCATGATCGGTTGACCAGGCCACCTGGATATTGATCATCTTTCCCTCACCACCCGGCGATTGGGTTGCGTAGGCATAATACTTGCCATTATAACTGATCACTGTAGGATCGGGGAAATCCCTGTCAAGCACAACGTGGATAAGGCCGCTATAGGGTGCTGACTGCTTAGCTGGCTCAACTTGCTGCGCATGGCTGCGGCAGGCGGTCATAGTGCCGAGCAGGCCCAGCATCAGATAATTAAAAAACTTTTTCATAGGTGTCATTGGTTTATAACTCGGAACAAGACTTACGAAGTTTTTAAAACTTCGTAAGTCTGTAATAAACCTGCATTTCAGGTGATAAGCAGATTTGTGTGATAGGTTAACGCGGGAGACGAACAGGAATGGATGCGTCTCTATTTAAAACGGTGGTTTCAGCATTCGGAAATCATCTGTACATCCGCACATGTGAAATCCGCACATCTGAAACTATCTTTCGGTCAATTTCTTGATTAGGTTTGTTTCCTCCGGGATGTAGGCAGTACCATCCTTACGGAAAATATCATGGAACCAGAGTTTAGGTTCTTTGCCATCAGGCATTGGGGTATCCCAGGCGTAAATAGTATTGGTTTTGCCGCTTACAAACCCCCAGTTTATAGCACCCACATTTTCTTTTTTAGCATTGGTAATACTGTGCCAAACAGACTATTGCGCGGACGGGCCATATATTCGGTACAAATTAAAGGGCGACCGTTCATTTTCAAAAATTGTACTGTTTTCAGATGATCACCTTCAGGCGTATAATCATGATAGGTTACAACATCCGAATTAGCTATCTGAAACTTGTTCAAATCCTCCAGGTCCCAACGCCAAACACCGGCACTAATTGGTTGACTCGGATTTACCTGTCTTGCCCATTTAAACACACTTTTAAGTAAAGGTAAGGTTTTGTTCCCTTTATCCGAGTTGCCCGGTTCGTTGTACAGGTCCCAAAGCAAAATGCGTTTATCATTAGCGAAGCGCTTCAATACATCCTTTACATATTTTTCAAGCACAGGAGAGTTGGCTGCGTTATCAGATGCAGGCTGTCCCGGATCCTGCATCCATCCCGAATTGTGAATACCCGGTTTTGGCTCTGGTTGTTTACCTATTTTAGGTACTTTATTCCAGCAGTCATCAAAAAATACAAACATGGTTTTTACGCCGTGTTTACTTGAAATAGCCAGGTATCTCGTCCATGCGTTTTTTGAAACCTTCCGGATCCTGTTTCCAGGCTAAATGGTGCAGGAATACGCGCATCACATTCATGCCGATGCCCTGTGCATAGCCTAATTCCCTATCTATCGTTTTTGGATCGAAAGTATCGGCCTGCCACATTTCCAACTGATTGATGGCCGTACTTGGAATAAAATCGGCACCAACCAGCCATTGCTGCTGCGCATACCATGTTTTTGCCTTCTCCTGCGACCATACCTGCGCCGGCGCTTTTTGCTGCGCCATTACCCTCATCCCCAATGGCATTGCTAAAGCAAGCGCCAATACTTTTAATTTTGTTTGCATTTATAAATGTTTAATAGTTTAATTC
Source organism: Mucilaginibacter sp. P19 (assembly GCF_050632265.1). NCBI lineage: Bacteria > Pseudomonadati > Bacteroidota > Sphingobacteriia > Sphingobacteriales > Sphingobacteriaceae > Mucilaginibacter > Mucilaginibacter sp. P19. The sequence goes on from NZ_CP192586.1 coordinate 898,269, forward strand.
TTTCCTTTTTTTAATTCCCCTCTTGAGAGGGGGCGCATAGGATAGTGTGATGACAGGGGTGTGTTTCTTCAGCGTTTATCTCGTCGCTTTGTTAAACACACCCCTCCGCCCCTCTCAAGAGGGGAATCGCACATTCCCTTGCCTTTTACTTTTTATTACACACGCCGCCGCTCGGCTCCAGCCGAGTGGCAATTATCCCAACTGGCCTGCTGCTCCAAATTCGGCGGCCAGAGGCCGCTTAATAACTGCCGCTCGGCTGGAGCCGACCGGCGGCTAAGATTTGCTTATTTATTCTTTATCACTCTTCCCTTTATCATCCATATCTCCGTCCCTTTCCCAAAGGCATTGGTTGATGTAAGTGCAATGATGGTGTCATCATTAAGCACACACAACGCATTCCACAATCCGTGTTTGTTAAGCGGAATATCAAACGGCGTTGGTACGCTTACAAAATCCTTAGCATCATTATTACCTAAAGCTACCTGCATACAAGCCTGCTCCCAGTTATGGTTGCGGTTTTGCGTACTTTGATAGGATAGTACTGTTTCGCCGCTGAGCAGTTGCCTTAAATAAGGCGCTCCGGCGTAAACTGTATCCTGCAATTTGGGTGTGAGCGCGTATGTGCGTTCGGTATCATCGGGGCCAACCGTTTTTTTCCAATTTTGGCCGATGCTGTTGCGGATGATAGACGGTTTAAAAGTTGCACCGGCATTATCCTCTATCGAAAAAGCAATTTCATTTTTTCCTTTCAGGATGACTGGTACCGGCATACCATCCCTATGGCCCGGTCTGAAAGATACAATTTGAGGCTGTTTTGTCCAGCTTAAGCCGTTATCCTTCGACCGGAATATGGAAATATTTTGCTCGTTTGATTTGGTGTAGACACCCTCGTTTGAAAAGAACAACTGGATCTCGCCCGATGGCAATTGAATCTGCGATGGCTCCCAGCAGCCATCATCAAAATTATAACGAGCCTGATAAATCAGGCGTTCATCCGTCCAGGTTTTGCCTTTATCGTAGCTCTTTTTTGTGCAGATGGCAAAGTGTTTGGTTGTATCCCAAGCACCGTTTACTTTGTGTGGGCGAGGGTTGTATGATGCCAGGAATGAATGATCTTTCAACTCCAGTATCTCGGGCACTGCCATGTTTACGCCCGGCACTGGCCGGGCAATTATTACAGGAGGCTTCCAGCTTTTACCTAAATCAGTACTTGTAATGCATTCAATACCTCCGGCACTTTCATAAACACAAAACAGGTTGCCATTACTCAACTGGATCATGCGGGCGTAATTGCCGTTTTTGCTCCCCACCTGTTTTAAGGTGGTTTGATCCCAGGCAATGGTTTTATTGTTAACGGCATAGTGTTGCCCCAGAACCATCACCGGGGCAAACACACCCATTAACCAAATGAATATCTGCCGCATAACCAATTATATTTTCTATATTTTTGTCGATAGTTATTTGACATCGGCCAACCAAAAACCGAATGGCTTATCCCTGTCGCAAATCAATGTTTCGCCGTTAAACTCCAATTCGGCAGCATGGATGGATGTGCGCTTGGTTGTATAGCTGTAGGCACCATCGGCATCAAGCCCACCATCTTCAAAATGCTTTTTACGACCGGGGTGGGTAAAGTAAATGATATAAGCATGGCCTTCACTTACTATCACATCGGCGTGAGCTCCTGTTGGTGTATCTTCCGGCCGATGACCAGGCTTATCCAGCACCAAGCCCTGATGCTCCCAGGTTTTGGCATCTTTTGATCTGTAGACACGCTGACCTTGCCACTCATCGGTAATCATCCAGTAATAATCTTTAAACCGGAAGATCTTTGGCCCTTCATGTGCGCGGCCTTCAATAGCAGGTTTATCATCAGCTTTCCAGTTTACCAGATCATTACTTTCGGCAGTCATGGTGATGCTGCCCAGCTTTTGATCCTTGTACCACATGTGCCATTTGCCATCGGGCAGTTTCATTAGTGTTGGGTCGATGATATTATGATCCGGCAAATTCAGCGGGCCCGCGTATTTCCAGTCCCAAAGGTTTTTACTGGTGTAATGTACCAGGTGCGAATCGCCGCCCCACTGGCTGTACACTCCGGGGATATATACTACAAACATGTGGTATACGCCTTTATCAAAAACCACATCGGGTGCCCAAAAAGTGTTTTGACCTCGCTCATGCTCCAGGTTCAGCGCACCACGATAAACCCAGGTATGCCCGTGATCCTTCGAAGTGGCAACACCAATAGCGGTACCGTAACAAAATGCTACTCCCGGCGATTGTACGTTGGCCCGGCGCTGGGTATATAACATTGCCCACTCTTTTTCGGCTTTGTTATAAACCAAAACAGGATCGGCAGCGCCATCGTAAATCGGGTCGCGGTACAGCGGTGATGGGGGCTGATTTTTAACCTCAGCATCCTGTGCCAGGGCGGCAAAACCAGCCATCATCATTAAACCGCATAGTATTCCTTTTATCATGGATGCATTTTTCATTATTCAGCAACCGGAAAAGCCGAGATCCTTAACCTTGCACCACCCATCGGCACCAGCGTAAGCTCTTTAGAAGGTTCTGCTGTTTTCACCGGACTTTGCGGCAATACACCGCATAAGCCCGTTTCATCAATTTTCCAATCGGGTAGCTGTTTTCCCTTAGCTTTTAATTCAATAGGCGCATTAGCGTTGGTAAAAGGGTTATTATCCTTTGGCCATGCGCGGTGAATAACCTCTATTGATTTTTCAGGGTGTTGCTCATCTATCAGCAAACCATAGTTCCATGGCGATGCAGCGTAGATATTGTAAGAAGGCCATTTTTGAGGATCGGCGCCCGGCTGCCAGTGCGAATCGCCCTGAGCATCTTTCAGGTTATCTCCTTTGGTATATTGCTCTTCTATTTTCAAAGAATAGGTAAGCGGGCCATAGCTAACACTTACGCTATTTTTGTTTTTAGCCCATTCCTTCACCTTAAGCTGCATTGGCAACTGAAGCGTTACTTTATCGCCATTTTTCCAGTTTTTAGCTAAGCGGATATAATAGCCTGTTGAGGTATTTACATCTACAGCGACGCCATTAACTTTTACCGATGCGCCTTTGCACCATTCAGGTATGCGCAGGTAAAGCGGAAAATCAACTGCTTTAGGTGTAGTAACCGTAAAGTTGATCTGATCTTGGAAAGGATAGTGGCTTGTTTCTGCGATGCTTACCGCAGTGCCATTACCAACTTTTGCGTTCACCTTACCTTCGGTATAAAGCAAGGCGGCAACGCCATTATCAGGAGTAGCCATCCAGCTGTTTTCGGCATAATATACCCAGCCTGCGGCATGGTTATGCTGGCAACAGCGGCTACCAAAAGGATTCATCATTAAAAACGGACCTTCATTGGCAATGCCCGGGTGGTGGTTTTTACCATCACTCACCACCATGTTAGGTGCAGTTAGATAACGTAAAGCACGATAATCGGGCATAAAGGCAGCCGGGAAGGTATTGAAAGCTACGTCCTCGCAATTCTCTGCCCAGAAACGGTCGCCGGTATTGCCCAATAACATCTGGTCGGATGTCATTTGCTCTACCAAACCACAGGTTTCTACTGCCTGACGCGGATCATCATAACCTTTACGGGCATTTTCATCGGCACCGAACATACCGCCCGGAACCTGGCCATAGATATCACGAATCAGTTTGAAATCGTTATAGGTAGCATCCAGATCTTTTTTATCATGACTTTGCAGGTAATAAGTTGCCGGCTCACGGAAACACTGAGCTACGTTAACATTATGCCAGTTGGGCAGGTTATTAGCCTGGCGCCAGTCGGCTGTATTTTTGTCAAGTTTGGTAGCTAAGTCAAGCAAAAACTTATCGCCGGTGCGGTTATACAGCCAGTAAACGCTTAGCATGTTATCGCCGCCGCGGCTGTTTTCCCAGTAATCTTCCAAAAATTTATTATCAGGCGTAGCTAACTCATACTTAAAGTATTTTGTCATGAAAGGGATAACGCGGGGATCTTTGGTGTATTCGTAATATGATTGCAGGCACCAAAGCATCGGCATGTTAGTCCAAAGGTCGCGATTACCGTTATGTTCAACCGCTGGACCAAAATCACCGTTGTCACGCTGATTATTCAATACTGCATCAATCCAAAATTTGGTTTCGGCAATCATCTTTTTATCCTTCAGCGTGTAAGCTATATCGGCATAACCTTTTAGCCAGTAGGGAAGTTCTTCCCAACCATATTCACCTTTGCCCTCTTTGTTAAGCCAGGCATTGTTGGTTTTTGAAAGCCATACGCTGATCTCGCCCAGGTTACCTGTTAAGCCGTCGCGCTGCAGCTCCATCATTTTTTTAGCCAGCCGCCGGCTTCAATGCTACCTGTAGGCAATTTGGTAAAATATTGTCTTTGCAAGGGGGCGCGGTTGTTTATATAAAAAGCATTCGCGCCTTTGTTATCAACCGTTGTTACTGTGGTTGCTTTCACGCCCTGGGCATTCACAGTTGCAAAGCCCGCACAGATCATGGCCACAGAAAGACAAACTTCCCTGCGTATTAATTTTATACTGTTTTTTATAGTCATTACGTAAAGATATTATTTCACCAGGGCAGGATCATACAATTTGCTATTGGCTTTTTGTAACAATTCAACAGGCATTTTAATAACCTTACGGTCATAAGTCATGAAGCCGTTCACTTCGCCCTCCACATCTGTTGTTTGTGTATATACTGCTGCCGAAAGACCAACCTTAATCAACTCCTGTAACCTGTCGGTAAAGGTTGAATATCTTTTAAACAGGTCGTCGCCGTTTTTGAAGTTTTGATACCCCCAGTTTTTGTTAGCCTGCCAGGTATGGCCGTCAACCGGCCAGCCCAAACCACCAAACTCGCCAAGTACCACGGCTTTGGTTTTACCGAAAATCTCGGGACGTGGCATAGCAGGGTGCGGATAGTTATGCAAATCGACAATGTTACCGGTATCGTAGAAGTTGCCACCGCTGGCACTGTTCACCAAACGTGATGGGTCTTTTTTCATCGTCCATTCGGTGATCTCCACGGTTTTAAACTGGCCCCATGCTTCGTTGAACGGTGTCCATACCACAATGCATGGGTAGTTGTATAATGAGTTCATGATTGCATTCCACTCTTTACGGTAGTAGCCTTCAGATTCCGGAGTACGCTGCTGATCGGTAGCGCCGTCAAGCACACCCGGGCGATTTTCCCAATGGTTACCTAAATCGCCGCTCGGCATATCCTGCCAAAGCAGCATACCTGTTTTATCGCAGTAAGCATAGTAACGTGCAGGTTCAACTTTAATGTGCTTACGGATCATGTTAAAGCCCATTTCCTTAAGCTTATCAATATCAAAGCTCATGGCCTCATATGTTGGCGGGGTGTATAAACCATCAGGCCACCAACCCTGATCAAGCGGGCCATATTGAAATACAAATTTGTTGTTCAGCAACATACGCTGGATACCATTAGCATCGGCACCAAGCGAAATTTTACGCATAGCAAAGTAGCTGCCTATTTCGTCAACCGCTTTGTTATTGCGGATAAGGGCAACTTTCAGGTCATACAAAAACGGATCGGTAGTTGACCATAAGTGCTGATCTTTGATATCCAGCACGGCGGTTTCGCTGGCATCAATCGTTTTTTCGGATACAAGGGTTTTGCCGCTCCAGGCGCTGATCTTCAGTTTATCGCCCGGCTGGCTATTTGAAACTTCGGCAGATACCGATAGTGTGTGATCGTCAATGTTAGGGGTTTGTTTGGTGGCTTCAATGTGTGTTTTAGCTACACCTTCCAACCAAACGGTTTGCCAGATACCGGTAACAGGAGTGTACCAGATCCCTTCGGGCTTTTTAACTTGTTTACCACGCGGCTGCGGACCATCGTCTGTTGGGTCCCATACGCTTACGGTAATTTCTTGCTTTGAACCGCCTTTTAACAAAGGGGTAATATTAAATGTAAAAGGATCAAAGCCGCCTTCATGGATACCGGCGCTTTTTCCGTTTACAAATACTTCGGTACGCCAGTCAACCGCACCAAAATGCAGCAGTACGTCTTTACCTTTTAATGTTTTGTTTAAGTTGATGGTGGTTTTATACCACAACATGCTATCCTTACCAACCGTTTTACCTACACCAGATAGCGCCGACTCGACCGCGAAAGGCACCAGGATCTTTCCTTCATATTTTGCAGGCCCTGTGGTTGCTTTAGGCACTATGACATAGTTCCATAAACCATTGAGGTTTTGCCAGTTGCCGCGTACCAATTGCGGGCGCGGATATTCGGGTAGGGGTGCCTTAGGGTCAACCTTTTCGGCCCAGGGGGTTGTGATCCTGTCTTTTATCAAATGCCATTCGCCTTGCTGTGCATTGGCAGATAAATAGGTAGAAATAAAAAGAGACAGGCAAAGCGATAGTTTCTTCATCAGTTAAATGGTGTGTAAGGATATTATGTTAATTTAAATTATGCAGGGATATAAAAATGGCCCCCACCGCAACGGCAGGGGCCGGTAATTTATTGTATGGTTATTTTTGACACTGGTGAGAAAACAAGATCTTCAACACCGGCAATTTTTAAACCAATACGTGCAAATACATAATTCTGAGTAGGAGTTATAGTAGGCACGTCAAAGCTCAAACTCAGGTTGGTCATACTTGTAATGGCAGAACCTGCAATTGATGGCGGATCGCCATCACCTATACGGTAACCACCTGACACAAACTGTGTTTTGTTAACATATAAATAAACACGATCGATGTTTTTTGCATTAGCATCAGTGATTATTTTCTGTATATCAAAAGTAGCTGTTACTTTTCTGCCGGTTGCTGTAAACTTGGCATTTTGTACCAGGTAATAAGGGGTTACCTCAATATCAACTGTTTGGCTGCCTTTTAGGTTTACGGTTAAACTATCGCGGGTGCCGGCCGGTAACTCTTTCCACATAAAGGGGCCCTGGTTTGCAGGGATAGTGAATTTGTAGGTACCATCAAACAATAACTGCGCATAGTTACCATCGGGATCAAAGGTTCCCTGTATGGCCGATTTTGTTGCAAAACCTGGTTGATATATTTGGTAAGGGACAGCGTTATACTCAACGTTTATAGCTTCTCCTTTGTAAACCAACCTGCCGCTCAGTCTTGATGTGGGCGCATCGTAATTGTCTTTCTTACAGCCCGAGGCAGCAAGAAAAAGCCCGATTAAAATATGATGAAACTTGATTTTCATAAACACTTTTCTTTAACTCTTATTGATTTGGTTGTTTAACAATTTTCGGGTTTGCTGCTATAACATCGTCACCAATGCGTGAATAGTAGTTACCCAACAGGAACCTGTTTGAACCTGTAACCGGCGATGGTTTTGTTTCCTTAAATATCCACTTTCCGTTGTTAACATCACCAGGATTATAATATTTATATGGCCACAAGCCAAATGGTTGCGTACTACGTTTAGTTGCCTTACCAATATTAGTAACCAAGTCAGCAACTGACATTGAGTTACCATCCCAAACGGCATCAGCAATTCTCCAGCGTTTCATATCAAATAAAGTATGACCTTCAAAAGCAAGTTCAACACGGCGCTCATGAACAATACGGTCAAAATAATTAGCTGCGGTAAGCACCAATGGAGTAGTAAGGCCAGCCCTTACACGCACTTGGTTTAAGTAGCCTGAAGCCTCTGCATAATTACCTAATTCGGCATCTGCTTCGGCAGCGTTCAGCAATACTTCGGCGTAGCGGTAACGGATAAAGTTAACATCACTACCACGGCCACGGCGACCAGAACCTACAGTTGGATCAAGGTATTTGCGGATATAAAAACCGGTTTGAGTACGGAATTCTGCGCCGTTAACCGGGCCATCTTTACCTACAACCTGTACTTTACCCAAGCCCGGAACATCCTGTGTAATAGTAGCATCGCTGCTTGATATAACAGTACCGTTACCTAATTGATAACCTGCATATACCTCGGTACGTTTACCTTTAAACAATCCATTAGGCAATAATACAGTACCGGCAAGCCTTGCATCCCTGCCAGCAAACATATCTAACTGATCGGTATAGTAAATAGGGTTACCTGATCCGTCTTTAGTTGCCATTGGGGCATAAGTATTGTCAAGCTTTTCAAATGCCTCAACCAGGTTTAATGACGGGTTTAACCTGCCTGCGTCCAAACCTTCGTCTGAAATTGAGAAAGGTTGGTCGTTGGTGGTGAAGCCGTGTGTTTTACCACCGTTGGCCTTGAAATCCTCAACCCAGATGGACTCCGAGCTGCTTTTATCAAGGAACAAGTTGGCAAAGTTATCGCTTAAATCAGGTAATTGTTTGTAAAGCGAATAATTACCAGCTGTGCCAGATATAATCTCTTTAGCAGCAGCAAGCGCTTTAGTGTAATAACCGGTAGCAGCACTGGCCGGGATACCTACTTCTCCGCCAGGCAATGAAACCTGAGGTGTTGTGGCACCATACTTAGCTATTGAAGCAGCATATAAAGCAGCCCTTGATTCCATAGCCAATACAGCAGCAGGGGTAGCCCTTGATTTTTCAGAAACGTTAACCGGTAATAAACCTTTTATTGCTTCTGCCTCGCTGATGATAAAGTCATAAACTTCCGACTCTTTTGCACGTGGGATCTGTAAAGCTTCAACGTTGCCAGAGAAATCGTAGTTAAGCGATTTGGTGATCAATGGAACCCCGCCCATTCTTTTTACCAGCTCAAAGTAATACTGAGCGCGTAAAAAACGGCCTTCGGCAATAAACTGGTTTTTCTGTGCATCTGTTAACTTGGTAGCGGCAGTAGCGCGCTCAATAAATAAGTTCAGATCACGAACATATTTATAATCCCATGTACCCCATGAGCCAAAATCCCAGCCTGTACGCTGTACTATATAATAGCTGCCATTTTCTGAAGGGAACGATTCGCTGAAATCAGCAAATGATGCCCAGCCGTTATCCAGGCCAGAAAAATCATAAACACGGTTATATAGGTCAGCAAGAATGGAAAGTACAAGGTTAGGGTCGGAGAATGCGACATCTGAAGTTACCACCTGCTTGGGCGGTACATCCAAAAAGGCACTGTCTTTTTTGCAGGCACCTGTAACTAACAGGAGTGCAAATGTTGATATAATGGTTGTTTTTTTCATTTGGTTTAAACTTGAGGAATCAATTAAAAGGTTAAATTAACACCAAAGTTGAGCACCTTGCTCTGTGGGAATTGTAACCCGTTATCATCCGTTGTTTCAGGGTCAACGCCAAACTGTTTCAGGTTATCAAACGAGAACATGTTGTAGGCGTTAACATAAAAACGCGCTCTCTTGATCTTCACTTTTGCCAGCAGTTGGGTAGGTAATGAATAACCTAACTCCAATGTACGCACCCTCAGGTATTTTACACTGTGCAGCCAAAAAGTTGAGTTACGATCATAGTCACTGTTGGTAGTACCCGGGTTAACCCTGTTGGCAGGATATTTACCCGGCACCCACGCACTGTTTATATCAAACGGATCTGTACGGTGGTACCTGTCTTCAAATATGGTATTCAGGTTTCCATTGTTTTGGAAAGCCCACCTTGTTTCCCAGTTCTGGAACCAGGTATAGCCTGCACCGCCTGAAAAATCTGCATGAAAATCAAAGCCATGATAGGCAGCGCCCAATGTTAAACCAAAGTTGATATTTGGCTGTTTACCATAACCGTAACCAATAGGACGTGTATCATAACCGTCAATTTTACCGTCGCCGTTCCAGTCTTTATACATTAAATCTCCCGGAAGCATTGTCCTGTTACCCTGACCATCGTTATTGATTTTGTAATTGTTAATCTGTTCGATTGATGAGAACTGACCAACAACTGTATAACCCCAATCGATATTAGCGTAACGGTTTATCGCCGAGCCAAAATATTGCTCTAATGAGTTACCAAAATATTCGTTCCTGAATATTGATTTCTGACGGGAGTAAGAAATGTTGCCACCGATGTTATAGCTTACTTTTCCAATCCTGTCGTTCCAGTTCAACGAAAACTCACCACCTGATTGTGAATCACTGCTTGAGTTTTCTGCAGGTAATGTATAACCTACTTCCAGCGGCAACACCAATTTAGATGGCGGGCCAGCCAAGCCAGTACGTTTACGGTAGAAATAATCAACAACACCACTCAACCTGTTGTTAAGCATGGTGAAATCCATACCCACATCGGTCATTTTACTTTTTGACCATGAAATATTGGTTGTTACCAAACCTTTATCAGTTGAAGTAACGATAGCATTACCGTCAATAATAGCGGTACCTGCGTTATAGTTGTAACCCGGCAGGTAAGCATACGGGGTTACGATCGGGTTATTAGCGTTATTAGGATCGCGGTCATCACCCAATACACCATACGATGCACGGATTTTCAAATCGTTCAGGAAGCTGTTTTCACCAAGAAGCTTCTTCATGAAACCTTCCTGGGTAATACGCCAACCGATAGATCCACCGGGGAAGTAACCTACGCGTTTATCAGGAGCAAACAGGTACGAAGCATCCCTTCTGCCAGATAATTGCAGATAATATTTGTTATCGTAGTTATAATCAATTCGGCCGATATAACCTGTACGGGCTTCTTTGTTGTCGCTGTCCTGGTACTGATCTGCGGTTGGGAAGTAAATAAGCGGCAGGTTGTTTGATACCGGTGAAGCGTGGATCCAGTTACGCAGGTGCTGTAGCTCAATACGTTCAGAAACAAACGTAGCACCTATGGTGTGTTTACCAAAAGTATTGTTGTAGTTAATTTGCCATTGGTAAGTTTTAGCAAATTCTTTTTTCTGTTCACGTTCGCGCCAAGGGTTGGTACTACCACCGGTTACATCATAAGTATCAGTTGCAGGGCGGTAAGTATACGCGTTATAAGTATATTCCTGGTTATTTAACAAATAATCAGCAATATAATATGAGTACAAACCTTTTACCAATAAGCCTTTAACACCAGGCACCTGGTATTCCGCACCAAAATTGGTTTGTAAAACGCGCCAATCACTGTGATATAAACCCGATAGCTTTTTGTTAAGGAAAGCATAGTTTGACTCGGTGTGACCGATATCATTCAAGTAAGCCGGATTATCGTTAGCATAAGGGCGCTCAAGCGGCGTATTTCTTAAAACGGCAAAGCGGGCAAGGAAGTAATCATCACCTCCCGGTACGCCAGGATTTTCGCGGGTTTCGATACGGCCGTTAACGTCCATGCTTACCTTTAAACCGTTGGCTACTTTCAGCGATATGTTAGATTGAATATTTGAACGATTAAAAAGGTATTCTTTACCTAACTGAGAGTTTTGATGCAGGTTAGTTGCCGATACATAGTAGTTTAATTTATCGGTACCACCGGTAAAGTTAATATTGGCTGAGTTTTGAGGGGCATTATTATTGGCTTTCAAAACATAATCGCGCCAGTTAAAGCTTTGGTAACCTTTTTCGGTACCGGCTTTATATTTGTCAAGATCGGCCTGGGTAATAGTAGTTGAACCGTTGCTGTTAACCTGTGCATCAGCTAAATAACGCATGTAATCATACGAATTGGTCAATACGTTAGGGAAACGATAAAAATTTTGGTAACCGGTATAGGCATCGATGTTGATCCTTGATTCGCCCGAACCTTTTTTGGTTGTTACCACAACAACACCGTTTGCCGCACGTACACCGTAAATTGCAGCAGATGCGTCTTTTAGTACCGCGATGCTTTCTACGTCGTTAGGGGCAAGGTTGTTAAATTGACCCTCGTCCTGCTGGATACCATCAATTACGAATAGAGGCGCGCCCATATTACGGATCTGGATGGCGGCGCTGGCACCCGGCCTGCCTTCTGACTGCCTGAAGGTTACACCCGGAATTTTACCGGCAAGCGTGGTACTAACCGTTGAACCCGCGTGCACACGATCAATATCCTTACTGGTTACACTGGAGATAGCACCTGTAATAGAGGCTTTTTCTGCGATCCATAGCCGGTAACAACAACTTCCTGTAAGGAAGAATTTGTTTCGCGAAGCCGAACTTTCAATGTTGTTCTGCCTTGCAGGGCAATCTCCTGTTTGACGAACCCGATGTAAGTAAACGTTAATGTACTGTTTGCATTAGGTACATTGATTGAAAAGTTACCCTGCGCATCTGTCGTTGTTCCACCCTGCGTGCCTTGCACCCTTACCGCTACGCCTGTCAGGGCCAGGCCGGTGGTGTCTGTCACGTTACCTGTAACCTTAATTTTATTTTGTGCGGATGCACTAAATGAAAAAAGGAAACCGGTCATGATGAAAAAAGCGATTAGCATTACTTTGGGGCTCCATTTACTGGGCGGCCACTGCACATGAGGGTTCCCCCCATGCCTGAGTAGTAAAAATTTTCTCATAAATGATCTATTAATTGGTTAAGTTTTGATTTTAAAAATGTACAATTGACATATCTAAAATCATGTTGTAAAGAAAAAGGATTTTGGGCCCGGCGCTTAACCAAATCATATCAATACTTAGTCAAAAAGTATCAATTTTCGGGAGAAGGGAAACGCTGCAACAGATTGGTTATATTTGCGTTAAGCTGATTATTTTGAAACCACTATACATATTTCTATTATTTTTTACAGTATCATTCGGTATTTGCAATGCGCAGACCTACTACTTCAAGCATTACCAGGTTGAGCATGGGTTATCGCATAATACTGTCTACTGCAGCATGCAGGATAGGCGCGGCTTTTTGTGGTTTGGCACTAAAGACGGCCTTAACCGTTTTGATGGTTACACCTTTAAAACGTTCAGACATAACCCCGCGAATAAAAGCACCATCTCCAACAATATGGTGCATACCCTGTGCCTTGATAAAGAAGGTACACTTTGGATAGGTACCGACGAGGGCCTTGATAAGTATGATCCCCTGTCCGAAACATTTACACATATCAATACAGCAAACATTAACGGTGTGCGCAGTATCACCTTTGATGAACATGATAATTGCTGGTTTGTGGCCGGAGCTTCATTAATAAGATATAACACTAAAACCGGCGAAAGAATAGATTACTGGCCTTCGCAGCATTTTGAGGCTACGTCTGTAGTTATCATTAATGGTACAGTGTGGGCATCTTCGTCAACGGGCGCAGTGGAGAAACTGGACCAGGCGAGCCGCACTTTTACCGCTTACAACGTATTTAAGCCAACTGATAAAGTGACTTCAAAGTTTATTGAGAAGATTTATTATGCCGGTAACAACAAAATATTTGTAGGTACCAATAGCCATGGTTTTAAGGAGTTTGATGTTGAAACCTATACCTATAAAGACCTGCTTAACTACAATCCCGATAAAACGGCTGTTTATGTACGCGATTTTTTAAAATACAGCGACACTGAATACTGGATAGCCACTGAATCGGGCGTATTTATTTATGACTCGGTAAAGGGCACATTCCTTAATCTCAGAAAGCATTTCAATGATCCTTACTCTATATCGGATAATGCCGTTTATTGCCTCTGGAAAGATTCGGAAGGCGGTGTTTGGGCTGGTACTTACTTTGGCGGCCTCAATTATTACCCTAAACAGTATTCAACCTTTAACAAATTTTACCCTGACACTGAGCCAAATTCCCTTAAAGGAAACGTGGTGCGTGAAATTACTAAAGACATATACGGCAACCTGTGGATGGGGACCGAAGACAACGGATTAAACAAATTGGCTCCGGATAATACCTGGACGCATTATACCCCCGGCGGAAGCGCCAGCATCTCCAATACCAACATCCACGGTATATTAGCCTTAGGCAATGAACTGTTTATAGGCACTTTTGAACGGGGACTGGATATCATGAACATTAAAACCGGCAAGGTTGAACGCGTTTACCTGGCCGGTAACCGAAATAATGATCTCAAAAGCAACTTTATAATTTGCTTTTGCAAAACCCGCGGCGGGCTCATTTTTGTTGGTACTACCCGTGGCATTTACAGGTATAACCTGGCAAGCAAGGATTTTACCCTGATAGATAAATTGCCCCCATATGATTTCATTTACGCCATAACCGAAGACCATATGGGTAAAATATGGGTTGGCACGGTAAGGGATGGTATTTACTGTTACAATCCGGCAAACAACACAAGCACTAAACTAAACTATCGGTACCCCGTTAAAAACGTGCTTAACACCACCACGGTTAACGGTGTTTTTGAGGACAGCAACCATAAATTATGGTTTGCTACCGAAGGTTTGGGTTTATGGAGATACGATCCCGACACCGATAGCTATAAGTTTTATGACACCAATAACGGCTTTCCGAGTAATTACATTTTCAGGCTTGAAGAAGACAGCCATAAAAATCTATGGATCAGCACTACCCGGGGGCTGGTTTGCTTTAATGATAATACCGGAAGCATCAAAATTTATACAAAAGCCAACGGTTTGTTGAGTGACCAGTTTAACTACAACTCGTCTTTTAAAGATGCCGACGGTACCATGTATTTTGGTTGTGTACGTGGTATGGTTAGCTTTAACCCTGCCAGTTTTAAGCAAAATTACTTTGTAGCCCCGGTTTATATAACCGGGTTCCAGGTGCACAATAAAGAGATCTCTGTTAATGGTGCCGATTCACTATTAAAACAATCTATCATAACCACAAAAAAGATCAACCTTAATTATAACCAATCCTCATTTAGTATTGATTTCGCTGCGCTGAGCTTTCCATCGCCCGAAATGACCCAATATAAATACACGATGAAAGGTTTGGATAAAGGCTGGACCGAGCTTAAACGCAACCGAAAAGTTTACTTTACGCAACTGCAGCCCGGTCATTATACCTTTGTAGTAAAAGCGGCAAACAATAACGGCACCTGGACCCAAAAAGAAACAAGTATTGAAATTGATATAGCGCCACCTTTTTGGGAAAGCGTTTGGGCATACATTGCTTACTGCCTGTTGTTTTTACTAACAGGTTACTACCTGCTCAGAAGCTATCACCGTAAAACCCGCGAGAAAAACAAACGTATTATCGAAACCCTTGAAAACGACAAGGAGAAGCAGATCTATAATGCCAAGATCGAATTTTTCACTAATGTGGCCCATGAAATCCGTACACCTTTAACGCTTATTAAAGGGCCAATGGAAAAAGTGATCAGGCGTGCGGAGCAAGTCCCGGATATTCAGAACAACCTGAAGATCATGGAAAAGAATACCAACCGGCTGCTTGATCTTACTAACCAATTGCTCGACTTCAGAAAAACCGAAACCAATGGCTTCAGCCTAAGCTTTGTTAAAACCGATATTATGGATCTGCTTGCCGATACCTTTTTGCGGTTTAAACCTATGGCCGAACAAAAGAACCTCAGCTATACCTTTATACATCCGGTTAAAACGGTGTATGCTTATGTTGATATTGAGGCATTCACCAAAATTATAAGTAACCTCATCAACAACGCTATTAAATACAGTACATCGGTTGTAGAGATCGAACTGCTCGATCATGCGGAAAACGACCCCACCTTTACCATCGAAATAAGGAACAGCGGGCACCTGATCCCTTATGAAATGCGTGAAAAGATCTTTGAACCTTTCTTTAGGATGAAAGAATCTGAAAAGCAAATTGGCACAGGAATAGGGCTTTCCCTGTCCCGCTCGCTGGCCGAATTGCATAAAGGTTTATTAGTGTTGAATAAATCTATTAACGATTTTAATATATTTAACCTTACTTTGCCTGTTCACCAGGAAAAAGAATTCGACCTGTATATTACCCCCGATGAATATGAGCAGGCTGACCTAAGTAACAGAGAGGAGAATATTGACTTTATGAAACCAGTTATACTTTTAGTGGATGATAACCCGGAAATACTTGATTTTATTTCGGATGATCTGAGCGACAAATATTCGGTTATTAAAGCCCTTAACGGACAGGAAGCGTTGGATATGATCGCCATCGAGAACATCCAGCTTATTATAAGCGACGTAATGATGCCGGGAATAGACGGGTTTGAACTATGCAAAACCATTAAAACCAATTTCGATTACAGCCACATACCCATTATACTGCTTACTGCAAAAAATACCCTGCAAAGTAAAATTGAAGGCCTGGAGGTTGGCGCAGATGCTTATATCGAAAAACCGTTTTCGCCCGAACATTTGCAGGTGCAGATAGCTAACCTGCTTATTAACCGTAATAAAATTAAGGAGCATTTTGCGAGCTCGCCGCTGGCACATATCAAGTCGATGGCCTACTCAAAACCTGATGAAAGCTTTTTGGATAAGCTAAACGGTGTTATCTACAAAAACATCCAAAACGCCGAGCTTGATGTTGAGCAGATAGCTAACCTCATGAACATGAGTAAGCCAACGCTGTACCGCAAGGTTAAAGCTATATCCAACCTTACTATTAACGAGCTTATCAATATCACCCGCCTCAAGGCTGCCGCGCAATTACTGGAAGAAGGTGATTATAAGATCTACGAAGTAGCCAACATGGTAGGTTACAGTTCTCAATCACACCTGGGCCGTAATTTCCTGAAGCAATTCGGTACAACACCCACTGAATATCAGCAGACTAAGCGCAGTAAAGTAAAACAGGTTTAATCTTACCAGGATGGACTATCAGGCTAAGTCAGCGGCAATGGTCTTTATATAATCATACGGGCGTCCGGGAGGGTAATTCCACTCAGTTATAAGCTGCAAGCCTTTTGCATCGGCGATGGCCCCATGCAATCATGTGCTATTAAAGCAACCCTCTTTTTTACAATTCTTGTTTATTACCGAAGCCCCAGAACGCTGCAAGCGGGTGATTTAATTGTGCGGGCAACAATATGTAAAAAAATAACGTAGAACTGCCGGTTCCGCACAACAGGGAATGGTTGATTATCAAAACTCTTTCAGATTAATAAATGGGAAATAACAATTACTTACTAAGCATGATAGCTGGTATGCTGGTAATATCATGCTTCGCGTGTTCAAAAAGTATAAACAAAATTGAGACACCGGCAAGTTCAATTCCGGAGCAGAATGGAAAACTGCAAAGTTTGAAAACCAAGCCGGTAACTACCTATACTTACACCGTTAAAACTACCGAGTGGATGGTTGACGGGACAAATATCCCGGCGGGGGCTATAATATATATCCCCGCCGGTGAACGTGGGGCTTTGCTGCTTAAAAACTTTAAAGGAACAGCCGCCGCTCCAATCTTAATTGTTAACCAGGGCGGAAGGGTGTCATTCACTACAGAAACTACCGCCTCGTATGCATTTAAGACACAAAACTGCCAGTACTTTAAGGTAATGGGAAATGGCGTTTCCTCAATTAAGTACGGGTTTGATATGAACGGCGGCAATATCGGTATGACGATGGACTATCTGAGCTCGGATTTTGAGATCGCGAATGTTGAGGTGCGTAACAGCGGGTTTGCCGGGATCATGGCAAAAACCGATCCAACATGCGACGCTGCAACCTGGCGAGGCAATTTTACCATGAGTAATGTAATAATTCATGATAATTACGTTCACAAAACAGGAGGGGAAGGCCTTTATATAGGAAATTCTTTTTATCAGAATGGCGTTTCAACTTCCTGCGGTACGGTTTTACCTCATGATGTCGTGAATGCCAGGATCTACAAAAACCTTGTTGACTCTACCGGTGCCGAAGGGATCCAGGTTGGCAGTGCTACGTCGGGATGCATGATCTATAGTAACACCGTTAAAAACCCGGGGATAAGTCCGTTTGCTTCTTATCAAAATAATGGCATACAGATAGGAGAAGGTACCGGCGGTCAATGTTATAACAACCTGGTTAAGAATGCACCAGGCAATGGTATCATTGTTCTTGGTCTTGGGGATAACCAGGTATTCAATAATTATATTATTGACTCAAAGGCTTACGGTATTTTTGCTGATTCACGGTATACGCCAGGCCCGAATTTTCAGTTTATCAATAATACCATTGTGGGCTCTGTTTTAGGCGGTATAAAGTTAAACTCTGAAACTATCCCCATGAATACCGTTATTAATAATGCTATCATACAATCGGCATCGGTACAGCCGATAATTTTAAAAAGCACCAGCGTTAAACTTACCGAATCAAATAATTATGTAAATACAGATGTAAGCGTTTGCGGGTTTGTAAATTATAACGGAGATGATTTTCATTTACAACCGTCATCGCCGCTTATCGATCAGGGGGCAAACGTTTTATCATACGGCATAAAATTTGATTTTTATAATGCTGTACGCCCATCGGGTACGGCTTTTGATATTGGGGCTACAGAGTATTAATATGCAATACATCAGGCGTTTCTGTCTGGGGTAAAGGGAATTCCTGTAAAAGCAAAAGGGACGGCAACACTGCCATCCCTTTTTGCGTTTTAAAGTTTGGTCTCTTTTTTCAGGACATGACATTTTTAGCTTTAAGCTTTGTGTATTCTGCTTTTAGCTAAAATCATGGGCTTACTATCATGCGCAATGGTGCCAGATTGTTGATCTGAACAAAGTAAACACCGGTCATATACGAGCGGGTTAACTGAACCCCAAGGTTACCGCCAAAACCACGATACCTGCCGCTTTGCATAACCTTGCCAAAATTATCCCGGATAACCAGGTTGATCTCTTTCTGCTCCAGGTCGGGCGTTAGTTTAATGTTGAAGCTGCGTGCAGCCACCGGGTTTGGGTAGATCACATTGTTTTGAACAGTACCGATAGGTGCGCTGTTATCTTGTACAATGCCGGTTTTTTGACCTAAGGTTGAAGCCAGCGAATTGCTGCTGAGCAATGTAGGTTCCGTTCCATAAATCAGCTGATCTTTATAATAAACAGTAATATGGCTGTTAAGCGCCATAGCAGCTTTGGCAGCAAACGAATAATCATTGGCCTCGTTAAATGCCGACCAGTCTGTTTTATTAACCTGGTATTGAATGTTACCGGTATTGCTTAAGGGGTAAAGCGAACCGGCCGATGGATCGATGGTTAATTCAAGATAGGTGTCTGCCCCGGTTAAAGGGGGACTTAAAGTAACAAACCGGTTGTTGATTTTGCTGTTGCCCAGTTTGGCATAGCTTACCGAGAAATTCAATCCTGCTGTGCCTTCGCGGCTAAACCAATAACGAATGGAAAGATCGCTGTAATTGACAGGCACGTTTCCTGTATTGTTAAGCACCAGGTAGGTACTGATCGTATTTCCGGATGTGCTTTGATTTTGGTTTTGATAAGATACAGTAAAAGCCGTGGTAGCTGTAACTGCAGCCGGCTCGGTACCGTAAATTAACTGCCCGTTGCGGTAAAGGGTGATATGGCTGTTTGCGGCATAGCTCCCGGTGTATGGCAGGTATGAATAATCATCGGCCTCCGAAAAGTTTGACCAGTCCTGGTTTGCAAACCTCGACTGAATAACCCCGGAATTGCCGCCTGCGCTGAGCTGGCCGTTATTCAGGAAACCATATTCAATATAACCCAGGGCGCCTGTGCGCGGGTTGGGTAACTGAACATATTTCATGGTAACGTTACTGTTCCCCATTTGGGCATAATCAATCCATGAATTGATCCCGGCATAATTTTCCGCGGTAAACCAATACCTCATGGTCAGCTCGTTTAAATTAATGGCGACAGAATCCTGGTTAACAATTTTCAGAAATGGCTTAATGAGATTGTTTACAGGCTGGTTGTTATCCCCGTCGGAGTATTGTACCTGGACATTGTATGGCAATACGGTGAAGGCTTTGCTTGAGGCTGTCGTGTCAAAACGAGCGTTGCCACCTTGCTGCGCTATGATAGTACTGCTGCCCGCACCTACAATATGCAGCTTGTTATTGATTACCGTAGCTACGTTTAAGTTTGAGCTGGTGTAAACAACTGTAAGCCCGGAAGTAGCTGTCGCATTCAGGCTGATATCTGCATCGCCAGGCCTGCTTAAAGGCAACGCGGCAAAACTTATGCTTTGGCTCAGTTTGTTAACAGTTAAGGTTTGTGTAACCGGTGATGCCGCAAGGTAATTAGCATTCCCACCCTGCGAGGCGGTGATCACGGCCGTACCCGCACCGGTGATGTGCAACTTTGTGCCCGCTACCTGAACTACCGTACTGTCCGAACTGCTATAACTTACCGCAAGGCCAGAACTGGCTACAGCACCGGCCATAAAATCGCTGTCGGCAACTGTTTTTCCAGGGATCGCATTAAACGTAATGGTTTGTGCTTTTTGGCTAACGGTGAGGCTTTGATTAATAGAAGTAGCTGCTTTAAAACTGCTGTTTCCGGCCTGGGATGCAATGATGGTTGTTGTTCCGGCCGCTTTAATGTGGATGGCGCCATTGATCACACTGGCAACAGTAGTATCTGAACTGCTGTAGGAAACCGCTAAACCTGATGAAGCTGTTGCAACGGGCACAAAATCGGCATCGCCAAATGTTTTTCCGCTGAGGGACGCGAAGGTAATTGTTTGATCACCCAATACATCGGCAGCAATTTCGGTGCTGCTTAATGCCCTGCCGTAGATCTTGAAATTATCAATGGAGCCTTTGAACATCGGATCGGCAAACTGCGATTTGCCCAGATAATTTTGTGTGGTGCTGCCGAGCGCCGATGGTTTGATGGTAATGTTTGTTGAGGAGGTAACCGATGTACCATTTACATAAAGTGTGGTAGTAGTGCCCGCCCGCGTTACCGCCAGGTAGGTCCAGGTATTTAATGGGAAGGTGTAATTGTAATTGATATTCTGTTCTGCAGCCGAGCCGTTTTTAGTAGCGTAACGAATGGTTGACTGCCCGTTGGTAACACCGGCCTGTACAGTAAGGAACATGTATTGGGTAGTGCTTGAGCCAAAGTCAAAAACACGCATCCAGGTACTTATGGCGTCCATCCGCACCCAGGCAGATATGGTAAAATCGTTCAGGGTACTGAAAATACCGGCAGGCAATGTTGCATAAGCGTTCGCAGAACCATCAAGCAGCAAAGATTTTCCATATTTACCCGCAGCACGGCTTGCTGTTGCCGCGAGTGCAGCATGATTGGCGCCCCAGGCATCAATGCCTTTACTACTGCTTTCCTCATCAAATTGATAAAAGTCGCGTTGCCCGGCATTGGGTTTAGCAACCGCTTCTGTGCTTTGGGTACCTTCGCCGGTGCTGTCTGCAGGGGCTATAACATAAAAATAGGTTGTGCCATTGCTTACATTGCTGTCGGTGAAGGTAAGGTTACTAACCGAGCCAAGTGCGGTATATGGCCCGCCGGAAGTTGTTGAACGTTTAACGTTATAACTGTAGCCTGGAAGTGATTGCCATTCAAGGATGTTTTTGGCATCGCCCGCGGCAACTGTCAAAGAGTTTACAGCACTGCTAAGTACCGTGAGTACCAATGTGGAAGTACCTGTTGTACTGCCGTTGCCTGCCGACAGGCTTACATTAAAGGTGCCTGATTCTGTTGGTTTTCCTGAAATTTTGCCTGATAAAGAATCAATTTGTAACCCAGCCGGCAATCCGCTGGCCGAAAAATGGTTGGGCGACTTAATTCCTGTTACCGTATAAGTCATAGGTTTTCCTATCAGCGTGGTATCCGTTGGCGCGCTGGTGATAATTACCGGTAATGGCCGGTCGTCCAGGAGCACCACATCATTGCCCGTACCGCCTTTATAGCTGATGCGAAGCGTGAAATTACCAACAGTTATCGGGGCAAGTTCGGGCAAACCTTTAAATGTACCGGATATTGCCGCACTTCCGGTGTTATCAATGATAGTGAACGAACTTCCCTGGGCCAGGCTGGTCGAGTCGATAGCCGTGATCTGTAGTTTAGGCTGGTTCACTAAATTAACAATGGCTGTACTTACCTTATCACTGGTGGCCGAACTGGTGCTTAATTCTACTCTATAGGTGGCATCGGCATTCATGGTGAGGGTGCCCACTTTTATGGTGCCAATGGACTGGTTACCAGGTGCCAATGCCGCTCCTGTACCCGAACCGGTACCGATAGTAGCCGATGATGTGCTTTTACCACTGCCGCCAAACGTGCCGGCCGTTGCAACCACCGGACTGGTGAATGTGCCGCTGTTAGGATCGTTATTGAGCAAATAAGTGCCGTTTTTTATCGTCGTTGTTCCGGAATAAGCCTGGTTACCGGTAAATGTCAGAATAGCTGTTCCAACTTTCTCTACGTTCATACTGCCGGTCATCGTTCCGCCGTAGCTGGTAGTTATATTCAGTGCACCGATGCTGATGGTTGGGCTGCCGCCACCATCTGTACGGATGGCGCCCCTGCCGCTCAATGAGCCAAAGCTGATGGTGCCGGTAGGGAACATGATGCCCTGGCAATCATTGCCGTTGGCGTCGAGGTTCCATGATGCATTCGCGCTGCCTGATTGCGGCACTTCAAAACGGGTACGTGAGTTGCCGCTGCGTAATTTGGATACAAAGTACCCGGTAAAGCTGCTGTTATCGGCAAACAAATGTAAACCGGCATATACGTTACCATCCTGAATAATTGTTCCGCTGCCGGTAAGCCGCCCGTAAAGGTTCAATGCGTTGCTGGTTTGGTAAAAATAACTGGTTTTTCCGGCAGCGATTTCAATATCGTTGTATAAGGTAGCATCACCGTTCGCCGAAAAAAGCGCGCCGCCGTTCATGGTTATTTTTCCGGTACCGAGCGGGCCTGATGTAGGGGCGGAGGGCGCTCCTGTACTTGTTCCGGATATTTCCATCCCATAAACTGGCGGCCAGCTTTGCCCGTTCCCGTTGAGGATAGTACCGCCGGAGTAGGTGTTATTGCCCCCTGCATACAGGAACCCGATACCGTTCTTGAGCAGGCTGCCTGAGCCTGTTATTTGCCCGGTTAATGCTACGGTGCCGCTCACGTTGGGTGTGTTTACATTAAGTAATGTATCGAGTGTTACAGGCATCTTCAGGGTTTGGTAGCCAGAACTGTTATTAAACAGGTCATTTCGCAAATGAATTGCTGCGCCGTCAATCGTATAACTGCTCGCGTTTGCATTAAACTGGATCCTCGAGGCTACAAGGTTTGGGATGTCGTTGGTCAGTACGGTATCTGCACTATTTTGAAAAGTAATAATGGCTGGATTAACCGGTGTCGCGTTTTCCTGCCAGTTGCTGGCCAGGGTAAGCGAGTCGGACTCGGGCTGCTGGCTCCATGTTGAAGTGCTTGAGCCGGGTACGCCAAATGTTTCGGCCGAATTGGAGCTTTCTTTGGTTTGGCCAACAGATGAAACAACATAATAGTATGGGCTTCCGTTGCTTACATTCAGATCCGCGTATGCCGTAGTTGAAACATTGGCTACGGTAGTATAAGGACCGCCGCTTATGGTAGCGCGTTTTACATTATAAGTAGCCGCCCCTGCTGCTGCATTCCAGCTCAAGTCAACCTCCTTGTTTTTATTAACAGCTGCAGGCTGCGCCGGGGCAGCCGGTGGTACAGATGAAAAAATAACATTCGAGTTTCCGCTTTCCAATGTTCCGGCAAGCGCGGTCACTACATAATAATTGTTTACCTCGGGTACAGGGCTGGCATCAATATATGATGTGTTGGTTATGCCTGATTGTATAGTGGTAAATGGCCCGGTGGATGACGACGACCGTTTTACCGAATAGCTGGTAGCATTGGCCGAAGCTACCCAGGAAATATTAATTTGTGTAGCGTTAACAACCGCTGCCGCAGCTGAAGCGGGCGCTGCCGGCGCCTGGTTATTGACCACATTCAGCATGAGGGTTGCCGTGCCGGTGCCGCTGGCATTAGTGGCGGCTATGGTAATTTCGCTTTGCCCTAACGCGGTAGGCGTGCCCGAGATGATACCGGTGGCCGCATCAATGCTAAGCCCCGATGGTAAGCCAGTGGCACTATAAGAAGATGGATTAGCACTGGCTATGATGTTATAACTGAAAGGCGCACCACTGGTAGCTGTGGCTGTGGTAGCACTGCTAATCTCCGGAGACCCGGCAGGTGCAGATTGACTATAGGCCACATTACTGAACGTGGCTATATTTAGCGCCGAGTTATTACTGGAAAGGGTATAAAATCCGGCATACAAATCAGTGGGGAAACCTGTTGCAGAATACCAGCAACCGAGACCGGTCCAACTAATGCCATCCTGCGAATGGTATGTAAATATGCGGGTGCCTACACGCTCAATTTTTAACCACCAGGGGGCTTTGGGTTGGTAGTGGTTTCCGGCACCGCCTGTTGCTTTTAGGAAAATATCATAAAAAGCCGAACCGGGCGCCAGCGATTGGCGTAGCATGACCCCGCAACCACCGGTATTTAACGACATATTCTCAACTTTTACTACCAGTCCGGCATCGCCGCTAATTTTCTTAAAATTAAAGCTAAAAGCATTACTGGTAGAAGTTCCGGCGCCTTGAAGTGTCCAAACCCCGTTATTGTAGGCAGCGCTGCCCGCCAACCCGGTATTACCGATATCAATATTGGTAAGGTTGCTCACCGGCTGAACATGGTCAGCAGGATAATATACCTGGGGCAACTTAACCGCGGTAGATGTATCTGATGATTTCAGGTATAAGAAATTACCGCCGGCCGGAGAATAATTGGTGGAGCCAGGCTGCATTAACGCAGCCCTCATTCTGTCGGTATTAGGGGTAGGGATGCCCTTACGTACAGCGTAAGCGCTGTAAATAATATTAGTCATATCGCCGACCCTCGCTCCGGGCTGAATCCCCCAGCCGGTCCAATAACTTGCATAGCCCCCCAACGGGATAAAGGTCATTGTTGCTCCGTCAAAAGCGTATTTATGATACAGCTCACCGATAGCCAATACACGGTTATCCAATTCGGCAAACATATCTGCACCTTGCTTGTAGGCAACTTCCGCGCCCCAGGCCAGTGCGGCTGCCTGTACGCGCCAATGGTCGTCGCGGCCCGAATCTCCTACTTCACCACCGGGCAACGAATTGCGCATACCTCCGCCGGCATCCATCCGGTACACTTCCACCGCCTGGTTAAACCGGGTGACATCATCACAAAAAACTGATGCGGCAAGCGCTATTTTTAACTGAAGAGCCCCTTTATTCGCGTCGCGCAAGGGGCTTGGCACCCAGGAAGTAGGGAATAAAACATTAGCAAAATAATTTTTTACATGCTGTGTATTGGCTGGGGTCCAACCAGGAAAAGTAGATCGAAGGATTTCGGCACCTACGCCCCAATACTGTGCATAGTCGCCAATATCCAGCATTGATTCTCCGCCGCCCCAGGTAGTATTGGTTACAGCCCAGGCATCGAGCAGGTTTGTAGCTTTACGGGCATAAGTAGAATCGCCTGTAAACCACCACATCCAGGCAAGGTTGTGAACGGCCTGCATGTCTTCAATCCAGGCACTGTTGTTTAGGTTTGGCGCCCTTGTAACTGTTGCAAAAGGCCCTTTTTGCCCATAGCTTAATTGTGAATGCGAGTCGTTTTTAAATGCATTATAACCGGAAAGCCATGGTTCGCGGCTAATGTTGGCTTTCAACTGATCCAAATCGGCCCGGTTAAAGGCCACGCCAGGATGGACAAAAGGTTGGGCGCATACACCCATCGTGACAAACATCGACAGCGAAAACAACAGCAGCCTTATCTGCCGGTGCGTACCTGTCAAATAATTACAAAGCGTAAAAAGTTTTTTCATGGTTTAATTGTTTAGGTAAACATATTTACTGCCGTTCCGGTATGTTTGGAAGTCGTGTAAGAGCGTGGAACAAAACAGTTTTATAATCGGACACACCAAAGACAATGACTGCTGTAAATGATACTCACAGCAAACTGGTGTTTTTTGAAATTTTTATGACGTTAAAGTGCTTGGAATAAGCTGCTTTGTGTATGGGTAAGTATTGTAGAAGTAATTAAAGATTCTTTCAATTCCTTTCTTGAGCTATTGTCTGTACACTCCTTCAATGATTTATTATCAATTGAAAAACGATGTCATTTCGACGAACGTAGCGTCGGGAAAGTGTGTTGGGGGAGGAGAAATCTTCTACACCATGTCCGCGAGCTTTTCACGTTACTTGGCATATCGTATAAGATCTCCTTTGCTCGCTCGCTCAGGCCTCCACAGCTCTATTGAAATGACATTTTCTTTTAGTTGAAAAGAAGTGTACACAACAGTAGTTTCCCAAGAAGGGAATCGCACAATTTAATACCTTAAAAATATTAGTGGAGATATAAAAGATTGCACACAAGGACAGGTAGTCAATCTTACCCTCAATCCTTCCTCAAAAACTGGATCGCGTCCACATGTTCACCCACAAATATGTTAGCCATATCGCTTGTTTTATAAAAGCCGGGTTTGCCCGGCATCTTATCGAATATCAGGGTGCCGTTTATCTTCAGGTTTTCAAATATAACGTTCCTGATGCCGTGTTTGTCATCGTAGCCGGCTATAACAGACATATTAGCCCGCTTCCCGTTATAATTAACATTCCTGAACAATATGTTCTCGATCCCCAGCCCGGGAGAGGTGTTATATTTCCGGTTATACATCACTCTTAAATTAAACAGTTGCCCCTTGCGGATATCCTCAATCTCCACGTTTTCAAAACTGGCGTTCCTGATCAGGTTGCTGTCGCCGGCATTAAGTGATATGCAGCCCTGGTAATCAAGCTGGTTTTCGTTATGGTCAAGTACGGTCATATTTTGAACCCGGATATTCTGTAAGGTATCGGGATGGTCGGTATCGCCGTGGGTGCCTATCAGCAGCGGGTGGGCTACATCTGCCCATAAAGTGACGTTGTTAACTGTAATATCGGAGGTATTGCCGTAATAGTTCCAGCGGTGACCGTAAATAGCGATACAATCGTCAGAGTTTCGCATGTATATATGATCGAGCTTAATATCCTGACTGCAGAAAATGTCGATACCATCGGCATTACCGGTAGAACTAAAAGCTTTGAAATTGCTTATTTTCACATGCTTTGATTCGCCCATCAAAATAGAATAACCCGTTGGTAATTCAATAATCCCGTCAACACTGATGTTATTGCTGTTCTGGATGATCAAATGGTCATTCCTTAACTTTGAGAGTGTTCCTGTAGTATTTGGGGGTAACGCTGTCGCCCTGTACCGGGTGCTGTGTAAGGATTCCGCGGCCGCAGATCCTGACGTTCTCTGCATGATCTATAACAAATGAACCTTCAACAATAGCGCCGCCGGCCACATACACGGTTTTACCCGAGGGGATCACCATCCGGCCGATTTTATGGATGCCCGGGCCGAAATAAAGTGTTTGCGCATCGGCTTTTGTGGGACGGCTGTTTTCTATAGGATTAGCAAAAATCTGCAGGTTTTCAAAAATGTTGCCGTTTACCTCTAACGAAACATATTGCGAAGCGTTTAATTCAAATTCCACAACGTTGCCTTTAACCTCGGGCTTGATGCCGTATGCCGTAGGTCTGATCCTTACTTCTTTGATATTCCCCTGGTTTAACTTAATCCGAAGCTTTACTGAACCGGAACAATCAAAATAAGTAAAAGCGGTTTTTTTAATAATGCGCTGCGTGTCAAAACGAGCCGCAACATCGGCGTTATATACATCTAAGGGCTGCCAGTTGCCTGTACCCTGCCGCACATCTACTTTAATTGTATGATTAACTAAGTTACTTTCGGGTGCTTTATAAGTTATGATTTCTGCCTTGACTGTTTTTAATAAAAATACGACTGCACATGCCAGTGCCAGGAATTTGTTCATAGAAGTTTTTATAGTGTATAGAGGAAGACAATAAAGGCGGATTCTCATACTCAATAAAAAAACTATATCGAAAAAATAACTGCATTTGCCTGAGATAATGTGCCCTAATGAGATACCTAGGAACAATTTGAACTAAATCACTAATCTCTTTGAG
Organism: Mucilaginibacter sp. P19; assembly: GCF_050632265.1. Taxonomy (NCBI): domain Bacteria; kingdom Pseudomonadati; phylum Bacteroidota; class Sphingobacteriia; order Sphingobacteriales; family Sphingobacteriaceae; genus Mucilaginibacter; species Mucilaginibacter sp. P19. The sequence goes on from NZ_CP192586.1 coordinate 926,050, forward strand.
TATATTTAATAGCATTGCTTGTCCTTATTACTGTTGTTGCCCCGTATCCTGAACAATGAAGAATAAATACCTTTTTTTGCCTTTTTTTAGCCCTTTCTCCCTTTTGCAATAATGCTGTGTCCGCAAAGCAAAAGGTTGTGGCACTGCTTTATTCACCAGATAACCGTACGCGGGCGCAATTTTCACTGGATGAGCAAGGGCAGCTATATTATCGGTTAATTTTCAATACACGGTTAATTGTTAACTGGTCGCGTTTGGGGATCGAAACTACCGGTTCTTCGTTAGTTCAGGGCATCACGTTAAAGGGATCGGCCAAAAAAGAAATCAATGAAAAGTTTTTGTGGCCGCTGGGGGAGGATGCCAGCCTGGTAAACCATTGTAACGAGCTCACGCTTCATTGCACCTCTGGCAGAGGTAATTCTGATATTATCGTAAGGGTATATGATGGAAGCCTGGCGTTTAGGTATGTCTGCAAGCAGCTTGGTGATAGCATTGTACAACTTAAATCGGAGCTAACGGAGTTTAACCTTGCAACAAGCTATTGCATTTACCAGTATCACGAAGAATCTGTTTTCAGGCCGGTTATGGTCGATTCATTGCCGGGTACCAGTGACCTCCCTTCAACGCTTACAGCCGCACAGTCATATATAAGTATCGGTGAAGCCGATAACCGCAATTATACCAAATGCGTATTGGTTCACGGCAGCCGTCCCAATAGCCTGTCGCTACAATTTTATACCGATACCATTTACCGCGACCATCGCGTTCAGTCCGTTCGGAAGGATTCGTTGATCCGGTTCATCGATAGTCTCATTACTCCCTGGCGAACCATCAGTTGCAGTAGCACTGCCATAGGTTTGCACGCGTTTAGTGAGCTTAATCTAAAACTGGTTAAACCGCTTAGTAATGAGGTGCCCGATTATGTAAAACCCGGAAAGGTTTTCAGGGTACCTATCAGTACGCAGGGCGCCCTTGATGGAATTGATTTTGCTCAAAAAATGAACTTTCAATACATTTTAGTTGATGCAGGCTGGTACGGTGCCGAATTTCGAACTACTTCTGATCCTTCCAGATACTTACCTGATTTCCACTTGCCGGATATCATTGCCCATGCCCGGCAAAAAGGCATCGGTGTTATTTTATACGTAAATTATGTGGGGCTCAAAGCTAAGATAGATACCATATTGCCGCTTTATAAAAAGTGGGGAGTTAGCGGGCTAAAGTTTGGCTTTGTGGATGGCGGCACACAGAAAGGCCTTGCCTGGCTTGATTCGGCCATGAAAAAAGTAAATGATTATGGCATGATACTCAACGTACATGATCATTATAAACCCACAGGTTTGAGCCGCCGGTACCCGTATGTGCTTAGCCAGGAAGGGATCAGGGGCGACGAAAACAGTCCCGATGCTTTCCATAATACCGTATTGCCATTTACGCGTTACCTGGCCGGCCCTGCCGATTTTACCTTTTGCTACCCCAACAAGGTGAATGATTACAGTAAAAATATCCGGGTAAGCAAAGCCCAGCAAATGGCCCTGACCATTGTATACTTTGACCCGCTCCAGGCGATTTTCTGGTACGGGCGGTCGCAGGATTACCGGGATGAGGCGGATATCGACTTTTTTAAATATGTGCCCACCGTATGGGATGAAAGCAGATATGTGAAGGGAGAGATAGGCGAAGGCATTACCGTAGCACGCCGTAAAGGCCGTACCTGGTACATGGGCAGCGCTGCAGGCCTTCAGAAATGGGGAGGAAGCTTCAAGCTCGATTTCCTGGAAAAAAATCAGGTATACACTGCTACTGTTTATGGCGATGACGGACAGGGCGGCATACAGGTAAAAAAGGTTGAGCTAAGGCACAATGATGCTTTTGTTATTGACCTGGATGCAAAAGGGGGCCTGGCCGTTATCATAAGACCTCAAATAAAATAGAAGGCGGGGCTTTTGTTGTGCGGTATTATTAACGATTGTATTAGTTTGACTTAAGGAGGATTCAGCTTTGGGCGAAATGAAAAAAATTGGCTTTGAAAGATATTGCTGCCGCGTTAAAAGTGTCGGAAGCATCTGTTTCCTATGTTCTTAATGGCAAGGCGAGGCAATATGGCATCAGCGTGGCGCTGGAAAATAAAATACTGAGGTTTGTTGAAAAGGTAGGTTACCGGCCAAACCGGCTGGCAGCCAGCCTGCGGACAGGAAAAAGTAAAACGGTGGGCATGATTGTAGAAGATATCAGCGATCCTTTTTTTCGGCCATCGCCAGGGTTGTGGAAGAGCATATTTATAAAGAAGGTTACCGCGTTATTTATGGCAGCTCAGAAAATTCGACTGTTATTGCCCGTGACCTGCTGCAAACCTTTAAAAATTACCAGGTAGATGGGTACATTCTGGCGCCTACTGCCGGCTTGGACGATGATATCAACCAGCTTGTAAAGGAAGGTTACCCGGTAGTAGTGTTCGACCGCGCCTCGCCTGATCTGCAATGTTCCAAAGTACTTGTCGATAACTTTCGCGGCAGCGAGACTGCGGTTTTACATTTGATAGATAACGGCTTCCGTAACATTGCCATGGTTACGCTTGCGGCCGGGCAGGACCAAATGAACGAACGTGTTAACGGTTATCACGCGGCCCTCCAAAAACACGGGTTGCCGGCTATCCTAAAAGAAATTATCTATAATGAAGATCCACACAAAACCATCCAGAACCTTAAAAGCCTGCTGAAATGTAAAAAGGACATAGATGCCATTTTTTTTGCGACCAACTATCTCGCCTTAAGCGGCCTGCAGGCCCTGAAAGAATCAGGACTGATTATTACCAGGGACATCGGTGTTGCTGTATTTGATGATATTAACAATTTTGCCCTTTTTAACCCGGCCATAACCGCTGTTGCCCAGCCAATTAAAGAGATCGGGCTCAGGGTTACCAAAATTTTATTGGAAGAGCTTCAGGATAACCACATAATCGATTCGCAAAATATTTTATTGAAAACCAAACTGATCATAAGGGATTCATCCGCAAGGTTACTGGTGTAATTTATCCGAAATAAAAAAATTAAAAAAATGAGTATCAAACCTGTTTGGGATTGTCTTTGTTGTAACTCTCCCCTAATAAACCGTCCGGTTTAGCAAAGTTGGTTATAATAAGGCTTCTGAAAGGAAGCCCTTTTTGTTAATGATAAACAGCAGGGAATATTGAGGAAAATGATCGGTAGGGGCACGGATATAATCCTTGTTCTTTATTTGTCAGATAATTATATTTTTGTTTTGAGTAAAATGTTACAGGGTGCAGACATGATAGTTTATCGATTTATGAAAAAAAGCGAAACGAAGCGGAACCCTTAGAGCTATTTCAGATAAAGAATCCGAAAGCAGACGAGACAAACGATCAAAAAAAGCTGGAATTCAATAGTTCAGAAAATAAATCAGGACCCTAAAAAGAAGCGCCAGGAGTAATGTTTAGCCTGACGGGACAGTTTTTGAAACACAAACCAAATGTTTCGCGGCACTTATATTCAAATTGAGCAGTATTCAACAACCGGCATCCTCCTATATGCGGCTATTTAAAGCGGCCGCACGTTGGTGTTGTGTAATTATTTTAGGAGCACTGATTTTAAACAGCAATGCCGCGGCGCTTGCTTTACCCAATATTCAGCGGCTTGGCCTCAAAGACGGGCTTTCCAACAGCGAAGTACGATGTATTTTCCAGGACCATTCAGGCTATATGTGGTTTGGCACTTACGACGGCTTGAACCGTTTTGACGGATATGACTTCCGTATTTACCGCAATCAGCCCGAAAAGCAACATTCAATTATTCATAATTTTATTAATTGTATTGCAGAGGATGCGGCCAATAATTTATGGGTAGGTACGCGCCAGGGCATAAGTATCTTAAACCCGGTAACTGAAGAGTTTTCTCCGGCATATGCAATTTTGGCCGGCAAAGAAACACCCGTGACATCTTTTGTAAGGGACATTAAAACGGACCGCTCCGGGCGTATTTTCATTGCCACTCTTTCCAACGGCCTTATCGTTATGGATAAGGGCAAACGAACCGGCCATGTTATACCATACTATGATAATGGAAAAGCTGTACAGAGTTATAACGTTAGCGCGTTGTATGTAGGGCCAGGCGACCAAATCTTTGCGCTGATCAGCGGCGCGGGCCTTTTTACGTATGATGCGGTACACGGTACTTTGAAGTTACTGAACACTTCGGTTACCGGCGCTACCTGTATTTATCCCGAAGGCAATGGTTTATGGGTAGGCACAACTCAGGGCCTGCACCATTATGATTTCAAAACAGGGCAATATGACCGTCTTTTTGACGAGTTTAACGGGCCTTTCAAATCGGGCAGGATAACGAGCCTGCAAGTCATGCCCGATAGTACACTTTGGGTGAGCACTGATGGCGGCGGGATCCAGATCATGGATAAAGGACGCGACAAGATTACCTATCTGCCTGCGGGGAGTGACGAGCACTCACTTTCAAGTGATGCTGTTTATGCTTTATTTTTAGACCGCGAAGGCAGAAAGTGGATCGGTACATTACGGGGCGGAGTAAATGTTATTGATGAGGTAAAAGAACGTTTTGTAAATATCAGGCATAATGACCTGAACACGAATAGCCTTATCAGTAACTTTGTTAAATCGTTATATGAAGCCCCCGATGGCAGGCTGTGGATAGGCACCGACGGCGGCGGATTGAGCATTTGGGACCGGCAGGCCCATCGCTTCACTAATTTTCGCCATGATGCTTCACAGCCGGGCACCCTAAGCTCAAACTTTGTAACCAGTATTGCCGGGGATAGGGAAGGCAGGACCTGGATTGCCACTTATGGGGGCGGCATTAACCTGTACCAGCCGGGTTCCAATACATTCACTACATTTCGGGGTGTAGACAGGCAGGGAGCTGCCAGCCGGATAGTGTTCTGGTGCCTGTACCTGGACCATGCTGGAAATCTTTGGGCCAGCGGCTTACAGGACGGGCTGTTTCTATATGATAAGCATAATAACCAATTCAGGTTGTATGACGCGGCTCTGACCAATATCCTTTCAATGGGCGAAGATCATTTTGGAAACCTTTGGGCTGGAAATTTCGAAGGGGTTTATAAGATTGATCAAAAAAGCAACGCACGTAAGTTTTATCCGGTAGGTAAAGCGGTAAGATCAATGCAGAAAGCAGGCAACGGCGACATGTGGTTGGGTACAGAAGCCGGCTTGTTGTATTTTTCAGCATCTAAGGAAAAAATAATTCACCACTATACCACCAGTAACGGACTTAGTAATAATACGGTACTGGCCATTTTGGAAGACGCGCAAAAGCGTTTGTGGCTAAGCACTTACAACGGGCTTTGCCGCTTTGATCCCAAAGTCGTTAGTTTTACCAATTTTTTTGAAAGCGATGGCCTGGCGAGCAATGAGTTTAACTTTAACGCTGGCTTAAGGCTAAACAATGGTCAGCTTGCGTTTGGGGGGATCAATGGTGTCACGATGTTTCATCCGCAGGCAATCCTGCCCCTGCATGATATCCCCAACATTGTTATAACTGATATTAAAATTAACAATAAGCCCATAAGTACTTATCCGGACTATGTGAAGACGGATGCTGGGAATGTTATCCGGTCGTTAGAGGTTCCTTACGATCAGGCATCAATAGCCGTTAGTTTCGCAGCTATCGAATTTACCGCGCAGGATAGGATCGGTTACCGTTATACGCTCCAGGGCTGGGACAGGGGATGGGTGTATGCAGCGCGTCAGCGTAATGCGCTTTATACCCGTTTGGAGCCCGGTACGTATACATTAAAAATTAACTGTACCAATGCCGAAGGCCAATGGATCAGCCGGGAAATCCATCTTCATATCATTATTTTGCCGCCCTGGTATCGTACCGTCTGGGCCTACCTCATTTACGCGATGTTGCTTGCGGCAGTTGTTTACCGGTACCTGCGTTATAGGTTTAGGGAAACACGGCTTAAATATGAAGTACAACTGGCCAATGCCGCCGCTGCACACCAGCGCGACCTGCAGGAAAAGGAACGCGAATTGAATGACAGGCGCGTAGAGTTTTTCACGGGCGTTTCTCATGAGTTTCGTACGCCCCTTTCGCTCATCATCAACCCCTTAAGGGATTTGCTCGCCAAAATTGGCCCTGAGAACCGTGCGGAACTTAATATTGTTTATCGTAATTCAAGGCGCCTGTTAAGCCTTGTTGATCAGCTGCTGCTGTTTCGTAAGGCCGATTCGGGCGCTGGGATCCTGCAAATTGCGCCAATGGACATTACCCTTGTTTGCCGGGAGGTATTTTTATGTTTTGTGCAGCAGGCCAGGCTTGCGGGTATCAGTTTTGAATTAAACGTGCCGGAAGAGCCGGTACTGATATACGGAGACAGGGAAAAGATTGAGATTATCCTGTTTAACCTTATATCCAATGCTATTAAATATACGCCGGCCGGGAAAGCCGTGTGCGTTGGCCTGCAATCGGGGCCGGATGAGGTAGTGATCAATGTGATTGACAATGGACCGGGAATATCTCCGGAAGCGGGGAAGCATATCTTCGAAAAGTTTTACAGGTCAAATACGCATGGACAGGCGGCAAAAGGAGGCTTTGGGATCGGTTTATTCCTGGCCCGCCAGTTTACGATAGATCACGGCGGTTCATTAGCATTTGAAAGTGAGCCGGGCAAAGGTTGTGATTTTTGTTTAACCCTGTTAAAGGGTAAAGCTCATTATTCGCCGGATGTAGCAGCGGCAGCCGATACCGCTGATTTATCGCCTTTGCTTAGTGAAATGGTTGAAGACCAGCCGGCAATAGCTGAAGCCGGCCAAATTAATGATATTGGTTTTAAAGCTGATAAGATTTTTACCGACAAGCAAAGGATCCTGGTTATTGATGATGACAGCGAGATCCGGGCTTACATTTGTTCCATTCTTGAAAGCCGTTACAGGGTTTACGAGGCAGATAATGGTTTGACCGGTTTACAGAAAGCGAAAGAAAAGCAACCCGATCTTATTATCTGCGATGTAATGATGCCTGGTTTAAATGGCATTGAACTTTGCTCAACCATTAAGCAGGACCAGCAATTGAGCTATATCCCAATGATTTTACTAACAGCCAGCTCATCTGCCGAAAATAAGATCAAAGGACTGGAAAGCGGCGCCGATGACTATATATCCAAACCTTTTGATAAGGATGTACTGGTTGCGCGCATTGCCAATCTGCTGCAAAACAGGAGTAACCTTCAAAGCTATTTTTATAATACCATTACCCTCAAATCGGTTAACGTCACTATTTCGGATGAGTATAAAAACTTCCTGGAAAAATGTATCGAAATAGTTGAGCAGCATATTACCGACGAAAACTTCAATATCAAAATACTGGCTTCAGAGATCGGCATGAGCCATTCAAATCTTTACCGCAAAATTAAATCGCTGTCGGGTCATACCGTTAATAGCTTCATACGTTACATACGCCTCAGAAAGGCGGCTGAGCTATTGATCCAGTCGGATATGAATGTTAATGAAGTAGCCATTGAAACAGGCTTTAACAGCATTAAATACTTCCGCGATCAGTTTTTTAAACTGTTCGGCGCTAACCCATCAGACTTTCTTAAGCAAAAAAGACCTATATTTAAGAAAAATAAAAACATAATTAACTGATATTGAGTTATTTATTTGTGTTCTCTCCATTGCTTAATCAATTGAGTAATTTGATAAAATGCCGAATTTATACCGCATAAATGACCAATTTAAGTCCCATCTGCCGAATAAAATCTATTCATATTAGCTTATATAAACCAGTTATTAGAACCATAGGCAAACTTACTTAATCGATTATGTAAATCGGTTTTTCAGCTTAGGTTCCTAAAGTCGGTAACGACCAATTTAAAGAGAAACCAGTTTTTAAAGCCAATATGAACAATTGTAACCAGCTAACTACATGGTGGGAAGAAGCCCTCCACGGAAATGTCAAATCTTTTGGCAGGATACATGACGAACTGTATTCCGGTTTGTATTTCTACCTCTATAAAATTATCAAAGATGAGGATGCAGCCCAGGATGTTTTACAGGAACTGTTTATAAAAATGTGGGAGCGGAGGATAACATTTGGACCTATTAAAAATGTTAAATACTATTTCTTTAAATCGGCGCGGTCACTTGCCATTAATTTTTTAAAGGCCGCGAGGCCCGAGTTTGTAGGCTTATCCGCAAGCCATGATATCGATATTGTTTTTTCGAGGGAAGATGTGCTTGTTTTGGAAGAAACCGGGAGAGAAGTGGAGCACATGCTTGCGCTTGCCTTGAATACCTTGCCAAGGCGCCAGAAGGAGATGATCTTTTTAAGATATTTTGATAATTGGAATTACGATCAGATTGCTGAAGTAACGGGGTTACAATATCAGTCGGTAGTTAATCATGTACACCGGGGCATCAATCAACTGCGTATTAAACTTTCTGAAGGCAGTAAGATAGCCACAACCGAACTGGTGCTTTCATAAAAACATTATATAAGATTTCCTGACTTTCAAAAAACACCGAATGATTAAAAAAATACTTTTAAAAAGAATAACCATGGCTGTCATGACTTTGCTGATTACAGGCCAGGTATATGCACAGCATCAAAAAATCATAAACCCCGGAGAAGTTTGGCCCGATAACCGGGGAGAACATATCCAGGCGCATGGCGGAGGGATTATAAAAATAAAGAACACATACTACTGGTATGGAGAAGAAAGACGTCGGGGACTGGATTCAAATAAACGTTATGTTAGCTGTTATGCGTCAAAAGACCTGACGAACTGGACATTCAAAGGTGATGTTGTTCAGATGACCGATCCCGAAAACCTGGGGCAGCGCTGGGTTCTGGAAAGGCCCAAAGTTTTCTACAGCAAAAAGAGCCGGCAATATGTCATGTATTTCCATCTTGACAATGCAACTTATAAGTTTGCTCGGGTTGGCATCGCCGTAAGCGACCGCCCTGATGGTAATTTTAAATACCTGAAAAGCTTCAGACCCCTGGAGCATGAAAGCCGGGATATTGGCCAGTTTATAGATGATGATGGTACGCCATATCTTGTTTTCGAAGACCGTCCGCTCGGGTTTCATATCGTCCGGCTTTCGGAGGATTGCCTCAGCATTGACCGGGAGATGTGCCTGATAGCCGAGCATATGGAAGGTGGGGCTATAGTGCATTATAATGGCCTTTATTACGCAATAGGCTCCGCGCTTACCGGCTGGAAGCCCAATCCTAACCGGTATGCAACAGCAAAAACCCTGAAAGGCCCGTGGTCGGAGTTTAAAGACATAGCGCCGAAGGAAAAAAACACATATGGTTCGCAATCTACCTTATTACTCAAAGTTAGCGGGAAGAAGGATACGACAGTATTGTTCCTGGGGGATATTTGGAAGCCGAAAGAACAATGGAATTCCCGGTATTTATGGATGCCTGTTCAGATCGGGGATGGTAAGCTTTGGCTTCCTGAGCCCGCTCCGTTTAAGATCGACGTGAAAAACGGCACTGCAAATTAATCAGCATTTTTATACAATTCATTCTTCATAAGGTTAGTTAATAGATTAAGGGGCAGGGGTGCCCCTTTTTCGTTTTTACCGGCCCGGCACGTGCCTGAGCTGCGCCGTTTTTTGACCGGTAAAGTTGGTACCGGTTAGCGCCCGCTGATTTCCATTCATTTTGTTACAATCAAGCTGGTGATCTTCGCCCATGATTTAATAATGTATTAATATTGGTGGTCTACTTTTACCGGCATATCATTATCTTATGTCACTAAAAAAAATGCTCTGCCTAATCGTTTTGCTGCTTATCTGCAGCAGGTTCGTTCGGGCGCAAGAGCTTGCCGCTATTGAAAATAAACGGGTAAAATTGCCCAATGGGTGGTCATTAACACCTGTTGGCAAGAGCCTTCCCCTGGGCGATCTGCCCCTGAATATCGTTGTGAGCAAAAGCCATCATTATGCCGCGGTTACCAATAATGGGCAGAGTGTTCAAACCATTCAGCTTTTAGACGCACGTACAGATCGTGAACTGGACAAAGTATTGATCAGCAAAGCCTGGGGAGGCCTGGTTTTTAGTGCAGACGAGCAATCACTCTACGCCTCAGGAGGTGACAATAACTGGATTATTCGTTACGCCATCAATAATGATAAGCTGCTGGCGACTGATACCATAAAACTGGGCGAAGCATGGAGCAAAAAGCCCAATTCGGTATCCATTTCACCTACCGGGCTGGCCCTTGATGATAAGCGCGGTGTTTTATATGTAGTTACCAAACTGGATAACAGCCTGTACCTTATCGATCTCAAAACAAAAACAGTCATTCAGCAGGTTAAATTGGGCACAGAGGCTTATACCTGCCTGTTATCGCCGGATATGTCAAAATTGTACATCAGTCTTTGGGGTGGCGATAAGGTAGCTGTATTTGATACAAAAGAAAATAAACTCACAGATGCAATTGCGGTAGGGGATAACCCCAATGACCTGTGCATTTCCCGGAATGGAAAATACCTGTATGTAGCCAACGCCAACGATAATACAGTATCGGTAATTGACGTGCGCAAAAGTAAAGTACTTGAAACCCTGAACACGGCAGTATCACCTACGCCGCTTAGCGGTACCACCAGTAACTCGGTAGCCCTGAGTAAGGATGGCAAAACATTATACATTGCCAATGCCGATAATAACTGCCTGGCCGTGTTTAATGTAACAAAGCCAGGTGCCAGTCAGTCGCTTGGTTTTGTGCCCACGGGCTGGTATCCCAGCGTTGTGCGTGTTATTGATGATAAATTGTACGTAGCCAATGCTAAAGGCTTTTCGTCGCTGCCTAATCCGCATGGGCCTAACCCGGCAGCCAAAAGTCAAACCGTTGTACTGCATGGAGGCGATCCGTTCAGGCCCGCACGTACAGAATATATCGGCGGCGGCTTATTAATGGGTACTTTGAGCATCATCCCCACGCCAACAGATAAGCAGCTGGCGGTTTATTCGCAGGCAGTAGTTCGTAATACACCTTATCACCGGGAACAGGAAACAGGGGCTTATAGCGAAGAGGGCAATCCCATTCCGGCTAAAGTAGGAGCTGCATCGCCAATCAAATATGTTTTTTATGTTATCCAGGAAAACCGGACGTATGACCAGGTACTGTCAGATATGCCGAAAGGCAATGGCGATACCAGCCTGCTGCTGTTTGGCAAACGGATTACGCCCAATCATCACGCTTTGGCCGAAAACTTTGTGCTGCTGGATAATTTTTATGTAGACGGTGAGGTTAGCGCCGACGGGCATAACTGGAGCCTGGGCGCGTACGCTACTGATTATATGGAAAAAAACTGGCCTACCAGTTATGGCGGCCGCGGCCCGGGTGCTGTAGGCCTCACTGCAAAAAATAAGCTCTACATCTGGGACCAGGCCAACCGGTTCAACGTAACTTTCCGTACTTACGGCGAGTTTATCAATGCAGATAATACGCCGCAGATACCTATCCTGAAAGACCATTTTACAAAAGCCTATCCCACCCGCGACCTGCGTGACCCTGACACCTTGCGGTACCAGGCCTGGGAACATGATTTTGACTCGCTGATGCGCAACAATGCCTTGCCGCGGCTAAATACCATCCGGATGCTGTCAGATCATACGGAGGGCACCACCCCGGGCAGGCCGACACCCTTTGCCCATGTGGCGGATAATGATCTTGCTGTTGGCCGGCTGGTGGAGCATATCAGTAAAAGCCCGATATGGGAAAACAGCGTGATTTTTATACTTGAAGATGATGCACAGAATGGCCCTGATCACGTTGACGCCCATCGTTCACCTGCCTATATGGCGGGGGGATTTGTAAAACGTAATTTTGTTGACCACACCATGTATTCCACTTCGTCGGTGCTGCGTACTATCGAGCTGATTCTCGGGCTGCCGCCTATGACGCAATATGATGCATCGGCTACAGCCATGTGGCGTTGTTTTAATAGAACGCCCGATACCAAACCATTTAACAGCCTGCGTTCAAATATTAACCTTAATGAACTTAATCCTAAGGGCACAAAGCTTGCAGCAATGGCCAGGGGGCTTGATTTTTCGGCAGTTGACCGGGTACCCGACGAGATCATGAACAACATGATATGGAAAGCGATTAAAGGAGAAAATACAATTGTGCCCACGCCGGTACGGGCAGCCTTTGTAAAGGCCGTTCAAAAAGCAGACGATGATGATTAACATAAGAAAAGCCTGATAAGGATGAATGAAAAAATTGTCCAGTCATTTTTATCAGGCTTCCCGCCTCATCAGAGGTTTGGAGATTAGGTTAGCTCATAAAAATTGACGGTATTTCACCTGCAAAGTGATGTACCACCTGGCCTATCGGCTGACTTAAAGCTTCAAAAGCCCCTATGGGACTGCCAGGTTAATCCCTGCTCCAACAATTCCTGAAAAATATTTTTCATCAGTTTCCTCTTCCCGAAACCACTCTATTTTAACTAAACCTATAATTCATACCCAATACCAAATTGTTCTTGATTTGCAGGCTTTTACGGGCAAACCAATCTCGTTTTTTATGCGTTATTTTGTAGTAACCAATTATAAATGTATGGATACTTTGTTAACCGATACCCCCTCAACAGATGGGTATGATTTTGCCATGAACGAAAATCAGCAAATGGTTGGCCAGATGGCCAAAGACTTTGCCGAACGTTATATCAAACCTCATGTAATGGAATGGGACAGAAGCCCAGGTTTTCCCTGTCGACTTATTTAAACAATTGGGCGAGCTTGGCATGATGGGCGTTTTTGTGCCTGAACAATATGGCGGCTCGGGTTTCGGCTATTTTGAATATGTAACCGTGATCAGTGAAATAGCCAAAGTTTGCGGTGCTATAGGTTTATCGGTTGCCGCCCATAATTCGCTTTGTACGGGACATATCCTTGCCTTTGGCAATGAAGAGCAAAAGTTGAAGTGGCTGCCTAAACTGGCCACTGCCGAATGGCTTGGTGCCTGGGGATTAACCGAGGCCAACACCGGTTCGGACGCGCTGGGTATGAACACCACCGCCGTTTTGGATGGTGACCATTATGTAGTGAATGGCTCAAAAAACTGGATAACCCATGGTAAATCGGGCGATGTGGCGGTAGTGATGGTACGTACAGGCAACAAAGGCGATTCGCATGGGATTTCGGCGCTGGTGATTGAAAAAGGTACGCCGGGTTTTACTCATGGCAAAAAAGAAAATAAGCTGGGTATGCGTGCCTCAGAAACCACGGAGCTTATTTTTGATAACTGCCGTGTGCCAAAGGAAAATTTGCTGGGTGTTGAAGGAGAAGGCTTTAAACAGGCTATGAACGTGTTAGACGGCGGCAGGATTTCGATAGCGGCGCTTTCGTTAGGGATTGCAAAAGGTGCTTTTGAAGCGGCGGTTGCTTACGCCAAAGAACGCCGCCAGTTTGGACAGCCCATTGGTAATTTCCAGGGGATAGCATTTAAGCTGGCCAATATGGCTACCGAAATTGAAGCAGCCGAACTGCTGATCATGCAGGCTGCCGATCTGAAAAACCGCCACCTGCCGGTCACAAAACAATCGGCCATGGCCAAATATTTTGCCTCAGAAACGGCAGTGCGTACGGCCACCGAGGCTGTTCAGATCTTCGGTGGGTACGGTTATACCAAGGATTTCCCTGTTGAGAAGTTTTATCGCGATGCCAAACTTTGTACCATAGGCGAAGGCACGAGTGAGATCCAGAAGATAGTGATTAGCAGGGAAGTGTTGAAAGGATAGGGAACCCGGTTATTCTGCCTGTAGTTATTGATTTACAATTATATTATTTGTAAACCCTCTGTATGTAAAACATATAGAGGGTTTATTTTTTGTATTTTAGAGATTCTTCTGAACATACCCTAAAATGCTTTATAAAAGTTCTTTTTTGTAGAGACGCATCACATGCGTTTCTCATAGGGCAAGCTGCTTTTAAGAGCGTTACTATCCATCTTGAATTGCAAACGGGAGATGCGTGTGATGCGTCTCTACATTGAAAATTGATGTTTTTAAGCAGCTATCTTACAATTCAAATTTAGATAAGCCTACAAACTCCTGGATCCGGGCGGCTATTTCCTCTTCGCTAAGGTTTCTTAATCTTTCTGAACCAAATTTTTCAACACAGAATGAAGCCAGGGCCGAGCCAAAAATGATGGCGTTTTTCATGTTGTTGAAATTAATGGTACCTACTTTGGCCATGTAGCCAATAAAGCCGCCTGCAAAAGTATCGCCCGCGCCTGTGGGGTCAAATACTTCGGCCAATGGAAGGGCGGGGGCACTAAAGATCTTATCTTCATGGAACAGCAATGCACCGTGCTCGCCTTTTTTAATGATGATGTATTTAGGGCCCATGGTTAATATTTTGCGGGCGGCTTTAACCAATGAGAATTCGCCTGATAACTGGCGGGCTTCGGCATCGTTAATGGTTAGCACATCCACCAGCTGGATGGTTTTTAAAAGCTCATCAAGGGCAATATCCATCCAAAAGTTCATGGTGTCCATTACAATAAGCTTAGGGCGGTTTTTAAGGCGCGCTATGACAGTTTGCTGCACTTGTGGAGAAAGGTTGCCCAGCATCAGGTATTCGCAATCCTGGTAACTATCAGGGATAATTGGATCGAAAGCTTCCAATACATTAAGCTCGGTTACCAGGGTATCGCGGCTGTTCATGTCGTTATGGTAACGCCCGCTCCAGAAAAATGATTTTTCGCCCTGTTTTACCTGCAGGCCTTCGGTATTAACGTTGTGCTTTTGTAGGTCCTCAATCTCGTGCTGCGGAAAATCATCGCCAACAACCGCTACAATTTTTATTTTATCATAAAAGTAAGAAGCGCCCAAACTTGCAAAGGTTGCAGAGCCGCCTACAATTTTATCGGTTTTACCAAAAGGGGTTTCAATGGCATCAAACGCCACAGTGCCAATAACTAACAAACTCATGTAAAGATATTTATATTTTTTTGCCGCAAATATTGTGAAAATTAAGGGATAATCATTCATTGATGCCAGTTTGCGATGCCAATTTTCATTGGAGAAAATATAATTTAAGCAGTTTCAGAAACCTGGCGGCAGAAAAAAGGGGCTCTGCAGAAAGAATTGCCATCGCTAAAAAATGCCGCAGTGTGTCTTTGGGTTTTAAGTAGCACATAATCAGGGGCTAAAAAAGCCCGTGAAAAATATTTTAATTTTTTTTTAATAAAAATTGTGAAATATCCGTTGAGTTTTTACCTTTGCCCCACTCCAAACCGGATTAGATTCCTGAGTAGCTCAGCCGGTTAGAGCATCTGACTGTTAATCAGAGGGTCGCTGGTTCGAGCCCAGCCTCAGGAGCAAAAGCCTCACATGTCTGTGAGGCTTTTTTTATATCTGATATTCTGCAGATCACTTTGCAGGCGATGATCCCAAAACATGCGAAAATGAGACGATATGCGTGTATTTTGACACGATATGAAGATATCCCGGCATCACTTTCACTTATTTTTACGATCTGAATAAGACTTCAATTATATATTGTTCATGAACCAATCTAACCGATTTAAGTCATTGGTCTTACCGGCCTGTACATGCACAGGAAAGAAAAATACCCGCTGAACATCGGCAACGCATGCTTTAGCGTCCGGCCCAATATCTACCAACTCTAATCTTATACATGGACAATAATAAACTGATTACCAAACCACATTACCCGATACTGGATGGCTTACGCGGTGTTGCAGCCATTATCGTAGTTACCTTTCACCTAACCGAACCATTGGCGAGCGGTCATCTGGATATTATAGTTAACCACGGGTACCTGGCTGTCGATTTCTTTTTCCTGCTGTCGGGTTTTGTTATCGGTTATGCTTATGACGACCGCTGGCATAAAATGACAATCGGCAGTTTTTTTAAACGCCGTATCGAGCGACTTCAGCCTATGGTAATTCTTGGGATGACATTGGGTGCCATAGGTTTTTATTTTACAGATTCTACGCTGTGGCCGCTCATTCATACTGTACCGGTTTGGAAGATGCTGCTGGTAATGCTGATCGGTTATACCATCCTGCCGGTACCGCTGTCTTTGGATATTCGCGGCTGGCAGGAAATGCATCCTCTTAACAGCGTAGGATGGTCATTGTTCTTTGAATACATCGCTAACATTCTTTATGCGGTTTGGATAAGGAAATTTTCAAAAACTACATTGTCGGTTTTAGTATGCGTTGCAGCTGTAGCACTTGCGCACCTGGCTATCACCAATGGAGATGTCAGCGGCGGCTGGACACTTAATGTGGAGCAGGTACGCGTTGGCATTACCCGCACCATATATCCATTCTTTGCCGGCCTGTTGCTTTCACGTATTGCTAAACCAGCCCGCATCAGGCACGCATTTTTATGGTGCAGTGTTTTAATATCGATAGTAATGTATATGCCGCGCATCGGCGGTGCTGCCCATCTTTGGATGAACGGGATCTACGAGTCCGTTTGCATTATTATCATATTTCCGCTTATCGTTTATCTTGGCGCGTGCGGTAAGGTCCATACCCAAATGGAGAGCAGGGTATGCAGGTTTCTCGGCGATATATCCTATCCTCTTTACCTGGTGCATTATCCGCTGGTTTATTTTTACGTGGCATGGATCAGCAATCATAAAGGCATAACCATAGTACAGGCCTGGCCTTATGCCTTAGCTATTTTGATTGGTGCAATTTTCCTGGCATATATTACTTTGAAATGGTATGATGAGCCGGTTCGTAACTGGCTGCGAAAAAAACTTGGCTAAAAAGAGATCTTGAACAAAAGCGGCCTCAGCGTACCTTGACAGGCAAAGCATTAAAGCATTAAAACATGGCCTGAATTTCTTAAATTCGTAGCACAGGAGATAAAACTTCCTGTAAGGCAGGATCAGCAAATTAATATTGAGCTAACTTTCGAAATGCCGGTTAGCAAAGTGTTAGTGAACAAAAGCATTCAATTTATCTATAAAAGCATAATACCTTACCACCTATGAAAATAACACGCGTTTTTATGTTTTCCTGCCTCCTCATATTGGGCTGCGCCGGGCCGAAAAAGCTGGCTGACGCCGGCAATGCCGACAAGGGCTGGACGAAGCTGTTTAACGGGACCGACATTAACGATTGGTTTGTAAAGATCAATCACCACCTGGTTTGCGAAAATTATGGCAATACCTTTCGGGTAGAAGACGGCATGATCAGGGTTAGCTATGATCAGTACGGCGATTTCAACGATCAGTTTGGTCATTTGTATTACAAAACCCCGTTCTCGAACTATCACCTGCGGTTTGAATACCGCTTTGTTGGTAAACAGCAAAAAGGCGCGCCAGACTATACACTCCTTAACAGCGGTGTCATGTTTCATTCACAGGATCCCCGAACTATGTTAAAGGACCAGGATTGGCCGATATCGATAGAAATGCAGTTATTAGGCGGCCTGGGCGACGGGAAACCAAGGCCAACAGGAAACATGTGCTCGCCCGGCACCGATGTTGTTTATAAAGGAAAAGTTTCGCCCGACCATTGTATCAACTCTACTTCAAAAACCTATGACGGTGACCAGTGGGTAAAAGGCGAGCTGATTGTTCAGGGCAACAAATTAATTACTCATATCATCAACGGCGATACCGTACTTCAATATTCAAAGCCTACCATTGGCGGCGGCGTGGCACATGGCTACGATCCGAAGTATAAGCAGGATGGGAAATTATTGAGCAGCGGCTTTATTGCTCTGCAAAGCGAAGGGCAGCCGGTTGATTTCAGGAATATAGAGATTAAACAGCTGCCGGATACTGACCGGTAGGATGTAAACGAAAGCCGGATCGTTATATTTCTCCTGAGTTAACAACAGCCGTTAATTAGGCAAAAACAACACGTTACACGAAACTATTTCCCGTAAATACCGTATCACTGGCAAGCAGGACTAAGTTAAAACAAGCTCCTGGTAACCCGGAATTATTATGAACGTTAAAGGCGGCTTTGTCAATATAAATTCTTGCCCGATAGAACTTATTAAGACTAAATTCCTGAAACCCAACTAAAAAGTTCCGCAACTTAAGAGGCATTTATTTAGCCGCTGCAATGCTTGTTTTGGCTTATAACATCAACCGAATAGAAATACGATAAAACTACCAGCAAAATAATAATGAGGCCAATATTGCTTTTTATCTGGTGTTTATACCTGCTTTTTTCCGGATTATCCTATTCGCAAACACCAGCCCTTAAATTTAAACAGCTTAGTACAAACGAAGGCCTTTCCCAAAGCCATGTAGTAACCATTATTAAAGATAGTCGCGGCTTTATGTGGTTTGGCACCGAAGATGGCCTTAATAAATACGACGGTTATAAGTTTACCCATTATAAGCACGACCAGAATAATAAAGCAACCATCAATGATAACTATGTATTAGCCATAACGGAAGACAGTTATCATAATTTATGGATTGGAACCGAAAGCGGGCTTGACAGATTTGACCGGGCCTCAAATACATTTATCCACTATTCCAATCATTTAACTTTTGCTGTACAGTCTGTTTTTTTGGATAGTAAAAAAGGATGTGGCTGGGCACCAGCAAGGGTTTATATCTGTTTAATGCTGCAAATGGTTCATTTAAAAGATTCACACATGCCGCGAATGGCACAAACAGTATAGCTAACGATTTCATTTACCAGGTTACTGAGGATAATAATGGCTGGTTATGGGTAGGTACCGACGATGGGCTTTACCACTTTAATCCGCAAAACGGTAAGTTTATTGGTTATGTTCATGATCCTGCAAACCAAAACAGCATCGGTGCCAGCTGGGTAAAAGCGGTATACAAAGATAGCAAAGGCAATATTTGGGCAGGTACACATGGAGGAGGCCTGGCATTATATAACAGTAAAAATAATTCGTTTATAAATTTCAAACACGATCCTAATAACAGCAACAGTATTTGCCATAACGATATTCTTTCGATACTCGAAAACAGCGACGGGAAGCTTTGGATAGGGACCGAAAATGGCGGCATAAGTGTGCTCGATTATCCGGCCAATAAATTTACTTGCTACAAATTTGACGCAAACGACCATCACAGCCTGAGCAGTAACTCGGTTTATTGTTTATATAAAGATGATACAGGGAATACCTGGATAGGCACTTATTCGGGCGGTGTTGATTTTTTGCCTGGCTTTGGCGATAAATTTAGTTCCTACAGTCAAAACCCCAACAACCCGAATAGTTTGAGCAACAACAACGTGCTGGCCATCTCCGGTGATGATAGTGACGAAAATATTTGGATAGGCACCGATGGGGGCGGCCTTAATTTATTTAATCGCAAGAAAAAGACCTTTGTTCATTACCTGCATAGTGATAATAACAGCAACACCATAAGTAATAATTATGTAATGGCTATAGTACCAATAAATAAAGATGTTATTGGTATTGGTTATCACATTGGCGGGTTTGACCTGTTTGATAAAAAAAGAGAACCTTTATACATCACATGCCCCAGGCAAATAATCCGCGTAGCCTCTCCCTTTCAGATATCAACAATATGTATAAAGACCGTGACGGCAATATATGGTTAGGGACCTGGAAAGGGGGCCTTAATCATTATAACGTAAAAACCGGTCTCTTTACACGGTACAGGAACAACCCGGAAGATAACAACAGCATAAGCAGTGATATTGTTACATCGGTGTTTCAGGATAAACAGGGCAATATCTGGATAGGCACTGATGATAACGGGTTGAATGTATTTAACCCTAAAACTGGCCGCTTTACGCACTACACGCACGATGAAAGGGATAAACACAGCTTATCAAACAACACTGTCGAGTCGATTATCGAAACCGATAACGGTGATATATGGATAGGTACCAACGGCGGCGGCCTTAACCTGTTTAACAAGCATAACCAAACATTTACTATATACACCGAAAGAGAGGGTTTGCCTAATAATGTGATCTATGCGATTTTGAAAGACCGCAAAGGTAACCTCTGGTTAAGCACCAACAAGGGGATCTCGCGGTTTAATCCGAAAACAAAAGCCATCAGAAACTATGACATTTCTGACGGATTGCAGGGAGATGAATTTAAAGGCCATTCGTGTTTTCAAACTGCCGACGGGGAAATGTTTTTTGGCGGCGTAAACGGATTCAGTACTTTTTATCCCGATAGTTTAAAAGATAATGACTTCGTACCTCCTGTTTATATTACCGGGCTGCAGATTTTCAATAAGGAGGTAAACGCCGGGGCTAAAAACTCCCCGCTTCAAAAAGATATCAGCGAAACAGACTCCATAAACCTATCGTACAAACAATCGGTACTTACATTTGAGTTTGCGGCCCTGAATTATACCATCCCCGAAAAAAACCAATATGCCTACAAGCTGGAAGGATTTGATAAAGAATGGAATGATGTTGGCAATAAAAGAACGGCCACTTACACCAACCTTGATCCGGGTAGTTACACGTTCAGGGTTAAGGCATCAAATAATGATGGCAAATGGAATAACAAAGGCACATTTATCATCATCAATATTAAGCCTCCTTTTTGGCTTACCTGGTGGTTTAAATTAATTGTGGCTTTAATGTTTATTATCAGCGGCCCGGCATTTTATCTTATCCGCACACGTACTATATTAAAGCAAAAGGCCGAGCTTGAGCGCCAGGTAGAAGAACGTACCGGGCAGCTGGCCCGTGCCATAGAAGTTGAAAAAAATTAGCCCTTGAGGCCGAAGAAGCTAACAAGGCTAAAAGCATATTTTTGGCTACGATGAGCCATGAGATCCGCACACCTATGAATGGGGTAATCGGAATGGCTTCCTTGCTGGCCGAAACTCCTTTGGACGAGGAGCAGCGAACTTTTGCCGAATCTATACAAACCTGCGGTGAAGATCTGCTGGCGGTGATTAACGATATTTTAGATTTTTCGAAAATAGAATCGGGCAATATGGAGCTGGAGGAAAAGGATTTTAGCCTGCGCACCTGTATTGAAGAAGTTTTTGATGTTTTTGCCTTAAAAGCGGCCCACCTAAAGCTGGACCTGGTTTACCAGATTGACTATGATGTACCGGCGCAAATTATTGGCGACAGTTTAAGGCTTCGCCAGATCCTGATCAATTTAATCAGTAACGCTATCAAGTTTACCAAAAAGGGTGAAATTTATGTAGCCGTGCATTTGCTCAGCATATCGGATGATAACCACATCGAATTAGGTTTTGAGATAAAAGATACCGGCATTGGTATTTCTGCCGATAAGCTGCACCGTTTATTTAAAGCATTTTCGCAGGTTGACTCGTCAACCACCCGGCAATACGGAGGTACAGGCCTTGGCCTGGTTATAAGCGAACAACTTGTAAAATTAATGGGCGGCAAAATCAGCGTAGAAAGTGAAGTTGATAAAGGAAGTACGTTCAGGTTCTCTATTCACTCGCAAAAAAGTTTACTGCAGGACTCTGTACAAATAAACCACACCATGCAGGGTTTTGAAAAGAGTGAAATTTTGGTTGTTGATGATAATGATACCAATTGCCGGATTTTAAAAGCTCAGCTGGAGCAGTGGCAACTAAGCCCGGTAGTAGCCAAATCAGGCGAACAGGCTCTTGAGATCCTGGCGCGGCAGCAGCATGATTTTAAGCTTGTTATTACCGATATGCAAATGCCCTTTATGGATGGGATTGAACTGGCAACCTTAATACGGGCCAAATACCCCGAATTACCTATAATGCTGTTGAGCTCCATCAGCTATGTTTTCCATAAAGATAACCCCGGTTTGTTTTGTTCTATACTAACCAAACCTGCAAAACAGCATAACTTATACAAGCACATTATAAAGGAACTTGGCAAGCATGTAAATTCTACCACTCATGAGCCGCTGCACAGCGATACTGCAAATCATAAACTGCCTGATAATTTTTCAGAAAGTTACCCATTGAGGATTTTGGTTGCCGAAGATAACCGGATGAACCAAAAACTGATCATGAAGATATTGAGTAAGTTAGGATATGAAGCCGCTTTGGCAGCAGACGGCCTGGAGGTTTTGGATTTAGTTAATAAAAAAATATTCGATGTTATTTTAATGGATGTACAAATGCCCAAAATGGACGGCCTGGAAGCCACGCGAATAATAAAGAAACGTTTCCCCGAACGGCCTTTTATTATAGCGATGACGGCCAATGCCCTCCAATCCGATCTGCAAATTTGTATAGATGCAGGTATGGACGATTATATAAGTAAACCATTTAAATTGGATGATCTGGTTAAAAAACTTGTAAAATGGGCAGGGAAGAATACAAGTGCCACGTAACGCTGAAACAGCAGAATATAACAAGTTGAATAAAATTGTGAAATATCAATGAAAATTATACTTTTGCAATCCCCAACCGGACAACACTCCTGAGTAGCTCAGCCGGTTAGAGCATCTGACTGTTAATCAGAGGGTCGCTGGTTCGAGCCCAGCCTCAGGAGCCTTAATGGGCAAGCACGAAAAACGGTCGCTTGCCCTTCTTTTTTCCGTAAATGATCGCTAATTACGTTTTTACGCGCGAAAACCTAAAATTAACCATTCATAGATTAATAACAATGTGTGGATGTATACTGAACTTTAGGAGATAGTTAGAAACATCCCAAAACAGCTATCTTTACCAGAAATGTAAACCTGTCATGGTCGATACCCTCGAAATAAAAGTTTTTGTCTCTTGTCCTAGTGATGTTACACCGGAGAAAGATACTATTAAAGCGATTTGTGAGAACCTGAATAACTTCAATATGAATAACAAACGGAAGGTCAGGTTTCGGGTGTTAGATTTCAGGGATATTGTTGCCGATATGGATGGCCGACCCCAAGAACAAATCAATATGATTTTCTCGGACTATGATATTTATATTGGTCTGTTATGGATGCGTTTTGGTACTCCAAGTGGAGCAGATGATCCACTAACAGGTAAAGCCTATTTAAGCGGTACTGAAGAAGAATTTCGCTTTGCTTATCAACGTAAGCAGGCAGGCGAAAACATAAATGTTTACCTTTTATTCAAAGCGCCGAGCGCTATTAAAGGCGGGGCTTCAGAAACCAGACAACTTTTGCAGGTTCAGGAGTTTTATGAAGAGGTTTGCAATTTGGGGTGGGTTATGAAATTCCCGATTACACCGACGCATGATTTTTATAATAAGATCTCTACGATTTTAATGAACCGCGCGGAACAAGTAGATCAGCAAGAGCTTATCAATGAAAAAGCCGCATTTCTAAGTACACACTCATCTGAAGCTATGCCGGCTACTCTACGAAATCCTGCAGAGTTTATCACTAAGGCACCCAAAATAGACACGACTATACCCCGGATATTATTATCGTTTGAGGGACAGAAAGATCCTGTAACAGCTTACATAGAACGAACTGGTGACCTGGAATTAATTAAGTTGGTCAAGGAAAAAAACTAGTCGTTCTATTAGGTAATGCTGGTTCAGGAAAATCAACCGAATTAGCAAAATTGGCTCACTTTTATGCTACCGAAAAAACTCCATTTATACCTGTCTACAGTCGGATGAATACTTATGTAGAAGAAGATATCCGGGATTTTCTTCCAACTGGTTGGGCTGATATTCCAGAAAATACCGCACTGATAATCTTGGATGGATTGGATGAAGTTCAGCCTAAGCATTTTAACACGGCAGTCAGGAAAATTTTAAGTTTTATAGAAGACTTTCCAAATGCACATATCGTAGTGTCTTGCAGAACCAATTTTTATCATTTACCGGATAAGCATTCGGGTGGTACTTTGCCTGATTTTGGCATCTAT
Organism: Mucilaginibacter sp. P19; assembly: GCF_050632265.1. Taxonomy (NCBI): domain Bacteria; kingdom Pseudomonadati; phylum Bacteroidota; class Sphingobacteriia; order Sphingobacteriales; family Sphingobacteriaceae; genus Mucilaginibacter; species Mucilaginibacter sp. P19. The sequence continues at coordinate 949,845 of NZ_CP192586.1, forward strand.
TTTCTGGCACAAGTTAGTGACGCGCAAACAAAAGGGTTTGCGGAAGAACAATATCAACTGGACTATCAAGCGTTTAGAAAGGGAGCTTATGATCGTGGGTTCCAGGAGTTCACGAGCCAACCGTTCTTCTTAAGAATATTATTAGAGCAATTTAAGAAACGGGGCGATTTGGCTCTTAATCGTGTTGATTTGCTTAATATACTATTAGACGAACGTATTACGCTGGATCAACAACATTTTGAATTAACCACCAACCTGAAAGACCATAAGGAACATATCTTACAGCTACTTCAAAAGATTGCGCTTTGTATGGAATATTTAGGGCGTAATTTTCTTTCATTTAATGAACTATTGAAAGTGCTGCCAACCCCTGAAGATCTGCAATTGGTAAAATTTTCAACAGCATTCCGTAGCATGGAGGATGGCACGAATAATTGGGGTTTTGAACATAATAATATTCAAGAGTTCCTTGCGGCGAAAGCGCTGCTAGCTTTCGATTTGGAGCGTATAAAGACTTTTCTATCCTTCAAAAACGAGCGTATCAAACCAAGTTGGTTAAATACATTATTTTTTCTAATAAGTTTATTACCAGACGCCAAGCGGAATGATTTGATCGACTGGATATTGACCATTGAACCTGAAGTGTTAGTACGTGTAGAACCTGACAAAGTAAGTTCAGCTACAAGGTTCGAGATTTTTAAAACGATTTTCAATCACTACAAAGCGCAACGTGTGTGGTTGCGCTCTAATAAATTTTCCGATCTAGAGTTAGCAACATTTGGCGAAAGTGACGACGCGGTTGATTTTTTGGTTGCTGAACTTAATAACAACGAAAATGCACATACAACCCGCTTCAACGCGATGAATATTCTTAAGTATTTTAAGCTGAGCGGCGATTATCTCAACAAAACAAAGGATGCGATATGGCAACATATTATTGAAAATACAGACGATCAACATATCGTACACAGCGGTATTTATGCGTTAGATTCCTTGGGGGTAGTAAATGCAGAAATGATTGCCGAATTGATGAAACTGTTCGGCAAACGCAGTAATCAATATATTCGTTCAGCCTTATACCGGGTTATCATTGAAACTGGTATGGTCGATGATTATGTAGAATACTTTATAAGTGGTTTTGTGGATGAATTAGACCCAAACGATCGTGGACAAGTAAGTTTGATGGACGAAGATATACTGTTAAGAGAGGGTTTAACTAACATTAAAGATGCTGCGAACATTAAAAAATTACTTGAGTTGTTTGAGAACCCTTATGACCGTCGCATCATAAACTTTTTTGAGAAAAACAAAATACTTGAAAATTTAATCGGGAGGGCTGCAAGCATCTATAAAGCCCACCCTGAACTCTCTGAAGATGTCTACAGAACTTATCTAGCTTATGGCCGGCATTCAGAAGAATTTACCGCGCAAGCCATATCAGTATATTTTCAAAAAACCGGGCAAACTAATGCTGTTTTTCAGCGGATCTTTAGCGATAAGAAAATCGAGGATTACGAAAAAGGTTTACTACTGAGGCATTTAGTTAATCAAGAAAATATCGATTATGTCATTGACCAATATAACACACACAACGCCACTAATGAAGATTTGTTAAAATTCTATAATAATCTTCGGTGGAATATATACCGAACGGATAAGAACGCTGAATTGGAATATCTTACTGAGAAATTGAATGAAGAAACGCAGGTACTCAACAATTTTAATGATATTGATTATGCTAAGATTCGGTTAGAAAATGAGCAAAAGAGCTTTGACTTATATTTTAATGTAGACGCTTTCACCAATGAACTTGTTCAATTTTTTCAGACAAATGAAATTACTGACTTGGATTGGGATACCTTATGGCAATTTCAATATAATCGTAATGATAGAAATTATCACGTTCCCGAAGCTATTCATGAATTATTAATAGAGTTTACCCGTGATAAACAAAGTGCTGATTTAGCATCGGTATTGAAATTTGTGAACGATGAAGAACGTTTTGCTAATTATAGATTTTCAAAAATTAAAGACAAGATTAACAGCCGGCCAGATATTTTAGTTAGCGAAGAACAGATAGAGACAATTACAGCTTGGGTACAACACGTAATTGTGAATACAGATATTGCTAACGCGATCAGAGTTGAAAGTAGTAACCGTACTACTTACAGTAAGTTAGCGATGGTACTATGGGCGTTTATAAAAAATTATAAAATCCCTGTAGTCGCAGAGAAGCTACTTGACTTTACTTTGTTCGATGAAGTTAGAAACAACGAATATCAAGGGTTAGAATTTAGTGCAATTGAAAATCAGTTGGGTAAAGATGCGGTACAAGCCCGGGTACATGATAATTTATTAGCAGGGATTGAATACGATCAGTCTTGGCGAAATAACGCGATATATGCGCTCGAAAATAACATTCCAAATACGATCGGAAGTATTATTAACAGTTTGTTTGATAATCGCAAATCTGAATATTCTCGACGAGCGGTATTAAAAATATTTTTGCAACAGGGTGGCAACCCGGAACTGTTATTGGTTGGATTAAAAATGACGCCCAACAGCGATATGTTGTGGGACATTGTGCGTGAAATCAAAGACTACACAGCTATCGATGCCGATTTGCGGAAGTTTTTAAGTGAAAAGTTAACTAATGGTTATCTTCAGCCACAAGAAAAGTTTCGTGCCGCCACTTACTTAACAGAGAAAGGCGATAAGGAGGGTACAGCTTCCTATTTAAACTATCTTCTTGAAACTGCCAGTCCAAATTTTGATTTTTATCATCAATCGCAGATAATGCGTCAAATCAAGGACATTGAATTTCTCCCTATCTTATTGGAATTACTTAAAAAAGCCAATCAGGAAGAATTTAAGCAGGATGACTTTAATCGTTTTGATAGTATCGTTTCTGACACTTTATATAACCTTGGATTAACTTCTGAGGAAAACCTGTCCAAAGTAAAAACTGCGCTTGAAGATTTCATTAAGAATAACGACGGACAAATTAAGAACGTTAATTTTCTTCATCCAATGATTGAGCGAATGGAGTTTAACTTCTATTTGGCTCAGTCGCAATCAAATGATATACAAGATGCCTTATCTGAAGTGGCTAAACTGTATCAATAATACAATACAGTCTTACCATGAAGATGTAATGGGTAATATATGTTTAAATATCAAAGTACTCTGACAAAATATTATATAAAAGCATTGATAATCATTATTATTTTTACTTTCGAACAAGGAATTGAGCGCCCCAGTTTACATTGAAAAAGCCCGGATTGATCTATTAAAATTCAGATCTCCCGTTTCCTGAAACCAAAAGGTTCAATAGCTTTGCAATCCAACAAAAAGGTTAATTATTATGGAATACTCAAAAACATATATTGCCAAAGATGAGCATATAGATGTACAGGAGATCATGGATGGTTTATATTATCCGTTTTATATGGAATATTGCAGGCATGATTATATCAGGGAAATATTGGGGTTTGATTTTGAAGCCGAAGCTAAAAACGGCATTTACATGGTACTTTCAAATTATAGCATCAGCTTTCTCAGATCACTTAAAAAGGGTGATGAATTTAAAGTTACCTGCACCTTGTATACTGATAAAGGGGCTTACCCAAGTTGCACTTTAAACAATCGATAATATGCAACAATAAGGTAATGACTAAAGCTGTATTTACGGGCACCTGTGTGCCGGCAACAGGCGGCAGACCGTATTTACCGGCCTCGGTATTGGAAAAAATAAAGGATGCCCCTGTTCTTGAAGATTAAGCGACCGGCAGAGCGCCGGCCCTTGCCGGATAATCATGCGGCAGGGTAATGTGTATGCAAAAGAGGCTATCTATGGGGATAGCCTCTTTTGAGATTGCTTAAAGCCTGAAATAACCGATGTATTATGAATCGGCCTGCTGCAACTTAGCATTTTATGCAGCGGCAGGAGCTGTGTATGTAGCCGGATAAAGTTTACGGAACATCAGGTAGGTAACCGTTACCATGATAAATGCAACGATGGCATCTATGGTGGCAGGAAAACCGAGCACAGCGATTTTAGACAAAAAAGCAAATATAATATCGAAGAAAATACCTGCAAATACCCATTCTTTTAATCTAAGCAATATGTTAGGTGTTAAAAGAACTGCTACTCCCGATAGTTTAGCGACACCAAGAATATAAATAAAGTGTGGAGGATAGCCCAGTTTTAAGGTGATATCCCACACAAACTGGTTTTTGGTCAGCTCGCCAAATCCGCTTGCTGCAAACCATAATGAAGTCATTGCTGTTCCTATCCAATAGATTGTTTTTACTGTTTTTGTTGTCATGATATGTAGTTTTGAGTTGTTTGATGGCTCAAAATTGTGGCAAAATCAACGGAGATCTAACCACTTTCGGGATGAAGCAGACAAACCGAGCTGCCGGCCGGACAATCCGGGCCCCAACTTGCATATGTCATTGATACAAACTGCTTCAATATGCTAATTGAAGCCTGACATAAAGCTTTTTGTCCTGTCGATAATGGTTGTAGCGATCCTGGTGATAGGCGTATAAACCAAACACGACGGGGGCGGAAAGACGGGTTTTATCCTGCAGTTAAATGGATTAACATGCAATGCCCGGGCCTAATTTTTCAATGTTTGAAATGTCCGGTTCAGGCACTTCTTTGTCGGGTTAAAGCACTTGAGCTCAACGATGTTTGCACCAGAGGTGCAAAAGGGTTTTAGAAAGGCAGAAAGGTGTGAGCACCTGCTTTTAAGTAAACAAAAAACCAGGATAGGAAATGCGTTTTTAACATTTCCTATCCTGGTTACCGTGTTATTTCAAAAGAGGGATTATTTATCTGGCAAAACTTTCGGCTTCTATAATGGCGTCAGCAAAAGCTTTAGGGGCTTCCTGCGGTAGGTTGTGGCCTACTCCCCCGGTAATAGTGTGATGTGCATATTTACCTTTAAAGCGGGCAGCATAATCAGCAGGCTTAGGATGAGGAGCACCGTTGGCATCGCCTTCAAGGGTTACGGAAGGTACAGTTATAGGAGGCGCGGTTGCTAATTTTCTTTCCATGTCATCATATTTTGCCTCACCTTGGGCAAGGCCCAGGCGCCAGCGATAATTATGGATCACGATAGCAACATGGTCGGGGTTGTCAAAAGACGGGGCGGTTTGCGCGAAAGTAGCGTCGTCAAATTTCCACTTAGGTGATGCTGTTTCCCAGATGAGCCGGTTAAAGTCACGCCTGTTTGCCTCGTAGCCCAATTGGCCGCGCTCGGTACTAAAATAAAACTGGTACCACCATGATAGTTCTGCTTTGGGCGGCAATGGTTTTTTATTTGCTTCCTGGCTGCCTATCAGGTAACCGCTTACCGAAACCATTGCTTTGCAGCGCTCGGGCCATAATGCTGCCACGATATTTGCTGTACGCGCGCCCCAGTCAAACCCGCCAATAATTGCACGGTCTATTTTCAGGGCGTCCATCAGCGTGATAACATCGGTAGCTATTGCTGCCTGTTGCCCATTCCTGAAAGTTTGTGCCGAAAGGAATTGTGTTGTGCCATGGCCGCGCAAATGAGGCACAATAACCCTGTAGCCGGCTTTGGCAAGTATGGCTGATACTTCAGTATAGCTATGTATATCATATGGCCACCCATGAAGCAGGATAACAGGCTGTCCGTTTGCCGGGCCGCTTTCTGCGTAGCCAATATTAAGCAGGCCTGCATTTATCTGTTTGATCGAGTCGAAAGAAGCTGTAGAAAAAAGAGTATTGTTTTGCCGTGCCGGTGAATCTGCCTGTTTGGTTTCGGCTTTAAGTATACCGAGACCGCCTAACTCTGCTGCTGCAACTGTTAATGCGGAGATACCCAGAAAGCGGCGACGGCTGAATGTTGTTTCGTTGTTCATGTTTTTCGGATTGGTTTGATTAATATTTCGCCTTTAGATGCTTTCCTCATCGTCGGGCATAACAAAAGTACACCAGTACCAGGATTATGGAAGTGGTTGATGCATGAACCGGGCAAATGGTGACTTCAGTTGGACATATTCCCCGCCAGATTTGCCATTATCTGAAATTAGTTGGAAGTGGCAGTGCTGGTTGGAGCGCAGTAACGACTAATCCTTACGGTTTACAGTATGGCCAGGTTGTTTATACCTCATTATTTTGCTCGTGCGTGTAACAATTAGCAATGATTGCTGTATTTTGCTGAAATTTTCTTGTTAATACGCTGTCTGAAAATGAAGTTCATCTCCAAAATTGCAAACCGGTTTATTTATATAATTTTCTTGTTGTTTCCGTGGCCGGTTTTTGCCCAAAACCTGGTTAGATATGTACAGCCCATGGCCGGTACAGCTATTGCCACTACAGCTTCCGCACTAAAACATGGACAGGCGGCTGATACGCGGTTTGCCAACACTATTCCCGCGGTTACTGCCCCCTTTGCCATGACACAATGGACACCCGAAACCGAGAGCGGCGAAACCAAGTGCGTACCTCCATATTATTATAAAGACAGCCTGTTCAACGGCCTCCGTGGTTCGCACTGGTTAAGCGGTTCATGTACGCAGGACTATGGCAGCTTTACCATTATGCCCATCACAGGCAAGCTAACAACAGCTAATTATAGTGCTGCATTTAAACATGTTGATGAACTATCGTCGCCGTACCTTTATAGCATAAATCTTAATCAGTATAAAGTGAATGCTGCGGTAACCTCCACAGAGCGTTGCGGCATGATGCAGTTTACCATGCAGCAGGCCGACAGCCTTTATTTATTGATCAAAGCTAATAGCGATTATCATGAAGGCTTTGTAAAAGTGGATCAACAAAAAGGCGAAATATCGGGTTATAATCCTGCTCACCGTATTTACCAGGGATGGGGGAAAAGCGCAGGTTTCAGCGGTTTCTTTGTGATCAGGTTTGAACGGAGTTTAGGTAAAACGGGCACTTTTGATGGCGATAAAATATTTATTGCAGATAGTATCAAAAACGATGCTGGTACAGGGGTTTATGCCGGATTTAAGCTCAATAAAGGCGAAAAGCTAACGATCAGGATAGGCACTTCGTTTGCCAGTTTGGAAGGCGCCCGCAAAAACCTGCAGGCCGAGATGCCGGGGTTTGATTTTCATAAGATGGTAGAAAGCAGCAGGGTAAAATGGGAAAAGGCCTTAGGGCAAATCAACATTTCAACTAAAAATGAGCAGGATAAACGGATCTTTTATACGTCATTTTACCATGCCATGCAGCATCCGCGTCTTTTTAATGATGTTGATGGCAGATACCCCCGTTTTGCCGGCGATTATCAAATTGAACAATTATCAGGCGGCAATTATTATGATGATTTTTCGATGTGGGATATTTACCGGGCACAGTTGCCGCTGTTTGAGATCCTGAACCCATCTTTAATCAATAACCTGGCAAAATCACTGATTTTGAAAGGTAAACAAGGCGGGTGGATGCCTGTTTTCCCCTGCTGGAATAGCTATACATCCGAAATGATCGGCGATCATACGGCTTCTGTAATCAGTTCGGCATATTTAAAGGGGATCACTGATCTTGACGCTAAAGAAGCTTACCAAATTTTAAGGCATAACGCGTTTGAACTACCTGCCAACCGGGTCGACTATGTAGAAGGCAAGGGCCGCAGGGCATTGGGTAGTTATTTAAAATACCGATACATCCCCTTGGAAGATAGCGTACGCGATGCCTTTCATAAAATGGAACAGGTAAGCCGCACAATGGAGTATGCTTATGATGATTACGCGCTGGCGCAATTTGCAAAAGCTTTAAAAAAATCTGCTGACTATATCACGCTCACCAAACGGGCAAAATATTATGCCAATGTATTTGATGCTACAAGTGGCTTTGTTCGCGGCAAGCATGCTGATGGTACATGGATATCCCCCTTTGATCCTGATAAAAAGGCGACTTATATTACAGAAGGTACCGCACGTCAATACACCTTTTATGTACCGCAGGATGTACCCGGTTTGGCAAAGTTGATGGGTGGTGCGAAGAAACTGGAACAGTCGTTAGATAGCCTGTTTGAAAAAGGCGAATACTGGCATGGCAATGAGCCGGGACACCAGATCCCTTTTATGTATAATTACACATCATCGCCATGGAAAACGCAAGCCGCCGTACGCAAGATCCTGGCGACAGAATACAGTGATGGTCCGGGTGGTTTGGGAGGGAATGATGATGCCGGCCAAATGTCGGCCTGGTATCTGTTCGCTGCGATGGGTTTTTACCCGGTAAACCCGGTTTCGGGTGAGTACCTGTTGTGTTCACCTTTGTTTGATAGAATTGCTATCACGCTTCAAAATGGCAAAAAGTTCGAGATCATCTGTCATAAACCGGGCCCCAGATCAATGTATATCCGCTCGGTAAAATTGAATGGTAAAATAATGCCTAATAATTTTATCCGTTACAACGATATCAGCAAAGGCGGTAAGCTCGAAATATATCTGAACGATCAACCGGGAAATAACTGGGCAGTTAAACCATTAAATCAACCTAAGGGGATGTGATAAATGCGCAATCCCGCGTTTTTTATTCCTTAACCCAGAAATGTTCATTGGGCAGATTAAGTAAAAATCAGATGACGTAGGTGCAGTTTACCCGGAAATATGTAAATTGTCATAAACCAAAAAACATACCTATGAATTCTCGTCGTGATTTTTTACAAAAGTTGGGCTTATCGGCCCTGGCCCTGCAACTTGTGCCATACTCAGGATGGGCGGCAGGAACAGATAAAACCGAACAGGTTTATGACGGCCCGGTATTGCGCGTGGCTATTATGGGACTTGGAGGCTATGGAACCATAGTTGCAGAAGCTATGCGGAAATGTACCAAAGCTAAACTGGTTGGGGTAATTAGCGGAACCCCATCAAAAGTTAAAGCATGGCAAAGCAAATATGGCATCCCCGAAAAAAATTGCTACAACTATGAGAATTTCGACAACATCAAAAATAACTCCGATATCGACGCGGTATACGTTATTACACCCAATGGCTTGCACCACGATTTTGTGATCAGGGTAGCTGCAGCCGGTAAACACGCTATATGCGAAAAGCCAATGGCCGTGAATGCCAAAGAGGGGCAGGAGATGGTTGATGCCTGTAAAAAGGCCAATGTAAAGCTGTTGGTTGGCTACCGGATGCATTTTGAACCAAAAACACTTGAAGTGATCAGGATGAGGCAAAACGGCGAGTTTGGGAAGATCAGGTTTTTTCAGGGGCAATGCGGGTTTACCATCGGCGATCCCACACAATGGCGGTTGAATAAAAAGCTTGCCGGTGGCGGCTCTATGATGGATATTGGGATCTATGCCATCAACGGATCCCGCTATATGACCGGTGAAGAACCGATATGGGTTACCGCCCAGGAAACTAAAACCGATACAGTGAAATTTAAAGAGGGGGTTGATGAAACCATCCAGTTCCAGTTCGGCTTCCCAAGCGGGGCCGTTGCGTCCTGTCTGTCAACCTACAATATGAACAATCTCGACCGATTTTTTCTTGATGGAGAAAAAGGCTTTGCCGAAATGCAGCCTTCTACCGGCTACGGGCCAATTAAAGGCCGCACCCATTTGGGCGAACTTAACCAGCCTGTTACCACACACCAAACCGTACAGATGGATGAAATGTGCGAGATTATATTTAATAATAAAAAGCCCGTTGTACCGGTAAACGGCGAAGAAGGAGTGAAAGACCTTAAAATTATTGATGCCATTTACCTTGCTGTTAAAACCGGGAAGAAGGTGGAGGTAAGTGTTTAATAACATTTAAAGGTAAAAACATACGTAGGTGCCGAATTTATTTCGATACCTCACTGGATATTCACGCTTGCCAGGTTTCACAATTAATTCTTGCAGACCTGTCCGTCGCTTACTTTGGAAATGGGGTGCCGAAATAAATTCGACATGACGGGTTTGCTTTTTTGTAACCAATTGAGAAGCCTTTGCAGTAAGGAAATTAATATTCCACCTGCTATTGGCATATTTAGCCAAACCTGTAACAAGCCGCTGGTATGCTCATCTAAATATAAAAACTTAGAAAAAACATGAGCACCAAAGAAACATTTTCAATTAACGGTGAAGCGTTATTGGGAAAGATAAAAGAGATAATTAACGAAGGTAAAGCCAGCAGGATCACCATTTCAGACAAGCACGGTAAAGAGCTAATGACTTTTCCGTTAAGTGTTGGCCTTTTCGGGATGATCCTGGCACCGGTTTTTGCTGCCGTAGGTACCCTGGCCGCACTGGTTACAGAATGTACTATAACGGTAGAACGGGAAGAGGAAGACAAAGAAGATACCCCCAAAGAATAAGGTATCTTCACAATATGATCCTGCGAAACTAAAGACCTGAAACTTCAGGTCTTTAGTTTAAATTCTCATTAAAAAAATCTATAGTCCTTTTCCAGGCCAGTTCTGCCGCGGCTTTGTCATAACGTGGAGTTGTATTATTATGAAAGCCGTGGTTTGCGTTTTCATAGATATAAGCCTGGTATTTTTTGCCATTCTCTTTAAGCGCTTTTTCGTATACCGGCCAGCCATCTGTAATCCGGGTATCCAGGGCCGCGTAATGCAGCAATAGCGGCGCTTTAATTTTAGGGACATCCTCAACAGCCGGCTGACTTCCATAAAATGGAACGGCGGCAGCCAAATCGGGAACACGTACAGCCATCATATTGGCAATTCCTCCGCCAAAACAAAAGCCTACAACACCTACCTTACCATTGCAATCTTTATGGTTTTTCAGGTATTCATAGGCAGCTATAAAATCTTCCTCCATTTCGCCTTTATTTCGTTTGGCCTGCATGGTACGCCCTTCGTCATCATTGCCGGGATAGCCGCCAAGCGGTGTTAGGGCGTCGGGTGCAAGGGTAATAAACCCTGCAAGGGCAGCTCTTCTCGCCACATCTTCAATATAAGGGTTTAAGCCCCGGTTTTCGTGAACTACCACTATGCCACCCAGTTTCTTCTTTGCATCTGCGGGCTCTGATAACAGGCCTTTAATTGTACCGCCGCCTTTGGGCGAAGGGTAATTAATATAGCCCGATTTTAAACGTGGATCGTCGGATTTTACCTGTATGGCACCCTGATAATCGGGCATCAGGAAACTCATTAATGCGGTTACGGTCAGGCCGCCCACTGCATACATGGAGAGCTTTTGCACAAAGGAGCGCCTGTCGAGGCGGCTATGTGCGTAATCATCATACAGGTCGAACACTTCCTGTTTGATATCTTCTTTGCTGATTTGGTTCATATTTCCGGAGGCTTTGTTCAAATTTACCGGTTAGGTTTTGTTTAGGGTGTAACAGTCTCGTTACCGGTAATGTTTTTTGTGTTGATTGCCAGGCCAACCACCGTTATGGCCGAAATGTTTACCCGCTACGGGACGCCTGAAGAAAAGAAAGAAATTATCGTATTATAAATGCAGAACGGCACTAACGGCACTGTTTATATTGGCGATCTGGAAAGCCCGACCGGCTAAATAAACCTATAGAACAAAATATCCAAAAAGTTGGAAAAGTTGCCCTGAGCGAAGTACAAACCAGAGGCATACCAAAAGATTACCTGAACCTTTCATCTTCATCACCGGGAGCGCACATCGATGCAGGTATCTTTATAAGGTAAAAACAATTAATGTGCTTATTTAATGCAGATTTGGATCAATGCCCTTTCCCAAAGTTTTTTTCACCCGCTTCAACAGCCATATCAATCCGGTTTTCGTCAGGCGGTTTAGGGCATGAGTAGCCGCTGCTGAAAGCGCAGTATGGGTTGTAGGCTTTATTGAAATCTATAACAATCGATCCGTTTTTAATGTCTTTGGTGGTAAGGTCGATATAGCGGCCTCCGCCATAGGTTTCAGAGCCGTTTGTAGCATTGGTAAAAGGCAGGAACAGGTAATTGCTGAAAGCAGGGTTTTGCGACAGGGCGATGCTTTTATAAATGGTTAACTGCATTGGTTTACCCTTAAGCTTAAACGAAAGTTGTGCATAACGTACATATTGGCTACCTGCACCGCTGAAGGTAGGTATAATAAAAGTTGATTGATTAGTCAATAATTCAGCTTTAGCAGTTACGCGGTAGATACTATCGGCATCATAAAACCTTAAAAATTGCAGGTCATCCTGTTTAAGCGGAGATCGCGGGTCTTTTAAAAAATCATCCTTATAATTTTGCCTGAAGGCAGCAATTTGCTCTTTATGAGTTTGTGCAAAACTGTGTTGGCCAATGAAAAAGATAAATAAAAGGACAATGAAATATTTCATGTGTGGTGCAGGGATTAGGCTCAAAGATAACTTAGATACAATTCAAAAAAAGCGTCATTTGCGAAGCACGAAGCAATTCCAGGCTTCTGTCCCATCAGGGTCTCTCGCAGAGGACCCTGATGGGACAGACTGTGACGGGAGACAATAACATAAAATGCGCCAAACAGGCGTACTTGCTTGGCGAAGACATCAGGGTCCTCTACGAGAGACCCTGATGGAACGTAACTTTACGAGCTAAAAACCTTTTGCTCCTCTGGCGCATCTGTCCTTGGGCAATTAATACATGTTTATTAAATTGTAAAATCCCCCAGAAGGAGAACAGGTTTGTACAAAACGTCACAGCCCTTACCCGAACCCGAGAGTGGTTCAACTTATCAGGATTACCCAATTTGATTATTGATTTTATGGGTAAACTTAAATCTGCGAGAGATCCTGATGGAACACAAATGAGTTTATGATATGCTGTATGACGTTAAATCACCCCTTCAATAAAAAACTCATTGATCCCTTCAACATCACTCAAATGGGTAGTTATCCGGCTAATCTTATTGTCAGTAATATCGCAAACTATGGCAACCTGCTCATCCAGGATCAAATCGCCACGGCTGGCAGTATTGTGAAGCGACAGGGCTACACTATCCAATCCGTATAAAATATGGTTAAATTGAACCATTACCCCAAAATCACGCAGCTGACCGGCACGTTTAATCACGGCATCGGCACCAACAGCAGGACCCGAAAGCAAACTTGTTCCCGGCAGGGTCCAGGTAACATCATTGGCAAGGGCCGAGCGCATGAGCTCCCAATCACGATTTTTTAGTCCTGTTAAAAACTTATTGGCTAACTGTCCTTTTACTTCTTCTGTGGTTTTCATGATGAAATGTTTTAGATATTAGTTAAGAGGCTCAGCGGCAGGAAAATCTACCGGAACTTCGGTGTTGGCAAATACGTAGTTAGTGTACACACGTATGGTAATAAAGGCTATAAGGTCCATCAAAGCGGCTTCATCAAAACCGGCTTCGTAAAAGTTATTTACTATGGTTTCATCGCCTTTACCTTTATTTTCAACAATTGACTTGGCTAAACCGATAATGGCATTCAATCTGTCATCAGCTGTATGGCCTCTCCTGATATCAAGGGTTTGTTCTTTAGTAAAGCCGCGTTTCATGGCCAGCATACTATGACCGGCTAAGCAATAGGCACAACCGTTTAACTCAGAAACAATGAGGGCAATGGCTTCCCTTTCTTTGGGGGTAAACACGCTTTTGCTCATGTCATCTTCCATATCCATAAACATTTTAAGTGCAGGTGCCGAATAGCCCATGGTGGCATAAAGGTTAGGTACTTTACCAACGCGTTTTGTGAAGGTATCAAACATTACCTGCGCTTCGGCACTTACCTGTTCGCGGGTGGGAACATTTATAGTTTTCATGATTATATTATGGTTTAATATTATTTACTTGTTGTTTTACGTTTAAGATAAAGTTGCGCGGTTTCGCTCATAGTGATGATGGCACCGCCAAGGATCACGACATCTTTAATAACCAAACGACCGCGGCCTGACAGGTATGGGAAGCCCCATTGGTTATCGGTTAAATGTGGTACCCAGCTTTCGGGCGTAGTGACCAGGAAGGAAAGCGTGCCCAAAGTCATGATAAATACCAGGATACTGGCAATCATACTTGGTATTGGTACAACTTTATAAAGTGCAACCAGTATGCCCAGTGTTACCAGGAAAATACCCAGACCAATAGAAAAGCCATAAGTATTATTTTCGATATGCCATTGGTGGTTGGAAGCAATCAGTTCGCCTTCTTTATTGATGTGTTTTTTGTATTCTGTTGGATGGTTGTAAAAGAATGACATCACCGGACTGTTGGCCACAAAGGGCACAACGCCATCGGCTTCGTAAGTGAAAAATTTAAGGCCGCCTATCCAAAGGAATACGACTACGATGCCGAAACGGACTGCTTTTTTGCCAAGCTGATCAAGGCCGGCTATGGTATTTATGATTGAAGTTTTCATGTTGTTGTTTTTTGATAAAGCAAAACTACAACGCTATGAGCCCCGCAAACATGGACGAAACGGGGTTTTATTTGTACAAATCCGCGACGATGGAGATGCCTGTTTTATCGCGAAAAGTTTGGGGCGATACCTTGGTGAACTTTTTAAATACCCGGCTAAAATAAAACTCATCCTGGAATTTAAGGTTATAGGCAATTTCTTTGATGCTTTGCCGGGTTAAATGGAGCTGTTTCTTTGCTTCGAGGATAAGCCGTTCCTGGATAAGCTGTGATGGTGATTTGCGAAAGTATTTGGTACAACGCCGGGTTAAATTATCAGAAGATATGGCGAGTAACGAGGCATAATCTGATGGTTTATGCAGGTCAAGATAATGCTGGTTAAGCAACGTCCGGAACTTTTCCATTATTTCATCTTTTTGAGGTTTATCCTCACCGGTACTGATGCCATTTATTTTTATGCTGCTGGCCTTGGCCAAAAAAGCTGCAGGTAGGCCCGCAATACAATTTCGGATGGTTGCGGCTGCATAAATCTCGTCGTTCATCTGCATCAGTAACAGCTCAAACACTTTTACATCCTGCGGAGTAAGCGCAACTATTGGATCAATATAGATGTTGTTAAATAGTAACCCATTGCAGGCTACTTCTTCACGGTGGTACTCGATACAATAAAAATCACTGTGAAATTGTAAGATATTGCTTTTTATTGCGCGGCACTCGTCTACATAAATAATCTGCAACGGGGTTGAAAACAACAACACCGGGCCTGTAAAAGGGAATGCCCCAAAATCTGCATGAAAGATACCCGACCCCTCAGGAACGAGGTAAACGGTATATTCAGAAAACTGGGCAGGCGTACATAGAATATCTTCCCGTACATCCTGTAACCCAAGTAAAAATTCACCTGCTTTATCGCGGATTGCTTTCAATGGCCAATGATTTATGGCACTAATATAAATATACTCTGCTTTTTATAGCGACAACGACTTTTATGAGGCCGAGTTTGCGCTCAAAAATTACAAAACATCAATAGATGCTGCCGTTTGTTGACAGCTTTTATCAAGCGAGTTTAAGCGTTTTTCGCTTGAACTATAACCCGCTATTGTTGGTGACAACACGAACAATAGCGGGGGCGCTTAATCGTGCGAATGTTAAACACTCACTCTAACCAACTCCTCTAAAACTTCGCATAAGATATCAATCTCTTCCCCGGTATTATAATAATGTACTGAAGCTCTTACGATATTGCCCAGTTTGTTTTTGTTCATATAAATGAGGGTTGAAACCGCCTTGCCAACTGATACATTGATGTGCTTTTCGGCCAGCTTGTTTTTTACCGTTGCGGCCTCCATGCCATCTACCGAAAAAGTTACGATGCCGCATAACTCATCGCCAAAATCATGAACGGTTACGCCGTTAATATTTTTTAGTTTTTCGCGTAATAAGCTGGCTAAATATTGCACCCGCTGCCAGGTACGCTCAACACCTATGTTGAGTGCATATTCAACCGCCTTGCCAAGGCCAAGAGTTAAGGCGCGGCTTTTTTCATACACCTCAAAACGGCGGGCATCATTGCGCGGTTTAAAATCAGTTTCGGTTACCCATTGGGTAGTGAAGCCGTCCATGAAAAACAGCTTCAGCTTATCCTGAATTTCTTTGCGGACATACAGAAAGCCGGTACCCCTCGGCGCCCGCAAATACTTCCTGCCGGTTACGGCCAGCATATCGCAGCCTATTTCCTGCACATCCAGCGGCACATGGCCCACGCTTTGGCAGGCATCAAGCAGGTACAAAATATTGTGTTTGCGCGCTATCCTGCCTATCTCTGCTACCGGGATCATGCTCCCTGCGGTTGAGGGGATGTGGGTTACGGCTATCAGTTTTGTCCGGTCAGAAATGGCATCTTCCAAAGCCTGCAGCCGGAAATTACCCCGCTCATCATTGGGGATTACTTTAAACTCAACACCCAGGGTTTTTTTAGCGTGCAGCAAACCTATCAGGTTGGTTACATATTCCATTTCGCAGGTAATGATCTCATCGCCGGGTTTAAAATCAATGCCGTTAAAGGCAAGCCACCAGCCAATACTGGCGTTTTCAACAATGGCAATTTCATCCTTGCGGGCGTTGATGAGTCGGGCTATGAGGTTGTAGGTGTTTTCAAGCTCTTCGCGGTATGTGTACTCGGTTTCGTAGCCGCCGTTTTGCGCTTCTTCGTACAGGTAATCTATCACGGTATCAACCACCACATCGGGGTGCAGGGACGAGCCTGCATTATTGAAGTGGATGGTTTTTGTTGTGCCCCGGGTTTCGGCCCTTAGTTGCTGTACTTCCTGTTCGCTTAGTATATTTTCCATCAGGTTTAGTTATTTGTGAAATTTATTTCCATCATGATATCCGCTCGTTTGTAGGTGCCGGGCTCAACTGGGATTTCGGTAAAGCCCAGCTTACGGTAAATGTGGATGGCATTTTCAAGCACTCTGTTTGAAAATAGTACCAGCTTTTTTACACCCAGTTCACGCGCTTTATCAATACCGGTTTGACATAGAAACTGACCGGCGCCAGCTCCGCGACTGTCTTTATCCACCGCCATTTTGGTAAGCTCGTAAACACCGTCTTCTATATATCGCAGCGCTACGGTGCCAATAATTTTTTGTTTCGAAGTGATAAAGTAAATGCTGCCGCCTGTTTTAATGATGGCCTCGTCGGGGTTTTCCAGTACCCATTTATCAAAAGGTTCAACGCTAAAATACTCTTCAAGCCATGCTTTGTTAAACTTTTCAAAATAGGGGGCATGTTGTGGCTGATAATCGATAACCTGTAGTTCCATGTGCTTAATTATTTGATCATTACAAAATAAAAACATTCGGAAATAGAAAAACAGATGTAGTTTTGTTAATTTTGAGCATAACAGATTTTGCATGGAAAGCATTGCTCATACTGAGGATTACGATTTTTTATACGCACAAATTGCTGCCCGGATTGAAAAGCAGATTAAGCAAAATCTGCTTAAGCTCGGCGACAAGCTGCCGTCGGTAAGGATGCTGAGCCAGGAGCAGGGTATTAGCATGAGTACAGCTTATAAGGCCTATGTTGAGCTGGAAAACCTGGGTTTGATAGAGGCACGTACCAAATCGGGCTACTATGTAAAATACCTGCCCGCCCGTTTTACCAGCGTGCCCGAAACCAAACCACCGCTTAAAAAGGTTAAACAGGCCAGCGTTGCCGAAATGATTGCGATGGTTTACCGCAACATGTCGGAAGACAGCGTTTTGCAGCTCTCGCGCTCATCGCCGCCGCTCAGCCTGATTCCGCTGGCAAAGCTCAGTAAATCCATGATGGAATCTATACGTAATAGTCCATCGGGTAATATCACTTATGAAAACCCGCAGGGTAATATTGCTTTGCGCAAACAGGCGGCTAAAAACGCCTTTAACTGGGGTGGTAATATTACCGAAGATGATGTGATCACAACGCAGGGCTGCCTGGAAGCTTTAATATTTTGCTTAAGGGCGCTTACCAAGCCCGGCGATACCATTGCTATTGAAAGCCCTACTTATTTCGGGATTTTCAATGTGATGCTCAGCCTGGACCTGAAAGTATTGGAAATTCCGGTGAACCCCGATACCGGCCTCGACCTGGAATACCTGGAACGGGCTATGAATGAAGTGCCAGTAAAAGTATGCCTGTTTGTTACCAATTTTAGTAACCCGATAGGGGTTTGCATGCCCGATGAGCGTAAGCAGCAACTGGTGCGCCTGCTTGCTGAAAAGCAAGTTCCCTTAATTGAGGATGATATTTATGGTGAGATCTATTTTGGAAAAAGCCGTCCGCGCACCTGCAAAAGTTATGATAAGGATGGCTGGGTGATCCTTTGTTCATCGGTATCCAAATCAATAGCGCCTGGTTACCGGGTAGGCTGGTGCGTTCCGGGCAGGTTTAAAGAACAGGTGCTGAATATTAAAATGATGCATTCCATAGCCTCGGCCACACCTACACAGGCAGCTATTGGTCATTTTTTTGAAACCGGGCGATATGACCTGCACATGAGGCATTTGCGGAAGGCGTTATATACCCAGTGCCTGCGGTATACGCAGGCTATCGCAACACACTTCCCGGCAGGTACAAAGATTAGCAGGCCACAAGGCGGCTATGCGCTTTGGGTCGAACTGGATAAAAAGGTAAATGCCTTTGAACTGTACCAATTGGCAATAGAGCAAAGCATCAGCATAGCTCCCGGCCAGATCTTTAGTGTAGACGGGCGGTTTACCAATTTTATCCGCATTAGTTTTGGGTTAGCTTTTGACGGGGTGGTTGAAGATAGTTTTAAGGTGTTGGGGAAATTAGTGAATGGCCTTATATCCTGAACTACAACATCACCAAATAAACTTAATTTTTTCTGAATGGCTGATTAGTAATAAATTAGTATTTTATTTATGGTTATGCCAAATAGTTATCTATAAGGCATTTATTGAATTTTTTATTGTATTTTAAGTTCTGTTTTTAAAAGACGGCAGCACGTTTTAATGGTTATCCCCTTTATCATGAAATTTAAATTTTTACTGCTATGTGTTGCTGTTGTTTGCGTGACAGGACAGCTGTGTGCGCAATCTTCAGCCTCGTTGCAATCGCAAATTCAAAAAAGCAAAGCTGATACCGGCAAAGTGAAGCTGTTGCTTGCTTTAAGCCGTGTTATCCTGCTCAAATCGGGCGCGGGAGCAAAGGAAACAGATAGCTCTTACCGGTTTATGAAACAAGCCGAACAATTAAGCATTCAGCTTAATGATGTTAAAGGGCAGGGGAACGCTGCGTTGATGGCAGCAATGATCAGCAATAAAAAAGGCGATCATAAAGGCGGTGCTGCATTGGCCCAGAGGGGGTTTGATTTTTTTAAGTCGATAGATGATTTGCCGGGTATGGCCGAAGCTTATGTCATTATTGGGCAGCATTATGGAAATGAAGGCCAGGACCTGGATAAAAAAATAGCCTATTATCAAAAAGCCATTGATATTTTTCGGCAAGCGGGTTTAAAGGACAGGGAAGCTACAGCTATCGTAGATATGGCCGATCTGCAAAGCATAAAAGGATCGTATGATATTGCTGTTAAAAACCTGCGCACGGCATTGGCAATATACCAATCGATAGGGAAAAAAGACCTGGATGGTTTGTACAACCTGCTTGGCGGCTGCCTTACCTTCCAGGGAGATGCTGATAACGCCCTGAAGTATCAGTTGAAAGCGGTGAGGCTTGCCGAAGGTCGCGGTGATACCAGTTTGCAAATGTGTACAATATACAATCGGTTTGCCCTTTCGTATTATACGCTGCATAAATTTGGCGATGCCATAATTTATTTTGATAAGGCTGTAAAAATTGCCCAAAAATATAATGACACAGCTTCAATAGTTGTAATAAACGGTAACCTGGCCATGAGCTACTATAAAATGGAACAGCCCGAAAAAGCGCTTGCACGGCTGCAATTGCTCAAAAATATGAACCTGTTTACAACAACGCAGGAAAGATTTGAAAACTACTATGATTTTTGCCTGGTTTATTTGAAGCTTAAACAGTATAAAATGGCCAAAGTGTACATCGACAAAATGGAGGCGCTAAAAAAAGATGCAGGGGCAAATTATACCGAGATGTTAAGGTCATATATTAATTATTATATCGCCATAGGGCAGTATAATAAAGCGTATCCCTACTTGCAGGAAAATGAAAGTTTTTATCAAAAAACAAAGGTGCTGCCTTTTTTGGCACAGAACCAGCTCAACTGGTTTAAGGCCGACTCGGGGATGGGCAGGTACCAAAGTGCTATTAAGCATTATCAGCGCTACAAAATGCTTACCGATTCGGTTTACCTGGTTAACAATGCCAAGCACACCTCCTTTTTGCAAATTGAGTTTGATACGGATAAGAAGAATAAAGACCTGCAACTGCAGGCTAAGGATATCCAACTGCTTAAAAACAATGAGCAGTTGCAGCGCAGCCGGTTTTTAGCAGCACAGGCCGATCGTAATTTGCTTATTGGAGGCTCGGTAATGTTGTTGCTTTCGCTGGGGGTTGGTTATAATCGTTATCGTTTAAAGCAGCGCAGCAATGTACGGTTACAGGCTCAGCAAAACGAAATTAACAAGCAAAACCAATCATTGCAGCTGTTGAACAGTAAACAGGAAAAATTACTTAATGAAAAAGAATGGTTGCTAAAAGAGGTACATCACAGGGTTAAAAATAACCTGCAAATTGTGATGAGCCTGTTAAGCACGCAATCGGCATACCTGGAAAACAACGCGGCCATTGAAGCCATCACTGAAAGCCAAAACCGGGTGCAGGCCATAGCGCTTATACACCATAAATTGTATAGTGCTGATAATGTGGCCAGCATTTATATGCCATCATACGTAACCGATCTGATCCGCAACCTCACCGATTGTTTTGATTCGGTAACCCGTCGTATCAGGTTTGAGCAGGTGGTTGAACCCATTTATCTCGATCTGACCCAGGCTGTTCCGTTCGGCCTGATACTTAATGAAGCCATAACCAACGCTATCAAGTACGCCTTTAGCAGTGAAGGCGGGCAGATCGTCGTCGCGTTGAACCGCGTAGGCGAAGACGGAGTGATATTAACCATTGCCGACAACGGAAAAGGGCTGCCGGCAGGCTTTGATCTTAAAACAGTAACCTCATTGGGTATGGAAATGATGAAGGCCTTAAGTAAACAACTGGGTGGCACTTTTAAAGTTCAAAATAAGGCGGGCGTTACTATCAGTGTTGAATTTAAAATTGAGAAAGTAAGGCACCATAGCGAGGTAGAAAGCAATTTCTTATAATGATCTCTATTTGCAGCGCGTTGTTTCCGCGTGTTTAAATGATTCGTTGAGTAATTGCCTGAGTACAGTATTATCTACATCGGTCAGTTTAACAATATGCGTACAGCAGCCACTTTGCTTGTGCTTACCTAATTTTTGCAGCAATTGTTCCTTGCTCTCAAAGCCTGGAAGATAGAGTGTTAAAGAATTTTTACGGGGCGAGAAGGCTATAAGCGGGGCATCACCCTCACGGCCGCTTTCATATTTGTAATGATAACTGCCAAAGCCTACAATGGCCGGCCCCCACATTTTTGCTTTGTGACCGCTTGCTTCTTCCATTAGCGCGGTCAGCTTAAAGCTGTCGGCCCGTTTGGCTTCATCGGCAATGGTATTGATGAAATCGCTTACGCTTGCTGCGGTTTCCGTGGTTTTATTGGTGTTTTTGGCCATGGCTTAAGCAGGATAAAGGTTAAAAACGATATATAAATATATCACGAAAATTTTATTTTATCCCACAGTTTATTAGCAACAACCTGTCGGATCACCTGCTCGCGGTAATTGCGGCTTATAGGGATGCGGTGCTGACCGATAAAAATATCATTTCCCTCAATACCATCAATTTTACCGGTTGATACGATGTATGATTTATGTACGCGGATAAAGAGTTTGTTATCTAAATTTTGTTCAAGGCTTTTGAGGTTAAGCAGCGTGATATATTTGCCTTTGGCGGTAAATATGGTAACGTAGTTTTGCATCCCCTCAACGTACAGGATCTCATCAAAGTAAATCTTTTCGTATTTATTACCACATTTGATAAAGAAGTAACCTTCATCAGCTTCCGTTTTTGGTGCGCCGGGCTGGGCCCAATTGTTAAGCAGGCGGTGATAATCTTTAGCCTTATTGGCCGATTTAAAAAAGCGGTCGAACGTGATGGGTTTCAGCAGGTAATCGAGCACATTGAGCTGGAAGCCTTCAAGCGCATAGCTGGGGTAGGCTGTAGTGATGATCACCATCGGCGGTTTCTGCATGATCTTTAAAAAATCAATACCGTTCATTTTCGGCATCTGGATATCCAGGAATATTAGGTCGATAGCCTGGTGGTCAAGTAGCTTGATCAGTTCGAGCGGGTTTTCGCAGGTGCCGGTTAAATTCAAAAATCAACCTCGCGTACATAGCTGGCTAATCCTTCGCGGGCTAAGGGCTCATCATCTATTATTACACAGTTCATCATAGTGAGGCCATTTGAAAGGTTGCGGATGATTGTTCCAGTTCGGTTAAAGTTAATTGCAGGTGTACCTCAAAGCGGTCTCCGGTATTTTGGATCTCCAGCTTATGAAGGTCGGGGTAAATCAGGTCAAGCCGGCGCTTTACATTTTTCAGGCCGATACCCCCAAAGTTCACAAGCCCGGTTCCCGGGTCGTTTGATGCGCTGTTGGCAACATGAAAATCGAGCTGATCGTTTTTCAATCCCAATCTAATCGCAATCCAGTTAGGGTGTTCCGCCTCTTTGGATACATGCTTAAACGCGTTTTCTACAAAGGTCATTAATATAAAGGGGGCTATGCCTAAATGACCGGGCATCGGCTCATCTGCTTCAAAGGCAACATGCACATTATTGTTTTGCCGAAGCTTTTCCAGCTCGATAAAGTTTTCGAGATAGCTAAGCTCTTTTCCTAAAGAGATTTGCTGGTCGTTGCACTCGTACAACTGGTACCGCAGTAATTCAGAAAATTTGGCCAATGATGCCGATGCCATACCGGGGTTTTTATGGATCAGGAAAAATATGGAGTTGATGCTGTTGAACAAAAAATGCGGGTTAAACTGGTATTTCAGGAATTTAAGTTCGGTTTCCAGTTTCTCTTTTTCGAGCAGCTGCTGGCGGTGCTGGGTTTGCAGCCAGTTTTTGGTGAGTTTGATACTCATACCCAAAGTCATACTGGCTACGGTAGAGGGGAAGGAAGTATTATAGAAACTCATAAAATTGCCCGGATCAACGCCAAACATTTTTTTACTGAGCAGCCTGCAAAAAAAGCACTTAAATAATAGCCGCCGTTAATAAGCGATGATGTGCCGATGATGGTTAGCGAAAGATAAATTACATATTGGGTAAGCCGCTCTTTTTTCATAAACCGCGGCATTAAGAGGTAAAGGTTAAAATATACCGCCAGCGCCTGGAAAACTACATAAGCCAGGATCTTGACACTATAAGCCGAAAAAAACATGGATTTGGCCGCTGCCACAGGGTTAGCCACCGCTATGGTAAACCAAAAATAATGGTACACACACCAAAATGGGATGTGGTACAGCTTGTATTTAAACAGCCAGTTTTGGTTTAATGTATCAACGGATAAACTGTTCATGTTAAATATCATAATAATAAAAAACAGGTGTCATGGGTAGATCCTCGAAGCATGACGAGCAGGGCCTCTGCGCATGTCCATCGACAGGTTCAGGATGACACCTCTCAATACCCAATATATTTTCCCCGTCCCCTCAGGGTCTCTCGCAGAGGACCCTGAGGGCCGCCGCCCTACCCGAATTGAAAAAAGCGAACCTGCGTGGCGTAGGCATCAGGGTCCTCTGCGAGTTTAAGTTTACCCACAAATTGCTTGTCGTTTAACCAGCAAATCGTCGTGTTTTGCCCCTCTGGGGCAAAGGGTATTCTATAACTTTACGAGCTACAAACCTTTTGCACCTCTGGTGCATCTGTCCTTCAATTAATACATGTTTATTAAATTCTAAAATCTCCCAGAGGGGGAACAGGTTTGTAGAAATTTTCAATATCCTACCTAAAGATACAGCAATTGCACTGATTTATATTTCGTTATTATATCAACCTGCACAAATAATTGACCAAATGCAGGCTTTAACTTATAAGCCGTAAAAAAGGCAGTATAGTTTTGGTTTTAAACCGATTAACCCGCTTCTGCGTATCTCATCAATTATCTCATGTCACTCATCATTCATGTTTTTTAAAGTTTAAAGCACTGTTTTTATTTGCCGGCATAACCTCCAGAAAGGTTACACACGCCATATGAAAACTTTATGCATCAGCCTGTTACTTATTTGCCTGGCACAAATAGTAAATGCCCAGGTGTCGGGCAGGGTTACCACAGCCGGCAGCCAGCCCTTGCCATATGTCACTGTATCGCTTGTCAGAACTGCAGATTCATCTTCAGTTAAAAGTATGCTTACCAATGAACAGGGAGGCTATAATATTGCGGATGCCCCTTCCGGTAATTACCGGTTGCGGTTAAGCAGTATCGGCTATCAAACCTGGTTTTCATCGCCTTTTGAAATCAGCGGGAACAAGGATGCAAAATATCTTGCTGTTATTGTGATGAAGGAGGACACCCGGCAATTGGGCGAGGTGGTAGTGCGGGCAAATAAGCCATTGTACCAGCAGCGCAGCGATGGCTTAGTGGTAAATGTTGAGAGCAGTGTGCTTACCAAAGGCAGTACGGCCCTGCAGGTGCTGGAACGATTGCCGGGGGTAACTATCGATCACCGGGATAATGGTATTGCCCTGAACGGTAAAAGCGGGGCTACAGTAATGATCAACGGCAAACTGGTGCGTATGCCGCTTGCCCAGGTCATGAATTTGCTTAATGGTACCAGTGCCGATAATATTGAAAAAATAGAGCTGCTGAGCACCCCGCCCGCCGGATACGATGCTGAAGGCAGTGCCGGCATCATCAATATTGTAATGAAGAAAAGCAAAAAGCAGGGAACAAACGGCTCCTATTCCTTAACTGGCGGTTACGGCATGGGCGAAAAAGGCACTGCCGGCATCAACCTCAGTCATAATACTAAAAATATCAATCTGTACGGCTCCTACACGTTTCAGCACGACCGGACCTATACCGATCTTTTTATTACCGGAAGTCAGTACATGCCTTTTATCGGAGGTAATGCCGAGGTAGAATTTTACACAAAAACCAAAAGGATCAGCAATAATCACAATGCCACCCTGGGTACTGATATTAAGCTGGATCCTAAAACTACCATAAGCGGTAACCTGAGCTATAACAACAGCCATTCGCCCACTTATACATACAGTAACGCGGGGTATAAGATCCTGCCCGATTCACTGCTCAGGTATATTGGGCATATTAACGGGAACGCGCACTGGGATAACCTCACCAGCTCGCTCAATATTGAACATGTGCTGAAGGAAGGGGAGAAGATAAGCATGGAAGCCGATTATATCCATTATGGAAATAACAGTCCAAGCGAAGTTAATACGTCCTTTGTAAACAAATATGGCGAGCAGGTGTACGCCAACAACAGTGTAAGCGCGCAAAGGCAACGCGGATTTGCCAATACGGCCATCAACGTAGGCGTGTTTAAAGCCGATTATGCCAACCAGCTATCACCCTTACTAAAACTGGAAACAGGTATTAAAGGAGCGCATACCGGCAGTTCAAGCTCATCGGGTATCGAAAGTTTTAATAATGGGGCCTGGGAGCGTAATATGCAGACCGCTGCGAACATATACATGAAGGAAGATATTGGCGCGGCGTATCTGTCCCTTAATTGGCAGCTTGGTAAAAGCATAAGCCTTAATACAGGAGTACGTTATGAATATTCCTATACCAATATGGATAACCCACAAACCGGCAGCAACATTGTAGACCGTAAACTGGGAAAGCTGTTCCCCACAGTGCTGTTCACCAAAAAGTTGGGTGACCGATCCGAACTGCAGCTGTCTTACACCAAAAGGATCAGCCGTCCATCATATGACGACCTGGCCTCATACTTTGCATACAGCGACCCTACGGCGGTTTACACCGGCAATCCTTTTCTTAAACCAACCATCACCAATAATATAAAACTGGGCTATAACTATGGCGACTATAGCTTTTCCCTGCTTTACAGCCGGGATGATAATGCCATAGCCCGCTATCAGCTCAGCGAAAGCCCAGCGCACGATATTTTGTTCATTTCGCCACAAAATCTGCCGTATCAAAACTACTTTACCTTGCAGGCCAATGCGCCGTTTAAAGTAAGTAACTGGTGGGAGATGACCTATAGCTTTGTTGGCGGCCTAAGGCAGTTTAAGGAGGATTATACTTTACATCCGTTAACCAAATCGTACTTCGGATATTCCTTTAATTTTAACCAGTTGTTTAAGCTGCCCGGCAGCTTTTCGGCAGAGGTATCGGGGCAGTACAATTCCCTGTCGTATAATGGCACAACGAGGGTTGATGGTTTTGGGCTGATCAATGCCGGGATCAAAAAAGAGCTGAAAAATAACGGTGGCAGCCTGCAGTTATCAGTGGCCGATGTGTTCAGTGCTACGCAGATCCATGTGCGGTACGGCACACTTACACGGGAGGCTTTTGACATAAAGAGCAATGTACTTGTCAATACCGAAACCAGACGTTTCCCGGTAATTAAACTTACTTATTCAAAGTCGTTTGGTAGTACAAGACCGGCCGGCCGGGGAAACCGGAAAGCGGTTCAAAAGAGGAGAGTGAAAGGATGAGGAGTAACTAAGTCATCTGTTTCATTCCCTGGCATTTCTCGCCACCGGCTTTAACCAAAATCCGCGCTGGCCTATCGCTTATGTGTTTTCCTGTACTTTGACGGCGACATGCCAATCAGTTTGGTAAACAGCCTTGAAAAATAATAAGGGTCGTCAAAGCCCAGCTCTGAGCAAATTTCCTTAATGCTCCTGTCGGTAAAGTACAGGTACTGGCAGGAGGTTTGAATCTTGAGCAGGTTAAAATAGTTAATAGGTGATGAGCCTGTTTTTTGTTTAAACAGCCGCAAATAATGTGATGCTGAAATTCCCTGTTGTTTCGCCAAATGCATCACTTCAAACTTTTGACTAATGTGTTTTTTCATATAAGCGATAGAGTTGCTCACAAAATCGTTATCATAATCAACCGGGTTGGTTTGCTTATAATACACCATCGAGGAGATAAAATTGAGCAGGTTGATGTTAACAATCTCCATTTCTTTTTCATGATAGCTGTGTTCAAGCACGGCGTAGACCTGTTCGTACAGCTTAATCCGGCTGTTGTCGTAGGGAACGGATTGTACCGCAGGCTGCCCGTTTTCGAGCGAGCGCTCATAGATCAGGTGCGAATTTAGCCCGCTGAAGTGTACCCAGTAAATGCTCCAGGGATTGATTTCCGAGCTTTTATAACGGTGTGCCACATTACGGGGGATAATGAAAAAAGTATTGGGTTTAAGGGTGTGGCCCTGGCCCCCCAAATAAACATAGCCTTCTCCATCAACACAATAAAGAAAAATATATTCGTTACTGCCTGTACGGCGTTCACGGTCATGAAAGGCCGCCTTGGGATAATAGCCGATAGCGGTAAGGTAAAAGCCTTTGATCAAAGCATTGCTGGTGATGGCTTTTTTTATGTTTGGTGGCAATACGATCATTTTTTGACCGATAAAACCTTCTTTGATCCGTTTTTTTGGTTCGGCTATCGCATTCATAACGCTGCTGTATAACTGGCGATTAAAGGTATTTATTTTTTTATCCCGGCAAGATTTTAATAGCTGTCAGTAAATGATAGTATTATCCATCACTTTTTAAAGAATATCCATTTTTTTAACACCTGTTTCATAGTAGGTTTACCAAAACCAATTAGGGCTAAAACAAGTCAGGCAAATTACCTGGCTGTTTAATGAAGCGGATAACTTATGAACAAACAATTTAAATATCTGAACGTACATGGCTGTTAACACCACAACCCGTTTATGGGGGCAGCATAACGGTCATAACGTTTATCTTTTCAAAATTGAAAACGAGAGCGGGGCCTATGTTGAACTTACCAATTACGGCGCGGCCATTGTATCAGTTGTGGTGCCCGACAGGCTGCAGCACTTTGAAAACGTGGTGGTTGGTTTTCCTGACCTGAACGGGTATTTAACCGATAGCTGCTACATCGGCTCAACCATAGGCCGGTACGCCAACCGTATCAGCAGGGTAAAATTTCAGCTCGAAGGCGAAACTTTTCACCTGGATGCCAATGAAGGTAAAAATTCCAACCATGCCGGTAAAAGCGGTTTTAACTATAGGGTGTTTACTGCCGAAGCTTTTGATAATGGTGTAATGATGACCCTGACCAGCCCTGATGGCGATGGGGGTTATCCCGGTAAGTTAGAGCTTATGGTTATCTATACCTGGAGCAATGATAATGAGTTGCTGATCAATTATAAAGCTACTACCGACAAAGCTACGATAGCAAATTTTACCAATCACGCTTACTTTAATTTATCGGCATTTAAAAGTAAGATCTATAACCACAAGCTTACCCTGCTATCGGATAGTATTGTGGATTTGCACGAAGACTATACGCCGAGCGGGGCAATTATACCAGCCGGGCAAAAGGCTTTCAATAATAACAAGCTGGGCGATAAATTTAATATAGATGAAAACCATGTTGAAGGCCTTAACCTGTTTTACATTATCAACAGGGGAGCCGGGGAGAACGGCTTAATTTATGCCGCTCTTTTAACCGACGAAGCATCGGGCCGTGCTCTTAGAGTTTATACGGATTATCCCGGCGTGTTCCTGTACACCGGTGATTATTTAAGCAGCACTACGCCTATACATACTGGCCAGGGGGCGAAACCTTTTGATGCGTTGTGCCTGGAGTGTCAGCATTATCCGGATAGCATCAATCATCCTGATTTTCCGCAGGCTGTATTGCGGGCAGGCGATGTATACAATCAAAGTATTTTATACAAGTTTGGCACCATATGAAGCTAAAAGCAAAAGGCAGAAGGCCCAAAGCCCAAAGCTTGTTTAATAACGGACTTTAATTAAAGTAAATTTATACAGAGAGAAGAAACTAACCAATATCAAATGACCATCGATTTTAAAAAGAAGTAAAATTTAACAGCGGCTATATTATAGGGATCTCCTTTATATCGGCACTGGGCGGTTACCTGTTCGGCTTTGATTTTGCCGTAATATCGGGTGCGCTGCCGTTCCTCCGCAAGGAGTTTGCGCTTGACCCTGTTTGGGAGGGCTTCCTTACCGGTTCCCTGGCGCTGGGCTGTATCGTGGGCTGTATCATAGCCGGCCGCATTGCCGAAAAATACGGCCGTAAACCCGGTCTCATGGTTGCGGCGTTTATTTTCGCGGTATCGTCACTGGGTATTGCCTTTTCAACCGGGTTCACTTATTTTATCATTCTGCGTTTTGCAGCGGGCATAGGGGTAGGGATGGCATCAATGCTTTGCCCCATGTACATTGCCGAAATTTCCCCGGCACAGGTGCGCGGGCGTAATGTAGCTATCAACCAGCTTACCGTGGTATTGGGCATCCTGATCACCAACCTGTGCAACTATTTTTTAGCCGACAGCGGCGATAATGCCTGGCGCTGGATGTTTGGTTTGGGCACGGTACCTGCCGCGGTATTTTTATTAGGGGTTATAGCCCTGCCCGAAAGCCCCCGGTGGCTGATCAAGGCCGGTCGGCACGCTGATGCCGAAAAGGTACTTTACAAAATAGGCTCCGAAGAGTTTGTGACTTCAACACAGCAGGCTATTGAAAAATCGCTTACCGGCGCAAAAAAGCAATCGTACCGCGCCGTATTTGAAAAAAGCGTACGCCCTGCCGTATTGATAGGTATTACGCTGGCTGTGTTTCAACAGTTTTGTGGCATCAATGTGGTGTTTAACTATACTTCAACCATTTTTGCCTCGGTGGGTTCAAGCTTAAACCAGCAATTGTTTGAAACTGTATCCATTGGTATAGTTAACCTGGTTTTTACCTTGCTGGCTATGTGGCAGGTTGATAAGCTCGGCCGTAAGCCGTTGATGCTCATTGGTTCATTGGGCTTATCCATATTTTATATTGTATTGGCTTACCTGCTGCAAAATCACCTGGCGGCCGGGCTGGTATCCATATTTGTGTTGCTGGCCATCAGCACTTACGCGCTTTCACTTGCACCTATAACCTGGGTACTTATTTCAGAGATCTTCCCTAATAAGATCCGTGGCGCTGCATCAACAGTGGCCATTGTATCGTTATGGGCTGCCTATTTTATATTGGTGTTCACCTTCCCTATACTGGCTAAGGTGCTGGGCACTTACGGGCCATTTTATATGTACGCGGTGATCTGCTTTTTAGGCTTTTTGTTTGTACTTAAAAAAGTGAAAGAAACCAAAGGCCAAACCCTTGAAGAGTTAGAAGAAAATTTAGTAAGACATTAATAATCATAAGCCACATGAATAATTTGTATGTAAATGTTTGGGAAGAGAAGGTAGTTATCCCAACCTACGGTATAGGGAAGCCCGATAAAAACCCCATGTTTTTTGAAAAGCGCGTTTACCAGGGTAGCAGCGGCAAGGTGTACCCTAACCCGGTTATCGAAAAAATTTACGACGAAAAAGAAGATAAAGAATACGCAGGCCTTTACCTCGAAAATAAATACCTCAAAGTACTCATCCTGCCCGAGCTTGGCGGCCGTATCCAGATGGCTTATGACAAAATCAGGGGCCGTCATTTCATTTATTATAACCAGGTGATTAAGCCGGCACTGGTAGGGTTAACCGGCCCCTGGATTTCGGGCGGTATTGAATTTAACTGGCCACAGCACCATCGCCCAAGCACTTTTGAACCGGTTGATTATAAAATTGAAGAAAATGCCGATGGCAGCAAAACCGTTTGGGTTAATGAAGTGGAGCGCATGTTCCATACCAAAGGTATGGCCGGTTTTACGCTGCACCCGGATAAGGCTTACATCGAAATAAAAGCGAAGCTCTATAACCGCTCGGCCCTGCCGCAAACTTTTTTATGGTGGGCAAACCCGGCGGTGAAAGTTAATGACGATTACCAGTCGGTTTTTCCGCCGGATCTGAACGCGGTGTTTGACCATGGTAAGCGCGACGTATCAACATTCCCGATAGCTACGGGTACTTACTATAAAGTTGATTATTCGCCGGGTACAGATATCTCAAGGTATAAAAATATCCCGGTGCCAACGTCGTACATGGCTATCAACTCCAATTACGATTTTGTGGGCGGATATGAGCATGACAGTCAGGCTGGTTTGCTGCACGTAGCCAATCATCATGTATCGCCTGGCAAAAAACAGTGGACCTGGGGCCACAGCGATTTCGGCCTGGCCTGGGACAGGAACCTAACCGACGAGGATGGCCCGTACATTGAGCTCATGACAGGTATGTTTACCGATAACCAACCCGATTTTACCTGGTTGATGCCGCACGAGGAAAAACATTTTACCCAATACTTTATGCCATACCGCGAGCTTGGCGTAGTAAAAAATGCTACCAAAGATATCCTGCTGGCACTTGATTATAAAGAGGGCAAACTACTATTGAAAGTTTACGTAACCGGCGAGCAAAACAACCTGAACATCAAACTGCAGCATGATGGCAAAGTATTATTGAGCGAAAAAGTTTGCATTGTACCAGAACAAGTTTATACCCGCGAGATAGCCGTTAAGGATATTAACGAGAACCTTTTGCTGCTTACCGTACATTCGGCAGCGGGCAAAGAACTCATTAAATATGATGCGGCAAGCAATAAGCTTAACAATATCCCTGAAGCTGCCAGTCCGGCCCTGCTGCCTGCCGATGTAGAAAATAACGAGCAGTTGTTTTTAACGGGCCAGCACCTGGAGCAGTACCGCCATGCTACTTATAGCCCGGTGCCTTATTATGAGGAAGCTTTACGCCGTGATCCAAAAGATATCCGCAATAATAATGCTTTAGGTTTATGGTATTTGCGTCGCGGACAGTTTGCTAAAAGCGAGCCTTATTTCCGCAAGGCGGTTGAAACCATCACCCAGCGTAACCCTAATCCTTACGATAGCGAGTGTTATTACAATTTAGGTTTGGCGTTGAAATTCCTCGGCAAAAAAGAGGATGCGTACAAAGCGTTTTATAAAGCTACCTGGAGCAATGCCTGGAAAGATAGCGGCTATTTTTCGGTAGCACAGATCGACCTGGAAAACGGCGATTACGAACTGGCGCTTGATCACTCGCTGTCGTCATTAGATAGAAATGCCAATAACAGTAAAGCCTATGTTTTGCGCTCGGCGGCTTTCCGTAAGCTCGGGCGTTTTGAAGATGCTGTCGAGGTAGCTACAGCGGCAATAAAAAGGGATGCGTTTAACCTGGGCGCTCTGTTTGAGCTGGTTTATGCTTACAAAGCTTTTGGTGATGAAGAAAAAGGCACTGCCACCCTTAATGAACTCATTAAACTATCGCGCGGTTATTACCAAAATTACATTGAATACGCACTTGATTACGCCAATGCCGGCCTGTACCAGGAAGCTGCAGATTTGTTGAATTATGCGGTGAACGGTGATGCTACCAGTCCGATGGTGTATTATTACCTGGGCTACTTTGCGTACAGGTTTGGCAATAATGAACAGGCTTCTGCATGTTTTAAACAGGCCTCAGCTGCCGATTCGTACCTGTGCTTCCCCGATAGGCTGGAAGAGATCAGCATACTGAAACTGGCCGCTGAGCTTGTGCCCACCGATGCCAAAGCACCTTATTATTTAGGTAACCTGTTTTATGATAAACTGCAATATGATGATGCCATCGCGGCCTGGGAAACATCAGCAAAACTGGACGATACGTTCCCAACCGTATTCAGGAATCTGGGTATAGCCTATTATAATAAACGTAATGACCCGGCAAAAGCTTTAATTTGTTTTGAAAAAGCCTTTGCGTTGGATCCCGCCGATGCCCGTGTACTGATGGAACTCGACCAGCTTTACAAAAAGCTGAACTATTCTACAGAAGCACGACTGAAATTTGTTGAAGCTAACCTGGAGACTGCCAAACTTCGTGATGATGTTTATTTAGAGCGTGCAACGCTGTATAACTTTTTAGGCGAGCACCAAACCGCGTTTGAACAGGTGATGCAAAGAACATTCCACCCATGGGAGGGCGGCGAAGGCAAAGCATCCGGCCAGTATGTTGCAGCTTTGGTTGAAATGGCCAAGCAAAACATCCGCGATGGTAAATATCAAAAAGCTGTTGAACAGCTGACCCAGGCACAAACCTACCCACATAATTTAGGCGAGGGCAAACTATTCGGCACACAGGAAAATGACATCTTTTACTGGCTGGGCCAGGCCCATGAAGGCCTGCAGCAAACGGAACAGGCAAAGGCCTATTTTGAGCAGGCAGCCATAGGTTTGGAAGATCCGACAGCGGCTGTTTTTTATAACGATCAGCAGCCGGATAAGATCTTTTATCAGGGTTTGGCAAAAAAATGTCTGGGTGACAGTACATCGGCCGAACGAATCTTCAAAAAACTGCTTAATTATGGTATCGGGCACATGGATGATAACGTAAAAATTGATTACTTTGCCGTCTCGCTGCCAAATTTGCTCATTTTTGAAGATGATCTGCAGGTAAGGAACCGCGTGCACTGCTATTTTTTACAGGGACTGGGATACCTCGGTTTACGTGATTTTGAGCAGGCACAAAAGGCCTTTACCGAGGTTCTGAAACTGGATGCCGGGCATTTTGGGGCGAGGATACATCAAAACATGATAAACCAAATTACCGAAGCAGCCGGTTAAACCCAAAAATCACACGTGAGAACTACTCAAACAAAAACTTTACCACTGGGCCTGCTTTTCGCAGGCTCAATGCTGTTTGCCGGCAGGGCAGCAGCGCAGCAAGTAATCATTCCTGTTGAAACACAGCACAACGCTATTGTATTACAAACCGATGCCGAAAAGCACCTGAACATGGTATACCTGGGGGCAAAGCTTGCCAATACAGCCGAGTATGCAGGCATCTCAAAAATGTACAAACAAGCCGATGATTCGGGCGTACAAAACGATGCTTACACACCATCAGGCTCAGCCAGTCTTGGTGAGCCGGCTATTACAGTTACTCATGCGGATGGTAATAAATCATTAAACCTAACCTACGTAAGCCATGCGGTAAGCAAGGTTGATGATGATATTTCATTACTGGTAGTAACCATGAAAGATCCTGTTTATGATTTTGAGGTAAAGCTGTACTACAAAACCTATTTTAAAGAAGATGTAACTGAGCAATGGTCGGTGATAAAACATAACGAAAAGGGGATAGTAACGCTTGATAAATATGCGTCGGCCAATTTAAACCTGAAGGGTAATACTACCGGCGGTTTCTGGCTGAAGCAATACCACGGCAACTGGGCTATGGAAATGCAGCCCGAAGAAGCCCGTTTAACCCACGGTATTAAAACAATCGACAGCAAACTGGGTACCCGTGCCAACCTGTATGAACATTCGATGTTCGCCATCTCAATGGATAAACCTGCTACCGAAGACGAAGGCAAAGTGCTTTACGGGGCTATGGAATGGTCGGGAAATTTCAGGATTGATTTTGAACTGGATGTGGCCAATAACCTGAAAATTATTGCAGGTATTAACAATGCTGCTTCCGAGTATCATTTGAAACCAGGTGTTGAATTTACTACGCCAGCTTTCCTTTACACTTACTCCGACCACGGTAAGGGTGATGCCAGCCGTAAGCTGCAAAGCTGGGCACGCCAATACAAAATTGTTGATGGTAATGGTTCAAGGCTGACATTGTTGAACAACTGGGAGTCGACTTACTTTGACTTTAATGAGAGCAAGCTTGCAGGCTTGTTAAAAGATACAAAAAAGCTGGGTGTCGACCTGTTTTTGTTGGATGACGGTTGGTTTGGCAACAGCCACCCGCGTAACGGCGATAATGCAGGTTTGGGCGATTGGCAGGAAAACAAGCAAAAGCTTCCAAATGGCATCAGTTCGTTGGTAAAAGAAGCGCAGGCCAATGGCGTAAAATTCGGCATCTGGATTGAACCGGAAATGGTTAACCCTGCCAGCGACCTTTACAAAGCCCATCCCGATTGGGTAATTAAACAGCCGAACCGTCCTGAAAAGTATTTCAGGAACCAGTTGGTGCTTGATCTGGCCAACCCTAAAGTACAGGATTTTGTATTTGGCGTGGTTGATAACCTGTTCGCCAAAAATCCCGACCTGGCTTATATCAAATGGGATTGTAATGCGGTTATTTATAACGCTTATTCAGCTTATTTGAAAAAAGACCAGTCGCACATTTATGTTGATTATGTGAATGGTTTATACAATGTATTGAAACGCGTTCGTGCCAAATATCCTAAAGTGCCTCTGATGCTTTGCTCGGGCGGCGGCGGCAGGGTTGACTATGGTGCACTGCAATACTTTACAGAGTTTTGGCCAAGCGATAACACCGATCCGCTGGAGCGTGTATTTATCCAGTGGGAGTATTCATTCTTCTATCCGGCTATCACCAGCTCAAACCACGTTACCGATTGGGGCAAACAACCCATCAAATTCCGTGTGGATGTGGCCATGATGGGTAAAATGGGTTTTGATATTGTGATAGGCAAATTAAGTGAAAGCGAGCTGAGTTTCTGTCAGTCGGCGTTGAAAAACTATGATGCATTAAAAGATGTGATCTGGCACGGCGACCAGTACCGCTTAGCTTCGCCATGGGATAACGACGCGGCATCTATCATGTATGTAAGCGACGATAAATCAAAGGCAGTAATGTTCAACTATTTGGTGAATAACCGTTACGGATCAGGCAGCAAAGTACCTGTACGCCTGAAAGGCCTCGACCCTAATAAAAAATACCGTGTAAAAGAGATTAACCTTTATCCGGGCGCGGGTTCGGTTTTAGGCAAAGAGGATTTAACTTTTACCGGTGATTTCCTGATGAATGTGGGTATTAATCCCGGAAACAACGCTTATCACACCAGTGTGGTGCTGCAGTTGGAAGCGATTTGATAAGATACTTATAAAAACGAGAAAGGGAACGGCTTGTCGTTCCCTTTCTCGTTTTATGAACTGGTTGAAGGTTAGCGGTAGCGTAACTTCGACCTAAAATGGGTTAAGCTTTCAGCTTAACTTAATAAGTAATTAATAGTCGCAGTTTCGGAAGCAGGATGCTTCCATTGTTTTAGGTCGAAGTTTAGCGGTAGCGTAACTTCGACCAGTAATGTTATTAGTTAAAAGAAGCGTCATTGCGAGGAACGAAGCAATCCCCGATTAGCAGGTCGGCCCTGCATAGTTTGAGATTGCTTCGTTCCTCGCAATGACGCTTTTGTATTATTACCGCAGCTTATCTGTCATATCAAAATGTTCAACACGTGTTGCGGCACCCAGCGGTAGTTTGCTGCAGGCAGAGTAGAAAATATAATCCTTATCCTCAGTAATACCCGGTAGTAGTTTGTCAATAACTTTCCCGATCTGCACATTCTCGCTTTTTACTGCGTTGGTATCGGCAATGTTTACTTTGGTTGTATAATAAATTACCGGGAACCAGCCATGGCTGTTTTTTTGATTGCCAATCCGGAATACCCGCGGTTCGCCTGCAACGCCATCAATTACTACCGGGAAACGGTATTGTTTTACTGTTGCCTCGGCAGCATCCTGGAATAATTTGCCTGCATCGGTATCGTGTTCGTAATGCCAGTAGTCGTTAGGGGCGGTACATTGTAAAGCAAGTTCAAGGGTTAAACGGGCATCGGCAAAATGCTGTTTATTGTATTTCTTTTTTCCCAGCTCATAAAGCTCGGGGGCTGTTTTACCGTTAATTTTATAAGTATTTACATTTACCGAGGTTAGTTTCCAGCCATAATCGTATTTGGCATACAGGGCGGTAATCATTTCCTGGTTTGGCAGGTTTTTATCCTTTGGCAAAAAAAGCGCCATGTACATTTCATGGGTAATACCATTATAGATCATTTTATAGCTGTTGATGCCTGCCGACGCATTGCCTATTGTATCTGTACTGCGGTGCTTATTTACAATGTAATATTCTGTCGTAAATATCATAGTCGGCAGTTTTAACGGCGTTGCCTACCAACTCTATTTGTCTGAGATTTGACTTGTCGTCCAGCATTTCCCGCGATTCCATATTGCTGATATCATCACTGTTGCCGGTGCGGAGATCATGGAGCAGTTGTTCGTTAAGTTTGTGGAAATCGTCGCGTTTACCGCCGGGAATCTGGTCGTTTCGCCATGCTCCCGGCTGTTTGATGCAGCTTTGTAATGATAAGGCCAGTAAAGTAAAGGGGATGAGTTTAATTGTGTTTTGGTATAGGGTTTTCATATTACCCGTAATAATATGAAAAAACACTCAGTTGTACTATTGCTACCGGTTTATGAATAACAAAGGTTTTGCATAATGGGATATAGCGGCTGTTTCGCTTTAAACATGTGAAATCCGGTTTGGAAAAGTTAACATTACTGACATTTTGCTAAAGAATCCTGCCAGTTTATGTTAAATATTTATGGGTATCATAAAAAATGGTTTCTTTTGAATTTGCCTTTTCACAACCTGTGGCTATATTGCTTTTAATTACCAAATGTGTTGCGTTCCCGTACAAGGGGAACTGAAATTTATATGGAAAACTTCAATGAGATTTTTGATCTGGAATACTTCTTTCGCTTGTCGCCCGATTGGTTATGTGTTGCCGGGTTTGATGGTTACTTTAAAAAAATTAACCCGGCTGTTTCAAAAACTTTAGGTTATACCGAAAGCGAACTGTTTGCAAGGCCTATCGATTCATTTGTTTATCCCGAAGACAGAAGTATCACCGCCAGTAAACGTGAGAGTATAAAGAAAAACAATCCGCTGTATAATTTTGAAAACAGGTATGTAACCAAAAGCGGAGAAATAGTATGGCTTTCATGGATCTCGATGCCAGTACAAAAACAGCAGCTGGTTTTTGCTATTGCCAGGAATATTACCGACAAAAAGAAACTGGAAGAATTTAGCAAAGTATCACTCGTATCGGTAAAAAATAACGAAATTGAAAGAGGGGCGGAGTTAAGTACACATAATCTAAAGCCAATCAGTGAACTTTCTATTGCCGATCAGCTTTGGCTTTATGAGCTTGAAACGCTGGTAAGAAAATATATTGGAAAAGTTGATTTGATCATTGTATTGTTAAGTAACGAAATGGGTTTAAGTGAAAGGCAACTGCACCGGCGCATAAAAAACACCACGGGTATTACTCCCAATAATTATATCCGGCGAATCCGTTTACTGATGTCGATGGAGGCAATCAATAGTGGTAAATACCGCACCGTGGCCGAAATATCTTATATAGCAGGGTTTGAAACACCGGCCTATTTCCGGAAACTGTTCAAAGAATTTTATGGTCGTGATATAGCCGAATTTTTGCAATAGATATAAAGCTGCTCCTCTCTTATTTGACCCTTTTCATCGGGAATTGTATTGCCTTTTGTCTGCCTTTCTTTGTCCCCGATATTTCGGCCACCAACGAGTCGTTAGTGATTTGGGTATAGGTTATTTTTTGCGGGAAATCATGTTCCGGGTTTTCAAATACCAGATGGTTATTATCTGATGAAGTAAGTGTAAAAATTACCGCTTTTCCATCGTTTTGATTTTTTATCGTTGGGATATAGTAAAGCTGGCCTTTATGTTGCTCCATACGGATATGTTCGGATGATACCGTATCTGCACCAGTCAACGAATAGCTTCTGCCGATAAAGGTGCTGTCGTTAAGCTTTTTCCATGTTTCAATATCCACTGTTTTTGCCGATTGATTTTTCCAGCTGCCGATCAACCATTTAGCATGCGTGATAGGCTGGTTTTTTTGCTGGCCAAAAATGCTATGAGCAGAAGTAATGCATAATACAATAAGTAACTGCAATTTGAATTGGTGGAGCAGGGTCATGAGTGGTAAATAAGTAATTGAAGTTACAAATTGAAAGGAGGAAATCCAAAGCCTGAGTGACGGGTTCGGCTAAAGCCGAAGCTTCATTTTAATTCTCCGTCACTTAAAAGTGACGGCAATGAAGTTGTAATGATATTTTATGTCTGTTTTTGATTCATTGCCGTTGGTTTTAACCAACGGGTATTTAGTGAACCGAGCTGGCTTTAGCCTAAATTTTAAACGAGATAGTGAGTATTCATTTGTCGCAAATACACCCGTCATTTGTCGCGTGTATAACCTTGCTTTGGCGTTCATTTTCAGCATCTTTGAATAAATCAATAATGAATCATGGAAAACTCAGCAAATAACAACCCCGAAATCATTGTTATAAAAGAAACTCAAAAGGTACTTGATGTTAAATGCGCTCTGCTTAATGGTTCAAGCTTTGAGCAAATGATGATGAACAATGCAAGCTTTAAGGATGTTTGTATAACTGGGCTTAAAATTGAAGATGCCAACCTAAGCGATCTGGAAATAAAATATGCCCAACTTGGAGGAGCTTATATCCATGATATAGGTATGCCGCCCGAAGGTCATCCGGCTTATGATCCTGCTGCGAAACAACGCCCCCTTAAATTTGAGAACTGCGACCTGCAGGGCAGCACAATAACCGATTGCAACTTAAGTGGTGTTGATATTACCGATTGCGATTTGAACGGTATGAAAATTAATGGGATTGATGTGGATGAACTGCTGAGGGCGTATCAAAAGCAGGGGATATAGTAAATCTGCATGGCGCATACATCAGGGTCCTCTGCGAGAGACCCTGATGGGACGGTAAGAAGATCGCCATTGCGAGGTACGAAGCAATCGCCGACTTTACAGGGCAAATCTGCATAGCTGCTCTGCTTATTGGGGATTGCTTCGTACCTCGCAATGACGCTTTTTTTGTTTATCACATTATTAGCTTTCGGCTTTGTGCATTCCGCTTTTAGCTTTCAATTATTTAGCACTTACCCACACATTATCCTTTTTATTGCTGTCTGGATCATAGGTAGTACCAAGTACAATCTTTTTAACCGCTTTTTTTGCAGTGAAATTAACTGTGGTTGTTTTGTTACCGGTACACCAAACAGCAATACTTTTGTGTATAAGTTCGGTAGTACCATCGGTATAACTAATGGTTAGGTTAACGGGGATGGGCTTACTGCCAACTTTAGTAATTGTGGCAGCATATTTTAACCCGGCGTTAGTCACTTTGCTGATGGCCAGATCCGTTACGCCATTATCAAAAAACCAGGCTTTCCAAAACCAGTTAAGGTTTACGCCCGAACCGGTGTTCATACAATTAAAAAAATCGTAAGGCATAGGGTGTTTGCCATGCCATTGTGTAATATAGTAATGCAGGGCTTTGGTAAACAGTTCATCGCCAAGCATATCTTTTACATATAAATAGCCCAGGCCTGGTTTGGGATAGCTGTCGGTAAAACCGGCAGGGCCTGTGAGCATTGGTGTAAGTGTCATTACCGGCACATCAACCTCGTGGCCGGCGCTTTGTTCAACAGCGGCAACACCATATGGATCCACTATGGAAGGATCAATCTCCGGACTTACCAGCCATTCGCCGATGGTTGCCCAGCCTTCATCCATCCAACCGTATTTGGTTTCGTTAATACCCATGTAAAACGGAAACATGGTATGGAAGATCTCATGATCGGTAAGCTCAATGGCATCGGCCTTATCTTCCAGCGGATTATCATTCACCATCATCGGGTACTCCATTTGGTCTAACCCATCAAAAACGGTTTCATGCTGGTATGGATACGGCCATTTCGGAAATTTGTAGCTCATCACCTCAACCGTTTTGCGGGCGTAATCAACTACCGCATAATAGTCTTTATGCTTTTCGTTAAACACTGCATCAACACGGGTACGCCTGCCGGTTTTCGGATCAACCACCAGGCTCGATGCTTTCCATAAATAATGGTTGCTGGCAGCAAAAACAAAATCGGTAACGCTATCGGCCTCAAACTTCCAGGTGTTAGTTGGATTATTTTTGGTGATGTTGCCCGATTTGATATCATCTTCGGTAATGATATCCGTTACCTTATCACTTGCGCCGGCATTGGCGATGCGTTTAATGATCCTGCTGTCGTAAACGTCGTCGGCGTTTTTCAGATCGCCTGTTGCCCAAACTTTATAGTCGCCGGGTATGGTGATCTCCGCGCTGAAATGGCAAAAATCGTTATAAAATTCCTGTGAGCCAACGTATGGATAATCGTTCCATCCATCAATATCGTCATAAACTGCTACGCGCGGGAAGAAATAGGCAATGAAGAATGCACCGGTATCAACTTGACCAGTACGGATATGTGAGCCCTTGTTTAATGTATATGCATAGCTGATATCAAAATGTACTTTTTGCTTTGGAGCAATAGGGGGAACACGCTGCGTCATGTTTGTGCCGTTGATACGGCGGGTTTTAGCGCTGTCGGGTGTTTTATTATCTATGCTAAGGCTTTTGATCTGCACCCCATCGGTAAGGTCACCTGCCGAAACCTGCATTTGACGTGCCACGCCTTTTTTATACAAGTTGGGATAGAGCTTAAATTGCACCCTTTTTAACGTATCGGGACTGTTGTTAACATAATCAATACCAACTGTTCCGCTCAACAAGCGGGTTTTGGGGTCGAAATTTATTTTGATCTTATAGTCGGCCGTGTTTTGCCAGTAGTTTTTGCCGGGTGCTCCGGTTGTGGTGCGTGTTCCTTTGGTGTAGGTTTTTTGCAGGTTTACAGCTATGGGTAGGCTTTGCTGCGCCAATGCTGCAGTACCGCTTAATAATAAAGCAAAAGGCAATAATTTTTTAATACTGATCATTTATGCGGATATATATGAGTTATATTTGAGGTAAATATAATAAACCGTTACAGAACCCGGTAAGCGATAATTTTGTATCGCCGGTATGTTACAGGGCAAATCAACTCACGGTTTGAGTAATTTATCCATTTATATAAATAGTATCCATGACTGCCGAAAAAATGATCATTGTAACCGGTAAGCAATACCTTGAGCTTAAACAAAGTTTAGAAAGCGGCGAGGGGCTTACCTATAATATAGGTACTGATAAACACCCCGAAATGGTTAAGATCACCAACATTTATATGGACACTGATCCTGACTTTACCCGCAACCCGCGCCAGTTTGCCCGGATGCATGAAGACCTGAACGTGCAGGTGAAACTGGAGTATGTAACGGAGTAGATAAAAAATCGAACAAACCAGGGATGGGTTTTGTGTGTCATGAGTGAGCAGAAATCTTCTGCGCCCGGCTTTTACAGGTTTAGTTGTAAAGCCTGATGTAGAAGATTTCTGTTTCGCGCCATTACTCACAACCTGCGCTGCTCTGTCGAAATGATATTTTTTTAATAAAAAGATGTCTATTTTTAGGCCATGCATCATCCTGAAGATAATCCCTGGAAAATAACATCTCAAAAAGACATTTACGATAACCCCTGGATCAACGTTACCGAATACCAGGTGATTAACCCTGCTGGTAATCCCGGTATTTATGGCAGAGTACACTATAAAAACCTGGCCATAGGTATTTTACCTTTAGATGAAGAACTAAATACCTACCTCGTGGGCCAATACCGTTTCACGTTAAACCTGTACAGCTGGGAAATGCCCGAAGGCGGCGGTCCTGAGGGAACAGACCCGCTTGAGTCAGCCAAACGTGAATTACTGGAGGAAACCGGTTTGAAAGCTTCACGGTGGACAGAGATCCAGCGCTTGCACCTCAGTAATTCGGTAAGCGATGAACTCAGTATATTGTACCTGGCCCGCGGTCTTGAACAGTTTGAAGCCGAGCCTGAAGAAACCGAGCAGTTGATTATCAAAAAAGTGCCTTTTGCTGAAATGTACCGCATGGTTTGTAATGGCGAAATTACTGATGCCATGACTGTTGCCGCAGTGCTTAAAGTACAGTTGTTACTAACAGAAAACCGTTTGTAAGTTACCGCTTTGCCGAAAAAAATATAACTTCGCCTACTGATGAAAAAGTTATTAGGATATATCCTGTC
This sequence comes from Mucilaginibacter sp. P19, assembly GCF_050632265.1. NCBI lineage: Bacteria > Pseudomonadati > Bacteroidota > Sphingobacteriia > Sphingobacteriales > Sphingobacteriaceae > Mucilaginibacter > Mucilaginibacter sp. P19. Next base: position 992,688 of record NZ_CP192586.1, read on the forward strand.
GCCTATTGCCATAATTGCCTTTTTTTAGCCCTGGTTATTTTTCAGCCCATCCAGTGGATCTGCTTTCGTTTTTTTGGCTATGCCGCGCACAAACGTTCGGTTGATATCCTGAACTTATGCCTGTTTCGCACTTTTTATATCATTGGCGATACGGTGACTTTCATCAATAAACAAAATTTGCCGATGGGCAGGCCAATTATATTTGTAGCCAATCATCAAAGCCTGCTCGATATCCCCCCGCTTATTTATTACCTGCGTAAGTATCACGCCAAGTTTGTTTCTAAAATAGAGCTTACCAAAGGGATCCCCTCCATAAGTTATAATTTGAAACACGGCGGCGGTGCTAATATCGACAGGAAAGACTCCCGCCAGTCCATGACCGAAATGACAAGTTTAGGTGAGCGGATGAAAGCCAATAACTGGTCGGCAGTGATCTTTCCGGAAGGCACCCGCTCCAAAGATGGCGTAGTACGGTCTTTTCAGCCGGGAGGTGTTGCCATGCTGCTGAAAAAATGCCCTGAGGCATTGCTGGTGCCTATCGCCATAAAAAATAGCTGGAAAGTTGTACAATACGGCTTTTATCCGCTTAATACTTTTATATCCATGACCTGGACGGTACTTGAACCCATTGAGCCCGGTAAAACCCCGATTGGCGACCTGGTATTGGAAGCCGAGAACAGGATCAAGGCTGCGCTGTCCTGATTTCGGAATTCGGAGTTTCGATTTCGGGTTTTTTATTTACCCTAATTGATATTGAATGCCGCTGTTGGTGTTGTCACCAACAGTTTCTTTTCCCTCGCCTGGACGAAGTTTTCCGTCCCATCAGGGTCTCTCGCAGAGGACCCTGATGATCTACGCCATGCCAGCTGCTATGTTTAAAGTAGCCTCACCGGTCTCACATGGTTTATGTCTGTCCAAAAATCCCGATAATCTATTATGGTTAAAAATTCATGAGGCTTTGCAGAATGATAAAAGGCTGCACTGCTATGTGGGTATTTAATAAAATCATCGCATAATAACCATTTTCCGGATACCGGATTATGATGAATATAATCTATTTTTTGATAGAGAAAGGCCGTAGAGTATATGGGCTTGGCATCAAATGACTGTTCAAAAACTTTATGCTTTTGTCCTTTGTTTTTTTCTTTTTCGGTACATGCCGCCGAAAGTTGATTAAGAAGGTCGATTTTGCCTGATGCTGTTAGCTTTTTTACAAGTTCATAAGCCATAAATCTTTTGCCATTACTAATTATTTTGTTAAGCCCTACTTCTGTATCGGGCATTTTAATAATCAGATGAACATGATTAAGCATCAATACAAAAACATGAGTTTGCACCTTGTAATTCTCTGCTATAAATCGAAGCCAATCATATAGCATTTTATACGATTGTGTGATTTCGAATAAAGGAATCCAATTATAACAGGTAAAAGTTATAAACCAGGTCTCGCCGGGATCATTGTGTAAAGTTCGGGTAGCCATAGTTAAATATATTTATGAATCTAAATATGATTGCCAACCTCAGGGTCCTCTGCGAGAGACCCTGAGGGGACGAAAAATGTCTTAAGCTTTCAGCCTAACTATACTATCAATTTACTTTTCCGCTTCCGTAAGCAGAATGCTTGCCCTGTTTTGGGACGAAGTTATGCTATCGCTAAACTCGACTAGTAAAAGCGGACACAAATGAATAGGGGAAATTCATCCTCCAAGATTCCCAAATCCAAAATCCGACATCCGAAATGCAATTAATCTGTTAATAATCAGCTAAATGTTAACAAATAAATCACATGTTATTTACGTTAATATGAAACGTTATCGCTTATTTTTATAGACCCATAAAAGAGGTCGCCTAAAATTTACCTAAAATAATTTTTATGACCTGGAGAAAATTCAGCGGCGAAGTAATCCAATCGCCCATTATGGAAGAGGTTGAAAAGGCAATTGAACGCGAAGCCCTCCTCGGTAACAAGCTTAAAGTATGTATCGGCACCGACTCACAAGTTAAAGGATCCATAACGGATTTTGCGACGGTGATCGTGTTTCTGCGCGAAAAACGCGGCGCTTTTATGTTCATACACCAGGAACGCACTTCGCAAAAAATGAGCATTAAAGAAAGGATGCTGAGCGAAGTGCAAAAGTCTATCGACATTGCTTACAAGCTTTGTGATTTGCTCGACCTGTATGATGTGGAGCTTGAGGTACATGCCGACATTAACACCAACCCGATGTTTAAAAGTAACGCGGCCCTGCACGAGGCTATGGGTTACATCCTGAGCATGGGTTTTGTGTTTAAGGCCAAGCCCGAGGCTTTTGCAAGCTCATACTGCGCCAATAAAATAGTGCAGTAAATTTGCCGAAACCCAAAGCGTGTATCTATATTTGATATTAAAACATATCAGATATACCTATGTCGCCACTTATTGAAATCAACGACCCGGCTTTAGCCGCACAGGATACTATTCTTATTGATGCCCGCGGAGGGCAGGACTCTTACCAGCGTTACCTGGCAGGCCATTTAAACCACGCCATCTACGCCGACCTTGATCAGCACCTTACCACTAAACCCGATGACCCGGCCTTTGGCGGCAGGCATCCGTTGCCTAATATACAGGAGTTTGCTGTATTGCTGGGCAACTGGGGCATCACACCTAAGAGCCACGTAGTGGTTTATGACGACAAGTCGGGAGCGTTTAGCGCATCGCGTTTGTGGTGGATGCTGCGGGCAATTGGTCATGAAAACGTACAGGTAGTAAATGGCGGCTTACAGGCTGCTAAAGATGCAAGTATAGCATTGAGCACTGAAGTTTATGCCCCGGTTGCCGTTGATCCGTACCCGGTGACACACGAATATGCAAATACTGTTGAGATAGCGGAGGCTGGAGAAGCTGCACAGGATCCCTCACGACTGGTAATTGACGTACGCGAAACACCACGCTACCTGGGCCAGACAGAACCTTTGGATTTGATAGCCGGCCATATCCCCGGTGCTTTAAATCTGCCTTATATCAACAACCTCGGTGCCGACGGTAAGTATTTACCCGCCGATGAGCTGCGTAAGGCCTACGATGCCGCAATTGGCGATGTAGCGCACAGCGAAGTTATAGTTCACTGCGGATCGGGTGTTACAGCCTGCCATACCCTGCTGGGCATGGATTACGCGGGCATCAGCGGCCCAAAGCTTTACGTGGGCTCATGGAGCGAATGGTCAAGAAGGGATTTGCCGATAGGGAAGGAAGAAAGGTAAATTAAAATAAAATGCGATTGCTGTTAGGAACGACGTGATCGCACAGAAACATAGCAGCTTTAAATCAAAACTCAACTTATAACTATTTTTTATCCCATAGTGAGAACATACGTTTTAAAAAAGAACAATCCATTCCGATCAGCCTTGATCAAGCCTGGGATTTTTTTCGTCGCCATTAAATTTAGCTAAAATCACACCCAGTGATATGAGCTTCGTAGTAACATCTGATTATACCGCTGAGACGAAAATGTACCCCGGAATGATCATTACTTATAAGATCTCGCCGTTATTAGGTATTAAAATGGACTGGATGACAGAGATCACGCATGTTGATGAAAAAATATTTTGTTGATGAACAGCGTTTTGGCCCTTATGCATTATGGCATCATCAGCATCATTTTAAAGCAATAGATGGCGGTGTACACATGACTGATCTTTTACATTATGCTATTCCTTATGGCGCAATAGGAAGATTTGCAAACACTGTTTTTGTTAAAGGGAAGGTGGAGCAGATATTTGATTATCGTACCAAGGTGATTGAGGAGATGTTTGGGAAATTATAAGTAACTGCCGCGGGTTTAGCGCAGCGTAACCCGTGGTATAGCATGGTGTAAGCTTTCAGCTTACCACTCTCCGGCTCAAAGCCGGAATCATGGTAACCACGGGCTGAAAGCCCGCGGTAGATTTATAATTTAATCCTCAATTAATCACCAACCAACACAGCTTCCTCTTCAGCAAGCTCAACCTTTTGCCTGCTGAGTGTTAACGCAAAGAATGCACCGGTTGTAGCCATGATCACGCCAACAATTTCGGGCGAGGTAAATCCCAGTCCCCAGGCTATGGGTAAGCCGCCAAGGAAAGCTCCTAATGCATTACCGATATTAAAAGCAGCTTGTGTAGCAGCTGCGCCAAGCATTTCGGCGCCTTTGGCGGTATTGATCATTAGTGTTTGTATCGGTGAACCAACTGCCATTGAAAGACCACCTGTTATGAATGTCATAACGAGCGACAGGATTTGATTTTGCGAAACAAAGAAGATTACAACCAGCGATATGGCCATAGTGATCATCAGTATTAAGCAGGCTTTTACAGGGGAAGCTTTATCCGCCAGTTTACCGCCAACGAAATTCCCTACAACCATCCCAAGGCCTGCCAAAATCAAAACATAAGGCACGCTACTTGCCGAAAATTTGGAAACTTCGGTCATGAGCGGGGCTATGTAGCTTATCCATGCAAAAAGCCCACCGGTACCAATAGCAGTAAGACCGATGATAAGCCATGCCTGTTTTTTTCTGAAAAATGAAAGCTCCGAGCGGATGTTTCCAGCATTATTTGGAGCCAGCTGCGGCAACCAAAGTTGGATAAATGTTAACGTTAATAAGCCTATCGCTGCAATCATCCCAAAAGTATAACGCCATGAATAATGGTGACCAATATAAGTACCCAGCGGAACGGTGAGCAGATTGGCTATGGTAAGCCCGGCAAACATAATGGATATGGCCTGGGCTTGTTTTCCTTTTTCGGCAAGGCGGGTGGCCACTACCGAGCCCACACCAAAAAACGCCCCGTGGGGCAATCCGGCCAATAGCCTCGAAAACAGCAAAACGTAATGATTAGGGGCAAATGCCGAACATGCGTTGAATACCGTAAAAATGATCATCAATACTGTTAAAATCTTTTTAGGCGGATAACTGCTGGTAAAGGCAACCAGTAGCGGTGCTCCGATGACTACGCCTAATGCATAGGCCGAAATAAGGTGTCCTGCAACCGGAATGCTGGTGTGAAAATCATTGGCAATATCAGGCAGCATCCCCATCATTACAAATTCGGTAGTGCCTATGCCGAGGCCGCCTAAAGTTAGCGGTAGTAAACTCTTTTTCACGTTGTTGTTTTATATTAGATGATATTAATGCCTGCTTCCTTGTATGCCGAAAGTTCTTCATTGTCTGGAGATACATCGGTAATGATGGTATCCAGTTCTGTTACCGGGCCTATGTAATAAGAATCGGCTTTATTTATTTTTTCTAAGGTGGATAAAGCGATAGTTTCTTTAGATACTTCTATCATGGTTTTCTTGATCTCGGCCTCTTCATAATCCCTGGTGGTGATGCCGATGGCAGGGTGCACACTGCAAATCCCGAAAATGCAAAGATCGGCCCGGATATTCCGGAAGGCATTGATGGTTTCATGGCCGATGGTAGTAAAGGACGATTTATACAGACGCCCACCGGCAAATATCACCTCAACCGTTGGATGATCTTCAAGCGCGCTTGCAACCGGAAAGCTGTTGGTAACTACGGTGATCCTCAAGTCATCTGGCAGGCTTTCAGCCACAGCTAAGGTTGATGTACCGCCGTCAAAAAGTACAACCTGTCCGTCTTTTAAAAAGCTCAACACTTTTGATGCGATGACTTTCTTAGAGGCAATGTCATGCTTTTCCCTCGCGCGGTAATGGTGCGGAATGGGAGAGTGGGCGACCGCGCCGCCCCTTACTGCTGTTAATAACTTCTGATCGGCCAATACTTTAATGTCGCGGCGTACAGTATCTTCCGAAACATTGAGTTTTTCGCTCAGTTCGGCAAGCATAACTTTGTTATCTTTTGATACGTGATCTAAAATAATCTGGAGTCTTTCTTCTCTTACCATGTTTGCAATATAATGCAAAGTTATAATTTATTTGCAAAATATTGCAATAATGTTTTGTTTTGCTGCATGAAATTGCAAACAAGAAAAACTATCGCCATCGATATGGACGGCGTTATGGCCGATGTCGAGCCGCAGCTGATCAAATATTATGAACAGTTGTACGGCATCACTACAACCCTTGAGGCTATTGATGGCTTATCACATGCCGAGGCTTTTCCATTGGATGCTACAACGAAGGCTTCGTTGAATTTACCCGGATTTTTCCGCACACTGCCCGTTATGCCGGGCGCTATTGAGGCAATTAAAAAGCTGATGGAAGATTACGAGATATACATCGTATCGGCCGCTACGGAATTTCCGCTGTCGTTATTCGAAAAGTTGGAATGGCTTCAGGAGCATTTCCCGTTTATCAGCTGGCGTAATATTGTGCTGTGTGGCGATAAAAGCATCATTCATACCGATTACATGATAGATGACCATTGTAAAAACCTTGACTATTGCAACGGCAAGGCCATCATGTTTAATGCGCAGCACAATAAACACGAACGCCAACATGTGCGGGTTCACAATTGGGATGAAATATTAAACCTGTTTGAAATGGAAAAAACCTCTGCAGATTTAGCATAGCATAATTTGCAGAGGTTTTTTGATAATGACAACTATCGCTTTAAGCTTTTGCCTTCCGCTTTTATAGGGGCTATTTCGTATCTATCCGGTAATTAAGTGATGCCGAAAAGCTGGTGCCCGCGCCGGTATTGCGCCCGGTAATAAAGGTGCCGCCGGTTAAAAACAGCGACAGGCTTTTGGCAAATGCATGGCCGTAGCTTAGCGATACCTGGTTAAAGGCAAAATTTTTACTGGCGCTTGGGTTTACGTTAAAATCCTTATTGATACTGGTAGCATAAAAGCCGCCTACACTTAAGGAAATTTGCTCGCGGAATTTTTTATCAAGCGTTAAGCCATAAGTGGCATTGTACCTGTCCTGGAAAACGCTTTCGTAACCAAAATATTCGCGTACACCGTTTTCGAGAATGAAGAATGAGTTTTTACCAAACAAATGCCCGCTGCCTGCAAAGGCCAGTTTAAGTTCGGCCCCTTTTTGGTTATAGCCCAGCGCGGTGTTGGTGTACATGGGTAAAATAGCCGTACCCTGTAAGCTGAAGTAATATTTATAATTGATATTGGCCAGGTAGTACCTGATACCCACTTCCAGATCCTGGAAACCTGAACTTTTGCTGGTGCCCAGATCTGTACTAAAGGTATTCATTACATAAGGTGCCAGTACCGACAGGGTAAACCTGCGACTTAAACCAACTTCCGAATATAAAGAATAGCTCCATGAACTGAACTTACCGTTATTGGCAAAGGCACCTTTATGGCTGTCGGCATCCCAGGCTTTATTGGCAAAAAAGTAAGTTGCCGATGGCGATAGTGAGATCCTGCCCGGCCTTACCGGGAACCCTCCGGCATAACTTTTACCCGTAGCAATGGCGAATATTACTATCCCAATAAGCAAATATTTTGATAAAGTATTTTTCAAGGTCATGTGTTTAAGATTTTAAAAGTTTTAAAACAAACCGAAGGTATCGCGCATCCAACGGCCCTCATAATCTTTGTATACCTGGCTCACCTCATGTGCAAGGTTTTTAAATACCATTACGTGTTTATCAGTATTCATTGAGTTAAATACCGCGTAACCATTGGCGGGCGGTACGTAGGGGTCTAAAAGGCCCAAGCCTAAAATTGTTGGACATTTTATAGTTGTTGCAAAGTTTTTTGCATCGTAATAATCAAGATTGTTTAATACCTGGTTAAAGGTTACGCCGGGTTTGCTTAAAACATATTTTTTAATATCGTTAATGGGCCATTCAACAGCGCCCACCAAATTGCGGATATCGCTCATGATGGGGTTTTGTGCCGAGCAAAGGTTTATACGATGATCGACGCCTGAAAGCGCAAGGGATAAATAACCGCCCATACTACCGCCGGTTGCCAGGATCTGATCGTGTCTTAAATTGGGCTGCGCGTAAATAAAATCAACAGCGCGTACGCAATCCATAATTACACCGCGCATTACGTATTTGTTTTTATCCTCAATATGGTAGGAGATAAAGGCATCCCGCTCGGTGTGGATCACATCGCGGCTGTTGTCCGCGGTGTCTAGGGTGATGATCACGAGGTCGGGGTCATCACCTACAATGGGATATAGCTTTACCTGGTAGCCGGGCAAACCCAGCAGTACCGAAAATTTCTTGTTTTTATTTTTGCTGATAGGTACCGTCATGTAACCGCGGATGGTAAGGTTATCCAGCGATTTCATCTCTATTTCGTAAACCTTGCGGTTTCCGGTGTTCATGGATGGTGCTTCGGTAATTTTGTAGTTGGGTTTTACCTTTGCCAGCTCATCTTTAGCGGTTTGCCAAAACTGGTCAAAATCGGCCGGCCTGGCATATTGTGATCTGATTTCCTCCGGCCTGATCCCAAAAGCGCGGCGAGTGGTATCGTCATAATCGCTCACATTGATCATCATGTTAACCTTGTAAAAACCTGTTTTTAGGTTAGGCACCTCAAAATCATATTTGGAAGTGCTTTTTTTGCTAAGGTTTACCGGCTTTGACAGGGTTTTAACAATTTGCCCATTTTCGGTGGTGATATTGTATGATATGCTACCTTCCTGGTTAGTATCATAAGTGTTTTTAATTTCAAAGCTGAACGAGGCGGTTGAACTGAATATACCATCCTTATTATTGATAGTTAATACCGTTGATACTTCATCATCACCACTGCTTTTGTCGGTATTCTCCGCTGGGTCTTTTTCAGTTTCCTGGGCCATGGCCGGTAGGGCGGCGCACCAGGTCAGTAAAGCGAAAGTAATGATCAGTAGTTTGTTAGCGTTTTTTAGCATGTTGTAATTAGGCTTTGATCTTAGCTGATTCATTTTCGGGATTGCGTGCTTGGTTTTTAATCAGGAAATCAGACTTGCGGATATAGTGATTAAGCGGTTCTTCAATTAATTTAAACAGCGTTATGGAAACCATATTTAAAACGATAAAGGCGTACAAAAGGTTTAAACTATCATACTCAAAAGGCGAATGCCAGTCGACACCCCATTTATCATAAAGCTCAAAAACATAATCGTTAAGACTGTTCATGCCCTGATGGATAAAATTGTACATAAAGCCTAAGTGGATCAGGTAAAATATGTAGGAGCTTTTGCCCAGCAGTTCAATAAAAGGGTGTGCTAAAAACTTTTTAAGGAGGGTAGTTTCGGTAAGCAAGCCATAAAAGAAGATTGCAATCGAGGTAGCCAGTAGATAGTTATTGGTTATAATGCCCCAGGGATTATGCAAACCGGCTTCATATCCTTTCGGGATAGTTAACGTAGACATGATCCACACGCAAAAAAAGATCAGGAAAAAGCCCAGGTAAGTGAACTTCTTTTTGCTTGTACCATCCAGCTTTTGTTTGCGTACTATGAGCGCCAGCTGAATGCCCGCATAAAACTCAAAGCATCGGCCTAAAAAGGTGTACAGCATCATGAACGTAAAGTTGCCGAAGAAGCCGAACCAGTTTACATGACTAAAGATGAGTACAAGCAGAGCCCCTAAACCGGTAACCGCGATAGGCTGGATATAAAACTTTTTGTATTTAGTGGCGATAAGGAAAATAAATGGCGCCGAAAAGTAAAAACATTCTTCAACCGTGAGCGACCAGCCCTGGGCAATGCCCGTAAACTTAAACTGGTCAAAAAAGCCGCGCACAAAAACGATATTCATAAAAAACATAACCACCGGGTTTTGTCCTGCTGTTACTGTTTGGTTTTGGGTAAAATGATAAGCTATGAACGCGCCAATGGTAAGCAAGGCATACATGGGATAGATGCGCGCCACCCGGTTTTTAAGGTATTGCAGAAACCAGGCTTTTGTTAATTTAAAACTATCAAAATAACGAAATGCGATCAAAAAGCCCGAAAGCACAAAGAAAATAGTAACCCCGATATGGAACTCGTTAAAGAAACGTTGCACAGAGTGGGGAAATTTCTCATCAAACACATAGGCAAAATGCGATATGAAAACTAGGTAAGCCGCCATGGCCCTTACACCGGTTAACGCCGGGATATAATTGGATTGTGCTCTTTGTGACAAAATAGACGTATTTAACTTTCAGATGAATTTAATTATACGTAAATGTTTGCAAAAGGGATACCAATGTTTAGAAAGTAACAGCTGACAAGTGGTGATATTTTAAGTTGCAGTGGCAGTTTTTAGTTGCAGGGGGAAGAGCATTGATTTGCTTATTCGTTAAACCAGAACCGGGATTTGGGGAATTTGCCGGATTGATGGATTTTACCTGAAAATCCGAGTAATCTCTCGCCGTTGTTGGTGTTGTCACCAACAACTTCTATTTGTTCAATACATCATATTCTAAATGTTGTTGGTGACAACACCAACAACGGCAGAGAGGGAATCGCACAAACCTCGTTTTTTCTGAAAAACTACCACGGCATAAAAAATCCTGACAATCCTCAAATCCTATAAATCAAGGTTCAGACCACTTCCCTGCACCACACCTCTGCTCAAAATTCTTTGATCAATATAATACTGGATCTCTGATTTTTTCAAACCCCAGTTGGGAGCGATGAGCAGTTCGCGGTCGCTGAGACCGAAGAGGCGCTGGATCACGATATCAGGGCGAACAAGCGGTAACAGCTCACACAGAAAATCGGCATATTCGTCAATACCAAACAGGTGGAAGGGTTCGCGTTTGTATTTTACGCCCATTACCGAGCCTTCAACAATATGAAGGTGGTGGAATTTTACAAACTTGATCTGTTTAAAACGGTTGATCTCGTCGGCATATTTCAGCATCATTTCTTTAGTTTCCCAGGGGAAACCGAAAATGGTATGCACGCAAATGTCCAGTTTTGAATTTTCGACCAAACTCAGGGCTTTTACCAGTTCTTCATGGCTGCAGCCGCGGTTAATCTGGTTCAGGGTATCGTTATAGATACTTTCCATCCCCATTTCCAGGTCAACATCAAAACGATCGGTATAGCTTTCCAATAAAGCAATCTTTTCCGCATCGATACAATCGGGCCGGGTACCTACCGAAAGGCCTACGATATCTTTGGTGCCGTAGCTCAGGGCTTCGTCGTAAAGCATTTTGAGGTAATGAGCGGGCGCGTAGGTGTTGGTATTGGGCTGAAAGTAAATAATAAACTTATCAGCCTTGTTGCCTTTACGGGCACGTTCCATACCTTCCTCAACCTGTTGGCGTACTGTGGGGGCGTTACGGCTTACGGAAGGCGTAAATGAATCAACATTACAATAAGTACAACCGCCGTAACCCTTCGACCCATCCCGGTTGGGGCAGGTAAAACCACCATCAACAATTACTTTAAACACGCGATGGCCTTTGTATTTTTCCTTAAGCCATGGCCCGTAATTGTTATAGCCTTTTTCCCAGGTTGTTATTGTTTGCTGTTCCACTTTGCTTTCCTTTTGATGATGTCACCGATTGTTGTGATTATCACCGGTTGAGCGGCAAAGATAGTGAATTTTGGACGAGTCAAAAAGTTAGTCTGTTTGCGCCTGCAGGTCACAAAAAATACCAATTAGTGTCTTAATTATATTTGCAAGTTTGCGTTGCATCTTAAATTTACTTAATTATGTATTATCTAAAGCCTTATCAAAACAATGAAAGTTTTCTTCCTGCTAATTATAGCTCAGCTGTTGTGTAATTGCAATTCAAATACTAAAAGTAAAACAGATATGGGATCTGTACACAAGGTTCGATATAATTCTGCCAGCATGACTTATCAGGAAAAATTAAAAAGTTGCAAGGCAGATTACCCGTTTGTGCGATGGCGCGAAGCATTTAATGAAGGATTTGAACAATACACTGAAGAAAATTGCAATAGGTTTAAACTTATTTTTGATAATTTGATCAGCGATTTAATAAGGCTTGGCGAACATTCGCAAAGTGCTGAGAAGGTGAACGCTTTTAAAAAGGCGGTGTTGACATTAAATAATTTAAGCGCTGAAGACGATAGCCTGATTGAAACCGGCGAGCGGGAGGATCTTTGTGCACTGGTCGATCAAATTACTATAGCCTGCGGCCTCAATCCTAAAGATTTTGGCGGAGGTGAGGGGTTAGCCAGCGAGTGGAGAGAATGGTAAGATAATAACGTGAGATAGATTTTGACTTTGTCAGGTTGAGGGAGTTGGGTTCACCTTCAAATAAGTCTTTTTATAAGTACTCAAAATCTCAGTTATTTTGGATGGGTCCCGTTTTTCAAACAGGTGAATGATCCATACGGTAATACGCAGCATCCCAACCGGGTTAACAATGCCAAGTCCCAGTTTATTGATATCACTATCCCTGCTGGCAATCTGCTTAGGGTAAGCATCCCCGTTACGGGTAAACAGGTCTTCGGCAAAGCACCAGGCGCCATCGCGGGCATTGCCAAGGGCAAACTGGATGAGGATAGAATTATTTTGCGCATGCAGGCCCGCCAGTGACAGCAGCGGCGAGATCCGGTTCAGCTCGCTTATCACCTCGTAAGTAAGCGCCGAAAGTATAGTATTGATGGAATTAAAATCATTATGGACCTCGGTTAGCGGTTGGTTGAGATTTCGCGCCACTTCTACAACAGCAACACCCAAATCAAGGTTGATATGCGCGTTCATGCCAATGAGCAGGTGCTGCAGTACCAGTCTCGACGGTTTATCAAAAATGCTAAAAGCCAACTCCCACGACTGTGAGCAGGGCTGTTTTTGCTGCCAGCAATGATAAGCCATAATGTACCTGTTGGCGAAGATCACGTCCAGTTGTTCCATACGGGCAGGGTTTTCAAACTCACCGTTCTGGATGCCTTCCCTTACCTTGCAGGTAACCTTATGGTACAGGGCTGCAAAATATCCGGCGCGGCTGTCGGTTTTTATAGCATCGGCAATAATGGCCTCTAACTGTTCAATAATCTGGTTAATAGTTTGGGCTGGTGCAATAGGTTCCATAGCAGGAAGATAAGTCCAGGTAAATTAATTATTTTAAAGATATGATTTTTGTTGGTCGAAAAATCAGGTAATATCGTTATTGGGTGCTATTGGTAATTTGTGTATTTTCACAGCATTGTATACCAACAACACCTGAGCTTTATGCGCAAATTTTTTCCCTCCTGTTACTGTGTGCTGCCTTTATGGATGCAGGTGCCCAGCAAAAAAGCGTACTTAGCCGATGGAACCCCGGAAGCTATTACGACCTGCAAAACAACAAAATAACCGGCTTTATTAGATGGAATGTCCCTAATCGTAGTCTTTTCAAAGGCGTAGGTGATGATTTTCTGTATCGTGTTACTGTTGATGGCGATAAACAAAAGATTAAAACTGCGCAGTTTCGGGCTTTTGTAATAGGGATAGATAGCTTCGTAGTATCGCATAATAAAGACCTTGAGCTTTTTCCTATTTTGCTGGTGCTTATTGATAGGCCAACCAAACTATATGTACGCCTGCGTTATAATCAAACTGCTGTGGGAGGCTTTGGTAGCGGAGCCACCATGTTTTACTCCAATCTTGACAGAACTTATTACTATGGCCCGGATCCCGACAACGTTACTGAGCTCGACCGCCAACATTTTATTGAAGTTATGAGCGATATAGTGAGCGATAAGCCGAGACTGGTGGAAAAAATCAAGAACAAAGATTACCGCAAAGGCGATATGGAGGACATTCTTGACGAATATTATTTTGAACGGAACGCCCAAATAGCTAAAGAGGAGGCAGAGAAGAAAAGTGAAGAGAAAAACAAGAAGAAGGGAGAGGCAAAAAATGTTGATGAATAACAATTAACGGCTAAATAGTGTATTGATAGTGAAATATGTTTTTAATTGTAGCGAAAATTTGCTGGTAATAATAATAAATTAATAATGTTTATCCCTTCAAGCGATGAGATTTATAAAAGTGCTTTGAATGTACTAAAAACAAGCTTTTTAATAAAACCATAGCCCGTTTTATACGTACTAATTATAGTATTAATTAATTATTCACCTAAAATTAAACACTATGATTACGTTATTATTGGCATTAAGCGCAAGTGCATTATGCGGTTTTTTTGTTGCGCACAGTACAAAGGAAAATGAATGTTAAATGTAATAGACTAAACGGGGTAATTATGTGAAAAGGCTGATCAGAGATGATTAGCCTTTTTGTTGAAGAAATAACCTTTGAACGCTGGTGCACGCGTGCCGCGTGTATCCTGACTGCAAGTATGTACTATTTATAAAAACTCAATATCGATTAAACCCTTGCCATCTACATAATCTATCGCGCTTGAATATCGCCAATATGAAGGTTCGGTAACAAAACCGGCTTCCACAGGGTTATTATGAATATAATCGGCCTTTTGTTCAATTACCGCTGCAGTCCAAAGTTCGATCGGCTTATTATGATGTTGCCAAAATTGATTCTGTTTAACATTACTACTTTTTGAAGCAGCGCGTTTAAACATCCACAACATCCAGTCTCTTCGTGATTCCTGGATGTTTGATGTAATTGTTGCTATAAGTTGTTTAGCCGTGTATTCTTTAAACCGACCTAAAATAATTTCAGGATTGTTGTTCTTTGCGCTGTAAATTAAATGGATATGACTTGGCATAATACACCAGCAGTATAGTTCCATGCCTAAATTCTTTTGACAATAGGTAAGGCTTTCAATAATAATTTGATTGTATATAGATCGGATAAATACATCAATCCAATAAACTGTGGCAAAACTTACAAAGTATAATCCTTCTTTGTTCAAAAACTTGTATTTGCGACTCATGGATGTTTTAGGTGTATAAAGCTACAATAATAAGGTTCAAATATTAATACACATAATTGATTTTGCTGAAAGCATGTTTATGGCTGGTGCACGCGTGTCGCGTGTATCTAATTTGCTTATAAAGATATGCAGATGACGAGGGATAATGGATTATCGAGCATGCAGGCACATATATAGGCAAGCATGACGTGTTACTTAGCATGCGGGACACACGCGACACGCGTGCGCCAGCGAAAGGCTGTGGGGAATGTGCTGAGTGTCGTAAAATCATTTCTGCTTCTCACCAGCAAAAAAGGCAACACAAAAATGTGATGCCTTTAAATTAAGCTTAGCCGTGCTACTTAACTACCGTAACTTTCAAAAAGGTAGCCTTTATATTAGTATTTTGCTCCCCGCCCGTGTTTTGGTCATTGAACAAAGCTTCCAGTTCATGTTGCAGTCTCGTCACTTTTGTTGTTTTTTTCGGCAGCTTCAAACGCGTTCATGGTTGGGCCATAATAGTTTTTGAAAACCTGAACAAAGTTGGCCGGAGCGTAAGGAGCCTTAAACGTAAAGGATTCTTTGGTAAAAGAAATATTTTCTTCATTTATACCGGCACTTTTAAAACGTTCTGTAACGTTTGCTTCAATACCCCATAACATCGGGCTTACAAAACCTTCGGGCGGTGGCGGCGTATAGGCCGAACTTATCTTAAGGATCTGTGCTACCAGGGTAGGGTCGCCGGGTATCCAGTTACCCATGATTATCCTGCCGCCGGGCCGGGTTACGCGCACCATTTCTTTAGCTACGTCAAAAGGCTTTGGAGCAAACATTGCTCCGAAAATGCTAACCACAGTGTCAAACGAACCATCTTTTAATTCGTGAAGGTCGGTCGCGTCTCCCTCATAAAACCTGCATTGACCCAGTCCTTCGGCCTTTGCCCTTGCGTTACCTGCTGCAACAAGGTTAGCGGCTATATCAACGCCGGTAACATCTGCGCCCAGCCTGGCTTCCGGTATAGCAGTTGTACCATCACCGCAACCCAGGTCAAGTACCTTCATCCCTTTGGTTATTCCCAGTTTATTAACCAGTTCCTCGCCGCTTTCGCGCATGGTAGCTGCTACCTGGGTGAAATCACCCTTTTCCCATAGTGCTTTGTTTGGATTCATATTTTTCATGGGTTTAAGTTTTTGATTTGTATTGTGTTATGTTTATGATATTGAAACAAAGTTAATGAGAGCGATAAGAATATTTTTGTCTGAAAAGCCCAGAATAATGACCTAAAAGTTCAAAATAATTAAATTAGCTTATAGTATTGCGTTATGAATAATTTGTACGACAGGGTGCTGCAACACCCCAACTATTATCGTCAGTTTAACTGCAACGAGTCGCTGATCACTATATTCAGCTGCCCCGCCGAAGCACGCCTGATGAAGAACAAATTTTCGCCGCTCTGGACCCAACACAATTACCTGTTTTACGTAGTGGAGGGTCGGAAGATTTGGCATACCGCCGAAGGGTCGTACGATATTGGTGCAGGTAGCTGCGTGTTTATCAGGAAAGGGGCATTCGTACTTGAACAATTTTTTGACGAAGGATTTTGCCTTGTACTCTTCTTTATTCCCGACGAGTTTATTTGTCAAACCCTCGGCCAAAAATTTAGCGCGCCTGTAAAAAGCGCCGGGCACAGGCAGGTGATCACCTTGAATTCCAGCGAAACCCTGGCGGGTTTCTTTCATTCCATGGCTTCTTACTTTGCCGAAGCCAGGGAACCTGCGCAATCCCTTTTAGAATTAAAATTTAAGGAGCTGATCCTAACTATAGCGGATAATCCCGTTAACAGCGAATTGCTCTCCTACTTTTGCTCACTGGTAAACGAGCCCCGCGCAGTAAGCCTGGAAAGGGTAATGACAGACAATTACCGTTACAATTTAAAACTGGAGCAATTTGCCCAATTAACCAACCGCAGTCTTTCGGCATTTAAAAGAGATTTTCAGGCAACCTTTAACAGTACGCCCGGCAAGTGGTTATTAGAAAAGCGCCTGCAATACGCCAGAAGCCTGCTGAGCATGTACAGTGAAAAAACGATAAGCGACGTGGCTTTTGAAAGCGGATTTGAAACCACAGCCCACTTCAGCAGATCATTTAAGCAGCGTTTTGGCGTAACGCCCTCCTCGGTGGGCAGCAGTTAGATGTTTTTGCAGGTGCGAATGAAATAAAGCCTGCTGATTTTGATATGTTGCCAAAGGGCCTGCCCGGGACAATATACCTTTTGGGCAGGTTACCAACCGCCGGTTTATCGACGTATATTTATTGCATAGGTCAGGATTTGCTTGCGGTGGCGGGGAGGCATGGCTGATACTTTAATGTAATGCAGATGCATTGTTTTATACCTTGCATGTGGGCTACAAGGCACAGCCTTGCGGCAGCGTTCCCGATTTTTTGCTACCGCAAGCGGTAACAGGGGCATGCGCCAGCGGTCGGTAAGTGTCTAAAACTAAATCCAGGAGTATTTTGACTTAAGGGGTAATTAAATATTAAATTTGCCTACGCAAATCAGAGATTTTTCATTAATTTGCTAAAAAAATTGGCAATTGGCAAGCAGGCAGTTATTAGAATTATTAGAGAGCTTAAATTTACTTTCCACAGAAGCGATCTTTTTCAGAGATGAAAAGGACGGATCGACTTTCCATGCCCTTTCTACAGATATTCAGAAAAGATTAGAATTAATTGAACCTGATGCTTTTTTTATATTTAATAATCAGCCCTATATTTTGTTTTTTGACCTTACCATAGGTAAGAATCCTTCCCGGGAACAACAAATTCATAGACAAGTGTGGTCTTTTGACTATTCTCCTATAATTTTTATATTAAAGGATGGCGAAATTCAGCTATATAATGCATTTAATTATGATAAAAAATCAGACCAACTTCAAAGGATAAATATTGAAGATAATGAAAGGAATAAGATATTTTCTTTTTGGAACTTACAAAGTGGGGAAAGTTGGAAATGGTTACAAGTAAATTACTATAAAAGTACTATTCATAAAAAAGAGTTAACCAAAGGTTATTCGATAACATAAAAGAAGTTAGGCAAAAGCTTACGGATACAGCGTTAAATGGTAATAGTAGTTTAACCGAAGATCATGCGAATATATTAATCTTACGATTAATATTTATAAGATATCTTATTGATAGAGATGTAATTATAAGCGATGGATATATTCAAGGCAATTCAATCATTGAAAAGAGACGGGGGTTAGCGAGCTAATTAATAATCCTGTGAAGTTGAACAGCTTTTTTAGGTTTTTAAATGAAAAGTTTAATGGAGTATTATTTAAGGATACAGATATTACACTTTCACAGCTCCAAGCTTATTCGTTATCATTGATATTTGACGGTAGCAAGAATAAAGTAGAACCCACTCTTTTTGACAATCTGCTTGAATTTTATTTCGATGTCTTTGATTTTAGTATAATTCCAGTAGAAATTATTAGTGGAATATATGAATCTTTAATAAATGAAGAAACAAGAGAGGAGCATTCTGCAGTTTACACACCTTCTTTTTTGGTAGAGTATATCCTTGCTGAAACTGTTGACAAACATTTATTGAACAACTCAACAGCAGAATGTAAGGTATTTGATCCCTCATGCGGTTCTGGAATTTTTATTGTTCAATCCTACAGAAGAATGGTTGACAAGGAACTTGCTCTCAATAATGGCAAAGTGACTAAAACCAGACTTAGAGAGATCGCCCAAAATAATTTATTTGGTGTCGATCTAAATGAACAGGCTCTCAAAGTAACTTGTTTTTCCATTTACATAGCAATTTTGGATTATCAAGATCCAAAGACTATCGTTGATAATTTTAAATTTCCGAAATTAATAGATGAAAATCTTTTTAGTGGGGACTTTTTTGATACCAATCATCCATTTAATGAAATTGTAAAATCAAAGAATCAGGACTTTATTTTAGGGAATCCACCTTGGAAAAGTAATAAGGGTGATAAACATTTGGCATGGCTAAAAGAAAATAAGAAGGTTACAGGTCGGTTCGAGATCGCACAGTCTTTTTTGCTAAGATCAAAAGATTTTATGCACCCAAATACCGTTTCTGCTTTAATTATAACCAGCACTATTTTCTATAACATTTCTGATAACACTAAGGCGTTCAAAAAGGAATTTTTAACAACCTATTGCTTAGACAAATTTTTTGACCTTTCCCCAGTTAGAAGATTGGTTTTTGAAGAAAAGAATAGTCCCGCTGCTATTGTTTATTATCGTTTATCCGATGACAACAAGCACTTAAGTAATATTGTAAAGCACATATCGATAAAGTCGAACATCTTTCTAAAGTATTTTAAGACCCTAATTATTGAAAAGTTCGATCAAAAAGAAATACAGCAAAAAAATTCTTGGAAAATGACTGGATGTTTAAGGTGGCACTTTATGGAAATACTTTAGACTTTGTTTTTCTAAAGAGATTGCAAAAAACAAAAAAACTATTAACGATCTAATAGATAACAAAATATTATTTGCAGGAGCTGGCGTTAAATCGAATAAAGGGGAGGATTTTGCTGATTTCTTGATAGGACTGCCGCTTATCGAAAATAAGGAAATAAAAGAATACTATACAGCAATTGATCCTGCACGTAACCAACTTAGGGAAGAAGATGTATATTTTGAAAGTGGTAGAAAAAAACTTGTTCTATGGGAAAAAGATATTGATTAAGGAGCAGGCAAGAAATGAAAGCGAATTAGTAATATCATATGCTGATAAAGATTGTGTTTATAAAAATGGAATATGGGGAATTGCTTCTTTAGACGAAAATGCGCTTAAACAATTGATGGCCTATTTTATTTCTGATCTTTATACATATTATATTTATATAACGGCATGTTCCTGGGGGTGTCAACAAGACCTCAAATCAGATTGCATGATGAATATTTATCGTTTCCTTTCGTGGAGGCAGAGCCATCTATTGAGGATAAGTTACCATTGTTAATTGACAAGTTTTTACAGCCCTTAGAAGCATATTATTCTAAGATCCTACAATCTCAAACGCTACCAATAGCGAAAAAAGTCCTTAGTGAAATAAACGATATTATAAATTCTACCTATCAAATAAAAGGGTATGAGAAAGATCTTATTGATTACGTCTTAAATGTTTCACGATATCAATTTCAAGAAAGTAAGCAAAGAAAGTTTACCCAGAGAGTTGATAATAATCAAGAATATCTTAAAGGATACATAAGTATTTTCATTAAAGAGTTTGCAAATCTTTATGAGGACGAATATTTACATGTTGAAGTTTATTCATTAACTCATTTTATTGCAATAAATTTTATTTTTTCCAAAGAAAGGAGAGAAAGTTTAACTGCAAATATTGAATATATAAAAGATGAATCAAACATTAAGGAATTGCTAAAGCGGATTGCAAATAGTCTCAGCATATCCAAATTGATTAATACCCAAGACCCAACTAAGAATCTATTTATCCAAAAAGACATAAAGGGCTTCGAGAAGAACTCGTTTTACATTATTAAGCCAAATGAATATAAATGTTGGCATAAGGCTATTGCCTGGTATGATGTTGCCGAAATAAAAAAAACTATAGAACAGGCAGAATTAAGTTATATAACTAAACAAACTAATGCCTGATAACGCTCATTCCTTTATAATATCGAGGACGAACCCGGTAGCAATAACGCGGAAACGTCTGATCTCTATTATTCAGTATATTATTTATTGCTATCAGTTGCAATTGGCTAATAAAACAGTCTATAGTAAATCAAAAAGATTCAGCAAGCAAAAATTTGAAGATTACCTAAAAACAAAGTTTGTTGATGACTATTTGAGAAAAAATAAGGACTACTTCAACAGTATCAATTCAGGTATAGAAGATATATTTTTTGGTAAAGAAGCAACAGAAATATATACTGACGATACAAATATTGAGCAGGAAGATAAAATTGATATTTGCGTAAAAGAATTAGGACTCCAAAAAGCATGGTCGAGTGATAATAAGCAAGAAATCTATTTTGCGATTGAGTGTAAAAGAATTGAAATACTTTCAGATTCAAAAAATTATGTATTGGATATTCAAAAATTTGCAGATAGAGAGCATACAGAATTTAGGCTACCATTTGAAGGCATGATGGCGTTCATTGAAAATGCCAATTTAAGCCATATAACCCTTTCTAAGAGAATAACGGAATTATTAAAGGCGACAACCACCATTTCAACATCTCAGCATTTATCCCCAATCAAACTGTATGCTACTTTTGATGGTAGTTATATGTCTTCGCACAACAAAAACTTCGATAACTCAATATTCTCGATCTATCATTTGCTTTTGGATTATTCTACTCTTGTTTCTGATTAGCTATTATGCTTACAATCCCCTATAATGCCCCTCGCTGCCGTTTGCAGTAGCATAAATAGAAACATTCCTCATCCCCCCGCAACCCCTAACACCCTATTTACCGCCGATAAACTCATTTCCAATCTTCCGGCAATCTGCCTTTGGCTCAAACCCTGTTTATGAAACGCGAGCACATCTGCGGCCCGGCGTTGCCGTTCTACCTGGCTGTAGCGGCGCAGGTGTTTAACCTCATTATCGGTATGGGAAAATACAAACTGCAAAAAGCCGTTTAGCTTTTCCAGCCGGCCGAGGCATACGTTATGGCTGCCGTACATTTCGGCGGTGTTGCGTTGTTTTACCTGTTTTAGGTAGCGGTAGCCGGGCTGGGTTTGGCTTTCGGCCATGGCGAAAGCGCTGTCGGCAAAGTTGATGAGCATTTTGCTGCCTTGCAGGTCGTTGCGGGTAATGGGCAGTGAAGGGTTGCGTTTAGGGGTGTGGGCCAGCACGAGAATACTGAGGCCATGCCGGGTTTTTAGCAGTTTGAGCTGTTTCATGAGCGAGAGCGCCTGGCTGCTACGCTCGGTACCATTGCGCAGGCAGGTAATATTATCAATAATGAGCACCCTGGCATCGGTACGTTTAATAGCGCGACTAAGGCCGTGGGTGATAAACTCATCAAAAGTTTTAAAATCTTGCGGCAGGCCGGTCATCTGGTTAAACTCACCCCGGTAAAAATTTTCGTGAAAGGTGTGGGTGGCGCTGCCATCGGTATAGCGCTGTTCAAACTGTTTGCCGGTTAGTTCAAAATCAATGTAGAGAACCGGGCAGGGTTCGGCATCCATTTTAAAAGGTGTGATGGCTTTGCCGCGGGTAATGCTGTCGCCCAGTTGTACGGCCAGTAAACTTTTGCCCATATTGGTATCGGCAAACAGGATACACAGCTCACCTTCAAGCCAAAACTCGCCGAACAGCATCCGGGGCGTTTGGCGTTCGCGTTCCATGGCCATCCATGTACTGGCCTGGTGAATAATAAAAGCATCGGGAATGATAGCGTCAGGGTCATAAACCCTCGGGCGAATCCCTCTTTTAGCGTCTCTTCGCGCCGCCTCGCGCACATCGGCGCGGATCATTTCCACAACCAGTGGTCGTCCATTTTTTTCAATCATAGCGTTATGTCGTAGATAAATTAATGCTTAATGTTTAGGGCAAAGTCGTAAGTCAGAAGTTGTAAGTCATAAGTCCCGGCTATAGCGGAGAAAACCCGACTTATGTCTTCCGGCTTAGTACTATTGACTTAATGCCCCCCGGGGATTTTCATAAGCCCTCTCCAAAGGAGAGGGTTGGGTGAAGACCAAATTTAGCTGTAGGTTTTTGCAATATTGGTGGCGCTGTTTTGTCAGTACCTGCCTGTAAAATGGAGAGTTCGAATAAAAATCCCCAAAAACAGCAAAAAAACGTGAAAAATAAAAGATGAAAAACGCGTTTAACCGCTGCTTTAATGAGCGGTTGAATTTACTGGTAAAAAACTTTAATTATTGATAATCAAATATTTAACTATGTTTCACCGAAAATGCTAAATAGTTGATTTTTAAGGTGTTTCATTAAACGCCTGTTTCGCGTTTCGGCTCTCAAAAAATGGAACACCCGGTTTTTTAAAAAAAGAAGGGGTTAGGGAATTTCACTTTTTTTCGGGAATCAAAAAAATGGGACACCTCATTTGTTACAATTCCGGGGTGCAGGCTAAACACCACTTTAACTTGTAATACAATACTTATAACAAGGCAAACCAACCATGCCGCAAACCATTTAAGCGATAGCCGCGTACTTATAATGGCCTTAAAAAAGAATATGGTCATTACCAGCAGGGAAAAAGCCATGGCGTAGGTGAATTGCTGCCAGCTGCTTCCGGGTATATATCTGAACGCATAAACAGAAAACATGGCGCAGCTTCCCGCCAGGCTGGCAAACGCCGTACGCCTGATAAATAACCATTTGTTTTCTTTAAGTAAAACCATTGCCGCAATCGTCATCACTATCCATTTAATGGCTGCAACAATGTTGGATAGTAATATGGCATCTGGAGTTACCACATAGCCAAACTTTTGTTCAATGAACCATGCCGTTATCATAACTGATACAGCAAAATAAATGATAGCGGTTACGGCATTACGGGTATTAGTGGGCATTAATTAGGTTCGGGGGATTTTGGGTGATAAATGTATGTATTTATAATTTAATTAGGAAGGAGCCTCACCCTAAATCCCTCTCCGGGGAGAGGGGCTTCAATTCTCCCCAACCGGGGGAGATATAGAGGGGCTTAAACAACAATAGCGACAGGTAAGCCCGCCGCTATTGCGTATATTATATAGGTGTAATTAATTACAACCCGAAGGCTGCTTTAACCTTATCAACATGATCAAGCTTTTCCCAGGTAAACAGCTCAACTTCGCGTTCCAACTTGCTGCCGTCGTGGCCAACAAAAGTTTTGGTAACTATTTCGTTAGGCCTGCCGAAATGGCCGTAAGCCGCGGTTTCGCTGTAAATAGGGTTACGCAGTTTAAAGCGGGTTTCAATGGCGTATGGGGTCATATTGAAAATACCTTCTACTTTTTTGGCAATGTCGCCGTCATGCAGGTCGACCTTGGCGGTGCCGTAAGTATTTACGTAAATACCCATTGGTTGCGCTACGCCGATTGCGTAGGATACCTGTACAAGCACTTCATCGCACAAACCGGCGGCAACCAGGTTTTTAGCAATGTGGCGGGTGGCGTAAGCAGCCGAGCGGTCGACCTTTGAAGGATCTTTACCCGAGAAAGCACCACCACCATGTGCACCTTTACCACCGTAGGTATCCACAATAATTTTGCGGCCGGTTAAGCCGGTATCGCCATGCGGCCCGCCGATAACAAATTTACCGGTTGGGTTGATGTGGTACTTAATATCGTCGTTAAAAAAGTGGGCGTATTTAGGATATTTAGCTTTAACACGCGGAATCAGGATACTGATGATATCGGCGCTGATTTTGGCAAGCATGGCCGGTTCGTCGTCAAAATCATCGTGTTGAGTTGATATAACGATGGCATCAATACGCTGCGGCTTGTTGTCGTCGCTGTACTCAAGCGTAACTTGCGATTTTGCATCCGGGCGGAGGTATTTGATCTCATTGTTTTCGCGGCGGATGGCTGCAAGCTCAATTAATAAAGCGTGGGCTATATCAAGGGCAAGCGGCATATAGTTGTCGGTTTCAACAGTGGCATAGCCAAACATCATGCCCTGGTCGCCGGCGCCCTGCTCTTCTTTGGCGGTGCGGTCAACCCCCTGGTTAATATCGGGCGATTGTTCATGGATGGCCGATAGCACACCGCATGAACTGCCGTCAAACATATATTCGCCTTTGGTATACCCGATCCTGTTGATCACCTCGCGGGCAATCTTCTGTACGTCGAGATAGGCTTTTGATTTTACTTCGCCGGCTAAAAAAACCTGGCCTGTGGTTACCAGCGTTTCGCAGGCAACTTTCGATTCGGCATCAAATGCTAAAAAATGATCAATCAGCGCGTCCGAGATCTGATCGGCCACTTTATCCGGGTGACCCTCTGATACAGACTCTGAAGTAAATAAATATGACATAAAATTTAAATAAGTAAAGTAAAAATCGACTGGGAGGGTTTTAAGGCGGATCGGGCAGTAAAAAGAAGCATGGTTTTAGCACTTTTTTACGTGGTTGCAATCCGGCTCCGGTGTAAAAGGGAGCATTAAATCAGTCCACATTCGGGCGGTAAAAATAAAACAAATTTCACAAAGCCGAAAATACATTTACTTTTGACGATTGAAATAATATATATAGTTGAAACGGAAAGCGTTATTTGTAATAAACCCAATTTCGGGCGGGAAGAAGAAGGACGGGGTGCCTGAACTGATTAAAGATACTGTTGATGCCGGTGTAATGGAGCCGGTTATAGCGTTTAGCGATGGCATAGCCCATGCGCGGGTAATTGCGGCCGAGGCTGTAGGCAAATTTGATACCGTGGTGGCCGTTGGCGGTGATGGCACGGTTAATGAAGTGGCTTCGGCCATTGTAGATACTGATACATCGCTTGGCATAGTACCATTTGGCTCAGGCAACGGGCTTTCGAGGTTTTTAGGGATCCCTATGGATACAAGGGATGCCATTAAAAACCTTGCCTCGGGCCGTACCGAAATTATTGATTCGGCCAGGATTAACGGGCAGCCATTTTTTAATATGGCAGGCATGGGGTTTGACGCTCACATCAGCGAGATCTTTTCGCATGGTAAAAAGCGTGGTTTTATCAGTTATATAAAATCGTCGATAAAAGAGGTGGTTGGCTACCAGCCGCAAAATTATCACCTGGATATCGACGGGAAAAAATATGATTATAAGGCATTTATGCTCAGTATAGCCAATTCTTCGCAATATGGCAATAATGTGCATATATCGCCCAAGGCAAGCCTGCAGGATGGCTTGCTGGATGTTTGCGTGATAAAGCCTTTTCCGCTGTGGAGGTTTCCGGAGATGAGCATGCGTATGCTGATTAAAGCAACCGAAAGCTCAAAATACGTAGAAATTATCCGCGGTAAGCAGATCCTGATCAAAAGGGAGCACGCCGGCCCTATTCACCTGGATGGCGAACCCCAGGTGGCGGGTACGGGCATAGATATTAATATATTGCCAAAATCATTAAAGGTTATAGTTGGCCCGTCATTTAAAAATTGATCAATATGGCTAAGAAAAATTTTACAGGCGTAGTTTACTCAACCGACCCCGATTTTCAATACCAGGAAACCGGTGGGGGAGGGGCCGAAACATTGCCGCCACAGCAGCAAAATCTTAAAATATATCTTGACCGTAAAGGAGGCAGCAAACTGGTTACGCGCATTGCGGGGTTTATTGGCGCCGATGCTGACCTGGAAGCGTTGGGGAAAAAATTGAAATCGAAATGCGGGGTTGGTGGCTCGGTTAAAGATGGCGAAATACTGATCCAGGGCGATTTCAGGGATAAAATACTTGTATTATTACAAACCGACGGGTATAAAGCTAAAAAAGCCGGCGGGTGATCTGAAAAAAATAAACAATTATAAACCGATAGTTTAACAAACTTATTTGAAAGAAGCATTTTTAAACAAAGTGCACAACTATCTGTTACAAAGCTTGCATCATAGTTAAAAGGTACAGATACCTTTTATAAACTTAAAAAAACGGGCTATTTTAGCTTGGTAACACAAATTTTATGTGTTATCACTTGCTATTTTTAAAAAAAATGGTTTTCATTGCATATAATTGTGTTGGTAACACACAATAAAATTGTAATGTTGCGTTTATATTCACCAACAATACACAGAATGATATTCTGTATTAAAAAATTGTAAAGAATAACATAAATGGTTTTTTTAATTCAATAAAATTCTATTTTTGTTATTCCCAACAAACAGCGCATTTTAACTAACTTATAAAATAAACAAAAACAAAAACTAAAAATTCAAAAGTAATGGCAAACGCACCAACAAAACCAACTACTCCTGTTAAGAAAGAAAGCTCAAGTGCATCTGGCATGTTTGCTTCTTTAACCATTCCAATCTGTCTTATTGTTACAACCTGTATCTTTATATTCATTTTAGGTGATCCAAGCCACTTTAAAGGTGGTGATGTTAACGCTTATCCAACAGACATTTTCGGCACAGTTCACAGTGGTGGTGTTATCGTACCGGTGATCATGGGTTTCTTATTAATGGTTATCGTTTTCTCTATCGAGCGTTTCATCGTTATCAGCAAAGCTTCAGGTACTGGTAGTGTTGATAGCTTCGTAAGGAAAATCCAATCTCTTTTAAATGCCGGTAACATTGCAGGTGCTTCTGCAGAGTGCGACAAACAAAAAGGTTCTGTTGCTAACGTTATCAAATCAGCACTGAAAAAATACGGCGAAATGGAAGCTGAACCAAACCTTGACGTTGATCAAAAAACTTTAGCTATCCAAAAAGATATTGAAGAAGCTACAGCTTTAGAAATGCCAATGCTTGAGCAAAACTTAACTATCATCGCTACTTTGGTATCTATCGGTACATTAACCGGTCTGTTAGGAACGGTTGTGGGTATGATCAAAGCGTTCTCTTCATTAGCAACTGCCGGTGTACCTAACCAGGTTGAACTATCAGCTCACATTTCTGAAGCCTTGATCAACACTGCATTCGGTATCAGTACTTCAGCTATTTCAATTGTTATGTACAACGTATTTACATCAAAAATTGATAAGTTGACTTACGCTATTGACGAGAACAGGATTTAGCATTGTACAAACATTTGCTTCATCTCACAAAAATAAATAAGAATATATTAGTGCTATGCCTCATGCACAATAAGTTAGGGGCAAGATAGTTAATACTGAAACACTATATATTTTTAAGAAATTTAACATGGCAAGGATAAAAGTTCCAAGAAAGAGCACCGCAATTGACATGACCGCTATGTGCGACGTGGCGTTTCTGCTGCTTACTTTCTTCATCATGACCGCAAAAGTAAAAACCGAGGATCCGGTACCTATTGATATACCAAAGTCTTCAATCCAGCAGCCAGTGCCTGAGTCTGATTTTGCTACAGTATCTGTAGGTGATCAAAAAGCTTTCTTTGGTGTTGAAGGTGTTGATATCCGTAAGGAAATGTTGAACCAGATGGGTTCGATATATCATATGACCTTTACCCCTGAAGAGCAAACCCGTTTTTCATCTATCAATTCATTTGGCGTGCCAATGAACCAGTTGAAACAGTTTATTGCTTTATCTGCTGATCAGCAAAAGAAATATGCACAGCCGGGTATCCCGAGAGACTCTGTTTCGGCAGAGCTTACCAACTGGATTCGCCAGGCCCGTATAGCTACCAAAGCCTTACACAACAAGGAACTTCGTTTAGCTATTAAAGGTGATAGCAAAGAGGAATATCCGGTTATAAAGGATGTTATCGGTATTTTGCAAAAGCAAAAAGTTAACAAGTTTAGTTTAATTACGGATTTGGGCAGCGCCGGTGGTGCTCCAAAAAATAAAAGACCATGGCAGAATTAGATACCTCCGGGGGAGGCAAACATAAAGGCGGTAAGGTTCGCAGTAAAAAGCAATCAACCCGTGTAGATTTAACCGCGATGGTTGACCTGGCTTTCTTGTTGATCACCTTCTTCATCATGACCACTACACTCGCTAAACCAAAAGCGATGGACTTGGCCATGCCTGATAAGGATGAGAAAACAAAAGATCAGATGGATATTGCCGCTTCTCGTTCGATGACCATTTTATTGGGAAGCGACGATAAATTGGAGTGGTACATCGGCGAGCCGGGAAAATCAGCGCCCACAATTGACAATTTTGGCCCTAACGGGTTACGCAAAACGTTAATTGAAAAAAGCAAAGAAGTACAGCAAAAAACAGGCAAATACATGTTTGTTGTGATTAAACCAAGCGATAAATCAAAATATAAAAATATGGTTAGCACGCTTGATGAGATCAATATCGCCAATATCCAAAGCTATGGTATTGTTGATATTTCAGCACCGGAGATTGAGTTGCTTAAAAAAGACGGCTTGTACAACGATAATAAATAATATTAAATAACGTTATAAACTTCCATTAAAGCCTTAACAGATGTTAGGATCAAAATTAGACATACTAAAGCAGGAATGGATCGACGTTGTTTTTAGTAATCGTAATAAAGCCTATGGCGCTTACGAGCTAAGGAAAGAGAATTCAAAAAACACCAGCAAGTCGTTGATCATTGCTATTGTGGTTTTTGTATTTATAGTTTCTTTGCCAACTATCATCAACAAGATCAAAGGTCTTATCCCAGCGAAAGACGAAAAAGTGAAGATAACAGACGTGGTTCTGTTACCTCCGCCACCGGTTGACCAAACCAAAAAACCACCTCCGCCGCCACCTGAACCACCAAAACCAAAGGTAGACCAGGTACGTTTCCCTCCTCCGGTTGTAAAACCAGATAACGAGGTTAAGGAGAAAGATCCACCGACAGTGAAAGAGCTTGCTGTTGCCGATCCGGGTCAAAAAGACCAAAAAGGTGATCCTAACGCCGACATCAGGATTGATGAGCCGGTAGGTAACTCAGACGTTAAACAAGTTGTTGAAGCCGATCCTAACCAGATCTTTACTTCAGTTGAGCAGGTTCCTGAATTTGCCGGCGGTTTAGAGAAATTTGGTCAGTATTTGAGCAAAAACATCAGGTATCCGGCTGTAGCACGTGAAAACAATACGCAAGGTCGTGTAATTTGTACATTCGTTGTGGAAAAAGATGGTTCTTTAACTGACATCAAAGTTGTTAGGGGAATCGGCAGCGGTTGCGACGAAGAAGCGGTTCGTGTATTGAAAAATTCACCAAAATGGAAACCAGGTATACAAAACGGTCGTCCGGTTCGTGTACAGTACAGCGTTCCAATCAGCTTTACTTTAGCATCTGAAGAATAAGTAATGCCATTTAATTACAATAAAGAGCAAAAATCGCCCAAAAGGCGGTTTTTGCTTATTTTAGGAACTGCTGCATTTATTTGCTTTGTGGTTTTAGGTCTCATGATCATGTTTTGGGACGCGCTCCCGCTGCAACTGCAACATTATCAACGTTTACTTTTCGGTGCGTTTATTATAGGATACGCGATTTTGAGGTTTTCGAGATTGTTTAAGAAGGATCAGTATGAAGATTAAATTAGGGGTTGTATATGTATTGGTTTTAATTGTTTTAATAGCCGGTTTACAGGCTTGCAAGCAAAAACAAGTAAAATCCGTACCAACCGACAGCTTCAACGCCGGAAGAGCAACTTTCGTAGCCGATGAATCTTTTTCTCCAATAGTAGCACAGGAAGAATATGTTTACAGAAGCCGGTACCCCAACGCCGACCCGGTATTTATTTATAAAACAGAAAACCAGGCTGTAAATATGTTGTTAAACGACAGTGTTAGGCTTGCGGTATTATCGCGCAGGCTTGATACCGCGGAGCGTAATATAATAACCCGCCGTACATTGAGTGTTGAGGAAGTACCTTTTGCAGTTGACGCAATTACATTGATAGTTAATAAGGCGTCGAATGATACCGCTATTACTGTCGCTCAATTAAAAAAGGAGCTTAAAGGCCAGGGGGACGGAAATAAAACTATAGTTTTTGACAATCCGAACTCAAGTTTGGTAAGGTATTTGAAGGACTTCTCTGGTAATAAGGAGTTTAAGCAGAAGAATATATACGCGCTCAAATCAAATATCGAAGTTATTAAGTACGTAAGCGAACATCCTGATGCATTAGGCATTATAGGCTTTAGCTGGATTAATAACCCGGAAAAAGAGTACGCAGATTATGTTGAAAAAGTGAAAGTTGTAGGGGTTAGAGATGAAGGAAACAAGCAGTATCCTATTGAATATTTTAAACCTTCGCAAGAATCACTTGTCTTAAAACAGTACCCTTTGAGCAGGAGTTTATATTTGATCAACTGCTCAAGTAAGAATGGTTTAGCAGCAGGATTTGTTACGTTCCTGGCCAGTGATGTGGGGCAACGGATAATATTGAAATCGGGTTTACTACCTGATTCAATTCCCCCGAGAGAGATAATTTTAAAAAAGTAAACTATAACTAAATAAAGATGAAAATGATCAGTAAAATAGCTAAGGCTTCATTAGGACTGGTATTTTTAGGTTCATCATCAGTTTTTGCGCAAAGTCTTGCCGACGCCAAAAAAGCTATTGACGCCGAACAATATCAGAAAGCAGAGTCGATGCTCAAAACGCTTACTACTACTCAGCCAACCAAAGATGAGAATTTCTTTTATCTGGGTTGGGTGTACATTAAACAGGACTATGCTGATTCGGCGAAAGTCGTTTTCAATAAAGGTATTGCTGCAAATCCAAAATCAGCATTAAATTATGCCGGTTTAGGTGCTGTTGCCCGTTTAGATAAGGATAACTCCGGTGTAACAACTAACTTTAATCAGGCTGTAGCTTTGGCAGGTAAGGACGCAAAACCTTACACGTATGTGGGTTTATCATATTTGCTGCCTACCACTGCCGATAAAAAAGTAACTCCTGCTGATGCAGATGCTGCTATTGCAGTACTGACTAAAGGAAAAGCTATCAATGCAAAAGATGTTGATTTGCTTATCGCTCTAGGTGATGCTTACCGCTCTGTGTTAAAAAGTAACGAAGCGTACTCAAACTATTCTGACGCTTCTACGCTTGATCCTAAAAACCCGGCTGCTAAGGTTGCAACCGGTGTATTGTATAAATTTGCTAATAACTTTGATGGCTCTGAGCAGCAATTTAAAGACGCATTGGCTATCAACGCCAACTATGGCCCTGCTTACCGCGAATGGGCTGAAACCGACCTGCGCTGGTCGTTAACTGACCCCAAAATGGCTTCTGCTAAAATTAAAGAAGCTGTTGATCACTACAAACAATACCTGAGTTTAACAGATCAATCGGTAGAATCTCAAATGCGTTATGCCGACTTCCTGATCCTGGCTGGTGATTATAAAACTTTACAACAGGTAGCTACTGATCTGTCAAAATCAGCAAGCACTAATGCAAGGGTTTATCGTTACCTGGCTTATGCGGCTTACGAAAACAAAGATTATCAAAATGGTTTAACTGCAATCAACACCTGGTTCCAGAAAGCTGATCCAAAACGTATCATCCCGCGTGACTATTTATATCAGGGTCGTTTGCAGATCGCTCTTAATCAGGATTCGGTAGGTATCATTACATTACAGAAAGCTTTAACTCTTGACAGTACTCAGACTGATGTGTACGCTGAGATCGCTAAATCGTATTTCCGCCAAAAGAAATACGCGCAAGCTGGAGATGCTTACAGGGAAGTTACTCTTAAAGGTGGCCACAGCGTTAAGTTAACCGACTATTTTTACGAAGGTATCAGCTATTATTATGGTTATGATACAAAAGCGCCTAACGATTCACTGCTTACACGCGCCGACAGTGCATTTAGCTATGTAATAGCCAAAACAGCTAGCAGTCCGTTTGCAGATGCTTTTTTATATCGTGCACGTGTTAACGATTTAAAAGAAAAAGACCGTAATAACATTTCAGGATATGCGAAACCATACTACGAAAAGTATATAGAAGTGGTTAACGCAAAGGGCGCCCCTGACGAAAAAACTAAGAAAAGTTTAGCGGAAGCCTATGCTTATCTAGGCACGATTTACCAGTATAAAGAGAAAGACGACGCTAAAGCATCCGAAAACTTTGCTAAAGCGCGCGAACTTGATCCTGCTAACAAAAGTGCCGCCGCCTACTTCCAACGCAAGGGCGGAGCTGGAAAAGGTAAATAACATTATATAAACAGATATGAAGGGCCTCCTGAAAAGAGGCCTTTTTTTATTTCTCCGGTTTGAGAAATTGATTAATGATGGCGATTTGTAATCAAGATTAGTACTGAATTGCAGAAATGATTAACAACCTTATAAATCACACTTTTTTATTATTAAGGCATTAGTATATTTGCAGCATGGAAGCACAAAGTTTACCGGTTAATTATTTACCCATCATATTTCAAATGGTGGTTGCTTTAGGGTTTGTGGTAACAACAATGTTTGTAACGCACAAAATAGGGCCCAAAAGAAAAACAAAAGATAAGCTGACACCTTTTGAGTCGGGTATTGAGGTAGTGGGTAATGCCCGGACACCAATCTCTATTAAATATTTCCTGGTAGCCATTTTGTTTGTGCTGTTTGATGTGGAGGTTATTTTTATGTACCCCTGGGCGGTAAATTTCAAGGCGTTAGGTACTACCGGTCTTATTGAAATGTTTATTTTCATGGCGACACTTCTGCTGGGTTTTATCTACGTAATAAAAAAGGGAGCTTTAGATTGGGATTAAGTTTAGATTGATTCTAAATATACCCCCTCTATACCCGTAGTGTACTTTTTACATCGTTATTATTGTAAATTTGCTGCTATTATCCACATTTAGTGGTGATGGTTTTTCTATCAATTTAGTTCAATGAGTGATATTCAATTAGTTGATGCCCCTGCCGGAGTTGAAGGCGCCGGGTTTTTTGCTACCTCGCTTGATAAAGTAATAGGCATAGCGCGCTCAAATTCATTATGGCCTTTACCATTTGCTACTTCGTGTTGCGGTATTGAGTTTATGGCCACCATGGCATCTCACTATGATCTTTCACGTTTTGGTGCCGAGCGTTTGAGTTTTTCACCACGACAGGCCGATTTGTTAATGGTTATGGGTACTATAGCCAAGAAAATGGCTCCTGTACTGCGCCAGGTATACCTGCAAATGGCCGAACCGCGTTGGGTAATGGCTGTTGGCGCGTGCGCTTCAAGCGGTGGTATATTTGATACTTACTCGGTTTTACAGGGTATTGACGAGGTGATCCCGGTAGATGTTTACGTGCCGGGTTGCCCGCCGAGGCCAGAGGCTATTATAGATGGTTTTATGAATATTCAGGAGCTGGTAAAAACGGAATCCCTGCGCCGCAGAAATGAGCCTAAATACCAGGAATTGTTAGCTAAATACGGAATCCAATAATGGCTAAGATACCTAACGAACAGCTTATTAAAGCTATAGCCGATAAATTTGATACTTCAGTAACAGTTATTGGCGAACCATATGAATTGCTTACTGTTGAAACAGGTCGCGAAACAATCATTGATCTGCTTACATTCCTGAAAACGGATCCGGCTCTTAGGTTCATTTTTCTGACAGATATTACAGGTATCCATTACCCTGAACAGGAAAAGCCGATAGGCGTTATTTATCACCTGCATAGCCTCACTACCAATACCCGCATTAGGATCAAGGTATTTTTGGCCGATGCTGATGTGCATATCCCAACTGCTACGGTGCTTTGGGATGGTGCAAACTGGATGGAACGCGAAACTTATGACCTTTTTGGTGTACTATTTGACGGTCACCCGGATTTGCGCAGGATTTTGAACGTAGATGATATGACCGCTTTCCCAATGCGTAAGGAGTTTCCGCTGGAAGATCCTAACCGTGTTGACAAGAAGGATTTCTATTTCGGAAGATAATACATAGATAGAAACAAGAAATTGAGACATAAGAAACAAGAAATAGGAAAGTAAGAAAGGGGGAGAAGTTTCCCGTCTTGACTCTTTATTTCTTGATTCTTGACGCTAAAAATTCCTGACTCTAATTAATAATACTGATGCAAAATCATCCTGTATATACAGATAACGATCCGCAAAGCGAGCTATCAACCCTTAACCTGGGGCCAACTCACCCTGCTACCCACGGGGTGTTTCAAAATGTGCTTCAGCTTGATGGCGAACGCATCGTTAGCGGTGTATCAACCATTGGTTATATACACCGCGCATTTGAAAAAATTGCCGAGCACAGGCCTTTTTACCAGATAACCCCGCTTACCGACCGTTTAAACTATTGCTCATCACCCATCAATAACATGGGCTGGCATATGACAGTTGAAAAGTTGTTAAATATCCAAACTCCAAAGCGCGTTGATTACTTGCGCGTAATTGTGATGGAGCTTGCCCGTATAGCCGATCATATCATTTGTAACGGTGTATTGGGTGTGGATACCGGCGCGTTTACAGGCTTCCTGTACATGATGGAGCACCGTGAGGCTATTTATGAAATATATGAAGAAGTGTGCGGATCGCGCCTTACAACCAACATTGGCCGTATCGGTGGTTTTGAGCGTAACTTCAACAGCCGTGCATTCGATAAGCTGCGCGCATTTTTAAAGAACTTCCCTAAAACCCTTAAAGAGTTTGAAAGCCTGTTTAACCGTAACAGGATCTTTGTTGACCGTACCAGGGACGTAGCTGCTGTTAGCGCTGAAACCGCTTTGAGCTACAGCTGGACCGGGCCGCTTTTACGTGCTGCCGGTGTTGATTACGACGTAAGGGCTATGAACCCATATTCATCATACGAAGACTTTGAATTTGAAGTGCCGGTAGGCGACAATGGTGATGTTTACAGCCGTTTTTTGGTTCGCAACGAAGAAATGTGGCAAAGCTTAAGGATCATTGAACAGGCTTTAGCCAAACTTGATAAAGAACCAAGCGATATTTTCCACGCTGATGTACCTGAATTTTACCTGCCTCCAAAAGAGGAAGTATATAATAACATGGAAGCTTTGATCTATCACTTTAAAATTGTGATGGGCGAAATTCCAACCCCCAAAACCGAAGTTTATCATTCGGTTGAGGGTGCTAACGGCGAGCTGGGCTTTTACCTGGTTAATGATGGTGGCCGCTCACCGTACCGTTTACATTTCCGCAGGCCAAGCTTCATCAATTACCAGATGTATGCACCAATGAGCCGCGGTATGTTATTATCAGATGCTATTATTAACATGAGTAGTTTAAACGTTATAGCCGGAGAGTTAGATGCTTAGAGTTGACGAAGCTCAGGAACCGGTTGAATTTTCGCCGGCACTGATCAGCAAATTTGATGAAATAGTTAGCCGTTATCCGCAGGGGAAGCAAAAATCGGGCTTACTGCCGATCCTTCACCTGGTACAGGCCGAATTTGGCTGGGTAAGCGCGCCCGCGATGGATAAGGTTGCCGAATATTTAAGCATCCTGCCTATTGAGGTATACGAGGTTGCTACATTTTATACCATGTACTTTTTACGCCCGCAGGGCAAGTATGTGCTGGAAGTTTGCCGCACAAGCGGTTGCTGCCTGGTAGGTGCCGAAAAGATCATGGATCATATAGAGGAAACCCTTGGTGTAAAAGAAGGTGAAGTTACTCCCGACGGCTTATTTAGCTGGAGAGGGGTGGAGTGCCTTGCTGCCTGTGGTTTTGGCCCTGTATTGCAAATTGGCCCTGAGTATACTTTTTATGAAAACCTGACCAACGAGTCGGTAGATAAATTGATCAGTGATTTAAAAGCGAAAGCTAAGAATTAAATTATGGGACGGAAACTACTTTTAGAACATATAAACGTACCCGGCATCAATACTTTTGATGTTTACCGTTCAAAAGGCGGCTATGCTTCTGTGGAGAAAGCATTGAAAACCATGTCGCCTGAGGCGATTGTTGAGGAGGTTAAAAAATCGGGCTTACGCGGTCGTGGCGGTGCGGGTTTCCCTACCGGCATGAAATGGAGCTTTTTGGCTAAGCCCGAAGGCGTTGCGCGCTACCTGGTTTGTAATGGTGACGAATCGGAACCTGGTACTTTTAAAGACCGCTACCTGATGACTTATATCCCTCACTTGCTGATTGAGGGCATGATTGTATCAAGTTTTGCGCTTGGTGCTAATACATCATACATCTACCTGCGCGGCGAAATGATGCCACAGGTAAGGATCCTGGAAAAGGCTATCGCTGAAGCAAAAGCAAAAGGCTTTTTAGGTAAAAATATATTAGGTACCGGTTACGATCTTGAGCTTTACGTTCAGCCAGGCGGTGGTGCTTATATCTGCGGTGAAGAAACTGCTTTATTGGAATCATTGGAAGGTAAACGCGGTAACCCTCGTATTAAACCACCGTTTCCGGCTATTGCCGGTTTATATGGTTGCCCTACAGTGGTGAACAATGTTGAATCTATAGCGGCGGTTGTACCTATCATTAATGAGGGTGGCGACGAATATGCTAAAATAGGTATCGGTCGTAGTACAGGTACCAAATTGATCTCTGCAGGTGGTAACCTGAAAAAACCTGGGGTTTATGAAATTGAACTCGGTGTACCTGTTGAAGAATTTATTTATTCTGATGAGTATTGCGGTGGTATCGCCAATGGCAAACGCCTGAAAGCTGTTGTTGCCGGTGGTTCATCAGTACCAATTTTACCGGCTAACCTCATCCTGAAAACTATCAATAATGAAGCCCGCTTGATGAGCTATGAATCATTATCAGATGGTGGTTTCGTAAGCGGTACCATGTTGGGTTCGGGTGGTTTCATCGCTTATGATGAAGATGCCTGTATTGTACGTAATACCTGGAATTTCGCCCGTTTTTATCACCACGAGAGTTGCGGACAATGTTCGCCTTGCCGTGAGGGTACTGGCTGGATGGAGAAAGTATTACATCGCTTGGAATATGGCCATGGCAAAATGAGCGACATGGACTTGCTGGTAGATGTATCTAAGAAAATAGAGGGAAATACCATTTGTCCGCTGGGTGACGCGGCAGCATGGCCTGTGGCCAGTGCTATTCGCCATTTCAGGGATGAGTTTGAATGGCACGTAACTAACGCGAGCGAAGCAACTTCAAGAAACTACGGTTTGGCACATTACGCTGATCCGCTGAAAGTTGCAGAGACGGCGTAAATATATAACTATATGTCATTGTGAGCGGAGCGTGGCAATCTCGTCGCATGAAAAGAATAGCTACGAGATTGCTTCGTGCCTCGCAATGACATAGTGGTTTAGCTTTTAAAATTGATTTAGAGGCGAAGAATTTTAGAAATTAACAAACGACGTTATTATTAAATGTCAATGAAAGTAACAATAGACGGAATAACCGTTGACGTAGAACCCGGAACAAGCATCCTGAACGCCGCAAGGCAGATAGGAGGTGATATTGTTCCGCCTGCTATGTGCTATTACTCTAAACTGCAGGGCAGCGGTGGTAAATGCCGTACCTGTTTGGTTAAAGTTACCAAAGGATCAGAAAAAGATCCGCGCCCTATGCCTAAGCTGGTGGCTTCATGCCGCACTGGTGTTATGGATGGGATGGAGGTACAAAATATTACTTCGCCAGAAGTTATTGAAGCCCGTAAAGGCGTGGTAGAAATGCTGCTGATCAATCACCCGCTTGATTGCCCTGTTTGCGACCAGGCCGGCGAATGCCACTTGCAGGATCTGGGCTTTGAGCATGGGGCAGCTAAAACGCGCTATGAATTTGACCGCCGTACATTTGAAAAGATCGACATAGGTGACAAAATTCAGCTGCACATGACCCGCTGCATCCTTTGCTACCGTTGTGTGTTTACTGCCGATCAAATTACCAATACCCGTTTACATGGCATCCTGAACAGGGGCGATCATTCTGAAATTTCCACATATATCAGCAAAGCTGTTGATAACGATTTTTCGGGTAACATGATTGACGTATGCCCGGTAGGTGCTTTAACTGATAAAACTTTCCGCTTTAAAAACCGTGTTTGGTTTACCAAGCCTGTTGAAGCACACCGCGATTGCGATAAATGCTGCGGTAAAGTAACACTTTGGTATAAAGGCGAAGATGTGATCAGGGTAACTGGCCGTAAAGATGTTTATGGTGAAGTTGAGGAATTTATCTGCAATACCTGCCGATTCGATAAAAAGAAAACTGCCGATTGGGTTATTGAAGGCCCACGTAAAGTATCTCACCACTCTGTGATCAGCGCTAACCATTACGAGTTTACACCGCTGCCGGTTGTTAAAACCAACCCGGTACTGATGGAAGCTAATAAAGAACAATTTGAAAGGGAGACCCGCTTATAATGGAAACTACCGATTTAATATTCAGGATCGTACTGATCGTTGTGATTTTCGCTATCAGCCTGGTTGTGGCTATGTATTCAACCTATGCCGAACGTAAAGTTGCTGCATTTTTCCAGGATAGGATAGGCCCTAACCGTGCCGGCCCCTGGGGTATTTTACAACCCCTTGCCGATGGTGGCAAGATGTTTTTGAAAGAAGAGATCATCCCTACCAATGCAACCGGCTTCCTGTTCATTGTGGGCCCTTCACTGGCTATTTTAACTGCTTGCATCGGTTCGGCTGTTATTCCATGGGGATCGGCTATCCAAATTGGCGGTCGCACTTTTGATCTCCAGGTTACCGATATTAACGTAGGTGTACTCTACATTTTTGGTGTGGTATCATTGGGCGTTTATGGTATTATGATTGGCGGCTGGGCTTCCAATAATAAATACTCATTATTAGGCGCTATCCGCGCGGCATCACAAAATATCAGCTATGAAATTTCGATGGGTTTATCCATCATCGCATTGCTGATGCTTACCGGTACTTTAAGTCTTAAGGAAATCGCGGAGCAACAACATGGTTTTGCCTGGAATGTTTGGAGACAGCCACTTGGCTTCCTGCTGTTCCTGGTGTGTGCTTTTGCCGAAACCAACCGCTCACCGTTTGACTTACCTGAGTGCGAAACCGAGCTTGTAGGTGGCTATCACACCGAATACTCATCAATGAAATTAGGTTTTTACCTGTTTGCCGAGTATATCAACATGTTCATTTCATCGGCAGTAATGGCTACCCTGTACTGGGGTGGTTACAATTACCCTGGTATGGATTGGGTTGCGGCTCAGGCCGGACCAACCATTGCACCGCTTATTGGCGTTGTTGTATTATTTGGTAAGATATTCTTCTCTATCTTCTTTTTCATGTGGGTGCGTTGGACTATCCCGCGTTTCCGTTATGACCAGTTGATGGACCTTGGCTGGAAAATATTAATTCCATTGGCCATCACCAACATCGTGCTGACAGGCGTGATTAGTACATTACTTAAATAGATTGGAGTTTTTAAAAAATGGAATCATTAAGCAATAAACGAAAAGTACTGGAAGTTAAGCCACTCAATTTTTTAGAGCGTGCTTACCTGCCGGCCATTGTGGGCGGTTTATCCACTACAATGAAACACTTTTTCAAAAAGCCGGTAACCATCAGCTATCCTGAAGAAAAGCGTGAATTTTCAGAGAATTTCCGCGGCATGCACTCGCTTAAACGCGATGAGGATGGCAGGGAGCGTTGTACAGCCTGCGGCCTTTGCGCATTATCGTGCCCGGCAGAAGCTATTACCATGACAGCTGCCGAACGCCAGAAAGGCGAGGAGCACCTGTACCGCGAAGAGAAATACGCTGCTGTTTATGAAATCAACATGCTGCGCTGCATTTTTTGCGGTTTATGTGAAGAGGCCTGCCCTAAGGAAGCTATTTATCTTGACGGTGATATCGTACCTGCCGACTACTTAAGGAAGGATTTTATTTACGGTAAAGACAAATTAGTAGAAGCACCCTTAAATCAATAAAGAAGTTTTATACCTTTGCCCTGCCTAAAAGGGTAAAGGTATTTTGTAAATAAAAACATGAGTACATTTTACTTCATCGCATTTTTGTCCATATTCTTTTCGATATTGGTAATCTCGGCCAAAAATCCGGTACATAGTATCCTTTATCTGATCCTTACCTTTTTTACTTTCACCATTCACTACATTTTGCTTAACGCTCAATTTTTGGCGATTGTAAACTTCATCGTGTACATGGGCGCTATATTGGTATTGTTCCTGTATACGCTGATGCTCATCAACCTTAACAAGGAGTCGGAGCCTGTAAAGCCTTTCATGGTTAAAATAGCTGGTGTTTTTGGCGGCGGCATCTTGGCTGTAGCTGTTGCATCTTCACTTAAACTGATGGGCGCATCAAACCCGGTATTGTTACAAAACCCTGATCTGGGCCTTGTAAAAAACTTAGGTAAAGTATTGTTCAACGAATTTTTATTGCCATTTGAAATATCATCTGTATTGCTTTTATCAGCTATGGTAGGTGCGGTATTATTGGCTACTAAAGAAAAAGAACCTAAAGCAGCATAATGGAAAGTTTAACAAATACTATGCACGCCGTGCCGCTTAATCATTACATATTGTTAAGCACAATCATTTTTGCTATAGGCGTAATGGGCGTATTGATCCGCCGTAATGCCATCGTGATCTTCATGTCGGTTGAGTTGATGCTTAATTCGGTTAACCTTTTGCTTACCGCGTTTTCGGTATACAGGGGTGATGCAACCGGGCAGGTATTCGTGTTTTTTATCATGGCGCTGGCCGCTGCTGAAGTTGCAGTTGGTTTGGCTATTATCGTGATGATCTATCGTAATACAAACTCAATTGATATCAACGTACTAAACAGGTTGAAATGGTAACAGGTATTTCCGATTTCGGAGTTTCAATTTCGGAATTGTAATAGCTGATTAGTAATAAAACAAACGTTGTTGCCTCTTTCCCGCAATAGCGATTAGATAATTAAAAACGTATAACGTAACGCGTAAAACGTACAACATCGAACATGGATAAATATATCTGGCTTATTCCAATACTACCGTCAGCCGGTTTTGTTATAAACGGACTTGGCCGTAATTCATTATCAAAAAGTGTAATTGGCTTTATTGGCAGTTTGCTTGTACTGGTATCATTTGGTTTAAGCATTGCAGCTTTTTTCCAGGTAAAATCAACCGGAGTTCCTATTAATGTCAACTACTTTACCTGGTTTGCGGTTGGGTCATTAAAATTTCCTTTCGCATTCCTTATAGATCAGTTAAGCGCTATCATGCTGCTGATCATTACAGGTGTTGGCTTCCTGATCCACCTGTATTCTATTGGCTACATGCATGACGACGAAGGTTTCGGGAAATTTTTCGCTTATCTCAACCTGTTCGTTTTTTTCATGCTGCTGCTGGTTTTAGGTTCAAACTACCTCATCATGTTTATTGGATGGGAGGGCGTAGGCTTGTGCTCATACCTGCTGATCGGTTTCTGGTTTACCAACCCTGATTATGCAGATGCAGCGAAGAAAGCGTTTGTAATGAACCGTATCGGTGACCTTGGTTTCTTATTAGGCATCTTCACCATTATTTATGTTTTCGGTAGCATCCAGTTTGCAGAGATCTTCCCGAAGGCAGCTGTTATGAAATCAGGCGCTGGTCCACTGTTTATCATTACCATTTTACTATTCATTGGTGCCTGCGGTAAATCTGCGCAGTTGCCGTTATTTACCTGGTTGCCTGATGCGATGGCCGGCCCAACTCCGGTTTCGGCTTTGATCCACGCTGCTACCATGGTTACAGCCGGTATCTATATGATTGCCCGCTCAAACATATTCTACACTTTATCTCCGGATACAATGGAGATCATTGCTTATGTAGGTTTGGCCACGGCGCTTATCGCGGCTCTTATTGCATTAACGCAAACAGATATTAAAAAGGTATTGGCTTATTCAACTGTATCTCAATTAGGGTATATGTTTTTAGGTTTGGGGGTTGGTGCTTATACAGGTGCTTTCTTCCACGTGTTAACACATGCTTTCTTTAAGGCTTTATTATTCCTTGGTGCAGGCTCTGTGATCCACGCTATGAGCGGCGAACAGGATATGCGCAAAATGGGCGGCTTAAAAGGCAAGATTAAAACTACATTTACCACCATGATGATTGGTACTGTAGCTATTGCCGGTATTCCTCCGTTGGCAGGCTTCTTTTCAAAAGATGAAATATTAGCACATGCTTACGCGCATAGCCCTATATTTTGGGCCGTAGGTGTATTAACCGCTATGTTAACTTCATTCTATATGTTCAGGATGATGTACCTTACATTTTACGGAAAGTTCCGTGGTACTCATGAGCAGGAGCATCATTTACATGAATCGCCTCCAACAATGACTATTCCGCTTATCGTATTAGCTATCCTTTCAATTTTAGGAGGCTTTATAGGTGTGCCGGAAGTATTACACGGACATCATGAACTGGCACATTTCCTTGAGCCTGTTTTCCATAAATCAAACGAAATTTTGGGCGAGCATCATTTGTCCGAATCACTTGAATACGCGTTAATGGGCACTTCGGTAGCATTGGCTTTAGCTGCTATGGCTTATGCCTATATGAAATATGCTAAAAATGGCAGTGTACCTGTTGCTGATACTGAAGAGCGCCCGGCACTTACAAGTCTGTCATACCACAAGTTTTACCTTGATGAACTTTATGACCTGATTGTTCGCAAACCACTCGACTGGCTTTCAACCTTCTTCTATAACATCATAGAGCGTTTAGGTATCGATGGTTTGGTGAACGGGATTGGCAGAGGAACAATTGAAACCAGTAAAGGCCTGCGCCTGCTGCAAACCGGTAACGTAGGGTTCTACATATTTGTAATGGTACTGGGAATTATCGCGGTATTAGTATATAGCGTATTTGGATTAACTAAAATATAAACGATAAGCGTTTAGCAACATAAAAATGACCGTTAGTATATTACTTTTTTTGCCAATAGTTGCCGCTGTTATAACTGCCCTACTTAAAAACGGGATAGCTAAACATGCTGCATTATTTTTCTCTGTTGCCCAACTGGTAATAGCGCTTATATTTTTAAGCAAGTTTGTTCCGGATGCATCAACCCAGTTTGTAATTGATGTGCCATGGATCAGCAGTTTTGGAATTTACTTCAGTGCCGGTATCGACGGGATCAGTATGATCCTGGTTTTGTTAACCACGGTGCTTGTACCATTAATTATTTTAACAACCTATCAGCATCAATACAAAAATGAAGGTGCCTTTTATGGTCTCATCCTGTTTATGCAGGCTGGTATGCTGGTTGTATTTACCGCCCTCGACGGATTTTTGTTTTACGTTGGATGGGAAGCGGCATTGATCCCGATCTACTTCATTTGTGCCCTTTGGGGAGGTGAAAACCGCATCCGTATTACCATTAAATTTTTCATCTACACCTTTGCCGGTTCGTTGTTCATGCTGGTAGGCATTATCTACCTGTACCTCCAATCTCCAGACAAAACTTTCGACATCCACAATTTTTATAAAATGACTTTGGATGTTAAACATCAGAGCTGGATCTTCTGGGCATTTTTTCTGGCCTTTGCCATCAAGATGCCTTTGTTCCCTTTCCATACCTGGCAGCCTGATACTTATACCGAAGCTCCATCTGGCGGTACCATGATGTTATCAGGTATCATGCTTAAAATGGGTATTTACGGTGCTATCCGCTGGATGATCCCTAATGCCCCGCTTGGCTTTTATCATTTCCAGGCGTTGGCCATGATCCTTGGGGTTATAGGTGTAGTTTATGCTTCTATTATCGCCTTTAAACAAAAAGACGGAAAACGTTTGGTGGCTTATTCATCAATAGCACACGTTGGCTTGATTGCTGCGGGTATTTTTGCCTGGAATATTGCCGGTGTTCAGGGCGCCATGATTCAGATGCTTAACCACGGTATTAACGTTGTTGGTATGTTCTTTATCTGGGACATCATCAGCCGCAGGCTGAACACCCGTGAGATAGATCAGCTTGGCGGTATCGCGAAGGTAGCCCCTAAATTTGCAATAGGTTTCCTGATCATATTATTAGGTACAGTGGGATTACCGCTTACCAATGGTTTTATCGGCGAGTTCCTGTTGCTGAAAGGTGTATTTGATTTTAGCGTACTGCACTATGTAAACCTGGTACTGGCTGCCGTTGCGGGCCTTACCATCATTTTTGGTGCGGTTTACATGTTACGCCTTTATAAAAACGTAATGCAGGGCGAAACCAACCCGCTTACAGCGACTTTTGCTGATGTTAGCGGTACTGAAAAGTTGACGTTGTGCATCATTTGTGCCCTGGTTATTGTATTGGGAATTTATCCTCAGCCTATTCTGCATATCTCTGAAGCTGCGGTAACGCAACTGGTAAATCAGATAGGTTCAAAGTTTACAATGTAGGTTTAAGATTTTAAAGAAAAGAATGAATACTATAATCATCATATCTGTTTTACCTATAGTGCTGCTGTATTTAGGGTTATATAAAGCGCAAAAGGCTTTGCTGCCCGTTACTGTTATAGGATTGCTGGCTGCTTTGGGTTTTGCAATTTGCCAATGGACTTCAAAAGATACAGCTGAGCCGCTTTATACCGGCATGCTGTTGTTCAAT
The DNA here is from genome assembly GCF_050632265.1 of Mucilaginibacter sp. P19. NCBI lineage: Bacteria > Pseudomonadati > Bacteroidota > Sphingobacteriia > Sphingobacteriales > Sphingobacteriaceae > Mucilaginibacter > Mucilaginibacter sp. P19. The sequence continues at coordinate 1,037,380 of NZ_CP192586.1, forward strand.
AATTTCTCGGTTGTATTTTCAAGCGTTACCATTATATCTACTATCCTGATCCTGTTGCTGTCAAAAGGTTACTTTGAGCGTATCAGCAGGCACACGGCGGAATATTATGCTATTATCCTGTTTTCACTGACAGGCATAATCGTAATGGTATCGTTTAATAACCTTGTGATGCTGTTTATCGGCATCGAGATCATGTCGGTGAGCTTATACATCCTGGCGGGTATTAAAAAGAGCGATTTCGCTTCAAATGAAGCAGCTTTGAAATACTTTTTGATGGGTGCTTTTTCAACCGGTTTCCTGCTGTTTGGTATGGCGCTGTTGTACGGATCGTCGGGTTCATTCAATATCGATACTATCAGGGAGTATGTAATTAACCATCCACATATCGACCCTATGTTTTATACAGGCATAGCCCTGATCATTGTAGGTTTATGTTTTAAAGTAGGTGCAGCCCCCTTTCATTTCTGGACACCGGATGTATACGAAGGTGCGCCTACGCTGATCACGGCTTTCATGTCTACAGTAGTTAAAACAGCGGGATTCGCAGCCTTCCTGCGTTTGTTCTCTGCCTGTTTCCAGCCATTATCTGACTTCTGGACACCAATAATACTTGTAATTACTATCATTACCTTATTTATAGGCAATATCACCGCGTTGTATCAGCAAAGCTTTAAGAGGATGCTTGCATTTTCAAGTATCTCTCACGCCGGCTACCTATTATTTGCAATCGTGTCATTAGGCGCTGCCTCAGGTAATTCGGTATTTGTATATGCGACAGCATACTCGATAGCTTCAATCATTGCGTTTGGCGGTTTAATATTAGTACAGCAACAAGGTGGAAGTGATAACTTTGAAAGCTTTAATGGTTTGGGTAAGAAGAACCCGTTCCTTGCCTTTGTGTTAACTGTAGCCATGCTTTCATTGGCGGGGATTCCGCTTACTGCGGGCTTCATCGGTAAATTCTTCATGTTTTCGGGAGCGGTAAGCCGTTATCATATCGGTTTAGTTATTATAGCTGTGATTAACGCTATCATTAGTATCTTTTACTATTTCAGGGTCATCATCGCCATGTACTTCCGTACCGACGAGACGCGCAGAGCTTACTGTGCCGGTTTATTATAAAGTAGTATTCGCGCTTTCAGCTCTCGCCACAATCCTTATTGGTGTTTATCCCGATCTTATAGCCCGTTTCATATAATCGGTATTGATAACTGCAAATTGATATAATATTTGTAGTTTTACAGATATAGTGAATGGAAAGTTTCTGGGAATACCTTCAAAATTTAACTGACGCACAATCCATAATAAGCAGGGGTGGTTTTTATCTCTTGCTTATTGTTGTTTTTGCTGAAACCGGTTTATTCTTTGGTTTCTTTCTGCCCGGCGATTACCTGCTGTTTATGGCTGGTTTATTGTGTGCCGCTGGTAAAGTTGATGTTTCTATAACTACGCTGGTATTGTCATTGATAGGCGCCGGAGTATTAGGCAATTTTACAGGCTATTGGTTTGGTTACCGAACGGGGCCGGTATTATTCAATAAAAACGACTCACTATTTTTTAAGCGGCGCTACGTAGTACTGGCCAGTGAGTTTTACAACAAACATGGAGGGATGGCGCTTATTTTAGGGAGATTTTTCCCTATTGTTAGAACATTTGCTCCTATATTTGCAGGTGTTGTTAAGGTTGATGTAAAAAGATTTTCAGTTTATAACCTTATTGGCAGCGTAGCCTGGGTATGTGTATTTACGCTGGGCGGTTTTTTTAGGGCGAAGGTTCCCTCAACTGAAGGATTATCTGCAATACATTGTACTGGGACTGATTGTAATTACAACAATTCCGCTGGTTATTGCTTATGTTAAAAAGAAACTTCGTGAAAAAAACGAAAAAATAGATTAGTTAATAATTTTATATACTATATAATAAAGATAAATGAGTACTCTGCATCCATGGCACCAGGTTTCACCAGGTGATAATATCCCTGAAATAGTAAACGCTATTATTGAAATTCCAAAAGGATCAAAAGCGAAATATGAAATTGATAAAGAGTCAGGCTTACTGAAGCTCGATCGTGTATTATTTTCATCTGTAATGTACCCGGCTAACTACGGCTTTATCCCTCAAACCTATTGCGATGATAAAGATCCTTTGGATATCCTTGTACTTTGCTCAATTGACGTTTTCCCTATGTCTATCATTGAGGCTAAGGTAGTAGGTGTAATGCACATGGTTGATAATGGTGAGCAGGATGATAAGATCATTGCAGTGGCTAAAAATGACATGTCGGTAAATTATATTAACGACTTAAACGAATTGCCTCCACATGCCATGACCGAAATTGTTCGCTTTTTTAAAGACTACAAAAAATTGGAAGGCAAAAACGTAACCATCGAACATTTGTTAGGTGTACGTTATGCGCATAAAGTGATAACCGAGAGTTTGGAGCTGTACAAGTCTACGTTCCCTGTGTATCAATCATAAATAAATGGACCCCGCACATTACGAGATTAGTTTATTTTACATTTTCGCTACCATGTTTTTGGTTTTACTCAATGGCTTTTTTGTAGCCGCGGAGTTTGCCATGGTAAGGGTTCGGGGTTCGCAAATTGAAATTAGGGCCAAAGGCGGCAGTGGCGTAGCCAAAGTTGCCCGGGGCATATTGCATAATTTAGATGGTTACCTGGCTGCCACACAGCTGGGTATTACCATTGCTTCGCTGGCGCTCGGTGTTGTAGGTGAGGAGGTTGCCACTAACATCGTTATCCGCGCTTTCCTGAGCGTCGGCATAACCCTTTCTCCCGGTTATATCACGGCCAGTCATATCCTGGCTTTTAGCGTTATTACCATCATGCACATTGTTTTTGGTGAGCTTGCGCCTAAATCGTTAGCTATCCAAAAATCGGTACGTACAGTGATGGCTGTTTCATTGCCACTCAGGTTCTTCTTTGTAGTTTTCAGGCCATTTATATGGGTACTTAATAATTTTGCAAATTTCATTCTGAAATTATTGGGTATAAGCACCGTTGAAGGCAGTGAAACCCATCATAGTTCGGAAGAACTGCAATACTTGTTGGAGCAAGGTAAAGAGACCGGCGCACTTGACTCAAATGAGCACGAACTGATCCAGAACGTGTTTGATTTTAACGAGCGTGTGGTAAAAAACATCATGGTACCGCGTACCAAAATCTCGGGAGTCGATATCGCTTCAACCAAAGAAGAGCTGCTGGATATGATCATCAACGAAGGTTATTCGCGGATGCCGGTTTATGACGATGTGATAGATAAGATCATCGGTATTGTACACGCCAAAGATATTTTGCCACTACTGGCCCGTAATGAAGAGATCGTACTGAAAGATATTATCCGCAAACCGTATTTCATCCCCGAAACCAAAAAGATCAACGATCTGATGGCCGAATTGCAGCAAAAGCGTATCCAGATAGCTATTGTACTTGACGAGTTTGGCGGCACGGCAGGCATGGTTACATTGGAAGATATTGTTGAAGAACTGGTGGGAGAGATCCAGGATGAGTATGATGAAGAAAAGCCAATTGTTGAAAAGGTAAACGAACGTGAGTTTATAGTAAATGCACTTGCATCTATTTATGATGTAAATGAGCATTTACCGCATGATTTACCTGAAGATGGCGACTTTGATACCGTATCGGGCTGGCTTGGTGATATCTTCGGAAAGATCCCCGATGTTGGTGAGCAAAAAGAATCCAACGGGTACAATATCACCGTGTTGAAAAAATCTGACCAGAATATAGAATCAGTTAAACTCGAATTACTGATAAATGAAGAAGATGCAGTAGATTTACATTAATCTGCTTATTCATAATGCAACTTTTTTATACACCTGATATTGATGCCTCGCATCCCCAATATTTTCTGAGCGAAGAGGAAAGCAAACACGCCATACGTGTACTGCGCCTTGAAACAGGCAGCGAGGTACAATTGATTGACGGAAGAGGAGGCTTATATACAGCTCAGATCCATGATGCACACCCTAAGCGTACCATTCTAAAAATAACATCGGTAAACACCGAGTTTGAAAAACGTAACCATTACCTGCATCTTGCGGTAGCACCAACAAAAAATATCGAACGCCTGGAGTGGTTTTTAGAGAAAGCTACAGAAATAGGTATTGATGAGGTGTCATTAATTATCACCCAGCGGTCGGAACGTAAGGAAGCCAAAACAGAGCGTTTAAATAAAATTATTACGGCGGCTATCAAGCAATCCCTTAAGGCCTATCACCCCATATTAAATGAGCCTGTAACGCTAAATCAACTACTTGATAAACCTTTTAAGGGGCAAAAATTTATTGCTCATTGCGAGCCCGGAGAGAAATTTAATCTGAAAGACGAGAATAACCCCGCAGGGGCGTTATTTAATATTGATAGGCCCGGAAGGGGATTTTGCTCCGGCTGAGATTGATAAGGCTTTACAAAACGATTTTAAACCGATATCTTTAGGTACAAGTCGCCTGCGTACGGAAACGGCTGCGCTGGAGGCTTGCTTTGAGGTGAATTTTTTAAACAGGTGATGAAAAAAATAAGGTTAGCATTGGTTGTTTTATTTGCAGCTATAGCAATGAGCAGCTTTAATGCCCCTGCCTATAAAATTGCACGCCTCAAATACAGCGGTGGCGGTGATTGGTATGGCGACCGTACAGCGTTACCTAACCTGATCAAATTCTGTAACGAAAACCTCAAAACCAATTTTGATGATGATGATGAGGTGGTTGAAGTAGGCAGTGCTTCTTTATTTAATTATCCTTTCACTTTTATGACAGGGCATGGTAACGTGATCTTTTCCGATCAGGAAGCCCGTAACCTGCGTAAATACCTCACCGGCGGCGGCTTTTTGCATATCGATGATAATTACGGGCTCGACCAATATATTCGGCCGCAAATGAAAAAGGTGTTTCCTGAGCTCGATTTTGTTGAGTTGCCGGTAAATCACCCCATTTACCATCAAAAATATGCCTTCCCGAACGGCCTGCCCAAAATTCATGAACATGACGGCAAGCGCGCCCAGGGTTTTGGTTTGATATACAAGGGCAGACTGGTTTGCTTTTATACCTATGAGTGCGATTTAGGCAATGGCTGGGAGGATTATGGTACCTATGCCGGCGATACCCAGGAAGCCCGCCAAAAAGCTCTTAAAATGGGCGCAAATTTAATTCAGTATATTTTTACTCAATAGTAGCTGCTCTTACCTGAAGCTTTCATACGGTGATTCTTTTTAGCACTATCAGTTTAGGGTTTAATTTACTCGTTGCTGTATTGCAAGTGAAATTATACGGGATTTATTAAAGGTTTTATATAAAGCAATTGAATAATAATAAGCTTTTTGCATTTTGCTTTCAGCTTATATATAATATGTTTAGCTTTATACCAATCCCCTAAACAAATAATAAATAAACCGCTTATCCTCAAATCCAAATCCTATGTATAAATTGAGTATTAATGAACGCTACAGTATTGAAGCTGAAAGAACCGTTGCTGCAGGCTTACTTATTAACGGGTTTAAAAGTGAAGCCGATATTAAACAGTTAAGGCCGGGAATCTATCATGTTATTGAAAGCAACCGCTCATACAATGTCGAGATAGTTAATTTTAACGGTGACGAAAAAACTGCTGAAGTAAAGGTTAATAATCATATTTATCATATTACCGCTAAAGATCAGTTTGATATATTACTTGATAAGCTTGGATTTAGTGATTTAAACAGTGCCAGGATTAGTGAAATAAAAGCCCCCATGCCAGGTTTGGTTTTAAAAGTATTTGTAAATAAAGGAGATATCGTAAAAAAAGGTGATAATCTCTTTGTGCTTGAAGCCATGAAAATGGAAAATATTATTAAATCGCCGGCCGATGTTGTTGTAGAAAAGATATTAATAAAATCAGGAGATAAAGTTGAAAAAGGGCAAATCTTAATGTCGTTTTAACTAAGTGTTATCGCTTAAATATGCGATAATAACATTTTTGCAATGAACTGAACGTAATTTTAAGGCTTTTGTTGTTTCTGCACATTTTTTTTACGAACTTACTTTCTTAATTAACAATATTAACTTTTATGAAGAAACATCTACTAACAGTCATGTTACTGTTTTCTTGTATGGCTATGGTTTTTGCTCAAAACCGGGTTATTACAGGTAAAGTAACCGACCAGAAAGACGGCTCGCCCTTACCGGGAGTAAGCGTAACCGTAAAAGGCGTAACAGGAGTGGGCACCCAAACCGACATTAATGGAAGTTACAAATTAAGTGTACCTGCTACCGCCAAAGTTTTGGCTTTTAACTTTTTGGGATACCTCCCTCATGAAGTTTCAATAAATGGAGCCAACGTAAATGTGCAGTTAACCACCGATTCAAAAGTGCTTAACGAAGTTGTAGTTGTAGGATATGGTACACAAAGCAAGCGTTCGTTAACAGGCTCTGTTTCAAAAATTAAGGGCGGCGATATAGAGAATATTCCTGTACCAAGCCTTGAATCGGCTATACAAGGCCGGAGCCCTGGTGTGTATATCCAGGCCCAAAATGGTAAATTAGGGCAGGGCATCCAAGTCAGGGTACGTGGTGCATCTTCTGTATCAGCGGGCAGCCAGCCATTATACGTTGTTGATGGGTTACCGATCACCGTAGATGATTTTTCAAGTAACGGAGCATCCACCAATCCACTTGTGGATTTGAACCAAAATGATATTGAGTCTATTGATATCTTAAAAGATGCTTCTGCTGCAGCTATATATGGTTCCAGAGCATCAAACGGTGTTGTTTTGGTTACCACAAAAAAGGGTAAAGCAGGTTCAACAAAAATTACTTATAACCAATATTATGGTTTTAGTAAGCCGACCCGTGAGCGTGAATTTTTAAACTCAAAAGAATATCTAAATCTTGTTCAATCAGCTGCTGTTGCGGGTGGTTTGGAAAGTTATGCGAAGACCCGCTTAATCAGGTATGCAGCAGGAAATACAGATTATGCAAATACAAGTGTAAATACCAATTGGCAGGATCAGATTACCCAACATGCTCCCGTTCAAAACTATAACCTCGTGTTTTCGGGAGGAACTGAAAAAACAAAGTTTTACATATCTGGCACGTATAATGATCAAAAAGGCTGGATACTGAAAAACCAGATCAATCAATACAGCCTACGTACAAATATCGAGAACCAGGCTAACAACTGGTTGACAATTGGGGCTAATTTGAGTGTTTCGCGTACGCAAAACCATCGTTTGGATAATGACAATGCTTTTTCTACTCCTGAGCAAATCGTAGCCTTGTCGCCTATAACGCCAGTAATTGATCCGCGTACCGGTTTATTAAGTGGTCAACTTGACCCGGCTACGGGATTACCTAATAGTAATTTTCCGGTATATTTTAATCCGCTGTTAAATTCCGAGAATAGCTATTTCATTACTACTGACTACAGAAATCTCGGTAATGTTTTTGGAGAGATTAAAATATTACCGTCTTTGACTTTCAGGAGTGAAGTTGGAGTTGATATTTTAAATTCAACTGAGGATAATTATTCAGGTAGCTTGACAGCGCGTAATTCAGGTACTAATAATGGAGTAGGCTTTAACTCATCCATAACTTCTATTAATTTCAATACCAATAACTTTTTGCATTTCTTAAAAGATTTTGGAAAGAGCACTATTGACGCGGTTGGCGGTATGACTTACCAAAGACAGCAAAACGATCTGAATTCGTTAAATGGTGAACAATTTCCAAGTGATGCTTACAAGAAATTAACCAGTTCGGCAAGTATCACCAGCGCTTTGTCTTCTTCAACAGCTTATTCATTGCTATCTTATTTTGCAAGGGCTAATTATAAATACCATGATAGGTACCTGTTATCAGTAAGTGGTCGTATCGACGGATCTTCGAGGTTTGGCGCTGATCACCGATATGGTTTCTTTCCTGCAGGTTCTGTTGGGTGGATAGTTTCTGAAGAAGGTTTCATGAAAAAGCAGAGGCTGATATCCGATTTAAAATTAAGGGGTAGCTATGGTTTAACAGGTAATTCCGAAATAGGCAATTTCCCTGCACGGGGGCTGTATACAGAGTTTGGCTACGCTGGTGTTGCCGGTGCAAGGCCTACACAATTACCAAACCCCGATTTAAAGTGGGAAACTACTGCTCAAACGGATATAGGTTTGGATATAGCTTTCCTCGGAGGTCGTTTAGCAGGGCAGTTTGATGTTTATCTGAAGAAAACAAAAGATCTGCTGTTGAATGTACAGGTACCGGCAACTTCCGGATTTACTACCATTACACAAAACCTTGGCAAATTGCAGAACAAGGGGTTAGAAATCCAAATAGATTCAAAAAATCTTGTGGGTAAAGTAACCTGGAATACAAGCTTTAATATCTCATTCAACCGCAATAAAATTACAGACCTTAAAGGACAGATAATAACCGGTAGTGGTGATGCTGTTAACCGCGCTATGGAGGGTCAGCCTTTGGGCATATTTGTAGCGCCGGAGTTTGCCGGTGCTGATCCTGCAAATGGTGATGCCTTATATTACAAAAATGCCGATTTAGGCAACGGTAAACGAGACCGTACCAAAACTAATGATTATAACCAGGCGGTTCCTGTTGTAGTTGGTAATCCGAATCCTAAATATATCGCAGGCTTAAATAACAGTATCAGTTACATGGGTATAGATTTTAGTTTTCTGATACAATCAGTTAATGGGAACCAAATTTATAACGGCGGTGGCCAGTACATGTCAGTTGGTTTTAATAATGGTTTTGATAACCAAACCCGTGATCAGCTGCAGGCCTGGACTAAGCCCGGACAAATTACCAATGTACCCCAAGCTCGTTTGTTTGGTGGAAATGGTGTTAATCCGAGCTCAAGGTTCCTGGACGACGGTTCATATGTGCGTTTGAAAAATGTTGTGTTAGGGTATAACTTCCCGAAAGCTTGGATAAGCAAGATTAAATTATCGAGCTTAAGAGTTTACGCTCAAGCTACTAACCTGGCCACCTGGACAAAATACAAAGGCTGGGACCCGGAGCTGAATTCGGATGCATTTTCGGGAAATATTACCCAAGGGTATGATTTTTATGCAGCACCTCAGGCTAAAACTATAACTTTTGGTATAAACGTGGGATTTTAATTTAAGCTGAAGAACAATGAAAAAAACTAAATATACAATTATAGCATTGAGTACATTAGCAATGCTATATAGTTCCGGCTGCCAAAAGCAACTGGATATAAAACCCCAGGATTCTGTTGAGCAGGACCTTGCAATTAAAACTTCAAAAGATGTTCAGGGCGTACTTGTTGGTGCTTATACGGCCGCCGGCTTAAGGGGCCTATATGGAGGCCGGTTTCAATCAACCACCGACTTTTTAGCTGACGATGGCGACTTTTCATATTTCGGAACTTTTTCAGAATATACCGAACTGGCAAATAAAGCGATAACCGTTAATAATATTTTTGTTGAAGGTGTTTGGGATAGCGGGTATAATGCTATTAACGTGTGCAACAACGTTTTGACCAACTTAAATCTGGTTGATGCTGCCAATAAGGACAGAGTGGAGGGTGAAGCGAAGTTTTTGCGGGGGATGATCTATTTTGATTTGGCAAGGGTGTTTGCTAAAGCATGGAATGATGGGACGCCGGCTTCAAATCCGGCTGTACCAATAATATTAACTCCAACAACTTCAATCCCTGGTATTCAGAAGCCTTCACGCAACACAGTTGCTGAAGTTTATGCACAAGCCATAAAAGATCTTACAGACGCCGAAGCAAAACTGGATACGTATAAAACATCATTCGCTAACTCACCCGATGCTTCAGCGGTGCTCGCGCGGATATATCTCACACAGGAAAAATTTGAACTTGCCGAACAGGAAGCTACTAAGGTAATAAGTTCAGGTTTATACTCTTTGGTACCTGTTTTTAAGGACGAGTTCCAAAATTATGAACAGGCGACACGCGTATTCAACTCAAGCGAAGATGTGTTTGCTATCCAGATATCACCTCAATCAGGTTTCAATGCATTAAACGAGGTATTTGCAAGTGCTGATTTTGCAGGCAGGGGTGAAACCGTAATCAACGACCAGCACTTCGCCCGATATGAACCGGGGGACGCAAGGGCTGATGAGTTTTATAATGATGGGGATAATTACACCGCTAAATTTAACAATAAATTTGGCAACGTGATTGTGATGAGGCTTGCCGAAATGTATTTGATCAGATCAGAAGCCAGGTCGCAAAAAACTACCCCCGATTTTACAGGTGCTAAATCTGATTTGAATGTTGTAAGGAACCGGGCCGGATTAGCCAATACAACTGTTGCAAGCGGTAAGCAGGCGTTACGTGATGCAGTAGAGAATGAACGCCGTGTGGAACTCCCTTTTGAAGGTTTCAGGTTGTTTGATTTAAAACGCTACAAAGGGAGTACAGTTACTACAGATGAAGACGGAAATGTGGCAGATACTTTTGAGTGGAACTCGCCAAAACTGGTCTTCCCGATCCCAAAACGTGAGCGTGATGCTAACCCCAACTTAACACAAAACGAAGGGTATCAATAACAATTGTATTCTTTTAGATATTTATATCCCGGTGACTATCAATCATCGGGATTTTTTGTTAATCGAGATATCCAAAATCCAATACCATGGACAGAACAACAAATACCTGTCGCCCTGAATGCTCACTGGCAGGCATCGGCAGCCGGGGAGATACACGCAGAGCATGAAATCTACCATGATGATGTGATCTGTGATTATCCCCAGTCGGGCGAGCGGATTTTTGGGCGCATTAATTTACAGGCCTTGCGCGGGCATCATCCGGGTAAGCCATCGGGTTCCGTGTCAGGAGGATGCTGGGAAAAGGTGATACCTGGGTCACGGGATATACTATTAACTATCAGGAGCAGCTGGCTTACACGGTAAGCATTATGGAATTTCGTGAGGACAAGGTAATACGTGAAACACAGTATTTCGCGGATCCCTTCGAAGCCCCGGCCTGGCGAAGTCAATGGGTTGAGCCGATTGACGGATAGCCCATTGTTGAGCAAGATCTATACTGATTGGTGATAATGCATTTTGGTTAAACAAATAAGGCCTCTCATTACTGAAAGGCCTTATTTGTTTCAAATATCTGTTATAAAAATTATCGTGTTTTAAACGGCTTAGCTTTTTTAACCGGGTAATGTGGTTTGCCATTAGGGTTAATTTCAGGAGCGCCAACCAAGGTCATTGCACAGCGGAAACCAACCTCTGCACTCGCCTCGTCCTGATCCATAAAACGACGGGTAGCTGGATTTAGCCAAAACGCCATATCGTTCCATGATCCACCTTTGTATACTTTAGAATGGTCGTTAACCAGCGTGGTTGCACCGTAAAGAGCTTTATTAACTTCGTCTTTTTCGCCCCTCGCATCCGGATTGTAAGCTTTACCCGAGTTTTTAGGTAGCAATGAATCAGCCGGCAATGAACCTGTTTGAGGAGTAGTTGCAACCGGCGCGTTTGGATTGGCGCTTTGCGCGACGGTATTTTGTTGCTGTAAAGCTAAAAGTTCGCTGTATTTTAGCTTCTTATTAGCATGTGCCGGATCTTTAATTGGCTTGCCGTATTTATCTTTTGCATAAAGTCCTTTGCTTGGATCTGCAAGGCGTTTGTTTGAAAACTCATTACCGCGGAAAGGGTTAAAATCTTCAAACTCCTCAAATGATGTTTGGCGGTAAGTATCAGCAACCCATTCGTTAACATTACCCGCCATGTTATATAAGCCAAAATCATTAGGTGCATATGAACGTACAGGGGCGGTAATGTCTGCCTTATCGTTCAGGTAACCGCCAACACCGGCATTGTCACCGTTGCCGCGTTTAAAGTTTGCCATGATTAGGCCGCGTGTTTTCTTTTTTGCCGAACGTACACCCATACCGTTCCATGTATATATTTTGCCATCATCGATGTTTTCAAACTGGGTGTTTCCCGCAAGGGCCAATGCTGCATATTCCCATTCGGCTTCTGATGGTAGGCGATACGCTTGCTTAAGGATCCCGTCTTCCATACGTACAGGCCTAACGGCTTTGCCGCCCTTACCTGTACCTGCCTGGGCATTAGGGCTCAGGTTAGGCATCATTTTTTTGCCATCAATGCCTGCCCCGGTCATCTGGCCGTTCAGGTAAATATCAGTATTAAAAGGTTGTCCGTTTGCTGCAATGCCGGCGTCACCGCCACCACCTTTTTTGCCCATATCTTTCCACGCTACCATTTTTCCGGTTTCGCGTAAAATATTTTCGTTGGTACGGTCGGTGCGCCATGAGCAATAATCCTGTGCCTGGTCCCAGGTTACGCCTACAACAGGATAATCCTGAAAAGCAGGGTGACGCAGGTAGTTATCTACATATGGCTCATTATAAGATAAGGGATGGCGCCAAACCAATGTATCAGGCACCGCATTGTAATATAACTCGCGATCCTGCGGGAAAGTAATGTTTATCCAATGCAGGTAATCAAGCCAATCCTGATTTGATACTTCGGTTCTCGTCCATGTAAAAAGAGGGTACGGTAACCCTGCGGCGTACATTATTATAATCGTAAGTTATGTCCTGGTCGGCACTGCCTCCCATAACAAAAGTACCACCCTCAATAGGCACCAGTCCGGGGCCCGGAGATGGATGGCTTTGCCTGAAACGCTCATAACCGCCGTTGTTTTTATCGTTATAAGTTATACCCGTTTTTTGCGATTGCTCACGTTTACTGCAGCTACTCATCACGGCACCTAAAGCCAACAATCCCAGAGCAGTTTTAGTAAAAAGTATTTTCATATTTTTACAGTTATATTAAGTGGTAAATTTATAAAAAAATGGATACAGTGCTTATGCTAATGAACCATTATTTAGAAATAAATACTACAATTATCGGGGGTTTTAACGAAAAATTAATGAAATTAGTTGCGTTGATTTAAATTTTTGATTTAACTTACAGCAAAAGTGCAGACTTGAAAATGTGAAGCAAGTCATGGTCCTATATTTATAAAATACAAATTGTTAAAACCTAACTCCTACAAATGAAGTTTTTTACATTTCGAGGCCTTGCTATTATTACCCCATTTTTATTGCCACTTGCTGCAACTGCGCAAACAAATCCTAACGGAAGTAGTATCAATGCAATTCCCACCGAAGTGCCTTTTTTAAATATTTCACCTGATTCGCGTTCGGGGGCTATGGGGGATGCAGGCGTGGCTTTGTCGCCGGATGTAAATGCAAATTTTTGGAATCCGTCAAAGCTTGCATTTTTAGAAAGTAATGATGCGTTGTCTGTATCATACAGCCCCTGGTTAAGGCACCTTGTTCCTGATATCAGCTTATCATACCTGAGTTATGCCCATAAAATTGATGAGCGGAATACAATAGGCGCTTCGCTCAGGTATTTTAATTATGGTTCCATTCAGCTTACCGACGATAATACAAACGACCAGGGTACTTACACACCAAACGAGTATTCGTTAGATGTGTCATTTGCCCGTAAGTTTGGGGATAATTTTTCGTTAGGCCTTACTGCGAGATACATTCATTCTAATATATCAAGTATCTCATTCGCTACCGGCTCAAGCCAGGCAGCAAAGGCGGGGAATGCCTTTGCTGCAGATGTTTCATTGTACTATACAGCGCCTTATGGTGATGGCAATACTTTTGCATTTGGAACACACATTTCAAATATTGGTACAAAAATCAGCTACAGCGATGTGGGCAACAAGTATTTTTTGCCGGCCAACTTGAAATTAGGTGTGGCTAACACCTGGCAGTTAGATGATGTTAATGAGTTTACAGCAACCTTTGACATCAACAAACTGCTGGTACCAACCCCGCCGCTGCGCGATCAGGATGGTAAGATCATCAAAGGCAAGGATGATAATGTATCGGTGCCGGCGGGTCTTTTTCAATCGTTTGGCGATGCACCGGGTGGTTTCAGTGAAGAGCTGAAAGAGATCAGCTTTTCGCCGGGTGTTGAATATTGGTACAACAAACAGTTTGCTGTACGGGCAGGCTATTTTTATGAAAACCCCAACAAAGGCGACAGGCATTATGTTACCATGGGTATTGGGTTTAAGTACAGTGTTTTTGATTTTGACTTTTCATATCTGGCAGCCAGCCAGCAAAATAGTGCCCTGGCCAATACTTTGCGCTTCACTTTGTCGGCAAATTTTGGCGGTACAACAAATGCTTCTAAAAGATAATGGGTAAAATTAAGGTAGGTTTTGGGTTTGATGTGCACCAGTTAAAGGAAAATCACCCCTTCGTTTTAGGCGGGGTTAAACTTGAGCACCACGCTGGTGCTTATGGCCACTCAGACGCCGATGTATTGTTACACGCCATTTGCGATGCCCTGCTGGGGGCGGCAAACCTGCGCGATATAGGTTTTCACTTTTCAAATAAAGACGACCGTTGGAAAGGCATCAGCAGCCTGGTCCTTTTGCAGCATGTGGTTGCCCTAATCAAAGAAAAGGGTTTCACCATCGGCAATATTGATGCTATGGTATGTCTTGAAGCTCCGAAGATCAACCCGCATATCCCTGCAATGAAAACATACATAGCAGAAGCTGCGGCTATTAGCGAAGAAGATATTTCCATTAAAGCTACCACAAACGAGCAAATGGGTTTTATAGGTCGTGAAGAAGGTGTTGTGGCTTATGCGGTTTGTTTGATTGAAAAGGAGTAGGGCACTTAAATAAGGCATTAATGAAGCTGTTCTCCATGGCTATACCTTTATTATGGCTTTTTTTACTACTATATTGTGTTTTAGCTCTTCAAAAAAAATTCAACTCATTGACTTTATTCAGATTAACAATGTCTGATTTTTGATTGTCCGAGGCAATCAAAAATCAGATCGGTAAAATCGGTATAAGGTTTTAACTGTGTTATAATGTCTTTTCTCAGAGATATAAACAACTGGTAGCGAACTAAAGTTTTTAGTTGGTCACCAATTTTGATGAGTTTGCACGCAGCAAAACTCAGTCTATGTATTTGTAAGCCACAGGCTGTTTGTTTAACTGTAATGTTTATATAATAAATACACAATTGCCGCAATTATCGCTACGCCAATTACCATATATATCGGCTGTGCTTTTTTGCTTCCCGAGCCATCAACTTTCACATTACCGGTGCGCTTAAGCACTCCCCATCCGCTCAATTCGCCTTTCAATGCTTTTCGTAGCGATTTAAACAGCACGTAATACATTAACTGCCGCCACATAAAACGCTGCGGAATGATATAGATGAGTTTCTTGTAGTCTTCCTTTTCCATCCGGAAAGCGATGATACCCACTATAAAATCAACCACCACAAATGCTACGTAATAAAGCAGCATCTTTTCGGGTTTCTCACCGAACAGGGCGAATAGCATCATCAAGTCTGCCAGAGGGGAGAACAGCGGTAATATGATTTGGAAAATCAGGATGTTAGGCATCCCCACCATTCCAAAAAACTTGTACTTTTTGTTAAACAATGCATCCCGGTTTTTCCAGAAGCTTTGCATTACGCCAAAACTCCAGCGGAAACGCTGTTTCAGTAGCATATTTATTGTTTCGGGCGCTTCGGTATATGCAATGGCTTCGGCACAATTACGCACCACGTAGCCTTGTTTAAGTATGCGCATGGTAAGGTCGCAATCTTCGGCAAGGGTATCGTAAGTGAAGCCGCCCGCACGGAAAATGGCCGATTTACGGAATGCCCCAATGGCCCCGGGAACAACGGTAATACTGTTAATGAGGTCGAACGCACGGCGGTCCATATTTTGCGCAGTGATATACTCTATCGACTGCCAGCGCGTAATGATATTTGTTTCGTTTCCAACTTTAACGGTTCCGGCAACCGCGCCAATTTCCTCATCGGTAAAGTAGGTCATGAGCTGGTAAACCGCATCTGTTTTGAGTTGGGTATCGGCATCAATACAAACCACAAAATCATTTTGGGCATGGGTGATACCAAAGTTTAACGCTGATGCCTTACCTCCGTTTGGTTTGGTTAGGATCTTGATGAGCGGATTACCTTTATAGGCGGATTCTACAACCTCAAATGTTTTATCTTTTGATCCGTCATCAACAAAAATAATCTCGAATGATGGATAATCGGTTTTAAGCAAGCTTTGTATTGTTGCTACTGCGTTAACTTCCTCGTTGTAAGCAGGAACTATGATACTCACGGCAGGCATCACATCGGTATTGCGATCAAGCTTTTTGGATTTTTTATCCACGCTTCGCTGCCTTACAGCCAAAATGCCAATAAGCACAATGCGGCCAATAGCCAGGAATATGGCCGACAGGAATATATAGATCAGCGCCCAGTTTACATAGTAATAACCATGGATAAAAACATCATAGGCGGGCCCGAAAATGCCTGTGCTTGGATCTGGTTTAATCGGCGGCATCAGATCATCCTTAGTTTTGCCCAGTACATCGGCAATGGTGGTAAACTGGTATCCTTGCGATTTAAAGTAATGAATGATTGCAGGAAGGGCTTTAACGGTCTCTTCACGGGTATCACCTCCTGCGTCATGCAGTAATATCATTGATCCGTTATCTTTTTGCCTTATGGTGCGGGCAATAATGCTATCGGCAGTAACGCCGGGCTGCCAATCCCAGGGATCGATAGATTCGCCGATGGTAATATAGCTTTGACGGCGGCTTTCTGCAACCGGAATAACCTCGGCAAGGGTTTGCGGCTCGGCATCGGCATTAAATGGCGGGCGGAACAGGATAGTGCTTCGGCCGGTTACCGATTCAATAAGTTTGCGCGTGGAGTTAAGCTCCAGTATCACCCGTTTTAAGCTGATGGTTGAAATATCAGGATGAAAAAAGGTGTGGTTGCCTATTTCATAACCTTCTTCATATTCGCGCCGCAGCAACTGTATGTTTTTTTCGGCCATGGAACCCACAACAAAGAATGCTGCCGGTACCTTTTCGGCTTTAAGGATATCTAAAATACGTGGGGTAAAATCGGGGTCGGGGCCATCATCAAAAGTTAAAACTACTTTCTTGGGAGCATAACCATACCTGCGAATTACATATTTAGTGGGAAGTTTTATATAATGCTGATCGAGAATAGTAAATGTAGATGTATCCATTTTTACATCAATTACCCCGGTGGTAGGAGTGGTAATGAGGTCAAGCACCTCGCCATCACCATCGTAGTCAACATTTACACGGTTGTTTAAACCTACAGATGTAAGTTTCCGCATATCCACACCTGTTTTTTTCAATGAGTCTATCGACAGGTTTTTCTGGAAAAATGTCCACAAACGCGGATCTTCGGCACCTAAGCGCCATAAAGCCACGCCGCCGGTGGCCCAGTCGTCGGCCATGCGGATTACGTTAAAGTTTGTTGCCGCGTCTGTAAAGTAAATGGTATGGTCAAGGCTGTCCTTGTCCATATAAGTGAAGTGTAAATTTGCCGAATTTGGATCAAAGGTGATCTTGCTTTTTTGCTCTTCGGCGGTACTGATAGCCTGCTGATAACCTATAGTTTTACCTACACTGCCTTCGGGCCAGTCGTAGGCGCCGCCTGCGAATGTTAAAATTATTTTTTCTGACGGAACTTTCGAACATACATCATCGAGGATTTGCTCAACCCAGCGCTGATTTGAAAGATCGCCGGCATTGGTTGCTTCATAATGTTCATCAATAGCCATGATGAACAGGAAATCGTTTACATGCTGGAGCTTTGTGATATCAAAACTTTCATCCTCCGGCACTACGTTTTGAGTAACCAGGAAACCTTTGGCATGCAAGGTTGTATAAAGCTCTTTTTGAAAGGCTATGTAATTTTTACTGTTTCGGTCCCTTAGCTCATCAAAATCAACATTGACACCCTTCAACTTGTTTTTGGTAAGCGAGTTAGCTATGCTGTTAATAAAATTACTACGAAGTGTTTTATTGTTAACAATACGGTCTACATCTTTAGTATCATAGCCGCCATGTGTGTTGTTGTAGTTTACGTAGTTTGACAGTGATACAATAATCGGCTTGTTGTATTTTTTATTGAGGTTCATCAGCCCGGTATCGAGCTTGGTTACAACGGTATCAGTTTTAGGTAATATAGAAAAGCCTTCGCTCACTACCATATCCAGGTGGCCAATATTCACCACCAGCGAGTTATAAGCCTGAGGTTCCCACGCACGATAAAAAGCGGCGTTTATACGGTCTTTATTATTAGGTTGTTTAAGCTGGTGTAATTTTTTAGCCCTCTCAAGTGCTTCTATTTCAGATTTTTGAATTTTGAACGATTTGAATTTCGTTGACTTTTTTAATTGCTCAAGTTCCTCCCTGGTCATTTTTTTGGGAGCAGGGTTAAGGTTGGGAAGCTCGGGGTAATAGGTTGAGCGGATGGTAACAATAACGGCTATTATACCAATAATCAATGCAGCCAGTAGTACACGGCTCAACCATTTAAAACGGTTCCACCTACCGGGATTATCAGCCTGAAAAACTTGCTTGCTTGATGACATTAAGAAAAATTACTTTATTAAAAGTATAGGTTACTTATGAAGATTGTATGAAATAAGAATTGGGCATTATTTGGTGGTTTTTCCGGGTTCGATACCTGAAAAATCAACACCGCATTTGCAATTGCCGCCGCAGCTTTTTTTAGTAGTAAGCGCCCTGTACATCATACGGCCAATGTAAAAAACAGCGCCTGCAAAAAGTATCGCGATAATGATGATCTGCATATTCATAAAGACAAAATTAAGCATTATTTAATATATACGTACAGACAGGGTAATTAGTACAAAGTTTAACGGGGCATAAAAGCAACCGTGCCGCCAACCCAGTTGTAATCTTTATTATAACGTACGCCTATCATTTTTCCACGGCTTAACCGTGCAAGGTTTGTTGCAAGTGTGGGTTTTTTATCCCCATCGGGCCAGAGATAAAGCAACCTGATCTCGGCCTTTACGCCACCTTCCGGCGATTGCACAACAGGCTCGTAATTCACCTTTTCCTGTAAGATCCAGTTTTCAGGATCTGTAATGGTTTCTATGTCTTCCTTACTAATATCGATAATCACACCCTGACCTGCAAAGGAGAACAATGGTTTAAGCACATAGTTTTCCAAATTAGCAGGGATTTGCTTTAATTGGTGCAAAAACTGAGTTTTGGGAATGTAATTGCCTGTTAAAAAAGGCATGGTGAATTTACTGACCCGATAAAACCAGTTGGGGTGTGTGATCCATTCAACCTCAAGGGGCTGCCTGATATCTGCCACTTTGGTAAAAATATCCGGATCACCGGCTATTTCATCAAAAATAAGGCGATTGTAGATGCGCTTAATTAGCTTCTTTTGATCGCCTGCCATGTAATAAAGCTTTTTGCCATCCTGGATCAGGTCGCTCAACGATACAACCGGCGTACCAATGTATTTTTGTGTGAGATAAAAATCAACTGCTGTTTTTTGTTCTGGGGCGTTTACGTCCATTAATACAACTTCATCGGACTGGTAAGAGCCAAGAATAGTTTTTTTGAGCAGATCGAGGTAACTTTCCTCCTTCAGTCCCCCAAAAAAGATGGTTTCATCCGCGGGGATATCATAAACCTCCTGATAAGTATCTCCCAGATGCACCTGGAAACTGTAAAGTGAAGGAAATCCCTGCAATTCAATAAGTTTTGGCACGATATTACCCTGCTCATCTTTACAGATCCCAAAATCAAGTGCGATAAAATGAGGATGATCATTTTCATTGGATACCCGCCAAAAATCAGGTATGGCCCGCTCTGTAAGTTCTTTGAAATTGGGCTTGAGGATAGTATCAACAATATCATTGCCGGCGGAGATAAGCTTATCACGGAAATCAGCAGTTAAAAAAACGGGGGTTTCCGCAACACGGAAAGGAACGGGTTCTTTTAAGTCACTATTGAGTTTATCAAGAAACTGGCTGTACTTTCCTGTGCTAAACTTTTCGTTGAATACTTTTCTGATTGATGGAATCATGATTAGCCCCTCTAAATCTCCCTTTCATGGGAGATTTTCTTATTATAATTTATAATAAACTATTTATTCTTCTTTAACCTCTAAAAGCCCTCTGCTTTTAGGGGAGGGTTGGGTGGGGCTAACCGCCATATCCAAAAAATTAGGGATCAGTGTACGCTGAGTATACGTTATTTTATCCGGATCGTCGAGGCGTTCAAGCATCTCATGATATTTAACCTCTCCGTGCTCGCTGATCACTTCGTCTTTTTTCTTCGCGAAGCAACATCCCCTTCATCCCTCCGGCATCGGCTTCGGGGTGAAATTGTGTAGCAAAGAAATAATCATTATACCTGATGGCCATCATCGCCCTTGGCAAATCAACATGCGGCCGTTCTTTTTCTATAGCCACCAGTTGCATACCCAGCTCTTTAAAGCGTTTTTCATCCGGGTTGATGACCTGCCAACTGCGGGAATCAACCGCATAAAATGGTTCGCCTAAACCTTTAAATAATTGCTCGTTTAATCCAAGCCCGGTTTTATTTACCGGCAGTACGCCAAATGACGGGGAGCGCCGCATATTGATATCGCCCAGCTTGTAATGACGGCACATTAACTGAAACGAGTGGCACACAAAGAAAACATTTTTTTGTTGCTGTTGTTGGACAGGTTATAATCTTCCAGCTTATCAACCAGGTTAAAGTATTTCTTCTCCCATTCGGTACCTTCTGTTTCCAATGGGTTACCCGGGCCTCCGCTTGAAATATAAATATCAAAACCGGTGCCCGGCATCTCGCATTTACGGCGTACATCAAAGATCTGGTAACTTAAATTTAAATTGTGTTCAGCCCTGTAACGTTTTAAAATATCCTGGAAACCACGCATTCCCTCGTTCGCTATCCCATCATACAAGTCAAGTATGGCTACTTTTATTTCCGGTTTCTCAGTCATCTGCTGCATCTTTCTAATATTATCCTTGCTTTAGGATTCCGTATTTACCAATTTAAAATAATTGTCATTTCGACGAGACCAGTTGGGATTAAGCGTTGGTTGTGAGGAGAAATCTTATACAATATGCGCTGAGCAATTATGTATTTGTATGGTGTATAAGATTTCTCTTTTGCCCCATCGGCTCAGCCACGGTTGCTTTATCGAAATGACGTTGTTATATAGTCGCTGAGGGGGCTTACAACCCCTTCAATGTTTGTGAGGTGATATAATCCACCACGTCAGCAAAGTTATTGTTTTGCTGATAAATAGCCAGCTGCCTGTCGGCTCCGGTGCCATGCTCCAGGATATTGTGTACATATTGAAGGTCATCGCGTGAGCCAAGCTCATCAACTACGTCATCTACAAAATCAAGTAGCTCCAAAATCAGCGAACGGGTGTTTACCTCCATTTCCTTACCAAAATCTATCATTTTGCCGTCGATACCGTACCGGGCTGCACGCCATTTATTTTCGTTAATGAGCGCGCGCGAATAGTTAATAAACTTCATGTTTTGCGCCCTGAGCTTGTACAATTTGGCACATAAAGCCTGGAATAAAGCGGTAAACGCAATGGTTTCATCAACCAGCATAGGGCAGTCGCAAATGCGGAACTCAATAGTTTCAAAGAAAGGATGTACCCGGATATCCCACCAGATTTTTTTGGCGTTATCAATGCAATTGGTTTTTACGAGCAGCTTTATGTAGCGGTCATACTCCTCTATACTGCTAAAATAATCGGGGATACCGGTGCGCGGAAACTTATCAAAAACCTTGGTACGGAATGATTTGAAGCCCGTGTTCCGCCCTTCCCAAAATGGCGAATTGGTTGAAAGGGCATACACATGCGGCAAAAAATAGCGCACCTGATTGGCAATGTGAATAGCCATATCGCGCGACTGGATGCCAACATGCACATGCAAACCAAAAATGAGGTTGGAGCGGGCCGCCTCCTGCATCTCATCCACAATTTCAAAATACCTGGGGTTATCGGTAATCAATTGATGCTGCCAGTGCGAAAACGGGTGTGTACCCGCGGCGCCAATTCGCAGACCAATATCACCCGCCAGTTGCGCTACCGTGGTACGAAGCTTACTTACCTCCTTGCGGGCTTCCTGGGTATTGCGGCAAATATGGGTACCCACCTCAACCACGGCCTGGTGCATTTCGGCTTTTACCTGGTCTTCATGGATTTTTTGGGCTGCATCCACAATTTTTTGCTCATGCGATTTTAGCTCCCGCGATACCGGGTCAATCACCATAAATTCTTCTTCAACACCTAAGGTAAATTCGTTCATAATTGGTTAGGGTTATTACTTAAAAAAACGGTTGTCATTTCGACCGTAGGGAGAAATCTTATACGAATAGCTTATCGCGCGTACGAGATTTCTCCTCGTTCCTCGTTCGAAATGACAACCTTTTATTTATTTCTTAGCTGCCTTTTTAGGCTTAGGCGCTGCTTTTTCTTTTACGGCTGTAGCTTTGGCAACAGGCTCTTTTACCACAGCGGTTTTTACTGCCGTTTCTTTCACTGCGGCAGCTTTTACCGCCGGTTCTTTTGCCATAGCTGCTTTTGCTGCGGGTGCTTTGGTTGTTTTGGTTTTCTTCGGTTTGCCCTCGTCTTCAATAGCATGGTCAACCATAGCCACGGAAACATCTGCTTTAACGGCCGCTTTTTTTGCAACTGCTACCAACGGCATTTTTGCTGCCGAAGTTTTTACAAATTCGCCCCAGGTAAGGTTGTCAAAGCCGTCTTTTTGTTTTTTTGCGCGTTCAATGGCATAATCGGCGGCTGTTTCAACCACCCATTCAAAGTTTTCCTGGCCTACGCTGGTAACTTCGGCGTCGGGGGCGGGGTTACAAAAATCAATAGCGTAAGGTATGCCATCGCGTACAGCAAACTCCACTGTATTAAAATCGTAACCTAAATATTGGTTTAGTTTTATGACATAATCTTTAATGGTGTCCAATAGCTTTTTAGATGCAGGTGCTTTACCATGCTCATAGCGCAGGTGGTGAGGGTTGCGCGGCTCATACTGCATAATGCGCACATGCTTGCCGCCAATGCAATAGCAGCGAAAGTAATCGTCAAAAACAACCTCTTCCTGCAGCATCATTACATACTGTTTGGTTTTATCGTATTTGCTGAAAAAATCTTTCTCATTTTCCAGTTTATAAACTTCTTTCCAACCGCCGCCGTCAAAAGGTTTCATATAGGCTGGGAAACCTACATAGTTGAAAATGCCATTCCAATCTAACGGGTAGGCCAGGTTGCGGAATGATTTATTGGTGGTATCATCAGGAAGTTCCTTTGATGGCAGAATTACGGTTTTAGGTACAGGCACTCCAATTTTTACAGCAAGGGCGTTGTTAAAAAACTTTTCGTCGGCACTCCACCAAAAAGGGTTGTTGATTACCGCTGTACCGCAAATAGCCGCATTTTTAGGGCTGCGCGATAGTAAGGCACATCCTGCGAAATCCGGTCGATGATCACAGCATAGTCAAGCGGTTCGGCCTGCATTACTTTATCGAGCCGTACAAACTCGGCACTGATGCCTTTTTCTGCTTTTTGGTTTACACGGTCAACAAATGCCTGCGGAAACGAATCTTCCTGTCCGAATAAGATACCGATTTTTTTCATGATAGTAGGTGTTTATATGTTTGTTTTTCTTTGGGTTTCAGGTTGATGTAAGTCTTGCTCTTTATTTTTTCATTTTTTTCCTGTCTCTTAAACTCTTGCCTTTTATTTTCTTGTTTCTTGAATCCTGATCTCTTGTTTCTATTTAATCGTTGATAAATAATGCGGGAACATTTCGCGCCAGATGGGCCAGTCGTGATTGGCAAAGGGGCGGATATCCAGCCAGTGTTTAATATCTTTTTGTTTTAAAATGTTTGAGAGCTGGATGTTATATCCTTTGCATATGTCATACTCGGATGTGCCGAGAACAATATTCATTTGCCAAAGGTCATGATGGTTGCTGCCCGGCAAAAAATCGACCGGGTTGTTATAAAAAATGTTATCATCATAATAACCATCAGTAAACATTTTGATATCAAAAGCGCCGCCCATGGTAAACAAATGCCTAACCTTTTCAGGATGTTTGAATGCGAAATTGGCGGCATGATAGCCCCCAAAACTACAGCCGGCAAGAGCTACGTTGCCAACGCCTGTTTCGTGCATGGCCCAGGGGATGAGCTCGTTTACCAACATGCGATCGTACCCTGCATAAGTTTTGGCCCTGTCGGCCGGGTGAATGCTTTTGTTGTACCAACTGCGGTCGTCGATGGTATCGGGGCAATAGATCTTCACCAGGCCATTATCAACAAACCATTTTACACTCCCGATCAGGCCAAAATCTTTGTTTTGATAGTAGCGGCCTTTGGTAGTAGGGAAAACGATCACAGGATAACCGCGGTCGCCGAATACCAGCATTTCAAGGTCGGTATTGGTGTTGGGGGAGTGCCAGCGGTGAAATTTTTCGGTCAAAGCAGTGTGGTTTTTATAATGACTGTAAGTTAGGAGGTTTGTTTGAAATAGGCAACAGCCTGATAATATTAATCCTTAGCTGTCAAAAAGTAAAAAGTATAACTTATTTTTGCGCCCTTAATTTTAATTTAGAAAGAGATGTACCCGGGCTGGCTTGATACTGAAATGACGATAACCGAACATGAAATAAATATAACCTCTGCGCTGATTGAGCGGGAAGTGACCTTAACCATCCTAAAGCCGGAAGACAGTGATATCGCCGAACCGCTAAACCTGCTGCTGCTTAATGACGGACAGGAGCTTGAAAACCTCGGATTAAAAACCACGCTCGAAACATTATATAACACCAATCGCCTTAAGCCGGTGCTGATCGTAGCTATCCATGCCGGAGATAGCCGCCTGGATGAATATGGCATTGCCGGTAAACCCGATTTTAAAGGCCGGGGTGCTAAGGCTGGTTTATATACTCAATTTATAAAAGAAGAATTGCTGCCGCAATTACAAGCTTTGACAGGCTTTAATGAGTTTGATATAACAGCTTTTGCTGGTTTTTCGCTTGGTGGTTTATCTGCTTTTGATATTGTTTGGAATAACCCGGTGTTATTTGATAAAGCGGGCGTTTTTTCAGGTTCGTTTTGGTGGCGGGGAAAAGACCTGGCCAAAGGCTATACCGATGCCGACAGGCTGATGCACCAGGTGATCAGGGAAACCAAAACCAAGCCGGCTATCAATGCCTGGCTGCAAACCGGCACTAAAGATGAAACCAGTGATCGAAATAAAAACGGCATTATTGATGCCATTGACGATACCATCGACCTGATTAAAGAAATGGAGATTAAAGGCTTTAAACGTCCTGAAGAAATTCGATATGTTGAAGTAGTAGGAGGTACCCATGATACAGCTACCTGGCGAAAAGCGATGGCTAAGTTTTTGGTTTGGGCTTTTGGAAGATAACGTATAGTTTTTGTAAATCAGCTTAATTAAGTTTAAGAACATGGTTAGTGTTGCACCTATAAAAAAGCTTGATCAATTGCCCCCTGATTTACAAACTCAGATAGAGAAAGATGTGGATAGGCTTTTGAAAAAAATTACTAATGCTGAATTGGTAAACAGCGATCAAACTATAAGAGGATATGGAAGTTTAAAAGGGAAAATTTGGGTGTCGGAAGACTTTGACGAACCGCTTGAGGATTTTAAAGATTATATGTAATGCAATTGCTTATAGATACACAAGCAATTCTTTGGTGTCAAGCTTCTGATGACAGACTATCTAATACAGTCAAGCAATCAATTGAAAACCCCGATAACCAATGATATATAAGCATGGCATCACTATGGGAGATGGCTATCAATGTTGCTTTAAAAAAGCTTAATATCGAAATTGGTTATGGGAATTTTTATAGCTATTTGATAGGGAAGCAATTTGAGGTTCTTGATATAGCATCTTATCATTTAAGTAAATTAATATCTCTGCCTCATCATCACGGAGATCCTTTTGACCGCCTTGTTATCTCGCAGGCTATCTCTGAAAATCTTACGATCATTTCCGCTGATCAACCCTTCAAAGCCTGCCCTGCAAGCTTACTTTGGTAAACTCAATGTTAATTGTAAACAATAACCGCTAAATGCTTTATAATCTCATAATTTAACCTTACCTTTGCGCCAAATTTAGAGAGGCATTTTCATGCAAAAAATCAGAAATATTGCGATCATCGCGCACGTTGACCACGGTAAAACTACTTTGGTTGATAAAATCCTGCACAGCTGTGCCATTTTCAGGGACAATGAGCAAACCGGAGAGTTAATCCTTGACAACAATGACCTTGAACGTGAGCGTGGTATTACCATCGTTTCAAAAAACGTATCTGTAAGGTATAAAGATGTTAAGATCAACATTATTGATACCCCTGGTCACGCCGATTTTGGTGGCGAGGTTGAGCGTGTATTGAAAATGGCCGATGGTGTATTATTACTTTGCGACGCTTTTGAAGGTGCCATGCCTCAAACTCGTTTCGTAACTCAAAAAGCTTTGGCTTTAGGCCTTAAGCCAATTGTGGTTGTAAACAAAGTTGATAAAGAGAACTGCCGCCCTGAAGAAGTTTACGAACAGATTTTTGAATTATTCTTCAACCTTGAAGCTACCGAAGAGCAGCTGGATTTCCCGGTTATCTACGGTTCATCAAAACAAGGCTGGATGAGCACAGATTGGAAAAAACCAACGGAAGATATATTCCCGTTGATGGATGCTATCCTGGAAAACATTCCGCCTGCACCTATCGCTGAAGGAACACTGCAAATGCAGATCACTTCGTTAGATTATTCATCTTTCGTAGGTCGTATTGCTATCGGCCGTGTTGCCCGCGGTACTATCAAAGAAAACATGCCGGTGTCGTTGGTAAAACGTGATGGCACTATCCAGAAATCAAGGATCAAAGAACTTTACACTTTCGAAGGTTTGGGTAAAGTAAAAGCTACCGAAGTAAAATCGGGCGATATCTGTGCTGTAGTTGGTATTGACGGTTTTGATATCGGTGATACCATTGCTGATTTTGAAAACCCTGAGCAATTAGAGGTGATCAAAATTGATGAGCCAACCATGAACATGTTGTTCACCATCAATAACTCACCTTTCTTTGGTAAAGAAGGTAAATTTGTTACCTCACGCCACGTACGCGACCGTCTGTACAAAGAGATGGAGAAAAACCTGGCACTTAAGGTTGTTGAAACTGAATCGCCTGATTCATACCTGGTTTATGGCCGTGGCATCCTTCACTTGTCGGTATTGATCGAAACTATGCGCCGTGAAGGTTACGAGTTACAGGTAGGTCAGCCGCAGGTTATCGTTAAACACATTGACGGCGTTAAATGTGAGCCGGTTGAAACCCTGATAGTTGACGTACCTGGCGAAGTTGCCGGTAAAGTAATTGAACTGGTAACACAACGTAAAGGTGACCTGTTGATCATGGAGCCAAAAGGTGATTTACAACACTTAGAGTTTGAAATTCCTTCACGCGGTATCATCGGTTTACGTAACAACGTATTAACTGCTACTGCCGGTGAAGCTATCATGGCGCACCGCTTTAAAGCTTACGAGCCATGGAAAGGGCCAATCCCTGGCCGTTCAAACGGTGTATTGATCTCGATGGAAAAAGGCAACACAACTGCTTATGCAATTGACAAACTGCAGGACCGTGGCCGTTTCTTCGTTGATCCGGGTGTTGATATTTACGAAGGTCAGATCCTTGGTGAGCACATCCGCGATAACGATTTGGTGATCAACGTTGTTAAAGGTAAACAGTTAACCAACATGCGTGCATCAGGTAGTGATGACAACGTTCGTATTGCACCGGCTATCAAATTCTCGTTAGAAGAATCGATGGAGTATATCCAGGCTGACGAATACATCGAAGTTACGCCGCAAAGCATGCGTTTACGTAAAATCTACTTAACCGAAAACGAGCGTAAAGTAAACGCTAAAAGGTTTGTTAATCAATAATTTTCAATAAACAAGTATATAAAGCCCTCCGGTTAACCGGAGGGCTTTTTACTTATCAGCTTACCGTTATAAACTACTTTGCCATTTAGTTCGATGGTATAAACATACACGCCTGCCACGAGATTTACGGGGATGGTGTTTTGTAATTCATTGATGCTTTTAACCAGGGTTAACTTACCGTCGATGCTGTATAGTTTAAATTCGTAATTATTGATATCGCCGCTGATGATATTGATTTGGCCGGCAACAGGGTTGGGGTATATAACAAATTGGTTGGGCTGTAAATAAACAGCATCGGCTATGTTGGAGTAAATGATATCGCCGTTAATTGTGGTGAGTTTTGCCCGGTAATATTGTTTGCCCCGTCGGGGATTATTGTCGGCGTATATGTAATCCACCGCTGTACTAAGCGGGATTGTATTTAAAGTAACGTATTGGCCCGCAGCTGTTGTTTTTTCCCAGGTGATGGATTTAAGATTATAAACGCTGCCCAACTGCAGGTTGAGCACAATGGTATTGTTAACCACGTTTGCAAGTAGTGTTTTTACATAGCAGCCAACTCCCTGCGTGGTAGCATTAATGGTATAACTTTTTAGGCCTTCAAAGCTATTACCTGTGGCGCTCACCGCAAAATAAGTTGAAGTTTGTTGTTGCGCGGGTATAATGATGCTGGTATCGGCTGTTGATACAAGTTTTTGAAGCAGGTTATCTTTAATTGTATAAATGTTGTAGCCTATGCTTCCTGGCTGGGGTTTCCATTGCAGGAGTGTGCCACTGACGCAATTATACCCTATATCAAGTGTTAAAGGCTTTGAAATGCTGAACTCCGCGCTGGTAAAAGTTTGCCCCCCGATATCCATTTTAAGCATGGTTTTGGTAAAAACATCGGGCGTTGTCCAGGTATAATAGCGGTTTTCAAGGGTGGCATTATTAATGGCCTGCCAGGTTTGGCCATGATCGTAGCTAACGCTTATTGTGCCCGATGTGGTATTGAAAGAGCTTTGCCATCTCAGGTAATTATCCTCGCCGGCAAAAAGCTGGTCGCCAACCGAGGGGTAGATCCATTCGAACAGGTTTGATATGGTCTCCTGATGAGCAATATGAAATTTTTGAGCACTGTTAGTAATCCTTCTGCCTTTAACATGCACTATGTATGTGCCGGCTGCCGGGTTTTGTAAAATTACCTGTTCTGCATTGTTTAAGGTATCTGTTCGTCTTTTTGCCGGGGCAGATAACGAATCGGCAGAGGGGAAGCTGCTGAGCACCCATGGTAAAATTTGCTGCCCGGATGGTGTGGTGACAGTAAGATCGAGATCATTTACCAATGCCCATGGTGCATTAACGGCTGCTGCGGGGTCATTCCAGGCTAACGAAACTTTAAGCTCCCTGCAATTTACTGGGACAGTTATGGAATAGTCTGTTTGTGTAGCATTGCTAACCGAACCGGTAAAAATGCGTTTTTCATTGATGGTGCGTAATGCTTCCAATGCATTCAACGAACCATAGCCTGTTTTATGGTTGGGGCCGGATGAGCCTGTTTCATCGGCCGAGTTGATGAGTACACTTTTTATAAGCGCGGCAGATGGCATCTGTTTGTATTGCGTTCTATAAGCTTGTTGCAGCAAAGCTACCGTGCCTGATACCAGGGCTGCCGCGCCAGACGTGCCATCTTCACCATCCGCGATCAATTCGGGTTTGATGCGGCCATCGTATGCTGGGCCGGCCGAGCTTAAGGATTCGGGGACACCCGTCCTGCCGGTACCGCCAACCACCAATACATTTTTAGCCTGCTTAAAGTCGCCGGAGAGATTGGCTACCCCGCTTATACCGCTGTAAACTCCGCTTTCAGGTGCCGAATTGCCGATATTGCCCGATGAAAATACATGCACCAGCGAATCATTTTCAAAAATCTGCTGATCGTAAGCGGCACTTTCGGCCCCATAATAATTTTCAATGCCGGTACCGTACGAGTGGTTTTGTACCGAAATTCTGAATGATTTAAAAATGGTAGTGCTGTCGGGCATTAATTGCGCAAAAGATGATGAGGTGAAATTTACCTTAGGAGCAACTCCCAGGCCTTTGATATATGAGTTGCCGTTGCCGCCTATGAGTGTTGCCATGGTGGTAGCATGGCCCGATGTGATATCAGAGGCTTTAAAGGATGTAAAGCTACGGCCTAACAGGTCGAGATCATTATCATAGCGGTCTTCTTTTACCGAAATGTTAATGCCGGAGCCGGTTATGCCCGGAAAATTAGCCACTATGGCCGACATGGTATTTAAACCAAGATCAATATCGCTAATGGCAAGTTCTGCATGAGGTTGGCGCACCTCATTGGCAAATAATATATAGTCCTGCTGAAGTAAGGCAGGCAGGTTTTCTAATTTGATGTTAAGACGTATTAGGTTGCCGGTTTGACCTGTAATGGCTCCGGATTGTTGGATGTGGTTGATAACCGTGTCATTGACAGCGGTAACGGCAACCTCAACGGCTTGTGTGCGTGCCGGATGCTGCTTCCAGTTCTTCGCAAGGTTATCCGAAGCTTTCCAGATGGGGGAAGCGGCGCTGTTATTTATAATATTAGCATCGCTTTTGATAGCCGAGGCTGATGATACTACATAATAGTTATAGGAAACCCGTTTGATGATATTGTATTTCCGGTTATCGATATGTGCTGGATCTTTAAATTTTACAAGGTAATACTGGTTGGAATTTTTTTGCGGAGATAAAGATGTTGCATTATAAAGTGAAACAATTGCCTCGTCGCTCATGTGTTTTTGTGACCATGACACTTTAAAGCATAAAAAAAGGAGTAATACGGTAACAGGTATTCTTTTTGTCATAGGCGGTAATGTGATCAAACCAATAAAGGGGAGCTGCAGCATCCCCTTTATTGATAAAGCTATTTAGTTGAAATGTAAAAACAACTATAGGCGTTATTAGTATAAATAATTTAAAGCTATCTGATCGTTGGCATTAAACGTACGGTCGGTACCGCTTGAGCAGGCTAACATCCAAGAGCCGGCATCCGCCTTGGTTGGTGTGCCCGGAATGTTGATAGCGCCTATGCCTGCCGAACCTTCGTTTACATGTCGGCCGCCGCAGCTGAACGCGCGGTTCATATAGTCGGTATGACGGAAACCGATACAATGGCCCAACTCGTGTTGAATAACTGATGTTACATAACCCAGATCAGGGTTTGTGCCATAAGCTTGTTCGTTGGTGTTCATCTGGATCTGGTTATACGGGTCGCCCGATGAAGTCGGGAAGCCTGATGAACCTAAGGTGATATAACCACCGCTTGGCCCCTCGTTAAAGCCGATGATGTCGATTGTGCCGCCGCTGCTAACCATTTGAAATTTAAGCGTGAGGTTTAAAGCATTGTAACGTGCAACTGCCGCGGTAGCCGCGTTAAGGTAAACAGTAGGCAGGTTTGTAACTGAGACGGTTACTGTTCTGGGCAGATTTTTAACCAGGTTTGTGGTACGGTACTGCTCAACATCGGCAATTCTTAAAGTAGGGCTGGTGCTTGCTTCGGCTAAATTGGCTTTAGTGAGCAGGATATCACCTTCAACAAGATAGCCATCGCCCTGCCTGCGCACTTCATCTGTGCTGAACCCTAAGTTTGTAATGCTTTTCAGTACATCATCCGGGATAGCGGTTGGGCTGGTAGTTGTAGTTTTTGCAGCCTTGTCTTTTGAACAGGAGAATAGTACAGAGATTCCGACAAGCACGCTTAGTCCGATCCCTAATAATAGTTTTCTTTTCATTGTTTTCGTTACGTTTTAGATGTAAAAGAAGAATTAATTTCAGCAGCCGGCCAGCGCTTTTAACTTATACGCAATATATAAATAAAATGTTATGGATTTAATAATAGAAAATAACAAAAAAATATTCTTTTTAGGAATTATTATCTTTTTATTTGATTAATATCGAAATTATAATTGTCATTTTGACTATTATGGCAATTATAGCTTTGTTTTAACCGAGCGGGTGTTTTGGGAACAAACCCTGTTGATCAATTAAAATTTACCTTCGGATAGATAAGGTACCGCGTTTGCTTGACAGATTTTTTTAGTTTTAGCACCCGTTTCCCATAATCAATAACGGCTTTATATTTCATTAAAATATCTCCGCCCAAAACACCCAGTACCTGCGGGTGCCCCATTTGGCCGTATGCGGCATTAATAGTGGAAAGATCAAGTACAGCTACTTCAAATTCGGCTATAGGCAAGTCGCCGATGTGGAGGTCACTTACTGTTGCGGTAAAAGATTCCATGGTATTGGTGCCGAGGCCCGTGGAGAGTTTATCGCTGGCTAAGATGTTCATGGTTTCATTGGCTTCGGAAAGCACCGTTTGATCAAAAGCAGTTTTTGACGCGCCGGTGTCCAGCACCATGATAAAAGTTTTTTCAAACAATACGACTTCAACCAGTGGGTGGAAACCGTCGTCATGCAGGTCGATAATACGGAGCGGGACAGATATAATCATTGCAGGTATGCCAATTACAGATGTGCAAATGTGCAGATTAAAGCAGTGATAATTATTGGTCCTGTTAGAAAAAAATCCGGCAGTAGTTTTAGGATTTAATTAGATGACATCTTTCACGGTGTGATCTTTCAATTGTGATAAGGTTTAGGCTTTAAAGATCACCAACAGGGAAGTTAATTTTAACAAGGCCTTTTAGTTTCTTTATAGCGCTAAATTAGCATTAACCATTAAGCCCTGCAATACTGAAAAAGTGGTATATCAGATTGCGCGAAATTTATTAATAGCTTCTACTTTATTTTGTACCTGCAGTTTGATGTAGGTATTGCGGATGTGTTTTTTAACGGTTCCGGTAGAGATATCAAGGCGGTCGGCGATTTCCTTGTACTGGAGGCCGCGGGCTAGGTGGTTAAGTACTTCAACCTCGCGGTCCGTAAGGCTTTCGGCAGCAGGGGCAGGCGGTTTATCGGCGTCGGCATTGAATGATGCTATGACCCTTCTCGAGATATAGGCGCTCATGGGCGAACCGCCGGCCGCGATTTCGATAATGGCATTCCTGATCTCATCGGCCGAAGATTCTTTGAGCATATAGCCGGTTGCGCCGCTCTTTAAGGATTCAAAAATATTGGTGTTGTCGTCGTTGATGGTGCACATCAAAAATTCGGCATCCGGGACAAAGGGCTTGGCCCGCCGTATAAATTCAATGCCCGACATGCCTT
Source organism: Mucilaginibacter sp. P19 (assembly GCF_050632265.1). Taxonomy (NCBI): domain Bacteria; kingdom Pseudomonadati; phylum Bacteroidota; class Sphingobacteriia; order Sphingobacteriales; family Sphingobacteriaceae; genus Mucilaginibacter; species Mucilaginibacter sp. P19. Next base: position 1,070,495 of record NZ_CP192586.1, read on the forward strand.
CGAGGTTTATATCCACTATAAAGATATCCGGTTTAAGCAGATCAATTTTTTTAATACGGCTTCGGCATTGGGATAAGAACCAATTAAAGTTACGCCGCTCATATCATGAATAATCTGTTCCAGCCCACGCCGGTAGTGTAAATTATCCTCTAACAAAATTATCTGGAGCATGCTTTGCAGTAAATATAAAATGCTAATTTCCTAAATTATCCCGGGTTTCTTAATACCTATTATGGGGTATACGCTAAAGGTTTAGTTTAAGGCTGATGGAGGTGCCTTTACCGTGGGCGGTATCAATTTTGAGTTCGGCGTTCAATCTTTTTGCCCGGGCGTAAATATTCCGGATGCCCATGGTTTCGTGTTTGCGCACATCAGGGTCAAATCCGCGCCCGTCATCACGGATGTTGATCTGCAGCCGGTTTTTGTAAAGGTTGATTTCCAGAAACGCATTTTGTGCCTCCGAATGTTTGACAATATTGTTTAATACTTCCTTAACAAGGAGGTATATCTGGCGCCTTTTTTCGCCGCTGATGGTAACCGGGGTTTCGCTAACGGAGGTATTTACATGAAGGTCAATATTGCTGTATTCAAATATTTTAATGGCTTGTTTATGAATAAAGCCTGCCAGGTTGCTTACTTCGTCGTTTTCGGCATCAAGACTCCAGATAATTAACCTTACCTGGGTAGATATATCGGTGATGGCTTCATGAATAGCGTCTATCTCCTTAAAAGCGGGCTGATCGGCCGTTTTGCGGCTGAGCAATTCGGTCCTGAGCTTAATGCCGGAGATGCTTGCCCCTAAATCATCATGCACCTCACTGCTGATCCGCTGTCGTTCGCGCTGCAGGGCAAGTGCATTTTCATAGTCCTTTTTTTGTAAGCCGATGATGGATTGATAATATTTCCGTACCAGCAGGAAAGCGATGATTATGGCACTTAATACAGCCACCACCTGCAGCCATAACTGTTGATACCATAAAGGCATAACGTCAAATTTAAAAATGAGCGGCTGGCTTAACTGGTTAAAACGGTCGGCAGCCACGGCTTCTAACTCATAGTTTCCGGGGGCAGCAGGTCGAACCGTTTTTCGCCGGAAGGCGCGACGCTCCAATTTTTATCAACCCCCTTAAGCCTGAAGCGGTATTGTATTTTACCCATGCTTTTGTAGGATAGGGCAACGCAGTTAAATATAACAGGCCTGCCGTAAGTAAAGCTGCTTTGAGTTCCGGGTATCCCGTCGTTAATCAACACCGGTTTAGGCAGGCTCGTATTTCCTAAATTTTGAGTAACGGCTATGCCCTGATCGGTGGCTATGTAATAATCATGCCCGTTCTGCACTACATCGGCAACGTTATCAGAGGGGAGCCCGTTACTGGTATTGAGCAAACTTATGCGGTAATTTTGATAATGATTATGGAAGCTGATAATGCTTACACCGTTTGCGGTACAGACCCATAAAGTATTGTCATCTGTCCATACCAGTTTACGGATATCGCCTGAAAAAATAGCAGGAGATCTAAACTGAACAATTTTTTCGCCGGCCAGCAAAAACATCCCCTGAGCTTCGGTACCTATGGCGCATACATCATTATTTGATGCCAGGCTCTTAACAACATTTATTCCTTTATCGGCCAATATCCGCACATAGGTAATATCATCAGTAGTGGGCATTAACTGGTATAACCCATAAAGTGAACCTATCAGCAGCCTGTTTTTATACCAGGTAAGAGATGTCATGCGTATAGGCTTGAATCTATAACCTTTTAGACGTTTGAACTGATTTGATATTACAACAACGGCATTTTGTGAAATAAAATACACTGTACCATGTTGATGGGTGATCCCTTTTATAGGGCCATCAAATTTTACAGGGCCATCAAAATAACTTTCTGGATGCCATGATAACGGGTTCTTATTGGAAATATCTAATCTGAATATGCCATTATCGGTACCTATGACGAGAGTGTTGCCCGGGATTGTAAGCAGATTGGTTATCCGGTTAAAGTCAGACCTGTCTTGATTTATAGTTATAGTGCCTATCGACGGCGTTTGATTTGCGCCAAGTTTCATATAGCTGAGGGTGCTTAAAACATGCCCCGTAAAAAGGTAGCCTCCCGCAATGGCCAGTTTTAAAACATCTTCATTGGCCAGCCCGCTTTCTTTGTTAATGATTTTTATTTCGGGGTTAGTACTTAAAAAGAAGCCTTTGTCATAGCTGCCAAACCATAAATTATTTTCCCGGTCAATAACCGTAGCGGTAGTGATGTTATTATTAAGGTAATTTTTCCGTTCGCCGGTAAGATAGTTAATAATGTAGGTGCCCTGTTTTACCGTTGTAACGGCAAACGTATTTTTGCCGGTAAGATACACTGAAGTTACATTCCCGGTAAAAAGATTTTACTGAGCGGGATGATCCCGCTTTTTTGATACCGATAAACATGTACCCAGTCTTTAGTTATCAATAGTAAATAATTTTGATGTAAAGCCAACCGGTAGGGTTTGATATTGGTATTGGCGGTTTGAAAGTTTAACTGGCCGGCCTTAAGCTCTTCTTCGAGGATGTCAAGGTCGTTTTCAGATAGGATGATTTCTTCTCCGTCAGAACCATAAATGTACCCGTTCAAATGCCGGATGGCATGTCTTTTCGATTTTAACTCTTCAAAATGGTATACTTTGGTACTAAGCCTGTAATTTACACAGAGCTCATTATAGCGGTTAAAAAAGAAATTGGCGAAGGGTAAAACGATTACTTTTTGAGATGAATTAAGCTTATGTATAAGCCCGTTTTCATAATAACAGACCCTGTAGTTATTACAGTAAAAAAATCCGGTGATAATTATCCTCGGCAATCCGGAAACACTCGTTGTTTTCCAGCCCGTCGGCCGATGTGAAGTTTTTAAAGTGCTGGCCGTCAAACCTGCTCACGCCTTTATCGGTGGCCAGCCAGATAAAACCCTTGCTGTCCTGCATTAAATAGTTAACCCTTGAACTGGGCAAGCCATCAGGCGAGCTATAATTTTTCAGGTAAACTAACTGATATGGAATGTCGGCATATCCCCGGCCCGGGAATAGAAACAGTGCTATTATTAAAAGTTTAAAAAAAGGCTTTTTAGCGGCATTCTATAATTTGTATACATCGCTGCTTTTATCAATATGCAATGATACGGTGTATGGCTTTGTTTTGTTGTATCACCGATAAATTTAAAAAGAAATGATTTGTATTTAAATACAGTTTGAAAACGGCGAGGGAGCCGATCCAGTGTAAAACAGACGCGTATATGTATGATTGATTGTCTATTAAAGCAAACAGCACAATAGCTTTTGGCTAATTGTGCTGTTTGACGCTATGCTATATGCTAAGCTTAACTTTCGTTATATTTAGACTGTAAAATTAAAACGGATACCCGATTGCCAGGTTAAACACACTCCGGTTAAAGTTGAAATCCCAGCGTGGCTCATTAACACGTACATATGGTGTACGAAGAGGGATACCTAAATCTGTACGTAATACCAGTACGGTTAAATCAAACCTTAAACCAAAGCCGGCATCAACGGCAAAATCATTTAAGAAGCTTTTGGTAAACACGGCGCCCGGCTGTGATCCGTTGGAGTGCAGTAGCCAGATGTTACCCGCATCAACAAATAAAGCTCCGCGTACTATGCTGAATAGCTTTGGCCTGTACTCAATGTTAGCTTCTATCTTGATATCACCAGATTCATCGGCAAGGAAGCCGCCTGTGCCTACACCGCTGCTTGGGTCAAATGAACCCGGCCCTATGGCCCTTGCCCTGAAACCCCGTAAGCTGTTAGGGCCACCAATAAAGAATTGCTGGCTATAAGGTAACTGTGTTGAGTTGCCATAGGGTAAACCTACACCCACAATAAGCCTGCTGGCTATAGTGCTGTTTTGCCCTGTTTTATGAAAATACCTGATCTCGTTTTCGAGTTTCACAAACTGGTTAAATATGGCGCCGAACAATTTTTTAGGTTTTCCACCGGCACTATCTGCACCGGTAACTAAGCCGTAAATATTGTTTGAAAGGCTGATCTTTCCATTATAATAAAGCGTATTGGTACGATAATCCTCGTTGGTATTGGTATAAGTGAAGCTATAGCTTGGGCCCAGGATGAACTGTTTATCGATAACATGCTTTAAGGCTGGGTTTACCGGAACGTCTTTCCTGTCGATACTGTCTTTATATTTCTGCGACACGCTCAGCGGATTTACAAACTGAAAATTGATGAGGTTAAGCTCATGTGACCGGTGTTCTGTTTCGCGCCACTGATAACCGAATGATAAGTTATATGAATTTAAGTTATAGAGTTTTTGACGGTTTACTATTGAATATCCCAAGCTCAGATTAGTATGTGGGATATAGGCATCGGCCGCTTTTGGGTAGATAGGTCCGATAAAGCGCGGCCATGAAAGCGTTGTCTGGATACCGGCCTGATACACATTATAGCCTGCATTTTGGCCCCCCACCTGAACATCGGTACTCCCAAAAAGTGTTACCTTTAAAGCCTCGGCACCTTTAAAGGCGTTACGATTAAGCCAGTTTAAATTTACCTGTGTACCAGTGTAGTTAGCCGATGTGGTGCGGCCTAAAATATCAAGCGACAGCGATTTCTTTTTGTATTGGGTTAAAAAATAATAAACATCCAGCTTCGATGAATCGGCAGATACATCTTCAAACCTGTTTTTAACAAATTTATACGGACCCAGATTAATGAAGCGGTTAAGCGAGTTGTTATGTGCAGTACGGTTGTAAACCTGGCCCGGGCGCATCAGCACCGTATTGGCAAAAGTATAGGTATGTACGGTGTTACGACGCTCAACAATATTATACCATTTATAAAAAACAGCTTTATCCTTCATCAGCGAGGTGTCCCTTAACGAGTAACTCGGATACACATAAATATTGTTGATGGTATAAATGTTTTGGGCGCGGCCAGGTGTTTCATTTTTAACAGCCACAAAAATATCAACCTGATGCCCGGCTATAGTGCTATCTACGTGCATGATCAAATGTTCGGGTGAGAAATAATAAAAGCCTTCTTCTTTCAACCGGGCATCAATACGCAGGCGTTCGGTTTTAATAACATCAAGGTTATATTTATTGCCGACTTTTAGCAGCGTTTTTGCCGATGTTCCGGCTACTGCGGTATCGATAGTGCGGGTACCCCGCGGAAATACCACCTTCCTGATCTTATAGCCAGGCCCGGTTACTGCTGTATAAACCGCCTTGGCAACTTTTGATGTTGGCTTTTTGCTCACCGTATCGCCGCTTACCTGCGCCTGAAAATAGCTTTCGTTTTGCAGCCTGTTTTGCAGGATCTTGCTGTTTTGCTCAAGGTTAACAGAACTAATAAGCACAGGAGGCTCACCCTTTTTATTAAGCCAGTGGGCAAGGCCTTTGCTTTTATTGGTTTTTGTTTTAAAGTACAGCCACAATTTAAAACGCATACCTAATATGGTACTGTTGGGTATAGGTCTTAATAAAGCGCCAAGTTCCTCACTCAAGGCTTTTTTTCGCTTTTTTCAAAACCGAGTCTTTGATTACTACCTCGCCGCCGGTGTATAACTTTTGGCCCGGCGCCAAAAACTTGGTGGTACTGCAGGCACTCAGTAAAACACATGATGAAAGCAGTATATATTTTAAATGTTTGGTCATGGGCTTAGTTTGAAGTAGTTTGCGGTTTGTTTTCCTGTTGCTGCTGCATATTCTTTTGCTCCAACGCTTTATCCGCCTCGTCCTGTTTTTCTTTTTTCTCTTTTTGTTCCTGCTGATATTGGCGGCGTAACCTGCGTTCTTCAGGGGTACGCTTGCGGAAGATCTCGCGGAAACGGTTATAATCAACAGTTAGGGTAAAGCCTACGCCAGTTTCAATGATCTGTCCCTGTATCACAATAAATTCGTCGCGGCGGTAAGCACGCAGGGTGTAGCGGCCGTCTTTACTTAGTTTATAGGCTATGGATACGTCGCCCGCGATGTTCGATGCTTTTTGACCGGGTTGATTACCTTCCAGGTTAAAATTATTGCCAACACTTACGGTAAGCCTGTCATTCAGGAAGCGCTTGGACAGGCCAACGTTGAGGTCGGTACGATTGGTGGCCGTGCCCGATGAGTAATCCTCACCTGAGGTTAAACCGAAATTCAGATCAACTCCTGATATTAAACTTCCTGCAAGCCTGTTTAACTGGTCAGATAACAGGCTGCTTACGCTGTTACGGATGGTGCCCTCTACGGTAGTACCCGCACCCTGGCTTTGCAGCGGATTATCGCCAATAAAGTGCCCCAGTACAAGTACACCTAATACCTGCTTGTTTAGTTCGTTAGGGTCCTGGCGTATCTGGGTAAGGCGGGTATTAACCGTACTTACCACTTCGGATGACACAGAATAAGAACTGTCTGGCAGTACAATGTCAAAGCTGATAGTTGGTGTGAGCAGCTGATCTTTCAGGTTAAGGTTAACATTGAAAGGTAGCTTTTGCTTATACATCGTACTATTTTGCGCATCCGAAAGCTGGTTTGAAACCAGGTCAATTGGTGGTACATTGGCTACGTAAATAGCGGTAAGATCAATATTGGCACTGGTTGGGTCTCCAGTCCAAACAATAGTACTGCCTTTTTTAAAGTTAAAAGTGCGCTTAACAGTTGCATAGGCCAGGTTGTACGAGCCTGAGTTAACCACATAAGTACCGGTAAGGTTTATTTTGCCGCTTGGGTCAATGCCGCCATTCAGGCTGGCCTCGCCTTTAAGGTGTACGATATCGCCGTTTCGCTCATCAACTACAATAGTAAACGCAGCATTTTTATTTACGTTGATAGTTGCAGAAACATCCAACCCTGTAACATCCGATTTTTTGAGCGAATCCAGTTGCCTGGCCAGCAGGATGGAATCCATTTTAGGGGCATTTTTATCAATAAAGTCAACCACTCCCTTCCGGTCTTCCAGCGCCGGGTCATTGGTAGGCAGCACAAAAGTCATATCGGTTTTGTCGTTAACAGTAAGGTTGGCATCAACCACCGGCTTAGTCATATTGCCGCGGACCTTGATGCGGGTATCCACATACAGTTTGCCGTAGTAAAGTTTGTTATCGGCCTGGGTTGAGTTAGTAACTCTGAAGTTATTGGCATTAATATCCATGCCGAAGGCAAAATCGGTGTAAGTTTTGGTGTAGATACTGCCGCTTACTATGGCCTTGTTGCCAGTTGAATCAACCAACGTAAAATCATTAAAGCGGATCCCTTCGTTGTTGAAAGTAATGCTTTCCTGCGGCATCCTGAAATAGGAGTTAAGCATAGCCACGTTAAAGCCTACTTTGTTAAAGTTGATATCTCCCCGTACAGAAGGCGCATCTGTAGTGCCTGATATTTTAAGTGCTCCGGTAATATTACCTGTGGCATTACGCAGGCTACCAAAGCTAAATCCCTCGATGCTCTTCATGCTCAGGTTCACGATATTCAGGTCGAGATCAAAACGGCTTTCGGGCGTGGTGTAATACGTTCCATTCAAATCAACCTGATTGCCTTTGCCGGTAATGCTCATTTGAGCGGCGTAGGCATTCTGCGTTTGGTTATTTACTTTGAGGGCTATATTGCCCACCGTATCTCCTTTAAAATTAAAATTATCAACGTTTATGGCAGCGGTAAATACAGGACTGGTTTGGAAGTTGCTTACGGTAGCATCACCATTAATGATACCACCCACCTGTAACGAGTCCTGTTTGGCCATTTTAGTAAGCGCCTCAATATGGAAATTATTGAACTTGATATTCAGCGGGCTGTTAAACTCTTGTGTGCTGCTGTTAACGCTAAGGATCTGGTTGTTGTTGCTAATAGTGAAGTTATGCGCCAGGATTCCTTTTGGCCCGTATTGTAAAAAGTTATCATCACTAACCGCCCATGGCAAATAATCCAGCAATAAGCCATCTTTATTAAAGCTAAACTGGTATTCATTTGGCAACAGACTGAAAGTACCCGCTATACGGAAACGTTCTTTTTTGCTGCGTCGCGGATTTGAACGCTCAAGCCTGCTTTGTTATCCTGTGCGGCACCTGAGATGCTGGTATACAACAGATCGACAGAACTTCCCACCTTCACTTCATCAACAGAAAAATTATAATTGAGCGCATTATTAGCAGTGTTAATGTTAAGCGATGCTTTGTTAACTGTGTTGGTGCCGTAAACAACTTTTGGTATGGAGCCTTTAACAACAAGTTCGCCGGTTTGACTATTAAAGCTGCCGTTCAGCAAAACCGGGTCAAGCTGTTTCAGGTCGGGGGCAAACTGGGTAAGCAATGGCGTTTTAACCAGTTTGGCTTCAAACGTAAACTGCTGCGGAGAATATTTAACCACAGGTGCGGGTTTGGCTTTTATCGTTTTGCCGCCTTTAGTTTTAACAGCTACCTGCTGCCCGCCTGCAATAGCGGTGTTGAAATATTTATTGATCACATCCTGCAGGGCCGGGGCTATCTGGGTAAGTTTATACTTGCCGGCCATGTGGGCAGACATGACAGGAGTTTTCAAGCGTAATGTACTGCTATCGGCGCTGGCTGTCGAGATGAGGCTGATAGTGTCCATCCGGATGCGCTGGCCTTTGTTTACTACCAACAGGTCGGTTGCTTTAATATCGGCGTTCAGGTAATCGGGATCGGCAGTTGGTACATCAGCCACAATCTTGCCATGAAAACGCATATCGTCCTTGACAAAATTCAGGTTTTTGAGGTTGATGCTATCCACACTTAACGTGGCCTTAACTGCCGGGTATTTTTTGTTGAGATTGGCTTTAGCATCCAGGCTGAAATTAATGTTAGGATCTTTCATGGTAGCAACTGCTGTATAGGCCCCATTGCTTGATGTACCTTTCATTACCAGGTTTTGGTAAGTGTAGCCTTTAACATAAGCTTTTGCAATATTGCCGTTAAAAGCTATGCTTGCCTTTTTAGGATCGAGGCTGGCACCTTTTAAATTAGCATTCATGGTAATGCGGCCAACCATTTGTGGTTGTTTGGTAAGCGCGCCAAGGTTAAGCTCGTTAACTTTAATATTGGCTGTATAAGTTGCCGTGTTTTTGTTTTGCCCATTCTTCAAAGTCGCAATCAGATCAACAGCGCCATAGCTCGAGCGCAGGCTCATTTTGGTATTAAAGCTGTACATGCTTCCTTTAAAATTACCTTTCAAGCTCATTTTTTCGGGGATGCTCACATTTGGCGGAATACTACCTGCTGGAGCAAGCTTGGCTATATCACTGTGACTGGTACTGAAATCGGCAATACTAATATCAAATGTAGCTTTGTTTACATCGGGCAGGCCTTTCATTTTTGCCGAGGCCTTGATATGCGTACTGCTTAAGCCGGTTACTTCCAGGTTAGGGATCTCGAGGTTGTTTACCTGCCCACTCACCCGGCCGTTGATTTTGAATACCGTACCCGGTGACGATTTAAAGGGTTCTATGCTGGCCATGCTTGGCATCAGCAGTAAAACATCCTTTAGACCCAAACGGATGCCATCTAAATTGGCATTGATACCCAGCGCGCCAATGTTTTTGGTGATGGCATCAATAGAAGGGTAACGTACCTGTACCGACTTTTGTAGTGTGGTATTCGGCGTTTCCAGCAACAGGTCATTCATATAAGCATTAGTTGGCCCGTACAGGAATGCCGTATGAAACTTATTGATCTTTAAACCGCTTTTTTCGGCAAAGGTAAAGGAGTTAATTTTGCCCGAAATGGTATCAGGGCTATAGGAAATATTTTCAGCTTCGGCATTAAGACTTCGGATGTCCATATGGCCAAAATCGAGACCTTTAAGGATAGCCTTCTGCGCTTCATTATCGAACTTAATATTATCGTTAGTAAAAGTTACTTTTCTAATTGTTGCCCGCCAGGCAGATTTGGTAGGAGAGGATACCAGCGTATCCAGTTTTTTAATGGTTTTAACAACTTCTTTAACCACAGTTTTAGGCTTGGCTAAACTAAGGCCTGCTTTGGTATCACTCAGTTCGATGCTTTTGATGCCTACCTTTTGATTCTTTAAGTCTATCTTGTCCATCTCCACCAAAAACTTGCTTAGGTCCACCTTGGCACCCATTTCGGCACTTCGATAATCAACCTTAATTTTAGAGATATCGATCACCCCTAAATTCAAATCCATATTCAAAGGTGTGGTAGCGGTATCAGGTGGTGGGATGGCGTTGGTCGGCGATTGGATGATCTTAGCATTTACATCGCTCAGGGTAATTTTCGGTATGGTGAACTTCATCTTATCCATATCAAAATCCTTAACGCGGGTGTCAAAATGGCCAAGCAAAAACTTTACATCGTTGCCTGTAATGGCATCCTTGTATTTTATGTTGATCTTATCGAGAACGATCTTATCAACAGAAAACTTCATGGTTGATGTAGTATCGGTAGGTTCTACTTCTTTTTTTGTTCGCCAACAAAAGCCTTGATAATGTAATCGAAGTTAAACACACTGTCGGCCCCACGGTTTACATTGGCCGTAATGCCCTGCAGGTTTACTTCGTTTACTTCAACCTGGCTGTGCAGCAGCTTGAGCATGCTGATATCAACCTTTAATCTTTCGCCGGCTATGAGGGTGTCTTTTTTCTGATCTTCAAAATACACGTCCTCCAAAACTAACAGTTTAGGCAGGCCAAGGCTGATATGGCCAATCTTAACTTTGGTGTGGATTTTATTCTGTAAAAAAGTTACGGCTTTGTCTTTCGCGAAGTTTTGAACAGCAGGAACCTGTATCAAAATTACTACAAGGATAACCAGCAGAACTACACTTACCAGTATCCAAAGTATCGTTTTAAGGGTTATTCGTAGTATTTTTTTCAATTGTATTTGTATTTCAAAGGTGAAGATGCTGTTGATCAATATAAACAAATAACATGCTAAGTATAGCAGTTTGCTGTGTGTTGTTGTATAATTTACAAAATGGGGCGGCTTTAATTAAATTTCCACAGCGCTACTTTTTAACAGTCTACATCCCTAACTTGTTTTAACTTTGTACCTCATAAAGATTTTGTTGAAACGGATTTACTATGCCTGATTTTTCACACCTCCACGTACATACCCAATTCTCCCTGCTTGATGGGGCAGCCGATATTTCCAAGCTGTATAAAAAAGCCGCTAAGGATGGGATGAAGGCCCTTGCTATTACCGACCACGGCAACATGTTCGGCGTATTTAAGTTTGTAGCCGAAGCCGGTAAACACAATGTAAAACCCATTGTAGGTTGCGAGTTTTACGTGGTTGAAGACAGGCATAAAAAGCAATTTACCAAAGAAAATAAGGATGTTCGCCGCCATCAACTGATGCTGGCTAAAAACCCTACGGGCTACAAAAACCTGGTTAAGCTATGCTCATTGGGATATATGGAAGGGCTGTATAGCAAATGGCCTCGTATTGATAAGGAACTGATCTTAAAATACCACGAAGGTATCATTGCTACTACCTGTTGTATTGGGGCTTCGGTACCACAAGCCATTTTAAGGGATACGCCCGAAAATGCCGAAAAGGAGTTTAAATGGTGGCTGGATTTGTTTGGTGAGGACTTTTATATCGAGTTACAGCGTCACGAAATCCCGGAGCAGCAAATTATCAATAATGTGCTGCTCACTTATGCTAAAAAGTATAACGTAAAAGTGATTTGTTCAAACGATTCGCATTACGTGGATCAGCAAGACTCAAACGCGCACGATATTTTGCTTTGCGTAAACACAGGCGATATGCAAAGCACCCCAATAGCTACCGACGAGGAAGGTGGTAAAGGCTATCGTTTCGGTTTCCCTAACGATCAGTTTTACTTTAAAACACAGGAGGAAATGGGCAAGCTGTTCCATGACCTGCCCGAGTCACTGGATAATACCAATGAAATTGTTGACAAGGTGGAGGTGTTAAAGCTAAAACGCGATATCCTGCTGCCTAATTATGTAATTCCTGAAGAGTTTAAGATCCACAAAACACCCGATGCCGATACTTTAAATCAATGGGAATACCTGAAGCACCTTACCTTTATGGGCGCCAAGGAGCGTTATCGTGATATTAGTCCGGAAACCGAAGAACGCATCAATTTTGAGTTGTTCACCATTCGTACTATGGGTTTTGCAGGGTACTTCCTCATCGTGGCAGACTTTATAAAGGCTGGCCGCGATATGGGCGTGTTCATTGGCCCGGGACGTGGTTCGGCGGCGGGATCGGTAGTGGCTTACTGTACCGGGATCACGAATATTGATCCGATGAAGTACAACCTCCTGTTTGAGAGGTTCCTAAACCCCGACCGTAAATCGATGCCCGATATTGATACGGACTTTGATGATGCCGGTCGCCAGCGGGTTATTGACTATGTGGTTGATAAATATGGCAAAAACCAGGTAGCGCAGATCATTACCTATGGCTCGATGGCTGCCCGCACCAGTATCCAGGACGTGGGCCGTGTATTGGATATGCCACTGGCCGATGTAAGTGCCATGAAGAAACTGGTGCCTGAAACCCTGGGTATCACCCTCAAAGATGCCATTGAACAGGTGCCGGAACTAAAAGAGATCCTGAACGGTAACGACCTAAAAGCACAGGTATTGCGTGAAGCCGAAAAACTGGAAGGATCGGTACGTAATACCGGTGTACACGCCGCAGGTATCATCATTGCCCCTTATGACCTTACCGAGATTGTACCGGTAGCGACAGCAAAAGATTCGGACTTACTGGTTACCCAATATGATGGCCGCGTAATTGAGGATGCGGGTGTAATTAAGATGGATTTTTTGGGTTTAAAAACCCTTACCATTATTAAGGATGCCCTGCGCATGATCAGGCAAAATCATGGTGTGGTGATCGATATCGACTACATCCCGCTTGATGATATTAAAACTTATGAGCTTTATCAGCGCGGCGATACCAACGGTACTTTCCAGTTTGAAAGTGATGGTATGCAAATGTACCTGCGCGAGCTTAAGCCCGATAAGTTTGAGGATTTAATTGCCATGAACGCCCTTTACCGTCCGGGCCCGATAGAGTATATCCCAAACTTTATTGCCCGTAAGCATGGCCGCGAACCGATAGTGTTCGATTTACCTGACATGGAGGAATACCTGGGTGAGACCTATGGTATTACTGTGTACCAGGAACAGGTGATGCTTCTGTCGCAAAAGTTAGCAGGCTTTAGTAAAGGTGATGCCGACGTTTTGCGTAAGGCGATGGGTAAAAAGCAGATTGAGGTACTGAACAAGATGGAAGCCCAGTTCATGGACGGGGCGATAGCTAAAGGCCATCCAAAAGATAAGCTTACCAAAATCTGGACCGACTGGAAAGCATTTGCCCAGTACGCGTTCAACAAATCGCACTCTACATGTTATGCTTTCGTGGCATACCAAACAGCTTACTTAAAAGCACACTATCCGTCAGAGTACATGGCGGCGGTTTTGAATAACCAGAACAATATTGAAAAAATTACCTTCTTCATGGAGGAGTGCCGCCGTATGGGCGTTGAGGTATTAGGGCCGGATATCAACGAGTCGGACATGGCGTTTGCGGTGAACAAGCGTGGCCAGGTACGTTTCGGGTTAACCGGCGTAAAAGGTGTGGGTGATAAAGCGGTGGAAAGTATCATTGAAGAACGTAATGCCAACGGCCCGTTTGAAACAGTATATGATTTTGCAAGGCGTTCCAATACCCGTAGTGTCAACCGTAAATCTTACGAGAACCTTGTTTATGGTGGTGCGTTTGATGGCTTTGGAATTCCGCGTGCACAGTTTTTTGCCAAAACCGAGTTGGGTACATTAACAGGTGTTGAACGCCTGATCAAATATGCTAACGATTATCAGAATGTACAAAGCAGTTCGCAATCGTCATTATTTGGCGGTTCGGTGGCATCTTATGTACCAGAGCCTGCTATGCCTGATGTTGAAGAATGGCCGCTGATAGAAAAGCTGAAGTACGAAAAAATGGTTATCGGAATTTATTTGACCGGTCACCCCTTGGATAATTATAAGGTTGAACTTAAACGTTTTTGTAACGCAAACATCAGCGATTTGAAACTGATGCAAAAAGCCCGGTCAGGTGAAGGCGGCGAAGATGTAACTGCGGCGTTCAATGAACTACGCCGTCGCGGTGAGTTAAGGATAGGTGGCCTGGTATCAAGCGTTCAGCATAAAATGACTAAAACGGGTAAGCCATTCGGCACATTTGTGTTTGAGGATTACAATGAATCGTATGAGTTTGCGTTGTTTGGTGATGATTATGTAAAATTCCGTAATATGATGATGGAAGGCTACTTCCTGCATATTAAAGGAAACATTGAAGAAAAGTTCCGCCAGAAAGATAACTGGGATTTGCGCATCATGGTGATGGACCTGCTATCAGAAATGCGGGATAAACTTACCAAATCATTAACTGTTTGCATTGATGTACAAATGCTCAACAGTAAACTGCTGGATGATATCCAGCACATGATAGATGATAACAATCAAAAGTATCCAGTTAAAAATTGTAAGCTCCGTTTCCAAATCAAGGATAGGGAAGAGGTTATGCTTGTTGAACTGTCATCTAAATCATTCAAGGTAAATCCAAGCGATGATTTTATGGCGGGGATACATAGTTTGACTAATGAGGAGCCGGTGCTGAGTTAAGGTAGTTATGAAGCTTGATATAGTTAAATTTATAGGTTAAATTTGTTTAACAAGTGATCGTTATTATGGAAACAGAAGTTATTAGGGAAAGACTGCAAGAGTATATCCGTTTTGCTGACGATAAAAAAGTAGCCGCGATATATACCATGGTTGAGAGTGAGATACAAGATGAGCTTGATTTATGGGAGGATCAGGATTTTTTAAATGAAATGAAAAGCCGCGTAGATGATTATGAAAGTGGCAGAGTTGTTGGAATTCCCTGGGAGCAGGTTAAGAAAAATGCAAGAGCACGGTAGTTCTGATGAGATATAACATTTAATTACTTCCGAAAGCCGAAATAGAATATCAGAAAGCATACAGGTGGTATGAGGAGCAATTAACCGGATTGGGAGATCGTTTTGAAACCTCTGTTGAGCGAAAATTAAATAGTATAAGTAATAATCCTCTTTTTTATCCTAATAAAAGCGGGAAAATACGGGAATGTAAAGTGGATGACTTCCCTTTTTTGATCATTTTTAGAGTTTACTCTGAAAAGGGTCTCATCTTTGTTTATTCAATATTCCATACCAGTCGCCGTCCTGGTAAAAAATACAAGAAAAGCCTGTAGAGATATCGTTTTACAACATCTACATTTTACACTTCCACTTTCACCACCTCATCATCCTGTTTCACTAAAGTATAACAAGTATAATCAGGCTTAATTACTTCGCCATTAGCATTAGTTACAGTCATGTAATGGCTTCCCCATCTTTCGAGGGTGTAAAATATAGATGATAGTTCTTCGCCGATAGGGGTGAGGGAATATTCAACCCTTGGCGGTACTTCGGGAAAAATATGGCGGGATACTATGCCGTCTTCTTCCAGTTCGCGGATCTGTTGCGAAAGCATCTTTTCGGTCATGCCGGGGATGGCCCGGTTTATCTCGCTGTAACGCTTCTGACCGCTTAATAATTGGTTTATTATACTCAGTTTCCACTTACCACTAATCACGCTTAGGGCTGCTGCCATAGCGCAGGAGTGATCGGAATGTCTGTTTTTTGTCATAATGAAAAAGGCGATATGTCGATTGCATCAAACCGGTCCATAACCTACCAAAAAGTATGTTGCACACAAAATGGTGCATTCTTGTGGGTAGCTATAACTCACTGTACCTTTGATGTATCAATAACAAAGATAATGAAAAAGTTACAAGGAAAAACAGCAGTAATAACAGGCGGCAACAGTGGTATAGGCCTGGCCACAGCACAAGAATTCATCGCACAAGGTGCAAAAGTGATCATCACCGGCAGGAACCAAAAATCAATCAACGAAGCAATTGAAACACTTGGTGCTGATGCTCAAGGTGTAATTGCAGATAGCGGCGACATCAACCAGGTTAAGCAATTGGGTGAAAAGGTAAAAGCTATTGCCGAAAAAATTGACATCGTATTTGCTAATGCAGGTATTGGCCAGTTCAATTCAACTGAGCAAATGAGCGAGCAGATGTTTGATGATATCATGAACATCAACTTTAAAGGTGCCTACTTCAGTATTCAGCAATTGTTGCCTTTAATTAATGATGGCGGCTCTATCATCCTGAATACATCAATTAACGCACATATTGGTATGGCCGGAGCAACTGTTTATGCAGCAAGTAAAGCAGCATTGCTTTCATTAGCTAAAAACATTTCGGCCGAGTTGTTGCCACGTCGCATCAGGGTTAACTCTGTAAGCCCTGGTCCGGTTGTAACACCTTTACACACTGCCGATAAATTAGGCTTAACCCAGGAACAATTGGAAGGCATGGGTTCCGAACTGATCAAACAGATCCCAATGGGCCGTTTTGGTTTGGCCGAAGAAATTGCCAAAACAGTTACCTTCTTCGCTTCTGACGATTCAACATTTATAACCGGTGCCGAATTGATTGCTGACGGCGGTATGGCTACTTTGAAAGGTGCATAAACCCCTCTAAATCTCCCCTGAAGGGGAGACTTTTAAAAACCTATCTTCCGTGAAAATTTGATCAAGATATAATTCATGGAGGCATGATAAATTTATTAACTGATGACCGGCGGCTGTGGCTTCCGGTCATTTTTTGTTTTGATGAGGTAAATAATATAACTGAAGATACCAATAGATAAGGCGACTACCCCATCAATGAAAATGCCGCCGAAAAGTACGGCCATCTCGGGCATACCACATCGCCCGGCCGGGTGAGAGGATGAGGGTGGTGGTGGCGGAACAAGATACGGAAGGGCTGCAACTGTTAACGCTATGCCCAATCCCCATGACAATACGGTACTGCCTATTATAGGTAATATGATCCGACCCTTTATCCTTAATGATGAAAGGATCATTTGTACAACCGGGGCAATAAGCCAAATTAAAAAGATAAGCATTTCGATATAATTATATTGCTGCCTTTTCTTACATTAATTTATAGTACGTTATAAAACTACAAACTCCAATAACCGGAACTATAAAGCCTACATTTAAGATACCTATTGATATAAATATAGTGCATCCTATAGCACATTTGATATCGGCAGGTACGCTATATAGCGAAATCATAAAAGAAAGGGTGGCTAAGCCTGCTGCCAGCAAAAGCGACAAAAATATAATTATGGATAAAGGCAATTTGATTTGACCGTTTATCCTGCGTGATGATAGCTTAAACTGGAGTATCGGCGTAAAGAAGTTAAGTAACAGCGGGATAATAATCGTAAACATAATTCTATAGCTATGTGTTAATTAATACCCCCAATGTTAAAAAGTAACCCGCCGCTATAGTTGTAAATATGCTTTGGAAATAGGTAATTTGTGTTAATACGTCATGTCGCAAGGAGGTATTTAAGGGTGTAAATGCGACAAATGGTCATGCCTGCGTTAAGGCTGCGTATTATAATAATATAATTGTCACATTGTCAGTAGTACACTTGTGGCAAGCAATTTGAATAGCATATATTTGTAAGTACAAAATTTAAAAAATAGAAATCATGGCTTTAGAAATAACTGATGCAAACTTTGACGAGCTTGTCCTGAAATCAGACAAACCGGTATTAATTGACTTTTGGGCAGAATGGTGCGGTCCGTGTAGGATGGTAGGTCCGGTAGTTGAAGATATTGCTAAAGAATATGAAGGCAAAGCTGTTGTTGGTAAAGTAGACGTTGACAACAACCCAGGTATATCTGTAAAATATGGTATCCGTAACATCCCTGCCTTATTGTTCTTCAAAAATGGCGAAATTGTGGATAAACAAATCGGTGCTGTGCCAAAATCAGTATTAACTGATAAACTGGTAAAACAGTTAGCATAACCCTTAAGCTTATTTAATGCTACACATTGTAGCATTAACACAACATACTTTTTGAAAGAGCGTTGCAATTTTGCAGCGCTTTTTTTATGCCTATATTAGCCTATGACCAAATTAAACGATGATCAGCAAATAAGGCAGCTGGCGAATCTTGAATTGCTGGCCCGGCAGGTGGTTGAAGGTTTTATTACTGGTTTGCACCAAAGTCCCTTTCATGGCTTTTCGGTTGAGTTTGCCGAACACCGATTGTATAACAACGGCGAATCGGTAAAAAATATCGACTGGAAGCTGCTGGCCCGTACCGATAAATTGTTTGTAAAGCAGTTTGAGGAAGAAACCAATCTTCGCTGTTTTTTGCTGCTGGATACTTCATCATCCATGAACTTTCCTGAAACGGGTACCAATAAACTCCAGTTTTCTGTTTATGCCATAGCATCGCTCATGTACCTGTTTAAAAAACAACGCGACGCTTTTGGACTTTGTCTTTTTTCGGATAAAATAGACTGGATCAGCGCGGCGAAATCAACCACTACACACCTGTTTTATTTATATGCCGAGCTGGAAAAAATGTACGCCAGTCCAAAAGTAAATACGCAAACCAATATTACCAATGTGCTGCATCATATAGCCCAGGAAATCCATCAGCGTTCGTTGGTGATCATTTTTAGCGATATGCTGGAAAATAATCTGGATGCCGAAAAACAGCAGGCTTTGTTTGCTGCTATCCAACATTTGAAATTCAATAAACATGAAGTGGTGATTTTCAACGTTACCGATAAGCAAAAAGAGCTTGAGTTTAATTTTGATAACCGCCCTCATCATTTTATTGATATCGAAAACGGTGACGAACTGAAAGTGAACCCGGCCCGCATCCGCGACGCCTACAAGGCATCGTTAAAGGAGTATCGCCATCAGCTGGAGTTAAAATGCGCACAGTATCATATTGATCTGGTTGATGCCGATATCCATGAAGGCTATCATCATATCCTGAACACTTACCTGGTTAAGCGGAATAAGATGATATAAGAGATTATTTTGTAAAAAAGGCGTCATTGCTTCGTACCTCGCAACGACGGTAGTTTTTTGATTGGGTTTTCTTGAAAACAAAAAAAGGCCATTCCCATCTGGAAAACGGCCTCTATAGTTAAATAGGGGATCTACTTACAAAATAAACTTTGTAAATGTATTGATACAATGTGAAGATTAAGTGAAGTCAAGCTCGCGGTTAAATATGAGATAGATACTGGTACCCCTGTCTTTTACCGAATCTATTTTTACCCGGATGCCATGAAAAGCGGTAATACTTTTCACAATAGCTAAACCAAGGCCGTAGCTTTCTTTTTCTTCAGTCTCAAATTTTTCAAAACGGTTAAAAGCGTTTTCTATTTGTTGTTGGTTCATCCCCGCACCTGTGTCTGTAATTTCCAGTATATAAACATCTTCCTTCAATTCATCGGCAACGGTAATACTGCCTTTGGGTTTATTGTATTTAATTGCATTGTTTATCAAATTGAACAATAGGGTATGCATTAGGGGGCGGTTACCCATAATGGAGTAGATGTATTTAATGTTATTGTTGAAGGTGAGATGCTTTTCTTCCAAACGGTCTTCCAGTTCTTCCTGTATCTCCATAATTACGCCTGCTATCATCACCACATCGGTCTTGGCATACTGGTTATTTTCAACTTTTGATATTAGCAGCAGGCTATTGATGATAGATTTAAGCCGGTTTAATGTTTTCAGCGAGGCGTGCATTTTGTTTTCGCTGGCTTCGCTGAGTTCTTCCTGCAATAAAATATTCTCCAACCGCGAGCTGATAATTGATATGGGCGTAAGTAACTCATGCGATACATTGGCAATAAACTGTTTTTCCAGAGCAAACAGGTTACTGATCTTTTTCATGAGTGTGCTGATACTGTCATCAAGCAGTTCGAAATCCTGTGTGGTGGTCTGGATCTTTTCATAATCAAAGTTCATAGGATCATTTACTTTGATCAGCTTGCGGTCGATGATCTTATAAAAGGGCGCAAGCAAAAATTTGGTAAACACCAGGTCGCTTACCAGCGTGAGGGCGAGTGCTATTATCAATGTCAAAAGGGTAAACCTTTTAATGATGGATTTTAATTCCTCAACAGAGGTAACCGCTACGCCAATTTCAAGTAAATAGGTATGGTTATTAAAATTAAACTGATGAGTAAGTATGCGATAAGTTTGCGTTACACTTTCATTAGTTCGGATTTCTGTAGTAAACTTTGCATCTTCGGTAACTGTGGGTTCAAACTTAACCGGTTTTATAATAATAAATTCCTCTTTTAAAATATTGTAGTCCTTATACGTTCTTTGAGTTGATAGATAGCCATTGATCTCTTTTGAACTTAGGTTTTTGAGTATTTCCTTTTCATCATCCTCCAATCTAAGCTCAACATGGTCATAAGAAATTTTTTCGATAGAAAGCAGGATAAGCAGGCCAGTGAAAAGTATAATGGCTAATTTGGTTAATGTATTATAAAGGGCCAGTTTTACCTGTAATTTCATGAGGCTGTCAATTTCAGATGTTGATACGGTAGCCGATGCTCCTTACGGTTTCAAACCAATCTATAGGAATATATGCCGATAGCTTTTTACGCAGGTTTTTAACGTGCACATCCACAAAGTTAGAGTCGGAATTTATTTCCAATACATCGCCCCAAACATGTTCGGTGAGGTTGGTGCGCGATATTACCCTGTTTTTGTTAAGCACCAGGTAGTTGAAGATCTCGAACTCTTTTTTGGTGAGGGTTATGCGCTCATCGTTGTAAGTAACGGTACGGTTTTGTATGTTGATCTTTAAGCCTTTAACATTGATATCATTACTCTCCAGGCGGTGTTTGCGTCGGGTGATGGCGTGCATGCGGGCTAATAGCTCGTTTAATGAAAACGGCTTTGCCAGGTAATCGTCGGCACCCTGTTCAAGGCCCGATACCCGGTCGTCAACAGCGCCGCGTGCGGTGAGGATAATTACAGCATCTTCGCGCTCGTTCATGCCTTTCAGCATTTTAAGCAGGTCAAAGCCGTCACCGTCGGGCAATCCCAGGTCAAGCAGGATAAAGTCATAATTGTTTACGAAGATTTTTTCCGATGCCGATTTTTTAGTGCGGGCATGTTCAACCGTAAAACCTTCGTGGCTTAAAAATTCATCAACCTCAAGCGCAAGGCCTTTTTCGTCTTCAACAATTAGTACGTTCATAATTGTGCATTTACAGGAACTATCAATAAGGGTTACAGGATCAAGATTATTCACGGCGGGCAAAATACCGTACCGAAGATTAATAAAGTATGAAGATAGGCTTTTATAGCGTCCTGTAAAGTGCCATTTTTTTAAATCTTGCGTTTAAATTAAAAAAGCTCAAATCAATTTGCGCCGATTGGTGTTACAAACTAAAAGCTACCACTTCATTGTATGAGACTTTCTATCGAACGCAAACCCATCCGGGTAAATCCAGATCCGAAACGTGTAATAGCAAGATTTTTTTAATGGGAACGATCGCGCCAAAGAGGTTATTGAGCGTGTAATGTTAATCAGCGAAGATGATGCTTTTGGCATTGTATCGCCCTTGCTGCAGGAATATTCCAAAAGGCACCGTAATATTACCCGGGTGCTCAACAGGCATTGCAGCAAGCTTAAGCCTTTGTTTTTAGAGCTCAATATTGATTTTGATACGCTTACCGTTTACCGCAAGCTGCTCATTGGGTCTTATTTTACGCATGAGTATTCTATTGAATCGGCCGCCTTCTTTAATCCCTCGATAGTTGAAGATCCCGACCAAACTGAGCTTGAAGACGGCCAGCGCAGGGTGATCATCAGTTTCCGGGCGGTAGGCGAAGGGCATATCTCTTCCATAACTTTTCGCCGGGCCTTGATAGATAAGGATAACAACATCAGCATACAACCTGCGGGCAGTTACATTGATGAGGCCGAAATTGTGAGAAATGCCGTTTATAATAAAAAGCTTTTTTTGAAAAAGCTGCCATCACCCAAATTAATATTGATGTTATAAGTGAGCTGGAATCAAAACTCGATCATCATTTTGAGTACGCCAACCTGCGCCGGATCATTATGGATTCGCAAAAACTGCAGGAAGACGATATGAAGCGGCTGGAGTATGACAAGGTACTTTGGCTTGCAGATTCCTATTATGAAATTGTTTTTTCACTGGATACCGATATTTCCGACAGGGTGATCTTCCCGATATCCGAATATGAACGTAAGGGTATTGAGGATGCCCGTTTTGTACAGTTTACCAACGATGACGGCAGCAAACTGTACTATGCTACTTATACCGCCTACGATGGCTCCCTGATTATGCCTAAGCTGCTGCAAACAACCGACTTTTATAATTTTAAGATCATGCCTTTGTACGGTGCGGGTGCACAGAATAAAAACCTGGCCTTGTTTCCACGCAAAGTGAACGGCAAGTATGTGATGATATCGCGGATAGACGGCTGCAATAACTATATCATGTATTCGGATAAGATCAATATTTGGGAAAAGCCGGTGATGCTGCAACAGCCTAAATTTAGCTGGGAGTTTGTGCAGATAGGTAATTGCGGCTCGCCCATTGAAACACCCGATGGATGGATCATGATAACCCATGGCGTTGGTCCCATGCGCCGTTATGTGCTGGGTGCAAGTCTGCTTAAACTGGATGACCCAACGGTTGAAATTGGCCGCCTGCGCGAGCCTTTGCTGATCCCCAACAGTGATGAGCGGGAAGGCTATGTACCTAACGTGCTTTATTCATGCGGGGTAATTGTACACAACAATAAACTCATTATTCCATACGGTGTTTCAGACTCATCAACTGCCTTTGCCGAAGTATGCCTGGATGAGCTTTTGAATAAACTTAAAGCCTTTATTTAAGCGCAAAGCCGAAGGCTGAAAGCGAAAAGCTTTGTGTTTGAAAAGCTTTCAGCCTTAAGCTTTCAGCTTTTAGCTTGTATTTATATTGTTGATTATAAGTCATTTAACTTTCATATAAATCTCATAATGTATTATTAGTTAAAACTTATTCTTCTTTTTCAAGTTAAATAAATATGAAAAAGATAATTTTAAGCTTAAGCATAATACTGTTTTCGCTTACAGGTTTTAGCCAGGCACTTAAACCTGTAAAGATAGATAGCCTTGTCACGGTTTCATTACCCGAAGGCTTTACTAAAAAGGATACATTAGGCCAGCAGATATACCAGGGTAGTGCATCATTAGGTAATATTCTTGTTTTACGCGTGCCAAACGCTAATACAAAACCTTTAAACAAGGAGAGCGACTTGAAAGATGTATTTAAAACCTACATCAAAGGTATTCAAAAACAATCTGTTAATGGCAGTGTAATGTATCCGCGTGATACCACTATCGGTAAACTGGAAGGAAAGGTATTCACCCTCAGGATTGATAACAGCGGTTCAACCGGCGAATCTCCGGAGTTAAGAAATTTTATCCTGCTGTATACCCAGGACGTAACCTATACTTTTGAATATAACTATCCGGAGCAGAGACTTGATCTGGCAAAGGCCGAACTGAAACAATTTTCCAGTTCTATCAAAATCGCACCTACTTTGGATCGCCGCGATCAGTATTTGTCTGACGCAAAAGGCATGTCCGCCCCGGCCAAAATAGGTATTTATGGCGGCGGCGCCGTTATAATATTGATTATCGTATTAACCGTGATCAAACGTAAAAACAGTCAGTTGGAAGCTGGAGTTTAATTAGCGACAGGGGCTTTTTTGAATACGTTATCGAGCAGGCCCCGGTTCCATTTGGCCGAATTGATGAACTGCTTACCATCAAGCCATGTTAGCCAAAATATAGTAACAAACACACCAATAGCCGAGCCGGCAAGCACGTCTTCATAAAAGTGCTCGGTTAAATAAATTCTTGAATAGCCAACCATTATGGCAACAAACAAGGCTGGGATTCCCCAGCCTTTGTTTTTACAGAGGTACGTTATGACCAGCGCGGCAGAAAAAGCACTCACCGTATGTCCGGACGGAAAACTGTATTTCTCCAATATATAAACACCTTCTACGGTATGTACCCTGCTCCACTGGCTGGCAAAGTATAGCTTTGGCCGGGGGGCGATATAAATGTATTTAAGGATTTGTGCCGCGACGGATGTTATGGCATAGCTGGAGGCCATTAACAGCCAGCTGCGGTAACTGAATAAAAGCATAGCAAGTGATACTATCACGGCTGTGGTGCCGTCGCCGATATCTGTAACATAAGGCTCAATGGTATCAAGCCAGGGGTGGTGCCAACCATTAACCGTAAAAAAAATAGCTTCACGGGTAAATAGCAGTTTGATAGTCAGGCAGGTGGCTAAAAGGATAAGGTAAAGGATAAAAAAAGGGCGGATCCTGTGCAACACGTCTTTTATTCCTATCTTCATGTTGCAAAGTAAGCATATACTTATTCAATGCAAAAAAATGATTAATTTTGAGATTGGTTAGCACTTATTAATTAAACTACATGTCGAAAAGTATCTTTCGTAAAAAGTCGGTAGCAAAAATTTTAAATGATGTTGAATGTGGTTTTAGTGATAGTGAGCATCCCGGTACAACGTCATCCCAACTCAAAAAAGAACTTAACGTAAAAGACCTCACCCTCATGGGCATAGCCGCCGTTGTGGGGGCAGGTATATTTTCGACAATTGGCGAAGCCTCTTTCCACGGCGGCCCTGCGGTTTCCATCCTGTTTATTTTAACCGCTGTTACCTGCGGCTTTTCGGCTCTTTGTTATGCCGAGTTTGCCTCGCGTATCCCGGTTGCGGGCAGTGCGTATACCTACGCTTATGCCTCTTTTGGTGAATTGATAGCATGGATCATTGGCTGGGACTTGTTAATGGAATACGCCATTGGCAACATCGCAGTAGCCATTTCCTGGAGCGAATACTTTGTAAACCTGCTGGAGGGCTTTCATATCCATATGCCCAAGTTTCTGACTATGGACTATGTTTCGGCCCTGCGTGGGCATGAGCAGGTTCAGGCAGCAGGTACAAACCTGGCTGATATCAGTGATAAAGTAAAAGCAGAAGCACTGGCCTGGGATCAGGCGCCGGGCATAGGCGGTTTTAAGCTCATTGCCAATTTACCGGCCCTTTTAATTGTTATCATCATCACCTACCTTGTTTATATTGGTATCCGCGAAACAAAAAAGGCCACCAATGCCATGGTGGTTTTAAAGATAGTGATTGTTATAGCGGTTATAGTGGTGGGTTTTTTTACGTAACACCTGCCAACTGGCACCCGTTTATGCCTAACGGTTTCAGTGGTGTTATGAAAGGGGTATCAGGGGTGTTTTTTGCTTATATCGGCTTTGACGCCATCTCAACCACAGCCGAAGAATGTGAAAGGCCCCAGCGCGACCTGCCCCGCGGCATGATCTATTCGCTGGTGATTTGTACAGTATTGTATATCCTGATAGCATTGGTGCTTACCGGCATGGTAAGTTATAAAGACCTGCAGGTTGGTGACCCACTGGCCTTTGTTTTTGCAAAGGTGGGCTTAAATAAGATTAGCTATGTGATCTCCATCAGTGCAGTTGTTGCTACAGCGAGTGTATTGCTGATATTCCAGTTAGGCCAGCCCAGGATCTGGATGAGCATGAGCCGCGATGGTTTATTGCCTAAAGCATTTTCACGTATCCACCCAAAATATCAAACACCTGCTTTTGCCACGGTAGTAACCGGTTTTGTGGTGGCTATACCGGCTCTGTTCATGAATCTTACCGAGGTGACCGATTTGACCAGTATAGGTACCCTGTTTGCATTTGTACTGGTTTGCGGCGGTGTGCTGTTGCTGCCGCGTGAAGAGGCTGTTAAAGGCAAATTCCATTTACCATATGTGAATGGTAAATTTATTATACCAATTATCACACTGGTGATTTTAGGCTCGGTTGCCTGGTTTAAACCGGCCGCGCAGGTTGAAATGATGCAGTTTAAGAAGCTAAAAGACCGTAGCGATATCATTGATAACATGGACAACAATGACAAGCTGAGCCTGCTTAAAACTACCAATCAGCTTTATAACGCTAATGTAACTGTCCAGCCCGACTCGGCTAAAAAATATTTTAAGGATATAGAAGAGGATAAATTCAATACCGCACTAAGGCAAACGAACGATATCAGCGATGCTAAGAAGTATTATTTAGGTTTTGACGGCTTCCTGTATAATTTCCCTAACTATCTTTTCTTTATACTAATCATTATTATAGCGGTTTATAGCTTTATTAAAAACTTCTCGCTCATCCCTGTTTTGGGGCTGATGAGCTGCTTTTACCTCATGACCGAGCTTGGCTATACCAACTGGCTCAGGTTTTTGATATGGCTGGTGATTGGCTTAGTGATTTATGCCACCTACAGTTATAAAAACAGCGTACTGGGGAAAGAACCCAAAACCGCTTAAAACCTATGTGGAACTGCCCCTTATGCGAACGTGAATTTACCGCTACCAACCAGGTGCATTCATGCTGCGACAGGGAGCTATCGGAAGCGCTAAGCGGCAAAACGGCCCATACCATAGCGCTGTTTGATCATTTGGTTGACGAGTACCTGCAAATTGCCGAAATTAAAGTTTATCCTACCAAAAGCATGATCGCATTGGGAGCAAGGATAAACTTTGCTTATGTTGCCCAATTAGGTAAAAACTTTATTGATGTGGTATTTCCGTTTAAACAGGTTTATGACGATAACCTGTGCTTCAGTAAAATAAAACAAGTGCCCGGCACCGATCAGTATAATCACTACTTCAGGATGTATTTTAAGGAAGATATTAATGATGAGGTGCGGAAATATATGCGGATGGCCTGGGAGAAAAGCAAGTGACTATATAACTACCGCAGGCTTTCAGACTGTGGGTGGCATAGTGTAAGCTTTCAGCTTACACACTTGAGCTGAAAGCCCGTAGTAGATTGAAAAACAAAAGCCTCCCGTTTCCGGAAGGCTTTCAATATTAAAGGGGAATTTAATTAACCCGGTGAATTTCAATCGCCTCAGGTATAGCAAGCACCAGCGGCACTTTCTCTACCGTTACAAAGCTCAGGTCGAGGCCAAAACCGCGCTCTTCGGATAAGCTCACTTTTTTAAGCTGCTTGTAGTAATCCATTATAAATCTTTCGATGAATGACAGGTTGTGTGAGCGTGAGAAGATCTTTTCGATCACCACAAAACGGAAATCGCCGACAATTTTATGCCTGTTCAGTGACTTGTAGGTACTGGTAATATCAACCTCGCCTTTTTTAACAAGATCTTCTACCACTTTCCTGAATAGCAGGTTTATTTGCTGTTCAACGCGGAAACCGAGCTTAAAGTCAATCCGGATGAGTTTGTTTGGCACTAAATGGTCAACTTCGTATTCGCGTTTGTAAGGTTCGTCCACTACGTCAACGTGTACAAGCCAATAAACATCTGCACGTTTAGGCTGTTTTTGCAGTATGGAATAAACAATTTTTGATTCAATTTCTGAATTGAAGTTGGCGCTGGTTAAATAAACCAACTGCGAAGCATATTTAGGCACACTTTCATCAGAGCTTAGCTCCTTTATTATATCAAAATAGTCTTCTATCTCAACAAACTTCACATAGCGGTTCCTGATCTTGCGGGCGGTATGCCATGTCCACATTACGGTGAACAGCACAAAACCGATGGAGAGGGTAAACCAACCACCATCTAAAAACTTGTGCAGGTTACCGGTAAGGAAGGTTCCTTCAATAAGCAGGTAAACCGCCAAAAACGTATTGATGATATAGTTAGGTACTTTTTTGCGTTTCAGGAATTTGGATACCAGTATGGTGGTCATGAGCATGGCTACGGTGATACTTAAACCGTAAGCAGCCTCCATTTTATCCGAGTGTTTGAATATTAGCACCACACCTAAACAACCGGCCCAAAGGAGCCAGTTAACACTGGGTACATATAACTGTCCTTTTTGCTCTGATGGATAGTTGATCCTAACTTTTGGCCAAAGATTAAGCCTTACAGCTTCGGCAATGAGCGTAAACGAACCTGATATCAGCGCCTGGCTGGCAATGATAGCCGCTACTGTAGCTATGCCGATGCCATATATCAGGAACCATGTTGGCATGATTTGGTAAAAGGGGTTTTGAGCATTAAGGTCCATAACGTGGCCGTTACGCTGTAGCAACCAAACTGCCTGGCCTAAATAGTTTAGGATAAGACAAATTTTTACATACACCCAGCTTACGCGGATATTGGCTTTACCGCAGTGGCCAAGATCGGAGTACAATGCTTCGGCACCTGTGGTACACAGAAACACGGCACCCAATATAATGAAGGCGCCATCGCTTGAACTCGACGTAAGCAATTTAATGGCATAGTACGGGTTTAACGAGCGGATGATCCATGGATCATGTACGATATAGGTAACACCTAAAAAGCCCATCATCGTAAACCAGACGAACATGATAGGCCCGAATGCCTTACCTACCAGTGACGTACCGAATTGCTGTATGATAAATAAAGCGGTAATAATGGCCATTACCACATATACAGTAGGCAAGTTAGGGTAATAGGTTTGCAAACCTTCAATAGCCGATGATATGGTAATTGGCGGGGTAATAATGCCATCGGCCAAAAGGGCGCAGCCTCCTACAACCGCCGGTACAATAAGCCATTTTGCTTTACGCCGTACTAATGAAAACAGCGAGAAAATGCCGCCTTCGCCCTTGTTATCCGCCCTTAGGGTTATCACCACATACTTTAAAGTGGTTTGCAGGGTTAATGTCCAAAAAATGAGCGAAACACCTCCAAGAATTAATGTTTCTGAAATTTGACGCTGGCCAACTATAGCCTTGAATACGTATAATGGGGAGGTACCAATATCACCGTAAATTATTCCTAAACTGATTAGAAAGCCCGCGGCTGACAGTTTATGCAGATCTTTATGATTTGACACTTTTATGATTTAGAGATGGCAAAAATATTAATTTTTTTGGTTAAACCATTACAATGATTAAACGTATAAGGAAATTATGTGTCTATTATACAATAAGGCTGTGCATTTTGTTAAAATTTGTTAAAAAGTTTTACAAAAACACTAAT
The DNA here is from genome assembly GCF_050632265.1 of Mucilaginibacter sp. P19. NCBI lineage: Bacteria > Pseudomonadati > Bacteroidota > Sphingobacteriia > Sphingobacteriales > Sphingobacteriaceae > Mucilaginibacter > Mucilaginibacter sp. P19. The sequence continues at coordinate 1,099,515 of NZ_CP192586.1, forward strand.
ATTTAATGGGATGAAGGCATTATTTATACTTTTGTAGAATCATACTAAATAATGAGGCGAAATTTTACATATTCTTATGTTTATACCTACACATGGGTCGTGATAATTGCGATGGCAATTTTCGTGAACTTCGCCTTTGTTGCCGATGGTCATTCGCTAAAGTCTGATACCGTGTATCTTAGGGGTAAAACTAAAGCTGCCAAAACCTCTTATTTGAAGAATGGCTTGCACCTCTCGCTTCCTCCATTAAAACCCGCTGTTACTTCAAGTGTAAAATTGAATGTATCCCGGCCCGATGATAAACTACTAAGCGATGTGCAATTGTACCCTAACCCGGTAACCGACCAGATCAATCTTAAATATTCCATTTCGCGCAATGCCAACGTAACCATTAAAATAATGGATGTGCTGGGCAACGATATTTCTACCCTGTTTTCTCAAAGGGTTGAATCCGGCGATCATAATCTGAATTACCCGATCAGCAATAAGCTGGTCCGTGGTTTTTACTTTGTCCGCGTTGTTGCCGGTACCGAATCCGTTATCAAAAGGATTTCGGTTATTAATTAAATTCGATTAAAATTAATTTTTTCACTTTTGACTGCCCCAGCGGGGCAAAAGGTTTGTAGCAATTGAATGAACCCTATTTGGGTGTGCCAGAGGTACTTGCCTGCGTAAGTTTTACTTGAGGGGAACGTCAAATTATTAATACAACATTATAAACCTTCTCCTCAAACCCATCAAATTTTTTAGCTTTGGCGATTATAGCGTTCATTTATGAAAATTATTGCCATTGGCCGCAACTACGCCGAACACGCCAAAGAACTCAATAACCCGGTACCCACAACGCCGGTTATCTTCATGAAGCCCGATACGGCCTTATTAAAAGAGAACAAGCCTTTTTATCATCCCGATTTTTCGGAAGATGTACACCATGAAATTGAATTGGTTTTGAAGATCAGCAAAGAGGGCAAGCACATCAGCGAAAAGTTTGCCGCTAATTACTATGAAGAAATTGGCTTAGGTATTGACTTTACTGCACGCGATGTTCAGGCACGCCACAAAGAAAAAGGCCTTCCCTGGGAACTGGCTAAAGCCTTTGATGGCTCGGCGCCCGTCAGCACTTTTGTGCCTAAAACCAAGTTTGAATCTGTTTATGATATCAACTTTAAGCTGGATATTAACGGTGAAACCCGTCAGCAGGGCAACACCCGCGATTTGCTTTTTTCGTTTGAGAGCATCATTGCCTTTGTTTCAAAATACATCACCCTAAAAAAGGGCGACCTAATATTTACCGGCACCCCACCAGGTGTATCAAAAGTAAAAATCGGCGACAGACTTGAGGGATACCTCGAAGATGAGAAAATGCTCGATTTTTACGTTAAGTAAGCATGATAAAAAAATATTGGTTACAGGGGCAATGTGTTTAGCGCTTTATTCAAACGCATTTGCTCAAAATATTATACAAAGCAGGGCTTACCCGCAAAACTATTTCAGGTATCCGCTTGATCTTACGCCGCCCACTACAGCCGGTTCATTTGGCGAGTTAAGGCCGTCACATTTCCACTCCGGGCTCGATTTTAAAACCAACCAGCGGACAGGCTACCCTGTACATGCCGCTGCCGAAGGTTACATATCAAGGGTACGTGTACAGTTTGGTGGGTTTGGGAGGGCTATTTATATTACCCATCCCAATGGGTATACTACGGTTTACGGCCATTTGCAAAGCTTTAGCCCGGCGGTTATTGATCTGGTAAAGAAATACCAGTACGAGCACCAAACCTTTGAGGCTGATTTTAATCTTACACCAACACAGGTGCCGGTAAAAAAGGATGAGGTTGTAGCTATTTCAGGAAATGCCGGTGCATCGGCCGGGCCGCATGTGCACTTTGAGATCAGGGACAGTAAAACAGAGGAAACTATCAATGCACAGCTATTTGGTTTAACCATTCCTGATAAAGTGCCGCCTACAATTACCGCTATTGGTATCTATCACCTCAACGGAAAACCGTTCAGCGAAAAAACACCTAAAGAGTTTTTAGGCGTTACGGGCTCAGCAGGTAATTATCATCTCCTTAAACCACAAACGCTGGAACTAAGCGGTAATATCGGATTCGGGATTAATACCAGCGATATGAACAGCACGTCGTTTAATCATAACGGCGTTTATTCAATAGAGCTAAAACTGGATGGCAAAACCGTGTATACCTTTGCGGTTGAACGTTTCGCGTTTGATCAGACCCATGCTATCAATGCATATATAGATTACCCTGCATTTGAATCATTCCGCAGGTGGATGCAGAAATGTTTCATTCTGCCCGGCAGCCGGATTTCATTGTATCCGCAATCGGTAAATAACGGCATCATTACGTTTGATGATAACGCGACGCATGATGTGGAGTATATTGTAAAGGATGTGGCTGGCAATACAGCATCGCTTAACCTGAAGGTTAAATCATCGCCGTTTACAAACCCACAGCCTGTGAAACCTATCGGTACTATGTTTTACTATGACAAGCGGAGTGAGTTTAGCAACGACAAAGTGAAAGTGGTCATTATGCCAGGTAACCTTTATGATGACCTTGATTTCCAATATTCAGCATCAGCCAAACCCGTGGGGGCTTATTCGGCCATGCACCATATCCATAACCGGCTTACACCCATTCATGATAGCTATGAGATCTGGATTAAGCCCGATGTTGACCTGGGTAAGTACACTGATAAGGCGGTTATTGTAAGTTCTTGGGGCGGCTGCCAGGGTGGTTACTTTAAAGATGGCTATGTGATATCGCAGGTGAGCGCCTTTGGCGACTATTGTATCAAAGTAGACACTGTGCCGCCCGTTATCCATCCGCTTAATATTAAAAATGGCAGTAATATGAGGGCTGCGCGCAGTATTAACTTCAGGATGAGTGATAATTTATCAGGAATTAAGAGTTATACCGGTACCATTGATGGCAAATGGGTGCTGATGGAGCACGATTATAAAAGTAAAATATTAAGTTACACCTTTAATAGCGATATTGCACCCGGTAAACACGTGTTTAAGTTGACTTTAGTTGATAACAAGAATAATTTTTCGGAATTTTCCGCCGATTTTTCCAGATAAGTACCTAAATAAGCCATGACAACATTAAAAGAAGGCGATAAAGCTCCTGCTTTTACCGCTAAAGATCAAAACGGCAAAGAAGTATCCCTTGCCGATTACAAAGGGAAAAATGTGATCCTTTACTTTTATCCTAAAGATGATACCCCCGGCTGTACTGCCGAATCATGCGATTTCAGGGATAACTATCAATCACTTTTAAGCAAAGGTTTTGAGGTGATAGGGGTAAGCACCGACGACGAAAAATCGCACAAAAAATTTGAAACCAAATATAGCCTGCCATTTACCCTGATAGCCGATAATGAGCTTAAAATTGTAGAAGCTTACGGCGTATGGGTTGAAAAAAACATGTACGGCAAAAAATATATGGGTACAGCCCGTACCACATTTATAATTGATGCAGAAGGGGTTATTACGCATGTGATCAGTAAGGTTGATACTAAGGCCTCGTCACAACAGGTGCTCGATCTTATAAAATAAGTGTTAAAAACACAATCAAAATAGCTACTTTAGCAGTTCCTAAATTCCATTAATGAAAGCAGACTTACAAACATTAGAAAAAACCGCGTCACAAATCAGGCGCGACATTGTACGCATGGTACATGGCTGTCAATCAGGCCACCCGGGCGGCTCATTGGGCTGTACCGATTTCTTTACCGCATTGTATTTTTCGGTAATGAACCACGATCCTAAATTTAATATGGATGCAGTTGGCGAAGATATTTTCTTCCTGTCAAACGGCCATATTTCCCCCGTGTTTTACAGCACATTGGCACATGCCGGTTATTTTGATAAAGCCGAACTGGCAACTTTCCGTAAACTGAATGCGCGTTTACAAGGTCACCCAACCACACATGAGCATCTTCCGGGTATCCGTATTGCTTCGGGTTCATTGGGACAGGGTTTATCGGTAGCTATCGGCGCTGCATTGGCAAAAAAATTAAACGGTGATAAATCATTGGTGTTTACCCTGCATGGCGATGGCGAAATCCAGGAAGGCCAGATTTGGGAAGCTGCGATGTTTGCCCCGCACAATCATGTTGATAACCTGATCTCAACTATCGATGTTAACGGTCAGCAAATTGATGGTCCAACCAAACAGGTACTTTCATTAGGCGATCTTCGAGCGAAATGGGAAGCTTTTGGCTGGGATGTATTGGATATGAAAGGTAACGATATGGCGGATGTGGTTAGGGTGCTTGAAGAAGCAAAAAGCCGCACAGGTCAGGGTAAACCGATCATGATCCTGATGCATACCGAAATGGGCTACGGTGTCGATTTTATGGTAGGCAGCCACAAATGGCACGGTGTTGCGCCAAATGATGAGCAGCTTAAACTGGCGTTAGATCAGTTAGAGGAAACACTGGGCGATTATTAATTCACCTCCTCCGGCTCCCCCAAAGGGGGAGAGTTAAAGACATCAATTTTATTATTACGATTTAATGCCAATCCCTCTCGATTGCAGGGGGAATTTGAACAATGAAAAAATACACTTACACAGATAAAAAAGATACCCGCTCGGGCTTTGGCGCCGGGTTGCTGGAAGCAGGCCAGAAAAATGACCAGGTTGTTGCACTTTGCGCCGACCTTATTGGTTCGTTAAAAATGAACGATTTTATTAAAGCATTCCCTGAGCGTTTTGTACAGGTAGGTATTGCCGAAGCTAACATGATCGGTATTGCTGCGGGTATGACCATCGGCGGTAAAATCCCTTTTACCGGTACTTTTGCCAACTTTTCAACTGGCAGGGTTTATGATCAGATCCGCCAGTCGGTAGCTTATTCAAACAAAAACGTTAAAATTTGCGCTTCACACGCCGGTTTAACTTTGGGCGAAGACGGTGCTACCCACCAGATTTTGGAAGATATAGGCCTGATGAAAATGTTACCAGGCATGACTGTTATCAACACCTGCGATTACAACCAAACCAAAGCCGCTACTGTTGCTATTGCTGAGTATGATGGCCCGGTTTACTTACGTTTCGGCCGCCCGGTTGTTCCGATCTTTACCGATCCCGATCAGAAATTTGAAATTGGTAAAGCGTGGATGGTGAACGAAGGCGCCGATGTAAGTATCTTTGCTACAGGTCACCTGGTATGGCAGGCTATCCTTGCAGGCGAAATTTTAGCTGAGCAGGGTATCGATGCCGAGATCATCAACATCCACACCATTAAACCGTTGGATGAAGAGGCTATTTTGAAATCGGTTGCCAAAACAGGCTGCGTAGTTACTGCCGAAGAGCATAACCGTTTGGGTGGCTTAGGCGATAGCGTTGCCCAGGTGCTTGCAGTGCACAATCCATCACCACAGGAGTACGTAGCTGTAAATGACAGCTTTGGCGAAAGCGGTACACCTGAACAGCTGATGACCAAGTACGGCCTGGATGCAGATCATATTGTGGCAGCGGTGAAAAAGGTGATAGAAAGAAAAAACAAAAAAGGTTAATTAAACCTTTAACATTAATAAAATTCTAAAAATGTCGGTACAGGTTGAAGATTCAGAGATATTAAGCAAGTTTCAGGACGAAAAAACCCGGAATGAGGCATTTAACCTGTTGTTGAAAAAGTACCAGCAAAAAATATACTGGCACATCAGGCGCATGGTTGTTGATCATGACGATGCTGATGATCTGGTTCAGGATGTTTTTGTAAAGGTTTGGAAAAACCTGGCTGGTTTCAGAAACGACGCGCAACTGTACACCTGGATGTACAGGATAGCATCCAACGAGTGCATTACTTTTTTGAATAAGAAAAAACAAAAAAATAATGTTTCGTTGGATGATGTTGCTTATGAGCTGGCCGATACGCTGGCCGACTCAACCTATTTTAACGGCGATGCAGCGCAGCGGAAGCTACAGGAAGCACTGCTTACCCTGCCCGAAAAACAACGGCTTGTTTTCAATATGAAATATTATGAAGACATGAAGTATGAAGAAATGTCGCAGGTTTTGGGTACCAGTGTGGGGGCTTTAAAGGCTTCGTTTCACCTGGCAGTCAAGAAGATAGAAGCTCATTTGCTTGGCAGGGATTAATTTTTTAATTTACGTTAAACCTTTTAGCACTATACCAATCTATAGTTGTGTATGAAAAGCGATATGGACAATAGGGAATGGCTGGATGATTTCATCGCACTGAAACAGGTTAGCAAAACTAACCCGTTTACAGTGCCTGAAGGCTATTTCCATGAGTTAGCGCAGCACATTACAACACGTATAAGGCTTGAGGGATTAAAAAACTATCCATCTGCAGGGTATACCATACCCGAAAATTACTTTGACGAGCTAAGCAGCAACATCCGAAGCCGTATAAATATTGAGCGTGCTTTTAGCGCCGGTGATTCGGGGTTTACCGTTCCCGAAAATTATTTTGATGAGCTGAGCAGCAATATTCAAAGCCGTATTGTGGTGGATGAAGCCATGAATGCGGGAGAGGGCTTCACGGTGCCCGAAAACTATTTTGACGAGTTAAGCAGCAATATCCAAAGCCGTGTAGCGGTGGAGGAGGTCATGAACCTGGCTGATGAAGGCTTCACAGTACCCGAAAATTACTTTGATGAACTGAGCAGCAACATCCAAAGCCGTATAGCGATTGAGGAAGCCATGGGCGATGAAGGGTTTACTGTTCCTGAAAATTATTTTGAGGAGCTAAGCGTCAATATTCAAAGCCGCATAGCAGTTGAGGAAGTAGTGAATGCCGAGCACGAAGGCTTTGTTGTACCGATAGATTACTTTAATAAGCTTAACCAGCGAATCCTGGATAAAACAGTTAATGCTGAAGTTGTAGAAGAGCAGGAGTTTGATAATGTTATAAGCATTAACAAAACTAAACCTGTACAGAAAAAAGGAATGGTGAGGAGGCTTTGGTTGTCGCCAACCATCAGGTATGCTACAGCGGCCTGCTTTGCTCTGATATTAGGTGTGGGTGTTATTTTCAGGGGAGATATCCAGGCGCCGGATCATAACCATTCTTACTTGCATGAGCAGGTATCATCGGTACCGGTTGATGAAATAAAAAGCTATCTTCAGTTACATATGGATGCAAGCGATACCCGTACACTGATAGATGCAAACCAAAAAAGCAACACAAGTAATGCAGACGAAGATCTGTCGGATTATATAGATAATTAAACAGAGGAAAAAATTTAATGAGTAAATTGATCAGGCATATTTGTATTGTGTTATTTGTTATGGCAATAGGCTATGAAGCTGTGGGGCAGGTTAACCGCTTTGTTCCGGCTCAAACGCCCTCAAGGCCCCAACTTAACCCGGTACGCCCTAATGGCAACAAAAAGGGCGCTATGGGTAAAAGACTTGAGGCTGCCCGTAACAGGTATATCAGCCGCCAGCTTGATCTTACTGATGAAGAGGCTAACAAATTTTGGCCGCTTTATAATCAGTACCAGCAGGAGCTTACTGCTGTACGCATTCTGAAGCGTTTAAATAACTCCACTTCATCAACCAACGGCACCGAGCAAATAGATAAGGAGATCTATTACGAAAGCCAGCTGGTTGGGATTCGTAAACGCTACCGCGATTCCTTTGCCAAGATCCTTCCGCCCGAAAAGGTGAGTGTCTTGTACAAAAGCGAACAGGAATTTAACGATGAGCTCATCAAACAACTCAGCGAACGCAGCGAGAGAGCGGGGAATTAATTAGTGATTTAGTGAATTATTGAATTAGCGAATTTTAAGTTCGCTTTTTTATTTGTGGCTTATTGAACGAAATGTTGAATTTTGCGACGATTAGGCAATCACTAATTCACTAACTCATTAATTCACTAATTGCTATGTCTACTCTTCGCCAGCTTTTTTAGCCAATAACGCGCAAACCACTAATTTTCCTTTATTGCTTGAATTTGAGCGGGCCGAAGGTATTTATATGTACAATGCGGAGGGTAAACCCTATATCGATCTGATCTCAGGCATCGGTGTAAGTAGCTTAGGCCACAGCAACCCTTATGTTATTAATGCAATAAAGGAGCAGGTTGATAAATACATGCACCTGATGGTTTACGGCGAATATGTGCAAACGCCGCAGGTATGCTTTGCCGAAAAGCTGGTTTCTGTGCTGCCAGATAACCTGCAGTCGGTATATTTTACCAACTCAGGCGCTGAAGCCGTTGAGGGGGCATTAAAGCTTGCCAAGCGTTTTACAGGTAGGCAGCAGATTGTGGCTTGTCTTAACTCATATCATGGCAGCACACATGGTGCATTGAGTGTTATGGGCAATGAGGAGTTTAAACAGGCTTATCGTCCTTTATTACCGGGCGTAAATTTCATCCGTTTTAACAACCCGGAAGATCTTATGCTGATAACTGAAGAAACCGCCTGTGTGATTATCGAAACCATCCAGGGTGAGGCTGGCATCCGTGTGCCGGATCTTACCTATATACAGGCTTTACGTGCCCGTTGTACCGAAACTGGTACGCTGCTGATCCTGGATGAGATTCAGGCCGCATTCGGGCGCACAGGCAAGCTTTTCGCGTTTGAGCATTTTGATATCGTACCAGATATCCTGTTACTGGCAAAAGCTTTAGGCGGTGGAATGCCGATAGGGGCGTTCATTTCATCAAACCAGATCATGGATGCGTTAAAGGAAAATCCGATCCTTGGTCATATCACTACCTTTGGCGGGCACCCTGTATGCTGCGCGGCGGGCTTGGCTGCGCTGGAGTTTCTGCTGGATAACAATTTGGCAGCTACCGTGGCCGAAAAGGAAGCTTTGTTTCGGGATTTGCTTGTACACCCCGCCATACAACAGGTACGCGGCAAAGGCCTTATGATGGCTATCGAACTGGAAAACTTCGACCTTAATAAAAAAATAATTGATCGCTGTATCGAAAACGGTGTAATAACCGACTGGTTTTTACATTGCAGCAACTCCATGCGTTTGGCGCCTCCTTTGATCATAACACATGACGAGATCAGGAAAGCTTGCGATGTGATTATAAAAGCGATTGATTTCTACACCAATAAATAAAAAATTCACCGCCTCTTTGTCATTTCGAACGAGGAACGAGGAGAAATCTTATACGAGCTGTCTGCGGATATACAGAGTCGTTTTGCATGTCGTATAAGATTTCTCTTTCGCCCAGACTCGCAAGCCCATCGCCGCTCTATCGAAATGACAACTTTTATAACAACTTGTTCTTCCTTGTAAATTGCCTGTTACAACCCCTTCATAATTCATAAGGATTATAGTTTGAGTTAAATTGGTATGGTTTGTGTATTTATAGCAATGCCTATAAAAACAATGCTTTAGGTGTCCTAAAGGCAATAAGTAAGGTCACTGATGCATCTTTTTAAGGTCACCCTGCTTTTACAATTAATTAAATGTTGTAAAACGACTATCAAAGCATCTATACACAATCAACATATGAAAATAGCATATATATCAACCTATCCCCCCGCGAATGCGGTCTTGCAACATTTAATAATAATTTGATGCGTGCCATCAGTTCAAATTTTCCTGAAAGGCACACCTTAGCACAAAATGGCTTTGTCGTGGCACTTAATGATTCGGAAAACCTGCAGGAATATGAATACCCGGAGGAAGTTAAATATATCATTCGCCAAAATCACCAGAAAGATTATATCCGTGCGGCCAATTATATCAATACCAGTAATGCCGATGTATGTATTATGGAGCATGAGTTTGGCATTTACGGCGGCGAAAGCGGCATTTATATTTTACCGCTGATCAATCGTCTCGAAAAACCGCTGATCTCAATTTTGCATACGGTATTGAAAGACCCGAGTTATGTGCAGCGCATCATTATCCGCGAAATTGCCGAGCAATCATCAAAGGTTGTGGTGATGAGCAAACGTGCTGTAGATTTCCTGACCAATATTTATGAGATCCCTGCCGATAAGATCCAGATTATAGAGCATGGCGTACCTGATGTGGAAGCCCCTGACGAAAACCCGGTGAAAAGCTTGTCGGCTTTTAAAAACAAAAGGGTGATGTTAACCTTCGGTTTGCTAAGCCGTAACAAAGGTTTGGAAACCGTAATAAAAGCATTGCCTAAAATAGTAGCGAAGCATCCTGATGTGATGTACGTGGTATTGGGTAATACACATCCCGGGGTTATCAAAAGTTCGGGCGAGGAGTATCGCGATCACTTGAAATCGCTTGCGGCGCAGTTAGGCGTTTCGAAGAACCTGGCATTTATCGCCAAGTTTGTTTCCGAAGAGGAATTGGTAAACTACTTAACTGCCTGCGAAATTTACGTAACACCATATTTAAACGAAGCACAGATTACCAGCGGTACGCTATCATACGCTGTTGGTGCAGGTGCAGCAGTAGTTTCAACTCCGTACTGGCATGCTACAGAATTGCTGGCCGAAAAGCGCGGCAGGTTATTTGATTTTAAAAATTCGGAAGCGCTGGCCGATACCGTTATTGAATTGCTTGATCAGGACCGTGTGCTGAACGAGCTGAAAGAAAACGCTTACCAATATGGTCTGCATTTACGCTGGCCGGTTATTGGTGCCGAATTTATTAGGGTGGCGCAGGAATCAATGGTTCGCTATGACTTTAGTGACAAGATTCTGCGTAATAGCATTGTTGATCCGGAGATCCTGCCAAAGTTTAGCTTGACCCACGTATTGCGGCTAACCGATGATACAGGGATTGTACAACATGCCAAGTATGGGATCCCGAATTTAAAAGAAGGTTATTGTTTGGATGATAACGCCCGTGCGCTCATTATGGCACTAATGGCTTATCAGCGTAACGGGAGCCGGGAAGCATTTGAGCTGCTGCCTATTTACCTGAGCTATATCCACTACATGCAAACTGATGATGGCAACTTCCGCAACTTCCTGAGTTTTGACAGGCGCTACCTGGACGAGGTTGGGTCGGAAGATTCATTTGGCCGTACCATTTGGGCTCTTGGTCATTTGATTGGCTGTGCGGCCAGCAATTCATACCGTGAATTCGCCCTGGAGATCTTCCATAAATCGGTGCCGCATTTTTCAGCGCTGAAACATTTAAGGGGGTGGCCAATACTATAATTGGTATCAGTCTTTACCTGCAGGTTTACCCTACAGACGAGGGTATGGTTAAAATATTGGCCAACCTTACCCAGCCGTTAATTGATGCCTATAACAACACCCAGGCTGATGATTGGCAATGGTTTGAGGAAAAGATGACTTACGATAACGCCATCCTGCCGCTGGCCTTACTGCACTCATGCGAGATCACTGGCAATGAAGAGGCCAGGAAAATAGCTTTGGCAACTATGGCTTTCCTTGATCAGCTTACTTTATCAAACGGATATTTAAGTCCTGTTGGTAATGATGGCTGGTATTACCGTGGCGGCACATTCCCTACATTTGATCAGCAGGCTATTGAAACCATGGCTATGGTGCTGATGCATTTCCAGGCATACCAAATCTTCAGGATACCGCAATACATTGAAAAAATGTTCCTGAGCTATAAGTGGTTCCTGGGCGAAAATACTTTGCGGGCACCGTTGTATGACCATGAAACCAAAGGCTGCTGCGATGGTTTGCTGCCCGGCGGCATTAACCGTAACCAGGGAGCTGAAAGTACGCTGGCTTATCTGATATCGCACCTTACGGTGTTGAAAGCCTTTGAGCTGGAATATGAGTACAATAAATACGGCCAAAAAATGCAGATCTGTTAAATGAAGGTAGCTGTATTATCTCCTGTTGCCTGGCGTACGCCGCCCAGGCACTACGGGCCCTGGGAGCAAATAGCATCAAACATAACCGAAGGGATCATCAAAATGGGGGCGGAGGTAACACTCTTCGCCACGGGCGATTCGATAACCGCGGGTAAACTTGATGCCATTTGCGAGACGGGTTACGAGGAAGACAGAACACAGGATGCCAAAGTGCTGGAATGCCTGCATATCAGTAACCTGATGGAAAAGGCCGGACAGTTCGACATTATTCATAATAACTTTGACTTTTTGCCGCTTACATATTCAGGCTTGATTAAAACGCCGCTACTTACTACCATTCACGGCTTTTCATCATCAAAGATCATCCCTGTTTATAAAAAATATAATAGCCAGGGGCATTACGTTTCTATCAGCAATGCTGATCGCAGCCCTGAGCTTGATTATTTAGCCACGGTATACAACGGCCTCGATACCCGTGATTTTCAGTTTTATGAACAGCCGGATGGTTACCTGTTGTACTTCGGCCGCATCCATCCCGATAAAGGAACTGCCGAAGCTATCGATATCGCCAAAAAAGTAAACGGAAATTACTGATAGGCGGTATAGTTCAGGATACCAACTACTTTAAGGAAAAGATAGAGCCATTGCTTTGTGCCGATGTGGAGTATATAGGCCATGCCGGGCCTGATAAGCGCCGGGAGCTTTTAGGCAGAGCTTGTGCACTGTTGCATCCCATCAGCTTTGACAGAACCTTTTGGCCTGAGTGTGGCTGAAGCAATGCTGTGTGGTACGCCGGTCATAGCTTTTAACCGCGGCTCGATGCCAGAATTAATCAAAAACGCACAGACCGGCTTTTTGGTTAATACGGTTGATGAAGCCGCCGAAGCAGTTGGCTGGCTCCGTCAGATTAGCAGGGCTGATTGTTATGACTGGGCAAATTCGCAGTTTTCGAGTGATAAAATGGTGAAGGATTATTGGGAGTTGTATAATAGGGTATTGAATTAAAAGCAAAAACTGCCGCGGCAGACAGGTATAAACAACAAAAGCGCCAGTAGCGCTTTTGTTGTTTATGAGAGAAAATTTTAATTTAATTTATCCAACTCTGATTTAACAAACTCAGCCAGTTCTTTTACATAGGCCGCGCTAAAGTCAAACTTGATCCCTGCGGTTTCGTAAATCTCTTTAATAGTTTTAGTGTAACCGAGTTTAAGGGCGTCTAAATATTGTTGCAAACCCTTTTCCGGATTTTCTTTGTAGTTTTTCCACACAGCTATAGCTCCTAACTGGGCCATGCCATATTCGATATAGTAAAATGGCACCTCGAAGATGTGCAGCTGTTTTTGCCAAAGATTTGCTAATGCTTCGCGATGTTCGCTCCAATCGGCAAAACCCGCGCCGAATGGTTCAAAGATCTCGATCCAGGCGGTTGTACGGTCGGCATCGGTATGGTCGGGGTTGGTATAGATCCAATGCTGAAACTGATCGACAACGGCTACCCAGGGCAGGGTTTTCAAAACATCAACTAACTGATCACGTTTGGCGCGTTTAAGATCTTCCTCGTTATCAAAATACACATTCCAGTTATCCATCGAGATCAGCTCCATCGACATGGAGGCTAATTCGGCAACTTCGGATGGGCAATGTTTAAAATCATTCAGTTCCAGATCGGCAGTAAGGAAAGTGTGTACCGCGTGACCACCCTCATGTACCATGGTGGTTAAATCGCGGAAGGTATTGGCCGAATTCATGAAGATGAAAGGTGCGCCGGTTTCGGCCAGCGGATAGTTGTAACCACCCGGAGCTTTGCCTTTACGGCTTTCCACATCAAACAGGCCGTTATCTTTCATGATCTCCAAACGTTCGCCTAAATAACGATTGATGTTGCTGAAGCACTGGATAGATTTCTCGATCAGGTCTTCGCCATTTTGGAATGGTTTAAGGGCTGGTTTGCCAGAAATATCCACATCCATATCCCATGGCTTAAGCGTAGGTAAGCCCAAAGCCTCGCGGCGCTTTTCGGCCTGGGTTTTTAGAATAGGCACTATTTCGGTTTCGATAGCTGCATGAAAAGCATAACAATCCTGCGGGGTATAATCGAAACGGCCTAAAGCCTGGAACATATAATCGCGGAAGTTTTCAAAATTGGCGTTTGTTGCTACTGTGTGACGAAGCTTACGCAAATGGTCGAAAAGTTCATCGAGTTTGTCTTTATCCTGTAAACGGCGGCTGGTGATCTTTTCCCAAACTTCCTGGCGTTTAGCACGATCAGTGCCTTTTAAAAATACGGAAGCTTGTTCTAACGTAAATTCCTTATCATCAACATGAACAGACATGGAACCGGTTATGGATTGGTACTTCTGCTGTTCCACCTGGATTTCGGTTTGTACCGGGATATTTTCTTCGCGGAAAAGTTCCAATGCTTTTTTTACGGCCCGTAAAAAAATAAAATATTTTTCGCCGTCCAGTTTATCAACAAACGCGCTGGCAACCAGCTTTTTGTTCAGTTCGTTACTATATGGAGCAATTTTGGGCTCAATTTCGGTAGCAAAGTACTGGAACTTTTGAAGCAGGTCTTCGCTGGTGGTGTCGCAGGTCATGCGGATATAGCGCCATGCGAAATCTTCTTCCAAAGCTGCTTCCAGCTCACTTTTATCGCGCAGCCATTTCTCCAGTTCTTCAACTGAGTGGATTGGACGATCTAATAATTCTTTATAAAAAGGCTCAAGGGTTTCCCATTTAATATCAAGGGAAGCCGGGATATATGTTCTTGTTTTTTTGTGGATCATGATTTTTAGATGTGCAGATATGCGTATGTGCAAATGTGCAGATTATGGTTGGAGAAGTGCAAATAATACACGTTTAAATGTGTTTTATTTGATAAAAGAAAAGTAAAAAGTCCGCAAGGAGCAACAGCAACTTGCGGACTTTAATAAATTAAAAAAACTTAAGACTAAAGGCTTTTGACTTAAGACTTATGAAGCGTTTTCGATATCTCAGTTATCGCATCCTCGTAGCTTGTTGGTTTAAAGTTGAACGCTTTCTCAAATTTGCTGCTGTCGAAAATATAATCGTGATCGTACTGGTAATACATCTCCACTGTACCCATTACCACCTTTTTAAATAAACCGAACAGCCACAGCATTACTTTATTAACGCGTGTATATTTTGGTTCAACTTTATAAATCTTGGCGGCAATATCCAAAAACTGTTTACCGGTGATGGCCGGCGGAGTAGGGAGGTGCCAGATCTGATTGCCGCTATTGGGATTTTGACCAAGCATAAACATAGCTTTACCTGCATCGGGCACGTAAATAAAATTGTGTTTACAATCCGGATTGCCTATCCATTGCGCGTTTTGTTTTTTGGCGTAATTGCTCAGCACCATCATATCAATAAAGCTGTTGACCGGGGCGCCATAAAAATCAGGTGCGCGGGCTATGGTTGCGTTGATATTGCCGGCTTTAACTTCATTCATGAGCATTTCGGCGATGCCCGCTCTTATTTCGCCTTTAACGCTGCTGGGTTTATACGGGGTATCTTCGGTCATGGAGCCGTTAACCAGTCCGTACATGTAAACGTTATCAAAAAATATTAAACGGGCACCGGTGGCTTTGGTAACATTGATCACATTTTGCATGATCACCGGCCATTGCGCCCGCCAGATGTCTTTATCATAAACCAGGCCGGCAACGAGATAAATTACTGTCGATCCTTTTGCTGCCGACAGTACTTCATCGTAATTGAGCAGGTCGGCTTTTTGCCAGGTTACTTTATCATTATTATTTGTGTTAACCGGTTTGCGGCTAACTAAACGGATGGTTTCGTTATGGTTGATTAATTCTTTGGTGAGGATGTTTGCTACCGGACCGCCGGCTCCTAATATAGTATGCATGATCTTTTTTCGTTTTGTGTATTACAAAGGTAGGCCGCCTTTGTAAATCAAAACGTTAACAAAAGATAAGGAATTTCACCTCTCCTAAATCCTCTCCAAAGGAGAGGACTTTAAAATGTATGCTTTTTCTCCCTCTCCTTTGGAGAGGGTTGGGGTGAGGTTTAAGCGCTTATCTTCATGATCCTTCTCCTGATCCGCGAGAGCGAAACCGGAGTGATCCCTAAATAGTTGGCAATATAATGCTGGGGGATGCGGTACAAGGTTTCGCCACCTGTTTGTAAAAGATCGGCATAACGTTCTTCGGGCGATTGAATGATAAAGGAAGTAATACGTTTTTCGTAACAGATGAGATAGTGTTCGGCTGTTAATCTCCCAAAACGTTCCATCTTAAAACCAAGAAGCTCATTCATGCACGCTTGTTGTAAGTTTTTGTGGCTTAAATTTACGATTACCGAATCTTCAAGTGCCTGGATATAGTTTGCAGCCGGGGTGCGGGTGAGGAAACTTTTGTATGAGCTTAACATCTCATCTTCAAAGCTGAAATAGCCTGTTATTTCCTCGCCGTCTTTAACATGATAATAGCGTACGGATCCTTTTACCACCAGGCCGATATGATCGCATACTTTACCGGCCTCTACATAAAACCTTTTCTTTTTTAAGGCATCTACCGTTAGGTATTGCGATAAAGCCTGCCACTCTTCATCAGTAAGCGGAACATATCTTTCAAAATACTGCCGAAACTTTTGGAGGGCGGTTAGTGAATCCATATCCTGTCGAGCAAAAACAATACAGCAAATACTACGCTGGCAATGCCATTGGTAGTCATAAAAGCAAAGTTAACGCGGCTCAGGTCGTTTGGTTTTACAAGCAGGTGCTGGTAAACAAGCATGGCGCAAAAAAACGCGATACCAATGTAGTACAGGAAGCCCACCTGAGTTTCAAATGCCGGCATCATAATGAAAACGGCCGAAAGCACATGTAAAAAGGTAGATAGTCTTAAGGCGTTCACTTTACCTAAGTACGCCGGCATAGAGTGCAGGTTTTGGCTTCGGTCAAAATCTTCATCCTGCAGGGCGTAAATAATATCAAAGCCGCTTACCCAGCAAAGTACGGATAGTGAAAAGAATATAGGTGTAAGGGCAAACTGACCGGTAACCACTAAGTAAGCGCCGATAGGAGCAAGCGATAAGCCCAATCCCAATACCAAATGGCAGAGCGCGGTAAAACGTTTGGTTGCGCTGTAGCCCATTACCACAAATAAAGCTACCGGCGATAAAAAGAAACAAAGCCTGTTGATGAACCAGGTAGCTGTAATAAACAGCAGGCAGTTGATAATAACAAATGTTAAAGCAGCTTTTGGGCTGATCCGGCCGGCTGGGATATCGCGCTGTTTGGTACGTGGGTTTTGAATGTCGATATCCCTGTCAAGGTAGCGGTTAAAGGCCATTGCCGAATTACGGGCAAATACCATACATAAAACCATCAAAACCAGCTTTAGCCAGTCGAAATGATACTGGGTTGTAGTTACTGCCAAAAAGAAGCCGATAAATGCAAACGGCATGGCAAAAATGGTATGGGCGAAGGTTACTAAGGATAAGTATTTTTTCATTTTACTTTATAAAAATATCTAACTTCGATGAGGAAGCTTAATTACCAAGAGGCATAAAATACGCTTTCTCCATCTACAAAATTGTCAACAAAATCTTTTTTGAAATTTAATCCAAATGGATCGTTAGGTTTTAAATAGAGCATGGCTTTTTCTACTGATTTTTTATCAAAATATGGTTTGCAATTTTCAAAGGCGCTGTAAAACTCTTTATTCATGCCGCTCCTTTGATAGCCTATTTCGTTAAAAAATAAAACGACTTCTCCTTCATATTCTTTAAACATTTGAATATACCGCCTAACAAATTCCGGGTTCGAATTTAATTCTTCCACAGTGAAGTATTCAAACGTTTCACCGGCATCTGTGGGCACAATATGTGATAGATCCAAACCCATAACGTTATATTAATCCCGATCCTGCGGTAGCTGATAATGCGGCACTTCAAAATTTTGATTTACTGCATCAATAAACTCAAGTATCTCTTCGCGGCCTTGCTGTGTTTCTGACGATGTGATAAAAAACTGTGGCATTTCATCAAATGTAGCCAACAGGGCTTTTTTAAACCGGGCAATAGTTTGATCGGTTTTAATGCTCGATTGTTTATCGGCCTTGGTGAATACCAGCACAAATGAAAGACCTTTTTCGCCAAGCCAGTTGCAAAATTCAAGGTCGATCTTTTGTGGCTCGAGACGACTGTCTATCAACACCATTACACATTGCAGGCTTTCGCGCTTGTCCAGGTAAGTATGGATGAACTTATCCCATTTGGCTTTTTCCGTTTTTGATGCGCGGGCATAGCCATAACCGGGTAAATCAACAATGTACCAGCTTTCGTTGATCAGGAAATGATTGATCAGCTGCGTTTTGCCGGGAGTTTGCGACGTTTTAGCAAGACCCTTTTTACCAATTAATGTATTGATAAGGGATGATTTGCCCACATTTGAGCGCCCGATGAAAGCGTACTCCGCTTTAACGGGTGGAGGTAACTTGCTTACCTGGCTGTTGCTGCAAATAAATTCGGCCGATTTTACGATCATTCTGCAAAGGTAGTATTTTTACTTAATGCGTTCATTGTAGTAATAGTATGGAGTAAATAGCCATTGCTTATTTATAAGCTTGTTTTACAATAGGAAAACAAAAAGTAGCGCAATAATAATTAAATTTGATGTTTAAACATGTAATTATATGAACGATTATAAAATACCCGCCCAAACCCGCATTGGTCACGTACACTTAAAAGTAAGCGACCTGCAAAAATCTCTTGATTTTTACTGTGGTTTGTTAGGCTTTGAAAAAATGGTGATGTACGGCGATCAGGCTGCATTTATATCTGCAGGTGGTTATCACCATCATATTGGCTTAAATACCTGGCATAGCAAAGGCGCTTCACCAGCCCCGGAATACGCACCGGGCTTATACCATACTGCCATCTTATATCCCGAAAGAAAAGACCTGGCCATTATACTTAAAAGGCTGATTGATGCCCGTTACAATATTACAGGAGCATCTGATCATGGTGTATCTGAAGCCATCTATCTTAACGATCCCGATCAAAACGGGGTTGAGCTCTACTGGGATCGCCCCAAAGAACAATGGCCTGTAGATCAGGAAGGGAATTTGACCATGTTTACCCGCAGGCTGGATATAGAAAATTTACTGCAACTGGCTAATTAACAGATAAGAAGCAAACAAAAAAACTCATTGTGGGTTATATATTCAACGGGGGATTAAAAAGATAATTCATCTTTCCCGGTCATTGGGAGGCGGAACGGCGAAGCAGTCCTCTGCCGGCGATATTGCATGGTTGCCTGCTGTTAAGGATTGCTTCGTACCCCCAATGAGTTTTTTGATAAAGATAAAACTGTTGCGCGAAGGTACGAAGCAAAAAATTATAAATATTATAATTCCTTTATTTTAATGCTCCTGAAATAAGCTTTATGCCCATGGTCCTGTAGTGCAATCAACCCGGTTTTGGCGTTGCCATAGTCGGGGTAATCTTTCCATTTACCTTCGGCTTTTTTCCTTTTCCAGTCGCTGGTCCAGGCTTCAAAAGCTAAAATCTTTTTGCCGTTTAGCCAGTGTTCAACATGTCCGTTGTTGAAAATAATTTTACTGGTGTTCCAGGTGCCAACCGGGGCTACCTTTTTGAAGCGTTTGGCAGGTACATGGCATAATCACAGCCAGTTTTTTGCCAGTCTTCCAGTTTTTCGGGCCAGCCTGTATCGTCAATGATCTGGTATTCGGGGCCGGTTTCATAGGGGCCATGGTATTTCGGATCTTCAACCACATGGTATATTACACCGCTGTTACTGCCTTTTTCTATCTTCCATTCCCATGAAAGCTCAAAATTGGTGTAAGCTTTATCGGTTACTATATCACCGCCGGTATCGCCCTGCGCTGCACCAAGACAAACTAGGGCACCATCAATAATAGTCCAGTTTTTTACCGGACCCTTTTTGTTGAACCCATGCCAGCCCTTCAGGGTTTTGCCATCGAAGAGATTTACCCAGCCACCTTTTACCGGAGTGCCTTGTTTAGCAGGTTTGTGATTATTAACAGGGATGCCTGAAGTGTGCACACAAACCAAGCCTGCGGCAGCCAGTACCAAACCCAATTTTTTAAACTGTTGTTTCATAATAAGGTATTTGCGGTGAACTATTATTTCTTGATAACCTGCATTTTTTCCGGATCCCAGAACATGGGCGTATTGTTATAATAGCTATCGTTACATAACAGGGCAGGGGCTGCCGCGCGATAGCCAAAAATTGCGTCTTCGGTTACCTTGCCTTTATTGCGGATAGCGGTAAAAAAGTTCACCATATGATCATACGGCCCACCTTTGTATCCTTTTTCGGCATCATATGTGATTTCTTCGGGCGGTAGCATTTTTTTGCGTTCGGCATAACCGCTGCCTGCTTTTTTGAGTTTATCAAGATAGAATGGATCATCAGAATCCATCACTTTATTGCGTTTAAGCGTCACTTTATCCCATGTTATATCCATTGAGCCTTCGCTGCCCACCAGTTTAAGGTAAGTTGTGCCGCTGGTGCCATCCACAAAGTTACACCGTAACGAAAGGTTAAAGGCCGGGTGTGCCTGTGTTTTACCATAATCAAAAGTGCCTAAAAGTACATCAGGTACTTCGCGGCCATCATTCCAGAAACGTAAGCCGCCGGATGCATAAATTTTATTAGGGCCAACTGAATCGGTTATAAAATGCAGGCTTGAAAAAGGTGAACAAAAAGGTCGCCCGCCATGCCTGTACCATAGTCGGTATAATTTCTCCAGCGGAAAAAGCGTTTTTCATCAAACGGACGCTTTTTGGTATTGCTGATATAAGTTTCCCAATCAACAGTTTGAGGTGAGGCATCTTCAGGGATCGGGTATTGCCAAACCTCAAGCGGCGCGCGGCGGGCCCAGAAACCTTCGGCGTAGTTTAATTCGCCAATAGCTCCGCTTTTTAATAGCTCATGTGCCTTTTCGTTGCCTAATGATGATACCCCCTGGCTGCCTACCTGGAATATCATTCCTGTTTCTTTTTGCGATTTGATCACCGCCGGCCCTTCGGTAATGGCATGAACCATCGGTTTTTCGCAATACACATGTTTACCGGCGTGCATCGCATCAACAGAAATTTGCTGGTGCCAGTGATCGGGTGTAGCAATGATTACGGCGTCAATGTCTTTACGGTTCAGGATCTCTTTGTAAACCCGGGTAGTAAAAATGTCGGCTCCCCAGCGGGTCTTGGCATCTTTTAAGCGACCGTCATACAAATCGCATACGGCTACCAGTTTAACACCGGGCACCTGCAGGGCGGTGATGGTGTCCTGGGTACCCATACCACCGGCGCCAATGAGGGCGATGTTTACCTGGTCGTTAGGGCTGTTGCCGATGAGGCGTTTTTGGATGGAAAAAGATTTGGCCTGGCTTTGGCTGGCTAAAAGGCCCGATCCGGCAGCTACGGCCGCGGTTGCTGTGGTTAGTTTTTTAATAAAACTGCGGCGCGAGGGTTCTTGTTCGTCTTTCATAAGGATAAGGAAACAAATTTTAAATGTGATTTGCCGGGACTACCGGCCGAAATTGGTTTCTAAAAATAGTGAATTGACTTAACATTTACATAATTAGCGCAACTTAATATCGATTTAGTAACAGCGAGGAGCATAGGCAACTAAGCTGGTCTACACTTAGCTGAAGAACGAAAACCCCGCTTTGCGAAGCAGAGAGGAGTGACGGGCGCAGCGAAGTAGGGATGAGTTAACTTGTCAGCCCTGTTTCAGTATTCACTTTCAGCTTTCTTAATATTAAAGCATTCACTATACAATCATTATCTTTGCTGCGATGAGCAAAACCATAACACCGTACCATGACGAGCAGGCTACCAAAAAAGAACAGGTAGCAGATATGTTCAACAATATATCAAAAACCTATGATTTCCTTAACCATTTCCTGTCACTTGGTATTGACATCATTTGGCGTAAAAAAGCCATCAACGAATTAAAAAAGGATAAACCAAAGCTGATACTGGACGTTGCTACCGGCACCGGCGATTTTGCTTTTGAGGCTTTATCTATCCTGAAACCTGAAAAAATTATTGGTGTTGATATTTCAAGGGGGATGCTTGACATCGCGGAGCAAAAAATAGCGAAACGGGGTTTGAGCGATAAATTTGCTGTAAAACTGGGCGATTCGGAAAAACTGCCGTTTGAGGGCGCGGAGTTTGACGCTGTTACGGTTGCCTACGGTGTACGTAATTTTGAAAACCTGGAAAAAGGCCTTGCTGATATAATTCGGGTGCTAAAACCCGGAGGAAAGGTGGTGGTGCTTGAGTTTTCAAAGCCTAAAGTATTTCCGGTAAAGCAGTTATATAATTTTTACTTCAGCTATATTACCCCGGGTATTGGTAAATTGTTCAGCAAAGATGCAAGAGCATACAGCTATTTACCGGAGTCGGTAGCTGCTTTTCCGGATGGGCAGGCTTTTGTGGGTTTGATGGATAAAGTAGGCTTTAAGAATACCAAATGCAGGCCTTTAACGTTTGGTATCTGTTCAATATACACCGGTATTAAATGATTATAAACCGTTACCTGCTTGTAGTTGTACTTATTTTTAGCAGCAATTTATTGTTTGCGCAGCATGTACCGGCCTGGGGTGGCGGCGCCGATCAGCAGGATCTGAGCTTTGGTTTCAGTTTTACTTACGTAAGCACCGATTTTAAAATTGTTAACCAGCCCAATTTTCGCAACGCGTTTTTAGATGAAAACGGTGTGCAGGTTAAAGGGCCGCTTAACAGCATCAGCTCAAAAAGTTCACCGGCTTTCGGAGTAGGTTTTTTGACCCGGTACAGGATCACCGAGCACCTTGAGGTACGCACCACACCATCATTAATTTTTGCCGACAGGGCTTTGCATTATTCTTATGTCGATCCGTCGGAAGATGTGGATAAGAAAATACAAACCACTTCGGTCGACGTTCCCCTGCAATTGAAATTAAAATCAGACAGGTTGGGCGATTTCAGGGCTTATGTTGTAGGCGGCCTGAAATACACCCAGGCCATAGGATCTAAGAAAAACGCGGATGCCAATCTTGACCTTTCGGAGAAGCTGGTTAAAAACGTAGGTGGCTTTGCCTCGTATGAGGCGGGCGTGGGTTGTGATATTTATTTTGAATTTTTTAAGCTTTCGCCCGAGATTAAGATCTCCAATTCGTTAGGCAACGTGTTGATGCGCGAGTATAACCCCTACTCGGCGCCCCTCAGCAGGTTGGGCTTACACACCATTATGTTTAGCTTGATTTTTGAGTAGAATGTAATTTTCCTAAATCTCGTGCTCATTTATAATGAGAGCGTAAAATAGACTTGCGTTTTCAACCCGATATTGGGGTGGGTAAAATCCTCCCTTTCAAAAAACATCCTTACTCCCAACCGACAATATTTTAAAGTAAAAAACATAATTTCGCTGTTTATAGTTATCAATATCTATGAGTAAGATTGCCTTAATTACAGGAGCTACCGCCGGCATTGGCGAGGCATGTGCACACGTTTTTGCCCGCGAAGGCTATGACCTTGTATTAACCGGTCGCCGGTTAGATAGGTTGGAGAAACTGGCCAAACACCTGAATGATAAGTATAA
This sequence comes from Mucilaginibacter sp. P19, assembly GCF_050632265.1. Taxonomy (NCBI): domain Bacteria; kingdom Pseudomonadati; phylum Bacteroidota; class Sphingobacteriia; order Sphingobacteriales; family Sphingobacteriaceae; genus Mucilaginibacter; species Mucilaginibacter sp. P19. Next base: position 1,122,892 of record NZ_CP192586.1, read on the forward strand.
CGTAGAAGTTGCGGTTTCGTCATTTGATGTGCGTAACCGCGAAGATACCATTAACAACCTGGAAGCTTTGCCGGCCCAATGGAGGAAAGTGATGGTATTGGTTAACAACGCCGGTTTAAGCCAGGGGCTTGATCCTATTCAAAAAGGCAGTATTGATGATTGGGAAACCATGATTGATACCAATATCAAGGGCCTGCTGTATGTAAGCCGGGTGGTATCAAACTGGATGATAGAAAATGGTAAGGGGCACATTATAAACCTTGGCTCGATTGCCGGTAAGGAAGTTTATGCTAACGGAAATGTATATTGCGCTACCAAACATGCAGTTGATGCTTTAAATAAAGGTATGCGGATTGATCTTTTACCCCATGGTATTAAGGTAACGGCGATACATCCGGGAGCTGTGGAAACCGAGTTTTCGGAGGTGCGCTTTAAGGGTGATAAGGAAAGGGCCAAAAAAGTTTATGATGGTTTTAAACCATTGGTGGCCGAAGATGTGGCCGAAACCATCTGGTTCATTGCATCACGACCGGCACATGTTAACATTAACGACCTGGTTATCATGCCTACAGCACAAGCCAACGCAGGTACGATATTCAGAGGGTAGGAGGGAAGTCTGAAGTCGGAAAGTCAGTAAAGTCCGAAAGTAAGACAAGGCTGCTTTATTAACCAAACAAATCCTTCGGACTTCCGGACATCGGATTTCCGGACTAAAAAGAAAAACTTTCGGACTTTCCGACATCGGAATTCCGGACTAACATAAAACATATGTCGTTAATTACACAAATAGACCAGGACATTAAACTGGCCATGCTTGCCAAGCAGGCAGATCGTTTACAGGGGTTGCGTGCCATCAAATCGGCGTTGCTTTTGGCTAAAACCGAAAAAGGCGCTGCAGATGAACTAACCGAGGATGCTGAAATTAAAGTATTGCAAAAGCTGGTAAAACAGCGTAAGGAATCGGCCGATATTTATAAGGAGCAAAACCGCGACGACCTGTACCAGGTGGAAATAGCCGAAATGCTGGTTATTGAAGAATACCTTCCGCAACAAATGAGCAAGTTTGAAATTGAAGGCTACCTTGAAGAGCTTATTGGCAGGATAGGCGCTACATCAGTAAAAGATATGGGCCGCGTAATGGGTATGGCCAGTAAAGAGCTTGCAGGCAAGGCCGATGGTAAAACAATATCAGAGGTGGTTAAACAGTTATTAGGTTAAGTTTTTACCATTTAATAGTACAGCGTTTTTTTGTGCAATGTTGTGTTAATGTTAATCTTATTAATAAAAGCTTAACATTACTACATTGGTAAATAATTACTATACTTGCTAAATGTCGTTCGTAATAAACTAATTTTACAGCGGAATAACAGGAATTTGTACTGAAAGCAATTTTGGTATAAGATAAGTTTGAAAAATTAATTTTTAATATTTTATATGGAGTTCGTGCTTAAAGAGGAACACGGTTTTAGTTACATCGATGAGGGCGAAGGAGAGGTGCTGTTACTGCTGCATGGTTTAATGGGGGCGTTGAGCAATTGGGATGGTGTTATTAATGAGTTTAAATCAAAGTACAGGGTTATTATCCCCATGCTGCCTGTTTATGACATGCCGCTGATTAGTACCGGGGTAAAAAGTTTATCGAAATTTGTACATAAGTTTATAAAGTTTAAAAAGCTTAGCAATATTACCTTATTGGGTAACTCGCTTGGTGGGCATGTGGCATTAGTTTATTTAACCACGCATCCCGAAAACATCAAGGCTCTTGTTTTAACTGGTAGCTCGGGCTTATATGAAAATGCTTTCGGCGGCTCTTTTCCGCGCAGGGAGAGTATTGATTTTGTACGCGAAAAAGTGCAATTTACATTTTACGATCCGGCTATTGCCACCGATGAGTTGGTGCTTGATGTTTTTCAGACCATTAACGACAGGCATAAGGTGATCCGCTTGCTGGCCATGGCAAAATCTGCCATCAGGCATAATATGAAAAAAGATCTGCATAAGATTACTATCCCGGTATCTTTGATATGGGGCCGTAATGATAAGATCACCCCGCCCGAGGTAGCTGTTGAATTTCATGAGCTGCTGCCCGATTCGGAACTTCATTGGATTGATAAATGCGGCCATGCACCTATGATGGAACACCCGGAAGAATTTAATACTTTACTTAAACAGTTTTTAGCTAAATTAGAGACCAAAGTAAATGCATAGATGATAGCACTTGACCTGATAGCTGACTCGATACCGCCGGTACACACTTCTGATACCATTCAGAAAGTGCTTGACCGTATGATTGAGTTTCGCCTCAGGCATTTGCCTATTGTAAATGAAGAGCAGTTTTTAGGTTTGCTTGCCGAGGATGACCTGATAGCCGAAAGTGATTATCAAACACCCATAGGTGCGCTGGCCCTTTCGTTGGTTAATCCCTACGTGCTGGAGGATCAGCATATTTATGATGTTATCCGCCTGTTTTATGAGCAGCAGCTTACCATTGTACCGGTGCTTGATGCAAAAAGCAACTATCTTGGGTTGATATCTATTAACGCCATTACAGAATATTTCGCAAAAATAACTTCAGTATCGCAACCGGGAGGCATTATTGTGCTGGAGATCAATAATAAAAATAATTCGCTTGCGCACATGGCGCAGATAGTTGAGTCAGACAACGCGCAGGTCCTGAGCTCCTATGTTCAGTCCTTTCCCGATTCAACCCGGATGGAAGTTACCCTTAAGGTTAACAAGCAGGATATTTCGGCCATAACTGCCAGCTTCCTTCGGTATGAGTATGATATCAAAGCTACCTTTAATCATACCGATATCAACGATACCACCCGCGACAGGTATGATTCGCTCATGAATTACCTTAATTTGTAGTATTAAGTCCGAAGTCTTAAATCATTAGTCCGAAGTATTGAGTCCGCTATGTATGACTTTCGGACAATTTAAACTACTGACTTAAGACCCGGAACTTCCGACTTATTATGATTTCAGACCAAATTATAAGCCTGCGCAAACATCACTGCATCATAATTATTTTTCAGGTGCAGTTTGTTTTTGATGTTTTTACGGTGCGTTTCGGCAGTAGCCGGGGCAATGAACAGCTTCGCGCTGATCTCGGCCGAGCTCATACCCATGGCAATATATTTCAGAATCTCTTTTTCGCGCCGCGTGAGCGTTAAAAATAACAGGTTATTATGGCGTAAAAAAGCGATCTCATGCATAAGCCTGTTTACCTTGGTGGTAATATGATGCACAGGATCAAGCCTGCTGGCAATAGTTAACAAATATGCAGCATCGCCTGCTTCATTGCGTGCAAAAACTTTGGTATTGCTCACAAATAATTGCCATTCGGGGTTATCAGGTACACGTACCTGCTGAAAATAGGATACCTGCTCCTGTGTTTTGCTTTTTATCAGGTGCAAAATTTTGGGTACGTATTCGTTGCTGTCTTCGGTGTTAAAATATTTAACGTGATATGTTTCAGGGCCCATGGCCTGCAGTTCATCAAGTGTGGTACCCAGTATATCGAGACCTACGCTGTTCATATACACTATCTGCAGCGTTTCAACCTCATGAATTATTAATGCAGAAGGAAGGTCATCAGCTATTGACTGTATATCCGATAGTTTTTGGGTAAAAGTTTTATCCATCAATAAAATAACCGTTGTTTAAATATTGGTAAGGTAGGCCAAAATAGTTAAACTTAATTATTTTACCTTGAAGTTATTTATCTGTTAAAGCAATTAAAATGGCTTTATTAGGAAATATAAGCAAACAATAGTGCAAAATTTACCATTATAAGAAAAATGTATGATGGGTGGATTGTAGTGTTTAATTTATGCGGTATTAATTATTTACGCCTTGCTGCATTAATGTACTTTCAAAGTTCGATATTCGCTTTTTTAAAAAATGAAAATAGCAGTTTACGGCAGGCCGTTTAATGAGCCATCTGTTTTACCTTTTATACAGCAGGTTTTTGATAACCTTGCACAGCATGGTGTCGATATTTATGTACACCAGCAACTCCACGAATATTTGCAGGATAAACTAACCACAGTGCAATATAAAGTGTTGCGCCCCGCCGAAACCTTAAAAGGCTTTATTGATATTTTTATAACGCTTGGAGGCGATGGTACCCTGCTTGATACGGTTACCTTGATTCGCGATTCGGGGATCCCTGTTATCGGTATAAACTTTGGCCGCCTGGGCTTTTTGGCCAGTGTTAATAAAAGTGATATTACGGCAGCCATTCATGCCGTGGTGAACAGACAATTTACCTGCGATTGCCGTGAATTGCTTACCGTCGACTCGGACCCTAATGTTTTTGGCAGCAATAATTTTGCCCTTAATGATGTAACCATCCATAAGCGTGATGATGCCGCCATGATCATAACCCATGTATTTTTGAACGATGAGTTTTTAAATTCATATTGGGGTGATGGTATTATCATCTCAACATCAACCGGCTCAACAGCTTATTCATTAAGCTGCGGAGGGCCTATTATTTTTCCGCAATCAAATAGCATAGTAGTAACCCCGGTATCTCCCCATAATCTCAACGTGCGGCCTATAGTGCTCCCTGATACCAGCAAACTTTGTTTTGAGGTGGAAAGCCGCAGTGCCAATTATATCATCTCCTGCGATTCGCGGACGGAAGTTTTAGATCAAACAGTTAAGTTTCATGTTCAAAAAGCCAGTTTTCAGTTAAATTTAATTCGCCTTAGTAATGAAAGCTATTTAACTACGTTAAGGAATAAACTGCTTTGGGGCCTTGATGCCCGTAATTACTAAATTTGATTAATGCCTAAATTTTTACTTTTTGCCATATTCTTGTTTTTAACTTATCAGCTGCAGGCCCAAACCTGGGAAATAGGCGGATCGATAGGCGGTGCGGGGTACATAGGTGATCTTAACCCCAATAACCCTGTTAAAATAAGCGGCGTTTCGGCGGGTATCTTTGGTAAAAGAAATTTTAATGGCTATTTTTCAGCTAAACTGAATATTGGTGTTGGTAATATATCGGCTTATGACAATCGGTCCGGCTATCAACAGTTTCGTGATCGTAACCTCAATTTTAAAGATCAATTGCGGGAGGTAAGTGTTATCGGCGAGTTTAACTTTATGAACTATATCCCCGATGCCGGACGAAACAAATACACCCCTTATATATTTACAGGTATAGGTATTACATCTTACGCGCCGCGTGCACAGGATTTTAACGGGCACGAGGTTGGCTTAAGGCAGCTAAAAACCGAAGGCCAGGCTAAGCCTTATGGCAATAACACCGTCGTAATCCCGTATGGTTTAGGTATCAAGTATAATTTATCCGGTAAGTTTACAGTTATGGCCGATATGGGTTACCGCTATGCATTTACAGATTACCTGGATGATGTAAGCGGTGTATATGCCGATAAAAGCAAAATGACCACGACCGGCGCTTTACTTTCTGATCGTTCGGGCGAAAAAACCGGCAATTATATTGGCACCGTTGGTTCTCAGCGCGGCGACTTTAAATCGCATGATACCTACTTCTTCCTTAACTTTACAATCTCATTTACTTTTGTAACAGCAAACTGCTACTTCTAATTACATCAGGCCTAACAAGTGTTGTGGATTTATTGCGTCTCTTTAGATAATAATTCAATATTTAATTCTTTTTAAATTTAAAATATAATATTTAATTCTGTTTTTATATTGAATTTTGTAATTTAGTATTGTACTGATTATTAACCTAAAATCTTTAAAGTCATGGCCGAATTAAACTCATCTCCCCAAAATGGCGGCGGAAAGCACAAACGCAAAAAAATAAACGCCCGCGTTGATCTTACTGCAATGGTCGATCTTGCATTCCTGCTTATTACCTTTTTTATCATGACCACCACGCTGGCTAAACCAAAAGCTATGGATTTGGCTATGCCAGATGACGGCGGCGACGGAATGCCGGTTCCGGCAAGCCGAACACTGACTGTTGTTTTGGGCAAAAATAATAAGGCCATGTATTTTCTGGGCGAGCTTAAAAATCCGATCATTGCACCTTCGGTAACCGATTTTTCAGCCAATGGCATTCGCAGGGCTATCATCGAAGCCAATAAAAAAGTACACGACGGCTCGGGCAAAAGCATGATAGTATTGGTAAAACCAAGCGATAAATCGCAATACAGCAATTTGGTGAGTACGCTTGATGAGCTGGCTATTACCGGCATTCAGCAATACGCTATAGTTGATATTATGCCCGCCGATGTTGACGCGCTTAAACAAAAAGGAATATAAAAGTGTAACGCAATTGTAAGCAAATTTACAGGTGGTTTTTTGAGGTCGGCAGCTTTCATTATCAGGCAGATAATGGCTGCCGGCTTTTTTATTTTTTGAGCTTTAAACCAAAAATTATGAAAAATCATGGTTTTGATAGCTGTTTAGGCAGTTTTAATATATTATTCGCAATAACATTTTCTTTTAGCGAGGGATACTAAAAAAATACAAAGTAAGTTTTACCTTTGTACCCTGAAAAATCCGTCAATTTGCGTGGCAAAACGGCGGATGCAGGTAATTAATAATTGATTAATCTAACAACCGAATATCGCAGACCATAGTATTGATGAAAAATTTTACACAAGTGTGTTTGTACAGGGTGGCTTTTGATAAGGAGTAATATGGATTATTTGGATCAGATTGATTTGTCGAGACTACCACAGCACGTAGCTATTATTATGGATGGCAACGGGCGCTGGGCGAAAGGGAAAGGCAAATTAAGGATATTTGGCCATCACAACGGTGTAACATCTGTTAGGGATGTTGTTGAGGGGGCCGATAAATTGGGTATTAAATATATCACCTTATATACATTTTCGTCCGAAAACTGGAACCGCCCCAAGCTGGAGGTTATGGCTATTATGGAGTTAATGGTAACCACTATTCATAAAGAGGTTCCCGGCTTTATGAAAAACAACATCAGGCTAAATGCCATTGGCGATCTGGACACACTGCCCGAAAAATGCCTTCGTGAACTTAATAATGCTATTGAAACAACAGCAGGCAATACCGGTGTTGTGCTTACGCTGGCTTTAAGCTATAGCTCGCGCCGCGAAATTGTACGGGCTGCAAAAAATATAGCCATAAAGGTAAAAAACGGCGAGTTGAATGCGGAAGATATTAATGAAGAGGTTTTTGAACAAAACCTTTTTACAGGCGATATGCCAAACCCCGAACTGCTGATCAGAACCAGCGGTGAATACCGTATAAGTAATTATTTATTATGGCAAATTGCTTACGCCGAGTTGTATTTTACAACCAAATTATGGCCCGATTTCAGGAAAGAAGACCTGTATGAAGCAGTGATTGATTTTCAGAAACGTGAGCGCCGTTTTGGCTTAACAAGTGAGCAGGTGAACTAAATTTTTACTTTTAACAAATTTTAACAACTGTATAAATTATTTTTAGCCCACTAAAATATTCGAATGTATAAATTTCTTTTTGCTATTCTTTTCTCGGTTTTGGCTACTACGGCTTTCGCCCAGATATCCAATGGGCCGAGGCCTTCGCTTACAAAATCGATACCTGCTGATAGTTTAAGTTATCTTAATCCTAAAGATTATATTATTGGTGGTATTTCTGTTAGTGGCGCAAAATATCTTGATAAAGACATCCTGATCCAGCTATCCAAATTAACCAAAGGCGATCGTATCAACCTGCCGGGCGAACGTAATGCCGAGGTAATTAAAACCTTATATCAACAAGGCTTATTTGATGATGTGCAATTAAACATCACCAAAATTAATATGGATACCATTTACCTGGAGATTGCCGTGTTGGAGCGTCCGCGTTTATCACGCATGCACTTAACCGGTATTCGCAAAGGCGAAATTGAAGATGTTCAGAAAAAATTGAACGACCGTGTAGGCAAGATCGTAAATGAAAACCTCATCAGCACAACAACTGCTATCATAAAAAAGCATTTTAACGAGAAAGGTTTCTTAAACACTACCGTTACCATTACCCAGCGTAAAGACCAGGGTGATGTTAACAGCGTTATACTGGATGTTGCCATTGATAAAAAGACCAAGGTTAAAATCAACGATGTTATTTTTGAGGGCAACAAGGCATTTAGCACCGGAACCCTGCGTGGTTTTCTAAGTAAAACCCGTAAACGTAAATGGTATAACCTGTTTGGCTCAAAGAAATTTAAACAGGACAAATACGAAGAGGATAAACAAAACCTGGTTGAAAAAATGCAGGCCAGGGGATACCGTGATGCCGAGATCCTGAGCGATTCTGTATGGAAACATGACGATGAAACCGTAAACGTAAAGCTGAAAGTATATGAAGGCCCTAAATATTACTTCGGTAATGTTAAGTTTTCGGGTAATGCCAAGTATACCACCGATTTGTTAAACAGGATCCTTCACGTTAAAAAAGGTGACGTATTTAGCGAAGATGAGCTGAACAAGCGTTTAAGCGGCCCGACTCCGGGTAACGATGATATTTCATCGCTTTACCTTAATGATGGCTATTTAACCTTTAATGCCGATCCGGTACAAACAAGGGTTTATAACGATACTGTAGATGTTGATGTGAGGATTTATGAAGGCCCTCAGTATACGATTAACCGCGTTATGTTAAAAGGTAACGACGTTACCAACGATAAAGTGGTAATGCGTGAGATCCAGACAAAACCGGGTCAAAAATTCAATAAAGACCTGCTGATCCGCAGTGCGCGTGAAATTGGCCAGCTGGGCAACTTCGACGAGCAAAAAACCGAACCTAAACCAACCAACATCAATCCGCAGGATGGTACGGTTGACTTGGTTTATAACGTAGTTGAAAAACCTTCAGACCAGATCGAGCTTTCAGGTGGTTTTGGTGGTGGCCAGTTGGTAGGCACATTGGGTTTAACCTTTAATAACTTCTCTATCCGTAATATCTTCCACCTTAAAGCTTACAAGCCACTGCCAAAAGGCGATGGTCAGAAACTGAGCTTAAGGGGGCAGTCGAGCGGCCGTACCTATCAAAACTTCTCGTTCACATTCTCCGAGCCATGGTTAGGTGGAAAAAAACCAATTTACTTTGCATTGTCTGCTTATACACAGGGAAGTTCAACAGGGCAGTATTATCCAAAAACAAGCCCATACTATAACAAATTGCGTATTAACGGTTTGGGCGTTACATTGGGTAAACGTTTAAAATGGCCTGATAACTATTTCCAGTTAAACTACTCACTTAACTTTGATCATTACAGCCTTGACAACTATACCGGTTACCTGTTTACCAACGGTACCTCTTATAACATTAAGTTAACCCAGGAGTTGACACGTAACTCAATAGATGCGCCTATTTTCCCAACCCAGGGTTCAAATATTAAATTTACGATACAGGCTACACCGCCTTACTCATTATTTAATAACATCAATTATAAAATAGCCACCCCCGAAGATCGTTACCATTTTGTTGAGTACTATAAGTTTAAATACGATGCACAGTGGTTCTCGAAACTGGTAGGCAAATTTGTATTGATGTCGCAGGTTAGGTTTGGTTTCCTTGGCCAGTACAATCACCAGGTTGGCCCATCACCGTTTGAACGCTTTAAATTAGGTGGCGACGGTATGCAGAGCTACCAGTTTTTACAGGGTAGTGAGATCATCGGCTTACGTGGTTACCAAAACTTCTCGATTGTACCCGAGGGCTCAAACGAAACTCAAAATACAAACACCGGTAGCGCTATTTATAATAAATACACGCTGGAGCTTCGCCACCCGGTTATTGCAAGCCAGTCGGCAACAATTTTCTTGCTGGCCTTTGCCGAAGGCGGTAACGCGTGGAACCAGTTTAGCCAGTTTAATCCGTTTAATGTAAGGCGTTCGGTAGGTGTGGGCGCAAGGATATTTTTGCCTATATTTGGCTTACTGGGGTTAGATTATGGTTATGGCTTTGATAAAATACCGGGGCAACCGGATGCAAATAAAGGCCAGTTCCATTTTACAATTTCTCAGAGTTTATCCGGCGGATTTAATTAATTTGCGTACCGAATATATGAAGAAGATAATTTTAGTAGCCTTTTTAACGTTAACTGCTTTTGCAGGCGCTTACGCGCAACGTTTTGCTTATGTTGATTCGGAGTATATATTAAAGCACATGCCCGAGTATGCCTCATCTCAAAAGCAATTAGCTGCATTATCTGATCAGTGGCAGAAGGAAGTTGACGGCCGTTTTCAGGAAATCGACCGCCTGTATAAAGCTTATCAGGCCGATCAGGTGCTGATGACCCCTGATATGAAAAAACGCCGTGAGGCCGAAATTGTTGACAAAGAAAAGGCCGCGAAAGATTTTCAACGCCAGAAGTTTGGTCCGGATGGTGAGCTTTCACAAAGAAGCACAGCGCTGATTAAACCAATTCAGGATAGGGTGTCTAAAGCTGTACAAGCAATTGCCGAAGGCGATAACCTGGATATGATTTTTGATAAAAACAGCGAGGTTATTATGTTATATGCTAACCCGCGGTATGATAAAAGCGCGGATGTTATAACCAGATTAGGACTAAAACCCGGTGTATTTGCTAAATAATTTGAATTAAAATAAATCGAACTATTATTTAAACACAGAAAAAGGAAAATGAAAAAACTATTTAAAGTTGCCTTAGTTGCAGTAGGTTTGTTATTTGCGGGCAGCTTTGCAAATGCTCAGACTAAGATCGGCCACATCAACTTCAATCAATTGATTGATATGATGCCCGAAACTAAAACTGTAACTGCTTCGATCCAGGCTTATCAAAAAACATTTATTGATCAGCTTACTACAATGAATAATGAGTACCAGACAAAAGGCCAGGACTACCAGTCAAAAAGGGCAAGTATGACCGATGCTGTACGTACTGCTAAAGAAAACGAGCTTACCGATATTCAAAAACGTATGAATGATTACCAAAACAATGCCCAGCAACAGGTTGATGCAAAAAGGCAGGAATTAGGTAAACCGCTTATTGATAAAGCTACCCAGGCAGTACAGGCTGTAGCTAAAGAAAAAGGCTATGCTTATGTATTAGATTCATCACAGATCACCTTATTGGTATCTCCTGATGCTGATGACCTGATGGCAGCTGTAAAATTAAAATTAGGTTTGAAATAAGAATACAAAAGACATTAAAAAAGCGCCCTGATTAAACGGGACGCTTTTTTTATGTTTGCCATTTAAATTACCCCATTGTTATTTTAGCCGGGTAAGGATAGCTGTCAAATGTTCCTGTTCATTGTAAGCTCTCCCGAGGTTAGTTCATGAGCAATTTGCTGATACACGTTATAAAAACAAACAGATAATTATTATCCATTATTAAACACAGGACACAAAACAAAATGAAAAAACTATTTAAAGTCGCCTTAGTTGCAGCAGGTATGTTGTTCGTGGGTAGTTTTGCTAAAGCGCAAACAAAAATAGGTTATGTTAATTTTAGCCAGGTTATTGACCAGATGCCTGAAACTAAAACTGTTTCTACAACATTACAGGCCTATCAAAAAACATTCATTGATCAGTTAACCACTATGAACAATGAGTTACAAACCAAGGGTGCCGATTTGGAAAAAAACGGTTCAACTTTGACAGATGCTGCCCGTTCAGCAAAAACTTCTGAATTGCAGGATATTCAGAAACGCATGAACGATTACCAAAACAATGCTCAGCAACAAGTTGATGCTAAAAAACAAGAATTAGGCAAACCCATTATTGATAAAGTTAGCCAGGCTGTACAAGCGGTAGCTAAAGAAAAAGGTTACGCTTATGTATTGGATTCATCACAGGTTAGTATGATCGTATCGCCTGCAGGCGACGATCTGATGGCTGCCGTGAAATTGAAATTGGGTTTAAAATAAAATCACCTTTAAGTAAATTATACAAAAGCGCCCCGTAATTACGGGGCGCTTTTTTTATGTTTGTATATGTCAAATCAACCAATTGGTATTTTTGATTCGGGTTATGGCGGGCTAACTGTGTTCCGTTCTATCATTGAACAATTGCCCGGCTATGATTATATTTATATGGGCGATAATGCCCGTGCTCCCTATGGTAACCGCTCATTCAGCACCATACACCAGTATACCTGGGAATGCGTGCAGTGGATGTTTGACCAGGGATGCCCCTTAGTGATCCTGGCGTGTAATACGGCATCGGCCAAGGCGTTACGTACCATTCAGCAGCAGGACCTTAAACAGATAGATGACCCGTGGAAAAGGGTATTGGGCGTTATCCGCCCTACTGCCGAGGTTATTGGCGATTATACTAAAACCAAAGAGATTGGGGTGCTTGGTACAAAGGGCACGGTACAATCTGGCTCATACCTGCTCGAGATCCAGAATTTTTTCCCCGATATAAAAGTTTACCAGCAGGCCTGTCCGCTTTGGGTGCCGTTAATTGAAAACGGGGAATATGATAAACCCGGTGCAGATTTTTTTGTGCAGTTGTACCTGGATCAAATCATGGCGCAATCGCCCAACATCGACACCATTTTACTGGCTTGCACGCATTATCCTATTATCCAGGACAAAATAAAAGCACATTTGCCCGAACGCATTAATGTTATAGGGCAGGGCGATATCGTGGCTAAAAGCCTTGTTAGTTATTTAAACCGCCACCCCGAAATTGAACAAAAGCTTAGCCGGAACGGCGAAAATAAGTTTTATACCACTACCGATGATACTGCCGATTTTGACCATCATGCCTCGCTGTTTTTCTCGGCCCCGGTAAAATCAACGTTTATATCGGCAAATGATTTGGTGAAGTGTTGAACCTTGATTTTTATGATTATAGGATGATCATGATACAGAGCTTTAGGCGTTGATATATCTGGCAATCCTTAAATCAGGTAAATCATGGTTCTCCTATCAACTTAATATATAATTTAATCATTCTAAATAACTCAACATTTAGTAAGTTTGCACCCTTAAGCAAAAATTCCTGTTGAACTATTATTTTACATATTTTATTGCAGCAATTGGGTTGTTCAGTTTTTCGGCCTTCTTCGCTTTATTCGGTGTATATGCCGAGCGTAAAATATCAGCGTTTATACAAGACAGGCTTGGCCCAACGGAAACAGGAAAATATGGTTCGCTGCAAACGCTGGCCGATATTTTAAAAATGCTTCAGAAAGAGCTGATCGTCCCGGCAGCGGCAGATAAGTGGTTGTTTATGTTGGCGCCGGCGGTAATATTCATTGCTGTATACCTCGGTTTCGCCGCGCTACCCTGGGCCCCCGGGCTTATCCCTTCAAAGACTAATATCGGTCTCTACTATATTTTTGCCATTATTTCTATCGAAACGTTAGGAATTTTGATGGCAGGATGGGGATCAAACAATAAGTATTCTATCCTTGGTGCTATGCGTTCGGCGGCTCAGATCATTTCGTACGAAATCCCCGCGGGCTTTGCCATCATATCTGTTGTAATGATTGCTCAAACGCTCGACTTGCAGGTGATCTCTGCTCAGCAGGGTATTTTGGCTGCTGAAAAGATAAAATTTGCCGGTTTTTGGGATGTATCTCAGATAGGTGGTTTATTTAGCTGGAATGTATTCCGAGCGCCACATTTACTCATCGCATTTGTGATCTATTTTATAGCTTCACTGGCCGAAAGTAACCGTGCTCCTTTTGACATTCCAGAAGCAGAATCGGAACTGGTAGCCGGTTTTCATACCGAGTTTACGGGCATCCGCTTTGCGCTTGTGTTTTTGGCTGAGTACTCGATGATGTTCCTGGTATCCATGATAGCAGTGATCTTGTTTTTAGGGGCCTGGAATACACCGTTGCCTAATATCGGCGGTGTTAAACTGGCAACCTGGACAACCGGGGTGGCTTGGGGGATATTATGGGTGGTAATAAAAACATTGGGCCTGGTGGGTGTTCAGATGTGGATCAGGTGGACATTGCCCCGCTTGCGGGTTGACCAGCTCATGAACCTTTGCTGGAAAGTATTGACCCCGGTGGCTTTCGCTTGTATGCTGATATCGGGTGTATGGAGGTTGTGGCTGATGTGATTTTTAATTTCGGATGTCGGATATTCGATTTCGGAATTAAAAGAATTAAGATTTGTAATTAATTGAATAATAAGAAACAAGGATTAGCAGTAGTAAAGGAAATATCCTGAGCATCCTAAAATCCTAAAAATCATGGTTCAGAAAGTAATTAACGCGTTTACAACGGCATGGAAAGGTTTAAGCCTTACCATCCGGCATCTCTTTGCGGGTAACGGCAAAAGGGAGATTGTAACCGTGAGCGATAGCAATTATTTTAAGCAACTGGAGCATGGCACCAACACTATTCAATATCCTAAGCAGCAACTGCCGGTACCTGAAGTGGGCCGCTACCAGTTGGATGTGGAAATGGATGACTGTATCGTATGTGATCTGTGCGCCAAGGTTTGCCCCGTTAATTGTATCGATATTGAATCGATCAAGGCTACGGAAGCTATCGGCCAAACATCCGACGGTACTACCAAACGTTTGTATGCAGCCAAGTTTGATATTGATATGGCCAAGTGTATGTATTGTGGTTTGTGTACTATTGTGTGCCCAACTGAATGCATTACCATGACCAACCAGTACGATAAAACAGTTTTTCAGCTAAGCGATCTGGTTTACCAGTTTTCGGATATGACGCCCGAAGATGCCGCCGAAAAGCGTGCCCTTTTTGACAAACAACAGGCCGAAAAACAGGCTGCCAAATTAGCCGCCATGAAACAAAAGGAGGGTGGGGCATGACCTTGGTCCGCTTACTGTTTTATACAATGAGTTTTATTGCTATTGGCTCGGCGCTATATGCTGCTTTAAGTAAAAACCTGGTCAGGAGTATTTTTATATTTTTTGTGACCTTGTTTGCATTAGCTGGCTTGTATGTAATTGCCCTTGCCGATTTTGTTGCCGTAACGCAAGTGGTAATTTATGTGGGAGGCATTTTGGTGTTAATCCTTTTTGCATTTATGCTTTCTGGTCGTGAAACGCTAAATGTGATAGAGCAACACAAAGGAAAATTCATTAACATGGCTAAAGTACCGGCTGTTATACTGGCTGCGCTGTTTTTAGCGGTGATTGTAAACATTATCCTTAAAGCCGATGCTGATAAGCTGCCATGGGTAAAACAGGCCATCGCACAAAAAAATGAGATAACGCCAACCTCTTCAACTATAGATAATATAGGCGTTAACCTCATGACCACCTACCTGCTGCCTTTTGAAGCCATTTCTGTTTTATTGCTGATGGCTTTGGTAGGTGCGGCACATTTATCACGTAAGGAGGGCAGGGCATGATCACGTTAACCGATTTTTTACTGGTAGGCGCGTTATTGTTTTGCACAGGCATGTACATGATTGTATCCAAACGTAACTCGATACAAGTATTGATAGGAATTGAACTAATGCTGAACGCCGCCATTTTAAACCTGGTAGCTTTTGGTAAATATGATAAGCTAAATAACGGCGGACAGGTGTTCGCCTTGTTTGCTATTGTGCTGGCCGCGGCAACAACAGCGGTTGCGCTGGCCATCGTCCTGAATGTTTACCGGCGATATAAAACCATTGACCCGGATGAGATTAAAAATTTGAGGGATTAAAATATTGTAGAGACGCATAATTGCGTCTCCCGCAGGACAAGCGGAAATGTACATTCGGAGACGCAATTATGCGTCTCTACAGAGAAGATAAAAAAACTAATTGGGCACCGCGCTTTTACATACCGATCAAACCATCATCAGCTACACCATTGCAGCTGTGGCTTTACCGTTGGCGGCCTCGATCATCAACTTTTGCCTGCCGGTAAAAAGTAAAGCAGCGGGCTGGATTTCAACACTGGCCATTTTGGTGGGTTGCGTATTATCAGCCATTGTGTTTGCAAGGGTGTGGAACCAGCAACCGCTGCACACCCAAAAACTATGGTTTACCATTGGCAACACCAAAGTCTTCGCAGGCATCCTGCTTAATAATCTGTCGGCGCTGCTGCTGCTGTTGGTATCGCTGATTGCCTTGCCTGTTCACATCTATTCCACTGCTTACATGAAGCATGACGATAGGTACAGTCGTTATTTTACCTACTTAAGTTTCTTTTGTTTCAGCATGCTGGCTTTGGTGGTGGCGGATAGCATGGTGCTGTTCTATGCTTTCTGGGAGCTAGTGGGCTTTTCATCATACCTGCTTATCGGTTTCTGGTTCACTAAGGATAAAGCCGTACAGGCCAATAAAAAAGCCTTTATCATGAACCGTATCGGCGATATCGGTTTGCTAAGTGCTATCATTATCATTTTTGCCCAGTTTCATACGTTTGATATTGATGCCTTATTTGGACAACATGGACTTGTTAAGTTTATGGGGCCTGATAACGGGCAATGGGCTTTTGCTCCTGATAGGATGCCTTCTAATTATGGCTCTGTTTGGACACGGGGGGCAATGACTACATTACCCGCGATATGGCAGTATATAGCCTGCGCCGGGATCTTCCTTGCTGTGGCCGCAAAATCGGCACAATTCCCTTTGCATACCTGGCTACCTGATGCCATGGAAGGGCCGACGTCAGTTTCGGCGCTGATCCACGCGGCTACTATGGTGGCTGCCGGTGTATTTCTGCTGGGCAGGGTTTATCCTTTGTTTACCGATACGGAGTTAACGGTTCTTGCTGTAATAGGTTGCTTTACCGCTTTTATGGCCGCCACAATCGCGCTTACGCAAAACGATTTAAAACGGGTGCTTGCTTACTCAACCATATCGCAACTGGGTTACATGATCCTTGCGATGGGGGTTGGAGCTTATGGCTCTTCGCTATTCCATTTGGCTACGCACGCTTTCTTTAAATGTTTATTGTTTTTGGTGGCCGGGGTTGTGATTCACGAAATGCAACATATCAAGGAGGAAAATAACCTGGATATCGACCCGCAAAATATTCAGTACATGGGTGGCTTGCGTAAAAAGCTGCCATTAACTTTTATTGTGGCAATTGTTGGTTCACTGGCGCTTATAGGTATTCCGCTTACTTCTGGCTATCTGTCAAAAGATGGCATCCTGATCCAGGCGTTTGAATGGAGCGAGGGTAGAAGCGCATGGCTTAAACTGATCCCGGCAGGTGCATTATTTACCAGTTGGCTTACTGCCTTTTACGTATCAAGGTTAATAGTGAAAATATTTTTCGGAGAGTTTCGCTTGTTGAAACATCACCCTGACATTAAACTACATATCAGCGATGGTGGTTGGCAATATCGTGTGCCATTGATCCTGCTGGCGGTTTGCAGTTTGTTCCCCTTATTTTCGCTTAATCCTTTCTTTTATGAAAAAGCCTGGCTATTCGAAAGCTTAAAACCTGCCGAATTCATGGCCCGCGAAAATATCTACCATACCATTATTCCGATAGGGGTGAATATCTTAAGCGTTTTTGTAATGTACGCGGCCTATGCTATCTACGTAAAAAGAAATACGTTCTCGTTTCCGCAAACCGGCTTCTTTTACCGCTTATCCTATAATCAATGGTATTTGGATAAGATCTATAAAAAAGTAATCGTAAAACCTATACTTGGCCTGGGTAAAACCTGCTTCTGGTTCGACAGGAATATTATTAACGGACTCATCCATTCAATTGAACGGCTGAGCAGGGCGGTGGCAGACCTTACCGCCTGGTGTGATAAATATATTGTCGACGGATTTTTGCATTCAATGGCTGCATTAGTGCAAAGTATTGGCAATTTTGCACGTAAATTTCAAAATGGAAAAGTGCAGTACTACCTGTACAGTATGCTGCTCATTGTGTTGGTACTCTTTATTTTAAAAATACTGATCTGAATTTAATGAACCTACTAACCCTACTCATATTTATACCTGTACTGTTTGCGTTGGTGATCGTATTGCTGCCATCGTCGGTTCGGGGGAGTTTTAAATATATTACCCTGCTGGCTACGCTTTTGCAGCTGGGTATCAGCATCGCAATCTACCTTAACTTTAAAACAGGTGCGGCAACAGCAGGTATTAACCATGAAGACCAGTTTCAGTTTGTACAGAAACTGCCATGGATTGCCCTTAACCTGGGCAGCATGGGCAAAATGCAGATAGATTATTTTGTAGGGATAGATGGCATTTCGGTAACCCTATTGGTAATGTCGGCACTGGTGATGGTGGTTGCTACGCTGGCCTCCTGGGAAATCAAGAGCAATCTCAAAGGTTTCTTCCTTTTGTTTTTGCTGTTGGATATGGCCGTGATGGGTGTATTCTGCGCTTTGGATTTCTTCCTGTTTTACCTGTTTTATGAGCTCATGTTACTGCCGCTCTATTTCCTGATCGGGATGTGGGGCGGTGTACGCCGGGAGTATGCGGCCATCAAGTTTTTCTTGTATACCCTGTTTGGTTCGGTGTTTATGCTGCTGGTGATGGTTGGTTTATACCTTTCTGTAAGCGATCCGGCAACAGGAAGTCATACTTTTAATATTATCCAGATGATGAATCCGGCTAATTATGCCCAGGGTTCGGTATTCTCGGCTGCCGCGCATCAAACCATATTGGGGATGCCCGCACGCACGGTTGGCTTTGTAGTGCTGTTTATTGCCTTTGCTATCAAGGTACCCGTTGTACCGCTGCATACCTGGCTGCCCGATGCGCACGTTGAAGCGCCTACACCGGTATCTATCATTCTTGCTGGGGTATTGCTTAAAATTGGTGGTTACGGCATTATCCGTATCTGCCTCGGGATTTTCCCGGAGATAGCTTCTTCCGGCGCTTTTTGGCTTGGGTTGATTGGGGTTGTTTCGATATTATATGGCGCCTGCAATGCGCTGGCCCAGCGCGATCTGAAAAGGATGATCGCTTACTCATCGGTATCGCACATGGGTTTTGTGTTACTGGGCATTGCCTCGCAAACTGCCGAAGGTGTAAGCGGTGCGGTAATGCAGATGGTAAGCCATGGCTTTTTATCGTCGATGCTGTTCTTTTTGGTGGGCGTGGTTTACAACCGTGTGCACGACAGGGATATTTATCATTTCCGCGGATTGGGCACCCAGATGCCTCAATATACGGCCTTTGTTATGGTAGCATTCTTTGCTTCCTTAGGCTTGCCGGGCTTTTCGGCATTTGTGGCCGAAGCATTTACACTGGCGGGTACATTTAAATCGCCAACGGTTAACGGTTTGCTGCCATACTGGATGGCTGTTTGCGGTTCGGTTGGTATCCTGTTGGGAGCAGCTTATTTTCTGTGGACACTGCAGCGCATGTTCTTCGGAAAAGTATCACTTAAAGGCGGCGAGGTTTGGAAAATAGCACTTACCGATGTAAGCATCCGCGAAAAGCTGGCATTGATACCAATGGCTGTTGCTGCGCTTGCTTTAGGTTTGATGCCATCGTTGGTATTTGGAAAAATCAATGATTCGGTACTGGCATTGATACAGTTTTTACAGGCTAAATAAAAAAATAGTGTTTCAACATAAATTCATTTATGGAAAAGTGCATACACCTGCATCTTTTATTTACGTTGTCCCCGGCAACCCGGGCATAAGCGAAATAACAGATGGTATGTATTTAACCGAAGGAATTATGTTTAAAAAATTATCCATTGCCGCAGCATTACTTTTTATCACTGCGGCAACCAGGGCCGATGAAGGCCAGAAAGTAGCCTCCAAAGTTCAAAAAGTAACCGTGTTTTTGAACGGAGCACAGGTAAGTCGCACCGCATTGGTCAATATCAGCCCCGGCACATCAACGCTGGTGTTTGAAAACCTGTCGCCTGGAATTGATGTGCAGAGTATCCAGGTAAATGCAGGCGGCGATTTTACCATTCTTTCGGTTAATCACGAACTTGATTTTGCCGATAATGACATCAGGCAGAAAAATATACAGACTATCGAGGCGAATGTAAAACTGGTAAGAAACAAAATAGCCTTGCAAAATAACATGCTCTCTATTTACCAGGAAGAAGCTAACACGCTGGCTAAAAACCCGGTGAGCAATGGTACTAATGTTGCGCTGGATCCGATTAGACTGAAACAGACACTCGACTTTCAGACAGCTCGCTTAAATGAGATCAAAAAGAATCAGCAAGCCGTAAATGATCAGATAGATTTGTTTAACGACCAGCTGGAAGATTATAACAAACAAATTGCAGAGATTAACAAAGTAAGTGTTAAAACTACCAGCAATGTTTTGGTGACAGTATCGTCAAAAGTTCCGTTACAGGCAAATTTTACTTTAAGTTATCTGGTGCGAAACGCCAGCTGGTTCCCTACCTACGATATCCGTGCTAAAAATGTGAACAGTCCAATAACTATCGTTTACAAAGCCAACGTGTCGCAAAAAACGGGTGAGGACTGGAAAAGCGCAAAGCTTACCTTATCAACCGGTAACCCAAGCGTAAATGGGGCGAAGCCCGAGCTTACGCCTACCTATCTTAACTTTGGTATGTACTATTCAGGTACTGGTGTTTCAATAACTAAAGTAATGGGTAGAGTAGTGAGTAGGGATGATAACAGCCCCATCCCTGGTGTAAGCGTCCGGGTAAAAGGTACATCAATAGGGGCCGTAAGTGATGCCGGTGGAAATTACAGCATCCAGATACCTAACGCCAATGCTGTGCTTACTTACAGTTTTATTGGATATGAGACATTAGAAAGGCAGGCCAATGCGCCAATGATCAACGTGTCGCTAAAGTCAGCTTCAAACCAATTGAATGAAGTTGTTGTAGTTGGTTATGGTGAAGTTGAACATAAAAGGGATTTGACTGGTGCTGTTGCGAAAATACAAGATAAAAATATAATTAACACGGTTCCTATCGAAGTAAAAAAAGAAGAAAACCAAACCAATATTGAGTTTAATATCGCCAACCCTTATACGGTGCCAAGCGATGGCAAACAATATGCCGTTGAAATTAGCCAATATAATATTGATGCTACTTATCAGTATTATGTAGCGCCTAAACTGAGTACTGATGTGTATCTGACAGCGCAGCTTACCAACTGGAATAAATACAGTTTCCTATCTGGCGAGGCCAACTTGTTTTTTGAAGGAACATACATTGGCAAGTCGCTGATTAATACCGATGCTACCACCGATACGCTGAACCTATCGTTAGGAACAGATAAAAATATTGTAGTTACCCGTACACTGGAGAAAGGTTTGGCTATGCGCCAGTCATCAGGCTCCAACCAAAAGGAAACCCGCAATTGGCTTATCGACGTAAAAAACAGGAAAAGCCAATCGGTTAATTTATTGGTGGAAGACCAGGTACCGGTTTCGCAAAATAAAGATATCGAAGTAGAGGCGCAGGAAACATCTGGCGCAAAACCTGATGCAACAACAGGTAGGGTTTCATGGAATTTCATGTTAAATTCGCTCGATGAAAAGAAGGTGAAACTAAAATATCAGGTTAAATACCCCAAAAATCAATCAGTAATAGTACAATAAAATATAAATGCACGATCTGCTCCCCCATATATCAGCTCAGTTAACCAATGTTTTTGGCAGTATACCCTATTTCATGCCCGAAATTTATTTAACCGGGCTGTTTTTGGTAGTGCTGATAACCGACCTGATATTTGGGCGCAGATCTGTAAAGCTTTGTAAAATTATAGCCTGTACGGGCTTGTTACTGGTGCTGTTTAAAGACCTGCAGCAGGTAGCCCTGATCCTTGACGGCGATCATGTTATTTTCGGCAGTATGTTACTGCTGCGTAGGTCGGCGGTATTTTTCAAGATCATTATCGATCTGCTATCGTTTATCCTGCTATTGAATTTTACCTGGGATGATAAGCTGAAGGCGCATCCAAAAGGCTTATCAGACCTGTATACCATTTCCATAGCATCTATTTTAGGTCTGCATTTAATGGCCATGGCTATTAACCTGCTTTCTGTTTATCTTGCCATCGAGATGGTATCCATAGCGTCATACCTGATGGTGGCTTACCGGTCTGAAACTGCTTTGAGTACCGAAGCTGGTTTAAAGTACGTACTTTTCGGCGCGGCATCATCGGCTGTCATGCTATACGGGATCTCGTTACTGTACGGCTTCAGCGGCTCGCTCGATCTGCTGGGTATTGTAGCCCGGTTGCCTAATGTAAATCCGGTGAGTGCTTCATTTGCTTTAGTACTGGTGCTGATTGGCATAGGGTTTAAATTATCATTTATGCCGATGCATTTTTGGGTACCCGATGTTTACCAGGGAGCGCCCACGCCGGTTACTGCATACCTGTCAACCGTACCCAAGATAGCAGCTTTTGCATTGCTGGTAAATGTGATGCCTTTGTTCCTTTTTTCGGCCGACTGGAAGGGGATTGATTTTAGTATTGTTTTATCAGCCATTGGTATCGTTACCATGATAGCCGGAAATTTTGCGGCCGTTTTGCAAAGCAACGTGAAAAGGATGCTGGCCTATTCAAGCATCGGCCATACCGGCTTTGCTTTAATGGCGGTAGTTACCTTTAATTTACAGGGCTTATCATCATTAACCTATTACCTGGCCGTTTACGCGCTGGCCAATATCGGGGCGCTGGCACTGGCATCATACTTCAGCAATATTGTGGACGCTGAAGAGGTGGAGGCTTATAAGGGCCTGGGCTTAAAATACCCTGTAGCCTCGGTTTGTTTTGTTATTATCCTCATTTCTTTAACAGGGATCCCGGTTACTGCTGGGTTTACGGGTAAACTATTTGTGTTTTCGGCGGCTTACAGCGCCTATGAGCAAACACACAGTATCTGGCTGTTGTCGCTGATGATAACGGGCGCTATAACCACGGTGGTATCGTTGTTTTATTACCTTAAAATTCCTTTGTATTTATTTCTGAAAAGAACAGAAAATGCTGAAGTTGCCAGTGAAAGATCTTATAATTTACTTGTTTTAGCTATTATTATTAGTTTTCTGCTCGTTTTATTGGGGATTTTCCCGAATTCTATCCTGAAATATCTGTAGTAGTTGTTTTTTTTAACAAAAGTCAATTATTTTCTTTTGTTTTTAGAAAAAACACTAACTTTCATGCCGATTTAAAACATATTTTTTCTGAATAAATGAAGAGGTATTTCCCTTTTTCCTGATCTTAATTATACTTTCCCTTACTTTCATTTTTCCGTCGGTTGATTTTAAGGATTCCGGTCATCCCAATTTTAATACGGGCGATATAGCCTGGATGCTGATGTCGACGGCGCTGGTTTTGATCATGACACCCGGTCTTGCGTTTTTTTACGGGGGAATGGTTAATAAGAAGAATGTGATCTCCACCATGCTGCAAAGTATTATTTGTATGGTGATCATTACGGTAATGTGGGGGATCTTTGGTTTCAGCCTGGCCTTCGGCGATAGCTTTTATGGCCTTATCGGTAACCCCGGAACTTATTTCATGATGAAGGGCATGTTAGGTAACGCCACCTGGAAAGCCGCTCCAACCATTCCGTTGTTATTATTTGCCATGTACCAGTTAAAATTCGCCATTATTACCCCGGCGCTTATTACTGGTGCATTTGCCGAGCGCATCCGTTTTAACTCGTATATTATTTTCCTGGTACTGTTTTCTATTTTCATATTCTCGCCGCTGGCGCATTGCACCTGGCACCCTGATGGCATATTGGCCAAATTTGGTGTGCTTGACTTTGCAGGTGGTACGGTAGTGCATATGTCGGCCGGATGGGCTGCCCTGGCATCGGCCTTATATTTAAAACGCCGTAACGAGGCTAATCATTCTCCGGCACGGATTACCTACGTAATGATAGGTACGGGCTTGTTGTGGTTCGGTTGGTTTGGTTTCAATGCCGGTTCGGCTTTTGGCGCAAACGCTTTGGCGGTTACCGCTTTGGCAACCAGTACCACTGCTTCGGCAGCTGCAGGTGTTACCTGGATCTTTTTTGATATGCTGCTTGGCCGCAAACCATCTGCAATGGGTACCTGTATTGGCGCTGTTGTAGGTTTGGTGGCTATTACACCTGCCGCCGGCTTTGTATCGGTGCCGCACTCGCTGGCTATCGGTATCATATCGGCTGTGGTGAGTAACCTGGTTGTGGAATGGCGTACCCGTACTTCTATTGATGACACGCTTGATGTATTCCCTTGTCACGGCGTTGGCGGTATGGTGGGGATGCTGTTAACCGGCGTATTTGCCAATCAGCATGTAAATGCTAATAATACAACAGGTAACGGTTTGTTTTTTGGCGAGACACACCTGTTCCTTGTACAGTTGGTAGCATTAGTGTGCGTATCGATATTCGCATTCTTTGGTTCATTATTATTGTTAAAGATCACCGACATGATCTCGCCGTTAAGGGTATCGGCCGAAGAAGAAGAACAAGGTCTTGATATCAGCCAGCACGGCGAAAAATTATAATCACGTATTTCCAACCAATCCAATAAATCTAATGAAATTCCCGGCCGCAAGGCCGGGTTTTTTTGTTTTAAAGGGTAGTGAAAAATATTAACGCGGGTTCAAGCGCCCATTATTGAATGGCTTTTTAACAGGAGCTTACACGCTCCCTGATATTATGGTAGGCGTGACGCCATTAGGGAGAAAAACTTAAAAACCTCCTCTCGAGAACGGGCGCGGAGGAGGGAGCCTTTTTTACGCCCTGGTATAATAAAGCAAAGCCGCACCACAGGCAAATGGTTCACAATTCACCAATTTTAACTCTAAATCATTTTTTAAAGGGTTAAAGGTTTGTTGTCCGTTACCAATCTCAGCAGGGTTTACAAGCAAATAAAACTCATCAACCAAATCATGTTGAATTAAAGATGATACAAACGAATCTCCTCCATAAACAAGGATGTCATGAGCGCAAAAGGGAGAAAAATAAAGCCCCTCTTTGCGAAGCAAAAGGGGCAACACGTACAGCGATGTAGGGGGAGTTAATACATAGCGGTTAGCGCTACGCAAAAACTTTCTTACCCATACCTTCAACCGCTTTATGCGTAACCGGGTCAACCCTTTTTATGTGGATATTATTAACCGGTTTTACCACCAGCGGAATCTTTTCAATTCGTGTTTCACTGGTATCAAGTCCAAAAGCTTTAGCTTCTGACTGGGCCAGTTTTTTAATGGCAAAATAGCTGTTGAGGATAAAGCTCTCCGATACGTTGAACACGTTATTGTACGACAGGAATTTCTCCATGATCACAAACCTGAAATCGGCAGCCATATTGTATTGTTTTAATGATGGGTAATTGCTGGAGATATCAATCTCGCCACGTTCAACCATATCTTCAACTACTTTACGGAACAATACGTTTACCCGCGGCTGGATCCTGAAGCCCAAACGGAATTCTACGCGGATGACTTTGCCCGGCTCAATTTGGTCAACACTGTACTCCATCGTGTATGGCTCGTCGGTACGTTCAATGTGCACAAACCAATAGGTGTCGGCACGTTTA
The DNA here is from genome assembly GCF_050632265.1 of Mucilaginibacter sp. P19. NCBI lineage: Bacteria > Pseudomonadati > Bacteroidota > Sphingobacteriia > Sphingobacteriales > Sphingobacteriaceae > Mucilaginibacter > Mucilaginibacter sp. P19. The sequence continues at coordinate 1,148,215 of NZ_CP192586.1, forward strand.
GGACGGCGGCTCATGATGGAGTAGATGATCTTTTCTTCAATTTGTTTGCCATTATTGGCTTTGGTAAGATAGATCAGGTGCGTAGCGTATTTGTTTATGGTAGTATCATTGCTCAGTGCGTTTAGTAAAGGCAGTTTCTCCTTGATGTCGGTAAAATGAAGGAAGCGGTTATTGATTTTACGGGCTTTAAACCAGGTGTACATCGTAAAGATCAGACCAACTTCAAATCCCACAAAAAACAAACGTTTTAGTATTTTAACCGCGTTCGCTACAAAAAAGGAGAATTCGACGGTTACAAATAAGCACAGGATAATGGTAACCAGCCATACAGGCCAGTGCTTTACATAGCGCATAAAGTAATACATTAAAATGGTAGTGCTAAGCATAGCAATGGTGATGCTGAATCCGTAAGCAGCCGTCATTGCGCTTGAGGTACGGAAATAGAGCGATACCAGGATGCAGCCGATACACAGTATCCAGTTGATGCTTGGAATATAGATCTGCCCGCGGATATTTGACGGGTATTTGATGGTGATCCTTGGCCAAAAATTCATGCTTACCGCCTCACTGATTAGCGTAAATGAACCACTGATTAAAGCCTGGCTGGCAATAATGGTTGCCAGTGTAGCCAAAGCTATCGCAGGTAGCAGGAAGAAATGGGGAACGATTTCAAAGAAAGGGTTAACGCCGGTAAAGTTCTTACCCGGTGCTTGTGACAGCACCCAGGCGCCCTGCCCCAGGTAGTTTAATATCAGGGTTGTTTTCACAAAGATCCAGCTTACCTGGATATTGCGCCTGCCGCAATGGCCCAGGTCGGAGTATAGGGCTTCGGCGCCAGTGGTACATAAAAATACCGCGCCTAACAACCAGAAGCCTTTAGGATGGTCCATCAGTAAATGGGCGCCATAATAAGGATTGAGAGCTTTAAAGATAGATGGGAAATGTGTTATCTGTATAGTGCCTAATACGCCCAGCATAATAAACCACAGCAGCATAACCGGCCCGAATGCCGAACCGACCACCTTGGTGCCAAACTGCTGAAAAAAGAACAGCAATAAAATGATGCTAATTACAATAATGAGGATCAGGTTGTTGCCGGGGACAATAACGGTTGAAAATGCCGGTACTAAATTTAAACCTTCAATGGCCGAGGTTACAGAGATGGGTGGGGTAATGATACCATCGGCAAGCAAAGTACCTGCGCCAATTATAGCAGGAATAGCCAGCCATTTACCGTAACGTCTTACCAGTGCGTATAATGAAAAAATACCGCCCTCGCCTTTGTTATCAGCCTGCAGCGTAATAACGATATACTTGAAAGTGGTTTGCAGTGTGAGTGTCCAGAAGATACAGGAGATAGAGCCTAATACCAGCGCGGGGTTCACCTTACCGCCTTCAACCAACAGGGTTTGAAAAACATAAAGGGGAGAGGTACCGATATCGCCAAAAATAATGCCGAGGGTAACGATCATACCCGCGAAAGTGAGTTGCTTAACGTGCGAATTCATGAAATGTATAAATTGTTAGGGGAAAAAGAGGAGATGATACCAGCTGCAATGAAGGAACTTATTGTCCGTTTTGTAAATTTTGCTGTAGCAGCGATAAACAATGCCATCGTAAATTTATTTTGTATTGTGAGGCCGCATGGCCAATAAACATGCCACAACGTTTTTTGCTTTATTTACAGGCTTGTGTTATAGGAGTTTATCAAAATGAGAAAGATTTTCTCAATATGAGGAAAAGCTATCAAAATGATAGGTTTTATCATTCTGATAGCAGAGTGGCCCATCGTGTTTTATGGTATGTAATACAGATATTTGAACATGGATCTATTCAATAATGACCAGCTGAACCTGTTTGGTGCGCCAAAAAACTTATTGCCTTTTGATGGAGAGGTATTGCTTTATCCCCATTTTTATAAGGAAGATGTATTTACGCGGCTGGTTGAGGAAACACCATGGAAGCAGGATAAAATGAAGATCTACGGCAGGGAAGTGAACTTCCCACGGCTTACGGCCTGGTACGGAGAGCGCGATGAAGTATATGTATATTCAGGTGTGGTAAATGTGCCGGTTAAGTTTAGCCCGCTGCTTAATAGCATTAAGCAGGCGGCGGAGCAGCAATGCGGTCACCGGTTTAATACAGCGCTGCTTAATTATTACCGTGACGGCAGCAACAGTATGGGCTGGCATAGTGATGATGAAAGCGAGCTTGGCGGTAACCCTGTAATCGCTTCGGTATCATTTGGCGCTTCGCGGGTTTTTCAGTTTAAGCATAAGCGGCAAAAGAATGCTAAAGTATCTGTCGTACTTAACAACGGCGATCTGCTGATCATGCAGGGGCAAACGCAGCATCACTGGCTTCACCAGGTACCCAAAACAAGCAGGATGCTGGGGGCAAGGATTAATATAACGTTTAGAAGTATTGGGTGAAGATTTTTTGCTTTGATGATGTGGTTGGTCAGAAGGCGCAATTATGCGTCCCTGCACAAAAAAACTGTTTTGTAACATCCCAAACAAACCGTTATCTTACATTAACATTACTGACCTTATGAAAACATCTTTATTATTATTTGCCGCCTTTTCGGCCTTAATAACAAACGCCAATGCACAAACCGATTTGCCAACCGATAGCGGTACCTTTTTTCTGCATAAGTTTGAGCAACACATTGGTAAGGAAACCTATTACGTGCACAAGTATAAAGATGCTGTTCATTATAATATCGATTTTAAGTTTGTTGACCGCGGTTCGCCGGTGCCGCTTACTGCCGAGTTGAAGGTGAACCCCGTAGCCGATCCACTGGAATTGACTATAAAAGGCAATACTTCAAGATTTTCGACCATTGATGATAAAATAACTATTCGCGGAGGCGAAGCTGCAATCAGGGTTAACGATTCATCTTATACACAAAAAGTACTGTCGCCCAGCTTCCCGGTAGCGGGCTATTCGCCGGGCACTGTGCAGCAGGTGCTCATCCAGTATTGGAATAAACATAAACAACCTGCAAGCATCCATACACTGCCATTTGGCGCGGTACAGATCAAAAAAGCAGGTATTGATCAGCTTAAGTTTAACGGTAAACCGCTCACGCTTAACCGGCTCACCATAAGCGGACTGGTTTGGGGTAACGAACTGGTTTGGACTGATAATGAAGGTAAACTCATATGCCTGATAACTAATGACGCGGAGGGTGACAAACTGGAAATGATGCGGGTACCTTACGAAGAACTGTTACCGCAGCTCATCAGTAAGGCGGCTACTTATGGTATGGAGCTATTTGCGGAAGCGGCCGCACCAACAGGTAAAGCAGATAAGATAATAGCTATTACCGGTGGCAACCTAATTGATGTAAACACCGGTGTAAGCATCCCCAATGCCATTGTTTTGATAGAAAACGGCATTATTAAACAAACGGGCAAGGTTGGTGAGGTTAAAATACCGGCAGGGGCTAAGCTTATTGACGCCAAAGGGAAAACCATTTTACCAGGCTTGTGGGATATGCACTCGCACTTTGAACAGGCAGAGTGGGGGCCGGCCTATCTTGCAGCAGGTGTAACTACTGTGCGCGATTGTGGTAACGAATTTGGTTATATCAACGCTATAAAAACCGCTATTGATGGCGGCAAAGGCGTGGGCCCCAACATCATTAAAGCTGGAATTATTGACGGCAAAGGGCCTTATGCATTGGGGATTATCCAAGCGGATACTAAGGAAGATGCTATAAAGGCAGTAGACCGTTATAAAGAAAATGGCTTTCAGCAGATCAAGATCTATAGTTCGGTTAAACCGGCTATAGTTAAAGTTATTTGTGATGAGGCACACCGATTGGGTTTAACCGTAACAGGCCATATCCCGCAGGGCATGACCCTTCAGCAAGGCGTTGATTCGGGGATGAATATGGTTAACCACGTACAGTATGTGTATTCAATCATGAAACGGGATAAGGACAGGTCGGTTATTTTCGATGATTCGGTAAGTATTGCGGCTATTAAGTTTATAAAAGACCATCATGTGGTAATTGATCCCACCATAGGTGTTTTCGAGCTCGCCTTCCGTAATGTTAAGGATGATATAACCAAACTGGAGCCCAACTATTATACCCTGCCGCTGCCGCTCCAGGCATTGTTTAAAAACATGGGCGAAGAACCGGAAAAGGCCGCTAAGCTGAAACCTTTGTATGAAAGCATGAAGAAAACCGTTAAGGTATTGCATGATGCCGGAGTTACTATTGTTGCAGGCACAGATATGGGGTTCCCCGGCTATAGTCTTGACCGCGAACTTGAATTATATGTTGAAGCCGGTCTTACCCCGGCGCAGGCTATCAAAACAGCAACGATAACACCGGCAATGGTGATGGGGCTTGATAAAACAACAGGTTCGGTTGAAGCGGGAAAGCAAGCCGACCTTGTTATTATCGATGGTGATCCGCTGCGTAATATCAGGGAGATCAGGAAAGTATCGGTAGTAATAAAAGAAGGCCGGATCTATGACCCGGTTAAGCTGCATCAGATGGTTGGGTTTAAGAAATAGGTGTGTGGTTTATTGGGTTGATTATGTTAATGTCTGGTTTTCAGTGCGATAGCTACTCATTAAATCAATCATTCACCAAGTCAACCAGGCAATCAATAAACTACTAATTTATGACAATAGATTTTACCGATACTTCATTTTAAAATGATACCTTTGCAGCCTCATTCCGAATCATGAGCGATCAGATTAAACATGAATGCGGTGTGGCATTTATCCGCTTACTAAAGCCACTATCTTATTATCAGAAAAAGTACGGAACTGCACTGTACGGCCTGAACAAACTTTATCTCTTAATGGAAAAACAACACAACCGCGGCCAGGATGGCGCAGGTGTTGCTACCATTAAACTGGATATTGAACCGGGCAAAAGATACATTAGCCGTCACCGCTCAATGGCCTCAAATGCCGTTGCCGACATTTTTGAATATATCCAAAAGAAATTTGCGGACATTCAGAAAGAGACCCCCGAAAAAATGGCGGACGCTGAGTGGCTTAAAGAACATGTGAGCTTTACCGGCGAGGTTTTGTTAGGGCACCTGCGTTATGGTACCCACGGCAAAAACAGCATTGAAAGCTGCCACCCGTTTTTGAGGCAAAACAACTGGATGACCCGTAACCTGGTTATTGCCGGTAATTTTAACATGACCAATGTTGATGAATTACTGCAACAACTGTATGCATTAGGTCAGCATCCAAAGGAAAAGGCCGATACGGTTACTGTGCTCGAAAAAATAGGCCACTTCATCGATACTGAAAACCAGGGCTTGTTCGATCAGTACAAACGTGAGGGATTAGATGATAACATGGAGATCAGTAAGCTTATAGCTAATGATATGGATGTTGCCAAGATCCTCCGTAAATCGGCCAAGAACTGGGATGGCGGTTATACTATTGCCGGGATCCTTGGCCACGGAGATGCCTTTGTAATGCGCGATCCGGTGGGTATCCGTCCGGCATTTTATTATTATAATGATGAGATCGTTGTTGCAGCATCTGAACGCCCTGCTATCCAAACGGCATTTAACGTGCCGATGGAGGAGATCAGGGAAATTCGCCCCGGCCATGCGTTGATCGTTAAAAAGAATGGTAAGATAACCGAGGATATGTTCAGTGAGCCAAAAGAAAAGAAAGCCTGTTCTTTTGAGCGGATCTACTTTTCGCGCGGCAGCGACTCGGCCATTTACCGTGAGCGTAAGCAATTAGGTCGCCTGCTTTGCCCGCAGATATTGGATTTTGTTAATCATGACATTAAAAATACGGTATTCTCTTACATACCCAACACCGCCGAAGTTGCCTTTTATGGTATGGTTGAGGGTATGCATAAGTATGTAAAGAAATATCAGTACGAAAAACTGCTTGAGCTTGGAAGCGACATTACCGAAGAAAAGCTTACCGAAATATTACAGGTAGCCCCAAGGGTTGAAAAAATAGCCATTAAGGATGTTAAACTGCGTACTTTCATCACCCAGGACGCGGATCGCAGCGAAATGGTGGCCCACGTATACGATACTACTTACGGATTGATCAGAAAAGGCACCGATACCTTAGTGGTATTGGATGACTCTATAGTTCGTGGTACTACACTGAAACAAAGTATCCTGAAAATTCTTGACAGGCTTGGCCCTAAAAAAGTAGTTGTGGTTTCATCTGCTCCGCAGATCCGTTACCCCGATTGCTATGGGATTGACATGTCACGTATGGGTGAATTTGTTGCATTTGAAGCAGCAATCAGTTTGTTAAAAGAGATGGGTAGGGAAGATGTGATCCTGGATGTTTATCAAAAATGTAAAGACAGCCAGAAACTGCCGAAGGAAGAAGTTGAAAATTATGTGAAAGAGATTTATGCCTTGTTTACCGATCAGCAGATCTCTGACCGTATTGCGCAGATCATCACACCTAAAAATGTGAATTGCGAGGTACAGGTAATTTATCAAACATTAGATAACCTGCACATAGCCTGTCCTGATAATCTGGGCGATTGGTACTTTAGCGGTGATTACCCAACTCCGGGTGGTAACAAGGTTGTTAACCGCGCCTTTGTTAACTGGATGGAAGGTAAAAACCAAAGAGCTTATATGTAATGCCCCCTAACCCCCTAAAGGGGGAATGATATACGAGGCGATGAGTTTTTCATCGCCTTTTTTGTTAATTGATCGTAGGTGAAATTATAAATGAGACTTGAGCGATCAATATCATTATAAAAAAACTTCAAAAAGAAGAATGAAAAAATCCTTAAACCAGTAGCCATAAATCGCTTGTTTTGTTCGGTCGTAATTCGGTTTATTCTTTTTATTACTAAATAATTAAACCAAAAATGAATAAGGATCGGCGCGAAGGCAATAATAGTTATTGGGGCAACAAAACCGAACGGTAAAAGGAAACTCGGGTTGAACAGGTGTAATAGTATAAATAGAACTAACGTTGCGCCAATCAAATTAAACTGGGTGTTGCTGAACCAACTCTTTTTATGAAGTTTCGAGTATACCAGTAGATCGGTCACTATTGCGAATAGCAAGTAGGCGAATTTGAGTAACATTATGATAAGGTTTAAAAATGGCTAAGGTTGAAATATGTAACTATTTACGATCCTGCCGGCGCTGCAAATACAAAATGCGTAACCAGCTTATCAATCAGCACCAACGAGGCAATAATAAGCGCAATGCCGGCAACCTCATTTAAACGGTGAATAAACTTAACCGAAATACGTGCCCGGAGTTTATTGGCATAAAAAGCTTTGAGGGTATCCATACCAAACTGGATGATCAGTATGGTTAAAAACATAACAGCTATATGAAACGACCTGTGCGGGGTGCCCACCAGGAATGTTGTACTGGCCGCGCCGATCACCACCGTCCAGTGGAAGAGGAGGGTAGGGTTAAAAATGCACATCAGGAAACCTTTAAGTATGTAACCAAAGCGGTCGGCGCCTGATGGTACTTTATTTTCATAATTGATCTCGCTTTTCTTGAACATGTAATATAGGCCAAGCGCGAATAATATGGCGCTGCCTACAACGCCTGCTATAACTTTGGTATGGTCAGATACATCGATATATTGCGAACCAAACAGGATTGCGCCCACAAAAACCACATCGCTGCAAACCACACCAAGGGCAAGCGAAACACCGGCATGAAACCCTTTTTCGATACTGGTTTTAATGAGCGCAAAAAAACCGGGCCGGTAATAAATGTAAGTACTAATCCAAACCCGATACCCGAAACAATGGCTTTTATCATTAAGTTAAGCTTTGTTCTTTTTTGAACATTGCGAATATGCAATTTTATCTCATAAACAACGAAAGTTAAAATTGTGATTTAATTTATTTAAAAAAGAGGTGAGACTTTTACCAAAATTGAATTATGTTTAGAGATTCAAAAATCAAATTAGTACAACCTATTTTACAAATGGAACAAAACGACAAAAAAAATTACGGGTCGGCGTTGCTCACGTTAATTACCGTATTTTTCTTCTGGGGCTTCGTGGCCGCAAGTAATGACATTTTAATACCCGTATTTAAAGAAAAACTAAGCTTAGCACAATGGCAATCACAAATGATTTCATTTGCCTTTTATTTAGCTTATACTGTTGGTTCAATTATATACTTCTTTGTTTCAAAGGCAAGTGGCGGCGATATCTTAAATAAGTATGGTTATAAGAATGGAATTGCTGCCGGTCTTATTTTATCCGCTTTGGGTACATTATTATTTTACCCGGCTGCCGAAACAGCTTCATTTTATTTGATGATTACGGGTTTGTTCATTGTTGGCTTAGGTTTTTCGCTTCAACAAATTGCTGCCAATGCGTTAGTGGTAGCACTTGGTGATCCTAAAACAGGTGCACAACGCTTGAGCTTAACCGGTGGGGTAAATAATTTTGGTACTACTATTGGGCCGCTGTTGGTTAGTTTGGCAATATTTGGCCAGGTTGGCGGTGCTACGCACGTAGCAAGCATCAGCGCTGTTAAATTTCCATACCTTATTTTGGGTGCTTTATTTTTAGTAGTTGCTGTTATCTTCAAATTCTCATCTGTTCCTAATAAAATAGCTTCAGTAACGGATGAGGATGTGATCAGCTCCCCAACAGATATTTCAAAAGGTGTAAAACCTGTCGGTAAAAAAGCGCGCTAAGCTATCTGCAATTATCATTGGGTATGATAGCAATATTTGTTTATGTTGGGGTTGAAGTATCGACGGCAAGTAACCTGCCGGAATATATGAAAGAAAAGCTCCATACTGAAACGGGCAATATTGCTCCTTTTATATCTCTTTATTGGGCAAGTTTAATGATAGGCAGGTGGACAGCCTCAATAGGCGCGTTTAATCTTGCAGGTGGTGCTAAAAAGATATTAAGAGTTGTAATGCCTTATATTGCTTTTGCAGTATTCCTCGCCGTTAATAAGCTTGCGCAGCATGATGTTACTCCTTTTTATATATATGCGTTTGTCATTGTTGTATTGATCGTTGCCGATTTGTTGAGCCGCGGCAACCCCGCCCGTCAATTATTAATATTCTCGGGCTGTGCAATTACCGCTTTGTTCATAGGTATGTTATCAAGCGGCATGGTTAGCGTTTTCGCGTTTATTAGTGTTGGCTTATTTTGCTCAACATTATGGCCATGTATCTATACGCTTGCTGTAACTGGTTTGGGTAACCATACCAACGAAGGTTCAAGTTTCCTTATCATGATGATTATGGGTGGCGGTTTCATAAGCTTATTACAAGGTTATTTGGGTGGTCCGGACCTAATCGGCATCCAATGGTCATATTTAGTTGGTGTTGCTTGTTTTGCCTACCTTGCATTTTATGCAATTAAAGCTAAAAGTGTATTAAAGCAGCAAGGTATCGACTTTGATACTGTTGAAGTTAAAGGCGGACATTAATATTTAACCAGTCACTAATCATTATTGGGTCATTAAGTCATTTTTAAATGAAGTAATGACCCAATGATATTTAATGACATAATGATTTTAAACTATGAAACCCAGCTTTGATCAGATTTTTATGAACCTGGCCACTGATCTGGCCGAGCGGTCGCATTGTGTTAAAGCACATGTTGGGGCGGTTTTAACGCGTGATACGCGGATTATTTCTATAGGCTATAACGGTCCGCCGGCTGGAACACATAATTGTGATGTGGAATGGCCCGAAACAGGTTGTGCGCGCGATTCAAAAGGCAGCTGTTCACTTGCCCTGCATGCCGAAGAAAACGCGATACTTTATGCGGTAAAAAACGGGGCACGACTTGAAGGCGCTACGTTGTATACCACGCTGTCGCCATGTTTGCCTTGCGCAAGGCTCATCTATTCGGCGGGTATAACCCATGTGTATTACGATAAATCTTATGCCGAATACAAAGGCCTGGCAAGCGATGAAGGGGTGGATTTTTTAAACAGGTTTGGGGTTAAGGCGGAGAAGTTTAAGCAGAACCATGATTCACTTGATTAAGGGATTTCTTGATAGGCTTTAAATATCAAGAAATCCTTAAATCCTAAAAATCATGGTTCATTACTCCGCAATAAACGGTTCAATATGGCTTATGGCAAACATCAATTGCTCATCCTGGCTTAGGTCGGTGTTGTCTAATATAATGGCATCTTCGGCGCGGGTAAGGGGGCTTTCCTCGCGCGTGGTATCCTGGTAGTCGCGGTGTGCCAGGTTATCAAAAACCTCTTCTAAAGTAATGTTAGGGTTGGTTGGTAATAACTCTTTATAACGGCGTTCGGCGCGAATCTTTGGATCGGCAGTCATGAACAGTTTCACCTGGGCATCAGGGAATACTACCGTACCGATATCGCGGCCATCCATAATAATATTTTTAGAGCGGCCTAAACGCTGCTGTTGCCTTACCATGGCTGCGCGCACTTCTTTTATAGCTGCTACCGAGCTAACTTTATCAGCAACGTGCATCTGGCGAATCTCTTCAGACACGTCCTCTTCATTTAAGGTAATAAAGGTTTTATGGTTTTGCGTATGAAAATTAAGATGGATATTATGCAACGCGTCCGCTATCTGGGCATGATCTTCAAGATCAATATTATGCCTTAAAAAGTATAAGGTTACGGCACGATACATAGCGCCGCTATCAACATAGATAAAATGAAGCTCTTTTGCTAAAGCTTTTGCCAGGGTGCTTTTCCCGCACGAAGAATAACCATCAATGGCTACTACGATATTGTTGTTCATAGAGCTGCTAAAATAGCAAATTATTAGCAAATGGCCCGATAGCGGTAACTCAATAAGGCTTATTTTTGAAGATGAATTTTAACAAAGCCGATCTCCAAAAGGAAACGAGCTACAAAACATCAAGAAGCGGGGAAAGGGCGGCCAAAACGTAAATAAGGTTTCGAGCAAGGTTGAACTGTTATTTTCAATAGGTTCGTCCGCTTTGTTTAACGATGAGGAAAAGCTGCTGCTAACCGAAAAACTGCAGAACAGGCTTAACAAAGATGGTTACGTGCAGGTAATATGTGATGAAGAGCGAAGCCAGTATCTCAATAAAGAAAAAGCAATTGAAAGGTTAACAACGCTGCTAACAAAAGCCCTTCAAAAGCCCAAAGTGCGTAAACCCACTAAAGTGAGTAAAGCCGCAAAAGCGGCAAGATTGGACAGCAAGAAAAGGCAATCGGTAAAGAAGGAGAATAGGAAAAATGATTTTGGTGAGTAGTTAAGCGAACTCTCTAAAGCTATGTCATTGCGCAGCGTGGCAATCGCATACTCTACAGAGTGGCAATGCTTCCGTGCGATTGCTTCGTTCCTCGCAATGACATGATGGTTCAGGTAGCGGTTCTTCTAATCACTAACCTCCAACCTCTAATCTCTTTACTTAAATCTGTAAAGCCCGGTAATTGAACCCCATTGGTGCGAGCGGAGCATTTCCTTAGTGTCTTTGGTATGGAATATTGCCGCTATATCAAAAGCGAAACGGCTGGTTGTAAAAGCTACACCTACCTGTTGGCTAAATATAAACGGTTTCTTTTCTGAAACAACTTCCAGGCTGTTTGGGTCGTCATGTTTGCGGAACAGGCTGCCCTGGATGGTTGCATCATAACCAACCAAATTGGCTAAGGGCTTGTAGTAAAAAAAGATCTCGTGCTTGTGCAGTAATTTTTCCTCACCGCCGGTTGATACCGTACTTTGGGTACTGATGGAATTGAATAGCTGGTTGAAATTTCCCAGGCGTACCATCCCCCGGCGCCAGCGCCGGTAAAGCCGTTACCCAGGTTGGCATATGAGCTAAAGCTCAGGTCAATCCATGAGGCACGGGCCAGCAGCTTATTATACTCGGCCGAAAGATTGAGCTCTAAATCATTTTTGACCTGGTATTGCCAGCCGTTAAGTTTGTAAAAACCGAAAGTATTGTGAATAAGTTTCTGCACAGGTTCGCCGCCCGCGGCCGGGCCTACCAAGCCTATCTGGGCGCCAAGCTTCAGGTTACTTTCGTTTTTGTAAAGCAAGTTAAGTGTGGAGCCTAAATAAGTATACGCTGCAAACGGCCTGTCAATATCAAATGGTCCGCGTACAAAGCCCGATTGGGGGTTGAACATTTTTTGCCCTAACTCAAATCCTAAAACTTTGTTTTGGAGTGAATTTTCGGACGGTTTTACGGTTAACGCCTTTCGGTAGTAAAAGAAAATACCATTGGTGTAATACCTGTCAGATCCCTGACCAAGGAACGAATCATTGTCAGTTTGAATACCAAATTCATGACCGCGGGTTTGTGCAAATAAACAGGTAGCGCTTAACAGGCATACCAGTGTTAAAAATAGTTTATTAGGCATTGGGGTTTATATAGTATAATAGTATATATGTGCGCTAATATATAAAAAACCCGATGCAAATAAAGCAGTTATAAATTTAGGGAATGTTACAGTTTAAAATTTGGTTGATGAGAAAGAAATGAATTAGGGTTTTACTAAAAATAAAACGAAATTTAAAAAGCAAAGCAAGCAACCCATAATCCCATATTTTATATGAACGTGCAGCAACAAACCGAAGAGTATATTACCAGCCAACCCGAACCCAAACGTGGTGATATGCAAATTTTACATAGACATATACTTCAAATATTACCGGGATGTAAATTATGGTTTGAGGACGGCAGAAACGCTGAAGGCCGGATTGTTAGCAACCCTAACGTGGGATATGGATCTTACACCATAAAATACGCTAACGGAACAACCAGGGAGTTTTTTCAGGTTGGTATGAGCGCCAACACTACGGGGATTTCTATCTATATCCTGGGTATTAAGGATAAAAAATATTTACCCCAAACATATGGAAAAGAGATAGGCAAGGCCAGCGTGACAGGGTATTGTATTAAGTTCAATAATTTAAAAGATATAAACATTGATATACTTGAAGTGGCAATAAGGGATGGGGTTGAGATTACAAATGAAAATTAAACTTCGAGCCGCGAACACTATTTTAAGTTGGGCATTATGTTTCGATACCTTGTCATGAAGAACTTCTAAAACAAAAAAGTTTTACAGCGCATAACTGTAAAACTTTTGTTTTATGCCAGAAAATAGTCCTGCTTTAGTTAATTGCTGCTTTCTCGTCTTCTTTAACGGTAAGATTTATTGGATTTTTAACCTTTTCATTAAGCAGGGCCAGCGTTATCACGTCCCTCATATCGGTAACGTAATGAAAGCTAAGGTCTTTGATGTAATCTTCCTTAATTTCCAGAATATCTTTTTGGTTCGATTTGCACAGGATGATCTCTTTTATGTTGGCACGTTTTGCAGCCAGGATCTTTTCTTTGATACCGCCCACAGGCAAAACCCGACCCCGGAGGGTGATCTCGCCCGTCATGGCCAAATTGGGCTTTACTTTACGCTGTGTAAATGCCGAAACCAGTGCTGTAAGCATGGTAACACCTGCCGACGGGCCATCTTTAGGGGTAGCGCCTGCCGGTACGTGTACATGCACATCCCACTGATCAAACAGTTTAGGGTTGATGTCAAAATCGGCAGCATGAGCGCGCAGGTAAGCGAGGGCTATAGTTACCGACTCTTTCATTACATCGCCAAGGCTGCCTGTAAGTGTTAAGCGGCCTTTTCCGGGGCTTAAACTGGCTTCAATGAACAGGATGTCGCCGCCTACAGAAGTCCAGGCCAGGCCTGTTACAACGCCTGCTACGTCATTGCCTTCATAAAGGTCTTTATCAAAAATAGGTGCGCCCAGTATCTTTTCGATATCTTTTTTACTTACAACACTGTTGTAAGGCTCTTCCATGGCTATGTTCTTAGCCACGCCGCGCACAACCGAACCTATCTTTTTCTCCAGTGAACGTACCCCCGATTCGCGGGTGTAATCAACTATCACCTTTTCGATAACATCTGCTTTAAGACTTACATCTTTTATTTTTAAGCCATGTGCTTCGCGCTGTTTAGGTACAAGGTGTTGCTTTGCTATCTCAATTTTTTCTTCAATGGTATAGCCGTTCACTTCAATGATCTCCATCCTGTCTAACAAGGCAGGTTGGATAGTGCTCAGTGAGTTGGCAGTAGCTATAAACATTACGTTTGAAAGGTCGTAGTCCATTTCAACATAGTGATCAGAGAAGGTGCCGTTTTGCTCGGGGTCAAGTACTTCAAGCAGGGCCGACGATGGATCGCCCCTGAAATCGTTGCCTACTTTATCTATCTCATCCAAAATAAATACCGGGTTTGAAGCGCCCGCCTTTTTTATCGACTGGATAATGCGGCCCGGCATAGCACCAATATATGTTTTACGGTGACCGCGGATCTCGGCTTCATCACGGATACCGCCTAATGCCATGCGTACATATTTACGGCCTAAAGCCTTGGCTATTGATTTACCCAGCGATGTTTTACCAACTCCCGGAGGGCCAACCAAACAAAGAATAGGCGCTTTCATGTCATGCTTCAACTTAAGCACAGCCAGGTATTCAATAATACGTTGTTTTACCTTATCCAAGCCAAAGTGATCTTTATCAAGGATTCTTTGCGCACGCTTAAGGTCAAAGTTATCTTTGGTAAACTCGTTCCATGGTAAATCAAGCAGCAGTTCAAGATAATTGATCTGAACCGAGTAATCGGCTGCTGCGGGATTGGTACGGCTCAGTTTTTCAAGCTCTTTGTTAAAATGATCTTTAACTTCCTTTGCCCATTTCTTTTTGATGCCACGCTGGCGCAGGCTCTCAATTTCCAGGTCGGGCGTATTGCCGCCCAGTTCTTCCTGTATAGTTTTTAGCTGCTGGTTAAGGAAATAATCCCTTTGCTGTTTGTCAAGGTCAACGCGTACTTTGGTCTGGATCTGGTTTTTTAATTCCAGCATTTGCAGGTCGAGCGTTAAATGCTCAAGCACAAGGTTGGCACGTTCGCGCAGGTTGGCAATTTCAAGCAGGTGTTGCTTAGCGGTCATATCAGCGTTCATATTTGATGATATGAAGTTGATCAGGAACGATGTGCTTTCGATATTGCGGATTGCGATCCCTGCTTCACTCGGGATATTTGGCGAAAGCTGGATAATATTCATGGCCATATCCTTAATGGATGATACCATGGCTTTAAACTCTTTATCTTCCTTGATTTTTATCTCATGAAAGGGCTCAACTGTGGCTTTTATATAGGGTTCGCTCTGTACTTCTTCTTTTAAATAAAAACGTTTTTTGCCCTGGATGATAACGGTGGTGTTTCCATCAGGCATTTGCAGCATTTTTATAATGAGTGCTATAGTGCCAACTTTGTTAAGCTGGTTAAAAGTAGGGTCTTCAATCCCCACATCCTGTTGCGAAACCACCCCAATCATGCGGCTGCCTTTATTAGCATCGCGAATTAGTTTTATTGATTTATCCCTGCCAACTGTAATTGGGATCACAACACCCGGGAAAAGTACAGTATTGCGCAAGGGTAAAATAGGCATTACATCGGGCAGTTCCTCATTATTCATCTCCTCCTCATCTTCCGATGACATTAGCGGGAAAAATTCTGAATCCTCGTTTATAACCGGTAAAGCATTTTTAAAATCAAACGGATCGAAATTCATTATTATATTTTAGTAGAATAAAACGTCATGTTGTCAGCCTGTAAGATAGTTTCCACTTCAATTACAGGTTAAATTGCGATTATCAATCGCACATAACTATGGTTCAAGAGCTGTGCCAAGTTACGATAATAAATAGCAACAATTAATCTGGTGATTTAACGTACTGGTTACATGTTTGTTACAAATTTGTAAAACGAATTGTAAATAAATAAGATTTTATTGGTAAAGATGAAAAAAAGTCATAGTATCGCTTTGCTTAAATTATTTGTACGTGTGAAAAATTTTATATAAAACCACAATATGGCATAATAATTTAGGATATTAATAGTTAATATTATACCATTTTTGTTTTACCAGTAATCCGTTTAATGAAGTTATCAGTTATCCTGCCCCTTCTGATCATGTCTTCGCTCGAGTCGGCTATAGCACAAAACGCTTATGTACGGCTCGGCCAGCAGGCGCTCATGGATGGCGATTTCCGTTCGGCGGTGTCACACCTGGAAAAGGCGTGCATAACTGATTCAACAAATGCAAACGCTATGTGGATGCTGGGCTACTCATACTACCACAGCGATAACTACAAAAAATCGATACTGGCATATACCAAGGTAATTGCCGTAAAGCCGGCAGATGCTACTGCTTATTATTACAGGGCAAGGGCAAAAAGCTACCTGGGGAGAGACAGCCAGGCTTCGGCGGCGGATAAGGAACTATACCTGTTAGGCGCTATTGTGGATCTTACAAAGGCCATCTCTATTAACAGCGATCTCAGGGATAACAAATACTACCAAAACAGGGGCATAGCTTACCGCGACTACGGTATGTTTAAATTGCAGGCGACATCTCGTTTTTATGACAAAGCAAGGGGAATAAACTCGTTAAAGGCTTCAGTTGCCGATCTGGAAAAAGTACTGGCAGATAATCCGGGCCGCATGGACATTTCCGCACTGATCGATCAGTCAAAAGAGAAACTCATCCAGGCTACTACAGGGGTTAATACTTTAGTGAAGCAGCACTAAAATCCGGTTAAACTTTCTCTTTTACCTTTTAGGCAGGGTTCCCTGCACCTTGTAATCGTTCCGGCCCATCAATTTCACATGTTGCGTTTTTTGGATCAGGTAAAGTGAATCGGGAAAATAACTCAATTTTTCGTTGGTTTCGTACAGTAGGTTTTTGGTGTGGTTATAGATCAGGATCCACGCCACTTTATCGCCGGCTTTTTTGATGATGATGCGACGGGTTTTAAGCTCGGGGGTACGGGCCTTATAAATAATAGCGCTATCGCTTGTACTAACTGCATAACTGTTTTTCCAGGCCGGGCGGTTAATGTCCGACTGGATAAACAAATTAAGCTCCTGGTTCCAGTTGCCAATGTGTACTATTTTGGTTTCGGTAACGCCATTGTGGGTAACCGTTTTGTTTACTGCGGGGTTTAGCCTGGTAAGCCGTGCCGAATCGGCCCTGAAAAATTCTTTCAGGTCAAAGTAAACCAGTTTGGCACCGCTTTGCCTGTTATCGGGCCGGCAGGAATACAAATTTGCTATTAACAATAAAAAGCCGCCCATCAGGGCGGCTTTGCTTATGTTTTTTGGATTACACCAATACATTACCAGTCATTTCGGGAGGGATGGCAACACCTAATATGCTTAATATGGTTGGCGCCACATCGCCCAGTTTTCCGTCTTTTACCTCTTTTACATCTTTGTCAATCACGATACATGGTACCAGGTTGGTAGTATGTGCCGTATTGGGCGATCCGTCTTCGTTGATCATGTAATCGGCATTGCCATGGTCGGCCAGGATAATAAACGAATAGCCGTTGGCCAAACCTGCTTCAACAACAGCTTTGGTGCAGCTGTCGGCAGTTTCGGCTGCTTTAACTACGGCGCTAAAAACACCGGTATGGCCCACCATATCGGTGTTGGCAAAGTTAAGGCAAACAAAATCAGGCCAGCCGGTTTCCAGTTCAGGGATAATGGCATCACGGATGCCCGCAGCGCTCATTTCTGGCTGAAGATCATAAGTAGCCACTTTTGGTGATGGTACTAATAAACGTTTTTCGTTATCAAATTCTTTTTCGCGGCCACCCGAAAAGAAGAAGGTTACGTGAGGATATTTTTCGGTTTCGGCAATCCTGATCTGTGATTTACCTGCGTTTTGCAGGATCTCGCCCAATGTTTTGGTCAGATCTTCCTTGTTGAAAACAACCTGAACATTCTTAAACGTTTCATCATATGGTGTCATGGTGATGTAACGGATATCCAGCGGGTGTAAATTATATTCAGGGAATGATTTTTGAGTTAGAGCAATACTGATCTCTCGGCCCCTGTCGGTACGGAAGTTAAAGCAGATCACCACATCGCCATCTTTAATCACGGCTAAAGGTTTTCCTGCGTCATCAACAGCAACTATTGGTTTTACAAACTCATCGGTAACATCCTCAAGGTATGAATGCTTGATTAAATCGGTAACGTTTTGAGTTGGTGCACCTACACCGTTTACCAACAGGTCATAAGCCAGTTTAACGCGCTCCCAGCGGTTATCACGATCCATAGCATAGTAACGGCCGATGGCAGAGGCTATTTTAGCGCCGGTACCTGCAATATGCTCTTCAAGTTCGGTAACAAAGCCCAAGCCCGATTTAGGGTCGGTATCGCGGCCATCTAAAAAAGCATGGATGTATACATTGTTAACATTCAGTTTTTTAGCGGCATCGCAAAGGCCTTTCACATGGCGAATGTGCGAATGTACACCACCGTCAGATACTAAACCGATAAAGTGTACATCTTTATTATTTTGTTTCGCGTATTCAAACGCATCTTTCAATACGGGGATAGTTGGCAGCTCATTGTCATCAACTGCCTTATGAATGCGGCCAAGTTCCTGGTAAACCACGCGGCCTGCACCAAGGTTCATGTGACCAACTTCCGAATTGCCCATTTGCCCGGCAGGTAAGCCTACTGCTGTTCCTGAAGCTTCAAGCTTTGAATTTGGATATTGCTTAAGCAGGCCATCAACAAAAGGAGTATTGGCAGCCAGTATAGCGTTTGATTGATCGTTGCGGCCATAACCCCAGCCATCAAGTATTATTAGTGCGAGTTTCTTTTTGTTTTCCACAATGCAAATATAAAGGCAACTGGGTACTTTATATATAATTTTTTAATTTAGGTTAGCAGCCTGAAATAAAACTTAAATTATACTGTTAGTGTTTATTATACAGTTTTAATGAACACCGCTTTTTAGTTTATTAAAAAACGAGTAAACACTTAACCGCTCTTTGTAACTTTAGCACCCATTAGTACGTTATTATTGTATGAAATTAATATACCTGCCGTCGTTTATTTTTTTACTGCTGCTCCCATATGTCTCATCGGCAGATGCTATAGATAACGTGGCCAATCTTTTAAAAACAGGTAATACCAAAGAGCTTTCCAAGCTATTTGCCAATAATGTTGAGATCACCATTATGGAAGACGAGAATGTTTACTCGCAAAACCAGGCTACAGTTATACTGGATAAGTTCTTCGCCCGGAATAAGCCTAAAAGTATTAAGCTGTTACATAAAATAAATTCGGGGGTAATTATCATTTTGGTGTTTATATTTTGAATACAGATAAGGGCGAATTTCGGGTTGCCATCACCCTTAAAGACGCGGGTAAAGGTACTAACGTTGTTGAGCTGAAGATTGAGGATGAAAAGGTGAAATGACGTAGTTTATGGATCATAGTTAATGGTTCATAGCACCTGTTTGGAGCTGAACCGTTTTCATAGTCAGAGATTTGCCATGAACCATGAACAATGAACCATTATCTTTACCGTAATCAAACCCCTCCATTTAAAAATTGTTGTTACTTTTGACACTCAAAAAGTACACAATTGGATAAAGAACTCATACATCAGTTTATAAATAATGCTTTAAGTGAGGATGTGGGCGATGGCGATCATACCTCGCTTTCAACTATCCCGGCCGACGCTACCGGCAAAGCAAAACTTTTAGTTAAGGACGAAGGAATACTGGCCGGTGTAGAGCTGGCCGCCGAAATATTTCATGTGGTTGATCCAAACCTTAAACTTAACGTGTTTTTGCAGGACGGAGCCCCGGTTAAATATAAAGACATAGCTTTTGAGGTTGAGGGCAATTCGCGCAGTATTTTGACCGCCGAGCGTTTGGTACTAAATTGTATGCAGCGTATGTCGGGAATTGCTACAAAAACCCGGCAGATAGTTGATTTGCTGAAAGGGACTAATACTAAAGTTTTAGATACCCGTAAAACCACACCCGGGCTTCGTTATCTCGAAAAATGGGCGGTGCGCATAGGCGGAGGCGTAAACCACAGGTTTGGTTTGTACGATATGATCCTGATTAAGGATAACCATGTGGACTATGCCGGCGGAATAAGGCAAGCTATTGAAAGTGCTAATCAATATTTAACCGACAATGGGAAAAAACTTGCCATTGAAATTGAGGTACGTAACCTTGATGAACTGGAGCAGGTTTTACAAACCGGCCGGGTGAACCGCATACTGCTTGATAATTTCAATTTTGATGACCTGCGGCAGGCTGTTGGTATAATACAAGGGCGTTATATTACCGAAGCTTCGGGCGGTATCACCATTGATAACATACGTGAATATGCCGATTGTGGGGTCGATTATATTTCTGTCGGGGCGCTTACTCATTCGGTTAAAAGCCTTGACCTTAGCCTGAAAGCCGTAAAATAGGGGTAATTAAAACATCAAATAACACATTGTTAAACAAAGTTTAGTGGTAAAAGCGCTGTGATTAAAACGCTTTTACCGCTTCAATTTTGTAATATTGCAGGAGAATGATAACCGTTTACTCTGTTACAGCACTTATAATGGCTTATCTGTGCGGCTCAATACCTACGGCTGTTTGGATTGGTATGGCTTTTTACAATGTGGATGTACGCGAGTACGGAAGCGGTAATGCAGGTGCTACAAATACTTTTCGTGTGCTTGGTAAAAAGGCGGGCATCCCCGTGATGCTGCTTGATATATTTAAAGGCTGGGCAGCAACAAACTTCGCTTATTTCATTGGTGCATCTGCTACAGGTGCCATCAATTCAACAGCATACACTAATTATGAACTGGCCTTAGGCATAGCGGCAGTTATGGGCCACCTGTTCCCTATTTTTGCAGGTTTCAGGGGCGGCAAGGGCGTAGCAACTTTGTTTGGAATGATTTTGGCTATACATTTTCATGCTGCTTTATTATGTATAGTGGTTTTTATAACGGTGTTACTGATCTCAAAATATGTGTCGCTTAGCTCAATTGCAGCTGCCTTTACTTACCCTATAGGCGTTACATTTGTTTTTCCGACACCTATACGGTCTATAGTAATTTATGGCATGTGTATTTGCGTACTTGTGCTGGTAACCCACCAAAAAAACATTGAACGTTTAATAAGAGGCAAAGAATCGAAAGTTAATTTTTTTAAGAAGAAAACAACAGCTGCCTAATCACCATGAAAAAGTTTAAACCTTTATTAGTCCTGATAGCCATCATGGCTGTCTTTTCCTGTTCAACTGTGCCGCTAACCGGCCGTAAACAATTAAGCCTGGTTGGCGATGCCGAAGTGAACCAGTCGGCAGCGGCAAGCTATAAGCAACTGCTTTCCGACCCTAAAACTAAAGTGGTGGCCAGCGGTGCCGATGCGCAACGTGTTAAAACCATTGGTAACAGACTGGCTGTAGCCATTGAAAAATACCTCAAAGAAAACGGTTATGGCGATCAGTATAGCTTTAATTGGGAGTTTAACCTGATCCAGAGTAGCGAGGTTAACGCCTGGTGTATGCCTGGTGGTAAAGTTGCGGTTTACAGCGGGTTATTACCTGTAGCCAATACCGATGCCTATCTTGCTGTAGTTATGGGCCATGAAATTGGGCATGCCATTGCCCGCCACTCGGCCGAACGGATCTCGCAGGAGATGTTGGTACAAGGGGGCGGACAACTGGTAGGAGCGGCGACAAGCCAGCAGTCGCAGGCTACACAAACTGCCATAAGTACTTTATATGGTGTTGGAAGCCAGCTGAAATTGTTGGCGTATTCCCGTAAACAGGAATCAGAAGCCGACCGTTTAGGTTTAACTTTTATGGCTATGGCCGGTTATGATCCGCACAATGCCATTGCCTTTTGGCAACGTATGGCAGCCCAAAACAAAGGTGGGGCACCGCCTGAATTTTTAAGCACTCACCCTGCCGATGCTACGCGTATTGCCGATATCCAGAACCTCATACCCGAGGCTATGAAATATTATAAAAAATATTAATCATTTTAGTATATCCCGCTCGTAAAAAAGGCGGGATTTTTCTTTTTATGGCTAAAAGCGAATTTTTAAAAGCCCAGTGGAAAAACCTTGTAATGCTCAATTACGAGGTTGATGCGGCAATATTAAAACCTTATAAGCCGGCAGGCACGGTGCTTGACCTGTGGGAAGGAAAAGCGCTGGTAAGTATGGTTGGTTTCATGTTTTCGGATACCCGGGTACTGGGTATTAAATGGCCCTGGCATGTAAACTTTGAAGAAGTTAACCTGCGATTTTACGTGCGATACTTTAATGGTACCGAATGGAAGCGCGGCGCTGTTTTTATAAGCGAAATAGTACCGAAAAGCATGATAGTGCTTATTGCCAACAATCTTTACAAAGAGCATTACCGTGCCCTGCTTATGCGTAGTTCTATCACTTCAGCTGCAGATAATCACACCCAATTTTTATATGAGTGGAAGCTAAACGGCCGCTGGAATAAACTTGGTGCCACCGCGAGTAATGAGTTAGTAAATATTAAAGCCGGTAGCGCAGAAGAATTCATTTTGGAACATTACTGGGGATATAATAGCTTAAGCCCCATAAAAACCATGGAGTACCAGGTTGAGCATGTTTCATGGCAAACGGGTTTGGTGCGCGAGTATGTTTTTGATGCTGATGTTGCCGCACTCTATGGTGAAGCAGTTAGGCCGTTTTTGGAAAAAGAGCCGGTTTCTGCTTTTTATGCGGTCGGGTCGGATATCGTGGTGCGAATGGGGGAGAAGATAGTGGTGGGGAAGTAAAGAGTTATGTGAAAAGGAGTGATGCTTCGAGTCTTTATGGTAAACTTATGGAAGTGAATTATTAAGCATAATGATCTGCCCCTCTGGGGCAGCCTTTCAATTTCTTAAATTTAAGTTAATGATATCGCTTGTAGCAGTAATCTGATCCGTTCCGAGTTAGCAGTGCTTTAAATCCTTATTAAAGCAACTATAATTAAAGAATCCCCCATCACCCCGTCGTCAAAAAAATAATCAGTTCATTAATAATCACGTTGTTTGCTATTTTTGCCACCCATACAATTTTTGATACATGGCAAATTACAACAACCGCATTGCACAGTTAAAAATCGAGATCCATCCTTTACGCGATCAGCTTATCAGTCACGAGCTTTATAAAAATATTACATCGCTTGATGAGCTTACCGTTTTTATGGAGCATCATGTGTTTGCTGTTTGGGATTTTATGTCGTTGTTAAAAGCTTTGCAGCAAAAGCTTACCTGTACGGTAACGCCATGGATGCCAACCGGGAACGCCAATACCCGTTACCTCATCAATGAAATTGTTGCCGGCGAGGAAAGCGATATCGATGAGCAGGGAAACCGTGCAAGCCATTTCGAACTTTATCTGCGTGCCATGCAGCAGGCCGGCAGCCAAGCTGAAGGGATCAACAATCTGTTTAATGAATTAAACTTCGGTAAGCATATTGATGAAGCGCTGATCATTGCCAATATTCCTGTTGCCGCCCGCAATTTTGTGCAGCACACATTTGACGTTATCGATACCAATAAAGATCATCTGCAAGCTGCAGTATTCACTTTTGGCCGCGAAGATTTGATTCCGGATATGTTTGTAAGCATAGTAAAAGAGCTGAGCCAACAATTGCCGGGTAAGGTTGATATATTGTTATACTATCTTGAGCGCCATATAGAAGTTGACGGCGACCATCATTCCCAACTGGCCTATCAAATGACTGCCGAACTTTGCGGCGATGATGACAGCAAATGGGCCGACGCGACTGTTGCTGTTAAAGAAGCATTACAGGCGCGCATTGCACTTTGGGATGGGATTTTGGAAGCGATTAAAGTACAGGAAATAAGTTCCCTTTAACCATATGCCGGTAGGAAGGTCATTTTGACAGAGCATGGTTAGGGATTTTCTTTCGCTTCCTAACGCTCGTCCTTTTCTTAGCTCTATCGGTTTGCTATCGTAGTATATAAAAATACCGCCGATTCTCCCAATATTACCTGGTCGCCTTCACTTAGGGGATGGCCAATTTGAGTGGAATTGAGTTTGATCATCTTACCATCAGCCGCAATATGGATCTTGGTTTTATTGCGCGGAGGTACGCCGCCTTCATCAGCAAAGATCATGAAGCGCTCGCTTTCGCCGTCCCATTCAATATGGGCATGCTGCCTGCTGATGTATTTATTACTTTCGTCCCTGCTCTCTCCCGGAAAAACAAATTGATTTAGCCTGAACGATCCATTTTCGGTAACAGACTTTTTATCCCTCCCAATGTAAAGTTTGGGGTCTGTTGCTTTAATCAGGTATTCTTCTTTTTCGGCCTCACCACTCAGGATGCGTAAATAGGCTGTAAAGGAAGCTGCATTGTGTGCAACCTGCTTGCGGGTATTCATGATAAAGGCTGCATCCAGGTCGGGAATCCTTTTCGCTTCCGCCGGGAGCTCATCGGTGAACTCAACATCCAGCGTCCAGTCAGAAGGTAAATTGATGTCAAAATCGTCGGCTATTTTTTGAACCTCGTTTTTGAACAGCGCTTTATCATGTACATAAACCGCACCCTCATAAATAGGCTTGTCCTCAGCATCGGCAACTATAAAAAGCTTCAGCTCTTTAATATGGCCGCCTTCTCCACCTTCTATCTTTTGTAACGATTCTTTAATGAAACGTAATATAGCTTCACGTAAGCTTTTTACATCCCAGGGTTGTTTTTCGCCGCTTCTTTTAAATAAACTAAATGCCATTTGCTCTTCCTTTCTGCTTAAACACTATTCTTCGGTAGTGGTTTCCGTTTCCATGCTTTTTATATAACCTTTTTTCAGCAGGAAAGGGATCACATGATTGCCGGCCAGGTGTACCGCGTCTGATGATCCGCGGGTTGATTCTATCCGGATACAAACCACCATATAGCCACTGCCTTTTTCTTTTGGTGCAAAGAAAACATACCAGCCATCGTTAACGCTCTGGTTCCTTACAATACGTTCCGGCGTACCGGTTTTGCCCGCTACCTTGATGCCTAATATAGGCGTTTTAGGCGCACTTTGCTCAATCATATATTGTTTTAACAAAGCAGCATAACGCGGATCTTCGGCCAGCTTGATACCGCTTTTTACAGCCACTGTTGAATCGGCAATTTTTAGCGCGTACCTGTTGGGCAGTAACATACCGTCATTAGCCACACCTGATACCAGCCTCGCTACCGCCGCAGGGGTAGCAATCAGCTCGCCCTGCCCCCAGGCCATACCCGAAATACCTTTAGCCCTTGTTTTATGGATATTGTTAGGATC
The DNA here is from genome assembly GCF_050632265.1 of Mucilaginibacter sp. P19. Classification (NCBI taxonomy): domain Bacteria; kingdom Pseudomonadati; phylum Bacteroidota; class Sphingobacteriia; order Sphingobacteriales; family Sphingobacteriaceae; genus Mucilaginibacter; species Mucilaginibacter sp. P19. The sequence goes on from NZ_CP192586.1 coordinate 1,173,330, forward strand.
GTACCGTGGTTTGGTATTAAATTCGGTTTTACGCCATAAGGTGCGCCATTTATCTTCCTGGGTGGCATTCAATACCGGTTTATTATAATAGTAACCGCCTACGCCATGCAAAAACATCCCTGTTTTAAGGTAAAGCGTTGCCATGTACTCTTCCAGGTGTTCCTGGTTGGCCAGTTTAATAAAATATACGTTGTTTGATTTGGCAATGGCGCGCTCCATGGTGATCATCCCGGTTTCGTCGGGCTCGATGCCCTTGGTACGGATCCGCTCCTGGGTGCTTACATGATATTGTATTGCAGATGCAGCGATGCCTAATTTATTAAATGCTGACATCGCCGTTAAAACTTTAGCCGTTGAACCGGGCTGACTGGCATAGGTAAAACCCAGATCGGTAGTGGTTAACCAGGTAGCCAGTTTATTCTGATCGGCCAGTGGCATAGTCAGCTGGTCCCAGTTATGCACAGGAGGCAGCGGGTATTGTGCCGATGTAAGCACATCGCCGGTGTTGGATTCCATGATAACTACCGAAACCCTGTTATCATACAGTGAAGTATCGGAAGCGATAGATTGCTGAATACTGGTTTGCAGATCGGCATCCATCGTAAGCTTTACATCGCGGTTTTTGTTTTTGAAAGCTTCTACCTCCGGGCCGTTGATATCACTTACAAGGAGATTGGCTAAAGCGCTGTAGTCTTTTTTAGCTACGGTCATTTCTTTCATTCCGCGGGGCAGGAACCGGTCTTCCTGGTAACGTGATGCCTTCACATTATAATTGGTGATAGGCATATGAAACCCGCGAAGTTCGGCGGCATGCTCATACTCGGCAAAATAACCGTTGGTGCTGCCATTAAATACCCCGGTGTTTTGATCGCCCGTCCAAAAAAACGTTTGCTCTTCAAAAGGATAAAACCTATCCAGGCGCTTATGCATAGCCGAATCCAGGTCATAATGCAGCATGCCCGAAGCGCTTAATTTGTTCTTTTGTTTTTCGATAAGTTCGGGTTTGCTGGTAGCCAGGATAAGGCCGTTACGGTCATATATAGTACCGGCCTGCAACCTGTTCATCAATATAGCGATACGCGGGTTATAACTAAACATCCGCAGACCGCTTTTATCGGCAACCAAAGCAGGCTTTACAACCCATTGCTTATTATCTGTTGTATAGCGCGATACATTCACCACCAATAATACCACCCCGGCAAGCGCGGCTGCCAATGCAGGTACCAGGTTTTTATCCTGCTGTTTGGTGATATAGTCCATTTGCACTGCTGTGCCCCTTACTGATGAGACCGACAGCAGGAAGCCCGCAGCCAGCAGATTTATTACCAATGATGAGCCGCCATAACTTTCAAAAGGAAGGGAAACGCCGGATAATGGCAATGCCCCGATAGAGCCGCCCGCAATCAGCAAAAACTGCACAAAGGTACATACCCCGATACCTGCACTTAGGTAAAACAGCAGGGGCATCCCGGTTTGCCTGCCTATGATGATGGAGCGGTGCAGGTACAACAAAAACAAGATGAACACCGCGGCCATGCCGGCCCAGCCAAACTCTTCGCCGATTGATGGCAATATCATATCGGTATGTGCTTCGGGGATAGTTTTGGCAAAGCCCTGCCCAACACCTTGTCCGCTTACCCCTCCACTGGCCATGGCCCAAAGTCCGTTAGCTACCTGGTCGCCGCCGTAAACTTCATTATTCCAGGCGTCCTGCCAAATAGCCTTACGCTCAACCAGTCGTTCCACCGGACCGGGGATAATTTTATCGAGCCCCGGAATTTTATCGATGGTTAAAAAAGCAGTGATCACCACGAGCGCCATAATGGCCGATTCACTCAATCTCCTCCGCCTGAAAAATACTACGCTCCCAAGCGAAAAAAATGTGATGCCTGCGCTAAGCCATATATTATCAAAAAACCAGGTAGTGAGCACAAATAGCACCACAAAGCCCGCCATATACAGGAAATCGCCCCGTGAAAAAGAGAACAGGATAATGAATGTAAAACAGATCACCATGGCCGGGCCCAGATCGCCTAAAACCAAAAACAGCAGCAGGGTTATTATTGTGGCGATAAGTGCAAAAGAAAAGAACGACCAACGCTTGCTCCAGCTGGCGTATTGACTGATGAATTTTTCGTTGGTGGCAAAAAATCCGGCAAGAAAAATAACAATGAGGTATTTTACAATTTCGCTTGGCTGAAAACCCAGCAGGTTAACTTTTACACCGCTACCCTCGGGGCCGGTACCAAACAAGATGGTGGAAAACAGGATGCCCATGGCAACAATAGCCCAGGGCCAGCCGTTGGCAGCGCTCCTGCTCCATTTAAAAACAAGCAACCGGTAAAAGCCCGAGTCGGGGTTAAGACGGCGAAGGTTAAATAGCTGAATGATGCAGATCCCGGCCATGCCGATGCCCAAATAAACAAGCGTATCTTTAGCCAGGAACCTATCGCGCAGCGGGTCTTGCAGGCTTAAAAGCGTAAGGAACGAGATACCGGTAAGCATCATGATCAGGGGTAAAATGATCTGATCGGCATCGGGGTACCGGGCGCTTAGTAACAGGTGTACAATGATAAAACCGGCAAAAAAACTGCCAGCTATGATCCAGTACCACATATTAAACTCCTCCTGGTAGCGCACGATAAAGGCACCCTCTTTTTTCAGGATGTTAAAGTCGCGGGTAGAGAGCAGCTTGATGCTATGGGGTGCCTGGCTAAATTTAAAACTTACATCTTTGTCCAGCTCGTCAACGCCCTGCGAGCGGCCAAACTCAAAGCCGGGCTGCATGGGCAATACCGAAAATGCTTTACCGGTTGGCAATTTGGCAAATACAAAGCGCCCTTGCTCATCGGTACGGGCAAAAGCTGTTAGTGACTGCAGTACCTTCTTTTTCTGATCGTTAAGTACATACAGTTTTTTGTATGATGAGGCATTTTCTGAAAAAGATGTTTTTGCTCCCGTTTCTTCATCACTGAAGATACTGTCGCGGGGCAAAATCATGGTGAGCTTTACCAGTACACCGGGCACTGGTTCGCCTTTGTGAGCTATTATACCTTTAATGCTGTATTCGCCAAGGTTGAGATCGGTTTGAGCGCCCAAAGCAGGAGGATTTTTCAATTCCTGCTCAAAGCGGATGGAATCATCGCCGGTATAGCCTAAAAGTGTGCGGGAGGTAAGTACGCGTTTCTTGAAAGTTTCACCGCCCTTTTCAAAGGCCTCGTCGGCATTTACGTAGTATTTGCGTTTGTTAAGCTCGCCGGTATTATCTACCAGGTCGCCGGTTGTTTTACGCGATGCTATTACCGATTCAATGTAATCAACATCCCTGGGATCATCGAAATAATAACCCTTTTTAAGCAACGCCTTTACGTTTTGAGCGGTATTGGGCGAGTTAAGGTTTACGATGGTACCGTCCTTCAGGCGCTTATCAACATCAGTGAACTTAAGTTGCAATACGCCGAAAAGCTTCACAAATAAAACGGCCAGCAATATGCCTGTAAGCAACAGGAACAGCCGTTCCATTCTCCTGCCGGGTACCTTGGGATTTTCCTGGGCCATTTATTAGTGGGTAGCTTTAGTTGGAACAGAATCAGTTTTGAACATGCTGCCAAACAACCTGCCCGAGATGTATTTTTTATTAGGGAACATGTACAATGCCTGGACCGGCGTTAAGCAGTTATTAAACTGCACATTTTTTAGCACCAGGGCATCGTTGTGTGTAATAATGGCCGTGCGGAAGCCGTCAAAAGCAACGCTATCCAATACTACATATTTACAATTAGCAGCCAGCGCGATAGCCGGGCCCGAATAGGTAGAATCTTTTTTAAATACGACGGCACCCTTTGTTTTAATATACAGGCTATCCTTATTGATATGCAGCGTATCGCTCAGCACAATAGGCTGCTGAAAATCAGCTGCCGAAAGTAACAGCGTATGGCCTTTTAATTTGTTAATAGTATCCTGAAGCTTGAGCTCCACCGAATTTTTAATATGCTGGGCAACCAACGTATCTGTTTTTTTAGGAATAGCAGCCTGATCGGCATTCTTTTTAAACTGCCAGATAAACCCACCCAAAAAATAAAGCAAAGCAGGGTAAGTACAGCCACTGTGCCGCCATTGCCTTTGGTTTTCACCACAGGATCAGGCTCTTCCGGCCTTTTTACCGGGGCGGGCGCAATTGCTTCCGGCTGTTCGGCAGCTTTTACAGCAGCCACCACCGGTTTCGTGGCGCTGTGTTGCTTGCGCTCCTTATCGTTATGTACCAGCACCACGGTGACATTATCTTTACCCCCACGGTTATTGGCTGCATCAATCAGTTTTTTACCTTTTTCGGGCAGGTTATCGCTGCTGGTAAGGATATTGGTGATCTTGCTTTTATCAACCAGGTCGGTTAAGCCGTCGCTGCAAATGAGCAGGATATCGCCCGGCAAAAAGGGCGAGTTACCAGTCTCTACAAAGTCGGGATCCTGGCCTATCTGCCCGGCAAAGCCAAGGGCTTTATTAATTTCATTGCGCTTGGGATGGTCCATGGCCGCTTCCTCGGTCAGCCGGCCCGAATCTTCCAGGAAGCCCACAAAAGAGTGATCTTTCGAGATCTTGATCAGCGAATAATCGCGCAGCAGGTACAGGCGGGTGTCCCCAACGTGGGCGTAATAAAATTTATTGTTGATCACATCAACCACGGCCAAGGTAAGCACACAGGCCATGTTTTCAAGATCTTTGTTCTGTACTTTTTCGTCGTAGATCCGCTGGTTGGCAATAGTAAACGTATTTACCAATAGCGGTACAATATCGCCGGCTATATATTGCAATTGCTCCAGGATGGTGGCGCGGGCAATTTCGGCAGCTATTTCGCCCCCGGCATAACCGCCAACCCCATCAACCACACAGGCAATGATAAAATTGCCATCACCAGATTTTTCGGCAATAAAAACGTCTTCGTTGTTTTGCCTTTGCCTACCGGTATCTGTTATCCCGAAAAAATTATTTGCCATGGTTTTAACTGGATTTTTTTATGTCGATAAAATGAGCTACCAATAACAGCACACATATTGCCAGCAGCCCTATTGATAATACCTGTGACATTATGGTTCGGGTTTGAATATGTTAATACCTACTATGCCATTGAGCAGGATCCTGGAGTTGAACGGCAGCTCAACCCATTGCGGCGAGTTCACGTCGCTCCCGGCCACTTCCAGCTCATTGATCAGGGTGCGCTCGCCAAAAGAAGCCATGTAAAACTTACCATCGGCTTTATTTAGCCTGATGCGCAGGTGCGGGGTGTTCACCCATTCAGACGGTACCTTAAACACGGCCTGCTCGTCCCTTTCCTCATCACTGCCCGATACAACAATATCATCATCCTTGATCAGGTACTCCACCTTGCGGCCAACAAACTGTTTATCTGGCATAATGGTTTCCAGCCGGGCCAGTACTTTTGTACCGGGTTTTGCTACGTCCTTTTCGTTATAATGCAGATCATTGGCATAAGGCAATTCATAATAACCTTCGCTGTAATAAGTAAAGCCCTTTAAAACCTCGTTGCTAATATCCAGCGTTTGGGCAACACCCGTTTGGCGTGGAATGAAGGTAACCCGCAGGTTCTCCTCTTTTTTAGCGCTTGTGCCGGGCAGCAGTTTACCTATAAAACCCTTATCGCCGCGTTTATAGTCCGGGTGCGATACCAGCCTGAATACCCATTTTGAGCTTGAAGGCTCCACCTTTTTGCCTACTTCCTGGTGTTCGCGCAGCAATTCATAAAACTTCTTTACCGATTCATTAACGATAATGCCGAACAAGCCAGAGCGGTTATTTACAAAATCCTGGTAATCTTCCTCGTTAAAGCTGATGATAAATTCATGGTAAAAAACTATCCTGTCGGCAAAAGAAAGCTGCTTGATCGATTCCTTGAATTTTTCGATGATGTATAAATACACGTCATCGGGCGTTAGCGCTTTTATTTTTACAGCCTCTTCGTTTACTGGTTTGCCGTTTGGTAAAAACCAGTCCTGAAGGCCTATCCGTTTCCAAAATGTTGATTTAGGTTCCATTCTGTATATGCTAAATCATTAAAAGTTTAAGTTAGAGGTATCCGCTTTTTTCACACTATCGCGATAAAACTGCGTATCTTCCTTTTGTTGTTTTGCCCGTTGTATGTTACGCAATATCGAATCGGCGGTTGAATCAACTTCAGGTGGAATATTGCTCTCATCTTTGTAATCACTGGTCTTAAGCTGCTGTACGGAGTCTTTTTTTGGGGTAGGATAATTTTATTACTTGCGGCCGAGTCGGTTGCTTTTTTTGAAGGCTTAAACAGCCTGCTAACCACCCCATTATAAATACGCCCGCCAAACTTATCCATCACCACTGCCGAAAACACTGTGAAACCGCAAAGCAATATCATGAACAAAACAAAAATTGGCTTTGACATGCGTACGACTTTGTTATCAGCAGGTGCATCGCTGATTACCTGTGCCGGTTGCTTGTTCTCGTTTTCCTGGTAATATAAAACGAGGCCTTGCAGGCGTTCATTTTCCTTTAATAAAACTTCGGTGTTCCACGATTCATCAGGATTAGTTTTACTAATGGCTCCTATGCTACCCTGCATCAAAGCTTCCTGCAATTCAATGCCGTTGGCATACCGGTTATTGATGTCTTTTTGCAGGCATTTAGCCACAATCTGTAATAACCAGGCCGGAACCTGCATCTGCATTTCTTTTTCTCGTCAGACCAGCTTTCGGGCAGGTTTTTGCGGCGCAGCTCCATTACATCAGGCATCTCCGACTCCATGTGGGCCAGCATCACGGCGTTGCGTGCTGTTTCGCCATTATCTTTTAGCGGGAAAGGCACCTGCCCGCCAATCAATTCATACAGGATGATGCCGTAGCTGTACACATCTGTTTGGAAATACATCAGGCCTTCATTTTGCTCGGGTGCCATAAATTCAATGGCGCCCGCATGACGGATACTGGTACGGCGCTGATCATCAGACATGGCCGAAAGACCAAAGTCAAGCAGCACGTAGTTTCCGGTATGTACGTTGAACTTTACATTATTGCTTTTGATGTCGCCGTGCTTTACCGAAACTTTGTGACAGTGCGATAACGCGTTTGCCAGCTGATCGGCCAGTTTGATGATCTCTTTAATGCTGAAGATAGCCTCATGGGGTGGTTTCAGCAGGTCCTCCAGATCGGGGCCATCAATATATTCCATTTCGATAAACGGGAACGAACCACTTTCGGTAATGCCCGAATTAAGGATCTTAACCACATTTGGGTTAGGCTCTTCGTTTACCTTTTTTAGTTTTTCGACCTCGTTTTGGAAATTGCGAAAATTTTTATCGTCGGTGCTTTCGGTGTGAATAGGAGTGGGCAGGAGCTTTACCGCTGTGATAATAGGCCCATAGCGGCGACCTTTATAAACAGAGCCCTGACCGCCCGTTCGTAAAGCCCCCATGTTTTCCAAACCTTCGGTAATAGTAAATACTTTGCTCATTGAGTTATACTTGGGGAATGAGTATTCGTGACAAATATTAAAAACTTTTTACTCAACATAACGCAGGCATTAGTGTTTGGTATAAAAATATAAAAAAATAACCGCTGATTTGGGTGATTTCGTTGATTGCGCTGATTAACAATTCTGTCTGAACCCGAATTTATTGAATTAAAAGAATGGACAGAATGCTCAGCAAATTCAATAAATTCCCTTAATTCAATAAATTCGAGTTCAGACGACCATAGTTCATTAATTCACAATTATCTCATCCACCATTAACCATGCCTTTGCCCCGGCAATATACTCACCCGGCGGAATCATCCCTTTGTTGGTTGCTTTTACCCTGATATATCTTGCCTGCTGTGTTTTGATGTTTGCCCTTACAGCGTTGATGCCGTTATCCGGGAAATCAGTCTGGCGGTAAACTTCGGTATAATTGCTTCCATCTGTTGATACCTCAAAGGTAAGCAGCGTTGGCTCCCACATTTTTTGCCAATGGTATTTTAATATGTTAATGCCAAGCTTTGATACGTTTTGCACGTTTCCAAGGTCAACTACTGCTTCAAGGTCATCTCCGCTAAAGCCATACCATTGCCCGTCATTATAAAGCTTGCTGCCGAAGATGCCGTTCACTAAACCAAAGGTATTGCCCGGATTAAACCCTCCCTGCGGCTGGTTTTTAAGCGTTACCGTTTTGCCAATGGCTTTATGAATGCTAAATGATTTTTCATAGGTTCGGCCCTGCTGCCTGCCATTATTAAAAACAGCTGCTTTAATAATGCTTGATGATGCTATTGTAATTGCACCTGTGTAACCTTGGCTGTTTAAGCCCGGCTCAGTACCATCTGTTGTATAAAATATTTTAGCGCCGGGTAAAGTTGTTTGGATATTTAACGCTACCTGATGATTAGCTGTTTCGATTACAGAATCGGTGATCTCATCAAATACATCAGCCGCGTTTATGTTTAGCTTTTTAAGTAAAGGCTGCTGGTACCTCAGTCGTTTCAAAAAGTCAGGATAGCTTTTATTTTTCTTCGAACTCCAGGCAACTTCGGCCAAAGCCAGCATTCGCGGGAACAATTGCCGCTCGGCCTGTGCGGGGCTGGCCATGTATTCGCTCCAAGCATTGGCTTGTACGCCTTTGATATATTTTGCTTCCTCGCCGCTTAATTCATTAGTTATTGGTTCGTAATTATAGACCTTGCTTAATGGCGTGTAACCGCCGCCGGCTAGTGGCTCGGCCGGGTAAAGGGACTGGTAGTAATCCAGGTATACATATTTTTCGGGCGTCATGATGGCATCGTGATGCTGTTTGGCAGCGGCTATGCCGCCCTCTTCGCCAGTCCAGCTCATTACGGTTGCACCAGGGGTAAGCCCACCTTCCAGGATCTCGTCCCAGCCTATGATCTGCCGGCCTTTACTGTTCAGGTATTTTTCCATGCGGCCGATGAAATAACTTTGCAGTTCCTTCTCATCTTTCAGGTGTTCGTCCTTAATGCGCTGCTGGCATTTGGGGCAGACCTTCCATTTGGTTTTAGGGCACTCATCACCGCCGATGTGAATATATTTTGAAGGGAACAACGGCAGTACCTCATCCATCACATTTTGTAAAAAGGTAAACGTTTCTGTCATTGCCGGCGCAATACACATCATCAAAAATACCCCAATAGGTAGCGGTTTTATACGGGCCGCCGGTACAACCCAATTGCGGGTAAGCAGCCAGCGCCGCCATTGCATGGCCCGGCATTTCAATTTCCGGGATTACCGTGATATGCCTTTGAGTGGCATACTTTACAATTTCCTTAACCTCATCCTGGGTATAATAACCGCCATAGCGTTTACCATCAAACCTGTGCGGACTATCCTTTTTGTGGCCAATGATGGTTTCATCGCGGTAAGCCGAAATGCTTTGCAGTAAAGGATATTTTTTATTTCGATGCGCCAGCCCTGGTCATCAGTTAAGTGCCAGTGGAAGGTGTTGATTTTGTATAATGCCAACAAGTCTATCCATTTTTTGATAGCTTCGGGCTTGAAAAAATGACGGCTTACGTCTAAATGCATCCCGCGGTATGCAAAACGGGGATAATCCATAATGACGCAGCTTCGCGCAGTTACTTTTCCATTGGATACTTTTAGTAACTGGATAAGTGATTGCAATCCATAAAACACACCTGCTTCATCATGACCGGTAATTTTTATACGTTTAGCTGTAACCGATAGCTTATATCCCTCTGGTTGGGTAACATATTTATCATCTATATTTAACTGAACAGGAGCATTCGACCTATGATTTGTTCGGAGGCCGAAACCTGAAACAGATTTAAAATAGGTATTGAAAAATGTAAGGTTATCCCGGCCGATGTTAGGTGTGGTACCTATTGCTGTTGATTGATTAAAAGTAAAAACCTGGTTTGCATTTGTCTTTACCATTATAACGGGCTTAGGGATTATGCCTTCTTCCTTTACCTGAGCGTTGGTTACCGCTGCAAAAAGCACGCATAACGGAATACAACTGAGAAATTTGCGGAATGTAAACAGGTTGATCATCAATGTAAATGTAAAACCGAATATACTTTTTTTGCCGAAAGGCGGATAATGAAATCGTTTAATAATAAAAAAACACTCCCCCGTTTTTCTTATCCTACATCAAGTGCCGCCGGTGATTTTGACCGTAATTTTGAGTCATAATAACACAGCAAATATTAAAATATTTAAAACAAGGAAAACAATGGAAAACACTATAAACGGCATTCATCACATCACTGCAATTGCAGGCAATGCCAAAAAAAACTATGATTTTTATACCCGTGTATTGGGCTTAAGGTTAGTTAAAAAAACTGTAAACTTTGATGATCCCGGTACCTATCACTTATATTATGGCGATGGCAATGGTACTCCCGGCTCCATCCTTACTTTCTTCCCATGGGAAGGTATCACAGCAGGTCGCCGGGGCGCAAGGCAGGTAACTGAAATTGGTTATTCGGTACCTGAAGGTAGTTTAGATTTCTGGTTGAAAAGGTTTGAAGACAACAATGTGATCTACAACAAACCGGCCGAAAAATTTGGTGAGCAGTATCTTACTTTCCTTGATCCTGATGGTTTGAAATTTGAGCTTATCGTTCCTAAAAAAGCCGATAACCGCACACCATGGGAAACTGCCGAAGTAACCGCTGCCAATGCAACCAAAGGTTTTCACAGCATTACCATTACATCAAATAAAATTGAGGCTACAGCCAAAATATTAACCGGTGTATTAGGCTATCGCTTACTGGAACAACATGTTAACCGCTACAGGTTTATTACCGATGCTGTCGACAATGCAGCTATAGTTGATTTGGTGGAAGTTCCGGGAGAAGTTGCCGGTCATGTAGCAGGTGGTTCTGTTCACCACGTAGCATTCCGTGTACCAAACGAAAAAGTATTGATGGAATACCGTGAAAAGATAGCCAACCTTGGCTTGCATATCACCGACAAAATAGACAGAAATTATTTCTACTCATTATACTTCCGCGAACCAGGTGGTGTTTTGTTTGAGATAGCAACCGACAACCCAGGCTTCGCGGTTGATGAACCAGCCGAATTATTGGGCACAGGTTTAAAATTACCTGCACAGTATGAAAACCTGCGCGGCGAGTTGGAAAAAACATTACCATCATTAGTTTAATCAAACAGATGTACAGGCACACAAAACAGGTTGTTTCGGCGGGAGTTCCCGCCGAACAGGCCAAAAAGCCATCATTATGCTGCATGGCCGCGGCGCATCGGCAAGCAGCATTATCTCGCTTAAAGATCATCTCGAATTAGATGGTTACGCTATCTATGCGCCACAGGCCAATCAACATAGCTGGTATCCCTACAGTTTTATGGCCCCGGTGCAAAATAATCAACCGGCACTTGATTCGGCCCTTGAAGTGATTGACGAACTGGTTGAGGACCTCAGGCAAAAAGGAATAGCAAAGGAAAATATCTATTTCCTTGGTTTTTCGCAGGGCGCATGTTTAACGCTTGAATATACCGGCCGAAATGCCGGCAGGTACGGCGGGATTATCGCTTTCACCGGCGGATTGATAGGAGAGGAATTGGTTAAGGGAAACTATAAAGGCGATTTTAACAATACCCCGGTACTGGTCACCACTGGCGACCCCGACCCGCATGTACCGGTTAGCAGGGTTAATGACAGTGTTGAAATATTAAAAGAATTAAATGCAGATGTAACCCTCAAAATATATAAAGGCCGCCAGCATACTATTTCCCATGAAGAAATTGTGTTGGCAAACGAAATACTGAAGAATTGATTGTTTTCAAAGTTGAGTGTTTAAGAGTGGAGAGCTGCCCGGAGGGGCGGCTCTCTTTTTTGCCGGATAGCATTGACCAACCTGTATAATAAATAAGTTATGCCTATGCTTTTGATAACCTTTGGGTTATTTTATATTAATAACCGATAGTTTGAAATGATGGTTAAGTGATTCATAATTAGCGTATAAGCTTATTTTTACTTTTTAAATATATTAAATTAATATTTAAGTAATTTTAGCCTTTGTTTCCCGGACGAACTTAATTAGTAAACTATGCCCGACAAAATTGTGATGAGCGATATGCAGCTCATTAGCCGGTTAAAGGCTGATGATGAAGCGGCGCTTACCATGATTTACAGGAGATATTGGGCTTCACTTTTTAAAGCGGCTTATAATATCTTAAAAGACAGGCAGGCATGCGAGGATATTATCCAGGAACTGTTTATTAAGCTTTGGGATTGCCGGGCCGAAGTGGAGATCAATATATCGCTTAAAGCCTATCTGTATGCATCGGTACGTTACGGGGTTTACAGGCAAATCCGCACAGGTACGCCCGTAAGAAGCGAGATTTTTGACGATCTGATTGAGCGCCTGCACACCCCAGCTACCCACAACACCATTGAGCACAAAGAACTGCTACTGCAAATAAACCAGGTGATTGATACCCTGCCCGAAAAATGCCGGGAAGTTTACAAACTGAGCCGCGAAGAATGCCTTAGTCATAAGGAAATAGCCCTGCAGCTAAATATATCCACTAAAACCGTCGAAAATCATTTAACCAAAGCGCTTCGCCAGTTGCGCGGCTCGTTAGGCTCCGCTTTTATCCTGGAAGCGTTGATGTTTTTTTAGATAAATAGCATCAAATGAAATCTTATCTATTTAAAAATGTAAGATATTTATTGCCGTTGGTTTTAACCAACGGTGAAATAATTCTAAAAGTCTGGCTTTAGCCCAATTATGCAGGTGGGTTTAGGCTAAAGCCCTCTTTATCGCTATTTAATATTCCGTTGGTTAAAACCAACGGCAATGAAAATTCTATTGAGTGATTAGATATTCTGATTGTTTTTAAACAGCTTTTTGCTGGATTTTTTGGGGGAATAATTGATTTTTCGGCTAACATTCGTTTGTTAAAGCTTATTCATAAAATATTTTAATTTTTTTCATTTCGACGTAGGGGATACCCCCGTTTTTTTACTCTCCTTATCAAAACCACATTTGTGCAAAAGGAAGAATTTTTACAACTGATAGATAAATACCTGGCCGGGCAGGCAACTGCTGCGGACAAGGAACAGTTGTTGAATTTTTTTGAAAGCTTTCAGGGTGATACCGACGAGATGGGACGAAATAGTGCTTGGTGTAAAGCAGGAACTGGAAGACCGCATGTTAACTAATATCAGGCAGGCGATAGCCGAGCCGGCATTTAACGCGCAGCCCCGGGTTATAAAGCTGCACTTTTTCAGAAATGTGGCCGCCGCAGCTATCATATTGCTGCTATCGGGTACTGCTGTTTATCATTGGTGTATTAAACATGAACAGCAAAAACTGGTGGCTCAAAGCAAAGCAATTGAAAAACATGACGTTGAGCCTGGCGATAACAGGGCTGTTTTAACCCTTGCCAACGGCTTCAAACTGATACTGGACTCGGCTAAGATCGGCTTGCTGAATCAATCGGGTAACATCAGCATTAATAAAACGCAGGATGGGCAGGTGGTTTACACCGCAGATAAGGACCAACAGCAAAATGGACCGGTTGCCTATAACATCATTAGCACCCCCAGGGGCGGTCAGTACCGGGTAGTGCTTCCTGATGGTTCAAAGGTTTGGCTTAATTCGGCCTCATCTTTAAAATTCCCTACGGCATTCACTGGCAATGAACGGGATGTTGAACTCACCGGTGAAGGATATTTTGAAGTGGCCAAAAATAAAGCGAAGCCTTTTAATGTAAGGGTTAAAGACATTAAAGTAGCCGTACTTGGTACGCATTTTAATATTATGGCCTATAATGATGAGGCCGCTGTTAAAACCACCCTTCTTGAAGGATCAGTGAAATTAACACAGGGTAATATAAGTAATTTACTAAAGCCCGGTCAGCAGGGCATTATAAATGATAAAAACATTAAAATTATTGATGTTGATACCGACGAGGCGGTGGCCTGGAAAAATGGCTTCTTTGACTTTGAGCGGGCAAACATACAAGATATTATGAAGCAGCTTTCGAGGTGGTATGGTACCGAAGTAATATACGAAGGTAAAATACCTGATGATGAGTTTGTAGGTAAGATCAGCAGGGATGTAAAACTATCGCAGGTATTGCACATCCTTGAATTAAGCCACGTGCGTTTTAGGATTGAGAACAAAAAAATAATTGTTACGCCTTAAATACCGGCAGCTGATTTTTAACTGCTAAACCCAAACTATGAAGAAACACTGACGATATAATCTCAAAATATTCCAACCTAAGCTCCCCTTATCTAAATCAAAGAAAAGCCGGAAGCGCTGCAACGCTTCCGGCATAATGAATTGGATCAAGCTTTCCTGAGTTTTCAATAACAGATTTTTTTAACCCAAACATCACGAAGTTATGCATTTAAACTTTACTGGTAAAGTATTTAGTGCCTTTGGTACACATTCAAAACTGTTTTTGACGATGAGATTAACCGTCTTATTACTAACTCTCGGCTGCCTCCAGCTAAGTGCTAAAAGTTTTTCACAATCCATAACCCTGAATGCGAGGGGGATAGCACTTGATAAAGCTTTTAAAGCAATTGAAAAACAAAGCGGCTATTATTTCTTTTACAGGTATAAAGATATTTCAAAAACCAAACCGGTTAATCTTTCACTAACTAATGCTTCATTACAGGAAGCGCTGCAGCAATGCTTTAAGGATGAGCCTTTAACGTATGTTATTGATGATAAAAATATTATTGTAAATAAAAAGAAAACGCCCGATGTAAGCACTGCCCAGGTACCCATAACCATAAGCGGTATTGTGGTAGATGATAAAAATCAGCCGTTACCGGGTGTTAATGTTAAAGTAAAAGGCACCAATGTTGGTGCCATAACCGGGGTGGACGGTAAGTATTCCCTAAATGCCGAAGATAATGCAGTTTTGGTATTTACATTTATCGGTTTTCAAACCAAAGAAGAACCGGTTAATAAAAGAACAACTATCAACGTTGTTTTAAGTGAAGATAACAAGGAATTAAAGGAGGTAGTTGTTGTAGGTTACGGCAACCAGGAGCGTAAGGATGTAACGGGTGCTGTTGGTTCGGTAAAAATGGGCAATATCAAAGAGATCAAAACAGCGAGTCTTGATTTGAAACTGGCCGGCCAGCTTGCGGGCGTAACCGTAAACCAGGTAACCGGTACTCCGGGTGGTGGTGTTTCTGTAAATATACGCGGCGCCGGTTCAGTAGGTGCCGGTGATGATCCTTTATATGTAATTGATGGATTCCCCATTTCTCCGGGGTTTGATCAATATCAAAATCCTTTAAGTACCATCAATCCCGACGATATAGAAAATATCAGTGTATTGAAAGACGCTGCTTCTACAGCTATTTACGGTTCGCGAGGGTCAAACGGTGTTATTTTGGTCACTACCAGGAGGGCGAAAAAAGGCGAGTCGTCAGTAACGGTAAATACTTCAACAGGTGTTCAAACCATATTGCCCAAAAGCAAATTAAAAATGATGACCGCCGAACAATACGCGCAGTGGCGTATTGAAGCTTTGCAGGATCTGGATAAAGTGAACGGAGTGCCATTCAGCATGAATCAGGTGCCTGAGGCGTTCAGGAATCCAAAAGCACTTGGCAAAGGTACTGATTGGTATGATGCAGTTACCCGTAATGCGCCTATGCAAAATTATGATGTTACTGTTTCAAATGGTACCGATAAAGTACGCTCTTTGTTTTCATTGGGATATTTTGATCAGCAAGGTACGGTGCTTAACACCGGATTCAGGAGATATTCGGTAAAAGTCAATATGGATGCCGATCTGTTTAAAAATGTTACGGCCGGTCTTAGCATCGCTCCAACTTACAGCCAGCGTAAATTACAACAAACAGACGGGCATTTTGACCAGGCTGTATTAAGCCAGGCCTATCTTGAAAGCCCGCTTACGCCGGTGAAACAGCCCGACGGTTCATATACCAATGTGGTAGGTTCGGAGGGAAACGGGAATATCGCAGGCACAGCACTTAACGCCAATCCGGTAAGTGAGCTGGTTAATACCACTAATAAGTATTCACAATTCCGTACGTTGGCTAATACATACGTTAACTGGGAAATAATTAAAGGCTTAGATGTAAAATCTACTTTTGGTATTGATTATCAGAATAGCAATGGCGATTACTTTCGCCCGTCGTTTTTAGGAAGCTTCCGCATTCCCAATAAGGACGGAAACCAGGTTAAAGCTATAGGATCATTTAATTCGTCTAATTCCTTCAACTGGCTTAGCGAAAACTCCGTAACCTACAAAAAAACGTGGGGCAGTCATACATTAACTGTTTTGGGCGACTATTCAATACAGCAGGAAACCAGCCACTATCGTTTAACCTATGGCACCGGTTTTCCCGACGATGTAGTCCGTTCGGTAAGGGCCGCTACCATTATCACAGCTAATGCCGGTGACGAGGAATGGAGGCTATTATCGCTGATTGGCAGGGTGAACTATGCATATAAGGATAAGTATTTATTAAGCGCCTCCATACGCCGCGACGGATCGTCAAGGTTTGCACCGGGGCACCGGTGGGGAACTTTCCCTTCAGTATCGGGCGGCTGGCGGATCTCTGACGAATCATTCTTCCCAAAAACAAATGTGATCGATCAGCTGAAATTCACAGCCAGCTACGGTCACGCGGGTAATAACAGCGTGGGTAACTACGACTATGTAGCCGCTGTAGACGAAACCAATTATACTTTTGGCGGAGCACTGGCTCCCGGAAAGTCAATTACGGATCTCGGTAATGCTGAAGTTGGCTGGGAAACAACCAAACAGTTTGATGTAGGCATGGACCTTTCGTTATTTAAAGGCCGGGTTTACTTAATTGCCGAGTATTATAACCGCTTTACCGAACGGTTACTGCAATATATACCCGTGCCGATAGCCTCGGGCTACGGATACGCGTTATCAAATGTTGGCAACGTGCGTAACCGCGGCTTTGAGTTTACGGTAACCACCAAAAACATAGTTAGCAAAGCTTTTAACTGGAGTACAGATTTTAATATATCGTTAAATCGTAATAAGGTTATAAGCCTTGGCCCTACACCTCAAATCTATGACGCGCCCCGGAATGACAACCCAACCAGTATTACACTGGTAGGGTTGCCGCTTGGGCAGTTTTACGGATATATTTTTGAAGGTATATTCCAAAGCCAGGCCGAACTTGACAAATACCCGCATTTTGAAGGTGAAAATGTTGGCAATATCAGGTATAAGGATGTTAATAATGACGGTGTTATTGATGGTAAAGACCAGGTACCTATTGGCAACCCCTGGCCTAAATTTACATTTGGTTTTAACAACCACTTCAGTTACAAACAATTTGACCTGAACATTATCTCGGCCGGCTCGGTAGGGGGGCATGTGTTTGATATGTACAAACAGTTTACAACCAATTTGGATGGTATTTTTAATGTTGAGCAAAGTGTTATAAACCGCTGGAGATCACCGGAGCAGCCGGGGGCCGGCATATTGCCTACTACTACTTCAAACACTGGCCTTGCCCGCGATTTTTATCCCTCATATTGGGTAGAGAGCAACTCGTATTTAATGGTGAAGAATATTGATCTCGGTTACAATTTCAAAACAAAATTCAGCAAAAACTTCAGGGTATACTTCAGCGCTCAAAATGCCATCCTGATTACAGGTTATAAAGGAGGCAGCCCCGAGGTCGGCATTGAGGGGCAACAGGGTAACCGTTCGTTATCACCCAATGTGAATTTTACAGGCTATCCTGTTTCGGCAATTTACACATTAGGTTGTAACGTGACATTTTAGTGGATACAGCGATTTTTGAAAACACAATTGAGCAACATTAAGAATCAGAAGACATGAAAAAAAACATATACCTTTTTCTTAGCCTCGCAGCTATTGGTTTTTACGGCTGTAAAAAGGATTATCTTAACCTGCAACCCACAGATACTCAAAACAGTGCCAACTTTTTTAAAACAAAGGCCCAGTTTGTTCAGGCTATTAATGGTGCCTATGCCCCTCTTCAGGGTTTATATAACGGGTCATTTTGGGCAATGGGCGAAATGCGGTCTGATAATACTTCATATGAATATGATCCTTACGATCGTTCAGGCAACAATAAGGAGGAGTTGGATGAGTTTCGCGAATTGAATAATAATGATATTGTGCAGGCGTACTTCAGCTCCTGTTTCACCGGTATCGGCCGCTGCAATGTTATCATCAATCGCTTGCCGGCTGCCAAGCTTGATGCCGCCACTACCGATACCATAGGAGGGCAAGCTTTATTTTTACGGGCGTTCAATTATTTTAACCTGGTACGTATGTTTGGTGATGTACCGCTGGTGCTTGTCGAGCCAAAATCGGTAGGTGATGCTTATGACCTGTCCACTAAGTCACCGGAAGCTGCTGTTTATACCCAGATCATCGCGGACGCCCAGGCCGCGATAGCTAAACTACCTGTAAAATACCAAACCACCGCTAATAAAGGCAGGGTAACCAAAGGTACTGTCGAAACCATGCTGGCCGAAGTTTATATGACCCAAAAGAAATTTGATTTAGCCATACCACTGTTACGCAGTGTTATATCGTCAGGGGCCTATAACCTTAACGCTAATTATGCGGATAATTTTGATATTGCTAAGGAAAACGGCCCCGAGTCAATTTTTCAAATTCAGTATATTGAAGGCCCTAACGGCCTGGGGGCTGATTTTATAGATACTTTCATCCCATGGGATTACTATGATAATGATGTTACCGGCTTTTACATCGGTAACAATGCTCAAAACGGCTGGAATATCCCTACTCAGGACCTTGTCAATGCCTATGAAGAAGGCGATAAAAGGAAAGATGCTTCACTGATAAACTTTACATCAGATGAGTACGGCATCGATCTGCCTTTCATAAAGAAGTATCAGAGCATCGGATCGGTACAAGGCATTACCGGCAACAACTTCCCGGTTTATCGTTATGCAGATGTTTACCTGATGCTTGCCGAGTGTTTAAACGAACAAGGCTTTGCAGCAGGTGGCGATGCTTTCAAATATCTGAACCTGGTTAGGCAGCGCGCGGGGCTTGAACCTAAATCAATGGGTAATGCCAATCCCGACTTGAACGTTACCAGCCAGGAGGAGTTCCGTGCTGCCATAGCACACGAGCGCCAGGTTGAGCTTGCGTTTGAAAACCACCGTTGGTTTGACCTTTTGCGCACCGGCAAGGCCGTTGAGGTAATGAAAGCACATGCTATCAGCGAACGGGCGTATAAAAATAGCTCATGGCAAATTAATTCTGCTGCCTATAGCAATATCCGCCTGCTGTTCCAGTATCCTTTAAATGAAGCAAACCTCGAACATTAATAATGTTACATGGCCAGGGTGAAACTTTTACCCGGCTATATTACGTTTATAGGTGTATATTGCGATGAACGCACATTTTGTGGGCAGGCTCGATGAAAAATTTCAGGTGCATATCAAAACAATATTGCTGTTAAAGTTTATTTAATAGCATGAACTATTAAAACCCCAAAAAAGGTATGTGTAAAAAGGTATGCACACGCGTTATTATATTGTTTTTTTCTTTTCTGCCAATAATTGTACAAGCACAAAAAGTGCCGCCTGTTCCTCCGCCGTTCCGGGTTGATAACCTGGTTTGTGAATACAAAATAAACCCCATCTCTGTCGACGATGCCGTTCCCCGTCTTGGTTGGAAACTAATAACCCGGGATCGCAACATTCAGCAAATTGCCTATGAAATAAGGGTAGGCAGTAATGCCGTATCCTTACTGAAAGGTAAAGACCTGCTCTGGACCTCGGGAAAAGTTAACTCCAATGAATCGCTGCATGTTTACTATGGCGGCCCTGCGCTCGCTTCACGTCAGAAAGTTTACTGGCAGGTACGCGTTTGGAATAACCGGCAGCAGGTTACCCCATGGAGCATGGTTAACTCATGGAAAATGGGCCTGCTTAAACCCGCCGACTGGAGCGCCAAATGGATAGAAAATAATTACCTGTCGGATACTACCGGTGGCCCATGCCCCATGTTCAGGAAAACATTTAAGCTTGATCATAAGGTACGTGCGGCGCATTTATACATTACTGCCCACGGTTTATATGAGGCGCAATTTAATGGTAAACGAATTAGCAGCGACTATTTTGCCCCCGGCTGGACGAGTTACAATAAACGCCTGCAATACCAGGTTTATGATGTAACTGCCGACCTGCTAAAAGGCGATAACGCTGTTGGCGTAACCCTTGGCGACGGCTGGTACCGTGGTTATACCTATAATCGAAAAAAGAATGTGTATGGCACCAAACTTGGTTTGCTTTTTCAGTTAGAGGTGGTGTACACTAACGGTAAACGGATACTCATTAATTCGGATAAAACCTGGAAGGTAGCTTATGGGCCGATCCGTTCATCATCATTTTTTGATGGCGAAGTTTATGATGCCCGCAAGGAGAAGAAAGGCTGGTCGACCATTGCTTACAAAGATTTAAACTGGGATTCGGTACGCACCGTTGATACCGTTAAAGAAAATTTAGTGGCCACATTTGGTCCGCCGGTGCGCAAGCACGAAATGTTTAAGCCGCTCAAAGTATTTACCACTCCTGCGGGCGAGCATGTGGTTGATTTTGGGCAAAACCTGGTTGGCTGGGTGCAGTTTAAATTAAAGGCAAAAGCAGGCGATACGGTAAAGCTGTTCCATGCCGAGGTTTTGGATCAGAAAGGGAACTTCTACACAAAAAACCTGCGTACAGCCAAACAGGAAAACGTTTATGTTTTTAAGGGCGATAGTATTGAAACATTCGAACCTCATTTTACCTTCCAGGGCTTCAGGTACCTGAAGGTTGAAGGATATGAAGGCCAGTTGGATTCGACCAATGTGGTTGCCTTTGCCTTGTACTCGGATATGGCGCAAACGGGTATGTTCTCTACCTCTAATCCACTCATTAACCAGTTGCAGCATAATATTCAATGGGGGCAAAAGGGCAATTTTATCGATGTACCTACCGACTGCCCCCAGCGCGATGAGCGTATGGGCTGGACGGGCGATGCTCAGGCTTTTTCCCGCACCGCTACCTTCAATATGGATGTGGCCGGATTTTTTACCAAATGGCTAAAAGATCTTTCGGCCGACCAGCATAAAAACGGCGCGGTACCTTATGTGATCCCTAACATGCTGGATAGCGCTTCGGCAGCAGCCTCAGGATGGAGCGATGTGGCAACCATTGTCCCCTGGAATATTTACCTGGCTTACGGCGACAAAAAGGTATTGGAAAACCAGTACCCAAGCATGACCGCCTGGGTGGGCTACATTACCCGGCATACCCGAAACGGCCTTTGGGACACCGGTAACCACTTTGGCGACTGGCTGTTTTACGCCGGCACCGACTACGAGGATGGCGCCGCCCTAACCGATAAAAACCTGATAGCGCAGGCTTTTTATGCTTATTCAACTCAGCTGGTTATTAATGCCGCTACTATATTGGGTAAGGAAGATGATGTTAAAAAATATACCGCGCTGTTAGCTGATATCAAAAAGGCTTTCCAGGCAGAATATGTTACACCTAACGGACGTATGATTTCGGGTACGCAAACATCATATGTACTTGCCCTGAACTTCGACCTGCTGCCCGAAAACCTGCGCGAATCTGCAGCAAAAAGGCTGGTAAACAATATTGAAGATTATGATGAACACATTACAACAGGCTTTTTAGGCACGCCGTATATCTGTCATGTGTTAAGTCGTTTCGGTCACACCGATATTGCCTATGACCTGTTGATGAAAGAATCATACCCTTCATGGCTTTATCCCGTAAAAAACGGGGCTACTACCATTTGGGAGCGCTGGGATGGCATAAAACCCAATGGTACTTTTGAAGACCCGGAGATGAACTCCTTTAACCACTATGCTTATGGCGCCATTGGCGATTGGATGTACCGGGTTATTGCAGGGATCAATACCGACGAGAGTAGCCCTGGCTTTCATAAAATAAATATCTTCCCGCATCCCGGCGGTAAATTGACCAATGCCAATGCCGAGCTGGAAACATTATACGGAAAGGTAAAATCGGCCTGGAGTATTGATAACGGCATTTTTACCCTTGATGTAATTGTGCCGCCAAATACTACTGCTACGGTCACTTTGCCGGCGGTTGATGGCCCGGTGACAGAAAGTAATATCGACATTAATACCAATAAAGATATCGCCAACATCAAACCGGCCGGCGGCGATATGCAGATGGATGTGGGCTCGGGTACTTACCAGTTCAAATACATTTTAAAAACCCATAAAAAAAATACCTAATGGTACTATAATACATGGCAACTATGGTAATCAATCAGCAGGAAGCGCTTAAAAACACAGGCACAACAAAGGCAAGCCGCCCAAGACTTTTGTCGCTTGATTTTTTCAGGGGATTTACCGTAGCTGCTATGATCCTGGTAAATGACCCCGGCGATTGGGGGCATATTTACTGGCCGCTTGAACACTCCAAATGGAACGGCTGTACCCCAACAGACCTGGTGTTTCCCTTCTTCCTGTTTATGGTAGGCGTATCTATCGTATATGCCATGGAAAGTAAAAAAGCGGATATAGCTAATCATAACAAATTGCTGTTATCCATCCTGCGCCGTACGCTGATTATCATAGCCCTTGGCGTTTGTTTACCACTGATCAACGATTTTCAATTCGCGCATCTGCGTTTTCCCGGTGTGTTGCAGCGCATCGGGCTTGTTTTTGGCATAACTGCCTTGCTGTACGTTAAAACCGGCATCCGTACACAGGTAATTATCGCTGTAAGCTGTTTAATAGGTTATTTTTTATTGATGACGCTGGTACCTGTACCGGGTTTTGGTACACCTAACCTTGAACCGGCAACCAATTTGGGCGCCTGGATTGACAGATCGGTATTTACCGAAAACCACCTCTGGAGCTCATCCAAAACCTGGGACCCGGAGGGTTTGCTTGGGACAATCCCATCTGTTGCTACCTGTTTGTTAGGTGTATTCACCGGTACCTGGCTCAAAATGGGCAAACTTAAAACCAGTGCTGATCTGCTTAAAATAATGGGAGCCGGCATCGTATTGATCATACTGGCTTTGATCTGGAATCCATTTTTTCCAGTTAACAAACAATTGTGGACAAGCTCATTCGTGTTGCTTACTGCCGGGCTGGCTATTAATATTCTTGCATTGTCATACTGGTTTATTGATATCAAAGGGAATAAAGCCCTGCTGCCGCCATTTTTAGCGTTCGGGCGTAATGCCATTGCTGCCTATGTTTTGGCCGATATTATCCCGGCTTTAATAGCTGCCATCCCGGTAGGTAAAACCAATTTATGGTCGTTCACTTATAATCAGTTATTTGTGCCATATCTCTCGCCCGAAAACGCTTCACTGGCCGGAGCTATCCTGACTGTGCTGATCATTTTTATCCCGGTTTGGATCCTCTACAAAAGGAATATTACCATTAAGGTATAATCTTTATTCATCATCTACCGAAATGAAGAAAACACCATTTTTTAAACATATTTTACTGTTCACCTCACTGCTTTTATTGGCAATAACGGTAAAAGCACAGTTTCATATCATCCCGCAGCCGTTAAGTTTAAAGGAAGGGAAGGGCAGCTTTATTTTAAGTAAGTCTGCCGTGATCGGGGTTAATAAAGAGACAGAACCAATAGGCAAATACCTGCAGGATTACCTTAATCAAAACTACGGCCTGCAAACAACGGTAAAAGTTTTTGAAAAGATCCCTGCCAAAACAGCCATCAGGTTAAACAATGTTTGGTCTAATGCTGAGAGTGCCTACACGATGAATGTAAACCCTGCATCGGTAAGTATCAGCGGCAGTGGGGCTGGTGTTTTTTACGGGGTACAATCACTAATTCAATTGTTGCCGACAGATAAAGCAGCACCCCTAAAAGTAACTACCTGTACCATAGCCGATCAGCCACGTTTTGGCTGGCGTGGCCTAAGCCTTGATGTAAGCCGCCATTTTTTTACGGTTGATGAAGTAAAAAAATACATCGACGTAATGGCACATTACAAACTGAATGTGTTTCATTGGCACTTAACCGACGATGAAGGCTGGCGCATCCAGATTGATAAATATCCGCGCCTTACCGAAGTTGGTGCCAGGATCAGCTACTATGCTAAACGGGGCGAATTCCGTAAGCTGGACAATCTGATAGATGACGGTCGCGACGGGTTTTATACCAAGGATGAAATTAGGGATGTGATTAAATATGCGCAGGACAGATTTGTGACGATCCTGCCCGAAATTGAAATGCCGGGCCATAGCGAGGCTGCTATTTTTGCTTACCCGCAACTGGGCTGCCAGGATTCGACAGGGGCTAAACACCGCGTGCGGATGCTTGACCCGAGTGAATATACTTTCAAATTTATGGAAGATGTGCTGACAGAAGTGATAGCACTGTTCCCGAACCAATACATTCATATCGGCGGTGATGAAGCTGAGATGGCCGATTGGCTCAAAAGCCCTACAGCAGTTGCACTCATGAAACGTGAGCACCTGAAAGACGAAAAAGAAGTACAGAGTTATTTTATTAAACGGATAGAAAGGTTCCTGCTGTCAAAAAATAAGAAGTTAGTTGGTTGGGACGAGATTTTGGAGGGTGGCCTTGCCGAGTCAGCGACAGTAATGAGCTGGCAGGGCGAAGCAGGAGGGATAGCTGCCGCCAGGATGCATCATCACGTAGTAATGACGCCGCTGCCATACATGTACTTTGATGCCCCGCAAGCCAATGAGGATCTGGAACCGATAGGCTGGAATCCGCCGGTTACCTGGCAAATGGTTTATAATTATGAGCCGCAGTCGAAAGAACTAACCAATGCAGAAGCGGAGTATATCTTAGGTGCCCAGGGCAATATCTGGAACGAAAAGGTGCCCAACGCGCAGCACCTGCAATACATGGTTTACCCCCGTGCCCTCGCCGTAGCCGAACTCACCTGGAGTCCGAAAAATGAAAAAGACCTGGAGCGCTTCGGCTGGAAAATGAAAAACCAGTACGGCCTGTTTAAGTTGTGGGATTTCAACGCCCGCCTGCCTGATATTGACGGCGTAGACAACGTAATTACCAATAAAAGCCGGTTTAAACTAACGCTGAGCTACCCGCTGAAAGGAGCTAAAGTACGTTATGCGTTAAACGGTAAAATGCCGGATGCCAATAGCGTGGCTGTACCTTTCCCGGTAAATATCAATGTACCCTTAAAAGACAGCATCGGTTTAAGAACCTTCACCACCTGGACATTGAATGATCAACACATTCGCCAAATGGCCAGCATCAGGCGGGTGAATATCAAGTCTGCACATGAAAAAGTTGCTAACCTCAAACCCGGAATGGCTTACGAGGTTTTTAAAACGAGGGAACGCGATATAGATAAGCTGGAAAATGAAAAGCCAACGGAAACCGGCGAAACAAGCCTGATTGTACCCGTTAAAATTGCAACCGAAGGTTTTATTAACTGGGTTAAAATTAAAGGTTTTATCAAAATAGACAAGGAAGCGGATTATGAATTAACTACCGGTTTTGAGGTTAGTCCTGCTTTGTTTTTGGATGAAGTACCGGTAATTAAACCCGGGCTGAACACTTATGTAGAACCGCAAAAAGCTCTATTACATTTGAAAAAAGGCATCTATGCTTTAAGCGGACATTACATGGCTGATAAAGCTAATGAGAATCAAACCCTGACAGAATTGAAGGTAGCCGGAGGGGAAAAGCTTTATTCTAAGTTTTATTTGATGCATTGAAGGGATAAAATCGGTTTCTATGCCGTTGTTGGTGACAACACCATAGGTGTACGGAAGATGCAGATCAGTTGAAATTATTGGTTTAAAAAACCATGTTATTGCGAGGAGGAACGACGAAGCAATCTCGTAGTTATACAGAGCGGACATGCATTGGCTACGAGATTGCCGCGCTACGCTCACGATGACACGCTCTTTAACGTCCTATCAGGGTCTCTCGCAGAGGACCCTGATGTCGACGCCACGCCGGTTCGCTGTTCTTTATCCTGGTAAATGTTTAGAACGCAAAGAACCTCAGGGTCCTCTGCGAGAGACCCTGAGGGAACATGATGAAAATATGCCGTTGTTGGTGTTGTCACCAACAACTCCTATGATTTTTATTTTCTGAAATGCCGCATGAAAAGTTGTTGGTGACAACACCAACAACGGCGAGGAGGACAAGCAACGATGCTTTGCATGTGGGAGACGCATGTGATGCGTCTCTACATTTGAAAATTAAATATCTGGATACTATGCAAAAGAAATTATGCCTGTTTACCGCGTTTGCTTTTGTAATTAACATCGGAGCCGCACAGGTTTATAAAGACCCCAAGGCACCTGTGCCTGTACGCGTGAAAGACCTGTTAAACCGTATGACGCTGGAAGAAAAGGTGGGCCAGATGAGCATGAACTCGTTAAAAGGCTCCATGCAAAACCCAATTGCTTATGGCGTTTGTGAAAGCCCTTTTACCAATATCAATGATATCGCCACGCTATCTGTAGCCGCAAAGAAATATGCTAAAGAAAAAACAAGACTTGGTATCCCGCCTATACAAATAGGCGAATGCCTGCATGGGCAACTGGCGGCAGGCGCTACCATCTTTCCACAGGCTATAGCGCAAGGCAGCACCTGGAACCCGGCGCTGATTGAAAAAATGGGTTCGATGATCGCTTATGAAGCGTCCTCGTCAGGAGTTGACCAGGCGCTTTCGCCTTTGTTCGATCTCATCCGCGACCCGCGTTATGGCCGTAATGAGGAATGTTATGCCGAAGATCCATATCTCGTGAGCAGGATGGGTACATCGTTTGTAATTGGGATGCAGGGTGATCCTTCACAAACAATAAACGGTATTGGTAAAGACAAAGTAATGTGCACGGCCAAGCATTTCGCGGCCTACAGCATCCCTGTGGCAGGTATCAATTTAGCCCCGGCATCAGTAGGGGAAAGGGAGCTACGGTCGATGTTTTTGCCGCCTTTTAAAGATGCCGTGCAAAAGGCAAATATTTACGCTGTAATGCCTGCTTACAACGAAATTGACGGCGTGCCTGCACATGCTAACCATTTCCTGCTGCAAACCATATTGCGGGAGGAGTGGGGTTTTAAAGGCTATGTTTTTTCGGACTATGAAGGTTTAAAGCATTTATACACTTTTCATCATATTGCTAAGGACGCCGAAGGCGCTGCTCCAATTGGCCTGAACGCCGGGGTTGACCTGGAAGCGCCTAGCCCCGATGTATATGATAAACTGATTGGCCTGGTGAAAAGCGGAAAAGTAAATGAAGCCCTGATTGATAGCGCCGTTGCCCGCATCCTTACTATAAAATTTAAAGCAGGTTTGTTTGAAAAGGCATTGCCCGATACATCAGCGCTAAAGAAACGGGTACACACCGCTGATCATATCGCCTTATCCCAACAGATAGCCGAGGAATCGATCATCCTGCTTAAAAACGATAAACAGCTTTTACCGCTCAATATGAACAGCCTGAAATCGCTGGCGGTTATCGGCCCCAATGCCAACGAGGTTCAGTATGGCGATTACAGTTCAACCCGCGACAGCCGCTCGGGCACAACAGTGCTTGATGGCATAAAACAGTTGGCCGGCAATAAAATAAAAATCAATTATGCTAAAGGCTGTGCCCTGTCGGGCCCGGACAAAAGCGGCTTTCCCGAAGCCGTCAAAGCAGCAAAAAACAGTGATGCCGTGATAGTGGTTTTGGGCACCACCAGCGTGGTATTCTCCGGCGTAGGCTGGGACGGGCATGCACCCGAAAGCGAGCCTAAAGACCCATTCACCTGCGGCGAAGGTTATGATGTAACCGACATTGATCCCGATGGGGTACAACGTGAACTGTTGCAGGCTGTTTATAAAACAGGTAAACCTGTAATTTTGGTACTGGTACACGGTCGGCCGCAAAGCATCAGCTGGGAAAAAGAGAATATCCCGGCTGTTGTGGAGGCCTGGTATCCCGGCGAAAGGGGAGGCAATGCCATTGCCAACATCCTGTTCGGCAAGGTAAACCCATCAGGCAGGCTTACGGTATCTATCCCGCAGTCAACCGGGCATATCCCGGTTTTTTATAATCATGTGGCATCCAACAAAGGTTTTTATCATAATCCGGGTTCAACCGAAAAACCGGGACAAGACTATGTTTTTTCATCGCCGGATGCGCTGTTCCCCTTTGGTTATGGATTGAGCTATACTTCATTTAAATACAGTAATCTGCAGGTATCGGCAGCGTCGTTCGGAAAAAATGAGACTATAACGGTTTCGGTAGATGTAACCAACAGCGGTGGCATGGCCGGTAAGGAAGTGGTACAAATGTACCTGGGCAATAAGGTAAATTCGGTAACTACGCCTGTAATGGCCCTCAAGGGTTTTGACAAGATCAACCTTAAACCCGGCGAAACCAAAACAGTTAAATTTACGGTAAAGCCCGAAGATATCGCTATCTGGAATAATCAAATGAAACAGGTAACCGAACCCGGTACATTTGATGTGATGATAGCACGCTCGGCCGAAGATGTTGTGTTAAAAAAGACAATTGAATATAAATAGTAAAAGGTCATGAAAAAGCTGATTGCCGTTTTATTAGTGTTGACTTTGGCTGTTGAGGTTAATGCGCAATCGTATAATAAATACGTAAACACCTTCATTGGCACTTCCGCAACCGGGCATACCTTTCCGGGCGCTACGGTGCCTTTTGGTATGGTTCAGCTTAGTCCTGAGACCGGGAATTTTGGTTGGGACTACTGCTCGGGATATCGTTATGAAGATAACGTGATCACCGGTTTCGCGCATACCCATTTAAGCGGTACAGGTGGTGTTGATTTAGGAGATGTGCTGTTTTTCCCTTTCAGGGCGATCAACCTCAAAAGTTTCAAAGCAAATTTTCTCATCAGGAAGAAAAAGCATCGCCCGGTTATTATGAAGTGATTTTGGGCGATAACAATATTAAGGCTCAACTAACTGCTTCTGCCCATACTGGTTTGCACCGGTATACTTTTACAAAAGCCGGTAAAGCACATTTGCTTGTTGATATGCAAAGCGGACTGGTTGATAGCCCGGAGCAATTGGCTGAGCATGTTTCTGACGGGGAGATCACTATCGATAGCAAAATAACTATCAATGGTTATGCCTTCACCAGCCAATGGGTAGATAAAAAAGTATATTTCACGGCTGTTTTTAACCGCCCGTTTACCGGACAGCATTTTATTGATGGCGATAATAAACGCCGCTTAATATTGGATTTCGATCTGAAACCCGGTGAAACTATTGAAGCTAAAGTTGGGGTATCGGGCGTAAGTATTGCCGGTGCGCGTAAAAACCTGCTGGCCGAAACACAGCACAAAACATTTGAACAGGTAAAAACGGAAGCAGCCCGTACATGGGAAAATAATCTTGGTAAACTTAAAGCCGAAGGCAGCAAAAAAGAGAAAATAGCATTTTATACCAGCCTGTACCACGCCTTGATCCAGCCTAACAACATTGCGGATGTTGACGGTCAATATCGCGGAGCCGACAGCCTGGTGCACCGATCCGCTGATAAAGTTTTCTATTCTACGCTTTCATTATGGGATACTTACAGGGCCGCCCATCCACTGTATACTATTATTTGTCCTGAAAAAGACGGGCAAATGGTAGAGAGCATGTTACAACACAACGACGTGGCAGGTATGCTGCCAATCTGGACGCTGTGGGGTAAGGAAAGCTACGCCATGATCGGTAACCATGCCGTACCGGTAATTGTAGATGCCGCGCTGAAAGGGATTAAAGGTTTTGATCGGCAAAAGGCATTTGCTGCCATTAAGAACACGCTTACACATAATAAAAATCCAAAATACGATTGGAGCCTATATCTGCGTTATGGCTACCTGCCATCAGATACTGTAAAACGCGAAGCTGTTTCCCGTACACTGGAGGCCGCTTACGACGATTGGTGCGCCGCTCAATTAGCCAAGGCGCTGAACAAACAAAGTGACTACAATTATTTCATCAAACGATCTCTGTTTTATAATAGCCTGTTTGATAAAAGCACGCGCTTGATGCGTGGCCGAAAATCAAACGGCGAATGGGTACAGCCTTTTGCCAATTTAGATAGTGGCCAACTGGCTATTGGTGGTGACTATACCGAAGGCAATGCCTGGCAATATACCTGGCAGGTTCAGCATGATATTCCGGGTTTGATTAAACTCACGGGCGGCAAAAAAGCATTTTCGGGCAAGCTGGATTCATTGTTTACTATGGATTCAAAAGTGTTTGGAAAAGGCTCAACGCTTGATGTTACCGGGTTAATAGGCCAGTATGCACATGGCAACGAACCTAACCATCATGTGGCTTATTTGTACACGCTTGCCGGGAACCCTGCCAAAACACAGGAACTGGTAAGGCAAATTGCCGACCAGTTTTATATAAACAAACCCAATGGCCTCTCTGGCAATGATGACTGCGGACAAATGTCGGCCTGGTATATCTTTACTGCTATGGGTTTTTATCCCGTTAATCCGGCAGATGGCCGTTATGTTTTTGGTGCGCCGCTATTAGATAGGGTTAGCATTGCTTTACCTGGCGGCAAAAGTTTTGTGATAGAAGCAAAGGGGCTATCCGAAGAGAATAAATATGTGCAAAACATCAGCTTAAATGGTAAACCTTACCCCAAAGAATATATTACACATAAGGATATTATGAAAGGGGGAAGCTGGTATTTGTGATGGGTGATAAGGCGAAAGCGCCGGTGTTTTAAGGCTTTTGAGTTCAAGCGTCCACGCTTACTATTTGTTAGATGTGAGCGTGGACGCTCACGCTTTAAGATGGTTCAAGCGTGGACGCTCACGCTTTAAGATGGTTCAAGCGTAGACGCTTAAACCTGCGTCATTAAATCAAGACCTGGTATTGATAAGCTAATACCGGTCCAACGTTTATACTCTCCACAACTTTCCATTCCTTCAACTCCCTTATAAACTCCGGCTTTTCAAAGCCCGAATCAAGAGCAGCCTGTGTATAAAAATCAGCCTTAGCAGGGTGAACCGGCGAGCATCCATTAAAAAGATAACCGAATGCCTCTTTAGCCAATATCGCTTTGCTAATGCCGATACAATCATCAAGATGGATGAGGTTTACTGGCGCGTCACCGTTAGGGATCTCCTTTTACCGGCAAAAAACCTGCCGGGATTGCGTCCGGGTCCAATCAATCCTGCAAAACGGATAATGGTTGTTTTAAAGCCATCCTCGGCACGGAAAAGGTTCTCAGCTTCAAATAATATCCTGCCGGCTTCTGTATTGGGCTGTGGATCGGTTTCTTCATTCACGTGCCTGTTGTTATCGGCATAAACCCCTGTGGAGCTGACGAAAATCACTTGCTGTATAGCAAACCTTTTTATGGCATGGACAATGCCTTTAACCTTCTGTAAAAAAATATCACCCTCACCGCTGCGGCTTTTGGGCGGAATGGCTATCCACAAAACATCGCAATCAAAAAAATCGGCATCATATATTTCCTCGTCCGGCGAAAAGTTAACTACATAGGGCCGGATGCCCAAAGCAGCCAGGTTATCCATTTTTGCGGTAGAAGTGGTTGAGCCTTTTACCTGCATGCCATCGGCAATTAACGCTTTAGCCAATGCGCTGCCGTACCAGCCGCAGCCTAAAATACTGATCTTTGTTTTACCGGGCATGTTATAAAAATAATGCTTTGGCGCAAAGGTAATTAAATAATGATAAGGCGTTTGGCTGCCGTTAATATGCTTTTGTTTTAAACTTTTTGGGCATAACAGGCGTTATTGGTTTATGAAGAAAGAGATCATTGCAACCTCTGTAGCATTAGGTTTAACTGCTTTAGCCTTACAAGCAACCCGCTGCAAACCGCTTGAAACTGTTCCTTATGTGGATTTGAAAAAATATGTTGGTTCCTGGTTTGAAATTGCCGCTTTCCCGCAATGGTTTGAGTCGGATTGCACTTTTACTTCGGCAGCCTATGGTTTAGCAAAAGATGGTAGTATCATTGTTAAAAACCGTTGTATAAAAGATAATAAGATAAAAATTGCCGAGGGCAGTGCTGTTGTTGCTGATAAAACAAGTAACGCAAAGTTGGAAGTACAATTTCAGTGGCCATTTAAAGGTAAATACTGGATCATTGCTTTGGCTGATGATTACAGCTATGCCATGGTAGGGCATCCGAATAGAAATTACTTATGGATCCTGAGCCGCCGTTCAACACTTGATGAACAGATCTATAATCAGTTGGTGGTACAGGCTGCCAATCAGGGATTTGATGTGCGAAAGCTGGTGAAAACGGTGCAGGTGTAGGTAGGTGAAAAAATGTCATTGCGAGCGTAGCGCGGCAATCGCACGGAAGCAGGGCCGCTCTGTATAGCATGCGATTGCTTCTGTCGTTCCTCCTCGCAATGACATGAAAAAATTTACTTCACCACTTTTATCTTAATAACCAATTTCTTCACCTTATCATAACCATCAACCTTGATATTAGGCCGGTGGCCATCACTGGGGAAAAACAGGAAAAATTCGTCGGGAGTGGCGGTGTAGCATTTACCCTCGCCGCTGTAGTTGGCACCGTCTTTAGCCGGGTCATAGGGTTTAGTAACAGTAAGGCTTTCAATAGGGGCGACACCGATCTTTTCCTTGCCTTTGATTACATATTGCAGGTCGATATAGTTTTGGTGCGATTCCCAGGCCGATTGTTCAAACTCTTTGGAAGGGCCTTCAGTAACGGATGCATAAACGTTATCGCCATCTATAGGATATTTACCGGGAGCTATCTGATCAAGATTGCGTTCGCGCAGAAATTCAAAAGCCTTATCCCATACCGCTTTATTGGCGGCATATTGTTTTGCAAATTCGAGGTTATTGGTTGAGGAGTTTAATTTAAGCTTTAACCCATTAGCCCAGATGCGGCTTTTTACCCATGTTTTTGCACTTTTAGTTGTAAGCTCCTGCTGCTGGGCATTAACAATGCCTGCAACAAGCAACAAGACGGTTAGTAGTGCGATGTTTTTATAGGCTGCTAATTGTTTCATAGTTTATTAGTTTACCGGTTATTGAATTGGCGTTGCCCTGGTTCGGCAGCTCATTAAGTACCAATAATACAAGCTTAATTAATTAAAATGATATATGATCTGTTAAATATTTACTTTAACGTTATAGTTTAGCTTTTAAATGGTTTAGTAATCGTGTTATCACTATAACGTTGGAGTGAAAATAAGGCTTAAATGGCTTTTGAAATCGTTTATAAGATTGTAGAATTGTATTTATTAACAAAAGATTTTCTAAAACAACATTTGCTTTGAAAACAATACACAGTGTCCACCCAACGGATTTTAAAAGCTACGATACCACTACCATACGCGAAAGATTTTTGATAGATAAACAGGTTCAGCCCGACCAGATCAATTGTACCTATACCCATTACGACAGGATGATTGTAGGTATGGCTAACCCGGTAGGTAAAACACTTGGGCTGCCAAATTATCCAAACCTGCGTGCCGAATATTTTTTAGAGCGACGCGAGATCGGCATTATTAATGTAGCCGGTGCCGGTGTAGTAAAAGCCGACGGAGAAGTCTTTGAAATGAATAAGCTTGATTGCCTGTACATTGGCAAAGGTACAAAAAGCGTAACCTTTGAAAGTGCCGATCCCTCAGTGCCGGCTGTATTTTACCTGCTGTCATCACCGGCACACGCGGTATACCCAACAACCCTGCTTACCCACGCCGATGCGATTAAGGTTGAGCTGGGTTCGGTAGCAACGGCAAATAAACGCACCATCAATAAATATATCCACCTGGAAGGTGTACGGAGCTGCCAGCTGGTAATGGGGCTTACCATATTACATGAAGGCAGTGTTTGGAACACCATGCCGGCCCACGTGCACGACAGGCGTATGGAGGCATATTTTTATTTCGACGTACCTGCCGGCCAAAAGATCTTCCATTACATGGGCGAAGGACAGGAAACAAGGCACATCACCATGGATAATTACGATGCCGTAGTATCGCCGCCATGGAGCATCCACTCGGGCAGTGGTACGTCAAACTATAGCTTTATTTGGGGTATGGCAGGCGAAAACCTCGATTACACCGATATGGACGCCATTGCTATAACAGATCTGAAATAATTATACATCAACCTTAAAAATATAGTTTAAGTGGAGAATCAATTTTCATTAGCCGGTAAAGTAATTGTAGTAACCGGCGGAACAGGCATATTAGGCAAAGCATTTATAGATGGTATTGTTGAGGCGGGGGGCGCGGTAGGCATTCTTGGTCGTAATGCCCAGGTAGCAGAAGAACGTGCCAACGCCATAAATGCAGCCGGGGGCAAAGCCATAGCACTGGTAGCCGATGTAATGAACGAGGCTGAACTGGTAGCCGCCAAAGATAAATTGCTGGCAGCTTTTGGCAGGATAGATGGCCTGGTGAACGGTGCGGGCGGTAACATGCCCGAGGGGTTTTACAGCCCGATGAGGATATTTTTAAAATGAACATCGATGGCATGAAAAAAGTAATGGAGCTGAACCTTTGGGGTACACTGATCCCTACACAGGTTTTCGGCGAAGCCATTGCCAAAACGGGTAAAGGCAGCATTGTTAATATATCGTCAATGAACTCAAAACGCGCCATAACCAAGGTATTAGGCTATAATATAGGCAAGGCCGCTGTTGATTGCTATAACCAATGGTTTGCGGTTGAGCTGGCTAACCGTTATGGTGATGCAATAAGGATGAACGCGTTGGCACCGGGTTTTTTCCTTACCGAACAAAACCGTTACCTGCTCACCAAACCCGAAGGCGGTTATACCCAAAGGGGCGAACTGGTGATCAAACAAACGCCGTTTAAACGCTTTGGCCATGCCGATGAACTTAAAGGAGCACTGGTATGGTTACTGAGCGATGCCTCGGTATTTGTAACCGGTTCGATGATCTGCGTTGACGGCGGGTTCTCGATTTTTGGTGGAGTTTAGGGGAATAAGATAACTAAGGTCATCCCGTATTTATTTCGGGATCGCATTGTTAAGGTCAGCTTCATACATGACAGTTACTTGGCGAGTGGGGTGCTGAAACAAGTTACCCATGACAACTTAAAAAAGGAGTGTCATACTGAGCCTGTCGAAGTATGGCGGGCAGGGTCTCTGCGCACGAGTCTTCGACAGGCTCAGACTGACAGGCCCTCTTTGTCATCTAACCTTTAGAGGCCCCGGATTTAAACACTCAGCATGACCGCTGAGATATATGGCCGTAAAGCTGGGCACAAACACAAGTGTTCAATTTTTTAAAAACAAGGTGTTCAATTTTTGATCTTGTAAAATATTAACTTGTTGATTATCAATGGACATGTGTTCATTTTTGCTAAAAAGGTGCTTTTTGCTAAAGTTAACATGTTGATTATCAGTATTGTTTTTTTTGAAAACAAGTGAAAGTGTTTACACCTAAAAAAATTGAACACCTGGAAAATAGATAAAAAAGTTAAATGTATGGTGATAACACCTACCGCAGGCTAACCAAATAATAAACCTACTATGAAACTAAAATTATCCCTTATAACCCTGTTCTCCCTTGTCGGCTTTGCCGCAAGCGGTCAAACTGTAACGCTCGATTATTATTTTAACCATGAGGTACATAAAGGAGCCAACGGGCAGTCGGAGCGCTTTCATTATCTGTGGGATGAAGCGGATAATAACGGTTTCAAGATCTTTGGCGAGGCTTTTACAAGCCGCGGCGCTAAGCTGGATACGCTTGGTATGGCACCGACTTTGGAAAACCTGAAAGGTTCATCTGTTTATATAATTGTTGACCCTGATACTAAAAAGGAGAGCCCGAACCCAAACTATATCCAGGAAGATGATATTGAGCAAATTGCTGCCTGGGTAAAAAAGGTGGTGTGCTGCTGCTGATGGCTAACGACAGCGTTAATGTGGAGCTGCCTCATTTCAATAACCTTGCTGCAAAATTCGGGATGCATTTCAATAACGATCTGCAAAACCATGTAATTGATGATGCTCATTTTGAGGATGGTGCTGTCTACGTAAAAAACAATCCGGTATTGAAAACAGCTACTAAGGTTTTTATGAAAGATGCCTGTTCAATAGGTTCAACGGGGACTGCCGTATCTGTGCTTAAAAACAAAGATGGTGCTACGATTATAGCATCTGCCAAATATGGTAAGGGCACGGTAATAGCTGTTGGCGATCCATGGCTTTACAATGAATATGTGAACGGCAGGCTACCTGCCGGGTATCAGAATGACAAGGCAGTGAATGATGTTGCTCACTGGCTGTTGAAGCAAGCGAAGAAGTAACTATATATTAAAGTCATTTCAAAACGAAGAACGAGTGAGAAATGTGTTGTGCGTCTGCATTGTGGGGTGTAGAAGATTTCTCTTTCACCTTATGCTTGTTCCTTCGCTGCTATATCTAAATGACGATTTTTATTTTGTGAAAAAGACGCGTACATACTCTGGGGTGTAAAATTGGAGATTGGTATCATCATCACCCCAAATAAGTAGTATAA
This sequence comes from Mucilaginibacter sp. P19, assembly GCF_050632265.1. NCBI lineage: Bacteria > Pseudomonadati > Bacteroidota > Sphingobacteriia > Sphingobacteriales > Sphingobacteriaceae > Mucilaginibacter > Mucilaginibacter sp. P19. Next base: position 1,209,856 of record NZ_CP192586.1, read on the forward strand.
CCAAGGGTAGCATTGGCCCCTGCTCCGCCGATAACCAATTTTTGCGAGGCAGGATCGGCAAGGAGGTTAAATTGTATGCCGGTGCCTAACGGTATAAAGTAGGATAACAATACGTCAATAGCTTTTGCAGCAGATGTGCCGGGTAAAAACTCCAGCATCCTGGTGGCGCTCACGGGGCCTATGTTCATGATTAATTTTCGCTCGGCCTCAATAACCTGCCCGGCAATAAAGTTTACGCCTAAAGTACCGGCGCCAAGGGCTGTTCCGCCTTTTATAATGGTATTGTTTTTTTGCTTCGGGTATACCGTTTTGTAATGCAATGATAAGGGTACATTGAACATCATATTAATAATACTGCTCACAAAATTTATATTATTGCGCTGCTCATGTATTACAGGTAAAACATGTATCAAAATAAGCATCTGCTTTTTTGTAAAACACTCAAACTCCTGCCATTCCTTTAAAAATATATTGATCAGCTCATCGTATTCATTTTTTTTGTCGAGCCGGTTTTCATAAAGCTCGACCAGTGTTCTGAAATAGTTAAGCTCGGCCTCAAATGGGGCAAAAAAGCGACGGGTTTGTTTTTCTTCTTCGCGGCGGGCTTTAATATCTTTGATCATATCCTCCTCGGTGATCATCACACTCGAAGCCGGCGGCCGGTGAAACAATCCCTCGGGCAGCATATCATAAAACCCATCGCGGTTAACCCAAATGGTGGTTACCGGTTTTTTACTTTCAGTTTTTTTATCAGCCGTTATGCCTGCTATCTCCTTATCATAGGCACGCTTTTTAGGGCCTTTGGGCAGTATTATTACATCACCGGCACTAACCATTTCATTTTCAATAATTTCTGCCGCTATAGCTGCCGCTTTAAAGTCGGTATCAATTTGATTAGGCTTTTTTATTCTCATTGTGATTTAAATAATTGATGCTATCCAAAACAATAACCAATATTATCGGTAATTGATTATACTAAATTGAAATTAATATAAGATAGCTGCCCGGCCTACATATTTAATACTCATGAACCTTAAATCGTTTTTTATAAGTTATCTGATAGCTCCTGTCCTGTTCTTCATTGCCGCGCTGATCATGTCGGTGGTGAACAAGAAAAACAAATATCTAAGTAACAGGCGCCTTATCATCACTTTACTTTTAACGGCTGTTATATTGGGAGTTCCGGGTTTTTTGGGCTTTTTAGGTATGCAGTTTATGCCGTGGGGGTACTTATTTTGCCAACTGATATATTTAGGTATGGGTGTATTTTACACCTGGCTTGCAGGCAAATACCATGAAGATCAGTTTCTCGATAAAAAATGGTTTTTCCTCGTGGCTTCTTTAATATCATGCTTGCTGGGGATGTTTCTTTTCAAGTTGGCATTTAACTGGCTTAATGATATGCAATATGGCCTGTGGGCCTCAACCAGTATCCTGATATTTTTATTACCGCCGGTTTTTTGGTGGGGGTACATCGCCTTTTTAAGCATCCCGCTCGAAATTTACAAGGTTTGGCAATATCCCCGTACGCCTGAAGAGATCAGTATGGAACACCTGGATTTTGACAGGCTGATGGTGCTCGAACTTGATCTGTATAAAAACACCGACGATCCTGAACCGCTTAAAGTAAAGGCCAAAGCACCGCCAAATATGAACTTTGGCCAGTGGTTTCAAAAGTTTATTGATGATTATAATCTTAAATTTCCAAAATCAACGGTGCAGTATAAGCTTAATAATAATGAAAGCTATAAGTGGATCTTTTATATTAAGCCGTCGTTTTTTAAGCAACGCCACTTTATCGACCCGGACCTTAATATTACAGAAAATCGGATAACCGAATCGGTAACCATATTTGCCAAACGTGTATCGGAAGTGGTAAGTGAACCCGCCCGCACCGGCGACCAGGCCATTTACCTGTAAACTATATTAAAACAAAAACATGATCAGCCCATTAAAACATAAACCTGTGAACTGGATAGATGGAATGAAAATTTCCAGCGCACATCTTGTTAATACTGATAATTTTATTCATGATATAGTACGCGATGCCAATTCGCTGCCGCTCAACAATAATAATTTCGGGCTGCTTCCACCCGCACAAGGGCAAAGCTCATCGCTGGATATCCAGATCACCGAACGGGCATCAGGCCAGGTGCAGGTAACTTTAAACCAGTGTAACGCCATCACCGCCGAAGGTTTCAGGATTGATATTACCCGTGCCGAACAACCGCTAACATTTAGTCATTACTTTGGCCAGGAAACTATCAATGAAGCATCAGAAACCTATTATGTGCTGCTTACCGTAAACCCCTTTGAACGTGTACCCTCAGGCACACCCGACCCGCAAGAACAGCCTATCCGCTATCCTGATATCAGCAAACATTACAGTATCACTGTTTTGCCGGCGTCACAACTCAACAGCATCGGGGCGCATTTTATGGAGGTTGGTAAATTTGTACGAAGCGGAAGCTCCTTTCAGGCCAATGTAAGCTATATCCCGCCATGTACTGCGCTGATAAGCCATGCCGGCCTGATGACCTATTATGAAAACTTTGGGGCACAGATCAACAACCTTCAGCTGCTTTCGTTCCGTATTATTGACAAGATCACCTCAAAAGATTCGGTATCTACTATTGGTAAAAATGTAAAGATGCTGTGCGATAAAATGCTTGATTATATCGCGAGGATTTATTTTTCATACCGAAACCTGATCTATCTTCAGCCGCCTATCCAACTGGTTTCCTGCTTTTCAGAAATGGCACACCTGTTTTTCAGTACCGTTAAAAGCATGCCGGGAGCAGAACGGGAAGAATTGCTTAAATATTTCTATGAATGGAAGGATGTAACACCCGGTAACTTTGAAGAGCTTTTAGCCCGTTTAATCGAAATAGTTTATAATCATCATGAGATAAACTCGTCAATGACAGCGATTGATGAATTTATGCGGGTAATTGTTGCCCTGTGGAATAAGCTTAGTACATTAGAATACATAGGGCAGCGTAAAGAGAACATTGTAGTTGCCGAGCAGCAAGCCATACAAACCATACAAACTAAACGTACCTGGACATTGCTTGATTAAGTACGGTTAAAAGGTTCCAATAAAACAAATGCCTGCCGTTTCCATATATTGCGGCAGGCACTCATCATAAACCAGTATTGTTTTATTACCCGCTTTCGGCACCCGCCATTAACAGTTGTTCCAATATTTCGGTATAACCGCGCTCACTGGGTAGGCCGCATCATTAACCAAAACCTGCGGATGGATAAAAGTATTGATGAGCAGCAGATCATAAGCCAAAGTCGTCCCGGTTTTTTCAATACCCTGCAGCAACAGGCCGAAAACAGCCTTGCCCGCCCCATTAAAATATTGCTCATATATTTTAATGGGGCTTGATACCAGGGAAATAGCTAACCGCCTTGGCGTTGAGCCAAAAAGTATCCGCATGGCCAGGTACAGGCTTAAACAAAAACTTAAATTAGGATCTTGACCAATTTATTGGCAGGGCTGGTTAACGTAAGGTACAAGAGCAGGTGAACGCCATGAATATTAGCAAAAAGGAATAATACCTTATTTATGAATTAAATGTTTAATTAGTAAGCGTTTGTTAACTTGTGTAATTACTTTCCGATACAAAACTTACTAAAAATATTCTCCAGCAAATCATCCGTAGTAACAACACCAGTGATCTCACCGAGGTAGTGAAGCGCCTGTTTAATATCCATCGACAAAAAATCGGAAGTTATGCTGCCATCAATACCGCCCAATACCCTTACAAGCGCCTCTTCAGTTTTTTGTAAGGCTTCGAGGTGGCGGATATTGGTTACCAGCGTTTCATCGCCACTGAGCTGGTCTTTTACGGCAGACGAGTAGATCTTGTGTTTCAATTCGTCAATATGATGTTTTTCTTTGGCGGAGATAAAAATAATGTCCGGAAATCCGAAAGTCCGAAAGTCAGTGGATGGAGAAGTGAATAAACCTCGTTCCCCGAAACTGTAAGCATTAGCGAATAAATCAGCGAAGCTTCTTTCGGACATCCCGGCTTCCTGACTGTCGGACTTATTCAGCAGATCTGCTTTATTGGCTACCACTAACATGGTAACCCCGGGTTTTTGCAGGCTGGCAATATCATTGTTCAGTTCTTCAATAGTAATCTCCGCAGCATCAAAAACATAAACCAACAGGGCCGACTGGCTGATCTTTTCCATGGTGCGCTGTACGCCTATCTGTTCAATGGCGTCGGTAGCTTCCCGGATCCCGGCGGTATCAATCAGCCTGAAATTAATGCCCTGGATATTCAGCACCTCCTCAATCGTATCTCTTGTAGTACCGGGGATATGGCTCACTATGGCACGCTCTTCATTAAGCAGGGCGTTCAGCAGGGTTGATTTGCCCGCATTTGGCCTGCCTGCTATTACCGTGTTTACACCATTTTTAATGGCATTACCCAACTCAAATGAATTAATTAGCCGGCCAACAATTTTGGTAATCTCGTGGATCAACTGTTTCAGTTGGTCTCGGTTGGCAAACTCTACATCTTCCTCAGCAAAATCGAGTTCCAATTCAATGAGCGAAGCAAAGTTTACCAGTTGCTCGCGTAGGGCCTGTAACTGAGTGCTGAAGCCTCCGCGAAGTTGTTGCAAGGCCACCTGCTGCGATGCTTTAGAGTTGGAGGCGATCAGGTCGGCCACAGCTTCGGCCTGGCTCAGGTCGAGCTGACCATTGAGGAATGCCCTTAGGGTAAATTCGCCGGGTTTGGCCGACCGTGCACCTTTTTTGATGAACAGCTTAATGATACTTTCAATAATATAACCCGAAGCATGACATGAAATCTCAACAACATTTTCGCGGGTGTATGACCGCGGACCAACAAACAACGATACCAGCACCTCGTCCAAAATCAAATCACCATCGGCAATACTGCCGAAATGAATAGTATGCGATGCCTGTTTGCTCAGGTCTTTGCCTTTAAAAACACTGTTGGCTATGTTTATGGCATCAGGGCCCGAAAGGCGAATCACAGCAATGGCGCCCACACCGTTTGGTGTGGCAAGGGCAACTATGGTATCGGTATTATCTGTCATTTTTTAGTTGATAGTTAATGGTTCATAGATCATAGCCTAAGCCCGCCTAATTTACCAAAGTGCAAAGGTCGTTATTTCGTGGTGATTTTTCTCACCTGCTCCTTCTAATCCATCTCCATATGACTTGAACATGAAAAACGCGGGCACACCATGAACTATGATCCATGAACCATTAACTAAAATCTTTACCTTCGCAGGCAATTATGGTAACTTTTTTTGAAGCTTCGCTCGATACTATTTCGGTACATCATGTTGGTAATCAGTCGCAGGAAGAGATGTATGCCCTTTCCGAACAGCCGTTAGAATTGAAGGATGAGATTATTCCCAACCTGCTTATGCAGTATTTTCTGAAACCTTTTGAAAAGGCTAACGAGGTTTATCACCTGATGCACAGCAGTGGCGACCTGGAACTAAACGAGCTGCACCACTTTGCCACACAGGTATTTGATGACAACACTAAGTTTCATGAGGCATCTGAGAAAATAGCGAAGCATTTGTACAAGGTTACCAATCACCCTAACATTAAAGGCGGCGAGCTTTATGTGGTTTACTTTAATAAAGTGCAAATTGAAGGCAACCCACTGGATGCCATCGGTATCTTCAAGTCGGAAAACAAGGAAACTTACCTTAAAGTTTACCCGGACAAAGGCGGTTTCCAGGTTGATTATGAGCAGGATGCCATCAATATTAATAAACTGGATAAAGGTGTACTAATCTTCAATATCGAAAAAGAGAACGGCTACAAGGTTGTTGTGGTTGATAAAACCAACGGCGGACAGGAAGCGGCGCGATTTTGGAAGGATGATTTCCTGCAATTAAAGATCCGCAACGACAGCTTCAATCAAACCAACAATACCCTGGGCATTTACAAAAACTTCATCACCGAAAAAATCGATGAAGAATTTGAGATGAGCAAGGCCGACAAGATCGACCTGCTAAACCGCTCCATGAAGTATTTTAAAGAAAAGGAAACCTTTGATATGGAGGAGTTTTCGAACGAAGTGATCGGTAATGAACAGGCCATCGAATCATTCAAAAACTTCAAAAACCAGTACGAGCAGGAGTTTGACAGCCCAATTGCCGATAATTTTGTAATATCAGAAAATGCCGTAAAGAAGCAGGCACGTGTTTATAAAAGCGTGTTAAAACTTGATAAAAACTTCCATATTTATATTCATGGCGATAAAGAACTGATTGAAAAAGGTTTTGACGACGGCCGGGCGATGAACTATTATAAGGTTTATTTTAAAGAAGAGGCTTAATGGCAAAAAACAACAGATAGTGAATAAACCTTTGTTTCTCGTGTGAGTCATACCTGTAACACAAGAAAAATAAACTAAGTCACATGTCTGCTCTAAAAAACACGCTCATTATTCTGTCAATTCTACTGGTATTCTCCAGTTGTAGTGTAAAACACTATACCATAGGGATGAGTGAAAGCGAATTTAAAAATTCAGAAAAGTATAACCTGGAGTTAGTTGAAGAAACCTCACAACATGCAGTTTACAGGCGAATAGCTTCTGCAGATGCACAATCAAAACCACTATCATATCATTATTATTATTTCAATAACGGTACATTGGTGCGCACAGAACTTGTTGATGCCCCTAAACCAGGTATTGTAGTTTTGGGTAAGTAGAATGCTAATATTTTAAAACTGTACGCCCCAGCGTTCTTCTATCCCCAAACCAAACAAGGCAAAATCATATTTAACCGGATCGTTAGGATCGAACCCGCGGAGTCTTTCGGTCAGTTCAACGGCCGTTTGCCAATCGGTTTGTTTTCGGGTGATAAGATTGAGTTTGCGCGATACCCTGTCAACATGCAAATCAAGCGGGCAGATCAGATCGGTCGGTTTGATGCGGTTCCAGATGCCAAAATCAACGCCGTTATCGTCCTTCCGCACCATCCAGCGTAAAAACATATTCAGCCGTTTGCAGGTTGATTTTTGCGATGGTGATGATACATGTTTTTTAGTACGATGTGGAAAATCGGGCAAAGAAAAAAGTATGAGCGAAAATGATTTAAAGCACCCTCAATCGCTTGAACCTTTCCCTCCCCCTTCAGGGGGTGGGGGGTATAAACGCATCCTCCAACGATTCAAACCGTTCATAATGCTGCCGAAAAAAGCGATGAAATATAAAGTATCCACATCATTAAAAGTGCGGTGCTTGAACTTTAACAGCTTTTTCAGATCAGGCTCTTCATGATTGATGATGAAATCGTAAGGCGCGCCATCCATCAACGTAATAAGTTCTTTGCATTTTTTGATAATGGTAACCCGCTGTCCCCAGGCCAGTGTGGCAGCCCAGAAACCCATGATCTCGATATCCTGCTTTTGGCTAAACATGTGCGGGATGGTTACCGGATCATTCTCAATAAATTCGGGGCGGTTGTATTGGGCAACTTTCGCGTCGAGGAACGCTTTGAGATTTTCTGTCATGAGTATTTACAAAAACGCCATTGCGAGGTACGAAGCAATCCCAAACTATACAGAGCGGCTCTGCCTGTCGGGGATTGCTTCGTACCTCGCAATGACGCGTATTTTTTAATATAAAGCTTAACTTAAAGCTTGCTTAATATCCTCCAGCAAATCTTCGATATCTTCTACACCTACGCTCAGGCGCAGCAGGTTATCAACTACGCCTGCTTTTTCACGTTCGGCTTTAGGAATTGAGCCGTGGGTCATGCTTACCGGGTGATTGATCAATGATTCAACTCCTCCTAATGACTCGGCCAATGAAAATACTTTAAATGACGATGCAATGCGGAAAGTCTCCTGCAAATCGGCGTCTTTCAATACAATGCTGATCATGCCACCAAAATCGCGCATTTGTTTTTTAGCGATATCATGGTTAGGATGATCGGTAAAGCCCGGCCAGTAGATCTTTTCAACTTTAGGATGATCTTTCAAAAATTCGGCTATCTGCCTTCCGTTTTCGCAATGGGCTTTCATGCGCAGGTGCAGGGTTTTGATACCACGCAAAACTAAAAAGCTATCCATAGGTCCTGGTGTAGCACCGCAGGCATTGTAGATGAACCATAGCTTTTTATAAAGTTCTTCATCGTTCAGCATCAGTGCACCCATCACCACATCGCTGTGGCCACCTATGTATTTGGTTACCGAATGCATTACAATATCAGCACACAAATCAATTGGGTTTTGCAGGTATGGTGATGCAAATGTGTTATCTACCACAAAAAGTAAATTCTTCTCTTTAGTGATCTTGCCAATTGCTTCCACATCTACAATCCGCATAGTAGGATTGGTAGGCGTTTCAATCCAAACTAATTTGGTTTTATCATTTACATGGGTACGTACAAGCTCCGGATCAGACAGATCCAAAAAATGGAACTTGATACCGTAATTGGCAAAGATCTTAGTGAATATCCGGTACGAACCTCCGTAAAGGTCATTACCGGTAATAACCTCATCGCCGGGCGCAAGCAGTTTCATCACCGCATCAGTAGCGCCCATACCGCTCGAAAACGCCAGGCCAAACTTTGCGTTTTCCAAAGCAGCCAAACAATCTTCCAGCGCTTTACGGGTAGGGTTGGTACCACGCGAGTACTCATAACCCTTATTATCTCCCGGCGATTTTTGCCAGTAGGTTGATGTTTGATATATCGGCGTCATGATAGCGCCGGTAGTTGGATCGGGCTCCTGCCCTGCGTGTATTGCTTTAGTTGCGAATTTCATGAGTGGTGCTGTAAGCACGGTCCATAGCCGATAGTTCATGGACCATAGTAGTAAAAAAACAATTATTCATAGCTATGGACTATCGACCACGAACTATGGACTTTACAAAATTAATACGCCCTCGCAAATAACACCCGCTGCGTCGATGGCTTACCTGTCAAAATACATTTACCTTCTTCCTGTTTATTATCCAAAGGTATGCAACGGATTGTCGCCTTAGTTTCCTCTTTTATTTTTTGTTCGGTTTCGGATGTGCCGTCCCAGTGTGCACTGATAAAGCCGGGTTGTTCATCGAGCATACGTTTAAATTCATCCCAGGTATCAACTTCGGTGGTATTTTCAGCCCGGAAATCGAACGCTTTTTTGTAGATGTTATTTTGGATCTCCTCGAGCAGGCTTTCTATTTTACCGGAAAGGCCTTCCTGTGTGGTTGTTTCTTTTGTTTTGGTATCACGGCGGGCCAGTTCAACTGTTCCGTTCTGCATATCACGGCTGCCTATGGCTACGCGTAATGGAACACCTTTCAGTTCGTATTCAGCAAATTTAGCTCCCGGGCGATGAGTATCGCGGTTATCAAACTTAACCGAAATACCTTTAGCCTTAAGTTCCTTTTTTAACGAGTTAACATAGGCGCTGATATTATCCAGCTCTTCCTGGTGTTTATAGATAGGCACAACTACAACCTGAATTGGTGCAAGTTTCGGAGGCAATACAAGGCCTGCGTCATCGCTGTGAGCCATGATCAATGCCCCAATTAAACGGGTTGAAACGCCCCATGAAGTGGCCCAAACGTGTTCAATTTTATTCTCTTTGTTGGTGAACTTTACATCAAAAGCTTTGGCAAAGTTCTGCCCTAAAAAGTGCGATGTACCGGCTTGTAAAGCTTTACCATCTTGCATCAGCGCCTCAATGCAATAAGTATCCAAAGCACCGGCAAAACGCTCATTAGCGGTTTTACGGCCTTTTACTACCGGCAAAGCCATCCAGTTTTCGGCAAAATCGGCGTATACATTAAGCATTTGCTCTGTTTCAGCCACCGCTTCTTCCGCTGTTGCATGCGCGGTGTGGCCTTCCTGCCATAAAAATTCGCTGGTGCGTAAAAACAAACGGGTACGCATTTCCCAGCGCATTACGTTGGCCCACTGGTTAACCAGGATAGGCAGGTCGCGGTATGATTGGATCCAACCCTTGTAAGTGTTCCAGATAATAGTCTCTGATGTCGGACGGATGATGAGCTCCTCTTCAAGCTTGGCTTCCTCGTCAACAATAATATTTCCTTCGCCATCATTTTTGAGGCGGTAATGGGTTACAACAGCACATTCTTTGGCAAAACCGTCAACATGGCTGGCTTCTTTACTAAAGAATGACTTAGGTATTAAAAGCGGGAAATAAGCATTACTGTGGCCGGTGTCTTTAAACATCTCGTCAAGCACTGCCTGGATCTTTTCCCATATCGAATAACCGTACGGTTTAATGATCATACAGCCTCTAACCGGCGAATACTCGGCCATGTCAGATTTAATTACTAAGTCGTTAAACCATTGCGAATAATCTTCGTCTTTACTAATAACACCTTTGCTCATATTGATTGGATAGAATTTGGACTTGTGTAATTGTTGTATATTGCTGCCAAATTTATAAATTTAAAACTTATTTGACCTTGCACTTTTTACTTACCTGTATATGAAACGGAACATCGCGATAGGAATGTTTATTATCGGTGCCATGGCATTGAGTTCCTGCTCTACAACCAAGCTTGCATCAAACCAAAGTAATGACAACGTTTATTTTTCTGATGCACGAGCGGGCGATGAACCTGTTTATGCACAACAGCCGGCTTACAACCAAACCCCGGTTGCAGAGGATGGATATAGCGATGACGACGATGATTACTTTTACTACGATGATTATTCGGCACGTATAAACCGTTTCAGTTACTTTTCTCCTTTCGGCTATTATGACGACTTTTATTCGGCGTACAATAACTATCCTTACTACAACTATGGATTGAGCTATGGTGGTTTAGGATATTATGGCGGTGCTGGTTATTACAACGGCTGGGGATTGGGTTATGGCGGCTACTACGGCGGCCTTGGCTTAGGATTAGGTTATGGATACGGCGGTTATTATGGTGGCTGGGGCTTAGGCTACGGATATGGTGGATACGGCGGTTATTACGGCGGCGGTTACGGATACGGCGGATATGGCGGTTACTATGGTGGAGGCTATGCCTCGTCAGGTACAGCGCGTCCTTATCGTGGTAATGGCAATCCTTTTGCAGGCAGCGGGCGTCGCCCTGTCAGCAGTACCACTTCCGGTATAGGCTACATTCCCGGAGGTCGTAACAGACCATTGGGCAGCAGAACGAACACTTACAGTAACGGCAGCAGCAATAGCGGAAATAACAGTTATAATAATAACAATGGCACCCGCTATGCACGCCCGGCCCGTACGGACGCGGCGCCTACCCGTGATGCACAGCCGGTTTACAGACAGCCACAGGTTGAACGTACATCGCAGCAACCATCCTATACGCCATCACCAAGCTCAAGCGGCGGCAGTTCACGCAGCACAGGCAGCAGCAGTGGCGGCGGTGGCGGCAGACCATCAAGACCATAAACCTAAATCTTATATTTTATTTACCTGAATTTTATGAAAATCAAGTATTTACTAAGCATAATTGCTATAGTAGCAATTACTAAAGATAGTTTTGCACAATACTCACAGGATGCCATCAGGTTTTCAACCTTTCAAACCGGGTCAACCTCACGTATCAAAGCTATTGGCAACGCCGGCACAGCCGTAGGCGGCGATTTAAGCTCAGTTAGCGGCAATCCTGCCGGCTTAGGCTTTTTTACACACTCGGAGGTTAGTATTACCCCTGAGTATGATAACTCCAAAATAAGCTCCAGCTTTTTTGGGCAGGCAGGAAGCGCCAACCGTAATGATGTGAATATGAGCAACGCTGCCATCGTATTTTATCAGCAGCTAACTACCCGTGGGCGCGACAAAAGCAAAGGCTGGCTAAGTATCAATTATGGCGCGGGCTACAGCCGTACCAATAACTTTTATGAAAACGTTGCTTACGGCGGTACAAACCAAACCAGTTCTATTTCTGATTACTATGCCGGTATCGCCAAGCGCGAAGTGTCTCAATATGGCAGTGTTAACCCTAGTGGGCTCGATGGCTGGGCATATGATCATGTCCTGATCGATAATTTTGGCCCTGCAACTGACCCAAATTCGTATGCAAGCACAGTGAATGTTCCGGTAAGGCAATTGGCGGGGATTACCCGTACCGGCGGCCAGTCGGAGTTTAACCTTTCGTTTGGCGCCAATTACAGCAATAAGCTTTATATAGGTTTGGGATTGGCTATTACTGATATCAGGTATAATTCGCATGCCAGGTTTACCGAAAATGGCAACGCCATTATAACCAATGGCGGCAACCCTACCGACTTTTCATCCACTTTCGCGCAAGACCAAAGCACCAAAGGCTCGGGCTTTAACGCCAAATTAGGTATTATTTATAAACCTATACAAGCTTTACGCCTGGGCTTTGTATTTACCTCACCAACGTTTTATAATATTGATGATTCATATTCCGAAGGGGTTGCCACGCAATACACAGGTGGCAAGAGTCATCAAAACGAATCCGAACCATATCAGCTAAGCTACAATCTGCGTACGCCGTTAAAATTAGCAGGTGGCGCGTCTGTTTTCATAGGCAAATATGGTTTCATAAGCGGCGATGTTGAATATATCGATTATACCACTACCCATTTAAGCAGTAACGACAGTTATACTGCCGATGGTGACAACAGTGATATCAAATCACTTTACCGCTCAACAGTGAACCTTCATGTGGGCGCCGAAGTAAACGTGAACAGCCTCGTTTATCTGCGCGGCGGTTACAGCCAGCAGGGTAACCCGATGAAAGACCTTGGCAGTGATATTAAAACAGTTAGCGGCGGTATAGGCTTTCATTTTGGTGCTTATTTTGTTGACGCTACTTACGCCAGGGTAACCGGCAAACAAACCATTTTCCCTTATGAAGTAGGTGCAACCAGTCCTTTCGCCGATTTGAAAAAAACTAACAACAATGCATTCCTTACTTTAGGGTACCGCTTTTAACCGTTGATTTTTTTGATTGATTACGCTTATTGCGTTGATCTGTTGTACAGCCTGTCTTTTCGCTACGAAAAGACAGGCTGTTTCATTTAACGTATATCGTTGTGCCGTTGTTGATGTCGTCGCCAACAATGCCGAAAAAGTCAAAATGTGCTATTATCAGCGAAATCAACGTAATCAAAAATATCAACGGTCAAATTAAGTAACTTGCCATTCATAATTTAAATTGACCATGAACAAAAATCTACTTAAAAGCACCGGTTTGTTAGTGCTATTGACTGGTATCGGCATTAATGCCCGGGCGCAGCAATCGGCCGAAACAAAAGCCTGGGTGACCAAGTCAAATGAGTATACCAAAACCATCATCGATCTGGATAAAAAATACTCGCCCGAATACGGATCATCACAAGGCCTGGCCGAGTATGACAGCGACATCGCTGTACCAACCCTCCAAAACATCATGGCCGAACGCAAGGATGAAGAGGCCGTTGTCGCTAAACTTACCGAAGCCCTTAAGACTGAAAAAAATACTTTTATTCAACAGGATATCAATATCATTATAACCCACCTCAAACTGGGTTTTCGCCAGCAGGACTTTGAGTTGAGCCGCCAGGTCCCTTTTTTAAATGCGTCCTCAACCATTTATAGCGGACTGGAAACACTGCTTGACGATCAAACCCCCGAAGCCCGTCGCCAGGCAGCGGTAATGCGTATCCGTAAATATGCAGGACTGGAAAAAGGTTATAAACCATTGACAACCATTTACAGGGAACGTCTGCAGCACCAGATGGACGGCAAAAACATGATCTATCCGTCAAAGCAACGCATGGAAACCGATCTATCGCGCAATGCGAGTATCGTAAGCGGCATCGCCGAGCTTTGTACCAAATACAAGGTGACCGGATGGGAACAACCCTATGCAACCCTGAAAAAACAACTGGAAGATTATGACAAATGGGTAAAAGCAAATGTACTGGTAAAAGCCCGTACAGACTTCAGGCTCCCACCCGAAGAGTATGCTATGAACCTCGAAGCTTATGGTATAGATATTCCCCCTGCGAAAGTAGCTGAAATGGCACATGCCCTGTTCAACCAGATCCAGGACGAGATGAAGCCTATTGCCGGGCAGATAGCCAAAAAACGTGGCCTGCCATCAGATGACTATCGGGCTGTAATTCGTGAACTTAAAAAAGAGCAAATCCACGGAGATTCTATTATTCCGCTGTACGAGCAGCATTTAAAAGATATTGAAGGCATCATTCGCGATCATCAACTGGTAACGCTGCCAAACCGCCCGGCTATTATCCGTTTAGCTACAGCCGCCGAAACCGCGCAGAGCCCCGCCCCGCATATGGTGCCACCGCCGTTCCTGAACAATACTGGCCAGCGAGGTGTTTTTGTGCTGCCATTAAACATGCCCGCATCACCCGGCGAAAAAGCTACAGACAAGTACGATGACTTTACTTTTGATGCCGCCTCGTGGACCATCATAGCCCACGAAGCAAGACCCGGCCACGAATTACAGTTTGATAAAATGGTAGAAGAAGGGGTATCACAGGCACGCGCCCTGTACGCATTTAACTCAACTAATGTGGAAGGCTGGGGCTTATATTCCGAATATATTACCCGCCCTTACATGCCTTTAGAAGGACAGTTGGTATCGTTAGATTATCGCTTGCTCAGGGCCGCGCGCGCCTTCCTTGATCCTGAATTGCAGGCTGGTAAGATAACCCAGCAACAGGCGCTTGATGTATTGATGAACGATGTAGTACAATCGCGTGCCTTTGCCCGCCAGGAAGTTGAGCGTTATACCATTAACGCTCCCGGCCAGGCCAATAGCTATTTTTATGGTTTTACCAAAATGATTGCCCTGCGCAAAGATACCGAGGCTGCGTTAGGCAACAAATTCAACGCTTTGCATTTCCATGATTTCATCCTGTCGCAAGGGATCCTGCCGCCGGCATTAATCCGCGAGGCGGTGATGAATGATTTTGTGCCGAAAGAGAAGGCGTTGTAAGATTTTCTATAAAACGCAAAAAGCGGGTTATTTAAAAATCATCCCGCTTTATTGGTTATTTACGATGTCGCGATAGAGCAGGGTGGGCAAGCGGGACAAAATAATGCAGCCCGTGATTCTGCCCTATTTGCAGGGCCCGTCGCTTAATAACAAAAGAACACAAGGGCGATGACGGTAACAATATGTATATCTTACTCCGCAAACACCCTATAATTAACATCCATTACGCTCCGGCTTTGCAGCTTTGATTTTAGCAGCTCAAGCAGCGTGGCCCATTCCGGTGCCGAAAGTTCATGATCGGCCGGGGTTATATAAATATCGGTTGTTTTAATAAAACCTTCTTTGGGATTGGCTGAGATACTTACCCCTTTGCTTACGCGGATGTTTTTTATTTTTGCTCCAAGCTCATATCTGCAGAAACTTGTTAGATCGGCAAGGGTAACTATGCGGTCTTTAGTGGTGAGGCCGTATTTATAGGCCTGGATCCGCTCGGAAGCTCCAAGGCTGTTTCGGCCGCCAGTGGTCGTGGTAAGGAGCCTTAAACTATCCGGCTTAAGTTTAATGGTTTCCGCCTGTTGCAGCTTTGACCCTTTGCGGATATTGTTGGCATTATCGGCGAGGGTTGTCCAAAAACTGAGGTATAACATGGCTGCTTTGTTTGCCGGTTTTAGTACCAGGTAATTTACCAGTTCATGATGATCTTTTGAACTTTTGGACTTTTTTCGATAATGGAGATATTTTGCTCCAGTGTTTTTAAGGCCGTTGTTAAAAAGTCGCTTCCGTATGCAGCAAAGGCCGCTTTTTCGTCGCGAAGCAACTCAAACAAATATTCGATAGTTTGCCTGGCGTTACGTGCATCAAAACGCTCGGCGCCGCCATTCCTGATGGAGTAACTGCCCTCATAATTAATACCGGCCTGGCTATACGGGATCTCGTTATACCGAACGTTATTGTCGTCATGCAGCTCATGGATCGATAAAAAATGATCATAAGCGCCTGGTTTTATAGGGATGATATCGCTGATCTCCTTGATCCTGAATTTTTGTTGGTGAAGCCGCCTGCTCATTACCGGGAAACAGTTTAAATGTAACTGTAGTTCATCAATGGCATTTGCCGGGATTGCCGCTGGGAATACGATCTTGAACCACAGGCAGGGCTTAAGTGATTTCAAATCCTGCTCGTTAAAAAACGACAGCAACTCAACCGGATAATTTGCTTTGAAGGCGGTAATATTGCTTAGCCGCTCATCGGTAAGCGAAATAAAATGATTGTTGTAATAGGTCCTGACGTCGCGGGTTATAAGGTTAATGATATGCTGATCATAAAAAACAGGTTTCTGATCGTCGGCTTGTTCATCAGCGTAAATGAGGCCAGGTTCAGTATCAAGCTGTGAACCATCCAGATAAAATTTAGTTACCTGCAGCAGGCTGTAAAAATCGGTATTGCTGATGTAAACAGGCCAGTCGAAATAGATTCCTGCATTTTTAAAAGTATTCAATGCTACTGCTGTTTCAATGCCTATCCAAAGGGTGTTAGGTTCGCCAAAAGCACCAGTGCGGACGCTTAGCAACGTATTCTTCTGCCCATTTTCAATATGTTCCTGCAGCCTGCCCCCGTTGAAGCTGTATTTTATTTCTGCATTAAATACAGAGTTAGAGCCTGCCGGTGTAAAGTAAATGTCCAGTTGTTCCGGGCTGGTTTTGCCAACCTCTGCTGCCAATTGTTTTCGGAAATAAAAATGATTGCCGATGTTCAATATTTCTGAAGCCTCGATGGGTTTACCTTTTAATATGGCATAGGCGGGCAGGGGAGCCGTTAAATAGTCGGAAGCCAGGATCCTGGATATTTTGTTCAGGATGCGATGCTCCAGGTTTTTAACATCGTTGTTTAAGTTGAACAACTCGGTGCTCAGGGCTTCAATCAAAAGCTTTACCAGCGGATCAACATCATTTACGTTTTGAACGCCCCAAAACTCGGTAGCGTTCTTCAGCATGCGGTTCCTGATCTCTTCTTTTGAATTATAAAATATAGCGCTCATAGGTTTATGCTGATAGCGGGCTTAGGAATAAAGCAGTTTTGAACAAATATGTTTCGCCGGTTTTGTTCAGTTTGCCTTTAATGGTTATATCTACTTTCTTTTTTATCTCGCTCACGTTGCGCAAGGGGTAAAATTTGTTGATCTCGGTAATGTTCACGCTGATATCAATATCATAGATCCTGTTTTCAAATTTGCTGATAGAACGCAACAACGATTGCCTCAGCTTTTCTTCCCAAATAGTCTCACTCATAATGAGTTCAAAATCCATATCCCAGATCTCGCAGCCAAATTCGGGGTTGTAACGGTGCTCGCCAAAACGGGTAAAAATAATGAGTTCGATGTATTGCGATATAGACGCGCCAAGGTCTTGTTTATCAAGGTCCTGGCCATTATTGATATGGCTAAAGCGGAGCGGTTTTGAATAAAGCGGGTTTAGCATAAATGATATTATTGGATTGCGTCTGTGTTAAATTTTAACTTTTTATAAACATTTATTTTCAAAAATAGTTGTAGATATGTTTTATTGGTTACAAATAGTTGATAAAGTATTGATTTTTTGATAATTATTACACTATTGGTTAATTAATAAATATGAGCTAAATATTATAAATGCAGCTTTTTTAGCTGTAAATAAACCGAACCGATACTATAATATTAGATGAAACCTGTAAACAATAGCGACCTAAACCGGGCTTATCGCAAATTCATGATGTACCTTATTACATTACTGGGTTTTGCCATCATTATCGTTTACTTCTTTTTTGCAACCTCGGGCCGTGAGCTTGAATTATTAAATGCCCGCGTTAAAAAAACAGATCAGCTGATAGCGCTCCGTACCGATATCAATAACAGCTTTGAATTGATCCTGCTGCGCATGCAGCAACTCTCGCAGTATGCAAAAATGAACTCGCAGGAGCTTAATAACCAAACGGTACTGCTTAATGATATCCAGGAGAGTAATCAGCATATCCGGGAGCGGCTGCAAAGTAACCCTTACCCGCTTAAAAGTTTTGAGTTGTATAAAAAGCTTAGCAACGATATTGAAACCATTGCCAGCATCAAAGATTCGCTTTTTACCACTCGTTTCCAGATTGAAAGCCTTCGCTCACAGTTAGAGTCGTGTAGCCGGGTAAATAAATCGGCAATTAACCAGTTAAACCATCACTATCCGCATTAATAAGCCATATGTTAAAATTTAGTTTAAAAGAACGGAGAGAAAAATTCTTGTTTTTCATGGGGATGTTTTTAGTGACGTCGGTGATATTGTGCGTGGCTATATTTTATAATTATGGCAACGAAGGGTTAGTATCAAAAAGCGAGTTTGCTAAAAAGGTAAACGAAGAAGAGCAGTTTGAAAGCCTTGTTACCGAAGCGTTACCAACCGTTGATACAACGTATCATAAAATAGTAAAGTTTAACCCCAACGTGCAGGCCGTTTTTTTGGAGAATGATATCAGCGGTTCAATAGGTGCCATAAAGTCATATTACAACCGCCGCCCATATGATGCGCGGTATAAATGCTTTATCCACGCTTCAAAACTGTTGCAGGCACTTTTTTATGATAAGCGCGAACTAACGGGCAATTATAACGATATCAGGAACATAAAAGGATCGGTTGATGACTGCCACATTGCGCAGCGGCAATTGCAGCAAAACATGAGCATGGCCCGGTAAGCATCATCATACATCTACAATATATAACCTAAGCAAAATGAAAAACGATTACAACGACGGGAGGCCCGTCGATACTAACCGGAACACCTACACCTTTTTATACATTTTTACAGGCGTAGTTGTTATTGCTGGTATCATTTTCCTGCTGCGTAGTTCATTGTTTGAAAAGAGAGTGATCAACGCCCGTATCCTGAAGGATGAGATAGCCCTGAACGAGCACCTGGTTTACTCGGATAATACGGCTAATGCAAAAAGCTGGCTTTGGGAGTTTGGCAATGGCGATAAATCAACTCAACAAAACGGGAGCTACCACTTTAAAAAAACAGGCGACTATATCATACGGCTTACCGTTGACGGCAATTTAACGCAGCAATTCCCGGTTAGCGTAAAAGATAGTACCCCAACCATAGCTGCCGATACCCTGATTACAATTAACGGCCCCACACAGGGGATTGTAAATGAACAGGTAAGGCTTGAGGCGCAGGGTAATGCCCGGATTTTTGAATGGTCGTTTGGGGAAACCGGCCGGGTGGATGTTAAAGGACCAACTGCACTCTACACCTTTCACAATCCCGGTACCTATTTTATCAAACTTAGCACGGATAAAAGCAGGCGCCCGGTCTATCACCGCATGCGTATTACCAATCCCGATTCAACATTTGCCAACCAGATCGTAAACCCTGGTGAAAGTGAGCGCCGTGTAATCGATGATATCAGGGCACACCTGCAGGCCATAGCCAACGGCGGTGATTTTAACCGCCATTATTATTACCTCGTTAGGAGATATTTCTGCGGAGACGAGAAAGTTACCGTAAACCTTGAAGATAACGGCGAAAGCAAACGGACTGATTTTTACTCCTACTGTATGCGGTTAACTTTTGGAGGAGGCATCAGTGTTGACGAAGCACAGGTTACCCTAAAGCCAAAATCAAACTGTTCAAGCATGCTTTCGGTAAGGCAGCATGCAACCACTGCCGCTCCCGAAAGGAGGCCCAGATAATCCATTTTAAAACCTATTTGCATCAACCAACATGAAAAATATATTAAGCTTCGTTTTTTTAACCTGTATAGTAATTGCGGCCCGGGCGCAATCGCCGGTATCGCTTGGCAAAACAGTGGTAACACTGCCCAAAGCTTTTGAAAAACCTGATGAGCGTACCAGCATTTACAATACCGACGACCGTACTTCTCTGCCATGGATCGTATTTTCGGACAGGGCCGAAAATTATACATATACCTCGCCGGGCGGAACGCTGGTAATGAAAAAAATAAGTTTCATGGAACCTTTTTATGTAAGTGAACAAAAAAACGGGTTTATAAAACTGATTAAGTACCAGGCAGGCATGGTACAAGGTAAAAAGCTTACCAATAAAAAAGGCTCGCAAAGTTACGGATGGATCAGCATTTCAAAGGTGTTGCCCTGGCAGTCTGCTTTTACCAGCACAAATGGTTATCCCGAAAAATATATCACCATTATAAGTGGTGCCGGTCCGCTCACTATGCCCGATTATTATTATGACAAAACTGATTCGGCATACATTTTTGCCGGGCCCGATCAAAGCCAGAAAAAAACCAAAGTGGCACTGCACAACGTGGTTTATGTATACAAAAAATCTGACGACGGGAAAAAAGTATTGGTAGGGTCCGATCCGCAGTTAATTGCCGATAATGCAGCTGGCAGTGTTTATGGCTGGATAGCCGCCGACGCCGTTCATAGCTGGGGCGATAGGCTATATATCGGGTCGGCAAGGGAAAACCAGCCATTGATCAATGATTCTATTGCAAGATATATCAACAGTTCCCTCAAAACCAATAATAGCAAGGGAGGTACGGGCTATTTTGCTTTTGACCCCTTACTGGCCGATAATGCTCCCTTGTTATTGAGCATGCCGGTAAGCTCATCTGCTTCGGGTAATCTTAGCCTCGGCTTCGCAACCGATGTTTATGATAAAAGCCATAACAGTGTGCTCAATATCAAAGGCGGGCATTTAGCATATAAGGATTATCTCAAGATCCGCAACAATGTTCACCACGTTAACATTGTGTTTGTGGTTGATGGCGGTAGCCCTATGCGCAATTATTTTTCGGGTATTACCAGTACTATTCAATCATTTGAAGATATTTTTGATGCGCATGCCAGGAGTAACCAGGTTAGATACGGGGCTGTAGTTTACCGTAACGCGTCCGGCTGTCAAACAGGGGGCATCCAGTCAACCCCGCTTAGTGCCGATTATCGTAACCTGGTAAAATACCTCGAATCGCAGTCAACAGTAACAGGTAACTGTGCCCCGGTGATAAGTTCCCAACCAGTTTTTGACGGTATCCGCACGGGGTTAAGCCTGTTTGGCAATCATCCGGACAGAAACCAACCTGGTCATCCTGATTGGTGCCACCGGCGCTTTAGATCGTAATTCGGTAGGGGTTAATACGGTGGCCAGTCAGATAGCGGCCGCCAACGCCCGCTTGTTGGCTATCCAGGTATTTAGCGATTACAACCCTATCTACAATGATTTTGTAATCCAGGCAAGACAAATTGTATCACAATCTGCGGTAAAGCTGGCCGATTATAAAAAACAGCGCATGGTGAATGGAGAAGGCCTTACCAACGTGCAGCAATTCAATACATCACTGTCCGATTCGGTTTCTTTTTACCTCGATTACCCCAAAAAGAGCCTGATCCAGGGCGCTGTGGTGTTTCCGCCCAAGAGAGTGGTAAAATCAAACCAGGCCATGAGTTTGGCAGTTGAACGCCTGATGCGCGAAACAGACTATGATATCCGTAACCAGATCCATACGCTCGACAGCGCATTCAGGCTTACCGGGCGCGAAAAACGTTATGTACAGCCGCTGGTTATGCAGCAGCAGGGCCAGCCGTCAACCGATTTGGGAAACAATATGCCACATAACGCTTTCAAATATTACCTCAGCGCCGAAGCGCCCAGAAACCTGGTAAATGAAAGCAAGGGGCAGCTGCAATACCTGCTGATATTGAACGAGCAGGATTATAAGCAGCTGACAGATCTGCTGTCGCTCATGATAGGCGAAAACCTGCAGCGGGACGCGTCCGATTACCGCTCAAAGCTGGTTGATAACTATGTTGACATCGCTGCCAAGCATTTAGGGCTTAACTTATCTGGCGGTGATATTAAAGACATGACCCTGGCCGATTATTTTCTGCGGGTTACCAGTTTACCCTTACCCGGCAAAAAAGATTTCTATAATAAAAAGGTGAATGATCTTAAACATAACGATGATATGCCGCAGGCACAATTTGAGGCATATATCCAATATTTGATCCATATCAGTGATGTTATTAAACAGGCTGCTATTACCAACCAACACTTTACGTCAAACGGCAAAACCTATTATTATATAACCCAGGCTAACCTGCAATAGCATATGAACATAGTTAATTTAAGCGAGTCGGTGAAAACGGCGGTGCGGGTAGCGCAGTCATTAGCCAAAGAATATCACCATAAGGAATTCGGTCCGGCGCACCTTTTAAAAGGCTTGATGCACCAGGAAGTGGGGTTGAAGAACCTGCTTCAATCCATCGGGAAGGACACGGCTTACATAAGCGATTGGGCCGAAGTGCGCATTGAAGATTATTCGGCCGCGTTAACCGTGCCCGACGAGAATGTTAGGTAACGACCAGGTAAAGCAGGTATTTGAAGAAGCCGATAATGTGCGCATAAAATTAGGCCAGGATTTGATTACGCCCGTTTGTGTGTTGATTGCGTTAATAAAGCCCAATGTGGGTTTTGATGCTAACCAGCTAAAATCCTTCCCGGTAAAAGAACGCGAGTTACTGGATATTTATTTGAGTAATGAGGATGTTAACCATGCGGTAAATCCCTCTGCGCAGGCCACAAACGGCAGCGATGCACCCAAACAAACAACGGCATTACTCAAATACTGTGTAGACCGCACAAGCCTGGCCAAACAGGGTAAGGTAGATCCTATCATAGGCCGGGAGCGCGAAACACGGATGGTGATGGAGATCCTGAGCCGGCGCACCAAGCCCAATGTAATGATCACCGGCGATGCGGGCGTTGGCAAAACAGCCCTGGTTGACGGGTTCGCGCTTAGCATTGTAAACGGACAGGTACCGGCGTCGCTTAAAAATGTACAGCTTTTTGAACTTGATCTGGGTTCATTGATCGCAGGGGCATCTTACAAAGGAGAAATTGAAGACCGGTTAAAAAACATCCTGCGCGAGATAAAGCAGTTTGAAAAAGCTATACTGTTTATTGATGAGATCCATACACTGCTTGATAATAAAGGGCCGATAGGCGGCGGTGTTGGCAACCTGCTGAAACCGGAACTTGCCCGCGGCGAAATAACGGTGATTGGTGCCACTACCATCGACGAATACCGCAAAGTGATTGAGCCCGAACAGGCATTTAGCCGCCGGTTTGAGGTGCTGCAGGTAAATGAGCCCGATACGCCTACAGCTATTAAAATGCTTAAAAAACTGGTGCCCCAATATGAGGAGCACCACAACTTAAAGATAGATGATAATACTGCCGAAGAATGCGTAAGACTGGCACAACGCTACATGAAAGACCGTCGCCTGCCCGACTCTGCTTTTGATCTGCTCGACCGTACCATGGCTGCTATCCGTTTAATGAACGATACCACCGATACAGCCCTTTCCGAACTCCGCACCGAACTGAACGAATTAAAAGCTCAGGATGATGCAGGCGATTTGATCGGAGCATACAAATGGCTTTACACCCTGTATCGCAATAAAATAAGCGCGGTATTGTTAGGGCAGCTGGAAGATGAAACCCAGGTTGATACTTTTGAAACGCCCGATGAATACATCGCTTACTTTGAACGCAATTTGAGCCGGCTTGAGGAATTGGCTCAAAATAAAACCGAGGTGGTGAATAACCATGATATTGCTGCTATTATTTCCTACAAAACAGGCATCCCCTTAGGCAAGATCCAGGCGCAGGAGAAAGAAAGGCTTTTGGGCATGGAAAGTTTCCTAAAAAAACGGGTTGTTGGGCAGGACCAGGCGTTGAAAGCCGTATCTGATGCCATACTCGAATCGCGGAGCGGACTGAACAAAAAAGGGCAGCCCATCGGCTCATTCTTTTTGCTTGGCCCAACAGGCACCGGTAAAACGGAGCTGGCCAAATCAATAGCCGAGTTTTTATTTAATGACGAAAAAGCGATGATCCGCTTTGATATGTCGGAGTTTAAGGAGGAACATTCGGCCGCATTGCTGTATGGCGCGCCGCCGGGCTATGTAGGGTATGAAGAGGGCGGCTTGCTCGTAAACAAAATAAGGCAGCAACCTTACTCGGTTGTGCTGTTTGATGAAATTGAAAAGGCACACCCATCGGTATTTGATATCTTTTTACAGATCCTGGATGAAGGGCATATGCACGACAGGCTGGGCAAGCAAGGCGATTTTTCAAACGCGCTGGTGCTATTTACCTCAAACATTGGCAGCGAGTGGGTATCTGAGCAAATTAGCCGGGGGTATATGCCTGCATCAAACCAATTGATGGAGGTGATGGCTAATAAATTCAGGCCGGAGTTTTTGGCGCGGTTATCAGAAATTGTACCCTTTGCACCTATACATGAAGAAAATGTAGTACGCATCTTTGAGATCCAGCTCAAAAGCCTTACGCAGGCGCTCGATAAAATGGGCATAAACATGCAGTTAAGTGCCGAAGCAAAAAATATGCTGGCCTTAAGCGGTTTTACACCCAAATATGGTGCCCGGCAGCTATCGGCGGTGATCCGTAACCAATTGCGCAGGCCAATATCACGGTATATTATTTCGGGCGAACTGAAAAAAGGAAATACTATCGCCATAGATAAAAAAAGTGATGATACTGAATTATTATGGAGCATTAGTTAAGTAATTTAACTGAAATACATACTGTTAAAAACAATTTTATAGTTATTGCATTATAACATAAACACTTTCATACTTATCATTTATTAAATAAAGCTATGTTTAATTACGAAATAGGGGGAAACGAAACAAAAGTTGATTCCTCAGAAGCATTTGGTGAGATAGCTCCCAATAAAACTTTGTTTATTCAAAAATTAACTGATAATGAGCCGCTGAGACCGGAGAAGGTTGAAGGACTTAAAAATGTTGAAGAGGTTTTTGCTCATTACAAGCCAAAAGTAAGTGTTGAGCTTGAAAGAGAAAACGGGTCAAATGTTACCGAAACCCTGTACTTTAATAATCTTGGCGATTTTGCACCAAAAAACCTGGTACAACAAAGCAAATACCTGCATAAGCTTAATATTCAGCGCGAGATGTACCTCAATATCATGAAGCAGCTGAAAACCAACAAAACGCTGAAGTCAACCCTTGATAACGCCGAAACCAAACAGGCCTTTATTGAGGCGTTAAAAAATATAGTAACCGAGCTTGACCAATAATTAGCTAATCCTAAACATTTAACAACACGATCATGGCAACACCAAACGAGCAGATCCTGAATGAAAATTCAACAGACCAGGCTCTTAAAATAAAAGAAAGAAGCGGCGCGGCATCCTTATCAACCAGTTTAGATAAACTATCAAAAGTTGGTGGTTTTGATTTGCTGGAAGCTACTATTGATGGCCTTCAAAACCTGAACCCCGAACGCAAAGCCCGTAAACAGATCTTTTTAACTGATGATGAGAAGAAAGGGGAGCGCGAAGAGCTTAAGCTGAAGCTTAATCAATGGATAGAAGCTTTGGAAAGCGGCGAATCGGTTAGCGATACTATTCAGAAAAGCGCCGAAAAACTGCAAAGCGTTGAAGAAAACCTGAACAAAAATTTACTCAATGTATTGGAAAGCACCTGCGAGCTGGAACAGGCTTACCGCACAGTGCATTTGTTTTATAAAAACACCGAACAGGATAAGCTGAAGAATGTGGTATTAATGAATGCCACGATCGATCAGTTGAAAGAGCTTGATAACCCACGCTTTATTGAATATGCTGCAAATGAACTTAAGCAAAATTATGACAGGCTGGATCTTCGTCAAAATTATTCAATCCTGGTTGTACCCGGCTACCTTGGCTCAAACAAGGTAGTTGAACGCTGGTCAAAAATAGCTTATGATAATAAAGTAATGCTGGTGACCGATTTTGCGGATCTTGAACAACCGGATGATGTGATAGACCTGTTTACATCAGCCAATTTAACCGGCGGCGATGCCTTTAAATCGAACACCATCATGACCTGTAACTGGCTGGTAGGCCGCGGCAAAGTTGCCGAAGCGGGTGAAGAGGATGACCTGTATATCCCGGGCTCGGCAGCATTGGCCGGTAAAATGTATTACACGCTGATGTCGCAGGTTACCGCCGGTAAAAAACATGGCGCGGTTAACGAGGTGGATGGTGTACGCTTTGACCTTAAAAAGAGCGAGATCTCGCACCTGGAGCGCATTGGCCTGGTACCTATGGTGAATGAGTATGGCAAGGTAATGGCATTCTCGGCCAAAACTTTGTTTAACGGCGATAATATCGGTTTGCAAACCTATTCGGTAGTGAGGGTATTTGATTATATCACCAAAGTATTATTCGACTTTTTGAACCGCCGGGCTTTTGAAAACTGGACATCAAAAACAGAGCAGGATTTGCGCTCGCAAATTGTGAAGTTTTTGGATAACATCCAGGGGCCCGACAGGCTTATCGAACGCTTTAAAATAATCAGGTTTGAGCGCGATGAACAGCAAAAGGACCGCATTCACCTTGATATTAATATCACGCCATATTTCCCGGCTAAAAGCTTTGTGGTGAAGCTTGACGGACAAAAAGGTGAGGATGCAAGCCCAACCTGGAACAGCGAATATAAACAGCAGTAATATCGCGGTACACAACGTTGTGAAGTGGTAATGAATCCCTTTTAAAATAAGGAAGCACCTACAGGAGTGATATCGGATATGTGCAAAACAATATATTGGCTCCGTAGGTGCCTCCTGTTAGGACGCGGGTTTTAAAAGCGAGATTCAACCGTTAAACCAGCGCTGTGTGCATTTTAGGTTAATTTAACCGGAGGCCTAACTTTATTTATTGTTAAATATGGTTTATGTTTGCATTGATGAGGCAGCTATTGATCATTAATGCAGATATTGACAAAACACCAACCACAGCGGCATTGATCAACGCCTATAAAGACGGGGCCCAGGCCGCCGAAGCTGTAGTAAAGGAGATAGCCATCGCCGACCTTAAATTTAATCCCAATAAGCAGTTCACGATAAGCAATAAAGAGCCCGAACCCGACCTTGTGCAGGCCGTAAACGCAATAAAATGGGCATCGCACGTGGTGATATTTTGCCCGGTTTATAAAGATTCGATCAACTCGAAAATTAAAGGTTTTTTTGATCGCGTTTTCATGCCCGACCAGGTTTTTATCAGCTGCTCGTCGGTTAATTTCAATGGCCGGTCAGGACGTGTGGTTTCTATATTGGATGAAGCTGCCTGGCAGGACTGGCAGGTTGATATGAAGCCAACCTACCTGGCAGTAAAAAAACTAACCCTCGAAAAGCGCGGCATCAAGCCCGTACACACCAGTACCATCGGGCATCTCTACAACCTCGATAATGAGTACAGCAAAAAGTGGATCCAAAAATTATATTCTTTTGGGTTAAAACTTATTTAAATAAATATTTAATATTTTCTCCAAACAATAAATTAATTACATTGTAGTTATTAAAGTAATGCGCAAAGCATCTACTTTAAATTATTAACCTCTTAAAATTTATCATTATGGCTTTCAAAGCAAGATTAAATTTTTCGGGCAAGGACTACGATGTGCTCACTTGCTCCTATGCATTAAACCGCGATGTAGACTCAAAAGGACGCCCGTCCTCAGGTATTTACGGCGGTACTATCGATATCGAGATCGAGTCGACTGAAGACACCTCCATTATCGAATCAATGGTTAACAACCAGTACAAACCGATTGCCGGCACTTTGCTGATCAAAAAATCTGAGGAAGACGCTAAAATGAAAGAGCTGTCTTTTGAAGATGGCTACATCGTAAAGTATTCTGAAGGTATCGACATTACAGGCGCAACTCCCATGAGTTTGAAGTTTGTGATCTCGGCCCGCAAGTTGAAACTGGGAAGCGCCGAGCACGTGAACGATTGGCCAGGTAGAAACTAAGCCCGGCCGATTTTGTTATCAGTTTGTGCCGAAGGGGCACTTAATTTATTTATCTACTTAAAACTTTATTGATCATGGCTTTCAAAGCAAGAATTAGTTTAGGATCGAAAGAATTCGACGTGCTGCAATGCAGCTATTCATTAAACAGGGACGTTGACTCAAAAGGCCGTCCGTCATCAGGTGTATATGGTGGTACTATCCAGGTTGAGGTTGAATCAACCGAAGATACTTCGGTTATCGAATCGATGGTGAACAGCCAGTACAAACCAATTCACGGCACTATCACCTTCAAAAAATCTGAAGAAGATGCCAAAATGAAGGAGCTTAATTTTGAGGATGGTTATATAATTCAATATAACGAGGGGATATCGATTATCGGTAACAACCCAATGTCGTTAAGCTTTGTGATATCGGCGCGTAAGCTGAAAATAGGCAACGCCGAGCACGAAAACGACTGGCCTAAATAATATCTCAGTACAATTGATTTGTACTGTCTTTTTAAAAAGATACGGAGGAGATAGTAACATATTTTCCTCCGTATCTTTTTACAGCTTTTGTTTAGGTTCAGTTATAAACCTTATGAAAAGAAAGAAGAGAATAATAAACCCAGCCTTACCCACTACAAAGAAAAAGGTGAAAAAATCGTCGGTTCCAACCCCCATGGAATACGTGCAGCTTTTTAATAACTGTGTTATTAAAAAGGAAAAAATCGCTGCTGTCGATAAGATCATCGATGAAAAGGTAACCGTAAACCGCCCCCGTTACGAAAGTATTTCAAACCTGGTACGCCTTGGTACTAATGCGCCGTCGGCTGCCGGAAATAAAAATCTTTTCGCATCGGTGTATACCCCTTTTTTGATCGTTATAACACCACACCGCTATCATTAAACCCAACCGCGGCCAATGCCAAACCCGAAAGCGTTTTGGATATCATGACCAAACCGCAGATGACAACCGGCCTTTTGGGAGCTAATTTTTTTGACACCGGGAGGTTTACCCCAAATGATCCGTTTTCGTTTATGAACCTTTTTGGCGGCGGCGGAGCTATCCCCTGGTATTTTATAGCTTGTGTACATTATATGGAGTGCTCGTTCAGTTTCAAAAAACACCTGCACAACGGCGATCCGCTTACCGGTTACACGGTACAGGTGCCGGCCAATCGCCCAAAGGTAGGTCACGGCCCTCCGTTTACTTTTGAGGAGAGTGCTGTTGATGCTATTAAACTGATGAAGTATGATAAGGTAACCAATTGGAGCCTGCCGTTTATTTTGCAAAAGCTGGAGGGATATAACGGTTTCGGTTATAATAAAAAGGGCATTCACACACCTTACCTCTGGAGTTTTTCGAACCAGTATGTTAAGGGCAAATATGTCAAAGACGGTGTTTTTGATGCCGAGGCGGTATCCCAGCAAATGGGCGCGGCAGTTATCCTTAAACGGATGGAAGACAGGGCACTGATCAGTATTCCCAGAAATTAACCAATGAACAGGATTAATAAACATATGGTATTATTACTGCTTGCTACCGGGTTGGCAGGTTCGGCTGTTGGCTGCAGCGGTAGCCCTAAAGCTCCGGTTGCTGATACTGTCAAGACCATAGCTAAGTCGGCCTCCCGAACTGTGCATAAGTCGGCCCTTACGGATGAGCAGTTGTTCAGGGCCTGCCTGAAACAGTTTAAAGCTGCTGCCCTGCAAAAAAATAAAAAGCAGCTGGCCGCCATGTTTTACTTTCCGTTGCAAACAACACCCCAATGGTCGAACGAAGATTTACGATCTGCTACGATTAACCCTGCTGAGGGACTGGTGAGCGGGGCAGAATATCCACAGTATGAGCCTGCTATATTGAGTGCTGACGTGCTTCGTCTTATACCCAAAAGTACCGAAGACGATCTGTCGGAAATTGACGCCGCTACCGACGAAAATTATTATAAAGTTATTGCAAAAGTTACAGATAAAGGCAGTAAGCTTTACGAGTTGCAGCAACAATATGAGCAAAAAAATGGCAGGGAAACATCGTACGGGTTTGTTTTTGGAAAAGTTAACGGGCAATATAAAATTATAAGTTACTACAGCCCATGGCCTGTTAAAGGTTAATGGATTTTATAGCCGAATTATGGAAAAGAAACTAAAAGTAGATATCAATATTGAAGGTACCCAGATCACCCATTTCTCTACCTTTAACCTTGACCAGCGTTTTAATGAGCATCATACTTTTCAGCTCAGGTTTAACCATGATATGGTTGAAGAGTACAACGCTGTTACGCTCGAAAACTCAAAGGACTTTATTGGCAAAAACATTACCGTGCAATTTGGCACAGCCGATAGCGGCGAAAATAAATTTAGCGGTATTGTTACCAAGGTAGAGCTTTCGCAAAGCCATGGGTTTCATGGCGATATCCTGGTGAGCGGCTTTAGTCCGACCATCCTGATTGACCGGGGTCCCGACCTCGGCTCGTATCTTAACAAAAGCCTGAGCAGCATTATTCAGTTAGCTACCCAGGATGCACCAGCAAACGATCTGAACCTCAATATCAAGCCAACCAATACTTCGCCTATTGATTATATCATTCAATATCGTGAAAGCGATTTTGAGTTTATCAACCGTCTTTCGGCCGAGTATTATGAATGGTTTTATTACGATGGTGCTAAACTGAATTTTGGCAAGCCCGATAAACTGGAGGAGGTTGCTCTAATTTACGGTCGTGATCTGCACAGCCTGCAATATGCAATGCAGATAGCGCCTTTAAAGCATAATAAATTTGCTTACAACCCCAGGCAGGATGAACTGCTTTCGTCAGAGCCGCAAGGCTCTTCGGGCAGCACGCCGGACCTTTCGCATGCCATCAGCGCGTCAAACAAAGTTTTCAGCAAAGTTTATAATGAACCATTGGCTGTTAGGGTAAATAACAAAAAAGAAATAGATGATTTTGTTAATAACCAGCAAAAAGCGCTGATATCCGAATTGGTTACCATAGTAGGCAATTGCGACAACCCCATGGTGGGCCTGGGCAAAATACTTAATGTAAGCATGAGTGTAAGGGGTACAGGGGCTTTTGAATTGCAGGATTTTGGCAAGTTCCTGGTTACGGCGGTTTATCACCAGATCGACGGTATTGGCCATTACCAAAATACGTTTGAAGGCGTTACTGCCGATACGGAGCGTATCCCGGTTGCTGAAGCCGAAAAGCCAAACCCGGATATGCAGCTGGCCGATGTTACCGACAATGCCGACCCGGATGGGCATGGCCGCGTTAAAGTAAAATTTAAATGGCAATGTACCGCGAATGATGTTACCGAGTGGCTCAGGGTAGTTTCTCCTGATGCCGGCAGCTCGGATAAAGTAAGCAAGAACCGAGGCTTTGTTTTTATCCCCGAAGTTGGCGACCAGGTGCTGGTGGCATTTGAGGAGGGTAATATTGCCCGCCCGGTTATTATTGGCAGCATGTTTAGTGGTAAAACAGGCACAGGCGGCAGTCAAACCAATAAAACCAAAGCGCTTACTACCCGAAGCGGCAACACCGTGATACTGGACGATAGCAATGGCAGCATTAACGTTAAAGATCCCAGCGGTAACGTGGTAACCCTTAATGGCGACGGTACGGTAACCATTTATGCGCCAAACACCTTAACGCTGGTATCAAAAGATATAAACATTAATGCGGGCAATAGCATTAATATAACATCATCACCGGCTAAAGAAGGCGGGGGGATGGTGTTATCAATGTTACAGCCAAAAAATCGATAGCGGTAGCGGCACAGGATGAAGGTATCACTACAAATGCGAAAAAAGATATCGCCTTTACCAGCGAAACCGAAAGCATCAAACTCTCTGCATCAGCCAAAGACATCACTTTTGATGCTGCGGCCGGCAAACTTTCATCAAGTAGCAAATCGGCCGAGATCAGCTCGACCGACAAAATGCATCTCAACGGCGGCAGTCTGGCGCATATTATAGCAGGCGATGTTGAAATTAACCAATCATGATCATGAATATATTACCGGTAAATACAGCTCAAAGTTCATGGTACCAGCTTAGCTCATCCAACCGTACCATAATTGGCACAAAAGTACTTGAGTTTGTGCAGGACAGGTGGATTGAAATAAAACTCATTAGCCATGACGATAAGCAACGGGTTTATGAATATACCCTGCTTGATCAAAATATGGATGGTTCGGCGCTGATCCATGAATGGGCAGCAGATATGGAATGGTTCCAGTCGCCGGTACAGATCATAACAGATCTGGAAGGGAAATTTATCGGCATCAATAATTTTAATAGTATCGCTAATTGCTGGCAGCAGGGCTTCCGGTCAAAAATTGCCAAAAAATATCGTCAGCAGGATGGTATCGATGTAATGCTGTCCGAAACAGATAAATTGCTGCAGGATCCTAAACGCTTTCTGCAATCATTTATGGGATACAGCCATTACCGGTGCTTTTTTCAACCTTTTTACAGGGAATGGCAAGCCAATGAAAGCTCTTCCCTGATACTGAAAGGTTTTTTCGGCACAATTGACCTGCCGCTCGTCATCTACAGTTTTACCGAACAACATGGCAACACCGTAACCATAACTAACGAAGCCGAGGTTGACGAAGAAAGGTTTGAAAGACCTGTTTTAGTGAGGATGCTAAAGGACCTTACAAATACCTATAACCTGAAGGTTGACCTGCAGACCGAGATGGAAGAGATTTACAAATTTGAAAACAACATACTACAGGAGGCCGATTTGTTTTTGCAATTACATGTGCCCTCATTTTATACTGTTGTAACGGCACATCAATGCAGGCGGATTGAACAGCATGAGCTTCCGAAGGAACGCGTTGATAAGAACGAGTTGAGCAACAGTGTACTGCATGTATAAGGCTGAAGGTTTAGTACTCACAAAAAGTAATATCCGATGTCAAAAAAATATATTCCAAACAATAGCTGCCTTAAGTGCGATAAAGGGTCGGCTCCTGTGCGGTTAAAGGTAACGCATCATAACAACACGAAAATTTATGGTGAGTTCCTGGCCAGTGAGGCCGACATGGTGCCGGGTGAAAATATTTTGCCCATGGGCAGGTGTTCGGTAACGGGTGGCAGCTGCAAATTTGATCCTATTTACTGGGACAAGACCAATAAAGGTGTTAAGGTTAACGGCTACAAATTATTATTTGAAGATGCGAACCTGTTATGCAAACAAGGCGGCAAAATAAGTGTTGACTTTAATGCGCCAGGCGGTATGAGCACAGCCGGGGCGCTTGTTACGGGTGCTGGCGCCGGAACGTTCAACTATGGTTCGTACACCAACACCCTTGATATATTACAGCGCGGTACCATTTATGATGTTGAAAACGGCAAGATAAGCCTGGTACGGAGCAACAGCGAAAGTGATTACCGCAGGCATGGTAATTACGGGGAGATGAAGGACAACGTTTATCATCGGCAGGAAGGTTTTCGAGATGTAAGAAGTGAGCACCCTGTAATTGACATTGATAAACCTACGGCTTCGGGTATTGATGGGGCTTACGCCAAAGATAATGGGTATAAAATTACAGACGGTAAATACAATACAGCATCGATACAAAATACGACAACCGGCCGCGAGTTAAGTGAGCGATGGACGCGAAATCACATCGACAATAACGGGGCGATAAACCCGGCAGACGAAGCAGGGGTTAGACTGGCAAATACAGATGGCAGCCTGAACCGCGAGGTGATCAGAGTTAAGCCCGACGGATCCATGCAGTCAGAAACTATAAACTCCAACGGCTTTAAAGCTACCCGCGGGCAAAGTGAGGCCCTGGAGATAAAAACCAGCAGGGCCGGCAATTTTATGAATGGTGTAAGGTCGTCCATGCTCAATTCAAAACCTCTTACAGCCTTGTCCGAATCTAATTTTTCGCAGGCGGTACGTAATAGCAGAATTGCCACTGGCGCAAATGACGGCCTGTTTAAGGCAAGCCAGGCAATTGCACGTTCTCCTGCTTTAAGTGTGGCTGGCAAAGTTGCCGGCCGGGGGCTTATAGTTGTTGGTATCGCCCTTGATGCAGTAAGTATCTATTCGGCGTATGAAGAAGAGGGCGGTTTTGGCAAAAAAACAAAAGAAGCGGTAGGCGGTGCTGCCGGTGGCCTTGCCGGAGGTATAGCAGGTGCCGAAATAGGTGCAATGATAGGTACTGCTATATGCCCCGGGGTTGGTACGGTAGTTGGTGGTATTGTTGGCGGGGTTATAGGAGGCCTGGCCGGAAGCGGCATTGGTAAATCAATTGCAGGATGGTTCTCATAAATTTAAACAGCTTATAAAATGGGTTTTTTTGATAAATTATTTGGCGGAGGTGGAACCACGGCAACACCCGAAACGCAGTTAAGAGCAGAATATAAAGACGTTGCTTTCTTTAAAAAAATGTTTGATAAGAAGCAGTCGATAATAAAAATGTACCAGGAACAAAATGTCACCTTAAAACAACAGGAAAAGTTTCGCCCGATAAACAACTGGGTGCTTGCTATGGAACATCTTGACCTGGTTTATTTAAACTATTCTTTCGGGAATGATATCAGCCTGTGTTATAATGAATATATAGCAGCTGCCGGATACTATGGCGAAGGCTGGGATGCCGACGCGTTTTATGCCGATATGATTGATATGGTAGCCTTAGGCAGCTTACTGAATGTACCTGATGAGGTATACGAGCCGGTTATTAATTATATCCGCCAGTCGGATAGTGG
This sequence comes from Mucilaginibacter sp. P19, assembly GCF_050632265.1. Taxonomy (NCBI): domain Bacteria; kingdom Pseudomonadati; phylum Bacteroidota; class Sphingobacteriia; order Sphingobacteriales; family Sphingobacteriaceae; genus Mucilaginibacter; species Mucilaginibacter sp. P19. The sequence goes on from NZ_CP192586.1 coordinate 1,244,338, forward strand.
TTCCAGTTACCCAACCTGGACACCGGATGCCTTATTATGGTATATCATTAACACCAAAAAGCCGGGGAGCGGCCCGCAGCCGGATACGCTTATCACCGAAGCTTACAGGGATATTTATGATTTAACAAAAATGCCTAAAGCCGATGCGGAGCGCGAAATGAAACTTTACCTCGACAAATGGTACAGGTTGCATAAAGACGATTCATGGTATGAAAACCACAAAAAAGAAAGCTCATATAAAGGTTACTGGAGCTGGGAGGCGGGAGCGGTAACTAAGATAATGGGACTTGATGATAGCGGTTACGCTAACCATCCGAATTATCCTTATGATATGGTGCACTGGTCGGCTTCGTAATTGCGCGGTATCAAATAAAATCACCATAAACCGGCGTTGCTTTGAGTTTAACTGACGAAATCCGGTCTCTCTTTTTAGCCGCTAAAACTTACGCAAACGTTTCTGGGAACGTTTGCGCGGTTTTTGTTGGGCAAATCCTTTTTTTATTGCCGTCAGCCTTTAATCTTGTTTAGGATTTAATGTTCCCTCACCAATTATAGGGCGATAAATAGCTGTTTTAAAATAAAAACATGTCGGTAGTAAAAACAAGGATAGGGATAGCGGTTTTGCTTTTGGCGGGTTGCTTCACATCGCGGGTACAGTGTCAGCAGTATTCCTGGCAACATTTGCCGCAGGTAAATAAACCTGTATTTAAAAAGGATACCATCAACATTTTAAAATATGGCGCCAAAGCTGATGGCATTACGTTAAATACAACAAGTATCAATAAAGCAATAAGCGCCTGCAGCGCCAAAGGGGGCGGGGTAGTGCTTATTCCACAAGGCTTGTGGCTAACCGGGCCGCTGGTGATGAAGAGTAATGTAAACCTCCATGTAAGCCGGGCGGCGCTGCTCCAGTTTACTGATGATAAAACGCAATATAAACTGGTTGAAGGTAATTATGAAGGCCATGCCGCTGTGCGTAATGAATCGCCGATATCCGGCACCAACCTTACCAATATCGCCATCACCGGCGAAGGGATCATTGATGGGCACGGCGAGGTTTGGCGGGCCATCAGCAAAGACAGGCTTACTGAAGCTGAATGGAAAAAACTGGTAGCATCGGGAGGCGTAGTGAGCGAAAATGGCAGGTCATGGTACCCTTCTGAAAGTTATGTTAACGGACTTAAAGCAGCTGGGGCAGGTGTTGTTGGCAATGGAAAAACCATAAAGGATAACGAACCTTTTAAGGACTTTTTCAGGCCAAATATGCTGGTACTTACCAATTGTAAAAAAGTATTGCTACAGGGCGTTACCCTTCAAAATTCGCCCGCATGGAATATTCATACTTTACTATGCGAAGACCTTACCGTACAGAACGCAAGGGTCAGGAATCCCTGGAATGCCCAGAACGGTGACGGAATCGACGTAGAATCATGCCGGAATGTGTTAATTGAAGGCAGCACTTTTGACGCCGGCGATGATGGCATCTGTATTAAATCGGGCCGGGATGAAGAAGGCCGCAAACGCGGTAAGCCCACTGAAAATGTAATTGTACGGAATAACGTGGTTTACCGTGCCCATGGCGGTTTTGTGATAGGAAGTGAAATGTCGGGAGGGGCGCGTAATATTTTCGTATCAAACTGTACATTCATCGGTACGGATATTGGTTTGCGTTTTAAAACTACACGCGGCAGGGGCGGCGTAGTTGAAAATATCTTTATTAAGGATATTGCCATGAAAGATATCCTTCATGAGGCTATTCTTTTTGATATGTACTACGGAGGCAAATCGCCCGGCGAAGCGGATGATATAAATGACCGGGCTGTTGTGCCGGTAACCGAAGCCACACCTTCATTTCGCAAGTTTTATGTAAACAATGTAGTGTGTAACGGCGCCGAAAAAGCGCTCATGATCCGGGGGCTACCCGAGATGGGGATTAAGGACATCCATATAGAAAACAGTACTTTCAAAACTGTTAAAGGAGCAGATGTAATAGAAGCACAGAACATCTTCCTGAAAAATATCCATCTCGAAAGTAAAGAAACCAACCCACTTATCAATGTTCAAAACAGCAGCAGCCTTACGTTTGATCATATTACCTATGGCAATACAGAGTTGTTGTTTAAGGTCAGCGGTAAAAAGTCGCAGCAAATAAAATTACTGAATACCGATGCCGCCAAGGCTAAGAACAAAGCTGAGTTTGCTTCAGGAGCAACCAAAAATGCAATAACCGGTTCAAATTAATGAAGAGAGCGGCGCTATTGATATGGATTGTTTTTGCTCCGGCACTATTGCTGGCGCAGGCGGTTGTATATCCAAAGCGTTTTACCGTAGCACTGGATGGTAGTGGCGATTTCAAAACCATTCAGCAGGCCGTAAACGCTGTTCGTGACCTGTCGCAGCAAAGGGTTAGCATTTACATAAAAGCCGGAGTATACCACGAAAAACTGGTAATCCCCTCCTGGAAATGTAATATAGAACTGATAGGTGACGATCAAAATAAAACCATCATCACCAACAGCGATTTCTCGGGCAAAGCAAACCCGCAGGGTAAGGATGCCTTCGGAAAAGCCGAGTTTACAACCTATACTTCGTACACGGTTTTGGTGCAGGGTAACGATTTTATCTCCCGGAATTTAACCATAGCAAATGCCGCAGGCCCCGTAGGACAGGCCGTGGCTTTACATGTTGAGGGCGACAGGTGTGCCATAATCAATTGCCGGCTGCTTGGCAACCAGGATACGCTTTATGCCGGTACCGAAAACAGCCGCCAGTTTTATAAAGACTGTTATATGGAAGGTACAACCGATTTTATTTTCGGCGAAGCCACTGCGGTTTTCCAAAACTGTGTGATCAAAAGTCTCCGAAACTCTTTTATTACAGCTCCCGCAACTACACCGCGACAGCGATTTGGTTTTGTGTTTTTAAACTGCCGGCTTGAAGCAGCTGATACCTCTGTAACAAAGGTTTACCTGGGCAGGCCCTGGCGGCCATACGCCAGATCTGTTTTTATCAATACAACAATGGGAAGCTACATCTGCGCCCAGGGCTGGGATAACTGGCGTAACCCGGAAAATGAAAAGACCGCCTTTTTTGCCGAATATAAAAGCAGCGGCACCAATATCAGCAAACGTGCGCCATGGTCGCACCAATTAACTGAGGCCGAAATGAAAAAATATACATTGAATAATGTTCTTGCCGGGAGTGATAACTGGGATGTAATGTCAATAAAATGAGCTGTATAATGAAGAAAATATTATTGTTATGTGCTTCCCTGTTCGCGGGCCTGGGGCTCAGGGCGCAAACGCTGCCATGGTCACAGCGGATGGCTAACACGGTTATGCATATCTGGGCAGATTCGCTGCCGGGCACTAACTGGTCGTACGACCAGGGGATTGTGTTACAAGGGCTGCAAAGCGTTTGGCAGCAATCGGCCCGGAGTGAATATTTTACTTACATCCAGAAATCGATGGACAGGTATGTGGGGGCAGATGGATCCATCCGTACCTATAAAGCCAAAGATTATACGTTGGATAATATTTTATCAGGCCGGAGCCTGTTATTTCTACACCAGGTATTAGGTACTGAAAAATACTACAAAGCTGCTTCATTACTTCGCAGACAGCTGGACGAACAGCCAAAAACTCCTGAAGGCGGTTTCTGGCATAAAAAAAGATACACTAACCAAATGTGGCTCGATGGCTTATACATGGCCGAGCCTTTTTATGCCGAATATGCTTCCCTTTACCATGAGGATGCGGATTTTGACCAGATAGCCGATCAGTTTATTTGGATGGAGCAGCATGCGCGCGATGCTAAAACAGGTTTGTTGTATCATGCCTGGGATCAGAGCAAAAAAGAACGCTGGGCTAACCCGCAAACCGGTCTTTCGGCCAGTTTATGGGCCCGTGCCGATGGTTGGTATGCTATGGCACTGGTTGATGTGTTACCCTATTTCCCGGCCAATCATCCTAAACGTGCAGCGCTCGTTGCCATTTTAAAACGCCGTGCTGTAGCTATACAAGGCAGTCAGGATGAAGGCTCTGGTTTGTGGTACCAGGTGCTTGATAAAGGCAGCAAGAAGGGTAATTACCTGGAAGCATCGGCTTCGTGCATGTTTGTGTATACGTTGGCTAAAGGTGTAAGGGAAGGCTATCTGCCTCAAAAATATTTGCCTGCTGCCCGAAAAGCTTATGATGGCATCATCAAAAACTTTATTGAAACCGATGCCGATGGACATGTAAACCTGAAAGGCACGGCAGGTGCTGTAGGCGTAGGCGGCGAACCTTATCGCGATGGCAGTTACGAATACTATACCGGTGTAAAGACTGTCTCCAACGAAACCAAAGGTGTTGGTTCATTTATGCTGGCCAGTGTAGAGATGGAACGTTTAGCCAATCTGAATGCAGGTAAAGGCAAAACCGTACTTTTAGATAGTTATTTTAATAACGAATACCATAAGGATATTACCGGTAAAAGTATCCCGTTCCACTACAAGTGGGAGGAACAGGATAATAACGGATTTTCGCTTTTTGGACGGATCTTTAATAATTACGGATTACATACCAAAACTTTAAGTGAGGCGCCTGATGATGTCAATCTGAAAAAAGCGGCAGCTTATATTATTGTTGATCCTGATATTCCTAAAGAAAACCTGGACGCTAAATATATCGAAGAACCACATATTAAAGCCATCAGTAATTGGGTGAAAAATGGCGGCGTACTGGTGGTTTTAAATAACGATACCGGTAATGCCGAATTTGTACATCTGAACAAGCTAATGGCCAAGTTTGGTATCAGCTTTAACCTAAATAGTGTTAACAGGGTGGTCGGCCGCAATTTTGAGCAGGGAGCTATAAACATCCCTTCGGATAATTCCATCTTTAAAACAGCGCGTAAGATTTATATCAAAGAGTTGAGTACCCTGCAGCTAATCAAGCCCGCTGTACCGCGGTTAACTAACGGCAAAGACATCATCGTAGCTACCGCCAAATATGGTAAAGGCACTGTGTTTGCCGTTGGCGACCCCTGGTTTTATAACGAATATACAGATGGCCGAAAGCTGCCGGCCGACTATGACAACTTTAAAGCAGCCAACGATTTGGTAGGCTGGTTGGTGAAGCAAATTCCTCAAACAAAAAAATAGTAACTTATTACAATTCAAAAGAACATGATATTATCAAGATATAACCTGAACAAAACAACAGTGCCGGCAGCAGAATTACCTCCTGTCAATGTATTTGACCTGCCCGAAAAGGTGCTGCAATTTGGTACCGGCGTACTGTTGCGTGGCTTGCCCGATTACTTTATCGACAAGGCTAACCGTGCCGGAATCTTCAACGGCAGGGTTGCGGTTGTTAAATCCACCGACAAAGGTTCGACAACGGATTTCGATATGCAGGATGGTTTGTACACCATTTATTCAAAAGGCATTGAAAACGGCGAAGAAGTTAATGAGCAGGTAATCTGTTCGGCGATCAGCCGGGTGCTTTCGGCCTCAAGCGAGTGGGAAGAGATCCTGGAGATAGCACGAAGCAAAAATTTACAGGTGGTGATTTCAAACACCACAGAAGTTGGGATCCAGTTGGTAAAGGAAGATGTACGTAAACATCCGCCGGCATCATTCCCAGGCAAACTGCTGGCTATTTTATATGAGCGTTACAGGGCTTTCAACGGCAGAGCGGATACCGGTTTGGTGATTATCCCAACGGAACTGATTATTGATAACGGTAAAAAACTGGAAGCCATTGTTTTAGAGCTTGCCCATTTAAATAAACTGGAGCCAGCTTTTATGGACTGGCTGGAGAGCAGCAATAGTTTCTGCAATTCGCTGGTGGACAGGATTGTGCCCGGCAGGCCGGATCAGCAATTAAGTGACGCCATGGAAACCGAGCGCGGTTATACCGATAACCTCAGCATCATGTCCGAAACCTATAGTCTTTGGGCTATCCAGTGCGATGAGAAAATAGCCGAAGTGCTATCTTTTGCCCAGGCTGATAACGGTGTTGTAATTACGCCTGATATTGAACTGTTCAGGGAATTGAAACTCCGCCTGCTTAATGGTACGCACACCTTGAGTTGCGCCGTAGCTTATCTTTCAGGCTTTAAAACAGTTAAGGAAGCCATGGACGATGCGCATTTCACAAAATTCATCACCCAACTGATGTTTACTGAAATCATGCCATCTATCCCATACCAGATTGATGAAGATGTAGCCCGTGATTTTGGTAACAAGGTGCTCGACAGGTTCCGCAACCCCAACATCAGGCACGAGTGGCTGAGCATTTCGGTGCAGTACGCTACTAAAATTAAAATGCGGGTTATTCCGTTATTATTGAACTATTACAAACAAAATAATAAGGCGCCTCAAATGATGGCTCTTGGTTTTGCAGCTTTTATCCGCTTTATGCAGATTACCGAGACGGCTGATGGTAAATATACCGGAACAGCACATTCGGATAATTACGCGGTAACCGACGACCAGGCACCTAATTTAAGCAAAGCATGGAACGGCGCTGATGCAGAAACAGCGATTGCAGCTATCCTTAAAAATAAAAGCCTTTGGGATACCGATCTGACAACGTTACCAGGCTTTACAGAAGCAGTGACAGCACAGTTTAAGCTTATTAACGAACAGGGAAAACTGGAAATAAGCGATATTTAAATAGGAGGACAGATGAAACAGAATATATTAAAAGTGCACCCTGCCGATAATGTGCTTGTAGCACTAACCGATTTGCAGGCTAACGAGCAGGTTACTTACAAAGGTGAAACTTATATAGTAAAAGAGTTGATCCCGGCAAAGCATAAATTCGCTATGGTCGAGATTCCCGAAGGTGGCGAAATCATCATGTATGGCGTATTGGTAGGCAAAGCGCAAAGCCTGATCCCGGTAGGCGGGCTGCTTAGTACCGCCAATGCAAAACATGCGGCAAACAGCTTTTTAACAGGCCAAAGCCATACTGATTGGCACAGGCCTGATATCAGTAAATGGGAAGGCAAAACATTCAACGGCTATCACCGCGGAGATGGCAGCGTGGGCACAGCGAATTATTGGCTGGTTGTACCGATGGTTTTTTGCGAAAACCGTAACATTGAAGTATTGCAGGAGGCCCTGGTAAAACCTTTGGGTTATGGCCGCAAAAAAACATATGAGATCAAAGCGCAGGAGTTGATCGGTAAGATCAAAGCAGGCGCCGAGATAGATGAGGTTTTATACACCGAAATAGGTAGCGACACCGCTCAAAACGCCGGTAATAAAGTTTTCCCTAATGTTGATGGGATTAAATTTCTAACGCATACAGGCGGTTGCGGGGGTACCCGACAGGATTCAACTGCGCTTTGCGGTTTGCTGGCCGGGTATATTACGCACCCTAACGTTGCAGGTGCAACAGTGTTAAGTCTTGGCTGTCAGAATGCCGAAGTAAAAACACTACAGGAGGAGATCAATAAACGCTCGCCGGAGTTTAACAAACCACTTTACATTTTAGATCAGCAGAAAACAGGTAAAGAAGCCGATTTAATGGAGCTGGCTATCAGGCAAACACTTGCCGGTTTGATGCAGGCTAACCAATATACCCGTAAACCGGCTCCTTTAAGTAAACTGACCATCGGTTTGGAGTGCGGGGGGTCGGATGGCTTCTCCGGTATTTCGGCAAACCCGGCTATTGGTTATACTTCTGATTTGTTGGTGGCCATGGGCGGTTCGGTTATTTTAGCCGAGTTCCCTGAGCTTTGCGGGGTTGAACAAAACCTGATTGATCGTTGTTTGGAGAAAACTAAAGCCGAGCGCTTTGCCGATCTGGTACGTACCTACAGCCAACGGGCCGAAGAGGCCGGTTCTGGTTTTTACATGAACCCGTCGCCGGGTAATATTAAGGATGGCCTGATCACTGACGCCATCAAATCTGCCGGGGCAGCCAAAAAGGAGGTACATCACCGGTAGCTGATGTATTGGATTATCCCGAAAAAGTAACACAGCCGGGGCTAAACCTGTTGTGTACCCCGGGTAACGACGTGGAATCGACCACGGCCGAGGTTGGGTCGGGCGCTAATATCGTATTGTTTACTACCGGTTTGGGTACGCCAACCGGCAATCCAATAGCTCCGGTTGTAAAAATCGCCACTAATACTGCATTATTTAACCGAATGAGCGATATTATTGATATCAATACCGGTACTATTGTAGAAGGTGACGAGAACCATTGAGCAGGCGGGCGAACGCATCCTGGATTATGTGGTAAAAGTAGCCAGCGGCGAAATTGAAGTTCACGCTGTACGCCACGGTCAGGATGATTTTATCCCATGGAAAAGAGGAGTTTCACTTTAATTTGATATTTATTTCTCCGTGTTCGTGGAGACACGAACACCCGGTAGATGAGCATAAATAAAACTTCATTGCCGTTGGTTTTAACCAACGGAATAATGAGCCGCGAAAAGAGGGCTTCAGCCCAAATTCGCTTATAGAGTTGGGCTAAAGCAAGAATATTTTAGTTTTTTTACTGTTGGTTAAAACCAACGGCAATGAATATTTTGCATTTTAAACAGATTCTAAGCATAAAAAAGAGAAAAGCCTGAATTTGAGTTCAGACTTAGTACTACTAACTTAACACTAATGAAAATACTAACCTGTACAACACCCGGTCAATTGGATTATGGCACTGCTGATGTACCCCAATTAAAACCGGGTAATGCACTGCTTAAAATAAAACGAATAGGGATTTGCGGTACCGATCTGCATGCCTTTGAAGGTACTCAACCCTTTTTTAGCTATCCACGAATTTTAGGCCACGAACTTGCGGCCGAACTGATTGAAGCCGGCGATGCCAAAGGTTTTGAAAAAGGTGAGGCTGTTACTTTTATCCCATATTTCAATTGCGGGCATTGTATCGCTTGTCGCTCGGGCAAACCAAACTGTTGTGTAAATATCCAGGTTTGCGGTGTACATACTGATGGCGGTATGGCCGAATACCTGCAGGTCCCATCACACCTATTGGTTCATGGCGAGGGCTTAAGTTTTGATGAACTGGCATTGGTTGAACCATTGGCCATAGGTGCACATGGGGTGCGGCGGGCGGATGTAAAACCGGATGAATTTGTACTGGTTATTGGCGCCGGCCCTATAGGTTTAGGTATTATGGAATTTGCCCGCATTGCCGGAGCAAAAGTCATTGCTGCCGATGTGAACGAACAGCGTCTTAATTTTTGCAGAGAAAATTTGAAGGTTGATTATACCATCAACGTAAAAAACGAAGATGTGAGTGAGCGCCTGAAAGAGATCACCAACGGTGATATGCCTACCGTGGTGATTGATGCTACCGGCAATCAAAAGGCTATAAACGGCGCGTTTTTGTACCTGGCGCATGGCGGCAGGTATGTGTTGGTTGGTTTACAACGAGACGAACTTATTGTAAGTCATCCCGAGTTTCATAAACGTGAAAGCACCTTGATGAGCAGTCGCAACGCCACCCGCGAGGATTTTGAACACGTAATCCGTTCCATGAAAAATGGTTTGGTAAACCCGCAGACCTATATCACCCACCGGGTAACTTTTGATGAAGTAAAAGATCAGTTTGAAAGTTGGCTTAACCCGGCGAAAGGTGTTATAAAAGCAATTGTGGAAGTATAGGAAGTTGTTTAAATAAATGTAGAGACGCATAATTGCGTCTCCCGCGGGACAAGCGGCTTTGTTGGAGACGCTTTTGCAATCGGGTCGTCCTCCGGGAGACGCAATTATGCGTCTCTACAGAAGAAAATTAAATGATGATAAAGAAGACGTTTTTTACCGGGTTCTTTTTTTGCGTGATAGGAAGTGCTTTTGCGCAACAAAAGCATGTGTTGGGTTTTGATAAACTGAAAACCTATGTGAACAGCTTTAATAAAACCGATACCGAAACGGTAAAGAACTACGTCACCAATGACCATGCTTACGAATGGCTGACCAAAAATGTACCTTTATTTGATTGCCCGGACTCGGCTATTCAAAAAATCTATTATTACCGCTGGTGGACATTCAGGAAACACCTGAAACAAACACCCGATGGCTTCATTTTCACCGAATTTATAACGCCGGTTAGCTTTACCGGCGTTTATAATAGTTCAAGCAGTGCCCTTGGTCACCAAATTTATGAGGGGCGCTGGCTGCATGATCCGCAATACCTCAACCAGTACATCAATTTTTGGCTTTATGTTGATCCCAAACAAAAGAAACCGCATTTGCACGCATTCAGCAGTTGGATTGATGATGCGGTTTATAATTACTACCTCGTAAACCCTGATAAAAAATTTGTTCAACAGGCTTTGCCTTTACTCAATACTGATTATCACGTTTGGGAAACGGAGAAACAACTGCCATCCAAGTTATTCTGGCAGTTTGACGTGCGCGACGCGATGGAAGAAAGCATTAGCGGCGGCCGTAAAGTCAAAAACATCCGTCCTACTATTAACAGTTACATGTACGGCAATGCTGTGGCGTTATCAAAAATGGCGGCCCTAACCGGCAATGATTCACTGAAAACAAAATACACTCAAAAAGCTATCGACCTTAAAAAACTGGTGCAGGACAGCTTGTGGAACGATAGCGCGTCCTTTTTGAAGTACGTAAACCCGACGGGCATTTTGCCAATGCCCGCGAAGAATTGGGTTTTATCCCCTGGTATTTTAAGCTACCCGATGATAAACCAGCTTATGCCAAACAATGGGATCAGCTAACCGACACCAAAGGTTTTAACGCCCCATGGGGAATTACTACTGCCGAGCGCAGGCATCCGCTATTCCGTACTCATGGTACCGGGCATGGCTGCGAGTGGGACGGCGCTGTATGGCCTTTCGCCACTACGCAAACATTGAAAGGATTGGCTACCCTGCTTACCGGCTATCAAAGCAAAGGGACAATGACACCCGGTATTTTTTATAATGAACTGCATAAATACGCCCTTTCGCACATTAAACGGGGACAGCCTTACCTTGGCGAGTACCAGGACGAAAAAACAGGTTACTGGCTTAAAGGGGATAACCCAAGAAGCAGCTATTACAACCACTCCGGTTTTTGCGATTTGATCATCAGCGATCTCGTTGGCCTGAAACCTCGTGAAGATAATCTACTCGAAATCTTCCCGCTTATCCCTAAAAATCAATGGAAATGGTTTGCGTTAGACAACGTGCTTTATCACGGGCATACTATCAGCGTGGTATGGGATAAAAACGGCACTAAATATCACAAAGGCAAAGGTTTTATCATTTATGCCGATGGAAAGATGATATCCCGGAGTACGCAACTGAAACATGTGCTGGTGAAACTCCCGGTGTAAATCCTGACTCATTTTCTCTCTTTTTATAAGCTTGCGGACTTTAATGATGATAATATCGTATAGTAGATAGAGAAAATATCAGATGAAATTGCAGCAGTGTACTGATATTTTTGAATACTATACAACCAATTAAGTTCAAAACCCGAGAGCTGGTTTCAGAAGCTAATTCGCTTCAAGCGTTGAAAACCGGCTCTGCGTATGCCTGTCTAAATACCAATGAAAATGAAGCTGTTTAATCGTTGCCTGCTACTGTTGCTCATATTGATCTCTTGTTTTCATTCTCCCTTACAAGCACAAGTTCAATCAAAAAAATAACCATTGTTACTTTACCCAAGCACCATGCAAGGATAAGTTATGGTGTGCAAAAGTTAACGTTTGCTTTAAAAAACGCAGGTTATTTGGTTACTGAACGACCCTACAAAGGGGCGCTTCCTTCCGGTAACACCATAATTGTTGGTCTGCTTACCGATGCTTCGATTAAGAAATTGGCGGGTAGTCCAAATAATCAACCTGGAAAAGAGGGTTTTATCATCAGTGATAACGGTCTTAAAAATAAATTGCTGATAGCAGGTGCCGATAATTCCGGTGCGCTTTATGGCTGTCTTGAACTGGCAGATAGGATCGACTTAAATAAAAAACTCCCTGTAAATATAAACCTGCATGATCAGCCCGAAATGGTTTTGCGGGGGACTTGCATCGGTGTGCAAAAGCCTGCGTTACTTCCCGCTCGCGGCACTTATGAGTACTCTTACACGCCGCAAAATTTCCCATGGTTTTATGATAAGGTTTTATGGATCCGTTACCTGGATTCGCTGGCGCATAACCGCATGAACTCACTGTATTTGTGGAACGGGCACCCTTTTGCTTCGCTGGTAAGAGTTAAAGAATATCCTTATGCTGTTGAGGTTGATGATGCTACTTTTAAGAAAAACGAAGAGATCTATAGTTTTTTAGCCGAAGAGGCTGATAAGCGTGGGATTTGGCTTATCCAGGGTTTTTACAATATCATCGTCTCCAAGCCCTTCGCCGAAAAAAATAACCTAAAAACGCAGGATAGGAACCGGCACATTGTACCCGTCATCGCCGATTATACCCGTAAATCAATAGCTGCTTTTGTTGAAAAATACCCTCATGTTGGATTGTTGATTACGCTGGGCGAAGCCATGGAAGGTGTAGGTCAGGATGATATCGACTGGTTTACGCAAACCATTATTCCGGGCGTAAAAGACGGATTAAAAGCCCTGGGGCGCACAGATGAGCCGCCGATTGTGCTCCGTGCGCATGATACCGACGCACCTGCGGTGATGAAATACGCCAAACCTTTATATCACAACCTGTACACCATGGCCAAATACAATGGTGAGGCACTTACTACGTATGAACCACATGGTCCCTGGGCTGATCTTCATCGCACTTTGAGTAATATCGGTACCGTACAAATAGAAAACGTCCATATCCTTGCCAACCTGGAGCCTTTCCGCTATGGATCGGCCGATTTTATTCAGAAATGTGTGCAGGCCATGCATACCGTTTATGGGGCAAATGCCCTGCACCTGTATCCGCAGGCATCCTACTGGGATTGGCCTTATACAGCAGATAAAACTGATGGTAAGCGTCTGCTGCAGTTGGACAGGGATTGGATCTGGTACAAGGCATGGTCGCGCTATGCCTGGGATAGCAAGAGGGACAGGGCTAGCGAAATAAACTATTGGTCAAAACAACTGGCCGATAAATATGGATGCGACCAGGCTCATGGCGAAGCCATCTTAAAAGCTTATGAACAATCAGGCAATATCTCACCCGAGTTGTTGCGTCGTTTCGGGATCACCGATGGTAACCGCCAAACCATGACTTTGGGGATGCTGATGAGCCAGCTGGTTAATCCTGAAAAGTACGGTTTGTTTTCTTTGCTCTATAACTCCGAAGGTCCGGTTGGTGAAATGATGAGCGAGTACGCCGAGAAGGAGTGGAAACAACAATCACATATTGGCGAAACACCGGTTAAAGTTATCGATAGTGTAATAGTGCAAGGGGAAAAAGCTGTTGAGGCTATCGACAGAAGCATCTGCACAAGTAACTAAAGATAAAGTCGAGTTTGCCCGCTTAAAAAATGATATGTATTGCTATAACGCAATGGCCAATAATTATGCTTACAAGGCAAAAGCGGCTTTATGGGTGTTGCGCTATAAATATTCAGATAATGTTGCCGATCTGGAAAAGGCTTTACCCGAGTTGCAAACCAGTCTGGATTACTATAAACAGCTGGTAAAGCTGACTGAAAATACCTACCTGTATGCTAATAGCATGCAAACCAAGCAACGCAAAATTCCAGTTGGAGGTAACGATGCCAAAATGAAAACCTGGGCCGAGCTTTTGCCGGTTTACCAAAAGGAACTGGACAATTTTAAACGCAATATTGATTCGCTGAAATCGCCTCAAACACAGCAAAAGCAAAAGGAGGTTGTAGTTTTGAAAGATGCGCTTGTGAGGTTTGAAAATAGTGGAAGTAGCAGTTATCAGGTCAAAGCTGGCGAAGTGGTATTTTCCGATACAGCAGCAGCCATCAAAAATATCGCAAAAGAACTGGCGGCTTTAAAAGGGATAAAGCTATCTAAAGGAGATCAGCAGAAGAACGGTACAACAATCAGTTTTAAAAATGATAGACCGGTAAAGGTGCTGGTTGGCTTTTTCAATAGCAAAATGCCTCAATACCTGCCCGAGCCGCAATTGGAAACGGATGCCAGCGCCAATGATTTTGGCCAGGCCGATATTAAGATTGCCAATGCCATTCAAATTGATGGCTTGCCGCCTGTAAATATTCATACCTATACCTTCAAAGCGGGGTCAAATAAGCTTACTTTAGGTAAAGGCGTCGCCTTGATTTTAGGTATTGTTGATGCAGATGCAAATGTACCTGTATATGACGCCGGCTTGAGCAACGAAGGTAATATTAAGGATTTACGCTGGCTTTTTAACTGATATTTATGAATAGCAGGAAGGGTTTTTGTATTGCGATTTTATTGTTTGGAGTTGTACAGGTTTTTGCCCAGCAGCCCCTGAAACTTTGGTATAAGCAACCCGCCGAAAAATGGACTGATGCCTTGCCCATTGGCAACGGCAGGATAGGAGGGATGATTTACGGCGGCGTTAATGAAGACCATATCCAATACAACGAACAAAGTCTATGGACAGGCGGCCCCCGCGATTATAACCGTAAAGGTGCCGTGAAATATCTGGAGCCTATACGCAAACTCCTCGCCGAAGGTAAGCAGGCCGAAGCAGAAGCCATGGCCCAGCAGCATTTTATGGGGATGAAGAGCAATGAAGCCACTTATGCGGTTGATTCGGCGAAATGGTTCAATATGATGAGCTCATACCATTTACCGCAGGACGTGCTATTTCATGATAATAACCTTAGAACTATCAATTTGCCAATTGAACAGGGCTGGGAAATAACACCCGGTTTTGAAGGTTTGGATGGAGCAGTTTGGTTTATTAAGCATTTTAATATTCCTTCCGGTTGGAAAGGGAAAAATATCTTGATTAGTTTAGGCAGGATACGTGATATAGACCGGACCTGGCTTAACGGAAATTACATCGGCACAACATCGGGTAACGCTTACAGGAAATACATTATCCCTTCTGATAAGGTACATATCGGCGAAAACAGGATCGCTGTACAGGTAGTTAATTTTTACGATAAAGGTGGACTTACAAGCAACGCTAAAACTTTATCTGTTTATCCTGAAGGGGAAGAGAAAAATATGGTTAGTCTTGCGGGTGCCTGGCGGTATCAGGTGCAGGATGATAACCCTCCGGCTTGCCCCCGTTACAATGCCGATTACCAGCCCTTTGCTGATTTGTACCTGCAATTTCGCAAACAGGATGTAACTGATTATAAACGCGATATGGACCTTACAAACGCCACGGCTCATGTAAGCTACAAAGCCGATGGCGTTACCTACACCCGCGAATATTTCAGTAGTGCGCCTGATCAAGTAATGGCCGTACATCTTACTGCTGATAAACCCGGCAAAGTTACACTGAAGGTTTTATTAAGCACTCTGCATAAAAACTACATTACCCGTAAAATCGATGATCACACGCTTGCGTTGTCTTTAAAAGTAAAAGACGGCGTTTTACGTGGTGTAAGCTATCTGCATATACAGGCAGCAGGTGGAAAGGTTGTAGTCGATTCAAAAAATATATCGGTTACCGGAGCTAATGAGGCTACATTTTACCTTACAGCGGCAACCAATTTTAAAAACTATCATGATGTATCGGGTAACCCGGAGGCTATCTGCAGAAAACAAATTACAGCGATAGCCACTAAGAGTTATGCAAGTATCAAAGCTGCTCACATCAGGAATTATCAACAGTATTTCAATACTTTTTCCATTGATTTAGGTAAAGGAGAAAACGCCGAACTACCGACGGATGAGCGGATCCTGAAGTTTAGCCAGTCGCCCGATCCTTCGTTTATTAGTCTGTACGCGCAATATGGCAGGTATTTACTGATCTCCTCATCCCGACCGGGCGGTGGCCCGGCGAATTTGCAGGGTTTGTGGAATAACCTGCTTACACCACCATGGGGTAGTAAGTTCACCACCAATATTAACCTCGAAATGAATTATTGGCCTGCCGAAGGACTTAACTTATCGGCTTGCAGTCAGCCGTTTTTTAGTATCGTTGATGACCTTTCCAAAACCGGGCATGAAACGGCGGTTGAACACTATGGTGCACCGGGCTGGGTATTGCACCATAATACGGATTTATGGCGCGGCACTGCACCTGTTAACGCATCCAATCATGGCATTTGGGTTAGCGGCGCTGCCTGGCTTTGCCATCAGTTATGGGAGCATTATTTATACACAGGTGATCAGGATTTTTTGCAAAAGCGGGCTTATCCCGAAATGAAAGGTGCCGCGGAGTTTTTCGCCCACTTTTTAGTGAAAGATCCTAAAACCGGCTATCTCATCAGCACGCCATCTAACTCGCCGGAGCATAGGGGTTTGGTTGCGGGGCCAACGATGGATCACCAGATCATCCGCGACCTGTTCAAAAACTGCATGGAAGCTGCCAAAGTGTTGAATATCGATAAGGCTTTTGCCGATACATTAAAACTCAAATACAGCCGGATAGCACCGAATAAAATTGGCAGATACGGCCAGTTACAGGAATGGCTTGAAGATAAGGACGATACCACGGATACCCACCGGCATGTTTCGCATATGTGGGGTGTCTATCCCGGCACTGAGATCTCGCTTAAAACTCCCGAACTGTTAAAGGCCGCCGAACAATCTATGAAATACCGTGGCGATGAAGGCACTGGCTGGAGTATCGCCTGGAAAGTAAACATCTGGGCGCGGATGCACGAGGGAGATCACGCTTATTTGATGTTAACTAAACTACTGTCGCCCGCGGATGTAACCTCGGGTAAGGAGAAAGGCGGCGTTTACCATAACCTGTTCGATGCGCACCCACCGTTTCAGATTGATGGCAATTTTGGCGGCGCCGCAGGTTTGGCCGAAATGCTTTTACAAAGTCAGGGTGATGTTATTGAACTGCTCCCGGCTTTACCAACTGCCTTACCGCAGGGCAGCATTAAAGGTATTTGCGCAAGAGGTGGTTTTGTACTTGATTTTGAATGGCAAAATGGTCGGTTGAAAAGCCTGCAGGTAATCTCCAAGCTGGGTAAAACTTGCCGGTTAAACTACGCCGGAAAGATCATCAATATTGAAACTCAAAAAGGTAAAAACTATCGCTTTAATGCCGATCTGAAACAATTATAAAAGATGGCGGCGACGAAAATCTATCATACGCAAAATTATAGGCTGATCTGCCGGGTCGCTTTTCTATTATTGCTTTGTCTGGTTAATCTGAAGGTTATCGCCCAACAAAATATCCGCAGGGATATCGCGCTAAACACCAACTGGAAAAGCATTGCCGATGATAATAACCCAAAAGCTAATGCCGGTTTTGAGCAAACCGGTTTTAATGATGCTAAATGGGAAACGGTAAATGTTCCTCATAACTGGGATACCTACGGTGGCTATCGCCGACTGAAACATGGCAACAGGCATGGCACCGCATGGTACCGCAAAATATTCCCGCTTGAAAGTAAACAAAACGATAAACGTTATTTCCTTTGTTTTGAGGGCGTTAGTTCTTATGCTACAGTCTGGCTCAACGGTAAACAGGTTGGCTATCATACGGGCGGGCGCACGTCATTTACCATTGATGTAACGGATGCTATCAAAGCAGGCAAACAAAATCTGTTATGCGTTAAGGCTGATCACCCTTCGTTTATCAAAGATTTGCCATGGGTTTGTGGGGCCTGTTCGGATGACCCCGGTTTTTCGGAAGGTTCGCAGCCGATGGGTATTTTCAGACCGGTGCATTTGATGGTTACCAATGCTGTCAGGGTGGAACCTTTTGGCGTACACATCTGGAACGATACCACCGTCCGTGAAAAATCGGCTACGCTTTATCTCGAAACTGAAGTTAAAAACTACAGTGGTAAGCCATCTGCAATAACCGTGACAAACAACCTGGTTGATGCCGCTGGCAAAACTATCGCGCAAGCAAAAGCAAAAAAATATTAAAAGCCGGTGAGGTTAATACGGTAAGTCAACAATTTTCCGATGTTAAAAACGTGCAACTATGGACATTAGAGAAACCTTACCTGTATCATGTAGTAACGGAAATTTGGGCCGATGGAAAATTGATTGACAGAACTCAAACCTCTTACGGTATCCGGTGGATTAGCTGGCCCATCGGCAGAAATAATAACGACAATCGTTTTTATCTCAATGGCAAACCTGTTTTTATCAATGGCATTGCCGAGTACGAACACCTGATGGGTAAAAGCCAGGCTTTTGAAGCGCAGGAAATCAAAGCCAGGGTAATGCAGGTAAAAGCAGCTGGTTTTAATGCTTTTCGGGATGCTCATCAGCCTCATAACCTCGCCTATCAGCAGTATTGGGATAAGCTGGGCATTTTATGGTGGCCACAGTATTCGGCACATATCTGGTATGATTCGCCGGAGTTCAGGGCCAATTACAAAGCTTTACTGGTTGATTGGGTAAAGGAACGGCGCAACAGTCCTTCGGTGATATTATGGGGATTACAGAACGAAAGCAAGTTACCGACTGATTTTGCCCGCGAATGCAGCGATCTCATCCGTAAGCTTGACCCCACAGCCTCATCGCAACGCAAAATAACAACCTGCAACGGCGGAGAAGGCACCGATTGGGACGTGCCCCAAAACTGGACAGGCACTTACGGAGGTAATCCGCTCACCTACGGCGATGACTTGAAAAAACAAATTTTAGTAGGTGAGTACGGCGCATGGCGAAGCCTTGGTTTACATACCGAAGGCCCTTTCAATGCAAATGGGCCGCTGAGTGAAGACCGCATGACCCAATTGATGGAAACCAAAGTCCGCCTGGCCGAGTCTGTAAAAGATCAGGTTGCGGGGCATTTTCAATGGCTGCTCTATTCGCATGAAAACCCTGGTCGCACACAAGGCGGCGAAGGGCAGCGGGAACTGGATAGGGTTGGCCCTGTTAACTATAAAGGTTTGTTTACACCTTGGGGGCAGC
Organism: Mucilaginibacter sp. P19; assembly: GCF_050632265.1. Classification (NCBI taxonomy): domain Bacteria; kingdom Pseudomonadati; phylum Bacteroidota; class Sphingobacteriia; order Sphingobacteriales; family Sphingobacteriaceae; genus Mucilaginibacter; species Mucilaginibacter sp. P19. The sequence goes on from NZ_CP192586.1 coordinate 1,263,248, forward strand.
CAACCGATGCGTTTTACATGTACAGGGCCAATTATGCGCCTAAAGGTAGCGAGCCGATGGTTTACATTGTATCGCACACCTGGCCCAACCGCTGGCTTACTCCGGGGAAAAAGGATAGTATAATTGTTTACTCCAATTGCGATGAGGTTGAGCTTTTTAATGATCTCAACCATGAATCATTAGGCATACGAAAACGACAGGGGATCGGCACACATTTTCAATGGGATGGCGCGGATATTAAATATAATGTGCTGTATGCTGTGGGATATATTAATGGTAAGCAGGTAGCGCATGATGAGATCATGCTGAACCATCTGCCACAAGCACCCCATTTGCCAAAAGAGGATCCCGCTATCCTGAAGCCCGAAGCAGGTTATAACTATTTGTATCGCCTCAATTGCGGAGGACCGGATTACAACGATACCTACGGCAATACCTGGATGGCCGACAAACACCAGGATAATAAACACCAACCCGGCTCCACATCATGGACGGATGATTATCCGGGTATGCCCCAGTTTTTTGCCAGTCAGCAACGCACTTTCGATAGAATTGGTAATACGGCTGATGATGCCTTGTTCCAAACATTCAGGTATGGTTTGAATAAATTGAAATTCAACTTCCCGGTGCCGGACGGTGATTATCATATCGAACTATATTTTACCGAACCCTGGTATGGCACAGGCGGCGGGATGGATTGTTCAGGTTGGCGTTTATTTGATATAGCTGTGAACGGCAAAACCATGATCCGTAATCTGGATATCTGGAAAGAAGGTGGGTATGACAAGGCACTTAAAAAAAGTATCACTGCGCATGTTACAGGCGGGATGCTAAGCATATCTTTTCCAAACGCAGCAGCAGGCGAGGCGATCATATCCGCCATCGCCATCAGTACTTCAAATAAGACGGTAAAGCCACAACAAGGAAGCAAAGGAATAATCTACCAATTACAGGGCAACAATAAATGGGTAATAAAAAGCTGGATGGATATCGGCCAAAAACAATATACTGATGCCGGGGTAACTTTTAATGATCTGCCTCCAATATTTTATGGTGCGGATTGGATAAGTTGCCTCTTCCAACCCTCCCCGGAAGGGAGGGTTTTAAAAGTCTCCCCTTCCGGGGGCGATTTAGAGGGGGCTTTTGGTTCATTTACTCTGAATGCTGATGCCGATGTATATGTTGCTATGGATGTACAGGCATCTCAAAGGACAGATTGGGTTGCCGATTATGAAAACACCGGTTTATTTGTAAAAAATGATGCCAATGGAGGGAGTCGACTGGCTGTTTACAGGAAGCGTTTTAAAAGGGCTGATGTAGTTAAGTTAGGTGAAAATAAAAGCAGGTTCATGTACACTGTGGTGGTGCTGCCTGTTACTTCGCTGCAACCTGCTACCGATCTTCGTAAAACCATAAGTTATAAGGCGGAGACGGCTGAGATAAAAGGCGATGGTTTAAAAGCCGACACCCTGAACGGAAAAAAGTAATTAAATTTAACAGCGGTGCGGGCGGCAGTGTGGCATTCGCGTTAACGCCGGGTGTTGCCGATCTGTATGCCTTGCGCATAAAATATTATAATCAGAGCAATCAAACTTTTACGGCAAAAATGCAATTACTGGCCGCCGATGGTACGGTGATGAAGGAGGAAGAACTGGGTTTTAAACCGGTTGCCAAAAATAAATCGGGCACGGTTGCAACCAATACGGGCACAAGTATCAACGCGGGGAATTATAAGCTGGTAATCACGGGCATAAAAGCTGATGGTTTGGCTGTTTCGGGTATCGAAATGCAATAAATTATTAACATGAAAAAAAGGATCAGCCTGTTGTTTTTGTTACTGCCCCTCGGCCTTTTTGCGCAAAGCCTGAAGGTGTTAAACCTGCAATGCGAGTACAAAACCAATCCGTTGGGTATCGAATCGCTTAAGCCAAAGCTGAGCTGGCAAATGCAAAGCGATGCCCACAGCACCCTGCAAACCGCTTACCGGGTTTTGGTTGCCGGTGACGCTGCTAAACTCAAAAGTAATATTGCCGATATATGGGATTCGGGAAAGGTATCATCCGGTGCATCGCTGCAGGTTTCATGTAATGGTAAGCCTATGCAAGCCGCAAAAACATATTACTGGAAGGTAATGGTTTGGGACAACCATGGCAAAGCATCGGCATGGAGTAATACTGCCAGCTGGCAAATGGGCCTGCTTACAAAAAAGACTGGCATGGTGCCGATTGGATAGCTTATGATAAATTACATGATTCATCGGTCATTGTTCCCTTTTATCATGGTAAAGGGCCTAAAAAGCTGGGTGCAGCCAATGATGTTTTGCCTTTAATACGCAAGAATTTTAATGTTGATGGCAAGCTTAAAAAAGCCACGCTTTATATATGCGGGTTAGGTCATTTTGAGCTAAGCCTGAATGGTAAAAAAGTTAGCGATCATTTCCTTGATCCCGGGTGGACAAAATATGATAAGCAGGCACTATATGTGCCTTTTGATGTAACCAGTCAACTTCTTTCGGGAAAAAATACTATTGGCGTAATGCTTGGCAATGGATTTTATTACATTCCGCGGGATAAACGTTATCGCAAGCTCACCGGTGCCTTTGGTTATCCTAAAATGATTTGCCGTTTGATGCTGGAATATGATAACGGCAAGGTAGAAAATGTTGTTAGTGATGGCTCATGGAAAACGGCACCTTCGCCGGTTACTTTCAGCAGCATTTATGGTGGCGAGGATTATAACGCCAACTTTGAGCAATCGGGTTGGAATACAAACAATTTTGACGACTTAAAATGGCGAAATGTTGTTAAAGTAGATGGCATACCCGAATTGAACGCGCAAATGGCCGAGCCTTTGAAAATTATGCAGGCGTTGAAGCCTCAAAATAAAAAGCAACTTGCTAATGGTGCATGGATCTATGATTTGGGCCAGAACTTTTCAGGAATCCCGCAAATTACTGTGCAAGGTAAAAAAGGAGATACCGTGCGTATTATCCCCGCCGAATTGGTGAATGAAGATGGGAGCGCTAACCAGAAAGCTTCCGGCAGTCCACATTATTACGATTATGTGTTGAAGGGCAACGTTGTTGAAACCTGGCACCCCTTGTTTACTTATTACGGTTTCAGGTATTTACAGGTACAGGGTGCTGTAAGTCAAGGTGAAACCAACCCTCACCGGTTGCCTGTAATTGTAGAGATTAAAGGATTGCACACCCGTAACAGTGCCGAAACCGTGGGCAATTTCGCCTGTTCAAATGAGCTGTTTAACAAAACGTTTAAACTGATTGACTGGGCCATGAAAAGTAATATGGCCAGCGTATTTACCGATTGCCCTCACCGCGAAAAACTTGGCTGGTTGGAGGAAGCACATCTGGTTGGCAGTTCCCTGCATTACAATTATGACATCGTAGGTCTGGCACGTAAGTGTATCAACGATATGCGTATCTCCCAAACCGAGGATGGGTTAATCCCTGAGATCTCACCCGAATATGTAAAGTTTGATGAGCCTTTTCGCGATTCGCCTGAATGGGGGAGCAACGCCATTATTTTGCCGTGGTATGTATACCAGTGGTATGGTGATAAGGAGGTGCTTGCTCAAAACTATGAAATGATCAAGCGCTACCTGGCCTATCTCGATAAAAAATCAAAAAATCATTTGCTGTATCAGGGTTTGGGCGATTGGTATGATCTTGGTCCAAATCCTCCCGGCGTTTCGCAGTTAACGCCGCAGGGCATTACGGCTACTTCGCTTTACTATTATGATCTTGATATAGCGGGCAAAATAGCTACGCTGCTTGGTAAAAGTGATGATGCCGCATCATACAAAAGGCTCGCTGCCGAAGTTAAACAGGCTTATAATCAAAAGTTTTTTAATGCCGAAACCAAACAATATGGCACCGGCAGCCAGGCCGCTAATGCCATGTCTGTTTATGCCGGATTGGTTGAGCCACAATATAAAGCAGCTGTAGTGAATAATATCGTAAAAGATATCCGCGGCAGAGGGAATGCCCTTACCGCAGGGGACATCGGTTATCGCTACCTGTTAAGGGTTTTGGATGATGAAGGCCTTTCGGATGTGATCTATGATATGAACAGCCGTGCCGATGTACCGGGCTATGGTTATCAGTTGGCCCATGGTGCCACTGCCTTAACCGAATCGTGGGCAGCATTAACTTCGGTATCCAATAACCACTTTATGTTGGGGCACCTGATGGAGTGGTTTTACAGTGGTCTGGCCGGGATCCGTCCGGCAGATGATGCCATCGCATTTAATAAAATCGAGATCAGGCCCGAAACTGTGGGCAATGTAACCTGGGCTAAGGCTAATTATAAATCGCCTTATGGCAATATTTCAAGCAGTTGGGAGAAGGGGCGGGGGCAGTTTAAACTGGAGGTAAGTATCCCGGCAAATACTACTGCAAGTATCTTTCTGCCCGAAAAAAATAATGCGACTATAATGGTCGACGGGCAAAATATCAAAACCCGTCATGATATCAAATTTGTAGGTTATCACGATGGGAAGGCAGAGATCAAGGCTGGCTCAGGCAACTATACATTCATCGCCAAATAATATTAAAACAAAAATGAAACACATTTTTAAATCATCTGCACTCCTTATCTGTACTTTGTTACTACTTAGGGCACATGCCCAGGAAGTACCCGAGAAGGTGATGAAAGATATTTACGAGCAGGTTAAAACGCCTTACAAATATGGCTTGGTGATAGCTCCGGAAGATAATAGCCAGAAGGCTGATTGCCCTACGGTTTTTCGCCAGGGTGACAGCTGGTGTATGAGCTATATTATTTTTAACGGTCGCGGATACGAAACCTGGCTGGCCGATAGTAAAGACCTGCTGCACTGGAAAACACGGGGCCGCATCCTTTCATTTTCGGACGATACTACCAAATGGGACAATAACCAAAAAGCCGGTTATGTCGGTTTGCAGGATTATAAATGGGGTGGATCATACAAATTGCAGCAGTATAATGGCAAATATTGGTTATCGTACTTCGGCGGGCAAAGCAAAGGCTATGAGAAAGGTTTGCTATCCATAAGTGTGGCTTCTACCGATACAGATCCGGGTACGGTACATGAATGGCAGGGATTAGATCATCCGGTATTGTCAAGTATTGATAAAGATGTAAGCTGGTGGGATAACCACACGCAATACAAACAAACCGTGATCTGGGATAAAAAGAAGCTAACCGGTCACCCGTTCATTATGTACTACAACGCCAATGGCGACAGCGTTAATAAAAAACGTGGTGCCGAGCGCATTGGCATGGCTGTGTCTGATGATATGCTGCACTGGAAACGTTTTGGCAAAGACCCGGTATTGAATCACGGTGACGGCATTACCGGCGACCCGTACATTCAGCAAATAGGAAATGTATATGTCATGTTTTATTTCGGCGCTTTCTGGAAAACCGGCGACTCAGGCGTGTTTAACCGCTTTGCCTGCTCGTACGACCTGGTGCACTGGACTGATTGGACAGGGGAGAAGCTCATTCAATCGTCCGAACCTTATGATAACATGTTTGCCCATAAATCGTGTGTGGTAAAATATAAAGGCGTGGTTTATCACTTTTATTGTGCCGTAAATAAAGCCGATCAGCGTGGTATAGCAGTAGCTGTTTCAAAAGATCTGGGTAAAAGCGAGCTGAACTTTGTTGCTCCTCCTGTTAAGAAAAGCAAAACGAAATGAGGTTCCGTTATCTATATACACTGTGTTTAATATTTTTCGTGGTCGGTTTTGTATCTGCGCAAAGCGTACGCAAAACGGAAAGCTTTAACTCCAACTGGATGTTTTTTTTAGGTGACGATTCGACGGCGAACAATGTAAAATATGATGATAGTCGCTGGCGAAAGCTTGATTTGCCGCATGACTGGAGCATTGAAGGTAAATTCGACAGTAAAAACCCTACTACACAGGCTGAAGGCGGATTGCCAGCCGGCATTGGCTGGTATCGTAAAAGCTTTTTGATCCCTGCATCATCAAAAACAAAAACTATTCTCATTGATTTTGACGGCGTTTTTCATAACAGCGAAGTTTGGATAAACGGCCATTATTTAGGCAAGAGGCCTAACGGCTATATCTCGTTTAGGTATGATTTAACGCCTTACCTCAAATCCGGCGCACAACAAAATGTGATAGCTGTGAGGGTTGATAACAGCGACCAGCCCAACTCACGCTGGTATACAGGTTCGGGTATTTACCGTAATGTGTGGCTAACAACCGTTAATAAAACGCATCTGCCGCAATGGTCATCATTTATAACTACGCCGCAGGTTGATCATCAAAAAACGGAGATCAATATTCGCACGGTTTTGCCGGGTTCGATTGACTCAAAGTTTAAGCTCAAAGCTTCAGTTCTGGACGAAAAAGGTAAGGTTGTTGGGGCTGTAACAACGTCAATAACCGATACTGCAATTCAGCAGAATATAAACATTCGGAATCCTCAACTATGGTCAGTGAAACACCCTTACCTGTACAAAGTAAAACTGCAGTTGATGGCTGGTGATCAGGTTATTGATGATTGCATCGCCACTACGGGTATCAGGTATTTTAATTTCGACGCAGATAAAGGTTTCAGCTTAAATGGTGAGCCGATGAAAATTCTTGGTGTATGCCTGCACCATGATCAGGGAGCTTTGGGTACGGCTGTTAATACTCGCGCTATCGAACGTCAATTACAGATCTTGAAAGACATGGGTTGCAATGCTATCCGTACATCGCATAATCCTCCCGCGCCGGAATTACTCGACCTATGTGATAAAATGGGTTTCCTGGTGATGGATGAGGCTTTTGATATGTGGAAGAAGAAAAAAGCAAGCATGATTACCACGAAGATTGGGATAAATGGCATGTGAAAGACCTGCAAGACCAGGTTTTACGCGATCGTAACCATCCGTCCATTTTTGCCTGGAGCATTGGCAACGAAATCAGGGAGCAATTTGACAGTACGGGTGTAAGTATTGGTCGTGAGCTGGTTAAAATTGTAAAGCAACTGGATAATACCAGGCCGGTTACATCAGCATTGAGCGAAGCCGATCCTAAAAAGAATTTCATCTATCAGTCGGGTGCGCTTGACCTGGTTGGTTTAAATTATCACCAGGAAGTATATGCCGATTTTCAGAAAAACTACCCCTGTCAAAATTTTATCGGTACAGAAAATATGTCGGCCCTGGCAACCCGGGGGCATTATGATATGCCGTCGGATAGTATCAGGCGCTGGCCAAAGGACGGTAAAACCCCGTTGAAGGATGGTAACGCCGACTTCACCGTATCATCGTATGATAATGTTTCGGCCTATTGGGGCTCAACGCACGAAGAGACCTGGAAGATCATTAAAAAGCATGATTTCCTTTCTGGACTTTTCGTGTGGACGGGCTTTGATTACATCGGCGAACCAACTCCATACCCATGGCCCGCCCGCAGTTCATATTTTGGGATTGTTGATCTGGCCGGTTTCCCCAAAGATGTTTATTACATGTACCAAAGCGAGTGGACAAATAAACCGGTTCTGCACCTGTTACCACACTGGAACTGGAAGCCGGGACAGATGATTGATGTTTGGGCTTATTACAATAACGCCGATGAGGTAGAAGCATTTTTGAATGGCAAGTCGATTGGTATAAGGAAGAAAACCGGCGATGATCTGCATGTAATGTGGCACGTTAAATATGAGCCAGGGGTATTGAAAGCCGTATCGCGCCATAATGGTAAAGTAGTTATGACTACGCAAGTAGTCACAGCAGGTGAGCCTTACAAAATACAGCTAAAAGCAGATCGCGATAAAATCAAAGCCGACGGTAAAGATCTTTCGTACATTACCGTATCTGTTTTGGATAAAAACAACGTTCCGGTGCCCGATGCTAATCAATTGGTGAAATTTAAAGTAACCGGGCAGGGAATACTAAAAGGTGTGGATAATGGCTCACAAACAGATCTGGAACCTTTTGTATCTGATCACCACCATTTGTTTAACGGTTTAGGATTGGCTATTATTCAATCTAAAGCTGTCCCCGGGGAAATTACCATTGAAGCTACTGCTGATGGGCTGAAACCGGCTCACTTAATTATTGAAAGTAACCGTATCGCTTTTAAATTACAATTACAAAAATAAAGAGTGAATATGAAGTCCTTAAAAATAGTTTCAGGTGTAGTTTTTATAATTATAGGAGTTCTTTTCTTTATCTTTTTAAGAATGCTGAATGACCCGGAAATTGAAGGTGAATCTGGAAGGATCGGTTTAGACACATATTTCATTTCCCTTATCCCCATAACAATAGGTCTGATTATTTTATTCTTTAAAAAAAGTAAAAAAAATTCCAGCCGCCGCTTGGCTCCGGCCGAGTGGCAGCTATCAAGCGGCCTCTGGCCGCCGTAAACAAGTGTGGTGTATACCGGCCGGAGGCCGGAGAATAGTTGCCACTCGGCCGGAGCCAAGCGGCGGCGTTTTTTGTTTGTATATTTATTTGTTGGTGCTAATATCCTACAATAGCAGGCGAAAATATTACAGTAAAGGTTAACTGCAGGACGTTAAATTTGTTATACAATTTTAAACCACAATACTAATTTTTACTGTACTACCCGATTAACGCATGAAAGTGTTGCCCGTGTTAGATTTTACCATTATAGGTATTTACCTTATAGCTATGGTGCTGGTTGGTTTTTATTTTTCGCGTAAAAATAAAAATGCCGAGCAGTTCACTGTTGCGTCTGGTTTAATACCGGGCTGGGCTATCGGCTTATCAATTTATGCTACTTTTTTAAGCAGTAACACCTTTTTAGGTGTACCCGGCAAAGCCTACGGGGGCAACTGGAACGCTTTTGTGTTTAGCTTATCTATGCCAATAGCGGCCTGGATAGCCGTAAAATATTTTATACCATTTTATCGTAATACCGGCAATATTTCAGCCTATACACATTTCGAAAAACGCTTTGGTCCATGGGCCAGGGTTTATGCGGTTATTTGTTTTTTGCTTACGCAGATAGCCCGCATGGGATCTGTATTTTTTGGTATAGCGTTAAGTCTGCAGGCGCTTACCGGTCTGTCTATGAAGACCATTATGGTGGTAATGGGAATCTCTATTATCCTGTACACAGTATCAGGAGGGATCAAAGCTGTGATCTGGACAGAAGTTGTGCAGGCTATCATCAAAACTTTAGGAGCCCTGCTGATCATTTATTTGGTGGTAAACAGCATCCCCGGCGGCTTTGATAAGATCGTAGAAATTGGTAAAGCTGATCACAAATTCAGCCTGGGCAGTTTTTCATTGAACCTTACCGAACCAACTTTTTGGGTGATCCTGTTCTATGGTTTCTTCATCAATCTAAATAATTTTGGGATGGATCAAAATTATATCCAGCGTTATCATGCGGCTACATCTACCAAACAGGCCGCCAAATCGGTATGGCTTTGCGTTGGTATTTACGTGCCGGCATCTTTCCTGTTTTTTGTAATAGGTTCATGCTTATATGCTTACTATAGTCAGCATCCCGATCTGATCTTAAGCCTTAAGCACCAGGTAGCTATCGAGCGCCTGCCTGCAACGGCTTCGGCAACAGATGTTTCGGTATTTATGAACAAATTAACCCCTGCCGATTACGGTGATAAGATCATGCCGCATTTTATGGTTACCAAAATCCCGGCAGGATTGGTTGGTATTATTGTAGCTGCTATTTTATCAGCTGCCATGAGCACCATCAGTTCGGGCATGAACTCATCAGCTACCGTTTTTACCATCGACATTTATAAACGCTACTTGAAGCCGCAACTCAATGATAAAAATACATTGAACGCCCTGCACATCGGTACCGTACTCTTTGGCTTTGCAGGCATGGCAGCCGGGATAGCCATGATAGGGGTAAAAAGCATCCTCGATTTGTGGTGGCAGCTTTCGGGTATTTTTGCTGCTGGCATGCTCGGTCTGTTTTTGCTGGGCATTATCAGCAGGCAAACCCGTAACCATGAGGCTATCATTGCCAGTATCATAGGTGTTTTGGTAATCCTCTGGCTTACTTTTCCCACCCTTATCCCCGAGCAATATGCAGCCCTTCGCAGCACATTGAATACCAATATGATCATTGTGGCCGGCACATTGGCTATTTTTTTAACAGGAATTTTTTTAACCAAAACAAGGCAGTTAACAGTTTAATAATCATCACGAATGGAACAATCAAAAAAGGGTTTTATCCCGGTAATGTTAACGCCTTTTAAAGATAACGGTGCTATTGATTATGCAGCACTTACCCGCTTAACCGAAATGTACCTGCGCGCGGGTGCGGCCGGTGTGTTTGCCAATTGCCTCTCGAGCGAAATGTTTGAACTGAGCGGTGAGGAGCGGTTAGCAATTATCAAACACGTGGTTGAAACTGTTGACGGCGCTGTTCCCGTTGTAGCTACCGGTACCTTTGGTGGCCCGGTTGAAAAACAAGCTGATTTCATAAAGAGGGTGTATGATACCGGCACTTCAGCGGTAATTGCCATTACCAGTTTACTGGCCGATGCAAATGAGCCGGATACTGCACTTAATGATCGCGTTTTTGATCTTTTTGATCAAACAGAAAAGATTCCTTTAGGATTTTACGAATGCCCGGTTCCATACAAAAGATTATTATCGGCAGAACAGCTTCATCATTTTGCAGCAACAGGCAGGGTAATATATCATAAAGATACCTGCCTTAAAATTGACGTGGTAAAACAGAAATTGGAGGCAAGTAAAATTAACTCAGCTTTTGGTTTGTATGATGCTTACATGGTTCACGCGGTTGAATCACTTAAAGCAGGTTCGGCGGGATTGTCATGTATTCAGGGGAATTTCTTCCCTGAGCTTATTGTTTGGTTATGCAATCATTATGCAGATGCATCGCGCCAGCATGAGGTTGCCATGGTACAGGAATTTTTAACCGAAAATATGGATGTGATGCATAATGTTTATCCTGTTATTGCTAAATATTATCTTACCAAACGCGGTTTGAAAATATCTACCACCACCCGGCGCGATGTTGGCTACTTTTCGCCAGCTATCCGCAATAAGATCGAGGATCTGTATAGTAGTTATACTATGTTGCAAAGTGAGATAGGTATTGATTAGTCTTAAGTCGAAAGCCTTAAGTTCTAAGTAAGAAGTCATGATTTGACTCAAGACTTTCGACTAAGGACTTGAGACTTAACAAAATCAAGCAGATATCGCCTGCTTTTGTCCTTTAATATAACGGCGTTTATACTCAAGCGGGGTCATGCCGGTAACCCGTTTAAAGTGTCGGTAAAAGTTTGAGATATTGTTATAACCGCATTCAAAGCACAAAACCTCGGTGGGTAATTTGTCCTCAATCAAAAAACGGCAGGCATGACTGATCCTGATCTCGGTTAAAAAATCAAAATACGTTTTCTTGGTCATCAGTTTAAAATACCGGCAAAAGGAGGTAACACTTAGGTTGCCAATAGCTGCTATTTTTTCCAGGCTGATCTCCTGTTTATAGTTGGCCAATGTATAGGAGCATACTTTATTGAGGCGGATAGTATCCGATTCGTTTGATTGGTGGAAGTCGCTGTGCGATAATGTTATCGGTTCAAAGTCCTCGTTTTCGGCCAGCACTTTAAGTATCGATAGCAGGATAATGATCCTGTCGAGGTTGGTGGCTTCCGCTGCCTGCCGCATCAGTTTGGCCAGTTCGGTTCTTGCTTCGCCCTTAATTACCATACCACTTTTGGCCTTCTCAAAAAGCTTGGGCAGCATGAACGCTTCGGGTAAATTTAACAAATAACGGCCAAGGCAGTCGGGCAAAAAATGGATCACGATCACCTCAACATTCAATCCAGATTCGGGCAAAAAATATTCATCCTTGCAGCGCCAGCAGTGTGGTAGGGCCTCTCCCAGCAATGTGATTTCGCCTGGCGAAAAATTGCTGATATTATCACCAATAAACCTAACCCCTTCGCCCTTTATTACGTAATGTAATTCAAGCTCGGGATGGTAGTGCCAGATACCCCGGAAGGTGGGCAAAATATCATGCCTGATACTGAATGAATTTTGCGGTTTAACCGCAACCTTGAGAAAATGGGGCTTCATTTTGTAAAAATCAATAAAGATTAGCAGGTGAGCGGACAAATAAGTATGCGTCGCGCTGGTTTATATTTTAAAAGTAGTAATTTTTAATCAAACCCAATTTGCACGAATGTAATTTTCTTTTGACAAAAAATTAGCCTAACACGAAAAGCGGGTTATGGTAAGATTGTATAATAAATAGATAAATACAAATAGGAAAGGCAAAGGCTAACCATTGATATTTGTTAAAGCAACTTGTAAATCAGGCTGTAGGATACCAGGAAATATAAACCAATAAAATTAATTATACTTTTTATCAGGCTTTTAGAACTGACAGGATTTTAACAGTTGATTAATTGTGATATGAACAATTAATTGCGTAAAAAACGGCAGGATACTATATACTTTTTTTAAGGGCTTTTATAAAAACTGTAAAGAATTTAACCAATTGAAACAACAATGAAGCACTTTAAATACATAGTGATATTGTTATTATCAGTTGCGGGCAGCGCGGCTTTAGCGCAAGCACCTGCAGATAACAACTACATAAAAGTTATAACCGAACGTTCAAACAAAATTGTTACAGGAGCAGGCATCACCGACTCGGTAAAATTTAAGAAAGTGCGTGATATTGTAGTTGCCCAGTACAGTGATTTGAACACCATTTATGATGCGCGTAAAGCGAAAGTAAATGATATTAAAACCCAGATGCCCGATGATAAAGCAGGTGCCAATGCCAAAATCGCCCTTGTAGATAGTAATGTGGCTAAGCAGGTTAAGGTTTTACATACTTCATATATCAATAAGCTGAATAAGGAATTAAGCGCTGATGAGGTTGATAAAATAAAAGACGGCATGACCTACCGCATTTATCCAATCACTTATACCGCTTACCAGGATGAAATACCTACCCTTACCGGGGAGCAAAAAGACAAAATTAAAGGATGGCTGCTTGAAGCCAGGGAGAATGCCATAGATGCCGAATCGGCAGAGAAAAAACATGCCTGGTTTGGGAAGTTTAAGGGCCGCATTAATAATTACCTATCCGCACAGGGCTACGATATGAAAAAGGAGGGTGAAGAGTGGCAAAAACGGATTAAAGAGCGGCAGGCAGCAAAACAATAATTTTTGAACTAACCTAAATATCCCGGTATCATGAAATAAGCTTTAGCCGGGCAAACCAATTATACCAATTAATTAACCTGATCATGAAAATTAAATTATCAAGTTTATGAGAAAACTTTTCCTCTTACTTTCGGTGTTGCTGTGCTTAGGCAGCGCGCTAAAAGCCCAGGACCGTAATATAACAGGTACGGTTACGGACGAAAAAGGTGCTCCGCTGCCAGGGGTTGCCATCCAGGTAAAGGGCAGTACTACAGGTACTATCACCAATGCCGATGGTAAATATTCAATTAAGGCTACTAACCTGCAGGCCATTGTAGTTGGGGCTAAATTTCTTGGATACAACTACCAGGAAAAAACACTGAAAATTGGCGAAATGAATGCCGACTTTAAAATGCTACCATCACAAAATGCCCTCGATGAGGTTGTGGTAGTAGGTTACGGTACTCAAAAGAAGGTCCACTTAACAGGTGCTGTTGCCGCGGTGGATATGAAAACCATCCAGGATATCCCAACCACTAATCTTGCTGCCGCGTTACGCGGAACCAATGCCGCGGTAAGTGTTACCGGTGGTATTGCAAGGCCAGGCCAAAGCGGAACAATCACTATCCGCAATCCCGTTTTTTTGGCAAAGAATGGCGGTAGTACAACACCATTATACATTATTGATGGTGTACAACGTAGTGAAGCAGATTTCAACTTGCTTGATCAAAGCGAGGTGGAAAATATTTCGATATTGAAAGATGCAGCCGCTGCCATATACGGTATTTTAGGCGCGAACGGCGTTATAGTTGTAACAACCAAACGCGGCCAGGCCGGCGGGCCAAAGGTAAGCTTCAGTTCATCAGTAGGTATTGCCGATGCAATTCAGCTTCCTAAAATGATGTCGGGCTTTCAAATGGCTACCTATTTGAATGATATTGAGCAAACCAGGTATAACCACACCATAACACCCGAAGGTTATATCAACGGCGATTTAAGCAATAAAGACTTAAAATATTATACGCCTGATGAGCTTGAGTATTTTAAAGCTAATAACCAGAATTTCCTGGAGCAGGCATTTAAACCGGCAGTAACCAGCAGGAACGCGTTGAGCATAACCGGCGGTAATGATAAGGTTACCTATTTTGCAGGTGCTAACTATGTTAACCAAAACTCTAACTTTAAAGGGGTAAATACCAATCGCTTCGGGTTTAGGGCCAGTGTTGATGCAAAAGTGGCGAAAGGTTTAAAACTGTCATTGTCATTGAGCGAAGACCTTGCTAAAAGCAAAATTTACTGGTACAAACTTTCAAGCACCAGCGAAAGCCCGGATAACGACTTTCTGTCGCTTAACCAGGCACCACCATGGCAAAAATATTTTATCGACGGGCACCCTGTATATTTAGGAACCAGTAATAATGATAACCTTAACTTCTTTGCTGTTCAAAATTCCAATAACTATACAAGTAACAATAATACTGTATTTAATGGTTTAGCCAATTTGAGTTACGAAATTCCGGGCATTAGCGGGTTAACTGCCAATGTAAGCTACAACCGTAATCTTAATAACGCCTTTAACAAGCAATATGGCTCAACGTTTTATTATAACCAATATTCGGGCGAAGGCGACAATAACCATATTCCCGGAGGAACAGTGGTAGGTGTAAAAGCGATAAAAAATGGGGATAGGGTCCGTCTTACCCCAACAATGGCCGATAACTACCAGTTCAATGCAAATCTTACTTACCACAAAAGGTTTGGTGCGCATGAAATTACAGCCCTTGCCTTGTATGAGCAATATGAATCATACAGCGAAGGTGTGGCGGCTGAGGCCGACGGTGTAATTGTAGGCGGAAAAGATAACCAGACATTCACCATCGGTGATCAATCGTCAAACCAGGCCACAATGGTGAAGGAATATGGCCGTAAAGCTGTTGCAGGCAGGGTAAATTATGCCTACGCCGATAAATACCTGGTTGAATTGGCCATGAGGGCGGATGCTAATACCAACTTTGCACCGGGCCACCAGTGGGGATATTTCCCTTCGGCTTCAGCAGGCTGGGTAGTTTCAAAAGAAAACTTCTTTAAATCAGTGAGCTTTGTTGATCTTTTGAAATTCAGGGGTTCGGTAGGTTTGTTGGGTTCTGATAATACACCGTCATTCTTATACGCGGTTAACTACCAGTTTGGTACCGGCAACAAAGGTGGTGCTGTTTTTGGCGGCAATGGCGACAGGGGCCTCGGCGCATTGCTAAATATCGCTATCCCGAATGCTAATTTAACCTGGGACCACGACCTGAAAACAAACTACGGTTTAGATGCCGCTTTCCTGGGTAACCGCTTATCAGTTTCGGCCGATTATTTCTGGGAGCACCGCTATGATATGCTTGCATCGCTGAACACTTCAGTTCCTGTAACTATAGGTGCAGCGCCATCTGCCGAAAATTACGGTATCGTCAATACTTTCGGATACGAGATCTCTGTAAGTTGGAAAGACAAAATTGGTTCTAATTTTAGCTATAATTTTAGCCCGTTCTTTTCCTGGAGCGATAATAAATACATTAAATACGATATCGCTGCAGCGCAGGTGGGTACCATTCAGGATTTGACCGGTAAATCAAGCGATCAGGGAACACTTGGGTACAAATCACTCGGTATCATCCGTACACAAGCCGATGCTGACGCGATCATTGCAGAAAGGGCCGCAGCAGCCGGTGGCGCGCAAAACGTTAAGATTTTTGGTTACGTGCCTTCACCTGGTATGATCAATTACGTTGACAAAAACGGCGACGGTGTTATCAAACAAAACGATCTCAACGACCAGTTTTATTTAGGTAAGAAATCATCAAACCACTACAATCTTGGTCTGAACTTTGGCGGTGCGTATAAAACATTAAGCTTAAATGTGGTTATGGGAATGAGCTGGGGTGGCAACCAATCAATTGAGAGCGCGGCCATTAAACAAGCTACTGCTAACCAGAACAGGCCTGTATTCTGGGCCGATCACTGGACCCCATCTAATCCAAATGCTAAATATCCCGACCCTTATTACTCGGACGATGTGAGTGCTACAAGTGATTTTTGGTTTGTTAGCCCCTTCACCTGGAATATCTCCAGTGCTAACTTAAGCTATACCCTGCCTGCTTCCATCACCAAAAGGCTCGGCATGTCAAGCATAAGGGCGTATGTGGTAGCTACAAACCCAATCAACTTTGTAAACCCGTTCCCCGAACATTATCGTGATATTTCATCACCATTTGGGGCATATCCCAACTTACGCACAGTATCTTTTGGTTTAAACTTAGGCTTCTAAACTTTGAAAGACATGAAATTATTTAAAACCATATTTGCAGCTTTGATCGTATCAGCCCTGTTTACAAACTGTAAAAAAGTGCTTGATAAGGAAGATCTTACACACAGCACCCCCGGTCAGATTTTTAATGACTCAACGGTGGCTATTTTAAACATCAATTACCTGTATACAGCAAACCAGCCTGGCTGGTTTGGCGATACCGGCGGCGCTATTGGCAGCGGGGGCGACAAATGCGACAGAATTTTACAGCGATAACGCATACGTAAAAGGCACGGTTACCATCGAAACTGTTGGTGACATCGGTACCTCGGTGAATATCAGCAATAACTACGGCCGGATCCGTAACATTAACCAAACCCTGCAGGATCTCGACGCCAGCACCTTGCCTGCCTCTACCAAAAACAGGTATAAAGCACAGGCTTATTTTTGGAGGGCTTTCAGGTATTTTGACCTGGTAAGGTTATATGGAGGTGTTCCATTGGTATTAAAACCGCTGGATGCTATTGGCCAGGACGCCAAAAACGCGGCGCTTTTGCCTCGTAACAAAACCTCAGAATGTTTTAAACAAATTGTGAGCGATCTGGACAGCTGCATAAAATATCTGCCCGCCAAATGGAGTGGCAGCGATTACGGTCGTATTTCATCGGCTGCTGCTGCTGCGTTTAAAGGAAGGGTGTTGCTAACGTATGCAAGTCCTCAGTTTAACCCCAGCAATGATGCGGCCCGCTGGCAAACAGCTGCTGATGCCAATGATAAGGCAATGCAGATTCTTACTGCCAACAACTATGGACTAAACCCATCTTATGATAACATGTGGTTTACCGAAAGCAGCAGCAATCCGGAGGCAATTTTGATAACAGGTTTTAACACATCATCAACTGATCAAAACCAGAATAACAATACCTATGATAACGCGACTCGTCCGGCCTATTTAGGTACTAAAGGCGGTTCCAATCAACCTACCTGGGATATTGTAAAATCATACCCGATGCTTGACGGAAAAGCACCAGGTACCTCGTTAAAGTATACATATGATGATGCAAAGTTTTTTGATAACCGCGATCCAAGGTTTAACAAAACTATTGCCTACAACGGTTGTAACTGGCCTATAAACGGCAATAGCTCTTATCGCCTGTGGACTTACTTTTATTACAATAAAGCGGATGGTTCCGGTGTTAAAACCACTGAACCGGCATCAGCAACAGGCTCAGGTTTCTACCTGCGCAAAGCTATTGACCCTAATGTCAGTGTGGCAAATACACCATATGTTGGTACAGATTGGATGGAGATCCGTTATGCCGAAGTTTTATTGAACCAGGCCGAATGTGCTGCCGCCTTAGGCAACGTAACTACCGGTTATACCAATATTGCCGCCATCAGGAAACGCGCGGGTATTGAAGCTGGTGCTGATAACCTTTACGGTTTAGATGCAGGCATGAGCCCTGATCAGATGATCAACGCTATCATGAATGAACGTAAAATTGAGTTTGCGTTTGAAGGTAAACGCTATTGGGACCTTCGCCGCCGTAAACTGCTCGAAAGCACATTGAATGGCTCAAAAAGAACAGGTTTGACAGTTACCCTTAATAACAACGCAAGCGGTAAAGATTATCTTACCGGTACAAGAGATGCTTTAGCAGCTGCATCATTGGATGCCTTGTACAGCTCATCTTTCACCGTTAAAACTAAAACCATGGATTCTTATAACATTGCGGTTCAGTCGGGCGATTACTTTTTCGGCATCCCTTCGGCGGCATTGTTAAATAATATCAATTTACAGCAAAATAACACCTGGGGTGGGCCGTTTGATCCGCTTCAATAATAAATTAATTGAACGATGGGTGCCTGCTAACCATTTAACAAAAGAATATTACGAATACAAATATGAAAAAACACACAGCTTTATTTTTAGTAGCAGCGGCATTGGGTTTAGCTAAACCGGCTTTTGCCCAATACCCTGAAGTGCCGGAGAAGGTTAAAGCAGAGAGTGAAGCTTTGATGAAAGAGGCTACCCGTCGTTCAGATTCAGCATGGGCGGTTGCCCTGCCCATTATCCAGGCCGATCAGCGCCGTGGCAAAGTATACGTACCATGGGCTGCACGCCCGACCGATTTGCCGCAGGCCAAGATCCCGGCTTTTCCGGGTGCCGAAGGTGGTGGTAAGTTTACCTTTGGCGGCCGTGGCGGTAAGGTGTATGTAGTTACCAGTTTGGCAGATAATGGCCCTGGTACTTTGCGTGAAGCTTGCGAAAAAGGCGGCGCGCGTATCGTGGTATTTAATGTTGCGGGCATTATCCGCATCAAAACACCAATTATCGTGAGGGCTCCGTATATTACTATTGAAGGCCAAACTGCTCCGGGTGATGGCGTTTGTATTGCAGGCGAATCATTTTGGGTTAATACACATGATGTTGTGATCCGTTATATGCGTTTCCGCCGCGGCGAAACCAATGTTGGCCGCCGTGATGATGCTTTGGGTGGCAACCCGGTGGGTAACATCATTGCCGATCACGTATCTGCAAGCTGGGGACTGGACGAAAACTTTTCGATGTACCGCCATATGTTTGATCCGGGTGATGGCTCGAAAGAAGAGAAGCTGGGTACCGTGAACATCACTATCCAAAACTGTATCTATTCAGAATCATTGGATTACTGGAACCACGCTTTCGGTTCAACAACAGGCGGCGAAAACAGCTCATTAATGCGTAACCTTTGGGCAGATAATACCGGTCGTAACCCATCTGTTGGCTGGAATGGCGTATACAACTTTGTAAACAATGTGGTATTTAACTGGCACCACCGCTCAATGGATGGCGGCGATTATACTACCAATTACAATGTGATCAATAACTACTTTAAACCTGGTCCTGTTACACCAAAAGATGAGCCCGTTGGTCACCGCATCCTGAAACCGGAATCGGGCAGGAGCAAGCTGAAAGAAAAAGTATTCGGTCGCGTTTATGCATCAGGTAACATTATGGAAGGTTATCCCGAAGTTACCAAAGATGCGTGGAACGGTGGCATCCAGGTTGAAGGCCCTGGTGGCAAAGAATTGCCTGACGCCGGTCAGTACAAGGATTACATGAAATCGGATGTTCCGTTCCCTATGCCTCCGATGACTATCCTATCGGCAAAGGATGCCTTTAAATTTGTTATCGCTAATGCCGGGGCAACATTGCCAAAACGCGATCCGGTTGATGTGCGCATCACCGAGCAGGTACGTACCGGTAAAATAACTTATAAAGAAATGAACACCGATACTGCTTACCAGTTTAAAGTGCGTAAATTACCTAAAGACTCGTACAAACTGGGCATCATCACTGCTCCATGGCAGGTTGGTGGCTATCCTGAATATAAAGGCACGCCTTACAAAGATTCGGACAATGACGGTTTGCCCGATAGTTGGGAAACAGCTCATGGCCTAAACCCTAAAGATGGTAACGACTCGGCCCTGCCTGCAAAAAATGGCGGTGGTTATACCAATATCGAAGTATATTTAAATACAGTAGCCGCTAAAGGCGAAAAGAAATTGGCTTCGTTAAAATAATAAAGACAGTATAATGCGGGGACTGAGGTTTACAAGGATTTATATTTGGGTTGGTTTAATGACTGGGGGGATGCTTTTGCATACCCCCTTATTTGCACAGGATAAGAAAAAAGCCCCTAAACCACAACCACCTGTTGCAGCCGATAAAAACGGCAAACTAAACTACATTGCAGCGCCAAATGGCGACCGTATTCCTGATTACTCGTACTGCGGATATATGGCTTCTGAAAAGCCAATTCCATTTATACCTGTTAAAGTTGTAGTGCCCGTAAAAGTAGGCGATGCTACATTAAGGATCCAGGCCGCTTTAGATTATGTAGCCGGATTACCTGCCGATAAAGATGGTTTTCGTGGCGCAGTATTGCTTAACAAGGGTACATACCAGGTTAATGGTAGTCTCAAAATTAACGCATCCGGCGTTGTTTTGCGCGGTAGCGGCATGGGCGCCAACGGCACCACATTATTTGCAGCCGGTACCGACAGGGAAACCTTTATTCATGTTACCGGTAAAAATGACCGGCAAACATCCAAAGAACTTAAAATTACCGACGCCTATGTACCGGTAAATGCCAACACTTTGCACATTGCTGAAGGTGCAGGCCTAAAAATCGGCGACCTAGTGTTGATCCACCGCCCGAGCACACAGGCCTGGATCAGTACCATCAAAACCGATCACTTTGGTGGCGATTTAACAGCCCTGGCCTGGAAACCCGGCGAACGGGATATTTACTGGGACCGTAAGGTAACAGCAGTAGATGGCAATGCCATAACCCTTGACGCACCTTTAACAACAGCATTGGATACTGCATACGGCGGTGGTTTGATAGCCTCTTACCAATGGTCCGGCAGAATTGTGCAAGTGGGGATCGAAAACTTAAAACTGCAATCAGCTTACGATGCTTCAAACGCAAAAGATGAAGCCCACCGCTGGATGGCTATCACAATGGAAAATGTTAGCGATGCCTGGGTACGCCAGGTAACCTTTGAGCATTTTGCAGGTTCGGCAGTATTTGTTGGTGTTACCGGAAACCGGGTAACGGTTGAGGATTGTAAATCGCTCGCGCCTGTTTCAGAAATAGGGGGCAGCGCCGTAACACATTCCTGACTATGGGCGGGCAAAACCTTTTTCAGCGTTTATATTCCGAACAGGGCTTTCATGATTTTGCTACCGGGTATTGCGCGCCGGGGCCAAACGCTTTTGTTCAATGTATGGCGGTAGGTTCGCTGGGCTTTAGCGGTGGCATCGACAGTTGGGCCTCAGGCGTTTTGTTTGATATCGCCAATATCGATGGGCAGCCCTTAAGTTATATGAACCGGGGGCAGGACGGACAAGGTGCCGGATGGAGTGCGGCTAACAGTTTGTTTTGGAATTGTACCGCAGCCCGTGTGGATTGCTATCAGCCGCCAACTGCCCAAAACTGGGCTTTTGGTACCTGGGCACAATTCGCCGGCGACGGTTACTGGAGCACCTCCAACAGTACTATCAGCCCAAGAAGTTTTTATTATACACAGCTGGCTAACAGGTTGAATAAGGATGTAAGCAAACAAGCCGATATCCTGTATCCTGCCACCGAACCTTCAAGCAGCCCAACGGTTGAACAGGCAGCCGAATTAATGGCCGCCGCCCGCAAACCTGCTGTTACAATCAGTAACTGGATAGATCAATCGTCTAAAAGAAATGTTATCAATACAGAATCGGCTGGTGCCAAGACTATTGATGAAATAGGATATAAAAATGCTGCACCTACAGTATTAGCACCCAAAATGGTGGTTACCAACGGATGGTTAACCCGTGGTAATGTGGTATTAGCAGGCAGGCATTTTGAAACCCCATGGTGGAACGGTACTGTTCATCCCGATTATACAGAAACGGTGGCCAAACCAGCAATTTCCCGTTGGGTACCCGGCCAAACCGGCACCGGTTTAACGGATGATCTGAACGCGGTAACCGACTGGATGCAGAAAGGTAATATGGTAGTTTTTGAACATAACTACGGCTTGTGGTATGATCGCCGCCGCGATGATCACGAGCGTATCCGCCGGATGGACGGCGATGTTTGGGCTCCGTTTTATGAACTGCCTTTTGCCCGGAGCGGAAAAGAACTGGCCTACGACGGCTTAAGCAAATACGACCTGACCAAATACAATACCTGGTACTGGAATCGCCTGAAACAATTTGCTGACTTGGCCGATGAGAAAGGTTTGGTATTGGTTCACCAAAATTATTTTCAGCACAATATTATTGAGGCTGGGGCGCACTATACCGATTTTCCATGGCGCACGGCAAATAATATTAACGGCACCGGTTTCCCGGAGCCTGTACCTTATGCCGGCGACAAACGCCAGTTTATGGCTGAGCAGTTTTATGACGAAACCGACCCGGCAAGGCGTAAGCTTCACATTGCCTACATCAATAAATGTATGGACAACTTTGCAGGTAATACCGGGGTGATCCAACAGATTGGATCGGAATTTACCGGTCCGCTGCATTTCATGAAGTTTTGGGTAGAAACCATTAAGCAATGGGAAGCCACGCATAAAAAGAAACAGATTATCGCTTTAAGCGCTACAAAAGATGTGCAGGATGCTATCCTTGCCAACCCGGCAACGGCTACGGTTATTAACGTGATCGATATCCGTTACTGGTACTACCAGGCTAATGGAACGGCTTATGAACCCATCGGAGGTCAAAGCCTGGCCCCACGCCAGCAAGCACGGATCTTTAAACCAAAGGCGGCATCATTTGAGCAGGTTTACCGTGCGGTACATGAGTATCGTACCAAATACCCGGATAAAGCAGTATTATTTTCTGCCGATGATTACGACCGTTTTGGTTGGGCGGTATTTATTGCAGGCGGATCATTGCCGGTCCTTCCTGCCAATACCAATAAAGCTTTTTTAGCCGATGCAAGCGGTATGAAACCTGCCGAGCTGCCGGGTTCGCCTAAAGATCAATGGGGCTTAGTCTCATCAAAAGGATATATCGTTTATAGTAATGGCGGTGATATTCACCTTAATTTATCGGCTGGTGTCAATTACAAAGCACAATGGATCGACCCTAAAACTGGTGAGCTTTTGCCGGGTGAAGAAACGGTGAAAGGTGCTGGTAATACAGAAATAAAAGGACATGGGAACGGGGCTGCCATTTTGTGGTTGAACCGTAATTAAATAAAGGAATAAAAAGGGGGCTTGCGCGATTCCCCTCTTGAGAGGGGCGGAGGGGTGTGTTTACAAAGCGGCAATGAATATTGACGAAACACACCTCTGCCAACGCTCAGCCCAACGCGCCCCCTCTCAAGAGTAATAGCCCATGAAAAGGCAGGAATAATTTGTATATTTATGATAATGAATATCATAGAGACGATTAAGCGTTTTCCAGATCAGTCCAGTTGCATAGACTATCTTGAAGGATTAAGATGGCAAGGATTGCCAGAATGCCCGTATTGCAACAGCAAACGGAGCAGCAAGCGCCAGGAAAGCCAACGGCATATTTGCAATAGCTGTAACCGCAGCTATAGCGTTTTGGTCGGCACTGTTTTCGAGGGCACCAAACTTCCTTTGCCGCAATGGTTTTTGGCTATTTCATTAATGCTGAATGCGAAAAAGGGGTTATCTGCACGTCAGTTAAGCAGGGATCTGGGATGCAATCGTAAGACAGGCTGGTATTTGCAGATGCGGATACGGGAAGCCATGCGGGACGGCGGGGATGGCGGTTTGTTTAAGGGTATTGTTGAGGTAGATGAGACTTATTTAGGTGGTAAAAAAGCCAATCACTCAAAGAAAAAGCGGCAGGAAAGGCGCGATAATAATTTGCAGGTCACCGGCATGCAGGATAAACAGCCCGTGATTGGGTTATTGGAGCGGGATGGCCGTCTAAAGCTTCAGGTCATAGATAAGGCACATGGGAAAACGCTCAAACCCATTGTTGAACAATCAGTGAGCACAGATGCTACTATTGTAACGGACGGCTTTGGTGGATATGCCGGTTTAAATAAAATATTCCGTGAACATCAGGTATTAAACAAGGAAAAAGAAGAGTATGCCCGGGGAGAGTATCACACCAATACGATTGAGGGCTTTTGGACATTGTTAAAACGGGGGATATATGGTCAATACCATAAAGTATCGCTCAGACATTTGCAATCATACCTGAATGAGTTCACATTTAAATATAACAATAGAGGCAATAACCAGGTGTTTAACTTTTTAATTAACAAAATGGCTACTGCCTCTTGATGGGCTATTACTCTCTCAAGAGGGGAGCTTTGGAAACCTCAGGACCCTCTCCGAGAGACCCTGAGGGGACGAAAAATGAATGGAATGTAAGCGTGGACGCTTACTTCGGTTATAGTTCAAGGGAAGGACGCTTGAACTGGTGATATTTTAATTAAAAGAAATTGTCATTTCGATAAAGCAGAGGGGTTGAGCGCAGGGGCGAAAGAGAAATCTTATACGGCATCCAGATTTGTAATGGATGTTGTAAAGTAGGGCGTATAAGATTTCTCCTCACGCAACCGCACATTCCCAATTGTCTCGTCGAAATGACAGCCGGTTTTTGATTTTTACTATATTATGCTTAAAAAATCTATCATACTAATTGCCATAGCCTGTTTGTTCTTCGCATTTAAAAGCAATGAAACAACCATTCCGCGTTTAAGCATATCTACCAACCACCGCTATTTCATGGCCGGGCATAAGCCATTTTTTTGGCTGGGTGATACCGGCTGGTTACTGTTCTCTAAGCTGAAAAGGGAAGAGGCCGAGCAATACCTTGATGTCCGCAGCAAACAGGGTTTTAATGTGATTCAGGTAATGGTAGTGCACAGCATTAAAGAAACCAACGCCTACGGCGATTCAGCCTTAAGTAATAAAAATATCGCGTTACCAAAAACAACTCCCGGCAATACCTTTGGCAAAGGAAACGAATATGATTATTGGGACCATATTGATTGGATCATCACCAAAGCCGCCGAAAAAGGTTTATACGTAGCCCTGGTGCCGGTTTGGGGATCTGTTGTAAAAGAGAGTCATATCGGTGCGGAAAAGGCAAAAATTTACGCTGAGTTTTTAGCCAAAAGATACCGCGACAGTCCAAATGTGATCTGGATGAATGGCGGCGACATAGCAGGTTCTGATTCGTTGAATACCTGGAAGGCTATTGGTAATACTTTACATGATGTTGATGGCACACATCTGATAACTTACCATCCGCGCGGCCGCACACAATCATCAAAATGGTTTCATAATGAAAACTGGTTAAGCTTCAATTGCTTTCAATCCGGCCATCGTACTTATGCGCAGGATACTTCTAAAAAAGATTTAAGATACGGCGAAGATAACTGGCGTTATGTAGAAACAGACTATAATCTATCACCCATAAAACCAACGCTTGATGCGGAGCCATCGTATGAAAAAATCCCTTACGGATTACACGATACCAAGCTACCCCGTTGGGCAGCTGCCGATGTGAGGCGTTACGGCTACTGGTCGGTTTTTGCTGGAGGTTGCGGATATACGTATGGCGATAATGACGTGATGCAAATGCATAAGCCCACCGATAAAGACAGCGCTTATGGTTCCAAAGGATATTGGTATAATTCAATTAATGATCCGGGAGCAAAGCAGATGATTTATTTGAAAAAGCTGATGCTGTCACGCCCGTACCTTGATCGTGTACCTGATCAATCATTGATCGCCGGTAACAACGGCGTAAAGTACAACAGGCTGATCGCAACCCGCGGAAAAAGCTATGCTTTTGTTTATACCTATTCCGGCCGCGAGATCAATATCAACGCTGATAAACTGGAGGGCACGAAGCTGAAAGCATCATGGTTTAACCCGCGCAACGGGCAAACTACGGCTATCGGAACCTTCGCGAAAGCTAAAACAATAAAATTTAAGCCACCCGGCAAAGTATCAAATGGTAACGACTGGGTGCTCATTATTGACGCGATATAACAGTGAACAAAGGAATTAAACATATCACTTTACTATTTGCCATTGCGCTGGTGTTTTCATGCAAGGCCGGTAAAAGCGTGTACCTTTTTACGTCGTTTCACGAGCCGGCCAATGAAGGTTTGCGCTTTTTGTACAGTAATGATGCTTACCACTGGAATGCTATCGACCACATTTTCATTAAACCGGAAGTTGGCGATGCTAAGATCATGCGCGACCCATCCATAGTCCAGGGCCCCGACGGGGTTTACCATTTGGTGTGGACAACCGGCTGGAAAAACGACAAAGGCATAGGCTATGCCAGCTCGAGCGATCTGATCCATTGGTCGGCCGAAGAGCACATTGAGGTGATGGCTAATGAGCCCACCGCGGTGAATGCCTGGGCACCGGAGTTGTTTTATGACGAGGATAACAAATATTTCATCATTGTTTGGGCTTCAACCGTACCATTCCGCTTCCCGAAAGGGCACGAGGATGAAAATAACAATCACCGACTGTATTACACCACAACTAAAGATTTTAAAACTTTCAGCCCCTCACAGCTTTTCCTTGATCCGGGTTTTAGCGTAATTGATGCTGAGATCGTAAAGCGGGCCAAAAATGATTATGCACTGGTGATGAAGGATAATACCCGGCCTAACCGTAATATCCTCGTGGCCTTTAGTAATAATCCTCTGGGGCCTTATAGCAATTATACTCCGCGATTTACCGAACCTTTCAGTGAAGGCCCCAGCATGACCAAAGCCGGTGATAACTGGCTGATTTATTATGATTCGTACCGTTTAAAAAGATATGGCGCCATGCGTACAACCGACTTTAAAACTTTTACCGACCTGGCCGATAGCGTGAGCATACCGGTAGGGCACAAGCACGGCACCATATTTAAGGTTACCAAAAAACAGCTTGCGCAGCTTTTACAGGCAGCCGGGCAAACCAAAGCAGCTAAACATGAATAAGTTCATCAGCATATTGTTTTTTATATCGATGGCCGGGATAGCCAGTGCACAGGATACCGTGCATTACAGCGGCAATACGGTGGTCAATGTCGATTATCATCACGGGCAGTTAAGCCCGGTGATAGGCGTGCACAGCAAGCAGATATTCAGGGCTAACCGTGAACATCCGGAGCTTGCCGATGGGTTTGGTTTTACCTACAACCATGCGCCTATGCTGGCCTACTGGAACAATACTTTTTATGTAGAATACCTGAGCGATAAGGTAGGCGAAAGCCTGCCGCCAGGCCAAACCCTGCTCATGACCTCGAAAGATGGTGACGCATGGTCAAAACCTACAGTAGTTTTTCCTAAATATAAAATACCTGATGGCACTACCAAAGAAGGACACCCAGGTATGGCGAAGGACCTGTATTCGGTAATGCACCAGCGTATGGGTTTTTATACTTCCAAATCAAAACGCTTACTGGTACTGGGCTTTTATGGGATTTGTTTGGATGGCCGTGATGATCCGAATGATGGCTTAGGTATTGGCCGTGTAGTGCGTGAAGTATTGCCAAACGGCGAATTCGGGCCGATTTATTTTATCCATTACAATCTAAAATGGAACGAAAATAATACCTCATTTCCTTTTTACAAAACCAGTAAGGATAAAGGTTTTGTACAGGCCTGCGATGAGCTGATGGCCAACCCACTGATGATGATGCAATGGGTGGAGGAAACCGACAGGAAAGATCCCTTAATTCCGCTGCATAAAGATTATAAAGCATTTAACTTTTATCACTTACCCGATGGCCGCGTGGTTGGCTTATGGAAATACGCGCTTACCGCTATCAGTACTGATAACGGCAAAACCTGGCCAGCAAATGCCGCCCGCGCGCCGCGTTTTGTAACCGCCAACGCCAAGATCTGGGGACAGCGCACATCCGACGGTAAATACGCTACGGTTTATAATCCTTCGGAGTTTCGCTGGCCGCTGGCTCTGTCAGTTAGTAAAGACGGATTGGATTATACTAATCTGTTGTTAGTTAACGGCGAGATCACCACCATGCGTTATGGCGGCGCTTATAAATCATACGGGCCACAATATACACGCGGCATTGAAGAGGGGAATGGCACCCCGCCCGATGGTAAGCTTTGGGTTACTTACAGCATGAACAAGGAGGATATCTGGGTATCGTCCATCCCGGTGCCGGTTACCGAAAAAGCGGATGCGCATGCCAATGAGGTCTTTAACGAACTGCCAGTTGGTAAGGAATTGGAAAAATGGAATACTTACAGCCCGCAATGGGCTCCTGCCGCTATCGACAAGTCACCTGATGGCGAACGAGCCCTAACCCTAAAAGACAGCGACCCATTTGATTTTGCCAAAGCAGAACGTGTTGTGCCTGTTTCTAAAAAATTAATGACCGATTTCACCATCACTGCAGGGCAAAACAATGCAGGTATGCTGGATATTGAATTTCAGGATGAAAAAGGTATTGCTGCTATCAGGCTTACGCTTGATTCTGCCGGTCAGTTCAGGACCAAGGCCGGCTATCGCAACAAAAATTTCATGAAATATGAGGCCGGTACGCAATATCATATTGTGATAAAGCTAAATACTGATACCCGCTTTTACACCGTGAATGTTAACGGCAAAGATGTGCTTACAGGCCTGTTTTTTGCCCCGGTGCTAAGCGTAAACCGGATAGTGTTCCGTACCGGGGATATCAGAAGGTTCCCGGATGCTGATACGCCTACCGATCAGGATTTCGACCGGCCAAACGCCGGGGAAGCCGCGAAACAAGCTGTTTTCTATATCAAATCATTTAAAACAAGTAATTACTAATGCTACTGCGCCTGATAAAATATTGTTGGTTGACGATCTGCCTGCTTAGTTCTGGGATTGCCGGCGCGCAGGTTGTTTTGCCTAAAATATTGGGCAACAATATGGTATTGCAGCGTAATGCACCTGTGCCTGTTTGGGGTACCGCATTGCCGGGTGAAAAGGTTACTGTAAAGTTTAATAGCCAAACAAAAACAACTATAGTCGATGCCTCAGGCAAATGGATAGTAAAGCTTGATGCGATGCCCGCATCAGCCAAACCCGCAACGCTGACCATATCAGGAAAAAACACTATCCAACTGCAAAATATACTGGTTGGCGAGGTATGGCTTTGTTCGGGCCAATCAAACATGCAGTATGAAATGCGCAAGAATAGCAAAGTGAAAAAGCCGGATACCAGTACGACAAATTCGCCTGTTGATGAGCTGGACCGCGCGCATAACCCACAGATCAGGATCTTCCTGGTTACGCAGAAAAATATGTTGAAGCCAGATTCTACCCATTCGGGATGGAGTGTGGCCGAAGATTCGGCTTTGAGGGCTTTTTCGGCGGCGGGGTATTTCTTCGCTAAAAACCTGCAGCATGATCTGAAAGTGCCGGTAGGTATTATTTCATCGGCAGTAAGCGGCAGCAGGATTGAGCCCTGGGTATCGCAGGAAGGTTTTGATGCCATCCCATATTTCAAGGCCAACAATATTAAGATTGATGGCGATCCAGGTAAGTTTTATGCCAAAATGATTGAGCCTGTCGCTCCGTTTGCGCTAAAAGGTTTTTTATGGTACCAGGGTGAAAGTGCCTGTTTTTTAGGCGAAACCATCAGCTATACTTACAAAATGGAAGCGCTGATCAATAACTGGCGTAAGCTTTGGGGCGATAAAACATTGCCGTTTTATTACGTGCAGATAGCGCCCTATTACTATACCCATGGAAAAGGCCCTGTAACCTATACTCAGTTTACAGAGCCCGAATTGCGCGAGGCCCAGGCTGCAGCCCTGCAGATCCCGCATACAGGCATGATCATCACTACCGATCTGAACGATGACCTTAAAAATATTCACCCGCCATTTAAATGGGAGGTAGGCAGGAGGCTTGAACTACAGGCGCTTGCCAATACCTACAAACAACGGGTAGTTTTTTCGGGCCCCGTGTATAAAAACATGAAAATAAATGGCGACAAGATCATCCTTGAGTTTGATCACGTAGGTGCCGGCTTGGTAAGCCATGACGGTAAACCACTTACTGATTTCACCATTGCCGGTGCCGACGGAAATTTTGTCGCGGCAAATGCAGCAATAAAAGGGAATACGGTTGAAGTATCGGCCGAATCGGTTGCTAAACCTGCAGCCGCACGTTTTGCCTGGTCAGAGGCTGCTCAACCTAATTTTTATAATAAAGATGGTTTGCCTGCTGTTCCCTTCCGCACGGATAACCCGTTGAAATTTACTTTAACTGCTAACTGAATATACTAATGAGATCTGCCTGCTTTAAAATATGGATTGCTTTGCTGTTTGTCATCAACTGGTCGGTAAGCCATGCCCAGGAAACACAAAAGCTATTCCTGTCGGGTACAGGGAGCGACCATACTGTAAACTGGCAGTTTTATTGCACCGCGGGCAACAATTCAGGCAAATGGACAACCATTCCGGTGCCGTCAAACTGGGAGTTTCAGGGTTTTGGTATGTACAATTACGGTCTTGCTAAGGATAGTTTAAGAGGCAAGGAGCAAGGGCTTTATAAATACGAGTTTAACATGCCGACATCATGGCAGGGCAAGGCTGTCAATATTGTTTTTGATGGCTCCATGACCGACACCGAGGTGAAGCTGAACGGCAAATCCGCCGGGGCAATTCACCAGGGATCATTTTACCGTTTCAAATATGATGTAAGCGCTTTGCTTAACTACGGCAAATCCAATCTGCTGGAAGTAACGGTATCTAAACACTCTGCCAATGCATCAGTAAACGCAGCCGAACGTAAAGGTGATTTCTGGATCTTCGGCGGCATTTTTAGGCCGGTGTTCTTGGAGGCTGCCCCTAAATCGCATATCAGCTATTTTGCTGTTGATGCCAAAGCTAACGGTAATTTAAAAGCACAATTGCGATTGGCATCTGTAAAAAGCGGCACGGTAACAGGGCAGGTGTATACCATGGCAGGGCAAAAGTTTGGTGTTCCTTTTTCCGTAAAAGTTAATGGAGGCGATACCGTTGCTAATATCAGCACGAATATTGTTTCACCAAAATTATGGTCGCCGGAGTTTCCTAACCTGTACAATGTGGTATTTACGCTGAATGAAAATGGTAAGCCCGTTCATATCGTAAAGCAACGCATCGGCTTCCGTACGGTTGAGCTGAGGGAACACGATGGCATTTATGTAAATAACGCTAAGATCAAATTTAAGGGCGTAAACCGTCATTCGTTTTGGCCAACTACGGGCAGGGCCTTAAATAAAAAAGTAAGTATCGGGGATGTTCAACTCATGAAAGATATGAACATGAACGCGGTGCGGATGTCGCACTACCCGCCCGATGATCATTTCCTGGACGTATGCGATTCATTAGGTCTTTTTGTACTGGACGAGCTTACCGGCTGGCACCACGCCTATGACGACGTGGTTGGTTCGAAATTAACTAAAGAAATGATCGAAAAAGATATCAATCATCCATCCATTGTGATCTGGGATAATGGTAACGAAGGTGGTTTTAATTTCAACCTCGATCATTGGTTTGATGAATTGGATATTCAAAAACGTCCCTTGATCCATCCCTGGGGCATCTTCCGCGGAACAAATACACAACACTATATTAATTATGACTACGGCACCAATACAGGTATCAACGGTCACGATATATTTTTCCCGACCGAGTTTTTACACGGCTTGTACGATGGCGGCGGCGGTGCTGGGCTGGATGATTTCTGGAAACAGATGTGGCACACCCCGATTTCGGCAGGTGGTTTTATCTGGGATTTTGCTGATGAAGCTGTGGTTCGCACAGATAAAAACGGCGAGTTGGACAGCGATGGTGACCATGGCCCCGACGGCATTGTAGGCCCTTACCACGAAAAGGAAGGCAGCTATTATGCTATTAAAGAAATCTGGAGCCCGGTTTACCTCGAACCCCGCGAAATAACGCCCGCGTTCAACGGTACACTGCGTTTAGAGAATAGATATTCCTATACAAATCTTAAACAATGTACATTCAGCTATAAGCTGACAACGCTCAATGGCACTGCTTCAACAAGTAAAACCGGTACTATAGCTTCGCCGGATGTTGAGCCCGGACAGTATGGGAACCTGCAGTTACAGTTGCCTAAAGACTGGCAAAATTATGATGTGCTATATGTTTCAGCTTTTGACGTAAATAAGCATGAGCTGTTTACCTGGAGTTTTCCGGTAAGTAACCATGATAAGATCACAAACCGAATTATTACAAAAACAGGTGGAAGTAAAGCTGTAATTACCGAGACCGATTCGCTGTACAAAGTAAAAACCGGCAACGGGATCGAGCTGGCGTTTAACCGTAATTCGGGCATATTGGTTAGTGTGAAAAATGCTAAAGGTGATATTCGTTTTAACAACGGGCCTGTTTTGATTGAAGGGCAAGATCAAACGGGTTTTGAAAAGCTCACCTATCATTATGAATTTGATAATCTGGTGGTTGAAGCAGTATTCCCGCCCAAAAAATCTGAACCGTTATTGAAGTGGACTATCTACCCATCGGGCTGGGTGCAGCTTGATGTTAAATACTGGCCAATAGGGGA
Organism: Mucilaginibacter sp. P19; assembly: GCF_050632265.1. NCBI lineage: Bacteria > Pseudomonadati > Bacteroidota > Sphingobacteriia > Sphingobacteriales > Sphingobacteriaceae > Mucilaginibacter > Mucilaginibacter sp. P19. The sequence continues at coordinate 1,295,757 of NZ_CP192586.1, forward strand.
GGATGCTACATTAATGGGCATTAATTTCTCCTTCCCCGAAAAAGATATTAAAGGCATTACCTATATGGGTGATGGCCCTTACCGGGTGTGGAAAAACCGCATGAAAGGTACATCACTGGGCGTATGGGATAAAACCTACAATAATACTATAACCGGGCAGGGTAAAGTTGTTTACCCGGAATTTAAGGGCTATTACTCCAACCTGTACTGGATGAAACTGCAAACTACCGGGCAGCCGGTAACTATTGTATGCAATAGCCGGGATGTGTTTATGCGCCTGTTTACTCCGGCTAATCCCAAAAATGTATACAACACGGCCCCGGCTTTCCCATCGGGTGATATCTCGTTTATGCATGGCATAACGCCGATAGGCACCAAATCACAAAAGCCTGAAAAACTGGGTCCGGGTGGACAAAAGAACCAATATTTTAATTACGACAGGAATATAGAAGACGCGCTTTCGCTGAACCTGTATTTCGACTTTTCGGGTAAATAATTGATGAAAGGGTTAGTCACACATATCGGTTTGGCTGTGGTGGTTATTCTAACTTGCCTGGGCAATTGCTATGCAGACGCGCGTATCGGTTTACAAAACCTGAAATGCGAAATGCTGAACAATCCTTTGGGGATTGGCACCGCTAAACCCCGGCTAAGCTGGCAGATTACCAGCGATACACGGAATACCAACCAGGTAGCCTATCAAATTTTAGTAGCCTCAACTCCCGAAAAACTAACAGCAAACCAAGGTGACCTGTGGGATTCGCACAAAGTGAATTCAACTGAAACCATCATGGTCAACTATGCGGGCAAACCGTTGAGCAGTCGCGCCGAATGTTATTGGAAGGTTAGGGTATGGACAAATAACGGTACAAGCATATGGAGCCAATCGGCTAAATGGAGCGTGGGCCTTTTGAACCCGGCAGATTGGAAAGCAAAATGGATAGGTTATGACCGTGGGTTTGCCTGGGATAGTGTTTCCAAATTTTCCCGGCTTTCGGCAAGGTATTATCGCCGTGGGTTTAGTTTAAATAAAACGATCAAACGCGGCACTGCTTATATAGTTGGTTTGGGTCATTATGAGTTATATATTAACGGACATGCTATCGGCGATCAGGTTTTGGCTGAAGCACCTACTGACTATACGCAGTCAGTTAAGTACAACACCTTTGATGTTACAGATCGTCTGAAACAGGGCGATAATGCCATTGGAACGGTATTGGGCAACGGCCGCTATTTTACCATGCGACCAAAATATAAGCCTAAAAAGATCAAAGAATTTGGGTTCCCCAAAATGTTGCTACAACTGGAAGTTGAGTATACCGACGGATCAAAGCAAACTATCATAAGCGATAACAACTGGCATTTTACAGCCGATGGCCCCATCCGCACCAATAACGAGTACGATGGCGAGGAATATGACGCCACCAAAGAGTTTCCGGGATGGAACAGTGCGGGTTTTGACGACAGCCAATGGCTTATAGCCGAGCTGGTGCCGGCTCCCGGTGGCAAGCTTGACGCGCAGATGAATGAACCGATCAGTGTGATGGATACCATTAAACCTGTCAGTATCAGTCAGCTTAAAAAAGATGTATGGATATTGGATCTGGGCCAAAATATGGCAGGCTGGTTGCAGATGCGGGTAAAAGGAAACCGGGGGATAAAGTAACACTTCGTTATGCAGAGACACTGCAGCCCAATAATGAACTTTATGTAGCTAACCTACGTGATGCCAAAGTAACCGATGTGTATACGCTTAAAGGCGGGGCGGAAGAATTATGGCACCCGGTATTTGTGTATCATGGTTTCAGATATGTGGAGATCAGCGGTTATCCAGGTAAGCCCGAGTTGGCTGATTTTGAAGGACAGGTGGTTTACGATGCCTTGCCAACCATCGGCCATTTTGAAACATCTAACGCTATCGTCAATAAGATTTATCATAACGCTTATTGGGGGATCCTGAGCAATTACAAAGGGATGCCGGTTGATTGCCCGCAGCGTAACGAGCGGATGCCATGGCTTGGCGACAGGGCGGTGGGCTCGCTTGGTGAAAGCTTTGTATTTGCTAATAGTAATTTCTACGTCAAATGGCTGGATGATATCGCACAGTCGCAAAGGCCGGATGGAGCCATCCCCGATGTAGCGCCCGCTTACTGGAATTATTACAGCGATAACATGACCTGGCCCGGTACTTATATCCTGGTGGCCGATATGCTTTACCGTCAGTTTGCCGATAAAGCGCCGATTGAAAAGCATTACGCCTCCATGAAAAAATGGATGGATTACATGAGGGTCAAATACATGAAAAATACCATCGTCACCAAAGATAAATATGGCGACTGGTGTGTACCGCCCGAATCGTTAGAGCTGATCCACGCCAAAGATTCATCATTGAATACTGATGGACAACTGATTGCCACAGCCTATTATTATCATTTATGCGGGTTGATGGAAAAGTTCGCGACAATGCTGCATAAACCTGCTGATGCGCAGTTTTTTGCTGCCGCTAAGCAGACTGTAGGCAAGGCATTTAACGATAAGTACTTTGATAAAACCACATCAAAATACGGCAACAATACAGTCACCGCCAACCTGCTGCCATTGTATTTCGGGATCACGCTATCTGCCAATAAACAAGCTGTATTTAAAAATGTAGTAGCTAAGATCAACGAGGCCCATGACCATATCAGCACCGGCGTTATCGGTACACAATGGCTTATGCGTGGCCTTACCGAATTTGGCCGCCCAGATCTGGCCTGGAAAATTGCATCTAACACCACTTACCCAAGTTGGGGCTACATGGCCGAAAGGGGCGCTACTACCATCTGGGAGTTATGGAACGGCGACACCGCTAACCCGGCAATGAATTCCCGTAACCATATCATGCTTCTGGGCGATCTGATTGCCTGGTTTTATCAGGACATAGCGGGGATAAAAACAGTTAATGCCGGTTTTAAGCAACTGGTGATGCAACCGGCGGTTATCAAAGGGCTGGATAGAGTCAATGCCTCGTACCAAACAGCTTATGGTCTTGTGAAAAGCAGTTATAACAATACTACGAGCAGTTTTAACTGGCATGTTGCCATACCGCCAAACAGTTCGGCACTGGTTTATGTGCCTGCAAAAGCTATGGATGAAGTAACCGAGGGCGGGAAGAAAATATCCATTATAAAATATATTAAACCGGTTAAAATAGAAAACGGGAAAGTGGTGCTCAGCATTGGTTCTGGCGATTATGATTTTGAAGTAAAATATTAAAGCAACATTGATATGAAAAAATTAAATAGGACGGGTGCAATGCTGATAGCTTTACTATCGCTGTCGGGCACATTGAAAGCCCAGGAACAACAGGCAGCTAAAGCAGTTGCATCTCCCGAAGCACAGGCCAAAGCCGATGCCGAAGTGGAAAAAAAGCTACGGATTGGGTTGCCTCATTATCGCTTACTGATACTGCAAAGGCTACCCGCGTAAAAAATGTAATAGCAACGCATCTCAAAGCCATCCGCGACTGGAATAACAGTCATTCGTACGAGTCAGTACCGGCAGGTATTGATCCGGCTACGGGTAAAACTTTGAGCACCATGGACAGGCAGGTCATCATAAACTCTTCGCTGCCAAAATCGGTACACGAAAACCTGATGACCGGTTTGCGTAAAGACCTCACCGAAGAACAGGTTGAAGCCGTACTTGATAAATACACCATCGGCAAAGTGGCCTTTACGCTGGCGGGTTATAAATCTATCATCCCCGACCTGACTCCTGTTGAAGAAGCGACAATCCTCGCTAATCTGAAGCAAGCCCGTGAACAGGCTGTCGACTTTAAAAATATCAAACAGGTATCGGCCATTTTTGAGATCTACAAAACCAAAAACGAGCAATACCTCAACAGTAACGGCCGTAACTGGCACAAGCTATACGGCGATTATACCAAAGCCATCATCGCAAAAAAAGCTGCTGATAAAGCAGCAAAGGATAAGGCTGCCACTCAAAAATAATTGTACTATGCTAAGAAAGATCTTGTTCGCCGGTGCAGTAAGCTGCTTATTTATAATCAACGCCTTTGCCCAAAATCCATGGCGCAAGGGGATTGTGAAGGATGAGTTTATATACGATAAAGCGCCATACCCGGAATGCCATGCAGCAACTATAGCCGAAACCCCGACCGGCCTTGTTGCCTCATGGTTTGGGGGCACCAAAGAGCGCAATCCCGATGTATGTATCTGGGTGAGCCGTTTTGTTAATGGCAAATGGACAGAGGGTATCAACGTAGCCAACGGCATCCAGAACGATACTTTACGCTATGCCTGCTGGAACCCGGTGTTGTACCAGGTGCCCAAAGGCGAATTACAGCTTTACTACAAAATAGGCCCAAGCCCGGCAAAATGGAAGGGTTTTATAAAAACATCTAAAGATGGCGGCATCACCTGGTCGGAGCAAAAGGCTTTGCCCGATGGCTTTTTAGGGCCGATCAAAAACAAACCGGTACTGCTTAAAAACGGCACGCTGTTAAGTCCGGTAAGTACCGAAGGCAAAGCCTGGCAGGTGCATTTTGAAGCCACCAAAGATTTCGGCAAAAACTGGACAATGATAGGCCCAATCAGCGATGGTAAAGATTTGAAAGCCATACAACCCAGTATTTTAACTTATAAAGATGGCCGGCTGCAGGCCCTTTGCCGCAGTCAGAACAGGGCGATATTAAGCACATGGTCTAAGGATGGCGGACAAACCTGGTCGCCTTTGGAAAAGACCAGTCTGCCCAATAACAATTCCGGTACCGATGCTGTGACTTTGAAAGATGGCCGTCAGTTATTGGTTTATAACCACGTTTTGCCGCCAGGAAACCTGGCTAAAGGAGCCCGTACGCCTTTGAACGTAGCTGTTTCTAAAGATGGTGTGACCTGGTACGCAGCGTCGATCCTGGAGGATTCACCTATCAGCCAGTATTCTTATCCATCGGTCATCCAAACTTCGGATGGGATGGTGCATGTGGTTTATACCTGGCGCAGGCAAAAGATAAAACATGTGGTTATTGATCCTTCAAAATTAGAGATGGAGGAAATAAAGGATGGTATTTGGCCAAAGGTGGATGGTTATACGCCGCCGGTACCGGTTGGGGAGACTAAGGATTTGTAAGTGAAATAGACTCTGAGGGGCAAAAAAAGCGTCATGCCGAACTTGTTTCGGCACCCCACAGGACAGGTAGTCGATTTGCTTAGCATGATCGCTTAGCGAGTGGGGTGCTGAAACAAGTTACCCATGACCATGATTTGGTTAATTGTTTCAATGTAGAGACGCATAATTGCGTCTCTCGTAGGACAAGCCGGCTAAAAGGGGGAACGCTTGATTTGCATGCGGGAGACGCAATTATGCGTCTCTACAAAATAAATAAAACAATGAAAAAACTGATCTATATACTGGTAACCTGCCTCATCGCCATGAGTTTCACTGCCCATGCGCAGCAAACTACCGATGCCATGTACAGGAAAACCCTGAAGGAGGTGCTTGATGAAGTGCAGGACAAATATCATGTAAAGATCAAATACACCGCTGCTCAGGTTGAGGGTAAATGGGTTAACTATGCCCAATGGCGTTTCAGGCCCAATGTGGATACGACCCTGGCCAACGTTCTTACCCCGCTTGATCTGAAGGTGAATAAAGAAGCTCCCGGCAGGTATAAGCTCAAAGAATATGAATACTTCCGCTGGTCGGTAAGCGACGGCTGGAAGGAGCTTGACAGGATAACCTCCCAATACCACGACCGTGATACCTGGGAACAACGCAAAGCCATGTTAAAACCTGAGCTTTATAAAGCTTTAGAATTATCGCCTCTGCCTGCTAAACCAGCTTCAAAACCAATCATCACCCCCAAAAGGGTTTTTGACGGTTATACAGTTGAAAATATCGCCATTGAAATACTGCCCGGTTTGTACATCAATGGTTCGTTGTATAAACCGCTGAAAATTAAAGGTAAGATCCCGGTGGTACTAAGTCCGGATGGGCATTGGGAGCACCAGCGTTACCGTGCCGATTGCCAGATCCGTTGTGCATCGCTTGCGCGGATGGGGACGATGGCTTACAGTTACGACCTTTTTGCCTGGGGCGAATCTTTGCTGCAATTTAAGGATGAGGATCACCGCCGCAGCCTGGCGCAAACTATCCAGGCACTTGGCGCTATCCGGATCCTGGATTATGTGCTTTCGCTTAAGGAAACCGACCCTGAGCGGGTAGGGATCAGCGGCGGATCGGGTGGAGGGAGCCATACCGTTTTAATGACCGCCATGGATGACCGGATCAAGCTTAGCGCTCCGGTGGTGTCGGTGTCGTCATATTTTTATGGAGGATGCCCTTGCGAAAGCGGAATGCCTATCCATCAATGCGGCAACGGAACAGATAATGTAGAATTGGCCGCTATGGCTGCACCGCGGCCGCAATTGCTGATCTCCGACGGGCAGGACTGGACCGCTAATATGCCCGAGCATGATTTTCCTTACCTACAAAAGATCTATGGCTATTATGGGGTTACAAACAAAGTAGAGAATGTACACTTGCCCAATGAAGGCCATGATTTCGGTCCGTCAAAAAGGGCTGCGTTGTATGCTTTCGTAGCTAAAAATTTCCACTTGGATCTTAATAAAATTAAAGACAGCAGCGGCAATTTCGATGATAATAAAGTCACCATTGAAAAAGAACCTGCCATGTATGTATTTGGCAATAAGGGCGAAAAACTCCCTGCCAATGCCATAAAAGGTTTTGATCAGTTAGAGAAAGTATTTGAGCAGGCCACAAAAAAATAAGTTATGAAAAATAGGTTGATATTAAGTTTATGGATAGTGATAATGGTATGCACCCTCTTTATTCCTGCAATGGCTCAAACCTCATCAAAGCAGCGCTACAAAGTAGCGGTAGTTGATTTGATGATCCTTAAACGGCAAAAGTTGGGTGCATTTCAACTGGCTAAGGAGATTGGTGCAGATGGCGTAGAAGTAGATATGGGGGGCTTGGTGATCGCGAAACTTTTGATAACCAGCTGGCTAATGATTCAATCAGAAAAGTGTTTTTAAGCAAGGCGAAAGAACTAAGACTGGAAATTCCGTCCATGGGCATGACCGGCTTTTTCGCCCAATCATTTGCCGAACGGCCAACCGCAATTAAAGCGGCTACCGATTGTATCAACACCATGAAACAAATGGGTGTTAAAATTGGCTTTTTACCGATGGGGATCAAAGGCGATCTCGTGAAATTTCCTGAATTGCGCCCGGCTATTGTTTCCCGCCTGAAAGAGGTAGCTAAAATAGCCGAAAAGGCAGGTGTAATAATAGGTATTGAAACGGCGCTGGATGCCAAAAGTGAATTGCAGCTATTGAAAGATATAGGCTCGCCGGCCATCAAAAGCTATTTCAATTTTGAAAACGCCATCAGAAACGGCCGCGACCTGGATAAGGAGCTTCAAATATTGGGTAAAAAATACATCATTCAGATCCATTGTACAAATGATGATGGCGTTTGGCTGCAAAATGACCCTAAAATCAATTTGGAACATGTAAAAGCCACTTTAGATAAAATGGGTTGGACAGGCTGGTTAGTGATTGAACGCTCGCGCGATGCCAAAGACCCACGGAACGTTAAGTGGAATTTCAGCGCCAATACCTCATACGTAAAATCAATTTTTCAGGCTAAGTAATTAACGTAAATGAATATCCGCCGCATAGTTGTTTTGATATTGCTGTTAAATGTTATTTTGACAGGTAGCCTCTTTGCGGCCGAAATCTGGGTAGCACCTAAAGGCTCCGATACCAACACGGGCACCCGCGAGCAACCGCTGGCAACCTTAGCGATGGCCATCAGGAAAGCCCGTGAACTGAGGCGGTTAAACGATCCATCAATAAAAAGCGGTATTCATATCAAAGTCGCGGCCGGACTTTACAGGTTAGATGAACCATTATTTATCCGCCCGGAAGATTCAGGTACTGCTGATAGTCCAACCATTATAGAGGGTGAGGGCATTGGTAAAACTGTTTTAAGTGGTGGCATTAAGGTAAGTGGATGGCGTAAAGTAAATTATGCCATCCCCGGTTTGCCGGCAGAAGCTAAAGGCAATGTTTGGGTTGCCGACGGGCCCATTATAGGCGATGAGCCATTACAATTCAGACAACTATGGGTGAATGATGAAAAGGCTGTTCGCACCCGGGATACCGAAGCTCCGCTCATGAACCGCATCCTTTCCTGGGATCATAAAACCCAAACCTGTGTAATCCCATGGTCTGCTTCAGCCGATACCGCTCACCTTAAGGGTTTGGAGATGTTTATTCACCAGTGGTGGGCTATAGCCATTTTGAGGGTTAAAGCAGTTAAGGTAATGGGGGACAGCGCGAGCTTATCATTTTATCAACCCGAAAGCCGCATCCAGTCAGAGCACCCCTGGCCAGCGCCCTGGATCTCCAAAAAAAGGGTAACTCAGCGTTTTATCTCAGCAATGCTATCAGCTTTTTGAACAAGCCCGGCGAGTGGTTTCACGACCGGAAGGCTAATAAAATTTATTACATCTCTCGCAAAGGCGAAGATCTGCAAACAGCTACGGTAACCGTTCCGCAATTGGAAACCCTGGTTAAAATGCAGGGCTCTATCGATGCAACGGTTAGCTACTTCAGCTTTAAAAATATCAGCTTTGAACACAGCAGCTGGCTTCACCCGTCAAAAGAAGGTTTGGTGCCGCATCAGGCCGGGATGTACATGGTGGATGCCTACAAATTGAAAACTCCCGGCACACCGGATAAAAAGGGATTGGAAAACCAGGCATGGGTAGGTAGACCAAAGGCAGCGGTTGAGGTGGCTTACGCGTCGCATATTACCTTCGATGGTTGCGGTTTTGAACATATGGCTTCGACTGGCTTGGATTTTCAGCGCAGTACACACCATGATGTGGTTAAAGGCAGCCTCTTTAAAGACATTGGGGGGACTGCTGTACTTGACGGCGTTTATTCCGACGAGGCACAGGAAGTTCATCTGCCCTACAATCCAACTGATAAACGGGAGATCTGTACCAACGATACCATCACCAATAATTTAATTACCGATGCAACCAATGAAGACTGGGGTTGTGTTGGCATAGGCGCGGGCTATGTTAAAGGTATCAGCATAACACATAATGAGGTTTGCGAAGTAAACTACTCCGGCATCAGTATGGGCTGGGGATGGACTAAGACTATTAACGCCATGAGCGATAACCGCATCATAGCCAATAAAATCCACCATTACGCCCGCAATATGTATGATGTGGCGGCCATCTACACGCTATCGGCACAGCCCGGCTCGGTTATCAGCAATAATTACGTGGATAGCATTTACAAAGCACCTTACGCACATGACCCACAGCATTGGTTTTACCTGTATACCGATGAGGGATCGTCATACATAACCATCAAAAATAACTGGTGCCCGGCAGATAAATTCCTGAAAAATGCCAACGGTCCCGGTAATGTTTGGGAAAATAACGGTCCGCAGGTTGATGCAGCCGTAAAGCAATCAGCAGGTATAGAACGGCCTTATCAGTATCTGTTTCAATATCGTCATGTAAACCGGGGTAACTGGCCCATCAATCATAAAACAGAATGAAAATATATAAAGCATATATAGTTTGGTTTACGGTGATTTTATTATTGCCTGCATTTCATGTAAAGGCAGCTTCAAATCCTTATACTATTGTTGAAGTGACTGGTCCGCAGGGTAAGCAACTCGACTACGCCCCGTTGTTGCATATTGCCCGCAAGCAGGGATTACCGGCTTCGGCGGTTTACGGTTGGGGTAACCATCTCATTGTTTATGGCAAGCATTTAAATTCAGCATCTATCCAAAAAAGCGCTCGGGCAGCATACCCTTCGTGCCAGATTACGGTTTATAGTAATCCATTTTATGATTTCGACCGCAGGCTTCGTTGTGGTGGTAAGAGCATTGCCAAACAATGGGACAACATTATACTAACAGCAAACCTTGTTGCCGATGAGCACCTGCAACAGGAATATATCGATTATCACGCCACGCAGTTTAAAAACTGGCCCGAAGTTTCTAAAGGTTTCTGCAATGCCGGCTTTCAGCAATTACTGGTGTTCAGAAACGGGCGCCGCCTGATGCTGGTGATCAGTATCCCGAAAGGAAAAAGCTTGAGGAACTCAATCCTAAAACTATCGAAAATAATCCGCGGGTAAACGATTGGAACAGGCTGATGAAGAAATACCAGGAAGGTGTTCCCGGTACCCGGAAAGGTGAGGTATGGGTATTTTTTAAACAGGTAACGGACAATAGCGACATTAAAAGATCATTATAAAATGAAAATAGGAATATTAGGATTAGGCGAAGGGCGCAGCACCATGTCGGCAGTATTGAAAAGCGATATGCTTGAACTAAAAATGGTATGCGATATGAATATTGAAATGTGCAAACACCGCGCGGAGGAGTTTAACTTTCATAACTATACCACCAGCTACCAGGATATGCTCAATGATGCCGAAATAGATATCATTGCCATTTATACGCCCGATCACTTGCATGCTGAACACGTTAAGCTGGCTTTATTGCACGGCAAACATGTGGTATGTACCAAGCCTTTTATCGATGATTTGAGTAAAGCTGCCGAACTGCTCGAACTGGTTGAGCAAAGCGGTAAGAAAGTATTTGTAGGTCAAAGCTCGCGCTTTTTTGAGCCGATGAAAAAGCAGCGTAAAGATTACGAGGCTGGTTTAATAGGGGATTTGATTACTGTGGAGGCCTATTACCATGCCGATCATCGCTGGTTTTTAGAGAAACCATGGTCGCTACAACAAGCCTTTAAGTGGCTATACGGCGGCTTAAGTCACCCGGTTGATTTTATTCGCTGGTATTTGCCGGAGATCGAGGAGGTGATGGGCTATGGCATGCTAAGTGCTAACGGTGCCAAAGGCGGTTTGAAGAACCCGGATACCATGCACTTTATTTTCAAAGCTAAGGACGGCCGCATTGCCCGGGTAAGTGGTTGTTACACTGGTCCGGTGCAACCCGCTACCCGCGACAGCGAAATGAGCTGTATTTTACGCGGTACTGAAGGATGCAGCCAGGGCGATTACATGGACCTGCGTTATGCAATTACCGATAATACCGGCGAAGAACGCATCATTACCTGGGAACATAAACTGAAACACTATTTCAGGTTTGAGGGCAAAAGCCATCATGCCGGGGAGTATCAAAATTACCTCGAATACTTTGCCGATAGCATCACCGAAGGCTATACCGCTTATCCCGATATTAAAGAAGGTATTGGAACTATCGCCTTGCTTCAGGCTATGGATCGGTCATTACAAAGCGGTAAACCCGTAAAAGTTGATGAGATCCTGACCGAGTTTAATTTAACCGTAAATGAGTTAAGCGCATGATATTGAGCATGAGCAATATCGTATCACGCCTCACACTGTTGGATTACTCGGTGGTTGCCGTGTACCTTGTTATTTTAATGATAATTGGGTTCCGGGCCAGCTTTAGTAATAAAAACAAAACAGACGAGAACCCTTTTCCTCGCCAATAAATCTTTAGGATGGGCCAGTATTGGCTTCAATATGTGGGGCACCAATGTGGGGCCTTCCATGTTGCTGGCCTTTGCCAGTATAGGCTATAGTACGGGTATAGTGGCGGTCAATTTTGACTGGTATGCCTTTGTTTTCCTGATGCTGCTTGCCATGGTTTTTGCGCCTAAATACATAGCGGCCAAGGTATCAACCATGCCCGAGTTTATGGGTAACCGTTACGGCGATTCAACCCGTAATATTTTGGCCTGGTACGCGCTTATCAAAATGCTCATCTCGTGGTTGTCGTTAGGTTTGTTTGCCGGTGGATTTTTAGTAAGACAGATCCTTGGCATCCCCATGTGGCAATCTGTTATTGTGCTGGTGTCATTTGCTGGCTTATTCGCATTTACAGGTGGCTTAAAGGCTATCGCCAAAGTAAATGTTTTCCAGATGTTGCTGCTCATCGGCGTATCGCTCACATTAACCGTTTTAGGTGTAAGCAGGGTCGGCGGGTTATCAGCGGTATTCCATCAAACGCCTGCAAATTACTGGAACCTCATCCATCCGGCAAGCGATGTTAAATACCCATGGTATGCTATATTATTGGGCTACCCGGTATCGGCTGTGGCCTTTTTCTGTACAGATCAGGCTATGGTACAATCGGTATTAGGTGCTAAAAACCTGGAGCAGGGACAGCTTGGTGTTAACTTTATTGGCTGGCTTAAAATATTATCGCTGCCCTTATTTATCCTCACGGGTATTTTGTGTTTCATCCTGTTCCCGCATCTGAGTGATCCTGCATTAGCTTACATGACTATGGTTACCAATCTTTTCCCTCCGGGAATGAATGGGTTAATTATTGTGGTATTGATAGCGGTTTTGATAGGTACCGTCGGCTCGTCCTTAAACTCGCTGAGCACAGTGTTCACCATGGATATCTATGCCGAAAAGATCAACCCTAACGCCACTAATAAAGATCTCATCAGGGTAGGGCGTTACACCGTAATTGGCGGTTGTCTGTTTGCAATAGGTATGGCCCTGGCTATCGATAGTATCAAAGGCCTTAATTTGTTCGATGTATTTCAATCGGTATTGGGTTTTATTGCGCCGCCATTGGCCGTAGTTTTTTTGCTTACTGTTTATTGGAAACGTACTACCCGAAAAGCGGTAAATATTATTCTTTCGGCGGGTTCTGCTTTTAGTTTGGGTACCGGTGTGGTATACCTGTGGGTATTACCGCCCGATAAGTATAGCTTTTGGCCGCATTACCTGATGCTGTCGTTTTTCATATTTGTTTTCCTGGCGGTATCTGCTGTTTTGATCTCGCTGCTTGATAAAACACCGGCTGTTTACGTGGCCGAAGAATCGGAAACAGAAAATACTGCAAAACCTACCCGGCGTGTAAAAATAGCCTGGCTGCTGCTCTCGATAGTCATGATTGCTTTATACCTCATTTTCAACGGACATTAAAAATGAATAAAATCACTACTCATATAAGATTCAATAAGGCTCGTGTATTTATCGCGCTGCTAAGCTTTATGTTTTGTGCTGATATGGCCAAAGCACAGCAAGCAACCTGGATCTGGTACCCCGGCGATTACGAGGTATGGTTAAGTAACCGGATGCAAAACCGCCGTACCGAGCGCGGGGCATTCTTTCCGCCATTCTGGAAACTGGACAGTCATTACGTATTGGTTGATTTTCACAAGGATTTTACGCTTGCCAATTCCGAAACCGTTGAACTGGCGGTTGAGGGGCAATACAACGTAAAGCTTGATGGTAAGGCATTGGCAGGTTATCCAAAAAATATACATGTGCCGGCTGGCAGGCACAGGCTTAGTCTCAAAGTTTATAACCAGGCTGCTGCTCCGGCCATTTTTGTGAAGGGGCAGCAACTGGTGTCAGATACCTCGTGGCTGGTAACTTATGAGGACAAAGAATGGATTGATGAGTCGGGTAAAACTTCGGATGTATCGGCCACCAAATATGTGAACGCCGGTAACTGGAACTTTGATTCGGCGGATAAGTTGCCTTCTGCATTTCGTTTGCCTACGGAGGAGCATAAGCCAGCAAAAGCCGAACGAAAAGAACATTCCATTTTGGTTGATTTTGGCAAGGAAACATTTGGCTACGCCAAGCTTATCGGCCTAAAAGGCAAGGGCAATATTAAATTCTGTTACGGAGAATCAAAAGAAGAAGCTTTATCTCTAACCAATTGCGAACTGTTGGATAGTGTTTATATCGATCAGCTTCAGAAAGCCGATTATACTATGGATGGTTCGCGTGCTTTCCGATACATTAATGTATTGTTTGATGATCATGTGAGTGCCGATGATGTGTCCATGCTTTACGAATATTCGCCGGTTGAGCAGCGGGGGAGTTTCAAATGTTCGGATGAGTTGATCAACAAGATCTGGGATGTTTCGGCCTATACCCTGCACCTGAATACCCGCGAATTTTTTATCGATGGCATTAAGAGGGACAGGTGGATCTGGTCGGGCGATGCTTATCAAAGCTACCTCATGAATTATTACCTGTACTTTGATTCGCCAACAGTAACCCGCACCCTGTACGCCCTTCGCGGTAAAGACCCTGTAACCAGCCATATCAATACCATTATGGATTATACTTTTTACTGGTTTATGGGTATTTATGATTACTACCAATATACCGGCGATAAAAGTTTCATTAAACAAATGTACCCGCGCATGCAAAGCCTGATGAGCTATTGCCTGCAACGCCGTGATAAAAATGGCCTCATGGAAGGCTTGCCAGGTGACTGGGTATTTATTGACTGGGCCGATAAACTCAGCAAAAAAGGTGAAGTAAGCTTTGAACAGTTACTGCTCTGCCGCAGCCTGGAAACCATGGCTTTATGCGCCAATATTATGGATGATAAAAAGGGCAACGATCAATATCAAAAACTGTCCGCCGATCTGAAATCCAAGATCTTTTCCCTGTACTGGAATAGCGATAAACATGCCTTTGTGCACAGCCTCGTTGATGGTAAGCAAAGCGATAACGTGACCCGCTATACCAATATGTTCTCGATATTTTTCAACTACCTCAACCCAGGTCAGCAGCAGGAAATAAAAAAGTACGTGCTGCTGAACGATAATATACAGAAGATAACCACCCCATACATGCGCTTTTATGAACTGGAAGCCCTTTGCGCCATGGGCGAGCAAAGCTATGTACTCAAAGAGATGAAGGATTATTGGGGCGGGATGCTCAATTTAGGCGCAACCTCTTTTTGGGAAGAATACAATCCGGCTAAAACAGGCACCGACCGCTACGCCATGTACGGGCGACCATTTGGTAAAAGCCTTTGCCATGCCTGGGGCGCCAGCCCGATATACCTGTTGGGTAAATATTATCTCGGCGTAAAACCAACTGCGCCGGGTTATCAGCAATATGTCATCGAACCTAAATTGGGTGGTCTGCAATGGATGGAAGGCAGCGTGCCAACTGTTGATGGGGATATCAAGGTATCATGCAGTACCAAACAAATTAAAGTGAGCAGCAATACCGGAACTGGCCTGTTGCGATTTACCAGCACCTCCAAACCGGTTTGTAAGGAGGGTGAAATAACCGCTAAAGGAAACGGAACCTATGAACTTACCATCCAAAAACAAAAACAGTACACCATAAACTATAGCGCAAAAAAATGATGAAACGGCTCTTATCTATCCTGCTTTTAACAGCATTTTCATCAACAGGGCTTTACGCGCAACTGGTTGATAAAACGCCCGCGCCCATCCCTAACGTGCCTACGGTTTATGATGCCGAACCTTGGGAAAATCCTTTGGTTGATGGCATAAACCGGGATGCGGCACGCGCTACAGCATATTCATACAGCAGTATCAAAGATGCATTGGCTGGCGATAGGGAAAAATCAGGCAGGATGTTATCCCTGAATGGTTACTGGGATTTTAGCTATGCCGCCAAACCTGCCGATGCGCCGAAAGATTTTTATAAAAGCCGGGTAAGCGGTTGGAAAAAGATCATCGTTCCCTCAAGTATTGAAATGCAGGGTTATGATAAACCCATTTATAAAAGTGCGGTTTACCCGTTTCGCCCGGTTAACCCGCCTCATGTGCCGAAGGATTATAACGGCGTTGGCAGTTATCAGCGTACGTTTACATTGCCCGCCGGTTGGAAAGATATGAACATTACCCTGCATTTCGGCGGGGTAAGTTCGGGCTTTAAGGTTTGGCTCAATGGTAAGTTTTTAGGTTATGGCGAGGATAGTTTTTTGCCGTCAGAGTTTAATATTACCCCATACCTGCAAGCGGGCGAGAACGTGATATCGGTGCAATTGATCCGATGGAGCGATGGTTATTTTTGGAAGACCAGGATCAGTGGCGCATGAGTGGCATCCATCGCGAAGTAATGCTTTTGGCCGAGCCGAAATTACGGATTGCTGATTTTCAATGGCAGGCCAAACTGGATAAGCAATATAAAGACGCCATTTTCAGTATCTCGTCCACGGATCGAAAACCTGACAGGTAAGGCTGTACCCGGATATAAAATTGAAGCAAGGCTTTTCGACAGCAATAATAAAGAGGTATTGCAAAAGCCTTTGGAAAGAAGCGTTGAAAGTATCATCAACGAGATTTATCCAAGGTTGGATAACGTGAAATTCGGCTTACTGGAAACTACACTGAAAAACCCCGAAAAATGGAGCGATGAAAAACCAAACCTCTATACGCTCACTTTATCTTTAGTTGACAGCACTGGCCAAACGCTGGAAGTTAAAAGCTGCAAGGTGGGCATCAGGAGCATTGAGTTTAGTAAGGAAGATAGTAAGCTGCTCATCAACGGCAAAGTAACCTATTTGTACGGCGTAAATCGTCCCGATCATGACCCGGTAAAAGGAAAGGCGCTATCCCGCGAAGATATCCTGAATGATGTGCGTACCATCAAACGTTTCAATTTTAACTGTATCCGCACCAGCCATTACCCGATGGATCCGTACCTGTATGATCTGTGCGATGAGTATGGGATACTGGTCATAGACGAAGCCAACCTGGAAACCCATGGTCTTGGTTCAAAGCTAAGCAATGACCCCATGTGGACCGGCGCTTACCTCGACAGGGCTACCCGTATGGTAATGCGCGATAAAAATCATCCGAGCATTATTATTTGGAGTTTGGGGAATGAGGCCGGCAGAGGGCCAAACCATGCGGCAATGGCCGGCTGGATCCATGATTTTGATATTACCCGTCCGGTACATTATGAGCCTGCACAAGGTACGCCACAAGCCGAAGGATATATCGACCCGACCGATCCGCGCTATCCTAAAACCAATGATCATTCGCACAGATTACAGAACCCTATAGATCAGCCTTATGTAGATATTGTAAGCCGGATGTATCCCGGCATTTATACTGCGCCCTTGCTGGCCAATCAGCAGAATGGCGATAACCGCCCGATATTTTTTGTAGAGTATTCGCACGCGATGGGTAACTCCAATGGAAACTTAAAGGAGTTTTGGGATCAATGGCGTTCAACCAAACGGGTTATTGGCGGTGCCATCTGGGAGTTTAAAGACCAGGGACTATTAAAACATGATTCGACAGGTAAGGCATACTATGCCTATGGCGGTGATTATGGTGAACGTTATTTTGACAATTTCACCATCAAAGGCATTGTAGCATCTGATGGTCGCCCTAAACCTGCTATTTACGAATGCAAGCATGTTTTTCAGCCGGCGGTTTGTGAATTGGTTGATGCCGATAAAGCAACTATCCACATCAAAAACTGGCATAGTGTAGCTTCACTGGCCGATTATAATGTTAGCCTGCAGTTGAGGGAAGACGGCAATATCATCCTTAAAAAACAAATTCCCCGTATCAGCCTTGCAGCCGGGCATGATACCACAATCAGCATTAAACAATGTCTGCCCGGTTTAAAACCCAACCATGAATATCTTGCCGATATTCACTTTACCCTTGCCGAAGATAAGCCTTGGGCAAGCAAAGGTTACGGAATAGCAAGTGATCAGTTTCAACTAACGGCGCTTAAAACATCCACTGCAAACGCTGAACGTAAGCACTATCCGGAAACAAAACTGGTTGAAGATGATAAAGCTTATCATATCAGCGGGAAAGATTTTGAGATTGGCATCAGTAAAAGTAACGGTGCTTTAAGCTCATACCTGTACAAAGGTAATCAGCAGATATTTGCGCCTTTATTGCCACATTTCACCCGACCGGTTACCGATAATGATCATCGCGGCTGGAAGATGGAAAAGAAACTGGCGGCCTGGTTTAAAGCGTCACCTGTTTTGAAAAAACTCTCGAGCCAAAAAACTGAAGATGGTGCGGTTGTAATAACAAGTATTTATTCCATGCTTAATGATAGTGCTTCGGTACAGGTGAACTACACCATTTGCGGCGATGGCTTGCTAAAAGTTGCGTATGTGTTTGATGCTAAACCGGGTTTGCCAAACCTGCCAAAGGTTGGTATGCAAATGGGTATTGCGCAGGCCGATAGCAATGTCAGTTATTATGGCCGCGGTCCTTATGAAAACTATATCGACAGGCGTACAGGCTCGGAAGCGGGCGTATATTCGCGAAGCATTAACCAATTCATGGAACCTTACGTAGTTCCCCAGGAAAACGGCAACCGTACCGATGTACGCTGGATGCTGCTGCACCATACAACAGGTGGTTTGCTGATCACCGCCGATAGCCTGCTGAGCATGAGTGCCTGGCCTTATACCGAAGAGAATATTCAAAAGGCGAAGCATACCAACAAGCTAAAGGATGCAGGTTTTATTACGCTGAATATCGACCTGATACAGATGGGCGTAGGCGGCAACGATAGCTGGTCGGAAGTGGCTGAGCCTTTGGAACAATACCGTATTCCGGCCAAAAAATATCAATATAGTTTTTACCTGAAACCTTACGAAGGTAAACCCGACGCTGCAGGTAATACGGCATACCAGATTAAATTTAACAGGAAGCCATGAGGAAATACGTTTTTATAATTTGCTTTTGCTGCCTGTTGTTACCGGGGATAGCCCAACAGCGTAAACTATCTCTTAAAAATGATGATTTGAAGGAGGCCTTCCTGCATCCGCCCGAATCTGCAAAGCCCTGGGTTTTTTGGTACTGGATGCAGGGTGCAGTAAGCCGAGAGGGCATCACTGCTGATCTGCAGGCTATGAAGCAGGCCGGAATAGCAGGGGCTTATTTAATGCCCATTAAAGGCCCGGCTAATCCGCCGTTTATCACTCCCTCAATTAATCAGTTAAGCCCGGAGTGGTGGGCAATGGTAAAATTTACCATGCAGGAAGCCGACAGGATAGGCCTAAAACTGGCTATGCACGACAGCGATGGTTTTGCGCTGGCTGGTGGGCCGTGGATAACACCGGAGCTTTCCATGCAAAAGGTGGTATGGTCAAAAATTGAGGTTGAAGATGGCAAAGTTTACCATGATACTTTGCCTATCCCCAAACACTATAAAAACTATTATAAGGATATCGAAATATTGGCCTATCCATCGCTTCCGGGCGAAGGGATAAGCAGTTACGACGAGCATCCGAAGGTAACTGCCAGCTTGCCTAATACCGACGTACAATATCTTGCTGAAAAAGGAAATCCCAAAAGCTTTACAAGCAACGAACAGTGCTGGCTGCAGCTTGAATTTGAAAAGCCCTTTACCTGCCGCTCGCTTGTTATACATACTTCGGCAAGTAATTATCAGTCGCAACGGCTGTTGCTTGAAGTGAGCGATGATGGTAAAAGTTTTCGCTCATTAGGTAGGTTGGAATCTCCACGCCACGGCTGGCAGGATGGCGATGCGGAGATCACCCACGCCATCGCACCTACAACAGCAAAATATTTCAGGTTTACTTATGATAAAGAAGGTTCTGAACCGGGAGCCGAAGACCTTGATTTTGCAAAATGGAAGCCAACGCTAAAACTATCGCGCATTGAGTTGTTGGGTGAGCCCCGCATCCATCAATATGAAAGTAAAACTGGCGAGGTTTGGCGTTTAAGCAAGCAAACTACAGATGTTCAATTACCGGCTGATCTTTGCGTAGATAAAAGCAAGGTTATCAACCTTACTGATAAATTAGGAGTAGATGGTAAACTGAACTGGCAGGCACCTGCCGGTAAATGGACTATCATTCGGATCGGTCACACTTCAACCGGGCATACTAATGCTACAGGCGGTGGCGGCATCGGTTTGGAGTGCGATAAGTTCAATCCCGAAGCGGCTAAACTACAATTTGATAACTGGTTTGGCGAAGCGATAAAACAGGTTGGCCCGGACCTGGCTAAACGGGTTTTAAAGATTTTTCATGTGGATAGTTGGGAGTGCGGAAGTCAGAACTGGTCGCCGGTTTTTGCTGCTGAATTTCAGAAGCGGAGGGGATATGACCTGCTACCATATCTTCCATTAATGGCCGGTATACCAATGGAAAGTGCTGAAAAATCTGAAAAAGTACTGGCCGACGTAAGGCAAACGATAGCCGAATTATTGGTAGATAATTTCTACGGTACGATGGCTAAGCTGGCACACGAAAAAGGCTGCACATTTACAGCTGAAAGCGTGGCCCCAACCATGATGAGCGATGGCATGCTGCATTACCAAAAGGCAGATATCCCGATGGGGGAATTTTGGTTCAGGAGCCCTACGCATGATAAGCCCAATGATATGCTGGATGCCATTTCGGGCGGGCACATCTACGGTGAAAATATTATCCAGGCCGAGGCTTTTACCGAATTACGGTTATTATGGGACGAACACCCCGGTATGCTTAAAACTGCTGCCGACCGCAACTTTGCCCTTGGCATCAATCGTTATGTTTTCCATGTAAATGTGCATAATCCCTGGCTTGACCGTAAGCCGGGTATGACGCTGGATGGTATCGGTCTGTTTTTTCAGCGCGACCAAACCTGGTGGCAGTCTGGTAAGGCTTGGTTTGATTATATCAGTCGCTGCCAGGTCATGTTGCAACAGGGACATCCGGTTGCAGATATCGCTGTTTTTACCGGCGAGGAAACGCCGCGTCGCGCTATTTTGCCAGATAGGTTGGTTAGTACTCTACCGGGAATTTTCGGCACGGAACGGGTAAAACTGGAAGAGGAACGTTTAGCAAATAAGGGCGTACCCATCATTAATTCGATTGAGGATGCGAGCCATTCGGCTAATATGGCGCTGCCCGAAAACTGGATAGACCCGCTGAGGGGCTATGCCTATGATTCTTTTAACAAAGACGCGTTACTACGTTTGGCTACAGTAAAAAACGGCAGTATCATTCTACCCGGAGGTGCAAGTTATGCCATGTTGGTAATACCCGGCGTAAGCCAGATGTCGCAGCAGCCATGGCAGTTATCGGCAGAGGTCGTAAAAAAACTTCAGCAACTGGTAAATGAAGGCGCTACTGTTTTGTTGGACGTTCAGCGGATGAAAACTACTTTATCTAAAGGCCCTGCGGGCAAATTACTCATTGGCCCTTATCAAAAAGGAACCTTTGATGAAGTAGGGGTAACCCGCGATCTGATAGCGACAGACTCGGTTGATCAGCCGGCAAAGGATCTTGCCTGGGCACATCGTAGTTCAGCTAATCTTGATATCTATTTCATTTCTAATCAGCAGGCTTTAAATCGCACCATTAATTTATCATTGAGGACAGCAGGGCGTGCCCCTGAACTATGGGATCCTCTAACCGGTGAGATCAGGCAATTGCATAATACGGGTAAATCATCCCGTACAAATATCAAGCTTGAGTTGGCGGCCAATGGCTCTGCTTTTATCGTTTTCAGAAATGGTTCTTCTACTGCCAAAAGCGAGGATAATAAGCCATCTCATTTTAAAACGGTACAAACTTTCACAAACTGGCGGGTACAGTTCGATCCTCAATATGGAGGCCCTGTAAAGCCGGTTATGTTTAATCAACCTGAAGACTGGTCGCAGAATGCTAATGATAGTATTAAGTATTATTCGGGCACTGCGGTTTACAACCATACATTTCAGTTTACCGCAAAAACAGGAGCCAAAACCTATCTACATCTGGGCAATGTATCCAATCTCGCCGAAGTATATCTAAACGGCATCAATTGCGGTACAGCCTGGACATTTCCGTACCGGGTAGATATTAGCAAGGCCATCAAACTTGGCGAGAATAAACTGGTAATCAAAGTAACCAACACTTGGGCTAACCGCCTGATGGGTGATCATGCACTGCCCGAAAATAAACGTATTACATGGACAAACGCGCCTTACCGTTTGGAAGGGCGCTCATTGTTGCCGGCCGGCTTGTTAAGCCCCGTGAAGTTGCTTACTTATATCCCTTAATGATATGAAATGGATTTGTAAATATATTGGAATAGCATTGTTGTTAAGCTGCACATTAAAACTATCTGCACAAAACAAAGCCCTGGTAAACACCAGTAAAAGCAGTTACGCCAAACTAAGCAGCCTTGATATGGGCGCAGTACAGTGGACAGGCGGCTTTTGGGCCGACAGGTTTAAGGTTTGTCGTGATACCATGATCCCCAACCTGTGGCGTGTTTATACCGATCCAAAGATCAGTCACGCTTATCGCAATTTTGAGATAGCTGCGGGAATTGACACCGGATCGCACGAAGGTCCGCCATTTCATGACGGTGATTTTTATAAGCTTTTTGAAGCTGTAGCCAGCATGTACGCGGCTACTCATGATCCTAAATTGGATGTATTGATGGATAAAACCATAGCCGTTATCGCTAAAGCCCAACGGGCCGATGGCTACATCCACACACCAACCCTTATTGAAGAGCGTAAGAATAGTGGTAAGGAAAAGGCTTTTAATGATCGCCTTAATTTTGAAACCTATAACCTTGGTCACCTCATGACTGCCGCCTGCGTGCACTACCGTGTTACAGGTAAAACAACTTTACTAAAAGTAGCTGTCAAGGCAACCGACTATCTCTATAAGTTTTATAAAACGGCCTCGCCCGAGCTGGCGCGAAATGCCATTTGTCCTTCGCATTATATGGGCGTAGTGGAGATGTACCGCACTACCCGCGACCCCAAATACCTGGAACTGGCTAAAAACCTGATAGACATCCGTGGCTTGATGAAGGATGGTACAGACGACAACCAGGACAGGACACCTTTCCGGCAGCAAACACAGGCGATGGGGCACGCGGTGAGGGCCAATTATCTTTTTGCCGGTGCTGCCGATGTTTATGCCGAAACCGGCGATACCACGCTCATGCACACCTTAAACCTGATGTGGAACGATGTGGTGAACCGCAAAATGTATATCACCGGTGGCTGCGGCTCGCTTTATGATGGTGTTTCTCCCGACGGCACGTCTTACAACCCCAACGAAGTGCAAAAGGTACATCAGGCTTACGGGCGCGATTATCAATTGCCAAGTTTCACCGCCCACAATGAAACCTGCGCAAACATAGGCAATGTACTCTGGAACTGGCGCATGCTGCAGGTAACCGGCGATGCCAAATATGCCGACGTGATGGAACTGGCGTTGTACAATAGCGTACTTTCGGGGATTAGTCTTAACGGTCGTAACTTTTTATATACCAATCCGTTGGCTTATTCGGATAGTTTGCCGTTTAAGCAACGTTGGTCTAAGGATAGGATAGGGTATATCAAACTTTCTAACTGTTGTCCGCCCAATGTGGTGCGTACCATTGCCGAGGTAAGCGATTATGCGTACAGTACATCTGATAAAGGCTTGTGGTTTAATCTGTATGGCAGCAATACTATCAGCGCTAAACTGAAAGATGGTACGCCTGTAAAGCTAACGCAAACTACTAATTACCCCTGGGATGGCAAGATCAGCATTAAGTTTGACGAAGTACCTGGCAATAAAGCATTTTCGGTATTTTTAAGGATTCCTGGCTGGTGTAAGGGAGCGAGTATCAAACTCGAAGGTCAGCCGGTGCCGCAGTTAGATACTACGCCAGGAACTTATATGCAAGTTAACGCTGTTTGGCGCAAAGGAATGACGATTGATCTCGACCTGCCAATGCCGGTTACTATGATGGAAGCAAACCCGCTGGTTGAGGAAACCCGCAACCAGGTAGCGGTAAAACGCGGCCCGGTGGTTTATTGCCTCGAATCGGCAGATTTGGCTAAAGGGCAAAAGGTTTTCAATGTGGCTTTATCTGCCAATAGTCAACTCAAACCTGAAATGATCCGGATAGATAACAGCGAGATCATGAGCCTAATAGGTAAAGCTGATCTTCGCGATGAAAATAATTGGAGTAACCAGCTTTATAAAGAAATATCGGCACCCAAACAAAACGCTGTTGATATCAGGCTGATCCCGTATTATGCCTGGGGTAACCGGGGACATGTGGATATGGAAACGTGGATGCCGTTGGATAGGTGATTTGAGGTTAAAGGGTAAAGGCCAAAGGTTAAAGGTGAAAGGCAAAAGGTAAAAAAGCTCCACGCCGCCGCTCGGTTCCCAGCCGGGTGGCAACTATCAGGGCGGCCTCTGGCCGCCGGGACTAAAGCAGCCTTTTGTTCTTACACTTAAAACTTCGGCCGGTAATTGGTGGCGGTTGTTTTTTGTCCCAATATGTGTTAGCTGAGCTTCAGCCGGATGGCATGAAATATCGATACTCACCCCCGCAATTTTGGTGGCATTATTTTGTCAGTGCTATTTATAAATGAGGTGATCAATTCCAAAAAGCCTAAAAACCTTTAAAAAAACAAGAAATAAAAAAGGGTTTTTTACCTGTCTTTGAAATAAGGAAAGTTTACTCTTTAAAGTTTTAGTCATTGGTAATCAGGTATTTAATGGTGTTTCGGGTGAATTGTTATCTATTTGATTGTCAGTGTGTTTTATTTTTAAGGTGTTCCGCGTTTTCACTCTCAAAAAATGGAACAGTCTCTTTTTACAAAAAAGAGCAGCGGGAGTTTTTTCAATTTTTTTTTGAGAATCAAAAAATTGGGACACCCTTTTTGTTACAAATGAACGAGGGAATTATTGGGCTAACATCATTGTAATATCCTTCCTTCTATCTTCGGGGAGAACTTTTAAATCAACCATCTTTCCATCCTTTAGTGTGGCCTCAACAGTGGTATTATAAGGCGCATGAAGTTTAAAATGCACATCCCAATCCTTTGGCCAGGCGGGGAACAGCAGGATCTTTTTATCGTCTACCTGCATCAGCATTTCCTGCAGACCGATCATGCCTGAGCCACCCCAGTTATGGTCGGGTGTCCAGTCGAAACCCGGCCCCCAAAATGCCGGGAAACGCCTGCCCGAGTTTTTGAGTTTGAAGGTGGTTAGTTTGGCAGCCTCATCTGTCAGACCTAAGCGGGCCGCAAAAATATTATCCTGTTTCCAGCCAATGCCGCTTCTGAATCTGGCTACAAGGGTATCCAGCCTCCATGTATTTAAAGCTGTCTCTAATTCCGGTTTACCTAAGCCATAAATGCCCCATGGAAATACCGGGTAAAATTGAGTGTTCTCTTCATTGTTAACCCGCTCCCATGATTTTGCAGGCGTAAGGGTTTTATGACCGTCAATTTCGCCAAACGAAATAGGAGGAATGCGTTTTAAAAAGCCTTCCAGTTTGCCGCGCTCTTCTTTGCTCAGGTAACTATCAGGCAGTGCCAGCATCCGTTTGGTGATAGTTTGCAGGGCCGCTATGGTTGAGTTGGAGTTATAGGCCATTTTGAAAGTCTCGGCAGATGAGCCGGGATAGAGCACAAGATGCCCGTTGCCGTCCAATGCTTTGGTGCTACGCTTGCGGGAAAGGTATTGATAATGTTCATCAAAAAAGTGAGGCAGCTTTCAATAAAGGGGATGTATTGATGGATGTCGTCGCCTTTGTACCGTTCTGTTTCCATCATCATGAGGCAAAACTCAAAAACGGTATCCCAGGTATATTCCAACCAGGCGTTGTACTCTAACCCTTTGTCAAAATCGGCAGGGCGCTTCCAGGTGTACTCGGCACTATTCGGTAGACCGAAATTTTCTATTTGCTCAGTAAAGTAGGCGCCATTGTGGCCCCAGTAAACCTTGCTGCGTAATTCGGCGTTTTTCAACGAGCGCAGATAAAACTCAAACTCCGGCTTCATCATATCAATATCGCCGCTTTTGAGCATCGGGAAATAAACCAAACGCTGGTTTTGGGCAGTCATCAAGCCTCCGCCCCAGTTGCGGAAATCAGGCGTAAAAGCGTATTGAGGATTGACGAAAACGGGATCGTAGGTAAACAGGCCGCCGTTAAATTTAGTGGGCGCTTGTCCATAAGCATTGCAGCCCAGCATATACCTGAAAAGCTGATAGTTTTTACTTGTTTGCCAGGCAGCGGTATCATTGCCAGGCTTTTTATTATTGATGTAGATGAAACTCCTGTTCCAATATTGTTTCCACCAGTCGGCTGTTTTTTGCCATGCGGTTTTGGCGTTGCTTTCAGCTTCTTTAAGTACTTTGTTGAGGCCTTGCTGCCATTCATTTACCGAGGTGGTTTGTTGAGTATAAAGAGAGATTTCAAGATCCTGATTGGTGGCTGGTTTAATGCTCTCCAATTTCAATCCTTCAAAATCGGTGTTGAGGTATTGCCCTTTAGTGTTGCCTACAGGTTTTAGATTTTTACCCTGCATCAGCCCGCCAAAGGTTAAGTTTTTAAGCGGATTGTACATTTGATCCTTAACCGCATCCATACCCTGCTGCTTTACCGTAACATCAAATATGGTTGAATCGAGATTATGATGATAGAACTGGATAGCATTGCCTTTAAAGCTGATGTTATCCTTTAACGTTTTTACATCATTACGCGGGGCGAATTTCCATGAGCCTTCATTTTTTTCGAGGCCTTTAACTTCCCTGTCGCGATAACGCCAACTTTCAAAAATAGCTTCGGCTTTAATGGCTTTATTGCTGCTGATATTAACATGGATCACCGGGCGGTAAACATCAACCCAAAGCTTTATTTCAGCTTTTAAATCGCCGTTTTTTCCGTTGATGACTACCGAGCCATTTTGGAGTTTCAGCTCCTGTTTAAAATCGTTGCCGTCAAAAGGGTTGGGCGATAATTTAATCCTTACCCGGCCGGGTTTGAGCATGGCGTTGTTCTCGTCAAAAGTGCCGCTTCGGGCGATGTAAAAAAGCAGCTCGCCTTTTTCAACCCATACATTCAGCCCGATATCACCGCCTCCGCAGGGCATGGACTGGCCAGAGTTTTGACTCTGGCTGGTCCACACTTCGTTGTATTGTTCGATGCCTTTATTTTGAGCTAACGCGATATTGATATTGCAGTACAGGAAGCAGAGCAGCAGGAGTTTTTTCATAATTACCAGTCGTCGGTTCTGAATGAGGAAACGGGGAGCCCGTTGGTGCCGAACAGGTCGCCCACAACAAAATCTTTGAAGGCGTAACGCACGGCCACAGGCTCTTTTACCAAGGGTGAAGATACAATTATTACGCTGCCCGATATCATTGCTTGCGCAGGGTAAAACATTTTGTCTTTACCGGCTATTTCAAAGTTTTGGATGGGTTTATTAAACGAGGTCAATCCGTTTTCGGCATGTTCAAACCTGATGGTGGCCCGGTCGCCGTCAATAGTCATTTCTTTATACAGCGGACTTGCATAATCGAAACCTTTAATACCATAAGTTTGCGCCAAGGCCAGGTAGGCTAACCTTGTACCGATAGGCTCTTTGCGCGGAGGGTGGATGAGTGCCTGCTCGCCAACGTCAAGCGAAACGGCCATATCGCTGTTACGGATTGTTTTGAGCGATTTTCGTTGAGCATCGCGCAAATAGGCCGAATTGTATTTGCCTCCGCTATTATAAGGCGGAAGCTGTGCGTAATCATACGGGGCTATTTGCACAAAATAAAAAGGGAAATCACCTTGCTGCCAAAGCTCACGCCAGCGTTTTACCAGGGCCGGAAATAGTTTTTCGTATTGATCAGGCCGGTCGTAGTTCGATTCACCCTGGTACCAGATGCAGCCTTTAATGCCGTAACCAATCACCGGGTTCAGCATACCGTTGAACAGGGTGGTAGGTGTGCGTGATACAGCTTTAATGGAGTCTGTTTTGGCCGGGATTTTGATCTCCGGAAAATCTTTCAGTCCGTCAGCATCCATCCAGGCTTCGGCGTTCGAGCCAGCGTAACAATCGCTGATTAAACCGATAGGTACATGAAGTACCTCATTTAATAATCTGCCGAAATAATAACCTGTAGCACTAAAGTTGGAGACAAATTCGGGGAGGCCACATGCCATTCTGATGGTTTGCTATTGTCCTGTACTTCGGTTACTGATGAGTGGGGAACTGTGTAAATATGGATGTTGGCGTTAGATGATTTAAGTATAGCATCAACAGAACCGCTTATTGGCTGGCTTTTATACCCCTTCATAGGGATCTCCATATTTGATTGCCCTGTGCAAAGCCAAACTTCGCCAATAAGCACGTTGTTTAGTTTGATGGTATTACCATCGCTGATAGTAACGGTATACGGGCCACCGTAAACCGGGGTGCTTACTTTAACAAGCCATTTGCCATTGGCATTTACTTTAGCTTTGTAACTTTTTTTGTTCCATGAAGTATTGATGGTAACCGTTGAACCAGCCTTGTCCCAACCCCAGATTGGGGCCGCACTTTGTTGCTGCAGAACTACGTTGTCGGTAAAAATGGATGCCAGTTTTACTTGTGCCTGCGATGATATAAACAGGAGCAAACACAGGCCTGATGAAAGTAATTTTTTCATTGCTATAAATTATTTGGTAAGCTTTCCGGCTCGCTTAGCCTCAATCCATCCGCTGAAAAGGAGGTTTTTATTCAACTCGGGTTTAGGGAAAAACAAGCTGGCCACATAGCCTACTATGATTACCACCAGGTGACTATACACCCCGAGCATGTATTTATGCTGATTGAAATTGTACCTGCCTAAATCAAGCAAGATGTGTTTGTCCGTACCCAAACCAATTTTAGTTGATGTTAAAAAAGCATAGCCCGTAAACAGGATACAGGCAATAATACCAATGTTCACCCCTTGGCGATTGGCGCGGCTGCTGAACAAGCCCAATAAAAATATCCCGGCAATACCGCCTGAAAATATCGCGTAAAGGGTAAAAACAATGCCCAGCGCACCTTCGTCGCCGGCAAGCAGGTAGAGGGTGGCTATGCCCATCGCTCCAAATCCGGCCAGTACTACTATCCATCGTCCTGCTTTTAAATATTCTTTGTCCGATTTATCAGGCCTGAACTTTTTATAGTAATCTTCCACGCCAATGGCCGAAAGGCAGTTGAGATCGGCCCCGAGGCTGGAGATCGCCGCCGAGATCAGCGCAGCTAATATCAATCCTACAACCCCGGTAGGCAATTTACTCATGATAAAATAGGGGAAAACGGCGTCGGCTTTAATGCCTGCTGGTAGGGGATTTTGTTGGTAGAAGGCGAATAAAGCCGTGCCTATGAACATGAATAATGCCCATAGCGGTACTGTGAGCGCTACACCTAATATGGATGCTTTTATAGCGGCCTTATCGGTTTTGGCTGTAAGATAGCGCTGCACCATAGTTTGATCGGTACCGTATTTCTGGATGGCATAAAACACGCCGTTTATAGCCATTACGATGAATGTGAGTTTTTTGAAATCCCAGGAGTAAGGGCCAAAGTTGTTTTTGTGATTTACGCTGGCAATATGCCAAAGCTCGGGAAAGCCGCCTTTGATTGAACAGATGAGGATGATAAATGAGGCTATACCGCCGCCTATCAGCAAAAAGCCCTGTACCACATCTGCCCAGATCACGGCCTCAATACCGCCGATAAGTGTTATGACAATGATCACGAATCCTATCACCCAAATAATGGCGAATGTGTTGGTATTGGTCATGTTCGAGAGTGCCAGTGCCAACAGGAAAAACACAGTACCCATTTTTGAAAAATGGGTTAATACGAAACTGATAGAGCTGTAAAAGCGGGCAAACAGGCCAAAACGCTTTTCAAAGTATTCATAGGTGCTTACGCCTATCACCTCGCGGTACAAGGGCACTATGAACCAAACCATTAATAATAATACGATAGGTACCATTAAGCCCTGAACCAGCAAGATCCAGTTAGAGGCAAATCCTTCGCCTGGGTAGGCCAAAAAAGTTACGCTGCTGATGAGCGTTGCCATTAGTGACATGCCTATAGCCCAGGCCGGGATAGAACCGCGCGATACAAAATATTTTTTGGTAGAATTTTGTCCTTTTGAAAACTTAAGACCGATGGTTAATGAAATGGCCATTGCCAGGGCTATGATGATATAATCTGCCAAGTGCAGGGTTTCATGTTTCATATGCAGGTATAGTTATTGGTTGCCCAAACGGGTGCAGGCCAGGGGTAGCTGCCGGGTTTTAAAGTTAAACATAATTGGTTATTGCCGGCTACGCGCATATGAATAACTCCGGGAGCTATTAGTTTTGAGGGATATAATTTTTCGATGTTTAAACGCTCAAGTATGGCCCAGGCTGTTGCCCCGCCTTCAATCAGCAATTCGTGAAGATCGGTGTGGTCGATGACCTGTTTTACAATAGCAGCCATTTTGTGGCTCAGCAATATCGGGTCTACCTTTATATCCTTTATAAAATCGGGATTTATGGCGATGATGGCATTGTTGCCTGCAATAATACTGGAGGCTACATGACTGGCAAAAAGGCCATGCACATTATCGCCGCTGGTTTCGGCACAGATGGTTGCAGCCGGAACATAATGCACAGGGATATTGTTGTGCCTGCCATCGTTAAGATTTAGTTTGCCCTGGTAAAAAGTACTGCCAAATACAAATAACCGTCTGCCCGTTGTTTCCGGGTCGGTGGTTTTAACCTTTTGAGGAGTTGTTAAAGATTCAAGCAGCGTAGTAAATAAATTTGCTGAGCCCGCTAATAGCGTGTTGTTATCTGTTTGGCTGATCCAGTATTTAAGATCGTCCTCATTTTCGGCTGCTCCTATAATAATTCCCGTAGATGGAAATTTGTCTTCTTTTTTATTAATGAGATACTTTCATCAGCTCTCAATAATTCAACAATATTTGAGCTTAAGGCGGGGAAGGTTGGGTCGTTGGCGAAATCACTCAGGTGAATAGGTTGGCCATTGTAGTGAAATGTATCGCCTATGAGCTTTTTTGAATGGTGAGGATTACCGGGTACAATCAGCGCTCTTTTCAATCCTGATGCTGCCAATTGGCTTTGCAGTTCCTCAATAATGTGCCCTCTTAAAACTGAATCTATCTTTTTGAAAAGAAAGCGGGGCTTTAACCGCTGTAATTGGACGGTAAGATTATAAACTATATTCGTCGCTTTATTTACAGCGAGTGAGCGGGTGTCGGTAGCTATAATTAGCAGATCTGCATCGCAGTGTTCATCAACAGAGGTACTCACCTCGGTTCTCAATCCGTGATTGAGACCTATACCCGCCAATTCGGCGGCTCCTGTTAAATCATCTGCAATTACAGCGATCATAGCTTATACTTTTATCCGGTTTTTGCTCAACTGCACCGCCGATTCGATGGCCAGTAACATGGCATCGCTGCTGGCAACGCCTTTGCCTGCAATTTCAAAGGCAGTCCCATGGTCAACCGAGGTGCGGATAATAGGCAGTCCCATAGTGATGTTAACGCCCTTTACGCTATCCATTTGGTGCTTTTCGGCATTCCATTTAAAACCGGTAAGCTTAAAGGGGATGTGGCCCTGGTCGTGGTACATAGCTACCACACCACCATAATATCCAGTTGATGCTTTTGAAAATAAGGTGTCGGCAGGTACAGGGCCTTCCACATCGTAACCTAATTTTATAGCTTCCTGTACAGCGGGAAGGATCTCAAAATCATCTTCGGTACCAAACAAACCTGAGTCACCTGCATGCGGGTTAAGCCCGGCTACACCAATCTTCAGGTTTTTTTCTCCAAGGGAAATAAGGCCATCCTGTAAAAGTTCGATTACTTCAATAATGCGGTCTTTTTTAACAAGGTCACAAGCTTGTCGTAGTGATACGTGGGTGGATACATGGATCACCTTCATGTTATGCTCAACCAGTAGCATGGCATATTTTTTTGTACCGGTATAATGGGCATAAATTTCGGTATGTCCGGCAAAATGATGCCCGGCTTCGTTAATTGATTTTTTGTTGATAGGCCCGGTTACTGTGGCATGTACTTCGCTATCAAGCGCCAGGTCAATTGCTTTTTTAACTGCTTCAAACGAGGCATTGCCTGCCATAGCCGAGATCTCACCAAAACGCAGCTGTTCCATATCTACATTTTGCAGATCAAATACATCGGGCCTGCCAAACTCAAAATTTGCGTTGCGGATATCTTTTATCGAGTTGATGCGTGCATCGAAGCCCAACCGTTTTACGATATCGAAAAATACACCGGTATCGCCAATAATCACCGGGCGGCAGATGTCGTATAATCTTTCTGTTAACAATGCTTTAACGGCTATTTCAGGGCCAATACTGGCCGGATCGCCCATGGTTATGGCTATGATCGGTTTTTCGGCTGTCATTGGTAAATCGGTAAGCTAAGATTTTCAACATTAAGCATACGCTGCAGTTTTCTTTGCAGATCGGCAGCTTCGGCTTCAGTAACCTGCAATAAAGGCGGCATCATGTAAGTACGGCACAATCCTGCGCTTTGCATTAGTGATTTTAATGCTGCCAATGATTCGCCCAGCAGGCGTTTGCCCTGGTAAATATCACCTATCAGGTTGGAATGCCTTTGTAGTTGCAGCGCAGCGGCTTCGTCGTTATTATCTGCAGCAACTATCATTTTGTAATAAATATCCGGGAACAGGTTTCCTGTACTTGGCACCAGGCCGTCGCTGCCGGTAAACAGCGCGTGGGCAGATTGCGCCCCCCAACCCAAAAAGTGGCTAAAATCGGCCCTGTCGGCCCATAGTTTAAGCGAATCTTTTAAACGCTCGTGATTCCGTTCCGAATCTTTAGTCCCAACAATATTTTCGTGGTGACTTAATTCTGTCGAGAAGATTTAGGTTTATCGATACATTGGTTGTAGCCGGTATGTTGTAAACTATCAGGGGGATAGGTACTTCGTTAGCCAGCGTTTCAAAGTATGTTTTAATTTCGTATTCAGTTAAAGTGAAATAGGCAGGCAGGTGAGCTACAGCAACATCAATACCTTCGTCGGCACAGCGTTTGGCAAGGTCAATTGAATCGGCAAGGCAGTTTGATGAAATACCTGCATAAAGCAACCGGCCCGGCTGCCTTACTGATGTGGCCAGTTTAATAAAATCAAGCTTAACATCGTTTGGCAATGAGGCAGATTCGCCGGTGGTACCCAGTATAAAAGGTACACCACCATAGTTGAAAATATTGTCAAATATTTTTTCAACTGCTTCGTGGTCAAGTTTGTAGTTGTCGGTAAGTGGCGTAATTGATGGCACCACCAGGCCATTATATTTCTTTTTTAGTTTCATTAGTATGTTTTAATAAGCAGCCTCGTAAATGCTGATAGCGTCATCTATGTTTATTGGTCGCGGGTTGTTTTTAAGCAAGCGCGTAATTTTCATGGCATCGGCAGCCATTTGCGGTATGGTATTTTTATCTATGTCTATTTCTTTTAAGCTTGCAGGGATTCCGCATTCGCTGATCAGCTGCCTGATCTTTTCAACACCGGCATAAGCGGTTTCAAAATCATTGATACTACTGTTACAACCCAATGCACGGGCAACGGCAGCATATCGCTCAGGTGCGGCAGGGATATTATACTCCATTACTAACGGCAGCAAAAGGGCATTGGATAGGCCGTGGGCAATATGATACAGGCTGCCCAACGGATAGGAGAGTGCATGTACGCCCGCTGTGTTAACCGGGCCTAAACAAAAACCACCCATTAAACTGCCAATGGCCAATTGCGTACGGGCATCTTCATTAGTGCCGTCATTTACTGCTTTAACCAGGTTATCAGCTATAAGCCTGATCCCTTCAAGTGCATACATATCTATAAAAGGATGTGCGTATAGATTGGTATAAGCTTCAAGGCAATGAGTTAAAGCATCAAGTCCTGTAGCTGCAGTAACCTCTGCCGGCAGGCTGATCATCAAAGCCGGATCAATGATCACTACATCCGGAACCAGGTAAGGGCTGATAATACCTTTTTTCTGGTTGTCTGTATCATCTATCAATATAGCATTGGGGGAAGCTTCACTACCAGTTCCGGCTGTTGTGGGTACACAGATCAGTTTTTTAGATCGCTTTTTAAGCAAACCAATTCCCGTGATATCTGCCAGGGTTTGGTCATTATCAATCTGCGCAGCTATGAGTTTAGCCACATCAAGCACACTGCCACCACCAATACCTATGATCACATCTGCTTCAGTATGTTTTACAGATGCAAGCAAATCTCCAAAATCCTTGAACGAAGGCTCCCGTACTATGGAGGTATCAACACGAGCGTTAACTCCTGCTTCTTTAAATTGAGCTAAAAGTGGTTCAAGTTTATTTAATAGCGGACTGATGGTAATAATTAAAGCTGATTTATACCCGCCGCTGATAACATCACCGGTTAATTTAAAAAGCGAGTTTTTGCCAACAATTACCTGGCCCGGAAACCGGATAGTGATGTCGCGATAAGGATGTTCAGTTTGCGGCATATACTTATATTAATAATAGCTGGCCCTGGTTAATTGGTTTTGATATAAAACAAAGATGGATAATGCCGCCTCCCATTTTTATCCAACCGTTATCCAATTATTATACGATATTATCAAAAGGGATACCTGCCGGTAAGTTATTATGATATGATCTGCCTGTAATTGGCTTTAATAGGTAGTTGTTATAGTAAATAATCAATAAAATACAGGGAGACGGGGCATGACAGTTCTGTAACTAAAGGCCGGTAACTTAGCAAAAAGTTGAATATGAGGTTATAGGGCCAAGTTTATATGGGCTGTTTATCTTTTGATACTTTTATTTATCGGTGGTTAAACTGCTGCATCCTAATTATAAATCATCCGGCTAAACCTCGGTATTTTTTAATATTTCCGTTAACCAATTAAATATACATCCTCATGAAAAGCGTGAAAACCTTAGGACAATTTATTATAGAGAAACAAGCTGATTTTCCATTTGCCAAAGGCGAACTGTCAAGGCTTTTGAGGGATATAGGCATTGCAGCTAAAATTGTAAACCGCGAAATCAGCAAGGCCGGGCTTATTGATATCATCGGCGAAACCGATTCCGTAAACTCACATGGCGAGCGGCAGAAAAAGATGGACGTTTATGCCAACGAACAATTCATTGCGGCATTACGTAGCGGCGGCGAATGCTGTGTTGTTGCCTCTGAAGAAAATGACGAGCATATCCTAATAGAATCAGAAATCTCAAAACATGCCAAATATATTGTGGCGATTGACCCGCTTGATGGCTCATCAAATATTGATGTGAATGTAAGTGTGGGCACCATATTTTCTATTTATCGCCGTAAGTCTCTTGAAGGCAAAGCTATACTGGATGATGTACTGCAGAAAGGTACTGAGCAGGTTGCCGCCGGTTACGTTATTTACGGTCTCGTCAACCATGCTTGTTTATACTACGGGCAAAGGGGTTAACGGTTTCACGCTTGATCCATCAATAGGGGAGTTTTGCCTGTCGCATCCTGAAATTAAAATGCCTAAGGATGGCTATATCTACTCAATAAACGAGGGATACTATACCCACTTTCCTTTAGGGGTAAAAAAATATATCAAGTACTGCCAGGTTGAAGATGTAACTACCAGCCGTCCGTACACTTCAAGATATACAGGTTCAATGATTGCCGATATTCATCGCAACCTGATCAAAGGCGGAATCTTTTTATATCCAACTACTGCGCAATATCCAAATGGCAAACTGAGATTGGTCTACGAATGTAACCCGATGGCCTTTATTGTTGAACAGGCAGGCGGTCTGGCGTCGACAGGTTATGAGCGGATCCTGGATCTGGATGTTAATGAGCTTCACCAGCGCTCGGCTATTTTTATCGGTTCGGAGAATATGGTTAAGCGTGCCGAAGATTTTATGCTGGCCTTTTCTTCGCAGCAACCATCTATAACTCAACATAAACAGGTTATTTAGTCATTAAGAACTTCTGTTCATAGTGCATCTGTTATTTGGATTGATATATGAGTAATTTTATATGTATTATTATAAAAATTAGGTAAGACTAATTTTTTTATTTGTTTTGTATATTATTTATGATGTGCTAAAACGAATGAAAATATTATCTCTACTATTCTTTTTATTAATGCCTGTGATGGTTTTCTCCCAGCGTGGTTCACTTAGGGGCAGGTTAACAACCGGCAGCGAACCGCTCTCTTTTGCTACCGTTGCACTTTCAGGAACTTCTATCGGGGCTACTACCAATGATAAAGGCTATTACCATTTAAAAAATGTTCCGGCAGGCACATACACAATAGTATTCTCTAACATTGGGTATGTTACTGAGCGCCATAAAGTGAGTGTAAAACCTGATGAAGCAATTTCATTGGATGGCAATCTTCAGGAAAGCAGCTCCAAATTAAATGAGGTGACGGTAACCGGCGTTTCACGCAAAACTGAGTTGAGGAGTAACCCCATTCCCATCGCAGTAATGACCAAGAAGGAAATGGATCAGAATGTGAATAATAACATTATTGACGCCATTGTGAAAGGAGTACCGGGTGTTAATGCGGTTACTACCGGGCCCAATATTTCAAAACCATTTATCAGGGGATTAGGCTACAATCGTGTTTTAACTTTGTATGATGGCGTGCGCCAGGAAGGGCAGCAATGGGGTGATGAACATGGTATTGAGATAGACCAGTACGGCATTGGTCGCGCCGAAGTAGTGAAAGGGCCGGCAAGTTTAACCTATGGCTCAGATGCATTGGCAGGCGTGATCAACATGATCCCTTACCTGCCGGTTGGCGAAAATAATGTTTTGAGAGGTGACTATACTGCCGATTATCATACCAATAACGGCATGATCGGTACCTCGTTAGGACTGTCATACAAAAAGAACGATTGGCGATACGCCTTCCGGGCAACTGCGAAAGCGGCGCATGATTATCATAATAGTGTTGATGGTTATGTGTATAACACAGGTTTCCGGGAGTTCAATTTATCGGGTATGGCCAGGGTTGATAAAAATTGGGGGTACTCGCAAATTGCCGCAACCGTTTATGATAACCGGCAGGAGATTCCCGATGGCAGCAGGGATTCGCTTTCAAGGCGGTTTACCAAACAAGTAGCTGAAAGCAGTACTGACAATATCAGGAACCGGCCGGTTGTAAGTGATGATGAGTTAAGATCATACAGTATAACCCCGCTGCACCAGCGTATTCAGCATTATCGAATTTATTCGCATAATGAGTTTAAACTTAGTGAAGGCAGCAGTATCAATGCTTCGCTTGGTTTACAACGAAGCATCCGTAAGGAATATAACCACCCTACATTGGCCGATCAGCCGGGCTTGTACGTGGTACTTAACACGCTTAATTACGATTTTAAATATAACCTGCCTGCTATTGCAGGGATAGAAAGTACCCTTGGTGTAAATGGCATGTACCAAACTAACCGCAGCAAGGCCGCAACAGATTTTCCGATTCCGGATTATAATCTGTTTGATGCGGGAACTTTTTTCTTCGCCAAAAAAACAATCGGAAAAGTTGATATTTCGGGCGGCTTGAGATATGATAACAGGCACATCCATTGGAATGATTTTTACGTAGGGCCAAACTCCAAAAACGGGTTTGAGCAGCATGTGAAATTACCGGATACCGCAGGCGCCCATTTACAGTTTCCGGCTTTTAGGCATGTTTATCAGGGTGTTTCGGGTAGTTTGGGAATAACCTATAATATCAGCGAACGCTTATTGTTTAAAGCCAACATCGCGCGCGGATACCGTGCCCCTAATATTACCGAAATCGGCTCAAACGGACTCGACCCCGGTGCTCATATCGTGTATTTAGGCAACCGCAGCTTCAACCCTGAATTTAGTTTACAGGAAGATCTGGGCTTCATCGCCTACCTGAAAGATGTTGACCTGATTGCTGAGCTGTTTAATAACCACATCAATAATTACATTTATCAGGCTAAACTTACTGATGCCAATGGCAATCCTGTGGTGATTGTACCGGGTAACAGCACTTATCAATACCAGCAAAGTAGTGCCCGCCTGTATGGGGCCGAGTTTACGCTAAATGTGCATCCCCAAGATGTTAAATGGCTGGCTTTTAACAACAGCCTGGCTTATGTAACGGGAATCAACGGCAATAAACAGCTTGTTGATGAATCCAATGGCGCGGCTAAATATCTGCCATTTATTCCGCCGTTGCATATCCGGTCGGAGTTTAAGGCGAGTTTGCAGAAAGCATATGGGGCTTTTTCTAAGATTTACTTTAAGGCCGAAATGGATGCTTATGCTACGCAGAACCGGTTCTATGCTTTGGATAATACAGAGACAGCTACGCCCGGCTATGCCTTGTTTAATATCGGAGCAGGCACTACCATCAAAAATAAATCGGACAAACCTGTTTGCGAGCTTTTTTTGCAGGTTGATAACTTGTTTGATAAAGCCTATCAATCAAACCTTAACCGTTTAAAGTATTTTGAGTATTACCAGTCGTCGCCAAACGGACACCTCGGCATTTATAATATAGGGCGGAATATTAGTTTTAAAGCTGTTTTTCCTTTTTGATTTATTTTCAATGAAATATGCCTTTTTTTGTTTTTATTGCCTTGAGTTTGTGAACATCATGTAAGCGTGCGATAATAACGTGCCATCAGGGTCTCTCGCAAAGGATCCTGATGTATACACCGAGCAAATTCGCCGTTCTGAATGCCCTCGAAGAAGTATACAACGCGGCTGAACCTCAGGGTCCTCTGCGAGAGACCCTGAGGGGACATGAAATGATGTCAAAACTTATTGGTCGATGTGCCTAAAACTCAGCAATCGTAAAAACAATCAAAGTAAATGATATATAAAACAAAGGTTTTCATTTGTGTGCTGCTGTGTGGCATATGCGGTGGGATGATAAGCGCTCAGGCACAATTGCAAGTGCCGGCTTCTTATGCTTTAATTAAACGGGTGGTGCCCGGTTATGAAAAGAATTTTATTGTTCAACCGCTTTCTGAAAATGAGGCCAAAGATGTTTTTGAAGTAGAGGGCGCTAAGGGCAAAATTGTACTCAGGGGCAATAATGGTATCGCAGTGGCCTCAGCCTTATATTATTACCTTACAGAATACGCTCATTGCCAGATCACCTGGAATGGTACAAATTTGAACCTTCCAGTAAAGTTACCTATACCAGCTCAAAAGGTTCATAAAACTACGCCTTACCAATACCGCTATTATCTTAACTATTGTACCTATAGCTACAGTATGAGCTGGTGGGACTGGAAACGGTGGGAAAAGGAAATTGACTGGATGGCCTTGCACGGCATCAATATGCCGCTGGCCATAACCGGGCAGGAGTATGTGTGGGATAAAGTTTATAAAGGTATGGGCTTTAGCAGTAAAGATATGCAGGACTTTTTTACCGGTCCGGCGTATTTTGGATGGTTTTATATGGGCAACATAGATAAATGGGACGGCCCGCTGCCCGCAAGCTGGATAACCAGTCACCGGGATTTGCAGATCAAAATATTGCAGCGCGAGCGCGAACTTGGTATAAAACCGGTGCTTCCTGCATTTACTGGTCACGTGCCGGCATCGTTTAAAACACATTTTCCCAATGCTAAACTAAAGCAAACCAACTGGAACAACGGCTTTGCCGATACTTATATCCTGGATTCGGAAGATCCGCTATTTGCAGAGATCGGTAAAAAATTTATACAGGAACAAACCAGGGTTTATGGTACAGATCATCTGTACTCTGCCGATACTTTTAACGAAAATGAGCCGCCCTCAAACGATCCTAAATTTCTTTCGGAACTAAGCGCAAGGGTTTATGACGGCATGAAAGGGGCCGACCCGAAAGCTGTTTGGGTAATGCAGGGCTGGCTATTTTTCAGCGATCGTAAATTTTGGCAAAACGAGCAGATCAAGGCATTGCTGAATGCAGTGCCCGATGATCATATGATAGTGCTTGACCTCAATACCGATTACGAACCAATATGGAAGCGTACTGAAGCATTTTACGGCAAACCCTGGATCTGGAATATGCTGCATAACTATGGCGGTAACAATAGTTTGTTTGGCAGGATAGAGGCGGTAGCAACGCAGCCGGCGCAGGCCCTTAATGATCCTAAATCGGGGCGTATGGTGGGAATTGGCTTAACGATGGAGGCTATTGAACAAACCCCTGTGCTTTATGAATTAATGACGCAGCATACCTGGCAAAACAAGCCGATTGACCTTGATCAATGGCTGCCGGAGTACTTATTTAATCGTTATGGTGTAAAAAGCAAGGATGCGCTTGATGCCTGGCAAACGCTACGGGGTACCGTATTTAATGGCAAGGATATCCGTGACGGGGCCGAGTCGATCATTACCGGCAGGCCAACGCTTGATTCGGC
Organism: Mucilaginibacter sp. P19; assembly: GCF_050632265.1. Lineage (NCBI taxonomy): Bacteria > Pseudomonadati > Bacteroidota > Sphingobacteriia > Sphingobacteriales > Sphingobacteriaceae > Mucilaginibacter > Mucilaginibacter sp. P19. The sequence continues at coordinate 1,335,758 of NZ_CP192586.1, forward strand.
CGCAATATGGACCCGTACTCGCTTAAACTACAACCGGAAAGACCTGCTGCCGGCCTGGGATAAAATGGTAGCCGCCATACCTGCATGCAAACAAAGCAGCGGTTTTAACTACGACCTGGTTGATGTTACGCGGCAAGTATTGGCTAATTACGGCAGGCCGATGCAGCTAAAATGGATTAAGGCTTATCATGATAAAGATGAAAAGGCTTTTGATAAATATACTGCCGAATACCTTAACCTGATAACCGATATGGACAGGCTGCTTGCTACCCGTAAGGATTTTATGCTGGGCCCCTGGATAGCCGATGCCAGGAACTGGGGAGCTACTCCCGCCGAAAAAGCGCTTTATGAAAAAAATGCCCGTAACCTGATAACACTTTGGGGCGATGCCAATAGTCCGCTGCATGAATATTCATGCAGGCAGTGGAGTGGATTGCTCAATGACTTTTATAAAGTGCGCTGGCGAAAATTCTTTGATTTATTGAAAGGATCAATTAAAACCGGTAAAGAGCCAGACTTTAAACAATTTGACAAATCGATAAGTAACTGGGAATGGCAATGGGTTAATTCATCTAAAGTTTATCCCATTGTTCCTACCGGAGGCAGCGCTGCTGTTGCAAAACAGCTTTATGAAAAATACAGAACAAACATGGATAAGGATCTTAAATAATGGATACATCGACAGCTAAATCTGTAAATACTGTAGCGAAGCCTGCAAGATTGTTATCATTAGATGCCCTTCGTGGGTTTGATATGTTTTGGATCATGAGTGGGGAAGGGGTGGTGCATGCCCTCGCTAAAGCTACCGGCTGGCCACTGCTGGTGTGGATGTCGGGGCAACTACATCATACGGCATGGAATGGCATCACCTTTTATGATATGATCTTTCCTTTGTTTTTGTTTATTGCCGGGGTTTCCATGCCTTATTCAATAGGCAATAAAGTTGCCAAACACGGGGTAGCTTATCCATATCTGTTGCCGTCCTCATCCAAAGGCGAAATTTATCGTTCCATGATCAGGCGCACCATTATCCTGTTGTTTTTAGGTGTGGTTGTTAACGGCTTGTTTAAGTTTAACGGTTTGGAGAATACACGCTTTGCAAGTGTGCTGGGGCGTATCGGCCTGGCCTGGTTTTTTGCCGGTGTAATTTATCTCAATTTTGGTACTCGTGGACAAATTTTATGGTTTGGTATTTTGCTGTTTGGTTATTGGGCAGCAATGGAACTAATCCCGGTGCCCGGTTACGGGGCCGGGGTTTTAACCATGAACGGTAGCCTGGAATCCTATATAGATCGTTTGTTACTTCCCGGTCGCCTGCACGATAAGGTACATGATCCAGAGGGTGTATTATCTACCATTCCGGCTATTGGCACTGCTATGCTGGGGATTTTTACAGGCCAGTTTCTGAAGTTTGAATCTGCAAAATGGCCGATGTGGAAAAAGGGGGTTTGTTTATTTGCAGTCGGTGTTTTATTTATTGGCTTAGGGATGCTTTGGAATCTTGCTTTCCCTATCAATAAACGCTTATGGACAAGTTCATTCGTGATGTTTGTAGGTGGGTGGAGCCTGGTTTTCCTGTCGGTATTTTACCTGGTGATTGATGTTGCCGGATACAAAAAATGGGCATTTCCTTTTGTGCTTATTGGTGTAAACTCTATCCTGATCTATCTGGCATCAGAAGGGATGGTTGATTTTCAGCATACAGCCAATTTTTTCTTCGGGGGAATTGTTAGCCATCTCGCACAAAGCTGGCAACCGGTATGGGCAGCAATATTCATTGTGGTTGTACAGCTTGCTTTGTTGTACTTTTTATATCGTAATAAGATCTTCCTGAAAATATAAATATAAAGTAGTTTTTTGAATGTAGAGACGCATAATTGCGTCTCCCGCATGCAAGTTAGGGCGATTTACTCCGTTACAAGGTGGCCCGTCCTTTGGGAGACGCAATTATGCGTCTCTACATAAAAATATTTTAACCAAATTATCCAGTTACTCGGAATCACTTTTAATCGTAAGGCGATTGGAAAAAAATAATTGAGATAAAATCGTATTTAATTCGTTAATTGTTAAAATAACACTTAATATTGAATTGTTTTTACCTTTATTATGACCAAGCGCATACTTTTCTTTTTTACACTTGTTTTGATTGGCGCAGCTTCGCGTGCACAAAAGCAAATGATCCCAAATCCAATAACCGGGGGATACTTCGCCGATCCAACTATTGTGAAAGATAAAGGCCGCTATTTTATTTATGCCACAATTGATCCCTGGGGCGATAAAGAGCTGGCCGTATTGGAGACTACCGATTTTATTAAGTTTACGAGGCATCATATCAACTGGCCTACCAAACAAGCCTGCACCACTCCAACCTCGCTCAACGAAATGGTTTGGGCGCCATCTGTAGTAAAAGGAAAGGACAACAAATTTTACATGTATGTAGCTGTAGGCGGTGAGGTTTGGGGAGGCGTAAGCAATACACCGCTTGGCCCCTGGAAAAATTTAAAGAGCGACAATACGCCTATGGTAAAATCTACAGATTATCCGCAGGTGCATAATATCGATCCGGATTGCTTTATTGATAGTGACGGCAGCGCTTATTTGTATTGGGGATCGGGGTATAAATGGATCAACGGGCATTGTATGGCCGTAAAGCTAAAGGACGATATGGTTTCGTTTGACGGAGCGCCAAAAAATATCACCACGCCGCATTTTTTTGAAGGCGCACATATGGTTAAACGCAATCAAACCTATTACCTCATGTTTTCGGAGGGTAAAGCCATTGATGCAACCTACCAGGTAGGGTATGCGAAAGGAAATAGCCCGCTTGGGCCTTTTCAGGAGGATGAGCACCGGGTTATATTGAATACTTCTGCGGATAGTACCGTGATTGGCCCGGGCCACAATACCACTTTTGTTGAAAAAGGACAGCGTTATATTTTATATCACCGCATTTTTCCGCAAAAGGAATCATTTGTATTGCGGCAGCTGTGCCTTGACAGTTTAAATTTTGATGCCGATGGCAATATTAAAAAGGTAAGCACTAAAGGAGTACAAAAGTTCAATTAACCTTATAACCTGTTATGATGAAAAAGATAGCCTGCACAGCGCTGTTATCAACACTGGCATTTACCTGGCTTGGAGCCTCTGCACAGCAAAAAGGCGATGCCGCAAAGCCAAGAAAGATCAGTCCAGACCTTTTCGGGATTTTTTTGAGGATTTAAGTTATGCGGCAGATGGAGGCCTTTATGCCGAGCTTATCCAGAACCGCTCATTTGAGTACAGCCCGGCCGATAACCGCGACTGGAATTCAATGACCGCCTGGAAATATCAAACGGACGGTTTTGGCTATGGTACCATTTCAGTAGAAACAGCTACCCCGGTACATCCCAATAATCCGCATTATATTTTACTTGATATCCAGGATGAAGGGCAAAAAGGAGTGGGACTTGAAAATTCAGGGTTTGATGGGATCCCTGTAAAGGCGGGTAAAAACTATAATTTTTCAGTTTTTTTAAATGCAATTTCAGATCAGTCTTTACCTGTAAAAGTAGCTCTTGTTGATCGGAAGGGTAAAGAATTAGGTTCTTCCTCATTTACAACATCTGATAAAGGCTGGAAAAAATACGCCGAACAGATTCATGTGAATTTTGATAACGATAGTGCTAAACTGGTATTGCTGTTTAAAGCGAAAGGGAAAATCGGGATAGATATGGTGTCATTGTGCCCGGAGGAAACTTTTAAAAATCATAACAATGGATTGCGTGCCGATTTGGCGCAGGTTATTGCCGATATAAAACCAAAGTTTATGCGTTTCCCCGGCGGCTGCCTTGCTCATGGGGATGGCGTCGCCAACATTTATCGCTGGAAAAATACCATCGGCCCGGTTGAGCAAAGGGTAGAGCAACGTAACATCTGGAACTATCATCAGTCGGTAGGTTTGGGATATTTTGAATATTTCCAGTTTTGTGAGGATATCGGGGCAAAACCGGTGCCGGTGCTTGCGGCAGGCGTAAGTTGTCAAAATTCGGGTGGAACCTGGAAAATAGGAGGCACCGGACAAAAGGGTATCCCGGTGGAAGAAATGAAAGCTTATGTACAGGATGTACTTGATTTGATAGAATATGCTAATGGGCCGGTCACTTCTACCTGGGGCGCAAAGCGTGCCGCTGCAGGTCATCCTGCGCCTTTTAACCTGGAGTACCTCGGCATCGGCAATGAGGATAAAATCACTGGCGTATTTGAGGAACGGTTTAGGATGATCTATGATGCCGTACACAAGGCCCATCCCGAAATTAAAATTATTGGTACGGTTGGGCCAAGTCCGAAGGGCGAAGATTTTGATAAAGGCTGGAAGTTGGCCGATCAGCTTTCGGTTGGTATTGTTGATGAGCATTATTATGAAAAGCCGCAATGGTTTTTAAAAAATACCCAGCGTTATGATGCATACAACAGGCTCAGGTCAAAAGTTTATATTGGAGAATATGCTTCGTGGGGCAATACCTTGTTTAATGCCTTATCAGAAGCCGTGTACATGATCAGTTTAGAACGCAATGGAGACGTGGTTAGGATGGCGTCATACGCACCGCTTATTGCCAGGATAGGCCATGCATCATGGAACCCGAACCTGATATATTTTAATGGCACTCAGGTTTTCCCAACGGTAAACTACTATGTTCAGCAGCAGTTTGCCGTTAATTCGGGCAATGAGTATTTGCCGGGTGTAATAAAAATGAAAGGCGAAAAAACTGTATTGGATACCACGGCAGGTGTTTCAACCGTGCGCGACTCTGCGACTGGGGATCTGATCCTGAAAATTGCTAATGCCGGTAGTGTTCCCGTTTCGGGAGAGGCAGACCTGTCAAAAATTGGTCAACTACCCAAATCGGCAACGCTTACTGTTATTACAGGCAATCCGGAGGTGAAGAATTCTACCGACAATCCGCAAGCTATCGTCCCTCAATCATCAGTAATAAAATTGCAAAAAAAGTGGGCTTTCACTGTACCTGCCTATTCATTGACGGTTGTCAGAATTAGCAGCAGAAGTATGGAAAAGCACAAATAATTGTCCCGAATATTCGAAAATAACAAATCAATTATACATGAAAAAAATAGTTTTACTGGGCGTTTTAGTTAGCTTTTATACGGCGGTTATAGCGCAGCCGCATCAAAAATTCAGCGCCTACCTGTTTACTTATTTTACAGGCAGTAAAGGCGGCGAAGAAATTCGTTTTGCTTTGAGTAACGATGGGTATCATTTCCGTGCGCTGAATAACAATCACCCCGTTTTAAATTCAGCGGATATCAGTGCTACCGGCGGTGTTCGGGATCCGCATATTATGCGAGCTGCCGACGGTAAAACATTTTACATGGTTGCAACCGATATGAATACCGAAAAATACGGCTGGGGGCCGGATTATTCTATGGTATTGCTCAAATCAACCGACCTGGTACAATGGAGCTCGAAAACCATTGATATCACCAAACTTTATGAAAAGTTTGCAGGCGTGAACAGGGTATGGGCACCGCAAACCATTTATGATCCACAGAAAAAACAATATATGATCTACTGGTCGATGCGTTTTGGCGAAGAGGCCGATAAGATCTATTATGCTTATGCCAATAAAGATTTTACAGGTCTTGAAACCGAGCCTAAGCAGCTTTTCTTTAAGCCGGATGGCGGTGCCTGCATAGACGGCGATATTGTTTACAAGAACAATAAATATTACCTGTTTTTCAAAACAGAAGGATCGGGTGCAGGTATAAAAATAGCGGTATCAGATGAGCTAACTTCTGGCTATGTATTGCGTGATAAATACGTACAGCAAACCAAAGACCCGGTAGAAGGGGCAGGTACTTTTAAATTAAACGATGGTAGCGGTTATATTTTGATGTATGATATGTATACCCAGGGTAAATACCAGTTTACCAGGACAACCGATCTCGAAAACTTTAAACTGATTGACGATGAGGTATCCATGAATTTTCATCCGCGCCATGGTACAGTGATGCCAATAACTTCAAAGGAAGGGGCGGCATTAACTGCGAAATGGGAAACGCCTGAAGATGTCATACTTGCGCCGTTAAACAAGCAGATTAAAACCATCAATATCGTTTTAGATACGGCGAACCATAAAGTTCACCTGCCTGTAATACCGGGTACTAATTTAAAATCATTTGATCCCCGGTTTACCTTGTTCCCCGGCGTTACTATCAGCCCTATAAGGCCGCAGGATTTTACCAAAGGCCCGGTTAAATATTCGGTAACCATTGCAGGTAAAAAAACGCAGGTTTTTGAGGTTACTGCCCAGGAAACCCATAACCCGGCTATTGCTGGATACTATGCCGATCCGGAGATCCTCTACGCCGAAAAAACAGGCAAATTCTATATTTATCCTACCAGCGACGGCTTTGATGGTTGGTCGGGCAAGTATTTTAAGGCCTTTTCTTCGGATGATATGGTTAGCTGGAAAGACGAGGGTAAGATTCTTGATTTACCGCAGGACGTGAGCTGGGCTAAAAAGAATGCCTGGGCCCCTTGTATCATCGAAAAAAGGTGGGAAACGAGTATAAATACTTCTACTATTTCGCAGCTGCACAAAAAATAGGGGTGGCAACAGCAAATGATCCGACGGGGCCATTTACCGATTCGGGCAAGCCTTTGGTGGCACAATTGCCTGAAGGTGTTAAAGGCGGACAGCAGATTGATGCTGATGTTTTTGCCGATCCGCAAACAGGCAAAAACTATTTGTACTGGGGAAATGGTTATATGGCTGTAGCCGAGTTAAACGATGATATGATTTCGTTAAAGCCAGGCACCACCAAAATCCTTACACCTTACGCTCATTATAACGAAGGCACCTATGTGTTTTACCGCAACGGTACGTACTACTTCATGTGGTCTGAAAATGATACCAGGAGCCCTAATTATAGCGTGCATTATGGCACTTCTAAATCTCCATTGGGGCCAATCGAGATTCCTCAGCAAAATACGGTTATTGCCAAAAATGCTGCTAAAGGCGTTTACGGAACCGGCCATAACTCAGTTATCCAGATCCCGGGTACAGATGAATGGTATATTGTTTATCACCGGTTCAATTATCCTAAAGGCATTACCATGGGCGATGCCGCAGGCTACAACCGCGAGGTTTGTATTGATAAAATGGAATTTGACGATAAAGGGTTGATTAAACAGGTTACGCCTACACATGAAGGCATTAAACCTGTACATGTGAAAAAGTAAACGCGGGTTATTGAATGATAATATGGCTGCCATGTGAACGAGTTGAAGGTTCACATGGCAGCTTTTGTTTTATATAAAATCTATGCAAATTAGTTAAACAGATATTGCCTTTAAGCTTTATGCCTTCCGCTTTAAGCTACTAAAAATATGTTCCGTTTTTTACAATTTGGGAACTTCGTTGTATCCTATATTTGTAATCATGGTTTTCAAAGAGCTGCTTCCGGAGCCAAGGCTACAGCCTTACATTAAGTGCTTCTATCTGTATGAATCAGATTCGGACAGAAGCTATGATGATATCGTGTTTCCGAGCGGGACCATGGAAGTGATCTTTAACCTCGGTGCCGGAAACTGGAGATCAAAGAAAGGCGATACATTTTTTACCACTCCTCCTGTAGAGCTCTGGGGGCAGATCACTAAACCCTTAGCAATACAATCGGTAGGGCGAAATATCATGCTGGGCTTCCGCTTTTACCCGCACTCGGCAGCTTATTTTTTTGATGAAAATGTATCGGAATTTAACAACGAAATTGTTGATGCCACGCACGTATTCGGACCTAAATTAAGAACGCTTTATTTAAAATTATTGGAGACCGCCAACCTGAATGCGAAGGTGTCCATGATTGAAGATTATTTGTGGGGCCGTTTATCGGCATCCGAAAAAAGCATTCGAAGATCAAATTTATCGGGGATATCGTCAGTAATCTTAAAAAGAATTACAGCGGCGATAATATCCTGTCCATTTCCAGCCGTTATAACATTTCCTCACGGCACCTTAATACCCTTTTTTCGCAGTATACAGGTTTACCGCCAAAATTATTTTACAAAATAAACCGCTTTCAGCATAGCCTTAGCCTGGTTAGCGCTAATGAAGAAAAGCTAACGAATGTAGCCTACAGCGCCGGTTATTTTGACCAGGCACATTTTATAAAGGAATTCAAGCTTTTTACAGGTTTTACACCTAACTCATTTGCTGCTCAGGCGTCGCCTATAAACCAGGCCCTGGCGGGTAGTTAATACTCTTCCGTTTTATACAATTTTGGGCTATTCGAGCTACATAGTTTTGCTGATATAAAAAAAACAACAAAATGAAATCAGCAAAAACACCACAGGAAGTGCACGCAGTACTTGCGGCCGCTTTTAACACCAAAGATGTAAATGTAGTTATGAATGTGTATGATGCCAACGGTATTATTTTTCCGGAACCGGGAAAAGAAGTATCAGGCAGGACCCAGTTTGAAGAGGCTGTTAAAAGCATCTGCGCTGTGCCCGGAGTAATGGAAATCAAAACAGTTTACTGTCTGCAATCAGGCGATGTAGCGGTCGGCCGATCGGAGTGGAGCATTACCGACAATGGCAAAACACAGATTGCCGCAAAAGGGATAGAGTTAATGAAACAACAATCCGACGGCAGCTGGAAAATTGTCATCGATCACGCATTCGGAGCCGAAGCTAATCTCGTAGCCTGATTTAAATTCAGAAACAATAATGGCCGGTTTACCCGGCCATTATTGTTTCACCTTTCACCTTTCACCTTTCACCTTTCACCTTTCACCTTTCACCTTTCACCTTTCACCTTTCACCTTTCACCTTTCACTAATCTCTTCCGTTTTATACAATTTTTAGAAAAATGCTCAAGCTAATTTTGAGCATAAAATAAACACAAAAACATGAAAAATAGATTCAATGAATTTTTAGCGCTGCATCATAAAACCGAACCTTTGCAGATTGGCAATGTATGGAACGCTCAAAGCGCGCAGGTTTATGATAAGTTAAACTTTGAGGCAATTGGCACGTCAAGTGCCGCTGTAGCAAGCTCATTAGGCTTTGCAGATGGCGAAGAAATGAGTTTTGATGATTACCTGTTTGTAATCAAAAGGATAGCGGCAACATCATCGGCCATGTTAACTGTGGACCTGGAGGGAGGTTATGGTGATACAGCGGAAGTAATCTGCGATAATATCACAAAGCTATATGATATCGGCGTTGTGGGTATTAATATAGAGGATTCGATAGTGATGGATGGCAAGCGAAGTATCGTTGATGCAAATGAGTTTGCCATGAAGCTTAAACAGATCACCGAACTGTTGGCTAAAGTAGGTGTACAGGTGTTTATAAATGTGAGAGCCGATTCCTTCCTGCTTGGTTTACCTAACGCGTTGGAAGATGCTTTAACCCGCACTAAGCTTTACCAGGATACAGGTGTGCATGGTTTGTTTTTTCCCTGTATCACCCAAACAACAGATATTGAACAAATAACAGCCTTATCGCGCCTTCCGGTTAGCGTAATGTGCATGCCCGGACTTCCGGATTTTAAAGCGTTACAAAATGCCGGTGTTAAAAGGATCAGTGCAGGTCCGTTTTTAAACATGAACATTTACCGGTCACTGGAAAATTTGATCGAAAAAATAACAACCGAAAATAGCTTTGCAGCCCTTTTTAACGGGACTGCCAGTTAACAGGCGAATAAAAGTGCTAAATAATTAAAAAGCTAATTGTCTTGTTTTATCTTATTATAAGGTAGTTTAATAATCTGCAAAACAAGTTTAGGTTAAAGTCCCGGCAGCGAACGTTAGGGACTTTTGTTGTTATGGAATTTATCTTCAAAAAGTTTCAGCTAATCCAATCAGTAAACAAATTCTGTAAATAAGCCTGCAGAACTTTAAAGTGTTAATTCATTTTATTGCAATAATTATATAAAGTCTATGGTTTTAGTAGAATTTATATATATTTGCATCGTCAAATCGGTTCTTTGAATATTTTAATTATCAAGAAAGACTGAGGGAAAGGCCCTGTGATGTCTTAGCAACCTGTAAGCCCACTGTTATAAAGGTGCTAATTCCTGTCTGCCCAAAATAGGGTAGAAAAGATAATGTAATACGCTATGGCCTTGTATAGTGCAAGGTGTTGTATACTTCTTTTCCCTCTTCATTTTTCTTGCTAATTAAAATATTGAAAATATCACCGGGATGATATTACGGTTTAACCTGTATAGCAATGAACATTAAACAATTACTTTTTACCTGTTTGCTTTTCATAACAACATTGCCGGCTGTTGCGCAGACCACCAAGGCAATTGATCCGACAGCTGACGACCGCGGTTATATCATAAAAACCGGTGATCTTGCTCCTGCCGATTTTGAGCTCGTATTGACCAATGGTACAAAAACTTCTTTAACGAAGTTGCGTGGTAAGGTGGTTATCCTGCAGTTTACCGCAAGCTGGTGCAGCGTATGCAGAGAAGAAATGCCGCATTTGGAAAAAGAGATCTGGCAGACTTATAAAGATAAAGGCCTTGTTTTAATAGGCGTTGACCGCGATGAACCGCTCAACAAAGTAAAAAGTTTTCACCAGGTCATGAATATAAGCTATCCGTTGGCACTCGATCCTGGTGCTGAGATTTTTGGCCGGTTTGCCAGCAAAAAGAGCGGTGTTACCCGCAATGTGGTTATCGATCGGGATGGGAAAATTGTTTACCTCACCCGCTTGTACGATAAACAGGAATTTGCATCCATGTTAAAAGCTGTGGACGCTTTGGTAAACAACAAAACAGCGTCTATCAATTAAAAAGAATCTATCAGTACTTATTTAATACCCGTTTTATGAAAACAGAATCTACTTTTTTACACAAGAAAACTTTCGTTTCGGAAAGCCAGTCAATCTGCAAATCCTTCTGTCTCAATATGCAAAGCATGCATTGTTGCTGTTAATCATTTACAGCATGCATGGTGTTTAAATGCGGGCTTGCTGCAGCTTGTCTTAGCTTAATAATTACCATCCCCTAATCAATTCTTTACAGTTACGATAGGCTTATGAGCCGGGCAAATTATGCCCGCTAAGGCGATAGCCATGTCTTTTGTACTGGTAAAGGCATCAAAAATTAATCTCAATTATTAATTATCATGTTAAAAATTTACAAGCTATTACTGGCAATTATATTGCCTTTTATTCTCGTCCAGACGGTTGCGGGGCAATCCGTTAAAATTAGCGGAGTGGTAACCGCCAAATCCGATGGGTTGCCGTTGCCGGGCGTTAGCGTATCTGTTAAAGGTAAAACCACGGGTGCACAAACCAATGTTGATGGTAAGTTTATCATCAACGCCAATGTTAATGATGTGCTTAGGGTTAGCTACATTGGCTTTACAACCCAGGAGATCCCGATTACGCAAGGAATAACTACCTTAAACGTGGTTTTGGTTGAAGCACCAAATTCTCTGAATGAGGTAGTGATAACGGCCCTCAATATCTCAAAGGATAAAAAATCGCTTGGATATGCAGTACAAGGGCTTAAATCGAAAGATATCTCTGAAGCTAAGGAAACCAATTTTGTTAACGCGCTCACAGGTAAAATTGCCGGTGTGCAGGTTACCAACAGCCAGGGCGATATGGGCTCATCCCGTATCATTATCCGTGGAGAAACGTCTATCTCACGGGAAAATCAACCTTTATTTGTAGTTGACGGGGTTATTGTTGATAATAGCCAGTTTTTGGGCACTAATGGTTCAAGAGATTTCTCCAATGCCATTTCTGATTTAAATTCTGAAGACATTGAATCGGTAAGTGTATTGAAAGGCCCGAATGCAGCTGCGCTTTATGGTTCACGTGCAGCCGCGGGTGTTATCCTCATCCGCACTAAAACAGGCAAAGGGGCAAAAGGATTAGGTGTTACTATAAACTCCAATACCAGCTTTTCAAACGTACAGGTATTGCCCGAATATCAAAATCAATATGGTCAAGGCTCAAATGGGAAATTCAGCTATGTAGATGGTAAAGGCGGCGGCGTTAACGATGGTGTTGACGAAAGCTGGGGCCCTGCTTTGGATGGTTCACTGATTCCACAGTTTTATTCAAATGGGCAGGCCGTACCTTTCGTGGCACACCCCGACAACGTAAAAGATTTTTTTAAAACCGGTGTAACACTCAATAATGGCATTGCTATTGCGAGCAGCAGCGATAAAAGCGATTTCAGGTTATCCTATAATAACCTGCACCAAACCGGTATTGTACCCAATACCTCACAAGGCCGTAACTCTTTTGCTTTAAACTCAAGCTATCGTATCAACAATAAATTGACCGTTAATACAATTGTTGATTACAGTAAAGATGATGCTGATAACCTGCCTGGTGCATATGGAAAACGTGCAACCAGCACCATGCTGCAGTTTACCTGGTTTGGCCGCCAGGTTGATATCAACAGGCTTAAAAATTACAAGGATGCCAATGGTAATACCTTTAACTGGAATAATAGTTACTATAGCAACCCATACTGGCTGGCTTATGAAAACACAGTAGACCAACACAAAAATCACCTGATAGGTAGTATCGAGCTGAATTACAAAATCATTGACGGTCTATCAGCAAACTTCCGTACCGGTACCGATTATTATAATGACCGGCGTAAGATTAAAGTAGCCTACGGCACCAATGGAACACCGTTTGGCTCATACGAAGAGGATGCTTACAGCGTAAACGAAAATAACACCGAAGCCAGGTTGCAATACACTAAAAAGCTGAATAACGATTTTTCGCTTGATGTATTTGGTGGTGGTAACATAGCTGTGAGGACGACCGAAAATAATGATCAGTTGGCTCCGAAACTTGCAGTTGCTGGCTTGTACACGCTGAGCAACTCCCGCGATCCACTGGTCTCTACAAATTACTATGGGAAACTTAAAACCTATAGCTATTTTGGTTCGGCACAGCTTGGTTTCAGAAATTACGCGTTCATCAACTTCACAACCCGTAATGATTGGTCGTCAAGTTTACCGGCAGATGCCTTGTCATATTTCTATCCCTCCGTAAATGGCAGTTTAATATTATCTGAAGCATTAGGCATTAAAAGCGATGTACTTAGTTATGCTAAATTAAGAGGTGGGTGGTCAAAAGTAGGTAAGGCGACAGATCCATTTCAGTTAATTAACGTTTATACATCTTCAAACCTCTTTGGCTCAAATCCGCAACAGAGTATATCTAATATTGATCTGAACGATCATCTTAAGCCTGAAACCACTACATCGGCAGAGGCCGGTTTTGAATTAGGCTTTTTCCATGATCGCGTACATTTAGATGTAAGTGCTTATAACACCAACAGTATTAACCAGATCCTAACCGTACAGGTAAGTTCATCAACCGGTTTCAGCCAAAAAGTAATAAACGGTGGCCGTCTTAATAACAAAGGTATCGAGGTTCAGTTAGGTGTTACGCCAATTAAATCAAATGGATTTACCTGGGACATAACTACAAATTACTCGTTAAACCGTAGTAAAGTAGCTTCGCTTGATGCCGATGGCCGCTTACAGAGTGTGGTATTAGGCACTGATCGTACAGTGCAGGTTTTAGCATCGCTTGGTCAGCCTTATGGTGCTTTGTATGGTACCGCATACACACGTAATGCTTCAGGTCAGATTATTATCGACGCTAATGGTACACCTGTATTTAATACCACCAAACGTTATTTAGGTAAATTCACTCCAAATTGGTTGGGAAGCATCAATAACAGCTTCTCCTACAAAGGGATTAACCTGAGCTTTTTGGTTGATGCACGTTTTGGCGGATCCATTTATTCAAACACCAACCGTACAGGTACTTATACCGGCGTGTTGGCTTCTACCTTACCTGGCCGTGGCGCTGCTAACGGAGGCTTAAGTTACTATTACCCGGGCAACAATACTTCGGCTGCTGCTGTGCAGGTTACCGGTGCAGCCCCTGCGGGTGTAACCGTTTATAATGATGGTATGATATTTAAAGGCGTTAAGGCCGATGGTTCGCCAAATACCACTATTATCCCTGCGCAATCATATTACAAAGGCTTTACCAATATTGACGAAGCATTTGTTTACGATGCCTCATACATCAAGCTTCGCGAAGTAAAACTGGGATACTCTTTACCTGCTAAATGGGTGAATAAGATTGGTTTCCAGGGAGCTACATTTTCGGTAGTTGGCCGTAACTTGTGGATCATCCATAAAAACGCACCGAATATTGATCCGGAAACAGCCTTTAATGCAGGAAACGGACAGGGTCTCGAAGATCTTACCCTGCCTACCGTGCGTAACATCGGTTTCAACGTAAACCTTAAATTTTAAAACATCATGAAACTTAAATATATCAGCATATTATCTGCCGCGGTTTTATTATCGGTAACATCGTGCAAAAAGGATCTGTTAAAGATCAATCAAAACCCTAACGGCTCACAAACAGCACAGCCCGACTATCTATTAACCGCAGCCACCAAAGCAACGGCAGATACCTATTGGGGTGTAGCCAATAACATGGATGCTAGTCTTCTTTTTGTGCAGTATTGGTCTAAAATTCAATACACCGACCCCGACAGGTATATTTACGCCAGTAGTGCGTTTGAGGAGCTGTGGAGCACGGGCTATTCAAAAAGCATTGTAAACCTTAACCAGATCATCAAACTTGCCGATGCCCAGGGTAATACCAATTATAAAGGCGTTGCACTGGTACTTCGTTCATGGGTATTTAGCTTATTAACAGAGGCTTATGGGAATATTCCTTACAGGCAGGCCACCAATATTGATCAGTACCTTACCCCGGCTTATGACACCCAAAAGGATGTTTATTTTGCTTTGCTGGATGACCTTAAAGCAGCTCAAACGGCGCTTGATCCATCAGGCAAAGCTATAGCAGGAGATGTGATCTATAGCAACAATATTGCTTCATGGAAAAAATTTGCCAACTCGTTAAGGCTTCGCATCGCCTTGCGCATTTCCGATAGGGAACCTGCAAAAGCTAAGCAAGTATTAGATGATATTAAGACCGAAGGCGGTTCATACATCAGTTCGAATGTCGAAACCGCGCAGTTGGTTTATTTAGATTCGCCTAACCAAAATCCGATAAGCAACCTGTTTGATACCCGTGACGATTACCGTATCAGCAAAACTATAGTGGATAAGCTGTTTGCACTTAATGATCCCCGCTTATCAATATATGCCGCTAAAACACAAGATGTAACGCCTCAAACCTATGTTGGCTTGCCAAACGGTTTGTTGGTGGGCGATGCCAGCAATTACGGCTTCACCAAAACTTCTAAACCAGGCACTTATTTTCGTGCACCACATGCCCCTGCTGTAATATTAGGCTATGCAGAGAGCTTGTTTGACAGGGCAGAGGCTGCCGCTCGCGGTTTTACTACCGAAGATGCCGCTTCATTATACAGTCAGGCGGTTACTGCTGCGTTGGCTCAGTACAGTATTGCTTCGGCTGATATCGCTACTTATATAGCGCAGCCGGCAGTGCAATATGATGCCTCTAATTATAAAAAATCAATAGGCGAGCAAAAGTGGTTAGCGCTGTTTGGCCAGGGATTGGAAGGCTGGACCGAATGGCGCAGGCTTGATTATCCGCAATTACAGCCGGCAGTTGCAGGTACACTTAATGGTAAAATACCGGTAAGGTTTATTTATCCGGGAACAGAGCAATCGCTAAACAAAACTAATTACCAGTCGGCAGTAGCAGCACAGGGAGCCGATGCGCTTACTACCAAGCTTTGGTTTGATGTAAACTAAACAAGTGTCACTTCGTAAAATAAAACGGGTTTCTCCAAAAGGAAATCCGTTTTTTATTGAAAATAAAGCTGAAATTTGCGGTATGGCTTTGGCCCTGTTTTTAGGATTAACAAAAAATAACAAGAAATTCCTGAGATCTGCGTGTCTCATCAGGAAGATTACAACAAATTATAGCGAGTGAAGATAGAAGAAACCGTGATTTTGGTTGATCGCGATGATCAGGAAATTGGCACTATGGAAAAAATGAAGGCGCATCTTCAAGGGAAGCTACACCGTGCGTTTTCAGTTTTTATTTTTAATAAAAAAGGAGAGCTCCTGTTGCAGCGACGCGCCGAAGGCAAATATCACTCGGGTGGCAAATGGACAAACACCTGCTGCAGCCATCCAAGGCCCGGCGAACCCACATTTGCAGCAGCCCATCGCAGGTTACAGGAGGAGATGGGAATGGCCGCCGAACTTAACTTTGTATTTTCTTTTGTTTACTGTGCAGCTATCCAGGACGATCTGGTTGAAAATGAATACGATCATGTGTTTTTTGGCATCACCGATGCTTTGCCGATCCCTGACCATGGCGAGGTCTCCTCATTTAAATACATAACCATGGCCCGGCTGGCAGTCGACCTGAAAGAAAACCCGGGCGATTATACCAGGTGGCTCGCTATATGTTTCGACGAGGTAATGGATCATTATCAGCAATTACAGATCGCCAATATGCAGTAATCGTTGCTGTAAATAATGCTGTCCTTACAATTTTTATATATGATAAGGGTGAGCCATTACTTCTTATTGTAACGGGTATTTTACATTTTGCAATATTATTGTTTACTTTACAATTAATTAGGTAGCTTTAATCTTCCAATTATTTGTGTAATTCACAGCCTGCAACGTGTTAATGAAAAAGGGATCCTTCTGCTGCATTGTTCTTTGTTTGATCATTTCCTCGGCCTATGCCCAGTCGCCCATCAAAAATAAGATCCTCAATTATTCTTTAAAAAATGGTCTTTCTTTTGGTATTGTAAATAGCATTACACAGGATGATAAGGGTTTTATGTGGTTTGCCACCAATGATGGCCTCAATCGTTTTGACGGTACAACTTTTAAGATTTTTAAGTCGCGCCTGGGCGATTCAACTGCGCTGGCCAGTAACTATGTACAAAAGGTTTTGTGCGATGTTCATGGCAGCATCTGGGTATCGTCAAGAAACGGCCTCAGCAAATTTGATAGCCGTACAGAAAAGTTTATCCATTATAAATTCACCTCTAACAGGGCCGTCAAAAACGATATCAGTAATATCATTCAAAGCCATGATGGTAATTTATGGATCACATCTTATGGGCAGGGCTTTTCTTATTTCAATACCAAATCGGCAAAGGTTGTTAATTACACCCAAGCCAATTTATCCCGGTTGTCAAGTAACAGGGTGCTCTGTTTGTACGAAGATTCAAGGGGCCTGGTATGGGTGGGTACACAGGAAGGCAGCATCAATGTTTTTAGTCATAAGGATGGTGTAATAGCCAACCTTGCGGGCATAGGCCCTCCAATAGCCAACCTGCCGGGTACCCGGATCAATGACATTTTTGAAGATCATTTTCACAACATGTGGATAGCAACTGGAGGCGGGCTCGGCTACTACAACAGGCAATCAAATAAATTTACCTTACTGCAAACCAGTCAGCAGGGTATTAAAAGTAAACGATACATATCAGTTATTGAGGATAGTGATAAGCAATTGCTTGTAGGCCTGCAGGATGGCGGTTTGTTTAAAGTTAACATTGGCACAAGTCCCAACTACAACATTAATAACTTTTTTCTTCAGCCGGTAACCGGCGATGACGGATATTACCTTACACAGCGCTCTGTTCAAACGCTTTATATAGATAAGGATAAAAATGTTTGGGTAGGTACCTATGGCGATGGCATTTACATGGTGAGCAGCATTAAGGAGAAATTTTCAAAGATTGCTAAAAAGCGATATGGGGCCAGCGGCGAAAGCTTGGTAAGGTTTTATGGCCTGTGCCAGGATAGCGACGGCTTTTTATGGCTGGGCACTGACGGCGAGGGGATTTACAAAACCAGCCATAACGGCACCCTGATAAAGCAATACAAAGCAGATGGGCAACCCGGCAGTATTACCGATAATGCCATTTTATTCGGCTATACCGATCAGGATAATAATTTATGGTTTGGTACTTATGCAAAGGGGCTTTTGCAGTATAACAAGAAAACGGATTCGTTTGTCAACTACCTACACAGCCAGGCAAATAACAAAAGCCTGGGTGGTAACGACGTACGGGTTATCTACCAGGACAAGCATAAAAATTTATGGATTGGCACCAACGGCGGCGGCTTGTGCCTGTTTAATGCCGTTACAAAAACTTTCACCAACTATACCCCTGCCAATAGCGGCCTTACTTCATACGATGTAAGATCAATTGCCGAAGACGATAAAGGTAATTTATGGGTTGGTACTTATGGTGGGGGACTTGATTTTTATAACGCCGGGCAAAAGAAATTCAGCAGGTATTTTAAACCCGCCGATGAAAAAAGCAATTTACCAGGTCAGGTGATATTTTCACTCCATCCCGACAAACAACACAGGTTATGGATAGGAACTGAAGGCGATGGACTAATTTCATATGATCTTCAAAACCGGGTTTTTAAAAAGTTTAATGAAACTAATGGTCTCGCTAACAATACAGTATCGGCCATCAAGGAATCATCCGATGGTTCATTATGGCTAAGTACCAATAAAGGCTTATCAAACCTTGATGTACGGAATAACAAGATCTTAAATTATGATCAGTCGGACGGGTTACAGGCCGGGCAGTTTAACGCGGGGTCTGTTTTGTTTGATTCTGCTAATGGATTGATGTATTTTGGGGGAACAG
Organism: Mucilaginibacter sp. P19; assembly: GCF_050632265.1. NCBI lineage: Bacteria > Pseudomonadati > Bacteroidota > Sphingobacteriia > Sphingobacteriales > Sphingobacteriaceae > Mucilaginibacter > Mucilaginibacter sp. P19. The sequence goes on from NZ_CP192586.1 coordinate 1,354,411, forward strand.
AAGGGCTTAACTTTTTTGACCCGGGAAAAGTAAATCAAAGCGACTATAAACCAAAAGTTATTATAACCGGATTACAAATTTTTGGTAAGCAGGTTGAAGTTGGCGGGCTTGACAAGGACCGTACAGTATTGCCCGAAGCCATTAACCAGGCAAGGCAGATCACATTACAGCCCGATCAGTCGGTATTTTCTATCCAGTATGCCTCATTAAATTATACCTATCCGGATAAAGGCGGGTTTGCTTATAAACTGGATGGCCTTGATAAAACCTGGAACTATGTTGGCGATCAGCGGCTTGCAACTTACCGCTACCTTGAACCCGGAGAATATACGTTCAGGGTAAAAGCATCCAACCAGGATGGCTTGTGGTTTGATAATTATGCCACCTTACAGGTTAAGATCCTGCCGCCCTGGTATAAAACATGGTGGGCTTATTTAATTTATATAGCAGCAGCAGGGGTTGTAACTTATTACTATATACTTTACAGAAACCGCCAAACCAGGCTTAAATACGAGGTTAAAGTAGCCCAGCTTTCGGCCGAAAAAGATAAGGAGCTTAACGAGCGTAAACTTTCTTTTTTACCAATATCTCGCATGAATTCCGTACCCCGTTAACACTCATCATCAACCCGGTAAAGGATATGTTGTTCGGGAAGGGCGAGGTTACTGATGACGCTGGCAATTTGCATATCATTTATCGCAACGCACGGCGTCTTTTGAGTTTGGTTGATCAGCTTTTACTGTTCAGGAAAGCCGAAAGCGACACCGATAAGCTTAAAATAGTAAGGCTCAATATCGTATCCCTTTGTCATGAGGTGTTTTTATGTTTTAGTCACCAGGCACGTACCAAGCATATTCAGTTTGATTTTGTAAGTCAAAGGGATGCGATGGAGATTTATGCCGACAGGGAAAAAATGGAAATAGCTCTGTTTAACCTCATCTCGAATGCGTTGAAGTTTACACCGGAGTATGGCATAGTAACTTGTACAATAGCCGATTTTAACGATAAAATTACCATTGAGATCAAGGATAGCGGCTGTGGAATAGCCGAGGGGACCGGCGATCAGCTATTCGGCAAGTTTTACCAGTTGCAAAATTCGGCGCCAATGGCAGGCGGTTTTGGTATCGGGCTATATTTGGTTAAAGCATTTATTGAAAATCATAAAGGCAGCATCGGTTATAGCAGCCAGCAGGGGCAGGGTACGGCGTTTCATGTATCGCTGTTAAAAGGCCGGGAGCATTTTGGGCAGCAATTTGTGTTTGAAGACATTGCCGAAACTTCGGTGTTCCTGGATGAGCTGATGGAGAATAAAGGTGAATTAGTCGCCGTTGAAGCTGAAAACGCCGTCGCTGCCAAAAGTTCTGAGGCTTTAAGCTCCGACACCAAAACCATGCTGCTGATTGATGATAACCAACAGATCCGTACTTACCTTAAACAAATTTTTAGCGGCGAATTTGAGATTTTTGAGGCCGATAACGGTACGGATGGGCTTGACCTTGTTTATCACCTGGTACCCGATATTGTGATAAGCGACGTAATGATGCAGGGGTTAAGCGGTATTGAGGTATGTAGCCGTATTAAGGAAGATCCTGTGCTGAACCATATCCCTGTGATATTGCTTACCGCCAGTTCCTCGCCCGAAATAAAGCTCAAAGGTATTGAAGGAGGGGCGGATGATTATATTAGCAAGCCTTTTGAAAAAGAGATCCTGGTGGCCCGTGTTAACGGGATCCTGAAAAGCAGAAACAACCTGCAGAAGTATTTCTATAATGAAATAACCCTTAACAAATCAAACGATCTGAAGATCTCGCAGGAGTACAAGGAGTTTTTGGAAAAATGCCTCCAGATAGTTGAACAGCACTTAACCGACCCGGATTTCAGCATTAAAACACTGGCTGCCGAAATAGGCATGAGTCACTCTAATTTGTACAAGCGGATCAAATCTATTTCCGGGCAATCGGCAAACAGTTTTATCCGTTTTATCCGCTTGCGTAAGGCTGCCGAAATATTGCTTACAACCGATAGCACCGTGTACGAAACAGCTTATAAGGTGGGCTTGAATGATTTGAAATACTTCAGGGAACAGTTTAATAAGTTGTTCGGGATAAACCCTTCTGATTATATCAAGAAATATCGTAAGCCATTTCACAACAATTACAACGTGAACCGGGATGTGATTAAAGAGAATTAATCTTGTTTATCGGTTGGTTGATTCACCTGGTTCATGCTTCGTCGGACCAACTTCCCTTCGCCTTCATTTTCACAGCAAATAGCTAAGAGTGGTTTTTGTGGCCCTTCTTTACAAAGTAACGAGGTGACGACAAGCGCAGCAATGTTTGGGAGCTAAATACTACAACTTATTTTTGTCCCCCTGCCAGTATTGATTTACCCCCTCTTTAAAAAGTGCCCCAAACGCTGTTTTTAAGCGCTTTTTTATGAAATACCCCCTGTCTTATTCAGAATTTACCCCTCACTCATTTTTGCTTTAAAACGCAATTTAGCCCTACCAATAACCAAGGTTTAAACCAAACTTTTGTACTGTGTATAAATAATAAGGTCAAAATGGGGCGGTAATTTATCTATGCCGAATCCACTTCCTTGTTTTTATGCGCCTCGCTTTGCAAGGTTTAAGCCGATTAAAAAACCAATTTTTTAAAACCATATGAAACCAAATTTACTCGAAAAGGATTCTCCCCATCGGAAAAGATCACCCCGCTTTTTCGTAGTTGCGGCCAGCATGGCCGTTGCTTGTTTCGCTACAGTCCAAATGCCGGTAATGGCTTTTGCGGGTACCATTAATGAGCAGCGCTTACCTGATGCCAGAATTAGCGGTAAAGTAACCGACGAAAAAGGTGAAACATTACCAGGTGTAAGTGTATCCTTAAAAGGGACTTCAACCGGCGTGGTGACCGATATTAAAGGTAACTTTAGCCTTAATGTTCCAAACGCTTCATCGGGCACACTGGTGTTTAGCTACATTGGCTACACATCTCAGGAGGTTGTTCTTAACGGACAAACTACAATCAATGTACAATTAACAGCCGACTCAAAATCATTGAATGAGGTGGTAGTTGTAGGTTACGGTACTCAGAAAAAGGCAACCTTAACAGGCTCCATTTCGCAGGTAAAAGGTTCCGAGCTGGTAAAAAGTCCGCAGCCCAACCTTTCAAATGGTATTGCCGGTCGTTTTTCAGGTGTAATTGTTAACAATCGCAGTGGTGAGCCAGGATATGACGGTTCAGGTATTACCGTGCGTGGTTTGGCCACTACAGGCAATAACGATGTGCTCGTCGTTGTTGACGGGGTGCCGGCCCAGATAGGTGGTTTAGAGCGTCTCGATCCTAACGATATCGAAAACATGTCGGTATTAAAGGATGCGTCTGCTGCTATTTACGGTAACAGGGCCGCAAACGGTGTTATCCTCATTACTACAAAACGTGGCAAATCAGGCAAGCCAACCATCAATTACAGCTTTAATCAGGGCTTTAGTTCGCCAACCCGTTTACCAAAAATGGCTGATGCGGCAACTTATGCCCAAATCATGAACGAGATCAACTATGACTCGAACCCGGCGGGCGGCTTAAATCAATCTTACACAGCCGATCAGATTCAGAAATTTAAAGACGGATCGGATCCGTTAAATTATCCAAACACTGATTGGGAAAAGCAAACGCTTAAAGGTTCAGCATTGCAAAACCAACATAGCCTTTCGGTTTCTGGCGGCGGCGAGGATATAAAATACTTCGTTTCATTGGGTACGCTTTATCAGGATGGTATTTATAAAAACGGAGCAACTAAGTATCACCAATATAATTTCCGCTCAAATATTGATGCTAACGTTACCAAACGCTTAAAAGTAGGTTTATCGTTATCTGGCCGTGAGGAAGACAGGCAGTTCCCTGTAACAGGTGCCGGCGATCTTTTCCGTTCTGTTTACAGAGCCAAACCTATTGTTGCAGCTTATTACCCAAATGGTTTGCCAACTACAGGTATTGAGAATAATAACCCAGCTGTACAGGCAACCGATATTGGCGGTATCAATAATAACCCCAAACAGGTTTTCAATGGTATTTTAAAAGGTAGCTATGCTATCCCTGGCATTGAAGGTTTATCGGTTGACGGTTTTTTCTCGGTTGATAAATCATACAATTTTGATAAAAATTTCAGCAAACCGTACGTTTTATACAGCTATGTTGCGAGCACACAGGTTTATAACAAAGTTACTGTCGGCGGTAATAATAACGCTGCTACTTTATTCGAGTCGCAGGAAAATCAGAGTTTGCTAACTTCCAACATCAAATTGAACTATGCGCACAAATTTGGTTTGCATGATATAAGCGCGTTTGTAGGTTATGAGCAAAGTAAAAACCATAAAGAATATTTTGATGCAACGCGTTACAATTACTTATCTTCACAACTACCAGACCTGTCGCAAGGCGGAAGCGCTGCCACCGATTATCTTAACTCTGGTTTAAGTTCAAATTACAACCGCGCCAGCTACATCAGTCGCTTAACTTACGCCTACGATGAAAAGTATCTGTTTGAAGGGCAGTTACGTGCCGATGGAACTTCTGTGTTCCCGGGGGCTACCCGTTGGGGTTATTTCCCTTCGGCTTCAGTTGGTTGGAGAATCACGAAAGAAGACTGGTTTAAAAACAGCGTGAGCTTTTTTGATGATCTGAAACTAAGGGTTTCTTATGGCTCGTTAGGTAATGATAACATAACACCCTTCCAATATTTTAATAACTACACTTTAGTAAATAATGGCTTTGTGGCCAGTACGCCGGGCAGCGGTTCAAACATTATCCAGCCAAATGTTACCCTTACAAAACTTGCAAATCCTAACATCACCTGGGAAACCGCTAAAAAACTTGACATTGGCATTAATGCCACTTTCCTGCATAACTTTACAGTAGAGGCTATTTATTTCCAGCAAAGGAGAAATAATATCCTTGCTGCAAGGAATGCTTCTGTGCCAGCCTCATCAGGTATCGTAAACCCATTTAATGATGGTTCGGCAAATTATACCCCGTTAGTGCCTTTAGAAAACATTGGCAAAGTTAACAGCGATGGTTTTGAAGCAACATTAGGTTACAATAGCACAGGGCATGCCTTTACATGGGGAGTAAGCGGAAACTTCACTTATGCAAAAAGCAAAATTGTTTTTATTGATGAAGCAAGCACAGTGGCGACTTTGCCCTATCAGCGACAAACAGGACGCCCATTAGGCACATCGTTACTTTACGATGCCATAGGTATATTCCGTACCCAAGCCGAGCTCGACGCTTATCCACATGTTCCGGGTGCTAAAGTTGGCGACTTGAAATACCTTGATTATAACAACGATGGCAAAATTACAGCCGACGACCAAACCCGTACAAAATACGGTAACATCCCTCAAATCACTTACGGATTTAGTTTAAACGCAGCATATAAAGGGTTTGACCTGTCAGTTCTGTTTGCAGGCCAGGCCCAGGTTAGTCAATATGTGTTGCCTGAAGCAGGTAGCGTAGGTAATTTTTACAGTAGCTGGGCCGATAACCGCTTTAGTCCGTCAAATACCAATGGAACTTATCCAAGGGTTTCAGACCGTTCATCAAATGCCATTAGCGGTGGATTATATCCCAATAATTTCTGGCTTAATGACGCATCATTCCTGAGGTTAAAAAACGTACAGTTAGGCTACAATTTCAACGCACCGTTCCTGTCGAAACTTAAAATCGGTGGCTTAAGAGTGTATGCAAGTGCATTCAACTTGTTTACCATTACCAAAGTTAAGGATTACGACCCAGAGGGAACCAGTGGCAGCGGACAGTTTTATCCGCAGCAACGAATTATAAACTTAGGTGCTAACGTGAAATTTTAAATCAAACGATAATGAAACTACAATATAAAGCCCCACTATTTTTGATGATGGGCGGTATGCTGAGTATTACAGCATGTAAAAAGAATTTACTGGATGTAACACCAACCGATAGGATTGCTTCATCGGCGATTGCTTCAGACACAGCTGTATTTGAAGCGTTTGTAACGAATCGTTACATAGGTGCCAGGTTACAGGATAAAGAGGGTGATGGCTCAAACCCTGGTTTTGGCCGTGGTTTTGAATATAGCATGTGGAGCTCACTCACTGACGAGTCTATTTATAATAATGATGATGCTACCTGGCTGATTCAAAGGGGCCAGCTTGCTCCCGAAAATTTAGGTGGTGCAGGTGTGCTTTGGGCACGTAGCTATCGCAGTATCCGTGAATGTAATTCAGCACTTGCTCTTTTACCGACAGTTGCTTTAAGTGCCGCCCATAAAACCCGCATAGAGGGCGAACTTAAATTTATCAGGGCTTTCCGTTATCAGGACTTGATCCGCAATTATGGCGGAGTTGTGTTGATGGGGGATAAAGTAACTAACCTTAATGATAACCTGCAGGACCCGTCACTATCTAAACGTGCTTCTATCAAAGAGTGTATTGATTACGTGAGTGCCCAGCTTGACGACGCCGCATCAAAATTGCCGCTAAACAATGATGGTAGCTGGCTTTTGGGCCGTGCTACTAAAGGCGCGGCGTTGGCTTTAAAATCAAGGCTGAAATTATATGCTGCAAGCCCCTTATATAATGCAGGTACCTGGGCCGATGCTGTTACCGCTGCGCAAGCTGTTATCAGTTTGAATAAATATGGTATCTACACCGGTGGCTATAATAACCTGTTTTTAGTTAACGAAACCAACGAAACCATTTTTGAACGTTTATACACTAAAAACGCTAACCATACGCACCTTGAGATAGCCAACGGCCCCAACGGTTATGGCGGCTGGGCTGGTAACACGCCGCTTCAAAACCTGGTTGATGATTATGAAATGGATAATGGTAAAGCCATTACAGATCCGACATCTGGTTATGACCCAACACATCCGTATGACCACCGTGACCCGAGGTTTGCTGCTACTGTTTTATACAATGGCGCTCTTTACCGTGGTCAAACGGTTGACTCTTATATTCCAGGTGGTAAGGATAGTAAAGATGGACCTGATAACTGGAATACCACTAAAACAGGTTACTATCTTAAAAAATACATGAACGATGCTTACCCTCTGCAAAACCCGTGGGGTAACGCAGGCTTCCAGCCATGGATCTATTTCCGCTATGCCGAAATCCTGTTGAATTTTGCTGAGGCAGCTAATGAGGCTTATGGCCCTGATGTTGTACCTTCAGGTTCAACCTTATCCGCACGTACCGCTATTAACCTGATCCGTTCACGTCCAAGTGTTAATATGCCTCCTTTGGCTGCAGGTATGTCGCAATCACAGATGCGTGATGCCGTACGCTACGAACGCCGCGTTGAGCTGGCATTTGAAGAGCACCGCTTTTATGATGTACGCCGCTGGAAAATTGCCGAGGTTACGGAAAATAAGCCAGCTGGTGGTGTAATCATTACCAAAGATTCCAATGGCAAGTTTGTTTATACGCCAAAAATTGCTTTGGATGGTAGAAAGTTTGAAACCAAACATTACTGGTTGCCAATACCAAGAACTGAAATCCAGGCATCAGGTGGTCAGTTACAACAAAACCCTGGTTACTAATAACCAATATTCCGGGGGAAGAGTTTCTTTCTTCCCCCTTTTTTCCTTCCAATTATAACCTATAGCAAATTATGAAAAACTTAAGTATTGCATTAATAGCGATGTGTTGTTTGGTGGCCGGGTGTAAAAAGGATATCGTATCAGTAAAAAAATCGTCAACTCCGGATGAAGTAAAAACAGGAGATAAAACAGTAACTACAGATTCAACACCGGCAAGCGCGCTGAAAGGCGTGAACTGGGCGGCTGATGGTGATAATTTTAGCGACGGGATACTGGTATTAAGCGGTTTAACATCTGCTGATAGTTATGCCACGGTATCGGCTAAAGCAGATGCTGTTTTAACAGGCATACAGGCTAATACAGGGGCAAATACGGTAAGGCTGCCTGTAAACTATTCAACCGTATCGCAAACCTGGTGGAATTCATACACCGGCGTTATCGATAAAGCATTGAGCAAGGGAATGAATGTGATACTGGGCTACTGGGAAGCCAAATCATCCGAAGATGGTAAGATAGATAATACCACCGAATTTTGGTCGATGTGGCAAACCATTGTTACCAAATATGGCAGCAATGCCCACGTGTACTTTGAAATATTTAACGAGCCACATGGCTATACTTTAACCGACTGGACAACCATCTGTGCCCAGTGGTTAAGTAACTATCCTTCTGTTCCGCAGGGAAGGATTTTGATCAGCGGTACGTCCTATTCGCAGGATATTACCGGGGTAGGGGCCGATAGCCGTTTTTCGGGCTGTTTATTGTCGATACATGATTATACCTTTTTCAGTAATGGTACACTTACTACTGCTTTGCAATGGGAAAACCGCCTGAAAGGTAATATTGGCGCTTATAGCAGCCGCGCGGTGCTTACCGAGTTTGGTATCCCGATGACGGGTGGTAAAAATTATACCGGCGCCATAGGCGGTGATCAGGAAATTGCGTACCTGCAGGGATTAACCAACCAAGCACGTGCCTACGGCATGGGCGCGGTTTACTGGCCGGGCGTACGTACCGGCGATAGCTATGCCATTCAACAATTAAACGGGACAGGTACCAGTCTTACCGTATCAACAACAAATGCATCGGGCTTAAGCCGCATTAAGTATGCCTGGGGCGTAGGGGCCGGCGGTACCGACACTTTTTACACAGGCGCTTACTACAGGTTTTTAAATGTTAACAGCGGCCAGGCGCTTGATGTTAATGGTGGCTCAACTGCCAATGGAGCAGGTATCATACAATGGCCTCAAAACGGGGGCAATAACCAGCAATGGGTTATTGCTGCCAACGGTGGTGGCTATTACAAAATAACTAACCGCAACAGCACGCAGTCGCTTGATGTCAATATGAGTTCAACTGCCAACGGTGCGGCCATTATACAATGGCCCTGGAACGGCGGCAACAACCAGCAATGGCAGCTTACTGCTACCAGCGATGGTGTTTATAAAGTACTTAACCGTAACAGCGGGCTTGCGCTTGATGTTAACGGCGCATCAACCACAAATGGTGCAGGCATCATTCAGTGGCCTTATGGCGGCGCTACTAACCAGCAATGGCAAATAGTGCAACAATAATATTGCAATAAAACAGCGCTAAACAGTGCTGTTTTATTTGTTGATTTAAACACTATGATAATAAAAACTACTATAAAAAAATACTGCTGGCTGCGGCCGTTTTGGGGATTAATATTCCTTTTGTAAGCGGCCAGGGCAAAGAAGTAACTATTGATATCAATTTTTCAAAAACGCACCAAATCATTAGCAATTTTGGTGCTTCGGATGCGTGGGCCTGCCAGTTTGTGGGTAACTGGCCTGATGATAAGCGCAATAAAATTGCCGACCTGCTTTTTAGCCGGGACACCTATGCCGATGGATCGCCTAAGGGTATAGGCTTATCATTATGGAGGTTTAACATTGGTGCTGGCAGTACTCAGCAGGGAAACGAAAGTGGCATTAAGGACGAGTGGCGCCGTGCTGAATCGTTTTTAAACGGCGATGGCAGCTATAACTGGCGAAACCAGGCCGGGCAGTTGTGGTTTCTTGAGGCTGCCAAAAAGCGCGGGGTTAAGCAATTTTTAGGTTTTAACAACAGTCCGCCAGTGCAGTTTACTGTTAATGGAAAGGCTTACGCTACCGGTGGCAAAGTTAATATAGCACCCGATAAGTATGATGCTTATGCCGTGTTCCTGGCTAAAGTTGTAAAGGGAGTTGAGCAGGTAAGCAAAGTAAAATTTGATTACATAAGCCCGGTAAACGAACCTCAGTGGGATTGGAGCGATGGCGGTCAGGAAGGTGCCCCCTATAATAATGCCGAGGTAGCAGGATTGATACGGGCCATCAATAAAGAATTTATCAATAATAAGATTAGCTCAAAGATTTTGGTTGGTGAGGCCGGGAGCATCAACTATTTATTTACTAAAGGTGATAAGCCAGGTAAAGGCAGCCTGATAACCGATTTTTTTAAGCCGGGATCGGCCAATTACATAGGCGACCTGCCTTCGGTAGCCAAAACTATCGCGGCGCACAGCTATTTCACTACGTCGCCAATGGCATCGTCAGTAAAAGCTCGCAGGGCATTGGCCGATAGTATTGCGACTATTAATGGTCTTGATTTCTGGCAATCGGAGTATTGCATCTTAGGCGATAATGCGGGTGAGATAGACGGTAACAAGCGTGATCTGGGTATTGATGCCGCGCTATATTTAGCATCGGTGATCCACACTGATCTTACAGCCGCCAACGCGTCGGCCTGGCAATGGTGGACAGCCATTTCGGCCTATGATTATAAGGATGGCCTCATCTACATCGACAAAAATAAAACCGACGGCAATTTTTACGGCAGTAAAATGCTTTGGGCCATGGGTAACTACAGCAGGTTTGTTAAACCCGGAGCTGTGAGGGTTGATGCTGAAGTTTCATCAGTAGCTGAGGGAAAGCCCTTGCTGGTATCGGCATTTAAAAATGGAAAAAACTTAACCGTGGTTATAATTAACCAGGGTGCCAATGAGGTAAGAGCGGCATTTCACATAGATAATGCTAAAGTTCAGTTTACATCATCCTATTTAACATCGCAGGTTGATGAACTTAAAGCCGGTAAAGCAACCGGCGATGAGAATGTTGTTCCGGCACGTTCCATTGTCACGTTTACAGGTGTCATTAAATAGCATTTTATCTCTCTATCATCAAATGAAAAATAAAAAACATCTGCTACTTTTTGTACTTGGCATGTTAATGCTACCTGGCTTACTTAAGGCCCAGGGCATTGGTAAGCCGGTTTTATTTAATGCGGCATGGTCTTTCCACAAGGGCGATATCAGCACGGGGATCAGCGGGATCGCTTCCGAAACGCAATGGAGAACTGTTGATCTGCCGCATGACTGGAGCATTGAAGGCCCTTTTAGCGATGAATGGGCAAGTGCTACCGGTTATTTGCCCGGGGGGATTGGCTGGTACAAAAAGAGTTTCGCCGGTAATGCAGCCTGGAAAGCGAAGCAGGTATATATTTATTTTGATGGGGTATATAAAAACAGCGAGGTATGGATCAACGGGCATTATTTAGGTAAACGTCCAAATGGTTTTATTGCGTTTCAGTATGAGCTGACCAGGTATCTAAATTTAACCGGAAAAAATACGATAGCTGTAAGAGTAGATCACAGCGAGTTCGCTGATTCAAGGTGGTATACCGGCTCGGGTATTTATCGTAATGTATACCTCATCGTTAAAGATCCTGTACACATTGCTCCCTGGGATGTAGCATTTACAACGCCTGATATTTCGTTAGAGAAAGCTACCGTAAAAGCTAAGGTGAGTGTTACCAACAGCAACAAGGTTGATGCTTCTGTATTAGTGAAAGTAAACCTGCTTGATGAGAAAGGAAAAGCGGCTATTGCCCTCCAAAAACAAATAAAAGCAAAACCGGGAGTACACGAGGTTGAGTTTGAGAAAGAATTATCGTCCCCCAAACTATGGGACACCGAAAAGCCCGAGCTCTATAAATTACAGGTTTCACTTAGCCGCAATGGTAAAGCATTTGACGAGGTAACGCAATCTGTAGGGATCCGCGGTATCCGTTTCGATAAGGATAAGGGTTTCTTTTTAAATGGTAAAAGTACCAAACTTAAAGGCGTTTGTATCCATGATGATGCAGGCGCCCTGGGTGTAGCCGTTCCGCAGGAAGTTTGGGTACGCAGGTTGAAATTATTGAAAGATGCAGGAGTAAATTCGCTCAGGTTAAGCCATAACCCTCATGCCGATTATTTATACGATTTGTGCGATAAGATGGGCTTTTTAGTAATGGACGAAGCTTTTGACGAATGGGAGGTAGGAAAAAACAAATGGGTAGCAGGCTGGAATGTTGGTACGCCATCCAAAAACGGATACCACGAATATTTTAAAGAATGGGCAGATCGGGATGTAGCTGATATGGTACTGCGAGCGCGTAACCATCCATCTATCATTATGTGGAGCATTGGTAACGAAATAGATTACCCCAACGACCCATATACCCATGAGGTGTTAAACACAGGCCGCAACCCGCAGATCTATGGTAAGGGCTACCTGCCTGATCATCCCCCGGCAAGCGGTTTAACACCGATAGCCAAACAATTAGTTAAAGCTGTAAAAGCGGTTGATCAAACCCGCCCGGTAACTGCTGCGCTGGCCGGTGTGGTGATGTCGAACGAAGTTGGCTACCCTGATGTATTGGATGTTGTGGGCTATAATTACCAGGAATACCGGTACCCCGAAGATCATAAAAAATATCCCAACCGGATCATTTACGGCAGTGAGAACGGCATGCAAAAACAAGCCTGGAACGCTGTAGACAGTAATGAATATATTTCGGCCCAATACCTGTGGACTGGTATAGATTACCTGGGTGAAGCCGGCAAATGGCCGCAGCGCAGTAACGGAGCAGGACTTATTGATCTGGCCGGCTTTAAAAAGCCTGAATATTTCTTCAGGCAAAGTCTTTGGTCGGACAAGCCCATGGCTTATATAGGTGCACGTCCTATAACCGGGACCGATGACAAAGGGATCTGGAGCCACCGTACTGCCGAGCCTGTTTGGAATTGGCAATCTGGCAGTAAAGTAAAAGTTGATTGCTTTACCAATTGCCAGGAAACAGAATTGTTCCTGAATGGCAAATCTCTTGGTAAACAAATAAGCGGCGCCGCAAGAGGGCAGGTTCCATCATGGCAGGTTGACTATGAGCCTGGCGAGCTGGTTGTTAAAGGTTACAACAACGGTATTGAAGTATGCACTAACAATATCAAAACAGCCGGCGATGCTTATCAACTTAAAACGGTAGCTGATAATATCCTGTTTAACCATAACACAAAAGGCTTGAGCCAGATTGAGATTTACATTACCGATAAAAACGGGAACCCGGTATTTACTGCTACCGATGAGATAATAGTAACAGTTAACGGCGCAGCTAAACTATTGGGTCTTGAAAGCGGCAGCAACAGCAGCCATGAAAGCTACCAATCAAACAAACGTAAAGCATTGCATGGGCGCTTATTGGCCTATGTACAAACTACAGGTAAACCTGGCGTGGTACAGGTGCAGTTTGGTGCCGGTAATCTTAAATCATCAACTATAACATTAACCGTAAAATAGTCAACCCCCTTATACAAATAAAAACTAAAACCCTGCATTTTTTCAATTTATGAAACTTATAAAACTACTGTTCCTCTTTGTTATCCTGTTTGCATCAGCAAAGCTGCAGGCGCAAAATGCCAAACATACTTTTGCTCTTGGCGATACTACATTTCTGCTTGATGGTAAACCGCTGCAGATCATTTCAGGCGAAATGCACTATACCCGCGTTCCGCGTGAGGCCTGGCGCCAGCGTATGAAAATGGCCAAAGCAATGGGTTTGAACACTATTGGTACCTATGTTTTCTGGAATGTTCACGAGCCACAAAAAGGACATTATGATTTTACAGGCAATCATGATATTGCTGAGTTTGTTAAAATAGCAAAGGAGGAAGGCCTTTGGGTGATACTACGCCCAAGCCCATACGTTTGCGCCGAATGGGAGTTTGGCGGTTACCCATACTGGCTTGAAAAAGAGCAGGGCTTAGTGGTGCGCAGCAAGGAGCCTAAATACCTGGAAGCTTATAAAAGATATCTTACCCAGGTAGGTAAGCAATTGTCACCACTGTTGGTGAACCACGGCGGTAATATTTTAATGGTACAGATAGAGAATGAATACGGCTCGTACGGCAGCGATAAAGATTACCTGGCCCTTAACCGCAAAATGTTTATTGATGCTGGTTTTGACGGCCAGCTTTACACCTGCGACCCTGAACCAGCTATAAAGGATGGTCATTTACCGGGCTTGCTGCCTGCTATAAACGGTGTCGATGATGTAGCAAAAGTTAAAAAATTGATCGGCGAAAATTATAATGGCAAGGGCCCTTATTTTATTGCCGAATGGTACCCGGCCTGGTTCGACTGGTGGGGAACCGCGCATCATACTGTACCGGCGGCTAAATTTATACCAAAGCTTGATTCGGTATTGGCAGCAGGTATTTCCATTAACATGTATATGTTTCATGGCGGTACAACACGCAGCTTCATGAACGGTGCAAACTATAATGATCAAAATCCATATGAACCACAAATCAGTAGTTATGATTATGATGCCCCGCTTGATGAGGCAGGTAACGCTACCGATAAGTTCATGAAGTTTAGAGAGGTGATTAGTAAACACCTTCCGGCAGGCGTAACCCTGCCCGAAGTTCCGGCTGCTAAACCTGCTATGGAGCTGCCTGTAATTAAATTTACCAAATCAACCAGTTTATTTAATGTGTTGCCGCTTGCAAAGACCAACAATACTCCGCTTACTTTTGAAGACCTGAACCAGGCTTACGGTTTTGTGTTGTATCGTACAACCATTAACGGCGGCAAATCTGGTCTGCTTAAATTGAAAGACCTGCGCGATTATGGCATGATCTTCGTAAACGGTAAGCGTGTGGGGATCGTCGACAGGCGCAAATACCAGGATAGCTTGATGATCAGCTTACCAAAAGGAAAGGTAACATTGGATATTTTGGTTGAAAACCTTGGCCGCATCAATTTTGGGCCTTATCTGCTTAAAAACAAAAAGGGTATTACCGAAAAGGTACTTTTTGCCGGTACTGAGCTGAAAAACTGGAAAATGTATTCACTGCCTTTTGATGATATCAATAAAGTGAAAACAAATCCGGCAATTAAAAAAGTTGCAGCTAACAACGCACCGCAATTGAAAAAAGCAGTTTTCAAGGTTGATAAATTGGCCGATACCTATCTTGATATGAGTACATGGGGTAAGGGTATTGTTTGGCTCAACGGACACAACTTAGGCCGCTACTGGAATTGCGGTCCTCAGCAAACCTTGTATGTGCCGGTTGAATGGCTCAAAAAAGGTAATAATGAAATTACCGTACTTGAACTGATAAAACCATCAGAAAATACATTAAATGCGATTGATCACCCTGTTTTGGATGTTTTAGGGAAATAGGGTCAGGGTAGCCAATTAAAAGGAGGGCGCTGTTACTTTAAAGAAAAAGTAGCAGCGCCCTCCTTTATTATATTACAAGTTTTGAGCTAATCAGCTTTAGCATGCTTTAACAGGTGTACACCAATAAGGTATGGCATTATGAAAGGGATGGCAGGTATAGCAACAAGGTAACCGGCGGTGCCGAATGGCTCGGGCCAGTAGGATGGTAATACAACCAGCATCATGCCTATTAAACCGAAGATGATATAATACCGGCAGGCAACCGGATTAAAACGCCCGGTGACTTTAAGTGAAACGGCAAAAAATACGGTGCCAAGGTACATCAGTAATACTTCGGCTATACTGATCACATAAAATAAACTTTTTATTGGCCCATGCAGGTCCGGGCGTTTGGAAACACCTGATTGTATAAACACCCCGAATGCATCGGTTAGATAATATCCCCAAAAAGCCATGTTGATGATAAAGAGTGGCAATGCAAGATTAATCGCTGCTGAAGCCATTACCGAATATAGATTTTCGCCTGCCGCCTGTAATTTTACTTTCAACAATGCAGAACCCTGCGCGAATAAAATACCGCCTGTAATGAGTATAGTATACCGGATCTGCTGCTCTGCAGCAGCATTTACCCAACCCTGTAAAGTAGCAGGTGGTGGCCCCATTCCGGCGAAAATGGAAAATAATAGCCAGGGTGCAAATAGTAATAAAGCTGTGATTACCTGCTTCTTTATCTCCTGGTTATTGTTTCGGAGTTGATAGCCACCTAAATGCCAAGTTGCTGCTACCATTAAACAGGCGTTAACAACCCAAATTGGCAAATAAATTTTATAACTCACGTGGCCTATCCCAAATCCTATAGCTACAACTGCTAAAGGTATAAGGCATAAGTAAACCAGGCTCAGTTTTTGTTTAAAAGCAAGCCACTTCATGATAAGTAAGAAGGTATATAAATTAACATCAGAAATAAATTATTTGGTAAAAATGATGGTTGCGCCGGCTAAAACTTTTTATAGTAATCAAGCGGGGGGCCTACACGTTCAAAGCCATGTTCCTTTCTGAATGCGTCAAGCTCGGCTTCGGATTTACCTTTCATCAAACCATCGCTCAGTGCCTGGAAACAAGCTTCCATTTTACCGGCCGGCTGAAAGGTAATCAGCATTTTAGCTGGTGCGCCATCGCCTATTTTAGTAAAAGTATGCGGAACGCCCCGCGGTCCAAATACACTGTCGCCGGGTTTGGTATGAAATAGCTGATCTCCTACTTTTATTTGAAATTCACCTTCTAAAATATACCACCATTCGTCCTGCTCATAATGTACATGTAGGTTAGGCCCGCCTTTTTTAACCCGGGTTGATTCATAAACATACATATCACCATCAGTGTCCCTGGTTGAAACTTTGGTATAGAAAGTATCACCATCAAATAAGTGCATTGGATTTTGCGCGCGATCGGCTCCTGCATCGGTTTTAAAGCCTTTCTTTTCCCTGGTTTTGAAGAGGTTATTGGCAACTCCATCAAATGGAATAGCTAAAAATGTGGCAGCGCCCATCAAAGCGCGTACAAATGTATTCCGTTTCATATCGGGTTGTTTTGATTATGAATGTTTTTTCAGAAGGTTTACAAAGAAAGATCAACGGGAGTGAAAATACTTTTGAGTTTGTTACAAATACTTTCTGGTTCGTTACATTTTAAACCTGTGTGTCGGGCAGTAGGTTGTACTTGCTATGCCTTGTTGTGCTTTAGGCAGTTCGCCGGCGTGGAAAAACCCAAGCGAGTGATTGAAATGGCAGTGGCATCGAAAAAAATAAAGCGGGTACATGGAAAACCAGCCCCGCTTTATCTAAAAACATTTTTAACAGTGATTAAGCTGCTGCGTTTTTCTTTTCAGTAACTTCTTTACGGATATCCGTAGCTAATACTTTTAACTGTTGCATAGCGTTACGCAACCTTGTACCGGCAGCTTTGTTGCCTTTTTCATAAAAGCTTGCCGCATCAGCTTCAGCTGCTGCGATTACTTCTTTCACTTTTTCGAAATTTATCATTTTTTTATTTTTTAAGGCCGCAAATGTAGGGAATATAAGTTTATAGGTAAAATGGGCTTTTTCATACTTAAAGTATTCCGTTGCGGTGTAATTAAAATAGTAAAGCCTTTCGCATAAACGGAAAGGCTTTACTGTTATTATGGATAACAGGAGGTTATTTAACCGCCCATTCGTGGATCCCGGAAGAATTATCAACCGGTAACTGAATTTCCATCCGTAAGGCTGTAGTAGCAACTGGCTCAAAAGTAACTACGTTAAAGCTATCTTTACTTATGGCGTAGGGTGTAGTATTTTTAACAGGAACCCACTGCCCGTCTTTTTTATACAGGATCTTGTACGATACCGGGATACGGCAGCCACCCCATGGGCCGTCATCGTACCAGTAAACTTTCGATTCGCTTACGGTATGTTCGGCATCAAAATCATATTGCACAAACTCATTGGTGTTTTTGGCGGGCCACCAGTGCAGGTATGGGTAGTTGGTATCTTTGGAATCGGCGGGTTCATACTGGTCTTTTATGGCAGCAAACATCCTTACGTTTTTTAACGACGCGCTTACTTTGCTGGTGCTGGCAATGGTAGGTGCCGGTTTTGGCCGCACTGCCGAAGTTTCATAGGGGATCCAAACGGTCATTTCGCTTGGACCGCGATTGGCCCAGGCATAGTAGGGGATAGCCTTCACCATTTGCTCGGTTTGTAAAATGCTGTCGGTTTTTAGTTGGCGTTTGGCGCTTTTTCCTTCTGCACTGATTACATCAACACCGTTAAGCAGGTCGGCATGATAGTTGGCATCGGCAATGGCGTTTTTATCAATTAATATGTTTTGTACTAGGCTATCCTTGTTATCAGGGCCTTCAAGGCAATAAACAATAGGGCCGCGCTCAAAGGCAAATCTGCCACGGTCGTCTTTAACCTGTTGATTGGCCAATACCTTTTCGGTTTCCATCGGTAATAAAAGTGAAACCTTATCGCCTTTTTTCCAGGTGCGTTTTAATACGGCATAGCCTTTTTCTGTTTCAAATGATTTTGCCTGCCCGTTGATCATCAATGTAAGCGGGAAAGACTTCTTATCCATGAAGGTATACAGATCGCCGGGGACAGGTTGTTGTTTTGCCCAGCCCGGGATACGTACCCTCAATGTAAATTCACCCGCTTTATCCGGGTTAACAGTGATATCCACCCTACCTTTCCATGGGTAATCCGTTTGCTGTACTATGTTCACGTTACCCTCAGTAAGTTTGATATTGCTTGAGTTGCTCATGAACAGGTTAACGTACAGGTCGTTTTTGTTTTTGGCATACACATAACCCGGTAATGAAGGTAAAAAGCGGGTCATGTTGCTGATACAGCAGGCACAACTGATCCAAGCGCTGCGCTGGTGCTGGAACATGGAAGCCAGCGGATTTGGATAGAAAAATCTGTTACCACTCAACGAGACGCCCGATAACAGGCCATTATAAAGCGTACGTTCAAGCACATCAATATATTTCGAATCGCCGTGCAGCAGGAACATCCTGTTGTTCCAGTAAACGTTGCCAATGGCCGCACAGGTTTCTGCATAGGCCGACATATTAGGTAATTGATATGCCTCGCCAAAAGCTTCACCTGCCCCGGTTGCACCGATGCCGCCGGTGATGTATAATTTCTTGGTTACCACATCGCTCCATATATCATCTATGGCTGCCAAATATTTGGTATTACCTGTCAATGCAGCAATATCGGCCATGCCGGTGTACATGTAAGCAGCCCGTACCGCGTGCCCTTCGGCTTCATGCTGGTCAACTACCTTTTTATCGGCCTGGTTGTAAGCATCTCCTTTTGGGCCGCGTACATCTAAAAAGAATTTGGCAAGGTCGAGGTATTGTTTGTTGCCGGTAACCCGGTACATTTTTGATAAGCCGATCTCCACAATCTGGTGGCCTGGATATTCCTCAATTTTGCCCGGCCCGAAAGTTTTAACAAGTAGGTCAGCATTTTTTATGGCAATGTTGAGCAGTGTGCGCTTACCGGTTGCCTGGTAATGTGCTACAGCGGCTTCATAAAGGTGGCCTGCGTTATATAGCTCATGACTTAGATCTTCTTCCTTTTCCCAGCGTTTGGAACCTATCCATTCATGCGGCTTTTTGGCGTTAACAGTCCTGAATGTGTATAGATAGCCATCTGGCTCCTGGGCCGCGCCAATAATGGAGATGAGGCTATCAATGGATTTATCAAGCTGCGGGTTCCTTTTATTCTGCATAGAATAGGATGCACCTTCAATGGCCTTATAAACGTCTGTATCATCAAACGGAAACTCACTTAACTTATCGCCATCCAGTTTTTTTGCCGCACGTAAAAAGTTATCCATACGCCCGTTTGCCTTACATTGCGCCAGTACATACGGAATGGTAACGGTGGCATTTACTTCCATTTTGGGCTGCCAGAAGTTGTCATTTACATGTACGCTGGTGAAGACAACAGGTTGAATAGGGTAATCTTTTTGCTGTGCCAATACCGGACTTGTAAGTGCAGCCAGTGAAAAGGCAAGCGCACCGGCAACTTTTTGTTTATTGATCATGATATTCAAGTTCTTTTACTTTAAAATTAGTTTTTAACCATCCGGCTGCCGTAAACCGGGCCTGCGCTGTTCTCTTTTTGCGGCAACAGTTTTACGGTTACTTTTTGTTTGCCTTTTGTCAGTTCAATAGGCAAGGTGTAGCTGATATCGTAAAAACGGCTCTCTTTATATTGGTTCAAATCTTCAGAAGCCAATTTAACGCCATCAATCAGGATATCAAATTTTCTGCCGCGGTTATCCATGCCCCAGTAGCTGTTAATCAGCGTGTTTTGTGCATTGGCATCAACCTTCATTTCGTATTGCAGAAAGCCTCCGTTTTCTGTCGACCGCCATTTCTTTTGGTGATCTTCGCCTGTAGTGGCGTTTTCACTGCTGAAATTATGATCGCGCTCGGGCTGCATTTCGCCTACACGCAAAATATCCAGGGTGCGGGCTTCCAGTTCCTGTTGTTTTTTCCTTTGTTCATCATACGCTTTTTGCTGCACAACCCAGGCCTGTGGTGTAAATACGTCCCAGTAAACAGAATAGTATTGATTTTGGGTTTGATTAAAAGGGATCAAAGTAACTTCTTCGGGTTTTGAGATATTCACCGTGCGGAAACTTAGCTGTTTTTTATCAACCATTTGCAGCCATTGGTTAGGGTCAGTTTCGCTGGTCACAAAAACCGGAACACCTTTCAACGGATCGGGCTCTGTATTGCCTAAAACACCAGCCAATAATACCGGGCCGTAAAATACCGCGCGCCTGTTGGCATTGTCGGGCATGGCTTCGGTATAAAGTTTTTCGGGTGTTGTAAATTCAATTTTATCGTTGTTGCTCCATTTGCGGTTTAGCACAATATATCCCTGATCATCAGTGGCAGCATTTTGAGTTTTCCCGTTAATGCTGATGGTTGGGTTGGCAGTCCATTTTGGTTTACGGATGCGGATAGCCATGGTAAGCGGCTTTTTGGTGTTCACCGTAAATGTGATATGATCATCATTAGGGAAACTGCTTTGCTGCTTCACCGACAAACCTTTTGATGCCCAGTTAAGTACTGAGGGGATGAACAGGTTTACATATAAGCTGCCGTCGGTACCTTTAAAATAAATACTTTCGTTGTATTTAACATGGTTTTCCATGCCTGAACCAACGCAGCAGGTAAAATCATCAAATGGCGTACTATAATGCTTGGTGCCGCCCATACGCAATGGTACAAAGTAGCACATCATCCCATCAGTGTGGTTTTGCGATGCAAGGATATGGTTATACAGCGCTTTCTCGTAGTAATCCATCAGCATGGCCGAAGGCTCAACCGCAAACAAATGCCGGGTTAATTTCAGCATGTTGTAGGTATTGCAGGTTTCGGTAGTGTTTTCTGTTAGCTTATCGTTCAGTTTGTCTGCATCGCTCAGGTATTCATAATTGCTGTTACCTCCTGTTGCGTAGGAATGGTGGTTAACAATGGTTTCCCAAAAGAAATCGGCTATAGCCTTGTCTTTTTTATCGCCGGTAAGCTCGTATCTGCGTGCACTGGCTATTATCTTAGGGATCTGGGTGTTAGAATGCTTGCCCGGCAATATATCCTGCTTTTGAGATAGCGGATCGAGGATCTTTTTATCATAGAATTTATAGGATAGCTCCAGGTATTTTTTATCCCCATTAATAGCATAAAGGTTAGTTAATGTTTCTGCCATACCTCCATATTCACACAGCAGCATTTTTTGCAGTTTCTCGTCATCAAGGTTTTTGATGGTTTCGCCTGTCCAGTTGGCCATACCTTTGCATACTTTTAAGGCTTCGGCATTATTGCAATATAAATAGGCATCAAGTAACCCGGCCATAATTTTATGCACAGTATACCATGGCGACCAGCCACCGTTCAAATCGAAGCCACGGGAGCGGATCTCGCCTTTGGCAACCTCGGCCCAGATAGTGTCTTCTTTGGGGATTGCACCCACGTAACCTGTTTTGCGGGCTACCTGGCATTCGTCAAGTTCTTTAACTATATAGTTTACGCGTTTCAAAAATTCAGGATCGCGGGTTGATGCGTAGTGCATGGAAATGGCCGACAGGTAATGTCCTAATGTATGCCCTGCTAAACCTGATGACTCCCAGCCTTCGTACATTTTACCTTTAGGTGTAAGGCCCGAATGCGAGCGAAAAGCTGAAAGCAATCTGTCGGGCTCTATAGATAGCAGATATTTAACATCAGCATCCATTGCCGTTTTAAAAGGGCTTTCCAATAATTGAACGTCCTTTAAATTAAAAGAATAGGCTTTAACCGGAACTACCGGTTTTATCTTTACCCGGGTATCGTTCAATTCGGGTACGTAGGATTGTGCCTGGATAGTTTGTGCCCCTGCTAAGCAGGCTACGAGGCATAAGTTCAATTTAAACCACTTTTTTATTAGCATGATATGTTTGTGTAACGGTAAGAATAACTTTCAACTAAATTAGTGTGCTTTGCACAATTATTTTGAATAATATTTTGCAGTTGATAGCAGGATTTTATCCGTTTTTTTAACGTGCAGGTTATTTACAGTGAGTTTATTAACGATACTGCGAATTAACTATCAATATATTAACGTTTTAACGGGTTTTTATATAAATATAATATCAAATTAATGCTATTGTAACAGTAATGTTAAGATACGGGCAGTATTGGCAAATTTCATAAAAAAACAAGGGGCGGCTCGCAGATAGTTTTACGTGTCTGAAATACAGCATGTAATATATAGTTTTTAACCCCAAAATTTAATTTATGAAGTTTAAACAATTACTAAAGAGGTTCATTTTGCCTTTACTAAGTGTGTTTGTGTTTTGTTACAGCACCTACGCGCAAACAGTAACATTAAAAGGAAAGGTAACCGACGAGAAGGGCGAGCCCATAGTTGGCGCTTCCGTTAAAATAAAAAATACAAGCGCCGGCTCTGTTACCAACGGTAGTGGTATGTTTAGCCTTAACTATACCGGACAGGGTACACTTATGGTAACCGCTATTGGTTTTGCAACCCAGGAAATTAAGTTAACAGGACAAGCTCAGGTTAATGTAGCTTTAGCCGAGGATAATAAACAGCTGAACGAAGTTGTTGTTACCGCTCTGGGTATAAAACGCGACAAAAGGATCTTAACTTACAGCTCCCAGGAGGTAAAAGCCGAATCGATTGCGCAGTCAAAAGAGCCCAATCTGGTAAATGCTCTTGCCGGTAAGGTATCAGGCGTGCAGGTTACAAGCTCATCGGGTACGCCGGGTAGCTCCGCAAGGATCGTGATCAGAGGCGCAACTTCATTTTATGGCGAAAATGGCCCCCTAATGGTTATTGACGGGGTTCCTGTTGATAATGCTGAAACAGGTAACCTTAACTCCGGCCCGGGCACAAATAGACTGGCTGATATTGATCCCTCTATTATTGCCAGTATGAACGTGTTGAAAGGTGCTGCAGCAACGGCCCTTTATGGTTCAAAGGGTGCGAATGGTGTTGTTATTATTACCACTAAAAACGGCGCTTTGAATCAAAAGCCGCTTATCACTTTTTCTTCCGACTTTTCTTTTGAAAACCCGTTGTTGCCTCAAATTCAAAATAAGTATTCGCAAGGTACAAACGGTATTTATTATGATGGCGTAAATCAAAAAACAAGTACATCATGGGGTGCGCGCATGGACACCCTGAAAATAAATGGGCAACCCGCAAAAGTTTATAACCAGTCTGATCTGTTTTTTAAAACCGGCCACACGTATAATAATACTGTTAACATCGGCGGTGGCGGTAACAATTCTACTTACCTGGTTTCGTACTCTAATTTTAACCAGCAGGGTACGGTGCCAACAACTAAATTTTTGCGTAATACATTCTTCGCTAAATATAGTGCACAAGTGCTTAAAAACCTGACTACTACATTTCAGCTAAATTACTCCAATTCGCAAAATGACAGGTTGCCGGAAGGTTATGCGCTGGAAAGCCCGGTTTGGACAATTTTTACAGCGCCGGTATCATACAACCTGCAGCCCTATTTAAATGCCGATGGCACCCAGCGTTTGTATCGTTTTTCACGTAATAACCCATATTGGGTTTTAGATAACATCAAAAACCATTCGGGCGTTAACCGGTTTTTGCCAACTTTTACTGCCGATTATAAACCCCTGTCGTGGTTAACTATTACCGAAAGGTTTGGTGCCGATGTTTATGCCGAAATGGACAGGTATCATGAATCAACCCAGTCGGTGTCAAACCCCAATGGCAGGCTGGTTGATCAGAACCTTACTTACCGCCAGTACAATAATGATTTATTAATCAGTGCTAACAAGCAGTTTGGCAATTTCAATGTGGATGTTGTGCTGGGTAATAACCTGATCTCTACCTATGGTGAAAGTACATACGCAAATGGTGTTGGCTTAACTGTACCCGGTTTGTATAATATGGCTTCCGCATCAACAGTTAATTATAGTGAAGGCTCATCATTGCAGCGAAAAGTTGGTTTTTATCTGCAATCAAATATCGAATATAAACGTTTTCTGCTATTGTCATTAACCGGACGGTACGATGGTAACTCTGTACTTTCGATAGACCACAGCTTTTATCCATATGGTTCTGCTGCCGGTAGCTTCATATTCTCGGAGTTTTTTAGCCCCGAATTTTCAAAGGTCATGAATCTGGGCAAGGTAAGGGTTTCATATGGTACCGTTGGTAACGATGGCAGCATTGGTGCCTATAGCTTGTTAACCCCATATAATAAAGCAACTGTCCGGAACCTCTCTTTCCCTTATAACCAGCAGGCTGGTTTTTTAATCAACGATGTACTGGGCAATCCTAATCTTAAAAACGAGCGTATCAACGAGTTTGAAGCAGGGTTTGAGGCGGGTTTCTTTAATAACAGGATCAGTCTTGAGGCTTCATTCTACAATAAAAAAACAAATGGTGGTATCATACCTACTGTGGCGCTTCCGCCCTCAACAGGGTATTCTGCAACAAGTGTAAACTCTGCAGTAATGCGTAACAAGGGTATTGAAGTATTATTAAATGTAAACCCGATAAAAAGCCGCGACTTTAACTGGGACTTTACTTTAAATTTTACACGTAACAGGAATAAGGTATTATCTATTTATAAAGACCTGTCATTGATTAACATTGGCTTTACCAATGTCGTTATTGGGCAGCCTTACGGCGTGATATATGGTACCCGTTATGCTCGTAACGCTGCAGGTAAGTTATTGATTGACGATTCGGGGCTTCCATATGCCGATGATAACCAGGGTATAGTAGGTAATATTAACCCAAACTGGCTTGGTGGTATTAACAACAACTTCAGGTATAAACAATTCAATTTCAGTTTCTTTTTTGATATCAAACGCGGCGGCGATATTCAAAATAATGTTGATGGCTATGGCTATTTCTATGGCACGCCAAAAGTTACTGAAAACCGTGGTTTAAGAGTAGTTGATGGTGTAAATGCAACTACCGGGCAACCAAACACAGTAGCAGTTAACGGTCAGGCGTATTATCAGCGCGCAAACGGTGTGCTGGAGTCTGTTATCCAGGACGGCAGCTATGTTAAACTGCGTAATGTGAGTTTAGGTTACACTTTAAAACCATCATGGTTAAGTAAAAGCCCTTTCAAATCGGCAACATTTAGTGTAACGGGCCGCAACCTTTGGATCCATGCACCGCACTTTACCGGCGGCGACCCGGAAGTTAGCTCATTTGGTTCATCAAATGGTTCACAGGGGATCTATTCATTCTCAACCCCAACCTCAAAATCAGTTGATTTTAGCTTGAAAGTTACCCTATAATTTAAATCACTAATAAGAAATTGTCATGAAAAATAAATATATCACGTTAATAACATGCGCGTTGGTAAGCTTTACGGGCTGTAAAAAATACATTGATGTAAACCACGATCCCAACAGACCTATCGATGTTAAAGAATCACTGATCCTGGCCCCGGTTGAAGCTGCCGTATCACAAAATATCACCGCCGGCGGTAACCTTCCGATAGTAATACAGCAATACCTGCAGGTCATAGCCTTAAACCAGGTACCGCCAAATTTTGGCACTTATCTCATGTATCATCAGGATATGGACGGTGACTGGTATAATTTTTACACGCAAGTGATGAATAACCTTGTACTGTTAAACAAAAAAGCGGAAGCCGATGGTAATGCGAATTACGCAGCCATATCAAAGATTTTGCTGGCTTATACACTTGGCTCGGCTACTGATGTTTGGGGCGATGTTCCCTTTTCAAAAGGTTTTCAGGGTATTGCCAACGTTACACCAACTTATGACAGCCAGGAATCTGTTTATGCGCAGATCCAAACCCTGCTCGATAATGCTATTGCCGATATCGCCAAAAGCAGCGCTACCGTGCCAACTGGCGATGATTTTTACTACGCCGGTGATATGAGCAAATGGAAAAAGGCGGCTTATACGCTAAAGGCACGTTATTACATGCACCTTACTAAAGCACCCGGTCATACTGCAGCAGCACAGGCACAGTTGGCACTCACTGCCCTTCAAAATGGTATGGCAAGTAACGATGATGATATGAAAATGCCTTTCGCTGGCGGGGCCGGAGCCGAAAACCCATGGCAGCAAAACTTTTTACCGGGCTCAACGCTGGTATTGGCCTCAACATTTGTTGATGGTTTTGCAAGCAGAAAAGATCCCAGGGTATCAAAAATGGTAGCGCCTGCAATTGAAACAGGGTTATATACCGGAAGAGTGATCGGCTCGGACGATATTGGCAGTTTGGAGGCCTACTCATTAGGTGGCTCTTTTTATGCAAGTACAAGTTCAAATAACTATATTGTTACTTACTCGGAGGCATTATTTTTAAAAGCTGAAGCTACATTTGTAATATCCGGGGCTACCGCCGCACAACCGGTTTACACGCTGGCTGTTAAATCGCACATGTCAAAACTGGGTATTGCCGATGATGTTGCGGATAGTTACTTAACTTCAAGGGGAACGCTTACCAGTGCCAATGCCATGAAGCTCATTATTGAGGAAAAGGTTGTAGCTAACTTCCTGTCGATGGA
The DNA here is from genome assembly GCF_050632265.1 of Mucilaginibacter sp. P19. NCBI lineage: Bacteria > Pseudomonadati > Bacteroidota > Sphingobacteriia > Sphingobacteriales > Sphingobacteriaceae > Mucilaginibacter > Mucilaginibacter sp. P19. The sequence continues at coordinate 1,381,112 of NZ_CP192586.1, forward strand.
GAATTATGTTGACTGGAGGCGTACGGGATTCCCGGCTTTAACCAAGGTGAAAAACGCCTTGTCGGATATCCCACGCAGGGTGTTGTATCCGCAGTCAGAAATGACTTCAAACCCGCAGCCGCAGCAAAACGCTAAGCTTACCGACAGGGTTTGGTGGGATGCGCAATAGGCGTTATTTAGCAGGCAATACGCGCGATTTTGACATTATTGGTTAAAATACGGTTATTGTCTGCTAAATTGTTAAATAAACTTATTTAATACTATTTTTAGTTTTGTGAAAAATAATATACAATGATAACTTTTGATTGGAAAGGTGTACTCCCTGCAGTAACTACAAAATTTACAGATAATGACGAACTTGATTTTGATGCTTTTGATATAAACCTGAACGCCCAGCTTGAGGCCGGCGTTGACGGATTTATATTAGGCGGCTCATTAGGCGAAGCAAGCGTTTTAAGCGATGACGAAAAATTCGCGCTGCTTACACATACTGTTGAGTTTGTAAAAGGAAAAGTACCTGTTATACTGAACATTGCCGAGCAAACTACCAAAGCGGCTGTTGCTTACGCCCAAAAAGCATTTGATAAAGGTGCTGATGGCCTGATGCTGTTGCCGCCGATGCGTTATAATAGTGAGGCCCGCGAAACGGTCGCTTACCTTACTACTATTGCAAAAAGTACCGAATTGCCAATCATGATCTATAACAATCCTGTTGATTACAAAGTTGAGGTTACTTTAGATATGTTTGAAGAGCTTGCTGCTTACGATAATATCCAGGCGGTAAAAGAATCAACCCGTGATATATCAAACGTTACCCGCATGATCAACCGTTTTGGCGAAAGGTTCAAGATTTTTACCGGCGTTGATCCCCTGGCTATGGAAAGCCTTGTGATGGGTGCCGATGGTTGGGTTGCCGGTTTGGTTGATGCCTTCCCTAAAGAAACTGTTGCTATTTACCGTTTGGTTAAAGCAAAACGTTATGATGAGGCTTTGGCGATTTATCGTTGGTTTTTACCTGTGCTTGAGCTGGATATTCACCCTAAATTGGTACAATACATTAAACTGGCCGAAGTTGCAACCGGCATTGGTACCGAAAATGTACGTGCGCCACGTTTACCACTAATTGGTGCAGAGCGCGAAAAGGTTCAGAAAATCATAAATGATGCACTTGCTGCAAGGCCTGAGTTGCCTGTAGGCAGCTGGGGTAAATTAACCGAAGTAGCGTTATAATTGCATATGGCAAGTAAAACTTTTTTGTGTTGATGCACATACCTGCGGTAACCCAGTAAGGCTGGTGGCCGGTGGCGGCCCTACCCTTAAAGGTGACAACATGAGCCAGAAACGTCAGCACTTTTTAAAAGAGTATGATTGGATCAGGACGGGCCTGATGTTTGAACCCCGCGGTCATGATATGATGTCGGGCAGTATCCTGTATCCGCCTCATGATCCGGAAAACGATGTTGCTGTTTTGTTTATTGAAACCAGCGGTTGTTTACCAATGTGCGGGCACGGAACTATCGGCACAATCACCATAGCTATTGAGGAAGGGCTGATCCAGCCTAAAAATCAGGGTATTGTGCGCATGGAAGCTCCTGCCGGTCTTGTATTGATTGAGTATAAACAGGAGGGCAAAAAAGTAACCTCTGTAAAGTTAAGGAATGTTGCAGCCTACTTGGCTGCAACTGATTTAGAGGTTGAATGCCCTGACTTAGGTACACTTACTATCGACGTTTCGTATGGTGGTAACTATTACGCCATTGTTGATCCTCAGCCTAACTTTAAAGGTATCGAGCATTATACAGCCGGTCAGCTGATAGCCTGGAGCCAGGTGTTGCGCAAACGTATTAACGAAAAGTACCAGTTTGTACATCCGCAGGATCCTACTATCAATACCTGTACGCACATCCTTTGGGCAGGTGCTACCTTATCTGAAGATGCAACTGCACGTAACGCGGTATTTTACGGTGATAAAGCTATCGACAGGTCGCCTTGCGGAACCGGTACTTCGGCCCGCATGGCGCAATGGTTTGCTAAAGGTAAACTGAAAGTGGGTGAGTCTTTTGTTCACGAAAGCATCATCGGCAGTAAATTTATTGGTAAGGTTGAAGACGTGGTTAAGATCAATGATATTGATGCCATTATACCAAGTGTAGAAGGCTGGGCCAAAGTATATGGCTACAATACCATTAAGATAGATGATGACGATCCGTATGCTCACGGTTTCCAGGTGATATAACAATATCCACGTTCCCTCAGGGTCTCTCGCAGAGGACCCTGAGGTTCAACGCTTTCTAAACATCTAATAAATGCTCAGAACGGCTAATCTGCATGGCGTATACATCAGGGTCCTCTGCGAGAGACCCTGATGGGACGTTTAAAAAAGAATTATTAACAAGCTTTCGGCTTTCCGCCTTAAGCTTTCAGCTTAAAATAAAAATGGCAAAGGTGCTGATAATAGGAGGTGGAATAGTAGGACTTAGTTCGGCTTATTACTTACAAAAAGCCGGGCACGAGGTTACTGTGCTGGATAAAGGCGATATGACAGATAGCTGCTCATATGGCAACGCTGGTATGATAGTGCCAAGCCATTTTATCCCGCTGGCAACTCCGGGTATGGTTTCGCAGGGTATTAAGTGGATGTTTAACAGCAAAAGCCCGTTCTACGTAAAACCATCCTTAAACCCCGAACTAATTTCATGGGGATTGAAATTCTTAAAGAAAGCCAATGCAGCACACGTTGAAAAATCGGCTGTTCCTTTAACGGAACTTTCTCTGCTTAGCAAAAAGCTTTATGAGGACCTGAGCAAAGAGCCCGGTTTTGATTTTGACCTGGTTGAAAAAGGCATCCTGATGTTTTATAAAACCGAAAAGGCTGGCGAGGAAGAAGCACATATGGCCGAAAAGGGCAGGGAATTGGGCCTGGATATGGCGGTGCTTAGTGTTAATGACTGTAAAAAGCTGCAACCCAAGCTTGAACTTGATGTGTTGGGCGCGGTACATTACCGTTGCGATGCACACCTTTCGCCAAATAAGCTGATGGCGGCTTTGATCAGGCACCTGAAAACCGTTGGTGTACAATTGCTTACCAATAAAGAGGTTACTAAAATTGAAACCAAAGGTGGTAAAGTGAGCAGGGTATTGGCAGACAATGAAGAGTTTACTGCTGATGAATACATTATTGCGGGTGGTTCATGGTCGCCGGCTATTGGCAGATTGTTGGGTTTAAAGATCTTGCTGATGCCGGGTAAAGGTTATTCTTTCAATGTAAAAGATAATAGTGAAACTATGCATATCCCGGCATTGTTAGCCGAAGCGAGGGTTGCTATAACCCCAATGAATGGTGGTTTACGTTATGGTGGTACCATGGAACTTGACAAGATCAACGATCGTATCAACATGAACCGTGTAAAAGGTATTGTAGAATCAGTGCCAAAATACTTCCCGGGTTTAAAACCTGCTGTCCCTGAACAAAAGGATATCTGGTTCGGTTTCCGGCCTTCATCTGCAGATGGATTACCATACATCGGCAGGAGCAAACAATATAACAACCTTACTGTGGCTACCGGGCATGGTATGATGGGCTTGAGCCTTGGCGCGGCAACGGGTTTACTGGCAAACGAAATCATATCTGGCAAACCAACCTCTATTGATATTAAAGAATTTGCCCCTGAAAGATCTTAATTTAAACAATTGATAACCCTTCTGGCATGCCGGAAAACGGAACCGTTCATTTACCCCTGATGAACGGTTTTTTGCGTTAATAAGAGTCTGTTTTATTACTTGTATCATAAAAAACAGATTAAAAAACGGGTTTTCTGCGTAAAATGCATGGTTAGTGTAAAATGTACAATAGTTGTATTCTGTACAATTAAAAATATTTTATTCGGTCAAATGGTGGCTGTTGTGGCTATAATTTCGATTTTAATTGTTTATATAACATTTAATTTACTTTCTATTTGTTGGATAAAAATGGGTTTTTCGGTCAATTTTGGCACCTGTACCAACCATAAATTATCAAATATTGCCCGTATTTTATCCTTTTAAGTTCATTTGTTAGCAAATTAAGTTAAGTAATTGTAAATTCAACAAGTGATAATCAAGTAGCAGATGAAAGTTTTACAATTTACTATCCCGGTTCCGCACGATAAAAGTGTGATAGCAGAAAAGGTTAGCTTACCTTATCATTACCCCTACCTGCACCGTCATAAAGAAATTCAGCTCACGTGGATCCAGCAGGGTGAGGGTACTTTGATTGCAGGAAATAACATGCATGATTACTCTGCAGGCGATTTGTTTTTAATTGGTGCAAACCTGCCGCATGTGTTTAAAAGTAATCCCGAATACTTTGCGCCCAATGCGAACAAGCAAATAGAAGCGCTTACCATATTCTTTAACCCTGAAGGTGCGCTGGCACCGCTGTTTAATTTACCCGAGTTAAAGCCAAGCCTCATATTTATGCAGCAGCACCAGCAGGGCTTCAAATTGCCTCATTCTGTTGTTGACAAAGTATCGCAGATCATGATCGCGCTGCAGAAAGCATCGGGGCCCGATCAGTTGATCCAGTTTTTCCATCTGCTTAAGGGGCTCACCAATATCAAAAGCAAATTGGATCCTTTGTCAACCTATGGCAATTTACCGGGCATAACCGAAAACGAAGGGATCAGGATTGGTAATATCTACAACTACATCATGCAGCACTATAGTGAGCCCATTACACTTGAGGATGTTGCTAAGGTGGCCTACATGACGCCGGAGTCGTTTTGCAGATATTTCAAAAAGCATACTGGTCATACTTTTATTTCATTCCTGAACGAGATCAGGATCAACGAGGCCTGCAAAAAATTGATCGCCCATAAATTTGAAAGTATCAACACGGTGGCCTATAAATGCGGCTTCAAAAGTATCACCAACTTTAACCGGGTGTTCAAATGTGTCATAGGCAACTCGCCGCGAGGCTATCTCGACTCATACAACAACAATCTTATCAGCCTTAACAGGGCTGCAAGCTAATTGCTACTTAATTTTCTTTACCTCAAACCAAATATATCGTGCTTATTAATACTAAAACAACCATAAAAGGTTTAGCCCTTTATGCCCTTACTTTTGGTGTCCTGACTGCAAATGCACAAACTGCTCCATCCAGCAATTTGTATGAGCAAAGCAGCGAAGTAGCCGGTACCATAATCAGGTACGGGCAGGACATGAATGCCATCCACGATTTTTATTCGCCCTATAATGTTAATGACCGTGCTGAAGAACAGTACAAACAAGATGTCATTAATTCACCCGAGCAGCGCAAAAGGCTCATTGAAGTTGATAACGATTATCTGAAACAACTGGAGCAAACAGATTTTAATGCCCTGAGCATATATGGCAAAGTTGATTATATCCTGCTGAAAAAGCGCATTAACTTTGATCTGAAAGATCTGAAAAAGGAAGAAGACCTTTACAGCCAGGCAGCCAAATACATCTCGTTTGCCGATGAGATTTACGCGCTTGAACAAAAACGCCGCCGCGGAACATTTGTTGATGGCGAAAAGGTTGCAGGGGATCTGAACAAGATCTTGAAAGAACTTAAAGCAGATACCACAGCGTATCGTAAACTTCCATCGGTGGATATGCCGGTGGCTAAAGTAACCAAAGCTGCTTTATTGGGTTTGAAAGGCCGTTTAAAGGACTTTTTTGGTTTCTATAATAAATACGATCCTTCGTTTACCTGGTGGGTACCTGAACCTTATAAAGCCGTTGACAATGCGCTGGAAAGGTACAGCGAGTTAGCCATTAGTAAAGGAAAGCTGAACACCAGCCAAAAAAGCGATAGCAGCGGTATAAAAGGCGTACCTATTGGCAGGCAAGAGCTGATTAATCAGTTACAGGCCGAGATGATCCCTTACACGCCCGAAGAGCTTATTAAACTGGCTAACAAGGAGTTTGCCTGGTGCGATAAGGAAATGCTGAAAGCATCGCAGGAAATGGGTTTTGGCAGCGATTGGAAAAAGGCCCTCGAAAAAGTAAAAAACAGTTATGTGCCGGTAGGCCATCAGCCCGAACTAATTGTTAAACTATATAATGATGCACTAAGCTTCATAAAAGAGCGCGATTTGATCACGATACCGCCATTGGCCGAGGAGACCTGGGGCATGGTGATGATGTCGCCGCAAAGGCAGTTGGTTAACCCGTTTTTTACCGGTGGCAAGGAGATTAGTATCTCATACCCAACCAATACCATGCAGTATGACGACAGGCTGATGAGCATGCGGGGCAACAACCCTTACTTTTCAAGGGGGACGGTGCAGCACGAATTGATTCCCGGTCATAACCTGCAGTATTTTATGAACAGCCGGTATAAAGCTTATCGCCAGGATTTCGGTACCCCGTTTGCAATTGAAGGCTGGGCTTTATACTGGGAGCTGTTGTTATACGACAAAGGCTTTGCCAAAACCCCCGAAGAACGTGTAGGCATGCTGTTTTGGCGTATGCACCGTTGTGCAAGGATCATCTTTTCGCTCAACTACCATTTAGGCAACTGGACACCTGAGCAATGCATCGACTTTTTGGTTGACCGTGTTGGTCATGAACGCGCTAATGCCGAAGGCGAGGTAAGGCGCTCGTTTGAAGGCGGCTATAGTCCGCTTTACCAGGTAGCATACCTGTTAGGTGGTTTGCAGTTGACAGAATTGAGAAAAGAACTGGTTGACAGTGGAAAAATGACCTATAAGCAATTCCACGATGCTGCCATTAAGGAAAATCTGATTCCTGTTGAGATGCTTCGGGCAACATTGACCAATCAAGCATTAACTAAAGACTTTACAACAAGCTGGAAGTTCTACGACTTCAGAGGCAAATAGTTAATAAAACAGCATTAATGGTAAGCTTTAAGCTTTATGCTTTCAGCTTTTAGCTAAAAAAATTATGGAGAACAGCACTTCTTTTAAGCCTTCGTTGCGGTTGATGGATGCCACCATGCTGGTGGCGGGCAGTATGATTGGCTCCGGTATTTTTATTGTGAGCGCGGATATTACCCGCAATGTGGGCAGCGCAGGCTGGCTGCTATTTGTGTGGCTTATTACCGGTTTTATGACCCTCACTGCTGCCCTAAGTTACGGCGAATTAAGCGCCATGTTTCCAAGGGCAGGAGGGCAGTATGTTTACCTGAAGGAAGCTTACAGCCCTTTGGTGGGCTTTTTATACGGATGGAGCTTTTTTACGGTGATCCAAACAGCTACTATTGCGGCCGTGGGTGTAGCCTTCGCCAAGTTTACAGCTTACCTCATTCCGCAATTAAGTGAAAGCATCGTTGCTATTGATTTTGGTTTTGTCACCATATCCCCGGCTCAACTGCTTTCCATCCTGGTGATTGTATTTTTAACTTATATCAATACCCGCGGGGTAAACAGCGGTAAAATAGTACAAACCATTTTTACCATGGCTAAGCTGCTGAGTTTGCTGGGCTTAATTGTGTTTGGATTATTCTCATTGAAAGCTTCGGTATGGAACGAGAACTGGAAAAATGCCTGGAGCATGCATAGCCTCAGCGCAAATGGTTCTATCGCTTCGTACACCACCATTGCTGCCCTGGGTGCAATAGCATCGGCTATGGTGGGCTCCATATTCAGCAGCGATTCCTGGAATAACGTAACTTTTATTGCCGGTGAAATTAAAAACCCTAAAAGGAATATCGGTTTAAGTTTGGCGCTGGGTACCCTGATTGTGACAGTGATTTATATATTAACCAATGTGATGTATACCGGCGTGCTTTCCCTGCATGACATTGCCAGCGCCGATAAGGACAGGGTAGGTGTAGTTGCATCACAGCATATTTTTGGCAGTTCGGGTACTGTGATCATTGCGCTGCTCATCATGGTCTCAACCTTTGGCTGTAATAACGGGCTTATCATGTCGGGTGCAAGGGTTTATTACTCTATGGCTAAGGACGGGCTTTTCTTCAAAAAAGTGGGGACGCTTAATAAAAACTCGGTACCGGGTTTTGGTTTGTGGTTGCAATGTGTGTTTGCGTGTCTTTGGAGCCTGAGTGGTAAATATGGCGATCTGCTGGATATGATTTCCTTTGTGGTAGTAGTTTTTTATGTGCTTACCATCATCGGGATCTTTATCCTCCGAAAAAAATGCCCAATGCCGAGCGGCCTTACAAAGCTTTCGGCTACCCGGTACTGCCGGTTATTTATATCATTATGGGCATTGCTTTTTGCCTGTTATTGATTAAATATAAACCTGCTTATACGTACCCTGGCTTAATCATTACTTTAACGGGCATCCCAGTTTACTACCTGATAGGCGGCAGCAAGCAACGCAAAAGCGCCGAACTCCCGGTTGAAAGTTTGTAGACCGGGACATTCATTATATCAATTCATGAAAAAGATCTTATCGCTGCTATGGCTTTTAACTATCGCCATAGCAGCTTTCGCTCAAAACGGAAATTTTATTAAGCTGGGCACTGCAAAATTCTCTACCGGGAATGATGCTGCCTGGAAAGACGCTGCTTTCAACGATACGCAGTGGAAAAGTATCAAAGTTGGCGATGTATGGCAGGAGCAGGGCTACCCGGATTATCATGGCTTTGCCTGGTACCGCATCCATGTAGTTATCCCATCTTCATTAAAAAAGCAAGCAGTTTGGGGCGATAGTTTGCGGGTGTTTCTTGCGCATGTTAATGATGTTGATGAAACTTATTTTAACGGCAAACTGATTGGTAAAACGGGTGCATTTCCTGAAGATAAAGGCGGTTATATAAGCAAGTGGCCTGCCGTACGCAATTATTGCGTTGCAGCAAATGATCCGGCCATTAAATGGGACGGAGAAAATATCATCGCCATAAAAGTGTATGATGGCGGCGGCTCGGGCGGTATTTTTATGGGAGCTCCTTATATTGATATGCTGGAAAAATTTGATGGCATCGTTTTTACCCAAGCCGATATCAGCTTTCTACCCAACGCGCAGTCTGTCCGGAAATTAACTGTAGGCAATAGCTTTAAAAGTAATATCAGTGGTAAGTTTCATTACAGGATAGTTGACGAAGTGACCGAAAAGACAATCGCCGAAAAAACAATAGCTGCTAACCTTCCATCTCTGGGCAAAGAAACTTATACGCTTACCTTTCCGCACCGCGAAGGCATTAAACTGTTTTACGAGTTTACCGAAGCGGCATCGGGCAAAACCAAAACCTTTGCCGAAATAGCGCCGTATTTGCTTACTCCTAAAGCATCTTTAAAGCCAATGATTAATGGCGCTTCAGTTTTAGGCGTTCATCCCGGCTCACCGGTACTTTATAAAATTGCTGCAAGCGGACAACAGCCCTTGAAATATATGGTTAAGAATTTGCCTCAAGGTTTAGTACTTGATAATAAAACAGGCATTATAACAGGAACTGCACCTGAAGCAGGTGATTACAATGTATCAGTTTCCGTAAGCAATACTTTAGGAAAAAGCGAACGAACGCTAACTATTAAATCGGGTAAGTTATTAGCGCTTACCCCGCCCATGGGCTGGAACAGCTGGAATTGCTGGGGATTAAATGTGAGCGACAGAAAAGGTAAGGCTTTCGGCTAAAGCTATGGTTGATAAAGGTCTTACTGATTATGGTTGGAATTTTATTAATGTGGATGATGGCTGGCAGGCACCCGCAAGGCTACAAAACGGAGAAATAGCCGCGAACGAAAAGTTTCCGGATATGAAAGTACTTGGCGCACACCTGCATCAACAGGGATTAAAATTTGGCATTTATTCATCGCCGGGTGCTAAAACCTGTGGTGGTTACCTGGGCTCGTTAGGGTATGAAGGGCAGGATGCTACCACTTACTTTAACTGGGGCGTTGATTATTTAAAATACGACCTGTGCAGCTACTCAGACCAAACGGCAGGTGATACCACATTATTCGCCCAGCAAAAGCCATATATGGTCATGCGCGATGAATTGGCAAAGCAACCACGGGATATTATTTACAGCATTTGCCAGTACGGTATCAAAGATGTTTGGAAGTGGGGCGCAAAAATGAATGGCAACCTATGGCGTACAACCGAGGATATTACCGATACATGGGAAAGCTTGTACGGCATCGGCTTCAGTCAAACCAATAATGCAGCCTATGCCAGACCGGGAGGCTGGAACGACCCGGATATGCTTATTTTGGGCAGGGTAGGCTGGGGCGAAAATCTTCACCAAACTAATCTAACGCCTTATGAGCAATATACCCACATGAGCTTATGGAGCCTTTTATCGGCACCCCTGCTTATTGGCTGTGATATGGATAAGCTTGATGAGTTTACCCTCAACCTGTTAAAAAATCGGGAGGTAATTGCCATTGATCAGGATGTGGCAGGCAAGCAAGCCGTACGCATGATTAACGATAAGCAGATCCAGGTTTGGGTTAAGAAACTGGCAGATGGGAGTAAGGCTGTAGGTATTTTTAATCTTAGAAAAAAATACACGAAGTATACGCTTGATCTTAACAGCATTCATGTAGGCAGGGTTAAAGTAGTGCGGGATATCTGGCAGCAAAAAGATATCGCAAAAAATGTTGCTGCTGTTTCCTGTAATATCCCGCCACACGGGGTAAGGTTTTATAAATTGATGTAAACAAGACTATTACCTGCTTGTTGAATACGGGATGTCTTGACCGTTTTTTAATCTATTTTGAGGATGTGTTGGGTAAATAAGATAAAATCCTGCTATAACTGGTTAGAAATCTTCAGTACATATCATAAAAGGTTAAATATATTTGCTTGCGCAAAATAATGGCGTAAGCCCTCGTTTTTTACTAAAATATCTGCCATGGCTAACAACTTTAAAGAAGAAAGCACCAAAGAAATAAATATCATTATGCAGCAATCGCAAAGCGCGTTTGAGGCTTACCAAAAAACAAGTGCCGAACAAAAGGCCCTGTTTTTAGAAGCTATTGCTGATGAAATAGAAGCAGTAGGCGATGCCCTACTGCAAAAAGCAGCTGAAGAAACTAACCTCCCGTTACCGCGTTTAAGCGGAGAACGTGCCCGTACCACCGGTCAGCTGCGTATGTTTGCAGGGATGCTGCGCGAAGGTAGCTGGGTTGAGGCCAGTATTGATACCGCTTTGCCCGACAGGAAACCGTTACCGCGTCCTGATCTCCGCAAAATGCTTGTCCCGCTGGGACCGGTTGTTGTTTTTGGCGCAAGCAATTTCCCATTTGCGTATTCAACCGCAGGTGGCGATACTGCAAGTGCTTTGGGTGCAGGCTGTTCGGTAGTAGTAAAAGCACACCCTGCCCATGCCGAAACTTCTGAAATGGTTTATCAGGCTATCAAAAAAGCTATTGTAAGCAGCAATATGCCTGAGCATGTTTTTCAACATGTACATGGTACATCCTTTGAAAGCGGTAAAGCATTGGTTCAGGCAGATGATACCGCTGCAGTTGGCTTCACCGGTTCAACTGTTGGCGGTTTAGCCCTGCTGCAATATTCGTCAGAGCGTAAAAAGCCTATCCCTGTATTTTCAGAAATGGGCAGCATAAACCCGGTTATATTTTTGCCGGATACTTTAAATGAAAACGCTGCTGATTTGGCCGTACAATATGCAGGTTCCATTACTTTAGGTGTTGGTCAGTTTTGTACCAATCCGGGCTTAATGCTTGCTATTGAAGGTGAAGGTCTTGATAATTTCTATAAACTTTTGGGTAATGGTATTGAAGCTATTAAACCAGCCAAAATGTTGCATGCCGGCATCCATTCGGCTTATGAGAAAAAGAGCCATGCGGCTTTGGAACAGGAAGGTATAACAAGTGTGGTAAAATCAGCTACCGAAGCTGTTGACATTGAAGCTCAACCAACCATCGCCCTGGTAAATGCCGAAACTTTCCTTGAAAACCACCTGTTACATGAGGAGGTGTTCGGCCCATACTCATTAATGGTAAGCTGTAAAGACGAGCAGGAACTAATCAACGTTTTAAAATCGGTATCGGGACAACTCACTACTACAGTAATGGGTACCGACGAGGATTTTGCGGGCCATTCAAACCTGTTGCAATTATTGCCGACCATAGCAGGCAGGGTATTGTTTAACGGCGTACCAACAGGTGTTGAAGTTTGTGCCAGTATGGTGCATGGCGGCCCGTTCCCGGCCACTACCGATAGTCGTTTTACAGCAGTAGGCATTAATGCCGCTAAAAGGTGGGTGCGCCCGGTTTGTTACCAAAACTGCCCGGATTCATTATTGCCTTTAGCCTTACAACAGGCCAACCCAACCAACATCTGGCGCTTGTTTGATGGCGAATGGAAGAAATAGTGAGCCGTTAATCATCATCAGATAATCAAATTTAAATTATACTTGCACATGCCGGTTCCTCAACAGAGCCGGCATGTTTAATTTTGCATTATGAAACTTCAACTTTTTGATCAGCAGGTTTACGTACAGCGCCGCAATGTTTTAAAACAGAGTATGGGCGCCAACGGTATCATCGTTTTGTTAGGGAACGAGGATAGCAGCATGAACTATAAAGACAATACCTACCTGTTTAGGCAGGATAGCAGTTTTTTATATTATTTCGGACTTGATGTAGCAGGTTTAGCAGCTATCATTGACACCGATACCGGTGAGGAAGTGATATTTGGAAACGACCTTACCATTGATGATATCGTTTGGACAGGCACCTTACCATCTGTAAGTGAGATGGCCGCGCTGGTTGGCGTTTCGCAAACAAGGCCTTATGCCGATGTAAAGCATTATATCCACAAGGCGGTAACCGGTAGCCGCCAGGTTCATATTCTGCCGCCTTATCGCCCCGAAAATAAAATCAAACTGGCCGATTGGTTAAACACCAGTCTGGAAGATGTGGCTGGTCGCGTTTCATTGCAACTGGTAAAAGCGGTTATAGCCCAAAGGGTTATCAAAACTCCGTTGGAGGTTGCCGAGATAGAGAAAGCCGTATCCATCAGCGTTGACATGGAACTGGCGGTAATGAAATATGCCCGTCCGGGTACAAGGGAGTATGAACTGGTTGCCAAAGCACATGAAGTGGCCATAGCCAATGATTCACGCTTGGGTTACCCGGCTATCATCACTAAACACGGTCAAACACTGCACACGCACTATTACGGTAATATCCTGGAAGAGGGTGATATGGTACTGAGCGATATTGGTGCCGAAAATGCCATGCACTACGGCGGCGATTTGACCCGTACCTTCCCGGTAGGCAAACAGTTTACCACCCGCCAAAGGGAGTTGTATGATGTGGTTTTAAATTCAATGGATCATGCCATTAGTATGCTGAAACCCGGTGTACGCTACAAAGATGTGCACCTGCAAGCCTGCCAGAAATTGGCCGAAGGCCTGAAAGCCGTAAACCTGATGAAAGGTGACCCGGCCGAGGCGGTTGCAGCCGGAGCACACGCCATGTTTTTTCAATGCGGCTTAGGCCACATGCTGGGCATGGATACCCATGATATGGAAGATTTAGGTGAGCAATATGTTGGCTATACCGATGCCTTGAAAAAAGAAACTGCTGTCTTCGGTCTAAAATCATTGAGGTTAGGCCGCGAACTGGAAGCTGGTTATGTGCTTACTGTTGAGCCGGGTATCTATATTATTCCGGAACTGATAGACCGCTGGCAGGCCGAAAAGAAATTCGCTGAGTTTATTAATTACGATGTGTTGAATACCTATCGTGATTTCGGCGGGATCCGTATTGAAGATAACTTTTTAATAACCGATACCGGCAGCCAGTTATTAGGTAAATATTTGCCTAAAACCCGGGAGGAGATTGAAGCTTTGAGAGGATAGCGGATAAATAAAAGTGATATGGCGCATAGTTGACTCACCCGGTCTGCGCTATGCTGGACCACCCTCTCTTCGCCTTTGGCGGAAAGAGGGTAAAGGAAAGAAGAGTAAAATCCCCTCTTTACGCTTGGGTAGAGAGGGGTGACGAGCGCAGCGATGTCGGGGTGAGTCGATACGGCGTTTAATTCTTTACTCGTGTCCAATCATGGGTTATTGTTCTAAAGAGATGATTTTTTAAATCCTTTGTTCGTTTAGTTTCTTGAGCTAACAGCATTCAACTTCAACTGAGCTCTGGATTTAGAGGTAACCCTGTCTTTTGTTTAATAGATTGATTATTAGTTGTTTATAGATTGAAAATCGAATTTCTGTTAACCCTGTTAACCCCGTCGACTGCCTTGTCGGCCCAGGCATAGACACTTCCTGATTTTATAATTCAAGCGAAGAACGCTTGGACCTGCGTGAAATTTCATAAGACATTAACCAAACAAAAGGGCCCGCATCCAAAAGGCGCGGGCCCTTTTGCTAAATGCCTGCTATGATGTGTTAATTTATGTAAATATAAACTGGTGGTGTTAGGTAACTTTACGCAACACTATTAACTTATGACAAGGTACCACCAATTTTTACTGTTAACCTTTTTTTAGCAGCTGCAGGTCAATCAGCCAAGGCTCAGCAAACTAAAGCTACTCCATATTACCCCACCCACGCAGAAGTACTGCAAAACTATAAAGCAGCTGATGCCCTTGATTCTGCCTTAAAAAAGATTCCGCTTGTTACCGGTATCAGGCCTAACTGGCAGGCTGGGGGGAATGAATTCTGGTACGGTAAAAAAACTGCCAATAATCAAACAGCTTATGTTTTGGTTGATCCTGAAAAAGGAACTAAGAAAACCATTTTTGAAAGCAGTCAGTTAAGTACTGAGGTAAGCAAAGCAACAGGCAAACCTGTGAAAGATGGCGGCTTCCGTATTGAAGATATGTTTTTTAGTGCCGATAAAAAGCAGGCAACATTTAAAACAGGCGGTACCTGGCTTATGTGCGATTTGGGCACATTGCAATGCATTAAAACTACAGATACGGTACATCAAAGTTATGATAACGAGAAGCCGCTACAGGAACGCCATTACCGTTGGGAAGGTGTTAGCGCCGATTCTGTATCGCCCGATAAGCAATGGACTGCCTTTGTTAAAGGAGGAAACATCATTGTTAAATCGTTAAAAAACTCAACCGAAATCAAGTTAACTACGGATGGTAATTTAGATAAGCCTTACGGTGAGCTTACATGGTCGCCGGATAGTAAACATATCGTAGGTTATCGCATTGACTCTAAGAAAACAAAAGAAGTTTATTACTTGCTCAGTTCACTACCAGGTACCACAAGAGCGGTGCTGAAATCACATGAATATGATCAGCCGGGTGATGAGTTTACCTCGTATCAGCAGTATATATTCAATATCACCGATAAAAGCGCGATAAAAACCGATGCCGAAAAGATAGATTTTTTTGGTGCGCCTCGATTGCATTGGCGCGATGGCGACAGCCGCTATTTTACCTATGAAAAGGCAGATCGCGGTCACCAGCGTTTCAGGGTTATCGAGGTAGATGTTACCAATGGTAAAACCCGTAACATCATCGATGAAAAAACAAACACTTTTATTTATGAGCAAAGGATCTACACTTATTATGCCTCAAAAACGCATGAGATAGTATGGGTAACCGAAAAAGACGGCTGGCGTCATATTTACCTGGTTGATGAATTGAGCGGCAAAGAAAAATTGGTAACCAAGGGCGATTGGGTAGTACGTGATATTGATAGTGTTGATGTTAAGAAAAGACAGATCTGGTTTAAAGGAAGCGGTAAAAATGTTGGTGAAGACCCTTACTTTATGCACTATTACCGCATTGGTTTTGATGGTAAAAACCTGGTTGACCTTACACCCGAAAAAGGTAATCATAGCCTAAGCTTTTCGCCGGATAGAAAATATTATATTGATACATATTCAGAGGTTAATACTGCTCCCCGTATTGTAATCAAAAGCACTGCCGGCCTGAAAACGGTTACGGAACTTGAACATGCTGATTTGACCGGTCTTTTAGCTACCGGCGTCAAACTGCCTGAGGTGTTTGTTGCCAAGGCAAGGGATGGAAAGACGGATATATGGGGCGTGGTATATCGCCCGGCCAATATGGATCCCAATAAGAGCTACCCGGTAATTGAAAATATTTACGCCGGTCCGCAGGATTCATTTGTGCCTAAAAGTTTTTCCGCTGTGAATGAGATGCAAAGCATAGCCCAACTGGGTTTTATAGTGGTGCAGATGGATGGCATGGGCACAGCCAACCGTTCAAAAGCTTTTCATGATGTATGCTGGCATAACCTTGCAGATGCCGGTTTTGCCGATCGTATTTTATGGATGCAGGCGCTTGCTGCCAAATATCCACAGGTTGATATCAGCAGGATAGGTGTTTACGGTACATCTGCAGGCGGACAAAATTCTGCTGGTGCTTTGTTATTCCACCCTGAATTTTATAAAGCTGCGGTATCTGCCTGCGGCTGTCATGATAATCGTATCGATAAACAATGGTGGAATGAGCAGTGGATGGGCTACCCTGTTGGGCCGCATTATGAGCAGCAATCAAACATTACCAATGCCGGTAAATTGCAGGGCGATTTGATGCTGATAGTAGGTGAGGCCGATAACAATGTTCCGCCTGAGTCAACCTTCCGTTTTGCGGATGCGTTGATCAAAAACAATAAAATGTTCGACCTGCTGGTGGTGCCGGGTATGGGCCATAGCGATGGCGGTCCTTACGGTCGTAAAAAGAAACGCGACTTTTTTGTAAAGCACCTGCTTAACGCAGAGCCGCCTGCAAGAAACACGGATGAGTTGGCACATAATTAAATAAAATCCTCTACAGGTATTTTAATATTTGATAAAGGGTAGTTAGCTTTTGGCGTTGTGCCTTCAGCTTTTAGCTTTACCTATGTAACAAGGTACAATGCATAAACTTCAATTAACGGTTTTTCTTTTCTGGTATATGTGTTTGGCTGTATTAAACAGTTTTGCACAGCAACAATCAGCAACAGTGCCAGGTAATGGTAATCCCATTATTCCCGGCTACTTTGCCGACCCAACTGTACGCAAGTTTGGCGATACCTACTACATTTATGCTACCACCGATGGCAACGGCGGGGGCATGGCCCATCACAGGTTTGGACATCCAAAGATTTTGTGAACTGGACCATGCATGATATGAACTGGCCAACCTCCAATTACTATTGGGCCCCCGATGTTATCAATGGTAACGATGGTAAGTTTTACATGTACTACTGCCAGCCGGTTGATATCTATGGAGCATCGTCAGCAAGCCCTACCGGGCCGTGGACACCCCTAATGCCCGATGGAAAATCAATGATCCCCAATTATTTTATCCCAGGGGTGATTACGCTGGATGGACAAACCTTTAAAGATGACGACGGCAAGATCTATATGTTTTGGGGTACCTGGGGCATCTATCCTGATCATGGTTGTGGCGTGGGTTTGCTAAATGCAGATATGCACACCTTTGCCAAAACGGCAAAGATTCCGAATACCATTGCCAAAGATTTTTTTGAAGCACCTTTTATGTTTAAACGTAAAGGCATCTACTATTTCACCTACTCGTCTGGTTTTTGCGAAGATTCTACCTACCGGGTACAATACGCCATCAGCAAAACCGGGCCGATGGGGTCGTTTGAGTTCGGCAAAAATAACCCGGTGCTGAGTACCAACAGTGATGGCACTATTCACGGGCCTGGGCATGAGTCGGTAGTGCAGGTTGGGGATGATTTTTATATGGTATATCACCGCCATAATAACCCGCATTCAAACGGAGGTTATCACCGGCAGGTTTGTGCGGATAAGATCGTGTTTGACTCAGATGGCAATATTGAAAAGATTGTTCCTACCCATCTTGGCGTTGGGCTATTAGGAAAAAGCACCATTAATGCTCCCGACGAAGCTTATCAAAAAAAGGTCACTGCCTCATCTTTTTACAACGAAAATTATAAACCCTCATTTGCGGTTGATAATAATAATGGCACCTTATGGAAACCAGCAGATAACAGTCGTAGCCCTGCCTGGATCACCATCGATTTAGGTTCGGTAAAAACGGTACAACAGGTTTTGACCCAATTTGAATATGCAACATGGTACTATCAATACCTGGTAGAATCATCGGTAGATGGTAAAACTTGGAAGTTGTTTGCTGACAGGAGGGAGAACAAACAACATGGTTCGCCGATGGTAGATTCAGGAAATGCCCAGGCCCGCTTTATCCGCTTAACAATTACCGGCACGGAATATCCGGGGCTATATAAAGCGATTTGGAACGTGAAAGTTTATGGCGAACGGGTAGTAACCGGAGATCTTACTTCTGCCGATAAAAAAGAAATATCAAAAGCTGTAGCTCCAGACGAGAAAGAAGGTTTATTGGTAAACCTAAACACCGATAATCTTCAGGCGGGCGAAGCTCTATCTCAATGGACTAACAACGGCGCGTTGGGCGGTAGTTTTACTGCAACTGGTAAACCTCCGGTTATTGATATTATTGCAGGTAAAAAAGCTGTGGTGTTTATTGGTACGCAGTCGCTTGAATCAACGGTGGCGGTGCCCCGGTCGCTTGCAGGTAATAACAGTTATACAGTATGGTACGAGGTTTATGCCGATCTGATCAAAGACGAAAACCCGGTATTAAGCTGGACAAACGGCGAATCGGATCATCGCAGCGCTACTTTTGGTTTCGGAAGCAATAAAACAGCCGGTGCCGTACAACATTTTGGCGTTTCCGACTTTCAATATAAAACAATGCCTGCAGCCGGCAAATGGCACCAGGTGGTTGTTACGTTTGATGGCTCAGTTGAAAAACTATTTGTCGATGGCGAGCAGAACAATGCAGAAAACAAGATGCTGTTTCTACAGCTTGCAGATAAATTTATTATCGGGGCAAAAACAAATCGTTCAGCATATTTTTCAGGCGCTATTTCGTCGCTTAAAGTTTATAACAGGCCAATGGCCGATAGTGTCATAAAACAATGGGCTCTGCATCCTACAAAATCTGATATTGCCCTTTACCTCGATGCCGCAAAACTTAATTATGGCCGGCTTCAAAAATGGACAAATAACGGCGATGCAGGCGGGGCTTTCTTATCTGCTGAAGGGCAGGGAGCAGAAGTAACGGATATAAAAGGAAAAATTGCTGTTAGTTTTAATGGCAACAGCCCGCTTGTATTTAATAATTTTGTTGATATTAATAACAAAAAAGGTTATAGTGTAGTCTTAAGTGTTTACCAAAACGCATCAACGCAAAGCGGCGCGATACTGAAATCACAATCGTTGAAAGGGGCTTTCATCAATGCCGGTAAATATCTGAGTGCGGACCAATGGCACTATGTCATAAAAACTGTTAGTGGCAATGCCGCTAAATTATATGTAGATGGTGCTATAATAGCAACAATATCAAATACAGATAAGCTCACCGGCAAGCTTTTACTGGGCGATGGTTTTAATGGTGCGGTATCTAATCTTGTGGTCTATAAACATAGCTTATCATCAGCAGAAATTAAACAATTGAGCCTGGGTTGGAAACAGAACTATCATCCGCCTATAGCAGGTTCGTTTGCATTTAAAGCTGCTCCGACGGCTGTAACACCCGGCATGGTTGAAATGGAAGCGCCTGCATATGCTTCTGTAAAATCAAACCTCCAATATGATTTTATTAACGAGACAGATAACAGCAAATCAAGCGGCTGGCAGGCTGATCCGCATTATATCAGTTATGGGCTTTCGGCTGATAAAAATTATAGCTACTCTTTTAAAGTTAAAGACAACTATGGTAATGTAAGTTCAAAAACTGCGGCATTGCCGGTGAGTACAGCTTCGATCTTATTTAATGCCGTTGCAGATGGGTTTACAATTAATAGAGACTTTGTGACTAATGGCGTAACCGGCACTATATGGAATGGTTTGATAGGCGGGGACAAGCCGGAGAATAAAGTATCTATCAGTGATAGTTTGCTTACGTTGGAATCAAAAGGTTCAAACTGGGATGGGAATTTGCCTTATGGGCCATTTTTATACAGGAATGTTTCGGGTGATTTTGTGGCCGAAGTAGAAGTAGCCGACGTAAGCGGTTTAAAGGAAAAAAGGTGGCCGGCAACAGTGATATGGGATTAATGGTACGGAAAGTCAAACAACCCGGTACTGAAGGAAGCGAAAACCTGATCCAGAACAGTATTTTCCCGGCCTGGAACTGTGGCAATATGCTCACCAATTTTAAAACCGGCGACCGCATGCAAACCAATACTCAAACCGGCTGGAATTACAACCGTTACCTGCAGATCCAAAAGTCGGACGATGTGTTTTACATCAGAAGCGGCAACGACGGCATACATTGGACCGATCTGCCCGGAAGCCCGGTTGTTAGGCCTGATTTAATTGGTGCTGATCTGCAAATCGGCCTTTACCATAGTACCTACGGGCCGCACCGCTCGTATGTTAAATTCTCCAATTTTAAACTCATCAGCAGGAAATAAATATGTAATCCGCTGTTTGGGGCTCTGAAACTAAGCAAGTAAGCCATGTTTAATTAAAAACATGGCTTACCAACAGCGCTATAATCTCGATTGTTTAGTGGATAGGCAGGACTCTGACAAATGTACCGGACGCATTAAAAATTAAAGCGTATTTGGTATTGTTTGATGTAATCAATACAACGTAACCTTGCAGGGTTCCGCCGGGGCTTTCAGAAAATGCTTTATCAAATACGTAGCCCGGATAAGTAGCAGTAAGATAAGTGGTAATAGCAGCCGGTAAGTTAGCTTCAGCTACTACGGCATGTTTTAAATCGTGTTTTTCTATCTGAATACGTTTTACAAGTTTGCCTGCTGCGGTTACCGTTGTTGAGTAAAGTACCCCGTTCTGGCTTATCAAAATGTATACGTTATCGGGTGCGATAGAGGCATGCAACAAAGTATCTGTTGGATAGGTTGTTGAAAAATAGTTGCTCACAGCAGAAGGAAGGGCCGAAATGGCAATGGTATCGCGGTGTTTACTGTCACGATTATCAAAGAATCCGCCTAAGTGCCATCCTGGTCCTTTAAGGTCAACACCTTCGCGTTGCTCAAGGATGCTTACAAACGTACCAGCAGCAGTGAATTTGAGGCCAACCAAAGCGCTGTTGTATTTGATAACCACAATGTAGTTGATAACTGTATTAGTACTATCAGTAATGGAGTATGCTTTTTTGAATGTATAACCGCTGTAATTGGCTGTAAGGTAAGTGCCAATAACTGTAGGTAATGTGCTAAAAGCAACGGAGTCTTTGGTATCATGCTTGCCATAGCAGCCAACCATATAAACGCTGTCGGTAGTAGTTCCGGACGATGCAAGGCTAATAGCGATGGCGCCGGTTGATGTGACGGCTGATGACGAAACGCTGCCGGCCGAAGCTGATTTTGAAGCGTTTTCCTTTTTACATGATGCCAGGCCGATTATTGTGCCGACCATCAATAGTGAGGCGTAAAATGATTTCATTTTCATAGAATTAATTTAAATTGATAATTAGCGCTGCCTTTTTTCGGACAGGTTTAATTAAAATTAATTTGTAAAATCGGGTCGTCGGGAAAAGTGTCGACAAACAGCGGATTTAAATCGATGTATGAGGATACAATGTAGAGACGCATTCACATGCGTCTGCTATATGCAAGTTACCTCATGTTAAGCGCTGTGAGGTGTGCTTTATCTCGCGAGAGATGCATCAAATGTGTCTCTACATAAAATGTTTTGGTAGTTTTTTTAGTTACACCTGGCTAAGCCATCAGTACTCGAGGCATCTGCAGGTTTAATGATCAGCGCTTTTTCAAAAAAAGGTTTCGCTTCAGCTTTTTTCCAGCCATAAGCATCGACCAGGCCAGCATGTGGTTGCCGTCATAATCAAAAGGGTAAAGCGTTACTACTACTCTGAAAAGCTTAATAGCGGGTTCGTATTGTTTGCGGTTATAATAAATTACGCCTCCCCAATAATTAGCCTGCGTGTTTTGCGGGTCTATTTTCAGGATAGCAAGATATTGTTCCAGCACTTTATCCCAGTTTTGCAAAAAAGAGAGCGGCTTTATATAACCAAACTTAGCCTCAATAGCGCCAGGCTTCAGGTTAACTGCTTTTTGATAATAAGTTTGCGAAGCAGTGTAGTTTTTATTGAGGTAATGGAGCCAACCCAGCCTGATGGCTATCTCATAATTATTTTCCGAATAGTAAGGATAAATATCGGCAATGGCAGCAACGTAGTTTTTGTTTAATTCATTGGTATAACTGTTGTGAAAAGCTTTTTGAAGCACCACATTTGTCTGTGCCTGCAATTGTGCTGCAAATACAAATAAAAAAATGGGAATAAACGTCTTCTTTAAAATTTCCATGTTATACCTAACGTAACAGAGTTTTGGTTATAGTTAACAGCCCGGTAAATGTCTGTTTTCTTTTCATAAAAGTAATTTAAATTCAATAAGGCATGGTTACCTAACTGATAAAAAACGCTTTCACCGCATTTAAATTTTGTAGGATCGATAGCGTTATACACATAAAGCCCGTCCGCATCCAGGTAATCATCCTGGTTGCCAAAAGTAGCGACTGTTTCCAGCCACGTTTTATTTAATACTTTAAATCCTACCGACTGACTATAAATGAAATGAATTACTCCGCTTAAATTCAGTACCGATGCCCTGCTTGTGGTGTATAGATTCAAGTTTCCCAGTGGATAAAAATCCACTTTGGCATCATATTGTTTTAGGGTTTTATTAATGAGTTTGCCAAAGTTAATATCGCCCTGCAAATCAATGTAACGGGTATCATATTTTACTCCTAACAGCCCAAGGTTACTTTGGTAAATATTGCTCCGGTAGCTGGTATGTAAATAATGGTACGCGCCAAGTAAACTGATGTTTTTAGTGAAAGAATATTTCGTTTTAGCATAATATTCAAACTGGCGGTCGGTTTTGCCTGTTTGATTAAAGTAATCAATATAGCCCGATCTGAATATATTCTGTTTGAAAAACATAAATGATTGGTCCAACTGCAAACGCCACGATAATCTTAAACCGATACCCGCGCGTTCAAAAAAGCCGTTGTCGCGTTCGTTGCTATTAGGCAATTTTATGCCACTTTCTAAAACCGCATCAGTTAAACCAAAGAGTGATAACTTGATAGCACGCAGGGTTGCTGTGTCTAAATGCGATGCATTGTAAAACGCAGCGTTATTGTTGTTGATGTAGGTGTTGCAGTAGTAAGCATATAAATATGCAGTTACATTTTGCGGTTCTTGAAGTAAAACCTGGTTAAACTGATAAATGGCAGCTTTGTAATTGCTGGTAAGCATATAAGCGTAGCCTGCCTTAAAGCGTAAAGCGGGCGAGTCTACACTATCGGCAACCGATTGATTTACAAACCTGATAAGTTGTTTCCAGTTGCCGGCATTGTACAATTGTTCGGCGGTACTATCGGCCGTGGCAAGTTTATTATCTTGTGCACGGGTTACAAGAGCAGCAAATAGCAAGGCAAAAAGTATGGTTAATTTTCTGTACTCCATTGTGCTTCAATATGCTGTCCGTTTATATTTATGACGAAAGCCTGCAAACTGCCGTGGTCAACCAAAACTGTTGATTCAGTAAGCGGCATTGTTTTACCTGCAATTTCCTGGTATTGTTTGGATACAATATTTAGCCCTGTCTTTTTCAGCTGGATCCCGCTTTTATATTTTATGCTGATGAACCGGTAAAAAGGCGCAATAAAATCCTGCAGCCAAAGCAATGTTTTGTTATGGGTAAGCGGTACCGGAAACTCATCATTAGCCTGGATATATCCTGCATCGTTAAAAATAACTTTATATGCGGCAAGGTAAAAATAATGGAGGAGCGACGTTTTATCGCCATAAAAGCTGGTGAAGTAAAACATAGTGCCGTTATTAATAAAATAAGCAACGGCACCGGTTGTTTTGCTGTAGATGTATGACTGTCCTAATTCATCTTTAAAAACTTCCCATTCTTCGGTTGCGCCGTTTTCGTTAACTAATTTAGATAGGAAGCCCGGTTGCAGATCGAATGCTTTTTTGAGCGGTGCATTGATTTCGGGGTTGCTTATTAATTCGTTTTCATTTGGGATACCGTAGCTTAAAAGGCTGCTTTGACCACCTTTTTTGGTAAAGTAATATGCGAGCGGATAAGACAATGTCTTAGACCCGATATAAGGGGTAGCCTGCAACTGGAAATGCAAATGCGGCTCTGGCGAGCGACCCGAATTACCGCAAAACCCCAGCAGGTCGCCTTGTTTTACAACATCGCCAGGTTTAACTTTTATCGAGTTTTTTTTGAGGTGGGATAGTTTGGAATAAAGCCCCGCGGCATGACGGACCACTACCGTATTGCCCCAGTTTTCTTTCAGGTTTTCTTCGCCAATATCATTATCTTCTACATGGTTTACAACCAGTTCTACAACGCCATCGCCGCAGGCCAGTACCGGCTTATTGAAACAATAAAAATGTTCAGGAAGGGTACCGGGATGCTGAAATGTTTTTTGTTCATCATCCGTAATCACAAAATCAAGCGCCTGGCCCCATTCGCCTTTGTGGGTAATGCTACCATTATAACCCTGCGAAACCGTCCAATAGCCCATAAACGGCAAATTGAGCCTCATGTATTTCAGATCGTTCAGCCTGTTTTGCAGGTTTAAAACATGGTAAAGATTTTTTCGGGCGAGTAATGCTGTGCTATGGTTAACTGCAATTTGGGGTGATGACCGGTTAACTTTAAAAAATAGAGCAGGCTGATATTAAGCACGCAAAACGGTAACGAAAAAACAGGCAGCGCATGCAAGGCCATGAGTGTGGTAAGGGCATTAATGAGTATGAAACCCAAGGGGATGCAAAGAATTGCCAGTAGGTAAGAGCGTAACGATGGGATAGTGAAAAAACTGCTTATAGCCATTGAGGCCATCATTAAATTAGCACCCAGGTGGTAATAGCTGATGCCCTCGGGGTAGGTATGTGTGATGTTGTTAAACCCGCAGGCCGTTAAAAAACTAATGATAAGCAGGCTGAATGCAATGCGCGAATGTACAAGTATCCCCATAGCAATAAGCATTCCGGCTATGATATTATGCTGAAACAGAATTGCGCTCAATGAACGGAAAAATAAGCTCATCAGTTTTGGCAATGTTGTGGCAAGATAACCTTCGGCGCCGGCCAGGTTACCCGGGCCGGTGTAAATTTCTTCGAGCAGGGAGCTGCTTTTTTGTGATAATCCAGTGTTGAAGATGCTGTTGGATGCCAGCAGTACAAGCCAGAAAACCAGGATAAACGGCAGTGAAAGTATAGGTAAACCCGGTTTACCCATGCGCTTTGACATGATAATGGTAGCAAGCACTACCAGGCAACAGGCAACCGCCAGCCAGGTCACAAACATGAGATTAACCTGGAAAAAAGCACCAAATGCTATCCCTAATAATAAACAGTTAAAGCTGTAAATTCCTACCCGGTAATCTTCGTTATCCTGTTTTAACAATTTTGTTATCAGCAAAGAGAAAATGACACAACTCAACCCTGCAAAGCCGGATACCGGATTGAAAAATGATACCAGCAGCAAAATAATCCCTAATACCCGGTTTTGAGAAAAAACAAAACCGAATAGGAATTGATGACGGTTTTTATGAATGCTGGAATTTGCTTCACTTGTTGTTATTTAAATGAGCGGGTACTAACTCTGGTTCGGCAGTATATTCCAATGTTTCGTTTTTGCGGATGAGATGCGTACGCAACTTCTCGTCTATCAACACAACAGCAGGCCTTAAAGTGATGAATTGCATCCATTGGGTCATGTTGTAAGCGCCAACCTTGTGCACTACTACCTGGTCGCCGGGATTTAGTAGGGGCAGGTTAATGCTTTCCCTGATCACATCAATGTTCATGCAAAGCGGTCCGTATATCACCATGTTTTCGGTATGTGCAGCAAAATCCTGGGCTGGGCTTACCTGGTGTTCATACCAAAAAGATGTAAACAGGATATTGACCCCAAAATCAACAATGGCGGCGCCTTTGCCATTGGCTAAACGTTTGTTGGCGATAACAGTGCCCAGCAGGTAACCGGCATCATCTATCAAAACACGCCCACTTTCCAATATCAGCAGCGGCAGATCATCATTGGCAAAGCCAAAATTGAGCAAAGCCGAAGTTATGACTTCAGCAAAGTCATCAATCGTCGGCACGGTATCATTTCCCGGCAGGTAAGCACCTTTCAATGTATTGGTTGAGGGGAAGCCGCCTCCCAGATCAAGATATTCTATTTTATGATTAAGCTCGGTCTGGCAGCGAACAGCCAGTTCGGCCAGTTTATTAGCCGCTATACCATAAGCATCGGCAGAGAGCATATAGGTACCGATATGGCAATGCAAGCCCACCAATTGCAGACTTCCCGAGCCTGTGATCTTTGTAACTGCCGACCAGGCTTCTCCATTTTCATAGTTAAAACCAAAGCGGTCCCAAAGTGGGTAAACGCCGGTATCCATATTTATACGAATGGCCACACGCGGTTTATTGACCAGGTTTTTACTTAATGTAAGCAGTAGGTTAAGCTCATCGAAATGATCAATATGGATCAGCGAATCATGTTCGATGGCCAGCTGTAAATCATTGATGGACTTGCCCGGTCCGTTAAAAATGATCTTGTTGCCAGGTACGCCATTACCTAAAGCTTTACGATATTCAAAGCCCGAAACTACCTCGGCCCAACTGCCTTCCTGGTGAAAAATCTGACAAACGGCGTTGAGGTAATTGGTTTTGTAGCTCCATGCAAATTGTACTTTTGGGTAGCGGGTGCTAAAAGCGCGGTATGCAGCCCGGTAGTTTTTGCGGATCTGTTTTTCGGACAATACGAACACCGGCGAACCGTAGTTTTCGATCAGGCTTTTAACCGAAACGCCATCGATACTTTTAAAGGGCTGCAAACCAGTGCGGGAGCCGAATTTGTTAAGGGCACCGGCCTGTAGTTTTTTTATATATGGTTTCTCGTATGGCAGCTTTTCCATCGTTATAAATTATAATTCGCCAAACGCCGAGATCTGCTGAAAATCGGCGATGTCGGCGATATGGTCCCACGAATACCGGACAAACAGTTTGCCGGCCTGGTAATCGGCATAAGGCTCAACGCCTTCACCCATCGCTATTTTAGCTAATGCCACAGGCTGGTTTTGGCCTGCGGCGGCAGTTAAATAAACCCATGCCGGAAACCGGGGGTTAATTTCCAATATGTATAAATGCCCTTCTGCATCGCTCATGACCTCTATTTCGTAGCCCCTTTCCAGTTGCTTGCGCGGGCAAAGTTGTCGGCCAGTTGGGTAAGCTTGTCATCTTTAATGGTAACACCCGCCCAGGCTTTCCCTTTATCGGTAATATAAAGCTTGCGCATAGCCACCAAACTGATATTGTAGCCATTACCATCCCCAAGGGCTGAGATGTTGATTTCGTTGCCCTTGATGTATTGCTGCGCTATTATCGGTACGCCCCAGGCTGCATACAATTGATGAAAGGCTTTCAATGCCTGATCCATCGTGTACACAACATAAGCATCATAAAACTTACCTTTTATTACCATAGGAAAGTTGAACTCATCAGCCGCTTTTTTAATATCATCGGTTGTGTAAAGCTTATGATCGGCGGGCACATAAAAGCCATTTTTTGTGCCGAAATTTTTTAGGTTCACCTTATCTCTTAACGCCAGTTGCTGGTGTGTTGGGAGATAAGTTGCTATGCCCATTTGCTGCAATTGCGGCGCTATCTTTATAAAATTGAACAGCTCGGAATCAAAGTTGGGGATAATGAGATCAAGCTTTTCCTGTCCGTTTATATATGCCAAACGTTCAACAAGGGCTGCCGTACCTTCGGTTGGATAGGGGAGCTGGTAAGTTTTGTTTACCTGATCCCGCAGGTAAATTCCGGGCTCCAGCGATTCGTACGACAGGCCAATTATTCGCAAACCATCTCTAAAACACTCTTTTAAACAACGGATGACTGCCATCCCCGGCCCTGGATTGTCGTTTGCATTAAGCCCGGTAACAGCAATACATAAATTAGCGTACTTGTTTGCCATCATCCTTAAATTTCGAGCAGGTTTGCTTCTTTTAGCTGCAGCATCCAATTATCCCAATCGCTGTTAAGCTGGCTTTCGCTCACCTCGTATCTGCTCAGAATATCCTGCTTAATATCATCTTCGGTTTTGCCGCTTTTCATAGCCTCAAGCAGTTGTGCCGCCATACCGTTGCCGGAAAATGAATCGCCGGTGGCAGGGTTAAAAATAAACCCGTTTTCGCTGGTGGCTATGTTGCTTTTGAGTTTCATTTTATAAGTACAGGTTTGTTTAATTAATAAAAGCTAAACTTAGCAGGTTTATATGAGTTTACAAAACCGGCTTCAGGATGCCATCAGGTATTCTATCCTTGATGCAAGCACTTCCATATCCAGCGGTTTTACAAACAAGGCATCGCATTTATAGGAGTCGGCCTGTGCTTTTTTTGTTTTAAAAGCGGTTACAATAATGATAGGTACATTGCACAGCTGCTTATCGTCCTTAAAGTCCCGGCAAACCAGTTCACAATCATTATCTAACAACAAATAATCCAAAATGATCAAATCCGGATTAATCATTTTAGCTTTATCATATATAGCATTAGGGTCAAAAGTTAAATGCACATTAAAATCACCATAGTACATAATGTCATCAATTACCGATAACATCCGGCTGTTTTTATCAAGTACTAAGATGGTTTTTTTATCGCCTGCTGTTTTCATGACTTTAGGGATTAGTATCAATTTTAATAATATAAAGTTGAGGCTATTTAAGGGGCTGTAAAATAATGTGTCGTTCAACGCCTTTAATGTGCCGATGAATTGATTATTTGTGCCAGTCTTTGATAAAATCGGTATAGTTTGTACCTACAGGAAGCTCTACGTTGGTTAGTTTTACCTTGCGGTTGTGGATAGACCTAATCTGTTCACGCGCTACCACGAAGCTGCGGTGGATGCGGATAAATTTTGATGCAGGCAGTTTTTCAATTGCACTTTTCAGGGGCATCAGTGTCAGTATGGGTTTGGCTACGCCCAGCATATGGATCTTGATGTAATCCTGCATGCTTTCAATGTATTCAATGTCTTTAATGTTGATCTTGATCAGTCTGTATTCTGAATGCACATACAGAAAATCGCTTTCATTTGGGGTATCGGTATGTTTGTACTGGTAATAGCCAATTGCCTTTTGAACCGCTGTGCCAAAGCGCAGGTTATTGATCGGTTTCAGCAGGTAATCAACCGCTTCCAGTTCGTAACCTTCATACGCATAATTTTTGTAGGCAGTGGTAAAAATAATCATTGGCTTATCAGTCAATGATTTTACCAGGTCGATACCGGTAATATCAGGCATGTTAATATCTATGAACAGCACATCCACCTTGTTCATTTTCAGGTATTCCCCGCCCGATATGGCATCCTCAAAAGTATTAACCAATGTTAGCGCGGGATATTCGGCTACATATTTTTCAATTATTTGGAGGGCCAGCGGCTCATCATCAATGGCTACACATTTTAATTGCATAATAAACAGTTTAAGCGTTAATCTCCAGTTCAACAATGTAATTACCATCGGCCACGCTAATGTCAAGCCGGTGTTTGTTAGGATAAATATGTTGCAGGCGCTGGCGGTTATTGGCAATGCCGATCCCTTTCCGTTCGGTGGCAGGTCGTTTTTCGAAAATGGTATTTTTACAGATGAACAGCATTTGGTTGCCGTTTACCCTTAAGCAAATATCAATAACTGATGGCTGGTGTTTACTTACGCCATATTTAAAAACGTTTTCAATAAAGGTCATCAGTATCAGGGGCGGAATTTTTTGATTGTCAATCTTGCCCGAAACTTCAAAATCGAGCTTTGTTTTTTTGCCGAGGCGCAGGCGTTGCAGATCGATATAATCATTGATACAATCAATTTCATTTTGCAGCAAAACAAAATCCTCCGTTACCTCATCGGTTACATAGCGCATGATGTTAGAGAGTTTCATGATGCTCTCGGAAGTATGCTCGCTATTGGTAACCGATAAGGCATAAATATTATTCAGCGTGTTGAATAAAAAATGAGGATTGATCTGGGCTTTAAGAAAAGAGAGTTCGGCATGGGCTTTTTCGGCCTCGGCACGGGTAACCATCTGCTCGGTAAGCTGCCATTTTTGAACCGTGGCAATGGCAACGCTCAGCCCCATCACAATGATAAAAATAAATAAGCCTACCATATCAATATTACCGGATTGATGAATGAAGATAATTCGGTTGGTGGGTTTAAGGCTGGGGTCCTGCATCCGCAGATCCTCATGCGGCAACGGGCCAAAAGGCATATTTTGCTGATCAGGTGCTGAGCTGTCAATTCCCGTTGGCGTAATTTGTGGTCCTATAGGCTGCGGATTGGGGGCTGTTGTTGCAACTGGTTTATTCCCTTTAATGAGATTGTGAAGAAGCAGGTTATCAAAAGGCTGCAAAAAGTAAACACAGCCTGAAAGTAATAGCACAATAATCCCATACCAGAGATATCTTTTACGGAACACGAACTTTGGCACCAGGTACCAGGCGTTCAGGTAAAACATAAATATATAGGTGAGACAAAACAGCCAGTAGTAAGGCGAAAACAGGACGGCATAGGTGCCGGCGCTGCTTTGCTGTGTGCGGTTCATGAATAATAGCGGGAACCCTAAAAACACAAGCCAGCCTGCAGCATGAATGAAAAAAGTGGTTGCTTTTGAGCGGATCATTTTATTTTAAGATTCTTTTATTCATCAATGCCGGAGCTACTGGCTGGCAAATATTTTAGCATCTAATTTAAAAAAAGCACCTGTACATTGCACAGGTGCTTCATCTTATACGAAAAAAACTATAATTCAGTGTCCCTGCTTCTGAATTATAAATCAAAGGTGAAGATGAGCGGGAGTTTTAACAACCATGTGTCGGTGAACCGGGAAATTGTATAGACGAGACGGGGGAGTGGCGTGTTTTACCTAAAATAGGGATGCGTAGATTATATAAGAAAGCCCCCTGGCACTCGCTGCTTGGGGGCTGTCACCTAAACCTTATCACTGATCAAATTATTATTTGATGCTGTAAAGGTAGCCCTGAGTTTTTAATCTGAAATTTTGTACCGACGAACGGGGTAATTGAATGGATGGAGGGGGAGTTTTGGATATTTTATGAATTTAATTCAGCGTTTTTATTAACATTGATTATAATCCAACAAATTATGAAACTACTTCTTACGTCTGCCGGAATTAGCAACATGAGTATTCAAAATGCTTTGGTAGAGCTGTTGGGTAAACCGGTTGCCGAAGCGAACGCCCTTTTTATCCCTACCGCGATATACGCCATACCCAATGGCGGCGACATAGTACGAAGGGTTATTTGCGGGTCCTTAGGTGATCCCTTTTGCCAATTGGGTTGGAAGTCGCTGGGCTTATTGGAACTTACCGCCTTACCCAGTATCAAAAAAGAGTTATGGGTTGACATGCTCCGGGAAATAGATGCTTTATTGGTAGGTGGCGGCGACTGCCAGTACCTGACCTATTGGATGCAGCAATCCGGGCTGGCGGATCTGCTGCCCTCGCTTTTACAAAAGATGGTATATGTTGGCTTGAGTGCCGGTAGTATGATCATGACCTGCTTTGGTACTACCTATGGCAACCATATCCTGCCGGCTGATAGCGATAAGTCATTAAGTTTTGTTGACTTTGCTATCCACCCGCATTTGGATCATGAGTGGTTCCCGAATAATTCGCTGGACAATATTGAGAAACTGGTTGCTTCCATACCAGTACCATCATACGCTATTGACGATCAAACCGCAATTAAAGTGACTGACGTAGCCGTTGAGGTTATTTCTGAGGGGCATTGGAAATTATTTACTCCCCGAGATTATGGCAGGCCGCTAAAAAATATTTAATAAATCCCTATTTGAGGCACATACCCCGCACTGAACATGTTCACAATTGACCGGGGAGTTAGTACTGTGATTATATCCACATTGGGCAGCCTTATTCCTTTTAGGTATCCGGCAGGGCTCCATAAATACAACTGGTTATCTTTGAGTAAATGTGATTTGCCATCATAAATTACAAATGTGCCGTTGGGCAGGGCTTTTAGTTTTTCTTGATAGGTAACTTTTGACTTATCAGCTGTAATGCGCTCTGCCTGCAAAATGTCGTCTATTTTGGCTACCGTTGTTTTCATGTCAAAACCGTATTGAGGGTTGCCTTTTAGCCAAAACTCTTTAAACCGATGATGATCCCTATACCTGCATTGAAAACAAGGCCGGTGCCCTGCTGAAAATGCCGTGGCTTCATCAAGGAAGAAGAGTTCAGTCCAGCGGTCGGGCTGCATGATTTCCCGGTGTCGGCCCCTGAACTCCAAAGCGCAGGTTATCCAGGCTTTAATTTTGAAAGCGCGTACAATTTCCTTGTCCTCATTATGGATTACGCCCCGGTTACCAAGCCAGGCACCCCGCGCTGTTGTTTTAATAAGTTGTCCAAATGGATTTACACGGTTCTGCAACATGTTATACGTTGTTTTCAATGGTCAGGATCAAAGTCACATCAATCTGTTTAAGACAGCGCGTCATGAAATATAATGCCCAGGCTATGGCGCTTACCGCTGTGAACCGGGCTTACGCCGTGCTTCATATTTACCCTGTAATAACCTTTACTTCCCTTTACTGGCCTAAAGTTAGTGGTAAATAAAACCATATCACCCATGCCAGGGGTAAGTACATTAACTTTTGATTGCGCCCGCGGAATTTTCTCGGTGATTACAAATTCGCCGCCGGTATAATCTCTGTTGTGTTGATCGAGCATGAAAACCATTTGGATGGGGAAATATACCTCGCCGTAAAGGTCCTGGTGCAGGGTGTTAAATCCGCCTTCTGTGTATTGCAATATCAGGGCTGTGGGTTTGGTTTGCCCGGCTTCATGGCTTAACTGTTTCATTTCTTCATGGGTGCCGGGGAATTGTTTGTCAAAACCAAGTTCATTCATCCATTTATTGGCCACAGGTACGATGTACGGATAAACGCTCTCCCTTAAATCGGTTATAATTGCAGGAAGCGGGTATTTATAGTATTTGTATTCGCCGTATCCAAATCTGTAGCGCTCCATGATGACGGTTTTACGGTAAGCATCTGCGTCATAATAGCTGATCAATGTATCGCAGTAGCGTTCACCTAAAACCTGTTTAACAATTGCAAAACCGTTGTCATGTAATGTTTTATTAATTTGATCCCAATCAAGATTTTTGATGCGATCTTTAAGTGTTTGTTCCGGTGTCATTTTTGTTATTTTGAATAGTATCAAAACTATCGTTAGGAAGATTGGTGGGCAATCCGATTCTTGCGGAATTTATACTGTCGGTTCCATCGAAGAAAAAGTATTAAAATACATTATCATGAAGATTAAACTTAAACGGGTTTATGAACCTTATACCGAGGCAGATGGCGTTAGGGTTTTGGTGGACCGCCTTTGGCCGCGGGGGATAAAAAAGGAAGACCAACGGATTGACAAGTGGTTTAAAGATGTAGCTCCATCTAACGAACTAAGAAAATGGTACAACCATGATCCTGAGAAATTTGAAGCCTTTAACCAAAAATACCGCACTGAAACTGAGGGTGCAAAGGCTTTGGATGAATTGGTAGATTATATCAGGCAGCATAAAATAGTGACGCTGGTGTTTTCTTCAAAGGAGCTGAAATTAAATAATGCGGTAGTTTTAAGCAAGATAATCGAAGAGCATATCGCCTGAAAACTCCGCAAGAATCGGATTGTTGAGCAGAGACGAGGCCGGTACCTTTGTGTTGTAAATACAAAAAACACAATTGAATTTATTTAAAAAAAGGCTTTATGAAAACTCAACAAGAGATAGATTATACCCGCATAGCAGACGCGATTGGCTTTTTCAGGGAGAATTTTAAGGCACAGCCTAAACTGGACGAAGTTGCGGAACATGTTAATTTAAGCCCCTTTCATTTTCAACGGATGTTTAAGGATTGGGCAGGGGTAACCCCAAAACAATTCCTGCAGTATTTGAGTGTGGAGCATGCCAAGGAAATCTTGAAACATGAAGACGCGAATGTTTTTAATACCGCGCTGCAAACAGGTCTTTCGGGAGGTGGCCGGCTGCATGACCTTTTTATTAAGGTAGAAGGTATGACCCCCGGCGAATACCGTAACGGCGGAGCCATGCTGCATATCAACTATTCGTTTGCAGATACACCTTTTGGTAAGGTGATCGTAGCATCCACTGCTAAAGGGATTTGCCACATGGCGTTTGTTGATGAGGGCGAAGAGAAAGCATTGGAGCAACTGAAGATAAGTTTTCCTAACGCGGTATTCAACCAGTTAGTTGACAGGATCCAGCAGAACGCTTTATTTATTTTTACGCAGGATTGGAGCCGTTTGGACGAGATCAAGCTGCATTTAAAAGGGACCGATTTCCAGATCAAAGTGTGGGAGACGTTATTGAAAGTACCTCCCGGCGGATTAACCTCTTATGGCTCACTTGCCAAAAAAGCAGGCAGCGAAAATGCTTACCGAGCAGTCGGCTCAGCGGTGGGTAGTAACCCCGTAGCATTCCTGATCCCCTGCCACCGGGTAATCAAATCAACCGGCGAAATCGGCCAGTATCATTGGGGCAGTACCCGTAAAAACGCAATAATAGGCTGGGAAGCAGCGCTAAAGGAGCGGGTTGAATAAGGTTTGTGAGCAAGGGGGATATGCAATTGCCCTCAAGCGTCCGCGCTTACATAGCAACGCTAAAGTAAGCGTGGACGTAAACATAAAAATGAGTATGTCCTGTTTTACAGATCACTGGAACAACGCCTCAGTGTGGAGTAAAGTGCCGGGCTCATCAAAAACTGTGTCTGCAGTTACCGCATCTCCGAACCTGTTCGCCAGGAGAGCCAGCGGGCGAACAAAATAGAATTGCCTGCGAGGAAAATTTTAAGCCACAACCTGCGTTATTTTAGCTCACCTGTCATGATTAGCTGAATGCGTAACACCATAAAAATCACCTGGTATTTTTATAAGTCGATGTTGTTATGGTGCATGACCATCAACATGATCTGCATCTACTATTTGTTTCGCGGAGAGGTTAATATTGTAGAATCATACATTTTTAAAATAATGAGTTATGGTTTAATTATCGGCTTCCGGTATTATAATTACAACTCAACTAAAACCTTCTTCTACTTCCGTAATGCAGGTTACGGGATCGACAAGTTATACCTGTACGCCCTTACGTGCGATGCCCTGGCCTACGGAATACTGCTATCACTCTTAAAACTGGTAAAATATTGGGTCAGTATATTTTAAAAACCGACAGCGTTCACCTCGAGTTTGATGGACGCAAAATTTTACAGGATATTTATCTCGATTGCCGCCAGGGCGAGGTGGTAGGTTTGCTTGGCCGCAACGGCTGTGGCAAGTCATCGCTGCTGCGGGTTATTTTCGGTAGCCTGAAGCCAACTTACAAGCACGTAAGCATCGACGATGAACACATTTATAAAGGTTATGACGATGGTCGGGTAGCTTATTTGCCCCAGCACAATTATCTGCCGCAAAGTATAAAGATCCAAAGCCTTGCTGGTACCATTATCGACCCTCAATTTACTGATGAATTTACCTCATTGTCAATTTACCAGGATCATCATCACAAAAAGCCCGGCCAGCTATCCGGCGGAGAACTCAGGCAATTGGAAACCCTGATGTGTATTTACAGCCGGGCAGATTTTATATTGCTCGATGAGCCATTTACTCATGTTTCGCCGGTGCAGGCGGAAATGTTTAAGGGTATCATTCGTAAATGCGCTAAGGTAAAAGGTATCATTGTTACCGACCATCAGTATTATAATATCCTTGACGTGGCCGATAGAATAGTACTAATTACCGACGGGAGCACCAAAGCCATCAACAGCCCTGATGATCTGATCAGGCACGGCTATATTAATCACATTATT
The DNA here is from genome assembly GCF_050632265.1 of Mucilaginibacter sp. P19. NCBI lineage: Bacteria > Pseudomonadati > Bacteroidota > Sphingobacteriia > Sphingobacteriales > Sphingobacteriaceae > Mucilaginibacter > Mucilaginibacter sp. P19. Next base: position 1,416,984 of record NZ_CP192586.1, read on the forward strand.
TAAATGCCGGGAGGTGTAACTTAAAGTGTAAAACGAGGGTCTGATAGGTATATACTTAATACCATGTTCAGGGTTTACTTATTGATCGCTTTTTTAACTTTCTGCTGTTTGGGTGCAGCGGGAAGCGGGAAAACGACCATTAATGGCATCACCTTTAAAAACGTACAATCAGACCCGGATCCTTCACCAACCGGCGATTTTAAAACCTTGGTCATCCCCATAAAACGAGCTGGTAACCTGATTGTTATTGAAGCCCAGATCGATACCCTTGAAGGTAATTTTGTGCTGGATACCGGCGCGCCGTATCTGGTTTTAAATGAAACCTATTTTAGGGATCTGCCACACGTAGCTGAGCAGGAATCTGCAGGAATCAACGGCGTTGCCGGCAGTTCTTTTACTACTTATATCCGTAATTTTAACATCCTTGACCTACATTATCCAAGGCTCAGGGCCGATGTTACCGATCTGTCCTCTATCGAAAACAGTAAAGGGATCAAAATATTGGGATTACTGGGTACCCGGGTATTTTCAGATTTTGCCATTACAGTCGATCTGTTCCGTAATACACTATATATTCAAAAGCTTGACGAAAACGGCAATATCCCTCCGGCTGAGAAAGTATTTTACGACCGGTTTATGGTAAGCCCTTTCCGCATGCTTAATGATGTTATTTTAATGAAGGGCACTGTTAATGATAATTCGCTTTGGTTCGCTTTTGACAGCGCAGCAGAAACCAGTTTGCTCGATTACAGGAGATCAAAAAAGCTAATGCCCGATATGGAGGTAGTTAGCCGCTCAAAAATTATGGGGATTGGCGGTACTTCTATCGAGGTGATCTATACCCGTTTTGATAACCTGGTTGTGGGCGACCGCAAGTATATGAAAAACCGGATCCTGATCACCAATCTCGAAAAAATGGGGAACGCTTATGGTTACACAATAGATGGTGTATTGGGTTACGATTTCTTTGTAAGGGGCATATTCACCATCAACTTTGTTAAAAAAGAATTTGAAATGTACATTTACAATAATCAGTAATGAAAAGAGGGGCCTATATAGTTATTGTTTTTTTTGCGATGGTTTGCATGGCTTTGTCTGCAAGCGCGCAAAAACGCGGTAAGCTGGTTATGGGCGGCGATAACCTAAGGCTGCTTATTGATATGCGGTCGACTAAAACGGAGGTAGATAGCTTGCTCAAAAAAGCCGGGTTAAAAGGTGCAAATGCCGCTGCTATTTTGAAGGGAGATTTTACCGCTCTGAAAAAAGACGGCTGGACAATGGCCGAAAAACAGGGAAATATAATAGAGTTCGACAGGCCGCTTGAGGCCCTTAACCTGAACCCGCAAGTTACTCCTTACCTGATAACTACTAAAATAGATAACAATGATAATGAGTCGCCGGGGTATCCGGCTGATGTTAGCTTCGGCATCAATAACTTTGCTAAAATCACCGTTCATGAACTACCATCTGGATTAACCCGTTTCTTTTTGCCCGGTTATGCCCAAAGTAAAAGGGTACTGTTATCAGGTAACTTTAATAACTGGAGCACCCTTAAAGGTATCATGGCCAAAACCGACAGCGGTTGGATTGCCGACATAAAGCTGAAACCCGGCAAGTATGAATATAAATTTATTGTGGATGGCCATTGGACCAGTGACCGTTATAACAACCTGGTGAGCGATCATGACGATAATTCAATATACTTTCGTTATAACTACACTTTTAAGCTTAACGGATACGCCAATGCCCATAAAATAACACTGGCAGCGAGTTTTAATGATTGGGACGCTAACAATATCGTTCTCGAGAAAAGTCCCAAAGGCTGGCAAAAACAGCTTTACCTGCACGAAGGCACACAGGCGTATCGTTTCCTGGTTGATGGCAAATGGATCACCGATCCAGCTAATCCTAATAAGATCCAGGGCGCTGATGGATATACCAACTCAGTGCTGAACCTTGGCGAAACGGTTGTATTTAAGCTTGATGGTTATACCAATGCAAAGAAAGTGTACGTTGGCGGAAGCTTCAATAATTGGGAACATGGCCTGATCCCGCTTACCAAAACCAAAACGGGCTGGGCATCGTCCTTAATTATTCCGCCGGGCAATTATGGCTATAAGTTTGTTGTGGATGATAACTGGATCACCGACCCCAAAAACCCTCGTAATATGATGGAGGGCGGCGTTGTTAATTCATATATTTCGGTGAAACCAAATTATACGTTTAAGCTAAGCGGTTTCAATAATGCAAAAAAGGTTCATTTAGCGGGCAGTTTTAACAACTTTGATGATTTTGGTTACACACTTGCTTTTAACGGTAAAGAGTGGACGGTAAGTGTTTACCTGAAACCAGGCAAGCAACTGTACAAGTTTATTGTGGATGATAAATGGATGATAGACCCGGGCAATAAACTTTACGAACCTAACCAATATAATTCGGGTAATTCCGTTTTATGGATCGAGTGAGAAAAGAATCGAGAGATAAGAACCAAGAGATCAGGATCAAGAGAAAAGAATTAAGAAGCGGGAAAATATTAATAAAGATCTTGATTCTTGCAGTATTGTATCTTGATTCTCACAGTCTTGCATCATGATTCTGGTATTCTTGAATCTTGATTCTTATATTCTTGCATTTTGACTCTCACCTCGTTATATTAGCTAAAATACAATATTTTTATGACCATCCCCATATACCAGGCCGACGCATTTACCGATAAGCTCTTTGGCGGTAACCCGGCGGCAATTTGTCCGCTTAATGAATGGTTGCCCGATGTTACCATGCAAATGATAGCCATTGAAAATAACCTTGCCGAAACCGCTTTTTTTGTGAAAAACGGGGATGGCTACAAATTGCGCTGGTTTACGCCCGAGTATGAGATAGATCTTTGCGGGCATGCTACCCTGGCATCTGCTCATATCCTATTTTCGGAGCTGGGATATGAGGGAGATGTAATTCATTTTGAAACCGTAAAGGCCGGAACGCTAATTGTAAAGCGCGATGGCGATAAATATACTATGGATTTTCCGTCGAGGCCACCTATCCCAATTGAGGCTCCAAACGGATTGGCCGAAGCGCTTGGTGAAAAGCAGCCGGTAGCATTTTTGCGCTCGCGTGATTATTTCATTGTTTATGAAACCGAGCAGGATATCAGGGAGCTTACGCCCGATTTCTTCGCCATGTCAAAAATGGATACGGTAGGGATCATAGCCACCGCTCCTGGCGATAACTCTGATTTTGTTTCACGCTTTTTTGCCCCCGGCGCAGGCATCCCCGAAGACCCGGTTACCGGATCGGCACATTGTAACCTGATCCCGTATTGGGCAAAACGCCTTGGTAAAGATAGCCTCCATGCCTATCAGCTTTCGGCCCGCCGCGGCGAGCTTTGGTGCGAGCTTAAAGGTGATAGGGTATTGATGAGCGGTAAAGCGGTTACTTATCTGAAGGGGGAGATCAGGGTTTGATTTCTTCCTCATGTTATTGCAGGGAGGAACGACGAAGTAATTGCACAGAAGCATAGCTGCTCTGTAAAGCAAGCGATTGCCGCGCTGCGCTCGAAATGATTAACTACATCAACCTTTCACCTTTAGCCTTTTTCCTTTCACCTCAAATCAAAATATACTTTCAAAACTCAATTATTTATAATTACTTTGGAGGTTTGGACTTTGCAAGGTACTTAATAAATTAAATGCAGCTTACCCGTTTAGAAATCAAAGGCTTCAAGAGTTTCGGCGATAAAATAACCATCAATTTTAATGAGGGTGTTACCGCTATTGTAGGCCCTAACGGTTGCGGTAAGTCAAATGTTGTTGACAGTATCCGTTGGGTTTTGGGTGAGCAAAGCACCCGGATGCTCCGTTCGGAGAAAATGGATAACGTTATTTTTAACGGTACCAAAAGCCGTAAATCGGCTAACCTTGCCGAAGTTTCCCTCACTTTTGATAATACAAAAAACGTACTGCCAACCGATTATTCGCAGGTAACGCTTACTCGTAAGCTTTACCGCACGGGCGAAAGCGAATACCGACTTAACGATGTACAGTGCCGTTTAAAGGATATTACCGATCTTTTTTGGATACGGGTATCGGCTCCGACTCCTATTCTATCATCGAGCTCCGGATGATCGACGAGATCATCACCAATAAGGAGGGCTCACGCCGTAACCTGTTTGAGGAAGCATCGGGCATCTCTAAATACAAGCTCCGCAAAAAGCAAACTTTCAGTAAGCTGAAAGAGACAGAGGCCGATTTGGCCCGTGTTGATGACCTGCTGTTTGAGATTGAGAAGAACCTGAAATCGCTGGAGAACCAGGCGAAGAAAACTGAACGATACTATCGTCTCAAGGAGCAGTATAAAACATTGAGCATTATGCTGGCTTCGTTCAGGATCGTGGCTTTCAGCGAATCATTAAAAAAGATAGAGGAGCAGGAGCTAAAGCATAAGGCCGAGAAGGGCGATATCGTAGCCCAGATTGATACTTTGGAAGCGACTTTACAGCAACAAAAGCTGGATAGCATCACCAAAGAAAAAACCTCTCTGTTCAGCAAAAAACAACCAACGAGTTTGTTTCCAAGATCCGCGCTTACGAAAGCGAAAAGAAGATCAAGAATGAACAGTTGAAGTTTCAACAAGATAAGGAATCGCGTCTGACTGAAGAGTTAGAACGGGACAAAAACCAGCTGAACCACGTATTATACAACATTAAACGCCTAAACGAGGAAAAGGCTACTGAAGATGAAACCCTGCAAGCTATTCAAAGCAGGGTAACTGATTTAAAGGAGGCTGTTGACGAATTGCGCGCCCAGCAAACCGAAGCACGTAATGAGCTAAACGAACTTAATAATATCAATACCCGCCTGCAAAACCAGGCTTACAAGGCTGAAAAGGACCTGGATATATTACAAATTCAGCAACAGGCTTTGGAGCAGGAAAGCCAGCGTAATATGGAAGATACCACCAATAAAGAGGTGGAGCTTTCGCACTTTAACCAGGTGGTTGCCGAGCTGCAATACCGCAAGGAAACACTCGACGATGAATTTCAGCAGGCTGTTGAGTTTGAAAATAAATTAAAAGAACAAATTGCCGAAACCGATGTTGAGTTGAACTCGGTTAAGGATACCATTATAAAAGAAAGCCGCAGGCTGGATGCCAAACAAAACGAATACAACCTTACCAAAAGTATGGTTGACAGTTTGGAGGGCTTCCCGGAGTCAATCAGGTTCCTGAAAAAGAATGCCGATTGGGCTAAAAATGCACCTTTGTTTAGCGATGTGCTTTTTTGTAAGGAGGAGTTTCGTGTAGCCATTGAAAACTACCTTGAACCGCTCATGAACTATTACGTGGTTGAAAGCTACGACGATGCTGTAAAGGCTATAAGCCTGTTGAGCAATTCGGCAAAGGGCAGAGCAAATTTCTTTGTGCTGAATAACTACGCTGATGAATCGCCTGCACAAATCAGCTTCGAAAAGGAGGGGGCTATCCCGGCACTGAGTGTTATTGAGGTTGAAAAACGTTACCTGCCGCTTTGTAATTACCTGCTTAAAGGTGTTTACCTGGTTGATGACGATAAAGAAGGCCAGATCAATAGCGAAACTTTACCGCAGGGCGTTGTGTTAATCGGCAAGAGCGGTAAGTTCAATAAATCAAAACATACCATGGCCGGTGGGTCTGTGGGTTTGTTTGAAGGTAAAAGGATCGGGCGTGCTAAAAACCTGGAGAATTTGGCTAAAGAGATCCGGGGAATAGAGAACCAGGTGGGTTCATTTCGTACGAAGTCTGAAGAATTACAGAACAAGCTTGCAGCTTTACGTTCGTCAACCAAGGCAGCTGAGATCAATGAACAGCAACAGATCCTGAACCGTTTAAATAACGAGTTGATCACTGTAAAAACCCGCCAGGAGCAATATCAAACTTTTATTGAAAATAGCCTTAACCGTAAAGAAGATATCGCCCGCAAAATTGCAGGGATCAAAGATGAAATGGCTGCCCTGCAACCGCAATTGGCCGAGCTAAAAACTCAACGCCAGATCCAAAGCGATTTACTGGCCGATAAGCAGATGGCTTTTAACGAGCTTAATGAGTACGTATCGGTACAATCCAACGCTTATAACCAGGAAAATATCCGTTTCCATCAGCAGCAAAACAAGGTGTCGGGATTGATGAAAGACCTTGACTATCGTGATACCCAGCAGGAAAGCCTTGAAACGCGTATAAGGCAAAATAGCAGCGAGCTTGAAAAAGTAAAAGTTGCTATACAGGAAAACCTGAAACTGGCCGATAACTCAGACGACAACCTGCTTGAAATGTATGAGCAGAAGGAAAACCTGGAAAAGGCCACACAACAAGCCGAACAGGAGTACTATCAATGGCGCGGCCTCATCACCGAAAATGAGAGTCAGGTAAGCTCATTGAGGCGCAAAAAAGAAAACAGCGAAGTTATTGAGAATGAGCTGCGCGACGAACGAAATAATTTAAAGATAGACCTGAACGCGCTGAAAGAACGTCTTTCGGTTGAGTTTAATATAGATATTGAAGACCTGCCCGAAAGCGAAGTACCCGAAGGTGAAAATGAGCAGGACCTGCGCGAGAAAGCCGAAAAGCTAAAAAAACAGCTGGATGATTTTGGCGCCATAAATCCGATGGCGGTAGAGGCTTATAACGAAATGAACGAGCGTTATACTTTTATCCAGGCGCAAAAGAAAGACCTGAGTGAAGCCAAAGCATCATTGCTGGCTACCATACAGGAGATTGATGATACCGCGAAAGATAAGTTCATGACCGCGTTTATTATGGTGCGCGAAAACTTTATTAAAGTATTCCGCTCGCTGTTTAATGAAGAGGATTCATGCGATCTGATCCTGACTGATCCTGATCATCCGCTCGAGTCAGATATCGATATCATCGCGAAGCCAAAAGGTAAACGACCATTATCCATCAACCAACTATCGGGAGGGGAAAAACCCTTACGGCAACCGCTATACTTTTTTCGCTGTACCTGCTTAAGCCTGCACCTTTCTGTATTTTTGATGAGGTTGACGCGCCGCTTGATGATACCAATATTGATAAGTTCAATAACATTATCCGTACCTTCTCCAAAGACTCTCAATTCATCATTGTATCCCACAACAAACGAACTATTGCAAGTACAGATGTTATTTACGGCGTAACCATGGTTGAGCAGGGGATTTCCCGCGTTGTTCCCGTTGATTTAAGAGAGCTGGCTGATTAGAGCTTAAAGCCTAAGGCGGAAAGCTAAAAGCTCGCGCCGTTGCCACCAACAACTTGTTATACCTGTATAATTTTATTAACCACTAAAGCCGATACGCATAGCATAAAGTTGTTGGTGACAACACCAACAACGGCAAGCTTTAGCATAATAAAAAAGGCGAAAAGCTTTTTAGCCCTCCGCCTTAAATGATACGGAAAAATTTTATTTCTTCTTTTTAAACACCGATGGTGTTTTAAGCATCAAACCTTTTACTTTGCTGCGGGTGAATCTCTGTTCCATCGCACGTTTCTGATCGGCCGAAAGTACGTTTTTTGAAGAGGTAGCCAGGCTTTGGGTTGTTACTGAACCGGTTTTATACTTGCCGGTAGAGATATAGCTCAAAGCCTGTGCTAATAAACCTTCGGTAGGGTCGCCGAAATCTTTGGTCAGATCGTCGACAGCGCTAACACCTTTATAAATGCCTTGTCCTGGTGTCATACCGGTATAATAATCGCCATTGTTTGCCGAATTTCTTGTGGAGAACATTGGCATATACAATTGGTATTTATTGATATCAATACCATAAAAACCAACAGGCTTGCCATAGGTGACAGAGCCGATCAATTCAACATCCAGTTCAGGGATCAGGTTATTAATGGTTAACTCACTTGCTGAGGCAGTACCGCTACCAACTATAAAGAATATCCGGCTTAAATTAAGTGACCCTTGTTTTTGGAAATTAACAGTTTGGTTGCTTACCGAAAAAAATCCTTTGGGTATTTCGTAAAGGTTTTTAAACAAGGTATAGTTATCGTTTGTAAGCTTATCATTAAAATAAGCTGTATACATCTTAGTGCCGTTCTTAGCCGATGGTACTAAAAGGTTGTCAAGGTATTCTGCAGTTTCTACGGATCCGCCACCGTTATACCTTAAATCAACGATCAAATCGGAAATACCAGTGAAGCTGTTTAAGGCCTCTAATATTTTAGGACCGGCATTGGTTTTATCAGTAAAAGAATTAAAAACCATGTAGCCTGCTTTTTTGCCCGAGCCGGCGTCCAGTGTTTTATAAGTAATAACAGGGTTTATGGTATAGTTAGCAGTATTAAGCGTTACATCAACGGTAGTATTATCCGGTCTGGCCAATGTCATGCTGATAGTTTTGCTGTATGCATAGGCTTGTATTACAAACTGGGTAGTCGAACCTCCGTCATCGTAAGCAAGGTCGGTACGCCCATTTATTTTGGTGATCTGATACCCGCGTTTAATACCTACTTTATCAGCAGGTGAACCAGGGTATACATATTTGATCCTCAGATCCGAACGCGTAGGGTAGAATACCGAAAAACCGAAGTCGCCGCCATTACCGCTCAATTCGTTCGATACCGAGCCGTCATCAATAAACGAATACTTAGCCGTGCCGGTATTATCGTAATATTCGTACGGTTGAGAGCTTGCCGGATTTACGGCATATTGTGATAAATGGTCAACCTCGCTGCTTAACCCGGTAATAGTATCAGTACTGACATAGTTACGGGGCTGAAAGTTTTTATAGGTTGGAAGCTGGTTGTACCACAAATAGGTTTCCTGTGGATATAAAAAAACAGAATCTCTTATACGATCAAGGGCGGTACCGGTGCTTGGCGGGCCGGTAGTACCATCATCGCCGTTATTAATAGGTTTATTTTTTTACAGGCAGATATCGATGCAACGGAAATAAGGGCTAAAAAGTAAAATATTTTTCTCATACACTTGAGTTTAAGTATTAAAACGCCTTGTTAGTAAGTATGTTATAGGTAATACTATAAAAAGTCTTCAACACTGATACAGTCAATGCCGCTGGCTTCGGCACAAAGCTTATCTGTTTCCGAATTTTCAATCATCACTATTTCTTTACGCTGGAGGCCATGTTCCTGAATAAGCAGGTTAATTACATCTGGTTCGGGTTTTGGTACGGTTTCTTCGGTAAAATAGCAGCGGAGATATTTTTCCAGCCCGTGCCATTCGGTTTGTTTAATTTTATTTACCTGTTCCTGAACATTGCCGTTAGTTACAATAAACAATTTTTTGCGGTCGACCACAATATCCTGCATTAAGGTAAGTATATTTTGATATAAAAGCAGTTTTAGCGGTAATTTGGCAGTTAAAAGCAGGTTCTCAAATTTATCGCGGTATTGTTCGGCCACCGGGAACTGCTCCGTCAAACGGTTAAATGCGGCATCCTTCCCTTCAGCTATATACGTATCAGTTAATACTTTGGTTGCGGCCTTTGCATCTATCAGCTCAATATATTCAAGCATGTTTGCAAACAGGTAATAAGCCTGAAAGTAATAATCCTTTGCCGGATAAAGCACATTATCTAACTCAAAAATAAAAGCTGTTTTACGTTTATCAATATCCTTATAGTCCATTAAGCAATTACGTGTAGGTTTATATCGTATTCATTAAAAAGGGTTTCGGCCTTTAGCAAGAGTATTGTTTCATCAGGCCTTAATAAATAAACCGAATCGATGCTTTTATCCAGGCAAAGCGTTAGCATTTCATGTGTATAACTTGCCGAAGCTGGATTGGGCAACAATATCATTTTGCCGGTTTTTATCATAAAATCAGGCAGGTCCATATGATCACCCAAAATAATATTTTTTCCTTCCAGTTTGTTTTTGAGCTGGTAGGCTTGCGCCGACGTGGCGGCGGTAATTAAAATGCTCATGTTAATGGGCGTTAACAATTAAACCATCCCTCATTGTAACTGTGCGGTCTGACAGGTTTGCAAGATCTTCATTATGAGTAACAATAACAAAGGTTTGCCTGAAATCATTTTTAAGCTTAATAAATAATTCATGAAGCTCGAGCGCGTTGACCGAATCAAGGTTGCCTGAAGGTTCATCGGCAAAAATAAGTGCTGGATTGTTGATTAACGCACGTGCCACAGCTACCCGTTGTTGCTCGCCGCCAGATAGCTGGTTAGGTTTATGGTGCAACCTGTCTTTCAAACCCAAAAGGTCAAGCAACCCGGCCGCTTTTTTTCTGCTTCAGATTTTGATTTTCCTGCTATAAAGGCCGGGATGCAAACGTTTTCAAGAGCGCTGAACTCGGCCAGTAGATGATGAAACTGGAATATAAAACCAATCTGCCGGTTCCGGAAATCGCTTAGTTGTTTATTGTTTAGTTTGTTTAGTTCAATATCATTAATGGTTAAAGTGCCCGAATCTGGCCGGTCAAGGGTACCTAATATGTTAAGTAACGAGCTTTTTCCGGCACCTGAAGCACCAACGATGGTTACGATTTCACCCTTTTGTACCTCAAGGTCAACGCCCTTTAATATTTGTAACTGTCCGTATGATTTATGGATAGATCTGGCTTTAAGCATTTGGCAAAGTTAACGGATTAGCTGGATTTATTTTGTTGGGATTACACTGATTGATTTATGATTTCACCGATTTTTACCGTTGATGATTCTTGATTATGTTGACACCCGATTTTTCTGATTTGACGAACATTCTATTAATCTTAAAATCCTGTAAATCCTGATTCTGGCAAAGAGCTGTATGAGATGATTTAAGCAGGCTCTCAACTGAAAACAAATTGTACCATTTTTTCTTTGCGGCGTTGCGCCTTAGTTTGCTTAATATTCAATTCCCTATGTTTCTTGTACTTTGTATCCTTTGTAAATACAATGTTATTTACCCCGATAAGGGCAAATAAACTGAAACAAGGTGTTTACCGTTTCAAACAAAATTGTAGCTTTACCGCAAATTCTTCAAAACATGAATATTCACGAATATCAGGGTAAAGCTATATTAAAAAGCTATGGCGTTAGAGTTCAGGAAGGCATTGTAGCCGATACTGTTGAGCAGGCTGTTGAGGCTGCCCAAAAATTGAAAGAAGACCTGGGCTCAAGCTGGGTAGTGATCAAAGCACAGATCCACGCAGGTGGCCGTGGTAAAGGCGGCGGCGTTAAGCTTGCCAAAAACATCGACCAGGTAAAAGAACATACCGGCAATATTTTAGGTATGCAATTGGTAACTCCGCAAACTGGTCCTGAAGGTAAAAAAGTTAAGAAAGTTTTAGTTGCACAGGATGTTTACTATCCGGGCGAAAGTGAAACCAAAGAGTTTTACATGAGCGTATTGCTTGACCGCGCCCGTGGCCGCAACATTATTATGTACAGCACCGAAGGCGGTATGGATATTGAGGAAGTTGCACACTCAACCCCTGAGCTTATATTTAAAGAAGAGATTGACCCTAAAGTTGGTTTACAGGGCTTCCAGACCCGTAAAATAGCCTTTAACCTTGGCCTTGAAGGCGAAGCATTTAAAGACATGACCAAATTCATTGCTGCTTTATACAAAGCCTATGAAGGTACCGACTCATCGCAATTTGAAATTAACCCGGTTTTAAAAACCTCTGATAATAAAATTTTAGCTGTTGACGCTAAGGTAAACCTTGACGATAACGCGCTTTACCGTCATCCGGATTACGCTGCAATGCGTGATACCGATGAGGAAGATCCAACCGAGGTTGAAGCCAGCAAATCAAACCTTAACTATGTTAAGCTTGATGGTAACGTAGGCTGTATGGTTAATGGCGCCGGCTTAGCTATGGCTACTATGGACATCATTAAAATTGCCGGGGGCGAGCCTGCCAACTTCCTTGACGTAGGCGGTACGGCCAACGCGCAAACTGTAAAAGCTGGTTTCAATATCATCCTTTCAGATCCTAACGTAAAAGCCATTCTGATCAACATCTTCGGTGGTATTGTTCGCTGCGACCGTGTTGCGCAAGGTGTAATTGATGCTTACAAAGAGATCGGTAATATCCCGGTGCCAATTATTGTTCGTTTACAGGGCACAAACGCTGCCGAAGCAAAAGAACTGATCGATAACTCAGGTTTGAAAGTTTACTCGGCAATATTGCTGAAAGAAGCTGCCGATCGTGTTAAAGAAGTTTTGGCGCTTTAATTCTTTTTAGAGATAAGAGGCTGATGATTAGAGATTAATTGCCAGCCTGTAGATAAAAAAGGAGGCTATATCACATTGATACGGCCTCCTTTTTTTATAAGGGTACCATGTCCCCTAAAAGACTATAAGTCACTCAAGAGGTCAAGTTTTTTGGCGTTATATTCTTCCTGCGAAATAAGGCCATTATCAAACAGGGTTTTTAGTTTTTTTAGTTTTTCGGTAAGCTCATCAGGCTTTGGTGATGCAGGCGGAGGTGTTTCCTGTACAACAGGAGCAGGGACAGCAACTAGTGCAGGCGGCGTTGCAGGTGCGGCAGGTGCTGTGTACCCATTTTGTTGAGAAAAGGGTTGCGGAGATGCCGGTGCTACAAAAGCGCGGGCAGGCGAATTTTCCAGCTGGATAGCACCTGATTCGGCACGTTTTTGTTCCAGGTCGCGCTGACGGCGGGCTTCACGCTCAACTTCCTTACGTTCCTGGGCATACTGGTATAATTTACGGCCCTGAACTTTAGGCAGGTAATCAACAGCCATTTCGGCGCCACCGGTGGTTTTTACGCTGAAAATGGAGCCGATAATTTCTTCCTTGGTATATACGTCAACGATATCTTTCCAAACAAAATCAACAAACTTGATAGATAGCCCCAGGTTGGCCGGGGTAAAAAACAATACACGTTTGTTGGTAATAGCTATACAATCAGGAAAAAGGTTTACCAGCGGCTTTTTCTGAACGGCAATGTAGATAACCTCTTCGCCTGAAGAAAGCAGATCCACAAGGCGTGAATAAACCTTTTCAACTGTTTTAGGGTCCTGTTCCTCGTTTAAAAATTTCTCAATCATATTTTTAGCATTTATGATGCGCGCAAAAATAACAATTATACCTGTTAAAGAGTCAAGAATCAAATGTTAAGAATCAAGTTTTCCTGAAACGTTATTCCTGACGTCTTGATTCTCAAATGGTATTAAGCAATCAACAAATTACATCCGCGGATGTCTGACTGGTCAAACCGGCCCAATACTTCAAAAGAGCCATCAGGGTAAATCCTGCCCAAATCCTGCGTAGCAATAAACGCGCAGGAATTGATATTGGCCAGGTCAATAACGCTGATGCCGCCTGTTTTACCAGTTTGTAACGTACTGAGCGGATCGTTAGTATCCCGGATGATGATCTTCATCCATGGCGGGCAATTGAAAATGCCGTCGCCTTTGGAGTAAGCTTGTGACAGCAGCTCCGTCATTCCATATTCCGAGTGGATCTGCTTTACACCAAAGCCTTTGCCTAAAATGGCGTGCAGCTCCTCGCGAATCATTTCCTTACGGCGGCCTTTCATCCCGCCGGTTTCCATTACAACAAGCTCGGGAAAGTTGACCTGGTGGTTTTCAATAAAATCGAGAAGGCCGAAAGTTACGCCAATTAAAAGCGTAGGTTTCGCGGCATCCTGCTGTTTTTTAAGTTGATGAAACAGCTCGTCATGATTGTACAAAAAGAAACCGCTATCCGGATGATTTGATTGTTTAATGAGATCATCAACCATGTAAATGAGGGATGAACCTTCGCGCTCCAGGTAGGACGGGAGCAGAGCCAGTACAGTAAAATCCCTGATATCACCATAAAAAATATTGAAGGCACGCCGAAAGCTTTCCTCATACCAGGTTTTATCGGTAACCCGGTGACTGCTGGTGATCATCCCAGTAGTACCTGAACTCGTAAAGGTTACCTCAACGGGCGCATCGGTACTTAATATAGTATGTGACTTAAAAAACTCAATAGGTAAAAATGGGATCTGGCTGTAAGATGTAATTGATGATGGATCAATTTTCAATCCTTCAATAAACTGGCTGTAAACCGGGTTATGCTGTGCCTGGTAGTTGAAAACCTGCAAGGCAGCGTCGTTAAATTGCTCTTCGGTGCTGATAGAAAATATTTCCTGTTTACCTGGTTTGTCCATTGAGGGCAAAGATAAGGAAATGTGCAGATGTGCGGATTTCAGATGTGCAGATTATCTGAACCGGGATTAACCCGATTTTTGGGATCAACGGATTTGCTTTCAAACTATTTATTGGCATCCGGGTAATCCTTAAATCCTATAAATCCCGGTTCAGAAACTCCGCAAGTTTCGGGTTGAAACGCTTTGTTTATCGCGCGAACTTTGATCTATCTAAAAACAATAATCATGAACACATTTAAAATTGTACCGCTATCAAAATCATTCGCCAAAAAAATAAGGACAACCATGACCGACGATTTTGGAGGCGAAGTGGTTGAACAACTGGCTACCGGGCTTGGGCCATGCCGGGTTTCACTTAAACCCTTTGACCGTAATGTTGATAAACGCCTGTTGCTAAAGCACTCGCCTTTTGAAATCGAAAATGCCTATAACCAGCCGGGACCTATTTTTATTCACGCTGAAGATGTGGAGGAGTACAGCGATATTTATCGTTTCCCGCCGGAGATTAAGGCTAATAAAAAGAGTTTCCCGTTGTCGCTCATAGGTTACAGCAAAGCGCAGCAAATGGTTTTAACCCGGCTTGTTGGTGATGCCGATGTTGATGAACTGATCAGCGAAATATTTGCCGAAAATGACAATGTTGAATATTTGCATGCCAGAAATGCCCAGGCATGTTGTTTTATATGCAAAATTGAGCGTGTTTGACGTTCCTATTACATAAAATTAAAAAACAAGTACGTGTTTTGGGGGTTAGTTAAATATTGAATATATAATTAATAATATTAATCATCTATCCCCATGAAAACATTAAAATTCTTGAGACTCCCGGTTTTGTTAGGTCTCTTTTTTGTAATGATATCGGCAAAACCGGCCGATGACAGCAAGCAGACAGAACGCATCCATAATTCGTCAAATGTGTTGAAAGAGTTTGCCAAGATGAAGGAAAGCATCCCGCATCAGCTATTGGAAGAATACGAAGGCATTGTTATCATTCCCAAACTCATCAATGCCGGATTTGGCATTGGCGGTAAACGTGGTAAAGGCGTAGCCATGGTGAAACTGGATAATGGCAAATGGAGTGATCCGGTATTTGTTACCTTAACAGGCGGTAGCTTTGGCTTACAAATCGGCGTACAATCCGTTGATCTGGTGCTGGTGTTCCGCCATAAAGGTGTATTAACCAAAGTCAAGAATGGCGATTTTACTATCGGTGGCGATATTTCTGCAGCAGCCGGCCCTGTTGGCCGCAGTTCGACTGCAAGTACCGATTATAAGCTGCAGGCCGAGGTTTACTCATACTCACGCAGCCGTGGTTTGTTTGCCGGGATAACCATCAATGGCTCAAACCTGGGCATCGATAAGGATTCAAACGCTGCTTATTATGGAGCCAAAGCCACCTCGCAGGATATTTTTGCGCAGGCAAGCAGCAATACCGAGGCGGTTAAAACATTAAAAGAAACATTGGCCGCGTTTTAAAAACAATGCGCTGATAAACAAAAATACCCGGCTAAATTCCGGGTATTTTTGTTTTAATGCTTTTGAAATGCCCGTTTAAGCAGTAGTCCGGACAGTGCCGACATCCCACCCACTAAGCCTCCTAAAATGCCCGTTACAGCTAATATATAACCCCAGCCAGGCAGATGAAATAAGTGGGCTATCCTTGTAGCCATGATATGATCATTGGGTATGCTTTTAAAGAGAGCCAGTACTATCCATACCATCAAAACCGCTATAAAGGCTTGCCAAAAAGAACTTTTTGCTGTTGTGCCAATAAAAAGGGCCGTTAAAAATGATATGACTGCGACTATCCACCAGGGTAAAAAATATCCGCTGGCAAATGAAAGTATAAGTATGATGAAGAACAACATGGTGTTATTATTTACCGGTTAATGTATAAGTTGATTTAATGCGTGGTGACTGTTCACTTACCGATTGCATGAAGAGCAGTTCTTTTAACTTTCCCTCGTTCCAGGTTTTGAACATATCATTATAGAAAAAACTGCCGGGATTACCTGATTCGCCGCCGGGAAAAATACCGTAACCTTTTACTTTGGGACCCATTTGCACCACCATACGCCATGATGGGCCATGCCCGTCATGAAGGGCATTAACTGTTGATGCTGTGCCACCCGATTCAAAATTACCCGAACCAAAAGCCGGTTGACGTGAAAGGCTCGCTATCTCCATTCTTTTAAA
This sequence comes from Mucilaginibacter sp. P19, assembly GCF_050632265.1. Lineage (NCBI taxonomy): Bacteria > Pseudomonadati > Bacteroidota > Sphingobacteriia > Sphingobacteriales > Sphingobacteriaceae > Mucilaginibacter > Mucilaginibacter sp. P19. The sequence goes on from NZ_CP192586.1 coordinate 1,433,290, forward strand.
TTTACCCCATTGCCAGTTTGCTCCGGGTTTACCACATCTGTCGGTAATTTCCTTTACCGCAGCTGCAAAAGCTTTATTAACGATATCTGCTGCGGTTTCCTTTGCTGGTGTGCGGATGTCATCAAACCATTTGGAAGTTGGCTCATTAAGCAGTAGCTTTTCTGTGCGATCTACAGAAGGGAAATTGTTTTGCAGGGTTTTATCTGCAAAATCATCCCCCCACACAGCATTGTACAATTGCGACCACCAATTGGTAAACACAGTAGCACCTATTGAATTCGGTGCGAAATTTTTGTCCCACATATTGATTTGATCATAAGCGCTAAGTTGTGTAGCATTAAGTTTAGTTGGGTCGATATATTTAAGCATGGTTGGTAAAATGTTCTGTGCCCGGATACTGTATACATCTGTTTGGAGTTTACGCATACTATCAACGGTGGCATTAGTCATAACGGCAAGTCTGTCATTAATGCGTTTACCGCGTTCATAGGGCGCAAATGACCAATTGATATAATAAGGATAAGAAGGATCTGTTGATGATTGATTGGCCGAGCTTACAAACCCACGAGCCGGATTTTTAATGGTGGGGTCCTGCCCAAATGGTACCCAGCCATGCCAGTCGTCAGCCGGGTCGGTTCCATCTAAAATAAATTTCCCCTGGTCTTTGTATTTAAGCGGGTATTTACCGTTTGGGGTTATGGCGATATCGTCTTTACTGGCAAAAACAAAATTTGAAGCAGGGGCGCTGAAAAAGGTAAGCGCCTTGCGGTAATCGTCATAGTTTTTGCCTGTATTAAGCAGGTACATAGCCATCAGTTCATTGGATTGTTCGTGTGCTATCCACCTTAAAGAGTGTCCAACCGGAACAAAATCAGGGCCATCGGCTTTTTGAGCATTGTTTTGATACACAACCGGGCCATGGTGCGTATAAACTACTGTATCATAAACCGGTTTTTGACCAAGTACTTCAATTTTTTCAACACGGCGGGTAGTTTTATTCCATTTGTTGTTGTACCAGTATTCCTCCATTTTGGTATCCCTGAATTTTTCCTGGTACCAGTCCAATACGTCGGCATCAACATTGGTAATACCCCAGCTAATGTTATTGTTAAAACCTAAAATAACACAGGGCGCACCTGGTAGTGATACACCATAAACATTCATACCCGGCGCCGAAAGCTGTACCTGGTACCAGATAGAAGGTAGTGTGAGGTTAAGATGCGGGTCATTAGCTAAAATAGGATACCCGCTTGCTGTTTTACTGCCCGCTACCGCCCAGTTATTGCTGCCGATACCTTCAACACGGGGTTTAGTATTTGTACTATCTGCCATGCCGGCTAAAAAATTAGCGGATGGTTTGGGAATGGGCAATGTTTTAAAATAATCCCATTTTGTGCCTGTAGGTATGATAGGATCTTCGTGCATAGGATAATCGGGAAAAAGATCATTTGTAGAGGCCGGGCCAAATTTGCGCAGAATATTGGTCATTGCAAATTCGTTTGAGCCGCCGGCCAATGTTTCCGACATCAGCTTAAGCAAAAAGGCGCAGTTGATAGGTTTCCAGTCTTCGGGGGCATAGTTAAGCAGTTTAAACTCTATGGGGTAACTCCTCGGGCTTAGCTGATGGATATAACTGTTGATGCCATCGGTATACGCCAGGATCATGTTGCGCTCTACTGGATCGGCCATCATTGCCTTTATTGTTTTTTCGGCGCCGTAAACCATTCCCATGCGGCGGTGATAGCGATCAATATCCAGCACTTTGGGGCCAATAACTTCAGCCAGCCTGCCTGCTGCCTGCCGGGTTTGGATATCCATTTGCCAAAGGCGGTCGGTTGCGGTCATGTATCCCTGGGCAAAGTACAGGTCGTGCTCGTTCTGTGCGAAAATGTGCGGGATATGATTCTCATCAAATTTAATGGTAACCTTATCCTGTAAGCCATTCAGTTTCAGGTTGAGTGCTGGCAAAATGTGCTTGCTTTCGGCATTTTGCCAAAAGCCATCGGCCGGGCTCAGGAATTTTCCTAATGGTGGAACGAGGCTTATTTTAGTTTGCAGTGCCCAAATGAGCAGTAATGTGAAAAAGATAGATATGAATGCTTTGGTAAATTTCATTGCTTGGATGATGATGCCCCTAAAGTTAACCATTTAGGCTGCATATTCAAGTCTTGGCTTACGCTTGCGGTAATGTTTTTTAGGTTTGGGAGTTTGAAGTGAGTCTGTCTTAGGTTGTTTCTTTTCCCGGCGAAAATCCCAGGGTGGGGTAGGGTTGGCATCCTGCCATAAACCAAGTTTATCTTCGCGGGCCTGTTGTTCCAGAGCAGCCAGTTCGGTGTTTTTGGAATAGGCTTTATACTGCCAGGCGTAGCCGTTTTTTACCAGCGCATAATTTACATTAGTGCCATCGATAAGTACCACCTGCGCAACAGTACGGCCATAGCGATCATGCTCGTTGCCAATTAATTTTACCTCTTTACCAAAACACAGATCGGAAGTGAATTTTTTAGCTGCTTGCCCGAACGCCTGCGATTTTTCAGGGCAGTCAATTTCGGCAAGCCTTACGGCAATCTGCTGGTTATCGCCGGTAAGCAAACCCAAAGTATCACCATCTTTTATCTTCACAACTTTATAAACACTGGCATCTGGTTGTTTGGTATTATTGGGATTACAACCGGCAATTATAATTAATGCAAGGACGAGGAGGGCAGAGTACTTTTTAAATATCATATATTAATGTGCGGATTTTGGATGAATTTATAGATGTGCTGATTTCAAATGCGCAAATATGCAGATGAATTTATTGATGTGCAGATTTCAGATGTGCAGATAGATTTGATGAGCTTATCTAACAGATAATCTGCGCATTCAAAATTTGCATATTTGCGCATCTGAAATTATTTCGCATGCAGGCTCAACGCATTTCCGTCGGGATCCTTAACCGTGGCAAAGCGGCCCCATGGGGTTGTGTCAACATTGCCTACTTCAAGGCCTTTGGCTTTAAGGTCTGCTATATCTTTATCCAGGTCGTCGGTTTTAATTACAAGGCCGCGTACACTACCCGCCGGCATTTCCGCGAACCAGTTTACGAGGGTGATGGAAACAGGCGAGCCCGGAAATGCCATCTGGATCCAGGTTTGTTTTTCAAAGTTAGCTTCAACTAATATTTCAAAACCAATTTTTAGGTAGAACGCTTTGGCTGCCTGCTGGTCGGTTACGGGGATGGAGATAATTTCAATTGCTTTCATATATTTAGCTTTGTTTGATGCTAACGGGTTGGCTTAGCCCTGCATTGATTTTCAAATTTATCTTTTAAAATACACAATTGAAACAAATTAACATCGGCACCATGTCGATGTATGTGTATCGAATCCGACGGGGGCACTGTAATAAAGTCCTTTCAATCTTGTAAATCCAATTAAATCCCGGTTCAGCTAAAATTGGAACATTAAAGCATTAACTTTGCTGATTATTAACATAGTCTTAATAATTGCCATTATGAGCAAATTTACCATACCTGATAAAGTGTTGTACGTATGCGTAGGCAGCAAATGCGGAAAACGAGGTGGTAAGGACATGTACAAGATCGCAAAATCGTACATTAAACATCATCACGGGCCCGAAGAGTTGGAGGTAATTGAAACCGAATGTACCGACAGGTGTAAATATGCCCCTGTGTGCAGTATCCAGCCCGGCAACACCTGGTTGAAAGAATATCACCCTAAAGAGGTGTTGAAGTTGATGGATCTGATTGAGTGACGTCTTCCAATGGTGCCGTATCATAAGCCCCGGCTTTGCAGGGTCTGGACAGCGCTATTAAAATTCACTAACTTTGCGCCGAATCAAATTACATTACCGGGCCCATGCAAAATTCAACGATTCCCCGTATGCCATTGGAAACGTTCGCAACGGACAACTACCAGCAGCCATTACTCAATGTAGAGCATTACCCGGTTGATTCGCAATACTTTGTCATTCAAAACCGGGACACTTACCCGATTAAGGATTATATATCGCCGCACCGTCGTAAATTTTACAAGATCTTCCATATGACCCGGGGCACCGGAGTTTTGACCATCGGCCTTCACCGCTACGAAATGGGGCGGAATGAGATCGCTTTTCTCCACCCCGACGAGATCATGTCCTGGCAAACCACTTCAGCAGAGACTGGCGGACATTTCTGCCTGATTCATCCCAACTACTTCGGGCTCGAAGCTGACCATGTGCTTCAGTTGTTCCGGCAGTTCCCGAACTTTGAGACTGATAAGGCGGTGATCCAACTGACCGACGAACAGTCGGCCACGATCAACGGTTATTTCGAAACCATGCATCGGGAAGACCGCGGTAACAGCGACGATAAAAAGCAGGCAATTTTATTACAGTTGCAGATGCTGTTGCTCGAAAGCCGGCGCGCTGGCAAGAACCTGATGCGCACGAAGGCTTCGGAAGGTTATAGCTATATCTACCGTTTCTTATCCTTACTGGAATCATCCTTTCAGATACAGGAACGCGACTCTTACGTTAAGCTTAAAACGGCGGCTGAATTTGCAGACCAACTGCATGTGCACCCCAATTATCTGAATTCCCTTGTTCGCAATCAGACAGGAAAAACCCTGCGGGAACATATACAGGATCGTCTGATCCATGAGGCCAAATCCTTACTCGTGCAAACCGACTGGGGTATCAATGAGATCAGCGACGGGCTGGGCTTCTCCGGCCAGGCTGCCTTTACCTCCTTATTCAAGAAAAAGGCCCTTGTTTCCCCTTCAGAATTCCGCAGAAATGCGGCTGTTTCCACTCATATTTGAAACTCACAAATATTCCTGTGATTCGAATAAGTCCCTTCAGGGCCTCCCTGCGCAATTTTGTACCATACAATTAATGATCAAGAAAATGAAAACACAGAAAGTATGGTTCGTTACAGGAGCCTCAAAAGGATTAGGTTTAAGTTTAGTAAAACGGTTGTTAACTGAAGGCTACAAGGTAGCGGCTACTTCAAGGGATGCAGAAGCCTTACGTACCGAGGTGGGCTACAGGGGCGGTGATTTTCTTCCGCTGCAGGTGAACCTGACCGACAATACCAGCGTAGCTGAAGCAATTACCGCGATAGTTGCCAAATTTGGCACGATCGACGTAGTTGTGAATAACGCCGGTTACGGGCAGCTCGGCACATTGGAGGAACTAACCGACGACGAAGCCCGCAAAAACTTCGACGTTAACGTATTCGGTTCGCTGAATGTAATTCGTAACGTAATGCCGATATTCCGCGCCAGGAAATCAGGTGCGTTCTTTAATATCTCTTCAATAGCCGGTTTCCTGGGCACTTTCCCCGGATGGGGTATATACAACGCCACCAAATTTGCGGTTGCCGGCTTTACCGAAGCGCTTTCGGCTGAAGCAAAATCACTGGGTGTAACTGCCACCATCGTTTATCCCGGCTATTTCAAGACCAATTTTCTGCTGCAAGGCTCATTGCGCACCGCAGCAAAGCCGATCAATGACTATAAAGAAGCCCGCGACCTGGAAGTGATCCACAACGAACAAGTCATCGGCAACCAGCCCGGTGACCCTGAAAATGCGGCTTTAGCCTTCATCGAGGTGGCTGAAATGCAAGAGCGTCCGCTGCACTTATTCCTGGGTTCAGATTCATTCGGGATGGCGCAAAGCAAGATCGAAGCCGTTCAGAAAGACCTGGCTGCTTTCGAGAGTATCAGCAAGTCGACCGATTTCAGAAAATAAGCTTTTTTCTGACTTCCTTTTATAAAAAGCCGGCCAGTAATGGCCGGTTTTTTGGTGTTTGCAGGGTAATGCCGAAGGTATCATATGAAAAGGAAAGAGCCACCAAAACAAAAAAGACCGCATCATTTGATTTACGATACAGCCTCCTTAAAATAAGATGTTAAAACAAATGCCTTTCGTTTATCGAAAGGCATTTCGTGTGGAAACCTATCCCTCTGGGGAGGGCAGGGTGGGGCTTAAGCCTCACTATCATATTTTATCTGACCAACGTGCTTGTCAATCTGCCATCTGCCGGTACCCTCTTCGCCGATAACTTCGAATAGTTCGAGGGCGCGGCGGGCTTTATATTCTTCTTCGCGTTGTTCTTTCAGGAACCAGTTTAGGAACTCCATAGTAACAAAATCCTGTTCTTTCATACAACGCGCATATATGTTTTTGATAGCGTTGGTAACGCTGATTTCCTGGTCGAGGGCGTCTTCAAACACTTCGCGGAATGAATTATATTCCTGTTTAATGCCGGTTACCTCAGGTGATACAGCATTGCCACCCATATCAAGGATATATTTATAAAATTTTAGCTGGTGTTGACGTTCTTCTTCGGCTTGTTTGAAAAAATATTCTGACGAAAAATCATAACCGTTGCGATTGCACCATGATGCCATGGCCAAATATGCTGACGAAGAAAATGCTTCTTTTTTAACTTGCTGATTTAAAATCGCTTCGATATCTGATGATAACAGGCTTTTTATGCGGAGTAGGTCTTTCATGGTCTTGATAAATTAATGTTATATGTCTTATCGCAGGATATTATGTACAATAATAATGCTGTAAAGGCATATTAGTTTAATTTAAAGACAATATGAAATTAATCTAAATTGTGTTGATAATTAGTCTAATTACAGTGAGTTGCTGTAAAGGCGGTCATGGATAATGTGGTTGAGTTCCAGCATTACAAAAGTACCTTCTAAAAGATCTTTCAGGCTGATGATCTGAGCCAGTGAAAGTACATAACAATGATCGCAGGCGCAGATGAAAATAATCTCCACGTCGGGATCAGTAGTGGCGTTCAGCAGTTTTTGCTCAATGTCGATAGAATAAACCGCTTTGCGTAATTTTAAGAAATTGCGATGATCAAACCGGGCAACCTTACCGGCGAAATCGACATACCAGCAACGCTCTGTATCACATTGGTAAACGGCACCAGTCTTGGTGCTGAAAACGTCGGTCCATAAAGTTAGTTCGGTGGTCGCAATCATATAACGGATACAAATATTGGTATTATTTGTAATCAATCCAAATAAAGATAGAAAATTATTTTTCACGCGAATGATTAGCGTGCGGCTCAAAATTTATTCGAATTACACCAATCGGGTAGTAAAAACCAATTCGCGTAATTCGAAACAAATTAGTGTGAATTATTTTTTTCATACAAGCAATTAATTTTATTATAAATTTGGAACATGGTTACGGGCTTAATCCGAAATCGAACCAATTATCCTTTTATCATTTTTTATATGAGAAAAACCTTACTATCCGCCTTATGCTGCTTGCTGGCTGCTTTGGGTGTAAAGGCACAAACGCCTGCACTTGAGCGTGTTGAGCCCATGTCCTGGTGGGTTGGCATGAGCAATCCCAACCTCCAACTGGTTGTGCATGGCAACAATATTGCCGCCCGTAATGTAGTGCTTACTTACCCCGGTGTAAAGCTTAAAGCAGTTCATAAAGTTGAAAATCCGAATTATTTATTCATTGACCTGAACATTTTTTCATCGGCTATTCCGGGAACGTTCCCGATAAAATTTAAGAAAGCAGGCGAAAAAGACCTTACGTATAGTTATACACTTAACAAACGCGACAGATCTGCAGGCAGGGCGCAGGGCGTTACCAGTAAAGATCTGATCTATCTCATTATGCCTGACAGGTTTAGCAATGGCGATGTTGCCAACGACTCATTTGATAACCTACGTGAGCGAGGCATCCACCGCGATTCGATGTTCAGCCGCCATGGGGGGACCTTCAGGGGATCATGAACCATTTGGATTACCTGAAAAATTTAGGAGTAACTGCAATCTGGCTTACACCCGAAATCGAGAATGACGAGCCAAGCGCTTCGTATCACGGGTATGCCGTTACCGATTATTATAAGATAGATCCAAGGTACGGCACTAATAACCTTTACAAAAAATTTGTGGAAAAATGCCACAGCATGGGGCTTAAGGTTATTAAAGACCTTGTACATAACCACGCCGGTACCGAAGGTTACCTTATACAGGATATGCCAATGAAAAGCTGGGTACACCAATGGCCAGCGTACACCAAATCAAACTTCAGGGATGCGGCTGTGATGGATCCGCACGCCTCGCCAATGGACCGCAAACTGATGCAGGACGGCTGGTTTGACCACCGCATGGCCGATTTAAACCAAAATAATGTTTACGTACAAAACTACCTTACCCAAAACCACATCTGGTGGGTGGAGTATGCGGGTATCGACGGTTTCAGGCTGGATACTTATCCTTATAATGAACCTGTTTATATGGCCAAATGGGCGAAAGATGTAAAAGCCGAGTTTCCTAAGCTTTCCATATTTGGCGAAACGCTGGTATGGTCTGCCGCTAACCAGGCATTTTTTACGCAGGGCAATACGGTTAACCGGGGTTTTGATACCCAGCTACCGGGCGTAACCGATGCTGTTTTAAAAGATGCCATTTATGAAGCTATTAATGGTAACGATGGCTGGACAGACGGCGTTGGTCGCTTGTATTCGGTAGTAGCTCAGGACTTTCTATACCAGGATGCTACCCGCAATACCATATTTATGGATAACCATGATATGAGCCGTTTATTATCAATGGTAGGGGAGGATATTACCAAATACAAATCGGCTATGGCTATGCTGCTGACCATGAGGGGCGTACCGCAAATGTATTATGGCGATGAGATTCTGATGAAAAACTACTCGAACCCTGATGGTTTGGTACGCGAGGACTTCCCGGGCGGCTGGGTCGGCGATAAGGAAAATAAATTTACTGCCGAAGGCCGCAGTAAAAAAGAAAATGACGCTTTTAATTATGTGAGTAAGCTGGCTAATTACCGCAAAAGCACTACTGCTCTGCAAACAGGTAAAATGATGCAGTTTGTGCCCGAAAAAGGTATTTATGTTTATTTTAGGTATGATGCCCAAAAAACGGTAATGATCATGTTCAACAGCAGCGATAAGGAACAGGAAACTACTACAGCACGGTATTTTGAGCGTATTGGCGATGCCAAAACAGCAAGGAATATACTAACGGATGAAATGATTGGACTGGATAAAGTCACTATACCGGGCAAAACAACTTTAGTGTTAGAATTAATACCCGGTGTTACCCATTAAAATAATATCTTAGGGAACTAATTCCCTGTGTTTTACCAAAAAAATGAATACAATAAAAGCCTGTATTTTTGACCTCGACGGTGTAATAGTCGATACCGCCGTTTACCATTATAAAGCCTGGAAAAGGCTGGCCAATTCGCTTGGCTTTGATTTTACCGAACATCAGAACGAACAGCTGAAGGGCGTAAGCCGTGTACGTTCGCTGCAATTGATCCTGGGCTGGGGCGGCGTTACCAAAACAGAGGCCGAGCAGGAGCAACTGGCTACCCTGAAAAATACCTGGTATATGGAAATGGTAAACCAAATGAAACCCGAAGAGATCCTGCCTGGGGCCAAAGAGTTTTTAACAACCTGCCGTGCGGTAGGTCTTAAAACCGCGCTGGGTTCCGCCAGTAAAAACTCAATGACCATATTGGAGAAAATTGGTATCACCGATATGTTTGATGCGGTGATTGATGGTAACAAAGTGAGTAAAGCCAAACCAGATCCCGAAGTATTTTTGGCGGGTGCACAGGCCCTGGGCGTTTTACCTGAAGAATGCGTGGTTTTTGAAGATGCCATTGCGGGCGTTGAGGCCGCCGTTGCCGGTGATATGAAAGTGGTAGGCATCGGCTCATCCGATGTACTTAAAGGCGCCAACCTGGTTATTAAAGGTTTGGACGAAATGACTTTAGATAAATTGTATAAACTATAGCTCCGGCCAACCCTCCCCTAAAGGGAGAGGGCTTTAAAACGGGCGTTATTAATTAAACTATTAACTATTAAATTCAAGTCTCACCCTTTAGGGAGAGATTTAGAGGGGGCAAATGAAAAACTATATAAAAGCTGATGAGTGGAAGATAATTGAAGAAGGCTTCGATCCTCATTACAATAAAATTTCTGAAAGTATCTTCAGCTTAGGTAATGGCCGCATGGGCCAGCGCGCCAATTTTGAAGAAGCTTACAGCGGTGATACCCTGCTGGGCAACTACGTAGCCGGGGTTTACTATCCCGATAAAACCCGTGTAGGCTGGTGGAAGAATGGTTATCCCGAATATTTTGCTAAAGTGCTTAACGCCGCCAACTGGATTGGTATTGATGTGGTAATTGACGGCGAGCAACTTGACCTTGCTAAATGCGAAGTATTCAGTTTCCGCCGGGAACTAAATATGAAAGAAGGTTACCTGAAGCGCGATTTTCGCGCTAAAACAGCATCGGGTAAAGAAGTAAAAGTGGAGGCTATTCGCTTTTGCAGCATGGCCGATGATGAAACAGGTGCTATTAAATATACCCTTACGCCGTTAAATTTTAGTGGGGCCATCACCTTAACGCCTTCAATTGATGGAGATGTGGTGAACAAAGATTCCAACTATGATGAAAAGTTTTGGGACGAAGTAAGCAAGGCAACACAAACCGACGGCGGTTACATCGTAATGCGCACCAAAAAAACAGGCTTTGAGGTTGCTACAGGTATGAAGTTTAGTATCCTTCAAAATGCTGAAGTTATTGAATTAGCTACCGAAGCCATCAAAAAGGAAAAATATGTAGCTTCTAAAATTGATCTGCAGGCAAAGCAGGGCGAAAGCATCAGCGTGATTAAATATGCCGCTAACCTGTCATCACAAAACTATAAACCCGAAGAGCTGGTTGATCAGTTAAACGCTACTTTAACCCGTATCAGTGCTAAAGGTTTTGATACCATGCTGGCCGAACAAGCTGCCGCCTGGGCCGAAAAATGGAAACATAATGATATCATTATTGATGGCGATGTATCTGCACAACAGGCTATCCGCTTTAATATATATCAACTTAACCAAACCTATACTGGTGAGGATGATCGCTTGAACATCGGCCCCAAAGGCTTTACCGGCGAAAAATACGGGGGCTCAACCTATTGGGATACCGAAGCTTATTGCGTGCCTTTTTACCTTTCTACAGCTCCGCAAAAAGTTACCCGCAATTTGCTGCTTTACCGCTACAAGCAATTAGGCAAAGCTATCGAGAATGCCCAGCTATTAGGTTTTAAAGATGGCGCCGCATTGTACCCTATGGTTACTATGGATGGCACCGAATGCCACAACGAGTGGGAAATCACTTTTGAAGAGATCCATCGTAATGGGGCTGTCGCTTTTGCCATTTACAACTATGTGCGTTATACCGGTGACGAAGCTTATTTAGGCGATTACGGTTTTGAGGTATTGTTAGGTATAGCCAGGTTCTGGTCGCAAAGGGTTAACTGGTCGGATGATAAGCAGCAGTACGTAATGCTGGGTGTAACCGGGCCAAACGAGTATGAGAACAACGTAAACAATAACTGGTATACCAGCACTATTGCAACCTGGTGTATGCAATATACTGTTGATGTTGCTGATAAAATAAAGGTGGCTGATCCGGAAAAATATGCAGCGTTGGTAAGCAAGCTGAACCTGAATGAGGAGACCGAATTTGGCCGTTTCAACGATATCATCCAAAAGATGTATTACCCATACGACGAGAAACGCCAGGTGTTTTTACAACAGGACGGCTACCTGGATAAAGAGCAGATCCTGGTAAAAGATCTGCCCGCGTCAGAGCGTCCTATCAATCAAAAATGGAGCTGGGACAGGATCTTGCGTTCATGCTACATTAAACAGGCTGACGTACTGCAGGGAATTTACTTTTTGAAGATCAGTACAATATAGATACTATTCGTCGCAACTTTGATTTTTACGAGCCGCGTACTGTACATGAATCATCATTATCACCATGCGTGCACGCTATTTTGGCTGCCAAACTCGGCGATGAAGCCCGTGCTTATGAGTTTTACCTGCGCACGGCTCGCTTAGATCTGGATGATTACAACAACGATACTGATGATGGCTGTCATATCACCTCAATGGCTGGCACCTGGATGGCTGTTGTTGAAGGTTTTGGCGGGATGCGTGTAAGGGATGGCAAGCTGGTATTTCAGCCGTTCATTCCCAAAAAATGGTCGTCATTTTCGTTCCATATAGGTTTCCGCGGTGCCTTGCTGAATATTAAAGTGAGCAAAGAAGGTGTGCAGATCAAAAACGCTTCGGATGTGGAAACAACAGTGCTGGTTTATGGTAAAGAGCAACTGGTGAAAGCCAATGATGAACTACTGGTTGAAGCGTAATGAAAGGCAATAAGATTTTTACCTGTTTTATTGCTGCAACAATGTTGCCCGTTATTACGTTGGCACAGGTAAAACCACATCATACAAAAAAACGCATGGAACAAACTACCAACCATAAGCTCATCATATACCAGTTATTGCCCCGCCTGTTTGGCAATACCAACACACTTAATAAAACCAATGGATCTATTGAGGAAAACGGTGTAGGCAAGCTGAACGATATCAACGATAAGGCCCTGCAGGAGATAAAGAAAATGGGCTTTACCTATGTTTGGTACACGGGCGTAATTGAGCACGCTACCATGACTGATTATTCGCAATATGGTATTAAAGCAGATGATCCGGATATAGTGAAGGGCAGGGCCGGTTCTCCTTATGCAATTAAAGATTATTACGATATCGATCCCGACCTGGCAGTTGATGTTAAAAACCGTATCGGCGAGTACGAAGCGCTTATCAAACGCAGCCACAACAATGGTTTAAAAGTATTGATGGATTTGGTTCCAAACCACGTAGCCCGTACCTATGGTTCGGACGTTAAACCGGCCGGGGTACGTGATTTTGGCGAGGATGATGATAAGAGCAAGGCTTTTAGTCCAACTAACGATTTTTACTATATGCCTGGCCAGCCTTTTGTTGTTCCGTCGGGCTATAATCCCGGAGGTGATGAATTCAAAAGTCTGATGAAGGATGGTCATTTTGATGAAAACCCAGCCAAAGCAACCGGTAACGATGTTTTCAGCGCTGCACCATCAATTAATGATTGGTTCGAGACTATGAAGCTAAACTACGGGGTCGACTATATGGATCATCGCCGTGGTCATTTTGATCCGATTCCGCCGCTTTGGAACAAGGTTTATGATATTCTGCATTACTGGAGCGAAAAAGGTGTGGATGGTTTCCGTTGCGACATGGTTGAGATGGTGCCGATTGAGTTTTGGGGTTGGGTAATCCCTAAGCTTAAAGCTGGGCATCCTGGGATTATTTTCGTTGGCGAAGCTTACGACAAAGGCAAATACAGCGATTATATTAATAAAGGCAAGTTTGATTATCTGTACGATAAGGTAGGCCTGTATGATGCTATCAAACGCCTTACCCGCGATGAGCACAATTCATCAACCTGGGAAATCAACGCTGTTTGGAACCACGATAGCAAAGGCATTGACGAGCACATGCTCCGGTTTATGGAAAACCACGATGAGCAGCGCATCGCTTCAAATGATTTCGCAGGTAACCCATGGTTAGCCGTACCTGGCATGATCGTAACAGCCACTTTAAATACCGGCCCTGTAATGGTTTACTTTGGGCAGGAAGTAGGGGAGCCGGCTATCGGTAATGAAGGGTTTAGTGGTAACGATGGCCGCACTTCCATATTTGATTACTGGGGTGTTCCGCAGCATCAAAAATGGGTTAATAACCATAAGTACGATGGCGCGAAATTATCGGCAGATCAACAAAAGCTTCGTGGCTTTTACCACAACCTGCTTACTGCAGTGCACAATAGTGAAGCTCTTAAATCGGGCGCTTTCTATGAGCTGATGATAGCTAATGAACATCAGCCAGGCTTTGATACCCGTTTGTATATCTACGCCCGCTATACCAACAATCAACGTATATTAGTAATAACCAATTTTAACCGGAGTGAGCGTAAACTAACCGTAAAGCTTCCGGAAGACCTGTTAACAAAATTAAACCAAAGCGGCCATAAACAATTCACCGACCTGCTGAGCGGCGATAAATTCAATACCGATGATATACGTAGTGGTGTTGAAGTAAGCCTGCCCGCCATGGGCGGATTGTTGCTGGAGTTTTGATCAGAATTTACTGAATTTTAAAATTGACAGAATGCTTATCATGTTGTGAAAATACCATGGTGTTCCGTGCAGAGGCCTATCTCCCTGAGCTTGTCGACGGGTCGCGTGCAGAGGCCCTGCCCACCATGCTTCGACAGGCCCAGCATGACACCCTGATATTCTGAAAATCCTAAAATTCTGAGAATTCTGATTCTGACATTATAAAACCAATTATGAGTAAACCAACCATCGCGCAAAAGCCACGGTTAAGCTTTTGGCAGATCTTTAACATGAGCTTCGGCTTTTTAGGCATCCAGTTTGGTTTTGCCTTACAAACGGGTAACGCCAGCCGCATCCTCCAAACCTTTGGTGCCGATGTGGAGCATCTGTCGTGGTTTTGGCTGGCCGCGCCAATAACAGGCATGGTTGTTCAACCTATCATAGGTCATTACAGCGACAGGACCTGGAACCGTCTTGGTCGGCGCCGCCCTTACTTTTTAACAGGTGCTATTTTATCGGGTTTGGCATTGTTTTTTATGCCCAACTCATCTATGTTGGCAGCGCTGATCCCGCCGATAGTAGTAGGCGCTGGCATGCTCATGATTATGGATGCTTCATTCAACGTAGCTATGGAACCTTTCAGAGCTTTGGTGGCTGATAACCTGCCCGATAGCCAGCATACAACCGGTTTTTCCATGCAAACCTGTTTGATAGGTGTAGGCGCTGTAATTGGTTCATGGCTACCTTATGTTTTTGCCGAATGGTTTGGAATAGCCAAAACAGCCGATCAGGGCATTGTGCCTAATAATGTGCTATATTCATTTTACATTGGTGCCGCGGTTTTAATAGGCGCTATTTTGTGGACTGTAGTCCGCACTAAAGAATATCCCCCCGAAGTTTATGCAACCTTTCATGAAAAGGACGAAACGGTATCTGGGCATAAGGGCGGTTTGTTGGAGATCTTCTCCGACCTCGTCAACATGCCTAAAACCATGAAGCAGCTGGGATTGGTACAGTTCTTTTCCTGGTTTGCACTTTTCTCTATGTGGGTATTTACAACCCCGGCAGTTGTTGATCATGTTTACCATATCCCGGCAGGGGATACTTCTTCGGCAGCCTATAATGATGCCGCCAACTGGGTAAATGTATTGTTTGGTGTATATAATTTAGTATCGGCAGTGTATGCTTTGTTATTGCCCCGCATAGTCAAAAAACTGAGCCGAAAAAAGCGCATGCGTTTTCATTAACTATGGGCGGTTTAGGGTTAATCTCCGTATTTTTTATTCCTGATCCACGTTTGCTGATCTTGTCAATGATTGGTGTCGGTTTGGCTTGGGGTAGTATCCTTGCTATGCCTTATGCTATTCTATCAAGCTCAATACCAGCCAAAAAGATAGGCGTGTACATGGGCATTTTTAATTTCTTTATTACTTTTCCGCAAATAGTTAATGGCATTATTGGTGGTCCGATAGTGAAGTATGCATACAGCGGGCATGCCATTTATGCTTTGGTAATGGCCGGTATTTTTATGTTCCTGGGCGCGATAGCTGTTCTTTTTGTTCAGGATGGTAAGAAAATTCAAATAATTGAAGCCGCAAATTGAATAAAAATTAAGGATTTGGCACGGTTAATGGTTTTTCGTTAATTCAATTATTGTATATTGCGTAGTAAGTACACTTTATACATCTTTGCAGAAGCCACTAATTTGTTTGAATGGAAAGTAATACCCCAAATCCGGAGTTGATAACCAGTAAGTTAATTGAAGCAGAAAACTTACTTGAAGAAGAAGAGGAATTTCACCATCTTAATAACCCTGCCGATGGTATTAAGCCGGTTGTAAAAAAGTATCTCGGTGTACCCAATCATGCTGATCAGGTGGGGAATAAGTTCTACTTTACTGATGGCGATGCTAAAGTTGAAGTAATAGTTGTTACCGACGAGATTATCCGTGTGAGGCTTGCGCCGCATAGCGTTTTTTTAGATGATTTTTCATACGGGGTACCTAAGCTGCCAACCAAGGCGGCAGGTTTTACTTTGCATGAAGATGATAATGAATTTCGGGTATCTACTTATAAAGTGAATTGCCATATCCGCAAAAAGGATTTCTTTATCTCTTTTTCAGATAGCAGCAACCATGTAACCAGCATCGATGCTGTGCCAATGCATTGGGAAGAGAACGTGCAGGCGGGCGGTTATTATGTGTTTTGCACCAAAACCTGCGCACCCGACGAAAGTTTCTTTGGCTTAGGCGATAAACCGACCGAATTTAACCTGCGCGGCAAAAGGCTAAAAAACTGGAACACTGATGCCTACTCGTTTCAGTGGAACCAGGACCCTTTGTACCGCAGTATCCCTTTTTATATCAGCGTAAACGAGGGTATAGCACACGGTATCTTTTTTGATAATACATTTAAAGCGCAATTTGACTTTGGCGCCGAAGACAGGACTAAAACAAGTTTTTGGGCTGATGGCGGCGAACTGCAATATTACTATATCCACGGGCCGCACATGATGGACGTGGTAAAAAGCTATCACACCTTAACCGGTACACACCCTATGCCACCGCTTTGGGCGCTGGGTTACCATCAATGCCGCTGGAGCTATTATCCTGAAGCTAAGGTTAGGAAGATAGCCAAAGGTTTCCGTGAAAACCAGATCCCATGCGATGGTATCTACCTGGATATCGATTATATGGATGGTTACCGCTGCTTTACCTGGAACCGTAAGTACTTCCCCGATCCTAAAAAAATGATCAGCGAGCTTGCTGCTGATGGCTTTAAAACCGTGGTAATTATTGATCCTGGGATTCGTGTGGATGACAACTACGAGGTGTTCAGGGAGGGTAAGGAGAAGCGATATTTCTGCCGTCGAAGCGATGATTACTTTATGGAGGGCCACGTATGGCCAGGCCGTTGCCAGTTTCCTGACTTTACCAATCCTGAAGTACGCGAATGGTGGGGCGGTTTGTTTGACGAACTGGTACAAATGGGCGTTGCCGGTGTTTGGAACGATATGAATGAGCCTGCTGTATTTGGTGCCGGTACCTTCCCTGATGATGTGCGTCACCAGTACGATGGTTACCGTGGATCACACCGCAAGGCGCATAATATTTATGGCATGCAGATGGTACGCTCAACCTACGAGGGTTTGCGCAAGATCATGAAAAACAAACGCCCTTTTACCATTACAAGGGCAGGTTATTCAGGCGTGCAACGCTTTTCATCGGTGTGGACCGGTGATAATGTGGCCTCATGGGAACACCTTAAGCTGGGTAATATCCAGTGTCAGCGTTTGTCGATATCGGGCATACCATTTTGCGGTACCGACATTGGCGGTTTTAGTGGTGAGCCCGATGGCGAACTGTTTACCCGCTGGATCCAGATGGGCACCTTTTCGCCGTTTATGCGTGCGCACTCGGCGGGTGATACCAAAGAGCGTGAACCGTGGAGTTTTGGCGAGCCATTCACGGCAATCAACCGTAAGTTTATCGAACTGCGTTACCGTTTGATCCCCTACCTGTACTCAACTTTTTGGGAGCACCACCGCTATGGCTTCCCTATTTTGAGGCCGATAGTGATGCACGAGCAGGACACACAGCTAAACCATTTCCGCCAGGATGAGTTTACTTATGGGGATAAAATTTTGGTTTGCCCGGTAATGGAGCCAGGGCAGATCAAACGCAATGTATATCTGCCTAAAGGAAAATGGTACAACTTCTGGACTTACGAGGTTGTTGACGGCGGCCAGGAAGTATCAGTAGATACCCCGCTTGAGACTATGCCAGTATTTATAAAAGCCGGTTCGGTGATACCTGAATATCCGGTGATGCAATACGTTGGCCACAAAGAGATTGAAGAAGTAAAGCTGAATATTTACTATACCGATTATGAGGTAAATTCATTCCTGTTTGAAGATTACGGCGAAACATTTGCGTACGAGCAGGATATTTACCTGGAGAAAAAGTTTGTGGTAAATGGCAGTAGCAAAAATTTAACCATTGATCAGAGCCTGGAAGGTTTGTATACCCCACGCTATGACGGCTATCATTTTAACCTGATAGGTTTGCCGTTTACGCCATCAAAAATAAAAGTAGATGGCAAAGAGGTAAAAGAATTTCAACTAAATGATGATAAAACGGTAGAGTTTAAATACAGTAAAAACTTTAAACATATTGAAATAAGCAAATAATATTTATATATAGCCAAACTACCTCTTCGTAACGCCAGTGCGAGGTATGAAGCAATCGCAAACCATACAGGTCTAACCTGTTAAGATAGATGGATTGCTTAGTACTAAAGCATTGACGTTTTTTATTTCAAACTTTATTGTTTATTTCCTCCGCGCACCATCGAAAGATAAGAAGTAAAAGCTAACTTTAAAGGGAGTTTGCATAAGCGTTATGTCAATAAAGCGCTTCGGACGTTATGATGATTTTTCTGTAAGTTGTTCATAAATTAAATAAGTTGTTTTTGAGCATTAGCTAGGTTTTTAATTTTTATTTTGGATCGAATTTTCGAGTCCTTGGATCTGTTCATCCTGCTGAACCTTGCTTTAGTCATACCATACCTGTTTTGGTGCAATTTTAAAATATCAGTTGTTTTTAGCTTACTGTAACAGCTAATTGCCGTCATGAAGATACTAACTTTACATGACACGGTTTTGCCAGTCCGAAAGGCTGGACCTTACTAATACCTTTAAGTTTTGTGATGCGTGTTCTGTTGTTAAGGATATATAATTAACTAATATATAGCCTGATATGATAAACAGAGGGTGCTAAATACCCTTTAATAACATATCGTTGTAGTGCTAATCTTTATTTTCTGTCATATAAATCTATAATCTAAATGTCTTGATTAAAAGTATATTACGATTTTTTATAGAAATAAGTCTATTATTTATTATTACTAAGTATTACCTTTGATAAAAATATTAAACTTATACCTTATTGTTTTATGAAAAAAAATCTATTCATTATCTCTTTGATGATGATGCTGTGGTCTTGCAGCAAAAATGCACAATTAGTTCCCGATCAAACAAAAACGTCTTCTGGAAAGTTGACGGCACATGCTGCTGGAGACCAGGCATGGGATGTTTTAGGTTTTGGCTATGATGTAACAGGTGAATATGGGAATTCGGTTTCCACAACATTTCCAGTTATTGACGTTGCGAAGCTTTATGCAGCAGATCCTATCAGGGTAGTTAAGAATGTAAGTACAAGTAGGAATTCGACATTTTCATATGGGGATAACGTACAGCATTACTCAAGCGACCTGTCTGCACATTTAAATGCAACTGTTGGCTTTTCTTTATTCAAAGCAAGTATCACTTCTGCTTATTCTGATGTATCCTCTTTTAATTCAAAGTATATTTATGGCAGCTATAATCTTTTATTACAACAGCGTGAGCTAAAGTTTAATGCGCCGACTGTTATACTCCAACAATACTTAACATCAAATTTTAAAACCGATATAGGTATTCTTACTCCAGAACAATTAGTTCGTCAATATGGTGCCTTCTTTTTGACGGATATTATGTTGGGGGCTAAACTACAGATAACCTACCGTTCGCAAACATCAAGTTCTGATAGAAAGACAGCCGCATCCGCAGGTTTAGATCAAAGTTTAGGCAGTTTGTTTTCAATCAATGCTGGCATTAACTCACAGCATTCACAAAGTAGCAGTAACTTTAATCAATATGTGCACTATGTAACTCATGGTGGAGACCCCACTGTTGGAATAACTCCAAATACTATCGTATTTGATCAAAATACCCCACCTATTGATTTTGGAGCCTGGCAAAGTACTACCAATGCGCAAAACGCAGTGCTTATTGATATCCCGAGTTCTGGTTTAATTGGTATTTACGATTTAATTGCCGATCCGGTAAAATCAAAAGCAGTTAAGGATTATATTAATAATGTATTCTTGCCAGGTAATCAAGTACAGGCTGTATTTGATAAAGCACCTCTTTACCGGTGCTTTAGTACTGCCAATCAAGATTACATGATTTTAACAAATCCAAGCGAAGTATCTAATTTACCAAGCTGGAAGATTGAAGGCGTTTTAGGGAATGTTTATACCGATAATACTAAGGGAGGTTTAGTGCCTGTTTTAAGATGGTATCAATACCAGGCAGGATATCACTTTTTTACTTGTAACGTGAATGAGATCCCTTCTCAGGCTAACCAAGAAGGTACGCAGGGATATATCAATCCTACTCAAGTACCGGGGTCAAAACCCTTGTATCGTTATCGCAATAGTAGAGGAGCACACTGTTATTCTGTAGATGTAAATGAACTTGGGCCTAAAAATGGATGGACATTGGACGGTATTATGGGATATCTTGAATAATACATAAAATATTTTTAAAGGCGTGGTCATTTGACCCGCCTTTTTGTATTTTATCCAAATGCATTTTCAATTTTATCCTTTCTGAAATTTACCCTAAGCCAACAAATACCAGATTGTTTTTAATAGTGAAAAATTATATGGCTTTCGAAATCGGTCATCACTTTTTGGTATTTTAAAGAATCCAGTCCGATAACTGATCCCAAAACAGATATGATATAGTTAACTGATTGCTCCGGTGGTGCTGATAGTGTCTCCATCTTCCCTCTAAAAATAAATCTCCAAAACCCTGCATAATATATTAATCCTGTTATATTTGATTACATATAAACCAAACTCATTCCTGTGATTTGGGTTATCTACTAACACTCTAACAGGTTATCTATATCATGGCCAAAAAAACAACTAAAACCGAGAACCCCTTACCGGATACAAAGCCTGTAAAGGAAAAAAGCCGTCACTAAGGTCAAAGCCGATAAAGTAACGCCTGAAACAGGAGCCCCGGAACCTAAAAAAACAGTTAAAACAAAAACAGTGGCTGCCGAAAAGCCTGCCGTTGCAGAGAAAGCTGTACCGGTTAAAACAAAATCGACTGCTGATGAGAAGCCTTCAGTCGTTAAAAAAGCAGCATCGGCTAAATCGAAAGCGGTGAATGCCAATAACCTGACAGAAATTACCCCGCAACCTGTAACGCTTAAAGCCGTTGAACCATACAGCCGTTTTACGGATTTTGATATCAGTTTATTTAAGTCGGGCAAACATTATAAGCTGTATGAAAAACTGGGCTCGCATGTAGTGGAATATCTGGGTGTCATTGGGACTTATTTTGCCGTTTGGGCTCCAAATGCACAATACGTAGCGGTAATAGGCAACTTTAACGGCTGGGACCGCGGTTCGCATAGCTTGAATGCCCGCTGGGATTCATCGGGTATTTGGGAAGGTTTTATTCCAAATGTTGGCAATGGCGAAACGTATAAATACTATATCAAATCATCAACCGGCGAAGACCTGGAAAAAAGCGATCCTTTCGCCCTACGCTGGGAATTGCCTCCACGTACAGCCTCTATAGTTGCCGATACTTTTTATGAGTGGAAGGATCAGGACTGGATGCAGAACCGTCATGAACATAACGCGCTCGACAGGCCATATTCGGTTTACGAAGTGCATTTGGGTTCATGGGCGCGTAATCCCGAAAGTCCGGACGAGTTTTTAACTTACACTCAGCTTGCCGAAAAAATGGTGCCTTATGTAAAGGAAATGGGCTTCACCCATGTGGAGTTCATGCCCATTATGGAACACCCGTATTATCCGAGCTGGGGTTACCAGGTAAGTGGTTATTTTGCAGCGGCATCACGCTACGGTACACCACAACAACTGATGTACCTGATTGAAGAATTTCACAAAGCCGGTATTGGCGTAATCCTGGATTGGGTGCCTTCGCACTTTCCGGGAGATATCCATGCACTGTATAAATTTGACGGTACACACCTTTATGAGCATGCCGATGCCCGCAAAGGTTTTCACCCCGACTGGAAATCATATATTTTTAACTACGGCCGAAACGAGGTAAGGGCTTTTCTGATCAGCAACGCTTTGTTTTGGCTGGAAAGGTATCATGCCGATGGTTTACGCGTTGACGCGGTGGCCTCAATGCTGTACCTTGATTATTCGCGCAAGCATGGCGAATGGGAAGCTAACAGGTATGGTGGTAACGAAAACCTCGAAGCTATATCATTTCTGAAAGAATTTAACGAAGCTGTTTACAGCCATTTTCCATCGGTACAAACCATAGCTGAAGAATCTACGTCATTTACAGGCGTTAGTCGCCCGGTTTATTTAGGCGGCCTGGGCTTTGGGATGAAATGGATGATGGGCTGGATGCATGACACTATCGATTATTTTCATGAGGATCCTATCCATCGTAAATATCATCATAACGAGATAACTTTTAGTACTATATATGCCTTTACCGAAAACTTTATGCTGCCTTTCTCGCATGACGAGGTTGTTTATGGCAAAGGCAGTATGCTACGCAAAATGCCCGGCGATGAGTGGAGGCAGTTTGCTAACCTGAGACTGATGTACGGATACATGTTCACACACCCCGGCTCAAAACTACTCTTTATGGGCGGCGAATTTGGGCAGGGCGATGAATGGGATTTCGGCAAATCGTTACAGTGGCATGTGTTGCAGTATCCAAATCATCAGGGTATTAGCGAAACAGTTAAGGCGTTGAACCATTTATATCGTACAGAGCCTGCGCTGTATGAAAAAGCCTTTTCGCACCAGGGCTTTGAATGGGTTGACGGCGGCAATGCCAACGATTCCATACTGGTTTACCGTCGGATGGGGCATGACACTAAAAACGATCTGATGGTCATCCTGAACATGACCCCTGTTGTACGCCGTGATTATCGCATAGGCGTACCTGCTGCTGGTAAGTGGAAAGAGATCTTTAATTCGGATAATGAAAAATACTGGGGCAGCGGCATCATCAATTATGAGCCTGTAAATAGCGACCAGGTAAGTTGGCATGGCAAAAGCCAGTCGATCAAAATTACTATACCGCCGCTTGCGGCTGCGGTATTTAAACTGGTACCTGATGTGCCTGCTAAATATGAATTGAAACGGTAAGCAGCTTTGAAAGACTTACGAAGTTCCAAATACTTCGTAAGCCTTTCAAAACCAAGTAAACAAGTTAAGGATGCTCCTGTTGTTAGTATGTAAATAGCCTATGAACCCAAAATTCAAATATCTTTATCTTATAGGTGGTATAGTTGCCACGATATTGTTTATTGTGCAAATTGTGGCTACCTATCCAAAGCCTAATACAGTTGGGGTAATTCTTGGCGCTTTGCCAGCTTTGGCCTTGTTTTACTTATCGTACAAGGCTTATCATGTTAAAAAGGATAATGAGTTGATGTGAGATAGACTTAGATATTGGAAGGCGTTTCTATCCTCCTGCAATTACCACGCTTTGCCCATAATAATCTCTCTTTTGTTTATTTTGCCCAATAACCTGTGAGGTGGACCAGGTACCTGGTTGATAATTAATTTACTTAACGATTTTTGCCTGAATATAAAAATCAGGGTCAATAACTAATGAGTCGACAGCAGGAAGATATTCTAATTTCAGTGACTGCCAGTTCGTTGAGGGGGCAATCCAACGTTGATCAATCAATTTGATTTTAACGGGCATGGTAAAACCGGCTATACAATTTGTAAATCTGTATTCGAAGCTTTTTTCATCAATTTTATATTCCAATACAGGGATCTGTGTGGTTCTTAAATATTGGTCAAATATCTTGCTGAGATCTTTTTTGCTGACCTTACTGATATAGTTTTCGATCTGTGCCGAATTTACTGATTGGTGATAAAAGCTTCTGTTAAGTCCTCGTAACACTTCCCTGAATTTATCGTCATTATTGATAATAGCCTGTAACATGTGGATTAAAACCCAACCCTTCAGATAGGCGTCTTCACCTCCGTCTTTAAAAATATTGTCGGGAGAAATTACCGGAGCCTTGTTGCCTATCCGATTGGTAGTCCTGCTCAAAAAGAAATCGTGGGACGCCTTTGGCCCGTAAAGATCGGCAATAACCAATTCCTCCGCATAGCCGGCAAAGCCTTCCTGTAACCAGCCGTAGGCAGGATCACTTGCCGTTATATTGTTGCCAAACCATTCGTGCGCTGTTTCATGAACCACCATCCGGTCGGTTTTTTGATCCCAATAAGTTAGCCGTTTGGGATTAAGACCAAAGCGACCCAATCTAAACTTGTTTCCATAGCCGATAGCGCTTTGATGTTCCATTCCTATATACGATGCTTCAACCATCTTAAAGCCGTCGCTGTAAAATGGGTATGGGCCAAACCAGTGCTCAAATGATGTTAAAGTTTTTCGAACTTTGGCAACCAGGTAATCTTTTACCTTTTCCTGGTTATAATCCAGTACCCAAAAATCCAGATCAAGGTTACCGCGTTCGCCGTTAAATTTTTCACTTACATGTTCATATTTCCCTATATAAAAGGTAAGCCCATAATTATTTATAGGACTGTCCACTGCCCAGGTGTAGCTTGAGGTGCCATCTGTATTTTTAAGTTGCCGCCGAAGCCTTCCATTTGATACCGCGACTAATGTATCTGGTGTAATTATTGTAACCGAAGCTCCTTTATCTGGTTTATCGCCAATATAAACCTTACATGGAAACCATGCACTCGCGCCCGGCAATTGACAGGCTACAGCCATCCATGGTCTGCCTATAGAGTCCTTTTGCCATACCAAGCCACCATCCCATGGAGGGTTAACTGATTGTTTTGGTTTGCCCGAATAGTAAATCGTAATGTTTTGAATATTATTTTTTGACCGCTGTAGGGGCTTTACAAACCAAGCGTCGCCGTTTTGTATAAAAGATAACTTTGCGCTCCCCGTTCTGATACTATCTATTTTAAGAGGCGATTGGAGGTCTATTTGCATGAGCGCGGTGTGTTTATTTTTAACAATCTTATATTGAATAATATTGCTACCGCAGATCGTTTGATTAATATAATCTGGTTTTATGGTCAGATCATAGCGCAGAACATCCCACCAAGCCCTTTCCGGCGTTATCGACCCTTTTAAAGTATCCTGGTGCGTTGGCTTGATTTGCCTATCGTTTTGTTGTGCAATTATTTTGCAGGTTAATAAGCTTAGGATTATAAACATAAATGTTTTTTTAGTCATAGATAAGTATCTTGTAGGGCGTGATGTATCGTTGGTTATTGCCAACCTTGAGCCACTAAAATAGTGAAATTTCACTTGCAGGAGCTATTATTAAACGTCCCAACGACTTATAAACCCCCACCTTTAATTTTCAACCGCGAATTTCCAAACCACTCCGCAACCGCACAATCACTGTTCGAAAACGAACAGTTTCGTAGATTGTGCTTTTCTTTAATTGATTGATATTCAGTAAATTAAAAACAGGGCATATAATTAGCTGAAATTCAGGTATAAACCATTACAATTATGCTTAAAAATTACCTGCTGGTTGCTTTTAGAAACCTTTCAAAAAACAAAGCTTTCTCTGCCATTAATATAATAGGGCTGGCTATCGGCATGGCGGCATGTCTGCTCATTTTGCAATATGTTAGCTTTGAGCTTAGTTTTGATGATTTCCACGCTAAAAAAGACCGCGTTTTCCGGATTAATCAGGACAGGTATAACAATGGCAAGTTAAGTACTCAATGGGCCGGCGGGGCTTTTGCACCCGGCACAGCATTTAAAAATGCGCTGCCCGATATTGAAGAGTACGTAAAGATTGTAGGAGCAGGGCAAACCATAGCCAACTACAAGGATCAGAAAATGGTAATCCGGAATGTTTACTATGTAAGCGACGCTTTTTTTAAAACCTTTTCTTTCCCGCTGATAAACGGCGACGGAAATACTGCACTTAAAGAACCCAACACCGCGGTAATTACCCGGCAAATTGCTGACAGGCTTTTTCATGGCGTAAATCCCGTTGGGCAAACCTTGTATATTAATACAGATAAGCCGCTTAAAATTACCGGCGTAATGGAAAATATGCCTGCCAATACGCATATGAATTTCGATATCATGCAATCCTACGCTACGCTGCTTAAAGAAAATCCGCCTAATAAAGATTTTAATCTCGATAATGCCTGGCTAAATGACGGCTGCACAACTTACCTCCTGCTTAAACCTGGAGTTGATCCGCGTGCTTTGGAAGCTAAGTTTATCCCTGTAGTGAAAAAAGCTTATGATAAATATCCTGGTACGGGCGAAGGCGGCATTTATACACTTCAGCCGGTAAAGGATATCCATCTGTATTCCAACAGGATGCTGGAGTTTCAGCCCAATGGAGATGGTAAATCGGTGTACCTGCTTTTGGGGATTGCCATCTTTGTGATCATCATAGCATGGATCAACTATATCAACCTGGCTACTGCCCGTGGTATTGGCCGGGCTAAGGAAGTTGGGGTACGTAAAACTTTGGGCTCGGCAAAAGCACAGTTGATTACCCAGTTTATGTTAGAGGCCATGATGCTTAACGCCATGGCTATAGGCCTTGCATTGCTTATCATTATGGCTTGCTTGCCTGCATTCGCCAATGTTTCCGGCATGCAGATGGGCTTTACCTTATTTGCTAAAGTAACTTTTTGGCTGGCTGTTTTGGGAATCTTTGTATTGGGCTCATTCTTCAGCGGCTTTTATCCGGCCATTGTATTATCGGCGTTCAGGCCGGTTGAGGTGATGAAAGGCAAGATCTTAGCATCGCCAGGGGGAGTGATATTACGTAAGGCAATGGTGGTATTCCAGTTTGCTGCCTCGATATTTTTACTGATAGGATCGCTTACAGTGTTCAAGCAACTTAAATACATGCAAAGCCAAAAGTTAGGAGTAAAAATAGATCAAACACTGGTCATTAAAGCTCCGTTGGTTAAGGTAGATTCGTTTTACCGTAGCATGAGCTCATTTAAACACGAATGCCTGGCACAATCTGCCGTTAAAAGCGTAACAGTATCAACCTCAATCCCCGGCGAACCTGTGCAATGGAATGCTGGCGGTATTAAGTTGGTTGGCTCAGATCAAAGTACAAGCAAACAATACCGCATTATCGGTGCCGATTACGATTACCTTAACGCCTACGATATCAAACTGATAGCCGGTCGTAAGTTTTCGAAAGAGTTTGGCGATGAACCACATAAAGTGATATTCACCAAAAAAGGGGTTGAACAGTTAGGCTTTAGCAAACCTGCCGATGCCCTTGGCAAACGCATCGATTTTTGGGGACAGGTTTATGAGATAATAGGAGTGGCCGATAATTTTCACCAGCAATCCTTACATGATGCCTACGATTCCATGATCTTCCGTTGTATCCCCGATGTTCGGGGACCGGTATCTGTGAAAATCAGCACCACCAATTTGCCGCAAACCATTGCGGAATTAAAGAAAACCTGGGCTGCCTTTTTCCCCGGCGACCAGTTTGATTATTTCTTTTTAGATCAGCATTTTAACGAGCAATACAAAACCGATCAACGCTTTGGGCAGGTGTTTGGCGTATTTACGGGCATCGCCATTTTTGTGGCCTGTTTGGGATTATTTGGCCTCGTATCGTACACCATTGTACAGCGCACTAAGGAAATTGGCATCCGCAAGGTACTGGGAGCTTCGGTAAACAGTATTTTAAGATTGTTGTATAAAGACTTTGCCCTGCTTGTAGCGGTATCGTTTGTGATTTCGGCACCAATAGGCTGGTACGCTATTCATCAATGGCTGCAAACATATGCTTTCAGGATGGATATCAACCCCTTCCTGTTTGTTGTTCCATTCTTCCTGGTATTGCTGGTTGCCTTTGCAACGGTTTCGTTTTTGAGCGTGAAAGCAGCGCTGATGAACCCTGTAAAGAGCTTAAAGACGGAGTAGTAAACAAGAAACACGTCATTGTAAGGTACGAAGCAATCGTACGAAAGTACGGTCACGCTGTATAGCGTGCGATTGCTTCGTCGTTCTTCTTATAATGACATATTTTTATTTCAAGGCGAGGGATTTTGGCGGGGCAAAACATTTACAATCCGCTGTTGGTAGGCTATTTACACAGTATCAATTAATTGCGTACTTTGCCCTATGCCTGTTTTAACTGTAGCCGAAAAAACTCTTATCCCAACTTTTACCTTGCAGCAAAATAACGAGCGGGGTAATACTATGATAGATGTGCGCGAGGCCGGCGGGCAATGCGGCGAGTTTAGGCTTGACCCTGCTTTTCTGCAGCCTCACCGTAAGGATTACTACTTTTTTGTACTGGTTAAAGGCGGTGCTAACCGCCACTGGATAGATTTTGTACCCTATACCGTAAAGCCCGATACCTTTTACTTTACTATTCCTCAGCAGGTGCACCTCAAAGAGCATTCGGCCCCAATGGAGGGCTTAATGATGAGCTTTACCAACGAATTTTTGCAGCTGGAAGATAATCGCATACTTCAACAACTTCCCATTATTCAAAACCCTGCCGCCGCGCATGAAATAAAACTTAGCCCTGTCGATCTGGCTTTTATAGAGGATACCATGCGCAAAATGCTGACTGAGTTTAATGCCGATGGTACCTGGCGCAACCAAATGCTTACCTCGTGGCTGCGGGTGCTGGTGATATACCTGAGCAGGCTGTACAGCGAGCAGTACAATGAAACCTGCGTTACACTAAACTATTGCCTTCTTAAAAGTTTTCAGGCACTTATTGGCGAGCATTATGCCAGCCAGCATGACGTTGCCGCCTATGCCGAACAGCTGAATCTTACACCCGGGCATTTTACGGAAGTTATTAAACAACAAAGCGGTAAAACAGCTATCACCCACATCCATGAACGATTGATTGTTGAGGCCAAACGTCGTCTGCTGCATACCGAACTATCGGTAAAACAAATTGCCGATGAGCTTGGCTTTGAAGATGCGGCTTACTTTAACCGCTTTTTTAAACGCCTTGCCGATACCACGCCTATAGCTTTCAGAATGCAAATCCGGGAAATGTACAGTTAATGCCCTGCTATGTGCAGCGACAAAAATATAGCACCTCCGTAGCTTTGTATTATGGAAAAACAAACAGTTTTAATAACAGGGGCCAATAAGGGTATTGGCCTGGAAACCGCCCGCCAGTTGGCTACCGCTGGCTACTATATTTACCTTGGCAGCCGTGATCAGGAGAGAGGCGAAAAAGCCGTTGGGCAACTTAAAGCTGAGGGCTTAAACGATGTAGAACTATTGCTGATAGACGTAACCAGTCAGGCATCTGTACAAGCCGCTCATGACGAGGTGGCTGCCAAAATCGACCATTTGGATGTATTGATCAATAATGCCGGTATCCCGGGTCCGTTTCCCCAACCAGCTCCCAATTTGAGCGATGATGCCGTGAAAGAGGTGTTTGAGGTAAACTTTTTCGGCGTTGTCCGTACAACACGTACTTTCCTCGATCTGGTTAAAAAATCACCAAACCCAAGGATAGTAAACGTAACATCCGACCTCGGTTCATTAACTTATCATAACGATCCAAACTGGGAGCATTACCAGGTTAAGACAGGTGCTTACGGTCCGTCGAAATCAGCATTGAACGCCTATACAGTTGCTCTGGCTTATGACCTTAAAGACCAGGTTAAAGTAAACATGGTGAACCCCGGCTACACCAACACCGAATTTAATGGTAACCGCGGGCCCAAACCCGTTGAAGATGGTGCAGCACCAATTGTAGCGTACGCCATGATAGGTGCTGATGGCCCGACAGGTAAATATGTGAGCGATTATGGCGAAACGCCCTGGTGATTAAGGAGTAAGATTTAAGAAGTCAAGAATCAAGATCCGGGAAGTTAAGATTTAAGATAACAGGCCGGAGATTTTCCAGCTTTTTTCTGTTTTATTAATATCACCACCCTCGTAGCTGCAAGGTACTAATCAATTAGCCTCAGCCAACCCCCAAAAGAGAGGTTGGCTGAGGTTTTTTCCTATCTTTGCCCCAAAAGCAGACTGAATATGACCGGAAAATCGCCGCAGGAATCATACACCATCATGAACGAACTGGTATTGCCCAATGATACCAACACTTTAAACAACCTGATGGGTGGTCGTCTGTTGCATTGGATGGATATTGCCGCTGCTATTTCGGCACAAAAGCACTGTAACAGGATAGTGGTGACCGCTTCAGTAGATAACGTATCGTTCCAGTCGCCGATAAAGTTGGGTGATGTGATCAGCATTGAAGCAAAGGTTACCCGCGCATTCACTACGTCGGTTGAGGTAAGGATGGATGTATGGGCGCAAAACATTCCATCAGGCACTAAAGTAAAAAGTAATGAGGCCTATTACACCTTTGTTGCTTTGGATAAAGATGGGCAAAAGACAGCTGTGCCCGAGCTGGTACCTGAAACGGATAAAGAGCGCGCATTGTATGAGGGTGCGCTTCGCCGCCGCCAATTGAGGTTAATATTAGGCGGAAAAATGAACCCCAATGATGCTACTGAACTGAAAGCCTTGTTTTTTGGGGATCAATTGCCACCCAATCTTGGTGAAGAAATAAAGCAGTAACAAATTTCCAGGTGTATCGTCTAAATGGTTTAAACATTAAAACTACTGCGATGCGATATTTTCTGTGCTTTTTACTGCCACCGCTTGCCATACTTACTACTGGCAGAATAGGTGCATTTATATTGAATATATTTTTAACCCTTTTCTTCTGGATCCCGGGGTGATCCATTCCATCCTGGTAACCAGCGATTATTATGAGGCTAAACGCCACAGGCAACTGATGCGGGCGACAAGGCGTTACCGTTGGTAGCCTTGATTCGCATGATTATGGGATTCCCTGAGGTTTTGAATGAGATTATTTAGGACTATTCTATCAAGAAATCCTTAAATCCTAAAAATCAAGGTTCAAAATAAATTACCATATTTGCCACGATGCAAAAAGGTAAGCTATTAATTATCGACGACGAAGAACGCCTCCGTAACTTGCTGGCGCGCATTCTGCAGTTGGAAGGTCATGAGGTAATAACCGCAGGTTCCGGCAAAGAGGGCCTTAAAAAATTACAGCAGGATACTATACATGTGGTATTAAGCGATGTAAAGCTACCTGATATTGATGGCATCACCCTTTCTGAAACCATCAAAAAAACTATCCCAGCACCGAAATCATCGTATTAACGGCTTACGGGACTATCAATGATGGCGTAAAGGCAATAAAAGCCGGTGCGTTTGACTATATCACCAAGGGCGATGATAACGAAAAGATCATCCCGCTGGTAAGCAAGGCCATGGATAAAGCCCTGCTGCAGCAAAAGGTTGCCGAATTGGAAAGCAAGCTGAATGATAAGTTTGGTTTTGACAGGCTCATCGGTAAATCAACGGCTATCAGCGATGTAATTAAGCTTGCCCAAAAGGTTGCCCTTACCGATACAACTGTATTATTATTGGGCGAAACCGGCACAGGTAAGGAGATTTTTGCCGAAGCCATTCACCAGGCCAGTAACCGCAGCGCTAAATCATTTGTGGCTGTAAACTGCAGCGCTTTCACAAAAGAATTATTGGAAAGCGAATTGTTCGGTCATAAAGCCGGTTCGTTCACGGGAGCAGTTAAAGATAAAAAAGGCCTGTTTGAAGAAGCCAACGGTGGCACCATATTTTTGGATGAGATAGGGGAGCTTGATCATGATCTACAGGCCAAGCTGCTTCGTGTGCTTGAATCGCAGCAGTTTATTAAAATAGGAGATACCAAACCCACCCAGGTTAATGTACGGATTCTGGCAGCTACCAACCGTAATTTGCTCAACGAAATCAATGACGGCCATTTCCGGTCTGATTTATATTATCGCCTTTCAGTATTCCAGATCACGCTGCCAGCCTTACGCGAGCGTAAAAAAGATATCAAACTGCTGGCCGAATACTTTATGCAGCATTTTGCCCTTAAAGTAAAAAAGCAGGTAAATACCCTCAGCGACGAGTTCATAGAAAAACTGGAAGCCTACCCTTGGCCCGGGAACATCCGTGAGTTGAAAAATATTGTAGAACGGGCTGTTATTCTAACCGATAGCAATGTGCTTGATGAAAGCCTGCTGCCTTATGAAGTTCAGCAGCAACAGGTGAAAAGCGGTGCACCTATTTCGGCATTTGATCTTTCATCTGTAGAGAAACTGCATATTCAACGGGTATTAAACCATACCCACGGTAACCGTGCAGAAGCAGCGCACCTGCTTAATATTGGCGTGGCTACGCTGTATAGAAAGCTGAAGGAGTATAATTTGGAATGATTTCGGATTTCGGAATTTCGATTTCGGATTTAGTGAATAAAAAGTTCTTTCTACGCTGACGCCCGGCTCCAGCCGGGTGTCTACTATCAAGCGGCCTCAGGCCGCCGTACACAAGCCGGAGGCCTGGAGATATTTGCCACTCTTGAGATCATGCCTATCTGCCAAAGGTTACGTTATCGCTACTTCCTGCAGCTAAGACCTTCTTCAATCCCACTTTGATAATCAGCTATCAAAATGATAGCCCAATTCTCCTTAAATAAATAAAATAATGTTTCTGTTGTTATATAAATAATTAATAATCAGTTATTTGTATTGATAATAATTTTCTTGGCATCTGCTTGGCAAAGCCCTTTGCAAAAACACATAAAATGGATGCTTTACTCACAATCGCTTACCTGGCCACATTTGTAGTGGTATTCTGGATCTTTTTTAAATCTGTAACGTACTTCGAAAAAATCTAAAATCATGGCAGCATTATTCATCGTAGCAATAGCCGTGTTCATTTACATGGTATACGTACTTCTCAAACCCGAAAAATTTTAAAATTAAACTATGAACACTGAACTAACGGGTGTGATTTTCACCTACCTGCTCACCTTAGCCATCGCCATTCCCCTTGGCCGCTACATAGCTAAGGTATTTAAGGGCGAAAAAACCTGGCTCGATTTCCTCGCCCCGCTTGATCGCTTTATTTTCCGTTTCAGCGGCATCGACACCAAACGCGAAATGAACTGGAAACAACACCTGCTGGCCCTGCTTACCATTAACAGCGTTTGGTTAATATATGCCTTTGTTTGTTTGATGGCCCAGGGCCATTTGCCGCTTAATCCCGATGCGAATCCGGGCCAGTCGCCTGATACAGCTTTCAATACTGCCATCAGTTTTTTGGTAAACTGTAACCTGCAGCATTACTCGGGCGAAAGCGGTGCTACTTACTTTACACAGCACTTCGTATTCATGTTCCTGCACTTTGTATCGGCTGCTACAGGTATTGCTGCGCTGGTGGTTGTTTTCAGGGCCATGAAAGATAAGGTTACCGATAAGCTGGGCAACTTTTGGGAGTATTTTGTAAAATCAATCACCCGCATATTATTACCTATCTCATTTGTGATAGCTGTGATCTTCGCTTTTAACGGCATGACTACAAGCTATGCAGGTAAAGATACTTTCATAAGTATGCAAGGCGACACAGTTCACGTCTCCCGTGGACCGGTTGCTGCCATGGTTGCCATTAAACACTTAGGCACTAATGGTGGTGGTTGGTTTGGCGCAAACTCTGCACACCCTATTGAAAATCCTAATTACCTAACTAATACTGTTGAGCTGGTGGCCCAGTTGATCATCCCTATCGGTTTGGTATTTGCATTGGGCTTTTATCTCAACAAAAAGAGATTTGCCTATGTAATTTTTGGCGTAATGACGCTGGGGATGCTTTTGCTGATGATCCCGACCATCAACGCCGAGCTTAATGGTAACCCTGCCATTGCTCATATGGGCATTAGCCAGCCAACAGGAGCTATGGAGGGTAAAGAGGTACGTTTTGGGCCGCTTAACTCTGCATACTGGAGTATCATGACAACCATAACTTCTACCGGTTCAGTAAACTCCATGCATGACAGTGCTATGCCGGTATCCGGATTGTCAATGCTTTTAGGTATGATGATCAACTGCTTTTACGGTGGTTGCGGGGTTGGTATCCTTAACTTTTACATATTTGTGGTAGTAGCCGTGTTTATATCCGGTTTAATGGTAGGCCGTACACCCGAGTTTCTGGGTCGTAAGATAGAGGCGAGGGAAATGAAGATTGCTTCGTTGATTGCACTGCTGCACCCTTTTATTATATTGGTAGGCCTTGCAATTTCGTCCTACTTTATTGTACATGTTCCCGGTACCGACTGGGCTGTCAAGCCATCGGCCTGGTTAAATAATCCCGGCAACCACGGTTTTTCCGAAATGCTGTATGAATATTCATCGGCAGCAGCCAACAACGGTTCGGGCTTTGAAGGTTTGGGCGATGGTAATATTTTTGGAACTATACAACAGGTATCGTCATGATATTGGGTAGGTTCCTCCCAATTATTGGTCCGCTGGCTATTGCAGGCTTATTGGCTAATAAAAAGAATATTCCTGAATCGGCTGGTACTTTAAAAAGCGACACCTCAACTTTTGGGTTGATGATTTTCGCGGTGATCATAATTATCGCTGCCCTGTCATTCTTCCCGGCACTTGCTTTAGGTCCTATCGCTGAATACTTTTCACTTAAATAATCATGAACTCAACTCAAAATACATTGTTCCAGGGCGATCAGATGAGGGATGCTTTAAAACAATCTTTTATCAAACTAAACCCTCGCGTCCTGTTCCGTAACCCGGTGATGTTCACCGTGGAGATAGGTACGGTTGTGATGCTCATTGTGAGCATATTTTCACTGGCCAATAAAGGCCAGGGCAGTTTTGCCTACAACTTTACAGTATTTGTTATATTGTTGTTAACCGTTTTGTTTGCCAATTTTGCCGAAGCTATAGCCGAAGCACGCGGCAAGGCCCAGGCCGAGAGCCTCCGTAAAACCCGTGAGGAAACACCTGCACGCTTACTGGTTAACGGCAAGGAAGAAAGGGTGATGTCATCACAGTTAAAAAAAGGCGACGTATTCATTTGCGAAGCCGGTGATAATATCCCAACCGATGGCGAAATCATTGAAGGTATCGCTACCATTGATGAATCGGCTATTACCGGCGAATCTGCCCCGGTAATCCGTGAAGCCGGTGGTGATAAATCATCTGTTACCGGTGGTACCAAAGTATTATCCGACAGGATCAAAGTATTGGTAACCACCCAGCCGGGCGAAAGCTTTTTGGATAAGATGATTGCGCTGGTAGAAGGCGCATCCCGCCAGAAAACCCCTAACGAAATTGCCTTAACTATTTTGCTGGCCGGTTTTACGCTGATCTTCGTTATCGTGTGCGTTACCCTGAAGCCATTTGGTGATTATTCAAATACGCCCATCACTATAGCCGCTTTTATATCGTTGTTTGTTTGTTTGATCCCTACAACTATCGGTGGCCTTTTATCGGCCATCGGTATTGCCGGGATGGACAGGGCTTTACGCGCCAACGTGATCACCAAAAGCGGTAAAGCTGTTGAAACAGCAGGCGACTTAGACACTTTATTACTGGATAAAACTGGTACCATAACCATTGGTAACCGTAAAGCAACCAGCTTTTACCCAACAGCAGGCGTAAACGAGCAGGATTTTGTAATGGCATGTGTGTTAAGTTCACTGGCCGATGAAACTCCCGAAGGTAAGTCGATTGTAGAACTTGCAGAGCAGGGCCCGCACAAATTAAAAATCTACGCTCCTACCGATTCGGTGTTTATTAAGTTTACTGCCGAAACCCGTTCAAGCGGTTTGGATACACCCGATGGCCTACGCATCCGCAAAGGTGCTTTCGATTCTATCCGCAACATGGCCATTAAAGCCGGTAACCAATTCCCTGCGGATGTGGAAGAGAATGTTAAAAAGATCTCCTCAAACGGTGGTACCCCATTGGTTGTATCACAAAATGAAAAGATCATGGGTGTAATCGAGCTGCAAGATATCATCAAAACCGGTATTGCCGAACGTTTTGAGCGCTTGCGTAAAATGGGGGTTAAAACAGTGATGGTTACCGGCGATAACCCGCTTACTGCCAAATTTATTGCCGAAAAAGCCGGTGTAGATGATTTTATTGCCGAGGCGAAGCCTGAGGATAAAATGAACTACATTAAAAAGGAACAGCGGGGCGGTAAACTGGTAGCCATGATGGGCGATGGAACAAACGATGCCCCCGCACTGGCCCAGGCCGATGTTGGCGTAGCCATGAACAGCGGTACACAAGCCGCCAAAGAAGCGGGCAATATGGTTGACCTGGACAATGATCCAACCAAACTGATCGAGATAGTTGAAATAGGTAAGCAATTATTAATGACCCGCGGTACATTGACAACCTTTAGTATAGCAAATGATGTGGCTAAATATTTTGCCATTGTTCCGGCTTTATTCATGGTATCAATGCCTGCTTTAAAAGCTTTAAATATCATGGACCTGCACAGTCCGCAATCGGCTATACTTTCGGCGGTGATATTTAACGCCATTATT
The DNA here is from genome assembly GCF_050632265.1 of Mucilaginibacter sp. P19. NCBI lineage: Bacteria > Pseudomonadati > Bacteroidota > Sphingobacteriia > Sphingobacteriales > Sphingobacteriaceae > Mucilaginibacter > Mucilaginibacter sp. P19. The sequence continues at coordinate 1,469,579 of NZ_CP192586.1, forward strand.
ATTCCGCTACTGATTCCGCTGGCTTTACGTGGTGTTGAGTACAAGCCGATTGGTGCAAGCGCGTTGTTACGCCGTAACCTGCTCATTTATGGGTTAGGCGGTATTATTATACCTTTTATAGGCATTAAATTAATTGATTTAGCTGTTTCAATTTTTATATAGATGTGAGATGTTAGATATGAGATTTGAGACTTTTTGAGTTATAAGTCACGCATTTCGTATTTAACAAAATCTCATGTCTCAAATCTCATATCTCAAATCTAAAAAAGAAATGAAAACATATTTGTTGCCATCCATCAAGCTTACCTTAATACTGATAGTATTAACAGCAGGCATCTATCCTTTAGCTATAGCCGGTATGGGTAAATTTACCCCGGGTAAAGGTGATGGTGAAACCATTACATACAAAGGCCGTGTAGTTGGCTACGCCAACATTGGTCAAAAGTTTACTAAAGACGAGTATTTCTGGGGCCGTCCATCAGCAGTTGATTACAATGCTGCCGGCTCAGGCGGTTCAAACAAAGGCCCGTCAAATCCTGATTACCTGAAACAGGTTGAAGGCAGAATAGATGATTTTCTGAAACACAACCCAGGGGTAACACGCTCACAGATTCCTGCCGAACTGGTTACGGCTTCAGGTAGCGGTTTGGATCCTGATCTTTCACCAGCAGGCGCAAAAGTTCAGGTTGCCCGTGTAGCTAAAGTTCGCGGTTTATCAGTTGATGCCGTAAACAAACTGGTTGATGAGCATACTGAACAACCTTTGTTAGGTTTGTTTGGCCCTGCTAAAGTGAATGTATTGAAGTTGAATGTGGCTTTGGATAGGGTGAAGAAGTAAAAACCAGGCTACCGCAGTTTTAGCGGAGCTCAAATCCTCGCCGGGGTTGGCAATAATTAGCAACGGCGAGGATACAAACACAATTTGGGTTACCAATAAGGAACCCGGAAATTTTAATACCTACTTAAATGAAATTTTTCCTGCTATTGATATTTTCGATGTTAACCTGTGCTTTTATAGTTAAGGCTCAGGATACGGTCAAAACCACATCCGATGCACCTTTGGTGGTTTACGGCTCGGTTGATACCTATTTTAAATATGATTTCGCAAACAGGGGATCGCAGATCCCGACGAGTTTTGCAACGGATCACAATTCAATTTCTATCGGGATGATAGATCTGGGTTTAAAGAAAAAGGTTGGCAGGGCCGCTTTTGTAGGCGAGTTATCATTTGGTCCGAGAGGACAAAGCCAGTCGATACCAAACGGATCTGATGGCGAGTCGTATCATATTCAAAACTTGTATGTGGCTTATGATGTAACAGATAAATTTGTACTTACTGCCGGATATATGGCTACTTTTATAGGTTATGAAGTTGTGAGCCCGGTTGGCAATTTTAACTACTCAACCTCTTACCTGTTTACCAATGGCCCGTTTCAAAACGCGGGTTTTAAAGCCGCATATTCGTTTTCGGATAAAGTGAACGTGATGGCCGGTGTGTTTAATGATAATTGGAATTATTACCGGTCGTCAAATCAAGTAAACAGTTTTGGCGCTCAGCTAATATTAAACCCTGTTAAGGGCTGGACCGCCTACTTAAACGTAATTACCGGAGGGATTGTAGGCACCGAGTTTGATTTAACAACTGCGTATCAAATAACAAACGCGTTTAAGCTGGGCCTGAACGCGGCCGACTTTTCGGCAAACAAAGGTGTTACCGGCGGTTTTTCGGGCGTAGCTTTGTATCCGCAACTGGCAGTTTCAAAATACGTTACACTTGGTTTAAGGGGCGAATATTTTAAGCATAAAACAGGTATTTATACCGCAATTGCAGGGCCGGCAAATGGTAAATCGGTTACAGCGGCAACGCTTACGGCTAACGTTAAAGCAGGCCCGTTAACATTAATACCCGAGGTGAGATTGGATCACGGATCGGTAGAGCAGTTTAAAGCACGCAATGGTGATTTGACAAGGTCTGCATCACAGTTTGTGCTGGCAGCTGTTTATGGGTTTTAGCAGCAATTAAATGCTTAGGTATTACAGCAGATCCAGGCATCGTGGCTAAAGCATGTGCAAAGTGAGCGGAAAGCCTGACCGGCATGGAACACCATAAAAACTAAAGGAAAATTCAAAGGCGACTTATGAATGAGGACACTAAAGAGCAATCTGTAGAGCACTTCCTGGAGCTGATCAAAAAATCGCGCCGGGGAAAGTTCAAGGTATATATAGGCATGAGCGCCGGTGTTGGGAAAACCTACCGGATGCTGCAGGAGGCCCAAACCCTGCTGCGCAATGGTATCGACGTGAAAATTGGTTACATCGAAACCCACAACCGTAAAGAAACCCATGCCTTGCTGGAAGGTTTGCCTGTAATACCCCGCCGTAAACTGTTTTACAAAGGGAAGGAGCTGGAGGAGATGGACCTGAAAGCTGTGATAAGCCTGCGCCCCGAGGTGGTTATAGTTGACGAGCTTGCCCACACCAACATTGAGGGCAGCAGCAATGAAAAACGATGGCAGGATGTACTGGAGATCCTGAATGCAGGCATTAACGTGATCAGTGCGGTGAATATACAGCACATGGAGAGCCTTAATGAAGAAGTGCAGCGGATAACCGGAGCTACCATCAATGAACGCGTACCCGATAAAGTTTTGCAGTTGGCCGATGAAGTGGTAAACATCGACCTTACCGCCGACGAACTGATTGAGCGCTTGAAGGAAGGTAAGATCTATGATGAAAAAAGATCCCGACGGCGTTAAGTAACTTTTTCCAGGCAGAGCGGATTTTGCAGCTGCGCGAGTTGGCCCTGCGTGAGGTGGCCCACCAGGTAGAGCGGAAAATTGATATTGAGGTGCCTAAGACAATTAAGCTAAGGCCCGAGCTTTTTTGGCTTGCATCAGTACCAATGATGAGTCGGCTAAGGTTATTATCCGTAAAACGGCAAGGCTATCATCATACTATCGCTCCAAATGGTATTTACTATATGTGCAAACCTCGCGCGAGAGCAGCGATAAGATTAACTTAGCCGCGCAAAGGCACCTTATCAATAATATGAAGCTGGCCACGCAACTGGGAGGGGAAGTGCTGAAGGTAAAAGATGATAATGTGGCCCGTACCATTTGGGAAACGGCCGAAAAATATGATATCACCACGATTTGCATTGGCAAGCCGCGGTTTAAATTTTACCAGCTTATCATGAAAACAGCGGTGTTTACACAGCTACTAAATAAAATGTCGAAAACTGATATTGACCTTGTAATACTTTCATAGCCATGACAATAAAAAATAAACTCCGGGCAGGGATAGGTTTCCTGTTTGTACTGGCAATAATTTGCTGCGGAATGTCGATATATTTCCTAAACCGGTTATCTGCCGATGCAGGAGCCATATTGAAAGATAACTATAAAACAGTAAAGTATATGCAAAATATACTTACCGCTATTGATTCGCGTACCGACAAACTATCGGCCGACCAACAAAAAACGATAAATGACAATTTGGTATTGCAGGAGCACAATATCACTGAGGCAGGTGAGCTGCAACTTACAGATTCCTTGCGGGCTGTTTTTGAGAGTTTAAAGCACGGGAGCGATAATAAAATAGCCGAAAGCGACTTACGTAATCGCTTGCACAAGCAGGTGTATGGAATAATGAAGCTCAACATGGATGCTATCGCACGGAAGAATGATAAAGCTAACACAACTTCAAAAAGAGGGTCGTTGCTGGTGGCATTTTTAGGCGCGTTTTTGTTTTTAGTAGCATTCAGTTTCGCAGTTAATTTCCCGGGATACATTGCCAACCCAATTAAGGAGCTTACTGCCCGCATTAAAGAGGTATCAAACAAAAATTATCACCAGCAAATTCATTTTGAATCGGACGATGAATTTGGCGAACTGGGCCAGGCTTTTAATAACATGACGCGCAAGCTTGATGAATTTGAAAATAGTAACCTGGCCAGCATCCTGTTTGAGAAAAAGCGAATTGAAACTATTATCAACTCCATGCATGATGCCATTATTGGCCTTGATGAAAAAGGTGTTATCATTTTCGCCAACCAAGTGGCCTGCAACCTGATTGGTATGAAAGCCGACCAGCTTAATGGTAAATATGCGCCAGATATTGCTATTGAAAATGATCTGATGCGTAAATTGCTTGTTAATGACCAGGCAAAGCTTCGGATCTTTGCTGATGAGCGCGAAGGTTTTTATTCGCGCGAATCCTTATCGGTAAGCAGCAGGGATAAAGTGATAGGTAAAGTGATTATTCTGAAAAACATTACCGAATATCAGCAACTGGATGAGGCCAAAACCAATTTCATTGCTACCATATCGCACGAGTTGAAAACCCCCATCTCATCTATAAAAATGAGCTTGAAGTTATTGGAAGATGAGCGCATAGGCGAAGTAAATGCCGAACAACGCCAGCTGATAGGTAATATTGACGACGATACTCGTCGCCTGTTGCTCATCACAGGCGAACTGCTTGACATGGCACAGGTTGAAACCGGCAAGCTACAGCTTAACTTCGGCAGTACGCACCCTCAAAATATTGTGGATTATGCCGTAAAAGCCATTAAGTTTATAGCCGACCAAAAGCATGTGGAAATTAAAGTAAAATGTGATGAAAGTTTGCCAAAGGTACATGCCGACCTGGATAAAACTACCTGGGTACTCATCAACCTGCTCTCCAATGCCATAAAATACAGCCACGAAAAATCAACAGTTGAGCTGGTGGTTAAAAAACGTAAGAACGATGAGATAGAGTTTTCGGTAACCGATCATGGTAAGGGGATAGAAGAGCAATATCTGCCCCGTTTATTTGAGCGTTATTTTAAGGTGTCTAATGCTACATCCGAGCAAAGCGGAACGGGTTTAGGCCTTGCCATAGCCAAGGATTTTATTGAGGCACAGGCTGGAAAGATTAGCGTGGACAGCGAAATAGGTTCGGGCAGTACATTTTATTTTACATTAAAACGGGCGATAGCTGCGGCGTAAGCCATCGCCATTTTAACATAATTACCATCCGCCTTTAAACCCTTCGGTTAAGGCGTTTTGGTAATTTTTCATATCAAATGAGTATAGGTACGGCGCCTTATGCGCGCCGCCTTTACGTGGCTCTTCAGATCGGTTCAGGATGCCGAATGCTAAGATCCTGCGTTGAAAGTTACGCCTGTCTAACTTTTTACCTAAAATTGCTTCATACAATTTTTGCAACTCGGGCATGGTGAATTCTCCCGGCATCAGGTTGTAACCTATCGGTTGATAGTTAAGCTGCAGGCGTAAGGCATCTAATGCACTTTTATAAATATTTTCATGGTCGAGTTGCATTTCGGGCATGTCATCCAGGTCGCGCCAGGCACAAAGCTCCGAAAACTGATCGGGGTGGGGTATAACGCCAAAAAAGTCGACCAGCGCATAATAGCCTATAGATATAAACCGGCCTGAAAACCAGTTTTGTTCTTTTGGCAGCATATCGGCATACATATCGTTATGAACTTTTGAACGGTCGGGATCGCCAAATACACGAAACTGCTGTAGAAATATTTTATCTAAACCGGTACGTTCCTGCAAGATCCTTACAGCGGCGTTATCTATCGGTTCTTCCTTAAGTACAAAACCGCCGGGCAGGTACCACTTCTCTTCGTCATTGGTTTTTAATAGCAGCACTTTCATTTGCCCTTCGTGAAATCCAAATACAACACAATCAATAGAAATGTGGTTTACATAGTTTTTGCGGGCATCCTCGCTGTACTGAATAAGTTGCTGTTTGCTTAACATTTGTGCTATTGTACAAATAAAGTTTGATTTTTTAATTATAATATTTACAATTGTGTACTTAATACACTATGCGGAATGCCATAGCATATCGCTTTAAAAATCATCAAAAATATTTAAGGGTACAATGAAATACCCTGATTATTAGTCATATTTGTTAACCAATTATTTACTACCCATATAACTTAAAAAATGAAGAAGTATTTTTCAAGCCGGCTTGTCATAGCCGTGATGCCATTTTGCGTGGCATTGACACCCTTTAACAAGGTGCTGGCACAGGCTAAAACCGAAGATGCGAAAATGAACGCCTATGTAAAAGGCCTGATGAGTAAAATGACCCTTGATGAAAAAATAGGGCAGCTAAACCTGGTAACCATCGGAGCAGCAACAACAGGATCGGTAGTAAATAAAGGGGTTGAAGAAAATATTAAAAATGGATCAATTGGTGGAGTGTTTGGTGTTTGGGGTACAACGCAAACCCGCCAGATCCAGGATATAGCCGTTAAAAACTCAAGGCTGCACATTCCGCTTATTTTTGGTTTGGACGTGATCCACGGTCACCGTACTATTTTCCCTATCCCGTTGGGCATGTCGGCAACGTGGGATATGGGCTTGATCAAACAATCGGCACAAATTGCAGCTAAAGAAGCAACCGGCGAAGGTTTGAACTGGGTGTTTTCGCCAATGGTTGATATTGCCCGCGACCCGCGCTGGGGCCGTATTTCTGAAGGTTCGGGCGAAGACCCGTGGTATGGCTCACAGGTGGCAAAAGCTATGGTGCAGGGTTATCAGGGTACCAATATGAAAGATGCCGATGCCGTGATGGCCTGTGTTAAACACTTTGCACTTTACGGTGGTGCAGAAGCCGGCCGTGAGTATAACACAGTGGATATGAGCCGCATTAAAATGTACCAGGATTATCTGCCGCCATATAAAGCAGCGGTTGATGCCGGTGCGGGCAGCTTTATGAGTTCATTTAATACAGTTGATGGTGTGCCTGCAACGGTTAACCAATGGTTGTTAACCGATTTGTTAAGAAAACAATGGGGTTTTAAAGGTTTCGTGGTATCTGATTATACCGCAGTAAACGAAGTGACAGATCACGGCCTTGGCGATTTGCAAACGGTATCTGCCCTTGCCCTGAAAGCCGGTTTGGATATGGATATGGTAGGAGAGGGGTTCCTGAAAACATTGAAAAACTCGCTTACACAAAAGAAAATAACCCAGCAGGAAATTGATCTGGCCTGCCGGCGTGTATTGGAAGCTAAGTACAAATTAGGTTTGTTTGATAACCCTTACAAATCAATGGATGCCGGTAAAGAAGCTAAAGAAGAGTTATCGACTGCGAACCGCGCTGCTGCACGGGAGATCACTAAACACTCCTTTGTATTGCTAAAGAACGATAATCAGACACTTCCGCTTAAAAAAGGCGGCAGTATTGCCCTGGTAGGTCCGTTGGCTGATAATCACCGCGATATGCTGGGCACCTGGGTTATTGCCGGCGAATGGCAAAAATCGGTAAGCGTAATGGAAGGCATCAAAAATGTGGTAGGTAACAATGTTGCCATTAACTATGCCAAAGGTGCCAATATAACCGAAGACAGTTTGTTTATTAAAAGGCTGAACTTTGGTCCCGGAATGGTTTCTTTAGATGCTAAGCCGGCCGACGAGATTGTTGAAGGAAGCAGTTGATGCCGCCAAAAAATCGGATGTGATTGTGGCTGTGGTTGGCGAATCGCAAAGTATGTCGGGTGAATCGTCAAGCCGCTCGGATATTGATATTCCCGAAAGCCAGAAAAACATGCTGAAGGAACTTTCAAAATTGGGCAAACCAATGGTGATTGTGCTGTTTAACGGTCGTCCGCTTACCTTAACCTGGGAAGATAAACATGCTAACGCGATACTTGACGTTTGGGCGCCCGGCACCGAGGCCGGTAACGCCATCGCCGATGTATTATTTGGCGACTATAACCCGGCCGGTAAATTGACTGCTACATTTCCGCGCAGCGTAGGGCAAATACCTATTTATTATAACCACAAAAACACGGGTAGGCCATACAAAGGCGGTCCTTCAAAATTCAGGTCCAATTACCTTGATATTTCAAACGATCCGCTTTATCCGTTTGGTTACGGCTTAAGCTATACCACCTTTAACTATAGCGCTGTTAGCGTAAGCAAAACCAAATTAAAAGGTAATGAAACTTTAAAGGCTACTGTTACGGTTACCAATACCGGTAAATATGCAGGCGAAGAAGTAGTACAATTGTATATAAGTGACCCTGTGGCAAGCATCAGCCGTTCGGTAAAAGAACTTAAAGGTTATCAAAAAATAAGCCTTCAGCCGGGAGCATCAAAGCAGGTTAGTTTTACTATTACTCCAGAGCAACTGAAGTTTTATAATACGCAGCTTAAGTATGACTGGGAAGCAGGCGAATTTGTAGTTGAAATAGGAACCAACTCGGCCGATACGCATAATGCATCGGTTTGGTGGGCTAAATAGTGCCATTTAAAGTGTAATACATTTTTAGCACTTTGTTAAAAATGGTAAAGGTATTTTTTGACGCACGAAAATATCTGAACGGCACCGGTAAGTAAAATTCACCGGTGCCGTTTTGTTTTGGAAAAAATGTGTAAAATGTTGTATAAAGGCGTGAAATCGATTGTAATAAATGTAATCTGAACATTTATTGTTTGGAAAGTACTGCTTTGGTAAATGTATATTTAACATTTATTATTGCATAATTAATAATAAATGTTGACCTGACAGTATTTTCAAAGTATAATGATATTTTAACACTTTGGTAAATTATGGCAGGGAGGGCCCGCACATTAAACTAAGGGCAAAATATTTAAGATAACAGCTCGGTTGCGTTAATATTTATTGTTTTAACAACTTTTTTGCACCGGTTACAGAATAATAGCAACATTTTTACAATACGATATTTTTAAAAAAGTATGACATGTGTTAGCAATGTATTAATGAAAGATTCTCAATTTGTAATTTTAGTGGATAAATCGACCTATAAATAATTAATTTGTAAATCTACCTATTTTACTTGTGTATACAGTACACACTAATTACATTAGTTCCATAGCCAATATAAATTTCTGTTTTGGCAGAAATCGTTCAAAATCTAATATTATTATAACATTTTAACTTTAATGTTGCTTCATTAGCAGGAGCATAAAAAAGGTGATTACACGGATAAAAAAGTTAAAAAAAATATACGAGAGAAGTTCATATGATAAAACTTTTACATTTTTTACTTTCCAACACTTCATCTCCCATTAATCTGTTTAACAGAGCTTATCTCACAGTCGCTCGGTTAAAACAGGCTACCTGTAAGTGTGCAATTTTCTATTTTAAAACTTAGCAACACCAATTATCGACTTAAAAGCTTAAATCAAATATATTAATCAACTAAATCTCAATCTCATGTTTAAAAGTTTACTCCTAAAAGGAAGATACTTGGGTTTGCTGCTATGCTGCCTGGTATCTTCATTGGTAGTTACAGCCCAAACAAAGTACAAAGGTAAGGTTATCGGCTCGGACGATAAGTTACCTGTTGTTGGCGCTTCCATACGCGTCAAAGGTACAAGCACTGGTACTGTAACTGATGTTAATGGTGAATTCACCTTAAGCCTTAGCCCGGGCAATACGCTGGTAGTATCTTACATCGGCTATCAAAGTACCGAAGTTAAGGTAGGTACTGATGTAAACCTTCGGGTTACACTACAATCAGGTAGCAGTACACTGAATGAGGTGGTGGTAACCGGTTATACCGCTCAGCGTAAAAAAGATATTACCGGTTCGGTATCGGTGGTTAACGTTGCAACCATGAAAACAGTACCTGCATCAAACACAGCCAGCTTACTTCAGGGTACTGCAGCAGGTGTTACTGTAGTTAACTCAGGTAACCCTGGTGCTAATACTACAGTTAACGTACGTGGTGTGGGCTCTATCTTCAGTACAGCGCCCCTTATTGTAATTGACGGTGTTCAGGGCTCATTGAACGATATCAACCCTAACGATATCGAATCAATGCAGGTATTGAAAGACGGTCAGGCATCAATTTACGGTGTGCGTGGTTCAAACGGTGTTGTGGTAGTAACAACCAAAAAAGGAAAAAGTGGTGCTGCAACTATTAGCTATGATGCTTACTATGGTACGCAAAGGCCATTAAAAGATGGTTTTAAACTGGCCGATACCAAAACGTATGTAGAGGCCATTTATCAATCATACAAAAACAGCCCCAACGCTGACGGTTCAAGCCCTCTGGCAGGAGGTAACCCACAATATGATCCTGGAAAAACAGGTACCTGGACAATTCCAGACTATATTACACCAGCCGGAGCTCACGTAGGTGACCCAAAAACCGATCCATCAACTTATCTCTTAAATCCGTTTACTACAGATAACCAGATCACCCGTGCCAACAAACAAGGTACCGACTGGTTTCATGAGGTGTTTAAGCCAGCTCCGATACAGAGCCATAATATTACAGCAAGCGGCGGTAACGATAAATCAACTTACCTGATGTCAATAAGCTATCTTAATCAACAAGGTACTTTAATTGATACCTACTTCAAAAGGTATGCTGCCAGGATTAATACAAATTTTGCTGTTGGACCTCATATCCGTGTAGGTGAAAATGCTTATATTTTTTATAAAAGAAGCCCTAACCTTAGCAACAACCAAAACGAAGGTAACGCTATTTCATACATCTATCGTGAACCACCTATTATCCCGGTTTATGATATTATGGGCAACTTTGCGGGCACTCGTTCTGGCAGTTTAGGTAACTCAAGTAACCCGGTTGCAGTTCAGGAGCGTTCAAAAGATAACAGGAACAATAACTGGGATATAACAGGCAACGTTTATGCCGAAGCTGATTTTCTGAAACATTTCACCATCCGCACCCAATTTGGTGGTACGGTCGATAATTACTACTACTACTACTTTACTAAACCTGCATATGAAAACTCAGAAGGTAATACTTCAACCAACGGTTTTACTGAAGTAGCAGGCTACAACAGCCAGTACACCTGGACTAATACCTTAAACTATAAACAGCAGTTTGGTAAACATAGCGTTAATCTATTAGCTGGTTCTGAGGCTATAACTACTTACAGACGCGGTATCCGTGCAGGTGGAGGTAACTACAATATCTCATTTGACCCTAACTATGTAACCGTAGCCAACGGTGCTAACCCACCGAGCAACGGTGTTGATCAGCTTTTTGATTCAGGTTTGCTTTCGTATTTCGCAAAATTGGACTACCAGTTTAACGATAAGTATATCTTAGGTGCAACAGTTCGTCGTGACGGTTCTTCATATTTTTCTCCAGGTCATCAATGGGGTACTTTCCCTTCAGTAACCGCTGGTTGGAGGATTTCCAAAGAGGCATTTCTGAAAGATGTTAGCTGGCTTAATGACATGAAGATCCGCGCAAGCTATGGTAGTCTTGGCTCACTTGCCGGCGTTGAAACCCGCTTAAGTAATGCTTACAGCTTATACGCCCAGTCAAACGGTAATGCCAATTATGACATCACTGGAACTGGTAACTCAACTGTTACAGGTTTGTACAGGATACAACAAGGTAACTTAGCTACGTCATGGGAAACTGATAAGATCAAGAATATTGGTTTTGACGCTACTTTGTTTAACAATAAATTCGATTTCACATTTGAATATTTCCAGAAATCGGTTACAGGTTTGTTATTCCAATCAGGCGATCCTTCAATAGCACTTGCTCCCGCTGCCGTTGCAAACTTACCTTATGTTAATGGTGGTAACATTAAAAATAAAGGTTTTGAAATTGTTGCCAGCTATCATGGCAATGTCGGCAGCGACTGGAAATATGATCTGAGCCTGAATGCAAGCCATTACTCAAACCTTGTTACCGATTTGAATGGCCTTAAATACCAGGATCGTAACAGCGATGGCTCAACACGTATCCAAAACTTTGTAAGGTTACAGCCAGGGCAGCCTGTGGGCGAATTTTACGGATATAAAGTTATCGGCTTATATCGTGATGCTGCTGATATAGCTGCTTCGCCAACCGATGTTAACGCAAGGCCGGGTTTATTTAAATATGCCGACGTTAACGGTGATGGAAAGATCACCTCTGATGACAAAACATTTATAGGTAACCCTAACCCCAAATTTACAGGTGGCTTTACATTCAACGTTAGTTACAAAAACTTCGATCTGAATGCCTTTCTTTATGGTTCATTTGGTGGCAAGATCTTTAATTACATTAAATACTGGACTTATTTCCCACAAGTATTTACCGGTAACGTAAGTGCTGATATATTAGGCCCTAAAGTTTGGAAACCAGGTGCTGATAACAGCCAGGCAACTATCCCTGTATTAACCCGTACAGCTAACGCTGATAACACGGGTGATCCAAATTCATGGTACCTTGAAAGCGGTACCTATGTTAGGTTGAAATCATTGACATTAGGTTATACCGTTCCAAATTCGCAAATCAAGGCTTTGGGTATTAAGAGATTAAGGTTTTATTTGTTGGCTAACAACTTGTTCACTATTACGAAGTACACTGGTTTAGATCCTGAGTTACAGCCATCAAACCTAAATAACAATACCAGTTTTGGTATCGACTTTGGTAACTACCCTGCCGGGCAGAAGATATATAACATTGGTGTTAACGCCTCTTTCTAATATTGAGAAATTTTTAATATAAAAGTTATGAAAAAATTCAAATAAAACTGATCATACCAATAGCGTCGCTGTTGGTGTGCCTGGTGTATGCGTGCCGTAAGGATATGCTAAACAGGCCCATCCTGCAAAGCTTAAGCCCGAACATCGTTGCTAACAAAACTGGTGTTGAAAGCTTACTAATTGGTACTTATTCACTGTTGGACGGTGTAGGTGGTAATGGCGGCGGTATAAACGCAGCCGGTTCAAACTGGTTATTTGGTAGTGTTACTGCTGGTGATGCCTATAAAGGTTCAGAGCCATCGGATGGTGGTAACGATATCTTGCCGGTAGGTAATTTTACTTATTCTACCTCGAATCCGTACATCAGAGACAAATACCGACTTTGTTTTAACGGTGTTAGCCGGGCTAATGACGTTTTGCGCACACTTCCGTTAGCAAAAGATATCAGTGCCGATGATGTAAAAAGGATTACCGGTGAAGCTCGTTTCTTAAGAGGATATTACTACATGGAACTTAAGAAAATGTACAACATGATCCCTTACATTGACGAAACGCAAACAGATGCCAACCAGCCTAATGATAAGGATATCTGGCCGAATATAGAAGCTGACTTACAGGCAGGTATAGATAATATTCCTGCCCTTCAATCGCAAAAAGGCCGCGCGAACAAATGGATAGCTATGGCATATCTCGCCAAAGCAAAAATGTTTCAACACAAATTTGCCGAAGCTAAAGCGTTATATGATAACCTTATACCTAATGGTACCAAACCAAGCGGCGACCACTTTGCATTGAACGATAACATGCAGAAGAACTTTAGCCCTCAGGCTGGTCAAAAAAACAGTGTAGAATCGGTATTTGCTGCACAATCATCAGTTAATGATAACTCAGGCGGTAACAACGGTAACACCGGCGATGAGTTGAACTTCCCTTACAACAGTGGGCCTGGTGCTTGCTGCGGTTTCTTCAACCCATCGCAATCATTAGGTAACTCATTTAAAACAGATGGTGACGGCTTACCATTGTTTACCACTTTCAATTCGGGTAAAAAAGTAAGCGGTAAAACTGATCCTTACACTGGTACTTTAGATCCTCGTATTGATATCACCATGGGGCGTCCTAACATTCCTTATCTTGACTGGGGCAATCCTCCGGCAAGTTGGATCCGTGACCCTACAGATGGTGTTTTCAATCCACGTAAAAACGTTTATTCATCTGCCGAAAAAGGTACTAATTCAAGTACTGAAAACTACTGGGCAGCCAATGAGGTTACCTCAAACAACATTAACTTAATGCGTTGGAGCGATGTCTTACTGATGGCTGCAGAAGCTGAAGTAGAAGTTGGAAGTACTGATAAGGCTTTAGAATATGTAAATATGGTTCGTAACCGTGCTGCAAATCCTGTTTGGTGGGTATATAAAAATTCAGCATACGATCCGTCAAAATCGGAGTATACTACAAAGACAACCCCTGCTGATAATTATTTGGTTAAACCATATCCTGCCGGTGCATTTGCCAATAAAACTTATGCCCGTACAGCTATCCATTTCGAGCGTAAACTTGAATTGGCGATGGAAGGTCAGCGTTTCTTCGATTTACAACGCTGGGATCAAGGTACAGGCAGCATGGCTGATGAAATCAACGCTTTCTTCGCATACGATATTAACGTTAACTCACAGCTGAACGGTGCTCACTTTACTAAAGGTAAAAACGAATATTACGCTATACCTCAAAGCGAGATCGACCTTTCTGGTTCAAAAGGGGCCTCAAAACTTAAACAAAACCCTGGTTATTAATTAACCATTGATTTTAAATATTTAACTTTAGGTGGAGATAATTATCTCCACCTTTTTTTATAGTTTACTAACCAATAATGAAGTATACCCTTGCCCTTATATACCTGGTTGCCGTTTTACTTAGTGCCTGTAAAAAAGCTACACTTTTTGAACAGGTTCCTTCTTCGCACTCGGGTATTACCTTCAATAATAAAATTGTTGAAAATGATGCCATAAACCCGCTTACCAAACTTAATCTGTACAATGGCGGCGGTGTGGGCATAGGCGATTTTAATAATGATGGCTTGCAGGATATCTACTTTGTTGCCAATACCACATCAAACAAACTTTACCTTAACAAAGGTGATATGAAGTTTGATGATGTTACTTCAACTGCGGGGGTTGGCGGCAGCGGCGGATGGGGCCGGGGAGTGGCTGTTGTTGATATTAACAACGATGGCCTTATGGATCTTTATATATGTTATACTTTACTTGATGATGCGGTTAAGCGAACTAACCTGCTTTATGTAAACCAGGGAGTGGGTAAAGATGGTATACCGCACTTTAAAGAAATGGCCAAGGAGTATGGTCTTAATGTAAGGCTCCACTCAACTATGGCATCGTTTTTTGATTATGATAACGATGGTGACCTGGATATGTACCTTACCGTTAATGAGGCTGTTGCCGGCGATAATCAAAGTACTTTCAGGCCGATAATAACTAATGGAAGTCACCGGAGTACCGGGCAGCTTTACCGCTGCGATTGGGATCCGGCGCTAAAACACCCGGTTTATACCAACGTATCCAAACAGGCAGGCATTGGGACCGAAGGCTATGGACATGCTGCCACCATTGTAGATATTAACCGAGATGGCTGGAAAGACATTTACGTAACCAACGATTTTTTAACCGATAACATTTTATACATCAATAACGGCGACGGCACTTTTACAGATAAAGTGAAGGAGTATTTTAAGCACACCGCCTTCAGCTCCATGGGGCAGGATATTGAGGATGTAAACAACGATGGTCTTGCCGATGTTTTCGAGGTCGACATGAACCCCGAGGATAACTACCGTAAAAAGATGTTCATGCCGCCCAACAATTACCAGATATTTCAAAATTTCGACAGGTATCAATATCAATATCAATACACCCGTAATACTTTACAATTAAACAACGGCCCGCGAATTGGCGGTAATGATTCTATTGGCGACCCCTCATTTAGCGATGTGGCTTTTTTAAGTGGTGTTGGACAAACAGACTGGAGCTGGGGACCCATGATAACCGATTTTGATAATGACGGGTATCGCGATATTGTAATAACCAATGGCTATCCGCGCGATGTAACCGATCATGATTTTATAACTTTCAGGCAAATGGCCTATTCGGTAGCGTCAACCCAACAGGTGCTTGACCAAATCCCGATTGTGAAAATACCCAACTATGCTTTCCGCAATACCAATGGTGTGCAGTTTGAAGATGTAACCCAAAGCTGGGGGCTTGGTGCTCCTTCGTTTTCAAACGGATGTGCCTATGCCGATCTGGATAACGACGGCACCATGGATATGGTTATTAACAATATTAATGATGAGGCATTCATCTACAAAAATACTTCCCGTAAAAGCGCTATAAACAGTAGTAACTACTTCCACATACAATTTCATGGCGGCCCCAAAAACCTGAACGGTCTTGGTGCTTTTGCCGATATTTATTACGATCACGGCAAACATCAATATTATGAAAATACACCTTACCGTGGTTATTTATCAACTATACAGGATATTGCCCACTTTGGCCTGGGTAACATATCTCTGCTCGATTCGGTAGTTATCCGCTGGGATAACGATAAAAAACAGGTGCTTACCCATGTTAAAACTAATCAAACACTCCAGGTTAAAATTAGCGATGCGAAGCTTGATTATACCAATAAACAGCCCTCTGTTGATAATACCGCATTGTTCAAAGAGGTCACTCAATCGGCAGGAATAACCTATAAACATAATGATCAGGATTATATCGATTTTAATGTTCAGAAACTGCTTCCGCATAAACTGTCGGAATATACGCCGGCCATAGCGGTTGGCGATGTAGATGGCAATGGTTTGGACGATATGGTGGTTGGGGGTACTACAATGTATCCCGCTCAATTACTATTGCAGCAGGCCAATGGCAAATTTATTCAGCGCGATTTAGTGCCTCAGCCTAAAACTATAGTCCCGGTTGGAAATCCCAACGATATGGCACATATGATATCCCCTGTAAGAGTGAAGGACGAAGGCATGCTGCTTTTTGATGCCGACGGCGATGGCGACCTTGATCTGTACGTTGCCAGCGGCGGTTATGAAAGCGAGCCCGGTTCATCAAATTACCAGGACAGGCTTTATGTTAACGATGGTAAAGGCAACTTCAAACTGCAACCCGATGCCCTGCCTAAAAACTTTACCAGCAAACTGTGTGTAAAAGCAGCTGATGTAAACCGCGATGGCAAAATGGACTTGTTTATATCCGGCCGTGTGGATCCCTGGAACTATCCTAAGCCGGTTTCAAGTTTTATTTTGCGTAACGATAGCAAGAACGGCGTTATCAAATTTACCGACGTATCCTCATCATCGGCAAAAGAGCTGAATAATATAGGCCTGGTTTGCGACGCCACCTTTACCGATTTTAATAATGACGGATGGCCCGACCTGATTCTTACCGGCGAATGGATGCCGATCACATTCCTTAAAAACGATCGTGGCATATACAAAAATGTAACGCAAAGCACCGGAGTTGAAAATAAGCTTGGTTGGTGGAATACAATTGCCTCCGGCGATTTTGACCACGACGGCGATACAGATTACATTGTAGGCAATACCGGTCTCAATACTTTTTATAAAGCAACCGATCAATACCCGATTTATATTACTGCCAAAGATTTTGATAAGAATGGCAGCTACGATGCTTTCCCTTCTGTTTTTCTGAAAGATCAGCAGGGCCAATTGCAGGAATTTCCGGCTTTCGGGCGCGACGATATTGTGAAGCAAATGATCAGCATGCGTATCAGATTCCAGAATTATAGGTCATTTGCAACAGCGACAATGGATTCGGTGATAACCCCAAAAATGCGTGAGGGGGCATTGCGTTTAAAAGTGAATTACCTGCAATCGGTATACTTACGCAATGACGGGGGAGGGAAGTTTACGGCTATTCCGCTGCCGGTTGAAGCGCAAATGTCTGAACTATGCGGCATTACTATTGATGATTTTGATGGAGATGGCAACCTTGATGTTGCACTTAACGGCAATGACTACGGCACTGAGGTTGCAACCGGCCGTTACGATGCTTTTAATGGTTTATTACTAAAGGGAGATGGCAAGGGAGGCTTTAAACCGCTCAGCATTATGCAAAGCGGTATTTATATTCCGGGCGATGGCAAGGCTTTGGTGAAGCTTAAAGGAGCCCGTGGTAACTACCTGTTGGCAGCTACTCAAAATCGTGACAGTATGAAATTGTTTGAGCTGAAACGGCCAGTTAAAACCTATAATCTGGAGCCGCTTGATGCATTTGCAACCATAAAATACAAAAATGGTAAAACTGCTAAACAGGAGTTTTATAATGGTAATTCTTTCTTGTCGCAATCGGGCAGATTCATTAATATTGATGATAACATGGCATCGATAACTGTAACCGATAGTTATGGCCATCAACGTAATGTACCAATTAAATAAACTATTATAAATGAGATGCTTTAAAATATTTATAGCCGTTGCGGGTTGTGCCCTTGTTTTAGGTTGCGGTAGTAAGCCTAAAAAAACACCGATGATGAAAGATGCTGATGTTATACATAACAACATTGATCAGCTTACGCAGGTTATTATTTATGATGTGTTCAGCCCTCCCGTAGCAAGCCGTATTTATGGATATACCTCGCTGGCTGCTTATGAGGCAATACGTTATTCTAATCCCGGATACAATTCAATTACAGCTCAGCTGTGGGGCTTTGGTAAACCTCCCGAACCAAAGGCAGGGGTAAAGTATAATTATACGCTTGCGGCTACATCAGCGTTTTTTGCAGTAGCTCATAAGGTTACCTTCTCTATCGATTCGCTCAAAAAATATGAGGCCAAGGTTTACGCCATGTATAAAGACAACATGGATGATTCAACCTATGCCCGCTCAATGGCATTTGGCGAAAAAATTGGCAAGTACATATTAAAAAGAGCAGCAGTTGATAATTATCCGCAAACCCGTGGCAAGCCAAGGTTTTTAGGGAACGATAATCCGGGTAACTGGCATCCCACTCCTCCCGATTACCTGGATGGTGTTGAGTTTTGCTGGGGTACTATGCATACTTTCGCAGTTGACACCTCAACCATGTTTCCTTTGCCGCCGCCACCTGCTTTTAGTGAGGATAAAAACAGCGAGTATTTTAGACAAACAATGGAGGTGTATAACCAAAGCAAAAACATTACGCCAGAGCAAAAAACTATTGCAAAGTTTTGGGACGATAATCCTTTTGTTATTGAGCATAATGGCCACATGATGTTTGCCAACAAAAAAATCACCCCTGGTGGTCACTGGATCGGCATAACCGCAATTGCCTGCAAGCAAACCCATGCCGATGTTGTAAAAACTGCGCAGGCTTATGCGCTTACCTCAATAGCTTTGTTTGATGCTTTTATTTGCGGCTGGCAGGTTAAATATGAAACTAATTATATAAGACCGGTAACCATTATCAATGATAAAATTGACCACGACTGGCTGCCAATGCTGCAAACACCACCATTTCCTGAGTATCCGAGCGGCCACAGCGATATCAGCGGTGCATCTGCAGTGGTGCTTACTCATTTATTTGGAGATAATTTTGCCTATCAGGATACCAGCGACCTGCGTTATATAGGTATGCAGCGCCATTTCGATTCATTTTTGAAAGCTGCCGACGAGAACTTCAATAAGCAGGTTTTACGGCGGTATCCACTTCCTCAACAGCGTTAATCAGGGCGCTGTACAAGGAAAACAGGTAGGCGAATACATTTGGAAAAAATTAAAACTTAAAAATTAAGGGCTGAGCTATTTTATGAATTTTAAAAAAGCTTATTAACCATATCATACCTTTTTTCATTTTCTGCAATATTAGCTGGTTTAACGCTCATTAATAGCTGCAAGCGTAAACCGGCATATCAACCTTATAAGTTTACCGGCGATGTGATAGTTGATGGTAAAAAACTGGTACAATTAAAGTGTACCCGCTGCCACTCGTTAGTGCCTGTTGATGCATTACCGAAAGATGTGTGGCTTAACCATACACTGGTGAATATGGCGCCGTTACTGCACATTTCAACATATGGAGGTTCATCGTACTATAAAAATGATCCGCTTGATACTACCGGCGCTACTATTGCCGAATGGACAGCCATTTTGGAATATTATAAAAAAGCTGCACCCGATACATTGATGCCGGCTAAAAAACCAATCCCATTAATAAATGATTGGGCTGGTTTTACACTTAGAAAGCCTGCACGGGTAGGTTATACCGCTTTTACTACTATGCTTGCTGCCAATGTAACTACAGGGCGTATGTACAGTGCCGACGCCGTGGATGAAAAATTGTATGCCTGGGACAGTAATTTAAAAATGGACTCCCTCGCCAAATTTCCATCAGCCGCGGTTGGGGTTAGTTTTGACAAAGATAGTGCCGGGAATAATATAGGCTTTTTCGCCTGTATTGGGCGTATGGCACCAGTTGATTTTCCGAATGGCAAAGTAGTTAAAGTAAACCTTGATGCGCAGCACGTTAACAACGAACAAACTTATATTGCATCTGATTTGCCCCGGCCTGTTGGCACAATAACAGGCGATTTTAACAAGGACGGTTTGCAGGATGTTGTAGTTTGCGGTCAGGGCAAGTTTAAAGGAGGTGTTTACCTGCTTAAGCAAAATAAGGATCATACGTATGAGCAACAAACCATTTATGACAAGCCGGGCGCTGCACAAGCTTTAGCCGGCGATTTTAACAACGATGGCTGGACAGATGTAATGCTGTTAACCGGAAGCGGCGATGAAGGCCTTTGGTTGTTGTTGAATGATCAAAAAGGAGGATTTACAACCCGGAACCTGCTGCATTTTCCGCCGGTTTATGGTTCAAGCAGTTTTCAATTGGTTGATATGGATCATGACGGCAAACTTGATCTGGTACTAACCTGCGGCTACAACTACCGTGATTCGAGGATCCTGAAACCTTACCACGGCTTATACATTTTTACCAACACGGGCGACTGGAACTTTAAACAACGCTGGTTTTACCCTATAAATGGTTGTACTAAAGCCATTGCCACCGATTTTGACGGTGATGGAGATATCGATATTGCTACGATAGCTTTCTTTGCCGATATGAAAAATACGCCTGCCGAAGAGTTTGTTTACTTTGAACAGGCTAAACCTTTAGATTTTAAACCTCATGCTTTGCCGATTAGTAACCTTGGCCATTGGATGTGTATGGAAATGACCGACCTGAACAAGGACGGCAAACCCGACATTGTATTAGGTAATTATGCAGATGGTTTTATGTTCCAGGATGGTTTTAAACCTAATTGGGACCAGCACCTGCCATTGATAATGCTTGAAAATCACACCAAAAAGTAAAGCGATACCGAACTGTATGAGTAAAGCAGGAGGGGTGAGCATAATAAAACGAAACGTATTGTTGCTGATTATAATATTCGCAGCTGTTGTTATTGCCGCATTGAATAGTTGCGGCGATAATGAACCGAGCGACGAAGAGCTTTTGGCCGACGCTAAAAAAACGGCGTTCAAACATTGCGGCAGCTGTCATGAACCGCCCGATGCTTCTGTACTGGATAGTGCCACCTGGGACAAGCACATATTACCAGCCATGGGAGCAAAACTTGGCATGCGCCCTTTTATGGACCAGTATATAGCCGGTCCAGGGGCCGAGCTCTCTCTTGCCGATTGGACAAAGATTGTTGTTTACTATAGGTACGCCTCGCCCAAAAAACTAAAAATTCCTAAACCGGATGCCCTGCTCGATTCGGCTATATTTTCGGTGAAAAGGCCTGCTAATGTTGATACTACATCTGGGGAGGCCATGACCACCATGATTAAGTTTAATGACGTTGATAAGCACTTTTATACAGGAGATGCCGGCAATAAGCTTTACCGCTGGAGTAGTGATCTTACAGCTACCCTGGTCAAAAAATTCCATTCGCCAATAACCGATGCTACCTTTTATCAGTCGGCAACCGAACCTAACAGCGCCGTAGTTACCTGCATCGGGATCCTTCCGCCTAATGATCAACTCAAAGGAACCTTAACACATATTAATCTCGACAAAAAATCAAAAGATACCACCCTAATGGCCGATAGTCTGCCACGCCCGGTTAAAAGTGCGGCGGCCGACTTTAACAAAGATGGCCTGATGGATTATATTAGTTGCGGTTTTGGCCGCGACCGGGGTGGTTTGTTCCTATTACAGCAACAAACTAATCATACATTCAAAAGAAAGATCATCCGTGCAGTTCCTGGTCCTGAAATAGTTTGTACCGGCGATTTTAACGGCGATGGCTGGCCTGATATTGCCTGCCTGTTTGCCCAGGCCGATGAAGGGATCTGGCTGTTTCTGAACGATAAAAAGGGAGGATTTACTACCCAAAATATCATACGTTTTCCATCGGTTTACGGGTCGAGCAGTTTCCAGTTGATGGATGTTAACCACGATGGTAAACTTGATATAGTTTACACCTGCGGAGATAACAATGATTACTCGCCTATATTTAAGCCCTATCATGGAGTTTATATATTTACCAATCAAGGCAACTGGAAATTTATACAAACCTACTTTTACCATATCAACGGCTGCTCCAAAGCAATAGCCGCCGATTTTGATAAGGACGGAGATCTTGATCTTGCTGTAATAGCTTTCTTTCCTGATTATAAATATCATCCTACCGAAGGTTTTACCTATCACGAGCAGGTTAGCCCGGGCAAGTTTGAAGTACACGAGGTTCCCGTTAATTTATTAGGTCGTTGGATTTCGATGGAAGCCGGTGATATTGATGGCGATGGCGATACTGATCTGGTTTTGGGCAATTTTTCGGTAGGGGCCCAGGGCCTCATGAACCAAAAGGATTATAAACCTAATTGGGACATGTACGAGCCGATTATTGTACTGCAGAATAAAACGATTAAAAAGTAGGGTTTCATTAACCGTTTTAATAAGGACAGAGGTTGTCTTGATAAGAAACTGGTAAATTGATTACTAAAGCCCCAAAACGTATCATTTGTACAACAAATTGATAAATAAGTACCGCTGTATCTGGTTGTATGTTAAGTAGTTTTACCATACTTATTTATTGATATACTAAATGAACAAAAGTATCTGCTCAGCTTTAGGTGTTATAGCTGCCTGTATTTTACCTGCCTTTGTTTTGGCACAATCAGGAGTTGTAAAACAAGTTAAATTAAGCAATTTCGATTTGCAATCATCGGCCTTGGTAAATGCAACAGGCACTGAACTTTCCAATACACAATACCACTCGCCGGTGTATTGGTTTCCCGTAAAAGTACCATCAACAGTACTTACCGGACTGGTGGCCAATCACATCTATCCAGATCCATACCAGGGTCTTAATAATATGCTGATCCCCGATGCCTCCGATCAGTTTAATAAAGAATATAACCTGGAACAATATAGTCATCTGCCTAATGACCCTAACCCATGGAAAAAGCCTTATTGGTACCGCACTACCTTTAAAGTGCCGGCTGCAGATAAAGGCCGTCGTTTTCAATTGATCTTTAAAGGTATTAACTACCGGGCAGCTGTATGGCTTAACGGCAAGCAAATTGCCGACAGTACCCAGATGGCTGGTATGTTTGCTGAACATAACCTTGATGTAAGCAATATAATTAAAGCTGGGGCTGAAAATGCCCTCGCCGTGAAAATTTACCCGCTTGATTATCCGGGATATCCTGCAAAGGAGCAGTTGAAAGCCCTCGGCCCGTTTTATGAAAATGGCGGCCCAACGGGTGATATCGGCAAAAACGTAACTATGCTTTGTTCATCAGGATGGGATTGGATCCCGCCCGTGCGCGACCGTAATATGGGGATCTGGCAGCCAGTGTTTTTACGCACAAGTGGCGCGGTAACTATCGGCAGGCCAAAGCTGATTACGGATTTGCCAAGCCTGCCTGATACCGGTACAGCCAAGCTTTCATTAAACCTGACATTAACCAATAATACAACTGCAACACATGGCGGTAAACTAACCGTCAGCATAAAGCCCGAAAATTTTGCAGGCGCACCGGTTCAGTTTAGTCAGCCAGTCGTTGTACTTGCTGGTGCCGAAAAAGCGGTTGAGTTAAACGCTGATAAGATTAGCCAGCTGATAATCCATCAGCCTAAATTATGGTGGCCAAACGGTTACGGTAAGGCAAACCTGTACCGGATCCGTATGCAGTATGCTGAAGGGAATACTGTAAGTGACGATACCACTTTTGTTTTTGGCATCCGCAAGGTGGCTTCAAAAGCCGAAACTACAGCCAATGGTTTTGTGCGCCGTAAGTTTTATGTTAATGGGAAGGAAGTGCATTTGGTAGGTGGCGCCTGGGTACCGGATATGATGGTGAACCGCGATTCGGCCCGTTACGATTATGAGATGCACCTGTGCCGTAACGCCAACGTAAACCTGGTACGTATCTGGGGAGGTGGTGTTACCGAGCCGGATGCTTTCTGGAATGCTGCCGATAAATACGGGCAGATGGTATGGTCAGACTTTTGGATTACCGGCGATACCCAGGGTGAATTTAAAGGTTCGCCTGATTGGCCGCTGGAGGGTAACGTATTCATCAAAAACGTAGAAAGTACCATCTACCGCATCCGCAACCATCCAAGCTTATTGGTATGGACAGGTGGCAACGAAGGCCATGCCCGTAAAGAGCTATATGATATAATGCGTAATGATATTATCACTTTAGATGGTACACGTCCCTTCATTCCAAGTTCGTCGGGCTTTGCCAAACTGCCGGAAGGCTGGAAGGGTTCGTGGCCTGATGATATGCCGTCGGGCGTTTATAGTGGTGGCCCTTATGAATGGAAAGACCCCAAAGACTATTATAAACTGGCCGATGCTGCTAAAGACTGGGTGTTTAAAGACAGAAACCGGCCTACCGTCACAACCACCATATACAACTCTGCCGAAGATCATCCCTAATTTGGTTTGGGATACCAACTTGCCTTTTCCGCTTAATAATTCATGGGGCTACCATGACGCGGCAACCGGAGCCGGTAAATATGATAAGTATTATGAAGAAATGACCAAAAGGTATGGCAAGCCAAGTAGTATCGTTAATTTTTCGGACAAGATGCAGCTCATGAACGCCTTAGGTTACCAGGGTATTTTTGAAGCTGATGGCCATAAACTGAACGAAACCGGCGGCGTAATGCTCTGGAAGTTAAATGCGGCTTTACCAAGTGTAATATGGCAAATTTACGACTGGTACCTTGAACCTAATGCCGGCTACTATACTATGCAAAATGCCTGCGAGCCTATCCACATCCAGTATAATTATGATAATTCATCAATAGCAATCATCAACCGTACACACCATGCCACCGGAAGCTTAACTGCTACGGCCGATATTTATGATATCAACAGTAAGCTGATTAAATCAGAAAAGGTTGGCAATGTAGGATTGGCGCAAACTGGTGTTAAGGAAGTGATTCAGCTCAAAGATGCACTTGCCGCTACCAAAGGCGTAAGTTTTGTAGTGTTGAACCTGACTAATGCGGCAGGTAAAACCGTATCACATAATGTTTACTGGCTATCGGCCACTGATGACTTTAAGTCATTGAACGATATGAAACATGCACAGGTACAGGGAAAAGTGATCAAAGCTGAAAAAGGATTAAGCGAAAATAAGTGGACTATGCAGTTTACCAATAACTCCAATCAACTGGCATTCTTTGTCCGCCCGCAATTGATGAAAAACGGCGAGGAGGTTATGCCAAGTTATTGGACTGGTAATTACTTTAGCTTGGCACCACATGAAAGGATTATAGTATCGGTAAGCGCCCCGGTAGCCAAATTAGGCGCGGCAAAATCAACCGTATTACTCGAAGGCTGGAATCTGGATAAGCAGGTGATAACATTGCCCTGAAATTTTTAAAACTTAATATGTTCGCAAAGGCGCGAAGACGCAAAGTTTTTTCTTAGCGGCTTCGCGCCTTTTTTGCTATAATATTAATAACAAAACCGTAAGCTTTAAGCTTTGTGCATTCAGCTTTTAACTTTTTTTAAGTTAAATTTTGTTTAAGAATGACTTACCATACAGGTTCTGTTTTGAAAATCTGCTTATCTTGCTCAACGCATTTTACATATGGAAAATACAGATGTAATTATCATAGGAGGGGGAGCCGCGGGTTTGATGGCCGCCCGTACGCTTGCCAAAGCAGGTAAAAATGTTGTGCTGCTTGAAGGCCGAAACCGGCTTGGCGGTCGCATTCACACACTAGAGCATGGCACATCATTAGAGCCTGCTGAACTGGGTGCTGAGTTTATTCATGGCGATTTGCCCATAACCCAAAGCTTGCTTAATGAAGCTGACATTAAATATACCCATGCCTCCGCCTCTATGTGGAAATATGAGGATGGAAAGTTTATAGCCGAAGGGGACGTTATTGAGCATTGGGACAGATTTCTGGAAAGCATCATGCAACTGAAGCATGATATGAGCATTGAAGCGTTCATGCAGCAGGAGTTTTCGGGCGAACGATATGGAGGGCTCCGGGAATCGGTGCGGGGCTATGTATCGGGATATGATAATGCCGATCCTAAAAAAGCCAGTGCCTTTTCTATCCGTAAAGAGTGGCAAAATGAGCATGAGGATGCGCAGTATCGTGTAGAAGGAGGTTACTGTACGTTAATCAGCTATTTGGCAAATGAGTTTAAACAGGCAGGTGGGCATATTTATCTTAATGCCGTTGCAAAAGATATTGACTGGGGCCAACATCATGTTACAGTAAGCACTGATATTGGGATAACCTACCAGGCCCGGCAGCTATTGATTGCCGTACCGCTCGGAATTTTACAGGCTGAGGTCGGGTTGAAGGCTACACTGAGTTTTGACCCCCCGGTTGATTATTATATCAATGCCTTAAAATCGCTTGGCTTTGGAGCGGTGATCAAGGTGTTACTTGAGTTTGACGAGAGCATTTTGGTATAGTGATGAAACCCGGCAAATGACCGGTGCCGATCTCGAAGATATGGGCTTTCTGTTTTCAAATAAAGCAATCCCCGTTTGGTGGACCCAAATGCCGGTACATCGCCCGCTGCTTACCGGTTGGCTTGGTGGACCACCTGCTGCCGCCCGTATAAATACCAGCGACGAGGATGTTTTGATAGAAGCACTCGGCTCCATCTCCAATATTTTTAAGATAGATATCGCGAAACTGAAAGAAAAACTCCTTACCTGGAATGTAATCAACTGGACTGTCGATCCGTTTTCGAGAGGTTCATATAGCTATGATACCATAGAAACAGCCGAAGCACGAAAGATCCTGAGCCATCCTATTGGCGATACCTTATTTTTTGCAGGCGAGTATCTGTATGAAGGAACGGCAATGGGAACTGTTGAGGCGGCTTTGACGAGTGGGTTGAGGGCTGCGGAGATGTTGTTGGACTATGAATAAAAAAATGTCAATGACATGATTGTAGATGCTATTGTCCCTTCCAGTAATTTCCACTCACAATAATCATATCCAACATTTTGATAGTATTATCGTAATAATCATAATCCTTCAGTTTAAAGGCTATTAGATAATCCCAGACTTTATTAAGCCACTGCTGATTACTTTTGTCAACCATGGCCGATACCGTAAATGGCGCTATAAAACTTAAAGCTTCGAAGTATCTGCCTTTAATATCATTACCTTCAAGCGTATATCCTGCCGAAATATTATCCGGATTGCCATCAGTAGTTTGCGTGATCCATTGATTTATTGGACTAACAAAGCCTTTAGCGCGTTTATCGCCATATAATAAATAATCGGTAGCTATGCGCCACGGTACCCTACATGCATTGTAATTATAATAACCATCATACTTTGATTCCATGTAGTTGGGCTGAGCAGGCCGGGCTTTAGTCTTTATTCCTCTGATAAAATCGGGCACCAGGCCTGCGCCCGGGCTGTAGTTTTTTTGCAGATAGTTAAATAAGCGATAGTTTTTATCAATAGCTTTTTGCCATTTACCGGTTTTTGAGGCGCTTTCAAATGCTTTGAAATTGGCAGGCATAAAATCAGATGAGCGCATATCATAATAATCTTCGCTATCTCCGTCGCTGCCATCGCTTAATAAAACAGAAAACGTTTTAGGATTGATTTCGTAGTGCATAATTGCCGCCATAGCGTTCCTGGCTTCCTGCAGGTAGTTGATATGGCCTCTGCTTCCCCATTGCTTATCAGCTAACAGAAGGGAGTATGCTATATCTATATCGCCGTCGGTGGCGGCATCCCGGTCGTGGTTTTTACAGTTCTTTAGCTGGGCCCAGGCCATTAAATAAGGAGATGCTTTGGCTGGATGGGTTTTATAATATTGATATAAACCATCATAAACGGTTTTTGCCTGCTTATCGTACCCGGCCATCAGTGCGGTAATCACCATGCCATAGCCTTGCCCTTCGGATACGCATTCTTTACCTGGCTTTTCAAACCAAACATAAAATTGATTTTTATCGCAGCCGGGTTTAATGTACCTGTGTTTCCATTGATCGTAAAAAGAGGTTACCTGTCTATCAAGCTGTTGCTGATTGATGTGATTGGGTTTTATTGTACCGGCAGTATACCGGCTATGTTGCGGAAACGGCCTTAATGCAACCTGTGCATGAAGGCCGTTTAGTATAAATAGCGAAAATAGCAGCAGGCTATATCGCACGTAGTTCGGGGTAAGCAGCAACCTCTTCAACATCATTGCACAATAACTCAGTTTTGCAGAAATGGTTCTTAAGGCAGCTCAAAAAGTTCTGAATTGCCGGTGTATCCTTACAGGTAGCGGCATACCACGTGCGTTTTGCAATACTGTGGTGCAACGGTTTTGTAACAATGTGTTTACCGGGCAGGTACGGCTTCACAATCCAGTCGGCCATAACGCTTATTCCGAGGCCCGCGTTTACCATCTCAATAGTGGCATCTGTGTAGTGGATGCGACTCAATGTTTTGGGCTTTACATGCTGTTCTTGGATGAGTGTTTCGATGACCGGAGTTTCCTGGTATGAGGGGTCATAAAGAGCCAGGATTAACTCCTGATCCTGGAAGTCGCAGATGTCAATAACGGCCTTTTTTGCCAGGGGATGATCGGCCGGTAAAATACATATCAGGCGGTCTTCAAAAATGGGTTCATACACTATCTGAGTATTCACCATTTGGGTGCGCACAATACCCAGGTCAAGGTCGCCCCGCATGAGGTATTCAAGTGGTCGGCGACTAGCATCTGAAACTATATTTATGTTAATATCAGGCCATTGGCTTTTGAAATCTTTAATTACGCCGGGTAACCAATGGTATGCAGTATAGCATTGCATACTAATATTAAGCTTACCGGTTTTGCCATTTTTATAGTTGTTAATATCTTCTTCAAGGGTGCGTATTTCGGCCAATATTTTTTCCGAACTTCGTAGGAAACGATAGCCCACTTCGGTTAGCTGAAGCTTCTTTCCCTGGCGATGGAACACCTCTATGTCCAGTTCTTTTTCCAGTTCTTTTAACTGGTGGCTCAGGGCCGATTGGGTTAGATGTAAAGCACTTGCTGCTTTGGTCAGCGAACCCTCTTTTGAAATGGTATCAACTAACCTGAAATGATGTAATGCAATATTCATTATTAGTTTTGCTAATGATTTACACAAAATTAATTCATTTTTTTCATGAATCATATAGATATACATTTGCTGTGTATAAAATACACCTCATGTTAAACACAACTTCAAAAAAATTACTCCTGTTTTTTTTGAGTGTTTCATATGTCTTACACGTACAAGCTCAGCAAAAAGTCCTTTCCATTAAGGATGCTGAACAAATGGCCCTTGCTAACTATGCTTCTATTAAGTCGAAGGCAAACCAGCTTAACGCCTCTAAGGCATATCTCAAAGAAACAAAAACGGAGTATCTGCCGGATGTAAATTTCTCCGCGCAGCAGGACTACGGAACAGTGAACGGCCAAAACGGACCCTCGTATGGTTATCGTGGCCTGTCGGTGTCCTCATCGGGGCCAGCTTTGGCCAAACAGAACTGGAACGCTGCATTCGGCGCTCTGTATTTAACTAACGTTAGCTGGGACTTTTTCGCCTTCGGCAGATCGAAACAAAGGATCGGCGTACAAAAAACCATCGTATCGCGCGATGAAACTGATCTTGCACAGGAGCAATTTCAGCACCAGGTACGCGTTGCAGCCACGTATTTAAATCTACTTGCTGCACAACAGCTTGCCAAGGCGCAGCAGGATAACCTTAACCGTGCTATGGAATTGCAAAAAGTAGTCGTAGCCCGCGTAAAGAACGGCTTAAATCCGGGTGTGGATTCATCCTTGGCCAACGCCGAAGTATCTAACGCCAAGATCGCGCTTACCAATTCGCAGCAAACGGTACAGGATCAAAGTAATCAGCTATCTATTTATTTAGGAATTCCCGCCCAGGAATTTCAATTGGATAGTGCTTTCATTACCAGACAGCCCAATAACCTGGAGACTTTGAGCGCTGTTGCCGCAACCGATCACCCAACTTTGAAGTTCTATCAAAACAGGGTAAACGTGAGCGATCAACAGGCTAAATACCTTCGCACTTTCGCCTTGCCAACCTTTAGCCTTTTTGGTGTTTACCAGGGCAGGGGCTCAGGCTTTAAGCCGGACTACGGCACTAACCAGGATAGCTACACCGGCAGCTACGGCGCAGGTGTTGACCCAACCCGTTACAACTACCTGTTTGGAATAGGTATGATATGGAATTTTACCAGCGTTTTCAGGACCCACTATCAGGTACAGTCGCAAAAGTTTACCTCAGCGCAATTGAAAAACGATTACGAATTGGTTGATAAGCAACTGGAAGCACAGCGCAGCCTTGCCGAAACACGCATAGGCAACGCTCTTAAAAATGTAAACGAAGTACCGGTTGAAGTTTCGGCCGCTAATAACGCTTACATTCAAAAATATACACTGTATAAAAACGGACTATCAAACATAGTTGATTTTACACAGGCGCTTTATACCCTTAACCGGGCCGAGGTTGACAAATATATAGCATTGAATAACGTATGGCAGGCACTGCTGTTCAAATCAGCAGCTACAGGCGATTTCGGGATATTCATCAATAATTTTTAACAGTTACACACATATACAATGGGAATGATAAAAGGGGCGCTGCAAAAACCAATTACCATATTGGTTATAGTAGCCGGGCTGTTCTTCTTCGGTATAAATGCGGTACGGACTATCAAGATCGATATATTTCCCGATCTGAACCTGCCGGTTATATATGTATCGCACCCATACGGCGGTTTCACCCCAAACCAAATGGAGGCTTACTTTGGTAAGCAATATGTTAACCTGTTGCTTTTTGTATCGGGTGTAAAAAGCATCGAAACAAAAAACATACAAGGCTTAACGTTAATAAAAGTTACTTTTTACGAGGGTACTAATATGGCCCAGGCCGCGGCGGAGGTCACGAGTTACACCAACCGCGCCCAGGCCAGCTTCCCGCAGGGGTCGCAGCCGCCCTTTATTTTGCGCTTTGATGCCTCAACGCTGCCGGTTGGTCAGTTGGTGTTGAGCAGCGCCACTCGTAGCAATAACGAATTGCTGGATTATGCATTGGTTTACGTGCGTTCGTCATTTACCTCCATCCCGGGCCTTGTTGCGCCTGCACCTTTTGGTGGTAACCAACGTACTATCCTGATTAAAGTCGATCCAAACCTGTTGCGCTCGCACAATTTAACACCCGACCAGATCGTGGCTGCCCTGCGCGAGAATAACCAGAACACCCCTGCAGGTAACGTGCGTGTAGGCGATTACAACTACCTTGCACCTTCAAACACCACCATAAAGAAAATCCCGGATTTTGGAGATATCCCGCTTTATAAAAATGGGATTCAAACCGTATTTATGAAGGATGTTGCCACTATAGAAGATGGCGCCGATATCACCAACGGCTATGCACTTATTAATGGTAAGCGTTCGGTTTACTTGCCAATCACCAAATCGGCCACGGCCTCAACCTGGGAAGTAGTGCAAAACCTGAAAAAAGCATTGCCAAAATTCCAGGCCTTACTACCCGATGATGTGAAGCTGTCGTTCGTGTTTGACCAGTCGGTTTATGTGATTAACGCTGTAAAAAGTTTGGCCGAAGAGGGCGCGATAGGGGCGGTACTTACCGGGCTTATGGTATTGCTGTTTTTAGGTGATAAACGCGGAGCGCTTATCGTGATCCTTACTATCCCCACCTGTATTATCTCGGCTATATTCTTCCTGTCGCTGGCACACCAAACCATCAATATCATGACGCTTAGCGGGCTTTCGCTGGCAATAGGTATTTTGGTGGATGAGTCGACGGTGACAATTGAGAATATTCACCAGCATTTTGACATGGGCAAGCCGAAAGCTTTGGCTATCTGGGATGCCTGTAAGGAGATCGCGTTCCCTAAATTGCTGATCCTGTTCTGTATCCTGGCGGTGTTTGCACCTGCATTTACCATGAACGGGATTCCGGGAGCATTGTTCCTGCCGCTGGCGCTGGCTATCGGTTTCTCGATGATCGTATCTTACTTCCTGGCGCAAACCTTTGTACCAATCATGGCCAACTGGATCATGGTAAACAAACATGAAGACCACAGCCATAAAGATGGGTTTGCACTGGAGGATGAAGGTGAGCCATGGGAACAAAAAGAAAAAGCCATGAAGGCTGCCCTTGAACATACAGGCGACGAGGTAACCCGCTTTGACAAATTCAGGGATAGCTTTATGCGCCTGATGGACCGCATGCTGCCTAACCGCAAGATACTGGTAACGGTTTATGTAATCGTTGCCTTTGGCCTTGCTTTCCTGTTATTCAATATCATAGGCCGTGACGTATTGCCTAAGGTAAACTCAGGTACCTTCCAGGTACGTTTGCGGGCTGCTGATGGTACCCGTTTAGAGCGTACAGAACTAATAGCTGTTAAGGCGCAACACATATTGGGCGATATTGTGGGTAAAAACCACATAGCTATAACTTCGACATTTGTTGGTTCGCACCCTTCATCATTCTCAACCAACCCTATCTATCTGTTTATGGCTGGTCCGCAGGAGTCTGTGATGCAGGTGAGTTTAACGGAGGATTATAAGGTTAATCTTGATGACCTGAAGGAAAAGTTCAGGCATGAGATGGCAAAACAGCTACCCAACGTTAAATTATCATTTGAGCCGATTGAATTGACTGATAAGATCCTGAGCCAGGGTTCGCCAACTCCTATTGAAGTAGCCATCACCGGTAAAAACAAAAAGCAAAATGTTGAGTATGCCTTTAAGGTTATCAATAAACTGAAAGATATCAAATACCTGCGCGATGTGCAGATAGGCCAGTCGTTCAATTATCCAACTATCGATATTAATATCGACAGGCAACGGGCCGCACAGCTTGGGGTAGGTTTAAATGATATTTCTCGTTCGCTTGTGGCATCAACTTCATCATCAAGATTTACAGAAAAGAACAACTGGATTGATGAAAAATCAAACTTGAGCTACCTTGTGCAGGTACAGGTGCCGGAGTATCAAATGGCCAGCCTAAACGATGTGAAGGAGATTCCGGTACTGGCAAATCAGGCACGCCCTGTTTTGGGAGATGTGGCCGATGTTAAAACTGGTACAACCTTCGGTGAAAACGATAACGTAGGTGCAGTGCCAACATTATCGGTAACGGCAAACATCAACAAAAAGGATTTGGGTACTGCAACCAATGATGTGCAGAAAGCCATTGACGAATTAGGCAAACCACCGCGCGGTTTAACAGTTGAGATGCATGGCATGAGCCAAACCCTTACCGATACGCTTAATAGCTTACAATCGGGCTTATTGGTAGCCGTATTGGTGATATTCTTGATGCTGGCTGCAAACTTCCAGTCGTTCAAAATGTCGATGGTGGTATTATCAACTGTGCCGGCTGTTTTGTTTGGTTCATTGCTGCTGGTAAAAATCACCGGCGCTACGCTTAACCTTCAATCATACATGGGTATGATTATGTCGGTGGGTGTATCTATTTCCAACGCAGTGCTACTGATTACCAATGCCGAAGAGTTGCGTAAACACAACGGCGATGCACTGAAGTCGGCCCGTGAAGCTGTAGCGTTACGTCTTCGTCCTATCCTGATGACCAGTTTGGCCATGATTGTAGGTATGATCCCGATGGCTTCCGGCTTAGGTGAAGGTGGTGATCAAACATCACCATTAGGTCGCGCTGTTATTGGCGGACTTATCGCTTCAACTTTTGCAGCGCTCCTGATATTACCATTGGTTTTTGCCTGGGTACAAGGTAATGCCACAACTCAATCTGTTTCATTAGACCCGGAAGATAAAGAAAGTAAATTTTATGTCCCTTTGCACCACCATGAATAAGCTAAAAAATAAATCGATATTGCTGTTTGCCGTTTTAGCAATGGCAATAGGCTCATTGAGTGCCTGCCACTCGGATGATAAAGAAAAGAAAGAACAACAGGAAGAGCAGGAGCAACAGGAAGCTGTTGAAACGCCCACTGTACAAATTGTGCCGGTAACCAAAGGCAGGTTAAGCAGCAACATCACCATACCTGGTGAGCTGATCCCTTACCAACAAGTTGACCTGTATGCCAAAACCAACAGCTATGTTAAAAAGCTTTTGGTTGATATCGGTTCAGAAGTTAAGCAGGGCCAGTTATTGGCTGTGCTTGAAGCGCCGGAAATTAACTCGCAATTGGCTGCGGCGCAATCTCGCATCAAACAATTTGAAGCGGTTTACTTTGCCAGCAAAGCTACTTATGACAGGCTGGTAAGCACCAGCAAAACCCCGGGTACCGTTTCTCAAAACGACCTGGAGCAGGCTGAAGCTAAAAAGAATGCTGATGAGGCTAATATTGACGCCGCTAAATCCGGCTTAAAAGAAGTATCAGCTAATTTGGCTTACCTTGAGATCCGCGCCCCGTTTGACGGTGTGATCACCAGTCGTAATGTTAACCTGGGGGCTTATGTTGGTCCGGGTGGTAAAAGTACCGATCCGCTGTTTACCGTTCAGGATCAGGGTCGTTTACGTTTAGTTGTATCAGTGCCCGAAATTTACACAGGTGCATTAAGCAGCAAAAGTGAAGTTAACTTTACTGTTAGAGCCTTGCCAAGCCAAAAGTTTACCGCCCAGGTAAAGCGCATAGCCGGCGCGCTTGATGAAAAATTGCGTGCCGAGCGCCTGGAGATGGACGTTTACAATAAAGACAAAAAGCTGCTTCCCCACATGTTTGCCGAAGTAAGTGTACCATTGCCTGCCGGCGATAGTACTTACGTGGTGCCTAAAACAGCTGTAGCAACTTCAACCGAAAAGGTTTTTGTGATAAAAGTGGTTGATCATAAAGCCGTTTGGGTTGATGTTAAAAAAGGCCTGAGCAATGGCGATAGCATCGAAATCTTCGGTGGCGACCTGAAACCTGATGATAAGCTGGTAAAAGCAGCATCAGATGAGATAAGGAACGGATCGACCTTGAAATATTAATAAATTGAAGGTCGATTAGATTCGGCCTGATGGATAGTGCGAAGGGATAAAAGAGCCCGAAAACTGAGAAGTTTTCGGGCTCTTCTTATATAAAATTATGTCATTGCGAGGAGCAGAAAGGGAAATGAGCCTGGGTGCGACGCGGCAATCCCGTAGCTATACAGAGCGGAAACGCATTGGTTACAAGATTGTCGCGCTTCGCTCAGCAGTGACATGGTTTTAAATTATTTAACCTCCGCTTGCAACTTCTTAATAATGCCCGTCCCCACAGCATCCGTACTTTCAGCAGCGTTTGATAATACAATCACA
Source organism: Mucilaginibacter sp. P19 (assembly GCF_050632265.1). NCBI lineage: Bacteria > Pseudomonadati > Bacteroidota > Sphingobacteriia > Sphingobacteriales > Sphingobacteriaceae > Mucilaginibacter > Mucilaginibacter sp. P19. The sequence continues at coordinate 1,504,867 of NZ_CP192586.1, forward strand.
GCAAGCTTTTTATCGGCATTAAAAGCGAGGAAGCTGCTACTGCCGTAAGTGCCGCCATTATGGAAAATGTATTCTACGCCATCAACCAAGATGATATGCCAGCCAAGGGCTATTTTGGCATCTTTGCTGTAGGTGATCTGGTGTGTTAGTTCAAAAGCCTCTGATAGCTTATCAGTGCCATTAGCCATGTTAGCCTTTGCATATATCAGCAGGTCATTTACCGTTGAATGCAGGGCTCCGCAAGCGGCAAGGGCGTTAAAATCCCAGGCTACTGTTGCATCACCGTATTGACTGTATACTTTAGTAAAGTGGGAGGTTTGTAAAGCGCTTAAATGCTGTACGGTATTTTTCATCCCCAAAGGACCGCAGATTACTTCCTGCACCATCTGATCAAATGTTTTTCCACTTATTTGTGATAATATCGTTCCTAATAAACCCACTCCTAAATTAGAATATGCATATTGTTCTCCCGGCTTGCTATTGAGTTTGCAGGTTTTTAGATAACTAAACAGTAGCCGTTTACTATAACTTTTATAAGGATTTGCCGCGCTGGCCGAATCAAACTGAAGGTTCTCCGGGATCCTTGCCAGGCCGGATGTATGATTGCTTAGCGTTTGCAAGGTTATATCATTCAACGCCGCATTGGTTTTTACCGAATCGGGCAGGTATTTGGTAATTGGATCGGTTAATTTTACTTTGCCCTCGTTGGCGTAATAAGCCAGCAGGGTAGCTGTAAATGTTTTGGTAATAGAGCCAATTTCGAACAGCGTATTGGCAGTTGGTAGCTGGTTGTTGCCGCGTGCGGTTTCTCCGTAATTGTAGGTGCTGATCTGGCCATCTTTTAATACGCCTATACTAAGGCCTACTGTATTTACTTTTTGAATATACGGGCGGGCAATTTCATCAACCTGTTTGTCCATTGTGTTGAGTAGTTTGTTGGATGTAGGTACCTGTGTGGTCTTATCGGCATTAATGTCTTTATAGGGCTGAAACAGGAAGAGCTCAATTTTATTCCCTGCATCGAGGCTCATAAGCAGCTGCAATGTTGCCGATTGAAATACCAGTTTGTAAGTACTTACCTTGTTGTTAACAAAGCTGATCACAGTTGAACCTTTTATTTCATTTAAGGGGAACAATTGTTGTTCGGTGAGGCTGCGGAACTGGCCCGCGCTTACAGCATGCCTGAAGTTTGGTCCGGTTAAGGTATAGATGGAGTCGGCCTGTTTGGCGTTGAAGAATTTTTTCACCAACACAAATACCGAATCAGTTTTAAATTGCTGATGGCTTTGGGCAAATGTTACGCCCGGGGTAAATAAAAGTAAGATAAAACAGAACCTGAGTTTCATGAAAAGTAATTCGTGTTTAATTAAATGTCGTTTAGTCTTTAGTCTGAAGAAAAAAATAGACTTACGACTACTGGCTTAAATGTCCTGGTAATCTTTGGCAAAGTAATTATCAGCCAAAGGATCAGTTAGGCGCACAAAACGTTTCTCGTTGTGTTTCCATTTCATGCGGAATATGATAACGGCAATACTGGCCCCGATGATATAATTATAACCGATAAAAGCGAACATATCGCCGGGTTCGGCAAGCAATGTGTGCATGTCCTTGCCTTTAAGAATTAACCAGGCAACACTTGTGATGAGGGATATAGCCAACCCGAAAATAAATCCGCCGTCGATAATGCAGTAATTCCACATGCCACGTTTGCGCGAATGCTCCCACTTTTTTACGAAGCTAATGTTGTCGATGTCTTCTTCGGTGAGACCACGGGCTTTGAGCTTTTCGGCCTGAGTTAGTTTGTATTGATAGCGATAATAGCCCTGTACAAACGAGAATGGGAAAAATAAAAGGAAAATGAGATTGCTATGGTCGTAAAAATACAACGTAACAATAACGGCAAGATAAACCAGTTCGGTTTTATAAGTATGTTTCAGATATGTTTTAAAATTGAATTTCATATCTGAAACATGCACTTATATGGTTGGTGTTTGTCCGGCCAGCAGGTAAAGCACTGCCATACGTACGGCAACACCGTTTTCTACCTGGTCGAGAATGATAGACTGTTTGCTGTCGGCTACATCGCTGGTGATCTCCACGCCGCGGTTGATAGGGCCGGGGTGCATTACAGTGATTTCTTTATCTAATGAGTCGAGAATGGTTTTATTAAGACCGAAAAGCATGGTGTATTCCCTCAGAGACGGGAAATATTTAATATCCTGACGTTCCAGCTGAATACGAAGCATATTGGCAACATCGCACCAGTTAAGCGCTTTGATGAGGTTGTGCTCAACTTTTACACCCAATGAGCCAATGTATTTAGGAATAAGCGTGGTTGGCCCGCAAACCATAACCTCGGCGCCTAATTGTTTAAGACAAAGGATGTTGGAAAGTGCTACGCGCGAGTGAAGGATATCGCCCACAATCACCACTTTTTTCCGGCTACATCGCCGTATTTTTCACGGATAGAGAAAGCATCAAGCAAAGCCTGGGTAGGATGCTCATGTGCACCGTCTCCAGCGTTTACAATCTGTGCTTTTACGTGTTTTGACAGGAAGATCCCGGCACCTGCGTACGGATGACGCATTACAACCATATCAACCTTCATGGCCAGGATGTTGTTTACTGTATCGATCAAGGTTTCGCCCTTGCTTACAGATGATGACGATGCCGCAAAGTTGATCACATCTGCCGAAAGCCTTTTTTCGGCCAGCTCAAATGATAAACGGGTACGGGTTGAGTTTTCAAAGAAAATATTGGCGATGGTAACATCCCGTAACGACGGCACTTTCTTGATCGGCCGGTTTAAAACAGATTTAAAAGTATCGGCAGTTTCAAATATCAGCTCAATATCTGCCCGGTTCAAATCTTTTATACCCAATAAGTGTCGTGTGCTCAGTCCTGCCATCTCAGTTATTTTCCTGTTATATTTTATTCCTTGTTGTATTATTAGTTATGTCATTGCGAGGTACGAAGCAATCGCGAACTATGCAGGTTGCTCTGTATAGTATGCGATTGCCGCGCTATCGCTCGCAATGACATATTATTAATTCTATTACTCCTGTACTTCCGATACCAGCACTATCTTATCCTCTCCATCAGTATCCTTCCAGCTAACCACTACTTTTTGTGATGCGATAGAATCAACCTCGATGCCAACATAATCCGCAGACACTGGGATGTGGCGCGAATAGCGGCGGTCAACTAAAGCCAGTAGCTCTATCTTTTCAGGCCTGCCAAATGCCTGCATGGCATCCATTGCGGCGCGAATGGTGCGGCCGGTCCACAGTACGTCATCCATCATGATCACTTTTTTACCTTCAATAATAAAATCTATCTTGGTTTGATTAGGTACGAGTTGTGACTCGCGGCGGCGGAAATCGTCGCGATAAAAAGTGATATCGAGGTCGCCTTGCAGTATATTTTTATCAGGAAGGATCTTTCTTAATTCTTCGGCAACGCGTTTGGCCAAATAAATGCCACGTGGCTGAATGCCAATTAATACTGTATTTGAAAAGTCGTTATGATTTTCAATTAACTGGCGACATAAACGTTGTATGGTAATTTGAAACTTTTGTCCGTCGAGCAGTGTTAGATTTTGCATCGTATGGGTGGATTTGGGCAAAAGTAATAATTTGTTTTCAGTTTTGGAGGATGAGTTTTGAAAGTGGGGAGTTTGAGATTTATCATCCTGAGGAACGAAGGGTCTTCTTCGCCCTGGATAGGCGCACTGTATCTTGCAGAAGATTCTTCGCTATCGCTACCCATGACATAATAAGAATCAAGGTCATGCTGAACTTGTTTCAGCACCCCACTCGCTAAGCGGGCATGTTAAGCAAAGCGGCCACCTGTCCTATGGGATGCCGAAATAAATTCGGCATGACGGTAGGCATATGTTATCTTTCCTTCAAAGGTCGCGGATTTAATTTAATCAGAATGACAGGTGGCTTTTTGAATAAAGAAATTATTTCGATAATTTCTCCAACGCCAACATCGCCCTTTCCGCATCTTTTTTTGCCACAAAAATATGATCATGATAATAAGCTGCTACTACATTACAACTGATATTCTCTTTAGCCAACGCGGTCGCAAAAGCGGCTGTAAGGCCGGTGGCTTCCAGCGATGAATGTATGGTTAAGGTGATCCAGGAGACAATATAGATGTATTCAAGATTTAGCGTGTCGGCTGTTTCTTTTTTAGGATGAGGGTTACCGCTTCCTGTTCTTTAAAAAAGGCTATGATGTCATCGGTATTGATGTTGTTTAATGATGTAGTTGTGCAATAAACATAATCGCCTTCATTAAGCACAGGTGTCATGTTTTTTATCAGGGTGTTGAGGTTGGTTTCTCCGGTGGCCATTATTTATTATATTATCGTGGGTAATTTAAAGCTGGCAAAACCATTCCTACAGCTATGAATACAGAAAATCCAAATAATAGGCTTAGTACGGTAAGATGCATAGAGCTATCGTCCTTTGGCGATTTTGAAAATGATTCCCTTAAATAAATTATTCTTACTATAAATCCTGTGTAGCCTAAGGTGGCTATTACAAGAGAAAATGAAATAACACTCACATAAATAGCGAAAGGAATCATCATACGATTGAAGTTTAGACCAAACATGATAAAAACAATAAGTAACGTTAATAAAAGTAAGATACGGGTGGTTTTAAACGTAAATGTATTTATGATAAAGGTTTTCATCCTATAAATATAAAATTAATAGAGCAAAAAAAGCCCCTCCGGATAACCGAAGGGGCTTATATAAGCTTAAGCTAAAATTATGCTTCTTCTTCAGAGCTGTTAGCAGCAGGTGCAGCCTTGCGGGCTTTGTTTTCTGCACCTTCCATTTGCTCTTTTAATTGAGCTAATACGCTAAGATCGCCTAAAGTTGATTTTTCAACAGAGTCTTTCACTTTTTTCACCGCGTTAGTAGCAGCTTTTGCTTCTTTTTTACGGTTTTCAAATTCCTGTACGCGGGCATCAGCGCGGGCTTCTTCCCAGATACGTGAGTGTGAAATAACGATACGTTTGTTTTCTTTGTTAAATTCAATGATTTTGAATTCAGCAGCTTCTTCAGCTTTTAAGCTCTTACCGTCTTCTTTAACCAGGTGTTTGGTTGGCGCGAAGCCTTCAACACCGTAAGGTAAAGCTACGATAGCACCTTTGTCGGTTACTTTGATAACAGTACCTTCATGGATCGAGTCGATAGTGAAGATAGTTTCAAATGTATCCCAAGGGTTTTCTTCAAGCTGTTTGTGGCCTAAGCTCAGTTTGCGGTTTTCAACATCAAGTTCAAGTACAACCACGTTTAATTTTTCACCAACTTTAGTGAATTCGTTAGGGTGGTTAACTTTTTTAGACCAAGAAAGGTCAGAGATGTGGATTAAGCCGTCGATGCCGTCTTCCAGTTCAACAAACACACCAAAGTTGGTCATGTTTTTAACTGTAGCTACGTGCTGAGTACCAACTGCGTACCTTTCAGCAGCGTTTTGCCATGGATCAGGAGTTAATTGTTTAACACCTAATGACATTTTACGCTCTTCGCGGTCTAAAGTCAATACTTGAGCTTCGATCTCGTCACCAACTTTCAGGAATTCCTGAGGGTTACGCAGGTTTTGTGACCATGACATTTCTGATACGTGGATCAAACCTTCAACACCAGGGATGATTTCAAGGAATGCACCGTAATCAGCAACGGTAACGATTTTACCTTTAACTTTTGAACCAACCTGAATGTCTTCAGAAAGGCTTTGCCAAGGGTGAGGGGTTAATTGTTTCAAGCCCAGAGCAATACGTTTTTTCTCATCATCAAAGTCAAGCACAACAACGTTGATTTTTTGATCCAATGATAAAATTTCGCGTGGGTGCTCAATACGGCCCCATGAAATATCTGTAATGTGCAGTAAGCCGTCAACACCACCAAGGTCAATGAATACACCAAAGTCGGTAATGTTTTTAACGGTACCTTCCAATACCTGACCTTTTTCAAGGCGAGCAACAATTTCAGTTTTTTGGTTTTCCAGATCGTCTTCGATAAGCACTTTGTGCGATACCACAACGTTCTTGAATTCGTGGTTGATTTTAACAACTTTGAATTCCATAGTTTTACCTACATACACATCGTAATCCCTGATAGGTTTGATATCGATCTGTGAGCCAGGTAAGAAGGCTTCAACGCCCATAATGTCAACAATTAAACCACCTTTAGTACGGCTCTTAACAAAACCGGTGATGATTTCATCGTTATCAAGGGCTGAATTAATGCGCTCCCATGATTTTTGAGTTTTTGCACGTTTGCGTGAAAGTACTAACTGACCGTTAGCATCTTCCTGCGATTCAACAAAAACGTCAACTTTGTCACCGATCTTCAGATCAGGTGTGTCACGGAATTCTGATACTGATACTAAACCGTCTGATTTGAAACCTACGTTAAGTACAACATCTTTGTTGTTAACGTTAACAACAGTACCGGTGATGATTTCGCCTTTGGTGATAGAGCTGAAAGTTCCATCATACAATTTCTCAAATTTCTCACGGTCGTCATCGCTGTAGTTACCAAATTTTTTGTCGTCAGCATCCCAGTCGAAATCTTCGCTTGGTGTAGCTGCAATTTTTGATTTGATCTCTTCGATAGAGATTGAATCAGCTTCTGATTCAATAGTTTCCTTTTCGCCAGACGCGTTCACTGTACCCAGTTCAGCTTCTTTCGCTTTTAATTCTTTTTCTGCTTCTTGTTTTTTTGCCATTAAATAATTTTTCTCCTTTTCCCAATTTGTTAATTGGGACTGCAAAGGTACGGATATATTTTATTGAAAAAAGAAATTTTTTAATGTTAATTGCTTATATTTTAGGTGTTTTTATAGGGTTTTAGGATTGTTGAGCAAGTGAAAGTTAACTTAAGGAGGGATTTTACGTTGAGTAAACCATTTGATAACATCGTTTGGTGTGTTATCTGCGCTATAAATTAATGAGTTATAGCAAGTAAAATTTTACGCCTTATCACTCAATTTACCATCTATCTCTTCAAAAATCTGCATAAAATCATTCAGCATTTCTTCGCGGTAACTGCTCAATATTTCGTCCATTATCACCTCTTGCTCTGGTGTGAATGGGTTTTTCCAAACGCGCATACAGATCCGTTTTAACGCGTAGGCAATCTGATGGGTTTCGGCATAGGTATGCAGGTACTGACTTTTTTAAAGCCTTCGTAAAATTTAAAGAAAACGGCAGTATCCTCAAGCCCGGCAAAGGTTAAAAAGCTTCTTATTTTATCTTCCCGGCAACCGGCTAAATGATCGTAAAATTCGGTAACGCTGATTTTGCCGGTGGTAAGCAGCAGGTTATCGATAATCAGCTCAAGTGCAATATGCCCTAAAAAAATGGTTTTACCGGCGAGTTTATCAGGGCAGGGGCCAACAGTTTTTTGAGCTCATGCGAACGGGTGGTAAAAAAAGCAGATAAGTGAAAATACCGGTCGACATCAAGGTGCTTGTTCCATCCGGATATGATCGAATTGACCTCGTTATCAGTATGGTGCAGCTTTTCGGGATGAAGGATAATGTTTTTATCGGCATTCTTCAACAAGTCGGGCAGCACCGTTCCCAGCACGTGGTAACAGTTGGTAGTATCCCTGTCGAAATAAAAATGCGATAAAAAATTCATAAGCCTTGCCTTGCAAAATACCCGGTTTTGCTCAAGATACAAAATATAAGTAATTATTTGAAACAGATTTTACCTGTAGTTAACCTGTTATAGGCACCAATCTTTTCATGTAGCAGACAATTAGATCGAATTGCACGAGTTTTTCAGAGGGTGTCTAAATTAGTGTATCAATTTCATTTATATTTGCACCTTTTTGAAACAGAACTTGATATGAACTTTGTTGAAGAATTACGCTGGCGCGGCATGCTGCATACCGAAATGCCCGGAACCGAGGATATGTTAAATAAAGGTATGGCTTCGGGGTATATCGGGTTTGATCCAACTGCCGATTCATTGCATGTTGGTCACCTTACCCAGATTATGACCCTGATCCACTTTCAGCGCGCGGGCCATAAACCTTATGCTTTGGTTGGTGGTGCTACCGGTATGGTAGGCGATCCGTCGGGCAAATCGGCCGAGCGTAATTTATTATCAGAGGATGTGCTGCAGCATAACCTGGAAGCCGTAAAAAAGCAGCTTACCCGTTTCCTTGATTTTAATACCGGCGCCAACAGTGCCGAAATGGTAAATAATTACGATTGGTTCAAAAACTTTACTTTTCTTGATTTTATCCGCGATGTAGGCAAACACATTACGGTTAACTATATGATGGCCAAAGATTCGGTGAAGAAACGTTTGGAAGGCGACACAGGTATGTCGTTTACCGAGTTTACTTACCAGTTGGTACAAGGTTATGATTTTTACTACCTGTGGAAGCACCATAACTGCTCGTTACAAATGGGTGGCAGCGATCAATGGGGAAACATTGTTACCGGTACTGAGCTAATCCGTCGCAAAGACAGCGGCGAAGCTTTTGCCCTAACTACTAATCTGATCAAAAAAGCCGACGGCACCAAGTTTGGTAAAACAGAAAGCGGGGCAGTGTGGCTTGATGCCGAACGCACCTCGCCATACCAGTTTTACCAGTTTTGGTTAAACACTACTGATGTTGACGCCAAATCATACATCCGCATTTTTACCTTGCTTGATCGTGAGGTTATTGAAGCCATGGAAGTTGAGCATGATGCGGCGCCGCATACCCGCGTATTGCAGAAAGCACTGGCTAAGGATATCACCATCCGTGTGCATGGCGAGGCTGAATACGAGAAGGCAATAAAATCATCAGAGTTTTTATTTGGGAATATCGGGATTGAGTTTTTGAATGAGCTTAGCGATGCGGAAGTGTTAGACTTATTTGCCGGTGTACCTAATTATAATATAGCGTTGAGTGAACTGGAGCAGGGCATTAATGCTGCTGATCTTTTAGCTGCTAAAACAGCTGTTTTTGCCTCAAAAGGCGAGGCTAAAAAGATGATACAAGGTGGTGGTGTTGCTATCAATAAAGTTAAAATAGGTACTGCCGATGATGTTTATAATGCAGATGCTTTGATTGGCGGTAAATTCATCGTAGCTCAAAAAGGTAAGAAGAACTATTTTTTGATAATAGCAGAATAAACTCTTAACCAGACTTACGAAGTTTCCAAAACTTCGTAAGTCTTAAAATTACAGGTCAATGACTTAATGAACAATGACCCCGTGATAAAAAGCGATAGGCTAAAACTTATCGCTTTTTTATTGTCTTTGGTATTGTAAATGCGACAAATGGTAATTATATTTGTACATATGTCGTACAAATCAAAGCCGGATGCTAAAAATGAGGTTAACGAGCCCATGGCAGCTTATGTTGTTCAGGGAGCTATGCCTTCGTTTTATAGTTTATTGAATGGCTCAAAACAGGTAAAAGCATCCTCTGATTTTGATATCATCAGTCTGGCGCGTAAGGGCTTCCCTAAAAGTGCCTTACTTTCCCTGGCAAAAAAATCTCCCTTAATATCCAGGAGCTTGCCAATATACTACATATCTCCGAGCGTACCTTACAGCGTTACGAGGATGATGCCATCATCAGAACCGAATATGCCGAAAAGGCTATTGAGCTTGCACGGCTTTATACCCGTGGTGAGGAGGTTTTTGAATCGATGGATAAATTCAAGATCTGGATCAAAACGCCGTCGTTGGTTTTCAGAGGTGAGGCGCCGGTTACTATTCTGGATACATCTGCCGGCTTTGATATGGTTTTCAAGGAGCTTGGCCGTATTGAGCACGGTGTTTTTGCCTGATGATACTTTACCGCATTGCCAAATGCAATTACGCTGCCGATCTGAGCGGCACCGGAGCACGATTATATGGCGGTCGCTGGAATAGCGAAGGTAAACCGATGCTTTACCTTGCTTCCTCCAGATCATTAGCGGTGCTTGAGGTGTTAGTGCATTTGGATCCGTTGATAATTCCGGGTAATTATTGTATAACCGAAATTGAAGTGCCGGATAGTAAAATAATCACTGTGGAGGCTGAGCAATTACCTGAAGACTGGCGTGATTTATCCGGTCCGGTAATTTTGCGCCAACTTGGCGATGCCTTTCTTAAAAAACAGGAGTATTTATTAATGAAAGTACCATCGTCAATTGTCCCTGCCGAATATAACTATCTGCTTAACCCCTTGCATCCCGATTCTTTTGGAGTGAAACTTTTAAAAAGAGAACCTTTTAGTTTTGACAGGCGGCTTATTTAGCCATTAAGTCATTTTGATAAATCGTCATTAGTCGTTGAGGGGCAGTCATTACATCGCAGCTAACCATACCAAAGAAAAAAGCCACCAGTTATATAACCAATGGCTTTTAATATCTCTTTTTAGATTGTGATTAACCTAAATATGATTTCAATATCTTGCTCCTTGAAGTATGGCGCAAGCGTTGCAGTGCCTTGTCCTTGATCTGACGCACGCGCTCGCGGGTTAAATTAAATTTCTCACCAATTTCCTCTAATGAAAGCGGGTGGTTAGTTCCTAAACCAAAGAACAATACAATGATCTCGCGCTCGCGCTCAGTTAAGGTTGATAGTGAACGTTTGATCTCTTCAGATAATGACTCATTGATCAGGATCGAATCGGTGTTTGGCTCCTGGTTTTCCAGTACATCAAGCAATGTATTCTCTTCACCCTGTACAAACGGTGCATCCATTGATACATGACGGCCCGAGTTACTCAGTGTGTCGGAGATCTTATCAACAGTGGTCTCTAATATATCAGCAAGTTCTTCGGGCGATGGTTCGCGCTCGTACTCCTGTTCAAGCTTTGAAAAAGCCTTGCTGATCTTACTTAACGAACCTACCTGGTTAAGTGGTAAACGCACAATACGCGATTGCTCGGCAATAGCCTGCAATATCGACTGACGGATCCACCATACAGCATATGATATAAATTTAAAGCCTTTGGTTTCATCAAAACGCTTGGCGGCTTTAATCAGGCCGAGGTTGCCCTCGTTAATTAAATCGCCCAGTGTGAGGCCCTGGTTTTGGTATTGTTTAGCAACAGATACAACAAAGCGAAGGTTAGTTTTGGTTAAACGCTCCAATGCCGCCTGGTCGCCCTCGCGGATCTTTTGCGCTAAAATTACTTCTTCTTCGGCGGTTATTAGGTCTACCTTACCAATCTCGTGAAGATATTTATCAAGCGATTGCGACTCGCGATTGGTAATGGACTGCGTTATTTTGAGTTGTCTCATCTATTTAATAAACCTCTCTATTCGTTATATTCTGAATAGAACGTGCAAAGCTAATATTTTGTTTCTAAAATAAAACATATAAATCAGAAATAGCAATACCAGTGTAAAATTTTATATTTAAAATTTTAAATTTATGTATATCGCATAAAATTTATTGTAAAACAATAAATTTATTTTGTTATTTAATAAATATTGTTTTTATTTGAATTGAATTAATATCGTAGTGTAATGAAAAAGGTACGTGCCCTGCAAATACTTGTTTATATAGTGTTTGGTTTGTTTGTTTTTCAGAATATGGCTGCCGATTTCTGGCAGGGGTTTAAGGATGGATACAATGATGGAATGGGTACAATACATGGCGCTAAAAGATACGGGCCAACATTGCAAGTCACTATTGACGGAAGCTTCATTTCGCAAAAAAATGGGGGCGAATTGAAGATAGGTGAAAACTATACTTTAAAGAATATAATTATAAACAGTGATATAGTAGTTAATAATGATAATATATCTGTAAGCTGGCCATTAAACGCGGTTGAAACTGGGCTGATACTTATTACAACTGTGATAGTAATAAGAATAGCCTATCTTATTAATAAGGTTATTGTAAATATTGTAGAAGGTACTTTATTTGAGCAGCGATGTATTAGGCTGATCAAAAGCACAGGGATGCTGTTATTGCTGTTTACATTGACTGATTATATAGGGCAGCAAGTATCCTATCAGGTGTTAATAGCTAAATTGCATGTGCCGCTAAAAATCATCAATACATCGGCATTTAATTTTGGCACGCTGGTATTTGCTATCTTGATATTTATCCTGGCCGAAGCATTTAAGCAAGGGGCGAGGCTTAAAGAGGAGCAAGCTTTAACTATTTAAGTCATGCCGATAATAGTAAATCTTGATGTGATGATGGCAAAACGAAAAATGTCATTAAATGAACTGAGCGACAGGGTAGGGATCACCATATCAAACCTTTCTATCCTAAAAACAGGCAAGGCGAAAGCCATCCGTTTTGAAACACTCGAAGCCATATGTAAGGCGCTTGACTGCCAGCCGGGGGATATTCTGGAATACAAGTGAAAGGTGAAAGGTGAAAGGTGAAAGGTGAAAGGTGAAAGGTGAAAGGTGAAAGGTGAAAGGTGAAAGGTGAAAGGTGAAAGGTGAAAGGTGAAAGGTGAAAGGTGAAAGGGATTATGTTAAATAGAGGTTCTCAAATCTCGTCTATGTTCTCCGCGGCCCGTTCTTATTAATAAACCGATAATCCGGCAAATCGTATAAATTCTGGTTCAAACAAAAAAAGCCGCCCTCAACAGGCGGCTCTCTTCATTAACTATAAAAGCTATTAAACGCTTTTCTCTGCTTTAACAACCACATGAATGCTCATAGGGTGTTTGTTCATTTCTTTTTGAATCCTGGCGCTGGTTGCAGCCGAATGGCTGTTCAGGTGCGGGGCAATAACCAGTGAAACTATCGACATTAACTTAATAAGGATGTTCATGGATGGGCCTGAAGTATCTTTAAACGGATCACCTACAGTATCACCTGTTACTGATGCTTTGTGCGGTTCCGATTTTTTGTAGAAGATCTCGCCATTGATATCGCAGCCTTTCTCAAATGATTTTTTGGCGTTGTCCCATGCACCACCTGCATTGCTTTGGAAAATCCCCATCAATACGCCCGATACGGTAACGCCTGCCAGCAAGCCGCCTAACACTTCGGGGCCAAAGGCAAAACCGATGATGATAGGGGTGATCAGCGCGATTAAACCAGGGGCAACCATTTCGCGGATAGATGCTTTGGTAGATATGGCCACGCATTTTTCGTATTCTGGTTTACCCTCGTAAGTCATGATACCCGGAATTTCGCGGAACTGGCGCCTAACTTCTTCTACCATGGCCATGGCGGCCCTGCCCACGGCTGCTATCGCCAAGGCAGAAAAAATGAATGGAATCATTCCGCCAACAAACAGACCTGCCAATACATTGGCTTTATAAATATCAATATGTTCAATGCCTGCAACGCCCACAAAAGCCGCAAATAAGGCTAATGAAGTTAATGCTGCTGAAGCAATGGCAAAACCTTTACCTGTAGCGGCTGTAGTGTTACCAACAGCGTCCAGGTTATCGGTACGGTGGCGTACTTCTTCGGGCAGGCGGCTCATTTCGGCAATACCGCCGGCATTATCCGCAATAGGCCCAAAAGCATCTATCGCCAGCTGCATGGCCGTTGTTGCCATCATACCGGCGGCGGCGATAGCTACACCATATAAACCGGCAAAGTAATATGACCCGTAAATACCCGATGCCAAAACAAGGATAGGCAGTACAGTTGATTCCATACCTACAGATAAACCGCCGATGATATTGGTAGCGTGACCGGTTGACGACTGCCTGATAATGCTCAATACCGGGCGTTTACCCATGGCGGTGTAGTACTCGGTTATAATCGACATTAAAGTACCTACTACGAGGCCAACCAATATCGATCCAAAAACACCGTTTTTTGTAAAAGGTATCACGTCAGTTTTTACTACCCCGTTAACTTCATCACGTACCATGTGAAATTCTGTCCGAAGGTAACATCCATTGAACAACAAAATAAGTAGCTACAGCAGTTAGTATAATTGATGCCCAGTTACCTATGTTCAATGCTTTTTGCACACTGTCGGTTTCTGATTTGATTTTCACCATAGCCGCGCCCACTATCGAAAATATCAAGCCAAGGCCGGCAATTACCATTGGCAGCAATACGGGGGCAATACCACCGAATTTATCGTGTGATACGATTTCACGGCCCAGCACCATAGTAGCCAGCATAGTAGCTACATATGAGCCAAAAAGGTCGGCACCCATACCTGCAACATCGCCTACGTTATCACCTACGTTATCGGCAATGGTGGCCGGGTTGCGCACGTCATCCTCGGGGATACCGGCTTCAACTTTACCAACAAGGTCAGCACCTACGTCGGCCGCTTTGGTGTAAATGCCACCGCCAACACGGGCAAACAGCGCTATGGATTCTGCACCTAATGAAAAACCGGCTAAAACGTCAAGCGCTTTTGCCATGGCTTCGCCGTTAACACTGCTGCCTGCTACTTTAACAACATAAAACTGATAAAAAACAATAAAAAGCGATCCTAAACCAATAATAGCCAAACCGGCCACACCCAGGCCCATTACGGTTCCGCCGGTAAACGATACTTTTAAAGCTTGTGCCAAACTGGTCCGTGCGGCCTGTGTGGTTCGTACGTTAGCTTTGGTAGCAATACGCATCCCCAGATAACCTGCAAAGGCAGATAGAAACGCGCCTATCAGAAATGATATGGCAATAACAGGACTTGAAGTAGCAACCGTTGTGCCCGACCATGCCAGCAAAATACCGGCAACCACAACAAATCCGCCTAATATTTTCCATTCGGCACGTAAAAAGGCCATAGCGCCATCTGCAATGTAACCGGCAAGCATGGCCATGTCGCCGTCACCGGCGTTTTGTTTGGTAACCCAGGCGGCTTTAATAGCCATAACAAGGATCCCGATAAGCCCCAAAACAGGAATTAAATAAATTAAATAATTGTTCAGAAAATCCATATCACAAATTTGGTTTAATAAAGTAGTACTGCTTGGTTTAACAGTGTGTAATAACAATTGGTGATTGCAAAATAGTAATTTTATTTATTTACTATAGTGATCGTTAATATTAAAGTTTTTTGAATAGTTTAGAGATTTAAACCCTAAAACAATATATGGCGAAAAACTCATCGCAACCAAAAATGAAACATGAGCTTAGCTTGCTGGACGGTACCATGCTGGTATCAGGATCCATGATAGGCTCAGGTATTTTTATTGTTAGTGCAGATATTACCCGTAACGTTGGCTCGGCTGGCTGGCTGATAGCTATCTGGGTTATCACCGGTTTCATGACCCTTACCGCGGCCCTAAGTTATGGCGAATTGAGCGGTATGTTTCCCAAAGCTGGTGGCCAATATGTATATTTAAAGGAGGCTTACAACAAGCTCGTCGCTTTTTTATATGGTTGGAGCTTTTTTGCAGTGATCCAAACGGGCACTATCGCGGCGGTGGGGGTGGCTTTCAGTAAATTCACCGCCTATTTAATACCTGCTTTTAGCGAGGATAATATATTATGGAAGTTGCAAACCGGGGCAACATCAACGGGTGATGCGAAGTTTTTTGCTATAAGTGCCGCCCAGGTGGTATCTATTATATTGATCATTATCCTTACTTATGTAAATACCCGCGGGGTAAAGGGCGGAAAGGTTATTCAAACCGTTTTTACTTTAACCAAGCTTATCAGTCTTTTTGGTCTTATAATTTTTGGCCTTTTTGCTTTTAAAGCAGATATATGGCATGCCAACTGGACAAACGCGTGGGATTTGCATAACCTAAATAAAGACGGCAGCATTACTACTCTCACCACAGGTACAGCACTTGGCGCTATTGCCGCAGCCATGGTTGGTTCTATCTTTAGTAGCGATGCCTGGAATAGTGTGACCTTTGTTGCCGGCGAAATGAAGAACCCGAAACGCGACGTTGCTTTAAGTATGATGTGGGGTACTATCATTGTGACTTTTATTTACGTGATGGCCAATGTGGTCTACACTGGCGTATTGTCATTACATGAAATTACTGTTGCCGATAAGGATAGGGTGGCTGTAGCTGCTTCACACGTTATTTTTGGTAACGTGGGCACTTACATAATTGCCCTTATGATCATGGTGTCAACGTTTGGCTGTAATAACGGTTTGATCCTTTCGGGGGCGAGGGTTTATTACACTATGGCCAAAGATGGTCTGTTTTTCAAGAAAACAGGCAGCCTGAATAAATTTGGTGTGCCACAGTTTGGTTTATGGATCCAGTGCGTAGTTGCCTCGTTACTTTGTCTGAGTGGTCGTTATGGCGATTTGCTGGATATGATCTCATTTGTGGTAGTGGTATTTTATGTACTGACTATATTGGGCATATTTATTTTACGTGCTAAACTCCCTGATGCCGAACGTCCTTATAAAGCTATAGGTTATCCCATTTTGCCTGCACTTTACATTGTCATGGGGATTGCATTTTGTATTTTGTTGCTTGTTTATAAACAAAGCTTTACACTTATCGGGCTCGGAATTGTGCTTATAGGTTTACCGATATATTATATTTCGCAACGGAACGTTAAAAAACAGGATGAGGCGCTTACTGGTAATTAGTTTTTTATTTATAGGAGAGTCTGTTGCGGCGCAAACGCTTCAGCAAAAAATATCAAATGCTTTTGGGAGGTTGCAGGCGGATAGCCAGTGCAATTATGCTTCAGTATCATTAACCGTACTTGATGCCAAAACCGGGGAACAGGTGTTTGGCGGTAACCCTAACATGGGTTTGGCTACCGCTTCAACGCTTAAAACCATTACCAGTATTACGGCTTTTAATATTTTAGGTCCCGATTTTCAATATCAAACGCAATTAGGTTATACCGGCGAGATTGGGGCCGATGGCACCCTGACCGGAGATATCATCATTAAAGGTGCTGGCGATCCAACCCTGGGCAGCTGGCGTTATGAGCAAACCAAAGAGGGGCGTGTAATAGCCCTTATGGCCGATGCCCTGCAAAAGGCCGGGATCAAAAAAGTTAACGGCCGCATCATTGGCGATGACAGCATCTTCGGTACACAATCCATCCCCGAAGGCTGGATCTGGCAGGACATCGGTAACTATTACGGAGCCGGTACATCGGGTCTTTGCTGGCGCGAAAATCAATTTGATATAAAGCTGCGTACGGGTGCGGTTGGTAGCCAAGTTGGCATATCGCGTACTATTCCGCTGATGCCATACCTTGCATTTAAAAGCGAGTTGACAAATGGTTCTGCCGGATCAGGCGATAATGCTTATGCTTTTTTACCGGTTGACAGTAAAGTAATATATCTGCGTGGTACTTATGCCATTGATCAGGATAAGAAAAGTATTTCGGCGGCCTTACCCGATGCTGCTTATGATGCTGCGTTGCGGCTCAATGATACGCTGAGGGGTTTAGGTATCATTATCGGTAATGAGCCGGAATCAGCCAATACGTTGAGCGCTAAAAACCTGCCATTGCCTGTAATTGCTAAAAATCTGGCAACTATATCATCACCAACTTTAAGCAAAATAGTTTACTGGCTTAATCAGAAAAGTATTAACCTTTACGCTGAGCAACTGCTCAAAACCATAGCCTGGAAACAGGGACGCAAGCCTACAACGGCAAATGGTGTGGATGAGGTACAAAAGTTTTGGGCGGCCAAAGGTATAGATACCCGCAGCATGAATATTTACGACGGCAGCGGCCTTTCGCCCGGTGACAGGGTAACTACGTTAACGCTGGCCCGCATCCTGCAATCGGCAAAGAAGGAAAGCTGGTTTGCTGATTTTTATACAAGTCTGCCGGTTTATAATGATATGAAAATGAAAAGCGGTAGCATCAACAATGTGTTGTGCTATGCCGGTTATCAAACCAAAAACGGGCGAGAGCTTTGTTTTTCTATCATGGTTAATAATTTCAGCGGCCCGAGCCGTGGTATAAAGGAGAAAATGTTCAGGGTGTTGGATGAATTGAAGTAGTAAGAGTTTACAGGAATAATTTTGATGATTTGACGTTATATAGTGAACTTAATACTATAAACCTCATCATGAAAATATTAACCTTAGCTCCCCACAAACCTATTACCTACGCTCCTGGATTAATTAGCCTGGTTTTACTTCCTGTGCTTTGCGTGCTTTTCTTTCACCAGCATAAAGTGTTTACACAACGGAACTGCATTGATTTGGTAATGTTTGATCCTTCGTGGCCCAAACTGACACCTTCAGAACATAAGGTTAGTTTTCCGCCCGATAGAAGTTTTATCGATGTTAACCTCAATGGAGATCCTGCGAGTGACAGGTCATTGCTTGACTTTGCCCGTATGGAGATCCGTACCATGCTTAAAACCAGGAATACCACGCTTGGCATACGCTTTCATTTTGGCAATAAATCGCGATATTGGACATATGTGAATGCGCTTGATATTTGTTATACTGAAAAGGTGCAGTCATGGATGGCTTATCAGGATTATATTTACGTTGTATATGTAAAACCCCGATATTAGTACAAGTTGAAGAACATATAAACCAATGAAAAAACTCAATATCCTTTTACTTGTGATAGCATCATTCGTTGCCTGCAAAAGCAAAACCAGCTCAAATGATGATGTCCAGTCCATCAAATTTAAGTTCACAGAGCTTGGCCGCGAAACTCAGTTCAGGATCACCTGCGATAAGTTTGATTATTACTTCCCCGAAGGGAAAGAAAAAACTTTAACAAAAAGCCGGGAATTGATAGTGTTATGCAATTGCTAACCGGTATGAAGATGGTGAGTGACGGTACAGAACCGGACGTGCGCGGGAAGATCTATATTACACACACTACCAAAACCGTTGATACCGTATGTGTTGGCGCTAAAGCACTCAGCTACAAAGGTACAACTTATGAAACGCCACAGGAGCTGTTGGTGTTGATACAAAAATAGGTTGCACAGGGGTGCAAATGGTTTGTTGTAATCAAATCATTACTTAGGGAATGAGCAGGATCATCTAAAAATAGCAGCGGTCAGTTTTTCATTTTGGCCAGCCGTTCGGGCGAAAGCACGGTGATCTGGCTTCCTTTTTTATCGATTAGGTTTTCATCTTTAAAATCGGTAAGGGTACGGCTCACAGTTTCAGTTGCCACACCGGCCATAGCAGCAAGGTCTTCCCGCGAAATTTTGAAATCCCCACCCTGCTGTTTATGCAGTCGCACCAGGGTATCGGCCATCCTTTTCCGTACTGAGTTATACGCAAGCTGCAATAATTGCTCTTCCCGGTCGCGGATATGATTAGAAAGCAGTTTGATAAACTCACGCGCAATATCAGGGTATAAATTGAGCAAGTTGTCTAATTGATCTTTAGGGATCAGGCACAGATGGCTGTCCTCCATGGCGGTCGCTGTGTCGATATAAGCCTCGTTCGAAAGTAGAGCATTTACGCCAAGGTATTCCTCGGCAGAGTGGATGGCGGTCATCAACTCACGGCCATCGTTTGCCAGTTTAACGGTTTTAACCCTGCCTTTCAATATCAGGTACAAGCCATTTCCCTTATCACCATCATAATAAATTACCTGGTCTTTTTTAAACAGGCGTACCTTGCGTTCGCCAATAATACGTTTAAGTTCAGCGAGACCGCTGTTCTTCGATACAATTGAATTTAGGTTTTCGAGCGATTGACTATAAAAGCATTGCTGGGCAGTTTTTTTCCTGAGCCTGCTTTCAATGGCGTTCAGCAGTTCAATATCATCAAAAGGCTTGGTTAAGTAATCATCGGCACCCATTTCCATACCTTTACGTTGGTCAATCCGTTCGGCCTTTGCGGTTAAAAATATAAAAGGTATGGCGGCAGTTTCGGGATTTTTATTCAGCATAAATAAAACGCCATAACCATCAAGTTCGGGCATCATGATATCGCAAAGTATTACATCGGGCAGGTTGTTAACGGCCAGTTCAATACCGGTTTTACCATTATCGGCTTCAAATACCGTGTAACCGGCCAGCCCCAGTATTTCTACCACGTTTTCGCGGATATCGTTGTTATCTTCGATGATAAGGATTTTTTGGTTCATGATGCGGGAAATGAAATGGTGAATGAAGTACCCTCGTTTACGTTACTTTGAAAATCAACCCTGCCGTTCATAAGGGCAGTGTACCGGGCCACAATATTAAGGCCTAAACCGGTACCCGCGATATTGCCTGTATTGTGCGCTCTGAAAAATGCCTCAAATAAATGCTTCTGGTCGCTTTCGGGAATGCCTATGCCATTATCTTTTACAGTAATGGAACAGCCGGAAGCATTTATTTCGGTACTAAATTCAATAAAACTGTCCTCGCCCGAATATTTGATGGCGTTTGTGATGAGGTTGATGATGCAGTTTTTGAGCAGATTAATATCGAGGTAAACCATACTATCTGTACCTGTATGCTGATAAAGGATATTTTGGTTTTGCTTGGCCATAATCTGCATTTCTTCAGTTAGCTCTTCGGCCAGCTTAACCAGGTCAAACCTGGTGTATGATGGTTCAATACGCCCGGCTTCCAGTTTTTCGAGCGAGAGAAAATCATTCAGAATGGTAGTGAGGTTGCCAACGGCGTTTTTGATTTTATTAACATGCTTGCTGATCTGCAGGCTGTGCAAAGGCTCGGCATATTTATCAATGAGCGAGGCTGATAATTGAACAGCGCTTAGCGGCGTACGAAACTCATGCGATGCCATGGATACAAAACGGCTTTTCAATTGCCCCAGTTCTTTCTCTTTCTCGAGAGACTGGCTTACTTCCTCCTTGGTTTTTTGCAGTTCAACAACAAATTGTTTCAAGGAGAGGGTGCGTTCCTCTACCACCTCCTCCAGGTGTGATGTGTATTCCTTCAGCTTATCTTCAGCTTCCTTCTCACGGCTAAGGTCGTGTATAAAGCCGGCATATATTTTACGTCCCGAAAAATTTACGTCACTAACCCCAAGTCTGAACGGGAATTGGGTGCCGTCTTTACGCAAGCCTGTTACTTCACGACCTATACCAATGATATGTGGTTTACCGGTAGTTTGATATCGATTGATGTAATGATCATGCTCCTGCCTGTAAGGCTGGGGCATCAGCATCGATACATTTTTTCCGATAACTTCATGAGGTTCATATTGAAATAACTTGCAGGCCGATGGGTTAATAGATTCGACAATCCCCCGTTCATCGATAGTAATAATGCCATCGATAGCATTTTCAATAATCGCTTTTAATAAGGCAGCATTTTCCATAGATGAGGTTTGAGATATTTATCTGCTTTTGCAAATATCAAATTTGATATGGATTTTTTACACCTAAAGATGGTATATCTTAATTAAAATTAAAATTAGGCCTTTTTTGTAAGAGGAAAGTTACCGGTAGTTAACTTTGAGTTTATCTGCTTAGGCGTTATTTGCGCCTTGTTAAAAAACAGCTCAATGAAAAAACTCCTGCTACTAACTATGCTTGGATTAGGTGGTTTAAGCGCCTTTGCACAAACCCAGGCCCCTGTTAAAAATGCCCCGACAGATTATGTAAAGATTAAAAACTACGGCCTGCTGACTTTATTTGAGCAGGATGCCGAAGTAAGCAATTTACTTAAAAACGATCCTGAACTGGCACAGCTCACTCAGAAAAAGCTAAGCGCCCTTAGCACTTCTCTTACTGATTGTAAAGACGCGGCGTGCTTAGTAACTGCGGTAAAACTAACTGATGAGGACATCAAAACCGTAAGCGACCGGCTTGCAGCACTATATAAAACAGGTAACGCGTTTGACAGGATGGTTAAATCGAAACTGATCCCATCGGGCCTTTATAGCTTGTATAAAAAACTATCGCCAGAGCAATTGCTTATAAAAGCATGGGAGCAGGACGCAGGTAGTATTAATTACACTATTGGCATTTATGCTGAAGGCAAAAAGCCTAACTATCCGCAAATAGATTCTATTAGCTATAATGTTAAAGCGAGGGCATATTATACCCTGATGTATGATGCTTCCGCTACATTGTTGGGTGATATTAAAGGAACAAAGCTGTTTTTTGAACCCGCTACGCAGGCAGCCCTGCTTTATCTGCAGATCAACGAAAGGCAGGATCCAGCCAATTACGAGCCTATGGAGTTAGGTAGCAATAAGGCTGCCGTAACCCGTATCAAAACCATTAAATGGGCCGATTATCCTTATTCAAATATTCTTGTACCCGGCGCTGGTCCGGATAATTTAACATCGCCATTGAGCGGTGAGGGGATGCTGCGCTGCAGACTGGCGGTACAGGAATATAAGGCAGGCAAAGCGCCGTTTATCATTGTATCGGGCGGCAATGTGCATCCATATAAAACAAAGTATAATGAAGCCGAGGAAATGAAAGTTTATTTAGTAAAAACCCTTCACATTCCTGAAAATGCGATCATCATTGAACCTCATGCACGTCATACCACAACAAATATGCGTAACAGCGCGAGACTGCTTTATAAATATGGTATCCCTGCCGATAAGCCCGGAATTGTGGTAACCGATAAATCACAAACCGATTTTATAATGAATATGGATGCCCGCTGCCAAAAGGAACTGAACTATGTGCCATATAAACTGGCCAAGCGTAACTCCGAAACCGAAGTTGAATATTACCCGGTAGAAGAAGCCAAACAAATTGATCCTGACGAACCCCTTGACCCTCGTTAAGAAAGCCGAAAGCGGAATGAGCAAAGCTTAAAGCTGTGGTCTGATCATTCATGTAATATTTTATTAAACTAATGCAAAAACTTACTTTAACTATGGTAGCTGCTGTTTTAGGTATCGGCAGCATCACCACCGGTACCATTGATCATAAGCTTAACCGGGCCATAACTATCGACTCGTTGGGCGCCTGCCAGGGTATTTCATACCAAAATGGTCGCATATTTTTATATGGCGACAGGGAAGTTGGAATGATCCGGGAGTTTAAGTTGGAAAATGATAGCCTGGTATATCTGCATAAGGAATATAAGCTAACCCAAAACGGGCAGGATATTATTAACCACCCTACCGGCATAGCCTATAACAATGATAGAGGCCCAACCTTTATAGGCAACTCTATCCGATTGAATGCGGCGGGTAGCCAGTGGAGAGCGGTTATTTATAATGTAAACTGGAAAGGCTTGCTTAAAACCGGTACGCTTGATGGTAACTTAATTAATACCATTGAGGATGATGCCTGTATCCAGGGCACCCGTCCGGAATATGTAAAGTATAATAATAAGTGGTATGTAGCCACTGCAGATTATGGTGATCACGGCAACGAAGTGCGTTTATACGACCCTGAAAAGCTGGCCAAAGCCAAAAGCACGAAGGAACCTGGTGTGCTTTACAAAAAATTTACGTGTACACCCTGGGTACAAAATCTGTTTTGGAAGGCTGATAAAGGCGTTTTAGTATTGATCCAGAATAAGCTTGAGGGCAGGCAATGGCGGCTTACTTATGTTGATCTTAAAAAATCAATAGAGGCCGGTAAACAGGTGGTGCTAAGCCAGGTTGATGGTATTGACAGAGGCGATGAGTTGGAAGGTTTTTCCCTGCTCGGTGGTGGTGAGAAAGGGATAGCCGTAACCTCCTCACGGAAAAATAACGTGAATTTTACCACTACTTCATGGTAGTGTTAAAAAACGGGCTAAAGCAAAAAAATCTGCAAATAGGCAAGTATTTTTCTATTTTTTGTTTAATGTAAATTTAACACTAAGGTATCCTTTGGTTAAGATAACAGGTTTAGCTTTGCTGTCATTATTACAATATTAATAACTTTATATTAATATTATTTAATGATAACGCAATAATAATTATTAAATTATTAATCTTTGGCTCATGTCTTTAAAAATATCGCCTATGTAACATAACTTCAACTTAACATCGGGCCCGGCGATAAAACTAAGAACCGGTGAATGCGCTAACACTCACCCGGTCCGGGATAATTGTCAAATAACTCAAAAGCGGTCCAAGGCTTTAAGTCATTTCTTTCAACAATCAATTTTAAAAATATGAATAAAAAGATTAACCCAAATCTTTTGAGCAGGTTTTTTTAATTCCTGTATTGTTTTTACTGGTTTTGCTAAAACCTTTTATCTCAAATGCTTCGGTAAAAAATATAGTATATAACGCAACCCAAATCACGGGTATTGTTACCGACAGAAACTAATCTTCCGTTACCCGGTGTATCAGTTCGGATCAAAGGGACTGATAAGGGTACCGCAACTAACACAAACGGTAAATATACCATCTCGGTCGAAGAAGGCGCCATGCTGGTTTTTAACTTTATTGGTTATGAGCAGCAGGAAATAACTGTTGGCGGTTCATCAACCATTAACGTTAAGATGAAACCAAAGTCAAACATGCTTAATGAGGTGGTGGCCATCGGTTACCAGTCTATTCGTAAAAGTGATGTTACCGGTTCTATTGCCAGCGTTAAAGCCAGTGATCTTAATCTTTCTGCTCCTTCATTGGGGCAGGCCCTTGCTGGTAAGGTATCAGGTGTACAAGTGTCTCAAACCAGCGGTGCACCTTATACAAGCACTAAAATCAGGGTAAGGGGCGTTGGCTCATTCAATGCCAGCTCTGATCCCCTATATGTAATTGACGGTTATCCGGCCGGTAATGATATCTTCATTAACCCTGATGACATCGAAAGCATCGACATTTTGAAAGATGCTGCATCTGCCGCTATCTACGGTTCACGCGCATCTGGCGGTGTAGTATTGATCACTACCAAAAAAGGTAAAGAAGGTAAAGGCCGTTTTGAATATGATGTACAGACCGGCGTTGATCAGCTTGCCCACAAAGTAAAATTGCTTGATGCCGATCAGGCAGCACTGCTGGTTATCGACGGACGTAACAACGCTTATCATGACCTTTGGGTTAATTCAGGCCATACCTGGAACGATGCCATGTATTCGGATAACAACGTAACCCGCGTTACTAACGTTGGTAACTCGGGCAGTGTGAGCATTCCTAACGGCTTATATGATTTTGCTTCACAAACCCCTATTAAACAAACAGTACATACCGATTGGCAGGACGAGCTTTACCGCAACACGTTTTTCCAGAAACATACCTTGTCTTTTTCAGGAGCATCGAATGGTATTCGTTATTATGTAAGCGGTGCGTATCAAAACCAGCCAGGTATTATTCAATCAACAGGTCAGCAACGTGTTAACTTTCGTACAAATATTGATGGTGATGTAAGTAAACGTATTCATATTGGTGCAAACATAGCTTATACTCAAAACACCAACCAGGAAACACAAGAAGGCCGCTTTGATCATAGCCCAATCCTTGGCGCCTTGATTTATATGCCTTACCTGCCTGCTTATAATGCTGATGGTACTTTACAAACAAACGTTGAAGCTGCCGGTTCATCACAATACGGCTATCAGAGCATCGAAAATCCTGTAGCACTTGCCGAGCGTATTAAAATTAATAGAAAGGGTTACCGTAATACTTATAATGCAAACGTTACTTATAATATTTTGCCTGGTTTTAATTTTAAAACTAACCTTGGTACACAAACCTATACCGAAAAATACGATTACTACTACCCAACCACGATAAGCAGTGGTGCGTTCCCTCCGGGATCTCAGCAGTCAATACTGGCGGCCAATGCACAGGCATCAAACCTTGTTAACGTTGACAGGCTGGCTGAGTTTACGTTGAATTATACCAAACAATTTGGTAAACACCACTTTGATGCGTTAGCCGGTTACACTGCGCAAAAAACAACCAGCGATTACATCAGTGTAAAAGCAAACGGTTTTCAGAGTGATTATGTACCAGAACTTTCAGGTAAAGGTGCCGATGCAGCCTTCTTTAGTTTAAACTCGGCTTCTAAAAGTACTTATACGTTATTGTCATATCTTGGTCGTGCAAACTACAACTGTGCGGGTAAATATTTCTTAACCGCATCGTTTCGTGCCGATGGTTCTTCTCGTTTCGGACCGGCAAATAAATACGGTTATTTCCCTTCTGTGGCCACAGGCTGGAACCTTTCTGACGAGTCTTTCTATCACAATTTCCTTGGCGAACAGTCAACAGTTAAGATTCGTGCAAGCTGGGGTAAAAGTGGTAACTTCAATATCCCTAACTACGCTATCGCACAAACCCTGGCCAGCCCGGTTGGTGCAGTGTTAAACGGTGGTATTGCTACTGCTACATACGCCGGCGGTTTAAAGGATCCTAAGCTAAGCTGGGAAACAACCTCACAATATAACTTTGGTGCCGATATTGGTTTATTTAACGGCCGTTTACAGGTTATCGCCAACTATTACTTAAGTTATTCATATAACCTTTTGTACAATCAGCCAATTTCGGCAATATCCGGCAGTACTACTATCTTAACTAATCTGCACGACTCAAGGATCCGTAATACCGGTTTTGACTTGCAGTTAGATGGTAAGATAATTAATACAAAGGATTTTACATTTGGCGCGAGCGGTAATATTTCATTAAACCGCAACAAAGTAGTTAAACTGCCTGCTCAAAATACCCTCATCATCAACGGTGCCGAGCGTTCATACCTTACCAGTATAACTACCCAGGGCCAGCCTATCGGTATGTTCTACGGTTTCCAGGTTGGTGGTATAATCAACGCTTCTAACTATGGTAAAACTGCTCCATCAGCTTCTCAAACCAACCCTGCCAAAATTGGCGACCTTTGGTTTGTTGATACCAATAAAGACGGTGTTGTGAATGATGCTGATAAAACCATTATCGGTTCACCATATGCTAAATTTACTTACGGCTTCGCCCTTAACAGCACTTACAAACGTTTTGACTTCGGTGCTTCATTCAACGGTTCTTATGGTAATAAGATACTTGACGGGCAGGATTATTATTTGTACAATGGGGAAGGTTCCGGTAACCAGTATGCTAATGTTGCACAACGTTATCGTAACGAAGCTGAACCAGGGGACGGTTCATTTTACCGTGCTTCACGTGCCGGTACGCAAAGTAACAGTACCCGTTTATCAACTTTTTACCTGCAAAGCGGCTCATATCTGCGTTGTACCAACCTTACTTTAGGTTATACCTTGCCTGCCTTCCTGCAGCAAACTTTAGGCCTGAGCAAAGCACGCGTTTTTGCCAGCGTTGTGAACGCATTTACCATCACCAAGTATAAAGGTTATAACCCAGATGTGGATTATAATTATTCAGGCGCTGCTTCAAACAATACTCAGCCTGCCAATCTGGCCCCAGGTATCGATTATGGTACTTACCCGCTGGTTAGATCTTATAACTTAGGTGTTAATGTTACTTTTTAATGAATTTTTTAAAGAGATATTGAGATGAATAAAAAATTTGTAGCCATTGCCTGCCTTGCAGTTGCAGTGGCGATAAGCCCGTCTTGTAAAAAAGACTTTTTAAATGAGAGTGACCCCAACGCTATAACGGTTGATGCCAGCTATAAAACCCCTAATGATGTGTTACTGGCTGTAAACGGTATTTATCAATCGTTACGCAGTGGCAATAATGTAGGCGAAAGCAGTGATTTGTGGACAGATCAGCGTTCGGATGACACCGGTACTCAGGATAACCAGTCAAACGCAGGCGAACCTTTTCAGTTTGGTAATTTTTCGATACTGCCAAGCAATACCTATCTTAAAAATCATTGGGTATCGCTTTATGGTACTGTTACCCGCGCTAACGTGGTGTTGTCGCATATTGATGCTGTGCCGTTTCCGGATAATAGTGTAAAGTTGCAATACATTGCCGAAGCCAAATTTTTACGTGCATTTACTTATTTTGAATTGGTGCGCCTTTGGGGGGATGTACCGTTGGTTACTAAGCAATTATCTTATGCTGAATTGCCTGCAGCTACTTTCCGCGAAAAGCAAGCTGTTGTTTATCAACAGATAGTGGCCGATCTGACAGATGTTATCAATAACAGCCCGCTCCCTAACCTGCAAGCTTCTACCGGCAGAGCCTCAAAAGCGGCTGCTAATTTCCTGTTGGGTCAGGTGTACCTTACTATGGCAACTACCCAGGATCAGGCTAACCGTACAACTAACCTTACCAATGCCAAAACATATCTAATGAATGCTTATAATATGCGTACTTTTGGCACGCTAAACAGCATCCCTTATACTGATGTTTTTGATGTCGCAAAAAAAACAACATGTCCGGAGTTAATCTTCCAGATAGTAAATATTCAGGGTGATGTTAATTATAGCTCTTCAATTGCGGCTAATTTCCAGGCGAAGGGTGAGACTATCAACTCGCAAAAAAATCATCAGGTGCTGGTTATAATGTTACTCATGATTTGATTAATGAGTATGAAACCAACGATCCCCGCATGACTTTCTCTGTTAAATATGCCAATGATCCTATTGTGAAAGACTGGTTTGTTACTAAATTCAGGGATGTGAGCACCAGCGCCGGCGTAAATGGCTACGGCGGTAACGACTGGATCCTGATGCGCTATGCTGATGTGATCCTTTCCCTGGCCGAAGTTAATAACTACCTTGGCGACCAGGCTGCTGCTATCGGCTTCCTTGACCAGGTACGCACACGTGCAGGTATGCCAACTTATGCTGTATCAATGACTAACAGTGATTATGCCACCAAATACCCAACATTAAAGCTGGCTATTTTGCATGAGCGCCGTGTTGAGCTTGCTTTTGAGCATCACCGCTGGTACGATTTGTTGCGTACCTTTAACGATGCAGATCTGGTAGCTTACTTCAAAGCAAAAAAACAAACTGATTTTGGTTTGGCTTCATTGGCAAACTTTACCACTAAAGATCGTTATTACCCGATTCCGTTTGATGAGTACAAACTTGACCCTGTTAAGATGTACCAAAACCCGGGTTATTAATACTGGTATTATATAGAAGGAAGCCGCCTCGTAAGTCAATTATGAGGCGGCTTCTTTTATCATCTGTTAATAGGTATTTATCAAATTCAAATAACATTTCTGTTATGTATTAAGTTTGTTTTGCCTCCGGAAAATATAAAGTGTTGATCTACTGCAAACTTTTGTTTGAGTTTTGTAAGAACTGATTTACCAGAAGCAAATAGTGATGTAGTTATCATTAAGTTTGTGTAGCTCATCAAAGCAAAAAAATGAAAACGGTAACAGTAGAAGATTTTTATAAAAAGGCCGCCGAGCGTACCAACTGCACGGTGGGAGACCTGCTTCCGGCTGATATCAACAAGGAGATAGGGCATTTTAATGTATTTAACCTTAGCGACATCATCGCTATAGTAAAAAAAGACCCTACCCATGTGCCTTACAATCGCAGGCTATATTACAAGATAAACCTGGTAAGGGGCCGAAACATAGCTGAGTATGCTGATAAGGTGATCGATATTGAAAAAAATGCGCTGGTATTTGGTACCCCAAAAATCCCTTACAGTTGGAAACCACAGGATATGGAACAGTCTGGCTATTTCTGTATTTTTACTGATGAATTTTTGGTGCAATCAAAAAGTGGGGTAATATTGGATTCATTGCCTATTTTTAGTCCCGGAGGGTGCCCTGTGTTTATGCTTACTGATGGACAAGCAGAGGAGATCACACTTGTTTTTAGGAAGATGCAGCAGGAAATAGCATCAGACTATCTGTACAAGTATGATCTGATCAGAAATTATGTGCTGGAATTGATTCACTATGGCCAAAAATTGCAGCCTTTTACCAATTATAATAACAGTCATAATGCATCTGCAAGGGTATCATCCCTGTTTATTGAGCTGCTTGAAAGGCAATTTCCAATAGCGTCACCCGATCAAAAGGTGATCCTGCGTACTGCTAAAGACTATGCCGACAGGCTCGCTGTTCATAGTAACCATCTCAATAAGGTATTAAAAGAAAGCACCGGAAAAACAACCACCGAACATATAGCCAACAGGCTCATCCAGGAGGCCCGCATCCTGCTCAAACAAACCGACTGGAATATATCGGAAATAGCCTATAGCCTGGGCTTCGGGCAGTTGTCGCATTTTTCAAACTTCTTTAAAAAGCAAACATCGTTATCGCCGGTTGAAGTACGGAATTTGGTTGGGTGAGGGCTGGCTGCCGATAATTATCTAAATGTGAAAAATGATTGTCGTTAATTTAAAGAGAAGCTGAGCCTATATAAAAAATCGTTGATCATTTGAACGACAGATTAAATGAATTTACCTTGAATAATGGGTATAGGTTTGACAGGGGTGAAGCTAATGATTATGAATAATATCGCAATCGACACAAATATTCTGCTTTACGCCTCATGATTTTTATCCCAAAAAAGCTAAAAATAATAAACCCATTTAAGGCAAAAGGATAATAATATTTCGAAGTAATTATCCCATTTACAACTCATCATCCTGAGTTAAAAGAAAAAGTTTATCATGATTGATAATACTGATCTTTTTGCCATTTGTGCTAATCAGTTTTTCCTGTAACAACTCGTTAACTACCCTGAAAACGGTTTCGTAAGTGGCGCCGGCGTATGAGGCCAGGTCCTGCCGGGTAAGTTCTACATCAATATGGCCTTCCGGGTTTGTACCAAACTGATTTTTGAGGCTTATGAGTGCCTGGGCAACGCGGCCCTTTACCGGCATATGCGCGAGATTACGCATTTTGCGTTCAGCCTCCTGCAGTTCGTCGGCAAAAAATAACATTAGCTGGTAGGTAAACTGAGGGTTTACTTTTAAAGTAGCTTCAAAAAACTCCATATCAATGTAGCATATAATACCTGCTTCCAACGCTGTTGCCGAAATAGGGTAGTGGGTGGCATGTTTACCCAACACACGGTGACCAAAAATGGCACCCTTATTGGCAAAGCGAATAATAAGTTCTTTATCCGGCCCCCATTTTTTATGAACTTTTACATTGCCTTCATAAACAAAGTAAATTCCTTTCACCGGGTCGCCTTCACTGAAAATAACCTGTCCTTTTTTTACATTAAAGTTTTTTTGTTGGCTGCAATTGCAGGCAGCCACTCTTTTATACAGCCCTTACATAAAAGACAGGTTTGATTATCGCACTGGATATTTCTTTTCATTCAAATCTTGATCAATCAGTCAACGTTTTGTTGTAAAAATATCAATGAAAATTGTATTTTTTATCAAAACAATGAATTTTAATTGATGAATTTTTCTATAATTATTGGTTTATATGATTTTAACAATGATAAATCATGTTTTTTGTTAAGCGAAAAGATTAATTATGCTTTTTAAGGTTTGTTTTAAGCGTTTATTTTGTGTGTTTATTAATAAACGGAATCTTGTTTTAAGGGGATGTGCAAAATGCGATGGCTAATTTTAAAAAAGCCTCATATTATCCCATTCTTTACAGCAAACATTACCAGCCCTGCGGTATTTCGTACGCCCACCTTATCTATCAGGCGCTGCCTGATCCCTTCAACCGAGCGCGGACTAAGGAATAGTTGTTTGCCCATTTCATTGGCAGTTTTTTCGGCACAAATTAATTTCAGTACATCCTGTTCCCGTTCGGTGAGTTCAACGCCTTCTTTAAAGGATGGTTTGATATTACCTTTTATCACCAATTTCTTTAAAAGTGCGTTGCTTACTATATTGTTAAAGTAATAGCCTGTTTCGTGTACCGAATATATCGCTTTCCTGATTTCTTCAGCTTCTGCGTTCTTTAGCAGATACCCGTTGGCGCCAATCTCCATTAAATGAATTACGAACTTTTCGTCATCGTACATCGTCACCACTAAAATTTTCATATCAGGATACTTCTTTTTAATGTGTTTGGTAGCTTCCATGCCATCCATAACAGGCATTTTAAGGTCCATGATAATTACATCGGGCATATTGGTTTCAATGCCTTTTATCAGGTCTTCACCATCGCCGGCCTCAAGCATTACTTCCAGGTTCTCATCCTGGGTAAGTCCAATTTTGAGGCCGTCCCTGTATATGGTATAATCATCGGCTATGGCAATTTTAATAGGTTTCATCGCCTTATTTTTGATTGTTATAATGGTTAAATAGTAATCGTTCGGGGGATGCTGATATTAATGTAGTATCCCTCGGGCTTGTGATTGAATGATACCTCGCCTTTCAGCAAAATGATGCGGGTTTGGATAGCTTTGAGGCCAAGGCCCTGTTTATTAAACTTCAGTTCTTCATATTGTGCATGGCTAAGCCCCTTCCCATTATGAAAAATACTAATGTTTAAAGCATCGTGGTTATAAGTTGATGTGATATGTATTTTTTTAGGTCTGGCATGTTTAAGTATATTGTTCATTAACTCCTGCACCATGCGGTATATGCTAATATCATTTTCATTAGCCTGGGTTGTATATGAATCATCAAGATCGGTGGTAATAAATATGAGGTCGTTATTTGTTATTTTCTCAACAAAATGCCTGATTGCTTCATTTAGCCCGAACTCTTTCAGAATACTGGAGTGCAAATTGTGCGAAATACCACGCACCTGTTTAATGGCCATGTCAAGCAGCTCCTGTCCTTTTTCATACCTCGGCTCATTGTTTTTATCAATAACGTTGATCTTTACTCCTTGTAGATGCAGCTTTGATGCCGATAAAATGGCGCCCACTTCATCATGCAGCTCTTCGGCAATACGATGACGTTCAGTTTCTTCACTGCGCACAGCTGCCTCTATCAACTGGTTTTGCTGGGTTTGATGCAGCCTTTGTATTTTTTGCTGATACTGGTATTTCTTACGCTGAAAAAATATAAAAATGAGCAATATACTTGCGAATAAGGAAAGCATAACCGCAATGCCCATAAAGAGCAGGAGCCTGATATCATCATTCGTTTGTTTCATATAACCCTTTCGCTATAAATACACATAAAATGGTATACGTGAAATTGTGGATGTTCCACAGGTTTATGGCAAAATTGTGCAGGCGTATTGTGAGTTCATTGTATAACAAAAAATAAAAAAATTTACAGTGTAGTAAATACCCAGGCCGGTTACTATCCAAAAGTCGGGCTGTTTCTTACCGGGTTCTTCATCGTCGGTTATTTTAAACAGGTAATACTGCATACAATAAAACATCATAATTACCGCCTCAAATGATAGTAATCTGCTGCTCAATTGTCCGTAATCAAAAAAATTTTGATAAAAGCTGAAATTGATAAGTACAAACCCTAAAAAAATATAAGGCGCTATCCTTTTTGTTTTGGACAAAAACTGCTGGTTTAACTTTATAAAAAAAGAGCTAAATAATAACACCCTGATTATGGAGTGTATATTATACAGATAATTATTGGTGTTGTATGGATGCGGTAAAATGGTTTTAAGCTTCCATATGGCGTCAATAGTTACATTAATTGCCAGCGCTGTCCATAAATATATAACAACAGGTTTGTTAAAAGCAGGTTGTTTTTTCTTCAAACAAAGAATGGCCAGGGGAATGAGCAACGCCCAAACCTCCGACCAGTCAGATATACCTTTCATTAGCTGTTCCACTTTGCAGCAGTTTTGTAACGCTATTACATTTTTGCCGGAGGTGATGGATTTGAATCAACATTCCCGGTGTCTGAGTCGCGGTAATCAATAGGTACACCGTTTTTTATAAGGCTGATGGCGTATACAAGGTGCTGGTTGGAAGCTATGATCTTAGGAGTAAAAACCAGGAAGTCATAATCACGTTTTTTTCCGCTATCGGTTGAGATAATTGCCATAATAGCTTTTTTGGTTAGATACGTATTGCCTAAAACCACCGGGCCGGTTAAGTTAACCAGTGTATCTTTTGTAATAGCCAGTGTATCGGGATGCATGGGGTTAAGATAGCCTCCGGCTGTATCCAGAATATATGATACGAGCTGATATGGCTTTTTAACATCATCAACTTGGGGGCTGTAAAACTGAAAAACAAAATTGTCAGTTTTGGCCGAGTCGAGCCAGTGATTAACCTGTGTAGCGGTGTACTTTACCTGGGCAAATTTGCTAGCCTGCCTGCATGAAGTCATGGCAAAAAACAAGCAAATAGTAATCGCGGCAGCGATCGGTCTGAATAAGTTAAAAGGTCGTTTTTTCATGATATAATAGGTTTAATATGCAGGTAATATAGTTGTATTATTTGTATTTTATGTTGGTAATAATAAATTATATAAGTGAGAAATTATTTATACTACTGTGAAAAAATTTCTCACTAATTATTTATTGTTCGCTTCGTTTTCTGCTGATTTTCCTATACCGCAAAGTTAGTAGGTGTGAAATAGTGTGAAAGGGTGTTTTTATGGTTTGTATACGTATAAATACTTATTTTTTTATTCGGTATTTTTTCTCTAATAAGCCTGTTTAAATAAGCGGAGGTTTGTATTGTGATAAGCGAATAAGAAAAACCGGTTAAGAAGCGCCTCGGTTCTGTTCGCTCTGATCAAAGGAGCTAACCCGAAAATCCTTTAAAGAGTAGGGACATTTATTTATCCTAATAACCTTTTTAGTCATGGCAATTAACAGTGAATTTGTCTCCACCTCGCAGGAGATCATCAACATCCAGGTAGTTATTGATACCGATGCAATTACTACCGATTATCCAAACCCAAGTCAGGATCCTAACAATCCAACAGGTTTGCCGCATAACTATATGTATATGGTTGCTACCCGCGGTAATACCATGACCGGATCTGGCGGCGCCGACCTTAACATCAAAGCTGATGTAGGTGATGTTATACGCTGGTATGCAGTATCAGAGTACGGTAACTTTGATTCGGCTGTAGTTATTTACAAGTTAGCATGGTATGCGCAGGATGTAGTATTTGATGGTGAAACTTTCAATGTATATACGCGCACAGGCATTTTGCCAATTAATGGTACCGCTATTCCGGTTGGCTTTTCTACTCAAAATTTTTGGTTTAACCAGGCTACTGTAATTAGCAAAGGCACCGAACAATACAACGTGCAGTTTGCACTTTATGTGCGCCAGCGGGGCGTTGATAATCCGGTATTATTTGGTTACTATTACTGGGACCCAACCGTTACCGTACAAAGCTAATCCAGCTTAAACCCGAATTAAAAGAACAGGCACAAGCCCGGTTTATCATCAAATGATACCAGACTTGTGCCTGATTTCCATTAAACGGCTTTAAAGCTTTTTTATTTGGTTTTACCACTACCTCCTTTACTGTCATCTCCCTCGGGTTGGTCGGTTGGTTTTTCATTTCCAACGGTAGTTGAATCATGTTGCTCTGTTGGCTGGTCTTTGGTTGGTTCGGTAGCCTTTAACCCGGCATAAGTGCCAGCACTGATACCCATCATCAGCAATATATTGTTATCAAAATCGGGAAGTAGATTTGATGATACGGTTTTTTGTATAAAAATTAGCCCGAACAGGATATTGAACAGCACGTTTTGAAGGCGCTGGATATTGATGCTGGTCCTGTCAGATAGGATATCGTGAAAAAAGCCTTCACTATGTGCTTTAGGATCAATCTCCGTTTTGGTTTTTTGGTCATTTTCGATAACCTTGCCCGTAGCCATAGTTGCAGCGCTAATGCCCAGGATAGCCAGCAGTGAGCCTGGGATATCAGGAAGTGCCCCCGTTTCATTACATATATACAGGTAGGTGACCGAAAAAATGACCGTCCAATAAAGAAGTTGTGTGCGGCTCAGACTGTAGTATAAATTGCTGTCATCTTTTAAAATATTGTTTTTTAAGCCCATAGCCAGGAAGCCGGCCATAATAGCGGCCATTATCCATACCCAAACCCGGTTTATTTTCTGTTTAACCTCAAGTTGTGTTTTTATTAATCCTTTGGTTATGTAGCCACCTGAATAGCCCACCGAAAAATAAACCGGGATGCGGGCTTTATCGATGGATTTGCTGGCTAAAAACTGTACGGCCAGGTTCTGTACCGACTCGTCTATTTTGAAATACACGATCTTTTCGTAGTCGTTATTACTCCAAAAAGCAGTTTCTCCTACTTTGATATCGTCAACATACAGGGTTTTGAACGAATCGATTGGGAGTGTGGTTTTGAGCCTGATAGCGATGATCTCATTTAACCTGGCCGAATCTTTTCTTCCGCTTAGGTTGTAAATATTTAATATAGAATCAGGAAGAAGGGCTTTAGTTACTGAATCTTTTTTAACCCTGTTATTTTTTACACTATCGGGGTTTGCAGGCTGAGCATGAACTGCTTCAGAGAAAGCAAGAATAAAAAAACAGCTGTAAATAGTTTAAAAACTTGTTTTTTTAAACAGGGGTTTAGTAACAGCAGTGAAGCTATTACAGCTAAGCATAACAGGAAGGCCATCGGTTTAATAATTGTTGCCTACTCTTTGATCCCTTTTTCGGCACACAGGTATTACTGGTAATCAAATTTAAATTAATTGCTGAACAAAATGAATACCTAATATCAGGTATTTTTATTTTTAATTAATTGGTAATAAGTTAATTGCAGTATTGTTGGCTGCTTTTTATTAATAGTGATTTTTAATGTAAAATCCCCGCTATTGTATAAAATCGGCAACAAAAGGTTAATATATCATTATACTGAGCCCTTGTCACAGAGGTATTTTTAGCCGTGCAAATATCTTGTTGCATATTACCGGTTAATCTATTATCCTGATGAGATCTAAATTTACCTTCACCGCGATTATTGCTGCCTGTTGTTTACTGCCCTGTTTTTTGTATGCACAGGTTAAGCCTGCTGCAAACTTAATGAAGCTTAACGCACAGGAATATCTTGAATATAATGGCATAAACGTAATGCTTGCCCATGATTTTTACCCTGAGGGGCACCAGGGTGGGGTAGGCATTATTCAAAACGGACAGCGTGTAGCTACCAATGGTGATATCAGGCTGGAGCCTACGCCGGGTCAATGGTCGCCTATACCCAAAGTAGGTAAGCGTGTGGTTAATAAAGCTACCGGCGAAGTAAGCGTACGTATGGAGTTCCCCAACCCTGATATGAACCGCCATGGTTTTAACCCTATTATCTATCCGGATCTGAATTTTGCTTATAATATTCGGGTGGTCCCTGCAGGAAAGGCGTTCAGGATCATTGTTGATTTGGATAAGCCATTGCCCGATAATTGGATAGGTAAAGTAGGTTTTAACCTGGAGTTATTCCCGGGGATTTTGTTTGGCAAATCTTATTACATGGATAAGCAATTTGGCATATTCCCTCAACAGGCCGACGGACAAACTTATATCGACAAAGAAGGTGAAACCCAGGTTATGCCCATGGCCGAAGGCAGAAAGCTCACTATTACGCCCGAAACCGATTTGCAGCGCATGACTATCGAAAACCTTTTGGGCGGCAGCCTGCAATTGTTAGATGGCCGGGCCAAGCATAACAATGGCTGGTTTGTAGTACGTTCGTTAGTGGCTAAAGGCGCGTCAAAAGATGCTGTAGAATGGTTGATAACTCCAAATGCTGTAGAGGGCTGGCAATCGCAACCGGTAGTGCAGGTATCGCAGGTAGGCTATCATCCCGCGCAGCAAAAAATTGCAGTAATTGAACTGGATAAAAATGATAAAAGAGTATTGCCGGTTTCGCTGATGAGGATAAATGAAAACGGCGGACTAATAACCGCTTTGAAAGCTACACCCACCATTTGGGGAGATTTTTTAAGGTATCATTACCTGCAATTTGATTTTACAAAGATCACCACACCGGGTATGTACTTGGTGAAATATGGCAATTATCAAACGGAGCCATTCCAGATCAGCACTGATGTATTTAGAAACGATGTATGGCAGCCAACGCTTTCATATTTCCTGCCTATACAGATGTGCCATATGCGTGTTAACGAAAAATACCGCGTATGGCATGGCTTATGCCATATGGATGATGCCCGAATGGCGCCGGTTGATTCCAACCATTTCGACGGCTATATTCAGGGGCATAGTACACTCAATAAATATAAACCGGGCGATAACGTGCCATTTCTCGACCGCGGTGCATGGCATGATGCCGGGGATTTTGACCTGCGGGTTGAATCGCAGGCAGAAACGGTACATGGGCTTACATTAGCTTATGAGGCTTTCGACGTAAGATATGATAACACAACTATCGACCAAAAGAACCACATCGTTGAAATTCACCAGCCCGATGGCAAGCCGGATATGCTGCAACAGATTGAGCACGGTTTATTAGCCATTACAGGAGGCTACCAGGCCTTGGGACGTTTTTACCGTGGAGTTATTGAGCCAACTATCAGGCAGTACACCATTTTGGGTGATGCCGCCAATATCACCGATAACACACCTTTTGTAACCAATGCTTCAAATATTAACCCTGTATTGAAAACTCCCGCGGCGGCTGATGACCGCTGGGTGTTTACGGAGGAAAACCCTGGCCGTTCGTTAGAAACAGCCGCCGCCTTGGCTGCTGCAAGCCGTGTAATGAAGGGATATAATGATACACTTGCTACGCAATGCCTGCAAATAGCACAGGAAGTTTGGAAAAACACACCTGACCAGACTTTGCGCCATCGGGTTGCTTTGGCGGTAGAATTACTCATCGCCACAAAAGATAAAACCTATGCCGATTACCTGGTAAACAATACCGATGCGATAGCCAATAGTATTGATAATACCGGCTGGCTGGTTGGCCGCACCATGGGGTTGATCAATGATGCAAATTATCATGATAAAATAACCGAAGCAGTAAAAAAACTATATGCTCAAATTCAGCAGCAGGGAACTAAAACCCCTTATGGAGTTCCGTATGAACCCAATATTTGGGGAGCGGGGTGGGGTATCCAGAATTTTGGTTATAAACAATACTTTTTATACTCCGGTTTTCCGTCTGTTTTTAGCGACACCTATATGCTGCACGCCATTGATTTTGTGCTGGGCTGCCATCCAGGTTATAATACAGCTTCGTTTGTATCGGGCGTAGGTTCAAAATCAATGACAACAGCCTACGGCTTTAACCGGGCCGACCGCTCATATATTCCCGGTGGTATTACCTCCGGCACGGCGCTTATCCGGCCTGATTTTCCCGAACTGCTTAACTGGCCTTACCTATGGCAACAGGGCGAATACGTTTTGGGCGGTGGCACAACCGACTACCTGTTTTTAGTTTTAGCGGCCGATCATGTTTTAAATAAAAAGTAAGCTTATGAAATTGAAGATCACTTTGCTATCGGCTTTAACCAGCGCCGTGTCGATTGTATTTGCCCAAAATAATCAGGGCGAAAAGCAAAAGATAGCCCATGAAATGCAAATATCCATGGTTGATGAACTGCTTAAGCCCTGGTACCCGGCCGCTATTGATACTGCCGATGGTGGCTTTTTAAGTGCTTTCACCTATGATTTCAAGCCAACAGGTTACCAGGATAAAATAATAGTGACCCAGGCACGCCACGTTTGGAGCAACAGCAAAGCCGCTGAACTTTTCCCCGCAAAAAAATATTATGTAGAGGGGGCCCGCCATGGCTATGAGTTTTTGCGGGATAAATTGTGGGATAAGCAATACGGGGGCTTTTACATTTTTACGGATAGACAAGGCAACCCCAAACAGGGTGGCTTTGCTCCTAAAGAAGCTTATGGTAATTCTTTTGCAATTTACGCGCTTGCAGCATATTACCAGGCCTCGGGCGATACCAGCGCATTAAATTTGGCTAAGCAATGTTTTTGGTGGTTGGAAAAACACGCTCACGATCCGGTTTATAAGGGGTACTATCAGCATATGCAGCGTGATGGAACACCAATTGTAAGGGATGCAACCATAAAATCTACTGCCGAAACGGGTTATAAAGATCAAAACTCATCCATCCATCTGCTGGAGGCGTTTACCGAATTATACAGCGTGTGGCCGAATGAATTGCTTAAAACCCGCCTGAAAGAAATGTTAATGCTGGTGCGTGATAAGATCACTAATGATAAGGGAAATCTTATCCTGTTTTTTCAACCCGATTGGACACCGGTATCTTACCACGATTCTACCCTTGCCGTTTATAAGCAGCATCATAGCCTTGACCATATTTCGTACGGACATAATGTAGAAACGGCTTATCTGATGCTCGAAGCTTCACATGCTTTAGGTATTGAAGGGGATGTCAAAACCTTGCAGGTGGGCAAAAAAATGGTTGATGATGCGTTGGATAATGGCTGGGATAATAAAGTGGGCGGTTTTTACGATGAGGGCTATTACTTTAAAGATAAGCCCGGACTTACCATTACTGAGGATACCAAGAACTGGTGGGCGCAGGCCGAAGGGCTCAACACGCTGCTCATTATGGCTGCCAGGTATCCGCAGGATAAGCACCAGTACTTTGAAAAGTTTAAAACCCTGTGGCAATACACGCAAACCTATCTCATTGACCATGAACACGGCGACTGGTACCAGGGCGGCATAGATAAACAACCACAGTATAAAACAGCTCTCAAAGGCCAGGTTTGGAAGGGAACTTACCATACTTTCCGCGCGCTGATGAACTGTATGATGCAACTTGACCCGGATAAAATACCACCCACCGCGCCAAAGCAGGTAATACTGGTTAAAGCTACCGGTACTTTAAAATGGCAGGCATCTAAGGATAATAAGCGGGTGCTGGGCTATAATATTTACAATAAAGGCAAACGGATAGGTTTTACGCCGTTAAATTATTTTGTGGTGGACAGGAGTTTGGGGGGTAAAGGCAAGTTAACAGTGAGAGCGGTTGATTTGGCGGGTAATCAGTCTGCTTTAAATAAAGCTTTTTAATTTAATAATTAACAGATTATGATAATGTTATTGTGAGTTGGTTAATGTTCAAATTTCTTGATCAGGTTTTTATTAGGGTGCACTTTTGCTTTTTGCTTTCAGCCTTCAGCTTTTGAAAGTGACTACGGTCATTTTTTTAACGCACCATGATCATGTTACAGGTAAACTGTATCAGCCATCTTTGTATCATTAAAAGATAACAATCATGGCAACTTTAAAAATAAATGCTCCTGAATGGACAGCTGCAAATACCAGTACCGTTAACACCGCTAATACTAAAGCCGGCAACAATACATGGAATAAGTTAATGGCCTTTGCCGATAGCCAGGCATCTAATAAAACAGTTTGGTTCATGTTTTCACTTGTTTCACAAGGTGTGCTCTTTTTACCTGTACCTGCTTTCCTGCTGTATTATTACAATGCTCCGATAATAGTACTGGTAGTAACTCTTGTGTTATTCTTTGCCAACATAATAGCCGGAATGGGCGGCTCCGGTATCCGTACACTGCTTGGTTTTTTCGCGTTCAGCGTTCTGGTCCATATTACCATGTTGCTTGTATTTATGCTGTAATATAGCTTATTGACCCCCTGATTTAATATGTGCTGAAAAGTCGCCGGTTTGCCGGCGGCTTTGTTGTTTTAAAAAGGAGTGGATAGGGGATGAGTCAACAAAAAGGGGATTGTGCACAGCACAATCCCCTTTTTGTATTTTGTAAAATGTAATTAAGCGTAAGTAACACTTAAAGTAATTGGTACGCTCAGTGCTTTTGAAATAATGCAGTTAGCTTTGGCGCCTTCGGCAATTTCTTTGAATTGTTCTTCAGAAACACCATCAATTGCCGATCCTTTTATTTCTAAATGGATGCCTGTAACTTCTAAAGCCTGCATATCAAGGTCAAGAATTGCATCGGTAGTTAAATCATTAGGAGTAAAGCCTGCCTGGGTTAAAGCAGCGCCAACGGCCATAGTAAAGCAGCCTGCATGAGCAGCAGCTAATAACTCTTCGGGGTTAGTACCGATGCCATCGGCAAAGCGGGTTTTAAATGAATACTGGGTTTTGTTTAATACAGTGCTCTGGGTAGTGATCTCTCCCTGGCCTGCCTGTAATGTACCGTTCCAATGGGCGTTTGCTGTACGTTTCATAGCGTGTGGTTTTTGTTTTTTGGTTATTTAGTCCATAGACCATAGTCTATAGTTTTATTATTATTTAATCCATAGGCATGGTCAATGGTCCATAATTTATAGTCTTAATAAGTGCAGCTTCTATGGACTATCGACCATAGACTATTGACCAATTAATGCCATTTAGCGCGTTCATACTGAACAGGCCATTTTATTTCCTCGCCAAGCTCATGTGCCGCGCGCAGGGCAAAATGTGGATCACGAAGCATTTCCCTTGCAAAAAACACAAGATCGGCGCGTTCGTTTTCTATAATTTCATTAGCCTGGTCCGATTTGGTGATCAAACCTACCGTACCTGTAAGTATACCGCTTTCTTTTTTAACTTTTTCGGCAAATTCAACTTGATAACCCGGTGTTAACGGGATTTTAACATTTGGTATGTTGCCGCCTGTTGAGCAGTCAATCAGATCAACACCTTTTCCTTTTAAAATATTGGCTAATGCAACAGAATCACCTGCCGTCCAGCCGCCTTCTACCCATTCGGTTGCCGAAATCCGTACAAACAGCAGGTTCTCTTCAGGCCAAACTTCCTTAACACTTTCAATTATTTCGAGGAGTAAACGAATGCGGTTTTCAAAACTTCCGCCATATTCATCTGTACGTTGGTTACTGAACGGTGAAAGAAATTGATTGATCAGGTATCCGTGTGCACCATGCAATTCTATCACTTGAAAACCGGCGTCAATGGCCCGTTTAGCAGCGGCTTTGAAATCGGCTTTTACTTTTTCAATGCCCGCTTTATCTAAAGCTATGGGTGGTTCTTCATTTTCAAAAAAGAAATGGTACTTGCCGAAACACTTTGCCAGCCGTTTGGCTGATCGGCAGGGGCCTGTTTACCGCCGTTCCATGGTTCCTGGTGACTTGCCTTACGCCCTGCATGGGCCAGCTGTGTGCCCGGAACAGCGCCCTGAGCCTTTATAAAATCAGTGATCTGTTTTAGTTTTTCAACATGTCTCGTCTTTATATAAACCCAGATCGGCGAAGGTAATGCGGCCTTCGGGTGATACCGCGGCGGCTTCGGTGATAATTAACCCGGCACCGCCTGTAGCAAAGCTACCAAGGTGTACCAGGTGCCAGTCGTTGGCAAAACCATCCTGGCTTGAATACTCGCACATAGGCGATACTACGATGCGGTTTTTTAGTTCGATGTTTTTTATTTTAAGGGGAGAGAATAGTGTAGACATGTTTTTTGTTTTTGCAAATATGCGTACTAACAAGCAGTGTGTATGTACTGTTTTTGTAAAATGATATTGCAGTGAGAGGAAAGAGGCGTTTTGTGCCAGGCGTAATTGTCCGAATCAGAATTACAGAATTATTCAATTTTCAGAATAAGGTCATTCTTTAATAGCGCAGGTTGTGCTATTTACTAAAACGTTACATTTACCGCCATGTTTACCATTACTGCACGCCTGGCAACTTTTAATGATATCCCCGAATTGCAGCGGCTGATCGCTCTTTCTGTTCGTGGATTAAGCACTAATTATTATAATCAGCAGCAAATTGAAAGTGCTATTAAGTACATTTTTGGAGTGGATACTCAATTGGTTACCGATGGTACTTATTATGTAGCCGGAATAGACGGCGTTACCGTAGGCTGTGGCGGCTGGAGCAAACGCAATACTCTTTACGGTGGCGATCAGCATAAAGAAATTGAAGACCCATTGCTTGATCCCAATCATGATGCTGCCAGGATCAGGGCTTTCTTTGTTCATCCGGATTATGCCCGGAGGGGTATAGGTAGTTATATCATAAAGGTTTGCGAAACTGCTGCACAAAACAACGGCTTTAAAAGCCTGCAATTAGGGGCCACATTACCCGGTGTGCCGCTTTACGAAGCTATGGGGTACAAAGCCATAGAAAATATTGATCAGCCGATGCCCGATGGGGTAATATTGCCTTTGGTTAAGATGTTTAAGGTTTTATAGGCGTGGGTTTCATATTAAACCCTCCGTTTCAGCGTTATAGCTTTGAACCAAGCCCGCAATCATGTCCAGGAAAATATTGACGGTAATAATCTTATTAATGGCTGTTACCTTAACACAGGCGCAAACTGTTGAAGATACCTACAACAAATACCTCGACTTTAACCTGGCACGTTTACAGGGAGAGCAGGATAAGGCAATGGACTTTTCCCGGCAAATTATGCAGGATACGGCCAGGCTATCAGTCAAAGTAAAGATCAATTTTTTCAATTCACTGGCCAGGCTTTATGAAGATGA
Organism: Mucilaginibacter sp. P19; assembly: GCF_050632265.1. Classification (NCBI taxonomy): domain Bacteria; kingdom Pseudomonadati; phylum Bacteroidota; class Sphingobacteriia; order Sphingobacteriales; family Sphingobacteriaceae; genus Mucilaginibacter; species Mucilaginibacter sp. P19. The sequence goes on from NZ_CP192586.1 coordinate 1,548,723, forward strand.
TAATCAAAGTGTAAATGCGATACCCTTATACGAGCGCGTAGTTGCTGCCGAACCTGATTATTATGTGGCCCACCGGGCTTTGGGGTACTTGTATCTCAAAAATATCTCCGATGCTGATAAACCTTTAAATAGCCCATCTACAGATGCCGAATACGTTAAGGCTGTAAAAAAAGCCCTGCCTCAATTGGAGAAGGCGCAGGCCTGCGATGCTGACGACAATACTTTAGCCCTGATTAAAACGCTTTATAAAAACATAGGTGATGATGCCGGGTTGACTGGACTGAATAACCGGTTAAAGATTTTGAAAGGAAAGTGTGAGGATATTTTGGGTGATTAATACAATATATATCAATAGAGAGGAGCTTGCCGGGATAGTGCCATAGGCGCGACGTGGAAATCTCTTCGCTTGTAAAGGTGTTATGTTTTGAAGTATCTGTATAGCAAGCGATTGCCACGCTATCGCTTGCTATGACAAGGTTTGGTTAGCGCACCCTACTTTTGCCTAAAGCTATCACCAATAAACGCTAATGCATCGGTGATGCCGGTGCGCCAGTAGGTCCAGTTGTGGGCTCCGTCGCGGATGCGGAATTCATGTGGCACTTTCTTTTCTGTAAGGGCTATATGCAGCAGGATGTTCCCTTTGCTTAGCGCGTCATCATCACCGCAATCTATCCAGTAGCGCACATTTTTCAGATCATCGGTTGTTTTGCTTTGTACCAATCCCATTATGGAGTTAGCCTGCCAGGTAGCATTAAGGCGTTCTTTTCCTTTAAGATCGGGGCCAAATACCTTGCTATATACATCCTTCCAGCGCTCGTCGGGTATCGCCATAAAATCATCATCGCCACGTACCGCAGCACTCAAAGCCGCTGCTGCCGAGAACATATCGGGATGTTTAAGGCTATATACCAATGTGCCAAATCCTCCCATGGATAAGCCCGCCACGCCGCGGTATTGTTTAGTACCTTTTATACGGTATTCTTTTTCGATAGATGGTATAAACTCCTTGAAAAAGAAGTCCTCATAGTTTAGTTTCTCCTTGTATGCATTGATAAAGAAGCTTGTGCCCCCGTCGGGCATTACAATGATCATCGGTGGAATGGTACCATCGGCAATAGCTTTATCGGCATAGCGGTTAACTTCACCAAATTGCAGCCAGCCGGTATGGTCATCCCCATAACCATGCAACAGGTATACTACGGGGTAGGTCCGGTTTGATGTTTCATAATCAGCAGGGAGGTATACTGTGTATTTTACATTATGATTTAAAATATCGCTTTTTATATATTGCTCTTCAATCACCTTGCCGGTAGTTTGCGCAAATACATTTGCCGAAATCAGCAATAAACAAACCAGCAAAATCCTTTTTATAATACTCATATTCTAATTGATTCAATTAATCGTCATTTACACATCCGCATATCTGAAAACAGCGCATCTGCTACTTTTGCCTGAAACTATCACCAATAAATTGCAGTGCGTTGGTGATCCCTGTACGCCAGTAGGTCCAGGTGTGGGCGCCATCGCGCATGCGAAATTCATGCGGTACATTTTTTTCGGTAAGGGCAATATGCAACAGGCAGTTGCCTTTGCTCAGAAAGTCGTCGTCGCCGCAATCTATCCAGTATCTTACAGATTTTAACTCATCGGTAGTTTTGGTTTGCACCAGGTTTAAAACCGAATTACTTTGCCAGGCATTGTTAACCCTGTCTTTCCCCTTTAAGCCCCGGCCGTAAAGCTGTGCAAATATTCTTTCATAAGTATCATCAGGAGTGCTTACGAGCTGATCGTCAGGAAATACAGCGGCACTTAAGGCCGCACCGGCTGCAAACAGATCGGGATGTTTAAGTGTATAGATCAGTGTTCCGTAACCGCCCATCGAAAGCCCTGCAATGCCCCGGTATTTTTTTCGGCCTTGATGCGCAACGCTTTTTCAATATGAGGCATAAACTCTTTGATGAAAAAGTCTTCATATTTTTCCTTACTGTCATAAGAGTTGATGTACCAGCTCGAATCGGCATTTGGCATTACAATGATCATCGGCGGGATAGTGCCATCGCTAATAGCTTTATCGGCATAGCGGTTAACTTCGCCAAATTGCAGCCAGCCGGTATGGTCGTCGGTATAGCCGTGCAGGAGGTAAACTACAGGGTAGGTGCGGTTGGCCGTTTCATAATCCGGAGGTAGATAAACTGCGTAGTTTACATTGCGCTTTAAAATTTTGCTTTTGAGGTTTTGCTCTTCAAGCACCTTGCCCTGCTGTGCAAATAAATTGAAGCCGCTTACCAGTAGCAGGAATAAAAAAACGGGTTTAAGTATTTTCATAGTGTGGATGTTTCAGGTTTAAAAATCAAGGGCCTTTCCCTGCTGAGGATATACCAGGTTTAGGTTCAGTTTATTGGCAGCTTTTAACTGAGTTTTGATTTTGCTGATACTTGTCATTGGCGGCTTTAAATGAGTTATTACAATGTTTAAGCCTTTTATAGCATCTGTGCCGGTAAACGAAGCCAGTTTATCCATCTCGGCCATTAACCATTTTGGCGTAAGGTGACCAAACAATGTTTTATCCGGCTGCTCATTAGGGAAAGATACCTCTATTAAAATAGCCTTTAATTTTTTGCTTTTTATCAGCGGAGCAGCGGCCTGCCACAGGTTTTGCATGTTGTTGCTTTTTTCTATCTCGTCGGGGCCTGTATCACCTAAATAAAGCAAATAATTGTTATTGCTATTAACCAAAAAAGCAGTACTGGTTAAATTGGAATGACTGAGCGGGAAAGCCCGGACCTTAAGCTCGGTATTTTCGATAGCTGTTTCGGTACCGGGTTCCAGTACTTTATAGTGATATTTTTTCAGTGCCGGTGTTTCACCCTGGTCGGCAAAATTGGCCCAGCTTTTCCATGTAAAATAGTGCGTCTTTATCGTTTCAATACAATCATTAAGTGCATAGATGTTTTTGGTGCTGTCCTCGGGCGAATTAATAATGAGCCCGGCAATATGGTCAAGATGTGGATGGGATATAAAATAGCCTTTAATATACTGCCTGAGCACAGCATTGCCGGGTACATTAAAGCTTTTACACGTTACAGCTTTTTCAATGCCATAATGGATTGTGCCTGCATCAAGGCAGATGTAATTATTACTGCCTTTGGGTGCAAGCATATAAGCCGATAAGTTACTTTCATCAATACCCCCTAGCACACCTAAAGGTACCAGCCTGAAAGTTGAGGTCTTTGGAGTTTGAGCAACCAAAATTACAGGAAAAAGGAAAATATATAAAAATGGCAGTAATTTATACTTGAGGTTCATTTCAGGCAGATTTAGCTTTAGTATGCTACGCTACTAAATTAAGGATATGCATAAATAATTAAAGTAAAATGCCGCCTGTTTTTATGAACAGTCACATTACATAACGCGTTTTAAGGCATCGTTCACAAAAAAATTTGCGAACAGGAAGCCAAAACAGGGTGATTTTTAATAACAGGCCGCGCTTACGCCTGGTTTTTAAAGGCTCATTACATTTTTTACACCTGTAAATAGTGCGTGGCGTATATCTTACAATTTCCATTGTTAGGGGGAGCAACAGTTTCTGCAAAATTAAAGTTCAGTGTATTTAAACGAAAGGTTACAGGTTTGGGTTTGCCTTTTTTGAGAATTTATTCTGTTTTCATGGTCTTCGCAGCAGGTTTTTTATATTCATAATCGCCACCTAACAGATACCCCCACGGTTTAAGTGTTTCAATGCGGTCAAATATGATCTTGAATATGGCAATAACAGGAATAGAAAGGAACATACCCGAAAGGCCCCAGATCATTTCGCCTAAAATAATGCCTATAAAAGAGATGAGAGCATTGAGCCTAACCTTTGAACCAACTATAGTGGGCAGCAAAAAATTAGCATCAACTGCGTGAATGCCTATAACACTAACAGCCACCGCTACAGTGTTGCTGATACTGCCTGTAGCAAAAGTTATAACAGTACTTAAAAGCAAGGCAGTGAAGATCCCGATGTATGGAATAATATTGAAAAGACCGACTATAATGCCCAGCAAAGCGGCATATTTTATACCTATCATCCAAAAAACAGTAATGGCTACGCCGGCAACTATTACCATCTCCAGCAGCAGGCCTAAAATGTATTGCCTCAAAATGCTTTGAATATTTTCAACGATATCCATTACTACATGCTCGTTTTCGTCCCTGAAAACCCATACTATAAAACGAATGAGCAAACGCCTGTATAACAGTATAAAAAAGGTGAAGATCATGATGAACACATAAAACAGCATGATTGATGAGATGGCCCCAAAAGTAGTGCCTAGTACATCAGTGCCCGACTCCATGAGTTTTTTGGCGGTGTCATCAACATAGGCCATTTGTTTGGCGGCGTTAACATGAAACGCATGTTGGATCCATTCCTGCAGGTCCCGTATGGATTGCGTAACCTGTTTTTTAAGCATTGGCCAGTCGTTAGCCATGTTTGAGATCTGTGACCCTACCAGGTAGAGGATCCCCCCAACAACACCAACCAATAATAATATAGAAACCAGCGATGCCATGCTGCGGGGTAATCTCAGCTTATTTTCCAGAAAATTACAAACGGGAAGCAACAGTATGGCGAAAATAAAACCAAAGATCATGGGATCAAGCAGATCCTTACCCATAATAATCAGGTAACCCAGGGCCATAAAACCAATAAGTACTAAAGCAAGACGTTCGTAAAATGGAGCGATGAGTTTTTTTGTTGGCATATGGGGCAAATGTAGAGGTATTTATGAAGGTTTAACACGTAATTATTTCAGAAGTTTGAAGATAAGTAATAATCGGGAACAGACCCGGTGAAAAATGCGAAAGGTTTAAATCATGCCGGATTGAGCAGCAGTTGCAGTTTTAAGTAGCAACAGGAACAGTTTGGTGTACTTGCTATTACAGTCGTTAACTCTACCTATACAGCAACTGCCACTCAGTAACTGCTACTAAAATTGTCGCTGCTACTATTAAAAAACTACTGCTGATTTTATGTTTTGGCAAATATTTTGCATTGTAATATTATCATTTACTTAAAAAGTAACATTATGGCAAAGTATTCAGAAAAAGCCGGAGAGAAGGTTGAGAAAACCATGCACGAAATGAAGGAAGGCAAGCTGAAAAGCGGCAGCGGCAAAAAAGTAACCAGCAAAAAGCAGGCAGTAGCTATAGGCCTTTCAGAAGCGCGAAAAGAAGGCGCCAAAGTGCCGAAGAAGAAAAGTTAATAGATTATAACCGGAAAAATTTCGGCACCTGTCGAAGTTTGATGAATTTAAACATCATGCTTCGACAGGTTTTGGCCTGATCCTTTTACTTTTTTAATGTAAACGCGTCGATGATATCCATCAGCGTCACAGCTTCATCAATGGAGCAGGGGTTGGGCCCTTCGCCATTAAAGTAAGCTACTATTTTGGATATGAAAGGCTGCTGGATATGCTCGGGATGAGTGAAAGTTATGGTGTCTTCTTCACTATCAGTTTTCCAATTGATGTAATTGCCAAAAAACGGGAAGATGATTTTTCCTTTTGTGCCTATGATCTCGCAGGTATCGGTGGTTTCACTTTCGGCTACATTAAAACACCAGGAACCGTTAACCACTACCTTGTTTTTAAATAGGATCTGCCCGCAAACATGATCGTCGGCAGGCGTTGAGTTTGATTGATTGAGCGAAAAACCATGATACATTTCAGGCTCGCCGAAATAATACAGCATCAAATCGAGCTGATGCGGGGCAAGATCATGGAAGTAGCCGCCGCCTGATAATTCGGGCTGTACACGCCAGTTGGTTTCCACGTCGGCAATCAAAGTTGGTTTGCGGCTTTGCCACATCCTGATCTGCACGGTACGGATCTCGCCAATCAACTGCGTGTCAATTAATTCTTTAACCTTTAAAAACATAGGTAAAGCCCGGCGGTAATGGGCAACCGTAAGTTTTGAACTGCTTTCCTTTACCGCCTCCGCCATAGCCCTTGCTTCGGCCGAATTACGGGTGACCGGTTTCTCGACATAAACGTTTAACCCTTTTTTTAATGCGGTAAGTGCATAATCGAGATGGGACGCGGGAGGGGTGGCTATGTAGATCGCGTTTAATTCCTGGTCGTTCAGTAATTCACTGGCATCGCTGTACCATTTGCCTACGCCATGGCGTGCAGCATAATCGGCCGCTTTTTCTGCATCGCGGCGCATAACTGCCACAAGGTTACTTCCCGCCACTTTTTTAAATGCAGGCCCGCTCTTTTTTCAGTTACGTTGCCGCAACCTATAATACCCCAGTTTATCATTGTTAGCCCCTCTAAATCTCCCCTAAAGGGGAGACTTTAATTTTTATTTAAGGAAAGATATTAAAATTACTTGTCGAAAAGAATAGAAATTGGCGCTCCACCATAGTTCCCCCTTTAGGGGGTTAGGGAGCCAAAATTTCTTCTATCCTTGCTAACTCCTCTGCCGAAAACCGCAGGTTATCCAAAGCTTTTAATGAATCGGATAATTGTTCGGGCCTGCTTGCGCCTATCAATACAGATGTTACGCGCTCATCTTTCAGGATCCAGGCCAGTGCCATTTGGGCCAGCGACTGTCCCCGTTGTATTGCCAAACTGTTTAAATCCCTGATCTGGTTCAGGCGTTCGTCGGTGATGTGACTTTTTTGAAGGAAACCGGTCGGTCGGGCAGCCCTTGAATCTTCGGGGATGCCATGAAGGTATTTATCCGTCAATAAACCTTGCGCCAGTGGTGAAAAGGGGATACAGCCTACGCCTTCGTTACCTAAAACATTCAGCAAACCGCCTTCAACCCAGCGCTCAAACATGGAGTATTTAGGCTGATGGATAAGGCACGGTGTGCCAAGCTCTTTGAGTATTTTGATAGCTTTCGAAGCCAGTTCGGCAGGGTAGTTGGAAACACCAACATACAAAGCTTTTCCCTGGCGAACAATGAGGTCCAACGTAGCCATGGTTTCCTCAAGCGGCGTGTTTGGATCGGGGCGATGGTGGTAAAAGATATCCACATAATCAAGCCCCATGCGTTTAAGGCTTTGATCAAGACTGGCTACCAGGTATTTTTTTGAACCCCAGTCACCATACGGGCCCGACCACATGGTGTAACCGGCTTTACTTGATATAATAAGTCTGTCGCGGTAATCGCGGAAATCTTCCTTCAGGATCTTTCCAAAATTCTCTTCGGCTGAGCCGGGAGGCGGCCCATAGTTGTTGGCCAGGTCAAAATGGGTGATGCCGCTGTCGAAAGCGAGATGTAATATTTTGCGGTAATTATCGGCAACGTCAACATGACCGAAATTATGCCAAAGGCCTAATGAAATAGCCGGAAGCTTGATGCCACTGTTACCGCAGCGGCGATATTGCATTGTTTGATACCTATCGGCAGATGCTATATATGTCATATTTTTAGGTGAGGATCGGGCCGTAAAAATAGAACTTTAGGTAGATTAATAAAGGTATTTTTGACTTTACTGAAATTAAATTATGGCATGGCTACTATATCATTAACCTGCATCTGATGTTTGGCCCAATCGCGGAGTAACTGTAAAAAAGGAAGTAATTCCCGGCCTGTATTGGTAAGGGTATATTCAACCTTTGGAGGTACTTCAACATGCACCTGCCGAACGATGAGGCAATCATCTTCCAGCTCACGCAGGGCCTGGGTAAGCATTTTAGAGGTTACTCCTGTTACAGTGCGCCGTAACTCGCCATAACGCATGGTGCCATTGCGTAAACGCCACAGGATGCGACCTTTATATTTGCCGCCTATCCGCTGAAAAGCGTAGTCGATACCGCATCTTGGAGCCTCGTGTTTTGATTTTTTATCCATCAATTAAAAATAATATAACTGATTTACAGCATGGTAACTTTTTAGTAATCAGGCTACTTTTTTGTGCCTTATTGTTAATGGAATATAGCAAATATAACTTTGCTGCATGAAATATAAATTGCTTTTCATTCTAATATTGTTCACTACGTGTGCAGCATTGGCACAGAACAAACCCTCTGGTCATAATTTGACCGGAACCTATGAATTGGTAACAGTTGATAATATTGCCGCCGACGGCAGCCGCACCCATCTTTACGGGGATTCGCCGAAGGGGACCCTTATAGTTGACGCTATGGGGCATTACGCTTTACAGATCTACAGTGAAGGCCGGCTAAAATTTGCATCGGGTGATAAAGCTAAGGGTACCGATGATGAGAACAGAGCCGCGATAAAAGGATGTAATGCTCATTACGGTACCTATAAAGTTGAAGGGAATAATATCATTTTCAATATCGAACATGCATCGTTCCCAAACTGGGAGGGCACACAGCAAAAACGCCCCTTTACAATTTCGGGCGATATTTTTAAGTACACTGTACCTGCGCCAACTACCGGAGGAGCGGTAATGGGAGAGGTGGTTTGGAAGAAACTGTCTTAATCAGAATTTACAGGATTTAAGAATTAACAGCATGTTTTACTTCAAGCCCAGATTTTACAGGATTTGAATTAGCAGAAAACCTTGCCAATTCCTATATCAAAATTTTGCAAATCCTAAAATTCTGTAAATTCTGATTCAGACAACTTCAGCCACCACAAAAGTGCTGCCGCCTACAAAAACAAGATCATCATTAGCTGCATTTTTTTGTGCCGATAACAATGCCTCTTTTACAGAAAGGTAGGCTTCACCAATTAAACCATGAGCCCCCGCCTGTGCTTTCATGCTTTCAGCGTCCAGGCCTCTTGGAATGTCTGGTTTGCAGAAATAATAAGTAGCATCTTTAGGCAGCAGCGATAACACTTTGCCGGTGTCTTTATCATTTACCATCCCGATAACCATGTGCAGATGATTGTATTTAACAGATGCGATATTTTTCAATACTTCCTCTATGCCATCTGGGTTATGCCCGGTGTCGCAAATAGTAAGGGGATTTTTACTTAAGGTTTCCCAGCGGCCATGTAAGCCGGTGAGATTTTTGACTTGCTTTAAGGCTGTGTCGAGATGCTCATCGGTAATTGCAAAGCCTTGCTCGCGTAATTCATCAACGGCGGATAAAACGGTTTTTACATTTTTAAGCTGATAGCTACCTGTTAGGTCGAGTCCGAAAGTCCGAAAGTCCGAAAGTCCGGAAGAGGTATGGCCCAATGGGTTTCGTTTTGCACTAATTTTAAGTAGCCCTTCGTTTTCTTTCCGACTTTCGGACTTCCCGGCTTCCGGACTTGAAATCGTCCACTCTCCTGATGCAAACCGAATGTTGCTGTTAGTTTGCGCAGCTTTATCGATAAACACGTTTGATACCTCCGGTTGTTGTTCACCAATGATTACCGGGATGCCCGGTTTGATGATGCCTGCCTTTTCGCCGGCTATAAGTTGCAGGGTATCGCCAAGCATGTTCATGTGATCCCAACCTATATTGGTAATTACCGAGAGCAGCGGAGTGATCACATTCGTTGAATCCAGCCGACCGCCCAAACCTACCTCTATAACGGCGATATCCACCTTTTCTTTGGCGAAAACATCAAAGGCAAGAGCAACGGTCATCTCAAAAAAGGAGGGGACTATTTCATCAAAATCGGCCCTGTGATCTTCAACAAAGTCAACTACCGTTTGCTCGCTGATCATTTGTCCGTTAATGCGGATCCGCTCGCGAAAATCTTTGAGATGGGGTGAGGTATAGAGCCCTGTTTTGTAACCGGCAGTTTGTAAAATAGCGGCCAGCATGTGCGATGTTGATCCTTTGCCATTAGTGCCGCCTACGTGCACACTTCTAAATTTATGCTGAGGATTATCCAACCGCCTGCAAAGCCCGAGCGTATTGGTAAGGTCTTTCTTAAATGCCGAAGCCCCGTCCCGTGTAAACATGGGAAGCTGGGTATAGAGGTATTGGAGGGTTTGATTATAGTCCATAGTCCATGGTCCATAGTCCATAGTTGATGGTCAATGGATTTTACCGCAAACTTATGGTTTATGCGTCATAGTGCATAATCATGGTCGATCCAATTTACCGTAGGTTAACAGATAAATGCTATGGTCTATCATCCATCGACTATGAACTAAGAAATCAATTTACCTTAAACACAAAAACAACGGTACCCTGTTGCTGATCGGGGGCATTATCAAGCGGGTTGAGTTTGGAATTTTTTACAGCATCTTCGCATTTTTGAAGCAAGCCGGCATCTGATATGGTGGTACCACGGGCACCAGCACGGGCATACGTAACGTTGCCATCTTTATCAACCCTGATATCAACTACAATTTTACCGCTTTGACGGTTGTCATCACTTACAGAGGGTCGGCTCACAAAGTTACGCTGTGCCATATTCAGGCTACCGCCATTGCCGGATCCTGTTCCATTATAGTTATTGGTGAGTGTAGTACCCGTAGTTTTACCCTGGTTGCCCGGAGTTTTGCCTGTGCCATCGCCTTCACCGGTACCGGTTGATGCTTTGCCTCTGTACAAAGCATTTTGGTTAACGGTAGGTTTTGCCGGCGGTGTTTTTACCGGTGGAGTAGGGGCAACATTTTGACTTGGTTTTTTAGTAGGCGCGGCCACTTCTGGGGCATCCTCGTTATTTTGGGTAACTACCGTTTTTTCGCTGCTTTCGGGCGTTGGTTTTTCTTCGGTGGGTTTACTTTCGGTAACTTTATCCGGCTTAGTATGATTGGCTTTTTCCGCTACCGAAGGTTCTTCGGTGCTCATGTAATCATCGCCCATACCTTCATCAACCGTACCGTAGTTTACCAATATGCCGCCTGTTCCGTTCTCTTCAACCGGCGGATTTTTGAATACTATAAAATAACATGCCGCTATCAGCACAGCCATAATAATGCCTGTTGCTATAAATGCTTTCGGATAGTTATTTTCTTCCCTGTACTCCATTTTTATAATTAGTGCAATTTTTTAGTTAGCAGTATTTTCTTAGTTGCAGTGACAGTAGCGAGTAGCACTTTTTTATTCTTATCAGTAATCTGTTAAAACTGCTGCTAAAAACTGCAACTGCTACTTAAAGAACAACTGCTACTAAAAAGAGTGGCAGTTTGTTTAAAAGATTACGGTAACTTACTGCAATAATCTACTATAAACTTTAAGCTCAACTGCCACGGTTATCCCTTAGGTTCTGTCGCCAAAACCAGTTTAATGTTCAACTTTTGTGCTACGTCCATTACCTGTACCACATCCTGTATGGCTACAGTTTTATCAACATATAAAACTATGGTAAGTTCGGTAGCCAGGGTTTTGTAACCCGCCAGTGTAGTTTGCAGGGCATCCACCGGGATCTCCTTTTTATCCACGTAGTATTTCAGGTCTTTGGTTACGGAAACAGTTATGGTTTTTTTAGATACCGACTGCCCTGTTGATGACTTAGGAAGCACCAACTTAATAACGTTAGGGTTGGTAACTGTTGATGCTATAAGGAAAAACAGCAGCAGAAAAAACATAATATCGTTCATTGCCGACGTATGTACTTCTGCCGATGCGCCCCTGTGTCGTTTTCTTAAATTCATTTGCTCGGCTCCTCTAACAGGTCAATAAATTCAATAGCATCGGTTTCCAGCTTTAGGATCACCTTATCAACCATCATATTTAAAACGTGGTAGCACACATAAGCTACGATACCTACAAACAAACCTGCGGCTGATGTTACCATTTTTACGTATAAACCGCCAGAGATTACACCCATGCTGATGTTATCGGTTTTTGAGATATCATAAAAAATCTTGATTACACCGGCAATAGTACCAAGGAAACCAAACATCGGTGCTATACCGGCTACGATACCTAAAATACCAATGTTTTTTTCCAGTTTTGATACCTCAAGCTTACCAACGTTTTCAATGGCGCCTTCAATATCTTTTATAGGGCGACCAATGCGCAATAAGCCTTTTTGCAGCATGCGCCCGAGCGGCGTGTTATTGTTACGGCAAATAGCAATGGCCGATTCCAAATTGCCCGAGTGGATACTTGAACGTACCTGTACCATCAGGTTTGATTCATCACGAGATGCTTTACGGATAGTAAAGTAACGTTCAAAAAATATTACCAGCCCCAGTACAGCTAAAATACCTATCGGGATCATTACCCAGCCACCCTTGATCAGCAGGTCGCCAAAGCGAAGTTCTTCAGTTGGCAGTGCTGCGGTTGTTACGGCGTGGTTTGCGGTATCTGCCAGGTGTTTGGCGGTATCTGTAATTTGCTGAATTAATAATAAAGTCATTTCGTGGAATCAGTAATTTGTTTTGAGTATGTGTCTTTAGTTATTTTTCCTTGTGATATGAGTTTTTTCTCACGGCTTCTGCTTCCTCGGATGAGGAAAACCCTCCAATTATGATCTTGATCCGCGGACCGGTTCCGGGGCCTTTCAGCAGGCGGGCATCAATCCCCCTGCTTTTATAATCTTTAACCGCCTCATTGCTTTTGGTTATCGTTTTAAACGATCCTAAAAATATCGCAAACTCCGGTTGTGCTACGGTATCTGTTTTAGCTGCCGGATTATTTAACGCTTCAACAGGTTTAGAAATTGCCTTTGCCGTATCAGCAACAGTTGGAGTGGAATCCTTTTGGATCCTATCCGGCTTAATTATGGGAGCAGCTTTGGGCTTTTCAACCTTTGGTTGTTCTTTAGGGCTGTCATTGTTAAGATGTAATAGTGCGGGGTTATATTTATATACGCCAAAAGCTGCTGCGGCAAGTATAACCACTGCAATTGCTATTATAACCCAAATGCTGATACCCCGCTTAACTTCGGGTTCATCATCAATATACTCAGGCTGCTCAACAAGGGTTGCGTTTGCAGGCGGCGGTGTATAGGTTTGCTGTAGAGATATAGCCGTAGGCAAAGGCGGCGGCGGTGGCGGCGGGGGCACGTAGTTAACCTTGTTAATGGTTACCGGAGTAAGGCCAAAAAACAAAGGATCGCTGCCCGATGCCTGTTCCTGCGGTCTGAAAGCAATTTTGCCTTCCTGCATATAAAACCAGCCTAATTGGGCAAAAGGTACTTCATGCAGCACCAGCTCCTGCTTAAGGCTGTTGATGTATTTTTCGGTGAAATATTTGGATGATGCCAGCGAGATTTTTTCTTTTCGGCGATATGGCGTGTCAGGATCTCATCGTCTTTAGCCTCCTGATCAAAATGCAGCTTATGACCGGGCGGATAAAAAGTTGCCTGTACATCATCATAATAGCCATTTACGCGCAGGCGCGAAAAGCAGCCCAAGCCAGGTACACTTATTTCGGTGTACCGGCCGAGTAGTTCGCTTAAATAATTGGCTATATCCATCCGGTAAAAATACGGTTAATTTTAAAACATCAAACAGGGCTTAAAACGAGTACCCTACCCCGCCAAAGATATTAAATCCGTAGTTAGGGTAGTATAACCAATTTTGATACGAACTGCTCAGGATATTATTAGCCTGCGCAAATACCGAAAACTTGCTGTTTATCCTGTATTCTACGCTGCCGCTCAGGTCGCCAAAGCCCTTAATAGGCTGTTTAATCTGGTTGTAAACCGGGCTTCCCGGGGTAGATGTTGGTGCCAATACCAATAACCTGTCGGTTGTTGAGCCGCGGATAAGTAATGAGCCTGTAACAGTCAATTTGCTGTCGATATGTATAGCTGTACCAGCAGTTAATAAAAATTTGGGCAAATTCCATGGCTCACTTTCTTTAGCCATTTGATAGTCTTTTATTTCAACGCGACCGAAAATGTTAAAATCGTCTGTTGCTTTAAAATCCAGCTCGCCGTTAAAACCGTTTACGCGTGTTTTGCCATCATCATAAATAACAGCGAATTTGTTGCCCTCGGCGTTGAAGTTACTCACCATTAAAGGCATGTTTTTAATGCTGTTGCGGTACACGGCAGCTTTGAAGCTTAAGCCCGGAGCAAGCGTACCTTTTAAACCAGCACTGATATCCAGCTGATCAACCGAGTTTTTGATGTTGATGTTTTGGCCAAGGAATGGATTGATCATGGCAAAATCGTGCAGTGAAGAGCGGTTAACATCACCTTTGGCTTCCACAAACAGCCGTACATATTTAGGTACCACCTGTACCTCAAGCTTTGCTGCCGGGAAAATGTAAAACTTGCCAAAGTCGCCAAACTCTTTCACAATGTTAACTCCCGCGTCTATCTTGTAGTTAGTACCCTGAAATTTGATGTAGGGGTTAACCCTTGCAATGTTATTACCAAGACTGTATAGACTGTCTTTTTGACTGGCCAGGTCTAACGAAGCGCTTAAGCCTGCATAAAACTGCTTAACAGTTTGATTTAGAAAGCCTGAAATAACTACATTGTTTTCACGTGCCTGGTAAGCATTGCTAAATGCGTATCCTTTTAACTTTACAGCATAGGTAAAGTCGTTTTCAACGTCTTTGTAATTCTTTGCCAGTTCAACCTCGCCGCTTATGGTATTGAAGTGCTGTTTTGTCGGCACAAAATTGTTGTCGGGAGCATCCTGGTTGTAACCGTAAAAATAGGTACCTAAACGATTGTAATTGATGCGGCCTGAGACATTGTTATCGCCAATGATACTTTTACCGAAAACACCAACGTCATCGCGGCTTTGGGTTTGTTTTTGCAGTGAGCCAGATTGCGACAAATGTTTTATGAAACCGCCAAATTGTAAAGCCTCATCCCGACCGTTGGCAAAATAGCCTTCGCCATAAATGGTTTTCAGGTTGCCAAAACCAACTTTAGCAAAGTTGTTGGTTAAAACAGAATCCTGTTCTGCCGGCCTTTTCATTGGGTCAAGCTGCCTGATCTCGGAGTTTTGCTCCTGGCGTTTATCAAGCGGGGCATAGGTTAAAGGTGCTTTAAAGGGCACTTTATCTTCCAAATCAGGGTTACGACGGATCTTTACCGCATCGGCCAGCACCGGTTTGTAGGCAGTGGTCACTACAATTTCTTCTGATAAGCTACCGCCATTGGCAGCGTTATTGGGATTATTGCCGCCTCCCTTTTTAGTAGTATCCTGCGCTGTTTTTGCAGCAGCATCGCCCAAGCTTTTGCTGTCTGTAGCTTTTTTAGCTATAGGTTTTGGCGCGGCCTTTTTAGGTGCCGGTTTAACGACAGTTTTTTTGTCGCAGTTTTTACTGTTGTTTTTTTGGTAGATTTCTTTGTTTGTGCCTGGGCAGGAACAAAGTATAATGCTATTATTAAGGTAAGCAGCGTATATGTGTATCTTGAGTTCATTGCTTGTCTTTTTTTATATTACTCTTTGTTACTGTTTGTTAGTTGTATCGGGCTGGGCAGTTTCTTTGGTGCCTGCGGCAGGGGCTTTGGTTTTGCGGCCGCTCAGTTTATCCAGCTTTTCTTTAGCAGTAGGTAATATGTCGTCATCGGCTTTATAGTTATCAATGATACTTTGCAGGGTTGCTTTTGCCTGGAAGGTATCTTTTAAGCCCACATAGGTGTCAGATAACAAAATGTATGTTTTGGCTACCCAGTAATCGTAGTTTGGCATTTCCTTGGCCAGGTCAAAACACATTTTTTGCGCTGTTTTATAACGGCCTTTTTCATACTCAATAAGGGCAAGGTTGTAACGGGCTTCGGCAGCAGCAACGGTTTTGGTGTTGGTTGCAGTATAGGTGAACTGCTTAACAGCAATGGCGGTATCGCCGGTTGCGAGGTAAGCTTTACCTTCGTAAAGACCGGTTTTAAATTTATCTTCCTGCGATGTTTTATCATTGGTTTTAACAAGCTCTGCGTATTTAATAGCATCGTCGGTCATTAACATTTCCGAGTAGCAGTACATCAGGTTGGTGATGGCAAAAGTATAGTCGGCCTTATATTCGGAGTTGGTTTCCAGGCGTTTCAGGAACACTACAGCTTCGTTATATTTCTTTTGCTGCATGTATAATTTAGCCATGCTGATCAATGCTTTTTCGCTGTAGGCGCTGGTCCAGTCATTAAGGATCACATTGTAGTCAACAACGGCTTCGTCTGTGCGGCCCAATGCAGCTAAACCTTGCGCGCGGATAAAGCGTGCCTGTTTTTCGTAGATCTGTTTGCCTGGGAACTTATCGAAATAAGCGTTTACCGCGCTTACAGTACCCTGCCAGTCGCCTTTAAGATAAAGGTTGTTGGCTGCGGTTATCATTATGCTTTCCTGGTCAGACGTGGTATAGTTACCAATAGGGGTGGTACCAGCATAATTGATGAATGTTTGGGCATCGCCTTTATCGGTATAGATCTTTTCAATCTGTTTTAAAGATTGTTTTGCCTCATCTGTTGACGAGTAATCCTGTACTACTTTTTTAAATGATTCAACAGCAAGGTCATCATTGCCTGCGTTATAATCTATCAAACCAATGGTAACCAGCGCACGCGGTACATAACTGCTGCGCGGATATTTCTGGATCATGGCATTCAGATCGGTTTTAGCTTTATCTCCGTCTGTTTTCAGGAAATAGGTGTAGGCAATCTCAAAAGATGCATCATCGGCATAATCTGAGTTAGGGAACTTGTTCAGCACATCATTAAGGGTACTGATCTTAGTATCTAACGAGCCTTGTAACCCCTGGATCATACCACGCTGAAATAAGGCGTAATCTTCGCCCTGGTTGTGCATGGCTATAATGCGGTTGTAGTAGTTCATGGCATTGCCGTAGCTTTTCATTACAAAGTAGCTATCGGCCAGGCGGGTGATGGCATCATTTTGGGTATTAACGTCTTTAACATCACCCTGTAAAAACTTCTCAAAGTAGTTGGCTGCTTTTTTATACTGCTCATCGCCAAAAGCTGCATAAGCTAAAGCATAGTTGGCGTAGTTAGAAACATCAGTTTCCTTAGCTTCAGGCATGCTCAGGAATTTCTCAAAATTCTCTACCGATTCGCCGTATTTACGAACCTCGAACATGGCCTCGGCCATCCAGTAAGTAGTTAAGGCTTCAGTTTTGCTATCAACCGGATCTTTTAATGAACGAAGGAAAATACCGATGGCATTTTCAAAAGCACGCTCATTATAAAACTCCAGACCGCGGTAGTAAGTAACTTTTTGATAGGCTAAACGTGCACTCTGGCTTTTATTAGGGATGGGCTCCAGGATCTCAACAGCTTCTTTATAGCTGCGTGAGTTTAGTAATTCTTCACCCAATAATACCTTAACCTCGTCAATACGTTTTGAACGTGGGTATGTAGCCAGGTATAACCTTGTGGCACCTAAAGCTTGCAGGTTAAAATCGAGCTCGTATGATAGTTTGGCATACTCATAAAGGGCATCTTCCTGCAATTGCTTATCATAATCAAGCTTGGAAGCGTTGAGGAACGCATTACGTGCGCTCTGTTTGTTGTTCATTTTCAGGAACACATCGCCAAGGGTATAGTTACCGCTTTGACTGTAAACATCGTGTTGTTCAACCAGTTTTTCCAGTTCGCTGGCAGCTTTGGCATAGTTGCCTACTTTATAATAGGTATAACCCATCTGGTAGCTGTCCTGCGTGTTTTGCGTACGGCCCTGATCCCGGTCTTCAAAACGGCCATAATACTTCACCGCGTTGTCATAATCAGCCTTGGCAAAGTACGATGCGGCGATGATACGCAGCATTTCAGTTTCGTTTTGCTGATGTGTGCTGTTTACAATAGGAACGGCGTAGTTGAGCACATCGTCATAACGCTTATCTAAAAAGTAAACTGCCGAGATATAGTAAGGATAGCTGTTTTCGTATTTCTTTGAGTTTTTAAGCTTTTCAAAGTTTACCAGGGCAAGATGATAATCCTTGTTCAGGTAAGCGATGTAGGCAAAATAATAAGTAGCATCTTCGGTAAACTCGGTGCGTTTGTTTTTAACCTCGCCAAAAAGCAATTGGGCATTTTTGTAGTCTTTTAGCTCAAAATAGGCATAACCCTTGCGAAATTTATACTCGGTATTGTCATGGCCGTTAAGCTCGCCTGCCTCAACCTTGTTAAACCAGCGGATAGCGTCTTCATATTTACCTTGTTTAAAATACGATTTACCAATCTGGAAAAAAGCCTGTTTGGTAAGCGGATTTTCAGGGTGTTCTTTTATAAAACGGAGAAACATGCTTTCGGCATCATCATTACCCAGGTTAAGGGCGCAGAATGCTTCATAATACTGGCAGTTTTCTTTAGTGAGCGATAGCTCGGTTTCAAACTGTGGCTGGGTGCTTGTTTTAATTTTGTAAGCCTCAACCAGGCGAAATTGTTCGGCCGCCGAAGCAAATTTTCCTTTGTCCATCAAATCAATAGCCGCATGATAAGTGCGGTAAATTTGAGTGGAAGGATTTTGCTGGGCTCGTGCTGTTGTAACTAAAAATACGGGAATGAGCAGGGTGATGTATCTTGTTTTGATCATAAAGCGCATACTAACGATAGTGCGAAAATAGCTAAACCAAAAAGAGGCTTTTCACATTAGAAATTAACAATTGTGGATAACACTTCTTTTAACGAAGGTAATACTTAAGATAATATCCATGTGGAAAACTTTAAAATTGTTGAGTACTGCCGTGGTACCGGCTATGGATAATCAAAAGTAATAATTACACGTTAAACAGTGCAATTTATTTGTATTTTGAGCATTATAATACCCTGGGGGCGGCGTGCCCCATCCATTATTTTTACCAATTATGAATAGCGTTCTTAACAGAGGGGGATTGTGGTTGCCGGTTATTTTGTACATGTTGGTGTTTTGTCCGTTAAATTCAAAAGCACAAAAAACAAATGCCGAAATTGTTTTAACAAACAGGCAGTTAAATGATAAACCGAACGAATTTTATATCGCAAATGTTACTGATGAACGGCCCGACCGGAGTGCCGTCGCCTGGTTATTATCGGCCACAGGTAATTTGCCGGCAGTAAAACATGAAGTTGATCTACAGGGAGGCACAGCAACAGCTGTTAAACAATTTGCTGATAATGCTATCCCTGTTAATAAGATGTTACGCCCGGTGGTCATCCGCATTAAGAAGTTAAAGCTTACCGAAACGGCAATGGCCGATGGCAGGATAGAGGGCCAGCTTGACATACAATTGTGGTTTGAATTGAAAAAAGCTGAGGACAATGTGCATTTGATTGATTACCCGGCAGCTACAACATACTATCGCGGCGCGGGGCAACAGTACGATACCGGGGCGCTGATAAGCCGGGCCCTTGAAGCAGGACTGGTGTATTTTAACAGATGGATGAATCGTGAAGCGGGCACTAACATCAAACTGGCTAAGGGAGTAAAGTTAATTTTTACCGATTATTCGGAACAGCCGGAAGGCGATACCATCTACTACTCGGCTAAACGGCCTTTAACCTGGAATGACTTTCAGGATAAAGCCCGGGGCGAAAAGTATGTTGCCGAGGTGCAGCCAAGTTTCGGTTACACAGAACAGGTAGAAGTAGTGAAGTCGGTAGTGGTAGTGAAGATAAGCATGCGCGTGTTTTTGCCTAAAAGTGCCGCCTGGGTGAAACCGGAAGGACGTACAGACTATGCTCTAAATCATGAGCAGCGGCATTTTGATATTGTAGCAGTAATAGCCCGGCATTTTAAGAGGGCCCTTATGACCATGAAACTCCCGGTTGATAACTATGATGGCTATATTAACGTACAATACCTTGACTCGTACCGTGAAATGAATCAGCTACAAGATCAGTATGATAACGAAACCAGTCACGGTACAAACCAATACTACCAACGGGAATGGAATATGAAGATAGATGGATTTTTAAGAGATTAAAGCAGGAGACTCAACACGCCCGAGCCCGGGGGATAAATAGCACATATATGAATTTAAATTCGTGGATGTCAGCATAATGTTACATGGCATAACACATCCTTATGCTGTTCAGGACTTATTTTTCTTATGTTTACTCTCCTTTATATAATTGGATTGTTAATTTTAGGATCATAAGCAAGGGGGCGAAATGAATTTTGGCGGAGTTACCATAAAGGATATTGCTAAAGAGTTAGGGATCTCACCGTCAGCGGTTTCCAAGGCGCTTAAAGACAGTCATGAAATTGGCGAAAAAACTAAGGCGCTTGTACTGGAGTGTGCTAAAAGGCTTAACTATCAGCCCAATCTTAACGCTCAAAGCCTTAAACGGGGCAACAGCAAATCTATCGGCATTGTGGTTTCAACTATTGAGAACCAGTTTTTTTCGCAGGTGATCAATGGCATCGAATCAGTAGCACACAGTAAGGGATATAATGTGTTTATTACACAAACCCATGAATCGTATGAGCTTGAAATGCAAAATGTACGTCACCTGACTTTTCGCTCCATTGATGGTTTGCTGATCTCCCTCTCAACCGAAACCCAAAATATTGATCACCTGAAAAACCTGCATGAAAAAGGTTTGCCTATTGTTTTCTTTGATAGGGTAAGCGATGAAATTGATACGCATAAAGTAGTGGCCGATAATTTTGCCGGGGCATATAAAGCCACAACACAATTGCTTGAGGCAGGATACCGTAAAATAGCTCATATTACCAGTTCGGTAAACGTGTCCATTACCGCCGAACGCTTGAGGGGATACAAGGATGCACTTGAACAACATGGTATAATACCTGATGAAAAACTGATCAAGTACTGCCCGCATGGTGGTAAAGACCTTGCCGAGATCGAAAACGCGCTAAGTGAATTGTTTTCTGAAAGTAAACCCGATGCTATCTTTACAGCCTCCGACAGGATCACGACTACTACCTTGTCCCTTCTTCATAAATTAGGCTTCCGGATCCCTGCTGATATTGCTTTGCTCGGCTTCACCAATACCCAACTGGCCGAAGTTTTAAACCCACCGCTAAGTGCTGTTTATCAGCCCGGTTTTGAAATGGGAAAAAAGGCAACCGAAATGCTGATCAGCATTATCGAGAGCAAGCGGCCTGTTACAGAGTTTGAAACTACCGTATTGCCTACCCGGGTTTTTATCCGCAGTTCCTCTCAACCGGTAAAAGCTTAATATTAAACACCTGATTGGTAATAAATGTATGCTTAACATTTGTTGTTTTTGTGAAAACTTTTACAGATTTTTAGCGCATTATAAACCACGCTAAAACCTTTCAGCCCTATGAAAAAAATGTTCACTGCCTGTTTGCTGCTGCTTTTATTTTACAGCGCGGCAATTGCACAAAATACCGGCGATAAAACTTTTACCAACCCGTTGTTGCCATCTGGCGCCGATCCCTGGGTGATCTGTAAAGATGGGTTTTACTATTATACCAATTCAACAGGGGGCAATATTGTTATCTGGAAAACAAAAGATATTACCAAGTTGAGTACTGCACCTAAGAAAGCTGTTTGGGCGCCGCCGCCTGGTACAGCTTATTCCAAAGACCTATGGGCGCCCGAACTCCATTTTATAAATGGCAAATGGTATGTATATTTTGCCGCGGATAATGGCGATAACAATAACCATCGCATATATGTACTGGAAAATAGCTCGGCCGATCCAATGGAAGGTACCTGGGAGTTTAAAGGAAAAATAGCAGATAGCACCGATAAATGGGCTATTGACGCTTCGGTATTTGAAAATAACGGTGGTTGGTATATGATCTGGTCGGGCTGGGAAGGAGACCATAACGGGCAGCAGAATATTTACATCGCTAAAATGAAAGACGCTATGACCATCGGCAGCGAACGCGTGAAAATATCGAGCCCGGCTTATCAATGGGAAACCAATGGCGATCTGCATGATGCCGGTAACCCGGCACATGTAAGCGTAAATGAAGGACCGGAAATTTTGAAGCATAAAGATAAGTTATTCCTGATCTATTCGGCCAGCGGCTGCTGGACTGACTTTTATGCATTGGGCATGCTTACCGCTTCTAAAAATAGTGATCTGTTGAACCCTGCCTCATGGATCAAAACAGAGGAGCCGGTATTTAAGCAATCGCCGGAAAACAGCGTTTACGCGCCCGGTCATAACTCATTCTTTAAATCGCCAGATGGAAGGGAAGACTGGATCCTGTACCATGCCAACTCAAACCCTAACGAAGGCTGCGGTAATAAACGTTCGCCGCGTGCGCAAAAATTTACCTGGAATAAAGATGGTTCGCCAAATTTTGGTATGCCAATGAAAGATGGACAGCCTTTGGTTGTACCTTCGGGAACGAAATAGCATTCTGGAATAACCGACGTCGTGATTTCGATAGAGCAGAAGGCTCGGAATGTGTGCCGGAGCGAAGGAGAACTTATACAAGCTGTCTGTATAGTTTGTAGCAGGGCGTATAAGATTTCGACGAGGGACGAGGAGAAATGTCATTGATTTAAATCTCTGCTCCATCTTCTTGACAAATGTCAATTTCCTTCTTATCAAATGTCAATGTACAGGTTATAGTGTCGCGGTAAATTTGTATCAACAAAAGAACGATACAAAATGTCAAAAACAATTTTTATAACCGGAACAAGCACAGGATTTGGTAAATTAACCACTATAACCCTTGCAAATGCAGGCCATACCGTAATAGCAGGTATGCGCGGAATAAATGGCAAAAATGAAACTGTAGCCAAAGAGCTTTCAGCCTTGCCAAATGTTGAAGTAGTTGAGGTAGATATTACTGATGATAATTCAGTTAAAGCTGCTTTTGAATATACATTAACCAAATACGGCCATATTGATGTGTTGGTGAACAATGCCGCAGTTTCAGGCTTTGGCGTACTGGAGGCTTACTCGCTCGATCAGATCAGGCAGATGTTTGAAGTGAATTTTTATGGAACCCTGCGCACCATCTTTGCGGTTTTGCCGGGGATGCGTAAAGCTAAAAATGGCCTTATCATCAACATTACATCGGGTGCAAGTGGTCATACCCTGCCATTCATGATTCCTTATCTTGCATCAAAATTTGGGGTAGAAAGTATTACCGAAGGTTTAAAGGATGAGCTTGCACAGTTCAACATCGAGAGCGTTAGTATCCAGCCGGGCGTATATCCAACCGAAATGAATAATGGCAGCAAAACAGGTATCCATGCCGATAAACCGGAAGTTATAGCCGAGTACGGCGAGGCCTCAGCACAGCAATTTAACGCTATGGGCACCGCGCTTTTCAGCAAAATGGCCGAGTTTAACATGGACCCGCAAACTATTGCCGATGGTATATTGAGACTGGTTGAAATGGAAAAGGGCACAAGGCCTCTACGCTATCCGCTTGATGCAGTAGCGCAGGGTACCGACCAGGAATTTATTGATGCCCGCGCCGCTATCAAAACAAAATGGTTAAGCAAATACACCGCATAACCTAATTATAAAAATATGACCCGAACAAAAGCAAATATCCCCGGATAAAGGAGATATTTGCTTTTATATGTTTGAGCAATTTAAAGAGTACATTGGCCAGAAAGCAACACTCACCGAAGCTGACTATGCTAAAATTGAAGCAGTTTGTATTTTTAAAAAACTCCGTAAAAAGCAGTATTTATTGCAGGAAGGCGATGTTTGGAAGTATAACGCTTTTATAACCAAAGGCTTGGTTCGATTTTACAGCGTTGATGAAAATGGCCGCGAAAACATAGTAAGCTTTGCCAAAGAAAACTGGTGGACCGGCGACCGTGCCAGCCTGCTTACCGGCGAGCCTTCTAAAAATAATATTGATGCTATTGAGGATACAGAACTGATACTGATTACCAAAACAAACTTCGACAGGCTTTGCCATGATATACCGGCTTTTAACGATATGGTTAATGCCATCCTTAACAAAAGTTTCATTACCAGTCAAAACCGCATTCACTCGGCTATTGCTTTTACTGCCGAGCAAAAATACCTTGATTTTGTGCAGAAATATCCCGATCTGTCGCTAAGGGTGCCACAGGCGATGATTGCATCTTACTTAGGCATTACACCCGAAACCTTAAGCCGTGTACGAAAAGAAACTGTAAAGAAACATTAACCCTGAAACTTCATCAGTTCAATGTTTTTCTTTTTCATGGCTTGCAATACCGTTTTACCGTATTCCGTAAAATATTGGTGCCGTTGTAACAGGCTTAAATTGAGGGCATGCCATTCTTCGTCGCTATACTGCTTATCCAAATGTACTTCCCATTCCTGTTTTAAATCATGGGCAAAATCCAGGTAGTTTACAGATGCCAGGTGGTGCATATCGGCATCGCAAATAATTTGCTGGATAAGGTTTTGGGGCGATTGCGGTAATTTGGTGGCTTCAATACAATCCCATACCTGTTGTATAAAATCATTATTATAGTGGTGCTGCATTAAAAAAGTACCGGCAATGATCATGCTTGTGTCTTCATGGCCGTTATAATGATAGAGGTAGCCTGTATCATGAAACCAGGCAGCTATTGTTAAAATAGTTAGTTCCTGCTTTTTTAATTTGCAGTGTGCTGCAATTTCTGTTGCTGCGTTAACAACGCCCAATGTATGTTTAAGGTTATGAAAGTACATGGTTGATGGTAGGTTTTCTTCCATCAGCGACTTGACATAGGCAGCAGCTCTTTTTACTATACTTATTGCAGGCATAAGATAGTTGCGATACTACCCTCACATTCTGTAGGAATTCTGGATAAATATTAACCGGCCAAACTCTCAACAAAAAGATGACACTTTTATCTTATTTGTGTAAACATGGATTTTGCGTTTTTAAGCGGGATTTTAAACCTGTATTTTAGATGCATAAATGTTGATAGATGAAAAATACACTTCAAATAGCACAACTTTACTTGCGCTTTGCTTTAGCTATTGGTTTTTTGTTGCCCGTGGCAGATCGCTTGGGTTTCATGGGGCCGGCAGGGCAAAATTCAGTAAGCTGGGGTAGTTGGGATAATTTTGTGGTTTATACCAATACGTTGATGCCATATTTGAGCCGGTGGATGGCAGGTGTCATGGGTTTTTTAGCAACAGTGGCCGAGGTTTCAATAGCCATCATGTTTATTGTAGGTTTTAAGATTCGTACGGCAGCTTATGCAAGTTTTGCTCTTACGCTTACTTTTGCCCTTTGCATGACCATATTTTCAGGAATCAAGGCTCCTTTTAATTATTCGGTTTGGGCCGATAGCGCGGGTAGTTTATTACTGGCAAGTATAGCTACTTATCGCTGGAGCATTGATTTTATATATGATGAAGCTTAGTGCATGTTAAGGCTTTTTAGTATTCATTTACCTTTGAAGGTATCAAAATAACCGCTTATCAAACCTGGGCTTATTTCATCGCTAAGCAGGCCTATATAATTGTCGGGCCGTATTAGCAGGTATAAACCCGATTGTACCCCTAATTTTTGCCAGCTTTCATTAAGGGGTAAATTAACTACTTTGATGTAATTTATTAAGTGAACAGGAATTAGGCTGTCGTACCCAATGCTGCCAATACATAACAGGTGAAATTTGGGTTCCATGAGCAAATGATAGATGCTTTGTAGTTTGCCGTCGATAGCGGTCATAACGTAGGGGCACCTGTCGCCGGCACTAAATTTTAGCTTCTGTTTAATAAACTGCAGGGAAAGCCGGCTTTTTCTGTACGAATACCAAATTTGGGACAAGATCCTGAAAATCCGTTTTGAGATCCATTGGGTTGACAGTACGAGGCGTAAAATATTGGGCATAACGTAGGTGCGTAACTGATATAAGAACCAGTTACAGCTTGTCATGAAAGCAAATATTTTATCGGTAAATTTCATGAGCCATTGGGCAAAAGGGTACCGTCTCGTCATGATATGTATTAATAAGTTTATCGTCAGCAACACCTTGCAGCACCAGGGCCAGTTTCCAGGCCAGGTTATGTGCATCCTGCAAGCCGGTATTCATGCCCTGTCCACCTGCGGGACTATGAATATGTGCGGCATCGCCCAATAAAAAACATCGGTTTATCCTGAACCTGTTAACACAGCGGTGATGTAGTTTATAAACTGAAAACCAGTTTAATTTTTCTACGTTCAGCGGCAGCTTAATATTGGCCGTGATCACATCTTTAAGATCATCAAAACTAACATTTTCTTTGCCTTCAAAACCTTTGGGCAGGGTACCTAAAATGCGGTAATTACCATTGCCATACATTGGGAAAAAGGCGCAGAAATTAACACGCGACAGTGATGCGATGAGCTTGTTTGCGGGTTGCAGCCAGCTAAGCTTTACATCGGCAACAAAAAATTTATTTTGGTAGGTGCCTCCTTCAAAATTTAATTCCAGTTGCTGCCTTACCAGGCTCGATGAACCATCGCAAGCCAGCAAGTAGGAGGCTTTAATACTTATTTTGCTGAACGGATCACTTTTATCGTAAAGGCTGGCCACTACGTGATCATCATGCTGTTCAAAACTAACCAAACTGGTTCGCCACAAAACGTCACGGCCTGTAGCTTTCAATTGCTCGTAAAGCAGTTCCTCGTTTTTAAACTGTTCAAATGCCTGCAGGTTGGGGAAATCGGTGAGTCCGTTACCTGCGTTGGTTGTTTCGAGTGTTGCTTTTTCCCGGCCATTCATATAAATGGCGAATTTTCCAATCACCTGTCCCTGTTGCAAAACAGTATCAGCCAAGCCCATTTGCTGATAAATTTCCATGCTGCGGGCTGTAACCAACATAGCCCGCGACTCATGAGTAGGTGCGGGCTTGGTATCGATAATAATAAACTCAACGTTAAAGCGGGCCAGCTGGCAGGCGGCCATTAAACCGGTTGGCCCGGCACCGATAATAATTACTTGTGTATGCACGATGTATTACCGGGCTTAAAAATATGAAATTAATTGGCAAAGCGCAGGCATTATTGCACTATCGCCAGTAATTATTAGCTGCAGCTATGGTGGCAAATTCGGTTGCAACTGTTTGTCCTACGGCAATGAGCATCGCTGGGTCTTCGGCGTAAACACCTCTTAGCTTACCACGAATTTCGGCGTCGGGCTGGGTTACCTTGATGATGAGCCGGGCCATTTTAATTGCAAGTTCACGGCCTTCCTGTGGTGTTGCTGTAATTAGTGAGTCGCCTGGGATTAGTTGTACTGTTTCTGACATGGTGATAAATTTAATTAGTTATAAAGCTGATTAATAGGTTTTTGATGCGTTGTTAAAAAACAGGTTGTAATATTGTGCCCTTTTTCTTAAAATCAGAAAAGCTTATACCGGTAGTGTTTTTAAAAAATTTACTGAAATGGGCCAGGTCACAAAAGCCCAGATCGTATGCAATTTTTTTCATGCAGCTATCAGGGTGTATGGCCTGCCGTTTTGCCTCGGCGGCAACCCTTTGTCTGATGTGATGACCGGCCGGCTGGCCTGTTAGCTTTTTGACCACCTCGTTGAGGTAATTGGGGGTTACCGCTAACCTGCTGGCATAATCGGCAACCATTTTATTCTCCCTGAAGTTTTTATCAAGCAAGGTCATGAAGTTTTGCAGGATGGCAGTATTTCGCGATTGCTTTGGCGCTTGCTCCGAGTCCAGCTGGCGTGAAAGATAAATTAGGAAAATCTTGAAATAACGCTTCAATATCTCGGATCGGTAAAGGTTATGCCTACTGTATTCTTTAAGCATTATTTCGCTGATATCAATCATATCTTTGGCCAGTTCACTGCTTATGGTGATGATCTGCGTTTGGTTAAACATTTGATAAATGGGGCTGTATACAGGCTCCCTGCCGTAATCTTCTATATCTAAAAACGAATCGGTAAATGAGATGACATACCCTTGCAAACTGCTGCTAAATTTAAGATTATGCAGCCGGCCGGGTTTGATCAATAGTAATTGATTGGGGGTAACAGCTTCTTTTTGCAAATTGAGCCTGTAGTAACCGTTACCGGCTGTTATCCAAATCAGCATAAAATAATCGTTAGGAAGGTCAATGCCGTTTTCTTTGATCCACTCAATGGCATGGATCTTAAAAGGAAAGCAGCAGGATGCTTTGTCAAAGTGTAGCGGAGCAAAATCGTTAGCTTGTTTCATGGTTACTTAGTTTAAAGCTTGTAATACATGTACCGCAACTCTAATTTCGTGCCGTTGTGTTTACTTTATTGATATTCAGTTATTTGTTGTTTTTATAAGCGCTGCTTCTTAACGAAATATCATTATATTCCTGATGGGAAAGCGAAATATCGTCCGTATATATCCTTAACCGCCTAAGCCGTGTTCTATCACCGGCAAAAGCGGGCGCGCCGATATACTCAAGCTAAATCTATTGAAAAAACATTTATTAGTCGGGAGAAGGGATGCCGATATTTTTGTTCTGCTTCAGTCATCCTACATTCACGAATAAAAGAGCTTGAAACTGGTAAGTTTGATGCTTAGTATTTGATTATTAATCATATAGATTAATATTTGCTTTTATTGCAAGGTGGTAATACAATACATAATTTATACATCAAAATCCATATTTAATACATTGATAAGGTTTGGGCATCATATTATTTTTATAAGTTGAATTTGAGGACATGCCTATTTGTGTATAGGCATGCATTGTGAACAGGATTTTTGGTTTAGGCCGGTAATAAAAATAATACCAAGTGAATATCAATATAAGCTTATCCCGGTTTTATTGCAAGCTGACGTTAACAGGCTTTTTGCTTTTGATATCCACAAACTCGCCGGCGCAGCGTTACGATCATATCTCCCAGGGTGTTTTGTGGGCAAAAAGTAGTTCGTTTTTTATGAGGTGGGATCTTATAATTGTCGGCATTGTTGCGTTGCTTTTCGTTTTGGGGGGTGCTTGTGTTGGTTATTGGCAAAAGCAAATAAACGGTAAACGGTTGCAGCTAAAGGAGAAAGAAATCAGCGAGCAAAATCAAATGCTGCAGCATTTAACCGCGGATAAAAATCGTCTGCTTGATGAAAAGGACTGGTTATTGAAAGAGGTGCATCACCGGGTAAAAAATAACCTGCAAATAGTGATGAGCCTGCTTAATACCCAATCGGCATTTTTAAAAAATAACGCAGCGCTTGCCGCCATCCGTGAAAGCCAGAACCGCGTACAGGCTATAGCGCTCATCCATCAAAAATTATATAGCAGTTCAAACGTAGCCTTTATTGATATTGCTGTTTACATCAGCGAACTGGTTAATTATCTTGCCGATTGTTACGACGCTCATGAACGGGGAATCAGGTTTGAACAGCAAATTGAACGTGTTAAAATAGATGTTGCCCAGGCCGTACCTGTTGGCCTTATGCTCAATGAAGCTATTACCAATGCTATTAAGTATGCTTTTCCACACAAGCGTGGTTATATAAACATCTCGCTTGGTACACTTGATGATAATAATATCATGTTGAGCATTGCCGATAATGGTATTGGCCTGCCACAGGGTTTTGATATTAAAGAAGCGTCGTCATTGGGTATGGAAATGATGAAGGCCCTGAGCAAGCAGCTTGGCGGGAATTTTAAAATGGAAAATAGCGAAGGCGTGGCAATAACCCTGGTTTTCCGTGCCGAAAAGAATTTCGGGAATATCGAAAATGAATACTATCCTATATAGTATTAACGTCTCATTTGTATTGGGCCATATGTAATTTGTACTACTGAAACCATAATTAGTACATTGATTTCGGGTATCTCCGGCCCGAACTTTACATTGTTAAATAACAGTTAATAATTAAGCATTAATTAATTGTGCGATAAACGTGTAAAGCCCTCATGCTATGAAAAAGTTTGTTTGTTTGGCAGTTGCCTTCTTTACAAGTGTGTTGATGTTTATAGCAGCAGGTTTATTTATTAAGCTTAGCACAAGTTTGATGGAACCCCTGGTGCCTGCCAGGTTTTTCATAATCGTGCTTTATAGTATATGTTCATTGAAATTTGCTTTGCTGGTTATTATGCTTATGCCGGACAAACCTGTGCTTAAGCAAATGAGCATCGGTTTTATATCGGCCGATATGTTTTTAGTGCTACCGGGCAGCGTCACCTGTATTGCAATAAGCGTGCCTGTGCCGCTTATTGCAATACAGGCATTACTCCTGCTTTTTTACATGGCTTTGCAAGGTCGTTTGTGGCTTTATAAGGTCAATGAAAATACTATTGAAAATGAATTGATGGCATCACCTATTTAATGAATGACAATATGCATCACTATGATGAACAATTGATTAATCTCATTATTGATCTGCAGGAGCGGGGCTTTAATCACGATTTTGTAATTGAGAAAGAATATATCAGGTGCTTACAATACAACGAGCTGATTTCGCCCGATGATTTTGATATCCTGGAAACCTATCACTGCAAATCATCGGGAAAGAATAATGATTGCAGTTTGGTGTATGCCATTCGGTTAATTAACCATGACATGAAGGGCATATTAATGAGCGATTACGGGGTGTACATTAAAGGGATGTCATTAAGCTTATGGTCAAAATTTAATAATGTAATCAGGTTAAATCTATCAGTAATAAAATAAAATTTAAGAAAAACATATCCAAATGAACAGGGAAATCAGAAATATGGAAAGCCGGACGGGGCTAATGCCTGAACACCCCATAGGAGCAGCATACATAGGCAATTGGAAAATCCAGCTCCGGTCAAATAAGGTATCCTTTTGCCCGCGAATGCGCAAGATGCTTGAGCTATCAAAGGGATATGATGAAAATATCGAAGAACTTTTTGGGCTTGTTAAACCCGGGCAGTTGAGCGGACTTATCCATGAGTTTAAGGTTGCCTCCTTTAATGGAACCAAATTTGAAAAGCAGGTGCAAATTGTAACCCCATCCGGTACCGAAAAATGGATCCGGCTTACAGGTGTTTTATACTCACGCCGGTGGGGTACTGCCGAGCAAATGATTGGTACCATTGAAGATGTTACCCAGAAAGTTAACGAGGACTGCCTGAGCATGGCTATTTTAAATCATGAACTGCGTGCGCCGTTAACTATTATAAAGCTCAATACCCAGTTTTTAATTAACCATCTTGCACTCAGTATCAATAAACAACCAGTGAGGTTGCTGAACATGGTTGATCAGCATATTAACGGGATGACCAAGTTGATTGATGAATATTTATCACCATCAACCGGCGAGGACAGATCAGCACAGCTCAATTATAGCCTGTTTGATATTAACGACCTGGTTGATACAGTGCTTGGTGAAATGAGGATTCTTTATCCCGGGCACCGCTTTTGTAAATATCCCACTGCCGATAGCATTTTGGTTAGGGGAGATAAATACAAGATTATCCAGGTGCTGATCAATTATTTAACCAACGCTGCCAAATTTTCGCCGCCATGCTCACACATTAACATTAATATAGACTGTAACGAAAATGATGTTGAAGTATCGGTGCATGATGAGGGGGTAGGGATTAATGAGGAAAGCAGCCAGGCGCTGTTCCAGAAGTTTTACCAGTGCAATCAAAAATCGATGAGGCAAAAAAACAGCAAAGGCCTGGGTTTGTATATTGTGAAAAGCATTATCCAAAAACATGGCGGTACAGTGAAGGCCGAAAACGGAAAGGATGGAGGTGCTGTATTTTCTTTTAGCTTGCCGCTTAACCAGCAAAATAAATTTAACAGCACCAGCCAGGAAGCAATAAAACTAATGGCATAAACTGTCAGGTTTAAGTAAACGAAACAATAAAAGATATTTATATCTTTTATTGTTGATTTAAATAATTACTTTTGCTTTATAAAGCAATGGGAATATTTTCAAAAACATGTGAGTATGCGGTAAGGGCGGTATTTTTTATAGCCCAGCGCACCGCCGACGGTAGTAGGGTTGGCATAAAGGAAATAGCCGTAAACATTGATTCGCCCGAGCATTTCCTGGCTAAAATACTTCAGGATTTAAGCAGAAGAGGTATCATTCAATCCGTAAAAGGCCCCAACGGCGGTTTTTATCTTGATGCACAAAGCCTGGCCCGCCCGCTATCAGATGTAATAGAAGCAGTTGACGGCGGAGGCATATTCAGGGATTGTGGTTTAGGATTGAAAGAGTGTTCATCAAAAAATCCATGTCCCTTACACCATGATTTTTTAGATGTAAGGAACCGTTTACAAAACATGCTTGAATCTATCACCATAAGCCAGTTCAATGAAGATTTGAACCTGGGAATTGTAGTACTAAAAAAATAAATCGCCCGCCCGAAAGACTTAAGGCGCGGTCAAAGCATCAAATTTAGTAAATTAAATAAAATCTGGTGTTGAAATAACTAACTAAAGGATAAAAAGGTATTAATATATTATATAAAAACCAAATTAATACCTCAAAGAAATCCGATGAGCTTTGAGGTGATATGAAAAGTAGGAAGACTTACGAAATTTCAAAAACTTCATAAGTCTGGGCTCTGCAACTTGTCGCGAATAGCCGGTTGAAATACACTAAATGGTCTTTTTACGCGCTATTCTTAGACCGGTTTACACTGGCAAGGTGGTTAGGCTCAATGGAATAATAATTGTGATGGTTACTGCTAAATAGCGTGTATTTCAACAAATAAACAACTAATGAACGATATAGAAGACCTAACATCAATTAAGATACTGGTTGATGAATTTTACACCAGGGTGCGTCTCGATGAACTATTGGGCCCCATTTTTGCCGAAGTTATAAAAAACGACTGGCAGCCGCACCTTGATAAAATGTACGCCTTCTGGAATGCCGCTTTGTTTGGTGTTCCGGGGTTTAAAGGTAATCCTTTTGCGAGGCATGCGCCGCTACCTATCGGTAATGCTCATTTTGATCGCTGGCTGGATCTGTTTAAAGAAACTGTTGATGCTCATTTTGCCGGTCCTATGGCCGATGATGCCAAGAACAGGGCGGGCTTAATGGCGGTAATGTTCATGAGTAAGCTGGCCAATATGAAGGGTGGATCAGGAAGAGTTATTATGTAGCCGATATTTCCAGATATAAAAATCAAATGTTATGAAACAACTTGAAGTAAACGAACACTTCCAGGTGGTTAAGGTTGAGCTTACCGCAGGTGCAAATATGAAAAGGCACATAGCTACTTCAGATGCCTGCCTGATTGTAGAGGAGGGGAACGCCCTGCTCATCTACGCTGGCGAAACCTATGAACTTGGCAAAGGCGAAACTTTTCTGATCCCTGCCAACGAGCAGCATATGCTTAAAATAATCAATGATTTTAAGGCCTGGATTGTATTGGCTAATGGCGCGAAGATCAAATACCTTGAAGCTGATAACATTTACATTAATTGATATGATTATAGAACAAGTGCGGGGGCAAATGCCCTTGGCTACAGGGCCGATAGTTAAAATACTAAAACAAGGCAGTCACTATAAAGTGATAGCAATCGGCCTTAAAAAAGGAACGGTTTTAAAGGAGCATAAAACCGCTGTACCCGCCACGCTGATAGTAACCGAAGGAAGCGTGTTGTATAAAGAACATGAACGCTCGGTTGAGTTGAAGCGCGATACTGATTTCGA
Organism: Mucilaginibacter sp. P19; assembly: GCF_050632265.1. Taxonomy (NCBI): domain Bacteria; kingdom Pseudomonadati; phylum Bacteroidota; class Sphingobacteriia; order Sphingobacteriales; family Sphingobacteriaceae; genus Mucilaginibacter; species Mucilaginibacter sp. P19. Next base: position 1,581,952 of record NZ_CP192586.1, read on the forward strand.
AATACCAATAAATGTGCTGCACAGTCTGCTGGCCCTTGAGGATAGTATTTGCCTTTTGATACAGGGTTAAACAGGCACAGCAATTAATTATAAATATATACTGTTAAAATGATGATTACTAAAGAACAAAAAGAGCTGGTTAAAGCCACAGTGCCTGTATTGAAAGAGCATGGAGTATTATTAACAACTCATTTTTACAACCGGATGTTTACTCATAACCCCGAACTTAAAAATGTGTTTAACATGGGCAATCAGCAAAACAGCAAACAACAAACCGCTCTTGCCATGGCTGTACTGGCTTATGCCGAGCATATAGAAAATCCGGGCGTGTTAATGCCCGTGCTTGATGGCATTGGTCAAAAACATACAAGTCTTGATATTAGGCCCGAGCATTATGCTATTGTTGGCGGTCACCTGATTGCCTCAATCAGCGAAGTATTGGGCGATGCCGCTACACCCGAGCTGCTCGAAGCATGGACTGTTGCTTACAATCAGCTGGCGGCTATTATGACTGGCCATGAACAAAACCTTTACAGTAAACAAGTGGCTAAAAAAGGTGGCTGGACAGGCTGGAGACCATTTGTGGTAAAACAGAAAGTAAAAGAATCGGCAGAGATCATTTCCTTTTACCTTTATCCCGCGAACGGTGGAGCGGTACCGGATTTTACGCCCGGTCAGTTTTTAAGCGTGCGTTTGTTTTTGCCCGAGCTTAACCTGTTACAACCCCGTCAGTACAGTATTTCAAGTGCGCCTAATGGTGAGTATTACCGGATTTCGGTTAAACGCGAAGCTGGAACTGAATTGCTTGCCGATGGCATGATCAGCAACCGCCTGCATAATTTTGTTAATGAAGGTGATATCATCGAGGTATCTGCACCGGCAGGTGGCTTTGTACTAAATGGTGATGGTGACCACCCAATAGTTTTCATTAGCGGCGGCGTTGGCCAAACCCCATTAATGAGCATGATGGAAAGCCTGATTAAAAGCGGCAGTAAACGACCAAAAACCTGGGTCCACGGTTGCCGCGACAAAAATGTACATGCCTTTAAAGAAGTTATTGAACATTGGGAAGGTAAAAACGAAGAGGTTAAAAAGCACATTTTTTATAACCAGATTGAAGAAGGGGTGACTGATGATTTATATGAAGGCTGGGTTGACCTGAGCCAACTGGGTGATGAGATATTTGAGCCTAATACAGAATATTACATTTGCGGTCCGGCTGGCTTTATTGAACTGCATTACCGCGAGCTCGTTAAAAAAGGGATCGATAAACAGCTGATCCATTTTGAGGAGTTTGGCCCGCAAACTTTGCAGCTGAATTAAGCAGCGTTTTAAAATGTAGAGACGCATCACATGCGTCTCCCGCATGCAAATTCTTGAAGTTAATGATTACGAAGCGGCTTGTCATATGTGAGACGCATGTGATGCGTCTCTACCAGTAAACAAACTCTAAAAGTAATAGTTATTCGTGCTGAAATAAGCTGTCTTTCACATTGGCTATTTCAGCACGAAATAACCATCCAACATTATTATCCTTTCTTCAGCGTTACTACCGCTTCATTTGGTTGAGCCTGGTATAACACGTAAGTGCCCTGGTCATCTTTAGCTGTACTAATCTTTTTGCTTTTTTTGCCCTGGATAACTGTTGTGCTTGTCCAATTGGGTGATACATAGGTTTTGAGCGTCACCGGCAAATAATACAATTTACCATCGAGGTTATGGCTCACCTTAACCTGAATACTGTTGCCATTTACCGAAGCCACAGCTTTACCGTGCTCTCGCTCGCGCATGTAGCGGGTTACGTCGCCAAAGGTGGCTACCCAAAGTTTATCGTTTTTGCTTTTGATGTATTGGAAATATTCATCGAGCAGAGTGCTTGGCAAGGCTTCGTAACCCATGCCGTCAATCCCATGGAAAACAAGTACCAGCCAGGTATTGGTATGATTAAGCGTAGTATCAACCCAAAGCTTCATCATAGGTAGCGGTGTTTTTGTAGTTGCGCCGCGCTGCCATTGAATATAATCTTTATCTGTTGAGCCGGGTGTTTGTTTGCTGGCGCGATCAATTTCCTTTAACCATGGTTCGGGCATGCGATTACGCAGTGCCGGGTAAATTTTAAGCGCGTAGCTCATCACCCGGTCGTTTTCAAAACCGTACGGGCACTCGGCCGAAAAGGTATGTTTAGGGCCAAGCTGGGCCAGGATATCGGCCTTACTTTTTTCCAGTTCCCAAAGCAGGTTTGGCTCATCAAGTCCGGGCATACTGGGGTGGGTGATAGAATGACTGGCAAACTCGTAACCTTTAGCCGCATCTTTTCTGAAATCATCCCAGGTTGAACCTATGGATTGTTTAAACTCATCGTTAGGTTCATAACCTGGTTTCAACTCGCCATTGCGGACCTTGGCATAGATGTCATCCAGCACTTTAAAAGCTTTTTCCTTTTTACCGCTATCGTACAAACTTCCGGCCTGCGTATGCGAAGCGATGGTACCCATATAACCCAAATACCCTGTGGCCGAGCATCGCTCAAAAAAGTTCTGATCGTTGGTTGGTACGATTGCCGATTCTTTGATGATCTCTTTTACCGGGCGACCAATAAATCTCCCATGGTATTTGGATCCGGGAATGGAACCTGTAATGATGAAAAATGTGGCCGGCATTTTTAGGCGTTCCATCACAGGGAGGGCTTTTCTGAACTGGTTCATGGAGCCGTCATCATAAGTAAGGGAAACAGCTCCGGTTTTGCCGTATTGCCATTTAGTTATTTCGGTTGTACCCGCTTTGGTTTGGGCATTGCTTTGCAAGCTTTGCAGGCCGATAAATGCAGTGAGCAGCAGGGTTTTAATTGGTTTATGATTGGTGGTTAGCATAACTAAAATTAACTTTTTAAATTAATTTACAAAGTAATATTGCTGTTTCAATTGGCAGTATATGAGGTCTGAAAACTATTTATGGAAAAAGGTTTGTCATTGCATCTTAAGGGTAGAGTGATTGATCAACCGTTAAAAAACGTTAAATTTTAACCTATGGATATTTTATATCTTGGTACGTCGTTTAAACATCAACCAAAACCATTATCCAGCATGTTACCACAACCTGCCAAAACCCTTGCCTGCTTGCTTATCTTAAGCTTAATTATTTCGATTAACCCGGTATCGGCACAAACTAAATATGACGTGCTCAATTTCCGGATCGATTCACTGGCAGCCGTAGGTTTGCCCAAATCAGCATTGAAGGAAGTTGATAAACTCGACAAACTGGCCCATGATGAAAAAAATGCCCCTCAGCAGGTACACGCGGTAATTTATAGAATGACTTTTCAATCATACATTGAGGAAGAAGCATTGGTGTCTATTATCGCCCGCTTAAAAGCTGATATTGATAAGGCGAAATTCCCCGTAAAGCCGGTGCTGCAATCAATGCTGGCCGAAATGTATTGGAATTATTACCGGGAAAACCAATACGAATACAGCCAGCGCAGCCACCTCGAAAAGCATAGTGACGACTATACCAAGTGGGACCTGCAAACTATTATTTCTGAAACAGCCAGGCAATACCAGCTTTCGCTTATGGATGCAAAAGAAGAGCAGTCCACGCCAATTGGTGTGCTTGACGGGGTTTTAGACGGTGATAAAAGTATCCGCTATCTGCGGCCTACGCTTTATGACCTGTTGGCACAACGGGCATTCGAATTTTTTAGCTGATGAGCCGGAAGTCATCAAACCTAAAATGGCTTTTTCGGTAAATGATCCGGCCTTTTTTGGTGATGCCCGTTCATTTGTCGAGATAAAGATCCATACTACCGATACCGCTTCGACATGGTACAAGGGTATTAAATTACTGCAGCAGATAACGGCCTTTCATTTGCATAAAAATAATGATGAAGCCCTTGCTGATCTTGAATTGCAGCGCCTGAAGTTCCTGCATGAAAAGTCTGCATTAAGTAATGCGGACTCATTATACTTTACAGCCTTAAAACAAATAGCCACAAGCTACGCCGCTAAGCCGATAAGCGCCGAGGCATTGGTGCTTATCGGTAGTTACTACAGCGGGATAGACAGTTTGGTAACTGCCCATAATTATTATAAAAAAGCTGCAGAATTATTTCCCAACAGTGTTGGCGGTAAAAACGCGGTGACTTACATCAGGGAATTAGAAAATGAAAATTTATCTGCCCAAATAGAAGAAGTATACGCCCCTGGCAAACCTTTGCTGGCCAGCTGGCAATATAAAAATGTTAAAGAGGCAAAATTTGCTATCTACAGTATTACCGATGTCCAAATTGAACAGTTAAAAAAAGATGGCAAACAGAGCGAAGATCAGGATTTAATGATCTCAAAACGGCTGTACAATTTTGTAAGTAAATTAAAACCTGTGGAAACCGGCGGATTTTCGTTACCCGGTCCGCATGATTACCGGAGCCATAGCACTGAATTTAAGATAAACCCGCTTAAGGCCGGTAATTACATCCTTGTGATTGATGATACATTGTTAAACAAATCTCCTTTAGCGGCTATGGCAAAATTTAGGGTAAGCGGTTTAGCTTATGTTACCAGGCAAAGGCCGGATGGGGTAAAGGAGGTCAGGGTGCTGGACCGTGATAGTGGAAAGCCTTTAAAAGGTGTAAAAGTTGATGTATACAATACCTATAATGATAAAGGGAAAATATTACGAAACGCTATTAGCAATGGCGTTTCGGACGCTGAAGGTGTGTTTACCTTTACCTGCAAAGGAGATTATTATAATGTAAACCTGTCAACAGCTAACGATAAATTTGCTGATCAGAATAGCTATGTATCGGGCTATCTCGAAACAAAACAACCTGCCGCCCAGCCTATTGAACGTACTATTTTATTTACCGACAGGCAGATCTATCGTCCGGGCCAAACCGTTTATTTTAAGGGCTTGCAGATAAGCACTTTGAATAACAAAAGCAGTATTGTGCCTAATGAGCAGGTTATAATTACCTTATTTGATGCCAACCGGCAAAAACAAAGCAGTCTTAATCTTAAAACTAATGAGTATGGCACAGTAACCGGCTCGTTTATTGTACCTCAGCAAGCGCTGGGCGGCATGATGTCTGTAACTACCGATCATGGATCGGCCTTGATTCGGGTTGAGGAATATAAGCGGCCTACCTTCCAGGTAGCGTTTTCGCCGGTTAAAGAAACTTACCGATTTAACGATTCCGTTCACATCAACGGAAAAGTTACTGCGTTTTCGGGATATGGCCTTTCAGGCGCTAAGGTAGCCTATCACGTAAAACGGGTTGCAGCGTTTCGGCCCTATTATGCAAAAGTAAGGGGCGATAATTTTACGGGGGATGACAATGTGGAAGTAACATCAGATACTATTAGAACGAATGATAATGGTGACTTCCAATTTACCTTTAAGGCTTCTGCCGGTAACGGACAACTTCAGGATATGTTTAATTATACCGTAACTGCCGATGTTACCGACGGAAGCGGCGAAACCCAATCGGCCAATACGGTTGTTAAGGTGAGCAATAATGTGCTTGACCTGGATCTGTCAGTACCTGAACAATTGTCGACAAAAGATAAAACCACTATCCCCGTAAAGCTTAGCAACATAAATGGGCAGCCGCAAAACGGCGTTTTAAATGTAAGGGTTTATTCACTAAACCAACCCGAGGGGGTATTTAAGAAGCGTTTGTGGGACGCTCCCGATCAATACCTGATGGGCGCCGATGAATACAAAAGGCTGTTTGAAGGTTATGCCTATAAACAGGAAGATAAACAGGATAATTGGCAAGTAAATAAAACAGTTATAGAAACCGATGTAAAGGTTACGGACACTACCAATAGCCAGCTTGATCTGGCAGCGTTAAAAAAGCAGCCAACCGGTGTTTATGAGCTGATTATTAATGCCAGGAGCAATAATGGCGACACCACATCGCAAACCTATTACATAAAAGTTCATACTGATCCGGCCAAAGCACCCGATATGGATAGCTGGGTAACGACTATCAATGATGAAGTAGGAAAAGCCGACGATACGGCTGAGTTTTGGCTGGGCGTGACGAGGGAAAGCAATATACTTGTTGAACAATATGAGGGCGCCAAGATGCTTTCGGCAAAATGGCTTACTGTTGGTGCAGATTATCAGCAAAGCTTAAAAATAGCTGTACCTGCAACCGCTAAAAATAATTTCGCGGTACAGTTTTTAATGCTGAACGATAACCGTCGGTATAGTTATTACAAGCAGATCAAAATAAAAGATACTGCCTCGGCCCTGAATATTCGATTACTTACTTTCAGAAATAAGCTGCAGCCTGGTGAAAAAGAGCAATGGAAATTACAGGTATCGGCACCCGGTAAAGAAAAAGAACAGGCCGAATTGCTGGCCGGCATGTATGATGCCTCGCTTGACGATGTTGCAACATCTCAAACCTGGAATAAACAATTATCGGTCTACGGTGGCAATGATCCCCAATATTTTAGCTGGCAGGCTTACGACGAATTTGTAAAGGCTACTGATACCTATGTTTTTAATAATCTCCAATATTATCGTCCACGCATAGTAAGTTTTGATTATGAAACCCTTAATTGGTTTGACTATAATTATTTCGGCGGCGATAATTATGGTTATAATACCTACATCGAATCGGTAAAGCAACATAAAACAGTATCGGCTAAAGATAAGCGGCTCGAGGGATTGTATCTTAAAAATTCGGCACTTGTAAAAAACGGCGTGATAGTAAGCGGTAGGGTTGTTAATGTGTTCAATTTGCCCATAACGGGTGTTAAAATCGCTATTAAAGGTACAAGTATCAGCACACAATCAAACTCATTAGGATTCTACAAAATCAAAGTACCGCGAAATGCTACATTAATATTTACCGGTAAATACCTGGTTGAAAAATATATGACACCTCCGGTAAACGGCTATTTACGAATGAGTTTAGAAAAATTAGACAAAATAAGAATTAACGGAAAAGATTATATGCGTATTGCTGATCCCGGTGTGAAATCTCAAATGGGAGAGCCTAACCAGTACATTAACATAGATGAGCCGGTAGGTAATAGCGATATGAAGGGGTTTGTAGAAAACGATAATAATATTGTGGGGGGCTACGGGGAAAAGTACCCGGCATGCAGGTTGTTAACCGTTCTATGGGTTATTTTTCTAACGTACCATTGCGGGAAATACAGGCTAATGTTCCGAAATTTGATAAAGAACTATTATCTGTAGGTTATGGCTCCCTAAAACCAATCGCCACCCGCAAAAACTTTAATGAAACAGCTTTCTTTTACCCGCAACTCCGTACAGATGAAAAAGGAGAGGTATTGATTGAGTTCACCATGCCCGAGGCACTCACCAAATGGAAGTTCAGGGCTTTTGCACATGATAAACAGCTACAGCTTGGCTATACCGAGGCAGAAGTGGTTACACAAAAGCAATTGAGCATAACCGCCAATATGCCCCGCTTTTTACGTGAAGGTGATACGGTGGTCGTTTCCGCTCGGTTAGCTAATCTCGAAGGAGAACCATTAAAGGGACAAGTGGAGTTACGGCTCTTCAATGGCATTAATATGCAACCTGTAGAACTATTAACAAATAAAGATGATGCACAACAAAAGTTTGAGATCGGCGCTTCGGCAACTAAATCAATTTCTTTTAAACTGGTAATCCCGCCCGGGCTTGATGCACTTACTTATCGTTTAACAGCTGACGTGGGTAAATACACCGACGGTGAAGAAAATACTATCCCGGTATTGCCAAACCGCATGTTGGTTACCGAAAGTATGCCGATGATGGTGCGGGCTGGTCAAAGCAAAACGTTCAACTTTGATAAGCTGATCAATAACAGCAGCACTACGTTAAAAAGTAAAACCCTCACGCTGGAATACAGTCAAAATCCAGCCTGGAATGCTGTGCAGGCCATTCCTTATATGATGGAGTTTCCGTATGAGTGTTCGGAACAATTGTTTAGCCGTTATTATGCCAATAGCTTGTCGACAGATTTGATCAGTAAAATGCCGCTGATCAAGCAGGTATTTGATCAGTGGAAAAGTGGCGACAGTAAAGAATTGCTCTCCAATCTCGAAAAGAACCAGGAATTAAAAACCACACTGCTCGAAGAAACACCATGGCTGCAGGATGCCCTTAGCGAGTCGGAGCAAAAGAAAAGGATAGCCCAGCTTTTTGATCTCAATAAAATGAGCTACGAAATGAAGGCTAACTTGGATAAACTGAAACAAAAGCAATTACCGAACGGCGCTTTCCCCTGGTTTGGGGGCAATTATGCCGATGATTACATCACCCGCCATGTTTTGGAAGGAATAGGACAGCTTTATCATCTGAAGATAGCCACAGCTGATAATAAAATATTAAAAGAGATTGCCGGCAAAGCGCTTGGGTATATGGATGCCGGGCTGATAAAACAGGATAAAGAAGAGAAGAAACAAAAGGACTATCAAAAAAGAGAGATTGGTTACGATGAAGCCCATGCGTGGTACGTGCGGAGTTACTACACTGATAAGCAAATGGAACCGGCGTTAAAATCTATCTTCAATAATTATCTGAAACGAGCCGAAGATCAATGGGTAACGCGAAGCATTTATGAGCAGGGGATGATAGCCCTTACCATGGTGCGTAACGGCAAACCATTGGTTACAAAGGCCATCATTAAATCGTTGATGGAAACGGCACAAACTTCGGACAGAAATGGGTATGTACTGGGGAAAAAACATGGTGGGTTATTACTGGCACCAGTCGCCAATTGAAACGCAAAGTTTAATGATAGAGTTGTTCACTGAGGCTGGTAATAACGCGAAAGCGGTTGAGGAAATGAAAATATGGCTTATGCGCAAAAAGCAAACCAATAACTGGAAAACCACCAAAGCGACTGCCGCTGCAGTGTATGCACTGCTATTAAAACAGGAAGACTGGCTGCAAGGTGGCGCTGCATCTGAAATTAAGCTGGATAATAAACCGCTCGCCAAATTAAAGCCGGATGTTAAAGCTGATGCCGGTACAGGCTACATAAAAACCAGCTGGATTGATGAGCAGGTAAAACCAGCATTGGGCAAGGTGGAGGTCAAAAATAACGGAAAATCCATCTGCTATGGTGCTATGTACTGGCAGTACCTGGAGCAAATGGATAAGATCAACCCGTCGCAAACGGATATCCATTTGGAGCGTAAGTACTTCATCAAAAAGCAAACAGATGCAGGCCCCGTATTGCAGGAGGTTGATGTAGCGCATCAGCCTAAAACCGGAGATTTGCTCAAAGTGGTGGTGTATTTAAAAGCCGGTCGTGATTATGAATATGTGCAGCTTAAGGATCTTCGCCCGGCAGGTACGGAGCCTGTAACGGCTTTATCGGAATATAAATACCAGGATGGTTTATCATATTATCAGGTATCTAAAGATGTAGCAACCAACTTTTTCATTAGTTATTTAAACAAAGGCAGCTACGTATTTGAATATGAATTGCGGGTAGCACAGCCTGGCAATTTTTCAACGGGGATTACCAGTATCCAATGCATGTATGCGCCGGAGTTTAATGCGCATAGTGAGGGGAGCAGGGTGGTGTTTAAATAGAAGTTTTTTTTAAGCTTTTTGTCGTTTCGATAGAGCTTGGGGGAATGAGTATAGGGGCAAAAGAGAAATCTTATGAGCCCGGCTGAGCGGTTTTGCAAAGTCCGCTTAGCAGGGTGTATAAGATTTCTCCCTGCGGTCGATGACAAGGGATACGCGAAAAAAACAGTTAGATGAATTGAAAATTAGCTGATAATATTATACAAAAGGGGGTAACACTTTTTTTGTATAAAAAACGATTAATTATCTGATTGTTAAATATATATGTAAGTGTTAGCCCTGAATTCTGTTAACCCTGTTAACCCCCTTTGTTAGTAAATCCAACTCAAACTCTATATCACTTATTAACTGAATAAGAAAAAAATGAGGCTAATCCTGATTTGCGGTACAGCTTCATAGTATATTCGATTCAAAGGATAGAGCAGCGTTTAATAACAAAAAAACAGCCCGAAGTTAAAAACTCCGAGCTGTGGGCGTGATAAAGCAGTAGGTATTAAGCTTTTTAAAAATGCTTGATATATAACCAACTTCGGCACGTTCAGGTGCCCGGTCGATATAGATCTGACGGTCTCGCGGTGCCCAGGTTCCCAATCCATCAACATAGCGGTTGAACATACAAAATGCAGCCGCAATCAATACCGTATCGTGGATCTCCTTATCATCGGCGCCTTCTGCACGGGCGGCCTCAATCTGATCGGTGGTTACGTGTTTCCCACCTTTTTGTACGCTGCCGGCAATAGCTAATAGTGCTTTGATCTTTGGTGAAAGATCAGCCGTAGAAAAATTAGCTTTGATAGCATCTATCTCGTCAATATTGCAGCCAAGGTAGTGCCCGGCTACAGCGCCGTGCACATTCTGGCAAAAAACAATCGTTAAGGTAGGATACATAGGTTGCAATCAGCTCCCTTTCGCCACGCGATAATGAATTGTTATCATCACGAAGTAATTGCTCGGCAAGGGCATTCAACGGGGCCTCTGTTTCCGGACTATAAAACATCAACCCACGAATGCCGGGCAGATCGTTATTTAATTCTATATGTGCCATATCTGTCAGGTTAAATTAATGCTGTGGTTGTGGTAATACGTAACCTTTAGCCATACGTTTTCCCATTTCGACGTAAGCTTCTGGATCGGTAGGGGTAAGGCTGGCAAGCCCGTCAACATAGCGGTTAAACATACTGAACGCAGCTGCTATCAATACCGCGTCGTGGATCTCACGGTCGGTAGCTCCTTCTGCGTGTGCGGCGTCAACGTCTTCCTGTTTTACTTCTTTTCCTAATATCTGCACTTTACCGGCAATATTCAGCAAAGCTTTTAGTTTGTTGCTGATGGGGGCTTCGGTCATATCGCGCAGCACTTCGTCAACAATAAGGGCGTCATCTTCATAAAGGCAACGGGCGGCAGCGGCATGACTGCTGTAGCAAAATGTGCAGTTGTTACGATATGATACATAAGTGGCTATCAACTCACGGTCGGCCGGACTTAAGGTTGATTCTCCGCGTAATAACACTTCGGCCAGTTCATACAAATACTGACCGGTTTCGGGCCTGAACATTACCAGCGAACGGATGCCCGGAACGCCTTCGGGTACATTGATGTGTGCCATATTTTTAATTAGTGAATTAGTGAGTTATTGAATTAGTGATTTTTTTAATTTTCTTCTAAGCTTTCGGCTTTAAGCCTTCAGCTTTTTGCTTTTTCCTCGCCTTCGGCTTTCTCCCGTACAAATAATACTACCAGTAAGCCAATTATAAATACCAGTGAAAAGATGAATAAAGCGTTACCGTAGCCACCCAGGGTTGATACCAGTACCCCTACAAATAAAACCGCAGTAGCTGTAAATATTCGCCCGATGTTGAAGCAAAAGCCAGTTGCAGTTGCTTTGATGCCGGTTGAAAATAATTGTGGAATATAGGCTGATAATACGCCCTGGCTCGCCCCGAAAAATAGCGCCAGTATGATGATCTCGATGTAAACTGCTGCACTGAACGTGGTATTGGTTTTAAACAGGATAAATGACATACCCGCGCAAACCGCGAAACAGATCACCATGGAGCGCCTTATAGATAACAGGTTAACAAGCCATCCTGAAAAGAAACCACCGGTTAACCCACCCATACCCATACACATCATGCTCAGGCCGCGTTCTTTTGCGGCATCATGGTCGGTAATCAGGCTTTGCACCCAGGTAGGTAGCCACGAAAATATGGCCCATAAACCTATCAGCATTGTACCGAAGGTTAAGGAGCCAACAATAAGCTCGCGGCGATGGCTTTTAGAGAGGAGCTTGTTCAAGGGATTTTCGCGGTTGACGATATCGTTACGGTAGTTGAGCCAGTTTTCAGATTCATTCAAAACCAGAGCGCCTATCAATGCCAGTGCAAGAGGGATCGCCCCGACAAAAAAGCCCGACCGCCATGATGATACAATAAAGTTGATTAGCCCTGCAGAGAAAATACCTATCGGGAAAGCTATGGAAAGAATGCCTATGATCACTGCTTTGCTTTTGGCCGGCCAGACTTCGCTCACCAGCGTTATGGATGTTACCAAAACGCCGCCTACGCCAAAACCGCTGAAAAAGCGGCAACACAGCACGCCCCACCAGGTTGGCATTAACCCGGTTAAAATGGTAAATACGCCATAGCTGCCAATGGCGAGCAGCAGGGCTTTTTTCCGACCCATTTTATCGCTGATTACCCCCCAGGTAAACCCACCAAAGGCCCAGCCGAATATAAAAATGGCATTGATATACCCGCTGATGGCGTTGATTTCATTGGCCGGAACGGCACCCTGTAGATCCTTTACCACAACAGGCAGGTAAACCGACATCAGCGTGGAAACCGAACCGCCCAGGGCAGTACTAAAAAAACAGATCACAAACAGCACCACCCTATAGGCGGCACTGAGGTTTGTTTGAGGTTTTACAAGCTGCTGTTCTTCAATTGCTAAAGTGCTCATGTTGTTCTATTTTAAAAGGTCATCAAATACTATTGAAACATAATAAATGGCGCCAATTGCCGGCGAACCATACGATTGGTAAATGCGGTTGTTGAAGATATTGCTGCCTCCCAGTTTAACGGTTGATTTAAGTTTTGGCAGTTTTTTGCTGAACTGCAGATCAACAACTGAATAGGCATCTACACGGCCCGGACGGGTGCCGTTGAATGTACCATACCAGTCGTAAGCAGTTTGCCAGTGCCATGCCGCGTTAAAACCGAAATCATTGATTACGTTGCTGTTGCCAAACGTAGCGTTAGTGCTCCATTTTGGTGTATTGAAAGCCGCAATATTGTTAGGATTAGCGTTGCGAAGGTTAAACACCGATAAAGTTGCGTTACCACCTAAAGCGTAACCGCCATTAAGCAGATAGGTCAACCCCGCGCTTGCTCCTTGTGCCGATACTTTATCAGGTGCGTTAGTATACAACTGAAACGCGTGTACTTTACCATTGGGAATGTCAGTTGCTGAAGCGGTTGTAACCTGGCCATCAGAACCAAGAATTGGGTTGCTCGGCTGGATAACCACGGTATTCAGGATAAAGTTGGTGTAGCTGCTGTAATAGTAGTTTACATCAATCAATAATTTATCCATCATCAAGCCTTTGTAGCCCAGCTCAAACGCTTTCTGTTGCTCTGGTTTGATATACGCTACACTTGCTTTTTGTAGGAGGCTCTTATTTTGTTCAATAGCTTGCGGAAATGGTGTCCCACTTTGTACCGCTTTGCCAAACGCTGCACCAAAGGCACTTACCGATGATGAAGTGAACGAGTTTTCATAAACGTTTAAGCCCTTGCTGTTATTAGGCGCGCCACCCAAAATAGTGATAGGGCCTACGTTAAGGTGGATAAACTGATCAACCGGGGTTGGGTTCCTGAAACCGGTTTGATATGATGCCCTGAAGTTTGAGGTTTTATCAACCGTATAAACTGCCGAAACACGAGGAGTGAAGCTGCCTTTAAAGTTTTCGTTTTTATCATAACGGATAGAAGCTGTTAGTTTCAGGTTGTCATCAAACAGTTTTTTGCCGGCTTGTAAAAATGAGCCGTACTCTTTAATGGTTACACGATTTACCTTATCATCAAACAAACTGCCATTGGTAAACATCCTGTAATCGCGGAAACTGCCGCCTGCCAAAAGCTCAAACACTTTTATGGCGCTGGTAAAATCATACTGGCCTTCGGCATGGTAAAATTTACTGTTACTGAAAACACCTGCGCCACTTAATCCATAATTATGAATTGATGCATTCTTAGCATTGTTAAATTCTGTTGTACCCGGTAAAAAGCGACCCTGGTCGGCAAAAGTCCTTGCGGCGGAATTGCTGTTTGGTGTAACGCCACTTACCGAACCGTTAAATGCTGCGGCATAGCGGGTAAACCAGGTATCATCGGCTTTATCAGGTGTTACGGTGTTGCCATTAAGGTCTTTTACCCAATCGCGGTTAATGAACTGAGCCAGTGAGCGGGTATTGTATGAGTCGTGTGAATTTTCTTCAACCGAGTAGCCGCGAACGAAGAAGTTGCTGCCTTTTAACTCAATCCTGTGTGTTTGCAAAACAAAGTTATTCAGGTCGAAACGGCTGCTGCCTGTATAGCTTGCAGTACCGCGACCGTAGTTGTATTGGTAGATTGCCTCCAGATTATTGTTGAAGCGGTATTGTAATGCGCCGTTAAGTTTAAGGCTGTAAACGTTGTAGTTCATTAGGTCTTTTTCTTCATAACCAGTTCTGGAAACAAGGCCAATTCCCGGTAAGGTTTTTGTAACCTCATCTCCATAAATGTTAAGTGCATCGCGGCCAGGGTTATTGGGGCCGCGCTGAGCGGCTGGAGTTGATGCGCTTACGTCGGTATAGTTATCGGCATACCAGTCGCGCCCGGTAAGGTATGAGGCGTTGATTTTAAACGCGAATTTATCATTGAATGCTTTGGCATAACGGGCTGCAAAGTCATATAAGCCCTGCGGCTTAACAACCGATTCGCCAAAGTGGTTGAGACCGCTTTTTACCTGTACGGTTAATCCCTGGTATTTAAACGGATCTTTGGTTTTAAGCGAAAGTAAGCCGTTAAAAGCTACCGGACCATACAATGCCGAAGCCGCGCCCGGAATAACTTCCACACTTTCGATATCAATATCCGAAGCGCCAAAAAGGTTACCTACCGAAAAGTTTAAACCGGGGGTTTGATTATCCACACCATCAACCAGTTGTAAAAAACGGCTGTTACCTGTGCTGTTAAAGCCGCGTGTGTTGATCTGTTTGTAGGTTAAACTGCTGGTAACGGCTTCGAGGCCTTTCAGGCTCTGTAATCCATCGTAAAATGTGAATGAAGGGTTTTCCTTAATGGCCTTAAGGCTCATTTTTTCGATACTTACCGGCGATTGTAAAATGCTTTGGTTGATACGGGTAGCCGATGATACCACCTCATTAAGCACAATTGCCTTTTGTATTAGCTTGACGCTGATATTGTTATTGGCAGATGTTATCTGGCTTTCCTGCACTTCAAAGCCTACTGCCGATATAATGATAGTAAAGGGCAGCTTCAATTTATTGGCATTTAAAGTATAGTTACCCTTTGAATCAGTAGTGGTGCCTGTAAGTTTTCCTTTAACAGCGATACTTGCGCCGGATACAGGTTTGCCTGTAGCTGCATCGGTAATGTTGCCCGTTATTTTAATGTCCTGTGCAAACAGGTTTATTGAGCTGAGCAGTAATATGATGAATAAAAGTTTTTTCATTGTGATTGGGTTTTACTTCAAATGAGGATTAGGGTTATTTTTTTAAATGATCATAGCCTTGTGGCAGGCGGGTATAGCCATGGTTTACTAATCGCTCGGCCAGTATGTTGTAATAGCCGGCATCAGCAGGTAAGGCTGTGGCCAATCCGTCAACATAGCGGTTGTAATAGCAAAACAGGGCAGCTATGAGCACGGTATCATGGATCTCGATATCGGTAGCTCCGGCAGCTTTGGCACGGTCGATGGCTTCGGTAGTTACATTCCGGCCATTTTGGGCAGTTAGCTTTGCAATGGTAAGCAAAGCTTTCATTTTTTCGGTAACCGGGGCAGTTTCAATGTTTTCCTTTACTTTTTGCGCTGTTTCAGCTTCACCTGCAAGTAGGTCGGCCGCGGCGGTGTGAGCGGTAGTGCAAAAGGTGCATTGGTTGTTGTGTGATACCACTGTGGCGATCAGCTCACGATCGGCTTCAGACAAGGTTGATGGCCCGCGCAATAAAAACTGTGTAAGGTTACGGATAGGTTGTGCCGCTTCTTTGGCATACTCCAGCAGGCCGGTAATGCCCGGCAAATGGCTTTCAAGTGTAATGTAAGGCATTTTAATAAATTGAATGTTTATAGGTTGGGAGAGGATGTATCGTCTGGAGATTACTAATCTTATCGATATGTTGTTATTTTCATAACTCTTGAGCCACGAATAAACTATCGACAGAAATAAATAATAACACAGCGGTAGAGTGGCACAGCCGCTACCCTAAGAAATGAACTAAAACAGGAGAAGATTAACAAACGGCCTTTGGCGGTTGCTCGGGGATATCCTGGTGAGCAGGAATTAACTGTTGAACTATGTGAGCAACAATTTGTTGAGTATATTTTATAGGGCAGCCAAACTCAAAATGTACAAAAGTGAAATTGAGGTTATCCTGCATAATTATTTTACCAAAGGGTACATGCTCCTTTTGCGGTACCGGGTTTTCTTTTATATCCTTTGCGTTAATAATGTTTTTATCGGCCAGCTGGGTGGTTTCGTAGTTTGGGATGCACATCAAATAAATTGCGCGACTGGTTACGCGCATTTTTTGATAATTGTAGCTGTTGTTGCCAAACCGGATCTGCCCATGAATATTTTCGTAGTTTTTCCAGTCGGTTATGCCAGGCATGTTTACCGGGATTACTACCTCGGTAAGGTCTTTCACATTGTAAAAGCCTTTGGCAGTTTGTTCGGCAAAGTATTTATTGCTTTTGTAAACCATGAACTGATGCAATGCCAGTTGCCCGCCTATATTAAGCAGGTGAAAACCGAGCAGCATTAGGGCAATAAACTTCTTCAATTGGTTTACGAACAATGAGTGGCTTAAAATTGCTGTTTATAAACGCAGTATCCAAATTTATTTAGAATAATTACGCGTAATGTGTAGCTGGTTTTCTTATTCTTTACCGGTTGTGATTAAAAGTTTCAATAGCTCTCGTACTGGTTGAACTTTCGGCTTAAAGAATGTCTTGTTCACGACATGGCTTGTCCGGTTCACATAGTTAGTGATAGGGCACCGGGCGATATCAGGGTATCTTTGAGCATACAAAAAACAAAAATTAATTAAATAAATAACACAATGGAAACTATTGAAGAATCAGGTATCAACAAGATCAAGGTTATCGAAGATATCTCACCTAATAAAATCGACAAAGTATTATATACAGGTAAAGTTCGTACCGTTGGCGGTCGCGACGGTGGTTCATCTGTTAGTACCGATGGCCAGTTGGATATCAAACATTCAACTCCCGGAACCCCTAAACCAGGCACTAACCCCGAGCAATTATTTGCAGCAGGCTGGTCAGCATGTTTTGAAGGTGCCATCGGTATTGCTGCTGCTAAAAAACGGATTGCCCTTCCTGCCGAACTGGCTATTGATGCAGAAGTGGATTTGGGTATTACCTCAGGTGCATACTTCCTGCAAGCCCGTTTAAATGTAAGTTTGCCAGGTTTGGATGTTGAAGTAGCCAAAGCATTGATTGAAGAAGCACACCAAACATGTCCTTATTCAAAATTGACTTACGGTAATATCAATGTTGAGATCAATTTAGTATAATTCGCCCCCTTCCGTCCCCCTAAAGGGGGTACTTTAAAAGCAACAAAGATGCCTTCCCAATTTAATTAGGAAGGCATCTTTGTATTCAAGAAAACTAAAGTTTAAATTTCTATACTCTCGCCAATACCCGGTAAAAATAATTTTAATCCGGCTTTTTCAAACTCACTAACAGCTTCGTCTTTATCTATTTTAATAAAGCCAAAGGTATCATAATGAACTCCCAAAACTTTATTGGCCTTAACAAGCTTTGCCGCTTCAATGGCATCTTCAACGCCCATCGTTAACATGTCCCCGATAGGAAAAACCGCGAAATCGAGATCAACCCATTTGGCCACCAGTTCCATATCTAAGGTGAGACCGGTATCGCCGCTGTAATACAGATTGCCATCATCAGTCGTTAATGCATAACCACAGGCTACACCGGCATAGCTACCATCTGGAAAGCTGGCAGAGTGTTGGGCAATGAATGATTTTGCAGTACCGAAATCAAAAGTCACCTTGCCGCCAGGGTTTAAAGGATGCACATTTTTAACGCCTTTTTTGCTGAAGTAATCATACACCTCATAAATACCCACAACCATAGCGCCTGTACGGTTGGCTATAGTTTCTACATCCAAAATATGATCGTAATGCCCGTGCGATACAAAAATGTAATCAGCTTTAATTTCATCAATGTTAATTTCTTTTGCCAATTCGTTACCTGTAATAAAGGGATCAAACAAAATGTGTTTACCTCCGGCTACTACCGAGAAGCATGAGTGACCGTAATAGTTGAGTTTCATTGGTTTGTTTTTTATGTTAATGATGATTAGTTTAAGAGCGGAGTTAAGGCGTTTAAGACAGGCATTGGCAATAGCTTAAAATGATCGTAGGCTGCGTAGGTAAATTTACCTGTTATATTGTTTATTTTAGGATGTAGAAATGTCATCTTTTTTGACATGATAGTATCAGCCGGGGAATAAGCTGAGTACGAATCAGTTTTTTTGTTAAAGCCGGTAAGAAGCGTGCTTCCCGCTTGATTTTGTTTACTGGTATTAGCACCCGGCAACCTGAATTCCGGCGATAATTGTGAAGCATCAAAGCGGCCTATTTCAGATGAATAGTTGCGTCCACTCGCTGGCAGGTTTATTTTAAAAGTAAATGCCCGCTCGGTACAATTTAGTTCGTTTGCCTGGGCATAAACCCCAATGCTTAAAAATGTTGCTATGGCAATTAGCAGTAATGTTTTCATGATAGTATTTATTAAAAACAGGATCGGCCCTGCGAAGGGCCGATCCTGTTTATGTTAGATTTAGTTATTTTCCACCGGTTTTTTCTCTTTCCCGGAACGCAGATCAATTCACAATCCTGCGGGTTACGTTCAAACGGTGCCCTTGTCAGGAATGATAAAGAGAACAGTGACAAGAATCCCATTAATAACCGGCCTTGTTTCAACTTGCTCATGATTTTTGAATTTATAGTTGTTATATTTTGGCTACAGCTTCATTGGTTAAAACTGCTTTTGTTGCGGTTAAAACCTCACCATTATCTTTGTTTTGTATAAAGCCTACTACTTCCCATTCTTGCTGGTTAAATTCTTTAGGAACGCTAATAATGGTTTGGCTTGTTTTTACCTGGCTTAGGGCAACTGTTTTTAAGTCGCGTACAATTTGGGCGTGTGATAAGGTTCTGCCTTCGTTTTCGCCGCGGGCAACTTTGCTGATGGCTGTTTTTTGTACAATGGCTATCAGCAATTGTTGGTTATCAGTGTTGCCCGATAGTTCGTAATTTACAGCAAGCTTATCGCCGGTTTGTTGTGCTTTTAAGGAAACCTGAGCGGCTTGTGTGGTTGTTAGTGCATTCGAAATCGCTTCACGAAGTGCCGGCTCATCCGAGCCAACCATCTCAGTTTTACCATTAACTATAACTTGGGGTGTATAAACCTGGGCATTTAAATGGTAGCTATATTCTTTTTGGCGTTTTGAAAACATGGCATTGCTGAATGCATCTTTCCAGCCGAGGTTATTCCAATAGTCCACATGGTAAGCCAATATGTAAACGGGTTTGTCCTCTGAGTCTTTTTGGATCCTCGCCAGCAATTCATCAGCAGGAGGACAACTTGAACATCCCTCTGAAGTAAACAATTCTACCAAAGCAAAACCTTTTTCGGGAGTAGCGGCGTTTTCAGTTTTAGGGGCATTTATTTTACGATTAGCGTAAGCTGCTGTAGCGAGTGCCAGTGCCACGGTACCAACGCAAAAGCTAAAAATTTTTAAGGTTTTCATATTTCTTGATTTTTTATTTACTTCAAAATTATACCCTAAATAGCCGCAGAAACAGCATAAAAAAGCCCAACCAGACATATCTACAGTTCAGTTGGGCATTTGTTAAGTCGAAAGTCTTGAGTCAGAAATCGTTTTACTTAGGACTTAAGACTCAAGACATCGGACTTAAAACTATCTATTCTCGAGCCAGCTTAAAAATACCGGCGCTTTTTCTTTATTGATGAGTAATTTCTCGGGAGTTGGAATGGTTAGTTTCACAAACAGCTTACGCATAAAATAATGCTCCACCTCTTTTATCGCACTGAAGTTAACTATGTATTGCCTGTTGAGCCTGAAGAACTGCTCCTGCGAGAGCTGACCGCTGATCTGATCAAGCGACTGGTTAACCACATATTCCTGCTGATCAAAAGTCATGATGGTCGACAATTCGTTACGGATGTAAAAGAAAGCGATATCATTGGTAGCTATCGTGATGTACTTATTGTTTTTAAATACCAGGAAGCTTTTTTACCTGCCGGAGGAGTAATCTGCGATAACAGGCTGCTGATATCCGGCTGCGAGCCTTGCTGAAAGAAATTTCGCAGTTCATCTACCTTTTTAAAAGCATCGGCAATATCTGTTTTTGAGAAAGGCTTGAGCACATAATCAACGCTGTTGGCCTTAAATGCCTCTAACGAATATTCATCAAACGCAGTGCAGAAAATAATAGGGCAGTACACCTTTACCAATTTAAAGATCTCAAAACACAACCCATCCGAAAGCTGGATATCCATAAAAATAAGATCGGGCTGCCTGTTCTCTGAAAGATAGGCAACCGAGCTTTCAACGCTCTGAAGCTTCGCAATTATTTTTGAGTGCGGCCTTAATTCTAATATGATACCTTCAAGCGAGCGGGCCGCTTTTAGTTCGTCTTCAATTATGATAATGTTCATGTATAATAGGTAGTTTAACTTTGAATATTTTATCTTCAGATATGATCTCTATGTGTTTATCAAGCAGGTGATCGTAGCGTAGATTAATGTTCTTAAGTCCAACACCTGTTGATGGTTCTTCAAAACGCTTTGGTTTTATTTCGTTTTCCATAACGATGTTTTCACCTTCAGCATAAAGCTTAATATGCAACGGATGATCCAGCGATACCACATTGTGTTTAATACAGTTTTCTATCAATAGCTGCAGCGTGAATGGGGGGATTAGCGTACCGCGATATTGTTCATGTATAGTATTAGTGAAAATAAAACCGTCTTCAAACCTGGCTTTAAGTAAAAAATTGTAAGCTTCTACAATTTCCAGTTCTTCGGATAAATGAATAAGGTCTAACCTGCGGCTTTCAAGCGTAAAACGATAAAAATTTGAAAGTTTAAGGATGAAATCTACCGAGTGTTGGTCATTGGTCTCAACCATCGCCTTTAGGGTATTGAGACTGTTAAACAGGAAATGCGGGTTGATCTGCTGTTTCAACAGTTCATATTGTGCGCCAAGGTTATCGGCCTTGATGCGTTCCAGCTCAACGTTAACCTGCTGGTTTTGGTAGTTTTGGTACAACAGGTTTATAAGCATATAAAATACGAGGTTAATAAGTATACCCCTTACCTCAATCATCAGCATTACCGGGCCGAAATTTAAATGCGTTAATATCAGTTGCTGTATGTAGGCTAAGGCCAGCATTACCCCCATACCTATCAGCAGTGTTGTAAGAAGCCGGGAATACGAGATGCTTTTATTCAGTTGTTTATTGCCCGATTGCTTTGGCAGCGTATAGATATTATAGTACCATACAAACAGTGAAAAAGAAGCGGTAACAGCCGAATTCACTGCCGCTTCAGCGGGTTTAAAATGGCGTTCGGCTATTTGGGGAACAGAGGCCAGCAGGCCAAGGAAAATTGAACTGCTCCATATAATTCCGGGGGAAATTTTAAATGTAGTGTTATTTTTCATTTACTGTAAACGGGTTTACGGAAATACGGACAGTTGCCGGGCAAATATAGAGTTAATTACGGCCTGTGAGCCAAATCCACCTTCATGATGCTGAAAGGGAAGCTAATGTTAATCTGTTTTGACCAAACACTTTAATTATTTTACGTTTTTGAGGGCTAAGATATAATCACCCGGGCTGTTGAATTATAAATTTATAGTTAAACCGGGCATTTGCCTTCCTGAATCAGACATTTGGAAACATGAAAAACCAATGTCAAATAAAAGAATATCGTAGACAGATTAATTCTTTTACAGGTTTTCTAAATCAACCTAAAATAGTTTGGATCAAGATTTTTTACTTAAAATTGTACATTATTTCAGTTAACTGTTCCCGTTAAAAGCAAGCCGCTCAACATTGGAGATTAAAGAACTTATAGATTCTATTCATTACAACAATGATGAATCTGCCTTTAATGAATTGTATAAGCTGCTGATCAATAATCTTAATCAGTTTGCCTGGTCCTTTTTGGGCGATAAGGAAGCTTGCGAAGAGATCATCAATGACCTTTTTGTAAATATCTGGACAGGCCGCCACAAGCTTAACAAGATCTCGAACCCTAAAGTATACTTTTATGTGGCTATAAAAAATGCCTGTCTTAACCATATCCGAAGCAACACCTCAAAAAGAAACCGCGATGCTCAACTTGCCGAAACCTATTATTTTCATTTATCGGTTGATCCCGCGCAATTGCTCATCAGCAAAGAGCTGCAGGCCGGAGTTTTAAACGCTGTAAACAGTTTGCCGCCCCGTTGTAAGCTCATTTTTAAAATGGTTAAAGAGGATGATCTCTCCTGCAATGAGGTAGCCGATATCCTTGGCCTGTCGAACAAAACGGTTTTTGCGCAACTGGCTATCGCCCTGAAAAAACTTGACGAGGCGCTGGGGAATAAATAGGTTAATCCCCCTCAAAAAAATATTTTAATTTCTTTTAGGAAAAACCGGGAACTGCCGTGTCCTTAATGCAGAATACCAATTACTATGAGCAAATCCAGGTTTATTGAGTTAATGGCCAAAAGCATGGGCAAAACTGCCAGTGCTGAAGAATTGACCGAACTCGACATGTTTCTTGAACAATTTCCCGACTATAAAAAAACGTATAATGTTACCAATGCTTTAAAAGGAAACGGCACTGAAGCAACAGAAACAAAACCAGAAGAGATTAACGGAAACCTGGAGGAAATCTGGAACCGAATTAAAAACTTGAACGAAAATTCGGCGAATGATACTAAGATAAAACCAATGTTCAGGTGGCAATGGGTTGCTGCAGCGGTACTGGTGCTTGTTACTACGGGAGTTTTATTTTATAACAGAGCGGCACAGCAGGATACTTTAACCGTCGAAAATATATTACATGAAATTCATGTGCCTTATGGTAAAACCGAAAAGCTCAAATTGCCCGATGGGACACAGGTTACGCTAAATGCGGGCAGTACTTTTTCGTACCCCGAGGCTTTTGAGAAAAACAGCCGGGATGTAAGCCTTACCGGCGAAGGTTTTTTTGAGGTAACTAAAAATTCTAAGAGACCTTTTCTGGTACATACTGCCAGACTTGTTGTAAAGGTATTGGGAACCGTTTTTAACGTAAAAGCCTACAATAACGATAAAACTGTAGAAACAACATTGCTAAAAGGTAAAGTACAGGTTGAATTAAAAAACAATCCCGAGAAAAAGATCATCCTGTTGCCTAACGAAAAGCTGATTGTTATTAATAACCGGGAACCACAAAGTGTAAAACCCAAAGAGGGAAAAATTGAATACCAGGTAACCGAACTGCCTGATGTTAAGCCGAACGAAGTGAAAGAAACAGCCTGGGTTGATAACCGCATCCTGTTCACCAACGAAATGTTTGAAGATGTGGCTGCTCAAATTGAACGCAAATACAACGTGCAGGTTGTGTTTGAAGATCGGGCGCTTCGTACCGAGCAGATAAGCGGGTTACTTGATAAAGAGACGTTGAAGGAGGCTTTGGGCATTATTGAATTGACCACACCGTTCAATTTCAGGGTTGATGGACAAACGGTTTATCTGTCAAAGAAAGATAAATAAAAACAAAATAAACTAACTAACCACTAATTAACAGCTTATGATATTGAAAACTTACCTGTCAGATTCCTGAAACATCCTCAAATAAACAAGGGAAGAGCTGCCACTCCTCCCCGCAAACAAATAGGATTTTATTAACGGAGTAAGCTATTGTAACACAGCACTTACTCCATCCATTTATTTTCAAAACAAATGTAATGAAAAAAACAAGAAGGGTGTTCCCGCTTCGTGGCGCGCCCGTGTGTCTCAAAGTTATTTTGCTGATGAAAGCAGTATTTTTATTGGTCATGGTTACCTGTGTGCAAGTTTCTGCAAAAGTGTACTCACAGCAGAAATTTACACTTAACCTAAAGCAGGCCGAAGTAAGTAGTGTCCTTACCAAAATTCAAAAACAAAGTGATTACCGTTTCTTTTACAACTATGCCAGTATTAAAAAGTTGGGCAGGGTTGATGTGGATGTAAAAGACGCAACAATTGATGAGCTGCTTGCCGTTATTATTGATGATAAGCTTTCCTACAAAATGAATGATGATCATGTAGTGATCATCGCCAACCAGGAGGATGCCAAAAGCCTTGCCCTTATAAAAGGAAAAGTTGTTGATGCCAAAGGCGAACCGCTTATTGGTGTAAACATTAGGCTTCAAGGGACTAACCAGGGCACCACTACCGATGCAAATGGTAATTTCAGTATCGATGCCCCTGTAAACGGTGTGTTGGAAATCTCTTATATCGGGTATGAAAAGAAGGTTGTTACAATAACCGGAAGCCAAACTTTAAATATCACCCTGGTTGCCTTGCCATCTGCCTTGACCGAAGTTGTGGTTGTTGGTTATGGTACCAGCAAAAAGGTTGATGTTACGGGTGCAGTAGCAAGCGTTAAAGGATCGGATATTCAAAACTTGCCTGTTAGTACAGCGGCTCAGGCTTTAGATGGTCGTGCAAGTGGTGTAAGTATTGTTCGTAACGATGGTTCACCTGGCGCTGCGCCGAGCATCAGGATCCGTGGAACAGGTACAGTGAATGATGCCAATCCGTTAATTGTAATTGACGGTGTACCTACCAGTAACCCTGACGCGTTAAGTGACATTAACCCTAATGATATTGCCAGCGTTGACATTTTGAAAGATGCTTCATCAAGCGCTATTTACGGTACCCGTGCTGCAAACGGTGTAGTTTTGGTAACCACAAAAAGAGGTACCTATAATCAAAAGCTTGCAACAGCATTTAATTTCTACAGTGGTTTTTCTAACACAACTAAATATCTTAGCCTGTTAACTGCTCCACAGCTTTATCAGCTAAAAAGAGAGCGTTATACCAATGATGGTGTTGCTATTGACGCGCCATGGGATGATAGTTATTATGCTACACAAAGAACCGACTGGCAAAGGGCTATTATGGGTACCGGACATGTAACCAATGGCGATGTTAGTATTCAAGGCGGTAACGATGCTTCAAACTATTACTTTTCAAGCTCTATTTATAATGAGGATGGTATTATTGATAAAACCAACTTCAAACGATACAGTACACGTATCAATTCCGAGCATAAGATAACTTCGTGGTTAAAGCTGGGAGAGAACGTTCAACTGACCTACGGTAATAACAATGGCTTTGATAACAATAATTCGCAAACAGGTTTGATATTTTCGGCTCTGCGTTTTAACCCGGCTATACCACTGGTAAATCCTGATGGTACTTACGGTACATCAAAGGCTTTTGCTAATCAGTTGGGTGATATCAACAGTCCCTATGCTACTATCCAAATGGCCGACAGGTACACTAAAAAGTACAGGGCATTGGCCAACGCGTTTGCTGAAATTACCTTTTTAAAGGAGCTGAAATTGAAAGTTAACTATGCCTTTGACGGTACATTTATCCGCAATTATAATTTTAGTATCGCAGATAATAATCAAACAAGGCCAAATCCAAATTCTACTTTAACCCAATCTGAAGAGGAAGTATCGTCACAGTTGCTTGAATCTTTTCTTACGTATGATAAGGTGTTTGGCAAAAATCACGTAACTTTTACAGGTGGTTATTCTTATCAAAACTTTAAAGATTACGGTTTTAACGCTCAAAGGGTTGGTTATGACGATACCGATCCCGATCAACGGGTGCTTAACCAGGGCAATGGCCAATTCAATTCAAATATCTTGCCTCAGCCATCTTCATTACAGTCGGGCTTTGCAAGGTTATTTTATGATTTTGACAGCAGGTACCTGGCAACCGTTACTTTTCGTGCAGACGGTTCTTCCAAATTTGCGCCCGGCAAACAGTGGGGGTACTTTCCTGCATTTTCCTTGGGCTGGAGAATTACCAGTGAAAAATTCATGAAAAATATCACCTGGGTTAATAACTTGAAATTGACGGGTGGTTATGGTGAGTTGGGTAATCAAAATGTACTGCCTTTTCAGTATCTAAGCTTGATCAAAATTGGCAGTACTTATGAAAATGGTGGTTATGCCTTTGGTGGCACGGGAGTAAGTGGTGCAGCTGTTACAAGTATTGCAAATCCGGATATTACTTGGGAGCGTACTGCTATGACCAACATTACCCTTGATGCTGGTTTCCTGAATAACCAGTTAAATACCACACTTACGTATTTCAATAAGAATACTAAAGATATGTTGATATCACCGCCGGTAGTAGGTTCAGCGGGTTCGGTAGCTATTCCAAATCAAAACATCGGTACAATGAATAACAAAGGTGTCGAAGTTGAAATTAACTATCAAGGCGGCGATAAACTAAAATATTCATTCGGTGCCAATGCTTCGTTTATCAAAAATAAGGTAACTAAACTTAATGGAGAAGGCACTTTCATTGGTTCGACAGTTTACGGGCGTTCAAGCCAGGAAATCTCAAGAACATATCAGGGTCAGCCGATAGCTTCTTTTTACGGATGGAAAACAAATGGCCTTTACCAAACCCAGGCAGAAATTGATAACGATCCGGCGCTTAAAAATGATTCGCGTAAGGCTAATATCAAACCCGGCGATGTGCGCTTTCTGGATTTAAATGGCGATGGCCAGATTGATGGTAATGACCGCACCAATTTGGGCAATCCAAATCCTAATGCTACAGTTGGTTTGCAAGGCAGTCTTTCATACAAAGGTTTTGATTTTGCAGCAAACTTTACCGGCGTATTTGGTGTAAGCCTTTATAATGCCGATAGGATGCAAGGTATTGATCCAACCTATCCGTTTAATCTTTATGCCGAAGACATGAACCGCTGGACAGGGGCGGGCACAAGCAACTCGATCCCGCGTATGTCATTAGATCGTGCTAACGACAATTATCGCACATCCGACTTGTTTGTCGAAAGCGGGAATTACTTTGCCCTCAAAAACGCCACTTTAGGTTATACTTTACCTGCAAGCTGGGCTAAAAAAGCAACACTGAAAAGCGTAAGGTTATATGCATCAGGTCAAAACATATTTTTTATAACCAATTATAAGGGATACACGCCTGAGCTTGGTTATACTAACGGCAACCTGCAGCGTGGGGTTGATGTGGCCCAGTATCCTACGGTACGTACAATTACATTCGGTATAACTGCTAAACTTTAAAATCATGAAATCGAAAATTACAATATATATGGTTATAGGGCTGGCGTTACTCAACAGCGCCTGTAAAAAAGCACTTGACCTTAAACAACAAGGGGTTTATACCTCAGATAATTATTTCAGGAACGAAGTTGATGCTGTAAATGCGGTTTCCGGTATTTATAGCCTTTTGGAAGAAGAGGATTATGTTGGCCACGCGGAGGCTACATTTGATGTTCCATCTGACGATTACTGGCGTTCAGGTGATCATAGCGAAGATGAGGGCATTGAGAACTTAACTTATGATGCTTCAAATGCTGCCATCAGGTATCCATGGAAATGGAGGTATGAAACCATTAACCGGGCAACCAATTGCATCATTAACATCCCAAAGATCACCGCAATATCTACCGATATTAAAAATCGGAGTATGGGCGAAGCTTATTTTTTACGTGCCTTTGGCTACTGGCGTTTAATGATCATTCATGGCGATGTACCTATCATTACCGAAGATGATTACTCAAAACAAACTTTTAATGTTCCAAAATCGCCAATTGAAGAAGTACGAAAACAGATCGAGTCGGACTTGTTGAAAGCGGTGGATCTTTTGCCTGAAAGCTATGGCTCTGCCGACCGCGGCCGTGTAAGCAAAGGAACTGCATTGGGCTTATTAACCAAGCTTTACATGTATTGGGAAAAACTTCCTGAGGCAATTGCAACCGGTCAAAAAGTGATTTCCAATTCACATTACGCGTTGGCTGCTAACTACGCCGATAATTTTACCCGCGCTAATGAAACCAGCACCGAGTTGCTTTTTTCGATCCAGGCTGTACAAACCGTTGTGCAAAATGACTTTACAGTTTATTACATTCCAAGATCATGGAATGGTTATGGCTTTAGTCAGCCATTACAGGGACTTGCCAATGAGTTTGAGGCAGGTGATCCACGTAAACAGGCTACTTTATTAAGCGTTGGCGACAAGGTTGATCTGGGTGATGGCAAGGGCTTGACAACGTTTACCGCCGATCTTTCTGCTACTGGTTATGCATTTAAAAAGTACGCTGTATTTAATACTGAAGCTGATGGCGGCGGAGTTGACCACAGTTATGCTGTGCCTCTAATGCGTTCTGCGGATATTTATTTATTAGTTGCCGAAGCCTTGATCCGTACACAAGGTGCCGGAGCTGGTGACGCTTTGATCAATCAGATCAGGCATCGTGCATCTCCGTTGTTAAAGCCGGTTTCCGGAGCAGGTATGAAAGAGCTGATCCATGAGCGCCGTGTTGAGCTGGCTGGTGAAGACCAACGTCACCAGGATTTGATGCGTTGGGACAAAGCCAAAATTGTGGATATAGCTGCTATTTATAATCTGGCTGTTTCCAAAGCTCCGCTTGATCAAAACAAAACGGTAACCTTTGTTCGCCCTAAAAACTATTATTTCCCAATCCCGCAGGTTGAGATTGATAAGAGTAAAGGTGTGTTGGTGCAGAACCCTAATTTTAAATAATGATATCCTCATACCGGCAATAGGAGAGAGCCTTCTGTTGCCGGTATTTATTTCCAGCGTTTAACTATCTGTTGATGAGAAAGTGCTTACTTGTTGTTGCTATTATTTCATTGGGTTTTAAAGCCAATGCCCAGGTTGATCAGAAAGCCTCGTACGATTTTATTGAAAGAGTAATTGCCGGCAAAAGTAATTTGTTTGCTGTTGAGGCTATCCCCCAACAAAACGGCAAAGATGCGTTTGAGTTGGAAAGCCGCAACGGTAAAATTGTGTTGAGGGGTAACAATGGACTTTCAATAGCATCAGCATTAAACTACTATCTTAAAAATTATTGCTTTTGCGATATCGGCTGGAATGGCACTAATCTTAATTTGCCTGCTACCCTGCCTGTGGTTAAAGGTATTATCCATAAAACCACGCCTTATCAATATCGCTACTATTTAAACTATTGCACGTTTAATTACACCATGGCCTGGTGGGATTGGGAACGCTGGCAAAAAGAAATTGATTGGATGGCTTTGAACGGTATTAACCTGCCGCTGGCTATAACAGGTGAAGAAGCCATTTGGCAAACTGTTTATAAAGAAATGGGCTTTACCGATAAACAACTGGATGAATTTTTTAGTGGCCCCGCTTATTTTTCATGGTTCTGGATGGGGAATATCGACGCCTGGGGCGGCCCGCTGCCACAGCATTGGATGGACTCGCACAAGGCATTACAGAAAAAGATTTTGGAGCGTGAACGCTCATTTGGGATGACACCTGTTCTGTCGTCATTCACCGGCCACGTGCCGCCATCATTTAAAGACAAATTCCCCGGTGCCAAGATTAAAAGAACCAACTGGGATGCCGGTTTTCCCGATGTATTTATACTTGACCCCGACGATCCGATGTTTGAAACCATCGGTAAAAAATATATAGAAGCACAAACTAAAGAGTTTGGTACCGACCACCTGTACTCGGCCGATACTTTTAATGAAAACGTGCCGCCAACAAACGATTCAACCTACCTGGATGGCATGAGTAAAAAGGTATTCAACTCCATGGCCGCTGCTGATCCTAAAGCAATCTGGGTAATGCAGGGCTGGATGTTCCATTATAATAACAAATTTTGGCAGCCGCAACAAATTAAAGCTTTGCTTAACGCTGTACCTAATGAACAAATGATAGTGCTTGACCTGTACAGCGATGCCCACCCGGTTTGGAACCGTACCGAAGCTTATTACGGCAAACCGTGGATCTGGAGTATGCTCCAAAACTTCGGCGGGAATATCAGCCTGTTTGGTCGTATGCGCCATGTAGCTGCCGATCCTGCCATAGCCCTGCACGATCCCGAATCAAAAAATATGCGTGGTATTGGTGTTACACCCGAAGGTATTGAACAAAACCCAGCGCTGTTTGCCCTGATGCTGGAAAACGTTTGGCGCGATAACCCGATTGATGCCGATAAATGGGTTGCAAATTACGCTCAACGCCGTTACGGGCAGGTAAACAGCCAGGCCGGTGAAGCGTGGCACATGCTGTTAAATTCGGTGTACTCAGGCGGCTTAACCGAAGGCGGCCCAGAATCGATTATTGTGGCAAGGCCAACGTTGAAAAAATATATCGATAGGGTGCTTACCAAACTGGATTATGATCCCATGCAACTGGCTAAAGCATGGACATTACTTATAAACGCTGCCGACAGCCTGAAACAAAGTGATGGCTTTCAGTATGATTTGGTTGATGTAACACGGCAAGTATTAGCCAACTATGCAAGTCCGCTGCAACAAAAAATGGCTCAAGCTTATCAAAATAAAGATCAGCAACAGTTTAAATTATACAGCAGCCAGTTCTTGGAACTGATGGACGATATGGATGCTTTGTTGAGCACCCGTAAAGATTTCCTGTTAGGCAAATGGATCAACGAAGCCAGAGCTAACGGCGTAACCGATAAAGAGAAAAACCTGTATGAGTTTAACGCCCGTGACCTGGTTACCCTTTGGGGTGACAAAGAAAGTGGCCTGCGCGAATACTCAAACCGTCAATGGGCTGGTTTAATCAAAGGCTATTACAAACCACGCTGGGTAATGTACTTCGGTTTGCTGGATAAGTCATTATCAACCAAAACTGACTTTAATGCCGAAGCTTTTGATAAGCAGGTGAAAGATTGGGAATGGCAATGGGTGAACAAACATGATAATGCTTATACCGATGCTGCAAAAGGTGATGCCGTTGAAAAATCAAAGCAATTGTTTGCGAAGTATAATGCGATAATTTTGGGGACGCGATAAGAAGTTTAATAAAAACGATGTCATTTCGATAGAGCAGGGGAGGAATCGAGAACTGGGACGAAAGAGAAATCCTATACGCCCTACAAGGCACAGCATAGTTTAATGGAATGGCGTATAAGATTTCTCCTCACGCTACGCTTAGGCCATCACAAGTTCGTCGAAATGACAGGAGTAAAAACATACAGATAAAGACTTACGAAGTTTTCAAAACTGCGTAAGTCTGGATTTTTGAAAAATCATGAGAATACGCTATACCATATTAACATTTATCCTATTGTTAACCGCTTTTACATCAGCCCTCAGCCAGGGCTCAAACGATTATATCTTCCCAACTACAGCAGTTGCTAAGCCTTATATTGATTTTGACAGTAAAGGTTTCATTGTTCAGGGTAAACGTACGTTTATAGTATCAGCCGGATTGGAGTACTCTCGCATACCGCATGAACTTTGGTACGACAGGTTGATGAGAATCAAACGGGCAGGTTTTAATTGTATCGAGATCTACACTATCTGGAATTTTCATGAAGAGCAGGAAGGTAAATTTAACTTCAGCGGGGACCGTGATCTTGGAAAATTTCTGGACATAGTAAAGCAACTTGGTTTATATGCCATTGTGCGTGTTGGCCCGTATTATTGCGCCGAATGGGATAACGGTGGCTACCCGATATGGCTTAAATTTAAAAAAGGTCTGCGGGTACGTGAAGACAATAAACCATTTGAACAATATGTCGACCGCTTTTTTGATCATCTTTTGCCTGTGGTGTTCCAAAGGCAAATCAATAAAGGAGGAGCGGTTATACTGGTTCAGTTAGAAAACGAGCATCCCAACGGTTGGGGAACCGTAATGCCCGATGGTTATTTCAAACATCTTCAGGCAAAAGCTTTGGATATGGGTATGCAGGTGCCATATTTCTTCAGCGGTTTACACCACGCCAGTGACCCTGCAGGTGATGGAAAGCTTGACGATGATAAACGCCCGAACCCATGGTTCTCTACAGAGTTCTGGACTGTTTGGTATTCACAATATGGAGCCAAGCCGGGAGATGCTGAGCTTTACGACAGACGTACCTGGAAAATCATTGCTCATGGCGGTAACGGTTATAACTACTATATGGCCCATGGTGGTTCAAACTTTGGCTATACCAATAATGACGAGGATGCAGCTTCGTACGATTATGGCACGGGTATAGGCCAGGCGGGCGATTTACGACCGATTTATTACACTTTCAAGCGCGCCTCATGGTTCTCCCGCAGTTTCCAGGATGTATTGGAAAACAGCACAAACGCTTCCGAAATATACAAAGGCATTGCTGCTGATACAGCAGTTAAAATATCTGCCCGTACAAGCCCGGCTGGTGATCTGATATTCCTTGATAATCCGGGAGCATCTAAGGTAAGTACATTGTTAAATATCAAGGGTGACGAAGGTTTGCTTGCGGGTAAAAAGATCAGCGTGCAGCCTAAAGAGATCTATCCTTTGGTGCACAATTACAAGCTTAATGATGAAGTTACGCTTGATTGGGCGCTTACCCGTGTATTCGCTATTGTTAAACAGGTTAATACGACGACTATAATTGTTGATGCTGAAGCAGGCGATCAGTTGTTGCTTCGTTTCAATACTAAAGAGAAAGCTTCTGTCAGCATCGGCTTCGGTAAAAATCGGCAATAATAATTTGCTAATTGATGAGCAAATGCCTGCTACTGCCGAAATGCCGGTTGAATATACTTTTAATTCAGGCTCGCAAACTATAAGGGTTTTGGCCATGAACCACACTTTAACCGATAAAACGTGGATAGTTGGCATTGAAGGCACAAGCTATATCATCACAGGGTTAAACTATGTTGGTGATCTATCGGTTAAAAATGGACAATTAAAAGTTACGGCAGAAACGCCTTTAATACAAAATGCAGGCCAGAAGATAATGTTATACACTGATGGTAAAGGGATTGCTTTCAGTGTCGACGCGCAAGAAGGGAATCAGCCGCGGACTATCAGTCTAACTAACTGGCAGTATAAAGACGCGTCCGTTAATGCTGCTCCAAATGTTAATGCCAGCAGCTGGCTCAAATCAAAAGATCCGCAGCCAATGGGAGCGGATGACGATATAACTGCCGATGCCTGGTACCGGGCTTCGCTAAACATAACATCTAACGGAAAATATACCTTGCAGGTTAAAGGAGGGGGCAGGGGACAGGCGTTTATTGATGGCAAACCTGCTGCTAAATGGAAATTGAACGATAATGAGTTAACGATTAATCTAACCAAAGGCAAGCATAACTTAGCTGTTTTTGCAGCGCATGACGGGAGGGATAAGCTGGCCGCCTATCTGGGGCCGATTGATGAGGTTGATAGCAAAGGGCTTTTCGGTAACGCGTTGATCAAAAAAGGCGGACCGTTTATTTCTGAGCTTAGCGATTGGTATTTTACCAGGGCCAATAAAAAGTATGATGTAAAACAAGGACCACCGGCGTTTGATACATCGGTATACAAAAAGTATAAAATAGGCAATGATGTTTTCAACCTGAAAGAGGGTTATGCCTGGTTTCACATAACTATTCCGCAGCAGCCGGCGGGGACTTCAAAATTAGCAGTGCTGTTTAAAAGCGTTGACGAAAACGCCACCGTATTTATTAACGGTAAACAAGTAGCCCATCATGACGGCTGGAACCAGCCATTTGAAGTGAACATTACTGATGCAGAAACCTTAAAACACCCGGTTGATCTTACCCTTTTTATTGAAAATTACTCAAATGAAGGGGGCATCGATCAATCTGTAAAAATCAATGCCATAGGTGATGCCACAGCGGTAATCAACTGGCAATTAAAAGGTGGTCCGGGTGATGCGCAAGCTGTTCAGGGCTGGACGAAGCTTGAAGCAGTTAAGCAAGTAAAAAACGTACCAGCCTTTTATCGCACCATTTTCAGTCTGCCATCATCAGCAGGAAGTACATTCATCTGGCGTTTTGATCCCGATGGATTAGGACATGGCTCCGTTTGGGTTAATGGTCACAACTTAGGCAGGTACCCTGAAAAACTGGATATGAAAAGCCTTTATATCCCCGAATGCTGGCTTAAACCGGGTGTAAACCAGGTGGTGGTTTATGACGAAGACGGCAATAGTATCAATAAAACCCGTATTGTGGCAGAAGGAGCTGCAGGCCGGTTAATCAAAGAAATTTCAATACCCCTTAATTAATATAATTGCAAAAATGGCTGCAACAACCGAAAGATTTACCGCGCTCGATGTTTTCCGTGGTATGACCATTTGCTTCATGATCATCGTTAATGCCCCCGGTTCGGGGGCAAACGTATGGTCGCCGCTTGATCATGCACCCTGGATTGGTTTTACACCTACCGATCTGGTTTTTCCTTCTTTCCTTTTCGCAGTAGGCAACGCGCTTAGTTTCTCTAAAAAGAAATTTGAAACTGATGCCGCTTTTATAGGCAAGATTTTTAAGCGCACTGTGATCATTTTTCTGCTGGGGCACCTGATGTATTGGTTCCCGTTCTTTCACCGTGAAGCAGGTAGCTGGGTATTTAATCCGCTAAGCCATACCCGTATTATGGGGGTGCTACAACGGATTGCTTTGTGTTACTTTTTTGGCGCGTTGATAGTTCATTACTGCTCGCAAAAAACGGCCGTTATCATATCTGTTTTACTTTTAATTGGCTACTGGGCATTCCTGATATTTTGTGGTGAACCGGGTAAAGAGTATACCATGCTTGGCAACGCAGGTACCCGGTTGGATATTGTATTGATGGGCAACAACCATTTATATCATGATAAAGGCGGCCCCATAGCTTTCGACCCGGAGGGTTTACTCAGCACCATGACGGCTATTGTTAATGTGATTGGCGGGTACCTGGCCGGAGCGTTTATACAGCGTAAGGGTAAAAATTATGAGTCGATTGCGCGCTTGTTCATGTGTGGGGTATTGCTGATAGCTGCTTCATTATTCTGGGCACAATTTTTCCCTATAGCCAAAAAATTGTGGACAAGCTCATTCACACTTCTTACTATCGGGATTGATCTTTTACTGTTAGGTTTTATGGTGTTCGCCATCGAAATAAAAAAGGTAAAGAGTAGCACAAACTTCTTTCTCATATTCGGGCGCAATTCACTGGCCATATATCTGCTGTCAGAATTGCTGTTAACCGTGTTCCAAACCATTTGGGTAAAACCACAGCTAAGTTTTTACGACTGGATAAACCAGGCGTTTTATCAAAAAATATTCCCCGGCGCGTTTGGTACATTGGTGTTTGCGCTTTGTTATATGATGCTTTGCTGGCTGGTGGCATATCTGCTTGATAAGAAAAAGATCTATATAAAAATATAACATCCACGTAGAGACGCATAATTGCGTCTCCAACTATACAGAGAGGGTATACACGTTAAATGCCCTGCAAGAGGGAGACGC
Organism: Mucilaginibacter sp. P19; assembly: GCF_050632265.1. Lineage (NCBI taxonomy): Bacteria > Pseudomonadati > Bacteroidota > Sphingobacteriia > Sphingobacteriales > Sphingobacteriaceae > Mucilaginibacter > Mucilaginibacter sp. P19. The sequence continues at coordinate 1,617,356 of NZ_CP192586.1, forward strand.
AATTATTCGCCTCTACATTAGTGTTTTAAATTATTGATTGCGCAATTGAAGAAGATAATCTGTTTAGTTTCAATCATTACATTATTGGGCAGCAACCTCTATGCCCAGCAAATAAATCATCTACAATATGTTGATCCGTTTATTGGTACATCACTTAGCAATGTGCTTACTAAATGGGGCAACAATGGTGGTTGTTATCCTGGAGCCGTTGCGCCATCGGGTAGCGTACAGCTAAGTCCAGAAACAAGGACAATGGGGGCAAGGGGATATAATTATACCGATAGCTCAATTTATTATTTCAGTTGTTTTGGCCACATGAGTGGCTTCCCCGAAGGTTCGTCCGGACATTTCTTTGTGATGCCATTTAATGGAAACAATATTTTTGAGCCTGGTAAATCAAATCTCCGTTTTTCGCACAGAAATGAAATGGCTGCTCCTGGCTATTACAAGGTAAGTTTTGACGGTAAACAGATTGTCGCCGAAGCTACCGCTACGGCAAGAACAGGCATGTTCCGTTTTACATTTAATGGGAACGCTAATCCGCAAATCTTTATCGGTAATGCCGGCGAAATTCAGGTGGTATCAAATAAAGTGCTTCATGCTTCAAATGCTAACGCGGTAATAAACTTTAACCAAGGGTACACTGATAAAAAAGAAGTTAAAGGCGGCTGGCTGTTTACTTTCAGCAAAGCTCAGGCAGGTGCCACAATTATCACTTTACAATTAAGCAAATCATCGGTTGGTTACCCCGGGGCACAGCATAATATCAATCAGGAAACAGGTAGCCTTAGTTTTGACGAGATACGCGCCAAAATAAATAGGGAATGGGCTAAACTATTATCAATCGTTGATATAACCGATGATAATGAGCAGAATAAAAGGGTGTTTTACACAGCACTTTATCATTCATTATTGCTGCCGTGGGTTGCTGATGACGCTGATGGCAGTTACCGCGGTACGGATGGTAAGGTCTATCAAAAAACAGGTCAAAACCAGTATGAAGCTTTTTCTCCATGGGATACATTCCGGTCGTTACATCCTTTGCTCACTTTGTTATATCCGCAAAAGCAACAGGATGTGATCTTGTCTATGTTGGATGTATACAAGCAAAGCGGTCACCTGCCTACCGAAAGTATGACGGGCAACCATGCTGTTCCAATTATTGTTGATTCCTATTTGAAAGGGATTGTGGGCTTTGATAAAGATTTTGCTTATAAGGCTATGAAGAAAGATTTGGTTGACGGGCCATTTGTTCAGTCAGACATGGAAGTTTATCACCAAATGGCCTATGTCCCCTTTACCCGGCCCGAGTCAGTTACCCGCACGGTTGAGTATGCCTATGATGACTGGGCGCTGTCGCAATTCGCAGATAAGGTGATGAATGATAAGCCGACTTATCAGTTATTATCAAGCAGAGGTTTTAACTACCGCAATCTTTTAAATAAGGACGAGACTGTTTATGCTTCCGCGTAATGGAGATGAGTTTAAGCTTCAGCCCGGCACATCGGGTTATAAAGAAGGCGACAAATGGGTATATTCCTACTTTGTGCCTCAAAATGGTAAAGACTTGATTAATATGACCGGCGGCAATGAGCAGTTTGCCGCCCGTTTGAATTCAGCTCTTCGCAATAATGTTATCCTCTTTGATAACGAAACTGTTTTTCACTTACCTTATCTGTTTAACCAGGCCGGCAAGCCACGGTTAACACAAAAATGGGTGAGAGATATCATGCTCAATAGGTTCAAGGCTACTCCTGGCGGTTTGCCCGGTAATGATGACCTCGGTTCAACATCAAGCTGGTATGTCTTTAGCTCGCTCGGGATATATCCGGTATGTCCTGGTAATCCGCTTTACGCTATCGGTGCGCCTTTGTTCAAATCTGTAACGCTTCATTTACCCAATGGCAAAAAGTTCATCATCGACAGTAATAATTCATCTGCAAAAAATAATTACGTACAGGCTCTGCATGTGAATGGCAAAGCCTGGCAACAATTGGCCCTGACACATTCGGTGTTGGTTAACGGTGGTGCAATGACTTTTGATATGGGGAAAGCCCCAGGTAACTGGCCAACCGATAAAGATCCGATTGAGCTATCGGCCACACAAAAAAATACTGCCTTTAGTATAGCGAGTTATTCGGTCGATAAAAAAATGCAGTGCCTGACGAGCCGCTTGTGATAAGGTTTAAACTTAAAAATACAGGTAGCAAGGGCATTAAAACCGTAAAGCTGTTGGTTAACGGAAAGCCATATAGTTATAAAAACTGGCTGGTTGAGCCGGGACAAACTGTTCAGGATTCTATTGAGTTTCGCCTTTACCCTGTGGGAAAAACGGTACTGAAGCTTGATAATACACTACCGTTGATTGTCGAAGTGAATCTGCCTGCAAAACCGCAGGAACAAGCTTTTAATATATCGGGGCTGGAGGTAAAACCGATGATCAGGTTGAATGAAAGCCAGGAAATAAAATACCGGATAAAAAATACTGGCGGATTAAAGCAAACCTTTATTATACCTGTAATCCAGAATGATTCGGTTGTTTTTACCGATAATATTAAACTTGATGCCGGTGAAGTTAAAACCATTAGTCATCATATAAAAGCTTCCAAAAACGGATTTGAATATGTGAGGGTCGATACGGCGAAAACTATCTACAAGGTTTATGAAAATGCTACAGAATCATTATTACTTGATTTCGCATCGATAGTCCGTGGTAAGATAGTTGCTGATAGTTCGGGCTTTCATAACAACGGAAATGTTATTTCATCTTCAGTAACGACTACTAATGATAAATTGTTATTTAGCGATAGTACTTATGTGGAAGTCCCAAACTCACCAGCTTTGGACAATATGGATGAATCCATTACTATGATGGGATGGGTTTACCCGATGGGCAATAAGAAAGGTCTGGTTGATATCATTACCAAAGGCGATAACCATGTATTGCAAATGACGGATAGCAAAACCCTCACTTTTTTTGCCGGTGGATGGGGCAGGGGGACTGTACCGTAAACCTTCCTGTCGATTGGAAGCAGCACTGGCACCACATAGCCGGCGTGTGCAACGGCAAAACGCTGTATGTTTATATCGATAGTGTTTTGGCCGGAACCACGCTGTTAGAGGTAACCGCTGATCTGTCGGTAAATAACAAATGGACGTTAGGCCGAAACGAAGAGTTTCCATCGGAACGCGTGTTTCACGGCTTTATGGACAGAGTGAAAGTATTCAAAGCCGCATTATCCGCTGATGATATCAAAAATATAGTGTCGTCAGAAAAAAGTAAGCTGGTGGTGTCTCCTACGTTTAAGAACGATATATAACAATCTCTAACTGGCTGTTGATGCTCTTGCTATCAATTGCGATGGCATTATCAGTTCCTGCTTGGCTTCATTAAGCCGCCCGGACAAGCGGCCGAAAAGGATTTCCGCTGCTTGCTTTCCCATATCATATGCAGGTTGTAAAATAGTAGTAAGCGATGGATTAAGTATGGCCGCGGTAATTTGATTGGTAAAACAAACAACTTTTACATCACAAGGGATCTGTAGTTTTAGTTCATCGCAAGCCAGATAAGTTGCGGTTGCCAGCTGCTCAACTGTAGCTATGATACCATCGGGTTTAACGGTTGCCAAATGCGCTTTGATCATGTTTACGTTTTCCTCTGTATATTTATTGGCGCAGGTTACTATTTCTGCATCTTTAACTACAAACCCATTTTCAGTTAAAGCGTTGCGATATCCTTGTTCCCGGGCGGTTAAAATAGTAGGATAACCGCTGATGGTAACCAGTGAGATGTTTTTACATCCGGCTTGCAATAAGTGGGTGGCTGCGTTGTAAGCGCTATTATAGTCGTCGGTTACTATTTTATCTGCAGTAATATCCTCGCACACCCTATCAAAAAAACTATGGGAATGCCCGTTTCCTGTAATGTTTTAATATGTCCGGTATCCTGGGTGCTGCTGGCTACCGACATAATTAGGCCATCAACGCGTCCGCTGGCCAGGTCGTTAAACATGGATGCTTCCCGTTCATAGCTATCATGAGTAAGGTAAATGAGCGCATGATATTTTTTGGCGCGACAATACTTTCAATGCCGTTAATGGCCTGGCTAAAAAAGCTGTCGGCAATTTCGGGTATAATGATGGCTATGGTATTGCTGCTTTGTTTGCGGAGACTGCTGGCATAAGCGTTAGGTACGTAATTTAAACGCCTGGCGGCTTCCATTACCCTCAGTTTGGTTTCAGGACTTATATCATAGCTGTCGCGAAGCGCTTTGGATATGGTTGCGGTTGAAAGGTTAAGCTCTTTCGCAAGCGTTTTCATATTCACCCTATCGTTCTTGTTACCGCCGGTCATTTTTAGTATTGGTTGTGCTTAATTGTGGAGCAATATAACGAAAAAGATGTTCAGTAGTTTCGACGCAACTCAGCCTGAACGGAAGAAGGGCGTTTATATGTTAAAACAATGCTGGGTACGGTTTAAATAAGAAAAGGCACAATTTCTTGCGCCTTACGTGATCCCGCTGGGACTCGAACCCAGGACCCCAACATTAAAAGTGTTATGCTCTACCGGCTGAGCTACGGAATCATTCTTTAAATTTTTCGCTTACTAAGGCGTGGCTGTTTAAAGGCAGCTTTTGTTTTTAAATAAAAAAGCCTCTTTTCAAAGGCTTTGTGATCCCGCTGGGACTCGAACCCAGGACCCCAACATTAAAAGTGTTATGCTCTACCGGCTGAGCTACGGAATCATACTTTTCAACTTCCTGGTTCGGTTAACCGTTTCCGTTTAAAGTGGTGCAAATATAGGGTTCTTAATTATTCCCTGCAAGCTATTTTTTAAATTAATGTTAAGGTTTTTTTAAGCCGTTAAAAACCAGTAAACTACAATTTTAGAATGGCTATTTTACCACTATTCCCGGCTAATAATACAAGCTTACCATGTTTTGCCTTGCGGCAAACATTAAAACTTGTGCTATCTATTTGTTTCCATGTTTTGCCGCCGTCAGTAGTAATATTACTCCCGGGCGTGCCTGTGGAAAGAAATATCCCGGATTTTATGTGCTCAACACTTGATTGAAAACCTGCCGGCCCTGTTTGGGGTGGTGTAAATGTGAGGACAGGGTGAACCGCCAGGATAGTCGCCACTGAATCTGTTTTTTTATCACTGGCATAATCACCTCCGACAATAATACCGGCATTTTGCCCTATCGATATTGAAAAAGCGCCTTCACTGCTTTTTCCATGTGTAAGTGGAAGGTTTGAATACTGCCATTGATTATTGTGAGGCTGTAAGGAAATAAGCCTGGCGTTACTACCCCCTGAAACGATGTATATCGCCTCTTTGCCCGATACTCTGAGGCATGTGCCACTTGCGGCAAACGATGCCTCTCCCGGCAGTGCATTTGGGGCATTATTCGACTCGTTCCAGGTTTCACCGCCGTCTTTGGTTTCCAGCAATAAAAATTTATTGTTGATCGGGTCGCCCAAGATGTAGCCATGAAGGTTATCGGCAAAATCCATAGCGTCTAAAAAATAGGTAGTATCCGTTTTTCGATATTTTTCATGCCAGGTTTGTCCGCCATCAATTGTTTTCAAGATGAGGGACGGCGTGCCCGAACTCATGATTACAGCCTCTTTGTCGTTGAAAGCTTCAATATCCCGAAAGTCGGATTTTTCATAACCCTTTATTTGTTGCCAGCTCCAGGTTTTGCCGCCGTCGTTTGTTTTGGCGATGTATCCTTTGCTGCCGCTTATCCATGCCGTATTATCATCAACTACAGATAAACCACGGATGCTTGTTGGCTTATCCTGTTGTAAAACGGTAATAGTTTGTGCTTTCAGGACAGAATTGAACCACAAAGAAAAAAGTAGGGTACCTGAAATAAAAATGCGGTTTAGTTTCATTACGTTTGATATAAAGAGTTTTATGAAACCTAAGTTAGATTTTCAAAGGCCGTTAAACGACATAATAATGATTTTTTAATTTATTAAGTTGCAATTTGCCGGAAACGATTATATTTGCACGCTTGTTAATAAAACGATAAGCCCGGATGGCGAAATTGGTAAACGTTGCGGTCTCAGAAGCCGTTGAGAATTGTCTCTTGAGAGTTCGAGTCTCTCTTCGGGCACGCCTTTTTTAAAGTAAGAAAAATTAGAATGTGAGAATTGAAAGATTCTCACATTTTTTAAAAGCCCAGGTGGCGAAATTGGTAGACGCACCATCTTGAGGGGGTGGCATTCGTAAGGATGTACGAGTTCGAATCTCGTTCTGGGCACACCTCTTAAACAATGTATTTAAGATCTCTTCCCCTCTTTTAATCCACGGACTTCCTGCTGTAATACATTAACTTGTCCTTCCAGTATTTTTAACCTGATCTCGTTGATCCTGCTTTGTGTTTCCTGCGATGAACGGATATCTTTAATGTCGCCTTTCAATTGGAAGTAGCCTGTCATTACCGAAACAACAATACTTATGGTGCTGGCTATGGTGACTATCATATTCTTTATGGTAATGCCCCTGATCTCTCTGTGTTCAAATGTTGTCATGATGTAGATATTATAAATTGGTTGGGAAATGCGCTGGTATTTAATTGCTTGCGCTATAATGGTGGTGGGTAAAATCGCAAAATCCCCATTTAAAAAATAAAACGAATGGTATATTTTTTACACGATTTTGATATGCATGGTAAATCTTAAAGTCCCTAAAAAAGATTTAATCGGGCTTTAAGATTCAGAGAAATTCAATTAACATAGCCTTTTATAAGCCTGCGCCAATTAAAATATCCTGCTTGGCTATGATAAAGCAAACAAGAAAAAAGGTAATTTTGTTAATAGTTTTAAATTGGGTATATTACAGTATAAATGAATGGTTTTAATAGCTAAGGCATGTTATTTTATATTAAAAATCTTATTTGTAGGTATAATATTCATTACTGGATATACAAACCAAATGAGCGTACTTGCAAATGGTGTGGCAAAAAAATGATTGCGCTTGACGAAGGCCCCTCAACAGGTTGGGATCAATCGTGTAGCTGGATAGAACCATCTGAACATCCATCAATTATCAAAGAAACGCTGTCCACGCGAAAGTAGACCCTACTACTGCCGGAGCAGATGAACTATAATTTAACCGAATATTAACCCCACTGACAACTGATATACTTGCTATAATGGCTGAACGAGCATCTGAATTCATTGGAGTAACACTAAACCCTTTAAGTGTCTGATCACTTGAAAGGCCTGTTGAAATAGTGTTTGTAAAATCATAATGATCAGTAGTGTAAATTCCTGATGCAATAGTATTACCATCTAATAATCTTATAAAAGGAAACCATCCATCACTTGTGCTACCTGATCGATACCAAAACTGATTTCCATAAAATCCCCGGCCATGTACATACTGATTTATTGTGCCATTGCTACCTTTTGACCTGAATGTTATTACTTGTCCTTGAACCGGAAATGTTGAGCTTGCCTCGAATTGGCTTAACCCTAAGGGATAATCGGAAGGTGGTTGAGTAGCTGTGAACACATTCGCAGGCACAAAATTGTTATTAATGACTGGTCTGAAAATTGACGGGAAAATAACATTGAAAAGCTTATCGGCCTGCCATGCGTAAAATACAGACTGTGGGTGTAAACGATCTCCCATATAATCAGAGGCGTTTCTTGCATCTTGCCACATAGCATAAGTGTCAAAAAATACACATTGATATTTACGTGCTAATGATTTTAAGCCTTTTCGATAATCTTCTATCCAAATCTCACCGCTATAACTTCCACTTATGTGGTCTTGATGGGTATTTGGGGTACATAAAATAATTGATAATTTATCTTTAGTAAAATTAGAATTTGCCCTAATTGTTGCTAAACCACTTTCTACAAGATCGATGGATTGCTTAGCGGTTTTTCCGTCTTGTGCATCGTTAATACCATATCTAAGAATATATAAATCCATCGGAGTAGACATAGATAAATCAGAGGGCAAAACGGTGTTAACCCAACTAACGTTTGATAAACCAAGAGCACTACTTGAAGACCATGTTACGTTGGTGAAATTGCTCCTAATAGTTAAGTTCTGTAAGAGGCTAAATATATCATATCCAGCAGTACCTCCGTCAAATACAGAAGTACTATCCCCTGATAATTGACATTTCACACCCGTACCTGCTATTAATTTTTTGTGAAAGCTCGATAGATATTCTAAGCCAAATATGTGTTGATATTTATCAGCATCGCTATTTAGCTGAACTGGTTGACCAAAATCTCCTGTTTTTGTTATCCGAATGTCGCCATTTATTGGCGTACCGTATGTATTAGTTGGATTGGTTGAAACATGAAAGTCCCCGGTATCTTCTATAACACGCTCCGATGCTAACGCTGTATTTATAACTGCCGTGTCATCCGTCACACCATCCCCAACAGCCCCGTAATCAACCCTGAAAGATTTAATCTGCCCGGATGGTTCAGATGAGCCGCCCCCGCCACTACCGGAAGGCGCATTAATCCAATGCAAATCACCATCAGTATTGCTATTTTTTGCTAAGATCTGCCCGCTTATCCCTCCCGAAGGAATCTTAAATAAACCGGTAATTTGAGCCTGCAGCTTCCCCAACGCCTGCAAAATGCTATCGGTTGCTGATATTGCCGAGGCGCTTCCGAATCCGATACCTGTAAGTACAGCGTTTAAAACCCTTGATACCGTGAAATATTTGTTTGTTGCGCCTTCGGGTACAGCATCGGTAGTACCGGGCGACGCCACAATTTGGATGTATGCCGATCCGCCCCACCTGTATTCATTGTTGGTATCGGTAGTAATATAGATTTTTCCGGTTTCTCCGATCGCCGGCAGGGATGCATAATTGGCAATCTCCAGTACATCATCGACATAGCCGGGGAGTTGGGCTGCCGAAATCTTTCCGCTGCCATCTAAACCCGCATAGCCGTTGGGTGTATTTTTGTTCGCAATTTCCTCAAATTGTGCGCCCGAAACTATCAATGAAATTCCGCTGCCCCAGATACCGGCGGTCTTGGGGCCGAAAAAGTAATAAGAGGAGGTATTGATATAAAAATCACCATCGGTACCCAGGCTGTTTGCCGGATTGGTTAGCCCGTTTAATATTGTTTTGCCGTTTGTACCATTGATACCATCCGTTCCGCTTGCCCCTTGTGGTCCCTGCGGACCTGTTTGCATGGAGAATACCTGGTTCCATGCTCCGGCGGTCTTTTTGTAAAATATGCCGCTTACGGTGTTTATAAATGTATCGCCATTATTGCCGGTTGACGTATTGGGGTTGGTTGTGCCGTATAGCACGGTGGTATCGCCGCTGCTTCCGGTGGCTATGGTGTAAACAATTGTCCAAACACCTGCTATTTTTTGCGCAAAGGAGCCTGCTGCAGTGTTTATAAATACGTCCCCGTTTTTACCGCTTGTGTTTTGCGGAAGCACCGGGCCGAAGGTTAGGTTAGCTCCGGCGTTTAGCCCTGAATTGATAAATTGAAGCAGGGTGGCAAAATCGAATTGATAATCGGCATTGTTGCTGATGAGGATTGATCTGTCTTCGGTATTTATAGTTTCTGCTATCGGGAGCTCGCTTATTTTTTTATCGTTCGCCATCAGTTTAAAAATTCGGTTATTGGTAAATTGTAATTGTTAATTGTGCCCGGATAGTTGAAATCATTTTTGTCGATACCACGGATCCGCGGACCGGACTGGCGGCTGCTTTTATTCTTTTCGTTGTAGCGCCAAAGCGGAAAGTTTTCCTGGTTATCTCTTAAAAATTTTTCTATATCATTGGTATAAGCATTGGCTATACTGCGTTGCTGCTGCACCAGTTTTACAATCTCGGGCGATGAAAGGGCATCGCCGTTATCGTGGCGTTTGATAACTGGTCCAGTTGCAGTGTAGTGTATAGCGTCGTTTTCAATAAAGCGGGCAAAGGTGAAATAAACCAGGGCGGGAGCGAGGCCTTCGTATAATACGATGCGGCCATACTCGTCAAGATATTCGCTGCCGTTTAACAGGTCCTTATAAGCCTGCGGAGCATCTTCTTTTATAGTACCGTCATCATTGCAGCAGGTGATCAGCTGGTAGTATAAGGCATAACCTAAAAATGGCTTCAAATCAAGCTCCTGCGCTTTTTTAATGAACACTTTGAGACGCTCGGGTTTAATATTTATGTTAATGTCTTCGTATTGCTGAAATATGGTTTGATTGATTAAATAGATCATAGCATGGCCTCCTAACTCCCGTTGCGGGATTTGAAAATGTTGTTTATGATTGTGTTTAAGTCTTAGTTCTAAGTCTTGAGTCGGAAGTCTTAAGTCGTTTTTTGTTTAAATTAGAATGATGAAAATGATAAGGCTTAAGCAGCTTTTAGAACTTACGACTAAAGACTGATGACTTAATTAAGCGCACATTGCTTCGGCTTCGGCTTGTTTAAAACCATAAGCGTATATCAACGCAGCTATTTTGTTTTTTGAGGAATGGCCGATTGTAGGAGCCCGTTGATGGCGTTTCCGGCCTTGATACCCGGGCTATCATCGGCTGCTATCGCTGTTACGGGTACGATGTTCCAGTTATTACCGGGATTTATATTTCTGTAAAAACGATTGAAAATTTCAGCTAAAGTTTCTGACAGGTCAAGCCTGTCGGCCGCGGTATTGTCATTGAACTCAAGAATTGCCTGCTTCTTTTCGCTGCCGTTGCTTAACCCTGATGATTTTTCGGCGTTAATCAATTCTTTTGGCACCGAAAAGCCTTTAATGATGCGGGCTTCGACAGATCGTTCCGTCGTTTCAAACAGCTTATCGTTATTCTGAATAGGGTAGGCTTTGAATTCCGGTTTTGAGTTTTCATCTTCATATTCAATTACGATGATCTTTTGCGCGCTTTTCGCACCCTGAAATGCGCCGAGGTCTTTTTCAAGCTGCGATGGGATATTGGCCGCTGAGTACTCATCGGCATCAGGCCTGGTGTTTTCGGCCTCCTCGCGGCGCGACTGCATAAAAAGCATGGTTGATGGCAGAAACCCGGTGGTTACCTCCCTGTTGTTGAAAATCTTGATCCCGGCCTCGGTTTCAAAATCTTCCCATACCGAATCTGCTTCAATTAACGGGTAATCATCAACTTCCGGATTAAAATAAAACAACTGTCCTTTGTAATGTTCCCATCCGCCGGCCCGGGATACCTGTTCCCGGATCACCTGCGGATCAGGATTATACCGGTCTAAAAAAGTGATCTTGCTGCGCATGATGTTTTTCCAGGTTTTGCGGCCCCAATCTGAGTAAAGCGCATATTTGTCGGTCGTTTCCGGGCTATCGGTATCGCCCATGCGTATATCCTCGAATTTTACGTAACTCACCGATACGATCTTGAAATCAGCATTGTAATTTACGTGAATGCAGAAACCAGTGAAAAGTGCTTTGTCGGTAGCCAATGCCTTTAATAGTTTGGCAAGGGTTAAACCCTTGGCGTTGATCACCTGTTTGTTGAGGTCTTTTTCTTCAAATCCATTACCGGCAATGAATTTTGTCCGTTTGTTCCAGCAGTCTTTTGCTGTAGGTGATCCGGCTACCAACTCAAGCATCCGCTGCGGATAAGCATTATCCAGGTCATAGTTAAGAATACCATAGGTTTGGTTTGGCCTTACCAGTATTCGCCTTTCAATTTGCGGAAGATAGGTTTTCATTTTGAACCTCCTTTGTTTGAATCTTTATTAGCCATTGATTTGCGCCTATTCTTAGATTGGATTATAACTCCCCCTTCAGGGTGACGGGGGGCAAACAGCGCTTCTATATGTGGATATCGTTGTAAGTACCATTCTGCTTCTTCATCGCTCAGGTTTTCATTGCAATGTATTGCTGCCGAACCAGGTGCAAATTGATGAAAGCCGGGTTTAAGCATGTATTTCTTTGTTATTGCGTCATCAGTCATTTGGTCATTAGTTTTAGGTTATAGAAAAAGGATCTTTTAATGGTCATTAGCCATTATACAATGACTAATGACCTCATGACACAATGATTATGCTGTAACCAGCGCCTCGATAGCTGATAAAGTGCTGGCATAAGTGGCGTTACCAGTGCCGGGAGCAATAGATACCGCGCGGGGAGGGTAGGGCTCTTTCATTTTATCAGGATTGGTAAGCTTCAGTTTGTAACCACCGTCAAGTGATTCATCTGCGGCATTACGTTCGGCATCGGTTAGGATCAATCCGTTTACCGCGCCAAAAAGTTCAATAGCCGAATCGCTTGATTTATAGTTATTAACCGCTATGGCGCGTACGCGGCCATATCCCATGGCCATAAGCTGGCCTTTGATATCAACAGATAAACCTGCTATGTTGAAATCTATCTCTTCGGTATAACGCGGGCCTACCTGTGTTTTTGTTTGTTTGGAAGTAGTATTGAAACTGTTATTTGTTCCTTCAAATTTGTAAACTTTGGCATTGCTCACAGCGGTTAATCCTTTAACAATAAGCGGGTTGCTGGTGTCGTAAGTGAGCACAATATCATCCGCATTAAAGATATAGATCACATCCTCAATACCCGAGGTAATAGGTTCATCCGTACCCAGGCTAAAACCTGCGTTTATTTTATTATAAATTGACATGTTATTATTGGTTGATTAAGTTAATGGTTGATTAAGTTGATTGGGTTAGTTAAGGATAGGGTAAAGAGTCAATAACCACTCACCTAACCAACCCAATCAACAATTCACTAAGCAGAGAGGTAGAACAGTTCGTTGGCAAATTTGAAATTTACGGCCGCTTTCATACGGGCTTTCATGCGTACCACGTTATCGTTGGTGTAAGGCTTCAGGTAAACGGTTGATAGCTCAGAAGCATCACCTAACAGGTCGACACCGAGGAATAGGTTTGACGACCTTGCACCTAAAATAGTATTAGCCTGCCAGTGGTTCATGATTTGAAGAGGGATGCCCAGGTAGTCCATCTTTTTCATATCGGTAAAAGCGTTGATAACGTTTAATGCCTTGTTTGCCTGCGCCTGGGCATACGCATAACCCACATGTAAAGGAATCTGTAAGTTAAAATCTTCCTGGATCCTGTCGGCAGGGTCAAGCTGGGCATAAACACTGCCCAGCACCTGCAATACATTGCTTACGTTAATGTAGTTTACTGTAGCCGCGGTGGCTGTGCCGCTAAAAGTTGCAGGCCTACGGCTGTTAACTTCATTGTAGTTACGCACCAGCTTAAACGAGGTGGCGCTCGCTACCTGAATGAAGTAAGATTGGCCCTGAACAGCGATACCTGGCGCGCCATTGGTAGTATCCTTGCTGGTGCCGGTTACCGCGGTGATTGTAACAACATCGCCATCAGCGAGGGTTGAGGTATCGGCCACGGTCACAATGCCATTTGCATCAATTGCGGTAGCTGCCAATGAGGTGGCGGGTTTGCTTAACCCTACTTTGTAAACGCCTGAAGCCGCAGCTATCGATGGGAGCAGGCCGGGGAAGTCGGCTGTAAAGGCAGCTTCCTTAGTGGCACCTTTGCCAAGCCAGTACAAACGTTCGTTAGCAATCTGGATTTTGGTTAAATAACGCTGTACCATAAAGTCCGACAGGTCAACCACACCTTCATAATCCATAAAGGCTCCTGGTTTAAGGGATTGGGCTTCCCAGCCTTGGGCAAGTTTATCCCACTGCTCCTGTTTCATGAATTCGTAAACCACGGGGTCAAGATAGCTTTCGGTTTGGTGAGCGGTTGTACCTTGATCAGTAAAGATACCTGATGGGTTTTGCAGTACAACGTCGTCATCGACATCAAGGATTACCTTGCGGGCTTTTACGTCGTTAATTACCGTGAGCAGGCCACGTTTAACGGAATCGGCTTCCAATAAAGTGCTTGCCATAAATCCTGCCAGCGCTTCGCCGGCGTAGGTGTTGTTTGTAAATGTAAATTGAGCCATAAAGTTTAGCCCCCCGGCCCCCTAAAGGGAGAGCTTTGATTGTTTTAAACGTATAGGGATAGTAAGAATGGGTTAATTAGATACTATAAGGTTTAGTAAGGTAGTAGTCGGTTTAGGAAGCTATTGCTTTTTTAACCGCGTTTTTCGCGATTTCAGTTTGCGGGGCAAAAAACGGAGCGGGCTCTGAGTGGGTTTTATTGCTGCGCTTTGAGCTTTCGGGTATAAAGGTTGATTTGATTTCGTTCTTTACTTCAGTATGTGTTTTTTGCAGGCGGTTGTTGGCTTCCTCAAGCGCGCTACGGGCTTCTGTTAACAGCGCGTTTTGTGCATGCAGGCGGGCTTTTAACTGCTGCATGCGATTTTGTACATCTGCAGGTTTTTTAGCCGATTTAAATTTACTTTCCGGCAGGTTGTCGTCTTCATCCTCTGCTTCCGGTGCTGTTTCAGGGTCAGCAGGTGTTACCGTTTGAATCTTTCCGTGTTTAACGTCCAGTTGTTTGCCATCGGCGCAGGTATAAGTATCGCTTATGGCGGGCATAGTCATGTCTTCGTCCTGGTAAACTTCGGCACCTTCTTCAATTTGGCCTGCGTGGTGCAGCGTTCCCTTATCGGTGATGGTTTGCTTGTTTACCACTTTTTTGAAAAAATTCATGATCTTGTTTAATACCGACGTGGTTTTCTCAATGAGTTCTTTGTTCTCGATGTTCATACAGTTGTTTTTTATGTTTAAGATTTTGTTAATGCATCGCTGGTAAACTGCTGGGGCGGTGCTTGTATAGTTTTTAATAAGCGCGCTGTTGGTAATCTCTGTTTGATAATCTTCTATTTGGTCGATAAAGCCAAGATCAAGTGCCTGATCGGCAGTCATCCAGGTGACGGAGTTGATCAAACTGTTTACGGTAACTCCGTCTAACCCGGATTTGTCCATGTAGATCTGTGCCAGCCGCTCCTGAACTACATTTAGCATCTGTACATCTTTTAAAAGTTCATCTGCATTGCCGCCGGTACCAACCATTGGTTTGTGAATCATAAGCAGCGCGTATTTGCTCATGATTACTTTTCTGCCGCCCATTGCAACAACTGAAGCTGCTGAGGCGGCCAGCGCGTCGATATAGGTAGTAACTTTACCGGGATACTTTTTAAGCAGATCATAAATAGCGATGGCATCAAATGCGCTGCCGCCGACCGAACTGATGTGTACTTCAATATCAGCGCCAGCCGCTGCCTCAAGCTGGGTTTGTATGTAAGCGGATGATAAGTTGCCCGAACCAATGCAGTCGGTCTCGGTATCGTATAAATAAATTTTGTAGCTCATATAAATTGTTTTTTGTCCGAAAGTCGGGAAGTCAGAAAGTCCGGAAGATGGACTGGGGATTGTTAATTAGCTTGTAATAGCGGCCGTTTTTTTTACGTCTTATAATGCCGGCTGGCATGTATCAAAGATCGTGGTTATTGTTTATTTTGATGGTGACAGTGTTTTGTCAGTTGTGGTCTGAACTCGAATTTCTTGAATTATTTGAATGGACTGGATTTGCTTTGGCGTGTTTTAATCTTAGTGATTCTTCGCGTTCGGTTGATTGACATAACAAATGTCGGCACAAATTTCTTTCAACCTGGTGACAGTATTTTGTCAGTTAAAGAATCTTTAAGCTACTTTCTCCGAAAAGCAATTAAGTGCACGCCAGATGGTGCGTTCGTCTTTGCTGAACTTAATTTCTGCTTCAAGCACAGCCTGATTTTTCGAGATACCCCGGGTTTGTTGTTGTGCATGAACCCATAAAAAGATTTCGCGGTACACAAATACTTTAGTAGTGATGAACCCAGCTTTATACATAGCAGAGAATATTCCTTCATCAAAAAGGGTATTGGCAATTTGGATATCCATTTTGTTAGAGGTTAGCGGTTATAGGTTATAGGTTATAGGTTATAGGTTATAGGTTATAGGTTATAGGTTATAGGTTATAGGTTATAGGTTATAGGTTATAGGTTATAGGTTATAGGTTATAGGTATGTTTGTTGTGATGATTGGCATAATTTGATTAAAGGTTTACACGGTTAATAGTTTGAGCTAATATATTTTGCTGGTTATTAATATCCTTTACATCCACATAAACAGGAGGGAAGTTATTGATCATTTGATAAGCGAGTGTATTGGCCAGGTCTTTAACGTCATTAACAGGTTGATTATAATACCTGTTAGCATTGCCGCCATCAGTGAATATGCCGCCTAAGGCATAACCCCGATTCAGATTCGGTATAGAAAAATCACGACCTCCATGTGCCACGTTGATAGCGCTAACCAGGTTGCGGGCCCATGGGTTCCGCATAGCTTCAGATACAACAATAGCTTCGCCTGAGCGAAGGTAGGCATTGGTGTTATCTGTACGGCTATAGCCGGAAAGTAATGCCCCGCGACCGTCAGACTGATAATGTAAGCCGCCTTTGGCGTATTGCGGCGGTTTCTGGGCTATAATGGTTGCAACCTGCATGGCGGTAGAAGCAATTATACCAGGTATTACGAAAGGAGCCAGCACACCGGTTTGAGAAGTAGCCTTGGTAACAGCCAGCGCTCCATTAATAACGGCTTGTAATATTGAAGCTTTTTGTTCGGCCTTAAAAGCTTTGACTTTTTCAGCAGCTTCCTTTTTTGATATTTATCTTCAATGGCTTTTTTCTGTGTGTTTGTCAGGTTTTTATTGCCCAGTTCGGCTGCTTTGTCTTTTTCTAACCCCTTGATTTTGGCATCGCTTTGATTTTTAATGTTATTTTGAATGATTGAAAAAGCTTTGTCGGATACTTGTTGTGCTGCTTGTAGTGCAAATTCTTTGCGTTGCTGCTCGTATTGCTGTGTTAAAGTTGTAATATCCTTTTGCTTTTGATCTTCTAAGGCTTTGATCTTATCGGCATTGCCTGCAGCCAGTTTTATTTCATAAGTGTATTTGTCGTTAATGAGTTGTTTTTCGGCTTCTAATTTTTGACCGGGCAGCAGGGCTTTATCAACCTTTTTCTCATCCTTTGCCATAGTGTCCTCGTGTTGATTAGCATCTATTACGGCCTGCATTTGCTTTTTTGCTTCATCAAAATCATTTTTATTAAAAAACTGAATTTTATCACCAATACCAAGATGGAATTTTTGTTGAAGCTGCTCACTTTTTTTGTCGTAATCTTCCTGGCTGATCAGCTTTCTACTCAGCGCATCATTCAACGCGGCGAGTTCAATGTCGTAGTGTTGCTTATCAAGCTCAATTTGTTTGGCAAATGTAATTGCCCTGGCTTGCAATAATTGGGCGGCGCGGGAGGTATCTATTTTCTGTTTCTTTTTTTGTGGGGCTGTGTCAGTGTCAAAATTATCCCAAAAACTCATGTCCATTTCTTTCGCTATATCAGCAGCTTGTTTTTGAAATCCGGCTGCTATTGCTTCCAACTTCTTTTGCTCGTTTTGGGCATCTTTTACTGCTTGAGCCCGCCGATTTTCGGCTTGCTTTTTCTTTTCTCTATCGGCTGTTTCACTTGTGTTTGGTATACCTCTTGACCCTTCGCCAGCGGCACCCGGATTTCTGTTTAGTACGTCCATCACTTTGTCCCAAAATGTAAGAGAATCATCGTCTGACTTTAATTTGGCTTGCTCTGCTTCATAAGCTTTTTTTGCAGCATCCTGAAGTGCTAACTGGGCTGCAGCTTTGTATAAGGTCATTTTTATATAGGCGGGCCCATCTTTTGTTAACTTGTTCTCAACTTCGGCCAATGATGATGCCTTGCCCATTGTTTTTCCCAGCGTTTCATTATATTGATTCAATACATCTTTTTTCTTAAGAAAACCATTTCGGGCTAAATCGACATTTATTTTTAACTCATCTAATTGCTGGATAGCTTTTGAATAGTCGCTACTGCTGAAAGCTTTATTTAGTGCATTTAATTTAAGTATAGCGTCATTAATAGCATCTTTTCCTTGTATGAGAGATGCAACCCATTCCATTATTTCCGGGCCATAAATAGTTAATATAGTTAGACCAGCGCTTAATATATTGGTGAATGTAAGAAAGCCTGCCCTTACGCCTTCAATGATATTTTTCCATATAGAAAATGTAGATGAAAGTGTTGATAAAGTTTCCTTGAATGCATTGCCAGATTTTGCAGCTGCCTCATTTTGTTCATTCAATTTTTTAATTGAGTCTGTTAATTTGTTAAGGTCTTTATCTAAGGCATGCACATTGTCTGAGACATTTTTTATCGGTTTACCAAGGTTACTTATGCTGTTCTTTAAATTGATAAACGCCTGGTTGTATTTTTCGATCTGCTGAATGGAATTATTCATGTCCGAAAATATCGGGTCATCATTGGATGAATTTGTCATTTTGATTATTAGTTTTAATTATGTTTAGGTAAAAAAGTAGCCGCTGATATTAAACAAAAAAGTCTTTTTTAATTTGATGGCTTAATGCTTAAAATTCCATTTGGCATAATTTAAAGATTGATTTAATTCAGAATGATTAGAAGAATCTGCGGTTATAGCGAACTGTCCGAGCTATGGCTTAGGATATTAGGATGTGGAACTGATTATCAACAAAGTTGTGTGCAGCCTTAACCAAATAATCAGGCGATATTTATTACTGTAGCTTTTTAGTTATTTTAGTAATGCTTTCTATTTTGAAATCAAGTTTAGGGTTTGAGAAAGCATAATCCTTATCATCCCCATTACTTGTAAACTCAATATCCCCCGTTTTATTTTTCTCAAATGATCCGGTTATTAATACTCTATCACCTTTTAACAAATCTTTTAGCTTATCTTTTATGATGGTATTGTCTGGTAGTACCCTGGCAGATAATACTATATTACTCAAATCTGGGTATTTTTGGTCGTCATCTAAGTAAATCTTTGGCGTAACAAGTAAAGTTGCCTCGATATAATCAACGGGGTAACTTTTTAATTCAATTTGATAAAGAGTAGCCTGCCATTGCACAGCTTTCGCATGCAAAGTATCCACAATCAATTTAGCTACCTGAGCATGTTGTTTATCATATATTTCATTTTTTTATCGCATTTTCTTCTCCGGAATAGAGAGAATCAGCTACATGAAATTTATTTATTAACGTTAATTCCTCAGTCGGTCGGTCATCTACTATTTTAACAGGAGGAGTGCAACTTGCTATAATTAATAATAACAACAGAAGGTTATATGATTTCATCAAAGTGATAATTTAGATTTTACTAATATTATTGGTAAATATAACGTTTACACTTTGGGTTGCAAATAATATTTGGAAAATAAAAAAATGTTAACCAAGCTTTACTAATTCTACTTTTGTCGGCTGTCCTTTACGCCAGCTATCGATTTTGTTGATATAATAATAACAGCTGTCCTGCTCCAGATAAACCGGAATAAGCAAATCAAGTTCCATGATATCGCGCGGGGTTAATAAAAAATAGCGCACTACCTTTTTGGTTTGGGTTAGTATCTTTTGCAGTTGCGGATAATAGTTTGTTCTTAAACCTGGCTGCTTTGCGCCGTTAACTCCCGGTTTATCGCTAAAGCAAAGGTTAAATTCACCATCGGGTTTATAAAAATAAGGCACCGATACTACGTCATTTACCTCAACAGTCTTTTCGCCGTCGGTAAATTTTACCGTAGGATAATCTTTAAGATTGAGCAGGTTTAACTTTTGATCAATCAATATTCTTGGTGATGTGCTGATGCTGAAATCGTTGGTATCGCTATCAGGATCGAGCTTTTTAATTTGCGCTATAGTTCCACCGGTAAATGCCCGGTTAAGGGTAGGGGCAAACTGGCTTTCGAACAGGTCGGCACTTGCCGGCAGGGTCTTATCTTTAACTATAATTTCAGAATCGGCCAGTTTTTTGGGTAATACGTTATCGTCATCCTTGTATTTCATGTAATTAACCTGTGCATATCCGCCGAGTTGAAAACTTATGGTTTTACCCTGATCAATACACTTGCTTGTCCAGTTTTTTGCGATTGGAATATTGGAAACAATATCTGCAAATGAATTAAAGGACACGGTGCGGGTACTGTTATCTGTTTGGCATACAATGCCGAAACGTTGCAGCGTATCCTTCAATAAATCTTTCTGACTTATATCCGGAAAAATGCGTTCGCATTGTACCTGCTGGCCATATAAAACCGGTTTCTGATCAACATCGAACCTAAACACAGCGCCTTTATGAATAAATACGGTGGTGTTATAACGGTGCAGGTGGTAAGTGATGAAAATCGAATCTCCTTTATTAAGCTCGAAATCGTATGTGAACTTTAAATTCTTAACCGGTTCTGTGCGCTCACGGGTATTAGGCGGATAAGCCTTATCTGTAAAGTTGATGGTTTGCTTTGCCACTTCGCTTGAATGGCCGTTTGCATCACGATAGTTTATGATGAGTTCAAAATACCCGTTATCGCCGGTATTGGCCACGCCATGCATGTCTAAGTCGAGAATGAGGCTTGCTGTGCCGTTAACCCGCTCTGTTGCGTGGTATTCCTGAAATCCAATTGGTAAAGTTCTGTCCCTATTATCATTGGCATGCATACCTAACTGCCCGCCATCAATTACAAGTTCGTTATTTGTAACGTACAACATCGATGCTGATTTACTCAAACCTTCAACTGAGTTCTGAAAATCGGTACCATGTTCAAACTCGTCATTGGCAAACTGGCAAATAAGTTTAGGATATAACTCATTTTTAAGCAAGGAGCCTGTTGCTTTATAACCTGTGTTTTTGATCATTAGTTCGATTGCAGTTTTAATGAAAAAACCTGGCCGCATGGTATACACATCCAAAGGTTTATCAAAATCAACCTCATTTATTGATCCATAATCAACAACAGGCCATATCCAACCCTCTTCCTTTTTTTGTGATGCAACAATGGTTTCCAAATTCCAGGGATGGTCAAAAGCCTGCCACGGCAGATTTTTACCCAAATTGGATGTGGTGCTGCTGCTATCGCCCATATCATAAATCTTTCCTTCCAACGCGTCAAAAAAATCAACGTTACCGCTTAGTATGGTGATATTGGCCATATCCTGTTCAATGCTGTTAAGCACAGCCAGCCCGTAAGGAATAATCTCCAGTCCATCCTGGATGATTTTTGCCTGGTAATTATCATAAGGGAGCATAGTAGTAAAAGCTATATCATCCGGAAAACCCAGAATTTGACGGTTACGTTGCGTTAGCGGTATCTTAAACTGGTTGCTGGTATTGCCCTGCTGGTTTTTAACTTCGGCCAGGTTATTGATTTGGAAGGTAAGCGCAATAGGGCTGTCATCAGTTAAATCAACCAGTTGGTCATTAATATAAAGTTGTATTTGATTCATGAAATTAGCAAATGTTAGTTGTTGACCGTTGTTTAAAACAATTGGTTTATTATCAATAATTTATTTAAGTTTATGATCCCGACCAATTAACCTGAAACAGCATTCAATGCATGTAAAGTATCTTTTGATAATTGCCATATTGGTATGTTGCCTGGTATCATGCAAAAAAGATGATAAGGCTGCTAACCCTCTAGTTACTATTACAGGTAAATGGTACCTGAAAAAATATCATACCCGCAGTTATAAAAACAATGTACTGTTGAGAGATACTGCCCGTACAGATTACTCGGCTGCTGATTTTGAAATTTTTAATAATGATGGTTCAGGTTATACGTCAAACCGCACTCCGTCGGGCGAAACGGCGCTTATTAAATATCAATACACTTTGAAGGATAAAGTATTAACCATAAGTAAAACAACACCGGCATTTTATGAAGGCACTTATACCGTTAATACACTTAGCGAAAAGGCACTTGAGGTAAGTTATGAAAGTAGTATAACTGTTGATGGTGATTATTACTATGGGATTGATAACATTAGTTTTACGAAAGAATAAGTCCGTTACTGGGTTTGAATATTTATGGACGGCATGTTGAATGTTATGCTAAACGGGGCCTGCCCGTTGCGGGTTTCATATTCGCTGTAGGTAGCGGTATTTATCACAATGGTTTGCCACCTGACGGGATTTTTATTTACCAGCATCTGTACCTTTGGCGAATATTTAATTGACTGCAGCCCGCGGATATCATTTACAGAAAGATCTTCGGCCATAACCTTCATTTTTTGCCCTGCACTTTTGCTGATCACTTCTTCAATTCCTTCCTGGGTTTGCCAGTTTTGTACAAAGTTTTTAATGATAACAGCATTTTGAACATCCAGACTTATTTCCTGGTTAAATACAAAACGATAGTAATTCCAGGAACCACTAAGCCCGGTCCATCTCAGGTATACTGAATTATCATCAACAGCATCATCTATCCGTACAGTTTGTGCTTTGGTTAACGAATGCGAACCATTTTCATCATCATACCTGATCTGGATATTAAAGTAATAGGCCACGGCCGGGAAGTTTGCATTAACCATAAGCCGGTGCAGGCCGGCTGGACCTGTTAAAGGCATGATAAAAGATGTCTGGTTCCCAATACTAAATTTGCTGCCATCTTCATTCAGGATCCATGAATCATCTTCGTTTTGTAAATAATCTGGTTGTGAACCACCGGGTAGCGGGTTCTGGTTAATATCAAGCAAAGTAAGCAGGCAATAGGGTTGTAAACTGGCCATCTCATTAGTGCAGATGAACCCAATATCGAATGGGTATCCGGCCGAATATGCAGGTTTTTTAAAATCTGTTATCCATTGTGCAGGTGAGTAAACGTTTGGCACATAAGCTGCAAGGTTGCCGCCATATTTATCCCCGAGCTGTTTGGCCGCATAAACTACGTAGTACGGATACTGAATTTGACTGAAGCTGCTTGTAAATCCTTCGTTTGAGCCATCATCATAATGCTGGGCGTACTCAACCGTATAAGCGGCACAGAGATTGGTATCGCGATGATCAACCTGGTTATAATCGCTGCTGTCGGCAGGGCGCAGCAAACTCTGTAAAAAGTTTGACAGGTCTGCTTTTACTAAGCCGGTATTATCCGGCCGGTTTACTGATTTTATGGTGGATAGGTTATTGGTAAGCGGATCGGTATAGCTAATGCGGGTATGCAGCTCATAATACGGGTACATGCTGTTGATATTAATAAAACCGGTAGTGTCACCGTTTATAAACGGAGTATCAATCACTATGCTATTGGTGCCTGTTACTTTTTCAATGGTATAAACTCCTTTATAAGCGTTCGACTTCAGATAGATTTTATCCCCTTCCTTGACTTTAACCAACCCTGTATTGGTGTCTTTAAAATTGGCGTTAACACTGATGCAGGCATGTCCTTTTTCGCTGTCGGCTGTTATGCTTTTAATCGTGAAATCTTTTCTTTGATAGGTAAACACGATAGGATTGAACGCCGCGCTCCAGCGTGATACATATCCATCGGGGAGCATTACCGAAGGATCACCGATTAACAGATTGGTGGATGTTGAAATACTAACCTCCGCGGTGTCTGTACAGCCTAAGGGGTTACTGTCTTTTACAAGTATGTGTTTTAACCCCCGCTTAGGTTTGTAAAAACAGGAGACGCCTGCCAGTTTACACCCAGATCTATACTGTACAATATGGATGCAAAACTTGAGGTTGCGTTAACTGTAATCTGAGCGTCGGCAGCTCCCGGGGCCGACTCGATCTTATTGATAGCTATATAATTTATCTTCAGATCACAAACAGAGGGATTGGGGGAAGGATTGTCACCGGCTTTGACAGCAATTATGCTGAACGATATATAGTTGCTCCGGATCATATCTCCCTGAGGACTGTATTCATAGTCTCTGATAATGCCCGAATAGAGCAGGAACGATTGCCCGGCTACCGTAACAGTATAGTTGCTTGTATACCCATTTTCGTTACGCTGATAGGTAACCTCGCAGTTATTGCCATTAGTAGGTTGCCTGGTATCAGCATCAATGATGCTGATGAACACATCGCCCTGGTCAATTTGCCCCCCATTTTGATCGGGGTAGGTTGTTGAGCTGATGGTTTCATTAATGGTGGCTGTTATATTCATTTTTTTATTAGTTAGAATGAGGGTTTAAAAAGCATCAAAATACATGGCCGATAACGCTATGGTTAAACCAATACCGGTGGTGTTAACATCAAACTTGTTATAAACCGGCACACATTTGGCTTTTTGTCCTGCTTTGACCCTGAAGTACCGGCCTTCGCCTTCCCTGTATTTTGAGGCTTTTACCACAAATTGACTGGCCATTTGCAGCGCTTGCGATACGTAGGTTTCATTTTCGGCCGTGAATTGCCCAAAATCTGTTTTGAACAAAAACTCCATATAAACGGTAAACATATTATCAATCGAGCCATTAACCTGCGGACTTACCTCAATAGGCTGAAGGGGGTAAAGAAATACGCAGGGAAAGGTGATATCATCAGCAAGGGTATTCAGTTCGGCCTGGGTGCCATAGGCAAATGCCGGGTTGCCATTAAGTGTTTGTACAATAGCTTCTATTTGGTTACGCATAATAATTCAGGCCCCGATCCCTGGTTTGGGGTGGTTATATGTTTTTGCCTTGCAGGGATAAGGCGCTTTAAGTTGTAGTTTGAGATAGCTCGCTATATCGTTTTTGATACTCGGCTTCGGTTTTATTAAGCAGCAGTTTGGTAAGCATACGCTCATATGGCATACTCATGATCAGGTCCCATTTGGTAATATCGCCGCCTGCTAATGAGTTTACAGTGTTGATATATTTAAACTTTTCGAAGGACTGGATTCCTGCCCTTTTTTCCAATACGGTAGGAGCCGATGCCAAAAGCTTATTCTCGGCATCGATAAGCTGGGATAACAGGTAAAAAAATGCTTTGAGATGGGCAGTGCCTCCGTTACCCGTAGCTTTTTAACTTCGTCCATAAAGCTTTCTACCTCATATTCGTTATATTTTTTACCTGTTGCCCGGCAATAGAAGTATTGCGCCAATATCTGGCAGCAAGCGTTTAATGAAGGATTAAAATGTTCCTGCCAATCATCTTCGCCATGGGTTTTTATATGGGTATTTATTTCTTCGGCTATGATATCGCGGGCTGCCATAAATGCGCCGGCAGGCTCAACCGAAAGGTTTTGCATTACTTTTACCTTTGTTTTTTGGGGTGGTGCCCCGCTGCCCCCTGATAGCATAAAAATTACCTCTTTGGGGATCTCGTTACTGTTGTACAGGTATTTAATCTGGTGGGATAAAGAAAGCACGGCATCGCCAAACTGGTGCAGATCATCATAGTTTTTGATGTTATGAAGCTCAGTAACCGGTATGCCCGAAAGTATGCTGATGGCCTCCAAATCTGTTATATTGGGCCGGGCTTGCAAATCCATTAGTTGGCCGAGGGTTACTTCATTTAATTGCGTTGGTATCCGGACCCGCAACTTGCCCTGGGTTGTTTTTAATATTTGTTCTGTCATATCTATTAAGCCTGTGTCGGTTTTGTAGTTTTTATTATGGATGTTTAGATCAGCCCGTGTAATACCCCTACCTGTTGAATGCTTTGCCTGTGCGGCAGGCGCGATTGAAGTTTTCCGGTGCCGTTTATTTTTAATTTATTAAGGGCGATATACCTTAAGGGGTCTATCAAATGGTTCCATGAGTCAACCGGTTCATTGATGGTTTTGCCTGTTACATCTACGCGCCATTTATAACGGTTAAGCTCGTTGCGCAGGTTTGTACTATTGCGGGTTATATTTATTTTGTAGCGTTTAAGGATATCAATAGAGTTTTTAACACTATCGGCACCTTTTTTTGCAGCTGTAACGCGCCACCCCAGGCGTTTTAATTCTTCTATTGATTTGGGTTCTGCACTATCTGCAATAATTTCGCAGTTAAAACCTACACCGGCCTCTTTTAATTTTGAGGAAATATCTGTGTTGGTGAGGCCTGTTTTGTAGAGTAACTCGTTTACCCACAATTCGCCGTTTTGCTGGTATACTTCAATGCATCCGGTTTCATCATTGGTAAAACCAAAATCTAAGCCCAGGGCTATCAAACGGGCATCGGCCGGGATAGATTCGCAGATATACCAGTTGTCAAATATAAGCCCGTTTATTTTGCCGGTTAAACCACGGGCGTATACTTTCCATAGTTCAATATCAACAGTTTTTAACGCTTCTATTTTGTCACGTACTTCCTGACCTAAAAACGGGTTATGCCGATGGTCGGACACTATAAGTTGTACCCCCGGTTTACCAATTAAGTGCTCATGTACCCAAAAGCCGGTATTGGGGTTATAGTCAATAAAAATGCGCTTTTTGGTACGCAGGGCCAATTCTGTATATACATCCCATGTAAGGCCATTGGCTTCGTTGATAAACAGGTAGTCGCGCTTTCCGGATTTTGCGTCCTGTCCGTTGTCGTAGCTTTTAAACTCAATTATGCTACCGTTGAGAAACTCGAAAATACGGTCGCTTTTATTATAGCTTTTAATTTTTGCCTGTAATACCGGCGAAGAGCTGTATATATTTAGAGCATCGCGCAGGGCGCCTGCTTTAAGGTTAGGGATATCCTGTCCAACTATGGTGATCACCTGTTTGGGGTTTTCGCAGGCAAGGCAAAACAGCGCCTGCTCAATGGCAAATGTTTTACCGCTGCTGGTACCTCCCTGGTTAATTACCACATGCGCGGTTGAAAGATAATTTTGTTTGAACAGGACAGAGCAGTGAAAACCTTCCGGCTCTTTAAATGTAATGTCGGTGATTACTTCTTCATCGGTCATTGTTACTGATTTTAATCTGATAGCTGAGGTTGCAAACGGGTACCGGGGTTATAGTTTTACCTCTTTTTCGCTACCGGCAGGAGGAGGACCGGAGCTAAAAACCTTTACTGTTAAAATGTTCCCTGCTTCTGTATTTGGTAATGGATCATGTTTTTCGTTCCACCCCATATTTTTTAGCGCGAACATTGCCCCGGTTACATTTTGGTGCAGATGGGCTTCATAGCAGGCTTCTACGCGTAAAACGCCCTGTTTAACTGCCTGTGAAAACGGGCCGTGCTGTACATATGTATAAAACTCCTGCCGGCTGCTAAAGCCAAGGGCAAGGGCCAGTCCTGATAATGTTGCAGGTTCGGGTTCACGGTCCCAAACCTTTTGTTCAATAGTTTCTGCATTGTCTTTACTGTTTTTTACCGGTTTTTGTTCAATATGATATTTCCCCTTTATATAGGCGAAATATTTGTCAATAAGCCGCTCAACCTGGGCGGCGTTATTAAAGGAAGATATATCAGGCTTCATTATGTTTTGAATGCCGATTGGCATAAGGGAATAATCAAATGTCGGGAATATTTTTCACAATTACTAATTTTATTGGTAATTTTTTATTTAAGCAGATGTAGGCGGATGGGCATAGCGGTGGAATGAATAAAATGTAAATATTTTCTTTTTTAATAGAAAAAATTTACATTTGTGTATGAGCAAAGCAATTAAACGTAATACAGCTATTGAAGGCCGGCAAGGGCAGGCTGCATCCCGCCCTTATGTATTTACCGATGCGCCTATGCAGGTTTTTAATGATCTGCTGATGCCTTATGAAACCTATTTTAAATCGCCTTTGGCTAAGCTTGGGGCTATAAAACAAGGGTTGCGTTCAAATTCCATCACTGATTTATTAAAGGTAACCGGTGCTACTCAAAGTGATATTGCCAAATGGTTGCATATAACCGAGCCTACTTTGCGTAAGCATTTGCAAAGCACACATGAGCTAAACCAGGGGCTGAGTGAGCACATCATTCAACTGTTTGAGCTTTTTGACAAAGGCCTGGATACCTTTGGCTCCCTTGATGAGTTTAAAGGCTGGCTAAAACATTATAATCCGGGTATTGATGCTATCCCATTTGATTTGCTCGATACCATAACAGGCATTGGTATTGTAATAAGTCAGCTTATCCGTATTGATTACGGTGTGCTTGCCTAAAAATAATTATTGAATTAATGATTTAGTGAATTATTGATTGCATTTTTAACGCAAATTTATGATCACTAAATAGGTTATTAATCTTTCCTTCTATCTTTTGAACGTTTACCGGATAAGTCAAACCAAGTATGCCCATGACCGCAAAGGCTCAGGAATTGACGGCCGATGGAATTCATTGGGACAATATATGATCTATACAGGCGGTTCACTGGCTCTTTCATGTCTTGAAAAACTGGCGCACTCGCCTGGTACTGCTTTATATGCCGGTGATTTTTCAGTTATTATATTTCAGATACCGGATAACCTGCCTGTTTTTGAAATCACTGTAAACAAACTCCAAAAACTTAATGCCAACTGGCACAAGGTAATTAACTACCCGGTTACTCAATTGCTTGGTGATACCTGGCTTCGTAAAATGGAAACGGCCGTATTAAAAGTGCCATCGGCAATTATTGACCTGGAGTATAATTACCTGCTTAATCCGGCCCATCCCGATTATAACAAAATAACTATCAGCAGTGTAAATAAGTTCACTTTTGATCCGCGGCTTAAAGCTCAATAAAATCTTGTACAAACAAATAACTTAAATAATTATTTTATAATTGCACGGATAAACCTTTACTTTTCCTGCATCGAATAATTATAATGGGTATTAATAAAACAAGCATTTTAATTTTTGCAGGCCTGCTCATAAGTATCAGAGTACACGCCCAGGATAAAAGATACATCCCGATAGGGCACACTAAATATAAAGATACAATACTGGTTACCCATCCCGACACTACTTTTGAAAAAGATGTATTTGACGTTATAGGATCCATTTTTGGTGAAAGCAAGAAGCCCGGCAAAGTTGATTCTGTAACTTCAAAACCGGTAATATCAATTATTCCGGCTATAGGTTACACTTTACAAACAGGGCTGGCGGGTACTATATCGGGCAATGTGATTTTCAGGTTAGCACCCGATACCCGGATCTCCACTATAACGGTAA
This sequence comes from Mucilaginibacter sp. P19, assembly GCF_050632265.1. Lineage (NCBI taxonomy): Bacteria > Pseudomonadati > Bacteroidota > Sphingobacteriia > Sphingobacteriales > Sphingobacteriaceae > Mucilaginibacter > Mucilaginibacter sp. P19. The sequence goes on from NZ_CP192586.1 coordinate 1,646,155, forward strand.
ACCCTGCTTACACTCAAAATAAGCAGGTGATCGTCCCCATCCAATCAAACATATGGTCGAAAAATAACAAATATGATTTTATAGGCGATTTCAGGTTTTACAAATATCCGCAAAGCAGTTTTGGCTTAGGCAGTAATTCTGACAGGGATAATGAAAATCCCCTGGTTTACAGTTTTTTTCGTTTCCATGAAACTGTTTTGCGCAATGTATCCGGAAATTTTTACGCCGGTTTGGGGTATATTTTTGATGACAGGTGGGATATGTACGAGAAAGGTCAGTTAAACGGAAAAACGTCCGACTATGAAAGGTACGGCCCCGTTAGCCGCGCTATATCAACCGGGATAACGTTTAGCGGGCTCTATGACAGTCGCGACAACCCGATTAATGCATCGCGCGGATTCTACACCTCATTACAGTACCGGGATAATTATACTTTTTTAGGCAGTACAACTGCTTGGCGCTCTTTAATTGTTGATGTGCGCAAATACTTCAGGTTTCCGGAAAGCTCGGATAACGTGCTGGCCTTTTGGTCATACAATTGGCTGGTAATTAATGGTCGGCCGGCATATCTCGACCTGCCCGCTACAGGGCATGACCCGAGCTTTACTACCGGGCGCGGATACATACAGGGTAGGTTTAGAGGGGCGCAAATGGTTTACCTTGAAAGCGAATACCGGTTTAAAATAACCCGTAATGGTTTACTTGGAGGGGTAGCTTTTGTAAACGGCGAGTCGTTTTCGGCGGCACCGGGTACGGCTTTGCAAACTGTGCAGCCTGGTTTTGGAGCCGGTTTAAGGGTTAAACTGAATAAGGTATCCAAAACAAACATAGCCATTGATTATGGTTTCGGGCGCGAAGGGTCAAAAGGCTTGTTTATTAATGTGGGCGAAGTGTTTTAATTGGTCGATATTGGTTTGATTAACAGTATATTGTCTGTAATTTGTATTTTAATTTTTACATTTTGGATGGTGAAAATTCCTGAAAATAGGCCGTAGCTTGCCCGTTTTTTGCATTTTTATTAAAAGGGCATTACCGCGCATAAACCGGCAACTTTAGCATGACTATTGACGTATATTCATATAAAGGTTAAAAAAGTTAAAAAATTAATTCGTTTAACCATATTTAATGAAATTTGTAATTATTTATTGCTATGTTTATTCGCCAGTAAGCCTATGATACGTACCAGTTTTACTAAATGGTTTGTTTTACTAAGTTTATCCATTTCGGTGGCTTTAACTTCCTGTCAAAAAGACGAGGAAGTGAAAGATATCAGCGCGGTTAAAACATCTGGCAGTAAGGACAGCGTATCATCAGTAAACATTATCAATACTCCGGGTAATTTTCTTGCAGGCAAAGGTACTTTAAAAGTTACCATCGAAGATTCTACTTACACTTTCGATGCCAGCCAGGATTCAATTGCATTCATAAACGTGCATAATGGCGATAACAAATACTTTGGCATCACAGCAATCAATAAGGCGCATAACATGAGTTTTGGCATCAGCTCGTTAGGATTGGCGTCGGTGAAAACCAGCAGCGACGTAGCCGGAAGCCAGTTTTTATTTAAGGTTGATGAAAAAAACCATTACTTCAATATACCCTTACCAAATATGCCGGACAACAGGATTTTGGTAAGATTGATATGGATCAGTATAATCACGAAAATATGATTGCTAAAGGTACTTTCTTTACCTTTTTAGCTAAAGACGATAAGTCTGACTCTCCTTTTTACCGCGTTGAGGGAAGCTTCGAGCTACAACTCAAATAAAATCCGGTTCTGTTTTTAACATTTGGTTTGGAAGTTTTATTCAGTAATATGAAGGTAAAAAAGCCATTACCTAATCATCATTAGTGCCCGGAGAGGCAGGAATCCGGCTCTTTTTTTGTACCTTTACGCAAATTTTAAAAACATTGATGAAAGTATTTATTGCAGGTCTTCCTTTAGAAGTAGATGAGGCCGAATTAACAGCTGTTTTTGGTGATTTTGGGCCGGTTAAATCGCTCAGGATCATTAAGGATCGCGAAACAAAAGAGAGTAAGGGTTTTGGTTTTGTGGAGATGGTTAACGAGGATGAAGCGAAAGAAGCGATACGTTGCATGAATGGAGCAAGTTATTATGGCCGCAGGATCACGGTTAACGTAGCCGAAGATAAAGGTCCTGGCTTTAACGGCGGTGGCCAAAAAGGTGGCTTCAGACGTAATTAATACCAACTAAAACATTATTCTTCTTTTTTTAAAATATTAGCCGGCTTAGTCCGGCTTTTTTGTTTTTGGTGATGCGGGATTTTATAATTTAAATCACTTAAACTAATTTGTTGCTTTCCAAACAATAGCCCTGAAATTGATCTGTTTACGTGCGCAATTTAATGGGCACGTGCTGCCGGCCGGGACTTATTATCACGTGGTTGATCTTAAAGATGGTAAGAAACCGCTGTCGGGGTATGTAACACTTTTAAAGTGATATATGCGAGCCGGCGCAATTAAGTAACTTATTGTTTATGATGCTTGTGCCAGTGAATTGTTAACATCGAGGTTACTAAGTAAGCTGTCAAGCTTGAGGTTAAATTCTTTCAATTTGATATCGCCTTTTTCAAAAGCTCCTGTTAAGCGTGTTAACTCCTGTTCAATACTTGTTACAATGGCATTGTTGGTATTAGTAGCATTCTTTTGTAAATCTTCAATTACTTCTATTTTATGTTCTGCAGCTTTAAGCAGGTATAGTTGTTGCACATCGGCGGTTATATGACTACTATCGCCAGCTTTTGTGTTTTGCCGTTTGTTAAATTCAACTAAAATTATGGCAGCAATAATAGCCGCGATTACCAGTATCATGATAGGTTCCATCTTCTTCTCTTTTTATTACAACTTTATCACTCCGGCAGAGGCCTGCGGTTTATAATTACTATAAATATAATTGAATAAAAAATAAACTAAAAAGCTATTGTTGATAAAATGCCCATTTGTGAATAACTATTGAGAAATGGTTGTAAGTTTTGTGTAAATATGTGAAGCTTTAAATAGATGGAAACAGGTTAGCCATACCGGATAGCTGTTGTAATTTGTTATTGTTTGCTATTGAGCCGCTTTTCGTAGCACAAAAAACTTAAACCCGGCCTTATATCCAGGCTAATTTCGCCGGCCAAAACATAGCCCAGCTTTGGGAATAGCTTTTGCGTTGCCATGTTCGCAATATTGGTGTCAATTCGTAATGTATTTATTCCTCGCTGTATAGCTTCATGTTCGGCCTGCTTGAGAAGTGCTGTGGCGACGCCCCGGCCCTGGTAGTTAATGTTTACAGCAAGCCGATGCGTAACTATAGCAGCTTCACCGATATCAAGCCCGGCCTGCGCATATTCTGCATCCTGATCGGTAGTTAGGGCAGCCACACCCGCAATTGCTCCTGTAACTTCGGCGACCCAAAGTTGGTTAAGGTTAATGTCCTCTGTAAATACTTGTTTATTGGGATAGTCGTCATTCCATTGAAAATTACCTGCTGCTTTCATGCCAGGTATTACTTCAGCTACAAAAGCTAATATCTGGGGTATATCATTGAGGGTAGCCAGCCGGATTGTCATTTTATCTGTCAAGCAAATTGTAATTAAAAATAACGAAGTTTTAAGCTATGATAGCTTGATTTTTGTAATAAATAATCGGCTTATTTCGCTGTGGGCCGTTTTATAATACTGTTTGGATGTTAATTTATAGGTATGATAACCGCTCACCGGGCAGGCAACAATGGCGGTGGAATTTGTTGTTCTTTTAATAAATTCTACCGCCACGCTGGTTAATGGTTATGCTTTTTGTGGATGTCTTTAACAAGGCAAAGTTTTTTGATGTCGACTACTTTTATAATAAATGGGGCATATTTGAGCCGGTTGCCAACCATTTCGGTTGTATTATCTGAATGTGCAATTACTTCATCAGGGCTATCCCCTGCAAGCAGGCGTTTATACATTCGGTAATCTCCCCACTCGATGTAATAAACCTCGCCGGGCAGGATCTTTTTGTCATGAATTATTTTTAGTGCAACCCAGCAGCCGTTTTCAAGATATGGGTACATACTGTGCCCCCAAACCGGAAGTGCGAAATCGCAATCCTCAATGCCCGGGAAATTCATATGACCAACCGGCTGTGAATCATTAATGTCGTTATATACTTCTACGCCTGAAGCGGTTGCAGAAATTTCATACATAGGTATGCCCTCACTGTGTTTGGATACAGGCTTTGATTCAGAGAAATTCTGTTTTTTGTCTCCGATTATGTATTCTTTGTATTTTTCTTTAAAAATACGGAGTTTTTCTGGATCTATGTTCTGTCGGCTCTTTATTATTTCAGTGATTGAGCTTGGCGAGTTAAAGCCTAACGCTTCAGCTAATTGAGCATTTCCATTAAAAGCTTTTCCCTTAAGCTGATTGTAAAGTATGATAAACTCCAATGTGTCGGGCCGTACAATCTTTATTTTGTTTGGTTTTATGTCGTCTTCCATGATGAAAATAATTTAAATATTTTTCTTGATTATAATAAAGATTATTCTGTATATTTGTTTCGTTGATAAATGCTAATGTAAGTCAAATTATTTACAAATCAAAATGTTCGTTTCGTTTTATAAAGAGTATTCTTTTGTTAAGTACGATATTCTGTAATTTAAAATCAAGAAATAATATCAATAAATAATCAATATCATACCACCATGCATATAGTATTTTCGGCCCTGCGGCAATTGACAGGAAGTAATAGCAATCAACATAATCGAGATACTTTGAATGAACATGAGGCTTTGCAGCGCTTTGAGGGTTACAAAACTGCATGTGAAAAATATAGAGATGAAATTGCTGCTATCCAAAAGTATATGCCGGGATGGATGCCCGCTTTTAAACGGTCATAACCTGGTTGCAGGTATTACGGCCTTAAATTCTCAATTAAAATAATACGAAATCAATACACTAATTATCATGATAAAAATTTCTCAAAAACTTAAAAGCCAGCTTTGGTGGCTTATTATATCGGTTGACTATGATTACAGCCGGATAACTATTGCCGAACACGATATTACCGATGAAGTGCTTACTTTGTGGCTGGAGGATAAACAGGATTTTAAAAACTCAATTGATGAATGCCTTCAGGTAGATATCCGGATCCGTGACCTTGCCCGGATCATTAAAGCCGAAAATCTGAATAGTTACGAGGGTACCAAATTACACCCAACCAAAAACTTTGCCTACAAGGCCCGCATCGAAATTAACACCCCCTTGCAATGGTATAAAGAGGACGCCTCGTCACCCGAACAGCAATGGACCCGCGAAGCTGTATTGAAAGCTTTGCTTACACAACTTGTAGAAGAGGGTGCTGCAAGTGATTATGCGTATTAAATTAGCTATAAAATATGCTGTTTGGCATTTAATTCATAATTGACCGTGTTGTTAAAATTGCTTTAAATACCGTTTTACAGGCTTGAGATCATTCACCGTCTATTAGTTGTGGCTTTTACCTGATTGGCCATAACCAGGCAAATCAATCGTAATAACCCGGTATTTATTACCAAGGTATTTTACCTGATTGTTAAAGTAACTTTTGTTAATGCGTCGTCCATGTACAAAAAGCAATGTGGTATCACCTTTGCCTGTATCTGTATAGGCAATGTTAACGCCATGGTTGCTGATTTTTACGGCAGACTTATCAATAGCGTTTTTGTTTTGCGGGTGCTGGGTACAGGCATACCACAATCCAATTGAGGTTGCCAGTGAAAACAATGCGGGTAACTTTTTCATACAGACAGATAATTATATGCAGCAGGTTCGCTATATAAATATCCGTTTATGAATAGGTTGCAGCAAATGTTTAACTTATTTTAACAAAGCGATCATTGTTGCCTGAAGGAGGGCCGGGATGCAGGTCCCGACGCTATTTTACTTTTACCAGCTGTTGTTCTTTTTCAATATGCTCAACCAGCTCCAAATCTTCGCTAACAGCTTCGGCTTCCGGACTTGCGTAGTTTAGTTTGCGGAAACGCCACTGGGCAAAAGCAGGTTCCTGGAAGCGGTTTATCAGTTTAAAAAATTTGGGGAAATTGTGTACTTCTTCCAACAACAGGCCGGTTACAATACCATTGTTATCAAGTATTTCGCGTATGGTGTATTCCTTATCTTTGGTGATCCAAATCTCAAAGTCCTGCCGTATTTCAGCCATCTTTTCAGGATCTATTTTGTCATTTATACAAATTACCTTATCGCCCGGTTTCATAATGATCGCAATTTTATGTATTTCTTTTGTTAAGAGATTGTGAATGTAAAGGTCGGCTTTTTATACATATTTTAAAATTTGTGCGCGGGGATTTTTGTGTTAGAAAAATATTCGAAAAAAGTTTTAAATATTATGCAACCTTATTTTATTGGCTTCGTATTAAAATGTATAATGAATGTTTAATATCAGAGCTTTATATGGATTATTTTTATTTGTTTATGATAGCGGGGCTCGGACTGGTATTTGTTATTTTACAGTTTGATAAGCAACAACGCAGCAGGGTTAACTTATTGCTGAAAAACGCGAATGATGTGCAGCCGTTACTGATGAAACGATGCATGGATCAAAAAATAAGTAAAATTAATGCCGGGCTCAGTGCTGATACCTGTCATACGAATATTCGTAACGATGCGAAGCAAAAAATAGATGCAAACCTGCAACAGATAGCAGATGAGTACCATGCAGGAAAGATCAGTTTGCCGGTTTATAATGATAAGCTTGGCGAGCTGCTTGAAAATTTAGGAAATAAATAATTTATGGTTTAACCTGAGTTTATTTTATTGTCATATATAGTTTTTGTTGGTTAGTTTTACTTTAAGGTCATCTGCTGTTGGGGCATTTGACCTTTTTTGTTTTGGGTGCTTGTTCAATAAAGCAATTATATATTGCATGGATAAACAAAATGATTATTATTGCAGTCACTTATGTCTGACAGAGCGATTATAAAACGGTTAAAGGTAGTTGTTAAAGAGCACGGCGGCCAGCTGGGGCTTGCCGGGGCCATTGGTGTTGATCAGGGTTTCATTAGCAAGGTGATCAACAAAAAGCAGGATATTAGCTATTATCTTATCCGCAAACTCTGTTTCCAGCTTAAATACTCGCCCGAATGGCTTATTCTTGGTACAGGCGAAAAAATAATCAACAAACCCGAATCGGCCAAGCTTATTACCGAAATACAAATGATGCGTACCGAGGTTGATATTTTACAGGCCCGTATGCGCGCCTACGAAATGGAATTGAAAGAGCTACGCGCGCAATTACATATAGAAGATAAGAAGGCGGTATAGCCACTCCAAGTCCGCGTAAATGTAAAAGCCCCTTTCGGGGCTTGGTTGTTATTTATAGATCAGTTAATAGTTACTTATTATACGAGTATTGTAAATAAAAAGTTATTGTTATTTGCAATATTTTATAATGAAATCAGATGCTTCTTTTGCGCCCATACTTAAAGCTTTATTCATATCGGCGCAGCCGCCGGTTTTATCATCAAGTGCTATTTTTGCAAGCCCCCTTTGTAGATAAGCACGGCCATTTTTCGCGTCAAGGCTTATAGCGGTATTACAGTCTAAAATTGCTCCGTTCAGATCTTTTAAATTTATTTTGGCGGCAGCCCTGTCAATATATAGATCAGGATTGTTAGGGGCAAGTTTAAACACGGCTGCAAAATCTTCTTTCACTCCCTGGGCGTCCCCGAGACTACTTTTAGCAATACCGCTATGCGAGTAAGCTTTTACATTGGTATCGTTCATATAAATGGCATTATGATAATCATCGGCAGCGCCGGCATAATCCTTCATAGCCATTTTAGTATCGCCCCTGATTAAAAAGGTTTCGTCGTTTGAGTAAATTGACACAGCACGGTCGAGATCAGCCAGGGCGCCTTTATAGTTTTTAAGTTTGGCTTTTACAAAGCCCCGCGCTTGCCATACTAAAGCGGTTGAATCTGATAGTGAGTCAATTTTTAGTGCGTTGCTCAAATCGGCTATAGCTCCGTTGTTGTCTTCAGCGTCTGCTTTGGCCAGGCCCCGCTTCAATAATAGCGTTATATTTTTAGGGGCTTTTAGTACACCGGTATTATAATCGGCCATGGCCCCTTTGGCATCGCCGGTGGCGGCTTTTGCTTCACCCCGATAAAGGTAAAAATCAGCATTTGCAGGGTTAAGTGCTATAGCCTTGTTAAATATTTGTACGCCATTGTTAGTGTATTTAAAAAAATTATTGATTTTACCCAATCGTGAATAACCATTTTGTTGTTGCGGGGCAATACTGATCAGTTTTTCGAGGTCAGTTACAGCTGCGGCATAATCGCCCAGTTTGGTTTTTTCAATGGCCCGGTTTAAAAAGGCATAAGTATAAACCGGGTTTATAGCAATCGCCTTGGTATAGTCGTTAATAGCAGCTAAGGGAACTCCTAAATCGCGATAAGCATCGCCGCGCGACAGGTAAGCTTCATCGCTTTTACTGTTCAGGTTGATTGCTTTTGTTAAATCGGTAATCACTCCCGCGGTATCCTTCATGGCCATTTTAGCTTTGCTTAAGGTTACGTAAGCACTTATGCTGTTAGGGTTTATTTTAATTGCCGAATCGGCATCAGCCCTGGCGCCTTCGTAATTGCCTAATGCCAGCTTTGAAAATGAACGGCTTTGGTATGCATCGCCGTTTTTGGGTTCAAGGGCAATAGCTTTGTTAAAATCTTCCAACGCGGCATTATTATCTTTTTTGTCGCTCTTAATAATTCCACGATATAGGTACAGATTTGCATTCCGGGGGAATTGAGCAATTGCCTTGTTGAAATAATCAAGAGCGCCATTTGAATCGCCCAGGCTGCTTTGGGCATTGGCCATGTAAAGCAAAAGGTTTTTAAGGTTGGGGTTGATAGCAGCCGCTTTTTTATAATCATCAACCGCACCTTTAAAATCATTTAGTTTTGCCCTGGTATTTGCCCGGTAAAAATAAGCTTCAGCGTTATCGGGATTAAGCGATAGTGTTTTGGTATAATCAGCAATAGCGCCATTATAATCGTTTATGCTGGCCTTGCTGCCTGCCATGTATTGATAGATTTCGGCGCTGTTAGGGCTTAGTTTAACAGCCATATTATAATCAGCAATGGCTCCGGTAAAATCGTTGTTATTGTTTTTGGCCAGGCCCCGGTACTTGTAAAGATCGGCGTTATTTGGTGTAAATTGAAGTGCTGTGGTAAAATCGGCAATAGCGCCGGTATAATCGCTCATATTACTTTTGGCATTGCCCCTGTAGTGAAACATGTCTGCAGTTTTAGGTCCTAACGCTATCGCGCGGTCAAAATCAATAATGGCGGCCTGATAATCTTGTATGGCAGCCTCTGCATTGGCTTTATAAAGGTAGGCGTTGGTTAAATCGGCTTTTAGGACAATGGCCTGAGCATAATCATTAATAGCTGCTTTATAGTCTTTGAGGTTGCCATATGCATTGGCCCTGTAATAAAAAACGTCTGCGTTTTTGTCGTTTAATTCTATAGCACGTGTAAAATCTTGTATGGCATCTTTGTAATTCCTTACATTGGCTTTTGAGTTTCCCTCCTGGATATATTTACTTGCTGTTTGGGCAAGTGAACATAGCGGCAAAAAAAGCAGAAATAGAATTTTTTTCATGAACACGGCAGCGGTTTATCAAATATCAATAAAAAACTGTTATTGACTATGGCAAAACTTATACCATAATGAAATATCTTATAACTGATAAGAAAAGAGTGGGGGGTAATGGGCATTGGGGATAAAATTGGGGCGTAAAAGCCCCAATTTTAAAGAGTTTAATTACAACCGGGCAGGAATATTCCTTTATTTTTTTATCAATGATCAGGAAAAAGAAGCTTCGTTTGTCCTGTCCTGATTCCGTTTTTTTCCATATGCTATCGCGGCTGTACAAAGCGCAATGCACACCAATAATGCTACCTCAATTACAACGTGAATTACCGGAACCTTGCCAGGGAAGTTTGACAACAAAATACCTGCATCCGGAACCAATAGACCAACAAGGGGGAAGCAAAAGAACATTCTTAATATTATTAATTTTTCCATAATTATTAACATTTAGTATGACAATGCTAAGGTACGTATTATTTCTTTGTAATTTAAATAAAATTGCATTCATTCCATTGAAACCCTCAAAATCAGCCGGCTAACAATTTCGAAGGCATCGTTTACAAAAAGCCTCTGCAATTTTTAGTTAATTAAGTGTTGATAGAACATTACATTGCGGTTATTGTTTTAACTTCCGTGTTTTTTTATAGATTTTTTTAGGGTGATATAGGTTTTTAGCCCATATCCAAAATGAATAAAAATAAATTTTTAAATAAGCGAATGCTCACTTATTTTTGCGTTGAAATGAGGCCACGCGACGAGACATAAAGAATACAAAATACGCCAGAAGGCGATAGAATTGATAGTGGCTGAAGGCCTTGACGGTTTTGGAGTGAACAAGCTTGCGCGGTCGGCAGGGGTATCACCCGCTACTATCTATATTTATTATAAAGATAAAGAAGAATTAATAAGCAGTATTTGCGTTGGCGTAGCTGAAAAGATGATGACTTTTAGTCTTCAAAATTTTTCGCCTGATATGGATTTTGCAGATGGGCTGAGGGTACAATGGCGCAACCGTCTTGAGTATTTCATGCAATGTCCGTTAGATATGGAGTTTATTGAAATTATGCGCTATACCCATTTTTATGAAAAGGTAACCGCCATGCTTACCGTTAATTTTGGGCAGGTACTGGGAGCATTTATGCGTAATGCCGAAAAAAGCAGCAACTGATACCACTGCCTTTTGAGGTTTATTGGGCGGTAGCATATGCGCCTCTTTATCAGCTTATCAAATTTCATAACCAGGGCAACAGCTATGTGAACAGCAGTTTTAAATTGGATGATAAACTGATGGAGCAAGCATTGGGTCTGGTATTAAAAGCATTAAAGCCTTGATCAGTATGTCAGCAACCACTATTAAACTTAATCATGTTAATTTGCCGGTGACCGATGTTGCCGCCTGCTCTGAATTTTTTGAGCAATATTTTAATTTTAAATGTACTGGCGTAAAAGGTAATAATATGCTGGCCGTAATGGAAGGCAAGGATGGTTTTATCCTGGTGCTTATGGCTGATACCTTTAACCGGAATGGCAATAACAGTTACCCCGATGCTTTTCATATCGGTTTTTTGGTTGACAGTCATGAACAGGTTGCCGAAGTTTATGACCGGCTGGTAAAAGGGGGAGTAGCTGTAACGCAAGCCCCTGCGCCTTTGCGTGGCGGTTATGGGTTTTATTTTAATGCTCCGGGTAATATATTAACGGAAGTTACCTGTTTAGCTTAATGAGTGTAATAATTAAGTATTAAATTAAATAATCAACTTATGGTACATGCATCAGCCTATAAAGATCCGCATCACGTGATGCTTTTTTTCAAGAGATTGACAGCCTTGCGGATAACGAACAATGTTTAGTTGATAGAAATGGTTATTACGATGATCTTAAAAGCAATGGCAAAGTTGTTATAAGCGGTAGTTTCTGGAACCAGGATAGAAACTTTGTAATAGTTTCTTTTTCAGATGATAATGAGCTTGTGCAGATTATTGAAAACGATCCCGCGATAAAACAAAATGTACTTGAATTGGTAAAAGCAATGCCTTTTTAACCCTTTTTTCAGGGTGAAAATACGTAGTGTAAAATGGGTTAAAATACGGGGTGCGTCACGCTTGTATATCTGTATACTACACAATATTTTTGGGTAAACGGATTGCCCATGGAGCCTTTTAAACTAAGAGTTAATAAGCGGACTTATAAAATCATACCTTCGGTTGTTAATGAAACCACTTTCAGTGTATTAAACTACTCGGCTTTTTACACCATAACCAGGTTAACAAAAGGTTACTGGGAAATTATCGAGCATCGTTTTGGAGATCATCTAATCCCTCTGCAGGAAATAGGCCGCTCAATTGAGGAATATTATAAACTCTGATGCTGTTTAAATCTATAAAAACTCACATTAACCATATCGAAAATATTTATTGCTTTTTAATAAATATTATTTTAATTACTCTCTAAAGTGTTAAATTAGACGTATTAACTGATACCTTAAAATATTATGGAAAAATTAGCAATTTTAAGAATGTTTGCCGGCTTTCCATTGTTCGGCTTATTACTGCCTGATATTTCTACTTTTATAGTTGGCCGTTTTCAAGATATTTCGCCGTTTCATATATACATTGAATGCTTTTTATTTCTTTTTATAATTGCTTGTACATTGGGCATAGCCTATATCCGGAAACTTGGCGACAGGCCAGGTTCACAGTTGCAATAATAAATTACTGGCCTCGGCCAGTTACAGTAGTTTTTAACATTAATCATTATAAACCCAATATATTGTTTAGTACCCTTAAAGCCCTGTTGCCCGGTTTATTTAGGCCGGGCTTTTTTGTGGCTTTACATGTTATGAAATTAATTTAGTGTTCGGGGTTAACTTTATTTTTTTATTTTTACGGGTAAATGAACCCTAAACACCATTATCTAACTTCTCCCCGTAAGGCGCACTTACTCCTCATGAAAAAATCAGCTATCTGTTTTAAGATATTTTTAATATTTATACTGTTTTGTTGTTTTAATACTGCTATGGCCCAGCATCATTCAAGCCGGGCGTTAACGTATGGTGGCGGAGGCAGTGGCGCCGTTAATTTTAGCGATGGCTGGGGCATAGCCGCAGGTACAGGTGTTGATATTCCGCAGGGCAATTTTAATTATACCTTTAAGCCTGCCAATAGTTTTAATGCCAGCGTTTACAGGTTCTTAGGCCCTTTTACCGCAAATCTGAGCGTAGGGTACATGAACTTTAAGCCCGATGAATATTTAATTTCAGAGGAAGTTGAAGGCACCGGCTCAACTGCTAATACGTATTATGCGGATATGCCCGTAATTGCCGCGTATGGTGGTGCTGCTTATAATATTGATATAGCCGATAACTTCCGGGTATATGGCGGTGTGAACTTAGGGGTATATTTTACTGATTTTGCTGTAGGTTATGAAATTGACGGCGTAGATCCATTTGTTTATGATAAATGGTCGCAATCATTATATTATGCTCCTAAAGTAGGGGTGATATTTCCGATAACTCCTAAGTTAGGGGTCAGCATCGAATCAAAATATAATTTTTTTCCCAGAAACTAACTTTGGGCGATGTTTCGGCAAAACAAAACTGGAATTCTCTTTCGCTTGGGGCCGAGCTGGTTTTTAAATTTTAAATTGTTATAAATAATAGCATAACAATTTACAGCCGCCGGTGTTATCAATCTCAATTTATTGATATTTACACAAAAAATTGTATTGATGAAAGGCTTGCGCACTGTTACATTTCTGTTTATATCCAACACCTTTATGACATTTGCCTGGTATGGACACCTTAAGTTTAAAGAGTACGAATGGGGCAAAAACCTAAGCTTAATAGCCATTATACTTATAAGCTGGGGCTTGGCATTTTTTGAATACCTGTTCCAGGTACCTGCTAACGAAGGAGGCTTTAAGGAAAACGGCGGCCCCTTTACCCTGGTTGAATTAAAAACCATTCAGGAAGCGATTACGCTCACGGTATTTATGATTTTCACAACCCTGCTTTTCAAAAATGAAAAACTGGGCTGGAACCATTTAGTAGGTTTCGGACTAATTGTGCTGGCGGTATTTGTTATTTTTAAAAAATGGTAATTAACTAACACTTAGGTAAAGCGGTCTGAATGATACGCTGTAAAACTTACCGCCCGCTTCCCGTTTTCATATTTGCTGGACTACCTGCTTTCTTAATCCTGGCTTATTGGGATAACGCAGATGCTGTTTACATTTGATTAATAGCTTGTAAACAACTCAATAACAATATGGAAATAACTTATAAAACCGGTACAATACCATCCGCCCGGCAAGTGATAGAACTTTATGATACAGCCGGGCTGAAACGCCCAACCCATGACGAGCAGCGGATTGCCAGGATGTACCAAAACTCAAACCTTGTGGTAAGCGCTTGGGATGGTGATAAACTGGTAGGCATATCTCGCGCGCTAACCGATTTTTGTTACAGCTGCTATCTTTCAGACCTGGCGGTTACTAAAGCTTATCAAAAAGAAGGAATAGGCAAAAAGCTGATTGAACTAACTAAAGAAGCTATTGGCGATGAAACTATGCTTTTATTGCTTTCGGCCGCAACAGCTATGGAGTATTATCCTAAAGTAGGTATGGAAACTGTTCGTAACGGCTTTATCATTCACAGGGTAAAATAAAATAAGGGCAGGACGATAAGTTTATATCTTTTCATCCTGCCGTGATTTAGCGTTTATTTACCGCCAAATATATAAAATACAGAGAGCAATACGCCATTGTTAATTATATTGAAATTAACGTTATTGGTACTTCCAATCTGGCTGTTATAATCGTCTTTGATCTTGCTGTGATTGTAAGAGAAATTGGCCAATGTGGCGGCTACGCCAAGTTTTTTTGTAGGGTAATAAACAAGACCCATTGTTGCTCCTGCTACATAACTGTCAGTTTTAGTTGGAGTACTTGTATCAGCTGATCTGAAATCGTAGCGACTGTATCCGATATACGGTCCTGCGCGAAGCCCTAATTTATCGCCGAACATAAAATATTTTCTCAGAAATAGTGCAGCCCCATATTGATGTGAAGTTACGTTGTTGGGATAATTACTGTTTTTACCGTTTTGTGAGGTGTGGGCGTAATTAAGACTTACTCCAATATCAAGTTTATCTGCTATAAAATAACTATAGTTAGGACCGATGCTGAAATTTGTATTTTTAACTTCAGATTCGTAAGGGTTGGGGACCGACTGAAAAGCGTTTTGCGTCGATTTCTGATACATAAATTGCAGATCGATACCTAATGTTTGTGAACCTTTTTCGGTTTGGGCTTTTGATATTTGAAAAGCCAATAAAAATACGGGGATTAAGATTAGGATTTTTTTCATTTGTGTTAACGTTTTGGTGTGTTGAGCTATTGAAACGGAAAAACACAAAAGATATTTTGCCCGAGAAAGGCTTTTAATAATATTTATAAAATAAATTTAATTTGAGCTGAAATAGATAATATAAGTTATAAAAACTCGTTATAACGGATTTTTTATAGTTGTGCTAATATTCAATAAAATAAATATCAGAACGAAGCATAAATGTTTAATTAGGGTGATGATGTAAGGTGGGTTACTGTTAATTCCCCTCCAAATTATTACGGTATTGCTTTAGCGCTGTTAGGATTGATCGTACAATTTCGTTTTGGCCGCTGGTCGAGTTCAGATATGCTTCATCAGATGGATTATTGATAAACCCGGTTTCAACCAGTACGGCAGGCATACCGCTTTGTGCCAATACCAAAACACCCTGTTCCTTTACGCCCAAACTATGCCTTCCATTGGTTTTACGGAACTGATTGTCAACCAAATCACCAAACTGTATACTTTGCTTGCGGTATTTTTGCTGAAACGCGTTAAGTACAATAGTATTTACCGCAGCATCATCACCATAGCCATTGTATTTTTCTTTGTAATCCTTTTCTATAAATATCGAAGCATTTTCACGCAAGGCTTCACGCTGCTCCTGGCTGCGGTGAAAGCCGTATACAAGCAACAATGTTCCCCTCGATGATCCTTTTCGCTGGGGCGATGAATTACAATGAATGGAAATGAACAGGTTGCCGTGATTGTCGTTAGCGATATCGGTACGTTTGTGCAACTCAATAAAAACATCGGTACTGCGGGTCATTACTACTTTAATGCCGCTCATTTCATCATTTATAGCATCCCTTAACTTTTTGGCGATACTTAAAGAAACGTTTTTTCCTTTGAATAAGTCCCGTGCGATCCCGGATCTTTGCCTCCGTGTCCGGCATCGATAATAACCGTTTTAAATTTGAAACGATTGGGGCTTGCTGTTGCAGACTGTTGCCCGAAACACCTGGCGGTGAACATCACGCATAGTAAGGGAAAAAGCGAAATAAATATTTTATATTTTTTGGGAAAGGAAGCAGGCATGAACATATATGTATACAGGTTTATAAACATTCATTCTATAACAAATAATTATAGGTATGATATTGTTTTAACCGTATGGTTTAAAAAGCGCATTTGTTAAAGTGCGCAAATATAATACATGTTTGATTTACAGCACTATCTAAAAAATAATAGCCCGGGTCCGTAACAGAAGTTTAAACTTTGCATTATGTATGTATATTTAATGACTTAAACAGGTGTGATCATGATGTTAAAAAAGCTGTTGTTAATTGTATTGGTATGTCAGGCATTTTTGGCCTGCAGTCAGCAAAAAGGCGTAGTTTATGGCGATAATGCCGTTGCCGGTAAATATTATGATATTAGGGGAATAAAGTTGTATGCCGAAGTTTATGGTAAAGGCAAACCCCTGCTGATGATACATGGCAACAGTAGCAGCATCAATGCTTTTAAAAAAATATACCCTATTTTGCAAAGAAGTACAAGGTAATAGCTGTTGACAGCCGTGCACATGGCAAGTCCACCGATCCGCGCGATTCACTTACTTTTGAAATGATGGCCGATGATTTTGCTGCCCTGCTCGATGTAATGCATATCGATTCGGCTTATGTGATAGGATGGAGCGACGGCGGCATTAACGCGCTGGTGATGGCTATGCGCCATCCCAACAAAGTAATAAAACTGGCCTCGACCGGTGCCAACCTCTGGCCCGATTCTACAGCCCTTATACCTTCCTTATGGAAGGATATGGAAAAAGAATATGCCGCCAAAAAGGATTATCATTTTATCACCGCCAAAGAAAAGAACGATAGGAAGGTGTTTATGCTTGATTATAAAGAACCCCATATTAAACTTTCGGCATTGAAAGCTATTAAATGCCCGTCGCTGATTATTGCCGGCGACCATGACCTTATAGTAACAACGCACACTGTTCAGATAGCCGAAAATATTCCGAACGCGTATTTATGGATCCTGCCCAACTCGGGTCATGGCACATTGGTTGAACATACCGATGAGTTTAATAAAAAAGTGGATGATTTTTTTGAGCAACCGTTTCACCGGCGTTAAGGGATATAAAAAGGGGGATGTAATTGGTTACAAGGTATTTAAAAAGATGGCCCGGTTGGTACGCCGGGCTATCTCACATGATTACTTTAATTTAGTAAAATCTCAATTGCTTTGGGTAACAATTTTTTTTGCCTTAGGTTTTATAAAATTTGCGTTACATATGCTTTTGGGGCAATTTCACTATACTAATTACGGCCTGATGCCGTTTTCACAATAACTCAACCGTAAGCTAACCTGCAGCTTTTACTGTTTAAGTAAAGTAATATGGAATCAAAAAACCAAAGGCTGCTTATCGACACGCTTTTAACCATCTCATTTCTTTTAATAGTTTTACTTGCCGTTATTATGGTTTTTCAGCCCGGTGTTTATTCCAATTAATATTATCTTTATTGGGAAGTAAACCCAGATAAAAAAACATGCTTAAACCCGGTGAACATATTGAAGATACACCTGCCGAACTGCAGGCTCTGCTTGACAACGATGCAGACGCCCGTGCGTTTTTTGAAAGCCTGTCCAAATCATATAAACAAGGTTATTGTGATTGGGTAGGTTCGGCTAAGCAGGAGGCTACCCGTAAAGTAAGGGCCGATAAGGCATTGATCATGCTCCGTAACAAACAAAAAACCTTAAAAACCTAAGTATAAATCTCCCCGGAAATAGTTTGTTTTTCTTGTAAGTTCTACTAAAATGGTAGTATATTGTCATCTGATTTCAATAAAAACATGTTTAAACATTTATTTTATTTGAAGTCCGGATCATTTACATACTTTTGAGCCATAAATCAAAAACAAAAAAAGAAATTAAAACAATGAAAAAGATTTTTATCCTGTTAGCAGCAGCATTCACCTACACGGCGGCATCAGCACAAACTACCTGGACTGTAGACAAAGCTCACTCAAACGTTAAATTTACAGTAACCCACTTAATGGTATCTGATGTTGATGGTATTTTTAAAAACTATGATGCAACCATCACTGCCGCTAAACCTGATTTCAGCGACGCTAAATTTCAGATCAGCATACAAACAGCCTCAGTAACTACAGATAATGATCAGCGCGATAAACACATCACAAGCCCTGATTTTTTTGATGTTGCTACTTACCCAACTATTACTTTTACCAGCACCGGTATCACCAAAACATCTGATAAGCACTACAAACTTACCGGTAACTTAACTTTACACGGTGTAACCAAACCGGCTTCATTTGATTTATGGTACCGTGGTACTATCCAAAACCCAATGAGCAAAGCTGATGATGCAGGTTTCCAGTTAACCGGCACCATCAAACGTTCTGATTTTAACTTCGGTTCAAAATTTGGCAACGCTATGGTAAGCGACGAAGTTGCTATTAAAGCAAATGGTGAGTTTGGCAAAGCCAAATAATTGCAAAAATATATTAACAGGAACGGCGCGGATAACCCGCGCCGTTTTCTTGTTTTATGATACAGGCAGTGGAAGATCTATGCTTGGGAAGGCAGATATTGCATTTTTAATCCCTGCTTTTTTTGATAGCGGATTATTAAGGTGCAAATGCTAATTATTGAAATAAGGGCCGCGCTTGCTATGACATGTGTAAAGGGTACTTTAAACTCCGGATTGATAAGCGTTTCGGTTATGTCAGGAATGATGATGGCGATGAGGGGTAAGCAGGAGAATAGCCTCAGGAAACCAAGTTTTTTCATAAAAGTGATAATGGTATTTAGCGCAACTAATGCGCTGTAAATATGCCACTATGTTTCTTTTTATAAAATACCCGTTACACGGTATTTTTACAACCTGAATTGGTAATTTGCTGAGTAACTGCTTAGCTTTGAAAGAAGCGCCGGTAAAACGAGGGAAAAAGAAAGTCCGCTTAGGCCTTGCGGGAAAGCAGTTGTTTTAGGGTATTAAACCACAATTGATTTTTAGCTCCAAAAAGGGTATGATCAACAATAAGATATAAGGTGATAAGCTCTTCTTTTAGCCTGTAGCGTAATCTTAACGGCTGCCAGAATAAACCATTGTTCCGTACCATCGAACGTTTGTAAAGCTCGTCAAAACCTAAATATAACTGTTCAAGACTATCAAGCGGGATATGTTCATAGCTATCGCCGTCAAGTACAAGGCTTTTAGGGGTAAGTATAATTTCGCCGTTGTAATGGTGTGGTGGCGGGGTAAATGCAAATAATGCTCCTCCGTCATTTGCCAACCCTAATGTGGCCAGGTCATAATCGTGACTCCACATTACCTTTCCAATTCTCAATATCTGCATGTTATAAACTTCGGTATTTTAAACGGCAATTACAACAGATTGTTATCATTGTAGTTTCATTTTGTTACAATAATGTTAATACCCCTTATGGGTTACCATATCATGTGCTAAACAGTAAAATCCCTATCTTTGATTTACAGGAAATATTTTCCTTTTATTAAGTAATTGAATAATATCAATAATCAAGTTATTAGCTTAAAGCTTTGTGCATTCAGCTCTCAGCTTTTATATAAATAATATGGCTACAGAAGTTAAGTGCCCAAGTTGTGGTTTCGGTTTTCCGATAGAGGAGGTAATGGCCGAGGAGTATAAAAAAGAGCTCAGGGTTAAAATGATGGATTATACCCGTCAAAAAGAAGAAGAATACCGCAAAAAGGATGAGGAGTTTTTAAATAAGGAGCGCCAGCAGCAGGCAGCCTTTGAACAAAGGCTTAACAACGAAAAAAAGCAATTGCAGCAAACGCTTGAAGACAACCTGCGTAAAACCATAAGCCAGGATTTTGAAAACCAGCTTGTACTTCTCAAAAATTCAGCCGCTGAAACAGAGGAAAAACTAAAACTATCACGCCAGAAAGAGCTGGAATTTTTGCAGCGCGAGAAACAACTGCATCAAAAGGAAGAGGAAATGGAGCTTGCAGTGCAGCGCAAGCTGCAGGAGCAGCGGAACGAACTTACCGATCAGATCCGCAAGCAGGAAGCAGAACGCCACAGCATAAAAGATACCGAATACCAGCTAAAGGTAAAAGAGCTTGAAAAACAGCTTGACGACCAGAAGAAACTGGCTGATGAAATGAAGCGCAAAGCCGAGCAGGGTTCTATGCAGCTGCAGGGCGAAGCCCAAGAGTTGATACTGGAAGAGTTATTACGCAATTATTTCCCGTTCGATATCATAAGCGAAGTAGGTAAGGGCGTACGCGGTGCCGACTGCGTACAAACCGTGCGTAACCAGTTTGGCCAGGAGTGCGGCCGCATTATTTATGAAAGCAAGCGTACCAATGCTTTTTCGGCAGACTGGATCGAGAAGCTTAAAAAGACATGCGCAGCATGGGGGTTGATGTAGCCGTTATTGTAACCCAATGCTACCCAAAAGGCATGGATTGTTTTGGCGAGCGTGACGGGGTTTGGATTTGTAGTTTTGATGAGGTGAAGGCAGTATCCTACATTTTAAGAGATGGGGTGATGAAATTATCAAACCTGGCCAAATCACAGGATAATAAAGGTGATAAAATGCACCTGTTGTATGATTACCTTACCAGCAGCGAGTTTTCGGAGCAATGGAAGGCTATTCGTGAAGGATATATGAGCATGCGCCAATCCATTCAGCGCGAACGCGATGCCATGGAAAAACTCTGGAAAGCCCGCGAAAAGCAATTGGATAAAGTGCTGCTAAGTGCCGCTCACATCCGCGGCAGTATTGAAGGGATTGCGGGGAGTGATACTATTCAGCTTAACCTTACCGATGATGAGGATGCGTTGCTGTTGGAGTAATTAATGTAGTTTCAGTCGGTCCATATACTACCGCAAACGTCGCCGCTTGTGGTTATCATGCAGTGTCATGCGGATTGCTTGCAAATTGATAACCTGAACCTCGGCTATAAGTGAAGGCCTGGAATCAAATGTTCTTAATTACCGAAGGATGATATTTTGTGAGTTTTTGCCGCCCTATTTTGGATAGTGCACTTGCATGGCAATTATTTTGATCGCCTTGTCAGTATATCAATTTTTGCGCTAAATACAAAGGCATGAAGCAGGGCGATATTAACTCAATTAATCATATTATAAACAAAGAAATAGACAACACTCATAACAAACCTGCTAATAAAAATAGCTTTTACTTAAATTAGCTGTTTACATACTGAACCTTGCCTGTACATCCAAATGAAAGTTAATTTTATTAACGGTTTAATTTTACGCTCGGCTGCTTTGTCGTACAGGCAAAAGCTTGATAAAAAAACTTGCTTACATTATGGAATGACAGGTTAATCAAAGAAAGTATTTACCTGGCAAGTAAATCGCTTTATAATGAACTGGATGCTTTTTTTGCAAACGGGCAGCAAACGAAAGCTAAAGAAGCTCAATTACTATCAAGTTTTTATAAATATATGGCCCGTATGTCAAACCGGGCTACGCCGTTTGGGCTGTTTGCGGGTTGTTCATCGGTTTACTGGGGGGCTGCAAATAAAGTAAAACTTACGGCAAAGTTCAGGAGACATGCAGTGCCCGACGCTGTGGTGAGTTTCTCGCTTGCCAAACAAATTGAAAATGCCAATCAAATATCTGCAGGATATAAGCTAAATAATACCCTTTATAAAGTTGGGGGCGATTTACGATTTATTACTTATCAAATTATTGATAACCAAAGGGTTTACCAGGTGAGCGCCATTGCCTGCAATGAGGTGCTTGATGACATAATTACCGTTGTTGGTGATAAAATATGGAATAAACAACAACTGCTCGAAAAATTCCCGGATTTTGAGCCTGATGATTTCATTGTGTTTATTAATGACCTTATTGAAGGGCAACTGCTAAAACCGGCATTTGAGCCGGCAATAGGGTATGATTTTCCAGTCTTTTTGCAAAAGACTGATGATCCGGGATTAAGGGATACCATTAATGAATTGGTCGATTTGCTTAATAAAATTAATAATGGAGATGTTGAAAGCTCAAACTGGTTTTCGTTATATACTGCTATTGAACAAATTACTAATCACATAACCGGCAGGGAACTTAAAGACCAGGTGCATGTAACCAGGTTTAACGAGCTGGAAAGCCGGGAGCTTGGTCAATCATTGCAATGGAAAATAACTAAGGCGATTGCATTGCTTAATAATGTGAGTGCTGTGGCTCCCAATAAAAGGATTGAGCAGTTTAAAGGCAGGTTCGGGAAAAGGTATGAGGAGCAGAGCGTACCGCTCCTGGAGGCATTTGACACCGATACGGGAATTGAATACGGGCAATGGTATGAGCATGAAACCCTTTTTACAGAAGGGCTGTATACCGGAAGCGAAGGGGGCCTTCATGGGTGGATTATACAGAGATAGATTTTAAAATGCTTAATCTGTTAAACCGCGCCAAAATTGAAAAACAGTATAAAGTTATTATACCTGATAATTTTGCCAGGGAACGCAGCCCGGATCATTTGCCATTTTCCATGTCGGCGGTTTTTCAGCTTTTTGAAAACGATATGGTATACCTGGAGAGAGTTACCGGGCCCGGCGCTTTAAGCATGATAGCGCGGTTTGCAGTTGGGGATGCCGAAATTTATAAAACAGGTTTAGAGATAGCGGCAAAGGAGATCGCCAACTGCCCGGATGCCATGTTTGCCGAAGTGATCCATATGCCCGAAGAACGGATCTTAAACGTCATGATGCACCCGCCTTTCTGGCCCCATGAACTGGCTTATATTGATGATGCCAAGGGAAGTTCAGTTTTGAGGCTTGACGATATCTACATAAAGCTTGAGCAGGGCGTTTTTAAATTGTTTTCAAAAAACATCAGCGGGAAGTAGTTCCGCGCTTAAGCAGTGCTTATAATTATAACAGGTCGCAGCACCCCATTTACACCTTTTTGTGCGATATCCAGCATCAGCGGGGCAATGGCAGCTTAAGTTTTAACTGGGGGCACTCTCTACAGATTTTGTGTTTTTTCCACGCGTTGAAACCAGCTTTGGCGTTATCCTGCACCGTGCCACCTGGAAGTTTACGCCCGCTATTTTGGGTGAACTTTGCAAGGCTGAAAAATTCATGGATAAATTCGGCGATTTGTTTAACAGCTTTAGGAATGAGTGGTTACTGCCCGATAAATTTTATATAATAAAGGGCGATAATGAATTACTGATTGATACTGAAAATGAGATTAGTATACAGGTACTTGCAAAGGAAATAGCAAGGCAGGACCCGGTTTTGATTTTATCTGAGTGTATTCACCTTCAGCATGAGGCTATTGTACAAGATGTGGATGGCGATCCTTACATGCACCAGTTTGTTGCACCCTTCCATTTCGATAGGCCTTTGAAGCCCCCATATTTCCAATATATTGAAAATACGCTTCAGCGTAATTTTTTCCCGGCAGCGAGTGGTTATTTATCAAGCTATATCTCAGCAGTAATATCGCCAACGAGGTGCTGTTAAAATTGGATGAACTGTTAAATTATTCGGGTACTGTTAAAATAAAACAATGGTTTTTTATCCGGTACCATGACCCGGATAATCACATTCGGGTTAGGATTAATTTGCTTAAGGACGGTGATTTTCAGGATGTTTACCTGGCTGTGCGCGAGGTGTTGTCGCCATTTTTGACAAGCGGGCAGCTTCATGTTGTACAGCTTGATACCTACGTGCGCGAACTGGAACGTTACGGGCAACAAATTGAACAAGCCGAGGGCCTTTTTTGTATTGAAACTTCGTTTTGCTGCAGCGTATTCAGGCTGCTTGAAAGCAACCGCTATGATACCGAAGACTGGCTCCTGATTTTTTGGCTGATCAAAGATTACCTAAACCTGATGAGCAATAACCTAAACGACCAACTGCAATTTGTTGAAAGGCAGCAGGCTTATTTTTTTGCCGAATTTGATGATAAGGCGGTTAAAATACAGATTGATCAGTTATATAGAAAATATCATGGCAGCCTCAATAACCTGCTTTTAGCATATGATGACCTGCTTCGGCAAAAAAGAATGCAGGTAGAATTACTGCTGCAAAACTACACTATTGATTGGAATGCGAAGTTTTTGAGCAGCGTGATCCACATGGCAATTAACCGCTATTTTAGCAGCCGGCAGCGCCTGCATGAATGCATCTTGTACGGGATGCTCTTAAAGTTCCTTAAATCGGAAAAAGCCCGGAACGGGAAAGTATAGCTTACTTAAACATCTTGTTATTGAGCAGTGCGAAAAAGCTGTCGCGGTAAGTAACACCTATGGGGATCTTTTCTTTGATCTTATCAAAGATCACCATGTTGCCATCAATAGCTTTAATGCGTTTTAAAGCGATAATGTAGGATTTATGGGTCCGCGCAAAATTTTCCTGGGGCAGGGTGTCAACCAAGGTTTTCATGCTCACCAATGAGATATGCCGTTCATTTTCTGTAAAAACCGAACAGTAATTTTTAAGTCCTTCTATATAAATGATATCCTCAAAGTTGATACGTACAATTTTACCGTGATCGGTTTTCAGGTAAAATGAGTCGGGCTTTGGCTGCAGGTCAATTACCGGCGCTGGCTTATTAGATGAAAGCAGTATTAGCTTGTCAAGGGCTTTTTGTGAAGCCTGTAAAAACCTGTCGAAAGCGAAGGGCTTAAGCAGGTAATCGAGCACATTGTTTTCAAACCCCGCCAGCGCAAATTCACTAAAGGCTGATGTTATGATGATCTCCGTGCTTTTCGGTAGCATTTTAATCAGGTCGATACCCGAAAGCTCAGGCATGTTTATATCAAGAAAAATGAGGTCAGTGGCTGATCCTTTTAAATATAATAGTGCTTCAATAGGATTGGTAAACGTTTCGGTAAGGTTAATAAAAGGCACTTTTGATATAAAATCGCTTAAAATATCAATGGCATAAGGCTCGTCCTCAACTATAATACAGTTAATTACTTTCATGATACTTTAAAGGCATGGTAAGTTTGCATTCATAGCTGTTGTGCGTTTCATCCACCAATAATTCATATCCGTCCCGGCCATATTCATCGGTTAATCTGTCGCGAATATAATTTAATCCTATCCCGTTCGACTGTATTTTGTTAACGCTGTTATTGTTTTTATAATTAAGCGAATAAAAATGCAGCTTCCTATCTTCAACAGTAATGCTCAACACAGCCTCCTTTGTACTTTGATTGAAAATGCCGTGCTTAAACATGTTTTCGATGAGGGTAATTAAAACCAATGATACTACCTGATACGGAATAACACCGCTTTCGATACTTATCTTCATAAAAAAGCTTTGCTGCGATCTTCATGAATTTTTATGAAGTCTTTGATATAGGCAAGCTCACTTTCCAGGCTGCTAAACCCGTCCTCATTTTTGGTTAATGCATACCGCATAATGTTTGAAAGTGTAATGATTGACTGCCCTACTTCCGGGAGTTTCTTATAAGTTTCAGCATATAAAAAGCCGAGCGTATTAAATACAAAGTGCGGATTGATCTGTGATTTTATTACATTTAGTTCGGCTTGAAGGGCTTTCTTTTCTAATTTTTGCCGCTCCTCAAGCATTTGAGCCTTTTCCAATCTGTGCTGTGCAGCCTCGCGCTCTTTTAATATTACCTCTTTGGCAAAACCATAAGCTACGCCCATTACAGCAAAGTAAATAGAGCGCATAACAAATGTCAGAATCCTGGCGGGGGTTCCATAAACCTTAAGTGAACTATGCTGGAAAATGATGAGCGAAAATGCTTTTAAGTAAGCGGATACTACAATGATAGCTGCGGAAACAACAAGGGTTGCTGTTACTAATAACAATTTGTTGTTGGTTTTTTTATTGAGGAATTTATAAAAGTTCCAAATACCATAAAATACTCCGGCATTAACCATGAAGGCAACAATGGTGTTAAGAAACTCAACTTCCACGCCGGCAAAATAAACAACCACTTCTTCATAAAGTACATAAGTAATCCAAAAAAGTAGATGCTGAAATATTGCTTTTAGATTTTCCTTATTCACGATAAAGTCCTCTGTCATTTTTTTCGTCACTCTTAAAAGCGGTTTTGGTCATTCGGAAAGGGGCATTGGTACTAAATTTTTTCTCGGTAAAAGCCTGTTAACCAAATTTATACTATCTGGGTTAAATAATTAACCATTTACAGCCATTTAAAAGTTTAAAATTATGAAAAATCACGACAAAGCAACCTTGCCAAAAATCCAAATTAAACAGGTACAGATACTCAATAGGGTTTTAAATAATAACGTAGCAAAATATGCCAATCAAGCCTGTTTCATGCAAACAACTACCGAAACAGGTACTATAACGGCTACTGCAACAGGCATTATTTAGTTTAGTCGCCCCGGATGCTGGTATCAGGAAAAAATGAACGGAGTGTTTTTCATCAATGAGGTTATTATCAATAGCCAGCTGTCATGAAAGCGACAAAATTATCCGAGCAATATAAATTTTCATCAGGCCTGATGTTCAGGTTTCCTGCATTTGATTGCGTGGAAGCAATTGATAAAGAAACTATCAGGGCATTCACAAAAGATGAATTGTTTATGCAGGCGCTTTGGCTTACCTCTAAAGACTTGTATGAAGCGGTTTTGCATATAGATGATATTACAGATGCGAAAAAACTGGAGAAGCTTGAAATAACCTTAGCCAAATTTATTAACAGGAGCGCCACCGGCACCAATCCATCAGGGTTATTTGCAGGTTGCGCTCCTGTTACCTGGGGGAATACGACCGATTTACAGCTTGGTAATGCTTACCAGCATGTAAGGCTTAATGTTGCCGTAGCGGTTAATTTGAACGGCCAGATTTTAAATAATCGCCTCATACGGACATTGTTAAGTTACAAGGTAAATAAAACAATGTATACCTTAAACGGGACCTACCGTAAAATTGACCGTCAAACTGTAAACCGTGGTAAATACAAAGCATCGCCGGTAAAGATATCTGACGATCTGCAGGCGGTTATCGGGTTTTGTGAAAACGCCAGGACATACAATTCGATAGGCTTATTTATAACGCAAAAACTTGGCAAAAATCCGGAATGTGCCGCTGCTTTTTTGGATCAATTGATTAAAAACCAGGTTTTGTGGAGTGAGCTTGAACCGTGTATTGACAGCGGGGAATACCTTGACCAGGCCATTGGCATTTTTACCCGGTTGGCATACCAAAGTGCACAGGCACAAAGCTATTTGTCAAAACTGAATACCGTTAAGCAGGTGCTAACAGGCACCGATAATGTAATTACAAAAAATAATAAGGTTGCTATGATTTTGAAAGATTTACCAGGTGATGCCTCACAGGGGACATTGCTGCAGGTTGATTATTTTAGGCAGGCAGATTCGGCTACGCTTGATAAAGCTTATGCTGATAAATTGCTCGATGCCATTGATCTGCTTAACCGGATCACACCCAGGCATCAAAGTAAAAACCTGGAAACGTTTATAAAACGCTTCCGCGACCGGTATCATGAGCGGGAGATTTTGCTAACAGAAGCGCTTGATCCTGAAAAAGGTATCGGTTATGCCATAAACTGTTATACAGAACCATCTGGCTTTGCAGCTGATAAGGAAGATCTGCAATATACCAGCGCCGTGAAGTGGCTTATCGGGCAAATTGTTAATAACCCCGGGCAGGAAATTATCCATTTGCAAAAGTCACAGTTTGAAAACGTTAAGGCTTACGATGATGAGTTGCCCCCAAGTTTTTCGGTAATGTTCCGAATTTCGGGCCATGATGAGCCCTTGCTGTACCTTGAACATTGCGGGTGGCCGGCCGGTACCTCCATGTTTGGCCGTTTGGCTAATGCCGAGCGGAATTTTGGCCAGATCCTTGATGAAATAGCCGAAACAGAAGCCCGTATTTATGAGCCGGCTATAGTTGCCGAAATTGTACACTCGCCTGATGACTGCTTAGGAAGCTTTACCTCTGCGCCGTACCGGGGCTACCAGTTTCAAACACCGGTAAGCGCTGGTGACCAGGAAGTTAATATAACAGATCTGCTCGTATCTGTTAAAGGAAATAATGTTGTGCTGCGTTCGGCCAAATTAGGTAAACGGATTATTCCCCGCTTAAATACAGCATATAATTACGGAATGACAGCTTTACCTGTGTACCGGTTCCTGGCCGATCTGCAATGCCAGGATTTAAAATACGAGCTTGGGTTTAATCTTGACATATTACCTAAACTTGGGGTAACCAAAACGCCAAGGGTAGTTTATGAAGGCGTAATATTAGCCTTAAAAACCTGGTACATAAACAATGCTGATTTACAGCAGCTGTTAAAAGAACTGGCTATTGATTACAGCGAAGCATGGGCGAAGTTTGTTAGATACTGGGATTTGCCCGAGGCTTTCGTTTTTACAGATATTGATAGTGAATTGGTTGTACATACCAACAGCAGGCTTGAGGTTGCTGCATGGCTTTCGTCATGCAAGAAAAAGAATGAAATTATTTTAAAGGAATACATTGGCGAACGCGATAATGTCATGCTTAAAAAGAAGGATGAAAAGCTTATCGGTAACCAGTTTGTCGCTGTTTTAAAGCGGGACGAAAAAGTAGCCGGCAAGTATACCAGTATGGGGCCGCTTAGCACAAACGTGGCCAAACGCCAGTTTTTCCCGGGTGATGAATGGCTGTATGTAAAACTGTATTGCGGCATAAACACTGCCGAACATGTGATAGGCAATGAGCTGATACAGCTAAGCAAAAAGCTTTACCACGAAGACCTGATTGATCAATGGTTTTATGTACGATATGCTGATCCTGAACCTCATATTCGTTTCAGGGTCCATCTGGCTTCTGTATTTGCATTGGGCAGGGTCATTCAAAATATTAACAATTGCTTTTCGGCCTTAATTAAATCAAAGCAGATCTGGAAGGTGCAGTTTGATACCTACGAGCGCGAACTGGAACGCTATGGGGAGGCGTCGATTGAACTTGTTGAACAGTTGTTTTTTAACGATAGCCTTGCCATAGCCAGCCTCATATCAAGAGCGGATGTGACCGAAAACTTTGAAGAGGTGAGGTGGCTCTGGGGGCTGTTATCAATTGACAGGCTGTTGAATGATTTTGATTTTCAGATCGAACAAAAAAACGAGCTTATGGAGCTGCTTGTAGCCTCATCATATCCGGACGTTAATTATGATAACCTGCTTTCAAAGCAACTGACTTTTAAATACAGGCATTACCGCAACAAGATTGAGGGCCTTTTTGCCGAAGGTGCCGCGGTTGCAGGCAACGACCTGCTCAGGTACCGGAGTTTAAACAACAGACCGGCAGCTTTATTGCTCGCCGAGCTTATTTCATCCGAAACGGTACCGCAGGATTTGAACCTGCTTGTGATCAGCCTTATTCAAATGAGTATGAACCGCTTGTTTAAAACCAGGCAGCAGGCTCACGAACTGGGCGTGTACGATTTTCTGCTGCTTTATTATAAATCAGTTTTGCAAAACAAAGAAACGGATTACAACAATAAATATATTGGCGGGGTTGTAAATGATTACATGACAGGCAGGCCGTATCTTCAATAAATAATGGTTAAGTACCCTGAAATACTATTTTAACCTTCCCTACACAAATCTATTAAGCCTTCTGCTAACGCGGAAGGCTTTTTGTTTTATATAAATGTTTCGGTCATTATTTTCTTAATAAAAGTTTAACAGAAATTCCAGCGGCCTACCAATATTATAAATGTATTTTTAACCCCAAAATTACCTGAACCCGGGAGGTAGCTTTTACATTATGGAAAGAAGATCAGCATTAAAAAATATAGGCGGCCTGCTTCTGGCGCCTTCATTAGCACTTGGCAATACAACACCAGCTGCAAAGCCATCATTACGAATAGCCCACATTACCGATGTGCACCTTAAGGATAAGTTTGATGCCCCTGCCAGGTTTACCAGGTGCCTCCATCACCTGCAGCAGCAAACGCCAAAGGTTGACATGGTATTGAATGGCGGCGACATTGTTTTTGATATGAACAAGGAAAACATCGGCACCATCAATGATCAATGGAAGCTGGTGCAAAACATCATGAAAAATGAATGCAGTTTGCCCGTTCATTATTGTTTGGGCAACCACGATATCTGGTGGTACGAGGACGACAAGGGACAGGCCATCTACGGAAAAAAATACGCTTTGGATAAGTTACAGCTTGTAAAGCCCTACTACAGTATGGTTAAGAATGGCTGGAAGGTTATTGTGCTGGATAGTGTGCATTTAGATATTGATAATACCTGGTATATAGGTAAGCTGGGCGAGGAACAGCTTAACTGGCTCAACGATGAGCTGAAAGCTACGGACGCCAATATGCCGGTAATGGTTATGTCGCACATACCGATATTGACGGCTTTACTGATGATAGAGGATGATATTGTAAACAAGTGGACAATGCTTGGCGGCGATATGCATACCGATACGGCTAAGATCATTAACCTGTTTTACCAGCACCCCAACGTAAAGTTATGTGTGAGCGGTCACCTGCACATGCGCGATAAGGTGGTTTATAACAATGTTACTTACCTGTGTAACGGCGCCGTTTCCGGTGCCTGGTGGGAGGGGAACCGCCGGGAAACAGCCCCCGGCTATGGTTTGATAGACCTGTATGCCGATGGTACTTTTGAAGAAAAGTATGTGAATTATTAAAATATAAAAAAGGGGCAGGCTAAATCAAATAGCCTGCCCCATAGCATATATATGTTGGTTGTTTAGAGCTGGAGAATACTTTTAAACTTTTCGGCATAATCATTAAGCTGTGTAATTATTTGACCGCATAGTTCTTTTTGGTTGCCGTTTTGAGTAATGGCTGCCATATTATTGAGAAGTTGCATACTGATCTGCACATCGCGCGGACTTAACCGGCCTGTATCTTTTTGCAACTGATGGTAGTTATAATCAAGCTGATCGGTTAGGTAGCTGTTAACACTTTTGATCAATTTATTACCCAGCTTGGCATAGTCCAACTTATACGAGGTATCGGCCATTGTTATTTTGCCTTGTGCCGTCATAAAGTTAGGGTTGATGTCGGGCATTACCTCTTCATATTTGTGCAGGGTATTAAGTGCCAGGTTACGATGGCCTTCTTTCAGTAATGTCGCCGACAGATCAGAAAAAGCAGAAACCATTTGAGGGAAAAACATAGTTGTTGATTGCTGATCAAGGTATTTGGCTGTTTTGAAATTGCCGAACTTAAACTTATCCATCATGTTGCTGTACATCACCAGGCTGTTGATCTTTGAAAGCTGATCTCTTAACGATGAATCAGTTTTGAAAGGCAATAGGCGATAGGTAAAACCTTCCTGGTACAAATATGGCTGTAAGCCAACCATGCTTGTTTGCCCAATAGATGTAGTGAAACAAATTGGCCGTTTCCAGTCGTTATGGGCAAGTATATCTATCATGGCAAGGTTTTCTTTGGTGATATAATTGGGAGGGAATTTCCATTTCATGGTATCCGTAAGTAAGCCTTTTTGCTCGGGCGTGATCACCTTATTTTTCATTACACCATCAGCATTAACTGCCAGCTTGAAGTTTTTGGTAGGCAAATAATTTTCGGTTGTGCCGTTGGTGTATTCAACATGCGTACGTTTATCATCCGAAGTAATAAAGTCAAATATCTCTTTTACATCAACATAGCCCGGTATTTTGGCATCATTATACCTGATCACATCACGGGTGCCCAGTTTATATTTATCAAAGCTCATGGTGATGGGCAGTGCGTCGGCCTGGTTTATTTTGCGTTGCATTTGCCTTACCGACCAGTCGGCGCTTAACAGGCTCAGGTTTACGATGCGTACATCAGGCCGAATGTTTTCTACCTCCTGGTCATACCATAGCGAGTAGGTGTCGTTATCACCCAGGTCAAATAAAATAGCATTTTTAGGGCAGGACATGAGGTAATTGTAAGCCATGTCATGCGCCGCCATTTTGGTTGAGCGGTCGTGGTTTTTCCATTCTTTACTTGCCAGCAAAACAGGGCCAGCAATTGTACAAATAATAAAAGCGCCAATAGTGGCAAACCTCGGGCTGATCTTTTTAGGCACCATGTCAATCAGCGCTATCAATCCTAAACCAATCCAAATGGCAAAGGCATAAAACGAGCCCACGTACGAGTAATCGCGTTCACGGGGCTGTACAGACGGCTGGTTAACATATAATACTATAGCCAACCCGGTGAAAAAGAACAGCAACGTTATTACCAGCGCGTCTTTCTTTCGCTTCTTGAAATGGTAGAGCATGCCTAACAAGCCAACCATTAATGGCAGCGCATAAAGGGGCGTATAGGTAACATTATTCAATACAAACTTAGGCGTATTGGAGGCATTGTTGAACAAGCCCGATGTCCAGTTGCCGCCGATGCCATTCATGTTGGTTTGGCCTTCCATATCATCATCATTATAGCGGCCAACAAAATTCCACATAAAATAACGCCAGTACATCTGGTACATTTGCCAGCTGAACATCCATCTTAAATTATCCGAAAAGGTAGGCGTAGCGTTATCGCTCAATTGCAGCCAGTTGCGGTAAAACTGGGCATCCTGGGCGTAGGTGGTATTCTCCTCTGTCGACCACATGCGGGGCAGAATGCTGGTGTGGTCATAAACATAATTAGGCTTATTGTAAGCTACCTCGTATTTGCTCTTTCCTTTACGATAAAGCGGTGTACCGTCGGTAACATCTGTTATTTTGGCATCGAAGTAAGGGCCCTTAAGCAATGGTGTTTCACCATATTGGGTACGGTTAAGATATTCATACATCGTAAAGGCATCGCTGGGGTGTGAGTTGTTAAGGTTGGTGCCCGCCGATGCCCTGATAGGGATGTAAACAAAAGAGCTGTAACCAAAATAAACAAACACAACGCAAAGCAGGCTTATATTTAAAAGATGTTTCTGCTTGCGGATGCTGTACCGGATCCCGGCGATAAGCAAGCCGATGATCAGCAAGAAAAAGAACAATACGCCGCTGCCAAAACCAAGTCCAAGGCTGTTTACAAAAAATAGATCGAACCGGGCGGCGAGGCCTATGGTATATCCCCTGATGCCAAACTGAACAAAGGCCAGGATAAGGATGCTTATAGCGAATGCCAAAAGCCCGCTTTTAACACTGATGTTTTTATGCCTGCGGAAATAATAAACCATTACCAAAGCAGGTATGGTTAATAAATTAAGCAGGTGAATGCCGATAGAAAGGCCGATTACATAAGCTATAAAAACCAGCCACCTGTCGGCACGTGGTTCATCGGCAACGGCATCCCACTTTAAAATAGCCCAAAATACTACTGCGGTACATAATGACGACCATGCAAAAACAATGGTTTCAACTGCCGAAAACCAAAAGGTGTCGGTAAAGGTAAATGCAAGGGCGCCGGTTAGCCCGGCACCCATTATTTGTAAGGTTTGGGTTGTATTAACAGTAGTATTTTTTGTAGCAAGGAGTTTTTTAGCAAGGGCGGTTATGCTCCAAAATAAAAACATAATGGTAGCCCCGCTGGCCAATGCCGAACCCAGGTTGGTAAAGTAGGCAACTTTTGTCCTGTCGCCCATCGAAAGCAGCGAGAAGGCCTTACCTATCATGGCAAAAAGAGGGTAGCCCGGTTGGTGCGATACCTGGAGTTTATAGGCGCAGGAAATAAATTCGCCGCAGTCCCAAAAACTTACGGAGGGCTCTAAAGTAAAGACGTAAGTTACGGATGCAAGGGTAAAACAAAGCCAGGCCAAAAGGTTGTTGATCTTATTGTAGCTCATGATAAAGTGTAAAAGTTTTTTTCAAGTAGTTAATACCAAATTAGGGCTTAAAATTGGTAACGTATTGAAATTTAACACTTTTAACATTTGTTAACACTTGGAGGGTTGAAGTGTTAAATGGTTGTTAAAACAAACCCTTCCCCCAAATATGCGTTAAGCATAGGTGGTTTTTATGCGGAAGCTAAACGATTTGTTTTATGAAGATTGAAAAGTTTTATGACCAGGTTTATATATGGGTGATTCGCTATGCACCCAGTTTTTTGATTGGGCTGGTAGTTTTATTCATCGGCCTTTGGCTGATTAATATGTTGTTGAAATGGTGGCAGGGCCATATGCAAAAAAAGGAAATAGATCCTACTATTAAACCCTTTTTGCAGAGCCTTGTAGGGGTTGTATTGCGTGTGTTGCTAATTTTAGGAGTTGTGCAGATCATGGGTGTGCCCATTACTTTGTTCACTGCACTCGTGGGTGCCTTTGGTGTAGCCGCTGGTTTAGCGCTTTCAGGTACTTTGCAAAATTTTGCAAGCGGTGTGTTGATACTGCTGCTCAAGCCCTTTGTTGTGGGCGATAATATCATAGCTCAAGGCCTTGAAGGAACGGTTATCGCTATCCAGATCTTTTATACCATTGTTAAAACCTTTGATAACCGAATAGTTATTATGCCTAACAGTAAACTCTCAAACGAGGTGATCATCAACATCAGCAGGGAAGGCACCCGCAGGCTTGATATCGAGCTGAAGTTTACCAATAATATTGATTTTAATGAGGTGAAGTCGGTCATTAACTCTTCTATCGATAAATCAAAAAATATATTGGAAACTCCGGACAGGAGGATAGGTATTGCCAGTTTAGATCCTGATGGTTATCGTGTAGGAGTTAATGTTTGGGTTCATGCGCATGGTTTCCAGGATACCAAGCTGGCCGTACAGGAAAATATTTTGCAGGATTTGAAAGCTTCCGGGGTTAAAATACCAGGTTTATAAAATATGTACGCATGGATAATTTAGAAAATAAGATCACGGTGATTGTTGAAACGCCTAAAGGCTGCGGCCATAAGCATGATTATGATGCCATCACCATTCAGTTCAGGCTTAAAAAACTACTGCCGGCCAGTATGGTTTTTACATCAAGCAGGGATAGCGCTCATCGCCCCGAGAAGAAAAAAGCGTAATGTTATCATTTATAAAAGCGCCTTTGCTTACCAGGCAAAGGCGCTTTGCGCTTCTAAATTCTGAAGAGCTATTTACTACATTATAATGAAACTGCCATTGTTTTTTTGGCATCGGCTTCAGCCCGGCTCATTTGTTTAATATGCTCACGATGGTTCATGCCCCATTCGCGTAATTCCGAAACAACCTTACCAAGCGTATCGGCATATTCGGTACGTTCATAAATTACAGTTACCGGTGTGGTATCATAAACAGTCCGTTTAACAAAGCCATTTAGTTCAAGCTCCCTTAACTCTTTCGAAAGTATTTTAGGCGTGATGCTTTCCAGGTCGCGCTGAAGTTCCTTAAACCGTTTAGGGCCGGTCATTAGGCTTACCAGCATTGGCAGCTTCCATTTGCCGTTTACTACATAAAGCGTATCGCGTACTGCGGTTACAGAAGCTTTGCAGGTCTCTTTATTGTGAATGATTTGTTCGTTGTTCATACTCGCTATCCTTAACGATACCGGTATCCTTTAGGATAGTAGTATCTTTTTAATAGCAAAGGTAGCTAAGTTTGCGGTAAATAATTCATTAGATGAAAGCAACTAAAATTTTT
The DNA here is from genome assembly GCF_050632265.1 of Mucilaginibacter sp. P19. Taxonomy (NCBI): domain Bacteria; kingdom Pseudomonadati; phylum Bacteroidota; class Sphingobacteriia; order Sphingobacteriales; family Sphingobacteriaceae; genus Mucilaginibacter; species Mucilaginibacter sp. P19. The sequence goes on from NZ_CP192586.1 coordinate 1,681,678, forward strand.
TACTGGATCCTGAGCGCTATTGTAGCATTGATGATGGCTTTTTCATGCTATTCATACTTAACGAAGCCCGAAATGGCTGCAGCCTTTCATCATTTAGGCTTCCCTGATTATTTTAGAGTTGAACTGGCAATAGCCAAGCTTATCGGTGCAATATTACTATTGGTACCAGTGCCTGCCAGGTTAAAAGAATGGACTTATGCGGGATTTACTTTTGTATTTGTTTCTGCGTTTATCGCACATACCGCATCCGGCGATCCGGTAGCAAACCGTGTGATGCCGTTGGTGTTTCTGGCGATTTTGGGAGGATCGTATGTGTTATATTATAAGAAGCAGAAGTAATGTGAGATATGTTTCTACCACGTCATTGCTGTAACCATCAGGTAGCCAAAAAAGCGTGATGACAGGTAAAATATATTTTGGCGGTGTTGCACGTGGGCTGCGTTAGTGATTGCAGTGTAAAGCCCGGAGCGCGCAAAGGGGGTGCGGGTAGGAAAGGTGAGGACTTGCAACGGAAAGCCCGGGCCGCAGGCAACGCCCATGTTATAAAAATTTATCGGAAAAATATAATTAATAATCAATAACTTACGATCTCGTCATTATAAGGGACGACGCAATCTTTAACTGTACACGGTCGATTTGCAGGCCTGCTCTACTGATTGGGGATTGCTTCGTTCCTCGCAATGACGGATTTTATATCCTATTTCCCAATTCCTACGGCACCAGCAATTTCTCAAACTCCGTACTATCGCCCTTAAACACATTAAAATCCACAACATGGTTAATGCCGTTAACATGGGCCTTATCTGAGTGCTGCCAGAATTTCCAGTTAGTTTTATTAGATACAAGCAGCTTGGGCTGGTAATAATGGGCAATCCAAAGGGTATAACCATCAAAATAACCTTCCAGGTAATCCTGGTAAAATTTAAGGTTAGTATAGATGATGGGCTTAATCCCTGTACGGTTTTCAATGGTTTTGATAAAACTCTCCAGCTGTTCGCGCATCTTTTCAGGACTGGTACGATACAACCTTTCTATATCCACCACCATGGGCAGGTCGCCTTTTTCGGTTTTTACCGTTTGAAGGAAAAACTTAGCTTGCCATACGCCACTTTTTTGCGGAAGGAAAAAATGATAAGCGCCGCACATGATGCCTGCCTTTGGCGCTTCTCGCCAATTACGCTGAAAATATGGGTCAACACTTAATACACCCTCGGTAGCCTTGATAAATGCGAAGCTGATATGGACATCACCCTCGCGCATGGCTTTTACCTGTTTCCAGTTTATACGGCCCTGGTATGAGGACACATCAATGCCATATACGGTATAGCCATCGGGGATATGAATGGCAAAATCCTTGTATTTACGATAATGCGTATCCTCTCCTGCATCCATGATCCATCGCCAGGTAGCGCTGCCAAATTTTAAAATATAGCCATAATAAAAAGGCGAAAACAGGATGAGCAGCAAAGCGCCTACAGCCACTATCCACTGTGTGGAGAAATTGGCCTGCTGTTTTGCTTTAACTACCGGCTTTTTACGGGCAGGAGCTTTCTTTCTTACAGGTGTTTTCTTTTCAGGAGCAGGCACGGGGTAAAATTACGAAAACGAACCGTTGATTAGGGATGATTACGTTGATTGCGCTGATTTTTTTGATGATCAAAGCGGTCTTCGAATCTAATTGTGTTAAGTAAGCTAATCAAAATCAACACAATCAGCGAAATAAAAAAATCAACGGTCAGGTTTGACATTGTGCTGATAAAACAATCTCTATATTTGTAAGGTAAACTTACAAGTTTAACTAATTAATTATATGGGCGACGAAAAAGAGATTCAACTGGCTTCGGAATTGAGGTTTATTATAGGTAGGCTTAGTAAAAAGATCAGGAAGACTTCGACTACTGCCGAAAAGCTTTCGCTTACCGAGCGGTCGACCATGGCACTGATCTTTCAGCATGAAGAGATCCTGCCTAACGAGTTGGCGGCTATGGAGAAGATCACCACACAATCCATGTCGCAGATATTGAGTAACCTGCTCAATCTCGGGTTAATCAAAAGGCGCATTTCCGAATTGGACAAGCGCAAGGTTATTATTTCACTATCGGAAGCTGGGATCAGCCTCATCCACAAATCCAGGAGTGAAAAAGACGAGTGGCTTAACCGTGCGCTTGAAACTACCTGTACTGCCGAAGAGCAGGCAGTTTTAAAGAAAGCCCTGGCACCCCTGGCCAAACTTGTTGACTTTGATTAATTAATGAAAACTGACAGAAAGAGATAGATGAGTAAGATAAGTACATTCAACGCTTTTAAAAGCCGCAACTATCGGCTGTATTTTGCCGGGCAGTCAGTTTCGTTACTGGGCACCTGGATGCAGAAAACTGCTGTTAGTTGGGTGATCTATTCGCAAACGCATTCCAAGTTTATGTTGGGCTTAACTCTGTTTGCAAGTTTGTTCCCTTCATTCCTGTTCTCGTTTTTGGGTGGTGTGGTTTCTGACAGGTATAACCGTTTTAAAGTGCTGCTATTTACACAGGTGGCTTCAATGGTACAGGCTGTTTTACTCACTGTGCTGGTGTTTTTCGGATATTATTCGGTTTGGGCCATCATGGCATTGACTGCTGTTTTAGGGCTGATTAACGCATTTGATGTTCCGGCAAGGCAATCGTTAGTATACGAAATGGTTGATGATAAATCCGACCTGCCTAATGCGCTTGCCCTTAACTCTTCCATGGTGAACCTGTCGCGGTTAATAGGGCCGGGGATAGCAGGCCTGATTATTGAAAAATTCGGCGATTCGGTTTGCTTTGGGGCTAATGCATTAAGCTTTATTGCGGTAATTGGCTCATTGCTGATGATGCGTTTGCCCGAATTTACTCCCAAGCCCCACGGTAAAAACGTGCTCGCCGATCTGAAAGACGGCTTTGAATACATTCAGCAAACGCCCACTATAAAGTTTATGTTACTGATGCTTGCTTCAATAAGCCTGCTTGTACTGCCTTTTAGTACGCTGATACCGGTTTATGCTAAGGATATATTTAAGGGAACGGCGTCAACTTTTGGGGTTATAGATAGTGTGATAGGGCTTGGTGCTTTTGGCGGCGGCATTTTGCTGGCCTCATTAAGTGCCGGTACCGATCTTAAAAAGATCCTTGCAGTTAATACAGTAATATTTGCGGTGGGGCTGATCGCATTTTCACATATGCACAACTATCCCGTGGCGCTGTTTTTTTCGGCTATTATCGGTTTCGGTATGATGTCGCAGGTTACCATTGGTAATACCATTATCCAAACTACTGCTACTCCCGAAATGCGAGGCCGGGTAATCAGTTATTACGCCATGTCTTTTTTGGGATGCAGCCGCTTGGCGGTTTGCTCATTGGCGCAGTTTCGCAAAAAATAGGCGTACCCGATACTGTTATGGCCGAAGGCATGGTAGCACTGCTGTTGGGTGTTTTACATTTTGCTTTTTTACGGCGCAGCAGGCTTAAAAAGAAAGCGATGGCTGCCGTGCAGCAATCTACCGAAGCAATTTCTTAACCATTAAAACAATCAAATTATCATGATAACTGCACTTGATCAAAATACGGCACTCGTACTGATAGACTTACAAAAATATATTGTACAGCTTTCATGCGCGCACCCCATGGCCGGCATCCTTGAAAAATCGGCAGCGCTTGTCGAAGCCTTTCGTAAAGCAGGTAAACCCATTGTTGTTGTTCATGTAGAACCTATAGGTGCGGCTTTTAAAACAAGGCGTGATAACAATAGAAACAGCATGACCGAACTCCCTGCCGATTGGAACGAAATAGCTCCTGAAATTAAAACCGAGCCAACGGATATTTTTATCACCAAAAAAACTGGGGCGCTTTTTATAATACAGGTCTGCACCAGGAATTGCAAAAAAGAGGCGTTACACAAATTGTACTGGCAGGTGTAGCTACCAGTATCGGTGTTGAAGCTACTGCCCGCTCGGCCAACGAGTATGCCTACAATATAGCTTTTGCCAGTGATGCCATGACCGATATGTTTCCCCAAGCGCATGCCCACAGCTTCAAATACATTTTCCCGAGGATAGGGGAGGTGGGGACTACCGCCGAGATTATTGAGAAGTTGGGATAGATAAGGGTAAGTGTATAATAGGACGCACCTTTGCTTTGTATCTACCCTTAGTAGGTTGAAGAACCCAGACTTACGAAGCTTCAAAAATTTCGTAAGTCTTATTCTTCTGGTCATCCATTCTTTGTGCTTCTACTATTTCGGCGAAAAAACAATCTTCATGCAATAGGCATTTATAGTTAAATTAGCAGTGTGGATATTGCTACTAAACCGCCTATGAAAAAGATCTCCCCGCTTAAATTCCTGGTAGTTTTAATTCATTTGCAGGGCTTATTTATTTGCTTAACAAACAAAGCTTTTGCCCAGGCGGATTCGGCGAAAGTCACCGTAAATAGTCCTGCATTTATCTCACCTGCTGTTCAGCGTTGGGACGACCGTGTCATGATCGATTTGCAAAATCAACGCACAACTGGCCAAACAGGTTTTTTCATGTTCCTGAGCAAAAATGTTTTGTATGGCGATATCGGGATCCCGGCGGGCTTACTGGTAGGAGGTATTGCAAGCAATAACAAAGAAATGCGCCAAAACGCAGGTTATGTGGCAAGCAGTACGGCAATATCATACGGCTTTATGTTGTTGATAAAACATTTGGTGAAGCGACCGCGGCCATTTATTCAAAATATCAATATTACACCTGTTTACAGGGCAGGTGGTACCTCATTCCCGTCGGGGCATACTTCATCAAGCTTTGCCACAGCTACAGCTTTATCGGCTGCCTATCCTAAGTGGTACGTCATTGCGCCATCTTTCTTTTGGGCGGGGGCCACAAGTTATTCAAGAATGTATTTAGGTGTTCACTATCCTACCGATGTGGCTGCTGGATTAACGTTGGGTGTGGGCAGTGCTGCGGTTATGTCGTTTTTGAAGAAGTAGAGGTAATTTATGTTTGAAAATTTTTTAATTATGATTTAACTGGTATCTTTAGTTATCAAATTGCCGGATATATGATTGCTATACTTGATTTTTTGTTTGGATTATTACTCACCGACTGGAGGCGTATCCGCAGGCTTAAATGGAACCGGAAAGATTAGATGGAAGTTTTTCATTCTGATTATTTTAATCCAAAAAAACGCAATACGTTGAATTTCTTTTTGGTATCAATCAAGGCATCTTCCTGATAAACTTCAATGTGAATTTTTTTCTGTCATTGACAACTACACCCGTATGGTTTTCAATATTGGAAGTTATGCGTTCGAACTTATTAAGAGCAAGCATCCTTTCAATTATCCTTACACCATCTGCGTACTCGTCATAAATGTCTATAGGTAAGGGAAAGTAGTTTTGAGTTGATTTAATGAACCTTGTGAAAAAATAAGGATCTAAATCGCCAAATTCCAATCCAAACACAAGCGGGACTTCTATTATTTGGCCGGACCTTTTGTGCTCGAAGCCACAATGAAAACCATGTAAAAAATAACGCCATTCTTTAATTATTCCACTTTGTTTTTTATTAGCAAAAAACGGGTTAAATGAACTAAGCGGGAACTGTGGATTGATCTCAATACCTAATTTTGAAGCTAACTTATTGATCAATAATTCAGATAAGGCGCGGTAATCTTTTGCGCATTGTTCGAAAAATAGCTGATTGTCGTCGATTTCTTTATCCGTTAGCAGTTTTGCAATATTTATTTCAGGCTGAGTTGCATGTATGTAAACTTGAAATCCCTTAAGATCATTTTTTAGTTTTTTGCCAATTTCTTCTCTTTGGTATTGCAAAGTTTGTTCAAAAATCAACCTTAGTCTTTTTTCACGAGGTATTTTGCTTATTACCTCTAAAGAAGGAATCTGTTTGACTGAACCTATTATTAGCGTTTGGGTTATCCTATCCACTGTTATTATAAATGAACTGCAGTAACATTTAATTATCTGCACTTATAGGTAGCTAAAATAAGTTATTTGTTCGATGCACGTCGCACACTTAAATAACCTCATAGTGTTAGTAATGCAGATATAATTTGAAGGGAAATTTCTCCTTATTTGAATAAAGTGATATCTTGACCTCAATCATTCTCATAGCTTGCCATAAACAACGGCGAATGATAAACTATAAAAAATGAATACAAATATTGATCAAAACGGCTCAAGAAAGATAGGATTAGTGTTGTCTGGCGGGGGGTAAGAGGGGTGGCCCATTTGGGGGTGATGCAGGCCCTAACCGATTATGGTATCAAATTCTCGCATATCTCGGGCACAAGTGCAGGCGCAATAGCTGCGGCTTTTTTTGCAGAGGGATATACCCCAAAAGAAATTTTACGCGTCATCAAAGACAACAGCCTGCTTAAATTGCTGCGCCCGGCATTTGGCAGCAACGGTTTGATCTCAATAACACATGCCAGGGTATTGATTAATAAATATATTCCGCATAATTCCTTTCAAAGCCTCAAAACACGTGTTACCATTCCGGCGGTTGACCTGGGCGAAGCAAAGCTGGTTTACTTTACCGAGGGCGAACTGGATATCGCAATTTTGGCTTCCTGCTGTTTGCCAGGTATTTTTAAGCCCATTATGATTAATAATCATATGTATGTTGATGGCGGGATCCTCAATAATTTCCCGGTTGAGCCCTTGGTAGGCAATTGCGACCTGATTATTGGCTCATGCTGCAACCATTTGCCGGTAGTTACAACTATCAAATCATTTGGGAACCTGGTTGACAGGGCCGCTATGATAGGAATTAACGCGAACCTTAGCTCACATAAAATGCTGTGCGATATAGTTATTGAACCGCATGGTTTGGGAGGGTATGGTATTTTTGATACCGACGCGGCCGAGGAAATTTATATGATAGGCTACGAGGAAGGCTTAAAAACCATCCGTGCTAACGAAAAATTAAAGGAGATCACCCTTTCACAAAAAAGGTAAAACTGCTTTGGAAATGGTATTACAATGTGACGTAAAAATTAAGATATAACTATGAAAAAAGTAACTGGCCTTGGAGGTGTATTTTTTAAATGCGACGATCCGAAAGGTATGAACGAATGGTATGTCAAAAACCTTGGGCTGCCTTCCGGCGAATACGGGACAACGTTTGAGTGGCGGCATGCAGATGATCCGTCAAAAATAGGGTCCACCTCATGGTGTACGTTCCCGCAGGATACCAAATATTTTAATCCGTCGGCCAAGCCGTTTATGATTAATTACCGGGTAGAAAATCTTGTTACACTGGTAGACGAATTAAAAAAAGATGGGGTAACCATTATTGACGAGATTGCCGAGTATGACTATGGCAAGTTTGTTCACATTCTCGATCCGGAAGGGAACATTATTGAGCTTTGGGAGCCAGGCGATGAATCGGAGCCGGATAGTGCTGCGGGATAATTTAGTTCTAAGTCGAAAGTCTTGAGTTCTAAGTTAGGATTTATCCCTATCGACTTAGAACTCAAGACTTTCGACTTAAGACTTCTGACTTCTGACTAACGATCAGGGAAACTTAACCCCGTTATAATCAGATATATTCACCTGTGGTATTGATGAGTTGTATTTGTCATTAATAGCCTTGATAAATTCATTGGCAACAATGGCATATCCGCGTGGTGTAAGGTGCACCCCGTCCAGCGAAAACAGGCCGCCGCTGATATAGTTGGAATTAACGCTTACTCCGTCAACCACCATCCCGTTCAGTTTAACATTTTGCAGAAAGGTATATGCATCAAATACAGCCAGGCCTTTTGCTGCCGCTATAGATTTTATGGTTGTGTTATAAGAAGTCACATAATCCTCGGTAAGGGCAACCTCCTTTTCGTCAAGTACATATTGGTTATCTATCGGCGTATACGGCGTTAAACCGTAAGGCAGGTTGCCAACAGGGGTTGCGACCGGCTGCCCGATCTTGCTCGTCGGAAAGGTAAGTACGATAAGATCGTTAGGCGTTGCTGCGCGCGGCGCATAAGTACTGCCCGAAACCAGAGCGTTAATATACAATGCTTTTGCATTGGGGTTGGCTTTTTGCACGCCGGCCAGTATTGCAGAAACGGTGATGGTATTAAAATAAGGTATTGAGGTTACATCGGGTACGGTTGCAACTACGCCTTTCTGTCCCTTGGCAGTAAGGGTGTTGATCAATACATTATACAGAGCAGCAAAAGTATTTTTGTCTGTCAGCACGTCGCCGGTCCCTCCGGATGTGGCATAGCCTAAAGCGTCATTATTTCCCAGCCAGTTAGAGAAGAAGGTAAAGGGCTTGGCCATAACAAAACCAAGATAGGTGGTGGAGTTTGTTGGCGCGTTGCCCGGCAGCAAGCGTTCAAAATACCCGTTAAGGTTACCATAGGGAGCGTAAGTGATGTGCATCAGCTTAATGCCGGGTACGCCATAGTTATTAATATCGCCCGTATATTTGGTATAGAGAGTAACATCTCCAAAACCGGGTACTGTAAGTTTCCCACGTATTGCCAGGTTAGTAGTTACCGGGGTTGTAATCGGTGTGCCATCGGCATTAAACCCGGTGAGTGATAAATAGCCCGATCCGTTTGCCTGGGCGGTGCTGAATAGCGGCTGCGTAAATGCGCCACCGCCAACCGATTGCATTTGCTTGCCGATGATGCTGGGATAGGATACCTGCTGACCTGCAAGGTATAAGCCCCCATCGGCATAACCGGCAGTGAGCGAGTTACCCAACGCAATGTATCTTGAAAAATCAACAGAACCTGCGGACGGCTTTGGCGTATGGATTTCGGGCTTGCAGGCACCTAATAACAGTAACCCTGCAACAATATAAATATGTAATTTAAACGTTTTCATGAACTGATTTCTTTAAGGATTACCAATGATAGGCTAATGAGATACCTGGTATATAAACATCGGTTTTAAATGTTCCCGATAGCTGCGATTCGATATTGGTTTGGGTGCGTTGCATCAGGTGCTCGTACTCAAAGGAGATATCTATATCGAGGTGCTTGGCTACGGTATAACCTAAGCCCAGGGTACCATAAACCCGGTTAGCATCCGGAGCTTCGGGAGTTACATAGCCATCTAAAACAGCGGTGCCGCCATAGCCACCGCCAAAACGCAGGGCCAGTTTATCGGTAGCCTTATATTGAGCGCCCCCGCGTAAGCTAAATGCCTGTTGATAATTCCGGGCGGAGTGGGTATCCTGTAATACAGCCGTATTGTTTTTATAATCAAACGATAGCGTTTTATAACTATCCCAGTTAACCAGGTTAACATCCAGGGCCAATATCCATTTGCTGCTGGGGTAAAAGCCGAAACCGATGGAGTTAGTGGCTGGTAGGGGTATGGTTGAACTAAAGGTATTGGGCTGAGGGAAACTGCTTTGCAGCGATGCAGGCACAGTAAAAATAGCGTTCCCTGCCGAAATTGTGGTATTTACCTGCGAGCGGTGTGTGATCCCTATGGTAATACCTGCTTCCGTTTTGAAGTAAACGCCCGCGTTCCACCCGTAGCCTTTGCCGCCGCCTTTCAACCGGGCCTGTCCTGGGTCGCCGCTGCTGTTTGCCAGTGGGATGGCCCGCGTCAGATCAACGCTGCCATGGTTGTAAACAAAGCCTCCGCCAATGCTCACCCAGTCGGCCAGTTTTATACTTATTGTTGGCTGAACATAAATGGCTTTCAGGTCGAGGCTTTCCAGTACATATTTGCCTTGCCAGGTATTGCCCCAGTCGGTTAAGCCGCCAAAAGGAGTATAAACGCCAAGTCCCAGTTTCCAGAAGGAAGATTTGGGCCCCCATACCGCATAAGCATGGAACGGGGTAGCAACTTTATTGGAAGTATGGTCCTGTATTGAGGTTCCGGCGGGGTTGAAAACAGATTTGAACAGTAAAGGGCTTATTCCTCCCTGTATGTAATTTTCGGGCAGCATGGCTACCGCGCCCGGGTTAAAAAATACGGAAGCGCCATCCTGTACGATACCCGTACCTGTATGGCCCATTCCTATTTGCTTTTGCCCCCCAGGTTCACCTGGAAACCCTGGGAAAAAGCTAACAGCGGTGCTGCGGTGAGCACCAATAGTAGAATTTTTCTCATAAAAATATAATTGGTTCGTGACAGGAAATTGCTTGTAGGTTACAATTTGAAACTGTCAGGGATAAAATTAGTTTGGATTAAAAAGAAAAAAGGGCTATAATGCGGAGATATTAGTCAAAAAGTCGGATAAAGCTTATTTTTAATACCAGATAAGAAAAGTTGCTTTACAACCGTCTTTAATAAATAAATAGTTAAAATTATATATCTAAACTATATGAATAATAAAGTTGGACAATTAAGCCTGTCAAAATTTGCAGATCTTTATGCAGACAAGCTGGCTGGTGCCGATTTTTTTGTTGTTGACGAAAAGCAATTATTGAGCCTGAGCGAATATCCTTATCGTTCGGACGGTTATATTATAGGCATTTGTACCCGGGGCACAGCCAAAGTAGAAGTAAACCTGCAGGTTTATGATGCCCGGCCGGATGCCATGCTTCTGGCAACCCCTTTCATGTTTTGAGGATCTACGATAGCAGTGCCGATTTTTTATGCAGGTTTGTTGTTTTCAGCAAAGCTTTTCTAATCGAAAATAATGCTAATAGCCATTTCCTTGAATCATTCAGTTATTTCAACAGCGCGTCTATCCCGGTAATTTATCCTGGCAATGCCGATGCCAAAATGATCCTGGAAATTTATTTATTGATCCAGCGCAAATTAGCGCGCGAAGGGCATCCTTACGATGTTGAAATATCCAGGAGCATTTTGATGACACTGCTTTATGAAATACAGGCCATTTACGAAAAGCAACACCTGATAATAAAAGGTAAACAAACCAGGAAACAGGAACTAAACGTGCTTTTCCAGTCCCTCATTTTCCATCATTATAAAGAACATCGCAGCGTGCAATACTATGCCGACGCGCTGTATGTATCTCCCAAACATCTAACAGAAACCATTAAGGAAGTAACCGGGAGGACCGCGGGCGAATGGATAGACGATGCGGTAATATTGGAAGCCAAAGTACTACTAAGAAACCACGAGATCAGCATTGCCCGCGCCGCCGAGAGCATCCATTTCCCCGACCAATCATCGTTTGGCAAATATTTTAAAAAGCATACCGGCATGTCGCCTTCTGACTATAGAGCGATATCTGCGCATTGATTGTTTGAAAAAAATGTCATAGCGAGTAAGCGCCAGGGAATCCCCGAAAAAAATTGTAACGACTTGTAAAATATATTTTAGCGGTGTTGTGCGGGGGCCGCATTAGGGATTGCAGTGTAAAGCCCACAGCGCGGGTTGGGACTGTGGTCAGGAAAGGCGAGGACTTGTAACGGAAAGCCCGGGCCGCAGGCAATGCCTATATTATAAAATCGATTAAAATATTATTGATAATCAGTAATTTACGATTATTTCATTATAAACGCAGCGCGGCAATCACACGGTAGCATAGCGGCCCTGTATAGTATGCGATTGCTTCGTCGTTCCTCCTCGCAATGACGTGGCTTTTCGAATACATGAAATGTTATTTCCGTAATATATTTAAGCCAATGGCAGTCTTTCCACCCTCCCACATTCCCTCTTCTTTCCGACTTTTTGACTAATATCTCCGCATTGCTGCCCTTTCTTTGGCTTCATAATGCCTCTAATTTTACTCCTAATTATAAACCAATAAAACTTTATGAATGCCACAGAACCGATGAAAGCCATAAAAGGAGGGGAGTTTCTGATCAGGGAGACTTCCGCGGAAAGCGTTTTTATTCCTGAAGAATGGAATGAAGAGCAGTTGATGATCGCCGAAACATGTACCAATTTTTTGGCACAGCAGGTAACACCAAACCTTCAGCGTATTGACGAGCAGGAGGAGGGGTTAATGCGCCATTTAATGGACGAGGCAGGTGCGCTTGGATTGTTAGGCATCTCCGTGCCCGAAGAATATGGCGGTTTTGGTAAAGATTTTAAAACTGCCATGCTGGTTACTGAAAAATTAGGTGCCGGTCACTCATTTTCGGTTGCTTTTTCGGCGCATACAGGTATAGGTACCCTGCCTATATTATACTACGGTAATGATGCCCAAAAGCAAAAGTACATCCCCAAGCTGGCCAGCGGCGATTGGAAAGGGGCTTATTGCCTTACAGAGCCTGCCGCAGGCTCAGACGCTAATTCGGGTAAAACCAGGGCAAAACTTTCTGCAGATGGTAAGCATTATCTTATCACCGGGCAAAAAATGTGGATCACCAATGCCGGTTTTGCCGATGTGTTTACGGTTTTTGCCAAAATAGATGATGATGAAAACCTGAGCGCGTTTATTGTTGAAAAGGATTTTGAAGGTCTTTCGTTAAATACCGAAGAACATAAAATGGGGATAAAAGGCAGCTCGACACGCCAGGTGTTTTTTAACGACTGTAAAGTGCCGGTTGAAAACCTCCTTTCCGAAAGGCAGAATGGTTTTAAGATAGCAGTCAACATCCTGAATCTCGGCCGCATCAAATTAGGCGGCGGCACCGTTGGGGCCAGTAAGGATGTGATCACCTCATCGGTACGTTATGCCAATGAGCGGGAGCAGTTCGGTCGCGCTATTTCCAAATACGGGGCGATAAGATATAAACTGGCCGAACAGGCTATCCGTACTTATGCGGCAGAATCGGCCGTGTACAGGGCCAGTCAGAATATGGAGGAGGCTACAGAAATGTTAATTGCCTCCGGCCTTGATGAAAATAAAGCCAAACTGAAGGGGACTGAGCAATTTGCTATCGAAGCAGCGATCCTTAAAGTTCATGCTTCAGAGGTTTTAGATTATGTAACTGACGAAGGTGTGCAGATTTACGGCGGCATGGGCTATAGCGCAGAGGCGCCGATGGATAGGTCGTACCGCGATTCCAGAATCAACCGGATCTTTGAGGGCACCAATGAAATTAACAGGTTGTTAACTGTTGATATGATGCTGAAACGCGCCATGAAGGGTGAGCTTGACCTGATGGGACCGGCTCAGAAAGTAGCCGGTGAATTGATGAGCATCCCCGATTTTGGCGCAACCGAAGAAGATGGCCTGTTTACTAAAGAAAAGAAATACATAGCCAATTTTAAAAAGGCCATATTGATGGTAGCCGGTAGCGCTGTTCAAAAACTAATGATGCAATTGAGCAAAGAGCAGGAAGTATTGATGAACCTGGCCGATATGCTGATAGAGCTTTATGTAAGCGAATCGCTGCAATTGAGGGTAGAGAAATTGGTTGGCTTAAGAGGAGAAGAAGCGTGTAAGGAACAATTGGATATGATGCGGGTGTACATCAATGACGCGGCCGAACATATTGCGAAATCGGGTAAAGAAGCATTAAACTCATTTGCCGAAGGCGACGAAAGAAGGATGATGCTCATGGGACTAAAGCGCTTCACTAAAACCGAAGACATCAATACCACCCAGGCACGCAGAAATATTGCAGCCAAATTGATTGCTGAAAATAAATATTGCTTTTAGTGCTTCATCACTTTTTTAATGTTGTGGTAACACATCACTTCAAACAAAAGAAAATGTCATTTCGAACCCTTGAAGGGCGGGAAATAGCGAGGCAAGGGTGAGAAATCTCCTACGAGATGCAGATTTGTGCGGGTTAAAACAGGGCGTAGAAGATTTCTCCTCACCGGCTGGGACACGCCCTTCAAGGGTTCGTTCGAAATGACATTATTTTTCCATTAATAATTAAGTCATTAAAGACGTGTACGAAGAGGAAAATCTCACGATCCCCGCGTTTATTTTCCCTAAATAATATCAACCAAAAACAAAATTCTGATAATGAAAATATTAGTGTGTATAAGCCAGGTGCCGGATACCAGTACTAAAATTGTATTAAAAAATAATAACACTTCTGTTAATAGTGATGGAGTTACTTATGTGATTAACCCATATGATGAATGGTACGCGTTGATCAGGGCTATCGAATTAAAAGAAAGCGGTATCGCCACCGAAATTCATTTGATAACCGTAGGTAAGGCCGATGTAGAGCCCGTGATCAGGAAAGCATTAGCCCTAGGCGGCGATGAAGCTATCCGTATTGATGCTGAGAGCAATGATCCTTATGAAACCGCTCATTATATAGCCGAATATGCTGCCGGGGTTGGTTATGATCTTATTTTATGCGGCAAAGAGTCTATCGATTACAATAATGGAACTACAGGCGCCATGCTGGCCGAGTTACTTGACCTCGATTATATTGGTTTTGCAACCGGGATCAGCATAGAGGCCAATGCTGCTGCGGTAAATCGTGAAATAGAAGGCGGTGAAGAAACAGATGCCTGTAATTTACCGCTGGTTATTTCCTGCCAGAAAGGTGTTGCCGAAGCCCGCATTCCCAATATGCGCGGCATCATGGCGGCACGTACGCGTCCGTTAAAGGTAATTACGCCTTCAGGAATAACTGCTGTAACCGAAATACTGTCATATGAATTGCCGCCTGCCAAGGCCGGTATCAAGCTGGTAAGCCCGGATGATATGGATGAATTGGTGCAGCTGCTGCATACCGAGGCTAAGGTTATATAATGTCAATTATTATTAAATGTAGAGACGCATAATTGCGTCTCCCGAATGCAAATTATGGCAATTGAAAAAGATAAGTAAAGCCGCTTGTCCTGCGGGAGACGCAATTATGCGTCTCTACCCGAAAAAACTTAAATAGTTTTTAAACAGTTAACTTCTAACTAAAAAAACAAAAAAATGTCTGTAATAGTATTGGTAGAACATACCGGAGGAATTATAAAAAAGCAAAGCTTTGAGGCTGTGCAATATGCCGCTCAAATAGCCCCAAAAATGGGCACTACGGTAACTGCCGTTGCTTTAGGCAGCGTTACCGAAGCTGAAATGGAAAACCTTGGCCAGTACGGTGCTCAAAAAGTGCTGCACGTTGCCGATGGCCGGTTGGACGAGTTACACTCAAGGGCATATGCCAGCGCGTTAATAGCCGCAGCACAAAAGGAGAATAGTAAAGTAGTTGTAGCCCTTCATGATATCAGGGGCAGGGCGGTAGCGCCGCGGATAGCTGTAAAATTAAAAGCAGGCCTGGTAGCCGGGGCGCTTTCATACCCTGATACGGAAAAAGGCTTTGTAATTAAAAAGGCCGTGTTTTCGGGAAAAGCATTTGCCTATGTAAACATTTTAAGCGACGTAAAGGTGATTATGCTGATGCCTAACACATTTCCACCTCAAAAGCAGGAAGGTAAAGCAGTTGTTGAGCAACTGGATGTAAGCTTTAGCGAAAAGGATTTTAGTGTGAAAGTAAAATCGGTAAATAAAGTGACAGGTGAAGTACCGCTTGCGGATGCCGAGCTGGTTGTTTCGGGTGGCAGAGGTTTAAAAGGCCCGGAAAACTGGGGCATACTGGAAGACCTGGCGAAAGAGCTGGGCGCTGCTACGGCCTGCTCGCGCCCGGTAGCCGATTCGCACTGGCGACCGCATCACGAACATGTGGGCCAAACAGGTGGCACCGTTCGTCCAAATCTGTATATAGCGGTAGGAATATCCGGAGCTATCCAACACCTGGCCGGGGTTAATGGTTCAAAAACTATTGTAGTGATCAATAAAGATCCCGAAGCTCCGTTTTTTAAAGCAGCCAATTATGGGGTAGTTGGTGACGCGCTGGAGGTTTTGCCTCGACTAACGGCAGCAGTCAAAAAGTTTAAAGAACATCATCAATAAATAATCAGGGCTATGGAGTTTTTTTATGAAGGACAGGTGCTGTGGTCGCAGATAGACTCGAACCAACATATGCGGCATTCTGCATATGCCGATCTTGCAGCACAGGCACGCATCACCATGCTTGAAAGCCTGGGTTTAAAACTGCCTACACTTTATGAATACAAAATAGGGCCTGTATTATTCAGGGAAGAAATGATTTACCTGAGAGAGATCGGGATCAATGAGCAGATCAGGGTAACCTGTGAGCTTACTAAATCCCGGCCTGATGGTTCCCGCTGGGCAATCAGGCATGAGCTGTACCGGGGCGACGACGTCAAAGCTGCAATCATAAATGCCGAAGGTTCATGGATAGATATGGAAAAGCGTAAGCTGGCCGTATTGCCGTCAGAGCTAAGCCAGATGTTTATGAAGGCGCCCCGCAGCAGCGATTATGTGGAAGAGGCCAATCCAGCCTGAAATAATTAAATAGTGTTGAATATCAGTTTATAAGCTTTGGGCTTTATGCCTTCTGCTTTTAGCTTTAAATAATTTATCTATGACCGATCTGAAAGGCACTTTTGAAAGGGCCGTTAAAGAGAGTAAGGAACTACCCTCAAAACCTGATAATGAAACATTATTACGCCTGTACAGTTTATATAAGCAGGCAACGGAAGGCGATATAAATACAGAAAACCCTCCGGGCATGTTTGATTTTGTAGCTAAAGCAAAATATGATGCCTGGTTAAAACAGAAGGGCACTACCGCTGATAATGCGATGCAGCAATATATTCAGCTTGTAACGCAATTATCAAATAAAACCAGCTAACTTTAATTCCGAAATATTGACAAATGTTTCCGCCGTTTAGACCTTTATAAAGCACCGCAGAAATAGATATTTGTTTTTATAAACCATCCCGGTATCGGGGATATGATTAGAATCTATTAGTTCACATAGATAATTAAATAGTAATAACCAGGCTATTAGCTTTAAGCCTTGTGCATTCTGCTTTTAGCTTTATATAAACCATTTTATAATTCTACTCTGTCTCTTTTTAGGTGGCTTCTGATACCCGTATTGATATTAGGTAAATGCGACAGAGGCCCTAAAAACCGACTTGTTTTTAACTATAAAAAACACCTAAGTCAATGTCAGCATCAAAAAAACATTTCACCCGTTTTGTATTAATCCTGCTAGCCATTGTGGCGGTAAGCATCAATGCAAAAGCGCAAACCGATAAAATTGAAGGTTTATGGTACAACGATGTAAAAACCGCCAAAATCCAGATCACTAAAGAAAGCAACGGTAAGTTTTATGGTAAGGTGGTATGGCTTAAGGAACCATTAAAAGATGGGAAGCCGAAAGTTGACGAAATGAATAGTGACGAAAAATTGCGTTCAAGGCCCAGGCTGGGCTTACCCGTATTGGCTGATTTTGTGAAAGATGGCGATAACAAATACTCGGGCGGAACAATTTACGATCCTAATAACGGCAAAACGTATTCCTGTAAAATGACCTATAAAGGTAAAACCCTGGATATCCGCGGATACATTGGTATTTCGCTTTTCGGGCGGACAACAACCTGGTCGCGGGCAGAGTAAAATAAAGATAAAGAGTTTTAATAACACAAGCAGATACTAATGAATGCTAAACGAATTATAAAAAAGGTTGCAGTATTGGGGTCGGGAGTAATGGGCAGTCGTATCGCCTGTCACTTTGCAAATATTGGCGTACAGGTACTGTTGCTTGATATTGTACCCAAGGATGCTCCGGCAGATAAAAAAGCGCGGAATAAAATTGTTAATGACGCGCTGGACTTCGCGTTAAAGTCAAACCCTTCGCCCATCTATCTCAAATCTTTCGCAAAACGTATTACAACCGGCAATTTTGAAGATGATATGCCCAAAATTGCGGATTGCGACTGGGTTATAGAGGTAGTTGTGGAACGGTTGGATATTAAACAACATGTGTTTGAAACAGTAGAAAAGTACCGTAAACCCGGCACACTGATCACTTCCAATACATCCGGTATCCCGATACATTTAATGGCCGAAGGTAGGAGCGATGACTTTAAAAAATATTTCTGTGGAAGCCATTTCTTTAACCCTCCCCGGTATTTAAAATTACTGGAGATCATTCCCACAAAAGACACCTTAGCGGGCGTTGTGGATTTTTTGATGGACTATGGCGCAAAATACCTGGGGAAAACTACAGTATTAGCTAAAGATACGCCGGCATTTATCGGTAACCGCATCGGGGTTTTCAGCATCATGAGTGTGCTGCATTATGTGGAGCAAACCGGTATGACGGTTGAAGAGGTTGATAAACTGACAGGGCCTGTAATAGGGCATCCTAAATCGGCTACGTTCCGTACCAATGATGTGGTGGGTTTAGATACGATGGTGCACGTTGCCAACGGTCTTTACAAAAACGCACCCGATGATGAGGCAAGGGAACTATTTAAAATTCCTTCATTTGTTGAGGGAATGCTAAAAAATAACTGGCTGGGCAGTAAAACCGGCCAGGGTTTTTATAAAAAAGAAAAAGGTGAAGGTGGAAACCAGTTTTATGCGCTCGATCTGAAAACGCTTGAGTACAAACCCTCTCAAAAGGTAAAATTCGCCTCGCTTGAAACTACAAAGGCGATTGATAACTTAAAAGATAGGCTCAGGATCCTGGTTGCAGCAAAAGACAAGGCAGGTGATTTTTACCGGGCTACCTTTTATCAGTTATTTGCTTATGCCAGTAACCGCATCCCCGAAATAGCCGATGAACTTTATAAAATAGATGCTGCCACCAATGCGGGCTTCGGCTGGGAACTGGGCCCATTTGAAAAATGGGACGCGCTTGGTGTTGAGGATACGGTAAAAGCCATGGAAGCCGTGGGAAACAAACCGGCCCAATGGGTATATGACATGCTTGCGGCGGGTGCAAAAAGCTTTTATAAAATAGAAGATGGCAAACGCCTGTATTATGATATTCCGTCGAAAAGCCACAAGGTAATTCCCGGTACCGAAGGCCTTATTTTGCTCAGTAATATCCGGGAAACAAATACGGTGTGGAAAAACAGCGGTACTACCATTACCGATATTGGTGATGGTATCCTGAACCTTGAGTTTCATACCAAAATGAATACAATAGGCGGCGAGGTGATTGAAGGCATCAATAAAGCCATCACCCTTGCCGAGGCAAGTTACAAAGGCCTGGTTATATCAAACGAGGGTGCAAATTTCAGCGCAGGGGCCAATGTGGGCATGATATTCATGATGGCCGTTGAGCAGGAGTTTGATGAGCTCAATATAGTGATCAAAGCCTTCCAAAATACGATGATGCGCATCCGTTATTCATCGATCCCGGTGGTGATAGCGCCTCATCAAATGGCCCTGGGTGGTGGCTGCGAAATGTGCCTGCATGCCGATAAGGTAGTGGCACATGCCGAGCTATACATGGGTTTGGTTGAGTTTGGTGTTGGCTTGATTCCCGGAGGTGGGGGCACAAAGGAATTTGCCCTGCGCCTTTCAGACGAACTACAGGAAGGTGACGTAGAACTCAATAATTTCCGTGATCGTTTTTTAACCATCGGCCAGGCAAAAGTATCCACTTCGGCTTATGAGGCATTTGAATTTGGCTATCTTAAAAAGGGCAGGGACATAGTGGTAGTATCGCGCGACGGGTTACTTACCGAAGCTAAACAGCAATGCCTGCAGATGGCGAACGAAGGGTACATACAGCCTATTCCGCGCGGAGATATCAGGGTGCTGGGTAAGCAGGCCCTGGGTTTGGGTTATGTAGGGGCCAATACCATGTACAGTGGTAATTACATAAGCGAGCACGATGTGAAAATTTCGCAGAAACTGGCTTATGTGCTTTCGGGCGGTGATCTGTCCCAGCCTTCAATGGTGAGCGAGGAATATTTGCTGGGGTTGGAGCGTGAAGCCTTTGTTTCGCTTTGCACCGAAAAGAAAACGCTTGAACGCATTCAATCCATTTTAACCGGCGGAAAAGTGTTAAGGAACTAATTTTTTTAAATATAAAATCTCAATAAAATGAACGCATATATAGTGGCAGCCAGCCGCAGCGCTGTTGGAAAAGCTACCCGGGGCGGGTTTAGGTTTACCCGTCCGGATACGCTCGCGGTAGATGTGATCAGGCATCTGCTGGCATCAGTGCCTAATGTTGATAAAGAGCAGATTGATGATGTAATTGTGGGCAATGCTACACCCGAAGCCGAACAGGGATTGAATGTTGCGAGGCTGATTTCATTAATGGCGCTTGATACCGATAAAGTACCCGGCATGACGGTGAACCGCTATTGCTCGTCGGGGCTGGAAACAATTGCCATTGCCTCTGCAAAAATACACAGTGGCATTGCCGATTGTATTATCGCGGGTGGTGTAGAAAGTATGAGCCTGATCCCGATGGGGGGCTGGCGCATTGTTCCTAACGCCGATATTGCCCTTGCACATCCCGATTATTACTGGGGCATGGGCCTTACTGCCGAAGCTGTTGCTAAAGAATATCATATTGGCCGCGAAGAGCAGGACCAGTTTGCTTATAATTCCCACCAAAAAGCCATCAATGCTATTAAAGAAGGTAAGTTTAAAGATGAAATAGCGCCGGTAAATATTGTGGAAACCTATGTAGATGAGAGCGGCAAAAAAGCGAAAAGGGAATTTAAGGTAGATACAGATGAAGGCCCGCGCAGCGATACCTCAATTGACGCGTTGGCAAAGCTTAAACCGGTATTTGATGCAAAAGGAGTGGTTACCGCAGGCAATTCGTCGCAAACCAGCGATGGGGCTGCTTTTGTCATGGTGGTTAGCGAACGTTTTATGAAACAGAACAACCTTAAACCTATTGCCCGGCTGGTTAATTACGCGGTTGCAGGTGTTCCGCCCCGGATCATGGGGATAGGCCCGCTGGTGGCGATCCCAAAAGTGTTGAAAATGGCCGGGATGAAACAGCAGGATATTGACCTGATAGAATTGAATGAAGCCTTTGCTTCGCAATCATTGGCGATAATAAAAGGGCTGGAGCTTAATCCCGAAATTGTAAATGTAAACGGAGGGGCTATATCGCTCGGCCATCCGCTTGGCTGTACCGGGGCTAAACTTTCTGTTCAGCTTTTTAACGAATTAAAACGGCGGGAGAAAAAGTATGGTATGGTTACCATGTGTGTAGGCACGGGGCAGGGCGCGGCGGGTGTATTTGAACTGTTGTAGGAATTTACCTTTATCTAAACCATTGCAAGCATGGAAAAGGCGACAAGATTGTTTGATTGCATGATTACCCAGGCTAAGGAGCCTAAGGTGGATCTTTTGAATGCGAAGGAGAATGGTTCCTGGCGGTCATACAGCACCCAAGAAGTGCATGCCATGATCAACCAGCTATCCGCAGCCCTGTTGGCCCTGGGCGTTTCGGGCGGTGACGGCACTACCGAAGGCCGCGATAAAATAGGTTTGATAAGCAATGGCAGGCCCGAGTGGATTATAACCGATCTGGCAGTACAGCAAACGGGAGCCATACTGGTCCCGCTATACCCTAATACAGGCACTAAAGAAATTGAGCAGATCCTGAACGAGGCAGAAGTTAAATATGTATTTGTAAGCAGCAAAGATTTATGCGAAAAGGTTAAGGAAGTTCATTTAAATATCTCCTCGTTAAAAGGCATATTTACTTTCGATAACATCGATGGCTGTGATTACTGGGGTACATTGCTTAAGCCTTTGCAAGAAAGTTATCAGAAAAAATACAGCAGATAAATGATCAGATTACCGAAGACGATGTGGCAACCATCATTTATACTTCGGGCACTACCGGCCGGCCAAAAGGGGTAATGCTTACGCATAAAAACATTATGACCAATGCCTCGGCATCCGGCGATATTCTTAGCCGGATTCCGGTTACAGAAAAACGTGTTTTGAGCTTTTTGCCTCTGAACCACATTTTTGAAAAGATGTGTACCTATGTTTATCTGTATTATGGCTTTTCTATTTATTACGCCGAAAATATGGACACCATAGGCGCGAATATGAAAGAAATAAAGCCTTCACTTTTTACCGCTGTGCCCCGCTTGCTCGAAAAAGTGTTTGAGAAAATTATGGTGCAGGGGCAGAAACTAACCGGTATTAAAAGGAAGATCTTTTTCTGGTCGGTAAAACTGGCCGAAGCTTATGAAATTAATAATACCAGCCTTCGGTATAAAATTAAACTGGCCATAGCCGATAAACTGGTTTACAGCAAATGGCGTGCTGCTATAGGTGGTAATATAAAGGCTATAGTAGTTGGCAGTTCGGCCTGCCCCATTAAGCTGGAAAGAGTTTTTACAGCTGCAAATATTGTTATTATGGAAGGTTATGGGCTTACCGAAACATCGCCTGTAATTGCTGTTAACTGTTATGAAAAAAGCGGGAGGAAATTTGGCACCGTAGGTCGTTTGCTGAGCGGTGTGCAGGTGAAGATAGCCGCCGATGGAGAGATCCTCTGCAAAGGCCCTAATGTGATGCTGGGCTATTATAAAAATCCTGAGCTTACGGCAGAGGTATTGGAAAACGGCTGGTTCCATACCGGGGATATAGGCGAACTGGACCACGATTCGTTCCTGAAAATAACAGATCGTAAAAAAGAGATCTTTAAAACCTCGGGCGGTAAATACGTGGCCCCGCTACCCATCGAAAATAAGATGAAGGAAAATTATTTTATTGAGCAGATGATGGTTGTTGGTGCGGAAAAGAAATTTGTCGCGGCGCTCATTGTACCATCCTACACTCATTTAAAACCCTGGTGCAAGGAAAATGGTATTGCTTTTACAACTAACAATGAGTTAGTTAAAGATGCGAAGGTAATTGAATTGTATCAATCCATTATTAATAACTATAATCCCGAATTTAACCATGTTGAACAGGTGAAGAAGATCACCTTGCTTCCCAACGAATGGTCGATAGATAGCGGTGAACTTACCCCGACAGGTAAAATGAAACGGAAAGTGATCACCGAAAAATACAAAGCCGAGATAGATAAAATGTATCTCTGCCAAGTAAGTGAGGATCCAACTCTTGTAAATTAATTGATGAATACATTTCAAACAACAATACAGGGCAGGCTGGTTACAATTTCGCTTGATAGGGGCCGCTCAAATGCCATTAATCATGAAATGGTTAAAGAACTGGCGGCCTGTATCAAAACATTGGAGCATGATGACAACGTGGGCGGGGTTATTTTAACCGGCAAGGAAGGCTTTTTCTCTTCCGGTATCGACCTGATTGAGGCCTATGATTATGATGAAGCGCAAAGCCGCCAATTTTGGGTGGATTTTTTAGCCTTGCAAAATACTTTAGCCGCTTTCAGGAAACCTTTGGTAGCTGCCATTAGTGGTCACAGCCCGGCTGGCGGCTGTATATTAGCTATTTGCTGCGATTATCGGGTGATGGTCGAAGGCGCATTTATCATCGGCTTAAATGAAGTTCCGGTTGGTATTATCGTACCTGACAGTGTTTTTAGCTTGTATGCCTTTTGGCTTGGCCAGCGTAAGGCATATCAGTATTTAATAGAAGGTAAGCTGCTTAAGGTAAACGAAGCACTGGAAGCCGGGCTCGTTGATGAAACTGCTGCGCCGGATAAGTTAATGAGCGCTGCAATAGAAAAGGTAATGGCCTATATAAAACTGAACCCGGTTACCTGGACGGAAAGTAAATTGAATTTGCGAAAGGAGTTGATAGGGAAACTCAAAGCCGACCAAACCGATACCCTGAACAAAATGCTAAAACAATGGTGGGCACCCGAAACCAGGCAAGGCCTTCAAATGATGATCCAGAATTTAAAATCAAAAAATACAGCTGTTAAATAATTGACAATGACAGATCCTAAAACTTCAAATGATGCTGCAAATCCAAACGCCGCAACTGTCGGTGGAATGTTAAGAGATGACGCTTTAAAAGGAAAAACCATCATTGTAACCGGCGGCGGAACAGGTTTAGGTAAAGCAATGGGGACTTACTTTTTGCATTTGGGCGCTAACCTGGTAATTACCAGTCGCAAATTGGACGTACTGCAACAAACCGCTGCCGAAATGGAAGCCGAAACCGGGCGTAAAGTATTGCCAATAGCCTGCGACGTGCGGAAGTATGACCAGGTTGAAGCAATGTTGCTGAAAGCTATCGAAAGATTTGGGCAGGTTGATGCACTATTGAATAACGCGGCGGGTAATTTTATTTCGCCTACGGAGCGTTTATCGGCAAACGCGTTTTCGGCTATCATTGATATTGTTTTAAAAGGTTCGGCCAATTGTTCGCTGGCTTTGGGCAAATATTGGATCAGGGAGAAAATGCCCGGAAATATCCTGAATATCATAACCACTTATGCTTTTACAGGTTCGGCTTATGTTGTGCCCTCGGCCTGTGCAAAAGGCGGTGTGCTGGCCATGACCAGGTCCTTAGCCGTTGAGTGGGGCAGGCATGGCATCCGCGCCAATGCAATTGCGCCGGGCCCATTTCCCACCAAAGGCGCATGGGAAAGATTATTGCCCGGAGACATGGCCCAAAAGTTTGATTTTAAAAACAGGGTGCCGCTTAAAAGGGTAGGCGAACACCAGGAGCTGGCTAACCTGGCCGCTTTTTTGGTGTCTGATTATTCAGGATACATTAATGGCGAGGTGATTACCATCGATGGGGGAGAATGGCTGCAGGGTGCCGGTCAGTTCAGCGGGCTCGAAATGATACCGGATGAAATGTGGGATGATATTGAGAAAGCTACAAGGTCGGCGTAGGGTGGTAATCGATTAGTAATTGAGTGTGTTAATTACCGATCTGAAGAAGTGAAGTTTTCAAATGCATTTTTGCCCTCTTCAAAAGCTTTTAGGTCTTCCTCTGTCCAGGTTGAAACTTAAGATATTTTCTTCCTGTATGCCGAGGGCTGTGGTTTAATTTGTTGTTGTATAGTAACACCAAGCCCCTAAGTATTTGTAACCAAAATACTTTTAGTATCGGGAATATCCATTACTAACCTCTCCAAGCTGGCCTTGTTGATTTGCATCCCTTTTCTAAACGAAGCGGTATCTGTAAAGGTATATGGAGCAATACCTTTAATATTTACTTTCAATCTACCATTTAAAACAACATCATTAACATTCACTATCGGATCATCATAGCAGTCTTTTCCGGCGTCAACGACAAGCGACTTCTTTTTAAAGCCTTCGCTGCCTGGTCATCAAACTGTAGTAAACCACCTCATGCGGATATTATGAGGTGGTTTTTTCGTCCACTTAAGCTGTCTTGCGATGGATGTTCCTTTTGTTTTTTCTACGGCGCGCTTGGAAGATATAGATCGAAAAAAGCGAAGAGGCAGCAGTACTACTTCGTATGGTGTCGAAAACATACATTGAGATCGGTTAAAATCAGTATGAAACAATAAAGCCATCGAAGACTTTCCAATAATGCAGCATATATTGATGCTTAAAACAATTTTATATTACTTAATTCGATAGAGATAAACAGCGGGGCAGGAACAAGGGCGGTATTATCTTCATTCCTTTTGTAAACATGCCTGCTTGTTGGGAATTTGATGCCCTGAACTTCGGCATAATTTGCCAAATAATGAACAGATGCCGCATTGTTGAGAATCTCAACATTATAGTCATGCCTCTTGAACAGGCCTGACTGATCGATATAAAATACCTGTTCCCTGCAGTGTGTTGCAATGTTTTCCGGGAAAGTGACATGCAGCCGTCTTAATACCTCACCATTTTCAGTCCACGGCTCCAGTTCTTTCACTTTATATCCGGGTTCCGCTAAACAAAACGGTGTGTTCAAATAAGTCCACATGGCGTAGCCTGTGAAATAGGTTACCTGAAGTTTTGACCAGGGTGTTTCTGTTACATAGTCTTTAAAGCTGTGTCGTGGAAAATACAATTGATCGACCAGTGCGTCCTTCTCATCTATGATGGCGACTTTGTTAGTTTCAAAGGTATTATGCCAACCTTCTTTTATAAAAGGAGAGAACGACACATGCTGTTTTGTAGTGCTCAACAAGACATTAATGTCATCCATAATACCTGGGACCTGCTTAAATGCCCAGGTAACGCCCCCAATTTTAAGATGTGCAGAAATATATTCAAACTTTTTCCAGTTATCCAAGCCGCCATGGGCATCAATCGTAAATTTTAAGAGATCATTCATATCGTGAGTTAATTTAATTTGCAATCTGAATAAGCTATTTTTTCGTTGTTGCTTTTTGCAAGTGCAAATATAAATCTTTCTACTTGTTATTTGCAAGTAGAAAGATTTATGGTGGTGGGTTTTCTCTTACTAATGGGTTTTTATGCTTAAATTTGCACTTGTAATCAGCAAGTGAAATGCTTGTGAAGTTTATGACGATATCATGAAAAAGATAAAGAAACGTTCTGCCTGCCCGATAAGTTTTAGCCTGGACTTTCTCGGAGATAAATGGACATTACTGATCGTCAGGGACATACTGCTTAATAATAAAAATACTTTTGGCGAGTTTTTCCAGTCGGCTGAAGGTATCGCAACCAACGTATTAACAGATCGCTTAAAAATGCTGGAAACCGAAGGTTTCATCATGAAATACCCCGTTCCTGGCAAGGCCAGGGTGGCCTATTGCCTTGCAGAAAGAGGCATTGCCCTTATCCCGATTATTATGGAAATGGCAATATGGGGAGTGTCAGAGAATAACACGGAAATAAAAAAGAGTTAACGGCAGCCCTTAAGAACGATAAGGAGGCCGTCTTATCAGGATTAGCAAAGAAACACCTGGCGATATACGAACAAAGGAAAGAATCAAGGATTGAACCCGATCAGGTAAACGTTTAACGATCAAGCATCCTGGGCAGTGCAGTCATTTTCACTCCTCCGCCATTGGCAGTACGTTTTCATTAGTTGGATAACCGGCCGTGATCATTTTGCTTTTTATCAGTTTTGTTATTCAGACCCCTGCCTTCCCTGAACACTTACTCGATAATGTATCTTCCGCAGTGCTTTTTATATAAAATCAGGAAATAAAATCCATTTCCTGTGCCGGGATAAGTGTAAACAGTATGCCTTTAAAGAGAAAATCCACAAGGAACAGCGGCATCGCGTCATTTTGGCTACTATAAACTGCAATACGGCCACACATCGCAAATAACTCCTGCCGATTTTTGTACGGTAATATTTAAGCAAAAAATGGGAAAGACAATTTTTATTACCGGGGCATCTTCAGGGCTGGGTAAAGCCACTGCCAAATTATTTCAAAGTAAAGGCTGGAACGTTATCGCGACAATGCGCAATCCCGCCCTTGAAACAGAACTTACTGCATTACAAAATGTAACCCTGCTGCCATTAGACGTTACCAATTTGGAGCAAATTCAAAGTACCGTAAAAGAAGCAACCGGCCAACATGATATCGATGTGGTATTTAATAACGCCGGTTATGGCCTCGTTGGCGCGCTGGAAGCTTTTTCAGATGAACAGGTGGTAAGGCAGATAAACACAAATTTGCTCGGTGTCATCCGCGTTACGCAGGCTTTTGTACCCTATTTCCGAAAAAAGAAAAGCGGGTTGTTTATTACCACAACTTCTATCGGCGGCCTGGTGACCTTCCCTCTCGACTCGATCTATCACGCAACAAAATGGGCGCTGGAAGGCTGGAGCGAGGGTATGTCCTATGAACTGGGGCTTCACAACATCGGTATCAAAACCATTGCGCCGGGTGGTATCAAAACTAACTTCGCGGGTGAGCCATTAGATGTTGCCCGCCACCCTGCCTATGAAGAAGGATTGGAAAAGCTGTTTAACCTGATGAATCCTGCCAATTTTGAACCTGTGGAATGGATTGCAGATGTGGTATATGAAGCTGCTACAGATGGTAAGCAGCAGCTGCGCTATGTTGTAGGGGCATTTGCCAGGCAGTTGTATGAAAGGCGTTTGGAAATCGGTTCTGAGGTAGCAGTACAGGAGATGAACAAAATGGTCTTCGGAGAATTAGTAAATTAGCCAAATGAGGAAAGAAGCCAACAACCCTTTGCGGATAGATTCTATTTCAGCACTGCACAGGATGCTGGGCTTACCCAAGCCATTACATCCGTTAATAAGTCTGGTGGATAATACAAAAATGGTGGTAAATAAAGCGCAGCTGAACAGTTCTTTTCTCTTCAACTTTTATAAAATTTCTTTTAAGAAAACGCTGAAAGGGCTCATCGGCTATGGACAGGGCCATTACGATTTTGATGAGGGCGGTATGGTATTTACCGCCCTCAATCAATTGCTCTCAATTATTAGTAACGACGAAGAGTATGAAGGCTTCTCATTGCTTATCCACCCGGACTTTATCAGGAACTACCCGCTGGATAAAAAAATCAGGTCGTATGGATTCTTCTCTTACGAAACGAATGAGGCCCTGCACCTTTCTGATAAAGAAAAGACGATTATTTTAGGCGTTCTGGACAACATACAGCAGGAATTAAACGGAGCTATTGACGATCTCAGCCAGGACTTGCTAATTTCTTACATCGAGGTGCTGCTCAATTACAGCAACCGTTTTTACAAAAGGCAATTTATTACCCGCAAGGCGGTAAGTAATGATATGCTTATGCAGATGGAAGATGTATTAAATGACTACTTTGAAAAAGAACAGGGATTGGATAAGGGACTACTGACGGTAGAATACCTGGCGCAGCATTTACATGTCTCCCCACGGTATTTAAGTGATATGCTGCGTTCCCTTACCGGCCAAAATGCACAGCAGCATATACACGAAAAACTGATAGAAAAAGCAAAGGAATATCTTTCGGTTTCCCATTTAACAGTTGCAGAAATAGCCTACCAGCTGGGTTTTGAGCATCCGCAATCGTTCAATAAAATATTTAAAAGAAAAACCAATGTAACGCCCCTGGAATTCAGGGCCTCGTTCAATTAAACAGCCAGTAAATGGATATCAGATTATTTATAGAAGAGTGGATTAAACTGGGCAATGCTTTCGATACGGATGCATACCTGGAAAAGTACCGGGCCGATGCAATTCTGGACGACCCTTCTGTTGGGAGGAAATTTATCGGTCACAAAGGCATCCGGGATTATTTTACCACTTATTTTATAGGATATAAAACTCAGACCCGGTTAATGAAGTTGGACATCCACGGTAACGAAGCGCATCTGGAAGTGGAATTTACCGGGGAATTTCCCGAGGGGAAAATCGGCGGTACTTTTGATATTATACTCAAAGATGAAAAAATCGCAGCAGTAAAAGCAGCGCTTATTTAAGCAGTAAAACAATAAGTTGCGATTTCGGCTGCAAACCTGTGATCAGGCTGATTTAAGCGTCATTTACCAACCCGGGCGATATTTTTAATATTTCCTGATTGAACTGGTATGTTTTGAGGATCGAGGTTTACTGGTGTGTAGTTTAATTAACACCGGTAAGGTTAATTTAATGGTTGTATAAAACACGCTAAGGAAGCCGGCAGTAACGCATGAAACGTAATAAAAAAAATTGTGTTGTTACTACTTGTGCTTTTTTATTGATAGATTCGGGAACTAGCTGGAATCTATGTCAATGTATCTTAAACTTGATGATCAACAACTGTTGCGATTATTGATTAATGGTAGTGAAGACGCATTTGCAGCTATCTACAACAGGTATTGGCGAAAACTTGTTGCGATAGGTTATAGTCATACTAAAGACAGGTTTTTAGCCGAAGAAATTGTACAGGAGGTTTTTCTGAGTATCTGGAACAGACGGAATGAACTAAAAATAGATACGGTAAGTAGTTACCTGGCAACAGCCATAAAATTTTCAATATTTAAACATATTGCAACCAATAACCGCCGTCAGAGAATTTTATCGGCCATGCCGAACGCAAGCTTAGTGGAAATGACGGATGAGCTTGTGCATGCCCGCTTTTTGAAGGAATATATAAGCGGCGTGGTAGAGGAGATGCCCGAAAAATGCCGCCTGGTTTATAAACTAAGTCGCGAAGAAGGGTTAAACGTTGGCGAGATCTCGCAAAAAATGAACATTGCCGAAAAAACGGTTGAAGCACATCTGTCTAAAGCGCTTAAAGTGCTCCGCCTCAATTTGAAAGAATTTATGGTATTGGCCATATTTCTTCACAAAATTTAACATCGCCCAGTTAATTTTGTTGTTTATCCGCGTCTTACCAAAGGTTTGTTCATTAAGTTATTTTAAATAAATATTAAAGTTTTTGTTTTTTGACTAAGGGTAACTTCATAGTTGTTGTACATCCTGTTATAAAAAACAAAGATGGAAGACGAGACACCTGCAGTCGCTTGCCAAAAAATATCTTTCCGGCACGGCTACCGAAGCCGAAAAGGCCGAGTTGCATACCTGGTATAGACTTAAGGAAGGGGAAGATCTGATATTGCCTTATCTTGATCAGCGTGAAGAAGCGGAAGCAAGAGAGAGGATGTATAAAAACCTGAAGCAAAAAATGGATGATGCCGATGGTGAACAGCACCGACCTAAAACACTTAAATTCAGGCTGGCTGCTGCGGCTATCGTGTTGCTGGGTATTGCCATGTCGTTTTATTACCTTAACATATACCACTCTGGCGGGCAACTACGGCTTGTAACAACCAAAAGCGGCGAGCATAAAAAAATTGAACTTACCGATGGTACTTTAATTTACTTAAGTTCGGAATCAAAGCTTTCATATCCCGTTGCCTTTAAAGGAAATACCCGCGAGGTGATTTTAGAAGGAGAAGCTTTTTTGAGGTAGCTAAAGACAAATCAAAACCCTTCATTTTGCATACCGGTAAGTTAACTACAAAGGTGTTGGGTACATCATTTAATGTGGATGCTATCCTGTCACACCCTGATGTTACCGTGGCACTTATAAGCGGTAGGGTAATGTTTTCTGACGGAAATGCGCAAGCTGTACTTAAGCCCAACTTCCAGGTAGTATACAATAAATCAAAAAAACTGCCACGGATTGAAACAATTCCGGATTCGGCAGCGCTTATTGGCCGCCATAAAGGCTCATTTGAATACAAGAACACCCCGCTTGAACAGGTAATTGAAGATCTGAACCGAAACTTTAATACTCACGCCGTTGTAATAGGCGCTGTTAAAAACTGCACCTTTTTTGGCCGTATTAAAGAGGGCGAAAGTCCGGAGCAGTTTCTTAACAAGTTAGGAATAATTATGGATGCTACAGTAACCGGTAAAAATGGCGGTTATGTTATCAAAGGAAAGGGAGGAGGTTGCCGTTGAGCTAAGTCATCTACTTTAAAACAATCTTCAGCAGGCCCGGCAAGGCCTGCCTGAAGATCAAAAAATGTCATTCGTTAAAGCAGTACTTGAAAGGTTGGAGCCAAAAGTATCTGCAATTTTTTTAAACATTTTATTTAGTGAATATATGAAAAATAATGTGCCCTGCCAATGGGGCCGCAAGTGTACGCTTTTTATGAAATTGAGCACATTAATGCTTTTATTATGCAGCACTGCGTTTTCTATGACTCGCGTTGATGCAAACGGGCAGGAGGTCCTGAAAAAAAGATCACTGTAAACGTTAAAAATAGTCCGGTTTCTGATGCGCTCGAGAAGATCTCCGCCTCATCGGGGGTTAAGTTTACTTATAATGGAGCGGTAAGTAACAGTACCGAAAAAGTATCGGAAAAAGCGGTGAATATTGAACTTGGCGTTGTACTTAAACGGGTGCTGGCTAAAACCGATTTTACTTTTATCGTACTCGACGATGGCGAAATTCTTGTTCGCTATGATGATGCTAAAAAAATACCAATTCTGGTAAAACGTTTTTTCAGCGAATTGTTACAGGCAGGGTCACCGATGAAAAAGGCATTGCGCTGCCCGGCGTTTCCGTTAAAGTTAAAGGAACAGACAGGGGTGGTATAGCCGATGCTAAGGGAAATTACCAGATCCAGGTTAATGCAGATAGCGAAATTTTGGTTTACAGTTTCATTGGCTATAAGAACCAGGAAGTAGCCGTTACGAACAAAAAGGTTATTGATATACAAATGCAGCCCGCGGCTGATAATGAACTAAAAGAAGTAGCGGTAGTAGCTTATGGCACGCAGAAAAAGGTAAGCCTTGTAGGCGCACAGTCAACTATTGATATTGAAAACCTGAAACAGCCTGTTTCGGATG
This sequence comes from Mucilaginibacter sp. P19, assembly GCF_050632265.1. NCBI lineage: Bacteria > Pseudomonadati > Bacteroidota > Sphingobacteriia > Sphingobacteriales > Sphingobacteriaceae > Mucilaginibacter > Mucilaginibacter sp. P19. Next base: position 1,713,492 of record NZ_CP192586.1, read on the forward strand.
TTACCACCCTGCTGGCCGGGCAGGTTGCCGGCGTTATCGGCGTACAACGTTCCGGCGAACCGGGCCGTAGCAGTGCCGATATCTGGATTCGTGGTATATCAACCTTTACGAGCAGCTATCCATTGGTATTGGTTGATGGTATTGAGCGCTCTATCAATAATATCGAGCCTGAGGATATTCAATCTTTCACGATTTTAAAAGACGCGTCGGCCACTGCGGTTTACGGTGTTCGTGGTGCAAACGGTGTTATCATTGTACAAACCAGGCGTGGGGTAGCCGGTAAGCCCAAAATAAACGTCGATTTTTATGAGGGTATAAACTCATTTACCCGTATCCCTAAAATGGCCGATGGCGTAACCTACATGAATATGGTTAATGAGTCATTAACCACCCGGGATCAGCCTGCCAAATACACGCAAACCTATATCCAAAACACCAAAAACCAGGTTGATCCGCTGTTGTATCCGGATATTAACTGGATAGATGCCGTTTTTAATAAATACAGCCACAACAGGCGCGCTAATATCAATGCCAGCGGCGGGGTACCAAGTGCCCGTTACTACGTTTCGGCAAGTTATTATGATGAAACCGGCTTGCTTAAAACAGATGAGCTGGCCAAATACAATTCAACTATTGATTATAACAGATACAATTTTACCAGTAATCTAAACCTTGAGCTTACAAAAACCACCAAACTTGATTTAGGTGTACAGGGTTTTGTGGGCAAAGGGAACTATCCTTCAGTTTCGGCCAGCGATATTTTTGTGCAGGCCATGATCGTACAGCCTACGGCTTTCCCCATTATGTATCCTGGCGGTTTTGTTCCGGGTGTAAACCCCAACGGCGATCAGCGAAATCCATATGCTGATTTAACTACACGGGGTTACAGCACCACGTATTCGAGCCAGTTATATTCAAATGCCAGGCTTACGCAGGACCTGAAATTTATTACACCGGGCCTGAGTTTTACGACCATGTTTGCTTATGATATCAACACATCACACAGCGTTAACCGCAGCAAGCGTTTGGATACCTATTTTCCTGATGCAACAACACCCTATAACGCCGACGGATCGCTTAACCTGATCAAAACATATTCGGGCACAAGTACATATCTTAACTTTTCGGAAGCAAGCGGCGGTTACTATAAAACCTATACCGAATCGTCGCTGAATTATGACTGCACTTTTGGCGATCACCATGTCGGCGGCCTGCTATTATTTAACCAGCAGGATCAAACCAATTATCCGGGGGCTCCTTTGCAAACTCAATTCCTTACCGTTACAGGGGCCTGGCCGGCAGGGTTACCTACTCCTATAAAGACAGGTATTTTGCCGAGTTTAACGTAGGCTACAACGGATCTGAAAACTTCTCGCCCCAAAAACGCTACGGCTTTTTCCCGGCCTTCGGCGTGGGCTGGCTTCTGTCCGAAGAGAAATTCTTTGAGCCGCTGAAAACAGCGTTCTCCATGTTTAAGATCCGTTACAGTAATGGTTTTGCGGGTGCTGATGACGGCGGTCCGCGTTTTGACTACCTTACTTTTTTAACAGATGGTGCCGATGGTTATACATTCGGTCTTAACCGACAGGGTGTAAGCGGAATCAATATTACCAATTATGGTGTAAACGTGACCTGGGCAAAATCACACAAACAGGATCTCGGCTTTGATATACGAACGCTGAATGATAAGCTCTCACTTACTGTTGATTTGTTTAAAGAACACCGCACGGGTATTTTATTGCAAAGGCAGGCCGTTCCAAGTTTTGTAGGGCTTGCAAACTCGCCTTACGGTAACCTGGGTATTGTTGATAATAAGGGGATTGATGCCAGCCTACAGGATAACATGACTATTGGCAAGGTTAATTTAAGCATCCGTGCAAACGTTACTTATAACAAGGATAAGGTGATAGAAAACGATCAGCCCATACCGCCGTATCCATGGATGAACCGTCGCGGTAACAATGTACTGGCTAATTACGGTTATATAGCCGAGGGTTTTTTACCAGCCAGGATGAAGTTAACAAAAGCGCGGTACCCGGTGATAAAAGCAGCATAAGGCCCGGCGATATCAAGTATAAAGACTTGAATAACGACGGTGTGATTAACGCTTATGATGTTACTAAAATTGGCCGCGGCGATGTGCCTTCGTTAATTTACGGAGCCGGCTTTACGGTATCGTACCTGAATTTCAGCGTGGGCGCTTTTTTCAGGGTACAGGCCGGGCTGACAGGTATATTTCAGGTAATGCTATCCAGCCGTTTTCAACCAATGGCGGTGTAAGCAATGCCTATGCCAATATTACCGACCGATGGACACCCGAAAACCCCAATCCCAACGCGTTTTATCCACGCCTGGCCTTTGGCGATGCCGCGAACACCAACAATACCCAAACCAGTTCATTCTGGATCAAAAACGTTCAGTTTGTAAGGCTTAAAACATTGGATGTTGGGTATACGCTGCCTAAAGGTTTGTTTAATAACCTGGGTTTAAAAGGAGCAAGGGTATATGTAATGGGGTATAACCTGTTCACCTTCAGTAAGTTTAAATTATGGGATCCAGAGCTTAACACAGGCAATGGAACGTCTTATCCTAATACTAAAACGTTGTCGCTAGGCCTTAGCGCGCAGTTCAATTAATACTAACTGTATTTAAAAGTCAGGTATGAAAAAAATATTAATAATGTCTTTCTTACTATCCTTGGTAAGCATGAACTTTTCCTGTAAAAAGGGATATCTGGACCAGGTTCCGGATGATAGGTTAACCCTTGATCAAACGTTCAATAACCGTAATACGGCATTGAAATTTTTGGCAAATATATACTCTAATATGCCCGATGAGGCTTCGCAGCGTTTTGCCGGTTTCGGGAATACCGTAGGCCAGTGGACGGGTGGCAGCGATGAGGCCGAATATGTATGGGGCTTTGTAACCAGCAATAACATCAATAATGGTACTTATGATGCTTCAAGCAGCCTGATCAGTGGCTTCTGGACTTATTTTTACCAGGGGATCAGGAATGCCGGAGTATTTATGGATAATATAGATAAGGTGCCAGACCTTACGCCCGATCTTAAAACGCAGTACAAGGCCGAAGCGAGGGCATTGCGTGCTTTATATTACTTTTATCTTTTGCGCATTTATGGGCCTGTGGTTATTATCGGCGATAAAACCATCGCTCCGGATGCATCTTTTAACGATGTTCAGTTACCCAGAAATTCATATGATGAGTGCGTAAGTTATGTTACTGCCGAGCTTGATCAGGCGGCCAAAGACCTTCCTGCATTGCCTTCTAATGATAATAATTATGGACGTTTTACCAAAGGTTTTGCATTGGCCATCAAATCTGAAATGTTGTTGTATGCTGCCAGCCCGCTTTACAATGGCAATACCGATTATGCCCCTATGAAAAATGCCGATGGCAAACAACTGATCACTCAGCAGCCCGATGCTAATAAATGGAAGCTTGCTGCAGATGCCGCTAAGGAATTTATTGACCAGTTTGTTCCGGCGGTGTATGATCTTTATCGTGTAAATGACCCAAGCGGCAATTATAGCCCGTATCTATCATGCCGTGATGTATTGTTAAAAGATTGGAACAAAGAAGTTATATACGCCAATATTGGCGCAGGCGTTACGAACCGGCAGTACGAAACAACCCCATACCATCAGGGTGCAGCTGACGAAGACAGGGGGGCCGGAGGTCTGGGCGCTACCCAGGGTATGGTTGATGCTTATTTTATGGCCAATGGACGCGCTATTGATGATGCCGCATCTGGCTATCAAAAAACTGGCTTCTCAGATTTTAAGGCACCTTATGATGATCAGTCAAGAAGTACCTACAATCAATGGGTAGGGCGCGAACCTCGGTTTTATGTAGGCATTACCTATAACGGCAGCGAGTGGCTTAATAAAAACTCAGGCAATGTGATTACACAACTCTGGAATACCGGTAACTCGGGCCGCAACACCGGTGGTAATGATTATTGCCCCACCGGATACGTGGTGCGAAAAAATATGCCACCAAGCGATAGGACACAAGGCAACCGCTCATGGGTAATGTTAAGGCTTGCCGAAATTTACCTCAACTATGCAGAAGCGTTAAATGAAAGCAATCCGGGCAACGCCGATGTGCTGACCTATATTAACCTGATCCGTAACCGCGCCGGCATCCCCGAATATGGCAAAGGTGTCCCTGCACCGGTAGGGCAGGAAGCCATGCGCCTGGCCATCAGGAAGGAACGGCAGATAGAACTGGCATTTGAAAACAACCGTTTTTTTGACGTAAGGCGCTGGAAAATTGCCGAAACTACGGAAAGCGGACCAACTTACGGATTAAATATCAGTGCCGACCTGCCCGATTTTTATAAAGTGGTGTCGTTCGAAAATCGTGTTTTTTCTAAAAAACACTACTTCTATCCATTGCCGCAAAATGATATTAATAGTGATAAACTATTGGTGCAAAATACCGGTTGGTAAACTCATTGAAAAAAGCATACCGGTAAAGGCCATTTGAAATTGGCTTTTGCCGGTATAAAAAGCAAATCATCCTGTTTTAAATAAACAAATCCTGGTTGCCGTGCAAAAGCGCCGCAGCGCAGGATGTTAGCACATTGTTATGAAATTTATCAAATATGCATCATTACTGGTGGTGTTTTTCTTTACACATATTTTAATCAGTTCGGCAACTCAGTTCAGCTCCGGCGACACGCTGAAAAGCCCTGCCAAAAACTGGAAAGAGCATTGGTTTGAGCACGACCTTATAGTTTCGCGCACTTATGCCGATGCTAACGTGGTTTTTTATTATGATGATAACATGTACCCTTCAGTAACATGGCCTTATAAAACCATGTCGGCTGTTTGGGCTTATGTAAAAAAACATACGGAGCATTCGGTACTGATCCCCGCCTGTACGTGGTGTTGCACCGTGTGGTTAACAATAAGCTGGGCGGCGGGCACCCTGCATCGTACTTTGATGCCAGTCATGATCATCACAATACCATTGATTGCGGGCTTGATGACTGGACAGGCTCTGAAGGGCAGCAAATTGGGATGCCTGTTCATGAGGTAGGGCACATTGTTAGCGGTGCCAGCCACGGGGTAAAAGGCTCGCCATCGGATGCTTTATGGGGTGATAGCAAGTTTATGGAAATTTTTAACTATGATGTACTGAAACATATTGGTAGGGAAGATGAAGCAGGCAGGGTTTATAAACAAATGCAAACCCAGTATGATGATTTCCCCGCCCCCGGTCGCAGTGGTTTAAAAACTGGTTCTACCCAATTTATCATAACTATGGCGAAGCAGCGGTATTGAATAAATATTTTGGTTTGCTTGCCGATTATTTCCCGCAAAAAAATAAGGAGTACACCAGGGACCTGAACTGGGGCGAGTTTATACATTTTTGGAGCGGTGCCGCCGGTGTAAACCTCAAGACGCAGGCATCTGTAGCCTTTGGATGGAGTGATGAATGGGAAGCGCAGTTTATTAAAGCGCAGCACGATTTTCCGCAGGTTAAATACAAATAAGTTTAACAGTGAAAATGCTGATAGACCGCTGGCCAATTTTTTTAAGAAAAGACCGCTGCCTGGTTGTAAAGACATTTAAAAACATTAATCATTAACTCAATTAAAAAATGAAAAAGATCTTAGTGAAATATTACCCGGTACTGATGGCCCTGGTAGTATTAATCAGTTCATGCTCAAAAAACGACGATAATTACGATTACCGGAAGATGCCAACTTCGGTTGAATTGCCTATAGCGGCGCATGCAGGCCCCGCATCGTTTGATAATGGCGGTTTTAAGTATAAAATATCTGAAAGCATCAGCGCGCAGCCGCAGTCCTTATCCACTACTGTGTTACTGTCTGCAGTAAAACCGCTTACAAAGGCCTTAACAGTTACCCTTCAGGTTGATATGAATGCCGTTACCAGTCTTAACGCGGCACACAGAGCCCTATTTGTTGCCGATAGTACCGAGGCGGTAAAAAACGGTACTGATCTGCCTGATCGTAACAGCGCACAATACGCCACCTTTGTACCTTTGCCATCAAGCGCTTATAATGTGCCAGCTTCAACCGTAACTATCGGGGCCGGACTTTTATCGGCCAATCATAATATCAACCTGATTACCTCGGGCCTTTCGCTTAGTACTAATTATATGTTGCCCCTATCTATTACAGATGCGCAGGGCCAGGCTATCAATTACTATAAAACAGTATACTATATTATTGGGATAAAAAGTCAGTATGAAGGCACCTATACAGCAAATGGTTCTATCGCTTTTCCTGATCCTTCAATAAACAGATCATGGACTAACAGAACTAAAACTTTAACAACCATTAACGGAACAACTGTACGTTCAGAAGCGGCAGACCTTAGTGGAAGTAATTACTACATGTATTTAACGGTAAACGCCGATAATTCGGTAACTGTTAAATCGGCTCCTGAAGCCGCTAACCAAACTATCCAAAATAATGGTGTATGTATGTATGATCCGGTTACAAAAACTTTTAGACTAAATTACAAATACGTAGGTGGCACCGGCGATCGGCGAATCAGTGAGAGCATCAAGTTGAATTGATACTTAAAAATGCAGTAGATAATCCAAACGCTTTCATCAGAAACGTTATTCGGTGAAAACACCTGATTAGAAAAGGCAAATGCCAGGATGCCAGCTATGTGAACATGTTCGTTTAGCCCGAAACGCTGGCATGCAAGAGGTTATCGGTCCGACTCTGATATTACCCACTTGACTGAAACCAACAGGTTGAAAGGCCTTTAGATACCCTCTAAAGGCCTTCGTTTTTGGCTTACGGTTCCCTGCATGAAAAGGAAGTGTGGCACTCTTTCCGACAGGAAATGTATACTCAAAATAATGATAACTGGGTGAGTACCGGCCTTAACCCGGCGTTGCCCGCGCCCGACCTGGGCTACTTTATCGGTTACCGGATATGCCAGGCATATTATGACCAGGCAAAAGATAAAAAAGCAGCGCTAAAGGAAATCATCGAATTAGATTACGCAAACCCGGTAGCAGTGGACGATTTTTTCAAACGTTCGGGTTACCGATGCGGCCGATCGGGTAACTGACCCACGATTTAAAAGTTTTGAATGGTGGTAAAAACATTTTCGATAAATTCAACAAAAAAAGCTGCTCAACTTAACGGGGGCAAGTAATTTGGATTTTGAAAGTTTTTTAAAAGACGCATTTTTAGCCTTTAAACGCAAAAAAAGCCCTTAGCAATGCGCTAAGGGCTTTTCAAAACAAGTTTTCCTACAAGGGCTCGAACCTCAATCTTCAGAGCCAGAATCTGACGTGCTACCATTACACCATAGGAAAATAAACAGAACATCTGCCGCTTAAAGAGACGGCGTTTCGTTCCGTGCAAATATACGAAATATGCAAACCGGTGAAAACCCCGTTTTAAAAAAAGCCACATCCGGATTGTTCCTGATGTGGCTTTTTTTACAGTAGGATTATGTGCGGGTTAGTCCTCGTTCACGAATGAACGCAGCATCCATGTATTTTTTTCGTTGAATTGCATGAAGCGGTTGATCATGTCGTTAGTGCCATCGTCTCCGGCATCGGCGGTGATGGTTAATATCTCGCGTTCCATTTTTATCAGCGCAGCCAAATCGTCAATAATAGCTTTCACCATCAGGGTATCCTTTAGGCCGATGGTCTGGATCTCTTTAATGCTTGATGTTTCAATATAATCTTTAAAAGTACTGATAGGAGGTTTGCCAAGGCTCAGGATCCTTTCGGCAAGCTCATCAATAGTAACCAGCGCGGCAGTGTACAGCTCTTCAAATTTCAGGTGCAGGGTAAAAAAGCTTGTGCCTTTAACGTTCCAGTGGCAGCCACGCAGTTTTTGGTAGTGGATATGGTAATTAGCCAGCAGGTCGTTCAGGTGGTCAACTACCGGTTTTACTTTAACTTCTTCGAGGCTTATTTCTTTTGCGTCCATAAATAATAGTGATGTTTTAGTTGTAACATGCCTTTACGGGCAATGTTTGGCAAAGGTAAACAGTTTTAATTTTAATGAGCATATTTGCATTCTCTATGACTTCGCTTTTACCCTTCATCAGCAAAACTTACCAGTCCCCGGTTTGGCGTATGGAAATTGACGAAAGCAGCCAAACGCTGTTCCTCGAGATCAGGGACCATGCCGATAAGCAGGTTAGTTTTTCGGCCCTGAACCTGCAAAACGGTGAGGTTTATTTTGAAGGCTTAACTACCCCCGAGCGCTGGCTTACCGGTATTGAAGCTGCTTATGATGGCGTATTATTGCTGCATAATTACCAATCGGCCACAGGGCCGGTACATAAAGGCGTCACTGCAATTGAAGCCGCTTCGGGCAAAGAGTTATGGAATAATTTTACTTTAGCTTTTGATCATCTGTCGGTTAATGGCCCTGTAGTGTATAATGCCCAATTACAACCGAAGAAATTATTTTTACTTGATGTTAAAATCGGCAATACACTAAGAGGATACGAGCCGGTTCCTGATCAACCGCTGAATAATCAGATCATTAGCCCTGAACTGTTGCCCTCAGCGGAAGTAAATAGTTTATATTTACCGCTCAGCGTATATGCAAATGCGGTTCATTATATCAGCTACAATAGATTCAGAATTGTATCTTTGCACACGCTTTTGCAGGAGCATCTTGAACAGCACTTGTTTGTATTTAACGAGGAGGGTACCCTTTTGTATCACGATTTGTTACATAACGCTATACAAAAAATGCAGCCCGAGGCGTTTGTACTACATAATAATCAGCTCATCTATTTAAAAAACAGATCGGGCTTAATAGTGTTGAACTTGTAAATTACTGTATTATAATTTATTATGAAATTTAAGATTTTATTATTGGTCGCTCCCTTACTCACACTCTCCATATCGCTTTTTGCAAACCCAGTTGTTGATTCAATTGGTGTTGAAAACCTGAACGGCAAAAAAGTGATCGTTCACAAGCTTGATCCCAAAGACAATTACTACTCTATAGGCCGTCGCTACAACGTCAGCCCTAAAGCTATTATACAGTTTAATAATAACGCCCCGCTTAAAATTGGCGGCATTGTTAAAGTACCTACCGAATTACCTTTTTCAGGTGAAGCTGCTGCACAGCCTGCCGTAACTGCGCCTGCAAAACAGGTAGCAACTACTTCTGCGCCTGTACAACAAAAGCCGGTTACCCAGGCCCCTGTTCAGCAAAACAAACCACAGGTACAAGCTCCGGTTAGCTCACCTGCGCCTGTAGCCCAAGCTACAGTAAATAAAACACAGCAAGCAGCTGCCGATACCGTTAAAAAAGTAAGCATGCTTAATGTGCAGCAATACAAAGTATCGGCGGGCGAAACCTTGTTTTCTATCGCCAAGCGTTTTAATACATCTGTTGAGGATATCAAAGCACTTAATAAACTAAGCTCTGATTCATTAGCACCTAACCAGGTGATTAATGTGCGCAGCGGTTTACCTCCCGAAGAGGTTAAACAGCCAGTAATGCAGCGCGATTCAACTTCTGTTGCTGCGCAGCAGGACACCACCGGCGACCATGGCAAAGCTAACCGTTTTGGTTTATACGAGAAAGTTGAAAAAGGCGTGGCTACCTGGATGGATGACGCCGGTTTAGATCCTAAAAGGAGTTGGTGCTGCACCGTACAGCACCAATAGGCACCATCATTAAAATTACCAACCCTATGAACAATCATACCACCTTTGCAAAGGTTGTTGGCCGTTTTACCGATAACGAAACAAACAAAAATGTTTTGATCATCATGACCAAGAACACTGCCGATGCTTTAGGTGCTTTAGATAAACGTTTCCAGGTAAATATCAGCTACGGCAGCCCGAATGAATAAACCTTATATTATTGGAATTGCCGGCGGAAGCGGCTCAGGCAAAACCTTTTTTTAAAGTGCTTTTTAGAACATTTTACTGCCGACGAGGTGAGCCTCGTATCGCAGGATGATTATTACATCCCGGTAGCACATAACATGACCAAGGAGGAGAACAAAGAATATAATTTTGATCTTCCTTCAACTATTGATCATGAACATTTTCAGCAGGATATCAGCAAGCTTTTAAATAAGGAAGCTATCCTGAAACAAGAATACACTTTCAATAACCCCGATGCTATCCCCAAAATGATAGAGATCAAGCCTGCACCTATTTTGATAGTGGAGGGCTTGTTTATCCTGCATTTTAAAGATATATCGGAGCTGCTTGATTTGAAAGTGTTTATTGATGCTGATGAAGACATCGCCCTGCAGCGCCGCCTTAAACGCGACCTGATAGAACGCGGCTATTCGCACGATGACGTGATGTACAAATGGATCAACCACGTGGTGCCGGCCTACAAAGAATACCTGCTGCCCTACAAAGATGAATGCGACCGTGTGATCACCAATAACACCCACGTTGCTGAGGACATTATGGTGATAACGGAAGAGATTTCGGCTGATTTGAGGGGACGTTTATTTTAAGACAGATCGCCTAAAATCTCTTTAAGTGCTTTGTCGTAATCGGCTTTGGTAATAACCCCGGCATCAAATTGTTTGTATAGTTCATGCAGCTTCAGCGCTTTTTCGGTGGTATAACCCGGATAACCCGATTTATAATAATCTAAAGGCGCTTTTTCCTTTTCAAACGACCAGATAAGCGCCCAAATCCAGCCGATAATAGTCCAGCCCAGAAACAGGTTTAACAGGAAGATTAATTTAAAGTCGGCTTTTTCGCGGGCAATTATAGCGGGTATAAAATACAGCAGTGCGCCAATTGCCATGCCCATCATTCCAGCAATGCCAAATATGAAATTCATGTTTTAAAGATAGGAGTTTCTTTGAGAGGGATGCTATAGCGTTTTACTAAATCGTCATTGCGAGGAACGAAGCAATCGCGAGCTATACAGAGCGGACTTGCTTATTGAGGATTATTAATAATTGTAATTTGATTTTTATAGGTATTAATGAGCTCCCTACGGTCGGTTGTCTTCGTGCTTTATGATGACGTCATTGTAAATAATTGATTATCAAGTTGGTTTTTTGGGCCTGTTTTGTGATATGGGCGTTGCCTGTGGCCCGCGCTATACGCTCATACTGCACGGGCATTAGCCACAAGGCCGGTATCCGCTGCTATCGCTAACGCGCCAGACACACCATCGCTAAGATATATTTTATACGTCATCACGGTGTTTTTCAGGATTTCCTTGATGGTTACTCAATGACGTGACTACAGAATTATTTCCGGCACGTCGCCTTCAATAATGAGCTTCCCTGCCGTAGCCTGTTTTATTTCTTCAACACTTACTCCCGGAGCCCTTTCAATAAGCCTGAAACCACCTTCGGGCAAAACGTCAAATACACCCAGCTCCGTCACGATTTTTTTAACGCAGTGTACGCCGGTGAGGGGAAGGGTACACTGGGGCAGCAACTTTGATTCGCCCGCTTTGTTTACGTGCTGCATGGCTACAATGATATTTTCGGCCGACGCTACAAGATCCATAGCGCCACCCATACCTTTAACCATTTTACCGGGGATTTTCCAGTTGGCTATATCCCCATTTTCGGATACTTCCATAGCGCCAAGGATGGTAAGGTTTACCTTTTTAGCCCTGATCATCCCAAAACTCATGGCCGAATCAAATATGGCCGATCCTGGCAGCATGGTGATGGTTTGTTTGCCTGCATTAATGGTATCCGGGTCTTCCTCCCCCTCAAAAGGGAAAGGTCCCATCCCCAATAAACCATTTTCGGATTGTAATACCACATCCATGGTATCCGGTATATAATTGGCTACCAGCGTTGGGATGCCAATGCCGAGGTTAACATAATAACCGTCTTTTATTTCTTTTGCAATTCGCTTTGCGATGCCTTGTTTGTCAAGCATGATTTTCTTTATTAAATCATGTCATTGCGAGGTACGAAGCAATCGCATGCTATACAGGGTGGCTATGCCTCTGTGCGATTGCCACGCTACGCTCGCAATGACATGTTGCGTTTTATTAATTATGTCATTGAGGAACGAGGCAATCGCTTGCTATACAGAGAGACTTGTATAGTCGCTCTGCCAATCGGGGATTGCTTCGTGCCTCGCAATGACGTGGTGTTTGATATTTATTGTTTACTTCTCACCGTTGCATGCTCAATTCGTTTTTCGTAGTTGGCCCCCTTAAAAACCCTGTGTACATAAATACCCGGTGTATGGATATGATCCGGATCAAGTTTGCCGGGTTGTACCAGTTCTTCCACTTCGGCAATGGTTACCTTACCGGCCATAGCCATTACCGGGTTAAAATTGCGGGCGGTTGACCGGTATACCAGGTTACCCATAGTATCACCTTTCCAGGCCTTTACAATGGCAAAGTCGGCATTAAAAGCCATCTCCATTAAATAATCCTTACCGTTAAAGTTGCGCACTTCCTTGCCTTCGGCCACTTCGGTGCCAATACCTGCGGGGGTGAATATGGCGGGCATGCCGTAACCGGCGGCCATACAGCGGGTGGCCAGCGTACCTTGTGGTATCAGTTCCACTTCAAGCTCGCCGCTTAGTAACTGGCGTTCAAATTCAGCGTTTTCGCCCACGTACGATGAGATCATTTTTTTACTTGGCGCTGCTTCAGCATCAGGCCGATGCCGAAGTCATCAACCCCGGCATTATTGGAGATACAGGTGAGTTGCTTAACCCCTTTTTTACCAGGGCGGCAATGCAATTTTCGGGCAATCCGCATAATCCGAATCCGCCGAGCATAAGGGTCATGCCGTCGGTAATATCGCGGATGGCCTCATCGGCACCACTAACTACTTTATTCATATATTATAATTGGTTGCTATAAATTTAAGTAAAATAAGCCTGAAGCTTATGGTTATGTAGATAACTTATTAGGGCAGGTTTGTGTTTTATGAATGTAAGCGTATTACATTGTTTTAACTTAAGCTTTTGAAGGATGGAATGGAAATGGGCGATCGGGGCCACAAGTCAGCTCTGCACCACCCTGCACACAAGACTTGCGCCAAAAGAGGCATAAACCAAAGCCGCCCAGCATGAGGGTCATACCATCGGAAATGTCGCGGATGGCCTCATCGGCACCACTAACTACTTTATTCATATATTATAATTGGTTGCTATAAATTTAAGTAAAATAAGCTTAATGCTTATTGTTATGTAGATAACTTCCTACCGCACGACTGTGTTTTTATAAATGATGTTTTATAGGTTTTATAAAACAAATAGAAATTAATTTTATTATTAATTAATACACCAAATATCAAAACCTATGGAATTAAGAGATGACGAGTTCAGGAGCGACGAGCTTAAACGCCCCGAACATGAAGAAAACAAACCCAATGCTTACCGGGTGGACGACGACAATAATGAGGACGAAAAAGACCTGAAGCGAAGTTATCTGTTTGGTAGCTCAGAAATGAACAGCCCCAATGACCCAGGTATGGAAGGAAACGGTATGGGAGGCGAAAATTTTGGTCAAAACAATATCACCCCGGCCGGTAACGATAAAGACAATCCGTCACAAATGGCGGGCAATAATAACGAATACTTTAACCGCACCCAGCCTGCCGAGGAACATCCCGAAAACAGCAATTTTAAAGATCCTAACCAGGCAGGTAACGCCAACTACGGCAATGTGATCAACGTATCACAAAACGGCCGTTCGGATGAGGACAATGGACAAACGGAAACCAGTAATAGCAAGCCCAACCCGCAGCAGCAATACCAGGAAGGAACTGCCGATGATGACGGGGATGCCAGCAAAAAGCAACAAACCAATATTCCAGGACCTAATGAGTTGCCTGATCAGCAGAAGGTAGGGGAGTAAGGTGAAATTTTATGTCATTGCGAAGAGCGAGTCGGAATGAGCCTTGGGGCGACGTGGCAATCTCGTCGTTTTGCAATACGAAAAGCATATTTGCCCTGTATTGCTACGAGATTGCCGCGTTACGCTCAATGACATGGTTTTATATTTTACCACTTAACCGTCTTTTCCATAAAAGCGATCAAATCATCGGCCATAGCTTGCTGCTCTTTCAGGCTCGGATGCCCCGGTGTATTTTTATAAGGAATAAAGTGCGTGTAAATGCCTTTATCATTTAAAGCAGCAACGGCCTTTTCGATATAACCAGGCCATGGCGAACCTGCTTTGGTTGCATCCATGCTGCCCAGCGCGCAAATGATCTGTGCTTTAGGATATACCTTGCGGATACTTTTTACAAACTCTTTATAAGCTTTAATGATCTGCTCCGGCTCGGGGGCTTTACTGCCAAAGCGCTCTTTAAACTGTGGATTGTTGGGTTGGTTTACAATCCACGAATCATTTTGAAACAGGTTGATCACTACTACATCGGGCGTATACTTTTTGAAATTCCAGGTGCTTGTTGGGTCTGTTGGATCAAGGCGGTTATACATTTCGGGCATAATGAGCGGGAACCAGCTCACGGTAATGCCGATACCGCTTTTAGAGGTGCAAACATACTGTGCATTAAAGTGACGGGCAGTAAGGGCCGCGTAGCTAAGGTAGCCGTTTTCATAAGGGGCGCTGCCACGATCCTGCCCGGTGGTGTCCTCATCGGCATAACCGCAGGTAATGGAGTTGCCGAAAAATTCGATCTTACGTTTTTTAGCCTCTGGTGCAGTTAATGCAGTAGCTTCTTTGGCCAAGGTGAACTGATAAAAAAGGGTTTTGCCTTTGTCCCATTCGGTACGTTTAAACAGTTCGAGGGTGTGCTTACCGCTCGGCAGGTTCTCAGCGAGTGTATAAGCCTGTTTGGTATTATCAAGGTGAATGGTGTTTACAACCTTGTCATCAACAATGATGGTAAAATAGTTTTCGCCCCGTTCATCCTGCATCACAGCCGATGCGCCGGTTCCGTCAAAACTAATTTTTAATGATGAGCCCGTCCAGTACAGTTCGGCAGCTTCATCAGTTTGATTGATCCGACCGGTGTAGCGGATGCGCTGATCTTTGCTCTTTAAAATAATATTTTGAGCAAGACAGCTTGTTATTGAACCGGTAAATGCAATGAAAAATACAAGAAAATATAATCTGCGCATCTTTATTAGGGTTTGGCCGCCCTAAAAATAGGAAACTTATGCAAAATCAATGCAGCAAAAAAATCTCCTCTATGCCTATGCCGTTGTTGGTGTTGTCCCCAACAACTTCTATTCTTTCAATAAATTATGTTTTTTAATTACGTTACCGTTAATAAAACTGGTAAACAAATTTTGTTGGTGACAACACCAACAACGGCGGGGTTGCCCTAAAAATAGGAAACTTATGCAAAACGCGGATAAGTTATTAGCCTATTCGCAAATATTTGTTAAGAAACTATCATTCAATTGGCATCCCAAATTGCAGCAGGTAACCATTATAGTCAAAAACGCCGAATTCGCGCATGCCGTAATTAAAATCTTCAATAGGGTAGCAAATTACTGCCCTGTCTTTCAGTTCGCTCCACAATAGATCAACTTTATCTGTCCGGATATAAAACGAGCCGGTAAATTTGGGCACGGTGAACGATGCATTATCAACAGGCAAAGCTAACATGATCTCAATATCATCACGGCTTACCGTAGCCCAGCCCCAGTCTTCATCATAGCCAATACAGGTAAAACCAAGGTTATTAATGTAAAAATCAACACTTTCCCGTACCTGCCGGGTGTATAACATGGGAGCAATAGATTTTAAAGACATATTTGAAATAAGTTAGGGCGCAAATTGTAAAAACGTAGTTCAATTAAAGCCGTCATTGCGAGGTACGAAGCAATCCCAAACTTTACAGAGCGGCTATGCTAATCGGGGATTGCTTGGTACCTCGCAATGACGGGGCTTTTATGATATTTTAACGTTATGGTTACTTCAAATATACATAAGTTATTCCATCTCCGCCACGATCAGCATGCTCATCTTCCATGCGGTCAACCTGTTCATATTTTTTGAGGTATTGCCTGATCATTTTGCGTAAAATTCCATCGCCTTTACCATGAATGATCTTGAGGTTGTTAAAACCCATCATCAGTGCACGATCAAACAGTTTTTCAATGGCGTGAAGCGCATCTTCGGTACGCTGGCCACGTACGTCAATCTCCGGACTAAAACTGGCCATGTCATTGGTGTGCGAACTGAAATTTCGCCTGATCTCTTTAGGTACCGATGATTTGGAAACTTTGATCACGCGTTTCTTTTTAGCAACCGTGCGTAAATCGCCAATGGCAATTACTACATTCTCTTTAATGATCTCTATCACCTGGCCTGTAGTTTCCGAATCGATGAGTTTCACCCAGTCGCCAGGTTTTAATTCTTCATCGGCAGGAGCAGCAGGTTTTGGGGCCTCAGTTTTAACGGTGTTCTTTTTAAGCTCAACATTCAGATTTTCGCGCAGCTGCTTTGTCTTTTCTTTATCGGCATTGCTGCTCTTTATTTCGGAAATGGTATTTTCAACCAGCTTGTTTGCGTTCAGGATAATGTTCTTAGCCTGATCCTTGGCTTCCTTAATCAGTGTGCGTTTATTTTCTTCGAGATAGCTTTTTAACTTCTCGTTTTCTGCAAGCAGCTCATTAACCTTGCGTTGTTGTTTATCCAGTTTTTGTTTGGTTTCAAAAATAGAGCGCTTTTCACGCTCCAGGTCAACAAGCAGGGTATCCACCTTTTTTGCCCCTCACTTATTTTGTTTTTGGCGAGGTTAAGCACGTTTGCCGGCAAGCCTATTTTTTGGGCAATCTCAAAAGCATATGAACTGCCGGGTTTGCCGATCTCCAACTGGTACAGCGGCCTCATCTCAATATTATTGAACAACATCGAAGCATTTTCAATGCCCTCGGTGTTGCTGGCAAATATTTTAAGATTGGAGTAGTGCGTAGTTACCATGCCCTTAACCTTTTTTTGATTCAACGATTCCAACACGGCCTCGGCAATCGGCCCGCCAAATTGCGGATCGGTACCGGTACCAAATTCATCTATCAGGATCAGGGTTTTGCCGTTGGCCTGCTCCACAAAGTTTTTCATTTTGGACAGGTGGGCGCTATACGTACTCAAATCACTTTCTATCGATTGGTCATCGCCTATATCAACAAAAAGTTGCTTGAACACACCTACAACGCTGGCCTCATCGGCAGGGATCAGTAAGCCAGCCTGCACCATCATTTGCAATAAACCAACGGTTTTCATACAAACAGATTTACCGCCGGCGTTGGGACCCGATACCACGATGATGCGGGTACCTTCGTCTATCTGCATATTGAGTGGGACAACCGTTTTTTCTCTGCCTTAAAATTCAGGAACAATAGCGGGTGACGGGCATTGTATAATTTAACCCTGGCCTCGTTTATCACCTGCGGCATTTCGGCCTCAATATCAATGGCAAACAGGGCTTTGGCGCGCACAAAATCAAGCTTGGTTAGCAAACCATGATAGGAGAGTAGCAAAGGCACATAAGGCCTTAATTCGGTAGTTAAGGCGGTCAGAATTTTTACTATCTCCCGGCGGCGTTCAAACTCCAGGTCGCGGATGCGGTTGTTGAGTACAAATACCTCTTCGGGTTCAATATAAACTGTTTGGCCCGATGCTGATTCGTCATGCACAAAACCTTTCAGCTTGCGTTTGTTTTCGGCCAGCAGGGGGATCACCAGCCTACCATCGCGTACTGTTAACGAACCATCGGCAGCCCAGCCGTTTGATGTGGCATTTTTAAAAACCATATCAATTTTTTTGCGGGCTTCCTGCTCGGCTTTGGCAATGCCTGTGGTAATTTCCATCAGCTCGCGCGAAGCATTGGGCCTGATCTTGCCTTTCTGATCAATTACGGCGTCTATCTTTTTAAGGATTGCCTTTTCAATAGGCAGGTGCTCAAAAAGGGCTTCAAGGTTAGGGTACAAGCCTTCACGCTCGTTAAAATAGGCAATAACGGCAAATACCGTGGTTAACGAAGCCTGAACCTGGTAAAACTCTTCTTCGCTTAAAAAAACGCCCTCTATACGGGCTTTATTGGCAAGGGACTTTATATCGAAAAAATGCTGGATGGGCAGGACCTCATCATTAACCAGGATATTCTTAAACTCGTTTGCCTGGCTCAGGAATTTATGGATCTGGTCGTAATTGCTCATCACCTGGATCTTGTCAACCATTTGTTGACCCATTTCGCTCAGGCAATGTGCTTTTATCAGTTCTTTTATCTCGGTAAAACCCAGCTTATCTACACTGTTTTGGGGGTAAAGCATCAGGTTATGACTTTAAGTTTTTTAACGAATCGGCTTTGCGGGCTTTCTTGCTTTTGCGGGGATGGAATCTCCTTGCCGAGTCGGTTTTTAGTTTAGTTTTTAAATTTTTCAATGAGTCGGCTTTGCGGGCTTCCGTGTTTTCATGCGGATGCATTTTTCTTGCCGAATCTATTTTAGTTTTAATATTTAAGTTTTTTAGCGAATCGAGCTTACGCGTAGCCTTGCTCTGTTCTGTTTGCACTTTGGCAAGCGAATCGGTTTTACTTTTAATTTTAATATCTACCTGGTCATAAATGGCCAGCAGTTTATCGGGCTGCATGGCGTAGTACCGCATGCTGCGGTTGAAATGCGCGGTATCGGTATGCAGGCGCTGAAACATGGCAATATATTTACCCGCGCCGTATTTATACAAACTATCGGGTATCTGCGTGGTATTATACAGGCTGCCGTCGATGATGTGCATTTCGGTTAACACCGCTGCCATAGCGTCGGGTTTGAGGACGTCGTTGGGAATACTTTTGCCATTGCAGGCACATAAAAAAAGTGCTGCAGAAAAAAACAAGGTTATATATTTATGCATTCAGTAATTTAGCGGCTGATTAATTAAGCAAATTTACGGATAAATGAGCATTGCAGATAACATCAAAAGCTTAAAAAAGGAAACGGAAGCAGATAAGGTAATATTATTGGCCGTATCAAAAACAAAACCTGTTGCAGATGTACAGGAAGCATATGATGCCGGACAGCGCCTTTTTGGCGAAAACATAGTGCAGGAGATGGTTGAGAAGTATGAGCAACTGCCTAAAGATATCGAATGGCATTTGATTGGTCACCTGCAAACCAATAAGGTAAAGTATATAGCGCCTTTTGTAAGTATGATCCAGTCTGTTGATAGCCTGAAGCTTTTGCACGAGATCAACAAACATGCTGAAAAAGCCGGAAGAATAATTGACTGCCTTTTGCAAATTTATATAGCCGACGAAGAAACCAAATACGGACTGGGCTTTGATGAAGCAATAGAATTGCTGCGCTCTGAAGAGTTTGCTGCAATGAAAAATATCCGGATCCGTGGCTTGATGGGTATTGCTACCAATACTGATAACGAAAAGCAGATTAAAGAAGAATATTACGAACTGAACACCTTTTTCGAGGGCATAAAAGTGAGTTATTTCCGGAAAGAGGAAAGCTTTGATATCCTGTCGATGGGCATGTCGTCTGATTATAAACTGGCTATTGAGCAGGGCAGTAATATGGTAAGGCTGGGCAGTACCATATTTGGCGGCAGGGTAATTAAGCACTGGAAGAATAATTAATTAGCACATCATGTCATTGCGAGCGCAGCGTGGCAATCGCATGGAGGCATAGCCGCCTCGTGTAGTATGCGATTGCTTCGTCATTCTTGCTATGGCCGTTGTTGGTGTTGTTACCAGCAACATGTTTTTTGCAATGAAATTTGAGTGTTCAATTTTTCAAAAACGGGTGTTCAACTTTTAAAGTTGCAAAAAGTTAAGTGGCTGATTGTCAGTTATTATGCGTTCATTGTTGCTTAAATGTGCAGTGGGTGGTAAATTAAATATCTGATTATCAATTAGTTTTGTTTTGAAGGTAACTATGAGTGTTCACACCTAAAAAAGTTGAACACCTGTTAAAATAAATATAAAATTGTTGGTGACAACACCAACAACTGCGAAGCGAAAAGATAAAAATGAATAATACAGAAAATAAAATTGAAAGTCAGCACCCTCTTCAGGGGGCCGGGGGGCTAATTATAAGGGAAGCCATTCAAACCGACTGTCCGCGCCTGATGGAGCTGGTGCATGAGCTTGCCCTCTATGAAAAAGCCCCGGACGAGGTTACCGTAACCCTGCAGCATTTTGAAGAAGCCGGGTTTGGCCCTAACCCGGTCTGGAAAGCTTTTGTTGCCGAAGTTGACGGCCTTGTGGTTGGTTTTGCCCTATACTATATCCGATACTCCACCTGGAAAGGCTCCCGCATGTACCTTGAAGATCTCATTGTAACTGAAGATATGCGTGGCAAAAAGATCGGCAAACTACTTTTCGACAGGTTGATCCAGGAAGCTAAAGAAAGAGGTTTCAGCGGTATGGTTTGGCAGGTACTTGACTGGAATGAGCCGGCCATTAACTTTTACAATAAGTACGGCGCGAATATTGAGGCGGGCTGGTTAAATGCTTCGCTTTCAAAAGAGCAGTTGTTAAACTACTAATACTATACCTATGAAAAATCTGTGCCTGGCGTTTTTTCTGGCGATGGGATTATCATCGTGTCAGTGGGGTGTTCCTAATAAAATCCCCGAGAGGTCATTTGATACCCTGCGTTATGCTTATAAAGTAATCAAAGCACGGGCGGCAGATTGCGGTGCTAAAGCCGATAGCGCCTGTACGGTAGTGAAAATTAATTACCCGTTGTTTGACAGCGACAAAATTTTAAATGATACCATAATCCGTAAGCTTACATCGATGTTTGCTATGGATGGAAGGCCCGACACCAGCCTGGAGCTGATGACCAAAAAGTTCCTGAAATCATATGATGAATTCAGGAAGACTAACCTGCGGCCGGGAATGTTTTTTACGCTGGATGATTCCGTTAAGGTGATCCACCAGGATTCGAGCTTAACAACGCTCGAAGTTCGGGGTTATTCATATACTGGCGGCGCTCATGGCAGCACATCTGTCGGCTTTATAAACTGGGATACCAAAGCCGGTAAAGACCTTAAACTTGATGATGTTCTTGTTGACGGGTATCATGATAAATTAAATGCCGTTGCCGAAAAGATCTTCAGGAAGAATGAAAAATTAAGTGATACCGCATCACTCGCCACCAATTATTTTTTTAAGGATAACAAATTCGCGCTCAATACTAATTTTTCCATTACGCCACTCGGGATTAAATTTTTGTACAATCAGTATGATATTAAACCATATGCGGCCGGTATTACCGAATTGTTTATTCCATACGCACAGATCAAATCATTAGTACAGCCGGGTTCGGTTGTAAGTCAATTCATTAAATAAATGCTTGTTTTTAAATTCGGAGGAGCGTCGGTTAAAGATGCTGCGGGTGTTACCAACCTTGCTAACGTTGTAAAACAATATACTAATCAACAATTGCTCATTGTGGTATCGGCCATGGGCAAAACCACCAATGCGCTGGAGAAGCTTACCAAAGCCTACATGGAGCAAACCGATGATATGCACGGGATCTTTAACGAAATTAAAGAATATCATTACAACATCCTGAGCGGATTATTTGAACCGGGCCACCCTGTATTTGATGAAGTTGCCAATACTTTTGTGGAAATTGACTGGGCCATTGAGGATGAGCCACATGATAGCTATGATTTTGTTTATGACCAGATCGTATCCATTGGCGAACTGGTGTCAACCCGGATAGTTAATGCCTACCTGAACAAGGTTGGGCTCAAAAGTAAATGGCTTGATGTACGCGGATATGTGCATACCGATAATACTTACAGAGAGGGTATAGTAGATTGGGATAAAACTAAAGCAAGTATCAGCAAGGATCTTCCAACCTTACTTGAAAAAAGTATTGTTGTAACCCAGGGCTTTTTGGGCGGCACCTCCGAAAATTTTACCACCACACTTGGTCGCGAAGGGTCTGATTACACAGCATCAATATTTGCGGCTTGCTTAGGCGCCGAATCGGTTACTGCCTGGAAAGATGTTCCGGGCATCCTGAACGCCGATCCGAGATTTTTTGCTGATACGGTTAAATTTGATGAGCTCTCCTATACGGAAGCCATCGAAATGACCTATTACGGGGCCAGTGTCATCCACCCCAAAACCATCAAACCCTTACAAAATGCTAAAATACCCCTGCTGGTAAAGCCGTTTACAGACCCATCTGCGCCAGGTACAGTAATTAAAGAAGATGGACATAATCAGTTTACCAAGCCGGTGATCATCCTGAAACAAAACCAGGTATTACTGTCAGTATCAGGTAAGGATTACTCTTTTATAACGGAAGATCACCTTAGCGATGTGTTTCGCCTGTTTGCTCAAAACAATGTTAAGGTAAATGTGATGCAAACATCAGCATTAAGTTTTTCGGTTTGCTTTGATTTGAACGAAGAGCGTTTTGAAAAGTTGCTGAACGGCCTAAAACAAGATTTTAAAGTGAAATATAACGATGGGCTAACGCTCATTACTGTACGCCATGACGGGGCGAATACCGTTAAGAAACTAACCGAAGGCAAAACCATTTTGCTGGAGCAAATTAGCAGGAATACAATACAGGTGGTGGTTAGGTAAAAGTCAAAAATCTCACTTTATCAACATTCGTCAGTGTTCAAATACCTGCTTTTAGCGCCAAAAAGCTATATTTGGGCATGAAGGCAATCAACACGATCAGGGATTCAGCAAATATCGGCCTCGGGATTTTATCGGCAGCTTTTGGTCTTAAGGGGTTTTTATTATCCAGCCACTTTATCGACGGAGGTGCTACCGGGGTATCCATGCTGATATCTGATATAACGCTTATTCCTATATCCATATTGATCTTTGTTATCAACGTGCCTTTTTTATGGATAGGCTACCGGAAGCTTGGACTTTGGTTTGCTATCAAAAGTACTGTGGCCATAGCTTTGCTTTCATTATGCCTTGCAGTAGTTCAGTTTCCGGATGTTACTCATGATAAATTGCTTACCGCGGTATTTGGCGGCGTGTTTATCGGTACCGGCAGCGGGTTGGCCATGCGTGGCGGAGCTGTGCTTGACGGTACTGAAATAGCTGCCGTATTGGTAAGTAAAAAAACGCAGCTGCTTAAAGTGAGCGACTTTATTTTGCTTCTTAACGTTTTGATATTTGGGGTTGCAGCCTCGGTATTGGGTGTTGAACCGGCCATGTATTCAATATTAACCTATATGGCTGCCGCCAAAATGATCGATTTTTTGCTGAACGGTATCGAGCAATATTCGGGTGTTACCGTTATCTCAACTAAAAGTGATGCTATCCGCAGAGCGATAACAGTTACGCTTGGCCGTGGCGTTACTATTTATCAGGGGAAAAGCGGTTACGGAAAAGACGGTCATGTCAATGATCCCCGCGATATTGTATTCACTGTTGCTACCCGTTTGGAAATCCCATCATTAAAACAAACTATTCTTCGTATCGATCCCAAAGCCTTTATTGTACAACAAAGTATTGACGATACAACAGGCGGGTTGTTGAAGCGCAAGAAACTACATTAAGAAGCTTAAAGCTTAAAGCCGGCCGAAGGCTGAAAGCAAACATCTTTAAATAATGGCAATAGGATAGCATTTTCTGGCTTTTAGCTTTCCGCTTTAAGCCTTCAGCTTACAAAACGCTTACCGGGTGCTTATGATCATCAATGGCAACAAACGTAAAAGTGCCGGTGATAGCTTTTTCGCGCACAAAAGAGTACATTTCTTCAATATAGATTTCAACCAAAACTTTTAGGCTGGTATTGCCGATATGGGATACACGGCCAACAAGTTCAATAATGGTACCTGCCGGGATAGGGCGGTTAAAGTCTATCCTGTCGGATGATACGGTAACCATTTTTTTACGGGTGAAGCGGGTGGCCGTAATGAAAGCTACCTCGTCCATCATGGCCATTGCCGAACCTCCGAAAAGCGTGTCGTAGTGATTGGTGTCGCTCGGGAACACGGTTTTGAATATCCGTGATTCAGCTTCTTTAATTCGTTCTTCAGTAGTCATTGAGTTGAATTTTAACTCCCTCTCTTTTGGAGAGGGTTGGGGTGAGGTTGCTTATCTCAATTTACCCCATTTTAAATAAGTAGCGCCCCATGAAAACCCAGCACCAAATGCTGTCAGGATCATGTTATCGTTCTCTTTAAAATCTTCTTTATAATCCCACAACGCCAGCGGGATAGTGGCAGCTGTGGTGTTACCATAACGGTCGATGTTGATCTTAACACGGCTTTCAGGTAGGCCCAAAGCATCACCTACGGCGTGGATAATGCGGTAATTTGCCTGGTGGGGTATTAGCCAGTTGATATCATCTATGGTAAGGTTGTTACGCTGCAGTACAGATGTGCAGCTTTCAGTCATCCCTTTTATAGCAGCTTTAAAAACTACACGGCCATCCTGGCGTATATAATGTAGTTTGCCATCAATAGTTTCTTCAGATGCCGGGTTCATAGAACCTCCGCCGGGTACATATAAATGTTCCCTGCCGTGCCCATCTGTTTTAAATACACTGTCAATAACGCCAATGTCTTCGGTAGATGGTTCAAGCAATACCGCGCCGGCGCCGTCGCCAAAAAGGATACAGGTGTTGCGGTCGGCATAGTTTACAATGGCGCTGTTTTGATCGGCACCGATAACTATTACTTTTTTATAACGGTTGCTTTCAACCAGGCTCGAGCCAAGGGTAAAGGCATAAAGGAAACCACTGCAGGCCGCGTTAACGTCAGACGCCCAGGCATTGTTTAAACCACATTTATCACAAACGATGCTGGCGGTGGAGATAAGCAGGTAATCGGGAGTTGAGGTGGCTACAATAACACAGTCAATTTCAGAAGGATCAACTTTGGCATTTTCAAGTAAATTTTTTACTGCAAAGGTAGCCATATCTGAAGTAGCCAGTGTTCTGTCGGCGAGGATCCTTCTTTCTTTGATCCCTGTACGTGAAACTATCCAGTCGCTGTTAGTTTCAACCATTTTTTCTAAATCACTGTTAGTTAAAATGTTGTCGGGAACATAGCCGCCTACACCGGTAATCACCGCACTGCTTTTTAATGCCATAAATATTATATACTCTCAAAAAAACATGCAAAGATAGAGAAATTTGACGGTTTAAAGTTGTCATGCAACTGTATGTTTATACAATCTTATCTGCCTGCGCACCGATAATTTGCTGTTTATCGACACAAAAAGGCAGCTAGCCGACACATGTTTCAACACAGACTATACTGCTTTTACTTTTGAATCAACAGATTAGGTTAAACTTAAAAGCAGAACATACAATGGAAAGAAAGAACTTTTTAAAAAGCCTGGTAATCGGCGCAGTGTCATCGTCGGTATTGGTTGAAGCCTGCAAAAAGGATGCTGATACCGCCACAGCAACTACTACTTCATCTTCCGGCAGTACTTCGGGGTCAACCGATTCAGGCACCTGCAGTGTTGCACCTACCGAAACCGAAGGCCCCTATCCAACACATTCACCTGCATCTTATATAAGAAGCGATATTACCGATGGCCGTACCGGGTATAAGCTTACCGTGAAAATTACAATCAACAATAGCAATAATAGCTGTAGCGCGCTATCGTCAGCATTAGTTGATATCTGGCATTGCGATGCGGAAGGCAATTATTCTGAATATGGCGGCAGCGGCACACAATCAACAAATTATACTTCCGTACATTTTTTACGCGGCAGGCAAACTACCGATTCAAATGGCCTGGTAACTTTTACCTCTATATTTCCGGGATGGTATACCGGCAGGGCAACGCATATTCATGTACATGTGTATAACTCATCGGGTACATCATTGAAAGTAACACAGATTGCTTTTCCGGAAGGTGCCGGCACGGCCCTGGCGGCTGTTAATGGTTATGCTAAAGGCATGAGCGGATATACGTATAATGCGAGTGATAATGTGTTTAGCGATGGGTATACGCTTGAAACCGCTACTGTTACCGGTAGTACCACCGCCGGTTTTGTATTAGCTATCAGCTTAAGTGTACCTGCTTAAAAAAACATTTTGTTTGTAACAGGGCGCCGGCGACAAGCCGGTGTTTGTTTTTTTGAACCATCATATGCAAAAACGCCTCATCATTTTATGTTATCGTAAAATCATCGATATCCGCTCGGTTAAGCAATGGGATAAGCTGGTTTTTGAAAGCACCTACCTGGAATTTAAAATGCAGGCCCAGAACTTTAGCCAGGGAACAGCCTATACATCCTATGCCGAATTGTTAAGAAATGTGCCCAATGCCCAGCGTTTAACCGGTATGGTTGCACCATCGGTTACAGGTTATATTCAGCAGCTTGGCAGTATTATGCCCGATATTTTAAATAATATTGGCAGGCGGTTTCTTGCGTTCAGCAAGTTTCAGCTGGAGATCATCAATTCGGATATTAATGATAAGGATAAACACCAGGTCGCGGTTAATTTTTATTCCGAACCGTTGTTTTGGCATGATACCATAGATAATTACCTGCTCATATCCGCTCAACAGGCCGAAAATCAGTTAAATGTCGAAAATAATTGCATATCTACCAACCTTATGCAATTGCAGCCGTATATAAACATAACTTCATTGCAATATCACAATTAACATGGAAAAGATCTCACCGGGACAAATACATTTGGCCGACCAGAGAGGTTTCAGCAAAACCGCAACTCTGCTTCGTTACAGTAATTTCAATTATGGTAACTATTTTAACGAGCATCGTAAGCCCTTTGGCAGGCTGGAGATATGGAATGATGAAATGCTGGCCGGTAGTAGTTCAATTGATGTAGCTGTCGAAAACTCGGGCTGGTTTGTTTTAATGCCGGTAACCGGTGAGTTGTTGTTAAAAAGGGTAAATGGAGATATCCGCCTGATTGATGTTGGAGAGCTGTTTGTAGGTTATGCTGTTGCCGGTGAGCGTCTTGAATTAACTAATCTTTATAAAAGCGATTGGATCAATTACATTTATTTTCAGCTAAAGGATAATGATATAATAAACCCGCATCGTGATACGGTTTTTAAGTTTGATTTTACGGGCAGGGCAAACGAATTGATTGACTTGGTTCCAACCTGCGGAATATATCCGTTTCGATTACATATCGGGGTATTTGGTGGCAGGATAGATGCCTTTTATCAACTGCAAAATAGTAGTTCATTGTTTTACGCATTTGTGCTTGCCGGGGCTTTTGAGCTGCAGGGTCGCCTGATGCATGAGCGTGACGGATTGGCGTTATGGCAGGTGGAAGAGGCTGACATGGAAGCATTAAGCAATAACGCGGTGATTGTGATATTGGAAATATTAAAATAAATCACCTGTTGTAGAGGCGCATTATTGGCACCTTCTGTAATATACAGCCAACCCCTTACAAAAAGGGTACCTCATTAATTTAACGAGGTACCCGGCTAATCAAGATATTTCTCATTTAAATTGCCATACCACCCGATGCTTCAATACGCTGGCCATTAACCCAACGCGCATTTTCAGTACAAAGGAAAGCTACTACGCCGCCGATATCTTCCGCAACACCTGGCCTGCCCAATGCAGTTATGCTGCTTACCATTTTTTGGGTTTCTTGGCTATTGCGCAAATGGCCGCCGCCAAAATCGGTCATGATGGCGCCGGGGGCAACCACATTAGCTCGGATACCTCTTCCGCCGAGTTCTTTAGCCAGGTAACGGGTGAAAATTTCTACCGCGCCTTTCATAGATGCATACGCCGAAGAACGCGGAACTGATACCCGCGTCAGCCCGGATGATACGTTGACAATCCCACCGCCATCTGCCATCAACGGGATCAGTTTTTGAGTTAAAAAGTATACACCTTTAAAGTGCACGTTCAATAAATCATCAAAAAATTCCTCGGTAACATCGCTAATGGCGCTGTAACCGCCTTGCCCGGCATTATTAATTAAAAAGTCGATATGATCGGTGCCGAATTTATCCGTCAAAACTTCGCGCAGTTTTTCGGTAAATGCGTCAAAGCTTTTAATTACACCAGTATTGAGTTGCAATGCAGCAGCCTTTGCGCCGCTTTGTTCTGCAAGGTTAACCACCTTTGCTGCTTCCTCTGTATTGGTATTGTAGGTTATAATAACATCTATTCCTTTTTCGGCAAGCCTTAAGGCCATGTCCCGGCCTAAGCCACGGCTGCCGCCGGTAACCACGGCAATTTTATTTCTGTTTTCCATTTCTTTTGTTTTGATACAAAAGTAAAACAGATAGGAGAGGAAGGGTTTGGATAAATCAATCCATTATTTACAAAATTCAAATAATGGGTAAGATATCGGCGCTTTTAGTAATTGTATAACTGTGGTTTAAATCTTTTAGCCAGATAGCCGGTAGCTTTTTGCGGGTCAATATCGGCTATAATTACACCGGTTGTTCCATAAGCCTGGTAAACCACACACGTACCATCCGGCGCTATGACCGAACTTGCTGATTCCGGGTAAAGCGAACCATAATTAGAACTGGCAAAGTAGATGGTGTTTTCCAGCGCCCGCATCATCATGGCTTTTTCGTAATAGGGGTTTGCCATACTGCCCCATTCGGTAAGCAATACCCCATCAGTATTACTGCCCGAAAAATGAGGGTGGAAAACAATGTGCGCGCCATTGCGTGCCGCCCATCTTACCGATTCGGGATAACGGAACCCTTCATGACAAATGGTAATGCCAAATTTTAAGCCATTCACTTCAAAAATACTTCTCTGGGTGCCCGGAACCCAAATGGCGTCTTCCGATGGGTCTAATTGATTTTTAGTTTGATATCCAAGCACGTTGCCGGTTTTGGATATTACATGTGCAATGTTTAAAAGCCCGTCTTCGCTGTACCAATCCATAGGCATAATTACCGCAATATTATTTTCGGCGGCCATCCTGCATACTTCATCCAGCGCCGATCGCAATATTGCCGGCGATGTTGGCTCCGGATCGGCTATCATACCCGGATATGCAGGTATATATGATTCAGGGAAACAGATAACCTCTGCCTGTTGTGACGCTGCATCTTTAATCAGCTTTTCGGCTTGTTGCAGACCATCATTAATTGATTTCGGAAAAGGTGGGGTGGCAATGGCTATCTTCATGCGGTGTTAATCTATATGCTAAATTAAAGGTTTGCGAATATCTGTGGTTAATATTTATCCCCTCATGTGTCACTTTTTTATTTCAACCCATGCTTGGCCGATATTTATAAAATTATCATTGTACATTTGTAGAGGAGATCCTCTCCAAACTCAATAAATCATCATTCACACTACTTAACGTTTACTACTATGATTGAAACTAAAGCGTATGCTGCGCAAGATGAAAATACACCGCTTGCCCCCTGGACTTTTGAGAGGCGCGAAGTTGGTGCTCATGACGTACAGTTTGATATTTTGTACTGCGGCGTTTGCCACTCCGATTTGCACCAGATCAAAAACGACTGGTTCCCCGGCATTTTTCCTATGGTGCCCGGACATGAAATTGTTGGCCGCGTAGTTAAAGTTGGCGAGCATGTAAAAGGTTTTAAAGTTGGCGACCTTGCCGCCACCGGCTGTTTGGTTGACTCATGTCGTACATGCGAAAACTGTAAACGCGACCTTGAGCAATATTGCCTCAATGGCAACTCGCAAACTTATAATGGCCTTGAACAGGATCATAAAACACCTACTTATGGTGGTTACTCAAACACCATTGTTGTTAATGAGGATTTTGTGCTGCACCTTAAGGAAGGGGTTGATCTGGCCGCCGTTGCCCCGCTATTATGCGCCGGCATCACAACCTACTCGCCGCTAAGGCACTGGAAAGTAGGCAAAGGCCATAAGCTTGCCGTGCTTGGCTTAGGTGGTTTAGGCCATATGGCGGTTAAATTTGGTGTTGCCTTTGGTGCCGATGTTACGGTATTAAGTACATCTCCCAAGAAAGAAGAAGACGCTAAAAAATTAGGTGCTCACCACTTTGTGGTAACTACCGATCCAAAACAGGTTGAAGCAGCTAAAAACTCCTTCGATTTTATTTTGGATACCGTATCGGCCGAGCATGACTTTAACATGTACCTATCGTTATTACGTACCGATGGTGTTCATATCTGCGTAGGTGTTCCCCCTAAACCGGCTGAGATTGCTGCGTTCAGTTTATTGGGTGGCCGTAAAAGTTTAGCCGGTTCGGGTATTGGCGGTATCAAAGAAACCCAGGAGATGCTTGATTTCTGTGCCGAAAATAACATTGTTTCGGATATTGAAATGATTGATATCAAGGATATTCACACTGCTTATGACCGTATGGAAAAAGGCGATGTGCGTTACAGGTTTGTAATTGATATGGCTACGTTGTAAAGTAATTTATAATTGATAACAGAAGGCCGTGCGGGAGCATGGCCTTTTTACTATAGTCATATTTACACCCTTCAAAAGTCGCTTTAGCCCCCTGCATACGAACGAGCACCAGTTTAATTTTGATATAAAAAATATAACCACTGATATTATGAGAAATTTAGTATTGTTTATGCACATTTCACTCGACGGTATGGTTGCCCGCACTGATGGCGCTATGGACTGGATCAAAGTGAGCAATGAGCTGTTTGAGTATGCCAACGCCCGCACACAGGTAGCTGACACCGCCCTGTATGGTCGTAGAACTTTTGAAATGATGGATGCCTACTGGCCAACAGCAGCCGATGGGCCAAACCCCTCAAAACATGATATTGAACACGCTACATGGTATAATAATACACTTAAGTATGTAGTGTCTGAAAATGCTGCCGGGCAAAATACCGATAAGATTAAATTTATCAGTGACGATGTAAAGGCGCGGATTTCAGACCTCAAAAAACAGGAAGGCAGCGAGATCATCATGTTCGGCAGCCCCGGCCTTGCCCGTTATTTGATGCAGGAAGGATTGATTGATGAATTTTGGCTGTTTATAAACCCGATAGTGCTTGGCGCCGGTGTTCCGTTGTTTCCTAATGCGGAAATAAAACTTAAACTGGAAAAAAGCACAACTTTCGCCGATGGTGTTCTCGGGGTGCATTATATAAAAGAGTAGTGTTTTGCAGGTAGATATCTTACCGTTATAAAAAAAACTGCAACCCGAGGCAACGCCTTTGCTAAAATGGTAGTAATCATTATGTACACAAACATATTACTACATGAAATTACTATCAAAGCTAACAGCAGCGGCCCTTGTGACAGGAACACTGTTTTTTTCAAATACGGTAAAAGCGCAAACCACTCCTGCAAATGCGTTCCGTTTAGGTTTAGGAATTGAAACCGGCTTGCCTACAGGTGTAGCAAAAATTGGCACTACTTTTACCTTAGGTGGTACAGCCCGTTTACAATATGGTATAAGCAATAGTTTTGCGCTTACTTATACTATGGGCGGGTATCATTTTTTTCAGAAAGAAAATCCTGCTACGGGTAAACGCTATCCAAGCTATGGCGAAATTCCGATTAAATTTGGTTTCAAAGAGTTTTTTGTACCAAGTGTATATGTTGCCGGCGAAGCAGGTATCGCTTACGAAAAACTGGAAGAAGGCTGGGGCCCGCACAGACTTGATCTTTCGCCTGGTATAGGCTGGGCCAATAAAACCTGGGATGTAAGTGTACGCTATGAAAACTTTTCGGGTGCTAATCAGGATTATTTTGGTATGGTTGGCCTGCGTTTAGCCTACGGGTTTGCTTTATAATTTCGCACTTAATGTAACGATTAACTAATATGAACTAACAAACACCCGGGTTACCCAGGTTATGTTAGGTTGACTGGCCCTCTTTCGGTTATTACCGGAGGAGGGTTTTTGTTTATTTTCGGGTTGACAGCTAATTATTTTATCCTGATTTTAGGAACGAGAAACCTAACCCGTTTTTTTACTAAACATCACAAGTTTTGCAGCTAACAGAAGATCAGATATACGCTCTCGCACCTGATGAAGCTTCAAAAAAAGCAGGTCGTGATTTGGCTAACCCGGCCAAATGGGGAAGTAAAGGTATTAGTGAAGAAGCCCTTTGGGGCGAATGCCAGGGTAGCGGCAGCAAACCTTACCAAACTCAGGTTGATCTTGGAGCTATCGCCTTTAAATGTTCATGCCCCAGTCGTAAATTTCCATGTAAGCATGGCTTAGGCTTAATGCTTTTATGTGCGAGGCAACCAGGCTTATTTGCCAAATCAACAATGCCTGCCTGGGTAAGCGATTGGATAAACAAACGAGCCGAAAAAGAAGAAAAAAGTTGAAAAGGCGGACGAAAAACCTGTAGATGAAAGCGCTCAGGCTAAACGTGTACAGGCACGTGAAGAAAAAGTAAGTGCAGGGATAGCCGAACTAATGGTTTGGATCAAGGATATTGTACGCGGCGGAATTTTAACCATCCCCGAAAAAACGCCGGCTTACTGGGATAACATGGCCCGCCGTATGGTTGATGCCCAGGCATCGGGATTGGCTGGTATGGTGAGGAACCTTGGTGCTACCAACTTTTGGAACGAAGGCTGGCAAAGTGGCTTCATAGATAAATTACTCCAATTATATTTAGTTGCAGAGGGGTACAATAACATTCAAAATATTGACCCGGATTTGCAGCAGGATTTACGCGCTGTCATAGGTTTCACCACCAACCAGGAAGAGCTGCGGGCGCAAACAGGTGTAAGTGATACCTGGCTTGTTATTGGAAAGGAAAGCCGCGATGAGCAGCAACTAACCATTGAGCAAAACTGGCTTTACGGTTTAAAAACCAACAGGTATGCGCTGGTGCTGCAATTTACGGTTAAAGGGCAATTCCCGCCGCTTAACTTTTCGCCGGGAATATACCTGGATGCTACCCTGGTGTATTTCCCGTCGGCCCTGCCGTATCGTGCTATCGTTAAGGATTATAATATCATAAGGCCAATCGATAACGTTAACATAAAAACATTTGCAGGCTGGCAGCAAGTTGCCGGTTATGAAACCATACTAAACAGTCGTTTGCCATTTCGCAGCGAAATGCCCCTTGTTATAGCATCGCTAACACCGGTTTTTTACCAAAAGCAATGGTGGCTACAGGATAGCGAAGGCTGCCTCTGTAAAATATCAGCAAGTTATACCAACATCTGGCAACTGATTGCCATAAGCGGAGGCGACCCGGTAAACATGGCCGTCATCGGTAGAGAAAATGAATATCGCCCGATTGGCGTTTGGCATCAAAATAATTACAAAAGTATCTGATGAAGGCCTGGGAAAGTATCATAAACACCGCAATGCTGGGTACTGATAAACCTACACCTGCTATTGCTGATTTGCCGGAAGAAGTAGCCCTGATCGCTAATGTGATAGAGGCCTCAGCAGGCTTAGATAAAGAAGAACGCTACCTGCAAAAAGCTGCTGTGATCTACAATTACAGGCAATCGGGTTTTGTACCCTTTCAAAAAAATGATCTGCCGGCTAATAAAGCGCCTGCAGAAACAAGACCGTACTGTTCACCCGAAGCCGCCGGGGTTTTGAACGCCATATTGGGCGAGGAGAACGATCAATTACTACAATTGTGGTTAATGCAATGCTGTAAATCAGGGCAATTACTATTGCCTGATGTATTGCCGGTCGTATTTGAAAAAGCACAAAAGGAGATGGCATTGCGCAAAGTTGTTATTGAATGCAGTGGTAACAGGGGAGTTTGGCTTAGCAAAATGAACCTTATGTGGAACTGGTTTACTACTATAGCCGATGAGGAACTATGGCAAATGGGTACGCCAGCCCAGCGTTCAGAAATATTGAAAAGCTTAAGGCTGAGTGAGCCCGCCAAAGCTTTAGAATGGCTGCAGCAAACGTGGGAGCAGGAGAATGCAGCCGGTAAATTGGAATTGCTTAAAGCCATGAAAGTGAATAGTAATGCTAATGACCTGCCATGGTTGGAGGGCTTGCTCAACGAAAAAGGGCAAAAGGTTAAAGATGAAGCTTTGGCCCTGCTCAAAAGTATTTCTGGTCTGTCGGTTGTTAAACAGTATCAGCAGTTGCTACGTGAATCTGTATCGCTAAAAAAGAAAAGGCCTTATTAGGTTTAACTACCAAAACTTCCATCCAAATAAAACTTCCCGCCGTAGTTGACGAAAGCATCTACAAATCGGGCATCGAAAAATTATCGGGGCCTAAAAGTACGGTAACTGACGAAAACTATGTTGTTTATCAGCTCATCAGCAGCGTGCCGCCTGCGTTTTGGGAAGATCAGTTTGAAGCAACGCCCATTCAGATAGTTGAATATTTTGAAAAATATGCACCTGCTATGGTACCGGCTTTGGCCAATGCGGTAGCAAAGTTTGGGCAAAAGAATTGGGTGCCGTTTTTTCTCGGGCAAAATATGTTCTACCCGGATTTTGTTGAAATGCTAAGCGGCAGGGAACAGGAAAAATACCTGCTGAAAGCCTTGAGCAACGATCCGCAAAATACAATCGCACATGCCATCCGCATTAGTGATGAATGGGGCACCGAGTTTGCGGTTGCAGCCCTGCTTAAAATGGCTAACTGGCCTTACGAATATAATCGTGGTTTTTTTACCCGGTATATCAGCCTGGTCCCTGTCGGGGCTTTGAAACATGTCGAAAACATAACATCACAGCAGGTTAACCTCCAGCCAACCTGGGACAAAACCCGCAATCACTTAATTAATTTACTCGACTTAAAACAGCAAACGCTTAAAGCCTTTAACGCATAAAAACTTTAACATGTCACAGATATTACGTCAGCATGCAGAGCAATTATTTGCACACGAACTGGAAGAATTGAAAAAGCAGGACGGTGATAAGCGTCCGGCCAACTGGGTACTTTCTCCTCAATCGGTAGTAACCTACCTGGTTGGCGGAAAGCTGAAGAATGGCTTTGAGGTTTCGCCAAAATATATTGGCAACCGCCGCTTAATGGAGATTGCTGTAGCTACGCTCACAACAGATCGTGCCCTGTTATTATACGGTTTGCCCGGTACAGCAAAAAGCTGGGTGAGTGAGCATTTGGCAGCGGCTGTAAGTGGCGATTCAACCATGATTATCCAGGGAACAGCTGGTACCAGTGAAGAGGCTATTCGCTACGGCTGGAACTATGCCCGTCTGATAGCACAGGGCCCATCGCCGGATGCGTTGGTAGAAACGCCAGTAATGCGCGGGATGAAAGAAGGCAAGATAGTTCGTTTAGAAGAGCTTACCCGTATCGGCGCCGATGTGCAGGATACACTGATCACCATTCTTTCTGAAAAAATGCTGCCCGTGCCTGAGCTTAATATCGAAGTGCAGGCCGTTAAAGGTTTTAATATCATAGCCACAGCCAATAATCGTGATAAAGGTGTAAATGAATTATCAAGCGCGTTAAAGCGCCGTTTCAATACCGTCATCCTTCCCTTGCCTGATTCGGTGGAAGAGGAGATAGACATCGTACGCCGCCGGGTTGAAAGCTTTGAAAAAGTAATGGAACTGCCGGCCGAACCGCCGGCATTGCAGGAGATCCGCCGGATAGTGACCATCTTCCGTGAACTTCGTGCAGGCGTTACGCTTGATGGCAAAACCAAGATCAAAGTGCCGTCAGGTACCTTAAGTACTGCCGAAGCTATCTCCGTTGTCAACAGCGGTTTATCAATGGCTGCTTATTTTGGCGATGGACAATTGAAGGCAGCAGATCTTGCCGCGGGCATTATCGGTTCGGTAATTAAAGACCCGGTGCAGGATAAACTGGTTTGGCAGGAATACCTGGAAACTGTAGTAAAACCACGTACCGATTGGGCCGACATTTACCGTGCCTGCCGCGATCTGTAATCAAAAAACCTTAAGCCAATGGCAGTACATATTTTAGGCATAAGGCACCACGGGCCGGGTTCGGCGCGTAACGTGAAAGCTTTTCTGGAAACGGTTAGGCCCGATATTGTTTTGGTTGAGGGGCCGCCGGAAGCTGATGCCATGCTGCAATGGGTAAGCAACGAAGGTTTGAAACCACCAGTAGCGCTGCTTTGCTATCAG
Source organism: Mucilaginibacter sp. P19 (assembly GCF_050632265.1). Classification (NCBI taxonomy): domain Bacteria; kingdom Pseudomonadati; phylum Bacteroidota; class Sphingobacteriia; order Sphingobacteriales; family Sphingobacteriaceae; genus Mucilaginibacter; species Mucilaginibacter sp. P19. The sequence goes on from NZ_CP192586.1 coordinate 1,749,353, forward strand.
CCGGATGACCCGCAACGCTCGGTATTTTATCCCTTTGCCGATTTCTCGCCCGAATGGCAGGCAATTGTTTATGCCCGCAGGCAAAATATCCACGTGCGTTTTATGGATCTCCCTGCCGGTAACCAGATGCTTGTTGAAAAGGAGCAAAAGGTTGTTGAACAACAACAAGAGCCGGATACAGATCAGATCAATAGCGAGGGACAAAGCCTTGAGCAACTCTATAAAAGTCCGATAAGTTACCTGGCAGATGCCGCCAGCTTTGCCGACGATGAAAAATGGTGGGAGCATACGTTTGAGTACCGCAATAATAACGATGAGGTTTTTGATGCGGTATCTGAAGCTATGCAGGCGCTCCGCGAGAGTTTTCCTAAAAAGGATAAAAAGCTTGAACAGATGCGCGAAGCATACATGCGCCGTACTATCCGCCAGGCCGAAAAGGAGATGTTTCATACCATAGCGGTAATCTGTGGTGCCTGGCATGCGCCTGCCTTGCAATGGAAATCATCGCAAAAAGATGATAATGAAATACTGAAAGGGCTGCCAAAGGTAAAAACAGAGTGTACCTGGATTCCCTGGACTTTTAACCGTTTAAGCTTCCGTAGCGGTTACGGTGCTGGTATCAATTCGCCGGGGTGGTACAACCATATCTGGAACCATCCGCATGATGATGGTACCTTGTGGATGGCCGAGGTGGCACAACTTTTCCGTAAGCAGCAGATGGATACCTCCGTTGCCCATATTATTGAAGCGGTAAGGTTGGCCGGTGCGCTCGCTTCACTGCGGGGTTTGCCCAAAGTAGGGTTAGAGGAACTGAATGAGGCCACGCTGAGCGTGCTTTGTAACGGCGAGAGCATTTTGCTAAAACTGGTACATGACGAATTAATAGTTGGCCACCAGATAGGCGAGGTGCCGGTTGAGATTCCGAAACCGCCGTTGCAACTCGATATCGAAAAACAACAAAAGAAATTAAGGCTGCCCGCAACAGCTGATTACAAAGATTATACACTCGACCTGAGGAAAGATACCGACCTGGAGCGGAGTATCTTCCTGCACCGCCTGCAATTACTGGACATTAATTGGGGCAGGCAGCAATACACCAGCGGTAAGGGTACTTTTAAAGAGCAATGGCGCCTGCAATGGGACCCCGGCTATTCGGTGGAGATTATTGAACGCGGCAATTTGGGCAATACCGTAGCTGAAGCGGCCGCGAATAGCGTCCTCAACCAGGCAAAAGAAGCAAGGGAACTGAAAGTTATAGGCGATCTGCTTGAAAAAACGATTCCGGCAGAATTGCCGGGAGCCATTGAAGCGCTGATCAGTCAGCTTAATAATCTGGCTGCAGCCTCTGCAGACGTTATCGAAATGATGGAAGTAGTGCCCGGCCTGATAACCGTGGCAAGGTACGGCAATGTACGCAAAACAGATGCCGAATTGGTGATCAGCATTATCAATAGCATTATTACCCGCGTTTGTATCAGTTTGCCCAATGCCTGTATCGCTATTGATGAAGATGCCTCTCAAAAGCTGCTGGAACTGTTTTTTAAACTGAACGATGGCATTAACCTATTGCAGGATATGGGCATAATTAGCATGTGGCAGCAAACGCTGTTGACTATAGCAGCTAATAAAAACACCTCGCCGGTTATAGGAGGATATAGTACCCGTTTACTGCATGACGCCCGCAAATTGGAGGGCGATCAACTGATGCAGTATTTCAGTTTTGCTATGTCATCGGCCACGGCTCCGGTCATCGCCGCAGCCTGGCTCGAAGGCTTTTTGAAAGGCAGCGGTACTTTATTGTTGCTTGATCAGGACCTTTGGCAGGTGATCGACAATTGGGTAGCCAGCCTTGCCGATGAGGTCTTTATGCAAGTGCTGCCTTTACTGCGCCGCACCTTTGCCAATTTTACCAATCCTGAAAGGAGAAAGTTTGGCGAAAAGGCCAGATCCGGCGGTGGGACGGGGCATCAGCATACAAATATCAGCGCTAATTTTGATGCCGAAAGAGCTAAGCAAGGTTTGCCGGTTATAATGCAATTATTGGGTTTAACCATAAATATTAACGACACAAATGGAAATTGAACCGGAGCACCTGCGCAAATGGCGGTTAATACTGGGCGGTAATCAAAATGAAGGCACCGGATTTAGCCTTGATGATGCCGACCTTAAGGTTGACCGCACACTTGAAGCTTTGTATGACAGCGATAGAACCGGAGGCCTCGGTGCATCATCACCGAATGTAAGCCGTTGGCTGGGGGATATCCGTACCTTTTTCCCATCAAGCGTAGTACAGGTAATGCAGCAGGATGCATTAAAGCGCTTGAACCTGACCCAAATGCTGTTTGAAAAGGAGATGTTGGAAAATGTAGAGCCGGATGTTCACCTGGTAGCAACTTTGATGACATTGAGCCGCGTTATTCCCGACAAAACAAAAGATACCGCCAGGCAGGTAGTACGTAAAGTTGTTGACCAACTGGTAAAAAAGTTAGCCGAGCCCACGCGCCAGGCCATAACCGGTAGTTTAAATCGTAGTGTCCGCAATACAAGGCCGCGGCATAATGAAATAAACTGGGGGGCAACTATTCTTAAAAATCTTAAGCATTATCAACCCGAATATCAAACTATTATTCCCGAAACGAGGATTGGTTACGGTCGTAAGCGCTCATCATTAAAAGATGTGATCCTGTGTCTTGACCAAAGCGGATCGATGGGATCATCAGTGGTTTATTCGGGGATTTTTGGAAGCGTTATGGCTTCTATCCCAGCTGTAAAAACTAAAATGGTGGTTTTTGATACCGCCGTTGCCGATTTAACTGAAGAATTGACCGACCCGGTTGAGTTATTATTCGGCGTGCAATTAGGTGGTGGCACGGATATCAATGCAGCTTTAACCTATTGCCAGCAAATAGTTACCCGGCCTACGGATACCGTATTGGTGCTCATTACCGATCTTTACGAAGGAGGTAACGTTGCCGAAATGCGCCGTCGTGTGATAGAACTGGTTGCGGCAGGTGTGCAGTTGGTAGTATTGCTTGCTTTAAGCGATGACGGCTCACCATCGTATGATCATGGCAATGCACAGTTCCTGGCCGATATGGGTGTGCCCGTTTTTGCCTGCACACCCGATAAATTTCCTGATCTGATGGCCGCCGCGCTCACTAAACAGGATATTGGTATGTGGGCGGCCAGGGAAGACCTTATTATAAAAAAGTAGAGGATTGGCGATTTTACCGATAAACCACCCACCTATACGCTCGATACTTTATCAAAAGTATTACGGTTAGGCAGGCTGGAACAATTTTATAGTTTGATAGATGCTGTTTGCTTACCAGCTAAACTTTAAAAGAGCCACCCCTTGCCTTGGTAACAATACAGTGGCACCTGCCAGCCCTGATTTAGCTTGTAGCGTAACCTGTTTGCCAAACTGTTGTAATTGCTCTGCTTTTTCAAGTTCCTTAATTTGCGTAGCTGTAGGTTTTTGCGGTGAACCCATCTTTTTCCACACTTCGTAGGCATTGCTATGCTCATCATCTATGCGGTATTGAGTTAGTTTTACAAAGGTGGGTGGCAGGTGTCCTATCTTGATCTTTACGGTTTTCCCTGCATCGTGCAGGTCATCATCATGGTAGTTCCACAGCAATACGGTCATTTCTTTTTTATCTGCGGCTGCCAAAGCACCAATATCTGTATTATTTCCCCTGATGCTTGAATCAGCTACGGTTTTAAGCGAATACATCTGGTCGCCGGTTACTTTCAGGCGTTTGCCTTTCATCATGCCCAGCATCCGGAAAACGTTAAGTACCGGCTTATCAACTCCGTTTGTAGCCAAATCGCGGAAGCCATAAAACCAGGGCTGGTTTTCAAACTCGAACGACCATGATACGGAGCCCATAAAATTTATACCTAATGAGTCGGCCAGTTGGTATTCGCGGGCTATGGAAGCTGCTGTATAGCTCGAATACATGGTGCCATTGCGGTAAGCATTTGAGGGATTGGTAGCCATACCGCAGGCCGCGCAACCTTCCGGGTCCGATTCGCCTATCACTATCGGGGTGTTTTTAGTTTCGGGATATGATGCTACAATTTTAAAGCCTTCTCTGATATCGCGGATCTGCGGGGCCATGTTCATACGCACCCGGCCATTGATCAGCGTAGGCTGCCCTTTGGCATGGAAAGAGATCACATCAATAGGCGAACCTATTTTGCCTGTTGCATAGTTGGTGTCGGCAATGCAATGTTTAATGAATGCGTTCAAAAACTTCATCCCGCCGGGACTTGAGCCACCTGCAACTTCTGGTCCGCCCACGTGCGCGGTAGGCAGGGCACGTTTTACGCCATGGGCAGCATAATCATACAGCTTAAAGAACTCTTTCATAGTACCTTTCCAGTAGCCTATGTTTGGTTCGTTCCACACTTCCCAGTACCAGCTTTCAACCTCGGTTTGGCCGTAGCGCTGTACACAATGCTTTACCCATTGATAAATAAGCTCTTCCCATTTATTATAATCTTTGGGAGGGTACGCCCATCCTGTGTAAACATCATCATAGTTATCGCCGGGTTTCCAATAATGGCGATAAGGTTTGGGGTGGGTTGACAAGGCCTCGGGCATAAAACCTATCTGGGCATAAGGTTTCATGCCCAGTTTAATGTAAGTGTCGAATATGCTGTCAACCAGGTGCCAGTTATAAATAGGTTTGCCGCTGGCATCCTCAGTATAGGCATTGGTTGATCCCCACTTTAACGCGGCTGTGCCATCGCCTGTGGTAAGCAGGTTGTGCACACGCATGCGTACCGGTACCGGGCTCAAAGTGGCCAACTCCGACAAAAGTTTACGGCCATCCTTCATGTAGGTATAGTTAGGCTCATCGTGGCCAAACCATGCCCAAAAGGGGTACATATCGCCAATTTTATTATTTAGGCTGATGGTGATATTGGCCTGGTCCTGGGCAAAAATGCGGCCGCTGATAAATAATAAAAGGCAGGGGACAAGTTTGATGATCTTCATTCAGGTAGTTTGGTGGTTTATAAGGAGTATAGATCAAACATAGGTAATTTTATTTATTGTAAAAAGAACAATTAAAATGCGGGCATGGCCTTTCAATCAATTTTAAATCACGTACAACATATTTAACTTAATTTACGTTAACAGCGTGTTAATTTATTGTTTACGCGCTTCAGAAATTCTACAGAATTAAATTGTATAATTGCTGCTATCAGCGCTTAATAAGGGGGATTTCTTTGCAAAAGTTCAGGTTTTATTTTATTTCGATGCTATTGGCAGCTTCGTTCTCGCTGTCATCATATGCCCAGGTTAAGGATACATTACAAAAAGATGCTGTAAAAAGGGATTCTTTGCAGAAAGATTCGGCCAGGAATATCCTGACATTGCCCGATACGGTTAAGCATCTTCAAAGTAGGTTTCCGTCATACATACCGCCCGCGGCTTTTATCACTTATGGCCTGTTATCGTTTAAAGTGGGATTTATACGTAATATTGATTATCGCGTACGGAATGATATGAACAAGGATCATCCCGGCTTCCATACCAAGGTTGATAATTACATGCAATACGCGCCTATAGTGTCCGTTTATGCGCTTAACCTGGCTGGTGTTCATGGTAAAAATACATTTATAGACCGTACTATGCTGCTCGTGCTTTCTGAAGCCATATTTGCCGGTACCACTTTTGGCTTAAAACGTGTTACCCACCGTGAGCGGCCCGATGGCTCAGATAAGTTTTCGTTCCCTTCAGGCCATACCGGTAACGCTTTTGTTTCTGCCGAGTTTATGGCCCAGGAATATGGCGACCGGTCGCCCATATACGGTGGTGTGGGCTATGCGTTTGCAACTACCACTGCTATTTTGCGTGTATATAACAACAAGCATTGGTTTAGCGACATCATAGCAGGAGCTGGTTTTGGTATCCTGTCAACCAAAGCGGCTTATTACCTGTACCCGCTTATCCGTAATGGCGTATTCCGTGGGGGAAATGAGAAAGGGAAAAACAACAACTCTTTATTGTTGCCAACTTACCAGGACGGAAGGGTTGGATTAACCTTCGCCAAGAGTTTTTAAACAACTGATCTTATATTTATAATTTGCAACCACCTTAATATTAGGGTGGTTGTTTTGTTTTAGAGGAATTTTTTTTCAAGAAAAATAACTTAGCTATTGTAACGTACGTTTTTAATACATACCTTTGGTTTATGAGTTTGTTTAAAAAGGATATTACTGCTGATTTAACGCCAACCAAAACAGAAATGGACGTTTTGCAGGTGTTGTGGCACCATGGCCCGTCGACAGTGAGGTTTGTGCATGATAAGCTTAACGAGCAAAAGGAAGCGGTAATTTATACAAGCACCCTTAAGCTGATGCAGGTAATGAAAGAGAAGGGGATGCTTAATCGCGATGAAACCAATATGAAGCACGTTTACAGCGCCGCGGTTGAGGAAAGCAGGGTGAAAGGTAATATGCTTGGCCGTTTTGTTGATTCGATGTATAATGGTTCGCCGAGCGATTTGATTGTAGCCCTGTTGGGCAACGACAAAACATCGGCCGAAGAACTCAGAAAAATAAAAGAGCTGCTCAAAAACATGGACGATCAATAATTAAACTTTACAGATATGTACCTGCTCCTTAACACCAACACCATTTCCCACAGCCTGATACAGGCTTTTAGCTGGATGCTGATCCATTCGCTGTGGCAGGGGCTGTTGTTGTCGGTTATGAGTGCGGTGGTGATGTTCCTGACCAAAAAAGCAAGCGCGGCAGTAAGGTACAACCTGGTGCTTGTACTGTTTTTACTGTTTATAGGGAGCTGTCTGTTCACTTTTGTTTGGGAATGGAACAGGCAACCTGTAACTGCGGCGTTTGGTAATGCTATAGGTAATCGTGCATCGCAGCTATTAAACCTTAATGCTGATGGGATCCGGAATTTTGCCAATACCTGTATCGGTTATTTTACCGTCAATGCACCAATGGTTGTGCTGCTGTGGTTTGTGTTTTTCCTGTTCCGCTCTGTAAGGATGATGCGCGGGCTCATATTTATCCATACCGCCAAACACAGGCAGGTATCCGAACCTGTCGGGTATTGGAAAAACAGGGTTGAGCTGCTTTGCGAAAAACTGCAATTGAAGCGGGCTATTCGGCTGCTTGAATCGGGTTATGTGAAAATACCCATGGTTATCGGGCACCTGAAACCGGTAATCCTGATCCCGGCGGGTTTATTGGCAGGGCTGCCGCCCGAACAGGTTGAAGCGGTGTTGCTGCATGAACTGGCCCATATCCGCAGGCATGATTATTTCGTTAACTTTTTACAAACCATTGCCGAAACCGTATTTTTCTTTAATCCCGGCTTATTGTGGATCTCGTCCCTGCTTCGGGATGAGCGGGAAAACTGCTGCGATGATATCGCCCTCGCCCAAACAAAAAACAAACGCGATTTTATACAGGCATTGATCAGCTTTAAAGAACATTCGCTTTACGGAGCAAATTATGCGGTTGCGTTCCCCGGTAAAAAGAACCAGCTGTTGCAAAGGGTAAGCCGCATCCTTGGTAATAAAAACAAAACGGTAAGCCAGGGTGATAAAGCATTTTTGATAAGCGGTGTTGTTATCCTTTCGGCAATAATAGCTACGGCGACCATCGCACAGATCCGGGAAGTTAATAATCCCGGTAATGATAAAACTTATGTGTATAAACAGGAGCGGCATATCACACCATCTGCAGGTGTACAGCCGGTTGCACCCGTTAAATCTGTCGATAAACCAAAACACCCAAAGTACAGAAACATTGCGGTAGCTCAAAAGCCTGTTGCTGCAAATGAAAATGTGATTATGGCTAATGCTGAGCCGCGTTCTCCACAGGAGCAGCTTGAAGCTGATGCGAAGCTCGCAAAACAACGGGCCGAAAAAGAAAGCCAGCAAGTTTCGGCCGATAAAACCGAATATAACCGCGGGCAGGAACAGGCCCGCCGGGATCAGGAACATGCCAAAGTAGATCAGGACCAGGCTCGTCGCGACCAGGAGCAGGCCAAACGTGATCAGGAACAAGCCATGCGGGATCAGGCGCAGGCTAAACTTGACCAGGAACAGGCCGAAAGGGACCAGGTACAAGCTAAGCGCGATCAGGAGCAGACGCGCCGTGACCAGGCACAGGTAAGTAAACCCCAAACAGAACCTATAAAAAGCAAAGTAAGCGTTCAGAATTAAGCAGGTACATTTCTTATTTGGTAGTTAGAGCAGAGGTGCACCCTGCTTTATTGGCCGGACTATGTAATAATCAATTATGTTAACAATCAATTTTTAAACTGCCCTTCCCTTGGGCGGAAGGGAAATCTATTGCCCAAGTTTTAAACTATTAAATCAACAGAAAAATGAAAACCAATTATTTAAGGAGTGCCCTGTTGCTGATAGCAGCAACGGCGTTAACAACTGCGGCAAATGCGCAGAAACCGGGAAAAAAACGGCCTTCAACGCCTATAACAATTACGATACTTTTGATGGTAAGGGGCGCGAACGCATCCAAACTAACTGGAAGGGTAAAACCTACCAAATGGAGCTGGCGAACAACAAGCTGGTGGCCCTGGCAGTCGACGCTGAGATTATCCCATCAACCCAATGGAACGAATATAGTACGGTTATAGCGGCTATCCGCGAGCAGATCAGGAAAGACAGGATCCAGGCAAAAAAAGATCAGGCACAAGCTAAACGCGATCAGGAACAGGCAGAGCGAGATCAGCGACAAGCAAAAGTTGAACAGGAAGATGCCTCGCGCGACCAGCAACAAGCCAAACGCGATCAGGAGCAGGCTTCCCGCGATCAGGAGCAAGCCAAACGTGATCAGGAACAGGCCAGTCGAGATCGGGTACAAGCTAAACACGACCAGGAACAGGCGCACTTAGATCAGATTCAGGCCAAAAAGATCAGGAACGCGCCGCCGAAGATCAACGGCTGCTAAAACAGATGACAGGTGATTTGGTAGCTGATCATATTATTCCCAATGAGGAAGCTTTGCATGAGCTTTCATTTAACGGTGAAGAACTGATTGTAAACGGTGAAAAGCAGCCCGACAGCGTGTTTAAAAAATACAGCAAAAAATATCCGCGCTTTGCCCTGGGCAACACATCCTATGAAAATGGTAAAAAGCAATTTAACGGCTTGCATATTCATAGGAATTAAGTAGTGGTGTGTGTACGTTGTAGCCGCAAAGCTGTTAGTGTTAGCCAAAGCGTCATTGCAAGTAGGTAAAAGCCGAGTCCTCTGAAGGATGTATGACATTAGGCGGGATGGCCTGTCACCCTGAGCTTGTCGAAGGGTCGCGCGCAGATGCCCTAACCACCATGCTTCGACAAGCTACCCATGACAAGTTTAAAAAACGCCTGTCATTCTGAGTGTAGCGAAGAATCTTCTGCAAGATACAGAGCCGCTAAGCAGGGCGAAGAAGATCCTTCGTTCCTACCCATGACATAATAATTTAAGCAGGTACAAGTTCCCTATTTAATTCAAAGGCGAGTTTTTCTAATCGCCTTTGTTTCTGTTCCTTAATGATATTTTCATAGGCTTGCAGCCCTTTTTCCACAAAGTCGGCTCCTTTTACAATTAAACGCCAGTATTGAGCGGCCAGTTTTCTGGCCGTTGCTTTAATAGCTATTGCCGGACCTTTTCTGCCTCTTAATCTTCTTGCAAATGAACCCCAGCCGATATACTTGCTGTTCAATAATCCATGGGCCATTTGTTTGAATATTTGCCCAACGGCCGGTTTACCCTTACTTTTACTTTTGTTCTTTTTCCCTGAACGGTCCTGGCCGGGAGATAAACCAAGCCAGCTTGTGAAATGTTTTTCACTTGGCCATCGGCTAAGATCCGAACCCACCTCTGTGTATAACTGTAACCAGTTGTAATCTGTAATACCCGGAAGTTTAGTTGCATCCTTACCATCAAATATTTTTAACAGATGATCTCCCAGGTTGTTGATATGAGGTTTGTTGTGACGGATCGCCTTGCGTTTTCCTTCGCTTATTCCCGGCGGCAGGTTCTTATCCCTGTTGATCCGTTGTAAAACACTATCAATCTGGCTGTCGCATTCCATTATCTGGCCTTGATAAAAACCATAAGCCTTATAGGCCTGACCTAATGAAAAAAGCCCTTGCGCTGTATAATGACCTTGCAGGGCTTTCAATAGCTCTTCCCCTTTATTCTCCCTGATCTTTTTATGGCAAAGTGAAAACAACTTATCAGGATCTCGCTCGCCTTGCAGTATCGCATCGATTAACGCCATCCCGCTTACTCCATGGACCTGGCTTAATACCTCCGGCAAACGGATATTCATTTCTATCAGGGCCTTCTGCATGTGTTGCACATGCATGGCCGCACTCCGAAGATGATCTTCACGAAGGCGCTGATAACTACGCAATTCTTTGATATGACCTTCGGATACATAACAGCGGTTCAGCAAGCCATAACTATGCAATTGCTGTATCCACTGACAATCTTTTACATCTGTTTTCCTGCCTGGTAACTGGCGGGTCTGTCTTCCGTCAACAAGCCACACATCCAATCCCCCATCTAAAAGAATATCGTAAAGTACATACCAGTATACTCCTGTGGCTTCCATTGCCACTGTACTTACCTTATGCTCCAATAAATAGTTCTTAAGTGATACCAGATCACTGGTGAAAGTCTCAAACGAACGAACCGGCTGGCCTTCAAGACCCACAAATACCTTGCGGGCTCCAATATCTATACCTGCCGCATGAAAATGCATCTTTTCCATACTTATAACGCTTTTTAAACCGTGCCCGAAGGAGTTTAAAGAAAAGACAGGCTACCCATCGGACAAATCACCCACACAAGGGATCGTACCATACCTTCAGACTCTTGCTTCGGAACCATACTCAGCAACAGGCAATAAGCACTATAACTCGGTCGGCCACACTGCACGGTTCAGCAAATCTATGTCATTTCACCTTCAGAGGCCACGGATTTAAACACTCAGGATGACAATAAGCGTTAATGTCATACATCCTTCAGAGGCCCCGGATTTAAACACTCCGCATGACACTCATTTTTAAACATATCAAGGGTAAGAACTAAACAATCCCCGATTAGCAGATTCTTCCTGCCTATTTGGGATTGCTTCGTTCCTCAATGATGCCTCTTATATTAATTAGTATAAAAATCAGACGGCAAATGAATATCTTACTTCTTCAAACTCCTCGTCCTCAATTTACTTAAAAACTCGGGCGAGATTCCTAAATATGAAGCTATATAATGCTGCGGCACCCGTTGCGGGATGCTGGGATAGCGGTTAATAAATTCAATGTATTTTTCCATGGCTGTGGTTGCTATGGTTTTAAACAGCCGTTTTTGAACTACCGTTAAATGCCTTTGCAGCATGAGCCTGAACATGCGCTCAAGCTTGGGTATTTCATTAAGTAAGCGTTCTTTTGAGGCGCGGGTGAGGATGAGCAATTCGCAATCTTCTAACGTTTCGATGTACATACTGCATGGGGTTTGATCCTCAAAGCTGGCCAGGTCGCTTACCCACCAGTCTTCAATGGCAAATTGCAGGGTTACTTCGGCGCCGTTTTCGTCGATGATATACTCGCGGATGCAGCCTTTGTTTACGTAGGCTTCAAAATTGCAGATATCTCCGGCTGCAAGTAAACGTGTTTTTTTAGGTATTTTCCGGTATTCCAATATCTCATTAAACAGCGCGGTTTCTTCTGTAGTTAAACTAACCGACCGCGCCGCGTAATGATTGATATTTTGAAACATGGCTCAAATATAAGCCCGGAGCGGGGGATACCCACAAATATGCGCCTGTAAATAATTTTATTTCTTGTCCCAGTTCAATGGATTTTTGTGGCAGATAAGCCAACTTTGGACTTTACTAATTATTTAAGATATGACTTATCTACCTGATGCAAACCGTTACCAAAGCATGGAATATCGCCGTTGTGGTAACAGCGGTTTAAAGTTGCCGGCGGTATCGCTTGGCTTGTGGCACAACTTCGGCGGTATCGATAGCCTGGAGAATGCTCGTAACATTTTACGTTTAGCCTTTGATAAAGGCATCACCCATTTTGACCTGGCCAACAACTACGGCCCGCCGCCGGGCTCGGCCGAAGAAAGTTTTGGCCGTATTTTTAAAGATGATTTTAAAAACTACCGCGATGAACTTATTATTTCAAGCAAAGCCGGATGGGGTATGTGGGAAGGCCCGTATGGCGACTGGGGCTCAAAAAATATTTGGTAGCCAGTTTAGATCAAAGCCTTAAACGTATGGGGCTTGATTATGTAGATATTTTCTATCATCACCGTCCTGACCCTGAAACCCCCATCGAAGAAACTATGGGCGCGTTGGATCTGATAGTACGCCAGGGTAAAGCCCTGTATGTTGGGATCTCAAGCTACAGCGCTTCCGAAACTGAAAAGGCAGTTGCCGTATTGAAAGAGCTGGGCACACCATGCCTCATTCATCAGCCTAAATATTCCATGTTCGATAGGTGGGTTGAAGGTGGCTTGCTTGATGTGCTGGAAGACAAAGGTGTAGGCTGTATACCATTCTCTCCGCTGGCACAGGGGTTATTAACCAATAAATATCTGAAAGGTATTCCGGAAGGATCGCGGGCAGCTGCCCATCGTGGTAACGGCGCTATCGACGAAGATGCCATAACCGAACAAAATATAGCCAAAGCAGCCAAGCTAAACGAAATTGCATTGCAGAGGGGCCAAAACCTGGCGCAGATGGCCTTATCGTGGATCTTGAAAGATAAACGCATCACTTCGGTGTTGATCGGTGCAAGTAAGCCGGAGCAGGTTACAGATTCTATCGGTTGTTTAGCCAATACATCATTTAGTGATGAGGAGTTAAAGCTGATCAACAATATACTGGCGTAAGACTAACCAATTCTGATATATTACAATCGACTATTGTTAGCCTTCGGTGTAAACCGGAGGCTTTTTTGTTTTTAATTATAAGGTAGTTTTTTACCTTTGCACCAGTAACAACAAAAACTCTCAAAAATTTGAGCCATGTAATCTCATTAGCATAAACGTTTAATGAGCTTCCCCATCCCAGGGGAGGAGGTGAATTTCTATTTCTTTTAATTAAAATTTTACAACATGGCTATATCACAAAAATATGGTCGTACGTATCATTATCCGTTTTCGCCGGGTACAACCAGCGATGACAGGATACAGCACGACTATTGGCAACACATACAAAAAATACCCGCGCTTATCCATACTGAAAAGCTGGATGGCGAGAATAACTGCTTATCGCGGCACGGCGTTTTTGCACGGTCTCATGCAGCACCAACGGTCTCTGCCTGGACGGAGAGCATCCGTAGGTTTTGGCAGTTGATCAAAAATGATCTGGGTGATATGGAGATCTTCCTTGAAAATCTCTACGCTGTCCATTCTATCGAATACCGGAACCTCGAACATCATTTTTATGTGTTCGGGATCCGCGAGCATAACCGTTGGTTAAGCTGGGAGGAGACAAAGTTTTATGCCGCAATGATCGGTTTGCCAACCGTTCCCGAACTGGGCGTTGTTCATTTGCCTGTTGAGCAGTTAAAGTTTGAGCATGATGTTTTGGCTCTTACCAAAAGCAGGGGGACTTTTGAGCCTTATGATGTGTTGGACGGAAAACCTGCAACTATCGAAGGCATAGTATCCCGCAATGCGGATGGATATGCAGCAGATGATTTTGCGTATAATGTATTTAAATATGTAAGGAAAGGGCACGTTAAAACCAGCCAGCACTGGACACGAAGCTGGAAACGTGCACCATTAAAAAATGAAGGAGGTAACTATGTGGGCCATTACTAAAAATAAAGACTGGACATATCTCGAAACCCGTTTTGATTGGGTACAACGGATGAAGGATGTACCGCAGGATGCCATATACCATGCCGAAGGCAATGTTGCCATCCACACCCAAATGGTACTTGAAGCACTAACTGCTGAGCAAATTTATAAGGAACTGTTAGCCCAGGAACAGGAAATACTTTGGGCAGCTGCTTTGCTGCACGATGTTGAAAAATATAGCACGACAGTAATTGAGCCGGATGGACGGATTACTTCAAACGGACATGCCCGTAAAGGAGCTATGACAGCCCGGCAGATATTGTACAGGGAAATACCAACGCCTTTTGCTATACGTGAACAGGTAGCCGGGTTGGTGCGTTATCATGGTTTGCCACTTTGGATATTCGAAAAAAGCGACCCGGTAAAGTCCCTGATTATGGCAAGCATGGAGGTTAACACGCAATGGCTTGCTTTGCTTGCCCGTGCTGATATGTTGGGCCGAACCTGTGAGGACAAGGATGAAATGTTGTACAAAGTGGATTGCTTTGAAGCTTTTTGTCGGGAGCAAAATTGCTGGGGTGTTGCCCGGGCATTTACAAGTGATGAAGCGAAGATATATTATATGCAGCACGAAGATGGATATGCAGATTATGTACCTTTTGAACAGCCCGTTAACGAAGTGATATTGATGAGTGGCTTGCCCGGAGCAGGTAAAAATACTTATATCCAAAAGAATTATCCTGATATGCCGGTAATATCACTCGACGATATCCGTGCAGCAAAAGGTATTTCGCCTACGGATAAAAGCGGTAATGGTATAGTAATACAGGAAGCCAAAGAACAGGCCCGTGTGTTTTTGAGGAAACAAAAAGGCTTTATCTGGAATGCTACCAATATTACCCGGCAAATGCGTTTACAATTGATCGAACTATTTGCCACTTACAAAGCCGCGGTAAAGATTATTTATGTGGAAGTACCCTACGTCGGATTACTAAAGCAGAACAGGAACCGCGAAGCAGCCATACCAGATGCGGTACTTGAAAGGTTGATTGATAAGTTGGAAACTCCGGCATTGTGGGAGGCTCATACAGTGGTTTACCAGGTGAATGATACAGTTTGAAAATTAAGCGCCGCCAATGCTGGCGGCGTTTTTACCAATCCCAGTTGGTGCTATGCTTCTTGTTGCTTTCGCATACGCCATATAAAACCATCAAGTACATAATGGGTTGACTGTGGCAAGGCTAAAAGCGGAACGGTTAAGGCGAGGATCATATCGCTGTTAATGGATGGTAACCCTGCAAAGATCCTGAATACCGAAACGTGCTCTTTCCAGATCAGGCCATCCCAAAGACCTTCTTCTACATAAGCAAACAAAATAAGCAGGCCGATAAATGAAAGTACCCCGTATTTGCTAAAAGTAAGTTTCATGAACCCTGTCTGGTAGTTTTTTTGACCGGTAAATTTTTTCTGCTCATAAAACCACACTAATGCCATGTACGGAATGCCATGCGATACCACGTTGAGCGTGGTGAAAGCCATATCGCCATTATAATATACAATCCCGAAATACCACGACAGGAACGTGCCAAGCACCACCATGTTTTTGGGTAAATTAAACTGTTGTTTTTTAATGTAAAGCCATACTTCCTTAATGATAAACAGCGCTATGCTAAGGAGGTAGATGACTTTGGCGGCTATAAGTAAACCATCAAAATGGAATAAAACAAAATCCCCGTTAACAAACCAGTTGAAGTTTTTTTTGTAGCCTGCAAAATGCCAGTATAGCAAGGGATATATGGTAGCTATATAAATAGCTGTATTGTCAATATACTTTAATAATGATGTTTGATTTTCCCGGCGCGAGTAAATGCGCAGAAAACCATACTGTTGCCTGATAAAGTGATAGACGGCAAGGTAAGCTAATAGCCGCCAAAAAAATATACCGCCGGCCAGGTAAAGCATCACACCACCTATATAACAAAACAAGGGAACAGCTATCAGTATATGCGGCTGCTTTTTAAATTCGGGCGGATTAAAATAAGTTCTGTAAAGGGTGCTGTAAACATGGGCTACATCAATCATTACAATCAGCACAACCCAATACTGCACCGGCATAAGCGCTGAGTTTTTAAATTGTGCCGGAAAAAGCGCTACGGTAAGCAGCGCAATAAATGGAGGCGACAGGATGAAGACCCCATCGGTAAGGCTATTCTTTACCCATGGTTGGGTACCTGTTTTAAGCTGCTCCATTGTTATGTTCAATAACTTGCTGTGCTGCCCGGATGCCCTGGTGAAAGGCCTCTTCAAAAATGGAAATCCCGCTTAGATCGGTATGCGCAAAAAAGATTTGATTATTGATAGCCTGCTTTGCTTGTTGGCGGTTACTGCCCCAGATATAATTTACCGACGGTGCTATCATGCCATGGCCCCAAAGCCACATATCGGCCTGTTCAATATGCTCCGTTATACCGGGGTGCATCTGTTCCATTTCACTTATTACTATATCCAGCCATTGTTCATACGTACGGGTATAGGCTGCAAGACGGGCTAATCTGGGCTCTTTATCGCAAAGCGGTAGGTAGTAGGTAATGACCTTTTTTGCTTCAACCAGTTTTGTGTCCTGCTGGTTGGCATTTACATAACCTACTGATGCCGTGTTGTAAGCCACATTATCCCAGCAAAGCACCATGCCTTTAGCAGCCGTTGGGATTTCGTTAACGGTAAGGTTGGCGATGAGCCATGGCGAATAATGCAGCATACTTGCATCAAAGCCAGGTCGTGCTATGTTTTTAAGAAGTTTTTGATTAACAAATTGAGGCGAGGCCATGATCACTTTATCTGCATGGAAAATAGCAGATGTATTTTGTTTCAGATCAAGGACTTTTACTGCTACTTTACCGTTTTTATCCAGTTGAATATCATAGGCTAAATGCGATGTTTGCACGTGATCTTTAACAGTTTCCCTTAGTCTTTTCATTAGCCAGCCATTACCCTCGGGCCAGGTAATTACTGCATTGGGATCGGCATTGGCAGCTGTTCCTTTCCTGGCCGAAAAATAATGAAGGCCGGCCCATGCACTAACATTCAAGGCCGGTGTACCATAATCATCCTTGCAGCAATAGTTTAGGTACCACAATAAATAAGGAGAATTAAAGCCGTTTTGTTGTAAGTAATCATGAAAACTTATCCTGTCGAGCTTACGGTAAGTATCATCGGCCGAGCTGTTATCCAACGGGATATCAAAAACGTATTTGCTATCGTTGCCCCGGGCGTTTTTGAGTTGGGTTATCAGGTTGAAAAAGCGAATGACCTGTTTGCGGTCATTATCGGTAACACCAAAATCGGGTACTATGCCTTCCTGCCAGTGGCCGTTGATGAGCAGGCGTTCTTCAGGGTCGAAACAGAGGTAAAACTCGTTGTAATAAGGCTGCCCTTTTTCGTCGAAGTGGGTTATTACGCCGTTCTCCTGTAAAAAGTCTACCAGTGGTTTATCGTAATTATTTACAATAGGAATGTAATGAGCTCCTAAGGGGTAAGAGGAAACACTATTTGTGCCAAAGAATGCGTTGCCACCAGTGTGATCTTCCAGTTCCAGTAATTTAAAATCTGTTTCTCCCTGTTTCTGCAGCCATCTTGCGGCCGATAGCCCGGAGATGCCGCTGCCGATGATCAGTGTTTTAACTGATTGCTGCGAGGATGGAATTGGCATAGGCAACTTATCGCGCAGTGCATGACCCGCTTTTGCGTTCGGCCCCGAAAGTTTACCTTTTATGTGTGCATAAGCCGGTTTACCACCACCTATTTTTCGGATGCACCCGTTAAAAAAATAGCGCCTGTTACCAGGCCAGCCTGCAACAGGAATGACCGGCGGCTTAAAGGTTTTACGCCAGATGAGCGGTTATAAAACAGTCGACCACTCATCTTCAAAGTATTTTACTAAGATCTGGTTGTTTAGCTTGTTTACCTGCGCCGGTACCCGGGCCATATCCTTGGGGAAGTAAAGCATTTGCTCAAGACATTGTTTCGACATAAAGCGCAAGCCCGGCAGGTAATGATCTGGTACCTTATAAACAGGTTTGCTCATGGCCATGATATAGCCCCATTCGCCAAAAGATGGTACATAGTTGTGGTATGGTACTGTATGCAAACCAACAGATTGCAGTGTTTTTTCAACCGTGTAGTATGATTTTGGAGCTATATATGGTGATGTAGACTGCACCACCATAATGCCATCGGGTTTAAGCAGGTGTTTAACAATAGCATAAAAAGTATTGGTGTACAGCTTGCCTACCGAGTAATTTGATGGATCCGGAAAGTCGATAATAATGGCATCATAAACTTTACGTTGCTCGCGGGCCCATGAAAAAGCATCAGCATTAATAACCGTAACCTTGGGTGAAAGAAATGAGCGGTTGTTCAGTTTCAACAACATTTCGTTGGTGCGGAACAGTTTGGTCATTTCCTTATCCAAATCAACAAGGGTAACGGTTTGAATTTGTGGATATTTCAGGATCTCGCGTACCGCCAGTCCGTCGCCTCCGCCCATTACCAGCACGTTTTTAGCATCAGGCAATGCCTGCAATACCGGGTGGATCAATGCTTCATGATACCGGTATTCATCAACCGAACTGAATTGCAGGTTGCCGTTGAGAAATAGCCGCAGATCGCGCCCTTTTTTGGTGATGATAATGCGCTGATATGGCGTGCTTTTTGAAAATATAATGGTGTCGCTGTACGTTAAACTTTCGGAAAAATTAGTGATGGTGTTGGCGTATATAAAGCCGGTTAATAACGCCACAAGGCTAATGATAGATGCGCTTTGCAGGTATTTAGCCCCTTTAATTTCATGTTTAAAGTTGATGCAGGTAATCAGCGCTACCAGTACATTCAACATGCCAAATAAATAGGCGGTACGGACAATACCCAGGTAGGGGATAAGCAGCAACGGGAACACCAGTGATGCTATCAGCGCGCCAATATAATCGAAAGTGAAAACCTTTGATACGAGGTCCTTAAATTCAAACCTGTCTTTCAAAATCCGCATTAACAGAGGGATTTCCAGGCCAACCAATATCCCGGTGATGGAGATAAGGCCATACAGGATGATGCGGAATGAACTTACACTTTCAAATACCAGGAAAAGGATTGACGAGCTCGTACCGCCTACAAGGCCTACCAATATTTCAATGCGGATAAACCAGCCTAACAGGTTTTTATCAAAATATTTGGATATCCATGAGCCCAAACCCATCGAGAACAAATAAACACCAATAATGGTTGAAAATTGGGTAACCGAATCACCAAGAAGATAGCTGGCCAGTGTACCTGCTATCAACTCATAAATAAGGCCGCAGGTGGCAATTATAAAAACCGAAACGAGTAATAATACGGGGAGTTTTTTATTCATATCCATTATTTGTGATAAAACCTAACCCCATACCCAGAGTGCGCTACCGTACCATGATATCCTGCATTACGTTCTACATCATTACTTTGCCAAAAGGCTATGCCATTAAATGCATCGAAAGTAAAATACACTACTATCAATGATGCTATAACTATATATGCTATGTTTGATTTGATGAGTTTCATTCGTCGTCGTCTTTTTGATAAGGTGAAAAGTCGCTGTTCATCCAGCGGTTAACTTCAAATCTGCGTGCGCGGTACCAGCAATACAGCGGATAAAGGCACAGTATTAAAAATGTGATCAGAATATTTCTCCATAAAGTCACGCTTTCGGTAACCTTTACATCAAGCGAATTGACCAAACTTGAACCCGAATAGGGATACATGTTTACATGGTATTTGCCCGGCGGGATCTCTGAAAGCAAAACCGTTTCATGTAAGCCGCCTTCGGACCAGCTTTCGCCGTCCTCAACACCGTGATAGTATTCAATGTCTTTGGTAAGGCTCCAGGTTTGATTGTCTTTTTCGCTTACCAGTTCAATAGTTGTGGAAAGCCAGTTATTATCAACTTGCGATGATAGTTCTATTTCCAAAGGCACCGGGCCATCTTCTATTTTAAATGTTGGCGTTTTGAATGATTTAAATTCAAAGTTGCCTGCGCTGTCAGGCTTTACATTTGCACCGGCAGTGTCCCGGGCAAATGAGTCAATGGCTTTGGCGCTGTCCTGTAATATGTTACCTATAGCGGTAGCTGTACTATCGGTTGTTTTATGATCTCCCGTAACCATAACACTTTTTCTTTTTGCAGTATCTGCAGGCCGGGGCCGTAAATCAAGCGAATAGCTATGTTCAAGTAAAACTGTTTCGGGCCGCAAGTATCCAACCCAAAGCTGTATCAATAAAAAAGCGATAATGGCAATGCCGCTTATCATCAAGGCGCCATTCCAGCGTGCCCTGTGTTTGGACGCCTGGTTTGCCCCAATACCAACTTTTGAAGGAAAGTTACCCAATGGAATTTTAAAAGCAGCTGCGATCTCTCGCTCTTCAATGTATTCGCCAAGATACCAGTCCTCTTGTTGGGTACGCTGATTTTGCTCCCATGTTAGTAAAAATGGTGGCCTGATGTATTCACGCGCTTTGATCCTTTCGTCGCGGATATCCCAGTCAAATTCTCCGATGAGCGAGTGAATTACGGGGCGGTAAGAGTTAAAAAGGTTAAACTCAAGCCCCTGGTATAAGGCTGTATTTTCGAGGCTCTTTTTTGATTTTTCAAGATCTGGAAAAAAGCTTTTGCCTGCAATTAGCGACCAGTGCCCATCAAATTCGGCCAAAAAAGCGTAGCCTTTGGCGTAATTGTAAAGCATGTATTCGCGCCATTGGTATTGGTTGTAGGCTGCTTCCTTCTTTTCGATATAGGCTATCACTTTATACTCCACATCGCGGAGCAGACCTTCGGTACCTATGGGCAAAACAGGTTTGTTTTGAATTGAAACAAGGCGGTCTTTAACGTAAGATTTGCCATCAGTGCCAAATAACAGATAGGAGTAGCATGAAGGGCAAGCCGCTGCCTCACAAGCAATATGATCATATAGTGTGATGGGCTTGTGGCAATTAGGGCAGGTAATCGAATCCGAAAAAGGAAATGCTTTAGGGTTTAATGTGGCCATGCTATCTCTTTATTTCGTTTTTCTGTAGTTCAACCCCTTCAAAAAATTCAAGCACGCTGCTGTATAAAGCACGGGTCTTGTCATCATTTTCGCGCTGGTAATTAGAAAGGAACACATCAAAGGTAGCTGTGCCATATTCGGGCCAGGTATGGATAGACATGTGCGACTCTGTAAGGCAAATAACCGCAGTAAAGCCGCCACCCTCAAAATCATGATAAACCTCACCAACCTTATTTAGCTGGAAGTGGGTAATAAGCTCATCGAATAATTGATGACAATCTGCACTGGATAACAGTTGGCTATGTTTAGCAGATGTAAATTCAGATAAAATGTGAAGTCCAGGTTTGTAGGGCATTAGTGTAAATAAATTCGGAACTAAATATATGAAAATATTTATTGTACCTGTTTTTTGATTTTATTCCCCTGAAGCGGTTAATTGGGATGGGAAACATTAATTTAAATCAAAAAATGCGTTGTTTTATTATTGTTTATTTGACAATTAAAATTAATATTAAGTACAGGTAAAAGTCAGGCAGTTGGATTTTATGCTATTTGAAGGCGTTTTTTAGCTGTTGTATGTTTTAGTTGGATAAAACAATTTAGCATACCGTATTTTGTAAAGGCAAAAAAATATTTTAATTGTTTTTTGAACAATTAAAATAAAATGTCATATCTTAGATTTTAATTAGGGCAATGACTTTGCTTTAATGAAGACCAATAGCCAATTATATTAATTTAACTATACAAGAACTGTTTCACGGTTTTTGATCAAAGTAAATACAACCGATAAGGAGATGCTGGACACCGAGATTAGGTACTTACTTAATGATATTGCTTTAAACAGCAGCAGGGCTTCCTTTAAAAGGCTGTACCTGGCTTATTATGGTAAATTATTTAACCTGGCAAAATCACTGGTAAAGCAGGATGAACTGGCCGAAGAAATCACCAACGATGTTTTCATGAACCTTTGGGGGCGCCGGGCTTCTATTGCGGAGATCAATAACCTTACTTATTACTGCTATACATCGGTTAAAAATAAGTCGCTTACCTGCCTATCCAAAAATCAGCTTAAAAGCGTAAATATTGATGATATAAACGTAGACGTTGCCGATTCGGGCGCTACAGGTGAAGACAAGCTGGTTTATGAAGATCTTACCAAACTCATCAATACTACTTTAAACAAACTTTCCGAACAATGCCGCCTGGTTTTTAAGCTGATAAAAGAGGACGGCTTGAAATATCGCGAAGTAGCCGACCTGCTCGATATCTCTATAAAAACGGTTGAATACCATATGGGCAACGCGTTGAAAACCCTTGCGCAAGGGTTAAAAGACACCGAAAAAGCGGCGATGCCTGCCAGCCCCGAAAAAATTTCAAAAAATATTTGATCTGCCCACTGGGGTATCCTGATTATTTACAGTCTTTATATATAGAGCTGTAAATAATGATCAACAACATCTGGATACTTATTGGTAAAAAGTTAAATGGTGAAGCTTCGCCCGAAGAGTTACTTGAACTTGAACAACTGTTGCAGCAACAGGAAGCCGCCGGTATGTACCCAATGGATGGACTGGAAGCGATCTGGAAAAATGATCAGCAAGCAAGCCAGGATGAAAAGCTGTTAAGCAAATGGGATGCTTTTGAAACCGAACTTGATGTCATTGAAGAAAAAGAGGCTGAACAAGCCGCTCAAATTATCTCAATCCAAAGCAAAAGAAAAAAACGGGATCATTAAACTGGGATCGTTATTAGCTGCCGCATGTTTGATGCTGGGCATATTTTGGTTTACCCGCAAAGAAACTATCACTACCGGGAAACCCAATGAAATAACTGCTCCTAAAAACGGCATCAGCAAAATTCAATTGCCCGATGGCAGTCGTGTTTGGCTTAATATGGGCAGCAAGCTTACTTATAATAATGATTTTGGCACCGAGGAAAGAAAAGTATCCCTGGTGGGTGAGGCTTTTTTGATGTTGTTAAAGATCCGCAGCACCCTTTTGTAGTTACTACCACAACTATCAGTATCAGGGTGTTAGGTACTAAATTCAATGTGCGTTCATATAATAATGATAAAACATCCGAAGCCGCACTCATTCGCGGTAAAATTGAACTTACCGTTTTAAAAATCCCGAAAAAAAGATCATCCTTAACCCATCAGAAAAAATTACGGTGATCAACAACCAGGAACTGCAACTTAAAAGTAATACCCCAACATATAAGATAGCCGAAGAAACTCCGCTTATAGCACTGAGCCGCATTCACCAGGCCAAAAAGGATACCTTGCCGTCAGAAGCCTTATGGCTTGAAAATAAACTGGCCTTTGACGCTGAAGATTTTGAAAACATCGCCCAAAAAATGGAGCGCAGATATAATGTGAACATCGTTTTTGAAAATGAAGATGTAAAAAAGCTGCGCTTTACGGGGAAATTTCAAAAAGAATCGATTAATAAGGCTTTATTGAGCCTGCAGAAAACGGCGGCGTTTCGTTATAAAATTGACACTAACCAAATTGTAATTTATTAATTAATAAACCTTTATGAAAGAGCCTATGCGTAAATAAGTATCAAATCTGAAACCATAAAAAATGGGAAGATGTTCCCGCATCCCCCCATTATAATGTGGTACAAGTTAACTACCAGTCCTTCTATAAACCAAATAGTTAAAATAACCTTAATGCTAAATTATGAAAAAAATGCACACCGCATTAACCCATTGCGGCTGAACCAATTTTTGAAAGTACTTCTTATGTTTAAATTTATCTGTATCCTGGTACTCGCCTCCTCGTTGCAGGCGTTTTCAAAGGGATATGGTCAGACCCGCATCAACGTTAATTTTCAAAACATGCCCCTGAAAAAGGCGTTAAAGGAAATCGAAAAAAGTCTGACTATCGCTTTTTGTATAACGACGATATGTTGTTGAAAAACGATATGCCCGCCAGTTTAAATACAAAAGATGCATCGCTTGAAGAGGTGATGAAAATTGTACTTAGCAATACCAACCTGAGTTATACGCTGGGTGATAATAACCTGGTTATACTTACAGAAAAGGGCAAGGCAATGGCCCCCGGTACTGTGAGTGGTAAGGTAACCGATGATGAAGGCCTGCCTTTGCCTGGCGTTACTGTAAAAGTAAAAGGGACGAACGTAAGTGCACAAACCGACGTGCAGGGCCGTTATAATATAAAAATACCCGATGTTAACACGGAAGGTGTGGTGCTTGTATTTTCATTTGTTGGCTACACTTCACAGGAGGTGACAATAAGTGGCAATTCGCTCATCAATATACAGTTGAAAGCAGCATCCAATTCTTTAAACGAGGTAATTGTGGTTGGATACGGCACACAGAAAAAGGAAAATCTTACAGGTTCGGTTGCTGTGGTGAACGTAAAGGACGCCAATAAACGTGTAACTCCCGATGTTGCAAGGGCCTTGCAGGGGCAGGTTGCGGGCGTACAGGTAAATGGTTCAGGTGTACCGGGCGAAGGCGTTTCTATCCGGATTCGTGGTGTGAGCTCGCTGATCAACAACAACCCGCTATATATCATTGATGGTGTACCAACTATGGAACCTTTCGATTTCCCTACAACTGATATCGAAAGCATGCAGGTAATTAAAGATGCGTCGGCAGGTGCCATTTATGGTTTCCGCGGTGCCAATGGTGTGGTTATCATCACTACTAAAAAAGGCCGCAACGGCGCCATGAAGATCAACTACAATGGTTATGCAGGCTTCCAGAAAAATCCAAAAACACTGTCTGTTACTGACAGGGTAGGGTACCAAAAAATTGCCAATGCTGCCGAAACCAATGCTGGCTTATCATTGGCTCCGGGCAATGATCCGTCATCAAGCAAATTTATCAGCAACGTAAATACCGACTGGCAAAAATCGGGCTTCA
This sequence comes from Mucilaginibacter sp. P19, assembly GCF_050632265.1. NCBI lineage: Bacteria > Pseudomonadati > Bacteroidota > Sphingobacteriia > Sphingobacteriales > Sphingobacteriaceae > Mucilaginibacter > Mucilaginibacter sp. P19. The sequence continues at coordinate 1,774,137 of NZ_CP192586.1, forward strand.
GAACAGGCTACACCCAAAGCCATGACCTTGGCTTATCCGGCGGTAACGAAAACATGAGCTATAACGTCGCCTTTGATTATTTTAACCAAACCGGCACAACCGTGTCTGGCCCTTCATATACGCGCTATAACCTGAGTGGTAATATCCAGGGTAAAAAAGGCATCGTGTCTTTCGGTACTAAGTTTGCCTATACCGAAGGCGATTATAACAATCTGGCATATCCACATTTACATGGTACAGGTAACCAGATAGTTGATCTTGTTACAGCTATCCCTACCATGCCTATTTACGATCCTAACCGTGTTGGTGGTTATGGCGGTGTTGATCAAAATACCCAAAGGGCCATCTCTTTGAATATTATTGGTGTAAATAATTTGTTAAACAGCACGGGGCAACGCAATCGTATGCTGGCATCGGCATGGATGGAGATTGAGTTTATCAAAAACCTGAAATATCGTCTTAACGCAAGCTATGACCGTAACGATTTCAAGAACACTTATTTCGACCCTATTTATGACCTGGGCTGGTTTTATCCCAACACAACGGCTTACTACAGCGATGCCCGTGGTAATTACTATACCGCCCTTGTTGAAAATACGCTGAGCTACAAATTCAATATCAAAAAGCATAATGTAGAATTACTGGCAGGTACGGCTTATCAAAAAGATAAGAATGATAACCTTACCGGTATAGCCTATAATCTGCCGCAGCCATACCTGTTTGCGTTTGATAATGTGAGTAACACTACCGATAAAACAGTATTTGGCAACAGCAACGAGCGTAAATTTTACTCGCCAATATTTGGCCGCGTAAACTACAACTATGATGATCGTTACCTGCTAACCGCCAATTACAGGCGTGATGGTACATCGCAGTTGCCAGCGTATAACCGCTTTGGTAATTTTGCCGGCGTATCTGTTGGCTGGAATATCAATAAAGAAAAATTCCTGCACCTGCCCGAAGCTATTACCCAATTAAAATTAAAGGCGGGATACGGTACATTGGGTAACGTAAACGCGCTTGCATTTTACCCATACCAGGCCGTTGTAAATGCCAATGCCAGTTATGTATTTGGTAATACATTGGCGCCTGGCGCAACCCAAACACAGGTATTTGACCAAACTAACAAATGGGAGCAAAAACGTACCAGCAACGTTGGTTTGGATTTGAGCCTTTTTCAGGATCGGTTAAGCTTTTCGTCGGAGTATTATGTTAACAAAATTATAGGCATTCTTTTACCTGTGCCAATCCCGGTTTCCGTAGGCGCTATTAACACTCCACTGGTTAATGCTGCTTCTTTTACCAATAAAGGTATTGAGTTTACGGTCACTTATCGCAGCAGGGATAACGGTCCGTTCAATTACACCATCAGCGCAAACGCTTCAACGGTTAAAAATAAAGTATTATCCTTAGGCAATGGTGGTAACCCAATTTACGGTGCATACAGCAAAACAGCTGTTGGCGGTGAGGTAGGCGAGCTGTATGCATTTAAAACTGAAGGTATTTTCAAAGATGCAGCAGATGTAGCGGCTCATGCCACCCAAACAGGGGCAGCCCCGGGCGATGTTAAGTTTGTTGATACTGATCATAACGGCATCATCAACGATAACGACCGTGTTTACTTAGGCTCCGCTATACCAAAACTTTACTATGGCTTTAACTTCAGTGCTAATTATAAAAGCTTTGATGCATCAGTATTTATACAAGGTAACTATGGCAGTAAAATAGCCAATGGGGTGTACCAGTCTTTAATGACAGGCCAATATACCAACGCCAGCACTGATGAATTAAATTACTGGACACCAACTAATACCAACACCAACGTGCCCCGCCCTATCATAGGTGATCCTAATGCCAATAACCGCAATTCGGACAGGTTTATTCAGAGCGGCTCTTACGCCCGCCTGCAAACCGCGCAATTGGGTTATACGCTCCCAACAAGTTTGCTGAACCGTACACATGTGATCAGGAGCTTGCGGGTTTACCTGTCTGGACAAAATCTGTACACCATCACTAAATACAAGGGCTTCGACCCGGATTTTATTAACGATGGTACCATTAACCGCGGTTTTGATTACGGTTCGTTCCCTAATCCGCGCACTTTACTGGTAGGCTTACAATTAGGATTATAAAAACTGATTAACGATTTAACATTATTTATAATGAAAACGATATATACAAAGGCATTATTAACGCTATTGTTGGTAGCTGCATTTGCCATGGGATGCAAAAAGAGTGATTTAACCACAGTAAACCCTAACGCACAAACCACCCAAACGTTTTGGCAAAATGCCAGTGATGCCGTAAAGGGAATCAATGCGGTATACGGCAGTTTAATCATTGATGGTTCATACATGCGCTTTTCGCCGATAGTGGAAAACACAAGGGGCGATGATGCGACAAGCTATAGCCCCTGGGACCAGATCTATAACATGGGTAAGTTTAATATGCAAAGCACCGGTGCCGGTGTGCTGTTTTCATGGACAGCCTACTACCAGGGTATTTTACGCGCAAACGAAGTGCTGAAATATGTACCCGCCATTAATATGGATGCCGAACTGAAGAAACGTGTATTAGGCCAGGCTTATTTTCTGCGAGGCCTGTACTATTTTCACCTGGCCGATTTTTATAAAAACGTGCCTATGCCGTTGGTTCCTGCCGGCTCAAGTGCCGATTATTTTCAAAAACAACAGCCCCAGGATGTAGTTTGGGCGCAAGTGATCAGCGATTTTAAAGCTGCCGAAGGTATGCTGCCAACAACTTACAGTGGCTTATCGCCCGATGGACAGATAGGTCGCGCTACCAGGGGAGCAGCAGCGGCGTTTCTGGGGAAAACCTACCTGTTTACAAAAAAATACGCCGAAGCTGCTGCCGAGTTCAAATCAGTTATTGATATGGGTACTTATAGCCTTGTGCCTAATTACTACGATAACTTTTTTGCCAATAATGAAAATAACTCCGAATCAATTTTTGAGGTTCAGTTTTCAAGGGATGCCGGAGGTACTGATCTGGGCTGGGGAGGCGATCCGTCATCAGGATGGGGCCGTACATCTGCCCGTGCCATCACCTTTGGCGCGGCGAGCTTTGGTTTTACAGATGTGCAGCCAACGCCTGCATTATACAATGAATATCTGCAGGAGAAAACAACCAGCGGCGGTGTCGACCCACGTTTGGATGTAACCATGTATTACAACAAACCCGGCGAAAAATTATATAACCAGGATTTTGCCGCCCGCTACGCCGGCAGCTCCTCATTAAATGCCCTGTTTTGCCATAAGTATGAAAATGGCGACAGCGGCCAGGCCGATGAGTATGACTGGAGATCAGGTATCAACGAAAGATTGATGCGTTATGCTGATGTACTGCTGATGTACGCTGAGTGTTTGAACGAATTGGGCCAGACAAACGATGCTTATCAATACATCCAGCGGGTACGCAGCCGTGTTGGTTTGCCAAACTTAGCTACGGTAAAACCGGGCATGAGCCAGGCTGAGATGCGCGATCAGATAGGTCACGAACGTTTCCTGGAGTTTTCGTTGGAAGGTCACCGTTTTGATGATATCCGTCGCTGGGGCTGGTTACAGGATGCAACTAAACTGGCCTGGCTAAAGTCCCGCGACCCGGAATTTAATACCTATACCGCAGGTAAGGAGTATTTGCCGATACCGCTTAGCGAAGTGCAAACCAATGTTGGTTTGGTACAAAATACGGGGTATTAGCCCCATCCAACCTTAGTTAACAACCCTTGTCATTTCGATAGAGCAAGGGGGGACGAGCGAGGGGGCGAGAGAGAAATCTTGTACGATACACAAAGCGGATAAGCAAGTCCACAAAGTATGTAGTATAAGATTTCTCGCTATCACTCGAAATGACATGAGTTTTTAGATAAGAACGAGACGAACACGACGATGAATACAGCGAAAAATCTATATTTAATAACCGCATTGACAACAGTGCTGTTTTCCTGCTCAAAAAAGGAGACACCTGCGCCAACTAAAACGGATACTACCACGACTCCACCGGTAACAACAGCGTTTGATATCAACAGTATCAGTGATACTTATGCGGATATTGCGGCATTTACCTATTATCCTAAGTGGACAGTGTATAACGTGCATGACCCATCCATTAAAAAGTTTGGTGATTATTATTATTGCTATAGTACTGATGTGGCTTTTGGTACTGATGTAAGGCCGGGCCTGCAAATCCGCAGGTCGAAGGATTTGGTGCAGTGGGAGTATGTGGGTTGGGTATTTTCGTCATTGCCGGCGCAGGGATCTGCCTATATTACGGGTAAAGGCGGTACGCCTTACAACGCCTTATGGGCACCTTACGTAATGAAGGTGGGTTCGGAGTACAGATTGTATTATTCGCTTTCATCGCCTGTAGCACGCCTGAGTGTTATCGGTATGGCGACGGCTTCATCGCCTGACGGCCCCTGGACGGAGAAAGGCCTCGTTGTAACATCAACCAATGATGCCAGTATCCAAACCAACGCTATCGACCCAACCGTAATAACTACAACCACCGGCGAGCAGTATATGTACTATGGCTCGGCCTGGGACGGGATCTATATCCTTAAACTTGATCCTTCAACCGGCCTGGCGGCCAGTTCGGGCGATAAGGGCAAGCGCATAGCTAACCGCGGTTTTACCGGCGGCAAATACAATGGTAACATTGAAGGCGCGGAAGTGATCTACAACCCCGATCTGAAAAAGTATTTCCTGTTTATCAGTTATGACTGGCTGCAAACCAAGTATAATGTTAGGGTTGGGCGGGGCGATAGCCCGACCGGTCCGTTTTATGATTATAACGGGCATGACATCAATACCAATGAAGATCATGGCCCTATGATCCTTGCGCCATACCAGTTCAGCAACCAAAGCGGCTGGCAGGGCACAGGGCATTGCGCAGTGTTTGACAACGGTAGCGGGCAATATTACATGGCGCACCAGGGCAGGCCGGGTATTAACTCGTACTTTATGGACCTGCACGTTCGTAAAATATCATGGACAACCGACGGCTGGCCAATAGTATCGCCTGAGCGCTATGCCAATGTTGCTCAAACAACTATAGCTGCGACCGATGTGGCAGGGACCTATGAAAAAATCACGCTGAATTATCATGTTGTACCGGGTTATGGTACCGAGCAAACCAATCCGGATTTCCAGGTTTCAACAACCTTTAAACTGGACGTTGCCGGTACTATTGATGGTAACGCTGCTGATAAATGGACATTTACCGCTCCATGGCTTGAGCTTAAATACAGCAACGGCGATAATTACAAGCTAAAAGTTGAACGCGAGCGCGACTGGGAAAACAAAATAACATCAACCCTGATATTTACCGGGTTAGATAACCATGGCACTGCCATTTGGGGAAAGAGAAAACAATAGGTTTGTTTTTATATAGGTTGGTAGCCCTTCGGTTTAATTACCGGGGGCTTTTTTAATCAAAGAAACCGAGATTGTTGGTGAAGCTATTTTGTCAGCGCCTTTTATTATTAGAGTAACTTATTCAAAAAGTTACGATAAAAACAAAAAAAGAGGTTGAATAAATATGGCGTCAAATCTTCTGTAAAACCTCCGCTGTTTTTACTCTTATCAGTTTTATTATCTGATTTTTAATTAGTTATGTATGTTTCATCGAATATACTAATTAGCTGATTATCAATTTGTTTTATTTTTATGCTGTCCCGCGTTTCAGACTCAAAAAATGGAACATTTGTTTTTCTGCAAAAAAGACAGCCGGCATTTTTTTAATTTTTTTTCGGGAATCAAAAAATTGGGACACCCGTTTTGTTACAATATAAGGATTGGTTTAACTGCATGGCCGAACGGTTTTTTTAGCCTGAATAGATTTTGTTTTCCACAATCCATTGTTTTTCTGTTACTTATTCGTATCTTGAATTTACCAAATTAACCTGAGTATTTATGAAAAGTGTAAAGCATATCCTGGCCCGTAAGGGAAACAATGTTACTGCAGTACCTGCTGATACCACCGTGTTTAACGTGTTGAAACTGATGGCCGAAAAAAACATCGGCTCGGTAGTGGTAACTGAAAATGGCAGGTATATGGGCCTGATGACAGAGAGGGATTACTCCCGTAAAATCATTTTAATGGGTAAACACTCCGACGAAACCACCGCTGGCGAGATCATAAGTACCAATTTCCCGAGGATCACCCCCGAATCATCAGTTGATGAATGCATGCTGATCATGAGCGAAAATAATATCAGGTATTTACCGGTGTTTGATGTGGCCGATCAGCTATGCGGTATTATTTCAATGAGTGATGTGGTGTACGAAACTATCCATTCGCAACGGGAAACCATTGAGCAATTGCACAGCTACATCCAGTCAACTTAAGCAAAATGCTTTTGGATTGCTGATAATGGTTAACAGGAGTTTTGTTTTTGCATAAATTAATCAAAGCAAATATTTAGGTTTGTTAACCACTCCGTTGTTATGAGGCGACCTCTTGTTTTTTTGTTTTTTATTTTAACTTCTTCTTTTGCTTTTGGTCAGCAAACGTTTGATGCTTTTTGCAATGATTTTGTAGCCGGCTACACTAAATTGCATTTGCCCCAACTTGAACTAAGCTACACAAACGGATTAGAACATATCGGCACCGCTGCTGATGTGCAAAAACAGTTAGCTTTTTTAAAAAAGTTAAGACTGATTTATCAGCCTTCAAAGCAGGTCAGCTCAGCGAACCGGAAAACGTAGATTATCAGCTGATCAGCTATGAAACCGCCCTTAATTTAGAGCGGATTAAACTTGAGCAGGATTGGTTAAAAAATAAACCTGCTGTAATCCCCACAGGCGGCATTATCACTATCCCCAACGGCAAAGCCTGGTATGCCTACCTGCTAAAACGCTGGACCAGTGCCAGCGCCACTCCTGATGAGATCTACCAGTTTGGCCTTAGCGAAGTGGCCCGCGTTCAAAAGCACATCGAAGCTATCCGCCAGCAAACCGGGTTAAACGAAGATGATTTTTATAAGCACCTCAATGATCCTTCCTTTTTTATCATCGACCCGAAGTTAGTTCAGCAAGCCTTCGAAAATACCAAAGAGGTTATTTATGCCAACATGCCCAAACTTTTTAGTAATACCAACATAGCCCCGCTAAAAATTGTAAAAGGCGAAAACAGGCAACTGGCACAAACGCCCGGCTATTACGATAATAATGCGTTTTACTATAACCTTTTTGATAAGCCATACAATAAGCGGCAGGTCGACTGGCTTTTTATGCACGAGGGAGTTCCCGGCCACCATTACCAGGCGGGTACGGAGGCGCAAACCAAAACGTCGGCAGTGCAGCAGTTGTTTTATTATATGGGCTTTGCTGAGGGTTGGGCGGCATATACCGAAGAGTTAGGCAAACAACTTGGCGTATACAAAATGCCTTATGATGAGCTGGGTAAATGGGAGTGGGATATTGTACGGTCGGTACGCGTACCCTTGGATGTAGCGCTTAATTATTACGGCTGGACAGATGAACAGGCGCTGGCATTTTGGAGAAAGAATATCCGGGGGCAGGATGATATTGCCATGCGCGAAATTGCCCGCATGCGCCGCTGGCCGGCACAGGTAGTTACCTACAAGTATGGCGCATTACAAATACTGCACTGGAAAGAGGAATTGCAGCAAAAGCAGGGTGCCCAATTTAACATCAGGGATTTTCATTCACGCGTGCTTGATCATGGCTCGCTGCCATTGTTTATGGTTAAGGAGAATGTGTTTAAAAAAAGTTAAACTTTTTATCTTGTAAATCAATAGATGGAAAGATAGCACCAGAGGTGCTAAAGGGTTGTAGAATAATTATTAAAGGGTTTTAGCGTGCCTGAGGTACGCAACTTCTGCGCGTTTTACGGTAGCCTAAAATCCTTTGTTCAGCAGCTCCTGGTAACAATCTATATACTGGCCCACGTGGATGCCATCAATCAACGCGTGATTTACATGCACGGATACCGGCATGGTGCGCTTACCATGATGTTCTGTCATTTTACCAAACGAAACCTTAGGGCAGCTATCCATAAATGAAAACATGCGTGCATGTGACAGTGAGGTGAAATTGATCCAGGGTAGCGAAGAAAAACGGATTACATTGTTTAAAGCCTTGCGTTCAAGCAGGTTGTTACTTTGTACCCGTTCAATTTCCTTGTTGGCGTCGCGGGCAAAATCTTCGAACAAGGGATGAAAGGGCCATTCACCAAAGCCAAACGTGCCATTAGCCCGCGGAACTGTTGAGCTGGCATCAATCTGGTCGTAAATAAAAACATCATTGCCCTCCATACGATATTTGAAAGGCTCAATAATTTGCGAGGCAGCTAAAGACTGATACATGGTATAAAGGAAAAATGAGATCCCGTTATCCTTCACAAACTTATAGGCGGCTGTTACATCAACGTTTACGTTTACGCCATAATAGGGCTCCTCAAACTGTTTAAAAAAGTTGTAATGCTCTTTCCTGGTCCAATTTTCAATATCTATTTTTTGTTTCATAACTATTGCTGTTGCAATAATAGGGATATTAAGTCGGAAGTTAGAAGTCGTAAGTCTTAAGTCAAAAAGCAAATTTGTGGCTTAAGACTCATGATTGCAGGTTAACTTTTGCTTAATTTCGATAAACACTAATCTGCTTTCAAATGTCATCTGCAATAAACGATTCCCAATATCAAAAAGCCGAAGTTTTTAAAGCCCTGCATGAACGTGATGGCCTGTTTGTTATCCCTAATCCCTGGGATGCCGGTTCGGCTAAGATTTTAACAGGGTTAGGTTTTGAAGCTTTTACTACTACAAGCGCCGGATTGGCCTATGCGCTCGGCCGACCGGACGGGCATGCGATGATCGGTCGGGAGGAAACGCTTGATAATGCATTGGCTATTATCAATGCCACACATTTACCGGTAGCTGCCGATTTGGAGAATGGTTTTGGCGATACGCCGGAGATTTGTGCCCAAACTATCTTAGCCGCAGCGGGAGTGGGACTGGTTGGCGGCTCGATAGAGGATGCCACAGGTAACGACCGTGATCCCATTTACAATTTTGAGCTTTCGGTTGCACGGGTAAAGGCTGCTGTTGAAGCGGCGCGGAGTTTACCTTTTCATTTTATGCTAACCGCCAGGGCCGAAAATATGATCCACGGGAAAATAGACCTGCAGGACACCATAAAACGCCTTGTTGCTTTTGCCGATGCAGGTGCTGATGTTCTTTTTGCGCCAGGCCTCAAAACGAGGGAGCAAATAAACGAAGTAGTGAAGGCCGTAGCCCCCAAATCAGTAAATATTGTACTTGGCGCAGCAGGTTTTGATATTAGCTTCAATGAACTTGCCGGCCTGGGTGTAAAAAGGGTAAGTCTTGGTTCGGCATTGGCAAGGGCTGCTTTGGGCGCTTTTCAGCGGGCCGCTGTTGAACTTTCACAGGGAAGTTATGGTTTTGTAAATGATGCTGTTCCTTATTCGGAATTAAATAAGATTTTTGGAAAATAATCGAATCTGTTTCCTTGATTTAACCATGATGGTTTTTGAACTATTTTAACTTTTGGTCATGCCATAACCTGGTAATTTTCAGCGTGTAAAACCGATACATGTTGAATTGTCAAAATACCATTTGGTATATTGTTATATCTTTGCGCCGATTTTAATAAAACCATCATGTTAAACAGAGTAGTTATAACAGGTCTGGGCGCTTTGACACCGCTTGGAAATAATGTAAAAACTTATTGGCAAAACTTAATTGCCGGTAAAAGCGGCGCTGCAACCATCACCCGTTTTGATGCATCATTATTCCGTACGCAATTTGCCTGCGAACTGAAAGATTTCAATATCACAGATCACCTGGATAAAGCCGAATTAAAACGTACCGATACCTTCACCCAGTATGCGCTTGTTGCAGCCGATGAAGCTATCAAAGATTCGGGTTTTGATCTGAGCAAAATGGATCCCTTTGATGTTGGTATTATCTGGGGCAGCGGACAAGGCGGTATGGAAACTTTTGAGGAGCAGGTAACTGAGTATGCCAGGGGTAACGGACAGCCCAGGTTTAGCCCGTTCTTTGTACCTAAGTTCATTTCTAATATGGCTTCGGGAATAATCTCTATCCGTAACGGTTTTATGGGGATTAACTACACAACGGTTTCGGCCTGTGCAACATCAAATACAGCTATTATGGATGCTTTTAATTATATCCGTTTGGGTAAGGCTAAGATCATAGTTACTGGTGGTTCTGAAGCGCCTATAACCCCGGCTTCAATTGGGGGTTTTAGTTCGATGAAAGCTATGTCTGCCCGTAATAATGATCCGCAACACGCTTCAAGGCCATTTGATATTGATCGTGATGGTTTTGTTATGGGCGAAGGCGCAGGCGCTTTGGTGCTTGAAGATTATGAACATGCAGTGAGTCGTGGTGCCCATATTTATGCTGAAGTTACCGGAGCATCTATGACTGCTGATGCATACCACATGACAGCCACTCACCCGGAAGGATTAGGTGCTGCCCGTGCCATGCAGCAGGCCCTTACCGAATCGGGTTTAAGTATTGAAGACGTCGACTACCTGAACATGCATGCTACCTCAACTCCGGTTGGTGATCTTTCAGAGATCAACGCCCTGCTTGCGGTTACAAAAGGCAAAGCAACAGATACTATTATAGGTTCAACCAAATCCATGACTGGCCACCTGCTGGGGGCCGCCGGAGCTATTGAAGCTATCGCAGCCATAAAATCAATTGAAAATCAAATAATACCACCAACAATCAATACCACAACTTTAGACCCCGCTATTCCGGATAATTTGAAGTTTGTATTGAAAGATGCCATCGACCATAAAGTAAAAGTAGCCATGAGCAATACTTTTGGCTTTGGCGGGCATAACGGAATAGTGGTATTTAAAGCAGTATAAAAGCCATTGAAGCCTTACGAAGTTTTAAGAAACTTCGTAAGGCTGAATTTTTTAGACCGCTACGGCAGCAGTTTCCATGTTTTAAGTTCTTCTTTGATCACTACCATTATTTTGTTGGTTACCATACGGTTCAGGATCACTTTAGCGCCTATCCATAATAAGCTTTTGGTGAGCCAGCCAAGGTCTGCCACATTAAGCATAATGGTTTGGATACGATCTTTCAAGCCGCTGCTAAACCTGTCGATATCTTTTTCTTTAAGCGTGGGCCAGTTGGTACCCGAACTGAATTTAATATCGGGGAATTTGATATCTTGTTCAAATACCGGGATGATTTGGTAGCTATCGTTTTGTGTCGATTTAAATCTGGCCAGATCTGCATTAGCATAGCCATCTTTAAAAATGGGGTTAGTGGTAAGTGCTTTGGCTGGTATGGTAAAGTAATCACGCAAAAAGATCTTACAATTGTGCCGGCCTAAAAAGAAATCATGTACCCTGAATTCTTTATTTAAAAATCCGCTAAAACCGCTCAACGCACCACAGGCAATGGCTTGTTCGCCGGTTAGGTCTGTCGATTTGCCATCGGGCGTATCTACACGGCGCGATGGCGTGATCAGGTACTGACCTGCGCAATCATCATCCATTGCGTCTTTAATATTAACCGCTTTTGAGCGCATTTGCGATAGCATGGATGATAGCGTTAAACCTATCACATTTAATATAGCCCGTGATTGCGAAATTGGTTTTGGCGGTTGGGTAGGAAAAGGTTCAATCATCAGTACGGTTGAAACAAATTTGTTAAAGTTGTTATAATCAACGCTCGGTTGGGCTGTAAGGTCGTCTAAAACACTGCGTACTTTATCAAACGGCTCGTTGTTGATCATACCACCGTCGACGTTCAGGGTTTGATAACCGCCTGCATCAATTGGAGCATTGGTTAAGTAATTGCTTAACCATGGGTTATTGTTAACATACTGGGCGTCGCGTTTAACTATCCTTGATTGCAACCCAACCGGAAAGGCGCCGGTAGCCATTGCAGCGTCGGCGGCTATATCCGTGTTAATATTATTTTTCAGGTCAAGCGGCATCCATCCGTTATTATGCCCGGCAATGGCGTTTTCGGTAAGCTCAAAGCATGCGTAATCATTATGGATGCGCATATTATATTTGGTACGCTGTGAAGATGACGAATTGAACGGAACATTGTAGGCGTAGCCCTGCAGGTTTGTAAGCGTGGTAAAGATCTTTAAACCGGGTTTAATATAAGTGGGCAGCGGTTGCCATTGTTTTGGATCGGCGGTAACTACCCGTTTGGCAACATCATTAATAAAATCAGAATTCAGTGCCGATATTACACCCGAGCTTTTAATGTCGCTGGTATCCAGCATTTTTGTGAACATATCAGCCTGAATAAGGTCGACCCAGGAGTGGTAGAGCTTGTTTTCGGGATGCTCGGCTAAAAGATCTCCTGATGGCTTGTCGATATGGGTTATCGGGTTGTTAAGGGAGGATGCGGCCATTATACTGGTCATACCGCCTGCCGACGCACCGCCCATTACCGGGATCTGCACTTTGTGCGATGGTACGCCTGGCTCACTGCGGTGCTTGTCCCATTCGGCTAATGCCTGGAGCAGGTAATCAATAACGCCTGCTGTGTAAGCCCCGGCAGACACGGCTCCGGCCATACAAAGTCCTACATAAAATACTTGCTGATCTGAAGTTTTATCTGCTTCCATGAGATAGATATTAGGTTGGGTTGCTAAATTTAAAAAAATGACTGCACAAAATGATACGTGAAACTACGTGAGTTGATAGCGGGTTTTACCCGATCACATGGCTTTATCGGCTTTTTGCGGTTTGGGATGTTCCCTTGGTTTAAGTTCCCGGTCAATAATTTGTTGTTCAAAGCTTTTCTCGTCTTTGCGGTCGGTTTTTACTATCCATACTATTAATGTTATTAACAAGGTTATTACAATGCCTACTGTAAAATAATTGATTTGCATGTTTATATATTTGGTTAGCTAAATTTACCCCGGCTGTATTAACTGACAATTAAATTTAAGCATGAAATAAAATCAGCCACAAACCCTGATTCATGATTGGATAGGATCTAATAAAAAAATACACTATGCAGGCCCATGTAGCCGCATTACTCTTGCAGTTAAAGATCTTTGAGGCTGGCAGAAGTACAAATCCTGAAGCATCCGGCTGAACCTTTCTGGGGCGGTTATGCCGGTTTTATTGCCCATCCTGAAGGCAATTCCTGGGAAATCTGTTATAATTCGTATGTTGAAAAATGATGAATGCTTTAAACCTATAGTTGGACATGAATATGGTCGTCATGCCTTACCGCACGGCATCCGTGAAATCGTAGCTTGGGTGTTTGGATGCCCAGACGATTTTTTAAATGAGGTTCGATAAATATTTTATTGATGACATATTGCGATGCAAAGAGGGTTACAAGTGCCTTTGTTCGTAAACTATCAAAAGTAAAATTAACTTTATTGCTCTGGGGAACCATTTTAGTCAAAAAGCTGTACTGCCAATAACCCTTTATCAGGCAGGCCTGTGTTGTGTTGATTTCACCGGCGCGCGGCTCTTCACTAATTCCGTATCCGATTGGCGAAGGTGTTTTATCGGTTTCTAAGCCTGTTTTGTTATCAATATAAAAAAATGCAAGATCGAGTTTTTTACCATCGTTATGACTCAGGTGGGGCATAAGCGGAAACCCATTAATGAACGGAAAGCTCGCGTCAAGATAATTCAGGGCACTTCCCGGATATTTATGGTTCATTTCGGCAGCTACGGCAAATGCAGCCTGCTTAAGTTGTGGGCGAACATAATTACGATTGAACAGGCAGGTTAGCCGGTTTAGCGGCTTTAAATGATTGATTTGGGAGAAGGGGAGCGGCACCCTGCCCGAAAGTCTGGCAAGCGGAGGTACAATTAAAAAAGTGGTAAGGCAATATAACACCATAAAAACTACAGCCTTGGTGATTTGGCGGTAATATTTATTATTTAAGGTTTTGTTGATTAGTTTGTGCAGGCTAATTGAAATGAGATAAACCAGCCCACCAATTTGTGTAAAAACAGTGAGCAGGCAAAACAATAAAACGATGATTATGGGTTTTACTATTTTCAATCGGGATTTAAATTTCAATTTAGCGGTATCGTAAACCAAAAAGTACTGCCTTTGTCCACTTCGCTTTCAACCCCCATTTCGCCGCCGTGAAGCTCAATGATCTCGGCGCTGATATATAAGCCAAGTCCAAGCCCTGAATATTGAATACCCGAAGTATCAACCCGGTAGTAGCGTTCAAATAAATGCGGGATGTTTTCCGGCGGGATTCCCCTGCCGAAATCCTGTACCGATATTTTGGCCATGTTGTCCTGTTTACTGATATTGATGACAATCCGGTTGCTGTCGGGCGCATATTTAACCGCATTGTTTACAAAATTAACAACAACCTGGTCTATCCGTTGCCTGTCTGCGTATAGTTCCAGATCGGTGTCGCCTGTAAGCTCAAGTTCATGCGTACCTGCAAGCCTCACGTGGTCGCAGCATTCATTGATCATTTGGGCTGCCAAAAAATGTGTTTTATGAAGTGCAAGCTGCCCGGCGGTAATTTTTGAAACGTTAAGTAAGCTATCAACCAGCTGCTGCATTTTATTCAGGCTGCTGTTGCCGCGGTTAATAAACTGAGGGATCTTATCAGATGAGGGATCAACCTTGATCAATCTGTCGAGCAATTGCATGGACGCCTTGATCGATGTCATCGGTGTTTTTAGCTCATGACTGGCAACGCTTATAAAATCATCTTTTTGTTGTTGCAGGTGTTTAAATTCGGTTATATCAAGCAAGGTGCCCAGAATACGCAACGGTTTGTTTATTGAACCATAATAAACTTTGCCTTGCGCCCTGATCCAGCGTAAAGAGCCATTTGGCCAGATAATTCTTGCCTCATAAAAAAGTTTTCCGGTAGTAAGCGCGGTTTTATGAGCATTATTACGTAGTTCAAGGTCATCGGGATGCAGTGCTTTCAAAAATAAATCGCGGGGGGCATCTCGGCCAACTCCAAAAATAATGTTAAACCTTTCGGATGTAAGTATCTCTTCGGTAACCAGGTCAAGATCAAAGGTGCCTATTTCAGCAGCTTCAACGGCCAGCCTGGCCCTTTCTTCAGCTTCCTCAATTTTGCGGCGTGCAAAAACTTTTTCAGTTACATCAATGGCAATTACCATAATGGCGCTTATCTCGCCGTCAAAACCTTTAACAGGTTCATAAACAAAATCAATAAATACCATTTCGGGTACGCCATTGCGTACAAGCAGCAGTTTATGCTCCTTGGCGGTAATCGGTTGCCCTGTTTCAATAACATTATCCATTACGGGGGCATACAATTCGGCCGTTTCAGGGATGGCTTCCCAAACGCCCCGGTTTTCCATTTCTACACGTTTACGGCCTACCAGCTCAAGATACGAGTCATTCACTACTTCAATTACCAGATTATCGCTGTTTATAATGCAAATGCCCACGGGTGCTTGCCTCACCATGTTATACAAGGTATGCCTGCTCTCTTCCATAGCCTGTCTGGCATGTTCAATTTCGGTAACATCTGTCGAGAAACAAATAACGCCAACTATTTTACCGCGCGAGTTACGTACAGCCTGATAGGTAAACTTGTAATAATTAATTTGCCGTTTGCCGTTAATTATAAATTCGGCAGGTGCATTGTTGCCGTGATAAGTTTCGCCGGTACGGTATACTTCGCTTATGAGGCTGCTGAACGGCTGGCCCTGAAGGTCGGGTAGCGCCTCGTCAAAAGGTTTTCCAATTATCGACTTATCTTTCCCCCATGCCTTTAAGGTAGCATCATTGGCTATGGCAATGAGCTTATCCGGGCCCATACACATATACACCGGAAAAGGCGAGGCCTCAATAATGCTTCGGAAAAAGTTTTCTGTAGGTTCCAAGTTATGGCGTGGTTTTATTCGGTAAAAGATGCTCCCAAAAATAAAAATATTTTCGTACAGATTTAAATATGCAGGGCAGGTTCTGTTATGGTTTATTGATAATTAAAGAATTATCTGCACAGATTTTCAGATTAATTACAGATCTGCTCAAAAAGTGCAAAAAATGATCTTTATAGGCGAAAGACACCGGCTTGCTGTATGGCCGGGTACGGTTGCATTGCTTAGGTGTGATAGGCATATTTTTTTGATCAAAGCCTACCCACATTTGATCAAAAAATATCACAAATGAAAAATAAATTTTTATTGGCATGTATAGTAGGGTTATTATCTGCCAGCACCATGTATGGCCGTACGGCTGCCGAAACAGGATACGCCGGCGTGATCCGCGATTTCATTGACAGCCACATGACCTCCAACTTTAAAAAATTAAAATCAATAATGAGTGACAATTCTGTATTGAAGTTACCCCGCGGCGAAAAGGTACTTGTACAGGAAAAAGACGACCTGGTAAGCATGATGAAAAAGGATGCCGGTACCCAGCAAAATTGCCAGTCGGGTTACGAAGTGCTTGCCAAAAGCGATGCCATGGTAATTGCACGGGTTGATTTTAATTATGAAAACTGCGCACAGCATGATTACCTGATCATCGAGAAAAATGAGCGGCAGGACTGGAAAATTACCCAGGTTTGTAAAATGTTTGAGGACATAAAAACACCTTTAAATAACGACAATTCTGTGGTAGCTAAAAACTAAATTTTACTTCCTTAACCGACAATAATTAATCACCCTATTGGGGTGATTTTTTTTATTTTAATTAGCTTTAATTTAACTTTTTAATTGTACCCCCATACAGGTAATTTAATTTATGTTTTTAATTGAATAAGCTATCGCGTTTCCCCGTTTTTCTGGTTTTGTGTTTCCTGGCAGGTATGCTATTGTTTACAGGCCGGGCCCATGCACAGAAATACATTTTTGCGCACTATGATATTGAGGATGGGCTCATTCAGTCGCAAATAAACAAGCTATCCATGGATACCGATCATCGTTTGTGGATAGGTACATTTGGTGGCGCCTGCCGTTTTGATGGAAAGGATTTTACGGCTTATACCCGCTTAACAGGTTTACCTGATAATTACGTTGCAACCGTTTTTTCGGATAAGGGGGCTGTACCTGGTTTGGTACAATGAACGGGCTTGCAAGGCTTTATAATGGGCGGATTATAAAGTATAAACCGGATATACCGGTTAAGCGCTCTTTTGTCGGTAACATAACCCAGGATGGAGAGGGAACTATCTGGGTTACAGCTGCAGGGATGTTGTTCAGGGTGAAGAATGATAAAATGCAGCATGTCCCTATTAATGATGATCCTGATATTTTTATCACCAGTTTGGCTGTTAATAGCACAGGTTCGTTATATGTGTCTGTTTACAAAAAGGGTATATATCGCCTTAAAGGGCAAAAATGGGAACATGTAATTGATATTGATTCCCAATTTAGTGAGCAAATTATCAAAAGGATTTTTTTCGACCGTTTTGATAAAAGCAAAACTTATCTTCTAACCCGCTCGGGTTTGTTATGCGCCAGGAATGGTATGGCTAAACCACTGGATGCAAAAAATATTACCGGAAAAATAAAAGGTCAGTTATTGTGCATTGAACAGGACGCTGATGCCAATATTTGGCTAGGTACCGATAATGGAGCCTATTGTATTATGAATGATAGTGTGATACACTATAACTCATCAAACGGACTTACCGATAACTCTGTCCCTGATATTTATTTTGATGCAGATAAAAACTTGTGGCTGGGCAGCCTTGGCAATGGCCTTTACCGCTGCGAAGGCGACAGATATACCGTTTTTGATCGTACACAGGGTATCCCCGAATCAAAAATAGTAATGTCGGTGACTGAAGACTGGAACAAAAATGTTTTAATGGGGATAGATGGAGCCGGTCTTTTGCGATATGACGGGAAAAAAACCAGCGAGGTACCTGTTCCAACCGGTTCGCCATATTTAAAGGGGGTGCAGAGTTTATATACGGATAAAAACGGCACTGTTTGGATTGGTACCGGGCAAACCGGTTTATGGCAGTATGATAAAAAGGGTTTCAGACAGGTAAAAAATAGTTCATCTTTTGCCTGCAATTTTATTACTGCCGATGATAATGGTACTATATGGCTGGGCACGTCAATGGGCTGCTTCTATTACCAAAACGGCGGGCTGAAACAATTGGAAGGTATTCCTCCTTATTCGTCCGCAATGCTTAGCCTGGGGCGCGATTCTATTTTGATAGGCACCCAAAACGGTGTTATGCTTGCTGTAAATAAAAAGATAGTTTCGGGGTTTAAACTTAAATCTTTCCCGGCAACGGCTGTTTACAGCATGATCCGATATCGCGACCTGCTGCTGGTTGGTACAGATGATAGCGGGTTATACACCTGGGATATGACAACTGGGGCGGTAAATATCTATAATGTTGATGACGGACTCAAAGCGAATAGCATTTACAGTCTTGCTGCTGATGAACGCGGCCGCCTTTGGATGGGTACCGGTAAGGGAATTAACCGGATGCAATATGACCCTGCAAAGAAAACTTTTGGGTAATTGATAACATAGGCTCAAAGGAGCCGGTGGTAGAGGCCAACCAAAACGCTATTATGCGCCGTGGGCACGAGGTTTGGATCAGTACAACCAAGGCTGTTATGGTGTATAATACCATGACAAAAATGGTTCCCGCGCCGCCGCCGCATGTGTTCATCAAATCGGTACAGTTGATGAAGGAGGATGGCGAAAAACGCTCTTCAATTGACCTTAATGACTGGGCCGAGCTTAAACATAATCAAAATCATTTATCGATATCTTTTCTTGGTGTTTACCTCAAAAATCCTGACGCGGTATCTTACCAGTATAAGCTGGTTGGGCTGGATAGTGCTTTTAGTTCGCCCATGCGCAATAATGTGGTCAATTATCTTTCGCTGCCGCCGGGTACATATACTTTCAAGGTAAAAGCCATAAGCCCCGACGGGCAGGTATCGCCCAAGATGGCCAGTTTCAGTTTTGTGATCATTCCGCCTTTTTATCAAACTTTTACCTTCAGGTTATTAGCCATTATATTTTTAGTTCTGCTGGGTTTCGGGGTACAAAATTTAGTTCATCAACGTAAAATAAAACGTCAAAAGGCAATTGAAGCCATGAAGCGTGAAGAGAAATTAAAGATCCGCCAGCAAACAGCCGAAGATTTTCATGACGATCTGGGTAACAAATTAACCCGGATCACCGTCTTATCAGAAATACTGAATGCCAAAATAGATAAAGAGCAAGCGGATCAGCGCGGAATTGTGGATCAAATAAAGCAAAACGCGGCATCACTATACAACGGTACAAAGGATATCCTGTGGGCGCTCGACCCTAAAAGTGATAACTTATATGAAACCCTGAACCATATCCGCGAAATAGGGATAGAGGTTTTTCATGATGTACCGGTTGATTTTGAGTTTGCTGCCGTTGATGAAGATATACAGCTGGTAAAACTGCCTATGGAATACAGCCGTAACATCACCATGATATTTAAGGAACTGTTAAATAACATCCTTAAACATGCCGATGCCGGACAGGTAGTTTTTGAGCTTGATCAGAGCGATAAAAACGCGATAGCACTCCGGGTTACCGATGATGGTAAGGGGTTTGATAGCAGCGCCGCCCATCGCGGCCGGGGGATCAATAACATTAATGCCCGCGCAAAACGGATCAATGCATCATTGCTCATTAATTCGGAAACAGGTAAAGGCACATCAGTAACATTAAAGTTTAGTAAAAATCAGTTAAGCAATTAAGCATGGCCCGTAACATTAAGGTAAGTATTATTGAGGATGATGAAACCCTGCGCGATGGCTATGCCTTTTTAATTGGTGCTACCGAGGGCTATGATGTGATAAGTACCTATTGTTCATATGACGAGGCTGCTAAAAAAATAGCTGCGGATAAACCCGATGTAATCCTGCTGGATATAGAGCTACCCGGAGTTAACGGCATTGACGCTATACCCAAATTAAAAAAGCTCTTGCCCAACTGCTATATCCTAATTCTAACTGTTTACGAATCTGAAAAGCAGATTTTTAACGCGCTGGCCAACGGGGCATCGGGCTATCTTACAAAAAACACCCCATCAACCAAGATCATCGAATCGATAAAAGAAGTACGTGAAGGCGGCGGCCCTATGAGTATCAACATTGCACGCCTGGTAATCCGCTCATTTCAAAAAAACCAGGAATCGCCCTTATCCAAGCGAGAAACCCAGATCCTGGAGTTGATAGGCGAAGGCAAAAGTCGTGGTCAGATTGCTAATGAATTGTTCATTGACCTGGAAACAGTGCGCAGCCATATCAAAAATATCTACCTTAAGCTTGATGTAAACTCCCGTGCTGATGCCATTAAACTGGCCAGGCAGAATAAGTTGATATAGTTAACGATGTTCCAGTGTTTGGCACGGTCGCCTCGTTAGATAATCATATCCCCGATTCTGTCCCCACAGATTGCCTATTGTGAACTGATTTCACTAATTCACAAATCCCCCAAATAGGGGGATACTATCCCCCGCAGGTAAAGTACCTTTGATATGTTAAGTAGTTTTAACTGACCGGCTACTGTAAACCCGCTTCAAAAATTATCCTGTTTGCTGCCCCTGGCTAACAGGTTGGTTTCCATCATTAAAATCTGGTTTCCGTTAGCTACTGTAAAATGAAATTGAAATATATACCTGTGTATACAGCCGACTTTGAGGGGCAAATTGATTTTTATACTCAAAAATTAGGTTTCAAAATAACAGGTACAATGACATTTTACGAAGGCAGGGAAAGCACGGTGATCCAGTCGGATAAATTAAATGTGGCGTTGCTTGTAACTAATAATGACAACAACAGTGATAAGAGTAATATTATCATTAACACTGCCGACTGTTTGAACGATTATCATGTGCTCCGTACGGCTGGCGTATTTTTTTGCAAATCGCCTGCGTATTTACCGGCCGGACTGGCAGCCGAATTTTTAGACCCGGCGGGGAACAAATTTATGTTACTGGAAGAAAGAAATTATAACGAACAATAAAATCATATCACAATGGACTATTCAAAAGTATTACGCAACAACAACAAGATTGTAAGCCGCACCGGCGGCCAGAGGCAGGGGCCGCAGTATACTTCAGATTTAAGCCTTCGCTTTGTATTAAGCGGTAATGAACGTTATGATATTGGCCGCAGGCATTTGTCCATATATCCCGATTCGTTCCTGATCCTGAACAGGGGTACACAATATTCAACCGATACAGATCTGGGCCAGCAGGTACAATCATTTGCCATCAATTTTGATCAGCAGTTTTTGCAGGATTTTAAAGATTGCTGGACCTTTGACAATGACACTTTGTTAACTAAAGGCTATGATAACGGCAAAATACAGCCCGAGTTTAATGAAACTATATATCCGTTTGCGGGCGATATCAAGTACAATGTATGTCACCTGAAACAACACCTGGATAATGGGATGCAGGATGAAATGCTGATCAACGAATACCTGCACCATACGCTCATTAATTATTTCCATATTTATAATGATGAGATTTGCAAGAAAGCAGAAAAACTCGACTTTTTGAACCAGGGTACCCGGGTTGAGATCCTGCGCCGTCTTAACCTGGCTAAGGAGTACCTGTACAGCAATTATAATCAGAATATTAGCCTTGAAGACCTTGCCGAACATGCCTGCCTTTCGGTTAATCACTTGCTGCGCACTTTTAAGCAGGCTTTTGGTTTAACACCGCATCAGTTTTTGATCCAGCTGCGTTTAAGACGCTCATTAATGTTGCTGAAGGACACCCGGTTTCCTGTAAATGAGGTAGTTGGCATGGTGGGTTTTGAATGCCCGAGTTCGTTCATCAGGTTATTCCGCACGCATTATAAGATAACACCGTTAAAATACAGACAATCAGCATGATATGAAAATTTTTTTGTGTGCCAAGATGGTGCTTTTCACACATGTAGCACGTACTTAACACACTATGTTTGTAGTACCAGATAGTTTTTTGTTAAGGATATTTGGTCAGTTAATAGTTAATGAAAAAGTCAGTAACGCGAGGTCACTGACTTTTTGTTTTTGAGGGTAGGAGGATGAGGAGAACATACAAATGATGTCATTGCGAGCGTAGCGCGGCAATCGCACGGAAGCATGACCACCCTGTACGGTATGCGATTGCTTCGTCGTTCCTCCTTATAATGACATTGAATGATGGTTCTGTTAAAAAAATATGCGAAAATCAACATTTGCTTTCCTTGCTGTAACATTCGCAAAAAAATCGTCTTTTAAGTTAAAACCTACTGCTATGAAATTTTTTACCATACTGGCCGTTACCGGCGGATTGTTTTTTACTTCGCTCCAGATAGAAAAGACTAACATTGCGGGCATTAAACACAAAAACAAATGCTGCATGGACGCCAAAAAATCAAAATGCCCGCTTGCATGCAAACGGGCAAAATCGGCTAAATTGAACAGTTAAAAACGATACAGGGTTTCATCCCCTCAAAAGGCGTCCGGCGATTAAAGGGGAATCTGTTGCCGGCGCCTTTGCAGTGTTTATTAGTTCAGTTCAAATTTTAATAATTCAGCATCTCCTGCTTTTAGCAAAACGCTTTTTGTGTTTACGTTAGTGCCTTGCAGTAACGATTTCGCATTTGGTGCTTTTCCGGCCTCCATACCAATCCTTTTCGGGTCGATAGTATACACTTTATCAGTTTCACCATAATTAAACAGGGCCAGGTAAAAGCTGTTGCCAATTTTTTGCGTAAACTGCTCGGTTGTACCTGTTTTGGTGTTACCTTCAACTGGCCTGAAGGCTTTTCCATTTTGCACAATTTTCAAAATCTCAGGATTCTGGTACATAGCTTTTGCTCTGCCAGTCCATTGCCCATGTGTCGAAAAATCATCACCGGTTATGAACGTGCCGGTAACAACTGCCGAGAGCATCCTTGCCCTGTTTGCGCCCTCACTTTCGGTTGAAAGTACAACATGGTCGGCATCAATGTAATTATATAAGTAAGTTTGCCACCAGCCGTAGTTTACGCTGTTGAGGGTATAGCGGGTATCTTTTACAGTTTTAAAAGCATCGCATGCAATGCGCCTCATATGCGCGTAACGCCCGGTTGCCAGGCTGGGAGAAATGGCAGCGTAAACCAGCATCTGATCACCCAACTGATCAATCAGGTGTTCCATCCCCCTTTTATACGCCTGCATACCGGTGGTGATTTTCGGGTCATAAAAATGGCTTGATTCGGCCGCCGCATGACCCAGAAAGTCGATCTTGATCATTTTAAAACCACAGGCTTTTAATTTACCAATTACATAGTCAATATGTTGAAGGGTACCCGGATGGGTTGGGTCTGTTGCGCGGGCACCGTCAATATCGTGGTAGCCGTCACCAACCTTAGTCCAGGTTTCGCCGTAGGTGTAGTTGCTGCCTAAAACTTTGCGGTCGGGGCCGCCTTTCCAGCCCCAGTCGGTAAATGGTGCCCAATACACGCCGGGTTGAAGGCCTTTTGATTTACAGTAATCGGCAAATGATTTAAGTTTGCCAAAATCACCTTCCCAGCCACCGCTGATCATATTATCCCAAAACGAATCGAGATCAATAAACGCCGTATTGCCGTTGCGAAATGCAGGGATGCTATCGGCAAAAAAATCCGCTACTTTGATAGCTTTATCGTAGTTGAGTTTTTCCTGCATAACGCCCCAGCTGTTCCAGCCAACTGGGGTAGGTTTTGTCCAGTTAAAAACGTAAGTTGGTTCAGCAATACGGTTTGCTTTACCAAACTTTTCCATACCATTGCGCCAGTCGGCAAACCAGCCCACAAGTATTTTAGGTGATTTAACGGTATTGCCGCTGATATAGCCATGAGCAATTTTATCGCGGTTTACGGCTTCTTCAGTGTAGCCGCCCCATATTTCGAAGGTGTTGGTACTATCTTTTTTGGCGAGGGTACGCACGCCTGTTTTCCAGGTTTCGTGTTCCACGGATCCAAACACAATACCACTGCGGGTGTCGTTATCAAAAACAGCCCCTACTTCGGCGCTGGTATTGGTGAGTGGTGCTTTAAACGCTTTTGAATCATAACTGATGAAGGTATCATTATCAAAAGGTACAAAGAGGGAGCGGGCATCGCCGGGTATGGCGGACATATTACCCGCTATCGGCTCCATGTAATTTGTTTTCAGGTTTTTGCCCTCAACATAAAGTTCGACAAAAAAATAGCCTTTGTGCGATGGGTAAGTATAAAACACCTGCACCATGTTTGGCAAATTATTGCCGCTTAGGGTGAAAGTATGTTTTACGCCTTTGCCAAAGCCGTCGGTTATTAAGGTTTTGGCATAAGCAGTGGTTTTGTATGCTGTTGAAGTAATAAATTTTCCGTTGATGCTTGCTTTGCTATAACAATTGTTAAGTACAGTTTTACCGTTTTCGATAACAGAAAAGGTGCCGCTTTTTTGATCATAGCTGATACCGCCGGCGGGGCTATATGAAAACGATATGCCGCCCTGTTGGGATGGCTGAATAGTACTGGTTTTGGCTGATGCTGAAACAATTGCCGGCTGCCAAACGCAAAGCAAGCCGGACAATTGCACAGCAATTATAAAACGATTAAGAAATTTTAGCATGAATTTTAGGTTATTAAATGTCTAAGTTACATTTTATTAATTATGTACAAATATGCTATTGGAATTTTAGCGGATTCGTTACACCGTGTGGATTTAATAAAGAAAAACTTGTTGTAAATAAGGCGTCCTTTTAGGATGCCTTATTTGTTTGTAAGAGCTTATTAAGCTTTAACGGCCATTATGCTCTTGATCTGTCCGTTAATTTTTACTTTAACTGTGCGCGGAGTGGGTGAGGTTACTTTGTAAGAGGTTATTTTACCATCTTTCCATTTCATATCGACGGTAAAATTGCCGCGGGCTTTAAGGCCTTTAACCTCGCCCTGTGCTTTCCATGCATCAGGGATAGAAGGAATAAAATCAATAAACCCTGCATGGCTCTGGATCAGCATTTCGGCAATACCGGCTGTTGCACCAAAGTTACCATCAATCTGAAACGGCGGACCGGCTGATAGCAAATTAGGATATACGCCGCCGCCTGCACCGTAGTTAATATCGGTTTTGATGGTTGGCTTCATCAGTTCCTTAAACAGTTTGTAAGTGCGGTTTCCGTCATGCAAACGTGCCCACCACAATATTTTGTAGGCGATAGACCAGCTTGGGCCGTCGTCGCCACGTACCTCTAAAGTTTTCTTAGCGGCTTCGGCAAGTTCGGGTGTAGCTTCTGGTGTAATCTGAGATGCCGGAAATAAACCATACAGGTGTGATACGTGGCGATGCTGCGGTTCGGTTTCTTTATAATCCTCCAGCCATTCCTGGATGCGCCCATCCTTAGATATAACACCCGGGGGTGGGAGCTTTTTCACTTTAGCAGCCAGTGTTTTGCTGAATGCCTCGTCTTTGCCCAATACTTTGCTTGCTGTTATTACATTGTTGAACAACTGGCGGATAATCTGGTTATCAATAGTTGGGCCTACGCAAATGCTGGCATGTGTGCCATCGGGCAGGTAAAAGCTGTTTTCGGGCGATGAGGAAGGTGAGGTAACCAGCCAGCCGGTTTTATCATCACTGATAAGCATGCTGCTGTAAAACTGTGCTGCACCTTTCAATATCGGGTAAATTTGTTTCAGGTAGTTTTTATCGCCGGTGAAATCATAATGCTGCCAAAGGTTATCACAAAGCCAGCCTGAACCAACTTTACAAACACCCCATGAAGCGCTTTCGCCCGGTTCGGTAAAGCCCCATGGGTTGGTAATCACATGTGCTACCCAGCCATCTGCATTGTAATAGGCTTTGGCTGTTTTTTCGCCATGTGGTACCATGCCCTTAACCAGGTCGGCAAGGGGCAGGTTCAGTTCTGACAGGTTGGAAACCTCAACCGGCCACTGGTTCATTTCAATGTTAATATCCAGGTGATAATCGCCGTTCCACGGGGTGTGCACTTCGTTAGCCCATAAACCTTGCAGGTTGGGTGGCAACAGGCCTACACGGGTGCTGCAGATGCTCAAATAGCGACCAAACTGGTAAAATAAAACAGGGAGGCCTTTATCCGCATCTGGATTAGTATGGAAAGCGAGAAGCCTTTGATCGGTGGTTAATTTATCTGCTTCTGAAGTGCCAAGATCAACTTTTACGCGGTTAAAGAGTTTCTGGAAGTTGGCGATATGCTGCTCTTTTTCCAAAGCATAAGGCTTTTTCATAGCGGCCTTCAGTGCGTCGTCCATTTTGCTGAGATATTGCGGATTCTTAAAATCTGTACCCGCCGATATATAAATGATCACCTCGGTTGCATCCTTAATAACCAGCGAAGTAGGGGTGCTGCTTAATGAACCGCCGGTTAGTTGCGCCTTTACCCTTGCTTTGTAAGCTACGCCTTTGCCATCTGTACCATTATCTAACTGACCGGTAAGGTCAAGCTCATTACCTTTTGTACTGGTAATACCACGCTCCGGGCGACTGATATTAATGTTCAAGTTAAGCATTCCCGGTTTATCAGCGCTTAGTTTAATCACATCTACATCATTACCAAAACTGGTTAAGTACTCACGTTTGTAAGTAACGCCATTTACCTGGTAAGTGGTTTTGGCCACCGCGTTGTTTAATGACAGCTCACGCTCGTAGTTATCGTATTTTACAACTTTATCTTCAACTCCCTTGTATTGATAACTCAGGTTAAGGTCGCCCAGCATCTGGAAGCAACCGAAAGGAACGCCACCGGATCCTTTGCCGGTACAAACGAACGACTTATCGATTATAGCCTGTGCTTCTACGTTTTTGCCAGCGGCAAGCAAGCTTCTTATTTCGGGCAGTTTTTTATAGGCTTCGTAATTGTTGGCATCCTGCGATGAGCCCGACCACATGGTGATATCATTCAATACTACTTTTTCGGCAGTAACACCGCCATCGGGCATCATCCCCAGGCGACCGTTACCAAGGGCAACGGTTTCTTCCCATCGTTGTGCAGGCTGTTTGTACCAAAGCTTTAACTGTTTTGTTTGTGCGTGAGTAAACGTTGTAATACCTGTTATTATTACAGTTATTAGCAGGGGCGTTCTTTTTGGCATGTTTATATTAATTAGGTTTTCTGTTTTAAGCTTGTTT
This sequence comes from Mucilaginibacter sp. P19, assembly GCF_050632265.1. Classification (NCBI taxonomy): domain Bacteria; kingdom Pseudomonadati; phylum Bacteroidota; class Sphingobacteriia; order Sphingobacteriales; family Sphingobacteriaceae; genus Mucilaginibacter; species Mucilaginibacter sp. P19. The sequence continues at coordinate 1,801,246 of NZ_CP192586.1, forward strand.
ATTTACCTGCAGCAATTACGGGGATCTCTTCGGCGTTTTTATTCAGTTCCAATACTATCACATTGCTGTTGGCATCAGGCAAGGTTTGCGGCAAATCAATACTATAGCCTGTAGCATCCGGTTTATAATTTACTTTGGCTCCGCCCAGCACGTAGGCGTTGGTTATATTAATGCCCGGCAGGTTAGGCAACGCAATTTTATCACCTTTTTTCTGAAATATATGCAAATAGAGCTTGTTTCCCTTGCGTGTAACAGCATAGTTATCATTTGGGGCAATCGGGCCGCCTTTGGTGCCATAGATGCTTTCGCCATATTTTTTTAACCAGGCGCCCATTTGCCTTAATGTTTCAACTTGCCTCACTTCAATGCGGCCATCAGGCATAGGTCCAACATTTAATAGCAGGTTGCCATTACCGGCTGCTGTTTTTACCAGTGTTTGGATACACTCCTGCGCGGTTTTCATTTTATCATTAGGTTTCCATGCCCATTGCTGGCAAATGGTGATACAGCTTTCCCATGGTTCGTTCATGTTAAGCTGACCAATACGCTGTTCGGGTGTAAGATAATCACCTACTGATTGATCGTTCAGTTTTTCGCTTTCTTTGCCTAAGCGGTTGTTTACTATAACGTTTGGATCAACACTTTTGATGAATTTGTAAATCTCCTGCCCATCGGCGTTGGTCCACGGTTTTTCCCAGTAGCCATCAAACCAAAGCAGGTAGGGATGGTATTTAGTGATGAGTTCATTCAACTCATTCTTCATTTGCGTTTTAAAAGCTACCATATCGCCCCTAACATTCTTTGTCGAATCGTAAGGATTGTGGATAGGATAGTTAGGGTCGTGCCAGTCGAGCACAGTATGGTAGATACAAAAAAGTATGCCCTGCTTTTTGCAGGCTACGGCCAGTTCTGCCACCATATCGCGCTTATACGGTGTTTTGCTGATGTTATAATCAGTATATGCAGACGGCCATAAAGCAAAGCCATCGTGGTGTTTGGCCGTAATCACCAGGTATTTCATGCCTGCATCTTTGGCAGCTTTTACAATAGCATCGGCGTTAAATAAAACCGGGTTAAACTCCTTGTACAGGCTATCATAATCATCCTGGGCTACTTCTTTGTTGCGGCTCCAGCCAATTTCGGTACCGCGTAAGGTTACCGGCCCGAAGTGTATAAACATGCCGAAGCGTTTGGTCATGAAATCATCCAAAACCGCTTTTGGCGTTTTTACAGGAGCAGCCTGCTGAGCAAAGCTGAGCTTGATTACTGAAAACAGGTAAAGAAAGATAATTGCCGGTTTTTTCATTTCGGAATTTTTAAGGTGAACATTATAGAGGACAGTCGTTTTTATACTTTTTAAAATATGACCAGGCCGCCAGGCAGCCCGGTCATTGGGGTGTTATTATAATAGTGCGTTATTCCAGAAGGTAAGCTCGCTCATATTGGTGTAGTTACCCTCGTTGTTCGAATTGTGTTTGATCCTGATACGGATGTAACGTACCGCCGGAGGATTAGGATCGAAGTTTACCTTGAACGGCGCGCTGCCGTCGTCGGTCCTTTTAATCTCTTTAAGCAGTTTCCAGCCTTTAGAAATAGCTTCGGCAGTCCAGCCAGCATCATTGGCTTTCAGGGTAGTAGCAGCGTTAGTAATATCCGCTATGCCCCATACTTCAAAATCATCGGGATTGTGACAACAGTTACGGCCTGTTTCCTCAATGGCTACAAGGCCTTTGTAAACAGCTCCCATATCAAAGGTGATCACTACCGGTAACGGGCCATTGCCATCGCTGTGGAAAATGTTAGGGAAGCCCTGCGGTCCTGTACTGCCGTCCCAAAGCCTGTCAATGTCTGTATCTCCCTCGTAAGGCTTAGCGTCATTGGCTAAATAAACTTTTTTGAACAGTTTTTTATCGCAAACAGCGACAGAATTAATGGTTGGGAAATCCTCATAGTTAGCTACATAAAAAGTATCCAGTGCATTTACCGTTGGTTTAAAGGCTGATAAGAACTGGATCCTGGTATCTGCCTTATAGTCTGCGAGTGTAACCGACATGCTATCGGCGCTAAGTTTTCCAAAACTTTCTTTACCGGCTTTATTGGTGTATTTTATGTTTGTGAACACATTATGGGTACTGGTATCAACTTTCAGGAAATTAAGGGTAAGCTTTCCATCGGCACTGATACCATATGGATTGGTAACATTATACCCCCTGTTTGCTAAGCCCGATTGATAAATAGGCCCATAAACTCTTACATTGTTGATATCAAGCGGAATAGAGCGGTTGCCTTTGGCATCGTACGAGAAAACAGTGAACGAATAAATGTATTCGTTCAGGTTTGGTATAACAACCGTTAAACTATCCGACGTATTGTGGTTGGTGGAATTGTAAATGATGGAATCAGCCTTGTTGTTCCAGTATATTACGTAACGGGTTATGCTGGGATCGGAGCTTGGGTTCCAGGTAAGGGCTGCGCGCAGGTTTCCGGGGCGCGAGTGTGCGTTGGCAACTGTACCCGGATACTTAACTTCATGACCGTTTAAGTATGATTCAAACTGTGTGTCTTGCTTGCTGCAACCATACAACAGGTATCCAAGCAAATAGAAAGCAGCTATTCTGACAATATTTTTCATGTTCGTTTAATCTAAATGAGTTAATACCTATTGTGGGTTACCATAAATTGAAAGCTCCATCATGTGTGCAAAGTCACCGTTTGACCACGTGTCATGCACCATAAAGCGGAAGTATTTAATAGGCGTTGAACCCGGAGGGATATTAAAGTTAACCCCTGCCGCAACAAAGTCGGCATCGGCAGCATTGGTGAAGCCGGGTGTAAGGCCCGACGGCGGGTTTGGATAATGGTAGTTACCGATATTAATCCAATCGCCAATTACGGTTCCAACAGGGGCATAGTCTGGCAATCTTACATCCTGTGGTGCGTTAATGTTTGATCCCCAAATGCTGAAATCTTTAGGGTTACCATGCGCGTAGGCATACTGATTTGGCCTTTCCCATAATACAAAGCGGCTTAATTGTGCTGATACACCCAGGCTAAAGGTAACCTGTATGGGTGCGGGTGCTCCCGGAGCAGTGTGCCAGCCGTTTGAGTAGCCGTCGGTTTTGTTATCCCAAAGATATGGTACTTCCCAGCCGTATGCGGTCGGACTGTCGGTAGGGGTTTTATATACTGAGAATTTGCTCTTATCCAGCAGTGTTTCAAATATGGGTGTGATATTTACAACGGTAGTATCAGAGATATTGCCAAACTTATCCGTTACATATACACCGAATTTTTGGGATACCGCCGGATACCCTCTTATAGAGTAATTAATGGTATCGACCTTGGTATAATGCTGATCTACAACTTCCAGTGCCTGCGTTGATTTATCAAAGGCCAATAAAATTACACCTATATCTTTTTGATTAGGGTTCATCGCCTTGATGTTTACGCCGCCAAAATCAGATGTGATAGTTAATGTTGGTTTGATGAGCTTGTAAAAAGGCGTATCAGGGTGTACTTTAACGACAAGCGGATCTGACTTTACGTTAGCCCGGCTCACCGAGTAAAGAGTTACCTCGTATTCCTGGCTTTTGGCAAAACCATCAACCGTAACGGTATCTGAGTAATAGCTCGATTTTGTTTGGCGTGTAGTTTTATCATTGATGCGGTACTCGGCCTGCACGTATAGCAGGTTATCTGAGTTTGGCAAATCGTAGGTAATATAAGCACCGCCGTTAAAGTTTTTAACTTTAACATTGGTCACTGCGGCAGGCTTGCTCATATCGGTCGAAACCTCTTTAACGTACCCGTCGTTTTTTTTGCATGAATTTAAGCACGCCATAAACAACGCTGCTGCAAGCACCAGTGCCGTTACCGAATAATTTTTAATGCGTTTCATAATTCTTATCTATGTTGAATTAATTCATTTTTATTTGATGGAGACACTTACCAATAGGTAGTTTGTACCAGGTTGTTGTTAACGATCAGGTCATTATCCTTTATAGGCCAGAAGTAGTTTTTTAGCCCGAAAACCGGCGTTAACACGGTATGCAGCCTGTAATAGTTGCCGGCTTCGGATTCATATATATTCCAGCCCTGTAGCGGTACACTCAATACGCCCTGAATCTCTTTCCAGCGGCGAAGGTCCCATCCGCTTTGTGCCTCAAAACATAGTTCGATACGTCGCTCACGGTGTATGATATCCCGTAGTCCTTCTTTAGTTGTTGGCTTGCCCGGATTTTTTGAATAGGTTGACCATGACTCCAACACCCCTTTTAAACCTGCTCTTGCCCTTACTTTATCAATATAGTTGTAGGCGTCGGCAGTTGGGCCGTTTGCTTCGTTCAGGGTTTCGGCATATAACAGATATAAACCGGCGAGCCTCATTAGCGGCAGGTGATACTCAATAGGCTGAAAACCATCATCATAAACTGAAAGATAATTAGCCAGCTTTTTAGGCCAGTAACCGGTAATGTTAAGGGTGTTCAGGTCTTTAGGGCCTGCCAGTGATCCCGAACCGCGTGCTTCAACATGGTAAGCCTGGTCCTGGTTGTAAATGCCGTTACCATACCAGATGCTGCCATCAAAAGCGATATTAGCATAAAAGCGGCTTTCGCGGCCATAATGCTCATTGATAGTTGTATATCCTTGAGCTATATAGTATTTATCGGCGTCGCCTGCTGTTTTCAGGGCGAAACGGTTGGCATAATCATAATCTTTATCCTCTGTTAACGGTACGCCGTTAGCAGTATAAAAAGCTCCTGCGTTGAAATCGGAACAGCGAATGTTGACGGGTTTGAGAAGATATTAACGGCTGATTTTGGCGTTAACCTTGGTGTTGCATAGCCCTGGCATGGGAAGGTAGGGTTTAATGCCCAGATCAGCTCGGGGTTTACATCCCATTTTTCGGTAACCGCGTTTTGGATGGTTAGCTCGTTACGCAACTGATCTGAAAGGGAACCAACTGTAGGTGGTGCGACAAAGGTGTAAAGTTTAAGCCCGTTGGCTTCGCAGGCATCAATGGCAGCTTTACAGGCATCGGCGGCACGTTTCCATTTTTGCGGGTCGGCAGTACTTGAAAATAAAGGCTGGCCATCTTTGTTTTTCATGCTGGCGTAGTCCGGGTTGCCGTTGAAAAGGGGACTGGCCTGAGTGGCTAACATTTCGGCTTTAATTGATAAAGCGGTTAGCTGGGTAATGCGGCCAAGCTCTTTTGCCTGGTTGGTGATAACCGGCGGTAAATCTGGAATAGCCTCATCCAGTAATTGCACGCAATAGTTAAATACCGAATCAACCGGCGAGCGTTTTACCCTAACCTCTTCGGTGCTTGCTGTTATATCAATATTGGTTTTTACCAGTGGTACAGGGCCGTATAAGCGGCACAGGTAATAATGGTAATATGCTTTAAGGAACTTTACCTCGGCAATCCATCTTGCTTTTTCAGATGGTGAAAGATCAACAGGCTTGTCAATGTTTTCAAGCATGATGTTGCACCTGCGGATAGAACGGAACAACGCCTGCCCGCCATTTTCTCCATCCCACCAATTTACACCGGGGCTTGCGCTGTTTTGCGTGCCACGGATAAGGCTAAAGCCATTTTCATTTAGCGGGTGGTTGGTGAGGTTGTTTGGATAAATGATCTCCGATGATGTGGTGAAGCCGATATTTGATGTAGGATCTGAAAACTGCTGTAAAGTTGCATAGCAGGTAAACAGGTAGTTTTCGGCCTCATTACGGTTCCTGAACGCGTACTCAAGGGTGCCGGTATTATCTGGCGTAACATCAAGATATTTTTTACATGATGCGCCCGAAACCAGGAGCCCTACCAGTAATAAAATTTTATAATATTGTTTCATAATACTAAGTATTGATCAGTAAAAAATTACAGGTTAACGTTTATGCCTAAGTTGAACACCTTTTGTATTGGGTAGGCAAAGCCATTACCGCCAAGTTCAGGGTCCCAAAGTTTAAAGGCGCTCCATGTGTACAGGTTAAGGCCGTTAAAGTAGATGCGGCATTTGGTTACATTTAAGCGCTTTAAAATAGATGGCGGTAATGAGTAACCTATCTCCACCGATTTAAGTCTGAGGAAACTACCATCGCGCATCCACCACGTACTGTTTTGACGGTTGTTTTCGATCTGGTTCCCGGTTACACCTAACCTTGGATAGGTTGCATATAAATCCTGGTTTTCTTCGCTCCAGTGACTATCAGCAAATGCTTTGATCAGCTGGGTATTGCCATATATGTACGGATCGGGGCTTTGAATGAATGGACTGGTACGGCTCGGATCGATAAAGAACGACACACGAGCCTGGCCCTGGAAAAAGCAGGAGATATCAAAGTTTTTAATCCCGGCTGATAAGCCGTAGCCATATACAATTTCGGGCACCGTTGGATAACCAATAAAAGTTTGATCGGCGCCGTCAATTTTACCGTCGCCGTTTAAGTCGCGGTATTTAATATCGCCACCACCCGGAGGAATGCCGTTGGTTGAAAAAATCTGCGAAGGGGAGTTTCTGGCTTCGTTATCGTCTACGAATAAGCGTTCGGCAATATAGCCGTATTGCCTGTTTATTTCCTGGCCTTGATGGTAACGGTAAGCTTCTTTATACTGGGGCTCTTCATAGTTACCGTATTTACTGCTGGCCAGGGTAAAGTTGCCGCGGCCCTGCAGCCAAACATCTTTGTTTATAGCGGCCTTATAATCCATTTGCAGGTCGATACCTTTTGTATCGGCCGTGCCTATATTGGCAGTAACATTTGGGTTTCCATATTGGTCAAGTGCCTCAAGACCCAGTGTTGTTGGCAGCGAACTGCGTGTTTGAAGAATATTATAACGGTGATATTTGTAAACCTCGGCTACTACATTGAGGTTTTTAAACATGGTGAACTCCAGGCCAAGATTTAGCTGGCGCGATGTTTCCCAGGTTACGTTAGGGTTTTCGTAGTTGTTAATGTAAACGCCCTCGCGCCTGTAACCGTTAAAGGTACCAAAATAGGCAGGGTTGCCGCCGTTAAGATTAACATCCGAAAGGAAGAAGAAACGTTGTGAACCGATGGCATCATTACCTACTAAACCATAGCTGGCCCTCACCTTCATGCGGGAGATAACGTCATAAAGCCCCTGTCCCCAGAATTTTTCGTCAGATACGATCCATGAACCACCAATGGTAGGGAAGAAACCATATCTATGACTTGACGAAAAGCGCTCGGTACCGTTATAACCAAAGTTAAATTCCAGGAAATAACGGCTTTTAAATGAATAAGTAGCGCGGCCTGCAAGGGTGAGGTTACGGTAAGGCAGCGAGTATTGAAGGGTTGGCCTGTCAAGTACCGGATCTTTAGCTGCCGAATAAACCGTTTGCTGGCGCGTACCTATCAATGATGCGCTCAGGTTATGGCTGCCAAAAGCGTGATTATAATCCAATACACCCTGAAAATAGATGTAGGTATTTAGGTTATCGGTGCTTGGGTCGCGGTAATAGCTTAGGTACTCGGTGGCTACGTTATTGCCGGTTGGCTGCGGGTTAAGCCAGGTTAAAGTATATTTATTAGTGGCTTTATCGTAGGTATTTACATTATAGTAAAATGGAGAGTAACCCATTTGCGACTGAAAGTATGAATACCTGTTGGTATGGAATAAGCCATGAAAGTTAAGCCCGTCGGTTATAAAATCCAGTTTCTGATTTAACTCCAACTGGGCAGATAACCTTGATTCTGAATAATTTTTATGGCCACGCAATAACGCAGCATATGGGTTATTATATGCGATGGCATTTGATGTTGACCCTGCGTTTGCTGGTGCCGCGTTACCGAACAGGATGTGCTTAACATCGCGGTTGGCCGAATCTGCGGGGAAGTAAGCAGGGAACAATACCGGGCTGGTGTGTACGGCAACGTTATAAAGGTCGGTCGAGAATGAAGCATCGGCAGTAAGAGGGCCATTATACTCATTGAATGAACCGGCAAGCCTTACAATAAGCTCGGTGCTTTTACTTAAGTTGATATTAACGTTTGACCGCAGCTGGTAGTTTTCAAACTTTACGTTGTTGTTGTTATTGTTGGCAATATCCTGCCTCAAAATGCCATGGTCAACATTGTATGAGCCTGACACATAGTAGCGGGCTACGTCGCCGCCACCGCTTACGCTCATATCTGCACGCTGCGTAGCTGTGCGTTTTTTGAAAAGCATATCCAGCCAGTCCACGGCAGGGTAAACATATTTATTGCTACCGGGTGCATTACTGAGCGTTGCTTCGGTATTTAATATTTTATTTTGAGAGAAGGGGAGCGGGCTTAACGGATCGCGGGTTATGGTAGCTTCGTTAAACAGCTTCATATAAGTGATAGGATCGGCCAGCTGCAGCGTTTTGGCCGATTGCGATATGGAGTTTTCCACACGTACATTGATCTTGGCTTTGCCAATTTTACCTTCTTTGGTGCTTACTAAAATTACACCGTTGGCACCACGCGCACCGTAAAGTGCAGTAGCACTTGCGTCTTTCAGTATCGAAAAGCTGGCGATATCATCAACCTGCAGGCGGGCAAGGTCGGTTGTGGAAAGTTCAACGTTATCTATCAAAATAAGCGGATCTTTTTTGTAACCAAAAGTGGTTACACCGCGGATAAAGAAACTGGAATTATCCTGCCCTGGCTGGCCGCTTGGCTGAAAGGCGATGATACCTGCAACCTGTCCGGCAAGTGCATTGGTTAAGTTACTGGCGGGTATTTTCAGGTCGGCGGGTTTAACGGTGGTTACCGAACCTACTACGGCTTCTTTTCGTTCTTTTTTGCCGTAGGCCAATACCACAACCTCATCGAGGCCGCGTTTGGATTCTTTAAGCACAATATTTACTACCAGCTTACCGGTCGAAACGGTGAAGGTTTGATCAATAAAAGTTACGTACGATACTTTAAGGATAGTACCGGGCTCGGCATCTATCACAAACTTGCCGTTAACGTCGGTAGTAGTGCCCAGGTTTTTGCGGTTGACAGCCACAATATTGGCACCTGCAATTTTGCCGCCCAGTGTGTCGGTCACGAGGCCGGTAATGGTTACCTTACTTTGCGCGTGTGTAAATTGCGCTGAGCAGATAAAACTCAGTAGTAATAATACAAAGCAATAAAAACCCGGTGCAGGCCTGTGAAACTGTCTAGGCTCCCGCCGGTTTTTGATCCGTTGGTAAAATTCTTTCATAAAAAATGGTTTGATAATGGTTCTTTATTTTTGAGATTTGGTTGATGGGTTTATTGGTTTCAGGCACCGTTTAAATGCGCAAATGGTAAAAGGTTTTTCCAATGGTAAAAGGATTGATCATTTTTAAAATATGTTAAGTTGACAATTAAAAGTTTTGAGCTGCGTTTACAGCGTATTGCTGTTTTTAAAAAAATCAATTGGTTAAAAAATAGAGTACCTGGCACGTGTTCCCCTTGCTGTTTTTGTTGCTATCGGTTTCAATTTTCAGGCTGAGCGTATGCGGGCCTTTTTTGAGGTCGGTACTAAAGGTTACATACCAGGGCAGATAAATCCATGAGCTGAACTCTGTGTACAGGTCCATCTTTTTTCAATGCCACCATCGATATTGTAGCTGATGATTCCTGCATCAGGCCCGGATACAATGGCCATGCCTATAGCGGTGCCGGTAAATGGCAATGTTAATGATGAGCCCGGTTTTGTGGCAATAAGCATTGGTTTGTGTACAAAACCTTCGCGGGTGCTCAGGTTATTGTTGGGTGCCCAATCGGGATTAAAGGCCCATCCGTTCAAATTTTTTGCGTTTTGAATACTGTAATAGCGGCCATTATTGAGGTTAAGCGCGTTAAGCGGTTTGGGCAAGGGATTTGCTTTAGTAGCAGCAGCCGGCTGTTTGTTAAAACATGAATTGAGCAGGCTTTTTATGGTGGCGAAGTAAAGTTCCTGTCCGTAAATCGCTGGGTGCAAGTCTTTAAAATCATATTGCCATGAAAACTCATGGTTATTAAGTTTATCCGTAACCTCTTTGGCCAGGTTAATGGATGGCAAGCCATAATGTTCTGCAATTAATTCGTGATTTTTGATTTGCATCGGGATTTTGCCATTGTTGTAATCTTTGATCTTATCCGGATCAACAAATGACATCATGACGATGTCAATCAGCGGATTGGCTTTTTTGCATGCCTTACAATTCCTTCGAGGGCCTGTACCTCGGTAAGGCTGTCCAGTCCGTTCACGTTATCGTTTACCGCGGCTTCAACAAACATCAAATCAACCTTGCCCGAATCAAGCACATCCCGCTGTAAACGGAATGCATGCGGTACACTACCTAACGAGGGTATGCCGGCCTGTATAAGATGAAAACTGGTTGCGGGAAAACGTTCGGTAAGGTAACGGCTTATCTTTTCGCGCCAGCCGGGGTTATAAGTAATTGATCCGCCTAAAAAAGCTACTGTAGCTTTCTTGCCTGCACTGAATACACTAAGACTGTTGGCCAAGCCGTTACGGGTTATAAAGTAATCGGTATATGGCAGCACTTTTTTTACAGGATAGCAGTAGCTTATGATCATATCAGCCCAGTGCCCGGGATTTTCGATAGGGAAGTGGTGCCCGTTCAATTCCTGCGGACCGGCAGTTACCGGATATATCATCATCGGCCCGCCTAATGCGGTATAACGTTGAGCAAGGATGTTGGTGTTTTCGGCATTGGGTACCAGTTTATCATTGATACCTATGATATGCATAACCGGTACCTTAAAAGCAGCAAGGCCGTCAAGGTTATCAATAGGATTGTCTTTGTAATCAAGCGCTTGTTGTTCGGTAAAGTGATACACCTGTTGCAGCTGTTTCCACAGAGCGGCATCGCCCGGGGCACTTAGTTTACCTCCCGGCCAGCTTTCAATATTGCAAACAGGGGCTTCATTATAAATGCAACTAATTTTATCAGGATTGCGTTTGGCCCAGCCATATACATATAAACCGCCACGACTAACGCCTTCAAGGGCAACTTTGGCAGCGAAAGCTTGTTTAGCTGTTAAATACTGATAAAAAGCATCCCAAACCTGCAATGCATAGGGGCTGCCATATTGATCATCAACATTTACGAAAGCTACATGAAAGCCTTTGGCTAACAGGATACTATCAATATCGGTATGCCAATCCGGAAATGAAGCCCGCCAAACCCATGGATTACCTTCGAGCGCCTTTTTAGGTTTTACATAATAAGCTTTGTGGGGGCCTATGGTAATATTAACACGTTCAAATCCCTTCCAGGTATCGTTAGGTGCATTTTGAATAGTATATACGGCGTGGGTATTGCCCGCACTTACATTTTCATGATCTTGTGCTGAGGCAATACCGGCCGTGAACCCAAATAATAGCGTAATTAGTAAAGTTTTAATCATTCAATTTTGGATATAAAAATTCCACTTCAAAAACTTCGTCCTTTTTTTGGATTCTGGTTTTTGATTAAAAAATGTTTTGTAAACTTTTAGTAGCTGGCGTTTATAATCAAGGGTAAAAATATGGAGGGTATTGGCAATAAATTGTACTTAAATTGATTTGTTTCGATACTATTTTGACATCGGTTTTTTGATTTTGAGTAAAAAATGACTTACTGAAACAATTTAGTTGTATTAAGTGTAGTTTTCACAACAAAATAATATTGAAACGCAAAAAGTTGCGCAATATGGTATTGGCTACTTTTAGTTAATGGTTCATTGTTGATGGTTCACGGCAGCATCAGGTGCAGCGAACGCTCAGAAACTTGCGAGGTATTTAAAACTTCGTAAGCTTAATAAGTAGGTTAGTGTCCTATTGCTGTCAACTGTGGTTCTTCGGATTCATTCGAATAAGTTTTGTTTTTTACCATATAGCCTTTAATTCCGTAATATAGTACGTACACATAGCAAACCAGTGGTGCAATGAATGCCATCTTAATGCCTGAATGATCTGATATCAAGCCCATTATTGGCGGAATAATGGCTCCGCCTACAACTCCCATGATGAGCAGTGATGAAGCTACCTTGGTATAGTCCCCTATGCTTTTGATGCTAAGCGTAAAAATGATAGGATACATCACCGAGGTAAACAGTCCTACTATTGACAGTGAAATTATGGATAAGTAACCGCCGGTAAGTACCGATATCAATATCAGCGTAAATGCTCCGATACTGCATAGGGTAAGCACTTTATTGGGTTTAACCTGCTTAAGCAAAAACGCACCCAGCAAGCGCCCGGTTAAAACCAGCGCCATGTAAAGTGTAATAAACAGGGCCGATTTTTGCTCGGTAATACCAGTAATATTCAATGATTTTGTATAGCGAATGATAAAACTCACCACGCCAACTTCGGCACCCAAATAGGCAAAAACTGCTAATACGCCCAGCATAGTATGCCTGAATTTAAATACTCCCGATAGTTTTTGACGGTTGTTACCCTCATGGATAACCGGCAATTTCAAAAAATAAAGTACCACGCAAAGGGCAATAAATAGCGCAGCCAGTGTCAGATAGGGTGGGATAACCAAATGCGCCTCGTTGTTTAAAAACGCCTTTAGTTGTTCGGGGCTAAAGGATTGGATAAGCTTTGCAGGGATATCCTTTTCGTGCAATAAAAATTTAGAACCGATGAATGGCCCTATAGTGGCGCCCATTGAACCAACGGCCGCAGCTAAGCTTAGCCGGCTCGACGCATGATCCGGATCGCCAAGTTTTGAAATATAGGGAGTAGCCGTAACCTCCAGTATGGCAAAACCCGATGCCATGGTAAACAATGCCAGCAGGAACACAGGATAATACCTGGTGGTTGCTGCCGGATAAAATATGGCAGCTCCAATAGCAGCTAATATAAGCCCGGTAAGCATCCCGGCCCTGTAACCCATGTTTTCAATGAAACGCCCTGCAGGCAAGGCCATCAAAAAATAAGCCCCAAAAAATGCCGACTGGATTAGTGACGATTGCAGGTCGGTTAGCTGGCAGGCACGCTTGAGGTGTGGAATAAGCACATCATTGATATTGCGGCTCAGGTTCCAGAAAAACATCAGGCTCATTACTATCAACAGCGGAGCCAGATATTTTGATGCATTACCATTGATTTTGTTCATGGTTAATATCTTGTTTTATCGTCTGTATCCAAGTTCGGCGCCACCGCTTACGGGCATAATGCAGCCGGTTACAAACCGGGCCGCGTCCGAAAGCAGGAAAACTGCGGCATCTGCTACTACATCGCCCTCAGGGCAGTAACCTAATGCATGGATATCGTTTAAGTATTTTTCTATCGATCCTGGATCGGGTTGTTCGGCAGCCCATTGTTTAAGCAATGGTGTCCATACGCCGGCAGGCGAAACAGCATTTACCCTGATACCATATTGTGCATAATCAAGCGCCATTGATTTGGTTAGGGCATTGATGCCGCCTTTAGCTGCTGTATAAGCAGCATGCAGGCTTTGACCTATATCCCCGGCCATACTGCTGGTGTTTAAAATGCAGCCTTTTGAAACTTTGAGCAGATCAATACCATATTTGGTTGTCCAGAACAGGCTTTTGAGGTTAATGCTCATAAGTGCGTCCCATTCGTCTTCTTCGGTTTCATCAACCGGTTTTGAGGGATGGGCTATAGCGGCATTGTTATGAATAGCATCAAGCCTGCCGTAGTGTTTCCGTATGGCATCGAAAGCAGCCTTTACATCAGCCGCCTTTGATACATCACCAGGAATACCTTCATGGTTGCCACCAAAACGGTCGAGGGTTTTATACAGGGCGCGCTCATTTACATCCATTATAAAAACGGTTGCTCCCTCACGGATATAAGCTTCGGCACAGGCCAAACCAATGCCCGATGCCCCTCCGGTAATAAATATTACTTTGTTTAATAATTGGTTCATCTTTGGTTTTTAGCTGGTTACAAGGTCGCTGCTGTTGCCTGCTTCGGCAGGTACGGCGTAATAGCCCCCGCTAATATTGGCCGGATTTTTAAAATACTTGGCCAAATGCGGTATATGTTCCAAAAATAAGTTTTCGTGTCCAATAGCCACATGGTTGAACAGCACTAAGTGTTGATGGATCTGCCCCATGTCGCCAACGTGCGGAACTACCGGTATGTTGAATTTTTTGCCAGCAGGCTTATCGTCAAAAACTCGGATACACCGCCAACACGCACGCAATCAACCTGGCAAAAATCTATGGCGCCGGCCTGAAAAAAGTTTTTAAATATGATTTTATTAGGGATATGCTCGCCCGCAGCGATTTTAAGGGGCGCAATATCTTTAGCTAATGTTTGATGCGCCAAAACATCATCAGGGTGCGTGGGTTCCTCTATCCAGTAAGGGTTTATGCTGCTCAATTCTTTACAAATAGAAATAGCCTGAGGCAGGTTCCATTTTTGGTTGGCATCAAGCATAATGGTTGTTTTGTTGCCGGCTTCGGCCCTAACCAGCTTTGCCCTGCGGATATCACGTTGCGGATCATCTGAGCCAACTTTTAACTTCATGGCGGTAAATCCCCGGTCAATGGCGCGTGCTACGTTCTCTTTGATCTTCTCATCCGAATAATTAAACCAGCCCACTGATGTATCATACGCCTTATAACCTGTTTGCAAAACGCCGTTGCGTAATGTGCGGCCTGTAAAATTGCCCTTTAAAATATTTTCTGCTTCTTCAACAGTCAATACATCTTCAAGGTAGTTGAGGTCGAGCGTTGCCACCAGTTCTTTCGGGCTTAAATCAAGCAAAAGTTTCCAGAGCGGTACCTGGCGACTCTTGGCCCAAAGATCGAAGCATGCATTTACTATAGCTGCAAGGGCTAATTGCATAACGCCTTTGTGCGGACCCAGCCAGCGGTAGGTGGGCGAATCCAGTATCGAACGGTAAACCGAACCAAAATCGGCCATAAGTTCCTCAATTTCTCGCCCCTGTAATGTTTCGGAAAGGTATTGGATGGCTTTGCATACCAGGTCATTACCGGCACCAAGGGTAAAGGCCAGGCCAATGCCTTTTACGCTACTATCGGTATGCAGTTCGCAAATGGCATAAGCATACTGGGTTGAATCGTTTACTGCATCAGAGCCGGCGCCATTGCCTAAATTAAAACGCTTGTCGGTAACTTCAATTTTATTGATATACATGTAGGTAAATATATTTTGCAAATAGTTTCAGGCCGTTCTATGTCGAAAAGCCCTAATGAAATTTTGTTCCTTGTGTTTATAAATCGGTTTATTATACCTTTCCGGATAAGGTATGGTGCTGTAAAATTAGTGCCGTTTGATTTTTTACTTTCACTTTAATTGGCAACTTTCGATAGTATTTTTGCTTATATTTAGCTTTTCTCTTCATGTTTTGTTAAAATGAAACCAATTTTAGCCGTATTGTCTGACGGGGTACAGTCGGATGACCTATTTGTTGCACGGGAGGTGAAACTTCCTTTTTTCTCAAGTGAGTTCCATTTTCATGAAGAATGCCAGTTGGTGCACATTGTAAAAGGCTCGGGTAAGCGCATCATCGGCGATCTGGTTGATTATTTTGAAAGCGGCGAGCTTATTTTTCTTGGTTCAAATATTCCGCATGTTTGGCATAATACCCAGGAACAACCCAATGAGGATGACCCTGAACATTATGCGCATTCACTATCTATTCACTTCAATCCGTCAAAATTGCTCATGAATCTTTCGGCATTTGGTAACATACGCAAAGTGGAGTTGTTTTTAAGTAAGGCGCAAAGAGGGATGGAGCTAAAGGGTAAAAGCCGTGATATGGTAATAAAACTGATGTACCAGATAGTACAGCAGGAAGGGTTGCAAAGGATCATCACCCTGCTCGAGATCCTCAATATCATGAGTGCAGACCCGGAGCATAACCTGCTGGCCAGTATCAACTATATCAACTATTATCAATATCATGATAGTAAGCGCATGGACCAGGTATTTAAGTATATCTTTGATAATTTCAGAGAGGATATTTCACTAAATACCATTGCCGATGTGGCTAACATGAACACTTTTGCCTTTTGCCGGTTTTTTAAGGCGCGTACCCAAAAGTCGTTTACTCAGTTTGTAAATGAAACAAGAATTGGTTATGCCTGCAAACTGCTAAGTAATAAAGATTACAGTATTACAGATATAGCCTATGAATGCGGCTTTAATAATGTATCAAACTTTAACCGCTTTTTTAAAGTGATTAAAAAGGTAAGCCCGCGCCAGTACCGGAACCAGATTTTGTCTTAGTATATGATAGTTACTTACCGGCGAAGTGAGCTTTCGCTGCAAGGTGACTTACTTCCTTAAAAATGTCCCTCACCTTACCTTCAGAATGAAGCCGGCGGAGGCTCGGTTATGCACTTCTGCATCCGGCAGATCTCATCTTGTATTGATGGTAGTAACAATTCAATTACAAATCCATTCCTGCTAAAAATAAAAGTGTAATTAATACACAGTGAGTTTTTTAAATAGTAATATTGTGTTAGCCAATTGTTGAACAGCCTTTTTAGCGATACTGCATTTCATATTTTTTGCCTTGTTTATAAATCCTTTTAGCAAGGCGATGGGATTAATGCTGCTTTTATGGCTATTCATTAAAAATGTAAACCAATAATAACCTCAAACATGTCATTAAAAACAAAACTCACCTTCGTTTTTTTGACAGGATTAACTTTCCTGCTCTATTCCTTTAAAAAACCATCTGATAAGCCGCGGGTGCTGGTGTTTTCAAAAACTTTAGGCTGGCACCATTCATGTATCCCGTTTGGGATAGCGGCCATTCAAAAATTAGGTAACGAGAATGGCTTTGATGTGGATACCACCACCAACTCTGCTAATTTTAACGACGATAATCTGAAGAAATACCGGGCAGTAATATTTAACTGCACTACAGGCAATGTGCTTAATGCGGTTGAGCAGGCAGCTTTTGAACGTTATATACAGGCAGGCGGTGGTTTTATGGGTGTACACTCTGCGGCTGATACCGAGTACGACTGGCCATGGTACGGCAAGCTGGTTGGGGCTTATTTTTCAAGCCATCCTAACAACTCTAATATCCGGAAGGCTACTATTGATGTAACCGATAAAAGCCAGCCGGCCACCGCCAACTTGCCCACAAGGTGGGAGCGTACTGACGAGATGGTACAATTACAAATCTATATATAGTGGCATCCATGTGCTGGCAAGCCTCGATGAAAATACTTACGACGGTGGCACCAACGGCGCTAATCATCCCATAACCTGGTATCATGAGTTTGATGGCGGCCGGGCATTTTATACAGGCTGCGGCCATACCGACGAAAGCTACAGCGATCCCCTGTTTTTGGGGCAAATGCTCGGCGGGATCAAATACGCTATGGGCAGTGGCAAACCGCTTGATTATGGTAAATCATATTCTAAAGTAGCGCCCGATCAAACCAGGTTTATTAAAACGGTGCTGGTAAGTAACATTGCTTCGCCTATGGAACTGTCGGCAGCAAAGGATGGTCGTGTGTTTTTCACCCAGTTATTGGGCAATTTTTCCGTTTATAATACAAAAACCAATAAGTTTAAATTAATCCATAAATTCCCGATCACCTATGAAGGCGGCACGGGTGTTATCGGCCTCACGCTCGACCCTGATTTTGACAGGAACCAATTTGTTTATATCTACTATATGCCCGCCGGGCAAACCATTGAACCGCTTAACTTCCAGCTTTCGCGCTTCAAGTTAAGTCCGGCGGATGTGCTCGACCTTAAATCGGAGAAAATCCTGCTTAAAGTACCGGTACAAAAGGTGAGCGGTGCTCACCATGGTGGTTCGCTGGCCTGGGATAAGAATAAAAACCTGTACTTGTCAACGGGTGATAGCTCAAGCCCCTTTCCTTCTGATGGTTATGCACCGCTGGATGAGCGCCCCGGAACGGAACATTACAGCCTTGACGCGCAGCGGAGCGCCGGCAATACCAACGATTTTAAAGGCAAGATCCTGCGGATCCACCCCGAGGCTGATGGAACTTACACCATCCCCGAAGGAAACCTTTTCCCGAAAGGGATGGCTAAAACCAAGCCCGAAATTTATGTTATGGGCTGCCGTAATCCATACCGGATTGCGGTAAATCCTAAAACATCGGTTTTATACTGGGGCGAGATTGGGCCGGATGCAGGTAAAGATTCACCGCGCGGGCCACGCGGGTACGATGAGTTTAACCAGGCGCGCAAAGCAGGAAACTTTGGCTGGCCATATTTTGTGGGCAACAACTTTGCTTACTCGCACTGGGATTTTGTGAATGCCAGGCCAGGGCCAAATTTTGATCCTAAAGCACCGGTAAATAATTCGCCGAATAACACCGGCTTAAATATACTACCTCCTGCTACCCCGGCCATGATCTGGTATCCTTACGCCGCTTCCGACGAGTTTCCGGAGTTGGGTATGGGAGGCCGTTGCGCCATCGGCGGCGATTTTTATGAGTTCGATAAGCATATTAAAAACCCGAACAAATTCCCTGAATATTATGACGGCGCCTTGTTTGTGGCCGACTGGATGCGCAACTGGGTGATAGACCTGAGGTTTGATAAAGATGAGAACTATTTACGCAACGAAGCCTTTATGCCTGCCAACGGCGATTTCCGCCGACCAATTGATATGGAGTTTGGCCCGGATGGCGCCCTGTATATGCTGGAGTATGGCTCGGTTTATGGTGCCCAAAATGAAGACGCCCGTTTGGTTAAAATTGAATACAATACCGGTAACCGTGCGCCGATTGCTAAAGCAAGTATTTCGGATACAGCGGCATTTAATAAATTCGCCAAAACCAGGTTTTTAACCGCGGAGTTAAAAGAGTTTCCTGCTAAAAAGGAAATAGCCGGCCAGGCCCCGCTTAAAGTAACTTTCAGCAGCCAGAACAGTAAAGATTTAGATGACGACGATAAGATCACTTATCAGTGGTTGTTTGATGGTAAAACTGTTGGGGCTGCCACTCCATCGGCAAGTTATACTTTTACTAAGCCGGGTGTTTATAAAACCATATTGAAAGTAACGGATAAGGGCGGCTTGTCCGGTCGGGATACGGTAATTGTAAGGGTTGGCAATACCAAACCCGAAGTGACCATAGCCAGTGCTGATAATAAATCATTCATCTGGAAAGGCAAGCCTTTCCGCTACCATGTAGTGGTTAGTGATAAGGAGGACGGTAAAATAGATCCCAAAAGGGTAAAATTATTTTATATCTACAACCCGCAGCCCTCGGCCAATAGTACCACACAAAACTTAACGGCTTTGTCAACTACCGAGGTAAGCTATCCGGGTAAGGGGCTGATGGCTAATAGTGATTGCAAATCGTGCCATACTGTTAATAAAACTGCCGTTGGGCCAAGCTTTTTAGCTATTGCAAAACGGTACAAAACACAAAAGGGAGCTATTGATCAGCTCTCCAAAAAGATAATTGCGGGCGGCGCGGGTAGCTGGGGTACCGAGCATGTAATGAGCGCGCATCCGCAACTATCAAATGCCGATACGCGAGAAATAGTGAAATACATTTTTTCGCTTACGGATAAAAAGAGCCCGGTATTGCCTTTGCTCTTAACCGGAACACTCAATCTGAAATTTAATGATGCCGAACCGCGCGGAGAATACACACTGCTGGCATCTTATACCGATAAGGGCGGTAAAGTTGTTGGTCCGCTGAAAGCTACGGATATGGTGGTGTTGCGGAATGCTGCAGAGAAGGCTGTTTATGCCGATGAGTTGAAAGGCTTTAATAGATTTAAAGATGACCTGTCGGCGGGTAACCATAAATCATATGTACTGTTTAGGAATATTGACCTGACCAACATTAGCAAGTTTGCTTATAAATATGCTTCGAAGGATTATGACGGGGAGATAGAGGTGAGGCTCGATTCGCAGG
This sequence comes from Mucilaginibacter sp. P19, assembly GCF_050632265.1. Lineage (NCBI taxonomy): Bacteria > Pseudomonadati > Bacteroidota > Sphingobacteriia > Sphingobacteriales > Sphingobacteriaceae > Mucilaginibacter > Mucilaginibacter sp. P19. The sequence continues at coordinate 1,821,076 of NZ_CP192586.1, forward strand.
CCGGGCCGGTGATCAGCTCTGTGGCTTATTCAACCACGGGTTCCTGGGATAAAACCGGTGAAGTAACCGGGGTGTTGGGTAAGCCAGTAAGGGGAAAACATGATGTATATTTCTTCGCCATAAAACATTCTAAACCGAGTGATGGTATTTTAAATTTAAAGGATATTCAGTTTGTTGAGTAACGATTTCGAAGCGCAAAAACATGCAACCTCTGAAAGTGAAATGACAAAGCAGCTAAAGACTTACGAAGTTTTTAAAACTTCGTAAGTCTTTAGCTGCAATTATTAATCGTTAACCAATTTTAACCATGAAAAAATCAACCATTTTTATAGCCCTCGTAGCCGTCATGGCTTGGGGACAAAACAAAGCTTCAGCACAAGGCAAACCATTATTTACCGGCCCGATAGGGGTGCAGGCTTACACATTTCGCAGTAGTATGCCAAAAGCTACCGCTGCCGTGCTGGATACTATAAAATCATTGGGCATCACTGAAATTGAAGGCGAAGGGCCGAAAGGGATGCCACCCGAAGAGTTCAGGAAAATGTGCGATGACCGCGGTATCAGCATCCCATCAACCGGGGCAGGGTATGACGCAATTGTTAATGATCCGGGTAGTGTGATCAAGCTGGCTAAAATACTGGGCGCCAAATATGTGATGGTTGCCTGGATCCCACATGGTAAAGAGTTTACTTTGGATGATGCCAAGAAAGCCGCTGCCGATTTTAATCGGGTGGGTAAGATCCTGAGTGAAGCGGGTTTAACCTTCTGTTACCATAATCACGGTTACGAGTTTGGAACTTATAACGATGGTACATTGTTTGATTATATCGCCCAAAATACCGATCCGAAATATGTCTCGTTCGAGATAGATATCCTGTGGTCGTTCCATGGTGGGCAGGACCCGGCTGCATTGATCAATAAGTATCCGTCGAGGATGAAACTGATGCATCTGAAAGATATCCGCAAAGGCGTAGCTAACGACCTTACAGGTGGCACCGATACCAAAAATGATGTTGCCTTAGGCACCGGGCAAATTGATATCCCCGGAGTGTTGAAAGCTGCAAAAAAGGCAGGGATCAAACATTATTTCATCGAGGATGAAAGTCCCTCATACAGCCAGCAGCTACCCATTACCATTGCTTATATAAAAGGTTTAAAAGATTAATATATGAGTAATTTAAACCGCCGACAAGTGTTAAAGGCTATAGGTTTAACAGCGGGGGCTGCCGTATTGAGCGAAACTGGAGCGGTAGCAGCGCCCATAGCTCCAAAAGCTGGCAGCGGCTTTGTTTACTCATTAAATATGAGCACCATCCGCGGGCATAATCTTGGTTTTGTTAAAGAGCTTGAAGTAGCTGCCAAAGCCGGTTTTACCTCAGTAGAGATCTGGATAGATACCCTGCAAACTTATCTGCAAAGCGGCGGGTCATTAACCGAAGCCAAAAAGATCATCAAGGGATTAGGCCTTAAAGTTGAAGATGCTATCGGTTTTGCCCCATGGCTGGCTGATGATGAAACTATCCGTAAAAAAGCGCTGGAGCAGCTTCAACGGGAAATGGAAATGCTGGCACAGATAGGCTGTTATCGTATTGCAGCCCCTCCGGCGGGCGTGACCAAAGGCCCTGTACTTGATCTGGATGTGGTAACCGAACGATATCTTACCATCCTGAAAATGGGTGAACAAACCGGTGTTATGCCTCAACTGGAAATGTGGGGCGGCTCACAAAATCTGAAACACATAAGCCAGGTACTTTATGTAGCTACGCAATGCGGTAAAGCGAATGCCCGCATTTTGCTCGATGTGTTCCACATTTTTAAGGGTCAATCGGCTGTAGAGAGCCTGAATTATGTTGGTCATCGCGCACTGGATATTTTTCATGTAAATGACTATCCGGCAGGTATCAGTCCTGAGCTGATCTCCGAACCCGACAGGATCTATTGCGGAGATGGTATCGCCCCGATTAAACAGATCCTGCAAATAGTTAAAAACCCCGAACGGCCGCTGGTGATCTCGTTCGAGGTTTTTAATAAAAGTTATTATGCACAGGATGCTTTAACGGTGGCTAAAACAGCATTGAAGAAAATGAAGGAGGTAGCCTCTTGATTTTCGGAGGGATTAAGCACCGTATAGACTTACCCCGACATCGCTGCGCTCGTCACCCCTCTCTACGCGAGCGTAAAGAGGTGGGCATTTTTATTTTCGTTTCCCTCTTTGCGGCGAAGCCGGAGAGAGGGTGGTCCAGCGAAGCGCAGACCGGGTGAGTTGACTGTGCGCGAAGATGGGGGTTTACTTCCCTTCATAAACAAAAGCTACACTGTCTTTCACGGTAAGCCCGCTCATATTTTGCCCTACGTAAATAACAGTATATTTTGATGGTTTACTGATATCATAAGCCTTTAGCAGGTCAATAGTAGCCATTAAGCTATCCTTTGGATTAACTTTAATATAGCTGCTGGGCGGGGGCGGCATGATTCTTTTGGCCATAGCGCCTTTGTATAGTATTTCCTGACCACTTGCATCTTTTACGTCGAGGTATTTGCTCATCAACGGCTCAAATGGGGTATGCCATTTGCAAAATTGACGGGCAGTGTCGGCATCGTTGTAAACGGTGAATTTTAGCTCAACGGCGGCTCCAATTTTAATTGTTGGCTTTATTTGCATTTTGGCAAACAGGCTGGCGCTTATAGCAGGGGCAGAACTTTGATTTTTAGCAGAATCAGAACCGGCAGATGTGTTTTTAACATGATTAACACTACATGCCGATAAAGTAAGCAGGGTTGCAGATAAGATTGTTTTGTAGTTTTTCATGCCGCAAAGGTAAGCACTTCAATTACCATTGGCCTGATAGAATTTTGAACCCGTGATCTCAGGCTGGCCCTGTTAAACCCTAAACCCCAATTTAACCCTGCCTTAATATTAGGTTGCGTAATTTTGTTGACATCATGGAGCAGATGGCTTTAATTTCCTCGTTAAAACACACAGGCCCGGTCATCAAAAAAGATCAGCCGGATGACAGCTATAAATTTCAGCCCCTGCCCGAACCCTCCGGCAATTATCCCTATCATCTATCCATACATGATGTAGTGCCCGGCATTGCTGATGACAAAATGGTTTTTCATATGGTAGGGGATACCGGCAGCATCCGTAATCCGGGTTCGCAAAGGCGCATAGCAGCTTTAATGGCTGCACAGTATAAAGTGCTTTCCGGCGCCGGTAAACCAAAGTTTTTGTACCATTTAGGTGATGTTGTTTACAACTACGGAGAGGCTCAAAACTATTATGAACAGTTTTTTGAACCCTATAGCCTTTATCCGGGGCCGATATTCGCGATAGCCGGTAACCATGATAGTGATGTAAATCCTTCCGCTGCGATGCCGTATCAAAGCCTTGATGCTTTTACAACTGTGTTTTGTGATACTGTTTCGCGCCAGGTAATGCTGAGCCGAAGGATAGACCGCAAAAGCATGCCGCAGCCCAATATTTACTGGACAATGGACACCCCGCTGGCAACCATCATCGGTTTACATACCAATGTACCTAAGTACGGCGTTGTTACCCGCGAGCAGCGTGAATGGTTTATGGAGGAACTGCGATCTGCCGATATGCAGCGGCCAGATAAGGCAATTATCCTTTGTATGCACCATGCCCCTTATTCGGCAGATATTAATCATGGAGCCAGTTTGCCGATGATTGATTTCCTGGAAGGTGTTTTTGAAGAAACCGGCGTCAGGCCTGATATAGTTTTTAGCGGGCACGTACACAATTATCAGCGTTTCAGTAAGCAATATGATGACTTAACCATGATGCCTTATATTGTAGCCGGTACCGGTGGTTTTGATGAGTTGCATCCAATTGCTTTGACCGACAATACGGGTTTTACTGCCGAAGATTCCAGGTTTGATGGGGTTAGCCTTGAATACAGTTGCGATACCCGTCATGGTTTTTTAAAGATCGCTGTTGAAAAGATTAACAATGGGCTCACCTTAACCGGTGAATATTACACCGTAGCTGATGAGGACGAAAATACAGCTGTTTTAACGGATAGCTTTGTTATTAAAATTTAAAACAAAAACACCCGAAGAAAGCAACTACTTCCTCCGGATGTTTTAATATTAAAGCTCAATTGCCTGTATCGCTTTATCTAAAGCAATTTCCTGCATGCCCGGTACCTTTACGCCTTCAACTCTAAATGCTTTAATATCCGTCATCCCCATAAAGCCCAGTACAGCCCTTAAATAGGACTCGGTGAAATCATAAGCTTTCATGAATCCTTCAGAATATACTCCGCCAGATGAAATGGCAAGGTATACTTTTTTATTTTTAACTAATCCCTCAGGTGTTTTTCCATCGTATTTGAAAGTTTTGCCCGCACGGGCAATATGGTCTATCCATGTTTTTAAGGTTGACGGAATGCCGAAGTTGTACATTGGTGCATCAATAACTACAGCATCGGCATTCATTAGTTCGGCAATTGCCTCGTCCGAATGTTTAACGGCTTCAACAAGCGCTGGTGTCCTTTTTTCTTCAGGAGTGAAAAAAGATGTTATGTGTGCTTCTTCCAGGTGCGGGAATGGAGTAGTGGTTAAATCATGAGTAGTTAATGTATGATCGGGATGGGCCGATTGTAATTCACTTACGATGGCCCTGCCTAATTTTACGCTGAATGATGCTTCGCCCCTCGGGCTGCTGATTAGATGTAATATTTTCATTGCTGTATGTTTTGTAGCAGCAAAATTACCTCTCATAACTATCAAAAAGATACTACTATCCTAAAGGATACCGGTATCCTTTAGGATAGTAGTATCCTGATTTTGAGATATTTGTTTGAACATCAATTAGATACGAGGTTCTCCGGTTTTGTCGATGTTACGCCGCGCTTAAATTATGGAATTTGAAGAAGAGTGCGCCGTGACAACTGGTTATCCATTTTAAAAAGTTCGTTTTTGATGAAATTTTCAGGTTTTGTGTTGTTTTAACCTGTTCATTACCACGTATTTATACGTGCCTTAATTGCGTATAAATACGTGGTAATTAGCGTGCATACACTTGCAGGTTACTAAAGCCTGATGCCCAATTTTGGATTAACATCAGCAGCTAACCTGCAAACACCTATAAACATCTAATTATCATGATTTACCAAACCGTAAGTTTTTTAGCCGAGCAGTTGAATAACTATCTCAAAACAACCGACGGGAACAGCGGGCTCAGCTCAAGCTTCACCCAGCTTAAAAACGTAGCCCACCTGAGCGATGATGAGATCAAAGGGCTTGAGAATATCCTGGTAACGCTGGTAAATATATCCGAGGAGTTTACCATGAAAAATATACCCAATTACGTACGCAACGGCGATGATATTAACTATCGTAACGCGCCGATGTACCTTAACCTGTATGTTTTGTTTTCGGCCTGTTTGCATTCTTCTTATGAAAAATCACTGATCTTCCTGTCGCATATCGTCGAATTTTTTCAGGGCAAGAGCACTTTTACCAAACAAAACAGCCCGACCACGAAAGTTGGCCTCGGCGATTTTCGCCTTATACTTGATATCTACTCGCCCACATTTGAGCAGGCCAATTATCTGTGGAGCACGTTGGGTGGTAAACAATTTCCATATGTATTGTACCGCGTCAGGCTGATTGAAATACTGCGCGATAATGTGACCGAAACACGTGGCATCATTAAAAAGATAGAACTGAGCGATAAACTGAGCTAACGATTAGTGCCGGCGATTAACCTGTAAATTATAAACCCGATGGTACTGGACCTGAACTACGAAACGCTTTTTGAGGTTGACATCCGTCATCATTATCACCTGGATGACGGGATCACACTCTTTGACACGCTGAGCGCCGATGCGCGCCTGGCCATGCTGGAGCGTTATGACATAGGCAGTTTCATGAGCGTAACGCCTACTAAAGCTACAAGGGCGAAGTTCGCAGGCTTGCACATGGTTTATAAACAAACCGAAACCGGCATTATTACCGGCATCCCATACACCTTGAACGGGGGCAAGGAGCAGCCGCAGATAGTACCGCCGGATAACACCGTTTTTAGCTTCAGTTTGGCTATTAACGATGGGCTTTTTGCCAACTACAGCTCACTGCCTTTAAAGGCGCCGGATGGTATGGTATACTTTTTTACCAACGATCCTTCGTATTCGCCGCGTGTGGCGCCGTTTTTAACAGCGACACCGAATGTTTACAAGGCTGCTACCGATTATTACCCGGGCGATATGCTGGTAGATAACCAGGCTGCGCCAACTAAATTGTTCATCGCCCAGAAAAAAATAACCTTGATCCGGCAGCGGGCGCTACCCCGGCGGGCAACTGGGTAACCGATCCGCTGGTAGGCGGAAAACCGCTGGCCTACGCAAGTAATAATGATTTGATCCGCCAGTTTGGGCGCATATTTACCTACCAGGTAACGGTGGCAAATAAAACCCCGGCACTCACTATAAAAGATCGCTTTGGCAATGTGGTAAACGTGTCCGGCAGTGTGGAAACCGGGCCTTTGAATATCATCAAAGCTGATATGGGCAATTTGCCTGAAGGCTTATATACTGCCCACCTGGCAACTGCAGGTTATACTGACGACTTTCCGTTTTATTACAGTATGGACTCATCGGCCTGGGCTTTTATTGATATCTGTGTTAAAACAAGCGGTGCAACCTATAACCTGTTACAGACGGATACTACGCTTAAATCGCCGGTGTTTAGCTTACGGTTTAAAAACCGGGCGACCTACTGGCGCTACATAGGTAAAACCTTTGGCGCGGCATCAGTAACTGATAATGCGCTGCCCCTTACCCGGCAGGGTTTTATAGCTGTGAAAGTAAAGGATAAAAATAATCATCCCACCACTATCGACCTGCCCAATGCAACGGCATCCCTTATTAAACCAGAAACCAATCAGATTTTTTCAGACATATTTTTTTAGGAAGTAAAAAACAGTAATATGGCAACAACATACAAAACTCCGGGTGTTTACGTGGAAGAAATTCCACTCCTACCTCCATCGGTAGCCGAGGTTGAAACGGCTATCCCGGCCTTTATAGGCTATACACAAAATATTAGCTATAACGGGGCATCGCTGCAGTACAACCCTGTCAGGATCAAATCGCTTAAAGAGTATGAGCAGATCTTTGGTTTTGCCGAGGATACCCTGTTCACCACAACCGGAACAGCAACCGGTATCAAGATCAAAAAGGCGGCCGGTGTATTTTCATTTGATGCCGCGGTTGACGATCCTTACGCAGCCTTGAAATTCAGGATGTACTATTGCCTGCAGCTTTACTTTGCCAATGGCGGCGGCCCTTGTTACATTGTTTCAGCAGGCCAAACTGGTGCAGCTGTTAATGTTGACAAAGCTTTGCTTGGAAACGCGCTTGCCGCGGTTCAAAAGGAAGATGAGCCCACAATCTTGCTGTTTACCGATGCCGTAACCCTTACCGCACCTGCAGACTATTATGGCTTGTTTACCGCAGCATTGGCCCAGGCTGCATTTCTGCAGGATAGGGTAGTACTTATTGACCCCTATGTGGCGGTAGCCGATAAAGGGAAAAAAGCGTTTGGCGATATCGCAACTGCGTTCCGTACGGCTATTGGGGTTAATAACCTTAGTTATGGTGCTGCCTATTATCCATGGCTGCAAACCAGCATCAACTATTTCAGCAATGAAAGCAAACAACTGATCGTTTCCGGAACAGGCGTTACACCAACGGATTTTCCGGCCACTGCCGTTCTGCGCGATGATGCCAACACAGCCAATTCTATCTATCACTTAAACAGTGATCTGTATAATTATATCAAACAGCAAACCAGCCTGTTCTCGGTTATTTTACCTCCCGCAGCGGCAATAGCAGGTGTATACGCTTCTGTTGATAATACGCGGGGTGTTTGGAAAGCGCCGGCAAATGTGAGCCTTAACATGGTAGCAGCCCCAATGGTAAAAATTGATGATGCCGACCAGGAAGATATGAATGTTACCAGCACCGGTAAATCGGTAAATGCCATCAGGGCATTTTCGGGCAAGGGTGTATTGGTTTGGGGAGCACGTACGCTGGCAGGTAATGACAACGAATGGCGTTACATATCCGTAAGGCGTTTCTTTAACATGGTTGAAGAATCGGTTAAAAACTCAACCCAACCCTTTGTATTTGAGCCTAATGATGGTAATACATGGGCAAAGGTACGCGGTATGATAGCCAACTTTTTAATACTGCAATGGCGTGCGGGAGCTTTACAGGGCGCCAAGCCTGAGGATGCCTTCTTTGTACACGTTGGCCTTGGCGAAACCATGACCTCGTTGGATATCTTGGAAGGCAGGCTCATTGTTGAAGTAGGCATGGCTGTGGTCCGTCCGGCCGAGTTTATCATTCTTCGTTTCAGTCATAAAATGGTTCAATCTTAAATCAATTAGTCATGGCTTATAAAACACCCGGAGTTTACGTGCAGGAGATTGCACTGTTTCCGCCATCAGTTGCCCAGGTTGAAACCGCTATACCCGCCTTTATAGGTTTTACAGCTTTTGCATTAACTCCTGAAGGCAAATCATTGGTAAATGTACCAACCCGCATAAAATCGTTGCTGGAGTTTGAAAGCTTATTTGGCGGCGGCTATGTACCGGCAACCATTAAGGTTACTGTTAACCCGGCTACAAACCAGATCCTGAATGTGGTACCCGATAAGCGGTTTCACCTGTATGTATCGCTCAGGCAGTACTTTGATAACGGCGGCGGACCGTGTTATATCGTTTCGGTAGGAGATTTTTCATCTGCAGTAACAGCGCCACCCATATCAGGAGGTATCGATACCCTATCGGCCGAGGATGAGCCTACACTGATCCTGTTTCCTGATGCGGTTGAGCTGGTAAGCGGCGGTAACCCCGACCTTGTTGCTTTTAGCGGTTTGCAAACCAAAGCGTTGGGCTTGTGCGCTTCTATGCAAGACAGGTTCTCGATACTTGATGTGCTGCAGGGCGATAAACGCCAGGATGTTAGCAATAAGCCTATTGACAACTTCCGCAGCTCGATAGGGATCAATAACCTCAATTACGGCGCGGCTTATTATCCCTGGATCATAACCACTTATGATGTCAATGTTGATTTCAGGCAGATGGAGTTTTGGAACAATGCAGGGGTACCGGCCAAGATCACCAATTATGATGGTTTTTCAAAAAGCACTGATGAAAAGGCGCTGGTAACCAACCTGCAAAATGCTATCAAAGATACTGATAAAGTAATCGGATCTGTATTTAGTAACGCCGCCGACGCTACTGCGTTGAGGGTAGGCGGGGTTGATGCAGTTAAGTCAAAGTTAACCGCATTGGCAAATAATATTGCTCAAAATGTAACTCCCGATGTACAGTTAACCAGTTACCTTGATTTGTTGGCCGCCATTGTTACCGCGGGTAAAAAGGCAAAAGATGCACCCGCTGTTGGTGCGTTGTATGGCAAAGATATTGATGCATTGAGCAAAGATGCAAAACTTGCCGCTGCCATCACCAACCTCATTGCCTACGAAAAAAATGCCAAGGTGGCTGCTAATACAACCGCCGGTCGTAATCCAACACCTGTTTATTCGGTATTAGATAATACAGCATGGATAACCAATTCAACCTATGCGGCAATAGCTGCCAATGCAGATAATTTTACCAAAGATGCAGCCGGTGCACTTTCCATTGTACAGGCATTACAGGATACTGTTGCCACTATTTTAACTGGTTTCGGCGCATTAATAAACGGTGCCCTGTTTTATGAAAACCTTGCTGAGCAGGCTTTATTCTCGGGCAACGTATTTTTCAGCGCTGCTAACTCGGCAATAACGCTTAAAATGAGCACTATTCCGCCATCTGGGGCAATAGCAGGGGTGTATGCCAATGTTGACGGTACCCGGGGTGTTTGGAAAGCACCTGCCAATGTAAGCCTTAACAATGTCATAGGCCCCGCTGTGAAAATTGATAACAGCGACCAGGACGATATGAACGTTACGGCTACGGGTAAATCAATCAATGCTATCAGGGCTTTTGCGGGCCGGGGCACTTTGGTTTGGGGCGCGCGTACCTTAGCAGGTAATGATAATGAATGGCGCTATATCCCTGTCAGGCGTTTCTTTATCATGGTTGAAGAATCAGTTAAAAAGGCTACTTATCCTTTTGTATTCGAGAACAATGATGCTAACACCTGGACAAAGGTGCGGGTAATGATCCAGAACTTTTTAACGCTGCAATGGCGTGCCGGGGCCTTACAGGGCGCTAAACCCGAAGACGCATTTTTTGTACACGTTGGCCTTAACGAAACCATGACCGCACTCGACATTTTGGAGGGCCGCATGATAGTTGAAATTGGTATGGCTGTAGTAAGGCCTGCCGAGTTCATCATCCTCCGCTTCTCACACAAAATGCAGGAGAGTTAATTATATAAAAGCTTAAAGCGGAATGCATAAAGCTTAGATCTACCAGATTCATTATTAACTACTTGATGTGAAGCTAATTAATAGGTTCAATATAAATCAATGAATTTCATTTAAAACAAATAAAATGGCAAATTATCCTCTACCCAAATTCCATTTCCAGGTTGACTGGGGTGGCACACGCATCGGTTTTACCGAAGTAACCGGCTTACAAATTGAAACCGAAGTGGTTGAATACCGCGAAGGCAGCAGTAAGGAATACAATAAGGTAAAAATGCCCGGCATGCGCAAATACGGTAACATCACCCTGAAACGCGGCACATTTGCTAATGATAACGAGTTTTATGACTGGATGAACACCGTAAAACTAAACCAGATAGATCGCCGCGACCTTACCATTAATTTGCTTAACGAAGAGCATCAGCCGGTAGTTACCTGGTCGGTTAAAAATGCCTTCCCGGTTAAGATCCAGTCGGCCGATTTGAAAGCAGATGCCAACGAGGCTGCAATTGAAACGCTTGAGGTTGCGCACGAAGGTTTAACCATCAAAAACGGCTAATCATGGCCTTCGACGCTAAATCGGGTTATCCGCCTTTAGGTTTTCACTTTAAGGTGGTGTTTACGGGCATTGGCGATGAAGAAATCGACAGCCGGTTCCAAAACGTATCGGGCCTATCCATGGAGATGGAAACAGAATCCAAGAAGGAGGGCGGCGAAAATCGTTTTGAACACGCGCTGCCGGTAAGGGCCAAGTTTCCGGCACTGGTGCTGAAGCGAGGGCTCATTACCGAATCAAAACTGTTGATGGATTGGTGCAATAACGTGTTCAATAATTTTATTATCGAACCCAAAGACCTGACCGTAAGCCTGCTTAACGAAGAACATGATCCGCTTTTAACCTGGAACGTAGTGCAGGCCTGGCCCAAAAAATGGAGCCTGAGCGATTTGAATGCCGAGCAAAACAGTATCGCTATTGAAAGCTTTGAGCTGCAATACCAGTATTACACCCTTCAAACCTGATGTTATGCCAATTGAGATCAGAGAACTGAACATCCGCGTGAGCGTAAACCAAAGCCCTGCCGAACAGGATTCAAAGCCCTCAGGTGGCGGTGGCGGTAGTGGCGGCGGAGGCGGTGATAAAGATGAGATCATTGCCGAGTGCGTAGAACAGATACTGGAGATTTTGAAAAATAAAAACGAACGCTGATGGCCGATAACGTAACCAAAATGAAGATCGTGGCCTGGTCCGATCCGAAGAGCAAAAATGAAGAAGGCTCTATGACGGTGCAGGTTAACCCCGAAAGCTATAGCCAGAAGATCGAGATCAAGTATTCTGACAAGCAGGCGCAGGGAACCTCGGGCAAGCTGCCCAAGTTTTCCAAGATTGAGCCGCAGAAGATGGATTTCGAGCTGATGTTTGATCGTACCGGGGTAATCAATGGTGCCACCGCCGGTGAGTTAGGGGTTGACGAGGATATCGATAACCTGCAAAAGCTCATCATCGAATACCAGGGCGATAAGCACCGGCCAAGGTTTGTAAGTATCTATTGGGGAACGCTTCAGTTTGACGGTGCGCTGGAAACAATGGATATCAGTTATAAACTGTTTGACAGCCAGGGCCGCCCGCTCAGGGCCATTGTAAAAGCTTCGTTCATTGGTTCGGTTGAGGATAAAAAGCGGGTAGCTAAAGAAAATGCCCAGTCGCCCGATTTAACAAAAGTGAGGGTAATTAACGAAGGGGACACATTGCCGCTGCTCTGCTACCAGATATACGGCGATTCAAAGTATTACATAGAAGTCGCCCAGGCAAACAGCCTCAACGATTTCAGGTACCTTAAAACAGGCACAAAGCTCAAATTTCCACCATTAAATCAATAACAGATCATGGCAGATAGCCGCACCATAGAAACCACCCGGTCAAGTACCGTTGTTACCCCGATTGTAAAAATTGAGGGCACCGAGATACCCCGCACCATGCAGGTGGAGGCTATGGTGATTGATAAAGGCATTAACCGGATAGCCGCCGCTAAACTGGTGATCATTGATGGTGACACTTCGGCCCAAAAGTTTGATGCCAGCAATGGCGACTTGTTTGTGCCGGGTAAAAACATCGAGATTTTGTGTGGTTACGAATCGGATAATTATACGCTGTTTAAAGGTGTGGTTATTAAACACAGTATCAAGCTGCGCAACAGCGGCTCGCAACTGGTTATCGAATGCCGCGATAAGGCCATTGCCATGACACTTGCCCGCCACAGCAAGTACTTTGGCGAAAACGTGAAGGACAGCGATGCTATAACTACTATAGCTGGCACTTACAGCGGTTTAAGCATCGATGTTGCCGATATGAACATCACCACCAGCGACCTGGTGCAATACGAAGCCACCGACTGGGATTTTATAACCGGTCGAGCCGAGCTGAACGGGATGTTGGTTTATACCGATGATAATACCCTCTCCATCAAAAAGCCGGAAATAAGCGGCGCCGCGGTTGTGGAATTATCATTTGGCGCAACCATGCTGGAGTTGGATGCCGAGATTGATTCACGGATCCAGTTCCCCTCCATAACAGGCCGCACCTGGAACCCGGCATCACAGGAAATTGAAAAGGTTGATGCTAATCCGCCATCGGGCGAACTGAACGGCAATCTGACAAGTGATGATCTGGCTGGCGTATTTAATGAAAGTAAATATCAGCTTAACCATGGCGGCAAGCTTTCACAGCCCGAGTTGCAGGCCTGGGCAACATCGCTCAAGCAAAAACAGGTGCTTTCAAAAGTGCGGGGCAGGGTAAAGTTTAAAGGCATTCATACGGTGAAACCGGGAATGATCATTAAGCTCAGTAATCTGAGCGATAGGTTTAACGGCAACACCTTTGTAAGCCACATTCAGCATCATATCTCGGCCGGCGACTGGCAACTGGAAGTACAGTTTGGTTTGGATCCGCAGTGGTTTACCGAAAAGTTTGAAACCAGTATAAAGCCCGCTTCGGCTTTGATCCAGGCAGTGCCCGGTTTGCAGATTGGCGTTGTAACCCAATTGGAAAGTGATCCCGATGGCGAATGCCGCATCCTGGTACGTATGCCGGTGATCAGCGCTGATGATCAGGGGATTTGGGCGCGGGTAGCAACTTTAGATGCCGGAAAGGAACGCGGAAGTTTCTTTTTGCCCGAAGTTGGGGATGAGGTAATTGTTGGTTTTTTAAACAGCGATCCTCGTAAGCCGGTGGTACTGGGTATGCTTAACAGCAGCAACAAAACTGCTCCTTTAACCGCGGCCGATGCTAACAACCAAAAGGGTTTTGTAACCCGCAGCAAAATGAAGCTAATTTTTGATGACGATAAAAAATCAGTAACCATTGAAACGCCGGCCGGGAAAAAGATAACTATGGATGAAGACGCCGGGGCGATTGAGTTAAAGGATGAGAACAATAACTCGATAAAAATGAACAGCGATGGCATCACCATCGAAACCCAGGGCAAACTGGTGCTTAAAGCCCAGCAGGATTTTAACGCCGAAGGGATGAACCTGGGCCTGAAAGCCAATACCGCCCTTTCGGCAGAGGGATCAGCGAGTGTAGAAGTAAAATCAAGCGGTACGGCGGCACTGAAAGGCTCAATTGTACAAATAAACTAATAACAAAAAATGGCAGCAGCAGCAAGGATAGGCGATATGCACGTATGCCCTATGTTCAACGGGCCTTCGCCTCACGTAGGCGGGCCGGTAATAGGGCCGGGGGTACCAACGGTGCTCATTGGTGGTATGCCGGCCGTATGCGTGGGCGATATGTGTACCTGCGCCGGTCCGCCCGACTCGATAATCATGGGTTCGGCAACGGTGCTGATAGGGGGAAACCCGCTGCCCGCATGGGCGATAGCACAGCCCATGGCGGATCAATAGTGTTAGGCTGCCCAACAGTAATAATCGGAGGCTGATCAATGGAACCAAAAATACCTTTTATAGGCAGGGGATGGAGTTTCCCGCCAAGCTTTGACAAGGCTGCCGGTAAAGTTGAAATGCTTACCGACGAGGCCGATATTGAAAGCAGTTTGGGCATACTGTTCAGCACCCGGCTGGGCGAGCGCATTATGCAGCCAACTTTCGGGTGCGATTTACAAAAGATAGTTTTTGAGGCTGTAAACCTCACCCTCAAAACCTATATCAAAGATTTGATTGAAACCGCCGTACTGTATTTTGAACCCAGGATAACGCTCAACAGCACCGAGGTTGACACCAGTATGGATAACGAAGGGATATTGCTTATTAAGCTCAATTACACGGTACGTACCACCAATTCAAGGTACAACTATGTGTTCCCTTATTATAAAAATGACATTACCAGCATAACTACCAACCAATAAGAACTAACCATGGCCTGTAACGATAAAAATCCGCTTCAACGTGATGGCTCAAGCCAGTCACAGCGCTTCCTGAAAGCGCTTGACCCAGCAAGTGCCCCAATTGAGGAATTGGGCATGGAAGACTGGCTGACGTTCGCTGCTGCTTATGCCGATAAAATAAACTATTATACCTTGAAAGACAGCAATTACCCCCAGGGCGATTGGAAACCGTTTTTCATCCAGGATAAAAAAGCGCTGCAGGATTTTTTGAAGCAGGTTGAGGTTAAAATGCAGAATGCCGGCCTGGGTTTTCCCGACTCAAGTATCAAAAGCGATGTTGAACCGCATCTGGCCCTGTTTATGTGTTTCATTATGCTTTTACAGCATTCGGAAGATGCATTGAATCAGTTTACCGGCCGGCACCTTGATTTTTATTTTAAACGGGTATTGCAGCTGCGCAACCGCCCCGAAGTACCCGATAAGGTACATGCAATATTTGAGCTTGCCCGCAACCTCACCGGTTTCCTGTTGCCGGAAGGCACATCACTTGATGCCGGTAAAGATAAAAGCCCCAAACCCAAACCGGTTGTTTTTAAAACAAACGCAGAGCTGGCTGTAAACAGCGCCACTATAGCGGCTATGAAAAGCTGGTACCAATCGCCTGCGGATAAGAAGGTAGCCTATGCCGATGTTACTTTTTCGGCCGATGGTTTGGGTACGCCTTTTAAAGATGATGTACCTAAGTGGAACCCTTTTGGCAGCAAGAGCTGGCCAACGGCATCAATGGGCTTTGCTTTTGCATCAAAAGTATTGCTCATGAGCGAGGGTGACCGTACCATAACTTTAACACTCAACTTTTCGGGGCTCGGTACTATTGATCCTGCACTGCTTGCCCAACTGTTTAAGGTTTTTTTAACATCCGAAAAAGAGTGGCTGCAGGCCGATTTTCCAACTACAGATGCCTTTAAGGTTAATCAGCAGCAAATTATTATTACTGTTAATATACCGGCAAAGGCTAAGGCTGTTGTGCCCTATGATCAGGCTATTCATAAAGAAAATTATAAAACCGATTTCCCGGTAATCCGGCTGCTGATGAGTGTTCAGGATAATGCCTATCCTGTTTATATCGCGCTGAGTAAAGCTAAGCTCAATAATGTGCAGATAGATGTGACTGTGAAAGGCATGAAAAACCTGGCCGTTGAAAATGATAACGGTAAAGTTGACCCATCAAAGCCCTTTTTTGCCTTTGGCGCACTGCCAAAAGTTGGCTCAACCCTATACATCGGCAGTACTGAGATTTTTCAAAAAGAGTGGACAGAAATTACGCCTCATATAGATTGGAAAGGCGTACCTGATGATCTGAAAAGTTATTATACGGCTTATCGTACAGATTATCTCAAGTCAACGTTAAGCCCCGGTGCATATAACATTAACGCCAGTAATGAGGCTTCAGATACTACGGGGACTTCGAGGGAGGTAACTGCCAAAAGTGATTTTAAAGCAAAAGTAGCCTACATCAAAAACGGTGCATTGTTCCCAAGCGAAGGCAGCGAGATCAATGTGCTCGATAATACCTTTACACTTAAGCCGGATGGCGTTCAGCAAGCGGTAAATCCCGCACCTTATTTTATTAATAAATACCTGTATTTTAATGTATCGGGCTCTTTTAAGCAGGGTAGCTGGCCACAGGCCGAAAAGGCATTGGTGCAACAGTATGTGCAACCAATGCAGATGTTTTTCCCGGTGCTGGGTTTTGTTGGTTTTCAGCAAACTGCTACCACACTTCAAACACAAACCGAAAATTTCTCAGCAGGAGTTAAGGATAATTATATCCTTATAAGCCTTGTAAAGGATTTTATGCATAGTATATATCCGCAATTGTTTGCCGCTGCCATGACAGATACAACAAGGGCCGCGCTTATTCCTAAAGAACCCTATACTCCCGAAATAGCATCGCTAAAGCTCGATTACAAGGCATCGGCTAAAAATAAGATTGATGATTTGACCGGCAGTAATGATAACCCTGGTCTGCTGGCTGATTACGTGAACCATAACGTCCAATTTTTTCACGAAACACCATTTGGCCAGGCCGAACAGCATGCTTTCCTCAAAAAACAATATCACGGGCTTATCGACGGGAATATTACAGCCATACCGCAAGCTCCTGATCTTGCAGCTTTTTACATAGGTATTGCAGGTATTGAAACGGGGTCTGTAGCCAGTATTCTTTTCCAGGTAGCCGAGGGCAGTGAAGACGCGCTTGCGCCGTCGTTCTCGGATACTATTCAACCTAAATGGTATTATTTATCAGGCAATGAATGGCTTGCTTTGGATAAAAGCAATATCATCAGCGACGATACCAATGATTTTTTGCGCTCGGGGATCATCAAGTTTTTAATCCCCGAAGGCGCTACAACCAACAATACATTCCTAAACCAAAGCCTCACCTGGCTTGGGGTTGAACTGCCAACTGCAGTAACGATAGATTCGGTTTGTAAATTCATCAACGTACATATCCAGGCTGCCGAAACCGAATTTGCCGATAATGATAATGAACTTTCGCACCTGGAAACCGGGTTGCCCGCAGGTACAATCAGCAAACTGGTCGACAGGCTGCCGCAAATCAAATCGGTTACTCAGCCATATGCTTCGTTTGGCGGTTTGCTGCCGGAGGATGATGGCGCTTTCCGCCTGAGGGTAAGTGAACGGCTGAGGCATAAACACCGGGCTATCACCATCTGGGATTATGAGCACCTGGTAATGGCGCAGTTTCCGCAGGTGTTTAGGGTTAAATGCCTTAACCATACCAACGATAATATTGAAGTTGCCCCGGGGAGCGTAAGGGTAGTAGCCATACCTGATATCCGTAACCAGATCAGTTTTGATCCATTTAAACCTCGCGTAAGCAAAAATACCCTGAGCGAGATTACCAAATACCTGTCGGGATTAAACTCTATGCATGTTGACCTGCTGGCTATTAATCCTGATTACGAAGAAGTGATCCTTGATTTTAAGGTGAAATTTTACTTCGGGTTGGATGAAAACCTATATGCAGCCAGGTTGAACACCGATGTGATTAATTACCTGTCGCCTTGGGCTTTTAACCGTAATGCCGATATTGATTTTGGCGGCATCCTGTACAAAAGTGTGGTGATCCGCTTTATTGAAGAACTATCCTATGTTGATTATATAGCTGATTTTAAGATGTACTTCACAGCATCGGGGCCCGCAAACCCCGATGTTTTGGAGGCAGGCAATTCAAAGGCAATCCTTGTATCGGCAAAGCAACATTTAATTGATACCAAAACCATACCTACATGCCCATGATTGATCAGTTAACCATACCGAAACAAATTGATACCAGCCTTGGGCCCGAGTATAATACTTTGCGCACCGAAGGTATGCAGCATATCCGCGACCTGGCCAGTGCCATTTGGTCGGATTATAATGTGCATGACCCAGGTATTACCACGCTGGAGATGCTTTGCTATGCACTCACTGATTTGAACTACCGCATTACCCTGCCCGTTGAAAATATTTTAGCGGTTGATCATGACAATACCACCAGTATGCATGAGCAGTTCTTATCTGCCATAAAAATATTGCCCACTTACCCGGTTACACCCGACGACTACCGTCAATTATTTGTGCGGATAGATGGTGTACGGAATGCCTGGATCAAAAAATCGCCCCATAGTATTATAGCCAACTATAAACAACCTGATGGTAAACCGCTGCTTCGTTACGCCAAACCCGGCGAAAATGCCTTGACCGGTAAAGAGGTTAAATTCGATTTAAAAGGCATCAACGATATCCTGATAGATTTTGAGGATTTTCCTGAATTGGGGGGCGATGCAGCCAAGATCAAAGCCAAACAGGATGACATCATCAAACAAATAAAATCGGTATACCATTACTTCCGCGAATTGTGTGAGGATCTTGACCAGGTAAAGGCCGTTGAAAATCAGGAGATCGTGATATGTGCCGAAATTGAGCTTCAGCCCCAGGCCGATCCTGAAATGATCTGGGCGCAGATCATGTTTAATATAGAGCAATACCTTACACCCGATATTAAATTTTACCTGCTTAAAGAATTGCTGGATAAAGGCATGCAGACCGACGAGATCTTTGAGGGCCCGGTACTTGATTTTGAAAACCTGCAGGGTATTGATGCCAAATTTGCTAAACAAGGGTTTATCATCCCGGCCGAACTTGCGGCCTCGCAATTGCGTACAGAGGTGCGCCTATCTGATCTGTACCGCATTATCATGGAAATTGACGGTGTACGATTGGTGAAAAGAATTTCCTTTGGTTTTTGTGGCTGTACCGCGCCGCAGAGCGAGGTTGCCGATAAGATCTATAAATCGAATGAATGGTTGCTTTGTGTGCAGGAGGGGCATAAGTCTGTTTTGTGCGAAACCAATTCATCATTTACCTTTTACAAGGATGTGGTGCCTATCGAACTGAAACAGTCCGAAGCCCAGGCCGATCTAAACCAGCTTCGGAAAGACTGGCAGGACAATGTAGAGGCTAAAAAGATAGTTGATTTGCCGGTACCCGAAGGCGATTACAGGGATATAGGGCACTATGAAACCCTGCAAAATCAGTTTCCTGAAAATTACGGTATCTCGCCGCTGGGCCTGCCCGATACTGCTACAACTGAGCAAAGGTCGCTGGCCTTACAGCTTAAAGGCTACCTGCTGTTTTATGACCAGGTGCTGGCCAATTACTTCGCCCAGCTTTCAAATGCCAGGATTTTGCTTACTGCCGATGACAGCATCCGCAAAACCTATTTCAGTAATACGGTAAATGGCATCCGCGATGCGGAAAAGCTGTTGGATGGTTATGCCCAATGGGAGAAAACGGTTGATGATGTAATTAAAGAAACCGGGCAGGATAACTATCCCGAACGGAAAAATAAATTCCTCGACCATTTGCTGGCCCGTTTTGCCGAGCAGTTTAACGAGTACGTATTTTTAATGTACCGCATTTACGGCGAAGATTACCAGCGCAACATCATCAGGCATAAGGTTAAGTTTTTGAAAGACTATGACCAGATGAGCATTTGCCGCGGCAGCGGGATGGATTTGTACAATACCAAAACACCGGATCAGCAACTGGTGAATGTATCGGGCATGGAAAAGCGGATCTCAATGCTGCTCGGTTTCTCTAACTATAAAATGCAACAGCTAAGCGTTGAGGATTACCTTTTGTTTAAGGCCGATGCCCTGCATTACAACTGGACAATATCGCAGCTTGGCGTAGTTAAATTTAAAGGCAATGCCAACTTCCTGAAGGAGATAGATGCTTATGAAGATCTTGGCCTGGTATCCGTGCTGGCCTGCGACAGGGAAAATTACCGCTTAAGTCCAGGAGCTACCGCGGGTAAGTATGTTTATAATATAGCCAACTCCGCAGGTACTTTGCTTACCCATAATGATATGGAGTTCAGCGCCGCCGCCATCGAAACCGAGATTGCGTTCATCATCAAATTTATGCAAAACGATTTCAAGATGGAGGGCATGTACGTGATAGAAAATATCCTGCTGCGCCCGCCATTTGATTATACCGGCGATGACAGCACTCATCACCAGTTTATGCCGGTATGCCTTGATCCTAATGGCGTGTACTGTGAGCCGCTTGATCCATACTCGTTCCGGGTTTGTGTGATACTGCCGGGATATAGCGTAAGGTTACGTAACACAGCTTTCCGCACCTATGCCGAGCGGCTCATCCGCACCGAAACGCCCGCTCATATTTTGCCGCGGATCTGTTTCATCGGACATGACCAGATGGTTGGTTTTGAAGCAGTTTATAAAGACTGGCTTGCAGCCAAACACATAGCGATAAGTACGGATACGCCTATCGATCCGGTATTGAACAGCAAATTCATCGACGTGATTGAAAAACTGTACACTGTTTATCAGCAGGGCCAGCTAAGTGATTGCAATGACGACACCCAGGAAACCAACCCGATAATATTGAACAAAACCAGCCTTGGCACCTTGCAGGGCGGCACAAATAATAACAGTTAAAACCTAAATGAAAAAGCCATGCCACCAGTAACCAACATAAAGCTCACCGATATAACTTTAGAGTATAACTCCTTTGTTGACAGCCAGGTGCTTACAGCCAAACAGCTGAATGATATTGTAGAGTTTTTTGAAGATCAGCAGCGCCTTACCCGTACCTGTTTAATTGGTGTTGGCCTGGTATGCGGCTTAAGTTTCAAAGGCGACGCCAACGGCATAACCATAGGCAAGGGCTGCGGCGTAACTACCGACGGCGATTTGCTTTATATGCCCGAAACAACCTATAAAAACTTCAGGGCCTATGATAATTCGCTGATCAAATACCCGCCGTTTTATCCCATGGGCACCGATGCCGCGCAAATGGCTTTATGGGAGCTGGTAACGCCCGATGATAAAGGCGCTTTCCCGGTTGATAGTTTTGCCCTTACCAATTTTAAATCAAAGGCCGGTAAGGAACTAACTGAAATGTACGGCCTGCTTTACCTGGAATATTACTCTAAGGATCCCGATGCCTGTACCGCTATTGATTGTGATAACCAGGGCCGCAAGCAGGTAGCCAAACCCAAAGTGTTGCTCATTGCCCAGGCTGATATGAACCAGATCATTGAGCAAACCGGTTCGGAGGTTATTTATGATGATATTTACAAAAAGTATTTCAACGCTTATAATGCCTATTTTGATGCTCCTGTATTAGCTGCAAAACGCGTGTTCTTTAACACGCAAACAACCGCTTCATCATCAGCGCTTACCGCTGCCTTTTCAAAAATTGCAAATGACGGCGCCGGTGGTTTATCAAGTGCTGTTCAAACGCTCTACAACACATTCAAATTTGCGCTCGATCCGCAATCTGTTTATCCTATTACAGGCATTGTTGCCAACATCAATACTACGTTAAGCAAAGCTACAGCCCCAATGCAGGCACAGTACCTGTATGATTTTTATAAGGACCTGTTAACCGGCTATAATGAATTGAGGGCCATACTTTCGGATATCATTTACCAGTGCTGCCCCAATATTTATGCTTTCCCCAAACATATTATGCTGGGTGCTTTAAATATTACACCAACGGCCAAGCCAACGCCTTATCGCCATAAGTTTTATGCTTCACCGGCTATCAGCGCCAATAAAGATAAGCTGAACATTGCTATTAACCTGCTCGACAGGCTGAACGTTATGAGCAGCGGGTTTACGCTGCCTCCGAGCCCGGTGGTGAAAATAACACCATCTACCGATAACAGTAAACCTTTAGAGGCAAGGGCTATCCCTTTTTATTACGGCAAACCGATTGACCTGGCTCAAAAATGGAGTTATAGCCGGTGGCTGCAGGGTACAGATAAGCTGATACTTGGTTATAATGCCGGAGCTTATTCGCCTGCAAATGATATGGTGGTAAACCCGCTGGCCTATTCAATCGACTCCAATAATTTTTTCAGGATTGAAGGGCATATCGGTAAAAAATATACCGAGGCTATTGCCGCGGTTGATAAGATCAGGCAGGACAGTAACCTGCCATTTGATGTAGTGGCCATCAGGCTGGGGGACGTTACCCTTAGTGATATTAATATTGATGATTATGCCTGTCAATTTAATGATCTGGAAGCTACATTAAGGGCTTTCCAGGCCGAGCAAAACTGCCTTTACAGCGATGTAAGTAAGTTTTTTTCGAGTTTTGATACTAAAACCGGCTACGTACTTGCAGACGAAATTAAAGCACAGGCAGCTCAGCAGCAGTTGTCATTCGCCAACGAGGCGCAGGCAACTGATACCGTTACAGCTGATGCCGGTGCTACCAAAGTGAGGATGGCCGCGGCCAAAATTGTTGAGACGGCAGATGCAATACCAGGAGCACGGATGCAGGTAACCAGCGACCTTGCAATCAATAAAAGTATCAGTAATATCCTGATTAATGGCGGTATCAATGCTGTTGATAATAATATCAATGTAGCAAAGGACAGTGTTGGCTCCTATTTGGATCAGATCCGCAGGCAGGGCGGGGCTGTAAGTATTTCTGATTACGCAGATGCTGCCGGCAAAGCTATTGACACATCGGCAACCGGCTCTTATGAGCAGGCTATCGCTGTTGATATTCCGGTGCGTGTGATTGCTGGTACCCGGAATATAAGCCAATGGTTACCCAACAGGCTGGTTGATATTGACGATGACACTATTACTAACTTCTCGGCGCGGGTAGATGACCTGTGCAACGAGGTAAAATCGGCAAGCGTAAAAAGCCGCCAGATTTTTGCCAAAGCCGATTATGTGCGTAAGGGGTATGAAGATGATTACGAGCTGCAATTGTGGCGCTTGTCTGAAAACTGCTGCGCAGGCCAGGCGCTTGCCGTTATTTTAAAAGAAATTCAGGACCGGAAAGCCAAGCTGTTGGCTCAGCTTACTTTTTCGGCCTATGCTGCAAATCATACTGGTTTAGAACACTTGGCCGGTGTGCCGGCGGGTGGCACATTTGTAATGGTGTACGCAACTACCATGACTACCCCGAGCCCAACAATACCTCCAAATACACTTTCGCTCGATGACAGGTTAAAGGCTCTTCAGACTAACCCTCAGTTTGTAAAAGGTTTTGCAAGTGATGCCGACGCGATGACGTTCATAGCTCAGAATAGCAACTTTGAAGATATTACCGCCGCTGTGAAATTTTATCAGGTACAGTCGCCGCGTAAATTTACACCAACAATTGAAGCTGATGTTATCAGTAAAACTCGGGCCTTAGCTATCGATCTTGGTAAATCACGGGCTGTGGCCGCTAACCCCGATGTGCCCGAAGATATAGTATTTGCCGATTTTTGCCTGCCGTATATGTGCTGTTCCGATTGTCCGCCGGTAGCATTTATCATGCCTAAGCCACAGGTAGGACTTAGTTTACCGAAAGCCGTAGCATGTTCTGACGAAGGGTTGCTGCAGTTTAAAGTTAGCCCGGCTGATGGCGTTATCAAAGCCTCGGCTGGTTTTGAAACTACAGTAGTAACTAAAGACGCAATAACCTATTTTGATACAACTAAAGTTAAAGACGGTGCATTTGGTCAGCAGATTAAATTTACGGTAAATGATCAGCCAACCGATTGCACTATTACCGTGTTTAAACACCCGGCTGTTAAACCTGCGGCCAGCATAAGTGATACAACCCAGTTTGCCGTATTTATTCAGCTAACAGCTACAACCAATCAGGCAGCAGGTGATACATTTGCCTACACATGGACAATGCCCGATGGACAGGTACATGCTAACCTTACCACACCGGATGATAACATTACCTTCCAATATGCTGATCTTCGTGCCAAATTCCCTGATGGCAAGCTTACGTTCACCTTATCTGCCAATAACCATGATTGTACCGATTCTGAGCAGGTTTCTATTACAGTAGAGATTCCTGAGGAACCTGTAGACCTGCAGTTAGCCGCCAGCGAAGTTTGTTCAGATGAGGGTAATATAAACTTCACTGCCGTACAACCCGCAACAGGGATTATCACCTCAAAAATAGCGGGAGATGCTGTGAAATTGCTGGGCAGCCAGTGGGTTGTTGATCCATCGAAAGGGCCTTATGATGTCAGCATCAACGACTTTATGGTGAACGGCAAACCGGTTCCTGCTTGTATGCTCATAATCCATGAGCATCCGCAGGCTTCGTTTGACTATAAGGTAACTATGGATAATGAAAAAGGTGCTGCTACGGTTACTTTAACAAATAAAACACCTAATCCGGGCAGCTTCAAGTTTACATGGACATTTGACGATGGAACTACCAGTAATGAGGTAAACACAGTAAAAGTGTTTGATATGCGCCAGTTTCCGCGTGGCCGTAATACAGTTATTACACTTACAGCAGTGAATGGTAAGTTTGAGAAGTGTCGTGCCGTGTTTACGCCTACGCCGCCTGTTGCTTTGCCTCCTATAACCACCACTCCGGTACTTACCCACTTGCCGCCGGAAACCACTACACCGGTAGTTACTAAAGTTCCGCCTGTGGTTACTACGCCGCCAACGGGTACTACTGTACCGCCGGTGATTACAGTTAGGGATACACCTGCGGTAACACCAACACCAACGGTAGACCCATCTGTGATTAAAACGAGTACAACTGTAACACCGGCGGCTACACCGAAGACAGATCCGGCTGTAACTCCTGTGGCACCCAAAATAGCTTCGAAGATTATCAAAAAAGATCCGGGTACTACAGATCCGGGCACTGTTAAATAATGTTGAGCTATGGCAGGAAGCACACATATCATCCATAAGCTGGTACTTGATATAGAAGTATCGCATCGAAGCACTGCCCAAAAGGTGCAGGACGAGGCCGTGCGGTACTTTGAACAGGTGCTGCTCAAAAAACTGGAGCAATTGCTGGATGATATGGATCTGCCTGCCCATGTTTTGATAGATAAGATTGATCTTGACTTGGGCTCGGGTAAACTGGAGGATGTATTTGAACAATTGCAGGCAAGCCTTGCTAAGGTGCTTGAGCCGGTTTTAAATCCTGCCGCATTACCCGTAGGTGATGTGCCAGATAACGAGATAAGCTATTCATTGCTTACTGAAGAGCAGCAGGCCTTTAATGTATTTGTTTATTTCCTTAACACGGGCAGGCTTCCTTGGTACGCAGTGGCTGCAACAGAATGGCTACAGCAGGAAAATGTTTGGTTGAGTGAACTGTCAGAATTGTTGACAAAAGATCGAACTTATCAATCAAAACTTATCAATCTTTTTAAAGGCTCACAGCTTACAGTACGCAGGTTCTTTAGCCAGTTTGGTATAGCGTTTATTAAAAAGCTTGCAGCGGTTCTGCTGGATATAGATGTACATAAACTCCAAAAAAGACTTGACGCTGCTATAGTCGAAATTAAGGCTTTGATAAGCAGCCAGTCAACAGATGGCCGTACAGGTTTGTCATTGGCAGAACTTACCGGTAACAAGGAGTATATCATCGAAAAACTTTTGCTGAGGATATCCCTCCGCATAGGCCTTGATGAATTACCTGTTGATAGCACAATTCTGAAAAAGTTAGCCACTTTAATATTGGGAGAGTCAGCTAACACGACTTCATTGTCAGCAACGAACTTTATTCAAGTTGCAGAAGCGTTTATCCAATCGACAGAAAATAAACCGCTACTACAAAGTAATAAGCCTATAACCACGCCCGATAATACTCCGGAAACAAGCTCAAAAAAGAAGAAGAAATTGCCGGGACTTATGTAACTCAGGCCGGTTTGGTGATCCTGCACCCCTTTTTGGAGTATTTCTTTAAAGATTTCGGCTTGCTGCAGGATAACGATTTTGTTGATCTGCCTGCAAGGCAACTGGCCGTTCACCTGCTGCACTATTTAGGTACCGGTAATGTGAACGCTTTTGAATATGACCTTTATTTTGAAAAATTTTTATGCCGGTGGCCACTTGACGAGCCATTGGAACGTGAAGTTGAAATACCCCAACGCATGCTTGATGAAGGCGACAATATGCTCCGAACCGTGATAAAATACTGGAAAGCATTAAAAAATACATCGCCCGGCGGCTTGCGCGAGGCATTCTTAATTCGCAAGGGGAAACTGATTGAAGCAGAACAGCCTGCCCGCCTTATTGTAGAGCGGATGGACCTGGATATCCTGCTTTCATCATTGCCATGGGGCATTGGCGTAGTTAAACTGCCCTGGATGAATGAACCTTTTTACGTGGAATGGCAATGAAGACACCGCAAAAGGCAGCACCTGCAAACACCAAACAAAACCAGCCCGCAAACAAGCAGGGGGCAGGGAAAGATCCTTTTTCTCTGCCGCTCATGATGTTGAACAGGTGCAGGAAGCGCCCTTTTTTGAAGGGAATAAGGTTCAGCGTAAAATGACGGTGAATGAACCTGGCGATCATTTTGAACGGCAGGCCGACCAGGTGGCTGATAAAGTTGTTCAGCATATTAATCAGCCTAAAACCGTAGCCAACGCTGCAACTGGTTCTACTACTACCACGGGTCCTGCTAATGCAGCTACCTCCGCTGTGCAAAAGAAAGAAGATAAGAAGGAAGATAAACAGGAAAAAGAGCAGAACGGAGCCGATAAAGAATTACAGCGTCGTCCCGTTTTTGAAAGTGATGGCGATCCCAACGAGGGGAATACATTAAAACGCAGCAGCCAGTCGGCCGCTCCGGATGTATCTCCACAAACGCAACAAAAGATCGAATGCAGCAAAGGCGGCGGCGAGCCATTGCCTGCCAATACCCGCGAGGAAATGGAAGGTGCAATGGGTGCAGATCTGAGTGCGGTACGGATCCATAATAACAGTGAAGCCGCCGGATTAAGTAACGATTTACAGGCGCAGGCGTTTACCCACGGCAATGATATTTATTTCGGGGCTGGTAAATATGATCCGCAAAGTAAATCGGGGCAGCACTTGTTAGCGCATGAGGTGACGCATACGGTACAACAGGGTGGAAATGGTGTTAAAAAGAAAGGGGTTATTCAACGGGCGGAAACCGGCGTTGCAGAAAGTGGAAAAGCCAAGGCGCACACTGGTGATGATAAAATTGACCAAACCAATAAAACTATAAAGGTTGAGAAAATAGATATTCCAGGTTTTAAATATGACATGATGCCATCTAAAACCGATTACTCGTTTAAAAAAACGACAAGAAGCGGGAAACATTTGGCTACCTGGGAAAAAGATGCAGCTACAGATGCCGGCTTTGGGAAAAAGTTTGATGATCTGAAAAAGGTTGAGTTACCAAATGGCGGGACATCTCCCGCGGGAAATAATACTTATTTCATGGTATCAAAAACCAATGTTACCGGGGGCATATTGTTTGGTAATCCCGATGAGATAAGGACCCGGTCGGTAAGGCCTAACTGGCGGCGGGCGGGGCAAATGCATGAGTTTGAAGTTGACCATAAAGTAGAGTTGCAAATTGGAGGGGCCGATAACGATATCGGCAACTTATGGCTTCTTTCCCAAAAAATTAACGGCTCATCAGGCGGCACTATTCAGGCCAATATAAAAAGTGCTGTAGACAGAAACTATTAAAGCCGAGAAAGCCAAGGACCCTGAAAAAGTAAAAGGTCTGTCGGTACAGGGCATTGTAGATAATTACAGTATCACCACTGCAAAGTTAAATAAAGCCGGATCGCCGGACAGTGTGGGCGACCAGGAAAAATATTCGCTTTCTGAAATTCAGAAGGGAGAGCATCTCAACGGTATGCGCTTTTTAGTGCCCGGCAAAGATGATAAGATTTTAAAAGAGCTTGTAGATACCAATACTGTACACCTGTTTTTGAATGAGAGGCGGAGCAAAGCTATCAAAATGCCTAAAAAAGGGCCTTTTAAACTTCAAAACTCAAAAAAGTATACTGCCAATATCGATTCTGTTACCTATGACCCCCAAACAGATATTATGCAACAGGGTGGAGCCGGCAGCATAACAGTAACCATGTTTAAAACCAGTAAAACTGCCGACAAGATTACTGAAAGTTTTACATTGAATCCTATTCCGGGGGTGTACGGGGGATACGTTTCGAGACAAGACATTTTAGATAAATTACGTCCGCAGGTCAAGGCCTTAAGTCCTGTTCAACTCTCTGAAGCCGGCTTTAGTGATGATGGCGAGCTTGAAGCAAAAGGAAAAGTACATACAACCATTCCACTTATCGACAATGCGGATATTGATATTATCATAAATAGCAGCGGCTTAAGTATCCGGAAAGTTTTTGATGGCGGCGAGATCAAGCTTCCCCCTCCATTTAAAATTACAGATACTTCGCTCGGTATTACTTTGGGCGATTCGGGTTTGACGGTTGATGGTAACATGAACTTTGAGATCAAAAAACTCGGGAAAGGCGAAGTTCATGCAAAAGCAGGTACTTCAGGGGCTTTCGCGCTGGGTGGTTCATTTGATTTCGACTCCAAAACTTTTAATCCTGCCCGTATTACGGTTGACTATGTTAAGCCGGGTGATGGCGGCAGTGGCGGAGGTTTATCTGCTACAGGCGAGATAGGAATCGGCCCTAATAAGATAAAGGGGATCAAATCGGCCCATATTAATATAGCTTATGCAAACAATGAGTTTACAGCTACTGGTACTGCCGAACCGGATATTAAAGGGGTAAAAAGTGCCGAGATCCACGTTAGTTACGCTAATGAAACCTTAGTTATAGGAGGCAGCTTCGTTCTTGACGAGAATATGCCGGGCATTCAAAGCGGCAGCGGCAGTGTGGAAGTTACACGCGGGCCGGACGAAATTTACCATGTTAAAGCCAGCGGTAAAGCCATTCCCAAAATACCGAAAATCAATACAGAGCTGTCAATATCATATGACGATGGCGCGCTGACTATTGAAGGCAAGGCATCTTACGCTGCCGACAGGGTATCAGGTGAGGTGATGGTAGGGGCCACCAACCGTGCTATTGCCGCTGATGGCACGCCATCTGGCCCGGCAGGTGACAAGTTTACCGCCTATGGATCGGGTAAGTTAACGCTTAAAGTTACCGATTGGCTGCAGGCATCGGCAAGTGTAAGGGTGACCCCGGCCGGCGAAATTGAAGTCGTAGGCCGTTTGGACCTGCCTTCGGCGGTTGATGTTTTTCCGAAGAAGAGCATTAATAAAGAGCTTTTTAAAGTACCAACCATCCAGATCCCCATATTCGCCATCCCGCTTGGTCCTAAAAGCATAGGTATCGTAGCTACTATTGATGGCGGCCTCGATTTTGACGCCGCGGTTGGCCCCGGCCAACTCAAAGACGTTTTTGGACAGATAGAATTTAACCCTTCACATCCCGAAAATACCCGGATCAGCGGTGGGGCAAAATTTGTGATCCCGGCGCATGCCGGTTTAAAGTTAAAAGCCGCGCTTGGTATTGGTTTAAGTATTGGCCCGGCCAGCGTTACCGGTGGTATTCAGATAGTCGGCGGATTAGGGTTGGAGGGTGAGGCAAGCGCGGCTGCCGACCTGGCCTGGTCGCCCACAACCGGGTTTGAGTTTAACGCTTTGGGCGAGATCGAGGTACACCCTAAGTTCACGTTTGATGTAAACGCATTTATTAAAGCCGAACTTGATCTTTTGGTTACAGATATTTCAAAAGAGTGGACTAAAAACCTTGCGTCATTTAGTTATGGCCCGGATCTGCAGGTTAAAGTTTCGCTGCCAATCCACTATAAGGATGGCGAACCGTTTGATGTGAAAACCGATGATATTAAAGTTACCTATCCTGAAATCAGCATTTCTGATATAGCAGGTGGTATAGCAGATAAAGTAAAAGAAGAAATGTTATGAGCAACCGAAGCCAACTAACCGAACTGATAAACCTTGGTGCTATACAGCAGCTTAACGGCAATTTTGAAGCTGCCGAGGCGTATTATGCCAAAGCTGCCGATTTAAATGAGCCCAATGTTACTCTGCTCAATAACCGGGGAATGTTGTTTTACCAGCAAAATAAATTTGCCGAAGCGAAGCTGCTGTTTGAACGTGCTTTAGAAATTGACAGCCAAAATGCTTCGGCATGGCTTAATTTGGCTAATACCGAAGTTTTGCTGGGTCAGTATGATAAGGCTCTAAACGCTTTCAGGCAAACCATTACGCTTAAGGCCGATCAGTTTGAAGCCTGGGAGGGCTTGGCAAAACTGTATATGTTATCGGCAGATATGGAAAGCGCCGAAACATGCTGGCTTAAAGCGGTGGAACTTAACCCCACAAGTTTAAATTTATTGATGGGACTGGCGCAGGTCTATCTTTCAACCGGGAGGTATGATGAAGGTTTTGAAATGGCCGACTATGTTTTATCAGAGAACCCGCAAAACAGCAGGGCATTGCAAACTGCGGGTCTGTCCCAATTAATGATAAAAAACTATGCCTTGGCT
The DNA here is from genome assembly GCF_050632265.1 of Mucilaginibacter sp. P19. NCBI lineage: Bacteria > Pseudomonadati > Bacteroidota > Sphingobacteriia > Sphingobacteriales > Sphingobacteriaceae > Mucilaginibacter > Mucilaginibacter sp. P19. Next base: position 1,851,701 of record NZ_CP192586.1, read on the forward strand.
ACCGGCTACCTGATCAGGTATCTGATGTTGTTTCCTGGCGATATTGCGGTACGTAACCACCTGGCCGTTGCTTATTTGCAAAGCGGCCAGTTAAATGAAGGGGCGGCAGAATATGAGCGGATCTTGGAATATGACCCTGAAAACGAAGAAATAAGATTAAATACAGGGGTGCTTTGCCTCGGCCTCAACCGTTTTGATGATGCGCTGGCACACCTTGACCTATTACTTGAACAATACCCCGAAAATAAGAAAGGACAGCTTTACCGGGGGATAGCTCTGGCTAATTTAAACGAGAAAGATAAAGCGAAACGGGTTTTTGAAGACCTGCTGCATGATGCCGGCGAATGGGCCGCCCATGCCAAAAAGCAATTGGATCTGTTAAACAATTTAAACTAAACCTCCTATGAAATACATCCATAATACACGCCAGCCGCTTAGTCAGAAACAGGCTGATAAAGCAGATAAGCCCTTTTTTAATGGCAGCCGCGAAAAAGCAAGCAGGATGGAGATGCTTTTTTCCAGGCCAGGAAAATTGATGGCAACCAGGATAGCGCCCTCGAGCAGGAGGCCGATGCAGTAGCACATAAGGTAACCATGTCACAGCAGGCAACTGCTAATTCATCGCAGCGAATGGGACAAATGAGCGTTCAGAAAAAGGGAGCGGATGAGGAAAAGGATGCGAAATCGACTCAGAAAAAAGAACAAAAGGACGAGAAGGAGGAAGGCAAGCCGCAGAAAAAAGACGAAAAGAAAGAAGAAGAGAAACCAACTCAGAAGAAAGAGGAGGATAAAAAAGATAAAGAGCCCCAAAAGAAAGAAGAGGATAAAAAGGATAAGGAAGGCGTTCAGAAAAAAGAGGAAGAGAAGAAGGATAAAGAACCACAAAAGAAGGAAGAAGATAAGAAAGACAAGGAGCCGCAAAAAAAGGCGAAGAAGATAAAAAGGACGAAGGCAAGCCTCAGAAAAAAGAAAAAGGCGACGAAAAAGACGATAAGGCTGCTGCACAAAAAAGGAAGAAAAAGGCGGCGGTGTAGAAAAAACCGAAGGCAGGCCCGAACCCCCGGAAGCAAAGTTTGACAGGTTGCTGAACGAAAGTAAAGGTGGAGGCAGTCCCTTACCTGCCAAAGTACGTACGCAATTGGAGCATCAGATGAACGCCAATTTTGAACAGGTGAAAATCCACACCGGGCAGCAGGCTGTTGAGCTTTGCAACCTTTCAAAAGCACAGGCGTTTACGCATGGTAACGATATTTATTTTAACGCAGCCAAGTTTGACCCTGAAAGCACCGCCGGTATGAACCTGCTGGCGCACGAGTTAACCCATGTTGTACAGCAAAACGGTCCGCGTAAATAAAATGGATACTAATATTAAGCAATTAAAAGCGCTGATGCAGTATACAGCCGGTTGTGTTGAAGCCAGGTTGCAAACTGTATTTGGTAACGACGCAACTTATTTGCCTCCGCTGCTGCCCCAGTTAGAGCGAAATGGTAGTGTGCTCGAAAAATTAATTGATGATCATGGCTTGAACAGCAATGAGGTTATTATACTAATGATGGCCCTGGTACCTCATTTACAGGTTGAGTTTTTTGATGAAATTATTCAGCCTTACATGTGTGAATCGGGTGATTTTCAGCAGATTGGTGGAGTTAGGAGCCGTAACGGACGCAGCTTTTTGCCAACCGGTCAAACAGCGGTTTTTGTTTTGGCTGGCGATGATCTGGAAAAGCGGCTGGAGATAGCTGATCTTTTTCATCATCATAGTAATTTGACGAAGCAGCACATTTTATACCTGGAGGATGTGCCCGAAGGTGAGCCTGCCTTATCCGGCAGGTTATTGTTACAACCCGAATATGTTGAACTTTTGATCAGTGGTACCGAATCTATTCCCAAACTAAGTATGAACTTTCCGGCACAACACCTGGAAACTACCTATAACTGGGATGACCTTGTACTCAATGATAACACCCGCAGGCAAATTGCTGAGCTGGAAAACTGGGTGAACTACCAGCAGGTATTAATGACCGATTGGGGTATGGAGCGGAAACTGAAACCAGGCTATCGGGCATTATTTCACGGCCCGCCGGGAACCGGCAAAACGCTCACTGCATCTCTGCTTGGTAAATACACCGGCAAACCTGTTTTCAGGATCGATCTGTCAATGATCGTATCCAAGTTTATAGGCGAAACAGAAAAGAATCTCTCCAAGCTATTTGAAAAGGCCGATAATAAAAACTGGATCCTGTTTTTTGACGAAGCCGATGCGCTTTTTGGCAAACGGACTAACGTTAAAGATGCGCACGATAAATATGCTAACCAGGAAGCATCGTACCTGCTGCAGCGTGTGGAGCAGCACAATGGCCTGGTGATACTTGCAACCAATTTTAAAAATAACATTGATGAGGCCTTTATGCGCCGGTTTCAGTCGGTTATTAACTTCCCGCTGCCTAATGCCGATGAACGCTATACTATCTGGCAAAAATCATTTCCGCCTAAAGCCAACCTCAACGGGCACATTAACCTTGAGCAGATCTCGCGTAAATATGAGCTCAGTGGTTCCGGGATCTTGAATGTAGTACAATTTGCCTGCCTGCAAATGCTGGCCCGCAAGGAAAGCCGCATAACCTCTGAACTAATATTGGAAGGTATTGAAAGAGAGTATACTAAAGAGAACCGGGTTTGGTAGGAACCTCCGGGATATAAATCCGAAATTTTCCGTCGATCTATAATCTGTACAATGGAATCCATGATCTGTACATTGACCGGTTCAGCAGCGTTCGGGATTTTTATGCCGGTCCGGATCCTGGTTATTTCAGCAATAAAGAAAATTTAGCTTTCTGCTTATTGATGCCGTTTGCATAAAATTGAATAAATTTAGCAAATCATCGCCTATCACTATTCCGTGACTTTCACAGGAGATGATTTCGTTATGGTTTTGTCGGTAATTATCTCTGGGGCAATAAAATACTAAGTGTATGTTTAAATATATAGCGACATGTTTTATTGTTTTAATTTTTGCCCCAAGCGTATCCGGGCAAAAAAAGATGGACATTGCTACCATTAAACTAAACCTCGATAACCAAAAAAACAAAGCCGACACCAATACAATTAAACTACAAATACAATTAGGCAGCTATTATCTAAACAAGCAAGGCGACCACAAAGAGGTGCTGGATAGCGGCATCAACGCTTTTAATAAAGCCATACAAATGAGTGTTGCCATCCATTCGGCAAAGTGGCTTAACGAAGCTATGATGCTTAAAGGGGCAGCGTATCTCAAGCAGTACAACCTGAAGCAGGGTAAAGCTGTTTTTATGGAAGTGGTTGGTTATTACCATAAAACAGATGATCAGTACCAGGAAGGTAAAACCCTGGCCCGCTTAGGCGATAATATATCGATAGACAATACAGTTGCCATTCCTGATAAAATAAATAGTTATGAGCAGGCCCGGGCCTTATTTCAGCAAACGGGCCATAAACTGGATGAGACTGATATGAACAAGAACATAGCCGACATCCATCTTAGCCAAAAGAAACTTGATCTGGCCGAAACCGAACTGCGCCAGGTACTGGCCCAATACAAAGCAATTGGCTATAAAAAGCTCCACTATACTTATCATTCCCTTGCCGAGCTAAGCAAACAAAAGGTTGATTTGCATAACGAGCTTTTATATCGCCACGAGGTAATAAAAAGTATAAACGCCACGGCTGATACGGCTTTGGCCGATTTTTATTACGCCAAACTTGCATTGGTGTATGCCGACCTGGATAAGTACGACCAAAGCCTTATTTACATCCTTAAATCGGCCGAGATATTAAAGCATAGAAAACAATACGAGGATTTTTATGGGTACCTGAGCCTCATTATTTATGATTTCATAACAGCTAAAAGGCCTAAAGAAGCACTGGCATACTTGAAACAGGCGGTAAAAGATGTACCACCAAAGATCTTGGCGCAAAAGGTTGATATGTATGAGGCATTTGGCAATATCTACGTTGCCCTGAAAGATTACCCGGAAGCCGAGCAATACTATCTGAAAATGATGGAAGTATATAAGGTTACTAACTTTAGTAAAGACTTTTATACCACCAACGAGCAAATGGTTACTGATTTTATTCATTACAACGAAACCATGGCCGGCTTTTACCTGCTTATTCAACAGTATAAAAAGGCAGGCATTTATACAAAACAGATCTTGTCGCTGCCATCTAATACCATCAGGCCTATCACACTCACCAAGATCCATCGCATGCAGTTTCGGGTCGATTCTGCATCGGGCAACTATGTAGCTGCAATAAAACATTTCGAGATCCATAAACGCCTTGATGACTCGTTGTTTAATGCCATCAAAAACAAGCAGATAGAGGAGCTTGATATCAGATATAGGACTAATGAAAACAAGCAGTCGATAAGGTTTTTACAGGAACAAAGTAAGAATCAAAAAGCCGAACTGCAAAAGGTAAACATGCAGCGTAACATTACTTTTGGCGGTGTGGCCATGCTTATCATTATAGCAGGTTTGGCATTTAACGGTTACCGGCACAAGCAAAGGAGCAATCAGCAATTACAGTTAAAACAAACGGAAATTAATAATCAGAACCTATCGTTACAAATCCTGCTTAACGAAAAGGATGGCCTGTTAGATGAAAAGGACTGGCTGTTAAAAGAAGTGCATCACCGGGTAAAAAACAACCTGCAAATTGTAATGAGCCTGCTTAATACGCAATCGGCATTTTTGAAGAACAACGCGGCACTTGCCGCAATCCGGGAAAGTCAAAACCGGGTACAGGCTATAGCGCTTATTCATCAAAAGCTGTATAGTAATTCGGATGTGGCTTATATCGATATGTCGGTTTATATTAATGAGCTGATTAATTACCTGGCCGATTGTTATGATCCTGGCGGCAGGGGAATTCGTTTTGAGCAAATGATACAGTCCGTTAAGCTTGACGTTGCCCAGGCCGTACCCGTAGGCCTGATACTAAACGAGGCCATTACAAACGCCATAAAATATGCCTTCCCTGCGCAGCGGGGCGAAATTAAAGTGGCCTTACAACTGGCCGAGGAAACCATTATACTCACCATAGCCGATAATGGAATAGGCTTGCCTGTTGATTTTGACATCCAAAAAGCAAGCTCATTAGGGATGGAAATGATGAAAGCATTAAGTAAACAACTGGGCGGTTATTTTAAAATAGAAAATTACGGCGGCGCTATAATCACCGTGGAATTCAGGGCCGAGGAGATGTTAAATAATATTGAACGAAAAACTTTTGCAGCTAATTAAAATATGAACAAAAAGATATTAATAGTTGAGGATGAGTCGCTGGTGGCGTATGATCTGAAATTAATATTAACCCGTGCCGGTTATAAAGTTTGTGGCATTGCCGATTCTGTACCCGAAGCCTTGGAGATCATTGAGGAGCAAAAACCGGAAATGGTATTACTTGATATATTTTTAAAGGGTAGCCTGAACGGTATCGACCTTGCCAAAGTGCTCACTTCAAAAAATATAGCATTTGTATACCTGTCGGCTAATTTTCAGGAAAGTATCCTGGAACGGGCAAAGGCTACGCAGCCCTATGGTTTTTTGGTAAAGCCATTCCGCGAAAAGGAACTACTTATAACCCTGGATGTTGCTTTTTACCGACATCAAAACAGTATCGAATCAAAATTGCGCCAGGAGCAGGCCCTGGAGCAGGTGTTTAAAAATATTGTTGCCGAACCGATAAACTGGAAACAGAAGCTGTTGAAAATAGCAATGAGCATCCAGCCGCATGTACCGTTTGATTATTTGACCGTTACTATGAAAAATGATACGGGTTTTCCTGATAACGCCCTCTCATTTTTACGCACAGGGTTTGATGAATACCAGGTTATTGGCAAGGATGAATTGGTAAACATCACAAAAACAAACAAGGCACAATTGAGCCAGATGCAGGAAGACAGTCCGCGGATAACCAAGGCTGATTTTTATAATGCTGCTAATTTTGTTAAGATTTGGCCGCAGTTTCCCGTTAAAAAGCTTATTGCACAGTTTTTTAATATGCAATCGTTTTTAGGATTGCCTTTGCTTTCGTCAGGAGGGGATGTTATTCATTTTTCGTTTTACAGCCGCAAAACCGACTGTTATACCCATGATCATTTGATCTTGTTAGATCGACTGCACAGATTACTGCTGAGCACGGTGGAGGAGATCATCCCATTTGATGTGCCTGAGCCGTCACTAACGAGGGTTGATAAATTAGGCCAAAATCAATTGAGTGAGAAAAGCAAAGCTGCAGGTTTTAAAGATATTATCGGTAAAAGCCATCAAATGCTCACCGTACTTGACCACATTGGCATAGTAGCTCCGCTTGATACATCGGTATTAGTTTTAGGCGAAAGCGGTACAGGTAAGGAGCAGATAGCTAAGAGTATCCACTATCTGTCGCCTCGTAAAAACAAGCCTTTGGTAGTGGTAAACTGTGCCTCCATGCCGGCGACCCTGATTGAGTCCGAATTGTTCGGACACGAAAAAGGTGCTTTTACCGGAGCTGTTGAAAAGCGTACCGGTAAGTTTGAGCTGGCCGATGGCGGTACTATTTTCCTGGATGAGATAGGTGAAATGCCGGCCGAATTGCAGGTTAAGCTATTACGTGTTTTACAGGAGCAGGAGATTGAACGCATTGGCGGCAGGGGCCCGGTGAAGATCAACGTACGCATAGTTGCGGCTACGAACCGCAACCTTGAAAAAGAAGTTGAAGAAGGCCGCTTTCGGCTCGATTTATATTACAGGCTGTTTGTGTTCCCGATCATAATTCCACCTTTAAGAGAACGTAAAGATGATATCCCGGTATTGGCTAATCATTTTCTGGCACGTTACGCGCAAAAGATCGGTAAAGCGGTAACGGGGATCTCAGCAAACGTAATGGCCCAACTGCTTGAATACCAATGGCCGGGCAACGTGCGCGAGCTGGAACATTTTATTGAACGTAGTATCCTGTTAACGGATGGCCCGGTAATAAAAGACGCTTACCTGCCCAAGCTGCAGGGAAAAAAGAAAGCCCTGTTTATGCCGAAATGCCGACTGATAGATTAAAAACCATTGATGAACACGCCCGCGACCATATTTTAGATGTACTGAAACGTTGCAATGGCAAAATAAGCGGTAAGGATGGGGCAGCTTCGAAATTAGGTTTGCCGCCATCAACGCTGCATTCAAAAATGCAAAAGCTGGGCATAAAAAAATGGGAATGAATGTTTGAAATTAAACAGTATTTATTTCCAAACCAAACAATAAATCCCGGCGCGGGGCCGGGACTGCTTACTTTTCTAAAGCCTGTTTAATATCCGCTATCAAATATTGAGGATCTTCCAAACCAATATACATCCGGATTAATTGATGATGGTCGTTATCCGCCGAATATTCATCCTCGCTAAAAGAGGCAATGGCCGGCACAACAAGACTTTCATGGCCTCCCCACGACACTGCAAGTAAAATATGTTTCAGGCTGTTGCAAAACCTTTCAATTTTACTAAATGAACTGTGTTTTAATATGAGGCTAAATAAACCTCCGCAGCCCTGCATTTGTTGGCTAACTAAATCGGCCTGATTGAATTTGGGACTAAAAGGCCAGATCACATCCTGTACAGCCGGATGAGAGGCAAGCCATTCTGTAATGATCCTGGTACTTTCAAAACTGCGTTGCAGCCGCAGGAGGAGCGTTCTTAATCCCCGCAAAAGCAGCCATGCCGAGTGGGGCGACAGCGCCGGGCCGGTATTCATGAACTCGTGATCAAAGATTTTTTTAAGCACAGCTTTGCTGCCGGTAAGCACACCTGCCACAACATCCGAATGGCCGCCAATATATTTGGTAGCTGATTGCGCCACAAGGTCAACCCCCATAGATATTGGTTGCTGGTAAAGGGGGCTGCAATAGCTGTTATCAATCATGGTTATGATACCTCTTGATTTCGCAAAATCGGTCACTTTCCTGATGTCCTGCAGCTCATAGCAAAATGTGTTAGGGCTTTCGAGGTAAATTAGGCGTGTTTGCGGAGTTGCGGCTTGTCCAAAATTTTCAAAAACTGTTCCGTCAATAAATGTGGTTGTAATGCCAAATTTGGGTAAAAAGTCTTTAAATAATTTAATTGTCCAACTGTACAGGTTATCCACGGCTATAATATGATCACCTGATTTTAACAGCGATAAAATTGGGACACTTATAGCACTGATACCGCTGCTGAACAGCAGGGCGTCTTCCGCGCCATCTAACGCGGCAAGTTTTTTCCTGAGTATAGTGAGTGTGGGGTTTTGCCCTCTTGAGTACAGGCTGCTTTCAAATTCATCATTCATTGCCCCCTAAGTGCCTCAACGTCTTTAAAAGAGAAGTTGCTTGATTGCATAATCGGCGGCGAAATGGCGTTAAAGTAGTTCTCTCTTTCCTCCCCAAGCTCATTTAAAATAAATGACAAATCCATAATTAAAGTATAGTGTTAGGTTTTTGGCTTCGTTTTGTGATATAGTAAATAATAAGGCCGGCAATAAAAGCACAGATGCATATTAAAGCAGCCTGCGGATTTTCAATAAAAATGCTGATAGTAACAAACCAATAAGTGGTAATAAATATGACAGGTATAACAGGGTACCACTTCATGATATAGATGCCGGTATTATTGAGCTGTTTGGTTTTACGCCGCAAAATGAAGATGGTTATAGCTGCAGTTGAAAGGCCAATGGTATCAAAAAACATTACATAATTTAATATGGTTTGAAACGAATTGGCAAAAAACAGGATAATGAGCACCGCACCAACAAAAAGCTCAATCCAAACTCCTGTACCTGGGTTTGGCTGTTTACACGTTTAAAGCGGGCAGGTAATATACCATCTTCGGCCATGGCATAATAAACACGCGGATTGGCCATAATATTAACGTTAACGAAAGCCAGTACCGAAACAAACATAAGCAGCGATACTATTTTATAGCCGGCTGCACCAAATAAAACCCCTGCAAGTGTTGCCGCAAGCGTTGTTTTATGCTGAAGGCCGCTAATGCCTAAAACTGAGTAATATGCAAAGTTGATAAGCATGTATAATGATATCACTGTAGCTATTCCAAAAAATATAGCCTTGGGGATATTGATCTTCGGGTTTATAATATCGCCTCCAAAATTTATAGTTTGCTGGTAACCGCCATAGGTAAAAAATACAGCTACCAAACTTATTCCGAACGCGCTTATATTGTTATTATTATGATATGCGATAACTTCTTTGGTAGTATTGATGTTACCTTTAAATACTGCCGCACACAAAATCAGGATCATGCCTATTTTAAAAAGGGTAAGCACATTTTGTGTGCGTGCACTCATTTTAATGCCCAGGTAGTTTATAATATATAAAACAACTACGGAAGTTATAGTCATGATTTTGATGCCCGCATCGTTTTGCAGGCTTTGTGGCATAATAATGGGGTTAATGTATTCCGCCCCTATAAGCGCTACGGCAGCAACGGAGGCCGCGTTGCTTATTACCAGCACCCAATTGATCATAAAGGCAAAAGCCGGGTGAAAGCAGTACGAAAAAACCTTGTAAAAGCCACCGGTGGTGGGGTAGCGGGCGCCAATTTCGGCAAAGGTGAGCGCCCCACACAGGCTTACTGCTCCCCCAAGCAGCCAGGCTCCGAAATACAAAAGAGGTGTGCTTGAGTTTTTTGCTACTTCTGCCGGTGCTGCAAAAATGCCCATGCCTATTACCAGGCTCACAACAATCATTGAAAGATCAAAGCGGTTGAGTTTCGGGGTTATACTCATGAAGTTTTAAAATACCAATTAATCAGGGAAAACACAAAATCTAAATTTAGCATTAATTTGTTAGCAATTGATACGATGAAAGCTTTTATACACAGGTCTTCTATTTTAATTTTTTAATGATCTTAATGAAAGTTTATAACTGTATTGCAATAAATTGTTGTTGAAAAGGTCGAAAATGGAAGCCATACGCTATATTTACCAGGCCGGTTTTAAATGTTTATATTATAAGGTTAAAATATTGGCAATTAGCAAAATTAACTTGCCGGGTTTGATTGAAAAAAAGCAAAAAGTTGAATTTTGACAGAGATACCTGTTTGACGAATTGCCGGTTTAACATAAAAATTGATAAGACTTTAAGATGTCGGGCATACTAAACCTTAAACCTGAATTTAAAAAACGATGATGAAAAAAATATCCATTAAGGATATAGCCAAACTTACCGATACATCAATAACTACTGTTTCATTTGTTTTAAATGGCAAGGGCCGTATTAGCAAAGAGATCAGTAAGAAGATATTGGATGTGGCCCAAAAAAATGGTTATGAACCTAATCGTATGGCGGTTGGTTTGCGTACGGGTGTTTCAAAAGTTATCGGACTGATAGTGGAGAGCATTGGCGGGCCGTTTTTTGGAGAGATGGCAAAGGTAATTGAAGAGGAGGCTGAAAAAGACGGCTATCGTATTATTTATTGCAGCACCAATAATAACCTGCAAAAAGGCAAGGACATGATCAGGATGCTGAGCCAGCAACTGGTTGATGGTTATATTATTACCCCGATGAAAGGGCTGGAAAAAGATATCCAGAACCTGGTTGATAATGAAAAGCCTGTAGTGCTCATTGACGGATATTTCCCCGGGACAAGCATCCCTCACGTGCTGGTTGATAATTATGCAAGCGCTTATAACGCGGTTGATTGTTTTGTACGATCGGGATATAAAAATATCGGGATGGTAACTGCCGACCTCGGGCTGATCCAGCTAAACGACCGGAGCCTGGGCTATAAAGCTGCTTTAAAAGATAATAACCTGAAAGATAGCAGTAAGATGTTTTTAAAGGTTCCCTTTGATATGGACAAGAATGAAGGGGTTGAGGCTGTTAAAGCATTTATTGTAAAGCAAAAACAAATGGATGCTGTTTTCTTTACCACCAATTATTTGGGTACCATGGGTTTGCAGGCCATCAAAGATCTTAAGCTTAGTATCCCGGATGATTTGGCCGTGATAAGTTTTGATGATAATGAAGTGTTTAGTCTATACCCGCCGGGTATTACTACCATACAACAACCTACTTACGACATTGCAAAATCGGCAATTGATATTTTAATGGCGCAAATCAACACACACAAACTTGATGCTTCAAAAATTGATCTGAAGATCCCGTCGAAACTGATTGAGCGGGGATCAACCCTGTCGAAGGCTACAGCGTGACAATAGTTTAGTATTGGGTCCACTAATTTCCTTAGAAATCATTTGGTAAAACGTTTTATTTAATTAGCTTTGAACATTGATGCTGCTCACCTGGTTAGTTAGAACCGGTTGAGGTAGTTGGGGGGCTAACTCCACCATAGTTCAACTGCTTCATAGTTCTTTTTCGATAATATTGTTTAATTAATAAAACGCCTGTTGTTTGAAGAGCAACAGGCGTTTGTTTTTGAATAAATTGAAAGGGAACTATTAATAATATTACAGAGTAATATGTTTTAATGATAAAACGTTTTATCTATATTTGGATGGTTTAATTATTATCAATCGTAAAAACCAAAACTATTCATGAAAAAAATATTTATTTTCTCACTATTCTTAATTTCGGGCTTGTTCATGGGTTTGAATGCCAATGCGCAGGAAGTTTTTAAACAAAAAGGCTACCAGGTAACTTTTATCAGTAAGGATGCTGCATTTAGCACAGATTTGAAAGACAGGCTGATCAAAACCTTTTTTGAAGTGTATCCAAAACTTTCGAAGGAGTACAACAAAAAAACATCTAAAAAAGTAACGTTTGTTATCGACACTGCTTATGACGGCGTAGCTGCTACCGGAAATGATACCGTAGTATTCAGCGCGAAATACATGACCAAACATCCCGGCGATATTGACGTGGTTACTCACGAAGTAATGCACATTGTACAGGCTTATGGCAACAGCGATGGCCCCGGATGGTTAACCGAAGGGATTGCTGATTATGCCAGGTTTAAATTTGGAGTAGACAACGCCGGGGCCAAATGGGCATTGCCAGCATTTAAATCAACCCAAAACTATGATAATGCATATCGCGTAACTGCACGCTTTTTGGTATGGGCAGAAAAAAACGCAAAGCCCGATCTGGTAAAAATACTTGATAAGCAACTGCGTGAGCATACTTTCACCAACGAGAGTTGGAAAAATCTAACAGGAAAAACAGTGGATGAATTGTGGGCCGCTTATGCTTTAAATCCCGCGGTTTAAACCGTTTTTACAGGTATCTGTAACAAATACCACGTACTCCCATATTTAGCGGGCTGCTTTACATAAATTAGTTGCTTTGTTAAAAAAAGATTACAAGGCCAGCGGTCACGACGCAGAGTTTCCTCGTATATGAGAGGAAACAATGAATATACTTAAAGATTACAATGAGAAGATTACTTACAGCATTATTAATAGGTACGGCCGTTTATAGCCAGGCTCAAACCAAAACAGAAAAGCTGGTTGATTATGTTAACCCTATTATAGGCACACAACGTATGGGGCATACCTATCCGGGAGCAACGGTACCTTTTGGTATGGTGCAACTAAGCCCCGAAACAGACACTGCCAGCTATGAAAAGGACGGTCATTACAATCCGGATGTATACAAATATTGTGCAGGATATCAGTATGACGATAAAACGATAGTAGGCTTTAGTCATACCCACTTCAGCGGTACCGGTCACTCAGATTTGGGCGACTTTTTAATTATGCCAACCGTTGGGGCTTTAAAACTCAATCCAGGTGTGGCCGATAAACCAGGCAGCGGCTACCGTTCGGCATTTTCGCATCAGAATGAGGTTAGCGGTGCCAATTATTACAAGGTGAAATTGGATGATAATAACATCACAGCCGAGCTAACCACCACTGCAAGGGTTGGTTTTCATCAGTACACCTTCCCTAAGTCGGATCAGTCGCACATTATACTCGACCTCATGGCGGGGATCTATAACTATCCCGATAAAAACGTGTGGACTTACCTTAAAGTAGTTAACGATTCAACAGTTGTAGGCTACCGCCAAACCAATGGCTGGGCCCGCACACGTACTTTATATTTCGCGATGGCATTTTCAAAACCATTTTATCAGCATGGGTATAAAAAATATGACAAGCGTGAGGTGTACGGTGGTTTCTGGGGTAAATTCAATCAAACCAAAAACTTCCCTGAAATTGCAGGCAGACAGATCCGCAGCTACTTTGACTTTAAAACAGAAGAAGGGGAGAAGATCAAAATTAAGTTTGCCATATCTCCTGTAAGTATGGACGGCGCGCTGAATAACATGCGCACCGAAGCACCGGGCTGGGACTTTGATAAGGTGAAAAACGATGGTCAGCAACTTTGGGAACAGGAACTGCATAAAATTGAGATAGCCGGAAGTAAGGAAACCAAACAAAATTTCTATACCTCCATGTACCATACCATGATCAATCCTACGTTGTACATGGATGCTGATGGTCAATACAAAGGCCTTGATCAAAATGTACATAAGGCTGATGGTTTTACCAATTACACTACATTTTCGCTTTGGGATACTTACAGGGCATTACACCCGCTGTTCAATATCATTGAGCCGAAACGTAACGCGGATATGATCCAGTCGATGCTGGCCCACTTTGATCAAAGTCCGGAGCATATGCTGCCGGTATGGTCAAACTCGGGTAACGAAAACTGGTGTATGAGCGGTTACCACAGCGTTGCTGTAATTGCCGATGCTGTAATAAAAGGTAATGTGAATTTTGATGCTAATAAAGCGCTTGATGCCTGCGTTACCACCGCCCGCCACCGGGATTATGAAGGCATTGGCGAGTATATGGATAAAGGTTTCATCCCTGATGAAAAAAGTGGTGTATCGGTGTCTTCAACCCTCGAATATGCTTTTGACGACTGGGCCATAGCTCAGCTTGCCAAAAAACTGAACAGGAACGATATCTACGAAGAGTTCATCAAGCGTTCAGAAAACTATAAAAACGTTTATGACCCTGCTATTGGATTCATGCGCCCTAAATTGGCTAATGGTTCATTCAGAACTAAGTTTGATCCACTGAGCACTATTAACGAAGGTTTTATTGAAGGTAACAGCTGGAACTATACGCTATTTGCGCCTCAGGATCCTGAAAGCCTGATCAAACTGATGGGCGGCGATAAACGTTTTGTGCGTTACCTGGATTCATTGTTTACCATGAACCTGCCCGATAAATATTTTGCCGAAACAGAAGATATTACCCGCGACGGGATTATCGGTAACTACGTGCACGGCAACGAGCCGTCGCACCACGTAGCCTACTTGTACAACTGGACCGATAAGCCATGGAAAACGCAGGAGCGTGTACGCATGATTTTGCCGATGATGTATAAACCAACTCCTGATGGTTTAGGTGGTAATGATGATACCGGGCAGATGAGCGCCTGGTACATATTCACCTCACTTGGTTTTTACCCGGTAGCGCCGGGTTCTGATCAATATTCAACCGGTAGTCCGGCTGTTGACCATGCGGTGATCAATCTGGATAACGGTAAAAAGTTTACCATCAATGTAAAAAATCAGAGCGCTAAAAACGTTTATGTGCAAAAGATGGTATTAAACGGCAAACCGCTTGATAAACTGTTCATCAGTCATGACGAGATCACGAATGGCGGCGAGGTCACTTTTTACATGAGCTCGAAGCATAAATAGAGATTGGTTTTGATTCCGGATTTCAGATTTTTGATTTCGGAGTTAAAAAAGGGCTTTCCGCATTGGAAGGCCCTTTTGTGTTTATTGGAGGATAGCTCACGATTGCAACATGCCAAAGAAACGTTATTGCTGGGCACGAAGCAATGCCAAACTCTACAAAGCGGTTTGCAAATCGGGATCGTTTCGTGCGTCCATGTTTTAAACAGCCTTTACATATAATATGGCAGTGGACTATAGCGGGCTGTTTTCATAAAATTCATCTCTTATTTGCAATAAAATGCCTTCAGCCTTTTGCAGGTCCGGTTTATCAGGTAGGGTAGAGGCTCGATATAGTTCATTGATTTGCTCCATTTTTTCGTTAACCATATTCATCAGTTTATCAAATTCAAACTCGCCGTTGCGGATTTTTAGCAGGAAATCCCTATCGGGCCGGTTTACGATTACCTGGCCGTATTGTGCTATTTCTCCGGCCATATTGAGCAGTCGAAAAGTGTGCATCATGTTTTTGGAATCGTAGCTTTTGCCGTGCGATAACGTGCTTTGATAGCGCGCCTCATTTCTTTTTGTTTCCCATTCGCGGTACTCCTTATACTCTTTACAGTATACCGAATAGCCATCTTTATTAAAGTTCATCACCGCCAGATGTTCTACTCCTTCGGGTACCGGGCTCAGTTGTACATCATCAGCGTCGGCACCAGATGTTATTCCCCTGAAGTAGCCTGCCTTCAATTGTTTTTGGTGATAAAGCAGGTATACATCCCTGAAATGGTCCAGGTTTACCAGGCCGCATTGCTGCTGCTCAAAGTTGTTTACCTGAAGCCATTCCTTTAGTGTAATACTGCCATTATCATGGATCACATAGCAAAAATCCAGTACTGTCTTACGGGTTTCGTTTATTGGCTTATTGATTTTTTTGTTTAAGCCGCGGGCCTTTTTTATTTGCGAATGCGCATAACCTGCAAAGGTATCCAGGCAAAGCTTCGACAGGAAATCTTCCGGCTTTATCAAGTCCATCAACGGGTGGCGGTACAATACAAATTGGCTGGGCGTGCTTAACAACTCCAGTATGTTGGGGTTGTTTTTGGTAAGCAATTCCATAAAACGACCGATCTCAAAATAAACCTCATCGTTAGTATTGTTGGCAACCTGATCGGTTTGGGTAAAGCCATAAAGCTGTTTTTGAGGCATGATGAAGATGCCCTTCCTATCCGTGTCAGATCCCTTAACGTTAAGATTATAAGCAGTGCTCCCGCTGATACAATCAAGCAGGAGCAGTTGCGGGTTTTGTTGCAGATGATCAAAAGTCATAATAGTATGTATTTTCTGAACAATTGGTTCAATTCGTCCGGCTGTTTCCTTTTTGAAGGATGCAGCGGTATCTGCTGCTGGCAATAAGTCAGCGTATCCTGCAGCCAGGTTTGTATTAGCGGCACCGGTTGTATCAACGTTTTTTCATCGGCCGTTTGCTTTTGAACAAGCAGGTAGTCTAAGATATCCTGAAAATGCGTGTCGGTTATCAAACTTCTCAATTTACTAAACTCCATTGGCGGCGCTGTTTTGCGGTTAATTATCCAAAGGCAGGCCAGTGTTGATCTTAGTGCATAAAAATAGCGTTTCAGTTTAACTTCGCTTCCCTGCAAATCATCTCGCAATGTATTAAAAACCAATGACGAATAGTGATTAGCTGAGGCCCTTGGCGAAAGGTATTCCTGCATTATATTCCTTATCTCATTGGCAAAATCACTGGCTTCACGGTAAACTATAGGTGATTGTATCCATTCAAACAAGGATATGTTTGACTTAAGGAATAGCTTTAACGCTTTACGTATATCCCAGCCGCGTATATCCAATACATCATTTATAGGCAGGTCTATAAAATCGGGCATATCTGTAATACTGAGGTAATAGTTTACCGGGCGGGCGTATATAAAACGCACATCGAAGTCACTATCGGGCGAGGCAAAGCCCCAGGCCCGGCTTCCCGATTCGCAGGCATAAAGTATTTTTATATTTTCGGTCTGCTCCAATTCAAGCAGTTTTTGTTGTATAGTATCAGTCATGGTTTTAATGTTAAAAGTTAAAAATGAAAGAGCTACTGGCAGCAGGCGGCTTTCAGGATTCGAACCTGTCTTCATGTATTGCTACATGTTTCAACCAACGAAGTAACACCCACTTACGGCATCTTCCATTACTTATTCCCCAAAGGGGATGTCATTGTTTAAAAATCAGGGAATAAAGAGCAACAATTGACAAGTGCTGTGATTTTGCGTGACAGGCGAAGTAACACTTATCTACGGCATCTTTATTCCTGATTGCAACAGGTTTAGGTAAAAAGTTTTAATGAACAACAGGCTAAAGGCAATTGCCAACAAGCGGTTCAGTCGTCCCATGCTCCAAACTGTCTGAGCTACCTTAGCTTGCGGGGCTAAAGGCCGGATTTTTACCGGCGACCCTGGGGTTAAAAAAGCGAAGTAATACTTGTTTACGGCACTTTAACCTATTGTTCATTTTGAAAATAAGGGCAATGGTCAACAAATCTTCTGCATTATGCTCTAACCAACTGAGCTACCGCGGTTACCAGCGGGCCGGGTTCGAACCGGCGACCCTAACGTCCCAAATCGAAGTAGTACTTGTTTACGGCACCTTATTTTATTTTCAATTTTTTAAAAGAAGGGTAATAGGCGATAAGTGCTTGCTTACTCTGCGTTTTAACCATCTCAACTACCCTTGCGGGGCCGGACTCGAACCGACGTCTCAGTTTTGGAAATCGAAGTAACACTTATAAACGACACCTTCTTTTATAAAGAGCAAAGGCGGCAAGAGACTTGGGGGCTTGCAAGCGAGGACTCGAACCTCCATCATGGCTTTCGCCACAATGCCCTCCCCATTATTGGCTGCGAAGTAACTCTTGCCTACGGCATCTTTATTTCTTTAAGTGCAGGGCTGTTAGCTTCCCTGCACGTTTTTATAAATCTATATTGTTAATAATGTTCAGTGCCGAGCGTCCGTTTTCAATTGCTGCTAACACATCAAAAACTTTATCGCTCCAACCTGCAATTAAATACACGTCGTTTTGAAGTAACTGCAAAGGTGCCTGTCCATAGCCCGCCAGGTCAAACAGGTACAGTTTTGCCTTTGGAGCAATGTGTTGTTTGTAATAAACCCACTGCTCCTGTATGTGATTGCTGCCGCCATTACTGTTCCATAACTGGCAATCGGTAAATAACATTACCTTATCCATTTGCAAACGGCGGGTACTCAGGTCATGAATAACGAGGTAGCCATTGGTTGAGTAACCCACTTCACCTTCGCGGCGATAAAACTCCTGCACGTTGCCCAAAATGTTACCGCGTGGTACTGTAATGGTTTTCCAGCGGTCGCCAAACATACCTACCTCCACATTTTTACAGCGCGATTGCAGCAGCATGGCCAGCATTAAACCAATATCATACAACAGCACTTTTGACTTTGCCGATATAGGTTTCTGCATTGATCCGGATACGTCGCAGGCCAGCAATACACGGGTATTTTCGTCAAAACCCCTGATATTGGCTGCGCTTGCTTGTACCGCTTTTTCCAATGCATCCATCAGTTCTCCGGTGTAGCCTTTGTTGCCGGTTATGGCTGCTTTGGCTGCCCTTGCAATGTTTTGCACCGCCGAGGTTGGCGTTATCAGCTCACGGTAAGCAGCCAGGTAGCGGAATGGAAACTGTTTGGCTTTAGCCACCTGTTCGCCGTCGGCAATGGTTGCGCACACTTTTTTAAAGTGGGCATAGCTTACGCCTGCATCCTGTATGTTGCGCAGGTTACGCAACAAGGCCATATAACCAACTTTACCGCTGTCAATTAGTTCTTCCCATTTGGCACGGAACGCTATTGCTTTGGCTTCGGCGCTATCAAAATTCAGTTGCCCAAGGGCCGAGAGTTCTGTTTCCCAGGTGTAAGGTGTTTGCAGTTCGTTTGTGGCTATCTTGTTAAAGATCAGCTGCTGCAAATCATCTTTGGCACGTGGGTGTACCAGGAACAAAGCATCACGCATTTTTATGGCGCCATCGCGGTTATATTTAGCAAACTGGTATTCGTCAAAGCGGTTAAACGCCTGCGATAAACCTTTTTGCATTTGCTTTGATAAGCGGTTGAGCTTTTTAGTGCCCTTGCGCTGGTTTAACGTTTCATAGCAAGCCAATAACTCGGTGATCTCATCGGCACGGCCGATAACCCCGTCGGTAACCCGGGCAACCAGATCGTTGCCCGAGTGCAGCTTAGCCAATTCGGTAACCAGCACCAGCGGCACCGAACGCATATACATTTTGGTACGTGCATAAACTGCCAGTTTACCAACAAATACCGGGTTGCATTTAGCTATCAAATTACGCAGGCGCTCCACGCGTGCCTGGTCTTTTTCATAAAAGGTGTCGTTTAAGCTCCAGGTAACTACCGTGGTGTACAATTCCATTTCGGCGCTCATGATAAAAGCTTTTGCGCCTTCATGATTTACCGTTTTGGTTTTTACTCTGCTTAACAGGTTGAATTTCATTTTGAACCTCCTTTATTTCGTTTTGTTGATACAAAGGTTGGAGGCTACTGCGCAGTGTATTTGCGCAGTGAAAAATATTTTTATTTTTTTCAGAACTTTGATTCGTAGGATTAAAAGATGGACTTGATGCTTTAATGATTTATAGAAATTCGGAAGCTTAAATGTTACTTTGGAGTTCTAACTCAAGTATTCCTTTAATCCTACGAATCAAGGTTCAAATTCAATTGAAAAAAATATTTTTCATAATTATTTTTTAATTTAAATATTGTTTGTATAATTGCATCATGAAAACAACAATATGTATACAGTGTCCATCACCCATACTGATTTATCAGAGGAGATAGCTGTGTATATATAGTAAGTATATAACAACATTGAAAAATCCTCTTAGATAAAAACTAAGGGGATTTTTTGCTTTACAGGGTAGTATATCAATTGGTCAGATTACCACATTTGGGATGTGGAGGCTCCCGGTTCAAGTCCGGGTTACCCTACTGATTTACAGCTAGAAATATAGCTCAATGGTAAGAGCAGCACCCTTATACGGTGTCGGTTAAAGGTTCAAGTCCTTTTATTTCCACAACATGGCCGGTTGCCCGAGTGGTTCAAGGGAGTCCTCTGCAAAAGGAATGTTCGCAAGTTCGAATCTTGTACCGGCCTCTTTTATTTTTGCCTGCGTAATGGCATTACGCCGGGCCTTAACTTTCATAATCCCGGCGCAGAGTCGGGTATGGGTAGTTATTGTTTTTATTTATTTAATAGTATTTTTAATGATATTTTATCGAGTATTTTTGTTTTTTTTATAATGATTGATAAAAGGTCATGAGTCTCAGAAAAAATTGCGCTCCGTTTGGCCCCTCTCAAAACCAGGGGTCTTTTGGCTCTAACTAAGGCAGTATTTATTTAAAACAAATGTTGAAACAGGCAGTAGGGGAATTAAGGGGGAATATGGGTTTTGGAAAGGCTTAATATTTCCTCGTCAAATACATCCACAGATTATTTGCTGATATATGGTTTATTTACTATCGAAGCCTTGCTCATGGTTTGTTATATCTTGTACAAACGGGTGGCCATTTGAAAACGCTCTTTATAACCTCGTTTCAAGCCTTCTTTCAGAAGTTCAATCTCAGCTTCGCTGAGTGTTTGCCTGTTTTTCTCCATATCGTGGCTAATCAAATTTAGGAAAAATAAGCTGTATGATGAAATTCGAAAAGACCGTTGATAAGCAAGACTTACGAAGTTTCCAAAACTTCGTAAGTCTGTAAAAAATTAAATCTGTGAGTAAGTTGTTGGCATCAGCATAGTTGATGTTATTTTGCTCACCAGCAGGGCATCGGCATATTCCGGTACGGCGCTGATCTTTTTCCATTGCGGATCACTACCAAAAGCTTTCCAGTGAGCATTCTTGGCATCAAGGTCATCAAAGGTGATCATATAGGTAAGATTAGGCCTTTGTGAACCTATTACGGTTTCGCCCCAAAAAACAGGTTTGAAACCGAGGCGTTTAAATACATCTATTTCGCCTTCATCATTAAACATTTCAATCTTCTTTTTACCTGCGGCTTCAGTTGCGCTTTGATACTGCCTCAACTCAAAGATCCTCGTTTTATTTTCAGGTGCTTCCAGGTGCGGCATGTGTACAAATGCTTTTAACAAAGAGCTTTCTATCCGTTCATAAGCAGGTGCAGCGGCCGGGGCATTAAGGTAAGCAGCGCCTTTGGCCTGCAGTTCTGCATCGCCGGCGAAACTATCGGTCACTGTTGCGAAATGGGCAAAACTGTTAAACTGCACCAGCACAAAAAGCCTGGTTTGGCCTTCGGGCTTCATTTCGGTAAATACGCCTACATGTTTTACACCTAACCGGTTGAAGGCTGGTATAGCGGTATCTTTCAGGAAATCCTCTACCAGTTTTTGCTGTTCCGAATTTTTCAGGTTGTATACCCTTAGCTCATAGTATTCGGCAGCCTTGGGAGAAGTTTCTGTAGCTTTGCTCATGGCGGGTAAAACAGTTGCGGTAACACCGGTTAGCAGGGTTGATTTAACAAAGGAGCGCCTTTTCATAGCAGGTTTGATTGTTTGGCTAAGATAGGTTTTTCGGCAAAAAACAAGTGTCACATTTTTGTTTTGAGGGGAAATCCGGTTGCTTAAGCATCATCCGAAGGTATTATTAAACAGTGCAGGCGGATTCGATTTTGGACAGCCTGCAAATTTCTCTAATTTGGCTTTCCTGCTTTTTGCAGATTATTTTTAATTATGAGCCAGCTAATACTACCCGCCTCCACCTTTGATTTTATGAGGCAACTGAAACAGAACAATAACCGCGACTGGTTTGCTCAATATAAAGAGGCATATCAACAGCAGCTTGAACTGGTGGAGGTTTTTACTGCCGGGTTATTGAACCTGCTCAATACGCATGACGTTATCGAAACGCCCAGCGCAAAAAAGGCCCTGCACAGCATCTACCGCGATATCCGTTTTTCAAAAGATAAAACGCCTTTT
Source organism: Mucilaginibacter sp. P19 (assembly GCF_050632265.1). Taxonomy (NCBI): domain Bacteria; kingdom Pseudomonadati; phylum Bacteroidota; class Sphingobacteriia; order Sphingobacteriales; family Sphingobacteriaceae; genus Mucilaginibacter; species Mucilaginibacter sp. P19. The sequence continues at coordinate 1,873,424 of NZ_CP192586.1, forward strand.
AAAACTAACTGGAGCGGGAATTTTAAACGGGCGGGAAAGCACCGCCGCGGCGGTTATTATTTTCACCTGGAACCTGGCAATACATTTATAGCAGGTGGCTTTTGGGCCCCGGATGCACCCGATCTTAGGCGGATCCGCGATGATATCGCTTTTGATGCCTCGCCGTTGAAGCAAATCATCGGCAGTAAGGAGTTTACAAAAACTTTTGGCGTTTTAGAAGGCGAACAGCTGAAAACCGCACCCAAAGGTTATGCTGCAGATCATGAAGCTATTGAGCTGCTGCGTTATAAACAGTTTTTAGTAAGACGACGCTTTACCGATGAGGAGGCTTTAAGCCCGGATTTCATCATAAAAGCTTTTGATACTTTTAAGAATATGCGCCCCTTTTTTGATTATATGAGCGATGTGCTCACTGCAAATGTAAATGGCGAGGAAGATTAACTATTAGTGCCTCGTTGAGCCGTCATTGGCCTCGGTGATCTTGCTTAAATTGTAATGCATCTGCCCGTTATGTTCTTCGCCCTTAATAAGACCTTTATCGTAAAGGCTGACAAGAGTGGTTTTAACCAGCGCGGTAACCTGTTCGTTCACAATGCCGGGCTGCAGGGTTTCCAGCTCTTTCAGTACGCTATCTGCCGTACCTTCGCCAATTTGTGCCAGCGCATATATGGCTTTATTTTGCTGGGTATCCTGTGGATCAAAATGTGAAGGGATGTGCAGTGGTTTATATTCTTCCCTGAATTCTTCGTCGCTTAATGTCATCGTCGTAAAGCTTATAGTAACACTAAACAAACGTTATGGAAGTTTGTGTGACATTTTTAGCTTAAATCTCAAAACAATAAACGCGGACTTGCGGCCCGCGTTTATTGTTTTCTTATAGAAAAATAGTTTTTAAACTGTTGAAGGGCTTCTGATAATGCCAAGTAAAAATGAAATTACGGCAATTACCAATAATGCATGGATTAAACCGGTTGCCGAATAGGCAAAAACACTGATCGCCCATCCTATTATCAGGATAACTGCGATGATATACAATAATGATCTCATAGTTTGATGTATTTAGTTTGTTATATGTAACACTTTAAAAATCGTGCCATAATTCAATCTTTATTGAAAAATATTATTTATACTGAAAGTAAATTAATTTTATCGAAATAATGATTGTGGCATCCCTCTTGCTATATCTTGATGCTACACTTAATGCTACATATGAAACCATTCTTTATTACTATAGCTAAAAATTTAACTCTTCTTATAGTACCGGACAGCGATGCCCATGCAGACGGTCACCCGGTGCTAACCTATACTTATAGTATTTATCGCCGCGATAAATCAACTGTAGCCAAGCTTAACCAGCCTGATAAGCTTTTACAGGCGAATAAAAAAACAACCCCGATTACCTGGGTTATATCGCTTTTGAGCAACCGGGAAAAGTGTTTAGTTATGTTGCCGACGGTGAAAATGAACTGTCGCCCGATGAAGTACTGGATGTGATTGAGGAGATCAATCATTTCAGGAATACGCCGCAAATGTGGATTATTTAAATTGTGTATAAGCACGCAAAAAACGCGAAGGCGCAAAAAATATTTGGCGCATTCGCGTTTTGTGGGAAATAGCAGAACGTAATGCTTATTTCTTAGTTGGCGGTATCAATTGCATGAAAGTTACAATGCTGCTGGCCTCATATGATTGAATATCGCCGGTTGGGGTAGGTACGGCGTAATTACGATAAGTAAGATTCCGGCCATCGCGGTTTTTCCAGCCGGTGTTAACGTTGGTTTGGATCCAGCTCAGGTATTGGCTTTGGGCACCTTCATTGATCAGTTGCACTATATATTGCGCGAAAATGGCTTTCAGAACGCCCTGTTCGTTAAAATCTCCTTCGGCAGGCAATATGCCGTTGGTGCACATATTGTTTTTTACATAATCGGCATATAGTTTGGCATCGTTAAGGTAAGCTGCATCGTTGGTTTGTTTGTATAAGGCCATGGCTGCGCCAATTGCAGTACCCGAGTTATAAGTATAATCCTGGCCACCCGGAGGGTTATTGCCTATTTTGTTGTCGTTCACTTTGCCCGATGCATCCACCAAATTAGTTTTCGACCATGAATAGATAGATTTGGCCTTGTTGAGATAAGAAACATCCTTAGTGATATTATACAATTTCATGGCCGCTATAACGGTAGGGAAGTTGATACATGAGTTTTTTCCACTGTGCTGAAAATCCCAGAACATGCCGCCATCTACAGGATCATAAGAGCCGTTCCAAACCCTCTCGAACCCGGATTTTGCTTTTTCAAGATAAGTGGCATTGCCGGTAAGCTGGTTGGCGCGCGCCAGGGCAATAACCCACCACATCATATCGTCATAAATAAACCAAACAGTGGTGTTGTTCCAGTTGTAGCCATCGTAATGATTATAATTGCCCTGGTATATATCGCTAATGCGTGTTAGCTGTGCCGGGGTTTTGGTACGCTCATAAACATTCATGGCCATATCCCAGTAAATAGCCTGCGTCCATATAGCTGCAACGCCATCTTTTTTAGTGGTGCTGAAGTATAGTTTATTATTTGAATCGTAAAAAGCGTTATTGAATGCTGTATAGGCAAGATCGGCATCGGCGCTGCTAAATCCGGTACTGTTATCGGTTGGGGTAGTCGTATTTGTATCAGGCTTCGATGCAGCGGGTGTAACTTCTTTGCCCTTACTGCAGCTTACTATGGTAATAAACAAACTTAGGGCTAAAAAGCAGATTGGTTTTTTCATATGATAAATGTTGGTTAGTAATAGGCTTATGTCTGGTAGCTGAATAAGGTTTTAATTCGTGGTTAATTATTCACAGGCAAGGCAATTATAGGTTAAAAAACGACCGCTAACCAACGTTTTAACCCACAAAAAATCGTTAACCCAATTCTTAACCGTGATTTTAACCGGGGAAGGGGCGTTTTTAAGTAAGACATAATAAACTTCGTTATGTTGGAACTTGTTTCAACACTCCATTTGCCAAGCCGGCGGCAAGGCAAACGTTTATTGAAATTGCTGTTTTTTGTGTTTGAAAGCTGAGTGATCTGCACGGCGGATACCTCAGGGTCCTCTGCAAGAGACCCTGAGGGGACGAGAATATCCTTAGCCCAAGTTTTGCGGGCCGGGATTGATGAGTCGGGTAACTTGGGCTTGCGTATCACAAGTCAGCCAGCACACATCCGAGCCCGCAAGACTTGCGCTAAAAAAGTAAATAAAAGCTCTAAAAAATAAAACTGTATTTAACCTTACGCAGGTTTACGTTTTGCGGCAGGTGGTTTAGTTTCCTTTTTCTCTGGCGAAGGTACCGCCGCGGTAACTGGGGGCTGTTGAGGTTTATGCCCGTGTACCAGCCGCTCATGCATGAAGTGTGTAAGCTTATGATGGAATGGTACCAGCACGGAGGCCAGGCATACCAGGATTACCAATTCAAGTACGGGTAAATGGTTACTGAGGCGCTGCACAAAAGGATGAATAAACAGGGTTAGAAATTCAAAAGCCAGCAGCAGGCATAACACGCTCATAAACTCAATCACCTTGCGGTGGGTACGGCTTTTGCTCAGCAGTAACACTACCAAAAAAAATGTCGGGATAAAAACAGCTATGCCTACCATTTGCAGATTAATTATCCGCGCCTCTTCTTCGCGGTGCTTTTCTTCGGCAATTTCTTCCTGCCGCGCTGCTTCGTTAAAACTTAAGGTTTGGATCTGCTTAATTTTTTCGGCATTGAACATACTGTCTTTGGCGGCGAGTGCGGTTTTTAAATAAAGCAGTTCAAGGTGCTCATTTTTGCCCCGGTACACATCGGTAAGCAGGTTGCTGGCGTGAAAAATCCCCTCGGGATATAGGGCGGCTTTTGCGGCATTAAGGGCCAGCGTTGCATAATAGATGCTTGAATCGGCCATACCTTTTTGCTTATAGAGTTGTGCTACGCTGTTATAGCTGTCGGCAAGGCTGTTTTGATCGTTTACTTTTGCAGCATAACTTATACTCACCCGGTAATAATCAAGCGCCAGGGCGGTATGTCCCATTTTATAGTTAATGTCGCCTAAAATGGATAAGGTGTTAGGCATGGTAGCCGTATCTTTCAGGGTTTGCTTTATGGCATAAGCCTGCATCTCATAGTTTAAAGCCGAATCAACCTTGTTAAGCTTGATGTAGCAGTTGCCAATATTGGCCAGGATAATCCCCAGGCGCGCTGTTTCATGCAGTTCTTCGGCAACAGCTTTAGCTTTAAAATGGTAGGATAGGGCTTTTACGTTATCCAATTGGTCGGAGTAAACGATGCCTATATCGCTGAGACTTTTTAAAATACCCAAACGGTCGTTAATTTCTTCGCGTATTTTTAGTGAGTTGAGTAAAAAAGAAAGGGCCTGGTCATACTTGCCATTTTTCCATAAAACCACACCCAGGCGGTTCATGCAATCGGCCTCGCCTTTTTTGAACGAGAATTTGCGGGCCAGCTCAAGCCCCTGCTGCGCATAAATCAGCGCGCTATCAGGCCGGGTGGCCTGCAATTGTAAGCTTAATTGGCGTAATGGTTCAACACCCGCGGTATCATTTTTATGCCGGGCCGCTTCTGATCTTAACCGATTTAATATGTTTTTTTGAGCATAGGTATCCGTGGCGATGCCGGTTAAAAGGCATACGCAAACCATTCCCTTTAGTATGTGGTTTAGCATAAATTATAAAATAAAACAAAGCCCCCATTTTAGGAAGGGGATAGATATACAGGGCAATGGCACCAGCCGGATAAAACAGATTCCTAACTATCCATCGAAGGTTCTTCAGCTGCATTATCCGGGTCGGGCGAAGCTACAAACCCGTCGGCGGCTTCGTCTTCGGGCTCAAGGCCTGTTTCATTATCAGCAAATCCCATTGAGGTATTTTTGTCCCTAAAACCCATAGAGGTGTTTTTGTCGAACGCTTTGGTTGATGTACTCATGGCTTTAATGTTTAAAAATCAGTTTGAGTTCAGTTAATTGCTAAGCGAGCAGGTATATAAATATACATTTATATTTTATTGATGGTCAAATCTTTACGCTTTATGTGAAATAGAGTGCCGTTTTATGCGGATAGTTGCCGGTTTTGCGGAAAGTATATTAAATGAGACTGAAAAAAGAAACCGTCAGCTCATAAAGGAGTGGATAAAATAGAAGTGACCGAAACAAATTTATTTACACTTGCGACAGGGCTTTTTTCGATGAAGTAAGGCCTCTTTTACATACTCTCCGTGGTTTTTATGCCAGGTGGTTATTTCGGCCGGATCGACAAATTTTATTTCGAGGCTTTCTATGGATGTTTCGATATTGCCGCTAACGTATTTGCATAAATAAAGCACTACAACTGAACTATGGGGCTGCTGAAATTGACCGGCGGGGACAGCGAAGAATTTAATGATCTCAACCGGTTCAACAATTAGCCGGGCCTCTTCCCAAAACTCACGTTTCATGGCTGTTTCCGGGTCTTCGCCAATATCAACCCAGCCGCCGGGCAAACCCCACAAAAGGTCGTCGCTGCGGTGCTCAACCAGCAGGCGGCCATTGTCATCAAACAAGATACCGTTAACTCCTACTTTGGGTGTGGCATATCCCAGATCGTTACGAAAGCGTTCTTTTAAAACTTCGGTTTCCAGGCCGGTAAATTCGCTGTACTCCTGTGTGGCTATATCCAACAGTTTTTGATAGCGCTCCATATCGAAAGGGCTTTTGGTATACCTGATACCGGTTTGTGCCAGGGCATAAATGTTTTCAAGCAGGTCGATATAATTCTTTTTCATATGGTGCCTGCAATATAGCTAACAGCTGATATAACCGGGGTAAAGAAATTATAAAATCATTGTTTAAAGATGTTTTGCGTATGGAGGGAATTTGTTACTTTTAAATACTCTGGGATTTTCTTGTGCCTGCTTCCTGCTGATTAGGTTCAGGATATACGAGTTCGAATCTCGTTCTGGGCACACTTTATAGTTTCACGGCAATCTATAACTCTTGAGAGTTCGAGTCTCTCTTCGGAAATGAGTACTTTATTATCTGTCGCATTCAACCTATCATTGGTCGCATATACACCGCAGGCATTATTGCCTTATTGCTGAGATTTGTATCATAATAAAAAACAAATTTTAAACATCAACCACTTTGGGAGGTAAATCTTATGAGAAAGATAATCGTTTTAACATTCATGACATTAGATGGCGTAATGCAGGCACCCGGCGGACCGGAAGAAGATCAATCAGGCAGTTTTAAATATGGCGGCTGGTCGGCACCTTTTATGGATGAAGTTTCGGGTAAGATGATGCAGAAGCAGATGGAAGCGACAGATATTCTGTTAGGCCGGAAAACGTTCGACATTTTTGAAGAGTATTGGCCTAAGCATGCGGATTATTGGCCTGGTATCAATGAGGTAACAAAATACGTGTTATCCAATACAAAGGATAAATCCGATTGGAACAACAGCGTGTTCCTTACAAGCATAGAAGATATTAAAAAACTGAAAGATTCAGAAGGTTCGGACATCAAAGTCTGGGGCAGCGGCGAACTGGTTAAGTTGTTACTGAAACATGACCTGGTGGACGAGCTTTGGCTTAAAATATACCCGGTACTGCTTGGCAAAGGAAAAACCATATTCAGTGAGGACACCGTGCCTACTACTTTGGAGGTAACAGAAAGCACCGTTACACCAAGCGGAGTGGTCTTTGTTAATTACAAACGCGCCGGGGAGGTTAAGACCGGTAATATGGGAGCTTAAAAAAGCTTGGAGGGAATTACTCATTCCCCAAAAAGGATCCGCGTCATCTCTGTATAGTTGTTCAGGAAATGTTTGGTAACCATGTAATGCTCCGTTTCTTCGTAACGTACCTGTTTAATACCCGAATCATCCAGTTGGTAAATGGTTGCACCCGGGTAGGCTAATAAAATGGGGGAGTGGGTGGCTATAATGAACTGTGAGTTTTCATTCACAAGCGTATTGATGAGCGAGAGTGCCGCCATTTGCCTGTTTGGCGATAAGGCGGCCTCCGGCTCATCAAATATGTAAAGCCCGTTGCCGGTAAGCCTGTTGGTTAGCGTAGCCATGAACGATTCGCCGTGTGAGCATTCATGAAGCGACTTTACTCCATATTGCCGTGCAAACGTGCCTTTGTCGTTTTCATAAACATTTTCCATATAGGTGGCTACGTTATAAAAGCTTTCGGCCCGGAGAAAGAAATAATCGGTTGGCTTTTTGTAGCTTTTTATACCGGTTAAATAATTGAAAAGTTGCGACGAGATTATTATGCGTTTGAAACTGCGCGTTTTTTGAGCCTCCCTCGATACTGAAACCCATATGCAAAGCGATGGCCTCTACCAGCGTTGATTTCCCCGAACCATTTTCGCCAATGATAAAAGTAACATCGCGATGGAACTTTAATGACGACAAGTTCCTGATAGCCGGGATGTGAAACGGATAAGCATCAAACGATGGCACCATATCTCGTTTCAGTTGGATCTCCTGGAGAAAAGGTTTGGCTTCCATAGTAGGGTAAAGATAGGGAATGGAGGTGAATAAAGATTATAATCGAAATAGCTTAGCCAGTGCACGATATATCACCCATACAACAGGATAACACATCGCAATTGCAAATATTATTAATGATATAGCATAGAGATCATTACTGAATTTATATGTTAAATCAACCTTTGATAATATTACTATTTCGGCTCCCAATATCAATATATACAATGCCATTTTTATAGTAAACTGGTGTATAAAATTGATGGGGTTTTGCGCCTGCTTGAATGTCTCGTTTTGCTCAATTCTTTGTTGTGCTATATTAAAAATGAGCGTTTCGATTTGGTCATTTATGGAAGGCCACATATCGTAATTGTCCAATGCAAAATCTTTATAGATCGATAAAAATTCTAAAATTTCAATACGCAGATAGTCGTAGTGTTCCGGGCGGAATGCTTCCTGCAGCTCATCGCTAAACTGGTATAGCGAACCCATTTTGTCACCGGCCATCGTATCATTTAACGCGATGCGGTCCATTACTTCGCATGCTTTTTGTAACCCGATATTATTGCTATTGAGTTTATGATAAATTAACCCAAGCAATACATTGCCTATAATAGGTGCATTGCTTATACTTATTTTGTCTTTGATAAGCACCTTTGCTTCTGTGATGCTCTTGCTCATTGAAAGCTCAATGAAAAAATAATCCGGAATATCTTCTGTAGTGATGATGATATCATCGGCCCATTTTACAGCTTCGGCTTTTGTAATTAGTTCCCATTGCAGGCCCCAATAAAATACTTCAAGCAAGAGGTTATATGATTGCGACAATATAAGCATTCGTGATTCGGTTTAGTTGTTTGCCTACCCAGTCCCAGCTCCCGCAAGCGCCCTCGCTTGTGGGCATTATTAAGCAAACCGGTGGCTCTCCATGTAGATAACCTAAACGCGGGCCACAAGTGAGGACACTTGCGGCAGCGTTTAGAAATATAATTAAAAATCTGATTTTCAACTTCAAACTCCCAAGTTAAGACTCTTCTCCTAATCCTCCGGCTTTTCCTTAGCATCCGCCATCCGCACTATCCTCGGCTGAAAGCTTGCCAGTACATCAACCAGATCATGCTGGGCGGCCATCACAGCATGGATATCCTTGTACACCATCGGCGCTTCGTCCAAATCGCTTCCCATCAGGGTGATGCGTTTATCTGCGAGGTTAGCGGCAACTGCTTTCGGGTCGACAGTTTTGAAGGCGGCGCTTCGGCTCATTAAACGGCCTGCACCGTGTGAGGCGGAGTTGATAGAAGCCGCATCGCCTTTACCGCGCACTACAAAGCCAGGTGTGCTCATACTGCCGGGAATGATCCCTAATACACCTTCGCCTGCCGGAGTAGCGCCTTTTCGGTGTACCATTACTGCGGTACCATCGGCAAGCTGCTCTTTCCAGGCAAAGTTGTGGTGGTTTTCAATCATCATTACCGGTTTAAGGTTAAGCGCACGGGCAATTTTGTTATGGATTTCGTGATGATTGGCGCTGGCGTAATCGCCGGCCAGGTTCATGGCAATCCAGTATTCCTGCCCTTCGTCGTTATCTAAATTTAACCATGCCAAATGCTTGGCCTCCTGCGGAAGCTTGGTTTTGCTCATAGCAATTTTTGAGTAATGATCGGCAATGCTCCCTCCAAACCCGCGCGAACCTGAGTGCGACAATAAAGCGAGGTAACCACCGGCCGGGATGCCTTCAAGCGCTCCTTCGGCAACGGTAAGTTCGCCCCATTCAACAAAGTGGTTGCCGGTACCCGAGGTACCCAATTGTGAATAGGCTTTATTCTTAAGGTTCCGGATTGTCTTGGTTTCGCTCCATACAGGGCTGTCGAACAACGAGGTATCAAAATGCGTTTTGGTAACCCCGCCAATGCCGAAGTTGGTATGATCAAGCAGAAGCCCTTTAAGAATGTCGGTTTCGGTGTCAACCACACCGGCAGGCAAATCAAAAATACTCAAACACATACGGCAGGCAATATCCACCCCAACCGCAAAGGGGATGATGGTATTGGCAGTTGTAGCCAGCACACCGCCAATAGGCAAGCCGTAACCCTGGTGGGCATCGGGCATTAAAGCACCTGCTACGGCTATGGGTAACTTAATCGCGGTTTTCATCTGCGCAAGCGCACCCACTTCAATATGCTCAAGGCCGTAAACCGGGAAATCGGCAATTTCCTGTTTCAGTGCGAAGTTGGTTCGCGGCTGTTTTAAAAATTTTCCTTCTTTTCGCAGATCAATTACCGCCTCGGCCAGGTTCTTAAACTTGCCGCCTTTTTTAAGGGCATAAGGCATTGGGTCGTCAATAAGGGCTTCCAGGTTGGCCAGGATCTGTTCCTTATCCATTACGCCGTGTTTTAGCAGGCCATTCGCCACACGGCTAAAGTTCTCCAATATTTTTACGTCGTTAATACCTAATGCGGTTAATTGGTTGTTGCTTATTTTTATCTTTTCCATAGCGCTCTTAAACCTCCGCCAATTGGCGGAGGGGTTTCTTGTTTAGCTGCTTTTGTTATTTAACGATACAAAGTAAAATTTCAACTGCGCAATGTATTTGCGCAGTTGAGAATAATTTAATAATATTATAAAAAAGTCATGAACTGGTGTGTCGACTCACCCCGACATCGCTTCGCTTGTTGACCCTCTCTCCGGCTTCGCCGCAAAGGGGGTAGGGAAATTAAAGAATAAATAAATCCGAAATCTAACATCCTAAATCCGAAATCAAAATATGCCTGTAAACCGCAACGCCCTTATCCGCTACCGAACCATTGATAGCTGCCTGCAAAACCGCCGCCGGCAGTGGACACTTGACGACCTGATTGAAGCCTGCTCCGAAGCTTTGTACGAATACCAGGGGATAAACAGCGGGGTAAGCCGCCGCACCGTGCAGGCCGATATGGAGATGATGCGCAGTAATAAGCTGGGGTACGAAGCGCCTATTGTAGTGGTTGATAAAAAGTATTACACCTACTCCGACAAGAATTACAGCATCAATAACATCCCCCTCAATAACCAGGACATGCAGGTGTTGAGCGAGGTAGCCGGTTTGCTGGGCCAGTTTAAAGGCCTGGGGCATTTTGCCGACCTTAACGAAATGGTAACCAAACTGGAAGACAAGATCTACAGCCAGAAAACACACAGTGTGCCAGTGGTTGATTTTGAAAAGAACGATAACCTGAAGGGGTTGGAATGGATTGAGATTATTCGTAAGGCTATTGTAAGCAAGAATACGTTGTGTGTTAGCTATCAGTCATTCAAAGCAAGGGAGGCCAGTACATTTTGCTTCAGCGCTTATTTGTTGAAGGAGTACCGTAACCGATGGTTTGCGCTGGGCGTATCACACGTAAGGAATAAACCACTGCTTACCCTGGCGCTCGACAGGATTCAGACTGTGGAGGTACATATTGACGAGTACATTGAAAACACCCGGATCAATCTCGCTACTTATTATAATGATGTGCTTGGCGTTACCAAATCGCCGGGTCAGCGCGATAATGAAGTCATATTTTGGGTAGATGATAAAAATGCCCCGTATGTTATTACCAAACCATTGCACCACACGCAAAAAATATTAAAAGTTACGGCAGACGGAACAATATTCAGCATTAGGGTGATCATGAACTTCGAGTTGGAGCGTGAATTGCTCGGTTTCGGGCCTAAACTGAAAGTGCTTGGTCCGCGGATCCTGGTTAAACAAATGAAGGATCTGTACCGGAAATCTCTGGAGCATTATGCTGGGGATAGCCCTGTACCGCAGGGTAAGAATTTGAGCAGTTTGTTAAATTCGTGACGTAAAGCATTTATATTAGTGCTAATGATAAGCGAAAAAGAAACTACCAGCTTAAGTAAATTTTTAAGCCTAGTATTACGTCATCAGCCCGAAGCAATAAATATTAAACTTGATGAGCAGGGCTGGGTAGCCGTTGACGAATTGCTGCTAAAAGCGGCTGCACATGGTAAAGCCATAACTCTTGAAATACTGAACCACATAGTTGAAACTAACGCCAAAAAGCGTTTCGCATTTGATGATGCCCGGCAGAAGATCCGCGCCAGCCAGGGGCATTCGGTTGAGGTTGAGCTGGGTTATGAAGCACAAATACCACCGGATGTGCTGTATCATGGCACAGGGAGCCAGTCGATTGAGGCGATTTTGCAAACCGGGCTCGAAAAGCGGAGCCGGCAGCACGTACACCTAAGCAACGACCTGGAAACGGCTGTTAAGGTTGGTCAACGCCATGGTAAACCTGTGGTGTTAACCGTTGCGGCGGGTGAAATGCACCGGCTGGGTCATAAATTCTATCTGTCAGAAAACAAGGTGTGGCTTACCGATTTTGTACCGATAGATTTTATCGGAAAATATTCCTCTTAACCTATCCATGACGACTTAAAAAATGGGTGTCATACTGAGCCCGTCGAAGTATGGCGGACAGGGCCCCTGCACACGAGTCTTCGACAGGCTCAGACTGACAGGCCCTCTTTGTCATCTAACCTTCAGAGTCCATGGATTTAATCACTCAGGATAAATCCCAAATCGAACATCCGAATTCCGAAATTGGAAAATGACATTTTTTTGACTTTTGTACCAAATTAGTCGAAACTTTATTTTAAAAAACGCTTGCAGGTTAAGTAGCAAACCTGTTACATTTAGGAAATTATAAACTGAAATGCCAAAGCACATCCTAATTATTTACGTATTGGTTGCCTGTTGTATCCTGGTTATTATGGTCAACTCATTTGTTAAAAACAGGTTAAACAAAAAAGCTGAAGACCGGCGGATCCTGAAACCCGTTAACCGTTCTTAATTGTTTTTCAAATCCATTAAGAGGGCCGGCCCTGTGATCAAACCGGGGCCGGCTCTGCAAAGCATCGATATCTCCTGATGCTCATATTGTTTATCACCAGTCGTTTTTTTGAAGTTTAAACAAGCCTTTATTAAAATATACGTTGAGGAAAATATTTTTCGCTAAGACGCAAAGATTTTTTCCCTTTGCGTCTTAGTATGCTTATTTAATCACGGACGTGCTATTCTGCTAAAATCCATCAAAAACAAAGGTTTCGTTTACAAGCGGTTTCCTTGGCAGCATTTCAGGTCGGATACTGGCCTGGTACACAAATGAGGCTACGATGATGGCGGCCTGTTTCAGATCATCTATCATCAGGTGGTCGTAGTCGTCCATATTGCTGTGGTGCGTGCGGGTTTCATAATCAATAGGGTCCTGCACAAACTGGAAACCCGGTATGCCAGCCCAATCAAACGCCAGGTGATCGGTTGACCCGGTATTGGCCATAGTTACCGTTGTGGCACCAAGGTCATTAAAGGGTTTTAGCCACTGTTCAAATATCGGTTTCATTTTTTCGTTGTTTTGCGCAAAGATCCCCCTGATTTTTCCGGTACCATTATCCAGGTTAAAATAGGCTGATACTTTAGCCTGCTCGGGCTTTACAGTAAATTTAACGCCATCCCTGAAATGGCTTTTAACGTACCCGAATGAACCCAGCAAACCCTGCTCTTCCCCGCTCCACAGTGCAATGCGGATGGTGCGTTTAGGTTTAAGCCCAAGCGAATCGAGCAGGCGAACGGCCTCCAGCATTACAATGCAGCCTGCGGCATTGTCGGTTGCACCGGTAGCTGCCTGCCACGAATCAAGATGACCGCCCAGCATCACCAGCTGCGATTTTAGTTTGGGGTCGGTGCCGGGGATTTCGCCCACTACGTTGTAGCCGTTTGTATCTTCGGTAGATGTTTTGTCCGTAAAACTCATGGCCAGTTCAACTTTCTGGCCCGATTGGATCAGCCGTTTGATCTTCTGCCCGTCCTCCGAAGCCATGGTAACCTGCGGTACGGTTTCCGGATCAGTTAATTTATAGCCGTAGCGCCCTTGCACAAAAACGGTTCCGTTAACATTACTGCGGCCCGCGCTAATGAATGCCAGCGCACCAGCGTTTTTCAATATGCGGTCTGCTGTTTTAAAGATCTTCAGATATTTAGTAGTATACATGTCGATCATGGAGCGGGACACCATATAAGTATCCTTCAGGTTGGCTAACGCGGTGTCGGCCAGTCTTTCGGCCGATGGCTCAAAGTCCTTTTTATAATCAGCCGCCTCACCGGTAACCAGTACAAATTTGCCTTTAAACCCGGTAGCGTGGCTATTAAGATAAACAGTATCTATAGCCTGTGCCGATGTAATTATCATAACTTCACCTTGCAGCAAGCCTGTGCTGCCCGGGCTCCATGGATTAGGATAAGCCCTGATCTGGGCATTATAGGGTGCGCGCATCATCATACTGAAATCCTGCACTTCCCATTGTTTGCCAAAAGTGCCCCAGGGCTCGGTAGCGGCATTGGTCATTCCCCATTTTTTCATGGTGGCAACTGCCCAGCTTGCTGCCCGGGCATAACCCGGCGAATTGGTTAACCGCGGACCGGATACATCGGTTAAATAATGCGCTATCTGCGGAATTTGTGAGCTGCTAAGCTCTGCCTTGCGGATGCGACTGAAAGCTGCAGTATCAATAACTTCCTGCTGGGCGTAGCTACCGGTGCTGGCAAACAACAGCGCGCCGAAAATAAAATTGAGTTTTATATATTTCATAATGAGGGTTTTATATTTGAATATAAGGTTTTAGTTTGAAAAATATAAATAAGAGGGGGTAAAACCTGAACTAAGCCGTGCCATTAACACAATAAAACATTGGCAACACCCCAGATGTCATTAAATAACGTAAAAACCGCATCCCGAAAGCGTATAAACACTATGTTACCCGGCTGTTTTTATCGTCAATTTTATCTTCTCTAAATAAAGTCATTTAACCCGAAGGCTATTTGTAGTTTTCTGAATCAGCAAATAGCTTAAATCAATGGTATTTATAGTGTTCGGGTCGCCTGTATATGGCTTTAAACGTTTGTGAACCAACAATCAAATTATATAAACTTAAAACTACAACCTATGTCTTTTTTATCAAAAATGTGGGATAATGTAAAATCCCTGTTCCACAACGCTTCAGACGCTGTACATGAAATCATTACCGTAGCCGACAAAGTTGCTAACGGAATCAAAAACCTTGAAGCAAGCCAGGCCGGCCAGTTTTTGGAAATGACGCTGGAAACCCTGGTGCCGGCATCAGCAGTAATTGTGAACGGCATTAAATTATGGCTGCCCAAAGTGGTTACCGATTTAAACTGGGCTGTACAGGAAGATGGCAAAACAGATGCGCAAAAAATAGCCGACGCGGTGGCTTATTTAGCAAAACTGAAAGGCGTTAACCCGGATGCTTATGCCAGCCAGCTGAACACGTTAAATGCACTGATCCAAAAATGGATGTCGGACCAGCAGGGTGCCGGGCTCAACATTCAGCAGGCGCTTACCATTAGCCAGGTTAACCATAATCCCGATCTGGTTTCGGCTTAATGATATTAAATTGCTGAGGGGCAGCATCCCCGTGGCCGCATCATAAAACAAATGATGTGGCCTTCTTTTTTGCATATATATAAATATGACCTGTTTTTTCTTAAGCTTGTGGTTGGCCCATTTGCAACTGCTTGCCGGTAAGGATATTAGCGTACTTAAAGTGGCAGATAATAAATAAGCCTCTATTTTTTTGAAGTAGCAACTACAACAATACCGCCTATAACTAATAATCCGCCAAGGTAGGGCGGCCAGTTAACAGTTTTTTCCCTGTCGGCCGATACCTGTATAGGGCCGGCATCAATGATCTTTTCTTTTTTGGTGTAAGTAAAACCTGTCCAGATGAGCATGGCCGCACCTACAATAATGAGTACAATCCCTATGGCTTTGTTCATGGTTATATAATTTGGTTATTGATAATAAATAGCGTTTAGTTACTATTTGTTTTGCGCTTGTCGTTCAGATTGGCATATTAAGTTTTTTTGCTTTCAACTTTTCTTTAGATTAGAAGCCTGGATCCGGGGTGAATGGTTTTCCTATAACATCCTGAAAATTAATTACCGTAGATGCAAGATAATCTGATACTGGAAACCATATCGGTTACTAAAAACTTTTTTGGGGATAAGTCTTCGGGGGTTAATAACGTTACCATTTTTATTCCAAAAGCAAAAATAACAGCGATAGTAGGTGAAAGCGGCAGCGGGAAAACCACTTTGCTCAACCTGTTATATGGTACCCTGGAGCCCGACCATGGTGAGGTGTTTTTTAAGGAGGAGCAGGTATTAAGCAGGCAAAAAGGTATTCAGCATGCCCATAAGGTTATGCGGATGGTAGCGCAGCACGATAACGATCTTGATCCGCGAATATCGGTATGGGACACTATATGTGAAGGTTTGCCTGCCGAAGATCAAAGTCAGGCTATCCATCATGTTACTGAAGCCTTGAACCTTTTAAATATCTACACCATTAGAGAAATGCCCTTTGGTAAATTAAGCGGTGGCGAAAAGCAGCGTGTAACCATTGCCAAAGCATTGATTAGCCGCCCGGAAGTTTTACTGCTTGATGAACCCTTTAACCAGGTAGATGCAACCTATCGGGAAGGTTTACAGCACGATATCAGGTATATTGTAAAGGAATGGGGAGTTACCGTAGTATTGGTATCGCATGATCCTGCCGAGATCCTTTCCATGGCCGATGAACTTATTGTACTTAAAGAAGGGGAGATTGTGGAGAACGGCAGTCCTGAGCAGTTATATCATGCGCCTAAATTATTGTACACGGCACAAATACTGGCCAGCTGTACCCGGCTAACATCGGCCCAGGCAAAAGTTTGCAGCATAAAAAGTAAACGCAGCGTGGTGGTGGTTTACGCCGAGCATATTAAAATTAGCAGCCTGGGCAGCAAATGGCTGGTGAAAATGGTATTGTTTAAAGGCTTTTTTGAAGAACTTATTGTTGAAAAAGATGGTTTAACACTGCGGGTAATTAATTACGACAGGCGTAAGTACCCGGTTGGCAGTAAAGTTGGCATCAGTATCAGTAAGTATTTTGAATTTGGAAAATGGGAGAGTTGATTTATACTTTTGTCTCTTTGGGACTTTTTAATAAAAATGCCATTGCGAGGAGGAACGACGAAGCAATCTCGTAGCTACGCAAGCCGGCTATGTATTGACTACGAGATTGCCGCGCTGCGCAATGACATAGTTTTTATTTTTTTCGTTTCAGCGCTTGTGTTCACTTTGCTACTGCCAGTTCTCTATGTTTTGCCTTCCTATACTTCGATAAATTGATCAGCAACACACTGCTCAATATTACAACCAGTCCAATAACCTGGATCAGCGTTACATGTTCGCCTGCAAAAATTACCCCCAATAATACGGCTATCACCGGGTTAACATAGGCATAGGTACCAACCTGGGTAGCCGGTCTCACCTGTAAAAGCCATACATAAGCGCTAAATGCCGCTATCGATCCAAATATAATGAGATAAGCTAGGGCATACCAGCTTTGTACCGGTATGGCATGCCATTGTACGGTTTGTACCTCGTTGTTTAAAAAACTTGCGGGAATAAAAAATATGCCGGCTCCAAGCATTTGCCAGGCCGTATTTACCGATACCGATCCTTTAGTGTTATAATGTTTTGAATATAATGAACCGGAGGCCCAGCCCAGTGTACCAAGTAAAAGCAATATCATTCCTGGTAATTTTGATGGACCTGCCGATGATCCCAATACGTCCGCGATCTGATCCCGAAATAAAAGTATCACACCTATAAAGCCAATGATGAGGCCGACAATGGTGCTTTTGCTTTTAAAGTTGGTGCTCCAGTTGGGTTTATCAAGCAGCACGAACCAAATTGGCGGCGATGTTACCATAATGGCCACCATCGCGCTTGGTAAAGTTTGTTCGGCCCATATTACTGCACCGTTACCTATTACCAACAGCAGGAAACCGCTTACTGCTGCATGTAATATGTTTTGTTTTACAAAAATCTTTTCACCCTTAATTGCACACCACGCCATTAACAGCAAACCCGCTGTGAAGAAGCGCAGCGCGCCCAACAGCAGCGGCGGAAAACCAGCTACTGCAATTTTTATAAAAAAGTAGGTAGAGCCCCATACTATATAAACAGTGGCGAAAGCTATAATAACTAATAAGGGCGAAGTGGATTTTGCAGTAGTAGGTGCCATGGTATATTATTTTTCGGGTATAACCAATTGTTGTTGTTCTTTTTTGGTTTCGAGCACTATGGTGGTGCGGGTGCTCAAAATATTGGGTATTTTACTGAAGTGAGTGCGCATTAAATTCATTAGCGAGGCGGAGTCATAAGTACGCACTTTTATTAAATAGCAATCGTCGCCGGCTATGTGGTGCACTTCCTGTACTTCGGGTATCTTGGCCAGCTCGCCTGATGTAGCATCGCTTCCTGGCCCATCGGCCGCTTTCATAAATATAAAAGCAAGCATTTTTTGCTGCAGGGCCGCCGGATTGATGCGCATTGTATATTGTTGGATCACATTTTTTTGTTCCAGTTTTTTTACGCGCTCAAGAATGCCGGATGGCGCCATGCCAAGCTCACGGGCCAGGTCGGCATTAGAGATCCGGGCGTTTTCCTGCATCAATCGCAAAATATGCAGGTCGGTTTTATCTAAAATAATTTCCGGTTCGTTAATCATACAGTAATATTCGGTATAAATTGAATAAAGTTCAAATATTTTTAATTAAAATGAATTTAATTCAACAAAACTGTCTTTATGATGTTTAAACATCAGTTGCTTAAGTCGCTTCTGCAATCAAATAAATACTGTTTTAGCTGTCTGAAATGACTTTTTGATATGCAATAGATTTTTTTGAAAAAAATTAAAATGTTTTTAAATCACAATCGTCTTTATCTTTAAAAAGGATAAAGAAATTGACAACAGCGATAATGCCCCAGGACAAAAACAGCCACATCATACAAACAATTGCGTCGTATGGTAAAAGCCTGTTGGGATTTATTCGCCGGAGGGTAAAAAACGATGCCGACGCCGAGGATATACTCCAGGATGTTTGGTACCAGTTTAGCGCTGTTATTAATTCTGAACCGATTGAACAAACCAGCGCCTGGCTATACCGGGTGGCCCGGAACAAAATAACTGATAAGCATAAAAAAGACGGAAACCCTGCTTGATGATATGCTGGCCGATGATGAGGATTATGACGATGAGGCACCGGACTTTAAAGCCATACTCCTTACCGAAGCTACCACTCCCGAAACCGAGTATTTGCGCAACCTTTTTTGGGAGCAGTTATTTTTTGCGCTGGATGAATTGCCCGAAGAACAAAAACAGGTATTTGTTTGGCATGAGCTTGAAGATATCCCCTTTGAGGAAATTGCCAAACGTACCGGGCTAAATACCAACACGCTGGTATCAAGGAAACGTTACGCCGTACTACACTTGCGCAAACGGCTTGCCCAGCTTTACACCGAAATTACTGAATATTAAAAATTAAGACATTATATAACATGAAACCATTTTTTTATAAAAGGCGATTTTTCTTCATTCCGCTTGGGGTGATCGCTTGCCTGGCCGTCATCAGCTTTGTGGTAATGCAGCTGTGGAATAATTTATTGCCGGATATTTTACATGTAACAACCATTACTTACTGGCAGGCCGTTGGCATATTTATTTTATGCAAGATTTTGTTTGGTTTTGGGAAAGGCGGCCCTAAAGGCGGAGGAGGTGCGCCCTGGATGCGCGGACGCATGGCTGAACGTTTTAAAAATATGAGCCCTGAAGACAGAGATAAATTCCGCGCTCAGTGGGAAGACCGCATGTGCGGATGGAAAGGCCACGGGCATGGCAGGTTTAGCCGTGACTGGGACGATTTTAAGACTACCACAAACGAAGAAAAGAAGGCTGAGTAAGCGATCAGGAATATCAGCTTTAAGCTTTATGCATTCCGCTTTCAGTTCTAAATAAATTTATATTTATCTACCTCAAATAACATAACAATGGATGTACTGGTATTTGCAACAAGTGTACGGCAGAGACGGCAGGTGAGCCGGGTACAAAATTTATTAACCAAAATACCCGCCATAGCCCAATGGAACTTTGACCTGGAAGACTGCGATAATATTTTACGGGTGGAAGCTAAGGATCTTTCGCCTCGTTATATCGAATCGTTGTTGCAAAACGCCGGCATCTATTGCCAGGAGCTGGATTACTAATACCTGTTTACAATGACGGCCGCGCTTGAACGTAAGGTGAGATCCGATGGGACCATATCTTGTTAAGCATCCCTGTTACAGGATACATTTATGGCCCGGTGGTTCAAATCCCTAACGCTGCTGCGGCGGTAATATGGGTGTTCTTCCCAATAATAGTGCTTTAGGGCTTTTGGCTGTGCAAAGGCTATTGGTTAAAAAGAAATTCAAAAATTTAGTTAAGTGATTGTTTGGCAGCCCGGCTTATTTTTTAGCCGGGCTGTTTATTTCAATCCAGTAGCCATCCGGATCCTGGAAATAAAGTTGCAATACGCCATCTGCCCGGTAGGTAGGTTCTTTACTGTCACCTTTCCAGTTTGAGTAAGGGATATTCATTTGATCGAGTGTTTTTGCAAACTCTTTTACCGACGAGAACGGTGAAGCAAAGGTGTACGCCTTTAACCTGTTTTTCGTTGCGTTCAGCCTGTATAACATGTAGTTTCACATTATTGCCAAGGCTATACCATTGGTGTACGGTATCGGCAAAGGGGTTGTCAACTTTTTTAAGGTGTAATACTTTGGTATAAAATTCGGTGCTTTTTTTAAGGTTACCGGTAGTAATGGCAATATGATCAATTACCGGTGAGATATCGGTACCGTTTTGGGCTTTGCAAACCACAGGCAAAAGCACAGTTATTGCCAGCAGCAACGTGGTTAGTTTGGCTGTTTTAAAGATTATTGATAAAGATCTCATTGTTAGGATTTGTAATTTAAATGCCTAAAGATATAGGTTTAGCATTATGGTTAAAGTAATGCACAAATAAATTACACAAGCATTCAATGAAAACTGAATATCAATTTTTCGTCCTCGTGATTAATACAATTGATATTGTGTAAATTCCAGTCATTAATATCAATAAGGCCCGCATCGGTCCTGTAATGACTGTCATCAACAGGGCATTTTACTACATATCCAATATCTTTAATCAGCACAATTATTGGTCTTGCACCGCAAACCTTGCAGCAGTTACAATCAACCGATCCTGGTATATTAACATAGCCCCTCATACTTCATCCGGCGTTTAATTAAGTTTTTAATTGCGATTGGTTATCAGGTCAATCAACTTGTTAAAGTAGTCGTATTTTATCCCAAAAAGTTAAAAAAATACTAATTGAGAATAAAATCCTCCATGAAAATATAATACGTATGAAACTGGGTTTATGTTACTGCCCTTTGCAGATTATTATTTATTTAAGGAGATAATAATAGTTGTTTGTGTTTTGCAGTACCGTTTTATATTAATTTAACGCTGCAAACAGCTATGGAGCAATATGATTATTAATGCTTATAGCCTTTCTGGCCATCGGTTTTCTGTTTGTTTGGATTAATCAGGTTATGGAGCGACGGAGTTCCTGAGTTGTCGCTTGAAATAGTTTTCGACTGATGATTATCCTACTGTAACATTCCTTTTACCGCTTTGTTGCCGCACTCTTATGGCATGATAACTGTTTGGCCATAGTTTATCTATCGAAAACTAATAAATCATTTGCTATGAAAACTACTGTTTCACGCTCAATTTCATTATTAATATTAGCAGCAATGGGCTTTACAAGCTGTTCGACCGAATACCGGGAACGACACAGGCGACGACACGACGAAAGGGTTCGTGTACACGAACGCGTAGTTATACATAATTAAAACAAGTAAATACAGCAAAACAGGCCGTGCTGATGAAGCACGGCCTGTTTTGTTTATGGCGTTTAAAAACCGGGATTGTTTATGGTAAAATCAATCGTTCCAGAGGTGCCGTGAATGAAGGCTACCTTCCAGTTTGTTTTTAATCATAAGGTCGTCTTTATGCAAAATGCAATCGCCCTGATTGATGTCTTCTTCGGCAGTAACTTTGATGATGCTGCCTGATATCTGTTCAACTATACTTGATAAAGTAAAGATCTCTGAGTCGGGTATTTGTACGGTTAATATTGCCATGGGTAGATGATGTTATTTTTAATAATTCAAAAATATGGCAATAAAATTTACCCAATGTTTTATGAAAGTAAAATTTAAATAACCTTTATTTTACAAATGTATCAACAATATTAATTCACAGTTTTAGTTATCAGCACCCAGTCGACAATGGTTTTGGCATCACCGGCTTTTATTTTGTTAACTGTATTTTCTGATAAGCCATGATAGGGTTTGGTAACCTTGTTAACACCACCAGGATAGCCACCACCTAATGCAAAATTAAGGATGATGAATTTTTTGTTATCAAAAGCCCAGCGGCCATATTTTTCAACCATTGCTTTTGTTACTGTATAGGTAATTTTGCCATCAACCTTAAAAACAAGGCTCTCAGGCAACCAGTCTACCGAATATACATGCCACTGGGTAACATCAATGCCTGCGGGGAAAAATACACGTTTTGCAAGCGGCGTATCGCCAAAATAGCCGGGGCCATGTAAAGCATGGCTTACCCAGCTTGAGTCGCCTACGGTTTCCATTACGTCAATTTCGCCGCAATTGGGCCATTTACCGTTTCCAAGCAGCCAAAAGGCTGGCCATAGGCCTGCGCCTGCCGCCATTTTCATTCTGCATGAGGCAGTACCATATGTAAACTCCATTTTAGCTCGGGTATTAATGCGGCCTGAAATGAAATCATATTTACGCTGCTCTTTACTGGTAAAGCCGGGTTTATATAAAGCCTTTAAAACAAGCGCGCCGTTTTCTGCACCTTCGGCTTTACCATCTATCATATAAATGGTAGCCGCCGAATCAACATAGGCCTGCTGCTCGTCATTAACAGTGTTGCCCGTAACTTCAACATTCCACCTGCTCCTGTTGAGGGTTGGTTTATTAAAATCTTCAAAGAAAACAGTATCCGTAGTTTTATTCTGAGCGAATGCCTGTAATGCTAATAAAAGTGGAGCTGATAGCAGCAGATATTTTAGATTCATTTGAAGTGTGAGATAAGGGTTTAAAAGTAGATAAATTGGATGACACGAATTTAGTATTTACCAATTGCGATCATAATTTTACAGTAACGTCCCGGTTTGAAACTTAGAAGATACATTGACAAATAAACAAATTGAGAATCTCTGCTTGCATTGTTATATTTGTGTAATACTCATCTTAAGGTCATGGGTAATACCACAGCAAATTTATATTTCAGGTCAAAACAGGTTTCATTAATAATGTTGGCGGTAACAGCTATCATTTGGTCCAGGTTGCTATTCTTTCTTTTTAATGACCCTGAAGGCCCAAATCTTTTAATAGTTGGAGGTTTGGCACTGGCTGTATTTTTGTTATCCTGGGCAGTATATATATTTATCCCGTCCAAAATGAATGGTTTTAAACGCATTTCTGCAGCAATTTGTATCCAAATACTATTGATTATTGGTCTTTATTTTTGCATGAAGTAATTTCCCGTCTTTCTCAAAATCTTTAAACCTGGCCTGCATCAGCAATTTTACCCTCTAATTACCTTTACTTTTTTAAATTGCAGTCTTATACATATTTATATGCACAGTAGTGGTTTTTTGAAGGTATTCGCAATTATTGCGTTGATTAGTTTGTTGTTTGATTGGTACATCCATTCCGGCCTTAAAACCTTAACTGCCGACTGGCAATCAAACCTGTGGCGCAATGTTGTTTTATGGGGGTATTTGATCACATCTGTTGGTGTAACTGCGTTGTTTTTAATTGGCTTTGGCGCTTTTAGTACAGCAAGCGGCATGCGCCCGTTTCATGAGTGGATGCTAAGCCTGTTCCTGACGTTTTTTATTACCAAATTGGTTTTCATAATCGTGCTATCCCTCGGCGATCTTGGGCGGTTTTTCGTAGGTGTATTCAACTTGATCAGTGATTCGGGCAGGGTTGCCGGGCAGCCGGCTTTTCCGGGCCGGCGTAAGTTCATCAGTGAAATAGCGGTACTGGTGGCTGCCGTGCCTTTTACTTCGTTTTTTTATGCCATGCTTAAAGGTAAATATGATTATAAGCTGCACAAAACCACCCTTTATTTTGATGATTTGCCCGATGCTTTCGATGGCTTTACCATCACCCAGCTTTCTGACATCCATTCGGGAAGTTTTGATAATACCGAGGCTATGCAACGCGGTATCGACCTGGCTAAAGCGCAAAAAAGCGACCTGTTTGTTTTTACCGGCGACCTGGTGAATAATGCAGCATCGGAAATTGAGCCTTATATTGACAGGTTTGGGCAGATCAAAGCGCCTTACGGACAGTTTTCCATTTTAGGTAACCACGATTACGGTGATTATATCCATTGGGATAACATGCAGGAAAAGGCAGCCAATCTCGATAAACTTAAACAACATCACAAAGCCTTAGGCTACCGTTTGCTGCTGGATGAAAATGTAACCATTGAAAAAGGCGGGCAATCGATCTCCCTCATCGGGATCCAAAACTGGGGCAAAGGTTTCATCCAGATAGGCGATTTGAATAAGGCGCTTCAGGACGTACCCCAGGATGCCTTTAAAATACTGCTTTCGCATGACCCTACCCATTGGGAAGAACAGGTTCGTTATAACCCAACAACCATTCATCTTACCTTGTCGGGCCATACTCACGGCGCGCAGTTTGGTGTAGAGATTCCCGGCTTTAGGTGGAGCCCGGTAAAATACCGTTATGTTGACTGGGCCGGCCTCGCTAATGAAAATAACCGATATCTGTACGTAAACCGTGGTTTTGGTTTCCTGGCATTTTCTGGAAGGTTAGGTATTTGGCCGGAGGTTACAGTTATTGAGCTGAAGAAAAAGGTGGTGTAACGTTATAAAATAAGGATTTGATTTATCCGGCTTGATTTGTGGCAGGGTTTTTATGCTTATTATACTAAGCATTTAAACTTAAAATTATGGCAACTAATAATATAAAAAGGATAGGCAAACAAGGTCCCCAGGTACAGCATCAGCATAGCAATGCCTGGCAAGTGATGAAGCCTTTTGTACATTTTGGTGTGAAAGCGATAAGCGCAATAGCCCATACGCTGATCTACATTATAAAACATATTCCCAAACCTGATTCGCCTAAACCTTCCGGGCAAAAAGGCGGTAAGGTCATCAAAATATGAAATAGTAAGCCCGGTATATTCATATCGGGCTTTTGGGTAATCCAGTACTGGTTATCAACCGTTATTAAACGGAATAAAATACCGTGTTTTCACGGGTTGCGGGACCGTTTTTAAATGGCGAGATTTAAGCGTTGATTAAATCATGCAAAACAAGAACTGCCATTACCTATCACTGGTTGCTAATATTGCCTTCAATAATAATTGATATAATATTGAAAACCTAAACCTTAACTTTAACCTTGTCCTTACACCCGTCAGTTTGATGGGTGTTTTTTGTTTTATACCAGGTCAAATTCATAAGCGTTCAGTAAGTGGCTTGTTGTTTAAATTACAATTTGTACTTACTTTCACCCTCAATGAATCATCTGTTTACCGGTTACAAAACGCTTCAAAAATTAATACTTCCGGCGCTGTTACTTTCTGCTACATTGTCAAAAGCGCAGGTGTTTGGCGGTAATCCGCCATCTATAAAATGGAAACAGGTAAACACACCGCCAGCCCGGGTGATATTCCCGACCGGCTTGGATTCGGCGGGGTTAAGGGTTGCCAATATCGTGCAGCAAATGAACGGCCTGATCCGGCCAACAATCGGCTTTAAGCAAAAACAAATCAGTATTGTATTGCAAAATCAAACTACCGTAGCCAACGGTTATGTGGGATTGGCCCCCTTCAGGAGCGAGTTTTTTTAACTCCCGAACAAAATAGCTTTGATATAGGCAGCCTGCCATGGCCGCAGCAACTGGCTATTCACGAGTACAGGCATGTGCAGCAGTACAATAATTTTAATGTAGGCCTGTCGCATTTACTCCGCATAGTTTTTGGCGAGGGCGGGCAGGCGCTGGGTAACGACCTGGCTGTACCCAACTGGTTTTTTGAGGGCGACGCTGTTTTTAACGAAACCCTGGTGAGCGAACAGGGCAGGGGCCGGTTGCCTTATTTTTTTACCGGTTACCGTGCGCTGTGGGCTGCGGATAAAAACTACAGCTATATGAAGCTTCGCAATGGCTCGTACCGCGACTATGTGCCCGACCATTACCCCCTTGGCTACATGATGGTAGCCTACGGCCGCGAAAAATATGGAAGCGAACTCTGGAAAAACGTAACACATGACGCTGCGGCTTATCGAGGTGGCTTTTATCCTTTTCAATGGGCTGTTAAAAAATACACCGGCGAAAGTTTCAAAACCTTTTCAAATAATGGGTTTGCTTATTTCAAACAGCAATTTGCCGAAGATAACAATCAGCCCATTGCCGAACGAAAGAAACATTTTGACGCCAACCGGCAATACCCGGCTTTTGTGAACGATAGTACGCTCATCTATGCCAAAAATACTTACGATCATTTGCCTGCCTTTGTCATTAAAACCGGTGATAAAGAATTGAAAATCAGCACCCGTTCCTATTCATTGGATAGTTATTTTGATTATCACAACGGTAAAATAATTTATACATCCTATCGGCCGGATTTACGCTGGAGCTACCGTAATTATAGTGAACTGATGCTGCTTGATACAAAAACGGGGCTGGAACACCGGATCACATCAAAAGCAAAATACTTTTCGCCTGCTTTTAGTGCCGATGGCCAAAGCATTGTTGCTGTACGGGTTGATCCATCAGGATTGAGTCAGCTGCATATTTTGGATACTGCGGGTAAACTACAACAGGAAATTCCAAACCCGAAGGGGCTATTTTATACTTACCCTAAGTTTTACGGCGATGGCAAACTGCTGTCGGCAGCGCGCAATAAGGATGGTAAAATGGGGATAGCGCTTATTGAGATCGCTACCGGTAAAACAGCGTATTTAACACCCCCGAGTTTTCGCCCGATAGGTTTTATCGCCCTAAAAAAAGACACGTTGTATTTCACGCAAACCGATGGTAAAAACGACCGCCTGTTTGTGATGATGCTTAACGATAAAAGTGTTTATGAAATGTTGCCAACCGGTAATTTTACAGGTTTAGGCTACTATCAGCCGGCAGTAAGTGATAATAAACTGGCCTGGGTAGGTTTTACTGCCGATGATTACCGGATTAACCAGGCCAATAAAAAAGATTTGAAATGGATAGCCGCCGGGGAGATTATGCACGCTACCTGCCCGATCTGGGTATCACAGCACTGAAAAAAGATTCGGCTGCCAATTTAGTAACAGGGATAGTTGATAAGCCATTGCCGGTTACCAGCTATCCCAAAGCGCATGGTTTGTTCAATTTTCACAGTATCATCCCCAATATCAGCGACCCTAATTATTCATTCGCTATCACGGGCGAGAATGTGCTGAATACTTTTCAGTCCGAGTTGTCTTTTGATTATAATACCAACGAAGGCTACAAGCAGTTTGGTTTCGATGCCATTTACGGGGCTTTGTTCCCCTATATTTCGGCCGGGGCCGATTACACACTCGACAGGCGGAGCTTTTATAAGGGCCAATACGTTTACTGGAACGAGACTGCTGTGCATGGTGGTTTGCGGGTTCCCCTGAATTTTAGTGAGGGCAAGCGCTTAACCAGTCTTACCTTTGGCAGCGACCTGTATTTTAACAGTATCAACTTTCAACAAGCCTACAAAGGCAGTTTTGCTGACCGGTCATATAGCTATTTGAATAATTATTTCAGCTTTAGCAATCAAACGCAACAGGCACAGAAAAATATTTATCCCCGGTTTGCGCAAAGCATAGGCGTCAATTATAAATCGGCAGTTTCAGGATCGGGCGCAACGCAGCTATTGGCTACGGGAAGTTTTTATTTCCCTGGTTTGTTTGTGAACCACAACTTTGTCATCAGCCTGGCGCACCAGCAAAAAGGGAAGGACAACGTGATCAGTTTCTCTAATGATTTCCCTTTCTCCAAAGGTTATACCGCCGAAAACCTGGATGATATGAATAAGATTGGCTTAACATATCATATGCCAATAGCTTATCCTGATGCAGGTTTCGGCAACCTGTTTTACCTGTTACGCCTGCGTGCAGCATTGTTTTTTGATTATACCCATGCCAGCGCATCAAACTTTTTTACCGATGGCAGCGGTTTTAAGCAAAACTTCAGGTCGGCAGGTGGTACCCTGTATTTTGATACCAAATTCTTTAATCAAAACAGTATCACATTCGGTATCAGATATAGCAGGCTGCTGGATGAAGATTTTTTTGGCGGGACAGGGCGCAATAGGATAGAGCTGGTTTTGCCGGTAACTTTCTTTTAGTTGGATGGTTGATCTAATAATCAGTACTTATGATGCCCACTATACAACCCGAACAGGTGATCAACTCTGATTTTCTATCGTTAACATAGGAGGCTATTCGAATGATCTCAACAGGAATTTTGACATTCTTTTTTGAAGAGTTTTTATTCCGGCAACGCCGTAGGCTTGTTCCTCGCAGCAAAAGCTGAACAACAGATTTTTAAGTTTTTTGATATCCCTGTTTTTTACAAGCTCGTCAATATATTCCCCCATCTTCGTTTTAGGACTTGCGTCACCGCAATAAAAGGCATACATTTTATATAGATTTAACTCTTTTACTAAATCTTCAATGTTTTTGGATGATTTGTAAAAGTCGTTGCGTCTTTTTAAGTATTGCAACACTTTCGTAGTATCTATTTTTGGATGATTTTCTCTTTTATTTAGTTTATCGTAAAGCGGATCTCCAAAGAATGAGTTATCATAGCACACAGAACTAATTAGAATGCTGTCGCCCATTGTTAGTAAATTAACATAGTAACGATTCGATCCATTAAAAATAACGTTTATCCGTTGATGCTTATAACCAAAATCCACATCTCTGTTAAAGTAAGTAGTTACTTTGCTATCATGGGGCTGCCGGGTTTGTTTAATGCTGTCAATTCTTTGGAAAAGCCTGGTAGCGCTCTTTTCATTATTAGATACTGATTCTATTTTGTGATAATAAGTCTGAAGCTGGGCATAACTTTTTAAAACGGTAACTTGGAATAAAAACAGAAAAAGTATTTTTCTATTCATAAATTTAACTGTTAGCCAGCCTGATGAGTTCCTTAACCCGGTCAACGCCGGTAACATCAATACTATATTCATCGCCGGCTTCGGCGCTCATCATGATGCTTTCATTGTGAAACTTCATTTTACTGGCAACCTTGATCCTTGCTGATGAATGAACTTCTTTTACCCCGGTGTAATGTATGAGATCGGCAACATTCGCTTCACTTACGCCGCTCCCGGGCATAATGCTGATGCGGCCGGCGGCTTGTTCAACGAGGCGGTTTAAATTGCTGGCACCCTCAATAGCGGTGCTTTTGCCTCCTGAGGTAAGTACGCGCTCGCAGCCCATTTCAATGATTTCTTCAAGGGCTTTATGCTGATCGGCACACATATCGAAAGCCCGGTGAAAAGTTACACCCAGGCCCCATTGCCGGGCAAGGCGTACCATTTCGGTACAGCGTTCTATATCGATAGAGCCATCTTCTTTAAGAATACCTATTACCACACCGTCGCAACCGGCATCAATACAATACCTGATATCGGCCATCATGAGCTTGTACTCCATATCATTGTACAAAAAATCGCCGCCGCGAGGACGGATGAGCACATACAGCTTGATATGGAGCAGGCTGCGGGCCATTAATATGGTGCCGTGCGATGGGGTGGTGCCGCCATCCTTCAAATTTTCGCAAAGTTCAACACGCACAGCGCCGCCCTCCTGGGCCGCCAGGGCCGATGTTACCGAATTAGCACAAACTTCGAGTGATACCTGCATGTTTTTTAAGTCCATAGACCATAGTCAATAGTCCATGGCCTTTTTTTGTTTATTGTCTATGGTCGATAGTTCATAGACTACTACTGTTAAGTTAACTATATTCTACAATATTAAACTATGGACTATCGACTATGGTCCATCGACCAATAAATTTACTTATAATAACTTTTTCCTGGTATTAACAGGTCCTGTTGTTGTGCATTACAAACGGCGTATGAAAAACCACTTTGTATAGCATAGGCACCATATTCGCCTTTTTTATTAATAGCTAAAAAGCCAACCTGGATCTTTTTGGCTATTTCCGGTTTCTTTTTAATAATACGGTTTACAGCTTCCTTGCAGGCATCCTCCGGAGATAGGCCCTGGCGCATTAATTCAACCACCAAGAAGCTGCCCACATTGCGGATCACCTCCTCACCAACACCGGTTGATGTTGCACCGCCAACCTCATTATCTACATAAAGACCTGCACCTATAATCGGGCTATCACCAACGCGGCCGTGCAGTTTAAAAGCCATGCCGCTGGTAGTACATCCGCCTGAGATGTTGCCTTTGGCGTCAATAGCAAGCATACCAATGGTATCATGGTTGTATTTATTGCCCGGTTTACCGCCGTTTTCGATATTCATAACGGGGCTGTACTGAGCTTTTTTAAGCCACTCCTTCCAGATCTTTTCTGTTTCGGGGGTTAGCAGTTTTTCTTTTTCATACCCTGCTCAACGGCAAACTGGGTAGCACCTTCGCCAACCAGCATTACGTGAGGGGTTTTCTCCATCACTAAACGTGCTACCGAAATAGGGTGGGCTATATTCTCCATGGCAGCTACCGAGCCACAGTTGCCAAACTCGTCCATGATACACGAGTCGAGGGTTACATGTCCGTCACGATCGGGCAAGCCGGTGCGGCCTACAGTATGATTGGTGATATCTTCGGCTTCAGGGATGCGGGCCCCGGCTTCAATAGCGTCGAGCGAACGGCCTCCGGCTGATAATACTTTCCAGGCTCCTTTGTTGGCTATAATGCCAAAATCCCAGGTTGAAATTACGATAGGATAACCGCCTTCGGGCTTTGATATGACGGTTTTTGCGATGGCAGATTTAGAAAGCGCTGCAAATGAAGCACCTGCGGCGGATAATTTAATGAACTTACGGCGGTTGTACATACCGCTAATATATGAAAAACAGTTTTAAGTCATAAGTTCTAAGTCTTCAGTCTGAAGTCGTAACTCTTGAGTTTTAAGTTAAGACCCTATCGGGTTATAAAAATGAAGATTTTTGACTCGCGACTTAAGACTTTCGACTTTGAAAAAAGCTATTCAAAATCCCGCTGGCAATTAAAACAATGCCATGCTTTGCGGCTATAAAAAGGGAATATCATCAATAAAAATGAGATGATGGCGGTGAACCAATGAACCCTTTTTTCGGTTGCTGAACCATAACGTACATTGGTTGAGCCACAATAAGGGCAAATCACGGCATTAAGCGTTTCGTCATCAATTTCAATATGGTCCTGGTCGTGCAGGTCACCTTCGGCGGCTAAAATCTCCCGGCATCGCTCCAGGTCGCGCTCAAATATTTTGAGTTTAATGCCGCCTACAGCCTGGTTGTAAAGGGGATTGGACCCAATGGTGTTTTCATCGGCAATAAAGCAGGGGATACCATAACCTTCCAGTTTGGTGCGGATGATATGTGCAAGCATCACATCATAATAGGTTTCAAACGTTATGATCTTTTCTTCGGGTTGAACGGCCATATTGTAGATAAATATTAATCAAAGGTAAATTGTTTTTTATTTAATTTGGACGCCATGAACCGCATCGACCGAATATCAGCCATTTTGATCCAACTACAATCACGCAGGGTGGTAAAGGCAGGAGATATTGCCGATAGGTTCAATATTAGCCTGCGTACGGTTTACCGCGACATAAAAACGCTTGAAGAAGCTGGCATCCCGCTCATAGGCGAAGCCGGCGTTGGCTACTCCATTATGGATGGTTACCGCCTGCCCCCGGTAATGTTTACCCGCGAGGAAGCCACAGCTTTTTTAACCGCCGAAAAGTTTGTTGAAAAGCTTACAGATACCTCAACCATGGCACAGTACCAGTCGGCCATGTACAAGGTGAGGGCTATTCTTAAATCATCTGAAAAAGATGCCCTGGAAAACCTTGACGGCAGCATCGAAGTACTGAAAAGCCATAGTCAGAAAAGGGCCGGAAGTACCGATCATATCCAAACCATACTGGATTGCATTATCTGTAAAAAGATCATGAGCATTGATTACTTTGCCGCCCACTCGCAGGAAAATACCAAACGCGAAGTTGAACCGGTAGGCGTTTTTTCCTGGATAGTTTCTGGCACCTGATAGCCTACTGCCGTCTGCGTAGTGACTATCGCGATTTCAGGATGGACCGTATCAGGAAGCTGGTGGTTACAGATAAAAGTTATGTAAACAGTAAGCACCCTACGCTAAAAGATTATATTGACAAAATGGCCTGCGAAAAGCAGCTTGAACAGGTGGTGATAAAAGTTGACAAGGAGATTCACAGCTATCTTGATCATCAAAAATACTACGGCGGTTTTGTATCTGAGAAAACTGTAGGAAGTAAAATTGAGATGACTTTTTTGACCATCTCATTGGAAGGTTTTGCCCGATGGTATATGACCTTTGGCGACCGTGCCGAGATCATCAGACCCGACACCTTGTTGCAGCGTGTACGGGAGATCACCGCAACCATCGCCCAAAAAATAAATTAATTTCTTTTCTTTTTTCCTGCTGACATAAGGCTGTCACCAGCGCGTTGTTACTTTGTTTCATAATGGCAGGGGCAGGGCTTTTATTGGTCGTGTTTTTGCGGTTAATTTAAACCATACACTTATGAAACATTGGATAATAGTAGTATCAAAAGATCACATTGGCCGTGGCATTTCCGGGGGATTTATTCAGGCCAATCATGGTAAACTGGCGCCGCTTAAACGTATGGAAGTTGGCGACTGGGTGGCGGTATATTCGCCCAAACAAAAGATGAACGGCAATGAGCCTTTGCAGGCTTTTACAGCCATTGGCCAGGTGCGTGACGAGGATATTTATCAGAAGCAAATGGCTATTGATTTTATCCCATACCGCCGCAATGTAAATTACTACGAATGTGCCGAAGTTCCGATAGCCCCGATGATTGAAAAGCTCGATTTTATCACCAACAAAAAAGCGTGGGGCTACAACTTCAGGTTTGGATTTTTTGAAGTTCCCGGCGCAGATTTTAAGAAGATAAAGGAACAAATGATCACTGCAAAACAACCACTATTAAATAAGGCTACGTTATGGAAAAATTAACAGTAAATGTGCAGGTAAAATTTAAAGCCCCGATGGCTAAAGTTTGGCAAGGCCTGACTGATCCTGCTATGGTGAAAAAATATTTTTTGGTACCGATCTTGAATCGAGCTGGAGGGTAGGGGAGCCCATAAAATTCAGCGGGGAGTGGGGTGGTAAAAAGTATGAAGACCATGGAACTATACTGGATATTGATCCGGGCACATTTGTAAAATACAGCTACTGGAGCAGCATGAGCGGCACTGACGACAAGCCCGAAAACTATGCCAATGTTACCTACAACCTCACCGAAAATAATGGCGAGACTGAACTTACCGTTACCCAGGACAACGTAAAAAACGAGGAAGCTAAAGCGCATTCAGAACAAAACTGGAAAGGGATTTTTGAAGAATTGAGGAAACTGATAGAGTAATTATAATATTAAATTAATAATTTATATAATCATTATAATTGTTTGTAAAAAAGTTGATTATAAGTCAATATAACAAATAGTAATAACTCCGAAAATGGATAAAGTAACAATAAAGGGTTTCTATTTAGTTGGGATTTCGGTACGTACTACAAACCAAAACGGGCAGGCAATGAAAGATATAGCAGGGCTTTGGAACTGGTTTATGAGTGAAGCGGTTTTACAGCAGGTGGTGAACCGTCTTAGTGATGATATTTATTGTGTTTACACCGATTATGAAAGCGATAAGAACGGCTTTTATACCACAGTACTTGGTTGTAAGGTAGCTACTAAAGACAATATACCTGAAGGCCTGATTTGCATTACAGTACCACCCGGAAGCTATAACCGGTACGTGGCTAAGGGTGCATTGCCGCAGTCGGTAGGCGAAACCTGGCACCAGATCTGGACAAGCGATATTGACAGAAGATATATGGCCGATTTCGACGTATATGGAGAAAGGTCACAAAATGCTGATAACGCCGAGGTAGAAGTTTTTGTGGGAGTGAATAACTAACTATCGTCATGCTGAACTTGTTTCAGCACCCCATCAGAAGAGCCGCGTGGAATCTTGCTTGTGAGGTGCCGAAATAAATTCGGCATGACTTTTTAGTTAAAAGAATATAGCGTTTAGACTCCAGAAAACTCTGTAATTTCCAAAATTCTATAAATTGTAATTAATATTACCTGTTAAAAGTCAATCGCTTGCCGGCTTTACCTTCAATAAGACTTCCATTCGCATATGCCAGATTTCCTGATATCAATGTGTAAGCCACTTGCGAGCGGAAAGTATTGCCTTCAAATGGGCTCCAGTTACATTTATACAGGATATTACTTTTATTAACGTTCCATGGTTTGTTCAGGTTAACCAATACCAGGTCGGCCCAGTAACCTTCGCGGATGAAGCCGCGTTTTTCTATTTGAAAAAGGGTAGCTACGTTATGCGCCATTTTTTCTGCAATTTGCTCGAGGCTTATTTTACCATGGTGATACAGCTCAAGCATGGCTGGCAAAGCATGCTGAACCAATGGGCCACCGGATGGCGCCTGCAGGTAAGGCTGCTCTTTTTCTTCTATAGTATGCGGGGCGTGGTCGGTAGCAATAACGTCAATCCTTCCATCAAGTACAGCACGTAAAATACCATCACGGTCTGCCTCTGTTTTTACTGCCGGGTTCCACTTAATATAGTTGCCTTTTATGTCATAATCTGCATCGGTAAACCACAGGTGATGGATGCAGGCTTCGGCAGTAATTCGTTTATCTTTTAATGGAATTGTGTTGTCAAAAAGATGTGTCTCCCGCTCTGTAGAAATGTGCAAAATATGCAAACGAGTGTTGTGCTTTTTTGCCAGCTCAACCGCCATTGATGAAGACAAATAGCAGGCCTCTGCACTCCTGATTTTTGGATGCATCCGCACCGGAATATTTTCGCCAAGCAGTTGTTTGTAATGGGCAAGATTGCTCTTGATCGTAGCCTCATCTTCGCAGTGTGTAGCGATGAGCATGGGTGATTGCGCGAAGAGTTTTTCGAGGGTGTGAGGGTCATCAACAAGCATGTTACCGGTAGAGGATCCCATGAACACTTTGATGCCACAAACCTTACTGATATCGGTGCGCAAAACCTCATCTAAATTGTTGTTAGACGCGCCCATAAAAAACGAATAATTAGCCAGCGAATTGCGCGACGCGATCTGGTATTTATCTTCCAAAAGTTCCTGCGTTAAAGTGTTGGGAACGGTGTTTGGCATCTCCATAAACGAAGTGATGCCGCCCGCAACAGCAGCTCTTGATTCTGAATAAATATCGGCCTTATAAGTTAAGCCCGGCTCGCGGAAGTGCACCTGGTCGTCGATGCAGCCAGGTAACAAATGCAGTCCTTCTGCATTAATCACTTCATCTGCCTGGTGGTCGATAACTGAGTCGATACGGTCTATCAAACCATCTTTGATCAATACATCGGCAACGTATTGTTTATGCTCGTTAACTATGGTGGCTGCTTTTATCAGAATTGTAGACATGTTTTGAAATTTCGGATTTGGGATATTCGATTTCGGATTTGTTGATTGAGCTCAAACTTACGAAGTTTTTAAAACTTTGTAAGTTTTGAAGGGAAACTACTGAAGCATGAAGCCCTGTTGCTCCAGTATTTCGGCATTTTTCAATATACCGTATGTTCCAGTCTTTTTAACGGCCATTTTGTTATGGATGTGGTATTTTAGTTTCCGCGAGGCTTTATTGATTTCCTCCCAATTCCATACACTTGCCGGTCCTATAATTGAGTTGGGTAATTCATGACCAATTGCACCTTTCTCATTAAAATGCCCGATGTGTGATTTGCTAAGTACGTTCCCCTTAATTTGTCCCAGATAAAGTCGTATCAACCCCCAATCCATGGTTGAGTACCGGAACGTATGCCCTTTACAGCGCTTAGGATCAAGATTGATTTTTTCGAAAACAGGTTGCCCCTTAAACTCCGGTGACCATAAAGCGAAATTTGATCCAAAAGAGCCTCCGTTGTATAAATCAAATTTTGCGGTTATATCTGTTGCCGATGTATAACGAAGCACCTCTTCGTCATAAGCAGAATAATGATCAATAATTTGAAGTTTAGTCTCGGTCAAAATAAAATCGAGTAAGTCAATTTGGTCTTGTTTAATCGCGTAAAAGTCGTAAGTCATTCTATTCGTTTTTACATTTCGGCAAAAGTTTCTTCAGATGGAAACTCTCCTAAACTTCTATAAATTGCATTACCGCTCGCCTCGCTGTCCTTCACTGCCCATGTTGCCATTGCGTACATTACCGGCCGCAATTCCATGCCTGATTCGCTGAGCCGGTAGGTTACATGGGGCGGTACAACCGGTTTGGATTCCCTGATCAGCAGTCCGTCGGCTTCCAGTTGTTTCAGGTGCTGGATCAACATTTTTTCGGTGATGGTTGGGATAGATTTTTTTAGCTCGCTGTAACGCTTGCTTCCGGCTAAGAGGTGAAACAAAATGATCGGTTTCCAATATCCACCTATGCGTTCCATAACATAAGTTACCGGGCATTCTTTAAATGCGGCTTGTTTGTTTTCCTGTATAGTTGAGCTTTCTTTTATCGCTGTCATGGTAATACATACTTTAGGGTAAGTACTTGTAAAAAAGTAAGTGTAAAAATACCTTTGCTTTCAATAAAAACAAAAACATTATGAAAATTATAGTAACAGGTTCAACAGGCAATATAAGCAAACCTTTAACACAAACTTTAATAGCCGCAGGGCATAACGTAACAGTAATTAGCAGCAATGCCGATAAGGTAACAGAAATAGAATCATTAGGCGCTAAAGCAGCAATAGGTTCATTAGCCGATGCTGATTTCTTAACACAAACATTTACTGGTGCCGATGCGCTTTACGCCATGGTGCCGCCAAGCTTCAGTGCCGAAAGTTTAAGGGCATACCAAAACGAAACAGGTAAAAGCTATGCCGAAGCTATCAAACGCTCGGGTATAAAAAAGTAGTTGCATTAAGCAGCATAGGTGCGCATTTGGATAGCGGCGTAGGCCCTATAAAAGGCATTCACGATGTTGAAGGTGTTTTGAGCGGATTAGATGGTGTGGCCGTTAAATTTATCCGTGCACCATTCTTCTATATCAATTTTTTCAGTAATATCCCGCTTATTAAGCACCAGGGTATCCTTGGATCAAATTATCCTGCAGATGCAAGACTAATCATGGTACACCCTAAAGATATTGCAGCCGCAATAGCAGAAGAGTTGCAAAAGGATTTTATTGGTAAAAGCGTACGCTACATTGTAAGCGAAGAGTCGACACCCGGCAAGGCAGCTGCAATTTTAGGTGATGCAATCGGCAACCCTAACTTGCCATGGATTGAGTTTACTGATGAACAGCTTGCAGAAGGCTTATCACAGGCAGGCGTTCCTCCCGAAATGACCCGCAACTTTGTTGAAATGGGCACTGCGGTAAAAAGCGGAAAAATCTGGGAGGATTATGATAAGCATAGGCCTGTATCGTCCGGTAAGGTGAGTTTGCAGGATTTTGCCAGGGAGTTTGCTGCGGTATACAACGGCTAAATTTTCTCATGTAAAAGTCATTATTGCTGTGAAAGCAGTAGTTGGCCTCACCCACCCCCCACCTCAGGTGCGGGGTGTTTACTTTTTGAAGGCTTCACTTTTGGGAAATTTAGAGGTACCCACTGATTTGTACCCAGCGATGATCACTTGTGAACGATACGCTCTTCTTGTTTCCTGGTTCTTACTTTCCTGACTCGCACTTTCCGCATTGTTCCTACTTCAACAAAAAGCCTATCTTTGCGGCATGGCAGTAACCTTTGAAGATCTTAAATTTAACCGGCAAATTTTAAACGCTATAGCCGATGCCGGTTATACCGAAGCTACGCCTATTCAGCAAAAAGCTATTCCGCCGATATTGAACGGACAGGATGTAATGGGTATTGCACAAACCGGAACCGGTAAAACCGCGGCCTATGTGTTGCCCATTATCATGAAGCTTAAATATGCGCAGGGCGAACATGCCCGGGCGTTGATTATTTCGCCGACGCGTGAACTGGCCATGCAGATTGAGGAAAACATTAAAGCATTTGCCGCTTATACCGATTTACGGGTTGTTTTACTTTACGGAGGTATTGGCCCCAAAACACAAATAGAGCAGGTAAAAAAGGGTGTCGACATTATTGTGGCAACGCCCGGCCGTTTTATGGATATTTACCTTGCCGGGCATATCATGACCAAACCATTACAGGTGTTGGTGCTTGACGAGGCCGATAAAATGATGGATATGGGCTTTATGCCCCAGATAAACCGGATATTGGAAGTAGTGCCGGTGAAAAGGCAAAACCTGCTTTTTTCGGCTACCATGAGCGAGAAGGT
This sequence comes from Mucilaginibacter sp. P19, assembly GCF_050632265.1. NCBI lineage: Bacteria > Pseudomonadati > Bacteroidota > Sphingobacteriia > Sphingobacteriales > Sphingobacteriaceae > Mucilaginibacter > Mucilaginibacter sp. P19. Next base: position 1,911,540 of record NZ_CP192586.1, read on the forward strand.
GCACCAGCTTTCGGCTAACTTCCTGGAGTTCCCTACGGTTATTGAGGTTACGCCACAGGCTACGCCGGCGCAAACGGTTAACCAGCATTTATACCATGTGCCCAATATTAAAACCAAAATAAACCTGCTCAAAAAGTTGCTCGATAACGAAGGGGAGATTACCAAACTGATTGTTTTTTGTAAAACCCGTGCAGTGGCCGAAGACGTATTCAAATTCCTGACCCGCAAATTTGGCGAAGAGGAAGTGAAAGTGCTTCACGCCAATAAAGGGCAAAATACGCGCATCAACTCCATCAATTCATTCAAAAACGACGATGTGAAGATATTGGTGGCTACCGATGTGGCATCGCGAGGTATTGATGTGAGCGATGTAAGTCATGTGATCAATTTTGATGTACCGGTGGTGTATGAGGATTATGTACACAGGATCGGTCGTACAGGTAGAGCGCTGCAATCGGGCGAAGCCATTACTTTTGCTACACCGTCTGAAGAGTATTATATCCGCAAGATTGAGAAACTCATCAAGCAAACCATTCCCGTTGAGCGAATCCCCGACGATGTGTTTATTGAAGAAACCCCATATGAGGAAAGGCAGGACCAGGCGCGGGAAATAGATATGCAAAAGCGCAAAGAAGACCCCGATTTTAAAGGTGCCTTCCACGAAAAGAAATCCCTTAACCAGCGCAAAAAGTTTGATGCCAATAAGGATAAAGCTAAATACGGCTCAAAAGCAGCAAGGCAGGGTACAGGCCGATCATCCAAAAGCAAAAAAAGACACTAAGCTCCATCAATGAAATTCAGATTTACCCCTTTAAACTTTTTTACCGCGTTTTTGGTGGCGGTAGCAGCCTATGTTTTTATTTATGGGGCTGGTATGGCCGGACGCCCGCTTGAACATTGGGGCGGCACCATAGGTTGGATCTTTTTATTGTTTGCCTTCGTGGTTTTTGTGATTGATATGATGTTCCGCAACTTTTTTATCGAAACTAAAAAAATATGGATGGTGGAGACCTTCTTCATCGTTCTGGTTATAATTATATTCTTACTTGTTAAATAAATTTTGAAATGAAAACCGCTGAAATAAAGCTTACCGTTACGCTTGATGATAATAATGTTCCTGAGCACATTCTTTGGGAATCGACCGACTCAACCAACAAAGAAGCGTTGCCTGTAAAATCAATGATGCTTGCCCTGTGGGACCAAAGCTATAAAAATACCCTGCGCATTGACCTTTGGACAAAAGATATGCCTGTTGATGAGATGAAGCGATTTTTTTATGAAACCCTGCAAACCATGGGCGACAGCTTTTTACGTGCAACCGGCGAGAAAAATATTGTTGAAGACCTGCGCGACTATTGTGCCCACTTTGCTGATAAAATGGAAATAACACAAAAATAACAACCTAAATATGCGCCTTAGCTCAATTTTATCATTTGCAGGTTTTGCATTGCTTTTTGCTGCAACCTACTGCCCGCTGCTGCGGGTATTCCACGTAACCAGCTGGAATATTTACAAGCTTAACCAACCTTATGGGCTGGTACTGTTGTTGGTAGCTGTTGTTGGCATTATTGTATCGTTCCTTAACCAGGCTAAGATTATGCGTGTGGCGGCCTGGCTGTCGATAGTACTTGTTGTACTGTTGCTGGTTGCTGCCATTTTTAAAGTAAATTCGGCATTTAGCTTTATTCCGTTTAAAGGCATTAACAGGTTTTTAACCAGCCAGCTTAAATTTCAATGGGGTTGGTATGTGATGTTTGCCGGTCCTGTTTTGGCTTTGATCGGCGCTTTGAGCAGCCGCCCTAAAGTTTTTATCTCAAACACTACCGATACTACGACAGTAAATTAATATTCCTTGTATGTTTAATTAGCTGTAATATTAACATTACAGCTTTTTTTAAACATATTTGTAATTCAGATTAATACGGATACCTAATGTTAAAGTTTTCCTTCCGCCAGCAGGTTTTAGCTGGCTTTGTAGTATCAATCATTCTTGTTTTTGTGGTGGGCATCTTGTCTTTTAACAGCCTGCGCCAATTCGAGGAGGATAACACCTGGGTTAATCATACTCAAAGGGTGATCCGTACTTCAACAAGTTTATTGCAGGAGTTAATTAATGCCGAAACAGGCATGCGTGGTTATGGAGCTACCGCTAAAAAGGTATTTCTTGAACCGTATAATGCCGCTTTACCTAAAGTAGCCGATGACCTGGCCACGCTAAAAGACATGGTGAAGGATAACCCTGTGCAGGTAAAACGCGTCGATTCAATCAATAAGCTGGTGAAGGAGCAATTGCTGATCCTTAAAACCAATGTTGAAACGCGCGATAGCCAGGGGCTTGATTACATGGTGCAGCGCAACATGTTTGTAAATGGCAAGGAAAATATGGATCAGGTCAGAATGCTGATCGACCATATGACCAACACAGAGGAGAGATTGCTTGCCAATAGGAAAGAAAATTCGCAGGATGCATCAACCTTTGCCAAGTTCGTAATTGCATGCGGTTCGTTGGTTTTCCTGTTCATCATCCTGTTGCTGTTCTTCTACATTCAAAAAACTTTCGATCAGCAAAAGAAAATTGAGGATGAAATCAGGGTTGCTAATATTGAACTTGGAAAAGTGCTTGCCGATAACGAAGCCAAAAACTGGCTGCTCACCGGAACCGGTCAGCTGAATGAAAAAATGCAGGGCCAGCAGGTTGAAAAAGAATTATCCAATAATATATTAACCGAAGTTTGTACCTATACCAATGCCGCGGCAGGTACATTTTACCTTTATAACGAAGCAAGCAACAGGCTTGATTTTTATGCTTCATACGCGTTCCACAATCCTGATTTTGTTAAAAAGTCGGTACAAATGACCGAAGGCTGGCTTGGCCAGGTAGCTAAGGATGGTAAAGCGGCGGTTGTAAAAGGTAAACTGAACGATAAGCTTGAGCTTTCATCATCGGTATTAAAAACTGAACTGGCCGAATCATTTATCATACCTTTCTTTTTTGATAAAAAGCTTAAAGGAGTAATGGAGGTTGCTTTTAATGAAGGGATCTCGAAAAATAAATCAGAATACATTTTAGCTATCGCTAATGATATAGGTATAGCTGTTAATACATCGCAGGCGCGTACTATTATGCACGACCTGTACGAGGAAACCCAGCAGCAGGCCGAAGAGCTGGAAGCACAGCAGGAAGAACTGCGGGTTACCAATGAGGAGCTTGTTCAAAAAACTGAAGAGCTGCAGGCCTCAGAAGAAGAGCTCCGGGTACAGCAGGAAGAACTGCGTACCACCAATGCCGAACTGGAAGAAAAAGCCAGTTTGCTTGAAGAAAAAACCAGGCCATTGAACAGGCCCGCCAGGCTATCAATCTTAAGGTTGAGGAACTGGAAACCACGGGTAAATACAAATCGGAGTTTTTGGCCAACATGAGCCATGAGCTGCGCACGCCGCTTAACAGTATCCTGGTACTGGCACGGATACTTAAAGATAACAAGCCTGCCAATCTTTCTGAAGACCAGATCAAATATGCCAGCGTTATCTTCAACGCCGGTAATGACCTGCTTACTTTGATCAACGATATCCTCGACCTTTCCAAAATTGAATCGGGCAAGCTGGATATGCAAAATGAGGATATTAAAGTAAGCGATATTGTTGGCGATATGGAAATGCTGTTTGCCGAAGTAGCCAGCAACAAAAAAATTAATTATACAACAAGTATAGACAGGCAACTGCCGCAAACCATATTTACCGATAAGGTACGTATAGAGCAGGTGATCAAAAACCTGTTAAGTAACGCGTTTAAGTTTACTTCTGAAAATGGTTCTATCGCTATCAATGTAAAACCGGGTATTAAAGATAAAACCATCAGCTTTGCTATCAAAGATTCGGGGATCGGGATCCCTGCGGATAAGCAAAAAGTAATATTTGAGGCATTTCAGCAGGCCGATGGTTCAACAAGCCGTAAATATGGCGGTACCGGTTTAGGTTTATCTATAAGCCGCGAACTTGCTTTCCTTTTAGGCGGCAGCATAACCCTGAGCAGTGAGCCGGGCATAGGCAGCGAATTTGTACTTACCGTGCCTTTTGAAGCTAAATTAACACCTGCGGCCTTAATTGAAGAAGTATTGCCAACTGCCGAGACTTTTAAACCTGTAACAGAGTTCCTGAACCCGGTTAAAGCGGCCCCGCGTGAGCCCGGTAAAGAACCTTTGGTTGTAATTGTTGAGGATGATAAAAACTTTGCAAACATATTGCAGGATTATGCCCGCGATCATGGTTATAAATCAATCATGGTGTATGAGGGTACCCGGGCGGTTGAAATTGTGAAGGAAGCCAAACCTGATGCGGTGATCCTGGATATTATGCTGCCGGGTAAAGACGGCTGGCAGATTTTGAAGGAGTTAAAGAATGATGAGGATACAATGCACATACCGGTTCACCTGATGTCGGCCGGGGATGCCGCAGCAAACCGCGTACGCCGGGAAGGTGCCATCAACTTTATGAAAAAGCCTATCAATACCGAAACGCTGGATAAACTTTTTGCCGATATCATGGTACAAAGCGGCACCAGGTTTAAACAGATCCTGCTGGTTGAAGATCACAAAGCCCAAAGCCAAGCTTTGAAAGACCTTATGCAAGGCCAGGGCATCACCGTCGACCAGGCTTTTGACGGCGAATCTGCATTTAGGATGTTGCATGAAAACGAGTACCAGTGTGTGATCCTTGACCTTAACCTGCCTGATATTTCGGGCTTGGATTTGCTGGATAAGATCAAAGAGGTTGACCGCTTTGCGTCACTGCCGGTTATTATCAATACTGCAATGGAGCTTGACAAAACATCGGTTAACAGGCTAATGCATTATGCCAACGCCATGGTGGTTAAAACCAATAAATCATCCGACAGGCTGATTGATGAGGTTAACCTGTTCCTGAACAAGATAAGCGAAACGGCGATTGCCCCGGCACAACAAGCGCCATCATCGGCCAAACCTAAAACACTAACTAAAGGCAAGGATGCCATTAAAGGCAAAAAGGTGCTTATTGTTGATGACGACATGCGCAATATTTTTGCGCTGAGCAGCGCCCTGCAAAGCTATGACCTCAATGTAGAGATAGCTAATGATGGTGAAGAAGCCATAGCTAAACTTGAGGATATAAAGGATATTGACATAGTGCTCATGGATATCATGATGCCTAAAATGGATGGCTATGAGGCTACCAGGCATATCCGTAAGCAAAACAAATGGGCTAAATTACCCGTAATAGCATTAACTGCAAAAGCAATGAAAGACGACCGCGAAAAATGTATAGCGGCCGGCGCCAATGATTATATCACCAAGCCAGTTGATATGGACAGGTTGATATCGCTCATGCAGCTTTGGCTTGAAAGTTAGTTATGGATACAGAGCAGGGAATTATATCACATGCACAGGTTCATGAGCTTATTGATATTGTAAAAAAAGTTCATGGGTTTGATTTTTCGGGTTATACCAAAGCTTCATTAAAACGGAGGTTAACCCGTATTATGCTGCTCAACAAGTTTGAGTTTTATGACCTTAAACATGTGCTTATTAATGATGCAGACTTTTTTCAGAATTTCCTGGAAGAGATTACGGTTAACGTAACCGAAATGTTCCGCGATCCTTCATTCTATCGTGCGGTTAACTCACAGGTTGTTCCATATCTTTCAACTTATCAGCACGTCAAAATCTGGAGTGCAGGCTGCTCAACGGGCGAAGAGGTTTACTCTATGGCTATATTGCTGAACGAAGCTGGTTTGGGAAAAAAGTCGTTCATATACGGCACGGATATCAATACCGAGGTTTTAAAGGAGGCCCGCAAAGGGATCTACAGTTTGCGTAATATAAAAAGCTACGCGGAAAATTATCAATATACTGATTTAAAAGGTTCAATTACAGATCATTTTACCATTTTGTACGATGCCGCGTCGATACATAATGAATTAAAACAAAATACACTGTTTTCGGTACATAATTTAATATCTGATACTGTATTTAATGAGTTTCAGATGATAAGTTGCCGGAATGTTTTTATTTATTTTGAAACGTATCTGCAGGAACGGATCCTTGACCTGTTTTATAAAAGCCTTTGCCCTCTGGGCTATTTATGCCTTGGCAGTAAAGAAACTATCCGGTCAGATTCGTTTAAGAGCAAGTTTAAGGTGATCAACCAAAAAGAAAACATTTACCAAAAAGTTGGGACCTGATAAAAAGTTACTGGAAAGATGGCACGCCGCCCAGATCGTATTATTGGGCGGATCGGCAGGCTCGTTTAAAATTTTATTCCGGATCATAAAAGATCTTCCCGAAAAACTGGGAAAAACCGTAATTCTTATCATACACAGGAAAAAAATTTTTTCAGCGAAATAGAAAAACTATTTGCCGAGAACAGTCGTATGTACATGCGCGAAATTGAGGACAAGGATATTCTTAAAACGGACACTATGTATATTGCCCCGGCAAACTATCATACCTTAATTGAACGCGGCGGTTATTTTAGCCTGGATGTTTCGGAACCGGTATGGTATTCAAAACCATCAATTGACGTTACTTTTGAAAGCGCCGCCGAGGTTTATGGTGACAGGTGCATGGCGATATTGTTGTCGGGAGCTAACCAGGATGGCGCCGAGGGCCTATTAAAATTAAAGAAAAGCGGCAGCCTTACCATAGCGCAGGAGCCCGGCGACGCAGAAATGGCCGAAATGCCAAAGGCAGCTATAAATTTAGGTGCTGCTGATTATATTTTGACACAGGATGAGATTTTTAAACTTTTACTTTCATAACAATCACCACCCCCTAATTAATATTAAATGACCCCTGTTAATATTCTAATTGTTGATGACAGAGAAGAGAATATTATCGCGCTTGAAGCATTGCTTAAACGCGATGATATTAAAATGTTCTCTACTACCTCGCCAAATGAAGCCCTTAAAATTGCCTGGGAAACCAATATTGCCATTGCTTTAGTTGATGTTCAGATGCCCGAAATGGACGGCTTTGAACTGGTGGAAATGCTTAAATCAAACCCACGTACCAAAGATATCCTGGTTATTTTTGTTACAGCCATTTCAAAAGAAGCCAAGTATGCTGTTAAAGGCCTCGGTACCGGCGCTGTAGATTATCTTTACAAACCGCTCGATCCTTATATTACATCGGCCAAGGTTGATTCATTTGTACAACTGGCCCGTACCCAGGCCGAAATAAAACAAAAGAACGATGAGCTGCAGAATTATGCCATCGTTGTAAAAAACTCGGCCGATATTATAACATCGGTCGACGCGCAAAGTCTCCGCATTGACAATATCAACCCCACCGTCGAAAAGATAATGGGTTTCAGGCCTGATGAACTTATTGGCAAAAGTATTGTTGACCTGGCCATAGACGATCATAAGCCGTCGTTTCGCAAAAAATTGGGTGAAATCATAAAAGACAACCTGGGCTATGCCATTTTTGAATTTAAGTTTGAAACCTTTGATAAAAGGGTAATTTGGGTGGAGTGCCGGGCGGCATACCGTAACAAAACGATATTTATTAATATCAGCGATATTTCTCCGCAAAAAAGTTACCAGGAGCAGCTTATCAAATCAAAAGAAAGCGCGGAGTACAGCAAAAAGGTGAAAGAAACCTTTTTGGCCAATATGAGCCATGAGCTGCGTACACCGGTTAATGGCATTATAGGTATCACTTCGCTTTTGCGTAAAACAGGCCTTACCGATCAGCAAGTGGGTATGCTTGATTTGCTTGATACCTCCTCAAAATCGTTATTGGGTGTGATCAATGATGTACTTGATATCTCAAAAATTGAGGCTGGTAAATTCAGTATCATCCGTACGGCCAATAATGTTTATGACATTGTAAACTCGGTTTTTAACCTGCTTAAATTTAAAGCCGACGAAAATAATATTGAGTTTTTGCTGGATATTGAAGATGAAGTACCTGAATACCTCATGGTGGATTCATTGCGCCTGAACCAGATATTGATGAACCTGATCAGTAACGCCCTTAAGTTTACCGAAAGGGGCTATGTAAAGCTCAAGATTACCGTACTTCAAAAACACAATGAAAAGGTAAAGCTGAAATTCAGTGTTGAGGATACGGGCATCGGAATCCCGGCCGACAGGCTTAACAGCATCTTTGATTCATTTGAACAGGCCGAAGACGATACCGTAAGCAAATATGGTGGTACCGGGCTTGGGTTAACCATAGTGAAAAAGCTGGCCGAGCTAAAGGGAGGCGAACTTACCGTAAGCAGCCAGGTAGGCAGGGGTAGTACTTTTAATTTTGTATGCTGGTATACCATCACTGTTAAACCCAAAACTAAGGTAACTCCCAAAACTGATAAGATATTGCCGCCGTTTAATAACGTACGGGTGCTGGTAGCTGAAGATAACATGGTTAACCAGTTTATGCTCTCCAAAATATTAAAGGACTGGAATGTAGAGGTAGAGATGGTTGATAACGGCCGCAAGGTTATTGAGAGGCTTACCAATAAAGACTATGACATTATTTTAATGGATACCCATATGCCCGAAATGAACGGTTACCAGGCAGCTAAAACCATCAGGGTTGATTTTGAGGAGCCTAAACGGAGTATTCCCATCATATCGCTTTCGGCAGCAAGTTATGACCATGAGCAGCAGGAAGCATTATCGGCAGGGATGAACGATGTGCTTTCAAAGCCGTTTCAGCCATACCAACTGCATGAAAAAATGTCAAGGTTATTGAAGGTGGGCGTTTAAAACTCAAGCCTGGTTTGCCCAACACCCATTACCTTTGCCTCATGCTCAAGCAGCCATTTTTTGCGCCATATACCGCCTGCATAGCCGGTTAAGCTGCCATTTGAACCTATTACCCGGTGGCAGGGTACTACAACCCATAGGTTGTTACGGCCGTTGGCAGATGCTATTGCCCTTATAGCCAACGGATTGTTCATTTGGTTTGACTGCTGGGCGTAAGTAATGGTTGTTCCATAAGGGATCTGGATCAACTCGTCCCAAACCTGTTGTTGAAACTCACTGCCTTCCTGCTTTATAGGAAAAGTAAATTCCTTCCTTGTACCGGCAAAGTATTCATTTAACTCATCAATAGCAGCTTGCAGCAACGGGGTGGGAGCAGGAGCAATCTCATATTCCTCATCGCGTATCGATACTGATGCTATAAAGCCATCTTCTTCGGTAATGCGGGCAATGCCAACTGGCGTGCGGAAATAAGCTACAGGCATGGTAATTGGTATGTTATATTCAAAATTAAGCTAATTTTTTTAGCTTGTCAAATGCCCTTACTCACTCGCAGGTAATTATTACATTTGCGGTGATGAAACTTGTTAATGAAACCTGGTACCTGCTCAAAAAGGAAGTTTTGCTGGAGTGGCGGTCCAAATATGCTTTTAATGGCGTTTTGCTGTATGTGGTTTCAACGGTTTTTGTTTGTTATATCTCCCTCAACTTAAACCCCGGCTTTTCCAACAGCAGCGGTTACCCCATAGTTTGGAACGTGTTGTTCTGGATCATCATGCTGTTTGCATCGGTAAATGCCATTGCCAAAAGCTTTATGCAGGAAAGTAAAAGCCGGTTACTCTATTATTACTCCATTGCCAGCCCGCAGGCTATCATCCTGTCTAAAACAATCTATAATATTTTGCTGATGGCTTTGTTAAGCACATTGGCATTGGTGGTATTTAAAGTGTTTTTTCCCAATACTCTTGGCGACCCGCTGTATTATTTCCTGGCTGTGTTGTTGGGGAGCGTCAGTTTTTCCACCGTGTTCACCATGATCTCGGCCATTGCATCAAAGGCCGGTAACAATGGTACACTGATGGCTATATTAAGCTTTCCGGTTATTATCCCTGTTATATTGGTGCTTATTAAGTTAAGTAAAAGCGCAATGGACGGGGTAGACCGGAGTTTCTTTTACGGCAACATAGGCGTTCTGTGCGCTATTAATGCCATTGTAATAGCTACTGCCTTACTGCTTTTCCCATACCTGTGGAGGGACTAATTTGAATTGGCCGAACCGGATTTAAGAATCAAGAAACAGGCTGAATTAAAAAGATTAAAAATATAAATTCTCTAATTCAATAAATTCGGGTTCAGACATTCCCGCAACAAAAATTATACACCGGCAATTCATTAACCGTTCATAAAAAATGCGTTTTTTAGCGGATTGAAAAAACATTCTAATTTTAATTAATGCGTTTTTATTGGTTTTTGCTTATCGCGTTTATATGTCCGCTCATAGTTTCGGCACAAACCGGTACTATTACAGGTAAGGTAGTGCGGGCCGATACTAAAAGCCCGGTAGCCAATGCCAGCGTATTTTTAAATAATGCCACCTACGGTACTTCCACTGCCGAGGATGGGACCTTTACCCTGGCCGGAGTTAAACCAGGCCAATACCAGTTGGTGGTTACCGGCGTTAGCATTGAAGAATACTCCATAACGGTACTGGTTGGCCGCGAACCTGCAAAATTAAGTATCGAGGTTAATCAAAAAGTGCTGATGCTGCGCGAAGTAGTGATCAGCAGCAGCGCCGACTGGAAAAAAATTACGAACTGTTTAGGAAGGAGTTTGTTGGCGATACCGAAAATGGCAAGGAGTGTAAGGTTACTAATCCACATATTTTAAATATTATCTACCACAGGGGAAAGCAGCAATTGGAGGCCTCTGGCGATGAGTTTTTGGTGGTAGAGAACCTGGCGCTGGGCTATCGTACCAAATTTTTGTTGAAGAACTTTTTGTATGATGCTATTGAGCACACCATATCCTATTCGGGAAGTGCCCTGTTCGAGAACCTGCCCGGCAGCGCAGCGCAGAAGAAACTCTGGAAGCAGAAACGCGAACAGGCCTATTATGGATCGGCTCAGCATTTTTACCGCTCGCTTTATAAAGGAAAGTTAAAAGAAGAAGGGTTTGAAGCACACGATTTTACAAGGCAAATTAACCCTGAACGACCTGAGGAAGCGGTATTGATGCAGAAGATGAAAAAATACCGGGAAGGCCCGCGCGATTCGGCCATGCGTTATTATAACCTGTCGAAGATGACCAAATGGTACCGCGAAAACCTCGCGAAGCTGCCTTACCAGGAGTTTGAGATCTTGCGGAAAACACCACAGGATGGGATTTACGCGCTCACCTTTCCGCACTTTTTATACGTAGTATATACCAAACGCGAAGAGACTACCGAGTTTAAGGATGTTTATCACCCGCTGGATATGCCTAATTATGAAACCAGTATCATGACCAAATATTCGGGCTATATTGCATTTGATATGAACGGTATCGTAGTGTCGAGCCCAAGCCCGCTTTACGAGGGTTCATGGTCGAAGGCAAAGCTTGGCGATTTGCTGCCGGTGGATTATGAGCCGGGGGATTGATTAATTTCAGGAAGACTTTGCTTATTTCGAATTATATTTGCCGCCACCATCGCAGATATAATTCTTGTTACCATCCTTTATGAAATATATAAGCTATTTAGTGTTAGCTGTTGTTTTTGTTGCGCAGGGAGTTTCAGCACAACAAATAGTATTTAAAGACCAAAATTTAAAATCGGCTTTACTTAAAAGAGGCTATGATTTTAATAAAAACGGCGAAATAGAAGTATCCGAAATTGACACTGTGGCGAATTTAAACATTGCCAAAAGTGATATTAGGCTGTTAGATGATTTAAAATATTTTAAAAGTTTAGAAAGGGTTTATGCAATGTCTAACCAGATTGCGAACCTGGATGTGTTTTTTGACAATAATACGATTAAGGAAATTTATATCGGAGGCAATGTTCTCGGAAAAAGTTGACGCTAAAGAATCTCAGAAATTTGACCGTTTTGGCGGCGGCCCATAATGACTTGGAAACAGTCGAATTAAATGGCACTGATAGCATAAGACAACTTTATTTACAGAGCAATGCGTTTAAAAACATCAAATTGGAAAATCTGACTAATCTCAGCGTATTAGAATTAATAGATAATAAGGCGTTAAAGACCATTGACATCAGACCAAACGTTGCTCTCACTTACATTGGACTGCTTTCAACGGCTGTATCCCAATTAGATATTTCCAATAACAAATTGCTGTCAACGTTTTATGTAAGTAATACTGTGAAAGTAATAAAGAGTGCCGGTCAGGAGAATTTTAAGTCCGCACCAGTTATAAGAGAGATTCACTAAAATGTGTAATACTTTATGTTTGCCTAAACTTAGTGTCGAATCAATGAGCAAATAATTAGTTACATTTGCCTGCATAAATCATATGAAGTTTATTTATCAAACATGGTGGAAGGTTGCGGCTGTTTTGCTGGTGCTGTCTACCTTTTACACGGGCCTGGTTCTCAAAGCGCCGAGGCTGCCAATTATTCACGAAACCATCCGTAATTTGTATTTTCACGTACCCATGTGGATGGGGATGCTGACTGTTTTTGTGGTATCGGTTTATTTCAGTATTAAATACCTGCAAACGGGTAAAGAAGAGCATGACCTTGCTGCTGTTGAGAGCGTTAATACCGGGTTGCTGTTTTACACCTTAGGCCTTTTAACCGGTATGCTTTGGGCAAAATTTACCTGGGGCGAATTTTGGAGCGGCGACCCCAAACAAAACAGCGCGGCCATTGCATTTTTGTTGTACTGTGCTTATCTGGTGCTTCGTAATTCTATTGATGAGGAGCAGAAGCGGGCCAAGATTTCGGCTATCTACAATATCTTCGCTTTCCCCATCATGATTGTGCTGATATTTGTTTTGCCCCGCATGACAGATTCATTGCACCCCGGCAGCGGCGGTAACCCTGCATTTGGTAAATACGACCTTGATAACGGTATGAAGATAGCCTTTTACCCGGCTATGTTAGGCTGGAGTTTTATTGCCCTTTGGATAGCAACTATCCGTTACCGCATCCGTTTAATTGAGAATAAGAAGAACGCTATAAATTAAGATGAAGAAATTAACGCTTTTATTGCTACTGCTTACGTTTTGTACCGCTGTTTTTGCTCAGCCAGGGCAGCAGGTTGAAATGGCAGATACCCTGCGCCAGTCGGGAAAAATTTACGTGGTTGTAGCAACTATTTCCATAATTTTTGTTGGACTGGCCATTTACCTGTTTACTATAGACCGCAGATTAAAAAAAGTCGAAAACGAAAAGTAGTTCAAATAATATGTTTAAACAATTTAAACATATCATTCGTGACGGTGTTGACTGGTGTATAGGGCACACTAACTAAGAAATATTTGCAATATTGATAAAAATTGTACCAAATTTGCTCACTTTTTTAAGAGATTAATATTTATACAATAGTTATGGCTACGAATATTTTGATTGCCGACCAGGAAACACACTTCTTCAGCGACGTGTGCAAAAACTTCGATCATGCTGCCCAATTCACCAAACACGATGCAGGCCTGCTTGATCAAATTAAATCATGTAACAGTGTTTACCGCTTCCGTTTCCCCATTCGCAAGGGTAACAGTTTTGAGGTAATTGACGCCTGGCGCGTTGAGCACTCGCACCATCAGTCGCCAACCAAAGGTGGCATCCGCTACAGCGAAATGGTGAACGAGGATGAGGTAATGGCCCTCGCCGCGCTCATGACTTACAAATGTGCCATTGTTAACGTTCCGTTTGGCGGTGCCAAAGGCGGTATCAAAATAAACCCTAAAAACTACACCGTAAGCGAGCTGGAAAACATCACCCGCCGTTATACCGTTGAGTTAATCAAAAAGAATTTTATTGGCCCAAGCATTGACGTGCCTGCACCTGATTATGGATCGGGCGAGCGCGAAATGAGCTGGATTGCCGATACTTATGCTACCATGAACCCCGGTCAGTTGGATGCTATGGGCGCCGTAACCGGTAAGCCTATCGCCCTGCATGGTATTGCTGGCAGGAGGGAAGCTACCGGCCGTGGTGTGGCCATCGCTACCCGCGAGTGTGTAAGCGTTGGTGAGGATATGCAAAGGATTGGCCTGCTGCCGGGTTTATCAGGTAAAAGGGTAATTGTGCAGGGCCTTGGTAACGTAGGCTATTATTCGGCTAAGTTTTTATCCGAAATGGGTGCGATAATAGTTGGCTTATGCGAATTTGAAGGCGCTATTTATAACGAGAACGGTTTAGATATCGAGGCTGTATTTCAGCACCGTAAGGCAACCGGTTCTATTTTAGGATACGCTGCGGCAATACAGGAATTTGCCAATACCATGGAAGGCCTTGAGCAGCCGTGCGATATCCTGGTACCGGCAGCCCTTGAAAACCAGATCACCGAAACAAACATCCGCAACATACAAGCTAAAATTATTGTTGAGGGCGCTAACGGCCCAACCTCACCCGAAGCTGAAGCTATATTTTACGCCAATGGTGGGATGATAGTTCCGGATATGTTTGCCAATGCCGGCGGTGTTACCGTATCATATTTTGAATGGTTGAAAAACCTGAGCCACGTAGCTTTCGGCCGTATGAACCGCAGGTTTGAAGAGAATTCAAATCTTAACCTGGTAAACATGGTTGAAGGGATTACCGGGGTAGCTTTAACTCCGGTACAGCGCTCAACCATTATCAAAGGTGCATCAGAGCTTGAACTGGTAAATTCAGGACTGGAAGATACCATGATCCGCTCATACCACGAGATCAGGGAGATCTATAAAAGCAATCCTGAGATTGGCACCCTGCGTAACGCGGCCATGGTTGGCGCAATCAATAAAATAGCGGTATCGTACCAAAATTTAGGTATCTGGCCATAATTAAGGATTTAATAGTTTCGATATATAGCGAGGTGGGTTTGAAAAAGCTTACCTCGTTTTTGTTTTTAATTATGCCGCGATAGGGATCGCAGCGGATACCGGCCAATGAGCGTAGAGCCCGGGCCGAAGGCATCGCCATAATAGTTTCAGAACTCGCATTAAACTAATTTCAAGAATTTCTTCGCTTTTCGCAAAAGCACGTTTAATAGATAAGCACAAGTATTAACATTCGACCAATTCTTAAAATTCATCAAATTCGAGTTCTGACGTTTCTATTAAGAATGATTCTAAATAATACATATGTCTTGTAATAAACATTATTCGCTGCACGTTTTGTATTTTTGCAAATCGTTATTTTAATAATATAAACCGCAGATGAAAAAAAGTGCAATTTTTGGTCTTGTTGTTATCGCTATAGCCATAGCGGTTATCATAAGTGTTTATTCAAGCTCAAGCACCTATGCAACCTTTGCCGAAGCGCAGCAAACCAGCAGCGAACTGCATGTAATAGGCCACTTCAGCAAGGGAAAGGAAATGGTTTATGACGCTGCTAAGGACGCCAATTATTTTTCATTTTATATGAAAGATAATAAAGGCGAAGAGCGTAAAGTTGTTTTTACCGGTACCAAACCGGAAGACTTTGAGCGTTCGGAGCAACTGGTACTTACCGGCCAGATGGTTGGCAGCGAGTTTCATGCATCAAAGATCCTGATGAAATGTCCTTCCAAATACACGCAGGATAAGTTAGAAGTTACAGAAGCGAAGGCTAAACAAGCCAGCATTTAATCATTTTTGATGAATACAGTTTTTAAGGGCGAACACCTTTTACCGGGACAAATCGGCCAGTTTTTTATTGTTCTTTCGTTTGGTGCAGCCCTGCTGTCATTCATAAGTTACTATTTTGCTACTACAGATGATGCCGGTAAGGCCGACAGCAGCTGGCAGCGTTTAGGACGTTTAGGTTTTTACGTAAATTCCATCTCTATTTTAGGAATGGGCACCTGCCTGTTCTATGTGCTTTATAATCATTATTTCGAATATCATTACGCCTGGGCCTATACCTCGCGTTCGCTGCCCGTTTATTACCTGGTATCGGGTTTCTGGAACGGACAGGAGGGCGGCTTTTTGCTTTGGGCCTTTTGGCAGGCCGTTTTAGGTAATGTACTTATTGCAAGGGCTAAATCATGGGAGCGCCCGGTGATGACTGTTGTTGCCCTGTCGCAGGTTATTCTGGGAACCATGGTACTTGGGATCGATATTTTCGGTCAGCGGATAGGCAGCTCGCCATTCTTGTTGTTGCGTAATTCAGGTATCGAAGCGCCTATATTCTCGCAGCCAAACTACCTCGACTTTATAAAAGACGGGCAAGGAATGAACCCATCGCTGCAAAATTACTGGATGGTTATTCACCCGCCTACCTTGTTCCTGGGTTTTGCATCTATTATAGTTCCGTTTGCTTACGCGGTTGCCGGGCTTTGGCAAAAGCGATATAAAGAATGGGTACAGCCCGCTATATCATACGCCTTGTTTGGTTCTATGATATTGGGTACCGGTGTGATCATGGGCTCGTTCTGGGCATATGAGTCGTTAAACTTCGGTGGCTTTTGGGCCTGGGACCCGGTTGAGAACGGTTCGATATTTCCGTGGTTAACAATGGTTGCGGCATTGCACGTACTTATCGTATTTAAAAATACAGGCCACTCATATTTTACAGCTACACTGCTGGTATTGCTGAGTTTTGTACTGGTATGGTATACTTCATTCCTTTCAAGAAGCGGTATTTTGGGTGAAAGCTCTGTGCATGCTTTTACCGATTTAGGTATGTTTTGGCAGCTGGTTATCGGCATCCTGATATTCCTTGTTTTATCTGTTTGGGTTTTGGTATGGCGATGGAAAGAACTGCCTATCACCAAAAAAGATGAAGAAACGTACTCGCGTGAGTTTTGGATGTTCGTAGGTTCAGTATTTTTAGGGTTATCTTGCTTCCACCTTATTGTAGTAACATCGGTGCCTGTATGGAATGCCATGTTTGGTACCAAGATTGCACCTCCTTCTGATGCTGTTAAACATTATAATGTGATCCAGTCGTCATTTGCGTTTGTGGTGACTTTACTTACCGGTTTTACGCAATTCCTGAAATATAAAAAGACTGATATTACCCGGTTTTTCATTACTACAGGCGTTTACCTTTTGTTTGCCATATTGGTAACGGCGCTTGTTGTTTACTTAACCGGTGTTTATCGCCTTAACTTCGTGTTCAATTTGGTGATGTGCGGTTCGGTTTATTCGGTTATTGCCAATGCCAAAGTATTGGTTGATGCTTTTAAAGGTAAGTTCAAGCTGGCCGGTTCGGCAGTGGCGCATTTAGGTTTTGGTTTGCTAATGGTTGGCGCGGTGATAGCGGCAGGTACCAGCAAAGTGGTTTCTGAAAATGCAAGCGGTGTGGTTAATGTGCAGGGCTTTGATGCCAAAGCAGGTAACGCCCGCGAAAATATCATGATCTATAAAAACACCCCGGTAAAAATGGGCGATTATACAGTTACCTATCTTGGCGACTCCATTTCATCACCTTACCATTTTTACAGGGTTGATTATAAAAAGTTTGACGCCAATGGTAAACTGCTTGAAAACTTTGTGCTTAAACCCAAAGTGCAGGCCAGCCGTGATGCGGGAATGTCTTCATCGCCTGACACCAAGCATTATTTATTAAATGACCTTTATACTCACGTTACCGCTATACCAAGCGAAGGTTTTGCCATGCAGGGCGAGGCCGGGCATGACGAAGGTAACGATGATAAAAACTACGATGAGCCTGTAGCACACGAAGTTGCCATTGGCGATACCATCAGGTACCGCGACGGCTTCATGCTGGTTAAATCATTAAACAAACAGGCTACGGTGCAAAATATCCCGCTTACAGCCAACGATGTGGCTATCGGCGCCAATATTGAAGTTCATGCGCATGATGGCAAGGTGTATACTGCCGAACCTGTGTTCATGATCAGGGGCGGTAACGTGTTTGATTTTGCCCGCAAGGTTGAGGATGCCGGATTAAAACTGCGTTTCTCAAGGATCAACCCCGAAAATAAAAAAGTAGAAATCACTGTTTACCAGCAGCCGCAAAACAAACGCCCATGGATTGTGATGCGCGCTATCAGCTTCCCGTATATCAACTTCTTCTGGAGCGGTACTATCATTATGGTGATTGGCTTTTTGCTTTCTATCCAAAGGCGTAATAAAGAACTTAAAACCGTTTAATTTCTGTTAGATGGATTTAACCGGGCACCGGTATAATATTGATCATGACGGGTTCACCGTTATTGATGATATTTATACCAGTGCCGAAATTAATGCCATTATTAACATTATCGAATCGGCCGACAGGTCGGGGCCGTTGTTCCGGCAAACTGATGATGTATTTGCCATAAGGCAATTTTTAAAGGCTGTTCCGGATGTTTCCCCTCTTTTATTGAATGACAGGTTAAAAAACGTTATCTCCAATGTTTTTGGCGATGGCTACTTTGTTGTAAAATCCATCTATTTTGATAAACCGGGATCGTCCAACTGGTTTGTAGCCTGGCACCAGGATTTGACCATCTCGGTGGATAGGAAAATTGATATAGCGGGTTACGGCCCCTGGACGGCTAAGCAAAATCAGTTTGCTGTGCAGCCTCCGCTTTATGTTTTGCAGGATAATTTCACTGTCCGCATTCATCTGGATGACACCAATGAAAATAATGGTGCATTGAAAGTATTGCCCGGTTCACACCTTAAAGAAATTTATCGCCCCGAAAACATCGACTGGCAGCAAGAAACTGAAGTAAGCTGCAATGTACAGGCCGGTAGTATCATGATCATGCGGCCGTTGCTCATGCACGCCTCAAGCCGAACCACCAATAACAAAAAGCGTAGGGTAGCACATATTGAGTTTAGCAGGGCAACGCTTGCTGATGAGATTGATTGGGCGGAAAAAGCTTAGGTGGAGTATACTAAGGTTAAAACCGGCGCGGAGCTGCTGATAACATCTGTAATATCATCATTACTACAGATAAGATAATGGACAAGTCCCGCTTCATTGTAAATGCTGTGTGTTTCCTCTTTAATCCATCTTAAATATTGAGTATCTGTAGAATAATTTATTCCGTTTTGAAATTTATCATTGTAAATGGAATTGATTCTGAATGATTCATTTGTGTTTCTGAATGAGAAATGAGTTTTAAACGTGACTTTTAAAATAGGGTCATTTTCGTTTATACTTTTTAAAGTGATCGTGAGACCTTCGTCGTTATAGCTTATATTATCCAGGTATTTATCCTTAGCGATAGAGTTACCTTGTTCCCATACATTAAATTCGTCGGCCATATAGTTTATTACCCCTTCAAAAACGAAAGGATTTTAGCATTTACGGTGTCGGCCTTTTCAATCATGGGTAAATGTGCTGCGCCATCAACAGGGAAAAAGTCGGTCTTCAATACACTACGGATGGAATCACTAAAACGTAGGGGTAGAGTTTTATCAGCTTTGCCCCATATCAGTAATACGCTTTTGCCTGCACTGTTGAGGCAGGTATTGCTTTCACGACCATTTTGATTGTAATTGTACAGGGTTGAAACCAGCGCGTTTCTAAACCCCTTATACTCCATTTGCGGGAGGTAGCGGTTTACCCATTCGGGATGGTTTCTCGGATAAAGAAAATCGGTTGTTTGTCCTTTTGCTCTTTCGTCGGAGTTCACGGCTTCGTTATAAAGTGTGAAATATTGCGGAGCTACCGGCTTTTTTGTTCATATACCGGGTCAACAAGGATTACTTTATTAACCAGAGCGGGGTGGCTACAGGTAAAGTTTGTAATTACTGCGCCACCAAATGATACGCCAGCCAAATTTACTTTGTGTCCTAATTTAAGCTGATTGATGAGGTCAAGGATTTGCGTGTTGTAGAGTTCCTGAGTGTAAGGAACATCGGGCCTGTCTGAATAACCACGGCCATACATATCATAGCGTAATACCCGGTATCCTTTTTTATCAAAAAATCGTACGTTGGGTCCCAGATATAATAAGGTACGCTAAAACCGTGAACAAGTATAACAACCTGGGCACTATCAGGGCCTTCGAGCTGGTAATGGGTTACGCCCTGACTTAATTTGATGAAGTTGCCGGGAACGTTTTTGCGGCTGGTATCGGTTAAGGTTTTGGTTTCTTTATTGTTATATCTATAGAAGCCGTATAGTATTAATGACGCGGCCCCGACAAGAAATATCACAATTATAATGCTTACTTTAAGTATTTTCATGCGGTATTAGATGTTGGTTTCTAAAATACAGAAATATTTATACTACAGTTAGTTAAATAATTATATCTATTGTAAAGAATATATGAACATTACCATAATAGGCTCCGGCAACGTAGCAACCCATATGGCAGCAGCGTTTAAAAATGCAGGCCACCGTATTGTGCAGGTATACAGCCGCGATATACAGCATGCCGCTTTATTGGCCTACCATGTTAGCGCCGAAGCGATAGATAACCTTGACAATATTAATCCTGATACGGGATTGTTTGTTGTTTCGGTTAAGGACGATGCTATAACGACTGTTGTTAAACCGTTGTCGGCCCATAAAAAGTTAATAGTACATACATCGGGCTCAACCGATTTGAACAGTTTGCTGGCTTTTACCCCAAAGGCCGGTGTATTTTATCCCCTGCAAACGTTTAGCAAGATAAGAGAGGTTGATTTCAGATCTGTCCCGCTCTGTCTTGAAGGTGCTGATGATGGTATACTTGCTGATTTAAAGCAGCTGGCATTTACCATCAGTAATAATGTATATAGCGTTAACTCCGCCCGGCGCAAAATATTGCACCTCGCCGCGGTATTTGCCTGTAATTTCCCCAATTATTTGTACGGGGTTGCCCAGGACCTGCTTGCGCAAAATCAAATGGAGTTTAACATGCTGCGCCCCCTGATCCTGGAAACTGCCCAAAAAGTGCTTGAACAGGAACCACGCAATGTACAAACCGGCCCTGCAGTACGCAATGATGAGGGCACTATGGCCACTCACATGCAGATGTTAAGCGAGATGCCTATGTTACAGGATATTTACAGTTTGTTAAGTCAGGGTATTATCAAAAACAACAAAGGGGTTACCGCACCCGAGTAATTTTGTTACTTTTGCTTAAATGAACATTTATAAAATAAAGATCAATTTCGAGGAAAAAGGGCACGAAAGCGTTGAGTTACCTATAGCCGAAGGAGAATCTGTATTAGACGTATGCCTGGAGAATGGCATTGAACTACAGCACAATTGCGGTGGTGTTTGCGGATGCAGCACATGCCATGTTTATGTAAACAAGGGGATGGATAATATCCAGGAGATATCCGATAAAGAAGAGGATTTTATTGACAGGGCTGTTAACCCGCGTATTAATTCGCGCCTGGGTTGCCAGTGTGTGATTGTTGATGGCGACATTGAAGTTACCCTGCCGGATCAGTCGCAGTTTTTAGGCCACTAATATTTGCATCAATCCGTTTAAACAATAAATAAAACGTATAATTTACAACGTATTAGCGTAACCCCCGGGTAGTACGTAAAATCAACAAAAATGAGCGATAATAAATTTGCCTTACCAATTCACTGGAATGATTATGAAGATATTGCCATTGAACTTTATGAAAAGTTTGGTGACGATTTTGACGAGATCAAAAATATACCGCATCCGTTTTACCGAACTGCTGGAATGGGTATTGAGCCTGCCTAATTTTGCCGGTACCCGTGCCGAGTCAAACGAAGGCCACCTGGAGCAGATCCAATCGGCCTGGGTATACGAGTGGCGGGATAATCAATAATTCAGTTGGCAGTTTTGAGCCGGCGGTTTGCAGTTTTAAATTTGCGATTAGCAGTTTAGCACAAAGCAAACATTCTGTAATCAAAAAATCGGTGAAATCACCTCAACAAATCGGTGGGATCACGAAACAAAATCGGTGTAATCATAACCATGGAATCATTCCTGAATAAATTAAAAGATATTACTACCCTCATTTTTGATGTGGATGGCGTTTTGACCGACGGGTCTGTTTTTGTAACGGAAGCTGGCGAACAAAGCCGCGCCTTTAATATTAAAGATGGCTACGCGCTGCAGTTAGCTGTTAAATGCGGTTATAATGTTTGCGCCATATCGGGCAGCCGCTCAAAAAGTGCCATGTACAGGTTAAACAGCCTTGGCATCCAGGACGTGTATATGGGTACACATACCAAATCGCAAAGGTTCAAGATTTACCTGGAAGAAAAAAGCATAATAGCCACCAACGTTTTATACATGGGCGATGATATTCCTGACCTGGAAGTGATGAAGCTTGCAGGCCTGCCTGTTTGCCCTGCCGATGCTGTTGAAGAGATCAAAGCAGTTAGCGCCTATGTATCGCCCTACGGCGGCGGCAAAGGCTGTGCCCGCGATATCATTGAAAAAGTGCTCAAGGTTCAGGATAAATGGATGAGCAAACAGGCGTATAGCTGGTAGGGTTTCGTCCATAGTCCATAGTCGATAATCTATAGATCATGGTTCATGGAATAAACCCGGCAGATCATGGTTATAAATAGTTTTGTTGCTACTATGATCTATGAACCATTTGCTACGGACTAATCAATGCAGCTACCATGATCTATGAACCATCAACCATGAACTAAAAATATGAACATCATCCCACCCGTAATTCTCGCATCAAAATCGCCAAGACGGCAGGAGCTGCTCCGGCTTATGGATATTGATTTCAGGGTTGTGCTTAAAGAGGTTGATGAGTCATTCCCCGATGGGCTTACCCCAACAGAGGTTGCCTTGCATATAGCCCGTAAAAAAGCAGAAGCATTTGATGAAACGGTAGGAGACGAGGTTGTGCTTACTGCCGATACCATAGTTTGTATTGATGGCCTGATATTGGGTAAACCCGAAACCCGCGCACATGCTATCGAAATGCTGCAAATGTTATCGGGCCGTGTACACCAGGTTATTACCGGTGTATGTTTGTTATATAAAGGGCGTTATAACAATTTCTATGATCTTACCGAAGTGCTCTTCCGCAAGCTTTCTGATGCCGAGATCAGTAATTATGTAGATAATTACCAGCCACTTGACAAAGCCGGATCATACGGCATCCAGGAGCTGATAGGCCTGATAGGCATCGAACGGATTGAAGGCTCATATACCAACGTTGTTGGTTTACCTACCCAAAAGGTTTATGCACAATTGCTTAACTTAAGCAAATAGATTTCACATGCAGGCGCAAGTATTGTGCGGCTGCATGTGCGGGGATTACTTGTGCCTTTCGCAAACCATTTTATTCGTCGTTACAGTTTCGCTAAACATCGTCAATTTTGATAAAGCGTGTTTTTTCCGGTACAATTAAATAAATAATTATTTAATTTAAACCTTTGTTTCCTGCATAGTCTAACGTATTAAATAAAGGGAGTAATTTGTCATGAAAAAAACTATTAATACAGGGCTGGTGTTACTGCTGGTGGCTGCCTTGTCTGCATGCAGCAGTTACAACTATTACACCGCAGCCCGAAACAAAACAGATTTATCCGCTTACCGTACATTTGCCTGGCTACCTCCTGCAACCATGACCAATAAAGCCGGCGCAGTTGTTAAGAAGGAAGTGGCTGATGAAAGGGTTAAGGACGCGGCTATTTCGGCATTGGAAAACAAGGGGTTAAAATTTCAGGAAAATAACCCCGATCTGTTGGTAAGCTATACCACAGTTACCGGCAGGGGAATGAAAACTGAGTTTTATCCTTATTACTATGGCGGTTACCCGGGCTTCGGTTTAGGATTTGGCTGGGGCTATCGTCCGTTTTATGGCTATGGCGGTTGGGGTTGGGGATATCCTTATGGTTACGGTTATGGCGGCGGCGGTTATGCCCGTGTGCCTTACAAAGAAGGTACCCTGATTATTGACATTATGGATACCAAATCGCGCAAACTGGTATGGCGTGGTTTTGGTGTTGGCGAACTGCACAACCCGCAAAAAACTGTAAAGGAACTGCCCAAAGTAGTTAACGGTATTATTGAACAACTACAGCTTAACCAGGTACAGCAAGACCAGGTGCCAATGAAAAAAGCATAAGAAATTTGCTGATCAATTATTGAACTAATGCAAAAATCCCTTCGGGCGCTAAGCCTGGAGGGATTTTTGTTTGCGGTATAAATGGGTTACAGCAAAAGTAAGGGCAGCTACGGCTAAAACAATAACCCAGGCATCAAGCGGGCAGTTAGCGTCGCCATCGGCATTATCACAGGGATTATCTAACTGGGCAAAACATCTTAAGGTGCCGGCCGCAAAAACAAGGGCGGTTAAAAAGAACTTTTTTTCATATGCGCAAATCGCTTGTTATTGTTTTAAAAATTTACCGGTGCCAATCAACTGTTTGGTTTTATTATCGGTAACTCTTATAATATATGTACCCGGCACTAAACCGGTTACGTTGTTTTTCCAGTAAAGCTGTGTGATATTTACTGCCTTCAGTATCACACCACTGCTGTTGGTTAACTGAATATTATAGTTTGCTGAAGCGTTGGTTTGCCCTATGGTTAGGTTTAATGTTTCTGTTACAGGGTTTGGATATATCGTAAGCAGGCTATTGCTTATGTTATTTTTTGTATTGGCATACATTAATGGCAGCTCTTTTGACAGGCTGATATCATTGTTTAAATCAGTTAACTGAACACGGTAATTATTTAAGCCTTTTGCCGGGTTAGGGTCAGTATAAGAGTAAGTTCCCAAACCGTTCGATTTTATCACATCCAGGTTTTCCCAGGTTTTGCCGTTATCTGTGCTTCTTTGCAGCGTAAATGTGGTGTAGTTTGCCTCATTTTCAACAATCCAGGTTGTTTTAGCTCCGCCGGTTGCTTTTACGGCATTAAAATAAAGCAGCCGCAAGCCCAATGCAGGTGATTGGCGCAATATCAGCTGAAAACGTTTTTTACCAAAAGTAGCCGGGGTACTTTTATCAATATTGTAGCTGTAAATGTTGTTGTGTTTAAGATCCAACGAGTCTTTAGTAAAGTTATCCTTAAGCCATATTTCATAAATGGCAGGTACGTTGCTAAGTGCTCTTAGTTTTAATTGATAAGGCCCCGATGAGGTAGCGTCAGACGTTAGGGGAATGATCTCCTGTTGCTTTTTGGGGAAAGGCCGGTGATGGATAACGGTTTTAACGCTATCGCTTGACAGGGCCGACAAGGCTATTTGTGCACCATTGGTGCCCAGGTCTTCCGCATCTTTACTATTTTCAAATGCTGTACTGGCGTCGTTATTAAATGCAATAACAATATCATCGGTATTAATGGAGTCCTTTATCATTTGCAGCCTTAATATCGGTTCGGCCAATGATGATGAAGTTTGTTGTGATGCTGCTGATTGTGCTTCGGCAGCCTTCAATATGTCCATGTCGGCAGCTGTGGCCGCCAGTTTCTGTAAGCCCTTATCAGCAGGGGCACTTAATAAGGCTATCAGATTTGATGCCGTTGGTTGCGTTGTTGACTTCGCCGATTCCCTGAAAGTTAATGATTGCGAAGCTGAGGTAGCCTGTATAAAAAACGCCTGCCCGCTGGCTATCATATTACTTGCATAGCCATCGCTCGAAATACCGGGGTTAATATTGGTAGTCGTATCTGCTGTAGATATAGCAGTGGCCTTTTGCATGTAGCTGGCATACTGCTTTGTTTTTGGATTGTAAACCCATATTTTGCCCGGAGCAGATAGGGTTGCAGCCGAAGATACCTCTGAGGGGAAACCGGCCCCGTAAATTGAGGATGTGGCGGAAACGGTTGTTGTTGTGCCCCTGCGGTTAAATTTTTCCCAATTGATGGTGGCTGCGTAAGGATTTCCGACCAGGTTATATCCGTTAACCTGGCTGCCTGTAGTATTGCTGAACAAGAGGCTGGTTGTGCCGCTGTACCAGTTGGTTACTGTAATGTCACCTGTGTTTAATGTACCTGTTGTTGTTAAAGTGGTGTTGGTGGGTACATAGCTTGCGGTTGTTGAAGTTGCAAGATCGGCGGCTGTCCTGTCTCCCCTGAAAAAGAAAAGGAAGCCGTTTCCGACAGGTATGGTATGTGAGCCGTCGGTATCAAAAATATAAGTTGGCGGGGAGTTGATATTGTTGATGCCCCTGAAATTACCGGCTGTAAAAGACGCTTGCGACGAGGCTATGTTTTCCCTGAAGCAATAAATTGTGGGATTGCCCGATTTATCAAAGCCGCCCGTTGTGCCTGTAGTGCCGGTTATCCATGATGAGTTTTTAAGATAATTTATACTGATTACCTTGGCTGATGAACCTGTATTAACGGGTGATGAAAGTAACCTGTACCCCCGGTTATATGAATTGCCGCCGCTTATAAAACGCTGTACGTTTACATTGCCTGTAATTGCTGTGCCGGAAGGAATAGCATCTACAGTGGCTGAGCCTGTTGCATCGGAGTTTAACGTTAAAACACCGCCGGCAGCAAGGGTAGCTGTACCGCCCATAGTAAGTATACCCGAGGATGATACCGCGAATTTACCGGTGCCCGACATGGTTTTTATACCGCTGCCATTAACAGTAACATTATTAAATTTTGTGCCGTTGGTGCTGTTGTCTGTAAGAGATTGAGCGCCTGCTTTACTAAAAAACACTGTTCCGGTGCCTGCCGTAAACGTACCCGTGTTGGTGTAATCGCCATTTAAGGTTAGTGTGCCCGCCCCGCCTGTAATAACAGCGCTGTTAGTAGTGTTGCCAGTAATACTAATATTGCCAGAACCCTGGGTTACGTTTGCCGAATTGCTCCAGGTTCCTGTAACAGTTATAACAGGGTTGTTCGTGTTAAGGCCTATTGCACCCCCGCTTGTGATCCAGTTTCCGCTTACGGTTAGCGCGCCGCCGTCGACAGTTTTGGCTGCCGCCCCTGATAAGGTGAGGTTATCATAGTTGGAGGGGGTTGTACCTATAAAGCTGTCATTAGTAGCGTGTACAGTTTGCGTGCCCGAAGTAGCTGCGTAGTTAACGAGTCCGGTGCCGCTGCCGCCGGTGGTGAAATCGATAGTACCACCTGTAGCGGCACTTATTGGGGTATTGCCTGTTAAGTTTAAAGTAGTAGCCCCGGTACCAGTATCCATATCAACGAGAGCCGCATTGGTAATAGTAAGACCCCCGCTGGTCATGTTTACGTAGCTTGAATTTGTGGTAGCTATACTACTTATTGTTAATATTCCCGAATTTAGATGGAACGTGGCGTTATTAACAGAGTAATTTTGTAATCCTGATGTATAGGTTCCCAATGCCGAGGAGGTAGTGTTTAAACTTAACGAATTGGTGATATTGAATACCGGAACCGTTGTATTTATTATGGTTGTATTGGATGTTGGGCTGACGCTTCTTGTAGGCGTAGGAGGAGTGGTATTATCGCCAACTACAAATGAGCTACAGTTTAATGTACCAGTACCTGTACCGGTAATGGTTGTTGTCACGCCGCCGGCACTACTGTTGTGATTTTGCGTGATGGCGCCGGTAACCGTAAGGGAGTAGGTATCTTTGATGGTTAATGTAATAGATGGGGTTCCGCTCATTGTACTTTTTAAGGGGCCTAATATCAGGAAAGCTACATTAGGCACACTGCTTTGAACGATGGGCTGGTTATAAAATGAAACAACGCCTATGCGTGCCGCATAGCTTGTAGTAGGAATAGTTGCTGGGCTCCAGTTACGGGTATCATTCCAGTTGCTGTCATATGCGCCTGTCCAGTCAATGGCATCATCAAAAGTTATAGTATTACCATTTGAGGATGGGCCTGTATAAGTAATGGCTGAGCTGTTTCCATTCCCCGTAAGGGTGTTAATACTGGTGACGGTAATAGTGCCTGTAGGGCTGCTGCCATAGTTTAGCTGGCTTTTTACTGTACCTGTATAAAAATAATAACCGGGGACAGAGTAGGATCCATCTGTATTGCCCGAGCTTGAGATAAGGTCGCCCACACTATAATCTTGTATAGCGTTGCCGGTGTAAGTTACTGAACTTATCA
The DNA here is from genome assembly GCF_050632265.1 of Mucilaginibacter sp. P19. Taxonomy (NCBI): domain Bacteria; kingdom Pseudomonadati; phylum Bacteroidota; class Sphingobacteriia; order Sphingobacteriales; family Sphingobacteriaceae; genus Mucilaginibacter; species Mucilaginibacter sp. P19. The sequence goes on from NZ_CP192586.1 coordinate 1,939,314, forward strand.
GTGCGTCTGTTGATGTGGAGTAATAGGAATCATCTGAACGGTAGAGACTTCCTGAACCATTGAAATATGCCTCGAACCCGGAGCCTGACGTGTTCAGTACCAATTGGTTGATAACGAAATTGCCTCTTGATATTATTTTTAACCCGTAAAGGATTACGCTTTCGCCGGCGTAGTAAGGCGGCTGTGTAACATTATTTGCCGTTCCGTTTGCGTCCGTTGTGGTAAATTGGAGTACACGGGTGTACATATCAAAATTATCCCATTGAAACCTGCCGGCAGTAGTACATGTTGATTCAAGATAGGAATAATAATAGCTGCTGAACCCGCTACCAGTTGTACTTGTACTTGAAGCAACAAGGGTTTTGGCTGTGGTCATGCCGGTTACAAAAACATCTTTAAATATTGCCCAACGACCGTCTTTCAACCGTTGCACTTTGATCATGTAGGTTTGCTGGTCGTTGGCCATGGTGGCATTCAGCAGCTCATTGTAACGGCCCGTCCCGGTATTTGAGTCATACCTATACCTTAAACTGAGTGTTGTACCGGTATGGGTTATATAAATGCCCTGCATGGTATTGGCTGTATACCCGTTGGCAATAAGCCAATAGCGCCATGAATTATTACCTACAGCCATCGCATCGGGATCATCCGGGCCGGTTGCACTATTATTTTTATAAATGAAATTCCACTCAAAATCATTCTGAGTCAGATCTACGCTCCCTGATGTGCCGCTTCCGACAAAATCCCACCTGATAGCGCTTATGGCGTTGGTTGCAGGTACCGCGGATCGCAGGCTTACCGAGCCGTTTAAAGGACTTGTAGTTGATGCATCTATGGTAACCGACGAACTTGTGCGGGTGGCATTCCCAACCCCGGTTGCTCCTAATGATGTTATAGTACCGGCAGAGGAAGTTTCAAAGTTATTGTAATAGTAGGTAAGGTTATCGCTGGTTTCCTGGGCCGCAACTGCGCTCATCAGGCATAGCAGATATCCGGTAAATAAAACGCAGCGTAATTGTGATTTCAAATTAATAGGGTTTCGGGCAAGTAATATCAATAATGATGCTGGTTCAATAAAACCGGAATAAAGTACAAATTTCAACTCAAATATGCGGTTGTGTTGCCAATGGCATCGGTTGTGATGTTTTTTATTGAAAAAATGGAAAATTTAGAGAAATTAATTATTGATTATTGTTTACACATTTTGGGGAATATTTTCTACTATGCTTTTAATCAATAAGCAGGCTGTTAACTTACAGTAAGGACTAATTAATCACCGGGTAACGATAAATATTTAAAAATATTCCTGTTAGGAGTGAGGATTTTTGTTGCCGGTAAAAACTGTTCAGATTTGATTGGGGTAATATGTCCCGTAATAATCATCACCATTGACTTTAGTCAACCGAATACCGGTTAATGTAACGATGACTATATGTTACATGGGTGTTTCAGAGCGACGTTGGATAAGTGTTCAATTTTTAAAAAGCGGGTGTTCAACTTTTTGTGGTGCGGAATTGTAATATTCTGATTATCAATACGTATGTGTTCAATTTGTGTTGTGTGTAAAATGCAAGTATTTGATAATCAGTATTTGTTTTTTTAAGAAAATACGCCAGGTGTTCCACTTTAAAAATTGAACACCTGGCATTATATGCTTTATTTAACCTTTTGGCTGTTATTGCCGCGGTTAAGATCAGGCAGGGCGTTGTCGGGATCAATAGTTACCGATTCAGCTTCCTGTTTAGTAGGCAGTGTATAAGTGATTTGCCCGGATTGCAGCCAGGTTTCAACCGGCAGGTAAAAACGTTTCTTACTGCCGTCTTTAAATTTTACCTCAACAGTAAACGGCATGGGCAACTGCTCTTTGTTTACAGCTTTGATGGTGATACCTTTGGATGAATCTTTACCTTCATATTTCGCGTCGATAAGCGCTATATCAACCAGCCAGTTATTGTAAAACCAACCCTTCCAAAACCAGGAAAGGTCTTCGCCCGCCCCATTCTCTATCGAACGGAAAAAATCATCAGGTTGTGGGTGTTTGTAAGCCCACTGGTTAATGTAGTTTTTAAAGGCGTAGTCAAACCTGTCTTTCCCTAAAATTTGCTCGCGCAGCAATACCAGGCCAAATGCCGGCTTATAGTAGGTAAGCGGATGGCGGTATTTTTCGGGGATGGCATCTGGAGTGGTCATAATACTTGGCGATTGCGGATCAAGCAGTGAGGGGATAATTTCATCGGCAGGGTTGCCGCCGCCGGGAGCGTATTCACTATCGCGTTTAGGGGCATATTCACCCTTGTTAAAGGCATCGGATGCATAAATGTCGATAAAGGTGTTCAGGCCTTCATCCATCCAGCCATAGCGGCGCTCATTTGATCCCACAATCATCGGGAACCAGTTATGGCCTATCTCATGCGCGGTTACCCAGTAAAGCACGCTGCCTTTATCGGTGATACCGTCAAACACAATACCCGGGTATTCCATGCCGCCGGCAATACCGGCTTCGTTAATAGCAACCGGGTAAGGATATACAAACCACTTTTCCGAAAAGTATTCAATTGATTTTTTGAGATATTCGGTAGCCCGGCCCCAGGCATCGTTGCCATAGCTTTCGGCCGGGTAAACGCTCATTGCTAATGATTTTTTACCACCAGGCAGGTTAACCCTTGCTGCATCCCATATGTAAGCTTTTGATGCACCAAAGGCAACATCGCGGGTGTTGAGCATTTTGAAATGCCAGGTGAGGGTACCCTTGTTAACCGGGCGACTGGCAGGATCATTAACCTCGGCCAAATCACGGATCATGATGGTTTTATCACTGTTGCGGGCTTGGTCTAAGCGGACTATTTGTTTAGCTGTCAATACCTCTTTAGGGTTAAGCAATTCGCCCGATCCCGCTACGATCATATCCCATGGAACGGTTACCGAATAATCTATATCGCCATAATCTAAATAAAACTCACCGCTGCCCAGAAATGGTAGGGTATCCCAGCCGTGACTGTCGTCATAAACACACATGCGCGGAAACCACTGTGCAATTTCGTAGATCTTGCCATTTTTGGTATCGCAATAATCAGTACGGCCTCCAAAGGCACCGGGAATGGTGTAATGATAATTAATACGCAGTTTTATTGCCCCCTTTTGCAGCGGGTGTGCAAGGCGTACCTGCATGCGGGCATCTGTAATTACAAATGGTACGGGTTTAACTACATCGCCATTATCAACCGAAACGGATTCTATCTGGTAACCGCTGGTATGCTGATCTACACCGGGGGTATGGTCTGTGAAGAAGTTAGAGCGGGCATCCTGTTTATAAGTATTTTGATCAAGCTGCAGCCAAAGGTAAGGCAATGCATCCGGGCTGTTATTGGTATAGTTGATCACCACCGTACCGCTGATTGTTTTCTTAACGGTATCCAGGGCAACTTTCAGATTATAGTCTGCCCGGTTTTGCCAATACCTTGGACCGGGTGCGCCATTAGCCGAATGGAAATCGTTACCTTTTTCGGTATAAAACATAGGCGAGAAAGCCGCCGACGGGTTGTAGTTTGATGAAGTATCGTTTGGATTGAGTTTCCCTTTTTGCGCCGATGCGCTGAGTGCTAAAATCGACAGTAAACCAATGTCGATAAATTTTAATTTCATGGTGTGCATTTAAGCACCCAATATACAAAGGATGGCCGGAAAACAGTTTGTTAAAAAAGTTTTAAATAATTATGGAATTTTATGCCTGGTAGCATCATTGTAATAAACTGCTTAATCACCCGGATGAATTAATATATTTATCAATTAAAACGTCGGTATAATGTCTATTCAACAAATCAGCATACCTAAACCCTGCCACGAGCAATGGTCACAGATGGTGCCCGCTAACAGCGGTCGTTATTGTTATCACTGCTGCAAAATGGTTATCGATTTTACGGTAATGAGCAATGACGAGATCATTAAACTTCTTTCGGCAAAGGATAATGTTTGCGGCAGATTTGGCCAAATGCAGCTGATTGAAATTAATGCGGGTATTGGCGCAAATAAAAAGCGATCCTTATCATGGATTGGTATCCTGACAGCAGCAATAATAAGCTTAACCCAACTTGAAAAAGCTGAAGCCAAAACCAGGCACAACCTTGAGCAAGGAGAGTTTCAACGTAAAAGCAACTTGCTCATACCTGTCCCTACCGGTGTTCAAATATTAGTAAAAGGCCTTGTAACCGAAAAAGGGACTAATGTTCCGATTCCCGGCGCTACAGTCCATTGTAAAAACGGTGAAAGTGCAAGCACTGATGTTGATGGCGAATTTAAGTTTTTGGAACTTTCGGAGACAGATACCCTTGTTGTTGGCTTTATCGGTTTTAAGACACAGGAAATAAGGCTTGCCGACATAGCTGACAGGTCGCAAATAAAAATAGAATTAGAGCCGGAACCGCTAACTGAACAATTTGTTGTGGTAGGAGGTGTATTTGTGCGTCATTCTTTTATTCATCGCCTGTGGCATAAAATAAAAAACATATTTTAGGGCTTTATTATAAAAGCTAAACTTGCATTTTCCTGTAAATCTACCTTTAGGCAATTCATCAATTCCCGTACATTTTATTTGCGAGACACTGTCGTACTTTTTAGGTTATCAGTATTATGCCTGGTTGCGGAAACATACTGCCGATAAGATCAGTACCGAACATCGACTTATCATATTTATCGGTGCAGCGGCAGGCGCATTTATTGGCTCGCACCTTGTAGGGATCTTTGAGAACCCACCTTTGCTGTTCTCGCATTTCAATATCATCTATATTATGGGCAATAAAACCATAGTGGGTGGGATGCTTGGTGGATTGATAGGTGTTGAGCTTACCAAAAAACAATTGGGGGTAACCGCGTCATCTGGCGATTTGATGGTTTATCCGTTGATCCTGGCTATGGTTATTGGCCGTACCGGGTGTTTTTTGGCCGGGCTGGAAGATGGGACTTATGGCATAGCCTCCAACCTGCCCTGGGCTATTGATTTTGGTGACGGCATCCACCGACATCCTACTAATTTATATGAAATTGTATTTTGGGGAATGCTTTGGGTTGTACTCAAACTCATTGAACAAAATTATCGTTTTGCCGATGGCGCGCGATTTAAAGTATTCATGGCAAGTTACCTTGTTTTCAGGCTACTGGTTGAATTTATTAAGCCCGATTACTTTTTTGGTTTTGGTTTATCGGTAATTCAGTTAGTTTCTCTCGCCGGTATTTTGTATTATTATAAAGTATTTTTATATCCTAAAAAGCTGTTTGCAAACCATGCCTGAACGCCCGTATATATACTATGATTTTACGTTAAGCATTTGCTCCACCTGTTTACGACGGGTTGATGCCAAGATTGTTTTTGAGGATAATAAGGTTTACATGCTTAAAAACTGCCGCCGGCATGGTTTTGAAAAGGTGCTGATTGCCACAGATGTGGAATATTATAAAAACTGTCGCAACTATGCAAAGCGAAGTGAGATGCCGCTTAAGTTCAATGCCAAAATGCATTATGGTTGCCCTTATGATTGCGGCTTGTGCCAGGATCATGAGCAGCACTCGTGCCTTACCGTTGTTGAAGTAACCGACAGGTGTAATTTAAGCTGCCCTACCTGCTATGCCATGTCATCGCCCACCTACGGCAGGCACCGCACTTTGACCGAAATAGAACAAATGCTGGATGTTGTAGTGGCAAATGAAGGTCAGCCCGATGTGGTGCAGATCAGCGGGGGAGAACCTACGGTGCACCCGCAGTTTTTTGAGATCCTGGATATTGCCAAGAAAAAGCCTATTAAGCATTTAATGGTAAACACCAACGGCATCCGCATAGCTAAAGATGAAAATTTTGTAAAGCGGCTGGCCACATACATGCCCGATTTTGAGATTTACCTGCAATTTGATTCTTTCAAAAAAGAGGCACTTGAGCAGTTGCGCGGTGAGGATTTGCGCGAAGTAAGGCAGAAGGCTATTGAAAATCTCAATAAGTATAATCTGTCCACAACGTTGGTAGTCACTTTGCAAAAAGGTTTAAATACCGATGAATTAGGTGCAATTATTGAATACGCGTTGCAGCAACCCTGTGTTCGCGGCGTAACTTTTCAGCCTACGCAACAGGCCGGCAGGTTAGAGAATTTTAATGAACAAACCGACCGTTACACCCTAACCGAAGTACGTAACGCGATACTTGAACAAACCAGTGTATTCAATAAAAACGACCTGATCCCGGTACCTTGTAACCCGGATGCCCTGGTGATGGGTTATGCCCTTAAGCTTGGAGGCGAAGTGATTCCGCTGACCCGGATGATAAACCCGGATGACCTGTTGGATAACTCAAAAAATACCATTGTTTATGAAAACGATGAACGCCTGAAGGGCCATCTGCTTAATATGTTCAGCACAGGTAATTCGGTTGATAAAGCTAAAGAACACCTGCACTCGTTGTTATGCTGCCTGCCTGAAATTGACGCGCCAAGTTTAAGCTATGATAACCTGTTCAGGGTGATCATTATGCAATTTATAGATGCGCAGAATTTTGATGTTCGGGCTATCAAAAAATCATGTGTGCACATCGTAAATAAAGACATGCAGATCATCCCTTTTGAAACCATGAACATTTTTTACAGGGACGATAAGCGGGAATATCTTGAACAATTAAGAGGAGAAATTTTGGTATGACAGAGGAAGAACAATTACAACCACCCAATCAGCTTCCTGGCAACAAGCCCCAAGGTGGAATCAAGATAGTCGGAATTAACCTGGCAGTATTTGTTGGTTATACCTTGCTTAGTCTGCTGACCGATGGCGGTGTAATAGCTGGGCTGCTAATGGTTGCCCAGGTGATTGTTTGTATTATACTTTCATTGTATTTCCGTAAGTGGAGTTGGTTTTTAGGCGGCTTACTGGTTTTAGTAATTGGTTTTTCAACGTGTGTTGCAATGATAAGGATTTAGTATCTCACAAGTTGCTATAATGGAAACGCAGAAGAAAGACCCTGGCAGCAAAAAAATGATAGTTGTAGGTATCAATCTATCGATATTGGTAGCTTATACCATATATTTCAGATGGGTTGCTAATGAGGAGCTTATTATATTAGCTGAAGCGATTTTTATTTTTTTGCACGTAGTACTGTGCCTAATATTGGCAATTTTTGCTTTGAGAAAAGAATTTTTGTTTAGTGCGCTTGTTGTTCTGCTGATCGGTTTTTCGTCATGCTGGGTTGTTTTCTCCATTTAGGTTAACATCCCCGCCAAAACCCCTTCTTTTAACGAATTGGTACACATACTCACCTTATGAATATCCAGCGCATGCATAATGAAACGGGTAACTAACGATGCAGCTACAATCATATCAACCCGTACCGGGATAATCCCCGGATTACCCAAACGTTCTTTATGGCTCGAGAGGATGAGTTTATTGGTGATGGTTAACAGTTCTTCCTCATCAAAATCATAATGCTGAATACTCTTTAAATCAAAGGGCTGGGCCTTTTCTGTTTCAATCAATCCTGCAAAAGTTTCAAATGAGCCCGACGAGCCAACAAGGGTGTCAATTTCAATGCCTGTAGTGGCAATGAACAAATCATTCAGTGTATCCTCAAGATATAAATTCATAGCCTCGATAGATGCCGGCGGAATAGGATCGGTACGGTGGAACTGGTCCATAAGGCGTGCCGCGCCAACTTCAAAACTTTGTTTCCACAGGATCTTATCGGCGTTGCCCAAAATAAATTCAACGCTGCCTCCGCCAATATCCATGATCAGGGAGTTTTTGGCCGATAAGCAACCGCTTAACTTTACACCATTATAAATAAAACCGGCTTCCTGTTCGCCATCAATAATTTCAATACCAATGCCTGTTTTGGCCTTAACTTCTTTGATGAAATCTTTGCCGTTTGATGCGCTCCGCAAGGCCGAAGTTGCTATCGCCCTAACACCGTCAACATTATTGGCCTGTATAAGTTTCTGAAAGTGTTGCATGGTATTTATGCCGCGCTGAAAAGCATCAGACAAAATATACCCCTTGTTAATGCCTCCCTCTCCTAACTTAACAGCTTCAGTAATATGTACAATTTCATGATAGTTATGGATGTCCCCTTCGGCAATCAATAAATGGAAGGTATTGGTACCTAAATCCATTACTGCAACGCGTTTACTCATACGGCTAAAATAAATAATCCCCGAAATTGTTTAACTATTCCCGGGGATTTTATTCAGTAAATCCGAAATCGAACATCCGATGTCCGAAATAAAAATTATTCTTTATAAAAAAACCACTTGGCCAGTTCTTTATAGCTTGCTTTTTTACCGTACATTAATACACCTACCCGATAGATCCGTGCGGCCACATAAGTGGTAAATAAAAAGCCTACTACCATCATACACATGGATACTGCTACCTGCCATCCCGGTGGATCAAACGGGATCCGTACCATCATGGCTACAGGTGCAGTAAAAGGAATCATGGACAGCCATACTGCCAGCGGGCTATCCGGCGCGCGGAACAATACTGATACAGCTAAAAAATAAGTGAACAGTAAGGGCAGGGTAATAGGAAACATGAATTGCTGGGTTTCCGTTTCGCTGTCAACTGCCGAGCCAACAGCTGCAAACAGCGCTGCGTACAACAGATAGCCGCTTAAAAAGTAAAATATAAAGCAGCCCATGATATACCCAAATGGTATAGTTTGTAATACTGCAAGCGCATTTACCATAGGACTGGTAGGCGAGTTAAAAGAATGTCCGGCGATTTTGGTAGATATAATGGATAAAATTATCCAGGCACTAAACTGAGTTAAGCCAACCAGGCCCACACCGATGATCTTGCCGAGCATTAATTGAAATGGTTTTACTGAAGATATCACCACCTCTATAATACGGTTTGTTTTTTCTTCAATAACGCCGCGCATTACCTGTCCGCCATATATAAACAGCGAAATATAAATAATGATAGCACAAGCTATACCAATTAAAATATTGGCGCCGATATTAGCATTCTTATCGCCTTTATCTGAAATTTCAATGGCACTAACCGAGATGTTGGTTCGCTTTATGCTTTTTAAAAGTGCTGTATCAATATGATGCCTGATGAGGTTGTTTGAAAAGGCTATATCGCTCATCTGCTTTTCAATTTCTTCAGACAAGGGTATAGAGGCCTTCTTTTTTGAAAAGATCTGTACCGAATCTTTTTGTGTGTAATTTACAGGGATATACAAAATAGAGATACCCTCGCTATCCTTTAGCAGTTGTTTGGATGATTTAAGATCGGTGAGCGCATAGGTAAATTTTACATTATTGGCATCATGAAACCTATTAGCGAAATCACCGCTTTTATCAATCACGTTAACTGTTTGCAACGATGATAGTTTATCGCTGCTATCTGCAACCATCTTTACCACAATGCCCATAACCAATATCAGCAACGGCACCACGAATATCATGATGATGAATGATTTTTTGCGTACCCGTGTCAGGTATTCGCGCTGTATAATGAGTAATACTTTATTCATGGCCGGCTGAGTTTAGGTTAACTTTTTCAATGAAAATTTCATGCATGCTGGGTATTACCTCCTGTAACATATTTACCCTTGCTTTTGGGATAAGGTACTGCAAAACATCGTTTGAATTATTCTCGCGCGTAAGCTTTATCTTGATGGTATGACTGCCATCATCGGCATGGGTTTCGCTAACCAGTTCAAATGGCTGGTTGCCGTCAAATGCTATCTGTTCGCCGGTATATTCAACAAAATAGGTTTCATTGCGATACGAGTTGCGGATGTGTTTAACCTTACCATCCAGTATCTTATGCGATTTATGAATGAGCGCTATAGCGTCACAAAGTTCCTCTACTGATTCCATGCGGTGGGTAGAAAAGAGTATAGTTGCACCTTTTTCGTTCAATTCTAATATCTCGTCTTTAATGAGTTCTGCATTCACTGGGTCAAATCCGCTGAAAGGTTCATCCAGTATGATCAAATCGGGCTCATGCAGTACGGTTGCTACAAACTGCGCCTTTTGCTGCATACCTTTTGACAGTTCTTCTATTTTCTTTTTCCACCAGGTTTCCATCTCCAGCTTCTCAAACCAAAATTTAAGACGCTTTTGGGCTTCAGCACGGCTTAACCCTTTTAAACGGGCCAGATAGATCATTTGCTCACCTATCTCCATCTTTTTATACAGGCCACGTTCCTCGGGCAGGTAACCTATACGTTCAATGTGCGACTGGTTGAGTTTTTCGCCGTTAAAATAGATTTCGCCCGAATCGGGAGCAGTAATTTGGTTCACAATACGGATAAGCGAAGTTTTACCGGCGCCGTTAGGGCCAAGCAGACCAAAAATCTGCCCGCTTTCAACTTCCAAACTTACATCACTTAGTGCACGGTGACCGGCGTATTGTTTAACAATATTGCGGATGCTTAGCATTTATTAAGGTTTATGTATCTGTTTTTTTCTGTTAGATCAGGTTAAGCAGAAAAAGTTACAGGTTGGGTTTATCATATGGTGGCCAATTGGGCTTTTCAATGTCATAAAATGGCTTTTCCAATTGTTGGCTATTAAGCGCATTTAAAGCGGTTACTGCAATATAAATTCCGGTTGTCGGAACAATCAGATACACGAGCCCGATGTAGCGGATATAGAGAATATAGCTGGAAGTTCCGATAAGGGGAAGCACCATCGGTACAACCATGTAAAATACAATAATAAATAGCTCACTTAAGGTAAAAAGCAGCAGTGGTAACTTGAATACCGTATTACGTAATAAGGCGGCCATAATCACAATACATATTATTACCATCATGTTAATAGCTCCATGGATCTGGTAAAATATAATTAATGATTCTCTGGTAATTTGAAAAATGCCGATGGCTGTATTAACTAAGCCCGATATAACGCTATAAATCATATAAATGATGAACACGTTAACTATAAAAGGTTTTTCGTTGGTATATTTTAAAACACCTATCACAAATATCATTAACCAGGCAAAACAAATGACAGGTGCAAACGAAAGCGTAGGTCTTACTACATCCGGTACCGTGAATGAAATGGTTTGCATGGCGTACAGGAGTATCAGAGCTAACATACTAATAACGCATGCAGCAATAGTGAGGTAAGCGGTATCGCGTGTAGGTTTCATGAGCAGGATAGGTTGAATTAATAAATATTACAATTGGCTTAAAGATAATAATAAGGCATGGCTGTTTATTGAAATAAAAAAAACGGCGTGATTGTTTTGAAACAAATTATGCTGCTTACTTAATAGCCTGATTAGTTAATTTATTTCAGTTGCTTTTAAACTAAACCTGAGCGTTTCAATTGCTTCCTTTTGCCTCGAAATGATTATGTACATGTAGCCATTATAAACAATGGTGTGTGGGTAACCATATTGCCCGCCTTTCCATAAGCCTTCTTTTTTAAGGTGATACAATTCATTGGCAATAATATAGTTTTTGTCGAAGCTTTTTCCATTTTTTGACAACGAGAGCACCAGCGGATTACGGTCATAATGGTGCAGGGTATCGGGGATGCCCACATAATAAAAGCGTTTATCCGGCAACCTACCTAAGTGAAACTTGCTGTCATTATCCGAAAAGGGGGCCTCAACCGGCCGCGACCAGCTTTTGCCATTGTCGTTGCTTTCGGTGAGCCATAAATGACCTTTCCAGCCTTTACCGGTTACCCTGAGCAGCATGTGTAAAATGTTGTCGTCCGTTTGGAAAAACGATCCTTCGCAAAGCGGCGGCAACCCTGATTTTGCAGCGGGTGCATAAAACATAGCTGGGTTATCCTGTTTGTAAAGAGAATCGGGATAAAAACTGCTTAGCTTCCAGCCCGAAAGTCCGTGGGGATCATCTGTATAAGGAAAAGTGAAATTACCGCTGATGATCAGCCTCCCGCTATTGGTAACTTCAGGTCCATGGTTTGGTACAACAGGCAAATGCATATCAAGCGGCCCGCTCCAATGTTCGCCGTCGGTGCTGGTCTTAGCCCATAAATGGGTGCTATTGCGGTGTTTGTCGTAATCGCCGTAGTAGGCTACCAAGGTTCCTTTATACTGATAAAGCCCGGCGGCAGTGAGTACTGTGAGCGTATCGTTGATTTTACCCGGACTGGCTAATGTTTTCAACGGCGACCAGTGTTTAAAATCTTTAGAAGTTGCATAAACTACCCTTTGCCCCGGTGAATCCTCATCAACCATTCCATTGCTCCATATTGCCACAAAGCGGTCTTTGAAATGGATAATAGATGCGTGATGGTTGTAAAGCCACTCTTTATCCGGCGAGTAGATCATTGATCGTTCAATGTTTAGCCTCGGCACTCCAGCTTCGGTTTGATAATTGTTGCGAATGGCCGGGGTTTGTGCGTGGGTATTAAGAACGGATGAAAAAAGACAGATAACAAAAAGAAGCTTGAGTTTTGCAGACATGATCCTAATTAACACAAATTATCCGGTTAGTAAAAGCGGAGTTGAAATTTGCCAAATTAAAGCCAGGTTCCCGCGGGAGTAGTGCTAATAAAATGTAGCATCCGTTATTCTGAAGCCACAGTCATTAATAAATATGCCAATCTTTTGTAATAAAATCATGGCAATCCCTTTTATCCTAAAAATCAAGGTTCTTTTACTAAATTACGGGCTCTATCAAAATACATCATTTATGAAGCGAGCCTTATTCCTTATACTCACGCTTTCTGCTGTCTTTAATGTATCTGCCCAACAAAAAAAGCCTTTGAAACCTGCCGATGTCTATCGGATTCCAACGGTAAGTGATCCGCAATTATCGCCCGATGGCAAATGGGTTGCTTATAGTGTATCGGATGTTGATACGGCTAAAGACCGCCGCGTGTCCCATTTGTGGATGCAGAGTTTTGATGGTAAAGAATCTATCCAGCTAACTCATGGTGATGAAGCAGCCTCATCCCCGCGCTGGAGCCCGGACGGTAAATATTTGTCGTTCCTATCCTCGCGCGATTCAAAAACGGGCTCACAAGTTTGGTTGATCGACCGCCGCGGTGGTGAGGGTGCTAAGCTAACCAACATTAAAGGCGATCTGAGCGACTATGCCTGGAGCCCGGATGGCAAGCGCCTGGTAATGGTTATAGGCGACCCGGAAAACAAAGGTAAAGAGGAACCTAAAACTCCAAAGCCCATAGTTATTGACCGTTATCATTTTAAACAGGATATAGTAGGGTATCTTCAGCACTTGCATAGCCACCTTTATTTAATTGATGTTGCCACTAAAAAGCTTGACACCTTAACCCGGGGCGATAAAGACGAAAGCTCGCCGGTATGGTCGCCGGATAGCAAAACAATTGCGTTTGTAAGCAATCGCAGTGCCGATCCCGACAGGAATCAAAATACTGATATTTTTACTATTGATGCCCGCTCCGGCGCCAGCATGCTTCAGCTTACCACATGGAAGGGTAGGGACGGCAACCCTCAATGGAGCCCTGATGGCAGATTAATTTCCTATCTCCGTTCAACCAGTGATGCCGATTACATGATGTATGATCAGAGCGTGGTTTGCATTATGGATGTGGTTGGCCAAAATAATAAACCGCTCACGCTTCAGCTTGATCGTCCGGCCGGGGCACAAACCTGGGCTAAAGACAGCAAGAACATTGTATTTATTGTAACGGACGACCGTGCCCGTTATCTGGCCAATATCAATATCAACAGCGGAAAGATCACTACAATAAACAAGGGCGATTATGTTTTTAACGATATAGCTACCAATCTTTCGGGCAATTGGATAGTACAAAAAACAGATCCTTACACACCTGCCGAATTATTTGCCTTAGAAGATAAAAAGCTGCGCCGGCTTACATTTCATCATGAGGAATGGTTAAATACAGTGCAATTGGCATACGCAAAAGGCTTTGAGTCAACAAGTGTTGACGGTACCAAGGTATCAGGTATTGTTTTTACGCCCGATAGTGTTCCTAATAAAAAATATCCACTCATCCTGTTTATTCACGGCGGGCCGGTAGGGCAGGATGAATTTGGGTTTGATGCTACAAGGCAAACATTGGCTGCCGCCGGTTATGCGGTAGCAGCGGTAAATTACCGGGGAAGTAACGGCCGGGGCCTTGATTATTGTAAAGCCATTTATGCCGATTGGGGTAATAAAGAAGTTAAAGATTTGCTTGGCGCGGTTGACCAACTAGAAAAGTTAGGTATAGCAAATCCCGATAAGCTGGGCATAGGCGGGTGGAGTTACGGTGGCATCCTTACAGATTATACCATAGCATCTGATACCCGTTTTAAGGCCGCGGCCAGTGGTGCCGGCAGCGCGTTACAGCTTTCGGTTTATGGCAGTGACCAATATGTATTGCAATACGAAAATGAGATAGGCACACCCTGGAAAAATGCCGATAAATGGATCCAGATCTCTTACCCGTTTTTTCATGCCGATAAAATAAAAACGCCGGTCATGTTCATGTCTGGCCTGAAAGATTTTAATGTGCCGACCATCGGCAGCGAGCAGATGTATGAGGCGTTGAGATCTCAAGGTATTCCAACCGAATTGATATTATATCCTAATCAATTTCACGGTCTTACCAAGCCAAGTTACCAGGTTGACCGGCTGCAGCGCTACGTTGACTGGTATGACAAGTATTTGAAAAAGTAGGGTTAACGGGAAGTAGTTCAAGAATTGATGGATTGCATTGATCTCATAAATCTTACGTCTGAAGTGATCTGATCTTTGGCTTCCGGTGATAATTCGTCAAGTTCAGCTTCATCAATGAGTGTTTGCAGTATCTGATTTGCCAGGATGTTAAGAAAATGTGAACCGGTAAGGCGATCATACATTCTGGATATTTGTTTGTCGAAGTCCCGAACCTCGTTGTATAATTTATAATATTGTTCCTGTGGTGTTTCAGGGCTGCTTTTTAATTGCTGAATAAGCTGATCGAAATGTTGCATCCCGCGTTTAAAATCCTCGGCAATGCCTTTATCAATTAGTGCTCTGACGATCTTTTTGTCTTTTTTGCTTAATTTCTGATAGTCATTATGCATGATGCTGATTTTAATGGGTAATACAAATAATGGAACGTCGTTTTTTCAAAACAATGCAATAATAAAAACCTTGTGATAATATTGGGTGGTTTAATTAGTAATTTTCCGGTCAATTGCAATCCTATGCATAAAAACGTACTTTTAATTATAGCGGTTTTAATCTTTAACGTTGTTTCTGCTCAAACAACAAAAAAGCCGCTTAAGCCCACTGATCTTTATAAACAGCCAACGCTGATGGCCCCTCAGCTATCACCCGATGGCAAATGGCTGGTTTATGAGCTATCTGAGGTAGACACCGCAAAAGATAAACGCGTATCGCACCTATGGATGCAAAGCTTCGATGGTAAGCAATCCATTCAGCTTACTTATGGTGATGAGCCCGCATCTACCCCAAAATGGACGCCGGATGGTAAGTTTATCTCCTACCTGTCTGAAAAGGATTCAAAAAATGGTGGCCAGGTTTGGATGATGGACAGGCGTGGCGGAGAAGGGCATAAACTCACCGACATTAAAGGCGAGATAAAAGAATATGTATGGTCGCCAGATAATAAGAAGCTGGCATTAATTATCAAAGACCCTGAAAACAAAGGAAAAGAGGCACCGAAAACTACACCACCGATAAGGATAGACCGTTATCATTTTAAACAGGATATTGAAGGATATCTGCAGCATTTGCATTCGCATTTATACCTGTATGATGTGGGTTCAAAAAAGCTTGACACCCTTACCAGCGGCAACATGGATGATAGCTCGCCGCAATGGAGCCCGGACGGGAAAACTATTGCCTATGTAAGTAACCATACTATTGATCCTGACCGGAATGAAAATACAGATATTTTTACGATTGCAGCTAAAGCGGGAGCCGAGCCTAACCAATTAACAACATTTACCGGCCATGATATTAACCCGATGTGGAGCCCGGATGGCAAGCGCATAGCTTACCTGCGCTCCACAAGCGATGCTGATTATTTTATTTATCAGCACGATGTTTTGTACCTGATGGATGCCGACGGAAAAAACAACCGTTCATTAACTGACCAACTGGATAGGCCTGTCAGCAATATTGCATGGAGCAAGGATGGTAAAGACCTTGAATACTTGGTAAGCAGCGACAGGATCCGTTATATCAACAGATATAACTTGCTTACCCGTAAATCAATATTGGTTTATAAAGGTAACGAATGCAGTTTTTCTGATATCATCGGTCATTCCTTGGGTATATGGGTAGGCAAAATGACTACACCATACATACCCAACGAATTGGTGGCTATTGAAAATGGCAGGATCCGGCGCTTAACTTTTCACCAGGAAAAATGGCTGAGCGAGGTTAAGCTGGCTTATGTAAAGGGCTTCCAGTCGTTTAGCAGCGATGGTACACTGGTTTCGGGTATTTTGTATACGCCCGATAGCGTGGTGACTAAAAAAATGCCATTTATCCTTTACATTCATGGCGGCCCTACAGATCAGGACGAGTTTGAGTTTGACGAGATCAGGCAAACACTGGCCTGCGCCGGCTATGCCGTTGCCGCTGTAAATTACCGCGGCAGCACTGGCAGAGGGATTGAATACACTAAAGCTATTTATGCCGATTGGGGCAATAAAGAAGTGAAAGACCTGCTTGGTGCGGTAGATGAATTAGTTAAACTTGGCATAGCAGATAAAGACCGCCTCGGAATTGGAGGTTGGAGCTACGGCGGCATTCTTACCAATTATACTATAGCAACCGACCCCCGCTTTAAGGCGGCGTCGAGCGGAGCAGGCAGTGCGTTGCAATTAGCCATTTATGGATCGGATCAATGGATTGTACAATATGATAATGAACTTGGCGCACCATGGAAAAATGCTGATAAATACATCAAATTATCGTATCCGTTTTTCCATGCTGATAAGATAAAAACCCCAACGCAATTCATGTCTGGCCTAAAAGATTTTAATGTGCCAACGGGAGGAGGGGAGCAAATGTATGAAGCGCTACGGTCACAAGGGGTACCTACTCAGTTGGTACTTTATCCCGGCCAATATCACGGTATCACTGTACCCAGTTACCAGGTTGACAGGCTGCAGCGATATATTGAATGGTTTGACAAATATTTATCCCCCCAGCCCCCTAAAGGAGGAGCTTTTTGATAAAGCGCATTTAACGAGGCTGTATCATAAATAATCGTGATACGGCCTTTTTTTGACTTATTCGGATACTCAAGCTATATATAGTTTTGGGTCGGCTCTACTGACAAAAAGGGGGTTAACAGGGTTAACATAATTTAGTGGTAATTTTTACTTAAACTATTTATAATCAAATAATTAAGTGTTTTTAGGCCAAAAATGTGTTAACCCCCTTTTTGTATAAATATGATCGGCTAAACTTCAATTCAAAGGTAATACAACACCAAGGGGCGTCAATTTGATTTATGATACAACCTCGTCTTTTATTCTGTAATTCAATAATTCTGAAAATTCTGATTTCAGACAGTAAGCTTTCCTTCAACCGAATCATCAATGGTTTTACCAATAGCAGCACCGGCGAGCCGTTTTACAAATGCGATGGCATTACCATGCTTATTATCCCAGTAATAGCCCTCGGTAGGTTCAACTTTAATAACGCTGATGCGCGGATCGTCAATACCTTCGGTAAACCATACTTTTAATGTGGGTTCCCATAGTTCTTTGATCTTTTCCTTGTCTTCGGTGATAGTTGCAATTCCGTAGAGATTTAAAAAATCAGAATATCCTGATCCCTGGAAAAGCAGGTGAACAAATGGGTCTTTAGCCAGCTCGTCGTTTTTGTGGCTGTCATTAGCGCTTAGAAACCAGAAATTACCTTCCTCATCAATTTTCTGCGCAGACATTGGTCGCACGGAAGCAGGTACACCTGTTTTAATGTTACTTACAAAAAAGCAGCTTTTAGCACTTTCGGCAAGTTCCTTGATTTTAGCCAATGCCTCCTGACCGTTAAGGTCTTGCATGTTATCTTCCGGCTGTTGTTGATTGATACTATCCATGTTTTAAGTTTTGTTGGTAAATGTTATAAGAGTAACCAATCAAAAACTCAATTGTGTGCGGTGTTTTAACTTAATGGATAATTATTTATTTATAAGTGATGGTGTTTTGGGTGGATTTAACTTACGAAGTTTTCAAAACTTCGTAAGTTTTACAGTGCACCAAGAAAAGCATCGTGCTATTTTACATAAGGTATATCACGCTCATCAACAGAGATTTTGTGATCATTTATGAAATGTTCCAAACCTCCAAACCATTCTAATACATCATGTTTGTTCAATACAGTTTTTTTTGCTGATAAATAAGCTGGGTAAGATGAGTATTTATAATCGCTGATGTCTGTTACAAGATTGGCGATCACTGGATTTTGATGTATGTAAGTGATAATCCTTGTATAGTAACTATCAGAATCAATTTCTGAAGCTTTGTATCTACCTTGAAATAAGCTGCCAACTCTATTATATTTTTTATTGATTGCTTTTGAATAAGAGATAAAAAAGTTTTTGATACCAGTTTCAAACGACTGCTGATCGTTTACCATGATAAAAAAGTGAAAGTGGTTTGGCATCAGGCAATAAGCATATACTTCGCAAAAGGGTAAAACGTGTTTCTTGAATTGGTTCAGAAAGAAAATGTAATTATCGTTTTCGAAAAAGATAGGTTCTTTATTATTACCCCGGTTGTAAATGTGATAGTAGGTGTTGTCGCTTATTTTCACTTGTAGATTTGTCAATCGGTCAACCAAACTTACGAAGTTTTTAAAACTTCGTAAGTTAATATCAAGCATTACCCAAATACCACCATCCTATCGGGATATTTGGAAGCGTAAGTAGCTACAATATTTTTGATGTAATCATTCCCCGGGTAGGGTGTAAGATGGCTTTTGAGTTGCTGTACGTTATCCGCGTCAAAATAATGGGAGATATAACCCATACCATAAAACTGACCTTTTTCTACCAGGATACAACTATGTTCATCGCCGGTACGGCCTTCATCCCGGATAGCGTAAGTTGGCAAGGCTTGTTTAAGCTGATCAATGGCATTGTTTACCTTCTCATTATAACTTTCCGGAGTTTCAACACCTTCACACGCGCATGCACTCCCGGCTGTACCGGTACATGGCTCATTGTTTTTTTGTATAAAACAAAGCTTAGGGCAAAGGTCAAAACCTTCTATCAGTTTGTTGAGCAGGTTATAGCCATCAAGCAGAGAATTGCAGGTATATATCGGGTCGCTGTATTTACGGTATTTATCAACCGCCAGGCGAATATAGCCACGCTGATCTTCAAAAGCATAAAGACAAAAAGCGTTTTCAAAGCGTTTCAACGAACGGTTGTATTTAGGCCACAGGCGTTTAATTTCAATAGCTTCCAGTACAAAGGCTATAAGCTCGGTACCGCAAAGCTGATAGCTGATCTGGTAAATATTACGTAAAAATTCCTGGCGTTGAAAGCCTGGGTTATTGCCAGTGAAATGGCTGCTTACGCGTTTTTTAACGTTTTTGGCTTTACCTACATATATTACCTTGCCTTTTTGATCATGAAAATAATATACACCTGGTGTATAAGGCAACTGGTCTATATCCTTTTTAGATAGGTTAGGCGGCAACACCTGATCCTTTGAACCTTGCTTAAGGGATTGTTTGATATGGTTCTCCGTGTCGCTGTTCAGCAGCAAGGTAAATAACTCAGCAGTAGCTTCTGCATCCCCCATAGCCCTGTGGCGACTTTGGTTATCAATACCTAAATGTTTGCATAACCGGCCAAGGCTATATGATGGTAAACCGGGCAGTATCTTGCGACCAAGCCTTACCGTGCACAGCTTATTGGTTTGCAAATCATATCCCGCAGCAGCAAGGTGATATCTTACAAAAGAAAAATCGAAGTTTACATTATGGGCAACAAAGATCTTACCGTGAATAAGGTGATAAATATCTGCAGCTACATCTTCAAAAGGAGGAGCGTTCTGCACCATCTCATTGGTAATGCCGGTTAGCGCACTGATATAAATAGGGATTTCACGCTGCGGGTTCACAAGCGTTTCGAAGCGCTTCACAACCTTTTTGCCATCATGTATGCATATGGCAATCTCGGTAATACCATTAGCACTTGCATGCCCCCCGGTGGTTTCTATATCGACAATTGCATACATGATATTTCAAATGTAATACAAAATTTGCTAATTATTTTAGTTGAGTTTAAAAAAGTCGGGAAGTCGGAAAGTCCGCAGTCGGAAAGTTTTTTGTTTAAAAAGGATCGCCCAGCTTATAAAAACAGAAAGGCAAAAGAAAAGCCCCTGAGAAACTTTCCCAGGGGCTTAAATATCTTTCGGACTTTCCGACTGCGGACTTCCGACTAAAGACTAAAGACTAAAAACTTAAGACTTCTTATTCTTATTAGCCTGGATCTGTTGTTGCTGACGCATCATTTCTTCCATTTTGGCACCAAAGCCCGATTTTTTCTTCTTAGAGTTATCTTCAGGTTTCTTTTTGTTTTCCTGGATCTGGGCATGGATCTTTTTATCATCAACCATGAATTTGATCAGGTATTGCTGTAAAAAGGTGAACATGTTGGCCAAAAAGTAATAATAGTTCAAACCGGCAGGGTAGCTGTTAAGCGTGAACAGGAATACCAAAGGAGTGATGTAACCAATGTATTTCATTTGCCCTGTAGCACCGGAGATCTGGTTGTTGAAATAAGTATAGATCAACGTTGAAATGGTCATCAGTAAACACATTAAACTAATGTGGTTAACGCCGCCAAGGAAAGCTATCGGAGCGAATTTAATAACCGAATCATAAGTTGAAAGATCATGCATCCACAGGAAACTTTCGCCCCTTAGCTCAAATAAACTTGGGAAAAAGCGGAAGAACGCAATAACTATAGGCATCTGGATCAGCAATGGTAAACAGCCGCCCAATGGGTTAACACCTGCCTTTTTGTACAGCTTTAGGTACTCCTGTTGTAACAACGTAGGGTTATCCTCACCAACTTTAGCTTTAATTTCATCCATTTCGGGCTTCAGCACACGCATTTTGGCCATTGAAAGGTATGACTTGTAAGTAAGAGGTGATAATACCAGCTTAAGCAATACAGTCAATACCAGGATGATCAGACCATAGTTCCAGTTAAACTTGTTAAGGAAGTTAAATACCGGCAATACCGCGAAACGGTTGATGTATTTTAATGGTCCCCAGCCAAGGTTAACCAGTTTATCAAGGTCATGCCCCTGGTCTTTAAGCGTATTAAAACGGTTGGGTCCAAAGTAAAACTCCAAGGGTAAAGAACCATCTGTGCCGCGGGTAAGCGACAGGTCGGCTTTCATTTGTTTTACATCGGTGGTATCGTTAAAATCAGTAGCAACAGCAACATCTGTTTTGGTAATGCCGCCTTTAGCTATCAGCACATTTGAAAAGAAGTGCTGTTTAAAAGCAACCCAGGCCATTTTTTTATCGCTGATGCTTTTTTGATCGTTTTTGCCTTCGCTTAGGTAATCAGCATCCCCATCGGTATTATAATAGTACACCGTTGAATACTGACGCTCCATTTTGATGTCTTTTTCCTGTTTGCGCAGGCTGGTGGCCCAGTTAAGGTTAATGGTGCTGCTGTTGGCAATAACGCCGTCAAGACCGGTAGGCTTAATGGTTAGCCCAAGTTTAAAACCATCACCTTTTAAACTGTATACATAATCAATATATTGGGTGGGGCTATAGCTCAAACGCATAGTAACCGAACCTGAATCTTTTTCGGCTATGTTAAGTTCTTTTGCACTTGGGGTAAAATAGTAATTGTTGGTATTGATATTGGCAACACCGGCGGCAAACTTCAATCCAAATTGGTTATTGTCACCACTGAAAAGCACCAGGGGCTTCTTATCAAAAGTTTTGTAGTTTTTTAACTCAACGGAAGCTACTTTGCCTCCGTGGGTGCTTAATTTAATAAGCAACTCTTTATTACCAATGGTAACAAACTCTTCTTTACCAACAGATGCGGCGCCGAAAGGCATTTTTAACAAGGCCGAGTCAACTTTGGCTGTTTTGGCGGTATCAAACTTAGCTGTGGTTTTAGCAGCAGCGGCAGCTACAGCGGCACCAGCTTTTTTCAGCGAATCCTGGTGCTGTACCTCGCGCTCTTTTTTAAGGTCGGCTTCTGATGGCTTTAAAAAGTATATCGAGCCGGCAATGATCGCCATGATCAGGAATAATCCTGTAAACGTATTTTTATCCATTATCTAATTATCGTACAATTACTTATTTTTTGCGGGCATAAGCCAGCGAAGCGGCGACAAAGTTAATAAAAAGTGGGTGTGGATTAGCAACTGTTGATTTTAATTCGGGGTGAAATTGCGAACCAACAAAAAACGGGTGGTTTTTTAACTCAACAATCTCCACCAGGCCATTGTCAGGATTTATGCCGGATGGGGTAAGGCCGGCGGCCTCATATTGCTTAAGATACTCGTTATTAAACTCATAACGGTGACGGTGCCTTTCCGAAATGTGGTTTTTTCCGTAAATAGCCGCTGCTTTAGTGCCTTTTTTAATATCGCAGGGATAAGCGCCTAAACGCATGGTACCGCCTTTGTTGGTGATGTTTTTCTGATCTTCCATCATGCCGATAACCGGGTAAGGGGTTTCGGGATTCATTTCGGTACTGTTGGCACCCTCAAAACCTAATACGTTACGGCCAAACTCAACTACCGCACATTGCATACCTAAACAAATACCAAAGAAAGGGATATTATTTTCGCGCACATGGCGGATAGCCTGGATCTTGCCTTCAAAACCACGCTCGCCAAATCCTGGGGCAACCAGTACGCCATGCATACCTTTTAATTTTTCAACAGCGTTTTCGGGCGTAAGCTGTTCCGAAGGGATATATTCAACCCGCACTTTACATTCCTGTTTAGCGCCCGCATGGATAAAGGCTTCGGTAATAGATTTATAAGCATCCGGCAACTCCACATATTTACCAACCAGCGCAATGCGCACGTCAGCAGTTGGGTTTTTGAGGCGACCAAGAAACTCCTTCCAGTTTTCAAGGTTTGGCTCATTTTTGTGCGGAAGTTTTAATTTGGTCAATACGGTTTTGTCAAGCTGTTCTTTCAGCATTAACAGGGGTACATCGTAAATACTTGGTGCGTCAATCGACTCAATAACAGCATTGATATTCACGTTACAAAACAGCGCTATCTTTTTGCGGATATCGTTGGTAAGGTGGTGTTCGGTACGGCAAACCAGGATATCGGGCTGGATACCATACTCTAATAACATTTTTACCGAGTGCTGCGTAGGTTTGGTTTTTAATTCGCCTGCTGCTGCAAGGAATGGTACCAGTGTAAGATGGATAACCAGAGAGTTAGCCGATCCAATTTCCCAGCGGAATTGCCTTACAGCCTCAATATATGGTAATGATTCAATATCGCCTACAGTACCGCCAAGCTCGGTGATCACGATATCGTAATCGCCGCTTTCGCCCAATATGCGGAAGTTTCTTTTTATTTCATCGGTAATGTGGGGCACTACCTGTACAGTTTTTCCTAAAAAAGCCCCTTCACGTTCTTTATTAATTACATTTTGATAAATGCGGCCGGTAGTGATGTTGTTGGCCTTTGACGTAGGAGTGTTCAGAAAACGCTCGTAGTGGCCAAGGTCAAGATCGGTTTCTGCACCGTCTTCGGTTACATAGCATTCGCCGTGCTCATAAGGGTTAAGTGTTCCCGGATCAATATTGATGTAAGGATCAAACTTTTGGATGGTTACGCGGTAACCGCGCGATTGAAGGAGTTTGGCTAAAGAAGCAGAGATTATACCTTTTCCTAACGATGAGGTAACACCGCCCGTAACAAAAATATATTTAGTCATGATTTTTTTGAAAATGACCGGGCTTTTATACCACGGCCAATTGTTTCTGTACGGGATACAAAAGTAAGAAAATTTTCACGCTTCGGTATATCTGTTTTTCAAAAAATAGAACTGTAAATATCTTTTGTTTGTAATCGGTTTTTACAGAGTGTATTATGCGCGTTTTTGAAGCGGATACTTTTATAAACGGAAGTGAACTGGTTGATGGCTTTAACGGCGATAATCCTGGTAAGGTTCCCGTAACGGGTGGTTTGGCCGGTGACGCTGCCCGGTTACCATCTGATATAATGAATACGTAATTTCAGCCTTTTTTCTCGAGCTGTGCCTCCAAAAAGCTGCTGTTTCGGCACTGTTGGCCTGTTTGTTTACATGGGTAGCAGTACAGACTATAATGACTTTTCCAACTCAACCGCGGTTACTGAAATTGTGTTTTAAAGCCTTTACGCGGCGCGCTTAATCTTATATGGATTAAGAATAACAATGTTATCACTACAAGAAGTGTTAACTTATAATTGGGAGGATTAAATCAGAAACTATATATCAAACTTCAATTTCTCCAAATCCTCCGGTACATCAACGGCATGGGTTTCCAGTTCGGTTTCTGCAACTTTAATGCGGTAGCCATTATCTATCCAGCGAAGTTGCTCAAGGCTTTCTGCCTTTTCAAGCGGGGATACCGATAGTTTGGTAACTTCCTGCAATATATCTGCGCGATAACCGTAAATGCCAATGTGTTTAAAAAAGGTGTGAAATTCGAGCCAGTTCTCGGGCTCCTGGCCGCGGATATGGGGCAGGGTAGCACGGGAGAAATAAATAGCTTCGGATAATTTATTGATCACCACCTTGGGCGAATTGGTATTATGCAGTTCCTGCTCGGTCAGGATCCTTTTTACAAGAGTGGCCAGTTGGGTATCAGGATCGTTAAAGCAGGCTGTTAATTTGGTGATCTGCTCAGGGTCAATAAAAGGCTCATCGCCCTGGATATTGATGATCACATCATACCCGGGGTGCAGGCGGGCAACTTCGGCACAACGGTCGGTACCGCTTTGGTGGTTGGCACCTGTCATCACCGCAACGCCGCCAAAACCGTTTACGTGGTTAAAGATCCGGTCGTCATCGGTAGCCACGATAACCTCACTCAGGCTCCGGCATTTTTTTGCCTGCTCATATACACGTTGGATCATAGTTTTACCGCCGATATCAACCAATGGTTTACCGGGAAAACGGGATGACGCGTAACGGGCTGGGATAATGCCTAAGATTTTCATTTGATTTTTATTACAATGGTTTTAAACATTTGCAAAGCTAATTCCTGATCCTGCTTTGATAAATTACGGCCTGACAGTTGGAAGTTTAAAGTTGATGATTTACTTTGATAATAAATACCAGTAATTCCTTTTGAAGGATTTTTTGGCCAGATTGTTTTTATAATAAAATCTTGTTTCGACTCTTCATTAAAGTTGTGATCTTTTATCTCTGCAGGGATTTCTATCGGAATATACACTGTGCTGTCCTTAGTAAGCATATTTGCGATGTAGTCAGCCTTAGGAAATTTGCTTTTTTGCTTAGCTGTAGGTTTATGTATTGAGATTTTGACTTTTATATTGGGGGCGTCACTATATGTACGTTCTCTATCGCAAAAATCACATCCGCGTTGCCAATCGTTAGTTTTTATATACTCCTGTTCTGATAGTAATGGGTTATTAGCGTACCCCATCGAACTGATTTCGAAAGAAAGAGTATCGGTTGGAGCAATAATTCTACCTACAAAAGAGTCTATGCCTTGTTCCTGTTGAAAATGCCAGTTAGGAGGCAACCATAGTTTGAAACCATTCAAACTGAGCAGATGCCATGTGCTGATATTTACTTGTTTTTCTGAACTATGTTCGCAGGAGAATAAAAGAATAGATAATAAAGCGAAGATCAAAAACTTCTTCATACCCTATTAAACTATTAAAACAGCCCGTTAATCTCCCTTTCAATAAGGTTTACAATGGTAGCCATATCCTCAGTATTGTTAGCAAAATCCAGATTATCCTTATCAAGGATCAACAGTTTGCCTAATTTATAGTTGTTGATCCATTTATCATACTTTTCGTTCAGTTTGGAAAGATAATCTAAACGGATACCTATTTCATACTCACGGCCGCGGCGCTGAATATTGCTTACCAGGGTAGGTACAGATGCTTTAAGGTAAACCAACAGATCGGGCGGTTTAATAAACTCGGTGATATTTTGAAAAATTGATTCGTAGTTTTCGTAGTCGCGCGTGGTCATCAGACCCATATCGTGCAGGTTTTCGGCAAAAATATAGGCATCCTCGTAAATGGTGCGGTCCTGTATAATATTACGCCCGCTTTTTTGGATATCGATGATCTGGCGGTAACGGCTATTCAGGAAGTAGATTTGCAGGTTAAAGCTCCAGCGCTTCATGTCGCTGTAAAAATCCTCTAAATAGGGGTTGTTATCTACTGCTTCATACAAAGGGTCCCATCCGTAATTTTTGGTCAGCATCTCGGTAAGGGTGGTCTTTCCGGCGCCGATATTTCCTACAATAGCTAAATGCATATATTTTAGTTCATGGGTTATAGTTCATGGTTCATAGCTGATGTTTTTAACGAAGAACACCCGCTGTTTTGAAATGAACTCCGACTAATATACATTATGAACTATGAACTATCAAAACCCGCTATTTAAAATTTCCTGAAGCCGATGATCTCTCTAACTTCCCTTATCGTTCTTGACGCGCTTTCACGGGCCTTTTCGGCACCCATTTCGGCTACTTTACGCAGGTAATCGGCGTCGTTGGCAATGGCGTTGATCCTGTCGCGGATAGGGGCTGTTGCCAGTACCATATCTTCGGCAAGCTGCTTCTTTAAATCGCCGTAACGGATAGCCATTTTGTTATAAAGCTCGTCAAAGTGGGCAAGTGTATCGGGTGTTGAAACAACCTTCATTAAATCGAACAGGTTTTGGATCTCCTGTGGTTTTTGCTGGTTTTCAACAGTAGGGCCGCTATCGGTTACCGCGCGCATTACTTTTTTGCGGATGGCTTCGGGTGTATCACCTAAAAATATAGCATTGCCTTCGCCTTCTGATTTGCCCATTTTTCCCTTGCCATCTAATCCCGGAATTTTTATCAAACTTTCGCCAAAGCTAAAGGCAAAAGGCTCGGGAAAATAATCATGGTTATATAGCCTGTTGAAACGGTTACCAAAAGTGCGGGCCATTTCAAGGTGCTGCTCCTGATCTTTACCTACAGGCACTTTAGTAGCTTTGTGGATAATAATATCCGCCGCCATTAAAACCGGGTAAGTAAGCAGGCCGGCGTTCACATTTTCGGGATTGGCGCGTACCTTGTCTTTAAATGATGTTGCTCGTTCCAGTTCGCCCAAATAGGCGTTCATGTTCAGGTACAGGTATAATTCGGTAACCTCCGGAACGTCGGATTGCACGTATATAGTAGCCTTTTCCGGGTCGATGCCCGCGGCTAAATATTCTATCAGCACCTGTTTTACATTGCCATGTAAATTGGCAGGTGTGGGGTGGGTAGTTAACGAGTGGAGGTCGGCAATAAAGAAAAAGCAGTTGTATTCATCCTGCATTTTTATAAAGTTTTGCAACGCCCCGTAATAATTTCCTAAGTGTAAGTTTCCGGTCGAACGGATGCCACTAACAACAGTCTCCATAGTGTGGCGAAAGTAAGGAATTTTTCTATTTTTGGTAATGATGAAAATGATATTGAGAAAAGTACACGCATATCTTTACATTGTGAGCGTGGCCCTGGGCTACGTTATATTATGGCCTTTTTTCTATTATTTTTCGCGTAAGCCCGAACGCTATCATACCCTCAACTCATTCAGAAGGGTTTGGGGATTAGTGAGTTCTGCTTTTGTGGGCATATTTTACCATTTTGAATATGAACAACCGATTGACTGGAGCAGGCCTTATATTATTTGTCCTAATCACACCTCAAACCTTGATATTTCGGCTATGTGTATCCTGGTTAAAAGCAATTGTTGTTTTATGGGCAAACATGAGTTGGAAAATGGCCTGGTAACTGGTCTGTTTTTCCGTACGGTGGATATTCCTGTAAACCGTGATAGTAAAATGTCGTCGTTCCGGGCGTTTAAAAAAGCATCAGAGAAATTACAGGAGGGCGTTTCTCTTATCATTTTCCCCGAAGGCGGAATTTCGGATCATTATCCCCCGCAGCTTTGCCCGTTTAAAAATGGTCCTTTCAGGCTGGCTATTGAGTTAAAAATACCTGTCATCCCGGTATCGTCGGCCAATACATGGCAAATACTTTGGGATACCGGCATTAAGCACGGCAGCAGGCCAGGGATCTCTAAATTTAAGGTTCATAAGCCTATTGAAACGGCACACCTGAGTATTGACGATGCCGATGCTTTACGGGATGAGGTATTTGAGATTATGAACAATGATTTAATGTTTGAAGGCGCTGTTTCTACCCTGGCTTAGTCAATTATATGACAGCAGACCGGGAATTTGTAATATATTTGTGCATAAACCCATTGAAGCGGCCCAGTTAAGCATGGATAATGCCGGCGCACTGCGCGATGAGGATTACGCTATTATAAAACAAAAAACAACAGGCATGACCATTGATAAAGAAACCGTTGAAAAAGTAGCCCACCTGGCCCGCCTTGAACTTACTGAAAGCGAAGTACAGGATACGATGAAGGATATGAGCAAGATCCTTGATTTTATGGCTAAATTGAACGAGGTGGATACCACGGGTGTTGAACCACTGGTTTATATGACCACCGGTGCCAACGTGCTGCGAGAGGACGTAGTTAAACAACAAATTACCCACGAAGAAGCTTTGGAAAATGCCCCTAAGCATGACGAAGACTACTTTTTGGTTGCAAAGGTGATTGAGAAATAGTTTTTTGTCCGAAAGTCGGGAAAGTCCGAAAGTCGGTAAGTCGGAGAAGTCCGAAAGTTAAGACGGTAGTAAGTTAGACTAAAAACTTGCGGACATCGGACTTACGGACTACCGACCACTAAAAATAAAAACCACTGTAACATTCGGCACCTCAGTGCAGTCCAAACAAAAAATAATTCATGGAGCCAATAAATACTGCCAAGCCGTTAATAACCATAAAAGATATCGGGCGTAAATATGTAATAGGTGCCGAGGTGATCCACGCACTTAAATCAGTTTCGCTTACTATTAACAAAGGCGAATTTGTGGCTTTGATGGGCCCTTCCGGCTCCGGTAAATCAACCCTCATGAATATTTTGGGCTGTTTGGATACCCCAACCAAAGGGCAGTACATCCTTAACGGAATAGATGTAAGCCACATGACCGATAGCCAGCTTGCTGAAGTACGTAACTCGGAAATTGGTTTCGTGTTCCAGACATTTAACCTGCTGCCCCGTAATACTGCTTTGGATAATGTGGCGCTTCCACTAATCTACGCCGGCGTTAATAAAGAAAAACGTAAGGAACGTGCCGGCAATGCATTGAAAAATGTTGGTCTTGGTCACCGTATGGATCACAAACCCAATGAACTTTCGGGCGGGCAAAGACAGCGTGTTGCCGTGGCAAGGGCGCTGATCAATAATCCATCCATTATACTGGCCGATGAGCCAACAGGTAACCTTGATACCAAAACATCCATCGAGATCATGGGCCTTATTGAAGATATCCACGCTAAAGGTAACACCATTATCCTGGTAACGCATGAGGAGGACATTGCCCTGCATGCCCACCGCATAGTACGTATGCGCGATGGTTTGATAGAGAACGATTACGTTAATACCAACGTGCAAACGGTTGACCGCAGGGTAGAGGAGGTGTAGCCCCCGGCTCCTAAAGGGGGAGTTATAGCGTTTATTAACTCAATAATCTTCGCCGTGAAACAACTACAAACAGGCAGCTTCTACGGACAAACCAATCATACAACGCATTTACAGGGTATCACCATAACTGATACCGAATATACCCTTGATAAGGTGGACTGGCATTACCATGAAAATGCCTACTTCACTTTTATATTGGCCGGTAATGTTATTGAAGGCAATAAAAAGGAAGTTTATCATTGCCCGGCAGGCACTCTGCTGTTTCATAACTGGCATGATCCGCACTATAACATCAAGCCCAAAGGCTTTACCCGCGGCTTTCATATTGAATTGCAAAAGCGCTGGTTCGATGACCTGGACTTGAAACAGGATAAACTGGAAGGCAGCTTTGCCATTCAGGACCCGGATGTGAAATTTATTTTATACCGGATCTTTAAAGAATCAAAGATTTGTGACGAGCTGACCGCAATGACTGTAGAAATGCTATTGCTGCAAGCGCTCAATAAAATGCAGGTAAATAACTCCGGCATGTCACGACAAGTTCCTGCATGGGTTGGCAAGCTGAAAATATTGCTGGCCGATGATCCTGCCCGGAAGCATACGCTTGCCGAACTTTCCGGGCTATTACAGCTCCATCCGGTTCATTTATCCCGTGATTTCTCCAGGTATTTCAATTGTACTATGGGCGAATATATCCGCAAGCTCAGGGTTGAAAAAGCGTTTGGCTTATTAGCAGATGACGGGTCATCCTTAACAGATATCGCCTATGCCTGCGGATTTGCCGATCAAAGCCATTTTTTACGCTGTTTTAAGCAATTTGGCTGTGATAGCCCGTCTGCTTATCGTAAGCTTTTATTGAAAAAGCATGTTAATTCTGTTCTATTTTGAATGTATTAATTGGGGCAGTTTTGTAAATATCTAAACAGACAGCAATGAAACATTTTCTCCTTATATTCTTTATAATAACTGCAACCATTTGCAGGCTATCCGCTCAGGTGGGCAATATCATCGAACCTGAACCTATAACCTCCGCCCTTCAAAAAGCCAATATGGGTAAGGTTGTTTTTGAGGCGGATACTATCCCGCTTGAAAAACTGGAACAAACCGATCTGTTAACAAGCTATGAGGCTAAACCTGCCAATAATTTGTACATGCGGCTTTTGCTGGCCAATTCATTAACCAATTACCAGCATAGCTTAGCGCCGTCGTTAAGTATTGAACAATTGAACGGGGGAAATTTTCAATTTGTTTTTTATGTAGATGGCAGGCAGGTTTACCAGGAAAATCTGCATAAAGGGGCCAATTTGCCCATCGCAAAAAATACAAAGACCACTATTTTTGTTCCGCTCGTCAGTAGCCGGGGAGAAGATTCATGGGGACGCTTTTTGTGGGGACGGTTTATGGCCCATGGCGGGGAAGATGGGCTTACTACAGGTGCTCACCAGCTTAAAATTGAAGTTCGGCCTTATATTACTGTCCCTGATTTGAAAGTAGGTGAGCTAATAGCACAGGGAGAGATTAGGTTTATCGTACCGGCAATTGATCTAAAAGATGCCGAATTGCAACCCATAAAGCCCGGCAGCGGCTGGCAGGTATCAAAAGATGATTTTGATAAAAAGAAGGTCATGGAGATGAATGCCCTTATTGCCGGCAACAGGTTTAAACAGATCACCAGCGTGGTAGTGATCAAGAACGGCAAGTTGCTAATTGAGGAGTATTTTAACGGCAGCGCGCGCGATTCATTGCACAATCCCCGTTCGGTTGGTAAAACATTTGCTTCGGCCGTGATGGGGATAGCAGTTCATGATGGCTATATCAAAAGCGTTGATCAAACCTTAAAGGAGTTTTATGACCTCAAAAAGTTCAGTAACTACTCGCCTCAAAAAGAAAATGTAACACTAAAAAGCCTGCTTACCACGAGCTCCGTTTTTGACGCGGATGACAACCAAAGTGATTCGCCGGGGAACGAAGAAAATATGTACCCCACCGATGATTGGGTGAAATTTACCCTCAGCCTTAAAACAGACAGCAATAAAAGGGCAGGTAAACAATGGAATTATTTTACAGCCGGCGTGGTGGCATT
This sequence comes from Mucilaginibacter sp. P19, assembly GCF_050632265.1. Classification (NCBI taxonomy): domain Bacteria; kingdom Pseudomonadati; phylum Bacteroidota; class Sphingobacteriia; order Sphingobacteriales; family Sphingobacteriaceae; genus Mucilaginibacter; species Mucilaginibacter sp. P19. The sequence continues at coordinate 1,971,098 of NZ_CP192586.1, forward strand.
GGGCGATATCCTGAATAAATCAGTGCCCGGCGGGCTTGATAAATATTCGGCCGAAAAGCTGTTCAAGCCATTGGGCATCAGTAATTATCGCTGGCAATACACACCGCAGAGTGTACCCAATACCGCGGGCGGCCTGCAAATGCGCTCGCTTGATTATGCCAAATTCGGGCAATTGTATAAAAATGGCGGTGTTTGGAATGGCAAACAGGTAATTTCGCAAAACTGGGTTAAGGAATCATTTACCAAACACCTTACGTTACCAAAAGATGTGGTAGGTGAGGGCTTTTACGGTTACCTGTTCTGGAACAAAACCTATACGGTAAACAACAAAGCTTACGAAACTTACTACTGCTCAGGTAATGGCGGCAACAAGATCTTTGTTTTTACCGATGAGCCGCTGGTGGTTATTATAACCGCCGAGGCCTACAACACGCCCTACGCGCATTCGCAGGTTGATAAAATGATGAAGGATTATATTTTACCGGCGGTATTAAAATGATTGCTGTAGAGGTGCATAACATGCGTCTCCGAATATGCAAATCAAAATTTTAACACAGTTAGACGCACGTGATACGTCTTTACCTTTTTACGGTTATTCAATTTTTAATCGAAATATCAAATTATCCCGTCTGCAATCGAAGTAATAGATATCAAGATTTTTTAGATGATAATACGCTTTTGTAGCTATGATGTAATTTAAGTAGACTTTTAGTGGTTGGTTTGTTTTGACTGAAGTTATTGCGATCCGTTTTTTATCGTTACTTAAAATATACAATCCTTTATCGCCCTCATAGCAAGGTGTGTCATTACCATATTCAACAGTTAATATATCTGCATCTTTTATACGTTGCTTTTTGATCAGAATTGGCTTTTTATCAAAATCGGTATATTCAGCTATTGTTTTATCGTTGTATTTAACATGCCAATAATCAACCGTATCGGGTTTGAAATGAGCATGGGTGTTAACAGCGAAAGCCAAAATTAGTGCGAATAGGCTCATATGGTATGGTTTAATATAGGTAAAGCAGGGCTAATAGCCTTACTTGCTCAATCGCAGGTGGTACACAACCTCGAAACAAACTCTGCCAGGTGCATAGCTTTTTCTGCAGATATGGCGTGGGTATTACCGATAATGAGGGTATGCTCAACAATTTCTATTACAAAATCATCCAGCCTGATATCCATTACCACGTTGCGGAAATTACGATCGGCCCCGGTAATTGCTTTTTGGCGGTCGCTTACCAGCATATAAAAAGTGTCACTAAAGGCCTTGTCTTCGGCAAAATCAAGCTCAACCGGGTGGATCAGTTCAATGATCTTGTCAACCAATGTTTCGCGCCTGATGAGCACCCGGCCAAAATCATGCTTTAAATAAGCCAGTGCCCAGGTTTGATATGGTGCGGAGGTTACAGCCTTGCCGTGATGATGCCCGTTATGTTTTGACTAGCATTCGGTGAATAGCATATAGCTATCGTTATTTTTATTTTTTATAGCGTATGATTCCTTTACACTAATGTCGAGATAGTCTTTGAAAATGCTAAACTGCTCTAAATGAAAATCAATATGCCCGGTTTGTTCAATCCTGAATCTGTTTTTCAGGCTGGCCAGGATATCACCGAACTGGTCGGTTGCCGGGGGATACAAACCGGCGTTTTCAATGGCGGATTCCAAATGTTAAAGTTTAGTGTTGTAAATGCTAATACAATAATAACTTTTTTGCTTTGAAATTCAAAAATACTGCCGTTAATAATGATAAGGCTTCATTTTACCGCATGAACAAGCGCAATTGGCATCGGTAATACCTAATTTCTTCAGGAAAAACTGGTAAAAGCCAATCCTGTCGTTCATATTATACATATTTTCGCCCTTGTTGCATTCTACTTCGCCGTTCACAATATTAATGGTCATACCAAAACCTGGCGTGCGGCCTGCGGCTTTATCTTCTGCATTGGGTTGCCATTTGCCTGTCATTACAGCATGCGCCGATGGTTTGTGGGTTTGAGGCGTCATCCAGAAATAGATGGCGGTTTTAAAAGCCATCACCGGGTCGGTTTCTACCATCTCGGGATTTTGGAGCAATATTTTATCATCGCCTAATATGCAATCTGAAGCATAGCCGTAATTGCCGTTATAGCTCAATTGCATCGGCCCGCGACCATAGTATTTTTTACCGGCAACGGGAGGGTATTCATCATTTTCGGCAATGTAAGGCAAACTGGTATTGCTTTCATGGATCAGCATGAGGCCATCGGTATATGTAGCATTTATGCCATGACGGGTTTCGTGCGCAATGTGCGCAAAAAAGGCGGCGAGTTCCTTTTTATTTACATCAGCACTGTATTCGGTGCAGAAATTGCCATAGTCAATAGTGTAGGTGCTATCTGGCTTGGCTTTGGCCCATTCTTCGTTCCAATCAACATCCTGGCGTACAACGGCCTTCTTTCCTGTTTTTTTATCGGTACGTATCAACTGGTAAACGGATGTTGCCCTGCGGGTTACTTTTACGCTGATCATGCCAAGCTCATCGGCTGCTTTGATAAAGGCAGCATACGTATAAAATTTATCGCGTTGCGGAAAAAGATCATTAAATTGTTTTTCGCTTAGCAAACTGGCCATACTTACCCTGGCTGGGGCAGCTTTTTTTGAGTGGGGGTTTTGGTATTGCTGTTGTCGCCGCAGCTAAACCCGGTTGAAAGCAGGATGATAAGAGATAAGGAGAGCAGCTTTGATGATAATATGATCGGTTTCATGAGTTTCACGCTAAGTATGTTTGATGATATCACGGATGCAAGTTTAAGCTAACATATTAAAAATTACACTTTATTGGCAAAAAATATGCTAAAGTGTTATGAAATACAAAATTTAAGATGATAGATTTGAAATAACACCAATCATGAAAAAAAGATTTATCGGGCTTGGTTTTAATTGCCTGATAATCAGAGTTAGCTTTTTTGTAACCTGATTGTTGGCAGCTTATTTGTTAAATTAAGTATGAAAATATATACTAAAACGGGCGATAAAGGGTTTACCTCATTAATTGGCGGTACACGCGTGCCCAAGCATCATATCCGCATTGAAAGCTATGGTACGGTTGATGAGCTTAACTCGTACATCGGGCTTATTGGTGATCAGGATATTGATGCACATGATAAGGAGGTATTGAAGCAGATACAGGACAGGTTGTTTACAATTGGCTCTTCACTGGCAGCCGACCCTGAGCGGTCAAGGATGATTATTCCGGACCTTAACATGAGTGATGTGGAAATGCTGGAAGCAGAAATGGATACCATGAATGAAAGCCTGCCGGCGCTTAAACATTTTATTTTACCTGGTGGCAGTAATGTGATTTCATTTTGCCATATTGCAAGATGTGTTTGCCGCCGTGCCGAGAGGATAACCGTTCAGCTTGCCGAAGAAAGTACAGTTGATGAAAAAGTGAATATTTATCTGAACAGGTTGAGTGATTACCTGTTCACTTTGGCTCGCAAAATTGCTAATGCTAATAAAATAGCTGAAAATCAGTGGATACCACGGGTTTGAAAAATTGAAAAAAATATTGATATTCAATTTGAAAATGTTATACTTTTGCGAAAAAGTAAATTTTACTGATAATTATAAATATAAATAAAAACGATGTATTGGACACTTGAACTGGCATCGCACCTGGAAGATGCACCATGGCCCGCAACTAAAGATGAATTAATTGATTATGCTATCCGTTCAGGCGCTCCTGTTGAGGTTATCGAAAACCTTCAGGCACTTGAAGACGATGGCGAACCGTACGAAAACATAGAAGAGATCTGGCCGGATTATCCGACTAAAGACGACTTCTTCTTTAATGAAGACGAGTACTAAACACGATAATGAAACCCTTAGCAATGAGGGTTTTTTTATTAACCGCTAATTTTGGAATGGTTTTGGTATAGGTAATTACACATTTACTTAACTACTAAAAACATAACAAAATGAGAGGTTTATTGTACATTATCGCTGTTATTCTGGTTATAGGATGGCTGTTTGGAGCATTTATACACCCATTTGGGGGTGGTTTGATTCACATACTATTGGTAATAGCTATCATAGCTGTACTTTTAGGTGTAATCAGACGGGCATAACAAATTTAACCTTGTATTGCAAATCGAAAAAGCCGCAGACTTTATAGCTGTGGCTTTTTGCTTAAAAGCAGTTCGGCAATAGCGATATCTTCGGGGAAGGTGATCTTGATGTTGCTGTGATCGCCTTCGGTAAGTTTTATTTCGGCGCCATATTGCTCAACAACGCTTGCGTCATCTGTAAACCTGGTATCAAATGGTTGTTCATAAGCTTTTCTTAATAGTGAAGCCCTGAAAGTTTGCGGGGTTTGCACCAGGTAAATCTCATCTCTGACCAGGCTTACCGAGCGGCTTTCTTTTACCTGACGTATCGAATCGCGGCTTTTAACGGCCACTACCGCTGTGCCATGCTTAGCGGCGCATTGGTAAGCTTCATCAATAATGTAGGGTGAAGTAAGCGGCCGTACGGCATCCTGTACAGCAACAAGGGCTTCCCGATCGGTAATCAGGTTAAGCCCGTTCTTAACCGAATGAAAACGGGTTTCTCCGCCCGTAATCAACTGATGGGGAATGGTAAATGAATATTCCTGAATCAATTGCTGCCAGTAAGTATGATAAGCTGCTGGTAAAACCAGTATAATGGCTGGTTTCGCCTCTGATTGCTCAAAGGCTTCAATGGTATGCATTAATATGGGTTTGCCGTGAAGTAGTAAAAATTGTTTAGGGACCGCCGATTGCATTCGACTGCCCGAACCTCCTGCTACTATGATAACGTAGTTTTTGTTTTGAGATGTGAGATGTGAGATATGAGATGTGAGATTGGACGTTGTCATAATTTAAGTTAACTAATATCTAACAAAATTGGCCGCAAAAAAATTAGATCTGAAAACAAATAGAATGTCTCAGATCTAATAAACTACAAAAAAATGAGATATGAAACCATGGTCTCATATCTCAAATCTTATATCTCAAATCCAAAAAGATTAGATGATCAGCATCGCATCACCGTAGCTGTAAAAACGATATTTTTCTTTTACGGCAATTTCGTATGCATTCATTACGTGCTCGTAACCGCCGAATGCCGAAATCATCATCAATAGTGTTGACTCAGGTGTATGGAAGTTGGTGATCATTGAGTTAGCGATGCTGAAATCATACGGCGGGAAAATGAATTTGCTGGTCCAGTCGTTAGCAGCTTTCAGGGTTTTGTTTGCCGATACAGCCGATTCAATGGCACGCATTGAAGTTGTGCCAACTGCACAGATGCGTGCTTTGCGTTCAATGCCGCGGTTTACAATATCAGCTTGTTTTTGCTCAATGATAAATTGCTCCGAATCCATTTTGTGTTTGGTTAAATCCTCAACCTCAACCGGGCGGAAGGTACCTAAACCAACGTGCAAAGTAACTTCCGCAAAATCAACACCTTTTAATTCAAGGCGTTTCATAAGCTCACGGCTGAAGTGTAAACCGGCAGTAGGAGCAGCAACGGCGCCTTCATGTTTAGCGAAAATGGTTTGGTAACGCTCTTTATCTTCTGCAGTAGCTTTGCGTTTAATGTATTTAGGCAGTGGTGTTTCGCCTAAAATTTCAACGTTACGACGGAATTCTTCGTCTGTACCGTCAAACAAAAAGCGGATAGTACGGCCGCGTGAAGTGGTGTTGTCAACAACTTCTGCAATCAGCAAATCGTCATCGCCAAAATATAATTTATTGCCTACACGTATTTTACGGGCTGGGTCAACCAGTACATCCCATAAACGCAGTTCTTTATTCAATTCGCGTAGCAAAAATACTTCGATGGTAGCACCGGTTTTTTCTTTGTTGCCATATAAACGGGCAGGGAAAACTTTAGTATTATTAAGGATCATTACATCCTTATCATCAAAATAATCCAGCACGTCTTTAAATATTTTATGCTCAATTTTGCCCGAATCTTTGTGTAAAACCATTAAACGTGATTCATCGCGGGTGGCAGAGGGTGTATGGGCGATAAGGGATTCAGGTAAGTTGAATTTAAATTGAGATAATTTCATGCTTGTTTTTATGAATTTTCAAGGGCGCAAATGTACGAATTTTTTTGTTAATTTAACAGATTTTTTAAGAAGCAGTTTAATTACACTACCATTATATTAATTGCAAAATGCTGTAACTTAAATCATGTACTGTTGTCTAAAAAAATATTAGCAGGCGGCTTAACATATCAGTAATAAAAGCGCCCGTTATATTATGTATTACCTCCACGCTTTAACCGTGCAATTAGGATTGATTAACAAGTAAGATCAAAATAAGTTATATGCTTTTTTTAAAACTTTTAAGGGAAAGTTTTTTGTTTGCCGGCGATGCCCTGCGGCAGAATAAAACACGTACGTTGCTGTCATTGCTTGGGGTAACTATTGGTATATTTACTATCATAGCTGTACAATCGGCAGTTGATACCCTGCGTAATAATCTGCAAAATAGTGTTAATAAGTTGGGTAATAACAGTATATATGTGCAAAAGTGGCCCTGGGTAGGTGGTAGCGATTTCCCATGGTGGAAATACCTGCAAAGGCCTGAATCTGACCTTCGCGATTTTAACGAACTTTCGCGCCGTATCACAACAGCCGAGGCATTATCATACGAAATAAATATTGATAACCGCACCATAAAGTATAAAAGCAACACGGTTGAAGGTGCCCAGGTAGACGCTGCATCGCAGGATCATGACAAAACCTGGAATTTTGACCTTGAGAGCGGTCGTTACTTTACCGAAATGGAATCAAAAACCGGGGCGCCTATAACCGATATCGGTTATGATATAGCCCAGGCCCTTTTCCCCGATGGCGACGCCGTAGGTAAGCAGATCAAGGTTATGGGGCGGTATGTGACCATTGTAGGCGTGTTTTCAAAACAGGGTAAGGATATGCTTGGTATATCTACAGATAAGGAGGTGCTGTTGCCCCTTAACTTTGCCCGCAACTTAATTGATATACAGAGTTCAAAATATGGTCCTTCAATTATTGTGCGCGGAAAAAAGGAATCCCGACCGATGATGTTGAAAGTGAAATTAAAGGGCTTATGCGTTCTATCAGGAGGCTGAGGCCCGGTGCCGATGATAATTTTTCGTTAAACCGTACAACCATGATCACCCAGCAGCTCGACGATCTTTTTAAAGTGGTCAACATCGCCGGTGCTATCATTGGCGGGTTCTCCATTTTAGTTGGTGGTTTTGGTATCGCTAATATCATGTTCGTATCGGTAAAGGAACGCACCAATATCATAGGGATACAAAAATCATTAGGGGCTAAAAACTATTTCATATTATTGCAGTTTTTAATTGAATCGGTTTTGCTTTGTTTTGTGGGCGGGATCATCGGGTTGTTTTTTGTATATCTGGCCACGTTTGCCGTAAAGGCCGCTTTAGATGTACAGGTAATACTTGATGCCGCTAACGTTACACGGGGTTTAAGCTATTCAATTATAATAGGGGTGATAGCTGGCATTATTCCCGCGTATTCGGCCTCGAGGCTAGACCCGGTAGAAGCTATCCGTACAAACTAATTGTAATATGAAAATAATTAAAGGATTTTGTTTTTTAGCGGCTTTAGCCGTTGCCGCTGCATGTAATCAGCCTGCCAAACAACAGGATACTGCTAAAGTGGATACGACAGTTGCTGCAAAGCCTGAAGCGGAAACCCAGGTTGCAGATACAGGTAACACCAGTGATGTTTTTAAGGCTTATATCGCTTTAAAAGATGAGTTTATTAAATCGGACCCCACCGGCATAAAAACAGCCGCTACAGCTTTGGAAGGTAAGCTTTCGGGTATAAAAGGTTGCAGCGAAACAGCTGCTGTGGCGCACCAGATAAGCAATGCAGCAGATATCAAAGCCCAGCGTGAAGCGTTTTTGGTATTAAGTAAAGATGTTATCGCTTTGGTAAAAGGTGCGAAATTCAAGTCGGCGCCAATTTATGTTGATTTTTGCCCAATGGCCGATGGCGGAAAAGGGGGTACTGGCTTTCGTCAACAAAACCAATTGTAAATCCCTATTTTCCGGAACATATGAAAGAGTGCGGAACGGTGAAAGAACAGATTAACTAAGATCGTTGATCTCACTGATTACGTTGATTTCGTTGATCATATTTAAAGCGATAGGCGATCCCTATCGCTTTTTTATTTTGAACCAGGATTTTCATGATTGAAGGATTTTATGATATTTTAAAGCGATTTGTATACTGATTGCTTCGCTGCCCGTAGACTTCGTCTACGGAGGATTTATGTATGTAGTTTGCAACCACGTACATAGGTTATTGTGACATGATTTCATTAGTGTGCAGGGCTGGAGTTACAAACTCCGGGTATAGTTTATTCGAAGGCATAGGCTTCGAATAGCGGGGACTTCGACTAGCGGAGGTTTTTAAACCTTTAGCCTTTAGGCTTTTACCTTTCGCCTCGATCCAAAATCGAACATCCGAAATCCGAAGTTACACTGATTGCCTGATATGTTTTACCAATTTGCTGTACAGTACTTCAGGAACAAAAGGTTTAGTCAGATAATCACACATGCCCGCTTCCAGCGCTTGTTGGTAGGTTTCGGGCATGGCGTCGGCCGTTAGGGCTATGATGGGCAAATCGGGCTGTTTTTGTTTAATCACCGCCGTTGCTTCAAAGCCGTTCATAACTGGCATTTGCAGGTCCATAATAATAAGGTCATAAGAATTTTGATTAGCCAGGTCAACAGCTATTTGCCCGTTTAATGCTTCGTGAACGTGGGCATTCCAGCGTCTTAAAAATTTGCCGGCTATCATCAGGTTCATTTTGTTGTCGTCAACAACTAAAATATTCATGCCCTGTAAATTGTTGGTTGGAGCATTAGCCGTAACAGCACCCTGTTTCAGAGCGGTGGTTTCGGGGGCGAGGGCGAAATTTATAGCAAAACTAAATGTGGTACCCTTACCCAGTTCGCTTGATACTGCAATTGTACCTTTATGCAGCTCAACCAGCCGTTTGGTAATAGCGAGGCCTAAACCGGTACCTCCATAGTCATTATCAATTACCTGTTGGTCCTGCATAAAAGGATCAAAAACAATGTTGAAGCTTTCGGGCGAAATGCCTATACCTGTATCGGCAACCGCAAATTTAATATTAACGGTGTTTGGGGTTATCACATCCTTATCCAACCGGATAATAACCTTACCTGTATGTGTAAATTTAATGGCATTACTGATCAGATTATTAAGTATCTGACTCAGTCGCATCGCATCACCAATTAAATCTCCGGGAATGGTATCATCTGCTATCAATTCAAGTCTTAGTTTTTTTCGGCCGCCTTCGGCTCAAAAGATTGCTTTATTTTATGGATTAGCTGGTGAATGTTGAACCGTGAGTTATTTAGTTGCAGTTTGCCAGCCTCAATCTTATTATAATCTAAAATGTCATTGATAATGGCCAGCAGGTTTTCGCCCGAAAACTTGAGCGTATTGAGGTATTCCACCTGGTCGGGCCTTGGGTTTTCGTCAAGTAACAGGTTGGTTGTGCCAATAACCGCGTTCATCGGCGTACGGATCTCATGGCTCATGATGGATAAAAATTCCGACTTGAACTTAGACGACTTTTCGGCCATTTCTTTAGCCCAGATCAGGTCCTGCCGCGCTTTCTCCTGGTCTGTTATGTCTTCGCCAAGCGCTGTGGTCTCCTTAAAAACGCCGTTTTCGTCATAAAAAACCGTATTTTGCCAGCTTATTATCCGTTGCTCGCCGTTACGGCAAATAATAGGGTTAATGTAATGCGGTAAAAAACTGTCATTTATAAACCAGTTCTTTAAAAAATCTTTCAGATCATCGGGAATAAAATTGTCCATCCAATTCATGCCAATGATCTCGGCTTGACTATATCCTACCAGGTTTGCCAGGTATTTGTTGCAAAAGGTAACAATGCCACTGTCGTTAACCGTTATTGCTATCATATTAACAGTTTCTAATACCCGCCGGTATTTGCTTTCAACGTTTCTGAAATCAAGCTCAGCCTGCTTGCGTTCCGTAATATCCTGCAGGGTACCTATAATTTTACGCACACTTCCGTCGTCATTATACAGACGTTTGCCCGCTATAATGCTCAGGTGTTTGATATTGCCGCCAGTAGTTATGATGCGGTATTCATAGGATGAATCCATGTTGCTTAACTCGTTACGCAATAAGCTCCTGACAATAAACCTGTCGTTAGGATGTACATGCTTAAGCAGCAACTTTATAAAACAGCGCTGGCATGAAGAGGTATCCTGGTTAAGTTCATAAATGCCGTTCAACTCTTCCGACCAGGACAGGCGACGCGACGCGACGTCATATTTCCAGTTGCCTATTTTAGCAATGGCCTGGGCTTCCATCAGTTCAAGCTGGCTTAGTTTAACCGCTTTATCGGCAAGGCGGGCCTCGGTAATATCCTGGATAATGCCAAATGTGCGTGTAACTGTGTCTGACAGTAATTTCTTTTCGCCGCGTTGGATCCTGATATATTTTAAGTTGCCCGCCGGTGTGATAAATTTATGCTCAAGTTGGTTTTGTGTTGTTGTGCGGATGGATGCAAGGTATTCAAAAACGTTCTCCCTGTCGTCAGGATGTACCAGGCTTATATAATATTGAAAGTGGTTCATGCCTGTGGGGATATCTTCAATCCCGAGCAGGTCATTGAGGTTGGCCGACCAAAATGTTTCCTTACTCTCGTGGTCATACCACCAGTTGCCTATTTTAGCAATGTTTTGAGCTTCCAGTAACTGATCTTCGTTTTCTTTAAGGGCCCGTTCATATTTCTTTTGTTCGGTTATATCCACTACTGAAGCCGAGATCCGGCCGGTATAACCTGTTGTTTTATCAAATACGGGGGTAAAGTTAGCTGTAAAGGAATGTCCGCTTTCGTAGTCTGATAAAAACTCTATTGATATGGGTTTGCGGTTTTCTATTACATAGTTTAAAGCCCTGTCATACTTCTCGGCTTTTTGCGGGCCCACTACCTTATCGAGCGTTTTGCCAATCGCTATCCGCGGATCAACTACGCGCTCGGTCATTTCATTAAACCATACGTTAATACAGGTTTTGTTTTCATCAAACTCAAAAATGATGTCATTTAACGAGTTAATGAGCGCGTTGAGATGATTACGACTTTCACGCAGCTTGGCATCATTAACTATAAGGCTTTGGTTAAGCTTCATTACGTTATTAACAGCATTTTTTAACTGGTATTGATAAGCCATCACCACTAAAAATGAGACATAGGCTATTACAGTGAAAACCAAAATAAGCACTATCAGCACTGCGGGCGAAATGGCAAGCCTGGGTGCGGTAAAATAGGCGGTTATAATAGCCGCAAGGTTAGCTTCGCAGATAATTATGAATTCCCTGCTTTTTTTGCAAAAAAGGGTTAGGGCAATAAAAATGGTTATTGCGCTAAACAGGTACACATGTTCAAACCCGTTTTTGGCAAGTAAAATGCAGTTGTTTATGACCAGGAAAGACAAAACGGTTGCAAAAATCCCCGCTTTGTAAAAAATTTTATTGTTACCGAAAGAAAAAATAGCGTTATAGCACAAAAAAAACAGTTTATCGCCCTTAGCCAAAACGGATCGTAAGAATTGTGGAAGCAAAGATAGTGTAACGAGGGACTTGCAATAAATAAGCCTATGAGTAAAAGGCGGTAAACGGTAGCTTGGTTTTGGATCATTACCAATGAGTTACCTTTTAACGACATGTTTTGCAGTAATTTTTTAATCAATTATTAACGTCTATAAGCACAAATACAGGTTGTAAAATAATAAATTTGGCCGAAAATTTTTACAAACAGTAAATTATATTAGCGGTTATTAATACGCAGATTTATTTACATTTGTTGCAGATACAAATTTCTATGGCGGAAACAGCACAACTAAAAATTGGTGATAAAACATTTGAGCTCCCGGTAATTGAGGGCACTGAAGGTGAAAAGGCAATCGATATTTCTAAGCTTCGCGATCAAACCGGTTATGTAACACTTGACATCGGGTACAAAAATACAGGCGCTACCAAAAGCGCCATTACTTTTTTAGATGGCGAGCAAGGAATACTTAAATATCGTGGTTATCCAATTGAGCAGTTAGCCGAAAAATCATCATTTATTGAAGTTGCTTATTTGCTGATCTATGGCGAGCTGCCATCTGCCGAAAAGCTAAAATCTTTCCAGTACGAGCTAAGCCGCCATACTTTGGTGCATGAGGACATGAAAAAGTTTTTTGATGGTTTTCCGTCAAAATCGCACCCGATGGGGCAGTTGTCGTCATTGGTATCTGCATTATCGGCTTTTTATCCCGAATCATTAAAGCCATCCCAAACCACCGAAGAACTTAACCAAAGCATTATTAAAATGCTTGCTAAAATGGCTACCGTGGTCTCGTGGATCTATAAAAAATCGTTAGGGCACCCTGTTATATATCCCCAAAATAAATACGATTACGTTACCAACTTCCTGCACATGACTTTTGGTCAGCGTACAGAGGAGGTGGAGATCGATCCGGTGGTTATTGATGCTATGAACAAGCTGTTAATTTTACATGCCGATCATGAGCAAAACTGTTCTGCTTCTACCGTTCGTATAGTAGGTCTCGTCTGATTCCAATATTTATGCTTCGGTATCTGCAGGTATTTCAGCGCTTTGGGGACCATTACATGGCGGCGCCAACCAGGCTGTAATTGAAATGCTGGAGAAGATCAAAGAAGATGGTGGTGATACTGATAAATGGATTGCTAAGGCTAAAGACAAAAACGATCCTTTCCGTTTAATGGGTTTTGGTCACCGTGTTTATAAAAACTTTGATCCGCGTGCAAGGATCATCAAAAAGGCATGTGATGATATTTTAGAAAAACTGGGCATCAACGATGAGGTATTGGAAATAGCGAAAAAACTGGAAGAAGTTGCCCTGAAAGATCCTTACTTTGTTGAGCGTAAACTTTATCCTAACGTTGATTTTTACTCCGGTATCATTTACCGCGCCTTAGGCTTCCCTACAGATATGTTCACTGTACTGTTTGCGCTTGGCCGTTTACCAGGATGGATAGCTCAGTGGAAAGAAATGAAAGAAAACAAAGAACCTATCGGTCGTCCGCGCCAGATTTACGTTGGTGCCACCTCTAAAGAGTATGTGGAGATAGCAAACCGGTAAATTTATATGGTTCATAGTTGATGGATCATAGGTCATAGAAGAAAAAATTACTTAAATAAAAAGGCGATGGGGGATGACCTCATCGCTTTTTTCTGTCTTAACCTTGATTTTTAGGATTTGAGAATTTCCTTGATATCATATGCTTTTGGGGGATTGATCTTATCAAAAGAAGAGCCATGTTAATATTCGTGGTTAATCAGGTTATCTTTAAAACGTTGAAATCACCGTATTTTCAATCATCCTATAATCCTAAAATCAGGCAAATCAAGGTTCAGATAAGAAACCCCGCAGGTTTTCACCGTGCGGGGCCATATAAATAAATCAATCAACTGAAGTGGTTAAGCTTAAAGCTTAATAATAGTAAAGGTGTTGGCCTTAGTATCTAGTACTATTTTGTACGTACCGGCGGTTGTTATGGTATAATTACCTCCGCCTGGTGTAAGCGCCGCTGGCGTTCCGCCTAAGTTTAAATCCCAGCTGTGATTAAACCTGAATTTCATATCCTTGCCGGCAATTAAAGCAACTGTAACGCTCCAGGTTTTGGTGGTGGCATCATAAAGCATATCTGTATCGGTACTCCAGCCGCCGGGGGTAGCATCGCCGATAATGCTCCAGAACACAGGGGTAGCAGTAAATGTGCCTTTTGTTTTATCGTTTTGATCAATAACAGCATGCAATGCATAGTATCCTGCGGCAGGTACTGAAAGGTTACCGCCGGTAGTACTTATTTTTCCGCTGCCTGCATCTCCGTATGCAACGTCCCATACCTTTTTAGGAGTAAGTTTAAATTCAAGCTTACCTGCAGGGAAACCGATATAACCATCATACACACCGTCATTATTTGGCGAAGTAAGACTATCGGCAGTTTTGGGGTCCCATCCCTGGTAAGCACCGGGAACATAAATATAGCCTGTACCTTGGTATGGTAATACAGTTAATGTAATAACGTTTGAGTAGGTAGCAGCCAGGTTTGGAGCCGCTGATGATTTAATGCGCACCTCAACTTGCGATGGGTTGTCATAAGATAGCTTCAATGCTGTTAACATATCGTTAAGCACACCCACTTTAAGCGTTTGGGTAAGCTTATCGGTGCTTACTTCTCTTGCGTTTTTAAAACTATTGCCTTTTACATCTAACTGTATAGTATAGGTGATAGGGGCATTGTAACCAGTTACCGGGGTTGCGGCCCAGCTAAAGGTAATAGCATCATTATTAGCGTTGGGCTTTGAAAGTTCAGGGGCGGTTGTTGTTGATGTTAAAGCGCCTACTTTGCCCACGTTTGCTACAACCTTTACTTCATCTTTTTTACATGATGCCAGCATCAGCAGCGCGATACCGCCAATTGCCAGGAGCGTGGTAAATATTTTTTTCATATCCTTTTTAGGTTTTATGGTTTTGCGGGAGATGCTTGTGAACATCTCCCGGTATATTTTAATATCCTGTATTTTGTTTCAGATTAGGGTTGGCTGCAACATCACTTGTTGGTAATGGATAAATGGTGCGGTAGCTTTCAACACCTTTGCCATCTTTCGAGCCGCCTTTAAAAGGCCACAGGTAGCTGGATTCAACAAACTTTTTGTACCTGATCAGGTCGGTACGGCGGAAGCCTTCCCAATACAGTTCGCGGCCCCTTTCATCGAGGATCTGGTCTGTTGTGATGCTGGTTACATTGCCGCTTGCATTGCCATAGGCTCTTTCACGCAGCTTATTGATATAACTTACAGCAAGGCCCATATCGCCGCCTGTGCCGCCCCTTGTTGTTGCTTCGGCATATATTAAGTATTGTTCTGCAAGCCTGAAAATGGGAAGGTCCATATCTGCATAATCAAGGCTTGAACCCGGTTTGCCATCCGCTATTTTCACGTTTTTGAATTTTGAAATAGCATATCCATCTGTAAAGGTGCTGATATCTGAAATTTCAAGGTTTTGCCCGTTGGTATAAAACTGGGCACGTTTATCGGCACTTGAAGCACCATTTGGAAACAGGTTTACCAAAGCTTTGGTGGTACGCAAACCAGCCCATCCGCCGCTAATACCATAATCAGCCGCCGGCATTGAGCCACCAACAGGCGCGTGGGTCATAAAGGTAGCACCGCCGTAGCTTTGCGTGCGCAAGCCATCGTAGTTAATGGTTAAGATAAACTCATCTGTATTTACGTTATTGTCGGCGCGCATCAGTTTAGTATAATCACTGATCAATTTGTAACCGCCGTTTTCAATAACTTTCTTTGAGTAAGTGATAGCGTCAGTATAACGTGCAGTGCCAGTATAAACTTCGGCATTCAGGTAAATCCTGGCCAGCAATGCCCACTCGGCAGCCTGGTCGGCACGACCATATTCGTTGGCCCGGGGTTTTGCTAAAGTTCCGTCAATCGCTTTGAGTTCACTTTCAATATAATTAAATAGGTCTTTGCGGGTTATTTGTTTTGGTAAGGTTGATCCAAGGGCATCATTTTCGGTAACAAACGGAGGATTTGCAAAAAGGTCCATTAATACCGAATACTGATAAGCTCTTAAGAAACGTGCCTCAGCAGCATACATTTTTATATTGGTGGCATTAGCTCTTGAAATGCCCCTGCTGCTCAGGTTAGCATCTGTTGACTGACGAATAAAATCGTTAGCCAGCGTTATCTGGTAAACTGCTCTGTAATAAATGCCTTTCAGGAACAAGTTGCTTGATGACCAGGACATATTGTGAAAGTCGGGCAGACCGGGGTCGCCCCACCCAACTACGGCTTCATCAGTGGGTAGTTCTTCTGCACACCACATTAAACGATAAAAATCGGATGTTCCTTCATCAATACCCTGAACATCGCCATTACCAGCAGGACCTGAATTGCCTGTTAATGCATATGCGGCATATACTTTAGCAAATGCCTGTTTGTAACCTTCCGGAGAATTATAAACCTGTGCCGATGTCAGGTCGTTTGTAGGGATCAGGTCAAGCTTTTTATTGCATGATACTGAACCTGCGGCTATCAGGCCGCCGATTATTATAAGTTTTATTGAATTTCTTTTCATGTTGATTTCTTTTAAAATGATCAGCTATAAGGTTATAGTGATAAATTAAGCCCTAAAACATAGGTACGTGGCCGCGGATACAGGTTGTTATCGATACCTGTTCCTATTTCAGGGTCAACACCTTTATATTTAGTAATTACAAACACATTTTGCACGTTAGCGCTTAATCTTAAGTTTCCGGTATTTTTGAATACTTTACCAAAATTGTAACCTACGTTTATATTGTCCATACGGATAAATGAAGCGTTTTGGATATAGTAATCTGACAGCACATTTTTATCACTGTTTCCGGTCAAACCGCTTTGCAGTACATTGGTTGATCCATTGTTTATAACACCGATAGGGTTAATGATGCTTCTTTGGGTGCCAGTGCTTGAAAACACGTTGTTATATGCGTAGTTTCCTACACTCGCCCGTGCAGTAAAACCTGCCGACCATTTTTTGTAGTTTACATTTGATGTTAAACCAAAGTAGCCTTTAGGATCAGGGCTTTTATAATGGTACAGGTCCTGGTCATTGATCACCCCATCTTTGTTTCTGTCAACAAATACGCCATCAAGAGGCCTGCCGTCCGGGCCATAAACCTGCTGGTACACATAAAATGAATAGCGTGGATAGTTTACTGAGTTGATCTGGATGTTTTGACCGGTTCCGCCAGAAATGCCGCCGGTAGGGCTACCTGCATAGCTTGGATCTGGTGCTATAGTAAGTTTGGTGATTTTGTTTTGGTTATAAGTAGCGTTAAGGCCAACACTCCAGGTGAGATCGGTACTCCTGATTATATCAGCATTGATATTAAATTCAACACCGCTGCTGGTTGCATCGCCAATGTTAGCAACAATCTCGTTTGAGAAGTTTGAACCTGCAGGCTGGGAGATCCTGTTGAGCAGGTTAGAAGTTTTCCTGTGGTAATAATCAATAGTACCGGTAATACGGTTGTCGGCAAAGCCAAAGTCAAAACCAACGTTGGCGGATGTGGTTTCTTCCCAGGTTCTGTTAGGATAATAGCCACCCGGGCGGTACAAGTTATAAAACTTATCGCCTAACTGGTACTGAGCAGTATTGTTGCTGAGGTTGTAATATGATATATAGCTATAATTCTCGCCGATATCCTGCTGGCCTGTTTTGCCATAACCTAAGCGCAATTTCAGGTCAGATAAAACTTTTGATCCTTTAAGAAAATCTTCCTGGATCATTTTCCATGCAAAGGCCGCGGATGGAAAGGTACCATATCTTCTGTCTGGTGCAAACTTTGATGATCCGTCTCTTCTTACTGTACCTGTTAAAATGTATTTATCGTCATAAATATAATTTACACGGCCATAAACTGATATCAGCCGGTTTTCGGGTTTATCGAAAGGATAAACTGGTTTTGATACAATTGTACCATCGGCAGTCACATCAGGAAAATTGTAAGTTGTAGTTTTGAAATCCTGGTATGAATAACCTGCTACCGCATCGATATGGCTTTTAATGTCTTTTATATCTTTAGCATAGCTCAGATAGCCTTCAAATATTTTATTTGACTGCAATTGTTTGTATTGAGTGTTTGTACCGCCATGGAAAACCCCGGCGGCATCTTTATATCTTTTATAGCCAGATGCAGCGCTATCGTTTACAAACACAGTGCCACGACCGTTTGATACGTCATAACCAAGGTTCACGTTAGCATGCAGCTCAGGAAGGAAATGGAATTTATAATCTAAGGTTAAGTTGCCGATGCTGCGGTAAACATTACTTTTATCATCGCGTTGTTCCAATAAACCAAGCGGGTTTAAAGGCGCGAGTGATTTAAGGCCGTTAACCGAAGATGGGTCAAGCCACTCATAGTATCCGCCAAAACGGTTATTGCCCGAATATACCGGAAGGGTAGGATTAAAGCTAACTGCCGAGCCAATAGCGTCCTGATTGGCAAACCTTTGCTTTACATTTGCGCCTTTAACGTTTAAATTAACTTTCAGGTGATCAGTAAAAAAGCTTGGGCTTAAATTAATAGCACCAGTAAAACGCCTTAATGAGCCGGTTTTTAAAATACCTTCCTGGTTAAGGTACCCTGCCGAAACACGGTATGGTAATACCTTGGTAGCGCCAGATACACTGATGTTATTATCGGTGGTTTGTGCGGTTTGATATATTTGCTTTTGCCAGTCGGTATTTGCTGTACCCAATAAAGCTTGTTGAGCGGTTGTGCCATTAGCTTTAACATAATCACGCAATTGATCGGCGGTTAAAACACTAACTTCCTTGCCTAATTTGGATACGGAAAATTGCGAACTGAAATCGACAGTTGGTTTTCCCTTTTTACCTTTTTTAGTTGTAATCAAAATTACGCCGTTTGATGCCCTATTACCATAAATGGCGGTAGCTGATGCATCTTTTAATACTGAAAACGACTCGATGTCATTAGGATTTATTAGACTTAAAGGGTCGGCAACACCGGATATTTTTGAAGTACCGTCGGCGTTGCGGGCGTTATCCAACGGCACGCCATCAATAACAATAAGCGGGTCGTTGCTGGCAGACAAGGAAGCACCACCGCGAATACGGATCTTGCTACCTGCACCAGGCGCGCCGCTGTTTGATATTACGGATACACCTGCAACCTTACCGGCAATTAATTGCTCGGGGGTAGTAATAACGCCTTTTTGAAAATCTTTAGCGGTTACATTGGTGATTGCGCCTGAAAGATCTTTTTTACGCTGGGTACCGTAACCTATAACTACTACCTCGTTAAGGCTTTTGCTTTCGGGAGCGAGGCTGAAGTTTTCGACCGTAGCACCGTTAACGGTTACTGTTTTTTTGATGGTAATATAACCGATAAATTTTACGCTTAGGGTGTAAGTACCGGCTTTAACATTGTTAATGGCATAGTTACCATTAGCGTCGGTAGTTGAACCAATAGTGGTACCATCGACGGTAACCGTAGCACCGGGGAGGGGCTGGTTGGTTCTCGTCAGATACCTTTCCTTTAATACTCCCGGTTTGTGAAAACGCCATGAATGACATCATCAGGAAAGCACAAAGAAGAACATACTTTTTTGAGTAATTTTTTCTCATTTACTTATTGATTTTTATGAATAAAAAAAGGCTTATTTTGCCGTCTATAATTGGTTTATTATTGTGGCCGAAACAGCATGCGACTAATTTACATTTACAAATATCAATTGCAAATTTTATATAAAAGATAATTTTAAAGCGTTTAATTAAGGCTTCTTTAACTTTAAAGAAATACTGAAATTTATTAAAATAGTGGGAAAAATTATTGTTTTTATGCGAAATTTAGATTTAAACGCATATTTGTGAAATAAGTAAGTGTCAGGTGTACACAATAGGTGATTTTACTTTTATGCAACCTATTTCCGGGAACGTTCCCGGCAACGTTCCCGGTTTTTAGCTTTTTATGATAATGAAAAAAATAATTTTCTGCGCGTTTTTGCTTTTTGGACAAAATTTTTTGCTTTTTAGCCAGGTGAAAATCTCCTTTTTTACCGGCAAAATAGCAACCCTGAAAAGCTCGTCTGAACACCTGTTCCTGGCGGGCGATTTTAACGGCTGGAATCCTGCTGATAAAAACTGGGAACTGCTCAAAACCCCGGCCGGGAATTATGTGTTGAACAAAGAACTGCCGGTTGGTATCGTGCATTTTAAAGTGACCCGTGGCAGTTGGAACTCCGTTGAATGCGATGTTGCTGGCAAGCCCATTGATAACCGCAACCTAAAAATAACCGCAGATACAACTATTAAGCTGGACATTGAAGCCTGGCAGGATAACTTTGGCGTACCCGAAAAGAAACATACCGCTACAGCGAGGGTACATTTGATCAGCGAAAAATTTCAGATGCCGCAATTAGGCAGGCAGCGGAGGGTTTGGATCTATCTGCCGGCCGGGTACGATGCAGGCAAAAAGAAATACCCGGTAATTTACATGCACGACGGTCAAAACCTTTTTGACGATTACACCTCAAGCTATGGCGAATGGGGCATTGATGAAATGATGGATAAAATACCAGTACGGCAGGAAAGTATTATAGTAGGTATCGATCATGGAGGCGAGTACCGCATAACCGAGTATGACCCGTATAATTCAAAATATGGTGAAGGCAGGGGAGACGATTATGTTCAATTTTTGATTAAAGAGCTTAAGCCATATATTGATGCTCATTACCGTACCCAAACTGATGCCGCGCACACAACCATTGCGGGCAGCTCCATGGGCGGACTTATCTCGATGTATGCGGCACTTAAATATCCCGGGGTGTTTGGAAATGCAGGAGTATTTTCGCCCGCGTTCTGGATCGCGCCGCAGATTTATGACCAGGCGCAACAGGCTACAATAAATAAAATGAGCCGATTTTATTTTGTTTGCGGTGATGCCGAAAGTGAGAGCATGGTTGCTGACATGCAAAAGATGGCTGATTTGCTGAAATCAAGAGGGGTAAAACCCGAAAATGCGCCGGTCACGATAATCAAAGGTGCAACCCACAATGAAAAGCAATGGAACGGCGACTGGCCTGGGTTTTATAAATGGTTGATGGAGTTTTAATTAACTACCTGTTTTGCGTTAGCTATAGTAGCGGATACCGGCCAAGCGGCTAAGGCCTGCGCAGTATGAGCGGATAGCGCGGACCGAAGGTAACGCCCACAATGATAATTTGGGATTTCAGATGTTCGATTTCGAATTTTCTTTGCATCTGTAAATCCTTAATTCTATAAATTCTGATTCCGACCTTAACGTTCTATCCATAACCCGCCCAAATTTCCCTTAAATTTAATAGTTTTGAGGTCAGCGTTTACCCATGACCATCGAAGAAATATTAAAACAATACTGGAACCATGATACTTTCAGGCCCATGCAGGCCGAGATCATCCAGTCTGTTTTATTAGGAAATGATACTTTGGCGCTGTTACCTACCGGTGGCGGTAAATCAGTTTGTTTCCAGGTGCCGGCGTTGGCTAAAGAGGGGATCTGTATAGTGGTGTCGCCGCTTATTGCGCTCATGAAAGACCAGGTTGAAAACCTGCGGGCCAAAGGCATCAACGCGATATCCATAGTATCGGGAATGGGTCGCCGTGAGATAGACCTGGCGCTGGATAATTGCATTTATGGTTCGGTAAAGTTCCTGTACCTGTCGCCCGAGCGCCTGCTGAGCGAATTGGTGCGCGAGCGGGTGAAGTACATGAAAGTAAACCTTTTCGCGGTGGACGAGGCGCATTGTATTTCGCAATGGGGTTACGATTTCAGGCCGCCGTACCTGCATATTGCCGATCTGCGGGAGCTGCATCCCAACGTGCCCGTGCTTGCGCTTACAGCAACAGCTACCGCCGATGTTAAGGCCGATATTCAGGAAAAGCTAAAATTCAAAAACCCGGTAGTTTACCAGCAAAGTTTTGAACGACGCAATATCCGTTATGTGGTGCAGCATGAAGAAGATAAGTTCCGTAAAATGCTCAATATCGTACGCGGTGTTAAGGGAAGCGGCATTGTATATGTACGGAGCAGGAAGGAAACTTTTGAGATAGCAAAGTTCCTGACGGATAACGGTATACGGGCCGATTATTACAACGCAGGCCTGACTGTTGACCAGCGCGCCGAAAAGCAGGAGGCCTGGAAAAATAACCGGGTACGGGTGATTGTAGCTACCAATGCTTTTGGTATGGGGATAGATAAGCCGGATGTACGGTTTGTGATCCACAAGGATATCCCGGAAAGTTTGGAAGCCTATTACCAGGAAGCCGGCCGGGGCGGGCGCGATGGTAATAAAGCCTTTGGCGTGCTGCTATATAACCCTGCCGATAAGCTTAAACAGGAAAAGATGTATGAGCTTAATTTTCCATCGGTTGAGGAAATTAAGCAGGTATACCACAACCTGGCCAATTATTACCAGGTGGCTTATGAGGCCGGCGAGGGTTTAAGCTTTGATCTCGACCTTGGCGAATTTTGTAGCCGCTTTAAACTCGATGCTATTAAAACACTCAACGCCCTTAAGTTTTTAGAGCGTGATGAATACCTGGCTTTTAACGAAAGCGTATTTTTGCCCTCGCGTTTTCAGTTTGAGGTAGTTAACGAACAACTATACAACTTCCAGATCCAGAACGCCGGCTGGGACCCGTTTATCAAAACCCTGCTGCGCTCATACGGTGGCGCGTTTGAAAATTATGTACGTATCAAGGAGTTTGATATCGCAAGGCGAACAGGTTTAAGCGTTCAGCAGGTTATTGAGGGGATGTTACAGTTGCAGCAATACGGCCTGATAAGCTATATGCAGCAAACAGATAAGCCCCAGGTTACCTATTTAAAACCACGGATACAGGGCAGTCACCTCACTATCGACAGGAAATATATTGAGCAGCGCAAAGAAGTGTACCGTCAAAAAATGGAAGCTGTTTTTGCCTACGCCATTCATAAACGCTGCCGGAGCCAGATGTTGCTGGCTTATTTTGATGAGCCAAATGGTCGTAAATGTGGGATCTGCGATGTTTGCCTTGAGGAAAAACGCAGGGTAAATCAAGACGAAATTTTCGACAACATCACCACCGAAATAGTACAATTGCTTAGTATTAGCAACCCCGATATCGGCGGACTGATAACCGGGATCAACATCGGTACCGAAAAAGAAAAAATGGAGGCCGTACGCCTGCTGCTCGATGCAGGGAAGATTAAGACCGACGGTGAGGCTTATTATTTAAGTTGATCAAATAATAAGCATTTTATGCTCCACTGTCGTCCTGAACTTGTTTCATGATCCCACAAGAGAAGTCTACATCTTTGATCGGCGCGCGTAAATGTAGCACGTGAGGTGCCGAAACAAGTTCACTGTTGTCCGGTAAAGTTTGTTATTGTTATAAAAAGACTGCATTATGATATAAAAAGAAGGATTTAGGTTTTAAAGCGGATGTCCAAGCCCCCCAATTTTAGTTGCCGTGAGTGATTTGTTGACATGACGGACAGTTTCTCCGGATCGTTCAGAAAGTTAAATAGGTGGATATAACTCATCAGATGGAGTCTTATAATAGAACTCAGATTAGAGAAAGACCATTGTCTTTTGAGTTGTACCTGGACAATTTTGATTAGAAGATCGGCAATAAAAGCGCACCATATCTGTATTTTGATTGCATTCTCATTATCCCCCAGGAAGTATTTAAGCGGGAAATTTTGCTTTACCCGCTTAAATAGTATTTCAATAAGCCATCGTTTCTTATAAAGATCGGCAATAGCTTCAGGTGGTAACGAGAAATTATTGGTTAAAAACTCAAATGTCCTTTCGGTTTCTTTGTCAAAGAAAGTAACCAGGCGAATCTCCAACTGGATACCCTCTTTTTGAGTACGTGTGCCCTGGAGGAGTAGTTTATCTTCGATGACACCGTGTGCCTTGCTTTGTTCGCTAAGCTCATTCAGCCACATTGTTGAGTATTTGGCATCTTTTTTCTGCCTGGTGACAAAGAATACGCCTTCATTTGTCATTCTTTGATATTCAGAATAGTCTACGTAACCTTTATCGAAAACGATAAAGGAACCTGGTTCGAGTTTGATCTCTTTAAGGAAGGGCATATCGTTAGCGCTGGCTGCCGTGAAGCTAATTTTCAGCGGTACATCATCTGCTGCCTTAATGAGCGTATGAACTTTGATCCCGCCTTTTCTCTTACCGTTGGCCTTTCCCGGGCTTGGGGCTTTCAATATTTGCTGAAATAAGGTAATTGTTGAAGAATCGGCAATGAATAGCTTAGGGTCGATCTTTAATCGGCTGTCCGGTAAAAGCTGCTTGTGTCGCCTATACAGGTTATCATAAATACGGGCGAATACTTCAAAGCTACGCTGGGCATTAGCATCACATAAGGTGCTTCTGGCCGGACATTTACTTATACCGATATGATGAAGCTTATGCAGGCTTGCTTTCATGCCGCTGATTACTTCTCTGCTGCTGGTGCATCTGTTAAAAACGCAGTAAAGCATCGTTACAAGATGTGTATAGGTATCAAAGTAACGGTAGTAGAGATCGTGATCCCCACGTCTTGCTAATGATCGAACATTATTACGATCTATTAAACCTAATAACTGATTCAGGACCGGCTGTCCGGTAAAAAAGTACTTTTGCTCATGTTGTGTATTTAAGTGTGGTAACTCAAATATCAACACAAAGGGGTAGTCTTTCGGCTATCCCTTCCTTTTTCCCTAAAAAATCTTTACCGGACAACAGTGAAACAAGTTCGGTACGACCTGTTGGAATTTACCCCTCAAATTTTCTCCCCCATTTCACCGGGAAAAATCACCCCTTTACCGACAAAAACCTGCCCTACAGCTAATTAGGCCAAACCTGCTGTAACGTTTTTTATTTGAGATCGTCATATGTATGTATTCAATGAAATAAAATAATAATCACTTGACAATCAAAATATTAATACCATGAAAACTACATTGACCGCCATCGCTACCGTACTGTTTATGGTACTTGGCTTCGCAAACATCGCATCTGCAAATAATGCTAAAACTGATGCAGGCATCATTTTAACCGACATCAGCAAAATCAACAAAATTGAAGTTTACGGCAATGTTGAACTTTATATATCAAGCGGCCCGGCCGACCAGGTAAAAGTTTACAACCGCTACTATTCTGAAAACGCTCTGGTTCAGTCACAAAAAGGCGTATTGCGCATCTCATCATATAAAGCCGAAAAATTGGTAGTTTGGGTAACTGCAAACCAATTGAGCGCCATTAACGCTTATGATAATGCCGATATTAAATCATTCGGCAGTCTTTCAGGCATCGAGCTTGATGTTAAATTAAACAACAATGCATCTGCCAATCTTAACCTGGATACTTATAGCGCCAGCATCACCCTAAGCGGTAATGCCAAAGCCGAGCTTAAAGGTAACACCAATGAGTATAGCTTAATCCGTAACGCAACTTCAAATGTGAACAGCAACGGCCTTGCATACACTCACGCTACCGAAACTTTGAATAAAGAAACCAAGCCAGCGGTTGATCAATTTGCAACTTTATAACAGCCATTTTTTTTGAGTCAATTATATAAAGTGTAGCCGCCTTGAAAGGGGCGGCTTTTTTTGTTGTCAGTTGCGTTGTAAACGCAAACCCAGGTTACGCACCCGTCGCAAATGAGCGCCAGATCATAAACTAAAAACGACTGTCAGTCTGAGTGTTTAAATCCGTGGCCTCTGAAGGTGAAATGACATAGATTTGCTGAACCGTGCAGTGTGGCCGACCGAGTTATAGTGCTTATTGCCTGTTGCTGAGTATGGTTCCGAAGCAAGAGTCTGAAGGTATGGTACGATCCCTTGTGTGGGTGATTTGTCCGATGGGTAGCCTGTCTTTTCTTTAAACTCCTTCGGGCACGGTTTAAAAAGCGTTATAAGTATGGAAAAGATGCATTTTCATGCGGCAGGTATAGATATTGGAGCCCGCAAGGTATTTGTGGGTCTTGAAGGCCAGCCGGTTCGTTCGTTTGAGACTTTCACCAGTGATCTGGTATCACTTAAGAACTATTTATTGGAGCATAAGGTAAGTACAGTGGCAATGGAAGCCACAGGAGTATACTGGTATGTACTTTACGATATTCTTTTAGATGGGGGATTGGATGTGTGGCTTGTTGACGGAAGACAGACCCGCCAGTTACCAGGCAGGAAAACAGATGTAAAAGATTGTCAGTGGATACAGCAATTGCATAGTTATGGCTTGCTGAACCGCTGTTATGTATCCGAAGGTCATATCAAAGAATTGCGTAGTTATCAGCGCCTTCGTGAAGATCATCTTCGGAGTGCGGCCATGCATGTGCAACACATGCAGAAGGCCCTGATAGAAATGAATATCCGTTTGCCGGAGGTATTAAGCCAGGTCCATGGAGTAAGCGGGATGGCGTTAATCGATGCGATACTGCAAGGCGAGCGAGATCCTGATAAGTTGTTTTCACTTTGCCATAAAAAGATCAGGGAGAATAAAGGGGAAGAGCTATTGAAAGCCCTGCAAGGTCATTATACAGCGCAAGGGCTTTTTTCATTAGGTCAGGCCTATAAGGCTTATGGTTTTTATCAAGGCCAGATAATGGAATGCGACAGCCAGATTGATAGTGTTTTACAACGGATCAACAGGGATAAGAACCTGCCGCCGGGAATAAGCGAAGGAAAACGCAAGGCGATCCGTCACAACAAACCTCATATCAACAACCTGGGAGATCATCTGTTAAAAATATTTGATGGTAAGGATGCAACTAAACTTCCGGGTATTACAGATTACAACTGGTTACAGTTATACACAGAGGTGGGTTCGGATCTTAGCCGATGGCCAAGTGAAAAACATTTCACAAGCTGGCTTGGTTTATCTCCCGGCCAGGACCGTTCAGGGAAAAAGAACAAAAGTAAAAGTAAGGGTAAACCGGCCGTTGGGCAAATATTCAAACAAATGGCCCATGGATTATTGAACAGCAAGTATATCGGCTGGGGTTCATTTGCAAGAAGATTAAGAGGCAGAAAAGGTCCGGCAATAGCTATTAAAGCAACGGCCAGAAAACTGGCCGCTCAATACTGGCGTTTAATTGTAAAAGGAGCCGACTTTGTGGAAAAAGGGCTGCAAGCCTATGAAAATATCATTAAGGAACAGAAACAAAGGCGATTAGAAAAACTCGCCTTTGAATTAAATAGGGAACTTGTACCTGCTTAAATTATTATGTCATGGGTAGGTCCTCGAAGCATGGTGGGCGAGGCCTCTGCGCGCGACCCTCCGACAAGCTCAGGGTCACAGGCCTGTTATTCATAATGTAATTTTACCTTCAGGGTCCGCGGATTTAAACATTTACAAACCCTTCCTTCATCCTAATGTCATCAAACAAAATATAATTTCTATTTTAGACTTTTTAGTCGAATTTTGATTCGTTAAACAAAAACAACAATGGGCAAAGCAGAAAGAACCAGGCAATTCATTATCGAGACGGCAGCGCCGATCTTTAATGAAAAAGGTATAGCCGGTACTACCATTGATGATATTTTGGCGGCAACAAAAATGGCTAAAGGTGGGCTTTATGGTCACTTTGAAAGCAAGGACGAAATTGCCAGCGTAATGGTTAATTATCTGCTCGATAAATTGAGCGACAAAGTAAACACTGTTATGGCTAAAGAAAAAACAGCCATTAAGAAAATCCATGCCTTTATTGATATATATAAAGACCCGATAGATTCATACATAGAAGGTGGCTGTCCGATACTTAATTTTGGTGTTGAGGCCGATGATAATAATCCTGTCCTTAAACAGAGACTTAAAGCAATGATTGAGGCAGGGCAGAAGGACTTTGTTGAGATCATCAATAAAGGCGTTGCTGATGGCGAAATATCCCCTGAAATAAACGCCGCAGATTATGCACTCAAAATGTTTGCACTGCTGGAAGGCGGGATGCTGGTATCAAGGGTTACCGGAAGCAGTAGATATATGAACAGCCTTGTACGCATGCTTAAAACCGAATTAAAAGAATACGAGTTGAAATAATTTTTTTGATTGATAACAGACTTTTTGGTCGTTTTTAATCAGAGGCAATGAAGATAAATACAATAACCGGGAACGGGTTTTTTTAATGACAAAAACGACTAAAAAGTCTAAAAAATAAAGCACAATAAAACAAACAACATCATGAAAACTCAAAAAGTAATATTAGTAACCGGCGCTTCAAAAGGCTTTGGTTTAGAGATAGCAAAAACAGCATTGGCCGCAGGTGATAAAGTAATAGCAACCGTGCGCAGCAAAGCCGATCAGCTTGCCACCTCATTAAATGATAATCCTAACCTATTGGTTGTTACTATGGATGTAACCAATGAAGCACAGGTTAAGGCTGCAGTTGCCGAAGGTTTGCTCCGTTTTGGTAAAATAGATGTGGTAATCAATAATGCAGGTTACGGCATTGTGACTGCCATTGAAGAAGCTACAGATGCCGAAGTAAAGGCACAGTACGAAACCAATGTATTTGGCCTGCTTAACGTAGTGCGTGCTGTGTTACCTCATCTGCGCGCCCAAAGATCAGGTCATATCATCAATGTTTCTTCCCTGTTTGGCTTTGATGCCATACCTGGCTGGGCTTTATATGGTTCTACAAAATTTGCGGTTGAGGGAATTTCAAAAGGCCTTGCCGTTGAGCTTGCACCGCTTAATATTAAAGTAACTGTGGTGGAACCGGGTTTGTTTAGCACCGAGTTCTTGAGTGCCGAATCATACAGCGCCGCAAAAAACGTCATTGATGATTACGCTGCTACTGTTGGCCCAATGAGGGCAGGAGCAAATCAGCTACATGGTAATCAACCTGGCGATCCAAGAAAACTAGCCAGGGTGGTAGTTGATATCGCTCATAATGAAAACCCTCCGCTGCACCTACCTATTGGTAAAGATGCTGTAGGCATGTATAAAGCCAATGCTGAAAAAACAAGCGAAGAAATTGATCAATGGATTGAAGTATCAACCGGTACCGACCATGATCATGTTGCAGCAAACTAATTAATCACACCATTCACTCAACAATAAATAAAAATATCATGTCAATAAAAAAAATAGCCTTAATTACAGGCGCAAATCGCGGTATAGGTTTTGAAACCGCCAAACAATTAGGAGAAAAAGGTGTGGCCGTTATAGTGGCTGCCCGTAAACTAAGCGCTGCCAAAGAAACTGCGACCCAATTAACCGAACAAGGGATTGAAGCATACGGCGTTCAACTGGATGTTACCAATGCCGGTGAAAGAAAAGCAGTTGCTGCTTACATCGAAAAACAATTTGGCAAACTGGATATCTTGGTAAATAACGCCGGTGTCGGTCCTAAAGAAGATGATCTTTTTGTTAAAAAGACCGTTGCTACAACCGCCGATGAATTTGAATATATCTTTAATACCAACCTGTTTAGCATTGTATACCTTACTAACGAGTTACTTCGGCTGCTTAAAAAGAGCGATGCCGGTCGTATAGTTAATCTTTCAAGCATTTTAGGTTCATTGACATTGCATGCAACTGAAGGTAGTCCGATAGCTGATTTTAAACGTTTATCATACGCTGCATCAAAAACAGCTCTGAATGTGTTTACCGTTCTTTTGGCCGACGAGTTGAAAGGCACTAAAATTAAAGTAAACTCGGCCCATCCGGGTTGGGTACAAACAGAACTGGGTAGCGTTGAACATGCACCCATGACTGTTCCTGACGGCGCCAAAACCAGTGTTGAACTGGCACTTATTGGCGAAGATGGCCCTAACGGCCGTTTTATTCACCTGGGGGAAGAACTGCCATGGTAAATTGAACTGACCTCAAATTGTTTTCTGGAGCGTCGTTACCTTTAATAGGGTGGCGACGTTTTTTGTTTTTTATTGAATAAAACTATTTTCAAAAAATACTTGCGCAAGCAAATGCTTGCATTTATATTTGCAAGTACTTACTTGCGTAATTATGAAAGCCAGACGAGATGTTTACCAGGCGATAGCCGACCCCACCCGAAGAGCGATTATCAATATGATTGCTGCACAGCCGCATAACGTGAATGCGATAGCTGCAAACTTTGATGTTACACGGCAGGCAATTTCACTGCATATCCAGATCCTGGCCGATTGCGGTTTGATAAACGTTAAACAGCAGGGCCGCGATAGGGTCTGCGAAGCCCGGCTTGATCAGCTTGGCGAAATATCAGTTTGGGTTGATCAATATCGCCAGCACTGGGAAAATAAATTGGATAATCTTGAGAAATATGTAGTAAACCTAAAAAATGAAAGAAATGGAAAACAATCAAAGTAGCACTGCAGATCGTGAACTGCGCTTAACCAGAACTTTAGATGCCCCGGTTGAGCTGGTATGGGAAGTTTGGACCCAACCCGAACATATTGCCCAGTGGTGGGGGCCCAACGGCTTCACTAATACCATTAGTAAAATGGAAATTAAACCTGGAGGAGAGTGGGATTTGGTGATGCATGGCCCCGATGGGACAGATTATAAAAATAAGAGTGTATTTAAAGAAGTTATTCCACTTAAAAAGATAGTATACGAGCATGTCAGCAGTCCGAAGTTTGTTGCAACCATTGAGTTTGACGAGACGGGGAGAGCAAACCTTTTTGAGCTGGCACATGCTTTTTGAAACGCATGAGCAGTTTGTACAGGTAGTAAAAACATTTAAAGCTGATGAAGGCTTAAAGCAAAACATCGAAAAGCTGAACCTGTATTTAAAAGGTGTGAGGAAGGGATAAACTCTATCGGAGGTGACATAGATATCTTCTTTTGTTAATGTATAAAGCGTTATTGAACAATAACGCTTTTTGCGTTTATAGCAGCCCCAATTAAAGAGGGTTTCGAATGGCATTAATAGCATTGCCGTCATCATTTTTCATCTGCACATCTGAAATCTGCATATCTGCGCACAAAAATTCTTCCGCTGTTTACCGATGTAATTCCGCTGTTCGCCGACTAAAACCCGGTGTACATCTAATTAGCCCGAAATGCCTGTAACGTTTTAAAAATGGGGGCGTCTTATCTGTGTATTAAATGAAATAGAAACACAAATAATTGACAATCAAAATATTAATTATCATGAAAACTACAATATTAACAATCGCAACCTCTTTAGTTTTAGCACTTGGAGTATCAACTGCAGCTAACGCAGCAACCAAAAAAGATAACGGCGCAGCCGTAGTTTTAAACAACGTAAGCAAGATCAATAAGATCGAAGTTCGCGGTAACGTTGAAGTATATGTATCTGCCGGCGATAACGACAATGTTAAAGTTTATAACCAATATTACTCAGAAAGCGCATTGGTACAAAACAACAACGGTACCTTACGTATCACCTCGTACAAAAACGAAAAACTGGTAGTTTGGGTAACTGCAAATGATCTTAAAGCTATCAATGCTTATGACAATGCCGAAGTTAAATCATTCGGAAAACTTGCAGCCCTTGAGCTTAACGTTAATCTTTATGACAATGCATCTGCTAAATTAAATGTTGATACTTATGCTGCAACAGTAAACGTTAATGACAAAGCTAAAGCCGAGTTTACCGGTACTGCCGATGTTTACACTCTGAACCATACCCGCGAATCATTTGTAAATAATAACGCATTTGCAGCCGTAAACTTTACAGATAAGGTAACCAACGCTCCTGCTAAATACACCGTTGAAAACGAATTTGCAGGTCTTTAATATCTTACTTTTACAAAAGTCCATCATAT
Source organism: Mucilaginibacter sp. P19 (assembly GCF_050632265.1). NCBI lineage: Bacteria > Pseudomonadati > Bacteroidota > Sphingobacteriia > Sphingobacteriales > Sphingobacteriaceae > Mucilaginibacter > Mucilaginibacter sp. P19. The sequence continues at coordinate 2,002,518 of NZ_CP192586.1, forward strand.
ATTCAAAAGCTATCATCTAAAATGTGATAGCTTTTTTTAATTTTGATGTAACACTAAACTGCCAACCGGCGTCATAACATCAAAACCATGAAAAAATACCTTTTTACCTTCACTATAGTAAGTGCTTTTGTAGCTACCGGCATATTATCATCATGCAATTATAGATGTGTGCACGGCTCAGGAAATCAAACTACGGAAAAGCGCAAGGCCGAAGATTTTAAAAAAGTTGAGATCTCGGGCGCTTTTAAAGTACACCTGAAACAGGATAGTTCGTTAACTATCGATATCAAAGCCGACGATAACCTGATCAAATATATTTCAACTTCGGTTGAAGGTGGTGTATTACATATTAAATCAAAAAAGAATTTCTGCGATCCTGGTGATATGGTTATTAACATCGGCGTGAAAAACCTTGAAGAAATTAAAGCTTCGGGTGCGGTTGAAGTTAATTCTAATGGCAAGGTCAACGCTAAAGATTTCAAGCTTGATCTTTCAGGTGCTACTAAAGTTACGCTTGACCTTAACGCGGCCAATGTTTCAACCGATGGCAGTGGCGCCACAGAAGTACACCTTACAGGCCAGGCTGCATCGCACAAAATTGACCTGAGCGGAGCCGGTAAAGTAGACGCCTTTGATTTTGTTGTTGGTGACTATGATATTGAAACATCGGGCATTGGACATTGTAAGATCAATGTGCTTAAAACACTGAATGTGCATACCAGTGGTGCTTCCGAAATTGAGTATAAAGGTTCCCCATCTACCGTGAATAACGATAAATCGGGTGCTTCATCTATCAAAAAAGTTGACTGATCGACCTTATAATAATTAACGGAGAGGCCGGGGATATAACTAATTCGCGGCTTTTTTTGATTTTACAACCTATCACTAGTAAAAATTTGAATGAAAAAGTTTTTAAAATGGACGGCCTATACAATTATAGCGCTTGTTCTTGTTGCTGTTGCCGGCGTCTCTTACATAACCCTGGCATTGCCTAATGTGGGCCAACCCGAAGCTATTAAAGTTGATGCCACGCCACAACGCATTGCCCGCGGCAAGTATCTGGCCAATAATGTAACGGTTTGTCTGGATTGTCATTCTATCCGCAGTTGGGATAAATTTGCAGGCCCTTCAGATTCTACAGTTTCCGGTGCCGGCGGTGAAAAATTTGATGCTTCAGCAGGTTTCCCCGGCACGGTTTATTCGCCTAATATTACTCCTTTAAACCTAAGTAACTGGACTGATGGCGAAATCTTCAGGGCAATGACCACTGGTGTTAAAAAAGATGGGTCGGCTATATTTCCGATAATGCCATGGCCTTATTACGCAAAAATGGACAGGGAAGACCTTTATTCCATTATAGCCTATATACGCACCTTAAAACCGAGCGGCAAAAATTATCCGGGTCATCAGCTCGATTTTCCGCTGAATGTTATTGTGCATACCATGCCGCAAAAAGCTGCGTTGGGTAATATCCCAAATCCGGAAGACACTGTTAAATATGGAGCCTATTTGCTTAACGCCGCGGCCTGTAAAGAATGCCACACGCAATCAGATAAAGGTAAATTGAACGAGGCTATGGCTTTTGCCGGCGGACAAGGTTATATAGTACCCGGTGGAAGCAAAGTGTTTTCAGCTAATATTACGCCCGATAAGGAAACAGGCATTGGTAGCTGGACAAAAGAGCAATTTGTAAGTCGCTTTACTCAATTTGTCAATGGTAAAATGCAGCCGGCACCGGTAAAACCGGGCGAATTTCAAACCATTATGCCGTGGTGGAGATATGGCAGCATGAAAGTGTCCGATCTGGAAGCAATTTACGCTTATTTGAAAACAATAAAGCCCATCAGTAACCACGTTGTAAAATTTGAAAGGAATGGGAAATAGATTGGGGGTTGGTTGGGTTTAACGCCCGGTTTGATGGGTAGTGCGGTTAGCAGTGTTAGGGATTGCAGCGGAAAGCCCACGGCGTTGTGTAGGCCTACGCGCGTGGGCCTGGGCGAGTATTTGCAGCGTGATCCCGGGCCGCAGGCAACGCCCATATTATGGTCTGAATCCGAATTTATTGAATTAAAGAATGTACCAGAAATGATAGGCAAGTTCGCTTGTTTTCAATCAATTTTAAAAAATGGTTTAATTCGGGTTCACACAAACACAGGTTCAGACAAATTTATATGCTATTATTATGTTGCCCTGCCGTTAAACCCTTTTAAAAGCTGCTTCATTTTCCTTGAAAACAATATAAAATCAAGCGCTAATTAAAAATAAATTCATACTTTTGCGCCTCGAATTTTGTATAGCACGGATTAGGTTTTAGGCTATATTTCAAAGGATTAAATTAAATACCCGGTAAAAAGATGAATATTACACAGGAAAAAATTAATGACCTGAACGCAGTTGTTAAAATTAACATCAACCCTGAAGATTACCAGCCACGTGTTGAAAAAGCTATAAAGGAAAACGCTAAAAAAGCAAAAATTCCTGGTTTTCGCCCGGGCATGGTGCCTGCATCGCACATCAAAAAAATGTACGGCAAAAGCATCCTTGTTGATGAGATCAACAACCTGTTACAAGATACTTTAAATAACTATATCGACGAGCAAAAACTGGCTGTATTGGGTCAGCCATTGCCTGCTGCAGATGATAACAAAGAATACAACTGGGATTTTGCCGATAACTTTGAGTTTAGCTATGAATTAGGTTTAGCTCCTGAGTTCAGCATCGACTTTTCATCAAAAGATAAATTAACCCAATACGTAATCAAAGTTGATGACGAAACGCTGGCTTCAAGGATCAAAAATATCCGCCGCAGCTATGGCAAAATGACAAATCCTGACGTATCGGCAGATGATGACGTTCTTTACAGCGAATTGGTTCAACTTTCGGCCGATGGTAGTGTTTTTGAGGGTGGAATAACCAATACAGCGTCTGTACGTTTAGATCAGATCAAGGATGAAGCAATCAAAGCTTCACTGATCGGTTTGAAAAAAGGCGATGTGTTAACATTCGATATTCGTAAAGCTTTTGATAACGACGCAGCTAAAATTGCCGGTTTATTGAAAATTGAAGAAGACGATGCAGCTGATTTAAGAGGCGATTTCCAATTAACTGTTAAAAACGTTAACCGTTTAGAGGAAAGTGATCTTAACCAGGAGTTCTTTGACAAATTATTTGGTGAAGGTACTGTAACTACCGAAGAGGAGTTCACAGCTAAAATTACTGAAGAACTTGAAAGCATGATGGTTCAGGATGCCGACCGCAAATTGCAGGACGACATGTACAAACTGGCTATCGCTAAAGTTGATTTCGCCCTTCCTGATGAGTTCCTGAAACGTTGGTTAAAAGCAACTAACGAAAAACTGAGCGACGAGGAATTAGAAGGCGGTTACAACGATTTTGCTCAAAACCTGAAATGGACTTTGATTGAAAACAAGATCATTACTGATAACACAATCGAAATTAAATATGAAGATGTGTTTGAATTAGCTAAGATCCGTTTAGATCAGCAGTTCAGGATGTACAGCCCGACTGCTATCCCTGAGGATCAATTAGGCCAGTACACTGTTCAGTACCTGCAAAACAAAGACAACGCTAACAAGATATTTGAAGAGGTAAAAGCATTAAAGGTATTTGATTATATCAAAAATGTGATCACTTTAGATAAGCAGGATATCCTTTACACTGATTTCAGTGCATTGGTTACCGCAGCACAGTAAGCAGTTTTTCAATCGCCCTGAAAAGGGATAGATTTTATAGCATATTCACCAAAAGCAACTCAAAAGGTTGCTTTTGGTGTTTTATGTGTCGTTAAGATTATATGTCATTGCTTCGTCGCTACGCTCGCAATGACATAAGAGAGTATCTGCCCGATGTTGGTATTTTCACCAACATCTTCCTGCCGACTCTACTGTTAGTTTTGACCAAAAAAATCAGGTTTAGTCACGTAGGCCTCATCAAAAAATTACGTAATAAAAACTATCTTGCAAAAAATCTATTGAACTAAAAACTATATTTATCGCGGGTAAGACGCCCGCATTTCCTAACGAACAACAAACAAAAACCATGAGCAGTAATATCGATAAAAACGAATTCAGAAAATATGCTGTTAAGCATCACCGTATTAACAGCCTTTATGTAGACAAATATATTGCAGGTGTTGAAAGAGGCAATATGCCAACAGGTGGTATCACTACCGTACCAACCGGTATGACACCATACATCCTTGAAGAACGCCAGCTTAATGTACAGGCCATGGACGTGTTTTCACGTTTGATGATGGACCGTATCATTTTCCTGGGCGATGCTATTTATGATAATATTGCAAACATTATCCAAGCTCAGTTGCTATTCTTACAATCGGCTGATGCTAAACGCGATATCCAGATCTACATTAACTCACCAGGCGGTTCGGTTTATGCAGGTTTAGGTATCTATGACACTATGCAGTTTATATCAAATGACGTGGCTACCATCTGTACAGGTATGGCGGCGTCAATGGCTGCCGTGTTGTTAGTAGCCGGTACTGAAGGTAAAAGGGCAGCGCTTCCGCATGCAAGGGTGATGATCCACCAGCCATCAGGCGGTGCTCAGGGCCAGCAGTCGGATATAGAGATCACTTATCAGGAGATCACTAAATTGAAAAAAGAACTGTACCAGATCATTGCCGATCACAGCGGTGCACCTTACCAAAAAGTTTGGGATGCATCTGACCGTGACTACTGGATGATTGCAGAAGAAGCCAAAGAATTTGGTATGGTTGACGAGATTTTAAGAGGTAACAAAGGGAAATAATTCTTGAAAGTCCGGATTCCGATAAATCGGAAAGTCTGGATGTTTGGAATGTTAAAAAGTTATTAAAGTCCGGAAGCTGAGCTGCTTCCGGACTTGCTCACTTTCCCGACTTACGGGCAGGATTTTTTTTGCCACTAATTTTTTAACTTTGAGTAAGAAGATAAATCAGATGAATAAAAACAGCAAAGAGATCAGGTGTTCATTTTGCGGTGCCGGTAAACAGGATTCCCTGATGTTAATAGCAGGACTTGATGCACACATTTGTGATAAATGTGTGAACCAGGCCAATGAAATATTGGCTGAGGAGTTGAAGGTACGTAAAGTGAAGTCATCGCCTCTGGCGCCGGCCTTGCTTAAGCCATCAGAAATGAAGGCACATCTTGATCAGTATGTTATTGGGCAGGATGACGCCAAAAAGATACTTTCGGTAGCTGTATATAATCATTATAAACGCTTAAATCAGCGTATTGATAAAGATGAGGTTGAGATTGAAAAATCAAACATCATCATGGTAGGTGAAACAGGTACGGGCAAAACCCTGCTTGCCAAAACACTCGCCAAAGTACTTAACGTTCCATTTTGCATTTGTGATGCTACCGTGCTAACCGAAGCCGGTTATGTAGGGGAGGACGTTGAAAGCATCCTGACCCGCTTACTGCAATCGGCCGATTATGATGTAACCCTTGCCGAAAAAGGTATTGTTTACATTGATGAGGTTGATAAGATAGCCCGTAAAAGCGATAATGCTTCTATCACCCGCGACGTATCCGGAGAGGGCGTACAACAAGCGCTATTGAAAATATTAGAAGGTACCATGGTTAACGTACCACCACAGGGGGGCCGTAAACACCCGGATCAGAAAATGATCACGGTAAATACCAGTAACATCCTTTTCATTTGCGGTGGAGCATTTGACGGTATTGAAAGAAAGATCGCCAATCGACTGCGTACCCAAACTGTTGGTTACAAGTTTAAGCACGATGAGGGTGATATTGATACTAAAAACTTCTATAAGTATATTACACCGCAGGATTTGAAATCATTTGGTTTAATCCCTGAGTTGATAGGCCGTTTGCCGGTGCTTACCTACCTCAACCCGCTTGATAGAGAAGCATTGCACAATATCCTTACCGAGCCTAAAAACTCATTATTGAAACAGTACAAAAAACTGTTTGAATATGAAGGTGTAAAGCTTGATTTTGAAGACGAAGTATTGGAGTTTATTGTAGATAAAGCAATGGAATTTAAACTTGGCGCGAGGGGGTTACGCTCAATATGCGAAGCTATCATGATCGATGCTATGTTCGAGTTTCCATCCAAAAAAGATGTGAAACGTTTGAACGTAACTTTGGATTACGCACGCGAGAAGTTTGAAAAATCTGATCTGAAAAAGTTAAAAGTAGCTTAACGCACAGTATATAAGCAAACACTTATATTTATTAAAAAATAAAGCGCGCCCTGGTTATCATGCCGGGGTTTGCTGTATAAAAAGAAATCATATGAACGAAGAATTAAACATTAAAAAGGACGGAGATGCCTTACCACCGCCGGTGAAAGAAGTGCAATCGCCCGTAAAATCAGGATTAAAAACAAAAGAAGCAATTGTAGCTAACTGGCTGCCGCGCTATACCGGCAGGCCTCTTGAAGCATTTGGCGAGTATATTATCCTTACCAATTTTTCAAAGTATATCCAGCTGTTTTCGCAATGGAATGATAACGCGCCTATTATGGGGCTTGAAAAGCCAATGCAAAGCGTTACAGCAAACGGTATTACTATTATTAACTTTGGTATGGGCAGTTCGGTGGCGGCTACTGTTATGGACCTGCTCACGGCCATTCACCCTAAAGCTGTCATATTTTTGGGTAAATGCGGAGGCCTTAAGAAAAAGAACAACGTAGGCGACCTGATCCTGCCGATAGCCGCCATTCGTGGCGAAGGTACATCCAACGATTATTTACCTCCCGAAGTGCCTGCTTTGCCGGCATTCGCGTTGCAAAAGGCTATCTCAACTACCATTCGTGATTACTCACGCGATTACTGGACCGGTACCTGCTATACCACTAACCGCCGCGTTTGGGAACATGATAAAGTATTTAAAAAGTACCTTAAAGATCTGCGTGCCATGGCTGTTGATATGGAGACTGCAACCATCTTTACAACCGGCTTCGCCAATAAGATCCCTACAGGTGCGCTGCTGCTGGTATCAGATCAGCCGATGATCCCCGAAGGTGTTAAAACCGCCGAAAGCGATTCATCAGTAACCGAGCAATTTGTTGAAACACACCTGCATATCGGTATCGAATCGTTAAAGCAGTTGATCAATAACGGGTTAACGGTTAAGCATTTGAAGTTTTAAGTTCATTAGTTCACTGGTTCATTAGTTCATTTGTCTTAGCAAGCGCTAAACAAATGAACCAGATACCAATGAGCCAAGCATACCAATGAACTAATGAACAAATGAACCAATGACAATCTGTTTCATCCCCTCTCTGCCGTAAAATACCGGGAAATACATCAGTTCGGCTTTGGCCGGATTTAGGGTGTATTTGCCGTTGTAACGGGGGATGAGGTTTACGGTGAATGTATATTTGCCCTGTTTAAGACTGCGGCAAAATATACTTACCTTCTCCTTAAAATATTCGCGGTGTACTTCATTATTGTCCCATTGCTGCTCCTTGCTTTCGTACGAGCATCCGGCAGGTATCGGGATCTCTATCATCACAAAATCAGCATCGCCGCGGGCTGTTACTTCTGCTTTTAATAATACAGGTTCACCGCCTTTCAGGGTGGTTATTGTTTTTTCCTTACGCTCAAACCAGGTATTTACTGTAAAATCTTTACTCACTTTTTCGGGCTTGCTGTTCCAGAACTGCTGGTAGCCGGTAATGTACACAGGAAGACTGCCGGTTTTGCTGATACTGATCGTTTTATCAGTTAGCGTTGTCGAATAAGGGAATTTGTCGATCGTTTTTGTATCTGTGCCTGTAAGCGTGATCTGCGATGGTTTGACCTGTTTATTTTCTGTCAACAGATCTGGCAGAATAGTTTCCAGTATCAGCGCCGATTCATAAGTATTACGCCAGTCACCAAGCCGGCGTTGTTCAAGGAAGTAGCCGCGGATCTTGGTTAGTAGCTCGGGATGCCTGCCTTCGTTTTTGATAATGCGGTAGGCTAATACACTCAACTGTACCGAATTGTCAAAAAAGCGATAACCGTCTTCGCCCCAATATAAGTTACCGAACATAGTATGTTTGCTTGTGTTGATTAAACTGTCCATTTTTATGGGTAGGGCAGATTCCTGCCGTAATAACATCATTCTTAACTTATCATACCCTGACAATTTGTAGTCGAAGGTTTTTTGATCCTTAGCCTGCTCTTTTTCAATGCCTGTTACATACTTCTGGTAATCAACTTTCGCTCCCAGTTTATGAAGTAACTGAAGGCAAAGTATTTTGTCCCTGCGTTTGTAACTTTCAAGCTGAAAGACGAGATAGTCGGTTAATTTTTGTTTATCCAGTTCAACAGCGTAGCCCTCTTTTTGGGCATCTACAAGCGCTTCTACTACATGCAGACTGATCCAGAGTTCTTCGTTACTATCCTTCCACCAGCCCCAGGTGCCGTTACTTTTGCGGTTTTCCTGTAGTTTTTTAATTACGTCTTTTATATTTCTCTCGTATTTAAACTCTTCGCCCAAAAACTTTTTAATGCGCCGTTCCATGAGCAGGCCTTTCAATTTTGAAGCCAGCTGCTCATTGCATAGATACTTGTACTCCCTCAGCTTGCGGGTTTCTTCAGTCAACGCGGGCAATACAGAAGCCTCTGCCCGGAAAGTAACAGGGCCCAAAGCCGGATCAAATTTCATGTTCACTGTGGTATCGCGGTCAAGTGCTTCAAAAACTCCTTTGGTTTCTTTAACCCCCTGGGGCATCACCGGGATACTGCGCTGCTCGCCGTCAAAATAGCCGTTATCCCGTTTAATGGTATACTCAAAAGTGAGGCTGTCGGTAGGAGCGATAGAAGCAGCGGCAGCAGCAGTAATAGTAAGTGTGTCAATTTTGGAGTTTTTAACTTCCAGTTCCTCCTGTTTCAGGGTTTGTCCGTTGTATTTAAAAATACGGGTAAGCTTTGCGGAGGTATTATTATAGTTCATCACCTTGCCAATCAGGTTCATTTCATCGCCGGCTATGGCAAATTGCGGCGCAATGAAATTGGCGCTTAAAGGTTTATATGATTTGATGCTGCTTTCGGTAAAGCCGGTTTGCCTATTGCCGGTAATGCCGATGATAAACGTTCGCCAGTTGGTGATATCATCAGGGTAAGTAACCATAAAGCTGGCTTTGCCATGCTCGTCGGTACTGAGTTTAGGCTGCCAGTAGGCGTAGTCTGAAAAGTTTTTACGCATGGTTTGCGTGCTGCCGGTTTGTGTGCTGTCGGCCCCTTTGCTTCCGGCCAAACCGGGTTTAGCTTTGGTTCTGATCACGATGACGCCATTTGAGCCCCGGGCACCGTATATTGCCGTGGCAGCGGCGTCTTTCAATACACTAATTTCTGCAATGTCATCTTTATTTACGTCAGATAGCTTATCAACAATTTCGCCATCCACCACAATCAGCGGCTGGGCCGACGGTAATGATGCCATTCCTCTAATCATAATATTGATACCGCCTCCGGGCCCGCCATCGTTTATATTCAGACCGGCAACCCTCCCCTCTAAGGAAGATACCATTGCCAACGCGCCCGTGGTCTCACTTCTTTTTACCGCACCATATCCAATAACCATAACCTCCTGCAATAATTTTGAGCTTGGTTTTAAGGTTATCCTGACAGTTGCCCCGGGTTGTATGTTTAGCTCCTGCGTGTCGTAGCCTATAAAGCTTATAATGAGCTTGCCGGTTTTGGGAACTTTTAATTTAAAGCGCCCGGCTAAATCCGTGAGTGTGCCTGTTGATGAACCTTTTACCTTTATGGTTACACCGGGCACAGCTAATTTATCATCGCTGGCGATAATTGTTCCGCTCATCATGTCGCCGAAAGTACCGGTATCAAGATATTTATCATTAAAGGCCTCTTTTATTTTCAGGGCATCGTTTTCTATTTCGCGGTCACCGTGATTATAGCTGCCCGTCCTGTTATTGATAATGTTGCTGATCCGAACACCTACCGAATCTTTAACATGCGTGGGCAACACCGTAAAGTTGTAAAAATTAGTGCCGCCTGTTTTTATGGTTACATTTTCTTTAATATCATAACTATCGCCCTTAAGTAAAAATAAAAGCCTGTACCTGCCGGCGTTTAGGTTATTAATGTATGTGGTATTGCCGGGATAGATCAATAAAAAGTCCGGGTCATCATATTTATAAACGATCAGGTTTTTAACCAGCAGTTTTTTGCCCTTAGGTTGATCGATGCTCATACTTAGTTTACCTGTTTCGCCCGTAATAACGGGGTTTACAAAAAGTGATTGCGTGTTGCTGCGCAGGTCAAGATATTGCTGCCAGATACTTTCGGCCTCAGGTTGGGTAAGTACCTGCTGTGTATAATCATCGGCAGGGCCGTGGTATGAAGATAGTATGGGATTGAAGGGATAGGCAGCAGCGATGCTTTTTTGTTTGATAAGACCGGGCTCAAACTGAAAAGAATAGCCTGGTTCGGTAACAAAATATCGCGAACCACTGCCCTGTACATCTAAATTGGCAAAGTTTTCGACCGAAGGACCTATGAGTACGCTGTTGTTCCGGTAACCATAGTTCGGGTCGGGATTGATCATGAATACCTTTTCGTTTTGGGTAAGGAGGGCCATCTTCCAGCCAAAATTATTGATAACGGTAATCAGGTAACGGTTGATGAAGTCGCTTTCATAGGTACTCAATGTATCCAAAACCTTTGTTGAGTGCGCATTATCAGCATTAATGCTGAAGATCAGCTTTTTCGATTTTTGTACATCTACACTATCTACCCAAATGTTTTGATGGCTGGTCCTGAACCGGAACATGTGCCTGCCCGGCGATACCGCGAAACTGTAGCGTTTAAGCTGTTGTGTTTGGTCAAAGTACACCGGCCGGTCATCAATATAAAGGATGTGTACGGGCAATACATCGCCGTTTTTAATCACAAAAGGCGCTACCTGGGTTAGCGAGTCTTTAGCATCTTCTTCAACCCGGTAAATTTTTTCGGGGTGAGTAAACTGGTAGTAGGCAATACTGTCAAGCCCCATTTCTTTACTCCAGCGCTTCCAGTTGAGCTGTAATGAACCATCGCCATTTATATTGCCGGTATTAAAACCCATTTTTTGCTTGCGATACGGAAAACCTTTGTCAAGGTATGGCACATACGGCGCCTTGTAGTCGGCAAACTTACTCGTCATTGACCAGGCCGTTAAATCAGCATTGGCTACGGGCTGGCCTTTGGCATCGGTAACCACGATGTCGGTTTTAGCTTGCTGCCCGGGATAAACCGACACTGGCTGACGAGCGTTGATGGTCAGCAACTTATCGCGGTACATGATATCGGTGGCTTCGGTTTTGCTTTCACCCGCCCAGATATAATGCACCTGAAAGTTTAGGAGGTTTTGATCATTATAAGCACGTACATAAAACAGGTTATTGGCCTGCCCTGCATCAATTAATTTGTTGCCGCCAAATACCGAATACCAAAAATGCAGGTGCCGCGGGTTGTCAACCTTTACAAACACCGAATCGGCGGTGCGGTAGCCCGATAGCGAGATGCCGGCGTTATTATCTTTTAGGTCGAGGTCGGCATAGGCGCTGTCTGTTTCGATATTGTAACTATCGGCATAAGGATTGATGATGGTTTTTGCCGGGAGCATTACCCTGACCCTGGTTATGGTATCATACTTTGCGTTAAGGGCGCTGATGGTAGCCATAGCATTTACGGCCTTTCCATTATCAAAGGCGGTACTTATTAGTGTATCACCGTTTAACTTGGCGGTAATACTAAACCGGCTGTACCGGTAACTCATATCGTTATTGGCCGATTGCTGTTCGTTATTACTGTTCAGAAATTCTGAATTAATGGTGTAAGTAATATCTGCCTTCGGGAAAATAGAATCGGGGATAATTAGCCTGGTTTCACCAACCGGGTCAAGCTGTAGTTGGTGTGTCCAAAGCTGGTCGGGCACAAAAGTGTAGTTTTGCCTGCGCATACCGGTGCCACGGGTATTGAATGTAACAGTAACCCTGCCATCCGTAACCGGCAGGTTATTTTCGTCAACTGCTTTTAAATATAATGTAGCCGGATTTCCGGGCCCGTGTTTTTCTTTATCAATCCTGGTGCTGAAGGTTATTGATTTAAGCTCGTATTCTTCATATTTAAACCGGCCCGTCAAAAAAACCTTGCGTTTGGCTAAAAAGCCCTGATCGTCATCGCCTTTATAATCGTCAAGTTTGTACTTTTCGCTTGACTGATCTTCGAGCGAGATGGTATAATCTTCATCAAGTGAAAGGTCGAGGCTATCAGTAAGAGCAAAGCTATATTCATAAGCTCCTTCGCGGTAACTGTTTACTTTGCCTATGATCTTACCGTCATCCTCATACCGTTCTTTGAGCCGTACTAAAAGCTGAGCTGTGGTTACAGGTTGTTTTGTTTTTTTATTTAAGATGATCGCCTTGAATTTTACCGTATCGTGTGGTTTATAAATGGCCTTGTTAAATACAATGAAGCCTTCATAATTATCTGCGGGCTGGCGGCTGTAATATTTATCGTGTCCCTTAAACAGGTTTTTAAAGCGTTTCCAGGCAGCTTTAAAAAAGCTCATATTGCGATACGGATTGTAATGATAATAAGATGAGCGCTGCTGTTTTTTTATAACGTAATAGTTGGTAACGCCCGCGTAATCAACTTTTAGTATGGTATCCCTTTTTGAAGGATTAGCTATATACAAGCCGGCCTTTGAATCATAAGTAACGGTATGATTGTCAAACTGCACTAAAGCGTTGTTAATAGCTTTGCCTGCCTGGTCAACCAAAATAAAGCGGAGGTCATAGTTATTAGCCAGCAGTTTTAAATTGGCCGAGCGGTTTTCGATAAGCGAATAGCTTAGCACGTTCTTTTTGGCCACTACTTTCAAATAGTTGCCGAGAAGGAGGGTATTGTTCCATTTATCGTTTGTTTTAAACGAGTCAATGGGGTTGTGTAATATTTGCTCGTCAGGTTTTTTACGCGGGTAGCGGTAAAATTTAAACACATCGCCGGCCGTTATTTTATATATATAAGTATAATAACTGCTTTGCCGGCTTGGGGTAAGCGGCTTTTGCCCAAATGCGGCAGTTATACAAAAACTTAAGAAACTAAAAAATAATAACGATCTTTTTAGTGTTGCCTGCATGTTTAGGTATGTTTTGTGGTAATTACCACCGGTTTGAATTTATTACATTTATGCTTGTGTGTTTATAGGATGCAGATCTATTTACTTTTCCATAAAAGAAATATCATTTAAGAAACTTATTTTTGAGGCGTAACCCTGCTTTATATACCGGGTTAGTAGAGATTTAAATTATGTGGTACAACAACATACTCGATACCATTGGCAATACGCCGCTGGTAAAACTGAATAAAGTAGCAAAAGACATTCCAGCTACTGTTTTAGCCAAGATAGAGACAACCAATCCCGGCAACTCCATTAAAGACCGTATGGCCCTTAAAATGATTGAAGACGCCGAAAAAAGCGGTAAGCTTAAACCCGGCGGTACCATTATTGAAGGCACATCGGGCAATACCGGTATGGGACTGGCTATCGCGGCCGTTATCAAAGGCTATAAATGTATTTTTACCAGTACCGATAAACAGTCAAAAGAAAAGTTTGATGCTTTGCGCGCCTTTGGGGCCGAGGTAATTGTTTGCCCTACTAACGTGGAACCTGAAGATCCAAGGTCATACTATTCGGTATCGTCACGCCTGGAGCGGGAAGTCCCTAACTCATGGAAGCCCAATCAGTATGATAACCTGAGCAACTCGCAGGCGCACTATGAAAGTACTGGTCCCGAAATTTGGGAGCAGACTGAAGGCAAGATCACCCACCTTATTGCAGGTGTTGGTACTGGTGGTACTATATCAGGTATTGCCCGTTATCTGAAAGAGAAGAACCCTGCCATACAGATTTTAGGTATTGATACTTATGGTTCGGTATTTAAAAAATACAAGGAAACAGGTGTTTTTGATAAAAACGAGATCTATCCATATATCACCGAAGGTATTGGCGAAGATTTCCTGCCACAAAACGTTGATTTTAGCCTGATAGATCACTTTGAAAAGGTGACCGATAAGGATGCCGCCCTCATGACCCGCGAAATTGCCCGTAAGGAGGGGATCTTTTCCGGTAACTCAACAGGCTCAGCCGTGGCTGGTTTGCTGCAGATGAAGGATAAGTTTAAAGAGGGCGATGTGGTGGTGATCATCTTCCCGGACCATGGCACCCGCTATCTTGGAAAAATGTATAATGACGACTGGCTGCGCGACCGTGGTTTCCTGAAAGACGAGAAACTTACCGCCCGCGATATCATCAGCAAAAAAGATGTACAGGAAATCATTACCATTGATTGCGAAAAGAGCGTGCTTGAGGCTATTAATACTATTAAATCGCTCAATATCTCTCAAATCCCGGTTACGCAAAAAGGTATGGTAATTGGGAAGATCACCGAGAGTGATATCCTTGATTCGCTGATCGAAAACCCTTCAATCAAATCGCAGCCGATCAAAAACATTACCACAGCTCCGTTCCCCTTTGTTGATCTGAATACTTCGATAGACAGGATCTCGGCGATGATCAATAAAGATAATATTGCTGTGCTTGTTGAAGACGGGGAGGGTAAAATCGAGATTATTACCCAGTATGATATTATAAACGCTATATCAGCTTAGCAGGTGAGGTTAAACGTGAAAGATAAAAGGTGCTATGCCCATCGCATAGCACCTTTTATCTTTCACGACTAATCGTAGTCATAAATTTTACGCCATTTCCATTGCTGCTGATTTACGTCATAAAAGTTGAATCCGATATCAACAGTTTGAAATTTATCTTTTATTTTGAATGTGAAAAACCGACCATTGGTTTTAATGGTATCTCGTGGCAAGTCACTATATTCGATGACAAGGTTAAACCGCTGAGCAAAAGTAATATCAGTAACCTTTCCATTACGCAGGTAGTCAGATAATAAAAAAGCTTCTGATTCAGTTAATTCTGCAATCTTTTTACCTTTTCTAAAACTTGAGCCCCTTATTTTTTTAAATCTTGAACTAATAAATGGTGGTATGGGCATCTTTGTTAAGCTCAATTGCTGATAAAGGTAGCGTACAGGGATATACGCCCAGGTAAACTCAAAAGGGGCAGATCTACCATAGTCATCAATGGTTTTGTAAATTTTCCCATTTTGTATGAATGTGGTGCTTATTGTCTCATCATCTGACCGAGATACGTTATACCTATCCTTTAGTGAAGCGATATCAGCTTTGGAAAAATTTGCTTGTAGTTGTTGGAACTTTTCTTTCGTGATTTTACCTTCAAACAAGCCTTTTTTACCGGTATATTCCAATCCTTTAAATAATATAGTCCCATCATCATTCAATATAATGCTCATGATCGGACACGATCCATAACATCCGGATGTAGATAAAACGATTTTTTCGAAGGTGGGATTTTTATGGTTTCCGGGTTTGTAATGCTTAAAGGTAGCAAGCTTATTATTCCATAAATCAAATTGCAAGGTGTCAGGAGTTAATTTGGTTAATAGGTGGGCCTCCCATTTATTGCCGTTAGGATTTAACAAGTACAGACTATCAGCGTCGATCCTGTATTTTGAACCACCTCCAAGGTTTATTGTGGTACTGTCTGTTCGCCTTAAATAACTGGTTTTATTTTCAAAAGTGCCATTTTTATAAAAGTTAAAGCCTGCATTATCAAAATACGGAACTTCAAGAACAATATTTCTATTTGCTGTGGCCGGATTTTTAACTTTAATCCAATTGCCTAAAATGTTCTTTTCATTTTGCTGGCGTATATCATTGCACGATAAGATGAGGAGCAGCAAAAATAATGATAGAACATATTTCATGTTATGGCAGGTTTAATTTGACTGCGTTAAAACGTTTGAGAAAAGCGATTTATTACCTGACTTTTAAAAGATAAGCCTTTTGCCTTTAGCCCTTTGCCTTTCACCTCACTACTCCAACCTCTTCTTCGCCAATTCCGGGCTATACCTTTGATTTAACCGGTAATTTGGTGTAATGATAAACACAGCCGTACCCTTCTCTCTTGCAAGCGGATTGGTTACCTCTCCAACTTTGGTAAAACTGCCTATCATTTTCCCTTCCACAAATTCCTTAATATTTTTTCCGCCGTTTTCATCTACATAAATCATGTATTTGCATTTGAGGCTATCGGGTGCCCAAAGGGTAAAGCTGCTGTTCAGTGATATTACATCGGGATAACCGTATTGCTTACCATAATGATGGATGGCGCCGGCTTCACCGTAGTTATCGGCATAAACTAAAGTTTGTTTCTGATCGTTGGCATTAAGGCTTTTGTAAGCTTTATCAACCAATGCTGCCATATCATCCCAGCCCAGCATGTCGGCATAATCCTGGGTGGTGGCGTGTTTTTTACCGTCTTCCCAGGTCATGGCAAAGCGAGCAGGCGGGAGATGTTTATCGGCAAACCTGAAGAATGCCAGCGTTTGCGATAGCGGGAGTATAGGCAGTACTATCGGGAATAAAACAAGGTTTGGTAAAGTAAATAAAATAATTGTCGCAGTACGCAAAACATACCCACTCGTTTTTAATAAACGTTCGAAACCGAAAGCCCCTGCCGCAAACAGCATAGGGTAGGCGCCAAATATGTAATAGCTTTTACCATCCATCATCAGTAAAAAAAGAAGATGAGCGCGTAAGCCAATGCCAGAAACTGGAAATTACGTAGCCTGAATGAAAATATCAGGAACGCCAGTCCGTTAAGCCATACAAATAAAGCTACGCCATTGACCAGTAATTGTTGTTTAATAAAGTCGGTTGGGGTAATGTAATCCAACTGCTGCTCACGCAGGGTTTTCATATGCGTAAATACAGGCATGTGATGTGTTATTTGCCAGATGAGGTTAGGCAGTACGATAACTATTGTTATGAAGGCAGCACCAAGAATATGCTTATTGAACAGTAATTTACGCTGCTTGCTGATAAGGATACCAATAACAAGTGAAGCCGCGAAAAACAGCATGGTGTACTTAGTAAGTACGCCAAAGCCAACGGCTGCGCCAAGCCAGTATAGGTACCTTACATCGGTAGTGTTGAGGTATTTTACGAGCAGCCAAACCGTTAATACCCACCAAAACTGATCGAATACTACTGGCTGAAAAAGATAGTCACTTGCTGCAAAGGCAGGCGCAAAAATGAGCGACAAACAGGCAAGGGTTATAGCAAACTTCTTTCCGCCAAATTCAATGACGATGAGTCCGGTAAGCAGCACAATAAGTCCTCCAAACAGGGTAGGGAACAATCGTGCCGCGAAAACGGAGTTGCCAAAACAAGTTACAGAGATTTTTGCCAGGATGGCTATAAACGGCGGTACTTCCTTGTATCCCCAATCCAGATGATCGGCCAATACAAGGTGCAAAAACTCATCCCTGTGAAAACCAAAATGCGATATCGCGAAAAGATTAAGAACAACTTTAATAAATACAAATATCAGTACAAAATAAACGTAGGTAGATTTCCGGTTTTTGTAAGGCATTGTTAATATAATGGGTTTTGAGCTAAAGGCCGAAGGCTGAAAGCATAAAGCTATAAAAATATATTTATAAAGCAGAAAGCCTCATAAAGCAAAAAGCTCAAAGCATAAGGCTTAAAGCTTTTGCTTGTCCTTATGTTTTGAGCTTTAAGCCTTCGGCCTTAAGCTTTCTGCTTATATTCTCGTTATATCAGCGCCCAAAGCTTTAAGCCTGGTATCAATATGCTGATAGCCACGTTCAATTTGTTCAATATTGTAAATGGTTGACTGGCCTTGTGCCGAAAGTGCGGCGATCAGCAATGAAACCCCGGCACGGATATCTGGCGAGGTCATGGAAATGCCGCGCAGTTTAACCTGGTTATCCAGGCCAATAACGGTTGCACGGTGCGGATCGCAAAGAATGATCTGCGCGCCCATATCCAACAGTTTATCCACGAAGAATAAGCGGCTCTCAAACATTTTTTGATGGATCAGTACCGAACCTTTTGCCTGGATAGCTACAACCAGCACAATGCTTAATAAGTCGGGAGTAAAGCCAGGCCATGGTGCATCGGCAATGGTCATGATACTGCCGTCGATAAAAGTCTCTATTTCGTAATGTTCCTGGGCCGGGATAAAGATATCATCACCTCTAAGCTCCAGTTTAATACCTAAACGCCTGAAAACGTCGGGGATCATGCCCAATTCTTTGTATTGAACATCTTTAATGGTAATCTCAGATCCCGTCATGGCTGCAAGGCCGATAAATGAACCGATCTCGATCATGTCGGGCAATAATCGGTGCTCTGTACCGCCTAATTTTTCAACACCTTCAATCGTTAGCAGGTTTGAGCCAATACCGCTGATCTTAGCACCCATACGGCTCAGCATTTTACAAAGCTGCTGCAGGTAAGGCTCGCAGGCGGCGTTGTAAATAGTAGTAGTGCCTTTGGCTAATACCGCGGCCATTACCACGTTGGCCGTTCCTGTTACAGAAGCTTCTGTCCAGCAGGATATAAGTACCTTGCAGGTTGGAGGCATCTACATTAAAGAAACCATTTTCGGGATTGTAATTAAATTGGGCCCCCAGTTTCTCGAAACCCAGGAAGTGGGTATCCAACCTGCGGCGACCGATTTTATCGCCACCTGGTTTAGGGATTGATGCTTTGCCAAAACGTGCCAGCAAGGGGCCAACTATCATGATAGAACCACGTAAGCCGCCACCCTTTGATTTAAAAGCTTCAGACAAGAAAAAATCCTGGTTGATGTCTTTGGCCTCAAAGGTGTAAGTATGCTCGTTAATACGTTCAACAATAACGCCCATATCGCCAAGCAGCTCTATCAGTTTGTTTACATCCTTAATATCGGGGATGTTGCTGATGGTTACTTTTTCTTCAGTAAGCAATACGGCAGATATAACCTGTAAAGCTTCGTTTTTTGCACCCTGAGGGGTTATTTCACCTTTTAGCGGTTTGCCGCCATTTATTACAAATGCGTTAGTCATGCGGAGTTTCGGATAATTGATAAGATCACCAATGATAAACTGTAAAAGCTATGATCGGTTTTGTCAAATAATTTATATGCGGCAAAGATTAGAAAATTAATGGAAAAACCTTGCTAAATATCCTGTACCAAAAGATACTTTTATGAAAGAGGGAAAGCAGAAGAAAAGCAAAAGCCCTCCCCTGAAGGGGAGGGTTGGGTGGGGTTAATATTTTTTGCGCCGCCGTTGTTACGGTTGCGGTTTTGGTTGTTGTTGCGGTTTTGATTATTGTTTTGCCTGCCGCCATTACCGCCGCCACGGTTTTGATTGTTTTGGTTATTGTTGCGGCCGCGGTTGTTATTATTGGTATTGTTTTGCTGAAAGTTATTAGGGCGGAAATCAACGCGGTTAAGGTTGATGTTCTCTTCCAGTTTCAACGTACCGCCCGATAAAGCATATAGATCTGACAGGATGCTTTCATCGCTCACCGAGTCTTTGTTCCATTGTACATAGGCCATTTTCATAAAGTTAGCTATCGCCTGGATCATGTGGCGCTTACGTTCAGGCTCCTCAATGGCCTTGGCCTTTTCAATCATCAGCTCAATGGTTTTGCCATAGTGCTTGTATTTGATACGCTGATGAGGATAGTTTAACGGTGCTGGTTTAATATGCACAGCATCAGGCGATGGCTTGGGGTACGGTGAATCCACATCAATCTGGTAATCAGAAATGATGTGCAGGTGGTCCCACAGTTTATGTTTAAAATCGGCCACATCGCGCAGGTGGGGGTTTAAAAAGCCCATCAGGTCAATAACTACCTGTGCGTAGCGGTTGCGTTCTTCTTTGGTTGGCAGCGCTACAATATATTTAACCATATTTTGTACGTTACGGCCATATTCAGACAGGATCAGTTTATTCCTGGTTGAGTTATAATCAAAATTTGCAGGCGTGTTTTCTTTAGCCATGGTAATAATTTTTTAAGAAAGTTGAAAGTTAGCCAGGCAAATTTCCCTGATTGGAAGGGCAAAAGAGGCTAAAATTGAATTGTTACTTGTATTGAAGTAGTGCAAATATAAACTAATACTTATAAT
This sequence comes from Mucilaginibacter sp. P19, assembly GCF_050632265.1. Classification (NCBI taxonomy): domain Bacteria; kingdom Pseudomonadati; phylum Bacteroidota; class Sphingobacteriia; order Sphingobacteriales; family Sphingobacteriaceae; genus Mucilaginibacter; species Mucilaginibacter sp. P19. The sequence continues at coordinate 2,022,593 of NZ_CP192586.1, forward strand.
ACGCAAATTACGTTGGTTAATTGTTGCAAATATTTGTTTTATTTTAGCTTTTAAACATCTACAATTTGGAAAATCAGCAAATTACCATCACGCACACAGAGATCTACCGCTTCAGCATCCCGATGGAGCCGTTTACCATTGCTACCGGAACATTATCTCACGCCCAAAATGTTTTTATCCGTGTGCATACCGATGCCGGTTTTTACGGTGTAGGGGAATGCTCGGCTTTCCCGATGATTGTTGGCGAAACACAGGATACCTGCCTGATTATGGCGCGTGAGTTTGCCCGCTTATGGAAAGGCAAGGATGCGCTTGATATCGAAGCCCGGCTTGGCGAACTTCACAGTTTTACTGCCGGTAATACCACTATAAAAAGCGCTTTTGATAACGCCCTGTTTGATATAGCGGCAAAAAATGCAGGCCTGCCATTATACCAGTTTTTGGGCGGCGAAAAACGTATTGTTGAATCAGATATTACAATAGGGATCGCCGGACATCATACCATGGCTTTAAAAGCGCTTGATTTTAAGGCCTCCGGTGCTAATATATTAAAGGTGAAGCTGGGCAAAAATGCAGTGGAAGATGTAGAGCGCATCAAACAGATCCGGGAAGCTGTTGGCCCGGGTATGAAAATCCGTATTGATGCCAACCAGGGCTGGACTTTTAACGAAGCGGTTTTTGCACTGCAGTCAATTGCGCAATATGATATTGAGTTTTGCGAGCAACCTATACGTACCTGGTATGACGACCGGGTACCCGAGTTGATGCAGTTATCACCCGTTAAGATCATGGCCGACGAAAGCGTATACAACCACCATGATGCCCGCAAACAAATCAACGCCGGGGCCTGCCATTATATCAATATTAAAATGGCCAAGTCGGGCGGTATTTATGAGGCTAAAAGGATTCATGACGTTGCTGCTTCATACGGGATACCCTGTATGATGGGAGGGATGCTGGAAAGCCGGATAGCATTAAGCGCTAAATTACACTTTGTATATGCCAGCCCCAATATCCGGTTTTATGACATGGATACCTGTAAACTGGGGCATTTGGTTGACCCGTGTGTTGGCGGGGCCATATATGATGGATATCATTTAACCATCGACGACGCGCCAGGCATAGGCGCCGATGCCGATGAAGCATTTTTGGCCGATTGCGAACGATTTACTATTTAACGAATATGCTGATCAGAAAAGCTACCATTGAAGACCTGCCCGTATTGCTTCAATTTGAGCAGGGTATAATTACTGCCGAACGCCCTTTTGATAGCACACTCAAACCCGATCCTATCAGTTATTATGATTTGGAGGCCTTCATAACCTCAACAGATGTGCAGGTTTTGGTAGCCGAAATTGACGGGGAGATAGCGGGCAGCGGATATGCCCGAATTAAAAAGAACCCGGACGTGTACTATGACTTTGAAAAATATGCTTACCTGGGTTTTATGTATGTGCTGCCTGCATACCGGGGTATGGGAGTAAACCAGGCCATAATAGAAGAATTGAAGAAATGGACAGTTGAGCAGGGGTTGACCGAAATAAGGCTCGAGGTATATAATGATAATATTGGAGCCATTAAAGCCTATGAAAAGGCAGGATTTAAAAAACGTATGATCGAAATGCGGATAAGACTGTAATGGAATTATATAAAACGAGCCGGTAAGTTTCCCTTGCCGGCTCGTGGGGTGTTATAAATATCTTATAGCAGAGGCTTTCGCTTCATTTTATTTTCGCTTAAAGCCTTAGCTGTTTTTGTTTTGTCCTGTTTCGATGATTTTAGATCGCGCAACTGCTTAGATGCATCGGTCTTTTCTTTGTCCAATTCTTTAGTTGCCATGGTTTTGATTTTTGTATAGTTAGATAATATCATAAATATATTATTTGTTTTACCTAAATCAAAAAATAACTGTCGTTATCGCGCAAATTAAAGCTTCATGACATTAGTTTGATAACTCCGCAAAGTATTTGTGAAACAACGGAATGGTTTCTATGCCTTTATAATAATTGTAAATATCATATTTCTCATTGGGCGAGTGCAGGGCATCGCTATCAAGCCCGAAGCCCATCAATACAGTTTTTAAACCAAGCTCGGCTTCAAACAAAGCAACAATTGGGATACTGCCGCCGCCACGGGTAGGGATGGGCTCTTTGCCAAATGATTCGGCAATGGCTTTTTGAGCAGCACGGTAAGCCACACTGTCGGTTGGGGTTACAGCCGGTTCGCCGCCATGATGTGGAGTTACCTTAACCTTAACATAGGGAGGTGCAATACTTAAAAAATGGTCGGTAAACAGTTTGGTTATAGCATCTGACGTTTGGTTGGGCACTAAACGCATAGATATTTTGGCATTGGCTTTTGAAGGTAACACCGTTTTGGCGCCTTCGCCTATATAGCCGCCCCAAATGCCGTTTAGCTCGACGGTAGGACGGGTGCCTGTACGTTCAAAAGTACTGTAGCCCTTTTCGCCCCAAAGCTCGGCTACATCAAGGTCTTGTTTGTACCCGGCTTCATCATAAGGCGCGCTGTTAAGGGCTTTGCGTTCTGCTTCGCTCAAAGGTACTACATCATTATAAAAACCGGGAATGGTGATATGATTGTTTTCATCATGCAGGCTGGCAATCATTTGGGCCAGTATGGTGATAGGGTTAGCTACGGCGCCGCCGTAAACACCCGAATGCAGGTCGCGGTTTGGGCCGGTTACTTCTACTTCAAGGTAGGAGAGGCCACGTAAGCCGGTTTCAAGCGAAGGGTGCTCCATGCTGATCATCGATGTATCGGAGATCAGCACCACATCGGCTTTCAACTTTTCCTTGTTGGCTTTCACAAAGATGCCCAGGTTGGATGAACCTACTTCTTCTTCCCCTTCAATCATAAACTTAATATTGCATGGCAGGGTACCGGTTTGCATCAGCAGCTCAAAGGCTTTTACATGCATGTAAAACTGTCCTTTGTCATCGCAGGCGCCGCGGGCATATATTTTTCCATCCCGAACAGTTGGTTCGAATGGCGGTGTTTTCCACAGTTCCAACGGATCTGGCGGTTGTACGTCGTAGTGCCCATAAACCAATACTGTAGGTTTGGAAGCATCTATGATCTTTTCGCCGTACACAATAGGGTAGCCGGCGGTTTGGCATATTTCAACATTATCGGCTCCGGCATCGCGGAGCTTTGCTGCCACATAGTCGGCAGTTTTTAATACTTCGGGTTTGTATTTTGGATCGGCACTAACCGATGCCAAACGTAACAGGTCAAATAACTCATCAAGTAAACGCTGTTTGTTTTGCTCAACATATTGCTTTATGTGCTGCATAATATTATTGTTTGCAGCAAATATAGTTAGTTCATTGGTTCACTCGTTCATTAGTTTATTGGTGAATAAAATTAATCGCGAAAACCGTAATTCACCAATTCAATAATTCCCTAATTGATTATCAATCTGCCGAACCCAGATCTGATTTTGGTGTATTTGCAGTCTTAGTGGCAAACTCAACTTTCTCGACTTTTATTTTAGCTTCTTGTTTAGGCGCTTTATGAGTTAATGATACAGCGGTAAGGCCTGTAGCTATTAAAACCGCTGCTGCAATGATGAATTTTTTCATGTTGTTAACTATTCAAATTTTAGTTTATAACATATGATTTTATAATGGAAGAGTTGTGGATTATGCCATAAAATCAGCAGAGCCTAAATCTCTTTTTGGACCAGGGCCAGACATAGCGAAGTCAGCAGAACCTAAATCTCTTTTTGGACCAGGACCAGACATAGCGAAGTCAGCAGAACCTAAATCTCTTTTTGGACCAGGACCAGACATAGCGAAATCAGCAGAACCTAAATCTCTTTTTGGACCAGGGCCAGACATAGCGAAGTCAGCAGAGCCTAAATCTCTTTTTGGACCAGGACCAGACATAGCAAAATCAGCAGAACCTAAATCTCTTTTTGGACCAGGGCCAGACATAGCAAAATCAGCAGAACCTAAATCTCTTTTTGGACCAGGGCCAGACATAGCAAAATCAGCAGAACCTAAATCTCTTTTTGGACCAGGACCAGACATAGCGAAATCAGCAGAGCCTAAATCTCTTTTTGGACCAGGACCAGACATAGCAAAATCAGCAGAGCCTAAGTCGCGTTTTGGCTGAGGACCGAAGGCGAAATCAGCAGAACCTAAGTCACGTTTCGGCTGAGGACCGAAGGCGAAATCAGCAGAACCTAAGTCGCGTTTTGGCTGAGGACCGAAAGCGAAATCAGCAGAACCTAAGTCGCGTTTTGGCTGAGGACCGAAAGCGAAATCAGCAGAACCTAAGTCGCGTTTTGGCTGAGGGCCGAAGGCGAAATCAGCAGAACCTAAGTCGCGTTTTGGCTGAGGACCGAAGGCGAAATCAGCAGAACCTAAGTCGCGTTTTGGCTGAGGACCGAAAGCGAAATCAGCAGAACCTAAGTCGCGTTTTGGCTGAGGACCGAAAGCGAAATCAGCAGAACCTAAGTCGCGTTTTGGCTGAGGACCGAAGGCGAAATCAGCAGAACCTAAATCTCTTTTTGGTTGAGGACCACGGGCGAAATCAGCGGAACCTAAATCTCTTTTTGGTTGAGGGCCACGGGCGAAATCAGCGGAACCTAAATCTCTTTTTGGTTGAGGGCCACGGGCGAAATCAGCAGAACCTAAATCTCTTTTTGGCTGAGGGCCACGAGCATCAGCAGAACCTAAGTCACGTTTTGGTTGAGGGCCGTTAGCGGCATTTGCAAATGTGGCGGTCGATAATATGGTGCTTAATGCTAAAGTCGCTATTAGTGTTAAATTTTTCATGATGTTTTTAATGTGGGGGTACGTAAATATTTTTTGTTTATTAAATCTCTTGTTCGTTATTGTTTGTTTTTTAGTCGGCGCTGCCTAAGTCTCTTTTAAAACCGGTTGTCAGCGAGTTTACTGGTGCAATCACCATTTTGGTTTTGTTGTCATTTTTGTTTGTAGCTGATGATAATGCACCTGCACTAAGGGCTACTGTTGCTATGAGGATGAATTTTTTCATGTTGTTTTATGTTTTATTGATCTTGAATGGATAAATCAGTCAGCACTTCCCAGGTCTCTTTTGTAACCGGTTGCGAATAAGTGAAGGTTAGCAAACTCAGCTTTTGGTCTTTCCTTTTTGCAGGATGAAATGGCCCCGGTGAACAGAATTGCTAAAGCGATGGTGATTATCTTTTTCATGATCGTGTTATATTATCGATGTGGAACTTCCTGTATGATTTAATTGGATTTCAGTCGGCGCTTCCCAGGTCGCGTTTAAAACCTGCCGGCGTTTTGTTGAAATTGACAGCTGTTGGCTGTACGTCTTTTTTTGCCGATGATGACAAAACTGATGACGATGAGAGTACTCCGGCGCCTATGGTAAAGAGTACAAAAAACACTGTTTTTTTCATATTGATTAATTATTGTATTTAATATTCTATTTTTTAAATTAATACGATATATAATATTTATTAAAATCCGTCAAGCTTATTTAAAGCTTATCACAAATATTTTAAAAGTCTGATTTTACTCTCTGTTTTTTAAAAACTCTGTTTTGCTAAAATTTTAAAAAAGATTCTCTGTTTCGTATTTTTATACTGTTAATTATGGGGTTAAATTACTAATTTTAGATGTAATATCATCTGGATTAATTACCGGTATGGTATACAATTTATTGCACGATTTTCACATTATTTCATTTATTTGATATACAAACTATAATTATATTGTAAATCTCAGGATATATTTTGCAATATTATTGTAATTGCCTGTAATTTATTTGAAGTGATATTGTATAGGGCTTTTTTGTATTTAATATATTGTTTTTCAGATATTTAACAATGCAAATATAGATATGTTTTTAATAGGAGTAAAAAACATATGAAAATAATTTTCCACAATGTTTTTTATTCTTAACATTAAATATAATTCAGCATTATTTTATAACTTTCACCCCAACAGAACGTAAAAGTGTTTCAATGAAAAAAATCGGCACATTTATATTATTCTTTTTATTATCGCTGTCGGTATACGCGAATGATATAATTGATGTTGCTGCGAAAGATACTAATGAGGTAATAAGCCTGAATACCAGCGCTTATTCAAATAGGCTTACAAATCCGGAGCAAACCGTTGAAGATGCCACCAGGGCGCTGAAGCTGTCTGTCAAACTCAATTATATTAATGGTATCGCAGAAGCTTACCGTGTTATAGGTATTGGTAAATACTACCTTGATCAGCCTGAAAAGGCTATTGAAAACTATCTGAACTCCCTTTCATATTTTACCCGCAACAATAACCTCAGGGGCGAGGCTAAAGTTTATAATAATATCGGGATCCTGTTTCGTGACCACGACTACGAACGCTCCCTTACCTATCTTAACCGATCGCTGGAGATAGCACAAAAAATAAATGATACCAAATTGGTAGGCTCATTGTATTTAAATATAGGTAACGTTTACACGCGTAAAAATAACCTGTATATGGCGCTTAAGTTTTATGATAAAAGCTTTCCCATATTTCAAAAACTGAGGGACTCGGTAAACCTGATCCAATGTTTGCAAAACCGTGGTGTTATTTATTTTAAACTTAAGGATTACGATAAGGCCCTGGGTTTACTGCTGGAGGCTAATACCGGTGCAAAAGCACGTGACCTGAACGAGTCAGTAGCCAGTGTTGACCTTACGCTGGCAGCGCTTTACATGACCAAAGGCGATTTTAAAAATGCGGAAAAGATGGTGCAGGAAGGAACCGCCTATACACAGTTGGTTAAGGACCCTAAGCTTGACTACGATTATAAATACACTACATACGAACTGGAATATAATAAAAAGAATTATGCCCGTGCGGTAAATTTACTAAGGGAAATATATACCCAGGATAGTGTTACCTATAAAACCAACGTATCGGCGCAAATGAACCTGGTTGAGGCCAAACGCAGGCAGGAAGAACAACTGAAAGAAAACGAAAGAATTGCAGAACGGCAAGCTTACGACCGGTCGAAATTTTGGGCGGTAACGGTAGTTGCCGGTTTGATGCTTGTGGTAATTGGTTTGCTGATCAGCAATGTAAAACGTAAAGCCAAAACCAATGCACAGCTTACATTGCTAAACGGTGAGGTATCCCGGCAAAAAGATAACCTTGATAGGATCAATCATCATCTTGAAGAGATTATTGATGAACGTACCAAGGATCTGCAGTTAAAAAATAAAAAGCTTTCTGAGCATCTCGTCATACCTGTCACATCAAATTAGGGGGCCTATAGCTACGTTACGCGGTTTGATCAACCTTGAAAAAGAAGGCTTGGTTGACCAGGCCGAATGTTTGGATATGATGGATAAATGCGTATCCGAAATTGATGAAAAGATCATCGAAATGAGCGACATGCTGCATAATCCACCAAGAGTTTAGCTGCGCCTGGTTCTTCCTCCGGGTTTAACTAAAGTGTACAGGCAGGCTGGAGTGGATCTGTGCTTCTATAAGCCCAAGGTAAATACAATACCACGATATCATTTGCAAAACCAGCAGCTGTCTGTGTTTATTATAGCCCTGTGTTTCAAAGGCCAATGTTGTCTCATCGCCGGCAGTTACAAAAAACCTTACTTCGCCTTGGCTTGGTTTAAAACGTGCCCGCAGCAAATCAAACGCCTTAACTTTTAGCTTACTTTTGGGATCATGGATGACACCGTCGCTCGAGGTTTCGTTTTTTGATATGGAAATAAGATAATTTGACATACAGTTTGCTTTAGTAACCTGCATGCCACAATTATTACTCCAAAATGGCTATAAAACGCTCATTACGGATAAATTAGCCCATACAACGGGAGGCTTTTTTATTCAAATTTCCTTTTGCTAAATATTGTTAACTACTATGCAATGTAGTGAATAGGACAGGACACTGATGCGACGCAAACAATGTACACTATCGGTAAATTGTAATGTTTACTGCACACCTTTAGATAGCTACACCGGCCTTATTACGCAGCTCTTCATAAAGTAATATTACCTTACGCTGTAAATTGGCGATTTCTGATTCGCGATCTATCAGTTTTTTTGTGCAAGGCTTAAACTCGACGGCTTCATGTCAGTTTCTTCAGCATCGAGGGCCAGTATGTTCACAACGTTTACATCAAAAATATTGGCAATTTGTTCAAGACGCGACAGGTTTATATCAGTTACTCCAGTTTCAATTTTTGAAAACGCAGGAATAGAGATGCCCAAACGGTTAGCCACATCTTCCTGGCTCCATCCATGCTGATGGCGTAATACCCGGATGTTTTTACCAACGGATTTGTTTGTTTGCTTTTTAATAGTATCGCTCATATCAATTAATATTAATTAGGGAAAGGGGATACTTATACAATCCAAATGGTATGCCATCATTAAATTACCTTTAAATTAGTGTTATTAAGGCGATTTAATGATGGACTGTGGCGGAGCTTGGGGAATCATTTCCTCAAAGTAGGGATTTTAACTCTTGGTTTAAGTTTACTGAACTATGTAAAGTTTCGCAAATTTTAATAGCAACTGCTTTTGGCCAATTTCCTTAAAGAAGATTGTGGCTTTTATATCGGGCTTATTACCCTCAAGAGCGAGTACTTTACCAAAGCCAAAACGTTCGTGTTCAACCTCCATACCCACTTGTAAACCGGATGTATCAGAAGGTTTGAAATTGGCCGAAGGTACATGCGCCTTGGCCAGTATCGAAGTGGTTTTTACCGGTGCTGCAGCTGCCGGTTTTGGTCGCGAAAATGTGTCGGGCTGCTTATCTCTGCTCCATGCTTTACGCTCATCATCAAAAAATGGATTATTACCCGAAGCGGGTTTGGCGGTGTAGTCGAGCTCAAGATATTTTGCATCAATTTCGTCCAAAAAACGGCTTGGCTCGCAATTAATCAGTGTTCCAAACTTAAAACGCGAGGTGGCGTAACTGATATGGAGCTTACTTTCGGCACGGGTAACGGCTACGTAAAACAGGCGGCGCTCTTCTTCAAGATCGCTGCGTGAGTTAAGCGACATCTGCGAAGGGAAAAGGTTTTCTTCCAGTCCTACAACATAAACCTGCGGAAACTCAAGGCCTTTTGACGAGTGGATGGTCATGAGCGATACCGTATCGGCATCTTTGTTTTTGTCATTATCATCGTTAGTTAACAGGGCCACATCCTGCATGAAAACATCAAGGCCTTTTTCTTCAATATCCTCGCGCTCTGAAAACTCTTTGATCCCGTTTAAAAGCTCCTGGATATTTTCGTAACGGTTAAGCCCCTCTACCGATTTATCTTCATAAAGGTCCTTCAATAAGCCCGAATGCTGCGCGATATACAAAGCCGACTCATAGGCAGACTTGGTTTTGGTAAGCACCTGGAAGCTTTGGATCATGGTAGCAAAAGTGGACACTGCCCCTGATATTTTACCTTCAAGGTACTTGCCCGGCTCAACAATAACTTCCCAGGGGGTATACCATGCTGATCGGCAGCTACAATGATCTTATCAACCGAGGTGTCGCCAATACCGCGTTTAGGATAATTGATAACGCGTTTTAACGCTTCTTCATCATTAGGGTTAAAGGTGAGCCTGAAATAAGCTATCAGGTCCTTAATTTCCTTACGCTGATAAAACGACAAACCACCATATATTTTATATGGGATGCCCAGTTTGCGTAAAGCCTCCTCCATAGAACGCGACTGCGCATTGGTGCGGTAAAGGATAGCAAATGCCGACCAATTAAGCCCGTTTGAGCTGCGGTCTTGCATAATAGCTTCGGCTACTATTTTGCCTTCCTCGTTATCGCTGAAGGCCCGCATAACTTTAATCTTATCGCCCGACTCTTTTTCGGAGAATACATTCTTTTTAAGCTGATCTTTATTATTGCGGATGATGCTGTTGGCTACATTCACAATGTTTTGAGTTGAGCGATAATTTTGCTCCAGCTTAAACACCTTCAGATCGGGGTAATCCTTCTCAAAGTTTAAGATGTTTTGAATGTTGGCACCGCGGAAAGCATAGATACTTTGGGCGTCATCACCTACAACGCAAAGGTTTTCGTTAACAGCGGCAAGCTTTTTAACAATCAGGTACTGCGAAAAGTTGGTATCCTGATACTCATCAACCATAAGGTATTTAAACTTGTGCTGGTATTTATTGAGCACGTCGGGGTGCAGTTTCAGGAGCTCGTTGGTTTTATACAGCAAATCGTCAAAATCCATGGCACCGGCGCGGTAGCAGCGGGTGGCATACATCTCATAGATCTTACCCATTTGCCCGCGGCCGCTCGAAAAGTCGTCGGCCTGGATCTGCTCGTTCTTGTTGTATTCCTGCCACGAGATCAGGTTATTTTTTGATGCCGAGATGCGGTTAAGTACAAAGTTTACATTGTACAGCTTATCATCAAGGTTCATTTCTTTTAAAATGGCCCTTAAAACGCTCTTGCTATCGTCGGTATCGTAAATGGTAAAGTTGCTTGGATAACCGATTTTTTCGGCCTCAACCCGTAATATTTTCGCAAACACCGAGTGGAAGGTACCCATCCAAATATTTTTAGCTTCGGTACCAACAACGTGGGTGATACGCTCGCGCATTTCACGGGCGGCCTTGTTGGTAAAGGTTAACACCAGTATGTTAAATGAATCAACACCTTTGCGTATCAAATGTGCCACGCGATAGGTAATAACACGTGTTTTGCCCGATCCGGCACCGGCAATAATCATCACCGGCCCCTCGGTTTGTTCAACCGCTGCCCTTTGTTCGGGGTTTAATCCCTGTAAGTAATCCAAAATCTTTTCCTCTTTGCTATGAGCCAGCGAAATTAAGGTTTTGGGGCGAAAGGGGGAAGTGGTTTTGTGGATTTCGGATTTTTGATTTTATAATCGCGACAGTAAAAATGATTTATAATAGCTATCAACATTTTATTATTTAAAATTGCGCCGATATATCTTAAAATGACTGAAATCTTTGATACTTACACCCATCGCCCGTTTATTTATAAGCTAATGCAGGTGCCTGCTGTTTTAATGATAGCTGCACTGGTTTTAATTTTATTTGATGGTGATAACTTCAATCTGTTTGAAGATATCGTTGTCAGCATTTGTTTATTTGTCGGTTTGGCGGGTTTTTTAGTTCATTCTATGTGGAAAAACATGCCAACTTATATTAAAGACGGGGAGTTGCTTCTTCAGGAAGACGGTGTGAGCTTGAGAGAGGATATTTTTATGCTTAACGATTTGAAGATGATTGAAATAAACTGTTATAACTACGCTGGTTGGAGTAAAAGGTCAAGAAGTGATGGCTCCCGTAACAAAATTATGATAACCAAGATGAATGGGGAACTCATCAAGCAAAAGTTTGTCATAAGCTCGGTAAAAAAATCGCATAACCTCGGGATGATAATGAAGCAATGGAAACAAGAAGGCTTTAAAATAATCTCTAATGGGATAGATCTTATCTAACTTCCTTCCATCAATTCAAAAACCTGTTAATGGTTTTTACCAGCTTATTTATATCAAAAGGCTTGGGTACAAAGGCATCATATCCAAAATTAACCAGGGCAATTGCCTGTTCATGGTAGGCCGAAATCAGGATCACCGGGATGTGCCGGGTATCTTCGTTGCCTTTAATAAGCTGGCAAATGCGGCCGCCGTTGAGGCCGGGCAGCATATAGTCGGTTAATACCAGATCGGGGTTGTACGCTTTTACAGCACCAATAATATCATCAGTACGGTCAAGACCGGTAACCTCAAAATCATGAAAGGTGAGTACTGTTTCAAGTACCCGTAAAATTTCGGCGTCATCTTCAATTATGAGTATATTTCTTGCCATAGGTAACATGCTAATAGTAATTTAGCTATTAACTTTTAATATTAAAAATAAACAAAATGTTTTATAATTAAAAATATTTCCAGTGTTTAATTGAAATTGATATGGGGCTGTATTAATAGGTATATTGCTTATTAATAGGTAGATATAATGTTTTTTTAAGGGTATTTTATTGTTTTGTAAAAGTTGTATAATTTTATACTGACCGCGATAAAAACAACTCACAGTTAAGCAAACAGAATCGTAAAAAAAGCGATGAGCCCAAATACCCATCGCTTTTTGAAGTTTCCTCTAATCTCTAATCTCTAATCTCTAATCTCTAATCTCCTCACAAATCCGAAATCGAAATTCCCAAATCCCAAATCGAAATTACTCTCCCCTGTAAACGTTGTTTTTCAGGTCAACGTCAGGTAGTTGACGGTCAGGGTCTATTTCCATGCTTTTAATAGCCGATGTTGAGGGGTATTTAAATTTCCAAACGCCGTCACGCTGCCAGATGTTTACCGGCAGGTGAATAGTTTCGGTTTTGCCGTTGGCCTGAACAATTTTAAGATCAACCGGCATAGCCATTTTTTCGTTATTGGTAAGTGTGATCAGCGCACCTTCGGCCGGGTTACCTTTGATATAGCTTACCGAAGTAATGGCCTGGTCAAGCTTCCAGGTGGTGAAGAACCATGATTTCCAGAACCAGTTCAGATCTTCGCCTGTGGCATCATTCATGGCCCTGAAAAGATCGTACGGAAGCGGGTGCTTAAACGCCCAGTTTTTAACATATTCGCGAAAGGCATAGTCAAAGCGCTCGGGGCCAAGCACTACGTTGCGTAATATATCCAAACCTAACGCGGTTTTGGTATAATACTGACCGTAATCATTGAGCCCTATGGCTTCAGGAGCGGTCATGAGCGGGTCTTTACTGTTGCGGTAGCCGGCCAGTACATTTTGCGCCGAGCCACTTTTCTCAACATATTCGCCTTTATTAAATTGTTCGGTAGCATACTCATTAATAAAGGTGTTAAAACCTTCGTCCTGCCACATGTATTTGCGCTCGTTTGAGCCCACAATCATCGGGAACCAGTTATGGCCTATCTCATGGGTAACATCACCCCAAAGCTGTCCTTTTTTCAGGTTGCTGAGGCAGAAGATAGCGCCCGGATATTCCATGCCTAATGCCACGCCCGATACGTTAACAGCCGAATTCCATGGGTATTCAAAATATAGGTTTGAATAGATCTCCATGCTGTTTTTCAGGTACTCGGTTGAGCGGCCCCAGCCGTCATTGCCCGAACTTTCAACCGGGTAGGCCGACATGGCAATACCCTTGCGGCCCGATGGGAAATTAACCCTTGCCGCGTCCCAGATAAAAGCGTCAGAAGCGCCCCAGGCAATATCGCGGGTATTCTGCATTTTAAAGTGCCAGGTAAGCGTACCTTTAAACGGGCGGGTTGAGCCTTTGCCAACTTCACCTGCACTAATAATAGTTACCGTTTTATCGCTGTTGCGGGCTTCTGCCAGCCTTTTTTGTTGTGCCGGGGTAAGTACATCTTCGGGGTTTTGCAAATCGCCCGAGCCAACTACTATTTTGTTGGCGGGAGCAGTGATATAATAGTCAAAATCGCCATACTCGCAATAAAACTCGCCCAGTCCCATGTAGGGCAGGGTGTTCCAGCCTTCTACATCGTCATAAACGCACATGCGTGGGTACCATTGGGCAATTTCGTAAACATAGCCTTGTTTAAATTTTTTGCGGCCCATACGGTCGGCGCCATAAAATGGGATTGCAAAATCATAATTAACCTTGATCTCTATTTTTTCGCCTTTGCCATCCATTGGGGCATTAAGGCGTAATTGCATCCGTGCATCGGTAATGATAGGATCAACCTTGTAGGTTTCGCCTTTATAGGTAATCTCAACAGAAGCGATATGATAACCACCGCGACTAAATCCACGAACGTCAAACCTGTCGCCGGTGTATGGCGTTACCGCCGCTCCGCGCGAATCTGGTTTAAACAGGTTTTGATCCAGTTGCAGCCACAGATAATCCAACTTATCAGGGCTGTTGTTGGTGTAGGTAATGGTTACTTCGCCGGTTATGGTAGTGTCCTTACCTTCATTAAGGGAAGCTTTGATCTGGTAATCAGCGCGGTTTTGCCAGTAATTTGGTGAGGGCTTGCCTGCAGCCGAGCGTGTACCGCCACTGGTAACGGGCCATGTAATTGGGCCAAAAAGGTCCTGGTGGTTGTATTTTGTGGTGTCGGTAGTTTGGGCCGATGCCGGTCGCGTTAACGGCATCAGCGCCACGGCGCATAATAAATAATTCAGTTTTAAACAGTTCATCTTAAATTTTTGATAACAAGGGGGCAAATAAAGGGAAATAATTTGTGAGTTTGATAATTTTTAGATGTCGAAAGGGTTGGATAAGTGATTTTTAACCTCAGCTAAATCCTCTCCAAAGGAGAGGACTTTGAAATCAGTGGTGAAGTATCAAAGTTTTTACACCCTCTCCTTTGGAGAGGGCAGGGTGAGGCTAAAACTTTTCTAAATAAATTCCATTTAACTTACAGGTGCAATTATATCTGCATTTTTGCAGCAAACACACAGCTATATGAATCGCCTGGTCAATTCCACATCGCCCTATTTATTACAACATGCCAATAACCCGGTAAACTGGTACCCCTGGGGCAAAGAAGCCCTTGATAAAGCCAAAGCCGAAAATAAGCTCATTTTGGTAAGCATCGGCTACTCGGCCTGCCACTGGTGCCATGTTATGGAGCACGAAAGCTTTGAAGATGAAGCTGTAGCCGCCGTAATGAACGAATATTTTGTTTGTATTAAGGTGGATAGGGAAGAACGCCCCGATGTTGACCAGATTTATATGAGCGCCGTACAACTCATGAGCGGCAGGGGCGGCTGGCCGCTTAATTGTATTTGCCTGCCCGATCAAAGGCCTATTTACGGTGGGACCTACTTCCGTAAAAACGATTGGACGTCGCTGCTCTTTAACCTGGCCGATTTCTACAAACAAAAGCCCGAAGAGGCCGAAGACTACGCGGTTCGCCTTACCGAAGGGATTCAAAAATATGAGTCGATAGAATTTGTGGTGGCGCAGGCGCAATACAGTAAGACCGATTTGCAAGCCATTGTAAATAATTGGAAACGATATTTTGATAAGCAGGAGGGTGGCACCGGCAACGCGCCCAAATTCCCGATGCCAAATAACTGGCAGGCTTTAATGCGCTATGGCTATTTAATGAAAGATGATGAAATAGCGGAGCAAGTGAAACTTACTTTGCATAAAACGGCTTTCGGGGGGATTTATGATCATGTTGGCGGTGGATTTGCACGCTATTCGGTTGATGGGCGCTGGCATGTACCACATTTTGAAAAAATGCTGTATGATAACGCCCAGCTTATTAGCCTGTATGCCGAAGCTTACACCTGGCAGCCAGATGAATTGTACAAACAAATTGTTGATGAGATCATCACTTTCAGTACAAGTGAGTTGATGTCGCCTGAGTATGGATTTTATTCGGCGCTTGACGCGGATAGTGAAGGAAAGGAAGGCAAGTTCTATATTTTTACCAAAAATGAGATTGAAGAGATTTTAGGCGTTGAAGCCGGTTTGTTCAGTATCTACTACAATATTACGGAGAATGGCAACTGGGAAGAGGAGGAATCGAACGTATTGTTCCGGAAGGACAGCGATGAAGATCTGGCCGCAAAATTAGGGCTGCCTGTCCATGAATTGCTTGCCAAAATAGCTGCATCCCGTCAAAAAGTATTTGATGCCCGCGGCGTACGCGTACGGCCGGGATTGGATAACAAGATCCTGGCATCGTGGAATGGCCTTATGCTGAAAGGCCTGAGCGATGCTTACCGCACGTTTAATAAGCCGGAGTACCTTGAGCTTGCGCTGAACAATGCCGGGTTTATTTTAAATAACCTGCTTGGCCAAAATGGCAGGTTATCACGTGTTTACTGCGCCACATCGTCACCGGATAAACCTGTGGCATTTTTAGATGATTATGCCAATATCGTCGATGGGCTCATTGCCTTATATGAGGTTACTTTTAATGAGCATTGGCTGCAGCAGGCCAAAAGCCTTGCAGATACAGCCATAGCCCACTATTATGATGAAGCAAAGGGCATTTTCTTTTTTACGGCCGATGATGATGAACAGCTGATTGCCCGCAAATCTGAAATTATGGATGGGGTGATACCTGCCTCTAATTCGGTTATGGCACGGGTGCTTAAAAAGTTAGGCTTGCTTTTTGATAACGAAAGTTACATTGAAGTTTCGGCGCAGTTGTTACGCAATGTGATGCCACAGCTGGCAAAGTATGGTTCGGCCTATTCAAACTGGGTGATGCTTTTGCTGGATGAGGTGTTTGGAATAAATGAAATTGCGATAACAGGTGCCGGAGCGGAAACTTTCAGAAAGGAAATGGAAAATAATTACATCCCCAATAAAATTATGTTGGGCGGTAATACAGGAAGTTTACCTTTGCTGCAGGATAAGTTTGGTGCATCAACGCAAATTTTCATTTGTAAAGATAAAACCTGCGGATTACCTGCTCATAACCCGGCCGATGCCATAAAAGAAGTTGAAGCCAGATTTTACAACTAAAAACAATTTACAATGAAGATTGCACCTCAGCACGTAGTATCATTAACCTACGATTTGTACGTAGACCGCGAAAACACAGGTACCGAAACTTTGGTAGAAAGTACCACCCAGGAACAACCGTTAACCTTTTTATTTGGTGCAGGACAAATGCTGCCTAAATTTGAAGATAACCTGAGCACACTTTCAACAGGTGATGCGTACGAGTTTCGCTTATCTCCCGAAGATGCTTACGGCGTATATGATGAAGAAGCAGTAGCCAACCTGCCAAAAGAAATGTTTCAGGGCACTGAAATCCCTGAAATTGGCAGCATTTTGCCTTTACAGGATAACCAGGGCCACCGTTTCCAGGCTATGGTAGTTTCAATTGCCGAAGATGCTGTTATTGTTGACCTTAACCACCCAATGGCTGGTCAGGAACTGCACTTTAAAGGTAATATCCTTAACGTACGCCCTGCAACTCCCGAAGAATTATCACACGGCCACGCTCACGGCCCGGATGGTCATCACGCTCACTAAGCCCCACCCAACCCTCCCCTAAAGGGAGAGGGCTTTAAATAAAAAGGTTCATTTAGCATAATGCTAAATGAACCTTTTTATTTTGTTGCTATTAAAGTGTTCCCGTCCGGGGAGATTTAGAGGGGGCTTGCCTGCTTAATAGAATTCCAGCCCCCCGTCGTTTCTGAATGCGCACTTAATAAGCACACGGCAACCAACTGCTTCGCCGTTTACAGTAGCCGGTACAAAGATTTTATCGGCAGGGTCGGGTACGTCAATGCTCATATTGAATGTTTTCTTGAACGAGCCGCTGTACACATGCACTTTAAATGATGCAAGCCTCCCCAATGGGCTAATCAATAGCTCTACCGCTCCAAATGATACATTAGGGTTAAGGTTCATTAAATCGGGCGGAAGCTTAAATAAGTTCAGATAGGGGAGGTAGCCAAAAAATCTGCCGCCTACTTTAAGTGGTTTGGTTGTTTTGGCCGAATCATTAAGTTTTACATCAACAAAATACTGCAGGTTTGAAGTACTGTCTTCAGGTGCTTCATAGGTGATCTGGTTGGTCCTGTAGTCGAAATTTTGTACCAGGTGTCCGCGGTTGTCGAAAAAGTGCCAAACGCCGGTCCGTTTATCATTATCATAGTAACCGCTGGCCAGGGCATAGTTTTTTTGATAAAGGGCCTGGTATAGCCCCTGCCTTATGCCTCTGTTCGTTTTAAGCACGTTAAACCGTTCAACTACCGAATCGGTGAGGCGATGTTTTACAACAACGGTTTCCGGGGCAGTTTTTGCAGCGGCAGCATCCTTGGTTTGCGCAAATGTGCTGCCGATAAATAGTATCGATATAAAGGTTAAAATAAGCTTTCTCAATGCAGGAATATAGATTGTTGTAAATATATAACAGCGGCTCACGTATCTCCAAAAAAAGCAGGATACAAATTATCCCCTGCCTCCACGCCGACCGCCGCCAAAGCCACCAAAGCCCTTGCCGCCGCCATTACGCCCGCCTTGCGGACGACTGCCGGTAAATTTTTGAAGCCGGAGCGTAAAGCTCAGCATAAAGTATCTGCCCAGCCGGTTGGTGCGTGTATCAATGATTTGGTTACCTACGGCGGTGCGGGTTATACCTTTGTTCTGGTCAAAAATATCAAAAGCCTGGAACCTAAGCGAGGCTATATGCTTGTTTAAAAACTGGTATTCCAGGTAGCTGCTCAGCAGGGTGGGGTTCGCTTTTACGGTACTGCTGAAACCGTGATTGATGGTTTGAGTTAAACTGTAACCAAGCACCCAACTGTAAAAAATAATTGCGGCCGTCGAGCCCTAATGTCCAGGTTTGGGCATCGGTATTTAATGAGGACGGCAGGCTATAACGGGTAGTATTAATGCTGTAATTAGCGCTGATCTCGCTGTCCATAATGCTGTCAAGATCAACCCTTAGCTTAACGCCCTGGTTAAGTACCCAGTTTTTACCCTCATTACGCTGATTTTCAATATATGAAATGTTGTTGTTGTAGCTTGCGCCGCCGTTTAAGGATACGGTGTACTTGCGTTCGGCGAATGGTTTTGAAAATGAATAGTTGCCATTTACATTATAAAAACCGTTGGTGTTAATATAGCGGGTTGCCTGTATGGTATTGTTGCCTTTTGTGCTTTGGGTGCTATCGGTAACAGGGGCCGAATTGGTGACTATTTTATCCTGGGTTTCGGCAAATGATAAACTGGCGAACAGTGAATTGCCGCTGGCAATATCAAACTGGTTATAACGCACATTAAAGCTGTTGGTGAATTCGGGTTTCAGGTCAGGGTTGCCATAAACCCTGTTTTGGGGGTTTGAATAATCGGGCTGAAGTTGCAGCTGGCTAAATGATGGCTGGGCATTTGAGCCGCTATAGTTGAACGAGAATGAATGGTTTTTTGAAAAGTTATAGATAAATCTTGCCGTAGGGATGATATTAAAGGTAGATGTGGAGGTATGAAAATTGTGCGATTCCCCGTCAAGTTTTGAAGGCTGAACAGCCAGGCCCAGCGTATAATTATATTTAGGTTGTATCCCGCGAAGGTTTAACCCGATGCGGTTGGTGATGAACTGGTAGTTATACAACGTACTCAATGAATCAACGTAGGTTTGATTGCCTGTTACAGGATCAACCCGGTAGTTGTAGCGGTTATTATCGGTATTTGAATAATTATAACTGTAATTGCTTTCGAGGTAAGTTGTTTTGCCAACAGGTTCGATGTATGAAAAATGCAGGCTTACCCTTTGCGATTGATTATCAGAGTTGATCTGCTGAAACAATGGCGTTACCACGGTATCCTGCCGGGTAGTATATTTATCATTCAGTTCCTGATCGTTTTTAGAATAGCTTACATTGGCATTGACGCTGAAATTCCGTCCCTTTTTATGGAACTTGTGGTTATAAAGTACATTAAGACTGCCTGTTTGTGATGAATTATTGGTGAGAGCCAGCTCATTGCCGGTAACTAAACTTTGGTTACGGGTATTGCTGAAGGTATCGGTACTCATGTTTTCGGCAGTGGCGTATGAAAAGCCCGGGTTTATTTTGATATAGTTAGACGTATCAATTTTGTACTCGATATTGAAATCAAAACGGTGGTTGATACCATGGTTATGGTTAGTACTGTTGTCCATATTGATGATATTACCCGATTGATAAAGGTTTTGCTGCAAGGTTGTGCTGTTAATATCCCTGTCTTTATCGGCAAAACTATAGCTGCCATACACGGTAACTTTTTTGCTCCAGTCATCGCGGTAATTGGTACCTATGGAGCGGTTGGTAGTAATACCATTGGCGGTACTCACCCCGCCCGCGCTGCTGCCGCCTCCGCCACCTCCTCGTCCGGCCCGACCGCCGCCGCCACCGCTGCTGCCAAGGTTGAAGCTATTGGTGTTATTGTTATTCCAGGTGCCTATAACTGCCAGTTGCCTTGCATCATAAAATGAATTGGCCGAAAGACGGGCCTGATACCGGTCGTCATTACCAACGCCAACGCTGCCCTGGCCAAAATTACCTTTACTTTTTCCCTTTTGTATGGTGATGTTCAGGATCTTGTCCGGGTCGCCGGTTTTGATGCCGGTAAGGTTGGCCTGGTCGCCGTAATCGTCAATCACCTGTATGTTTTCCACAATATCGGCAGGCAGGTTCTGGGTGGCGGTTTGTACATCGCCGGTAAAATAATCCTTACCATTAACCCGCACCTTGGTAACCTGTTTGCCATGCGCGGTTACATTGCCGTCTTTATCAACACTTACGCCGGGCAGTTTTTTAAGTAAGTCTTCCACCGGCGATCCTTCCCGTACCTTATAGGCGCTGGCCTTATATTCTACGGTATCCTCCTTAATCGTGATAGGGATCACTGCCGAAACAACTACCGTATTTAGCATATTGGTTTGTACCTTTACTTTGATGGGGTCGAGGTTAATGGGTTTGGTATCGTTATCCATTACGTAACGGCGGGTAAAGGGCTGGTAACCGATACCGCTGATGGTGAGTTTAAAGTTTTTGGAGGCAACGGCGGGGAAATAAAATGCCCCGGCAGTGCTGGTTGCTACCACTACGCTGTCTTTGTCGGATATCAGTTTTACCGTAATTCCGGGTACGGCGCCCACGCTGTCAACTACCGTACCACGCACTTCGCGGGCTTGCTGGGCATAGGCAGTTGATAAAAAAGAATACCGATAAACGCGAGCAGTAAGTGTTTTTTCATAGTTTAGGGTCAATTTAGGTTATTGACCATTAAAGTTTAACGAAGGTTTAACTATTTAACCCTATGTAATACTAATGTTGCATATATTGTATTTTAGTGCTTAACCTTATACTATATTACCATATATTATGAACCCCTTACCCGATATAGACGGCTATAAAAGCGTGGCATTTTCGCAGGCCACCATTACCGAACTGATGATCCCTTCGTATTCCAATTTTGGCGGAAAGATCCATGGAGGGATCTTGCTTTCGCTCATGGACAAAGTAGCCTATGTATGTGCCGCCAAACACGCCGGTAATTATTGTGTAACAGCATCTATCGACACTGTGGATTTTTTGCAGCCCGTGGAAGTAGGGGAACTGGTATCGCTCATGGCATCGGTAAACTATGTAGGCAATACTTCGCTGGTGGTAGGGATCCGGGTGATATCTGAAAATATCAAAAACCATTCGGTAAAACATACCAACACCAGCTATTTTACTATGGTAGCTAAAGATGATTTTAACAAGCCGGCCAAAGTGCCCGGCCTGGTTTTGGAAAACCGGGAACAGGTAAGGCGTTTTATTGAAGCCCGCCGCCGTAAAGAGATTAAGCAGAGTTATATGAAAGAGGTTGAACAAATTCAAATGCCCGATAACTACGAGAATTGTATTGAACTGCTGCAGGGCGAGCGGTGCATTGTTGCCGGATAGCTATTGCCTATATTAAGTTTATTGTTAGATTGCAGTCTGAAACTGTTAGCGAATGACAAGGCCCCTTGGTTTATTATTGCTGTTATTAATGCATAGTACTGTTTATGCGCAAAAAACAAGCGGAATTGAGCCGGAAAAATCGCCGTCACTAATCAAAACCATCGACAGCCTTAACAAATTGGTTGAGGAAACCTATGTTAGTGCTCCCTACGAGGCAAGGGTAAGTGCTGAACATGCCTTGCTGCTTTCGGAAAAAATAAAATATAATGAAGGTACGGGCGCCGCTTTTTTAAATTTAGGGCATGTGTACTGGTCGCAGTCATACTATCCTATCAGTTTGTTTTATTTTAATTCGGCTTTAAATTATCTGCCCAAAAACAAGCCGCTGTTACTGGCCCACTGTTATAGTTCTATCGGCAGGGCTTATACAGATTTGCAAAACTATAGCAAGGCTATAAAAAATTTAGACATCGCGGCCCGGTTTGCCGGTCATGATCCTAAAATGCTTGCCGAAGTTTATAACGAGCGTTCATTTGTTTACGCCAGGCTTAAACAATATGATAAAGGCATTGCTCTTGCCAAACTTGCCATGCAGCTTAGCCGTACGGTAAATGACCAGCCCGCGATATGTATATTATATAGCCGGCTGGCTAATGCTTATCGGTTAAAAGGGCAGTATCAACAGGCGGTCGCTTATTCAGACACTGCCCTGCAAATGAGTTATATTGTTAATAATAAGCGTTTAAGGGCTATCTCATTTATTGAACGTGCTGTTATTTACAATTCGTTAAACCAGTTTGACAAAGCCGTTGACCTTGCAAAAAAAGGCGCGGATTTATCCGATAGCATCGGTGTTATGGATGGCATTTCTGTCGGCTTATAAAACCATGGCCTACAGCTTTGAGCAAAAGCATGATATGGTACAGTCGTTAGTCTATCAGAAAAAGTACACCCAGGCGCTCGATAGCGTTAGCGCTGCCAATAAGCGTAAAAGTACCGAGCTCATACAGAGTTATTTTGAGCTCAACAGCCGTCTTAATGCTATTGCCGCGGTTGAGGAAAAGGCAGGGCAATACCGCGAAAAAATTCATTTGCAAAAGGTTATAATCATTACACTGCTTATTTCATTGCTGGTTGTAATATTGGCTTTGTCGGTTACCTATTACCTTTATAAACAAAAGCGGGTTTTAAATAACCGGATGCGCAAGCAGCATAAAGCCTTATTAATTCAAAAAGAACTGATAGAAGACCAATCGGCAAACCTGGCAAATATTAATAATCTTAAAGATAAGTTACTGGCTGTAATAGGGCATGACCTGCGTACACCGCTTGCTAATCTGAATTCTATATTACGTTTATACAACACCCGTGTTTTAAGCGATGATGAAGTTCAGGACCTGATGAAGGAAATAGAGCCGGTAGTACAGGGTGCCGAATTAACCCTTTCAAACCTGCTTGAATGGGCGGGCAGCCAAATCAAAGGCGTTAATCTTGAAGCATCAGCAGTCGATATTTATTTAATTGGCAATGAAATCGGGAGGATTTTTAGTTACCTTTTTCAGCAAAAAAATATCAGGTTTGAAAACATGGCTTTACCCGGGATGTGTGTACAGGCCGATGAAAGGCATGTAAAAGTAGTTTTAAGTAACCTGGTTAGTAATGCTATTAAGTTTACGGGCAATTACGGTATTATTAGTTTGCTAAGCACCGTTGATGAAGGTATGGTGGTGATCAGTGTTAACGATACCGGCAACGGTATTCCTGCAGAAAAACTTGGCAAGTTATTTAGCCTTAATACGAAATATACAGCAACAGGTACTTCCGGCGAGAAAGGCACCGGCATTGGTTTGTTTTTATGCAAGGAGCTTATTGAGTTTAACGGCGGCAGGCTTTGGGTAAATTCAGAATTGAACAGGGGCAGTACCTTCAGTTTTAGTCTTCCCTTGGTAACGGATTAAACTTTCCTCAAAAATTATTCCTATTTTAAATTAATGGTCTGCTATACGATTAATGCTTATTAAGTAATATGTAGCTGATATTAACTTTTATAATTTCTTATAAAGAAATTTAATTATTTTGAAAAAGTTTTAATCATTTGTTGGGTAATTTAAATCTATTTATCCCGTTGTTACGTATAAGCAGTAGGTACTTTTTACTATATTGTGACAATTTATAACAATTCTCCGACAATTTTAAACTAATCTCCCAAACACTTAATGGCATTTTTAAACACTGTGCTCGAACCACCTGCATATGGTTGGACAGATGGGCTTGGCAACCTCTCAAAACCTACTAACACACAAATTGTAAAAGAATTTTTTAAACGGCTAAATGTATTCAGGGATAAAAAAACTGGCTTTCGTTTTTAAGCTGGTCGCTGGTGCTGGCTTTAGTGCCGTTCCTGGGGCTGTTCATCTTTAAATATTTCAGTATCACCGGGCTTATTGTTGCCTTCGTATACAGTATGATTATTATGGGCACCCATGGTACAATCTGGCACCACCGGTATTGCACTCACGGAGCTTACACCTTTAAAAATAAATTCTGGCGTTTTTTTACCCAGAACCTTACATTGAAGATCATCCCTGAAGAAATCTACGCAGTATCGCACCATGTGCACCACGCTTTATCTGATCAGCCGGGCGATCCTTACAATGCACAAGGTGGTTTTATGTATTGCTTTTTAGCAGATGTTAATCATCAGCCCATAGCACGAAACATGGACGAAGTCACTTACAAAAAATGTGTTAACCTGATGAAACACACGGGGGTAAATACAAATACTTACAAGCAGTATCAAAAATGGGGCACCCTGGCTAATCCAACCCGAACCATAATTGGTATTATACTGAACTGGGGCTTTTGGTTTACAGCTTTCTACCTTTTAGGCGGACCGGCATTAGCTTGTGCTGTATTTGGCTCTGCCGGCATTTGGGCAGTTGGTGTACGTACATTTAACTACGAAGGTCATGGAAAAGGAAAAGATATGCGCCGTGAAGGTATCGACCATAACCGCGAGGATATGTCAATCAATCAGTTGTGGCCGGGTTATGTAGCAGGTGAGTGGCATAACAACCACCATTTATATCCTAAAAGCGCCCGCTCTGGCTTTAAGCCATATCAGTTTGATTTGGCCTGGTGTTATATTAAAATGATGAGTATGCTGGGAGCTGTAAGCTCATACCGCGATTCAAAAGCTGATTTTTTGAAGGAATATTGTACGCCGGGACCGGTAGTATCGCCAGCGGCTATACCAGTTGCTGAAATATTGGTAGCGGCGGAATAAGCTGTTATTAAATACATTAAAAGGCCATAGCAAGATAAGTGCTGTGGCCTTTTTGTTTGGTTTGCCGCCACTTTGGCTGCTGTTAGTATTGTCATCGTCATCTTGTGGAAAGAAGAAAAGGCGTTGGATTGTGCGATTCCCTCCCCTGGGAGGGTGTAGGGAGGGGTTTCATCGCTTTGCCTATACCGGAAATAGCAGATGAACCCCTCCCTGCCATTACACATTTCCTACCACACCCCTCCCAGGGGAGGGAATTGAAAAACTTTTGCCGTTGTTGGTGTTGTCACCAACAACTATGCGCTGTGCAATTCAACTGGTGATCTCCGCTCTATGTCATCCGACGCGTTAACCTATCTGGTGGTTGTTGGTGACAACACCAACAACGGCAATGTGACAATACCAATAACAACAGCGTCCTGTTTTAACCTCCTCTCCGTGTTAAAATTACACTTTGTAAAAATCTGGCTATATATCAAAAATGTGGAGAATTGTTAAAATAGTACTATCTTAATAGCGAATTGATTATATACCTTAGTGAACCGATTATAGTGTACACTAAACACCAAACCAATGCGCTGTAAAATATTAAATGTTGTGTTATGCATAGCTTGCATTGCCTTGTTTTCTGCCCGGGTTAGTGCTCAGGACGTAGGAATATTTGAAGGCCAAACCGATGTTGGTACGGTCAAGCATCAGGGCAGCGGTGTATATGACGCTAAATTACAGCAATATACGCTTATTGGTTCGGGCCAGAATATCTGGGCTACGCATGATGATTTTCACTTTGTGTGGAAGAAAATGAAAGGCGATTTCATTCTTCGCACCAACGCCGCATTTATAGGCAAAGGTTTTGAAGCGCATCGCAAGGTTGGACTAATGGTTCGCACCACGCTTGATTCAAATTCAAAACATATCAATGCCGTTGTGCATGGAGATGGCTTAACCTCGTTGCAATACCGTAAAACGGTAAGCGGCATTACCGAAGAAAAGAAGGCATCCATCACTGCGGCCGATGTGATCCAGTTGGAACGCAAAGGTAATACCTATACCATGTCGGTAGCCCGCAAAGGCGATCTCTTTGTGAGCGAGGAAGTAACCGGTCTTGACCTGGGCGACGACGTTTATGTAGGCATTTTCATCTGCTCGCACAATGCGGATGTTACCGAGAAAGCTGTATTCAATAACGTACGTATAGTTACACCCGCACCGGCCTCATTGATTCCTTATAAACAATATTTAGGCAGCGCCATTGAGTTGCTTGACCTTGAAAGTCAGAATGCCACGGTGGTTTATCAATCACCAAAATCACTTCAGGCACCAAACTGGACGCTTGATGGCAAATCACTCATTTATAACAGCGAAGGCTCATTGTATAAATTCGATCTTAAATCGCATACACCAACGGTACTCAATACCGGCATCGCTAAAAATAATAATAACGACCATGTGCTTTCCTTCGATGGCAAAATGCTGGCTATCAGCAGCGGCGATGGTGGCCCATCAATAGGATACACAGTTTCTTCGGCCGGTGGCGAGGCTACACGGGTAACCCAAACCGGGCACGGCGCAAGTTATATGCATGGCTGGTCGCCTGATAAAAAGTACATCGTTTTTTGCGGTGAGCGCAATAAGGAATTTGACGTTTACCGCATCCCCGCCGCTGGTGGTCCCGAAGAGCGCCTTACCAACACGCCCGGTTTGGATGATGGCCCCGAATATTCGCCCGATGGAAAATACATCTACTTTAATTCGGTGCGCAGCGGCCTGATGCAGGTTTGGCGCATGAAAGCCGATGGTAGTGAACAAACCCAGCTTACTAATGATGATTATAACAACTGGTTCCCGCATATTTCGCCGGATGGTAAATGGATAGTTTATATTACCTTCCTGAAAAACGAAGTATCCCCCGGCGACCATCCTTTTTATAAGCATGTCTATTTAAGGCTGATGCCGGTAGGCGGAGGCCCTTCAAAAGTGGTAGCTTATTTATACGGCGGTCAGGGTACTATCAATACCCCGTCATGGGCGCCGGATAGCAAGCACCTGGCATTTGTAAGTAATTCTGATTTATTGTTTCCTGTATTTCCTATTGCAAAATAACCTTAAACATATAACCATGTATACATCACGCAGATCATTTTTAAAAACCGGCGCAATGGCAGTAGCCGGGGCGGCACTACTTCCTGATAGTTTATTTGCCGCTACGGATAGTAAGCTTAAACGGGTAGGGGTGCAGCTTTATAGTGTACGCGATGCCATGAAGGCCGATCCGCAGGGAACGCTTAAAAAGATAGCTGATGCAGGTTATGCACATGTGGAGCATGCAAATTACATCGACAGAAAATTTTACGGCTATACCGCCAAAGAATTTAAAAAGATCCTGGCCGATCTTGACCTTAAAATGCCAAGCGGCCATACCGTAATGACACCTCAGCACTGGGATGCAGCCAAAAATGATTTTACCGATGCCTGGAAGTATACTGTTGAAGACGCGGCCACTATGGGGCAAAAGTTTGTGATAAGCCCCTGGCTTGATGAAAAGGTACGTACAGATACCGATGCCCTGAAACGCACTATGGAGCAGTTTAACAAATGCGGTGAGCTTTGCAAGCAATCATCCATGATGTTTGGCTACCATAACCACAACTTTGAGATCAGTACCAAAGTAGGGGATATTACCCTTTATGATTATATCATCCAAAATACCGATCCGGCTTTGGTGGCCCAGCAAATAGATATCGGCAACATGTACACTACTGGTGGCAGGGCGTTGGAGTTTATCAATAAATATCCCGGCCGTTTCCAGTCCATGCACGTAAAGGACGAAATTAAAGTACCGCCTCATGGTGGCGATGATACTGAGAGTACTATTTTAGGCGCGGGGATCCTGCCTGTTAGGGATATTGTAAAGGCTGGGGCAAAAAAAGGCGGCACCTCGTTGTTCATTATTGAGCAGGAAGCATACCAGGGCAAAGACCCAATCGATTGTGTAAAAATTGATTTACAAATCATGAAAAAATGGGGCTATTAATAGTATAAGACTAACTTACACCCGTGAAGATTTAATTTTTACAGCCTTTTATTTTGAATTGTAATTATTAAGTTTGGGAACACATTATAAATCATATTAAGCCTTTCTCGTTACCTGTTCAGTAAGTTGAAAGTTTTGTGGCAGATAAATGGGCTTAGCTAAAACAATTTAGTTTAAACAATGGACCGGCGTACCGTCATTAAAAACCTGGCTTTAATAATAGGAGGGGCTGCATTGCTCCCGGCCTGTTCGCAGGATAAAGCAAAGTCGAAGGTTGCACTCAAAAATATTGATATCACTGCCGATCAGGAACAGTTGATAGGCAATGTAGCAGAAACTATTATACCTAAAACAACAACGCCGGGTGCCAAAGACCTGCAGCTGCATTTATTTGTGTTGAAGATGGTGGATGACTGCTATAAAAAGGAAGATCAGCAGGCATTTGTAACTGGCATGGACCATTTCGCAGATCAATCTCAAAAATTATATAGTAAAACGTTTGACCAGCTTGATACTAAAACCCGCGAAGTATTTTTGCTGGATATAGAAAAAGAAGGTAAAGCGGAAGAAGAGGCGGCCAGAAAAAACAGTGATAAAAAAGATGCTGCACCTGCCACTCCTCCTGCAGGCAAGTATTCGCCCGAGCTTAAGAAGTTTTACAGCATAGTAAAAAGGCAAACCATAAACGGTTATACCAATTCAAAATATTTTATGACTAAAGAGGTGGTATATGAGCTTGTGCCGGGCAGGTACAATGCGCATTTCCCTTACAAACAAAAGCAAGCAGTATAAGTAATGGCTAATTTAAATATCGACAGCGTTAAAGAACGCACTTTCGACGCGATAGTAATTGGTTCGGGCATGAGCGGGGGATGGGCTGCTAAAGAGTTTGCAGATAAAGGGTTAAAAACATTGATACTGGAGCGTGGCCGCGATGTGAAGCACATTAAGGATTACCCGACTACCAATATGTACCCCTGGGAGTTTGAACACCGGGGCGAATTGCCGATGGCTGTACAGGAAGCCAATCCTATTGTAAACCGCTGTTATGCTTTTGGAGAAAGCGCCGCGCATTTTTTGTTAAAGATGCAGAGCACCCATACATTCAGGATAAACCCTTCGACTGGATCCGCGGATACCAGGTTGGCGGTAAATCCCTGCTTTGGGCGCGCCAAACCCAGCGTTGGAGCGATTTTGATTTTGAAGGCCCCGCCCGCGATGGTTTCGCGGTAGACTGGCCTATCCGTTACAAAGATATTGCACCATGGTATAGTTATGTAGAGAAATTCGCCGGCATTTCGGGTAACCGTGATGGCATTGCCGAATTGCCGGATGGTGAGTTCCTACCCGCATTCCCATTAAATGCTGTTGAAGAATATTTCAGAGATCACGTAAAAAGTAAGTATAAAAACCGACATGTGATCAGCGCTCGTTGCGCCCACCTGTCAACCCCTAATCAAATCCACCTTGATCAGGGCAGGGTACAATGCCAAAGGAGAACGATCTGTGAGCGTGGCTGCCCCTTTGGTGGCTATTTCAGCGCTAACGCTACCACTATCCCCTGGGCTTTAAAATCTGGTCACGCCACATTAAGGCCATTTTCGGTAGTGGAATCTATTATATATGATGATAAGCTGGGTAAAGCTACCGGTGTGCGGGTTATTGATACCAATACCAAAGAAGCTATCGACTACTACGCCAAAGTAATATTTGTCAATGCAGCGGCGTTAAATACCAACCTGATATTGCTTAATTCTAAATCACACCGCTTCCCTAATGGTTTGGGCAATGATAGCGGTGTGCTGGGTAAATATGTAGCTTTCCATAATTATTCGGCCCATATTGGAGCCGAGTATGATGGTGCAAAGGAATGGACTACAGATGGCCGTAACCCTGCCGGCGGGGGGTATATCCCAAGGTTCAGGAATGTGTACAAACAAGAAACCGACTTTTTACGCGGTTATGCTTCAGGCTTTGGCGCTTACAGATCCCCGCAGCGTAGTTGGGACGGCGTAGGTAGCAGTCTGAAAGATAACCTGGCTAACAAAGAGCTTGGCCCGTGGCGTGTAGGCTCGCACATGATGGGCGAAACCATCCCGAAGGAAAGCAATTTTGTAAGTCTTGATGACAAGCAAAAAGATGCCTGGGGTGTGCCGTTATTAAAGATGAACATTGATTACGACGATAACGACGAGAAGATGAAGAAGGATTATGTGGAGCAGTTAACTGAGATGTTCACCAGCGCGGGCTTTACTAACATTAAAGCAAGTACCGATAAACGAGCACCGGGGCTTGATATTCATGAAATGGGCGGTGCCCGTATGGGGAATGATCCTAAAACATCGATATTAAACAAATGGAACCAGGTGCATAGCGTTAAAAACGTATTTGTTACCGACGGCGCCAGCATGACATCAACCTCGTGCCAAAATCCGTCACTAACTTATATGGCCTTTACGGCAAGGGCCGCCGATTATGCCATGAGCGAGATGAAGAAGGGGAATATATAGTGTAGTTTTGAGTGGCGGTTATTTAAATAGTAGCAGTTGCAGTTAAAAGTAGCAGCTATTTAAAAGTAAAAGTTGTAGAAAACAGCAAATATGTAGGGGAAACTAACTGCAACTGCCAGTGCTACTGCTACTAAAACTTACTACCAGTGCTACTACAACTAAAGGCTTCGTGTAAAAAAAACACAATGTAATATTTGGAAAATGAATTTTATTCATACATTTAACGACACAACCAAGTACTAAACAAATTTAACTAATCATATTATTCGTATGTCTGCAAACACTTATGACGCAATAGTCATTGGCTCAGGAATTTCAGGCGGGTGGGCTGCCAAGGAACTAACACAAAAGGGTTTGAAAACCATCATGCTTGAGCGTGGCCGTAATATTGAGCACATTAAAGATTACGTAAACGCAACCAAAGATCCATGGGAATTTCCGCACAGAGGCGGCCGTACCCAGAAAATGATTGATGATTACCCGGTTCTTAAACGCGACTATCCGTTAAATGAAACCAACCTTGACTATTGGGCAAGTGATAAAGATAGTCCTTATACAGAAATTAAACGTTTTGACTGGTTCCGTGGTTACCACGTAGGAGGCCGCTCACTGATGTGGGGACGCCAATCGTACCGCTGGGCTGATGTTGATTTTGAAGCCAACTTAAAGGATGGCATTGCTGTCGACTGGCCTATCCGCTACAAAGACATCGCTCCGTGGTATAGCTACGCTGAGCAGTTTGCCGGGATCTCCGGTAATAAAGATGGTTTACCTATCCTTCCTGATGGCGATTTTATGCCGCCTATGGAAATGAACGTGGTTGAAAAAGACGTTTCAAAACGCTTGAAAGAATTTTATAAAGAAGCGCGTCACATGATCATCGGTCGTACGGCTAATATCACTGTACCGCATAACAACCGTACCAACTGTCAATACCGTAACAAATGCTGGTTGGGCTGTCCGTTCGGTGCTTATTTCAGCACACAATCGGCTACATTGCCTGCGGCTATGGCTACCGGTAATTTAACCGTTCGCCCTTGGTCTATAGTTACCAAAATATTGTACGATAAGGATACCAAAAAAGCCAAAGGCGTTGAGGTATTGGATGCTGAAACCAATAAAACTTATGAATACTTCGCTAAGATCGTATTCGTAAACGCATCAACCATTAACTCGGCCTGGATCCTGATGAACTCAGCAACCGACGTTTGGGAAGGTGGCTTAGGCAGCAGCAGCGGCGAGCTTGGCCACAACCTGATGGACCACCACCTTAATGTTAGCGCTTATGGCAGGATCGAAGGTTATGAGGATAAATATTATTTCGGTCGCCGTGCAAATGGTTTTTATATCCCGCGCTACCGTAACCTTAACGGCGAAAAACGTGATTACATCCGTGGTTTCGGTTACCAGGGCTCGGCAAGCCGCGAAGGCTGGAGCCGTGACATTGCCGAATTGAACATTGGCGGTGCGTTTAAGGATGCATTGACCGAGCCAGGTTCATGGCATATAGGTATGGGCGCTTTTGGCGAAACATTGCCTTATCACGAAAACAAGGTTACCATCGACAAAACCAAAAAAGATAAATGGGGCTTGCCTGTTGTTGCCATTGATGCCGAATTGAAAGCGAATGAGCTGAAAATGCGTATCGATATGGAAAAAGACGGCAAAGAAATGCTGGAAGCTATTGGCGCTAAAGATGTACAAACTTCAAGCACTAATCCGTTCCTTGGCCGTGGTATTCACGAAATGGGTACCGCACGTATGGGCCGTGATCCAAAAACTTCAGTATTGAACGAGTGGAACCAGGTTTGGGATGCTAAGAACGTATTTGTTACCGATGGCTCATGTATGACTTCGGCTGCATGCCAAAACCCGTCGCTCACGTATATGGCATTAACCGCACGTGCAGCCAACCATGCTGTTGAGATCCTTAAAAAAGGTGAAATTTAACCAACATCACATAAAAACAACCTAATAAAAACACCTATGACTGAAGAAAAGGACAAAACCCCAAACCCGTCGAGACGGCAATTTATTAAAAGCAGCGCCATAGCGGCCGCTGGTTTTATGATAGTTCCGCGCCATGTTTTGGGCGGTAAAGGTTTTATAGCTCCAAGCGACAAGTTATTGATTGCCGGCGTAGGTGCCGGTGGTAAAGGGCAAAGCGATATTGCTAATTTTTACAAAAGCGGCAAGGCCGAGATCGCCTTCCTGTGCGATGTTGACGACCGCAGAGCAGCAAGATCACGCAGCGATTTTCCTAAGGCAAAGTATTATAAGGACTGGCGCGAAATGTTTGACAAAGAACACAAGCATTTTGACGCGGTATCGGTTTCAACACCCGATCACAACCACGCTATTATTACCTACAATGCTATGCAGCTGAACAAACACGTTTATGTTCAAAAGCCGCTAACGCACGATATTTGGGAAGCCCGTTTACTAACAGAGGCTGCCAAAAAGTATAAAGTGGTTACACAAATGGGTAACCAGGGTGCATCAAATGATGGTACACGCCTAATGTCGGAATGGTATGATGCCGACCTGATTGGCGATGTGCACACAGTTTACTGCTGGACAAACCGCCCCGTTTGGCCGCAAGGCATTGCATGGCCACCGCCCCAACCAAATATCCCTAAAGAGTTGGATTGGGACCTGTGGCTGGGTACAGCACCTAAAAAAGATTATGTTGATAAACTGGTACCATTTAACTGGCGCGGCTGGTGGGATTACGGTACCGGCGCCCTTGGCGATATGGGCTGTCACCTGGTTGAAGCTCCTTTCCGCGTGTTGGGTATTCAGTATGCTAAGGATGTACAGGCCAGTGTTGGCAGTGTTTATGTAGATGAGTTTAAAGAAGGCCACTTCCCTGAAAGCTGCCCTCCATCAAGCCACATCACGTTAACATTCCCTAAAACCGATAAAACCAAAGGTGATGTTACACTGCACTGGATGGACGGTGGTATCCAACCAGAAAGGCCTGCTGAATTATTAGCGAGCGAAGATTTTGGCGGTGAAGAAGGTAACGGTACATTGTTTATCGGTACAAAAGGTAAAATGTATGCAAGCACCTATTCTGATGCAGCAACATTATTGCCGAAATCGCTTACCAAAAGCGCTAAAGCTCCGCAGAAATGGGCACGTGTACCGGGCGGCGCTAACGGCCACTACGCACAGTGGGTTGAAGGATGTATAGCAGGTTATGGTAAAACAGAGTTAAGCTCATCGTTTGATAAGGCTGGTCCGCTTACTGAGGCGCTATTGATGGCTAACCTTGCGGTTCGCGGTCATGAGCTAAATGGCGGCAGAGTAAAATTGGTTTGGGATAACCAGGCTATGAAAGTTACCAACTTTGATGCTGTTAACCAATATATAAAACGCGATTACCGCGAAGGTTTCGTGTTAAAAGCGTAATTTAGGAATACGTGATTAGTTGGGGAAAGACTTACGAAGTTTTTAAAACTTCGTAAGTCTGGTAAACACTAATTCACTAACCCAACTAATTCAGTAAATCAATAATTAAACATGAATAGAAGAGAAGCGATAGGCAGGGTAGGTTTGATCCTTGGCGGTACCATCATCGGCGCCGAGTTCTTCATCTCCGGATGTAAATCATCTTCGCCGAAAGTAAACGACCTTTTTACACAGGATGATGTAGCCCTGATGGATGAAATTGGCGAAACCATTTTGCCTGCAACCTCAACCCCTGGGGCTAAAGCTGCCGAAATTGGCAAATTTATGACCGTAATGGTACAGGATTGCTATACTGCCGATGATCAGAAAATTTTCACCAAAGGCCTTAAAGACCTGAATGATGCAAGCGACAAAAAATTTGGTAAAAAGTTTTTGGAGGCCACTCCGGAGCAGCGTACCGAACTATTAACTGCGCTTGACAAAGAACAAAAAGACTATACCAAAACCAAAAAGCCCGAAGATCCTAACCATTATTTCAGGATGCTGAAGGAATTAACCCTGCTGGGTTTCTTCACTTCAAAACCGGGTGCCACACAGGCATTACGTTATATAGCCGTTCCTGGTAAATATGACGGTAACCTGCCATACAAAAAAGGTGATAAAGCCTGGGCAACCTAAAAAATTGCAATATCAATTGATTATACCTTTGATTTTTACAAAATTTGAATTGCTATCAAAAACAGCATTATGTAATAATGCTGTTTTTGATGTATACAATCGATTGAGAAGCGTTTAATCATCAAAAACATCAACCCCAACAAAAACAAATGAAATTAAGATTAGGAATGATAGGCGGCGGACAAGGTGCCTTTATTGGTGCCGTACACCGCATAGCTGCCCGTATTGATGGTGAGTATGAACTGGTTTGCGGCGCTTTTAGCAGTAATGCCGAAAAATCGCAGGCCAGCGGCCTTTTGCTTGGCTTACCGGCAAGCCGCTCATATAGCTCATACCAGGAACTTATTGAAAAAGAAAAGCAACTGCCCGAGAACGAACGTGTGCAGGTGATCAGCATTGTAACGCCTAACCATGTGCATTTTGCCCCAACCAAAATGGCGCTCGAAAACGGTTTTCATGTGGTGCTTGATAAACCCATGACCTTTTCGCTTGAGGAAGCTAAGGAACTGGAAAAAGTAGTTAGTACATCTGGCAAACTATTTTGCCTTACACATACTTACACAGGCTACCCAATGGTTAAGGAAGCTAAGCAATTGATTAAAGCAGGCGCCATAGGTACAATACGGAAGGTTTATGTTGAGTATCCGCAGGGGTGGTTGAGCAGTTTTTTAGAAGGAGAAGATAACAAACAAGCCTCCTGGCGTACCGATCCGGGTAAAAGCGGGATTGCCGGTGCCATGGGTGATATAGGTACACATGCCTTTAACCTTGCCGAATACGTTACCGGCTTACAGGTTACTAAAATTTGTGCCGATATCAACATTGTAGTTGAAGGCCGCAAGCTGGATGATGATGGCGCGGCGTTGTTAAAATTTAACAACGGTGCAAGCGGCGTGCTCACAGCTACCCAAATTGCGGCTGGCGAAGAAAATAATGTGAAGATCAGGGTTTATGGTGAAAAAGGCGGTTTGGAATGGCACCAGAGCGATGCTAACTCATTAACTGTAATGTATACCGATAAGCCTGCCGAAACCTGGCGCACCGGCGGGGGTATACCAGCTCATTCGCGCAGCATAATACACGTACGCCTGCCGGTCACCCCGAAGGTTATCTGGAGGCATTCGCCAACCTGTACCGTAATTTTGCTTTGACAGTTAAAGCCGGTTTGGAAGGTAAGCAGGCCACTCCCGAAGAACTTGATTTTCCGGGTATCGAAGAAGGCGTTCGGGGAATGGCTTTTATTGAAAATGTGATAGCATCAGGTAAATCAGATGCCAAATGGACTGATTTCACTATTTAATCCACCATCTATTTAAAACAAACAACATGACTACTATAAAAGGACCTGCCATATTTATAGCACAGTTTATAGGAGACGCGGCACCATTTAACAGCCTTGAATCTATTTGCCAGTGGGCAGCGGGTTTAGGCTACAAAGGTGTGCAGCTGCCAACAAACGATACCCGTTTTATCGACCTGCAAAAAGCCGCCGAAAGCAAAACTTATGCTGATGAAATTAAAGGTATAGTTAACGCCGCAGGGTTAGAAATAACTGAGCTATCAACCCACCTTCAAGGCCAGCTGGTAGCGGTAAATCCGGTTTATGACGATCTGTTCGACGGTTTCGCACCCGAGCATTTACGCGGTAACCCGGCCGAAAGGCAAAAATGGGCTATACAGCAATTGAAATATGCTGCACAGGCATCAAAAAATTTAGGTTTAAATGCATCGGTAACTTTTAGTGGTGCCCTGCTTTGGCCAATGGTATATCCGTGGCCTCAACGCCCTGCCGGGATTGTTGAGACTGCTTTTGGCGAACTGGCCAAACGCTGGACGCCGATACTGGATGTTTACGAGGAAAACGGCATCGACCTTTGCTACGAGATTCACCCGGGTGAAGACCTGCATGATGGTATCACTTACGAGATGTTCCTTGATCATGTAAAAGGCCACAAACGTGCTAACTTACTGTATGATCCTTCGCACTTTGTATTACAGTGCCTGGATTACCTGGAATATATCGACCTATACCATGAGCGCATTAAAATGTTCCATGTTAAGGATGCCGAGTTTAATCCAACAGGTCGTCAGGGTGTTTACGGTGGTTACCAGAACTGGGTTAACCGCGCAGGCCGTTTCCGCTCATTGGGTGATGGTCAGGTAGATTTTAAATCGATATTCAGTAAATTAACACAATATGATTACAAAGGATGGGCGGTGCTTGAATGGGAATGTGCGCTCAAACATCCTGAAGACGGTGCAAGGGAAGGTGCCCAATTCATTAAAGATCATATTATCCGTGTAACCGAACGAGCTTTTGATGATTTCGCCGCATCGGGTTCTGATGACGCTTTCAACAGGAAAACGTTAGGGATATAATTTTTTGATTTCGGAATTGGGATTTTTGATTTCGGAATTATAAAATCGTAAAAAACGTCATGCCGAACTTGTTTCGGCACCCCACAAGATAGGTATGCGAGTGCTTAGCATGGCTGCCTGGCAAGTGGGATGCTGAAGCAAGTTCAGCATGACGACATGATTTAAAACTTCGTAAGTCTGGATCTACAAATGCCAGATCAAAAACGAGTGTCATGCTGAGCCTGCCGAAGCATGGTGGGAGGCCTTTACGCGCGACCCTTCGACAGGCTAAGGATAACAGGCCTGCGCTCGCGATAATGACTTTATTTAATCATAAAATAGCCCATCGGTAAAACATGGGATTTTACTAAAAGGAAACATACAGCTGAAATAATTTCGGCAAAAAGCATTTTGATACAGCCAATTAACCAATTATCAAATAACCTTAAATAATTTAAAATGCAAACTATTAACCGTACACAGCTATTCAGGGCAAGCTGCCTGTCGTTGCTGGTAACGTCATTATCATTCGGTATCCGTGCCGGGATTTTGAATGACCAGGGCGTAAGATTTCATTTGAACGCTTCGCAACTGGGCACCATTGCAGCAACTGCTTTCTGGGGCTTTCCGCTGGCTATCATTGTAGGCGGCTTTATTGTCGATATCATCGGTATGAAAAAGCTGCTGGTGTCAGCTTTCGTGTTTCACCTGGTGGGGATCCTGCTTACCATTTTTGCCAATGGCTACTGGACGCTGTTTCTTTCTACCTTAATGATTGGTATTGCTAATGGTACGGTTGAAGCTTCATGTAACCCGCTTGTAGCTTCGCTATATACAGATAATAAAACTACAAAGCTTAATCACTTTCACCTCTGGTTTCCGGCGGGCATCGTGATCGGTACGCTCATCGTGTTCGGACTGGATACCACTTTGGCTCACGGTGTATCACCTAAACCGTACTGGATCTCGCAGATTGAGATAGCATTGATGCTGATCCCTACCATTGCTTATGGTTACCTGTTCTCGAAGTTGGATTTCCCGGTTACCGAGCGTGTATCTGCCGGTATAAGTACCGAGGATATGTATAAGGCATTGGTCAACCCGTTGTTCCTGTTCATGATCATTTGTATGTTCGGAACAGCTATTACCGAATTATTCACCAACCAGTGGACTGACGTTTTATTCAAAACAGTTACGGACAACGCCATCCTTATTTTAACTTTTGTTGCCTCGGTACAGGTATTGGGCCGCGCGTTTGCAAGCCCGATAGTTCACCGTTTGGCACCACAGGGGGTACTGTTGATCTCGGCCGTATTATCAGCTTTGGGCATTTATTTGATGGTACACCTGCATGGTGATGCTATCTATTTTGCAGCGGTAGTTTTTGGTCTTGGTGTAGCTTTCTTCTGGCCTTGCATGATAGGCTTTGTGGCCGAAAACCTGCCGCGTACAGGTGCCGTAGGTTTAAACCTGATGGGCGGGGCCGGTATGTTCGGGGTATCTATTTATATGATGTTTATGGGCGGTTTTTACGATAAAATCATGGCTTCAAAATTACCGGCGGGTGCCAGTCTGGACGCTTATCGGTCGGCGCCGGCGGGCTCGGATATGGCTAAAGCGTTTGATGCAGCACGGTCGGCGGCAGGTCCTGAAGTATTAAATACTACCCTGATTATCCCGATTGCATTAATCGTTGCATTTATAGGATTGGTAATTTATATGCGCTCACGTAAAAAAACCGCTTCATTAGGCGCTATATCGGTTTAATGAGGCTTTAATTATGATAAAAAGTTGTAATTTTCGCCTGATTAACCAACCCAATTAAAATTACATGATGAAAACAGCAGGGGCATTGTTAATGAACAGATTTTCTGTTAGGTTATCATCATAAACCACAATTAATCTTTATGAAAAAAGTATTCGTTATTCTTTGTATCAGCGCAGCGTTTGCTGCCTGTGGCGGAAATTCATCAAAAAACACCGGTGGTAGCGATAGCACTAACGGTACAAACCAATCAGCTAAAGCTGCCGATGCCAATGCTGATACTGTAGTAGCAAAAACCGGCACCGAACCGGCAGGTGGTTCTGCAGGTTCATCAGCCGGCGAAAAATTAATTGCAACGTTAGATTGCAGCACCTGTCATAAAGTTGACACCAAAGTTATTGGCCCTGCATTTCAGGATATAGCAGGTAAATACGAAGCTTCAGATGCTAATATCGAAATGTTGGCTAAAAAGATCATCGCCGGCGGTAGCGGCAACTGGGGCAACATAGCCATGACCCCACACCCTTCATTGCCTGAAAGCGATGCCAAAGAAATCGTTAAATATATTTTATCATTAAAAAAATAACGAGAAGGATAAGTTAGTCTGGCTTTAAAATATAATTATGAATATCGGAATTAGGGTAAAACTTTCAACAATGATGTTCCTGGAGTTCTTTATCTGGGGAGCGTGGTTTGTAACAATGGGCACTTATTTAACAGTTACGTTAAAGGCTACCGGCACACAAAATGCGGGTGCTTACGCAACGCAATCGTTAGGTGCTATTATAGCCCCTTTTGTTATCGGACTTATTGCTGATAAGTATTTTTCGGCACAAAGGATTCTGGGTGTACTGCACCTGTTGGGCGCGGCCTCACTTTATTATGCAACTACCATAGCTGATTTTGATAAGTTTTACCCTAATATCCTGTTTTACATGATCATTTACATGCCAACACTGGCACTGGTAAATTCGGTTTCATTTAAGCAGATGCAAAACCCAAGTAAAGAGTTTCCTTTAATCAGGGTGTTCGGAACAGCAGGGTGGATCATTGCAGGTATTGTTATCGGCTTATTAGGATGGGAAAAAAGCGGAACGCTTGTGCTCACCTTCAAAATGGCATCAATAGCGTCGTTGATATTAGGTTTATTAAGCTTTACCTTACCTGATACCCCTCCGGTAAAAAGGGGCCAAAAAACTACATTTGGCGATATCATTGGCTTAGATTCAATCAGCTTGTTAAAAAACAGGTCGTATTTAATTTTCTTTTTGGCGTCGGTAGCCATATGTGTGCCCTTGGCGTTTTACTACAACTTTACCAACCCTTTTTTAAATGAAGTGGGCGTTAAAGCCGCTGCCGGTGTACAGGCAATGGGGCAGGTATCCGAGCTGGCGTTCATGGCAGCGATGCCTTTGTTTTTTGTGCGGTTCGGTGTAAAAAAATGCTGGCTATTGGTATGCTGGCCTGGGTACTGCGGTATATATTCTTTGCCTACGGCGACGCAGGTTCAAGCTACTGGATGCTTATTGCGGGTATAGTAATGCATGGTATCTGTTACGATTTCTTCTTTGTAACCGGTCAGATCTATACCGATAATTTAGCGGGCGAGCGTTTTAAAAGCGCGGCCCAGGGCTTTATTACCTTAGCTACTTATGGCGTAGGTATGCTTATAGGCTCGTACATTTCAGGCCCTATTGTTGATCATTGGAAAGTATCCGATACATCACATAACTGGCAAACCATTTGGCTTATACCTGCAGGTATTGCCGCTGTGGTATTGATATTATTCCTCGCTTTATTTAAAGATAAAACAAGCATGGCCACAAAACCAGGTTTGGATATTCAGGAACCATCAGCACAAACCGAAATATAATTATGGCATCAAATCAAAACAGGCGGTCGGCTATCAAAAGCATGATCGCGGGCACGGCGGCAATTGGCGCGTCGGGTGTATTATCTTCATTTACCATCGAAACTGAAAAACATATGCAGGCTGATGATAAGCTCAAAGGCAATATTAACCATGCTGTATGCCGCTGGTGTTACGGCGATTTTACGATAGATCAACTTTGTGCCGCTGCTAAGGACATCGGCATAAAAGGGATCGATCTGGTTGGCCCTTCAGACTGGCCTACACTAAAAAAATACGGCTTGTTCTCATCTATGTGCAATGGTGCCGAGATCAACCTTACCGATGGTTTTGGTGATAAACAGTTTCATGCCAAACTGCATGAAAATTATACCAAAATGATCCCGCTGGTGGCAGAGGCGGGTTATAAAAACCTGATCTGCTTTAGCGGCAGCCGTCGCGGTAAAACCGATGAGGAAGGCTGGAATAATTGCGTTGAAGGCTTGAAACCTATGGTTGCCCTTGCCGAAAAACACAACGTAATATTGGTAATGGAACTGCTGAACAGCAAAATTGATCACAAAGATTACCAGTGCGACAGGGTAGAGTGGGGCGCCGAACTTTGCCGCAGGCTTGGTTCAGAAAACTTTAAATTGCTGTATGATATCTATCATATGCAGATTGACGAAGGCGATGTGATCCGCAATATCCGCGCTAATCATCAGTACATCGCTCATTACCATACCGGCGGTGTTCCCGGCCGTAACGAGATTGATGAAACCCAGGAACTTTACTACCCGGCCATTATGCGTGCCATTGTGGAGGTAGGGCATAAAGGCTTTGTAGCCCAGGAGTTCATCCCGAAACAGAAAGACAAAATAGCTTCGCTTAAAAAGGCGGTGCATATTTGTGATGTTTAAACCTTACATCACCTTATCACTCTAAAAAGCTAAACTAATAAAACAAATACATGACAACCAGAAGAACATTTTTAGCACAAGCCGGATTAATGGCCGCAGGCGCAATGCTTGCGCCGAAATTGGTATCGGCGAAAGCTTCAAATAAAGTGGGCCTGCAATTGTATAGCCTGCGCGATCAGTTACCCAAAGATGTAAAAGGTGTTATTGCACAAGTAGCAAAAGCCGGTTATAACGAAGTTGAAACCTTTGGTTTTAACAAAGAAACCGGTTATTGGGGATTAAAAGGTAAAGAATTTAGTCAGCTTTTAAAAGATAACGGACTAACAACTCCAAGCGGTCACTATGGCCTTGACGAGTATTTAGGCTCAGGTAAAACTGATGACCTGAACGCTTACATTGAAGTTGCCAATACCATTGGTCAGTCACATATTATTATCCCGGCTTTAAACCACAACTTTATTAAAACTGTTGATGATTGTAAAGGTGTGGCCGAGAAAATGAACAAGATTGCCGAGATCCTGAAAGCATCGGGCTTAAAATTAGGTTACCATAACCACAACTTTGAGTGGGCACCGGTTGGTGACACTACTTTTTACGATGTGGTGCTTGCCAATACCGATCCTAAACTGGTAGCCATGGAAATGGATATTTACTGGGTAGTGCGTGCCGGTAAAAACCCGGTTGAGATTTTTGAAAAACACCCCGGCCGGTTCGCTTTTGTGCATGTTAAAGACAGGGATAAAACCAATGCCGAACTGAATACTGAAATAGGTAACGGTGATATCGACTTTAAAACCATATTGGGTAAAGCTAAGCTTGCAGGCATTAAGCACTTTATTGTTGAGCAGGAAAACTATACCAATATCGACCCGTATGTGAGCATTGCAAAAAGCGCTTCATACCTTAAAAATACGCTTCACGTTTAAACCAATTATTTTAGAGAGATGAAATATCCATTAATACTAACCGCCCTTTTAGCAGGCAGCTGCTTCATGGCAAACGCGCAAAGTGCCAAACCTGAAGACACCGAGATTTGGGAACCGGTACCTAAGGTAGTTACACCGGGCAAAAATTTAGGCGATGCCCCTTCAGACGCAATTATTTTGTTTAACGGTAAAGGCCTTGACGAGTGGGTTTCTGTTGAAGATAAAACCCCTGCTAAATGGCTGGTAAAAGGAGATGTACTTACCGTAAATAAAGCTACCGGTAACATAGAAACTAAAAAAAGCTTTGGCAACTACCAACTGCACATTGAGTGGAAAGTACCTGCAAACATTACAGGCAGCGGGCAGGCCCGCGGCAACAGCGGCGTGTTCTTAGCTTCGATAGGTAAAGGTGACGCAGGTTATGAGCTACAGGTTTTAGATTCGTACGAAAATAAAACTTATGTTAACGGCATGGCAGGCAGCTTGTATAAGCAAGTGATCCCACTGGCAAACCCTGGTCGTAAACCCGGCGAGTGGAATGTTTATGATGTAATTTGGACCGCTCCTGTATTTAACGAAGACGGTTCATTGAAATCGGCAGCAAGGGCTACCGTATTTTTCAATGGTGTGCTTGTTGAAAATAATTTTGAGCTGCTTGGTCCTACTCAATACATCGGCAAACCATCGTACGAAGGCAAAAAACATGGCCCGTCGCCAATTAAGTTACAGGCCCATGGCGATAAGAGCGAACCGCTTAGCTTCCGCAATATTTGGGTAAGAGAGCTGTAAGCAACGCTACTAATTTTTGAAAATATGATAAGCCTCCCGGTAATGCCGGGAGGCTTTTTTTATGGTATTTAATATTCTAAAGGTAGAACCTACGGTTGCTAAACGCTGTCGCTATTTATATAGTCTATTTACTAATCAGTCTGTTAGCTTTGGTTTTTGTGTATTCCGCTTTCAGTTTTTATATCATTGCTTTTTTTTGTCTACATTAAACTTATAAATATTATAGCCGTATAAGTTAACTATAAACCATTCTGTTTCTCTTTTTAAGGAACGGATTTTCACGAAAATTAAAACTCAACACCGCCTGTTATTTTGAATATCTATAAATATTTGTTTGTTGTGGTTGCCTTGTTGATTACCCGAAATGGGTTTGCGCAAGATAGGAACCTTAAGTTTGAGCATATCGGCACCCGGGAGGGCTTATCACAAATTAATGTGAGTACCATAATTCAGGATAGCCGGGGTTTTATGTGGATAGGTACCCGCGACGGCCTTAACCGGTATGACGGATATAGCTTTGTGATATATAAGCACAGTATCCAGGATGATAATTCATTAAGCAGTAACCTGATATCAGATATCGCCGAAGACAAAGAGGGCAACATATGGCTGGCCACCCTTTTTGGCTTAAATAAGCTCGACCGCAAAACAGGTAAGTTTATACATTACTTTCATGACAGCGCCAATTCAAACAGCATCTCAAGCAATTTTGTAAACAGGCTGATATTTGATCATGATGGTATTTTATGGATAGGCAGCCAAAAAGGCGGGCTCGACCGGTTTGATATCTACCAAAATAAATTTACTCATTATAAACACAACGAGGCCGACCTGTCGTCATTAAGTGACGATGATGTAACCGCGTTAAAGGAAGACTCCAAGCACCGTTTATGGGTTGGTACCCTGAGCCACGGTCTTAATCTGTTTGACAGAAAGAAGGAAACTTTTACACGATATCAAAGCCAGCCGGGGGTAAACGCCAGTATTTCAGGAGGCTATGTAATTGCTATATACGAAGATATTGAGGGCAGGTTATGGATAGGGACGGAAGATGGCGGGCTTAATTTATTTGACCCGGGAAAAGGCACATTTAAACATTACCTTGAGAATAAAAAAGATTCCGGCTCTAACTCAGGCTATAGTGTTTTGGCATTAAACATGGACCTGAACGGTAATTTGTGGGTAGGTACCGAAAATAATGGCGTTAATATCCTGAACCCTGTAACCGGAAAAATAACAGCCTACAAGCATGATGATATTGACAGGGGCAGTATGAATGGTAATTCCATTTACAGTATTTGCCGGGATAGGATGGGGAATATGTGGCTTGGGGCATTTAGTGGCGGCATTAACCTGTATAAGCGCAGTACCGAAAGTTTTTCGCATTTCAGGCATAGCTCATCGCCAAACAGCCTGGCCAATAATTTTGTACTGTGCCTGCATGAAGATCAGGATAGTAATATTTGGGTAGGCACCGACGGGGGCGGTGTTAATGTGTTTAATAAGGATGGTACCGTTAAACATTATGTGAATGATCCGGCTAATGCCAATAGCCTGACCGGAAATTATGTATTGAACATCATCCAGGATTTTAAAGGTGACTTTTGGATAGGCACCTGGGCTGATGGTTTGTGCCGGTTTAATCCCCGCACCGGCAGTTTTACCGGTTTTAAACATGACGTGGCAAAGCACGGCAGCTTAAGTAATAACAATGTTTATGCCCTTACCCAAACCCGCGACAACCGCATCTGGGTAGGT
Source organism: Mucilaginibacter sp. P19 (assembly GCF_050632265.1). Classification (NCBI taxonomy): domain Bacteria; kingdom Pseudomonadati; phylum Bacteroidota; class Sphingobacteriia; order Sphingobacteriales; family Sphingobacteriaceae; genus Mucilaginibacter; species Mucilaginibacter sp. P19. Next base: position 2,067,239 of record NZ_CP192586.1, read on the forward strand.
ACCTATAACGGCGGACTCGATTTGTATGACGAAAAGTCGGGCACATTTTCGGCTTTTAATTATGATCCTAATGATCCTAAAAGTATCAGCAGCGATAGGGTATATTCCCTGCTTGAGGATCATAACGGCAATTTTTGGGTTGGCACTTTTGATGCCGGCCTCAATTTGATGGATAGGAAAACAGGTACCTTCACCCGGTTTCAGCACGACGAGAGGCGTAACAGTATCAGCAATAACAGTGTCCCCGATTTGTTTGAGGATAGTAAGGGCCGCATCTGGATCAGTACACTTTCGGGGCTTAATCTATTTAACCCGGTTACCAAACATTTTACGGCGTTTACGACCAAAAATGGCTTACCAAGCGATGTCATTTATGCTGTGCGCGAAGATAAGCTGGGCACCATATGGGTTAGTACCAATAATGGTTTATCCAACTACGATCCGGTTAAGAACACCTTTAAAAACTATACTATTGAAGATGGTTTACAGGATGAAGAATTTAAATCACATTCGGCCCTGCAAACTAAGGACGGCAGGATCTTTTTGGGGGAATTAACGGTTTTAATTCCTTTACACCCGGACAGATCTTAAAACCATCCGCCTTTATGCCCCTGGTTATCACCAATTTTCAATTGTTCAATAAAACAGTTAAAATTGCCCGCGGCAAGGATGACCCATCACCCTTAAAACAAGATATAAGTGATACCAAATCAATTAAATTATCCTATACTCAATCTGTAATTACATTACAGTATGCGGCGCTTGATTACTCTTCATCTGATAAAAAGAAGTACAGTTACATACTCGAAAACTTCGACACAGACTGGAACAATGTGGGAAGCCGGAATACTGCTTCATATACCAATTTGCCGCCGGGCGAGTATACTTTTAAGTTAAAGTATCAGAATACATCAGGGTTATGGTCGCCACCTTCAGCGGGATTAAAAATTACTATTGTGCCGCCGTTTTGGTTAACCTGGTGGTTTAAATTAATTGCCGCGGTAACCATAATTGGTTTGGTATACTTTATTTTTAAATACCGGGTTAAATTTTTGAAGGCACAGAAAACCGTACTGGAACGCCAGGTAAAAGAACGTACCGAAAGCTTGGTAAAAATGACAGCGAATGAACGCCTGGCCCGTGAGGCATCAGAAAAAGCGCGTGAAGAAGCCGAAAGCGCCAATAAAGCCAAGAGTATTTTCCTTGCTACCATGAGCCATGAAATCCGGACACCTATGAACGGTGTTATCGGCATGGCAACATTGCTGGCCAGTACCCGGCTTACCAGCGAGCAGGAGGAGTATACCGAAACCATAAAAAATTGCGGCGATGCCCTGTTAACGGTTATTAATGACATTCTTGATTTTTCTAAAATTGAATCGGGCAATATGGAGCTTGATGAAGAGGATTTTGACCTGCGCGATTGCATAGAAGGCGTTTTGGATGTTTTTGCCGAAAAAGCTTCGCGGTTAAACCTTGATTTGGTTTACCAGGTTGAACATAATGTGCCGGTTCAAATTATTTCCGATTCGATACGTCTTCGACAGATCCTGATTAACCTGGTAGGCAATGCGGTGAAATTCACAACCCAGGGCGAAGTTTTTATACTGGTAGGGGTAAAAGAGCAAAAAGATGACGACCTGGAATTGATCTTTAAAATAAGGGATACAGGCATCGGCATTGCCGAGGATAAACTGGAGCGTTTGTTTAAGCCGTTTTCGCAGGTTGATTCAAGTACAACCCGTAAATATGGCGGCACTGGTTTAGGCTTGGCTATAAGCGAAAAACTGGTTAAGCTAATGGGCGGCGAAATCAGCGTACAAAGTGAAATAGGCAGGGGGACTACTTTCTCGTTCACCATAAAATCAAAAGTGGGGCAAAAGGTAAAACGAAATTACGTTTACCTTAACCTTACCGAGCTTGAAAACAAGCGTATTTTATTTGTTGATGACAATGCTACCAACCGCGATATAATTGACACGCAGCTGAGGCAGTGGAAATATGATCCTGTAGTTGTGGCATCGGCAACTGAGGCGTTAAAAGTGCTTAACGATCAGCATGAGCATGTTGACCTGCTGATAACAGATATGAGCATGCCCGAAATGGATGGCCTGCAGCTGGCTAAAGAAGTAAAACGGAAATTTCCTGAAATGCCTATTGTATTATTAAGCTCGATAGGCAGCGAACAAAGCAAGCGGGAAGACAATGTATTTAACGCGGTGTTAACTAAGCCTACAAAGCATAATCTGTTACATAAGCATATAGTTGAGCAGTTAAAAGCCGGCAGCGGTATTAAAACTGAGTACCACCAGGTGCAAACAGCGTTTTCTAAAGATTTTGCTAAAAATTACCCCATGAGCATTCTGATAGCCGAGGACAACTTAATAAATCAGAAGCTTGCTATGCATATGTTAAGTAAAATGGGCTATAGCGCCGATATTGCCGAAAATGGTCATGCTGCGTTAAATGCTATGGTAACAAAACATTACAACCTTATTTTGATGGATGTACAAATGCCCGATATGGATGGTTTGGAAGCAACGCGCTTTATCCGCAGTAACATGCAGGACCAACCAGTAATTATTGCCATGACCGCAAACGCAATGCCTGAAGATAAGCAGGCATGTATTGACGCCGGGATGAATGATTATCTGAGCAAGCCCATGAAACTTTCTGACTTAATGGAAATGCTTGAAAAATGGGGTAAATATATAAACGGACATAATGCAGGTTTAATGAATTGACATTATATTTACTTCGAAAATATAACGCAGTTATGAAACCTTTTGTAAAATCATCTATCGCTTTTTTTGCCTGTTTATTTATCGCTGCAGTGGCATTGGCAAATGCACCGGCGCGTAATTATTATCAGCTTAAAATATACCATTACAAAACCCAGGCGCAGGAAAATACCATTGAAAAGTATTTAGAACAGGCCTACATACCTGCGCTGCACCGGGCCGGCATTAAGAATGTCGGTGTGTTTAAGCCTGTAAGCCAGGCAGATACCGCGAAGCTGTTATATGTATTTACACCCTTTCAATCATGGGACAAGTTAATGGGTATCGATCAAAAGTTACAGGCCGATGCCGCATATCTTGCGGATGGAAAGGATTACATTGACGCCGCTTATAATGATCAGCCTTATACCCGTTTTGAAACAATTATACTACAGGCTTTTCCGGGCATGCCTTCAACAGCGGTGCCTAATTTGACCGCTAAAAAAGCCGATAGGGTTTATGAATTGCGTAGTTATGAAAGTCCTACCGAAAAATACAATGTCAATAAGGTAACCATGTTTAATGTGGGCGATGAAATAGGCCTGTTTAAACGGCTTGGTTTTAATGCCGTTTTTTATTCGGAGGTTATTGCGGGCAGTCATATGCCTAATTTAATGTACATGACCACTTTTAACAGTAAAGAAGACCGGGACAAGCATTGGGACACTTTTGGTAAAGATGCTTACTGGAAAACGCTTTCGGCTAAAGCTGAGTATCAGCATAACGTTTCCCATGCTGATATTATCTTTCTGCGCCCGGCAGATTATTCTGATTTTTAGGTTGCCGGCAGGTTCAACTTATGGACTTGCACCAGAGGTGCAAAAGGTTTGCAGCATCTTCGTCCCCTCAGGGTCTCTCGCAGAGGACCCTGAGGGGCACCGCAATTTAAATATCTACCGGATTGATTATCCAGGACGGCAAATAAGCATGGCGTATACCTCAGGGTCCTCTGCGAGAGACCCTGAGGGGACATGAACAACAACTCAACGGTATAAAAATAAATCAGCGCCATCAACGCAATCAAAAATCAATCAACGGTCGGTATTGAATATTTTGTCCGATATCGATCACTTTTTCAAAATTAAAAACATGTAACTTATTGATATTTAATGTTTTAATATTGGTATAGCTCTTGCAAAACCTTATCCAAATTTATCACAATGGATAAGGAAATTACACTTGAAGTTACAGCTGCCAAACGCAAAAAAAGCGCGGTAGTCATCATTATCAGCATAGCTGTTCTGGTGCTTGCCGTAATGCTTTTGCGCGGATATATTAAATCAACCATTACCAGGGCCGAAATTACAACCGCCAAAGTTGAAATCGGCAATATCGAAAATACCATAAACGCCACTGGCGAGGTTTTGCCTGAGTTTGAAGAGATCATCACCAGCCCGATAAATGCATCTATCAAGAGTGCGCTGATGGATGCGGGTAATAAGGTCAAAGCCGGCCAATCGATATTAACGCTGGATAAATCGGCTACCCAAACCGATTTTGAAAAACAAAAGTTTCAGCTCGAAACCAAACGCACCGAGATCAGCAAACTCAAGCTTGATCTGAACAAAAGCTTCTACGACATTCAATCCAATAATGATATTAAACAACTCCACATCAGCAACCTTGCCGATGCCGTTGAAAATGCCAAACGCCTGTATAAAGCCGGCGGCGGTACCCGCGAAAATATTGAACAGGCCGAGCTGAACCTCAAAGTTGCACAGCTTGAAAAAAACAGCTGGAAAACGAGATCAAAAGCAAGCAGCAAACCATGCAGCTGGAGATTAAAGAAGCTGAAATAGCGGCAGATATCCAGCAAAACGATTTGAAAGAATTACAACGTAAACTTGACCTGGCCAATGTGGTGGCAACACGGGCAGGAGTGATCACCTACGTAAACAAAAATATTGGCGCCAACATTCACGAAGGTGAAACCCTGGCACGGATTGCCGATCTGGGCAGTTTCAGGATCCAGGGCAGTATTTCTGATAACTCTGCCGATCAGCTGCATAGCGGCTTGCCGGTTATTGTGCGGATCAATGATGCCCAGCTAAGGGGGCATGTAAGCAATATATCCCCATCGGTACAAAACAGCATCATTTCGTTTGATGTGCAGCTGGATGACCGGGCCAGCAAATTGCTCCGGCCCAATATGAAAGTCGACGTTTTTTTGGTGACGGCTACACATAATAAAATTATGCGCGTGGCTAACGGCCCGGCATTTAAAGGCCCTTCTGTTCAGGACATTTTTGTACTGAACAATGGTAAAGCCGAACGCCGCACGGTACACATTGGTCTCACCAATTTTGACTATGTGGAGATACAGAGCGGCGTAAAGCCTGGTGATGTGATAATCACATCGGATATGAGCGAATATAAAAATTCGAAGGAAGTAACGGTGAAAAATTAGAAACAGGAGCTTGTGACACAACGGTGTTATCACGGCAGGCCCTTGGAAGAAACAAAAAAAGCGAGGGCTGTGCGATTCCCTCCCCTGGGAGGGTGTAGGGAGGGGTTTCGTGGACAAACAATTCGTTTAAATGGCGGATAAACCCCTCCCTGCCACTACGCATGTCTACACACCCCTCCCAAGGGAGGGAATTAAAAAATTCCCCAAACGGTTGTTGCTGACAACACCAACAACGGCGGGGTAACCATAACAGATTAAAAACGGTTAAAAAATAGAATCGGGCATCATGAAATTTATATACATCATACTATTATTAACCACAAGCTCAGTGGCGTTAGCACACGCTGGCACCGATACCCTGCGGCTAACGCTGCAGCAGGTGGTTGACATGGCCAAAGCCAATTCAATAGCCGCCAAGCAGGCTGCTACTGTACGCGAAACCAAATATTGGGAATACCGCACCTACAAATCAAACTACCAGCCGCAGCTGGCATTAAGCGGTACTTTACCTGGATATACTAAAACATTTTCGCAGGTGCAGCAGCCTGACGGTACTATACTTTTCCAGCCTATTCATAACGATAACTCATCATTACAGCTTAACTTTAGCCAAAGTATTACAGCTACCGGCGGTACTATTTATGGCACCACACAATTACAGCGGTTTGATGATTTTGACAGGCATAATGTATTGTATAACGGTATCCCTTACGGTATAAATTATTCACAGCCGCTGTTTCAGTTCAACAGCCTTAAATGGGATAAAAAAATTGAGCCTTTAAAGTTTAATGAAAGCAAACAGGTTTATATTGAAGCCCAGGAAAAGATAGCTGTTGACGTGGAAGGGTACTTTTTCGACCTGCTGCTGGCCCAGGTAAACCTGAAGATTGCCGAAACCAACTTGACTAATACCCAGGGGATCTTAAAGGTAGCCAACCTCAAGTACGAGTTAGGAAAGGTATCAAAAAACGAGATCCTGCAACTACAGCTGGAAAAGATCAACGCGCAGAAAGCCGTTGGTACAGCCAGGCGCGATATGGAGATTGCAACACTGAACCTGCGCAGTTTTACGGGGCAGGAGGGGAGTGAGCGGATAGTACTGGTAGTACCGAAAAATATTAGCCAGATGACCGTATCATCAGATAAAGTGCTGGCCGAAGCTTACGCCAACCGCTCGGATGCAATCGCTTTTTCACGCCGTATTGCAGAAGCAAAGCGCGATGTGGCTAAAGCCAAAGGGCAAAATGGTTTAACCGCCACGCTTACCGCCAGCCTGGGCTTTTCAAATACAGCTACCAATATTCCTGATGTATACAAGAACCCTCAAAACCAGCAATTGCTGCAGGTACAGCTTTCTATACCGATACTGGATTGGGGCAGATCCAAGTCCCGTGCTAAAACGGCTTTAGCCAACCAGCAGTTTACCGAGTATGCTGTTGAGCAGGATAAACAAACTTTTAAACAGCAGATAGTAACCCAGGTATCGCTTTTTAATGTAATGAAAGAGCAACTGGTTTATACCGCGCAGGCCGATAGCATAGCCGCCGAAAAATACCAGATAGCACGTGAACGCTATGTTTTAGGCGACCTGAGCATTACCGACCTTGGCATTGCCTTCCGCGAAAACGACCAGGCCCAGCGCGATTATGTAGCCGCCCTCCGTGATTTTTGGGGAGCTTACTACCAGTTGCGTTACCTTTCGCTCTATGATTTTGAAACAAACAAAAAAATCACCTATAACTAAATCAATAATTTATTTAACAAAACCCTAAACACATAAACGATAAAAATCACTAATTCACTAACTCAATAATTATTCACTCATGATACGTTTACAAAACATTGAAAAGGTGTACCGCACCGATACCGTAGAAACCCTGGCCCTGAACAGCGTAAGCCTTGATATTGCCAAAGGCGAATTTTTATCCATCATGGGCCCCTCGGGCTGCGGCAAAAGCACCCTGCTTAACATCATGGGCCTGCTTGACGCGCCCTCAAAAGGACAGATCAGGATTGACGATCAAAAAACAGAAGGTATGAATGATAAGCAACTGGCAGCTTTCCGGAATAAAAAGCTGGGTTTTATTTTTCAAAGCTATCATCTTATTAACGATCTGCAGGTGCTTGATAACGTGGAGCTGCCCTTACTTTATCGCGATACTACCGCCAAACAACGCCGTGAACTGGCTGCCGAAGCACTGGAAAAGGTAGGGCTTGCTAACCGTTTAAAACATTTTCCTACACAACTGTCTGGTGGTCAGCGGCAGCGTGTGGCCATAGCAAGGGCTATTGTAGGCAAACCCGAAATTATTTTAGCCGACGAGCCTACCGGCAACCTCGATAGTGCTATGGGCAATGAAATTATGGAGATCCTCCTTAACCTTAACCGTAATGATGGCACTACCATAGTAATGGTTACGCACGATGAAAATATGGCGCATAAAACCCACAGGCTGGTGCGCTTATTTGATGGTGCACAAGTTCAATAATTAACCGGTTTTAAAATTAAAGTTATGCTAAAAAATTATTTTAAAATAGCCATAGCGGTACTCAAGCGCCGTAAGTTTTTTACGTTTATCAGCTTGTTCGGGATTAGTTTTACGCTTACCATCCTGATAGTTTTAACAGCTTTTATTGATAAGGTAATTGGTGATAACTACCCGGATAAAAAGCGTGACAGGTCATTGTATATTACCCGGATCCAGGAGTCGGGGGATAATAATATGATGTCGAGTACCTTATCTTATTATTTTTTAAGCCATTATACGAGCATGATGAAAACCCCTGTAAAGGTTGCCATATCATCTATGTTTAAGGGAACCAATACCTATGTCAACAATAAAAAGATAGCTGTAAACTTCAAATACACCAATGCCGATTACTGGGATGTGCTGGATTACGATTTTACAGAAGGGAAACCGTTTAATAAGCAGCAGGTAAGCAATGCAGATCGTGTAGCTATCATATCAGAAGATATGAAACGGCAATACTTTGGCGATGTAACACAGGTGGTAGGTAAGTACATTGAGGCAGATAACGTGAATTACAGGGTAATTGGTGTTGTTAAGAACGTACCGGTAACTAATTACATGCTTTACAGCGATATCTACCTGCCGTATACCGTATCAAAAGAAGATTATAAAAGCAAAGGTTATCTGGGCGGTTATCTGGGCATTTTGCTTGCCAACTCGCCAGGGGATGTCCCCAAAATGAAGGCCGAATATGAGAATATTATAAAACGGGTGCCTGTTGAGCGAAAGGAATTTAAACACCTTTACAGCCATGCCAACACTTTTTTCAGGAGTTATGTTGATACCGGAAACGAAGAACATTCTGGCGTATTCATAGTAGTCACGGCCATAAGCATATTTGTATTCATATTTACCCTGCTGCCAACACTTAACCTGGTTAACATCAATATCACCCGTATTATGGAACGTCTCGTCAGAAATTGGCGTACGGAAGGCTTTTGGTGCCTCGTCAAAAACATTGGTTTACCAGTTTATTGTCGAAAACCTGATACTTACTTTATTGGGCGGCTTAATTGGGATTGTTCTATCGCTGATTGTGCTTTCTGCGATCAATAACGCTAATCTTATAGCCAATCTTGAGCTAAGCATCAACTTTACGGTTTTATTTATAGGCTTGCTGGTTTGTCTTGTTTTTGGTCTACTATCAGGTGTTTATCCGGCCTGGCGCATGTCAAAACTGAACGTGGTTACGGCATTAAAAGCTTAATGGTCATTTACTTTTAAATCAAAATATTATGTTCAAGCATTTATTTAAACTCATCTGGAATAAAAAGAAGCAGAACTTTCTGCTCATTACCGAGATGCTGGTATCCTTCCTGGTATTGTTTGCGGTATTTACACTTATGATGTATTACTATAACAATTACAAAAAGCCCATGGGTTTTGATTACCAGGATGTATGGGTTATTAATTATAACAATTCATACCAAACCAAAAATGTGGATTCACTTAATCTTTATTACGAAACGCTCCGCAAAACAATAAAATCATTACCCCATATAAAAGAAATCACTTTTGTTAGCGGCAATATTCCGTTTTCATCACGAACAAACGAAAGCGGGTTGACTTTCAGGGGTAAGCACGTTCAACATCTTAATAATTTTACTGTTGAAGATTACTATCAAAAAGTAATGAATGTTACTTTATTGGAAGGGCGCTGGTTTGATAAGGAAGATGTGGTTGGCAAAAACAAAAGTATCATTATTGATGCTGCTTTAAAGGAAGCTACGTTTGGTAAAGAACCTGCTGTTGGGAAACTTTTAGGCAACGATGATGATAAAAACAAGTTTAAGGTAGTCGGGGTAATTCAAACTATTAAAAAGAATGGGGATTATTTAAACCCAGGGCCGGGTATGTATTTCAGAACGGATACAGGCTCATTCCGATGGCTCGATAAGATCCTGGTAAAGGTTGATCATGGTGCCGATGCTGCCTTTGAAGGTAAATTGTACAAAACAATGGCCAACGATATGAAAAATGCCAATATCGAAATTGAACACCTTGCCAGTAAACGAACCGATGCTAACTACTTTGCTTTGGTGCCTATGATCATATTGGCTATCGTGAGCACATTCCTGGTGATTAACGTGGCGCTGGGCCTGTTTGGCGTATTGTGGTATAATATTAATAAGCGCAGGGGAGAGATAGGTTTACGCCGGGCCATTGGTGCTACAGGTGGCGCGGTATCAGCCCAATTAGTGTCCGAATCTATGATCCTGGCAACGCTGGCCCTTATTATCGGGACCTTTTTCGCGGCCCAGTTTCCATTGCTAAACGTTTTTGATTTGCCTGCAATTGTTTATATCGAAGGGATATTAATATCTGTTTTGTTTGTTTACCTGCTGGTGCTCATTTGTTCGCTTTACCCCGGCAAACAGGCCGCGGCTATTTACCCGGCTGTTGCTTTACACGAAGAATAATTACGATATTGACCGCTTGTTATGATATTGGTTATTGATGATGATATTGCCGTACGCACTTCGCTTATCCTGCTGCTAAAAAGCGAGGGGTATGATGCTGCAGGTGCCGATGAGCCTGCCGAAGCCCTTAAGATCATTAAGAAAAAGGCTCCTGAGTTGGTCATTTTAGATCTTAATTTTTCGATAGATACATCAGGGCAGGAGGGAATGGAACTGCTTGCAAAGATCAAAGCTTTTAACAGCGCTATCCCCGTGATCCTGATCACCGGCTGGGGGAGCATTGAATTGGCAGTTAAAGGTATGAAACTGGGCGCCAATGATTTCATCAATAAGCCGTGGAATAACGAGTACCTTATTCAATCAGTTAAAACCCTGCTCGATCTGCAGGATAAAAAGACCGAGCACCATACCCGTAAGCAACTGGATAAAACCTACAACTTTGAAAATATTGTAGGCGAAGATCCCCGGATGCTCGATATCCTGGAAACCATTGGCCGGGTAGCCTCGACCGATGCATCTGTGTTGATCATGGGCGAAAGCGGCACAGGTAAAGAGCTGATAGCCGAGGCCATTCACCAAAATAGCCTGCGTCGTAATAAGCCGTTTATTAAAGTAAACCTTGGGGGCATCTCAACATCGTTGTTTGAAAGCGAAATGTTCGGCCATATCCGCGGAGCGTTTACTGATGCACGGTTTGACAGGATAGGCCGCTTTGAAATGGCAAATAAAGGCACCATTTTTTTAGATGAAATAGGCGACCTGGATGCCGGCAGCCAGGTAAAGCTGCTCCGCGTATTGCAGGACCGCACCTATGAAGTATTGGGCAGCAGTCGCACCAAAACCGTTGATACGCGTGTGGTTTGCGCCACAAATAAAAACCTTAACGAGATGGTGGCCCGGGGTACTTTTCGCGAGGATTTGCTGTACCGAATCAACCTGATCACTGTTTACCTGCCCGCCCTGCGCGAGCGGCCGAAGGATATTCCATTGCTGGTTAGCTTTTTTATTAATAACTTGAAGCAGATCTATAACCGGCCCAATTTGTCGGTAGCACCATCGGCTATGAAGTGGTTACAGCAGTTGCCTTTACCGGGCAATATACGGCAGTTGAAAAACCTGGTGGAGCGCTCCATTTTGGTGAGCCGCAGGGATGAACTGAGTATCGATGACTTCCGGTCGCAATTGGAATTATCACCAGTTAAAAAAGGAAATATCCAGTTGCCGGGGGTGGGTACTTTAACTTTAGAAGAGGTTGAAGTAGAGATGATAAAACGGGCTTTAGATCATCATAAAAACAAGATAAGCAAGGCCGCCGCTGCTTTAGGGCTTACGCGCAGCGCCCTGTACCGGCGGCTCGAGAAATACCAGATCCCGTACGATGAAGCTGAGGACTAAATACATTTTATTCGTAGTGATCCTGCACCTGCTAACCCTGGTGCTTACTTATTTTATTTTCAACGATAACAAGATCTATTTTATCATATCGGAGGTGGTTGTGATCATCTCTTCGGTAATTGCCGTGCAGCTTTACCGGCAGCTCATTCAGCCACTAAAAATGCTGATGCAGGGCGTTGAGGCTATTAAAGATAAAGATTTTAATGTGAAATTCCTTTCAACCGGCAAGCACGAGGTTGACGCGCTGATTGATGTTTATAACCAAATGATGGACGAGCTAAGAACCGAACGGACACGACAGGAACAGCAGCATTTCTTTTTAGAAAAGCTCATCCACACTTCGCCAACAGGTATCATCATCCTTGATTTTGATGACCGTGTGCAACAGGTAAACCCTAAGGCGCTGCAGGCGTTGAACATGTGCGAAAAAGACCTGATAGGTGAACTGATAGAAGAATTGAAACACCCGCTCTTCGCACAGATCAAAGCCCTTAAATCGGGTGAAACCATAGTGGTTAAGCTGGATGGGATCAATTCATTCAAACTCCAAAAATCGCATTTTATCGACCGGGGATTTTCGCGCCATTTTATTATGCTGGAGGATTTGACAGCCGAGATCCTGGCAGCAGAAAAGAAAGTTTATGGCAAAGTGATCAGGATGATGGCACATGAGGTGAACAATACCATAGGCCCGGTAAATTCCATCATGCAATCGGCCATGAAAGCCGATCAGCTTTGGGCCGGTCATGATTTCGACCCTATAAAAGATGCCCTGCAGGTTGCTATGGACAGAAACCAAAACCTCAACCTGTTCATGCGCAATTTTGCCGATTTAGTGAAACTGCCGCCGGCCAACAAACAGCCTGTAGTATTGCAAAAGCTCTTAGCATCGGTAGTAAAGCTGATGAATATCCGTGCTGAAGAAAAAATGTGGTGTTGGTCCTTCATTTACCCGAAGAACCGGTTAATATCATGGCTGATGAACAACAACTGGAGCAGGCATTCATTAACATTGTAAAAAACGCTATTGAGGCTATTGATGACCAGGGATCAGTAACCTTTACCATCAACCTCAAAGAAAAAAGCTCGTTATCACTGATACCGGCAAAGGTATCTCAGCCGAACAAAATGCCAACCTGTTTACTCCCTTCTTCAGCACCAAAAAAGACGGGCAGGGGATAGGCTTAACCCTGGTACGTGAAATCATGCTGAACCATGGCTTTGAGTTTTCGTTAAAAACGGTGGCTGATCAGCAGACGGAGTTTGTAATTTATTTTTGATTGGCTTTTATGTTTCACAGATAAACTGTTTAAATTCAATTGTTTTAATTGTAGAGACGCATAATTGCGTCTCCCTAATGCAAATTACGGCAAGTAAAAAACGACGAGGAAAGCCGCTTGTCCTATGAGAGACGCAACTATGCGTCTCTACCCAAAAATCCAATTGCATTTCGCCGCCGCTCGGCCCCAGCCGAGCGGCAACTATCAAGCGGCCTCCGGCCGCCGTTGAAAAAGCAGTCAAGATGAGTTGGTTGGGTAACTTCAATAAAAATTCAACATTGTATTAGTTTTTGCTTAATCCTTTTAGTAACGTTGTAAACCAATTTAAATGTTACCTTAACAGATAATCACTGCAATTACATCTACTATGCAAAGACGGCATTTTATCAAAATTTCTGCAGCCACGGGCGCTGCAATGCTTTTTAGCAAGCTTACTTATTCGGCCCTGAACGGAGCCGCGATGATGAACGCCCCTGATGAGGTTTGGGCTCAATCCGGTACCGATTGGGTTAAGCTTACTGCGTCAAACGGATCTCACTACGCTAATAAAGAAATAAGCGTAAGCTTGAAAACTAATGGCAATGCACTTGGCGTATTCGTTTCATCGCCAAAACAGGAATTAAACGCGATAAGATTAAAGTGGAAACACAATACTGCTGCATCCGCCAGGTTCCTGGGCGATCATTGGGAACGTTCATACGGTGATCTGCAATGGAAAAACATAGCCGCAGGCATTAAAAATCCATGGTATGTAATTATTCATGATGATAAGCAAACGACATGTTTTGGGGTAAAGACTGGTGCTAATAGTATTTGCTGGTGGGGCGTAAATAATGACAGTATTGAACTCACCCTGGACACAACCTCGGGTGGGGTAGGTGTATTATTGGGCGACAGGCAACTGCACGCTGCTGACCTCATAACCACAAATGCCAAAACAGGAGAGAATACTTTTGCTGCAACCCACCGCTTTTGTAAAATGATGTGCGAAAAGCCGCGCATTCCAAAGCAACCGGTATACGGGATTAACGACTGGTACTTTGCTTACGGAAACAACTCGGCCGAACTGATCAAAAAAACCACCGCTATGATGGCCGAACTGGTTACCGATCATAGTAATAAACCTTTTTCGGTTATAGATGCCGGTTGGGCAACTTATTCGCCGTTATTACCCGGTGATGGTGGCTGGAACGATGACTTTTCAAAGCCAAACGATAAGTTTAAGGATATGCATGCGCTGGGTGATGAGATCAAAAAATTGGGTATGCGCCCCGGCCTGTGGATGCGTCCGCTTTGTGCTAAGCATGATGAGAAGGCCAGCTTACTGGCGCCAAAGGTCCCCGGCAGGGATGACCCGAAAAATCCGGTACTCGATCCAACCATCCCCGAAAATATAGCCCGTATTAAACATAATTTTGATGTGTACAAGCAATGGGGATACGAAATGGTAAAGCATGATTTTACCACTTATGACATAGCAGGCAGCTGGGGTTTTGATATGAAGGACAGCTTTACTTCGCCGGGCTGGCATTTTAACGACAGGACAAAAACCAACGCCGAGATCATCCTGCACCTGTACCGCTCCATCCGTGAAGCCGCGGGTGATGGCATTTATGTGATTGGTTGTAATACGATGAGCCACCTGTCGGCCGGGGTGTTTGAACTTTGCCGTATCGGCGATGATACCAGTGGTCATGAATGGGCGCGTACCCGTAAAATGGGCGTTAACACGCTCGCTTTCCGCCTGCCGCAGCACAATGCCTTTTATGCGGTAGATGGCGATTGCGTAGGGCTTACTAAAGACATTGAATGGAAAAGGAACAAGCAGTGGCTGCAATTATTAGCCGAAAGTGGCGCGCCGCTGTTCATCTCCGGTCAGCCCGAAGCCATGGGCGAAGAGCAAAAGAAAGCAGTAAAAACAGCTTTCGCACAAGCCGCCAAAGTACAGCCACTGGGCCAGCCATTGGATTGGATGGAAACCATGTTGCCAACCAAATGGAAACTGAATGGCAGGGTGGTTGATTTTGATTGGGCTTAAACCAAGAGAGGGGCTTGTCACCCTGAGCCAGTCGAAGGGTCGCGCGCAGAGGCCTTGCCCTGAGATGCATCGGTAAAGCCGGACAGTCGAGATGCTTAACTTAGCAAATCAATGGACAAGAAAAAGTCAAGCCGCCGTGTTTACGATGCGGATTTTAGGTCGGATGTATTGAAGATGGTTTTTAGTGGTCGTTCGGTTGTGGACGTGGCCGCTTCGTTGGGGATCAGGGAGAATTTGATCCACAAATGGAAAAGCCGTTATAAAGAAACAACGGGATCATCGGCGCTGAAATCGCCAGGGTCAGAAACGCCGATTGTATCGGTAGAAGAATATGAACGAATGAAGGTACGTCTGCGAGAAGTGGAGCAGGAAAGGGATATCTTAAAAAAAGCATTGGGCATTTTCAGCCGGACAACTTAAAGCAGGTGTACGCTTTTATTTTATCACAGGAGCTGTTTTTTCCGGTGATAAGGATGTGTGATGTATTATCGGTGAGCAGGAGCTGTTACTATGCCTATCGTAAGCAGGATGAGCAGGCTGAATGCTCAGTTCAAAAGAAGATCGAAGCGCAGGTAGTTGAAGCCTTCCGGTTACATAAACACCGTTATGGTATCCGTAGGTTAGTCCCGGAGTTGTCAGACCAGGGATTAAAGATAGGTCATTACCGGGTACGGCGTATCTTACATCAAAATGGATTGAAAGCGATTCAACCCAGATCATTTGTGCCCCGGACAACAGATAGCCGACATCCATATCCAATCAGCCCCAACCGGTTGAAAGACAGGTTACCGCCATCAGGGATAGACCAGATATGGGTTGGCGATATCACCTATATCCCGCTAAGAGAAGGATCCTGGTGCTATCTGGCGGTATGGATGGATCTGTTTTCCCGCAGAGTGATCGGGTGGCAGTTGTTGCACCACATGAAAGAGGCCCTTGTACTGGAGGCGTTTCAGAAGGCCTATAGCAATCGTAAAGCTGATAAGGGGTTGATCGTTCATTCAGATCGTGGCGGACAATATGCAGGGAATATATTCCGCCGATGGCTTGCCAGGTGTCATGTACTACAAAGCATGAGCGATGCGGACAATCCGTATGACAATGCTTTTATGGAATCGTACTTCTCCCGGTTTAAAGCCGAGCTATTGCAGGACGGCTCTTTTGAAAATATAGAAAATGCCCGCAGCGAGATATTTGAATATATTGAAATGTACTATAACCCTATCCGAAGACATTCAGCCTTAGGCTATATCAGCCCGATGGCGTTTGAGCGAAAGGCAAGTTATCCACAAAAAGCGGAGGCCCGATAAAAAGAAAAAAGAAGCAAAAAAGAAAAACGTGTTGAAATATGGAAAACTCTCCGAGTTTCCCACATTTCAACACCACAAACAAACAACAAGTTATTTATTTTTACTTTTATAAATCATGACAGATCAACTGTCCGGATAAACCATCACACCCCACCCACCATGCTTCGACTGGCTACCCATGACAAGATAAAAATGTGGTTTTTCGCAGCAGATCAGCTTCGGGTGAAAACGAACAGAACGATGCTGGGCGGTGCGGCTGCAGGGGCATAGCAAGTTTTTGCAGAAGCGGAGGCATTGCGTGCGAATCGGGGCAAAATAATTGCAGCCCGTGGTTCTGTTCGTTTTGCAGGGTGAAGGCCGTGCCGATGGCTATGGGGCCAGGTTGTGCGCAAAGAAGCCTCTCTGCTGCAAGCCTTTTTGGTTACTTTTGTGGCGACAAAAGTAACTGGCCTCGCGCGGCCAAGAGCGCGATGATGTAAGTTTATAGAATAAAGTCTTTTATCTGCCTGCTGGGGATTGCTTCGTAACTCAGCAATGACATGGTGGATATGTCATTGCTCCTTCAGAGGCCACCGGATTTAAATCACTCAGCATGACACCCGTTTTTAACATGTCATGGGTAGCGATAGCGAAGGATCTTCTTCAATATGCAGCACTGCTATACAGGGCAAGAAGATGTTTCGTTATTACCCATATAAGCTATAGAACCCAGACTTACGAAGTTTTCAAAACTTCGTAAGTCTTTCCCCGTTTCACTCATTCACTTTTCAACCTGCCGAATTCCCAAACCCGTAGCGATCATTTCTTAACCTGTCCGGGGAATGCGTGAAGAAATCCCCATTATGTATTCGTAACTCAAAATAATTTGAATTAACTGTTAGGCTATTAAAAAAATATAACGATAATTGGCGCGTGATAATTGCAGCTTGATATGTGTTTACTGACATGGCTGTGTCAGTGTTCAATTTTTAAAAATCAGGTGTTCAATGAAATAAGTTGTTAAATGTTATTTTGTTGATTATTAGTGTTTTAGTTATTTTGCTGTAATATTTTGAACACTTAAGTGCTTGATTATCAATATTGGCTTTTTTTGAAGTGTTCAACCTTTCTAAAATTGAACACCCTGTTTTTGAATATTAAATCTACTACTATATAAAATGAGTGATACCAATACAAGCAATGCCTTCAGTATGATCAACACGATGCGTTGGTATGGCCCTAATGATCCTGTAAGTTTGGCCGATATCAGGCAGGCGGGGTGTACAGGCGTAGTAAGCGCCCTGCACCAGGTACCCAACGGCAAGGTATGGACAATTGAAGCCATTAACGAGCGCAAAGCCATCATCGAAGCTGCCGGGCTTACCTGGGATGTAGTTGAAAGCGTACCCGTGCATGAAGCCATCAAAACCCAAACCGGCGACTACCTGCAATACATCGAAAACTATAAACAAAGCCTGCAAAACCTGGCCGCCTGCGGGATCCATATCGTTACCTATAACTTTATGCCTGTACTGGATTGGACGCGTACCGATCTCGCTTTTACAGTTGAAGACGGCTCAAAGGCCCTCCGCTTTGAAAATGCTGCATTTATAGCTTTCGACGTATTTATGCTCAAAAGAGAAGGGGCCGAACAGGAGTATACCGCCGATGAACTTGCCCGTGCCAAAGCCCGTTTTGGTGGCATGAGCGATGATGACAAGCAACTACTTCAGCGCAATATAATAGCCGGCCTGCCCGGTAGCGAAGAAAGCTTTACGCTGGATAAATTCAGGGACGCCCTTGCTGCCTATGACGGCATTGATGCGGAAAGGCTGAGGCAAAACCTGATCTTTTTCCTGCAGCAGGTTATCCCGGTTGCCGACGCCAATAATATAAAAATGGTTATCCACCCGGACGATCCTCCATATGCCATTTTAGGCCTACCAAGGGTAGTGAGCACCGCCGAACATATCAACGCGCTTATTGAGGCTGTACCTTCATTAAACAATGGTTTATGCTTTTGCACAGGTTCATACGGAGTAAGATCGGATAATGACCTGCCAGCCATGGTAAAACAATTTGGCGACAGGATCAACTTCATCCACCTGCGCAGCACCCGCCGCAATGAGTTTGGCGATTTTTATGAGGATAACCACCTGGAAGGCGATGTGGATATGTACGCTGTGGTAAAAGAGTTGGTGCAGGTAATGAAACAACGTAAATTAAGTATCCCTATGCGCCCCGATCATGGTCACCAGATGCTTGATGACCTTAAAAAGAAAACTAATCCCGGTTATTCGGCCATTGGCAGGCTGCGTGGCCTTGCCGAATTAAGAGGGCTTGAGCTGGGTATTATCCGCTCAATGGAATAGTGATCTTTATTGCTCCGAAGATAAAAACAAAAGGCCTTTGCGGAGAGCGAAGGCCTTTGTCATTTATTATTGGTTAGGTGCGCTTAGCCCATATTATAAAAAAACTGCTCGGCTATAATTTTTCCGTCTTTCACTTCATAAACCGCAATTTCATTCATTGGAATACGGCCACCTTCTTTATAGGTAACATCCATATCCATGGTTACCGCGAAAAAATTACCGGTAACAATCGGGTCAGATACCTCGCCGCTGTGAATCTCCTGAACCGAGGCATACCAATATTCTGTTTTGCCTTTAACTGCCTCTTTACCTTCAGTAAGCTCCATTGGCGAACCTTTTGGCTCCCGGCTCACAATATTATCTGCATAAAGCTCATCAATAGCCTGGGTATGATTGCCTTCGCGGCAATACTGAACTAATTTTGCTGCTACTTCGGTGGTGGTCATGATGTTATGGTTTTAATTGTTATTATAAAGTTAGTTAATTACACTTCAAACCAATTGCCTGTTTGGTTTAAATTTCTGTTAAGTTTGATCGCCAATTGCATCCTCCAAAAAATAAAAATTTTCTGTAACCATTTTACGCCGCTGAAGTACTTAAGGTATATTACATAATTACAAACTGATTGAATACGCTTACAGACAATGCCATTATGCTAAAGGTGAAAGCCGGCGACCTTGACAGGATGGGTATGCTCTTTGAACGCTACAATCGGCAGTTGTATGGCTTTCTGTTCCACATGACCTACCAGCGCGAACTAAGTGAGGACATGGTACAGCAGGTTTTTTACAAAATGCTCAAATACCGGCACACGTTTACCGGCACCGGCGAATATATCCACTGGATGTACTCTATCGCCCGCAATGTTTTAAAAGATCACTGGCGCAAAAACAAACAGCAGGTACAACACGAGGGCGTGGAAGCGGCTGAAACCATGGCAGGGGGCCTGGTGCCGGATGAACAATTTGAAAAAAGCAAGCTAAGGCTGAGCTACATCGTGCCATGGAAAAGTTAAGTGAAAGCCAGCGCGAGATTTTGGCCCTGAGCCGTTTCCAGGAACTAAAATGCCAGGAGATAGCCGAAATACTGGGCATGACCGAAGGCACAGTAAAAGTGCGCATCCACCGGGCCATGCAGGAGCTTAAAAGTATTTATGTAAAAATGGAACGATAAAACAGTATAAGATGAAATGTGAGCTATATGAGGAACTGTTTACCGGTTGGATAAACAAAGAGTTAAGTCCTCAAGAAAGTGGGGCTTTAGAGCGACATATTGCAGGCTGTGCCAATTGTCGCGAAGAGCTGCAGGGGCTTCAGCAAATGTGGGATGCAATGGGCCAAATCGAAACGCCCGAACCATCGGCCAATATGGGCGTGAAGTTTTATACCATGCTGGATACCTACAAGGAATCTGTAAAAGAGCAAAGGAGTTTGTGGGCTGATATTAAATACAAGGTAAGCCGGATCTGGGAGTGGCAGCCACGCTGGCCCATGGCCTATAACCTGGCAATGGTTGTGATTTTAGTGGGTGCGGGGTACCTGTTTTTCGGTAAAAGCAAAAGTGATGATCAGGATAAACAACTGAAAGCCCTAAGCTCGCAGGTGCATGAGCTTAAACAAACCATGATGCTGGCCCTGCTTGAAAATCCATCAGCCTCCGAGCGGATCAGGGGGTAAGCTATACCAGTGAGATTAAACATGCGGATAAGCAGGTGATAGACGCCCTACTGGCTACGCTGAACAACGATCCAAATGTAAATGTACGCCTGAGCACGCTTGATGCGCTGACACACCTTACCGGTTATCCGGAAGTAAGGGAAGGCCTCATCAAATCAATAGTTGAGCAGGATTCGCCGCTGATGCAACTGGCCATTGCTGATGTCATGCTGAAACTGCAGGAAAAACGATCAGTAAAATCATTTAAAGAACTGCTGAAGCAAAAAGGCCTTGATAACGGCGTTCGCGATAAAATCAAACAAACGATAACCCAACTTATTTAAAAATAAACCCAATCATGAAAAGATCACTATTACCTGTGTTAGCAGGTCTGGGGCTTTGCCTTGCCCAAATTTCGGCTCATGCCCAGGATTATAAAGAGCATATCAGTAAACAATTCACTTTGCAGGGAGCGGCTTCGGGCACTACGCTGGCCATTTACAACATTTGGGGTTCCATAAGCGTGCAGGGATATTCAGGCAACCAGGTATCAATTGAGGTAGATGAAACCATCCGGGGCAAAAGCGCCGGTGATGTAGAAACCGGTAAAAAGAAGTTAAACTGGGATTCGATCAAAAGGCTGATAGCATTATCGCTTACACGGCCGAACCCTATGATACCCGCCCGCGCCGCAACTGGAACCGGGAGGATCGTCATCATATAGACTATACGGTAAAATTAGAGTATACTGTTAAAGTGCCCTATGGTATAAACCTGTGCGTATCAACGGTAAACGATGGTAACGTTGAAGTTAAAGATGTATATGGGGCATTAAAAGTAAATAATGTAAACGGCGGTATAACCATTGCCAATGCCAAAGGTACAACCAGTGCCCATACCATTAACGGGCCGCTTAATGTAACTTACCTCTCGGTGCCACCCGATGCTTCAAACTATTATACGCTTAATGGTAAGCTTGAAGTAACTTACCCGGCTAACCTCGCAGCTGATCTTGAATTTAAAAGTATGAACGGACAGTTTTATACCGATTTTCCGGATGCAGAGATTTTGCCTACAAGAGTAAGTAAAACTGAATCAAAAAGCGGCAGCAGCACTACTTACAAGCTTAGTAAAAATAATGGCGTACGTATAGGGGCAGGCGGAAAGCTATTTAAGTTTGAAACACTTAACGGCAATATTTATATCAAAAAACAACAATAAAAGATAACAACATGAAAACGATAAGATTTACAGGTATATTACTACTAACTGCGCTGTTAAGCACGAGGCTTTGGGCGCAGGACGGTGAAAAAGGGCAGTTAGTTGTGCCGTTAAGTGATCCGGGAAAGCCATATAAACTGGAAGTAGGATTGATTAACGGTTCAATAACCATAACAGGTTATGAGGGTAAGGATATTATTATTGATGCCCAGGGTGAAGAAAGAAAACACCGTGAAAAGGAACCGGCACCGGGCGGAATGAGGCGTTTATCGGCTGGAAGCAACCTGGATGTGCAGGCACAGGAAAACAATAACCAGGTAAACATTCATGGCAGCCCTAATAAAACTACTAATTTGACTATTAAAGTGCCCATGAATAGTACCAGCGTTAAATTATCCACGGTAAATAATGGTAATATCAATGCCAGCAATCTGAGCGGCGACCTGGAAATACGGAATGTTAACGGCTATATCAAACTAAATAATATATCAGGATCTGTTGTGGCCAATACGGTTAATGGCAATGTTGAGGTTAGCTTTAAAAGCATTGATGCAAAAGCGGCCATGGCATTTTCAACGCTTAATGGTAAGGTCGACGTTACCTTTCCGGCAAGTCTTAAAGCCAATGTAAAGTTAAAATCAGACCAGGGTGATATATTTACCGATTTTGATGTGGTAACCGAACAACGCAAACCGGTTGTTACAAAAAATAGCGGTGAAAAAGGAATGTACAGCTTGAAGATGGAGGATTGGGTTTACGGTAAAATAGCCGGTGGCGGTCCCGAATTATTGATGAAAACCACCTTCGGCAGTCTTTATATCCGCAAGGCAAAATAATTAAGCAGCGTTTAATAAGTTTTAACCAGGCATTACAATATTGAGGAACTATGGGTAATTTTATCAGCAATTTTCACCAGTTAACCAATAGTGCGAGGTGTTAACAGCAACGGTAAAAGAAAAAATCAAGCCGTGAATTCTCGAGCGATACCGATACTATATCAATCCTTTGAATAGCATCGATCCACAGTGATAATGCTCGTGTATATATATGCAGCTTAAGTAGCTAAATAAAGGGCAAGGGATTGATTATGAGTTGAGATAATATTTAAGACGCTAAAGAGGTTTGAATGGAAATAATCCAAAGCGATTTACTACACAATTAGTGTGAAAAAGCGTTCCGGGATAATATCCGGAACGCTTTTTTTGTAAATAAGCCTTTAACAGGTGGTTAAGCAATAGGCTAAACCATTTTTGTGCACTATATTTGCTGACTGGTTACCTATTGCAATTACTTGGTAGAGTATGATTAAGCTTTTTATCGTGGGTTTTCCGCGGGACATGGAAGAAATTGAACTTGTTGAACTGTTCAGTGCTTATGGCACGGTAAGCACCGTGCGGATAATTACCGATAAAGACAGCGGCATTAGTAAAGGTTATGGTTTTTTAGAAATGACTGATGAGGCAGGCGCTCAACGGGCAATTGACGCTATGAATGGTGCTACTATCGATGAGCGTGAGATAAGCGTGAGGATAGCAGAACAAAAGCACCAGCCGCAACAAAAGCAGCAATTTTCAAAACCTAAGCCCGGTTTTAACAAGGTAAAACCACAAGGTTACAATAAGCCCCGCTTTCCGCGCGAAAATAACCGCTATGAACAGCAGGAGGCTGCGGCCCCGGTAAGAGCAAAACGCCCGCGCAGGCAGCAGCCATAAGTTTTTTCGAAAAGCTTAAAGCAAAAAGCATAAGGCTAAAAGCTAATAAATTGATTTTTTAATTAGCTGCAGCCTTAGCCCATTGATTTCAGGAAGTATAAAGCTCGTTTGCTAAAAATTGGTTTCTGAATTTTCCATGCGGATCGTATTCGGCTACCAGAGCTTTAAAAGCATCCATCTTTTCGTAACGTGCTGCTAATGTTTTAGCAGGGATGGTAAAGATTTTACCCCAGTGTGGTTTTGCTTTAAACGGAGAAAGCTCCTGTTCAATTTGAGGGAGCAATTTCAACACAGCTTCTGTTTCCTGTTTCCAGGTAAAATGGATAGCCACCGATTTTTGATTATGGGCAGGGCTCATCCACAGGTCATCGGCGGCAATGGTGCGGATCTCGGTGATGAAAAGATGAGGGCCAATCTGCTTCCCTAATCGCGCCACTGCTTCGATAGCTTCAACGGCATGATCAAAAGGCACAAAAAACTCTGATTGTAGCTCCTTTCCGCTGCTTGGTGTAAAGCCCATTTTAAAATGCGGCAACCGCTCATACCATGGCCCCGGAACGCCCATTTGATCGGTGCAGTTTTCGGCAGAGAGCCCTATAATTGGGTGCAGGTTTTTTGTAGCTGCTTTTGCTCCGTAAAATTCCTTCAGGTTTTCGTCTTTATCGGTACCCATCCGGCTTTTTATCCAAACTTCGTTAATATCGTCACTTTGCCAGTCGGTAAACAGGCTAACACTATACCCGGCCGAAACAATTTTTTCAAAATGCTGCTTTAGCTCGCTCATAGGCAAGCCTGTAAATACATGCTGTTTCATCATGTAAGTTGGTTGTATTTGCAGGGTAACTTTGGTGATTACACCCAATGCTCCAAGCCCAACCACGGCCGCATTTAGCTTTATCGCATCTTTTGCTTTTGAAAGATGAACGATACTGCCATCGGCTTTAACAATTTCCAGCCCCACTACTGCGCTTGATAGGTTACCGTTTTTTACGCCCGAGCCATGTGTTGCCGTTGTAATTGAGCCGGCTACTGATATATGGGGCAACGAGGCGAGGTTATGCAGCGCAAAGCCCTCTTTATCGAGATGCGGGGCAAGCTCGCCGTATTTTATACCTCCTTCAACCGTAACTGTATGATTTTGCTTGTCGATGGATACCACTTTGTTCAGGTCGCGCGTGGAGAGCAGGTTATCTTTACTGTCTGCGATATTATTAAAGCAATGCCTGGTGCCCAATGCTTTTATTTTATCGTACTTATTAATGAGCTGCTGTACCTCTTCAACCGATTTTGGGTAAAATACATTGCCTGTGCTGTAAGTTAAATTACCCGACCAGTTTTGCAGGCGGGGTTGTTGCGCGAATGATTCGAATGATGATAATAAGGGAGACGCCATCAAGGTAGTACTTAATCGAATGAAAGTTTTTCTTTTCATAACAAATTGGTTAGTACAAGGTAGCTAATTATAAAGTAGAACTGAAAGAGAAATTGCAGGTGGTTCTCCGGTAAGCACGAGGATTGAAAAGTTTTTATATTTTTTTAATAAGTAAATTTAGATTATTAAAAAATTTATAAACTTTTTGTTTATTTTGGTAGAAAAATTAACATTAGCCTGTTAATTCTGCATGAATCATTGATTTGGAATGCGCTTTTGATAATTTGAAACTAAACATTTTATAAAATAACAGTGAAGGAAGTTTACGCCCCCTTTATTCCGGGTACTTACAATGAAAATAACCTTGATGAGCTATCGGTTTTACTCGAAAAAGGAGAAAAGTACGCTATCGATAATCTTTTATGGAGCGATACCCAATATTTTCCATCAGTTAATTTTTCAATAGCTCATGTCAAAAACGGTGTAGCCCTAAAATATTTTGTAGAGGAACAATATACACAGGTAACTTATAAAGCTGTAAATGATCCGGTTTATAAAGATAGCTGCGTGGAGTTTTTTATAAGTTTTGCCGATGACCAAAATTACTACAACCTGGAATTTAATGCCCTCGGGACTGCATTGGTTGGCTTTGGTAAAGACCGCAATGGAAGGCTGGCTGTACCTAATGATACGGTGAGTGGCATAAAAGTATTAAGTAAGATAAATTGGGCTGAAGATTTAGCCAGTTTTAATAAATGGGAGTTAACGTTGCTGGTTCCTTTTGATGTTTTTATTTATCATGATATTCAAACATTGAATGGCATAACCAGCCGGGCAAACTTTTTAAATGCGGCGATGACCTGCCCGAACCGCATTTTATAAGCTGGAGCAACATAGATAGCCCCGTACCTGATTTTCATTTGTCGCAGTTTTTTGGTACGGTAAAATTCATTTAAAATAAAATACCTCTAAATAAAATAATATACTATGGCCCAGGCAACAAGTTCAGTAATCGAATCGCCGGTAAAAAGATCAGCGATAAACCCAATTGTAATTATCGGTGCTTTATTTTTCATTTTTGGTTTTGTAACCTGGATGAACGGAACACTCATTCCCTACTTAAAAATAGCGTGCGAGCTGACTACCAAGGAAGCATATTTTGTAACTACAGCTTTTTATATTGCTTACGTTGTTATGGGTATTCCCGCCGGAAAAACCATCAAAAAGTTTGGATTTAAAAACGGGATGGCCATAGGCTTGTTTGTAATGGCAATAGGTGCATTGATATTTATCCCCGCTGCAATGACCCGTACTTACGGGATATTTTTAATTGGCTTGTTTGTTCAGGGCACTGGGCTAACCGTGCTGCAAACCGCTTCAAACCCCTATATCACTATTTTGGGGCCTGCCGAAACTGCTGCCCGGCGGATCAGTATCATGGGGATCTGTAACAAGATCGCCGGCGCTTTAGCACCTGTTATTTTGGGTACTGTAGTACTCGCCAATATTGATTCGATAACCGAAAAGCTTAAAACTTTAAGTGCAACAGAAAAAGCACTGGAGTTAAATGAGCTGGCATCAAGGGTGATTATGCCCTACAGTATCATGGTGGTAGTTTTGATTTTGCTGGCCATCCTTATTTATTTTTCATCATTACCCGAGATCAACACCGAGCATGAAGACAGAACCGTAGCTGCCGCAAATACCAATAAAACAAGTATTGTACAGTTTCCGCATTTGATGCTTGGCGTAGCAACCCTGTTTGTTTATGTAGGTGCCGAAGTTATTGCCGGCGATTCAATTTCACTTTACGGCACTTCTCAACATATCCCATTATCAACAGCTAAATTTTTTACATCATGTACTTTGATCTCCATGATCGTTGGTTACCTGGTTGGTGTTTTCTGTATCCCGAAACTTATCACACAACAAAAAGCGTTGGTAGCTTCGGCAATTTTGGGTCTCATTTTAACCATTGCAACATTGTTAACCCACGGCTACGCATCGGTATTTTGTATTGCATTGCTTGGTTTGGCCAATTCGTTAATGTGGCCTGCTATATGGCCGCTGGCATTGGCCGGTTTAGGCCGCTTTACTAAAATAGCATCTTCATTATTGGTTATGGGCATTGCAGGTGGCGCTGTTTTGCCCCCGCTCTATGGTTATTTTTCGGAAAAGTTTTCGGCGCAGTCTGCCTATATTTTGCTTATTCCTATTTACCTGTTTATCCTTTTTTATTCTACAATAGGGCATAAGGCCGGCAGGCAAAACATAAAAGCCTGATCGTAACATTCTTTTAAGCGTTTTATCTAAAAGCCTGGGAAGCGAAACTTCTCAGGCTTTGTTGTTTGAAACTGTCCTGAATGCGATTTAAAAACTGTTTGTAGCATCAATAAAAGGGCGGGTGTTTATCACTAATAATCGTTAAACAATCGTCGATACTCGAAATATGGTGAATTTTAATTAGTGGTATTGATGTAACCTGTTGGTATTTAAATAGTTGTAAAATGGCACGCGGTATGCTTAAGTTTTACACAGCAAACCAAATTAAAATATCTAAAAAAATAACTATGGAAACGTTTATATTCTGGGTAACCCGCTTGGTATTGCTTGCCTGCCTTGCTGTACTGGTTTACATGATGATGCCAAACTACGCCGACCAAAGTGATGGGTGGGAGTAACCATCTGCTGATTAATAAATTTTAGTACAATAATTTATTAATTAATAATCAAACCTTTAATTGGCCGATCTGTTAATATATCAATCATAAAACTAATCATGAACAACGGGAACAAAGCGGGATTGCATGACAACAGCATCATCAATACCAGCGAAAATTATGAGGTTGAGTATTGGGCAAACAAATTTGGAGTTCGCCCGGAAAGGTTAAAAACAGCGGTACGTGCCGTTGGGAATTCAGCCGTCGCGGTAGCCAAATTTTTGAACAACAAATAGCACCACTATGAGCCTGGAAAAGTATGCAGAAAAACGCGATTTTAGCAAAACCCGTGAGCCCAAAGCGGGGAGGAGCAAGGACAAAGACCACCTGATGTTTGTGATCCAAAAGCATGATGCTTCGCGTTTACACTATGATTTCAGGCTTGAAATGGATGGTGTACTTAAAAGCTGGGCCATACCCAAAGGCCCCTCAACCGATCCTAAGGTCAAGCGCCTTGCTATGATGGTTGAGGATCATCCATTTGACTACCGGAATTTTGAAGGCCTGATCCCCAAAGGTGAGTATGGCGGCGGTACCGTTATAGTTTGGGATGAGGGTACTTATGAGCCCATTGAAGAGATCAAAGGCAAAAAAGCCCAGGAAAAACACCTGCTTAAACAACTCGAGGCAGGGTCGGTAAAGATCAAACTGCATGGCGAGAAGCTGGAGGGTGAATATGCCCTTGTTAAAACTCATGGTATGGGCGAAAACGGCTGGCTGCTCATTAAGCACAATGATCAATTTGCGTCGGTTAAAGATATTACCAAAAAAGATAAATCTATTCTTTCTGGAAAAACCATTGAAAATATGGAAAAAACCAGCGAAAAGGTTTGGCAGCACGGGCATGAAGAGGATGTAGAAAAGCCTGAAAAAACAGGTAAAAAAAGTCCTGAACGAACCCGTTGAACAACTGGAAAAGAAAGTGGACACTAATGATACGGAGGATTTTGATGTTGAACAACTACTAAAAAAAGCACCTGAATCAAAAGCGCCAACTAAGATAAAGCCAATGAAGGCCACCCTTGTAGACGAGCCTTTTGATGACCCCGATTGGCTTTACGAGGTTAAATGGGATGGCTACAGGGCCATTGCCGTGATCGACAAGAAAGGAGCGGAGCTGATCTCCCGTAATAATCTTCCTTTTGATAAATATTATCCAATTAATAAATTACTGAAAGACTGGCAGATCAATGCTGTAATTGATGGCGAGATCCTGGTATTGAATGATAAAGGTGTTTCCGATTTTGGAGCGCTGCAAAACTGGCGGAGCGAGGCCGATGGCAATTTGGTTTATTATGTTTTCGATATCCTTTGGTATGAGGGTAAAAACCTGATGGGATTGCCCCTTAAACAACGCCAGGCTATCTTAAGTGCGGTTCTTCCCACCAATGATGACCGCATCCGTCAAAGCAAAGTTTTTGATACAGGTGGGATCGAATTTTTTAACGCCGCCGAAAGGATTGGACTGGAAGGTATCATCGCTAAAAAAGCCAGCAGTGTTTATACTTCCGATCTTCGCTCAAAAGAGTGGCTTAAAATAAAAGTGCAACGCAGGCAGGAAGTGATCATTGCCGGCTTTACCAAAAATGCGGGCACTTCCAAATCGTTCAGCGCGCTGGTGCTTGCTTTATATGATGATAAGGGTAAACTACAGTATGCCGGTAAAGTGGGTACAGGCTTTTCTGATAAACTGCAGAAAGAAATGATGGAACAGTTTAAGCCGCTTATTACCGATAAAAGTCCGTTTGAAGTGGAGCCTGATGTGGATAAGCCGTCAAGGTTCAGGCCGCAGCGATTAGGGGCCAAACCCACCTGGCTTAAACCCGAATTGGTTTGCGAGGTGGCATTTGCTGAAGTGACCAATGATGGAGTGTTCAGGCAAGCCTCTTTTAAAGGGATGCGTAGCGATAAAAAAACAAAAGATGTTGTACTGGAAACTCCGAAACATACCGCCGAAACCGTTGAGGAAGCCGAAGGAGCTGATAATGATACACACGCTAAAGCCATTAAGCCCGTGAAAAATACTGACCGGAAAACCCTTCTTAATCCTAAAGATGAAACCCAGGTACGCAAAATTTGCGGACATGAGCTCAAATTTACACACCTGAGCAAAGTTTACTGGCCCGAAGATGGTGTAACCAAGCGGGATATGTTCAACTACTATTACCAGGTCGCTGAATATATTTTACCTTATTTAAAGGATAGGCCTATGTCGCTCAACAGGTTTCCTAATGGCATTCATGGGCCAAGTTTTTACCAAAAGGATGTGAAAGGTAAAGCACCCGATTGGATTACTAAAACTTTCCCTTACACCACCAGCGAAGGGGAACATAAAGAATATCTGGTAGGTTCTGATGAATCTTATTTACTATGGATGGCATCACTGGGATGTATTGAAATGAACCCCTGGTTTAGCCGGGTACAATCGCCGGATAATCCTGATTACTGCGTGATCGACCTCGATCCGGATAAAAATACGTTCGACCAGGTTATTGCGGCCGCTTTGGAGGTAAAAAAAGTGCTTGACGCTATAGATGTACCTTCATACTGTAAAACATCGGGATCAACAGGGATGCATATTTATATCCCGTTGGGCGCGAAGTATGATTATGATCAGTCACAGATGTTTGCGCGGCTCGTGGTGGGCATTGTTCATAAGCAAATTCCCGATTATACAAGTTTGGAACGTATGGTAGCCAAGCGAAATGGTAAAATGTACCTTGATTTTCTGCAGAACCGTCCGGGAGCTACCGTAGCGGGGCCGTATTCCTTAAGACCTAAACCGGGCGCTACTGTTTCTATGCCCCTGCATTGGGACGAAGTGAAACCTGGGCTCACCATGAAAGATTTTACCATTTTTAATTCCATCGACCGCCTTAAAGAAACCGGCGACCTTTTTAAAGGTGTACTGGCAAAAGGCATCGACCTGGAAAAAACTATTAAGAAGGCGAAGAGTGTGTTTGAGTAGAATTTAATAGATTGTGATGCTGAGTGTTTAAACCCGGAGGCCTCTGAAGGTGAAATGACAAAAGATGGCCTGTCAGTCTGAGCCTGTCGAAGACCCGTGCGCAGAGGCCTGCCCGCTGGGGTGTGATGGTTTATCCGGACAGTTGATCTGTCATGATTTATAAAAGTAAAAATAAATAACTTGTTGTTTGTTTGTGGTGTTGAAATGTGGGAAACTCGGAGAGTTTTCCATATTTCAACACGTTTTTCTTTTTTTGCTTCTTTTTTCTTTTTATCGGGCCTCCGCTTTTTGTGGATAACTTGCCTTTCGCTCAAACGCCATCGGGCTGATATAGCCTAAGGCTGAATGTCTTCGGATAGGGTTATAGTACATTTCAATATATTCAAATATCTCGCTGCGGGCATTTTCTATATTTTCAAAAGAGCCGTCCTGCAATAGCTCGGCTTTAAACCGGGAGAAGTACGATTCCATAAAAGCATTGTCATACGGATTGTCCGCATCGCTCATGCTTTGTAGTACATGACACCTGGCAAGCCATCGGCGGAATATATTCCCTGCATATTGTCCGCCACGATCTGAATGAACGATCAACCCCTTATCAGCTTTACGATTGCTATAGGCCTTCTGAAACGCCTCCAGTACAAGGGCCTCTTTCATGTGGTGCAACAACTGCCACCCGATCACTCTGCGGGAAAACAGATCCATCCATACCGCCAGATAGCACCAGGATCCTTCTCTTAGCGGGATATAGGTGATATCGCCAACCCATATCTGGTCTATCCCTGATGGCGGTAACCTGTCTTTCAACCGGTTGGGGCTGATTGGATATGGATGTCGGCTATCTGTTGTCCGGGGCACAAATGATCTGGGTTGAATCGCTTTCAATCCATTTTGATGTAAGATACGCCGTACCCGGTAATGACCTATCTTTAATCCCTGGTCTGACAACTCCGGGACTAACCTACGGATACCATAACGGTGTTTATGTAACCGGAAGGCTTCAACTACCTGCGCTTCGATCTTCTTTTGAACTGAGCATTCAGCCTGCTCATCCTGCTTACGATAGGCATAGTAACAGCTCCTGCTCACCGATAATACATCACACATCCTTATCACCGGAAAAAACAGCTCCTGTGATAAAATAAAAGCGTACACCTGCTTTAAGTTGTCCGGCTGAAAATGCCCAATGCTTTTTTAAGATATCCCTTTCCTGCTCCACTTCTCGCAGACGTACCTTCATTCGTTCATATTCTTCTACCGATACAATCGGCGTTTCTGACCCTGGCGATTTCAGCGCCGATGATCCCGTTGTTTCTTTATAACGGCTTTTCCATTTGTGGATCAAATTCTCCCTGATCCCCAACGAAGCGGCCACGTCCACAACCGAACGACCACTAAAAACCATCTTCAATACATCCGACCTAAAATCCGCATCGTAAACACGGCGGCTTGACTTTTTCTTGTCCATTGATTTGCTAAGTTAAGCATCTCGACTGTCCGGCTTTACCGATGCATCTCACGCCATGCTTCGACGGGCTACCCATGACACCCGTTTTAAGTTGTCATGGGTGGGAACGAAGCATCTTCTTCGCCCTGTATAGCAGTTTTGCTTATCGAAGAAGATCTTGTGCTATCGCTGCCATTGACAAGTTGGCAATATGCTGATTATCAGATACAAAAAAAGTCATCTGCAATGCGATCATTTGTGCGCAAATAAACCCTACTCAGGGCGACAATCGGTTAAATTCAATGCTGTTTCACGCCACAGCAGCCGATAGTATTATCCCATTATGCGCATTCACTACACCGTTGGCATAGCCATTATTATCTATGAACATCTTTTCGTTCTCTATCAGGAAATGCGCTCCGCCAACAAAGAAATTTCCTTTAATGGTTAGTACACGGTCAGGATGCTGCGCGTGGATCTCATTCAGCACATGGCTTGATAAACCGCTGTATTCATGCGGATCGAACTGATACACATCCAGTACAGGCTCCGCGTGTCCGGGTTGAAATATCTTAACACGGCCTTTAGTTACATCAAGGCGTATATCAGCGCCGTTTTCATTGGTATTAGCACTTATCCTGATCGTTTCGCCGTTAGGAGCGTTAATATTGGCCTCGATGGTAAGCACTTTGCCCTTTTGCTCATTATAAAATGAAAGGATCCTCAAAAACTCAATATTACTAAGCCCATCGCTATAAGTAAGCGTATTTTGCTCGCACAAAAATATGGTAGTCCCAAAAATGAATGCATGTTTCATGACGGAAATTTTAATTGGTTAATTGATATTGATACAATTAGCAAAATCTCAAAATGTTTTAAATTTCCATTATTCTTTCGAAGTAAAACAGCATGTTTTGTCAAACAACTATCACAAAGCATTAATATGGTAATTTTGCTCAACGCTCCCCGTGTTTTTTACGTTAGTTACTGCAAATACGCATCGTATAAAACCTATATGTTATACATGAAAAAAATAACTTGTTTCATAGCTGTACTGTTAACGGCTTGTTTTTCTGTTTCGGCATCTGCCCCTAAAAAAGTGTTAGATACCGCTACTTTTGCTACAGGGTGCTTCTGGTGCACCGAAGCTAAATTTCAGCAATTAAAAGGGGTTGAAAAAGTGATCTCCGGATTTTCCGGCGGGCATGTGGCCAACCCATCCTACGAGTTGGTTTGCACTGGTACAACCGGTCATGCAGAAGCTTGCAATATCATCTACGACCCAGCAAAAATTACCTATGACGAGTTGCTGGCTGCATTTTTTGTGGCGCATGACCCAACGCAATTAAACAGGCAGGGTAATGATGTAGGCACACAATACCGGTCGGCTATATTTTATCATAATGCCCGGCAAAAGCAAAAGGCCCAATATTACATCACGAAGCTGAACGCCGAAAAAGCCTATAAAGATCCGATAGTGACACAAGTGGTGCCATACAAAGCTTTTTACAAGGCCGAAGACTATCATCAAAACTATTTTAACCAGAATGGCAGCCAACCATACTGTAAATATGTGATCCAGCCCGAACTGGAGAAGTTTAAAAAAGTATTTAAAGATAAACTGAAGCAATAATGAAAGCGGTATTTATGATAGCAGCGCTGTTGTTTTTTACAACGGGAATGTTTGCACAGCAGGCAAAGACAATAAAGGGGCACGAAAATAATCCTTATTACTCCAATACCGATACCCGGCATTTAAATGTATCGAACGCCGAGTGGAAAAAAATCCTGCCGCCTGCTTTGTACGCCACTGCAAGAGAACAGGAAACCGAACGCGCATTTACCGGTAAATACTGGAACAAGGATACTAAAGGCACTTATTACTGCGCGGTATGCGGCAACAAACTTTTTCGCTCAGATGCCAAATTTGCAAGCGACTGCGGCTGGCCGAGTTTTTACGAACCCGTGCGCAAAAAAAGTGTAATTTATAAAGAGGATAACTCGTACGGCATGCAGCGTACCGAGGTGATCTGCGCCCGCTGTGATTCGCACCTGGGGCATATATTTGATGATGGTCCGCCGCCAACACATAAAAGGTTTTGTATGAACTCCGTTTCTCTTGATTTTGTACCTGAAGGATTTGGACTGTAAGCTGGCGTGACAATTATTAACGACCGGTTCGTTACATCAATTTACCTGCTAAAGTCATCCACAAGTAAACCTGCAATATTCTCTTTGCCGCTTGAAACAAGTATGAATTAACTTGTGTTATTCACCAATAATCAAGCAATCACTTATGGAACTGCAAAGCCTGAAATATATCGCAAAACAGCTTATGGCCGGTAATAAAGGCCTTTTGGCAATGGACGAA
The DNA here is from genome assembly GCF_050632265.1 of Mucilaginibacter sp. P19. Classification (NCBI taxonomy): domain Bacteria; kingdom Pseudomonadati; phylum Bacteroidota; class Sphingobacteriia; order Sphingobacteriales; family Sphingobacteriaceae; genus Mucilaginibacter; species Mucilaginibacter sp. P19. Next base: position 2,101,217 of record NZ_CP192586.1, read on the forward strand.
AGTACTAATACCTGTAACAAACGTTTTAAAGCGCTGAATATCCCGCAAACGGAAGAATACCGCCGCAAATACCGCGACCTGATCGTGAACACGCCGAAGCTGGAAGAAGCCATTAGCGGGGCCATTTTGTTTGATGAAACCATAAGGCAAAGCACCCCGGATGGTAAACTGTTTGTTGATATCCTGAAAGAAAAAGGAATTATCCCCGGTATCAAAGTGGATGAAAGTGCAAGGGACATGGATGGTTTCCCTGGTGAAAAAATAACTGAAGGATTGGACGGTTTGCCTGAACGCCTGGCCGAATATTATAAAATGGGCGCTCGTTTTGCCAAATGGCGGGCGGTTATAACCATAGGTGAAAATACTCCAACAAGTGGAAGCATCAAAGCCAATGCTTTTCTGTTGGCCCGCTACGCGATTATTTGCCAGGAGGCAGGTATTGTGCCTATTGTGGAGCCCGAAGTTTTAATGGATGGAGATCACTCGCTTCAAACTTGTGCTGAAGTAACTAATGAGGTTTTGCATGCTGTATTTAACCAGTTGTACCAGCAAAGGGTAAATTTTGAGGGTATGATATTAAAGCCCAATATGATAGTGCCTGGTATTAAAGCTGCCCAACAGGATAGTGCTGATGTGGTGGCCGATGCTACCATCAATTGTTTTTTACGCTGCGTGCCTGCCGCTGTGCCCGGTATCGCGTTCCTTTCTGGCGGACAATCTCCCGAACTGGCATCCGAGCGGTTAAACGCTATGCATGTACGCTTTAAAGATAAAATGCCCTGGGCATTAACTTTTTCATATTCAAGGGCTGTGCAGCAACCTGCACTGGAAAAATGGGGCGGTAAAGATGAAAATATTGAAGAGGCACAAAAGCTGTTATATGAACGTGCCCATATTAATACAGTAGCCCGTGATGGCAAATATACACCGGAGCTGGAGAAGCATCCAGTAGCATAAAACAAAAACGCCGCCTTTTTTCGGGCGGCGTTTTTGTTGGCTTGTTTTTATAGTCCCTTAACTTTGTAATGGGTATAGGTGGTAAATCCTAAAAACGTATTATCAACAGGCACGCCAAGCGGCGCCTGTAAGCCTCTCAGATAATTTAGGTTATCAGTATTATAATGACCATAGGCAACCTCAACGCCCGGGAAAATCCGGCTGTTTAAGTTGCAGTAATCGCAGCCGGTTTTCTGCTCATAGGCTTTCCGCATAAAATCATATCCAAGACTGATGTTTTTATTGCCGATCTTCCATAAACTATTATCTCCCTGTATTTTGGCAATAGCAGCAGCATATGCGTAAGCTGTTAACGAATATTGATAATGCACGCAGTCTTTACGTACGCAAAGCTCGGGTAGGGTACCATCCGGTTGAATGATATTTGACAATTCTTTTACCAACAAATCGTGCCCGGCACGATAAACGGAATCCTGATCTAAAAACACACCGATGGCCATTTTTGCATATCCTGCAGAGGCATCCCAGTTGTTTTTATAATCGGGGATCTTGTTGATGTAATTATCTTTTACATTGATAAGATATTTACTGAACTGTTCAATATCAGCAACAGCCCATCCGGCAGATTTACCCTGCACCTTATAATATCTGATGATTTCGGCAGCAGCCACAAAACTTGGTGTTGTCCATGATGCTTCCAGATCGGGCTGGTTGGGGGTGGTTTTTCCTTCAAGCAGACCATAGTCTTTAAATGCATATGCCCAGCCATTCAGTAAACCAATTGCCTTTTTTGCATAATCAGCGTTACCGGTAGCAGCCCAGGCCAGTGCGAGAGCGTAAACCAGTTCGCAATCTTTTCTGATCTGCGTTTTTGACGGTGATGTAGCCCCATTTGAACCTACAACGATGGTGGATGGGAATGATGCCGGGTACTCATGATCTTTAATAAAATCCAGCACTTTTTGATAGGCTGCTATACGCATTGTATCACCGGCCTTTAGTTGTGTGCTGATGAGGTCCAAACTGCCCCTGGTATTTAAAATACCAGGATGCACAAATTTGGTTTTATTGTTTTCCTGTGCTTGCAAACTAAAGCTTAAGAGCAGCAACAGGAATGTAAATAAGGCCGTTTTATTATATCTCATCTTCAGCCTACTTATCCAATCCGCCGCGGCGCGTTGCTTTAACCTGTGCAGGCCATTTAATGCCTTCGGTTTTGGTGTTAACGGTTTTTTGCGGGTCTTCGCTGGCCATGTAAGCCATGATTGCAGCTAAAATGGCATTGTTTTTCAGATCGTCGAAAACAACTTTATCATAAGTATCGCGGTTGGTGTGCCATGTATATGATCCGTACGACCAGTTAAGCGAACCCAAAGAAAAGCCGGGCGCGCCAACAGCTACAAACGATGCAAAATCAGACCCGCCACCGCCTGGCTGACCAGGAAATACGGTTTTGATCCGGTTTTTGATCGTATCAGGTACAGCGGCAAGCCATCTGCTTAAATAATCCTTAGCTTCCACAAAACCCTGCCCGGTAAGGTTTACCACGCGGCCGGTGCCATTATCCTGGTTAAACAAAGCTTGCAGATTACTAACAATTTCGGGATGGTCCTCAACAAAAGCGCGTGAGCCGTTCAGGCCTTCCTCTTCGCTGCCCCAATGGCCTACTAATATGGTACGTTTTGGGTGTGGATAGAATTTTTTCAGCAGGCGCATAGCTTCCATCATGGTCAAAGTACCTGTACCGTTATCGGTAGCACCCGTACCGCCATCCCACGAATCAAAGTGCGCGCTCAGCATTACATACTCATTGGGTTTTTCGGTGCCTTTGATTTCGGCAATGGTATTAAAGGTTGGCACTACACCTAATTCTTTTGATTCGCAATGAATACTAATCACCGGTTTGTTGCCCGATTCACTCAGGCGGTAAAGCATGCCATAATCTTCCAATGCAATATCAACCGTAGGCACGATTTTGGTATAGGCAGCAAAGATCTTATCAACCCCAAATCCGGCCGACCAGTTATTGGTCAGAATACCTGCTGCGCCAGCATTTTCCAACGCCACGGGCAAAGTTTTATTGGTAAACCCGGTTTTGCTGATGCGTTTTTTCCATGCATCGGTTTGGGCGGTGCGTTCGGCTTTCATTTTATCAAATGATTCCTTCAGGGCAAACTCCTGCCAGTTATAATCGGGCCTGCCGGTTGGCTGGAGCATGGAGATCATTACAAATTTACCCTTTACATTGGGGAGCCATTGTTGAAAGGCTACCGAATCGGCCACATCCGGTAGGATAATTACCTCGGCAGTAGTGGTCTTTTTGTCCATGCCCGGGCTCCAGGCCAGTTGCGTGCCTTCTAATGATTTTGCCCTTGGCGATACCATATCAATATGCGAGATCCCGCGTTCCCAGCCGCGCCATTCGCCCCATTTTTCGTTTTTAGCCTGGATGTCCCAGCTTTTGTATTTAGCAACTGCCCAGTCGTTTGCCTGTTTCATTTGCGGCGTACCAACCAAACGGGGGCCGATACCATCAAACAGCTCATGCGCCAGTTTTTCCAGTTGCGAATTGGTGGTTTCTTCGGTCATGATGCTGTTGATAACCGGGTTAGTTGATTGTGCCGAAGCTATGCCGCTGCAAAGCAGCATGCCCAAAACAAAAGGCCTTGCCTTGTTCCAAAGGTTGTTGCAGGTATAATGGTAAATATGTTTCATAAGGTTAAAAATATGAAAAAGCGGATGAGGTAATACGTTTTATCTTAAATGATATTGGTAAGTAACATAAATATTGCAAAATGTTGAGTTGTTTATATGTTCAGATTTAATAGAGTTTGTGCTTGTAGGTTAAATTATTGTTATAGAATTAACAATAGATTTATATATGGCCGATTCCTTTGTAAAACTAATCGATCACTTATCAAATGAAAAAACAATTACTTAGCGTCATCGCGTTATCCGCGGCGATCCTTTCTTCCTGCCATAATGATAATAAGATAAATCCTTTCAGCTATCCTGATATGGCCGAGGCGCAAAACCCGGCTATCCTTTTCACCACTGCCGACGGCGTAAAGGTTTATAACGGCGGCTTTGGATCCGCAGTGGCAGCAGATCCAAACCACAAAGATGTATTTTACCTGCTTACCGACCGCGGCTCAAACGTGGCCGGGCAGACAGCCAATTCCATCATCATCGGTAAACCGGATTTTGATCCGCAGATAGGTAAATTCAGGTTAAAAGATGATAAACTGGTGCTGGAACAAACCATAGAGTTAAAAAATGCCAACGGCGTGAAATTAAATGGTTTACCAAACCCCGCCGGAATGGGAGCTTCGGGCGAAATTCCATTTGATCTGAGCGGAAATCAGTTATCTCCAAGTGCTGATGGTATTGATTCGGAAGGTTTGGTTCTGGCATCCGACGGTACTTTTTGGGTAAGTGACGAATACGGTCCGCATATAGTACACTTTGATGCCAGCGGCAAAACCATCGAACGCATTAACCCTTACGGATCAGGCACCGGCGGCCGTAAAATTCCTGCTGTATTTGCTACCCGCAGGGCTAACCGCGGTATGGAAGGGTTAGCCATCACACCCGATGGCAAAACACTGGTTGGCATGATGCAATCGCCAATGTATAACCCATCTAAAGCAAAGGTTGCTAATTCAACTGTATTGCGCATCCTTACCTTTGATATTGCAACGGGCAATACAAAACAGTATGCTTACCTTATGGATAATACTTCATTAACAGGCGTTAGTGACATAACCGCCGTTAATGCCACTACATTCTTAACTATTGAACGCGATGGTAAGTTCGGAGGTGCGCCTACCGATGCCGCTAAGTTCAAAAAAGTATTTAAAATAGATATCAGCAATGCTACCGATATCTCCGACCCCGCAAACGGCGCCAACGGCAAATTATATAACACAAAAACTGTTGAAGAGCTTAATGATTTAGCCGGTTTACAGGCCGCTGGTATTACCCCGGTTACCAAAACCCAGGTGCTTGATTTGCTAAAAGATTTGCCAACTGTTTACCCTCATGATAAAGCCGAAGGTTTGACTTTACTACCGGGTAATATCCTTGCCATATCTAACGATGATGACTTCGGTGTTATTGATAATGGTAAAAACGGTTTTGCTGCAAAAATTTTACCGGCTACCAATTCGGTTGACAGGAACAGGATTTATTTTGTGAAGCTAAAATAGGGGATTTAAAAAGTTAAAAATGATCAATGCCTTCCGGTGTTAACTGGTAGGCATTTTTGTTTATACAACCTGCACAACGTTAGGTTAATGTTTTAAAATCAAAATCAATTTTATTGTTAAAATAACATTTATTCGGTGATTTAATTTTAACATTGATATGTATTATTTTATCACGATGGCGATAATATATTGACTTTCGGTTTTGTTTTTAATCTTTAACTAATTGATAATTAGTTATTTGAAATTTTAAATTTATATTTTTGGGTTATGTTAAAATAATACAAAAAACCACTCATATCGTATTATAATCGATTGTTACCTCTGGCTACTTTTACTTAGCATATAATCTCTTTGGCGACAACTGTTAAGAAGTGATCATGTGCTTTAAACCAATTTTAACAAATTAAAGTAAAACGTATGAGAGGAAAACTACGTATCAAAAAAGTTGTGGCCTTAATCTGTACAAGTTTATCATTTGTGTTGATAAGCCTGTCGGGGCAAGCCCAAAGTAAATTGATTACCGGTAAGATCACCGGTTCGGACAACGGACTACCTTTGCCGGGTGTTACCGTTAAGATAAAAGGGAGCACGCAGGCTGCGGGTTCAAAGGCCGATGGTACCTACTCAATAACCGCCGGTAACAATGAAACACTTGTTTTTAGCTTTGTTGGCTTCTTAAACCAGGAAGTTGCCATAAACGGCAGATCGGTTATTAACGTATCGTTAGTGCCCGATAATAAAACACTGACCGAGGTAGTTGTTGTGGGTTATGGTACTACTAAGCGTAAAGATTTAACGGGGGCTATTAGTTCAATCAACGCCGATCAGGTAGGTAAAGTGCCTGTGACCAGCGTTGACCAGGCTTTGCAAGGCAGGGCAGCGGGTGTACAGGTTACTAACAATGATGGCGCACCCGGTAGTAGTGTGAGTGTATTGATCAGGGGGTAGGTAGTTTGGCTACAAATGGTAATGAGCCTCTATATGTGGTTGATGGTTACCCGATCAGCGGAGGCTTAAATAACGTTAATCCTAACGATATAGCTAATATTGATGTGTTGAAAGATGCTTCGGCAACAGCTATTTATGGTGTTAGGGCAGCAAACGGCGTTGTTATCATTACTACAAAAAAAGGTCGGAAGGATGGTGGGGTGCAGGTATCGTTAGATGCCTATGGTTCATTGCAATCAAAACCCAAAAAGTATAAAGTTCTTAACGCGCAGCAATGGGCAACCCTGGCCAATGAAGATCACGCATCTGAGGGTAATTTTACAGAATTGCCTGAATGGGCAAATCCTTCGGCATTAACCAGTGTCGACTGGCAGGATGCAATTTATCGCCAGGGGGCAAAACAGAGCTACAACCTTGGTATACGCGGAGGCAACGAAAAAATTCAATCTGCCTTTTCAGCTGGTTATTATGACCAAAAGGGGATTGTTTTAGGTTCATATTTTAAGCGGTTAAACCTGGGTATGAATATTGATTATACCGTAAGTAAATGGCTTAAATCATCTACCAGTGCTAAGTATTCAAGGCAGGATCAAAATAATCCATTTGGTTCAGGATCATTGCAGCAATTAACAGAGCTTATCCCTACGCTCGATGGTGGTAATAAGTTAACCAACCAGATAAAAGACAAAAATAGGAACTATGGTTTTTATAACCCGATCAATATTTACACAAAAAGCTGGAACAATCCATTATATGCTATTGAAAAAAACGATTATAAAAACCTAAATAATTACCTTTTGGCAAGTAGCTCATTAGAGGCTACTATTATAGACGGACTTAAGATCAAAACCAATGCGGGCCTAAACGTAAGTGACTATTCGGGTTACTTCTTTCAACCGGAAGACCTTCGCTGGCAGGAGCAATATGGTTTAAGCGGAGCTAACCAAAATTCTGTTTATTCGCAAAGCGCTAATAACACTTTTGAGTGGTTATGGGAAAATACCATATCGTATGATAAAACCTTCGGAAAGCACGCTATTAACTTTGTTGGTGGTGTTTCAGCACAATCAAATACCTACCGGTATATGACAGGTACCGGAGATAAATTGATCAATAATGCCCTTCGGGATCTGGCGCAGGTTAACGATCTTGTTGTTACAGGCAGCCAATATACAACAACTTTTGCTTCACAATTTGGACGGTTAATCTATAAATACAATGACAAATATATTGTAACAGGTACCGTTAGGCGCGATGGTTCGTCGAAATTTGCTAACGGGCATCAATATGGTGTATTCCCTTCGGGTTCCGTAGCCTGGAAAGCTAAAGAAGAATCATTCCTGAAAAACGTTGCATGGCTGTCTGATCTGAAGTTCAGAGGAGGGTATGGCGAAGTTGGTAATCAGGGCTCTATTCCATTATTTCAATATAATGCCTTATATTCATCAGGTGGTGCAGCTACTACCGGCACAAACGTGGGTTACCCATTTGGTAAAAATGGTTCGTCAGGAGAGGTTTATCAACCCGGCTTGGCACCAACACAACCTGCCAACCCCGACCTCAGATGGGAGACTGATTACCAAACTGACATTGGTATGGATGCTGCCTTCCTGAATGGCGCGCTTACTTTTACAGTTGATTATTATAACAGGAGATCGAAAGACTTTTTGTTAAACCTTCCTGTATCGTCACAAACTGGCTTTAGCCAAAACCTGGCACAAAATGTTGGTGAAATTAATAACAAAGGTTTTGAGTTTGCCGTAAACTACAACCACACGGTAAATGATTTCAGGTATGGTGTGGGCTTGACTTTTACTACGGTTAAAAATAAATTAGTTAGCCTTAATAAAAGCCTAACCTTTATTGATAACCTTACCACGGTTACTGGTCTTAACGGTAATGGCTGGGGGCAATTCAGCGAAACCAATATCGGGCAGGCTGTAGGTGAGTTTTTTGGTTATAAATCATTAGGTATATTCCAGTCGCAGGCACAAATCAACGCTTTAAATACGGCCGCTGCAGCTAAATTTCCAAGTAACCCATATTACTGGAAAAGCGTTACCCAACCAGGGGATCGTTATTATGCCGACAACAACGGTGACGGACAGGTTACCCCTTCAGACAGGACAAGCCTCGGTAGTCCGATCCCTAAATTTTATGGTGGTTTAAACCTCGATTTTGCTTATAAGGCATTTGATCTTAACGCATATTTCTATGGCTCTTACGGAAATAAGATCCTGAATTATCAGCAAAGGACCCTTGAAAGCTTTCAGGCCCCCGGCTTTGTTGGTGTTGAAAACGTAGGTTACGATTATTATGTTAATCACTGGACCCCGAGTAATCCATCAAATCGTTACGCAAGGCTTACATATAATGATGATACCAGCGCAAATAACGTACCATCAAGTGTGTATGTTGAAGATGGTAGCTATCTCCGTTTAAGGAACCTTACCCTGGGTTATACATTACCGTCTGACGTCACCAAAAAGTTGACCCTATCAAAAGTGAGAATTTACTTTTCCACCCAGAATTTGTTTACTATAACCGGGTATAAAGGACTGGATCCTGAAATTGGCACAGCTAATGGAAGTGCAACGGCATCTGGTATTGATGCGGGTAATTACCCTTCATCTAAGTTTTATACACTTGGTTTAAATGTAACTTTCTAATTGGGCAGCGATAAAACAGTAAAGAAATGAAAATCAATAAAAAATATATCACACTAATTGCTCTCGGTGCCACACTTATGGTTCCATTGAGCTGTAAAAAGAATTTTCTTGACCAAACAAGCTATACACAGCTCGCTAAAGATGCTTATTTTAATAAAGCAGCTGACGGTATAGCGCTTGTAAACTCAATTTATGATACCTATCAAAATGCCGACCTGCTAAAAAAGTCGATCTGGTATTATGCTAACTTTCAAACCCATGATTTTTTTAACTGGGGAAATGACCGCTTTTATAATTACTACGCAATAACTACAGATTTTGGCCCGATCAGGACTTTTTGGCAACGTGCTTATGTGGGTATATCACGGGCTAACTCTGCAATTGAAATCATTCCCGAAATGAAAGCCAAAGGGATTCTTGACGAAAGTTTAGCTAACCGATTGCTTGGTGAAGCCTACTTTTTACGCGGAATGACCTATTACTATCTGGCGGGTAGTTTTGGCGGTGTGCCACTGGAGCTTAAATCAGTAACTGATGGTTTAACCGCAAGAAGTACACAAGAACAAGTATTTGCACAGGTAATTGCCGACACCAAGCAGGCTGCAACTTTATTACCATGGAGGGAAGATTTGCCGGCTTCTGAACTTGGAAGGGCAACAAAAGGTGCTGCTTTAGCTTATGAAGGTGCCGCGCAAATGTGGAATAAAGATTACGCCGGTGCATTGGCAAACTTTAACCAGTTGGATGGGCATTTTTCACTGATGCCTAATTTTATAGATGTAAATGAATACAACCATCAAAATAATGCTGAGTCGATATTTGAGGTGCAGTTCACAGTAGCAGGTACCCAAAGTTGGGGTGCAGGTAATGAAGTAGCCTGGATTTCGGATTTTAGCTGGCCGGAGGAGGTTTCAAACTTCGGTTATGATTATGCCAATCCGGGATTATATTATTCATACCAGGCTGGTGACAAACGTAAACTGGCAACAGTGATTGGCCCCGGCGATGAGAACATTAGTCCGGGAATTATAGGTCGGGGCGGCATTAAAGTTTATCCTTTAGTAGTAGCAGGTTTTGCGAGCTCCGATCCTAAGGTAAAAGCTAAATACACTGGGGATGACGGTAAGATCATCAATACCTGTGGTACACATGCCAATCCATGGTATGGTTCTGACGGTGATGGTTTACGTACCGGTTTCTACTGTGCTAAAATGTGGCGCGACCCCAACCTTGATGCTAACTCCGGCAATTCAACAATTTTTGGCGCTCAAAATCAAATACTGTTACGTTATGCCGAAGTATTGCTTGATAAAGCCGAGTGCCAGATCCGTACAGGTGACGCAGCAGGTGGCCTGGCCACGATTAAAAAGGTAAGAGACCGTGCGTGGGGCGGCACTGCGCCGGCTGTAATGCAGGATGGTGCAAATTATGACGGTTCGGCTTCAAGCCCAATCACAGACCCACTGCAAATGGTTTACAGCGAGTACAGGCATGAACTTTCGGGTGAATATTCTGTGTTTTATAACCTGCGCAGGGCTGGTGTAGCTGCCGAATTCATTAAAAAAGCTTACGGTACAGTTGACAACAATACCAACATGATTGCTAACCCCAACACTGCAGATGCAAAGCTTGATGCAGACAATGGTTTAAAGCTTCATGGCTTGTATAATACATCACTTCCTGTTGGCCGTGATCTTTATCCTATTCCGCAGCTTGAGCGTGGGCTAAACCCTAATTTAACTCAAAATCCGGCATACGGTAATTAGTATATTGTTATCATTTAACAGAAAAGGCTTCTCCCGCGGGGAGAAAGCCTTTTTGTGTTAATTATTATCTTTAAAGAATAAACCGATCTCCTAATTGATGAAGAAAATTTTACCCATCGCTATACTATGTCTCGTCTGCCTTATTCTCCTGTAAAAAAACTTCACTTTTTCAGCAGGTTTCATCATCTCATTCGGGCATTCATTTTAAAAATGAGATCATCGAAAACGATTCGATAAACCCGTTAGACCTGGTGAATATTTACAATGGCGGCGGCGTAGGGGTTGGCGATTTTAATGGCGATGGTCTGCCCGATTTATACTTTACAGGTAATATGGTGGCAAGCAAGCTATATCTTAATAAAGGTGATTTTAAGTTTGATGATATTACCGATGCCGCGGGTGTAAATGGCGCGGGCCGATGGGGAAGAGGTGTTGCGGTAGTTGATATCAACAATGATGGTTTACCGGACCTTTACATTTGCAATACCATTGCCAAAGACTCGCTGAAAAGGCGGAATATACTATACGTTAACCAGGGGAAAGGCAACGATGGTATTCCTCATTTTAAAGATGAGGCTTCAGAATATGGTCTGGAAGCTGGCGCACAATCAACCATGGCAAGCTTTTTTGACTATGACAACGATGGCGACTTGGATATGTACCTTACAGTAAACAGCGCCACGGCAAGTTACAATCCTAATTTATTCGGTAATTCAAATTATACGGCAAATCATAGCCGGGGCAGGTTGTACCGTAACGATTGGGATGGAAAATTACATCATGGCGTGTTTCATGATGTATCCGCACAGGCAGGTATTAACCTGGATGGTTATGGCCATGCAGCCACAACGGTCGATTTTAACAACGACGGGTGGAAAGACATTTACGTATCGGATGATTTTATATCAAACAACGTCCTTTACATCAACAACCATGATGGTACCTTTACCAATCGTACCAAAGAATATTTTAAACACACATCCTACAACGCTATGGGGCAGGATGTTATCGATATCAATAACGATGGCTTGCCGGATGTTGTTGAACTGGACATGGATCCGGAGGACAACTATCGCAAAAAGATGATCCTCGGTCCCAATAGTTACCAAACTTATCAAAACTTTGATATTTATGGTACCCAGTACCAGTATGTACGCAATACCCTGCAATTAAACCAGGGGCCGCGTTTAGGGCAGAATGGTGCTATGGGCGCCCCTGCTTTTAGCGAAATAGGCTTTTTAAGTGGCATTGCCCAAACCGACTGGAGCTGGACACCGCTGATCACCGATTTTAATAATGACGGCTATCGGGACATGATCGTAACCAACGGCTTCCCTAAGGATGTGTCTGACCACGACTTTATGACTTACCGCGAGCAGGCCTATGCCGTTACTTCCAAGCAAAAAGTTTTGGATCAAATCCCCGAAATTAAGCTGCATAACTATGCTTTTGCGAATAACGGCAACCTCACCTTTACCGATGTGAGTAAGGATTGGGGCTTAAGCCTGCCTACTTTTTCAAACGGGGCTGTATATGTCGATTTGGATAACGATGGCGCCATGGATATGGTTGTTAATAATATCAATGACGAAGCATTTGTTTACCGCAATACATCGCGTGATGATAAAAATAAGCTTGATAAAACCCACTACCTGCAAATTAGCTTTAAAGGTGATAAGCAAAATATTAATGGTTTAGGTGCTACGGCCGAGATATTTTACGATAAGGATAAGACACAGGTATATGAAAATGATCCCTACCGGGGATATATTTCATCGGTACAAAGTATGGCGCATTTCGGTCTGGGTAAAATTAACACAATAGATTCGGTCTTGATCAAATGGCCGAATGGCAAAAGAGAAAAGCTGACAAAGCTAAAAGCAGATCAGTTAATAAAGGTTGATATAAAAAACGCTAATGACCCTTATTCCCTGGTTCAGCCGCAAATAGCCGCGAATGCTTTATTTAAAGAAATAACAGATTCCATAGGGATCCATTATACCAACAAGGGAAGCGGTTTTCTTGATTTTAATATCCAGAAACTACTGCCGCATAAACTTTCTGAGTATAATCCGGCTTTAGCCGTGGGCGATATCGACGGCAATGGTTTTGATGATTTGATCATTGGGGGCACCGCTTACGATCAGGCGCAGGTTTTTTTCCAGATGCCCGATGGCAAATTTAACCGCCGTAACCTGTTAGCAGGCGATATTAATCCTCTCCATAATTTTCAAGATGAAGGTTTGTTGCTTTTTGATGCTAATGGTGATGGCAAGCTCGATTTATATGCAGCCAGTGGAGGTTACGAATTTGCAGCAAATGGCCCTGAATACCAGGACAGGCTTTATATCAATGATGGCAAAGGCAATTTTACGCTTACAACGGATGCTTTGCCTTCAAACCTCACCAGCAAACTTTGCGTACGGGCTTGTGATTATAATAAAGATGGTAAGCCCGACCTGTTTGTATCAGGAAGAGTTGAGCCATGGAAATACCCCAACCCGGTTTCGAGTTTTATTTTGCGGAACGATAGTGAAAATGGGCACGCAAAATTTACGGATGTTACAGCACAGGTAGCCCCGGCTTTGAAAAACATAGGCATGATTTGCGATGCCCTGTTTACCGATTATGATAACGACGGCTGGCCCGACCTGGTCATGGCCGGCGAGTGGATGCCGGTAACATTCCTTAAAAATGAACATGGTAAGTTTGTTAATACCACAGTTCAATCCGGCCTGGGCAATAAGCTGGGGTGGTGGAACTCATTGGTGGCCGGAGATTTCAGGCATACCGGCCGCACGGATTATATTGTCGGGAATTTGGGCGAGAATAGCCTCATCAAAGCCAGTGACCAGTATCCTGTTTACATTACAGCTAAAGAATTTGATAAGAGTGGCATCTACAGCGCGATTCCTTCTATTTTTCAGCCCGATCAAAACGGGGACAAAAAGGAGTACCCAATGTACGGTCGCGATGATATGCTGAAGCAAATGATCAGCATGAGAAAAAAGTTTACCAATTATCGCTCGTACGCTTTGGCAACTATGGACGAGGTGCTTTCACCCGAACAGAGGAGCGGGGCGTTGAGGCTGAAAGCTAATACCTTACAATCATGTTTTTTAAGGAATGATGGCAATGGTAAATTTACAGCTATCCCGCTGCCTGTTGAAGCCCAGGTATCGGTATTAAACGGTATGGAAACCGGCGATTTTGACGGGGATGGAAACCTCGACGTAGTTATTAATGGCAACGATTATGGCAGTGATGCTACTATCGGGCGTTATGACGCGCTTAACGGTTTAATGCTGAAAGGTGACGGCAAAGGCAACTTTAAGCCATTAAGTATTATGCAAAGCGGTATTTATATTCCGGGGGATGGTAAGGCCCTGGTTAAGTTCCGCGATAAAAATGGGCAGGTAATATTGGCCGCCAGTCAGCATAAAGATGTTTTAAAAGTTTTCAGATCAGAAAATAAAACAAAAACTATCCCAGTCAAGGCCAATGATGTTTATGCACTGATTAAATACAAGAACGGCAATACCTCAAGGCAGGAATTTTATTTTGGCTCATCTTTTTTGTCGCAGTCGGCAAGGTTTATACAGCTTAATGACAAAATATTAAGCGTTACCGTTTTTGATGACAAGGGTAATCAAAGGCTTGTAAATTAGGTGTTTTGCCCCTGGTTGAAATTACACCGGAAAATGATTAAAATATTCGTAATCGATTGCGTAAATTAATTATCTTGCGTTGCTAATATAAGGCCGCATTGTTATGCGCTTTAGCCAATAAACCATATTATAATTAAAAATCAATGCATTGCTTTAATCAATCTCCTAAACTCTTCGGCAGAAAAAAGTTTTGGATAGCATGTGTTTGCCTGCTGGGTTGCCAGCAACTCAGGGCGCAAAACACGGTACCTCTTAATGATCTTTCTTTTTTTGATAATCCATCATCCAATTGGAAAGTAGCAGCCGGCGCACAGGCTGATATTGCGCAGGATGAAGTTTTAACCCTTAAAGATGGTAGCGGGATTTTGGTAAACCTACCCGGCAAAAAGGGCGCAAAAGACCTGTTTACCAAATCTGCTTATGGCGATGCCGACCTGGAGCTTGATTATATGATGGCCAAAGGTTCCAATTCGGGTATTTATTTGCAGGGGCGTTATGAAATTCAGCTTTTAGATAGCTGGGGAACGGTAAACCCGAAATCGGGAGATAATGGTGGTATTTATGAGCGCTGGGACGGTAGCAAGCCCGAAGGGCAGCAAGGTTATGATGGCCATGCGCCACGGCAAAATGCCAGCCGTGCGCCGGGTTTATGGCAGCACATGAAAATTTCGTTCCAGGCACCGCGCTTTGATGTCAGCGGCCAAAAGATCAGCAATGCCAAGGTCCTTTACGTTTGGCTCAATGGTGTTTTGATCCAGGATAATGTTGAGCTTGCCGGGCCAACCCGCGGAGCTTTTGACAACAAGGAGGCCACCACCGGTCCGCTGCGTTTGCAGGGCGATCATGGCCCGGTAGCTTTCAGGAATATCAGGATAACCAGTTTTGACAAGCCTCACCCTACACTTTCAAACCTGAAATACGGGGTTTATAAAGATGGGGTTATTGAGGGAGATAGTTATAAGAAACTAAAACCCGAATCAGAAGGAACTTCGCCTGTATTATCATCAAATCAGGGTAAGCTTACCAATAATTTCCTAATCCGTTATACTGGCAGTATTCAAATTAAAGAAGCTGGTGAATATGTTTTTAAACTAAATGTACCGGGTGGTAAAGGCAAATTGCGTATTGACGGGGTTGATGCGGTTATGTTAGCCGAAAACAGGGGCGAGGGCAAGGCCCAGTTACAACCCGGCGATCATCCGTTTGAATTACTCTACTCAAAAACTGTCGATTGGGTCAGGCCGGCTTTAGGGCTTACGGCATCAGGCCCGGGCATCCGCGAGTATTTATTGAGCGATGCCAATGTAAGCAACAATGATCCTGTTGATCCTATTTTGATCAATGCAACTTCAAATACTGTATTACGGAGCTTTTCTGATTTACCGGGAGGTATCAGGGTTACCCATGGTGTAAATGTAGGCAGCCCTGAACTGTTGCATTACACTTACGATTTGGATAAAGGAATGATTGTAGAGATCTGGCGTGGTGGTTTCTTAGATGCCACACCCATGTGGCATGACAGGGGCGATGGCTCATCGCGCCCGGCTGGTTCTGTACAATACCTTGGCAAACCTGTCCCTGCTATCGAAAAGCTGAGCGATGCAAATGCCGCCTGGGCTTTGGATACTGCAGGTACAGGGTACAGGCCAAAAGGCTATGTTTTGAATGCCGACGATGTTCCGGCATTTAAGTACAATATTTATGGTACTTCGGTAAATGATGCCAGCAGTGTGATGGATAAAGGCCAGGGCATTCACCGGGAAGTAACACTTGCCAATGCAGTAGACGGCCTGTTTTATCACCTGGCATCCGGCAATATCGAAACACTTGGCAATGGATTATATGTCATTGACGATAAATCCTACTATATCCGTATTGATGATGCAGCGGGCGCCAAACCTATCGTTCGGGATGCGGGAGGGAAGCAGGAGCTCATCATTCCTATTCAAAAGAAATTAACCTATTCTATCATTTTTTAAGCTGCCTTGATCATGAACAATACTTTAAAACAAATGATAAACAAGGGCACGTTTTTATTTACGCTTATAATTATCGCGCTGTTGAGCGATATCAAAAATACCTTTGCCCAGGCCGAATCGCCTAAAGAAGATGACTTTTTTAAGATCATGAAAGTGCCCGCGCCTGAGGGTACTATCCTTGAAGTTGGCGGTTTGTGCACGCTGCCTAATGGTACGCTGGCAGTAACCACTCGTCGCGGAGATATATTTATGGTCGAAAATCCAACCGGTCAGCATCCTTTTTTCCGCAAGTTTGCTTCTGGCTTGCATGAGGTGCTGGGTGCCGCCTGGAAAGACGGTGCGTTGTACGTTGTTCAGCGCGGCGAATTGACCAAGCTGGTTGATACGAATATGGATGGTAAGGCCGATGTTTTTGAAACCATTTATGCATGGCCGTTATCAGGAAATTATCATGAGTATAGCTTCGGGCCTAAAATAGCGCCCGATGGCTCATTCTTTGTGACTTTGAACCTCGGCTTCCCGCCCGATTGGTGGCACCCGAAAAGCTTTGTGCCTTACCGGGGCTGGGCTTTAAATATTAAGGAAGATGGCACTGTTACGCCATGGGCGGCAGGCTTGCGTTCGCCTTGCGGTATCAGTATGATTGATGGCGAACTTTGGTATTCAGATAACCAGGGTGACTGGGTTGGTTCAGGTAGTATCATGCCGATCAAAAAAGGGGCTTTTATGGGGCATCCTTCAAGCCTGGTTTGGACGGGTTTGCCTAACTCGCCGCTAAAACTCACTTCCGAGCAATTCTTTGCCAAAAACAACCCGAGGATAGAATTTGATAAAAACGGCCAACCTGTAAAGCCGCAGGATATTGTTAATGAAAAATTTAAAACGGAGTTTGAGGCTAAAAAAGAGATCCCTGAGTTACAGCTGCCCGCGGTTTGGTTACCGCATGGGATCTTAGGAATCTCCAACTCCGAAATTGTTAAAATCCCGGAAGGCGCATTCGGCCCTTTTGCCGGGCAATTACTGATCTGCGACCAGGGCCAAAGTATGGTTGACAGGGTGTTTTTAGAGAAGGTTAACGGCGAATACCAGGGCGCGGCCTGGGCTTTCAGAAGCGGTTTCCAGTCAGGCATAGTAAGGCTGGCCTGGTTACCTGATGGTTCATTGGCTGCAGGCGAAACCAACCGTGGCTGGGGATCTGCAGGGGAAGCCACTATGGGATTGCAGCGATTGGTATGGAACAATAAAGTTCCGTTTGAGATGCGTGCTATCCGTGCAATGCCCGATGGTTTTGAGATAGAGTTTACCAAGCCGGTTGATAAGAAAGTAGCTGAAGATATAGCTTCATACTCTGTAGAAAGCTATATCTATAAATACCATGGCGTATATGGCAGTCCGCCGGTAAATACCGAAAAATGCCCGATAGCAGGTGTGAAGGTATCTGCAGATGGTTTAAAAGCGCGATTGATTGTGAATAACCTGCGTAAATATTATATCCACACCATTACGCTTGCAGGTATCCGCGATAAGGAAAACTATTTCAATTTAGTTCATCCAACGGCTTATTATACGTTGAATAATATCCCCGAAGGGCAAAAACTTTCTATGACGGAGGTAAGCACGATAAACTCTGCCAAAGCTGCAGCTGCGGCCGATCTGAAAAAAGGCCTCGCCGGCAAAAAAGCTGCTACGGCAAAATCTGCAGCAGGATTAAACACGGTTCCTACTTATGCCGAGGTGCAGCCGATCCTGCTGAAAAATACCTGTCTTTCGTGCCATAACGCTACAAAAAGACAAGTTGGCCCGGCTTACGTGGATGTAGCTAAACGCAAATACAGCGTGGCCGAATTGATCCAGCTGATCCGTAGCCCGAAACCCGAGCACTGGCCCGATTATTCAACGCCTATGCCACCTATGCCACAGGTTACTAAGGAAGATGCCCGTAAGATAGCTTTATGGATCAAATCGCTGGCTAAGTAAAGCTGAAAGCCGAATGCTTAAAGCAAAAAGCTAAAGACCCAGTATTAAAAGTTTTCAGCCTTTTGCTTTAGGCTTTCAGCTAAACACGAATAGTTATCTGATTATTTAACCCTGATCAATTGTTTTAAAATGAAACGCAAACTTATTTTTACTGCTTTATTAGCAGGCTGTTCTTTAACAATATTCGCGCAGCAAAATGCTAAGCCGGAGGATACCGAGATCTGGTCGCCGGTGCCGGCTGTGGTTACCCCTGGTAAAACTCTGGGAGATGCACCTTCTGATGCCATCATTTTGTTTGATGGCAAAAACCTCGATGAATGGGTAGCCACCAACGACAGTACATCAAGTCATAAATGGAAGGTGGATGATAAAATTATTACGGTAGATAAAACGGCAGGCGATATCCAAACTAAACGAAAATTCATGGATTTTCAGTTGCATATCGAATATCGCATCCCATCAAACATAACCGGCAGCGGACAAGCACGCGGTAACAGCGGCATTTTCCTGGCAGCCCTGCCATGGGGAGCCGGTGGTTATGAGTTGCAGGTGCTTGATAACTATAATAATAAAACCTATGTGAACGGGCAGGTGGGCAGTTTATACAAACAAGCCATCCCCCTGGCAAACGCTTGCCGCAAACCCGGCGAGTGGCAAACCTATGACGTAATCTGGACAGCACCCCGTTTTAATGAGGATGGTTCATTAAAATCAGCGGCTCGCGCTACCGCAATTCATAATGGTGTGCTGGTTCAAAACAATACCTCATTAATAGGAGATACCCCGTATATCGGCAAACCCGAATATCGTAAACATGGTGCTTCGCCAATTAAGCTGCAAGCTCATGGTGATAAAAGTGAGCCTATCAGTTATCGTAATATTTGGGTAAGGGAATTATAAGAGGAAGGTTATTGCGCGGTACGAAGCAATCCCAAACTGTACAGAGAGACTTGCATAGCTGCTCTGCTAATCGGGGATTGCTTCGTTCCTAGCAATGACGCATTGAATTAGCCTATGTTGTTTTGTTTAACCCTTCACCGCCCTCTTCCCTTCAATATTTGGCAGCAAACCAGTGAAAATACCTATCAACGGTAAATACGCACAGATCTTAAATACATAGTTGATACTGGTCATATCTGCAACTTTACCCAACACTGCGGAGCCTAAACCGCCCATTCCAAAGGCAAGGCCGAAGAACAAACCCGCTATCAATCCGACTTTTCCTGGTACCAACTCAGTTGCGTAAACTAAGATGGCCGAAAATGCTGATGAAAGGATCAGGCCTATAAACACAGATAAAACACCGGTCCAAAACAATGACACGTAGGGTAGGAGCATGGTAAAGGGCGCCACACCCAATATCGAAATCCAGATGATGTATTTACGGCCAAAGCGGTCGCCCAGTGGCCCGCCGAATAATGTTCCGGCTGCTACTGATCCTAAAAACATGAATAAATAAATTTGTGATTGCTGAATGCTTAAGTGGAACTTATTGATCAGGAAGAAAGTATAATAGCTGGTGATGCTGGCCAGGTAAAAATATTTGGAGAATATAAGCACCAGCAATATACCCAGGGAGAATATTACCCTCCTTTTGGAGATATTCAACTGAACGGTTTCTTTAGCATTTTTGTTTTTTGCATTAAAACTGAGGCGTTCGGCATACCATTTAGCTATGCGGAGCAATACCAAAATTCCGGCGAAGGCGATAAGGCAAAACCAGATCACGTTTGATTGTCCGTAAGGGATCACGATAAGAGCTGCAAGCAGGGGGCCAATAGCGCTGCCGGCATTACCACCCAGCTGAAAAATAGATTGAGCCAGTCCTTTTTTCCTCCCGATGCTAAATGTGCCACCCGGGATGACTCCGGGTGAAATATGGATGAGCCAATACCAATAAGACTTACGGCCATCAGCATAATATAAAAGTTGCCGGCAAAAGAGGCAAGCATCAATCCGGATAGAGTGAAACCCATGCCAATTGCCAATGAATATGGTTTAGGTTTTTTATCGGTATAAAGACCTACAAATGGCTGCAAAATAGAAGCAGTAATTTGATAGGTGAAGGTGATTAGCCCTATTTGAGTAAAATTAAGACTAAACCGTTGCTTGATAAGCGGATAGATAGACGGTATAACCGACTGTAGCATATCATTGATAAAGTGTGCAAGGCTTATTGTAAACAAAATTGAATACACTGTTTGCTGAACCAATTTTTTAGGTTCGGGGATAATAGTTGTTGGCGATGTAGATTCCATTAGCGACAGGTTAAATTATAAAACATTATATCATCAGATGAATTTTGCGAAATTTTTTAATATTGATGAATTTCCATAGCTGTATTCCAGGCCTGTTTCGAATCGCAATCGAGAATGTTTTTCAGGAGCTTTTCGTGAAGGTGCTGGGTTTCGATAAAAATGCGCGTATCAGGGTGGATTTCAGTGAACCATTTTTTTAAATGTACGGCTGCCGTTTTATATAGATCGCTCAGGATCTCGTTTTTTGATGCTTCGGCAATAGCGATGTGAAATTTAACATCAGCGTCAATACACTCTTCCAATAGCCCGGCTTCGGCAGTTCTGTTCCGGGTTTCCAAATGGCTTTTCATGTTAAAAATATGTTTTTGCGAGCGGTTTATAGCAGCTTTTTCAGCTATTTTCATCTCCAGTAATTGTCTTACCTCATCAAGGTCCTGAGAGCGGGCACGTTTTAAACGGGCTTCCATAGGCTCAGGATTACTGGCTGTGCGTTCCACAAAAGTCCCAGCACCCTGCTGGATTCTGAGCAGGCCCAAATGTACCAGGCTTTTAGTTGCTTCGCGGATGCTAGAGCGGCCAACGCCAAACTCGGCCATGAGTGCGGGTTCGGTAGGCAGCTTGTCGTTTACCCGGTAATGGCCGCTGCTTATCTGTTCTTTCAGTTTTTCTGCTATCTCTTGTGCCAGCGATCTTTTAATAATTTTGCTCATTTGTAAATCATCAGATGAATTACAAAGGTATAGGTTTGTTTGAGAAATAAAAGTTATTTTGGGGGCAAAATCTATTTTTAAAAAATAGTGCCAATTATTAGCCTGTGTTTTCTAAAGCATTAATATATATTTAAATTTAGCTTAACATTAGTGCCGTTACTTTGATGCGATAAAAATACCCCTTGTGAAACAATATTCGGATGCACAACTTCTACTTGAACTGCAGGGCGGTAACGATGGTGCATTCCGGGAAATTTATGAGCGTTATGCGGATAGGTTGATTGCCTTCGCGTTAAAGAAAACCCAAAACGAGGATGAAGCGATGGACATGGTACAGGAGCTGTTCCTTTCCATATGGAAAAATCGTAATACCATCCAGGTAAATGGTGCGCTTGAAGCCTACCTCATGGTTTCTGTTAACTACATGAGCTATAAGTGGTACAAAAAGCAAAGCATCAAACCTCGCCCGTTAGATGATGTTTCCGAAATACAGGAAACTTATGAACACAGTACCGACCAAAAACTTTCCCTTGCCGAATTGCACTTGTTGATAGACCAGGAAATTGCGGATATGCCCGAAAAGATGCGCCAGGTGTATTTGTGCAGCCGCGAGCAGGATATGACCGGCCCGCAAATAGCCGAATTTTTAGGCTTATCGCACCAAACCGTGCGCAACCAAATTAGTAATGCTTTAAGCAGGTTGAAGAAATCTGTTCAGAAGTATTACGATGTCATCCCCTTTGATAATTACAGCAGATTTTTGCTGTTGATAATTTTTTCAAAAAGTTATAGTACACTCCTCCGTCTCGGGTCACTTATCAGGTATAAAGCCCCTGTTAGGTGAATCAAAGAGAAATAGAAAAACTACTCAATAAGTTTAACGCTGGCAAATGTACCGACGAGGAATTGCAGCTTTTACAACAACTGATGCATAACCTTGACATGGACGCCAAAACCGGCGACAATGTTAAAGCCCTTAAGCAGCCGCTTTGGGAACGTATAGAAAAACAAACTATAGATAAAGGTAAAGTCCGCAGGCTAAATACCACCTGGTTAAAAGTAGCTGCGGCTGTTTTGGTAGCTGTATGTGCCGGACTGTTCTATTCAAAATTAGCTACTCATAAAAATGAGCAAATTGCTTACCAGGTAATCACTGCCCCTAAGGGCAGCATGAAACAGGTAATGCTGCCAGATAGCTCAACCGTTCAGTTAAATGCAGGCACATCGTTAAAGTTCCCGGTTAGTTTTGGCGATACGAAAAGAGAAGTAACGCTGATAAATGGCGAGGCGTTTTTTGACGTGAAACATGATGTGAAGCGGCCATTTATGGTGCATGCCGCAAAAGTTATTACTCAAGTACTTGGTACATCGTTCAATATCAAATTTTATAAGGAGCTGCCCGACATACAGGTTTATGTGAATAGCGGGAAGGTAGAGGTGCATGATCAGCGCCATACATTGGGTTTTTACACACCCAGGCAGCAGTTAACCTATAACAAACAACATGAAAGCTTTACGCGCCAGGAACTAACGGCTGATCATTCGCTGAGCTGGATGCATGAGGAGTTGATACTGGATAATGCGTCATTTAAGGAAATTACCATTTATCTGCAAAACCGCTATAACGTGAATTTTAAATACAATGAAAAACGATTGGCGCAGCAGCATTACTCGGTTAGGTTTTCAAATAAGTTGAATATCAGACAGGTGCTGGATATACTCCAGTTTATTGACGGCCGAAAGTATAAGTTAAACGGAGATACTGTAAATATTAGATAACAATATAAAAAGGAAAACCAATGCCTGCTCCAACAGGCACTGGCTCAATTAAGTGTAGCTGCCAAAACTAAAAGCCAACAGGCAGTTACTAATCACTTTAAAAACAAATGTATGGAAAAATCTTTAACCCGGATTTCAAGAAGATTAATCTCAGCAATTTTATTGCTGGTAACAACCCTGACGGCAGTATTGCCCTCACGCGCCTTCGCCGAGCGTAGTGTGTCGCTGATGGATCAGCCGGTAACCGTAAAGTTTGCCGATGAAACCATGGATGCCTCGCTCGAGAAACTCAAAAAAGCGGTAAATACCGTTGCATTTAACTACAAGATGGATGATGTGGCCGCGGTAAAAGTAAAGGCAAATTCATTTGTTAACAAACCATTAAAAGATGTGCTTAACGCTTTAACTGCCAATACACAATTGGAGTACCGCGAAAAATACGGCACTATTATTATCTCGCACAAAAAGGTGGTACGTGCACCCGAAAAAATTACGGTGACCGGAACAGTGAACGATAAGGACGGTCCGCTGGCCGGCGTGGCTGTACGCAGCAAAACTTCAACTGCCGCCACTTCAACCGACGTTAATGGTAATTTTAAAATTACTGTTGAAAAGGGCGAGGTGCTGGTATTCAGTTTTATCGGCTACAAGAGCCGCGAAGTTGCCGCCGGTCAATTTCCGCTTAGCATTACTTTAGAAGCTGACGTTACCGGTTTGAACGCCGTAGTAGTGGTAGGTTATGGCACACAAAAAAATACCGACGTAACCGGTTCGGTAGGTTCATTAAAAGTTAGTAATGTTAAAGATCGTTCGGTAGGTTCGGTGACTGAAATGCTGCAGGGACAAATTGCCGGTGTTACAGTTTTGAACGAAGGTGGTGACCCAACTTCGGGCCCAAGCATCAGGTTACGCGGTCAAAGCTCTTTCAATAATGAAGGTCCGCTGATGGTTGTTGACGGTACCATTTATAACGGCGGCCCCATCGATCCTTCGGACATCGAATCTATCGACGTATTGAAAGATTCATATGCTGCCATCTATGGTGCCAAGGCTGCTGGTGGTGTAATTTTGATCACTACCAAACGCGGTAAACAAGGTAAAACCAATCTTGACATTACCGCAAAAGGCGGCGTACAAAACGCCTTGAAAATATTACAGGCCTTAAACGCTGCCGATTATGCAGATGCTATAAATACTGCTTATGATAACGCAGGCAAAACCCGCTTACCTGCATTTGATGGTACTATAAACCCTGATTCGCGCGTAACCCGTACCAACTGGACAGATGCCTTGTTCAGAACAGGTTACATACAGGATTATAACTTGAATATCAGTGGCGGCAGCGAAAAATCTACCTTTTATATTTCAGGAGGCTATCGTAAAAATGATGCGATCCTGTTAAATACCAATGCTATTCGCTACAACTTTCGTGTAAACTCTGATCATCAGATCAACAACTGGTTAAAGATTGGCGAAAGTTTCTCTTATTCATATAACAACGGACAAGGTGCCAATACTACAAGTGCTTACACCGGTGCTATTTTATCAGCTATATTTTACCCTCCAAACGCTTCTATCTATAATGCCGATGGCAGCTTTGGTGGTGTGCCCGCCCAATATGCAGGTTCATATGGTGACGTAATTAACCCGGTTGCTTATTTAAAACGTTTGGACAACAGCGATGCTGTAAATAGCTTTAATGTCAACCCTTATGTTGAAATTAACCTGATTAAAGGTTTAAAATTTCGCTCAAATCTGGGGGTTACTAAGAACTCTGAAACCATTAAAAACTTTAGCACAAGGGTATTGGAGCCCGGTAAAAAGTTTTTTGATAACTTCCTTTTCCAGGAGCAAAACAATACACGCACTATCCTGGCCGAGCAAACTTTAAACTTCGACAGGACTTTTTGTAATCATCACGTAAGTGCTTTGGCAGGTTATACTTATCAGAATGATACCCAGGAGTTTTTTAGCGTTAACACAGATAACTACCTGAGCGAAGATCCTGCTTATCGTTATATCATCAACGGTAGTCTTAACCCAACAGGCGTACCGCTACAAGGCAACAAGAACGAATCTGCTTTGATCTCATACCTGGGCAGGATCGGTTATGATTATGCCGGTAAATACTTTGTCAACGGTATCATCCGTCGTGATGCTACCTCATTATTATCAAGCAGCAACCGTGCTGAAGTTTATCCTGGCGTATCGGCTGGTTGGTTAATTAGCAAGGAATCATTTTTTCCTACCGATGCTCTGGTATCATTTGCTAAGTTAAGGGCAAGTTACGGTCAGTCGGGTAACCTTGCAGGTTTACCAAGCTTCCCAACTTCAGTTTCGTTAACCAAAACTGCCGGTTATTTAGGTAGCCCGGCTACAGCTATTACAGGTTCGGCTGTTGATGGCTTGGCTAACCTTAATCTTAAATGGGAAAAAGCTACACAAACCGATATTGGTGTTGATTTAGGCCTGATGAACGGTAAGATCAATGTTACTGCTGATGTGTTTCAGAAAAGAAATACCCGTTTCCTGTTCCAGCCACCGGTTGCAGCTGTTTATGGCGTGTCAAACCCTCCGTTTGTTAACGGTGGTCAGATCACCAATAAAGGTATTGAGTTAGCAGTTAAATACCAGGGTAGCGTTGGTGAATTCCATTATAATTTAGCAGCTAACGGATCATACATCAAAAATAAAATTGATAACATACTTCCAGGTCAGCAAACCATCCTTTCTGGTCCAACAGTAAGAGATAACCTGGTGCCTGTGTGGTTACAACAGGGGTATTCTTTGTATTCGTTCTTTGGATACAAAACCGCGGGCTTATTCCAATCGCAGGATGAGGTAAATAATTATAAAGGATCCTCGGGTACGCTTATTCAACCAAATGCAAAACCAGGCGATATCAAATTCCAGGACCTTAATAATGACGGTAAAATAACCGAGGCCGACAAAACTTACCTGGGTACACCTTTCCCTAAAATTAGCTATGGTTTTACGGCAAACTTTAACTATGGCCCGTTTGATATGAGCGTATTTTTGCAAGGTGTCGCAGGTAATAAACTTTTCAATGCTGTTAAATACACAGGTTTAAATGCATCTATCCAAAACTATAACCTGCTGGCCGACGCTAAAAATGCCTGGACACCAACCCATACAAACACCAATATCCCGCGCTTATCTGCAAGTGATGCAAACGGCAACTTTGGTAACGTATCTGACTTTTATGTTGAGAACGGTTCATACATGCGTATCAAAAACGTAACGCTTGGTTACACACTGCCAAAAGCGCTGATGACTAAAA
Source organism: Mucilaginibacter sp. P19 (assembly GCF_050632265.1). NCBI lineage: Bacteria > Pseudomonadati > Bacteroidota > Sphingobacteriia > Sphingobacteriales > Sphingobacteriaceae > Mucilaginibacter > Mucilaginibacter sp. P19. The sequence goes on from NZ_CP192586.1 coordinate 2,127,437, forward strand.
TTGGTGTACGCAGCGCCCGCATTTTTGCCAACGCGCAAAACCTGGCCACATTTACCAAATACAGAGGTCTTGACCCCGAAGTTGGTATCAACCAAAACGGCGTTGATTTAGGCTTGTACCCACAGGCAAGGATTATTTTAATAGGTGTTAACGTAGGCTTATAATTAATCAGGAACCACAATTAAGAAGATATAGAGATGAAATTCAAAAATATAATTAGCAAAGGCTTAATGGGTGCAATGGTTATTGCACTGGCCCAAAGCTGTAAAAAAGGCACTTTAGATAATATTAAACCAACCGGTACGCCAACCAGTACAAACTTCTGGAAAACTGCTGCCGATGCCCAGGCAGCGGCCAATGGTTTGTATGAGAAACAAAGTAACAGCGAAGATCTTTACGGTCGCGGTTTCTTTTGGTTCATTAATGCCAGCGATGACATGGTTGTTGGCCGTACATCTGCCGATAGGGAAAATATCAAAAACTTTATCTGTACCGGCAACGAAAGCAGTATTTACGCTCCATGGCAACTGCATTTTGTAGTGATGAAACGTGCTAATGACGTCATCAACAACGTGCCGAACATCAACATGGACGCAGCTACCAAAAACTTTATTTTGGGCCAGGCTTACTTTATTCATGCTGTAATGCACCTGGAAATTGCCGATCTGTACGGATCGGACAAACAAGGTGCTCCTTTGCAAAATCGCGCTAATCCATTAGCGTTCCCGGCGCAATTGCCCTCAGTTAAAGATAACTACGCTTATATCGAGGCTGATTTGAAAAAGGCAGCTTCTTTATTGCCTTATTTCGATAAACTGGCTGCTGCCGATAAAGGCCGCGCTCATAAAACTGCTGCTTATGCTTATTTGGCTAAAACTTACCTGCATGCTAAGGATTACGCTAATGCCGAAAAATATGCCGACTCGGTTATCCTTAGCGGAAAACATGCTTTGCTAAGTAATTATGCGGATGTGTTCAAGATCGCTAATAACTATAGCTCTGAGTATATCTGGTCGGTTGCAAGTAACCTGAATGGTCAGAGCATTTTGCCTGGTGCTATGTTGGAGAACAAAGGCTGGGGTTTATATAACGGCTTCGGTTATTATCAGCCAACCAAAGAATTGGTTGATGAGTTTGAAGCAGGCGATAAAAGGCTTCCGGCTACTATCCTGCAAAAAGGCGATAGCTTCCAGTATTTCGGTCAAACTTATACTTACCCAATTGGTGGTAAAAGCAACAGCTTAACCGGCTACCAGTTTAATAAATATATGGAACCGTTTAGCTATGCAGGTGGTATTCACGTAAGCCCTAACGGCGATGAACCATCTACAGATTTAAACGTGCCATTATTGCGTTATGCCGAGATCTTGCTGATTAAAGCCGAAGCGCAGATCATGCAGGGTAAAAACGGTGATGCCGCGCTTAACCAGGTGCGTGTACGTGCAGGATTGCCCCCGATTACTAATGCCACAATGGCAAACCTCAAACACGAACGCCGCGTTGAATTGGCTGGTGAGTGGAGTGATCGTAACTTTGACCTGGTACGCTGGGGCGATGCACAGGCAATTTACGCAAAACCGTTACACGGTTCGGATGGCTTAGTTGTGTGGAAAGCTCGTAACTTTGACCCGGCGAGGGATAACGTTTGGCCAATTCCGCCAAAAGATATCCAGATAAGCCAGGGCCAGCTGAAACAGAATGCCGGCTGGTAATTGACATATTGAAACTTACAAAACCGGGCACAGCCCGGTTTTGCTATATCTATACCAAATGAAAAAAGTACTACCCTAATTACGCTGGCAGCGTTGCTGGCAAACGCCGGCCTCACGGCCAATGCGCAGGTTAAAAACTACACCGTAGCCGACGCGCACTCCCATAACGATTACAAAAACAACATCCCTTTTTACCGGGCCTATGAAAAAGGTTTCGGTTCTATCGAGGCCGACTGTTATGCAGTTAATGGGCAGCTGATGGTGGCTCATGATAAAAAAGAGATTGACGCTAAACGGTCGTTGAAAATCTTGTACATCGATCCGCTGATTGAAAAATTTAAACGAGATCCGCAGCGCCATTTAAGGCTGCTCATCGAAATTAAGGAAGATCATAAGGCGGTATTGCCCTTGGTGATCAAAGAACTGAAACCGTTAGAACAATATTTTGATTATGAAGGTCACCCGGGGAGGTTATCGATAGTGTTGACAGGAGCAGTGCCCCCTGCGGCAGAGATGACCAATTATCCGGCCTGGATCTCTTTTGATGTTGACCATATGAACGGTTTTACTCCGGCGCAATGGAAAAAGATTGGCATGGTAAGCTTTCCGTTTGGTAAATATATGCACTGGAATGGTAAAGGTGTATTGAATAACGAAGAGATCTCGAGGATAAAAGCAGGGATCGATAGCGTACATAACTCCGGTAAAAAGGTCCGTTTTTGGGAAACTCCTGATACCAAAAGCAGTTGGCTGGCGCTGATCCGTTTAGGTGTTGATGTAATTGGCACCGATAAAATAGAAGAGCTTGGCGATTTTCTGAACAAGAAGCCAGCAAGTGAGTACACCGCGCCACAAGAGTATGGCATTTATAAGCCAACGTATAAATCGGACGGTACGGTTAAGAAAGTAAAAAACATCATTTTGTGTATCGGCGATGGCATGGGCTTATCGCAGATCTATTCAACCTATACCGCCAACCGCGGCCAGTTGAATATTTTCCAGATGCTCAACATTGGCTTTTCAGTAACTAATTCTGCCGATGCTTATATCACTGATTCGGCTGCAGGAGCCACCGCTTTTGCATCAGGCCAAAAAACTAACGACAGGGCAGTAGGTGTTGATCCCTCAGGTAAACCGTTGAAATCATTAGCTGACTACAGCGCGGCAGCAGGTAAAAAGACTGCTGATATTGTTGCCTGCGAGCTTACAGATGCAACTCCGGCTGCGTTCTACGCGCATGATTCGGAGCGAAGCCATTCTACTGCTATCGCTAATCAAATTACGTCATCACCTATTGATATTTTCTTAGGCTCGTCATATAAAGATTTTATCTGGCCGGTTAATGGCGAAAGCCCGGTTGATAAAATGAAGAAGAGGGGATACACGGTGATCCGCAACTTTGATGAGTTTTTGAATAGCTCGGCCCCGAAAATCCTGGGTTTGATGGATGATAGCGTAACCCGCCCGAAAATGGAGGGTAGGGGGAATTATCTGCCGCTGGCATTCAATAAAGTAACCCAAACGTTCAAAAATGCCCCTAATGGTTTCTTTATGATGATTGAGGGTTCGCAGATTGACCATGGCGGTCACGCTAACAACTTAAAACAGGTGATCACCGAAAATAGCGACTTTGACCGTGTTGTTGGCGATGCTCTGAAATTTGCCGACGAAGATGGCGAAACCCTGGTAATTGTAACTGCCGATCATGAAACAGGCGGCTTAACCCTGCTTGACGGCAGTATCAACGATGGTTACGTATGGGGCGATTTTAGCACCAATGATCATACCGGTACCCCGGTTCCGGTATTTAGCTACGGCCCGCATTCGCTGGATTTCAGAGGAGTTTACAGCAATACCGAGATCTTTAACAAGATTAAGTCGTTGTTGCAGTAGTAGCACATTGATAGCTGCCGTAGCTTAACAGAGCTTTTAAAGCCTAACGAAGCCTTTAAAACTTCGTTAGGCTAATGCTGTTTTGATGATATTTATAGCTTAATTGAAAGATACAATACAGCAGCAATGGAAGCCCCAACCAATGGGCCGATAATCGGGATCCATGCATAAGCCCAATCGCTCGTTCCTTTGCCTTTTATCGGTAATAGCATATGCATAAAGCGCGGCCCAAGATCACGGGCCGGGTTGATAGCATAGCCGGTAGTGCCTCCTAATGACAAACCGATTACCCAAACCAGTAATGCTACCGGGATAGCGCCTACTGAGCCCAGGCCAATAGGGGTTTTAGCGGGCGTGATTTCGGCACCGGCTATGTAGAAAATGGTGAAGAGCAATACAAAAGCACCAATTATTTCGCTGGCAATGTTTGATATGTAATTACGTACGGCTGGCCCGGTGCAAAATACGGCCAAAATAGAAGCCGGATCATTTGTGCGTTTAAAATGATCGTAATACATGATCCAAACTAAAAATGCACCGATACAAGCGCCCGCAAACTGTGCGATAATGTAGGGCACAACGTTTGCCCAGGCAAACTTACCCGCAATGGCGAGGGCTATGGTTACAGCAGGGTTAAGGTGCGCGCCGCTATACGGACCGGCAACAACTACCCCTACAAAAACGGCTAATCCCCAGGCAGTGGTAATTACTATCCATCCGCTGTTATTTCCCTTGGTATCTTTTAAAACTACGTTGGCCACTACACCATCACCCAACAATATCAGGAGCATGGTGCCTATCAGCTCGGCTACAAATGGAGACATGTTAAAATATTTAAAAGATGGATATTAAATAACTGTTACAGGATGCCCGGAATTTGACCAGCATTGAGCCGTGCTTACCGCACGTTTCCAACCCGCAATGCCCGATTTGACTTCATCAAGATCGTCAGCCGGAGTAAATTCCGCTTCGGCGGCCCACAAGTGCTGAATTTCGGCTATATCTTTCCAATATCCTACAGCCAGTCCGGCCATATAGGCTACACCAAGTGCTGTAGTTTCGGTAACCTCGGGCCGGATCACTTTACAGTTTAATACGTCTGATTGAAACTGCATCAGCAGGTTATTGGCTGTTGCGCCGCCATCTACACGTAGTTCTTTTATCTCCATGCCTGCATCAGCTTCCATCGCTTTAAGCACATCCATGGTTTGGTAGGCTATTGATGATAATGCGGCCCTTGAAATGTGGGCTGCTGTAGCACCCCTGGTTAAACCAACTATAGCCCCCCGAACTTCCGGGTCCCAGTAGGGAGCGCCCAAACCTGCAAACGCGGGTACAAAGTAAACGCCCGCGGTATCTTTTACTGAGGTAGCCAGCTTTTCAACATCTGCCGACGTTTTGATAATGCCCAGCCCATCGCGCAGCCACTGAACAACTGCGCCTCCTATAAAAATGCTGCCCTCAAAGGCGTAGGTGATCTCGCCGTTTATTTTCCAGGCGATGGTGGTAAGCAGGTTGTTTTTTGATTTGATAAACTCGTGCCCGATATTCATCAGCATAAAACAGCCGGTGCCATAAGTATTTTTAACCATGGCTTTATCAATACACATTTGCCCGAATAAAGCCGCATGCTGATCTCCTGCTATGCCTGCTATCGGGATCCGTTGCGCAAACAGATTATTGGCGGTTTGTCCGTACAGCTCGCTTGACTGTTTTACTTCGGGCAAGATACTTTTTGGGATGTTGAACAGTTGTAACAACTCCTCGTCCCACTGTTGGGTGCGGATATTGAACAGCATGGTACGGCCGGCATTGGTTACATCGGTGGCGTGTACTTCGCTGCGGGTTAACTGCCAGATGAGCCAGCTGTCAACCGTTCCAAAGGCCAGTTCGCCGGCTTCTGCCTGCGCTCTTGCACCTTCCACATTATCCAGGATCCATTTAACTTTTGAGCCGGAAAAATAAGCATCGATTACCAGGCCGGTTTTATCGCGGATCATTTCGCTATGACCGTTTTGTTTTAGCTCATCGCAAAAGGCAGCAGTGCGCCTGTCCTGCCAAACAATGGCATTGTGGATGGGGTCGCCGGTTTTGCGGTTCCATACTATGGTGGTTTCGCGTTGGTTAGTTATGCCTATAGCTTTGATATTGCCGCCACCCAGGCCTGCTTTCGCGATGGCCTCCACGGCTACTGCTATCTGCCCAGCCCAAATCTCGTTAGGGTCATGCTCAACCCAGCCGGGTTTGGGAAAATACTGCTTAAATTCTTTTTGTGCCGAAGCAATAATTTTGCCTGCATGATCAAAAATTATGGCCCGTGAGCTGGTAGTACCCTGGTCGAGCGCTAAAATGTATTCCTGCATAATTTGGTTTGGTTTACCTTGGTTTATTTGTTGAATATCACATTAAATTTTATTTTAATGTGGTGTTAGTATATAATTTTTTGCTGTTTCGTTAAATGCTTTAACCTGTGCCGTCTCCCATTCAGCATCTTTCCCCAATTCGCCGGCCATGAGGTGTGCTACTTCGGGAGCCATTTCAATAGCTAAACGGGCATCTAAAAAAAGCACACGGGTACGGCGGGCCAGTATATCTTCAACGGTGCGCGCCATTTCATTTCTTACCGACCAGATCACTTCGCCCTTAGTGTAGCTACATTCGGCATGAACAAGGTTTTTCCAGTTCGGATTCTCTTTGTACAAAGCCAAAACGTTTTCAATATCGGCACCATAAACAAACATTGGGTTTGTGCGGTCGGGATTGGGGCGACTGCCATGGATAGATAAGGAGGCAGTTTTACACGGTATATTATTTAGTCCGCCAACCTCAATTGTTTTATCAACAATATCTTCTGCCATTTTGCGGTAGGTAGTCCACTTACCGCCGGTTATAGTAATTAAACCTGATGCGGAAACAATCAGTTTATGGCTCCGCGAAATTTCTTTTGTTTTTGAGGCTCCATCCTGTGGGGCGGCAAGTGGCCTTAAGCCTGCAAAAACGCTTAGTACATCTGCACGGGTTGGGGCTTTGGTGAGGTATTTACCGGCTGTTCTTAATATAAAGTCTACTTCTTCATCCAGCGCTACCGGCTCCAGGCTGTGCGAGTTAATAGGGGTATCCGTAGTGCCAATCAATAGTTTCTCGTGCCACGGGACAGCGAAAAGCACACGTCCGTCTTCTGTTTTGGGAATCATTAGGGCATCTTCTGCCGGTAAAAATGAACGGTCGAGTACAAGGTGCACACCCTGGCTTGGCCTAACCATCGGTTTTTTCTCCGGCGTATCCATTTTTAGTACGTCATCAACAAATACGCCGGTAGCATTGATCACCGTTTTGGCTTTTAATTGATACCCGGCGCCAGTCTCTGTATCAGTGGCTTTTACGCCTATGATTTTATTAGTAGTATCTTTGATTAATCCGGTTACTTTAAAGTAATTGAGCAGGGTTGCGCTCTGTTCAATGGCGGTTTGCGCCAGGTTAATTGCCAGCCGAGAATCGTCAAATTGCCCGTCATGATAAATAACGCCTCCGTGAAGTCCTTTTTCCTGTATGCCGGGCAAACGTTTAATGGTGTCTTTTTTGAAATATGCTTTGCTCTGCCAAAGCTTAGTTTACCGGCGAGCAAATCATAAAGGCTGAGGCCGATAGTATAAAAAACACCGTCCCACCAGGAGTAATTGGGGATAATGAAACTTTCGTTTTTTACAAGATGTGGAGCGTTGTTCAATAATAGTCCCCGTTCGCGCAAGGCTTCACGTACCAGGCCTATATCGCCTTGTGCTAAATAGCGTACGCCGCCATGAACCAGTTTAGTAGCACGACTCGAGGTTCCTTTGGCAAAATCGGCCTGTTCAAGTAATAATATAGAGAAGCCACGCGAAGCTGCATCTACAGCCGCGCCAAGTCCGGTAGCCCCACCTCCTATAATAATCAGGTCCCAGATCTTTTCGGTATCATTAAGATGGTTGAGATTGGCCTCTCTGGTAAATGAGTTCATTTTATTTCGATATTTATTCAAATATATAAAATCGAAATAAAATAAAACTAAACGAAATTGAAAATAATTTTATTTGGTTACATTTGACTAACACGGAGCACAGTGAGCTTTGCAAAACATTACAGTCAATTTTTCTGTTTAATTTAGCGATTATGAGTAAAAACACAGACCGGCATAAGTTTATCCTGCAAAAAGTTGATACCGACGGCTTTGTGAATGTACAGGATCTGAGTACCCAGTTAAGTGTTTCGGAAGTTACTATCCGAAAGGACCTGAAACTTTTGGAAGATAAAAACCTGCTTTTCAGAACGCATGGTGGTGCAAGTAAAACAAACCCTTATGCTAATGACAGGCCGGTGGCCGAGAAGGAGAAACTGAACGGCCCCGAAAAAGAAAAATTGCCGCAGAAGCAGCGATAAGGATAGATACCAATGATTCAGTTATCATAGCCTCCGGTACTACAATGCTTGCCCTTGCCCGTGCCATGCAGCCCAATAAGCATCTTACGGTAGTCACCGCAGCTTTGCCGGTAGCGCTTGAACTTTTGCAGCATCCGCAGGTTGATATTGTTCAATTGGGCGGGCAAATGCGAAACACCTCCTCATCGGTAACCGGTAATTATGCCGAACTGATGCTGGATGATATGTTATGTGGCGTATTGTTTTTAGGAGTAGATGGTATCGATCCTGACATAGGATTGACTACCACAAATTTATCCGAAGCCAGGCTCAATCAAAAAATGATCAATGCTGCTCAAACTACCATTGTGTTGGCCGATAGCACCAAATTTGGTAAGCGGGGCCTGGCCAAAATCTGTGCGCTTGATCAAATCAATGAAATTATTACTGATAGCGGTATAAGCCCGGCAATGCTCAATATGCTGGAAGAAAAGGGGGTGAAGGTAACGGTTGTATAAATGGTTAAGCTTTGTCTTTGTGTTGGAAAGGATATCATTGCGAGCGCAGCAATCTTGTAGCCAATGCATATCCGATTTGAGTAGCTACGAGATTGCCACGTCGCCCCAGATGCTTTTGCCCGCGCCGCTCCTCGCAATGACATGGGGTTTAAACATCAACATTTTAAGTTGTTCTTCATCTTCTCAATACCTCACCGACGACGACCGCACAATCAATTGCGTTTCCACCTTTTCGGTAGTAAACTCTTCAACCGGCCATTTGCTTTCTATGGTTTTAATAAGCATCTCCGTAGCCATTTGTCCAATCTGAAAGGCAGGCTGACGTACAACAGTTAATGGTGGGTCGAACAGGTCAACAACATCCGAATTGGTAAAGCCTGCTATCGCGATATCTCCCGGAACTTTTAAGCCCCATTTTTTTAATATCGATATACTGCTGATGGTGAGCCTGTCGCTGCCACTAAAAATAGCCTCCGGCTTATCGTCCAATGCCAGCAATTCTTTCAGCACGAGCTCCACTTCATCGTGGATCATGCCGCCATGGTTGCAATGTTTAAGGTATTCGGGCCTAAACTCGATACCGTGTTTATCAAGTGCAGCGTTATAGCCTTCAAAGCGCTCATGGCTTATAAGCAGATTATTTGAATTGGTGAGGTGTGCTATTTTGCTAAAACCCGAATTGATCAAAGCTTCGGTGCCGTTAAATGATCCCTGAAAATTATTGGCTATCACTTTGTGAGTGTTCAGGTCAGGCGCCGCCCTGTCAAAAAATACAATAGGAAAACCCTTATCCAGCAGGTATTTATATTGGGAAGTATCAGTTGTTTGGGCTGATAGTGACACCAGCAATCCATCCACATGCCTTGAGAGCAGGTGTTTTACATTGGCACTTTCCCTGTCAAATGACTCATGCGTTTGGGTAATGATAACATGGTATCCACGGTTATAAGCAATAGATTCGATGCCATTAATAGCCTGCGAAAAATAATCATTTGCCACCTCGCAAACCACCACGCCTATGGAGTGGCTTTTTTGCTCTTTAAGGCTTAAAGCGATAGGGTTGGGCCGATAGTTAATTTTTTCAGCGTACTCAAGGACAAGCTTTTTGGTTTCGGTACCTATTTCGTAGCTTCCGTTCAGCGCCCTTGATACCGTTGATGTTGACACACCCAAAGCCTTGGCAATATCCTTAATAGTAACTGATTCAAACATAATTTAGCGTGGCAATCGGTTTTTAAATATCAGGCAATATTGATATGGGCTAAGTTATTTTAAAAATTGAAATATTTGAGTGTTTACCATTGTCAAAAGGGTGTGACTTTTTGGCGATAACTTCTTCAATTCCGGCAAAAGCAATTTTATATCAATTTAATTGTATTATTGATTTTTAATTAGGTGTAAATTTATTGTTATAATTATTACATTGTACCTGATTTCAATTGTAAAACGTTTTATCCCCTGGTTAAGCTATGTCTCACGAACAAATTGTTCATGACGATCATAATACTGCTGTCTGGCTTGCTTTTAAAGAAGGCAATTGGGATGCCTACACGCAACTGTATAACCAGTATTTTAAAATCCTCAATAATTACGGGCACAAATTTACCAGGGACGTTAACGTAATTGAAGATGCCATACATGATCTTTTTATCAGGCTTTGGACAAACAGGGCCGGGCTTGGCAATCCAGCTTCAGTAAAAAACTACCTATTCAAATCATTGCGCAGTATTATTTTCCGCAAGCTGCAATCAAAATCGCGCTTTGTTGACCTTGAAGATGAAGCTGAACATAACTTTCCCTTTGAAATTTCATTCGACCAGCAGCTCATGGCCGATGAGGAAGAACAGGAATTGCAGAAGAAAATTAAATTTCATGTAAAAGCTTTGCCGGCACGGCAGCAGGAAATTATATACCTGCGTTTTTATGAGGGTTTAGGTTATGATGAAATTGCCGATATTATGGAAATAAACATTAGTTCGGCCTATAAACTGATCTATAAAGCTTTTGATAACCTTCAGGATGTGCTAAAAACTTCAAAATTGGCTATTGTTTTAGCCTTGTATTCGTGCTTCTGCATAAACAATTATTAAAAAATAATTTTTTTTCAGTTTGTAGGGATAATTGGGGCAGGGTGCTGTCTATAAGGAGTAAATAACACCTTATAAACAATGCAGATAGCCAAATACAGTAATTATACCCTGCCGGATTTTTTAGAGGACGATGATTTTCTCCGTTTTGTGATTAACCCCTCACATAACGACACTGTTTTTTGGCAGCAAGTTGCAGCAGAATATCCGCAGCAGAAAGAAATAATAGCCGAAGCTTCAAAAATTATTAAAGCATACCGTAAACAGGATGTTTTTACCAATGAGGCTAATCAATCAAAAGTTTGGCTCAGGATTGAATCAACACTGCAAATAGACCAGGCTAAGCCAAAGATATTCACACTAAGCAGGTTCCTCCGTATCGCTGCAATGTTATTGCTGGTGTCGTCTATCGGCATTTCCTTATGGCTCGTCAAAGGCAGACAAAACGAAATTGATACCACTTTTGGTGAGCTGCGCACTGTTACATTACCCGATGGCTCAACCGTGGTGCTTAATGGTAATTCAAAGTTAACTTACTCCGGTAACTGGGATGAAAAATCGAGGGAGGTTTGGATAAGTGGAGAGGGGCTATTCAATGTAAAACATATCAATAAAGATCCCCGCAATATCAAACCTACTGAAAGATTTATAGTGCATTGCTCTGATATGGATATTGAGGTGTTGGGTACAACTTTTAATGTAAGAAGCAGGCACAATAAAACTAATGTAGGATTAGTACAGGGAAAGATCAGGCTTGACTATGTTGATGCAGCATCCGGAAAACTATCGCTTATTATGAAACCGGGCGATTATGTACAACATGCTTATAGAAAAACCCTTACCCGTATGATCCTGCCGGTTCCTGAAAAAATTACCAAATGGACAAAGCACCAGCTTTTATTTAATGATGCCTCCCTTGCGCAGATCAGCGAGATCATGACCGATGATTACGGCTATCATGTAGATTTTTTAAACCCGGATTTAGCCAATCTCAAAATAGAGGGCGAGATCAACGTTCCCAGTGTTGAGGAACTGATTGAAACTATAGCTACCACACTCCCGGTGAAAATTACCCGAACAGACAAAAATATTACTATAACAAAATTAAACCCCTAAACGAATAACTTATGCAAAAACTCGACTCATCCAATTTTTTAAGATGTTGCTGTTTCCTGATGGTTTTGCTCGGCCAGTCGGCGTATGGTTACGCTCAAATGTCATTGACCAATAACAACAGGTTACATGCACGAAACTTTAGTTACCCGATATCGCAGGTTACCGAAAGTAAGGTGCTTTTGAAAGACGCACTTGAAAACCTGAAAAAACAATTCAATGTTCAGATAGCTTACCAGGAAGGTTTGCTTGATAACAAGTTTGTGCCCACCAATTTAACAAGTAATATCAGTCAGTTTACGCTTGACGATAATTTGAAACAATTATTATCGGCCTTCCAGTTAACATATCGCAAGATAAATGATAACCAAATCTCGATTTTTACAGTGAAGGACCTTACCCTGAACAACGTATCTGTTGCAGCAGTTACATTAACAGGTAAGGTAGTGGATGCAGGCGATGGTCAGCCGGTTGTTGGCGCATCGGTTTATTTAAAAATAGATAACAAGGTAGGCGCAATTACAGATGTTACGGGTAGTTTCAAACTGGTGGTGCCTGATAAATATGCGGGCAAGCCTTTAACCCTGGTGGTTGCCTATGTAGGATATAACCAGGAAGAAGTGCCTGTAAGCGATCCGGTGTCGCCTTTGCAAATTAAACTGGTGCAAAATAACAAAGCTCTTAATGAGGTTGTGGTTACTGCCCTTGGTATCAGCAAGCAAAAAAATCATTGGGCTATTCGGTGACTGAGGTTAAGGGTACCGAATTTACTCAGGCCCGTGAAAATAACGTAGCCAACGCGCTTACCGGTAAAGTAGCCGGTGTTAACGCGGCGGGCTTATCAACCGGTCCGGGTGGTTCAAGCCGCGTGGTGATCAGGGGTAACGGTGGCCTTGCAGGTGATAACCAGCCGTTATATGTGGTGAACGGTATGCCGATTGATAACAGCGTACCCGGTGGCCCTGCTACGGTTAATGGTATTACCAACAATGTTGACCGCGGCGATGGTATAGCTGCAATAAATCCCGACGATATTGAGTCGATAAGTGTACTTAAAGGCGGTACGGCTGCGGCGCTTTATGGCTCGCGTGCAGCAAATGGCGTTATTTTAATTACAACAAAAAAAGGCCGCATACAAAAAGGTGTGGGCGTAGAATTTAACTCGACGGCCACCTACGATAATGTGGCTGTATTCCCAGATTACCAGTACGAATACGGGCAGGGCGACGGCGGTGTAAAGCCAACTACCCTGGCTGCAGCACAGGCAAGCGGAAGACGCTCGTGGGGTTCAAAAATTGACGGCTCAACCGATTATGTAGCTGTCGACGGGCTTACCCATCCTTATGTTGCACAGAAAAATAACCTTAGAAATTACTATCAAACAGGAAGCACTTATACCAACAGCCTTGCATTTTTAGGTGGTAATGAGGCTTTCACCTACAGATTTTCGGCTGCCGATCTGAATAGTAAAGGTATTTTACCGGGTACAACCTATGATCGTAAAACTTTTAACCTTGCCCTGAACGGTAAACTGAGCGACAAGCTATCTATTGAAGCGTTGGCCCAGTACAACGTTGAAACTGGCCATAATCGTACCGGCGCAGGCGATGCATTGGGTAACCCCAACTGGACACCGCTTGAGGTTGCCAATACCGTTGATGTACGCTGGCTTAAGCCGGGTTACGATGCTTTGGGCAACGAGCAGATCTGGAATGACGCATCCATTGCGTCAAACGGATATTTTGTGATTAATAAATACAAGGAAGATGATGTGAAGAACCGTTTTATTGGCCAGGGGTCGGTTATTTACTCTCCCGTAAAAAACCTTACTTTCAAAGCCACCATCAGCCGCGACTTTTTTAACTATAATTATACCAACATATTGCCAACAGGTACATTATATATCCCTAATGGCCAGTACGCCGGTATCAAATCAGATGTATCTGAAACTAATGAATTAGCGACCGTTAGTTATAAAACAAAGATCATCAGTGATTTAAATGTAAATGTTCTGGGTGGCGTAAACAGCCGTAAATACACAACCAATCAGCTAACGCTTAATGGTTCGCAATTTACCATTCCATATTTTTACAGCTTCACCAATCTTGCGGTTTCATCAACTACACCATATAATGCCAAAATTGTAACCAATTCGGTTTTTGGTTCGGCCGATTTTGATTACAAGAGTTTGTTCTTCTTATCATTCACAGGGAGGAAGGATTGGTTTTCAACACTGAGCCCGAAAAGCAACAGCATATTTTATCCAAGCGTAGGCGGCAGTTTTATCCTGTCTGACGCGGTTAAACTCCCTGAGTTTTTTAACCTTGCTAAACTGCGCGGTTCATGGGCGCAGGTAGGTGGCGGCGCTCCCGATCCATATGTTATCAACCTTACTTACAGTAACGTACCAAGCGCGGGGCAGCCACTGCAAAATGTAACCAGCAATAACATTACTAATAGCAATCTTAAACCATACACGTCAACAACGTTTGAAGGCGGCTTTGAGTTGCAGATGCTTAAGAGCCGTTTAGGTTTGGACGTTACCTTGTATGATCGTAAAACTACTAATGATATCGTAAATACAGCTATTTCTTCAACATCGGGCTACAATAACGTAATCCTGAACGTTGGCGAGGTAAGTAATAGAGGTATTGAGGTATTATTGAACGGTACACCTGTAAAAACAAGCAGCTTTACCTGGACTACAAGCTATAACGTAGCCTATAATGATAACAAAGTAGTTAAACTGGCGCCAGGCCTTAATACTATTCAGCTGGCTACTTCGGTAGGCAACTGGGGTATTTTAGATAATATTGAAGGTAAATCCTTTGGTATGATCGTGGGTACCCGTATGCAAAAGGATGCTAATGGTAATGTAGTGTTTAACGCTACCACGGGCTTACCGGTACAAACCCCACTACAGCAATTGGGTAAAAGCGTTGCCCCGCTTACCATGGGTTTAACCAACGAATTCAGGTATAAACGGTTCTCGTTAAACTTCCTGGTTGATGGCAAATTTGGTAACAAGGTGTTTTCGGTTATGGAGGTTTACGCCACCCGTTTGGGCTTGATGAAATCAACGTTGCCGGGTCGCGAAAACGGCTTAGTATTGAACGGTGTTGATCAAACCGGCGCGCCTTATACCCGTACGGTGCCGGTGAGCGGGTTAAGATCATACTATGATAATTATAAAACGTATTCCGACTTGTTTTTACACGATGGCAGCTTTGTTAAACTTCGCCAGGTTATCCTGTCATACGCGCTTCCAACAAGTCTTTTAAACAAAGTTAAGATCCAGTCGGCCAGCATCTCCTTTGTGGCCCGAAACCTTTGGACTATTTATAAGCAAACAGACAATTTTGATCCGGAGCAAAGTTTTACCAACAGTAATGCACAGGGCTTCGAGTCTATCGGTTTACCACGTACCCGCTCACTTGGTGTAAACCTGGCTGTTAAGTTTTAATACTTTAAATTGAAAACGATGAAAAGACATTTAACCAAATATATTTATTGTTCCCTGGTAATTCTCGGCATTATCACCACGCAATCGTGTACCAAAAATTTTGATACGCTTAATGTTAACCCGGATGCCTCATCAAAGGCGGTACCACAATACATTTTTACCAAAGCCCAGTATGATGGCACGGCCCGCATGCTTGATTTGTTGCTGGGTACTATGCAGTACACTACCAGCTTTAATGATGTGGCCGGCTTCGGTTCAAAATATGTGTTGAGCCAGAGCCCGCAGTCGGCAGCAGCTTTCACTAATGCTTACCCAAATGAAATCAACGAATTAGTTGAGGTTTTAAAGGCCATTGGCACCGATGCTTCGCTCGTAAACCTGCAGGCCGAAGCGAGGATCTGGAAAGTATATTGCTTTAGCAGACTTACCGACTTGTATGGTGATATCCCATATTCGCAAGCTGCACAGGGTTATAACCAGGCTATATATAAGCCTGCTTACGATGCACAAAAAGACATCTATGCCGATTTATTGAAAGAGCTTGACCAGGCAGCCCAAAGCCTTGATGCAACCAAAGCAACCTTTGGTTCGGCTGATTTAATTTACGGTGGCAATACCGTAAAATGGAAAAAGTTTGCCTATTCACTCATGCTCAGGTGTGCCATGCGCATGACCAAAGTTGATATTGCCCAGGCTCAAAGCTGGGCCACAAAAGCAATAGCCGGCGGCGTTATTACGGATGATGCAGATGTGGCCAAAGTAGTGTATGTGGGCGCAGGTCAGGATATCAACAAAAACCCTTTGGCGCTTGACCTTTATAATAATGACTACATAGCAGGTAACGGCAGCACTAACACTGAAGGCGGTAAATACCAGGATGTGTTTATTAATTATCTGAAAGCCAATAAGGACCCGCGTTTGGCTGTGGTATCTGTAGTATGGAACGGTGGTGTGGCTGATACAACCTCGGCTATTCAAAAAGGTATGTCATCAGGATTGAATGCCAAACCTGCGGATTTTGTGACCTATTCGGAACCAAATCCTAAAACCCTATTGCTGCTAAATTCTCCGCGATTGGTTTTTACAGCTGCCGAAAGCTACTTCCTGTTATCTGAAGCTGCGGCAAGGGGATGGTATACAACCGCTACCGCCGAGTCATTATACCAAAATGGTATTGCTGCTTCTATGCGCCAATGGAGCATCATTGCAGGCAGCGCAGGTACTATAACAACTACCCAGATCAACTCATACATCAATGCGCACCCGTTCAATACAGCTGGCACGCTTGATCAAAAAATGGAGCAGATCTATACCCAGTTTTGGGTTGGTATATTTCCTGATGCGCAGGAGGTTTTTGCAAGCTACAGGCGTACGGGCTACCCCGCACTTGTACCTAATAATTACGTTGGCAATGCTACAGGCGGTAAAATATTCAGGCGGATGTTGTATCCAGTTGGCGAGCAAAACCTTAACGCGGCATCATACGCTGCTGCCCTTGCACGGCAAGGTTCGGATGATTTTTTAACCAGGATATGGTGGGATAAACAATAGTGTTTAAGTTTGATTAATTGATGTTGTATCGGGGAGGGCGTGGGGCCTTCCCTGATTTTTTTAAACGGCTTTTTGATGTATAAGAAATACCTTTTTTTCTCTTGGTACTGTGTGGAATCCAAACTGCGTCAGCACAAAATGATCTGGTTAAAGATGATAACGCCAGTAATTATAACCTGAACAAGCCCGAACGCGAGCTATGGCTTAAAAATACAGGGTTGGGTTTGTTTATACATTTTAGTATGGATAGCCAGCTGGGTGTGGTGATCAGTCACTCGCTGGTTGGGGCAAGTGACGATTACGTAAACCGTTATTTTAATGAGCTGCCCAAAACTTTTGATCCCTCGAAGTTCGATCCGCACCAGATAGCAACGCTGGCAAAACTGGCGGGCATGAAATACATCGTATTCACCACCAAGCATCACTCGGGTTTTTGTATGTGGGATACCAAAACCACTGGGTTTAACATAACCCATACACCATACAAAAAAGACCTGTTAAAGGAATTTGTGAATGCCACTCGCGAGGCGGGATTGCAGGTAGGATTTTATTTTTCGCCCGAGGATTTTAACTTTCTCCGTG
Source organism: Mucilaginibacter sp. P19 (assembly GCF_050632265.1). Classification (NCBI taxonomy): domain Bacteria; kingdom Pseudomonadati; phylum Bacteroidota; class Sphingobacteriia; order Sphingobacteriales; family Sphingobacteriaceae; genus Mucilaginibacter; species Mucilaginibacter sp. P19. The sequence goes on from NZ_CP192586.1 coordinate 2,144,751, forward strand.
ACCATCATATCCCTATTAGTCGTACCGATGTTAAGATGGATGCACAAACCCGCCATGAATATGACGAATACACCCGGAAGCAATGCGAAGAGCTGATGACCAATTACGGTAAAATAGATGTACTTTTTATTGACGGCGATCCGAAAGAAGTGGTAAAGCAAACCTGTTGGAAATTGCAGCCCGATTTGCTGATAACCCGAGGGGCCATTAAAACGCCTGAGCAGATCATGCCCGGCGCTATGATCAACGAACCATGGTTGTCATGCATCACTATGGGCACGGCCTGGGGATATCAGCCAACTAATGAACGGTATAAATCGGGCAATCAACTGATAGGATTGCTGATTGAGGCAAGGGCCAAAGGTGGATCGCTGTTGCTAAACGTTGGCCCGAAGCCAGATGGCGCTTTGCCCATTGAGCAGGAAGAGCGGCTAAGGGAAATGTCGGCATGGTATTTTGTTAACCGTGAATGTATTGATAGCGTGCGAAGCTGGGTGATTAGCAAGGAGGGCGACACCTGGTTTACCGCTAAAAACGGGCATACACTTTACGCTATTGTTACAAACGCTGCCGGCTGGAAGGAGGGGGCCCGCAAAATTTTTCTGATCCGTTCGGCCATCGCCACTATTAAAACTCAGGTTAGTGTATTAGGGCAAAATAGTAAGGTGATTGAATATAAAACCGATGATGTAAGCTGCAGGTATAAGCAAACCGATAGGGGGCTTGAAGTATCTGTTGTAAAGGCTCAGCGTATTTATGATGATCACCGCTGGCCTAATCCTGTAGTGATTAAACTGGAAAATGTTGCCCCTGTTTTTAAAGAAGCCGCCATTGTTGAAACAGGAGCAAGTTCAAAAACAAAGGCCGGTGCAGTTTTAAAAGGTAAAATTCTGAATTACAAAAGTATTTCGGCAAAAAGGGCGAGGTTTGATTATCGCCCTTACCATGGGCAGGTAGAAACTTTATATGCAGGTAAGTGGACAGCCGGCACCTGGGTAAATATTAAGACTGATGGCACATTTGAAGCAATACTCCCACTAAAAGCCGATTACGAATACAAGGCCGTAGTTGAACAGGCTAATGTTGAAATAGAAGGGGAGAACAAATTATTTAAGCAGTAATATTTGGTGAGATGCTGTTTGAAAATGGAAGAAAGAATTTTTGTAGAGACGCATAATTGCGTCTTCCGAAGGACAAGGCGATTTCAAAAGCGTCTCAACTGCGGTAAATTGCAAGCGTGAGACGCAATTATGCGTCTCTACATTCAAAAACTATCGTTTATAGGTAGATAAAACTTCATTGCCGTTGGTTTTAACCAACGGAATAATGAGTAGTGATAAGAGGGCTTCAGCCCAAACCCGCGTGTATAATTGGGCTAAAGCCAGAACTTTTTTGTCTTTTACCGTTGGTTAAAACCAACGGCAATTAATGTTTTTTAACAGCTTTCAAGATCATGAAAAACGGGGTTATGTTTTGCGTAACCCCGTTTTAGTTTTAAAGGTCTTTAATATTATCGTTAGGATTTCTGTCAATGAGTTTACTGAAGGGATCAATTCCTACAGAGGCAGGCTTACCCTTAACAATAACACTAAATTGCTGTAACCCGTGTTTAAGCTTATACTTTTTAAGGTATAAGGTGTTACTCACCATGCGGTTACCGGCACCTTGAACCTGCTTGCCGAAGATTCCGATATCAATATAATCGTTCATGTTTATGGCCGGGATATCGTTGTTTTTGGCGTCTTTCCAAACTTTATCAATATCAAGCTTCAACGTAACTTTATATTCATTTTTATTACCTGTGGATTGACTGCTTGCTTCAACCACCCTGTTATCATATAGTGTGATCTTTTGCCAGGTATCGGTAAGGTAGTACTGCAGCGAATCGGGTACATGCTTTTGGAGACATTGGTAAAGGTTATTGGCACCGGCAAACGGGCCATCTTTTTTAAAAGTATAGGTCTTTTTAAATTCGCGCAGGGCTACGTTCAGGCTGTCTTCACCAATCAGGTCGCGCAGGCCATACAGTGCCACGCTTGCCTTGCCTCCCCATAAAAACCAATTGTTGGCTTTTATTAAAGGATGTTCGTTTTCATTAAGGTGCCTCCTGATAAAAAGGTAATACCATAACTGATCTAAAACAATATAGCGCATGTTATCCTTGCCATATTTATGTTCTGACATTACCAGCTGATCGTAGTTTGAAAGGCCTTCGGGGATCACCAGGCTGCCAACAGTGCTGTTTGGTGCTGTTTGAAAACGCCACCATTGTTGTGATAACAGTCTGGTTGTATTGGCGTAACAATAATCAAAACTGTTAGGATCCCTGAAATCGGCATTCCATCCAAAGTATTCTGCGTAAGTGTCCAGCGTTGTCATGGAGGCATCCTGCGGACCGTAAACAGACGTCTCCACCAGTCGGATATCATTAAACGGATAGGCACCATAAACCTTGCTGTAATAAGTTAAGCCATCTTTATAAGCCGCAATATACCTGTCGATATTGGTGCTGTGTTCAGGATTATAATATACCTCGATATTTATGGTATGGTCCAGTTGAACGGTCGCTTTTTTTACGGCGAGTCTCTCTGATATAATGCCCAACGGCATGTACATACCCGGTTTATCCTGCACATAGTGAAAGTAATTACGACCGTTTTGCTGCCATTGTTTTACGAGCCGGCCGGGTACGATAGCGGTTTGATCGGCCAGGGTGCTAACAGTTACATCCAGTTTCAAAAGGTCAGCAGCTCTTCCTGCTTTTAAGGTGCTTATGCCCTCGGGATCATTTTGCTGCGTTTCCTCTTCCTTTTTTCGGGCAAACCTGCTTTTTTGCGTTCGTAAGGGCTGCTTAGCTCATCATCTTCATCATACCCAAGGCCCGGCAATCCACCGTTAAAAAATGTGCCGTTGTTAATGAGAGCCGCAGCATACATGCCATTGGTAAATCCTTTATGAACTATTTCTGAGTTGATCTCTAACGTTAATGAATCGCCCGGCATTAGCGGTTTTATGAACTTGTATAACCGAAATTCGGCAGTGTCAGTTTTCGGCCTGAACCAGTTGAAAAATCCACGGGGATAAAGAAGCGGGGTAGTAAACGGAACTAATGTGCCATTGGTTTTAAGCGAATAATTGGTGAGCTCATCGCCGTCGAGCAGTATCTGTAATATGGCAGCTTTATTTTTATTGGTGATGGTTACCCATGCGTGTGTGGCTACCTGTTGTTTATCCGGGTAAAGCTCTACCTGCATTTTTATGCTGGTTACTTTAGGCAGGGGAAGGTGCTCATATTTTTTCAAGGTTTTTTCATACATCACTGCCCTGGCTGTGTTTTCGCTTTTGATAAGGTAGCTGTTTAAAAAACTTACGTTATAATAATTCCACCCACCAACAGCTAAAAAAGCTATAGTCACTATTACGGTGATCAAAGCTGTGCTGCTGTTAAAACGCTGGGGCAATAAACGTAATCGCTCTTTAAAAGATGAGGTTACCCCCGGTAATAAAATAATCCCGAAACAATGATCAGCAAACCCGCAAATAGCATCCAGTACAGGTTGAACCAGCTAATGGGCGCTGCCATATGCCCTATGCCGGTCATATCAGATATTCCCGAAGATGGGGTGTACGAGTACAGCAGCAGATTATAATCAAAAGTGCCGGTTTTGCGCAAAAAGAAAACAATCACCCATAAAAACACGCCTATGCCATGGGCTGCAAATTTGTTGTTGATAACAACGTGCACAACATAGCAAAAAACAACCATCTGCAGCAAAGCGGGCAGCAATATGTAGGCTATGTAGAGAAAGTACACTGATAGATTCAATGTGTGATAACCCTTTAATAATTGAACGATAACCCCGGTTAATATGGGTAGGATGGATAAGCCGGTGCCAATAAGCAATAAGGTGATTAGCTTCGATCCGTTCAGGATCCAGTTTGGAGGCGGGAGGGAATCATTGATAAATGCATAGCGGGTAGTCCTGTCGCGGTGCAGGGTTTCGCCGGTATAAAATATCAGGATGAAGAAAATAAAGAATGGAAAAGCTTCATTAAAGATTGCGAGCAAGGTAACCGTACGCGGAAAATCAGGTACGCCATTCCTGTTATCGCCAAGCCAGAATACAAAACCGAGGAATAAGCTGCCAGCGATTAATATGATCCAGAAGTAGTTATCGCGGATAATATTCAGCAATTCAACTTTTACCAGGTTGTATAAGGTATTCCTGTTGTATTTGCCTGTAAAGCTAACAACTGGTTTAATAGTTACCTGGGTTTTAGTTTTTGTGCCTGCCTCGTCAATAGCAGCCTTATCACGCCTGCCGCTAAAGAAACGCTCAAAGCTAAACCTGAAATAAGTGAAAAGCACAATAACTATCCCAATACCGCCCCATAATACACGGTTGAGCATAAACGTACCGGTAACCGGGAATAAGGTAGTATTTTGCTCAATGGTGCTTGAAGAACTGGTTTGCATCCTGATACCGTTAAGCCCAAAGGGATCGCTGAGGTTTATTACCGTGGGGTTGTTAATGTGGTTAAGGAAAAACAACGCGATGAAGTAAAAAAGGAACAGCAGGATACCGCCAAAGTAAATAACCTTTACATTGCGGGTGATGGCTACAAGTCCAAAAAACAATGAAGAGGTGAACAAAACGTTAGGCAGCCCGATTGTGAAAAACGGGTGCAGATAGTAAATGAGGCTATTGGGGCCGTATTGCTTTGCATCCGTCCATCCCATAGCAGGGCCCAGTTTGGTGCCTATGAAGGCGCCAATGATAACCGCTGTTGAGATCAGGACCATGAAAACGAACGAGCCCAGGTAACGGCCCCAGAAATAGCCTGCTTTGGTGATAGGGTAGGTTAGGTAATAATCTTTTGTGTTGTATTCAATGTCGCGGTATAAGGCAGTGCCCATAATTGATGAACTCACAAGCGTCATCATCATGGTGATGCCCGAACACCACAACGCAAGTACATAAGGCGCGTTGATGTGCTCTTTTTCGCCTAATGGTAACGAGCCTGTTGAAAAAGTGAACACTGTAAATATCAGTGCTGCCAAAAAATAAAGGTAAACGGCTGGCCTGCGGACCCGATTCCGGATCTCGAACAGAAATATTTTAAGAAACATAAACTATTGGTTTATAGTAGTTTTAAATAGTATCTACATCTATACGTGTGGCGATGTTGCTGAAGTACACATCTTCCAGGTTTGGCGTGCTGCTGATAAAACCATTGCCGGGGTCGGCTTCGTTTATAATGCGGATATGGAGTTTGCCGGTTTTAAGCTGCGTTGATATCACCTGGTAATCATCTTTGTAAAAGCCCAGTTCTGATTGGGTGATCACCTTGCTGTAAATTTTTCCGTTCAGTTCATTTACCGCGCTTTCCGGGTCACCTGCGTACAAAACCTCGCCCTGGCAAATAATGGCAAAATTGGCGCAAAGCGTACTTACATCCTCAACAATATGGGTCGACAGGATTACGATGGTATTTTCACCCAGACGACTAAGCAAGTTGTAAAAACGGTTTCGCTCAGCCGGGTCAAGGCCCGCTGTGGGTCTCGTCAACAATAATAAGTTTAGGGTTACCGATTAATGCCTGTGCTATTCCAAAACGCTGTTTCATACCGCCGGAGTAGGTGCCAAGGTGCTTTTTCCGGTCTTTATAAAGGTTTACGTTTTCCAGTAATTGAAGCACAAGGTCTTTGCGTTCGGCGTTGTTGCCAACCCCTTTGAGCTGGGCAATATGGTCGAGCATTCGTTCGGCCGATATTTTGGGGTAAACACCAAACTCCTGTGGCAGGTACCCGAGTAGCTGCCTTACTTCGGTTTTGTTTTTCAATACATCCAGCTCATCTAAAAAATGCTGCCTTTATCGGCCTCCTGTAGGGTGGCTATGGTACGCATCAGTGATGATTTACCGGCGCCGTTTGGGCCAAGCAGGCCAAACATGCCATTATTCAGGGTCAGCGAAACATCTTTTAAAGCATGTACGCCGTTGGCATAGGTTTTTGATAGCGAGTTGATTACTAATTTCATGATTTGCTAAGTTTTGGTTATTTATTATTACGGATCATCCTTGTATTTCCGTTCAGGATTAGTTTAGCGCTGTCGGCAAGTTTATAGGTTATGTTGCTGAGGCTATCGTCCTTGATCCATAAGCGGCTTTTATTCCGGATATCGAGGTTGGTTTTATTGAATTGGTTGCCTGCTTCAATAGATAGATTTGAAGCACTATTGTTGCTTTTACCGATAATGGCGTTTACTATGTTAAACTTGTTGTTTTTTAGTAAGACGGTGGAGGCATGGTCCTGGATAATATTGAGCTGATCCCCGTTGAAACCACCGATGGTAGTAGCGCGCCATTTGAAGTCTGGTGCGGCAGTGGTATCGACAATTTGAGTGTCGCCTGCTTTATATTTTGCATCGGCATAAAACGCATTTAATTGCGGCATGGATATATACAGAACGTTTGGGGCTTGTACATTATGAAAGTTATCTTTAAACGCGGCACGAATAAAGAGCGAATCGTGCCGTTGTTCAATTTTCATGAACTCCATGGCGTTAGGATCAGCAAGTACTTTGAATGGCCCTTGAACCAGCATAATATTGATAGCCGTTGATGAACCAAGCTCAATAACCTTGAAGTTCCTGAAATTTAGGTTGTTAAAGCCATTATAGGGGTTTTTATACTCACCTTTAAAATATTCTGCTTTTAGCTGAAAGTCATGGATCCCAACCGAAACTATCAGTAACAATACCGCGGTAAGTAAGAATTTATTGCTTGTTTTCATCGTTGCTTGCCTGGTTTAATTCATTATTTTGTTGCGCCTGGAAATGTTGATATTGCAGGCTGATCTCATCTATCGATATACCTAACAGGTACATGTTTTTAAAAAGTTCGGGTAGGTTCTGACGCACAAAGTTTTCTTTGCGATAAGCTTTTACTTTGTCAAAGCCGTCATCAGCCACAAATAAACCGAGGCCGCGTTTGTTATAAATAATTTCGAGCCCCTGCAAAAATTCGTACGATCGCATAACCGTATTTGGGTTTACTTCCAGCTCAATCGCCATATCACGTACTGATGGGATCTTTTGCCCGCCGGGCCATTTGCCCATCAGGATCTGATCGCTCACAAAAGCTGCTATCTGGAGGTATATCGCTTCGTTATCTTTAAATTCCATTATCGTCTTTTTTAAGCCTGTTTCTCCTTAAACCTAAAATATGCCGCTATCCAGATCAACAGCGATATAATGGGAACCACAATAAAAGCCCAGGCAGATTGCTGCGCATTTAAACCAATGGAGTAAAAGTTCATACCATCCTGGAAATTGAGAAATGAAAAAGGCGTTACCGGTTTGATTGGCCTGCCAACAATAAATCTTACGAACACTGTATTCACAAGGATTAGCAGGGCATAAAAAATAAAGAAACTGAAACCTGTTTTTATAAAGTGTAATTTTTCGAACCGGATTGCTCCATATATCGTGACGGCATGCAGCAAGGAAAACAATATCATCACCAGTACAAATTTATCCTGAAACAGGGAGAGTATTTCAATTTGATGCCCGGGCCAGGGTTTGAGATTGATCAGGATAAATAATACCAGGTAAAAAACGCCTGTATACACCAAAAGGAATATAACATACGAATAAACCCAGCCGACCATAAACTTCTCGAGTTGTGATGCAGGCAGGGTTAACATTGGAACTGCCCGGCGCTTATCGCCCAGATCAGTAAAAACAGTGCTTGTAAATAATGGCCCAGCGATAATCATGAGTACCCCGAACATAGCCATCTGAAAGCCGGCATCTACCGGGCCCGGGATCATATAAAACACAAACGAACCGCCAAGTAAAAATCCCCCGCCAAAACCGCTGCCGACATCAAATAGGCGCGGTAATGCTCAACAGTGTGCTTCATAAACAACAGGCCAAAGCGCTTTAAACTGAAGTGATTATTCATGATTTGTGCTTGGTTTTAGTGCGTTTAGTAATTTGCTGCTATTGGTTGTTGCTGCGTTAAATAATAACTCAAGGTCCATTTTTCCGTACTTGCCGGTGGTGTTTTGTACAATAGCGTATTTGCCCACGAGGGTTTCTTCTTCGTACAGCACATTCATCCCGGTAAGTTCTTTAAAAATACCGAAGAACAGCTTTTCAGTAAGCTCATCTATCGAGTTCTCAATTACGATGCGGTGATCGTCCAAAATCAACACGGTATCAATAAGACTGTCCAAATCCCTCACCTGGTGGGTTGAAATAATAATGCAGCGCTCATCATTCAAAACAGATGCTATCAATTTTCTGAACTGAACCTTTGAAGGAATATCAAGCCCGTTGGTGGGTTCATCAAGTATCAGTACACTGGTATTGGTAGCCAGCCCGAAAGCGATGATCATCTTTTTTTGCTGTCCGTATGACATTCTGGTCATTAACAGATCCGGATCAATATCCAATATTTTCAGATAACTGTAAAAGTCGGTAATGCTGAAGGCAGGGTAGAAGCTTGCCGTCCGGGCCAAAAACTGGCCGGGAGTTAGTGCCGGTACGTGAACTTCTTCGGCAATAAAATAAAGGTCTTGTAAAGTGGATACCAGTCGCTTTGAGCTTTTTGTTCCGTTAATAAGGCAGTGCCCCGATTGCGGAAAAGCCAGACCGGCGATATTTTTCAACAGGGTTGATTTCCCTGCACCATTTTTACCCAGCAGCCCATAAATGTGGCCGGCCTTTAACGAAAGGTTCAGATTTTTGAACAACGGCTTCCTGCTGTTATAGCTAAAATTCAAATTACTTATTTGAATCATTTTATAGTGTATTAGTGTTGTAGTACACTGCAAATGTAATTAAACATTTTTAAAATGCAAGCGATATTTTGGTTAAGAAAGATCTTTCTGAAAACCAATCATTCCCTTAGCAGTTATTAAGATATGTCAAAGAAGAGAACCATGCCAAACGAGCCAGATGAAATGCCGGTAAACCCGGAGCGGCCGGAGATCAGGCAGCCTACTGACCCCGGAGAGCCGGAAATGCCCGAAGAAGCGCCGGAAAATATCCCGAATGAAATCCCCGATCCAGAGCCAAGCCAGCCTGAAGTAGACCCGGATGAGTTTGAAAAGTAAGGGGATCTTTACTGTTCATGAGCCATCGCAACTAATTGCTTGCGATGGGTGGCCGTGCTTTTAATATTTTGGAACATGCATGATATAACCTAAACTATTTAAATTGCATCATGAAAATAGCTACGTATAACGTAAATGGTGTAAATGGGCGCCTGCCTGTTTTGCTCCGCTGGTTAAAGGAAACATCCCCTGACGTTGCCTGCCTACAGGAACTTAAAGCTCCACAGGAAAACTTTCCGGAGCAGGCTATACTTGATGCAGGTTATAAAGCCATCTGGCATGGCCAAAAAAGCTGGAACGGCGTTGCGATACTGGCAAAAGACCGGGAAATTACTGAGGTATGCCGGGCACTTCCCGGTGATCCGGAAGATGAGCATAGCCGTTATATTGAAGCACTTGTTGATGGTATTACCATTGGCTGCCTGTACCTGCCCAACGGAAACCCGGCCCCCGGTCCTAAATTTGATTATAAATTAGGCTGGTTTGAACGCCTTAAAATTCACGCAGCCGGTTTACTTGCAGCCGATAAACCTGTTGTATTAACCGGCGATTATAACGTTATGCCTACCGAGCTCGACGTTTATAAACCGGAGCGATGGGTAAATGATGCGCTCTTTCGCCCTGAAACACGCGAAGCCTTTAAAACACTGGTACAACAGGGCTGGACGGATGCTATCCGCAAAATTTATCCTACCGAAGTGATTTATACCTTTTTCGATTATTTCCGCGATGCCTACGGCCGTAACGCCGGTTTACGGATCGATCATTTTTTACTGAGCCCTCACCTGGAAAAACGTCTTTTAGCTGCAGGTGTAAACCGGGATGTACGAGGCTGGGAAAAAACAAGCGATCACGCACCGGTTTGGATTGAACTGAAGGATGATGAATGAGTTTAAGAATTGAAGACTTACGAAGTTTTTAAAACTTCGTAAGTCTGGTTCAAAAACTTGTTGCGCTTACCTCCGCATACCAATGTTTTCGTGCACCCATTTGGCCTCTTCTTCCGGAGTTACTTTATCAATGGTACTGTTTACCCTGCTAAAAGTAGCCCCGGGGAAATCATAAGGTTTGCTATCGTCAAAAAACGGACCGACAACGCCAAGCATCCACCCGTTTTTAGCAGCCCAGTGGGGTGGGTTTACACAGTATTTAAACACCTCGTAGTGGATAAAATTGTTTCTGCCGTCAAAATCAATGGTAACCCGTTTAATATGTTCAATTTCGTCGGGGCAGGCATCCAATTCGGTAGGGAACTCCAGCCATTGGGCCAGTGAGCTTTCCGCTCCTTTAATAAGCGTAAGGTATGCCTCCGGGAACAAGTGTAATTCCTCAAGTTCTTTTAAATACAAAAAGGTGTCGTAGCGGGTAAGCAGGTTTTTGGCAAAGGGCAAAACATCTTCGGCGGTTAAACCTGCAGCCGCTTCCGCCTTTTTATAAAGCGGTAAAATCCTTGCTGATCGCTCCAATTCAAGTTTCTTCTTTTTCTTCTTAACATCAAATAACCTGAAAGCCGCAAATGCTATAATAAAAACTATAATGGTAATTACAATAAGCGTGATTAGATCCATAATGCAATGAATGTAAGCTTTTATGCATACAAATATCAAATTTATCGTATTACCAAAGTAAAATCGACACTTAACGTTTTAACCAGCGCCGGAGTAGTTGCAGTTAAGGTCCTGTTATCCTTATCGATAGCGCTATTTATGTCGCCATCCTTTATGCTGTAACTTTGCTCCCGACTGCTTCCACAGCCGGGATTTTCAATGATTTTCCCTGCGCCAGTAATTCGGAAGTGATGGCTCGTGTATAGGTTTTGATCTCGTTCTGGAATTCGGTAACCGAAGCTCCGGAGCGGATCTCTTCCAAACGTTTTTCCCATGTTCCGGTAAGTTCGGCCTGGGCTATCTGCTGATTTTTTACCACCTCATAAACGGCAATGCCGGTAGTTGTGGGCACCAGGTTTTTCTTTTCCCTGATAATATAATTGCGTTTAAGCAGGGTTTCGATGATGGCTGCCCTTGTTGCCGGCGTACCGAGGCCGCTGTCTTTCATGGCATAACGCAGCTCTTCGTCGTCAATCTCTTTGCCTGCTGTTTCCAATGCTTTAAGCAGGGTGGCTTCGTTGTATAGTGGCCGGGGTTTGGTTTGCTTTTCGAGCAGGGCTTTGGCTGTTATCGGGAGGTTTTCGCCTTGTGTTACTTTAGGCAGCGTTGCGTTCTCTTCGTCCTTTTTGTCGTCTTCCTTGTCGTTAAATACAGAACGCCAGCCGGCAGTATGGATCACCGTTCCGCTGGCGTTGAATTTAGCGCCCGATTGTACCACAATTTTGGTAACCTCCTTAATACAATCCTGGTGAAATGCTTCGAGCATACGCCCGGCCACCATATCATAAACGGCCTGCTGATCGGGCGAAAGCTGGTGCGGGTTCTCGCCGGTGGTAAGCACGGCATGGTGATCTGTTACCTTTTTTGCATTTACGCTTCGTTTGTTAAGCGTAGCGCTGCCCAACGCAATGGCTTGTTTGCCAAACAGCGGATGTTGTTCCAGTTTTTCAATTAATGCAGGCACGCCTGCAAAAACATCGTCGCCGATATAGCGGCTGCCGGTACGGGGATAGGTAACCAGTTTGTTTTCGTAAAGGTTTTGGAGAATGGTAAGGGTTTGATCAGCAGTATAGCCTTTGCGTTTGTTGGCTTCCTGCTGTAGGCTGCTCAAGTCATGCAATAGTGGAGGTGGCTCTTTGCGCGGTTTGGCTTCCACCTGTAAAATATGGCCGCCCTGCGGAAAGCCGCCTTCAACATCCTGTACCTTGTCAAGTACGGCCTGTGCTTCTTCTTTTGTTTTATAATTTTCGGCAGATATCGCTTTAAATACCTGTCCGTCTTTATCAGGATGGATACTTACCTGGTAAAAGGTTTCGGGTACGAAGTTTTTGTTTTCGAGGTACCGAGAACAGATCATGGCAAGGGTAGGGGTTTGCACTCTGCCTAAGGAAAGCACAGCGCCGCGAATGCCCGAAGAAAGACTAAGCGCCTGCGTGGCGTTCATACCCACCAGCCAGTCCGACTGGGAACGGCAATGGGCCGAATTGAACAGTGTATCATAATCGCTGCCGGGCTTCAGGTTACGGAAGCCCTCTTTGATAGCCTCATCAGTTTGCGATGAGATCCAGAGCCTTTTAAAAGGCTTTTTGCATTTTAAGTAATAGTAAATATAGCGAAAGATGAGTTCCCCTTCGCGCCCGGCATCCGTTGCTACAATGATCTCAGTGGCTCTCGTCAAATAGTTTTTGAATGGTATCCAGCTGTTTTTTTACTGATGGATCATCCACCAAACCATCCTTGGTTTTAACCTTGCGAATGGAAAGCTTAAACTTTTGAGGCAGCATAGGCAGGTGCTGAACGCTCCAGCCGTAATAACCATACTCCTGCGGGGCGGCAAGCTGCAGCAGGTGACCGAAAGCCCAGGTAAAGGTGAAACCCTTGCCTTCAATATAACCGTCTTTCTTTATAGTTGCCCCAAAAACTTTGGCAATTTCCCTGGCTACAGATGGTTTTTCGGCTATAATAACTTTCATAAATGTTGTTTCCCGTGTCCCGGTTTAGGCCGGTGCTGCTAATACGGGCGTCGAAAGTATGAATTTAGCGAGGCCTGTGCAAGGTTTGTTGGTAACATTGTGCGGCCCAACAGATTGAATGACCTGTTAAATGCCGTTGGCGGTGGTCAGTAATTCTTTATCTACACCGGCAATTATTTCTGCAAATACAGGTTCGGCATTGATGTAACCTTCAAGTAGTTTAAACTGGTTTTTAGCCCTGATCAAATTATGCCCTTCATATTGGGTACCATAGTAAATATCATTATTTAAAAAATCGGTTAAAAAACGGAGGCCCTGCATATAGATCATTAATTTGCCCGAAAAGGTGAAATACTGTTTTTCAGTTTCAGTAAGGATGTTGCTCATTTCGCTCATATAACCTTTATATATCGCTCTGAAAAAATCTGTCCTGATGATAATTTTATCCAGATCTTTTTCCTCTTCGTTGGCGGGCGATAAATAGGTGCGCATCATGTCGCCAACATCGCTTAAATAATAGCCGGGCATTACTGTATCAAGGTCAACAATACATAGCGCGTTTTGGTCTTTGTCGAACAGTACGTTATTTATTTTGGTATCGTGGTGGATCACCCGGAGCGGGATTTCGTTATTAGTTGTAAACAGGTTATAGGTATGCAATATGTTGATATGATCATCAGCAGCTTTTACTTCCTTAGCAGCCTGTTCCAGTTTTCGGGGTTCGGCTGTTTTTAAAGCCTGTTCAAACTGTGCAACCCGTAATTTTAGATTATGAAAATCCGTAAGTGTGTATTCGAGTTTGCTGATGTCAAAATGATTTAACAAACGGGTAAACCGGCCAAACTGCACCGCAGCGCTATAGGCTTCCTTTGTATCCTGCAAAAAGTTTACTGTATGCGATCCTTCAATAAATGGAAAAAGCCGGTAAAACTTACCGTCGGCGGCTTGAATGATCGATTTCCCTTTTTGATTCTTTAACGGGGCTACAAATAAATAACCTGGATTGTGTTTATCAAAATATTCTTTGATTAGTACAAGGTTGCTGTCGATATGATCGGGCCTTTTAAAAACGGCAACGTTGATTTGCTGAAGAATATAGGAATGGTTAGCACCACTTATTTTATAAGTATAGTTTATTAAACCCGAGCCAAAGGGCCGGATATGGTATTCAGAAACGTTTAATCCAAAATTTATTAGGATATCATCAAACATATTATAGACGTTAACTCATCAAACATAGCTAATTTCATAAACGATAGCCATGCGCAAACGTTTGAGTGTTTTTTGTTTAGGTTTATTTTTTGTTTTCAACCAGTTGCGATTCAATAATCACCTTGTAAAAGGCACTTGGTTCATTGCCGCCGGTACCCTGGTGATGCAGCAGGTCCATCAAAATATCAGTTGCTTTTTGCCCCTGTAAATATGGGAATTGTTCAACAGAAGCGGCGGGAATATTCTCCATATAATTGATTAGCGGTAAATTGGCATAGCTTACAAATTCAAGGTCCTTGTTTATTTTGATGTTTAATTTACTGGCGTGTTTAATAGCAAAAAGTGCTACATAATCATTAAAGGTTACTATGGCGGTTGGTTTACGTTTGCTGGCCAGCAGTTCATCTAATGCCTTTTTTGTGCCTTCTTCGGTCAAATCGCACGAAACTATAAGCGAAGGGTCGTACTTAAGCCTGTTTTTGGTCATCGCTTTGATATATCCCTCTTTACGCTCGCCGGTAGCAACCATGGTTTGCGGCCCGTTGATCATGCCTATTGCCCGGTGACCTTTTTTTAGCAGGTAACTCACTGCCTCAATAGTACCGATTTCCATATTGCAGGCTACATAATGGATGTTGGGTATGGCCGGGATCCTGTCGAAATAGACTACCGGGATATTGTATTTTTTTAAGTTTTCAAAATGCTGGTACGAGGAGGTATTTTTCCCTACCGATACAAGCAGGCCATCAACCCGGTGGTTTTTCATTTTTTCAACCAGCTGTTTTTCCTTTTGCTCATCATCATGTGATTGTGCCAGCAATACGGTATAATTTTTTTTATAGGCAGTATCTTCAATAGCGCTTATGGCCGAGGAGAAAAAAGCCTCCGAAAGTTCGGGTAAAATAACTCCGATGGTGAGCGTTTTGCCCTTTTGCAAAAAAATAGCGGTTTGGTTAGGCTCATAGTTTAACTCGCCGGCCAGCTTTTTAACTTTTGCCCTTGTGGTTAGTCCTATGCTCGGATGATCATGCAAGGCCCTTGAAACTGTAGAAACCGAGATGCCTAATATTTGCGCTATCTCTTTTATAGTAGTTGGCTTTGTTTGCATTAATTACGGGCTAATGTTGTTTTTATAGTTAAAGTTAAGCGATTATTATGAAATAGCTTGTATTAACTGCATTGCAAACGTTTGCGTAGCTAAATCATCAGTTTGCATAAGTTGGCAGGTAAGTATAGTGGAGATTTGAACATTAGCGGAGGCATACAGTACCCTTTAATTTTATTTAGAGAGCCCCGCTTATCTGCAACAAAGAAATAATCGCTTAGCAGGCATATTTACCTTCAATTTTAGAAGCCGAAGTCGTTACCCCATAATGTTTGATAAATATTTGTTTTTCAATTAATGCCAGTTAAGGGATAATTATGCCCATTTTTCAAACGTTTGCGTTGAAATTGAAACATTTATTTTTTCTTAAAGCCACTAATGCGAGTACATTTATGAAACGATACTTGTGTTATAACCCAATGATGAAGAAAACCGCTATAATTTGTCTTTCAATATTGTTTATTTTCATAGGAAATAGAGCTGCCATTGCGCAGACGGTACATATTGATGCTTCAAAGCTGCGTCACGTTATCCCGTTTGGCGGTAATGCCTGGGTAAACGCGCCGGATACCATAACCGATGAAGGGTTGATTGGCCTGAGAAGCATAAAATCAACCTGTAATATTTATTTCAGGGTTAGTGTTGCACAGTACCTTGAGCTTGCGCTGGTGGTACGGGCGCCGCAGGGGAACAGTACGCTGCTGTTATCGGTAGGAAAAAATGCGATCGTCAAAAAAATAAGCAATACCAGGTTTGATACTGTCAGTTTTGGGAAGGTTCACATCAGTCGGCCGGGTTATGTAAAGATCAGTTTAAAAGGCATCAGTAAAACCGGGACTGTTTATGCAGATGTATCTGACCTTGTAGTTACTTTGCAAAAGCCGGATAATGATATTTCATATGTTGCAAAAGGCAGCTCATATCATTTTGGCAGAAGGGGGCCTTCTGTACATTTACGCTATCCTGTTGCGGCCGATAAGGAGAATAAAGTAAAATGGTTTTATAATGAGATCATAGTACCCAAAGGACAGGATGTGATCGGCTCCTATTTTATGGCCGATGGTTTTGGCGAGGGATACTTTGGTATGCAGGTAAATTCGGCAACCGAACGCCGTGTGCTATTTTCTGTGTGGAGTCCTTTTAATACCGAGGATCCGAAAAGTATTCCCGATAGTATGCGTATTAAACTGGTAAAAAGCGGCAGTAATGTACACATCGGCGAATTTGGCAACGAAGGCTCGGGCGGACAAAGCTATATGCGCTTCCCCTGAAAGCCGGGCAAGCTTACGCTTTTTTGCTTAGCGCCGAGCCTGATAATGCCAGGCATACAACCACTTATACTGCGTACTTTAAAGATGTAGCTGCAGATAAATGGTTTCTGATAGCCAGCTTTACCCGCCCGCAAAAGGCTACTTACTTAACGCATTTGTATTCGTTTGTTGAGAATTTTGAACCTGACAACGGCGATAAGATCCGCAAAGCGTATTTTACCAACCAGTGGATAGGGGATAGCGATAATAACTGGCTGGAACTTACACATGCCATATATACTGGTGATGCTACAGCCAATGCTAATTATCGTAAAGATTATGCCGGAGGAAAAGAAGGTGATAAGTTCTTTCTGCAAAACGGAGGTTTCTTTGATAATTATATCCAGCTCAAAACCCCTTATGATCGTAAACCAACAGGAAAGAAGCCTGTAATTGACTTTGAAAAATTACCCAATAAATAAGCCCCAAAAACCTCAATATTATATATGGAAAGAAGACAATTTTTGAAAACCAGCGCAATTGCAGCGGCAGGTTTTAGCATTTTACCGTCAGGAAGGCTGTTTGCATCGGCACCTGCAAAAGTCCGTTTAGGTTACATAGGCGTAGGTGCCCGTGGCATGAGCCATATTGCCGAAGGTTTGCTTCGCGATGATGTGGAGATCGTAGCTATTTGCGATACGCAGGAAAGCTCGCTGAAAATTTGCCGCGAATACATCGCCAAAAAAGGCCATGCACCCGTAAAGGAATACACTGGCGGACTGGATGCCTACAAAAAATTGCTTGATCATAAAGATATCGATGCGGTAATTATTGCTACCCCATGGCAATTTCACCACCCACAGGCTATTGACGCTATGAAAGCCGGAAAGTATGTTGGTTGTGAGGTAATTGCCGGTCTTACGGTTGAAGATCACTGGGATATCGTTAACACTTCAGAAAAAACAGGTATCCCGTACATGACGCTCGAAAACGTTTGCTATCGTCGTGATGTGATGGCTGCCTTAAATATGGTGCGCCAGGACCTGTTTGGCGAAATCATCCATTTGGAAGGCGGATATCAGCATAATTTAAGAGGTGTATTGTTCAATAACGGTAAGCAATATTATGGCGGAGGCGTTGAGTATGGCCCCAAAGCCCTTAGCGAAGCTCAATGGCGTACGCAGTTTAATATCGATGTGGATGGTGATATTTACCCAACCCACGGCGCCGGTCCATGTATGCATTATGCTAATATTAATGCAGGTAACCGCTTTACCAACCTGGTATCGTTCAGCACCAAGGCAAAGGGTTTAGCTGCCTATGTAGAAGAATTATCGCCCGGTCACCCGAATGCTAAGATCCATTACAAAAACGGCGATGTTACCACTACGATGATCAATTGTGCCAATGGTGAAACGGTGTTACTGAGCCATGATACGCACCTGCCACGCCCTTATTCATTAGGTTTCAGGGTGCAGGGCACTAAAGGTTTATGGATGGATGTAAACAAAAGCGTTTATATTGATCATAAATCAAAAGAAGATGATTCATGGGATCCGGCAAAGGAATGGTTTGATAAATATGACCATCCGCTTTGGAAAAAATACGAAAAGTTTGCCGAGGGTGCCGGCCACGGTGGTATGGACTGGTTTGTGTTTAATGCTTTCGTAGAGTCGGTTAAGCAAAAACGCCAAACTCCTATAGATGTTTATGATTCTGTTACCATGAGTGTAATTACGCCCTTGTCAACAAAATCATTGAAAGAAGGTAACGCAAGCGTGGCATTTCCTGATTTTACCAAAGGTAAATGGAAAGAGCGGAAGAATACCTTCGCGCTTGATGATAGCGGCTTTTAATTACCGTTTATATTTTTTGCATGTTTTATGTTTAGCCCGGCCCAAAAGCCGGGCTTTACTTTTTTAAAGTAGTATAGCTACCCCTGCTACAGGTAAGCAGTGGCTTTTAGTGTAACCCTATGCTTTGTTTATGCTATTGATTTTTAGGTTTTTAAGTTTAAATAATAAAAATCTGTTAACCCTGTTAACCCCCTTTGCCGTCTAAGTTAACGCCTATAGCTGGAGCTGGGTGGCGGCTGATACCACAGTGGGGTTGTGTTTGTAGATCTTATTCCAATCCACTCATAATCAAATTATTCAAGCTTAGTCCTCAAATACGCAGAATCCATAAAATTGGCGCCTGAATCATCCCGGTTGCGATCTGCTCAATACCACAAAAACCTTCAAGAATCAATTTTTATCACCGCAAAATACTTTGAGTCAAACGTTTGCGTAGGTCCGATTTTGCCCAAAACAAACGTTTGCGCTGTGTTTGGAGGGGCGAATTTTTGCTTTCAAAATCCGCTATCTCTAATTTCCAATGTTCAAAAACAGAGCTAAATCACATTAAAAAGCTAACAATTAATTAATACTAACACCACCACGTATGATTAAAATTTACTCAAACCCCGATCGGGGCTTCAGCAAACACATTTATTTAGGAAGGCAGATCAATGGCCTTTTTAAATTGATATGCTGTTGCCTGCTACTATTATTGCCAGTACTTGCCAACGCGCAAACAACAATCAGCGGTAGCGTAAAAGATAAAGACGGCCCGGTAATTGGCGCTACCGTTATTCAAAAAGGCGTCAAAAATACTACCACAACTGATGTCAATGGTAAGTTTAAAATTACATTAAAGGGCAGTTCAACAGTGTTGGTTGTTTCTTATGTAGGGTATAAACCACAGGAAGTATCAATTAGCGGTTCCTCAGACATTACTATCACTTTACAGGAGGACCTTAATAAACTGAACGAAGTAGTGGTAGTAGGTTACGGTACAGTTAAAAAAGGAAATATAACAGGATCGGTTAGTTCAATAAAAAGTGATGACCTTACACTTGGTGGTACAACTACTAATATCGGGCAGGCCATTCAGGGTAAAGCTGCCGGTGTTCAGGTGCAACAAACCAGTTTTGCACCGGGCTCAGGGATTAATATCACTGTAAGGGGTGGTAACTCTATCAATACTTCTACCTCTCCTTTATATGTAGTTGACGGTTTTATCAGCGATAATGGCAACCAGGTTAACCCTAACGACGTCGAAGATATCCAGGTATTAAAGGATGCCTCTGCAACAGCTATTTATGGAGCAAGGGGAGGTAACGGCGTTGTTTTGATCACCACCAAAAAAGGAAAAAACGGCAAGGTTTCTTTAGATGCGGATATATCAGGAGGTACACAATATCTAAGGTATAAGCCGGACCTGTTAACCGGGCAGCAGTACACCGATATCCAAAACGCTACAGCTATTGAAGATGGTAAGCCACAACCATACCCGTCAAGTTTCCAGGTGGCCAACACCAATTGGTTAAAGCTTGCAACCCGCAACGCAACAGTTCAAAATCAAAGCATCAGTTTAAGTTCAGGTGATCAGAATTCAAAGATATATGTTGCTGGTAATCATATTAAACAGGTTGGTGTGTTGCAGCATACCGGTTTTGAAAGATATACTGCAAGGATAGGTGCTGAGAAAACAATGAATGAAAACCTGAAGATCAGCGCTAATTTTTATGGTGCCAGCTCAAGTTCGACATTGCAATCGTACTCTGGAGACATAACTGCGCCATTATTTAGTTTATTGACAGCACCACCTAATGTAAAGCCTTATAATGCTGATGGTACTTATAATTACTACGTTACCCAGGGCACAAAGACCAACGCTTTGGCCGGCCTTTTGGAACCAACAAACAACAGTGGCAATAAATTGATAAATGCCAATATTGGGTTAGATTATAAAATTATTAACGGCTTAACTTATCATCTTACGGCCGGTACCGAATACACTCAAACTACAGCAGGCCAGTACCTGCCTACTACTACCATCGCAGGTGCTAAGCAGGGCGGTGTTGCCAGTGAGCAAACATCATCGGCTTTCAGATGGATAGTTGAAAATTACTTTACCTATAAGTTCAACATCGCTAAGGATCATGACTTCACTGTTTTATTAGGTACATCAAATCAAAAAGATGTTACCGAAGGACTAAGTGCCGGTGCTAAAGGCTTCTCAACCGATGCGTTCTTGTACTACAACCTTGGTGCCGGATCATTGGTAAATGGTTATGGCAGCAGTAAGGCAGAGGCTATGTTAACCTCGTATTTTACAAGGTTTAATTATGCATATAGGGATAAATTATTAGCCTCGTTCTCTTATCGTGACGATCGTTCGTCAAACTTCGGCTCAAACAAGCGTTCAGGTTTTTTCCCGCAGGTGCAGTAGCTTATAAACTTACCGATGATGATTTTATAAAAGATCTGAATACCTTCTCAAACTTAAAAGCACGTGTTAGTTACGGTGTTACTGGTAATGACCGTATCCCTGCGAGTTTATATCTTTCAACATTTGGACCTTACGGTGTAGTACTGAATGAAACCGGTAATCTTCAAACAGGGATAGAACCAAAAACATTGGCTAATCCTAACCTAAAATGGGAAAGCACCAGGCAGTTTGATGTTGGTTTGGATATGGGTTTCGCCAATGGCCGTATTAATGCAAGTATCGACTATTACAGTAAAAAAACAACCGACCTGTTAATTCAGATCCCCATAGGTCAGCAATGGGGGTTCAGTAATCAGTATGTAAACGGTGGCGCAATCCAAAACCGTGGTATCGAGCTTTCGGTAAATACCAACAATGTGCGTGGTAAAGATTTGTCGTGGAACAGCACGGTTACTTTTGCCTACAATAAGCAAAAGGCATTGGATTTAGGTCCGGGAGTAACCGTGATCAGTACCAACACTGCAAACCCAAGCGGTACTGTTTCGGGGCAGGAATTTACAAGGGTTGTACCTGGCATTGAATTAGGTGAGTTGTATGGGTATGTTTACGAAGGGGTAGTGAAAACCGGTGAAAAATATGCACCTCAGCCAAACTCAAAAGCAGGCGATCCTAAATATAAAGACGTTAATGGCGATGGTGTAATTACCCCGGCCGACCGCACCTACCTGGGCAACTCTAACCCGCATTACATGGCCGGTTTTGGTAACGATTTTCATTATAAAGGCATCGATCTGGGTATATTTTTTCAGGGCGCATTTGACTATTACCTGTATAACATGAACGCCATGGTATTAGAGTCAACCACAGGTGCTGCTGCATTGAACAGGTTTGTAGTCGGCAAAAACGAAAATACCCCAATCCCGCGCGAAGGTTATTATCTAAGTACTTATGGTAGCTACGTAAACTCACGTTTTGTTGAAAATGCATCTTATGTACGTTTAAAGTCGCTTACGCTGGCTTATAATTTCCCTGCATCGTTGTTTCAGCACCTAAAAATTTTACAGGGAATAAGGGTTTATGCAGAAGCGCAAAACTTATGGACAATTACGGGCTATAAAGGTACCGACCCGGAAGTTAACGTACATTCTGGTGCTACCGGCGGCGGCTTAGACTTTAACTCGTTCCCGGCATTCAGAACCATAACATTCGGTATTAAAGCATCTATCCATTAATGAAATTATCCATTTAGGGGATCAACAAAATTTTAGTCAAAATGAAAAAATATAATATTCTACTCTTAGCAGCCGCGGTAGTTACACAGTTTTCGTGTAATAAAACCAATCTCGAGCCTAAAATATACAGCAGCTTAACAAGTCAAAATGCATTTTTAACCAAATCAGATGCTATTGCAGCCGTGAACGCGGTTTATGCCCGCTTAAAAGGTCCGGCGGTTGGTGACAATTTTGATTATTGGACGGTAAGGCACTTCGCCCTTACCGACTTAACCACCGATGTGGGCCACTGCAGCTACGCCGGCGACCCGGGACAATTATCACTGGTACAATGGAACTCGGCCAACGGTTTGATAGCTGAAGATTATAGGCAGATCTATAAATTGGTGGCCAACGCAAACAACGCTATCTATAATATTTCAGCGATGAAAAGTATCACAGATGCTCAGAAAAATCAGTTTTTGGCTGAGATGAAATTCTTACGTGCTATAGCTTACTCCGATCTTACAGATGCCTGGGGCCCGGTGATCCTGAATACGGAAAAGGATGTAGCCAATCCCGATTACAAAGCTCAAACCGCGCCAAGCTCTGTTGCGGATGTTGACGCGTTAATGATCAGCGATCTGCAAAATGCGGTCAATGTATTGCCTAAAGATTACACTAAAAGTGATATCTACACAACTAACGATGTTGGCCGGGCCACCAAAGGTGCGGCGATGTTCCTGCTGGCTAAGGTTTATCTGCGTGAGCACCAATGGCAAAAAGCGGCCGACCTTACAAAACAGGTAATGGATTTGGGTATTTACCAGTTATATCCAACTTATGAGGGTTTGTTTAAAGAATCAAACACCTGGTGTGCTGAAAATATCTTCTCGGTATTAAGCGATGCTAACGTTAATGGCACCGAATTATTGAACCACTTTGGTCCGTTGAGCCATCCGGTTTTAACCGACAGGTGGCAGTACTACGCTGTAACCTGGGATTTTTACAACAGCTATGGCGATGAAGACGATCGTAAAAAAATGTTCTTTACCCAATACCAGGGCGTTGATGGTTTAACTCATAAACAAGCTCCTTCATTAGGTGCGACAGCGCCGGATGGTGTATTGTATATGCCGGACGTTGCAACCATGAAATATGCAGATCCTAATGGTGCCAACACCTACTACGATGGCCATAGTGTTGATGTTTTGCGTTACGCCGATGTATTGTTAAGCCGCGCCGAAGCTTTAAACGAATTGAATGGTCCAACCGCAGAGGCTGTTTCATTAGTAAACCAGGTTAAAGGCCGCTCACATGCCAAATTATTGGTGCAGGCTAATTTGACCCAGGCAACTTTCCGCGATGCATTGTTACAGGAACGTGGCTGGGAACTATATTACGAAGGCAAAAGAAGGGCCGATTTGAAACGCTTTGGAAAATATGATGTGATCGTGAACGCTTATCTGAAACGTATTGGCCAAACCAACACTGTTCAATTGCCGCGCGATGAATATTTCCCATATCCGCTTAACCAGGTTAATATTAACCCTAAGCTGAATAATGCGGGCAGACAACAATAAGCACACAATTCAAATATTAGTAAAGAGTATACAGCCTTCAATGGGTTGTATATTCTTTATTATTTAACCGATGTTACAAATTTTAGTGATGAAAGATTGGTTTAAGGTTTTAGCGGGAGGTTTGTTGGTTTCGATCATCTGCGGTTGTTCGGGCGGAAACTTGGTAAAAGAAATTCACATAAGCCTGTATAATAACAATGAGCTAAAAATTAAGCTTAATGTTATGACCAGCAAGCCTGTTGATCTGTATGCCGAGTATTGGATAGAAGGCAAGCAGCCGGTTAAATACCGGTCGACTACTACCAGTAACGGCACATCATATAAGCTTGTACTTTGCAATATTTTGCCCGACACTACTTACTCATACCATATTGTAACTGTTGACGGTGGGGATACGGTTGTCGGTAAACCTCATACCTTCAAATCGCACCAGCTACCGTTGTTTTTACAGGAACAGTTCAACGCAAAAATTGCCGCGAAAGCTACTTTGCCTTCGCAGTTTAATGATGGATTGATGCTTATCAATAAACGTTATGCACCAGGGGTGGCGTTTTTGGTTGATGCAAAAGGGCAAATCAGGTGGTACCACATGATTGACAGGTTGGGTTTTAAGGTGATCAATTTTACAAAGGATAAAACCCTGCTCTCTATTTTAGGCCGAAATGACGAACCTACCAGTTACGGCAGCGAGATACTGGAGGTCAATATGCTTGGCGATACGCTACTACACCTCACCAAAGGGCAAGGCGATTTCAAGCAAACCATTCATCACGAAATCCTGAAGAATGATAAAGGGCAACTGGTTACCATTTTCGTTGATAACAGAATTATCGACCTTACATCAGTTGGAGGGAGCAAACAGGATACGGTTAATGGCGATGGTATTATGGTGATGGATAAAACCGGCAAACAGCTTTATAAATGGAGTGTGTTTGATGTAATGGATCCGCTGAAAGATCCTAAAATCCTGAAAACCAAAAAAGACTGGATGCATGCCAACAGTCTCAGCTATGATACAGACGGCAATTACCTGATGTCGTTCTACAACAACGGGCAGATCTGGAAAATTAACTCGCGCGATGGTAAGGTTATCTACAAGTTTGGTAAAGGCGGTACCATAGCCATGCCTGCCGATTGCAACTTTACCCAGGCCCACGCAGCTCATGTCAATAAACAGGGCAACTTGATGTTTTTTGATAACGGGGTAGAGAAACACCAGTCAGGCGTGTATGCAATGAAAATTGATGAGAAAAATCAAACTTCGACCATTGCCATGCACATTAAACTACCTAAAGAAATTTTTAACGGACGTATGGGCAGTGCCTATATGATCAATGATACAACCACATTGGTATGTTGCTCCAAAAGGCACATTGTGGTGCTGGCAAATAATAAAGGTGTGCTGCAATGGACGATGGAAACATCGGTGCCAACTTACCGTGCAGGTTTTATAAAATACGAACAGCTTGATCCATATTTAAAACCATAGATCATTAAAAATGAAAAAGAAATATCAATATATAGCTTTGCTGATGTTGTTAGTCGCTTTGGCGAGTGTTGCCCAGTTAGTGTCATGTAGCGGGAGCAAAGCCGAAGAGGCAAATAAAGCTGATTCAGCGGCTGTGAATAACCTGGTTGCTGTGGATACCTCCAAAATGCCCGGCGGTAAATACGGCGATGCGGTGCGTTATGGCCGCGAACTAATGCTGCATACCGCATATTATATCGGCCCCGAAGGTATTAACGGACACTATACCGGCAATAAAATGAACTGTACCAACTGCCATCGCGATGCAGGCACCAGGCCGTATGCCTTTAACTTGATAAGATCGTTTCGTGATTATCCACAATACAGGGCAAGAGAGGGAAGGATTTTATCTTTGGCCGAACGCATCAACAATTGTGTAATGCGCCCTAACCTGGGTAAACCTTTACCTTTGGATGGAAAAGAAATGATCTCGATAATGGCTTACCTCAAGTTTTTGAGTGATTCGTCAAATGTGTCAAAAACTACTAAAGGTTTAAAAAATATGGAAGTTGAGCTCCCAAATGTAGCTGCATCATCAGACAGGGGGAGGTTTTATATGCTCAAAATTGTGAGCGCTGCCATGCTAAAAATGGTGAAGGTAAAATGCGTTTTGATAAGGTAACCTATGAATATCCGCCGGTATGGGGATTGTTGGCATATCGTCCCGGTTCAAGTATGCACCGCGTGGTTAAATTAGCGCAATGGTTAAAGGGCAATATGCCTTATGATAAAACAGCCGAAGGTAAACCTTTCTTAACCGATGCTGAAGCGCTTGATATCGCTGCTTTTGTTAATGACGATAAAAAGCACAAACGTCCGCTGCCTAAAACCACAAAGGAGGTTGATTATCCGCATTACGAAGAAAAAGCGATTGATTATGATAAAGGGCCTTTTAAAGATCCTTTCTCAGAAGAACAGCATAAATACGGGCCGTACAAACCGATCATTGATTATTGGGAAGGGCAAGGGATTACTCCGGCTATTTGATCAGTAATAAATAACAAATGCGGTCGCTCGGCTCCAGCCGAGTGACCGCTATCTCCAGGCCTCTGGCCTGCTTGACACTGCGGCCGGAGGCCGTGAAATAGTTGCCACTCGGCGGAGCCGAGCGGCGGCGGTTTTAGGAATTATAATTTCTGAAACAACATTATAAAAAGACTGACTAAATTTATTTCATGAAAAAACAATTTTTAGCTATCACTTTCCTTTTATCGGGCTTTGCTGCTTCGGCACAAAAAGTACCTTATACCAATTGCGATAAATGCTGGCTGGCCGATTCATTAGGTAACCATCGTGTAGTGTTAACCTTTAATGGTACAGGTAAAGTGGCTAAAGCAGTAATTAATTGGAGACGCAGGGATAATGAGCCCGAAAACAAGCGGATCATTATTGAAGATGCTAAAACCAAGCAAAAAATAACTAATGTAAAAATCGGCGCAGTAAACCGTGAAAGCGGCGAACTGTATTTTGAGCCAACATCGGGTAAGGGCACTTACTTTGTGTATTACATGCCTTATAAAAATGAGGGACGCTCAAACTATCCTAAAGGTGTTTACCTTAAACCCGAAAATACAGCTTCGGCCGAGTGGCTTAGTGCCGTAAACGGTAAGCAGGCCCCGTTGGCCTCGGTGAAAGAATTTCAGTCGATAGATGCTTTTAACAGTTTTTACCCAATGGAGGTGATTGCTACCAACGCAGAAACTGAAGCATTGCTGAGCAAGCACAAATCCGAAGCATTTTTGGTTTTCCCTGAAGATAGGATGAACTCTATCCGCATGACCAAAGATTTGCCACAACGCTGGATTGAACTTGGTCCGCAAAATAAATATACAGGTGAAGCTGCCCGCGGCGAAAACTTTGCATTTCAACTGGGTATTTACGCCTTGAAGGATATCGAAAATGTACAGGTAACATTCAGTGACCTTAAATCAGTCACCGGTAAGGTTATTCCGGCTTCAGCATTGTTTTGCATTAATACCGGCGGTACCACTTATGATGCTAAGCCGCTTACCAAGGTTGTGAACGTGGCCAAAGGTGATATCCAGGCCTTATGGTGCGGGGTTGATGTACCTGCTGCCGTATTACCTTCGGTTTATACCGGTAAGGCTACTGTCAGCATTAACGGTAAGCCGGCAAAAACAATTGCTCTGTCGGTTAAAGTAAATAGCAAAATTTCAAAAGATGGCGGTGTAAGCGAGCCTTATAAAATGACCCGCCTGGGCTGGTTAAACTCAACCATGGCACAACAAAATACGGTCATTGCGCCGTATACACCACTTGAAATTAGCGGCAATACCATAAGCTTGTTAGGCCGCAAGGTGGAAGTGAATAAAGATGGTTTTCCAAAACAGATCCAGACTTATTTCACCCCGGAGATGACGGAGTACGCGGCAACACCCAATAACCTGCTTACCGAGGGTATTCACTTTCATTTTATCAACGCCGCCGGAAAAAAGATAAACCTGAAAAGCCAGGGCGTACAGTTCACCAAAAAAGAAGCAGGAACAGTTCAGTGGATTGCAATAAGCGCCAATGATAGTTTACAAATGGACGTAACGGCCTCGCTGGAGTTTGATGGCTTTATGGCTTACACCGTAAAAGTAAAAGCCCTGCAGGATGTTAGTCTGAAAGATGTTACCATGCACATCCCTTTTAAAAAGGATTTTGCAAAATATATGATGGGCCTGGGACAAAAAGGCGGCTATCGCCCCGAAAACTTTGAATGGAAATGGGATGTAGCCTATAAAAATCAGGATGGAGCCTGGATAGGCAATGTGAACGGCGGTTTGCAGTATTCGTTAAGGGATGAGAAATATGTTCGTCCGCTGAATACTAATTTCTATTTGCAAAAGCCTTTGTTGTTACCAACTTCATGGGGTAACGATAACAAAGGTGGTATTAAAGTGGCATTTGACGGTAAAGCGGTATTGGCCAATAATTACAGCGGCGAGCGCGACCTGAAAAAAGGTGATGAACTTTATTACAACTTCACGCTGCTGATAACGCCTTTCCATACCATCAATACCGATTTTCAGTGGGCTACAAGATTTTATCACTCATACAAACCTATTGATACTATAAAAAAAGCGGGAGCAACGCTTGTCAATATTCACCACGCAACGGCAATAAATCCAACTATTAACTACCCGTTTATTGCATGGCAAAAAATGAAGGCCTATGATGACTCGGCCCATGCGGCCGGGTTAAAGGTGAAGATCTATAACACTATCCGGGAGTTATCAAACCATGCTTATGAAACTTTCGCATTGCGTAGTTTGGGGCATGAAATTTATTCGCCGGGCAAGGGCGGCGGTTTCAGCTGGTTGCAGGAGCACGTGGGGGATGATTATATAGCAGCCTGGTTTGTGCCTGAGATTAAAGACGCAGCCATCATCAACAGCGGCATGAACCGTTGGCATAATTACTACGTGGAAGGCATGAACTGGTTAACCCAAAACGTCGGTATCGACGGTATTTACCTGGATGATGTGGCTTTTGACCGAGTTACGATGAAACGTATCAAACGTGTATTAACCAAAGATGGTCACCCGGGTATTATTGACTTGCACTCTGCTAACCAGTACAATAAAAGCGACGGTTTTAACAACAGTGCCAACCTGTACATGGAGCATTTCCCTTACCTGAACCGTTTATGGTTTGGTGAATATTTTGACTATGAAAAAAATGATCCTGATTTCTTCCTGACTGAAGTGAGTGGGATCCCGTTTGGTTTAATGGGCGAGATGCTGCAAGGCGGCGGTAATAAATGGCGTGGCATGGTTTACGGCATGACTAACCGTATGCCGTGGAGCGATGGTGCCGATCCGCGCCCGATCTGGAAAGCCTGGGATAATTTTGGAATGAAAGGCACAAAAATGATTGGTTATTGGGTTGATGATAACCCGGTGAAAACCGATAAAGCCAAAGTGATAGCAACTGTTTACAAAAAAGATGGTGCTGCCATGGTAGCAGTTGCCAGCTGGGAAGATGCTGATACCGATTTTCAATTAAATATCGATTGGAAAAATTTAGGCATTGACCCGGCCAAAGCAACTATCACTGCTCCTGAGATAAAAAGTTATCAGCCTGGCAAAACATTTGGCTTAAACGACAGGATTCCGGTTGAAAAAGGTAAAGGCTGGTTGTTGATTGTCAAATAGAACGGTTAATGCATAAAAATGGTTTATCACTACATGCTTTTGCATGGGTAGATCACTGATTTAAACCCGCCAGCCGGCTCTTGTGGTTTATTTATTACTGGTTTATTATGTTAGTTTGTAGTTGAGGTATGTACCAAGAGCATATATGCCGCCTGCGTTTTAATAAAAGCCGTAAACCCTTGAAACTGAACGGTAATTAGATTTTTGAAGCATTTGAGTAATAAAGTAGATTGAAATAAAATGAAAATGTTTTAATTGAATCGGTAAATTGTTGGTACTTTCATAAAAAAATAACCAAAATATTGAATTACTACCAATGAATACACAGCATCCATGGCATGAAGTTTCAACCGGGCCTAAAATTCCCTATGTTGTAAACGCAGTTATTGAAATTCCCAAGGGCTCAAAGGCTAAATATGAGATTGATAAAGAATCCGGACTTTTAAAATTAGACCGCGTGCTTTTTTCTTCAGTAATGTATCCGGCCAATTATGGATTTATCCCTCAAACCTATTGTGATGATCAGGATCCGCTTGATATTTTAGTTTTATGCTCGGTTGATGTTTTTCCGCTGTCTGTCATCGAAGCTAAGGTGATAGGGGTAATGCATATGGTTGACAATGGCGAACAGGATGACAAAATCATTGCCGTTGCTAATAATGATATGTCGGTTAATTATATAAATGATTTAAGCGAACTGCCACCTCATACAATTAAAGAGATAGAGTGTTTCTTTAAAGATTACAAGGTTTTGGAAGGTAAAAATGTAACTGTTGAACGCTGGATGGGGGTAAGTTACGGCCATCAGGTGATAGAAGATAGTATGGTATTATACGATGTTAATTTTAAACCCGTCCAAACCAAAGTTGCCGGTTAAAATATTAAGATCTGGCAAAAAATGTTTAACCCTGCTTCTTTTAATTGAGTTGCGGCGTTAAACATTTTTTATTTTTACTTCGTGCTGCCGGGGGGCGTAGTTAATCTTTGGGAGTTAGTACTTTTGGTTCTCGTCCAGGATTTGCCTGCTCCGTTTATACCTCGATAATTTTAGGTTTAAAATTGCAGCAGGCTAAATAACCCCTCCGCGGGATGCATATTTGCATTCTCATATTGCTAATGATGTTTTATGAAAATACTGCACATTATACCTGCTTATAAACCCGCTTACGGCTACGGAGGTCCAACTGAATCTGTATCGCGGCTTTGCGAGGGATTAGCAGCTAATGGGCATGTTGTTGACGTTTTTACCACTACCGCTAATGGTAAAACCGAACTGGATGTAATACCCGGAGCTAAAACGAATGTTGAAGGGGTTAATGTGATTTATTTTAAACGGATCACCGGTGATCATACGCACGTTAGTCCGGCATTATGGCGCAGGCTTGTTAAAACTGCCAACCACTATGATGTGATCCATATTCATTCGTGGTGGAGTATTTTAAACGTAATTGCTGCACGGATCGCCTTGTTCAGTAAAGCCAAGGTTATTTTGGCGCCCCGCGGCATGCTAAGCGGGTACGTATTTGAAAGCGGGAACAACAGCTACAAAAAATTGATCCATAAATTAGGTGGTCGTAAAATTTTAAAGAAATGCGTGCTGCACGCTACCGCCCAATCTGAATATATGGAGTGCAGGAAGTTGATTCCGGGCTGGCAGGGCTTTGTATTACCCAATATTTTATCATTACCTGATATCGAAATAAAGGAACCCTATAATGAGTGCTTCAGGATTATTTTTATGTCGCGCATTCATCATAAAAAAGGACTTGAAAAACTATTTATTGCTATAAGCAAGCTCTCTTTTAACCTGAAACTTGTTATTGCCGGCGATGGCGAGGAAGCATATATACAGCAATTGAAACAACTTGCAGTTGAGTTAAATATAGCTTCAAAAATTGACTGGATAGGCTGGGTGAACCGGGATGAGAAATTTGAACGGCTTAACCAGTCTGATCTGTGTGTCCTCACCTCCTTTAATGAAAACTTCGCGAATGTGGTGGTTGAATCGCTGCATATGGGTACTGCTGTTTTAGTTTCCGAAAATGTAGGTCTTTCCGATTTTGTTGGTGAAAATAACCTGGGTTGGGTTTGTACATTAGATACAGTCGACATTGTCGAAAAGCTGAACGAAGCTCACCTTGCAAAGCAAAAATTAGATCACATCCGTAAGCATGGCCGCGAAATTATCCGAACGACATTTCATGAGCAGGTGCTGATAACAAAGTATTACGAAGAGTATTTAAAATAATTCCTTTTTTCTTTCAGTCAGTTTGCTATCCCGGATGGCTGCCTTCCTTTAAAGCTAAGGCCGAAATGTGCGTTGGAAGTGAAGTTGGTACTATTAAAGGGCCAGACTATTGCCGGCCCTTCTGATACTTATAATGTAAATTCTTTAGCGTTTCGATAGTAGCCTCATCTGTCGAGATCCCGTAGCCCGTTACCAGCGTACCTTTAACACCTTCCGCTGAAGCAAGGGCGTAAACAATAGCCTCATCGGCAGGGTCGGAGGGGCCTTCGTAGCGGTATAGGTCCACTATTTCAAATTCTTTTACCGGGAAGTTTTCCGCGCCTGCTTTAAGATGGTCACCTTCCAGGCTAAATTCATGGGTATAGCCCTGTTCTTTTAATTTGGTTATAGCTTCGGTTACCGTTGCGTAATGAAATTTTTGTTCTTCCATGAGATAGGTATTTGTTATCAATAGCTAATATACAATTAAAGTACGCTGCCTGTTTCAGTAATTTCTGCCGAAAATGTTTCGGGTTGTACCAACACAAAGCGCACCAAACTAAACTCCTGCTTAATACAATCCCGGATCCGGCCTATAGCTTCGTTGATTTGTTCGGTATTCAGATCATCTTTAAAAGCTACTATCAGCATCAAAATAATTTCATCGGGCGATTGATAAGTTGACAGCATGTGCATCACCTTTAAAACAGCATTGTCCTGTTCAACGAGTGTGCTTATCTTAGTCTTCGATTCAGACGAAATACCCTCGCCCATAAGCAAACTCCTGCTTTCGCGGGCTAATATGGCCGAAACACCAACCAAAATTAAACCAACCAATAATGATGCTATACCGTCAAGCACAGGAATGTTGTAACGATGGTTCAGGAACATGCAAATGCCAACAATAAAAAGGCCTGCAACGGCTGCACTATCCTCAAACATCACTAAAAAGTTTGATGGGTCTTTGCTTTTAACTACGGCGTCCCACCAGGTTTGATCGCCCCTTATGGCGTTAAATTCTTTCAGGGCGATGATGAGCGATGAGCCTTCAAATATGACGGATAATCCCAAAACTATATAACTCATAGTAGGATCGCCAAGGGGTTTGGGTTCGCGGATATGTAATATGCCCTGGTAAATGGATAATCCTCCGCCCAGGCCAAATATCATGATAGATACAATGAACGACCAGAAATACAGCTCCTTACCGTAGCCAAAAGGGTGGGTTTTATCGGGTTCTTTGCGTGCCCGGTGCAGACCAAGCAATAGTAGCAATTCGTTAGCAGTATCCACTACCGAGTGAATCCCTTCGGAGATCATAGATCCGCTTCGGCCTATAACGCCCGCTATAAATTTGGTTATTGCTATGAGCAGGTTGGCAATAAGTGCACTATATATCGATTTTTTTGATGAGGGCATATTCCTTAATGCGCTATTACCTCGGCATCGCCAAGTTTTTTAACATACAATTCATCAACCAAAATCACAATGATGGCCACAATAGGAACTGCCAATATGATACCCAGTACCCCCGAAAGCGTTCCCATAACCACCTGGCTGATGATGGTAAGCGCGGGAGGCAGGTTGATCATACGGTTTTGTACTATAGGCACTACGATATTGCTCACCACGGTTTGCGATATTATATAAATGAGCGCCACTATGATAGCTGTATTTGTGCCCATGGTGAGTGCAAGTAATACACCCGGTATCATGGCTATAACCGAACCCAGGTTAGGGATGATCTTTAACATGCCTGCAAATAAGGCTAATATCAATGCTGCCGGAATTCCCATAATGCTTAAGCCCATGGTAAGCAGCAAGCCCAATAATACCATAGAGAGCAGCATCCCTTTAATCCAACCTTTTAATGAAAGACTGATCCTGTCGATAATATCCTGTCCCAATGGTTTTTTTGATCTGATAGCAGCATTAAAATGCCGTTTTTGTAAACATCGGGATTGGTGGTAAAAAAATACTCAGGAACAGGATGATATAAATATCCCCCAACACGCCAAAGCTGGTACTAAAAAAGTGTTGTACCGTAACCACAACTTTATCGGGGTCATTATCGCCCGAAAAATAATCAAGTATTTGCTGCCCCGTTGGGTTTGAAGCCAGTTTAGCCTTAAAATTATTAACCGTATGCGGGAGTGTATCTTTAAGTAAAGCTATCTGGTGCTGTATGGTTGTGCCCATCAAATAAAACAAGCCCGCCACAATTAAAAATGAACCAACTACAGAAATGATCATGGCATACCGCCTGGGCATTTTGGTGTTGCGCTCTATCAGGTCGCCAAGGCCGTGAAAATAAGTCGCGATCAGTGCGCCTGAAAGTACCATGAGCAGTACGTTAAAAGCCACCCGGGCTATCAGTATTACTACAACCAATAAGGCAACAATAGCAACAGTGTGCCATACTTTTTCGATATAAGTAAGCTCTTTCTCTTTTTTGGGGTCATATAGCAGGTATTTGTTCCATTAACACATTCATGTACTCTAAATGTTTTGATTGAATTAAGTTAACAAGATATTATGAAAGAGATTGATACTGATTGTTACACTTTCTTTTTGAAATATTTTAAAATGAAAGTGTGAGAACTTAAACAAGCTGTTGTAAAATTATTCCTCCAAAGGATTTTTTAACGATATTTAGGTTCATACCGAACCAAAAACCATAGCCCTTCAGTTGATGAAGAAAAACTACTACATCTCATTGTATTCATTTTCAATAGTTGGCTTCTTTATGTCGGTAATATATCTCATTATATTCTCGCTGGCGTTGAGGTCGATAGCTGAAGATCACGGTTCATTTGCCGGGATCCCGGGTGACGGTATTATTGGTGGCGCAATGGTTAAGCTCCTGATAGGTGGCTTGGGCAGCTTGTTTGGCTTAAGGCAGGGGATGTTTTTGCTGTACATTACATTCGGCTACATGCTTAGTATCGGCTTTTGGGCTAAGCCGCTGGTTACCAACAAAACTATTTTTGATAATAAAGCATAATAAATAAATGAGCAATATAAAAGTTATAGGTATTGATCTGGGAGCTACCAATATCCGCGGCGCGGTGGTTAATAATAACACCATCGGTTATATCATATCGCAACGGATAAAAAGCGAAGGCAGTGTAGAAGATGTGCTGAACGATATTTATGCTGTTGTTGATGTCCTGCTGCAAAACGATAAGGCCAGCGCCATAGGCATAGGCGTGCCCAGCGTGGTTGATGTAGCCGAAGGTATTGTTTATGATGTGCAATATATTCCCTCATGGAAGGAAGTACACCTGAAAAAACTGATGCAGGAGCGATACAACATTCCTGTATATGTAAATAATGACGCAAATTGTTTTGCCGTAGGTGAGTTATATTTTGGAAAGGGTAAAGGTGCCGATAGCATGGTTGGCGTAACCCTGGGCACCGGGCTTGGCACTGGCATTATCACCAATGGAAAACTGTACGCAGGCCACAATTGCGGCGCCGGGGAGATAGGTCTTTTTCCCTATATCGATAACGTCCTTGAGTATTATTGCAGCGGCTCATTCTTTGGCAATGTGTACGGATTGAATGGCGTACAGGTATTTAAAGATGCGCAGGCCGGCAAAGAGATGGCATTGGAGCTGTATGCCGAATTAGGAAACCATGTAGGGAATGCCGTGAAAATGATCATGTATGCTTATGATCCCGAACTGATTATTTTAGGCGGATCGGTAAGCCAGGCCTTTGAGTATTTTAAAGACACCATGTGGCAGCAGGTGAAAACCTTTGCCTATTCAAAAACGCTTGAACATATAAAAATCGAGATCTCGGAACTGGAAAACAGCGGTATCATAGGTGCGGCTGCTTTGTATTACGACTATCAGAAGTGAAGTTAATCTGTCATAAAAAAATATTGTTAATGTCGGTAATAGTCCTGCTCAGTACAAGGGTATTTGTGCAGGGGCGACGGGAGTAATAATCAAAATACCGGTATTGCAATTGCGTTTTTTGTACATCTGCGCGCTTTAAAAGAGCAAGGTGGTGACGATATTTTACCGGTGATCTTCAGCGATAATTATATCTCACTGGCACCGGGCGAAAGCAGGGTGATTAAGTGCACCTATAGCACTAAAAATGCCGATGATACAACGCCCTATTTCCCAACCCCGGCCTGGAACCTGGATATAGCTGAGAGCAATGGCGATTGTGGGTTTGAAGATGGGCTGCCGAAGGAGTAGTTTACCCGGGAAATAAGCTGAGTATAACCTGTGTTTCTTTGGCTAAAACATTTGGTGAAATTTATCTCCGGGGGATAAATACAGGTGTTTTTTGGGCTAATTTCCGGTGATTGGTGAAATAAATAAATCGCTGTTTATTATATTCGGCAAAACCCAAGCAGATAATGAAATTACTATCTAATTTAACCCTATCATTTTGCCTGTTTTTTTGTGCCGGTGTTTGGGCCCAGCAACCTGTTAATATGCAATATTCGGTGTCGATGGAAAAGGCGGCCGACCATTTGTATCATGTTGAGTTGACCAATAAAACCCACCTCAAAACGCTTGATTTTAAGATGTGCGTTTGGACGCCGGGCTATTACCAACTAATCAATTTTGCCGGAGCTGTACAAAATTTTACTGTTGCCGATGCAAAAGGCAATTCGCTTAAATTTGATAAGCCCACTAAGGATACCTGGAAAGTTATTAACCCTTCGGCCGGCGATGTAAAGATCTCGTACGATGTTAAAGCGGTTGTGCCGTTTGTAGGCAACGTTTATCTTGACGAAACAAGAGGCTACATTACCCCCGGAGGCCTGTTCATGTACCTCGACCAGGAATTACGCCATCCAGTCACCATCCAAATGAAGCCTTACAGCAAATGGAGCGATCTGGTAGCAACCGGGCTGGATACCCTGAAGGGACAATATCATGTTTACAAAGCCGCCGATTTTGATGTGCTTTATGACAGCCCTTTTTTAATGGGCGAGCTGGAAGTTTTGCCACCTTTCAGCGTGCAGAATAAACCACACAACTTTATCGGTTATAAGTTGCCTGCTTTTGACAGGCAGGCGTTTATGGACGACCTGAAAAAGATAGTAGTGACGGGCAGCAACATCATAGGCGAAATCCCCTATACACACTATACATTTCTATCGATAGGCGCTGGCGGCGGCGGTATCGAACACTTAAACTCAACCTCGTTAAGTTTTAGCGGAGGTGAAGGGTTTAATACTCCCGAAGCCCGTAAAAAGCTGTACAACTTTATAGCGCATGAGTATTTTCACCATTACAATGTTAAACGCATCAGGCCGGTTGAGCTCGGCCCGTTTGATTACTCAAAGGAGAACCACACTAATATGCTTTGGGTATCCGAAGGATTTACAGTTTATTACGAGTACATGATCACCAGGCATGCGGGTTTAATGAATAACGAGGATATGTTTGGCGATTTTCAGAATAACCTGCGTAACTATGAAAATGAACCCGGCCATTTGTATCAATCGGCAACAGAAGCCAGTTATAACACATGGGATGACGGGCCAAACGGCAGGCAGGGCGATGATTTTAATAAAACCATTTCATACTACGATAAAGGGCCGATTTTGGGCTTGATGCTTGATTTCAACATCCGCCATGTAACACAAAATAAAAAAACGCTTGACGACGTAATGCGATTGCTTTATTACAAATATTACAAAAAGCTAAATCGCGGCTTTACAGAGCAGGAGTTCAGGAATGAGTGCGAGAAAATGGCGGGTGTGCCGTTAACAGAGGTATTTGAATATGCATCGACCGTTAAGCCGCCTGATTATCCAAAATATTTCGCTTACGGAGGACTCGCTGTTGATACTGCTACTAAAGTGGTATCGGAATCATGGGCTGGCCTTAACGTGCGGCAGCAGGGCGATACGCTCAGGATCAATACAGTTGCCTATAAATCCCCCGCCTGGGATAAAGGTATCAGGGGGCGCACGGTTATACTTACGGTTGATGGCGCTCCTGCAACAAAAGATGTACTTTACAAGGCCTTCGAAACAAAAAATACTGGAGATAGTTTAACGTTGGGTTTGTTAAAGAACGGCGAAAAGAAAGATGTAACCATTGTTTTGGGTAGGCTGAGGGAAAAGACATTTAAAATTACACCCTTGCCAGGCCCCGATAAATTGCAAGCTGCTATTTTTAAAAGCTGGACGGAAGGAAAATAGCTACTTATCCCGGATTTTTTTGTAAGATCAGGTACACGCTATTTTTTATGATTTACTGTATATTAAATCATAAAAAATAGCGTTTTGGTTTCATTATAAACTTAACCTATCCAAATCAATGAAAAATGCCCTGCTGCTTTCGTGCTTCATAACATCCTTGTTTAGCTGTAATAAATCAAATGGCCAAAATCAACAAGATTTATTAAATGGCGACTTTGAAAAAATAAATCAGGTAAATAAGTATCCTGAAGGCTGGACTCATTCTGACGGTCGTGATTATAAATATGCAGTAGATAGCATTGCTGCGCAGCACGGTAAATATGCACTGTCAATCGCCTCAGAGGTAGATACCGCCGGGTATGGTATTATCAGCTTTGTTATTCCAAAAAGATTTGAAGGGAGTGAGATTGAACTAAAAGGGTATCTGAAAACGGAAGGTGTAGGCTCTGGCTTCGCGGGTTTGTGGCTTCGGATTGACGGTACTTCTGCTTTTGATAATATGCAACGCCAAAATATCCATGGTACAAATGGCTGGAAACAATATAGTATCAAATTGCCATACAATAGCCAAAAGACGATTAATGTAGTTGGCGGTGCACTTCTGGTAGGTAAAGGGAAAATTTGGATTGATGGTCTGCAATTATTTATTGATGGTAAACCCATTGAAAATGCTGTGCCTAAAGCGATAATCAGGGTTAAGGCTGATTTGGATACTGCTTTTAAAAATGGCTCGGGGATTAATACCATTACGCTTAACCCACAAACAATCAATAGCTTAAGATTGCTTGGCCAGGTTTGGGGTTTTTTGAAATATCACCACCCCGCTGTTGCAAAGGGGGTTATAATATGGATGCTGAGCTTTTTAGGGTAATGCCCGCTGTTATAAAAGCCCGGAATAATAGCGAATTAAACCAGCTGCTTGAGCAGTGGACCGATAAGTTTGGTGAAGTGAATGCTTGTGATAATTGCAAACCCGATATAAATAATGCGGTTAAGCCCACGCCCGATTACGGAAATCTATTTGATCATTCGGTGCTCAATAAATCACTCACTGATAAGCTCCGCTTTATTTTAAATAATCATAAAATCACTGAAAGTTATTATGTAAGCATGGCAGAGGGCGTAGGTAACCCCTTATTTGACCACGAAAATGGATATTACCAAATGAAATATCCTGATGCAGGTTACCGCTTGCTGTGCCTGTTTAAATATTGGAATATGGTACAATACTTTTTTCCTTACAAGCATTTGATAGGAAAAGATTGGAATCAAAGCCTGCCTGAGTTTATCCCCCAGTTTGTGAACGACAAAAATTCAACAGAATATATACTCACAACGCTCAAGCTTATCAGTAGTATTCATGATACGCACGCTAATATTTGGAGCGGAAACGCTGAGCTGGAAGCCTATCGCGGTAAATACAGGCCATCATTTAAGGCCGGTTTTGTGGAGAATAAACTGGTGATAACCAGTTTTGAGTCTGATTCACTTGCTGTTAAAGAAAAGTTCAGGATAGGGGATGTGATAACTGCTATTAATGGCATTGCTATAGATG
Organism: Mucilaginibacter sp. P19; assembly: GCF_050632265.1. Taxonomy (NCBI): domain Bacteria; kingdom Pseudomonadati; phylum Bacteroidota; class Sphingobacteriia; order Sphingobacteriales; family Sphingobacteriaceae; genus Mucilaginibacter; species Mucilaginibacter sp. P19. Next base: position 2,183,742 of record NZ_CP192586.1, read on the forward strand.
AACTGATCAAAAAATATCTGCCTATAACTGCGGCGTCTAATTACGCAACTCAGTTAAGGGATATGCCGGGCAACTATTTACTGAGGAGTAATAATCCACATTTTGAATTTACCATGCAGCGCGATGGAAATCAATTAAATGCGGTTGTGGAAGGAGTACTCGTTTCAAAAAACGGCTTAATGGGTAGCAGCAATCTTAGTGTTAAAGATCCTGGTTATTATTTAATCAATGAGCAGATAGGCTATCTATATCCGGCAAAATACCACAATGCAAATCTGCCTGCTATCCGGGAGATGTTTAAGAATACAAGGGGTATTATTATTGATATGCGTTGTTATCCTTCGGAATTTATGCCCTTTACCTTTGGAGCGTACGTTAAATCAGGCACGACTCCATTTGTTAAGTTTACTAATGGAAGTATTAATAAGTCGGGTTTATTTGTGGAAACACCACCGCTTAATATTAAGCCTGATGATTCTTACCAGGGTAAAGTTGTGGTGATAGTAAATGAACAATCACAGAGCCAGGCAGAGTACACTACTATGGCTTTTCAAAGTTCACCCAATGTTAAGGTTATAGGTAGTACCACGGCAGGAGCTGATGGCAATGTATCGCAGATTATTTTGCCGGGCGGTATAAGTTCCCTGTTTTCGGGAATAGGGGTATTATACCCGGATGGAACTCAAACCCAGCGAAAGGGTGTGAAAATTGATGTTATAGTAAAACCTACTATTAAAGGTATCAAAGCTGGAGTTGACGAGCCGCTTGAAAAAGCAAAGGCATTGATCATGGAGTAGTAATTAAGTTTTTCTAAATTGCAGAGCAAGCTTAATACTATGAAAATTGCAGAACAAACAGCCCGGTTAACCAAAATTGGCGTTGACAAAATTGTGTTAGACCGCTACCGGGAGCCCCATCGGTTTTACCACACCCTTGAGCATCTGGACGATGTATGGCAACAATTAGAGAACCGGGGCTACAGTGATAATGATGTATTATTGCTGGCTACAATTTTCCATGATATCATTTACGATCCGAGATCCGGCACAAACGAAGAGGATTCGGCGAGATATTTTAACGAAACGTTTACGGGGGATGGAGCGCTCAAAGCTCTTGTAACAGATATTATCCTCGATACCAAACATCACAAGCCGGGCTCGGCATTGTCAGAGATTTTCAGTGCAGCCGATCTTAATATCTTAAAACAGCCATTTGACAAACTGCTGATTTATGAGCAGCAAATATTTAAGGAATTTCAGTTTGTAGATCACAAAATCTATAAAGAAAAAAGAGTAGAGGTATTAACAAGCCTGCAACAAAGTGTTGATAACCCGGCCCTGGATTATTTAATAGCCCATGTAGAAAACTTTAAACCCCGTATAGCAGTATATCCGGGGAGCTTTAATCCATTCCACAAAGGGCATTATAATATACTCCAAAAGGCCGAGCGAATTTTTGATAAGGTGATTATAGCCCGTGGTGTTAACCCAGGTAAAGATAAAGCCACATACGAATTGCCGGAAATATTAAGATACAGGCAAACTGAAACTTACGAAGGATTACTCACCGAATTTGTAGATGGTTTGGGGTATGACGTTACTATTATCCGGGGATTACGAAATGGATCGGATTTACAGTACGAACTGAACCAATACCGCTATCTTCAAGAGTTAGGCGGCAAAAACATCAGTGTAACGGCCATTTTTTGTGATATGGAATTTGAACACATCTCAAGTACAGGTATCAGGCAACTGGAGAAGTATGGTAAAGCAGGAGAGTATTTGTTATTTTGATAGTTGGCTGGTGGTAGTATAAATTGATTTCGGAGTTGGGATTTTCAATTTCGAATTTATTACGTCTGAGCCCCACTTTATGGAATTTAAAGAATAGACAGAGTAATTGCAAATTCTATAAATTCCCTTAACTCCATAAATTCGAGTTCCGACAATAACAACCACTCACTTAATCCAACTCAATCAACCACTCACCTAATCCAAAAAACAAATCAACCCACCCCTTGCTTTTGCATAATTAATCACTATCTTTGCACCCACAATTAATAAAATAGTTAACGCTTTAATATTATTCAAGTAATGTATTTAGGTAAAGAAGCAAAGGCAGAGATCTTTGCAAAACACGGTAAATCAGCAGCTGACACAGGTTCGGCCGAAGGTCAGGTAGCATTATTTACTACTCGTATTGCTCACTTAACAGGGCATTTGAAAAAAACAAAAAGGATTTTTCAACTCAATTATCGCTACAAAAATTAGTAGGTAAACGTCGTGCGTTACTTGCTTACCTGTATAATAAAGACATTGAAAGGTACCGTGCTATCATCAAAGCTTTACAGCTAAGGGATATCATTAAGTAATTCTCTCCTTTTTTATTTAAAAGCCATCCCCATTTTAGGATGGCTTTTTTACTTTTGCAACATATATTTACACACATAAAATCCGATGCGCTCCCGAAGATGAAAAGTGCATCACAAACAAAAAAAGATGAGTTTAAACGTAATTAAAAAAGTTATTGATCTGGGCGACGGACGCACCATTGAGATCGAAACAGGTAAACTGGCCAAACAAGCGGATGGTTCGGTAGTGATAAAAATGGGTGACACCATGTTATTGGCTACTGTTGTATCATCGCCTGAAGCTAAAGAAGGAGTTGACTTCTTGCCTTTATCTGTTGACTACCAGGAAAAATACGCTGCAACAGGCCGTATCCCGGGTGGTTTTTTACGCCGCGAGGCCCGTTTATCAGACTATGAGGTTTTGATCTCCCGTTTGGTTGACCGTGCTTTACGTCCATTATTCCCTGAAGATTATCACGCTGATACACAAGTGATGATCTCTTTAATATCTGCCGATAAAGATATTATGCCCGATGCATTGGCCGGTTTGGCAGCATCTGCAGCTTTATCTGTATCTGATATACCTTTTAACGGTCCAATCTCTGAGGTACGTGTTGCTAAAATTGACGGGCAGTTAGTAATTAACCCTACTTTAAGCCAGCTTGAAAATGCAACTTTAGAATTTATTGTTGCAGGTAGCGAGCATGATATCAACATGGTTGAGGGCGAATCAAAAGAAATTCAGGAAGCTGAATTGGTTGAAGCCATCAAATTTGCCCATACTGCTATTAAACTGCAATGTTTAGCTCAAAAAGAACTGACCATTGAAGTTGGTAAAACCGAAAAACGTGTTTATAGCCATGAGCATAGCAATGAGGACTTGAAAAAAGCTATCTACGCTGCTACTTATGATCAGGTTTACGCCATTGCTTCTGCTGCATCTGCAAAAGAAGAGCGGAGTGCTAAGTTTAAAGAAGTGCGTGACGCCTATATCGAAACCTTAGGTGAGATAGATGATATTACTAAAGGCCTTGCTAAAAAATATTACCACGATGTGGAATATGATGCTATCCGTAACCTTGTGTTAGACGAAGGCAAACGTTTAGATGGTCGTACTACTACACAGATCCGCCCGATATGGAGCGAAGTTGGCTATTTGCCATCGGCTCACGGTTCGGCGATATTTACCCGCGGCGAAACCCAGTCATTAACTACCGTTACCTTAGGTGCTAAGGATGACGAGCAAATGATTGACGGTGCGTTCATTAACGGTTACCAGAAATTCCTGTTACACTACAATTTCCCTGGTTTTTCAACCGGCGAAGTTAGGCCTAACAGGGGTGCCGGCCGTCGTGAAATTGGGCACGGTAACCTGGCTATGCGTTCATTGAAACAGGTATTGCCATCTGAAGATGAAAACCCTTACACTATCCGTGTAGTTTCTGATATTTTGGAATCAAACGGTTCTTCTTCAATGGCTACAGTTTGTGCCGGTACACTGGCGCTTATGGATGCAGGTGTTAAAATTAAAGAGCCTGTATCAGGTATCGCGATGGGTTTGATCACCAACGAAATGGGTACCAAATATGCTATCCTTTCTGATATCCTTGGTGATGAAGACCACTTAGGTGATATGGACTTTAAAGTAACCGGTACTAAAAACGGTATCGTTGCTGTACAGATGGACTTGAAGATCAACGGCCTTTCATACGAAGTATTAACCAACGCGTTAAACCAGGCTAAAGATGGCCGTTTACATATTCTTGGCGAAATGGCTAAAACCATTACCGAGGCACGTGCCGACTACAAACCACACGCTCCGCGTATCGTTACCATTAAAATTGATAAAGAATTTATTGGTGCAGTTATCGGGCCCGGTGGTAAGATCATCCAGGAAATGCAACGCGAAACTGGTGCTACCATCTCTATCGAAGAAAAAGACAACCAGGGTATCGTTCAGGTATTTGCCGATAACAAGGCTTCTATCGACGCAGCGTTGGGTCGCATCCGCGCTATCGCTTCAAAACCAGAAGTTGGCGAGATTTACGAAGGTAAAGTAAAATCAATTATGCCTTTCGGTGCGTTTGTTGAAATTATGCCAGGTAAAGATGGTTTGCTGCACATATCTGAAATTGATCACCGCCGTATTGAAACGATGGATGGCATCTTCCAGATAGGCGACGAAGTAAGGGTTAAACTGCTTGACGTAGATAAGCAAGGTAAACTAAAGCTATCGCGCAAGGTTCTGCTACCTAAGCCTGAACCAAAGCAAAATAATTAAGTATTTTTATACAGTAGCAAAACCCTCTTTATGAGGGTTTTGCTATTTTGTTTTAATTTTTTTTATTTTTTAAAACAAAAAGCGGATGTTTAAACTTATTAACTGTTAATACGTAGTTGATAAAACCATAATTCCGATCCTGTTTGATAAAAAAATGACCCCTGCTACTAACGATCCTTTAGATTTTCTGAGCAAGAATTCGGCTGGAATGCAGACGGGTACTCAAATTGATTTGGTTCAGCAGTTGCTCTACGAAATAATAAGGGTTAAAGAAATTATTGTTTATTATGACTCCATTCCCAATGGAGGCGGTCAGCTTGGATCATCTATCCTCAATGAGCTGGTTTCAGAAGCTTATCAGTCGCTGGTTAATTACGATACCGTACTGATGCGGAAATATTACGATTTATTGTTGAACTGCGATTAAACGCCCCCAGCCCCCTAAAGGGGGAGGTTAGGGACATAGATTAGTGACTGGAGATTAAGGATTAGGAATCCAGGAGGAGATTAAATCATTAACTAAAGATGTTTATCTGTTTGTTTTAATTTACGAAAATTATTGCGAGATACCTTTCTATCTCCCCCTTTAGGGGGCCGGGGGGCTACAGCAACAATATATCAATCTGGTGCGCATGCACCATCCCCACAACCGGCGACCATGCAAATACTGTAAACCGGCCATCCTGCGAAGCTACCAGTGCTAAGGCGTCCTTTTGATCAAAAACAAACTGTGCCGCCGCTAAATGCCTTGTACCGCCGTTTTGCGCCGGGTGGATCACCCGGGTTGAGCAACCGACAATAGGCTCGGTCACTACGATCTCTTCGACAGGTGAGCTTTTTGCTGCACGACCTATTTTGGCACCGAAAGCCAGCAACTCATGTTTATCATTTATCAGCGTTGCGCCGTCTATCGAGGTTAATCCGCCTATGGTATCAACCGCGCGGCGCATTTTTTCCTGCCATGAGGTGTGGTAACGGTCGATGCCTTCGTGAATCATCAAATCGGTAAGACCTGAGAACGGAGGATCGACAGGATAGGAGATCGGGGTAATGATAGATTCGCGCCATTCTTCATTTCCGGAGGGCACAACTAATAATATGCCGCCACGTTTATGGGCTTGCATGGAGGTAGCCAGCTGAACTAATACGTTTACCGGATCATTCCATAGAGACGGCAAAGTAAAATCAAGCATGGCCGAAAGTACATTAGGGCAATCAGAAATGCTGGAGCCGTGCTCGTCAACAACTTTGATATCGTCGCCTTTTAATATGGCTATGTTTACAAATTTGCCAAAACCCTCTACACGGCGATGTTTGATCACCAATAATCCGGGTTCAATTACTTCCAGCACAAAACAGTAAGCCGGAATAGCCAGGGTAGTTCCCCAGATGTATAGTTCATCATCTTCTATCCAGATGCCTAAATGAATGCCCGGCTGTTGTACTGCCGAGGCAAATTTGGTGAGGATATTAGGCGCGAGTTTAATTTTTCCACCAAACAACAACGGCTGACCGGCAGCTTCGGGCGGCAAAAAAGCAAGTGTGAATTTTGGTGAAAATCCCTCTTCCCGTCGCAAGCTTGCCCAAAATGAGATATCGATGAGTGATTCGATAGTGGTGCAGCTGGGGGTAGGAGCAAGGTCTATCTCATTATTATCGGCAAGCGCCTTGGCATGAAAATGCCTGAAATGCCTTTCAATAATGGTTGCTACTTTACCGGCTGCTTTATATGTAGGTCCTGAACTCAAAGTTTTGGTGGTGTCTTTCATTTAAATACTTATCTCAAAAGTAAAGCTAAAAAAACATGCTAACAAACTAACGCATCAATATTGCAATTAGATGAGCCGGCCTCATCCCAAACCCTTTTCCAAAGGGGGAGGATTAAATGAGGCTGTTTGTCAACCGTTTATCATACTCATTATCAATTATCTTCCTAAAGTCAGTTGTTGATCCAGGTGAATTTTTTTGAAACTATTGTAGCAATTTTGCAGCCTGAAACGATAATGTAATCATGAAACTCATATCACACCTCATATCACTCACCCTGCCGGATACCACACCACTGCAGGTATCAGCCCTTTTAAACCTCGGGTTAACTTACGTACAACAAGGTTTCAATAAAGTTTTTCATAAAGCGGCTCAAAATAATCAGCCTTGCGGCGAACTTCAGCCATGTATGTAAGCTGTATTTAATTGCAGATAACGGCAACCGTCCTTATAAATTATAGCTAAATTTGCGTGTAATTATTAAGTATGGATCAGCTAACGGCTGCGGGCAAATCAAAAATGCGGATTGCCAACAGTGTCTTCTTCTTTGTTTCGGGCTTCGGGTATTCTTCATGGGCCTCGCGTATTCCATCCATAAAACATCAGCTTAATTTAAACGAAGCCCAGTTGGGGGTTGTGCTGTTTGCTATGCCTGTTGGCCTGATGCTTACCATGCCTTTAACGGCTAAAATGATCAAGCATTTCAGCAGCCGTATAATGATGCTGATAGGTGCACTGGCCTTTAGTCTGGTGCTTTGCCTGCCCGGTTTTGCAGCTTATATGTGGCAACTGATAGTAGTTTTATTTTTTGTTGGCTCAACCCGTAATATATTAGGTTTATCCATGAACTCGCAGGCCGTGGGGATCCAGGCTTTGTATGATAAATCGATCATGGTAACATTCCACGGCATCTGGAGCCTGGCCGGTTTTGGCGGCGCTGCTGTCGGCTATTTAATGGTATTATTTAACGTAGAGCCGTCATATCATTTATTAGCAGTAGGAATTGCAATGCTGATCCTCTCGGTAATATTTTATCCCTCAACATATGATTATCAGCCTGCCGAAACACCCAATAAATCGGTGTTTTCCATGCCCGATAAACACTTGCTTAAATTTTCTTTAATATGTTTCGCCTCTATGGCCTGCGAAAACACGCTGTACGATTGGAGCGGTGTTTATTTTGAAAAGGTAGTCCATGCCACCAAATCATTCGCTGAGGCCGGCTTTGTAGTTTACATGGTTACCATGACCATTGGCCGCTTCGCGGGCGATAGGGTAGTATCGGCCATTGGTATAAAAAAGGTGTTAACTTATAGCAGCTCGCTGGTTTTGGCCGGTTTGCTGGTATCTGTGTTTTTACCATATACTTTAACCGTTTATTTGGGCTACGCCATGATAGGCATGGGGGTGTCATGTATAGTGCCGCTGATTTTTAGCATGGCCGGTAAATCAAAAACAATGAACAGCAGCCAGGCACTGGCCGCCATATCAACAGTTGGTTACCTGGGTTTTGTTATAGTACCACCAATAGTTGGTTTTATTGCTCAGGCAGCAAACCTGCAAATAGCTTTTTTTGTTGTTGCCGCCTTTGCTGCCATGATGATATGGCTGGTGCGTAAAATTGAAGATGAGCCTGTGGTATCATAGTTTTGTCATATAAGCTGCTTAGTATTTACGCCAGCCCCGTTTTAGCTTATAATTGTGTCATCAAATCCACTGGTTTGATATAACATCTGCAACAAATGAGCACAAACATTACCGAAACCAGCATACAGCCGTCAACAGAATTATTTATCAAAATGGTAGTCTCCAACTGGGAACTGCAAAACAGTCGCCTAAACGGTTTACTCGATAAGTTAACTGACGAAGCTCTTGCTGCCGAAACTGCTCCCGGCCGAAACAGCGGTATTTACCTGCTGGGCCATCTTACTGCTGTTAGCGACGGAATGTTTACCTATTTAGGTTTGGGCGAAAGGCTCTATCCCCAGCTGGATCAAATTTTTGTTAAAAGTCCTGAAAATTCTGGGTTGGAGAAACCGTCACTGGCTGAGCTTAAACAATATTGGGCTAAAGTAAATGAGGTTTTAACCGAAAGGATGAATGCTATGCAGCCCGAAGAATGGTTTAAGCCGCATAGCGCCATTTCAGCAGATGATTTTGCAAAAGAGCCGCACCGTAACAGATTAAATATCCTGATTAATCGTACTATACACCAGGGCTATCATATTGGGCAATTGGTTTACCTGGTAAAGAAATAAGCGTTTGCCGACCGGATTTGACTCAAAAGGTTTAATCCATGACAATTGGATGAAACGTTTTTTACAAAGGGATGGTAAATAATCCTGAAAACCGTTATACTTTTGCTTAACACTGTTAAATGATTTAATAGTGTGATCAAAATGGCAAGTAAAGAACGAATCCAGCGCTTAAAAGAAGAAACCCGGGTTAATATCCTGGATGCCGCGCTCCACATAGTTAAGCATGAAGGCTGGCAGGCTTTAAGCATGCGGAAGATTGCCGATGTAATTGAATACACCGCACCCATTATATATGAATACTTTGCAAATAAGGATGCTATATTAATGGAACTTACCCGCAAAGGCTATTTGATATTAGCAAAAGACATGGAGGAAGCCAAAGAAAAGCACCGCCTGCCCGAAAAGCAGCTGGAAGCCATGTGGCTTGCTTACTGGAACTTTGCTTTTGAAAATAAGGAACTTTACCAGGTTATGTTTGGCGTACAGATGAACTGTTGCTGCGAGATGGTAAAATCAATGCCCGAAGCCCAGCTCCCTACTACTATGGTTAGCGAGGCTATTATGCAACTGATGGATATAAAAGATATCAATGACGAAATGATCTGCACCAAGTACTATACGTTTTGGTCGGTCGTACACGGTTTGGTGTCCATCAACTTACTGAGCAGGGGATTCTCTGACGAAGTTAACCGCCAGGTTTTAAAAGATACCATAGGCGGTATCATCAGGTCGATGAAAGATTAATTCTTTCTGTGACTTGAAAACTACACTGTTAAATTACCTTACAGTGTTAGGTAATTGTTAAGCACTTTTTAAAACAAACTCTTAATACAATGAAAAAGCTCACTCACAACCCACGCAGTCTATTTAACAGTGTTAAACGATTTAACGGTGTTGTAACATCTAATTTATGTACTTGCTGTAATTAGCGTACATCGTTTCGGTATATCGTCATGAAAAATCGTGAAAATAACGATATAAGGCATTGGAAATTAAATATTATAAATATAAATAGTTGATAGTCAGCTAAGTATGTAACTGGCATCTCAATTGAAAATGATCGGCAATAGTAAAACAATGAAAACAATCAAATCATCATATATCACAAGCCCAACGGCTTTTTCTAATCCTATTCATTCACCACTCTTAAAATCATCACTCATGAAAACACTCCTTTTAGCAGCAGTTGCAGCTTTAACATTATATGGATGTTCATCTGCACCGCAGGCTCCAACAGCACCTCCACCACCGGCTTTACCGGTTGCTTCTATAGTATCAGGTACCGAAACTACTTACCAGGAATATCCCGCTTCAATTGAAGGCGCCGTTAACGTAGAGATCAGGCCACAGGTAAGCGGTACTTTAGATAAAGTATTTGTTGACGAAGGCGCTTTCGTATCTGCCGGTCAGCCAATATTTAAAATTAATGAACAACCATACCGTGCAGCTTTAAATAATGCATTGGCAAGCTTACATGCCGCCGAAGCAGCACATGTAAATGCGCAACTGGAAGTTGAAAAACTAACTCCGCTTGTAGCTAATAAAGTAGTTTCTGACTACCAGCTAAAAACAGCTAAGGCAGCAGCTGATGTAGCGAAAGCCAATATCGAATCGGCTAAAGCTAACGTAGCTACCGCGCAGATCAATTTAGGTTATACCTTAATAAAAGCTCCTGTAAGCGGTTATATCGGTCTGCTTGCTAAGAAACAAGGTAGCCTTGTTGCTCCTGCGGATGTTGCTCCACTAACTCAATTATCAGATGTTCATGATGTACACGTTTACTTTTCATTGGGCGAAAAAGATTTTGTTGCCTTTAAAGAACAATATCCAGGTGCCAGCCTGAAAGATAAATTGAAAAATGTACCATCAGTATCATTATTGTTAGCTGATAATACAGAATATGCTAAACAAGGTAAAATTGATATTGTAGACGGCCAGTTTGATAAAAACACCGGCGCTATCACTTTAAGGGCAAATTTCTCAAACCCCGACGGTCTTTTACGCTCTGGTAATACCGGCAAGATCCGTTTAAGCCTGAGCCATAAAGATGCTTTGATTGTTCCGGAAGCTTCAACTATCGAAATGCAGGATAAAGTATTTGTATTTGTAGTTGGCGATAGCAGCAAAGTGAAAAAACAACCTATCGACATAATTGGTAAATCAGGTGATCATTACCTGGTTAAAGATAAAGAAGCTATTAAAGCCGGCGACCAGATCGTGTTAGAGGGCATTGATAAACTACAGGAAGGTATGGTTATCCAGCCTCAAAAGGCTGCAGATAAAGTAGCCGCTGTAGTTAAGAAATAATACATACACTTAAACTTTAAAGTCATGTTTCAGAAATTTATAGAAAGACCGGTACTCTCAACTGTTATCTCCATATTGCTGGTGATAGTAGGTGTGCTTGGTTTAACAAAACTGCCCTTAGAGCGGTTTCCTAATATTGCCCCTCCGTCAGTATTGGTATCGGCTGTGTATCCGGGTGCCAATGCCGAAACTATTTTACGTTCCGTTACGCCTTCGTTAGAAGAAGCGATTAACGGTGTGGAAAATATGACCTATATGACCTCTACCGCCAGTAATGACGGTACATTGGGTATTACCGTTTACTTTAAACAGGGTACTAACCCCGATCAGGCAGCGGTAAACGTTCAAAACCGTGTTTCACAGGCTTCAAGCCAATTACCAGCCGAGGTTTTGCAATACGGTATTACAACTACCAAACAGCAAAACAGCTTTATCGGTGCTATGGCCATCTACTCTGAGGATCCTAAAAAATACGATCAAACCTTTGTGGCCAACTACGCACAGATCAATATCGTTCCGGAAATTAAACGTATTCCGGGTGTAGGTTCTGCCAGTATCTTTGGTGGTATTAAGGATTATTCAATGCGTGTTTGGCTAAATCCTACCCAAATGGCAGCTTACAATGTTACTCCTGCCGAGGTTACAGCCGCTATACAGGACAAAAACCTTGAAGCAGCACCAGGTAAATTTGGTGAGCGCAGTAACGAAGCATTTGAGTATGTAATTAAATATAAAGGTAAACTTACCAAACCAGAGGAGTACCAGAACATCGCCATCCGTGCTAATGCAGATGGCTCTGTATTGCGTTTAAAAGACGTAGCACGTGTTGAACTGGGTGCTTATTCATACAATAGTGTTAGTAACCTGAATGGCCACGATGGTATTATCATCGGTATTATCCAATTGTCAGGTTCAAATGCCAACGAAATCCAGATCGCTATCGACAACCTGATGGTGAAATTATCTAAAGATTTCCCTGTCGGGATTAAATACAACCAATTCTATCGTACTAAAACCGACCTTGATGAGTCTATCAACCAGGTTGAGCATACCTTGGTTGAGGCCTTCATCCTTGTGTTTATCGTGGTATTCGTCTTTCTACAGGATTTCAGGTCAACGTTGATCCCGGCGATAGCGGTTCCGGTTGCTATTATCGGTACGTTCTTCTTTATGAACCTTTTCGGTTTCTCAGTTAACTTGTTAACGCTGTTCGCATTGGTATTGGCCATCGGTATTGTGGTGGATGACGCCATTGTGGTAGTGGAGGCGGTGCATGCCAAAATGGAGCATGACCCAAGCCTAACCCCTAAGGCTGCAACTACGGAGGCCATGCACGAAATTACGGGTGCTATTATATCCATTACGCTGGTTATGGCGGCGGTGTTTTTACCGGTGAGCTTCATGACGGGCTCAACAGGTATCTTCTATCGCCAGTTTGCCTTAACCATGGCTATATCTATTATTATATCAGCTGTTAACGCTTTAACCTTAAGTCCTGCCCTGGCAGCCTTGTTTTTAAAGAATAAACATAGCGAAAATGGTCATGACGCACCTAAGAAAAGCTTTGTAGAGAAATTTTACGCGGGCTTCAATGGTGGCTTCAATTATATGACCAACAGGTATGTTGGCGGCTTGAAAGTTCTGATCCGTAATAAATGGATCAGTATGGCCGGCCTTGCCTTAGTAGTTGTTGCTACAGTTTACATGGTAAACAAAACCAAAACAGGCTTTATTCCTACCGAGGACCAGGGCTTTGTGGCGATAGCAGTAAATACACCATCAGGTACTTCATTAGCAGGAACTAACAAAACCTTTAAACTGGCTGAGGATCAGTTGAAAACACTGCCGTCAGCACGATTTGTTACCGCGCTTTCTGGTTTTAACTTCTTAACACAATCCAGCAGCCCGTCAGCAGGTGTTATCTTCCTGTTGTTGAAGCCTACTGAAGAAAGGGGAGAAGTTAAAAATATTGATGCTATCCAGAATATTGTTAGGGGCAAATTAGCAGGCATACCAGGTGGTACGTTCTTCGTGTTCAGTTTCCCAACCGTTCCTGGTTTCAGCAACGTGGAAGCGCTTGACGTAATGCTGCAGGATAAAACCAACGGCAGGTTGGATAAATTTAGCGGTGTTGCCAATAACTTTATCATGAAACTGATGCAGAAACCAGCGGTTGCTTTCGCCTTTACTTCATACAAAGCTGATTACCCTCAGTTACAATTAGAAGTTGATGACGAAAAAGCCAACCAGTTGGGTGTAAGTGTTAAAGACATCCTGTCAACCATGCAGGCTTACTTTGGTACCGCACAGGCATCAGACTTTAACCGCTTTGGTAAATACTACCGTGTGGTTGTTCAGGCAGATATTGCAGACAGGACAGATCCATCGGCAATTGACCGTGTGTTTGTTAAAAACAAATCGGGCGAAAATGTGCCGATCAATACCCTGGTTAAATTAACCCGTGTGTATGGTTCAGAAACTGCTTCACGTTATAACCTCTTCAACTCTATCGAAATTAATGCTATCCCTAAACCTGGCTACAGCTCTGGTGATGCCATTAAAGCGATTGAGGAAACTGCTAAGGAGCAACTGCCGCAAGGTTTTGCCTATGAGTTTACTGGCCAAACCCGCGAGGAGATTTCTTCAAGTGGTCAGTCGACTGTGATCTTCCTGTTGTGTTTGGTGTTTGTATACTTCCTGCTGTCTGCGCAGTATGAAAGTTATATCCTGCCATTGGCGGTAATACTTTCAATACCTACAGGTTTATTCGGGGTATTCATTGTGTTAGGCTTAACCGGTATCGAAAACAACATCTATGTACAGGTTGCGCTGATCATGCTCATCGGCTTGCTGGCCAAGAACGCCATCCTGATCGTAGAGTTCGCGGTGCAACGGCGAAGGGCAGGGCATGGGCTGGTTCAGTCGGCTATCGAAGCTGCTCAGCTCCGTATCCGTCCAATCATCATGACCTCCATGGCCTTCGTATTCGGTTTATTCCCGATGAGTATCGCTACCGGCCCATCTGCACAGGGTAACCACTCTATCAGTATTGGTGCAGCAGGCGGGATGGTTTCAGGCGTATTGTTAGGTTTATTTATTATACCTGTACTATACGTGATATTCCAGGGCTTGCAGGAACGCATTAGTGGCAAACCTAAGCCGCTTGCCGCTGCCGGCGACCATGGTAAAGATGCTGTAGTTTTAGAAAACGAATATTCAGCTTAATCAATCAAAACATCAACTAAAACTATCACGGCCGTTAAAATCCGTGATAGTTTAAAAAAGATATAACAATGAAAAATATAATAGGCAGTTTGGCTTTAGCACTGGTGGTGCTTGCCGGCTGTAAAGTTTCAAAAGATGTTGCTACGCCAAAGGACGCGCAACCTGAAACCTTCAGGAACGCTGTTACCACCGGCGATACCAGCAGCATTGCTGACTTGCAATGGAAAAACTTTTTTACCGATGCTGCTCTTCAAAAGCTGATTGACAGTGCTATCGTTAAAAATTACGATATGCAGGTGGCCGTAAAAAATATCGAGGCTGCACAATTGCAGTTTAAACAAGTTAAGTGGAATTATGTTCCTACTCTTGGCTTAAACGTTACTGCAAGCACCAACCGCCCGTCTGATAACAGTGTTACCGGTTTAAGTATCAAACAATACAATATTGGTACTAAACATGTCGAAGATTATAATGCTAACCTGGCGCTGTCATGGGAAGCTGATATCTGGGGTAAAATCCGCAGTCAAAACCGTGAAGCTTTGGCCCTGTACCTGCAAACTAATGAAGCTAAAAGGGCTATCCAAACCAACATCGTATCAAGTGTATCACAAGGTTACTATAACTTGCTGATGCTTGACGAGCAACTGGAAATAGCTAAGAAAAACGTAAAACTGAATGACAGTACATTGCGCATCATCAAATTGCAATACGATGCCGGTCAGGTTACTCTGTTAGGTGTTCAGCAGGCACAGGCCCAGTTAGAAGCTGCCGCGCAATTGGTTCCTCAGTTTGAACGCGATATCAATGTTCAGGAGAATGGCTTGAGCATATTGGCAGGTAGGTTACCTGACGCTATTGAACGTAGCGCTAAACTTAATGATATTACTTTCCCCGAAACACTTTCGGCAGGTGTACCATCAGCAATGGTGAGCCGCAGGCCAGATGTACGCAGTTCGGAGTTGGCTTTAAATATAGCTAACGCGAGGGTTGGTATCGCTAAAGCCCAGCTTTACCCTTCATTAACTATAACCGGTCAGGGTGGTTTAAACTCATTTAAATCAAGCAACTGGTTTAACATCCCTGCTTCATTATTTGGTACAGTAGCAGGTGGTATAGCGCAACCGTTGTTACAACATAAACAACTGCGTACCCAATATGAAGTTGCCAAAGTTGACCGCGAAAAAACAGTGATCCAATTCCGTCAATCTGTATTAAATGCGGTTGGCGAAGTATCTGACGCTTTGGTAAGGCTCCAAAAGCTTAAAGAACAACAAACTATCGCTGCAAACCGTGTTAAAACATTGCAACAAGCTACAAGCAATGCGAGCATGTTGTTTAAAAACGGGCTTGCTACCTATCTTGAGGTGATTACTGCGCAAGGTAATGTATTGCAAGGTGAGCTTGAATTAGCATCTATTAAAATGGCTCAACTTAGTGCCAACGCTGAGCTTTACCGCTCATTAGGCGGCGGCTGGAAATAAGCGTTATCCACCCCCGTGAAAATGGAAAACGGCTGATCAGAGATCCTGATCGGCCGTTTTCCATGTTAGGGATATGCCTTTCCCTGCGTTTTATTGCACCGGCTTTTTTTAGCTGATGTTATATATTCATTTATAATCAACAATAAAACAGGCAGCAGCAAACCTGTCAGTAAAGCAAAAAAATATACTAATAATGATTTGGAGAGCATTGATTCCTTCGCATGCCACGTTTCACTTATAATGAGCCTTGGCCCGGGGGCTTGCCCGCCTGAGCCATGTAACAGCCTGTTATACTGTTGTTGCTTGTTTTCAATTAAAGCTTTTATTTGGGCGATAGAATCATTCAATTGCAGCGATAAAAATGATGCTATTGATTTTGAATCTTTTGGGTGATCGACATCTTTTGGTTGCACACTATCTTGAGGTTGCTCAACATCTTTTGGTTGATCAACGTACTTAAGTTGGCGGACATCTTTAATTTGATGAGCATTTCTGATTTTTTGTTCTTTTACCGTTATGCCGTTAACAAGTGCTTCTTTTATTGAATTAAGTTCGAGTTTGAAAGCGTAAACGCTTGCATCAGCATTGTCCGAATCCTGCATTACCCGCTGTTTATTGAGTTGCGCTTTATTAAAATCTTGTATGAGTGCTTCGATACGGTAATCGCTAACCTGATGATTATCCGGTATGATAACAAAAGCGTCATTAGGTTTCAAGGCGTATGCTTTAACAGCAGTAAGTGCATTTAGGCCGGCTCTTTCTTTTTCCGTCAGTGCCGTTTTCGCCGTCACCAGTACCGGAACAGCTCTCCGCTTCGGCATTTGTCTGGGCTTTTTAATGTTGTTCAGTATGGCTTGCTGTTCGTGATACTTATCTGCCACCGCTTTATAATAAGCTATGCTATCGTTTAATTTAAGAAGTAACGTGGTATCAATAACAGCCGGTTTAGTGGGTGAAACAGGTTTAGCATATTGGGCATTAATTATTTCTACAAGTTTATTCAAAAAATCATGCCCCTTTTGAGCATTATCCGTGTTTATGCTCAATTCAAAACTGCTATCGTTCAAAATTTTCGCACGCATACTTTTGCTAAATTGTTCAGTTAAATCGGCAGAGCGAGTGAGTTTTACTATCAGCGGTAGTTGTATTGATTTAAAAGCTGGCCCTTTTATTATGGTGTAACTTAGAGATCCGTACTTAACCGGGTGGTATAAAGGTACATCTGTGAGTACATTATCCTGATCAATCCTGCAAACGCCGCCATTAATTAAATTGATGGTGATTTCAACAGCAGAAGTATAGAAGTTGCTCTTTCCGGGTATAAGCTTAATGGGTAATGAATTGCCATAAATCTCTTTTGTTGTAAAAGTTCCCTTATGATAATAACTTACCTGGAGCCCCAATGCATTGACCGCTTTTTTTATCGTGGTTTCAGAGCGCAACTCGTTAATTGCTGTCGTTAATAGTTCCCAATCATCGGAAGCATCCAACTCTACGCTCACTTTGTATTTAGGGGATGAAAAAAGTAAATAAACTGAAGTTGCTAAAACAACAATTACTACCGAAGCAATCACGAAATATCTGTTGCGGAATAACAGGCCAGAAATATTCCTTCCCGCTCCTTTGATGCGAGCCTGGTTCATAGGATGCAATACTTGTGCTGATGTAAATTGCTGTAATTTAGTAATTTGCAATTTATCCAGAACGCTCGTTTTGTGATTGTTCTTCGCGCTGTGGTAATTTTAGTAACGCTTTACATGTTGTTATAGCTAAACTCACAATCGTATCTCAAAAATTGTGAAACAATTTATACAACTCCCTGAGTGCATTGACAGGTGATTTCATGACCTTACGGATAACAACCTGCCCGGTTGCAGCAGTTAAACACTTTGTTACAAACAAATTACCGGGTTTTTCAAAGAAAATTCATATCATAGCAGCCCCAAACTATTTGAGTTGTTTTTAAATGAAATTTAAGATCGTACTTGTATTTATTTTGTTTTCCGGATACGTACGGGCGCAAAATGTCAATATAATCCCGCAGCCCAAGTCTGTTGTTAATGGTACAGGGCAGTTTACATTCAGTAATCACAGTACCGTTGGTGTAAATGATGCTTCGTTGTTGCCAATAGCCCGTTACTTCCAAAAACAGGTAAGCCAGTCGGCAGGTTTTACGCTTGCCGTTGATAATAAAGATGCAGGTAGTGTTATTCATTTGTTGTTAACCAATGGCGATCCCGCCGCGGGGGCATATTCCTTAAAAATTGTTGCCAATGAAATTACCATTTCTTCGTCAAACCGTGACGGGGTGTTTTATGGGATGATTTCCTTGCTGCAAATGATCAAAGACCAGCCCCGGGGCGAAACCATCAGCTTAGCGTCTTTAACCATTACCGATACGCCGCGCTATCAATGGCGGGGGCTAATGCTTGACAGAATCCCGCCATTTTTTCGGGATGGAAAAAGTTAAGCAAATCCTTGACTGGATGGCTTACTATAAGCTAAATAAGTTTCACTGGCATTTAACCGATGCCCAGGGCTGGCGTTTGGAGATAAAGAAATATCCTAAACTGACACTGATTGGCGGTATCGGTAATTACAGTGATTCGATAGCCGATCCTCAATATTATACCCAAACCCAGATCAAAGAGATCATTGCTTATGCTGCGGAAAGGTTTATAACCGTGATCCCCGAAATTGATATGCCCGGCCATGCTACCGCAGCTAACAAAGCGTATCCGCAGTTTAGCGGCGGCAGTGTTGAAGGCTATCCTAATTTTACTTTTAATCCTGCAATCGATAGTACCTACCAGTTTCTTGGTAACATCATTAAGGAAACCAGCACGCTTTTTCCTTCTAAAATGATCCATTTGGGAGGCGATGAAGTGGCCTTGGGTGTTAAGGCCTGGTCGCTTAACCCTTCAATAGCCGGGTTTATGCAGAAAAATAATTTTGCCGATGTAGGCGAGCTGGAGCGTTATTTCTTTAAGCGCGTAGCCGACACCGCCATAAATGCAGGTAATAAAGTATTGGCCTGGGATGAAGCAACCGGAACAAACCTGCCGGCTGATAAAACCATTATTTTTTGGTGGAGACAAAATTTACCGGGCCAACTGCATTTAGCCGTTCAAAAAGGCTACCAGGTAGTGCTTTGTCCGCGCCTGCCTATGTATTTTGATTTTGTGCAGGATGCTGACCATATCTCGGGCCGCAGGTGGAAAGGTGTGTATAATACTGTGGGCAGTGTTTATGGTTTCCCTGAAAGGCAGATGCAGAATAACGAAGACCTGCAATCAAAACAGATCATAGGTGTACAAGCCAATATCTGGACTGAAATGATCGGCTCTGAAAAGCGCCTTGATTTTATGCTGTTTCCGCGTATAGCAGGTTTGGCCGAAGCTGGATGGACAGCCCCTGAGCTTAAGGACGAAGAAGCTTTCAATAACCGTTTAAAAGCAAGTATCAAAATCTACGATGCAGCTAATATCTATTATTTTAATCCTTTTGATAAGTTTTTCCATGATGAGGCTATTGATTTTGGTCCGAAGATCAGGAAAATGGAGAGACCGGCAGATCAGAATATAGAAGATGAAGGTTACCGCCCGAGGAGAAGACATGGAAAGTCTTCAAAAAGAACCTCTCATTCGTCAAAACATTCTTCTTCATCAAAGCATTCTTCCTCTAAGAAGTCATCATCTTCAAAAAAATCTTCTTCTTCAGGTAAAAGCAAAAAATCATCTCATAAAAAAAGGAAATAACCTCTAGGTTATTTCCCTTTTGAAATTACTTCCGGATGTTATTATCTGTATGAAGATAAGTGCGTAGTTTTAATACTAAGGACAAACGATTTGCCAACGCTTATCTTTACATTTTTGTCCTTTAAAATCGCTTTAACAGCTTCATCGGCTTTAAGGAGTTCGTACAAATCGCGCGCCACTGCCGATCCGCTGATGTTGTTGGTGACCTTGCCGTTTTCGATATTGATATTAAAGGTATAACCGGATTTTCCCCTGCTGCCGGCCGCTTCAAAATCAGTTATATTTAACTTAAACTGCTGCTCGTCCTGCAGACTTCTTTTCAAGTGCAGGCGTATTACAGGCATGTACTTTTGCCACGTGCTTAAATAATTTCTTTCGTCCATAATAGTGTTTGTAAAAGCGAAAGCCCTCGTAAAGTATTTATACAAGGGCTTCGGTTATCGGGTTAAAGAGATTGTTACACCTCCCGGCATTAATAGTTTTCAATAAATCAGCTTAATGTAACGGCCAATTTTTATAAGTTTCAAAGTTACCTAAATAAAATGGGTAAACAGGCAGCATGTTATAGTTTGTTTTAATACCCCAATTAAATTATAAAGAGTTGTTGGATAAATTGTAGTGGTAAATTAGGGGGATGGTTGCCGATTTTTAGGCCAGGGTTACTAACTGTCGGTTTATAAATACTGTAAATTGCATTGATCATTAAACTTCATTTACATGAATTCATTTGTTCGCCAAATTATCCTGTCAGCCTTTTTTTCGCTGTTTTGCTGTCTGTGCAAAGCGGATCCTGTTTTTTACATGAACCAGGTGGGGTATGATGCCCGGGGAGCAAAAACTGTTGTTGTGCGTTGCGATACCAAACTTGTGCCGGGTATACTTTTCGCGTTGCAAAACTCAAATGGTAATGCTGTATATATTGCTCCGTTAAATGGTCCGTTAAAGGTTGAGGAATGGGACAAGGACGGATATTTTTACCAGGCCGATTTTTCGGAATTTACAGCGGAAGGGAAATACAGAGTTTACATTGGTGCCAAAGATTTTAGTTCTCAATCTGATTGGTTTCAGATTAAGGGAAACGCATTGGCAGTAACTACCATCCCATCGGTATTGAGTTATTATAATAAGCAGCGGGCTAACACACCAACGGAGCTGCAGGCCGACGCAGCCGTTCAACTTTATGGCAGCGATAAAACAGTCGACCTGCGTGGCGGCTGGTGCGATGCGTCGGGCGATGTAAGCAAATACTTTTCGCACTTAGCTTATGCTAATTTTATGTCGCCCCAGCAAATACCGTTGGTAACCTGGTCAATGATCAATACGGTGCAAACCGCGCTGGGTTTGTTAAATAAGCTAAACGTATATGACGGTATGGTGAACGAAGCACTCTGGGGTGCTGATTACATGATGCGCGCCCTGTCAAAAGACGATTATTTTTACATGATCGTATTCAGCTATTTTAATAAAGACCCTAAAGCCAGGCGTGTTGTAGGGCTAAAAGCAAACAGCGTTACTACAGATGAGTACCAGGCTGCTTTTCGGGAAGGAGGGGGATCGCTATTGCATCGTTGGCACGGATCTCGCAACTGAAAAAAGACGGTGACTTTAAGTCGGCGGAATATCTTGCCGCTGCCAAACGGGCTTTCGCGCACTTGCTGGCAAACAATACCAGATATGATGACGATGGCAAGGAAAATATTATTGATGATTATTGTGCCCTGATGGCTGCTACCGAATTGTGGATTGCTACCGATAGTTCCCTTTATCGTGATGAAGCCCGAAAACGTGCGCTAAATTTGAACAAGCGAATGAGCCCCGAAGGGTATTTTATTGCTGATGATGGCGACAGGCCTTTCTGGCACGCAGCTGATGCCGGCTTACCCGTTATCGCTTTATGCAGGTACCTGGATAAGGAGCAAGAAGCTGATGAGCGTTCTGGTGCGTTATCAACCATAAAAAAAGCACTGGATTATAACCTGAAGGTAACCGCTAATGTGGATAATCCGTTTGGCTATGCCCGCCAATCTTTTAAGTTTAGAGGTGCGGTAAAAGATGGCTTTTTTATCCCGCATGAAAATGAAACCGGCTGGTGGTGGCAGGGAGAAAATGCCCGCCTGGGTTCGCTGGCTGCGGCGGCATTGGTAGGGGGACGGTTAGTATATCCCGAAAAAGGTGGCTGGGGCATAAAAAGAGAACTGGCAGAGTATGCATCGCACCAGATAGCCTGGATACTGGGTTGTAACCCTTACCAAATGTGCTTTATGTATCAGTATGGTAAAAACAATGTGCCTTATATGAGTTCAAATTTCGGCCATGGATCGGGCAAGGGTGGGATTTCTAACGGAATTACCGGTAAAAAGGAAAATTCCGACGGCAGCGGTATCGATTTTAAAATAAAAGACAACGGCAACGAATGGCGATGGACAGAACAATGGTTGCCTCATGCCGCCTGGTATTTGCAGGCCGTTACCGCTATGGCTGTCCAGCAATAATTCGGAGCTGTCATTTTTTATACCTCAAATTGTCATATTTAATACCCGGTGCCTTATCTTCATACTGCTAAGTTTGTATTGAATTAAAAACCTATGGATATGACACAAACAAATATTGGGGGTAACTATGCCGTTGTTAACGGCCTTAAAATGTATTATGAAATTCACGGCGAGGGTTTCCCGCTGGTATTGATCCATGGCGGCGGTTCAGATATCGGCGTTACTTTTGGCAGGATATTATCTGCGTTTGCACAAAATCACCAGGTTATAGGGGTTGATCTGCAGGCGCATGGCCGTACGCCCGATAGAGGTGTACCTACCTCATTTGAACAAGATGCAGATGACGTAGCCGCTTTGCTTAAGCATTTGGACATAAAACAGGCCGATATTATGGGTTTTAGCAACGGAGGTAATACCGCCATGCAGGTAGCCATCAGGCATCCACAATTGGTTCATAAAATAGTGATTGCTTCTTCGTTCTATAAACGCAGTGGTTTTGATGACTGGTTTTGGGATTTTATGAAGAACGCAACCCTTGACAGTATGCCCAAACCTTTGCAGGACGCTTTCCTCGCCATAAACAATGACCAGGCCGCTTTAGAAATAATGCATAAGCGGGACCTTCATAGGATGCAGGGTTTTCAGGATTGGAGTGATGAGGCTATCCGTTCTATCACCATGCCCGCATTAGTTATTGCCGGGGATAAAGACGTGATCAGGCCTGAGCATACGCTTGAGCTATACCGCATGCTTCCCGATGCCCAACTTTGTATTTTGCCCGCAGGCCATGGCGATTATATAGGTGAGATTAGTGAGGTTCGTGAAGATGGGAACTACCCGGCGGTAACTATCATTGAAGAGTTTTTAACTAAGGCAAAAGCTTAAACTTTTGCCTTAGTTTCTTTACGTACAACAGGTGCAACCCTGGTGCCGTAAAGTTCAATTGCTTTTAAAATATCCTTGTGCTTGGTAAAGCCCGTAACTAACTGGGCTACGAAACGGGTGTTACCGAAAAGCTCATATTGTTGCATGATCTTGTCGATGGCTTGTTGCGGATCGCCTACTACCAATGGCCCAAAATCGCGAAGATATTCAAATTGTTCCCTTGTCATGGGCGACCAGCCCCTGTCTTTGCCAACACGGGTCATGAGGGCTTCGTAGCTTGGATAAAACTCGTCGGCAGCCTGTTGCGAGGTCCCTGCAATATAAAATTGCGAACTGATGGCCAATTGGAGCTTGCTTACATCGTGCCCGGCTTTGGCTGCCGACTCGCGATAAAGCTCAACAAAGGGTACAAAATGTTTTGGCGCGCTGCCCAAAATAGCGATGATCATAGGGAGGTTAAGTGCTCCTGCCCGTTTTGCTGAGGCAGGGGTTCCGCCAACGCCAATCCAAACCGGAATTTCCTGTTGCAGCGGACGAGGATATACGCCCTGGTTCCTGATTGGTGCCCTGAAATTACCCTGCCACGAAACAATTTCCTGCTTGTTAATCTGCAAAAACATTTCGAGTTTTTCTGTAAATAATGCATCGTAATCATCCAGGTCGAAACCAAAAAGCGGGAAAGATTCAATAAAGGAACCCCGACCGGCTATCATCTCCACGCGACCGCCAGATACCAGATCGGCAGTGGCGAAATTTTGAAATGTACGAACAGGGTCGACCGAACTTAATACGGTAACCGAGCTTGACAGCCGGATGTTTTTGGTAATAGCTGCTGCTGCTGATATCAATATTTCGGGTGCCGAGATCACAAAATCGGGCCGATGGTGTTCGCCGAAGGCATAAACATCTAAACCCACCTCATCGGCCAGCTTTACTTCTTCCAATAACTCCTCAACCCGCTTATGGGCATTTACGGCGTTGCCGCTCGTCCCATCGGGATGGATTTCACCAAAGGTGCTTATACCTAATTCCATGTATCAATAATAAAGATCGGCTGCGTTAAGCTCCTTCTTTTCAAAACTTCCGGGTGCGGTAACATATACTTTAAGTGGTGCTGCACGTTGCCTGTACCTGCCGGTTGGGGGAGGCGGTGCGTTGTATATATACTTTACCTTTAATTGATGAAAACCTTTCGCCAGTGGCAGCGCATATTCGGCTTCTGTTAGTTGTTCACCATCAATAAATAACTGGCTGGCGGCATAATTTGCAAGGGTAAAGTTATAAGTACCATCGGCCAATATATTCACGTAACCGTCATAAACTACACCAAAATTCGGGTTGTCTTTTTTCAAAGCTTCAGCATCCAGTTTATTGCTGACAGCCGAATCTTGAGGTGCTGTATAACTAAGCTGATCGGGTGAGGTGAATGTATTTTTTGTCCACTTGTATTTAAGCCCCTGTTTATTGGCCGTGTAGGTTACCGGAGGTAGTGGCGCTTTATTGTACATCAAAGTGCGGGTGGCGATACTCCTGCGCCCGGATGGTGTAATTACCCTTGTCCTCAATTCCCGTTTTTCGTTTTGCGGAATGGAGAACGTGATAGGCCCCTCATACTGCAAATCGGTATCCAACGGGTCACGGCCGTTTAATGTATAATAAATCTTAGCGCCGGGTACCACCGATTTTAGCGTGTAAACAAAATGAGGGCCTACTACCATGGTATCAATTGTTGTCAGCGCAGTGGGAACACGGTAGTTATAATTGATGGCATCAAGCTTTGCAAAGTGTTTGGCCAGCCTTACTTCGGAAAAATTTGTATAGTCCTTGTTCTCCGGCTTGCTCCAGGCTACTTCTGAAAGGGCGAATACTCTCGGCATGATCTGGTATTGAAGTTTGGCTACGGTAGGCACATACTCTGTCCACAAGTTGCCCTGGGTGCCTATTACATATTTCTGTCTCGTCGGGAGTAAGCTGCTTTGAAACCGGATCATAATTGTATGTTTCTTCTAAAGTAGCATAACGGCCAAATGATACCGGCTCCTGCGGCGAACTGCTTTGATAATGATCAAAGTAATTACCGGTGGTTTGCGGTGTCATGATCACATTATGTTTTTGATGGGCAGCGTTAATGCCGCCTTCCTCGCCCTGCCAGCTCATCACGGTGGCGTTAGGGGCGAGGCCGCCTTCTAATATCTCATCCCAGCCTATAATGCTGCGGCCTTTGGAATTGATGAATTTTTCTATCCTTTGGATAAAATAGCTTTGCAGTTCTTTTTCATCTTTCAAGCCTTTTTCTTTCATCAAAGCCTGGCAAAATGCCGATTGTTTCCATGGTTCTTTACCTGCCTCATCACCGCCTATGTGAATGTATTTACTTGGGAATAAAGCCATCACTTCTGTAAGCACATCCTGTAAAAAGGTAAACGTTTGTTCGGTAGGGCAGTACAAATTATTGATATCGCGCGGGGCTTTTTGTCCAACTACTGTATCACATTTAAACTCAGGGTAAGCACGTAAGGCAGCTTCGGAATGGGCAGGCATTTCAATTTCGGGGATAACGTTGATATACCTGTCGGCCGCGAATTTTACTACCTCTTTAATTTGATCCTGGGTATAATAGCCGCCGTAGCTAAGCGAATCGAGCCAGTCGCGGTTGCTGCCAAACATGGTTTGCTGACGGAATGCACCCACCTGCGTAAGTTTAGGATATTTTTTGATTTCGATACGCCATCCCTGGCCATCAACCAAATGCCAGTGAAAGGTATTGAGTTTGTAAGAAGCGATAAGTTCGATCACCTTTTTTACCTGCGGAATGGTGAAGAAATGACGCGATACATCCAGCATCATTCCCCGGTATCCAAAGCGCGGCGAATCTTCAATTACCGCGCAAGGCAATTTGTAAACGGCTGCGTTTTCAACCGGGAAAAGTTGCAGTAAGGTTTGGATACCGTAAAACAGGCCTGCATCCTTACCAACTATGATGATATTACGAGGGGTGATGGTTAGTTTATAACCTTCCGCGGGTAATTTATTGGCTCCCTTTGCAGTTAAGATCAGCCCCCTGCTTTTTGCGGCTTTAAGCTTTGAATTGTATTTAGTTATTTTAATATTCAGGCGCCGGGTATCCTGCAGATAGCTTTTTAGCCATAAAACAGCTTTATCTTTCGGATTATCAGCCTTGATTGCTGTAAGCTGGCTAAATGTAAACGTGCCGCTATTTTTGGTAATGGAAGCAGGGGCAGGGATAATGCCCAAATGCGGATCATCGGTAGTGACCTGGGCCGATACTTTGTTTGTTTGCCCTAAAAAGATAAAAAAGCTTGCGAGCGTGATGAGTTTTGTTAAATAGTGTGCTTTAAAATTCATACAGGCGTGGATAATGATGAAAGGATAAATTTAACCATTATCCTATGCTGTAATGATGCTAAAGCTTATGTAACAAACAATTGACGTTTAATCGTAGCCTGCGTAATCCCATGCGCTTTGATAGCCGTTTAGCTGTTCCGTATAACTGATCATATCTCCATAAAAGGGAGCATACGCAAGTGTTGAGCTGTCGCCGATCATTACCAGTTTTTTGCGGGCGCGGGTCATGGCCACGTTCATGCGGCGGATATCGTTCAGGAAGCCTATCTCTCCGTTGGTATTGCTGCGTGTGAGGCTGATGTAAACCACGTCGCGTTCCTGCCCCTGGAAACTATCAATCGTGTTCACGGCAATTTTATCTGCGTAAACCATCAACTCTGTCGAATCCAATAACAATTGGTTTAAAATCCTGATCTGTTCCTTGTAAGGAGATATAACTGCAACGGTTGGGAAGTTTTCCGACGGATAATGTTCCTTAAGCTCACCAACCAGCTTATGCAGATGTTTAAACAGGAATGCAGCCTCTTCAGGATTCGCCGTGCTGGTGCCTTCCTGTTTTTCATCGTAACCACAGCCCGCGGTATCGACAAAGCTTACAGGCAAATCGCCGGGAATTAACAGCTGATGGGCAACGGTGGAGTGCGCCTTTAACCTGTTGTCATAAAACTCTTTGGATGAAAATCCCATAATGGCTTCATTCATACGGTATTGTTCTTCGAGCAATATCGCGGATTCGGGGTGGAGGACAATGCATTTCTCAAGCAGGGTAGTGCTAAGGCCATCCTTACTTGCCTGTTGCGATTTGATGGTAGGCGGGAGCTGCAAATGATCGCCGGCAAAGATCACTTTTTGCGCCTTCGATATCGGGATCCAGCAGGCGGGCTCAAGCGCCTGACCGGCTTCGTCGATAACTACCGTATGGAATTTTAAATTGCGGATGGTATAATGGTTAGCGCCTACAAGGGTTGCCGTAATTATCTGCGCTTTACCAATCAGGTCCTCCGTAATAAATTGTTCGGTTTTATCCACTTCTTTAATGAGCTGGTGAGCTGCATCAAAAAGTGCTTTGCGCTGATCACGTTCGGCTTTGCCAAAATTGCGCTTGTATTTGTGCGCCATGTTCTTGTACTCTGAAGCCTGCTTTTTAAGCTTTTTAATCTCCTTCATATCGCTATGGGCACTTATCCTGCTATCTAAAGTTAAAGCCATTAACTTTTCAGATACCCTTGCCGGATTGCCAATGCGGAGTACATTTAAACCTTCATTACTTAACTTTTCGCTTAGCAAATCAACCGCTGTATTACTTGGCGCTACAACAAGGATCTGTTGTTTGTTTTGCCTGATAAGTGCCTTGATAGCCTGTACAAGCGTGGTTGTTTTACCGGTGCCCGGAGGGCCGTGAACTATTGCAAGCTCCCGTGCCTCAATTATTTTTTGAACAGCCTGCTGTTGTGAAGCGTTTAAACCATTAAGCGGGTAATGAATTGTTTCGGGGATAAAAGCCGGCGTACTTTGCCCGGTTAACACCCGGGTGAGATGGCCTTCTTTATGATCATCAACAAGCCTGGCAGATAGTTTGAGCGCCTTCTGCATCTCGTCATAACTGTTATCATCAAACAGCAGGTCGATGCCGAGTTTGCCGCTCCTGGTCCAGTCGGGCAGCTCGTCGGTGTTCAAAGTTAATTTTAGGCGGTTACCGCCTTGGTATGATACCGTGCCGTTTACACGATCGGTTTTAGGATCATGGTTGGAGAACAATGCAGCTGAAGCGCCGAACCTGAACTGGTGACTAAGGTCTTGGTGAGAAGGCCGTTCCACCTCAACCGTAAGGTAATCGCCGCGTCCTATTTCCGTGCCTTTTATGGCTATGGGGTACCATGTAAGCCCTGCTGCCCGGCGTTCGGCAGCTGAAGATGTTTCAGTTAGTTTGAGGTAAGCCTGGCGGTCTTCGTCCTGCTCAGTTTGCAATAAGCTGAGCAGTTTTTTAAAATAGTCCATTTTGCAAAGGTAAAGCTTAAGCCTGGCTTTTGTATAATCACATAAAACACAAAAGAGGACTTGAATGTCCCCTTTTTCATATCCTGATTAACAAATTATTGCTGCCAGTTAGGTGCCGGTTTTGTTTCAAGAGCAATTGTATTCCTTGAAAGCTCTTCGTTTATCTTACCCAAAAAATGCCTTGTTAATGGTTTTGAAATAAAGCTTTTGACAAAGGGATATGCTTTAGCCCGTTTCTGATCGGCAGGGTCAACAGAGTTTGAAATAATATAAACCGAAACAGGTTTTACTAATGAGCTGTAAATGTTATTGAATAACTTTAAAAATTCCCACCCATCCATTACCGGCATATCGAGGTCAAGAAAAATAATGTTGGGTATTTCTGCATGTTTATCCCGGTTGTTATATAATGCTTTGTAAACAGGTTCCGGATCCATATAAAAACTTGCATTTAACCAATTATCTTTCAATATGATTTTAACCGTTTCATGAAAAATAATGTCATCGTCAATGATAGCGACCGAACGGTGCTGATCGTCTTTAATAAGATTGAGGATATCTTTTTTGATTTCGATAAGTAACGGAGACAAAAGTTCAGTACCGCATTCAATACAATTCAAGGTACGTGATAACGCAACCTCAAGTGGTACTTGTATTGATAAGCAGGTGGCATCGTTATATATGGAGTTTGCGCAATCTTTATTAAAGCAATAACAGGTGATTTTTTCGGTGCTGGCCATAGTGTAAAGGTTTTGTTTAGTAGTTCATTTTAAATTGCCTCAACATTGATGCCCCTTGTTGGTTTGTAGTTAAATATTTACAAAGCGGCTTCTATTTTGTCAGGATTGTTAAGGGTTATAAAATTCAATTCCCTAATGCTGAGCTGATTATATTCATGGGCTAAAATAGTTGCATTTTAACATTTTTATAACCGCAGCTGTTAAGCGAATTAATTTAAATATAAAAAAGATTAACTATAAATACAAGTGTGTTTTTTATAAGCCATGTGTATGTTTAAACTGACAATCCGTTTCTTTTTGAGGCCGCCATCGGCTGTAAAATATTAATTTTAATACCTGCGAACAAGCTGTTTTAAACGATGGTTAGATGCTGAATTTAGATGGAATAAGGATAAAAAACCACAGCGACTTTTTTTGTTATATTGAAACACTAAACTATCAACATGAGCCGATTAACCAGCTTTTTATTATTCCTGTTCGCTTTAGTGATGGCACAATCATGCCAAAGTAATCGGCATGCCAATAATTATAACAAGGCCCTGGTTGATGATAACGGTTTATTGTTTATTAAAAGCGGGGAAGAATCAACTCTCGCCTCTGTAAAAGCATCTGGTTTGGCAATCGCCAATTCAAAAAATCAGCGCGTTATTCAGTTTGCCAAGCTCATGATTGATGACCATACCATGCTGGCAGATGATTTTAAAAAATTAAGGACCGATAATTTTATTGCCGATTCGGTTGTTATTAGCCCTATGCATCATCAAATTATTAATGATTTGGATACAAAACGCGCCAGCGCGTTTGACAAGGCCTATATCCAATTGGTTATAAACGATCATACTGAACAAATAGCTTTATACAAAACAGCAGGAAAAGACCGGAGAAATACAAGCCTTGCCGATTTTGCAAATAAAATGTTACCTGGTTTACAAGCTCATTTAGATACTGCAAAGCTGATTAGCAGTACATTAAAATAACTTTAATTGCTGCTCGACAGGTGGTTTGGCTTTGCCAAAAACGGTACGGCCCCCATATTTCCACGAGTCGTTGCGTTCCTTTTCAATAACTTTATCAAAGTTGGCATTGGGCGTGAAATCTTTTTCAGCCCTTTCGGCTATTTGGGAAAGGCGTTTGATAGCTTCATTTTTATCGCTGTTGCCCATTTTTGCTTTTTGAATAGCCGTTTGCAGGGTGCTTAAGGTTCTCGTCATAAACTTTGGTAGGCACCGGGAATGGGGCGCCATCTTTGCCGCCATGTGCAAAAGAAAACCTCGCCGGGTCTTTAAACCGGGATGGTGTGCCATGGATCACTTCACTTACCAGGGCCAGCGACTGTAAGGTGCGGGGCCCTAAGCCTTGCAGCAATAGCAGTTCTTCAAAATCTTTGGGTTGTTTTTCGTGTGCCAGCCAAAGTACGGCACCAAGGCGTTTTAGGTCGACATCTTTGGCATGTACTTCATGATGGCTGGGCATCACCAGTTTACTGATCTCGTTGAGCATGATGCCCGGGTTTTCGGCGGCAATCTGCATAACACCATTGCGCGAACCATCCGCTCCCTTATCTGTCATGTTAAGGATATAGCCGCTGTTTTTACCATAGATAAAAGTGTGCGGGTCGTTAACAAATGAGCTTAACTGTTCGGAATGCCAGTGGTATCTGCGGGCCGTACGGCTTACATCGCTCATGCCTTGCTGCACCACGGCCCATTTGCCGGTATCGCTTAAAATAAAATTATGCGTGTAAAGCTGGAAGCCATCTTGTATGGCGGTATTATCAACTTTGGCGCTCAGCTTGCTGCATTTTACCAGGTAATTTGCATCAAGTCCGGTGGTTTGGCCAACCTTGACCAGTTCGGCAGGTGTTTGAGTAGAATGTTTTCCTTTACCGCCGCAGATATAAATGCCCAATTCGCGGCTATGCGGGTTGATTGACCTTTTTAAAGCTCCCATTACAGAAGTGGTTATGCCCGAGGAATGCCAGTCCATCCCCATAACAGCTCCCAAACTCTGAAACCAGAAAGGATCGCTTAGCCGGCGAAGCACTTCATCTTTGCCATAGTCCATCACAATGGTTTCCACCACAGCAAGGCCAAGTTTAGCCATGCGCTCGGCAAGCCATTGCGGTACATAGCCATAATGTAAAGGTAAGTCAGCACTGCCTGATCGCTTCATGCTAACAAATTTAGTATTTTTTGGGGATTACACCGATTGTTTTTTTTGAGATTACACCGATTGTTTGATGAGTTTCGGATTGATAGATACAAAAATGCCGCAGATTTGAGTCTACGGCATTTAAGTTATTAATCAAAAATAATCTAATCAGATTTTCAAATCGGTGAAATCAAAAATTAATCGGTGTAATCCCCAAAACTAATCTTCCTCCGTCTCCCCAACATACAGTTCGTCAATATCGGCGGCGTATTTTTTTCGATGACCTTACGTTTGGCTTTCATCGTAGGGGTGATTTCGCCATCATCCATGCTGAAAGGGTTACGTTTTATCTTGAATGATTTGATGCGTTCAAACTTAGCCAGCTCATTGCTGTATTTCCTGATGTCGGCGCCTATCCAGTCAATTATTTCTTTATCATCAATGAATACTTCAGAACGTTCAAAGAAATCATTTTGAAGGTTGAAAGTTTCCTGCAGGGTCTCGCGTGCCGGCACAATAATGGCGGCAATGTATTCGCGTTTATCGCCCACTAAAAACACCTGTTCAATTTTAGGGCTTTTGAGGTAGGTGTTCTCTACCGGAGTAGGGTAGATATTTTTACCATAGGCATTCACCAGCATATTTTTGAGACGGTCAGTAATTTGAAGGTTACCGCGGAAAAACCTGCCGATATCGCCGGTATGGAACCAGCCGTGCGAATCAATAACGGTGGCGGTTTCTTCGGGCTTGTTCCAGTAGCCTTTCATTACGCAATGCCCGCGAACAATGATCTCGCCTTCTTCGGTAAGGGTATCTTCTTTAAAGTTATCATGAGTTTGGATGCTGTAGATATGTTTGGTATCCACATTCTGGATAGCCACTTCAATACCGGGAATAATACGACCAACGGTGCCATAAATTACCCTATGGCGCTCTGTAACCGCCATTACGGGGGATGTTTCGGTTAAGCCAAAACCTTCTAAGATTACAATGCCCAGGTCGCCAAAAAATTCACCGATGTTTTTAGGCAATGCTCCACCTCCTGAAACCATGAATTTCAGCCGTCCGCCGGTTTTTTCCTTGATCTTGCTGAATACCAGTTTCTCGGCAATGCCGTGTTGTGCCTTCAGGATTACGCCCGGTGACTTACCGGCCTCCTGTACCAGGCGTACTTTTTTACCGATCTCAAATGCCCAAAGAAAGATCTTAGTTTTAAAGCCGCCTGTCGATGTGCCGCTTTTGATCGCTTTGTCGTGGATACGTTCCAGTAACCGCGGCACGCAGCAAAGTATAGTAGGTTTAACCTCGCCCATGTTTTTGGCCAGCAGCTCCAAACTTTGGGCGAAAGCTATTTGTGATCCCCGGTAAATAGCTATATGGTAAATGGTGCGCTCAAATACATGCGATAGCGGCAGGAATGATAAAAATCTATCAGTTTTTTCAACAAACGGAATCTGAATTAAACTATTGATAGCGTTTTGCGTGAGGTTATGGTGAGTTAGTACCACGCCTTTAGGTACCCCTGTAGTCCCCGAAGTATAAATGAGGCATGAAGTATCAGTTGTTAAGATAGCTTCACGTGCGGCATTAATGGCATGGCGATATTGCTCCAGCAATTTGCTGCCTTCGGCAATTACCTGGTCAAAACCAATTACGCCTGCATTTAAGCTTACCTTATCGCTGAATTTTTCAAAATCATCAAACGCCGGGATCAGGCGGATTAATTCCGGACAGTTGTTTGCCACTTTTAAAACTTTCCTGAACAGGAAAGGGTTGCCACAGATGATAGTACGAGCCCCCGAATCATTTAGGATATATTCTATCTCGTTTTCGGTGAGGGTGGGGTATATAGAGGTGTTAACAGCACCAATCTGTTGCAGGGCCTGATCATAATAAACGTAATTGGGGCCATTTTCAATGATGAGCGAGAGCCTGTCGCCCTTCCTGATACCGATGTGCAGGAACCAGGCCGAAATCGCGTCTATTTTTTCTAAGGCTTCACCGTAGCTGATTTCTACCCAGGTATCTTTAACTTTATGGAGCAGGAAAGTATGATCTAAAGGATGAATTTTGGCAACGGTATTGCGAATGAAACTTGGAACAGTTGAAAGCTCGGTATTTTTACTCATTTATATAATCGGATATTGGAACAAATCTAAATCTATTTTTATAAAAACAAGCATTGATACGGGTATTTGACAACTGAACGTGTTTTACTTTGTGATGATGCTGATTTACGTTAAGCTTACTAACTTGGATAAAAACATATACTATGAAGATAATTATTATCGGTGCTTCGGGCACTATTGGCAAAAAAGTTACCGAAGCATTGCAAGGCAAAAACGAGATTATTACTGCAGGCTCAAAAAGTGGTGATTTTCAATTGGATATTACTTCACCCGAATCAATTGAAAGATTTTATGAAAAGGTTGGCCCGTTTGATGCGTTGGTGAGTACTACAGGATCGGGGCATTTTGGCCCACTGGCGAGTACAACCCCTGCCGATTTCAAAAAGGAATTGAAAGCAAGCTACTTGGGCAGATAAATCTTGTACTGATAGGCCAGCATTATATTAATCATAAGGGCTCATTTACGCTTACCTCAGGTATCCTATCGGAAGATCCGGTTGTAAACGGCGTGAATTTGGGTACCATTAACGGTGGGCTAAATTCCTTTGTAATAAGTGCGGCCATTGAATTACAAAATGGTGTGCGGATCAACGCGGTAAGTCCGGGTGTTGTTGAGGATTCACCTGGTTACTTTGAATACTTCCCCGGCCACGAGCCCGTTGCTATGGATAAGGTAGCCAACGCTTACGTTAAAAGCGTACTTGGGGCCATTACAGGACAGGTGATCAAGGTGTTTTGATAAAAACAAACTACATGTCATTGCGAGGAACGAAGCAATCGCACGGAAGTATAGCCACCCTATATAGCATGCGATTGCCAAGCTGCGCTCGCAATGACATTATTTTATTTTCCAAACTTTCCCTATCTTCACTGCATAATTACTATCTCTACATATAAAACAAGGGTCGCCTAAGGCCCCGGCCTGTTGATACAGGTTTGGTAACGCGCTGCTTTTTGCGGTAGTGTTTAGTATTGTCTAAAAATTTCAAATCAATTTTATTTAACGGTAATGAAAATTACTCAAGTATTTACTTTGGGCATTTGCTGCATTTTTACGTGCATTGCCCTGGATGCAAAATCTCATACCTGTATGGATACCATAACCAATAAACAAAAAGTGCTGTCCTTTTATAAACAAATAGTGGGGCAACGTAAAGCTGAGCTGATCCCAGAATTTATAGCCGAAGATTATAAACAACATAACCCTACCGTTAAGCAGGGGAGGGCAGGCATAACAGAAATGGTCAATTATCTGAAAACTTTACCACCACCGCCCGAAGATGCAAAGTCGCCAATTGTAAGAGCGATACAGGATGGCGACTTAGTAGTTACCCATCTTGATGTTTCATTTATGGGGAAGCGGATGGCTGTGATCGACCTTTTTAAGTTAAAGGACGGTATGTTAACAGAGCACTGGGATGCTATCCAGCCTTTGCCCGATGAAAGCGGGAAAACAGTCACTGCTACTAATGGAATAACTGAAATTGATCATAATGCCTCCACAGAAAGTAGCAGATCTGTTGTTGAGCAGTTTTATAAATCGGTTGTAAATAAACAATCTGATAATCTGTTTATTGATGCTGCTTACATTGAGCATGCTGCTTCTGTAATTGCATCAGGTTTGGGATTGGCTGATTATCTTGCTGAGCCTGATCGATCTGTTAAAATTCATAGGCTCATTGCTGAAGGGGATTTCGTGGTAACCCAATCGCAGTTTAACAGGAGCGGCAAAACGTTTGTGTTTTATGAGATATTCAGGGTGGCTAAGGGTAAAATTGCAGAACACTGGAGTGTGGAACAGGTTGTACCCGATGATGTTAAAGTAGAGGATATGTTTTAGTGAATTCAGCTGAAAGCTGGCTCATGTTAAAACACGGGCTGGAAGCCCGCGGCAGCTTTGCAGCTTTAGTAAAACAAAAAGAGGCGCTCATCGCGCCTCTTTTTATATTTTAAGGTTAATTTTTATACCGAAAAACTTTCGCCGCAACCGCAGGTACGGCTGGCGTTAGGGTTGTGAAAATTGAAGCCTTTACCGTTAAGACCGTCAGAAAAATCAAGTTCGGTACCGGCGAGGTACAGGAATGATTTCATATCAAGCGCCATGCGGATGCCCTGGTCTTCAAAAAACTGATCGCCTTTTTTCTCTTCGTTATCAAAATCAAGATTGTATGATAAGCCCGAGCAACCACCGCCCTGAACAGATACACGCAGAAAATACGAGGCATCAAGCCCTGCATCCTGCATCAGGTGTTCTATTTTGCTTTTTGCTTTATCAGTTACAGTTACCATTTTAAAAAGAATCAAGATTGTTAGAATCAAGAGCCAGGATTTTTCAGCCTTCTCTTACGTATCACACTAATTAAAATTTAAGATACAGGAAAAAGTCTTGTTTTCTTGACTCCTGCATCTTAAAGTCTTTTTTAGTGGTGTACTTTTTCGCTTTCAATTGGCGCTAAGCCGTTTTTTACGCGGAAATCATTGATCGCTGCTTTGATAGCGTCTTCAGCTAACACCGAGCAGTGGATTTTTACCGGTGGAAGGGCAAGCTCTTCAACGATATCCATGTTATCGATTTTCATAGCGTCATCAATGCTTTTACCTTTAAGCCACTCAGTAGCTAATGATGAAGAAGCGATTGCCGAACCGCAACCGAAAGTTTTAAATTTTGCATCGGTGATAACATTGTTATCATCAACCTGGATCTGCAGGCGCATTACGTCGCCGCACTCAGGTGCACCAACTAAACCGGTACCTACTTTGTGGCTGCTTTTATCCAAAGTGCCCACATTGCGGGGGTTAGTGTAGTGATCGATTACTTTATCTGAATATGCCATTGTCTTTTAGTTATTGAATTAGTGAGTTAGTGAATTATTGAATAATTTAAACTCGTAATATTTATTTTTTGTATCTGAAATGAAAAATCCGAAATCGAACCTCCCAAATCCGAAATTAAATTAATGTTCTGCCCACTCAATTGAGTTAAGGTCGATACCCTCTTTAAACATTTCCCAAAGTGGTGAAAGGTCGCGCAGGTGGGTAACCGCTTTTTTGGTTACTTCAATTGCGTAATCAACTTCCTCTTCGGTAGTGAAACGACCTAAGCCGAACCGGATAGAAGAGTGTGCCAGGTCATCAGACAGGCCTAAGCTTTTCAATACGTATGATGGCTCCAATGAAGCAGATGTACAAGCCGAACCTGATGATACAGCCAAATCTTTCATAGCCATCATCAAGCCTTCACCTTCAACATATTTAAATGAAATGTTGGCTACATGTGGTAAGCGGTGTTCAACGTTACCGTTTACATAGCTTTCTTCCAATACGGTTAAAGCCGATTGCAATTTATCGCGCAAAGCTGAAAGGCGTTTTGCTTCGCTTTCCATTTCCTGGCCGCAAAGTTCGCATGCTTTACCTAAGCCAACAATACCCGGTACGTTAAGGGTACCTGAACGCATACCGCGTTCGTGACCGCCACCGTCCATTTGGGCCGTAACTTTAACCCTTGGTCCTTTACGGCGTACATATAATGCACCAACACCTTTAGGGCCGTATATTTTGTGTGCTGATAAAGCCAAAAGATCAATACCATCAGCATTAACGTCAACAGGAATCTTACCTACAGCCTGTACAGCATCGGTCATAAATAATGCGCCGTGTTTGTGGGCAATAGCCGAAATTTCTTTAATTGGCTGAATAACACCAATTTCATTGTTGCCATACATAATCGATACCAGGATGGTTTCAGGCGTCATTGCCGCTTCTAAAGCTGCAAGATCAACCAAACCATCTTCTTTAACTGGCAAATAAGTTACTTTGCCGCCCAGTTTTTCAACGTGTTTGCAGGCATCAAGTACAGCTTTATGCTCTGTAACAGTAGTTATGATGTGGTTACCTTTATCTTTGTACATTTCAAACACCCCTTTAATAGCAAGGTTATCTGATTCTGTAGCACCAGAGGTAAAGATGATCTCTTTTTCAGATGCGCCTATCAATTTGGCTACCTGTTCGCGTGCGTAATCAACCGCCTCCTCTGCAACCCAGCCAAACGCATGGTTACGGCTTGCTGCATTACCAAATTTTTCATTAAAATATGGTAACATAGCCTCCAGTACCCTTGGGTCCATCGGTGTAGTTGCATTGTTATCTAAATAAATTGGGATATTCATAGTTCTTTTGAAATATATTAACAAAACAAAGATACGCAAGTTTTTATTGAAATTCAGCTAAAATCCTTCGCAAATAACCAAAGCTGACCAATAATTTACAATATTTGGACATGAACAAAGTGGAGCACATTGGGATAGCAGTTAACAGTGTTAAATTAGCAGGCGAGATTTACGCTAAACTGTTGAACACACCGGTATACAAAACCGAAACTGTTGAGAGCGAACATGTGATTACCGCCTTTCTGCAAAGCGGGCCGAACAAAATTGAACTGCTCGAGGCTCTTAATGATGATAGTGCCATTGCTAAGTTTATAGCCAGGAAAGGCCAGGGGATTCATCATATAGCTTTTGAGGTAGATGATATTGAAGCTGAAATGAAACGCCTTAAAAATGAGGGTTTTGTTTTGTTAAATGATAAGCCTAAGCAAGGCGCGGATAATAAACTGGTTTGCTTTGTGCACCCCAAAAGTACTAATGGGGTGTTGGTAGAGTTGTGCCAGGAAATTTAAACTTTAATCGATATTATTTTGCAGGTGGGATAATTTTCCTGATCCTGGCATTTTGTTCGTCGCCAACATATATGTTACCGCTGGCATCTACCGCTATGCCATGGGGATCGTTAAATTTGGCCTGTAAGTTTGCACCATCATAAAAGCCCCTTTCTTTTGTGCCTGCAAACGTAGTTACCTCGCCACTTGCTGCTATTTTTCTAATCAAGCTTAGGTTATCGGTTACATATATGTTTCCGTTTTTATCTACAGCTACACCCAGAGGCCCGTTGAAGGTTGCCGATGTTGAAGCACCGTTGTCAGATCCGGGTGCAAGCTTGCCGGTAACTGTTGTAACTACCGCGGCGGGGGTTATTTTCCTGATCATATTATTACTATAATCGGCTACATAAATATTATCTGCACCGTCAATAGCTAAGCCTTCCGGTAACCGAAAATTGGCTTCTGAACCTGTTCCGTCTGCAAAACCGGGACCCGAATGCACATTGCCTGCAAATGTTGTAACATCCTGTGATGGCGTAATTTTTCTGATAATGTTATGATTATCTGTTATATACAGGTTGTCGGCGTGGTCAATTGCTATTCCCGCCGGGCCATTAAAGGTTGCTAACGGGCCTTTTCCATCGTTAAAGCCTATTACTCCCGAACCAGCAAATGTACTCACAGTGCCGTCGGTTGCTATTTTTCTAATTACGTTGTTGCCAAAATCGGTAACATAAGTATTCCCTTTCGAGTCGAGCGCAATACCTATCGGATTATTAAATTTTGCCAATTTGGCGGGGCCGTTAACCAGTCCGTCCCCCGTCCCGCCCGCCAGCGTAGTTACAATGCCTTCGGACGTAATTTTGCGGATAGCATTGTTGCCCTGGTCGGTAACATACAGATTGCCGGCGGCGTCTACCGCTACACCATTAGGATTATTGAGTGCTGCATTTGCTCTTAGGCCATCAACATATCCATACGTGCCATTACCTGCCAGGGTATAAGTATGTCCCGGAAGATTTTCTAATTTGGGGTTGTCATCCGTGGCTGGGGCTGGTTTATCTTTACTGCAGCTAAATAATGCTACAGAAGTTGAAATTGCAATAAGTAATAAAGCGGGAACAAATCTTTTATTATTCATGTATGTGGATATGGTTCAAGTTTGATTATTACAACAACAAACAGTCGGTTTTATTGTAGCTATCGTTAAAAAGCTATCAAATAGTGCAGGGAGACTGTTTCCCTAAATATAAATTTAAAGTAAATTGATAGGCATCTTATCTGGTTGATTTTATTTTTAATTTGCTTTTCCAGTTTTCACTTTTATTATTACATTTGCACCTCTTTTAAGTAAAGTACAGAAGGTAAGTTTATATAATATAATGAAAAAAGATCTGCATCCATCAAACTATAGGTTAGTTGTATTTAAAGATATGTCAAACGACTACTCTTTTATCACTAAATCTTGCATCGATACCCGCGAAACCGTTAAATGGGAAGATGGTAACGAATATCCATTGGTTAAATTAGAGATTTCTCACACTTCCCACCCGTTCTACACCGGTAAAATGAAACTGGTTGATACTGCAGGTCGTATTGACAAATTCCGCTCACGTTACAACAAAAAGTAATTTTTGTTTAATTAATATTTACAAGTCCCGGCTTTGCAGTCGGGACTTTTTTTATTTTTGCGCCATGGCAATTATCCTTTTTGACGATAACGCACACCATACGCTGTTACCGCTTACCTATACCCGGCCGGTTGCCGATCTTCGTATCGGGATGCTTACCATTGCCGAAAAATGGGCCAGGCATTTAAAAAGCGCTTATTCTTTTCAAACGCTTGATTTCTTAAAGATTAAGTTCCCGGTAAATATTGAGGCTGATAACGTTTTTATCAATGGCGCTATATGTCCGGATGAAAACCTGGTTGAAGCAATTGATAAACTACAAACCGGGCAGGCGCTTAAATACAATGATCAGTTAATAGCCGTTAAACTTAATGCCCCGGATGCGGAAAGTTTTGACGCTAATGCTGATTTTGGCGATGTGATAAACTATTCTAACCTTTTTTTATCGATCAAATACCCTGAAGATATTTTCAGAAAGAATGACATTGAGCTTCGTAAAGATTTTCAACTGCTTACTAAAGGACGAACAAGCGCGGCTGTCAGTTCAACCAATGTTATTATAGGTGATGATTTTTTTGCTGAAGAAGGTGCTGTTGCCGAATGTTCGACATTTAATACGACTAACGGACCGATTTACCTTTCGGCTAATACCGAAATTTGGGAAGGTACCCATATCCGCGGGCCATTTGCTATTTGCGAACATTCGCAGGTGAAAATGGGGACTAAGATTTATGGTGCTACCACCGTTGGGCCGTATTGCCGGGTTGGGGGCGAAATAAATAATTCGGTAATTTGGGGATATTCCTCAAAAGGTCACGAAGGCTACCTTGGCAACTCGGTTTTAGGCGAATGGTGTAATATCGGTGCTGATACAAACAATTCAAACCTGAAGAATAACTACGCCGAAGTAAAACTTTGGGATTACAGTACACAACGTTTCCGTAAAACGGGCCTCCAATTCTGCGGCCTCATTATGGCCGATCATGCAAAAAGCGGGATCAATACCATGTTTAATACCGGTACAGTAGTAGGGGTAGGGGCCAATGTTTTTGGGGCAGGTTTTCCGCGTAACTTTGTGCCCGACTTTTCATGGGGAGGCGCGCAGGGCTTCGAAGTTTATTTGATCAATAAAATGTTTGAAACCGCTCAGAAAGTATTCGACCGCCGCGATCACCGTGATTTTGATGAAATCGAACAGAATTTATTAACAGCCATATTTGAACAGACGGAGAAGTATAGGCAGTTTTGATTTTTGTGAGTGGTTGATTAGGTGAGTGGGGTAATATCACCATTTAATTGAACTTTATGAACTACTCACCTAATCAACCCAATCAACCATTCACTAATAAATAAAATAATAAAATCATGAGAAAGAAAATCGTTGCCGGAAACTGGAAAATGAACCTTGATTATAATGAAGGTTTAGCTTTATTTTCAGAGATCATCAACATGGTAAAAGATGAGGCTACCGGCACGCAGGAAGCAGTGATCTGCAGTCCGTTCATCCACATTCATAGCCTGGTGCAATTGTCAAAGGGTTATAGCAAAATTGCTGTTGGTGCACAAAATGCCCACCAGGAAGAAAAAGGTGCTTACACAGGTGAGATCTCTGCTAAGATGATTAAATCTACCGGTGCCGCTTATGTGATCCTTGGTCACTCAGAACGCCGCCAGTATTTTG
Source organism: Mucilaginibacter sp. P19 (assembly GCF_050632265.1). NCBI lineage: Bacteria > Pseudomonadati > Bacteroidota > Sphingobacteriia > Sphingobacteriales > Sphingobacteriaceae > Mucilaginibacter > Mucilaginibacter sp. P19. The sequence continues at coordinate 2,224,899 of NZ_CP192586.1, forward strand.
GCGAAACCAATGCTTTGCTTGCCAAAAAAACGGATACTGCTTTAAAAAATGATCTTCGCCCTATCTTCTGCATTGGCGAAACCTTGCAGGAGCGTGAAGCCAATACACATTTTGATGTGATCAAAACTCAGTTGGTAGATGGCATCTTTCACCTTGATGCTGAAGCTTTTGCTAAATTGGTTATTGCTTATGAGCCGGTTTGGGCTATTGGTACAGGTGTAACTGCTACATCGGCACAAGCACAGGAAATTCACGAATTTATCCGTAAAGAAATTGCCGCTAAGTATAGCCAGGAAGTTGCTGATGCTACTACCATTTTATACGGCGGTAGCTGCAACCCAACCAATGCTGCCGAACTGTTTGCTCAGCCTGATATTGATGGCGGCCTTATCGGCGGTGCTTCTTTGAAATCGCGCGATTTTACGGATATTGTTAAAACGTTTAATTAATATTAGATATGAGATTTTAGATATGAGATATGAGAAAATGCGCAAACATAATTTCAAACAGAAAAAGGGTTGCGCTGTTTATGAAAAATAAACTCTCAAATCTCATATCTCACGTCTCAAATCTAACAGAAGCATGAAGCTTTTAAAAGTTCTTTTACCCGTTTTGGTCGATTTTGGCGTGTTTTGGGCGGTTGTATACCTCAATATGCCCGATCACCCTATGCGCATTGGCGAAATTGGTAATGGTAACCTGTATAGCCTCATGGCCTACTTCAGCCTTTTTTGGACCTTATTGCTTGCAGATGGAGTCCTCACCCAGTACCTGATCATCATACCACTTTGGAATTGGGTTAAACATAAAGGAGCTTCGGCGCGCTTTATTGCCGGAAGCTGCATTGCCCTGGTTTGTATATTATTTGCCGGTGCCCTAAGCTATATTATATGGTTGCCCGAGGATGGATATAGCCCCCTGTTTAGTTTTTGGTGGTATATGACCGAAATACAAGCTGTTTACTGGATTGTTAACTTTGTTGTACTGTATTTGCTCGACAGGAAGAGGATAAGCGCAGATAGCGAGCCGGCTGAACCTGAAGCTGCCGCTTAAATTCTCTGCCGGCTGACCGGATTCCTGGTGAAGGTTAATGACGAAAAAAATCAAAATGAATTACTACGAACTGTTTTTTACCACCATCACTACCGAAGATTACCAGCAAGACCTGCTGATAAATGCTTTGGGTGAGATAGGTTTTGATACTTTTGAAGAGCTTGAGCTTGGCTTTAAAGCTTATATTCCCGAAGATGTTTTTGACCAGCAGGCGCTTGATGCACAACTTTTACCCTATAAAGACCTGTTTACTTTTAGTTACGAGATAATGCTCATTCCGCAGAAAAACTGGAACGAGGTATGGGAAAGTAATTTTGAACCTATAGAGATAGGGGATAAGATTTATGTACGGGCAACCTTTCATGAACCAAAGCCTGAGTTTGATTATGAGATTGTTATTGACCCTAAAATGGCGTTTGGCACCGGGCATCATCAAACCACAGCTATGATGCTGGGGCTGATGCTTGAAAATGAATTTGCCGGTAAAAAAGTGCTTGACATGGGCTGCGGTACGGGGATCCTTGCTATTATGGCAGCCAAACTGGGTGCCGACGATATCACCGCCATTGATTACGACCCGGTTTGTTATGAAAGTACTATCGAAAATTCGGCTTTGAATAATGTGGGTAATATCAAACCACTTTGCGGGTCAAAAGAAGTTATCCCCAACGAGCAATATGATACTATCCTGGCTAACATTAACCGTAATATCCTTATCGACCAGATGCCGCGTTATGCTGAAGCGTTAAAGACCGATGGCGAGATTTACTTCAGTGGTTTCTATGAATCGCCAGACCTGGATATCATTACCGACAGAAGCCCGCAAGTATGGCCTGAAATACATTACCCATAAAAAAGATAAGGAATGGGTAGCTGCTAAGTTTATTAAATGAACCTTGATTCGTAGGATTTTACGATGGCCTGATTTATTGTAGCAAAAAGAAAAGCTTATGAAGAATAAAACTTCATAAGCTTTTTACTTTCTATCAGGGGAATCCTAAAATCCTGCAAATCATGGTTCTGATTAATATCCCACAGTAAACCTTCTTTTCACAAACTGGTTGTTTTCCAGTTCATCCAATATAGCAACTGCCAAATCTTCAACCGAAATTTCGTGTTCGTGCTTGTCATTAAACACAGGCTCATCCGTACCGATACGGTATACGCCTGTGCGGGTGCCAGGATGCAGGTGTATAGCCGGGCTCAGGAAGGTCCAGTCTAAATCTTCTTCTTTTTTGATGATGTTCAGGTAATCGCGGGCCGCTGTGGCGCCTGTTTTCCATTCGGCAGGGAATTGAGGGCTGTCAACTAATTGTACGCCCGGAGTAATAAAAAGGCTGCCTGCACCGCCTACAACCAACAGGCGGCTTACACCAGCTTGTTTAGTGGCCTGTTGTATAGCCTCTGACCCTTTAATAAAATCATTGTACAGGTTAGGGTTACCCCAGCCGGCGTTAAATGAGTTTATAACAGCATCATGCCCTTTCAATGTTTCGGTTAACTCATCAACGTTATATACATCGGCAGTTTTAAGTGTTAATTTAGGGTTTTCAATATCTGTTTTCGGGTTACGGGCTATAGCAGTTACCTCGTATCCACGTTGTAACGCTTCGTTTAAAACGGCTTTGCCTACAAAACCTGTGGCTCCAATTAATGCGATTTTCATTGTTTTTGCTTTTATATTGTAATTAAATTTGTTACAGTTTGTTTTAAATTTTTTTAATCAAATTGATTTACAAAATCAAAAATGGTTATGGTGCTTAGTTTTGTGATAATGGCTGCTTCAACCTCATCGGCCAAATGATCAAGGTGAGCTCCAATTTGCTTACCGACAGGGCAGGCAGGGTTGGGCTTATTTTTAGCCTGGCCTAAAGCCGGCGGCAGTTTTACAGCTTTATAAACATCAGCAAGGGTTATTTTTTGAGGGGGAGGGCGAGGCAATAACCGCCTGTTTTACCTTCCTTGCTTTCAATAAGCCCGCAGACGCGTAATTTGCGCATTTCTTTACGTACCAGAACAGGGTTTACGTTCATGCTGCCGGCAACATAATCAGACGATAATAGCTCGCCCGGCTGCTTACAAAGCAGGGTTAATACATGGGTTGCTATTTGAAATTGTCCGTTCATTTATCTGTAATAAAAAATATTACAGTACAAAAATGAAATTTTAATTTTAAAAAGAAGAATTTTTTGCGCTTTTTTGCGCACTAAATTACAATGGGATGAAAATCCAGACCTAAATTACTCGAAAAAAATACCGTGTAGCAGGTATGTTTTAGAATGATTTATTTGCTTTAATTTAAGGGATTTGCCAATCGCAACAATTAACTACACTTTAAAATAAAAAATTACGCAAATTAGTTGATAATTAGCGTGATAATAAATATTATTGTAAAGTAATTAACTTTTGCGAAACCTACACTATTAATTTAACCAAATGAAAACTCTCGGAAAAAAATCAGATTATTACGTCATCAAAAGGGGTGGAGCCAGGAGGATGTTGCAAAGAGATTGGATATTTCAATTCCTGCTTTCTCAAAGATTGAAACAGGGATCACTGATATTAATTTATCAAGGCTTGAGCAGATAGCAAACCTGTTTGAAATGTCAGTAGTTCAGTTGCTTACGTTTAATGATACCGAACAGGATCAGAAATTTGTTAACGAGCTTGAAACCGTTAACAAACGCTTAATGGACCGTGAAACTGAAGTAATCGATTTGCAGAAAAAAGTAATTGAGCTATTTGAAGAACTTCGACATTCAAAAGTAACCGCATAATTTGGTGGCCCGGTTTGGCCGGGCTAATCAAAAATGTAACGCATTGTTAAATGCTTTTTGCCAAATGTAGCACCAACTGCTTCATGGATGGCTATCATTTTGTCGTTAAAATCGCCTACCCAGGATAGTTCAAGCTCATCATAACGCTTGAGAGGCAATACATATTCCTTTAATTTTATAAACATAGCCGACTCGAGGCCATGCTTTTGGTACTTTTGTTTTGTGCCCATCACAATAGCCCGCATGCGGGATACCCCTTTCCAGCGGTAGTATAAAAATTTGAGCTTACCTATCAGGTTCAGTTTGCCGTTTAGCGGTTTAAGCATCTGGTTGGCGTCGGGTAAAATGATCATAAAAGATGCTGGTTCATCGTCAACGTAAGCAAACCAAATCAATTTTTCGTCCATCAGGGGCTTCATTTTTTCGAAGCTTTCCATGATCGTATCGTATGTGATAGGAACAAAGTTTTCGAAATCTTTCCATCCATCGTTATAAACCTCAATGAAATCAGCTGCGAATTTTTCTATTTTTTTTATTTCAAAATGCCTGAAATCGTACCCTGGCTTTTTGGCTACCCAATTAGCTATTTTGGTAAACCGCTCGGGGAAAGGTTTATGAGCGTCAACATGGTTAGTGATCTGCGCGTACTGGGTTTTAAAGCCGTACTCGTCAAAAAAGGCCTGGTAATACGGATGATTATAGTTCATTCCATAAGAGGGCGGGGTGAAACCTTCAACCAGCAAGCCCCAAAAATTGTCGTTTTCGCCAAAGTTGATGGGGCCGTCCATGGCTTTCATGCCGTTTTCCCGGAGCCAGTTTCTTGCGGTATCAAATAAAAAAAGGCAGCTTCTTTGTTATCGATACACTCAAAAAAACCCATACCGCCGGTTGGCTGCTCGTAATTGTATGCCTTTTTTCATTAATAAAAGCAGCAACCCGGCCAATTAGATGGCCATTGTCATCTGTCAGGATCCAACGGGTACATTTACCATGTTGATGAAAGTTGTTTTTTGCCGGGTTAAATACAGCTTCAATATCATTATCAAGCGGGCAAACCCAGTTATCGTCATCTTTATAAATGATGCGGGCCACATCTAAAAAGCCTTTTTTGTTGTTTTGTCCTTTACTTCTGTTACTTTCATTTATTGTACGCTACCGGTAGATAATAAAAAAAGCATCCAGAGGCATAGTCTGAATGCTTTGTAAAATGTTATGTATTAAAAAGAATTAATAGTCGTCTTCGTCTTCGTCATCGAATGACTCGTAACCCCTGCCCAGATCATCATCTAATGGTCCGTCAAAATCATCATCATCGTCATCAACTACCTTCTTTTTCACTTTTGGGTCAAACTCATCATCATCATCAGGATCATTATCTGAGTTTTCGATCTTTTTAGTGTTCGGTTTCTTTGGCGCTCCCATTGTAATGGATTTTATAAATTAAACTTTGTCAATAATAATAATTAAAATCAGATAAAGAAAAGCGTTTCTAAAATCTTTTACCCTATTGATTCAATAGTAAAAATAATGAAAAATGGTTTTTTTAAAACAGAAATTAAAATTATTCTGATTGCTCGCCAATGGTGGCCGTGTTGTTTGTAAAGTCCTTAAGTTGAGGTAATTCCTCAATGTTGTTAATGCCAAAATAGTCCATAAACAAAGCACTGGTACCATAAAGGATAGGTTTTCCGAGCCCTTCTGATTTGCCAATTATAGCTATTAGCTCTTTTTCGAGTAACTTTTGGATCGAATAATCGCAGTTTACACCCCTGATCTGTTCTATATCGGGCTTAGTTACGGGTTGTTTGTAAGCGATGATAGCCAGGGTTTCCAAAGCGGCCTGGCTTAGTTTTTTCTTTGACCGTTGCAGCTGCAAAAGGTTAATAACAGCATGATATTCCTTTTTTGTGAGGAATTGATAGCCGTTGCCAATTTTAACCAGCTCAATAGCTAAGCTATGATGCTGGTATTTTTCGTGGATCCTGCCTATAGCATCGGTTACTTCTTGTATATCAAAATCGCGCTCAAAAGCAGCCTGGAGGCAATACATGATCTCTTCCAACCGGATTGCCTGCTCTGATGCAAAAATTAGGGCCTCTATGTATTGTTCCATTTTTAGTCAGTGGCAGTTGCAGTTTTTAGTTGCAGTTACTTTTTCACTGCTACTGCTACTAAGGGCTTAATAATTTATAACCTGTTCTTCAATTTCAACGGGAATTTCGCGCCACTCGTATCGCTGGGTACGAAGCTGGGGCTCAAAGCCGGCTTCTTTTATGGATTCCTGGATGCCTTTAGCAGTAAACCTGTGAGGTGCACCGGCTGCGGATACAACGTTTTCTTCAATCATGATCGATCCAAAATCGTTAGCACCGGCGTGCAAGCAAATTTGGGCAACCTGTTTACCCACGGTAAGCCATGAAGCTTGAATATTTTTTATATTAGGCAACATGATCCGGCTCAAGGCAATCATGCGGATATATTCGTCGCCGGTAACATTATTGGTGATACCGCGTACTTTACGTAAGAGGGTACCATCATCCTGGAAAGGCCAGGGGATAAATGCTATAAAACCATAGTTGCCTTCAGGTTTTTCGGCCTGTACCTCGCGGATCCAAACCAAATGTTCAAAGCGCTCTTCAATAGTTTCAATGTGGCCGAACATCATCGTAGCTGATGTTGGCAGGTTAAGCTGGTGAGCAGCACGCATGACATCAAGCCATTCCTTACCGCCGCATTTGCCTTTTGATATCAGGCGGCGTACGCGGTCGTTCAGGATCTCGGCACCAGCACCCGGTAATGAATCCAGGCCTGCTTCCTTCATTGCTCTTAGTACCTCAATATGCGCCATGCCCTCTAATTTGGCAACGTGCGCAATTTCCGGCGGACCTAATGAATGCAGTTTTAATTTCGGATAAAGCTGTTTCAGTTCGCGAAACAGGTCGGTATAAAATTTTAAGCCAAGATCGGGGTGATGCCCGCCCTGTAACAGCAGTTGATCGCCGCCGTAACGAAATGTTTCCTCGATCTTCTTTTTATAAGTTTCAATATCAGTAATATAGCTTTCCTCATGACCAGGACGGCGAAAGAAATTACAAAACTTGCAATTGGCTATACAAACGTTGGTAGTGTTAACATTACGGTCAATTTGCCAGGTAACCTTGCCATGCGGAACCTGTATTTTACGAAGTTCGTTGGCTGTGTACATCAACTCGGCAGTAGAGGCGTTGTTATACAGGTAAACGCCTTCTTCAAGCGTTAAAAAATCAAACCGCAAAGCGCGCTGCAACAGATCGGCTGTATTCATATCACGCAAATATACGCAAGTTGGTAATTTGATTTTAACGGCTGTTAAATAATTGACAAAAAAGATAGAAAGGAAGCGTAAAGCCTAAAGCAGAAAGCCCAAAGCTTGTTATTCCTTCAGCTTTCGGCTTTCAACTTTTGGCTTTCAGCTTAAAAAACTACCTTTCCCTTATCCAACCTCAAAACTTTATCAACACTGTTGGGTATTTCACGTTGATAGTGGGTAACATAAATAAGTGTAACATTGCCCAGGCTGCAAATGGTATCAACCAGGTTTTTAAAGTGGAGTTGCTGATGATCGTCCATTCCCTGGCAGGGTTCATCAAAAATAAGCAGTGCCGGATTTTTAATGAGCGCCCGGGCAAGCAGACAGAGGCGTTGTGCACTTGCCGGGATGTTTTTGAGCAATACACGCGCGTACTTTTCAATTTCCAAAGCCTTCATCCATCGTAAAGCAACCTCTGCACGGTCTTTATTGCTTGGCCTGAATAAGCCGAGGGTGTCGTAATAGCCCGACTCGATTACCTGCAAACAGCTATTATCAGTAGGGAAGTACTGATGCAGTTCGGGCGATACGAAGCCGATTTTTTTGATATCCCAGATGCTTTCGCCTGTCCCGCGTTTTTTATCAAATAAAATAATGTTGTTAGCATAAGCCTGCGGGTTATCTCCGTTGATTAAGCTTAGCAACGTTGATTTGCCTGCCCCGTTAGGACCCAGCAAAGCCCAATGTTCTCCAGGGTTAATCTGCCAGTTTACATCATCCAGCACCACCTTATCGCCATACTTAATGTGTACCTTATCCATTTTTACAATGTGCTTGTAAGTGGCAGGGTTTTTATCGATGTTGAGTAAGGCATTCAATTCATTGGTATCAATTGTATCGCTTTTGTCCTGCTCAAAAAGTTCTGCTTTAAAATCCTGTTTTAGGCTTTCGTGGATAATAGCCCCTTTGCTTAACACGGCGACATGGGTAATAGCTGTTGGGATTTCATGGATAGAGGTGGCTATTATGATGTTAATACCTGATGCCATGATTTGCTCAATAATGCCATTAAATTCTTCGCGGGTTTTTATATCAAGGCCGGTTAGGGGGCTGTCCAGCATTAATAGTACCGGATTTTTAAGCAGGGCGGCTGCCAGCATCAGGCGTTTGGTTTCGCCGTTTGATAGTTTAATGATCTGTTTATTGAGCAGTGGTTCGAGCCGTAATAATGAAACTACTCTTTCAAATGTCCAGGATGTATCGGTGCCGGGAAAGTGCGGTATCGTATTAAGATAGTCTATAACGGTAAGCGCATCTTCCGAATCGGATGAATTATAGCGTTGCTGGTAGTAGAAATCAGTAGTGTTTGAAAGATTGCGGAAATGATGTTTAGGCTCAACCAGGGCTATAAGCTTATGTGGCGTGGCAATATCACCGGCCTTGAAAAATTTGGAGTACTCATTCCAGAAATGATAATCTATTTCACCCCCTGTGATATTAAAACGCCCGGCTATGGTTTGTAGCAGGGCACTTTTCCCCGATCCGCTTTCGCCGATAAGAGCCCAGCTTTCGCCTTTTTTTATACTAAAGCTTAAGCCGGTAAATAATGTCGTATTTAAAAAACGTACAGTTGCTTTATTTATTGATAGAAGTGCATTTGTCATAGCTTAACCAGTAGAGTAGCGTGTAAATGTACTCATCTGAGTTAAAGCCATAAAAAATTTTTGTGGATTTATGGCGCTTGCTATCCTTCTCCTGTAATTAAGCCGTGCGTTTTAAGGTTTCAGTTGTAGCCGGTATTTCATTGGCCTTTTTGTTGAGCCGGTTCCAGGTGGCAAAGTCGATAGTGAGCGCTTTTACAAAGTTTTTGCAGCTCTTGTTAGGGCACGTAAGTACCCAATATTTTTTATGCTGTTCAACATGAGGCCTGTTACCGCATTTAATGCAGTTTTCACATTGAATGTTTGGTTGTACCGGTATTATCATAGTTGGTTGGAGATAAATTGTTAATAAATTATTTTATGCTAAACGCAACAAACCTGCTGTAGGCAGCCGGTGTAAACATGTAACCTTCTATAATCTTTAAATTATTGATATGTTTAATTGGTTTATAACTAATTATGTTATGAACGATTAATGGTAGTGTTTGGTTTTAAAATTTGAGGATTATTTAGAAATTATTTCGGCTATTAAATTCCGGTTAAAAGCGACCGCTTATTTATTATCTGCAGGCATCATTGTATACATACCTATACAATTAATTAGCTAAAATATACCGCTATTTAAATTGGTTCCCTCCAGTTAGCCTGATGTTAAAAAGGCCTGATTATTGCATTCCTTTTATCGATAGTAACCGGGGAACTAACCAACCATCATACTTTTATCTATTTAAACATTAACCATGAAAAACTCACACCTTTTATTATTCACTTTCGCCTTATTAACGATGAGCGGATGCTCGGTTATAGGCGATATTTTTAAGGCCGGAGCAGTAACCGGTATCATAGCTGTAATAGTTGTTATCGCTATTGTTATTTGGGTGATCTCTTTATTTAGGGGGAAAAGCTAATTTTCATTTTGGATTATTTTTTATATAATTAATTAAACAATTTAATTTTAAAGGGGTTGATATTATATAAAAACATCTAATCATGGAAAATACACAAGCAACTGTAGAGATTTTAAATGATCTGATACAGATCAACAATGACAGGATTGAGGGCTATCAACGCGCCTCAAAGGATTTGAAGGATAGCGATGCCGAACTAAAATCGCTTTTCACACGGTTTATTGGCCAAAGCCAGGGTTACAGGCTTGCTTTGGGTACAGAGGTTAGCGCTTTTGGAAATGACATTGAAACCGGTACAACCACCAGCGGCAAAATACACAGGGCCTGGCTTGACGTTAAAGCCGCATTTACCGGACATGATACCCACAACGTGCTGGAGGAATGCGAATTTGGCGAAGATGCCATTTTAAAAGCATACCGTACCGCGCTTGAAGACGAAAATTTACCGGCCTACCTGCGCGAAACAATCAGCCAGCAGGAAAGTGAGCTGCTTGATGCTCATGACGAGATTAAAGCCCTGCGTGATACTGTTCACTAAATTTATTGATAACTAATTAACCACCGGGGGCAGTTTTATAACTGCTCCTTTTTTATGATTACTGTTAAGCGGTTGGTTTTATGGCTGAGGAATAATGTCTATTTTTTTAACTTGCCAGCTATTTTTCTCGGCCCAGTCACCATCCGTATACAACATTTTAACTTCCCAGGCCGATTGTTCCATTTTGCCCCTATCGTTCTCAATTTTTACCGTTGATTGTACCTCGTAGCTATTAGTTGTTGTATCAATAACCGATTTAAAACTATTGTTAGGAAAAACAGCTTTTTGAGGTTGTTTCAGCTTTTCCTTTACAAATAATTTCGCCATGGTAAAAGCTTCCTTTGCAGTTGGTTTGCGGTTAAGATGAATTGTGCTGTTTTTACTTATGCCAAGCACTACTATAATAAATGTTATCGCAAAAACTATGGCAAAAAGGGTTGCAGTGCGTATATGCGGATGACGGTGCCAGCCAATATTTTGACGCTCATCGGCACTAAGCGTTTTCCATTCAGAATATTTCATATTTTATTATGTATCACATTAAGCAATACCAATAGAAATTGTTTGGCGGTTTTGGGTAAAAAAAACGCCCCCGGTTTTCCGGGGACGTTTTTTTACATAAAAAGTTAAATTACTTTTTAGTAGTGTCTTTTTTAGTGGTGTCAGCTTTAGTAGTATCAGCAGCCATTTTAGAAGTGTCAGCTTTAGTAGTATCAGCAGCCATTTTAGAAGAATCAGCTTTAGTTGAATCAGCAGCAGAAGATGATGAAGAACCTTTACAAGCAGCGAAAGAAACAGCGATAGCTAAAGCTAAAAAGCCTAATTTGAAATTTTTCATGTTTAATTTTTTTAATAAGTGATTTAATAGTTTACAGCTTAATACCAGAAATAAAAAAAGGTAACCCATAATTTTGAAAAAAATTACAAGTCACCTTTTTTATTGATGGATAACTAAAAAATCAATAGAAAAAGATTAAAAATGATATTTAACTACTTTCTATCTTATCAGAAATAATTATTTCTTGGTGGTGTCTTTTTTAGTAGTATCAGCAACAACTTTAGTAGTGTCAGTTTTAGTAGAGTCAGTAACAACTTTAGTTGAGTCAACTACAGTTGTTTTAGTAGTATCGCCATCAGTTTTTTTAGCGTCACCGCCACAAGCTGAAAAAGAAGCTGCCAGAACTAATGCTACGAATGCTAATTTAAATGTGTTTTTCATTTTCTTAATTTTTAAAATGTTAACGTTTTGTGATCGTTTGTTACTTAATACGCATTAATGGAAAAGGTAACCCATAAAAATTAAACTTTGTAAATTCCATAGGGTTTATAGTTTACGTATCGGTTTTTGCAAGCGGTTTTTTTATTGCAGATTTGCCTGCATAGTTTTTAACATTGGGGTTACCTTGTTTACCCGCCGGTATTAACGGTAAATTAATGCATTACACAATTGTTACAGGTAATGAAATGTAATGCCAATGTTATTAATTTATTTTAGTTTGATTTTTTTGATAATAGTGGGTTACAATTTGACCTAAATAGTATTAAGAGTGAATAAAGACTTAAAAGCTTCGGCTCCAACAGATAGTGAAATAGTTCTTGGGATACTTAATAACTCGGAGGTAGTGCTGAAGAGGCTCTATACAACCTATTTTCCGATGATATTACAGTTGATCATCAACAACAATGGCGATGAGGATGACGCGAAGGATATTTACCAGGAAGCCATTATCGTTCTTTACAATAAAATTAAAGCCGGTGATTTTGAGCTAAACAGTAAGCTTAAAACATATATATACTCAGTTTGCCGGCGGCTTTGGCTTAAAAGGTTAAGCCAAATGAACCGATATGGTGGTGACATCAGGGACTTTGAAGAACACTTACCCGTTGAAGAAGAAATTGATAACCATAACGACAGGGACATCCAGTTTGGTAAAATGGAGAGTGCGCTCCAGTTATTAGGCGAACCCTGTAAAACCATTATGGAAGATTTTTATATAAAAAACAGATCGATGCAGGAGATTTGTGAGCGGTTTGGTTACACCAATGCGGATAATGCCAAAACGCAGAAGTACAAATGCCTGCAAAGGCTGAAGAAACTATTTTTTCAGCAGAAATAAGGAGATCAAGAGATGAGTGATAACCAACTAACAGAATTTATTGAACGGTATCTCGACGGTAGCATGACCGCCGAAGAACGTGTTCAATTTGAGCTGCTTCGCAAAAACGACGCGGCTGTTGAAAGTAAAGTTACCGAGCATGCTAAGTTTATAGGCTTACTGAAGCAATATGGCGAACGCCTTGAGCTTGAGAATCGCTTAAACGCCATTCATAATGAAATTGATGTTCATGCTTTGAAAGAAGAAGTGATGATCCACCCGGTATGGATTGTACGTCTGTGGCGTAATCACCATTCAAAAATATCGGTGGCGGCTTCGGTTATGATATTTGCCGTATTGAGCGTATTAATTGTTACAGGCAAATTAAGTAACGAGAGATCGAAGTACGAAGAATTGAAAGGCCAAATCAAAACTATTAATGATAAGGTTAAACATATTAATGTTAATGCGGGCGGCCGTACGCCTGTAAGGCCTAAAGCAACTACGCCGCCTGCAAATTTCAGGGGCACCGGTTTTGCGCTTACATCAAATGGTTACCTGGCTACAGATTACCATGTGATCAAAAATGCCGATTCGGTTTATGTGCAGAATGCCGCGGGCGAATCATTTCATGCTAAGGTTATTTATACCGAACCACAGTATGACCTGGCTATTTTACAGATCAATGATCCATCATTTAAAAACCTTGGCCCTATACCATATAACGTTAAAAGGGCGGAAGGCGATCTTGGAGAGAGCGTATACACACTCGGGTACCCGGCCGATAATATGGTTTATGGAGGAGGTTATTTAGCTTCGGCAGCAAATTATTCGGGCGATACTACCGAATATGTAATTTCTGTTCCGGTAAACCCCGGTAATTCAGGCGGACCCTTACTTGATGAAAAAGGAAACGTGATAGGTGTAATTACAGCACGTCAAACCCAGGTTGCAGGTGCATATTTTGCTAAAAAATCAACTTACCTGTTAAAGGCGATACAAAATATTCCAACCGATTCGTTGTCGAAAACGCTTAATCTTAATACAAAGAATAAGTTAGCTGGATTAAGCCGTACTCAACAGAGCAGCAAGCTCAAAAACTACGTGTTTATGGTTAAAGTGTATAACCAGTAATCATTAGCCCATTCCAATAAAAATTAATATATTAAAATGAAAGGAGACGCCGCGAGGGGTCTCTTTTTTGTTTGTCTGAACTCGAATTTATAGAATTTGAAGAATTAACAGAAAGCTTAGCAAATTCATTAAATTCTTACAATTCGTTTAATTCGAGTTCAGACGGCTCTACCTGTCCACCTCGCCTAAAACAAAGTCGATAGAACCTACAATTGCTATCAAATCGGCAATTAATACACCCTTGGATAGCTCGGGCAGTACCGAAAGATTATTAAAGCTTGGCCCGCGGGATTTTACACGGGTTGGGATCTCCGATTTGCCGTCGGTAATAAAATAAAAGCCAAACTCGCCTTTGGCGCCTTCGCAGCGTACATAATAATCCTGTGCTTTGGGAATGGTTTTGCGGGGCATCTTAGCACGGGGATCAAAATCAGGCGTGCGCTTTAACTCTTTTTGCAAACGGTCAAGGCATTGTTCAATTATTCTTAGTGATTGTTCAATTTCATCAACGCGTACCTTGTACCTGTCCCAGCAATCGCCAACTTTGCCCATCAGCCCCTGCCCAATCGGGATTTCAAAATCAATTTCGGGGTAGGCCGAATAATTATCAATCCGCCGCAAATCCCATTTTAAGCCCGATGCGCGCAACATTGGGCCCGAGCAGCCATAGTTAATAGCTACATCAAGCGGCAAAACGCCCACATTGGCTGTGCGCGAAATAAATACCTGGTTGTCGGTAAGCAACTGGTTTAGCTCAACCATTTTAGGTTTAAAATACTCCACAAAATCCCGGCAGCGTTCTTCAAAACCAACCGGCAAGTCGTAAAATAAACCGCCTACCCAAATGTAATTGTATAGCATACGTGAGCCCGATGCCCACTCCAGCATCCCCATAATATGCTCCCTGTCCCTGAAACACCACAGGAAGGGGGTAAAGGCGCCTATATCAATGCCGTAAGTGCCAATGGCTATCAGGTGCGATGCTATGCGGTTTAGCTCGCAAACCAGCACGCGGATGTATTCAACACGTTTAGGGATATCCTTGTCAATACCCATCATCCGTTCAACACCCATTACAAAGGCGTGGCTGTTGTTCATCGAAGCCAGGTAATCCATCCTGTCGGTAAAAGGGATGGTTTGTTGGTAGGTTAATGATTCGGCATGTTTTTCAAAGCAGCGGTGCAGGTAGCCGATATGGGGGATCACCTCTTTTACTATCTCGCCATCGGTAATTAATTCCAGGCGCAAAACCCCGTGCGTTGAGGGATGTTGCGGACCTACATTAAGTACCATATCCTCAACGCTGGCCGCGGCTATCTTTTTATTATACCTGAGGAGTGCTTCTTCGTATTTGGGGTTTGTAATGACCAATTTTATATCCGGTTAAATTTATATCCGGTCATATATTGCTTGGGGCATATTGCCGGATACCAAAAATCAGCTTTTTTTATTTATGGGCTACTTTCGCTGTAAAAATGAAGTAAACAAAGCTGTTATTTAATAGCCTGCCTTTGGCTCATTTCGCTCCGTTAACACCAGGAAAGCTTATTTGAGGTTAATCTATCCTGATGCCTTTATAAAATTCGGCGTTCTGGTAATCTTTCCGTAAAGGGAAACCTTCCCAATCGTCGGGCAGCAAAATCCGGCGAAGATCGGGGTGGCCTTCAAAGTAAATCCCCAGCATGTCATATGTTTCGCGCTCATGCCAGTCGGCAGTGCGGTAAACAGAGGTTATGCTTTTAAATTCGGGCAGTTCAGTACTTTCTTTTGGATGGGCTTTGCTTATTTTTAAAGTAAGTTGTGTTTTATAAGGGATTGATGCCAGGTGATAAACCACACCATAGCGGTTTGCTTCGTCATTATAATGCACACCGCTCAGGCTCGACAAAAAATCGAAATAAGTTTTAGGATTGTTCCGCAACTCCAGGCATACGGCTGTAATATCATCAGGGTTAATTAACAAGGCGGGTTGCAGACCGCCTGTTTCTTCGCCGGTAATTACCGTATCACCAAGTTTTTCGGTGAGCAGGTTTTTAATATCATCAAAACTCATGGTGCAAGGCGTACTTTTTTCCAGATTTTTTTATCAGTTTTTTTATACAGGATGCGGTCGTGCATGCGGCTTGGCCGGCCTTGCCAAAACTCCACCAATTGCGGGTTTAAGATATATCCACCCCAATACGATGGTTTAGGTACTTCTTTATCAGCATATTCGGCCTCCAGTGCGTTCCACTTTTGCTCCAATGCATCGCGGCTTTCAATTTCCTGGCTTTGTGGAGATACTATTGCGCCAACCTGGCTGCCTTTAGGGCGTGAATGGAAATATTTTTCAGACTCTTCTTTGCTTACTTTTTCAATAGTGCCTTCAATACGCACCTGGCGCTCAAGGCCTCCCCAAAAAAATGTTAACGCGCCCTGGGGGTTTTTGGCTATCTCTTTGCCTTTGCGGCTTAAGTAGTTGGTGAAGAATATAAAACCGCCTGCATGAAAGCCTTTTAAAAGTACAATACGTGCCGAAGGCTTGCCGGTTACGGTGGCAGTTGACAGCGTCATGGCGTTGGGTTCATGCAATTTTGCCTCCAAAGCTTCGTTAAACCATTGTTCAAACTGTTTAATAGGATCGCCCTTAGTGCTGTTTTCTGATAGGGTAGAGGCACTATAGTCCTGCCTTAAATTTTGTATTTCCTGCTGATTCATTTTGATGCAAACTTACAAATTAATTAAACCGTATATAATGATGTAAATCATTATTCATAATTGAACATATTTTTGCTATGCTTGTTATGTATTTAAACGCTAAACTTTATGCTTAGTCCTATTGCGGCCGCGGCAGGCCATTTACTCATTTCGGAACCGTTTATGATGGATCCGAATTTCAGAAGGTCCGTAATAATTTTAACAGAATACTCTGAAGAAGGAGCTATGGGCTTTATCCTGAACCATCAAAGCGAATATTTATTGGGCGATGTACTGCCTGATGTATCATACTCCGAAATGCCTGTTTACGAGGGGGGCCGGTAGCCAAAAATACACTGCATTTTATCCATTGCGCGCCTGACAAAATAGAAGGCGGCATTGAAATAGCAAATGGCCTTTACTGGGGCGGCGATTTTGAGCAGGTGAAATATTTAATATCCAATTACCAGTTAAGCACCGAAGAAATTAAATTTTTTGCAGGATATTCGGGCTGGACGCCTCAGCAACTTGATGAAGAAATAAAAGAAGACAGCTGGATTGTGACTAATAAGTTTGATATAGAAACACTATTTACCCTCGATGAACAAAATCTATGGCGCAAGGTGGTGATCAGTCTTGGCCAGCGGTATGCCCACATTGCTAATTTTCCGGAAAATCCGGCGTTGAATTAAGGTGAGTGATTAGAGGTTGGAGATTAGAGGTTAGACTATAATATTTAGAAATGAGAAAAGGCCATAATTTACTACGGCCTTTTCTCATTTAACTTGTATAATCTTAAGCTAACTAATCTCTAATCTCCAACCTCTAATCACTATCTTCCATTTCCCTTGCCGACTCCTCAACTTTCTTTTTAAGGTTTTCTTTAAAGTCGATAAGGTTTTTTACCAGGTATTCGTCTCCTGTTGACAGGATCTGTGCTGCGAGGATGCCCGCGTTTTTGGCTGCATTTAAAGCTACAGTGGCTACCGGGATACCGTTTGGCATTTGTAGTATAGATAGGATGGAATCCCAGCCGTCAATAGAGTTGCTTGATTTTACCGGTACTCCAATCACTGGCAAATGGGTTAATGAGGCTACCATGCCCGGCAGGTGGGCGGCGCCGCCTGCTCCGGCAATGATCACTTTAATGCCCCTGTCGGCAGCGGCGCGTGCATAGCTGAACATACGATCGGGTGTGCGGTGGGCCGATACCACGGTTATTTCGTATTCAACGCCTAATTCGGCTAAAACATCAGCAGCATCCTGCATTACATTTAAATCGGATTTGCTGCCCATTATAATGGCGACTTTTGGATTACTCATGGTTATGTTTGTAAGCGTCATTGCGAGGCACGAAGCAATCCCCGATTAGCAGGTTCGCCCTGTATAGTTTGGGATTGCTTCGTGCCTCGCAATGACGTGTGGCTATTTCTTTATTAACTAATTACTTTCAGTGTTTTCTGCACAAATCTTGCCTTTTCAATCGCCTTTTCTCTATCGGCATCTACAATAGTAACGTGCCCCATCTTCCTAAATGGTTTAGTTAAAGCTTTACCATAAAGGTGAATATACACACCCGGTACTTTCAATACTTTTTCGATGCCCTGGTAAATAGCTGGTCCTTCATAACCGGCTTCACCTAAAACGTTTACCATAATGGCATTATTAAGGCAGGAGGTATCGCCCAAAGGCTGATTAAATATCGCCCTCAAATGCTGCTCAAATTGTGATATCACATTGCCTTCAATAGTTTGGTGACCACTGTTATGCGGGCGCGGGGCAAGCTCATTCACCAGGATGCGGCCTTGCTTATCTAAAAACATTTCAACCGCCAGCAAGCCAACAATTTTAAGACTATCGGCAATCTTTTTAGCTATTTGTTCTGCTTTTTGTTGGATGGCGAATGGAAGGGTAGAGGGAGCGATCAAAAACTCCACGAGGTTGGCTTTAGGGTTGAACTCCATTTCAACCATCGGGAACGTGCTGATCTCGCCGTTTTCATTACGGGCAACAATTACAGCAATCTCTTTTTCAAAATCTATCCATTGCTCAATCAGGCTCGGCTCTTTAAAAGCGCCGGCAAGGTAACTTTCATCAATTACTTTGTATACGCCTTTGCCGTCATAGCCATCCTTACGTAGTTTCTGGATATAAGGAAACGGGATTAAACTTTGTTGTAGCTGTTGGGGTGATGATATGATCTGGAAATCGGCAGTAGGGATATCGTTTTCCTTGAAAAATTGCTTCTGCAAACCTTTATCTTGAATCAGCCTGATAATGCGGGATTGCGGATAAACCAGTACACCCTCTTTTTCAAGCTGTTCAAGGGCGTCAACGTTAACCTTCTCTATTTCAATGGTAAGCAGGTCGACAGTTTTACCAAAGTTATAAACGGTTTCATAATCACCCAATGAGCCTACGGTAAACTCGTCACACAGTTTGCGGCAAGGCGCTTCGCGGTCCGGATCAAGAATTTTAACAGTAACATTATAGTTTATGGCTTGCTGTATCAGCATACGTCCTAACTGTCCGCCGCCTAAAATACCCAGTTTTAAATCTCCGTAAAATGCTTTCATATTTGAAGATGCAAGTTTAGCCTAAATCTTTCAAAAAGCCTATAAATGCTTTAAACAACAATGGTTCAACGTCGTTTTTTGGTCATTAGATAATAGAAAACGCTGTGTACTATGATAAAACTAATGGCCGTAATAAAGTAAAGCGTTTTGTTTTCGGGGTTTAGCTGTAAACGGAAGGCGGTAATGACAAATACAACAGAGCCCGAAAAATAAAGCACCAGCCTTATAGACAGATTGTTGTAATACGCCGGGTTGGCTAAAAACAACATGGGCAGGGTCATTATTAAAATAAAGATGTTGAGTAAAGCCACGCTTTCGGACAATGAGGGGAGTATCCCGTTTAGGTCCTGGCTTACGCCTTTATGCTGCAGCGAGTAATAAACCGCACTTGCTACTATAGATATGATTACCGAAAAAAGAAAAGTTTTGAAAAGTTGCCTGGCGAGTGCCTTCATAGTGATATTTATTGATATGGATTACCGCAAACTGCGCAGTAATTTTATTATTTGCAAAGTAACGCATCGGGATGCAAAATGCACTAATCCCAATGTCACAAATTGAAGATACCTGCAATCTGTTGATCTTGGGAAGCGATGTCTTGAATCTTGTATCCTGAAGTCTTGATTCTGTTATTATCTTTACGCCGCATATGAAAGTATCCGGTTTTACCTTTATCAAGAACGCTGTACGTAATGATTATCCCATTGTTGAGGCCATTACATCCATATTACCGCTTTGCGATGAATTTATTGTAGTAGTAGGTAACTCCGATGATGGTACCCGGGGATTGATCGAGGGCATCAACTCGCCGGTTATAAAAATCATTGATTCGGTTTGGGATGAATCATTAAGGGAAGGCGGAAAGGTTTTCGCTGCCGAAACAGATAAGGCTTTTGCAGCTATATCGCCCGATGCCGACTGGTGTTTCTATATCCAGGGCGACGAAGCGGTGCATGAAAAATATCATCCGCTTATCAAAAAGGAAATGCATGAAGCTTTAAATAAACCCAACATTGAAGGCTTACTGTTTAAATACCTGCATTTTTATGGCTCATATGACTATTACGGGCATTCAAGGCGCTGGTACCGCCGCGAAATCCGGTTGCTCAAAAATATTAAGGGTATCCATTCATATCGTGATGCTCAGGGATTCAGGCTTGATGATCGTAAAATCAACGTAAAGCTTATTGATGCCTATATATATCATTACGGCTGGGCAAAGCCACCACAAGGGTTAACCCATAAGGTGCGTAACTTTAATAAATTTTATCACGACGAGAACCTGGTTTGCTGAACACTTGCCCGAAACCTATGAGTTTGATTATGGCAATGCAGATCGCTTGATCCGCTTTACCGGCACGCATCCGGCAACCATGCAAAAACGAATAACAGCTACTAACTGGAATATCGATTTTGACTCCAAAAAACTAAGGGCTGGTATGGACTTCCGCCGTAAGGCACTGCAAAAGATTGAAGACCTTACGGGCTGGCGCGTTGGTGAGTACAGGAATTATAAGATAGTGGAGCGGTAGTTAAAAAACGCTATTAAAAATAGGTATTTACACTCATAACTTTGGTGGCGCTATTTTGTCAGCGCTATTTCTAACCGGCGCGGTCAATATCAAAAAAATCCAAAAAGGCTTAAAAAATGGCAAAATAAAAAGGGTGTTTTAGCCCGTATGTGAAACCAGAAGCGCTTACTCCTTAAAGTTTTAATTGTTGATAATTAGATATTTAACAGTGTTTCGTGTAAAATATTATGTATTTGATAATCAATGTGTTTCATTTTTAAAGCGTTCCGCGTTTTCACTCTCAAAAAATGGAACAGTCCTCTTTTTTAAAAAAGAACGCCGGGCTTTTTTTATTTTTTTGGAGAATCAAAAAATTGGGACACCCGATTTGTTACAATTGCAAAGGAGGATTTCCCGGCATCACCGAACGTCGGCAAATGAATGATAGTGGCAGGTTAGCTGGTAAAATAGCATCAACGAAATCAGCGTAATCGCAAAAAAGTCAACGGTCATATGTTTTGCGCTATCACAAAGCCGCTTGCCCAGGCCCATTGAAAATTATAGCCCCCAAGCCATCCTGTAACATCCACACATTCGCCGCCAAAAAACAGCCCGGGGACTTTCTTAGCTTCCAGTGTTTTTGACGAAAGCTCATCTGTAGATACACCGCCGCGCATTACTTCGGCCTTGTCATAACCTTTATCGCCGGCAGGTTTTACCTTAAAATCATGAATGAGGGTGCTGATGTTTTCAATGTCGGTTTTGGTGAGCGATGCCATGTTTTTTTCGGCGGGGAGTTTGTCGCTCAACGCTTCGGCAAACTTGCGGGTATATAAAGATGCGATGTATGCAAGCAGCATTTTTTTGCCGTTGGTTTCCTTTTCCTGTTGGATCAGGCCGGCAATATTTTGATTGGGCAGGAGATCGATGTTAATGGATTCTCCTGGTTTCCAATAGGAGGAGATTTGTAATATGGCTGGTCCGCTGAGGCCCCAGTGGGTAAACAGGATATTTTCTTCAAAGCTTGCCCTATCGTTCCAAACCCTACAAAAAATGCTATTGCCTGATAATTGCTCATACCAGGGCTGGTCTTTGCCGGTAATTGTAAGGGGCACCAGGGCAGGGGCGGTGTCGGTAACTTTTAAACCAAAATTGCGCGCCGTTCGGAGTCCGAAATCGGTAGCGCCCATTTTGGGGATGGGCAAACCGCCGGCAGCCATCACTACACTGGCAGCGCTTATATATTCCTGTTTGCCGTTAACTTCGGCCCGAACTGTAAAACCATCGTCAGTTTTTTCTACCATTTTAACTTCGGCATTTACCCAGATCTCCTGGCCAAGGTCGTCGCACAGGTTCGTGAAAACCTCAACTACATCCTTTGCTTTGTCGCTTACCGGGAAAAGCTGACCTAATGTTTTTTCTTTGCCGGTAATGCCATAAGTTTCAAAAAAGCTGATGGTATCATCAACTGTCCATTGTGAAAAGGCTGATTTACAGAAGTGTGGATTTTGCGATATAAATTGCTGATCTGTAGCGTAAAGGTTGGTATAGTTACAACGCCCGCCGCCGCTAATAAGGATCTTGGCGCCAACGCGGTCGTTTTTTTCAAGTACCAGTACCCGCTTGCCTAAAAAGCCGGCCTGTACGGCACACATGAGGCCGCATGCGCCTCCACCAATTATTATAGCGTCAAAATCTGTTTGTTTTACTAAATTTGTACTCATGACGGATGTTTCGCAAATATCAGAATTTGGAAAGATACTCATCTTTATTATTACGGGGATAATAATGGTGTGTGTGATATTTTTTATCAACAGACTTTTAGCCCCCAATAATCCTAACGCCGAAAAACTTAGCTCGTACGAATGTGGTGAAGAACCAACAGGCAATGCCTGGTTGCCCTTTAATCCCCGCTTTTATGTTATAGCTTTAGTTTTCCTGTTGTTTGATGTGGAGATGGTTTTTATTTTTCCATGGGCAACGGTATTTGGCAGCCATGAGATTGCTGCGCAGGATGTGCGCTGGGGATGGCTTTCATTGGCTGAGATGTTTGTGTTTTTAGGTATCCTGATTGTAGGTTTAATATACGTTTGGCGCAAAGGCGACCTGGATTGGATAAAACCGACCCCTGTTGTACCGCATACCGATGTGCATATCCCGCCAACCTTGTATGAGCAGTTAAATCAGGAGCAAAGCAGGTTTACGGTAAAAGCTTTCAATGCTGATACTGTAGTAACTGCAACTGCTGCTGCCACTCCATCTGCCGCTGCTACTACCACTCCGCCAACTGAGCCCGCACGCAAACCTATGTTTAAACCCGCCTTTAAAAAGCCTGCAAATGAATAACGATATAACCAGTGAGAATGGTGGTGTAGTGATAACCAAAATGAACGACCTGCTTAACTGGGCACGTTTATCTTCATTATGGCCGCTTAGTTTTGGTATAGCCTGTTGCGCTATTGAAATGATGGGCTCCATGGCCTCAACCTATGACCTCGACCGCTTTGGTGTTTTCCCGCGTCCATCTGCCCGGCAGGCCGATGTAATCATTATTGCAGGTACCGTTACCTTTAAAATGGCCGAACGTATTAAACGCCTTTACGAACAAATGCCAGATCCTAAATACGTGATTTCGATGGGCTCATGCTCCAACTGCGGCGGTCCGTACTGGCAGCATGGCTACCACGTGGTAAAAGGAGTTGACAGGGTAATTCCTGTTGATGTTTATGTACAAGGATGCCCGCCAAGGCCAGAAGCCTTAATTGGCGCTATATTGGAATTGCAAAAAAAGATAGAAGGCGAACAATTGATAAAAGCCTGATATTCGATATTTACTTTAGTTAATCCTTATGAAAGTCCTGCTCGTTCTCATCATAGGTTTTATCCTCACGACCGTTATTTCCCGGCTTTTTGTTGATGATTGGAATATCATGCTCAGTGGTAACATAGCTATGATGCTGATGCTTTGGTTTACCTCATTGGGGCATTTTATGTTTACCAAAGGGATGGTTATGATGATGCCTGCATTTATCCCGTTTAAAGGAGCGTTAGTTTATTTAACCGGGATAATGGAAATAGTTCTCGGCGCTTTGCTGGTGGTTAACGCTACAAGGCATATAGCAGGGATTATCTTGCTTGTTCTGTTTGTGGTCATGCTGCCTGCTAATATCAATGCAGCCATGAAGCATGTGGATTTAGAAAAAGCTACTTATGATGGCAGCGGTACCGGTTACCTGTGGTTTCGCATTCCGTTGCAAATACTGTTTATTGCCTGGATATTATATTTTTCGATTGGGATTTAGTTGTTGATTTTTAAGGATATGGATTATCTTTAAACAATTAACCAATTATGAAAAAGATAATCCAAAATCTGCTGATCGTTACGATTAGCACCCTATCTATATCGGTCTGTGCACAAACATCAAGTCCTAAACAGCCATTTTTCCCAAAAGGCACCATATTGTATGGTGATGTTAATTATGCCGGTGATACCTTAAAAAAACACTTATTAGATGTTTATCTGCCTCCGGTAGTCAAAGAAAGCTATTCGGTTATTATCTGGATCCACGGTGGTGCATGGATGCTGAATGATAAATATGCCGATATGGGCTATATGCAGAAAACCGTGCAGGGTTTTATTGATAACGGATATGCTGTGGCCTCTATCGATTACCGCTGGAGTACTACCGCGCCATTTCCTGCGCAGATTCAGGATTGTAACCAGGCTATTGAGTTTCTTTATCAAAACGCATCAAAATATAAGCTTAACAAAGATAAGTTTGGGGTGATAGGTTTTTCGGCCGGAGGGCATCTGGCATCGTTACTTGCTTTATCCAATAACAATAATATTAAGGAGTTTTATCCCAACGGAAACAAACCTCATTTTAAAATAAAACTGGCGCTTGACTTTTACGGTCCGTCAAATTTCCTGTCGCTTAAAGGTACCGATGTTAATGATCCTAAGAGCCCGGTTAACCTGCTGCTTGGCGCTTATGCTATTGAGCGGCCCGATCTGGCCAATATAGCCAGCCCGGTTACCTATGTTGATAAAAACGACCCGCCATTTCTCATTGTTCAGGGCGAAAAGGATGAATCGGTCAATTACACCCAATCGGTTTTGCTAAGTTCATACCTTAAACTTGTCGGTGTTAAAAATGAACTTATTATTGTACCCAACGCGCCTCATTACGGGGTAATGTTTGATGCCGAAGAGATCAGGAAAAGAGTGTTTTATTTTATGGATGAATATCTGAAGTGATAATCTGATTGCTGGAATCCAATTGGTTAAAAATGTATTTCATATATAATTTATTGCGTCTTAAACGCTATTTAAATTTGATTGTTTTTAAATGTAGAGACGTATAATTGAGTCTTCCACATGCAATTTCCGACAGGATCAGGAGCCTTTAAATCGGCTTGTCTTCCGGGAGACGCAATTATGCGCCTCTACAAAAAACTTTCTGTTCTTTTTTAAACAGCGTCCTAAAAGCATAAATTTACGCTTCTGTAACTTCTGCCATGTTAAAAAAAGAAAACCCGAAAAAGAAAAGTAAACTTGTCAATATCCTGTTCGCCGGGTTTATAACGGGTACGCTTGATGGACTTGCAGCCATGATCCTGAACTATAAAGTAAACCCTGGTGTTATTTTTAAGTTTATTGCCAGCGGGGCCTTCGGACCGGCGGCTTTTGCAGGCGGGGCCGAAATTATAGTTGCCGGGGTTATTTTTCATTATGTGATCGCTTTTCTATTCAGCGCGGTATTTTTTCTGCTGTATCCATTCTTTTATAACGGATTACGCAACAAGTACTTTGTGGCAGTTGTATACGGCATCGCGGCATGGTTGATCATGAATTTAGGTGTAATACCCCTCAGTAAAATAACGACGAAGCCAGGGTACCATATACCTGTAACTACTATCCTCATTGGGATGCTTACGCTGGTGATCTGTATTGGTTTGCCCGTGGTTTTCATTGCCGACAGGGAAAATAAAAAAATTGAATAACATGCATATGTCTGAATTACCTTTGCTCACTACTGATCGTTTGCGCTTACGCGGGCTGCTTGATTCTGATGCCGCTCAGATCCTGGCTATCCGCTCTAATGCTGAAGTGAACAAATATCTGGACCGGCCAAATGATACCACCATTGATCAGGCATTATCATTTATTAATAAGATAAAAGCAATAGTAAGTGGGGGCGAAGGCTTTTACTGGGGGATAACCTTAAAAGATAAAGAGGAGCTGATTGGATCTATTTGTTACTGGAACCTTGAGCCAACTAATAAAAAGGCCGAAATAGGCTATGAACTTCATCCGGATTACCATGGACAGAGTATTATGCAGGAAGCCATTTCTGCAGTGTTGGCTTTTGGTTTTAATGATCAATATTTTGAATTGATAACCGCTTGTCCGAAACAGGGGAACGAAAGCTCGGTAAGGCTGTTAAAAAAGACAGGTTTTTCACTTACCGGAGACTTTACAGACGAGAAGACTAAAAGTAAATATTTTGATTTTAGATTAACTAAAGCCGATTATTTAACAAGGTCGTCTTAAATGAAAAACCCGGTTATTGAGACCGGGTTTTTCATGGATTTAAAATTAAACTAAGTATTTTATGATTAAGGCATCATGATGCCATTAATGCCATGTACAACACCATTGCTG
Organism: Mucilaginibacter sp. P19; assembly: GCF_050632265.1. Lineage (NCBI taxonomy): Bacteria > Pseudomonadati > Bacteroidota > Sphingobacteriia > Sphingobacteriales > Sphingobacteriaceae > Mucilaginibacter > Mucilaginibacter sp. P19. The sequence goes on from NZ_CP192586.1 coordinate 2,250,783, forward strand.
GCCTCGGTGTCAAATGCGGTAACCAACACTGCATTGCCTTTGGCATCGGTGATCTGCAAATTGCTTTTATCATTTACAGATAAATGCAATGTTTGCCCGTCGATGGTTTTCAGGTCGGCTTTGCCTTTGCCTGTACCTAAGGCCTTAATGATATCGGTTTTAGTGTATTTACCTGCTACCACGTGATACTTCAGTATCGGAGCAAATTTAGCCGGATCTTTCATTAGGGCATCAAATTGTGCTTTTGGCAATTTACTGAAAGCTACATCATTGGGGGCAAATATGGTGAACGGGCCGGCTGCCTGCAATGTTGGCTCAAGCTGAGCTGATTTTATTGCAAGCGCCATTGGCGCGTAGTTAGTTGAGGTCGACATCACACCAACCACATCGCCTGATGCGGCAGCTGTTGATGTTGCAGGAGCAGCAGTTGCTTTAGTAGTGTCCTTTTTGGTTGTATCCTGTGTTTGGGCTATTGCCTTGTTTGATAAAAAACCAATAGCTAATGAAGCAACGGCTATTAAAACTGACTTTTTCATGTTCATCTTTCTTTCTGTTTTTATTAGTGAATTAAAATGTAATGAGTAGCCGTTGATGTCGATATAAATTAATTAAAAGTTATTTATTTGGTGAATTACTATAGTTTAATAACTTTTAATTATGCTAAATGGTTTTTAATTTATTGACATTTGTGGTTAAACACGTGATGTTCAGGGGAGAAAAAAGAGTGGGAGGTAGCAGATTTGAGACGCAAGATTTGAGAATAAGCGTTTGGGGAAAAGTAAATTATGCGTCCCTATAAACAGAAACGACCACCCGGATGTATCAGGTAGTCATCTATCCGTTTGCCGCTTGATAAAGAGATTTATTGCCGGGCTTTTTGCAATCTCGTCAAATTTTGCAATGAGCTTATCGATACTCTTAAGATTGTATTTATGCTCATGGATCTGATCAACAAGGTCGGGTTCATCTCCCATGATATCGCTCATAATATCTTCAAAATTTTCATCGGTGAGGCGTTTCATACCTGCAGTGGTTTCACCATAATAATAGGTTGTTTTTGAACTTCCGCCCCGGCCACCGCCGCCGCCAAGGTTAATGCCGATGCCGCCGCCAATTCCGCCGCCGTAACCACCGCTTCCGTAGCCTGCTGATATCCCCGGTGTAATACCAAAGCCACTGCCTCCCCCGCCTTTACCTCCCTTAGCCATAAATAGCTTCACCGGCTCATCAAGCACTACTTTTACAAAGTCGGTTTCTTCTTTGGTCCACGATTCGTTTGCCGGAGCATGCGCCACAACAAAGCTGTCCTGACCAATAACATACGATCTTAAATCGCTGGCGCTTAATTTATATGGATTAGTTTTTTCGTTTTCCTTAAACTCAATGAAACCTTCACCTTTTATTGGCCCTTTTCCTGAAGGATTAGCGCGGATCAGCCCGGTTTCGCGGTTGCCCTTTACATCAGTAAAGCTACCCTGTTGCCATTTTTGCGATTTTGCTGATACAAAACACAGCATGAAAAATAAAATGATTAAAATTGAGCGCATAACGAGTTCTGAATTCTGATACAAAGAACGCAAATTTTAACTTTTTAATATGATCACTGTTGATTTCCGAAGCGATACCGTAACCAAACCAACGCCCGGCATGCTCGAAGCCATGTGGAGCGCCAAAGTAGGGGATGACGTTTTTGGCGAAGACGAAACTATAAATGCCCTTGAAGCTAAAGCTGCCGCTATGTTTGGTATGGAGGCGGCTATCTTTTGCCCATCGGGCACTATGACCAACCAGATAGCGATTAAATGTTTTACTCAACCGCTTGATGAGCTCATTGCCGATCAAACCGCGCATGTTTACAGGTACGAGGGCGGGGGCATTGCTTTTAATTCGGCAGTATCAACCCGATTGTTGAATGGTTACCGGGGCATCCTTACATCCGAAATGATAGAGCCGGAGATCAATGCTGAAAACATCCATTACCCGCATACCAGTTTGGTGGTGCTCGAAAATACAGTTAACAAGGGTGGTGGTAGTTGTTATACGCTTGAACATATCAAGCCCATTGCCGATTTGTGCCGCGAGAAAGGTTTAAAGCTTCACCTTGATGGTGCCCGGATCTTTAACGCACTTACGCATACCGGTGACGCTGCGGTTGAGTATGGCAGATATTTTAATGGAATTTCGGTTTGCCTGTCAAAAGGATTGGGTGCACCTGTAGGCTCTGTCTTATTAGCCGACAAAGAAACTATTAAATATGCCCGTCGTATCCGCAAGGTATTGGGTGGCGGTATGCGCCAGGCGGGGTTTTTAGCTGCCGCTGGGATCTACGCGCTTGACCATCATGTTGAACGCCTGAAGATAGACCATGCCCATGCACGGATTCTGGGTGAGGAACTGGGCCGATTGCCATGGGTAAGCAATGTAATTCCGGTTGAAACCAATATTGTTTTATTTGATACGGTTGAACCGGCTGCTGCGGTGCTTGCCAAACTTGCAGACAAAGGCATCAGGGCAAGCGATACAGGTAAAAACCGGATCCGCTTTGTAACTCATTTAGATGTACATGCCGAACAGGTGGAATATACAATAGGGGTATTAAAGGGGTTGTAAATTTAGATGGCTTGCCAACACCATTGTACTGATTGACATTTATTTAATACATACATAATAGTTAAAAAACTTTGAGAATGTGACCGTTTTATATTTTTTCAAACATTTTTAATTTCTTTACAGTTATACGTTGGTTTCATCGATATAATTATTAATGCTGCAAATACTGCGAATTTTATAATATTTGCGGCAACCATACATTAGCCTATGTTTGAATTTACTCAATCAAATGAGAAGGAACTGCTTTTGCAAGTGGCTCAGGGTAATGAGTTTGCTTTTCGTCAATTGTTTTCTGTTTATCACCAGCGTTTAGGCGTTCATATCTTGCGTATAACCCATTCTGCTGAACTGGCTGAAGAGGTTGTACAGGATGTGTTTATGAAGATCTGGATGACCCGCGAAACGCTTACGGGGGTTGATAATTTCAAAGCTTACCTGTTTGTAATTTCAAAAAACCATGCTTTAAATTGTTTGCGAAAAGTTGCCCGCGAGCAGATGCAGCTTAAAAAGTTGGAAGAAACCCGCATTGTGCCTTTTAATGCCGAAGTTCAGGAAACAGATCATTATTATAATTTGATTGATGAGGCCATTGATCAGTTGCCGCCTCAGCAGCAAAAAGTTTACCTTATGAGCAGGCATAACCGCTTAAAGTATCATGAGATTGCCGATGAGCTCGAGCTATCCCGCGAAACCGTCAAGAAATACCTTCAAATTGCCACCTCATCCATAAAGGATTATGTGCATGAACATATGGAGGCGATAGCGTTAGTAATGGCGCTGATTCATTTTTTTATTTTTTTCAAAAAGTAATACCCCCTTTTTTAATCTCACAGGTGTCATGTATATGAGATCTGCCCCAACTCACTGTAGCCAATTATACAGTTATACTGAAAAACATTTACTATGAGCGAACTTTACGCCCGGCTTGATTATTTGTTTAATACTTATTATAATGGCACTGCTACGCCAGCCGAGCGCGATGAATTATTTGAGATCATCAACTCATCGGCAACCGATGCGGAGCTTGCATCGCTCATACATCATGCCTGGGATAAGCTTGACGATCATGGGCCGCTTTTTGACCGCTCAAAGAGCGAGGATATGCTCATGCAGATTTTAAGGACTAATCCCGAACAATCTGTTGCTGCACCGGTAAAGAATAATAATCTCCCGTGGAGAAGGTTAGGGGTCGCCGCTTCATTTTTATTACTTGTTGGGTTCGGCGCTTACATTTATAGCTATCAAAAAAAGCAGGTTATTGCAAAAAAATATTGCCAAAATTCATCCTAAAAATGATGCTTTGCCCGGTGGTAACAAAGCAATTTTAACATTGGCCAATGGCAAAACTATTACGCTTGACAGTGCGCAAAACGGCCTGCTGGCGCAACAGGGTACTACCAAAATCAATAAAACCCGCAACGGTCAGCTGGTTTACGAAACCGGTACTAATGTTGATGCTCCGGTAATAAATACTGTTTCAACTCCGCGTGGCGGTCAATACCAGTTAGTTTTGCCGGATGGGAGCAAGGTTTGTTTAAATTCGGCATCATCATTAAGCTTTCCAACCAGGTTTACGGGCAAAACGCGTGAGGTCACCATCACCGGCGAAGCTTACTTTGAGGTTGCCAAAAATCCGCAGATGCCTTTCAGGGTTAAATCCGATAACACTACAGTTGAGGTTTTAGGTACGCATTTCAATATCATGGCCTATAATGACGAGGCCGAAATGAAAACCACTTTATTAGAAGGATCAGTAAAAATAAGTAACGGCACTGCAATCGGCATTTTAAAACCCGGACAGCAGGCTGTACTCAATAAAGCGGGCAAGTTAAAGGTACTTAACGATGTTGATGTAGATGATGAGATAGCCTGGAAAGACGGCATCTTTCAATTTAGGGATGCGGGGATAGATGCCATTATGAGGCAGGCTGCCCGTTGGTATGATGTTAAGGTAGCCTACGAAGGCAAAATACCACAGCGCGAATTTACAGGCCGAATCTCCCGAAATGTAAAAGCATCCGAATTAATGAGCATGCTTGGCTATGCCGGGGTAAAATTTAAAATTGAAGATAAGCGCATTACCATACAACAATAGCATAATTATTATACCTACTATATTAAGCAACCAATTGTTAACAATTTAAACAACCCTATGATGGAAGAAATACCTGAGATAAGTTAGCCACGGTACAGGAGCCTCATTGGTAAAACGGTTTATCATGCGTTTAAACATGCATGTAATCTCAAAAGTTACCATAAAAAAACCGGGAAGTATTCGCAGTACTTTCCCGGCATAAACATCTGGGCCCCAAAAAAGTACAATCGATGAATTGAAAGTTAATGTTTAACCCAAACTCTACAAACTTATGAATTTTAATTCTAAGGCTACGCCTTTGGCATGGCCTCAATTACGCAAATTTATATTGGCCATGAAGCTAACTGCCTTTATTATAATTGCGGCCCTTACCAATGTGAGCGCCAAAAGTTATAGCCAGATAGTTACTTTGCACCAAAAAACACTACCGTTGAAAAAGTACTCCGCTCCATTGAAAAACAAACAGGCTATCATTTCATGTATGATAAGCAGGATGTATCAAAGGCCGGAGCAATCAACATTGAAGTTGCAAACGTAACTATAGAGAGTGCGCTTGATCAATGCTTTAAAGATCAGCCGCTTACCTACAAAATTTTTGATCAGACCATTGTTGTTAAAAAGAAGGATGAGCCTGTTGTATCCCAGGTAGCTGTTGCCCCAATTAAAGTAACGGGTACGGTAAGCGATGCCAAAGGCCCTATCCCTGGTGTTACTGTTAAGGTTAAAGGTACCAATGTTGGTGTACAAACTGATATTAATGGTAAATATACCGTCAACGCGCCAGATGCCAACGGAACACTGGTGTTTACATTTATAGGATATACAACCCAAAATGTGCCTATTGGAGGCAGGAGCCAGATTGATGTTGTATTGGCAGAAGAACCAAAAGCATTGAGCGAGGTAGTTGTGGTTGGTTACGGTACCGCAAAAAAGGTCGACCTTACCGGTTCGGTAGGCAGCGTAGGTGCAAAACAATTGCAGGAGCGCCCGCAAACCAATCTTGAGCAGGAATTGTCTGGTAAAATTGCCGGCGTAAACGTATCAAGTAACTCAGGTGCACCCGGCGGTGCAACCAAGATCCGTATCCGTGGTTACAGCTCTATCAATACCAATACCGATCCGTTATATGTTGTGGATGGCGTGGTTTGGACAGAGGGTGGTAACGCCATTAACCCCAATGACATTGAAACTATCGACGTACTGAAAGACGCATCATCAACCGCTATTTATGGTACACGCGGTGCAAACGGCGTAATTTTGGTTACCACTAAAAGAGGTAAAAAAGGCGGTACTATTTCGTACGATGCCTATATGGCCGTAAATCATATGTTTAAGGAGATACCTGTTCTTAACTCAAAACAGTTTATGCAGATTGAGGACGTTTCTTATGCTAATATCAAAAAATATGACCCTACCGGCTGGGCTGCGGGCGACTATACCAACCGTAACCCTGTAACGCAAAGAACAGCACTTATCGGTAAACTGTTCGATCAAAATTTAAATCCATTATATGACGTTGACTGGCAAAAGGCTACAACCCGTACTTCGGTAAGCCAAAACCACAACGTTGCGTTCACCGGCGGCGCCGAAAATATAAACTATGGTTTATTCCTGAACTATGCCGATGATGAAGGTATTATCCTTAACAGCTATCTGAAACGTTATAATGTGCGTTTAACGGTTGATAACCAGATAAAACCATGGGTAAAGGTTGGTGCTACATTAAACTACAACTACCAGGATGGCCGTAACCAGGATCAGGGTACAGGCGGCAACAACATTCCGCGTATGTTGATTGAGATGGTGCCTTTTATTCCTGTTAGATACCCTGACGGAACCTATGGTAAACGTACTGATTATCCTAACCTTGAAGGCGGTGATAACCCGGTAGCACAAGCTAACGAAATTCAATCTCTTACCCGCAACCGTATCTTCAGCGGTAATGGTTATTTAAATTTAAACCTGTTGCCAGGTCTTGAATTTCGCAGCGTTTTGGGAGTAACTACATCTGCTAATTATAACCCGGCTTCTCAAAGCGGGCTTGTTGGCGGCCCTGTTGCAGGACAAAGCTATAGCTCGGCCTCGATAGAGGAGTTTAACAGGACGTTTTGGCAATGGCAAAACTATTTCACCTACAACAAAACCTTTAACAAGGTACATACTATAAACCTTGTTGCAGGTGCCGAACGTCAAAACTATCAGCAACTTCGTTTAAAAGGATCAACGGGTACATTGTCTGACGATTTTTATGAGTATTATAACTTATCTGCCGGTATTGTACCCAATAAACCAGAGTCTGATTATGATGCATGGCAAATGCAGTCGTTTTTTGCCAGATTGAACTATAACTACAACGAGAAATACCTGTTAACTTTAACGGGGCGTGAAGACGGCTCCTCACGCTTTGGTACCAACAAAAAGTACGGCTTTTTTCCTTCTGCGGCGTTTGCATGGCGCGTATCTCAGGAAGATTTCTTAAAGGATAATAAAACTATATCAGATCTGAAATTGAGACTGAGCTACGGGTTAACCGGTAACTCCGAAATTGGTGAATATCGTTCACTCGCAAATATTAATACAGTTGGCTACGCCTTTGGTGGCAACAGTGCGGTAGGTACTACGCAAACCTCGATAGGTAATGAGGATCTGCAGTGGGAAAAAACCGCGGAGTATGATTTAGGCTTTTCATTAGGCTTGTTTAATAATCGTTTAAACATTGAAGCAGATGCTTATCTGAAAAAGACAAAAGCATTGCTTTTAAATGCACCACTGCCAGAAACAAGCGGTTTTCAAACCGTATATAAAAATATAGGTAAGCTGCAAAACAAAGGTCTTGAGTTCACGATCAATGCTACTCCTATAAAAACGCAGGATTTCACCTGGAATTCTACATTTAATATTTCTTTCCTAAAAAACAAAATCTTGCAGTTAGGTGCATCTAATGATGATATCTTCCTTGCTCCAACCTTCCTTTCGCAATTTAACCTGATGCGGGTCGGTCTTCCGGCCGGTAGTTTTTATGGTTACAAAGTGCTTGGAACCTGGGGAACTGCTGAGGCGACCGAAGCTGCTAAATATGGCTTGTTACCAGGCGACCTAAAGATACAGGATACCAATGGCGATGGCAAAGTTAGCGCTGACGATAAAGTGGTATTAGGTAAATCAATACCTGATGGTTATGGTACTTTCAGCAACAACTTCCGCTACAAAAACGTTGACCTGGGTGTTGATCTGCAATTTAATTACGGTAATCAGATCATGAACCTTACCCGCCACTCGGGCCAGGACCGCACTGGTCAGGCAAACAGCTACGCTACCGTACTTAACGCCTGGACACCGACTAACCAAAATACCAGCATTGCCGAAAGTAGGCCCGCTTATGTGCGTTATCAAACCGAAATTTATTCAACCAAAGTTGAAAGCGGTAATTTTATTCGCGGCAGGGCAGTAACACTTGGTTATACTTTTAACGACAATATTCTTAAAAAGTTAAAGTTAAGCCGTTTAAGGGTTTATGCGCAGGCACAAAACCTGTTCCTGATAACCAAATACACGGGTTATGATCCAGAGGTATCAACATACAATGCCTCAAGCAACTTCACCCAGGGTATCCAGTTTTATGATTATCCAAAACCACGTACTTTCCTGTTAGGTGTTAATGTTAGTCTTTAATTAAAAAATGTTAAAACATCATATTATGAAATTTAACTTTAAAAAATACCGGGTAGGTGGTCTGTTACTTATCCTTGCTGCTGCTACAGGCAGTGGTTGCAAAAAATATCTTGATGAAAAAAATAAGAGCAACTTTGTTAAGGATAATTATTTTGTCAGCTCAAACCAGGCTTTAACCTTTGTAAACGGTTTGTACAACGTAATGTATTTTTTTCAAAACGGAGATGCTTATGGTGAAAGCCCTTTTATTACATTGGAGTTGTTTGCCGGTCATGCCACTTCGTTAGGACAGAGCGTAAACAATGGTAATGTGATCCATCAGCGTACCGATGCAGTTAATCCTGGTTTTGAAACAGTGTGGTACAACTGCTACAAGGGTATCGCCAATGCAAATCTTGCCATTGAAAAGATCCCTGGTATATCACCAATGGATGATGGATTAAAAAAGAAACTGATAGGTGAAGCTTACTTTTTCAGGGCATTTTATTACTACCACCTGGTGCGTTTATATGGCGATGTTCCGCTGATTACCGCGTCGCAAACAGTGAGCAGCCCTGATCTGTATCCTTCACGTACACCTGTGGCCGATGTTTATAAACAAATCATCAGCGATTTACAGGCAGCCGAAGCATCAGGCATGCCGAATACTGATGCAAGCGGTCGCGTTTCGTTGGGGGCTGTTAAAACTTTATTGGCCAGCGTTTACTTGACAACAGCAGGCTTCCCGCTAAAACAAACTGAAAACTATGCCAAGGCAGCATCAGAAATTGAGCCTGTTTTAGGTTGGTACTCTCTGTTTTCTGATTATGCATTCCTGCATGATAATGCGCACAAAAATCAGCAGGAATTAATATTCCAGATCAATTACCTGGTGGGTACTCAAACTAATGCCATTCCTCAGTTAACTATTCCGTTTAACCTGTTGGTTGGTGCATATGGAGACCACCTTGGCGCTATGATCCCTACCAATCAGTTTGTGGCAAGTTACGAGGCGGGCGACCTGCGTACACAGGAACGCCAGTTTTATTTCTCAAGCTATCCTCAATATGGTAACCCAGGCAACATCATCCAGTTTGGCGAACATGCACTTTATAAATATTTCCATGTTGAAAGTGCTGCTCAAAGCGGTCGAAGTGATGAGAACTGGACTTTATTGCGTTTGCCCGAAGCTCAGTTGATCTATGCCGAAGCAACTAATGAGGTAAGCGGGCCAACTGCTGAAGCTTATGCCGCTGTTAATGCTATCCGTGCACGCGCTAAACTTGCGCCATTGAGTAATTTAACCAAAGATACCTTCCGCCAGGCAATCTGGAGAGAACGCTACCATGAGCTTGCTTATGAAAATAAGGCATACTTTGATATGCAGCGTACCCATATGGCCTACTTGCCGCAATCAAACACCTTTGCCGATCCTACCGCTTCGCAAACAGAGCAGGGTGTAACCTTTAAAACTCAATATTACCTGTGGCCGATACCACAGCGTGAAATCAGCACTAACAGTAAATTAACCCAAAATCCGGGTTGGTAATTGTATAATGCAAATAATACACTTAAAAGACTGGCTATATCAAGCCAGTCTTTTATATTTACGGCTGGTAAAACGTTTCATCAAAAATCAAATATTAAAACAATGAAAAAAGCCCTGGTACTTATCGCATCAGTGTTGTTGGCATCCGGTACTTTTGCTCAGCAGGTAAATAAGGTTACCGATCCTGTTGAATACATCAATCCGTTGATGGGTACCGACTCGCACTACGACCTTTCAAATGGTAACACTTATCCCGCTATTGCCCTTCCCTGGGGGATGAATTTCTGGACACCGCAAACCGGTGTTATGGGCGACGGATGGGCGTATACTTACGATGCGCACAAGATCCGCGGTTTTAAACAAACCCACCAGCCATCACCGTGGATGAACGACTACGGACAGTTTGCCATTATGCCGGTTACCAAACATGCAGTAGTAGGCCAAAATAAAAGGGCAAGCTGGTTCTCGCACAAAGCTGAAACCGCTAAGCCATACTATTACAGCGTTTACCTGGCCGATCATGATGTGACTACCGAAATTACTCCAACTGAGCGTTCGGCACAGTTCAGGTTTACTTATCCTAAAACTGATAGCTCCTTTATCGTTATTGACGCACTGAACAAAGGCTCATACGTAAAGATCATGCCCGATCAAAAGAAGATTGTAGGCTATTCAACCAAATATGCGCGCGGCCCGCTTAAAAACTTTAAAAACTATTTTGTTATTTATGTGGATAAGCCAATCACCTATGCACATACTTTCAGCGATACTACGCAAACTGATGGCCTGGAGCTAAAAGCTGAACATGCAAGCGCTCTGATAGGTTTTAAAACTACGCAAGGCGAAAAGGTTCATTTGCGCGTAGCTTCATCATTCATCAGCATTGAACAGGCCGAGTTGAACCTGGAGCGTGAGCAGGGTAAAGACAGCTTTGATGTAACTTGTCAAAAGGCAAAAGCTGTTTGGAACAAAACCCTAAACCACCTGCAGGTTGAAGGCGGCTCTGTTGATCAGATGCGTACCTTTTACTCATGCTTTTACCGCATGGTATTTTTCCCGAACAAATTGTATGAGATAGATAAGGACAACAAGATTGTACACTATAGCGCATCAACAGGTAAAGTATTCCCGGGTTATAAATTTGCCGGTACCGGCTTTTGGGATACCTTCCGGGCGCTATATCCCTTCCTGAACCTGGTTTATCCATCCATCAATAAAGAAATGCAGGAAGGCCTCATCAATGATTATAAAGAAGGTGGCTGGTTGCCTGAGTGGTCGAGCCCGGGTTATTCGGCGGTGATGATCGGTAATAATTCGGCTTCGGTAGTTTCTGAAACTTATTTAAAAGGTTTACGCGGGTATGATATCAGTACTTTGTGGGAAGCTTTGGTGCACGGCGCAAATAATGCCGGTCCGCAGGCTACCGGCAGAGAGGGAGTGGAGTACTATAATAAATTAGGCTATGTGCCTTATGATGTTAAGATTAATGAAAACGCAGCCCGTACTTTAGAGTATGCATATGATGATTTTGCGATTTATAAATTAGGCAAGGCACTGGGCAAACCCGAATCAGAGATTGGCATTTATAAAAAACGTGCCATGAACTATAAAAACCTGTTCGATCCGGAAACAAAACTGATGCGTGGTAAAAACCAGGATGGTACTTTTGAAAAACCATTCAGTCCGTTTAAATGGGGTGATGCGTTTACCGAAGGTAACAGCTGGCATTACAGTTGGAGCGTTTTCCAGGATATGCAGGGCCTGATTGATTTAATGGGCGGACGTCAGAAATTTATTACCAAGCTGGATTCGGTATTTAGCATGCCACCGGTGTTTGACGATAGCTATTACGGCGAAACCATTCATGAGATCCGAGAAATGCAGATCATGAATATGGGGCAATACGCCCACGGCAACCAGCCTATTCAACATATGATTTACTTGTACAATTATGCAGGTGAACCATGGAAAACCCAGTTCCATGTGCGTGATGCTATGGAGAAGTTATACAAAGCTACTCCGGATGGTTATTGTGGCGATGAGGACAATGGCCAAACATCGGCATGGTATGTGTTCTCGGCTATGGGCTTTTACCCGGTAACTCCGGCCAGTGATCAGTACGTTTTGGGTACACCACTGTTCAAGAAAATTACGCTAAACCTTGAGAATGGTAAAACCGTAGTGATTAACGCAGCTAACAACAGCCCTGCTAATAAATACATCAATATGTTAAACGTTAACGGTAAGCCATATGATTTAACCTGGTTAAGCCATTCGGAACTTAAAAAAGGAGCTGTGCTTAACTTTAATATGGCACCTAAGCCTAATAAAATAAGAGGTGTGAAGGTTAGTGATGTTCCGTATTCGTTGAGTACAGAGAAATAATAAACATTTCGTCATTACAATGACGTTTTTAGATTTAAAACAGGAAAGGCGAGGATTTACCTCGCCTTTCCTGTTAACGGCCACTGCCTAATTAGCGTGGGCTTTCGGCCCGTGGTGAACCATGGTTTCAGCTTTGGAGGTATAATTAATAACTAATCCGAAATCGAAAATCCCAATTCCGAAATCAAGAATTAATGCCATTCTTCACGATATACAAACTTGGGCATTTGCCAGTTGTACCTGATAGAGAGCAGGCGTAATGCGAGGCCAATAATACAAGCTATTACAATTGTCGCGCTATTGGGAGCACCCAAATGTTCGAGGCTTAAATAGCATGCCCCGGTAACTATTGATGCGCTGGCATAAACTTCTTTACGGAACAACAACGGTACCTCATTGCATAGCACATCGCGCAGCACGCCTCCCGCACAACCGGTTATCATACCGCTTAGCAAAATGATAAGCCAGGGCAGATCAATTTGTTCCGCTATCTGGCAGCCTATAATAGTAAATACTACCAATCCTAAAGCATCCAGGTAAAGAAACAGCGTTTTCATTTTGGTCATGAGGCGTGCGATGATGGCGGCCAATATTGCTGCCGCTGCGGTAATCACTAAATATTCGGGGTGTTCAACCCAGCTCATGGGGTAATGATTAAACAATATGTTGCGAACGGTGCCGCCGCCTAAAGCTGTAACCCAGGCTATGATACAAACACCAACCCAATCCATATCTCTTCGCCCGGCGGACAATGCGGCTGTCATTGCTTCCGCAATTATGGCTATAATGTAGAGAATGTGAAGCATACAGGTAGTGAAGGGTTTATTTATACGCCAATATAATAAACCTTTATTGAATATGCTATAGTTCTCCCTTAGCGGGGGGCGGTTTCATCCAGTCTTTTCCTTCCGTAAAACGGGCCACCAGCATGGCAGCAGCCGTATCGCCGGTTGCATTTAACAATGTGGCCATTGGGTCAACCAGTGTACCAATAATAATAGCCGGGGGAGCGCTTCGGGCGGGAAACCATAGGCCGAAATAAAAAGTAGCTCGCCAATATAACCGCCGTTAGGAATGCCACCTTCAACCAGGCTCACTAAAACTGTCATAGCAAGGGCTATGATTATAGTTTCAGCGTTGTCAAAGCTTTTACCAAACAGCGCGAAAACTACAGCCATTTTTACTATTGACGAAATGCTTGAACCATCTTTGTGCAAAGTGCCACCAAGCGGAATGGTAATATTGGCAATAGCATCAGAGATTCCCATTTTTTTGCGGCATCCAAATTTGCCGGGATGGTGGCGATGCTGCTGCACGTACCTACTGCTGTAGCTGATGGGATAATGTTGTTTTTCCAGTATCGCTTAACTGCACCAATGCCGCCGGCAATAAAGGCGTACATGCTAAATATCGCCAAATAATAAAACGCACCAACGCCGTAATATAAAGCCATAGAACGCGCGTAACCGCCAAACAACTGTGGACCGAACACACCAACCTGGTAAGCAAAATAAGCACCCAAACCAATTGGGCCAATCCTCATAATGAGGCTGAATATATTTTTGAACACCTCATTGCCGCTATGTAAAAAAGCTGCAAATGCTTTGCCTTTTTCGCCTGCATGCAGTGTAGCAAAGCCGGTGATCACGGCAAAAATGATCATGGCCAGCATGCTTTTGCGGGATAACAGCTGGTAAAACTCACTGGTAGTAAAAAGGCTTGTTAACTGATCGCCGAATGGTTTTTTGGTGATAGCTTCAGTTATGGGGCTGGCAACAAGGTGCTGATGGATAGGGAAGATCCAAATAGCTATAATGGTAACCATAGCAGCTACTAAAACAGTCGACACAAATACCAGAGAAGTAACGCCTAATAATTTGCCCAGTTTTTGCGAACTATCCAATGCTGCAATAGCCGATGCTATGGCAAAGAAAACCAGCGGCACAACGGCAGTGAACAACAGGTTTAGAAAAATATCACCAATAGGTTTAATCACTTCAACTTTATTCCCTAAAACTGCCCCGGCGATACTGCCAATAATAATGCCTGTTAGTAATAAGATAATGCCTTTATAGTTTTTAAACCAGCTGTTCATTGTGCTAAGATAATTGTTTAAGCTCTGTTTTATTGTAGAGACAATTGCCGCTTTAAATATTTATTTCGATCATGCAATGATGACCTGTACGAGGGAGACGCAATTATGCGTCCTTGTGTGTATTCGTATATTTCTTAAATTAATATATTAGCGCCATTATAAATACTGAATGCAGGTAGAACAAGCCGGGGGCTTTATCCTCGACAAAATAAAGAAAGAGCTCCCCAAACATTTTCATTACCATAATGCTGATCATGCGCTTGATGTTTATACTGCTGCAAAACAAATTGCGGCGGGTGAGGGGATAATCGGAGACGAATTGGAGCTATTACTTACGGCCGCTTACTATCATGATTCAGGTTTTTTGTTCGGGCAAGTCAATCATGAGGCTGGTTCATGCAAAAATGCGAGGCAACATCTGCCTGATTTTGGTTATACAAGTGATGAAATTGAGCAGGTTTGCGATATTATTATGGCAACCAAAATGCCGCAAAACCCTCACAATCATTTAGGCCAGATAATTTGTGATGCTGATTTAGATTATTTGGGCCGAAATGATTTTTTTATCCTTAGCAAAAGGTTATTTTCGGAACTCGTAATTACAGATCACCTTGAATCGGAATTGGAGTGGGACAGGCAGCAGGTGAAATTCCTGCAAAGCCATCATTACTTCACCCAAACGGCGCTCAGGCTCAGGGCTGAAGGTAAAAACGAGCATTTGAAAATTATCACAAAAAAATTTAAATACTGCTATTAATGACACAACCGGGTTTGAAAATTGAAGAAATTTTAAAAGACGTAGTCACAGTAATTATCGGCATTTTATTTTGCGGTTTTGCACTTAAAGGCTTTTTAGTACCCAACAGCTTTTTTGATGGCGGGGTAACCGGTATCTCATTGCTAATTCATGAGCTTTATCATTTCAACATAGCCTATGTAATAATTATAGCCAACATCCCTTTTATTATTATGGGGATGTTCCAGGTTAATAAATCATTTGCGCTAAAAACGCTTGCCTGTGTAATTGGACTTGGCCTGTGCCTGCAGTTTATAGAGTACCCAGTTATAACCCAGGACAAGCTATTGGTGTCTATTTTTGGTGGCGTGTTTATGGGCCTGGGTGTGGGGTTATCGATAAGAGGAGGCTGCGCATTGGATGGTATCGAGATATTAGCTTTATACACATTAAAACGCAGCAGTTTTACCATCAGTGAGATTATTTTAGGTATTAATATTATCATCTTCCTGATAGCCGCAGTTGAGTTGGGTTTGCCTACGGCGTTGTACTCCATTTTAACCTATTATACGGCATCGCGCACCATCACTTTTGTTATTGATGGTTTGGAAGAATATACGGCGGTAAATATCATCTCTGGTCAAAGCGAAATAATTAAAGAACGGCTTGTGATGGAACTCGGTCGCGGGATCACCATTTACAAAGGTGAGCGTGGCTTTATGAAGGAGAGTTTTGACGTTCATCAACCGGTTGATATCATCTTCACTGTAGTAACCCGTTTGGAAGTTCGCAGATTAAAAAACCTGGTTCATAGTATTGACCCTAAGGCCTTTGTTTTTACAAACAGCATCAAAGAAGCCGCGGGCGGGGTGTTGAAGAAAAAGGTGAGAGATCATTAATTGGAAGTTCTAAGTCTTGGGTTCTAAGTCTTAAGTTTTTCTTAACTGTTGCTGCTGATGAGGGGGCTGGCGCTCATTTGTAATGAGTACATAAGCAGGATTTGAATTTATAATGAACGGGCGATGCAATCGTAAAACCATTTTAAGTGGTCGTTGAAAAAAACAACAACAGCAAGGCACGTATCTTACAACAACCTAAACTGCAAAATGAAAGAGGAATATTGGTATTTTGGAGGCCTGGTACTTTTCTATTTCGGAAGATTGCTTTATCTGTATTACCAAAAAAGGTGCTACCGTAAGACGGGTGAAGAAATAGCCGACTACCGTTATGAAAGATACCTGGAGTTGAGAGATGAGATATTTGCGCTGAAATTCGAAGACTTAGGTATAGAGGCGCCCAATGAAGAAGAAACCGCTTTTGCTCTGATATTAGAAATGCATACTTATGCAGTACTACAGGCTGTTGTTGCATTCTCTGATGGCAAGGTTTGGGCGTTTAACACCGCCAATGCCCGCAAAAATGTTGGTGATAACAAGGCTGTGGATTTACGTTCTGCAGCTATTGAAGCTGTTGTGGCGGCCCAATATCATTTTGCGAGAATGAGAAGAAGGGATGCCGATACGCTTCTTCCGGGGCACATCAAATTGCATATAATAACCAATCAGGATATATACTCCGTCGGTGATAGGATCAATGAAATGTTACATGAATCATCGGAATGGGCAGAATTGATTACAAAAGCTTTTGCAGTGGCCGACGAATTGAATGACGCTGCTAACAGAAAGTCCTTGAAGCGAGTTTATACCAAAATTGCAGTGAAGCGTAGCAAACCTGCAAACTTTTAACGGTTATGCGTGCTTAATCCGGACCTGCGTTTGTAATCTATGGCAAAAATGATGGGTGAAGTTGGAAACTTCAATGATGCTACACCACGGGTTACACTAAACCCGCGGTAGCTATTTTTTAATTAATCAACAACCTCGTAAATCTCCACCGGTTTTAACTTGTTCTTGAGGCTTACCTCACCAATTTTATTGAGGGCGAAAGATCCTTTAGCCTGTTCATATACATCGGCACTAACGATGATCTGGTTGGCTTGTGCTACTGTTTGCAGGCGCTGAGCCAGGTTAACAGCATCGCCTATTACAGTATAATCCAATCGTTTTAAGGTGGCCGAACCGATATTACCCGAAATCATCTCACCCGAATTAATGCCAATTGAAACAGAAGGCTTAAAAGTTTTATCACCCGCCTGGATTTCATCGGCCTCGTGCATTTTATCGCGAACAGCGAGGGCTGCGTCAATAGCGCGGTCAAGGTGATATTCACCGCGGAAAACGGCCATTACGGCATCACCCATAAACTTATCAATATGACCGTTTTGGGCAATGATCTCCTGTACCATTACATCAAAGTACTTATTGATCATACCTACAACCGTATTGGCGGCAACATGCTCGGTTATGGCGGTAAAGCCGCAGATATCAATAAATAGCACAGTTGCCTCGATAGTTTCATTACTCAAAAGGCTGTTCTCAAACTCCTTATGGGTCATGAAGTTAAGTACATTTTCATCCACATACATCCGCAGGATATTGTTCTCCTTAATGGCCTGCATGGTTTTCTTAAGTTCGATAACGTGTTGTAAAGTTTTCTCAATAGTAATGTCAAGATCTTCGAAGTTTACCGGCTTACAAACAAAATCAAATGCGCCGCGGTTCATGGCCGTGCGGATATTATCCATATCGCTATATGCAGAAACCATCACTGCTTTTAATATAGGATTAGCATCGGGCAGTTTGGTAAGCAGGGTTAGTCCATCCATTTCAGGCATATTGATGTCGCTTAAAACTACATCAATATCGGGGTGGGAGGCCAGTTGAGTTAACGCTTCAAAACCATTTTGGGCAAATACAAATTCATACACACCTTCCCGTATCTTTTTCCTGAATTTTTGCCTGATCAGTAATTCCAGGTCCTGCTCGTCATCTACTACCAGTATCTTGGCCATTATTGTTCTAAGTGTTTAAGTTTGTCTTTTAAGTTGCTAAAATCAAGCGGCTTGGTTAAAAAGTCGTCGGCACCAAGCTCCATTGATTGTTTGTAGTTTTCGTCATCGCCATAAGCGGTGATCATCATTACCACCGGTGGTGGTTTTTCATAGTTGCGCCTTATGTTACGTAATAGCTCCAAACCACTCATGCCCGGCATATTAATGTCAGATAAGATCAGGATCACCTGCGAATGATGATCTTCTAAAAAATGAAGAGCCTCTTCTCCCGATAGTGCAAAGTTGAACTCTACTTCGCCGCTTTTAATCTCTTTTCTGAAACGTTGTAAAAACAAGGGTTGAACATCCGCCTCGTCATCAACAACAAGTATTTTCATAGTACTTCAAAGTTATATTTTTGTGTGGTGTTATTTTGATAAAACGCAAAAATTACCCGTGTTTAACTTTGGGCAACATTACCAACAGGTATGCAAATTACAAACCGTGCAAACTGGCCCTCGGCGGTTTCAACGTTCAGTTCGCCACCGTGCCCTTTGGTGATAATATCATAGCTCATGGAAAGACCAAGCCCGGTGCCCTGCCCGGTAGGCTTGGTGGTAAAAAAGGGCTGGTAAATTTTATCCAGCACTTTTTGCGGAATTCCAGTGCCATTATCTTCCACCGTAATTTGCACCATATTAGCACCCGATGGCGATTTTACCTTTTTGGTATTAACTGTTACGGTTGGTTCGTACCCTTCTCCCAAAATCCGTTTCTTTTCGGTTACCGAGTAAAACGAATTGTTAAACAGGTTAAGCAGTACGCGGCCCAAATCCTGCGGAATAGCTTCTATTTTACCCAGATCAGGATCAAAACTGGTTTTCATGCCTGCATTAAATGATTTATCCTTGGCACGCAGACCGTGATAGCTTAGTCGCAGGTATTCATCGGCAAGGGCGTTGATATCAGTGGGCTCCTTTTTACCAGTTGTAGCACGCGAATGCTGCAGCATGCCTTTTACGATGGCATCGGCACGTTTGCCATGCTGGTTTATTTTGCTCAGGTTTTGGGTAATGTCGTTAATAATATCGCCCGCATCTTCCTTCACATCGTCGGGCAGTTTGTCAAGTACTTCGTCCTTTAGTTCCTCAAGCAGTTCAATGCTTACCTCGCTAAAGTTGTTCACAAAGTTCAGCGGGTTTTGAATTTCATGTGCAATACCGGCAGTGAGTTCACCCAGTGAGGCCATTTTTTCCGATTGGATCAGCTGCGCCTGGGTGCTCTTAAGCTCGGACAGGGTCTGCTGTAATTCTTCTGTTTGGCGGGTAAGTTCGGCTGTGCGCTCACGAACTTCGCTTTCAAGGTTTACCTTCATAGCGGCCATCATGCGGTTTTGCTCCTGCTCGGCAAAGCGTTGTTTGCGCTCATTTTCAAGTGCTTTGGTTTGTTTGCGACTGATAAGCCAAAGCGAAAATGCCCAGATAAGCGAAAACATTACCAGGCTTTGTATCAGGTTATCGTGATTGTCGTAAAAATTAGGGAACCATTTTTCCAATAAGTCTTTTATTAAACCGGCAATTGCATAAGGAATCAATGCAAAAGCAAGTTGTTTGCCTGATTTCAGGTCTTCGATATAATAGGGTGATATGACAACCCCTAAGAAAAACAAATGGGAGAGTATCATAGTCAGCCTCTCGCCGTGGTCAAAACTTACACCAAACACAAATATGGCAATAGCAATATAATAGCCTATGTTAAGGTATTTGTTCCATTTGGTTAGCAGCCCGTCGTTCTTCAGGTGCCTCCTGAATTGGGTGATCACAAATACGGCAAGGAAAGGTTCTAAACTCATGAAGGTTGTTTTACTTCTTTTATAAATGCGAAGCCGAAATTTAACAATTTTATAGAGATTATTAAACTATGCCTGTAATTTATCAAAAGTAACAGCTTAAACAATTTATTTTGATTGCTTGTCGGGCATTTTATCCCCCTTTATAAAGCAACCTTAAAGGTGTGTAAAACGTAGTTAACAATGAAACCAGTGATGAACCTGGTTTTATTGTTTTATCATCCTCTTGAAGCAAATTTTAAAAAGTATTCTGCTCATACTTGATCGATCTGAAAAGCGGAGGCTCATCAGGTCAATTATTGTCGATATTGTTATCGCCCTGTTGGATGTTGCTTTTTTAGGCTTGCTGCTGTTGATAGTTAATTTTTATACACAGCGAGAGCCGGGAAATAATTATAGTTTTTTACCGGTCGGCTTTACCAATAATAAATCATTGTGGCTCATCGGTATTTTCCTGGTGCTTTTTGCAGTAAAAAACTGTATTGGTTTCTTTGCGCAAAATGCGCAGCAGCATTTTTTTACAAGGTGGCTTCAAGGCTGTCCGAACGTAATATCAGGAATTACCTTGATGCAGATTTTGACCAGTTTATACACGTTGATTCATCTATCCATATCCGGCGAATCAGCCAGCAGCCGATTGAATTTAGTCATTACATCCTCACCAATTTTCAGCAAATAGTATCTCAAACGGTATTGATCCTTTTTACTATTGGGGCTATTATGTTCTATCACCCGGCCTTGTTTGTTTTGTTGTTTGTGTTGCTGCTGCCACCTGTCGCGGCTTTGGGCTGGTTCATTAAAACCAGGCTAAAATTTATCAGGGCACAGATCAAAACTGTGAGCGAAAAAACGCTTCAGCATTTAAACGAATCCTTATCAGGTTACGTGGAGAGCAATATTTATCAAAAAAATGATTTCTTTAGTCGCCGGTTTTTTAGCTGCCAACAGCAGCTTAATCAAAATATAGCTTCACAGCAAACCTGGCAAAACCTGCCTTCACGGTTGATGGAAGTATTTGCCGTTCTGGGTTTTTTTATTCTCATCGCTGTAAACAAATTAACGGGCGATACTCCGGTGGTTAGTATCCTGACCATCGGCATTTTTGTGGCGGCAGCATATAAGATCATCCCAGGTATTGTAAAAATACTGAACAGCAGCGGGCAAATGAAGACCTATGAATTTATCCTGGCCGATTTGATCATTGAAGAAGATGATAAACCACAGGTTAATGAGGTTGTTGACGAACAGATTTGGTCATTGAAACTTGAAAAAGTAAGTTTCAGTTATCCGGACAAAACTGTTTTGGATGAGCTTTACCTTGAGATAACTCCCGGTGATATTATGGGCATTTCGGGGAATTCAGGCAGGGGGAAAACTACTATCATTAACCTGTTAACCGGTTTTTGGAGCCGGCCGAAGGGGGCATTTATATCAACAATATAATTGCTGCCGCGCCAATGCGCCGGCTTTACCGTAAAAACATTTCCCTGGTTAAACAACAACCGTTTTTTATATATGATACTATCCTGAAAAACATCATACTTGACGATAAAACTGCCGATGAGCAAAAGTTAACCAGTGTACTGGAGTTTTGCGGATTAAATAAGCTGGTTGCGGATTACCCAGAAGGCACAGCTAAAGTTATTACCGAAAACGGCAAGAACATCAGCGGCGGTCAGCGCCAAAGGATCATGCTGGCCCGGGCGCTTTATCATAATCACGATCTGTTAATTTTAGATGAGCCGTTCAGTGAAATGGATACAGATGCGGAAAATGAATTGTTAACCAAATTGAGGCAACTGGCCCGGCAGGGGAAAATGATCATCCTGATTACCCATAACAAGGACAGCCTGGCTATCTGTAATAAAGTGATCTCGCCCAATGGATGATAACCGTAAAAAAGCATTGCTTATCCTGAGCCCCGGTTTCCCCGAAAACGAAGCCGATACTACCTGCTTACCGCCTCAACGGGTTTTTGTACGGGCGTTGAAGGCCGAAAATCCGGAACTGCATATCATTGTGCTAAGTTTTCAATATCCCTTTTTCGCTGCCGAATATGATTGGCATGGTATACGGGTGATCAGTTTTGGAGGAAGAAGCCGTGGTAAACTATTCAGGCTGAATACCTGGCTAAAAGTATGGCGAGCTTTAGGGAATTTAAACAAACAATACCAAATAATGGGCTTGTTAAGCTTTTGGCTTGGCGAATGTGCCTTTGTTGGTCATTATTTTGCCCGGATAAAAAATATTAAGCACCACTGCTGGATGCTGGGGCAGGATGCAAAAAGGGGGAACAAATATGCTAAGTGGATAAAGCCCAAAGGAGAGGAGCTGATAGCGCTGTCGGATTTTATTGTGCGGGAGTTCACCAAAAACTACAATGTAAAACCACTGAATGTTATCCCTGTGGGAATAGATATTTCATTATTTGGTGATTTATCTGCCGGAAAAGACATTCATATTTTAGGGGCAGGGTCACTTATTTCCTTGAAACGGTTTCACCTGTTTATAGAAACTGTTGCCATGCTGAAGCAGTATTACCCGGATATAAAAACGGTAATATGCGGCGACGGCCCTGAAAAGGAAAAGTTAATAAAACGAATTAAATCAAAGCAACTTGAAAGTAACGTAACCCTTGCAGGCGAACTACCGCATCACGAAGTGCTTAAAATGATGCAGCGCTCGAGAGTGTTATTTCATCCTTCGGAATATGAAGGCTTCGGCGCCGTTTGCCTTGAAGCTCTGTATGCGGCAGCCGAAGTGGTAAGTTTTGTTAAGCCGATGGATAATGATATTACCAACTGGTTTATTGTAAATAATATGGAAGAAGCCGGGCAAACTATCCGTTGTATTTTGGATGAACCGGATTCGGGGAAGAAAAATGTATTGGTTTATGACATCAGGGATAATGTGAGGAAGATGATGGGGTTGTTTGAGCGGTAGGTTTTATCCGCAGCTGGTGATTGTAAGAGCAAGCATTCAAAGGCTTTGCACTATGCTCTCGATCCTCTCTGCAATAGCCTCAAACGATAAGTTTTGCTTATAATATTCAATGGATAATCTCCGCTTTTCTGCAACATTCATTTGTGTAGTTTGCAGGAGCACATCAAGTAATGCAGGTTCATTTCCCGGTTCATACAATACGCCGCATTCACCGTTGTTAGTGATCATCCTGAACGAAAGGATGTCTGTAACCACCGGCACGCATCCGCATGACATGGCTTCGCAAATAGCGGTGCCGCTGCCTTCATAATGTGAGCCGGAGAGAATGAAATCGGCACTGTTGTACCAGTACAATAAATCGGCGTGTGGTACTTCGCCAATTAATTCAATGGCTTCTATATTTGGTGATGAGTTTAATAAATCGTTGATCTTCGGCAGTAACTCTTCGGTGTGATAGATCATAAAGAGCTTTGCCCCGGGCGAACTTTCGGCGAATTTCAAAAAGGCTTTCACCACGTTTAACGGATCTTTATTTTCGTTTAAACGGCCTACCCATAAAAACACCGGGTTGCCTTGTGCACCTGTTTGAGAGTTGGCTTCCAAGCGGCTTATAGGATAAAAAACAGAGGAAACTTCCATTACCTCATGTATTTTACCGGGCGATTTGAGGTTGCCGGCGGCAATCCATTCCATACCCATATCATGCGATGCAAACAAGTTGGCGTTAACCAACCGGTCGGCTGCCCGCTGAAGTAGTTTTTTTAAACCGGTAAAAGGTTTTTCAGCATGATTTTGTACAATGACCTTTACTTTGCGGCCAAGCATAAGGCGTAGCTGGATAACCTGCAAGGGGAAATGCAAACCATGTACTATTACCACATCGGATTTAAGGCTTTTAATATACAAATGCAAAGCCCACGGAAAATATTTGAGCGCCGCTTTTGGGTATCTTCTGAAATGGTAGTTAACCCCGTTTTGTGTCAGTTCACCTTCGTAATTGATTTGTTCAATGCTGATCACCTCGTTGCTTTTGGCCAGGGCATCTAATATGCCGGTATACATGTTAATGCGCTTTAACCAGGCCTGTGGCTGGTTAAACTCTTTGGTGTACACATAACTGGCTAAAACGTATCTCATTTAAAAAGTATTAATGGTGGCAAAAGCAAATGCTATTTTTATTTAGAGGTATCAAGGTCTTTATCCAACCCCAAAACGTGGCATCCACCACCGCTTAAATAAACCGCTTTGGATTTCGATTTTGACCATATTTTTTTGATGATATTCATGCGGCAGGCAGGGCTGGGTGAGGTATGGGAAAACAGGCATCCGGCTTGTATCGTTTTATTTCGGCTATTAAACCAGGGATATCGCCCATCACGTATTTGAAATGGTTGCCGGTAAAGACCTTGCTGTAATTTTGGGTAATTATACCCGTAAGCTGGTGATAAAGCGATTCATCAAACAGCAAAATCACGCCCTTATGCATCACCAGTAAAATATCATTGGGTGTTATATTATAAAAAGCCTGCAAACCAACTTTGCCTTTTGCTTTGGCTATTACAATATCGGCGTCAAATCCGCTGGTAATGCTGCCACTATTTAGTTTCCAGGTTTGGGCAGGGGATGAAGTAAGAGAGTTGTACAATTCATCATCATTAAGCATTTGGGTTTTACGCGCAAGGCGAATGTGATGCCAGATGTCCCAATGCCCGGTAAGTGTGCTATCTGTGCCAAATAAAATCGTTGTTTTGCTTTTTAGCTCATCAATGGCCGCTGTTTTATTAAGCAGGAAATAGTTTGATTCGGGGCACCAAACCAGGGCTTCGAAATGTTTGGCTTGTTGAGGATCCATAGCTACTCCATGGATCCCGATGAGTTTACGCTTAAGGATATTCCATTTAATTAGTTCATCTATTTCGGTATGGGCGATATCGTTTGTGCCCTCGCCTATATGGATGACGGCCGGTTTATTTATTTTAAGCGGGTTATTGAGCCGTTTCTTCCAGTTTTTTCAAACCGGACGGAGTGGATACTCTGGCAATTGTCAAATATGGTGATGAGAGGATCATTTATGGTAGTTTTTTCCCCGTGGTTTACCACTGTGGTAACGCCGCAAAGCAGGTTTTTATAAACACCCCAGCGTTCGCGCAGGGCAATAGGGATTTTTAGCACAGATGCAATCTCAACGGCGTAAGCGCGGTGAATGTGTTTTCCCCATTCAGTATAACTTTCATAGGTTTTATTGCCAAGCTGCGGAAAAAGATTAAAATCAAGATGGTCATGCGAGTTGATCAGGCCCGGAAAAGCAATGGCATTCACAAAGGTCAGCTGTTCGCGGTCATCAGTATGTGAGGGGAAACCTGTTTTATTTTACCCTCGCTTATACTTATGCTCACCACGGCATCGTTTCCCGGTATCATCACGTTATTCAGTACCATCAGTTCTCGTCAAGTGCAACCCGTAAATAATGGGGAAGCCTTTATATTTATCATAAACATGAAGCGCGTTTTTATTGGCATAATAATGCTTCATGGTTTCATCTATTTTAATTTCTTCTTCGGCAATTAGCTTAAAACCGTTGTTCAGCAACAGATCTTTAATGGTATTTACTGGGTGTACATAGTTTTCGACCGCTATAAAACTACTGCCATGTTTAAATGTCCGCTTGCCGCCGTTTGCCAATGTCTGCGGATGGAAATCGGTAATAATGATGTCGCCGGTCGGTTTCAGGATCCGCATCCAGGCCTGCAAGGCAACTTCAATATTTTTGATGTGCGCAACGGTAAGGGTTGAAACTATGGTGTCAAAACTCCCCGATGGCATGTCACCGAACAGGTCATCGGTAATTCGGTAAATATTTGCCGATGGAAACTTTTGCTGTAAACGGGACAGCATTCCGCCCGATGTGTCAAAGCCTGTTAACCGCCCTGGATTTAGCGCAAACATCTTTTCCCAATGTCTGCCGGTACCGCAGCCAATATCGGCCACGTTTTTACCGGCGATAACTGTATCCGTAACCAGGCGGGGAAACAAAACTTCATCCAAATCGAGCATGAGGTTACCTGGCTGCGCATCATAATGCTCGGCCCAGATATCGTAGGCATCCACCGAGTTTTTCTCTATGATATCGGGCGGGAAAAAGCGCTGCTTAATATAATTTTTTACAGTTTGGATCACGGTTCCGGGGGTATTTAATTAAACCTTATATCAGCAGATACGGCTGTTAAATAATAATGGTTGCCAGCTATTTTATTTATAAAGGCAGGCAACCTGTGTGAAAGCCAGGGCGTATTTATTAGTGTGAAAGTGATAATGTAGAAGCTCAGATTAATTGTTGAATGGGCAATCCCCCTCATTTGTGATTGGGTATGGCAGTGGGTTTTATTTTGTGTGCAGACTTTGTAATGGCAGGGGTGCTTTACAGGTTGCTTAAACTAAAAGATAAACCCATTGCCGGGGGGATTGAAAGCAAAGTATTGATACTAACAGATGAACAAGATATTATTATTTAACCCGCGCAGTGCAAATAACAAGTATCGCATACCTAATTCGATACTAAATATAGCGGCCTCGGTTGATGGAAAATATGATTGGGTAATTGTTGACGGCAATTGTGAGCATGACCCGATGGTTAAGATAGATAGCTATTTAAGCACCGGCGAGTTTAAATACTTTGGGTTTACAGTTATGCCCGGTCCGCAGTTAAAGCAGGCTATTACTGCGGCAAAAATTATAAAGCAAAGATATCCCAATACCAAAATGATCTGGGGGGTATTTCCCATCAAATCAACCTAACGCGGTTTTATATTCCGGTTATGTCGACTTTATTATCAACGGGCCTGGTGATCACGCTTTCCCCGCCTTGATTGATGCCCTGGAGAAAAACGAACCTTATGAGTTTATCCGCAACCTCATCTATAAAGCAACCGATGGCAAGATCATCAAAACCGCTAAGGAAGACCTTTTAGATCAGGACAGCCTACCGGCCTTGCCATATGATAAGCTGAATACTTTTTATCCCATCACCAAGTTTTTGGGTAAAACTTACCTGGGCGAAAAAACGATGGCTTATCACTCCAGCATCGGTTGCCCCTTCACCTGCTCCTTTTGTGCTGTAGTGCCAATATATGAGGCAAGATGGAAGGCAAAATCGGCCCGGAATGTTTATAAGGATGTAAAATATATTAAAGATAAATGGGGTGCAGATGCCATTGAGTTTCATGATAACAATTTTTTTGTATCAGAAAAGCGCGCGGTTGAGTTTGCCCGTTTAATAAAACCCGAAAACATGACCTGGTGGGGTATGGCCCGCATCGATACCATGTCGAAATTTAAAGATTCATCCCTTGCCGCAATCCGCGAATCAGGATGTAAGATCATCTTTTTCGGAGCCGAAAGTGGTAACAATGCCATTTTAGAACAGATGGATAAGGGCGGCACGCAAACAGGTGACCAGATCATTGAGTTTGCCGAACGCCTTAAAAAGTTTGACATCATACCCGAATATTCCTTTGTATTAGGCACTCCAGCGCCAACCCAGGAACAGGTTCAGTCGCAAATTGATTTTGAAATAGAATTTATTAAAAAGGTAAAAGCGGTGAACCCTAAAACCGAGATCGTGATTTATACCTACAGTCCTGTGCCTACCGAAGGGTCGGAATTGTTTAAGCAGGTAATGAAAAGCGGCTTCCGTTTTCCGGAAACGTTGGAAGACTGGATAAGCCCGGCATGGGAAGCCTTTGATCTTCGTAAAAATCCGCTCACGCCATGGCTTACACCGGAAATGATCGATAAGATCAGGAATTTTGAAACGGTGCTGAACGGGGTGTATCCAACGGTAACTGATATCAGGCTCAATATGATTAAACGTATGGCCATTAAACTGGTAGCTACCATGCGCTATAAGGCGAGCATGTACCATTATCCTTATGAAATAAAGTTGCTACAAAAGGTTTGGCGTTACAGGCAGCCCGAAATACAGGGATTTTAATTTATGCAGATGACAGGCCAATCGTTATATCATACCTTTCAGCGTTTCCGCACATTGCAAACGCACCGCATCGCTGCGCTACCCATCGTGATTTTGATGCCGCACAGTGCCTGCAACTGCCGTTGCGTAATGTGCGATATCTGGAGGGATAATAAAAACCTGAAGCAGCTTACCGAAGCCGACGTGACCGATCTGTTAGGTGCTTTACGGAAATTCGGTACAAAGCATGTATTGATGTCGGGCGGGGAGGCATTGCTGAATACCAATTTTTTCAGGCTATGCGAGATTTTGCGTGCTGAAAAGATCAAGGTTACGCTGCTGTCGACAGGTTTGTCTATAAAAAAACGCGTTCGATATTTTAAGATGGGTTGACGACCTCATTGTTTCTTTAGATGGCGATGAACTTTTACATGACGCTATCCGGAATGTACCTGGGGCATTCAATAAACTCCGGGAAGGGGTGAAATTCATTAAATCTATTGAACCAAAATACCGCATAACAGCTCGTACAGTGATCCATCGCCTAAATTACAGGAATTGGCAGGCTATTATTGAAGCGGCAAGGCAGATGGAGATAGACCAGGTAAGTTTTTTACCGGCTGATGTTAGCAGCCATGCCTTTAACCGCCAAACAGCATGGGCCGAGCCTCGGCAACATGAGATACTGCCGACTGAAAATGAACTTGCCGAATTTCAGGAAATGACGAGACCAGGTGCTGGCTAATAAAAGCGATTTTGCCAACAGGTTCATTGCCGAATCTCCGGCTAAGATCCGGGATATTTATGGTTATTATGCTGCTTTTTATGGCCATAATACATTCCCGTTTAAAAAGTGTAATGCACCATGGGTGTCGGCAGTGATTGAGGCTGATGGCACGGTAAGGCCTTGCTTTTTTCATGAGGCGATAGGTAACATCAGGGATAATTCATTAAATGATATTTTGAACAGCAAAGAGGCGATCAATTTTCGCAAAACACTGGATATGGCTAATGACCCTACCTGTGTTAAATGTGTGTGCTCGCTTAATTTATCGCCGCTGGCGAGGTTGGATTGATAATAAAAAAGCAATGAAGCGCGGAAATGTGCGATTTCTTCCCCTGGGAGGGTATAGGAAATTTCCCTGGATTTAGAAACAGGCTAAAACACGATGAACAATATACTGTTTACACATTCTTACTTTTTACGGTTCGACCCAAAGCAATGGGGCATAGGGCAACCTTATGCGCCACTGGGTACTATATACGCTGCTGCGCTGATGCGGGAGCAGGGTTACCGGGTAAGTCTGTTTGATACCATGTTTGTGAGCAATCCTGACGAGGTGATAGCCGCTATTGAGTTGAATAAACCGGATTTTTTTGTGGTTTATGATGATGGGTTCAACTACCTGACCAAAATGTGCCTCACCAATATGCGCGAGGCTGCATTTAAAATGTGCAAGCTGGCTAAGGAACGTGGTTGTACCGTTATCGTTTCCAGCTCAGATTCAACCGATCGATATGCAGCATATCTTGCCGAGGGAGCCGATTTTGTGATATTGGGTGAAGCTGAACAAACGCTGGCGGAACTAACTAAACATATCCGAAGTGGGAATACTGATCATTTTGAAATAAAAGGATTAGCTTACACGAACGGCAGCGAGATTATTAAAACACCCGGCCGCGCGGTAATGAAGGAACTGGATAGTTTGCCCATGCCCGCCTGGGATTTGGTGAATATGGATACCTACCGGGATATGTGGATGAAGAATGCGGGTTGTTTTTCAATTAATGTGGTAACTACCCGCGGTTGTCCGTTCAAGTGTAACTGGTGTGCCAAGCCTATTTATGGCAACCGGTACAATTCTCACAGTCCGCAGTATATTGTTAATGAACTTAAAATGCTTAAGGAGCGGTACCAGATGGATCATATCTGGTTTTGCGATGATATTTTTGGATTGAAACCCGGTTGGGTAAAGGAATTTGCCAAGCTGCTGGCACAGGAGGGAATTAAGATCCGTTTCAAGATTCAGTCGCGGGCCGATTTGTTGGCCGAGAAAGAAGCCGTAGCAGCCTTGGCCGCAGCCGGTTGTGAGAATGTATGGATAGGGGCCGAGAGCGGTTCGCAGAAGGTACTGGACGCCATGGATAAGGGGATCACTATCGATCAGATCCATACGGCTACGCACCTCATGAAAGCGCATGGCATTAAGCCATCGTTCTTTATCCAGTTTGGCTACCCCGAAGAAACGCGGGATGATATTACGCTTACCATAGATATGATTAACCGGTTGCTGCCATTTGAGATTGGTATTTCGGTATCGTATCCGTTGCCGGGTACCGGTTTTTACGAGCGCGTTAAAAACGAGTTGAAAAAGAAAACCAATTGGACTGACTCCGACGAGATGGCGCTGATGTTTAAAAACACCTATCCGCCTTTTTACTACAAGCAATTGCATAAATACGTCCACCGCAACTATCACAAGCACCTGGCTAAAAACAGCTTCCAAAAACTGCTGAAAGATCCGTTCGGGAGCTCGGTAAAAAATATCAGGAAAGCGTTATCGGTGTTTTATTATGCGCCGCTTACTTATCTTGAAAAGCTGAAGCTGGAAAAATTTGAAAAGGCGATATGACCGGCACCGCATCACGTATAAACGAACAATTTGCCGAGGCTGCATTTAGCAACCAGTCGGTAGTTTTTGATGAATTGTACTCAGGCGACACGATAATTGCGTACAAGCGCAAACGCGTGCGTGATCATATCCTGCAATACCTGAAGCCTGGAAGCAACATCCTTGAACTGAATAGTGGTACCGGTGAAGATGCACTGTTTTTTGCACAAAAAGGATTTAAAGTACATGCTACCGATATTTCAAAAGGGATGCAGCAGCAACTACGCGAAAAGGTGGTAAAGTATGATATGCAGCATGCGGTAAGCAATGAGCTTTGTTCATATACGCAGCTTGAACAGCTAAACAATAAAGGCCCTTATGATCTGATCTTTTCCAACTTTGCAGGCCTCAATTGTACCGGTGAGCTGGAAAAAGTATTGAGCTCATTTGTCGGGTTGCTAAACTCCGGCGGCACAGTGACCCTGGTGGTGCTGCCCAAATTCTGCCTTTGGGAAACTTTACTGGTATTTAAAGGGAAATTTAAAACTGCTTTTCGCCGGTTTTTTAGCAGTAATGGCCGCAAGGCGCATGTTGAAGGTGTATACTTTGATTGTTTCTATTACAACCCATCCTATATTAAAAAACGTTTAAAATCCGACTTTAAAGTATTGGATGTTGAGGGCTTGTGTACCATCGTACCGCCATCATATATTGAAGGCTTTGCCGAAAAACATCCGCGTGCCTATAAAACACTTGCCCGTTGGGAGAATAGGTTGAAGGCCACCTGGCCGTTTAAGTACGTAGGCGATTATTATATTATTTCGCTGAGGAAAATGTAATTGAAAAAGTTGCCCGAACTTTTTGCGGAAACTATAAACAAGTATCTCATACAAGTTTTAGACTTAGCATTTTAGGGCCGAAATAATTTCGGTATGACAATAAGGAGGAGTTTTATTGCGCCATCCGTTCTTCAAATTGCTGTAACAGCATGGAAACTTTAATCCGATATTTTTCTATCAGTTTAATTTGAAAGTTTTCGGGAGAGGGCTTGGCAAAATGTTTGCTTGCGGCCATGCTCATTACCGTACCCCGCATATTCAATTTCTTCATTTCAGTTTTCTTGTTCCATCGCCCGGAGGTGATTTTCATCAATACATTATCCAGCCAATCGCCGAATGAATTATTGAACAGGCTTTCTGCAAATGTTTTATACCACCGCTTTTTTAATGGTTTAGCAGTAGCGAGGCGCATACATTTGTTAGGCAGGAAACCGGAGGTCCAGGCATTAGATTTATAAAAGCTTTCAAAGGTAAGGTCACCCTCTAATGGGATAATAGTTGCTACTTCAATTGCTGTATAAATGTTCTTTTCAACTATCTGCAGTTGGGCTTCGTCAATATAATAGTTCATGCAGTAGTTGTGCTGCTTACCAACTAAAAAGGTAAGTTTTTTGAACATATGCATAAACGTACGTGCAAGCCAAAGCCTGTTGCGTTCGGTAATGATAAAAAAATCAATGTCCGAATTGTCATCGGCGAAGTTCTTAGACAAAGAACCTGAAATGCCAATACCGCGAACGAACGGAAACCGGATCAGGAAGGCACCTACTTCTTTAGCTTTATTGATTAGCCCGGAAGCTTTTTTGTTCCCTTTATTACGCCTCACCGCTATCATATAATCGTTTTTGAGCGAATAAAACCTGTCGAAATGAAATACCAGCTTATTGACGATAAGTTGATCAAGCGCTTCAGTGAAATCATGCCGGCCATACTTGTTTTCCAAAAACAGGAATATCTCGCCGTAGGTTAAAGGGTAGTCCCACATGTCAAAATAGGCAAGGGTAGCTAAAATATTATTCCGGGTATTTAACAATCGTTTATTGTTTTGTTCAACTAAGATGACTGTACTTTTCACGTCTTTGTATATATAATGATGACGTACCCCTTGCAGCTTTGGTTGCTTGTTAATAAACTAATTACACAATATTTTTAGCGTGGGTAGCTGTTGTTTCTGAGCTTGCAGAAAATATTAGTAGTGAGAAAAATACACTGTAAAAAAAGATGCCTTTATCCACATCTAAAAAGTTTTCTGAAAAGGAAACGACGGTTATAATAACCATAAAAGCCATGAGCAATAGGTCGCGTTTTGTAACGGCTGCCCTGATGCCAAATGCCAGCACGCACAGGTAAACCATCAACCCAACGCCCCCCGATTTAATAAAAAAGCTGATAAACTGGTTATGTGCGTTTAACCCGGCCAGGTACGAGCGGTAAAATTGATGGTCAAAAAATGGGTCTTTGAGCAAACCAATTTCAGTGCCTGCGCCATGACCTATAACAGGCGAATGTGCTCCCACACTAATGGCCACGTTCCAGCGCGCTAATCGCGGATCAGTAAGCTCGGCATCGGTTGACTGACTTAGGTCTTTTTTTAGCTCGGTTACATAACGTTCTTTAAAAGTATCCCGGGTATAAATGCCTGCCATCACCACTATAAATAATGCTGTGCTAATGGCCATAAACCTGAAACGGTTTCGCCCTTTTAGTATAAATAAGGGCAGCGCGATATTTATAATAAGCAGCAAAGCTATAAATATCGATTTTGAACTAAGCTGCAGAATGCCCATTGCTAAAATGCCACAGCAAGTAAGCCAGAAAAATTTACGGGTCTTTACCGGTTCCCTTACCAAAATATACAGCAGATAAACCAGCGCTATGGCTATCTGCATGGAAAAAAATGTGGCATGGATCGCCAGTGGTTCCGAAAAATTGTGGTTTGTGAACGCAGAAGAAGCCAATGCTTTTAAAGGCAGATGATAATATTTTATGGTAAAAAGTGCCTGTAAAAAAAGATAAGTGATAGTGATGGTACAGCCTAATGAAAATACGAATAAAAAATTATGCCGGTATTTTTTTAAATCGAGCGGGTTAAAACAAAAGATTAACGGGATAAGCAAAATAGTAACCTGCCTGCCTAACTCTGTAAAAGCCTGGGGCTTATTGGTAGTGTAAATAATGCTCAAAAGCGTTACAAAAAAAACAGCAGCCAAAGCAAAGTTAGCCCTTGTTAATAGCGGCTTTATAGTTGTTTTGCGAATTTGGATAGTAGTATGCAGGGCCAGGCCTATTAAAAACAGGTGGCTGTAAAACAGGTTAAAGGGCAGGCTCAGCAATAACAGCATCAGCAGGTAATAGCTTATCCTGTTGTTTAAAGCATCATCAGGCCTTAATAACTTTTCCATGTTGTTGCTGATAGCATTCCAGTATAAAATCTTCGTAATCGTTGATCACTACCTCCCAGTTAAACTGGTATTGTATCTTATGAAGATTGTTTTTCACCATTTCGCGTTCGGTATCCTTGCGCCGTACATTCTCAACCAAATGGCGTACCTCGTTAGCATTATCA
Organism: Mucilaginibacter sp. P19; assembly: GCF_050632265.1. Classification (NCBI taxonomy): domain Bacteria; kingdom Pseudomonadati; phylum Bacteroidota; class Sphingobacteriia; order Sphingobacteriales; family Sphingobacteriaceae; genus Mucilaginibacter; species Mucilaginibacter sp. P19. The sequence goes on from NZ_CP192586.1 coordinate 2,284,572, forward strand.
AAATAAAAAGCATCTGAATTGAGTACCGATTTATTGAAAGGGTTATTATGGGCCGCAATCAGGGCTTCGCTGGCCATGGCTTCAAGCAGCGACGGATTAGTACCTCCCACGCTGTGCCCGTGGAAATACAGGTAGCTGTTATTCTGTAGCGCGCGCACAACCGAATTATCAAAATTGGCGCCCTTAAACTGGATGCGGTCATCGTTTTTAAACCTGTGAGTTATGAATTTGCCAAAGCGGTTACTGGTATCGCCCAAAACCATAAAGCTTTTTTTGATGAACTGTTGTTAAAGCCTTCTAAAATAGTTTCGATGTTGTTTTCGGGCTCCATACGGGCCATCAGCAAAAAATAATCTTCTTTAAGCACCTCGCTTTTATCAAACTGCTCACGTTCCTGGTCTGAAAACAGATCGGCACCATAGGGGATATACCGGCTGTCGACCTCGTACTTATCCTTAAGGTATGACCTGATTACCCTTGAGTCGGAAATATAATACTGGCTATGTTTCACGGCCAGCTTTTCTGCGTACTTCAAAAATTGTTGTACAGGCTTTGAGTACTTGGAGCGTTTCCACTCCAATCCATCCATATTGGTAATGATAACGCTGTTGGGCGGGTAAAGGTGGCCCCAAACCGAGCTGCTGGTGTAGCCCATAAGCAGTACCACATCAAACTTACGTTTACGGGCATCCATAAGGCAGTTAAAATCATAGGCAAACTGCCCGGCAGTGCCTATCAGATACTCCGGATCGTAACAATGTACAATGTTAACGCCGTTCCAGGTATCGGCTTCATAAGGGTGGTTGTGGGAGTTATAAACGGTAACTGAGTGCCCTTTTTTTACCAAACCGGCCGATACATATTCGGAAATATGCTCAAACCCGCCATAGTAGTTCGGGATGCCCCTCGTGCCTAAGATCGCTATTTTTAGTTTCATGACAATGAAAATTTGCTTGTAACAAGTTGTAAAATATGGTGCTGCTTTTTTGCCAGTGGTATTGCTGTTCAACATGTCGCGCTACCTGGCTGGTGAAGGCATCGCCGGGTGGTTGCTGTGCGGCAAGTAATAGCTTTTGCTCAAAATCCGTATGATTGGCCGGGTTAAAAGTATATGGCGCAAAAAAGCCAAAGTTTTTCATGGCTGTTTCTGAAGAGCATAGTACCGGCGTCCCACAAATGGCTGCTTCAAGCGGCGGGATCCCAAAGCCTTCGGCTTTTGAGGGATATACAAACAACCTGCAGGCCCGGTAAAAAGCTGCCAGATCCGCTTGTTCTGCCCGCGGTATCCACCTGAAAAACCGCTCTTGCTCAGGCGTAAGGCTCTTGATGAGCTTGGCTAAGCCCGGAGTTTTTATGGATGCTTTACCAATGAACACCAGGCTAATGCCTTTTTCGTATAGCTTCAGTTTCAAATATTTTTGCAGTAACAAAAGGTGGTTTTTGCGGGGTTCAATGCGGCTGGTGTACAGGATGAAATTTCTTATGCCGAATTTTTCTGCTACCCAATCTTCTGCCTTTTTTTGATGACTGGTATTGCAGTAATGAGTTATTTACCCCGTTTTGGATAATATGCACTTCGTCAGCGGGGATTTGGTAATAATTACAGATCCGTTCTTTTGAATAGTCGGATACAGTGGTTTTGATGTCGGCATTTTTAATACTGCGACCAAAAAGGTAATTGCGCGTTAAGCTGAACAGGATGGGGAAATCCTTCCTGAAATCATTAAACAGCATATCATGCATGGTTACTATGTACCTGCAGCCCGCCATTTTTTTAGGGCTGACGTATTGAAAATGTGCAAAATCAAACCTGTATTTTTTGATGTAGGCCGGTATATCAAATACAAAGCGCAGGATGTTGATTCCCCTGTTTTTATAAGGCAATATGTTTTGCGGCGGCAGCAGCGGGAACAATCTGCGGATATTATCGGTATCGTGGGCGCCGATGTAAATATCTATGTCCGGGCGGTGGGCCAGCAGGTGGTTGTATAATTCGCGTATAAAAGTTTGCGCTCCTTGAAATTCTTTATCAAAGGAGTGGGCATCAACAAACAGTTTTATCTTTTTAGCTGCCATAATTCAATTCGTTTTGATTTAAAACAGCGGTTGGCAGCTCGGCTTCGGCTAAACGGAAATTGCGTTTACCTAATTGATATAAACTCATCAGCATACGCTCGGGCAGAAATGACATCAGCAGCAAAAAATAATTTTTGAGATGCAGCGGGCTGATAGAAAGTGTTTTCAGCAGGTTTTCCCTTGCCTTTTCCGGCTGATAATTATTCCACAGGTATTTTTTGCCGAGCAGGGCATAATAAGCTCCTTTTTTGATGCGTGGAGATAACTGTTTAATGCCGATCTCAGACAACTGCCTTCCTTCGGCTTCAGTAATGCTCCCCTTGCGCAGGGCATTGTACTTGATCTGCCTGAATTTACCTGTACGCCATTTTTCATCAATGGTAACGGATTCGGCATTGAGCCTCACCTTAATGAGCGGTTGATTAAGGTTAAAAGCTTTTTCGTGTTTAAGAATACCTGCCCACAAAAAATGATCTTCAAAAGTGTAGGCCAGCTCATTGTAGCCACCGGCATTTAAAACGGTATCACGCTTATAAAATACACTGGAGTGAATGAAGGGACAAATCCTGTAACTGAGCTGCCTTATCTGGTTATGGCTCAGGGCGTCAGGTTGCCAGGTAAATATCAGATCGCCGTTAACATCGGTATAGTCAACTCCCGAACCAATAATGCTATAATAGGGATGAGATGTGATGAAATCATACTGCACCTGCAGGCGGTAAGGATAACATACATCGTCGGCATCGAAACGGGCTATATAAGGCGCCCGCGCGTGGCGTAAACCCTTATTGAGGGCCGCAGCTACACCTTTGTTTTCCTGGCCCAAAACCACTATACGCTCATCGTTAAATGAGTTAATAATATCTGCCGTGTCATCAGTTGAGCCATCATTTACAATCAGCAATTCAAAATCAGCAAACGATTGTTCAAGTACCGATGTAATGGCTTCGCGAATATATTTACCGGCATTATAAGCAGGCATTAAAACAGTAATTTGAGGACTATGCATACGCAAGTTCCTCCTGCACTGTAGTTTTTGTTTTTAAATGGGGTGTAGTAGTTTCTTTTATATTGAGGAGTAACATCAATTCAAAAATTACCAGTACCGAGAGTTGCTCAAACCAATAATCAAGAAAAAATATGCCCGTTACCATTATTAATATGGGCAAACCATAACTAAGCTTTTTATAATGCCGGGCAAAAAAGCCAATGTAAAATATAAGCAGGGCAAGCAATCCGAGGATACCGTATTCACTCAGCATTTGATCGTAAGTGGAGTAGGGGTTATTGCGTACCGAACGGAAACCTGCATCCTTGCTGAAAAAGCTCAGGTACAGGTCTAAATGATTGTGCATAAATGCTGGGTTGATATAGATGTATTTTGGGGGATAATTGCCCCTTATACCGGCACCAACCGCCCTGAAAGCTATTTTGGATGAAAAATTTCCGGGAGCTAAGCCCACTATACTTTGTAAAGAGTGGCTGGTAAGGTAATTAAAGGTTTGTATTGCACCGGTAATCTTTCCAGGCAATGCAGGATTGAAGGGCTCAAGCCGGCAAAGCGATAGCTGAGCCCTGTGAGCAGCTATGCAGTCGATAAGCTGTTGCCTGTCGGGCGTCATTTCGCCGGTGTTATAAAATTCCGCAAAGTGTGTGTTTGGTGCCGGGATGTATAGCCTGCCGTCATCGGTAAGCGGCAAGCTTTTGATCTTTTTATCAAGTGCGCTTGGTTTTTCCTGTTCAGCCTTTATCCTGCTTAGGCTATCCAGATAGTTTTGTGCAAATCTCCTTCTTTGTTCATCCCTGGTTATGAATCGCCCTCCGGGATTGGCAGTTGTTGCCTGCACTGCTGCATGGCCCTGTTTTTCAATACGATTTTCCCGCAGCGTACTTTTAGTCACTTCGTTAATATACTTTTCATTTTGCGGCGATATTTTGACGAGGGAGATTACATAAAGCAGCAATGCCACTACTATCATGCTTTTTTGATTGCGCGTGGTTTTATAAACAAAAATGAAAGCGAGAATCAGCAGTACCAAAATGCTGATGAGGTTACTGTAGGTAAGTGCCAGCGTACTCATGCACACGATCATCATGGGCAAGCTATTCTTATAAATGAAGTAAAACACACCGAAAGCACAGATAACAGCATTGGTTGATGAAATGTCAAAGCTTATGCCCATTACATTATCGCCGGTATTGATATAATAGCGCTGATGCATTCCCATAAAAGCATAGGGGTTAATGCTTTTAGTGATCCACATAATATGCGTTAGGTTACCCGCCGAGAAAGCTGCGTTTATGATAAAAAAATGATCAGTGTACGGTAAATGGTTTCGGCATCTGTTTTATCAACCATCAGCTTAACCTGGTGAACCGCCAGCAGGGCCAGCGCCCAGCATATCAAAGCCCAGCCAAAAACAGGTATATAATACAGGTTGGAAAAATTTTGGTTGATGACTGCTGCGGCAATAGCTATAGGGAAAACCAGCAGATAGAATAACGGGATCCTTGAATTGCGCAGCTTAAAGCCAAATTGAAAGTTAAACTCGCTAATGTAGACAAAAATCAACGCAACTATCTTAAATGGGATCCGCACGTTGATAAACAGCAGCAGGAAGATCAGCAGCCGCCAATCGGCATAAGTTTTCCACCTCTTAATATCAAAACCCGGCAAACTGATTGTCATTATTCCCTTGTATTTATTGATGTTCATTTCCCGGTTTTGCCGGCCTTGTCGCAATTGTTTTGTTTAAATAGGTTACGTGCCAAAAAATGGAATGGTTGCCTCGTTAATGTGCTGATATATGCAGATATTTAACCGGGATATTAAAATGTTACAGGCAACCGGCCGATAAAAACAATAGTATAAGAGTATAAACATATACGTCGTTGTTCAGGAGTAAAGCGTTCATCGGGTTTTTTTCGTCAGGTTTGCAGGCACTTGCCTTGCAGGTGCTTGGCAGTATCTTTTTTTATATTATTTCTGTTTACCTGAGTAAGGACAGTTTTGGGGCCATTAGCTGGATGAATGCCTTATCGATATTTGTTACCACCATACTGGGGTTTGGACTGGAGCAGGTAGTGATCAGGCGTATAGCAGCCTCACAACGGTCGGATTGGGCGGCGGCTGCATTTTTGTTCCATTCGCTCACTACTTTTTTTGTAACCCTGGGTGTACTGTTATTATTAAGTTTAATATTGCATGACAATATTTACCGGGCGCTGCCATGGTTTTTTATAGCCCAGGGCCTGCTTTTCCTGGGTATTCCGCTAAAGCAGTTTCTAAACGCAAAGGAAAAATTTACACCCTATGGCGTAATTGCCGTTATAAGTAACAGCTTAAGGGTTTGTGGTGCATTCTATCTTATTACCATACAGCAATTACAAGTTCGCTCTATAGTAATGGTAATGATAGGCACGGCCGGGGCCGAATTGCTGGCCCTGCTCATTTATGTTATCACGAAAACAGATTTTAGTTTTAAATTTCAATTTCGGGCTTATAAAAAGTTGCTTAAAGAGGCCACGGCGCAGTATGTATCGGTAATATTTGATATGAGCTTGTCGCGGATGGACTGGCTATTGCTGGGTTTTATGGCAAGTAAAACCGTGTTGGCCGATTATAGTTTCGCATACCGGGCTTATGAGCTTTCACGGTTGCCAATGCTTATTATAGCTCCTGTTATTTTACCGCGCCTGTCAAGGCTGATGGCCTTAAAGCCATCTAACCAATTGCAGGAGCAGGTAAATTCCTTTAATACCGTCGAGTTGCTGTTGGCTATGCTCTTACCTCTTGTCCTTAATATACTTTGGATACCTGTAGTAGGTATGATAACCGGCGGCAAATATGGCGCGGCCAATGCTACCGAATTTTTGATCCTATCATTGTGTATACCCCTGCAGTTTTTCATAAACCTGCTTTGGTCGTTAAGTTTTAGCGTTAAAAAGTACAAGGCTGTATCATCTGTTACCGTAATCTGTGCTACAACAAATATTGCGCTTAACCTGATATTGATCCCGCTACTGAATGGTATTGGTTCGGCTATGGCATTTTTAATTACCAATATATTACAGGCGGTGCTCTATTACAGGTTAGTGAATAAAAATATCATGCATATCAGCTTAAGGCCATTTGTGATACTGTTCCCTGCTGCTTTGGCTGGCTGGTTTATCACAGCTTCAATAAACATACATTTCTTGTTCAGGCTTTTATTGGGGATAGTTTTTTATCTGTTAGTAGCTTTAATGTCAAACCAATTGAGCAGTCGCAATATTCAAAACAGTAAACAGTTTTTAGCGCAATGAACATTTTATATCTGTGCGATGAATATCCTCCCGGACCGCATGGCGGTATTGGAACCTATGTGCGGCTCATTGCACGGCAAATGGTAAAGCTGGGGCATAAGGTAATTGTTGCCGGGTTGTATAGCCGCGGATACGGAGGCGCGGATGAATTTGAGGATGAAGGTGTAAAAGTTTTGAGATATCGCTGGAGTATTGATGATAAGTGGTTTGAAAATCAGCGGTCTGCCGGGGTACGGATGCTTAACAGGATATTACTGGATACAGGTATTACGCAACGGGATATAAAAAGAAGCATTGCGGCTTATCAAAAAAAGCTGGAACATATGATAGCCGATGAGCAGATCAACATTATTGAAATGCCCGATTATAATGATTATATCAGGTTTTGTAAATCATATGTGCCGTTTCCCACATTACCTGTTCCCGTAGTTGTTAAATTTAATGGTTCCATTACCTACTTTAATGCTGAGGCAGGGATACCGGTAGCACCGCATATTTTGAAAATGGAGCAGGATATTTTAAACCGCGCAGCGGCTGTTAGCAGTGCAAGCGCCTATACCGCAGAAAAAGTGCTGATTACCTGTCGTATAACAAATCCATCACGGTGTTGTATAATGGTATAGATACAAATATCGTCATTGGAAGCAGCGACATGTCCGGTGCGAAGCAGGTGGTTTTTACGGGGAGCCTTGTACAAAAAAAGGGATTTTTCAGTTAGCGGAGGCCTGGAATATAGTTATAAAACAGGTCCCTGATGCCCGGTTACTGATACTGGGGAAAGGCCCGGTAAGTAAAGTAATCGCCTGCTTGCAGAAGGATGCAAAAAGCAGTGTTGTGTTTAAAGGGCATGTGGGGAGGGATGAACTTTATGCCTGTTTAAGTAATTCGGCAGTGGCGGTATTCCCATCATATGCCGAAGCTTTTGCACTTGCGCCGTTAGAGGCCATGGCATGTGGAACAGCGGTGATCAATTCAAACCGAACATCCGGCACCGAACTTATTGATGATGGCGTTAACGGGCTGCTGATAGATCCAGACAATATTGAGGAATTAGCATCGGCAATAGTTACATTGCTCAATGAGCCTGAAAAACGCCTGCGCCTTGCTTTAGCTGGCAATGAAAAGGTAAAACAATGTTTTGATATCGATATATTGGCCAGGCAAACGTTGAAGTTTTACCAACAGGTGCTGGACAAATAGTTTTAAGTCGATAGTACTTAGCCTCAGCTCAAAAGTCCTATTTAGTTTTGACTTCAGACTGCCAACTATACGATACCATACCATACCTTGGTCAGTTAATCTGCTCTATAGCCAACTCGTTACGATAGGTGTTTCGCGTTTGAGACAACTCTTTATATTGTTTCAGATAAGCGTATTTAAGGCGTGTGTTTTTATAAATAACACGCGCTATAGCCAATCCTTCAGCTCCATCTAAAAAACCAAGCCTGATAATGTAATTGCGTAAAAAGCCAAAAGCGGGCGAGAAATATAGCTTGATAAACGTTGCCTTTTTACCGGCTTTGTAATATTTGGCTGCGCTTAGCTGTGCATAAAGAATAGCTTTACGCTTAAAGTCGTCAATATCGGTTACAGAGTGGTGTTGGATATAACCCGCTATGCTTTTGATCTCGGCATCGGAAGGCAAAAGCAAGGTTTCGTGTACCTCGGTTTCGCCCCATTTTACCAATGAACGATTAAACAAACGCACGTGATGATCATTTCCCCAATTACCAAAACGGATCAGCTTTTTGCCAAAGTATGATTTGAATTTGATATCGTAAACAACATTCGGTTTGTCAAAGGTTAAATTATGGAGCGATTTAATAAGCTCCAAATCAAGTACCTCATCAGCATCAATACTTAAGATCCAGTTGTAGCGGGCCTGGGCTACCCCTTTATTTTTGTTTGCTCCATATCCGCTCCAGCTTTTTTGAAACACCCTGCAGCCATAACGGGAGGCAATAAGCGGCGTGCCATCGGTACTGTCATTATCAATCACAACAATATCATCGGTAATTAAAGAAGCCATTTTTATACAATCTTCAATTAAGGCAGCTTCGTTTTTAGTAATGATCACAACAGACACCGGTACCATGCAGCAGTAGTATTATTAGTATATAAATTATTAAGGGCTTGTTATGCCCTTTTATAATATATATCGTGCATGTTCCGGGGATGGTTGCCTTAAGATAAATAAACCGGCGAAAAAACATTATGGATTTTGCTTATTCCATTCTGTTATATTAATCAGCTTGTCAGAAATGGCATTTCGACAATTCGGATTGGGGCACAGGATAATCCAGCGATCTTTTGCTTGTTCAATTATCGGACGTGTCCCGCAGGTTTTACAATTTTTTACAGGGAAGTTTGGGTTTATGTCGATTCTCATAAAAGGCCTTTAAAGCAGGCGGGGTTTACATGGTATTACGCTATAAATACACGTACAGGTTGCCTCATTGGCAAAAATATAATTATTTGCAAAGATTTTATTGAGGCTGTGTTAGCTTGTGCATATTTTGTATAAATGATTTCCGTAGGTGAGAAAAGTGTGCATGATTTTATCCAATTGTGAGAAAAATTTAAATTATTTTGCACAACGGGCAACCTTTTAATAATAGTTGCCGTGATGTGCGTAGATAAGGTTAAATTTATGTGTTTGATTCTGAGTTTATAACCCCCGTATGGGCGAAGAAGAGTTACATCAACTGATCAATGGCTGCGTAAAGCAGGACAGGAAAAGTCAGAAAATGCTCTATAAGGCGTTTTATGGATTTTCTATGGGCATTTGTCTCCGTTATGCAGGTAACCGTGATGAAGCTGCAGAAGTTATGAACCAGGGTTTTATGAAAGTATTTACCCATATAGACAGGTTTGATACTTCAAGGCCGTTTAAAGCATGGATTGGACGTATTATGATGAATGTTTCTATTGATTATTATCGTGCCAATTTAAAAATGGCCTATACCGAGGATTTGGAGAAGGCAGAAAATGTGAGTGAGGGAGACCTGACAGATAAAAATTTAAATTATGAAGACCTGCTGGCTATGGTACAGCAGTTGCCGCAGGCTTATCGTACGGTTTTTAACCTTTTTGCGATTGACGGTTATTCGCATGAAGAGATAGGGGAAATGCTAAATATTAATTCGGGCACATCAAAGTCAAACCTGCACAAAGCGCGTCAAAAACTAAAACAAATGATATTAAAAGCAGAGGAAACTGCTAATAAAACAAATTACAACAGGGGTATGGATATTAACCCAATTGTGGCCTATAATGGCATAGGTATAGATGTAAGGACAACCTTTTTTAATAATGGTATCAGAGGATGAAAAGCGAAGAAGATTTAGATAACATTTTTAAGAAGGGACTGGAAGACCCGGCAAATCATCGCGCGTTTAACGAGGATGACTGGAATGCGCTTGAGCAAATGCTTGACAAAGGCAAGAAACGTCGTGGAATTGTTTACTGGTTGCCAATTGCAAGCGGAATAGCAGCGATGTTACTGCTGTTTTTAGGATGGTGGTTTTTTAAACCTAATGTAAAGGATGATAATACAGCTGGGCAACAACAGGCTAAGGTTAAGCCCGCTGCGCCTAAAACAAATCCCGGAACCAGTGGCGGGAGTACGCCGCAACCACCAACAGACAGTTTATTAACAACCCGGCCAGCCGGGAACAGCAACATAGCTGCCAACAGCAATACAGGCAATCATGCTCACACAGGCCAGATAAGCTTAACACCATCTGTCGCCAGCTTCCACCGTAATATTCGCGGTGCAAACAAAAAGGGAATCAGCGGCCGGGATACCATTATGCAACACGATCGCGCCCTGATGGCAGGTGCTGAGCCGGCTAATAATAATGGTACCATTTCAAATTTACTGGTAAATAGAGCGTTATCACTTGATATACAATATTCTCCTTTAGCTGTTCCTGATTTTAAAACAAATATTGAAAGACAACCTATTCAAGCACCTGCAACGAAATCCAATAAAAAAATAATTAAACAGAGCTTTGGTTACCGGCCGCAATGGGCTATCACGGCCTTGGCTTCTTCTGATGTTAATGGTACAAATTCGTTCCAGGGCAAGGTTGGCAGCAATTATGGTTTGCTGCTTTCATTTGGTGCCACTAAAAAGTTAACAATTACAAGTGGTGTTGTGTATTCATCAAAACCTTACAATACAAGCTTTGCCAATTATCGCACTGCATATGTGTTTAAAAATGAGCCAACGGATGTAACGGCAGACTGTAAAATGCTTGATATTCCGGTTAATATAGCCTATCAGGTATATGGCAATTTTCGCAATAAATTATCGGTAGGCACTGGTTTATCGTCCTATCTGATGTTGCATGAAAAGTATACTTATAATTATGCCGATGGTGCTAACAGTGCTGCTTGGCCTCAAAATTATACCGTACCAAACAGTAAGGGGTATTTATTGAGCATTATCAATATAAATGCAACCTATGAACATAAAATAAATTCAAAAGTTGGTGTAAGTGTTCAGCCATATATGAAAGTGCCAATTTCAGGAGTTGGATATTCTGATATTAAACTGCAGTCTACGGGTGTAGCGGTGGGGGTAACGTATAATCTTAATTCGTTCAGCAAACCCTAAGCTTTTGTACAACCCTTACGGTAAGGCTAGCATTCCTCTTATACTAAATGGAATTATTATCTTGCGCCACATTTACCGTACAAGATCAATCGCCATGAAAAAACTACTGTTTTTTGCCCCTTTGTTATTACTGTTTTCATGTGGGCATGGCCCGGCACAGCAGCTCGAAAATAAAAAGCTCAATAGCCTTGCTGTTGAATATGTAAAGCTTGGCCTTGCAATAGGGCAATACGACGGCGACTTTGTAGATGCTTATTATGGGCCGGATTCATTGAAGCCAAAATCGGAGCCACTGAAAACTTTCCCTAAGGATAGTCTGCTGGCGTCGGCAAACAGCCTGATGAATGACCTGCGCACCATCGCCAATACTTCGAAAATTGATACCAATAAGATCCGCGCTAATTGGATGGCCGATCAGTTGGTTGCTTTCAGTCGCCGGATCCGTATTTTTTCGGGAGAGGAAAGGCCTTTTGATGAAGAATCGCGCGAGTTATTTGGTGTAGCTGCCCCGGTTTATACCGATGATTTTTTTAAGGGGCAGATAGCCCTGCTCGACAGCATTTTACCGGGTAAAGGAAACGTGAACGACAGGTTTCAAAAGCTGGCCAATAAGTTTATTATACCAAAAGATAAATTAGACCCTGTTATAAAAGCGGCTATTGCCGAAGCCCGCAAGCGCACAATTGCCCATTACCAACTGCCTGCCGGCGAAACATTTACGCTGGAATATGTAACTAATAAGCCATGGTCGGGTTATAACTGGTATAAAGGGGGTATAAGAGCACCGTACAGATCAATACCGATCTGAAGATTTTTATTGACCGTGCCATCGATGTGGGCAGTCATGAAAGTTATCCCGGACACCATGTATACAATATGTTGCTGGAGAAAAACCTTTACCATGATAAAGGTTGGGTTGAAATTTCTCTATACCCGTTGTTCAGTCCGCAATCGCTGATTGCCGAGGGCAGTGCCAATTACGGTATTGAAGTAGCTTTTCCCGGTGATGATAAAATAAAGTTTGCGAAAAACGTATTGCTGCCGCTGGCCGGTTTGGATACCGCCGGTGCCGACCTGTATTTCAAGGCCCTTGCTATAAAAGGCACTTTAAACTATGCCCGCAACGAGGCAGCAAGAGGCTTGATCAATAATACCATGAGCCAGGATAAAGCATTGTCGTACCTTAGAAAGTATTGCCTTATGAACGATGAGACTGCTCAAAAATCAATCAGCTTTATCAAAAAATATCGTAGTTATGTTATCAATTATAATTACGGCCAGGATTTGGTGAAAAACTACATTGAATCAAACGGAGGCACCACAAAAGCTCCCGCAAAACGCTGGGAGCTGTTTGGAAAACTGTTGAGCCAGGAGGTTGCACCTGTTAGTTTAGTGAAGAAATAAAAGTAAGGATTCCCTGTAGAGGATTCTTGTGATACATCTTGTAATGCCATGGCTTTATTAGCTATGGCATTTTTTATGGACGAGAATGATATACGCAGGCAACGGATGAATATTTGTAAAATAATTTTTATTCATACATTTAGAGAGCACTGTTGCTAACACGCGCCGCGCCATGTATACTGAAATGCGTCGGGACCCAATTAACGCCAAATTTTACATTATAAATGATTAACACCCGGTATTTGATAGCCCTGTGCTTTGCGGCAGGCATTTATACGTCCTGTAAAAATCAGCAAGGCAATCAAAACAATAACTATAGTGGTTGGCCTGCCTATGCGGGTTCAAAAGAAGGGGTACGGTATTCATCCAATGATGAAATTACTTTAAATAATGTAAACAAACTAAAAGTGATGTGGACTTTTGGCACAGGCGATAAGGATACTGCCAATCTCAGCCAAAATCAATGCAATCCTATTATGGTTGATGGTATTTTGTATGGTACCAGTCCTAAATTGAAGCTGTTTGCGTTAAATGCTGTTACAGGCCTGCAAAAATGGCTGTTTGACCCCGCTAAGGATGATACTACTAATAATGGCGACCCTATGGCTTACTATAAAGTGAGCCGTGGAGTAATATACTGGCAAAATGATAATGGCGGCGAAAAAAGGATTTTCTACAGCGTGGGAGCTAAAACCTGGGCTATTGACGCCGAAAACGGCACTCCGGTGCGCTCATTTGGCAAGGGTGGATATCTCGACCTTACTAAGAATTTAGACAGGGATACCAAATCATTTGTCGCGGGAACTACGCCCGGCGTGGTTTATAAAGATGTGTTGATTGTTGGTGACCGCGTATCCGAATCAGCTGATGCGGCTCCTGGGCACGTGCGTGCTTACGATGCCCGGACAGGAAAGTTAAAATGGATCTTCCACACCATACCGCATCCCGGCGAAGTGGGGTACAATACCTGGAAAGATACAGCGGCTTACAAAAAATTTGGCGGGGCTAATAATTGGGCAGGGATGGCTTTGGATGAAAAGCGGGGGATCGTGTATATTCCCACCGGCTCGGTAGGTGGCGACTTTTATGGCGGGTTCAGGAAAGGGCAAAACCTGTTTGCCAATTCGTTGCTGGCACTTGATGCAGCTACAGGTAAGCTGAAATGGTATTACCAATTTGTGCATCACGACCTGTGGGACCGCGACCTGCCCGCCAATCCAAACCTTGTAACCATTGTTAAAGACGGTAAAAAGATAGATGCCGTAACACAAATCACCAAGCATGGTTATGTATTTATGTTCGACAGAACGAATGGTAAACCTATATTCCCAATAGTGGAAAAACCTGTGCCAACCAAAACCCTGCCCGGCGAAGAAGTTTGGCCTACGCAACCCATCCCAACTTTGCCGCAACCTTTCGCCCGGCAAATGTTTAATCCCGAAGATGTTACCGACCGTACGCCCGAAGTGCACAGGGAAATGCTGTCAAAATATAACCAGGTTAAAAACCGGATCATGTTCACCCCGCCAAGCAAGGAGGGAGGCTGGATCTTCCCCGGTTTTGATGGTGGGGGCGAGTGGGGTGGAGCTGCTGTTGATCCTGAAAGCAAGATACTATACGTAAACTGCTCTGAAATGCCATGGGCACAGGTAATGATCGATGTACCTAAAACCAACACTAACGATCATTCACCGCAGGCATTAGGACACGTAGTGTATAATACGAATTGCATTGGCTGTCACGGCGCCGAACTGAAGGGTAATGGAGCATCCTATCCATCGTTGGTAAACATCGGCAAAAAGTATACTGCCGATCAGGTGAGCGGTATTATTGCTGCCGGCCGCAACATGATGCCTTCTTTTAAACAGATTTCGCCCGCAGATAAAAAGAACCTGCTTGCTTTCCTGCTCAAGATTCCTGCAACTAAGGCGGCGAAAGAAGTAGCCAAAGAGCCAACCGGCAATCGCGTCGCCAGCTCGGAGGCGGAAAGGAAAATGGTTGATGAAGTCCCTTATGCCATGAATGGTTATAATCGTTTTTTAGATAAAGATGGCTATCCCGGTATAAAACCGCCATGGGGTACGCTCAATGCTATCGACCTCACATCGGGCAAGTTGCTTTGGAAAGTGCCGCTGGGTGAGTATCCTGAGTTAACCAAAAAAGGAATCCCTGTAACCGGCACGGAAAATTATGGTGGTCCGGTGGTTACCAAAGGTGGCCTGGTATTTATCGCTGCAACCAAAGATGAAAAGATCCGTGCGTTTGATAAACGTACCGGCAAAGTGGTTTGGGAAGCCGATTTGCCGGCGGCAGGTTACGCTACCCCTGCAACTTATTCAATTGATGGTAAACAGTACGTAGTTATTGCCTGTGGCGGCGGAAAAATTGGAAGTAAGTCGGGAGATAGTTATGTTTGTTTTGGATTAACCGACTAACACCTCTTTATGGATTTATTTGAAGCAGTTTTTGATTTGTACGAGCAGATACGCTTAAAGGCCGAAAGTGATTTTCAGGATCTGATCAAATGCCAGTATACGCAGCAATGTTACAGCGATAATGGCGCTTTTTGCCTTGTATTGGAGATCACTGTTTTAAAAAATATCTCTGATGATGATTATGGACTGGTGTTTGCTATTAACGCTCAAACAGAACCTAACCATCCCGATCATAAGAGCGATACAAATGGCATCTTTTTAATCGCCGATGTACATCATGGTGATAATAAGGCGATCAGTAATTTGGATGAGCTTGTTTTTGACCCACAAAATGAAGGTGCCGTTCAGCAGGTTTATGCTAAGATTGAGCAATTTGTTAAGCCTTTTACCAAAAGTGTGAGTGATTTGCTTGTACAGGGATATGATATTAAGGTAGAGGATAATTCGGTAAATTAGGAATAATCGCCCACATTAAAACAACGTCATTATAAGGTATGAAACAATGACGTTGTTTAAGGTCTTTTTGTTGACGGTCGCGAGCGGCCTTTCCTAAAACTTCTCCTCATAAACCGCTCCTCCCGGCGTTTCCAATTTATATTGCTTAACCTCCCCTGGCCCTTCAAATTCAAAACGGATGCCTACAATACGGCCCATGGTGTGAGCCTGTTTAAATTCAAAGATCTGTTTGTTGTTAAGATATATCTTCAGGTAGTGGTCTTTTACAGTACAACGCAGGTTTTGAAATTGCGACATATCTGTGCCAAAGGCACTCAGGTCATGGTTTTTTCCATCAACCCATTCTTCACCGGTTAAAATGCCCATATTGGCGATGCATCCTTTGTTTAATATGGGGATCACAATGGCGGTGCCGTTGCCTAAAATGGTGAGGTCGGCTTTGGCGCAGGCCGATTGACCGGGTGTTGAAATATTGCGCAGGGTGCAATCCATGGTGAAATTATCTGCATTAATTCCCGGAAATTCGCGAATGTTGGCAAACTTTACCCTGGTATTGTTAAAAACAGAAGTACCTAACTTTTGCTCCATTACATCAGCGGTAATTCCCATAAAGCCCTGCCCTTTAATTTCTTCCCGTGAAAGATAAACAGGTATGGGCTGGTGATCGATGATGCCTTTCCAGCCCTTGGTTTTAATAAATACCGATGTTTCCTTTCGCACATGTTTGTCTACGATGAGCTTAGCTATAAAATAGCCTGGGTCATAATAAATAGAGGTATACTGTTTGCCGTCACCGGATACCTGTTCGCGGCGATTAGGGTCCCATGATTGCTGAATAAAAACGCTATCAGAATGAAATGCTGAGGCGTCGTAATTAAATACAACCGAGTTAGGCAAATCGTCAGAAACTTTCCTGCTGGTGAATTTTATTGAGCCGGGATCAATAGGTTTATTGCGCTTGCTGCTCATGAAAAACAATGCGCCCAATACCAGCAGTAATGCGCTGCCAAACCATATATAGCGTAAACCGGGTTTTGAAAGCGGAACCAAAACTGCGGTATCTGAATCATTTATTTTAACCGGTTGCTCAATTACGCCGTTAACCTGGTGGCGCTGCCTGAAATCGCGCCAGCTGGTGTAGTCAAGGAAACAAGCAAGGGCGTTCAGCGTTGCTGCGTTAGGGAAGCTTTCGTAGCGCACCTTACCCCAGATCCTTTTCAGAGTTGATACACTGAGCTGTACCCGCGTTTTATCAAAGATCTGCTGGCTTAGCTGCTCAAAGTCATCATTACCCCAAATATCACTATCACCCCAATTTAAGGTTCGCTCAATAAGCTGCCGGCATAACAAAAGCAATTGTTTTTCCTTTTCCATTGATCTACAAGTAATAATGTGGTTTAAAAATCCCTAAAACGCTTTGAACAAACTTGAACTTAACTTGAAATGCCGCCCGTGCTTTATTGTAATGACAATTTGCAAGTTTTGATTAAAGTTAAAATCAAAACCCATGAACAACAAGATTTTATTGTTTGCCATACTAAGCATGACGCTTGGCGGCGGCTTTTGTTACAGTCAGCAAAAAAGAGTTACATATGATATTAACCAATTGCTGAAGGAAAATAAAATGGTGAAAGCCTACACCCGCCAAACTGTTAAAGAACTTACCGATGGCAATAAACAAGGCCTAACATTAGATGGTATTTTATGGCTTAAAGATGTGAATTTTAAGACAGGCACTATCGATATCGATTTACGGGGCAGAGATGTTTTTCAGGAAAGCTTTTTGGGTATAGCTTTTCACGGGGTTGATACTACAACCAATGATGTTATCTATTTCCGCCCTTTTAATTTCCAAACCACGGATACGCTTCGCCGCAAGCATACGGTACAATACATCAGCGAGCCGGATTTTCCCTGGGATAAACTCCGTAAGGAACATCCGCTGGTTTATGAAAATGCAGTAAATCCTTTTCCGCTGGCGGAGGCCTGGTTTCATGCACGCATTGTAGTTAATGCAGATAATATTGTTGTGTATGTTGACCATTCCCATCAACCATCGCTTACTGTAAAAAAACTGAATAACCGGCAAAGCGGGCTCGTTGGCCTTTGGTCGTCCGGGTTGCCGGGCGATTTTGCCAACCTTGTTATTACTCAATAAGTATAAACTAACCATCATCATGAAAAAATTTGTCTTAATGTTAACACTGTTCGCTGCCGTGGAAACACGGGCACAACAAAAGCACCAGGTATACAACCTTTCCGTTATAAACCCTAAACAATGGATCATTCCTAAAAACGATACGCTTGACTATGAGTTGGGCACTTTTTAGGGACAAAAAGCGCTGCTCATCAAACGGAAAATCGGCGACTACAAATCGGCCAGTTTAGCGTATAAACCGGGTTTAAATTTTAAGGACGGTATTATTGAAATGGATGTAGCTTGTGTAAATCCCAAAGGAGGTTTTGTTGGTTTGGCTTTTCATATCCGGGATGCCCATCATTATGAAACAGTTTATTTCAGGCCGGGGGCATCTGGTACCATTAACGCCATCCAGTACATGCCCGAAAAAAAGGCCGAGTTTAACTGGTGGGACTATGAGGCAACAAAATACCAGCCTAAAGCCATAATCCCGCAAAATAAATGGTTTCATGTTAAAGTGGTGGTTCGGGGCAGCAAAATGGAGGTTTATGCGGATAATGCCCCGAAGCCGGCTATGGTGTACACCCCGCTTGATCCGTCATTGAAAAGCGGTGAGGTAGGTTATTGGCATGGAAACTGCCCCAAAGGTGCTTACAAGAATCTTGTTGTAACGGCTTTTAACTAAGAACTATGGTGAGGGATTTGTGCGTTCTCTGTCCGGCCTTGCGAGGTTTTTAAATTTCGCAAGTCTTCAACTGCAAAAAATCGCCCTAACTACATCGATGTAGTAGAAATATATAGTCAAATGGCTGTCCGGTGCTTGTTTTTATTGAACCAAAATCTGCACTTTTATAACTTGAAATGTGCCCTGCATAAGCACTTTAACCAGTTACTTATAGTCTATGAAATTTAAACACCTGTACAAATCAGCAATTACTGCATGTTTATTAGCGCTAAGCCTCAATTCTTTTTCGCAAAATAGCTTTAAACCTCAAAAGGATGTATTGGCAACCATCAAAAAAAACTTTGCTGATGCGGGCATACAATATAAGTACATGGCCAAACAATTTGGACCGGAGCAGTTCCCTAAAACGTACCACCCTACTACCGATAAGTTTGAAACAAGCAATAGCAGCTGGTGGTGCAGTGGTTTTTATTCAGGTACATTACTAAATCTATATCAGCAAACTAAAGATGCTGAGCTGCTTAACCAGGCTAATGAAAACTTGAAAGGCCTCGAAAAAGAACAATATAATAAAGGGACGCATGACCTCGGCTTTATGATGTATTGCAGCTTCGGTACAGCAAACCATCTTGAGCCGAAACCTGAGTATAAAGAAATTCTGATTAATAGTGCCAAATCACTTTCAACAAGGTTTAACCCAACGGTTGGCTGTATCCGTTCATGGAATTCAAAGGCTAATGATTTTCTGGTGATCATTGACAATATGATGAACCTGGAACTGTTGTTTTACGCTACCAAGGCAACCGGCGACTCGAGTTTTTATAAAATAGCGGTTACCCATGCCAATACCACTATGAAAAACCACTTCCGCCCGGATTTTAGTTCGTACCACGTAATTAATTACGATGAACAAACAGGAGCGGTAAAGGAAAAGAAAACCGCGCAAGGCTTTGCTAACGAGTCGGCATGGGCAAGGGGACAATCCTGGGGGCTATACGGCTATACAGTTATGTACCGCGAAACTAAAGACAAAAAATACCTTGAGCAGGCAAAAAATATAGCGCATTTTATATTGACCAATCCAAACTTGCCCGCCGATAAAATACCTTACTGGGATTATAACGCACCAAACATCCCTAACGCGCTTCGCGATGCTTCTGCGGCATCAGTTATGGCCTCTGCCTTGTTAGAGCTTTGCCGTTACGTTGATAAAAAGGATGGTCAGGAGTATTTTAATACAGCTCAAACTATTATCAAAAACTTATCTGCACCGGCATATAAAGCTGATTTGAACAGCAACGGAGGTTTTATTTTGAAACACAGCGTGGGCCATTTCCCGGCAGGTACCGAAGTTGACGTACCTTTAACTTATGCCGATTACTACTTTGTTGAGGCTATGCAGCGTTATAAGGCTTTTGCCAAATAATGCTATATTTAGCCCATGGCGTTAGGTAAAGGCAGGTTAGAAGCATTTAGTGATGGCGTAATAGCCATCATTATTACCATTATGGTGTTGGAAATGAAGGTTCCGCATGGCGAAACCCTGGAAGCTTTGAAGCCACTTATCCCGGTTTTTTTAAGCTATCTGCTCAGTTTTGTATATGTAGGTATTTACTGGAACAATCATCACCATACCTTGCAGGCGGTACGCTCTGTAAATGGTAAAATATTGTGGGCCAACCTACACCTGTTATTCTGGCTATCGTTGATACCTTTTGTAACCGGCTGGATGGGAGAGACCCACCTCACCCAATGGCCGGTTTTCTTTTATGGTGTGGTGCTCATCATGAATGGTATTGCCTATCGCATCCTGGCGTTAATGCTCATTAAACATCACGGTGAAGACTCGTTAATAACAAAAGCCTTCGGCAATGATTTTAAGGGGAAAATTTCTGTGGCGCTATACGCGGTTGCTATTTTATGTACATGGTTAAATCCTGTTATCAGCGTGGTAATTTATGTAGTGGTAGCCGGGACCTGGTTCATACCCGATAAACGTTTTGAACGACTCCTCGAATCTTAACGGTTTCCTGAATTAAGATCGGGATCCCGGTATGATAAAAAGTACAGTAACCTTGCTTACTTGGTGCGCATAGTTAAAAAGCAGTTCACTTTTAACTATGCTTTATTTACCCAAATAGTTTATTCCGGCCACTTTTAATTTTTTAACAACCGCTGCTGCCACATCGCGCCCCTGCTGATTTCCGTTAACAATGGCATCATTAAAATGAATACCACCATAAAAGCGGGACAAAGAAGCTTCTTCAGCCGCCTGCTTAAATGATTTGAAGTCGCGGGGGCCAACACCATAGGGGATTTCCGAATCATCTGTGTAAGCAAAGTTATCACCCAACAGATAACTTAATACTCCAGCCGACGAATTTGACAACACGGCATGGCCGCTTGGATATTCCGGGAATGGCGGGGTTTGCAACATGGGTACCCATTTAATATCAATGTATTTGTTAATATAGGTTTCGGGACGGATGCCGTTACTGCGATATTTTTCGTCCCAGCAACTGATAAAAGCATCCATTTCGGTCATGGCAACCAGTGTTGCCACCTGTATAGATTTATCAAAACTAAGCCCGGCTTTTTTTACGGCAATACCGACAATGTTCATCCAGTGCCCACCCGGACTGATTTTTTTAAAACCGATCATCATGTGCCCTGATGTGGTGACAGCAAAAGGGTTGCAATCCCAGAAGTTGGCAATCATGATTTGTTCAGTCGATAGATTTTTGGATACCTTGTAAACTGCATATGCTTCCTTGTAAAAGTCGCTGGTGCTGTCAGTGCTGAATACGGCGGGCCTTATAGGCACAAACTGGTTAGAGGAGTCGATAAACATAGGCCGAATGGTTTTCCAGTTAGGCTCAACGGCCTCCATGTACATTGGAGGGGTTGGGAACCAGTTTTTACCTCCTTTTATAGGTGAGTACCTGAGCCGACCGCTCAGTTTGTTGTAATTATCTGATTTGGAATAATTAATAACCTTGCCAGTCATTTCGGTGGCAGCTGCTATTGATTGTTTGATCACATCTTCGGTTACGCCGTTCTCTTTAAGAAGGGCTACATATTTAGCCTCATCATCCTGCAGCATAAAACCCGATGGGAGCATCTGCTTTCCCGTTTCCAGTATACAATACATAGCGGCTATGCGATAATCATATTTATCAGCCGGGATGCTGATCTGGTTATCCTGTGTGTAACTTTTGATAAAATTGCCAACCGGTATTATCTGTTTATTGTTTAGGCTAACCAAATTATAAGCACCCAGGGTTACATAGGCATAATAACGGGAAGCAGCGGGCGGGTTTACAACATCATGGATCATAACCGCCGAAATAGCATTTACAGCCTGATCGATATGCAGGTACGGAAGAATGTTTTTTTATTCTTTTGCGCATAAGCTGGTGTGCTTATAAGCGCTAAAAACAATATGGATATTTTTTGGATCATCTGTTTTAATTTTTGTTTCGAGTCCCAAGCCTTAAGTCAATAGGTACTCAAGATTCAGTACTTATAAAACTGTAACGCCTGGCCCGATGCACCTATCATTACATAATTTGCGCCGTTTATTTTTATTTCTGTGGCCGATTTTACGTCACCGTTTACTGATAGCCCTGCAACCGGTTGGCTTTGGTATGTGAAATTACCCTTCCCGTCGCCGGTAAGCAGGCAGCCATAATTTGCATCAAAGCTTCCCAATTTCAGGCGGTTATCTGAATGGTTGCCCAGCAGCAGGAAGTCTGTTTTACCGTCATGATTAAAATCGCCGGTGAGGATCTCTGATACCGACGAATATTGGGCCTGCAACGGCAGCTCAGCTTTTACAAACTTTCCACCACGGTTCATGAACAGGCATGTTTCAACTTCATTAGCTGTAAGTTTAGTGGCTTTAGTAAGCTCTTCGGGCGTGAAAATATCTTTCATGGTAGCATCGCAATAAGCTTTATATGAAGCGAACCTTTTACGCATCGGGTAAATCTGGTCGTTCAGTTCGTCGCGGCTCACAAAGGGGTAGCTTACACCCTGTATATAAAAGTTAAAAAACGGATCGATTGAGCCGTTGCCGTCAAAATCGGCAAAATACATTTCGGCAGGCTCTGTTTGGCTGGCATGGATCTGTGTGTTTTCGCCAAGGTTGCCAGCAATAATATCAGGCTTGCCATCGCTATCCACATCGGTAATGGCTAGCGTGTTCCAGAAACCGCTAACGGGATGGTCAAAGTATTTGACTGTTTCATCAACAAAACCAGCTTTGGTGTTGGTAAATACCATGATGGACATAAATTCGCCGCATACTATCAGGTCTTTACGGCCATCGCCATTCAAGTCGGCCCATTGCGCATCTTTGATCATACCTATGCCTGTAAATGGTGCATCGGTAATTTCAAAATGACCACCGCCCGTATTGGTAAGCAGGTAGCTTTTTGGTGCAGATGGATAAGAACCCGGTGTAACGTTTGATCCGACAAACAGGTCAATTTTTCCGTCGTTGTTATAATCACAAGGGCGTACACATGATTTACTGCTGGCTGTTAATATCGGGAGGGAGGTGCTTGAAAAGCTGAAATTGCCTTTACCATCGTTTAGATAAAGCTTGTCCTGCAGCTCATTAGCGCCGGGTTCTAATAGTGAATAGCCGCCTTTGGCTATATACAGATCGGGGAAACCATCGCCATTGGCGTCAAAAAACGCCGCTGCTGATGTGTTTTCTTTGTTAACGTCCGATATCTCCTGAACGGCATAATTGCCGCCTGCTTTTTGAATAAATATTTTGCTCGGTGTATTCTGATCACCGGCAATAAATAGGTCCTCAAGACCATCTTTGTTTACATCAGCTTTGGCTATTACCGGTCCTGTTTTTGAGCTCATGAACAGCATCAAAGGCTGGCGTTTAAAATCGTTGATGCTATTTTCGGTATGAGTATAATCAATAGTCGGTTTAGCTAAACAAAAAACAGATTTGGTAATGGCTTTTCCATTGGTTTTAAATATAGGATTGCCTGTTTTATAGGTAATGTTTAAGCGTTGATTTGCTTTAACATTGCTAAGCAATTGCGATGTTTGATCGGGCCAGATGATCCGTACTGAATCTGCCTGCTGCTGGTCACCCAATCCAAAATTTAAAACTGTGGATACGCACGAAAGATATCCCCTGTTAGGGTTAACCTCCTGGTACTGTACTTGCTTACCGCTATATACAAATACTTTTGAACCTATGGCGTTTGTATTTCCTTCCGGTTGTTTAAGGTTTACGGCCAGGTAGCTCTTTTTACCGGTTTCCATGGTCATGTTTTGTAATATGGAAGCCTCGCTGTTGATATTATTGGTAACCAGGTCAAGATCGCCGTCGTTATCAAGGTCGGCATAAACAGAGCCGCTGGAAATGCCACCTTTATTGATCCCCCAATCTTGTTTTTTATCGGTGAAGGTAAGGTTATGATTATTTTGGAAAATATAGTTTGACAGGGTAGTAGAGGGCATAGCTTTAACCAGGTCCATGAGCAGGAATGGTTCGCGGTTCATAGCTTTTTTAGCTTATAATCGCCCCAGTACCGTAAAAAATCCTTGTTGGTATAATCGCGGAAGTAACCGTTGGAGATGAAGATATCCTTGTAGCCGTCGTTGTCAAAGTCGGCAATTAGCGGGCACCAGCTCCAGTCTGTATTGGAAATACCTGCCAGCTGACCGATTTCGCTGAAAGTACCATCGCCATTATTAACCTGCAGCATGTTGCGCATATATTGTTTGTACAGGTTCTGGTTCAGCATCAGCTCAAACGATTCGTAGTTTTCCTGTAGTTGCAACAGCTTTTGACGCCGGTTATCAGGCGGCAGCATGTCAAGTGTCATCATATCAGGAAGGCCGTCATTATTGATATCAGCTATATCAACCCCCATTGAAAATTGTGACAAATGTTTGAAGCACTTTTTACTATCCTCGGTAAAAGTGCCGTTTCCGTTGTTTATGTAAAGGTAGTCGGGTTCGTTGTAATCGTTGGTTACATAAATATCCTGTAATCCATCTTTGTTCATATCAGCTATGGCAACGCCAAGGCCAAAGGTGAGGGGATTTTGAATGATGCCCGCTTTTTTGGATACATCAACAAAATGACCATCCTGGTTTTCAAAAAGTTTATTGCTGGCCAGTTCGTCGGTTTCGGCTTTGGCTTGCGCAAATTCAAGGTTGCTGATTTTTTTAACGTTATGGTTAAGCAGGAACATATCCAGCTTGCCATCATTATTATAGTCAAAAAATACAGCCTGGGTACTGTAGCCCGGATCATCAAGGCCGTATTGTTTGGCCATTTCAACAAATTTGCTGTTGCCTTTGTTGATGAAAAGCTGGTTGCGGCGTTTGGCATTATCACCAAGGCCGGAGTAACATACATAAATATCTAGAAGGCCGTCGCCGTTAACATCGGCCATGGTAACGCCGGTTTTCCAGTCGCCGGGCCTGCCCGCGAGGCCGCTGCCGGCTTGCTGGGTAATATCTTTAAATTTCAGGTTCCCTAAGTTGAGGTACAGTTTATTTTGACCAAGGTTGCTGGTAAAAAATAGGTCTTCGAGACCGTCATTGTTGATATCGCCAACGGCAACACCACCGCCATTGTACAGGTACTCATAGGAGAGCACATTGAGCTTTTCGTCCTCAATCAGGTCATTGCGGAATTTAACACTGGTTTCGTCGGGGGTAAGCAGCTTAAAAAGCGGCTGCTGCGCATTACCGCGCATACTTTGTAATGTAAACAACGCAACAGTACAAAATGTAAAAGTGTTTAACCTTTTAAGTTTAAAATTAACGAGGGGAGAAGAACAACACATTATCAACAGATTTTATTTTTTCCGGGTCGCAGGGAGATTTAAATTTACTTATTTGTATTGATAATTGCCACCGGATTATTAATCCTTTTTGTTGTAAAAACCAAAAAACAAGGCTATGAAGCCATAGCCTTGTTTTTAAAATGAATTATATAGGGGTATTATTTATCCCACCATACACGTGATGAAAATTTATCACCACCAGATAATGATTGAACTCCGCTTGCTAAACCTTTAGGGTTTGTTGATGACAAGTTAATTGGGTAAATAACGCGACGCGGAATTTGAGTATCAAACTGAGCTGAGTAAACAACAGGTGTTAATACAGGGAAACCTGATCTTCTCCAGTTTGTCCAGTTTTCGTTAAACATGAACAAGGTTGAAGTTTCAACCCAGTACTCCATGTTAATTTGCTGGAGTGCGGTAGCACTAACCAATGGGTGTGTAGCAACATAAGCTGTGATGGCGGCAGCATCTACCGTAGCGGCCGAATTGATTTGCGCGACCGATTTCATGTTAGCAGCAAGAGCATTAGCATAATGCGTAGCAGCGTTACCTGTATTCCAGTTCCTGGTCGAAGCTTCGGCAAGTAACAACTCGGTTTCGCCATAAGTTAACAGCATGTTGATGGTGCTTTTATCAACAGGGTTAATGCTTCCGGATGAGGTGTAATAAACTTGGAGCCTTGGTCTTGAATATTTGCCAAGTGGTGCCGGAGCATCTGTAGCGCTTACAGCCGGAGTTGCGCCTGGGTAACCCGGTGCTTTTGATATATCAGTGGCTCCGCCGTTAAGATCATAGCCATTCGGCATACCTAACTGTTTACTGTAGGTATTATCACCAGCAAGCGATTCGTTTTCGTTAGCTGCTTTACCGTTACCCGTAGTGATTTCAGCAATTGCGCTAACTCGCGGATCGGTAGTTGATTTCATGTAATCGATCAAAGTTTTTGACCAGCGTACTTCACGGAAATCATCGGTAGTTAATAAAGCATTAACGATAGAATTGCTGTAACCATTCGCGTTATCTGTTTTTACTTTGGCGTTATCATCAACGCTGGCCATGGTACCACCGGCATAAGCTTTTTCAGCATATTTTTGCGCGGTAGCGGCATCAACTTTAGTTAAACGCATAGCAACACGCAGCATTAAAGAGTAACCAAACCGTTTCCATTTGGCAATATCGCCACCGTAGATCAGATCAGAAGTCGGTTTATCTTTTGCAGCATCAAGACCGCTTACTGCCGCGTCAAGATCTGCAAGCATAGCGGTATATATATCCTGCTGCTTATCAAACTTAGGGAAAAAGATACCCTGTTTTGCCATGCCTGCTTCTGAGTAAGGAACATCACCATAAGTATCGGTAACGCGTTGCAGGATAAGCACCTTCATAATAGTGCCTATTTTATTCAGATTTGAATACGCTGCATTGCTCGCTGTAAGGTTTTTCATTTCCTGTGCGTAAGTTTCAGCGCCATAGCCCTCACTATACACACGGCCAACATAATCGTTAAATGATCCGCTTTGCGTGTATTTATCGCCGTTACCATAATAGCCGAACGTTGAAGCTAATGATTGCGACCACATACTTTGAAAAAGTAACTGCGAGTAGCCCGTTTGTGAATAATTAAGTTCAGCCTGCGCTAAAAGAAAGTTTGGATTGAACACTTCGGCCGACGTTTTATTAGGGTCGGTATTTATTTTGGTGAAATCTTTGGTACAGCCGGCAAAAAGCGACGCTGCAATACAAAGACCACTATATATAAGTTTCTTTTTCATCTCTGTTATTTTCTAAATTTAAAGTTAACATTAATACCGAATGTGCGGGTTGCCGGTAAGCTGGTACCTTCGATGCCTGCATAGTTGATATTGTTTGAGAAGCCTGATTCAGGATCGATATTGTCTGAATGTTTCAGGATGGTCCAAAGGTTACGACCTACTGCTGATACGGTAATACCGTTAAACGGTGAACCTTTCAATATGCCGCTTGTAAAGGTATAACCCAATGTTACCTGGCGTAGTTTAATAAAGTCGCCGCTTAACACGTTAAGAGCCGATACTTTATATAAACCATTTTGGTAGTAATCCTGCGCTTCAACATTTTTGGTGTTTGGCGTACCTGCTTCAGTAACACCTTTGCCTACTACACCTCCTTCACGGCCATCAAGTGTGATTTTGTTTAAACCACGGTAGATGCTGTAAGCGTTTGTTGCCGAAAGAATTTTATTACCAAAACGGTAGTCAACCAAAAACGAAAGATTAATATGTTTGTAGCTGAAATCGTTGTTTAAACCGCCGTAAATTTTAGGCACTGTTGTACCCATTGCTTTACGATCGGTGTACTCAGGATAACCGCTTGAATCGAAAATAATATTACCGCTTGCGTCGCGTTTGTAATCGTTAGCCATAATTTGCGGGCCAGGTAAACCAACTACGTAAGCAAGGTTAGCATTTAACGGACGATAGGTGCCTAAATTTTGCGTAGTGCCGAATTCATCGGTTTTTAGCACCTTGTTTTTAACATAAGTAAAGTTAAACGATGGAGTCCAGGAGAATGATGAAGTTTGGATTGGTGTACCTTTAACCTCTAACTCCACGCCGCGATTTTGGAATGACTGAGAACCGATTAAACGGGTGGTATAACCTGATGCTATGTCAAGTCCGCTACGCAGGATCTCGTTTTTAGTTTTACGGGCAAAATAGTCAAAATCAAAATTTAACCGACCGTTAAACATTTTTAACTCGGTACCGATCTCAATTTCCGAAAGGGTATATGGTTTTAAACCTGTGTTATAAAGATCAGATGAGTAATTACCGATAGTTATACCATTAATATTGTTACCCAGGCTGTAATAAGCCGAAGTGCCATAAGCGTCTTTTAGCTCACCACTTGTTTTAGCGTATGATAACCTGATTTTACCTAAATCAATATTCGGTATATGTGTCAACTCGGAGAAAATGAAGGCGCCCGATACCGATGGAGTGAATATACCTCGGTTACCGGCATTAAGCGTTGAGTATGCATCATAACGGCCGCTGGTACCAATGGTCAGGAAGTTTTTAATCGCAAAATCAGCGTTGTAGTAAGCCGAATGCACTTCTGATTTGCTGAAGCCATAACTTGAGTTTTTGCTGCCTACGTTGTTGATGCTATAGAAAAACGGCAGCGTGAACGGACCGCCGCTAAGGCTGGTATATTCGTATTGGTTTTTACGGGTTGCAGCACCTGCGGTTACGTCGAAACTTAACAGGTCTTTAACAATGTCGTGTTTAACACCAATTAAACCGTCGATGTTTAATTCGGATGTTTGCGTGGTTGATTGCTCGTCCAGGCCGCCCATTAACCCCGAGTAGTACGCGGTACCGGTAGGGGTTACTTTAAAGCGGCTATCGTTAATGTTGTCATAACCTAAACGGGCCTGCGCGTAAATCCAGCTGGTGAAGTTGTAGCGGGCGGTTAATGCTGTAATTAACCTTTTACGGCCGGTGTTATTGATAAACTTGTTGGCAGCAAAGTAAGGGTTGGTTACATATGGGTCGTCTGTCCAAACCTGCTCATAACCATTAGCACCGTAGCCAGGGTTTAGGATAGATTGGTTTAAGTTAGGGGCGATAAACCAGATGTTGTTCGGGTTACCCGGACCGTCAGAAAGGCTTGGACGGTTTGTAGAGTTTTCAACCAGGTAGTTGGCCACGATACCGATGTTCAGTTTGTCGGTTACGTTTTGGTTGGCGTTTAAGTTGAAAGTTTTCCTGTCGAGTTTGCTGTTAGGTACTATCGAACCTGCATTCATATCCGAAACTGATAACCTGAAAGCTCCTGTTTCATTACCGCCGTCAAACGCTACTGTATTAGTATAAGTATTGCCTGTGCGGTAGAAGTTTTGCAGATTATTGTTTACCGCGGAATATGGATACATTTTGCCGTCAAACTGTATGGTTTGTGAACCATCAAGTTTTGAACCCCATGCTAAACGAGTTGACGCTTGTGCGTCGGATGCATTTTGAGGCTTTACACCACGCTGACCCTGACCATATGTGGTTTGGAAATCGGTAGTGTTGTTAACCTTGTCGGCTTGGTAGTTGGTATTGAATTCAACACCAAAACCCGAATTTTTTTGCCGCCTTTGGTGGTGATCAAAATTACACCATTTGTAGCACGGGTACCGTAAAGAGCGGATGCTGACTGGCCTTTTAATACCGTAATGGTTTCAACATCATCAGGGTTAATGTTGCTGATACCGTCGCCATAATCAGCGCCACCCCATTCGCCGGATGAACCGCGCTGGGTGTTGTCCATCGGTACACCGTTGATTACGAATAACGGGCCGCCAGCTGTACCGCTCGTTACACCGCGTAATAAGATACGGGCTGAAGAACCCGGACCGCCACTTACACCGCTGATGCTCAGACCTGCCACGCGGCCTTCTAATGAGTAGGCTACGTTGCTTTCTTTCGCTTTATCAAGCAGGTCGCCTTTTACAGTTGTAATGGCGTAGCCTAATTTTTTCTCTTCTTTTTTAATACCTAAGGCAGTTACCACAACTTCGTTCAAATTGTTGTTTGAGGTTAAAGTAATGGTAATAGTTGATTTACCTCCCACCGCAACTTCTTTAGTGCCATAACCGATATAGCTCAAAATCAACACAGTGTTTGGCTGAACATCAAGCGTAAAATTACCGCTGGCATCGGTTTGTGTACCTGTAGTGGTGCCTTTGATCCTGATGCTTACGCCTACAAGGGGTTCGCCTTTTTCGTCAACAACCTTACCGGTAAGTTTAGCGAAGTTTAAGTTAAAATTATAGTTTGATTTGGCATTTGCTTTTGGCGCTTCAGCAGCCGAAGCCTGCATATTCAAGAGCACCATACCTGCAAGGGCAAATTTACACAGGTTGAGGGATTTTGATACCCATGGCCTCTGTACACCCACCGGGTGTTTGAAAAATTTCATATTTTATTGAATTTAAAGGGAGTTAATAGCGAAGCGCCCTGGAAGCACAACGCAGTTATAAACATTCAAAAATCTTTTTCGAGGCAGTAATTCCCTCCGGGTAATTATTGCCTGTAGTGGGGAGAGTAAGCTTTTTTTACATAGGCATCAGTTTTCCTGGGTTTATTAATAATGTCATATAGTTTGGTTAATGATCACTGTGCTAAAGGAAAACTATCCTTTGTAGGGATGCACTTTAGTGATTTAAAGTGAGGACAATTAAATTTTAGCGATTGCCTACAAACCCATGAAAAATATTTTGCAATTATTAATTACCGGTACTTTAAACTGCTGTATGAAGAAAAAGAGATTGGTAAGAAGTGGATTAGTATTGCCCGCTGCCTGACATGATCATGGATGCAAGCTGCTCGTCGCGGTCATAAATATCTTTGCGGAAATTGAGCCGGTTATTCCTGTCGGTGAAGGCGGTAAAATAGGCTATAAATACAGGCATCTTTTGTTTGAGTGTAACCTGCTGTTGTTTACCGAGATGCATGGCTTTATTAATGCGGGAGGTTGTCCAGGTGCTGTCGTATTTTAAAAGAAATGAAGCCAGTTTTACCGGTTCGCCAACGCGGATACAGCCGTGGCTAAACGCCCGGGACGATTCGCCAAACAACGACCTTGAAGGCGTATCGTGCAAATAGATACTGTAACTATTAGGGAACAGGAATTTTACCAGCCCCAAAGAGTTTGCAGGTCCGGGCTTTTGCTGAATTACCGGAAGCCCGTTTTCCCGGCCGGTAATGACCATATTATGCTCGTTAAGATAATTTGGGTTGCTGCTCATGGCCGGCAAAACTTCATTGCGCACAATACTTTCGGGCAGGTTCCAGTAAGGACTGAATACCACGTACTGCATTTCGCCGTAAAATATTACTGTTTGATGTACTTTTTCCCCCACCACCACATTGCAGCTCCATAATAAGCTATCGGCATGGTAAACGTGCAGTTTAAATTCGGGGATATTCACAGCGAGGTAGTCGGTAGTTAAACTTACCGGTAGCCAGCGGCAGCGCTCCATGTTTACAATGATCTGTTTGATCCGTGACTTGAGCGGTACATTCATTTCGGCCATGGTTCCGGGACCTGGTAAGCCATCGGCGCCAAGGCCGTGCCTGAGCTGGAATTGGGTTATGGCTGCTTTGAACTCGTCATCAAATTTATTGTTGAGCGTATCGCCTTTAAAATCTTCCAGTTTATATAGGCGGGCTTTTATGTTGGCAACTACAGCCGACGAGTCGCCGAGTTTGAGTTTTTTGCTGATAATAATTGGCTCCCAGTTCTCATGGGCATCAAGCTGGCGGTATTTGGCCAGGAAACTTTTTAGCAAGTCGTACTGGCGGTACACCGGCTCGCTTATAGCAGGGGTTTGTTTCGAAGTTTTTTTAAGAGTGTATCAAGATAATCATCATATGCTATCTTTTTACGCGGCAGGAACCAGTTTACCGAACGGCTGACCGAATCGCTCATGCCCCGGAAAGCCAGTTTTGAAAACGCGAAATACTGGGCAGTGAGCATTAACTCGGTGCCAATATCAGGCTTTTTGACTCTTGTTTTTGAATGATTATCAAATATCAGGGAGTCTAAATCTTTTTGATAGGGGGTACCTTTATATATGCCTTCATTTTGCAGGTTCATCAGCCTGTCGTTCAGGTTACCAGCCTGTTCAATTAAGGTGCCTTTTTCGTACCATGCATAGGCAAATTTACGCTTACGGTAAAAACTCCGCAGATCCTGCTCATAGGGAACCAAAGCGGGGTGCTTTTGAAGAAATGTGACGATGCGGGTACTGTCAAATACAACTTCGGTTTGATCACTAAAGTTGCCAGGAATGGTTTTTGTCCACTCTTTAGCCATTTTCTTTTTTAGGGAGTCAGCTATATAATTGTAATGTTTTTTGCTGTTGTTTTTGCAGTTGGAAAGGACTAAAACACTTAAAACAAATACGATAATATATTGCGGTTTCAACCTGTTCTGCATAGCTAATTTATTAGTTATACGGAACGCAAATTACAAGGTTTTGTTTTTAGAAAGGGAAGGGCATTGAATGTTAGCCGATATAAAATGCCAAATAAGAGACAAGGTATTTTGAGGATAAGAAGGATTGATAAATATTTTTCAATAACTTCTACTAAGTTTATAGATATTATAGTATATTTGTTATGTAACATTCAAAAACAGATGACGGGCAACAGTTTAATCAGCAGTAATAAATACACATCAGCTCAAAACCGGGGCGAAATGTACATGCCTATATGTTGCTGTTGTTAAAATTCTCTCCACCTCAGATAAGCTGTTACGCACCTTTAAATTTACTGACCTCAATTAATATATTTTTATGAACACATCCAGCAATAAACAATTAAGCAGCGCCATCCCGTCGGGCTTGCTCATGCGTTACCGGGTAATTTATGGATTATGCCGTTGTTGTTGAACAATAAAGCTCAACTACAATTACCTTAAAACACTATCCATAACATCATAAATCTATTTTAAAATGCAAACCACAAATAATAATAAATATCCTTTTTTCGATCTGCTTGAAGTTGTTGCCGAACCCGATCTTAAGTTTCGTAAGCTGAAATCATTACATCCTGTAAAAGCGGGCAATTTGGTCCCTGAATTTAAGTTAAATAACGATTATAGCCGCTGGCAGCAATTTTACAATGGCGCCGAAACACATGGCCCTATTTCGCAAAGGAATTTATTAAATAAGCCGCTGGTTATTTCTTTTTATTCGCGTCATTGGGGGCAGCAAGGTCTGGCGCAGCTTAAACAACTGAATAATTTGCAGCATGAGGTTAAGGCAAGCGGCGGCAACCTGCTTATCATTAGTGACGAACGTACCGAAGATCTTGAAAAATGGGCGTGGGAACAAAGTCTCACCCTTAATTTTTATCACGATGCCGATAAAGAAATAGCACAGCAATTCAGGGTGTATTCTGAGGATTACCCTGTGTGGGACAGGTTTTCGGGCATTGACGAAAACGCGCCGTTATTGGCCACCTATATTATTATTGAACCATCAAAACAGGTTATCTACAGCCATATCGACTGGGATTTCCTGGGCACTTTTTCTGCCGAAGACATCATCAGCACTGTTTATGAATCAGCATTGATCAGTAATAGCCGCAGATCGGCATAAACACCAGAAGGTTAAGCGCCTTACACAACAGCAATCTTATAAGTGTTTACTAAGTGCACGTATAAGATTGCTTCTTACTTTCCGAACAATATTTTTATTAGTCTGTTAATTCAGGTGCCCATCCCGTAGCTTGGCCTTATAATAACTTGGCGTAATGCCCTCTATCTTTTTAAATGCGCGGCTAAAGTAGTTAAGGTTATTGAACCCGGCTTTAAAACAAGCTTCAGAGATACTGTTATGCGGATTGTTCATGAGCTGCTTGGCTAATTGCAGGCGCTCTTTAATGATATAATCAACCGGCGAAATCCCCAACTCGTGCCTGAACGCCCGGAAAAAGCTTGCTTTGCTCATGAAGGCCATTTGGCTCAATGCATCAATATTAAGCTTATCGCTTAAATGCACCCTAATGTATTCCAGTACGTAGGCAAATCGGCTACTGCTTGATAGCTCATGCAGGTTATCGCTGATCTCGTTAATGTTTTGCATCTGCATAATGCGGATTAGCAATTCTTTTAAAGTGAGGTTGGCAAGCACATCCTTGGTCAGGGCATCGCCGGTACTGATGCGGATGAGTTTATTAATGAGCTGGGCCAGCTCATAATTATTAAAAAAGTGGAACTGGTTATAGTTCAGCTGCCAAACCCGCTTATCTTCCCTTGGGTAATTCTCATTTAAGAAATCAAGCGTATTGGTAATTTCCTGGTGGTTAATAGCCAAAGCTGTGCACTGTGATGGCTGGTTGATAGTAGCCTCCGGGAAATCAATTTTCATGGTAATATTTGGCGGCACTATAACGGTTTCGCCGGGGAGGTAATCAAACCCCGGTTTATCAAACAAGTGCATCACCTTTTTGCCGCGCAACATGCTTGTTATTACCAGGTCGCTAAAAGTTAAGGGCACCAGCTCGCTGCGCTCAAAAGTTTCAAAAACGTTGAGTTCGCAATGGTTCATGGTGTAAGCCCTGCGGTTTTCAACCAGGGTATTCAGTTCTTTTCCGTGTGAGAGGCTTAGTGGAGATAACAGGGTTTTGTTATTCATAGCCATTTATAATTTATACCAAATTAGGTATACTTATCATGATTAACAAGTGGGTGCAAAAAATGCGACCATTGTGCTACCTTTTGAGAGCATAATGCAAATGCCTTACAGCGAGGTTGCTCTACATTAGTGTTACCAAAAAACCATAAAAATTATGAGCGCTGTTTCTAAACCATCCTTCAAGGATAAATACGACAATTTTATCGGCGGCAAATTTGTTCCGCCGGTTAAAGGCGAATATTTTGATAACGTTTCGCCTATCGACGGCAAAGTATTCACCAAGGCTGCACGATCAGGAAAGGAAGATGTTGAACTGGCTCTGGATGCCGCTCATGCCGCATTCCCGGCATGGGGCAAAACTTCAGCCGCACACAGGGCATCGCTGTTAAATAAAATAGCCGATGTTATTGAAGCCAACCTGGAGTTTTTGGCCGTTGTAGAATGCATCGATAACGGAAAGGCCATTCGTGAATGTCGCGCTGCCGACTTGCCGCTGGTGATTGATCATTTTCGTTATTTCGCCGGTGTTATCCGTGCGGAAGAAGGCGGGATTTCCGAGCATGATGAATATACCGTAAGTATTTGTTTAAATGAACCATTAGGTGTGGTAGGACAGATCATCCCCTGGAATTTTCCGCTGTTGATGGCTACCTGGAAAATTGCGCCTGCGCTTGCTGCCGGTAATTGTTGCGTGGTGAAGCCAGCCGAGCAAACACCAACATCCATCATGGTATTAATGGAATTGATCCAGGATATTTTGCCGCCTGGTGTTTTGAACATTATCACCGGTTTTGGTCCGGAGGCAGGTAAGCCACTGGCTTCATCGCCAAGGGTTGCCAAAGTTTCCTTTACAGGCGAAACCACAACCGGCCGCTTGATTATGCAGTACGCATCTGAAAACCTCATCCCGGTTACGATGGAGCTGGGCGGAAAATCACCAAATATTTTTTTGAATCGGTAGCCGATGCCGATGATGAGTTTTTTGACAAAGCTGTTGAAGGCGCAGTATTATTTGCCCTTAACCAGGGCGAGGTTTGCACCTGCCCGTCGAGGATCCTGGTGCATGAAAACATCTACGATAAATTTATGTCGAAGGTGATAGAACGCACTAATGCTATCATTATGGGTAACCCCTTAGATGGCACCACAATGATGGGCGCACAGGCATCTAACGACCAGTACGAAAAAATCCAGTCGTACCTGAAAATTGGTAAAGAAGAGGGAGTAGAGGTACTTTGTGGCGGCGAGGTTAAAAAGCTTGATGGTGAGCTGGAAGGCGGTTATTATATCCAGCCTACGTTATTTAAGGGCAATAACAAGATGCGCATTTTCCAGGAGGAGATCTTTGGTCCGGTGGCTTGTGTAACTACGTTCAAAACTACTGAAGAAGCTATCGCGATAGCCAATGACACACTTTACGGATTGGGTGCCGGTGTGTGGACCCGCGATGCGCACGAGCTTTACCAGGTGCCCCGCGCAATACTGGCCGGCAGGGTTTGGGTAAATAATTACCACGCATATCCTGCACATGCGCCGTTCGGCGGCTATAAAAAATCAGGTTTTGGTCGCGAAAATCATAAAATGATGCTTGGTCACTACCGTCAAACAAAAAACATGCTGATCTCATATAATAAGAACAAGCTGGGATTTTTTAATCCCGGCTTTAATCCCCCGTTCCCCAGACTTGCGAGGTTTCTGAAACTTCGTAAGTCTTTATGTGTTTGAATATTCCTTTACTTATCTGCAGCTTCGCGCGAAATTTGAAGACATGATCAAAAGAGTAACCATAACCCCCGAAGCTTCAAAGCTGATAGCCGAACTCAAATCCCGCTTTGGCGACCTGATGTTCCATCAAAGCGGTGGTTGCTGCGATGGCTCATCGCCTATGTGCTTTGAAAAAGGCGAGTTTAAACTCGGCGGCAGCGATGTTAAAATAGGAGAGGTGGATGACTGTGAATTTTGGATGAGTAGGGACCAGTTTGAATACTGGCAGCATACCCAGCTCCAGCTCGATATTACCAAAGGCCGTGGTTCAAGTTTTTCAATAGAAATACCGACGGGTTTTAGGTTTATGATTCATTCAAGGTTGTTTACTGAAGACGAGTTGAAAGATTTAGAACCGGTGAGTTTTATAGATTAGCCCCTCCAAATCTCCTACTGCTCTGCCTGCACCTTATCCAGCTTATCCATGATCTCTTTGGTATACTTTATTGATAAAGCTTTCTTAAAATACTTTTCGGCATTTGCTTTATCCCCACGGGCTAAAAAGCAATCGCCCATACTGTCATAAACGTTGAAGTTTTTTGGATAATTATCTATGTTCACCTGGAAGAACATGTCCGCTTTTTCATAATCTTTTTGTTGCAAAAACGCGTAGCCTATGCCATTCATCTCCGGCTCAGGAGGGCGTACGGTGTAACCCATTTCAGCGGACATCATTTTGTAATGGGCATCTATCATTTGTCTTAGCTGCACGGCATTATACTGTTTATCAAAATATTGGTTATAAGGCTGGTTTCGCGGAAAGCGGTTGTTTTTGAAAATAAACCGTAAGGCATCATATTCAGCATTGAATGAAACAGAATTATGATCGTCGTCGGGATAATACTTTTTAGCCCATTGCAGATTGTTGGTTTTATTGACAGAAAGATCATCAGCCAGTTTCATGATCGACCGGATATGATGTGATATTTCGGCCGTGTCCTTTTTTACTTGTATAGTATCCATGCCCGCATTCATCGTATTGGCAAAACCGAGGAAAAGCTTTTTACCGCCAAAATTCTTTCGCTTAAGGATAATGGTTGCTTGTTTAAGTAAATTATCGTTGTCATAAAACATGCTCGGATCGATAGCTACATAGGCATTAAAAACATGTGTATGTTTTAATAATAAATTGATCACCGTTAATCCTCCCAACGAATGACCGATCATGGTGCGATAGGGAGCAGTTGGATATGCTTTGTCGATATATGGAATTAGTTCTTTTTCCATAAAGGCGGCAAAGTTTTCCCCTCCGGCTGATGACTTGTACATAGCGCTGCTGGTAGGCGTAAGGTCTCGTGTACGGTGTCCGGATGTATTCAAAATGCCAACTATAATCATTTGCGGCAGCACCGTATTGCCTGCAGTTGCGCTAAGTTCTTTGATCATAGTAACCAGCGACATGAAATGATCATCGGCATCTAAAACGTACAAAACCGGAAATTCCGGTTTTGAAAAGTAGTTGGTATCATATCCTGGCGTATAAACCCAAAGTGGTCGTTTCTCTTTCAG
Organism: Mucilaginibacter sp. P19; assembly: GCF_050632265.1. Lineage (NCBI taxonomy): Bacteria > Pseudomonadati > Bacteroidota > Sphingobacteriia > Sphingobacteriales > Sphingobacteriaceae > Mucilaginibacter > Mucilaginibacter sp. P19. The sequence goes on from NZ_CP192586.1 coordinate 2,321,972, forward strand.
GATGTTGGAATAAATGGTATCCACCCTGCCCAAAACTATAGGTTGCTGCAGCGGCTGCGCCTTCAACAGGTATGCAATGGTGAGATGAATCAGTATCAGGATAAGCTTTTTCATGTGGCTGTTGATTTATGATTCAATGGTACAGCAACAATATGACCTTCAGAATTAAATGTGACAGATGTTGTCGTTGGCGTGACGGAAATAATTTGGAGCTTGTTTTCGTTTTAAAGAAGGACTGAAACATGTTTTGGCAAGTTTTTGTTAGTTGTTACAATCATTCATAAAATCATGGCCGTGCTCAATACCTATAATACTGCCCGTAAAAAGAACGGCTTAACAAAGTTTGAGACGTTGATCTTCGGATTAATGATCGTGTTCAATATAGGGGCTATCATACTCTTCTTTATTGATAAAGGATATTTTGAGATGATATACAATCGCTATGGCGGTTTTATAGGATACTTCACGGTATTGTTGTTACTTGTAATTTTTGTAGTGTCGGCAGTATATATTGTAAGGCTTTCGCGCTATCGAAGCATCCAGTTTTGTGTGGTTTTAATTTTAACCGGGGTAGCAAGCCTGTTTTTTATCGCCGAAAAAATGAGCAGTTTGCCTGATCTTTTTCATCTGTCAACCCATTCGCTTTTTAAAGCCAACACCGCAATATTGGGGGCAAATGCAAATGGAATAATTAAAATTAATGAGACCGGAAAAATTGTGCTCTATTGGATTTTGATAGCCGCAAGTGCTTTTTACTTTTTGATATTGCCGTTTATATATCGGAGTAATTTTAGGGCTAAACGCTTTATTGATAGAATCGGAATTCCTATCCCGCACCGCAACCACGTTATCGCAATAATTATATTAACCATTTTGATAATGCTATTTTCGGCAGTAAATGAGTCGGAAGTTTTACCACTTGATTTTGCTGCAATATTTTTGCTGATCCTGCTTTGCCCGGAAAACATCGGTGTTTTCAGGCGATAGTCATATTTTTTTGCAACACTTTAAATTGTTTTTTTAGGCTCCGTTTAATCCGATCATTTACTGCAACTTTGTAATAAATCTTTCAGTTACAACCTTATAAAAATATGGCTACAGTTTCATTGGGCAGCCCGGCAGGCAAATGGATCATGGTTTCGGCTATACTGGCTTCGGCCATGGCATTTATTGATGGAACAGCGCTTAATGTGGTGCTGCCGGCATTACAGCAAAGCCTTGATGCCAAAGGAGCCGATCTCTTTTGGATCCTGAACGCCTACCTGTTGATGCTTGCCTCGCTTATTTTAATAGGCGGCTCGCTTGGCGATAAACTGGGGCGGAAGAAAGTCTTCATGATCGGCATCTTTATTTTTATAACCGGATCGGCTCTTTGCGGGCTTTCACCAGGTGTTTTTTATCTCATCGTTTTCCGGATCATACAGGGTATCGGAGGTGCACTGATGATTCCGGGGAGCCTTTCGCTTATTTCATCATCCATTGATGCAAAAGAAAGGGGCAAGGCTATCGGAACATGGTCGGCCATTACCACGGTAGTTACAATGGGCGGCCCGGTATTGGGTGGCGCCTTAGCCGATGCCGGTTTATGGCGGTACATATTCTTTATTAATATACCCATAGGGATAGTAGCTTTACTCATCCTGTGGCGCAAGGTTGCCGAAAGTAAGGATGATAGTACCGACCAAACCATTGATTTTCCCGGGGCTATTTCTATCGCATCAGGGCTTGCTTTGCTAACATTTGGTTTTCTGCGGATGCCGGCGGTAGGTTTTAATAGCTGGCAGGTTTATGGATCATTAGCCCTGGGCTTATTATTGCTCATTGTTTTTATTTGCATAGAAGGTACAAGCAAACATCCCATGATGCCGCTAAACCTATTTAGCAATAAAACCTTTAGCGGGATAAACCTGCTTACATTTTTTCTGTATGCGGGTTTGGGTGGCGGTATGCTGTTCATGTCGCTAAACATGGTGCAGGTGCAGGGGTATAGCCAACTGCAATCTGGGTTAACATTTTTACCTTTTACTGTGCTCATGATCTCCATCGCACGTTATGCAGGAGCTATTGCCGATAAAAAAGGCCCGCGTTTATTGCTCATCATCGGTCCTGCTTTGGCGGGAGCGGGGTTACTAATGTTGTCGTTCATCAAACAAACTGCAGGCCCTTCCGATTATTGGACAAGCTTTTTCCCCGGTGTGCTTGTTTTTGGCTTCGGCATGTCATTAACGGTAGCGCCGCTTACGGCAACGGTAATGGGATCGGTAAGTGATCATTTTTCGGGCACAGCATCGGGTATTAATAATGCTATGACCCGCATTTCGAATGTTTTTGCCAATGCCATTTTTGGTGCCCTGGCGGTTTTGTTTTTTTCGGGAGCGATGCAGGGGGAGTTGAAAAAGTTATCCCTTAATGAAAATGATAAAAAGACGGTTATGGAACAATCGGCCAACTTGGGCAATGCTAAAGTGCCCGCCGGTATCGACGGATCCAACAAAAAGGCAGTCGGGATTGCCTATCACAACGGATTTATTTCGGCCTATGGCAATATTATGCGGATCTGCGCCGGCCTTGGTTTCCTGGGTGCGCTGATGTCGGTTATTTTTATCAGGAATAGTGCTGTTAAGAAGGAGTGATTGTTTTTGAAAAAACGTGAATAGAGTGCCTCTGCGTAGATCCTAAGAAAAATCAGATTGGGGTTGCAACCATTTGTTTATCACTATCGTCTACCTTACAAATCTATCTAAAGCTTATTGTTATGTTCAAATCGATATTCTCCCGAAATTTTGCAAAACTCGTTGCCTTATGTTTTTTATGCTTTGTTGCCGTTAGCGTATCCGCGCAGGATAAAACCAAAACGATAGGCAACAAACCCCGAAGCGGCTCATCCAATAATACCTTTGATGCTGTTAAAGGTGCGCAGGTTGGCATTGAAATGAATGCTGGTAAAAAGCAGGTACAATTACTTACGCTGAACTTTCATACTCAAAACCGATCAAGCGATAGCATCCCTTTTAAAGTAAATGTTTACCAAATGGCCGGGAAGTTTCCAAATGAAGCTAATTTGGTTCAAGACGAAATAAAAGGCTACATTAAAAAATACGACAATGTGGAAAACCATCAATTAACCACTGTCAACTTATCGCCATACAATGTTAAAGTGGCCGGTGATATTGTTGTTTCTATTGAATTTTTGACAACTAAAACCAACTCCAACGTTGGATTTGCCTGCGGCTTATTTAACGGTGGTACCTTTCATAAGGATGGTGAAACCCAACCTTGGAAGAAGATTCCGATTGTTGGTGTTGATTTTAATGTACTGGTGAAAAAGTTGAAGTAGATGCCCCTCTAAATCTCCCCTAAAAGGAGAGACTTTTAAGAACTGCGCTCATTGCAAACGAGCGCAGCAAAATACGCTAAATAGTATTCTTTAAACCCTGCGAGGTTTACTCAAACAATTCCTGCTCATCAGTATAATATGTTTTCCGCGATGCTTCGTTAATTATGATTGCGGCGCCTGTTGGGCTATGCTTTTTCTTTGAATTGTGAATATCCATGAAATCGCGAACTTCACCGTTAATGATGCCGGGGTTTGATTTCAAGATGCTTTTTTCGGCAGTTTCCAGTACTGTTTTTATTGACTGAGCCAGGTTTTTCAGTTTGGCTTCCGGTATTTTACTGCTTACGGAGAACGGTGAAATGCGGGCATGCCACAAAATTTCATCGGCATAAGCGTTGCCGATGCCTCTCATGATCTTTTGATCAAGCAAAATAGCTTTTATATTGGTCTTTGTTTTTGCCAGGCGCTTTTTCAAATACTCGGCATCGGCATCAAGCGCGTCGGGGACATCCTTTTTTCCGGGTTGAGGGTTGGTGTTGCTATCCCCTGGAAATCGGTCAGTACTAACCCGCTGCCATCATCAAAGTGCAGTTCGATGATGCTGTACTTGTTTTCGTTTTTGGTATCGAACGAAAAAAGTTTACCGTGCAGCATCAGGTGCAGACCCAGTACATCGCCCTTGCTAAATTTAATATGCAGTTCCTTCCCTTCACGATATACTTTTTCGAGCTTTTGTCCGCTTAATACCTCGTTCAGTTCGTGTACGCTAACATTTAGTTTTTTAGGGTTAGGTACTTCTATTTTTTTAACGGTTTTACCTGCAAGTATTTTTTGCAGGTTATGGCTAAAAGCCTGCAGATCGGGTAGTTCGGGCATGATATGTTGTTTTTATAAGTAACTTGTTGTTGTAATTAATGTTTGTTATCCGAGACCATTAAACTTTTTAAAACGTTGTATGGCGCTTTCAACAGACTGGTTTTGAGCCTTATTGAGTTTGTCAAATGGTTTGAGCTCAATATCAATATTCTTTTTACCCATATTCCGGCTCCAGTTGCCAACCACCTGGTTATTGACCAATATGGTTGGGAAAAAGGTAATAGCCCCCATTTTATCACGAAATCTGGCCGGTACCATGGCATCACGATTTTTATACGCTATAATTAACTCATCGTAAACAGGCAGAAGGTAAGCCACTGTTTTTTTGCTGTACTGAAATCGACATCAGTATCCATCCAATAGCTTACCCCTTCAATGATGATATTACTTAGCCGGCCTTTATTTATTTCGATCCCGGTTTTGGCATCGGCAACAGTAAGGCCGCTCCAATGCACAAAATCATTTATTGTAGCTGGGCCATGGCTTGTAAAATACCGCAAAACCAAACGAGCTACCGCCTCGTCACGATCTATGGCCGGTGTCATTGGTGCACGTTCGTTAAGCAGTGCGTAAGTAAATTGTTTACCCTGTCTTGCGCCACTGCAAATTAATTGCTCCAATTCGGCTTTCATTAACAGTATCGTAAGCCTCAGATCGTTCGTAGCTATATTTGCCTCATGCAGGGCCGAAACAATTTCGGCACGGGTTAGTTGTTTGCCGCCCTGCATGGTTTTTATAAATACATCAAAGCTTTTGTTAAAAATTGCATCGGTGACCTCCTGCTTTTTATACATGGCGGCATTGCCTGCGTTGATCCTTGACGCCGTAAGGCTGAGCATCCAGCGGATATCCTGGGGTAAAACAAAATGCCAGGTTGGTCTTAATACATGGGTTCGTAAAATAGCACCGGTGGTCATCGCTTTTTCCACGGCCTTATCCGATGGAGATGACATACGTAACCCAATTGCCCATTTGGCATGCGCATATTCCTGTGCCTGTATGGCACACATATAGCCAACCACCTCTTCGGCCTTTTTGAATTTATTGTGGTTAAGATGTTGGTTATAAACCCGGAGATTAGCTATATCACGTATGGTCATGTCTGTCTGCTTTGATACTATTCAAAATAAATATATATTAATGACAACTGTTTGTCAGCAGGAAAAATGATTTAATTTGAGAGGCTTATTTTGATGGACGGATGAACAGGATAGATCCTAATTATTTTGCAGGCGGGCTAATTGTCGGTATTGCTATTGGCTTAGCCTTGCACAGCGTTGGTGTAGGTATAGCAATTGGCGTTGCCGTGGGTTTGTCTGTGGGCTTAAGAAAGAAGAAAGGGTAGGAAAGATTCTCCAAATTACAGCCTCACGAAGTTTGAAAAACTCGGTGAGGCTGTAATTTGGTAATTAAAAATCGTGATATAAATTTCTGAACGAGCTTCTTATCCCGAAGGTGATCATGGTGTTTTTTGAATCTTTCTGATCATTTTTTTCCTGGCGGTATAACGCGCCGAGTTCCAGGCGTAAATTATACTTTGGGTTAAGTATGTAAGCAACAGTTCCTTCACCATAATAAAGCTGTGTGCTTATACCCTGGCCTATGGTAGTCGTAGTATTTTCCGATGGTACAAAAGGTTTGGTAATTATTTTGCCGTTATTTGCAGCCTTTGTGGCATCAAGTCCATATTTGGCATAATTAAGTTGCCCCTGGAAATCAAACCGGCCAACCGAATAATTCAAAATGCCTAAAAGTTCCCTGAAGTTTGCTCCGTAAGGGTGGGCCAGAGGATCGCCATAAAATGAATAACTGCTTATTGACTGCTGGTTGCTGTAAGTGTATGGCTTAACAGTGTTATATTCAAATAGATAGTTTAACCTTTTAACTTTAAAAATATCTGCGCCACGGATACCCAATTGCCAGCCGTTGGTGTTATCGGTACTGTTGCCCGAAAAGAAATCGCTGCCTTTGAACCTGTCGAACATGATCTGTCCGTACAGGGCAGCTTTATCAAAAATCTTGTATTTGGCATTGAACCCTAAAAATACGTTATCCTTTTTGTTCCCGCCCGGGCCCAATGAGCTTGCAAATAAAATAGGGTTTACAAAATTGGCGTCAAAGCCTGCCCGGTTGCCCTGGTTATCAGCTTCGGGAGCTATCAGGGCGTTAAACATACCAAACGAGGCGCGTTTGGTTATATTCCAGTCAATATAATGGAATAAAGCCCATTTGCGGCGGTTACTTCCAAAACTGTCAAATTTTTGTGCAACATTATTGAGGTCTTCAATATAGGCCCACGCTACCATATAACGTACGGGGCCAAGGTCGGCTGTAAGCCTGAGAAGCGGCATATTGGCGGCAAAGTCAGATAAGAGCACCGACCGGTACCCGTCACCAATAAACATTTTATCTTCGCCTAATGTAATATTCAGTTTTTTTGTTACTGAATAGGAGAGTATTGCAGTTACGTACGACCAATCTTGTGAGTTGCGTGGTTGGCCTGTATACTTCCTGGCATATGCCTGGCCGGGTATAAAACCATTGGTATTGACATAGTTGCTATAATACGATACAAACTTGGCCGAATTTTCAAAACCGCTTGTGTAAAATGAAAATTTGCTGCCTACTGTTCCCCCAATTTGATAGCCACGTACATTTAAGTTGGTCGAATTACTGTTAGTGAAATCCCTGCCGGCCTGCAGATCAGTAATATAGTCGGCATAAAAGGTATATTCTTTTGCTTTTACGTCAAAAAGGTGTTCATTAAATAATTTACGCCCGCCCCAGGTTTTGCGGTCTTTAACACCAACATTCATTACCGAATCATAGGTATGCAAAATGGTGCTGTCAATTAAAAAAGGACGCAATGAAGTATGGACCGAGTTTTTTACAGAATAAATATCCGAATTGAACTTTTGATACAACTGGTATGAATTAGGTAAATAAACTGATTGAGCTTTTGCTAATTGCGATGTAAATAAGGCAATTACAGCTATGATAAATGTTTTTCGAAAGCTTAGGAAGTAGAGTTTTTGCATTACAACAAAATAAGTATTAATTGTTCTAAGTTAAAAATTTCATTGGTAGATAAGGATATATACATACATGCCCCGCAGGTTGTTTCTGATATATTAAAATTATGCAAATTGATTTGGACATTGATACCTGGTTAACCGTTCATAATCATTGAATTAATTATTCAATAAAGCAGGTTTATAGTTATTAAATAAATGGATTGAAATATGCCTGTTCGTGGAGATCGGTAAATAAAATTTCTTTAATCCCAGTACTTCAAAAAGTTAATTAATGTTAAATTTTGTCACGTGCAGGTGTTTTTTTTAAATAAGTTATAAAAATCATGATATTTGCCGCGCTATTAAATCAATTGATATTATTAAATGCAGTACAAAAAAATCAATAACCTGTTAGGCTGGCTTTGTTTTGTTATAGCCTCAATAACCTATATTTTAACATTAGAGCCGTCTGTAAGCTTTTGGGATTGCGGCGAATTTATTTCATGTGCCTACCGTTTACAGGTAGCCCACCAGCCTGGTTACCCGGTTTTTGCCATGATAGGCAAGGTTTTGTCGTTATTGTCATTTGGCGATAACACTAAAGTGCCTTTCTTTACTAATATGGGGTCGGCATTGGCCAGTGGTGCAACTATTATGTTTTTATTTTGGACAATTACTGCTTTTGCCAAAAAACTGATGGTTGAAAAACGAGATGAGGCTATTGACGGTTATAAATTATATGTAATTATGGGGGCCGGCCTTGTTGGTGCCCTGGCCTTCACATATACCGATACGTTTTGGTTTTCGGCTGTCGAAACCATTGTATTTGCCCTGTCATCACTATGTACCGCAATTGTATTTTGGGCAATTCTTAAATGGGATGAGCACGCCGACGAACCCGGTGCTGATAAATGGATTGTTTTTATAGCTTATGTTATCGGTTTATCCATAGGGATCCACCTGTTAAACCTGTTGACTATACCGGCCATCGCAATGGTTTACTATTTCCGCCGAACCAAAAATATTACCGTTGGCAATAGCATCCTGACTTTTTTGGCAGGGGTAGTGATTCTTGGCCTGGTACAATACGGCATCAGGGGATATACCATTAAGTTTGCGGCTTATTTCGACCTTTTCTTTGTCAATTCCTTAGGAATGGGCTTTGGTACCGGGGCTTTCTTTTTCATCCTGTTGATAGTTGTTGCTCTGGTATTGGGGATCATGTACAGTATCCGCAAAAAGAAGCCTGTATTAAACCTGGCTTTACTTTGCGTTGCATTTATATACTTTGGATATGGCTCATTCGCTTATATCCCTATTCGTGCAACTGCTAATACTAATTTAAATAACTCACATCCAGATAACGCTTTTACGCTTTACGGTTATTTGAATCGTATCCAGTATGGTGAAGTGCCTTTGCTAACCGGCCCTATGTATGATTCGCAGGTTACGGATCAAAAACAGGGTAGTATCATTTACCGCAAAGGTAAAACTAAATATGAAAATGCAGGTCGTAAAACAGATTATGTTTATGACCATACCACAGCATTGCCACGTATGTACAGCACCGACGCTAACGATGTGCAGTTTTACAAGCAATGGCTGAGGATTCCCGAAGGGCAGGCCCCAACTATGGGCGATAACCTGAAATGGATGTTTAGCTGGCAAATGTACCAAATGTACTGGCGTTACTTTTTCTGGAACTTTGTTGGCCGTTATAACGATGCCGACGGACAAACCAGCACCGAAGGTATTGACGGCAACTGGACGACCGGTTTATTTGACGGTGGCAAACATTTACCAAAATCAGTAACTGCAGCTACTACCTATACTCCGCTATATGCCCTGCCATTAATAATTGGTTTAATAGGTTTGTTTTTCCATGTTAACCGCCGCAGTAAAGATGCGTTGATTGTTGGCTTGCTGTTTTTCTTCACCGGTTTGGCAATTGTGCTTTATGTAAATCAGGCATCAGTACAGCCGCGTGAGCGTGATTACTCATACGTAGGCTCGTTTTATGCCTTTGCCATATGGATAGGGCTCGGCGTAATTGCTATTGCTGAATTTGGCCGCAAATATATCGACGCTAAAATGGCCGCTATCGGTTCAACCGTTATAGGCCTTTTGGTTTGCCCGGTACTTTTAGCAGCCAAAGAGTGGAAAGATCATGACCGCTCAACCAAAATGACGCCGCATGATATGGCCTACAACTATCTTATTTCATGCCCGCCAAATGCTATTTTGTTTACTTATGGCGATAATGATACGTACTCATTGTGGTACGATCAGGAAGTTGAAGGTATCCGCCCGGATGTGCGCATTGTAAACTTAAGCCTGTTTACCGGCGACTGGTATATCCGCCAGATGCAGAAAAAGATGAACAGTTCTGAGCCGCTTCCTATCACTATGCCTTTTGATAAATATAAAGAAGGGGTGAGGGACGTTATTTATTTTAACGATCAGAAACTACCTGGATATCAGGATATTAAAGAAGTGTTTGATTTTATTACTTCTGATGATAAGGCTACGCAGGTACAATATCAAAGCGGCGACTATGGCAACTACCTGCCGACCAAAAATCTGAAAGTTACGGTTAACCCTGATGAGGTAGTTGCCAACGGCGTAGTAAAAGCCGATCAGAAAGATAAGCTGGCAACCGCCATGGAATGGAAGTATACATCAAACTATGTAACCAAAGAGAATTTGGCCATGTTTGATATTTTGGCGCATAACCACTGGAAGCGCCCTATCTGCTTTACTACTACCATTGGTAACGAAAACCTGATAGGTTTACAGCCTTACCTTTACAAAGAGGGCTTTACTTATCACCTAATACCGTTTAAACCGGATACAGCTTTACATGATCAGTTGAGCAAAACCAATACTGATGTAATGTATGATAACGTGATGAACAAGTTTAAATTCGGCAAGTTTAAAACCGCCAAATACCTTGATCATGAGTCGACCTCGATGTTTTACCCCGTTATGGTAACTACATTCCTTGACTTGGCTCAAAACCTTGTTCAGGAAGGTAAAAACGATAAAGCGTTAAAAGTAGTTCAGAAATATGATGCTGAGCTGCCTGATATTTACCCGTATGTAGATGTTGCCGGTCGCAAATTGTATTTAACCCAATTGGCTTATCAGCTTCATGACGTGGTGTTGGGTAACAAATTGGCAGGCAATATCGACAATTACCTTACCGATCAGTTGGATTATAATGCCTACCTGCTAAGCCAGGATGTTAATAGCATTAACGGGCGCGATGTACAAATAGGCATGCAAGTGTTGAACGGACTGGTGCAGTTTACCAAAGACAACCATCAAACCGCTCTTGCTACCAAATTTGAAAACCAGTTAAAGGCTTACGAATCAAAATTCCGTGCTGTATTAGGCGGAGGGCAATAGTAATTCTTGATAATATTTATTGGCAAAGCCATCCCGGTTTCGGGGTGGCTTTGTTGGTTTAATAGTTTACTCACCCCGACATCGCTGCGCTTGTCACCCCTCTCTACGCAAGCGTAAAGAGGGGACGAGAAATTTTAATTTTGAATTTAAGTAATATCTTTACTCATCCTATCACCTTATCAAAATGAGCAGTATTATTGATTTTTGCAGAGAATTAAGACAGCGGGAAACTGTAACTGAAAAAAGCTTTGGTTTGAATTAAGAAACAGAAAGTTAGCCGGCAAAAAATTCCTTAGGCAACACCCTCTTTGTGTACAATCATATTTTGGAAAAAGTTTATACTATATCCTCGATTTCTATTGTCATGAAGCAAAATTAGTTATCGAAGCAGATGGGGCAATCCATTTGTATAAAAAAGAATATGACAAAAATCGCTATAAAGTGTTATCTGATTTAGGATTAGAAATACTGCGTTTTGAAAACGATGAAATAATAAGCAACATAAATGAAGTGTTGAATAAGATCGTTTTACACCTGCATTAATCCCATAAAACCATGAAGTCCTGAGAGTCTTTAAATCCCCTCTATACGCGAAGCGTAGAGAGGGGTGGCGAGCGGAGCAACGCCGGGGTGAGTCAATCCTTCGCGCAGTCACCCTGCCGTTTAATACGTTTATTATCCCATATAACCCCACAGTTAAATATTAAAATAGTTACATTAAATTGATCTGAATTTCTTTATTTTCAGAGCCTGTATACAAAAGCTTTTAAAATGCGTTTTACGTTTTTCCTTTGTTTGGTGATGTTGTTTTGGTGCAGCGGGACTGCTTTTGGCGATACACCATCGGTGCATATTTCGGGCAGGCCAACATGGCTTAGTGTGTTAAAGCCTTATAATCAAAAACCTTCCTCGCGTGCTATTGAACGCGGTTTTTATTATGCGCTTATCGAAGAGCAGGTGCAGGTTGAAAAACAGGCCGACTATAATCATATTATCCGCGAAATAGTATCCGAAACCGGCATTCAGAATGCATCGCAGATCTCTGTTAGTTTTGATCCTGCTTATGAGCGGCTCGACTTTCATGATATCACCGTTTGGCGCGATGGTAAACCATTAAACCGCTTAAAAACTTCGGCCTTTAAGGTATTGGCCGATGAGCAGGATCTTTCTAATTTTATTTACCAGGGAAGTTTTTCTGCCTTATGTATTTTGGATGATATCCGTAAAGGCGACCGGATTGAATATTCATATACCATTACGGGCCGTAACCCTATATTGAACGGTAAATTTTGTTCAAATATGTATGTTCAGTGGTATACGCCCATTGCACATCATTATACGGCTATTATTGCATCATCTCAGCGCAAGCTGAACTTTAAAACTTTTAATACGGTACCTAAGCCTGTCATTAGCGAAGCGAACGGCTTAAAACGTTACGAGTATGAAGGTTTCCAGGTACCGCCGGCGCACGATGATGATAGTCAGCCATCGTGGTATAACGAACGCGGTTTTATCCAGGTAAGTGAGTTTGCAAGCTGGCCCGAAGTTGTTAATTGGGCCTTAAGTATAAACCCGCCGGCAGTAAATATCAAGGGTGAGCTTGGCGAGCGGATTGCGACGCTAAAAAAGGATGCAGGTAATAACAAGGAAAAATATTTCAGGGAAGCAGTACGTACGGTGCAGCAGGAAGTGCGTTACATGGGCATTGAAATAGGCGAGTATTCGCACCGCGCAAATAACCCCGAAAAAGTATTTAAACAACGTTATGGCGATTGCAAGGATAAGTCATTGTTGCTGGTATCGATGCTGAAGGCAGGAGGGATTGACGCTTCGATGGTTTTGGTGAATGCCGATATGAACGGACATGTTGAGCAATACATACCTACAGCATATGCTTTTAACCATGCCGTGGTAACTGCCAACGTAAACGGAAAACAGGTTTGGGTTGACGCCACTATGGATAACCAGGGCGGTGAGAGCACGGATATTTACTTTCCGCGTTATGACAAAGGATTGGTATTGAAGCCAGGAAGCGACGCACTCACCACTATTCCGCCATCAAAAGGCGGTAAAGTTATCGGAGAGGATGTTTACACAGTAAGGGATGGAAAATCACCGGTACTCTTCACCGTAAAAACCACCTACACCGGCGATGAAGCTGATTATATGCGGGGTAAACTGGAGTCATCGGGGATGGCCGAAACAGAAAAGAGCTATCTCGATTATTATGCAAAGATCTATAATAAAATAGAAGTTAAGGATTCGATTATCGTAAAGGATGATTTGAAAGCCAATAAGCTTACTACCATAGAAACTTATAAAATAGCCGACTTCTTTAAGAAAGATTCTACCAGCGACAAACTTACCGCCGATCTGTTTGCCAATTTTATTTACAACCAGTTTCCCTCAATAACCGGTCGCATAAAAACGCCGGTATCTCTTACCTACCCTTACGATGCCAGTTATGCTATTAAGGTGGTTTTGCCAGGCGGCTGGAATATTAATGAAGATCATGATTCCATTAAGCGGGACTACTATCACTATGAATCGGATTTCACTGCTGCTGGCGATACTTTATCGCTTAACTACAAGCTATCCTTTTTGAGTGACTATGTGCCTGTAAACAAACTCGATGAGTTTAAGGGAGATATTAAAAAACTTAATAATACCAGCTTGGGCTACAGTTTTTCTTATACGCCGCAGGGAGTTGCTAAGCCATCAACTACAAATAGTACATTAGTTTTGGTTGTATTGCTTTTGACGGTTGGTCTTGTTTTATTGGGTGTATGGTTTTATCAAAGAGAAACGCCGGGGATTGTGTTTGCTTACGGATCGACCTTTGTGCCGATAGGAGGGTGGCTTATATTAATCGCAATAGGCTTAGCCGCTACAGCTTTGGTGACAGGTTCAAATATGGTTACAGGCGATTATTTTAGCCTCCACACCTGGAATGTGTACCATGGCAACCAACATGAGTTTAATTTCAGGTCGCTGGTTGTTATAGAGGCAATTGGTAATATTACATTAATGGTTTACGCCCTTTTTTGCCTGGTGTTGCTGTTAAATAGGCGCGATATACTGCCTGTATGTATTACCGGTTATTTTGCTTTTGGCTTCGTTTTTTTCCTGACGGATTATATTTTGGCTGCCAGTATCAGCAGTAAACTTGCAGAAACAGCACTTAGTCCATTTTTACGATCAATAGTTACAGCGGCCATCTGGATCCCTTATTTCAAAAAATCGTCGCGTGTGCAGGAAACTTTCATTGTGCCATATCCGCCTTATAATTATAGTTACGAGAGGCCCGGAGTTGCCGAAGAACCAGTATCTTAAATTGTCGGGTAGTTAAGGGCCATTTATAATTGGTTTTTGTTTTTAATTGACAGAAATTTTTGACATTCCACGAAATATCGCCATATGATTGAGATTGGTTGAATTTATGATGTTGAAAATCAATAGTATATTGGGATGGTATGCGTTTTGTAAATATAAAGGCAACCATTTTCTTGTCTTTTGCGCAAACAATGCCCGATAAATGATGTTCTCCCCCGGCATAGCTGCAAATAGGCATTTTAAAAAAATTGATTTACTTTTAACAACAAAAACTACGATGAAATTTCAACCGCTGTTAGAACAGGTAAAACAGTACGCTATATCCTATTTTGACGTACATCATGATCCCGATTTAATTTATCATAACCTGAGGCATACTAAAGATGTTGTTGCAGCGGCCACCCAGATAGCCAACCACTACCAGTTAAGTGATGAAGATTTTTTTGTGGTGATCTCTGCATCCTGGTTTCACGATACCGGATATTTTACTGATAAAAAGGATCACGAATCAAAAAGTGTTGCGCTGGCTACACATTTCCTTAAACAGCATAAAGTTGAGCAGCCTGTTATTGATAAAGTATCCGGCTGTATTTTAGCTACTAAAATGCCGCAAAACCCTGCCGACTTATTGCAACAGATCATTTGCGATGCAGATTTGTTTCATTTAGGTACAGATGATTTCCGCGATAAAAATAAGCTGTTACGCAAAGAGATGGAAGCCATCAAGAAACATGATATTGATAAGGACGAGATGGCGCAGCTACAACATCGAGTTTTTACAGGGGCATGAGTATTATACAGATTACTGTCGCCTGCTGCTTAACGATCAGAAACAAAGAAATCTTCAAAAGCTAATTGAAAAACAAGCTGATGTTGAAGTAAAAGAAACCCCGGCCATGATCACTACAGAAACAGATCGTGAAGCCATTATTACCGTTGAAAAAGAAAAGGATAAAGACCACGATGACGATCACGGCGGTAAAAAACATAAGAATGACAGGCCAGATCGCGGGATCGAAACCATGTTCAGGATCAGCTCCAGCAATCATCAGCGTTTAAGTGATATGGCCGATAATAAGGCCCATATCATGATCACGGTTAACTCCATCATTCTTTCGGCAATTATCAGTTTGGTGCTGCGTAAACTTGATGAGCATTCTAATTTGTTGATCCCAACGTTTATGCTCTTGTCGGTTAGTTTGGCTACTATGATCTTCTCCATACTTTCAACCCGTCCGTCAATCCCACCGGGTTTGTTTACCCCCGAGGATATCAATAAGAAAACAGTTAACCTGTTGTTCTTCGGTAACTTCTACCGCATGTCATACCAGGATTACAGCGATGGTATGGAGAAAATGATGGAAGACCGGGAGTTTCTTTACGGTAGCTTAATCCGTGATAATTATTCGCAGGGTGTTGTGCTTGGCAAAAAATACAGGCTGCTCAGGGCATCGTACAATATATTCATGTTTGGCCTTATTGTATCGGTAGTAGCATTCATTATATCTTCGTTATTGTAGGCGGTCGGGGTACTGCCAAAAACAAAATCTGCACCTATGGAATACTCATTTTTCGACAGGGACCTGAGCTGGTTACTTTTCAATGAACGCATATTGATGGAGGCCGAAAGCGAAGAACTCCCCGTAATGGAAAGGGTAAATTTTCTTGCTATATTTTCATCCAACCTCGACGAGATTTTATCGCGTGCGGATGCCGGTGGTAATGGCACTGCACAAGCTTAACCTGCTTAATAAAGTCGATGAAAGCGAGGATGTACTATATAAAGCCCAGCAACTGGTAGAAGCTCAGCAAAATCGCTTTGGGAAGGTTTTTACAGGCAGGCTTATTCCGTTGTTAAAAGAAAATAATGTAAACCTGCTGTTCAATGAGCCTATTCCGGCTTCTATAGCAGATAGAGTGAGCGACTATTTTTACAGCCAGGTACTTGCCTTTTTGCAACCTATTGACCTGGTAGGCGGTAAAAAACAATTCTTCCCCGAAAATAACCGGCTATACTTTTTAGTGAACCTTGGTTTGGATAAGAAGAAGGAAAGGTCAGTGATCCTCAACATTCCCTCAAACCAGTTACCGCGGTTTTTTAGTGTTAATGAAGGAGGTAAACAATACATCATTTTCCTGGATGATATTGTGCGGTATAATCTGGACAAGATCTTTAAAACCGAAGAAATAAAAGGCTGTTACAGCTTCAAAATAACCCGCGATGCTGAGCTTGAGCTTAAAGATGACTATGATGGCGACGTTCAGGAGCAGATTGAAAAACAATTGCTAAAACGTGACCTGGGTTTGGCAACACGCTTTTTGCACCAGCCAGGGATTCCGTTGCGCATATTGCATTTGGTTGAAGATAAACTGGGTGTACTGGGATCAAGTGTTGTTGAAGGCGGCTTTTACCATAACCTTAAAGATTTAATGGGTTTGCCGGTAGGTATCCCATCTTTAAAATATACTAAATGGCCGCCATTGGCGAACAGGCAGATCAGCGCGGACAGAATCTATATTTGATTACATTGATAAAGGTGATTGTATTTTTCACGCACCTTATCAATCCTATAACTCTATTCTCCGGTTTTTTAATGAGGCAGCTATCGATGAAAGTGTTGAGGAAATTTCTGTAACGCTTTACCGCGTAGCCAGCGATTCGCGGATTGTAAATGCACTGATCAGCGCTGCTCAGAGTGGTAAAAAGGTGCGCGTGTTGGTTGAGCTCAAGGCCCGGTTTGATGAAGCCAACAATATCAAATGGGCTAAAAAGCTAAAGGCGGCCGGTGCCGATATAATTTACAGCGATAAAGCTATAAAGGTACATGCCAAAGTAGGGCTTGTAAAGCGCTTTGTTGATGGCCGTGTTAAATATGCCGGACTTTTAGCAACCGGTAATTTTAACGAAAGTACTGCTGCCTTTTATACAGATCATATAATGATGACGGCCAATCCGCAATTGCTGCGAGAAATGGACCTGCTGTTTATCTACCTTGCTAAAAAAGCAAAATCGGCCGAGGGATATGATATTGATTTTGAACACCTGCTGGTGGCTCAATTTAATTTGCAATCAAAGTTTATTGAGCTTATAGACAGGGAAATTGAGCAGGCCCGTAAAGGGAAGCCGGCGGGGATCACCATAAAACTCAATAACCTGGAAGAGCGGGTGCTGATTGGCAAACTCTACGAAGCGTCGCAGGCAGGGGTGAAGATCAGGATGATTGTACGTAGCATTTGCTGCCTTATACCCGGGGTGCCGGGTATGAGCGAAAACATCACCATAAGACGTATAGTTGATCGTTACCTGGAGCACGGACGTATTTTTATATTTCATAACAGCGGTGACCAGGAGGTTTTCATGGGCTCGGCCGATTGGATGAACCGTAATATTTACCGCCGTATCGAGGTGTGTTTTCCGGTTTATGATGAGCGCATCAGGAACGAGGTAATTGCCATGCTTGATATTCAACTGGCCGATAATGTGCAGGCTGTAAAATTAAATGAACAATTGCAAAACATAAGGGTTGATAAAACTGAACCGCCGGTACAATCGCAGCGGGCCATTTATGAACTTTTACAGCAAAAAATATGACGGGGTTTAAAAAACAAGGTGCTAAACGAGCAATGACCCTTTATGTAGCCGGCATGCTTGCCGTGGCCGTAGTTTTTTTGATCATCTCTTGTAAAAATAAAGAAAAGGCAATCCCTGCCAGTCCGACGGGATACGACCTTAATAATCCTGTTAAATATAAAATGCCCGAAGATCTCACCGAAATCTCAGGTTTTGCCTTTCACAATGGTAAAAATGATTCGGTTTATGCCGAGCAGGACGAAGAAGGCTTTTTGTTTAACCTGAAACTGGGCGATAAAAAAGCTAACTATACCAAGTTTGGCAAAAGCGGTGACTATGAGGATGTGGCCATTTGCCGTGAACAGGTGATCATGCTAAAAAGCGATGGTACGTTATTTACTTTTCCGTTTAACCAGGTTAGGACTAAAGAAGTAACCAACGTACAAAAAACTGAAGGCCAGTTACCCGAAGGTGAGTTTGAAGCTATGTGTGCCGATGAAAAAAACGGTTTGGTTTATGTGTTGTGCAAGCATTGTGCTGATGAAAAAACATCCCAAAGCAGCACCGGCTATATTTTGAAAATCCAGGCAGACGGTACCCTGAAACAGACCGGCAGTTTTGCAATAGATGTTAGGGAAATTGAGCGGTTGGCTGATAAAAAGCGTGTACCGTTTCGCCCTTCGGCAATAGCAAAAAATACATTTACCAATGAGTGGTATATCCTTTCGTCGGTAAATAAAATGCTGGTAGTTGCCGATGCTAACTGGAAAGTGAAAAATGTTTATCCTTTAAGTGTTACCATATTCGGACAGCCCGAAGGTATGGCATTTGATAACCAGCGCAACCTGTATATCTCAAACGAGGGCGATCAGTTAAGTGCTGGCAATATATTGAAATTCAGCTTTAAGAAATAGTGCTTTGAAGCACAAATAGTGCAAATACTACATACATCTCAACCAAACCTCATGATTAAAAAACTACCCTTGTTGTTTGTTTTACTATTGGGCACGCTAAAAACACAGGCCCAGGATTCGGTACAGTACAGGATGATTTTAATTGGCGACGCCGGCGAAATAGACATGCAGCAAAGTGCCGTTTTAAAACATGCGGCAGCCAATGTGCTTAAAAATAAAACTTCGGTATTTTATCTGGGAGATAATATTTATCCACGGGGGATAGGATTGCCGGGTAGCCCGGAAGAAGCCGAAACCCAAAAGATCCTGCAATCGCAATACCAGCCTATGCGGGCTGCCGGTGCGCCTGTGTACTTTATACCCGGTAATCATGACTGGGATAAAATGGGCCCGCTTGGTTTAGCCAAAATAAAACGACAGTGGGAGTACCTTAATCAGCAGGGTGATAAACTGCTTAAAATGGTGCCTGAAAATGGCTGCCCTGATCCAGTTGAGATTAACCTGACAAAGGATCTTACAGTAATAGCATTCGATAGCGAATGGTGGCTATATCCATTCAATAAAAGTAACCCCGGCGCCGAGTGCGATTGCAAAAACAAAGATGACATTGCCGATAAGATCAAGCTGATATTTGAGCGAAACAAAGATAAGGTTATCATCCTGGCATCGCATCATCCATTCCAGAGTTATGGTACACATGGTGGATATTTTTCGCTTAAAGATCATATTTTCCCGCTTACCGTAGCCAATAAAGACCTTTGGGTACCGTTGCCTGTTATCGGTTCGCTTTACCCGTTTTTACGCTCTGCATTTTCAAACCCCGAAGATTTGGGGCATCCCTTGTATAAAGACATGATCAGAAAGGTTGATGCTGTTTTTGGCAGTTTTCCAAACCTTATCCATGTGGCGGGTCATGAGCATGGGCTGCAATTCATCAAAAGCAGACAGTTGCAGGTGGTTAGCGGCGCAGGTGCCAAGCAAACCTATGCTATTAAAGGTAAATACTCCCTTTTTGCTGATGCTACTCAAGGCTATGTAACTGCCGATCTGTTAATAGATAAACGGATGCGCTTTACCTATTACATCGACAGTGATAAAGGAGTTAAGCAGGTGTTTACTTATACACAACCTTATACATCGGTGAAAAATATTCCGGATATGCTGCATACGCCTATCAAGGCAGATAGCATCATGGTTAGGGTGCACCCCAAATATGACAGCGTAAGCAATTTTCACCGCCGCTGGTTTGGTGAAAACTACCGCAAAGAGTGGGCTGCCGAAACCAAACTTCCTGTGATCAGGCTGTCGGAAATTCATGGCGGATTAAAGGCTGAAAGCATTGGCGGTGGTTTCCAGACACATTCGCTTCGTTTAATTGATAAGGATGGGAAGGAATGGGTGCTGCGTAGTGTGGAGAAACAACCTGAAAAGATCCTGCCCGATGAATTCCAGGAAACCTTTGCCAAAGATTGGGTTAATGATGCCATGAGCGCCCAGCATCCGTTTTCGGCGTTAATAGTACCACCGCTGGCCACCGCCGCTCGCGTTCCCCATGCCAACCCGATAATCGGTGTGGTATCGGCTGATCCGGTTTTAGGGCAATATGCTAATATTTTTGCCAATAAAGTTTGTTTGCTTGAAGAACGCGAACCAGGCGGCAAATCAGACAATACCGTGAAGATGATTGGTAAAATGCTGGAGGACAATGATAATACCGTAGACAGCGAGGAGTTTTTACGCGCCCGCCTGCTCGATTTGCTCATCGGCGACTGGGACAGGCATGGTGACCAGTGGCGCTGGCGCGATGAGGATAAAGGGAAAGGTAAATTTTATACTGCCGTTCCGCGCGACCGCGATCAGGTTTTTTACACCAACCAGGGAGTATTGCCAACCATAGCAGCGCAGCCATGGATTGCGCCGAACCTGCAGGGCTTTAGCGGTGAGATCTACAGCGTAAAATATTCCTTATGGAAAACCATGTTCATGCAACGATGGCCATCGGTACAATACAGTCATGAACAATGGACAAAAATTGTAAAAGATTTTGTTGCGGCAGAAACTGATGAGGTACTGGAAGCCGGTTTAAGGCGTCTGCCCGAATCATCGTACAAATTAAGACATGATGTATTGCTGAAACAACTGAAGGAGCGTCGAGCCAATATCCCGGCCGAAATGGAGTATTACTACAAATTCATCAATAAAATAGTTGATATCCATACTTCAAATAAAAATGAGCTGGTAACGGTGGAAGATGAGCCTAATGGCAGCCTCAACGTGATCATCAATAAGATCAATAAAGATGGTGAGATTAAGGATACGCTCATGAACCAGAATTATCATCCTGATATTACCAAAGAGCTCCGCATTTATGTAAGCGGCGGTGATGATAAAGTAGTGCTTGATAATGCCACATCGCCAATTAAGCTGCGGTTTATTGATAGCACAGGCACCAAAACTTACAATATTGTAAAATCGCTTAACACGGTACAGCTTTATGACCGTGGCAAAAAGCTGACTATAACTGGCGATGAATCAAGGGTTAACAAACACATAAGTAAGGATAGCGCTAATACATCGTACTTAAGGGTTAACCTGATGAATGTGATAGCGCCGCTGGCTAATATCTCTTACAACCCGGATGAGGGCGTATTGCTTGGAGCAGGTTTTAAATATACTCACCAGGAGGGTTTTCAAAAACTGCCTTACAACGATGTGCAAACAGTGTTTGCCAGTCACTCGTTCACTACAAAGGCTTTTAAGATTAAATATAACGGCGAGTGGATCCACGCTTTTGGCAAAGCCGACTTTTTGATGGATGCCCAGCTTGACTTTCCGGATAATATCAATTTTTTTGGCCGTGGCAATGAAACACCATTTGTTAAAGTAGGCGATTATCGCAAATATTACCGTACCCGCTTTGATAATTTTACCTTTAGCCCAGCCTTTAGGTGGCGCAATGAATCGGGCACTTCTGTAACGGTAGGCCCTGCTTTTCAGTACTATAAATTAGATGTTGATGACAATATCGGCCGATTTATTACATATCCGTTACTCACAAACGCGCCCGACAGTTATACCTTTGACAAAACAAAAATGCATGCCGGTATTGTTGTTAACTTTACCAGTGATAAGCGCAACGATAAGGTGCTTCCGGCCTGGGGAAGTTTTGTAAATATTAAACTTCAGGAGTTTAATGGCTTAAATAATAACTCTACAAGTTTTGCCCAGCTTATGCCACAGGCTGCTTTGTACAAAAGCCTGAATGCCAAAAGCACCATTGTTTTGGCCGATAGGGTGGGCGGCGGCATTACCATCGGAAAAACCGCTTTTTATCAGTCGTTGTTTTTAGGCGGGCAGGATAACTTATTAGGCTACAGGTTATACAGGTTTGCCGGCCAGCATAGTTTTTATAATAACCTGGAGTTGAGGATAAAATTAACTGATTTTGCCAGTTATATAGTTCCAGGACAAATAGGGGTTTTAGGATTTTATGATATAGGCCGTGTTTGGGAAAACGGGCAAAGTTCAGATAAATGGCATAACGGCACCGGCGCAGGCTTTTACGTAGCACCGGCAAGACTCGCGGTTATCAAGATAATTGCAGGTTACTCTGAAGAAGGATGGTACCCTTATCTTTCAACAAGTTTCAGATTTTAAAGAGGGTAAAACTGTTATAAAAATGCACACAGAAGTACTCAATATAAGCAAAAACGAATGCACCATTTGTCAGGTTGAAACATGCCTGACATTTAACCCGTTCGTGGAGCATTTAAAAGAACGGATTGCTACCGAAAAGACGCTCAAAAGCGAGTTTTATCGCTATGTTTTGGAACGTTTTGAGCATGATATATGTATTGACCTGGATATGCGGCCCACGGACGCCGAAAAGTACCGGGAAATGCTGGAGCTCATTTACTCCATACTGACACCGCCAATAGCTAACGAAAAGGAATTTCACTGGGCGCTAAGTACACCGGTACCTGATAAGATATTTTTCAGTACTGAGGCTTTTTATGATTTCCATTCAAGTCATCATTCTAATTTATATGCGTTGAATGTATCCAAGAACGAAATGTTCAGTGATAGGCAAAAGCGGTTCATTTATAACCTGATTCTTGAGCGGATGTATGGCTTTTCGTCGGCAATTAAGAATGAATTGCTGTTTTCATACGAAGATCCTGAAACCGGTCTTTCAAGGTATTTTAATATCCAGACTGATGCCCGTTTCGTGGAGATTGAATTGAATGGCGAACTGCCTGAACTTAGTTTTGATACTATTGAACCGTATTTACATTCGCATACCAGCCTTGAGCTTATTGAAAAGGTAATACCGCTCAATATTTTTAAATTTAAGGGGTTTTCGATAATTACATTAACTGATGTAACGCTAACCCATGCGCTCGAAAATATTCGTACTGAGCTTGTTAACCATTCGGCAAATGAGGAGGAGCAATATGCGCACATCATCAGCTCGCTAAAATCCCTTGCCGAAAGCCCGGGCATTGAGTTTGGGTTGATGCCTTTTTTAACTATCAATAATGAGCCTATTTTTGATAACGACGAATGCTCCAGAAGTATCCTGCTTAAGGCCGCTAAAGATTTTAACCTTGCGGAAGAAACGTTTGACGCCATCATTGATGATTACAACCAAAACCCGAGGCCTATCTTTTTCAATTCCATTACCAACGAAAAAATAGGTAAATTCCCCTTTTTGCAGGTTTTGAAACAAGCCGGCATTAAATCTTACGGAATTTTCCCGGTGTACTACAATAAGAAAAATGTAGGCATCATGGAAGTATTTTCATATAAAGAGATTGTTTTTTACGAAAAACTGCTCTCGAAATTACAGGCTACTATCCCGCTGATTGCCCAATTGCTGCAAAACAGCATCGATCAGTTTGAGGCCCGCATTTCAAGTGTTATCAAAAATAAATTTACCTCGTTGCAACCGTCGGTTCAATGGAAGTTTAATGAAGTGGCCTGGAATTATCTTAAGGAAAAAAGAAAGAAGAAAAAGAGCCCCGAAATTGAAACAGTATCATTCAGCCATGTTTACCCTTTGTTCGGGGCTGTCGATATCCGCAATTCCACAGTTGAACGCAACAGCGCCCTGCAGGAGGATTTGAAAAATCTGCTCACCATACTTATTGAAACGCTCCAGGTTTTAAATGAAAATATTCATTTAAGCCTTACCGGCAAGTTGGTATCTAAATGCGAAGAGTGGCTCGAACGCATCAGCGGTTATATTACTACCAATGATGAATTGATGCTGGATACTTTCCTTCATAACGAGATTAATCCTTTCCTGGAGCATTTCAGAAATAATTACCCTGCCGAAAGGGAAACTATTGACAGGTATTTTAATGCCATGAATGAGGAAACCGGCGCTTCGTTTGAAAACAGGCGTAAGCTGGAAACCTCCATGCAGCTTATAAATACTTCTATCAACCAATACCTGGAGCAGGCTCAGACAGAAGTGCAGGAATCATTTCCCTGTTATTTTGAAAAATTCCGTACAGATGGGGTGGAATATGATATTTACATAGGGCAATCGATAGCGCCGCAACGCGTTTTCGATATGCTGTACCTTAAAAATATCCGTTTGTGGCAGTTACGGTCAATGGCCGAAATAGCCCGGATGACAAACGACCTTGGCGATCAGCTTTCACGTCCTTTGCAAACCACGCACTTGATATTTATTCACTCAAACGCTATAGATATCAGTTTCAGAAACGATGAAAGGCGTTTTGACGTTGAGGGGGCCTATAATATCCGTTACGAGGTGGTAAAAAAGCGGATTGATAAAGTTTTAATAGCAGGAACTTTTGAACGCCTTACCCAGCCTGGCAAAATAGCCATGGTATATTTTAACCCAACAGAAGCTGCTGAATATGACGAGTACATCAGGTACCTGCAAGGACAGGGTTACTTGCTTGATGACCTGGAATATCTTGAACTGGAAGAGTTACAGGGCGTTACAGGCTTAAAAGCGTTAAGGGTTGGAGTTAATTATCAATTGCCGTTATTAAATAGCTAAAAGCCTAAGGCTTAAAGCGAAAAGAAATCAATAAAGCAAAAAAGCTTTCGGCCTTAGGCTTTCGGCTTTGAGCTTGATAAGATCGCTTTCCTCATTAATAAATCGGTTTGCTTATCGCTTCCCAGGACAAATTCATGGCTGCTGAATACTTCAAAGCCATGTTTTTCATAAAAAGCAATTGCTTTTAGGTTGTGTTCCCAAACACCAAGCCAAACGTATTGCAGGTGTTTATCCGTAGCTGCTTTTAAGGTGAAATCAATAAATTGGTGGCCTATCTTTTTGCCGTGATATTCGGCCAAAACATAAATGCGCTCAATTTCAACTGCAGCAGGATCCTGAAATTCTGTTTGGGCGTGGCAATAGTTTAGCTTGAGATAGCCGGTTATTTCACCATCCAGCATCGCGAAGAAAAATGAGAGTTTGGGTTACTGAGCTCTGCTTGTATTTTTTGCGGCGTGAAGGCTACAGATGCATAAGCCTCCATATCTTCTGGTTTATTTAAATGAGCAAAGAAATCAAAAAAGTTTTTTTGCTTAGCTCCAATAATACGTCGGCATCAGCTAAAGTTAATTTTTGAATTGTTACAG
This sequence comes from Mucilaginibacter sp. P19, assembly GCF_050632265.1. NCBI lineage: Bacteria > Pseudomonadati > Bacteroidota > Sphingobacteriia > Sphingobacteriales > Sphingobacteriaceae > Mucilaginibacter > Mucilaginibacter sp. P19. The sequence continues at coordinate 2,347,049 of NZ_CP192586.1, forward strand.
TTTCGGAAATAGCCATCAGGCAAATCTAAAAAACTAATCCTTTAATCAAATTGTTCTTTCAACCTCACTAATCTGTCAATCATAAGGTTTAGCTTTTCTTCCTCGTTCTTAAACATCCGGGGTTTAAGGTAAAACGTAGTGAACAAAAACCAGATCCCGATTGATGTATATGTTACTATTTTAAAAGTGAGGGATGAATGTTCAAGTACTTCGATAAAATACATGGCCAAGCCTGCGCTGAGCAACAATATATAGGTATAATAAAACCAACCTATAACTTTGCTGCGGTTTTTTTGATATGCCTTAAGGCTGTCAAGATATTCGGCAGGGTTGAGTGTTGCATCGCGCTTACTCAAAATGTGGTAATGACGTACCATTAATGAAAGATACATCAACATGGTTACCAGTACGATGAGGATTCCGATAGTAGTAACTGCAGATTTAAATGCCAGGAAAAAAGTGACGACAAAAGCGAATGCGACAGTTACAACCATGGCCACAATACTCCAGTATAACTTTTGGGTTATACTCCTTATTCCCTTCTTTACCTGCTTCAGCACCTCATCCACCGAAAGCTGATCTGGTTTTGGCTGTCCCTGCCAAACCGACATCAAATGATCAAAGTCTTTCATACTGGTTATATAACTCCGTTAATTTTTGTTTTATACGATAAATTTTCACCCTCAGGTTCCCTTCTGATATACCCGAAATTTCAGCAATTTCGGGGTATGGCACCTCATCAAGTACCATAGTTATAATAATCCTTTCTGATTCTTCCAGTTTTGAAATACATTTATAGAGCAAAGCTACCTGCTCGTTTTTATCCGATAGTTCTTCTCGTTTTGTTTCCGCTAATTGTGGGGTTAGTCTCGTCTTTGGCCTGGCGTTTTTCCGAGCGCAAATAGGTTAAGCAGGTATTTACAGCAATGCGGTAAATCCAGGTTGATATCATGGCCTGGTTACGGAATTTCTCTAAATTTTGCCAAACCTTTAAAAAGTTTCCTGTAGCAGGTCATTGGCGGCATCGTCATCGCCGGTATAACCATAGCACAGATGGAATATCTTTTTAGAATTAGCTTCATATATCTGCTTGAATGCTGCTTCTTTGTTGGCCACTTCAGTTAATTTTATATTTAGACGATGTTAAACTTTATATGTTACAACAAGTGATCATTCTTTTTAAACCAGCCAAGCTTGCTTTCTGCATCGCTTATTAATTTATTGTAACTATCCTGGTAGTCAAATTGTAAGTCTTCATGAAGCTTGTTAATTAAACCACGGATCTTTTCAACCTGCCTTATCAATATCAGCCTTAAGGGTTTGTATGAGGTGCGCCGGTCGGCATATTCAAGGTAATTTTCGCAAAAATTGATCAGTAAATCAATCTCAGCACCTTTTGATGTCATAAACTTGGTGTACTTGCTCAGCAACCTCAATATTTTGCGCATACCCTTTGCTGCGTTGTAACTCAGCGATGATAACTGGCTGAACATGAAACCCGCTTCGGCTTTTACTTTTTCAATAAAAGCGGCTTCATCATGGGCTTCAAAAAGCAGGTAGGCCAACAGCTCCTTGTTTTCTTTTTTGTACCGTGCCAAGCGCAGCATTAATTCGGCCAATTGCTCGTTGTGCAGGTGCTGAATTTCCTTTTTTATATGCTGTAATCCGTAAGCTGTGATACTCATGTTGTAAATAAGCGGGTAAAATACTAATTGTTTAAATATTTTTCACGAATTGCCTTTTAAGCTTGATTCAATTAGAACGAATTACACGAAGGGGTTCCAATTATAATGGTGTAATTAATTGTAGTACGCAAAATTAGTGAAGAAACTGAAATAGCGTTTGCTGAGTGCAACGATTTTATTTTCTCATCTGATTTAAATGGAAAATAGAATATTCCCACACCTGTTTAAACAGCGCGTAAATTTTGTAGTTTTGCAGGCTTATTAAATTAAATGAAAAAAAGCAGACTGACGCTCTTCATTTTTATCGCACTGGTATTGGGTGTGATAGCCGGTTATATTTATAATACCTACGTTTTTGCCGATTTGAATAAACAGCTCAGTACCGCCGGGACTGCAATTAAAGCTATTGATAAAAATATTGAAGCATTACCCGATACTACGGTTGCGGCCTACAAAGATCTTAAGTTACAAAGAATTACCCAGGTTAAACTGCAAAGCCAGGCTACCGATGCGCGGGAAGATAAACTTGAACTTTATAATATCCTGAGCAAGATCTTCCTCAATCTTATAAAAATGATTGTGGCCCCGTTGGTATTTACCACCCTGGTGGTAGGCGTAGCCAAGGTAGGGGATATCAAAGCTGTGGGCCGGATTGGTGGCAAAACCATGCTTTGGTTTATCAGCGCTACGCTGGTGTCTTTATTATTAGGCATGTTATTGGTTAACCTGTTTGAACCGGGCAAAACCATGCACCTGCCGCTTCCGGATAGTCATTTAAGTACCGGTATCAAGAAATCTGCATTATCATTAACCGAGTTTGTCGGTCACGTTTTCCCTAAGAGCTTTATTGAGGCGATGGCCAATAACGAAATATTACAGATTGTTGTGTTCTCTTTATTTTTTGGCGTAGCGACAGCAGCGATAGGCGAACAAGGCAAAATAGTGGTCAAAGCAATGGATGCCTTTGCACATGTGATCATGAAGATTACCGGTTATGTAATGAAAATGGCCCCTTTAGCCATATTTGGTGCCATAACCGCCGTAGTGGCCAAGCAGGGAATAGGCGTACTATCAACGTACGGTATTTTTATCAGCGAGTTTTATTTTTCGCTCATCGTACTTTGGTCGGTAATTATATTGGCCGGGTATATTGTATTGAGAAAGCCGGTATTCAGACTTATTAACAGAATTAAAGACGCCATGCTGATCGCATTTAGTACTTCAACGAGCGAAGCGGCCTATCCAAAGGTGCTGGAAGAGCTGGAGCGCTTTGGCTGCAGTAATAAAATAGTAAGCTTTGTATTGCCATTGGGGTATTCATTTAATTTGGATGGCTCCATGATGTACATGACCTTTGCATCATTGTTTCTGGCGCAATCATATGATATTCATCTTTCATTCGGGCACCAGTTATCCATGTTATTGGTGCTGATGCTTACCAGTAAAGGTGTGGCGGGTGTGCCAAGGGCTTCGCTCGTGGTTATAGCAGGTACGTTGGCTATGTTTAATATCCCCGAAGCCGGCTTGTTTTTGCTAATAGGTATCGATCCGTTGTTGGATATGGGACGTTCGGCCACAAACGTATTAGGCAATGCAATGGCAACAGCCGTTGTGAGCAAGTGGGAAGGAGAAGAGGTAGGTACTCAAATAATAAGAGAATAAAGTATGCCGTCATTGCGAAGAACTATAGGGTAAATCCCAAAAAGCAGTGATGATGGGAAAATATATTTTAGAGCTGGCGCGTATGGCCGCGTTAGGGATTGTAGTGAAAAGCCCACAGCGCGGGCTGGGATTGCGGGCAGGAAAGGTGAGGACTTGTAACGGAAAGCCCGGGCCGCAGGCAACGCCCAAGTTTGTAGATAGAAAAAAAGCATTAATAATCAATTTATAATTATGGCATTATAAGAAACGAAGACAGCCGACCGAATGCAGTTCATTAACACCTATAAATTATAGCTGTTGATAGTCTCTGATATAGAATCGCTCTGTATAGTTCGTGATTGCTTCGTACCTCGCAATTACATGATGAAAAAACAATAATTCACTAATTCAATAACTCAATAATTATATATGTCTCCCCGTTTAAAAAAAGTATTTCTGATCATGACTGTTGTGGTGCCGTTTATACTGTACTGCGTGTATTATTATGGCATGATGATTAAGAATGCGCCATACCGCTTCGTTGATTTCGAATCGATCAGTTTTCAGTATGGTCATAAGGATAGCCTTGTAAATAAATACGATTCACGTACAGGTATGTTCCAATACCTTGACAGGCGCGATTCGTTGGTTAAAGAGCATTTGCGTTTAACTAAAGATGACCTGTTATACCTGCACCGTAAAGCTGCCGACCTGGGTTTCTGGGATTTTCCGTCGAAGGAAACGGGTGATACGTCGAAAGTTGCTGATGGAAAAGCTGTTCGGTACATTATTGAGTTCAAATACAAAGAAAAAACCAAGCGTGTGATCTTTGATACCGATTATTTTGGCAATCCTAAACTGATTGACGCTAATCAAAGGTTGATAGCCGAGATTCAAAAAAACTAACTGATGTAGAGAATCGTGGTAAAAAATAAAATATCGGGATGTTGTTTATTAAATAATCAATCCCTATATTTGCACCTCGAAATTTAAAACAATATTTAACAAACATGTACGCAATAGTAAGTATAGCAGGACAGCAATTTAAAGTTGCAAAAGACCAGCAGATCTTTGTACACAGGTTACAAGGCGATGAAGGCGCTAGTATTGAATTTGACAGTGTATTGTTAGCAGAAAACGAAGGTAAATTCAAATTAGGTTCTGATTTGAAAGGTGCTAAAGTATCGGCTAAGATCGTGTCACATTTAAAAGGTGATAAAGTAATTATCTTCAAAAAGAAAAGAAGAAAAGGTTACAAAAAGAAAAACGGTCACCGTCAGCAATTTACCAAAATTGAGATCACCGGTATTACATTATAATTAAAGGTTGAACCGGAGTTGTTCTGCAATTCCATAAAAGAAATAAAAAATGGCACATAAGAAAGGGGCCGGTAGCTCAAGAAACGGTCGTGAGTCGCATAGCAAACGCTTAGGTATCAAAATTTTCGGTGGTCAACCAGCAATCGCAGGTAATATCATCGTCTCGTCAGCGTGGTACCAAACACAATCCAGGTTTAAACGTTGGTCTTGGTAAAGATCATACTTTATTTGCACTGGCTGAAGGTATCGTAGTTTTCAAAAAGAAAGCTGATAATCGTTCATACGTATCAGTAGTTCCGTTTGAAGCTGCTGAAGTTGAAGAAGTAGCTGCATCTGCACCAAAAGCTAAAAAAGAAGCTGTAGCTGTTGAAGCTCCTGCTGCTGAAGAAGCTCCAAAAGCAAAGAAAGCTGCTGCACCAAAAGCTAAAAAAGAAGAAGCTGCTGATGCTGCTGAAGAAACTGTAGCTGAATAATCAGTTAACAAGTATTAGGATATAAAAAATCCCGGTCAGTTTTGATCGGGATTTTTTGTTTTGCAGATATTTCCGATTATCGCTCTTTTATCTTTTTTACAACGGCTGGTATATCGTTACCTTTTCCAAACAATACAGGTACAGAGTATAGGCAACGTACGGTTTTGCTGCTTTGCTGAGCCGGTTTCCATTTAGGGCCTCTTTTTATTATGTCGATGGCAAGCGAATCAGTTTCAGAAGTTAACCCTTTGGTTACATGGGTATTGGTTATACTGCCATTATTTTCTATAATGAAGGTAATAATGACCAATCCTGAAGGCAGGTCTTTAAGTGGGGATTTTTTTATAGTATTCGATATATACTCTTTAAATTTTTCAACACCACCAGGAAATTCCGGAAGTTGCTCAACCTCGGTATAAACTGAGGTGTCTATCTTCGCTGTCTGCGCTTTAACGGCGGGTAATAACATTACAAATAGAAATGCGATAAGTAGGACATGTTTCATCTTAAGATAGTAGTACTTTATTTATTCGATGATCAGTTTCTTTAAATAGTAAGTATCAGGATCGATAACCGGCATGGTTTTGCTGGTTACGGTGATGCCTTTTTTATCAAGTGTATAACGTTTGGTAACACCGTCAGTTGTAATGTCAACAGGCAAGGGCATATCTATATTTAACAACTGAACCTGGTATTTATCGCCTCGCTGAGCTTTTACATGTACTTCAAGTTTATTGATTGAGTAGATGTATAGATCAAATAGCGGTTTCAAGTCCTTACCCGCAGCCTTGCTAAAATATTGCATCACATCATCGGTATTGGCCAAATTGCTGTAAGTATAACGTGGGTCGGTAACAAAACTTTTAAGGGTAGGGAAGAAAGTGCTATCGCCCATAATATACCTGAGCGTATGCATAAAGAAAGCAGCTTTACCATAGATATCTCCATTATAAGCCGATTCTTCGTCAATATCTTTCCCGATAACAATCGGAATTTTATTGCCGAATGAGAGTGCCGAGTTTTGGAAGAACTTGATATAAGCTTTCTCGCCTTCAAATTCCCTTACATACAGCGCATCGCCGTAAGTACAGATGCCTTCATGGATCCAGTAATCGGCCCAGTCTTTGGCGGTTACTTTGTTTCCCCACCATTCGTGACCAAATTCGTGGTGCATCAGGCCATCGTAATCTTCGCCCCCAACTTTGGTGTATTTAAATTTGGCACCGTAAGCATTCATGGTTTGATGCTCCATGCCCAGATGAGGAGTTTCAACTATGCCTATCTTTTCTTTTACCCAGGGATATTCACCAAAATATTTCTCCTGCTCTTTAATTGTTTTTACAAAGATATCAAGATGGTGCTCGGCCTTAGAGGCATGCTCTTTTAATACATAAAACTGGATGGGTACATTATGCCCATCTACAGTAGTATACGGACGGGTTACCACGGTATAATCACCTGCATTGAATAATATACTGTAATTGTTAATGGTGTATTTGGTTTGCCAATGAAATGTCGCTGTTCCCTTTTGCTTGCTTACGCCTTTTAATAATCCAGGCCCGGCAACTACGAGGTTTTTAGGAACAGTGATAAACATATCTACGCCATCGTTCGGCTCGTCGGATGGATGGTCTTTACATGGGAAATACAGTTTGCCGCCAGTGCCTTCGGCAGTGATAGCCATCCACTGGTGCCCGGTTGAATCGCGGGTCCAGATAAAACCATCATCCCATGGTGGCCTACGGGCAACATGGGGTTTGCCACCATATATTACTTTTACGCTTGCTTTACCGGCAGGTAGCTCTTTGGCTGTATTAATGGTAATGAGGTTATTCTTGTATTCAAATGCTTCCTGTTTGCCATTTACTAAAACCTTGCTGATAGTTAAAGAATCTAACAGGTCAAACAATAAAACCCTGGTTGGTTTCGCCATGATTACATCAATGGTAGTAAAACCATTAATGGTTTTTTGCTCCGGATCCACAACAAGAGAGATTGTATAATGCCGAACATCCATAATGGCCTGCTCGGGTTTAAGCTTTCCGCCTGAGGTGAGGGTTTGGGCACGAACATATCCGGCAAAAAGGAATATAGTTGAAATTAGTATGGCTTTTTTCATAGAATATTAATGGCTGCGTTTAAAGTTAATGGGTAAGGCATATTGAACCCTTACGGGCTGGCCCCCTCTCATGCCTGGTTGCCAGGGGGAAGTCATTTTTATAAGCCGTAGCGCTTCCGTATCTGTAGCCTTGGATAAACTTTTGGCAATTTTTAAATCGCTAAGACTTCCATCTTTTTCTACCACAAACACAACATATACCCGGCCTTCAATTGTATCTCCTTTAGGATATTTAAAATTTTCATGAATGAGTATGGCAAGCTTCTGGAGGCCACCCGGAAATACAGGAACTTGCTCAACTGATGTAAATACGGGGTCTTTAGCCTTTGTTGTATCAGTTGTTTGAGCTTTTGTTGCTAGGGCTCCCATTATGAACATCGCAGCGGACAGGATTCTCTTCATCGACCTTTGTTCCTTGGTGAAATTTATGATGATTGGTCAATTAGCTTTTGCGCTATCTAAAACTTGCACATCCTGCACGGTATAAAATTGTATGGGGACGGAATATTTTGATTTAATAAAATGCCCGTCGCGCATGGCCGGGATCCATTTTTTTGATAAAGAAATTACCCGTAAAGCTTCTTTATTAAAAGGTTCACTCATGCCTTTAACAACTTTCAAGTCGGTTAAACGGCCGTCATTTTCAACAAAAAAGCTTATGGTAACAATGCCTTCTCCTCCGCTTACCTCCTTTGGCCATTTTAAGTTTTGATCTAAAAATTCATGAAATGCCTTATCGCCACCACGGAAATGCGGAGGCGTAAGTTTTTGCGCCTTAGCGCTTAATGAAACCATTAAAATGATAAGGATGGGTGAAAATTTCTTCATCCTTAAATATAAATCAATTCTCCCTCACCAGCAAGCCGTCTGCAAAATCTCGCAGGTATTGTTTATGATCTTCGGGCAGATTAATAGCGTCGAGGGCTACGAAAGCTCTATCGGCATAGGTTTGCATCGCTTTTTCAGCATGCTGCCTGATATCAAGTTCGTTGTAAATGTTGGTTATAGCTTTAACCTTTTCTGCAGTGTCAAATTCAGCTGCACTTAGCCATTGGTTTAGCGTTTGTGCCTGGCTGCCTTTTGTCAGTTCAAGGGCCCTGATTAGCAAAAATGTTTTTTTATTGGAGATGATATCGCCGCCAACCTGCTTGCCAAACTTTTCAGGATCGCCATAAACATCCAGTATGTCGTCCTGTAGCTGAAACGCTATGCCCAGGTTTACGCCAAAAGCATCGATCAGGTCTGCGTCGGTTAAAGCTGCACCGCCAATGATGGAGCCGATTTTTAATGTACCACCTAACAGCACCGCCGTTTTAAGACGGATCATGTTGATATATTCTTCAATACTTACATTGTTACGCTGTTCAAAGCTCATATCAATTTGCTGGCCTTCGCACACGCCGGTCGCAGTATCGTTAAAAACGTCAAGTACATTACGCAAAATGCTGTCATCAACCTTCATCATCAGGCGGTTGGCTTCTACCATCATGGCATCGCCGGAGAGGATAGCGACATTGGCGTTCCATTTTTCATGCACAGTTGCTTTGCCACGGCGGAGCGGGGCTTTATCCATAATATCATCATGCATCAGCGTGAAATTATGGAATACCTCTATAGCCAGTGCGGGTTCAATAGCCTTGTCAACGTCGCCGCCAAAAAGGTCACAGGCCAGCAGGAGCAGGGCAGGGCGCATACGTTTTCCGCCAATAGATAAAATATAGCTTATCGGTTCATACAGATCGGCCGGGTAAGCGGGATAGCTTAGTTTGCCTACTGCATCATTTATTAGTAACTGTAACTCTGTAAGTTGTTTCATTTGTTTACGGGAACCCTGATTTTCTTGATTTTAGGATCGACTTGATTATAAATATCAGGAAATCCTAAAATCAGGCGAATCACGGTTCATTATTCTTGTACCAATATAAAGTCTATCTGTTTTTTGGTCAGATCAACCTGTTTTACCTTAATCTTTACTTCATCGCCCAGTTGGTAAATTTTCTTTTTACGCTGACCGATGATGGCGTAATTTTTCTCGTCCAAAGTATAAAAATCGTCCGAGATATCGCGCAGGCGGATCATACCCTCGCATTTGTTTTCAATGATTTCTACATACATACCCCATTCGGTAACCCCCGATATGATGCCCATAAAGGTATTACCAACCTGGTCGCGAAGATACTCAGCTTGTTTGTATTTTACTGAAGAACGCTCTGCATCGGCTGCTTTTTTCTCCATTAAAGAACTGTGCGAACAGAGCTTTTCATAAAACTCGGCATTGGCCGATTGTCCGCCATTTAAATAATGAAACAGCAACCGGTGTACCATGACATCAGGATAACGGCGAATTGGCGAGGTGAAGTGCGTATAATGATCAAAAGCCAAACCGTAGTGAGCACTGCTTTTGGTAGTGTAAATAGCTTTGGCCATGGAGCGGATAGCCAGATGGGTTAGCACGTTCTGTTCTTTTTTCCCTCTACGTCTTCCATCAGGTAATTGAGGGATTTTGCTGTTTCCTTGTCAGATTTTGTATTGATTTTATAACCAAACCTGGCTGCAAACTGGGCAAAATTGGCCAGCGCATCGGGCTTGGGCGAATCATGCACACGATAAACAAAAGTGTATTTGTGTTTGCCTTTGCCCATTTTGCTCACCCGCTCGGCCACTTTGCGATTAGCCAGCAACATAAAATCTTCGATTAGTTTATGGGCGTCTTTGCGCTCTTTTACATAAACGCCTGTTGGTTTGCCGTTTTCATCCAGTTTAAACTTAACTTCGGTAGTTTCGAAACTGATAGCGCCGTTTTTAAATTTACGGTCGCGAAGCTTATAAGCCAGTGCGTTGAGCTTGAATATTTCTTCCTTAAAATCACCTTTTCCCGTCTCTATTACTTCCTGTACTTCTTCATAGGTAAAGCGTCTGTCGGAGTAGATGATGGTTTTACCGTACCATTCGGTAATGATATTGGCATTTTCATCCATTTCGAACACTGCAGAAAAACAAAGCTTTTCTTCTTTTGGCCTGAGCGAGCAAAGACCGTTTGATAATCTTTCGGGCAGCATCGGGATAACCCTGTCCACAAGGTAAACAGAGGTAGCCCTGTCTAAAGCCTCTTTATCCAAAGCTGAATCAGGGGTAATGTAATGCGATACATCCGCAATGTGAACACCAACTTCGTAGTTGCCATTATCCAGCACGCGATAGGACAGGGCATCGTCAAAGTCTTTGGCGTCAAATGGGTCGATGGTGAAGGTTGTGATGTTTCGGAAATCACGGCGTTTGGCAATTTCTTCGGGCGTGATCACGTCCGGAATTTCTTCAGCATCATGCTCAACCTCGGCAGGAAATGATAGCGGAAAACCATATTCGGCCAGGATGGCGTTCATCTCCGTATCGTTTTCACCTTGGGCTCCTAAGATATGTTTGATCCTTCCGATAGGGTTTTTAGCTTCTGTTGGCCAGTCGGTGATTTCGGCTACAGCTTTGATGCCATTTTTAGCCCCGTTAAGCTCGCTAATGGGGATGAAAATATCGTGCATCATCTTACGATCATCAGGAATAAAAAACGCGTATCGTTCTGAGAGTTTAACAATGCCCGTAAACTCCATTTTGGCACGCTGCAGAATTTCGATAACCTCGCCTTCTTTGTGCTTGCCTTTACTTTTGGCGTATACATAAACTTTCACACGGTCGCCGTTAAGAGCGGTGCGAAGCTTACGCGGAGCGATGAAAATATCGCTTTCAAACTCGTCATCGGTAACGATAAAGGCCGAACCATCGTTGGTGAGGTCAACTACGCCTTCAATAAAGGTTTTAAGTTCAAGCAGCTGGAATTTGCCCGGAGCGATTTCTTTTAATACCGATTTTTTAACCTCGTCTTTTAAGATGTCGTAGATGATCTCGCGCGATTCGGGGTCACGGACGTTTAATTTAGCAGAAACCTGTTTATAGTTGAGTGGCGTATTGCCGTTTTGTTCAAATATATCAAGTACCATTTGGGTAAGTACCTGGTGTATAGAAGAGTTGTTTTTCTTGCGTTTAGACATAGAATAGTATTTGCATCAAAGATACAGAATTTTGGGGTGTGGGAATGATGGTATTCAAATGCTTAAATAGACATCAAGAGTGCCTACGAGCGATATGGATCAAGTAATTTTAAATCCGAAATTTTTGAAAAATCGCTGATGTTCCTTGTTATTAAAGTCAGCTTGTTGACTATCGCTGTCGCTGCAATTATTGCATCGGGGAGTTTTACACGATAATTTTTTCTGATTTCAATTGATTTTAGAATCACTGGCTCATTGAAATCAAATATGTGTGATATATTTATAAAATCGGTTAAAAGTTTTAATTGGCTATCAGTAGCTTTGGGCCAGGCTAAAAGTTCAATGCGCGAAATTACGGAAAGCTGAAAATTTGTATTATCTAAAAGCTGGTTTGATTTTTCTGGTAATTTGCTTTCGAGATAATCGATAATTGCGTTTGTGTCAATTAAATATCCCTCTTCCACTCGTCTCTGATGTTTTTTACGTGATTTTGGAAATCGATGTATTGTTCATCGGATAATTTTAGCTTGCCTCTAAAATCAGATGGCTTTTTGCCTTCTATCTGTTTTTCTTCCTGTAACTCATCCACAGCATACAAAAGCACTTCTATCTGTTTCCCTACATAGTCCTGTGGAATATGAATAGAAATATCCTGTTGTTCCGGTGTCACTTTCGTGCGTATCATTTTTTTAATGGTTAAATAAAAAAAGTGCTTTTAACAAATTTAAACATTTAGATTGGATATTTATGCAGCCTGATCAACCCGGTATTGAAGCAATCAGCCTTTTGGTGTATTCTTCTTTTGGGCGATAATAAATATCGTCGGGATAGCCGGTTTCCACTATCTCGCCTTTGTTCATCACCATCATCCGGTCGGAGATATGTTTAATCACGGCCAAATCATGCGAAATAAAGATATAGGTCAATTTAAGTCTCGTCCTGAAGTTCGCGAATGAGGTTTAATACTTGGGCCTGAACCGATACATCAAGCGCGGAAACTGATTCATCGCAAATGATAAATCTAGGCTGGAGCGCCAAAGCCCGGGCAATAACAATCCGCTGCCGTTGTCCACCCGAAAACTCATGCGGATAACGGTCAAAGTGCGCGGGCAGCAGGTTAACCCGTTCAAGTAGTTCCAGCACTTTTCGTTTGCGGGTTGTATCATTGCTGTAAAACTGATGTACCTGCAATGGCTCCATAAGTGATTGGCCAACGGTAAGCTTAGGATTTAATGATGAGTATGGATCCTGAAAAATGATCTGGATATCTTTTCTGATCTGCCTCAACTCATTTTTTTAAGTTCACGAAGATCAGTACCATCAAAAGAGACCTTCCCCGAAGTAGGTTCTATCAACCTTAAAATACTTCGCCCCAAAGTGGTTTTTCCACAGCCTGATTCGCCGACGAGGCCTAAGGTTTCGCCTGGGTATACATCAAAGCTTACATTGTTCACTGCTTTTACAACATGATCTTTTCGTTTGAAAAGCCCCGTATCTGTAGGGAACCAGGTATTTAATTTATCTGCCCTTAACAAAGGCTGCTGTTCATATAGTTTACGCTTTCTTTCGGCGATTTCGGTGTCCGGGTAATGATATAATTCCCTGATGCTTTCTATAGTTACTGCGGGCCTGGCCCCATCCAGAAAATCGGCCACAACAGGGAGTTTTTTCAAATGCTGCTGCGGGGAAGGACGGCAGGCCAGCAATCCTTTAGTATAAGGGTGCCGGGGATTTGCGAATAGATCTTTTACCGCGGCTTCCTCTATAATTTCGCCTTTGTACATCACCAAAACCCGGTCGGCAATCTCTTTGATCACACCCAAATCATGCGATATAAAGATCAGGCTCATATGCCTTTCAGCTTTAAGCTTGTGCAGCAGCTCAATGATTGTTTTTTGCACGGTAACGTCAAGTGCAGTGGTGGGCTCATCGGCAATCAAAATCTCCGGGTTGCAGGCCAAAGCCATCGCTATCATTACCCGTTGTTTTTGTCCGCCCGAAATCTGGTGAGGATAGCTGTTGAATATGGCTTCGGGCCGCGGTAATTGTACTTCTTTAAACAGCTCAATGGTTTTTTGTTTAGCCTCCGCTTTACTTGATCCCAAATGCAACCTGATAGCTTCCGTAAGCTGAAAGCCACAAGTAAGTACCGGGTTAAGCGAGGTCATTGGCTCCTGGAAAATCATGGCTACCTGGTTGCCGCGCACACGCCGCATTTCATCTTCCGATAATTTACACAGGCATACACCATTTAAAAGCACAGAGCCATCTATTAGGGCCTGATCTTCATTAAGCAAACGCATCAGGGCAAGGGAGGTAACAGATTTGCCCGAGCCGGATTCGCCGACAATGCCAATGGTTTCACCTTTGTTAAGTGTAAAAGAAATTCCCTTTACCGCTGTGAACTGGTTTTTACCATTCTTAAAACTAACCGACAGATCACTGACTTTAAGCATTATTAGCCTACAATGGTTATAAATTCGTCTGCTATCAGTTCTTCGCCGCGGTAACGTCTTAATAGTTGTGCTGTAGCTATCACATCTTTTTGGCAATAAGCGCAAATGCGCTCCAACTGGTTTTCATTCCAGTATACGCGGCCTACATCGCTGCCATCTATATCGTCTTTTGAGGTTGGGATATTAAAAATTGTGGTAAGCAGGTTTAAGGAAGTGTAATGTTTGTGATCGCCAAACTTCCATAATTCCATGGTATCTAAATGGACAATCTCCCAGGGCTTTTTACCCGCTATTTGCAGCTGCGGCGGAATTGATATGCCGTTTACCAGTAAACGGCGGCAGAGGTACGGGAAGTCAAATTCCTTGCCATTATGAGCACATAAAATAAGGTTGGGCGGTTGACTGACCAACAGGTTGCAGAATTTGGTAAGCAATTCTTTTTCATCATGTGATGCAAAAGATTTTACCCTCAAGCCAATGTTTTTCCCGGCAATAAAGATCCCGGCCGAAATGCAAACTATTTTACCAAACTCGGCCCAGATGCCGGCGCGCTCATAATGAATGTCAGCAGGTTCATCTTTGCGTTGATGCCGGGTTTTTAGTTCCCATAAAACCTGCAGATTTTCGGGCAGTTGTTCGTGGGTGCTGTACTGCGGCACCGTTTCGATATCAATTACCAATAAATTATGCAGATCGTACTGTTCAAGCATCCGGTTAAAAATTATTGAGCCAATATAATGATAAAGTTAGTAGATGGTTGCTGCGGACATTTAGTTTACAGAAAAATTAAAATCGATAAGTTGTGTTTTTTATTTCTTCAATACTTCAAACGCTATGCTGATAGTATTGCCGTTGCCATCAACCAACGTAAGAATATGTCTGCCCGGAGGTGGGTTTAAAGCCACCTGGTGAAAATCTTTGGTCTCGCCAACGTACTGATCATCCAGGTGCCAAAAAATCTTCATACCTGGCTGGCGGTGTGCTGCGTTGCAAATCATGCGGCCACGGGTGCCGTCTGCTTCAAGGGGCACGTATATTTTAGCACCGTTTTTAGGGTAGATGACTTCCATTGTATTTCCATTGTCGGCCTGGATACAATCCGGGCGAAAGGGAGGAGTACATGATATTGATAGTTTCTGGCTTTGTAATAATATTCCATAGATGGCGGCAACACAAACCAGCTTTTATTGAGGATGTTATCCGGCGGCTCACAATTACCGTTTACCTGCCATTTGGCATCGGCAGATAAATGCACCAATTGATGGTAAGGACAAACAGGGGCTTTCAGGCCGCTTTTGGGTACATATTGCTCATCTGCATCCTGGCAGTATTGCCCGGCCCGGTAGCCGCTTTGTTTGCACACATTTATTTTCACCATTTCGCCCATTGGCATTTCAAACCAATCGCGCGATACGGGCAATAGCCTGAAGATTTCAAACAGGGCAGGTGCAGCTGTGTTAATGCCCGTTAAGCCCGGCCGGCCCTCGCCATCGGTATTGCCAACCCAAACGCCAACAACATATTTAGGAGTAACCCCAATTGCCCATCCATCGCGAAAGCCAAAGCTTGTACCGGTTTTCCAGGCCACCCGCTGGCTCGAGCTAAATTGCTGCCATAGCATTTCCTCGCCCGGCCGCATCACTTCCTCCATGGCTTGGAAAGTGTAATAAACAGAAGCCGCATCCAATAACCCAGACTTTTCAAGTTCAGGTTTGGCTGTAGCCTTCTTTTCATAAACAGGATTATGAAAATCAGCAGGATCATACTTGCCATTGTTTTTGTTGTAATGATTAAGTACGCGCGCCATATCGGCATAAGCGCCGCTTAATTCCCAAAGTGTGTTTTCACCCCCGCCCAATATTAACGACAGTCCATAGTGATCGGCAGGTTTGGTTAAAGTGGTGATGCCTGCTTTATGCAAAAAATCATAAAAACGCTCATATTTGTATTGCTGCAGCATTTTAACCGCCGGTACATTCAGCGAACGGGATAAGGCGCGTGATGCGGGGACAGCACCATCATAACCCAGATCGAAGTTTTCCGGATGGTAACCCGCGATCATGGTAGGTACGTCGGGCATCAGGCTATTGGGCAATATCAGTCCGTCGTGCAACATTGCCGCGTATAACAGCGGCTTCAGGGTACTTCCGGGGCTTCGCGGGGCATCTATCACATCAACATCGCTCTCCATTTGCGGGTCCTCCCGGTGGGATATGTTACCGGCATATGCAAGTGTTGCACCTGTTTCAACATCAAGTACAATGGCGGCAATATTGTTGATGTCGTTAGCCTTTAGTAAACTATGATGCTGCTCCAGGATATCGTTTACCTGTTGCTGAAGCGACGACTTGATGCTGCTTGTAATGCGGGTATCTCCCTCTGGCTTAGCCTGATGATCGGTTTTAAAACGTTGCAGCAGGTGTGGAGCAAGTTGAGGAAGGGCCACCGGTCTGTCGGGCACAGGCTCGAGCCGGGCGAGGGCTGTAGTTGTACTATCAATGATACCTGCCTTATGCAATTTATCCAATAATGAATTCCGTTTGCGGAGCAGTATGGCCCTGTTCCTGCCAGGGTGTACCAGGGATGGCGAGTTAGGCAAAACAGCCATAGCCGCCATTTCGCCCCAGGAAAGTTTATCCGGGCTGCGGCCAAAATATCGCCAGGAGGCAGCATCCAACCCAATGACATTGGTGCCGAAGGGGGCGTTACTGGTATATAACGCTAAAATTTCGCTTTTGCTATGGGATATTTCAAGGCGCATTGCCATGAAAATCTCTTTCAGTTTATTCCAGATATTGCGTTTATGCCTGGTAGCCAGCCTGATCACCTGCATAGTAAGGGTACTGCCGCCGCTGCTTACCTTTTTCGAGCTCAGGTTTTGCTTGATGGCCCGGCTAAAAGCAACAATATCAAAGCCGGGGTGGTGCTCAAAGCGTTTATCCTCAAAAGTGATAATACATTGTTTGAATTTTTCAGGTACTGTGGGATTATAAGGAAAGCGCCATTGGCCATCATTTGCTATGGATGCACCGAGTAACTGGCCCCGATCATCGTCAATTACGTAGGAGGTGGGACTATTAAATAAAGGATTGGGCAAACAAAACCAAAATATCAGGGTTAAAACAAACAAAAAGAAAAGTGATACTATAACTTTAGGCTTTTTTAAATAACTTTTAGCTCGTTTTAGCGCAAATTGCATTACTAAATATAAAAATATTAAGCCAGTTCAGGTTTATACAACTATAATTGTGGCAAAAATCTACCAGGCAATAATACAATAAATGACGATACAAAAATTATCAATTATTATTCCGGCTTACAACGAAGGTAAAACCATCCATTTAATTTTGGATAAAATTAAAGAGGTAAACCTTATCAACTATATTGAAAAAGAAGTGATCATTGTAAATGATTGCTCAAAGGATGATACAGAAGCAGCTATTTATAAATATAAACTTGCCAACCCCGAAGTTAACATTCAATACTTTAAGCACGAAGTAAACAAAGGTAAGGGAGCAGCTTTACATACAGGTATAGCAAAAGCTACAGGCGATTACCTGATCATCCAGGATGCCGACCTTGAATATGATCCGGCTGAATACAACGATCTGTTAAAGCCCGTAGTAGCGGGTTTTGCTGATGTGGTTTATGGTTCCAGGTTTATGGGAAGCAACCCTCACCGTATCCTGTTTTTTTGGCATACCATTGGCAACAGATGGCTTACTTTTGCTTCAAACATGTTTTCCAATCTTAACCTTACTGATATGGAAACATGTTATAAACTGTTCAATACCAAAGTTATCCAATCCATAAAGCTCACTGAAAAGCGTTTTGGCTTTGAGCCCGAGGTTACCCAAAAATCTCGAGGGTACACCGCATCAGGATCTATGAGGTAGGCATTTCCTATTATGGCCGTACTTATGAGGAAGGCAAAAAGATAGGATGGAAGGATGGGGTTAGGGCTATTTACTGCATCCTTAAATATGGATTGTTTAAATCAAAGTAAGAGTTTTTCTATAGCAGTAGCTTTCATAAACCGTATTTCTTCTTCACTGAAATTATCAGCAAGAACTTGAATGACGAAAGCCGTTTTTTAGAGTGGCCCAATCCATTTTAAATTGCACACAGTAGATGCAATGTGACGCGTCTCAATATACAAATCAACGTGTTAAACAGGTTCTAAAATGTTTGACATTCAAAAAATAGTTGTCATCAAAACTAAAATCAATGTTTTACTGCTTCCGTTGTACTTTTTCCCAAACCGCGCTTTGCTTGGTACTAAAATAGCGGATAATGCCCGCCAGCACTGCATAGTTCATAACACAAAAATAATAGGGAATGAAAAGAACTTTTATACGGAGCTGCCGCTTTTCCATTATCAGCCCAAGCAAGGCCAGCAAATAAAACAATATCTGCGCCAATAATAATCCTTGCATAGCTGTTTCTCCAGGTTTAAGAGCCAGCACAACGTTTAAAATAAACGATAATATAAGCAGGAACGGTGTAATGGTCCATCTTAAAACCCGGTGACTGATATACTGAAACGATAAAATTGGGTAGGGGAAAGGATTGAATAATTTTTTTAGCCTTAAAATAGATTGCATTCCGCCGGCAGCTATCCTCACTTTTCGTTTTAACTCTTCCGACACATTTTCCGACGCCGTTTCGGTAGCGTATGCTTCAGGTTCATAAACAATGCGGTAGCCTTTAGCAGCTATCAGCATCGAGATCATAAAATCGTCAAGCACAGTATCCGCTTCAACAGGCTGATATAGTGAGCGGCGCACACTAAACAGTTCGCCTGCCGCACCCACAACCGAATATAGTTCCGAATCCCATTTTTTCAGGGCCGATTCATATTTCCAGTAGAACCCTTCACCAGCCGCACTGGCATCTGCGTTCTCATCAATATGTACCCGTTTTTCGCCCGCAACGGCGCCAACTGTTGCATCGCTGTAATGCCTGCAGATCTTGATCAATGCATCTTTATTTAAAAATGTATTGGCATCGGTAAATACAACCGCGTCTGTATCAACATAGTTCATGGCACGATGTACCGCGGCTATTTTGCCGGCGCGCTGTGGCTGGTGCAGCAATTGTATCTGCGGGTACCTGGCAACAATAGCGGGTGTTTTATCCGATGACCCGTCGGTTACGAAAAGCAGTTTTAGTTTTCCTTCGGGATAATTAAGCAGGAGGCTGTTGCTGATCTTTTGCTCAATAAAATATTCTTCGTTGTAAGCGGCTATCACCAAAGTACAGGTAGGAAGTTCATCCAGGTTTTCTGAAGGAAGAGCTTTCCGGCCTTTAAAAGCCCTTTTGATCCTGATGATCAGGTACAGAAAAATCCCATACCCGGCAAAAGTGTAAAAAACAATAAAAAGGCTTATGGCTAAAATTATTTTCATGTTATGGTGTTAATGGGGTATCCTAAATTGCTGCTGTTTTTTGAGTGGGTAAAATTCCACCATACTGCTTTAAAAAGCATCGGAATAAAGTCGTATTGTTTTTCTTTGACGTAGTTAACCAGGTTACGGGGTACCACAATCAGCAGAAAATAAAAATAAAATAATACTTTTTTAAGCGGCGGGGCATTCCGGCGGATAAAAAGGATCCTGTTCCGGTTCATGAAGTATTCTTTTAGTTTGCTTTTTTTGCCTACCGAAACAGATTCTTTATGGTAAATAAGCGCATCGGTACAAACCCAGGCTTTAAAACCTGCTCTTATGATGTGTTCGCACCAGTCAACCTCTTCATAGTAAAGAAAAAGTTTTCGCTCATCATGCCCGCCTTTTCAATAGCTTCTTTCCTGATCATCATGGCTGCTCCGTGGCAGTAGGCTGTAGGCGCAGTTATATTATCAAACTGACCTTCGTCCTTTTGCTTTAAGCCTATCACGCTATTTCGGCAGGTGTAATAGTTCATAGGTGTGTAGCCCGCATATTGTATTAATTGTTTATCACTGAAATACTTGATCTTGGGCGACAGCATTCCTACGGCGGTGTTACTATCCATTACCTCAACCAGTTTTTCAACTAAACCCGGGGTAAACTCGGTATCATTGTTCACCATAAAAATATAATCGCCGGTTGCTACCGTAAGCCCGAGGTTATTTCCACCGGCAAAACCAAGGTTAACATCTGAGCGGATAAATATTATTTCGGGGAATTTTATTCTCCAGCCTGGAACCGGATCTATCTTACTTGCATTATCAACAACAATTATTTCTATATTACTATAAGTACTTGTATTTTTAATTGATAATAACATTTCCTCGGTAACGGATGGCTGATTAAAACTTACAGTAACAACAGAAACTTTTTTCATCTAAAAGGGGTTATTATCGATATTGCTTTTTACGGCTAATATTAGTAAAAGTTAACCAATTATATCACTATATTCCTTTGAATAATAACCAACCAAATAATGATGAGTCACTGCTTACCATAAAAGCAGATGAGCTTATACAATTGCTGAAAAAGGGGAATGTTGATAAAGAACTTGTTAAAGCCATACAGCAAAAAATTAATAATGCTATTGAAAGTAATTCGAACCAGCAAAAATTTGATGCCTTTAGCGGGTTAGATCAGGAGCAAAGCCGGCTTGATATGGTAACAAACCTGGAATTTTTACTTACCCAACACCAGGTTGATAGCCGGGAATCGAAGAAATACCTGCTGCATGAAAGAATAAAACATATAGTTTTGGTAGCGATTGCGGTTACCATGATCATACTTGGTTTAGCCATGATCATCATGCCTGCACCGCCATATTTTGAAATGTTTACCATTTTTTATTTTTCAAAGGACGACGGTATAACTTTAATGGATGTTATATCGGTGTTAATAGTATTATCGGGTGTATATTTGTTTATAAATGCCCTACTCCGAAAAATTAACGCCTGAACTCACTAATATGCCGAAACGTCCAAAAATACTCCTGGTTGATGATAGCCCGCTGATTTTGATGGTTATAGGCCAGGCTTTGGAAAAAGAGGGTTTTATTAGCCGCAAGGCAGGTAATGTAAAGGAAGCTATGACGGTGCTTGAAAATGAGATCCCCGATTTGATTTTGTCTGATTATCAAATGCCCGGTACAGATGGTTTTGCATTCAGGCAGCATTTAATGACTGTACCTGAGTATAAAAATATCCCCTTTATGTTTTTAACATCGGTTACCGATCACGCTCACATGATAGCGGGGATCAGTCTTGATGCTATTGACTACATTGATAAGGATACACCCATTGTGGTCATTATCTCAAAGATCAATAATTTTTTGAACAGCATCCGCGAACGCCACGAACACACGATCAGGGAGCTGAGCAGCGCCGCAATAGCCTTAAATTTGTATTCCGTTCCGCAGGAAATACCCCGTATTAATGGCTTTGAAATAGATTTCTGGCATAAATCGTTTGAGAATTACCCGGGCGGAGATTTTATTGATGTGCTAACTATAAATAACAGGTATACTTTTATTATCCTGGGCGATGTGATGGGCAAAAAATGGGGAGCATGGTTTTTTTCATTCGGCTATCTGAGCTATATAAGGGCAGCTGTAAGGATATGTGTTTCGGAAGGGGACGTATCAACCAAAAGTATCATGCAAAAAATCAACTCGGTAATTTACCATGACCCGGTTGTGAGCGACGTGCTGTCGACACTTTCACTTGTCAGGATCGATCCGGAGAATGAAACGCTAAGTTATACCGGCGCGGGCGACTTGCCGCTGTTGTATTTTAGCTCCAGGGAAAATAAACTTAACAGGATTAACTCATCAGGCTTGTTGCTGGGGATTAGTAAAGAGGGCGGCTTTGATGAACATTTATTTACCATGCAGCCTGGTGATCAGTTGATCATGATAACAGATGGATTGATAGATAAAGAGACACCGGCAGGAAAGAAAACCGATCTGAACAGTTTTATTGATGAGATTGAAAAATATCTTGGTAAAACCAATTCATTTGCAACCTTAAAACACGATGGCTTTTTGAACGAAAAAGCGAGAGAACAAATTGATGACTGCAGTTTAATATTTATTCAAAAAAAACAGCTAAATGATATTACAAACACATCTGCTTAATAATGCATTAATTGCGGATATCCTGCTTAAAGAGGCGAATTTGGGAAATGCTGAACAATTTAAGTCGGAACTGATGAGCCTGATCAATAAAGGAAATAAGTATGTTATTGTAAACTTTGAACAGGTAATATATGTTGACAGTTCTTTTTTGGGCGCATTGGTATCGGCTCTTAAACTGGCCATGAACAGCGGGGGAGACATTGCCGTAGTTGGCTTAAATAATGATATCAGGTCATTGTTTCAATTGGTGCGGCTTGATAAGGTGTTCAGGATCTATACAAATACACAGGAGGCTTTAACCGGGGCATAAACGAATTTACTACCTTGAAAAAATTTGTTTTTAACAATGAAACCGAAGGTATTTATCCTTTAACTGTCCAGATCATTAACTATATCCAAAACATGGCAAAAGATATAGTTGATGACGACGCCGGCTTCAGGATAAAAACCATCCTGATTGAACTGCTTACCAACTCGCTCAAGCACATGGGGGATGATGTTACCAGGATCGGGATTGATCTGAAAAATAACAAATTATATATAAGTAAACAGGATAAGGGAAGGCCGCTGCAAATTAATACCAGGCAGGCATTGTTAACCTGGCCGTTAACGCACAGCAAATTTACCCCAAATGAAATTGCCATCTATGGTGATGACTTCGGTACATTAAAAGGACGGGTGAAAAACAGTAACCAATTAGAGTTTTTTACCGAAGACCTTGATGTACGGTATGTTAACAAGGAAACCATTATGGGGTTAAATGAACATTATGGCCTGATGATCATCGCACGTGCCAGCGATGCGTTTAACTACAAACATAAACCTGATACAGGCGTAAATACATTTACTTCGATAATTGAACTTAAACAGCGTTAGGCATCATTGCATAATTTCTGAAGGCCTTTGTTAATGGGTCAAGGGGATGTTATATAAGTAGCCGAATTACAACCACCAGGGAAACAACTTTCGGCAAAGTAATTATATTATTGGGCAATTAATTATCACTCTCGTTTTCGCTATTTCACAGCTGTCTGTTCGTTTACCGGTTCTGTAGGAGCATTATCGTGCGGCGTATGAATAAACTTTTTGTTTGCCCCTTTTAACTTAAACAGCAGTAAAAACATGGTGAAAAATATAAGCGGCAGTTTAAGCATGGCTTCTAAAAGTTTTCTATTATAAAACGATGTTGGTATGGCAACTACGATACCAAGGTAACAAGCCACTGTTGCCCCGAGCCACAAATGCCAGTGCGGGCCTATGCCCGGAGTGAAAAAAGAGATCAATAGCATAAAAGGCATCAGGCCAAGCATTAATACGCGCGGCAGGATAGCCATCTGATAAATCTCATTCACGTAGTCAAAATTGCCGCGGAAAAATTGGGCCGGCGCGGTAGCTCCATACTTTTTAAGCAAGTTAAACTGAGCCGAAAGCCAGCGCTTACGCTGCTTTTCAAACACTGCGGGATTACTCACTTTTTCATCGTAGATATACGCTTTTTCTGCATAAGCAACATGGATCTTATCACGGGTCAATAATAAGCCCATTTCCTTGTCAAACCCGCCTACGGCATCAATACGCGACATTACATTTACAAACAGGTTGTACTCCAAGGCCATACCCGAACCTATAATGGCTGCCGAAAAATTAAACAACTGCTGCGATTTTCTGAAAATATGATTGTTAACTTCTTCGCTTACAGCATCAAGTATTGCTACCTGCGTGTTTGAGTTTTTTGCTACCCTATGGCCCTGCACCACCCGGTGACCTGCTTGTAAATAGTTGTTGATCTGGTATAGGTAATCGGGCGCGGCAATGTTATCAATGTCAAAAACAACCGCGGCATCAAATCCAACCGCCGTGTTTTCAATGGCTTTGTTCAGCGCTTTTGATTTGGTGCTGGTTTCAAAAACCACCTCTACTACCTGCAAAGGCATCTGCTTTAATTTAACAATGGTTTCAGGTTTCATGGAGTCGGCTATCACACAAACCGTGAACATATCTTCAGGGTAATCGATAGTTAGTGCCGCCGCCGCCGAGTTTAGAATAATTTCATCTTCTTTATAAGCGCAGATATAAACTATAAATTTACTGAGCGCAGTGGCTGTGGCCGGCTGTTTGATGGGGATTAATTTTCCGAGTACCGAAAATACAAACAGGTACAGGCTATATACACCAAGGTATATAAACAGCAAAATGGCGATTAGGGATGCTATGAATTTAATGATTTCCATGTGTTTTATTGCTAAACCCTGTTTGTATTAATTAGCAGCAGGTTGTATTATTAAAAATTAACTTTTCCGTTTATTGTTCAAATTTGTTGCCAGCAAACTTTTGATCTCTGTTATACGGTGCTCCCATGTATTTTGTGCGGCTATTTTTAATCTTTTTTGTTGTAAAAAAGGAGTGTCGTTTAACGATAAATTAAGGGCAGCAGAAAATTCATCAACATTTTTGCAGATATATACGCTGTCGCCGGTAAACTCTTCTAAATCTTCGTTAAAATCGGTGATCACTACCGGCCGGCCCGAGCCCAGGTATTCAAATAACTTAAGCGGAAAAATGGAACTGCTTACGTCATCTTTTTTGAAGGGGATAATAGCAACATCAAATCCCTTAAGCACGGCAGGCAACTGCTCATAGGGTACTGCTCCTTTTTTGAAAATATTAGGCGCATTAAAAGCGGGGTTGTTTTCATAATCTTTACCAACCGGCCCTACAAATACAAAGTTTTTATCGGGATTTTGTTCGAGTAGCTGCGTTAACAAATTATAATCAATACGCCGCTCAATATTGCCGAAATAGCCGATTATCGGTTTAGGGATATCAGAAAGGATATCTGCTACAGGCAACGCCGGATCCAGCGCTTTTTGACTATGGCCGATGTCGGCTGCATTTGGTACGAAGTAAGAGTTAGGGTTAAGTTTTGCTTTTGCATTGCGTAACTCTTTACTGGTGCTGATCACCAGATCCATATCTTTCACCAATATATCTTCGGATATAAGGCCGTGACGAATTTGGTATTCCTCAATAAGTGGATCAACGCAATGATAAACTTTTAATAACGGTTTCAATTTTAACAACCGATGCAAGCTTGGATAGTAAAACGCATAGGAGTTGATAAAGATGTAGTCCTTTATTTTAAGGCTCTTAATAATCTTATTGAGCCTGGCCGCTACAATTCGTTCGTTCACTTTCACGGCCAGCCGATAGACAGCTCCTTCGGGCAACGAATTAATCGACGGTACCGGAGGCGTAATAATGATCTTTAAATTAGGGATCTCTGTTTGGATAAAACTATTTTGAGGAGAAAAGAAGTGCGGTTTGCGTGCCTTATAGCCCGGCGTATTTTTAAACTGGATATAATCTTTCCAGGTATAGGGCCTGTCAACATAATACACGTAGTTATCTATGGCCAAATGTTTGGCCATAGTATAGTTTGTTGATTCGAGGCGGCTATCAAACTGCATTTGCGAAAATATTACGATATGCCGGTTTTTAAGCTCCATATAAATTGCTTATTCAGTTAGTCGTTTTCCTTTTATTTTGCCCATCACAACACCTATAAACTCTTTTAATTCGATGTAGCCTAAAACAAAGATGTCGGATATTTTAAACTGAAGATGTTTTTTTAATGCCCAGTAACCAAATATAGCACCGGTAGCAAAGGTAAAGATAGAAGCAACTGCTACCGCATACAAGTTGTGGAAAATGAGAATTCCCGTAAAATCGCCTATTATGTTAACAGTTAGCATCAGGAACACTTTGATCATGTTAAGATGGGGTTTGTTGATGATATCAAGCGTTATACCGAAAAACCTGTCGATAGGCAGCAGCATTACGTAACACATAAAAATCCTAAAGATATTGCCTGCATCAGAATGCTGGTATTTAGCGCCAAATAGCAGCCCGATAATAAGGTCGGCAGCAACGAAACAGATAACAGCGATAGGGGTAAGCGCTATGGTAAGCATGCCCGCATATTTTTTCATGATATAGGTGACATATTTTTGATCGCCCCGCTGTACAGCCGCCGACATTACCGGCAATGCAGTAGAAATGAAAGCCCTTAGCGGGATTTCAAAAATCTCCATAAGCCGTTGCGGAATGTAATAAACAGCCAACAGATCGGGGCTGAACATAGGCTTTACGATAAATGTATCAGAGCTCCTGAGCAGGTATGAACTTATAGATGTGCCTACACTGTATTTACCAAAATGGGCCATTTGTTTTATTGTAGCCCAGTTTTTGTGTGCTATGGTTTTTACCTTAGCCCAGCCTGTAGTAATGCAAATAACGCTGCTTAACAGGTTAGCTGTAAAGTAACAATATATAGTTGTTTCAAAATTTGATTTGCCTGCAACGGCAACGCCAACCACCAGCGCCAGAAAACCTCCCTGGTTCATTAATTGCAGCGTGAACATTTTATCAAAGCGTTCTTCGGCCTGGAGCGTCCAAAGGCTCACTGCCGAGGGGAGTGTGCAGAAATAAATGAAGCTAAACCATTTAAGCGTAATACCTATATCAGCATCCGGATTTGTGTAAATAAGATAGATCAGGAGATTTACGACGGCAAATGCGCAGGTGACCATAAAACCCAGGTACCAGGCAGAGCCTGATATGTTTTTCATTTTTTCGGGTGTAGAGCCTGAATAAAATTTTATGACCGATGTTTGCAGAAAACCCGTACGAAAGGTATCGGCCAGCGTAAATACAATCTGGAAAAACACATAGTTGCCAAAGGCGGGTTTACTTAAGCGGCGGGCCAGCAGTGATAGTATCACCATTCCCAAAACCGGCAATACGGCGTTGGTTGCCAGTGAAAGCGTGTGTTTGTTTATTAATTTTTTAAATAAACTCATGTATCATGTTTTACGCTTTCTCCCACAATTGTGTTGTAAAATTATATTGTTTTATTACTTTGGCGGGGTTGCCAACTGCTACCGAATAAGGCGGGATATCCCTCGTAACCACACTGCCAGCCCCAATAACCGAATGTTTACCAATGGTTACACCGGCGGTTACCACACAATTAGCACCTATCCAAACATTATCATCAATAGTAATTTGTTGGGTGGTTACTTTTTGATGGCGTGGCGGCATACTTACGTCCTGATAGCCATGATTAAGGCCGGATATTACAACATGCTGCGCTGTCATGCTGAAATTGCCTATTTTAACCGGGCCAATTATTACCGTACTGATGCCAACGCCTGATCCTTCCCCGATAAATACATCGCCAACGCCGTTATTGATCACAGCGAAGTCTTCCACAATACTTTTTGCGCCAAGTGAAAACTTGTTGAACGGAAAAAGGTCCATCCGTGCATTAAACCTTACTACACTGTTTTTACCCCGGTGATGGAAAAAGCGGTTAAGTATCAGCCTAACCCAAAGCCTTGGCCTCGACTGTCCGGGCGGAATAAGCATCCAGTGGACTAATTTTTTTAATTTGGGATTTGATTTTATGGATGATACAAATGACATCTGCTTAATTAATTAGTATTGTCCCTGTACTGTTTTTTTTAATTGCTCCTGCTCCTGGTTGTCAAGGCGCTTGCATACTACAAGGATGGATATGGCCAGGTAGAACAGGATGTTTGATGGGTATTGAACGATAGCCTGCTGCGGAAAGTTACCAATATTGAACGCGAACAAGATTAGCAACATAGCCAGGCAGTAGTTTTTAAGTTCGGGATTTTTGATACTGAAGTAAAAGTTTATTCCCGTTTTAAGCACCACAAAAAACAGCGTACAAAATAGGATGAGCCCAATCCAGCCCATTTCAACAGCTACGCGCACATAACCGCTGTCCGGAGGGAATTTGGCTAACATGGAGTTTGGTGAAAACTTACGGCCCCAAACGCCTACAGAACCTAAGCCGCCGCCAATAGGGTGGGAAAGGATATAAGGCTTGATCCTCTTTTGATTTTCAGCACGAACGTTGTAAGATGCGTCATCGGATGGGTTAAAAGCTGTTTGAAACCGCTTGATCAATGGGTTGGAGGTTGGCATTACTATCAAAATGCCGAGCATACCTCCTGCCACAAGCGTGAAAAATAAAACCCGTTTGTTGAAGTTTAAAACGGCCAGCATAGAAAGCGCTCCCGGTACCAATACATAGGCGGCCCTTGTACCGGAATAAAGCATAACATATAAAAAGAAAGCGGCGATAAAGCCCAGTAATGCTTTGCGTTTGACAGGTAATTTGCCCATAATGAGTACAATGCAGAGCAATGCGCCTATAACCATGTTGTATGAAAATGTTACAGGGTCCGAGAAGATGGCAAATTTACGCATATGCCCGTTGATGAACAACAAACTTACACGGAGCGGATCGGAATACAGGGATCGGCGCTCGAATGGAAAAAAGCCAATGTTTTCTTGTTGAAAAGCAGAGATTCCCGCCAGTATATCCAGCAATATCCAAAGTTTTAAAAGCGTTTTTATGAACTTTACCGTGCGGATCTGGTAAACAAAAACAAAGTACATCAGCATAATGAAACCCACAGTCCGAACGGTATAAATCCAGGCCAGCCGTGACGCGGCCGCAGGGTTTACAAATTCAAACATATTGTAGGCCAGCCACACCAGTATCATGTAGCTTATAGGATTTTTAAAATAGGTCCAGTTTTGTTCAGTGCGCTGTTTTATAAAAAAACCAAAGATAAGCAGATAGGTGGTTACATCCATCAACGTACCGATAGGTACTCCGCTTGGTAAAAATTCAGCAATGTAACTGATGAAAAATGCACCTGTGATAAGCGCGCAAATGCCGAATTCGGGATAAACGGTAATGGCAAATACAATGGGTAAACCCATTGTCATCACAAAAACAGCACCTACGCCTATAAATCCAAGCTTATAGGTTAAAAAACTTATCACAAGTGAGGTAATAACCAAAAAAAACAGGGCAAACGGATGCGAAAACTTTTGAATCAAAAGCGCTTTCCAAAAGTTTTGCTTAATTTCAGTATTACCTGTTGGTTCATTGCGCATGAATTAGTAACTCTTTTTATAAATTTACAGGAACAAGATCTTCACAGCCCACACAAATACACTGATAAATGCAAATACTATAGCCGCTTTGCGTGTTTTTTTGAAGCGGACTTAAATCTTCAAATGGATCCTTTTGGGGTTTGGGAGGGTCAATTCTCATTTTAAGTAACATTAAGTATATGAACCAGGGTTGCGTGCTTCGTTTAATTAAGAGTGTTTTTCTTTTTTCTGATCGTATTCGGTTTTATTGAGTACCCAGCCGGCAAACTTGTTTTCAAGCCCTTTCAAATAGGTTATGTGCTGTTTCTGAATATTATTTATTTTCCTGTTGGCTTCAAATACAGCTATTGTTTTATTTGCAAATAATAACCATTCTTTGGATTTATTAAGCGCGGTAAGCGGGGCAGTATCAATGATTACTATATCGTATTTAGTCCGCAGCTCGTCAAATTTGCTCTTAACAAAGGCTTCGCTGCCAATTTCAAGCAGGGTTACGTCACCTCCGCGGTTGCCTAAAACAGTAGTGTTTGAGCTGCTGAGTTCGGATTTGCCAAATTGGCTGTTTTTAAAATAATCTTCAAGGTATACTTGCGGCTGAGCGGTATTACTTATCGTGGCGTTATTGAAGTTACCGTCAATTAACAGCACTCTTTTATTGATCATGGAGTAAGAGTATGCCAGGCTTATCGCCAGCAGTGTTTTACCTTCGCCAGGCTCGATGCTTGTTATGGCTAAAATTTTTTCACCTTTTAATTCCTGATCAATTTCAAACCGTATAGAGCGCAACAACTCTTTAAAGGTCTTCATTTTTTCACGGTGCTCCACATCCCACAGTTTGCGCAGATCGAGATTTTCACCGCTGATCTTGTTCAGATAGCCTAATAACGGTAGCTGGGTTTTATTAACCAGTTCGGTAGGGCTTTTAATGGTATCATCGATGTAAAATAATACGAACAGCCAAAAGAGACAGGCAAATAAACTGCCCATGCCGCTTAATATAATAAGCAGCATTTTTTTTGAAGGCTGGGCTACATCAGGCTGGGCCATCTCAATCTGGACCAGTTTTATTGAAATGCTTGAACGCAGGTTAGTTTCATTGTATTTGTTCAATACATCCAGGTATTCTTTACCTGCAATATCAATATCAAAATAAAGGGTTTTTACTTTCGCATCAAACGGAACCAGGCGGGAGAATTTAGCATTAAGATTTGTGAGCTCATCATTTATTGATTTAACGCTGTATTTAGCCAGATCGCGAGAAATCTCAAGACCAAGCTTTTGTTTAACCTGATCCTCTTTGCTCACAAGCGGATTGGTAATGTATTTATCAGATGTTAAGTTGATCTGATTTGAGAGCTGTTGCTGTAACGAATCAAGAGATTCTTTATACTTATTATTAAACCCGCTGCGTACATATTGATCTTCCAGTATATGCAATTGGTCCTGAGTGGAAATGATAGCCTGGTTGTATTTGTTGGTTATCGATTCAACATATTTCCTTTCATCGGGTGAGAACTTTTGGACGATAGCATCAATGGCGCCCTGATTGGATATTACATCCTTTTCGGCCTGCAATTTTCTGTCACTGTAAGTCATGATCTGGCTAAAAATCGCTTTGGACTGCTCATCCAGGTTCAATACACCGTTTTGAATTTTATATTGCTGTAATTCGCTGGTTTTTTCACTCAGCGCCTTACGTTTGGTATCTAACAGATTTGATAAAAAGTTTACTGCATTTGATTCATTTTGCTTTACGCTTTGGGTATAATAGTCTATAAACTGTTTGCATAATGTATTTACTACAAACGCCGAAAGCTGAGGGTTTTCTGAATTAAAACTTACAGAAATAAAATCACTGCTTTCTTCACGGTAAATTAGCAGGTCTTTTACTATGTTACGCTCATCGTATTTCATTGACCTGAGCAACCCAATAAGTGAGTTCTCGTTTTTATCATAAACAGATAACGGCTGGAGGGTAGCAAATTTCTTTTTAAAAATCGCTAATACGTTATCCTTTTCATAAGGCCGCAATTCAAGTAATTCCTTACTTTGTTTACGAAAGGGATAGGGATCGCTCAAGTCATGGATCATGAGCGAATAAGAAACCTGGTCAATAAGTTTCTTTAGCTTCATGATCGCCATGAGGTTACTGAATTCGCGATAAACTTGTTGCTCTTGTACGTTCGTCGTCGGATCTTGATCAAGAAGATGGCTGGACGCGTCAACTATGCCGGTGGCTATTTCCGCGTGCGACTGGTAATTATCAGGTAAGTTTTTTACCAGGAAAAAGAAGTGATTACTGCTACAAGCGGTATTATTATCAGTACAGTTCTGTATTTCTTTAGCAGATTGAAAAAATTGCCTATCTCCATCTTTTACTTAACGTCTTCTAATTTAGTACCCAATAATTCTTCAAGATTGGTCTTGGCTGTAAATGTCGATAATTCAGCTTGTACTTTAAAGGCGTTTTGGCTGTATAAGGTGGTAAGCTGTTCATTATAGATCTGAAAAGTTGTTTCGCCTTTTTGAAACGCGTATTTTAATTGCTTAACAGCACTTTCGGCATCAATTACGGCATTTGCCCTCAGCCTTAGTTCGGCCTGTGCTGCCAGATATGAAAAGTAATAGCGTTTTACCTGGGCTTCAAGGCTTAACATATACTCGGCCTGTTGAAATTCTGCCGCTTTGTAGATTTCTTTCGTTTGCCTGATAACTCCCGGCCTCGAAAACAGGTGTCCTAAATTTAGCGAAAGGCTTATTTGATAACCTTTAAATATGGTTGGCTGCGAAATGTTGATAGATGTTTGCGGACTATAAATGTAAGATGCAGTTAAACCATCGAGCCATGAAAACACGGCGGAGTTATAAACGGCTTTGGCTGCATTTACCTGGCTTTGACGGGATTTTACTTCGGGGTAGTTTTTTTAGCAGTTGCTATAAGTTTTTCAAGAAAAGGATAGTTAATGTCACTTACAAATGAAGTTTGCTGCGCATGTGCGCGGGTGGTAAATAAAAGAGCAATTATAAAAATATAAATGGGCTTCAGTTTCAGGGGCATATAGTTATACTTTTTCTTTTTGGAATAATGCGGGTACTGTACCTGCAATAATTTTTAAATCTAACCAAATAGAATATTTCTGGGCATAAAAATTATCTAATTTTTTCCTTTCACGTTCAGACATGTCTTCCTTTCCGCGTTTGCTGATCTGCCATAGGCCCGTTAAACCGGCAGGACCAAGAAAACGCATCGACCATTCGTTAGAGGTAAGCATCTCGGCCTCATATAAAGGCAATGGCCTGTTACCAACTACCGACATATCGCCCCGTAGTATATTGAATAATTGCGGTAATTCATCAAGACTTGAATTGCGTAAGAAATTGCCCAGCTTAGTAATACGCGGATCATTCTTGATTTTCACAAAGGCAACTTTATTTTCGCCCCCTTCGGCGGCATATTGATTGTTTTCGGCAGATAACTTTGCCAGCAGTTGGTCGGCATCGGTACGCATCGATCTGAATTTATAAAAATCAAATACTTTATAGCCAGTACCTACGCGTTTGCTTTTGTAAAATACAGGTCCTTTTGAATCCAGCTTAATTAAAATAGCAACTATTAGCATAACAGGCGATAATACAAACATCATACCGCCCGAAATTACCAGATCGATAAGGCGCTTACCTGCCGGCATTTTATAAGTCGTATCAACTACTTTTGAAAGCTCAAGCAATTTGGGCTTTATCAGTTTAAAGCGCACCAAAAAGTTAAGCCTTTCGCGCAGGTCACTTATGGCAAACGGTTCGCCATAAAAATCATGAACCTTTAATTTAATGGCTTTTTGCCTTAGAGTTTTATCATTTTGTGATGAAAGAAGTACAATAATTAAACCACTAAGAAGAAAGCTTTGTTTAACTTCTTCAACCATTTTAATCCATTTGCCCTCAGTATCAACTTCAACCAAAATAATATCAGGAACGGATAAAATAGATTGCTCGCCTAAATAATCATTCAACTGGTCAATAGAGTTGTTGTAAGCAATTTTAAAGCCTTCATTTAGTCCAGCCGAAATCATTTCCTTAAACTCGGTGCCGGCATAGGCTATCCTGATATTAGAACCTGAACTTTCGTTCCAATCAGATGTTTGGTGATTCATAAACTTGTAAAACTTGATTAATAGCTGTTTTTAATGCAGTTGGGTTAAACGGCTTGTGAATGTAAGCATCAACCTTAAAGGGCATGTTGCTTACCTGGGCATCAAGATCATGGGCGGCCGATAGCAATATAACAGGTATTTCACGATAAAAGCCACTAATCTTTACGTTCTTAATAAAAGACTGGCCGTCAAAATAAGGCATTTGGAGGTCGGATATAATCAATTCGGGCATATTGCCGTCTTCGAGCCAGCTAAAAGCTTCGATGCCATTATTTTTAACTACAATATCATATTCTTTTGACAGAATGAAGTTGAGTAGTTTTAGGATACTCAAGTCATCATCAACTATAAGTAGCGTTCTTTTCATACTTAATTAATGGGGGTTATTTATAAAAGAGAAGCAAATGTTTTATTAATCAGTTTGTTGTATGTTATTATTATTTATTGTAAATGCTGATATGTAAAAAAATATAAATTTAATAAATGTTATTAATGAAAAGAAAATGGTTTATTAGCCGTTTTTAACTAACAGCTAAGTATAAAATAAATAGCCTTACAATTAACGCGTTTTGTTTTTCACTGCAATTGCATGCAAAAAACATTCCTCAAATAAAAAAACAGCCGAAATTAAAGGCTTAGTAGGCTTTTATACGGTTAATATATAAAATGGTTGTGAAAAATTGCGATATTAACGGAAAGTTAATAACCGTCGAGGAATTTATTCCCACGGCGGGTAGCTGTAATTCCCCAAAATGGGATTTAATTTTATACCGGGTATAGGTATTTATAGCGCTACTTTTCTATCACGGATAAAAAATTTCCGGCAGGGTCTTTAAACCAGGCTATTTTTGGACCCCCATTAAGAAAAAGGCCTTTTTTGTTTGTCTTAAAATTCTCCTGGTTATAAATCTCAAACTTAACGCCGCGCGCGCTGAGTTCATCAACTGTTTTTTCCACATCATCAACCGGGAAATTTAAAATGGTGAAGGTAGCCGGGGTATGGTTGGGTTTAGTATATATTAATATGGGGGTGCTCCCTGTAATATTAAGGTTAAGTAAGCCTTGCATTGCGGGTACATCACTTACATCTAACCCGAGTACATCAGCATAAAACGCCCTCGCTTTAGCTGTATCATCTACCGAAAATCCGCTGAATGCTTTGCTGTCTTTTAACATGATAGTTGACTTTATGTTATTGATACTACCTTGCTTTTTAATAATTTGTTTTGTAAAAGTGAGTTTAGCCTTCCAAAACTTCGGCCCGGAAACCTAACTCATTTAAAAAATTGATGAGCGAGTGAGCGCATAATGTGCCGCTATCGCACTGCACCCGCAAAATCCGGTCACAATCATCAAGATCGAAATTGGCTTTATGGTTGCCAAACGTGCTATGAATGGCATTCAAAAGCATATTAGCCTGGCGGCGTTTATTTACATTGGTTTTAAAAACTTCTACTATCATAAGCCTGTTTTGGTGTGTACCTAAAACCTTTGGTTGAACAATAGAAATGTTTGATTTTTTAGGGACGGTGATTGGTTCATCCGACCCTAAAAAATCAATAAATTATTATTTGGTGGCGTTAGGATTGTGTGTGATCATCCAGTTTATGCCAAACCTGTCGGTAAGCCAGCCAAAATAATCGCCCCAAAACTCATCATGCATAGGCGAAACAGCATTACCGCCTTCGGCTAAACCACTATACAGTTTGTCTGCCTCCTCTCTTGATTCGGCACTTATGGTGAGCGAGAAGTTATTACCCATAGTTACGAATGGCATACCTCCTTCACCAATTGCATCCGTACCCATGAGCATGCTGCCATTAGCAAGGGGTAGTGCAATATGCATAAGCTTATCCTGGTGTTTTTCGGGCGTATTGGCTGCCGCAGGTGAGTCTTTAAAACGCATAACCATTGCAAACTCACCGCCAAATACTGACTTGTAGTGATTAAAAGCTTCTTCGGTATTACCGTTAAAGTTTAAATAAGGATTAATAGCTAACATGATGTCATTGTTTTTATAGATTTATAATTGAGTGATTTTGTGAAAGTAAAATTAAGTCTTGTACCCTAACATAGGAGGGGGTATCAAGACATGTTAAGGGGTTAATTGCGACATTGTTTCATCACAAAAACACACAAATAGATCAATAAAGAAGGTGTTGCCGGTTTTAGCTATTATCCGCCGGCAACCTGTTCGAAACAAATTTATACAGGTATGGTGCCTTATGCGCGCCGCCAGTCCATTTTTTTGCCACGCGCTCCAAAATACCCAGCCCCAGCATTTTACGCTGAAAAGCAGCGCGGATCAGCTTTTTGTTAAGAATGGTTTCGTAGAGCGATTGCAGGTCGCCCATGGTAAATTCCTCGGTCATGAGGTTAAAACCTATCAGCTTTTGGTCAAGCTCGTTCTGCAGGGTTTCCAGTGCTTTATTGATAATTTGCTGATGGTCCTGCATCAGCGCAGGCAGTTCATTCAGGCTGTACCAGTCGCAGCTATCAGATATCTCATCGGGTGTTGGGATAGCCCTGGTAAAATCAACCAGCGCATAGTATCCCACCGAAATAAAACGCTTTAATAACCAGTGATCAGCGGGCGGGTTATAGCCACGGGCCTGCATAATGGCCTTAAGCGGTCCGGGATCATACCGGCTGTAATTGCCAAAAACATAAAACTGTTCCAGGTAAATGTTGGTTAAGGCTGTTCGGCTTTGAAGTACCCGCCGCGCCGCTTCGTTCACATCCTCATTATCATGAATAAAGCCGCCGGGAAGCGCATATAGCCCGGTATTTTTATAAGCCAGCAGCAATACCTTTAACTGGTTGTCATGAAAACCAAAAATAACTGTATCTACAGCAAGACCTGGTAGAAAACCCTCGCCCGCGATGTTATTTTCCAGTTGGTGAAACTCTTTATTCATGTATCGTAACAAAACAAAGGCACAAGTAAATAAAAAAATTGATAGCTATCGAAAAATAATTTATTATTGTAACAAATTGATACAATAAGGATCGAATTCAAAAAATCTCCATCAATTAAACCAGACTAACCAAATACCAGTAATGAAGAAACCAATTTTAGTAATGCTGTTGCTTGCACAAGTTGCCTCGGTAAAGGTAATGGCGCAGCTATCGGCAAACAAAACCGCCATTGAGAACGGCGCGCTTGAGGGTACTCGCGAAGCATCAAACGTATTAAGTTTTAAAGGTATTCCGTTTGCACAGCCGCCCGTGGGCGATTTGCGCTGGAAGGAGCCTCAGCCCGCCAAAAACTGGGAGGGTACATTAAAGGCCGATCATTTTGGCCATAACCCCATGCAGAAGCCCATTTTTGGTGATATGGGCTTTCGTTCATCAGGTATGAACGAAGATTGTTTATACCTAAACGTATGGACGCCGGCAAAATCAGCCAAAGAGAAGTTGCCTGTATTGGTTTATTTTTACGGCGGGGGCTTAATGGCCGGTGATGGTTCTGAGTCGCGCTATGATGGCGAAAGCATGGCTAAAAAAGGCATCGTAGCGCTAACCGTAAATTACAGGCTTGGTGTATTTGGTTTTTTTCGCATCCCGAATTAACTAAAGAATCACCTAACCATTCGTCGGGTAACTATGGGTACCTTGATCAGCACCTGGCCTTGCTGTGGGTACAAAAAAATATAGCTGCCTTTGGCGGCGATCCCAAACGTGTTACCATTGCGGGTGAATCGGCAGGGTCTATCTCCGTATCGGTACAAATGGCTTCACCTTTATCAAAAGACCTGATCGCGGGTGCTATCGGCGAGAGTGGCGCGGGTATCAAACCAACACTTTTCCCTATACCATTGGCTGACGCTGAACAAAACGGCCTTAGGTTTGCTGCTAACGAGAAAGCCAATACCCTGGCCGATCTCCGGGCTATACCCGCCGAACAATTGTTGAACGATGCTTTTAAACCTGGTACGCCGCCAATGTCGGCCACTATTGATAATTACTTGCTGCCAAAATCGTTGCCTGAGATCTTTATGGCGGGCCAACAGGCTAAAGTTCCTTTGTTAGTGGGCTGGAACTCGGCCGAAGTACCATTCCAGTTCATGATGCGCGGCGATGCGCCAACGCTTGAAAATTATACCAAAACGCTCAAACAATTATATGGTGACAGGGCAGAGGAAGCATTGAAACTATACCCGGCTGCTAATGACGGGGAAGTGATCAAAGTTGCAACCGACTTGTCGAGCGACCGGTTTATCGTATACAGCACCTGGAAATGGGCCGACTTACAGGTACAAACCGGAGGGAAGCCGGTTTATCGTTACCTGTTTTCACGGGTTCGCCCGGCCATGGTAGCTTCTATGGGGAATGCCACCCCGGGGCTTGCCGGCGGTGTGGTTAAGGGCGATGCCGCAAAACCGGCCCCGAAAATGCCGCCACCTGTGGGTGCTGCCCATGCTTCAGAAATTGAATATGCCATGGGGAACCTGGCCGGGAACAAAACCTATGCCTGGACACCCGATGATTTCAAAGTATCCGAAACCATGGAAAACTACTTTGCCAACTTTATAAAAACTGCCAACCCTAACGGCGCAGGCTTGCCAAAATGGTCGGCAATTAAGGATAACAATCATGTTAAATTTATGAATATTGACGTTAAAAGCGAGGAGATGCCGGAGGTTAACCGGGCGCGCTACCTGTTTTTGGATAAAGATTACATGAAATAAGAAATAAGATTTTTTCAGACAAATGGGCTGGCTCCTGCGAATTTGCGCAGGGGCTTTTTTGTAGATCAATATCATTACATTTATATAATGATATTTAGCCCGGTAAAAAGCGTGTTATCCAAATGGTTGTTAACAGCTATGGTAATGCTTTGCTTTTTTACTTTTTCGGGGCTTACTATCCAAACCACAAATAAGGCAGCTCTTCCCGATACAACTTTGGTTGCCGGTTTTGTAAACAGGGTCTCAAAATCATTATCATATAAAGCTGCTGTTAAAACGGCTAAGCGGAATAATTGTTCAACTTTAATTTCCGGGGATATTAGTCTGCCCGCGTTAAGCTTTTTGCATAGCCTGGAAGCCGATATCAGCATTAAAAAAACTTCTAAATTGTTTATACCCGGCAGGCTCGTTAAACGCGCTCTTTTTAACCAAGCTTTCAAGCCGGATTTAGGCGATGCCGATAGTCCCTTATAGGATAATCCTTCCTTACTGATTATCCGATGTGGTAATCATTTCCATTTTAATTATTTAGGTACAAACCCCAAAGAGGGTAATGCCTGTAATTTATTTTCTGAAATCGAAATGAAAAAACTTAAAAAGTTCACGAGGCTTTGCGGGCTTTTATTGTTTATGATGTTGGCCACTGCCGGGATAGGTTCATTGGGCGTAGCGCCCACTTTAACTAAAGACAGAAAGCTGTTTGTTGATACGCACTCCAAAACAGAATTGGTAGAAAAAGCCGAAACCGACCAATGCATAGCAGATAACTTATTTTAACATGAAGTTGATATCGGCATGGATAACTTGTTAATAGTTATCTTTGCCCTATGAACTATTTTGAATTTTACGGTATCCCTGAATCTTTTAAGGTTGACCAGGCGCTACTTAAGAAAAAGTTTTACGAGCTGAGCAAGCTTTACCATCCCGATTTTTATGCCAATGAGGATGAAACCAGGCAGCAGGAGATCCTGGAGTTATCTACCCTAAATAACAAGGCTTACCACGCGCTTGGCGACCCGGCAAAACGTTTAGAATACATTTTAAAACTGCACGACCTGGTATCTGAAGGGGCAAAACCACAATTGCCTGCAGATTTTTTAATGGAAATGATGGATATCAATGAGCGGCTTATGGAAGTTGATGATGCAACGCACCTGGCTGCCATAACCGCAGAAACACTTGCTATTGAAGGGGATATGAATGAAGAGCTGGAGAAGCTGACCAAAGATTATGAACAGTTGGACGATACTGCGAAGGAAAGCCGCCGGATAGAAATTGCAAATATTTACTATAAACAAAAATATCTGTTGCGAATCAAGGAGAGTTTATCTACATTTGCAGCCCGCTTGTAAGGAAAGACACTTACAACATGCCCAGCTGGCGGAATTGGTAGACGCGCTGGTCTCAAACACCTGTGGGAAACCGTGCCGGTTCGACTCCGGCGCTGGGTACCGAGCCGGAGTTAGTTCTAATTTTAGTTCTAACTCCGGTTTTTTCTTATGTAACCCGCTGTTTATCTGGAACATAAGTTGTGCCGCGAAGTTCACCTCTCCGGTTCGACCTGAATTTTCAAGAATTATCATTTTTTCGGGATAGATCGAACCGATGATAAACCTTTTTTCTTCCACGCTGCCTCCCTTGTACAAATTTACGAGGCATTTTAGTCTAATCAATGCTTCGTCAACGATAGGACTTAAATCATTTTGTGCTAAACTTTTTGCCTTAACTTCTTTTAATTCTGCCTCGAGTCTTACAATTTTTTCTTCACTCTGAGACTTCATGATTTTATAATCTTGTAAGTCAATATCTTCAGATAAAAGCATTGTTCTAAGTTTAGTTAAAGTATTATTCTGATCGGAAATTTCGGTAATCAGTCGTTTGCGCTCAATTTCAAAATTTTGCATATCGCCAATAGTCACATCACGTTTGTAGCTGAATATTTGTATAAACGTTTTCCAAGTACTTATTATTTAACGGGTTGTCAAAGTATAACCTGATGGGAAAGGTATTGGAGATCGTTTTGGATACGGAACTGCTGTTGCTTGCAATGAAGTCCTCATTTCTTGTAACCTCTATATTAAATGTATAAAAACCGTCACCATTATTGACCACATCCTTGGGATCGTTATCCAGCACGATGTTTTTGATGAACCTTGTACTTTTCAAATGCAGGAAACTGTAAGCCGTATCTAATTTGATATTCGAAAATGATCCTTTCGCAACAGGGCCAAACTTGATCTGTACGATAAGCTTTTTGTTAGGAAGAATGGTCGATGAACTAATAGTTACAGGATCGGGAAGGGTTGTTACCTGGCTCCATGCCTTTAATATCTCGTCTTTTGTCAGAATATTAATGAAGTTGGGCTGCTTGAAAAAGTAAACGTGATAGTTTCGGCTAGATGTGCTAAGCTCGTCTGTTTTTGTCCAGTTCGTATTGTCGATCAAACCGTAGCTCAGGAATGGGAAAGTACCGCTTCCGTTGACGGACGCGGTAAAGGTATTGCCTGATGAATTATCCAGGCCCTGTGTTGAATAGAAGCAAATGCCTGTAAAATTGGATATGATCTGGTCACCGGCCTGCGCTTTACCGTTTGCGTATGTGAGCCATAGATCATACAATGATCCGAACTGTGCGCCATTGATGCTTCCGTCGCGGGCGTTCTGATAGATTGTCGCTAATTGGTTTTCAAAAACGCCGGCGGCGACAGTCAATGACATTTTCTGATCTCTGGAAACATTGGTTTCGTCTTGCAGTTTGCCGCTGATGTAACTCTGAAAGCTCGAGCTTATACTGGCAGTCCCCTTGTTGGTGAATAGGTTGTTCATACTGTAGTTAAGCAGATACGTACTTGCCCCTTCCACGGGTGATGGGATACTGATCTGATTGATATTCCAAATTCCCAATTGTGGGTTTTGGGTATTGATGACGCTTAGGTCTCCATTTCTGATCAGGTATCTGCCTATACGGGTAAGGCTTTAGTTCGAGTAACTGAAATTTGGCAGGACATTTTGCCCGTCGACAGAATGTCGGCGGGTTAAAGTGCCCGACCAGATAGTTCATTAATTGTGAATCCTGTTGGATCGCCTTGGTACGCTGACGGTCATTTTTCCAGGGACACGCAGGTCTGCAATCACCGGTACAGCTCTTTTGCTGGTCCTTTAACAGAATTCCCTCTGATTGCAACGATTTGACCAGTTCATTTTGCAATACCGATACCGCCGAAGTTTGGCCTGCAGCTGTTCCGGCCAACAAAAGTAAAGTTAAAAGAGACCTGGTTTTTTTCATAATTGCGAGTTTAAGTCATTAAATATAAATAAATTATGTTGTAAAAAAACTTATATTGACGTTAAGCTTTGGTATTATTAGATTTTGGGTTTCTTTTCAATTAAGAACAGATTTTCTTCTTAGAGGCTGTTTAAAAACGGTTCAACATAATTTTATATATTGTCAGATGCTATTACGGTTAAAGTTAATTATTTACGCTTTGACAAAGTTTATTTTAAACCCGTCTATTAGATGGTCACGATTTTAATTATGCGTCTAATTTTTACAACGACTTTAGTACCGCTAAACTCACAGGGACCTGCTGTTTTACTACATTACTTTCATCTTCTATATAAAAATATTTTATTCCTGATTTTTGTGCTGCCTTTATTATTTCTGCGATGTTTATTTGACCGGAGCCGAGTGCGACATCATTTGCTACCGGTGTCGTACCTGTAAGATTTCCTATAACACCTTTCCTTAAATCTTTAACATGCATTAGCTTAAACCTCTCTCCGTATTTTTTTAATAAGTCAATGGGGTTTTTTCCGGCATGGAATGCCCATAATATATCTAACTCAAAGCTGACAAATTCTGGTCTTGTGTTTGCCATAAAATAGTCGAAATATGTGTTTGCTCCATAGCATTGCATATCAAAACCATGGTTGTGATAGCAAAAAGTTAATCCAAATTTTTCTTTCAGTATTTTACCTGCAATATTGAAATCACGTACCGCTTTTTGGGCAACATCTATTGTCAGGTTTGTTTTTTCATGCGGAATCCACGCCATCCGTACAAATGAAGCTCCTAATATTACCGCATTTTGTCCAACCTCACTTGTTTTGTTAGTCAAATCTTCATAGTTAACGCCAAACGATGTACACCTCATACCTCTTTCGTCTAACATTTTTTTAATAGCGGCAGGACTTTTTCCGAAGAGGTTGGAGAACTCAATATTAGTGAATCCTAAAGCTTTTATCGTATCAAGTGTTGCTTCGAAATTTCTCTGGAAGCTATTACGGTAGGTATAAGATACTATTCCTGGTGTTTCTTTTAATGTTTTTCCCTGTATGGGTGTTTCGTTGTACTTTTTCTCCTTTATTTTTATGTTTTTAAAATAAGTTTTGAAGCCATGATCCTGAAGAAGTATGCGGCCTTTTTTATTGATCCCAAAATCAGGTATATCTTTATACTTGCTTTCTTCAATCAGAGATCTAAACATATCGCTAGTTCGATCGTAACTTAACACTAGCACCCCGTTTAACCAATGCTGCACATTAGTTCCGTTAGATATTATTTCTAAGGTGTTCCATTCGCCAATCGGTTTGACTGGTTTGTTATCAATTGCAGGAATTAAATCATATAATGAGGC
The DNA here is from genome assembly GCF_050632265.1 of Mucilaginibacter sp. P19. NCBI lineage: Bacteria > Pseudomonadati > Bacteroidota > Sphingobacteriia > Sphingobacteriales > Sphingobacteriaceae > Mucilaginibacter > Mucilaginibacter sp. P19. The sequence continues at coordinate 2,389,342 of NZ_CP192586.1, forward strand.
AATAGTTCTGTTTCCGTTTTTGCCTAGTTTAGCGTCCGGGTGGGTGGCATCATCCAATAACTGATACTCCAGGCCAATAGCAGATCTCGATGTACCGGGAATTGGCTGTTGCGGCTCAACAAAATATTTTACCCCACTGTTGGCACCCTTAGTTAATTTAAAATCAATTTTCAATTCAAAATTATCATACTCCTTAATCGTTACAATATCACCACCATTTGCGGATTCTGCGCCATTTGTAGCTTCTACTTCTAATAATCCATTTTCAATAACCCAGCCCTTATTGGGAAACTGATCAAGAAATGCTCCTTTCCAGCCCTTAGTTGATTTCCCGTCAAATAGCAATTTCCAGCCGTCTTTTTTTCCTGTTTTGTGATTTGATTGTCTTGTGCGGCTGCATTAACATAAATCATAAAAAAACCACCGATTAGAAATAGGGTTAACTTTATTTTTTTCATTTATTATTGGTTTACGAGGTTTGCTTTTAAATTAAGCTATATCTCTGCTTTAGGCATCTTAGGAGCCAACAAACTAAAAATTATCCAAGCAATAATATAGGCCATTGAACATATGATAAACATGATGTAGTAGCCTACTTCTATTTTCCCGAGGTTACTGTAGTAGGTAAGTAAAAATCCAGCAAGTTTAGAAATTAGTACCCCTCCAACGGCACCAACCGTACCGCCGATGCCCACAACTGATGCAATTGCTTTTTTGGGAAACATATCAGATACAGTTGTAAAAATATTGGCCGACCAAGCCTGATGAGCTGAAGCCGTCAGGCCAATAATTGCCACAGCGTTCCAATAATTGAAAGTGCCTAGCCATTGCGCCGCCAACATAGGTAAGGCACAAAGTGCAAATATGAGTAAAGCTAGTCTACGTGCTTTGTATACCGGCCAGCCGAGCTTGATGAGGTGGCCTGACAACCAGCCTCCTATGATGCTTCCAAACATGGCCATGGTATATACCACTGCAATTGGCAATGCCAGGTTCAGTTTGGTCATTCCATATTGCCTGTTTAGGAAAGAAGGAAGCCAGAACAATATAAACCACCAGACAGGGTCGGTAAAAAACTTTAACGCCGCGAATGCCCAGGTTTGTTTATAAAATAATAAGCTTATCCATTTGGTTTTTTGTGTTTCGGCGATGTTAATATTTTCATCGTTAGTAATATATTGGAATTCATCTTTGGATATTTTTTTGTGTTGTTGAGGGGTTTGGTAAAAAACGAACCAAAAAATTAACCAAATAATTCCAATGGCGCCCGTTAGGATAAACGTCCATTCCCATCCAAATTTAATGGCAATAAATGGCACACAAAGAGGGGCAAATATTGCACCTACATTCGTACCGGAATTAAAAATACCTGTGGCTAATGCCCTTTCTTTCTTGGGGAACCATTCTGCTACCGTTTTTATAGCAGCAGGGAAATTTCCCGCCTCACTAAACCCAAGCGCGGATCGGGTTATTAAAAATCCGAAAGTGGATTTGACAAAAGCGTGTGCGATTGAAGCAATGCTCCAAATAAAAAGAGCTAATGCATAGCCTCGCTTTGTACCTATTTTATCAATAATAAAACCAGAGCCCAACATCCCCAGGGCATAGGTGATTTGAAATGCAATTACTATATTGGCATAGTCTGATTCATTCCATCCGAAAAGTGGTTCTAAGTAGTCGTCTTTTAGCAGGCTGATTACCTGCCGGTCAAGATAATTAATAGTTGTTGCAAAAAACACCAGGCAAAGGATGGTCCATCGGTATTGTTTTACTGACTTCTCGGTGTGATATTCTTCTTTTTTCATTTCAATTTAGCGATCACTGCATGTATGCTGTCAGGTAGTGTTATTTTAAATCATGTTCTACCGCCTTGTTAATGAAATAGGCACCGATTTTCCTTGCAACTCAGCGGATAAATAAGCAGTATAAATAGTCGTAATTACGTCGGCGGCCAATTGGCTATCGCTTTCTATGGGTTCTCCGGATATCACAGTTTGATAAAATGCTTCCATTTCCTGTTGATATCCGTTGAACCAGGCTTCGTCCGGCGAAATGAAAGACCAGCCTTGTTTTGTTCTGGTTTTTTCGACCACATAAATATCGGCGAAGTTTGAATCTGAAGGGTTATAGGTTTGCATGGCATTATTAGGCGCAATATTGCATATCGTACGATGGTTATTTGCATGTACTTCAACATAGTTTTTCACACCACCGTGTAACAACTCACAGGCAGTTATATCGGCAATAGTTCCGTCGTCAAATACCAGGTGAACGATTGCGTAATCTTCTACATCTTCATACATGTCTTTCAAATACCCTTCATTTTTAAAACTGGGCATTCGGGTAATGGCATGCGTCCTGGCTGAAACTTCTTTAGGGCGAATTGGTCTTCCGTTTCTTTTTATACCTTCTATCTTTTTTAAATAAATCGATGCGGCCAACGGATGGCTTCCCTTGCCTATTAAAGAGCCTCCCCCGATAATTTCCACTTCCCGTAAGCTAAAGAATGTGATCCTGAGTGGGATTGTTGTGCTTGTATCCACGGTATTTGTGCACCTGTTTTTTCGATGAGCTCTTTTTCCTTTTGTATAGCAGGCGCATATATCCAATTTTCGGCGTACATAATTTTACCCTTGCTCGCCTGCTCTGCCGATAGCATATTTTCAATGCTGTTTAAGGCCAATGTTAATCCATCATTACGGCTAAAAAGATCTCCATTAAAGTTGTCAGAGCCGTCTCCAAAATATCCGGTAAACGGTTTCTCTACAATTGCATGCTTGCCTTTCTTTAAAACATTTATGACCAACTCTTCATGAGTTGAAGGAGGCGTGCAGATATGTAATACATCACAGATTTCAATTAGTGAGTCCAGTGTAGGAAGGCTTTTAATCCCTCGTGCCGTTGTAAATGCCTTCAGCCTTAAACTGTTTGTGGAAAACGCACCTGCTATTTGCAAATTTGCGCAGTAAACTCGTTTTATAACGTTGTAATGAAAGTCTGCCGCAAATCCGGAACCTACAATTCCAACTTTGACAATTTTATTGCTATGATCAATCATTTCGCAGGTATCAGGGCATTTTTAATTGGTTGTACCCATTCATCATTATCCAGATCATAAAGAATAAAGTCGGAATCAAATTGCCAGTAACTCCAGCTCCAGTTTCTGATTTCTGCTTGTCTCGCTACATAATTGGTCCATTTCGCGCGTGAAGCCATATCGGCTTTTTCATAAGCTCCAAACTCGCCCAGCGTTATTGGACGGTTATTTTTTTAGCCCACTGATTTGCCATGTCAAAATCATCCGTCACCGCTTGTTTTTGTTCGTTGGTTCCAGTCCATGTGATGCCGCTTAAGTCTTTGTTTTTTAAGGACCATGGAGCACCCTGATGAGTGAATTGAATAGGACTATAATAGTGGATAGCAACAATGATATTGCTATCTCTTTCAGGTAAAGTCAAATTATTTAGATATTTGATCTGGTTACCATAAACCGTTCCGACAAGCAACGTTCTGTAGGGATTAGACTTACGTATAATATCGTAGGCTTCACTATAAATTTTATTCCACAGTTCGGGCTTCATGTTCGGCTCGTTAGCAATTTCAAACAGGACATCATGAGGATAATCTTTGTAGTGGTCTGCAATTTGTTTCCACATGGATAAAAACATTGATTTGGTACCCAATGGATCTTTTCCCATTGCATTGTGCTCATGAAAATCAACTATAGTCATTAGATTGTTTCTTAAAGACTCTTTTACAGCCCAATCCAACTTTTTAAAGAAATCGGGGTTAATGGTAAAAGTTGAATCGTGCAGAGAAAATTTAAATGGGCTAATGACTATCCTGACATTATCAAATCCAGCATTTTTTATCTGTTTGAAATGTTTGTCTTTCATTCGGGCTTTAGTGGCATCTTTCCATAAGGGGTCATATCCGATTATATTTACGCCTCGGCCCATTTTTGCATTTTGTGCAAATGCATCGCTATAATTTACGGTTTGCTGGGCATATATAGTCTTGCTTCCAGTGGCAATAAACAGTAATGCCAGCAGCAACTGACTTAGGTTGTTGATTTTTTTCATTTAAAGTATTCGGTCAAAGTTCCAGCGTATTTAATTGTAAACTTGTTTAATTGCAGCTTGCAGTTTGTTTAGCATTTCTGGGACAGATTCAAATGGGTCGTAGGGTCTGCCCCGGACTAATAAGGTTTCGACAGGAAGATAACCGGTGTAGCCGCCAGCTTTGATGATTTTGATAAGTTTTAAGTAATCAGTAGGTACTGTGCCTCCTATACCGAACGGGCTTTCTTTTATCTGCCAGTTAATAGCGAATGGCACGACCTTTGAAATATCTTCATAGGGATCTTCTGTTTTAAAATTGCCTGTATCCACAATTAATCCTACCCATTTAGAATCAACAGCTTTTAACACGTAAAGACATTGATCGGCTGTTTGCAACATATCTCCGTGATTTTGGATGCCAATTTTTACACCATAACGTTGGGCATAGGTAGCGCATTGTTTATAGCAATCTATCATCCATCCGGCAACTTCTCCCCATTTGTTTTCATATCCTTTGGGAATGTCTCCTGAAAACACTCTAACCACAGGAGCGCCCATTTTAGAGGCGGCAACAATCCAATCTTTAGCAAGCTGTAATCCCTCTGCTCGTACTTTAGGGTCAGGTGAGGCAAAGTTATTTCTTATACCGGTGCCTGTAATTTTTATACCCAGTTGTGTAGCTTTTTCCTTAAATCTTTTAAGATATTCGTCTGAAGGAACATTAGGATAGGAAGGGAAGAAATAAGCAGTTGGGTCAAGGCCTTTTATATTTTGTGAGGCGCACCAATCCAATAGGTTGAATATGCTGTAAACCGGTTGTTTATCACGATTATCTTTTGCTGTTAATAAATCGCTGAAGGAGTAGGCGTTAAGCGAAGGAATTAATGGATAGAAATTTTTTCTTTGTGCAATGGCTGATATTGGTGATAAAAAAATAGCCAAAATGATTATTTTCAATGCTTTTTTATGGGTACCCATAATTGTTGACTTAATTTGATTAGTGTTCATGCTTTAAATTTTTTCTATGTGTTTTAAAAATTTCCATTGCTAACAAATGCTATTTTTTTGCTGTCTGGCGACCAGCTTGCAACGTTTATTGTTCCTTGTCCGCCATATAAATAGGATATTACTCTTGCTGGGCCGCCTTCAACCGGCATTAACCTTAGGTATACGTGTTCATAAAATGGATGTTTGTCAGCAGGTACCTGGTTTTGGAACGATATAAATACCAGCCATTTATTATCGGGCGACACATGGGGGAACCAATTGTTGAAATCATCGAATGTTAATTGCGTTTGGTTTTTTCCATTAACATCCATGCGCCAAACTTGCATTTTTCCTGTGCGTGTAGAGCAGAAATAAATGTATTTTCCGTCGCGTGAATATTCTGCTCCGTCATCTAGACCGGGGCTATTGGTCAGTCGGATTTCTTTTCCGCCATTTTTTGATATTTTAAAAATATCAAACTCCCCGTTTCGTTCGCCTGTATATAACAAGAATTGGTTATCAGGCGACCAACCATGTAAATATGATGGACTTTTGGTCGTTATTTGCTTTGGAAAACCACCGGTGATGGGTAGCGTGTATACTATTGACCGTCCTTTTTCTTCTAATGCATGGTGACTAATGCCAATTTGCAGTCCATCAAAACTAAGAACATGGTCGTTATTGTTTTTATTAGCAAAGCCGGTGTTTAATAAATTTGCACAACTGTTGTCAAGGCTGAAATTGTATAGGTTACCAGCTTTATTGAATATCAGTGATTTGCCATCTGGAGTCCAGTTAGGTGCTTGCAAAGAACCACTGTCACTTAAAACAACCTGTCGTAGCCCGGTATTGATATCCATAATTTCCAAAGCACTGCCAAGGTATTCTTTGTATTGAACCAGTTCCTTGGGGGCGGTGTTATATATTCGTGTATTGAAAAAATCTGCCTCCTCGGTAAACTTATTGGTATGTGCGCAAATAAAAAGGCCCGCAACCACGTTGTTGCCCAGGTCAATGTTTTCCAGTTTTTGTACCAGGTACTTTTCTCCAAAATGTGACACAGACATCGTGTAATTATTCCCTTTTTTTCTAATTGTAATACATCGGGATACTTGATGGTTAGTTTGATTTCTTTCATCATGGTGTCTGTAGTTGTGCGGTATTGAAGCGATGTTAAGCCGTCACCATGAATGGTTCAGGCTACTACCGGCGAGTTTGCTGCGGTAGAAGTTCTAATCATTAAGCCCGCTTTTCCGTGTGGCTCATGCCCATCACCTACAAAACTCAATTGCGCCTGTATAACGAAATCTCCGGTGATTTTTTTACTCAGAAAAGAAAAACTGTCATGTCCGAACCAGATATTCATACCTGAACCTATTAAACGATAGGCCTGTAGGGGCTCTTGGTAACTCGCGAATCCTTTAATTTGGGTTGTTCCAATATCTATGAATTGGTCAAATGAACCAACTTTAGCTCCTGGGATTTGCGCCTTGGCATTTGAAAGAAATGCAGTCAACAATGTCAAATAAAATAGTTTCGATTTCATTAGGTGATTTGGTCAATGGATGTTATAATGTGGTGATAATGTTTGTTTTTGAAATTGCTATGGCTTTTATTTAATTGCAACTGAAGTCTGTTTTTAATTGGCTCGGCATCATAGGTTTAACATTTATTTGATAAAACATGGCTAATCAACCAATTCAAACTTTACTTTTTGTTCATTTAGCATTATATAAAATTCACCGCTTTCCAAATGTCGAACACCATTGGCGTCTGGGAAACTTAAGTCCCTTATTGGATCAATTTCAAATTGGAAAGTCTGTTTTTCTCCTGCTTTTAGGTTCTTTTTTTCAAAAAATTTAAGTTCTTTAACAGGTCGGGTTACAGAAGCCACGGGATCCGAAATAAACCACATAGCTGTTTCCTTACCATCGCGCAACCCTGTATTGGTGATCTCTACTCTTGCGATTAGATTTTTGTTTTTACTTATGATACTATCCGAAAGGGTGATCTTACTGTAAGAAAAAGTTGTATAACTTAATCCGTGCCCAAACCAATAGTTTGGCTCTGAAGATATATCCTGGTAACCACCTAATTTTGGACGGGCAGACTGCCTCATATTATAGTAGGTAGGTATTTGCCCGGTTGTTAAAGGGAATGTGATGGCTAATTTACCGGAAGGATTTAACCGTCCTGAGATAATTCCTGCTACTGCACTTCCGCCAGCAATTCCAGGTTGCCAGATTTCTAAAATAGCACCAGATAAACGATTCAACGACCCCAACTCGATGGGGCGGCCATTGGAGATTATCAAAATAATAGGTTTTCCTGATTGCTTTAATATACTGAAGAGGTGTTGCTGGATAACAGGCAGAGCAAGGGTAGAGCGGGTCGCATTTTCGCCGCTCCATTTTTCCATTTCGCCTAAACATAATACGATGATATCCGATTTTTTTGCTGCGATAGAAGCTTCATTAAATCCACTTTCATCATCCCCGTCAAAGTCACAGCCTTTAGCAAAATTCAGTGTGGTTTTTCCTTGAAATTCTTTCTTAAATCCGTCAAATATTGTTTCTACAGACGAAGGCATGCCTTGCCCTTCCCAGGATCCCATGATATTAATACTGTCTTTTACCATCGGACCTATGAGAGCAATTTGTTTAATATTATGAGCAATAGGAAGTGTTTGACCATCATTTTTAAGTAACACCATCGATTCTTCTGCAAGTTTTCTTGCAATGGCCATACTTTCAGGTTGATAGTACCTGTCTTTTTCTGGAAGCTCTTCTACATAAGGTTTGTCAAATAGGCCTAGTTTAAACTTTAATCTTAAAATCCTACGGACCGCGTCGTCAACCTGCTTCATCGAAATCCTATGCTCCTTTAAAAGCAGTGGCAAGTTGTCAGCGTATATATTGTCAACCATATCCATTTCAACACCTGCTGTGAATGATTTTAAAGCAGCATCTTTCCTGTCTTTTGCAAAACCTTGTGGAATTAAATTTTCAATTGAGCCCCAGTCTGAAACTACAAAGCCATCATGTTTCCAACGCTGCTTCAAAATATCAGTAAGAGTAAAATGATTTGCCGAAGCAGGCACGCCGCTGATATCATTGAATGCACTCATGAGGGTAGCAGCGCCTGCTTTTACACCAGCTTCGTAAGGTGGCATAAACGTATCCCACAAAGTTTGCGCCGACACATCGGCATAATGGTAATCGCGTCCTCCTTCGGATAGGCTATAGCCAATATAGTGCTTCAGGCACGCCGCAATAGAAAAGGTATCGGAAAGATTTTTACCCTGGTATCCTTTTACCGAGGCAACGCCAAAAACGGCATTGGTATAAGGGTCTTCACCATATCCTTCCGCGACTCTTCCCCATCTCGGATCGCGCGCTACATCAATCATTGGTGAAAATGTCCAGTCAACTCCCGAAAGCTTTGATTCCTTGGCTGCTACGGCGGCAGCTTTTGCCACCAGGTTGGGGTTCCAAGAGCATGCCTGGGCCAAAGGGATTGGATATATCGTTCTGAAGCCGTGAATAACATCAAAACCCATCAAAATAGGGATCCCTAAACGGGATTGCTCCATGGCCTTTCGCATAATCTCATTACGATAAACCGGATTAACACTACGATAAATCAAAGAACCGATTTCGGGACGAACCGCTTTTTTACTTGCTTCGATATTATTTGCATTGGCATTTTTACCATAGGTCCACTGCGTCATCTGAAGAATTTTTTCTTCGATTGTCATTCTTCGCAGTAAATCCTCAATCCGCTGATTAATGGGGATGTTTTTGTTTTTATAAACCAAGGCGGATCTTTTAGCCGATTCTTGAATTTTTTCGGTGTTTGTACATTGATTTGCCTATATGATACAGAAAAGGTTGAAACTGCTGCAATCAAAAATGAAGCGTATTTTAACGCTTTTATAAAAGAGTAGCGATTCTGACCGCTGCAAAACGGCGAAGTTGTTCTCCAAATGTTTTTAAATAGGGACTTTCTGTACATAAATATTTAGAATGTATCGCTTCATCAGCATTTAATGCTGATGAAAACTCATGCAGGGTGTTAAAATTAGGTTTGGAGGTTGATTTTAAAGATCAGCTTGGCAAACATGATAAGTTACATGCAATTGATAGGGGTATAAACATCCCAAGTGTGGGGTTAAAATATCCCTTTTAATAATAACGGAAGTAGTTGCTCGTGTTTAGCTCTAATTTTAACGGAAATGACTTGGAATATTTAGCTGCCGAAATAATTATATCCACCATAAATTCAGGCGCTTGCGATAGTGATAGCGCTTTATTGTTTAAAATCCAGCATTGTAAAATAACTTTAAATTAATCGAATGTTTATATCTTGCGGCACCGTTCCCTTCGAATAGTTCAAATAACCAATTATAAAGCCCTTTATGAATTTAAGTAAGTATTACTACTTCATAATTTTATTTTTTACTGCTAATCTGGTTGGTGCTCAAACACTCAATTTCAAGCACATCTTTTATAAGGAAGGATTGGTGCAAAGCCCTATTTCAAATTTTTTGCAAGATGATAAGGGATTTATTTGGTTTGGGAATTTAAAAGGTTTAACACGATACGACGGATACGAGTTTAAGACTTTTGTCTATGACGAGAAAAATCCCAGTAGCCTTTGTAATAACAGGGTGAATATTATTTTCCAGGATCATGAAAAAAACCTATGGATAGGTACTGCGAATGGAATTTGCTTATATAATAAATATACTGAAACCTTTACGCCAATTGATATTTTAGAAATTAAAGGAGGACGAAATTATATTTCCTCGTTAGCGGAAGATAACCTCGGCAATATATGGGTGGGTACTTTTGCCGGAATTAGAAAGCTTAATCGAAAAACGCGGAAATTGGAGGAGGTTTTCACTACCGAATCTAACGAAGTTTTGGGTAAAAAAGCAATATTTTCTTTGTTTACAGACCGGGATAATTCATTGTGGGCTGGTACCAAACTTGGTTTACGTAGGTTTGATCCTAAAACCTATCAAATGCTTACAATCCCCGAAGCATTTAAAGAAGTAAAAGATCTAAAAGTCTTAGTCACCAGGCAAGATCAAGAAGGTAATTTATGGTTTGGTACGGAAACGGCCGGGGCCTTCACATATCAAAAAAGCAAAATACCTTATTAAGGTACCTGTCAATAACGGGCAATCCTAATTCAATATCTTCCAATTGGGTACGGGATATTTTATTATTTGATGCACAGTCGTTGTGGTTTGCTACCCGTACTGGAATTTGTATTTTAAATACAGCCACACAGAAGTTTACCAATTATAAGCACGACCCCTTAAATCCAAACAGTTTAAATGATAACGCAATTTGGAGCTTTATGAAAGATAGGGCAGGTTGTGTTTGGGTTGGTACTTTCGGAGGGGGATCAACTTCTATTATAAAGGGAATGCGAACTTCAAAAATATCGTGGAACGTATTGGTAATGAAATAGGGTTGAACCATGTTTTGGTGAATGCTGTAACTGAGGACAAAGATGGGTCTTGGTGGGTGGGTACATTTGGGGGCGGTTTAAACCATCTTGATTTCAATAACCATAAATGTGAATATTTCTCGATAAAGCCAGATAATCAATTAATGGCGAGTAACGGAATAAAATCATTGGCCGATGACGGTAAAGGAAATTTGTGGATTGGATCGTTAGATGGGTTAAGCTTGTTTAATAAGGAAAGGAAGAAGTTCAGGTATTTCGAATTCCCTGTAAGCGATGGGAAATTGAGCGAAAAACTTATCAGTGCAATTTTGCCAGATGGAGAAGGTGCTTGGATTGGAACAAATGGCGGTGGATTAAGGTATGTATTGCCAAATGGACGATCTCCGGTTTATTTACGAAAACAGGCGTTAAACAATATGGGAGGTCTGAACCTGAGCGATAATTTTGTTTCGGCTTTAGTTAAAGATTTTGATGGCAATTTGTGGGTGGGGACACAAAATGGATTGAATTGTTTTGACACCAAAGCCAACGCCATTACAAAGATTTACCAGCGAAGAAGACACAATAAATTTCAAATTGACAATAGTAATGTTACTGCTCTTTTTATCGATTCCAAACATAGGCTATGGATCGGTACAGAAGGCGGAGGTCTAAATTATTTTGACCGGGCAACCGGCAGGTTTTACGTTATTAGTAAGGATTTGGGATTAGGGGACGATGTTATTCATGCCATTGTGGAAGACGATTTGCACAATTTATGGGTTAGTACAGATTTAGGCTTATACAAAATAGATTTTAAGTTGTTTGATGTTCCTTTTTCAAAACATAATTTAGAAATATCGGGATACTCAGCAAACGATGGCTTAATTAGCAATCAGTTTTCAAACAATGCAGCAATTAAACTTCATACCGGGGAGCTTTTATTTGGTGGTATGAATGGTTTGTCTGTATTTTATCCTGAAGAAATTATAAAAAACACTTTACAGCCTGAGGTTGCCCTAACCAGGGTTTTGGTTAATAACAAGGCAGTAGAAATTGGACAAAAAGACTCGCCGCTTAGTAGTTCAATTGTAGAGGCGAAAAGAATTGTTGTGCCTTATGATCAGGCGAATTTGAGCTTTACTTATTCTGCATTAAATTTTATCAATGCCGAAAATAATCAATATGCCTACAAGTTGGAAGGCTTGGCCAATGATACAGATTGGCAACAGATTGGGGCACAAAGAACAGTCAACTTCGCGAATCTCCCCCGGAAGTTACATATTTAAAGTAAAAGCTTCAAATAATGACAAGGTTTGGGGAAACGGCATCCGGTCCTTAAAAATAATAGTTAAACCCCCATTTTGGGCAACTTGGTGGGCGTATTTAATTTATGCTTTTTGCATTAGTATAGTTTCAATCATAGTAGTCCGTTTTTTAAGAAACAGGGCCAGATTAAAGAGGGATTTATACCTGGAGCACGTTTACAATATTCGGCAAGAAGAATTATACCAAATGAAATTAAATTTCTTCACCAATATATCTCATGAAATTCGCACTCCATTAACCCTGATCTTAGGCCCTTTAGATAAAATACTAAAGGAAAATAGCAGTAAGGAATTTGTTAAACCCTTGACTTTAATTAAAAGCAATGCGGGCAGGTTAATGAAACTGGTTACTGAATTATTAGATTTTCGCAAAGCAGAAGAGGGGCGCTTGAACATATATTGTACGAACCAGGATATCACAGCTTTCTGCAAGAGTATTTTTGAATCTTTTCAGGCCTTAGCGGATGACCGGCAAATAGAGTATTATTTTGTCGCTTCAGAAGCACCATTATTTATATATTTTGATTCAAATCAGCTTGAGAAGGCTATTTATAATTTACTTTCAAATGCTTTTAAATTTACACCGGAGCAGGGAAAAATCACCCTAACGGTCGGCAAGAGTTTCATAGAAGACAATTGGATTGAAATTGGAATAACTGACAATGGAAAAGGTATACCCAAAGATATGCAGCCTAAATTATTCGAAAGCTTTTTTCAGGTAGATGATCGGGGAAGGCAGGATATAGGAAGTGGTATTGGATTAGCGCTGTCAAAAAGTATTGTTGAATTGCACCGCGGTAAAATTGAAATAAGCAGTGAAAGTTTTCCAGAAAATGTCACCAGTTTTATTATCTCACTTCCAATTGGAAGTAAACATCTGAATAGCCAGCAGATTCTTGATCCGAGTAAGGCTGCCTATATAATGGATACCGCCGTTATGAATTCTGATAAAGTTATTGTTAATGATGACGCCGCACCTTTATTTTCCAGGTCGTCAAAAAAGTATACACTTTTGATTGTCGAAGATAATGATGAAGTGAGACAATTAATCGTTGATTTGCTGCATGGGAAATATTCCATCTTGCAGTTTTCAAATGCCGAGGATGCTTTGTCGTCAATGAAACATGAAATTCCGGATTTAATAATCAGCGATATTATGATGCCAGGAATGAATGGGTTGGATTTTTGTAAGGGCGTTAAGTCAAACGAAAACACCAGTCACATACCTTTTATCTTACTAACAGCCAAAGCCTCACTTGATCATCAAATTGATGGTCTTTCAACAGGGGCAGATGCATATGTTTCTAAGCCATTTAGCTTTCAAATCCTTGAATTAAATATCAAGAACTTATTGCATGCTCAAGAGGTGATGCGTGAAAAATTTGGACAACAGTTTGTTTTAATGCCTTCGCCCAGTAATATAGCCTCTCCCGAAGAAAAGTTTCTCAACAAGTTAATGAGCATTATAGAATGCAAGATAGAAGACCCTACTTTTGAAGTAAACGACTTGGTTAACGAAATTGGGATGAGCCGTACAGTATTGTACAAGAAGGTACAGGCCTTAACCAGTTATTCTGTGGCAGATTTAATTAAACAAATCAGATTAAAAAAGGCTGCCGCGCTATTTAAGCAAAATACCTATTCTATTGCTGAAGTGGCATACATGGTCGGGTTCAATGACAGAAAGCATTTTAGTAAGGAATTTAAAAAGCAATTTGAGTATTCGCCCTCAGAATATATTCAAAACTTCCATCAGAAAAAAGTTTGATCCCTCTAACAGGGCTTATTTCGTAGCTTGCAACAACGGGGTAATAAATGCAAAGGAGTGTCTTTGGCTTTGCGTTCTGTCCGCCAATGCAAATCATAGCTCCAGTAATTAACTATCTGATATTCTAAATGCACGCATATCATATCTGACGTGTAATGGGATCTTTAATTCATCTCGATTGATGCTTTCTCACAGCAACAAAATGGCCGCAGTATCGGGTCAAAAAGTAGTTTATTCAAACATTCCACACATTCAAAAGCAACCTTGGCAATTTAATATATAGTTTGAATAGACTCCTGTAATAGTTGTTTCTGCCTGTAAAGTACATTTGAACCCTCATTTCAGTACGCTAAAATACCGTCGATTCTGCACTCCTCAATCATATTTGTAGCAGTTATTATCTCTAATAGTAACGCAACCAATTACCAAATTATTAACCAAACCAATTAGAATGAAAACTTTTTACAAAGAGAGAAATGCTTTTTATGTGCTTAGCCGAGGCTACCTCAGGCATAGTGCAATTGCTATTTTATTATTGCTATGTTTAAAGGCTCAAGCCCAGCAAATAGTGATAAAGGGTATTGTAACGGACGAACAAAAATTAACGCTGCCTGGAGTTAGCGTTCTGTTAAAGGGCACCAAACAAGGTGCTGTAACCGGCACTGACGGGAGATTTTCAATGAAGATACCTGATAATGATGCCGTCCTGGTATTTCGGTATGTCGGTTTTTTGGAACAGCAGGTTAAAGTTGGGGAAGAAAGAGATCTGCATGTAGTGCTCAAAGCAGGTTCCAGTAATCTTAACGAAGTAGTTGTGATAGGTTATGGTACGCAAAAGAAAAGTGATATCATCAGTTCTGTTGCTTCTATCAAGCCTGAAAGCGCAACTCGAAATGTTACTTTGGATGTGGGGGAGATGCTAAGAGGAAAGGCGGCAGGTGTACAGGTAACAACAAACGACGCGGGTCCGGGGGCTCTTCTAATATTTCAATAAGGGGAAGGGGGTCTTTAGCTGGGGGAGATAGCCCGATTGTAATTGCAGATGGTGTCCCTATCGGTTCTATCAACGATCTTAACCCCAATGATATTTCATCAATCGAGATTTTAAAAGATGCGGCCGCACAGGCTATTTATGGGGCAAGAGCATCTAATGGTGTTATTCTCATTACTACAAAAAGAGGGAAACTAGGTAAACTGGCAATCGATTATGGAGGCTATTATGGAACACAAACCGTGCACAGAAACTTTGATGTATATACAGGCCCGGAGTTTGCACAGTTAAAAAGAGAAGCCGATAGAGCGGTTAATAATAACATTATCAGACCAGACAATCTTATTTTCAGCGCAGACGAATTACAGGCTATCGCCGAAAATCGGTCTATAGATTGGTCAAAAGAAGTTTTGAAACCTTCAACAATTCAGAATCACAACCTAAGTTTTTCATCTGGTACCGAAAAAACCAAACTATATGTTGGAGCGAATTTTCAGGATATGCAAGGCATAGTGCCAACAACTAATATTCAAAAGGGAGCTATCAGAATAAATTTAGACCAGGATTTAAAGAGTTGGTTAAAAGTTGGAATTAATACCTCATTCCAAACCTCTAAATCAAATGATCCGGGAGTATCCACAATTCTCCGTGAAGTAATAACAGCATCCCCGTTAGGTAATATCTATAATGCAGATGGAAGCTATAATGTAAGGCCGGGAGGTAATCAGGAAAGTTTCAACCCTTTATTAAATTTACAGCAAACAAAGGATGATACCCGTAACCGCAACGATATTATTAATATTTATTTAGATATAAAACCGTTCAAGGGATTCAATAACAGAATTAACGCTAGCCGCAGGTCCTGGAATTATAAACAATTGGACTACAATACGGCACTTTCCGAAAGCGGCGTTGCCAATGGATCTGCTAACGGAAGCATCTACTTTCAGGATAACAGAGAATGGTTGCTGGAAGATATAATAACGTATAATACTCAAATAAAAAAGCATAACCTGGGGTTTACTTTTGTATCCAGTGCAACTCAGCAGGATTACACATATTTCAGAAACTCAGCATCTAAAATTCCGAATGACATACTTGGCATTTACGGATTACAGTCAGCTTTAATTAATGTGCCAACAATCGGAGGTAACAGGCGCAGGTTGGTTTCGGGTGTTGGTAGGGTTCAATATGATTATTCGTCAAAATATTATGTAACGCTAAGTGCCCGTGCTGACGGATCATCTGTTTTCGGTGCCGACAATAAATGGGGCTATTTCCCAGCTGTTGCTTTAGGCTGGAATATCTATAAAGAAAAGTTTCTGACGGATGTAAAACAGATCACAAACCTTAAATTTCGCGCGAGCTATGGAAGTGTGGGTAATGAAGGAATTCCTCCTTATGGAAGCTTGAGCCTCGCAGATCAAAGAGATTATTTATTTGGCAACAACAGAGTTTCAGGTTATACACCCGGAAGTTCACTGTCCAACCCTAAACTGAAATGGGAAACATCGACAACCTTAAACACTGCATTGGATTTTGCTTTATTCAAAGATCGTATTTCCGGTACAGTGGAGTATTATAATACCAAAACAACTGATTTATTGGTAAATAGGCAGTTGAATTCCTCAATCGGATACACTACACAACCTTATAATATTGGCGAAATTCAAAATCGCGGCATAGAAATTCAATTGGACGGTGTGCCTGTACAAACCCAGGATCTTACCGTGAGGATGGGGGTGTTGTTTTCCAAAAATAGGAATAAAATCAAGAAGCTATATGGAGACCTTAACGGCGATGGTGTACAGGATGATGATGTTGCAAATAATTGGTTCATTGGTCAGCCAATCGAGATTTACAGACAAGCGAAATATCTTGGCGTGTGGCAGGGTACTGAAGTGTACCCCGGCTCGACCTTTGATAAGGCAACAGGAAAGTGGGAAATTAATGGTGTGCAAGCTCCTGTAGCTTTAGACGCAAGTGGAAAGCCTATTGTTGATCCGTTCACCCAGAAAACACCTGTACCTGGAACCGTGAAATTGGAAGATAAAAATGGTGATGGAAAAATAAATGCTGATGATAATTATATAACATCTAAATATCCCGATTGGACAGGCTCATTTAACTTAAGCGTGGCCTACAAAGGATTTGATTTTTCAATGGATATTTATACCGTACAAGGCATTACAAAAAACAATCAATTTTTATATGATTATACCGCAGGTGGGGATTTAAGAGGAAATAGAAATGGGATCAAGGTGAATTATTGGACTCCCGAGAACCCTTCCAATACTTTTCCACAGCCAAATGCTGGTACTTCGCCTCCGGGAATGTATAATCTTGGATTGCAAGATGCTTCATATTGGAGGTTACAAAACCTCACCATAGGCTACACCTTTCCCCAAAAAGTGCTTTCAAGATTAAAAATTGCTAATCTGAAGATTTACGCAACAGGGCAAAACCTAATCACTAGTACCAAGTATCAGGCTTATAGCCCAGAGCAAGACTTGTACTCTTATCCGGCAACAAGAAATTTTATTTTGGGAGTAAAAATCGGTTTGCAATAATAGTAAAATGTTTATAACAGCCGATCTTTTAATTCTTAAATGTCTTAATAAAATAATAAAATGAAAAATCATAATAAAATGTTGATAGCAGGAATTGTAGGAATAATGTCCCTTTTGGCCTCCTGCAAAAAATGGCTAGCGGAAGAAAATTTTACAAAAATTGGCTCGGATGTTATCTACAAGGATGAGGCAGGGTTGAATGTAGGCCTTGGGGCATTGTATAATTTACAGCGAGCATATGAACTGGTTAGTTATAATAGTGGTTTGCAGCAGGATAACCTTTGGATTTATTGCGCGGACGATTTGGGTTGCACCAGGACCTTTAACGATGCTCAAATTTACAAGGCAAATATGAACGCTATAGATTTCCCAAGGGGTAAATGGAATTCTGGTTATCAACTGATAGACAGGGCGAGCGCGATTATCGAAGGTGCGAAAAAAGTTAGTTTTTCCTCGGCAGCCGCTAAAAATAAAGTTATCGGTGAAGCAAGGGTTATTAGAGCAATGACTTTTTTAAACTTTGGGAGTTGTATGATAATATATTAATTGATACCATCCCAACGACTGTAAATAACGCCTTTGACCCTGTTCAATATAAACCAGCCACAAAACAGCAGGTTCTTTCGTTGATTAGTTCCGATTTAGATTTTGCAATTGCCAATTTATCATATGTTGCTCAACCCGGGGAAGTTAGCCAGGGGCTTGCCCGACACCTTAGAGCTCAAGTTGCTGCCTGGCAGGGTGATTGGGCAACAATGGCCGCTCAATGTGATGCAGTGATTAATACTGGCCCTTATGCTTTACAACCACTGGAAAAGGTGTTTGGCGCGGATGTCAATCATAACGAATCTCTTTATACCTACCAGTTTGATGAGTTAACAGGAGGAAGCTCAAATCTTGCCGGCGGAGAACAGCACTTTTTAAATGCTGTGCTTACTGCACGTTACTATGAAATGCCTGGAGGCCATATGATTGAAGATAATAATTGGGGCGGCAATTCTTTTGCATGGACAACACCGAATTTTTATCTTAAAACGCTGTTAGGATGGGATAAAACCACGGGGCTATCTCCTGACAAGCGCTTCACAACTTATTTTTTCCCAGATACTGTAGTCGGTAACAAACCAGGAGATCCTTATTACGGAAGAAAGTTGCCAAAGTCATCCTATTCAGATAATTACAGGCAATACCACTGGAGTGTGAAGAAATATCAGGATTTCACCAAGCCTGATGGCCGTGCAGGAAGCTACAAAGATGTAATAGCTTATCGACTCGCCGAAACCCTATTGCTGGGAGCTGAAGCTCATTGGAGACTGACCAACAACGGTTCGGACCCTACTGCTTTAATGTACATTAACAGGATTCGCGCTAGAGCAGGCATGCCAAATTTTACATCAATCGACCAACAAACCATTCTAGACGAGATCGGCACGGGAATTGGCGTTCGAGGGAGGGCGCTGGTTTTTATTAAAAAGAATGGGAGTTTTGGTGAGTCAGGTAAATAAATACCACACATTTGGAAGCGCAAGCACCAACGAAAAGGTTTTCCCGATGCAAGATTTTCAGGTACGTTGGCCAATACCACAAGATCAAATTGACCTTATGGCGCCAAATTTCCCGCAAAATCCGGGCTATTAATTTATTTTATACCCATCGGCAAATATCGTTATCTATTTGCTGATGGGTATTTATATATAATAAGGCCGGGATGTTCCACGGATTGAAATAAAATTAGCTGATAAATACTGCGCTTTATGTAAACAGAATTGCCATTTCTTGGCCTGTCAGTCTTCCTGCTCAAATCTAACGATCAAAAAACACGCCAGCCCCAATTTTTAACTAATTACTATGAAATATTTCCTAAAAAACTTTGTCTTGATTATATGCTTGCTATTAAATGTTGATTTTTTATTTTCTCAAGATAAATCTGTTAATATCTATCATCAAAGGTGGATAGATTTTAATAAAAACGGAAAGGAGGACATCTTCGAAGATCCCACCCAAAACATAGAGGCCCGGGTAAATGATCTGCTATCGCAGATGACTTTAGAGGAGAAAACTTGTCAAATGGCAACACTTTACGGCTATCATCGTGTTTTAAAAGATCAGCTTCCAACAGCGGAATGGAAAAATGAAATCTGGAAAGATGGTATAGCAAATATTGATGAACACCTCAATAGTTTACCTTTTAACCCCGATGCACAGTCTGAGTATTCTTACCCTTTCAGTAAACATGCCGATGCGATTAATTTGGTTCAAAAATGGTTTATAGAACAAACCAGATTAGGAATTCCAGTCGATTTTACTAATGAAGGAATTCATGGACTAAATCATGATCGTGCAACACCGTTACCTTCGCCTATCAACATTGGTAGCACCTGGGACAAGCCAATGGTCAGAACGGCAGGTAATATCGTTGGAAGAGAGGCTAAAGCATTGGGATATACTAATGTTTATGCTCCAATTTTGGATGTATCCAGAGACCCAAGATGGGGCAGGGTAGTTGAAACCTACGGTGAAGATCCTTTTCTGGTTGCCGAGTTAGGTAAGCAGATGACATTGGGTATACAAGAGAATGGCGTCGCATCTACGTTGAAGCATTTTGCGGCCTACAGCGTCCCCAAAGGAGGAAGGGATGGCAATGCCAGAACAGATCCTCATATTGCGCCTATTGAATTGCAAGAAATTTTTCTCTATCCTTTTAAACGAGTAATTCAGGAAGCACATCCTTTTGGCGTAATGAGCAGTTATAATGACTGGAATGGGATGCCGATAACTGGCAGTAGGTATTTTTTAACGGAATTATTACGAATACAATACGGTTTTACGGGATATGTAGTCTCTGATAGTGAGGCGGTAGAGTTCCTGGAAACAAAACATCATGTAGCAAAAGATGCCGAAGATGCAGTGAGGCTAGCTGTAGAGGCCGGCCTTAACGTTCGAACCAATTTTACACCACCACAGGATTTTATTCTGCCCCTAAGAAATTTGGTTAAAACAGGCAGAGTTTCGATGGAAACATTGAATGCTAGGGTTTCTGACGTACTTAGGGTAAAATTTAAACTGGGATTGTTTGATCAACCTTATGTGGATGACACGAAGTTATCCGATAAAAAGGTACACACGCTAAAAGATGATGAGTTTGCAATGCAAATTAACAGGGAGTCATTTGTATTGTTAAAGAACCAACCTTATAAGGATAAAAAGCAGCCACTTCTACCATTAGATAAAAGCAAATTGAAAAGTATCCTTGTTACCGGTCCATTGGCAGCTGAAACCAATTACGAGTTAAGCAGATATGGTCCTTCAAATAATCATTTGATCTCAGTTTTATCCGGAATTACCAATGAAGTCGGAAATAGGGTAAAGGTAAACTACGCAAAGGGATGTGATGTCGTAGACTCAACGTGGCCAGAAAGTGAGCTTATACCAGTTCCGTTAACTTTTCAAGAACAGCAAGAGATTAATAAGGCTGTGGAAATGGCTAAACGTTCGGATGTAGTGATAGCTGTGGTAGGTGAAGATGAGAAGCGGGTAGGCGAGAGCTTGTCAAGAACTGGATTAGATTTACCTGGCAGGCAGCGTCAACTATTGCAGGCTCTATATGCCACCGGCAAGCCTGTAGTAATGGTAATGATAAACGGTCAACCATTAACTATTAATTGGGAAAATAAATATTTACCCGCAATTTTAGAAGCATGGTTTCCAGGGGCTCAAGGTGGAAGAGCTATAGCCGAGACTTTGTTTGGCACTTACAATCCGGGCGGAAAACTGCCAATTACATTTCCTAAAACAACCGGCCAGATTGAGTTTAACTTTCCTTTTAAAAAGGGTTCGCAAGCTGGCCAGCCTACTGCGGGGCCCAACGGTTATGGCAAAACTAGTGTAAACGGACCTTTATATCCTTTTGGGTACGGATTAAGTTACACAACCTTTAGTTTTACAAACCTTAAAATAAGTCCCTCGGAGATATCTAATAAAGAAGATGTTACTGTTTCGGTAGATGTAACCAATACTGGTAAAGTAAAAGGGGATGAAGTTGCGGAGCTTTACATCACAGATGAGCAAAGTAGCCTAACTACTTATGATTCTGTTTTACGGGGGTTTGAGCGGGTAAGTCTGTTGCCGGCAGAAACTAAAACATTAAGTTTTAGGATACATCCGGATGACTTAGCCGTTTTTGACACCAAGATGAATTTTGTTGTAGAGCCCGGTGTTTTCAAAATTAAAATCGGAAATTCTTCCGACAGTATTCAACTATCTCAGGATTTAACGGTGAAATAATTATAAATAACCCAGATAGCCAATTAATTATAAATATGATATTATCATAAACCATAATCGACTTACGCTATGAAAAAAAGAGCCCATAAGGTGGTTGTAGATGGTTTTACTTGGTTTTCCACATTTTGCCAGAGCGCAAATAAAAATCAGTCCTTGTTTGTTCAGGGAAAGCTCACGGGCATCGGAGCAAGTATTAAAAGTTGAAGATCAGAGGGGAGTTACAGATAAGTGTACGTGGTTAAGATATAGCAATAACGGGAATATAAAGTGCCCTTTACTTTTTGATGAAAATTATAACAAAACACTCGCATATAGCGGTTTCCTGGCCGCATGGCAATAAAGTATAAGAATCCCATAAATTATGAAAATAATAATTCTAATAGGGCTTTTTGTAGCCTTTTCATGGGCTGTTTTTGCCCAAAAAAGCTCAAGCTATAGATTCTGTCGAAGCGAAAAAATCAAATAAGGATACCGTTTGGACAAACTACAAAACAAAAACCCTGGTCGCGCTATCCGACTTTAAATCTCAGACTGAACCCCCGCTAAACAAATATGGAAGCTGGGAAATGAATAAGCAAAAGGGTACAGGGTATTTCAGAACTGAAAAGATCAATGATAGATGGTGGTTCATTGATCCGGATGGGTATCCGTTTATTAATAAGGGGGTGGCCGTATTTCGCCCTTTTACATCTGAGCATCAACAGAAAATACTGAAACAAAAATATGGGTCTGTTAATAACTGGTACAAACATGAAAGTACTTTTTTAAAAGATCTGGGATTTAACGGAGCAGGAGCTTGGTCTGATGTTGATTTAATACGCAATAGCCCTTCGCCCATGGTTTATACTGTAATTGTAAATGCAATGGGGAGCTACAAGGCGGACCATATTAAAAGGTTCGGCGGAAAGTATAAAATTGCGGGATGGCAAGGCTATAGGTTTGATTTAGTAATGGTATTCGATCCGGAATTCGACGCGTATTGTGACGCTGCTTTTAAACCTTTATCAAAATATAAAGAGGATAAATACTTACTGGGATATTATTCGGACAACGAATTACCCTGGAAAACGGACGCTCTGGATATTTCGCTTAAGAACCTGGCTAAGGACGAGACCGGGATACATCGCAGCCCGGAAGTGGTTAGATCAAAGAAAAGGGAAAACTTCCTCGTTAGCAGATATCACTGAAGCTGACCGGCTGGCTTTTTCTGGTTTTTACTTTGATACTTATATGCAGAAGGTAACCGCGGCACTGAAAAAGTATGATCCAAACCATATGTATTTGGGCTGCAGATTTAACCAGCAGGATAGGCAGGAACTAAGCAATCCAGAGATCTTTAAAGTAGCGGGCAAATATATGGATGTCATATCTATTAACCACTACAGGAAATGGGAGCCGGATTCTGCGCAAATGGCTGACTGGGAAAAATGGTCTGGCAAACCTTTCTTAATTACGGAGTGGTATGTAAAAGCCCAGGATTCGGGTTTGGCAAATAATGGGGGAGCTGGTTGGATTGTTAAAACCCAGCAAGACAGAGGATATTTCTATGAAAATTTTGCCTTATCACTTATTAAGAGTAAAAGTTGTGTTGGCTGGCATTGGTTTACTTACCAGGACAATGACCCTGATAATTTGAAAACAGATCTTTCCAACAGAGACTCTAATAAAGGAATAGTTGATTCAGATTACGAGTATTATAACCCGCTGGTGCAACAAATTAAAGAATTGAATAAACAGGTTTTTAACCTTGTACAATACTTCGATAAACGTAAATAGCCAATTACTTAACCAATTTATAAACAATAATTTAAATTAAAATGAAGAAGATTGTGTTATTTTTTTTAGTCGGATTAGGTGTAGCCGGCTGTAAAAAAGAGTTTTTATTATCAAAAATAAATGATGTAAAAACAACAAAGGTTGTGGTGGATAATGTACCATATTCGGGTAATAATCCCTTACTTAAGAACGCTAATGATGCAGTTTTAGTCGGCGCTGCCATTAACGCCAGCAAATTTAGTAATTCAGCCTATACTAATTTGGCAGGCAATCAATACAATAGTTTAACTGCCGAAAATGAAATGAAATTTGCTTCCGTTGAACCAGCAAGGGGTAGCTTTACTTATAATGACGCAGTTATACTTTTTGCGAAGAGCCATGGTATACCAAGGGTACATGGGCATAACCTTATCTGGTTTTCAAGCAATCCTACATGGCTAAGTAATGCAACCACCGCGGGTTTAACTGCCGATCAAACTTACCGGTCTATCATGCAAACCCATATTACCAATGTTATAACGTATTATTACCAGCACTATAAGAACCCGGATGGCTCGCCCTGTGTAAAATCATGGGATGTGGTTAATGAAGCGGTAAACAATAATGGCACTTTGAGAGGAAGCGGCTTGGCGGATCCGTCGGACGCCGATGATACTGCTAAAGACCACTGTGTTTGGATGGATAAAATATCCGGCGAAGGTTATACTTATATTAAGTCACTGTTGTCCGGTAAAGTTTGTTATTGTTATAAAAAGACTGCATTATGATATAAAAAGAAGGATTTAGGTTTTAAAGCGGATGTCCAAGCCCCCCAATTTTAGTTGCCGTGAGTGATTTGTTGACATGACGGACAGTTTCTCCGGATCGTTCAGAAAGTTAAATAGGTGGATATAACTCATCAGATGGAGTCTTATAATAGAACTCAGATTAGAGAAAGACCATTGTCTTTTGAGTTGTACCTGGACAATTTTGATTAGAAGATCGGCAATAAAAGCGCACCATATCTGTATTTTGATTGCATTCTCATTATCCCCCAGGAAGTATTTAAGCGGGAAATTTTGCTTTACCCGCTTAAATAGTATTTCAATAAGCCATCGTTTCTTATAAAGATCGGCAATAGCTTCAGGTGGTAACGAGAAATTATTGGTTAAAAACTCAAATGTCCTTTCGGTTTCTTTGTCAAAGAAAGTAACCAGGCGAATCTCCAACTGGATACCCTCTTTTTGAGTACGTGTGCCCTGGAGGAGTAGTTTATCTTCGATGACACCGTGTGCCTTGCTTTGTTCGCTAAGCTCATTCAGCCACATTGTTGAGTATTTGGCATCTTTTTTCTGCCTGGTGACAAAGAATACGCCTTCATTTGTCATTCTTTGATATTCAGAATAGTCTACGTAACCTTTATCGAAAACGATAAAGGAACCTGGTTCGAGTTTGATCTCTTTAAGGAAGGGCATATCGTTAGCGCTGGCTGCCGTGAAGCTAATTTTCAGCGGTACATCATCTGCTGCCTTAATGAGCGTATGAACTTTGATCCCGCCTTTTCTCTTACCGTTGGCCTTTCCCGGGCTTGGGGCTTTCAATATTTGCTGAAATAAGGTAATTGTTGAAGAATCGGCAATGAATAGCTTAGGGTCGATCTTTAATCGGCTGTCCGGTAAAAGCTGCTTGTGTCGCCTATACAGGTTATCATAAATACGGGCGAATACTTCAAAGCTACGCTGGGCATTAGCATCACATAAGGTGCTTCTGGCCGGACATTTACTTATACCGATATGATGAAGCTTATGCAGGCTTGCTTTCATGCCGCTGATTACTTCTCTGCTGCTGGTGCATCTGTTAAAAACGCAGTAAAGCATCGTTACAAGATGTGTATAGGTATCAAAGTAACGGTAGTAGAGATCGTGATCCCCACGTCTTGCTAATGATCGAACATTATTACGATCTATTAAACCTAATAACTGATTCAGGACCGGCTGTCCGGTAAAAAAGTACTTTTGCTCATGTTGTGTATTTAAGTGTGGTAACTCAAATATCAACACAAAGGGGTAGTCTTTCGGCTATCCCTTCCTTTTTCCCTAAAAAATCTTTACCGGACAACAGTGATATTAAGTTGGCATTCCAGTATGCAAGGCAGGCTGCTATAAATGCTGGGAACACCGACCTGAAATTATTCTATAATGATTATGGGCATGAGTATTCTAAAACTAAAACAGACTCGATCGCAGCTTTGGTCAAACGCCTTTATAATGAGCCATTAATTGGTGGGCAGCATATTATTGATGGTGTTGGTTTACAAATGCATACCAATTACGCCCGATTAACCGATGATACAGGTACACAGGGCAACATTGAATATGCGATAGAAAAAATGCAGCAAACTGGTCTAAAAGTGCACATTTCCGAGCTTGATATCAGTGTGACAAATAGAAATGATGGCACAACTCAAGCAGATAGGGAAGCAGCGCAGCAATACCGGTATTTTTACATCGCGCAAAAATACCGGTATATTGTGCCTGCAAGCCAACGCTGGGGAATTACTTTGTGGAATATAGGGGATGCCGACTCTTCGTTGGGGGTTGGTGCTGCCGCAACGCTGTATAACATCGATTATTCACGCAAATACGCATATCAACGATTTTACGAAGGATTAAACCAAGCAATTAGTATTCAATAAAGTATCAATAAATCCCCTGTAAAACGTGCTTGTTGCACAACTAACAGCCAGTCCACTACCGGTGCGTTACATCAGGATTAGGTTTACACATTGTAATGGCAGTGATGACTCGGTTACCATTAGTGAAATTACCCTATAGAACAAGGAATAGGAATTTACTAAACGAGATTATTTAGGCAACAAAAGCAGGTGCGCGTATTATGCGAGACCTGCTTTTGTCTTTATACCTAAGGAATATGCGGTATATCAAGGATTATGTTATCGTTTTTTTATGTCATATACAGGAAGTCTTAAAACCAATAAGCCGTTGTGATAGATATTTATTTATCCGACCTTCCTTACTCCGAAAATTTTTTAGGTTTCATGCGTACACCTCAAGCTGTTTTGTTTTGATTGTTATTGTACTAATAAAGCTTCCTATACGACAAATCGACGAAAAGATCTGAGATATTGCCCTTTTTAAGCCGGTTAAAGCTCTGAAATTTGTATCTGCAAACCAATAGGGAAGGCCTATCGAAAATTGGTTAAAACAAACGTGATGAAATATTTTGCAGAACAAAGTCGAAAGTTTACGGATATGGGAGATTTAAAAGTATTTCATTCAATTTATCCTACTACATACCCTAACGAGGCAATAAAATGGGGACAAATTGTTCGGTTTGACGACAAGACAATTATGCCCGGGCGACAGGAAATTCAAAACTTCATAGGCATTCCCATGCTCATCATCCGTTTAATTATTAATGGTTCAGGAGCTTATTACGATTCTACCGGATACCGTAAGATTTTAAGGGAGCGAGATACATTGGTAGTTGGATATGACGAGAGCACAGTCCAGTCTATATTTTATAATTATGATGAAACACAGGAGGCGGAGTTACTTGAAATTTGGCTCATGTCGAAATCGAATGAAAGGATCAGGCTTTTTGATACTTTGACGGAGACAAGAGACGGGAATTTTAATGAGGCTTCTGACGCTCCGTCCATCGGCCCGGATAGTATTCTTCTGCAAGATGGGCACTGGCTCAGGCGAAGCACATTCAAAAGAAACAGTGATCACAAGATCGAAGGGGGCATATACGATAGTATCATCGTATTTGTGCTAAGCGGTACTGTAATAGCAAATAGCATAAGGCTCGGTTTCAGAGACGGAATAATGTTGTCTATGAACGATACAGTTGATCTTTATTTCGAAGAAGATACCGACCTGCTGCTTATTCAGCTGAATGCGAATATGCATGTTGAATAATAGCTTAGGTAGCACTGGTGTCGCTTTTCATAAAAGAAATTTTGATATAAAATGAGTCAACTTCAATTCGGAAATGATACAGAAATTACACAAATAATAAACAATGAAATACAGATTATTATGAAATACAGGTGAAAAGACTTCGGCTGTAGGATTAGGGGTGATGAGTATGAGTTACGGATATGGAACTCTCGATGACAAAGAATCTAGGGCAACCCTTGATCGGGCGATTGAGTTAGGTGTTAATCTTTTAGATGCCGCTGATGTTTCTTGGTTTGTACGAAACGTCGTCAACCTCGTGTATGGTCTTCAATTATACGAAATATCGTGTTAGGATCGTGATATTTAGCAGTTAAATAGTATTTTTGCGTTTTAAGTATTTGATATTCAATTTATTGTATATTTTGGCACGCTTTTTCCCTATACGTCATAAACATAATACGATGAAAAAAATTTAATAAGCCTACTGCTGCTAACCGGGCTAGCCCTAAAAGCAGATGCACAATCTGAAACAAAAGACTCCGCAAATTACGTGGCTTCAGCACACGCTGTGATCTTGAAAAAGTTACTTCAGGAAAGAGGATTTGCTAATAAGGGAGTAGAAATGATGTTGGTGGATTTTCCCCCAAGGAGCAGGTCGGCAGTGCATAGCCATCCCTGCCCAACCTTCGGGTATTTGATCCCCGGCGAAATAGTACCAGTATTTGAGGGAAAAACATATCATTATAAAGCGGGTGACGCATTTTAGGAAAGCCCCAATGGGCTTCATACTGATGCCGTAACGATAGCGTCACCAATACCGCCAAATTACTTGTGTTTTATATTAAAGACAAATACAAGCCGGTTGTTGTGCCACTAGATCACCAAATGTAGTTAAAACTAAAGCTCTTTCATACGGAAGCTCTAGTTTATACCATTTAGCTATTTAATGCAAAAGAGCTTTTCCTGCAAGCATGCGTTTATGTCGGTATAATCCGCAATTCAATTTTTAATGTGTGGTTAATATATTTTATATGAAACTCAAATTTTACTTAACCATTAGCCTGATAGGTGTATTGCTGCTGATCCCCGGTGCAGCTGCCTATGCAGCCGATGTATTAAAGCCTGATCATGCTTTTAATACCGGTGCCTGCATCATTATAGCAGTTACCATTTTCTTGTTGTTATTACTGCTGCTCTGGCTAATCCGTTTGGCCCGCGGTCTTAAAGAAGACGAAGTAGCGCAGGAAAAATACGGCGATAAATGGATCTTCAGGCAAATAAACAGCTTAGATGCCCCTCAGCTTGATCAGTTAATAAGCCGCAGAAACCATCGTAAAAAAGCTATCGGCAAAGCCAAAGGGGGCAATAACGGCTTCACCGCTGTTATGTTACTGATGCTTGTATTTTCAGGATTAGCAGTCCAGGCGCAAACAGCCGCAGAAAGCAAAAATGTATTAATCAGTCCCGGAATGATCATTATGCTTACCTTGATCTTTATTCCGTTGGTGGTGATTGTTTTTTTGGTGACTTTAAAAATCCGTAATCTGGCTGTCAAAACCCGTTACAGCCGTGTAAAAAAAGAAACAACCGAGCTGGTCAAAGCCATTGATGACGATGACGCAGTTTATGAGGAGCTTATTAAACGCAAGCATGCGCTTAACTATCGTTTAACCAACAATGAGCTTGCAGGTACCATCGAAGCGGAAGATTCAAAAGGGATCCTGCTGAATGTTGATGAGGTTCACGGCCCGCGGTTTTTTGCATCTAAACGCAAAGCTGCACCCAAGCATCAAACCGACCCCAAACTGGTAAAACTAATTATGTGGTACCTGGGCAGCGCGGCTTTTTGGCTGGTGCTGGGTACCTCGGTAGGCGAGTATATAGGTATCAAATTCGTATCGCCGGATGCTGATCATATCAGCTGGCTAAGTTTTGGCCGCTTAAGGCCGGTACATACCAATATGGTTTTCTGGGGCTGGTCGTCAATGGCTATGCTGGGCCTTGGTTACTACGTAGTTACCACGGTTAGCAATACTGTGGTTTATAGTATAAAATGGGGGTATTATTCGCTTATACTCATGAACGCAGCTATCATCACCGGCAGCGGCATGCTGATGGCCGGCATCAATAACGGCGGTGGCGAATACCGCGAATATATATGGCCGGTTATGACACTTTTTGCAGGTGGTATTGTGTTAAGCCTTGCTAATTATATAAAAACCATAGCGCAGCGCAAAACCAGAGAGATCTATATCTCCAACTGGTATATCGTTTCGGCTATGATGTTTTTAACGGTGATCGTAACCGTTGGCTACTTGCCCTTTTACCAGAACGGCCTTGGCGAAACCATTGTGCAGGGATATTATATGCACCAGGCTGTGGGCATGTGGTTTATGTTCTTTAACCTGGGATTGGTATACTACTTTTTACCACAGCAATTAAATACGCCTATATACTCTTACAGTTTAGGGATCCTGGCATTCTGGTCGCAGATTTTATTTTACACGCTGATAGGTACGCACCACTTTATTTTCAGCTCCATACCATGGTGGTTGCAAACTGTGGCTATTGTAGGCAGTATGGGGATGCTGATCCCGGTGTTTTCGGGAACTACCAATTTTATCATGACCTTCAGAGGGAATTTTAATAAGATAGGCAGGAGCTACACACTGCCTTTTTACATCGTTGGTATCCTGTTTTACTTCACGGGTTCTACGCAGGGTACGGCGGAAGCCTTCAGGGAAACCAACCTCATCTGGCATTTTACTGATTTTACGGTGGCACATTCACATCTTACCATGTACGGCATCATCGCCTTTATGCTTTGGGCCTGCATTTACACCATAGTGCCAAGGCTTACAGGTAACGAGCCCAAACAGGGCTTAGTTGGTGCACATTTCTGGCTGGCTTTAATAGGTCTGTTGTTCTACACCATTCCGCTTATGGTGGGTGGCACGCTGAAGGGCATAGCCTGGCGCGATGGAAAACCATTTATTGATGGGGTGGTGCTGATGACCCCTTACTGGCTATGGCGGGCTATTGGCGGCTCACTGATGTGGGCATCGCACCTGGTTTTTGCCTGGAATATGTATGTGATGTTTTCGGGGCATAAAAGTCATCCTGATATAAGGAAGGAAGTTTTTGAGAAATTAAATACCATACCCTTTAACGCTGAAATTTGATAGCCATGGAAATTTATAACGACCATAAAAAACTTTTTACTGCTGCGTTATGCTTCTTTTTGCTGCTCACATTTTTTGTGGCGATAGGGCCAGCATTTACGAGTCAGAATAACAATGCACCACTGCCCGGCAGCAAGCCGCTAAACCGGCTTGAAACAGCAGGTAAAGCCGTATTTATAGCCGAAGGATGTGTGGCTTGTCATACCCAGCAGGTACGTAATGTAGATATGGACAAAGTTTGGGGCGCACGCCCTAACATAGCGGCCGATTATGCCAACATCATCCGTACCGATGTTTGGCGTAACACAGCTACGCTCATGGGTTCAGAACGTACCGGCCCCGATTTAACCAATGTAGGTACCCGTCAGCCGAGTAACGACTGGCATTACTTGCATTTATTTAATCCGCGGTCGGTAGTGGCGGAGTCTGTTATGCCATCATATGAGTGGCTGTTTGATATAAAAGAATACGCATGGCCAAATGATGTAGTAGTGAATGTGCCCGATGATTTTAAAAAAGGCATCACTGGGAAAATTGTGGCATCGTATAAAGCCGTGGCGCTGGTGGCCTACCTGCGATCGCTAAAGGAAATTACCTTGCCCGATGGCAAACCGGTGCCGATATTCCTGTACGGGAAAGGTGCTGCTGAAAAGGCGGGCGCCGCAACATCTGGCAAAGGCGTAGCCGCTAAACCTGAGTTTGATGGCGCAGCACTTTATGCTACCAATTGCCAATCCTGTCACCAGGGAAATGGCGAGGGATTGGTTGGCGCTTTCCCGGCGCTAAAAGGCAGCAAGGTAGTGCTTGATGATAATCCGGAGATCCAGGTAACCATTATCATGAAAGGCTATAACGGTCGTATAAGCGAGGGCTACGGAATAATGCCTGCCGTGGGTACCAATAACAACCTTAAGGCCGAGGAAGTGGCGGCTATTGTAAATCATGAACGCAGCAACTGGGGCAACAGTTCAAAAAAAGTAACGGTTGACGATGTGAAAAAGATCATTGCTTCATTTGGCAAACCCGAAGCCGCAATTGCTAAAAAGTAAAAAAAGTCAGAAGCCAAAAAAATGAAAAAATATATCACATTGCTGCTCATGCTCATTCTTAAACTGGATGTTATAGCCTGTGAAGCTTGTAAAAAGCAACAGCCCGCTGGTTTTGAGGATATCACTCATGGTGCCGGCCCCGATAGTAATTGGGATTACCTCATAGTTTTTGTAATGGTAATCATTACGCTGTACGTGCTGGTAGCAACCATCAAATGTTTTATAAAACCCGGCGAAAAGAACGAAGAACACATTAAACGGATGATTTTAAACGACCTAAAGCCATGAGAGATCAAAGTTTTGTAACCCTGTTTATTGATGAAGATCTGAAACCAATAGGGGAGTTTCCGGCACCGGTAACTTTTGATCTGGATACCCGCAAATTAACCGATGGCAACCACGTACTCAAAGTAGTTAGCAAGGACCACCAAGGGAAGGAAGGGGTCAAACTGATCCCGTTTGTGGTACGCAACGGACCTGCGATAGCCATTGAGGGTTTAAAAAAGACGAGATTGTAGAAGGCGTGTTACCCCTCATGATCAACGCCTATGGCAAAGGCGATCAGAAAACGTTTATGCTGCAGGGCAGCGAAACCCCACAAAGTATCCCCTGGTGGCTGGTAGTAGGGATCATTCTGTTTGTGGCCTGGACGGGGTACTTCATTATTACATCGCTGGCGGTGAAGTTGTAGAGTAATTTTACATGTATAATTACCATCAGATAGTTTATTGATAATATATCACACGTTTTTAATTATATGCTTTTATCGCCTTAAAGAATAATTATCAGATAAATGGGAAATATAAGTACATATTCGATTTCTAAATTGCAAAAGGTATTTGATATGGACACTGGGAAGCATGACTATTTCTATGTTGATGCCGGGAAGGAGCCTATATACACAGATGTACCGTTTCGCGCGGAAACGTATTCTATCCTATTTCTAAAGAAGGGTACCCTAAGTCTGCAGGTTGATCTTGCGTCACACACAATAAAGGGTCCTGCAGTTCTTACAATCGCACCAATGGTTACGCGCAGTTTCCGATGTGTTGAAGATATGCCGGAAATGGTTATTCTTTTTTTAGAAATTCGTTTCTCGTCGAAACGCGGGCAGATATTTTTTTCTTGACCATTTTGATTTTTTTGAAGACAGTGAAAGCCATATCGCTGCCTTGAATGCATGTCAGTCAAAAAGATTGAGCGCAATTTTCGATATCATTAGTGATACGTTTAATAAGGGACACTCGCATGAGGCCGCACTGATGCGAAGCTATACTTATTGTCTGATACATGAAATCGATGTTATCCATAAGTGCATACATGCTGATCTCATTCATAAAGACGACCATAGTTCGTTGTTTATCAGGTTCAGGAATCTGCTGGTTAAGCAATTTTGGAGGCATCGCTCGGTTAGTTTTTATTCCAGTAACCTTAACGTTTCGCCAAAATACCTATCTGAAGTAATCAAAAAAGAAACCGGTAAAACCGCGGGTGCATGGATAGATAATGCGATCATACTGGAAGCAAAGGTACTATTGCAGAACAAAGATCTCAGCATACAACAGATCGCGGACAAACTTAATTTTTCAGATCAATCCGTTTTTGGGAAGTTTTTTAAAAATCAGGAAGGTATTTCTCCATTGGAATACAGGAAAAGCTTAGGTAAAACGCGTTAAGTCAAAATTATTTTTGATCAGGCTCGTGGAATTACATCATGATTATGCCCTAAAACATGCCCCTGCAGGCAGGTAAATACAGCACCTGAAGCAGGTTGAACCAGACGATCGGAGAAACCGACGAAACATACCGCAATCTTACCCTTTTAGAGAGCGCACCGAAGAGGATATTTGCAATGAAAATAAATGTAGAAGATTCAAGATCGAGGAAATAACAGGCGGCCGGGGTGCAAAACCGCGAATGCCGGCAAGAAAAAAATGAAAAGGAACAATACGAATAACTTGAACCATACTAAAATAGAATCCAGGAATTTATTGTTTCTCGTTTCTGAAAAGCTATTTGCCGATCACGAATTTTATCGTACTACAATTCGTATGATAGCGGGGAATAGTGGGCTTTATCTGGCGCTGATCAGTTATTACTTCGGTGTAAAACGGGACATGTTCATCCAGATATTCAGGGACAGGCTCGGGCGGTTAAATAGCGTTTTGGAACGGATACCATATGTAGAGCTTCCAGCTCCGGAAAAACTGATGGTTTTCCTGGAGGAGTATTCGAATGTATTCAGGAATAATATAAATTTCCACCGCTTGCTGCATCGCGAGATCACTTTTTTACCGGAGTCTGCAGTTAAGGACCATATCACCGATTACTTGGATAACACACTGGCTATTTTAAAAAAACTTATTGAGGACGGAATTGAAGAAGGGCATTTCAAAGCTACAGATAGTCAGTTGGTGTATCTTACGATATTCGTAATGTTGCCGGTAATGATTTCGGGTTCGCCGGTAAGCAGGCATATATCGGAAAATATAGCACCGTGTGGTAATGTCTTCAGTACCGAACTAATAAAAAAGTACTTGTACTACATATTGAAAGCTCAGAAATCAGAAAACAGTTATATAGAGCACAAACACTAAACAGTTAATTATCATGAAAACTATACCGTTTAAGCATGCCATCGGCAGGCTTACAGTATCCTTATTTTGCTTGATTTTTGCATTTGACCTCCCTGTTATTGCCCAGCAAACTCCCAATGTCAGACTTTCGCTGCTTCAAGCTGTTGATCTATCTAAGGCCCAAAATATGCAGGTTCATGCTGCGAGATCAGAAGAAAGCGCCACTGAATCAGATTTGAGAGACGCTAAAACGAACGCACTTCCTACTGTTCTGACCAATGGCGATTATCAGCGTTTTACAAGTCTAACCCTATATAATCATGGTTTAAACGACGTGCGTTCCATACCCAAAAGACCGACTTCGAACGGCGCTGACCTTGGTGTGTCTGCCAATTTTAACCTTTATGCAGGCGGCAGACAAAAAGCCCTGGTAGCTGAGCAAAAAGAAAAAAGAGACTTAGCTGCTATAAACACAAAAGAACAGGCGGGCACTGTAGGGCTGGAGGTGGCCGACCAATACCTGAATATGATCAGACTTATTTACCAAAAGCACTTTATTGATGATCAGGTAGTACGCGCAGAAACAAGGCTTAAAAACATAGATGCCTTATATCGGAATCAAAAAGTAACCCGGAGCGATCTGCTGCGATCAGAGCTAAATCTTTCGGCTGTAAAGTTAAACCTTGAACAAACGCTGAATGATATTATAATTAGCAATCAAAAATTGAACGTATTGCTCAATTTGCCCGATTCCACGAGAATCTACCCAACAGACAGCGCGGCTATGACTATGCCAAGTGTTGATACGCTGCTTGACCTGATTAACAGTACGACCCACGACGCTTATGCTATACGTAAGGCAGACGAGAGCATCAAGATTCAGAATGCGAGGATCAGGGGGTAAAAAGTAATTTCTCACCAGCGCTTTCGTTGTATTCCGCCTATGGCTTTAACTATCCCAATACCATTTTTTATCCACCAGTGGATCAAGGATATTCCATTGGCTTCGTAGGTTTTAAAATTCAGTACAACATTTCATCGATATATCTAAATAAGTATAAATCATCGGCAAGTCGTATTAGATTACAGGAATTGCAATATGTGCAGCAAAATATAAGCGATAATGTAAAGCAAGAAGCTAACAGTCTATTAATCAAGTACCGCGAGGCACTTAGCCGTATCGCAGTTAACGAAAAATCGATTGCACAGGCGAAAGTTAACTACCGTATTATAAATGCCAAATACCTCAACCAATTAGCTTTGCTCACCGACTTACTGGACGCCGATAACCTTTATCAAGAAACAAGATATAACCTGGTTCAGGCACAAACCGTTGCGCAACTTATTTACTACCGGTTATTGTTCACCTCCGGGAAATTATAAAAATATATTTACCCAAAATACATCACTCTTAAACAATAGCATATCATGGAAACCTCAACTATAAAAAAACACACCCAGGTAATATCATATTATCGGTACTTGCCATCCTGGTTGTGTTAGGGGCCATCGTTTATTTTATCAATTATTTTATAACGGGGAGTAACTACATTGAAACCAATGATGCACAGGTAGAGTCCTATATCAATCCGGTTTCGGCCAGAGTAAGCGGTTATATCAAAGATGTGAGATTCGACGAACATCAACAGGTTAGGGAAGGAGATACATTAGTAACCATTGATGACCGCGAATATCGCGAACGAGTTACTGAGGCTGAGGCGGCGGTTGAAGATTCAAAGGCTCAGCTTTTGGTCTTAGATGCGGGAATTGCTTCATCCGAGACAAGTACACTTGTAAATAAAGATCAGATAAATGGTGCTAAAGCAAGATTGGTACAGCAGGCCGCCGACATGAAACGTTACAAAAACCTGATGAAGGAAGAAGCTACAACTGGCGCAGACCTGGAGTTGGTACAATCACGTTATGACGTATCTGTTAGCGATTACAGTGCAGCTCAAAATAATTTGCGCACCAGTTATGCTAAAATAGCGGAATTACGATCACATAAAGCTTTACTGGCGGCAGATCTGAAACGTAAAACCGCCGAACTTAAATTGGCCCGTATTAACTTAGGATATACTGTAATACTTGCCCCGTACACAGGCAGGATGGGGCGTAAAACCATACAGGAAGGTCAACAAATACAGGCCGGTCAGCCATTGGTATCCATCGTTAATGAAAGAGACAAATGGATTACCGCCAATTTTAAGGAAACCCAGGTATACGGAATGTATATTGGGCAGCCGGTTGATATTAAGGTTGATGCTATCGACGATAAAGTGTATCATGGGCATATTGAAGCTATATCTGCATCAACTGGTGCTAAATTCTCTTTACTTTCACCGGATAACGCTACAGGAAACTTTGTCAAGATCGTTCAACGAGTACCAATTAAAATAAAATTTACCAGCAAAAATATTGAACAGGTTAAGGCTGGTATGAACGTTTTGGTATCAGTTAAAAAGAAATAGTTATGAATGCACCCACATATATTAAACCCTGGCTTTCGAATTGGAGCTGGGGGGTAAGGATAGCCCTCTTTTTAATATTACTGTCATCTATAATGGAATTTGCTTCCATTTCCTTAAGTCAGAATTATGTATTGTCATACCTTGGAGCTCAACCCGAAGATATCACGTTCTCCGTACAGCTATGTTATGTTGGTATACTTACTATATTACCTGTACAGTTCAGGTTTCTGAGATACTTTGAAATGAGGAACTATCTTTTGATCCTTACATTTTTGTCAATAATACTAAATATAGCCTGCATCAATGTTAGTAGTGTTATGGCATTCTTTTTCATACGTTTTTTTCAGGGGATGGTGGTTGGCAGTATTTCCGGAAGTATGCTTATTCTCATTCCTAGTTTTCTGAAGATGGAGCACCGTGCTGCATTTGGATCGACTATTTTTTACGGTACAGTGTTAAGCAGTGGTGTATTATTAGGCCTTGTTGCGTCGGCTGTGACATTAAACTCCGATTTCAGGAACGTGTATTATTATCTCATTTTGTTTCAGATACTGGTATTGATTGTAATACTAATTTCATTCAACCAGGTATCCAACCTCCGGAAATATCCATTATACCAGATCGACTGGACAGGTGCCGTATTTTTCCTGGCCGTAGCCGCAGGATTGGCTTATACAATACTTTATGGCTCAAAATATTATTGGTTTACAGACACGCGTATTCAATTATCGACGGTTGTTACAGTAGCAGGCGCTATCCTGTTTTTATGGAGGGAAAGGATAGTAAAACGACCTGGCCTCGATTTGACCATTTTTAGGTTTAAGAACTTTTGGGTGGGGCTTATACTACTTGCAGTTTATTACGGAAGTAAAGAAAGTATTAATATTATTTTCGGTTATACTGTATCCGTGTTGCAGTGGAGTGCAACACAGGAAATGATATTGGGGCTTTGTAACATAACCGGTCTTATTATTTTTATGGTGATCTCGGCAAGAATCCTGGTTTACCGCAAGGATGCTATATTTTATTTTTTGTTTGCTGGTTTCAGCATGTCGCTTTTATACCATTTATGGATGTATTGCATATTTACACCCGATTTAGCTTTTGAGGACCTAATATTGCCTATGTTTTTTCAGGGGGCTACGTCAGGCATTCTATTTGTTCCCATCATGTTATTTACTTTAAGCGCGGTGCCGCAAACTACTGGTTATACCGGGTTGATATTTGCTGCCTGTACCCGTTTTACCTCTTTACTGAATGCCAGCGCGGGTTTTTATAATATACAATTGTATTACAGTCAGCTATATAAGGAAAATTTTCTTCATCATATAACCGGTATTGATGAAAATGTAACTGAAAGGCTCAACGGCTTCAGACAAGTATTCCTGAGTAAGGGTTTTTCGCCTGATCAGGCCGCGGCGGCGGCTAATGCATCCTTAGCCAGAATAGTTAGTTTGCAAACACAGCTGCTTACCAACAGGGCCGTATTTCTTTTTATTGCTATTCTTACTGCATGTGTGCTTCTTGTCATATTATTGGTATATGTAATTAAAACATTGCGGCTGCTAACGCCATAAATAATGTTAGCAGTATGATGATTGATAAAACAAATAAGGTGTGGATTCGTAATGTTATATTTAATTTATCCGGTTGAAAAGGGGTCTATTTATTGGAAATAGGGATACCGATTTTTGGATCCACCTGTCCAGGTCAACTTGTAATTCAGCAATGCTCCTGTATATCTTCTTAACAAAGAGATAGTGATGGAAGTTTGTTATTACCATTATTTTTTCATTAGTGTGTCTATTATATGATGTTGAACTTTTAGAGCAACGAATTGTGTTAATGAATTTCTAATTTAGCAATGTAAGTGAAGAAGATAGCATGGTCAGATTGTAATGTATTATGCCAATGACCTTCAATATTAAAGATTATGGTATTGACGTTTGCTCCATTTCGGACACAAAGTACTACGATTTGGATACGAGTAAATATTAAGGACCGATGACCTTTGTGTTTCAATCATTAAACGATTATGAAATACAAAATTTTAGGTAACACGGGTTTAAAAGTATCGGTACTTTGCTTAGGTACAATGAATTATGGCGGTAAAGGTTTTTTTGGTTATATGGGTAAACTTGCCCAAGACAAAGTGGATGAGCAGATCCGCATAGCTACGCAGGCTGGAGTTAACTTTATCGATACTGCGAATATTTATTCAGAGGGCCTATCAGAAATGATGATAGGGCAAGCAATAAAAAATCTTTCTATCAATAGGGACGATCTGGTTTTGGCGACAAAGGTCAGAGGTTCAATGGGCAAAAGTGAAAATGACAGGGGCCTTTCAAAAAAGCATATCATTCAGCAAGTTGAGGGGAGCTTAAAAAGATTAGGGACAGATTATATTGATCTATATCAGATTCATACTGCTGACCCTTTGACACCAATAGAAGATACTATAAGAACCCTGGATGATCTGGTAAGAAGCGGAAAGATTAGGTACTTTGGTGCAAGTAATATTTCTGCCTGGGAATTAATGAAAGGGCTCGCGTATTCTCAATACAACCATTTAGACAGATTCGCTTCGCTTCAAGCTAATTACTCATTGGATGTAAGAGATATTGAACGTGAAATTGTTCCGTTACTAAAAGATCAACAAGTGGGTATGTTGGTATGGAGCCCGCTGAGCGGGGGCTTGCTTACCGGTAAATACGCGCGAGGAGGACAAAAGGAAGAAGGTAGATTGAAAAGTTTTCCGTTCCCTCCTTTTCACGAGGAGCGGGCTTATAACGTATTGGATGCGCTTATCCCAATGGCAGAACAAAAACAGGTGGCCGTTTCTCAGTTGGCACTTGCATGGTTATTACATCGCCCGGTAGTCAGCAGTGTAATTATTGGTGCGACCCAATCGCATCAGTTGCAGGACAACTTAAGGTGTATTGATGTTACATTTACACCTAGTGAGTTAAGCTTGCTGGACGAAATCAGTAAACTACCGGCTGAATATCCTGGGAATGTTATTGAAGTGATGACCATGGACAGGACTGAGGGGGTTGATTTTTTGAATGCTTAAATTATCATAAAGTAGGGTGGGCAGAACAAATGTATGGTCCACCCCGTTCATTTTTTGTTATGAATCATATAGATCGCAAAATCCTTAATATAGATACCATCAAAGAAATACATTCATTGATGGGTTTACCGGGTCCTTTAAATCCGCTGATTACCATCATTAATCATTCACAGACCAAAGAAACTTACTTGCCCGTTCAGCAAAAATTATTGATGAATTTTTATAATATTACTATTAAGAAAAGCTTCAAAGGAAAATTAAAGTATGGCAAAAATCATTATGATTTTGACGAAGGTATCATGTCATTTGTTGCCCCTAAACAAATAATCTATATAGATGACATTGAAGAAAGGAACACAGAAGGATGGTCACTATTATTTAATCCGGATTTGATAAGGAAATACCCTTTAGGAAAAACTATCAAACATTATGGTTTTTTTCTTATGCGGTGAATGAGGCCTTGCATCTTTCGAGCCTTGAAGAAAAGACCATCGAGAATATTGTTCAAAACATTCAAAATGAAATTAATTCGAGATTGGATAATTTTAGTCAGGATGTGATCGTATCCAATTTAGAGCTTTTGTTAAACTATTGTAACAGATTTTATAACAGACAGTTCATTTCACGAAAGATGGCATCAAACGATTTATTAATCAGGTTTGAAAAGATCTTGGAAGATCATTTTTATATTAATGCTGTTCCGAAATTACCGACCGTTCAGAATATAGCATCTTCATTAAATGTTTCGCCTCCGTATTTAAGCGATATGTTAAGAAGCGTAACAGGACAAAATTCTCAACAGCACATCCATAATAAGATTGTAGAAAAAGCAAAGGAAATTCTGGCTACAACTGATTTATCGGTTAGTGAGATCGCTTATAGCTTAGGATTTGAATATTCACAGTCTTTTAGTAAACTATTTAAAAACAAGATGAACATTTCACCTGGAGAATATAGAAATCAATTTAATTGAATAAGATAATTTTATACACATGACCAAGTGCTCTGTCAATTGGCAGTCTATGGCTACTAATAAACAATTCCAGCATGTCTAAGTTGCCAACTAAATAGTTTAGAGAGATTCTTCTTTGCGCCATAAATTCAAAAATACGGTATCACAAATTTTCAGGAACAAGAATATCTCTAATTCTTCAAATTTAAAATAGGTAGGGAAGATAAAGTAATAGATGGGAGTGGAATAATTTTGCAAAAATCATGGTAGGCAAATCAATTGGTCAGAAAGTATTTAAAAAAACTGCTTTAGCAGGTATTCCACTTACTGTGCCAGCGATCTGATCTTATCCACAAAGCCGAGGATTTGCGAGACATGGAAAGGAATGCGTTACTTGTTGGCTTTATAACCCAAGAGATGGTAAAGATGACGAAATTTTCATTAACCAGGATAATTGATAGTCCGGCAATGTCTATGCATGCTTCTTTTCAACGCCCAACGTTTCAAGTAATTTTTCAGAAAGAGATACGTGTTTTTTGACAAAAAATCATCGTCCAGAATTTGAATATGCTAAGTCTACACTGGCCTTATAGAAAGTGGGGTTTGAAACTATAACTGGCGATAAGTACTGTGATCCTCATTGATAATCTTTATTCTAGCGTACGGGCATTTAATTATAATACTGCTAAAATTGCGAAAATCGTAGCAGCCGTTAATATTATCTGTACGATTTTACTCCTATAAAAGGATATTAACCGCCCTCTTTATTTTTTTATAAGCCTGATGTTTGTCTAAACCAATTATAGCTATCAAGAATTTTTCTGTATTTGAATTTTTTGATGGAAAGCTTAATCATGAAAAAAATATTACTTGCTTTTTTTGCCTTTTGGCTTTTTCATTTCTTATTATTTTCTCAAACAAAAAATACGTTTTCTGAACTCGATCGCCGGATAAACAACCCCATTTCTCCAATGACCATAAAGGAGAAAGTAGAGCATTGGTATTATTATACTGATAGCTGCGCATGTTTAGGTATCCTCCGGTTTACCGGAAGCGGCATTTCGCGTGGTATTGGAAATAAAACAAAGGGCTGCTCTTGTTTCCCGGTTACCATTGCTGTGGCCGCAGATTGGAGTCGCCCGTTAATCTTAAGCAGCGGACAGGCGATTTCTTTGGAGCAGGCTGCAAGAAAACGGTTTCGTATTGCAGGCCCTAAGGTACGACCAGCAAAAGATCAGTCCCGAATTTGCTTTGGGTTATGATTTAAGTTACACCACGTTTCAGTATAACAATATCAGGCTGTCGTCAATGAAATCTAAACTAAGCGGAGACATTAAAATCAGTTTAGACCTGAAAAACACGGGTAAGCCATTCCATCTACACGAATTGATAGGGAAGCCGTTGCCTAGAGGCAGTGGCATCACTGGAACCATATTGATAATTCAACAAGACTTACAGTTAGCAATGGTAAATGTCTCCTAATGCTAAGCGCTTTTACCAACGGAAATATGAGTTAGTGAATTTGATTTTTTTGTTGGTCAAATAGATAAAACCTAAGCATGAATGCATGCGGTACATAAGATAAATAAATTTAAACGATTACAAATAAAAATTATATTATGAAAAAAATGTATTTATTATCATTAAAAGGCAATTGCGGGATAAAATATTTGGGATTTCTGCTGGTAGTTATTCTTAACCTGAGTTGCGCTAAAAAAGACAGCAGTTCGGCCCCCAAAACAACTACAACACTGCCTCCAACGATGCCGGTTGCTATTCCTTCTATCAATACCAGCGCTTCCACTGCTAAGGAAATAATAGTAGATATGGGAGCTGGATTTAATTTAGGAAATACTTTTGAAACTAATACAAGTAATTCGCCAACGTTTGCCAGTGTAAAGCCTATAATTGATTTATATTATAATGCAGGTATGCGCCATATCAGAATCCCGGTAACCTGGGTGGAAGGATTTCCTTCCAATATTGCTGATGCAAATGGGAATATAAATATAGCGCATCCCAGGTTATTTGAATTGAAAGCTATTGTTGAGTATGCCTTGTCTAAAAAAATGTATGTAGAGATAAACGCACATCATGAGCATTGGCTAAAAAATAATTATGATGGAAGTGCTGCTTTTGATAATAAGTTTAAAACACTTTGGACAGGCATTGCTACTTTCTTTAAAGACGAACCAAAGCAATTGTTGTTTGATGTATTGAATGAGCCGGAAGGAAAAATGGGACAGTGGAGTGGTACAGGGTATCCATTGCCAACTGACGCAACTGCAATAGCATTAACACGCCAGATTGATAAAGTTGCTTATGACGCTATAAGGGCAACCGGCGGTAATAATACAACGCGTGTAATAATGGTAGAACCGAATGGGCAAGGTAACCAGGGCATGATAGACGAGGTGTTTGCAACCAAAGCAAATTTACCGGGAGGCGGTTTAGATAGTTTCCTGGCTATTCAGGTGCATACTTACGACCCATGGGCTTTTTGCGGACAAACCGGCAGCAATACTGCTTTCCCCGGTAGTGCGGCGTTTACATCGGCAATTCAGAAAGTTGCGGCACATGCTGCAACCATAGATGTGCCGGTGAATTATGGCGAGTTTGGTGTAGGTAGAACCAACGGTACAGAGCGTAATACCGATGTTGTGCGTGATTATTATAAATTAATCAAAACTACTTGTATCGCTCAAAAAATGTCATGCACCGCGTGGGATGACAGGGGGTGGTTTGGGTTGATCTCTACTGGAGGTGGTACACCTGTTTTTGTTAATAATATTGTGCCTTATATGCTGCAGCCCTGATATACTAATTGCTTGCTGAACAGTCGGGAGCCATTAATAATGCCAGCTTAAGAACTGCGTATATAGAGATATAATTTAAGAGTTCGACACATATAAAAAGGCTTTATACTGGTAAAAAATCATTTTAGCTTCCTTTGCATTGTAAATACATTCGAAGCTAAAATTTTCATAATTAAATTGGCCTTTTAATTGAGAGTTTGCCGTTAGCGACTTGTCAAAACACGTTTTTATAAATTCGTTTATCGCAAAGAAAATTATACTTCAGGCTTCGTTGTTATTTCAAGAAAGGTTCAATAACAGGCGCAATTCGTGTTCACTTCGCTTTTTTCAACGGATGTTGAACCAGAGGCGTAAAAAATCTTTTCCGGCAGCAAGGCCCCAAACGCAAAGCATATGTCTTCACTGAGCCGGATCGTGGATGAACGCTTGATACAATGCTAATGAAAACAGCTTTTACTTAAATAACGGCTTCCCGTTTAATGCCTGTACCAGTACTGCCAGGGCCAGACAGCCATACAAGACACCGAAAAATTGTGTCCACCGTACGTTCTTTAAAACATAAAAAGCTATTAAAGGTAAAATTTGAAGGGCGTGCATCCCTATAAAGTGCGCAATGCGCGGATCCCCGAATTTTCGGCTCCAGTTCAAAAATGGCAGGCCGCGGCCGCCATCGGGTCCGCCAATAGTATGCGACATGCGCCCACCCATCACTGCTCCTTCCATTGCGAATACAACAAACAAAAATATGCCTATACGGATAGCCCACAGGTAGTGACCGGGCAACTCAGGGATGTCTGTCGTACAAAACAAGAGGCCGATGTAGCCGGTGTGCAAGGTAACGAAGGTCGCTGCCAATGCCATGCCGCTGTATAGTGCTGCATAAAGCGGTGAGCTCCGGTTATAATGCGATAATTCGCCGCGCCCGGCCTGGAGGGCGATGTAAATGAGTTCAAAAGCCAGTAACAAAATAGTGACCCAACTGTAAACACTTACCTGTCCCGGAAGTTTAAGATACCAGGTGTACCAGCCCATTGCCCAGCAAAATGACCCAATGGACAATGCAAATTTCAAAGGTTTATACCAGGCGTTCTGTCCCGGCAACCTGCACGGAACTTATTCGTGATAAAAGGAAAAAATGACCGAACTGATCAGGCAGACCAGTCCAAAATAGTATAATGGTTCATTCCTGAATTTCAGGACCGTGATAAAATCGCTCATGATCGATATGTTTTTAATTGTACATTTTTTTAATGACCGGCGAGGCCAATTTCTTTTTGATCTTCATCATCAGGAAATCAGGTGTAACGCGTGGCAGGTTGGAGATAAACCAGTTGTTGAAGCCCACTATCTTTTTACCCTTTCCTTTAAGCAGAAGATCGGCACCCACTTTAGCGACTATCATGGGGCTTACCGGCTTGTTGGTTTTATAGGCATTTGTACCCAGCATTTCCCTGGTAGTAAATGGGGTGTCCACAGGGCCGGGGCATAAAGTGTTAACTACCACACCGCTATCTTCCAGTTCGGCCGCGATGGTTTCAGAAAAAGCCAGTACGAACGCCTTGGTTGCAGAGTAAACCGAATAATAGGGGAAAGGCAAAAAAGATAAAAGTGAAGCGACATTCAGGATGCGGCCATAGGCATTTTCTTTCATGTCGTTGCCAAACAATTTAGTCAAAATGACGAGTGCGGAGAT
This sequence comes from Mucilaginibacter sp. P19, assembly GCF_050632265.1. NCBI lineage: Bacteria > Pseudomonadati > Bacteroidota > Sphingobacteriia > Sphingobacteriales > Sphingobacteriaceae > Mucilaginibacter > Mucilaginibacter sp. P19. The sequence goes on from NZ_CP192586.1 coordinate 2,434,284, forward strand.
ATTCAGATTGATCATTTGCAGCTCTTCCAGAAGCGGCGTTTCCATAAAATCTCCATAAACGCCCATCCCGGCGTTATTGACCAGCATGGTCACCTGCAGGCCGGCGGCTTTGACGGTCTCATATAATAGCACCGAGTTGGCCTCTTTGGATAGATCCTGATCAAATACCCATACCTGAACGCCATGCTCGTTTTCTAATTCCTTTTTCAATTCAGCCAGTTTTTGGGCGCTCCGGGCTACAAGCACCAGGTCAAGCTTTTGGGCTGCTAATAATTTGGCCATTTCATAGCCGATACCGGTAGATGCACCGGTCACCAATACAAGATCTTTCATGCTACAATTTATTAATCATTGTTTAATATTTGAACTATGTTCATTATTGATTCAAAAAAACTTAGAGTTTCTTTAATATTTTTAAAAATTCTTCGTAACCAGCGTCAACGATGTGATTTGCATGATTCAGATGAACCCCGTTCGTGCGGTCGCTGATATGCAGACTGCACATGCCATGCACCAGGCTCCAGATCATAAAGGTCAACGGCTCCGGCTCATGCCCCTTAAAGTGGTTAGCCGCGATGCACTGCTCAACAGTCGTTTTCAAAACGGTGAATGCCGATATTCCCTCGTTCCATTCTTCGTTTTTGGCCTGATCCAAAACTTCCATCGGGGCTTTAAGCGTGAACATCAGCTCATACATGTCCGGATTCTCCATCGCGAACTTAATATAAAGCCGCCCCATAGCGATCAACCGTTCCATAGGATTTTCCACATGGGCCAATACTTTGAACAGGCCGCCTAACTGCGCGAAACCCTGGGTATGCAATTCGTTTAATATTGCGTTCTTATCCCTGAAATAAACGTATACCGTACCCACGCTGTAATCAATGCTTTTTGCGATACTGCGAATGGTGGTCTGCTCCACACCCTTTTCCACAAAAAGCTTCCGGGCGCTGTCCAGTATCAGCGACTTCAGCTGTTCTTTTTCTTTTGCTTTGCGGTCGGCAGTTCCCATGATCAATTAGATACAAATATAAATGAACATTGTTCAATAATGCAAGGCTGATTTAATTTTATTAATTTAGTAGAGCGCTTTTCTGAAAATACATTCTTATGGACAATCCGATAGAAAAATATATTTATCAGTATTTCAGTATCAGCATAGAGGATGCTAAAAAAGTGGCTGAATTGTTTAAACCGGAAAAGATACCTAAGGCGAATACTTTCTAAAAAGCGGTCGTTACTGTAATAAACTAAGTTTTATACATGAAGGGATGTTCAGGGTATACGTCAGTTTGCCCGACAGGAAGGTGACACAGTGGATCTGTGCCAGACTTCGCTACTTTCAATGCCTCTGCGAATTTTGAATGTATTATACAGACATAGGCGAACTCAGTTTGGGTAAGCAGGGTGTGTTTAAAGTTAATGGAAGCCATGACTGAAAGTACGGTATTCAGATCTTCGTAAATTAGGATAGGGTTTGTTGCTGAATAATAATTCGCGCAGCTTAACAGTAATTCAATTTCTTTTTCAACATTGTGTTGTTGTTTGCTGATGTAAATTGCTTTTCGGAGATAAGCGAGTTTGCCGGAATCACGGTATGATAAAAGGGCAGACAGCTATTGATAACCTTGGGATGGATTCACCTGCCCGTGATTTTTCTCAAACAAGCTCACAAGCGATTTTATCGATTCTTTTCTTTTTCCTTGTTGGCGATATAATTTGACGGAAAGAAATAAACATTCTGTTTGCCAGTTATAAAGTTTTTCCGTTATACTGAGCTTAGTGGCAGCACTCAAGCATGGCGCAGCTTTATTCAGGTCGTTTGGGCCTGAGCCAGGCTGATGGATGTAGAAAATTGTCAGCGTAAGTAGCAAAGGGATCTGTTTTTCTTCCTTTGGTTAAGACAGGGGACTTAGCCGCTGCAGAAACGTGAACTGCGTTGATCGTCGCTGCGTCTGAAATCGAAATCCGGTTTTCAAAATCTTCACTTTATGATACTAGAAACGGCAGCCCCGTTAGACGCCAGGCGATAGCCATCACACTTTCCGGGTCTCAATTATCTTGGCTGATGAAGTTTATAAACTGGTTGGTATTGGGCACCGTCAGCCGTTTTCGGGCTATACCGTAGTTCTTTCCCGGCAATGGTGCTGATGTTATTTGTCCCTGCTTGGATTTAAGGCAGACCGTAAACAAGAATAGTAACGCTATTTTAATAATCTGGTGAAATTATTTTGCCGACATATTTTTATTTTACTTCAGCGAGATATCTGTGTACAAGATTGATGGCCATCGATCCTTCCCCAACGCAGGAAGCTACCCTGCTCATAGCGCCCGAACGGACATCTCCGGCCGCAAAGATGCCCGGACAACTAGTTTCCAGAACAAATGGTTCACGGCGTAACTTCCAGCATTCATTAAACCCGTTCAATGCCCCGAGGGCTGGCCCCGTAGCTATAAATCCCTTATGATCTTTGATGATTTCCGGCCCAACCCATTCGGTGTAAGGTTTCGCTCCTATAAATATAAACAATGCTTCGGCTTTGTGGATGCTGGTTTGCTTTGTATTCCAGTTAAATAAAGCCAGTTCCTGCAATCTGTCAGTGCCACGGGCCTCCACAACCTCAGTTTTTCCAAGCAGGTGTATATTGGTGGTTTCCTGCAGCTGATCGATCAGATAGGTAGACATCGTTCCCACAAGTGTATCCCTGCGGATAATTACGTAAACATTACTTGCGAATTTGGAAAGGTGCATTGCCGCCTGTCCGGCGGAATTGCCTCCCCGGCTATGTAGACTTCCTTATTTTTACAGGCCATGGTCTCGGTAGTCGCCGATCCGTAATAAATTCCGGCTCCGGTAAAATCTTCAATACCATTAACCTCCAGTTTACGATATTCTACACCTGTGGTTAAAACTATACTCCGCGTATTGATACAGCGTCCGTCCGCTAACATCAGTTTTTTATATCCCTGATGGTTGCTTATCTTTATTACCGCAGCGGGCGAAAGAAATTGTACGCCCAGGCGTTTAGCCTGTGTTAAAGCTCTGGTAGTAAGTTCCGCACCGCTTATCCCGGCCGGAAAACCGAGATAGTTTTCAATACGGCTACTGGTGCCGGCCTGGCCGCCCGGCGAATGTCTTTCTATCAGCAAAGTATTCAGCCCTTCGGACGCTCCATACACGCCTGCAGCTAGTCCCGCAGGTCCGGCACCAACTATAACTACATCGAAAACTTCGTTTTTTAGTTCGGGGCTGAGCCCCGTTTTTTCCGCTATCTGCTTTATATCCGGTTTGATCAGAAGTGTGCCGTCAGCAAAAAATATGACAGGCAGGTCTTTCAGTTCCAGTTTGTTCAGCGTGAGTATCTCTTCGCTGTTCTCGGTTATTTGCACATCTACCCATTGATAGGGCACCAGGTTTCCAGATAGAAATTCTTTGATTTCATGGGAAAGCCTGGAATATTGAAATCCAATTACTTTTATACCCGTAAATTTAGGGCGATAGTTTAATTGCCAAGCCTCAAGCAGACCATCTATCACCGGATACAATTTTTCAGCCGGGGGATCCCAGGGTTTAATCAAATAGTAGTCAAGCCTTAGCTCATTGATCGCATGAATAGCCACTTCCTTGTCTGCGTAGGCTGTGAGCAAAACCTTTTTTGCTTCAGGAAAAAATTTGATGGCCTGCTTTAAAAATGCAACGCCTTCCATTTCGGGCATTCGCTGATCAGAGACATACATGGCTACTGCTTCTCCTTTGTTTCGGAGATCTAGAAGGGTTACAAATGCATCTTTTACAGACGTTGTGCCTATGATTCGATACTCGTTGCGATATTTATCTTTCAGGTCGCGTAAAATGACCCTCAGGACATGAGGATCGTCATCTATACAAAGTATAACTGGCAAGTTCATATATTGGGGTTTTGTGTTAAAAGATTTTAACTGTTTATTGGAATACAAACTATAAATTCTGTGCGGCCAGGTACGCTTTGGAGCGTAACAGTTCCGTCATGGAGCTTCACTATCCTCGACACAATGTCAAGTCCGAGGCCTGTGCCTTTGCTTATTGGTTTTGTTGAAAAGAAAGGATCAAAAACACGATCAGCAATACATGCAGGTATACCCATCCCATTGTCTCCAATGCTGACATATACAAATTTTCCGTCACTTCGTGTATTTAATTCAAGTACAGGAATCTGTGTATTTTCCATTGCATCAATCGCGTTGTCGATCAAATTTGACCAAACCTGGTTTAACTCACCAATCATTATTTTTACAAAAGGTATTTCCGTATCGAAATGTTGGATGACCTGAACATTTTTATCTTCCAGCCTGTATTTTAATGTTACCAGGGTATGCCTCAATCCTTCGTGTATATCAGCAAACCGCCTGTCATGGCTTTGATCAGCATGGATAAATGCTTTTACTGATTTTAGTAATGCGTCAATCTGCCCCGAAGCTTCTTCAATATCTTTTAAGAGCGTTTCTGCCACCAAATGACTATCTAACCAGTTGATACCTGATGATGCCCATTGCCCGGGGAGATAAGCAAGAAACCGGTCTGCATCTTCCTCCGTGAAGCCGAAGCCAGCGAAGTCATCTGCAGTATCCGATGCATTTTGAATATGCCTTCTTTCAAGCCAATAAACGAGTCGTGCTTCTCTTAAGCTTTTTCCTGCATACTAAATGGCAATTGTTGCCGATGTGCTATAGCGCGTAGTATCAATGAATTGACAAAGCCGTCAAAACCGTCCGAAAGGCGTTCTGCTGCTACTTCCTCAAATGCTTGCCGCATATGTTGAAGCTGCCTTTGTAAAATGGCCACAGCCCTGAGTATTGCAGCAACAGGATTGTTCAATTCATGTGCCAACCCGGCATGAAGTCTTCCAAGTGCCGCCATTTTTTCATCCTGTTGCTGACGGGCTGTGATGTTTCTGACCCTGCTGCTCATTACATGCACCAGCGCTTGTGTGAGTTCAAACTGGGTGCAGATCATTTCAGTCATCATATTTGCCGGGAAAAGCAATATCTGGGTATTCTCTAAAGCTCTTCCATAAGCAAAATTGACCTTGCCTCTGGAAAATGGCAAATACCCATGAACAGATCCGGTCTCAGCACACGCGAATTCCCGCGCCTCCCCATTATTCAGTACGTACAGGCTTAACTTTCCGGAAATAAAAACATAAGTGAAGTCAATGGGCATACCTGGTTTAAAAAGCAGGTTACCTCCCAATATAATCCGGTTGGAACAACGGGATAAAAACCAGTCAAGCTGTTCCGCGGGAACATCGTTGAATGCCGCAAACGACTGCAATATTTCAATAGTAACCCTGGTCATACCGCTTTAAATTGAAGTTTCTTAAGCTCTGTGCAATATTGATTATGGAAAATACATTATCAGATATCGATTGTAGTACCAATGCCCATAAGGTGTGCATCTATTCCGGCTGATTTAAAAACCTCCAAGGTTTTTTGGTGATCTATTTTGATAAATCCGAAGGTGTCATAATGAACGCCTATCATTTTGTTTACCTTCAGCATTTCGCAGGCTTTGATAGCGTCTTCCACTCCCATGGTAAGGCCGTCCCCGATGGGTAACACTGCAAAATCGAGTTCAACCCATTCCGGCACCAATTTCATGTCGAGCGTTAAACCTGTATCCCCGCTATAGTAAAAGTTTCCATCTGGCGTATCGAAAGCAAAACCGCAGGGAATACCTGCATAGCTGCCATCAGGAAAACTGCTGGAATGTACAGCTGCAAATGATTTCACGAAACCGAAATCAAAAAAGAATTTTCCGCCCGGATTAATAGGATGCGTTTTTTGCAAGCCCTGTTTGTTCAACCATTGGTAAATTTCCCAGTTTCCGAGTACCATGGCTCCCGTATTAGAGGCAATGCGCACCACGTCAGTAATGTGGTCGAAATGACCGTGTGAAACGAAAATGTAATCTGCCTTCAAGAGGTCAACATTGATAGCTGACGCAAGTTCATTGGGTGTGATGAACGGGTCGAAAAGTAAATTTTTCCCACCGGCAAAAACGGAAAAGCACGAATGTCCATAGTAAGTTATTTTCATAACGCATTTATTTATAAAACCACTATAGCTAAATATATGCCTGTTTTTTAAATGTTTGTTTATTAGTAAGTTGCGATTTGTCTTTCGAGTACTGAGTGCGATATTTCGTCAATTTTTCGCCTGTATTGATATTTCAATAATTCATTTTTGACGATATATAATATTTGCTCTAAGGCTGCCGTTGTTTCACCCCGGTATTCGTACTAATAAGCCGTGCTACGTAAACCGGCGCTTTTTTTAAAGCTCAACAATGTGTTTTGATTTCTTACCATTTGTGAATGGAGCGGCAATACGGTATGTCGAACTTTGTCGATTATAATAGTACGATATGAATACACATAAAAAAATCATTGACAAACAAAAGGCCTTCTTTGCTACCAATAGAACGAAGAGCTATGAATGGCGAATCGATCAGCTGGACAGGATGTCACTCATGTTAAAAGACAATATTGACGCATTTTACGCGGCGGTAGCCAGCGATTTTAAAACGGCTTTGCCCGAATTTGTACTGGAAGCAAATGCACCTATCCACGTGATCGAGTTTACAAAACTGCAGCTGAAAGACTGGATGAAAGCTGAAGAACGACCGCTGCCCCGGTTTCTATCAGAATCCGGTCATAAAGGGCATGTTTTCAGAGAACCTTATGGCGCAACACTGGTGATAGGCCCTTTCAATGCACCAGTTATATCGTTATTGCTCCCAGCTATAGCTGCGCTTTCAGCCGGCAATACGGTAGTCCTTAAACCTCATGAAGCAGCAGCAGCCACAAGCGCACTGCTGGAGAAACTGATCCCGCAGTATTTTGAACAGGAAGCGGTCGCCTTAGTTACCGGAGGCAAAGAGGAAGTTGAAAGTTTACTTAAACTTGCCTTTGATTTTATATTTTTTACCGGCAGCCCTAAAGTTGGAAAGGTCATCATGCGTGCTGCCGCTGAAAATCTTACACCTGTTATCCTTGAGCTTGGTGGACAAAATCCAGCAATCGTCGACAGAAACAGCAAACATCGCAGATGCGGCGAAAAAACTTGTTTGGGGAGCAACTGCATGGGGCGGGCAGTGGTGCACATCTCCGGGTTATGTTTACATTCACGAGTCAAAAGCTGAAGAGTTTATTGATGAAGCAAAAAAAGCATTGTTGTCTCTGTATGGGCCCGATCCGCAAAAAAACAGTGATTTTTCTAAAATAATCAACCCGGCGGAAGTGGACCGGCTTTTATCACTGATCGATCCTTTGAAAGTAATTGCAGGCGGAAACGCCGACAGGGAAAACAATTATATAGCCCCGACATTGATTTATCCTGCCGATTGGTCAGATAAAATTATGCAGGAGGAAATCTTTGGGCCTGTTTTACCGATAATTCCCTATCGTAATATCGGAGATGTAGTATCTTGTATTGAAAAAGCGCCAAAACCACTGGCTGCTTACATTTTCAGCAGGAATCAAGCATTGGTCGATCATCTTTTATCGACTTTGTCGTTTGGCGGCGGCGCGGTCAATCAAGCGAACGTTCATCTTTTTATCGTTACAATGCCTTTCGGAGGCGTGGGGCAATCAGGAATAGGGAATTATTACGGCAAACAAGGTTTTGATTCATTAACCCACGCCAAGTCTGTATTGGTGTCACCGGCTGATGAAAGTATTGAACATCTTTTCGCACCCTATACCCCGGAAAAGGCCCATGAATTAAACAAATGGTTTGAATATTAATTATAGGCTGAAGATGACCGTATTCAGAACGCGTGATAACCGTATTATCAGATCTGCGCACTTCTGCTGAATTGTTCCTTAGGCATTTACAATTTCATCAAATTGAATTTGTATCTGCGTTATACCAACTCGTTTTGACCTGTTCATAATCCTGCCAGGCTGCAACGTTATAGCCGTTGCAGCCTGCTGCTTTTTGGGGAAAAACCAACAAAATAGATTTTCTTCCGGCAAATCATTTAAATGATACTTTTGTTCGAAATTTTCGCAGGCGAATTTCTGAAGTTCGCTGCATGCGGATTGTTTAATATACTTTTGCGACTTTCTCCTCATTAATTCAGATAAATATTTTCATATTTTAAATATTCCGGATCAGCAGCCTGCATGCCAGTGCTCGGCCTTAAAAAATGATCATACACAAAGTCTTTTAAGTGAGTGTAGACAATTGTCGTTATATCGAGGCTACACTGCAGGATCACGAAATGTCGTTAGGTGAAAATGTTTTTTGTATTTTAAATAATTGATAAACAGTGCTTTATTTATGTGGCATTAAATTCACCATTGATTGTTAAACAATTAACGTCATGGAAAATCAAACTCAACACAAGTACATTCAAATCAAAGGTGTTAACATTTTTTACAGGGAAGCCGGTCCTAAGGACGCGCCCGTTTTGGTATTACTGCACGGATATCCGAGCTCCTCTCACATGTTCCGGAATTTAATAGCAGATTTATCTGACAAATACCATCTGATCGCTGCAGATTACCCTGGATACGGAAGAAGCGAACAGCCACCTATAACGGACTTCGATTACACCTTTGATAATTTCGCTATTATTATCGAAGAGTTGCTCGAAACTTTAGGCATTAATAAATATAGCCTTTACCTGATGGATTATGGTGCGCCCGTTGGCTGGCGGTTAGCTTATAAACACCCTGAAAGGATCGACACCCTGATCGTACAAAACGGTTGCGCCTATGATGAAGGGTTGGAGGCATTCTGGGACCCGATTAAAGCATATTGGAAAGATAAAAACGACTTGGTTGCCGAAGAGACGTTGAAAGGTTTCCATAGCCCCGATGGGCTGAAATGGCAATATACTCACGGGGTGCCTGATGCAAGTGTCATCAGCCCGGATAACTGGGAGATTGACCTGCGTCATCTCGAGAGACCGGAAAATGGCAGGATCCAGCTCGACCTTTTTTACGATTACCAGACCAATGTTACGATGTATCCGCAATGGCAGGAGTATTTTCGCACCCAAAGTCCTGAAATGTTAATCGTTTACGGAAAAAACGATTATATATTTCCTGTTGCAGGAGCGGAAGCTTACAAAAAAGATGTAAAAAATCTGGAATATCATCTGTTTGACGCGGGCCACTTTGCATTGGAAAGTTCGGGTACTGAAATTGCCGGAGCTATCCGTGACTTCCTTGATAGGAAAGTCAAAAGGAATTAAAGTGTTCAATAGAAAGTAGCCGTATTTATTTGGTGCATCGATCCTTCCTTTAATATTTAGCAGATGCTATGATTTTGTTCGGGATTTCCCGCATCACTTTGGCTTTTCGCAAAATTGATGCAGGAATATGATGTTGTTAGCGGGCAGGAGTGTGAACCGCTGAGGTGGATGGTTGTCTCCCGAACTGTAACAAACAGTTAATCCGGCAACAGCTTAAGTATTAAACCGGGAAAAAAGCAACCATTAAAAAAAGATATGACAGAAAATTTAAATGAGTCTCAATTGACGGCCATCTATATAGGCGGTCCGACTCTTGTATTAGAAATTGGAGGTTTAAGGATCATTACGGATCCTACACTTGATCTGGAAGGCACTTCTTTCAAGATTGATAACAAACTAACCATAAGCAAGCTTTCCGGACCGGCCACAAATGATGTCGGTGTCATTGATCTTGTTCTTTTGAGCCATGACCAGCATTCGGATAACCTGGATCATGCGGGGCGGGAATTAATGTTTAAAGTAGGACATACAATTACCACGCCGGCCGCTGCCCAGCGGTTGAAAAATGGAGCCTTAGGCTTATCCCCCTGGGAAAATGTCGAAATAGATTTGCCAGACGGCCGGCAAATGACGGCAACCGCTACACCAGCAAGGCACGGTCCATCCGGTACCGATGAAATGCAGGGTGATGTGACCGGTTTTGTGTTGCAGGTCAATGGCTCAAAAGAGTTTAGTCTCTACATCACGGGTGACACGGTATTTTACGAAGGGGTGTTGGAAGTTGCCAAACGTTTTGATCCGGATTACGTCTTTATCTTCGCCGGAGCGGCAAAGCCCAAGGGGCCTTTTAATGTAACCATGGACACGAACGATGCGATTGATACCGCTTTCTGTTTTCCGCGTGCCAGAATTATCCCTTTGCACCACGAAGGTTGGTCCCATTATACGGAAGGCGCAGAGGTTTTGGCGACTGCGTTCTCTGTACTTGATATTGGCAGTCGGCTCATGATTCTGGAAAAAGGACAGCCAACCCGCCTTAAGTTTAGTTAGTGGGAAATATTCAGTCTTTTGTTTCATTTATTACCATATGGTAATATTTCAGTTTTAAGGATTAGTGATGTTTGCCACGTCTTACGTTATCTCGGACACTATTGTTGATTCGTTGTAATAGTTCGATTTAAATTGTTATAAATTAAGTGATATGAAACAAAAATTTTGGTTATTCGGAACCGGTGTTGAGATCCTGAGCGACGAAAAGCAATCCGGCGGTCTTTACGACCTGATCGAGGGAACCTTTTCCCCCGGAGTTGAGACACCTTTACATGTGCACAATCAATACTCCGAAAGCATATATGTATTGGAAGGTGAGTTTACTGTATACCTGGATGAAGAGGTAATCGTACTGAAACCAGGTGAAACGGCCTTTATACCTAAAGGAGCACCGCACGTGGTTGCGGCTTCGGCCCCTGTGCCCAGCAGAGGTATAACTATTTCATCTCCCAGTGGATTTGCAGAACTGATCCGACTGACGGGTATTCCGTATAAACCCGGGTCTGACGGCTCAGAAAAAAACGATATCGAATTGTTTATGGCAGTTTCTGAAAAACTCGGTGACGCTATCCTGGGTCCGCCGGGGGCAAGACCGGGCAATCAGGTGAATTAAGATGAAAAAAACAAAAGATTGTAAACGCAATCTTTTGTTTTTTAATGAGATACTTGACCATGCCCGGAAATGGGAATTTTCACAAGGTTCTTTCTGATTCTGCTGAGAGACTGAGGGGTTATGTTTAGGTAAGAAGCAATATAATAGTTCGAAAACAAAATTAAAAGGTAAGGCTCTTCAGCGAGTAGTTTTTCATATCGCTGAGTGGCATTCATTGTCAGTAAAGTAAAGACCCTGTTATAGGCCACTATAAAAACTTTTTCATTAAGCAGTCTGGTCCATTTTTCATATGACGGTGAATGTTTAAGCAAAAGTCTTACCTGTTTATAACTTAAACGTACAGCTTTAACTTCGGAAAGTGTTTCTATTCCCAAAGTTCCCGGCTTTCCGGTCAGAAAGCTTTTATAATCTACCATAAACAAGTTTTTGATATTACTTGAGGCATTATTGAAATGGAACAGCCAGGTGGTGGTTTTTCCTGTAAAATCTGTGTAAAAAGATCTGCCTTCTCCGGAAACGATGAAGTAAGCATATTTACTTACTTCGCCCTGTTTTAAAATAATATCACCTTTAGCAAAAGTTAATTCCTTGCAATTGTCGCTTATTAAATTAATAGTATATTCATCTAATTGGAGATCGCGATTAATGAACTCAATCAGAGAAAAGCCATATTTACTTTTTAAATCCATCATGTGCCTGATTTTGAATGTGAGAATCGGGCCTGGCTGAACATTTCTGCATTATCATTAATAAAAGTTATCCAAAAGCTTTTCAGCCGGTGCTATCAGTATTGATCATTGTGCTTAAGCGACATGGCCCTAATTATGCCGTATTTAATACATCTGTGATTTACTACAATGCAAAACTACCCTTCCGTTTGAGATAAAGTGTCGTTGCTATTGATAGATATGTACCGGTTATAACCAGCACCCATACACCTGATTTATCACGGATCGCGCCTCGGTTCACGGGTTTAAAATGAAGCGCTGTGCTGTCTCCATTCGGTCATAACGCGCAGATGCACATGATCAGGTCCGGTAATCGTCGGGAAACTTTCGTGCCTTTTTCAGCTGCAAATAAAATTCAAATCTGAAGCGTAGAACCCCTTCTCTGATATATCCATCCGCTCATATAATGAACCCGGTAGCGATACGTAAACAATTTTATTATTGAGCCGATTACTTAGGCATGAAAACATAACAGGCAATACACTGTTCTCTTCTGATTCAGTCAGGAAAGTGCGGCTGCACTCATCATTTACTATTTTTGAGCTTAACCAATCATTTTTAAATGATGAGTTTTTCAAAAAGAGTGCTCCGTAAAACAGATTGAAAAAATGCCAGCCTCTTAACTGCCAGACATCACAAGTTATTTTGAACCGGCTTTTACTGAAGCCGCTATGATCACGTCTGCAACTTCCTTAGGGTGCGTAATAAAGACTACATGGCTGCCTTTGATCCTGGTTATGATACTTTTCGATCTGTGGTACATGTTCATCGTAATGTCAGGGTTGATACTTTTGTCATCATAGGATGAAATACCAAAAGTCGGCTTCATTTTCCACGCTACTTCGGTTACCGGTGTCCCAAATGCGGCTCCCGGTATAAATCCCTGGGAAGCAAACATGAAATCGGCTAAATCCTGAGATACGTCTGCACAAAAACCTGCATGGAATTTCGCTTTGTCATAGTAAACATTACCACTCGAGTCGGGTGGAAGCAAGCCATTTTCGAGTTTGGGTGGCAGACTGGTGGCCAGACTGACCGTGTTTTCACCAAGCTCAGGCTGAAAAGCATTTACATAAACCAAGGCTTTTACTTTAGGGTTGACTCCTGCCTGAGTGATTACCGTACCACCCCAGGAATGGCCAACTAAAACTACAGGGCCATCCATCTTGCTTACAGCAAAGTTAGTCGCATCAACATCCGCTTTCAGTGAAGTACACGGATTTTGTACAATGGTTACATGATAACCCTGTTTAGTAAGAACTTTAAAAACACCCTGCCATCCAGAACCATCAGCTAGTGCTCCATGCACGATGACGATGTTCTTAACCGAAGGCTGCTCTTGTGCCGCCGCATCGATTCCGTAAAAAATAGCGGTTAGAATAATGGCTGAAACCGTAATGAGGTGTCTTGTAATTACTTTTTTTAATGTCTTTTTCATGACTTTTTGATTGCTATGTATAACTGTGATTACTTGCTGATACGCATGAGCTTGTTTTTTAAGGCAGCTTGCTTTTCGCGCTCAACGCATGTCAGATCTATTTTTTCGCTATGTATTCAAATTGAATGCCTTTTTTGTAATTGATTGATATGTAGTGATTTGCTGATTTTCTTGTTTTTCAATTCGTGATATAAAGTAAAATCGCGAAACAATTAGTTAAATATCGATACTGATGGTGGCGATATTTAACCGTTAGATTTGGCTTAGTGTTTTAGCATGTTTAAGGTTGATCGATGCAAGAGTTATCTGCAATTAAAGGCCGTTTGCGGCATTTATAAACTATCGATATTTAGTTAATAGATCGTATAATTACTTTATTTCAATAGTTACACATTTCTTTTTTTGTTTAAGTAGTTGGTAATTAAATTGTTAGTTTTTTTGGTACGGTATTCATTCAGTTTATATCAACTAGGTATTTGTTTATGAAAAAGTTGGAAGAAACAGTGAATGTATCAGCTGAGGGTAAATCCCGGCTGACTATCAGTTATGACTACATTATTGTGGGGGCCGGTTCGGCGGGGTGCGTATTGGCAAGACGTCTTTCCGAAAGTACAGAAGCAAATATTTTGATATTGGAGGCCGGCGAAGGTGCTGACGATCTGGACCGGATCAAAAACCCGCTCCGCTGGCTGGAAAACATAGGCTCTGCCCAGGATTATCTTTATCAATATCAGCCAACACCGGTAATTAATAACAGGATTATTTACGCGCCTAGAGGGAAGTTGCTGGGTGGTTCCGGAAGCATCAATGCAATGGTCTGGGCGCGGGGCAACAGGCACGATTATGACGATTGGGAGAAGGCTGGCAACCAGGGTTGGGACTACGGGTCCGTTTTACCCCTGTTTAAAAAAATCGAAGACTGGGATACCGGGGCAAATGCTCTTCACGGAGCTGGAGGTCCTATCCACGTAGCTCGTCCTGCGAATCTTCATCAGATAGATGCGGCAGTTATTCGTGCAGCGGGAACCTATGGGCTGCCCTATATGGATGATTCAAATATCGCTGAACCGTTGGGTGCCGGCCCAATGAGTATGAATATTGACAAGGGTACGAGGAGCAGTCCGTTTACCGGTTATCTGAAACCTGTCATGCATGCTGAAAACCTTACTATCCTCACGGGAGCAAGAGTCATTAAATTGATTATTGATAACGAAAAATGCACCGGGCTGGCTTTTATAAAAGACGGAGAGGTTGTTAATGTGCAGGCGCTGAAAGAGACCATTCTGTGTGCGGGGGCTATAGAAAGCCCGAGGATACTCATGCTCTCAGGAATCGGTGATGCAGACAGAACTGAAAAAAACAGGTATCGAAACCAAAGTAAATCTGCCGGGTGTTGGTAAGAATTTTCAGGATCATCCGTTAGTTTCGGTAACCTATCAGTTTTTAAAGCCACTCGGAGAACTCACCTACAACCTCGGCGGAATTAACCTGTACTGGAAAAGCAATCCGGAATTAAAAAAGCAGATCTGATGCTAATTCCGATCCAGTATCCTATTCTGACGGCTGAAATTTCTGAACGATATCCGGTTCCCGAAAATGCCTTCAGTGTTTTTGTAACCCTCGTCGATGTCAAGAGTAGAGGATATATCAGGATGACCGGCGCTTCGCCTGACTCTCCCCTTGAAATCCAGCCGAATTTAATTCAGGATCCGGACGATTTTGAGGCATTGGTTAAAGGAATTGAATTTTGCATGGATCTGGCAGAAGAACCCGAACTGAATGCGATCCTGAAGAGCTGGGTGGCACCGGACAGAAGACTTGACCGCAGTGAGATCAGACACTTCCTGCGTGACGCATGTTCTACCTATTTTCATCCTGCAGGTACCTGTTCTATGGGCAAAGGGGGCGATGCGGTCGTCAATGATCGGCTTAAAGTATATGGAGTAGAAGGGCTTACCATAGCAGATGCTTCAGTCATGCCCCGGATACCCACAGCCAACACCAATGCACCTACCCTGATGATCGCTGAATTTGCAGCAGAAGTATTACTTGGAATAAGATGAAAAGTTTTGCAGGTCAGCGATTTTTTGATCCCGGCAAAAAAGAACAGAAAGGAGCAATATCCGCCTCAGTCGCTCAGGCACGTTTTTTTGATTTACTATCAAACAAACAATAGACAGAACGGGACTGATATTCTACAGCTGTTTTTTAACATTTAGGATCACCTGCTTTTGAAACGGAACAGGTATCGGGTAACAGTTAAATCATTATTTAAAATCTGAAAGATGGCAAGCAGCATATTTCACAGAGGAGAAAAATACATTCAAAGGGAATCAGGTGAAAGTGCGATGGCTTCCCGCAATGCAGCAATGATAAGCGATAAAATTACAGGTAGCTCAGCCATGTTCCTACAAGAGCAACAGGTTATTTATGCAGCATCGGTGGACGCGGAGGGAGGATTATGGGCATCTGTGTTGTCCGGGTCAAAGGGCTTTATCTCGTTATCAGATCACCAACATCTGACTATTAACCTTTCTTTGATTCTGTCGGACAGATCTGATATTTTTTGGACAAATATTACTGAAAAGTCAGGCATAGGGCTTTTATGCATAGACATGGTCAGCCGGCGCCGTTTACGTATCAACGGGCGTATAAGCAGAAACGGCGACTTGTTAGTGATCAGGATTTGCCAAGTATATTCTGTTTGTCCGAAATACATACAGCGAAGAGACCTCTTTTACGATCGGGTTAACCCCACAAACAATGCCGGTGATTTAAAAGATTGGCTCAGCAGGACCGATACGATATTTGTCGCCAGTGCGGACGACCAGGGAAACGCCGATATGTCAAACAGGGGAGGGAATATCGGTTTTATACAACTTAAAGATGAGCGTACTTTACGAATCCCCGATTACCCCGGCAACAGTATGTTTAATACGCTTGGGAATTTTTACGTTAATCCTCCCGCCGGGATTTTACTGCTTGATTTTACAAACGGAGAAACAATACAACTGAGCGGCAGAGCCATAGTTCATGTCAATGAGGAAGCAGGTATAGAAACCGGCGGGACTGAAAGGTTTTGGGATTTTTCAATTGATCAAGTCCTGAGGGGCAATTCTTTGACTCTCTTTACGTCGCGGTTCATAGATTTTTCACCATATAATCCATGAAATGAACACCCGGAAGAAAATGCACGCAAATATGTTACACCCCAATGCAATACGTGAAGCTTGCAATGTTCTTTATAATCTTCCAAGCAATAATTGGCAAGTTATGGTAACAACTCATTCATCACGCTAAAGGACAAAATCACACCTCATGACTTTAAATACTTGTTTGAGTTTCATAGCAGGCGATGTTTATCGATTCACTTATGCCGATTTGATAAGGATTACTTGAGATAGTCACAATTTAATCTGACAATTACGATAAATTAAAGAACGTGACTGAGATTCGAATAATGACAACACAAGCAAAGATCATCAGGAACAAACTGGGTATATTAGAACTCGCCTAGCATTTAGGTAGCGTATCACAGGCCTGCAAAGTAATGGGCTACCCACCAACAGGCAGAAGCTTTAGGCTACACGCGCTACTGGTTCGCCGAACATCATAATATGGTGAGCGTGGCCAGTTCCGCTACCAGTTTGCTGATCGGGCATATCGCCGGTAAGACCTCCACGATCCGTGTCGGCTCGGGCGGTATTATGTTGCCCAATCATTCACCCCTGGTAGTCGCCGAGCAGTTCGGTACGCTGGAAACGCTCTATCCGGGCCGGATTGACCTGGGATTGGGCAGGGCGCCAGGCAGCGATCAGGCGACGGCCCTGGCCATCAGGGGAGAACATGAATGCAGCCTTTCACTTTCCGCAGAATGTGGCATTGCTCCAGCATTATTTTGCGGGCGATCATCCGAACGGGGTCAGCGCCGTTCCCGGCGAGGGTTTGGACATCCCGGTCTGGATACTCGGTTCCAGCCTGGACAGCGCTAAACTGGCGGCTGCCAAAGGCCTGCCTTATGCTTTCGCGAGCCATTTCGCACCGCCCTATTTTCTGCAGGCTATTGAATTCTACCGGAAAACTTTTAAGCCATCCCGTCATTTGTCCGAGCCCTATGTGCTGGCCTGTGTGAATGTAGTGGCAGCGGATACGGATGCAGAGGCGCAATACCTCGCCACTTCCTTACAGCAATTGTTCAAGGGCATTATTACCGGCAGAAGGCATCCCTTACGACCGCCTGTAGAAAGTATGGCCGACATCTGGAGCGCGGCTGAACAGGAAGCAGCAATGCAGATGCTGACCTATTCCTTCTTTGGTAGCAAGGAAACGGTACAGGCGCAACTGAATGATTTTATTGAGCGCACGGGTATCAATGAACGGATGGCGACTTCGCACATTTATGATCAGCAGGCCCGGCTAAAGTCTTATCGTTTGCTAGCCGAAGCATTAAATGCTTAACTTAGCGTATGGAAGAACCGGAAAAACTGGAACGTATTATAGAAGCGCGGATGAAACTTAAAGCACGCTTCGAGCAGCAGATGCAGGCGACGCCTTCACTGGCGGACGATCAGCCGAAAGGCTCCGGCCCGCCTAACCGTCATGGCATGCCCACAATCCCGATCGGACAGACCAAAACGGTCAAGTGGCCTGTCCTTGACCTGGGTTACCATCCCAATATTCCGCAGGAACGTTGGCGGCTGACCATTGACGGCGCTGTAGACCACCCGGTCGTGCTGACCTGGAAAGACTTTATGACCCTGCCGCAAACGAAAGATACATCCGACTTTCATTGCGTTACCACCTGGTCCAAGCTGGATATGCACTGGAAAGGCGTCAGCCTTATCGACCTGGCCGCGTTGGTGCAGCCCAAGCCCGAAGCGACGCACCTGCTTTGTTATGGTTACGATACTTATACCACCAATATCGCTTTGGAAGAAGCGCTGAAGCCGGATGTACTATTAGTCCACACGTTCGACGGTCAGCCGCTGCCCCAGGAACATGGCGGCCCTTGCCGCATGATCACGCCGCAGCTCTATGCCTGGAAAGGCGCCAAATGGATCAAACGCATCCAGTTCCTGACAGAGAACAAGCTGGGTTTCTGGGAAGAGCGTGGTTATTCCAACACGGCTTATCCCTGGCGTAACGACCGTTACAGCGATTAAGCCAGGCTCACGCCGCCGTCCATGACGAGCTCCGCGCCGGTAATGAACTTAGCAGCATCGCCGCAAAAGTAGGTAACCATTTTCGCACGTCTTCCGCTAACTGAATATTGAACCCAGGCTTTCAAAGTTTATAAACAATGGATGAAAAATCCAAATAATTGAAAACGGCTGCCTGTAATTAATTCAGCCGTAACACAATTTATGCAATCAACCGAGCTCATGGAAATTAAATAACCACGTTAATTCGTCATAACACCTGCTCATGCAACGACTTATACAAAGAGCTTAAAATCTGCATCCATGAGATACTACTTTTTAGTTTAACCGTTCCCGGCCAAAACCCAGCCAAGGTTCAACGCATTGACCGCTCAAATGCAGCAAGGCGGTTTTATTTTTCGCAAATTAACTTATGATTAAATTTTAATCATAAGTTAATTTGCGAACTTGATAGACTGAAAACAGATTAAAAATGTTTAAGATCAGTTGTGGCCACTGTTACTCTACCACTATGGTGATCTTCCTTAGCGAGCTGAAATCTCGCTCGATCACATAAATATGTAAGCCTGACGCATCAACCGCAATGGCATTAGGTTCAGGTATAACAGCAAAATCAACATTCCCATCAATATTTTGGGTGTATGACGTGGGTTTACCTATTACAGTCGTTACCTGCCCGGCAGCACTTATTTTGCGAATAAGCCAGTTGTGATAGTCTGCAACATATACATTCCCGCCGGCGTCTACCGCCACCCCGCACGGCCTGTCAAAAGATGCTTTTAGTGCGGCGCCGTTGGCCTTGCCTGCGGCACCCGTGCCTGCCAGGGTTGAAACGTTACCGGCCGGGGTGATTTTTCGGATAAGGTTGTTCGCGGCGTCGGCTACGTAAATGTTCCCGGCAGCGTCGGCAGCGATACCCAATATTTCGCCAAACAAGGCCATGTTGCCAGTGCCGTTTTTAAAACCGGTGGTATTGCTACCTGCCAATACAGTTACCTTTTTATCTGTGCTCATTTTCATCAGCAGGGTAGGCGTTGTGCCTCCCGAAAAATAGATATTCCCGGCCTTATCCGCTGCTATGGCAAACGGCTGGTAGTCGCCTGTGTAAACTGTTGAAACGTTACCATCGGGCGTTATCTTACGGATAGCACGGTTATAGGGGTCGGCTACATATAGGTTACCATTTGCGTCGGCTGCTACATTTGCCGGATTGTAAAATTTTGCGCTGGCGCCTTTGCCGTCTTGAAAGCCGGCGGTGCCTCCGGCAAATGTAGATAAGCTTCCATGGGCACTAACTTTTTTAACAGCACTATGGCCGCTGTCGCCAATATAAATATTGCCGAGGCTATCCACGCCTACCCCGGTTGGTACTTTCAAAAAGTCGGTAGTGTTACCGCTGGGATCTGGTTGGCTTAAAGTAATTACGTCTGCTACGGACGATAACATATAGGTAAACACCGGGCCGTTAATTGCCGCGCCGTTAACCACTACTTTCACTACTCCGGTACCCGCAGATAGTGGTACGCCAAACAATATTTGTGTGGCAGAAGACGAAAGCACATCGCTTTTTTTCCCGTTTACGTAAACTTGTATTGCCGACATGTCCTCACTATATCCCGTGCCGGTTATGGTAATGGCATCGCGGTATACGCCTGTTGTGGCGCTCAGTTTGGCGATGGTAAGCGGCGCTTTTACAGTAAACACAGGGCCCTGTGCAGTATTGTTGTTTACCACGATCGTAACAGGGCCCGTAGTTGCCCCGGCCGGAACGGTTGTAGCGAGGCTGGTTGGAGTTGCCGCAGTTATAGTTGCTGCTTGACCATTAAAAAATAGTTTATTGTTATTAATTACCGGACTAAAGCCGGTGCCGTTAATAACAACGCCGGTACCGATGAGCCCTTGCGAAACGCTTAAAGACGTGATGACGGGTTTTATAACAGGAATTATGTATTTAAAAATGGGGCCAGAGGCAGATTTGCCGTTTACCTGGATAGTAACCCTGCCGGTGCCCGCATCTTGTGGTACGGTGGTGGTGATTGCCATGGCAGTTGCTGCGCTGATGACGGCTGCCTTTCCATTAAATAAGAGCT
This sequence comes from Mucilaginibacter sp. P19, assembly GCF_050632265.1. Classification (NCBI taxonomy): domain Bacteria; kingdom Pseudomonadati; phylum Bacteroidota; class Sphingobacteriia; order Sphingobacteriales; family Sphingobacteriaceae; genus Mucilaginibacter; species Mucilaginibacter sp. P19. Next base: position 2,454,603 of record NZ_CP192586.1, read on the forward strand.
TATTATTGGCAACTGTGCTGCTAAAGCCAAGGCCGTTAATTGTTACAGAAGTATTGTATGTACCGGAGTCGGGGCTAAGCGATACGATGTATAGTGAGTCGGGTTTTACGGCAGGTTGCAGGTATTTAAATACAGGGCCAGTGGCGGTAAGTCCGCCGGTGGTTATGGTGAGGTTGCCTGTGCCGGCATTTTCGGGCACGGTTGTTATAATTTTGGTAGTAGTTGCGCTGCTTATAGCCGCTTTATGCCCGTTGAACATAACCTGGTTGCTGGCTGTATCTTTCCCAAAACCGGTACCGGTTATGGTTACAGGCGTATTATAAGCACCGGAATCGATACTAAGCGACACAATTTTCGGAGTTGTGATCTTGAGAGGTTCGGGCTCGTGAAATTTATCCGAACAGGCGACAATAAAACAAGATATAATAAGAGTAAAGCCAGTATGACGCTTTAGTTTTGGTGTGATATTCATCAGTAAGGTTTATTCCTAACTAATATAGGAAAAAAGGCCGCACAGGGGTTATAAAATCAAAAGATTAGTGACTGGCATGAATAGCATCGTGCTATCGGCAACCCGAAGATCGATTTAAGATATTGCCCAGAGCAAAATCCCTGTACAATTCCTTGACACTTGCAGGTTAAACTTACATTGGAAATCGACAGCCGGGAATAAGATTTCTAAATGTAAATATTAGGTTTACGTTTCAACGTTACAAGAACCAAAAATAATCAAAATACTCGTTTTAAATAACTTAATATCTGGTACTTACATGATGCATTCGGGCATCTCCGGCAATGCGGATTACTCCTTCAATAAAAGAAAATAAATTAGTTGAGATCTCTACCAGAAGTACCCCAATCTCATCTTCTTTTTACAGTTTGGAGTGTACTGAGTTAAGTATTTAGCCGCGATCAGCAGCATTAGTGTGCGGTCAGCCCTTGCTTCGTCATAATTTCCTTGATCAGTTGTTTGATATGTTCGTTCTTAAGCTTCACGGCCGCTATTTAGGGGGAGAGATACTGACGATGCTTTCGTCACGGTCCATCCGCATGATAACCAGGTCAGCAAGGTACATCGGAAAGTTTTTGGTGTGAATTACAGGCGGCCGAATGGAGGCCAAATCCATACGCTTATCCACAGGAACGTACAGAATATTTTTGTCTTTTCATTGTTGACAGATATAATTCTGGGGGTTGAAAAACGTAGCAGGGGGCGGTTTTTGCGGCTTTTGTTACACCTGTACGTTTTGTACTGTCTGGGGTATGTGCAATATACCCCGCATTCTGTGAAGCAAGTCGTATTGCTGTCAGGGATAGCGGCCTCAAAAACACCCGATTTAACCATTTTTCCTTCTCCGGTTAGTAACCAGTTACCGGAAGGGCTTTACCTAGATTACTGCAAATTGGATGATCTGTGTATTTATCAAGTAGAGTTAAGACAGATGGTAATAATGGAATACGGCTTGGGGTATCTGTTTTTTTACGTTTTGTTAATATCCACATTTCTACTCGGTCAATTGACTGTGCGCTTCATAAACTTGTTTTTGCAAAGTGTCTAAATATGCGTTAAAAGATTTAGTGTCTTCTTTAGTTACTTTTAATCGGCCAGCAATGCTGTTCCATAGGGGCTGGGATCATACTCGCGCCCGGTGGTAGTTTCCGAACGCTTATCGTTTACAGTAATACGTAGATAAATCGGCACCAGGCCGCTTTGATAGTTTAAATAAAAAAGCAAGCTGAAATTAGTTTTCATAATGTTTTAAGCATTAAAAAGTGAAACAAAATTAAGCTTACAACTACATCTTTACAAGATTTTGAAAATTTTAATACATTGATTATCAAAGTTATATGTCGTTTTAGGGAGTGGGGAATTTTTAAAATTTACTCACCGAATTACGCTCCTTTTTATTGCGAATTGATGAATAATAGTCATTTGACTAAAAAACAAAAGCCTTCAATTGTTTGATTTTCAGGATTTTATTCTGTTTTAACATTGAACTTAGTGGAGTCGGAGGGAACGTGAAAAATCACATAACGGGCTCACTGTCAATATCAATATTGGGGTTTTCGACACCGCTCACTGGATGCTCACCAAATGGCCACTAATTGACCTTATTATGCTACTTACTTTATTCTAAAGTATAAAAAGATAATATCATATAAAAATAAGATCGTTTCGAATTTAGTAGAGGAACTTTTAAGTGTTCGCTATTGTGTAAGAAATATAAAATTGTGATTTGTTGACCAGGTCGAAAAGTAGCTCTGAGTTGACTTTTGTAAATCTTACACAGCGATTATCACTGTAACAGAATATATTATAATATAAAAGGCATGATCTCTTGTTTGAGCCCATTAGGGAATTTAAACGCACTTTATCCGTTTTTTAAAATGGTTTTCTGAAGTTATAGAATATAGAGCCTGATAAATCAGCTTGACCTTCTTAACATTTCATAAAATTGGCTTAACGTAAAACCAAACAGGAGATTGGCAAGAAAAAAGTAGAAAACACCCGATAGGGGTAGTGCTTTTAAGCCAAATATTCCCTGGTTTAATGTGGGTAAGACAACCACGCCATTAACAACCCAGGGAAATAGCGAAAATAATAAACCCTTAAAGAATGTAGAGAGCGCCGACTTGTTAAAGAACGCAGCATAGATGATAACCATGACCGCTCCGGTTCCAAAATGGAACAGGATCCAAAACCAGTCTGTTTTAATAAAAGTTGCATTGGGAAGGAAACTCGGCAGTATTTTCAGTGTTAACTTCAATAAGCCGCCGCTTTCCGCTTTAATGTCTAAAATTTTAGCAAGCTTAAGCATTATTGTATTTAAGGTGATCGCTGTAAATCCAGCGATGGCAAGGGCTTTGTTTGGTTTCATATTCACTTGTCTTTTATCATTAAAAAGTATTTGGTGCATTCTCAGCAATATGGAGTAAATTCTTCGTTATTCACGTTTTGCCCACAGTGTTATGGTAAATGGCTATCTGGGATCTGAATCGGCAAAATATTAAGGCTCTGTCATTTACCCATTGATCTATACTAAAAAGTTCTGTTGATATTTGTCAATGCTTCACCGTTTCTTGTTGCCGGTATTTTGGTGTTTATGCTTTCGGGAATCTTCGATATTTCGATAGAATTTTGATTTTTAAATATTAAATTGCTGATTATTAGGCTTGTAAATATTTGGTTGTTTTTTGGCATAGTGTGTACAACAAAACAGACATCGTATGTACACTAACAATATTGTAGGCAAGAATAACTCGGAAATAAGCTCTCTCTTTGTACAAAATGTTGAATACCGTATGCCAGGCGACCCCGCTGTACGGACACTTGCAGGGCCGGCTCATTGGGAGCTGTTTAAGTATATTACAGCAATATCGGGCATGTCGCTCAGCAATCAGCAAAAAACACTGATCGTGGAATCTGTAAAACTTAAAAAACTACGAAAGCGCCAGTACTTTCTGCAGGAGGGCGATATTTGCAAATACATCGGTTTTATCATTAAGGGATCGACTCGGATGTTTTCAATTAATGAACGCGGACAGGAGTCAATTGTCGCCTTCGGATTGGAAAACACGTGGATAACCGATCAGGCAAGCTTCAACCAAAATGAATGCTCCGGATATCATATCGAAGTTATGGAAGATACAGAACTGTTGATACTCAACCGGTCGCAAATTGAACTATTGATAGCGTCGGTACCTGCTTTCGCCCAGATGTTTTCTGAGTATCAAAAACAACAGCTGATCTATAATCAAAAAAGGATCAACGCCGCGCTTAGCATGACCGCGGAAGAGCGATATTATGATCTGCTCAAAAACCAACCGCAATACTCCATGCGTTTTTCACAAAACATGCTTGCCTGTTATCTGGGTGTTAAACCGGAAACATTAAGCCGGATCAGAAAGCATCATATTTAATTAAAATCCTCGTGTTTCAGGTAATTTGGCAGGTTCGCTTTCTGTTCCCATACAAGACCATTTACGATCAAGCTCATAGGGTCTATTGTCAGAAAAGAGATGTTCAAATAGTAAAAAGCCCACTAATTTCAATTAGTGGGCTTCTCAACAGTTAGTCTAAAAACTCGATGATGTCCTGGATGACAACCGAGGGTTGCTCCTCGACTATAAAATGCCCGCTGTTTTCCACCTTTTCAACTTTTAAATTCGAAGTTTTTTCAGGTAGCGAATATTTCAGCCAATTATAACCTGGACCCCCGATTCCCAGCACTGGCATAGATAATTTGCTATAAGTTTTATAGTCGGCAATATCCTGTGCAAATGCCTGGTACCATCCGTTGCCTGCTCTGATAGCGTCCCTGTTATTATAAATGTTGGCGTAAACAGCGCGGTCAAACGCGTTGATCGATCTGTCATCTTTCAAAAGATAATGAAAGATATACTTTTGAGCCAATGCAAACCTACCTTCCAGCAAATCTTCCGGCATGCCCCGCATTTGATTAAATGCAAACCACCAAAGGAACGGTCGGGCAGGGTCAAGTTTGTCCGTCGGCGTTCCCAGCGCCGGCAACATAGTCACAGCAGCGAAGGATCTCGTCGGGGTGTGGTACGTCCATGATAATAAGTTTTTCAGTCAGGTCTGGGTAGTTCGCGGCAATACTGAAGGCAACCTGTGCGCCAATATCATGCCCTGCAATAAAAGCCTTCTTGTAACCTAATTTTTGCAGCAGCCCATATATATCTGAGGCGATAGTTTTCTTGTCATATCCGTTGGCTGGCTTATCAGATGAACCCATGCCTCGGTAATCAACTCCTATCAGATGGTATTTCTTCGAAAGTTCCGGCATGACTTTGCTGTATTCCCACCAGTTTTGCGGCCAACCTGGCAATAAAACGAGTATTTTCCCCGTACCGCCTTCAACGTAATGAAGTTTCACGCCATTCACCTCGGAAAATTCGCTTTTGAAACCAGGGAGTTTCTTAACCAATGCATTGTCTGAAAGTGCCTCTTTATTAATCGATTGGGCAAATACGTAATTGTGAGAAATTACTCTGATAAATATGGCAACAACAGCAATTAATAAAGCGGCGCTCCTTTTAGGAGCACCACTTTGCTTTATTTGCGAATTGTATTTGGAAGCCGTTTGGAAATTGATTTGAAATATTTTCATGGCTCAAAAATTTGATGGTTGTTATTTTTTGGCTGCAGGTAATTTGTCCAGGAACACGTTCAGAGACCTGGCTTTTCCATTTTCCAAGATCATTAGGTCCATACCTGAAATAAGTTTCGGGTTAGACTTCGGACCATAATTCCAATAATATCGTACCACATTGGCGCTGTTATCAATCTTGATCATACTGAATTTGAAGCCTGGATTCTGATGCTGCAATTGTGTGATCCGGGCGTTCAGGTCTTTAAGCCCTTTGATCACAGCCGCTTCTGTCAAAGAAAACAATGTCATCCGTGTATAGCTCTGTCAATTGTGCTGACCGGCTTTGTTCGTCGGTATTGTCCCAAATTTGAATCTGCAGGTCTGCGATTTTTTTAAGTTCAGCTTTAGAATATGTAGCCGGGCTTAGCTCGATATTTGATGAAGCAGTCCAAAGCTTAACAGCCGGGTTATGTTTTTCGTAACCCTTACCATGAGGATAGCTGTTCAGCTCGATGGTAGCTCCCCATGGAGTTTCAAAGTACACCCAGGTTTCGCCTTCGGTGTCACCGCCGCCTGATTGGATATCGGACAGAAACTTAACACCCTTGGATTCCAGGTAGGTTTTGGTTGCCTTCAGGTCGCTTGTGTATAATGCAAAGTGTGTAGCACTGATATCATCGCGATACGGCTGTTCTTTGCTACCGCTGTTTGGTTTATAAGCGAATAACTCGATGTTTGATCCGTCGCCGGCACGTAACATTTTAAGTTCAACCTGGTCTGCATTTTCATGTATGTAAAAAGTCTTTTTCCATTCTGCCGGCATCGAGAACGGCCCCAGTTGTGTTACCGGCGTGAAACCGAACATGTCATGAAAATAATTAACAGCTTCGTCAATATCAGGTACGTTGATCCCAACGTGGTCAATGCCAACGATACCGGGAGCCTGCGCATTTGACTTTCCAAGCGATAAAAAAGTAACGAGGACAAGGGTCAATAGTGTTGACTTTGCTCCGGATGCCAACTTGTTGTATTGTTGATTTTTCATTTTATATGATGATGAAAGATTATTTCTTAATTAGAATTTATTATGCGGTGTATTTTTCCAGCCATTTAGCTTTAATAGCGGCCCTGGTTTCAATAAATTCGATATCGGTACCTTGAGCAATGGCATCAAGTGGTTTACGGAGTGGTCGTGTACCAGCCGGCATTTCGATGAGTTCCAGGATGCCATTGGCAATAACCTGAGGATCCATGTTGAATTGCTGCATTTTACCAAAAAGGGCTGTTCCAATGGCGTTGAATTTTTGAGTGGCTGCATCGCCATAGGCCTCGGTGATAGCTGCTTTGTCTGAATTGACACCTTGTTTCTGGCTGGTGTTCATTTCTGTTGGATATACGCCCGGTTGAATGCTTACATTCTCAATACCGAATTCTGCCAGCTCGTCCTGTAAACCTTCGGTGATGCTTTCAACGCCGAATTTTGAAGCCAGGTATGGGATCATAAACGGCATAGTATGGCCGCTTGCCCCTGAAGTAATATTGATAATCAAACCTTTACCTGCGGCCCTCATAGTTGGTAACACAGCCTGGTAAGTACGGACAACACCATAAAAGTTTACTTCAAACATTTGGCGGATCCGGTCTAAGCTATAGGCTTCCAGCAAACCGAAACCGGCAACGGCCGCATTATTTACCAATACATCGATCCTGCCGTATTTAGCTATCATATTTGCAAAGGCGTTTGTAACCGATTCGTCTTTGGTTATGTCTATCTCAACTACATCTACATTTGGCAGCTGCGACAATTGGTTGGCAACTTCTGCGTTCTTTCCGTCGATATCACGCATTCCTGCTATAACTGTATAGCCAGCTGTTGAAAGGGTTTCTGTAGTTAATTTTCCGAAGCCTGAGCTTGTTCCTGTGATGAATACTATCTGTGACATTTTCTTAAGTTTTTGTTGTTGTTGATATCTCAAAGGTCATATAATGGGCTTGCCCACACATTGACATGAAATAAAAAAACGCATTGATATTTATCAATGCGTTTTATTGTATGTTGTTGATAATTAAGAATTTATTGTATTTTATTTCGGTAAACCAAGTTGGGAGAAATCTAAAATGCTCAAATATAAGAATCCCAGCTTGGGTAAAATTGAAACAGAACGCGGTTACACAGTACAAAAAAATGCCCGGAAAGCATGAGCAGACCGGGCGTCCAAGCTGATTATTAATCAGCAGGTAATAAAGGATTAGGATGTTATTTAGTTGAAGTTAGTGGCGCGGTAGCTACTGCTTTAGCCTGAAATGCTTTTTGAGTTCGGCTGCCCCCTCGGTCATTGCGCTCCTTGTGCCGGGAATGTAGGCCAAGGCGTTTAGCATGCCCCAGTCATGGATCATGCCGTTATAGCGTACCGCGTTTACGCGAACACCTGCCTGGTCGAGCTTGCGGGCATAGGCTTCGCCTTCATCCCTCAAAACGTCATTTTCGGCAGTCAGAACGATTGCAGGCGGCAAACCTTTAAGCTGATCAACAGTAGCTTGCAATGGCGACGCATAAATTTCTTTGCGTTTTTCAGGGTCTGATGTATAGTTATCCCAAAACCACTGCATCATACTTTTTGAAAGGAATCTGCCGGTCGCATATTTATTGTAAGATTCTGTTTCAAAATTGGCGTCGGTTACCGGCCAGTAAAGCATCTGGAGCTTGATTTTTGGGCCATTTTTATCTTTTGCCATCAAAGCTACAACCGCGGCCATGTTACCACCTACGCTGTTACCCACAACCGCAAGGTTATTTCCGTCGACTCCGATTTCTTTACCATGTTCTGCAACCCATTTGGTAGCGGCATATCCCTGGTTAACAGCTACGGGATAGTGGGCTTCCGGCGATGGGGTATAATTAACAAAAACTGCAGCCGCGCCCGATTCGACAACAAGATCACGAACCATGCGTTTATGAACATCAAAATCACCCAATACCCAGCCACCTCCATGGAAAAACATGAATACTGGAAGTGTTCCCTTAGCGTTTGCCGGCTTTACAATATTGATGCTGATGGACTGTCCGTCTTCGGTAATTGTTTTTTCTGCTATGGTAATCCCTGAAAGATCGACCTTTACAGAACTTTGTGCGCCGGATAACACCGCGCGGGCGTCTTTTGGGGACAAAGTTTCGATAGGTTTCCCGTTGCCAGAATTAAGTACTTTTAAAAATGCTTTGGTGTTTGATTCGATCTGCGGATCAGATGCCGGATCCGTTGATTGCGCCTTTAACTCTGTTCCTATTGCTAAAGTGCCTAACAGCAATGCTGCTTTGAGGGTCATTTTTGTTTTCATGATTTTATGTTTTTCTATGGTGCAAAAATGTCTCATGGTTCAGAAATGCCGCTTGACCTGGGTTAAGAAAGCACATTGACTTTTGTCAACGCCTGCTTTTGCCTCCGTCCGTAAAGTACGGACTAATAAAAAAGCCTCATATAGAGGCTCCTTGTTGATATATAAATTTTTATCGAGGAAGGGGACATTCGGTTTATTATTTAAGCCATACGGATTACTTTGATAGGGGGATAGCAAGCCGAAGTGTTGGGCGGGTTCCTTCGAAGCGGTTTTTTGCTGCTGTTTCAAAAAATACTTTGGCTTCAAGCAAAACGCCGTTCGGTGCAAAATAAGCTAGTCCCGGGCCATATCCAAATACGCGCTCTTTGGTGTTATCGATACCGTATTTATCCTGGTAGTAATGGTTGTCGCCATTATAACTATCCTGGTTGAATTGCGTTAAGTAATAGGCTGCTGCTTCTATCTTCAAGCTTTTTAAAATCGAATAATCGACGGAGTAGTTACCATTGTAATACGCCCCTGCCTTACTTTTTTGCCCAATAAAGTGGCTATTGTAATTGAACTGATTCCTGGAACTTACACTAACCTGATCGCTCAGCATAAGTGTAAAGGCATGGTAAAGGCCATAGGCCCATACATGCGATGACGGATTGATATTATACCTGCTGTCATAACCGCCAACCGGTACGTTAATGTCAAATTCTACGCGGTGCGAGAACGGTTTGCCAAACAGTTTCTTATCCGACCATTGAACAGCTGTTCCCTGCACAATATCGCCTAAAACACCGGGATTAACGATAAAGGCCTGGCCACCCAGGTTTGATGCCGAGATTTGTACAAAAGGAACTATCACGGTAAAGCCAAGGTTGCCGCCCATCAGGCGTACCGGTGAAAGATAGATCAACTGGTTCATTTGCAAAAGAGAGTTAACCTTCAAATCAGAATGTGTATTTCTGCCGAAACCATCATTTAACTGATGGGCCTGAAAATACTGGGCGTAGCCCTGGTAAATGAAGCCCGGCTTACCGGCCACGCCATCGTAAACATTTGCAAGGCCAAGGTTGGTAGGAGGGAGTGCCGGATCTTGCGCGTATGTCTTAACGATAGCCGATAGACAAAATGCTAACAATAACAAGGGGCGCCTGGTCCGCGCTTTATAGTTCTTTTCTTTCGTTTTCAAAGGGGCGGTAACTTTTACTTCAGGATCGGTAGTGGCTTTTACCGGTTCATCGGTTTTTTTATTTTCTTCGGGTACGTTTGTATTGATTTCGTTTTTCATAGTGCAAATCTCTGTCGCCTCCCCAAAATGCACATTGATAAAAAGCAAGAAAGGCCATTGATATTTATCAAGAACTTTCCTTGTGTGTCTTGACAGCTCTTATGATATGACTGTTTAAACCGCACTGCCAGGTATGCTTGTTATTATAATTTGGCGGGATTTTTTCGGTTGCCGATTGATAAAAGTCAATAGCCTTTTTTATTTTATATCAACGGGCAACCGCCTGTAGCTCGTGACCTTTACAGCAAAAGTTTTAGATCATGACAACAGAAAAATTAGATATCAACAGTGCGCTTAACTGGCGCTATGCTGCGAAAAGAATGACCGGTGCAGTTGTTCCTCAAGATGTAATGGGCCGGATCCTTGAAGCCGCCAGACTGGCACCTTCGGGCATTGGCCTGCAGCCTTATGAAATACTGATGATCACCAACGCCGAGTTGAAAAAACAAATATTGCCGATAGCTGCTAATCAAATGCAGGTGGTAGAATCATCTCACCTGCTTGTTTTTGCTCCCTGGGATGATTACACGCCTGAACGTATTAACGGCGTGTTCGATTATTTGAACCAGCAACGTGAAAAGGTGTCTACCACTTTAGATCGTCAGCGCCAGTTCGCATTAAACTATTTTTCAAAATTTAGCAGTGAGGAGAATTTTCATCACGCCGCTAAGCAGGCCCATATAGCCCTGGGTATCGCTGTAGCTGCTGCGGCATTGGAGCGGGTAGACGCTACGCCGATGGAAGGTTTTAACGCACAGGAATTGGATAGATTTCTTGATCTGAAATCTAAAGGCCTTCGCAGTTCAATGCTGATGGCGATTGGTTACCGTGATGAGGCGAACGATTGGAACTTTAAATTGCCGAAAGTGCGTAAACCAATGAGCGAGTTAGTAACACTTTACCAATAAGCTTGATATATAATTGGAAGAAATATGGAAAATATCAATTTTTTGCCGGCATCCACAAGGGGTAATAAAAACATTGGCTGGCTTAACGGGTTCCATTCCTTTAGCTTCGGCGCATTCTATGAACCCGGAAGGGTACCATTTGGCCCCTTGCTGATATTGAATGATGATTTCGTAAAGCCTAATACCGGCTTCGGACAGCATCCACATAAAAATATGGAAATCATTTCTATTCCGTTGAAAGGAACGATAACCCATAAAGACAGCACCGGGAGGGAGTCAACTATCGGCGCCGGAGATATACAGGTAATGAGCGCAGGTGCCGGTATAACACACAGCGAATTTAATCATAGTAACGAAGAGGTCAACTTCCTTCAAATATGGATCCACCCGGAGCAAAGGGATGTTAACGCAAGGTATCAGCAAATATCCATTCTCCCGCGCAAAATCAACTCCGGCAAGTGGTTTCACCTTATCCTGATGATGAGGGACTTTGGATCTATCAAAGGGCCTGGATGCATTTAGGGGATTTTGAAGCTGGCGCAAGTGCTGCTTACAACATCAAACACCAGGGCGATGGTGTATATTTCTTTTTGATTAGCGGCGAGGCCTGGATAGCTGGGCATACACTGCAAAAACGTGACGCGGTTACTGTTACTGGCTTGGAGAGCATTTTAATGAGGTTTACTGAAAACTCCAGGATCCTGATAATTGAAGTTCCGGTAAAATGAGCGTGCTGAAATTAGGGAGTTTTCGAAAAATATCTTGTCTGTTTTAAGTTAATTGCGAGTGTGATTTGTTCTTTGTTTAAAATCAGAAAATGTAATTATGCGGTGGAGACGCCTATTGCTTATATTTGAAATTGATTTTACTTAACAGCGAACAGAGTGATTGAAGTATTTAAAAAATATATCCGCGAAAAAAGCAAGGTTTCGGAAGAGGACCTGGATAAAATTATTGCGGTTTGCCAAGTGAAGAGAGTAAGGAAGCGACAGTATTTATTGCAGGAGGGCGATGTATGGAAATATAATGCCTTCGTAACAAAAGGATGTGTGCGTACCTACACGCTCGATGATAAGGGGAATGAGCATATTATCAACTTCGCGGTAGAAAACTGGTGGACAGGAGATCGGGAAAGCCTTGCGTCGGGCGAGTCATCGATATTTAATATTGATGCGCTGGAAGATTCGGAAATTGTCCTGATCTCGAAGTCGAACTTCGAAATGCTCTGTGTCCAGATCCCCGCATTTAACGATATGGTGAACGGCATTTTGCAGAAGAGTTTTATTGTGGCCCAAAATCGCATCCATACATTTATCAGTTTATCCGCTGAAGAAAAGTATCTTAAATTTCTGGAGAAGTTTCCTCATTTGGTGATGCGTGTGCCGCAGGGGATGATTGCTTCTTACCTGGGCATAACGCCCGAAACTTTAAGCCGGATCCGTAACCAAACTGCGAAGAAATAGCGTAGGTTTTGCAGGTATTTGAATTTTCGGAAGGCATTTTACTTGAAATGGCATTGATAAATATCAATGCCATTTCTTATTTGATATCAATTAAAAACGGCAGCAGCATCAGCATTTTTGGATGTCGGTTTTTCGCTTTTGAGAGCTGGCAAACTTGTTATGAAAAAGATAGAAGGATTAAGAAAAATAGCGATCCGGTTGAATGGCACTACCAGTAAAGCTTACGAAATGCTTGCTGAAAATGTGATCGGTTCAAAGAAGATTCTCGCCGCGCCTGGGTTGACTGTGTATGTATTGGTAGACGGCACAATAATGGAGTTATATGGTCCCGGTGCCGACTTTCCGGCCTATTTGTTTGCAGATTCAGATGTTGTGGTCAGTTATAGGGTCAGCAATTTGGATGAGGCGCTTGTTGAATTGACAAGATCTGGGGCGGAAGTTGTTGCTGTTATGGATTGTGACCAGGGATCTTTTCGCTTTTGCCATATTCGTATAACCGGGCAAAGCCTGTTTGGGATATATGAGGAGCGGGAGTTGAGCACAGCCTCCTGACAAGTTTTTGGGCTGGTATGGATTTAGTCCCATACCAGCTATCAATCTATCTGTCGTGGTACAGTTCTTTTTTAATACTAAGTTTTTTCATCCTGGACGTGAGCGTACTTGGTGGCAGGCCCAGAATTTCGGCGGCACCGCCCACACCTGTTACCTTACCATTGCAGCTTTTAAGTACTGAAAGGATGTGTTCAGCTTCAATCTGCTCAAGTGTTTTCCTGTTATCGCCGGTGGAGGTTGCAGGCATGGAATCCGTTCGTTTCACAGCTGGCATTTCGATGCTTTCAACAATTTTTCCTCTTGTTTTGATCAATGTCCGCTCCATCAAATGGTTTAACTCCCGGATATTACCCGGCCAGTTATAAACCGATAATTGCTTTAAAGCAGCCGGGCTGAGCTCCGGCGCTTCCAATCTTCCCATTTCTTCGGCACTTTTTAAGAGGAAGTACCGGGCGAGGACCGGAATATCTTCCTTGCGGTCCCGCAACGGAGGCAGATTGATCGGGTACACATTTAGTCTGTAAAACAGGTCCAAACGGAACCGGCCTTCGCCAACTTCTTTCTCCAGGTTACGGTTGGTAGCAGCCACAATCCGCACGTCAACTTTAATTGTTTTGCTGCTTCCGATATGTTCAAACTGCTTTTCCTGTAGTACCCTTAACAGTTTTACCTGCGATTCTAAAGGCAACTCGCCAATTTCATCCAGGAATATTGTACCCCCGTTAGCTGCTTCAAATTTCCCGATACGCTTTTCGATAGCACCGGTAAAGGCACCTTTTTCATGACCAAATAGTTCAGATTCAATCAGGTCGGCAGGTATAGCCGCGCAGTTAACTGTTATAAATGGAGCATCCCGCCTTGAAGATAGTAGATGGATATTATGTGCAATTTTTTCCTTGCCCGTACCGCTCTCGCCAAGGATAAGAACAGTTACCGGGGTATCTGCAACCATTTCTACGTTATCCAGCACATGCAGCAGCGCGGCGCTGTTGCCATAAATGCCCTCAAATTTAGGTACAGATTTAACCGGTTGAATACGGGATGCCCGTCTGAGTGTTTTTGAATCACCGTTATACGCCAATGATAAAGTGTTAAAAAGGCGAAAGACAAACTTTTCATTCTTACATAAAAGGGTTTTATGTGAATGGTCAAACCCATTTTCGTTTCTGTTGAAGAATGCCAGCTGCAGTGTGCCCTCGCTGGTTTTGTTCAGCAATTGTAAGGATGAGTTTAACCTGTAGGGCGCTAACAGTCCACCGCCAGGGATACGGCCTGCCTGAAAGCTATGGAAAGCGCCCCCATTAAGTATACTCACGTCTACACTTTTTCGGATCTGCGTTTGACTGCCCTGGTAGTAAAATACCTGGATAAGTTGTTTGGCCTCGAGTGCAGGCAGTACCTGGTATTCGTTAAAGCCAACCCTAAAAAAGCGCCGGATTCCGGTTTGTTACTGTTTGCCGGCGTATAGCTGAAAGCGAGGTAATCAAATGGGATCAGAGATTGAAATGTAGCCGGAATTTTATTCAGTTTACTTTCCAATGTTGTTTGCTCATCTGTTAAGGCCCTTACCTGTTGCTGCAAAAGCAGTTCGCGCTGTGCGGTAAATTGCAAGCTGGTTTCATGCTTGCTTCTTGCAATATCCAGCATGATCAGCAAGTCTTTCTCCCTGAAAGGTTTAACCAAAAAGCCGTAAGGTTGCGTGGCCTTGGCGGCCTCGAGGATACTTTGATTGGTATTGGCAGAAATATAAATAAAGCCAATGCCTTTTTCCTGCAGATAGGGGGCAAGTTCCGTCCCCATCGAATCGTCCTGCAGAAATATATCAAGCAGTACCCAGGTAGGCTGATATTTATCAACAGCTGCTTTCGCCGATTCCACACTGTCCGCAGTGCCGCACACGTTGTAGCCGGCATTCTCCATCATATTGGTCAGGTCATTGGCAACGATGAACTCATCTTCAACAATCAGTAGTTTTTCAATCATACTTCAAATTAGCTTTTCCTTAGCAGAACACAAAATGCGCCTGTTGATCAGTTTTTGTTTTAAAATCTATTATTATCTCAAACCCGCTTACGGTATTTACGGTTACAGCGCCGCGTATTTGCCTGGAAAGCCCCATGATCAACGTTTTTCCAAGCGATTTTGCCGAAAGGAAATCAAACCCCTCGGGAAGACCTACGCCATTATCGGCAAACATCAGGCGATAAGTGCCTTCCTGCAGGTGCAGGAGCGTAATTGTTATTTTGCCCCCGGCTTCATTCGGAAACGCGTATTTCAATGAGTTGGTAGCCAGTTCATTGATGATCAGTGCAAAAGGTATCGCGGTATCCGGATCTACCGCAATCGGTACCATGTTCAAATCAAACGTTATCCGGTTGCCACACTTAAACTCATCAATAAGATAATCTACCACTTCTTTTATACAGCACGACATTTCGATAGCAGCCCCGGTGGCTTGTTGAAATAGCTTTTGATGTACCAGCGACAGTGCATACAACCGGTGTTTACTGTAAACCAAAACCTCCCTGCCTGTTTTATCATCTATAAACGAAAGCTGGCTGTTAATGAGGCTGCTTAATACCTGTAGGTTGTTCTTTACCCTGTGGTGCATTTCTGCAACCAAGCATTCCTTTTCGGTAGATAGTTTATCGATATCGCCTTTTAATAAGGCAATGCTCAACTCCAGTGTTTTGATCTGCTGCTCGTTCACCTTTTTGTTTTCTCTTATACTGATACGCTCCAACAACAGCATACATCCCCCAATCACCAGCAATAATACTGTAATTCCAATCAACCAGCTGTTTTGAAGAACACCTATTGCCAAACAGCCTGAAATGTTGTCGGCAATATATTCTTTACTGGTACTGGTTGCCATAATAAACCCGGCATTTGGTATCGTCATTTTTGTATTTGATTATTCCTCGGCACGGTTTTGTTAGGTTTAGTCAAGCGTATTATTTATCCAAAAATGTTTTGAACAAATAATACGCTTTACCAGCAATCTGCATGCCCGCGAAAAGGTTGTTCTTTTTCAATTGCTTACGATTTGGACCTCATTAAATTCCCGATATTTCGAGAAATTGCGATATTTCGGTAACCGTATTGGGTTTGAAGCAATTTGCCCTGGTTGGGGCATTAAGTGCAATGTCCCTTATTGATCTGGTTCCGGTTCAGTATAGGGCTTGTTAGCAGGTGTATTGTTTCAAGTATCCATTATCAAAGGTCATGACTATTTAAAAACTACCTGTTGACCTACGCTAAATAACTGCCTTGACATTTATCAATCCTGCTTTTTAATCGGGGCTGTTGGATATCATTTTGCCGGGAGGATATAAACCAAAACGGGCAGCCTGAATGGCTGGCCGCTATAATATTCAGTATATGAAACTAATGGTTACGATACCTTACCTCTCGGATCATCGATGTGAATCTTGGCGATTTCGTACCGTACTCCCTGGCGATCAAGGATCCGAACGTTTTTAACTACCGTACTTAACGCGGTTAAAAATGTTTCAGCGTTTTCATGACGCTCGTAAGCCTCTTCGTCTGCCCAGCCCTCAAGCAGGTGGAAGGTATTTGGATCCGTTAGGTCTTGAGAAAAGGCATAATATATACATCCCGGCAATTTGTTTGCCGCTGTCATATCCGGGATCACGGCGTCGATGAATATCTGGCGGTCATCCGGATGCACACGATAATAGGCACTTACCGTAATACCGGTTGAAAGTGTTTTATCATGATCTGTTGATGTTCCTGTTTTAATAGAATTTTCCATATTTTAAACTGTTGATGAAATAACTGTAGCCATTGGCTAAATAATTACTGTAGCACCGCGCTTAAATTTCCAAACACACCAAGCTGGCCGAGTAAAATAGTGCCGGCAGTGTAACAGTGAAATGATTTTACCTTACCATTTTCCAGGTGAAATACATCGCAGCAAGGGGTATGTATCTCATTACCGGTAGCCGCAATTGTGCCGGCAGGCAATTGCAGCGGGCCTTTGTGCGTGCCGTTAAGTGATAGTTCAACCACCACTACATTTTCTTCGTCCCTTACATAAAAATCGTATAGTTCGCGGTGCATATCAGGGAAGGCTGTTGAATAGATATCAACCGTTCTGCCAATATCCGCGCCATAATATTTTGCGCCTGCAGATATATCCCAAAAGTAGCCGTCGTCTGTAAAAAGGGCTGCAAAAGCTTTGCTATCCTGTATTTCAGCGACACGGTAAAGCTCGCGGATCACTTTTTCGTTTTCTGAATTTGTTGGAGTTTTCATATGGTTCTTTTATTGATTTGATACAAAGGTTGGAATTGCCATTCTTCTGTAAATTGACATAGGATAAAAAAGAGGGTTGATAAATGTCAATGAGTAAAGTTGAGCACCGCAGTTTTTTTCCCTGCTGAATCCGTTAACGCATTGCGGCTTTTACTTCAATTCGGCCCTTGTTAGTAATTGTTTCAGTTTGCCCTCCAGTGCTTCTCCGCGCAGGTTCTTAGCTATCACCCTGCCTTCAGGATCGATCAGGAAGTTTTGCGGAATTGCATTAATACCACAAAGTTTCGCGGCAGTGTCGTTCATGTATTTGAACTCAGAAACCTGTGTCCAGCTTAGATGGTCATCTTTAATGGCTTTTAACCAGCTGTCGCGGTATTTAGGGCCATCCAGGGAAATGCCTAATACCGTAAAGTCTTTATCATGAAAATGCTCATAGGCCTTTACAACATTAGGGTTCTCCGCGCGGCAAGGAACACACCATGGTGCCCAGAAGTCGATCAATACGTACTTGCCCCGTAAAGAAGATAATTTTAACAGGTTGCCGCTGGTGTCCGGCTCCGCGAAGTCGGGGAGTATTTTGCCAATTGCAGTGATTTTCAGTTTTTCCAGTTTGGCCGTAAAACTTCTGCCTTCTTTACTTGCTTTTACATCTTCTCCAAATTTATTAAATATAGGTTGCAGCAATGAATAATCGGCGGTATAAGCATAGTCGCCCAAGGCCAGAATCCCGGCTATTGATGCTGTATGATTTTCAGCAAATCGTCGTTTTGAGGCATAATAAGCCGAATCGATAGCCGCTTCTTTGATCTGTTGCTTAGCTTTAAAGCTTGCCGCTTTACGTTCTTGTTCGGTTGCCGCATTGGTTTCGGCTTCTAATGCCTGGTATTTGTTATCAAAAAACTTCTCTTCAGCACGGTATAACCGGTATTCTTCATTCAACCTGGTGCCGCTTACAGTAGCATCCTCAATAGTCGATTTGCCCTGGATGATCGTAGTGCCCTGCATAAGATAAAACTCGAGCTTATCGTCTTTACTATCTGTGAGCGACTTATGTTTAAGCGAGATCTCTGCTTTAACAGGTTCCGCGACAGTTCCGTTAAAGGTAAAATGCCCGTTGATGATCGGTGTCGCTATCTGCTGATGCGCACCGGATGGTGTAATGTACCGCATTAAGGCACTATCTCCGCGGGCTGAATTTTCGATAGCTCCTTTAATAGTGAAAGCGTTGTTTTGCGCGGTGGAAATGAATGGTGAGGCTACTAAAAGCGCAATAAATAATTTTTTCATTTTAATGATGGAGGATAATTCGATGACGTTGTGGATATAACTGTTTTATTTAATCATTTCTAAGCGGCTTCTTAACAGTCGGGGCCGGTTAACATCTTTTTCAGTTAACCGGCCCCGATTGTTTTAATTTAGAGCAACTTAGTTTACTCTTCTCCTACAAAAACATAAAGTTTTTGCACTTTCCTGTTTTCGATCACAAACAGGTCCATGCCTGTAACAGTGTCTGGCTTGGCATCATCACCAAATTGCCAAAATAAACGGGCGATGTTATGATTGATATTAACCGGTTTGGCTTGTGTGAAACGGAAATTCGGATTTTCCCGGTGAAGGCTAACAATAAAATTATCTATTTCTTTGTGACCATTCGCAATAAAGTGGCGATCGAGCATCTCTATATCTGTTGCGTAAATTTCGTTGAGAATTGCTTTGCGTTTGTCTTCATCCTGTTCGTTCCAAAGCTCGAGATGGCGTTCTATCAGGGCTTTAATCTCCTCCTCTGTAAGCGCTTCATTTTTAATACTGCCTTTAGGAGACCAAAGTACTTTTGTCGGTTTGTTTTTCTCGTAACCTTTGCCATTGGGATAGGAGACAAGTTCCATTTTAGCTCCCCATGGAGAAAGGAAATATACCCATGTTTCCCCTTCAGTATCGCCCGATGGCATCAGGAAAGGTTCGCCGAGAAACTTGATACCTTTTGATTTTAAGAATTCTACCGATTCATCCATGTTTGCGGTATAGAAACCGATGTGGCTTGCGCCAATATCATCACTCCCCGGATGCGATTTACTTCCCTGGTTATTTTCATAGGCGAAAACTTCGATGCTTGCACCAGTGCCGGCGTGTACCATTTTAATAGTTACTGCTCCTGTATCGGGATGCATATTGTTGTTCTCTTTCCATGCGATGTCAAGCGGGAATGGGCCAAGTTGGGTAACCGCCGAGAAACCGAAAATATCACTGAAAAAATCGATGGCCTGTTGCAGGTCAGGTACATTGATACCAACATGGTCAATACCTGATATTTGTGCTTTTGTTGACATGTTCTTGCTTTTTTTAATGTTTTTCATTTGTTTGTGAATATGACAAAATTGCCCCTTTAGCGTTGACCAGGCATTGATATAGAATAAAAAAGCACATTGATAAATGTCAATGCATTGACTTGTCCAAGCCTTTGAAGACTGAAACGATATTGGCGGATAAAAGATTTAAAACTGTCTCTTATTAGACTGATTTTTAATAATATATGTTGGTTTATATAAAGTTTATATTGGCTTGTATTAGCGATTAGATTTTCGAAATGTTGGGTTATATTATTTACTTTTGGCGCTATTAAAACAATCTATTTATTGATAAACAGATTGCCGCATTGGGTCGGTAACCTGGTTGAGTTTGGCCAATAGCACTTTGAAAGACAAAAAAGGACAATGGGTTTAAAGGTTAGTTTGTCATATCATTGGTTTTGCCGCTGAACTGAAGCTGTCGTTAATGATCTTATCCCGGTGAGATGCATCGGTAAAGCCGGACAGTCGAGATGCTTAACTTAGCAAATCAATGGACAAGAAAAAGTCAAGCCGCCGTGTTTACGATGCGGATTTTAGGTCGGATGTATTGAAGATGGTTTTTAGTGGTCGTTCGGTTGTGGACGTGGCCGCTTCGTTGGGGATCAGGGAGAATTTGATCCACAAATGGAAAAGCCGTTATAAAGAAACAACGGGATCATCGGCGCTGAAATCGCCAGGGTCAGAAACGCCGATTGTATCGGTAGAAGAATATGAACGAATGAAGGTACGTCTGCGAGAAGTGGAGCAGGAAAGGGATATCTTAAAAAAAGCATTGGGCATTTTCAGCCGGACAACTTAAAGCAGGTGTACGCTTTTATTTTATCACAGGAGCTGTTTTTTCCGGTGATAAGGATGTGTGATGTATTATCGGTGAGCAGGAGCTGTTACTATGCCTATCGTAAGCAGGATGAGCAGGCTGAATGCTCAGTTCAAAAGAAGATCGAAGCGCAGGTAGTTGAAGCCTTCCGGTTACATAAACACCGTTATGGTATCCGTAGGTTAGTCCCGGAGTTGTCAGACCAGGGATTAAAGATAGGTCATTACCGGGTACGGCGTATCTTACATCAAAATGGATTGAAAGCGATTCAACCCAGATCATTTGTGCCCCGGACAACAGATAGCCGACATCCATATCCAATCAGCCCCAACCGGTTGAAAGACAGGTTACCGCCATCAGGGATAGACCAGATATGGGTTGGCGATATCACCTATATCCCGCTAAGAGAAGGATCCTGGTGCTATCTGGCGGTATGGATGGATCTGTTTTCCCGCAGAGTGATCGGGTGGCAGTTGTTGCACCACATGAAAGAGGCCCTTGTACTGGAGGCGTTTCAGAAGGCCTATAGCAATCGTAAAGCTGATAAGGGGTTGATCGTTCATTCAGATCGTGGCGGACAATATGCAGGGAATATATTCCGCCGATGGCTTGCCAGGTGTCATGTACTACAAAGCATGAGCGATGCGGACAATCCGTATGACAATGCTTTTATGGAATCGTACTTCTCCCGGTTTAAAGCCGAGCTATTGCAGGACGGCTCTTTTGAAAATATAGAAAATGCCCGCAGCGAGATATTTGAATATATTGAAATGTACTATAACCCTATCCGAAGACATTCAGCCTTAGGCTATATCAGCCCGATGGCGTTTGAGCGAAAGGCAAGTTATCCACAAAAAGCGGAGGCCCGATAAAAAGAAAAAAGAAGCAAAAAAAGAAAAACGTGTTGAAATATGGAAAACTCTCCGAGTTTCCCACATTTCAACACCACAAACAAACAACAAGTTATTTATTTTTACTTTTATAAATCATGACAGATCAACTGTCCGGATAAACCATCACACCCCACGGTGCGTTGAAGTATGGAAGGGATCTGCCTGTTGCCATTCCAGTTCGATAGTTAATCCATTGTTGCTGGTTATCTTTAATTGGGCGCGTATCTGGCGGCTTAAACCTGTCATGAGCTGCATACCTAATGATTTTGATTGCTTTATATCAATCTCCGGGGATAAACCTTTCCCGTTATCACTGATCATTAACCGAACGTGATTGTCAGTACTGGTAAGGTTGATGGAAACCTGTTTGTCGGTCTGATCAGCAAACGCATATTTTATCGAATTTGTTATCGCTTCGTTCAGGATCAACCCGATGGGTACAGCCTGGGAAACATCTAACCTTACCGGTGCAACATCTACCCGTAATTTGATATGGCCAAAGGTATCGAAGCTATCCTGCAGATAGAGTGCGATCTCCCGGATATAATCACCCGCATCTATAGTAGCGAGGTTATCAAACTGGTATAATTTCTGATGGATCAGCGATATCGACCGCATCCGGTTTTGACTGTCCCTGATCACATCGATTGCTACTACATCTTTAATATTGCTTAGCTGGGAATTAAGCAAGCTGATCACGATCTGCAGGTTGTTTTTGACGCGATGATGTACTTCTTTCAAAAGCCATTCCCTTTCATCAACCAATTGCCGTAAATATTCATTTTGCGTATTAATTTCCTCTTGCTGTTCCTGCAGATCATTGTTTGCTTGGTGCTTAAGCTTGTAACGGTTGTAAAGGACAGCGAGTAAGGCCATCAATAACAGGACAGAGGCAATAAACAGGTTCCGGATCATTTTCTGGCTATGCAGCGCGCTGTTCTGTAACTGATTTTGATGGGTTAGCAGGTCGATATGTTTTGCTTTAAAAGCGATTTCCTGATCCTTCTTTTGCAGGTCGAAAGTCATTTGCATCCTGCCAATCTGCTTGTTATAATTACGGGACAGCATTGAATCCCGCAATAAATGTGCGTTTTCCTGGTGACTGATTGCCGAAAGGAAGTTTCCCTGGCCGAGTCTACCTGGAATTGATAATGTTCTATTTTCTGTTTGGATATCAGGCTTTGGGTGACAGCCGCATATTTAATAAATTTTTCCACTTGTAATTCCGCTTCCGGAAACTGCTTCATGGCAATCAAGTATTCTATCATTGCCGCATCGGTAGGGCTCAATTCGATATTGTGTGCGTCTGTAAGCTGTTTCAAACGGTTATAATACCCCGAGGCTTTATCAAGCTTTTTTGTAGCTGTCGCCGCGAAAAGCAGGTTGGTGATCAGGTTGGTTTGGTTCTGATAATCGGTAGTCGGGCATTTTATGAGCGCTTCTTCACAAGTTTTTACCGCCTCCCGGTAACGCCCCAGCTTGTTATAGATAGTGCCGAGGCTGCCCGATATCATAATCCAGTCGTTATTATTACGGTTTTTAAGCGCATAATAACTTGCCTTCTCCATGTATTCCGCTGTTCTGTTATCCTGATTGATGGAATTGTAAGTAAAGGCTAAACGATAGTAGATGGTACTGATCATTTGGCTGGTGTCCTTAAACATTTCAGCAGTTTTAAGCGCCTTTAGTTGATAGGAAAGGCCTTCTACGGTGTTTCCTGAACTTGTGAGTGCATCCCCAAGCAAATCATAAATATCCTGCAATTGTTTTACCCCGAGTAATTGGTAAAGAGCCAGCGATTCGTTTAAAAGCGAAACAGCTTCCTTAAGATCATATCTGCTATTCTTCAAATCTCCAAGAAACTTCAATCCATCGGCAAGCTTCTTAGTACGTGGCGCTACTTTTCTCAAAATGCCTACCGACTTCGTAAAATAATTTATCTTGATAATAAGGCTATCCGCATTGGTGGCGTCGTAATAAGTTGATAATTCCGCCAGTACGTCAGCGGCTTCAATGGTTGTTGAGTTTTTGGGAAGCAGTTTAACGCCCTGTTCGGCATATTTTCTGCCCGCAACTATATCTTTTTTCGCGGTAGCTTTGTGAAAGCAAGCTGTAGGCGGCGATTTCCTGTGGCAAAAAATGATATTGATGACTTAGGGAAAGGGCCTGGTTGCCATAATTGATGGCGTTACTTAGGTCGTCGGCCTGCTCACCCGGTTTATTCACATAGGTAGATGCTAAACGGAGCAATGCGTTGATCTTTGCTGTGTCTCCGAGGTCGATCTTCTTAATGCCAGACGGTATATCCGGTAGAAGGGGGAATTGGATTTACTGAAAGCAGGGTGGGATAGAAGTAAGACAAGAATAAAGATTTTAAAAAACAGCTTATTCATAAGTAGGGGGCAACGTCAAAAGTATAGATTTTATAACCGGGTAGTTAAGGTTCGGTGTTTTCTTACCGGGATTGAATTCTTGTCAATAACAAAGTTGATATGATTTTAAAAGTGTCAATCAAAATTATTGGTTTGCTGCCAGCGGGTGCTCTTTTGCTAGTTAAAAGGAGGGAGTGTATACTGTCAAATCCTTATTTCTTTATTTTATGCGTAAATTTGGGACATTGCTTTAGCTTAATAGCGAAATAAGATTGAGCGGATTAGAAACGGAAATGATCCGGTTATCGCTCCGGTAAGAACTCCACTCACCGGACGAGATTTATCTTTTACTATGGGAAAAGGGATTTTTTCTATTTCTTTCTTTTTGCTGTTTGCCCTGACGGCCCTTGGTCAGGTAACTAAGGGCGTGTTGCTTGTAAAAAAGGAAACGGATAATAACCTTTCGGCTTTGTTGGAAAAGTTAAGCCAATCTCCTTCAGATACCAATAAGATCAATTTGCTCCTTAAAATTTCGCATGTTTATTGGTATTCCAGAACCTTAGAGAACAAGGCTATTGATAGCACTATGTTATATGCAGGTCTGGCACTTGAGTTAAGTAAAACTTTAAATTTCACCGAGGGCGGCAACGAGGCCAAATTTATGCAATGCAAGGCCTTACTTGAGCGAAATCAGTTTAAAGACGCATTGGATATAGCATCCAGTACCGATGGTGAAGAAAAGGCGAGGTTGTTGTTGCTTATTGCCGAACGCGGCGTTTTTAACTTTCCGCCCGACAGTAAAGAATACATCCAGGCTATGCCATTGATAAACCAGGCATCGGCGGCGGCAAAGAAAGCCGGCTCAACTAAATGGATGAACGAATGCTTTGTCCTGACAGGTAAATTTTACTTTAACCGAGGTAACGTAGCTTGTGGCAAGAGGGCATTCATGGATATCATTCAAAGTTTTCACCAATCAGGAGAAACTGAAAATGTGGCTCGAACATGGTCGCAACTTGGTACGTATATGCCTGAGAATAACAATACCTATCGCGATATTATTTACAGTAATGAAATGGCCGTAAAATACTATCGCCAGGCAAATAACCTGAAAGAAGCTGGATATAGTTTACGCGACCTTGTTATTATCCGGGGAAACCATGGCCAGATTGTACAGGCCGAGAAAGATCTGTTGGAAATGCTGAGACTTTTTTCGGAATGTCACGAGCCGCTTTCTATAACCACTTACTATATCGTAAGTGACTTTTATCGTTTTAACGGCCGCTATGATAAAGCCCTCGACTGGGGATTTGCTGGGGTAAAGGCTGCCGGAGATAATCCTGATAAGCAGATCAGACCGTATATTGCGCTTGGCAACACATACGCGGCGCTGAAGAAATTTGATAAGGCTATTCAATTTTATCAGATAGTGCTTCAATATGATATCAGCAAATCTGACCGGGATAAGTATGTTGATTGTTATAAGATAGCCAATTTCATGGCCTCAGGAGGGGCACCTAAAAAGGCATTTAGATTTCTCAACGATTTTTTAAAGAAATATCCAACCTTATCGGTTAATAACAGGGAACTCTTTGCCTCAACGTACGGGTATATTTATGACCTGCTCGGGAACCAAAACCTTGCAGAACAAAGCTATTTGGAAATGCTCAGACTTGATCAGGCTGCCGATCAGGAAAATGGGAAAAGGATAGGCTATCATTTAACTTTAGCCGGTGGCGGCGCTTTATTCATTATAGGTAAGTATTATACCCAGCATCACCGTTTCAAAGAAGGAAAGAAATACCTGGAGGCATCGTTAAAGGATCCGCAATATTTTGACCGGGACCAGGAGCTTGATACCCATAAATTGTTGTTTAAGGCAGATTCTGCGCTCGGAAACTTTATTCCGGCTATCAGGCATTTTGCCAGGCATAAAGCGTTAGACGATTCTATCAATAATTTAGCTGCGAGGCAAAAAATATCTGAATTAAATATCAAGTATGAGGCAGACAAAAAGTCGAAGGATATCAAATTGCTTGAGAATAAGCAGAAACTCCAGGAAGCAGTAATAGAACGCTCCAATACAATCCGCGATGTGATGATTGGGGGCGTTGTGGTGCTGTTGTTGCTGGCAACCCTGGCGTTTTGGGGCTTTAAAAGCAAGCAGAAAATTAACAGAAGACTGGAGTCTCAACAGGAAGCTATCAATACGCAGAATATCATTTTACAAAGGTTATTATACGAGAAGGATGGCCTGCTTGCAGATAAAGACGGGCTTTTGAAGGAGAAGGACTGGTTGTTGCGAGAAGTACACCACCGGGTAAAGAATAACCTCCAGATTATCATGAGCCTTTTAAGAGCGCAGGCCGGTTTTCTTCAAAACGCAGATGCTAAAGAGGCGATAGCCGAAAGCGAAAACAGGGTTAACGCTATCGCCCTTATTCATCAGAAACTTTATAACAATGACCAGATTGCCACTATCAATATGCCTGCATATGTATCAGATTTGGTTAATAATCTCTCTAATGGCCTTGGTGTTAAAAAATTAAATTTATACAGGCAATTGATTCGCTGCATATAGAGCTTTCCCAGGCGGTTCCAGTAGGGCTGATCTTGAATGAAGCTATTACTAATGCAGTTAAATATGCCTTTAATGGCGAAGCCGGGCAAATTACTATATCATTTGCTAAAGGTGAGCATGATCTTGTAAAACTTACTGTTGCCGATAACGGGCGGGGATTACCGGAAAACTTTGATGCTATGCAAAATAAATCACTTGGTTTGCAGATGATGAATGGGCTTACGCGACAGCTGAGAGGAGTTTTTGAAATATCGGGATTGGGAGGGGTAACTGTATCGCTACGCTTTAAACTACACGTTAATTAAAAATCAATTGCCTTTCAATTGATGAATCAACATAAAACTTTTTTTGGTTAAGTGAGGTAGGTGGATATTCCTGATTAGTAGACCAATACGTTTCGAAAATGGGTTCACGACGTTTCGTTAAACTTTTATCGTGTCATCTCCCTGAATCCGATATTTGTAATTTGATCTTCGTCGACGCGATTCGCAAGGCTAATAGGTACGCAACAACATGGTCAATAATGCCGAAAAATCCAAATGTTTTTAGTTAGACAATTTTAGATTGCTTAAAATGGTTCAAGCCCATTTGGGTGCACAAAACGACCATTAATATATTGCGAAGGTCGTTTTTAGTTTTACCATTTTGAAAGGTAATATTAGGAGTCCGAAGGAATTTGATCGACTCTTAAGTAGTTCATTATCAAAATAGATGATGTATGCTTTCGCTTTGCTCACTCAATGCTCACCAAGCTGTTATTATAAAGATTAGCTTAGGTGTTAAATAAGCAGATATATAAAATGTTGATTTATATAAGGATGGAGTAGGAAAGAGCGGGAATTGAACTCCGGTATTATTAGCTTTAAAATCAATGTTTTATGACGATGCGCTTTTCCTACTCAATGAATAGCTCACTATTAAATAAAACTGGCTTTAAAAATAATTTTGAGAAATAAAAACGTTGACACTGTATTTGCCTATTACCTTTCTAACATAATCGTCTAATAAACGATGTGATTTCGTCACTGGTTTACTCGTTTTGAGGGTATCGGCGCCGATTAGTTGGATGTGCATTCCTGCTGTTTTGCATGTGGCGTGGGCCAGACATTTGTAAGACGATATAGGGCACTTGCGTACAGAACATGATTACGGAATGCCATGCTTTTGCGTGTGGCGGTCTTTGTCAGCTTTAATATCACAGCGCTCTGCTTGGCATAATTGATAAATCGCTTAAGGATTTACCAAACAGCCGACAGTCTAAAGACCGAGGTGAAGTTTAAACTTGACCGTACCATGCTGAGGCATGAACATCTGTAACGACCCATCAAAACCACTTTACGTTACCCTGATGTGCTTATCAGCTTGTACATCCTGGCAGCTAGATCAAAATAAGATGCCAGGGTTAGAAACGGGCAGCTTTACAACGCAACAAATTCAAAAGCATTTGTAACATATACGAAAGTAATTTTTGGATGAGCTACGTTTCTTTGTGAAGAAATTGTACCGGCCTTACAATCTGTAGTGATCATATTGGCTGGTTTCAAAACAACATTCTTAACTTCAATGAAAAACCTAAAAACAACCTTAGCGATACCTCTTCTCATGCTATTAAGTTGTATGATATTTGTCGGATGCAACTATAGTAAAGGCGCAAAAAAGGACTTCCGCACCGGTTTATCTTTCAGCTACAATGGCTTTATCGTGCGCGATGTTTTATTGATTGACCCGGCCAATAAACGAATGACCGATAATAAAGTACAATTGAACACCCGAATAGCTATTGTAGCGCTTGGCCTAAACAATTATGGGCTTAAAGAAGGAAAGGTTTTCCCGGGGATGATGCTCTTGGTAACTGATAAAAAGGGAACCACGGTACTTAATGCTGCCGACCTGTTTGCAGGTGCTCAGGGCTATCCGCCGGCAAGCGCTACCGAACTGCGCGGTGATATCACCATTGCAAGACCGATGGAAGCAGGGGAGACCTATCACGTAAAAGTACACATTTGGGACAAGGTGAAAGCGGATAATGAATTAAATATTGAAGCAGACCTGGTTATACAGTAAATTATTATACACCGCAAAATTTGCTAACCAATTAAATTATTTACCATGGCCATTTTATTGCCGCGAAAACCGACCCTTATTTGCCTGACAGTGCTGGGCCCCATTTGCATTGTGGACGGCATTGTCAAAAAAACACACAGGAGATCCTGGCCATGTTGGCCGTATTCATATATGCTGTAGTAACCCTGATTATGGACAGCAGAAAAAAGAAAAAACTTATAGATAAAAATAACCGGGAACATAATAATCCCGTTAATCCGAACCGATGAACCTAAACAAACACCATTATGCCCGATTGGGAAACTTTTGGACCACCGTTTCAGCATCGCCTCATAAGCACAACTTCCATTGCCACCGAAGTTTTTTTGACTTGTACTTCTCCAATTCAGTTACGTATGATTCGGCAGACTCACCGCTTTTATAATAATCTACCTACAATATCAAATAATTTCCAGTCTACATCGTCCCAGGTTCCTGATGAACAGGTCATCAGTCTGTTAAAATGAGAACGCACACCGTCGCAAATTTTAGCCAGTATCATATTCAGCCGTTTAGATGCTCCCTGCATCGCCGGGCTTTTTTCCTGACCATGAGGCGCTGCTCCTACATTAGTAATCATCCATGAAATACGTTCATTAAAGGCTTCTCCCGGGAAGGCTCTTTTGTTGAAAATAGTATATTCACAGCCCCGCTACAAAGACGGGATCGATGCTTTTTTCTAAGCTTCTCTGCCTTCATTGCCGCTTTATTCATGTACAAAATTGTTCATCGGCACGCGCATGCATCTTTCAGGGATTAAAAACACCATGTAGGCCGGCTCGGTAAGCAGCTTCGTCGCCACAACGAGAAGGGAAGTTTCTTCACCTTCTATACGCACTGCATTAACATGTAATTCATTTGCGATTATCGTCATATCATGTTTAACCAATTTGGGATTGAATGGTTCGACTGAGTG
Source organism: Mucilaginibacter sp. P19 (assembly GCF_050632265.1). Classification (NCBI taxonomy): domain Bacteria; kingdom Pseudomonadati; phylum Bacteroidota; class Sphingobacteriia; order Sphingobacteriales; family Sphingobacteriaceae; genus Mucilaginibacter; species Mucilaginibacter sp. P19. Next base: position 2,483,563 of record NZ_CP192586.1, read on the forward strand.
ACTGCCGGGGATATGGAAGCGAAAGAATGACCGGTGCCCGATACATTACATTCACTGTCTTCCGGGCGAAGAAAACCGCTGATACCGTGTAATAATCTATTAGTATAAAAGATATTTTTTCTCCCCTTTTATATTTTATGAGAATAAGCTTGACGGTCCAATATCCCCAGCGAATTTGTCATTCGGTGTTTCGAAAAAATAATGTAGGCGGTAGCCCCGTACCTCTTGCTTCGCCAAAAGCCTAGGCCGGCATAGTGCGGAAGTGCGCCACTTGCGTCAAAATGTAACGAAAACGCAAGTATCTGCAACATACTCGAAAGAGATTCTTAGCCTCACCGTGTTTATTTGTAAAACGGATTTCGCATAACTGCGGACTGTAAAATCATAAACTATCACTATAAATATTATTAAAACTAACACCTATGAAACAGTTCACTAAAACAGTAATATATATCCCAAACGGCGATACTGCATTCTGAAAGCTATACGTAATAAAGCACCTTGTCACTCATATATCAATTTAACTCATTAACCGGCATTTAACCGGTTGATGAGTTGAAGTTATCAACCTAACTGCAATGAAAAAATACCTGCTGTTAATGGCACTTATTTACAGTGGATGCTGCAGCCTTCACGCTCAAGATCTTGAAAATATCGCTCATCAAAAGCCTGTAACCTTATCAGGCACTATCCAGGCTCAGGGTATTTTTTATAATGCAACGGGTATCCAGGATCGCCGTGCACCTTTTACTTACTATTTTTCGGGTAATCCGACTATTAGTTTTTACGGTTTGGATGTACCGCTGTCTTTCAGTTTCAGCGAGTCTGATAAATCATTCAGGCAGCCATTTAACCAGTTGGGAATAAGTCCTGCTTATAAATGGGTTACCGTGCACCTCGGGTACCGGGATATTTCTTTTTCGCCTTATACCCTTGGCGGTCATACCATGCTTGGAGCGGGTTTTGAATTAACCCCCGGCAAGCTGAGGGTGGGTTTTATGTATGGCCGGCTTAACAGGGCAACCACTATCGATACTACCACGCAGGCCCTGGTACCTTTCTCTTTTTCACGAAAGGGATATGCCGCTAAACTGGGTTATGGAACCGATCGTAACTTTTTTGAATTGAGTTACCTAAGCGCCAAAGACGATACCATCAAGCCAAAAGGTGTTACCCCACAGCAAGACTATATAAGCCCGGCCAGAAATGATGTGATGGGTTATACCTCAAGGTTTAGCTTTTTTAAGTATTTTATGTTTGAAAGTGACGGCGCGTTAAGTTTGTATACCAATGATGTCAATTCGCCAATCTCGCTTGATAATGGAAGCAGTACTTTATTGAATAAACTCCGCACTACCTTTGGGCTAAATGGTACATCCGAATACTACACCGCTTTTTCGGCGGGGCTTGGTTATAAAAGCCGGAACTACGGACTCAAACTAAAATATAAGCGTCTCGACCCAGATTTTCAGACTATGGGTGCCTACTATTTCAGCTCGGATTATGAAAACTGGACGGTAAGCCCTTCTGCAAATCTTGCCAAAGGAAAAATAAGGTTTAACGGTAGCTTGGGCTTTCAGCACGATAATATAAAAGATCAGAAACGAGCGACCAATCACCGGGTTATTGGCGCGTTTAACGCGGGCGTTGATATTACCAAATCACTGTCGGTAGATGCGGTTTACACCAACTTCTCCGATAATCAAAAGGCCCAAACCGTTTTATTTGCCGATTCGCTTAAGATTGTACAAACCACCCAAACCATCACCATCATGCCCCGGTACATGATCATCAGCACCGATGTGATCCATATGATCTCCGGCTCATTTACCCGTAATAGTTTAAATGACTATAACACTTTTTATAGTACCGATGCGGTATCGCGCAGCATAAAAACAAACCAGTATATGCTGAGCTACAATATCAACTTCACTAAAAGGATGCTGAGCGCCTACGTCAATATTTCGGATACCAAATTGAGTGGGCAGGGCATGAGCAACAGCTTCCGGTCGGCAACGGCAGGGGCAAACAAGGTCTTTTTTCAAAAACTGCAAACCGGCCTTAGCAGCACTTTTACCAGCAGCAAGTCATTAGGCGGAGAGGATACATTTATCATTAACGCTACCGGTAACCTGGGTTACCGGGTGGCTAATAAACAATTAGTATCCTTTAATTTTTTCCTTACCAATAACAAAGTGAAAACGGCAGGGCCTCAACTGCAGCCAAATTTTACAGAAACCCGCGGGGAATTAAGTTATCTACTAAGCTTTTAAGAACATGAAAAAACTGTACCTCTTTTTACTCATTTGTATTGCCTGGTTGCCCTTAAAAGCACAAGTAAGCGTGTCGATACAGATCTTGCCGCCCTATCCGCGTAAGATCACCGATTATGCATCGCAGCCTCAATTAATGGTGATCGCGGTCACCAACGTATCAACCAAAAGGCAACGGATCCAGTTACGGGGAACTATTACCGGCGATAACGGTGTGATACTTGCTGTAAAGCCAAATTACAAAAGTCCTGTAGCTATTGAGCTTGATCCGGGCCAAACCCGCAGCCTTAACGGTAATGACCTCAGTAAATTTTTTGATTATACCCAGGTGAAGTACACCGGTATAACCCAAAGTGAATTCATCAACAAAAATGGCTTGCCCGAAGGCAGTTACCGTTTTTGTTTACAGGCGTTTGATTATGATACCAATGCCGTCATTAGTCCAGATGAACCGGTAGGATGTAGTAACACGTTTACCATAAGCAGCCTGGAGCCGCCAACCATTATATCACCTATGGAGGATGCACAGCTATCCACAACCGGCGGGCAAATTGTTTTGATGCAATGGACAACGCCTCCGGGCACATCTCCGCAAATCATGTCGTCAGTAAGGTATAAGCTTAGGATGGTGGAGGTACTTGGTGACAGAAACCCCAGTAATGCACTTATGTCGGCAACGCAGCCTTATTTTTTGAGAAGGAGGTTGTCGGCAACTCCTATGTCTATAATGCCGCCGATCCGCAGCTTACACCGGGGCGCAGGTATGCGCTTTTAGTAGAGGCCTTTGATCCCTTCAATAATACCCCATTCCGCAATAAAGGCAGAAGCGAGGTTCGGTCGTTTATTTATGGCGGGGCGCCAATTGTGAAGGTAGATACCAACTTAGTTAAAGAACAAGCCAAACAAAAAGCTCAATCGGTACAATACGCTACCAATACTATAAAAGGCAAGCTGGTATGGACTTTTAAGAAAACCGAAGCGCAGTACACTGGGTCAGCTGGTTTTGGCGGGGTATCGGCTGATATTCCTGCTCCGATAAATACGATAGTGAAGGCTACACCGCCGCCAATTGTATTAACAGGCGCACCTATACCAGGTCTCGCCTCAAGGCCGATATCTTCCATTTTAAAAACCTCTGTGTTTAATGCCCCTAATGTTTTAAATGATTCCAGGATAGCCGCAGCTGCGCAGGTAGATCCTACCTTGATACCTTATGTGCCTGTACAAACCACCGCCGGGTTGGGCGCAGGCGCTGTTATGACTACAACGGGCGGCACCAACCTCTCTTACAACGAGGACGCCATAGCTGTTGACAGTGCAACAGAGCGGTACGCACTGCCTAATGCAGATATCGTCATTAAAGGAGTTGTCGATCCAAACTGGAAAACGGATAACGGTTTTTCTACCACGACAGCGAGCACACAAGCCACAAATTACACGAGTGATTTTTCGTACCTGGGCATGTACTCATTTCCGGCAAGCAGTTTTGTAAACCCCATGTTCGATTTTAGTTTTGGTTTCCATTACAACTTAGATCCACCGCCGGTGGAGGAATTGATAGCTACCAGTAAAACCGATGGCGGAGGCAATTTCGCTATTGATTTTACACATCCCTCCTATATGGGGTTAGCTAAATACACCAAACTGATCATCAGTATAACGTCTGAAAATTTTGAGCAGAAAACCGTCGAGATCCCCATAAGTAAATTGGATTCAACGGGGATGCGTGATATAGGACAGATCCTTTTACTGGCCCGCACCCTGCGCTACACGCCAAAACTCACTTTAGACGACGTGGCCGATGCCAGCCCGGAAGATAAGATAGCTGTTGTACATATTTACCGGAATAAGATTGATTTTGAAAACGATCCTTACTTATACCAGGAAGGGAATATTCCTTTTGAATCTAAACATGCTGTAACTATAAACGGCCGTAGTGTGGTTGAAGTGTCGGTTGATAGTGTAAAAATGGGAACCGGTGGCGGAACACTAAAGTATGGTAAGCTGTTTTATGGCGGGCGTTTTTTAGTGGTTATTGAAAGCCATAACCAGCGTTTCAACGGTAAAACCACCGATCTGGAAGCGCATAACCTCAACCTTGCTTCTAATCTGGTACTTAATGTTAAAGCAGATTACCGGTTAACGGCCACGCCGGCATACGTATTTGGAGAGGTAAGAATGTCGCTGCCAACGGGTTTTGTACCGGTTACGGGTGCCATAGTTAAGATTGAATACAATACGAGCGATTTATTGAATCCCGGGCCACCACCGTTCACGGGTTCAGTAATTGATTATTTCAATAGGCAAGCATCAAGAACAGCTATCCTTCTTGGCGGCAATAATAACCAGCTGCCTGTTGTCAGTGGGGTTATCGCAAGGCCGTTAATACTAAACACGCTTTCACTTGGCGGTGCGCAATTTAACGGCCCGGCAACTATCCGCCCAATTCCTGCCATTGCAGGATTACCTACCGCACCCTCGCCTATATCGAACACTGTTGTAAGTAATGCGAATAAATCAACCATTTTAGCGGAGAGTGTTTTAAGCAAGATGGATGAACTGAACCTTGTAAAAGTTTTAACTGCTGACTACGGCCCCTATAGTGTGAAGACCGATTCGCTTGGCAGGTTCACGATCCCGAACTTGCCGCAGCTAAAAGATCGCGCGAGCTTTAAGGTAAAATTGATTAAAGTAAGCAGTGAATTTCAGGATCTCGAGGTAACACCCGATACAGTACAAACTTTCCAGGCGCTGGCCAACGGATCAAACAAGGAAGTGATATTCAGCATCAAACCGGATATTGTGAGTGTGGTTGGCCGGGCTATATCGTCAACAAAGCAAGCAATTCCAAACGCGCGTTTACACTTTGTTAACTCAACGGTTTATTTTAACTCGGGCGAGGACGGGCTTTTCCAGACAAGCTATTACCAGGGTAACCATAAGCTGATGATTGAAAAGGAGGGATACATTTCACAAACCATTGATGTAGTGATCCCTGCACCGTCAAAAGCAAATGCTAACCCTGCGCTTGGCAACGGCCTGGTGTTACAAAACCCGTCTAATGTGATCTCGACAGTCAACAGGGTAATTAATCCGGTAATTAACCCCGGCGATAATATCGCAAAGCTTAACCAGCTTAATGCTAATATTCTTACCGCCAATAGTATCCAGGCATCAATTAACAGGGGCTTTGTTTATAACACACGCATGTTTGGTTTTGCCGGGCCAACAGTGGCAAGTGCTACGTCACCGGCAATAGGCGATGTAAAGCTGATAACAAACGCGATAGTGCTTGACAATAGTACGCCTAAAATTGCATCGCCTATAGGTAATATGGTGGGCAATAACCCCGTACTAACCGGCCCTGTTACCGATCAGGCCTTTATCAATAGCCCGGCAATGAGGGCCTCGGCCATTCAGTTTGCCGACCTTTATTCAAAAAACCTCCATAATAATCCGCTGGTGCAGTCGGCGGTACGTACTATTGATCTAGGCGATTGCGGTAACCTGGTACGCCGGACAGGCAGGATAAGGTTTAGGATTTTAGACCCGAACGGTGCACTTGTAAATAATGCTACTATCACGCTGTTTGATACATCACACGTAGCTACAAACGGCGAATGGTATTACGAAGGCTTTGGAGGTAATGCCAAAGTAAGCGTAACGCCTCCAGGTGGTTCCGGACTGGTAGCTGTTGAAAATACAGTGATTGTTCAGGAAAACGGTATTGAAAGTCTCCAAAACATTACACTTGCTAAAGGTACCCTGGTTAGCGGTGTTGTTACCGCTGCCGGGAGCAATTTAGGCGGCGCTGTTGTTGAGGTTGAAGGTCAACCGTATCTTAATACCGTTACAGGGGTTGATGGACGGTATCAAATCAGTCTTCCGGCAGGAAAAACCTTCCTTAAAGCATCAAAATCTGGCTTTATATCTTTAACGCAAGAGGAAAACCTAACCTCCGAACCGGCTTCCGTTAATTTTACCCTTGGCGATGGCGGTGGTAAAAACATAAGCAAGTTACTGGGTTTTCCGGTGGCGCTGGATCAAATGACCCCCGATGGCCTTAATTCTTATCGCGTAACCGGTAAATTCAGTGATCTTACCCCGCTATTTTCAGTATTGAGCAGCCATGATAAAATTTCGTTGAAGTTTACTAACATAAAAGTTACGTTTGATGCATCAAATAATCCGATACCAGAGGGTAACAAGGTACAGACCGACGATACACAGCTCTCGCTTAAATTATTTAACTTTTTACCGCTGATACTTAAACCCGACGGAGAAACCCTGGTTGTTACAGGTACAACGGGTGGTAAAGGAGAGATAAAAGGCAAGCTGCAGTTAGATATGACCGGTGTAACCGACAGTCGGGGGTACCTGCTGGCCAAAAGTTATATACCGCAGTTAATACCTGACAACACCTCATCGCCCGAGGTCCCTGTTTTCAGCTCGGGCGGGGTGCCGTCGGCGCTTACCAAGCTGAAGTTTACGGGGGAGACACCGGCATGACCGATTGGGAGGCCGAAGTGTACGGTTTTAAAGCTAAAATAGCCTTCGCGGGCAGTTATGTTGATCAGCAGGGAATTCACATGCAAGGTTCGGTAAGCACACCTGATCTGGGCGTGATAAAAACTATCAACTTAAAAATTGAAGATTTTGTGCTGAACCCGCAATTGCAAATCAGTAAGTTGAAAATAGTGGCTACCGATCTGCCCAAACTATCCATCGGCAGTTGGGAAGCTTCACTGGCCTCACTGGTATTTACGGAAGACGGCTTCAATTTTGGCGGCAGCATTACGGTGCAGATCCCTAAATCCACACCATCTACCGTAAGCTTTTCAGACCTGCGCGTTGGTAAGGATATTTTTTATGGTGGCAGCTTTAAAATCCCCGATGAAGGCTTGAACCTCCTGAATGTAGTAAAACTGATGCCGGGCAGCACGCCGCTTAGCTTTGGTAAAGCACCGGGCTCATCAGCCTATAAACTGGCCGGATCGGGCAAGATCAAGTTTGATACTTTTATTACTAAAGAGATCAACCTGCCTGTTTTTGAAATACAAACCGACGGGCGGTTTATGATAGACGCGCCAACCGATTTCTCGGCCGATTTTGCATTTGCTAAATTTAAAGTGCAAAGCATCCAGTTTAACACTACCGATCAAATCCCTTTTATTGGTGTACAGGGCGAGTTTACGGTAGAAGTGCCGATGATTAAATTTACCGCGGGCGATATCCGCTTTAAAGCTAAAGTTGGCGGCGGCATTGAAGCTTCGGTAAGTAAGCTTGGTGCCACTATCGATATCCCGGTAATGAAATCAGAGATCGAGGTGGGGATCAAGGATAATGGTTTTGACGGCGCGGGGTCATTATCGATACCTGGTACGCCTATAAATGCCTCGGTTAACTTTCACTATTACAAGGTAACCGGAGGTATTGATGTAGGGGCAGCTTTCAGCGCCGGTACAGTAATTCCTGTGGGTATCATTACTATTGATCACGTAGGTGGTGGTTTCAACTACAACAGTGCCGAAAAGAAATTTAAAATAGATATTAACGGAGGATTATCATTTACCGGCACCAGTACATTGGTTAAGCTCGATCCTATAGGCCTAACGGTAGAGAGCGGCCCCGTTATAAAAGGTTATGCTACTGTACAAGTGGCCGATTACCTGAACCTGGCCCATGCCGATCTCGTGTTAGATATACCTAACCAATATTTTACGATAGGTATCATTTCAGATATTGAGCCGATAAAGGGCCTGGTAAAAGCGCATATCCAGGGCGATTTGGTGGTAAGCGGTAAAAGTACAGACAAGTATGTGTTTTTGGGATGCGGCATGGACCTTTCACTGTTAGGCCTGATCAACGCCCGGGCGGATTACGCCATGGCTATAGGCCTTAAAAACCCGCGAACCCGTACCGACAGGCTTTCGTATTATTTTGCCAATGCAGCGCCGGAGTATATCAATACGGAGTTTTCAGGGATCTACCTTAATAGTACCGCTTCGCTTGGCATCCCCGAAAATAGGGCTATTGGTTTTGATGTATACGTAGCCAGTGCCAGTGTATGGTTCTACACTGAATCGAAATCAACGCTGTTGCTCAATTTTGCCGAAAATAGTTACCTGCTTGGCTTATCAGGCAAATATGGCGGCGGAGCCAAAGCTTGCGCTATTGGTTTATGTGTAAGCGCCGGTTTCCAGGCTTGTTATAATATCCGGGGCGGTCGTAATGATACGGATGGCTGGTTCATTTCAGGATCTGCTGGTGGCCGGGCCGACTTTAGCATAGGCGGCTGTAGCCCGGGCTGTAACTCGATAGATACGTGCTGGGACTGGCCGCCGGCCGGGGCCAAAGTTTGCGCTACTGCGAATGTAGACCTCGGGTATACGCAGCACAGAGGACTTAATTTTGGTATCCACGTGGGCGGCGACCGTTCAGTATGCCCTTAATTTAAAAACAGTATGAAAAAATTTAATTTAATAATATTACTACTGATAGCGGCCACAGGTGTAAATGCGCAGCAAATACAAACCGGGGTAGTGGGCGGCCACCTGCTGCCGTCAGACAAGCAGGTGATCATTATGGTGAACGCACCGGATGCCGGTACCAAATCCCTTAATATTTTCAGAAAGTATAAAAGCTACGAGGTAAGCAAAGATCAAAGTGGAACAGGCAACTTTAAAAAACAGGCTGTGGTTACTTTTCCGGCTTCCTATTCCGAATTTAAAAAACGCACGGGATCATTGGTAGCTGATGAATTTAAGATCAAGGTAAAAGCCAGGGATGATGCCGAAGCCTGGGCCACCTTGCAAAGCGGCGATGTACAAAAAATTGGTTATTTTTTCCTTTCCAAAGAGTTTTTGGAAGGTATCGGGATGATGTGGACCGATACTGACATCAAAGGCAATTCGGCCGCTACGGTTTACCGAGTTTCGGGTATTGACGCTGCGGGGAAAACGGAGGTTATTTATACAGAAGCAGTTTCGGCGGTAAAGCGGGTGCCTTTCCCCAAGTTTAAATTGAACAGGGCTTTGGTTGCCGATAGTGTGGTTCAGTTTACCTGGTCGGTTCCGGCACCGGCTGCAAACCCTGCCGTTTTCGCATCGGTATATAAAAAATCTTCAATCTCAAAACGCTTCACTGTGGCCGCCGAACGTTTGATAGTTTATAACCGCGATGATAGTTTGCATGTTTATTTTACAGAAAAGATAAACCCCGGCGAATTGCTTACCTATTATATGCAACCTTATGATATGGCCGGCAACAAAGGTGCAAGTTCTGATCCCAGCAGCCATCTTAGCAAATCATTTAAAAGCATCGCAACCATTACCGGTCTTAAGGTTAAAGATACCACCAATGCGTTGTATTTAAGCTGGAACGCCTTGCCACGGCAGGCCGTTTACTCGGGGATCCAGATTCTTAAATCGCGCTCGGCGCAAAAGGAATTTGTTGTTGCAGATACGCTTGCACCAAACGCAGTTAATTACCTCGACCGCAAAGTGCTGCCCAATATGGTATATTACTACCAGGTGAGGCCTTTGCTGGTACCTTATCCGGGCTTTAAAATGCTGCCAACCGCTACCGCGAATGGCTCAATGCAGGTAAAAAATGAGAGGCCGTCAAAACCGGGCGGGCTAACCGCCAAACAGGATAGCACCCGGTTTATTGTACTTAGCTGGGATAAAAACCCTGAGCTTGATCTTTTTGCTTACTATGTGCTTCGTGGTACGTCTGCTAAAGATATGCAGGTTATTTCACCGCCAATCCGTGATACCGTTTACCGCGATTCGTTAAAATACCTGAACGGGGCAACACAATACATATATGCTGTGCAGGTAATGAACCTGGCGCAAAACATGAGCGATATATCCGCATCGGTAGGCATCCGTCCGTTAAAAGCCCAGTATGTAGCATCGCCTGCAGGAGTGCAAAGCCGCTGGGCCGATAGGGCTGTGAGCCTTAAATGGGAAAACACTGTTGCGGTGTATGACAATGTGATTGGCTATATCGTATTCCGAAGAGAAAAAGGGCAGCCTTTTTTTAAGATGATCTCAAAAGTGGAGCGCCTTCCGTTTTTCAGGGATACACTCGCTACGCCGGGCAAAACTTATGAATATGGTGTTACCTCCGTTGATGCTTTTGCTAACCAAAGTTTGCTGTCATCGCTTACTGAGCTAACAGTACCAACCTATGATTTTATCTCCCCGCCTTCGGATTTTTACCTGATCAACAAAACCGATGGCATTCAGCTTACCTGGCCTGGAAATGACAAGGGTAATGATTACGTAGTTTACCGTAAAGCTGTTACTGCGAAAAGCTTTAGCAAGGTATCTGACGTTAAAAATGCGGTTACCTACGTAGATAAAACCGTACAACCAGGAGTATTATACGTTTATAAAATAACAGCGATGCTTAATAAAGTGGAAAGTAACGCGGGGCAGGAAAAAGCCATCAGGCGGGCAAAGTAGTATAAAACTATTAATCGCAAAATATTAACAGATGATACCCTTTCTCTACGTCCCCTTTTTGGTGGGCGACTGTGATGATCTTCGTGATAACTATTTGTATTTATAGATATCTTTAATTATGCGGGTCTGCATTTGCATAGATCTTTAAATACAAAGTTCTACAACCTACGCATCGTGATGCTCCGAGATTATCTGAGTCGGAGTTGTTGTTTTTTCGATCAACAGATCACAGTGGTCAGTCATCTGGTCTAAGGGGCATTTAAATTCACCTATAATATATCTTATCCGAACGCCGGGACAAAAGGATCAGATGTTCGACTTGCTGATCCCTAATTTTTCCATCCGCGATTCAAGGGTGGTCGGCTTTAAGTTAAGTAGTTCTGCAGCCCCGTTCTTGCCTCTTATCCGGCCGTTGGCGATCTTAAGTATGGATAAGATATTTTCTCTTTCGGTCTGTTGCTGTAACCGCTTGATCTCTGAAAGTGTTTTAGGTAAGTGAAGTGTCGAAGGAGCCTCTATATGATCATTATTTTTAGTAGAGATCCTATCGGTCAACTGCCGTCCGAGCCCAAGCAAACTTTGACCATCATTGATGATCACAGCCTGCTCTATCACATTTTCTAACTCTCGTATGTTGCCGGGCCATTGACACTGCTGAAGTTCATCCATGGCCTTCTCGTCAATCCCGCGAAAAGGTTTACCGATCTTTTTACATAATTTCCAGGCGAAAAATACGGCAAGCAACAGGATATCATCTGTCCGTTCCCGAAGAGCAGGAAGCAGAATGGGAAACACGTTCAGGCGATAATAGAGATGAACATGTTTGATATTATTTGAATTTGATTAAAACAGGCATAGAACGCTCACTTTCATTCTTAAGCCTGTCTATCGCAGTAACAGCGTAGCGGTATGATTTTCCTTTGATTGTGCTTATATCTGTATAAGTAGTATTTGTGTTGTATTGAATATGGATAATTTTCTTAGGGTCTTCGATTTTTATCAATTTATCGCTTTCGTCAAAACGATAAATTACATAACCATATACAGGCTCATTATCAGTAGCGGGTAATGGTTGCTGCCAGGTAAGGGTTACTGCTCCGGCAGAGGAAGTAGCTGCAACCCCATTTGGCGGGTTCGGCGCTATAGAATCACGCCATAACATCACCGGCGGCAGCGCAGGGTAACGATAATAGTTATTTTTTAAAGAGTCGGTAAAGCCAAGCGGGTTTTTAATCAGTGAGTTTGAACTGAAATAAACACTGCCCTGCACCCGTGGATTTTTGCGCAGGTATTTAATCTGTTTGGGCAATTGAGATGGCTGTCTGAACCCGATAAGCTTATTTTCGATAATGCGGTAAGGCCCCTGCCCAATATATAAATGCCGTCCGTAGGTATTATTGCCCCACCAATCAACCAAAACATTAAAGGCAACCGAACGGTCGTTGAGCAAACGGTACAGCTGCGGGTTAATATAATCAACCCAACCTTCTTTTACCCATTTTTTGGAGTCGGCGTAAAGCTCGTAATAGGAGTCACCGCCACGTGTATCAGTACCTTCCGGGTTTTGATATTTATTGGCCCAGATACCCGAAGGGCTTGCGCCAAACTTTAACCTTGGATTATGCTGTTGAATGCTATCACTTAACATTTTAACCAGCCGGTTTACGTTATCACGCCGCCACTCCCTAATATCGGTAAATGCCGATCCGTATTTGGCAAATGTTTGCGAGTCATTGATTTGCTGCCCGGCTACATGGTAGGGATAAAAGTAATCATCGATATGGATGCCATCAACATCATAATTATCTACCACATCAAGTATAACCCGCACAATATATTCCCTTACCTCGGGGATTCCCGGATCAAACAACTTTTGGCCTGCATAGGTAAAAAACCATTCGGGTTTAATGTTGGTAATATGGTGCGGACTTAAAGCAGTATAATTACCATCCTTAGTTGCCCTGTACGGGTTAAACCAGGCATGTAGCTCCATATCGCGTTTGTGCGCCTGCTCAATAGCAAATTCAAGCGGACCGTATAAAGGCACTCACACCATTGTTTGAAAGCAACTGACTAACATTTACAATGGTCCGGTCTATTTTCTGTTCGGTATAAGGCTTTTGCCCGGTTCTGATCACAACCTCCTTTAAATCATTTTCGGCCATCTCCAATTTAATTTCGGATAGATTTATAGAGAGTTTTGTTGCATTGATAATCAGTTGCCCGATAGAAACTTCCTTGTAAACCCAATGTTTTATCTGCAGGGAATAAGTTCCGTTTTGCAGGTTTTTAAATTCAAAAACGCCGGACTGATCACTATGAACCACATTTTTATAAAGTGTGTCCTTTTGGCTTTTAAGGGTTATCCTTGTGCCTTCAATTGCTTGGCTATCCTTAGCGCTAACAATTTTTCCGCTGATGGTACCCCTCGCTGTTTCTGTTTTTCCACTACTTTGAGCCATTGAGTTTAGGCAAAGCAGTAGCAATAAGGCCGATAAAATCACCTTCATGGTATCTAATCAAATGTTTGGATTATTGCCGAAGCCTTATCAATCCTAAAATAAGGGTTGGGCTTAAATATTATTCTCCTGTGCCGTAAGCTACTATCGCATTGACAATTTTTTCGGCTATTTTATACTGGTTATCCGCTTTGGTGATATAATTAAGATCAGCAGTGTCTGTCATGTAGCCCAGCTCTAACAATACGGCCGGTGCTTTATTATGCCGTAAAATATACAGCGTATTATCGGGCGAGGTTTCGCTGATATCCATTTTTCGCCGGGTGTTTATACCGCTTAGCTGTTGTAAACTGGTTTTTAAATGGCCGGCCAATTTTTTATTTAAAGGATACAGTTCATTTTTATCTATGATCACCTCCATGCCATTGGTATGTTTGGTCCAGTAGCCGGGCGCGTTCAGGTGTATGGAAATAAATGCGTCCCCTTTATACACAACTCTGCCGCGCAGATCTAAGTAGCTGTCATCGGGCCGGGTTAAAATAGTGTGGATACCTTGTTTTTCGGCTACGGCTTTGATCTGATTGACAACCTCGAGGTTCAGATCTTTTTCAATATAACCTCCGGCACCAACCGTACCATACTGACTACCGCCATGGCCCGCATCCAGCACCAATACAAAATCTTTTTTCAACGCTTTGCCGTAAACCTTTTCAACCGAAATCCAATATCCATAAATGGCCAGTACAGGTACAATAGCCAGGTACCATAACTTTTTTAATGCATGCGAATGGGGCTTAAACAACATTACGATTCTACTTTTTGAACTGTAAGTGCTGAATTGGTTAACAAGGCCTGTAGATGACGAAGTAGATAATTTGAGGATTAATGAAGCATATTGTTTGGCGTTAAAAACATGCTTCATTAAATGGTCAACCTCAACTTCATGAACCTCGTTCAGGGCATTTGCAATGAGGTAAATGAAGGGGTTAAACCAGAAAAACGCTTTCACAAGCTCCATGTATAGGTTGTCCGCTGAGTGAAACAGGCGGGCATGTGTTTTTTCATGGGCCAATACCTGGGCTATTTCTGATGATGCTGTATTGCCCGGACTGATAAAAATGTAGTTAAAAAAAGATGCGTTATTTTTATACCTGTCCACCACCAGGTAATTTTCTCCGGATCTTACACCATGCTTTTTTACATGATTTATTATTTTCAATACGCTGAATGCCGTTTTAAAAATTATAGCAAAACAAATTGCGCTATACACGGCACCGGCAATTAATAGCCAGTTAATGGTGTTGTTTTGACGTGCAACGGGCTGTAAATATTCCTTTTCGGGTGCGGTGGTCTGAGTAACAATTACATTCTGAGTTGTTGGGCTAACAGGAAGGGGTTCCCTCACTTTAATGTGTATCGCTGGAATTATTAGACTTATTGTTACAGTGAACAATAAGTAAAACCGGGTTATTGAGAAAAACGTTAGATGCTTTAACACCAATGGATATAGCATATAACCTAAACCCATGCAGGCACTTGCGCCGATCAGATAGTTAAATACATCCATAGCTATTGTTTATCGATCATTTTCTGGATCTCTTCAATATCTTTTTCTGATAGGGTTTCTTCTTTCACCATAAACGATAGCAGCGATTGCGCCGAGCCGTCAAAATAATTAGTGATCAGCTTGGTAAAAGAGTGTTTTCCATATTGTGCTTTGGTAATAAGCGGAAAATATTCGTGGGTTTTTCCGTAAGCTTTGTGACCAATGTAATTTTTAGTTTCCAGGAGCCTCACCACAGACGATATCGTATTATATGGTGGTTTTGGATCATCAGGCAAATGTTCAATGATATCTTTCACAAATGCAGATTTCAAATCCCATAAAACCTGCATGATCCGTTCTTCGGTCCTGGTCAATTCTTCCATAATCAAATTTATAACTTATTTTTCAGTTATGTAACTTGTTTTTCAGTTTTAATGAAATTGTTGCTTAGTCAATATCGGAGTTACTTTTATGGTTATACGGCAATTATTTGTTCTGTTATTTTGTTATACTTCCTCTTCAATGCCATCATGCGATCTTTAAAGGTTTGCGCGGTAATGGGGATTTTCCGTTCGATCATTTCCCGATAAACTTCATATGCTTTTTGCTCAATTGTCTTCAGGTGGCTGTTGACAGATCGGGCATCATCAGTGTTTCCCATTACTTTTTGGGCGGCAGTAATCCTTTTATCAGGAGGGGCATTTCGCTTAGTTGCAATCTCAACTCGCTCACTATCAACAGTTATCCATAGATAAATAGGGGCGTTTCCATTGGGTAACGCCTTTGTTCGTTTCATCTGAAACAAAATGGCAAAAGATTTTGTCATTTTCAGGTCTCTAAAGGGTTAAAAAAATCAGTCCTTTAAACAGCGGATTTTAATGAGTTGATTTCATATAACAAATTGAAATACAATAAATTATAGAGTTTCCAGAGACCTAAGGTAAGAAACTTGTCGAGGTCTCCGAATAGGTCTCCAGAACGTTGCGCTATTTTGACATCTTTAGAGTTTGAATTCATAAAAAAAACGCTATAAAACCGAGTTTTATAGCGTTTTGATCTTCTTTAGACCTGTAAAAGTGGAGCCGGAGGGATTCGAACCCTCGTCCAAACATGGTATAAGGTAAGCTTTCTACATGCTTAGCTTCTGTTTAATTGTAGTGAAGGGGAAGGTCAGCCGCTTACCTGTACCGTCTTCCTTAGGTGCTTTATCTTACCCGCTTATCACACCCTAAGCAGGCCAGTTTCATCTTTCGATGCCCCGGTTGCCGATCCGATGAAACGGAAAACCGGCGGGACAAAAGCTATGCTAATTCTAAATTAGGCAGCTAAGGCGTAGTTATTTTCGCCATTTGTAAGTTTGAGCGTTCAGATTAAAGCGCTAATTCACCCAACGCGCTGCATGCTTACCTACTTATCTCCATCCTGTCAATTCCGGTCGACCCCATTTTTTAGTTTGTATTAGCCGGTAGGCAGTTGCAGTAAAGCGGTTACAAATATACGGAAATAGTTTGCAGTTTTAAGCAGTGGTTTTCCATTTATAAATTAAGCGACTGCCTGCTACAACCGCCTGTTACAAACTGCCAACTGATAATTGCTCACTGCTAACCGTCCTGCCCGGATAAACTTTCAATGCTTCATCCAAACAAATCATCGCTTTTTCAAGCTCGTTGTTATTTAAAACGTATGCCATACGCACTTCATTGAGTCCCGCGCCCGGTGTGCTGTAAAAGCCGGTGGCAGGGGCCATCATCACGGTTTCGTTGTTGAGGCTGAAGCCTTCAAGCATCCATTGGCAAAACTTGTCGGCATTGTCAATAGGCAGTTTGGCAACCACATAAAAAGCCCCGCCGGGATTAGGGCAATAAACGCCATCCATTTTGTTTAATGCACTAACAAGTGTGTTACGCCTGCTGGTATATTCTTTATTTACAGCTTCAAAATACCTATCCGGAGTATCAACGGCAGCTTCGCCTGCAATTTGTTCTACCATGCCTGCGCTTAAACGGGCCTGGGCAAATTTTAAAGCTGTGGCACGCAACTCTTTATTTTTAGTGATCAGGCATCCTAACCGGGCACCGCACGCGCTATAGCGTTTGCTTACTGTATCCAGTATTACAACGTTTTCTTCAAGCCCATCCATGTGCATCGGTGATATAAATGAACGGCCATCATAGCAAAACTCGCGGTAAGCTTCGTCCGAAAACAGGTACAGGTCATGCTTTAAAACCAATTGCTTCAATGCTTCCATCTCTTCTTTTGAGTATAAATACCCGGTAGGGTTGTTAGGATTGCATATGATGATGGCCCTGGTTTTATGCGTTATTAGCTTTTCAAATTCGCTGATAGGAGGGAGCGCGAAACCATTATCAATGTATGACAATATAGGCTTAACCACAACATCGCCCTGGCTTGCAAATCCATTATAATTGGCATAAAAAGGTTCAGGGATGATCACTTCATCGCCCGAATCAAGGCAGGCCATCATGGCAATAGTAATTGCTTCTGAGCCTCCAGTGGTAACAATAATATCCTCGGGAGTAATATTATAATCCAGCTTGTTATAATATTCAGTAAGCTTTTTGCGATAGCTTAATGTACCTTCGCTCGGGGTATAAGCCCAAACCTTAAAATCAATATTTTTAATGGCATTCAGCATGCCTTCGGGTGTAGCAATATCGGGTTGGCCGATGTTGAGATGATACACCTTTTTTCCATCCTGCTTAGCTTTATCAGCGTAAGGTGTTAATTTTCTTATCGGTGATGCGGGCATCCGTTGCCCTTTTTCAGATATTTTTGGCATCCTGCAAAATTACTAAAAATCAAAATACTGTTTTGTAAAACCTTTGTAAACGAAAAAAGACCCGAAACCGGGTCTTTTAAATATTATTTTTAAATATCCCGGTTGATATACGGGATATTTAAAGCATGTAATCAGTTATTTGCTCGCCGCGGGTTTAGCTACTACTTCACCAACAATGTTCAAATATTTTTCGGGTGTTACTGCGTTTGATTTAACTACGATAGTTTTGTTAAACGGAGCAGCAGCAGCAGCATTGTAAGTGATCTTGATCATGCCTTTATCACCGCTTTTTACCGGTGTTTTAGTGTAATCGGCGATGGTGCAGCCGCAGGTTGGCCTTACTTCTGTTAAAATAAGCGGTTCTTTACCAATGTTGGTAAATTCAAACACAGTAGTAACGGGAGTGCCTTGTGGTATTTTACCAAAATCATGCTTTTCTTCGTTAAATTTAAACTCAGCTTTTCCGCTATCTTGTGCTGATGCGGTGAAGGCAAAGCCTAATATTACAGCGCAAATCATTAATATCTTTTTCATACGTTATATTTGATTATTACAAATATAAAAGGTTTAATGTAATTACAAAACTATTACTCAAACTCGGGGTTTTATCTGTTAGTTTGCTTAATACAGAATAGAATTTTATACTTTTACCGTCTAAACAAAATTTTATATGCCTGAAACTACAACACGCGCTACCAGTAAATTTAATACTGCCGAGCTCAGTTTTGATGATTTCAAGAAGATTGTTATTGATGATTACCGCATTGGTTATGAGAGCCGTCAGGCCAGTTTAATAGGCCGCAGGGAAGTGCTAACGGGCAAGGCAAAGTTCGGTATTTTCGGCGACGGTAAAGAGGTTGCGCAACTGGCGATGGCCAAGGCTTTCCGCGCCGGCGACTGGCGCGCGGGCTACTACCGCGATCAAACTTTTATGTTTGCTACGGGCATGAGCAATATGAAAGAGTTTTTTGCCCAGTTATATGCTAACCCCGATATTGAAAAAGATCCAGCCTCTGGTGGCAGACAAATGAACTGCCACTACGCTACGCGTTTTGTAAATACTGATGGCAGTTGGGTTAACCAGGCCGAAACAATGAACAGTTCGTCGGATATCTCAACCACTGCCGGACAAATCCCTCGCTTATTAGGTTTAGCTTACGCGTCAAAGCTATATCGCCAAAATAAAGAACTGGATTACCTGAAACAATTTTCGGTTAATGGTAATGAAGTTGCTTTTGGCAGCGTTGGTAACGGCGCTACATCCGAAGGTTCGTTTTTTGAAACTTTTAATGCAGGGGGTACTGCAGGTACCTATGGCCATCTCTATTTGGGATGACGCTTATGCTATTTCGGTGCCAGCGAACCTGCAAACCACCAAAGAAGATATTTCTGAAATATTAAAAGGCTTTCAGCGCGAAAACGGAAGCAACGGTTACGAGATCTTTAAAGTGCGTGGCTGGGATTATATAGCCCTTTGTGAAACTTACGAGCGTGCCATTAATATTTGCCGTGAGGAACATGTGCCTGTACTGATCCATGTTACCGAAATGACCCAACCACAGGGGCACTCAACTTCGGGCTCACATGAGCGATATAAAAGTAGGGAACGCCTTACCTGGGAAGATGAGCACGATTGTTTGTTAAAAATGCGCGAGTGGATGATTACATCGGCTATCTCGACCGAAATAGAACTGGAAGAGCTTGAAGCTGAAGCGAAAAGGTATGTACGCGAATGCCAGCGTGAGGCCGCTAATGAATTGGCAGTCGTAATAAAAAGCGAAATAGAAGAAGCTGCAGCATTGATCGAAGCCTTTGCCGAAACAGTACCGGGTAAAAAAGAAGCAATATCAGCATTATCAGTTGGTGTGCGCTCCAGTATTGATGCCGGGCGTCGCGAAATCTTTTCAGCCATCCGCAAAACATTACGGTTAACTACTACCGAAAATAATGTTGAACGCCAGCTTTTAACAGAATGGTTAAAAGTTGAGAAAGCAAAAAATACGGAACGTTATAACTCAAAGCTTTTTACCGGAACTCCTGAATCGCCTCTGTATGTTCCTGTTGTGCCCGCTATTTATAACGATGATGCAAAGTTATTGGACGGAAGAGAAGTATTGAACGCAGCTTTCGACGCTAATTTTGCGCGCGATAAAAGCATCGTTGCATTTGGCGAAGATTTGGGTGCGATAGGCGATGTTAACCAGGGTTTCGCCGGTTTACAGGCAAAATATGGCGAAATCCGCATTACAGATACGGGCATTCGCGAAACAAGTATCATAGGGCAGGGTATGGGCCTTGCTATGCGCGGCCTAAGGCCAATCGCAGAGATCCAGTACCTTGACTACCTGATCTATGCCATAACCATCATCAGTGATGATATAGCAAGTTTAAGTTACCGTACTATGGGCGGGCAAAAAGCTCCGCTTATTATCCGTACCCGGGGCCATCGTTTAGAAGGGATCTGGCATTCAGGTTCGCCAATGAGTGTTATTCTAGGGTCGATGCGCGGCTTTCATATTTGTGTGCCCCGTAACATGACCCAGGCAGCAGGTATGTACAATACGCTGTTAAGGGGGATGAACCTGCGCTCGTAATAGAATGCCTGAACGGTTACCGCTTGAAGGAAAAGTTACCTGCCAATGTCGGCGAATTTACTGTACCGCTTGGTAAAGCCGAGGTTTTACGCGAAGGCAACGATATTACGGTTGTATCTTATGGTTCAACGCTGCGCATCGTGCAGGAAGCATCGGAAGAGCTTGCAGCAATGGGTATCAATATCGAAATTATCGATCCGCAAACTTTGTACCCTTTTGATACAGAGGGTATTTGTGCTGTTTCGTTAAAGAAAACCAGCAAGTTACTTGTAGTTGATGAGGATTTACCGGGAGCGGGTTCAGCTTATATCCTGCAAAAGATAATGGAAGGCCAAAATGGCTATTATGCACTTGATGCCCAGCCAAAAACGCTTACCGCAAAAGAACACAGACCGCCTTATGGTTCGGACGGTGATTATTTCAGCAAGCCTTCTGTTGATGATGTTGTTGAAACCGTTTACGCTATGATGAATGAGGCTAACCCTTCAAAATATCCCGCTATTTATTAATAACATAACTACAGGTTGTTGAAATCAGTGATTCATAATCCCGTTTTCAACAACTGCTTTTTATCTGTTTATGGACAATACTTTTTTAACAGTCGCCGAGAATATCAAAACCCGCCGTACCGTAAAACCAGCCATGATGAATGGTCATAAGGCTCCAAATGGTCATATCGCTGCACTTCTGGAACTTGCCGACTGGGCGCCGACACATGGTTTCACCGAACCCTGGCGCTTTATTGTTTATGAAAACCCCGATCAGTTTTGTGCCGAACATGCCGAAGTTTATAAACAGAGTGTATCTGCCGAAGAATTTAATGAGGCTGCATACAATAACCTGAAAACCCTTGGCAACAAAGTTTCGCATGTAATCATTACGATAATGCAGCGCGGCGATTTGCCTAAAATACCGCCGTTCGAGGAAGTTGCAGCTGTGTCGAGCGCTATTCAGAATATCCTTTTAGGTGCAACCGCCTTAAATATGGCCTCCTTCTGGAGTACCGGCGGTGCTATCTTGAAACCCACTTTTAAAGAATTTTTGAATTTGCGGGATGAAGATAATGTAATGGGCGTATTATATCTTGGTTATGCCGACCAGTATCCCGAAGGTAAACGCACTATTCCGCTTGAAAATAAAATTAAATGGGTTAAATAAATTTAATCTATAACCTTTCCTTTTTTCGCTCCGTATAAGAATTTAAAATATTGCTTATTTTTAAATTTATTTTCATTTTAGTAAATATATCATATTGCTAATTTGGATTTCAAGTTTTAAAGTATATTTTTGTATTAATCTGTTAATGGCAGGTTAACCTTTTATCCAAACCCTGTTACTATACCCTAATTAATTAAAATTAAATTAAACTCAGGCAAGCGTATGAGGAAACATTTTTTGTGGGTTACTATGGCGATCTTTTTCCTTTCGGCAACAATTTTAAGCTGGAGATCGGATGGTGCAAATAGATCAGTGAGTGTAAAGAAAAAAATGTAGCGTTTACAACAAAGGAACTATTTGAGCAATACGTTAATAATTTATACGAGGCAGCGCGCCTTAAGGAGGCCGGTTTAGCTTTCAACGTATTTGAAAAAGCGGTTACTGGTTATACCAATTTAAAGCTTTCACATTTAGTACCTCAAAGCAGTGAGGTGCTTACCGTGGTTGATTTCTCCAAATCAAGCCGTGAAAAGCGTATGTGGATTATAAATTTGTTAAACAAGCAGTTGGTGCTCAATACATGGGTTGCACATGGATCAGGCAGCGGTCAGGAAATGGCAAATCATTTTTCGGATGCTAACGATTCACATGAAAGTAGTCTCGGATTTTATGTAACTGATAAGGTTTATAATGGTAAACATGGCCGTTCACTATACCTTGACGGTATGGATGAAGGCTTTAACGGGAATGCCCGTATGCGCAGCATTGTTGTACATGGCGCTAATTATGTTGGGCCGGCTGCTATCAATGAGCAGGGATATATCGGCAGAAGCTTTGGTTGCCCTGCTGTATCGCCGAAAGTGGTTAATAAAGTTATCAATACCATTGCCGGCAAAACCGTTTTATTTATTAATGGAAACGATGAGTCGTACTATTCAAAATACCTGGATGAAACGGGGCCGCTTAACTTAATGGCGAGCACCGATACGTCATTCAATTTTACAAAGTTTTAAATCCAACCCAACTATAAACCAAATCATGAAGCCCGGCTTACCGAAAAGTTTGCCGGGCTTTTTTTATTTGGCCAAAAAACTTTGCAGATGTGCGTAAAGCACTATATCTAAACCATAAACATCCGGGCGGTATTGAATGGTGCCATTATCATCTGCCCAGCAGGTTACATAGGTGATGTAAATAGGCGTTTTCTTTGGCAAGCCGATATTGGTAGGGTTCGGTTTATCTTCAACCATATCTTTCGAAATGGTATCGAGGTCTGCACCTTCTCCAAATAGGTTTTGTGCCAGGCCAAGCGGATCACCTAATCGTACACAGCCGTGACTTACTGCACGCATAGCATGCCTGAATGCTTCTTTATTAGGTGTATCGTGCAGGTAAACGCTGCTGCGGTTTTTAAACAGAAACTTTATTTTACCCAGCGAGTTGTCTTCTCCGGGGCGTTGTTTAAACTCGTATTCCAGATTGTCGGGCGTAACCTGCGACCAGTCGATAGTTTCCGGATCCTCAATCTTTTTACCGTCCTTAAAAACATCTATGTTTTTATTTGAGAGATAGTAACGGTCGTCGGCAGCCTCAACAATGATCTCTTTTGTTGCAATACTGCGGGGAATATTCCAAATAGGATTTACCTCAACGCTATGGATCAGGCTGTTCAGTATTGGCGTTTCTCGCGGAAAAGGTTTATCGGCTCTCGCTGTATCATCAAAATGTTCAAGCGTGTTTTGGTTTTTCATGTTTCGTCCCTGGCCTACACAAACTTTCATATTTAAAACCGATTTGCCATCTTCGATAACGTCGAGCCTGAAATCGGGGATGTTTACTATCACGTATTTGGGTTCGAAAGGTTTATTTCTCCAACGCAGCCGCTCCAGGCTAACCAATAAGTAGCGTTTGCTCTCCTCGCGGGAAAGGCCTTCGATAGTTACACTGTCCCTGTATGCTTTTTGCAACGCTAAATATTGAGGGCTTTTGGGTTGGATACTGTCAAGTAATGTCTTAAAGTCTGCTCGGTTTAAAGTGGCAAGCATCGTTGTGCTATCGGGCCGGCGGGTGGCCATAAAATATCTCGAGTAGATCTTTTTAGGATTGATCACACCGTATTGCAGGGCATTGGAATATTTTATTAATGCGCCCGCTGTTAACACCTCAAGTTTGGCAACAGTTTCATAGGCTTCATCAATTGTTTTTATCGCCTTTTTGTCTTTAAGTTTGGCTACAAGTGCTTTGATCTCTGCCGATGGATACATAGTTGGATCGAGGCCGTGTTCATTGATCTTATCAAGATATTCTGGTAAAGCTTCGAGATCGCCATTGTTCAAGTGGTTTATAACTAAGAGCGGCTGGTATTCGTTCTTTTTGAAAAACGATTCGATAGCCAGCGGATTGGCAGTCTTAGACCGGTATTTTGTGAATACTCTTTTAAAAACAGGGATGTATCCTTCAGTATCGGCCTTTTTAAAAATTTCATTTTGTGTGATCCTGAACATATCTTCAGCAATCATTTCATGCTTTTTCTTGCAGCTTTGTAATACAGCAGGCAAAACCAAACACGTGGAAAGTATAATCGGGATAAAGTGTTTCCTAAAGGGAATAGGTATCATATAGACGAAAGATAGTTAAATATTGCTTATGAATAGCAATAGCCATACCATAAACGGCCGTGCTTTTTATTTATTTTTGAACAAAGCCTGTTATCTCCTTTAACCCGAATAGCCAGTTTAATTAAAATGAAAAAACTATTCCCGCTTACTTTAATCATATCATTGCCTTTCATGGCATTAGCACAAAGTTTTAAACCAGTAAATAAAGAAGCGTCGCCTGAGGTAAATAAATTGCTTAGCTTCCTTTATAGTATAAAAGGCAAACATATTTTATCGGGTCAACAAAATTATAACAGCGATCGTGACGTTTTTTCAGACAGTGCCAAGGCAATTACAGGACAATATCCTGCCGTTTGGGGCTCAGATTTCATGCTTTGGGGAGACAAAGACCTGGGGCAGGACCTTGTAAACGAAGCTAAGCAAAAATGGCAGGATGGCTATCTGGTAACACTCATGTGGCACCAGGGGCGCCCTTTAGATAACCCGCCATATGATTGGAAGCAAAGCATTCAGGGCAAAATAACTGATGCCCAATGGAAAGAGTTAATTACACCCAATACCGATCTGAATAAAAAATGGCTTGCCCAAATTGACGTGGTAGCCGGTTACCTGAAACAGCTCAGGGATGCCTATGTGCCTGTTTTGTGGCGGCCTTACCATGAAATGAACGGCGTATGGTTTTGGTGGGGAAACAAAAAGGGAACGACGGGATCATCAAGCTTTGGAAAATGATGTACGATCGGTATACCAATTATCATCATTTAAATAATCTGATTTGGGTATGGGGCCCAAACGGTTTGCGCGACCTTCCATTAGATGAAGCGTATGACTATAAAGACTTTTATCCGGGTGCCGATTACGTAGACATTTTAGGTGCTGATATCTATCATTTCGATTATGAACAACGGGATTATAACGATTTGCTAAAGGTTGCTAATGGCAAGATCATTGCGCTTACAGAAACCGGCGAACTTCCAAAACCCGAAATTCTGGCAGCCCAACCCGAATGGGCCTGGTTTATGGTTTGGACGAGCTGGCTTTGGACTGATAATACACATGAGCGCGTAAGAGCCATTTATGGTCTGCCTCAAACGTTGAATCATGAACAAGTGAAAACCATGTTAAATAAAAACTAATGTCTACTCAAAAATTACCTGAAGTTTGGCTTCGCGGGCCACTGGATGACATGTCGGCCCTGCTTCAGCCTGTTGCCCATGCTCTTTTGCAGGCAAGAGAGGAGCTTAATGAATTGATGGCCGATTTTCCGGAAAAGCTGCTGTGGCAAAAGCTTGCCGGCATGGCATCGCCGGGTTTTCATTTACAACACCTCACTGGGGTACTTAGCCGGCTTTTTACCTATGCAAAAAGAGAGGGGCTTAGCGCGGCACAACTGAATTATCTTGCAGCCGAAGGTAAACCTGGTGAACGTGAAATTACCGTTGTTGATTTGATAAAAGCGTTTAATATCCAGGTTGATAACGCTATCGATCAACTCAAAGCTACCGACGAGACCATATTAACCGAATGGCGAGGAGTAGGCCGGGGGCAATTACCATCTACAGTTATCGGCTTGTACACGCATTCGGCTGAGCATACCATGCGCCATCTTGGGCAGCTTTTGGTTACGGTAAAGGTGCTTAAGCAACAATAGCGGCCGCGTCTTTAAGATTTTGTGAGCGATAGGTTACCTGGGCGTTTGGATGTTTATTTTCGGGATCGTATAGAAAAGTATCGATACCCAATTCGCTTGCAGCTTTTATTTCAGATTCGGGATCGTCACCAATAATGAGTACGTCTCGCGTTTTATAATCGTATTTCTCTAATATTGACGCGAAAATATCTTTCTTGGTTAGGGGCGAAAGTTCAGGGTCAACAATGTGGATGGCTTCAAAATCTGCTTCAATGTTCAGCATTTTAACTTTGCTCCATTGCAGTTTGGTAAAACCTGTGGTAACCAAAAATTTGGTGACCTCTGCTTCGCGGATCTGTTTATAATCATCAAAAGGCTGCATCGGCCGGTTGTACTCGATGTTATTTAATAGTTCGAGCCCTTTGTTTTTAACGAGTTCGCTGAATTGATATTTGTCTGCCACCTTTTGATAGGGAATCCTCTTTAAATCCTCCTTTGCTTTATTGATATGCTCGATACCCTCGCCGGCAATATGCTGATCAAGAAAGTTGAACAGTTCATTAAACAAATGATCGGCAATGGAACTTACAGGGTATATGGTATTATCAAGATCTAATATGATGGCTTTTTTCATGATAGCAAATTAAGGTAAAACAGGCACACGTTTAGTGGTATGTATTGAACGTTTCATGATCAAATAGCCGAAGGCCACAATCAGGCAGACACCGCCAAGTAGCCACCACAAAAGCTCAAACCCTCCGTAGGCGATAACCTGGCTGCCCAAAAATGGAGCAATGATTTGTGCGCCGGCCCATGACATGCTGTATAATGCAGCATACTCACCTCGGTTGCGTACATTTGAACGGCTTATCCAAAACGTGTTCATAAATGGCATGGAAAGCATTTCACCCAAAGTTATCATGCAGACAATTAATATGGCTACCAAAGGCACATGCGGCATCAGATTAAGCAAAACAAAACCGGCTCCGGTAACCAGGATGCCCGAGATAATATAGGTTAGGGCATGGCGTTTGCCTTCAAGCCAGTTAATCAATATCATTTCAATCAAAACGATAAGTATCCCGTTTAAAGCCAGCAGGAAACCGATAAAACGCTCATTAAAATGCCATTGTATTTTATAAAATACAGGCTGCATAATAAAGAACTGGAAAAAACAAGTTGCGAACAGGGTAGCCAATAAGATAAACAGCAGGTAAACCCCGTCTTTATAAGCCGATGAAAATACTTCATCAAAACCGGCCACTGCTTCTTTAATGGTTTTGGCTACTTTTGAACGGGGCATCAAAGTAAGCAACAGTATGCCTGCTGCTATATTGGTACAACCATCTACCCAAAAAAGTAAATGATAATTTATAGCCGCCAATAATCCCCCTAACCCGCCGCCAAAGGCCCAGCCTAAGTTTGTAGCTAACCGGTTAAGCGAGTAGGAGCGCGTTTTGTTTTCTTCAGTACTGTAGTGCGCTATAGCAGTTGAGTTTGCGGGCCGGAACGATTCATTGCAGATGCTTAAAACTAACGTGAAGATAGCCATGCTGATGAAACTTGTTTGGTAACCCAGTACCAGGAAAAGCAAGCCACCGGTAAGTAATGCACCCACCTGTAAATCATAAAAGCCTATTTTATTGATCAGCTTACCGCCAATAAAGCCGCCGGATACAGCACCCACGCCAAAAATTGCCATGATATATCCAGACTGTTCAATGGTAAAATGCAGTTGCCTGATGGTATAAATGGTCATGAAAGGTACAACCATGGTACCGCTGCGGTTAATAAGCATTACGATGCTCAGGTACCAGCTGTTTTTTGAAAGTCCGCTATAGGCTTGTTTGTATAATTGGATAATTGAGGTAAGCATGGCTTTACAAAGGTAGGTTATTGGGCTGAAAGCTTAAAGCAGAAAGCCAAAAGCAAAAGAAGCTTGGTGAAAATAAAAGGCCGAAAACTCAAATGTTCTCAGTGGAACGCTTTAAGCTTTCGGCTTTTTGCTTTCGGCTAACTGAGCGCTTTTAGCTTAAACGGGCGTTTCTGTTCCTCAACCAATGATCGGCCAAAACGAGGGCTGCCATAGCTTCAACAATAGGTACGGCGCGCGGAACCACGCAAGGATCGTGACGGCCTTTGCCTGATATTTCGGCAGCATTTCCCTGGCTGTCGATAGTTGCCTGGTTTTTCATTATGGTGGCTACGGGTTTAAAGGCTACCTTAAATTCGATAGGCATGCCATTGCTGATGCCTCCCTGGATTCCGCCCGAAAAATTGGTAATGGTTTGTATATCACCCAGATGTGATTTTACAAAGATGTCGTTATGCTCAGACCCGCGCATTTCGCTACCTTCAAAGCCTGAACCAAACTCAAAACCGTGAACGGCGTTGATGCTTAGCATCGCTTTGCCTAAATCGGCATGCAATTTATCAAACACAGGGTCGCCAAGGCCAACCGGGCAGTTTTTTACATAGCAGCTGATTTTGCCACCAACTGTATCTCCATCTTTTCGCACACTATCAATAAATTCGATCATCTCTTCCGCAGTGGCCGGATCGGCACAGCGTACAATATTTTTTCGCGCTCTGCAATAAACTCAATCGGATCGTTTATAAATACATTTGGTGCATTGATCTTACCTACGCTGCTTACATGGGCAACAATTTCTATACCCAGTGTTTTAAGTAGCAGTTTAGCCAAAGCGCCGGCAGCAACACGGGCCGCAGTTTCACGGGCAGAGGAACGGCCACCACCGCGATGGTCGCGGATGCCATATTTAGCTTCGTAGGTATAGTCTGCATGCGATGGACGGAAAACATCCACATTGTGGCTATAATCTTTCGAACGCTGATCTTCATTGGGGATCAGCATAGCAATAGGGGTACCCGTAGTTTTATCTTCAAATACACCTGAAAGGATTCTTACCGTGTCGCTTTCTTTACGTTGGGTAGTGATCTTTGACTGGCCTGGTTTGCGTTTATCCAGTTCGC
This sequence comes from Mucilaginibacter sp. P19, assembly GCF_050632265.1. Taxonomy (NCBI): domain Bacteria; kingdom Pseudomonadati; phylum Bacteroidota; class Sphingobacteriia; order Sphingobacteriales; family Sphingobacteriaceae; genus Mucilaginibacter; species Mucilaginibacter sp. P19. Next base: position 2,512,106 of record NZ_CP192586.1, read on the forward strand.
CCTGGATGTAATCAAGATCAACCTGTAAGCCGGCCGGGCATCCGTCAATAATTACACCGATGGCCTCGCCATGTGATTCGCCAAAAGTTGTTATCCTGAATAATTGCCCGAATGAATTGCCTGCCATAGTTTTAGATATGAGATGTTAGATATGAGATATGAGAAAATCTTATCCGGATATCTTTAATTGGTTGTTTTATAATCGTCATTTTGCAATCCAGACTTACGAAGTTTTAAAACTTCGTAAGTCTAACCTCGCCTGGGATTACTTCGTACCCCGTAGTGACGCGTTTTTTGTTTGTTTTTTGCTTTAGGCTTTTTGCCTTCAGCTTTAAGCTTCCTTCTCTACTACTTCAAACCCCTGTTTTTCCAGATCGTTCCAGAAAGCGGGATATGATTTTTCAACTACCGGTCCGTTCTCAAATTCCATTTGAGGAAGAATGAGAGCGAGCGGCGCAAAAGCCATTGCCATGCGGTGATCGTGATATGTGTTGATGAAGACAGTTTCGGGGATAAATTTCCCGCTGCAATCAAGCGTGTAAACTTCATCTTTTTCAATCAGCTTAACACCCATTTTGCCAAGTTCTGTTTGCAGGGCCAGGATGCGGTCGGTTTCTTTGATCTTTAAAGTTTCAAGGCCGGTAAAAGATGCTTCATGATTAAGCGCTGCGCAAACAACAATTACTGTTTGTGCCAGGTCGGGGCATTCTTTCAGGTCAAACTCACGGCGGGAGATAGGTTTGTTCTCTTTTTTAGATGAACGCCACCATCCCTGAACTGCGAAGTAATACCAAAGTTAGCCATGATCTCGGTGATCACGCTGTCGCCCTGTAAGCTATATGGTGTTAAACCAGTTAAAAATAGCTCGGCCTCATCAGCAAGTGCTGCAATAGCGTACCAATATGAGGCAGCGCTCCAGTCCGGTTCAACGTACAATGATGTTGTCGTGAATTCCTGATTTGAAATTGCAATAACATTACCTTCCCAAGTGTGCTTGATACCAGAAGTTTCAAGCATAGCCAGGGTCATTTCAACATAAGGACGTGAAGTTAACTTGCCTTCAATATGCAATTCCAGGCCCAAAGGCAGGGCTGGGGCAATAAGTAACAAAGCAGTAATGTACTGGCTGCTGATATTGCCTTTGATACTGATTTGACCGGTTTGTTGTTTAAAGCCGCCTTTTAATTTGATAGGAGGATAGCCATCATTCTCTTCATAATCAATATTGGCGCCCAGCTCGCGTAATGCATCAACCAGTATACCTATTGGCCGTTCCTTCATGCGTTTACTACCGGTTAAGATCACTTCATCTTCCTGTATAGCATAGTAAGCCGTCAAAAAACGCATAGCCGTACCCGCCGGACCGATGTCTACGATTTCGGATTTGCAATTTTCGATTTCGGAATTATCAGGAGAAGCGTTTCCTGCCAGAACCTCCTGGCTCTTGGCTCTTGACTCTTGGTTCTCCCTTAAAATACCTGCCAGTAAAACAGCGTCAGCGGCGTCAGATACGTTTTCAACTCTTACTTTACCTTTGCTTAACGCTTCGATGATCAGGGCGCGGTTACACTCACTTTTTGAACCGGTGAGGTTAACCGTGCCGTTAATGAACTTGTTGTTTCTTTTCAGAATGATGTTATGCATCATTTAAAATATTAGGCGTGTGTAAGTTTTTCTGCTGCCTGGCCCTGAGCGGCGTCGGCGTTCATTACTTCTGTTTGCCTGCGGATAGATTCGTTGTGAACTAATTCAAGCAATTTTTCAGTAAACTCGGCGCTTAATTTTAATGCTTTACCGTAAGTTGTACGTTTTTGAAGGATCTCATCCCAACGGCCAACCTGTAAAATAGTAATGTTATTATCTTTTTTGTACTGACCGATTTTTTCGGCAATCTGCATACGCTCAGCAATTTTCTGGATTACCAAGTCGTCTATCTTGTCGATTTGATTACGTAGTTCAGCCAGTTTATCGTTTACTTCAGAATTTCTAACTTCCGCTTTACGCAAAGTTAAGTGGTCAATGATATCGGCAAGAGCAGCTGGAGTAACCTGTTGTTTAGCATCTGTCCAGGCTACGCTTGGGTCGATATGTGATTCGATCATTAAGCCCTGCATATCAAGATCTAAAGCTTTTTGTGAAACATAACCGATTAGATCGCGATTACCTGAAATATGGCTCGGGTCATTAATAAGAGGCAGTTCAGGGGCCAGGGTTTTTAAGGCGATAGCAACATCCCACATCGGTTCATTACGGAAAGCTGATTTTTCATAAGATGAGAAACCACGATGAATGGCAGCCAATTTGGTGATACCTGCATTGTTGATCCGCTCTAATGCGCCAACCCATAATGAAAGATCAGGATTTACTGGGTTTTTAACCATTACAGGCACATCAACACCTTTTAAAGCATCAGCAATTTCCTGAACGGTGAAAGGGTTAGCTGTTGAACGTGCACCTACCCAAAGGATATCAACACCCGCTTTTAAAGCTTCTTCAACGTGTTTTGCAGTAGCAACCTCAACAGCAGTTGGCAAGCCTGTTTCTTCTTTGGCGCGTTTTAACCACTCCAAACCAATGCTGCCAATACCTTCAAACTCACCCGGACGGGTACGTGGTTTCCAAATACCTGCACGCAAAGCTGAGATTTTACCTGTTTGGGCTAATAAATGAGCTGTAGCTACTAATTGTTCTTCTGTTTCAGCGCTGCAAGGGCCTGAAATAACCAAAGGTTCCTTACCTGTTTTAATCCAGGTGTTAAGCGGCTGTATGTTTAAATTTAGTTTCATCGTTTTTTTGTTTGTCCGGTGGTAGCCGGGAGTGTTAGTTGATAATTTAAATTATTTAGTTTTTTGGGTTCTGTTTGCCGATTGTCTTTATTATACACTACGCCTGATATTGATATACTTGCGGATGCTCCGTTCGGCCCGGCGAGGTTTTGGGCTCACCGCATGCTCATCATCGTGCCTTTCGTACTCGCCAAGGATATTGAAGTTATGGGTGTACTTAAGGATCTGCCTTATGGAAGCGTCATATTGTTTTTGCTCCTCCCATTCTATATCTACATAAAAATTGTACTCGTTGCGCTTGCCCAAAATTGGCATCGACTGGATTTTGCTCATATTTACGCCTTCTTCGGCAAAAATATTAAGCACTTTAGCCAATGCACCAACTTTGTTACTTACCTGGAAGCATAAAGAAGCTTTGTTAGCCGGTTTCTTTTCGATATTATCATGATGGGTAAGGATCAGAAAACGAGTGAAGTTTCTTTTGTTCGATTCGATGCGACGCTCCAAAACATCCAGGCCGTAAAGTTTCGCGGCTAAGGAATTTGCAATAGCAACCGTATCTGTTAGTTGCTCATCTCTGATGCGTTTAGCACAGGCCGCGGTATCACTGCTCTCCACAATTTTGAGGTGTGGATATTCGTCAAAAAAATCAACACACTGGCGTAAGGCAATGGGGTGGGAGGTTACATATTTAATATCCTCGAATTTTACCCCGGGCAAAGCCATCAGGTGCAGCTGGATGGGCAGGTAAATTTCACCAACTACGGGAAAGCCATAATCAAGCAGCAAGGTATAGTTTGGCAGGATGCTGCCGGCAATGCTGTTTTCGATAGCCATTACCACATAATCGGCCTCACGGTTTTTTAAACTTTCAAACGTTTGTTTGAAAGAGTTGCATTCAATGGTCTCGGTGTTTTCGCCGAAGTATTTCAATGCAGCTTCTTCGTGAAAAGAGGCCCGGATACCCTGAATTGCAACTTTTGGTTGTTCTATTTTCATAAACCTGCTTAAAGCAAAAAGTCCCGGCTGGTAGGCCGGGACTTTTTAGTTTCTTTATATGTTTGTTTTGTACATATTAGTCCCGGCTCTCACTGGTAAAGTAAAAGTAGTAGCCAAAAAAATATGCACCTGTTAATTTCATTTGTTGTTTCTTTATTACGACGTAAATGTACGGTAAAAAAAGAGTTTGTCAATAGAAAATTTTATTTTTTGTAAAAAATAATAGGTCAACCAAATTAAATTCTGTTAAAATTGGATTTTGATTCACCGAAGAACCTCGTTTTTACGATAAAAGTAATTTTAACGCCTGATTTTTCCGGAAATTTCTGAAGAAGATCGGCATCGCTAATTAACATGGTGGGTTTTATAACCTCTCCGTTTTTAAATCTTATTTCTACATCAGCCGTATTACGACTTTGTTTATGAATTATCTCTTCAATGTCAGTCTTGTAATAAGTCATGATATGTTGTTCCAGAGCTTGTCCAAAAAAATCCTTTACCAGATTACAAGCTTCTTCAACATTAGGTGCATGATATTCATACAAGTGATTATCTATATCAAGATAATAAACACAAAACTTGCTGTTAAAGTAAAGTCCTAATTTTAGATAATTCAAATCATTATCCTGAATAGTTACTGATGGGCCGGTTAACTGAATATCAGTTAATGCACGCTCGGCATCCCAGGGGAAATCCTTAATGAGTTGGATGGTGTCATCGAGGTTGCGATATTCTTCATCTGAGTACTCGCCTTTTTTGTAAGTATTATGCTGTAGTTTGGATATTAATTGTAACATGGTTTAGTGCGACACAAAAGTGTCACGCCAAATATAATGCACTGTTGTCCGGTAAAGATTTTTTAGGGAAAAAGGAAGGGATAGCCGAAAGACTACCCCTTTGTGTTGATATTTGAGTTACCACACTTAAATACACAACATGAGCAAAAGTACTTTTTTACCGGACAGCCGGTCCTGAATCAGTTATTAGGTTTAATAGATCGTAATAATGTTCGATCATTAGCAAGACGTGGGGATCACGATCTCTACTACCGTTACTTTGATACCTATACACATCTTGTAACGATGCTTTACTGCGTTTTTAACAGATGCACCAGCAGCAGAGAAGTAATCAGCGGCATGAAAGCAAGCCTGCATAAGCTTCATCATATCGGTATAAGTAAATGTCCGGCCAGAAGCACCTTATGTGATGCTAATGCCCAGCGTAGCTTTGAAGTATTCGCCCGTATTTATGATAACCTGTATAGGCGACACAAGCAGCTTTTACCGGACAGCCGATTAAAGATCGACCCTAAGCTATTCATTGCCGATTCTTCAACAATTACCTTATTTCAGCAAATATTGAAAGCCCCAAGCCCGGGAAAGGCCAACGGTAAGAGAAAAGGCGGGATCAAAGTTCATACGCTCATTAAGGCAGCAGATGATGTACCGCTGAAAATTAGCTTCACGGCAGCCAGCGCTAACGATATGCCCTTCCTTAAAGAGATCAAACTCGAACCAGGTTCCTTTATCGTTTTCGATAAAGGTTACGTAGACTATTCTGAATATCAAAGAATGACAAATGAAGGCGTATTCTTTGTCACCAGGCAGAAAAAAGATGCCAAATACTCAACAATGTGGCTGAATGAGCTTAGCGAACAAAGCAAGGCACACGGTGTCATCGAAGATAAACTACTCCTCCAGGGCACACGTACTCAAAAAGAGGGTATCCAGTTGGAGATTCGCCTGGTTACTTTCTTTGACAAAGAAACCGAAAGGACATTTGAGTTTTTAACCAATAATTTCTCGTTACCACCTGAAGCTATTGCCGATCTTTATAAGAAACGATGGCTTATTGAAATACTATTTAAGCGGGTAAAGCAAAATTTCCCGCTTAAATACTTCCTGGGGGATAATGAGAATGCAATCAAAATACAGATATGGTGCGCTTTTATTGCCGATCTTCTAATCAAAATTGTCCAGGTACAACTCAAAAGACAATGGTCTTTCTCTAATCTGAGTTCTATTATAAGACTCCATCTGATGAGTTATATCCACCTATTTAACTTTCTGAACGATCCGGAGAAACTGTCCGTCATGTCAACAAATCACTCACGGCAACTAAAATTGGGGGGCTTGGACATCCGCTTTAAAACCTAAATCCTTCTTTTTATATCATAATGCAGTCTTTTTATAACAATAACAAACTTTACCGGACAACAGTGAATATAATGTTGTTATGCGGCAGTTTCGTGTTTTTTATGAGCCTCTTCCATTTCCTTATATTCCCGTTGCAGCACACGCGCAGTTTGGGTACTGCCGTTATGGCTCCAGCCCGGCGGGTGAATAAAGTACCCTATTTTTGATTTGAGATCCGGGGCATTTCTGGCATCATGCAATAAAGCCTTCCATTCATGGAATAAAATATTCACGGGCCCCATATCTTGAGGTTGTTTAGTTAAGCCATATTTAACCGGCTCCGGTAAATCCTCATCGCGGAAAGTGCCAAATATTCTGTCCCAGATAATCAATACCATGCCCATGTTTTTGTCAAGATAAGGGATGTTTGACGCATGATGAACACGGTGATGCGCAGGCGTTACAAAAATCCACCCATACCATTTTGGCAAGGGGATTTTGTACTGAGTATGCACCAGATTGCCATAAAGCTGGGTAATAAGGTATGCATACAGGATATCTAAAGCGGTAAAGCCCATTAAAGCCAGCGGGAGGTAAAAGAATACCCGGTAAAGTGGTTCAAATACTGTTGACCGAAAGCCCGTGGTGAAGTTAAAATGCTCGGACGAGTGATGGGTAACGTGCATGGCCCAAAACATACGGCAGTAATGCCCGGTATAATGAAGCACCCAATATAAAAAGTCCTGTACAACAACCAATATAAACCAGTACCAAAAAATATTCTGAATTTGAAAAAGCCTGTAATGCTGGTAGGTATAATCAAGTATAAAAAAGGTAAATACCTTAACGCAGAGATTAATAACAACAGCCAGCGAAGTAAGATAAATATTGGTTAGTGTATCGCGGGTTTCATAGTACTTGCGATCTTCCCAATAGCTCAGAGCCATTTCAACAAGTGTTAAAACAACTAATAAGCCCATTAAAACAAGGGCTGCCTGATTTCGCGGATCCAAATGTTGCAGCATGTTACAGGTTAATGTAATATCTCAAACTTTCACAAAGTTCGTCGGCAGTACACACATTATCAATACTAAACTCACCTATATGTGTTAACAGGGTGCAATTAATTTCGTCTCCAACGTTCTTTTTGTCCTTTTTCATGTTCAGTAACAACTCATCAAAACTGTTTTCGTCGATGGTATATCTCGGATAAAGAGCGGTTAATACTGTTACAATTTCATGAAGTTCGCCTGAAGACAATCCCGCTTTTTTGTGGGCGAGGTATGATTCGCAGATCATGCCGATAGCCACTGCTTCACCGTGCGAAAGGCTGTCTTCGTCATGTAATAGAGAGTATGTTTCAACCGCATGCCCGATAGTATGCCCAAAGTTTAACGCCTTGCGAATGCCTTTCTCGTGCGGGTCCTCAATAGTGATTTTATTCTTGATTTCTACGGAGCGGTGAACAAGTTCAACCGAAGGATTTTTCAGGTCGCTGTTTTTAAGTTGATTCCAATAATTGGCATCAACAATTAAACCATGTTTAAGCATTTCGGCCAAACCCGAAAGGATCTGGCGAGGCGGAAGGCTTTGTAAAAACTCGTGCGCTATAAACACAGCTTTAGGCATAGTAAATGTCCCGATAATATTTTTTATGCCGTCAACATCGATACCTGTTTTGCCGCCCACAGAGGCATCAACCTGTGAAAGGAGGGTAGTTGGCACCTGTACAAAATCTATCCCTCTTTTATAGGTAGAAGCGGCAAAGCCTCCCATATCTGTAATAACACCGCCACCTAAGTTAATCATAAGGCTTTTACGATCGGCACCAAAGTCAATCAGCATTTTCCAAACCCCAACACAAAAATCAATGTTTTTGCTTTCCTCGCCCGATGAAACCTCGATCAGGTCGTAATTATTAAAATCTGTAAGTTTGCTGGTAAGTAAGGGCAGGCAGTGTTCGCCTGTATTTTCGTCGGTTAAAATAAAGAATTTTGAATAGTTGCCTTTTTTAACAAAATCAACTAATTCATCAAGGCTATTATCAAAATAAACCGAGTAATTATCGCTTAAAATAGTGTTCATTATTATATGACTATAATTTTATTTCCGTCGAACTCAACTGCGTCACCTCTTTTTACTTTGAGGCGTTTTCTGTAGTCAACTACGCCGTTGTACTTCACGAGGCCTTCAGTTACAACTATTTGCGCCTCGCCGCCGGTTTGCACTAAGTTCGCAGCCTTGAGTAGCTGGATCATGGGGATAAAGTCCCCTTCTAACTTAAATTCGATCATGGGATGGCAAAAATAAACTATTCATGCAATTATGAGTTATCATTTTATAATTTTGCAGATGACCTCTTTTGAAACTAACAATAATCAAGGACGAAATACGCCCTCGTTCGAAAATACAGAAATAGCTTTTCGCCATTCATCCAATACCGATCTTAACCGGGCCTACTGGCTGTTCAGGATGATCAATATTAACTTTTTGGTAAAGATAGGCCCGCCAGTTACCAATTTTGCCATGAAAATTGGTTTGCCGATAAAGAATATTATCAAAGCTACCATATTTAAACATTTTTGCGGCGGTGAAACCATTGCCGAATGTGATAATACCATTAAAAATCTTTACAGCGGCAGGGTAGGTACTATCTTGGATTATTCAGTAGAGGGAGAGGATGAAGAAACCGTATTTGATAATACCCGCGATGAGATTATCCGAACCATTGAGCGTGCAGCGAAAGATAAAGCCATCCCCCTTACCGTATTTAAAGTAACTGGTGTAGGCCGCTTTGGCCTGCTTGAAAAATTGGATGCCCGTCTTAAATTAAACGATACTGAAGAAGAGGAGTGGAGAAGGGTACAAAACCGCGTGCTGGCCATTTGTGATAAAGCGTTCAAAAACAACGTACCGGTAATGATAGATGCCGAAGAAAGCTGGATCCAGGATACCATTGATCTTTTGGCGCTTACCATGATGACTCAATTTAACAAGCAAAGGCCGATAGTTTATAATACCTATCAAATGTACAGGCATGATAAACTGGCTTCGATGTTAAATGATCATGCAATTGCTCAAAGCGAAGGCTTTATATTGGGAGCAAAAATAGTACGCGGTGCTTACATGGAAAAAGAACGTAAACGTGCTGAAGAAAAGGGCTACCCATCGCCAATTCAGCCCGATAAAAAATCTGCTGATCTTGATTATGATTCGGCGCTTGATTATTGTACCAGTCATATCAATGAAATAGCTTTTATTGCAGGTACACACAATGAAGAAAGCTGCCGTTTGCTGGCCGAATTACTGGACAATAAAGGTATTGATCATAAACATCCACATGTTTATTTTTCGCAATTGCTTGGCATGAGCGATAACTTGAGCTTTAACCTCGCCCATGCCGATTATAATGTGGCTAAATATGTGCCTTATGGACCGGTAAAGGCTGTACTGCCATATTTATTTCGCCGTGCACAGGAAAATACGGCTATAGCCGGGCAAATGAGCCGCGAGTTAAGTTTAATAACAAAAGAAAGAAAGCGCCGAAGCGCTAACTTATAAAACTACCATACAAAGAGGGCATTTATTAAATTAATTGCTCTCTTTTTGCAAAGGACTGTATTGTATCTGGAGCTGTCATTAGAAAGGTTTGGATACCCAACTTTTTTGCGGCCTCCAAATGCTGCGGACTATCGTCAATAAATAAGGTTTCTTCGGATATTAAATTATTTTCCTTAAGTACCTGTTCAAAAATGGCAGGCTCTGGCTTGCGTTTGCCTGTAAGGTGCGAGTAATATGTTTTTTCGAACAGGTGATCGTTTCCGTCAAAACCGAAATCGGTTTTAAGATAGTTCATGATATAATCGTAATGGATAGCGTTAATATTACTAAGCAAAAAAGTACGGTATTTGTCTTTCAGCTTTAACAGTAATTCGTGATTTCCTTCGGCAATTCCGACCAGGATACTGTTCCATGCGGCATCAATCTGATCATCCGTAAGGGATAGGTTGTTTGTTTTTTCCCTTACGTAATCCCTGAATTGTGTTGCAGTAACCTCGCCGCGATCAAATTTATCAAAAATTTCATCCTGAGTTTTGTGGCCAAAAAACGCTTCGGGGTTACTTATACCTAATTGATTCCATGATTGTTGAACCCGGAGAAAGTCGATACTGAAAATAACGTTACCATAATCAAAGATGATATTTTTAATATTTTCCATAAAAAGAGTTTGAGATATGGCCGCAAATATGTAAAATTGCACCCGCAAACAAAAACAAAATAACCGCGCCTATAGCTCAGTCGGTTAGAGTAGAAGACTCATAATCTTTTGGTCCCTGGTTCGAGCCCAGGTGGGCGCACTGAGTAGACAATCTCTACACCTACAAACCCCTTAAATCGCTGATTTAAGGGGTTTTTTCATTAATTATACCCTTACCAACCCTTTGTAAAGCCAAGGTTCTCGTTACCTATCCGACTACCTGTTTTTAATTTTTAACTTAGGTAACACAAACCGCTTCAATGAATTGAAATACAGTTTATTACGCGTTAAAAGTTGATTATTTTAGTCAATTTATATTGTGTTTGTGTTACCTGTTGTGTTACCTAAAAACGGGATGTATTAATAAACATTTAAAACTTAAAAATTAGATTTTATGCAAACATCACAGTCGTTCGGTATTCATTTTACCACCCGTCCTGACAAAGCGAAAGACGGAAAAGAACCTATTTATGCCTGCGTGACGGTAAACCGTCAACGCGCTTATATTGCTTTAAAGCAAAATGTTGATCCCAAAAATTGGGATGGCGGCAAAGGTGCCGCTAAAGGAAATAAGGAAGAGGTTAAGTCCATTAATAACTACCTGGAGGAAGTAAGGCTTGCCATTGGCAATAGCTACAAAGAACTTCAGATCAAAAGGAAAATGTTATCGGCGAAAGCAGTAAAAGACCTTTACCTTGGAGAGGAAGCTCAGGTTTATTCTCTGAGCCGTCTTATAACGTACCATAACGAAACTTCTACCGAAGATTTAAAGTGGAGTACACTCAAACATTATTATGTCACCCAGCGCTATTTAGTGAAGTTTCTGGAAACTCAATTTAATGCAACAGATATTTACTTACATCAGTTAGATTATAAGTTTGTAAAAGACTTCGAGGTTTATCTCCGCAACCATAAACCTAAAGATCACCAACAACCACTAAATAATAACGGTGTGATGAAGCATATTATCAGGCTGAAAAAAATGACTAATCTGGCTTTAAATTTACAATGGATAACAAACGATCCATTTGCTACCTACAAGTTAAAGATCCAAAAGGTAAACCGTGAACAATTATCTGAAAAGGAATTGGCGGATATGGAAGAGAAAAAGTTGTCGATTGCCAGGCTGGATATGGTACGGGATATGTTTGTTTTTTGCTGTTATACCGGATTGTCTTATGTGGACATGATCAATTTAACTCCGGCACACATCATTGCCAGTAGCGACGGTGAAAGATGGATCAGGACTTGCCGTGAAAAAACATTAATACCGGTTAATGTACCGCTACTTCCACCAGCATTAAAAATTTTAGATAAATACGAGGACAATATAAGATCACTTTCGGATGGCCGGGTATTTCCAACAGTATCGAATCAAAAGGTCAATAGTTATTTAAAGGAGATAGCCGACTTATGCGGGATAACAAAAAAAGTAACGTTTCATATTGCCAGGCATACTTTTGCTACAACTGTAACTTTATCTAATGGGGTTCCTATTGAAACTGTTAGCAAAATCTTAGGTCATACAAAAATTACCACAACACAGATTTATGCTAGAGTGGTTGAACGTAAACTTAAAGAAGATATGAGAAATTTAAAATCCCGCCTGAATATGGATTGATAAATATTAAGCCTGCATTAAATAACTTTCAATTTTAATGCGGGCTTACAAAAACAATGATAAAATGCTCGTTAACATTTATTGGTATAATCAGCATCTTTTACCTAGAAGCCATATTGAGTTTACAAACCCAGCATATAAATAGTTATCCATTGTTGAATAATCTAAACAAATTGGCGGGATCATTTCGGGGCGTATTTGCGTTTTGTCATATGCTTATCGCAAATGTTCGGTTTAGCGACGCCTTCCGTCTACTTAGCACAACAGATATGATGATAAAACGAGCTGGTTTAACCTGTGGGAAGATGCCGAATGAGATGCGAAAAAGCTTCTGGAGCTGTTGTCTTCATTAACCTGACGACGTTTTATCGAAACCACGCCATAAGTTTAATTTGTCTTCAACGGCTTAGCGCGTTATACAAAGCCTAAAATATTAACTTAGCAAACAACTTTATCATATTTACTTGAACCATCATGAAGCTGGATATATTAACTCAAAACCTGGTCGAAAATGCTGCGAACCTTATTGACCAAGAAGGAATTCCGAAAGACCATGTTTGGAGCCAGCATTATTTCATCGTAAATGAAAAAGAATATCCTTTTAAATACCTCGCCTATCGTGCATTGAGGATAATCGGCAGGACAGACATCAAGTTTGAGTCAAACGATCCCTACCGGAATTATTTTAAAGAAGCGCTGGGCTATAAAATGACCTATTACGAAGGAGGCTATAATTTTTTTACGCTGGAAGAATTGCAATATTACAATTCGGTCTTTAATAAGCCATATCGTAAAGATGAGCCCGCCCATCAGGTCTACCCTAATAAATTATATCCTCTGATTGCCAAAGTAAACTATTGGGCTGCACAGGTAGCAACTGATGGTTACAAACTAAAAAAGGATTCCAACTGGCTGACTGCTTTTTCTGCGAATATCGCGCCGTATATGTGGCCGCGTGTCTTTAAGGAAGAGGACAAGGACATTTTCTTTAATGTGGAGGTTAACGCGCCTAATCAGTTCATTGGTTATAAACTGGATGGTTATATCAAAACCAAGAAAGAGTTAAATGATGAGCAGAAAGGAATTTTATGGGATTTCAAAAATGAAATAGACTGGCAATGGATAAAAATCAAATTTTCGGATGTTCCCAACTATACCTGGGAACGCTTAATTGCCGAGACCAAGGCCTATATCAAAGCCTACGATCAGCATTATGACCATTTAAGAAAAAGACTTTACAAAGAAAAAAGACTAGCCAGGATCACATGGAATACCAATGGTTGGATCAAACCATCCGGTCGGGCGGGTAAAGCACTCAGCAAGAGCCATGAAAACGACCATGGGTTCGGTCACGAAGAATGGTTGTTCGATACTGATCAAATCATCGAAAAGCTTAAGTATGGCTTCCTGGAACCTATCCATAAATTCAAATCCAAGTATACAGGCAAAGTCTTCGACCTTTCCCTGTTCACCCGCAACTCTTTAAACGTTACCCAATACTGGGTAACCACATTAAAAAACGTGGAAGTGATCTCCCCGGAAGAAGCTGCTGCCGTGCTACAGGATTATAGAGACAATGGGTGGTTTGACCAGATGAAACAGGATCTTAAAGCGGTTGACCTTGATGGAACCATGCTTGATCAATGGGTAAAGACTGATCCGACAGCGCTTATTAATATTAAATTTAACGCGGCACAATTAACAGATTTGCCCTTGCAACTTATCGAAGTAGATAACCCGGATGATATCCCGGCCGATCATTATGTGCTTTATCATGTCGATGAAAAGCTAACCGGCAAATACGAAGCGAAGATTAAGCAGCCTTTCTCCTTTGGTTCCGGCAGCATGGAAGCTGATCTAAAAAGAGAGGTAAGCGAAAAAGTTATACGACAGAGCGGGAAATGGAATTTCGTCATAACGACCTTCAAGAAAAACTCCTACTGTTCTTGCAAGATCAATATAAAAGTAAAGAAGATGTGAAGCGCGAATGCACAGCCTACGGTGGCTGCCGAATAGATATTACCAGAAAAACTGATACGGGCTATATCTTTTATGAAATTAAGACTTACAACAATTTATTGACCTCTATTCGTTTAGGTATCGGTCAATTACTGGAATACAATCTTTTCCCTCAAGCCCAACAAGCAGAGCAAATGATATTGGTTTCAGACCAGGCAGCTACCCAGGAAATACGAGATTATATCCTGCATTTAAAATCCTTTATCAAGCTGAATTTCTCTTATATGCACTTCGATCCAAAGCTTTGTAAGATCATTAGCGAAATTTGACGTTAACAATAATCAAATAACTTTACAATGGTTTAAACTCTATCAGGTCGCCTGTATTAGAAAAGCGATAATCGAAATGGCCAAGACGCAATACCACATCACCTGTTCCATTGCCGCTAATGACCTGATAACGCCCATAATTAATTTCCTGAAATGCCAATCGGGTTATTGGATGCCCATAATGACAAACTCGGATCATATGGAGGTTAACCAAACCGCCATCATAGGTATGCAAAGGAATAAATTCATTGCCAAAAGCGTTAGGAATTGCCGACCAGGCCTCGGATTGAATATTGATTTCCTTTTGCGCACCAAAATCGTCTCCCGACCGGTACTTATAAGCGGCACGAGCCAGAATATCATAAACTGTTTTGTTGACTTGTTTTAATTCTTTAGCCCCGGTGCTAAACCCGTCGTCGTATAGAAAATTACTCAGTAATCCATTGGTAAAATACAGGTAAGTTTTGATCCGTGATGCATAGAACATCCCGTTTCTGGACACATTAGTCAATTTCAGAACACTCGCTAGATAATCTACAGTTAGTGATTCATTTTCAATGCCAGATTCCAGGATGTTCTTGATCTCACCACTCGTATAATACTTTGTGACGGAAAATCCTGTTAGCGCTTTTTTCAAGTCACGATCCGAAATGAAGGTGATCTTCTTATCTGTACGAATAAAGACAATATTCCGGGTGAAAATCTCAAATGCTATATTAGTTATTTTGTCACTCTGGCTGCTATATAAAATCATGACCTGATCCCTGTGATAACCTAAAAACGTCATACAATCATTAAAGGATAAGCCGGACATTTCAAGCGGTGCCTGCTGAAAGCCGTTGCCATCAGGAATAAAAATATCGGTCGCAGGTTTGTTAAAATAAGACATATTAAGCTGAGATCTTTTTGGGAATGTTCGTCACTTTCTTGTTAATAAATTCGTGAATGCGCTTTAATTCAGCATTGCTAAAACTAACCCCGAAGAGCCTTTCAAAATGCTTCAATTGTTGGTTGATATTGGTACTATTTTGAAAAAGTTCCCATATATTGGTCAAACCCTTGAACCGGTTAATCACTTTACGGTCCTTAAACCAATCCATAGAATGAGTTAAGACCTTGCCGGCTATCTTGGCAAAATTTATTTCTTTCAGACCATCCTTCAAATCATGCGATTTCAGGAAAGTATTTGCGCTTTTGTCAAGGTCTGCATTCTGAAAAACATCCAAGTGATTATGAAGCAGACGATGACTGGGGTCAACATATTTTTTAACAAAGGTCGTCCAAAAAGTATTGAAAGCTTTGCGTGCGTCCAGTTGTTCCCGAATGGTTGGCGATTCTTGAATTTGCCGTTCCAACAGTATAAAGTGCTCCCTTAGTTCCTGAAAGTCAGCACGCAGTTGAGCCAATTTAGCTGGTATTTGGTCGATTTTATCCAGTTGAGCAAGTAGTATCGTTGTAAATGGCGGTATGGGTAAATAATGATAGCCCAAACTTTCTAACAAGTCTTCAAGCTGAACTTGATGTAATTTTGCTAATTTCTCCAGTGCTTCTATCGAGTATGGTGTTCTTGCAATTTCGTTGACCTGCTGACCGTACAATCCGATAGGAAGTGTAGTTTGAATCGTGGAGGTATTCGATACACTGATCAGATTGCTGATCAAATCATGAGAACTTGTTTGGACTTCGGTAACAATAAATTCATCGTTGTCATTAAATGCCCCCGTTACCAGCGGAAGCTTGGTTGCCGGTTTAGATACATCGCTTTGTATGAAATAATCTGTTTTTAACTTTCGACCATACTCGGTAATGAACTCTTGTTCGGCTTCCTTTTTGCTCTTCCCGTCACGGTTACCCCTATAGATTACCCGGCCAGGTGTTTCCAACACCCCACTTACGAACTTTAAGCCGGTCTCACGCACAAGCATATTGAGTATGGGCCGGCCTGTAGGAAAAATTGCAGGTGCCGTCAAACTTAAATGATTCAATTCATCCAGTGATGTGTAAAATTCTGAACAGCCAATAAAAGATTCTACAAATGTGTTCAGCGAAAAGATAAACTCAGGTGTCGGCTTGCCGTAGCCTCCTAGGCAATAATCCAGCTCATCTAACAGGCTAAGACTGATGTAGGCGCTATTGTAGTTAACAGTATCTTGGATAAGGTCTTCCATTTTCAAAAATAAGGTTTCGTATGAACCAACTATCAATCAATCCTCAGTACTGACTAAACAGAAGCTGAAGCAGAAGCACGGGCTACAATTTCTAAGTTTACCGGAACAAGCGCACTGTATTTTGCACGGATTTTACTGTACAAATCCACACTGGATTTGGGAGATATTACTGTCAAAACTAAAGCATACTTTATTTTTGCTGAGTTATATCTTCTTCCTCTTTCCAGCGCATGTAAGTGAAACATAGGGTTTCTAATATTGTCTGCCCTTTTGTTTTTTCTTCTTGACTCCAAACTATCCCACTTATAATCAGCGCGTAGTTCGTTTTCAGCCTGATACGGAGTTTGTCCTGATTCACTAACTGGAAATTGTGCCTCCCGTACCCATCCATCTGCTTCTAATTGCGCTACTCTATTCGGCTCAGCCGCGATATCTACCTGTGTTGTTTTGCCAGCCCGTTTGAAAATATATTTTGAGGTGTTAGGATAAAACGAAGTAACAATGGATGAGGTAGAATAATCATCAGGGCTTTGTGGGTCAACATTGGTAAGCACAGCAGCTGTCCACCTAAAATTAATATTTCCGGTGGTGATGTCCTCAGACCACGGAATAGGTAATTCAATAAATTTACCTGGTTCTATTTCGCCGTTATATATCAACGTGTACGATTTATCAGGACAAGTAGCAAACTGCTGGATGTCATCCGGCAAGACTCCGTGTCCTATTTCATAGTTATGGCCTGTTCCTGTTTCTGATACCCCATGAATTACTAGGGCACGTGCAATCAATATATTTATTGCATCATCACTATAGCCCACTAATTGGCCAGTTGTGGCGCTGGCTATTGGACTAGAAAAACTGGTTCCCGCATTCATTATCCTGGAGCCACCCACGTGATTCATCAAATGGATTGGAGTTTGAGAGCATCCGCCGAATGCAGAGAGGTCAGGTTTTAGTTTATTGCCTTCCCGACCTGGCCCAATACAACTGTAAGGCGCTCTAAATATGTTGCTATCCACCTTTGAATAAGCACCAATAGCTAAACCATTAACCATATCGGAAGGCGCCTGAATTCTGTTATAACCATCTATGTCGCCATCATTTCCTACTGCTGTGCAAAATAAAATATCATGCTTTTGAATAAGCATGTCACAGGCAAACGTAAACCGACAAATATGGTCATCTAATATTTGACCGTTAGGGCCTAAACTTAGATTGTAAACCTTTATATGATTATTGGCCGGAACGATTCCTTCTATAGCATCAATAACCTCATATAGATCAGGATCGCTTGTGTCTACCGATAATACACGGAAGTTTTTTACAGATACTGATGGTTCTGGCAGCTGATCAGAATTCCTAAACCTGTTCAGAGCGCCGTACAATACGGCACTGGTTACTTGGGTTCCATGATCGCAGTAAGCGTCCGCAGGTGCGCCGGTAACCCATTCTTCATACTCTACGTAAGGATCTAAAGCGGGATTTCCCGCAGTATAACCGCCATCGATAACTCCTACTGTGACCGTTGGCTTAATGGTGAACTCCGGAGGTCTTGGTGCGCCAGTTTGTATAGACCCGCGATTTATTTTTGAAAAATCCCTGATATTTAAAGGGTGTAGTGTTCTTAAAGGGTTGTAGCCAGCAAGTATTGATAATACGTCACGATTACCAATTAAACTTATGAAAGTTATTCCTTCTTCATATTGCTTATAGCGAACCTGATCCAAATCCACACCAGCTATACTTACAAGATTAAAAAATTGATTTAAAGCGGCTTCTTGATCGATATCGAAAGGGTGAAGTACGGCCTCTAGCCGGCCGCTTTCCCAATCATCAGGAATACCAACGATTTGTTCATTTTCTGAAAGCAAATCAACGCTCACTAATTTTCTAACATCTTCGGTAAAGCTTTTAGTTAAGCTCAACTCTGGTTTATTCAATTGCGCTTTGAACCTAACTAAGCTATTTTCCGTTCCTCTCACAAAAAACAACTTGCCTTGCGATAAAGGATCATTTCCTCCTTTTTCAGCATAATCGGCCGCCCGCCAAACCCTGGAGCCTATTTCCTGTAAGCCAAATCGCTCGGTAGTCCCGTCAAATATGGAATCAGGATAATAGCTTTTAGCCGAAAAATCAGGGTGCATTCTCATACACAAAACAACCTCATTCGGAAGTTTAGAGTTATTAGGCATCTGACGTAAAATCCCGGTTGCTGCGTCTATATCACCAATAATCTTCTCCTTGGCCTCGTCAAAGGTTGCCGGTAAAGGTTTGCCGCCGCCAGATGATCGTTTGGTAACTGACTTACTGTATAGCTCTCCTTTGTAAAGGATGGGTCTTCTTTTGTTACTCATGAGATTTTGATTTAGCTAAGTGATGTTGTACGCCTGCGGGGCTAAGTCCAGTTATGTCTGCTAATTTTCTGACCGTCATATCTTTTCCGAGCATCTTCTTCGCGAGGACGCAAAATTTTCCCCTGATTTTTTTGTCGGAACAAAAATTTTCTAATTCGTTAAGGGTCGCTGTAGCAAAAGCTTCATTTTTTATAACAACCCGTTTCTTTACATTATTTGAAAATTTGCAGATATCAGCAGCACTCTTTTCTGCCAGCATTTCAGAAATTAAGGGTATTGGCATAATTTGAAGATCCTGCGAGAAATACTTATCTAAGTTTTGTTTAAGTAATTCGTTTCTTTCTTCAAGATCAGGAATAGGTATCTCAATTATATGATCGAAACGCCGCCATATCGCCCTGTCTAAAAGTTCAGGGTGGTTACTTGTCGCAATAACCATTGATGATATCGGCCAATCCTCTAGTTCCATCAAAAGAACATTAACAACTCGCTTAATTTCGCCTAAATCGCTATTGTCATCGCGCTTCTTTGCTATGGCATCAAATTCATCAAGTAAAAGTACCGAACCGGTTGATTTGGCAAAATTCAATACTTTTTTTATGTTCGTTCCTGTTTTACCCATTAAGTTGGAGATACTGGCAGAAAGATCCATGATGACTAAATTTTTATCAAGTCTTTTAGCAATAAAATGAGCTAACATGGTTTTACCGGTTCCTGGTTGCCCAATAAGCAATAAGCTTGAAGAAGGCTTAATTCCTTCTTCCAATAAAACTTTAAGATTGTTTCTCTCCTCTAAAATATCTTCGATCTGATTCCGTAATACCAGATTAAATACCGGAACATCACCTTCAATCAATGTTGGACTTTTTACCTGTGCCATTTCCAAGTGTGTTTCTGTGTCCGTTGGTATTGGCGTAAGCCCCGCGCCGGATGATCTGATTGCATTCAGTCCGCCCGTTGACCTTGTACTAATGATAGCCTGAATTTCTTTAGAAATTTCAGGATCTGTTTGCTTAATAGACCTGGCCAAGCTTAGAGCAACCGCTTCCACTTTCCTTACATCGCCCAATAAGCCAGCGGAAACCAAGTCGGTTAAATATTTTAAAGATTGATTTTTGTTTGGTTCTTTGCTCATGTATAATAATAACAGTACAACAAAAGTACGTTAAATAAGCATTTATCAAAGTAACTTGTTCAGTTTATTTTTTATTAATAAAAAAACCATACAATAATTATTGCCAGTTAGAAGTTCAAGGCAAGAAATTATCAAGCAAAAACGGACAACAAAATTTTAAGTTGCGCCAATAAGTTGATACTTGAAGCAATTAACCAATCTAACTGTTGCCGGATTATTTACAAACGAATCGACATCTCAAAGTTCCCGTCGAGATAATTTGAAATTCCTGTAATTCAGTAAGAATTAGCTATTTTTCGTCTGGAGTTCCCTTGTCTTGAGCATTATTGTTACGTCGAAACTCTTCCAAATATTCAGGAATAATAAATTCCGGATCGCTCATATTGAAAGCAATATTTTTTGGTATATCAGGACCGTTGTCAATACGCGTTTGTGGGTTTTTAGGGTCTTGAAATTTTTTAAGTAATTCAAATATTTCGTCCACTTTGGAATTGTAAGATATCTTGGACGTTATAGGATTATACGAGTATGAATAAAAGGAAGCCATTACTTGATCTGCTGTTGGTTCTTGAGACATTGGATCATGTTCAATATACTCATCAAGAATAAACCTAGTTTCTGCAGACACAAAAAAATATTTCTGCAAAAAAACATCATTTCTTAAAGCAATGTTATCGCCAAATCCTTTCCTCTGTACAGACGGATAAATTATTGCTTCGACATCATCTTTTGAGCGGATAGGATAGAATAATTGTTCGGAACTAATGACTGCACTAAATAGATAATCTCTAGGCCTACTTCTGTCTACTTTTAATGTAAATACATCTACGAAAAACTCCCTAATCAAGGAATAAACTAATCGTAGTGGATCTGAAAAATTTTCAGCTGAAAATGGTTCAGGAATAATTACGGAGCATGTGGATTCAGCACCATTTTTCAGTACAAACCGAGTAACTGTTATTATATCCCCATATTTAGGCTTAGTCTCCCAAAATGCAGAGGCTTCATCAAGAGAGCAATAAAGCACTCTTTGCCTCTCAATATTGCATCTGTTAATTTTGACTAAATGTGATGGTGGGGCGAGGATATCTTCTATACTTGTAAAATAACTTACCGGTTTCGACCTGCCAGAAAAAATATTTGTGTTATGGGATATTCTGACCAGATGCCTTGGCAAACTAACAGCTTTTACAACTGATTTTAAATTGAAAAATGTTGCTACATTTTTTTAGCAATTCATACTGCTCTTCCGGTAAATCATGAACCTTGCCGAAGAGTGATCGGTACCAGTTTAATTTATCAATTATTTTATGTATTGGCTGAACATTTAATCTTTCTGTATTAAACTTGTTATTAGCGACTTTGGCAATTCTTCCGTTTTCATCAATTAAATCTTCTGCCATTAGAGCTTATTAAAGTGAATATATAAGTTAGGTATTGTGCATTATAGTATTAAGAAAATATCATTATTATGAAAGGCCATTACAATCGCTTAATCTATTAAATTACTTTTCGGAAATATTTATCTTAAAAACATAGCTCATTTTCAAATAATAACAAACAAATTGAATGATTTAATTTCTACCGTATCAATGTTTATACACATCAATATATTTGGATAGCGATTATTTTTAGATTGCGAAGTTTAGAGACAATTGACTAATCTACATCCCAATCATCTTTTGTATTTTCCTTATAATGCTTTAGATACTTGCCCTGTCGTGCCACAAACAAATCAGAACTATCGTCATCGAGAGAAATAATAAATTCAACCTTGAAATATTTGGCACAAACACTATGGATGCTGTTCATTTCATTGAAATGTGATTTTGCAGTTATCAACTGTTCGTCTGTAAAAGCGTGAATATTAAAGTTGTTTCCGGTTTTGGATTTATCGGTATGCGCAAATGTCTTATCCCGTAACATTCTCAAATGTTTATAGAAATCCGAATTTATTAGTTTGTCAATCCGCTCTCCATTAGATTCAAAATCTTTCTGATAAGATTTACCCTTTAGATAAGCAACTTTTCTGTTTAGTTTGTGTAATCCAGCATAATTACTATTACCCTTATTTGATTCTAAGAGCTTACAATATTCCATAGTAAAAGTATATAAAAGGCTAACGTTATACTTTTTGAAAATGAAATTATTTAGAAAATCTAATTCTTCTTTTTTCCGGTGTGGCTTAGAGATAATCAATATCTCTCCAAGTGCTACAGAAAGAAAAAACAGACTTCTGTGAGTGTAGCCGAAATTGTCTGGAAGTTCTTCATCGGATACGCCTTCGTATTGTGACATACAATAAATTAATGTGAATCAATTTTACAATAATTATATCATCTAATATAATAGGGCAATCATTTAATTGCATTGACATTTAAACAGGCTGCATGCAAAATATTGTCATTGCAGTTATTCATCCTAATAACTGTCATTTATAAGAATCACAATAAAAAACACCTACCTCGTACATGAGGTGTGAAAAATATATTTTGCCCTTCCTCACATTTGCTGTGCTAAATTTTTAAGCTATGGCAAATTATAATGAAACTTCAAATGACTTTCCCAAAGTTCACCGTGATCAGTTGATCACGGTGCAGGACTTGATCGATTTTAAGCAACAGCTGATTGTTGACATCAAAAAGCTATTAAAAGAACAGACCGGCCATCCGGGACACCAATGGCTTAAAGCGTTCGAGATCAAAAAGATGCTGCGCCTTTCAGAAAGCAAGCTTCAATACCTTCGCGACAAAGGCCTGATCCCTTTTAAAAAGTTGGGTGGTATAACTTATTACAACCTTGAAGACATCCAGGCGCTGATGAACTCCGGTAAGTTGAACGATCAAATGAAAATGGCATGAAGCGTAAAGCAAAGCGGATCGTTCCGAACGTCCATAAATCACCCAGGAACAGCGTAAAGATTGTTCCACTAAGTGATGAAGGATTAGGCACTTCCGTGCCGCCATCATTGGCCAGTATTGAAATTTATTTTGATCAAAAGGGAGTGTTATTGGCTGCCCGGGATTTTTATGAAGAACATGAGCTAAGGGCATGGAAAACCTCAACAGGTTACCCGGTTAACAACTGGAAGGTCTGTGCAGCTGAATGGATCTTTAATTACCGGCAGGAGTTAAAACGGAAATTCAGAATGTCTCCATTTTACAGCGAGTCTTCGTGAGTAAGTCATTGAAAGTTTGATGACAAATTGGCGGTTGGTGAGTGGCGTGTGAATTCGTTTGCTGAAAGCTTCGGATTTATTCAATGGTCCTAAACGAAGTATTTGTCACCATCAATCTAAAGCTATCAAAACAGGAAGTTTTTGAGAACTATTGGATTATTAAGGCAATCGTACAAGGAGCTCATTGGAACTGGACGAGAACAAAACAGATAACTGTTTCCGGTACCCATTATAGATTCGGTATTTACAGAAATATGCATTTATGGAATTATGCAGCTACAGAAAAGTGTAATTATTGAAATACAGAATTACAGATATATGCAATTACAGATGTCTGCAATTAGAGAAATATGTATCTGAAGATTTACAGCATTATGCAATTACATCATAATGTATTTATTAAAATATAGAATTACATAACATGGGAAAGATCATCACCGTAGCCCACCAAAAGGGGGTGTAGGAAAAAGCACACTCGCTATGAATTTAGCCGTGTGTTTTCAGGATCAATTAAAGGTTGCTTTAGTTGATACGGATTTGCAAGGCAGCCTTATTCAGATCAAAGAGGAACTGCCTGACCTCGCAGTATTAAGTAACGACGAATTGCAGGAAATTAAAAGTTTAGACTACGATCTCATTATCGTCGATACGCCGCCTTACCTGTCGAACAAGCTGCCGGAATTATTTGGACTATCCGACTTTATATTAATACCGACGAAGGCCGGATTTTTTGATGTGATGGCTATCCGTTCGACCATCGCACTGTTAAAAGATGCGCAGGTAACGAAACCGGATATACAGGCCGGCATTGTTATAAATATGATCAAGCCGCGCTCTGGTATTACCAAGGAAGTGAGCGGACTTTTAGCAAGCATGGAAACCCCCGTTTTAGATACAATGATATATGACCGCGTGAGCATCGCAAGGTCATCTATTACCGCTGGGGTTTTGCAAGGAAGCGATACCAAAGCGATAACAGAGATAACAGCTTTAGCGGAAGAGATCGTTAACCGCATCAGTGCATAATTACATAAATACAAAATTATGTAATCGCCAAAATCCGTGGTCTATTCAGGTAATTAAAGGAAAGTTTACAATGACAGATTATAAAGATAAGCTGGGTGGGTTAGCGGACAGGCTTAAAAAGGATACGCCGAAAACTCCGATACAGGAGGTGCAGCCGATCAGGCAGACTGCGGCAGTGAAAGAAGACGAGGCGCAATTAAATGTATGGATTCCAAAGGCACTTTTGAAGCGTGTGAAAACCTATGGGGTGGAATTCGATGCTTCTTTAAAGGATATCAGTATTGATGCTTTAAAGTATTTCTTAGAATCCAAATTGAAGAAGCCAACAGGTTGAAGGTCCTAACGGAATGCAGGCAGATTGAAGAAGTCTTAAAGGAGGAGATTGCCTCTTAACAGCAATCAGCAAGATAAACGTTTGTCGGACAAACGGATCTTGCCCCTGCCTTCCAAAGTCAGTCGGGGTATTGTAAAAATCCTCCAAGGTCGGATTTTTAAAGATTACAGGAATGGAAAATCAAGAAGAAAATCGGGAACGTAAAGTAACCACACGGTTCAAACCCAATGAATTTAAAGTGCTCGATACCCGGTTTAAGAAAACCCGCTTTTTAAAAATGAGCGAATATATCCGGTGCGTGCTGCTTGAAAAACCAGTCACAGTAAACTACCGTGATAAGTCGATGGATGAAATGCTGGAAGAATTGGCTCTACTCCGAAAGGAGTTAAACGCAATTGGCAATAATCTTAACCAGGCGGTTCGCCAAATCAATAGTGCTCACGGAAATGCGGATAACAGGTTATGGTTAAATCTGCTTTCCATTATCGGCAGCAAGGTTGATCCGGCAATCGGACAGATTAAAGAACGTATGCAAAGTTTCTCAGAATTATGGTCGCAAAAATTAAAACCGGGAGAAGTATCAGCGGCGCAATAAATTACAATGAACACAAAGTGAGGCTGGGGAAAGCAGAGCTGATTTTGGCACAAGGCTACCTCAAAGAACCGGCTGACTTAACGTTCACTGATAAGCTGCAAAGGTTGACCGATTTAACTCAACGCAATGAGCGGACGCTCGTCAATACGCTGCATGTATCGCTGAATTTTGCGGTGAGCGAACACCTCGAAAAAGACCTGCTTCAGCAGATCGCCGATGATTACATGGATGGTTTAGGTTTCGGTAAACAGCCCTATTTGGTCTATCAGCATCACGATGCCGGGCACCCTCATTTGCATATAGTCACTACTAATATCGAGCCGGACGGTAAACGGATCAGCTTTCATTTACTTGCCAACAAGGCTTCCGAAAGTGCCAGAAAACAGGTTGAATTAACTTACAATTTGGTGAAGGCAGAAGACCAGGGCAAGCAGCAAAACGTCATCGGTAAGCCGTTGGAAATGGTAGACTATGGTAAGTCCGAATTGAAAAGATCAATCACCAATGTGGTTAGCGAAGTGATTAGAGCCTATAAATTTACGAGCATACCTGAACTAAATGCGGTCTTAAATCAATACAATATCACCGCTGATCGTGGGTCAAAAGACTCAAGAATGTATGAAAAAAACGGTTTGGTTTATTGGGTGTTGGATGGAAAAGGCAACAGACTTGGGGTACCAATTAAGGCCAGCAGCATCTACGGCAAGCCTACTTTAAAGCACCTTGAGGATCGTTTCCGGCTAAATGAGGTGCTTCGCAAACCCTTGAAAGAGCGCCTAAAGACTGTACTTGACAAAGCCTTATTAACGCCGGTTTCAAAAGCGGCGTTTCAAAAGAAGTTAAAAGCGGATGGTATCCAGGTCATTTTCCGGCAGAATGAAGAAGGCCGTTTGTACGGGATAACCTTCGTCGATCACCAATCGAAAGCGGTGTTTAACGGTAGTGATTTAGGTAAAAATTACAGCGCAGCTGCGCTGATGAACTGGTTCCGAAATGATGAAATAAACCGTAGCGAAACCGTTTCGGCAAGAGAAACCAACAATAGAAATGCTCCTGGTTTTGCTGACAAATTTTCAGGCTCAAACCCAACAGGTGGTGATAGCGATTCACTGCTAAACATATTATTCAAAGAAGAACAACAGGATATGGCCGCACTCGGCAGACTGCAACAAAATAAGCGCAAGAAGAGAAGAAAAGGTAACTCACTTTAAAATATACCATTATGCAAACAGGTGAAAACGAACAAGCCCTTAGAAAGATTATTGACTTTACCAGGCTTTTAAGCATTGCTATTTTAATAGTCCATTTTTATTTAAGCTGTTACCCGGCTTTTCAGATCTTAGGTTTAACCAAACCTTTTGTAAATCATATTTTATTGCCGCTATCAAAAATGGTAGTTTTTGCCAAAGTGCTTTATGCTAAACTGGCGGCACTCTTGCTATTAATGATCTCCCTTGTAGGCAGCAAGGGGAAAAAGGATGAATCCATTAAAGCCAGCAGAATAATGATTTATTGTCTAACAGGCTTGATCTTTTATTTCATCAGTTCGCTATTCCTCACCCTTCGTTATCCGGCAACGACTATAGCATTATTGTACATAGGCGTTACTGCTATTGGTTATATGCTCCTGTTGTCAGGTGTGAGCTTGCTTTTCAGGATGCTTAAACTAAACTTAGGTAAGGATATCTTTAATAAAGAAAACGAATCGTTTCCACAGGAAGAGCGGCTATTAGAAAATGAATACTCAATCAACTTACCGGCAGTTTATAATCTGAAAGGTAAGAGCCGCAATAGCTGGATCAATATTATTAACCCTTTCAGAGGTACGCTGATCGGCGGCAGCCCAGGCGCTGGTAAGTCTTATTTTGTTATCCGTCACATCATCACCCAGCATATTGAAAAGGGATTTACCATGTTAGTTTATGATTTTAAATATGATGATCTAACAAAGATTGTCTACAATGCGCTGCTTAAATACGGCCACTTATATAAAGTGAAGCCTACGCAATACGTCATTAATTTGGAGAATATTATGCACCGGGCTAATCCCTTAGAACCGCATACAATGATCGATATAACTGACGCGATAGATTCAAGCCGCACGATCATGCTTGGCCTTAACCGCGAGTGGATAAAGAAACAAGGCGATTTCTTCGTTGAATCTCCGATCAACTTTATTACAGCGATCATGTGGTTTTTAAAGAAATATGAAGATGGGCGCTATTGCACATTGCCCCATGTGATCGAGTTGGCTCAGGTAGACTATAAAGATCTTTTTGAGGTATTACTTCAGGAACCCGAAATTGAAGTACTCATTAACCCATTTGTTTCGGCCTGGCAAAATGAAGCGTATGAGCAGTTGGAAGGACAGGTAGCAAGTGCCAAGATCAGCCTGGCCCGTTTGTCATCACCGCAGTTATATTATGTCTTGAGCGGCAATGATTTTTCGTTAGATATCAATAATCCGGATGAACCAAAAGTAGTGTGCCTGGCCAACAACCCGCAAAAATCACAAGTTTACGGAGCTGTATTATCTTTATACATTAACAGGATAAACAAGCTGGTTAACCGAAAAAATCAGCAAAAGTGCAGTATGATCTTTGATGAGTTCCCTACTATTTATTTCAATGGCATTGACAATCTCATCGCTACCGCCCGTTCCAACAAAGTCGCTGTTACCTTAGCCGTTCAGGATTACAGCCAGCTTAAAAAAGATTATGGCCGTGAACAGGCAGAAGTTATTTTAAATATTGTCGGTAATGTTGTTTTCGGACAGGTAACGGGAGATACTGCCAAGCAATTATCCGAACGCTTTGGCAAGATCAATCAGGAAAAGGAAAGTATTTCCATCAATAGCCAGGATACTTCCATTAGCAGATCAACGCAATTGGACTATGCGATACCTGCATCAAAGATATCGGGTTTATCTTCCGGTGAGTTTGTAGGAATGGTCGCAGATGACCCAGATAACAAGATCGAGTTAAAGACCTTTCATAACGCGATTCAGAACGATCATTGCGCCATACGCGAAGAAGAAGCAGCTTATCAGCCTATCCCTAAAGTGCGTGATGTTGACCAGGCAGAAGTTTTATTGGCCTACCATCAAATCAAGCAGGATATTAAATTATTGGTTGATAGCGTGTTAAGTAACCTATGTTGAATGAGGAAATAATTTCGCTTAATATTTATAAGCAAGAATAATACAACGCATCCGTTGTACTGATTTCAAACGCTTTATTTTTCTTTTATACTTCCGATGAATAAGGAAGTATTATTAAAAGACCTGGGTGAAAAGATCCGCATTGTCCGCAAGGATAAGGGGATCACGCAGGTACAACTTGCCCACTCCATCGGAAAAGACCAGCAATCAATTCAGCGCTTAGAAACAGGAAACATAAATCCTTCTTATATTTACCTACAGGAAATAGCAGAAGGCTTAAATATGAGCTTGTTAGATCTCCTAAGCCAGGAATTGCCTGCAAAAGCCTGATTAAAGAACTTTCCTGATTATTTAAATTATTGCAGACGCAGTAAAGCTTCGCTGTACATATTTAATCTCGTCCAATTAATCTTAAGCTGATTGAAAGATACTGACTAATTACTTACCGATCTAAACCTTACTATTACGATGAGAACATTTGCAGAGCGCTTCTACAGTGCTTTAGAGAACCAGTTAAATGAAGTTTCCATTAACGGCGATTCCTTAGCCGATCAGTACAAGACCTCCATAATGCTTTGCAAAAAGGCAATGGCCAAATTAAAGAACTACATATCCAGCTATGCCTTCGAAAACAAAGAAGATGAAATTTATTTCTTCAAAGTGCTAAAGCCACAGTTTTACAGCAAATACATCTTCTTTATCAATGTATATAACTTCATCATGCAGAAACCAACCGGCGGTGACGAGATCGTGAAGGAATACATAAACTACGAATTGACCGACCTGAAAAGGTTTTTCGACCATAATCATTCTTTTTATCAATATTATCGTTCAGGATCTACACAAATGGATGAGATCTACTTTACACGGGGCGGTTTTGACGTCCACGTTGAATTAGAAGATTTTGAGGAAGATGAGGTTTATTCAACCAGCCACGATTATAAGTTATCAAAGATCATCGCTAACGAAAAATATCAGGATTTTTAAATCTGGAATTGCAGAAGCTTATTGAACATAATGAAGAACCAACTCCAATGGCCCTTGAATTACCGTTAACCTGGACATTCAACAAAACGGATCTGATTGAATTGATCTATGCCCTTGTTGCTTTGGGCGTTTTCAATAACGGCAATACGGAAATTAAAACCGTAGTCAGTTTTTTCAAACGGCATTCCACGTCGATCTTGGCCAGTATTATCATAAGTACACCGACATTACCAGACGAAAGAAAGATCGTACCGCTTTCTTAGATAAATTGAAACTTGCTCTATTGCGTAGAATTGAAGATAAATTAGATGAAGACGGATCTTTTCAGCAAAAGATCAAATTTGGCTAATCTGTAATGTGCAGTTTTACCGCAGTTTAACAAGTTTAAAATAAAAATAACACCTACCTTATACATGAGGTGTGAAAAAATAATTTGCACTACTCCAACCTTTGCTTTCAGAATCGCCGCATGGTGCGGTGAGGATTAAAGCAAAGCAATATGTTGTCCTCTATTTCTTGGCAGCACTATCTCGCCGCCGTCGTTATCATTACTGTTTCCTATTACCTGTATATAGTGCTCAGGTATTACCAAAAGGAAATAGGTAATCTATTTAATCGCAAGCCACAAACCTCTAATTTCTTTTCCGGAGTTCAAGCACCTGCTTATGCTGTTATGGGCCAGGCCAAACCGGACAGTGGCGTAACCATCGGCGAAACACAAAACTTACCCTTTACAGACGTTCTGCCGGACGATCTTATTGAAGCCGTTACCAAGTCAACTGATTTGGTCAGCAATCAAAATGACCCTTCATCAGAATTAGTATCAGAAGCGGGAAACCTGATTGAAGCCTATAAAGACGTTGACAATAAACAGGAGTTTATCACACTCATTGGAATTTTAGTCGGCTCTTATAAACGGTTTCAGGAGCAAATAGACCTTCCGGCTGCACTTAGCCGTGTAGTGGAAATTTCCAAAGACAAATTAAAATTCACAGTTGCTTTATCAGACTTTCAAAACATCTGGGCGTAGGCAACATATCCCTTAACATCAAATTCAAATATTATGAAATCTCAAAAAACACACTTCCGCTCTGCGGTCGTAAACTTTCTCAGGCACACTTTGGCTACCATCACCTTGTTGATTATCAGCCTAAGCCTTTACGCACAGGATGGTAATTCAGGCATTACCGCTGCTACCACCCAGGTTAAAAGTTATTTCACTACTGGAACCAGCTTAATGTATGCTATCGGTGCCATAGTCGGGCTCGTAGGGGCTATCAAGGTATTCAAGAAGTGGAATGACGGTGAACACGATACCGGCAAAGTCGCTTCAAGCTGGTTTGGCAGCTGTATCTTTTTAGTAGTAGTTGCTACCGTATTGAAATCATTTTTCGGGGTATAAAATTCATATCATGGCATTATATCAAATCAACAAGGGAATTAATAAGCCTATCGAGTTTAAAGGATTGAAGGCACAGTACATCGGCTACCTGGCAGTTGGATTGGTGTTGTTGCTGATTGTGTTTGCTGTTATGTATATCGTTGGGGTTCCGGTAATATCATGTATTATCATTATCTCCGTATTAGGCAGCGGACTATTTTATCAGGTATTCAAACTAAGCCATAAATATGGCGAGCATGGCTTGATGAAGAAAGCAGCTAAAAGGTATTTGCCAAACCATTTAAAGTTTACTACACGAAATATCTTCTTAAAACTAAAGAAATAATCATGGCATCACATAGCAAAGCGGAACAGGTATTCCCTGTCTATAAGGTCGAGCACAACTGCATGGTGTCCGCAAACGGCGATCTTACCATTGGTTATAAAGTAAACCTGCCGGAGATCTTTACTTTGTCAAATGAGGAATATCTTGCATTTCACGAAGTAATTATAAAAGCGTTAAAACTGCTGCCTAAAAACACCGTGTTTCATAAGCAGGACTGGTTTGTGGGTGACCAATACGAAGCTGTTTTCGCGAAGGAAGGCCATCAGCAGGTTAAAACCTTTCTTTCTCATTCCAGTGAACGCTATTTCCATGAACGCGAGTTTTTGCATCATCACTGCCACATTTTTCTCACTAAAAAGCCGGATAAGTTTAAG
This sequence comes from Mucilaginibacter sp. P19, assembly GCF_050632265.1. Taxonomy (NCBI): domain Bacteria; kingdom Pseudomonadati; phylum Bacteroidota; class Sphingobacteriia; order Sphingobacteriales; family Sphingobacteriaceae; genus Mucilaginibacter; species Mucilaginibacter sp. P19. The sequence goes on from NZ_CP192586.1 coordinate 2,543,231, forward strand.
CAGTATTCCAGCGCGGTTAGTTCCTTGATGCGTAAACGCATCGTGCCGGCACAAACAACCTGCGAGGAATTATTCAGGGACTTTCAGGATAGCGCAGGACAATTTGTAAGAGTGTTAGAAGATAGCGGCTTAATCTCTCTTTCACGGCTAAATGATGATGAATTAGCCGGTACATTGCAAAGAGCAGGAGTTTTAGAACAGTATTGCTTTTTGCTTAATCAAAACGAAGCGCCGGTATTAAAGGATATTCATATTCAGGACGAGATCAGGATCGGCGACAACCACTGTCAGCTTTATACTTTAAGCGATGCGGAAGACCTGCCGCCGTTATGCGGGCCGAGGATCACCTATGATAAATACAGTACAGATAAAACGAAGTTCAGCACCGGCTTCGCCACGCCTATAGGCACCTTGCTGAAATGCAACCATCTGTATAACCAATATATCTTTATAGGTGACAGTCTGCAAACGATCAAAAAACTGGAAGCAAAGAAATTGCGCTTACAATCGCTTTCAGCTTATTCACGGGAAAATGCCATTGGCAGGGATGCAACCCACGACTTTTTGAACGAAGCGATCAGTCAGCAGCGCTTACCGGTGAAAGCACATTTCAATGTTTTAGCCTGGACTGATAACCCTGCGCTTCTAAAGGACCTTAAAAACAAGGTCAGTTCCTCACTCGCTCAAATGGATGCACAGCCTAAGCAGGAAACCGACGGAGCCGCTCAAATTTGGTGGGCAGGCTTGCCAGGCAACGAGGCCGCTTTTCCAATGAATGACACTTTTGATACCTTTGTTGAACAGGCAACCTGTTTCTTAAATCTCGAAACAAATTATCAGTCAAGTATCAGCCCTTGCGGTATTCGCTTAGGTGACCGCTTATCAGGTAAGCCGGTGCATGTAGATATCAGCGATGACCCCATGACGAAGGGTATTACTACTAATCGCAACAAATTCATTTTAGGCCCATCGGGCAGCGGTAAATCGTTCTTTACTAATCACCTGTTGCGTAGCTATTTTGAACAAGGATCGCACGTGGTTTTGGTAGATGTGGGACATAGCTATCAGGGACTTTGCGAATTTGTCGGCGGTTACTATTTTACTTATACGGAACACGAGCCGATCAGCTTCAATCCGTTTTACATTGCAGACGGTGACGTTTTGGATACAGAAAAAAGGGAAAGTATTAAAGCTATGATTTTGGCTTTATGGAAGAAGGAAGATGAGGGCGTACAGCGGTCAGAATATGTGGCTATATCAGATGCTTTGTACCATTACTACGAGAAATTAAAACAAGAGCCCGAAATATTCCCCTGCTTTGACAGCTTCTATGAATTTCTTAATGGTGAATTTCATGAAACTATGAAGCAATCAAAAGTGAAGGATGAACGTTTTGATATAGATAACATGCTTTTTGTATTGAAACCATACTATAAAGGTGGTGAATACGCTTACCTCCTGAATGCTAAAGAAAACCTCGATCTTTTGCAAAGGCGGTTTATTGTCTTCGAGCTGGACAATATCAAAGACCATCCTATTTTATTCCCGGTAGTTACTTTAATAATCATGGAAACGTTTGTGTCCAAAATGCGCAAGCTTGGAAAAGATGTTCGCAAAATGATCTTGATTGAGGAAGCCTGGAAAGCCATTGCGCGTGAAGGGATGGCCGAGTATATTAAATACCTCTTTAAAACGGTACGTAAATATTTTGGTGAAGCATTGGTTGTCACCCAGGATATTGAAGATATTATCAGCTCGCCTGTGGTTAAACAAGCCATCATCAATAACAGCGACTGCAAGATCTTACTTGACCAGCGGAAGTATCAGAATGACTTTCCAAAAATTCAGCAGCTATTAGGGATTACCGATAAAGAAACGGCGCTTATTATGAGCATGAACCGGAATAATGACGAAAACTTGAAATATAAAGAAGTATTCATTAGTCTAAACGGCCAGCTTTCCAAAGTTTACCGCACGGAAGTAAGCCGCGAAGAATATTGGACTTACACAACCGAATCTTCGGAAAAAGCAAAAGTCCATGCTTACACTAAAAAATATGGAAGTGTTAAGCTTGCCATAGCCGCCATTGTCAGGGAAGAATTAGAAAAAGCAGCATAAACTAAAAACCATAATTATGAAAGCATTAATCATTTTGTTAGCAGTCGTCTTAGTATTTTCAATGGGCTGCAACAGTTCTAACAAGGGCAGTGAGGATATTGAAGGTACCTATGTGACACATTTTCAAAATGAGTATAATATCACTGACGATACTTTGATAGTTTCAGCGGTTAAATCTTCCGACAAAACGTATGATGTAGTAAGACAGACCGGATTTAATAAAATCAGAAATGGTAAGCCGCTACCAAAGGAATTTAAAAAGGTCCAATGGGTATCATCTTATAATACAGACAAGCAAGCTTTACAAGAAACTGATTTGGGCCGACAAATAAGTGTTTTACCAGACCGACATAAGTTGAAGCTTGGAGCATCTGAGTACACGAAAATAAAATAATCACTTCTATTTATTGGCGCTTAAATATTCGATCAAACGACCGGACAGGGAGGTTATATGAAAAAATTTAAAGTTATATACGTGTGTATTGTATTCATAATCATCAATTTGACTTGGGTGAATACCGTAAAGGCACAGTTCGTAATTGGCGAAGTAATAAAGCTTACGGTTACCAAAGTAATAAAGGCGATTGACCTGAAAGTACAGCGTATGCAGAATAAAACAATCTGGTTGCAAAACGCGCAAAAGGTCATTGAAAATCAAATGTCCAAAACGAGGTTAACAGAAATATCTGGTTGGACGGAGCAGCAAAGGCAATTATACAGTAGTTACTATACAGAATTAGGAAACATTAAAGCGACCATATCTAAATATCAGCGGATAAAGGATATTACTTTAAAACAAGCTGCCCTGGTCAGTGAATATAAAAAAGCCTGGGGCCTGTTTCGACAGGATAGTCACTTCAACCCCCAGGAAATCAATTACATGCAGCGTGTGTACACCGGCATATTAGATGCAAGTGTCAAAAACCTCGACGAGATCATGCTGGTCGTTAGCCCTGCTAAAACACAAATGACAGATGAGCAGCGCCTGGAATTGATTAACAAGGCCAGCGATCATTTAGACGAAAATTACAATGACTTGCACCAGTTCAATAACCAGGGCATTCAATTAAGCCTGCAACGCAGCAAAGATTTAAGCGATACCCAATCAATTAAAAAGCTTTATGGAATCAATTAATCAAATGAAGTTCCGGGCGGATCAGATCCGGCGCAAAAGCAAAAAGTTATTGGCGTTCACAGTAATGACATTAGCCGCTTCTGCACTGGCAACTACCGTTAGGGCACAAACCTTTGCTGAATGGTTCAGGCAAAAAAGCACACAAAAGAAATATCTGTTACAGCAGATAGCCGCTTTGCAGGTTTATGCCGCCTACTATAAAGTGGGCAACAATATCGCCCATAACGGCCTAAGCTCCATCACCGGCTATCTGCAATCCGAGAATGGTTTACACACCACCTATTATAATAACTTGACTAATGTCAGCCCTGTAGTTAAGAACAACAAACAGGTAAGCGATATACTGCAATGGCAAAAAGATATTTTAAAACGGATGACTTCGCTGGAAAAAACGGCCAACCTTAACGGCGGCGAGAAAAAGTACATCATCCAAGTTAAAACCGCTCTATTCAAAGATTGCGACCAGCAGATCACGGAACTACAAAACGTGGTGACGGATAGCAAACTAAAGATGAGTGACGAAGAACGGCTCAAGCATATCGGCGTTATACATACCGCTATGCAAAATAATTACCGCTTTGCTTCAGCCTTTGCCGACCAGGTAAAAGTTTATGCCGTGCACCGCGTACAAGAAAACAATAATGTGATTTCGGAAAAGAAGATTTACGGGGTCCAATAACATAAAGAAGTATGAAAAAGGATTTAAAGCATATGGTAGTTATACTCGTATTGTTCGTTTGCCTTGGTTCGGCAAAGCTTGCAAACGCCCAGGCACAGGAAATGCAGCAGCTAATTTTGGACATTGAAAAGCTTACTCAGCTTAAAGGCATTTTAAGTGATATGAAAACGGGCTACCAAATTTATCAGCAAGGTTATGGTAGTATTTCCCAGTTGTCAAAAGGAAATTTTGATTTGCACAGCGTTTACCTGAATGGGTTACTCTCGATAAACCCGACGGTGAAGGATTATGGCCGGGTTGCTGATATTATCACACAACAAGCCAGCCTGTTGAGCGAATACAAAAGTGCTTACAAGCAGTTTAAGCAAAGCGGCTTATTCAGTGCCAGCGAGTTGACGTACATGAGCAATGTATATGGTCAGCTGGTCAATCAAAGCCTTCAAAATCTCGACGATCTGACAAATGTCCTTACCGCAGGCAAGCTGCGTATGTCCGATGATGAAAGAATGCGGGCGATAGACCGGATCTACGCCAGTAGTTCTGATAAGTTACAATTTCTCCGGCATTTCAACCGGCAGGGCGTTTTACTGAATATCCAGCGCAGCAAGGACGCAGGCGACAACCGAACGATGAAACAGCTCTATGGTATAAATAACTAATCCCAATTTTATGAAAAAGAAGATTTATTTAACCGCAATTCTTGCGGTAACGGGGATAGCTTTTCCTTTATTTTCCAAAGCAGATGGGCTTGCAACTGATATACAGGGCCTGCAAGGCACCTTAAACGGCGTCTACAACGATATGCTGCCGATGTGCAGCCAACTAATCGGCGTTGGCAGAGCAATAGCCGGATTTGGTGCCTTATGGTATATCGGCAGCCGGGTTTGGCGGCAGATAGCCAGTGCAGAGCCGATAGACTTTTACCCGCTCATGCGGCCATTCGCTTTGGGTTTAGCTATCCTGTTATTTCCGACGGTCATCGCTATCATCAACGGTATCATGTCGCCTACTGTAAGCGCCACGGGTGGCATGGTGCAAAATTCAGATGCTGCCATTGCAGCATTACTGAAAGCAAAAGAAGCGGCAGTAGAAAAAACGGACACCTGGCAGATGTATGTTGGTGCTGATGGTGATGGCGACCGCGATAAATGGTATAAATACACGCATCCAGAAGATAAAGATGGAAGTGGTGAAGGAATGCTGGCCAGTGTGGGAAACGATGTGAAATTTGCCATGTCTAAAGCATCCTATAATTTCCGCAATTCGGTAAAGCAATGGATGTCTGAAGTGCTGCAGGTGTTATACGAAGCAGCGGCCTTGTGCATTAATACGATTCGCACATTCTACCTGATCATCCTTGCCATATTAGGGCCTATTGTTTTTGGCTTAGCCGTCTTCGATGGTTTTCAGCACACGTTAACCGTGTGGCTGGCTAAATATATTAATGTATTTCTATGGCTGCCGGTTGCCAATATTTTTGGTGCTATCATCGGTAAGGTGCAGGAAAATATGCTGAAACTTGATATTAGCCAGGTCCAAAATGCCGGTGATACTTTCTTTAGTTCAACCGATACAGCCTATCTCATTTTCTTAATTATTGGTATCATCGGTTATTTCACTGTTCCAAGCGTAGCTAATTATATCGTCAATGCAGGTGGAGGAAATGGATTGCTCCAAAAGGTCAATAGTATCGTGAGCAGTACCGGTCAGTCGGTTGTGGGTGCCGCTTCAGGAGGTAGCAATATGTCTGCGGATAGTTTCGGTAATCAGCGCTCAAATACCAGCCAAAGCATGGCGGCCAGCGCCGTATCAAAGCCTTATTTCCAGGATAAAGGCAGTAACCCAAATAATGGACGGGCGAGCAAGATCGATCCGCAGCAAGCCTAATTACTCACCTATAAATTCAAAATTATGTTTACTCATCTCAAAAATATTGAAACTGCTTTTAAGCACATCAAACTCTTCAGCTATTTCCTGATAGCAGCCTGCACCACCATATCCTGTTTCGCACTTTACAAAAGTTATCAGGCAGCAAATATTGCCGGCAGTCACATTTACATATTGGCAAACGGTAAGGCGCTGGAAGCTTTTGCAGCCGACCGGAAAGATAATATCCCTGTGGAAGCAAGGGATCATATCCGGATGTTCCACCATTATTTTTTCACGCTTGACCCCGATGAAAAGGTGATCGATGGCAATATCGGTAAAGCACTATACCTCGCTGATGAGAGTGCGAAAAATCAATACAATGATTTAAAGGAAAAGAGCTATTACAACAATCTGATTTCTGGTAATATCAGCCAGCAGGTTACAGTGGATAGCATCCAGCTGGATATTAATCAGTATCCCTATTACTTCAAATGCTTTGCGACGCAAAAGCTGATCCGCTCCACTTCAACCGCAAACCGAAGCCTGATCACCCAGGGATACTTGCGCAATGTAGCCAGGTCAGACAATAACCCGCATGGTTTCCTGATCCTGCATTGGGAAACCTTAGCGAACAGGGATACCACCATTCAACATTAAAAGCTATGAATTTATCAAACAGTAAAGCGTCAGCGCACTTGAGCGACAAGGTTGCAGCTTCGTTGGCAAAGAGAATTATCAATATCCAACTCTATTTTTCGGCCAGGCTTAATAAGTGGTTTAATGCTTATTCGTTACGGCAAAAGAAACAGATCGCGATTGCAATCGCGCTGCTAACGTCCATCATATTGATCAGCAGTTCGTTTTGCAGCTTTTATACTATTCCCAAATTAACACAAAACTATACCTCTGCCCATATCGGGCGGGCGTCAGAGTTTCCCGACCCCCATTTCATTAAACGTCAATTAACAGATTCATTAACTAAAAAAAGTAAATCATGAATGCAGCATTAAACAGCGGCCAATTGCCGCAGCATACTCCTGAATTTTTGAAGGAGCGCAAATTTTTGGTCATCATGCCCCTGCTGATCATCCCATTTTTAACGATGGCTTTTTGGGCATTAGGCGGCGGTAAGCAGTCGGCATCTGCCTATGAAAATTCCAATGTCCAGGGGCTAAACGCCACACTTCCGCAGGCGCAGTTCAAAGATCAAAAAGCCCAGGACAAAATGGGAATTTACCAAACAGTTAAGACAGATTCCGCGAGTTCAGCCAATAGCGGTGTTAGTGAAAGTTTTGTTAAATCGATGGGACTGGATGCGGCTAAAGCCGGGCATTCTGATTCGGCTACCCAACGTTCGACCGCTAACCTTACAGGTGGCCCAACGGTAGCAGATGTAAACGAAGCAAAAATCCAGGCGAAGCTTGCCGCTATCAACCAGCAAATTAACCAGCCTGAACCCGCGAATTACGGCGGCGGCGCATCATCGCCCCAATCCGCCGCCGATGTGAAGCGCCTCGAATTGATGATGAAAGCAATGAATGGCAGTGGCGGCGGCAATGATCCTGAAATGAAGCAGCTAACTCAGATGCTGCAACAAATTAATGATATACAAAATCCAGGTAATGTAAATAGCAGGCTGCGCAATCAATCTATGAAAAATCACGGTCGTGTGTATGCGGTAATGGCAGCGAACAACGATGACGACGACAATACCCCAACTGAAAAAATGCAGGTGAACTACGCTTCTTACGACGGAGGCGGTAAAGCGAAAAAGCACCGTTCCGCTACAGCTGAAGCTGGAAACACCATCCAGGCAGTTGTGCATGAGGATCAAACGCTGGTTAGCGGCGCGGTGATCAAATTAAGGCTGTTGGATGGCATTTATGTGAACGGCAAAATGATTCCAAAGGGAAGTTTTGTCTATGGAACCTGCGCTTTAAACAATGAACGCCTGGATATCAAGATTGCCAGTATTCGCTATCTCAATAACATCCTGCCCGTAGCACTTACAGTTTATGATTTGGACGGTATGGAAGGGCTATATGTTCCAGGATCAATCGGCAGAGACGCTGCAAAGAACGGCGTTGGAGATGCGGTTCAATCTATGCAGCTGATGTCAATGGATCAGTCTGTTGGTACACAAGCCGCCAGTGCAGGTGTGGAAGCCGCAAAGGGCTTATTCAACCACAAGGTAAAACAGATCAAAGTCAAAGTAAAGGCCGGTTACGAAGTCCTTTTAAAGGATAGTAACGACCGGGATAATTAAATAAAAATGCCATGAAAAAATCGTTCATTATCTTCATTCTTGGTGCGTGGGGAACAGTTTCCTACGCGCAGGATACGGCTTATGTGAGCCGTGACAAAACCACAGCTTTATTCTTTAAGTCTGCGGTTAAAATTATCAGCAAATCAACTCCGGATTTCGATCTGACACAGAAAGAAGATGCGCTGATTACCATTAAAGCACGCAATACCGACTTTTCACCCACCCGCATCAACGTCCAGGATGTGAGCACGGCAAAAATTTATCACATCCCGGTAGAATATTCTTATGGACGGGCAGGAAGACGGATTGAAGTTGATGGCGCAGCTCCTATGACTGTTAGGGTGATTAAAAGTGCCGAATTTAATTACAACGCAGTCCTTTCACAATTAGCCGCAGGTAAGCGAAAAGATGTGGTAGATCACGAAAAAACGGGAGGCGTTAAAGCCTGGGTCGATGAACTATCGCTTGCCGGTAACCGGATTTTCTTTAGGCTGGATATTCGTAACAAATCCAACCTTCCCTACGAAATTGATTTTGTGCGGTTTTACATCAGGGACTTAAAAGCCGTCGCCAGGATGGCAACGCACGAACAGGAAATTGTACCCTTAATTACAACACTGCATAAAAAGACTTCCATTGGTCATAAACAGGAGATCGCGAAAGTTTTCGGTTTTCACCGTTTCTCGCTTTCAGAAGACCAGGCGCTGAATGTTGAATTATACGAGCGGAACGGTAACCGTCACCTTTACCTCCAAATCAAACAAAAGGATCTGGACGATTTGAAAACAATAACGCCGGCAGTGCAGCAGCCGGTTAATGCAATAGCTGCAAATACAATTAATTAACCATTTTTTTCATTTTTAATCATTACGTTATGAATACTCAAAATGCTGAATTTCTAAAAAAAGTCTCCTAAATCTGGGATTTGGAGACAAACTAAACGCTGAATTGGACAGGCAAATCGCCGCCAAAGCGCCCGAGTTTAAGTTAGGGCTGCAACACGAGTTTAACCAAAAAACGGTTGACTACACATTACACTTTAAGGCCGGTGATAACCAGGATATGTATTTCTTTAATAAATACGACGCGACGGTTAACCACAAGGATGATCCTGCCAAGAATTCAGATCAAACCTTTTTTATCAATAAAGGCAGCGGCATCACCGCCAAAGAAGCTTTTAATTTGATGGAGGGCCGCGCCGTTCACAAACAGCTTTACAATTTAGAAGGTCAAAAATACCAGGCCTGGTTAACCCTTGATGATAAGAACCTAACCGACAATGGCAACAAAAAGATCAAGCATTACCATGAAAATTATGGCTATGATGTAGAAAAGGTTATTGCGGGTAAGGGTATCAAAGAATTGGAAGACCCGAAAGCAAAGGAGGAACTTTTGTACTCTCTGAAAAAAGGCAACGCCCAGCAGGTGACCGTTAGCGGTGAAGAAGGCGATAAAAAGTATTTCATCGCAGCTAACCCGCAATTCAAAACCGTTGACCTTTTCGATCACCAAATGAAGAAAATAAAACGGGAGGAATTGCTACAGACCGAACAGAAGCCGGTTAGGAATTTGAAACAACGTGAGCAGCAAAAGGAGGATGCTCCTGCAAAAAAGCAGTCGCGTAAAAGCAAAATGAGTGTTTAACATGTTTAGGCAACAGGTCAACAATGACCTGTTGCTAATATTTATTTATTCAAACTTTACTATGAAAACATTGGATGAGGCACAAAATGTATTATTGAACGTATCAGACAAGCAATGGCTAAAACTGGTTGAAATGCTTACATATGGCGTGTTAGAACTGAATTCCCGCACCTTGGAAAAAGTAGAGATCAAGTACAGCGTCGGCCATTATCCGGCAATGCTTTTTCGATTAACGACCATTTTAAATGATTCAGCTGATGGTAACCTTTCACCGCAGGTATCTGGGTTTCGGTTTGCCTTCGACCAGGACATTGATGATGATGTATATATAGAACCCCTTAGTTCAGACGGCTTTTGGGAAGACTATCTGGATAAAGAAGGCATTACACATGTGTTTGCCAGTAACGAAGTTGGAATAAGAAAGCTTTATCGTTTTATTAACGATGAACTGCATTTGTGGGATGATGTGCTTTTCCCTGGTGTCGAAAAGCCTGTGGAAGATACTTGGCGAACGTTGCTTGAACTTAATCCGCTTACTGATCAATAAAATGCTTGGTATATAAGTTAATTATATCTCTCTTAAGCTCTAATGGAAGATCATAACCTTCTTTCCAAATCAACTTGCCTGTAGGCACATCCTCCGGACTGGCTTGTATAATGTCGCAGCCTTCTAACACGTCTTCAATAGCATGAATGTCAAGATATGGTTCATACCTGATTTCCATCGCTTTCAGTTCGGGATCTGCAACGAGACTGAACATTCTTTCTCTGTATGGCTTTGAATACTGCTCCGCTGTCATAATCTTATCAGTTGTTTTTGCTTTTAAGAATTTCTACTTTTTCACGTTCGCTTGCGAGAAGTTGCTCGTAAAGCTTTTTATTTTCTTCATAAACCTCGATCAGTTTGTCTATAGGATTAAAAGTGGGATTATAATTTACAGCATTTAACATAGACGTATCGTTAAATGTATTTGAGATAATGTTGACTGCTTTCTCCTCGTCGAAGTTTTTGATTGCTTCAACAGGTACTTTTAGTATTGCAGCTACCTGAGCGAGAATATCCTCTTCAATGAGCTCTTTCCCTTCCAGTAATGATACTCTTTTTTGGCTCCAATCGTCACCTAAGGCTAAAGCCAGTGCTTCTTGTTTCAAGCCAAGCATTTCTCTAAAACGCTTAACATTGCGTCCTTGGTGAATACTTTTTTGCGAATCGGTAGCTGTGCTCATGATAGAAATGGTTGTTTAAGCAAATGTATGAAAATTTGAAATCTGAAATTACTTGTTTCTACTGGCTTATACAAGGATAAATTATGCCTCACTTTTTCTTCGTTAGAAATGATAAGAATAGCATAGAAATACACCCGTGCCGTCCTTTGTAATGCCGTCAACAATGCCGGTCCAATATCATGGGCACTTATCTGGGTAATATCGCGCCGTGGGAGCAATATCCTAAACATCTTCGTTTCGAAGAAATCATGAATCCGTTAAAGGTAGTTATTGATTTTTTTAGCTCCGGATGGCCGAAGGATCATCGGGAAGATCTGAAAGAGTGGCGCTATTTTGTCCTGAATGATAAGGTTTTCAAGGATAGACATGGTTCCGGTCACATTTTATTCATATACGATCAAAACATGCAATTGATTGAGGCTTTGCATTTATTATTACTAAAATTTAAGGATAGGTGGCCGCGTTTGGAAGACGTAACAAAAGAACAGATCACACAAGAAAGTAATGATTGGGTCTATTTCCCAAAGAACTTATCACAAAGCGAGCTGGCTAACCCATATAAGGCTATAAAGAAATGCTTTAAAAAGATCAGCCCACAGGAATATCGCGATTATCTGCATGAATGGCTTCACACAGCGCTATATAACAATGCTGCTGACGAGAACATTATCGGCAAGCGAGATCATCGACGTTTATGATAATATCCGTAAGCTCTATTCTGCGGCATGGCTCATTCATCAGCGTGAAACTAACGAAGCTATTACGCACAAATCTTGGGGGAAGAATAAAGATAAACAGTTGACCAATGCAGAAGACTTGACGCCTTTAAAAGACCTCAATCCAAAACTAAGCGAGGAACAAGAGGCGGTTGTTGATAAAATAAAGAACCTGATCATTGAAAGAATACCGGGTGTGAACTTGATCTACTTGATTGGTAAGAATGCAAAACCTTCCATTTACTATCTTTTGATATTAATAGACGATAGCGAAAAGGCGGTTGAACATGAAGTAGCTAACAAGATTGAAGATAACTGCCGTTTCCTGGGGACAGTATTTGCTATTGTTCATAAAAGATCTTCCACGAAGAAAGGATTAGATAATGATAAACGTTTCTGGCATAACACACTTTACAAAAGCATTAATTTGTATAAGGCACCGGAAGCAGAATTGTTGAACGCAAAAGCTATTGAGGATCACGTGTGGATTGAAAAAGCTCAAAAAGACTGGGATCGCTGGGGTCTACAAGGTAAAGAATTCATGAAAGGCGCGATCAGGTATATTGAAGATAACAATTGCACATTAGCGCTTTTTTCTTTACATCAAGCTACCGAGAGCTCGCTGATAGGAATCATCCATGGCATTACAGGCTACCGCCTTACTACACATAACCTTCCACGGATGATCAAAATAACGTTGCTATTTACAGACGAAATAAAGCGATCGCTGCAACTTAATACTACCGAAGGTTTACAGCTTTTCAATTTACTCCAATTGGGCTATTCTGAAACAAGGTATAAGAGTGACTTTGAACCGGATGAAGGTTCCGTAAAGCTACTAAAGGATAGAGTTGCCTTGGTAATGGATAAGATTGAACAAGTTTATCAGCAATTTATTAAATGCAAAACCAGTTCTTAATAATAGCCAAATAGTAGCAAGCGGCAAAGATTTTCTTATGCCGCCTTGCTTCCTTCCTTCCTTAATATCCGAGCACCGCTAAGCACCCAAAGTAGCAAGGCGGGCATATTTATGTCCGCCTGAGCTGCTGAGGTTAATTCGTTTGAGATATTGAACTCCCGCTAACATGCAAATTGCAAACGATTTTGACATAGAATTCACAGCTTCTAAAATTAATACCTGGTTTATAAAATGAAAACTTCTAAATATACGCCCTGGGAGCATGCCGTCGCCAATCTTGACTTTTACAAATTACTCCAATATCCGTTCGAGCCTATTACCGACTTTTTCGAATCAGCTACTCCCATCAGACATCTTCAGTATTTGCGAAATTGGAGATATTGCTCACTTACCGCTGATTATCAATTTCATCAGGATGAAGGTCCAGGTAAACTTGTTGGGATCTATTCCATGTATACCCGATTGCTAGAAATGCTTTACTTACTTACAGGCGAAAGATTGTATTACCGGAGTCTATATGGCACAGCAAAATTCGAGGGATTTACACCGGCACCAGATCTTGATGATGAAGAGCAATATTGGTTATGGTTTCCCGATAACCTCGACCGACAGTGGCTATTAACGCCTTATGATCTGTTAATGAAAATTTTCGACAAGCACCCGCTGCCATTACTGAAGTCGAACCTTTTGATAGTGCTTGAAATGGCCCTTTCCAAATATCAGATCTCAAAGCATCTTTCAAGCAGACAAATAAATAATTTATTTGATGTCCTGGAAAAAATATGCTCAATAGCTTGGCTGATCAATCAACGTGATGCTGATAATTGGTATACTAAAGACGGGCCGGCACCTGATGACGGTATTGACGAGGATATGGTTGTGCGATAGATGGTCTAAATTGTTCATTGAAACGCTGACAACCTTAAGATTAACCATGCTCTAATAAGAGGTAAGCGTCAATATTGAGGCGCTAAATGTTAATTCAAGTCAAGCAGAACTGGTTAAAAAAACCATTTTCTAATGGCTTGTATTTCTTTTTATTACAAATGGAAATTGGCAGCATGTCATCCTACAATTCCTTAAAATAAAAGGCGCTGACAATTACTTGTCAACGCCTCCATATCAGGTGTGTTCCTTAATTACTTTTTCTTAACGGTCGTGCTCGCAGTAGTTGTTGGACGAACCGTGTTAGGATTTACGCCTTCCCTTATCATTTGAGTTGGTGGAGGTGTTGGTTTTTTTACTTCTGCCATTGCAATGTGTTTTAATATTTAAACGTTCAACAGTGTCTTTATATTTTATGTTCAGGTTAACCGGTATGACCGAATCGATCTTAACCCTTTGAACCTTATCTTTCCCTTTATTGACCCCAAAATCAATGCCAAATGGAATGATTAACAAACTTAATGCAATTAAGGCATAAATCATATACTGGTGGCATTGAAATCGCTGGAAAATTTTAGACTTATTGTTTTTTTGATTGATCCCTGCACTCTTGATCAGTTCTTGCAGCAGATAGGCATCAAATTCTTTTTTTGCTTCAGCGATGCTACCGGCTAACGTGCTATTGGGCTGCGACTGATAAAAATTAACTAAACCTTGGTAGTAAGCGTCCAAAACATCTGTGTCATTCAGGTAAGCGTAATCATAACCGTTGTGGAAATCTGAAAACGCGCGTATCAGATGATATATTGATTTACCCAATAAACATATAGATACAACACTAATGACAATAAAGCTTATAGATAAGAACTTGTTGTCGCTGAAATCAAAATTTGTCGAGGCAAAGTACAAACCGGCCAACAATGCAGTGAGAATACCTATAGGAGTAGACAACGAGGTATTGATCTCGTTTTTACGGTCAAGCGTCTTGTCATATTGGTCCTTATAAAATGCTTCCTGCTCCATATCGCTGTGTTGGCGGTAATACAAATATAAATAATTATCAATTTAAGACCGATTTTAGTATCAGTCCCATGTCTAACATTAAGTACTCATTAAATTTCAGCAATATGTCTTTGCCATGCAAACCAACGTTCTACAGATAATAATTCAGTGCTATTTCAAATACCTGGCTGTCCCTCCGGCCAGGCTTTCCACTCTATCTTTTCCGGGAAAAGGATGCCGCTGCAATCCTTGACAGTTGACTTCCTGAAGGCTGATTGGTATCATATCCGCTGCTGCATTTTTGCTGCGCGGCAAAAGCATTCGCTGTTGCTATAACTACTGCCAATTCCAATTAAGCGCATCATTCAGGACTTCACTTGTTTACCCGCTGCGCTGGGAAAAGCTGCGCTTGCCTTCTCTCTGCACTTATTTTCCTGCTAAAATATCAACTGCTTTCAGGTGCTATTTTCCAAAGAAAACGGACAAAAGCGGCGTCAAGATCGGTCAGCCCGTTCGTACGAACGCATAATGTCCTCCGCTGCGCTGCGGCCACCCTTCGGGACTTATAGTTCTCCCGCCCAGGCTTTGCGACCGCCTTTTTGACTTTCTTTTTTACCGTTTTTTCTTTTGAAAAATAGCTTTTCAGGGAAAGTCTTCGGGAAAAAAGGGAAACGAAAAACAAATTTTTTAACCCTTTTAAATCATTTAAAAAATGAAAACAGCAGAAAAAATGCAAACGGTGTACAAGGTACAGCAGCAAAAAACAACCAATCAGTTAACCGTATTGAAAACCGCCCAAGCCTGACAGGAAAGGAAGCCAAACAAGATGAAACCGCTAAAGATCAAAAACCTGCGCAAACTCCGCAAGCTGAGAAAACCAACCCTGCCGAGGCAACGACCAGTAGCCCCGCTACAGTGGATAACCAACCCGCTAACGTTGCGCCATTTACCACAGGACACGGATTAGACGAAGCCCCAAAGAGCGAACCGGCCAAAGCGGAAGAACCAAAAGCCGAACCCGCCAAAGTGGAAGAGGTGAAAGCGGAGCCAAAAAAATTCGCTTTGAACTTAGAGCAAACTTTGAAATCGGTGGAGGGCTTACACCGCCTAAGCATTCAGCGTATTACCCTGTTATCCCGCATTAAGTTACTGGAAGATTTTGAGGTAAAACTGATCGAGGAAAACGACGAACTGGAAAACAATCCTTATCAGGGTTGCAAGCTGATTATCAAAGACGATAAAGGCCGGGAGTTTGTCACCAATACGCCAAACCTTATCCGCATGGTTTCCCAATTCATTTTTGATGCCTGCCATGAAAAACTGGCCGAGATCGAAGCAAACATCATTTTCCCCAATGCTTAAACAAATTATGCTCCCATCCCGAAAGCTATCGGGATGGTGAGCATTTTTTTATGGTTTCACAAAAAACAGCAAATCGGATGTACGAGCAATTTATAGAGTTAACCAACCAAATATTTTGGGATGGTTACGCCGAAACTTTAGCGCAGGAAAACCCCGCACGGTTTCAATTAGAATTAAGCGATTTTATGAATATATACCAATTTTAAAGCGATGGAGGATAAGATCTTTTTACTGGTGAAAGTCACCATTAAAACCGCGCATACGAGCATTCACGATGCAATACAGGAACTGCAAACCAAAACGGTTTTGCAGGTAAGCAGTACGCCGAACGTGGAAGTATTACAAACAAAAATTATTGAACTGAACACTAAAAAATAACATCATGGCACATCAAATAAATTTCAATCAGAAAACAGGCAAAAACAGCTTTATGAGTGTTAAGGAAAAAGCCTGGCACGGGTTAGGGCAAATCATAGACCGTTACCCAACTAGTAGCGAAGCCATACAGCACGCAGGTTTAGATTATATTGTAGAAAAACGCCCTTTGTTTACTTATGATACCGAAAACCATTTAGGCGATCCCGACAACGATATTATTATTCCCGAAATAGAGGTTCCTAATTTTTTTGCTACGGTTCGGGCCGATACCGAACAGGTTTTAGGGGTTGTCGGTAACGATTATGAAGTGGTACAAAACCGTGATGCGTTTTCGTTCTTTGATGCGATCGTAGGCGGTGGCGATGGTATTTTATACGAAACGGCGGGGGCATTGGGTAACGGCGAGCGGGTTTTTATAACTGCTAAATTGCCTGATTATATTCGGGTAGGTGTAAAGGACTGGATAGAACAGTATTTGTTTTTAACCACTACTCACGATGGTTTAGGAAGCATTACCGCAGCTTTTACGCCTGTTAGGATAGTTTGCAACAATACGCTAAACGCAGCGATGAATAATCATTCAGGGGCGATTAAAATCCGTCATACCGCCTCTGCTACCGAACGGCTAAAACAGGCACATACTTTAATGGGCATTAGTAAATCTTTAGGCGGCGAAATGGAGGGCTTATTTAATCAATGGGCTAAAGTACGTATCACAGATGCCGAGGTGAAAAAATTGATACAGATTGCAATGGCACCTAACAAAGAGGTTTTGGAAAACTTAGCCGGGGGCAAATTAGACCTGCTATCTACACACTACACTAACATTGTAGATAATGTTTATGAATATGCTTTAGGAAGTCAGACCCAGCAAATGGAAACGACCGCAGGAACTGTTTTTGGTGCATATAACAGCGTTACGGGTTATTTCCAAAATGTGCGCGGTTTTAAAAGTGATGAAGCCAAATTTAAATCCATCATGGACGGTACAGCGAAACAACGGGCACAAACCGCCTTTAATCTGTGTCGGGATTTTGCGACACAGGGAAGCGAAGCATTGATTTATAATTAATTGTTAGGGGGAGCAATCCCCCTTGTTTCTAAAATTGCCCGGCGGCGGGCTATCGCCCGCCCGAAGAACGCCCCCTGTTTTCATAGTGTTAAATGATTTTCGGTGAAAACAGGGTGCGCCTTGATTTACCATAAACCGACCTGAAATATCATTCATTTATTTTCCATCAAAAATTGTAGATTGCCACCCTTAATGGCAGGCATCCTTGCTTGCCTTGTGATAAGGTTTAGGTTGAAAGTCCCTTGCAGCGAGTGTTAAGGGACTTTTGTTATAAACCGCATTTTTTGATGAATCATTCAAACTTAGGCTCCAAGTTTTTCAAATAATTGCGAACATAGTGTTTGCAGGAGGCTGAGAAGGGGCTCTAACAAAAAGCGCTGGTATTCTTGAATGTCTTTATTACCATGAACCATATTGTTTCTGACTGCATATATGATTTTTAGGATTGCCATTATTTTAACGTCTGAAGATTCGGATTTTAACCCGAGAAGCAGTTCTTTATCTCGTTCTGATTTAGAATTTCCAGCCCGGTCAAGCACGATGTTAAAATAACCTTCTTCAATGATCCATATTAAAGAATGAATATCTTTTTCATTACCCCATTCCAAAAATTGGTTGTAAATATTTTCTTCCCCTAAATACTGTGCTACAAGATCAGTTGCTTTATGATTGTCATCGTCTTTAGCCCTTAATTTAACATTTTGCTTTGCAAGTGAAGCCGGGACTTCATTATACAGCATGTTATATCCGGTATAGGTTGTCGAATATTTATCATACAATCCGCTAATCGTATCGACATTATAACCGTCCGCTTTCTGGCGATGGTTGTTATATTTCTGTATTAACTCCTCAGTCATCGTTCGATTTACTACTGCTTAATCTTTTCCAGTTGTTGTAAGTTATTTAGCGCTACCTTTTGTGTCTTACCATTGGAAAAGTTAGTGAACAAAAACGCCGAGCCATCGAAGCCATCCTGAAACGAGCCAGTAAATCCTTCGCCTGTTTCGATCATTAGATAAATCAGATCACCAAACTGGAGGTGCAATTTTTGAAAATATATTTGGTCTATATACATGATTGAAGATACTAAACAATATGTTGTATAACGGTTTAAAAGAAAAAGGAAAAAAGAAAGCATAATAAATTACCCGCAATAAGGCAAATGGAAACGGAATAAGTCCCGTAGGGCGAGCGCGCCGCGCTAAGAAGGCGGCTCGTTATGCCGTAGTCTTTTGCGGATATATGAATTCTACGAATTGCGGGTAAAGCTTTGCTGTACTTTTTTTGTTTTAACCTGACCACACTTCTCTTGGTGTTCTATGCCCCTTAACAGGTTTAACATAAATTAACATTTCTATGAAGTTTAATTTTGTAATAATTGACCTGTAAATCATATGTTTGTATCAAATGAAGTATGTAGGAATCATATTCAGCGTTTACATGACCTTACTGGCAGTGTTGCCATGCAGGGACAGTGACGACTTTGGGGATATGGTGAAATCTTATACTACTTTTACTAAAAGCCATTCAGGTGACGAAAAAGCAGGCAAAGAAACCTGCACGCCGTTCTGCACCTGTTCCTGCTGTTCTACTGTTCGGACGCTAACACCCTACCATCACGTGGGGAGCGTTTTCATACAAGAAGTTAAAAAAACTTTCGGTGAGCCGACAGTTCCGGCGCTTCTTGAACAATCCATTTCTATCTGGCAGCCGCCTCAGATCGGTTAATACATTCGCTTCAATTTTGTTCGTGATGGGATAGCGTCTGCGCTATGCCACAAGCACGTTTACGTATTAACCATAAATCCATGTTTGATAAGATCATTGCGTTCTCGATCAGCAATAAGCTGGTCGTAGGGGCATTTATAATATTATTAGTAGCGGCCGGTATTTTTTCGCTTACACGCCTGCCAATTGATGCACAGCCTGACATTACCAATAACCAGGTTCAAATTATTACCCAGGCACCTACTTTGGGCGCTCAGGAAGTGGAGCAATATATTACCGCGCCGATAGAACTGGCGATTGCCAACGTGCCTAAAGTAATTGAAAAACGGTCAATTTCCCGTTCCGGACTGTCGGTGATAACGGTAGTATTTGAGGACAATGCAGATATCTATTGGGCGAGGCAGCAGATCAGCGAAGGTTTAAAGGAAGCTGAAAGTCAGATTCCCAAAGACACCGGCGAACCTATGTTGGCACCTATCACGACCGGCCTCGGGGAGATCTACCAGTATGTCATACATACAAAACCCGGCTATGAAAACAAATATTCCGCTACAGACCTGCGTACCATGCAGGATTGGATCGTCCGCAGACAACTGGCCGGAACCCCTGGAATTGCCGAAATCAGCGGTTGGGGCGGCTATGTGAAGCAATACGAGATCGCTATTGACAACGAAAGGCTGAACAGCCTTAATATTACGATCAGCGATATTTATACTGCACTTGAAAAGAATAACCAAAACACAGGTGGATCGTACATTGAACAGCGAAGTAACGCCTATTTTATCAGGGGGCTGGGTCAGGTTAAAACACTGGATGATATTGAACATATCGTGGTTAAGAACCGTGAAGATGCACCTGTGGTTATCGGTGATATTGCCAAGGTGCAATATGGCAGTGCTAACCGCTATGGCGCAGTTACCCGTAACGGACAAGGCGAAGTCGTTGCCGGTGTCGCCCTGATGCTAAAAGGTGAGAATTTCAGTGATGTTATCGAGCGCGTTAAGGAACGCATGGCCCAGGTACAAAAGTCATTGCCCGAGGGTGTGGTCATTGAGCCGTTCATTGACCGTACGGAACTTGTTGGCAGGGCTATGGGTACGGTAGAACGGAACCTTATAGAAGGCGGCCTTATCGTCGTTTTTGTATTGGTCCTGCTGTTGGGTAACTGGCGTGCAGGTTTAGTAGTTGCTTCCGTTATTCCCCTGGCCATGCTGTTCGCCGTAACGCTGATGTATCTCTTTGGGGTATCCGGAAATTTGATGAGCCTGGGTGCAATTGACTTTGGACTGATCGTGGATGGGGCGGTTATTATTGTCGAAGCCATCGTTCACCGGATCACAGAAAGCAACCGCTTCGCAGGCAAAGAAACACTTGATCAATCTGAAATGGATGGCGAAGTTTACGAAGCAGCATCCAAGATCAGGGACAGCGCCGCTTTTGGCGAGATCATCATCCTTATCGTTTATCTGCCGCTTTTCGCACTGGTAGGTATCGAAGGAAAGATGTTCCGGCCAATGGCAGAAACGGTAGCTTTCGCCATCCTGGGTGCTTTTATCCTTTCGCTGACCTATGTGCCTATGGCAAGTGCCTTATTTTTAAGTAAGAAAACCCACCATAAGCGGAATATTTCTGACCGGCTGGTTGATGCCATGCACCGCATTTATACGCCGGCGTTAAACGCCGTGCTGAAGGCTAAAAAGTTTACCGTTTTTTTGTCTGTCGTTTTATTAGCCATCGCCCTGTGGGCTTTTGCTAAAATGGGCGGTGAGTTCATCCCGACTTTAGAAGAAGGTGATCTGACGGTTGAAATTGCCATGATGCAAGGCACCTCACTATCGCAGGTAGTGCAGACCTTTGGAAAAGCAGAGAAGCTCTTAAAGCAGAAGTTCCCGGAGATCAAGCAGGCAGTAACCCGTATAGGAAGCGCGGAAGTGCCTACAGACCCGATGCCGTTCGAGCGTGGTGATATGATGCTATCTATGAAACCGAAAGATGAATGGACTTCTGCCGGTGATCGCGCTGAAATAATGGAGAAGATCGAAGAAACACTAAAAGATATTCCCGGCATTAATGTAGAAGTTACCCAACCTATGCAGATGCGATTCAATGAGCTGATGACAGGTATACGGCAGGATGTTGCCATTAAAATTTTTGGCGATGATCTGGACGTATTGGCTTCCCAGGCGTATCAAACTGCAAAACTGATCAGCGGCGTTAAGGGGGTAAGTGAACCAATGGTAGAAAAGGTAAGCGGCTTGCCCCAGGTAGCGGTTGTTTATGACCGCCATAAGATCGCCCAATATGGTTTGAACATTGAAGATGTCAACACGGCGTTAAGTACCGCTTTTGCCGGTCGGGTGGCTGGTGCGGTGTTCGAGGGTGAGAAACGTTTTGAGATCGTTTTGCGCCTAAGCCGTGAACTGCGTTCCGATATAGTGAACATCGAAAACCTTTATATCCCGCTTCCAAGCGGCAGCAAGGTTCCGTTAAGCCAGGTGGCATCGATCAGAACCGAGGATGCACCCTCACAGATCAGCCGTGAGGATGGTAAACGCCGGATCTACGTTGGCTTTAACGTCCGCGGCCGTGATGTGGAAAGTACGGTTAAGGAGATACAGGAGCTCTTAAATCAAAAATTAAAAATGCCTGCCGGTTATTACACGACCTATGGCGGACAGTTCCAAAATTTGCAGGAAGCCAAAGGCCGTTTAGCTATAGCTGTGCCGGTAGCACTGCTGCTGATCCTCGTGTTGCTGTATTTTACCTTCCGTTCCGTTAGAGAGACCCTCCTGATCTTTTCTGCCGTACCGCTATCAGCAATTGGTGGTGTTGCTGCCTTGTACTTACGAGGAATGCCTTTTAGTATCAGCGCAGGCGTCGGTTTTATCGCCCTTTTTGGTGTTGCCGTTTTGAACGGGATCGTTCTGATCGGTTATTTCAACCAGCTTCAAGCTGAAGGCATTACCGATATCATCGAGCGTGTAAAGAAAGGAACGCAGGTCAGGTTAAGGCCCGTGTTGATGACGGCCTCTGTAGCTTCGTTAGGTTTCCTGCCGATGGCTATATCGTCTACCGCTGGTGCCGAAGTGCAAAGGCCCTTGGCAACGGTTGTGATCGGCGGGCTAATATCAGCGACCTTGCTTACCTTACTGGTTCTTCCGGTGCTTTATATTCTTTTTACCAAAAATCATCCGCCAAAAACAGACAAGACAATGCCATTATCACCCAAGATCGGAGCTATCTTATTGTTTCTTACAGGCAGCTTAATTGCTTCTGTCGGTCAACGCGCAGAGTGATAAACCGCTTACCTTATCAGAGAGCATTGAGACCGCAATCCGAAATAATCCGCAATTGCGCAGAGCAACGCTGGAGATCGGTCAGAACCGAACTTTACAAGGTACGGCATTCGACCCCGCCAAAACCGACATCACCCTTACACAAGACCCTACATCCGGTGGGAATATCGATAATAGTTTGGGGATCACCCAAAGCTTTGCTTTTCCGACCGTTTACAGCGCTCAGGCAAAAGTACTCAAAGCACAGACCGCATTGAGCGAACGCTCAAAAGCTATTACCGAAAACGAAGTCGTCAAACAGGTCACAGCAGCCTATTACGAGGTTCAATATGCGCAGAATAAGTTACGGCAGCTTACCAGCCAGGATAGCTTATATAAACGCTTTTCAGAGCGGGCGGCTTTGCGCTATAAAACAGGTGAAACCTCCTACCTTGAACAGCTTTCGGCTACGAACGCTTACAAAGAGATCAGCGTTTCCAGGCGACAGGCGGAAGCGGATGTACTGATCGGCAGGCAGGAATTACAGCAGTTATTGAGCATTAACTATTTGCCTGCAATAACTGATGGGCCTTTAGAAAAGCTTTCTTTTATTGCTGCCGATAGTATTGTGACCAGCAATCACCCACAAGTAGCTTATTATGAACAACGAAATGCTTTAGCTGATGCACAACTGAAAGCGGAAAAAAGCCGTTATTTCCCTGACCTGACCATTGGTTATCGCCAACAACTTTTAGTCGGCGCGTTTAATCCTGCCAATATCAGCCGCAACTATTTTCCCGGCACCAGGGTTGGTGGTTTTGAAGTCGGTGTTTCGGTGCCATTATTTTTCGGTGCTCAAAAGAGCAGGGTTAAAGCCGCCCAGGTGGGACAGCAGATCGCTCAGGCTGAACAGCAGAACGCCAGCCTTTTACTCAACAAGCAATATAATCAGGCACTGCAGCAACTCGCTAAATATGAGGCGGCAGTCCGCTATTACGACGAAGGTGGTTTAAAGCAGGCAGCCGAGCAAATACGGATCGCCCAGTTTGCTTATAGCAAGGGTGAGATCGGCTATGTCGAATTTATTCAGAATATGACACAGGCCATGAACATCCGCCTGTCCTATCTTTCAGCACTTCGTGATTACAACCAGGCGGTTATTGAACTTACTTACCTCACTACAACATCGAAATCAAAATGAGACTATTCCGTTTAAAAAAATATAAAACAGCGTTCGCGCTGACACTTGTCGCAACTATCATTTTGGCGTCCTGCACACAGCAACCCAAGACAGAAGAAAAAGAAGCAGCGGAGAAGGAAAAACCTAAAAACAAAACTGTCGGTATAACCATTTCTCGAAGCCAGTTGGATGCCGTTGGTATTCAATTAGGCTATTTGGAGCAAAAGAATTTAAAGTCGGTCGTTAAGGCCAGCGGCCAGTTGGAGGTGCCACCACAGAATAAAGCAGAAGTTACCTTGCTGATGGGCGGCGTTGTCAATCAGGTGTTCGTTCTGGAAGGACAGCATGTCAACAAAGGTCAAAAATTGGCTGCTATAGAAAATAACCAACTGATCCAATTACAGCAGGATTATATGGCTGCACAAAGCAGTCTGATGTATGCTACCAAAGAATATGAACGGCAAAAAGAACTGAATGAGGCAAACGCCGGTACGGGAAAGGTGTATCAGCAATCACAAAGCGCGTTACAGACCGAACAAGCTAAGGTAGCTGCATTAAGCCGTCAGCTTCGGCAGGTAGGCGTAAGTCCTGAGAGTGCATCACATGGCCGTTTTATCACACAGATTCCGGTATACGCGCCGATCAGCGGTACTATCGGGAAGATCGTTATTCAGACCGGCTCTTATGCCGAACCTGCAAGACCGCTGATGAACATCATTGATAACTCAAAAGTGCATTGCGATTTGGTCGTGTATGAAAAAGACCTGTTTAAGGTTAAGGCTGGTCAGCATGTTTATTTCACCTTGACCAACCAGAATAACAGGGAGATCACAGGAAAGATCTACGGGGTGAACCAATCTTTCGAAAATGAAAGCAAGGCGATCATCGCCCATGCAGTGATCGAACAGGCTGCCAAAAGTAATCTTATCCAGGGAATGTATGTCTCCGCCTTAATTGACGTTGGCCAGCAATTGGCGACTGCCGTTCCAACTGAAGCCGTCATAAAAACCGGTGGTAAGGAATATATCTATTACTTAGTCAAGGTAATGGAGAAAGATAAAGACGAAACCGCAAAGGATAAAGACGATAAGCCAAAGCCGGGAAGAAAGTATGTGTTTGAAAAAGCAGAGGTCGTGACGGGCGTAACGGACCTGGGCTATACCGAAGTCAGGCTGGTGACGTCGCTGCCAAAAGATGTGAAGATCGTAACAAAGGGTGCCTTTTATATCCTTTCATCAGAAAGCGCCACAGGGGAAGACGAAGAATAGAATTGAACTTAAAAACGCAGGCAATTAGTCTGCACGAAGGAAAAGATCATGGAAACGATTGTAATTGCAGATGATGTCATATTGAAGGATTTAGTAAACGAGAAAACACGCCGGAAGGCTTTCGGCCAGTTGCTCGCTAAATATCAGCAGCAGATTTACTTCTTTATCCGTCACCAGGGCCTGGATCACGAGGATACTGACGAGGTCACACAGGACGTATTTCTGACGATCTATAGAAACGTTAGTGCATTAAAACTATTGGATGAACTCGACTGGATCATCTACGGGTTCGCAGCGGAAGCCTGTAAGAAGTATTTTAAATTGAAGCCCCTGGAAGAATGGCTCCCAACAATGACCGCTCACCTGAAACAAAAAGGTTTCAGTTTTAAGAACATCGCATTCAGGCTCGAATTACCGCTAAAAGAGGTCAAGTACGCTTATCATACGTTCCTGTCGAAACAAACAGCGGTGCAAAACGCTTAACTACCATATCATGAAAGAAGAACAAGAAAACCAGGTACGGCAAGAACAATTCAAATCGGATGAACATTTAGCCAATACCTCGGGCGCTGAAAAAGAGGCCCATGAGGCTGACCAACATGCCGCGTCTGAACACGATCATGATGACGAAGATGAATCTTTAGATCTTACGAAAGCACCGGCAGAGGAAGAAACCTGGCTGAGCCATTGGCCGCTGCTTACCGCGCTGCTTATTTTGATCGTCATGCTGACGCTCGAATATGGGTTTAAGTACCAACCGCCATTTCCCGTCAATCTGATCATTTTTTTGATTGCATTCGGGTTGGCTGGCTACAATGTTTTGGCTATGGCCTGGCGCAAGGCAAAGCATTTTGATTTTTTCAATGAGTTTTTCTTAATGAGCGTAGCGACCATCGGTGCTTTCAGCATTGGTTCCTACAGTGAGGGCGTTGCCGTAATGGTTTTCTATTCCATAGGCGAATGGTTTCAGGATGCTGCCGTGAATAAAGCAAAGAAAAGCATTAAGGCGTTGTTGGATATCAGGCCGGATAAGGTAACTGTTATGCGTGGCGGTAAGCCAACTGAAACAGACCCGAAAACTGTTAAGGTGGATGAGGTCATTCAAGTGAAAGCAGGTGAAAAAGTTGCGCTGGATGGTGAACTTTATTCAGATGCCGCCAGTTTCAACACCGCAGCCTTGACCGGTGAGAGTAAACCGGATACTAAACGTAAGGGCGAAAAGGTACTTGCGGGTATGATCAATTTGGACAAAGTGAGCGAGGTACAGGTCAAGGCGCTGTTTAAAGACAGTAAGCTCAGCCAGATACTGGAAATGGTGCAGGATGCGACCGCCCGTAAATCTCAAACGCAGCTTTTTATCAGCCGCTTTGCTAAAATTTATACACCGATAGTCTTTGCACTGGCCTTGTTGGTATGCTTTGCACCCTACTTTTTTACAGACCCTTATAACTTTCATCAATGGTTTTATCGGGCATTGGTGTTTTTAGTGATCAGCTGCCCTTGTGCGCTGGTGGTTTCCATCCCATTGGGCTATTTTGGAGGCATTGGGCTGGCTTCAAGAAATGGTATTTTATTCAAAGGCTCGAACTTCCTGGACGTAATGACCAAGATCAACACCGTCATTATGGACAAGACCGGCACACTTACTAAAGGCGTGTTTAAAGTACAGGAAGTTGTTACCGAGAATTTTGATAAGAATGAACTGATCAGAACCGCCGCTGCTATCGAAGCCAATTCTACACACCCTATTGCCAAAGCCGTCGTTGAATATGCAGGTCAGCAGGAAGGTCAATTAAAGGCAGAAAACGTCGAAGAAATATCAGGTCATGGTTTGAAGGGAACAGTTAACGGCAAAACGGTACTTGCCGGGAATGCCAAGCTGCTCAAAAAGTTTAATATAAGTTATCCTGCTGACGTAGATAATTTGGTTGACACCGTTGTGGTACTGGCCGTTGATGATAAATATGCGGGTTATATCACGATTGCTGACGAAATTAAGGAAGATGCAAAAGAGGCAATTGAGCGAATGCATGCTTTAAAATTGCAGACCGTCATGTTATCAGGGGACAAACAGGCGGTAGTAGATAAAGTTGCTAAGGCACTTGGCATCGATAAAGCTTTTGGTGATCTGTTACCAGACGGAAAAGTGGAAAAAGTACAAGGGTTCAAAAATGCGGGCAGTCGTATCGCTTTTGTCGGTGATGGAGTGAATGATGCGCCGGTAGTTGCGCTTGCTGATGCCGGCATTGCGATGGGCGGCTTAGGCAGTGATGCGACGATAGAGACAGCGGATATTGTAATTCAGAACGATCAGCCTTCTAAACTTACCTCCGCGATTGAGATCGGCAGGATTACTAAACGGATCGTATGGCAAAACATAACCATTGCCATGGTGGTAAAGGTCATCGTTTTGGTTCTTGGTGCTGGTGGTGTCGCTAATCTGTGGGAAGCAGTGATCGCAGATGTAGGTGTCGCTTTGCTGGCCATTTTAAATGCGGTGCGGATTCAGCGGATGACGTTGCATGAGTGAATGCAGGCGAACAAAGCAAAGTTTCACAGCGCTATTGGCGTTCGCTTAAAGTTCTTTCTTTAAGCCTTTCGGAAATAGGCATGGTTATATTGGTTACCCCAGAGGCAAACGATCTTTTCCGGCTTGTCCGCAAAAAATTCATCATAGGCCAATTTAACACCGGGATTGATATCAAGGCCTTCAGCACCTGCTTCGGCATCATAATAATCCATCAGGATACAAATAGCATTCTTGCTCATGCGTGGATAAATGCTTTCGAAACAATGGAGCATCACCGCTTTGTGTTCCAACTTGTCGCCACCAAAACCGCAATCAATATGAACAAACGCGATCTCCGCAGGTAACTCGTTCGGTAACGTGGTTTTAAAATCACCCTTATGAACAATGGGCTGCTTCAGTTTGGCCTTTTCAAAATTGGCTTTCAGTTGTTCCTCAACACTTCCTTTAACAGTGAAGGTGGCGAAAAAGCTGTCGTACAAATGAAGCTGTTTTGAAGAAGCGTTTAATTCAATCACTTTTTCAAAAATAAGCGCGCATTGACCTGTGAAGCAACCTAACTCTACAACATCACCCGCAACTCCGTTGAAGATCACGGAATCTAATAAGTGATAATAATTGATGCGCTGTTCAGGCGTATTCATATCTACATTGGTATCCAATTGTTTAACCTGGTAACCGGTACGCATGAACCGCAGTCCTTTGTTAACGAAATCTACCAACGCTGACCGTTTCAATTCATTTACGGCATACGGCTGTTTGACCAGGAAGTAATTGTCCATGAGGTTATAAGTTTACAAGGTGTTTAGACAATAGTTTAAACTATCAACCAATATTCAATAATAGTAAAATTGTGGCAAACGCTGAAACTTAAACGGTATTCTGTAAAATTTCCGCATAATCCTGTAACGCAAATTTTCGGTGGCCCCGTAATTTTGTACCATAAATAAAGAATAATGGCAGCGCAATCGATCACCACAATTACTTTTCCCGTTACCGGCATGACCTGTGCAGGCTGCGCATCAAGCGTTGAATCAATGCTCGGCGCACAAAACGGTGTTGAGCAAGCGGCTGTGAACTTTGCAACGCAAACCGTAAAGGTCGAATTTCACCCTGAAATCGTTGCACCAGAAGTGTTAAAACGTTCATTACAGTCGGTAGGTTACGACCTGCTCATAGATACAGCTAACGGTAAAGAACAGCAGGAACAAATCCGGGAAACTCACTACCGTGCATTAAAGAGAAATATCCTATGGGCTGGTGCCCTTACCTTACCCGTAGTGATCATCGGTATGTTCTATATGGACATGCCTTATGCCAATTACATCATGTTATTGCTGACCGCGCCCGTGCTTTTTGTTGCAGGACGTAACTTTTTTATCGGGGCCTGGAAACAGGCAAAGCATGGACGCGCCAATATGGATACGCTGGTAGCTATGAGTACGGGCATTGCTTTCCTTTTCAGCGTCTTCAATACCGTTTACCCGGATTTCTGGCACAGGCAGGCCTTGCACCCGCATGTATATTACGAGGCGGCCTCGGTTGTCATTGTCTTTATCATGCTGGGAAAATTGCTCGAAGAACGGGCAAAATCCAACACGTCTTCCGCTATCAAAAAGCTAATCGGACTCCAGCCAAAGACTGTTTTACTGATCACTCCGGCAGGTGAAAAGGTTATGCCGGTAGAAGAAGTCAGGGTTGGTGACTTGTTGCTGGTACGCCCTGGTGAAAAGATCCCCGTCGATGGTACGGTACAGGAGGGTCATTCCTATGTCGATGAAAGCATGATCAGTGGCGAACCTGTCGCTGTAGCAAAGCAAAGCGGCGACCCGGTTTTCGCGGGCACGATCAATCAAAAAGGCAGTTTTCAGTTCCGTGCTGAAAAAGTCGGCAGTGAAACGCTCCTCGGACAGATCATTAACCTTGTACAGGAGGCGCAGGGCTCTAAAGCGCCGGTTCAAAAACTGGTCGATAAAATTGCAGGTATATTCGTGCCGGTCGTAATGCTGATCGCGCTGATAACATTAGGTGCCTGGCTGCTATTCGGCGGTCAGCAAGCCTTAACGCAAGGGCTTTTGGCAATGGTGACGGTGCTGGTGATCGCCTGTCCTTGTGCGCTTGGCCTGGCTACGCCCACCGCTGTAATGGTCGGTATTGGCAAGGGCGCTGAAAATGGCATCCTGATCAAAGACGCGGAAGCACTTGAAATCGGTTATCAGGTGAATGCAGTCGTGCTGGATAAGACAGGGACGATCACGGAAGGCAAACCAGTAGTAACAGACCTGATCTGGGCGAATCAGGCGGCTGGTAAAGAAAATCCCTTAGCTGCAATACTGTTATCACTCGAACAGCAATCGGAACATCCACTTGCGACAGCAGTTGTAGCCTACTTAAAGGAGCAAAACACGGGAACTGTAGCGTCGAACTATTTTCACAGTCTCACCGGTCAGGGAATTGAAGGCATGTTCGACGGACAGCCGTTCTATGCCGGTAACCTGAAACTCGTAGATTCCTGTAAAACCAACTTGCCTGATGAACTTCGTGTTGCGGCAGAAGCACTATCTGGTTGGGGTAAAACGGTCATCTATTTCGCTTCACATCTTTCTGTACTGGCGATTGTTGCCCTGCAAGACCGGGTGAAAATTACTTCTGCCCAAGCGATTGCCGAATTACAAGGCAGTGGTATCACGGTCTATATGCTCACCGGTGACCACGCGGTTACTGCTGCACATATCGGTAAAGAGGCCGGTATCACTGAAATTATTGCAGGTGCTTTACCGGCCGACAAAGCGGAGTTTGTGAAGACCTTGCAAAGCCAGGGCAAAATAGTCGCGATGGTAGGTGATGGCATCAATGACAGCCAGGCGCTGGCACAGGCTAACCTTTCTATAGCAATGGGCCATGGTTCGGACATCGCCATGGATGTAGCTAAGATCACGCTCGTCTCTTCCGATCTCTTACAGATACCCAAAGCACTTAAACTGTCCCGGCTCACTGTTCGTACAATTCGGCAAAATCTGTTCTGGGCATTTATCTATAACCTCATCGGCATTCCGCTGGCTGCCGGCATATTGTATCCGTTCAACGGCTTCCTGCTTAATCCCATGATCGCGGGTGCAGCTATGGCCCTTAGTTCTGTATCGGTGGTCAGCAACAGCCTTCGGCTTAAATATTCAAAAATTAACATATAGCATAAAAACAATGGAAACTCTAAAATTCAAGACCACCATCAAATGTGGTGGCTGCATAGCAACGGTAACCCCGGTACTTAATAATTTGGACGGCGTACAAAAATGGGAGGTCGATACGGCTAACCCTGATAAGGTACTGACTGTAGATACAAATAAAGGTTTGAATCCTAATGAAGTGATTAGCGCATTGAAGGCCAAAGGCTTTCAGGCAGAAGTCATCAAATAAACCGATATTTGTAAGAGCCGCACTGAAAGGCAGGAATAGCGCTTTGACTATTAAGAAAAAACGGTAGCTTTTAAACAAATGTAACTTTTTTGTGTATCTAATATAATGAGAAAATTCGGTGCCTTCGGCTTGGCTGCGTTTTACCTGTTGCTGACAACGGGTATGTTCGTATGCCTGGTTCACTGCGGTGCCGAATTTTTATTGGAAAAGTCGGGCCACGAATTAACGGCGCTTGCGCTTGATGACCATATGGGCGATGGCCACGATGAAGAATCTCTTGCCGGACATGATAGCGACCATCATGAGGACAAAGAACATGGACACAAAAAATCTTGTGGTGAAGGTAAAGATTGCAGTTGCTGTAACCAGCACGGCAATTATGTGATCAAAGAAAACTCTTCCGCTTCGCTGGAATTTCAACTGAGCGCATTACAGGTCGCCGTGATTTTTTTACCTTATGATTCAGCAGCGCCTGTTCGGGGCATTTATGAGGCTAAAGTATCCTGGTTAAACGCCACGGGGCCGCCGCGGTCGGCTGTACAGCCTTTATTTCTTAAATACCGTTCTCTTCTGATCTGATTCAAGCATTGCCGCATTTCTGCGGCCTGAAGTAGTATTGCCTTCACTTTCTTTAGCTTGAATTAAAACATGACATTATATATTAAAAATATGGTTTGCGACCGCTGCATTATGGTCGTTAAACAACAACTGGAAAATTTAGGTTTCCGCGTCACTGCAATTGCTCTAGGCAGCGCGGATGTACAGCCTGAGCCGGATGCCGTTCAATTAAGTGCTGTTTCCTCCGCTCTGAAGCTGCTTGGCTTCGAACTGATTGACAATGAAAAAGACCGCGTTGTGCAGCGCATCAAAGACCTGATCATTGAAAAGGTCCATCACAGCGACCTTGCCGACAATCGCCTTAGTTTTTCAGATTACCTGTCCGATCAGGTTCATAAGGATTATACCTACCTCAGCCGGATGTTCTCGGAATCCGAGGATACCACCATAGAAAAATTCATTATTCAGCAAAAGATCGAAAAAGTGAAAGAACTGCTGGAGTACGGTGAACTCAACATGAATGAGATCGCCTGGAAAATGGGCTACAGCAGCAGCGCCCATTTGTCCACACAGTTCAAAACCATAACCGGGTTAACGCCGAGCCAGTATAAATCCTCCGATCAGCTGCCCAGAAAATCATTAGATAAGGTATAAAGCATTTGTTATGAAAAACCTGAAGACAGTACTCCTAATAAGTTATCTCTGCGTGACTTTGGTTGCCCATGCCCAACAACATGAAATGCCCGGTATGAACATGAATTCATCGCAGAAAAATCAGCCTGAAAAATCAAAAATTTCGCAAACAAACCCGAAAACGAAAGCGAGTACGGCGCAAAAGCGATCGAGGAAAAGAACGGCGAACAGGAAAGGTGTGGGTAGCATGATTGGAATGAAAATGAACCATTCCGATAGTGGTATAATGCCCGGAAGAAAAATGCCGGAAAAGTCCGCTGCAAATAGCATGCAAAATATGGACATGTCTGAGCCAGCACATGGAATGAGTATGGGAACAGGCAGCATGCCGGGCATGAAGATGACCGCACAGCCGGCGAATCCAGGCGATACCATTAAAAGTACGTCATCCACACTAAATGATCACCTTATTCATGCAGGCAAACGGGTATATTATGATCTTAATATCGGCGATACCATAGTTAACTACACCGGTAAGCGCGTCAAAGCCCTGGCTATTAACGGCCAGATACCAGGCCCTGTTTTAAGATTTACGGAAGGTGACACGGCTTATATCCGTATCCATAACCACCGAAAAACTACAACATCTATCCACTGGCACGGCTTGCTCGTACCCAATAAATACGATGGCGTACCTTACATCAGTACCGTGCCCATAGAACCAGGCACGACGTTTACGAACGTCATACCCATCCGTCAGACCGGTACCTACTGGTATCATACTCACACCGAGTTAGACGAGCAGGCTGGCCTATACGGCCCTATTGTGATACAGCCGCAGGTTCGCAAAGATAATTACCCGGAACAGGTCTTTATGTTGTCCGATTGGACCGATTACCGGCCAAAAGAGGTTTTAAGAATGCTTAAGCGGGGCAGCGACTGGTTCTCTATCCAGCGGGGCAGCGTACTGAGCTATGGCGGAGCTATAGAAAAGGGTTACCTGAGCGACAAATTGAAGCTGGACTGGATGCGTATGCCAGCGATGGACCTTGTGGATGTAAAATATGACCGTTTTCTGGCCAACGGGCAAGGCAATCAGGATTTTACACGGTTCAAGGCTGGGGAAACCGTGAAGATGCGCATCATTAATGGTTCAGCGTCCAGTTACTTCTGGCTTAATTATGCAGGCGGGTCAATGACCGTGATAGCTGCGGATGGCTTAGCTGTAAAGCCAGTTCAGGTCGATAAAATTTTAATTGGAACAGCTGAGACTTATGACGTGCTCATTAAGATACCTGCCTCCGGTAAATATGAATTCCGGGCCACGGCGCAGGATATTACCGGAAAAGTTTCGGCATGGTTTGGTAGCGGCAAAGAATTTAAAACCACGGACATTCCAAAAGTGCCCTATTACCGGTTTACCCATACTTTCAATCAAATGATGGGCATGATGAATATGCCCATGAACTCCGTTCCGAATTCCAAAGTAAAAAACGACGGTCTCGAGTTTTCAAAAAGTGATGGGATGATGAAGATGGGAAATATGAAGATGAATGGACAAGATCCCAGTCGTCAAAATATGCAGAAAATGAACATGCCCGGAATGAAGATGGATCAAATGTCCGGAATGGCCTCCGATAGTTCAAAGAATGGAAAGCAAGATAAGGAAAAAACGCCGGGTATGGCCATGCAGCCGGGAATGGACGATATGAACATGGGTGGGATGGCTATGAAAATGAAAGATGATGGGAAAGGAACGCCTATGGGGCCCGGCCAATCCATGCTGCTGGGTTTAGGCGGGAAAGGAAAAATTCTAAGCTATGATATGCTGGAGGCTAATTCTACTACAGCCATTGAAGGAAAACACACTGTTCGAACCTATCATTTATATCTTACTGGCAGCATGCTACGTTACACCTGGTTTATCAATAATAAACCGCTATCAGAAGCAGACAGGTTACTAATCAGGAAAGGAGAAATTGTCCGCTTTGTGTTTCATAATACGACGATGATGGAACACCCGATGCACCTGCACGGACATTTTTTTCGTGTACTGAATGCTAAAGGCGATTCCGCACCACTTAAACATACGGTGAGTATTGAACCGATGAAGGTACAAACGATAGAGTATCTGGCCGACGAAGCACACGACTGGTTTTTCCATTGCCACACACTTTATCACATGATGTCAGGTATGGCAAGGGTGGTACGTTATGAAGATTCGCCAAGTAACCCTGATGTAGCGAAATATCAGCCGAACAACCCGGTAATTAATGATGACCGGCAGTTTTACACCTGGGCGCAGCTGTCCTTTCATTCTCAGACCAACACCGGAAGCATCTTTGTCTCCAATACCCGTTATGAGTTCAATGCAAACTACCGTGCGAGCTACGATGGAAGATACGAATTTGAACCGCGCGCGGAACGTTACCTGGATAACCCGCAATACCTTGCGGCTTATATCGGTGGAAGCTTTGAAAAAAACACGAAGGGTGGCCGGTTCACACAGTATAGTGAAAATAGTGCAGTTGTAGGCTTAAGATACTTGTTGCCGCTATTTATACAAACGGATGCACGCGTCAGCTCAAAAGGAAAGTTCCGATTTGCTTTGAGCAGGGAAGACATCCCGCTTTCCAGCAGGCTTTATCTTGGTGCGTCTTATAATACTGACAAGGAATTCCAAATGGATACGCGGTATGTGCTCACCAAATATTTTGCGTTATCACTCAGTTACGATAACCAGTACGGCTTTGGAGGGGGCCTTACTGTCATTTACTAATTCAAACGCATTAAATTTTAATAATCAATAATATCTATGAAAACATCAATTGTAATGATTCCACTTTTTGCGCTAGGCGCAACAGGAATGAACGCCGAAATGGCAATGAACGGCCGATTAATGAGCAGCCACTACTATCCAACGACGGATGTATCAATGTTAGCTCAAATGCAAGGCGACCCGCTTATGGAAGCAATGAATAAAATGATGAAGGAGATGCATGCTCAGCAGATGAAGGGTAATATCGACCTTGATTTTGCAACTATGCTCAGAATTCACCACATGGGCGCAATTGACATGGCCAAGGTGGAAGTGCAGCAGGGTAAAGATGCCGTAATGAAAAGTTTGGCACAAAAAATAGTGGACGCGCAAACTAAGGAGGTTACAGAGCTTGATCAATTAATCCCTACCCTACAAAGCGGAAATAAAAATTATGATCCGGCCAATAAAAATTCAGGTGCGGGTAAGGCTATGAGTGACAATATGATGGCGATGATGAAAACTGGGAACATGTCCATGTCTTCCATAGATCATGAATTTGCAGATATGATGACCAAGCACCACAAAGACGGGTTGATAATGGCGAAAAGCATCTTAGCAAATGCAAAAAATGGCAAGCTCCGATCGATGGCTCAAAAATCCATTCCTGAACAAACCAGTGATATCAGTAAAATGGAACATTGGATGCAATCACATAAATAAATAAGGGGATAACTAAAAACTGAAACCATGAAAAACGTAATAAAATTGACCTGGCTACTGGTTATCGCAGGCTTTTTTGCTGCCTGTACGAAAGACAACAATGAAATCAAAATTCAGAATCACGATCAGGATCAGATGATGAGCATTATGCATCAAATGATGTCGAAAATGGATACCATGAAGATGACGAAAGATCCCGACAACGATTTTGCTATGATGATGCGCATGCACCATCAGGGCGCAATTGATATGGCCAATCTCGAACTGAAAAGTGGCAGCGATGCAACAATGAAACAAATGGCCCAATCTATTATGACCAGCCAACAAGCAGAAATAACGCAGCTTACCGCCTTTCTCGCCTCACATCCACCTCATACCAACGATCCTGATTTTGATACCATGCAGATGGATAACATGAAAAAAGCAGGAAAACAGGCGGATTTGCAGATCATAAACGGGGACATCGACCACGACTTTGCTATTCTAATGATCGGCCACCATCAAAGTGCAATTGAAAACGCTCGTCTCGAACTTCTGCATGGGCAGGAACAGCGTATGAAAACGATGGCTACCAATATTATCGATGCACAAATGAAGGAAATAGATCAGTTCCAGGACTGGCTATTGGCCAGGGGCAATAAATAATGTAATTCACTAAGTTTATAACTATAAAACAAATGATTATGTCACATCAAAAATTTCAGGATTGTATCGATGAGTGTGTTGCCTGTGCAGTGGCTTGCAGCCATTGTGCAACTTCATGCCTTCAGGAAGAGGATATTAAGATGATGTCCCGTTGTATCCAATTGGATTTAGAATGCGCGGCAATATGCCGGGCTGCAGCAGAGGTCATGAGTTTGGGAAGCGGGTTCAGTGCACACTTGTGCAGGGTCTGTGCAGATGTTTGTAAAGCGTGCGGAGATGAATGCGCCAAGCACGATATGGAGCATTGTCAGGCTTGTGCGGAAGCTTGCCGCAAATGCGCCGAAGCTTGTGAGGAGATGGCAACTGCCGCTTAATCAACAAATTCAGCCATTGCCCCGTTTCGGGGCAATGGCTATTTAATTCTTTAATCAAAATTTACCAAAAAATGGAAAAAGGAAATTATAAAAAATCTCGTCTTGATGCTGTTGGCATCCTACATCGTCATGTACGCCATCATGTACCTGGACGATGACCAAATTGACCATATTTATCTTAATATGACGCGGTTTTATATGACGCTCATCATGATCAGCGCGATGGCTCTCATCATGCTTGCCATGATGCGGATGATGTACCAGAATAAAAAGCTCAATGCGATCATTGTTATTTCCAGCGTCGCTGTTTTTGGGTTAGCA
The DNA here is from genome assembly GCF_050632265.1 of Mucilaginibacter sp. P19. Taxonomy (NCBI): domain Bacteria; kingdom Pseudomonadati; phylum Bacteroidota; class Sphingobacteriia; order Sphingobacteriales; family Sphingobacteriaceae; genus Mucilaginibacter; species Mucilaginibacter sp. P19. The sequence continues at coordinate 2,579,910 of NZ_CP192586.1, forward strand.
CTGACAGGCGTTCGTACACAGGCCGGTATTGGTGACGTACAATACATGAAAGGGATGATCCCGCACCATTCCATTGCCATTATGACCAGTAAACATGCCAACATCAAAGATCCGGAAGTGAAAAAACTATCCCGTGACATTATTGATGCACAGGAAAAGGAGATTGCTGAAATGAAGCAGATTCTAAGTAGAATGGAAAAATAAATATCCGCAAAGGAAATTATCAATAGGAATATGAGTCGAGTGAAGAAAACATTGGTCTGGCTTTTTAAAGTGCTTTTCGTAAAAAAATGCTGTAGATAACATCTTCTCGCTTTTATAGTATATTAGTTTTTTTAATACATGAGCGATCACTTATTATCTATAATTCATCAGTATAAAAATGATCAGGAATCAGTTTACAATACCTGGTTTATCAATAATGAAGAACGCTTAAAAGCCTTCCGCTCGATCCGGCGGGGTGTATTGCAAGTGATCGAAGACATCAAAAGCAAGCGTTTCGGGAACGATTTTAAAGGCAGTTCCCTGGAATTTGTGCTGTCCTGCATTACGGAACAAAAGCAGGTTTTCGAGGGCGCTTCGCATCCCTTTTACTGGAAGCCCAAATTGAGAATTCCTGATATCTACGAAAATCAGTCGAATAAGATCGCTTTCGGGCAATTCCTGGAAAATTGCATCCATGCAAAAAATGAAGAGCAGGTGGTTAAAGAGATTGAAAAATTGGATGCGCTTAAGATCAAAGGCCTGGGGCCTGCGGTAGCGAGTATCCTGTATTTCCTGCACCCCACCTGGATACCGCCGTTCAATACCGCGATCATCAATGGGTTCAATTACCTTTTTAAGGACAAAAAAATTAGGCAGTTGGGGCGAATACCTGAAGATCAGGGAGGTCATTATGGACATGAACCGCCAACATTGCAATGAATTATCGCTTGACACCGGTGCGTTCTCTGGATTGCTATTTGAGATCGGCACCCAAAAACTGCTTTTAGGAAAAGATGAATACCTTTCAGAGACCGAGCGTAACCGGTTGGAAAAACTCATTGAAAAACGTCATAAAGAAAAGCGTGCGGAAACTGCCGATGAACATCTTCACAATGAAATGCAGTTCCATCTGCTAAAGATCGGGCATGCACTCGGCTACGATGTGATCGCCGCCTCTAACGACCGCTCTAAAGAGTGGAACGGAAATAAGTTCACCTTTATTTCGCTGGCCAACTTCCCCCGTTAGTTTTGGACAAAGAGGTACTGAACACCGTTAAGTTGATCGACGTTCTTTGGTTCCAAAAAGGCACCCCTAAAGTCATCGCCGCGTTTGAAGTGGAGAAAAGCACAAGTATCTATTCCGGGATACTGCGGCTGACCGATCTGAGTTGCAGCCTGAATAGCAAGGAGGAAGTATTATATCTCGTGGTGCCTGACCAACGCGAAAAAGATGTTGTTATGCAGCTTACCAGGCCATCGATCCGGCAAGGGAATATGGAAATGAAATACATTTGCTTTTCTGACCTTCGGCAGCATTGTGACGCGCTGTGCAAATTTGGCGACGATCATTCCATTATGCAGAAGATTGCAAAGGAAGCAGTGTAATGTTCGTAGCCTATAAAATATTGACGGAATTATATAAATGTTATTGCTAATGGTTTTTTAGTTTTGTATAGGATGAAAAGTAAAGCGCTTTTGTTACTCTTTATATTTATGCTGAATACCGTTGCCGGGTTTAGCTGCGCTTTACATATGTCCCACGATAACCATCACGAAGCTGTCGAAAGTCATGAACACCATCATGCTGCCGTTAAACACACGCATCGTCAACTGCTTCCCGGACAAACTACGATAGGCACTGATGAACCTTGCTGCCAAAGCGCGGTAAATAACTTTATTTCATTGGCCAAGCTTGTCCCGTCGACCGACCACCTGGTCTTAAAAGCGCCACTGTTATATACCAGCGACAACCTCATATTTTCGTTGGTGCCTGATCCTGGCGTTATTATTATACCCCGTATCGTTATTGACGAGCGACAGCGTCCCCCGACAAGAAATATTTATATCATTCATCGCAGCCTGTTGATCTGATTACGATTAAGTTTAAACCGTTACATGGCGTAGCCATGCCCGAATTTTATACTTTATTTTAATTCTCAGATCATGAAAAAGACATTTTTACTGGTTGCCTTCATTGCAACTGCGTTTACACAACAACTTTTTGCCCAGGATGCGAAAACATCATCCCTTTCTTCTTTATTGTCCTCTTATTACGGCGTCAAAGACGCGCTTGTCACCTCAAACAGCCCGGACGCAGCCACTCATGCTACCGAGTTCCTGAAAGCGATCAATGGGGTCGATATGAAGACGCTGGACAAGCCGGAGATGGACACTTTTATGCTTTTACAGGAAAAGCTTGCCTTTGATGCGCGGCATATTTCGGAGAGCAAGGATATCGCCCATCAGCGGGAACACTTTGCCAATTTCTCGTTGAACTTCTTCAAACTGGCAAAAGCAGTAAAATTATCGGATAAGCCGGTTTATTATGCTTATTGCCCGATGAAGAAAAGCTATTGGCTTTCTGCTGAAGCTGCGATCAAGAACCCATACTACGGAAACCAAATGCTCACCTGTGGCAAGGTTACCGAAACCCTTAATAAATAAGTTTATCCATAAAGCTTAACCGGCAAATGTTGATCATTTGCCGGTCATTGCTCATTACAAAATTTAGACATCATGAAAAATTTAATCATAGTTAGCTTAGCCATCACCGCAGTTTCATTCACAGCTTGCAATAACAATAAATCCACATCAACCTCCACGGCTACTGATTCAACCAAAACGGCAAATACGCCAGGACAATCCGCTACTTCTTCAAAGCCTGCTACAGCGGTAAATGGCCTCGTTGGCAGTTATTTGGAATTGAAAAATGCGCTGGCGCAAGACAACAGTAAGGACGCTGCAACGGCTGGTAAAGCCCTCGCTGATGGTTTTGGAAAGTTTGATAAGTCCGCACTTTCAGCCACCCAGAAAAAATCTTTCGAGGACATTGCCGACGACGCGCATGAAATGGCCGAGCACATTGGCGAAAGCGCGGGAAAACTGCCGCATCAGCGTGAACACTTTGATATGCTGAGCAAAGATATGTATGATCTGGTCAAGCTTTTCGGTGCGGGACGGTCATTATTCGTCGATCATTGCCCCATGTATAATGATAAAAAAGGGGCGATCTGGCTAAGTGAAAGTAAAGAGATCAAAAACCCCTATATGGGTTCAGGCATGTCAACCTGCGGAAATGTGAAGGAAGAATTAAAATAAATGACCATGAACAGGACGGTTAAGATCATCGGATCAGGGGCGCTGCTGCTTGCTGCTATGCAATTTTTCCCGCGCGACCATAACCAAGGAAAAGCTCCTGCCGGTAAAACGATGGCAGAGGTTATCCAGGTTCCATCAAACGCTCAGGTCATATTGAAACGGTCATGTTATGATTGTCATAGCGATCATACCAACTATCCCTGGTACGCGCAACTGCAGCCAGTCCGATATATACTGGATGGTCATATCAGGCGCGGCAAAGATGAACTGAATTTTGACAGAATTCGGTGATTACGCTGCCAGGCGGCAGCGAAGCCGCATAAGGGCAATCGGCGAAAGCCTGGAGGAAGGCGCTATGCCCTTGGGTTCCTATACAATGATACACCGTGATGCAATACTTACAAAAGAAGATAAGGCAACGTTGCTGAATTGGGCTAAAGAGACCAGCAGCACACTGCCGTAAAAGTTAAAAGATGAAAAATATAACACTTATGGTGCTGATACTTTTATTCGGGCAGATAGCGAAGGCTCAAACCGATATGCAGGGTATGCCGGGAATGCAGAAACAGCAGCAGGTCACTTATACCTGCCCTATGCATCCGGAAATCCATGACGCAAAACCTGGTAATTGCCCCAAATGCGGCATGAAGCTGGTTAAAGAAAAACCAAAGGCAGTTGCCCCAAAGACAGCCGCTAAAAACATGACACTAAAGGGAAAAAACCTGAAGGCGGATAACAAGCCGATGGAAAAAGCGCCTGCGGCAAGTGCTGTCAGTTATACATGCCCGATGCATCCTGATATTCATTCGGCCCAACCAGGCAACTGCCCCAAGTGCGGGATGAAACTGGTCAAAGAGCAACCAAAAGCTATGAATATGTCTGGACTGAACATGCCCGCAACGGACAGTGCGAAAACAGGTGGAAAAATGGAGGGTATGAAGATGGATGGTATGAAAATGAGCAGCGGACCGGCCGATATTCAAGCTGCAAAAGACCATTTAGGGTCTATCAAAACCATTAGCGCTAAATATCCGCCCCGTACGGTTCGGTATGACCTTTTTATAGCCGACACTACCGTTACCTATGGTGGAAAACCAAAGCGTGCCATTGCCGTAAACGGCAGTATTCCCATGCCGACATTGACATTTACGGAAGGCGATACTGCGGAAATCTATGTTCACAACAAACTGAAAGAAGAAACCTCGCTGCACTGGCACGGACTGTTTCTACCCAACCGTTACGACGGAGTGCCTAACATGACCCAGATGCCGATCAAGCCGGGTGAAACGCATTTATATAAGTTTCCCATCAAACAACATGGCACCCATTGGTATCACAGTCATACCGGTTTACAGGAACAGATCGGCATGTACGGTGCATTTATCATGAATAAACGCCAGGAATGGGACATTCCGACCATTCCGCTGGTATTAAGTGACTGGACGAATATGAATCCCAAGGAGGTTCAGCGGAGCCTTCATGCCGCTACGGATTGGTTCGCCATCAAAAAGGGAACAACGCAAAGCTACCTCGAAGCGATAAGATCAGGCAACTTCAAAACGAAGGTTGCCAATGAATGGAAGCGTATGACCGCCATGGATGTGAGCGATGTATACTATGATAATTTTCTCATCAATGGAAAAAATCAAAATGAACAACCACAATTCAAAGCCGGTGATAAAGTGAGATTGCGCATCGCCAACGGTGGTGCTTCCTCTTATTTTTGGTTGAAGTATGCAGGTGGTAAAATGACCGTGGTTGCAACGGATGGCAATGACGTAGCGCCTGTTGAAGTCGACCGGCTGATCGTTGCAGTTTCCGAAACCTACGATGTGGTGGTGACCATACCGGAAAATAAAAGCTATGAATTCCTGGTCACCCCCGAAGACCGTACGAAGTCCGCGTCACTTTGGCTGGGCAAAGGCGATAAAGTTTATGCCGGTAAAATGCCAAAGCTGAAATACTTTGCCGGTATGAAAATGATGAATGATATGATGGACATGAATGGTAATATGGTACAGATGGATGGCATGACCATGCAAAACCAGATCATGGATATGAACACCGTCATGTACCCGGAGATTACCGGCGAGGAAAAACCAGCCGCTAAAAAAACAAAAGCTACCATGGCTGGAATGCAAATGGCAAATGACCAAAGCATGTCAGGCATGAATATGGCCGCTGAAAACCCGGACATCGTAACATTGAATTATAACATGCTTCGCGACCCTGGAAAGACCAGCTTGCCTGCGGGGCCGTGGCGGGAGCTAAAGTTTGACCTGACAGGAAATATGAACCGTTATGTCTGGACACTGGATAATAAGACGGTATCCGAGTCTGATAAGATCCTGATCAAAAAAGGCGAGAACCTGCGGATCATCCTCTACAATAATAGCATGATGCGGCACCCGATGCACCTGCACGGACATGACTTCAGGGTGCTCAACGGGCAGGGCGAGAATGCTCCTATGAAGAATGTCCTTGACATTATGCCGATGGAGAGGGACACGATAGAATTTGCGGCCAATGAGCCTGGTGGTGACTGGTTCTTCCACTGCCATATCCTTTACCACATGATGAGCGGCATGGGACGCGTATTCAGCTATGAGAACTCCCCGCCGAATCCTGATGTGCCTGATCCGAAGCTGGCGCAGCGCAAGCTCTTTTGGGACGACCAGATGCCACACCTAATGGGAAAAGTCGGATTGGAAAGCAACGGAACAGACGGACAGGTAATGCTGGGCAGTACACGCTGGAAAGCGATGACCATGTGGCATCTTGGCACGGATGCCATGATGGGTTACGAAAGTGAAACGACGGTGGGCCGTTATATCGGACGGAACCAATGGCTTTTTCCATATGTTGGTTTTGATTATCACTACAAGAAGTTTAACCCAGATGAAAAAAATATTTTTGGCAGCGATTATAAGAACCTGTTCGGTCAGGTGAGCAACAAGGAAAACCGCCACACGGTAGTCGCGGGTGTTGCCTATACCTTGCCCATGTTATTTGTGGCGGACATGCGGATTGACGGGAACGGCAAACTGCGTTTCCAGTTAGGACGTGAAGACATTCCGGTTGCGCAACGGCTGCGTATGTCATTAATGATCAACACGGATAAAGAGTATTCAGCAGGATTTCGGTATATTCTAACTAAATACTTTTCATTATCCACGCACTATGACAGTGATATGGGTCTCGGCGGGGGTTTGACGTTAACTTATTAAAACATTAGAGGAATGGAAAATCAACACGATCATCACGCCATGACAGGGCACCAACAACCTGCCCGTACACAGGCAAATTATAACGCTGAAGCTGGATCAATGGATCATGGTAAAATGCTTAAAGGTCATGGTCCAAATATGGGAATGGCTGGTCATGATCATCATGCGATGATGATCGCTGATTTTAGAAAGCGTTTTTATGTGGTACTGGTATTGACGGTTCCGGTGATGTTACTGTCTATGCAAATTCAGCAATGGCTGCATTTGGATTTTCGGTTCGGCGGCTCAGGCTACCTGCTTTTTGGCTTGTCAAGCATCGTTTTCCTTTACGGCGGCTGGCCATTTTTGAGTGGGTGGTTTAATGAATTAAAGGCTAAAAACCCCGGCATGATGACCCTGATCGGCTTTGCCATAACAGTAGCCTACATTTACAGCGCGGCAACGGTTTTCGGATTGAAAGGAATGGACTTCTTTTGGGAACTTACCACGCTGATCCTGATCATGCTGCTCGGGCACTGGATCGAGATGCGGTCGGTAGCGGGAGCTTCCAGGGAATTGGAGCTTTTAGTGCAACTCATGCCGGCAGAGGCGCACTTAATTAAAGGCAAAGACACGACCGAGATTAAAACAGAAACCTTAAAGACAGGAGACCTGATCCTGATCAAGCCAGGTGAAAAAATTCCCGCCGACGGGATTATCGAGGATGGCGAAAGCTATCTGAATGAATCCATGCTTACCGGTGAGGCTACACCCGTACAGAAAACTAAAGGACAGGACGTGATTGCCGGGTCGGTCAATGGCAACGGCTCTTTAAAGGTTAAAGTCACGCATAGCGGCGCAGATTCATATCTGTCCAAAGTAATAACCCTGGTCAAAAATGCACAGGACGCCAAATCAAACACCCAACTGCTGGCTGATAAGGCCGCCAAATGGCTAACCGTCATCGCCCTTATTGCGGGGCTTAGTACCTTTGCTTTTTGGCTTGCGGATGGCAAAGATCTGGCTTTTGCTATGGAAAGAATGGTAACAGTGATCGTGATCTGTTGTCCACATGCTCTGGGTCTCGCCGTGCCGCTTGTGGTAGCCAAGTCTACTTCGCTTTCTGCCCAGCACGGGTTGTTGATCAAAAACCGTACAGCATTTGAAAACTCCCGCAAGATCAGCACCATTGTTTTTGATAAAACAGGTACGCTGACCGTTGGAAAATTCGAGGTAGCCCGGGTGGTTGTTATAGATCATCAAAGTAATGACAAAAAGCAAAATGAAAACGAACTGTTGCGAACCGTAGCAGCGCTGGAACAAAATTCAGAACACCCGATTGCCACCGGAATCCTCGCCGAAATAAAAAAACGTTCATTAAGCATTCCCGAAGTAAAAGATTTTAAGGCGATCACCGGTCAGGGTATTGAGGCGTTGGTAGAAGGCAAGCAACTCAAAGTCGTCAGCCCCGGCTATTTAAAAGAACACGAATTTTCCGAACCTGAAGACTTTGTCGCTAACGGTAACGAAACAGTTGTCTTTGTCATCATCAATGAGATATTATATGGTTATATCGCATTATCGGATACCATTCGCCCGGAATCAGCTGACGCCATACAGACGCTGCATAACAATGGCATTAAATCATTGCTGTTAACAGGAGATAACCAAATGGTGGCGGAAAGCGTGAGCAACCAGTTAAAAATGGATGGTTTTTTTGCTGAAGTTCTGCCACATCAGAAGCTGGATAAAATCAAAGAATTGCAGCAAAAAGGTGAGTTTGTTGCCATGACGGGCGATGGCGTAAATGACGCCCCCGCGCTGGCGCAGGCAGATATTGGGATAGCCGTAGGCTCCGGCAGTGACATTGCAGCGGAAACTGCAGGTATTGTTTTGGTTAACAGTAATCCAAAGGATATTGTTAGCCTGATATTATTCGGAAAAGCGACTTATCGTAAAATGATTCAAAACCTGGCCTGGGCTACGGGTTATAATGTGGTCGCATTGCCGCTGGCGGCAGGCGTGCTGTATAATCAGGGGATTGTTTTGAGCCCGGCAGTGGGAGCCGTATTAATGACGGTCAGCACGGTTGTTGTGGCTATTAATGCCAGCTTGTTAAAAGTAAAGACTTAGTACAATACGATATAAATTTTTGTCCGAATAGTATAAAATAATAAAAGCGTACTTCCTTACCTTGTCGCAGTAATAACGTGAAATTTATTGCACTATCTTTAAAAAATAAAAGTTTAACACATAATGAAAGCGATCGCTGTTTTCCTCACCGTATGTATCTTGTTGGTATCCCCAATGTCGCGGATGGCAAATACTTTGCATACTCAGGTACATGCGTCCTGCTACAAAAAAAGTGCGTACAAGGCTTGCGGTAAGCATCAAAAGCAGGCTTCAGATAACAGTTGTTCCAAAGGTACCTGTAATGCAATGCTATCTTGCAGTGCCTGCGGGTTTAGGATTATTCAATCTGTTTCCCTTTCACCAGCAATCATTGATTTGCACGATCAGACTACCCGGTTTTTTGCTTTAGGTGAATTATCGGATTACCAGGACAACGACTGGAACCCGCCGAAAGTTTAATAGTTAAATCCGAACCCTGTTAATCTTAGATTGACAAATCGTTTAATTATTAATCTTAAATATTCAAATCATGAAAAAGTTTCTTTTCATCACGATGGTGATGCTATTATCTGTTATATCGATTACTTATGCCAATACTCCTTGCTGCAACAGCAAATTCACCTGTTCTAAATGCGCAAAAGGCTGCGGGCCAAACTGCAAGGATTATTGCAGTAAAACCTGTAAGGATTCCGGGGAATGCAAGACTAAATGTAAAGTGTAACTAAACCAAGAGCCGCCCCTTAGCCGGGCGGCTCTTGTTACCTGCCTTTAATTAAATAAAAAATTGTAATTTCGATTTGTGAAACGTACCGCACTCATATTTTTAACGGCGATTTATCTTTTATCCCTTGTGGGTATCGGAATAAGTCGTTTTTATTGCTGCGGTAAACTTGCTGGCATAACATTGACCCTTGCTTCAGCCGATCATTCAGATAAGGATAACTGCTGCAAACATGAAAGCAAAAGTTTTAAAATAAAGGATAGCCATGTGTCGGTGAACGCCACGGTGCTAAACCCAATCACACCGGCTATATTGCCGGAGCCTGCTTACGGGATTGCAGTTAACATCCTTTCGGAATCAGCCATTCGTACCGGTTACCAGGCGAACGCTCCTCCGGGAGACCCTGATATACCCATCTATACCCTCAACTGCGCCTACAGGATTTGACCTGTACTTTTCATAGCCATACAATCCTGTACCGGCTATAATTCAATTAGAATCCATCTTAATTCATAATTAACGCATTGGCTTTGCCTGTGCTATTTATTCATTTTCAATTTTTTAACACATGAAAAAAGTAATGCTGATGGCTGTTGCCATCCTGTTTTCTGCCACGACCGTTTTTGCTTCCAATGGCACCAATGCTGTTTCAGACACGACTAAAACTAAAAAGGTAAAGCCTGCCCCAAAAGTGCAGTACACCTGCACCATGCACCCGGAAGTGCTGAGTGATAAACCCGGCAAATGCCCGAAATGTGGTATGACCCTGGTTAAAAAGACCGATAAAAAGAAACCGGCAGAAAAAATGAAAATGTAATTCATTCAACCCTCCGCTGTTTGGCGGAGGGTTGATTAAAGCAATTAAGATGATAAACCAATTGATCAGCCTGTCCTTAAAAAACAGGTATATCGTACTGCTGATCGCCATTGCCCTGTTTGCGTGGGGGGCTTATGCGGTCAAACAAAATCCGATTGACGCCATACCCGACCTGTCGGACAACCAGGTGATCGTTTTTACCGAATGGCAAGGGCGCAGCCCGCAGATCATGGAAGACCAGGTAACCTATCCGTTGGTTAGTAACCTGCAAGGTATCCCAAAAGTAAAAGCCATTCGTGCGACCTCTATGTTCGGGATGAGCTTTGTGTACATCGTTTTTGAGGATAAAGCCGATGTGTACTGGGCGCGTAGCCGGGTATTGGAAAGACTAAACTACGCACAGCGTTTATTGCCGGAAGGCATTACACCCACATTGGGGCCGGATGGCACAGGCGTCGGCCATGTGCTTTGGTACACGCTCGACGCCAAAGGCATGGATCTGGGCGAACAGCGCGCCCTACAGGACTGGTATGTGAAATTAGGCCTGCAAACCGTATCCGGTGTAAGCGAAGTGGCCTCTTTTGGCGGCTTTGAAAAGCAATACCAGGTCAGCATCGATCCGCACAAGCTGAATTATTACAACATATCCTTAGCGCAGGTGCTTAAAGCGGTTAAAAGCAATAACAATGATGTGGGCGGGCGTAAGTTTGAAATGAACGGCACCGGCTATATCGTTCGCGGCCTGGGCTATATTAAAAGCTTAGCGGATGTCGAGAACATGCCTATCGGTGTGATCAATGCTATACCAGTTAAGATCAAAGATGTGGCCACCGTTCAAATGGGCGGCGATGAACGTCTGGGTATCTTTGACCGGAATGGCGACGGAGAAGCCGTAGGTGGTATCGTCGTGATGCGCTATGGTGAAAATGCCGACAAAGTTATCCATGCCGTTAAGGATAAGATGGCCGATATTCAAAAAGGCTTGCCTGCGGGTGTAACGTTCAAGATCGCTTATGACCGCAGCGAACTCATTGAAAGCGCGGTTAATTCAGTGAAACATACGCTGATAGAAGAAATGGTCACCGTATCCATTATTGTCATCCTGTTCCTATTTAGCTGGCGAAGCGCTTTAAGTATCATTATTCAGATACCCATTACCATTGCTGCCAGCTTCATTTTGTTAAACTTCTTTGGTATCAGTTCTAATATTATGTCCTTAACAGGTATCGCTTTAGCTATCGGGGTTATCGTGGATAATGGCATCGTCATGGTCGAAAACTCGCACCGGAATTTATCCATCGCCCAACAACAAGAAAAATCATGACCACAGCAGAAAGAATAAAGATCATTGAAGCCTCCTGCAAGCAGGTTGGCCGTGGCGTGTTTTTCTCTACGCTCATCATCGTCGCGTCCTTCCTGCCGGTTTTTTTACTGGAGGGACAGGAAGGCAAATTGTTCGGCCCTTTAGCCTGGACAAAAACATTTATACTGGCCATTGACGCCATACTTGCAGTGACATTAGCGCCTGTTCTCATCTCTTTCTTTCTGAAAGGGAAGTTAAGGACGGACGACCATAACCCGCTGAACCGTGGCCTGGAAAGGGTTTATCGCCCGGTACTGGATTGGTGCGTGACCTGGCGTAAAACAACCATAGGTATCAATATCATTGCTTTAGTAATTAGCATACCCTTATTGCTTTCTTTAGGCAGCGAGTTTATGCCGCCACTGGATGAGGGAACGATCCTCTTTATGCCGGTTACCCAGCCGGACGTCTCCAATGCCCAGGCCAAACAGGTTTTACAGGTACAGGACAAGATCATTAAAAGCGTACCTGAAGTTGCTAACGTTTTGGGCAAAGCCGGGCGGGCGAATACCGCTACCGATAATTCACCGATCAGCATGACAGAAACCATTATCCTGTTGAAACCAAGGGAAGCATGGCGAAAAGGGATTAAGAAGGAAGATATTATTAATGAGCTGAATGCCAAACTGCAAATTCCCGGTGTGGTGAACGGCTGGACACAGCCTATCATCAACCGTATCAATATGTTGTCTACGGGTATCCGCACGGATGTGGGGCTAAAAGTTTACGGCCAGAACCTGGACACCATCAACACACTTGCAAATCAGATGAAGCAGGCTTTGAACGGCTTGAACGGCGTCAAAGACCTCTATGTTGACCCGATAACCGGCGGCAAATACCTGGATATCCAGGTCAATAAAGAAGCAATCGGTCGTTACGGTTTAAGCGCGGATGATGTCAATGAAGTCGTGGAAAGCGCCATAGGCGGCATGAACCTGACCAGGACAATTGAAGGCAGGCAGCGATTTAGCGTCAATGTCCGCTTTGCGCAGGATTACCGCAACAACCTGGATGCTATCAAACGCACGCTCGTACAAACGTCCGGCTATGGCCCCATACCACTATCATCCGTGGCGGATATCAGGATCAGCAATGGCCCGGCCATGATCCAATCGGAAAATGCTTTATTACGGGGCACCGTATTGTTTAACGTACGTGACCGTGACCTGGGCAGTACCGTCAAAGAAGCCCAGGACAGGTTGAATGCGATGGTTAAAACTTTACCAAAGGGCTATTATATCGAATGGAGCGGCCAGTATGAGAATTTGATCCGGGCAGAGCATACCTTGAAGCTGATACTGCCGATTGTCCTCCTTATCATTTTTGCCTGCCTGTACTTTGCTTTCCATTCTATCCGGGAAGCATTTTTTAGCCTGATCTCCATTCCTTTTGCCCTCATTGGCGGGGCTTATATGGTTTACTTCTTCGGCGTGCATTTATCTGTCGCAGTTGCGGTTGGCTTTATCGCCTTGTTTGGCATCGCTGTAGAAACGGGCATCGTGATGGTCATATACCTGAACGATGCCATGCAACAAATGGTCGCCCTGAAGGGCAACAGTAAAGAAACGATCACTAAATCTGATTTAAGGGAATATGTGATGAACGGCGCAGTAAAACGCCTGCGGCCAAAATTGATGACCGTTTGCGTGGCGTTATTTGGTTTAGTACCGGTGCTGTGGGCAACCGGGACAGGCAGCGATGTCATGTTACCCATCGTATTGCCGATGATCGGCGGGGTATTAACTTCTTCCACACATATCTTGCTCGTCACACCGCTTATCTTTTTGATGGTAAAGGAATATGAGTTGAAGAAATATGGCAAACTGGAAGTATTGGAGGTAAAGGAATAATGAAAAAGTATTATATTATATTAACGGCGTTGTTAGGTCTGGCCGGCTTTGCACAAGCACAGCGCTTCCCTTTAGACAGCGTGACCGCCCGTGTAAGCACCAACCCGGCCTTGCAGGCTTATGATGCCAAAGGCAGCGCACAGAATGCTTATGCTACGGGGGCAAGGAGTTTGGATGCCCCTAAGATCAGCGCAGGCCAGTACCAGGTGCCTTACCAGCTGAACCCCAGCGGCGGCTCATTTATGGTACAGGCAGAGCAAATGTTTACCAACCCGGCCAAGCTAAAAGCCAAAGAAGATTATATGAAAGGCCAGTCCCAGGTAACGGCAGCCGATAAGGGCTTTCTCAAAAATCAACTCATTTCCCAGGCCAAACAATACTATTATGAACGCGTGGTTTTGGAAAAGAAACTGGCCCTGTTACAGCACACCAAAGAATTACTGGATTATATGCTCAAAGATGCCAATATCCGGCTAACCTATAGCAAGGAGAAGCTGCCGAACATCTATAAGGCCAAGGCAGAGCTTTTTCAACTGGACAACGTCCGTGAGCAGTTGACCAACGATATCAGCCAGAAGAATATCATGCTCAATACCTTGATGAACCGGGATAAACAAGCCGCTTTTTCGGTGGACACTACTATCATTTTAAAAGATTACGAAACCATCATAACGGACACCGCCCGCCTTGCTGCCGGCCGGAGCGATATTAAAGGGATCAACCGCAATATTGACCTGCAACAATTAAATGCAAAAATGGAGTATGCCAAACGCAAACCCGATTTTGGCATTCAGGCGGGACATATGCAAAGTTACGGCGGGTTTGCGAATCAATATATTTTAATGGGTACCGTAACCATTCCAATTGTGCCCTGGGCAGCTAAGGAATACAAAGCGAACCTTAAAGGTATCCGCTATGAGGTGGAGGAACTGCAACAGAAAAAACTGGATATCCTCAACCAGGCACAAGGTCAACTCGCGGCATTAAGAACGGATATGGGCAGCAAAAAAAGGCAGTTGAAAAACTATGAACAGAACATCATACCCGCTTTGCAAAATAGCTATAAAACGGCACTGCTGGCCTATGACCAAAATACAGGCGATCTCCCGTCGGTTTTAGATGGTATCAAAAGCCTGCAAACCGTACGCATGGAGGCTTTAGACCGATTACAGGAATTGTTAACGTTACAGGTAGCTTATGAAAGGGAATATGAAAGCAATTAAAATCCTCCTGATCGCTTTTGTGGCCGTCATGAGCGCCTGCACGAATCCAAAAACGACTGCTGTCGCGAACCAGGCAAAAAGCGAAGTCAAATACACCTGCCCGATGCACCCGCAGGTACTCGAAGATCATCCCGGTAGTTGCCCGATCTGCGGCATGACGCTGGTTAAAAAATCTGGACAGGCCAGTGAAGGTGCCGGCATTAGTTTAAATACCGTGCTTCAACCGGTCAATTCTACGGTCGTTTCTTCGGTTAAGACGATTACACCCGAGCAAAAAGAAGTACCAACCACAATTTCGGCGGACGGTTACCTTGATTTTGATACGCGGACGTTCAATAATATCGCCTCTCGCTTTTCAGGGCGCATTGAAAAGCTTTACATCAAATATGCCTTTCAGGAAATCCACCAAGGTCAGCGCATTTTCGACATTTACAGCCCGGAAATGGTAACGGCTCAACAAGACCTGCTCTACCTCAGCAAAAATTCACCTGCGGAAACAGCCTTGCTGAATGCAGCCAAACAAAAGCTATTGTTACAGGGCATGACCTATGAACAGGTGAAGCAGGTCATAAAAAGCGGTAAGCCGTATTACAGCCTGCCGGTTTACAGTCCTTATGAAGGCCATGTACATGATATGCCGCATGGCCAGATGGGCAGCACGGCAGATACGCGCCCAGTAACGGAGTTTGCTAATAACCTGCCTTTAGCCATCAAGGAGGGCATGTATGTCCAAAAGGGGCAAACCTTGTTCAATGTGGTTAACCCGCATCAGTTATGGGCGATCATCAAAATTGACCCTTCGGATATGGCGGCTTTAAAATTGAACCAGCCGGTTAAGATCACGTTACCCGATCTGCCGGGCAAAAAGATCAGCTGCAAGGTGAACTTCATTGAACCTGTTCTACAGAATGGAGATAAGACGACAAGCATCAGGGTTTACCTCGACAACATGGATCACAATCTAAAAGTAAACAGCCTACTTAAAGCCGAAATCCAAACCGGGCGGACTAACGGCTTGTGGATACCGCGTTCTGCTGTTATTGATCTGGGCCGGACACAGATCGTATGGCTGAAACAAGGAGCAGCATATCAGGCAATTCAGGTAAGCACCGGTGCGATAACTAACAATCAAATACAAGTGACAAAAGGTTTAACTGCTACTGATACCTTGGCAGCAAACGCCCAATATTTAACCGACAGCGAAAGCTTTATTAAAACGGAAAGTCATGACTAAATTGAAAATTTTATTGCTGCTCTTAATTTTAGTAGCGACTGCGTGCAAGCAAAAACCGCAGCAAGTAGTTCAGCAGCAAACCAAAGCTTATTATACCTGTTCCATGCACCCCCAGATACATGAGGATCATCCTGGTAATTGCCCGGTTTGCGGCATGAAACTGATCAAAGTGGAACTTACCGGCTCAGGTAACACCGCATCAGATAAACTCACCCTGACAGCAACGCAGATTGAATTGGCCGGAATCCGAACCGATACCGTGCGCGAACAAAATACAGGTAATGAAAAAACGCTCACTGGCACAGTAACCACTAATGAAAACACAGCTGCCGAATTGAGTGCAAGAATAGCGGGCCGGGTACAGCAGCTATTCGTAAGAACCGTTGGAGAAAAAGTCGACGTCGGGCAACCCGTGTATGCTTTATATAGCGAGGATTTGCAGGAAGCGGAAAAGGAATACCTGTTGGCTAAACAGCAGCAAAAGCTTTTACATAATCCTGATGTAGACTACCTACAACTGATCAGCGCCGCTGAAAATAAACTCAAATTATGGGGTTTAACCGCCGCACAGATCAATAAGCTGGCCGCTTCAAACAAAGTAGCTGCTACAACCACCGTATTAAGTCAAGTCAGTGGAACTGTAAGCGAAATAGCGGTGCACGAGGGAGATTATGTGACTGAGGGGATGATGGTATTGAAAACTCAGGCATTGAACAGCTTATGGGTGGAAGCCCAGTTATACGCCGGTGAGGCCGGGAGCTATAAATTAAATGATCGGGTAAGCGTCTCCTTTCCTGATCTGAATGGACAAGTAATCAATGGCAAGGTAGCGTTCATTAACCCTGAATTATCGGATGCGTCCAAAGTTGATCTGATCCGCGTCAGCATTCCTAATCCACAGGGGCTGATCCGGCCGGGTATGCTGGCTTATATTTCACTTGGTGGTAATGGTGCACGTTCGTTAGCTGTTCCGACATCTGCGGTATTAAGTGACGGCAAAGGCAGTAAGGTATGGGTAAAAAATGCAGAAGGCAGCTTTTCACCAAGGATGATTAAACCTGGCCAAGCCAATCAAAACTATGTGCAAGTGCTATCCGGCTTAGATGCAGGTGCCATTGTCGTTACCAATGGAGCCTATTTATTGAACAGCGAAGCGACCTTCAAGAACGGGAATGATAACATGGCTGGCATGAAAATGTAAGTCGATCTCTAATAAGCTTTTCGTAACCTGTCCGCCAACTCGTCCGGTAAGGGGCTTGCTTCAACAGCGTTAGCGGCTCTTTCTATATCGTACGCAAATCTGATAAATTCAACCTTGATACTGTCTTCTATAGTTAATAGCACGTAACAACCGTCGGGGTTGCCATCTTTGGGTTTGCCGACCGAGCCGATATTAACGACATGTTTTTCGCCAATGATCCGGTGGTATGGTAAGTGCGAATGGCCTACGCAAAGCACATCGGCTTTTGCTTCACTCATCATCCCCAGCACATAGCTTTCATCCAGGTCTTCGAGTACGTATTCATTAATGCTACGAATGCTACCGTGTGCCAGTACAATATTCACGTTTGAATATTCGAGCCTGATATGAGCCGGTAACGTATTTAGGTAAGCGCGGTTATCAGACGACACCAATTCATAGGCATGCCCTTTTATTTTTTGGTCGTGATTGCCTGCTAAAGTAGCGATACCACGATTACGTATTTGCGCAATGACTTCATTCGGCCAGATGTTATAACCAATCATATCGCCTAAGCAATAAACCGCATCAACTTTACGGCTACCCAGGTCGGTCAAAAACGCTTCAAATGCCGGTAGGTTGGCGTGTATATCTGAAAAAAGTGCAATCCTCATCTTAACCGTTCTTTAACATGTCTGCGTACTCGTTAGGTAGGGGGCTATCCTCAACCGCTTTCGCTGCTTTTTCAATATCATAATCAAAGCGGATAAACTCAACCTGGATGCTATCCTTAGTTGTTTTAGAACTATGCTCGTTGATATGCAATAACACATAACCGCCACGCGGGTCTTTATCTTTCGGCTTACCTACGGAACCGATATTGATAGCGTGATAAAACTGGTCATTCGCTGTCAGTATTCGGTGGTATGGCTGATGGGTATGGCCAAAGCATAGCACGTCCGCATCCGCAGTTTCCATAATGCGCAGCATGCTCTTTTCGTCCCGGTCTTCAAACAAGTACTCGTTCACTTTACGGGGACTGCCATGTACGAACATTACATTAAGCTTGTCGCCATTCAGTTGGTATTCTAACCTGATATGTGCTGGCAGTGTACGCAAATAAGCGCGCTGTTCATCTTTTATAACTTCGTTGGTATAAGCGATTGATACTTTACCTAAAGCCTTCTCCTCGTCTGTTTTATAGGCGCAGCCACAATCATCGCTATGTCTGCCGATACCAAAGTCGTAATTACCGGTTATGCACGGAATATTACGCTTACGTATTTCATCGATCACTTCGTTTGGCCAGATATTATAACCTACCAAATCACCGAGGCAATAAATGGCATCAGGTTGTTGTTTTTCTACGTCGGCAAAGAACGCCTCCAGCGCAGGCAGGTTGGCGTGTATATCAGAGAAAAGGGCTATTTTCATTTAGCTACAGATAATGGTTTGTTATAATATTTCTTACGGAAGTAAAAGGCCAGGTTCACTAAAGCGATCAGGGCAGGTACTTCAACGAGCGGGCCGATCACGCCAGCAAAAGCTTCACCTGAATTGATACCGAACACGCCGATGGCTACGGCAATAGCCAGTTCAAAGTTATTGCCGGTTGCCGTAAAGGCGATAGATGTAGAACGCGAGTAATCCGCACCGAACGACTTGCCAATAAAAAAGCTCAGCACGAACATAATCGTAAAGTAGATCACGAGCGGTAATGCTATACGAAGCACATCAAAAGGGATCTGCACGATCAGGTTACCTTTCAAACTGAACATCACAACGATGGTGAACAGCAAAGCAATCAGGGTGATCGGTGAGATAAAAGGCACATATTTGGTTTGGAACCATTCTTCACCTTTTAGTTTGATCAGCGTATAACGGCTGATGACACCCGCAGCGAAAGGGATGCCCAGGTAGATACCGACGCTTTTGGCGATCTCCCCAATTGTAATATTCACAGCCAAACCTTTCAGGCCGAACAATGGCGGTAATACCGTAATAAACAAGTACGCATAAACGCTATACAATAGCACCTGGAAGATACTGTTTAAAGCGATAAGGCCAGCAGCATATTCACGGTTACCTTCGGCTAGTTCATTCCAAACCACCACCATCGCAATACAGCGGGCAAGGCCGATCAGGATCAACCCAACCATATAGGCAGGATGGTCGCGCAGCAAAGTGATAGCCAGAACAAACATAAGAACCGGCCCAATGATCCAGTTGAGGATAAGTGATGCGCTCAATACTTTGGTGTCTTTAAACACTTCGCCCATGTTCTCGTATTTCACTTTTGCCAGTGGCGGATACATCATCAGGATGAGACCAATAGCCAAAGGAATATTGGTCGTTCCGCTGGAAAACGAATTGATGAAAGTGGACGACGAGGGAATGAAATAACCTACGGCTACCCCAATGGCCATGGCCAGGAATATCCAAAGCGTTAGATAGCTATCGAGGAAACTTAGTTTTTTACGTTCGGCCACCGGGGCACAATTGTTTGCTGACATAATTGATTGCGTATATCGGGTTTTAATGTGAATTGAATATTAATTATTTCCAGTTTTCTTTGAATTTAGAAGCGGCAAAAAGCATTTCTGCGGTCACCAATTTAGCCTGTGCCTCGTATTGTTCATCAGTTGCATCCGCAGCCAATGGCGCATATTGTAATTTCACCGCAAACTTATCTTTGCTGGCCAGCAGCGATGCCGAACTTTCCTGCGCCAGTACGTGAATAACTTGCGGATTAGATGCTGTAGTTTCTAATGTTACCGAACCGCCCTGGTCGTTGTATTTGATTTCATTGCCGTTTACTTTAAAGCCAAGTTTTGCCAATGCGGGTGCAACTTTCGCAGAGGTTGCCGAACCTGCCAAGACAATCTTAACATCGTTTATACCGTAAGAAGCCAGTGCTGCTTTTAATACCGCCATCGCTACAGGCGCACTAAAACCGTCATCGCCCAAAAATTCCACGATCACCGGCTGTTTCCGGGCCCTGGTCGTTATTCCCAACTGTTGTATGCCACCAAGTACATCCTGACGATCATAAGTGACAGCGTTACTCTTTTTGAGCAGTTTGAATGACTGTGCCAGTTCTGGAAAAACAGGTTCACCCACAGGGGCGAAAGCGGAACTTACTACCAGTAAAGCCGCTAAAAATACAAAGGAAAATTGTTTCATGATTTAGTTTTTAAGATTAATTGGTTTATTGCTATTTAACGATAGAATTGGTTAAAAAAACAGTTAGTTAACGTGTTCATTTACAAAGTCAGCAGCATAAACTTTGATCATATCCCTCACACGGCGAAACTCATTTATTACTTGTTCGGGTGTGCCGGTTGCTTTGGCCGGATCAGGAAAATTCTCATGGAAACGTTCTACCTTGCCGGGAAAGAACGGACAAGCTTCGTTCGCATTATCACAAACGGTGATCACCTGATCGAATGAGATAGCCTGATACTCATCCACGTGATTAGAGGTATGCCCGGAAATATCGATATGATCCTCAGCCATTACTTGCACAGCTTTGGGATTGACACCATGTGTTTCGATACCCGCACTGTAAACGTTGGCTTTATCGCCTGCAAAGTAACGAAGGTAACCTTCAGCTAACTGACTGCGGCAGCTGTTACCGGTGCAAAGCACTAATATATTTTTCTTGCTCATAATGTTTTTTTCATCACTATTGCCGACACCGGACAAACATGGCTAAATTCAGTTGATTGCTGTATTTCTTGGGGCACTTCGACCCTCGTTATTCGAACAAAGCCTTTCCGTTCAAAGTAATCAGGCGCGGTTTCCGTTAAGAGGTACAAAGCCGATAAGCCTTTAAGTTTACTCACTTTATCCAGCCGTGCCAGCACTTTGGCTGCTATCCCTGTTCCGCGATAGTCTGATTGGGTGGCTAAAGACCGAAGCAAGCCGAACTTCCCGTAAACTTCAACGCCACCAACTCCTACGACTGAACCATCTTGAATGGCTACGATAAAGTTGTCGAGTGTTTTTGGCAGATCTGCTACTGGCAGATTTTCAGCTGCCAGCAGTTCGATCACTTTATCTTTATAGGGTTGGGCCTCGTCGAGTATCATCTTTAATTTATTAGCAGCAGCCGCCACCTGGTGTGCAGCAAGCTTCAGCAGGAGCAGCAGCGAGGTTCACTAATTGTATTTTCGGTTTTTCGGCAACGGCAGGTGCACAGCATTCTTCACCGTTATCGTTCGTACCACAACTGCCACCACGGCTTATTGCTTTGCATTGTACTGCATCTGGGCGCAGGTCAACTGTTAAAGCGTTGCCATCAATGATCATTTCATTAGGAAACATCTGGCGGGTATCAAATTCGGAATTGCCGAATTCAATCTTCACCGTACCGTTCGGATTAAGCGGCAGCATTTTTTCAACAATATCAACGATTGATAAGGCCTTAGCAACTTTCATGGAGCGTAGCTGTTGCTCGCCTTCAGGAACCCATAGCTGGACGATGATCTCTGTCCAGGCATTCATTACACCACCACAGTCAACGGATGTAATCGGCGCTTGCTTAATTTCGGTGATATGGTAGGCCGCATCAACTAATTTGCCTTCTGCGTATTGAAATTGCAGGTCAAGATCAGGATGCTGTAATAAGGTATCTTTAAAGGTTTTCCAGTTAATCGCTTCTGCTTTATTCATGGCTTTCTATTTATTTAATATTGTAATATTACGATGGATGTATTCAAATTTTTTTAACAGCAGGTCGCTTTCACATCAAAGGCGGAAAAAAACTGCCCATCTGTTCTTTTAGCTCGTTCCAAACCGGTGGATTAATACAGTAACAAACGCTAACGCCTTCAATGGTGCCTTGTATCAAACCGGCGTTCTTCAGTTCTTTTAAATGCTGTGAAATGGTCGGCTGCGCTAAACCCAGTTCATCCACCAGGTCGCCGCAGATACAGGTATTCGATTTAATGATCTCCTGTAAAATAGCGATACGTGCAGGATGCGCAATGGCTTTCAGCATCACAGCTAACCTGTTTTGTCTCGTCGGTGAATATTTCTGTTTTTGTTAAGCCCATTGTTTATATTGCAATATTACGATTAATATTCAATAGCAAGAAACAAATTATCAAAATTTAATTAGCTTTGGGATAATGATATAAAATGCAAGCCAGCGAATTATATAAATTAGTTAACCAGGTGGATCTTGTGTCGTTGAGAACGGTACTTGAGGGCGACCCAAGCCTGGCTAATGGGGGTATTCCGTGCAGCGATGCTCAGCCGGAGATGAAAGGCCATCCTTTGCATCGGCTATGTGATTTGGTTTTTGCTAAGATCATTACTGAAGAAAAAGCTATTGAAATAGCAAAAATCTTACTTGAGTTTAATGCTGACATTAATGGTTATCAATCAAAAGGCGATAACAACACCCCATTGCTCGCGGCAGCAAGCCTCCACGCGGAGAAATTAGGAATATTCTACATTGAGCAGGGTGCGGATTTTTCTTACACCGATCATGACGGGGCCACGGCCTTGCATTGGGCGGCTTTTTGCGGAAGGGATCAATTAGTTGAAGTATTAATTGCAAAAGGAGCAAATATTGATCAACCCGATATCACCTTCAACTCCACACCGATAGGCTGGGCAGTACACACATTAACTTCCGGTGACAATGGTAACCAGTACCATCAGATCAATTGCATTCAACTGCTGTTGAAAGCGGGTGCGGATAAAACAAAACTGGATGCGGATACAATAGCTTATGTTAATACTTTAGCGGCGGTTTAAACGATGACAAAATTAAAAGGAAGCATCCCGGCTTTACCTGTGGTAAACATTCCCGAAGCTGTAGCTTTCTATGAAGGTAAAATGGGTTTTAAAGCGCGGCATCAAGAAGATCGCTTTGCTATTTTAACGCGTGATGGTTTAGATATACACCTTTGGGCGGCTTGCGACCACGATTGGCGATATAAGTTCTGGCTCGTTTTACGGCCCGTCAGTACCGGTGCGGAAAGTTTTTTGGCAGGCACTGCTAGTTGCCGAATAGAAGTAACCGGGATCGATGAACTTTACGAGGAGATGAAAGCCAGTGGCGTAATCTATAACGCCGAAACAGTAGTAGAAGATCAGCCCTGGGGCAACCGTGATTTTCCCACACTTGACCTGCATGGTAACCTGATCACTTTTTTGAGATCGTAAACTAACTTAGCCGCAGCAGGAAGTACCTTGCTGTATAGGCGGGCATTTTACGGTTCCATAGCTGCAAAAAACACAGCAATCACCAGCCAGCGGCTTTAGTCGGGCTTTACAGCTTTCACATTCGTAAAAATACTGACAGGCATCTGTCGGCATTTCTTCTTCTTTTTGAAAGCCACAGTTAGGACACATAATTACCGAATTGAGTTGGATGGTAGCAGCCATATTTAATTGTTTTTGATGAGCGTTGGCTGATAGCCTATTGCTTTGATTTTATGATCGATACTATCTGCATTGGTTTTGGCCGGATCGTATCGCACAATAGTTTGCGCTTTTTCAAACGATGTATTCGATGACGTCACACCGTATAGGCCCATTAATGAACCGTCAATATGTTTAGTGCAATCCGCGCAACCCATACCTTTAATATCTATACGAATGGACTTTAAGTTACCTTGCAAATCAACAAATTTTGTCTTCGGGGTCACTTTATAGATCATTGGGAAATAATAAGGGAAGGCCGTCAGTACCGCTGCGAACAGGGTAACGATCAACAGGAACTTTTTAGATTGCCAAAAGGAACGGTTGGCTGGTGTGCAGCAGTCTTTTTCTTTTATAGGCGTAAACACCAATTGCTCGTACCAGGCAAAAGCGAATACCAGTATCGTTATACCGATCAGATAAGGCCGGTAAGGTGCTATCCAATTAAAATAAGTAGCGGCGCTGCTTAAGCCGCCAAAGATGGATAACAAAGGCGCGATACAGCAAAGCGATCCGGCAATTGCAGCAAGCAAGCCACCTATCCAGCCTTTATGATCTGTTTTTTTCACGCTCTGACTTCGATTAAGGGTTCTTGTATAATCTGGAAGAATGGTTGGAGTAAGGTAATCTGCGAAGGGTCGACTGAATAGAAAACGGTTTGTCCCGACTTGCGTGATCGGATAACGCCACCATCCTTCAATTTGCGGAGGTGCTGCGACACTGCCGGGATCGTCATGTCAAGTATGTCGCTCAGATCGCAGGGGCATAATTCCTTCTCTTGTGTCAACAGGAATAAGATCTTCAAACGAACTTCATTACCTGCTAACGCCACCACTTGTGAAAGATCCGTAAAAGCCTGCTGATGTTCTTTTACCACATTACGGCAGATATTGATCTGCCTGCTGTCTGCAAATATCCGGGTGCAATTATCCATTGGGTCAAAGATAAGCATTTAAGCAACTGCTTAAATATATTTGACGTAATTTAATGGTTTTTTGTATATTTGTTTAGTCAATAGGGCGTGTTACCTATGTAACTACCTTAAACAACAAGAATAAAGGCAAATCATTGAAATACAGTGATTTAAGGAAATAGGTTCGAGCCCAGGTGGGCGCACTGAGTAGACAATCTCTACACCTACAAACCCCTTAAATAGCTTATTTAAGGGTTTTTTTATTAATTACCCCTCAATAACCCTCAAGAAACGTCAACTTCTAAGCACCTAATTTAAGTTTTTAACTTAGGTGCTCAGTTTTGATGTTATGTGTGGAGCCTTGACTAAGGCTAAGCACATTTTTACAGTCGCTTACCGTCTTTTTAATTTCGAAATCGCTTTTTGAAGAGGCTGGCGTGGTACGCTCTTAGAGTTGCAATGTCCCAACTGTATCTTGTTTGAAATTAGAAATGGTGCCCTGGCAATTACCCGGTAAGGATGTCAATCATAATTTATCCAAAATAAATTTTAAAATAGACTGTGCGCTAGTATCAACACAAACCATTGATCTATTAGGCACGAAGATGACAACACTTAGTGCATGCTCTCCCAGATACGGTTTATTGATATTTGGTTAATTATTTTAGAATAAGCGAAATGAAGCAAGCCGAGCTGTTTTTTTAAAGTGGTAATGTATTGATAGTCAGTTTGTTTTTCTGATGGCATAGGGATTGAATGTTTTGAATGATGCAGCACGGGCAGCTTTGACAATGCATTCACTCACATTTTCACCATTATGAATAATTACAGTAACAAGGAAGAGGCAATAATAGATCTGCAAAAGAAAGGCTATGAATTTGACTACGTCCTTAAAAGTGAAAACTTGCTTTGTGTCCAGAATAGGGAACTGCTAAATCCAGACGACTTCGAGATTGTAGAAACGCATCTTTTTGAAAGGGAAGCTGTAAATGATCGGGGCTGCGTTATTTATGCGATAGCTTCGATGCACAATGGGCTGAAAGGCATTCTCATGATCGCATTCAATACTTTTACGAATGGCCTTTCGATTCACCTCTGGTCAAAGCTTTCCGCGGCATTGATTTGCCAACCGACCTGATTCATCAGAAGCGTGTTGCGAAAACGAAGGCGCCTTACCGTTGGCATTGAGATCGAATGTTTGTTGGTCATGATGCCTGTTTAAATGCCAGAGTATCGTGAATAGCCTTAAGCAGACCTTTCCCTGTGTAATGTCTGGCCAACTGAAATGAAATGAAAGATCATAGTTATCATCGGTCCTTAAAACGTAAAAATGTCGTTGTCATAGGAGCTGAATCTCTTATCGGACAGGCTACTGCGATACTTGCAGCAGCAGAAGGGGCGCTTGTAACAGCGGTTTGCAGGAAGTTAAGCCCGGTATTAAAAAACAAATTCGTTCTGCCATTTGGCCGTAATATGAAGGAGAGCGAACTGGGGTGTGATGATTGTTATAAGGAATTATTCATTAACCGGGCTTCTTTAGATCACATGGTCATAGTTCTCCCCGAGCATATGATTCCCATTGGATCGGATGTATTGCCGGAAGTGGCAGAGCGGCATTTTATTACAACCTGTTTTATCAGTATATCTGCTGCTATTAAGTATGCTTTACCGCTCATGGGACCCGGTTGTTCGATTACCATTTGCTCAGTTAATCAATCGCCGGATCCCTGTATTAAAGATATATTACCCGATTATACGAAGGCAATGGCAGTTCCATTAGCGCCTGTTCGCTTGAACTGCGTTACAGTAGGTTTGCCTCGCCAGGAGTCTTACTACCGTACAATTACGGAACGCCCAACCAGAATTACAGCGGTCAATGATGTTCGATTCTTCGGCAGCTTCCGGGAACCGGGGGATGTGGCGCTCGCGCTGATTTATCTCATAAAGCACCCGTTTGCCACCGGGGAAAGCCTGGTAATCGACGAAGGCAGGTTAACAAAGCGGCTCCATGATAAATGATTGATTGAGGGCATCAGCAGTTTGATCTGAAAACGATGAATTGCGCTAAGCCCGGAGATTGTTGTAGATCCAAACATATCGTATTGATGAATATGAACTTAAAGTCATCATCTCATCCCGAGAAAGCATGAAAATTGAACTTTTAAACATTTTAGCTAATCAATTTATAATCAGATTATGAGAAAACCTATACTGCTATTTATCCTGGTTGGAACGATCTTTTTGTGCAGGGGCCAGGAGATCAAAAGGCAACAAGCAGACCAACTGCTAAAAATAGTCCAGCAAAAGGTTACAGATACCGCGCATATCCATGCTTTATTAACCCTTGCAGAATTCAATATATTCAAAAAAGGTCAATTGAAGACAGACCTGGACAGCGCGCGGTTGTTTATTGACCAGGCGAAACGCATGAATACAAAAATTAAATCCATTACGGCCTACGGATACACTTCTTTGGTAGAGTCGTATCTGGCAAGGAAAATCAAACAAGAGGAAATAGCAAAGGTTTTAAACGATAAAGCCATCCAGTTGTTGAGTGATGCTAAAAACTATTACCACCTGGGGCAGGCTTATTACCAACGTGCCACTTATTATAATCCTTACGATGATTCGGGCAGCAGTAAGGTCCTGGATCTATACACGAAAGGGATTGAGGCATTTAAAATGACGAATAATGTCGAAAGGCAGGCGTACGGATATAAGCGTCTGGGTGAGTATGACAACGCTGTGCAAACCACTTTAGAAAAACTTCTGAAATCACTGGCACTTTACAAATCTATCCATTATCAGGCGGTACAGGAAGTATATGATCTGATTGCTGTTGCTTATTTGTATGATACCAATCTGCAAAAGGCGCTGTCCTATGCATTACTTGCGCTGAAAACGGCAGAGCTGGACAAAGACACCACTATGCAATTGTGCGCCATTAATAATCACCTGGGTTTGATATTTTACAGGAAACATGATTATAAAAATTCAACATTCTATTTTGTCAAGGCGCTTAAAACTGCGGAAACATACAACGATGTTAATACCATCTATTTTCTATGTGTTAACATCGCAAACAGCTACCTCAATACCGAACAGCCGATCGCCGCAAAGCGGATTTTGCAACAAGTTTTGGGAAAATACCCGGCGCCGAAAAACGATATGGATCTTTCGAGGATAACCAATGAATTATTTGTGAAAATATATACGAAATTAAATCAAATCGGTAATGGCAGACCTTATGCCGAAGCGTTAAGGACTATTGACCTGAAATATAAAAACAAGCTGAATGTTGCTAAGCTGATTGAAGATAATTTCATCATGTCCAAGTTCTACCTGGCGGCGCAATCATTTGGTCAGGCAACCGATTATATGAAAAAAGTGAAGAATTGCTGGCCAAAAACGGCACTGCTTACGACCGGTCGGCGTTATATTCCCTAAAATTCAGGATTGACACGGCCAAAGGTAATTACCGGTCGGCGGTGCAGCATTTGATACATTTCAATAAGATACAGGATTCGATTTTCAACGAGCGCAAGGCGGTCGAGTTCCAAAAACAGCAAGTGCAATACGAAACGGAAAAAAAGGATCAGCAGATAAAGCTGCTGCAACAAAATGAGCTGCTGCAGCAAACAAAACTTAAACATGCGGGTCTGGTTCAAAACCTTACCATGGGGGGTATCATCGTGATGCTGATCATCAGTGCGCTGATCTACCGTATTTACAAGCAGAAGAAAGCGGCAAATGCCATCATCACACACAAAAATGAATTATTACAGCAATTGCTTACCAGCAAAGAATGGCTGCTGAAAGAAGTTCACCATCGCGTTAAAAATAACCTGCACACGGTTATCTGCCTCCTGGAATCACAGGCACAGTATTTAGAAAATGATGCCTTGAAAGCGATTGAAAGCAGCCAGCATCGTATTTATGCCATGTCGTTAATTCATCAGAAACTTTACCAGTCAGATGAAATTAAAACTATTGACATGGCCTTTTACATTCCGGAGTTGGTGCAATCTCTTCAGGACAGTTTTGATACCTTCGGGAAAATCCATTTTATCATTGATGTGGAAAAGATCGAACTGGGTATCTCACACGCTATTCCTTTGGGGCTGATCCTGAATGAAGCCGTTACAAATTGCATTAAGTATGCGTTTCCCGGTGATAGAAATGGCGACGTTTTCATTCTGATGTCGGAAAATGATGGCTTGATTAAACTCGAAATTATTGATAACGGGATCGGTATGCCGCAAAATCAATGTCAAAATGGAACTGAATCCCTGGGGCTTAAGCTGATTAGTGGCTTAAGTGCTGATATCCACGCCGATTACAGCTGCGAAGCTGAATATGGAACTAAAATTACCATATCTTTCAGGAATCAAAATCTAACAGATTCAGATCGTTACATGGAAACAGGTGCAGCTATTGTTTGATTAGACAGGCGCCCGGTAATGTCCTTGCTTAATGACCGCTGAATAGTCAAATGCGGGTGCCTTGATCTTTAGGATTGTATCTTTAGGCGGTTGTAGCAGTCATTATCCGTCAGATCAAATAGTAAGACGACCTATTGCCTCATAAGCCCGAATGTAAATATTGTTGCCCCTACCAGAGCACATGATGGATTGAATGCAACGGATAAAAAACGAAACGGATATTTGTTTTTGGTAAACAAATATCCGTTTGATAGATTTGCCCCCAATTCCTTTTTTGGGTTGATGTTAGCAGCCTGCTTTCTTAACTCTATAAAAATACCTGCGTTGCAATAACATAACTGCCCTTTGAAAAAGCTTGCTGATTATTAACAACGATAGGTCTGGTTTGATATTTAAAGGAGATTTTGGCATGATGGCCGTCAAGGTAAACGTTACCGCCGGCACTCCACCAGGTGAATTTTGAACTGCCGTACCTTTCAAATTGCTGCAAGCTGTATTCGGCAAATGGCTGTAAACGCACAACGTCTGTTTTTAAAAGCGTTTTGGGCAATAAAAGGCCAACCTGGGTAAACCATGATGAACCTGTACCAATAATCGGAGCAACGTTACCATAGCCGGCCTGTGATACAACTCCGGTATAGTTTTGGGCCGGTCCGACATTTTCATTCATGATCGATCCGTTTCTCAGGTAATTTGGCCCGAAGTCATCATGGTAATAAACACTATAGCCGGTAAATGCCCAGTTTTGCCGCTTGCCGCCAAAGGGTAGATCGGCAAATACGTCAGCCGCCCAAATGCTAATATTATGGTTAATTAGCGGAGATGTAGCTGTATTGTTTACTTGCGTGGTGGTACCCTTGCCGGTGTAATAGTAGCCGACACCGATATTCAGCACCTTTTTTGTACCAACATAGGTTCCAGTGGTATAAGGAACCAAGGTGTTTTCTTTATCAAAAAATTGCCAGGCTGCATATCCCGTAGTAGACAGGTTACCGTTTGCGTTGTTATCTACCGCATAATTTAATTCAGGGGCATTGGGCTTAGCATAGGCGACGGCGGGAGTAATAACAGTAAACGGCTTGTTAACCGCCCATCGGTAGGTAACAGGCCCTATAACACCCTTAAGATAAATACCCACCTGGCGTCCCAGCTGATCAGAATTATCGATCAGGGGCCAGTTGTAAATTGGCGCATCGATGGCCAGGAAGTTGAATGAGCTTAAGGATGACATGCGGCTGATACCAACCCAGTAATGCAAGCCCGTACCAATGTATAATGAGGCAAAGTTACGCTTATGCGTTGCAAAATCATTGTCTGGAACAATGGTATATTCATTCCATAACTCATGCACGTACAGGGAAGGCTTTTTGCCCAAAGTTCCGTTGAATGTTGCGCCGCCGTTTCCCGTATTGCCGCCTCCTGCCGAACCACCGCTGGAGAAGCTTTGATTATCTATTCCAATAGTTCCAAGTACCAGGTAGCGCTGGCTTAACTGGCTGTATAATGCAAATCGGAATTGGCGAACGCTGAAGTCCAGTATATTATCTTTAGCGATGCCGTTTACTGCAGTACCGGGATTCAACTCTGAATATCGGGCCCTGAAGTCTGTCCAGACCAGGAACCTGACATATTTTTGACCCGTGCTGTCCAGCTTAATGGTTAGCCCGTCAGTATAGGATGGCGAACCGCCTTGCCCGTAAGCTATGCCAATTGTCAAAGCCAGAATTACTGAAAATGAAATTTTTCTGATGTATTGTTTTGTTTTCATCGTCGTAACGTTTAGATATTTATATCATTTCTTTGCGGCAGAACCGGTTTCTTTGATGATCAGACTGATCAGAAATGCCATTCCGGTAGTTGCCAGCAGGAAAGTAACAGCCCCATTAAAATGAACTGCCGGGTCCGCCGCGGTCGTTAAGGTTTTTCCAAAAAGTGTGCGAACACCGGTCCCAGTATAGCGGTAACACCAAATGTCAGGAAGTTAATCCCGCCGGTCGCACTGCCTTTAACACTATCTGGGTTGGCTTCCTTGATGATGGAATATGGGATCATAGCCGTTCCAGAGGCTATGCCGAATATGAGCATTGTGACAAAAGCAGAGATCAGGCCTGGAAAGTAGGTAAATTGTATTAGGCAGATAACCATCAATATGATGCACAAAGATAATACAGGCTTTCTCCTACCAAGGAGATCAGAAAACCAACCGAGTAGGGGGGCGCCAATCACCCAGCCGAGCGGCACCATGGAGCAGGTAATTACTGCCAAACTATAGGAAAAACCTCGGTCATGTTGCAGGAAAGTAACTCCCCAGGTCATGGCAAAAATCGTGGTAGGAGCAAACAACAACCCTGAAATAAGTCCGCTCAAATAGGATTGAGGATTGGAAAAAACAACTCGGTAAGGAACGAGTATGCCCGAAAGAGTGTTTTGTTGCTGGTTACGCTTATTTTCTGCAGGCGTACTCAGGAAAAGCATTAGTGTGACTATACCGCAGGCAATGCCTATCCCAACCCAGAATACGGTAACAGGCAAACCTGACCTCAATAAGGGACCGGTCACGAACTGACCTGCCGATCCGCCAAGCATACCAATACATTGGGTTACCCCAATTGCTGTGGCCAGATAACAGGGGGCGAATCCATGGGCAGCGAGATAAACACATCCGGTAAAGGCAAATGCAGAACCTGCTCCCTGAAGTAAACGGCCAAAATCGCCCATGGCTGCAGACGGTGCAGCAAAAGCCAGGCAGCCTAAGAACAATATACCGGTGCCAATAGCGATAGGGTAGCGTGCGCCGAAACGGTCTAAAGACATTCCTGCTATTAAGCTGGTAACAGAATAGGTATAATAATAAGTACCTAAGATGCCACTTACACCCAAAGCGTTTACCTTAAAAAGTGTGCTTAACTGGCTGATCATTACAGCCGGTGCCGACCGAATGACATACTCCAGAAAATAGAAAATCAATCCGAAAACCCAGGCTATAATAAATGCGCGGTCCCGGAACATACGGCTCATAGTGGGATTAGCTGCCGGCGATGTTATGTTTTTCATGTCCTTCGTGTTAATTGTTCAGGTCTTCCAGATGCTTGTAATTGGCCCTCAGCGTGTCGATCACTTCTTCAAATTTTCCCCCAAGCATCATTTTGCCCATATACAGGGACATGCCTTTTACCATTTTGAAGTTTAGTTTTGGCGGCATGGCTAATGCATTGGGATCCGTAAAAACGTTCACCAATACCGGGCCCTGATGTGCCATAGCCTGGGTCATCGAACTTTCCAGCTGTCCCGGATCATGAATAGTAATTCCTTTAATGCCGGTGGCCTCAGCAACCATAGCGAAGTCGGGATTTTCCATGTCGGTTTGATAATCCATAATTCCGGCAACTTCCATCTCAAGTTTCACCATGCCAAGTGACCGGTTGTTGAAGACGATGATTTTTATATTGAGATTGTACTGTTTAATGGTTGCCAGATCGCCAAGTAACATGGAAATACCACCATCACCGCACATGGCGACTATCTGCCGGCCTGGAAATGCCAGCGCAGCGCCGATAGCCTGTGGCATTGCGTTTGCCATCGAACCATGTGTAAACGATCCAATCAATTTTCGCTTTCCGTTGGCGGTAATGTAGCGCGCGCCCCATACGCAGCACATACCTGTATCGACAGTGAACACCGCATCATCCGTTGCGAGTTTGTCCATAATGAAGGCCACTGCTTCCGGATGTATAGCGTCCGTTTTGCCCTTGTCATTTACATAAATCAGTAGGTGGTCTTTTACCTTTTCATGTACTTGCAACTGGGCTTTCAGGAAACTATTATCTGTTTTTCTTTCGAGGAGGGGCATCAAAGCTGTTATGGTAGCCTTCACATCCCCCCAAAGCCCTATGTCTAATTTCGCCCGTCGTCCCAAGCGCTCCGGCTGAAGGTCAACTTGCACCAGCGTCTTATCCTGGGGAATAAACGGAACGTAAGGAAAATCAGTTCCCAGTAGCAGGATCAGATCACTTTCGTGCATGCTGTGGTATGCGGCTGGTAAACCCAGAAGCCCGGACATACCAACCTCATTAGGATTGTTGTGAGCGATACTCATCTTTCCACGGAAGGAATAACCAACCGGCGCTTGTAAGAATGACGATAGCTCAACAACTTCT
The DNA here is from genome assembly GCF_050632265.1 of Mucilaginibacter sp. P19. Lineage (NCBI taxonomy): Bacteria > Pseudomonadati > Bacteroidota > Sphingobacteriia > Sphingobacteriales > Sphingobacteriaceae > Mucilaginibacter > Mucilaginibacter sp. P19. The sequence continues at coordinate 2,612,887 of NZ_CP192586.1, forward strand.
TTATGGGCTCCGGCGGCACCAATGCCGCAGAAAATACAAATCTTTTGATGGGAATTGATCAGTTCGGCTAACTCCTGAATTTCTTCTGCTGACGGTTGAATAGTCGCCGTCGTAAAGTAATTCCTGTCAGCGGATATGTTATCCACGGCCGGTAATCCCGCCACGTCTCCTGGAAGCCCTAAAACGGCAACTCCTTTTTTTGTATGGCATGCTGAATAGCTGCCTGTGCCATTCGGGGAAGCTGATGGGCAGTATTAGCGATCTGGTTATAATGACTGCAATCGTCAAATAGCCTGGTCGTGTTGGTTTCCTGAAAATAGCCTGAGCCGAACTCCCCGGTGGCGCAGGTTGATACAATAGCAAGTACCGGCACGCCCGAACGGTGCGCGTCATACAACCCATTTACTAAATGGACATGCCCGGGGCCGCTGCTTCCCGCACAGCAGGCCAGGCCTGTAAGTTCTGCATCCGCAGCGGCCGCGAAAGCACCCGCCTCCTCGTGCCGCACGTGGATCCATTGAATGTTCCCATCTTTCCGGACTGCGTTATTAAACTCGTTTAAGCTATCCCCGGTAACAGAATAGATACGCTTAATGCCCGCTTTAACCAAAAGCTCAACAAGTTGTTGTGATACGTTCTTTGTCATTTGTTGCTTTGTTTAATTGTTAGGTGAATCCTGGCCGGATGTCTTCCGTCCATCATCAACAAGGAGATAGGGAATGTAGTGCCAGTTAATAATTAATTGATATTCAATTATTTAATTCAAATTCGAGAAAATGAAGGTAGCGATATATCGAAGTTTAGGCAGTTGTGATTGAAATGCCGATAATAGGCGGCGATTAAAGGAATCTGCTGTAGATCTCGTTCAGATAATAGCTGGCGAACGCTTAAAAAACGGTTAATGACCAAGTATCGCTGACAAAATAATGAACAGGACTAAAGAAAAGTTCTTGCCGGAGCATCAGGTGGATTGTACCGTGGGATAAGGTCTTGCCATTTGCTATGTATGTTAAACTTGCGGGAATTAGTCTTCAGGAGCTATGCCCGCTAATGATACTGAATAATATGATGAGCAACACCAGGATGGTGATCACGGTGTAGAGGGAATCTTTAGCTAATACAAAGCTCAGTAAGGCGAGCACCACCCTCATCACGGGGGTAGCGATAAGCAACATGATGCCAAAGTTAATGATGGCGGTGCTTTGGAAGGACAAAAGCCCCTGGAAGACCGCTGGAAATGATAGCCTGCTTACACGGAAGGCGCTGAATGCGGCAGGTTCTTCACTGCGGCTGGATAAATATCCTATGCCGCCTGCAACCATAAAAATCAATGACAGGAAGACACCCAACCGAAGGGCGCCGCCAATCAGCTGGTTGATGTTGTTTTTATTGAACTTATCCATTTAATGATGCGCTTTAAGGCCGTTATAGATCATTTGAACCGCAAGCAGGGAAACGACAATTGCAAACAGCAGGCGCAGGATCTGCGGTGAATTAATTTTTGTCAGCAGCTTGGCACCTGTCAGTGCCCCGAAGACTACCCCCGTTGCGACAGGCACTGCGATTACAGGATCAATGTAGCCGTGCTGGAAGTAGATCACTGCGCCGGCGGCAGCAGTTACGCCAATCATAAAGCTGCTGGTGCTTGTGGAAACTTTAAATGGAATATTCATTACGGTGTCCATGGCGAAAACTTTTAATGCTCCCGACCCGATGCCCAGCAAACCGGAAATAACGCCGGCAAAGAACATGGCGATGAAGCCGCCTGTAATATGCCTGACCTTATAAGGAATGACCTGTGAACCATTGTTATAAGTACCGTTCAGCTTCAGGCGCTCACCTAATTTAGATACCTGTTTTGATGGGTTATCGTTTTTCTTGCGTAGTGACATGACTGAGGAAAAAATCAGGATAGCTCCGATCATGACGGGTATTAAATGTGCCGGGACGAGGGCTGCGTATAAAGCACCCACGATCGCCCCAAGCGTTGTTGAAACTTCTAAAAACATAGGAAGGCGAAAGTTAGAAAGGCTGTCTTTAACGTGAGCAGCGCCTGCACCGGAAGAAGTAGCAATGACAGAGATCAGAGATGCCCCAACTGCGTAATGAATGTTGACATGCAGCAGTAAAGTCAATAACGGAATAACAATAAAGCCACCACCCAACCCTGTCATCGAACCTATTAAGCCTGCCAGGTAAGCTCCGGCTAATATGAAAAAAGTAAATGCAATTAGCGTCATCGGTTAAATAGGTGATTGCCGTTTGTAAATAGAGAAGCCTTGCACGGTGTGCAATCCATGTGCGCCTTCTGGCTTGGGGAACAGGCAAGGCCCCGGGAAGCCGCCCTAACAACAGCTTCCGGGTTGTACTTCACCTGTCCTGTAATTAAAAAATTCCTGGTTCATGATCGATCATACGGTGCGAAGATCTCCCGTGGTCCCTGGTTACGAAATCCCCTACTATACGGCCGACTCCCGGAAATTCATGGTCGGGATTGGGCATTTCCTCTTCCAGGTAGGTTTCATGATGATCATGCCCCTCTGGTGCCTCGGCGACTGTTTTCTTTTCCTTCTTTTTTGTTTTCATGATTGAAATCTTTAAGTCTGTTTATGTAAATCACTGTTGTTAATTACTGAAGAGGTATCAATGAAAGTGCCATGTTTTAAATAGTTGTAAGTCAGTTGTTTGTTGTTTTTTATGAGCGTGTACAAGTGCTTTATATCGCTAATCCGGTCTCCATTGTTGATATATTGTTTTTTACCAGCATTTTATCGGTTTTATAGTACGGCCGTGCTTGTTGCCAGGCTTACGGCCGACCCAGATTTTTGGACTTAAAATGTCTTAGTGGCCACCCGGAACATCGTCATGACAGACAAGTAGGAGATAACGATAGTGGCTAACAGAAGCATTCCGGCGGCAAAGAGCTGATGGGCCCAGTCGGGTTTATTTTCCACATAGGTAAGTGCTGTGATAGAAAGTGCCGATAACGGAAAGCTCACCGACCACCATGAGATTTTAAAGGGACATGCTCGGGGAATTAGAAAAATCTTACTGCCCAGCAGCAGGGCCAAAAACAGATTAAAATAGAATAAAGTTCCGGCTGTAATATCCAGCTTCATCGTCAACTGGTGGTAAACCGTGAAAGCAAGTGCTAATGGCGCAGTTAAAATAAAAAGGGATGGTTGCAGGCCCTCCGGTAAAGGTGCCTGGAAAATCAGCCTGGAGATAAGGATCACGAGAAGGACCAGCGCGAATACTGAACCGATCCCGAAGGCCATCATTGTTATTTCATGGATGCCGGGCAAAGGCAATTGATTACCGATTATAGGTATGTCCAAAGTACCTACGATGGGAAGGACCCATGCAGGCATGGCTGAGTCAGGTTCCTGCCGCTCATCCAGCCATCTTCTCAGCATATACCATGCAAAAAAAGCATTAATATGGCTCCGGTACACCAGATGACGATGGCCACCCTAGGAAAAAAATCGATGACGACCCCGGGTAGGAGCAGCAAGCAGATGATATAGGTTGCGAAAAAGCAAATCGTTTTCGGCGACCGGAACTCCTCTATAATTAATTTTCGGAACTTGTACCATTTGACCAGATAACAGGCTGATAAGGCTATAAAGGCCGCAATCGCGAACAATCTGAAAATCAAGTACGGCAATTCCCAAATGTTCCAGATCACTGCAGCCCGCCGCCAGGCAAAAGATAAACCGCATAAGCCCATTACGCTGCCGAATATGCTCACCGGCATAAATTCAATAAAGCTTTCTCTTGTGGAGGTTATCATATGGCTAATAAATTAGTTGATACAGTTATGCGGGACCGGGTATGCTAATCCTTTATGATGACACCGAATAAAAGGCGTGCCAATTATTAATTAATTGTTAATCAGTTATTTGTTGTTTGTTGCGCATTCGCCGTATCGCGGTATTACGCTAATTGGTTTTCGTCATTGATATGCCGCTAATTATGAGGTGCTACGGATCCCCACACTCTTTTGACTTATGTAACAATGGATGGATCAATAATAACCTTCTCGACAAGGTCAATTCCGGGTGCCGCTTTGTCTCTATTTAATCAATGGCCCGGACAAAAGTGATATATCGTTATCAATTGAAATAATTGTTCTATTTAAGTTGTTGATAGTTAGTTTATTGTGAGGTGGTATGGGATTGGTTAGATGCTTCGTAAACTAAATCGTTAAATTTTAAACCAATCAAAATGAAAAGTAAAAGATTGACCAAATGGTGTAGGCTGCTGGTATTACTGATGGCAATTGCCTCAGGTTTTACCCTGATCGGTAAAACATACGCGCAGGCCCTAAAAGTTAAAAATGTCGTGATTGTACACGGAGCCTTCGCCGACGCTTCGGGCTGGCAGGGGGTATACAGGGAACTGACCCAAAAAGGATATAATGTGACGCTTGTTCAGAACCCTTGCACCTCGCTTAAAGAAGACGTAGACGCGACAAATTTCGCTATCGACAAAATGGACGGCCCTGTGATACTTGTAGGTCATTCGTGGGGAGGGACCGTTATTACACAGGCCGGTGTTCATCCGAAAGTGGCAGCGCTTGTTTATGTTAATGCCTTTCAGCCAGAGATTGGCGAAAATACAGTAAAGCTGGCTTCAAGTGCACCGCCAAAACCGGAAAACGGTTTATTGCCACCGGATGAAAAAGGAAATGTATATTATTCAAAAGAAAAGTTCCATGCCGGTTTTTGCGCTGATGTTAGTGATGAGACCGCTGAATTTATGTTCGCTTCATCCGGTTTTATTCCCGCCGAAGCATTTGGAACTCCTGTAACGGAGGCCGCCTGGAAAAACAAACCCACCTACGGCATCTCATCTGAAGACGACAAAAGCATCAACCCGGTCATTACGATGAATGGCTATGAAAGGTCAAACAGTATCGTCACCCGCCTGAAAGGAAGCCACGTTGTTTTTATGACGCACCCACAGGAAGTTGCGGCAGTAATCATGACTGCGGCCCAACAGATCAGCAAATAGCCCCAAGAAAAGAAAAATCCCTGGATTGATGTTGTCCAGGGATTTTTCTTTTCTTGGGGCTAAAAATCGATACCGTATTTGGCTGCCCATTTGCGCTTGATCTTTCTTTTCGCCGTAATAAATTCTTGGTCCGTTCCTTGTGCTATGGCGTCAATAGGATATCGCAGCGGCCGGGAGCCTTTTTCCATATCGATCAGGGCTTTGATACCATCAGCAATTGCTTGCGGGTTCATGTTAGATTCCTGCATTTTGCTGAACATTGCCATGCCCAGTGCGGCGATGCGCGGTTCAAAATCAGGATATGCCGTAGCTATTTCGGTACGGTCGGCATTATGCCTGCCTTTATCGCCCATACTTGTGGGATAAACTCCGCAAGGAATGGACACGTTTTCAATTCCAAAGTCACGCAGCTCTGAATCAATACCCTCAATAAATGTTTCCAGGGCGAATTTGGAAGCCATATAAGGAACCACATAGGGAACTGAAAAACCACTCGCCACGGTCGACAGGTTGATGACCAGTCCTTGCTTTGATTTTCTCATCACCGGCAGAACGGCCTGGTATGTTCGGATAGCTCCATGAAAATTTATTTCAAAGATTCATTTATACGCACCGATTGAATAGCCCTCAGCCACACCAAAGCCCGTTACAGCTCCGTTATTGATCAATACATCAACATTGCCATATTTGTTGATGATGTAATTAAATGCATTGATGACCGATTGATCATCGGCCACATCCATATCGATAACTTCAATATTATCAGTTGCAGCAAGTTCATCTGCAGCATTCTTGTTCTTTTCTATCGTGTTCCGCATAGTAGCCATCACGGAATGACCACCGGCCGCTAGTGTCAGCGCCGTAAGTTTTCCAAAGCCTGTACTTGTTCCTGTTATTACTATTACTTTTGACATGGCATACTTTTTTACAATGATCGCGCTTCTGTGATAAACAACACTTGATTTTTAATAAGAACGGAATTGATGAAAATCAATACCGGGGGGATATCGGGTAAGCTGTTTAGATTTTTTTGTGTTAAGCTGTTTTCGGATCCGGCTTAATGTTTCCGGCGTCATGCCAAGATAAGAAGCCTGCATGTGCAATGGGACCCGGTTTGCCAAAAGAGGAGAGCTTTTTAAAAAAATAAATATTTTTCTTCTGCTGTCGACATGATAGCAGCCAGTATGCGTGCATGGGCCGCATTCAAGCTCTTTTGCAGAATCGAATTTACAAGGTCCCTGAAATGTGGTATTTTTTCGAAGATCCGTTGAAAATTGTCTTCGTGAATTAGTAATACGACAGAATCGTCCAGGGCTTCGATATTGTATTTTGAAGACGTGTCGTTCATCAGGCTTTCGCGATCACCGGTCCACCAGTTTTCAACAGCGAAATATACCGTGTGTTCCTGTCCTTTTTCATCAATACTGAATTTCCTGAGCAGTCCTTCGCAAACGAAGGCATTTAATTTCCATTTGTCTCCCGAATTAAGGAGAAACTGATGCTTCTTCAGGCGCCTGATGACACTGACCGATTCAATAAATGCCAGGTCGGCTTGGGAAACGTTAATTTTGTCTGCCAGGTATTTGCGGAAAACTTCAAACATGATGCCAAAATCCCAAAGTGAGAAAATACAGCAAATTGCCCCTGCGTTGTGCCTGTTGATGGTGTTGTAATGCGCTGAAATTCAGGATATTAAAACAGTGTCAATACTAAAGAGTTACAAGCGTCCTTCAGCATTGAATATCGGCGCTGGAACGGTCTGCTGGCTAAATCAGCGCAGCGGTAACGCCGCCATCGATAACCGGTGCTCAAGGATTTCAGAAATTCCCGGTCCCACCTCAACAACAGAGGGGGGATAATTATCCCCCTCTGTTGTTGGTCAGTTAGTAGTTTCAGGAATGATATCTGTTTCGCCGGAAACAGTGTAAAGTGTGCCATGTCTTTCAAGGATGCGCACATGTTCTATCACAGCTTTTAAAGCCGCCTGGAACATTTCGCTTTTCAGATGATCGTCAAGGGCTTTTTGATTTACCCAACCTTCGGCCAGTACACAGGTATTAGGATCTACCATATCCCATGAAAAGTGGTAATACACGTTGCCTTCTGTTTTCCTGGTAGCAGATATGTGCGACAAAACCGCGTTGGTGAAAATTTGCTTATCTTCCGGATGAATGGTGTAAGTGGTGTGTACAACCAATACTGCTTTCTTACTCATGATGATCTAATTTATTTGATATGTAGGATGGATTAATAATTTATTTCTGGCTTTCCGAAAAAGCCGCATTGAGTTTAACCGGGTCATAGTATTCATACATTTCTATGATCTTCCCGGCTTGTTCCGTGAACATGGTAATGTAGTTTTGTTCATATTCCCTGCCCGTTGCTGCTACCGTGACACAAGCTTCATAGGTTGCAAAGGCCTTGTGCGGGTCCAGAGTCGGATAAACGACCGGGTTGTTAAAGCGGATACCAGGTACCATTTGCAGGAAGGATGCTGTTGCTTTTTTTATTACATCCTTTCCGGCAACCACTACAGGCAGGCCCGCCGACTCTGCATACGGAAATACCAATACAGCATCATCGTGTAAAAGATTTAACCATTCTGCTGGGTCCCGGGTAGCTGTGTCCAGAAATTTTAAAACAAGGGAGCTGATGTCTGCTGTGCGGGTACCGTTATCTTCTATCTCCGTTTCCATATGATTTTTATTTTACTCGTCACCATCCAGATTTATTATTGAAAACTACCTTTCGAAAAATCCGTGGTTTGATCCGGTTGCAAATGTAAATCGTCTCTTACCCTCCGGCGGTTGACATTTGATAGGAAATGATTTGACAAATGTCAAGCGACGGCGTGCCGAAACATAACTCATGACAACCGCCGCGTTTACTATACCTGCGCCTGTCCGCCATCAACAAATATTTCGCTTCCCGTCATGTAAGTACTCTCATCCGATGCCAGAAAGACCGCGACAGCTGCTATTTCATCAGGGTGTCCTACACGGCCAAGCGGCGACTCATCGCTGAAAGCCTGCATGGCCTGGTCCTGTATACTGCTGTCGAACAAGCCTAAAAGACCGGGAGTGGCCGTGGCGCCAGGAGAAAGCACATTGACTCTGATACCTTTGCCACGCAGGTCCAGTGCCCAGCTACGTGCAAAATTTCTGATGGCCGCTTTGGTTGCACTGTAAACGCTGAAGGCTGCGGTGCCTCTGGAACCGGTAGAGGATCCGGTCAGGATAATGGATGCTCCCGAAGATAAAAATGGCAGCGCCTTTTGTATCGTAAATAACGTCCCCCTTACATTCACATTGAACGCCAGGTCGAAGCCGGCCTCGGTGATACTGCCTAGTGGCTCAAGAGTACCCAGCCCGGCATTGGCAAATACGATATCCAACCGGTTGTGACCGGCGCGGATAACTTCGTAGATTTTATCGAGGTCGGCAAGGTTACTGATATCACCCTGGATCGCCGTGGCGTTTTGTCCGATTGAACTAATGGCTTTATCAAGTTCTTCCCGGCGTCGGCCCGTGATGTATACATAAGCTCCCTCGGCAACAAATCGTTTAGCACTTGCCAATCCGATACCGCTGTTGCCGCCGGTAATCAATGCGACTTTCCCTTCAAGCCTTCCTTCAGCTATTGGTGTATCCGACCATTCGTTAAGTTCATTTTCCATATTAAATTTTTTAAGTGTGATTTATTGAAATAATGTTATTGTAGCCGGATATGATCAAAGCAACCGCCTTTCTGCTTCAAGGATCGCTACGTCATTGATGCTTGCATAACGCTTCCGCATGAGCCCGTTTTCGTCAAACTCCCAATTCTCATTACCGTAAGCGCGGAACCATTCACCTTTTTGGTTATGGTATTCATATTCAAAGCGCACGGCTATACGATTATCCGTATATGCCCACAGCTCTTTTTTTAACCGGTAATCCAACTCTTTTTCCCACTTCCCCTGTAGGAAATGAATGACCGCTTCCCGGCCGTTTATAAGTTGATCCCGGTTTCGCCATTCTGTATCTACAGTATAAGCCATAGCAATTTTCTCAGGGTTCCGCGTATTCCACGCATCTTCTCCGGCTTGTACTTTGATGAGCGCAGTTTCCAGGGTAAATGGTGGGAGGGGGAGTTTTTGTGTCATAACCTCGGTAGTTAATTTATTAGCGTTTGATATAAGACTTCAGCAAGGGCAGATCAATTGTTCATGATGCTGAAGATAAAATCAAGTGCCATAATTTAAAATATTGAAAATCAGATATTTAATTTGTTTTGTTTTTAAGCTTCCATGCGATATATCAGGTAAATACAAGCGGTTCTTGAAATAGCGCTAATAGAAATCTTGTTTATGGCAATGATCACGAGTATCTATGGAAAGTTGTTCGCGCTTTTTAGTGCCGGTTCGTTCTGAATTACTGTAAAGCGCCCGAATAATCTGTCTCTGCACTCGGCTTTGAGATTGCCTAGTATCACAAGACTATCGGGATTTCATTTTTCTAGTTCCAATTAGCGAAATAACGTGAGGTTAGGGTTGGAGATTTACTTGTAATATTTTGATATACAGTATTTTATATTATTGGCATCAATATTATTTCACGCTTCTTGTCTATTTCCGATGCCTATCGTCATCCGGAAGGGGACATATCTTAAAACACAAAATAATTATGGAAACAATCAAAGTTCCTACCCGGGAAGAAGTAAGCCCGGAGTCACGGGCAATGTTCGATCATATCACTCAGAAAATTGGCAAACTGCCAAATTTGTACGCAGTAATTGGCTATTCTCCTGCCACTTTAAAAGGTTTTCTGCAATTTGATTCAGCGTTAAGCAGCGGTGTATTCAGTTCAAGGGAACGTGAGGCAATTTACCTCGTTGTATCAGAAGTGAATGAATGTCGATACTGTCTGGCAGCACACACCGTCACCGCAAAAAACAATGGTTTTAACCATGACGAGAACAATCAATATCCGTAAAGGTATCAGTTATGAAACCAGGCTGACCACTGTCATCCGCTTGGCCAAATACATCGCTGAGAACCAGGGCCAGGTAGACCCTGTACTGCTTTGTGACTTTTTCGAAGCCGGTTACAACGAAGACGCACTGATCGAACTGATTGGTTTGGTTGCGCTGCGGACTTTCACCAATTACGTTTATGCGGTAACTGGAGTACCGCTCGATTTCCCCGAAGCCATCAGCTTAAAATAATAAATAAGAATGGCTTGCCGGTTCAGGACAAGTCGCATATATCCATAAACCAAATTGCTAACAAAACTAAATAGATTATCATGAATGCAAATGACACACACATCAACCGTCGCAGCTTTTTAGCGAGTGCCGGCCTTTTAACCGCAGGCGCTATCCTGTCGCCAAGGTTATTATTCGGGCAAAAAGTAATCGATGGTCCCGTGCAGCAGATCAACAGGGCTGCTGCCACTGCCAAAATCAATGTAACCAAACTGAGAGGCAATATTTTTATGGTGGAAGGTTCTGGCGGTAACATTGCCGTTTTGAACGGCCCCCAGGGAAAACTGCTGGTTGACGCCGGTATTGACGTATCAAAGGCCCACGTGGCAGCGGCGCTGAAAACCATCAGCAATAAGCCGATCAAAGTTCTGATCAACAGTCACTGGCATTTTGATCATACCAGCGGAAATGACTGGTTGCATGATGCCGGTGCAACAATTATCTCGCAGGATATTACCCGTGATCACCTGACCAAACGCATTTTCCAGCCCGAATGGAATTACACCTTTGAGCCCCTGCCCAAAGGTGGTATCCCAACTATTACCTACAAAAATGAATATAAGAAGCATTTTAACGGAGAAAATATCCTTGTAAAAACCTATCAACCGGCTCATACCGACGCAGATTCCTCAATTTATTTCCCCAATGCCGACATCCTTCACGTAGCGGACACCTTCTGGAATGGCTATTATCCTTTTATAGATTATGCCACCGGCGGCAGCATTGACGGCATGATTACTGCCGCGGCCCGGAATGTTGCAAACACCAACAAACATACTATCGTTATTCCCGGCCACGGGCCGATAGGTAATCACGCGCAGCTTGTTCAGTTTCATGATATGCTGGCCACGATACGTGAAAGGGTAGCGAGCCTAAAGAAACAGGGTAGAGATTTAAAAGGAGTGATCGCAGCGAAGCCTACTGCTTCATTTGATCCCGTGTTTGGCAATTTCGTTATCAAAGGTGATTTTTTCGCCAAGCTGGTATTTACTGGCGTTTAACCGGGGGAGCTGTTGGGAGAACAGCAGGACTTTGTGCTGTTCAACCCGACAGATGAATATGTTTCTGAATCAATCCCAGAGTAGTAATTATAGTTTATGAACAACGCTAACAAATGGCCGCTATGGCCAGCCGTGATACATGCAAAATGCCCCCGCTGTCGCCGGGGAAAAATGTTTGCGAATGCGATGTACGGATTCCACGGACAACAGATGCTGAAGCAATGTGATCATTGCAAGCTTACCTATGAAATCGAACCTGGTTATTTTTATGTGGCGATGTTCGTCAGCTACGCCATGAATGTTGCGGTATTGGTTACGCTTTCCGTCGCCTTGTCGGTTCTTACTGGAAGTACTAACCCGTGGCTGTATGTAATAGTATTGCTAACCGCTTCATTAATCTTGTCCCCATTTAATTTCAGGTATTCCAGGGTAATCCTGCTTTACTGGCTCACCCCTGGTCTCAGTTATCAGCCGGAGTACAGCGCTGATAAGCCCGAATCAGTTTTGCCGGCATCTGACCCCGGCGACAGCATAGTGCCGTTAAATTTAAATTAGTAATATGCAAAGTTCACTCCTTTCTTTTATCGCAGGCATGGAGCAGGCTGGACGAGAATGTTATCCGCGCTGGTATCGTCATTGTATTTCTGTGGATTGGCTGCCTTAAATTTTTCACCTATGAAGCTGAGGGTATCGTTCCGTTTGTAGCGAACAGCCCGATCATGTCTTTTTTATAATGATCCTGCAGCCTACAAAAAACATGTCAATAAGGAAGGTGAACTGTTGCAGAAAAATCATGTCTGGCACACTGGTAACGGTACTTATCAATTTTCGAGGGTGCTGGGCGTATACCTGGTTGGTGTAGCCGTGTTTGTGGCGCTATACCGCGTATGGCCAACACCAAGTATGATTGCCAGCATCCTGATTTTCCTGATGACCGCGGTAACGCTTTCCTTTCTGGTCACCACCCCCGAAGCCTGGGTGCCAAATCTTGGTGATGCTGATTGGGGATTTCCATTTTTATCGGGCCGTGGCAGGCTGGTACTCAAAGATACCGTCATCATGGGCGGCCCGATTATAACCATGAGTGAGTCTGCGGCTATTTACCTGGATCGTCATCAAAAAAATGATACAGGCACAATTCAATAAGAAACCTGGCCGCAGGCAATTTTTGCAAATGGTTTCACTCGCCGGAATTGCTATATTTTCACCTTCAAATATTTGCGTTATGTTCGAACCTAAAGGTGTATTTATTGAAAAAAGTCGTTTTACTGCTGAGGCAACTGTGGTGCGTCTCTGCTCCGTACTGAAAAGTCGCGGTGCAAAGGTCTATGCAGTAATTGACCAGCAGAAAGAATTAAGTACTGTTGACATTGCTATCCCACCGATGCATCTAATATTATTCGGGAATCCTAAAGTGGGCGGCAAGGTACTTTCAGAAGTTGCCGTTTCCGGTATTGACCTACCGTTAAAAATCCTGGTGTGGGAAGATACGGCACATAACATATCAATTGCCTATAATACTGCAGCATATCTGCAGGAACGATTTAACCTGAAACCGGAAGTCGCTAAACTGTTTGACCTAAGCAGTGTTATTCAATCTGCGTTAAATGATTAGGATAGCAATTTATCCAACATTAAGGTTGCGCTAAAGTAATTTCATTATTATAATTATATGGCCAATTATCAATGATTGGATTCCCGGTGTTAACCGAAATTTTAATTGTTGCTATAGATTATTAAAAATGGCTTGTAATTTTAATGATTAGAACTTTAAAAGGTGCGGATCTAAAAGAAGAATGGAACAATTTTGTCTTCTCAGAAGATGAGAATTCTTTTTGACGCCCTTTATACATACTATTTTAAATACTTATACTACATTGGCCTTAAGAAAGAATTCCGTACCGATAGGACCAAGGACGAAATCAATGACCTTTTCCTTTAATTTGGGGAATACCGGGAAACCTTAGCCGGCGTACTCCACTCTCATAATTGTATCATCAGATGTTTTCTTTGTCGACTGTACCGTAAAGACAAGCTTAAGTTTGATGATAGCGTATTGCTTGCAAAGTGCCTTGACCTTTTTGTTCAGCCATCAGCTGAAAGCCTTCTGCGAGTGCGGCAATCGATGGGGACCTTAAATGAACCTGCACGATAAATATGGTGTTGATGGCAGAAAGGGAGATGTCCGCGTCATTGCGGCCAACAACAAGAATCTCGAAGAAGAAATCAGTGTCAGCCGTTTCCTACTGAACTTATACTACAGGCTGAACATTTTTCTGATTTTGTTACCGAAACTACGTGAAAGGCAAGGCGACATATTGTTGCTGATCGATTGTTTTCTGAAAAAATACGCAGGTAAACAAGAAAAATCAATTACCGGCTTTTCCGACAAGGTTATCGCGCAAATCCGGAATTATATTTAAATCAAAATCGCCCCAATGTTGGCACATTTGCTATTTTCAAAAAAAGCGTTTAATTTTATTAGGTGGACCTTTCAGTCCCCGAAGAGTTAAAATGTTCTTTGTGTCTGTTTTCGCTTTTTTTGCAATTGTCAGCCATGTCTAAGAAAAATTAATTTGATGCACCTGTATTCGAAGGAGTCAATGTAAGGCTATTGATGGCATTTTGCTGTGTTTTTTCCGAACCGTCGATAATATTGAAGTGCCATGGCCAATAAATTTATGTTGTTGAACTTGCTGGTATACTTTATTATCTATCCAGTAACGATTTATGCCCAGACTTCCCGACTAAGCTCCGAAAAACAACAACTTTGGTTACAGTTAAGTTTAAATTTTTATACGGTTGTAAAGGAGGGACAGGTAGACCAGGATAGCAGTCTTGTTCTGGTAAGCCGAAAAGGCAGATTAAGCAGGTGGACGGTGATTACAGATGGCTTTAGCGATGATATCGCTAAAGAGGATAATAAATGGATAGATACCCGGCAAACCCGGCAAGTCGTAAAAATATTGGGCACTTTGCATGGGATAGACCATGTTAAGTTGCTGGTACTATTAGGCTCTTATTATGCTTTCCAACCAGGTTACAGCCAAAATGACCGGGACAGTGCTCAATATTTTCTATCAAAAGCCAAACAGGAGAGCGAGGCGCTTCATTCAGCATTCTGGTCAAACCAAAGTCTTTGTTTATTGGGCAAAAACTATTTCAAAGGTAACCAGGTAGAAAAAGGGACAAAGTGCTTTACGGACCTGATTAATATTTGCCAGAGAGCGAATGACAAGGTAACGGAGGCAAAAGCCTGGGATTACCAGGGCACCTATTGCCCACCGTTACCTGCTACTATTATGTTGAAAATAAATAGCTTAGCGAAAGCCAATATTTTGTATCAGCAGTTGAATAAGCCTGCGAAGCAAGTTAATACATTAACGAATTTGGCGTACCTGGCCTTTGTTTTAAAGGATATCAAAGGAGCCGAAGTAAATGCGTTGAAAGCGCTTCAACTGGAAAATGCCATGGCTTTTCCCTACACTCATTACAATTACGATCTGCTTTCGTTAATCTGCAAGGTTAATGGTAACGATGATAGAGGCACTAACTATGGGCTAAAGGCTGTTAGAGCATCGCAGGAAACTAAAGATAGTATTGGATTGGGATATTTTTACGCAAGAGTTGCCGATTTGCATTATGGGAATAAAACAATATCCGCATTTGCATCCTATTGGTTCAAAAAAGCGGTGGAGGAATTAAGTAAGAATGGCGATCCTGCCATATATCGAGCCCTTTTTAATTATACCTCTTATCTAAATGAGAGCGGCAAGTCAAGAGAAGCGATACTTCTGTTATCAAATACACTTAAAACTATTCCTCCTGCAAGTCTTGTCGATAAACAAATGGCGTATTTATCGATAGCCGCAAACTATAAAGATATAAACAACTATAGGCAGGCTGAAAAATATTTTTTAATGGCTGATCATCTTTCGGATCAAGACAAATTAATTACAAAAGATTTCCGTTCGGCTCAAATTAAACTAAAAATAGGAACATTTTATTTTGAAATAAAACAGTACGATAAGGCAAAAAGTTACCTTCAGAATTCTTTAGCAATCCCCGTTATTAAAATGAACGAACCAATAACTTTTTCTGCAGCCAATTGGATGCTCTTTAAGATTGATTCGCTCCAGGGAAATTACGAATCTGCGGCAAAACATCTCCTACAATATGTAACGTACTATAAGAAACTAGTTGAATTAAATGATGCCAAAAATATAGCAGGTATGAAGATTCAGTTGGAGATGACCCAAAAGGAAAAAGATCTCCAGATTCTTCGAGCTAAAAACGCGCTTCAAAACCAACAAGCCGATAACGTTAGGAAACTAATATATATCGGTGTGGCTCTGACTTTTTTAATCATAGGAATGATTTATTATCGATATTATATTAATAGGAAAAACAATGAAAAGCTACAAGCTCAAAAGGATGAAATAGATCATAAGAACCATCTGTTAGAGAGCTTGCTACACGACAAAGATGTTCTCCTGCTGTCAAAAGAATGGTTGCTGAAAGAGGTGCACCACAGGGTTAAGAACAATCTGCACACCGTAATATGCCTTTTAGAGTCGCAAGCAGCTTATTTGGAGAATGATGCGTTGAAAGCCATTGAAAACAGCCAGAATCGCATTTATGCCATGTCGTTGATTCATCAAAAACTTTACCAGTCGGAAGATATAAAAACGATCGATATGTCTGTTTACATCCCCGAATTTGTAAGTTATCTTAATGATAGTTTTGGAACCACCAGTCAGATCCGTTTTGAACTCGATATTCAACCGCTGAGGTTGGCTGTATCCTATGCAGTACCTTTGTCACTGATCATTAACGAGGCCGTAACCAACTCCATAAAATATGCTTTCCCTGGTAAAAAATGGGGGGCTATAAGTATTACTATGTATCAAATTAATGAACAGGTTGAATTAATAATTGCGGACAACGGTATCGGAATAAACGCGCATAAATCTGGAAGCCATTCAGGGGCTTTAGGCTTGAAGCTGTTGCGTGGTCTTTCCGAAGATATAAAGGCGGAAATCAGTATTGAGAACGTTAATGGAACAACAATTACGCTTAAATTTAAAATAGACGAGATGATATACGCAATGGCTTGAAATTAAAGGAACAATCTGCCTCTTTTTAATTTCGCTCAATAGCGTTCTCAAACTGCGTAACACATTGAGCCGCTACTCACTTCAAATCACTCAAAAACTGATTCGATAAATGCCCAGGTGGGCGCACTTTAATAAAAAGCCATTTATTTGTATAGGAAACGGCTTTTTCTTTCCATGAGCCTATTTTAAGCTATCTGTGCCTCATACATTTGGTGACTCAAACGTCAGGGTTTACAAACTTTCTTTCTTCACGTAGCGGATACCTTCTGGAATGGCTATTATCCTTTTATAGATTATGCCATCGGCGGCATGATTACTGCCGCGGCGCAAACACCAATAAACATACTATCGTCATTACCGGCCGCGGCCCGATAGGCAATTATGTTTAGCTTGCTCAGTATCATGAAATGCTGGCTATGGCTAGTTGTGATACACGCAAAATGCCCCTGCCACCGGGTGGAATATTTGTAAACGCAATGTATGGACTCCAAGGACAGCAGAATGCTAAAATAAAGTGATCATTGTAAACTCACCTATGAAATTGAAACAGGTAATTTTTATATGGCGATGTTCGTCAGCTACGCCATGAATGTTGCGCTATTGATTAAGATTTCCGTCGCCCCGTCGGTTCTTAGGGTAAGTACTGGTCCATGGCCGGATGTAATGACCCGCCTGACCGCTTCATTAATTTTGTCCCCTTTTAATTTCGGGTATTCCAGGGTGATCTTCGTTTATTGTTAATGTTTACGAGAGCGGGTCCGAAGTCAGAACAGCTCTGGTGGGGGAGGAGCAGCAACCGAAATCGGCATCGTTATCGCTGCCTGGAAGGTCCCCATTTGGAAAACGGACGACATCATTAAACTATACATAAACAAGCGATTAGTGAAATATCACCAATGCCGTTCAGGGTTGATGATATTTCGTCAACGTTCAAATAGAAAATTAAATTAATGCACTTAAAATCAACAGTTTATTTTATGGTACCGGAATTGTAAATTGCTTTTCGGCTAATCTCATTTCCAGGTTAAAACAGTTTTAAACCCTATTAAAATATTTAGTTATGTTGAACTCCATCAAACATGCCGGAACTGAAGAAGTCAGATACAGAGCACTTTCGGATATGCTGAATGAACACCTGATCAGCATGGAAAGTCTGTCTGAAAAATTTAAGGATGCGATTTTAACACATCTGCTTTCAGCAACATTACATGCAAACGACGACGAAAAAGCAATTCTGCTCAACCTGAGTAGCGAAGTCGCCGCATCCAGAAACAGCGAAGACCTCCTGGAGGCAGTACATGCCAAACTGGCTTCATTTTTTGATATTGAAGGGCTTACCATTATCCTGCACAGCGCGGAAAATGATAGCTATCAATTTCATGAATATGAGAAAGAACGAACCCCTGCGGGTGATATACAATTAAAGGTAAACAGGCGGCATGAACATAATTTACAGCTGAGACCTGTGATCAACGAAATGGCGGATGCCTTAACGGACCTGTCTTTTGATACCGCTGAGTTTGTGGAGCGATATCCGGAAGTTGATCTGTTTAAATCCTGGGAGGCAAAAGGCTGGCAAAACTTTGCAGCGGTGACATTGAAAGTCAGCGGGGAAACGTTGGGCCATCTGATCCTGCACATGTTCCCGCATGCGGTTGCTTCGCTGCGTATCAATTTATTAAGGGGAATCAGCGCTCAGCTTTCGGTCGCCCTCTCTAATATCAAAATGGTAGAGGAAACGATGCGCCGAAGAAATGAAATGGAATTGTTGCTGGCCATTAATATTGATATTGCTTCTGTCCGCGGTACGGATGAACTGGCCAGGTTTATTAAGGATAAATTTAAGCAGCTATTGGGCTGCAGTCACACCATGATCGCTGTCCGGAATAACGACGGGCTCACCTATAGTGCTTTCCTGTTGGATGAGGATGCCCGTGCAAAAACACACTTGTCTAACCTCAGTGCCCGTGACAGTAATAAAATCAACGGCCCGGTACTGAACCAGGCAAGGCAGACCAGTATCCCACTGTTGTTCGATCTCGATGAATTGGCTTTACAGGAATATCAGCCGTTATATGTCAAGATTAACCGCCAGCTTCAGCAAAAGACCTTGCTGGTGATCCGTCTTGCTAAAGGCGAAGAAGTATTCGGTTTTTGGCTGATTTACTTCAAGGACCGCGACATTATTACCACCGGTAAACTACAACTGATCCAAAGTTTATCTTTGCAGCTTTGCATTTCCGTGGCGAATATCCTGGCGAACCAGGAAATCAAATCACGGGAGGAGGAGAAAGGGCGTTTATTAAAGTTCAGTAGCGCTATAGCACCGGTCAGGGACCATAAATTGCTGGCTAAAATCCTTAAAGTGCAGTTTCAGGAATTGTTCGGAATTGAAGATTATGTCATCCATTTATTTGACCGGGAAAGTCAAAAGTGCATGCCGTTTCTCTATGATGCGTCACAAGCTGGGGCTGAACCGGATGAACTGGCAGATAATTTGAACACGCTGATGACCTTCCCGGAAAGTATTCTTGACCTAATTACAGAGATTGACAGCCCGGTATTGTACGAAGTAAACGATAGCTGCCTGACCTTGCTTCCTGGTCCAATGACAGCAGACGCCCAGTCAGACAATACGCGCATCGGCATGTTCATACAAATCGGGTCGGAGGGGATTGCCGTTTTAAGTTTTCTTCACCCCGATTTTCGCCAGGTCAAACAACAGGAGGTTTTACTAAAAAGCATTTGTTCACAGTTGTCAATCGCCATATCTAATATATTGGCCAATGAAAAGGTGAACCAACAACTCATAGAAATTGACCGTTACAAACATCAACTGGAGGAAGAAACAATTTATCTGAAGGAAGAAATAGAGGTAAATCAAAATTACGCAGAGATTATCGGTGAAAGTCAGGTGATGCAAAAAACGTTTCGCATGGTTACACAGGTTGCTTCTTCAGACAGTACGGTGTTGATACTGGGCGAAACAGGGACGGGAAAAGAACTGATAGCCAGGGCTATTCACAACAATTCTCCGCGCAAGAACAAGCTAATGGTGAAGGTCAATTGCGCAGCGCTTCCGGCAAACCTTATCGAAAGCGAGCTTTTTGGTCATGAAAAAGGCAGTTTTACAGGTGCAACGGAACGCCGCCTGGGCAAATTCGAGCTGGCAAACAATGGCACCCTGTTTCTGGATGAGATAGGAGAGATGCCCCTTGAGCTCCAGGTAAAGCTGCTGCGCGCCCTACAGGAGAAAGAGATTGAACGTGTGGGAGGGCGTGGCACGATCAAAGTAGATGTTAGGATTATCGCGGCGACGAACCGCGACCTGGAAAAGGAGGTTGATGAAGGCCGCTTCCGCAGTGATTTATATTACCGTTTGAATATTTTTCCTATCGAATTGTCGGCACTGCGCGACCGTAAGGAGGATATTCCGATCCTGGCGACGCATTTTATCCACCGTTATGCTAAAAAAACAGGGCGTCAGATAACTACGCTCGGCAGCAAAGCGCTGCAGGAAATGGTCCACTACAGCTGGCCGGGAAATATCCGGGAACTTGAACACTTAATTGAACGCAGTATATTACTGAGCACCGGGCCAATGCTGAAAAATATCCATTTACCAACTAATAAACCCAAAGGAACGGCCGCCACCTCAGCAGGAGAAATAGCGCTGAAGACCATTGATGAAAATGAATGCGACCATATTTTAAAAATCCTCAAATACTGCCAGGGGCGTATATCCGGACCAGGTGGTGCTGCCGACATACTGGGCGTGCCGCCAAGTACGCTTAACTCGAAAATTAAGCGGCTTGGTATCAAAAAGGAACATTTAATATGATGCTAATAACATAATTGATGATTATAGAGCGATTAAACCACACAAAGTTGACCATCAAATAATATAAACGTGAGAACAAAAATATTGATTGTTGAAGACCAGTTTATTGAGGCCAACAACATGCAGGGGATCCTGGAAAGGGCAGGCTACAAGGTGACAGGAATTGCCCGTTCGGTGCCCATTGCTTTAAAAATGGTTGAAAAAGAAAAACCAGATATGGTTATGCTGGACATCCTTTTACAAGGAAATCTGACGGGTATCGACCTTGCGGGAAAACTGCGCGAAATGAATATTGCTTTTGTTTACTTATCTGCCAATTCCAATAAGGAAATACTGGATGCAGCCAAAGCTACCAAACCTTATGGCTTTCTTGTAAAACCGTTCCGGGCAAAAGATGTACTGATTATGCTGGATGTTGCCTGGTATCTGCATCAGCAGGTAGAAGAGGAGGCAAAAAACCGCGAAGCTTATCTTAAAAGGGCTGGTTCTGCGGTATCAGGAGGCCTTCCCGAAATCATCGGCAATAGCCCGGCCATTGCGCGCATTATGAACAGCGTAAAGATTGTCAGCCAATCAAACACGGCCGTGCTGATTTTAGGAGAAAGCGGCACTGGCAAGGAATTGATAGCCCAGGCGATACACAAGTTGTCTGACCGTAAAAATAAACCGCTGATCGTTGTTAATTGCGGGGCGCTGCCCGCAAATCTGATTGAATCCGAACTTTTCGGGCACGAAAAAGGTTCCTTTACCGGCGCGTTCAACAGGCGTGTAGGTAAATTTGAACAGGCCGACGGTGGCACGATCTTCCTGGATGAGATTGGTGAGCTCCCGCTTGACCTGCAGACAAAGTTCCTGCGGGTTTTACAGGAAAAGGAAATCGAACGGATCGGCGGCAATTCGAAGAAAGTGGATGTGCGCGTCATTGCGGCCACCAACAAGAATCTTGAAGAAGAAATCAGCGCCGGCCGTTTCCGTCTGGACTTGTACTACAGGCTGAACATTTTTCCGATCTTGTTACCGCCCTTAAGGGAAAGACAAGGTGATATATTGTTACTGGCCGACTATTTCCTAAAAAATACGCGGTTAAACAGGGAAAGTCGATCACCGGCTTTTCTGACGACGTGATCACGCAAATCCGGAATTATAGTTGGCCCGGCAATGTCCGTGAACTGGAAAATATGATGGAGCGAAGTGTGCTGCTTTCGATGGGAACGCTGATCACCAGTTTGGTGCTTCCTAAGGATAAACGGAAAGCCTCGATTGAAATTGAAGCAGACAGGCAAAAAACTATGGAGGAGAATGAGCGCGACCACATCCTTGCCACTTTATTTAAATGTGACTGGAAGGTTTTTGGTGAAGGAGGGGCGGCCGAACTGCTGGATATTAACGTATCCACATTAAACTCGAGAATGAAAAAACTGGGGATAAACAAGAAGCACTATTTTAAAAATAGCGGTGAAAACAAAAATGACTGATCTGAACTTACAACTGTGTTTCGCAGCCGGCATTAATGTCAATTTTTGTGATGCCCAGATTGTAATATTCAGATCTTGTTCGTTTCACGCTTGAAAACCTTAAAGCCAAATAGTGCTATGGTTAGTTGAAAAGTTGTGAAAGTGATCAAGGCCACGGCCCAGCCGTAAGGGACCATAGCCCCGAACAAGAGACTTCCTAAACCAAATCCCATGAATAAGGTAAAAACATTAAGCCCCATTGCCTGCCCCGGCTGATTTTTCCCCAAATCAGTCACTATCCCGGCCAGAAGAGGCTGGCTGAGGTCATATCCCAATGACAGGATGGTTATAAGTAAACAAGCCATCCACAACGGCAGGTGCAATGCAAGCAGTCCGACGCTCAGCGCACTTAAAAGGATTCCCGAAGGTAATAAGCGTTTTCGGCCGTTTTTATCGGCCGCCCTGCCAATAAAGGGGCCAAAAATAAATCCGGGTAAGCCATAGCCCATCAATGCCAGCCCTATCTGCCACTCATTAAGACCATAGTTGTCTTTTAAATACAATCCCAACCAGGTAAAAACGCCTGAATGAAAAATACCGTTGCAAAAAACGTAAAAGTAAGTCCTGAGGCCGCGCCTTTGTGCAAGAAGGTTATAGTAGCCGTTTATGATGGCAGTTAAGGTGATCCCGGTAGTAATGGGTTTGGGTAGCCGAAGCTTTTTGATACTAAAAATGAGCAACAATAGGGCTATACTTGCAAGGATAGCCAACCCTATGAATAAAAATCTCCAGCCGACAACAGGTGCGACGGCTACACCCAGGGTAGATCCTGCGGCGGCTCCACCAGCCATGGCGCCAAAAAGCAGGCCCAGCGGCCTGCCCCTCTCCTCAAAACTGAACAGTCTGCCTGTTAGTGATACGGAGATCGGAATGACACCGCTGGATCCTACACCGGTTAAAAACCGCCATAAAATAAATTGATCCATGTTTGCTGCCGTAGACGTAAAAAATGATAAGGCCACAAAAGCAGTCAGCGAGGCGGTAATGATCGAGGTAGGCCTGAACCGATCTGCCAACAGTCCGAAAAAAGGGTAGAAACTGCATAAGGAATGAGGTAAGCCGGAATCAGTATTCCTGTCAGTTGCTGGGACACACCGAAAGTCGTTGCCAGGCTGGGTATCAATGGCGCAATCATATAGGCCTGAAAGAAAATGATAAAGGTTGCGGAGGCAAGCAGCCAAAGCAATTTTTCGCGGTTTTTGTCAGATATAGCGGGTGTGGTTAATAAGTTGTTCATGAGCGGCGATCTGAATATTAATGAAGTAAATGCCAGTTGAAAGTTTCTTAACAGAAAGGTTGGCTCCGGTCATATTCACGGATTTCAATTCTGATGCCTGTTTTTTAGTTTTCTGTTAATGAGTGTTTTATGATTTAATATTTGTTTTAATTCATGCGATATACCGCTAATTAGCCTGCTATTAGCGATTTCCATAACGCAAACAGCTTTAGTTAAATATTGATCTAGGTCTGCCCTACCAAAGGATTGACAAAGGGGGCGGTGAATACCTGTGTGTTTGTTTTTAGCCGAATATAGCCCCGCCTGATAATCATTCGCTATGCCGATTTCCTGCAATGGTGCAGTCATTCTTGATATCTAAATAAAAAGCCTTCATAAAGTGATATTTCGTGACTTATAAATTGAGGGTTATAAAATAAGTATCTGATTGTTAGTTATTTAAATAGTGGCACCAGTTTCGCCTATCCAGATAGCAATAATGGCTGCAATTCGTGAACTAACGCAAGTTCACTATCAACAGCCATGACCCAACGGGCACAATCATTTATTAAAATCAAAACAATGAAAACAATTAGCAATGATGGTAATGTGGTCATACCACCATATGATCAGGATCCGAGACTTTCAAAAGAGGTGAGGGAATTTCTTAAAGCTTTAAACGCCCCAGGTAACGTAGCGATTGAATCAATGCCCCCGCTGGAAGCACGAAAAGTGCTGGAAAATGCCCAGCTATCTGTACCCATAGATATGTCAGGCATCGAGGAATCGGAACGCACAATCAATGCTGACGGCTATGAAATTGTGCTGAATATTGTACGCCCCGAAGGCATGAGAGGGGTTTTACCGGTATTTATTTTTATTCATGGTGGTGGCTGGTTGTTAGGCGACTACCCAACACATAAAAGAATGGTGCGCGACCTCGTCGTGTTATCCGGAGTGGCCGGCGTATTTGTGAATTATACACGTACGCCCGATGCTGCTTATCCACAGGCGATCAATGAGATCTACGCGGCTACCAAATGGGTAGCGGAAAACGGTCAAGAGATCAATGTGGACGGCAAGCGTCTGGCAATTGCGGGAAACAGTGTTGGAGGCAATATGACCGCAGTGACCACCTTGAAAGCGAAGGAGAACAACGGTCCGGAAATAAAATTGCAGATCATGATGTGGCCGATCGTTGACGCCAATTTTGATACTTATTCGTATCAGCGATTTGGTCAAGAGCGATTTCTGACTACACCACTGATGAAGTGGTTTTACGATATGTATATCCCAGATCCTAAGCGCCGCAACGTAATATACGCATCTCCATTGCAGGCCACTAAAGAACAGTTGGCAGGCTTACCGCACGCATTGATCCAGGTAGCAGAGAACGATGTGCTGCGTGACGAGGCCGAAGCCTATGGAAGGAAACTAGACGAAGCCGGCGTAAGGACGACGGTAGTGCGTTATAACGGCATGATCCATGACTTTGGATTGCTTAATCCGCTGGCGTATATCCATCCCACTCGTTCACTGTTTGAACATGCTGCCGCTGAATTGCGCAACCACCTGATCAAGACAGATAATAACCTCGGAAATTAATAATAAGCTTAACTAAAATTATAAAAATGAAAAATCTATTCATGACCTCAACGAAACCGACAGGATACCTGGCAGGTATTCTGTTATTAATTATCAGCAGCGCTTTTAATGCGCACAGCCAGGTAAAAGATTATGCAACTGATGACCATCTCAGCCCTGGGGTTAAGACTTTTCTGAAGACGCTCAATACCGGCGGACCCGGGTTGGAAACACTCACACCTGAAAAAGCCCGCGAGGTTTTGGTCAATGTACAAAAAGCTTATCCGGTTGATATGTCCGGCGTTACCATCTCAGAAAAAACGATCAAAGTTGATGGCAAGGACCTCCAATTAAATATTGTGCGTCCTGAAGGTTTAAAGGGAAATCTTCCGGTGTTTATTTATATACATGGCGGCGGCTGGGTATTAGGCGACTTTCCGACTCACAAGCATATGGTAAGGAACCTCGCCGTACTTTCGGGTTGTGTAGGGGTTTTTGTCAATTATACCCGCACGCCTGATGCTGCTTACCCTACGCAAATCAATCAGATTTATGCCGCAACCCAGTGGGTTGCCGAGCACGGCAATGAGATCAACGTGAATGGTAAAAAGCTGGCGGTTGTGGGCAATAGTGTTGGTGGCAATATGACTGCGATAACCGCTATTAAGGCCAAAGAGAACAACGGCCCGGAGATCAGCCTGCAGATCATGATGTGGCCAATACTTGATCATAATTTTGAAACGGATTCTTACAAGGCTTATGGTCAGGACCGGTTCCTGTCAACACAAGTAATGAAGTGGATGTATAATATGTATATACCTGAAGATAGCAACAGAGATGACATACATGCTTCACCCGTAAAAGCCAGCCCCGACCAGTTAAAGGGTCTGCCTCCTGCACTGATTCTGGTGGCAGAGGAAGATATCTTACGCGATGACGGCGAAACCTACGGCCGTATGCTGGAGCAGGCCGGTGTGCCTGTAACAACTGTTCGTTACAATGGCGTTATTCATGACTGGGGCCTGCTGACCGGGTTAGCAGATCTTCCGCAGACTAAATCTCTTTTTATTCAGGCGGCCGCAGAAATGCGTAAATATTTAAAATAAGCAACAGATACCTGGCAAAATGAAAACAACAGTATTGATTACCCGCTTGTTATTGGGACTGATCTATTTTGTGTTCGGCCTGAATTTCTTTCTCAAATTTACGCCGGTTCCGCAAATGGGAAAGCAAGGAGATGACTTTCTTAAAGCACTGATTTCTTCAGACTACTTTTTTCAATTTTTGAAAATAGTGGAAATTGTAGGTGGTTTCTTTTTATTGATCAACCGGTATACAGCGTTGTTTTTATTAGTGCTGTTGCCGGTAAGCGTAAATATTTTCTTGTTTCATATCATACTGGCACCGGCTGGGGTACCTATGGCGGTTGGTGTTCTTTTATTAAATGTTTTTTTATGCCTTGCCTATCTGAAATATTATCTCAGCGTTCTTACGGTCAAGCCTGATTCCGGCTGGTTATCCTGACCCTGTGTTACTTATACATTAGGTCTGTGAGTTTATCAGCATTAACCTCATCAAACGCAGTTTACTCCTAAGGAGCTAAACTGCGTTCCTGTAAACTGTCCGGCTGGAGGCTGATCCTTAAAGTGATCTGACTCAGATGCCCTTGAACAAGCAATTAAATGATTTTGACAGACACAGTTACAAAATATTTAACCGTTCCGTGCGATTTCCGTCTCGGTCAATGCGTCATTATTGTAGGTTACCGGTTCGATTTGAAACTCGATCATGATGGAAGTCCCATTTCGATTTTGGATTTCGAGGCTGCCATTGATATCATCGGCCAATCCCCTGATAAGTTTGAGGCCAAGTGAATTGGACGGGCCTTGAAGATGGTCATGTTGTATGCCGATTCCGTTATCGGAGATAATCAATTTAACCTTAGGCCCGGAAGTATACATCTTAATGGATATTATGCCATTTGTTCGCCCTTGAAACGCATATTTGATCGCATTGGTCACGGCCTCATTGATGATCAGCGAGAGCGGTATGGCGAGTGATACTTCAACTTTTATCAGGTCCACTTCAAGCTCAAAATATATCTTGTTGCCGGTGCCGGTACTGTCTTTAAGATAACCGATGAACTCAGGTAAAAAAATTGCCATGTTAACCGTTTCAATATCTTCCGACTGGTAAAGTTTCTGATGGATAAGTGACATGGCGTAAATTCGGTGCTGGCAATTTTCAATCGCATGTAAAGCGTCATCCTGTAAATTGATCGCCTGCGATTCCAGCAGGCAAACGACCTTATGCAGGTTGTTTTTCACGCGATGGTGCACCTCTTTTAATAACCATTCCTTCTCCTTTAAGAGATGCTCCAGTAATTCGTTTTTCTTTAAAATGATCAGGTTGTTTTTTTACGGATAGTACTTTGCCGGTAGAATAAGGCGGCAATGACCACTACGAGGAAAATACCGACGATAGTCACGTTTTTGATTAGATTTAGACGTTGTAGTCTTCCCTTTTCTAAAGCGGAATTTTGGTTAAGTATTTTGATCTGGTCTTCCTTTTTTTGTCTCATATTTAATACTCAATTCCTGAATGTCTTTGTTCTTTTTTTCGGTTAAATAAAAATTATCAAGTTGTTTGTTACGGCTCAGGTGTGCTATCGCAGATTTGTAATTACCAGTTGCTGAATCAACCTTAAAATACATGTACTCGATCTCGCTACGCGTAGATATTTTAAGTTTTTGTTTTACCTCGTTAGAAATCCGGTCAAGATAGGGCCGAGCTTTGGCATAGGACTGCGTCTCGACATAGAACTGTGCCATCTCCTGATGATCGGCCCGAAAGGCCTCGTGTACGCTGTTCAAATAATTATAAGCATTGAGTAAATGCCTTTCAGCCTTTCTAACGTTTATCTTTTGGTAACAGCGGCCTAACTCACTTTCATAGCGCGCATTTTCTGATCCTGTTGCTGGAAACTCTCGCATTCCTCTTTGCAGGTAGTCAATCGCTTCGCCGTAACGCTTCATGGCTCGTAACGCGGCCGACACCTGGGTAACTAATTTAGGAGCATCATCATTGAACATGCTGGGATGGACCTTTTGTGCATCAATCGCTAGCTTCAGATATTCAATAAACTTTTCCGGTTGTTTGTTACTGTTATAAAAATTTGCAAAAGCGCCGTAACAGTCAGCTAATGCAAGCGGATCATTTAATCTTTTCTCAAGTTCCAGGGATCTTTGGGCTAGTTCAAAACCTTTTTTATAATCACCAGTAGCCATGTAATAAACGTACATTGGCAGGTACACGTACTCGAGATAGGGATGATGTGCCGTTTCACTATCTTTAAGCAGGGCTGTAAAGTCTGCTTCTATCCCGGTATAATTACCATAATAGCGGAAATAGGTCAACAGGACCCTGGCGATGATTTCTTTTTCTTTATCATTTGCCTTAAGGGACAAATCCCTGGCCTGCCGTGCATATTTCAGCGCATCACCGTAATAGCCATCCGTAATTTCATTAGCTTCATAAAAATTTTTGTAGCTTAAAGTCAGCAGCATGTTAATCCGTTCGCCACCTGTAACGGATGGCAATAAAGCATCTGCTTCGGCAACACGGTGACGATCACTTAATATTTCAGCCATCCGGATCTGGGCGAGGGAAAAACCCTGCGTATATTTAAGTTGTCCGCTTAGCTTTCCTGCCCGTTCCGCATAACCTTGGGCAGTGTTTAGATCAGACTGTTTTCGCAAGGGTTTATTATAATATAGGTTAGCCAGATCTAAAAGCACCTTTACCTGGTTTAAGTCGGGCTTGCTATGTTTTAGCTGTAACTGTAAATAGCTTTCCATGGCCGCAGGTATAGGCTTTGGATAGCCATAGTATTGCCCCCGGACCTTTGCAGGCAGAAAAATCGCAAGCCAAACGCATGTGATCGCAAAATAAAGATAAAATGGTCTGCTTGACTTTGCTCTGGGATTTCGGATCATTAGCGCTTAAAATATTTTTAGGGCATAATTGAAGGTTTCTGGTCTAAGATAAAATTTTTCCTTTGATTCGGTTGTGCTGATAAGCCGTTAAAAGCTATTTTTTTCTTTCAAAAAGCGTATACCTGATGCTGTCTGTCCGGTTGTCTGAACTAAGCATTTCAACCGACAATAATTCACCCGGGATGTTATTTCCGTACCAATAAGGATTCTCCTGCTGTTTCCAGGTTACCAAAGCCATGGCTAATCCCCGTGCACCTCTCAGCCTGCCTGACCGGGCTGCACGCATGGCGATATCATTTGCATAAAGGGTGGACATGGTGCCAGCTTTTTTATCAATCAGCGTACTCATAACTTTATAATTTGATGGATCAAACCCGGCGTTCTTGGGTATTGTTGCCCTGGTATTCGATTGTTGATCCACAAAGGGTGCCCCGGCACAGCCGGCTATAGACAGAGCCACAGCAACTCCACACAAATCTATGCCATGGTGCTGCTAAAGAAAATCAGTGATGATATGGGGCAGCTCAAAAAGATCGTTGAAAATAACCAGACAAGCAACGAAGATGAATAACGTTTGCGTTCCATTTGTCGGGATAGACATGGCCTTTAGAGGAGATTTCGATGCGTACGCCATCAACAGTGATACGCAGTTAAACAGGAGCGAGGCCTTCGGAATTTGTTTTTGATCTCTTTACGTAAAAGAGCAGGTTAAAAGATTTGTTCATCGCTGAAGCTTTTAAGTGAACAAAATTAGTTGCATATCCTCCTGTTATCAAGATGTTTAAATACTAAACAAGTTCAATAACAATGACTTATAAGCATCCCGGTGACCTGCGAAAGTACCATAAAAAAGATCACCGGCAGGTCACCGGAACAAAGCGATTGATTGGTTTAATTTGGTGAGGTCTAAAAACACAAAGCGCCATAAATAATTCATTTACAGCGCTTTTTATCTTAATCGAATAATACTTGATGCGGGGATAAAGGGAGCCGTTTAGAACATCTTTCTGCCATTTTATCAATTGTAAAACAAATTTTAGAAAAAAGAGGAACAAATAATCCCTGATATTTAACAATTTGTGATTAGTAATTAACTCGATCTCCGACGTCTACTAACGAATAAAGTTCACTTAAGAATGTAAACGCAATATCAATGGAATGTTCATTTGAGGGGCTTTTTCTTTTCACAACTGATTGGTACATTTGAATTTAGCAAACCTTAACATGATTGAAGACTATGCTCTAATCTCAAAAGAACTTTTTCAGGTTTTACAGAAGAAAAACGTTACATATCTCTACCACGCGAATACCGTCGCCACGTCATTGACATTCATTCGCGCCAAAGCATTACTTTCCAGGTTCCAAGTTGAGGCCGATGGCCTAGCCCAAACTTCACAGACATCCGATCAAAAAGATAAAGATCATGATGTATGGGATCATTTATATCTCGATGGACAGGATCATCATAAAGAGTATAGCAGAGCAAATCACTACGGGCCTGTGGTATTTATCTTTAAAATAGAGCTATTAAATGAAGATGAATTCAAACAAGTGTATGTAATGAGAAGCAATCCAGCCACTTGGGATGAAAACACAACGGAAGTGGAAAAATTTTACAATGATATTGACGAAGTTGAGCGTGATTATAAAACAAATACGAAGCTTGATTCCCAAATTATGTTCACTTTCCGCCATCAGGCTTATAACCTAAATCTGGAAAAATACCTTTTTGCTATTGGCATAGACGAACCGATTATAGCTGTTAAAGTTGAGAGTGGCGTACAAATTGGAAAGCGTGTAAATATCAGAGCAATTATGAAACAGGCAATGGAAAAAAATGGACTTGTAGATTTGCCGCTGTTACGAAGACACAACAAGGTATTGCATGGTTGCCAATGTTTCTTTCAATACAACTATATGTACAATTTCAATAAGAGTAAATTTCTGAAGTTGTTTGATCCAAAGTATGTTTAGAGATTATAGGTAAATAAATCTTATTGTTCGTAATGCTAAATATTTCGAAAAAATGTATCTACTGCGGAAATACTTACACTGGTAAAGATGGCGAACATGTATTTCCATTTGGTTTAGGTGGACAAAATCTATATATGGACTGCGTTTGTGAGAAATGCAATAATGCCTTCTCTGCGCTAGAACTTGAACTTTACCAAAAATCTTTTGTTGGCCTTGTTAGAAGTGTTGAAGGTGTCGAAGGATACAATCCCAATAAGCGTAATCCAGCTCCGTTTAAAGCGCCAGTGTTATTGATATTCGATGAAAAAAATAATGTTGTTTTTGAGGTCGGGCAACAAGTGAGAATGCAAGTTTTCATTCGACCGCAGTTATTTAAATTGAATAAAAAATTTTACGTAGAGGCGGACAATGTAGAAAGTCAACGATTATTTGCCGATACTTTTGTAAAATGGAAAAAAGATAGCGGCATTTTTATCACCCGGAAAAAAACAGCTAACCTATATTAAATTTAACCTTATAAACAGTAAGTATAGTCGATCCCGCCTTTTCGAAAAGAAAGGGAGCAAATCTGCTATACAGTTTTGTACTCTTCCACAAGATCATACTCTATATCAGAATTTGTCACCAAGGCTGTTTATGGATGATGAAGGGAAACTAAAAGTCCGGGCCAGGACTATAGTGGAGGCGGAAGTATTTCTCGAAGATTTATTGAATGATACTCTGATCAATAATTCATATGGGAGTTTTAAAGACTATGATCTAAGTTCTCCGATTGTGCACGTTGGCTTTAGCTTTGATGGAGTAAAAATGGAAAGAGCATTAATTAAGATCGGGATTAACGCTCTTATACATTATTTTCCACAAGTAAAGGGGCATAGAGCTCTTACCCCATATATCAACTATGTATTACTTGGCACAGATGGTTTCCGGGGTGGTATAGAAAAAAGGATCAAATTATTAACACTGTACCGGATACCCACACTGTCTTTTTTCCTCTTGGCAAGGAAATTTAAGAATTAGGATCAGTTTGTTTGGCGGTAGCTTTGTTTTTGCTTTTTGGGTAGAGCAATTACCATTGGTTGGCTATAGCGAATATTACCGATTAATCATTGACTATCGGCTTCGTCAGCATGTTTTTCAGGATACAGCAGCTTTTTTGAATTCATTTCCAATAAAGTCTGATAAAGAGAAAACCGTCTCCAATAGTTAAATTTGGGTTCTTAAACTATTGATATGAGCCTTATCGTCGTCAGAAAAGAACAATCAAAAATTTACATTGTCAGCGATACAAAACTTACTGCTCCGACGGGTCATGTGTTTAATAAAGGTCAGCAAGTAAGTGCTGGAGAAACAGTAATTAAAACAACTATCATAAACGCGCTTTCCTGTGTTAGTTTTGCGGGAAACATAGAGTTTGCTGAGATCGCCCTTAAATCTCTTTCACCGGGTAATTCAGTGAAAGCAGTTACGGATAATTTATTGGCAAATCATTTACTGTCCGATCAAGCGACCGAGTATATTTACGCTGTTGTTGAAGATGGTCGCCCTTACATTTTCGAAATCAAAAATGGACTCTGTAAAGAGGTAGAAAGCTCCTGGATAGGTTCACAACCAGCATTCTCCCGATTTCAGGGTTATATGCTTGGTGAGAAAAAAATATCCCAAACAGAATTTTCTTAGTGTGACAAATGCCGATGCGGGAGACTTATTGCTTCGTCTGACGGAAGCAATGGATGGAGTAATAGAAGACGAGGATCTGCCGGAAGTTGCGGGTTTTAAGATAAAGGTTTACTTCGATGGGAAGCAATTTGTTTACGAGGGGTATTTGGACACTTACTTTCCTGCCCAGCAAATGCAATTTCATTTAACCCCAGGCGCTATGGTACCTATTACTCATGCAAATGCAGCACAAGGCGGTTATACAATTAATTTTTTCAATAGCCGCGACAACTATAATTATGTAGGTCTACATGTCAAGCAAGGGAATTTTGGAATTGTATTCGAGCGAAAAAATCATGGTTTACTATACCCGCATCTTTTAGAAAATACGGATGAATTGGATTTTTTAGATGCAGTGAAAGAAAAGTATAAAATTTGGCCATCCGGTACTACCCAAAGCGCTACGGAAAAATTCGGCAATTTGGGGAAGCAATATTTTGATCAAAAAAACTATTCTGCTGCTATAGATACTTATAGTCAGGGTTTAAAACATCTATTTAGTGGGGAGAAAGCAACATTTTATTTTAATATTGCCATCTGTCAAATCCATTTAAATAACATTCCTAGTGCAATCGAGAATTTTAGCGAAGCTGTCAAACTCGACCCAAATCGCCAGCGAGAGGCCACAAAAATAATGCAGAGTGTTTTCAGTAGTCGAAAATAAAATCAAAACAAATGAAAGCAGGCAGGGATGATTTCAGCGTGGATACGAAACGGATATTAGGCAGCAGGGTTGCTTATAAGTGCTGTTATCCTGGATGCAATATAACCACGATTGGGCCTGATACCAACAATAATAATAAAGTCGTCAATGTTGGCAAAGCGGCGCACATACATGCTGCAGCCCAGGGAGGTCCCCGCTACATTCCAGATATGAGCATCGAAGATCGGCGTTCTGTTAATAATGGCATTTGGATGTGTGGAAACCATGCCTGGCTGATAGACGCAAATTATGGTAACTATTCAGCAGAAACATTGCTGCAATGGAAGCATACGGCTGAAGCCGAGGCATATCGAAGATTAAAGAACATGGAAAAGGAGCAATTTCCTGACCCAACTACTATTGTGTGTCTTAGTCCTGATTTGATGTTTGAGGGAATATGGAAAGCGGCCAATCAGGACACATGGAAATTTTCTGTTAGTGAATTTGTTTGTGGGAATATAGAAAGCTTACGAGATTATAGTGTTGAATTGACCGATAGGCCCTCAAGTTATATCATTATTGAATCGCAAGGCGATGGCAGATTAATTAATGGTGCGTTCCAATGGGAACAGAGCAAAACCGACCTGGAAATTTGTGTAAAAGTAGCTCCACCGGTCATCAGGCGAAACCCCAACAATATTGGCAGTGATATTTCAACCGGTATGGACGGTGATCTCACTTTTGAAAATGGTGATTTTAAAATTGTATCAGGAAAAGATTTAGCTAAAGAGATTATCGAGCGAAATTTGAGCATGCCATTAGGTGCAGTAATATCCAATCCACGGGCAGGCTCATTTTTTAATAAATACTATCAACAGTATCGCAATAATTCAGCTTTATTGAATAGGATAGTAAAAATAGAACTTACTCGACTAATCACCATTCCGTTTAAGCCGGAAGATCCCGCTGACCAGCCGGAATTAAATTTTATTAACCGTATTCACGAGGTAAGAGTATTGGAAGAATTAAACGGAATCGTACCGCTGTTCGTCGCGTTAGAGTGGGGTGATGGTTCGTTTTGGAGCGATACTATTCATGTTCGGCTATTTCCGCCATCATTTAATCGGGGACAAGTGGCAGACGTATTGCCTGATAGTTTAACAAATGTTCTTAACGAAGAACCCATTAATCAATTAAAAAGGTTAGCTGCTCAGTTTACGAACCAGGAGGAATTGAAGGAAAAAGTAAATGCGGCGGCAATAATGCGCCTGTTCAAAGAACTACTTCCGGAAATCATGACCAATGCGGATACAGCATTGGAAAGCGAGATTTATCCGCTTTTTAATAGTCATAACCTCTACCGCACCTTCGATAACAACAGCTTCGAATACAATACTTCTTACGACTTGGAACTTTATCTGTACCAACGAGGAACTGCTCAACAGTTGGGAGTAACCATCAGTTTGAAGGGCTTCAAAAAGGCTGGTGTTGAAGCTTTTGATGTAATCGATGATCTGTTTATATTTTTCAATGATTACAACTATATGATTGGTAACAATAAAACTCATCCCTGGTTGGTGAAAATGTACCACCAAATGCCATCGTCAGATGAAATCATACGAGTTGCCAATCAGTTGATCGACAGTTTAATTACAAAGATCAATCGTAAAATACTTGCGGTCGATACACAGTTATTGAAATAGCGCAAGCGAAGCAGTTGATGATTACATACTTCTCCATCTGACAGGGATTAGCTGTTTAAAATCAAACTTGATGGAATTAAAATTGTTGACTTTGATCTTATTAACAAAATCAACAAACTCTAGATACGCGGGATGTTGGCGGTCAAGCTGTTCGGCTTTGGTTAGCCAGTTTTCCAGTTCCTGAAAATCATTAAAAAAGAAGTTCAAATTATCAGGGCTGAAATAATAGTAGTCTGAGTCTGGGTTAGTTTGGTTGATCAACTGTCCCAATTTCTCCGTAGAGAGATGGGCCAAATAATAATCGATACATAACGTTTTTGCCTCTGCATTTTTTTCTTTTGATAAGCCGTCACTCGCTTTCATTTTGCAGTTATGAAACAAGTTCCAGAACGTATTCGAAATATCTCCCTGTTTGTTCAGATAACTTTGAAAATATTGCATATTAATAGTTGCCAGTTTGGAGAAATCCAATGGAAATTCATATTGGTAAGAAATAATCTGGTTAATAAGGTTGCTTTCAAATTCCGCCGGAAATTTTGCTTGTTCAAATAGGTCCAGCAAAAAGTCTTGATAGCTAACGAGATCTGGGTACAATCTAATATCAGTAGTTTTCAGACTAGTCGCAGGATATTTTAAAATTTCCATGAGATGTTTATAATCAAACCCGAGTTGCCTGTCATTTGATACATAATCTTTACCAACTTTAAATAAGGCTAAGACGTGATTTTCAAATTCTTGTTGATTAACAAATACCCTGATTTTATATAACTTATCTAAAAAGGCCCCGTATTTATTGTCACTTACCCATTCATTTATAATCTTCTCGTAGTCCTGAAATGACAATTTCCTTGCCTTTTCAAAATCCTTAGCAGAGATTTCCCCTTCTAATAACTGAAAGGCAAAATATTTAAAAAAATTATTAGGATGAACAAAGGCTTTGTATGATTCATTTTCTAAGTTTTGCAGCACCCGATCGGCATTGATCAACTCTTTGATTAGCAAATTGATATTACTGATGTCTTTATCGTTATAACCTATCTTTTGCTTTAATTCGTTTAGGTAGTTTGCAAATATCTCGGTATTTTGATTTTTATCATTGTTATACTCTGCATTCTTTTTCACCGGATCAAAATAGCCCGAGATGCCCCCTGTTTCTTTATTACGTTCACTTTCATTTCTAAACCGGAAATAATTTTCATTTTTCTCGTGATAAATGATAAAAAATGTGTCCCAGGATTGGATGATATCATTATACACAATTGGGTATTTTATCTTTAACAATTGCAAAAGATAAAAATCATAGAATAATATATCGTCCTCAATGTCCTTTATTTCAAACAACAAAGAATTAGATAATCTTATAGCTTCTCTATGGGTTTGTATTAGTTCATCGTTTATTTTTTGCGCCTTGTAACCACGCGAGTCCAGAACGATCAACAATTGTTGCTTGAAGCCCTCCGAAAGTTTCGGTTCCAGTAACTCCCTGATAAATTTGCGTATAAGAACAGACTCATACAATGGTAGGGAAAACTCAAATTGGAATATTTTCTCAAGAAAGGACGCATGGTTGTGGGGATTGAATGATTTTACCGCTTCGAGGACATATCCTTTATCATAGGCTACCAAATAAATCACATTGTTGAAATTTGCTGTGTTACGGATAATGCGCAACACTTCTAAAATCTCGGACTTATCAAGACGGTCCAAGTCGTCGATGAAAATTACGATCTGTTTATAAATAGTAGCAATTGAACGATTTACTGCATCGTACAGTTCGTTCTTATTACGTTCTTCAAAGTAATCCGATACGCCTTTCAGTCCTTTGGTAAATTTATTTTCATCTATTTGAGTGAGAGTTTTTGCATATCGATAAACATTACGTGAAAGATTTGGATCATATTTGCTGAGAATACCGATTAATAATTCAAAAAAATCTTCAATGATCTTAGAGGAACTGGAGCTACGCCACGGATTAAAATGAACTATAATTCGTTCTTTGTCTAAATTTTCAAGAACCATATAAGCGAAAGATGTTTTACCAGATCCCCAAGGTCCAGTAATTCCTATTGCCAATGCACCTGCATTTTCTTTAACGATCTTCGATTGAATTTTTTCGGCAATTCTCTTTGCGAATTGTTTTCTGTTTAGCAGGTCGTCCGATGACCGGCGGATGGGTAGATCAGCAATAAACGGGTCTTCATAATAATTTACAGGGTATTTTGGTGACAACCACTCTAAGCCCTTTAACGCGATCATTCCAGAGCAAAACAAAATGACAATATCTGCATATTTTATCTGTCGAAACAATACGAATGGTGTATAATCATAATGTACACCTTGGACTCTGAAATACAAATAAGCCGTCAACAAAGTTAAAGCGGCTAAAAAAAGAAAAATATGAATGCGGGTATTTTCGCCTAAGAGCTTAACGATAAGGATAATATAAATTAAAGTCAGTAATATCAGCGTGACGTCTGAAAAAGCCGAACTTGTAATGTGACTTAAAAACGGTTTTGTTAATAAGTGGTCAAATACACTTATAATAGAAGTCCTTCCGATGATGCTCAGGGCAATAGCAGTGACAATAAATACTGTTTTTATATCAGTTAAAGAATTATAAAATTGACGGAGCTTCGTATGAAAAAGGTTTAAATTGGAAAACATAGTAAAAATCAATTGGTTAAAGTTACGGAATAACCAGTAAAAGAATTCTAATGCTTGATAGAACCGAATGGAAGAAGATAATAAACACTTTTGCTCTTATAAAATCTAATTATTTTACAATGTTAATATGTGTAAAATCGGATTACCCAGTCTGTAATTAAGTGGCTATATTTATTGTTTTCTAAATAATAAATATGAGTGACCTAACCTTAGAAGTTGATCAATTTTTACGTTCTGTTGAAATCAGTAAAACAGATTTTTTTACAACAATCGTTGGTGCAGGTGCCTCTATCAGTTCCGGTATTAAATCAGCAAGCGATTGTATATGGGAATGGAAAAGAGATATCTACGCCACCAAAGCAATTTCAAACTCTCAGTTAAAACTCGATGATCGTTCCGAACAAGTTCGTGAAACTATCCAAAACTGGCTGAATAATGAGAATAGCTACCCTTTATTAAATAGTGCGGAAGAATACTCCTTCTACGTAGAGAAATGTTATCCTATCGAGGCAGATCGGCAAAAATATTTCAAACGGTTATGTGAAAAGAAAGAACCTTCGGTAGGCTATAAATTACTTTGCCTGTTGCATGAATCGGGACTTATAAAATCTGTTTGGACAACGAATTTCGATGATCTTTGCCGCGACGCCGCCATTAAAACCAGCAATACTGTAATTGACGTCACACTGGATTCAGTAGACCGGGTAATAAGACCACTGAACAGCTCGGAAATGTTATTGATTAAATTGCATGGCGATTATAAATATGGGCCGTTGAAAAATACGGACAGTGAATTAAAAACCCAGGACGAGAACCTTCCGAACCAGACTGATCGACTATTTGAATGATAAACATCTGATTGTATCAGGTTACAGTGGACGGGACGAGATCGATCATGGCCGCGTTAAAGGAAAGCTATGCGAAAAGAGGTTCAGGAAGATTATACTGGTGTGGCTATGGGCATGATATTCCACCTTCGGTTAGAGAATTGCTACAGGTTGCCAGAGCCAATGGTAGGGATGCCTATTACATACCTACCGATGGCTTTGATAAACTCATGATAAGTCTATCAAAAATCGTTTGCAGGGATGATCAGTCATTATTGAACAAGTACGCAGAATATTTAAAGGGTGAGCAAGAAACTATTATTAAGTCGCCCTTCAAAATCGACGTGGGTAATCTGCATTCTATTATCAAAGGCAATTTATTTCCGATCAAATTACCTCAAGAAGCTTTTCAGTTCGAATCGGATTTAGCGACAGGCCTACAGCCATGGAAATCGATCAAAGAATTGGTAAAGCCATATAACATTGTCGCTGTCCCGTTTAAAGGTTATGTTTGGGCGCTGGGTACCTTAACCGATATTAATCAATGCTTTGCCGGACAATTCAAGAGCAGTATTGTTCGTGTACCTATTAAAGGGCTCAACCTTTGGAAAGATACGGCGATTTATAACCTATTGCTAACAGCTTTGACTAAAGCGCTCGCATCACCTAACGGCCTTCGTTCTAACGGCAAAGACCTCATTTGGAAATCGGCGACAACTTCAAATCGTATTATTCAGAACGTATTGTACTCTACGCATGAGGCTGTTCGCTTGTCGCTCAGTCACGATGGAAAAAGGCATTATTTATCTTTGGAGCCCGATTTTCGTATCGAGACCGCCGATTCTGACCAGCGGATCAGCAAAGAAATCAGGCAAGATGTGGGACGTACGTATTTCGACAAGCTTAGGAATAATTTTTTTGACGAATATATCAAGGGATGGAGAAAGCTGCTATTTACCGGTAAGGAAGATAAGTTTGTTGTGGAATATCCCCTTGCCTCAGCATCTGGTTTTAGCTTTGAAATTTATAGGCTACCGTTATTTGCGAAGATATTCAAACCATCATCGAATGCACCCTTACAACTCAGTGCAGATTTCCCTAAACAAGTACTTCACTTTAAGGGGCTGCAATTTGCAGAACCTGAGCTGGAGTTTTCCAGTAAATATCCAGGGATGAATGTTACACCTGTAGATTTTCATCCGATGCGTGGCCTTACCCGAAATAGCCCTTATGATAGCGGTTTGACCGGGGTCTTGTTTGATAATAAGATCAATCTGGCTGCTATTTGTCCCTCGGCAGAAGCACAGGAATTTTCAAACTTCTTAAAACTGGAGGTGGTTAAGATTGGCTCGAACAAGGTTAATGAAGATTATCTGATCGACTACCCCGGTTTTTTCGATGCCTATGGCGTTAGTCTCAATGTACCGGATGTAAATAGCGAAAACTGGTTTACGTGTCCAGAACCGTTGACTAAACAAACGCTCCAAGAAACAGCCTTTGATCTTCGGGATAAAGTGATCAACCGTATAGATCAGAGTCTCAAAAATGAGATAAAAAAAGTCTTGGTGATTTATATTCCTGACCGTTGGCTGACTTATACCTCCTTCCATATTGAAAACGAACATTTCGATCTACATGATTATGTAAAAGCTTATTGTGCAGAACACGGTGTGGCCACGCAGTTTATCAATGAGGATACTATAAAAAGCCAATTGAAATGCCAGATTAATTGGTGGCTTTCATTATCATATTACGTAAAGACCTTGCGTACGCCATGGATATTGCAGCATCTTGATAAAAATACCGCTTTTGCGGGCATAGGATATAGCGTAAGAAGCAGTAAGGAAGAAAACGGTAGCATTGTTTTGGGATGTAGTCACATATACAATTCCCAGGGTCAGGGCCTGAAGTATAAGCTATCAAAAGTCGAAGATCAATTGTATTGGGACAAGCAGGAACGCCCACATTTAAGTTATAATGACGCATTTCGTTTCGGTTTGTCTATCAAAGAATTGTTCTTTACGGCGATGAATGAATTACCCAAACGTGTGGTGGTACATAAAAGAACTTACTATACTGATGACGAAATAAATGGATTAAAAGACAGCTTGCTTCACAATGGTGTGCAGGAACTTGATCTTATAGAAATTAACTTCGTGGACGATATTCGGTTTGTAGCCACTAAGATGAAAGACGGCATGCCCGTCGCAGATAATTTTGCGGTACCTCGCGGCACCTGTATGCAGTTTGATG
Source organism: Mucilaginibacter sp. P19 (assembly GCF_050632265.1). NCBI lineage: Bacteria > Pseudomonadati > Bacteroidota > Sphingobacteriia > Sphingobacteriales > Sphingobacteriaceae > Mucilaginibacter > Mucilaginibacter sp. P19. The sequence goes on from NZ_CP192586.1 coordinate 2,653,198, forward strand.
ATTATTCTGCTTATTTATGGACACACGGCATTGTAGCGTCTGTGCGGAATCCTAACTATAAGTTTTATTTGGGTGGAAAATATATACCTGGCCCGTTAAAAATCACCAAACATCATGGCAAAAGCAACATCGGAGTTATCGCCAATGAAATACTTGGACTTACGAAGATGAATTGGAATTCATTTGATCTTTATAGCCAACTCCCGGCAACCGTAAACTCGTCTAATGAGATTGCTAGAATTGGTCGGCTATTGTCCAAGCGAGAAGGCATAACTTATGATTATCGATATTTTATATAGTTAATAATTTATCTATTCTCATTTGAACGTTTATTATATTTGCTATAAACCAATCTTGTCATGAATAATAATACGGAGATTATACTTATTCCAAAAGATGCAACTCCCGAGAGGATTGAAACTTCTATAGCAGCTTTTAATCAACCTTTAGCAGATCTGTTGACTCACGTTGGACTACCGACCGAAAATCTATTATCCCCCATTGACGAAAGAAGAAAAGTAATTTTTTCTTTAGAGGCGGCCATCTCGATTTTGCCTGTTGAAGCTCGTGAAAAGGCAGCCTATTTATCCAAATTTACAGTGGCGGTGGCGGTAGGTTTATTTGACGGCGCGATCAATTTCTTATGGGATGAAACAATAAAGGCCTTGCGTTTACTTGTATCTGAATTTGATCTACCTTATTTTCTATTTGTCGCACAATCGGTTAACAGCAAGTATAAATCTTTTACAACAGCTGATGATTTGGAGGGAATCAGTGATCATGACCTGTTAGATATTTGCCGACGGATAGGTTTTATAAATGATATTAATTATAAAAGGCTTGAATACGTTAATTATTTAAGGAATCATGCTAGTGCAGCCCATCCAAATGACAACGCTGTTACTGGGTTTGAGATGGTTAATCTACTGGAAACTTGTTTGAAATATGCTATAACAGCGAAGCCGGATCATTCAGTTATTCAAATCAAACAGCTTTTCAATAACATCCGAACGAAGGAAATTCCAAAGGAAGATTTCGAAGCTATCGGTGATGATCTAATAAAACAACCTCAAGAGCGGCTTGATGATTTTCTCTATTCGATATTCGGCCTTTATATAGATACAAGAACCGAACAACCTGTTAGAAAAAACATTGACCGCCTTACGCCGCATATTTGGGATGCAGTATCTGAAGATATTAAATATAAAATCGGAGCAAAATTCGGGGTTTATCGACTAAATGGTGATGTAGAAAGGAAAGATTTTGTTCAAAAGTTTTTAGAGACAGTTGGAGGACTAAAATATAAAGACGAAGATAGTTTAGCAGGTGAGTTGTTGGAGAAATTACAGAATTTAAAGACTGTGCACTTTGAATGGAATAATTTTTATAATGAATATTCTCATGCAAAGTCAATTGCAAGTTCATTACCAGCAACCGGGCTGCCAGATTCAATCAGAAAGCTATTTGTTAAAGTAATTGTAATTTGCTATGTGGGCAATGGAAAAGGATATAAACAAGGGATAGACGAAAGAGCTGCACCATATTACAATGAATTCATAGAGCGATTTACAATTGCTGAAATAAAAGAATTTCTGGGTTTATTCAAAGATGCCGAATTCGTGACGGATTTTGATTATACAATACCGGATCGACGCCTTCGGAACCTAGTAAAATTCTTTAAAACGAAGACAAGTGACATTTACATTAATCGAATTTTAGACTTGATGCTCTCTTATCCAGCTAAAAAACTGCAAGCGCTTGCAGATGATAAACGTTATCATGAGGCAATGAAATTCATAAAATAAAGGTCATTCTTGCAGTTAAATAAGCATTGTCCTTTTTTTGCCAATGCTAAATTCAAGCCTGCATTTTGAATCATTGCTTCAAAAGCCTCGTTTTCTGTAAGATTACTTAATGTGCAACTTCCTTCCTCATCGAGGGGACCAGAAATAACATCTTCCAGATTGATTTCGTTGGTGTCCAGCAATTCAAATACTGAATAACTACCATCCGATAATTCGACGGCATACATTCCGCGATTATGGTTAAGAATGCAGACGGTTCCTTTGGGCATTGTTAAAAATTATTTGTAATATATTTTATTCGTAAATGTAGTCAAAAATACTTCGAGTTGTGCTAATGGCAGTGAGGTCATCGATATCTAATGTTATTCGAATATCTCAGCCTTCGAATTCCTCCGTTCTCGTCCAAGAATAATTTGGAAAAAGTGTTTAGCGTAAATAGCGATTTAATGAAAATATCCTGCGCTACCTGTCGATAATTATGCTCGGTAAGGCCGAAATAAGTCAACGCCTTCTGACAGTTTTTATTGGACTTACTAAAACGGTGCGCCATCATGCCCGAGCGCAGGTCCTGCAGATTCCGGAGGAAAGTGATCATGTCCGGGATCTGTATTGAGCGAATGTCGAGGAAACGCTCCAGTTTAGCGATACCTTTTTCATTCTCGATCTTTGACAAGCCTTTGACCAACATTTCTTCGTTTAGACTGTCTACCGTTGCTTTGACCAGGATGAGAATCTGCTCGCAGAAGGCCCGCACATTATTCTCTGAAGGTAAATGCAGGGCACTAAAGTGCTGTGGATCGCTGCCAGTCAGTTCTTTATAAAAATGCCAGCCGAATTTCCCGAACCATTTTTTGTTGAAGCGGTGATATTTAGCTTTGAAACGCACGTCTACTGAATCCGAATCTCGCGCCCAGTTACCGAGAACCATCGTATCATAATAAGCCCCACTCATTCCCATACCAGTTTGGGGCGCGATATTATGGTGCTTCCAGTGCAACTGCTCCTTTTGTGGCAGCATGGTTAGGTCGTTAAGAAACACCATCACATAGTCCGTATTATTGTTATCCATCTTGAGACTGATGAAGCTGGACTTAATGTGAAAGCCGTCGACCTCGTATTTCTGTGGATTATCATAATACTTGTTTAGCACTTCCTTTTTGAAATAAACCGGCGTAAAGAATTTATAATCCTCCGAATCGCAACGCACTAGTTTTTCTGTTCCGTCATCATCATAGCCGATAATAAAACTCTCATGCGCGTCCTCGTCAAGGTCGAACCAAAACTTACCACTTTTGGCCGCGTCGAACTTGAGCATCGTCTTCCCAATGATCCAGCTTTGCAGCGGCTTGTCGCCGATTCCGGGCACAACACGAATCAAGTGGTTGTAGTGAAAACTGTTGCTGATAAAATCTTCATCCTTCGGAATAAACGCAGAACCGGCGCCAGCCTCGTCGGTCACGATCATAAAGTCAAAGCATAGGGAAAGATGCATTTTCCTAACAGCCAGGTATTCGTTTAGGAACTTTAACTTGATACGCACCTGTCGCTCGGTCACATGGATTACCTCTTCAGTATCGCCAGAGTCATCAATAAAGTAATAACTGCGCTTCTGTTTGGATGACGCCTGTTCATACAGTTTGAAATAATTTACGAACTCTTGCGAAACATCAACATAACGCTCTTTCACGTGTGTGAACCATTTGGGATAAATGAAAGGCTCCAAGCCCTCTTCTGCAAAACGGAAATACTCAGTCACTTTCCCGCCATCTCTGAAATGTGTGATAACACTGGGATGCCCCTCGCTACCCCAGTGGATGCCCCAGTCTCGGTCCTCCAGGTATTTATTTAAATTATCTGGACTGACTAAACAGCAGTAAATACCAGCCTCTATCTCGCTATCATTGCCACTACGGTAGACCTCGATCCAGCCATTGTTGATAAACCGCTTAGTGATTTCGACATGCTGGGCCCTTAATCTAAATAGCTCTTCATTCATGTTGATAATAGGTATAATCCCCTGTAAGTTTGCAAACCATGTGCGCACCCTAATTGCGTAGCAATAAATTATTTGTCAAAACAGTAATCGCGTGAGGTTGAGCGAGCCGCCCAGTTCATCATCAAATACATTATCGGGAGCCTCAATGGTCTGTTGGGGCAATATGCTAGAAAAGTTTGCAGGTAAACTATTAATATCCACCACGCCTTTCAATTCACGAATAAACGAGTAGAGCAACTTAAAGAGAGTATTCATACGATTTAAGCCCTGCGCTCCTTCACCGAAGACCAGGCGTTCATTCTGACGCCGACTATCTTCGATTCGCCGGAACTCGAACGAAGGCGGGTTAAAATATTCAAAGGGTTCACCAACCAGTTCAAAAGGATCAATGCGTAGTTCCTCGCAAAGCGCTACCACGAGGTAATCTCTTAAACGATCTTCTCGGATATCGTCGACCACTTCATTCCAGACTCTAGCCAGTCGCACTTGCATATATTCTCGCAATATGTTTACTGATTCGATCTCCCCCGAGAGCGCGAATGGCTCCGATGATATCTCGCGTCGGCGTTCGTCAATATAGCAAGACCGGAAAGAATGCTTATCTCCATCGTAAAGGTTCGCATGATTGTTCCCTGCCTCCTGGTCCATTTCCTTTAGGCTCATGAAAGTGGTATAGTAGATCAATGGTTGGGTCAACATCGACATCGCTTGCCGGTCCTTAATACGCGGGAACGCGTAAAGCACTGAGCGATCCGTACAACCATTTTCGATCAAGTAGTTGTTTAATACGCCCAACGCATTGTGCTGATTGCCGGGCTTGCTCGCCGCGGGCTTGCCGTTGTCATTGAAGGAAAATTCAATATGGGGGTTAGGATTATGAACACCTAAGCTGAACATGCTGCCATTGATATGGTTACCTTCGCTATGGGTTCCGCATTTGAATTGAATATAAATGGCCCGTTCATCCGCCGTACTGTCCTGCGGAATAGTAATCTTGGTATCCCAACCGCCGCCGGTACCTTCTTCGCGTGGTGCCAATTTCTCGCTCCATGCTCGGCGTCGCCAGAAACGGGTAATCCCGAAAGGCTGGATGTCAAAGATACGCCGTAGTCGCACCGGGTATAGAAGGCCGAAAGGACTGTCGAACATATTACAAAGTTCCCTGGTGATATTCATTTCCAGCGTCCATTCGTTAAGACTTTTCGGGGCTAATTTAGGAGTTAAGGACATGTGATAAAATTGGTTAAAACGCAATTTACCAATTTGTCGCATTTAATTCGAAGATTCTTTATCCCAGAAAGATAGTAAACCGGACGGTGGACGGTATACAACCACCTCAACAACGAAATGATATTTATTGGTCCTCCAAATATGTTTACTTTCTAAAAGATTAGCGACACCCCGTAGTTTCCCTATTCGGTAGATGTAACTTTCTCTCATTTGCATAGGGCAACTGCGTTTAATTAAAAAATAGCAGATTTAAATATAGGCAAGGATCAATACTATAAGGCAAACCCCGATATGGTTGAGAGCAGCCAATTTTTTAGTTAAAAAAATTGGAGCGAGCGGAAGTTGGGCAGAGCCCAACTTTGCTCGCCGTTTGCGCTGCAAACGGGGTATCGCGCATCCTCCGGGGATGCTTGGACAAGTTAGCGGCTGGTTTAAACAAGTTTTCAGCATTCCACGCGGAATGCCTTTAAAGAGGGACGTATGGCAGATGAAACCATTTATAAAAAGACGATCAAGTATTCCGACGCAACGGATGCTAAGCTGCAAAAGCTGGCCAATGCGGCCGGCTGTACCAAGCGTGAGTTCTTCATCCGGATGGTGGAGTATTTTTATAAAACGAAGAAAGACCCTACGGACATCAGCGACGAGTTGCTGAAAACCACACTGGTTAAAAATCACGATACCTATATCCGCTTTATCCGTGCACAGGAAGAAAAGATTTTGATCCCGGTTAAGCTGGAAGTTGACCGCATGATACAATCCCAAATCAAAATATTGGACTGCTTCAACACACAGATACTCAAGGCCAATACCGACCTGCAAAATAATCAGCAGGCGCAGATCAGCAAGTTTTCAGAAACAGACAAACTATTACAGATCATCGTGGGAAAGCTGGATGCCAAAGAAAGCCTGAAAACTAAATTCCTGCATATTCTGAACTACTATATCAAGATCAGGGATACCTTCAGCTTTACCACCCCTACAAAAGAGAAAGAGGAATTGGCGCAGGCAGCCCGGCAGCAGGTCACTAAAATATAGCGCGATGTTTATCAATATCACCGACAGCGATACAGCGGACAACAAAGGCAGTAGCGGCGCGCTCATTCATTACCTGGATAAAGAAAACAGGCTGGATAGGAATACTGCGCCCGAACTATGGTTCAATGGTGGACAGCAGGCGATTTTTTCTCATGAAGCACAATTGGCGCTCGATCACAATGTGGCTAAATTAAGCCGGGCGGATGCGAAATTTTTCCTGATCAATATCAGCCCCAGCCAAAAAGAGATTGCTTGGCTCAAAGAACAATTTGGCGATAAAGGCGTGGAAGGACAGTTGAAAGCCTATGCGATTAAAGTGATGGATGAGTACGCCGGCAACTTCAAAAGGCCGAGCATTGAAAGCAATCAAGATCTATTGTGGTTCGGTAAGTTGGAGCATTACCGTTATTACAGTCATAAGGATACCGAAGTGAAAAACGGGCTGCAAAAACGCGGTGACCGCAAACCTGGTGAACAAATGCACGTCCAGGTCATCGTCAGCCGCAAGGATATCACCAATTCGATCAAACTCAGCCCTATGAATAACTCGCGGGGCAAAAATACGGAGCATTCCAAAAAGGTTGGTCAGTTCGACCGTTCGGTGTTCAAGCAAATGGGCGAAACCTTGTTTGATAAACAATTTGATTTCGACCGGAGCTTGACGGAGACTTTTAAATACGCCAACTCGCAAAAGAAAGGTACGCTGGAAGAACGGCTGAAAATACGCACAGCTGCTGCAAATGCCCATAAACAGAACCGGCAGACGACCAAAAAACAACAACCTCCATCACAAAGGTTGCAGCCCGCATTCAAACTGATCCTGCCTTCAGGCAAATATCAGCCGGGCGTGGCGCCAAGTATTACCAATAAGAAGAAACGCAGGAAAAAAGGCCAGGAAGCCGATAACGGACTGACCTTATAAAATATCAAAAGACATCATTATGCAAACTGGGGAAGACACACAGGGATTAAGAAAGATCGTCGATTTTACACGACTGATCAGTATTTTTATATTGGCCATTCACTTTTATATCAGCTGTTATAAAGCATTTGAGCAATGGCACTGGACAGCGAATATTACCGATAGGCTGATCGCAAACATTGCCAGGACCGGTTTATTCAATAATTGGTGGAAGCCCAAGTTGGCCGGACTGCTTTGCCTGGCGATCTCCTTAGTGGGTATAAAAGGCAAAAAAGATGAAAAGGTCAATTACAAAAGCATTGTTGCCTATATCAGCAGCGGTTTGCTGGTCTACTGGATCAGTATATTATGTTTTTATCTGCCTGCCAATATCAACTTAATAGCTACCGCCTATATCGTGCTTACCGCTGTAGGTTATTTACTCATGATTACCGGCGGCACCTGGTTATCACGTTTACTAAGGGATAAACTGCACAAAGATATATTCAATACCGAAAATGAAACTTTCCCACAAGAGGAAAGACTACTGGAAAACGAATATTCGGTCAACCTTCCGGCTAAATACCGGCTGAAAGGCAAAACCCGTGATAGTTGGATCAATTTTATCAATCCGTTCCGGGGAATGTTGGTGGCGGGTACACCCGGCGCGGGTAAATCTTATTTTGTGATCAGGCACATTATTGACCAGCACCTCAAAAAGGGATTTTCGATGTTTCTTTATGATTTCAAATTTGATGATTTGACAAAGATCGCGTACAATAAACTGTTACAATACCGGCAGGATTACGCGGTAAAGCCGCAATTTTATATGATCAACTTTGATGATCTGAACCGTTCACACCGCTGTAATCCCCTTGATCCAGTGGGAATGCTCGATATTACAGACGCTGCCGAGGCTAGCGTGACGATTATGTTGGGCCTGAATCGCGAATGGCTCAAAAAACAAGGTGACTTTTTCGTAGAAAGTCCGATAAATTTCTTGACGGCTATTATCTGGTATTTGCGCAAATACCAGAACGGCAAATATTGTACGCTGCCGCACGTAATCGAATTGATGCAGGTAGATTATGACCAGTTGTTTCCGGTTCTAAACACACAGCCAGAGGTACGGGCACTGGTCAATCCATTTATATCTGCCTATAATCGCAACGCGACGCCGCAATTGGAGGGCCAAGTGGCCAGCGCCAAGATCGGTTTGGCTCGTCTGGCTTCGCCTCAGCTGTATTATGTTCTGTCGGGTAATGATTTCACCCTGGATATCAATAATCCGAAAGAACCAAAAATTGTTTGTGTGGGCAACAACCCGCAGAAATTGCAGATTTACGGCGCTGTATTATCACTTTATATTTCCCGAATGATCAAGTTGGTGAACCGGAAGAACCAGTTAAAAAGCAGCTTAATCTTTGATGAATTCCCGACGATTTTCTTCAACAATATGGATGGACTAATTGCCACAGCGCGAAGCAATAAGGTGGCTACCACTTTAGCCGTGCAGGATTTTAGCCAGTTGACTAAAGATTATGGCGCGGAACAAGCGGACGTAATTACTGGTATTGTGGGTAACATTATTAGCGGCCAGGTAACAGGCGATACTGCCAAAAAGCTATCAGAGAACTTTGGAAAGATCGTTCAGAATAAAAACAGCATGACCATTAATAGCAGTGACACTTCGATTTCTAAGGCCACACAGTTAGACTATGCAATCCCGGCTTCTAAGATAGCTTCACTTTCATCGGGTGAGTTTGTGGGCATTGTAGCTGATAACCCTGATCAGAAGATTCAGCTTAAAATGTTTCATAATGCGATACAAAATGATCATGAAGGAATTGCCAAAGAGGAAGCAGCCTACAAACCCATTCCAGTAATCAGTCGGGTTACTGATGAAGATATTATGGAGAACTACCAAAATATCAGGTCAGATATTGAGGATTTGATCAATTGTGAGATAGTCTTATTGGAAGCAAAAGACATATTGACTAAGGCTGAGAAAACAACTGACGAGAACACCCCTACAAGAGTCTTTAAATAAGACTAGCCAAATCATTCAAAAAGTATCAAACGATCAAATAGTAATGTGATCGTTTGATACTTTTTGAAGATTACAAGGGAAGTTTAATCGGGCAATAACAATTTAAACATTAACCGTCTCCAATTTGATGGCCTTGTTATTAGTCAAACGATATTTTACATTTTCGATAATGAGATACATCGCCGGAACGACAAATAAAGTTAACACCATTGAACTGGTCAAACCACCGATGACCACCCAAGCCATGCCACTTTTTATCTCAGCACCCGCTCCACTTGCTATAGCAATAGGCAACATACCTAAGATCATCGCTAATGTGGTCATTAGAATTGGCCTTAAACGCTCTTTCCCTGCTTCCAATAAGGCTTTTTCCACGGGATATCCATCTTTATCTTTGAGTTGATTGGTAAAATCGACAATAAGAATTGCGTTTTTAGACACCAGCCCCAGCAGCATAATCATACCGATGATGGAAAATATGTTTAGTGTCTCCATGGTAAGGGCAAGCGCCAGCAAAGCGCCGATAAGAGCAACAGGGATGGAAAACAATACAACAAACGGATAAATCAGGCTTTCATATAGAGCAACCATGATCAGATACACCAAAAGAATAGCGATGATCAGTGCCAACCCCAGGCTGGCAAAGGCATCGCCCTGATTTTTAATATCACCAAGATATTCTACGGTGATCCCAGGCGGCAAGACAATTGCTCCCGCCTTGGCTTTGATTTCATCCGCTACAGTGCCAGTCGGTCTGCCCGATACATTAGCATTCACAGTGATGGCCCCTAAACGGTCATTTCGTTGAAGGACACTTTCTCCCAATCCTTCCTTTACCTCCGCAAATTGGCTAAGTAAAAAGGATTGGCCGTTATTGCTCGCAAAAGAAAGGTTGCGGACACTATTAATGTTAGAACGATCAGCACGATCCAAGCCGACCATGATCTTATAATCATTACCGGCTTCTTTGTACAGGGTTTTATTATTGCCACTAAAGGCATTTAATAAGGCAGCACCAACCTGGCTTGCATTGATACCTAAAAGGGCCATTTTGTCTCGATTGAGTTTAATCTCAATTTGCGGCTTTTCGTCCTTCACTGACAGTTCGACAAAATTTGTACCTGGTATACTGGCTACTATTTTCTGATACTTTTCGGCTACATCTCGTACCGCTTTTCTGTCCACGCCCTTGATCGCAATCTGTATAGGCGCTGAACTGGCGTTTCCGGTGATTGATGTGGCAGAAGCGGTTACTTTGACGCCTGCTATCGCGCTACTGATCTCCTGTTGTAACAGGAGGCCAAATTCGTCAGCCGTTAAGTTACGTTGGTTTCGGTCAATCAAACTTACCGTTAATTCGGCGCGGTTAGCGTTATTGCCAGTTGCGACAACACCACCGCTTACAAAACCGATACTCGAAAACACTTTACTCACCTCTGGCCGGGCCATGATGATCTTTTCCACCTGCTGCGTGACCATATTTGTTTGATAAAGGGAAGTGGAGGGCTCAAGTTCAAGGTTGACGAGCATTTCGCCCTGGTCAGTTGCAGGAATAAAGGAGCCTCCAATAAAACCTTTTGCCACAAGCATCAGTGAACCTATAATAAGCAGGATCACCGCTGATAACAACCAACGCTTTTTATGTAGCACGACGGCCAGCATTCTGGCATAATTATCTTTCAGCACATCAATCAAGTGTTCAAAGCCGAGGTTAAGACGCCCCCATATTGTATCCTTTTTTAAATGCTCCACGCGGCCAAACCGGCTGGCCAACATTGGCGTAACAGTAAAGGAGACGAAAAGACTCATGAGGGTGGAGAATACCACCACCAGTGAAAACTCCCGAAGGATAGAACCGATTAGGCCACCAGCCAAAGCGAGTGGCAGGAATACTACAACATCCACAAGCGTAATTGCCATCGCTGTAAAACCAATCTCATTTCGGCCATCCAGAGCAGCTTTTCGTCTGTCTGTTCCCATTTCCAAATGCCGGTAAATATTTTCGAGAACTACAATCGAATCATCAACTAAAATACCGACCACCAGCGACATCGCCATTAAAGTCATCAGGTTAAGGGAGAAACCAAGCAGGTACATGGCGATGAATGTGGGGATAATTGACGAAGGTAAAGCCACCATTACAAACATGGAGCTTCTGAAACTATGAAGAAAGGCAAGCATAACCAGGCCAACAATCAGTACCGCAAGCATGAGGTCATCCATTACGGCAGTAGCGGATTTAAGTGTATAAACGGACTGATCGCTCGACACTTGAAATTTTACCCGTAGCGAAGCATACTGATTTTCGAGCCTTGCAAATGCGGCTTTAACTCCTCTACTTACATTGACCGCATTCGCATCTGATTGTTTTATAACCTGTATGCCGATGGATGGCACACCATCAATATGGTTGATAGCGGTTGCTTTGGCCGTAGCATCTACAATTTCAGCAATATCCCGTAAATAAATTGCGCCCCCACCTGGCCGCTGTTCTACTATAAGGTTCCGTAACTGATCAAGTGAGATGACATTAGCGTCTAATTGAATGGAAATCTGTTGCTTCTGCGTCTCAATTTTACCAGCAGGGAATGAACGATTCGCACTGTTAATGGCTTCGCTGACCTGGGTCACATTCAATCCGTAAGTTCGCAACTTTCCCTGGTCGATATTTACCTGAATTTCTCGTTCCTCACCACCGATAATATTAACTTGACCGACACCACTGACGTTTTGCAATACCGGGCGAATGTTCTTATCAACGAGTTCATATAGCACCTTTGGAGCAAGTGTAGCAGTCACACCAGCACGAATAACAGGTGTCTCCTCTAAATTGACCTTGTTGACCACTGGTTTATCGGCATCATCCGGCAGGTCATTTTGTGCTTGGTCAGCTTTACGCTGAATATCACGTTCCGCCTTATCGACATCCGTTCCACTTTTCAGATCCACGGCAATTTGCGACAAACCCTCTTGGGAAGTAGAACTGATCTTTTCAAGCCCCTCTACAGAAGCGAAGGCATCTTCCAACTTTTTGGTGACAGAGGTTTCTACTTCTGCCGCCGAAGCGCCGGCATAAACCGTGTTGACGGAAACAGTCGCTACTTGAATGTTAGGTAACAGTTTATAGTTCAGTTTAGAATAACTGAGCGCGCCGAACAAGAGCAGGACGGTGAAAATTACGATGATAAGTAAGGGCCGTTTAACGGCAACTTCCGCTATGGACATGGTTCTGCGTTTTGGTTTGTAGAATTGTTTTTGTGATCTTCACTTTTAGGTATGTCTGTATAACGATCATTGCCGTAACCAACAGTGCGATGAGTGCGTTCACTACTATTTTCGAATGTTGGCTGGAATAACACATTTATTGAGAGCTTATTTAGAAACACTGACGGCAGTGCCATCTTTCAGATTGATTTGGCCGGACGTCACCACTTCGTCACCCTCGTTTAGTCCGCTGGTGACGACGACCTCACTACCCATTTCGGCACCAGTAGTGATTTTTTTAAGGCGGGCTACTCCATCTCTAACAACATACACTCCCACCATACTCTCGCTTTCCATTAATGCTTCCCGCGGAATGATAAGTAATTGTTGAGATGTCTTCCGCGAAAAATCAACACGGACAAAGGTTCCAGACCGCAAAAGGTTTTTCTGGGACTGATTGATCTGTATTTCCGTCATATAGTTATGTGCTTGGTCTCCCTGCGGACTGATAAATGTAACTCGCCCGTTGAAAACCTTACCCGGATAGACATCTGTAATTATTTTTACCTGCTGACCTTGAACGACCTGATAAACTTCTGCTTCGGTAAGATTAACTCTTACTTTCGCACTCGACAGGTCGACAATCGTCGTGATTTCCGCCCCTGCACTTACATAGACACCTTTTTCGACTGGTTTTGTAGCAATGATGCCGCTGATTGGAGCCCTAATCGATGCATCCGCCAACGCTTTCCTTGCCTGATTAGTTTGATTGACCGCATTTAGATAATCTTGATGAATGTTGTTAACTTGTTCTTGTGTTGCGGCTTTTCCCTGAAATAATTCGGTATAGGTGTCAAGGTCATTACGCAATTTTTTCATGCTGGTTTCCGCTTTTTCGAGTTCCAGTTGCTGTGTAAGGATATCGGTGATTGCAAGAACCTGTCCTTGACTAACCTGTTCTCCCAGGTTAAACCGTACCTGCGATAACGTACCTGACGTAACCGCGAGAGCTTTAGCTTCCTTAAACGAGGTCAGATTACCGGTCTTAACTATATTGATCTGCATCGTCTGCTTCTCAATATGTGCGACCCTTACCGGAATGCGGATAGCGACGACCTTAGCCGGTCGTTCCTTTTCGTCAATTTGTTTTTTATTGGAATGTAACCGTATAGCGATCAAAGCAACAATGCTGATCACAACAAGCAAAAGGATATATTTATTTTTCATGTGCTGCAGGTAAGCCTGTGTAAAATGATTTTAAAGTGCCGCCGGCATTCTCCAACTCAATGCGGGATTGGAAAAGTGTATAAAGCCCATTGAGATAATTATTCTGCGCTTCTTTCAGAGAATTCTGGGCATTAAGCCAGTCTGTGAGGTCTGTCGTACCTTTTTGATATTGAAGATTGGTCGTATTGAACACGGATTTTGCAAGCTCGATATTACGCTGGCTGTTTTCTACATTACTTTGTTCTTTCAATAGTTTTGTACGCGCATTTGCAAACCCCAGCCGGTATTTATCCTCATCAATCTTCAGGTTTTCCTTGGCATTAAGGCTTTTATAAGCGGCCTGTTTGTATTGTGCGCTGCGTTTAAAAAAATCAAATAAGGGAATGGTCAATTTTAGCCCGATTGCTGAATATGGTGAGAGGGTGTTATAGGCAGGGCCGAGTTGGTCGCCAAACCCTACAGCGCCATACTGCGCATAAGCCGTAAGTTTTGGTAATGCCCCAGCTTTTATCCGCTGTTGGTCAATTTCCAGTAATTGGAGATTGATTTGCGATAATCGATAATCTGTACGGTTAACTGCCGAGAAGCTGCTGTTTTCTGTCAGCAATGGAGCAATATTCTGAAATACATTGGCACCAGTGCTATCGACAGCGAAGTTGCTGTCCATTGGATAGCCCATTTCGTATTTTAACTGGTTATTAGCCAGATCGAGATTGCTTTCTGCCACAGCTATTTGCGACCGTGTGTTATTATAGTCTACAGTTACTTTATCCAGGTCCTTTTGTAGTCTCACGCCTTTTTTAACCTGAAATCCGGTTAACTCCATTTGCCGGTTATAGGTATTCAGATTATCATGCAGCATACCCAGTTGCTCTCTGTAAATAAATACCTGCGCATAGGCATTGCTGATATTGTAAATGATCGTTTCATCATTTTTTTGCTGGTTCAGATTTGCCTGCTGCCTGTTGTATTTATTTGCTTTCAGTCCAGTCAGCAATGATTGATCATAAAGGGTTTGATCAAGTCTTGCCACCTGGTTCGCATTAAATTTCTTAGTAAAGGCTACTCGAATATCCTTAGGGCCGAAGATACCCGCAGGAATAACCGTTTCCTGCACCATTAGATTGTTGTCGAGTGTACTGGTGATACCTATGCTGGGCAGATAAGCTGCCAATGCTTCTTTTGCCTTTGCATCGGCGATTAGCTTTTCGTTGGCATAAACAGCGTTACTACGGTTGTTCTTTAACCCATATTCAATACAGGTCTTCAGATCCCAGTTTGACTGGGCCGCAGTCTTAAGCGGCCAAGCCAAAACCAGGAGCCATAAAATTTTATAATTCATTGTGCAGTAAGAATTGAAAAAGCGAAGTGACCGAGCCCTTCAACTATTGTTTTTTTCGTGCAAAAGGATTGAATGAAATACCAATGTTAAAATAGGCTGATGGTTTGACGCTGGCTTCCCAGACAGGGTCGCGGTAAGATCCGTTTCTGTCGAAAGTCCGTGGCGATAAACTGGTCTTTAACCCTCCTTTGAGCGTCAGGATAAAATAGTTATAAAGCAGGTGCTCATAGACAATACCATTATTAAGGTCCACTTGGTTGAACTCAAATGTTTTTCCGCTCTTATCCAAGTTGTACAGGTAAAAGCTGGTCCGGTCAAATTCCGAGCCGATAGAGACCCTCCCTCTCTGAAATACTTGTTTACGAAGAAAGATACTTTTTGGCAATGTGACATCAATAACTAGGTTGTTATCGAAATGATGTTCATAGGTGAAGATTGGTAATGCGGGTAATTGAGAACTTGGGTCGATGTTGACTACAAAGCCAACCGACATTTTGGTTTGTGCATCTGCTTTAAGCATCAGTGTGCCACCGAACAATCCCCGAAAGCGTTCAAACTTTCGATCACTGGCATCCATGCTTGCACTGCCTATTAGCACGGCAGTCTTTCCGAATAACCGGGTTATACGGGTAACATTCAGCGCACCCTGAAAATACTGAAAATTACCATTTAACATGCTGGGCGTTGCGGCCAGTGGCTCATTTAAAGCGCCATCAATCGAGGTCATCCGATAATTCAGTTGGGTTCCGATGATCCAACTGTTCGTTTTTATAAAATTAATGTTGGCGTCCGCCTTGAATTGTGTCCATTTGGTAGTTCGTCCATCCGGCAGTTTAGTACCATCTTGTAGCTTGGAAGTGAAATTATAGGGGCCGGAACCTACAAACTCAAAATTCAAAGTCCGTGCTTCCGCGAATTTATTGGCTGCTGCTGCGATTATTTTTCTGGCAACACTATCTTGGGTTTGGCCAAAAGCTTTGTTGGTGAGTACTAAGGTAGAAATGGCTATTAAAAATTTGCTCGTGATATTCATAATTATTGGATAATCTGTATGCTTGATTCTGAAAAGTCAAAAAGGAGAATGCGGTCAAAAATGGCAAGTACGTCCTGGCGTGTAACCAGTTCTATTAATTGAGGATTGAAGCCCCATGAGTGTTTCCCTACAACAACGAGCCATAATTCGGTTATATCGTCGCAGTCTGGATTTGGGTACACCATAACATTATCTTCGCATTGCGTAGAACTCCAATGGAAAGGCGGCTGGAGATCACAGAAAGCTATACCAATTTTAACTCCTGCATCCTCCATCACATATACTGGGTGCTGGTTCCAATCCGCGATACGCATAGAAGGGCAATAACACTGAACAAAGTGAGCTAAATAAGCCAATTCAGTAAAGTTTCCGCGCAGGCAAACATCCGACACCATCAATGTAGATGACAGTTCTGTTTCCAGTCTTCGGTAGTTTCTTTGATCCATTCCCGTTATCATTTTGATCAAAGAACGTCACTAAAGCAAAAGTGAAATCCGTTTTTATACGAACCCCGTGGCATTTTATACAAAAAGCCAATTTCGCTTCCGATTTTGTATAAGAAAGAAGTGCTTTTGTATAATAATATCCTCTTAGCCTACGTATTATCCTACTTTTGTTGTTGTATAATAACATCTGACATTGAACCAGCCAACTGAAACATTTAAACAAGATAAAGGTATCGACCTGTTGATCGGTGAGCGGTTTCGTCCGTTGCGACATGCAGTATTCCTGCTTGCCTTATTCCTGCTTTTTTTGCGACCAAGCTTCAGGATATTCCGAGTACTATTAAATATGGTCACCTTATTGTCTTTTATTTCGGCTTTGTAGCTATGTTTTACTTTAACATGTATGTACTGGTTCCCAGATTTCTATTCAAAACGCAGTATTTCAAATATTTTCTTCTATTAGTACTCATTGTCGTTTCAACATTGGAATCTCTTTCATTTATAGTGGAGCACTATTTATCAATCTTAGGCCCTGATGGCAAACATGAAATCGAGCAAAACCAAGATGATCGCATAGGGCCCTACGTAGGCAACTTCTTAGCTATCACGCTTATATTATTGAGCACGACTTTCAAGCTTTTCGTCAGGTGGATGAAGGACAAGGAAAGAATAAATGAGCTTAACAACTTAACGCTTCGCATGGAGCTTAATGAGTTGCGTAACCAGATTAATCCGCACTTTTTATTTAACATGCTGAATAACGTAAAGGCGCTGATTCGTATTGACGCAGAAAAAGCTACCGTGGTCATTATGAAGCTGTCAGAGTTTTTGCGGTACCAGTTATACGAGAATAATGAAGGCAAAACCAGCCTGCATTCTGAGTTGCAATTTTTATCTAACCTGGCGGAGCTTGAAAAAATCCGTCGGGACAACCTCACATTCACCATGAATGCAGAAATTCCTAAGGATAGATTAAGCCATATTTTATTGCCCCCCAATCTTTTTACTACTTTTTTGGAAAATGCGATTAAGTATAGTGTAGATATCAACGGAAAGCCCGAAACTATAGAAATTTATCTATCTGTTAAAGATCAGACCCTATGTTTCAAGTGTTGTAATTCCAAAGGTGTAGACATCTGGCCAACAGATGCAAAAAGTAATGGATTGGGCTTGGCCAACATTCAGAGGAGGCTCGAATTGCTTTACGCAGATCTTTTTAAGCTTGATATATCTTCAACGCCAACAGCTTTTTCTGTAAATCTAA
Organism: Mucilaginibacter sp. P19; assembly: GCF_050632265.1. NCBI lineage: Bacteria > Pseudomonadati > Bacteroidota > Sphingobacteriia > Sphingobacteriales > Sphingobacteriaceae > Mucilaginibacter > Mucilaginibacter sp. P19. The sequence continues at coordinate 2,670,734 of NZ_CP192586.1, forward strand.
TAATACCTATATGAATTGTATCATAATAGACGATGAGCCACTTGCAAGGGCAGAAATGGAATCGCTGATTAAAGAGGTGTCGTCCCTTGAAATACTCAAGCAGTTTTCTAACGCTTTTTCAGCCCTGGAGTATCTCAAAGAAAATGATGTCGATTTGCTGTTTGTAGATATTCAAATGCCAGGCCTCAACGGTATAGACTTCGCCGCGAGTGTTCCCAAAAAATCACTGACTATATTTACGACAGCATATCCACAATACGCACTAAAAAGCTATGAACTGGATGCAATAGATTATGTATTAAAGCCTATTGAAAAGTCACGACTAAAGAAGGCAATCAATAAGGCTGAGCTTTTTAAAAAATTACTTTCCAACGAAACGGTGAAAAGTACTATAGAAGAGGGTACTGGTGATTTTCTTTTTATTAAATCCGAACGTAGGGTTCATAAAGTATATTTTGATGAGCTATTATATGTTGAGGGATTGAAGGATTACGTCGTGATCTTTACAGAGTCTCAAAAGCTCATAACTGCAATGAATTTAAAGAATATGCATCAGCGGCTTCCAATAGGACGTTATATCCGTGTTAGTAAGTCTTTCGTCGTGAATATAAGTCGTGTAACTTCATTTGATAATCATGCAGTTTATATAGGTGATAAAGAAGTTCCCTTGGGAGAAACTTTCAGGGAAGAGTTTATAAAAGTTTATACCGGTAATTCAATGTGATCGTATTGATTATTTAAAAAGTATTGAATATAAGTTATCAATCAGATCATGTAAAATAATTCATGTTTTGTACCTAAATCTTCAACTATGAAAAAAGCCGAAGCAGCTGACAAAGCTCTGATTATAGAAATTTTAAGCCGATCATTTGAAAACAACCAAAGCGTTAATTATATAGTAAAGCAAGATTCAAGTCGGATAAATGCAATAAGAGCACTCATGGATTATTCATTTGAGATGTGTTCACTTTTCGGTGATGTATGGTTATCTGATAACCATCAAGCTTGCGCGCTCGTCCTTTATCCCCAAAACAAGCGCGCTACATTTAAAGCTATCCTACTTGATGTGAAGTTGATCATAAAGGCCATAGGCTTATTAGGTATTAAGAAAACACTTAACCGTGAAAGTAAAATCAAAGCCAAACAACCAAAAGAACCCATGGCCTACCTTTGGTTCATCGGCGTTGAACCCAACCAACAGCATAAGGGACTTGGGAGCAAATTATTGCAGGAAATAACGAACGATGCCACAGCAAAACAGTTACCCGTATATCTTGAAACATCGACTATAAAGAACTTGCCCTGGTATGAACGTTTTGGATTCATAGTTTATAGTCGTCTGGAACTAAGCTATAATCTTTTTTTCTTAAACGCGAGGCCGACATTTAATTTTTATCATGTTAGTATTCGGCACGCAGGTACACATCGTTACCTTTATTTTTATTTTACTGGAAGCGAGTATGTTGGTTTTTCAGGCCGCCCTTTATTTTTTGCGGCCCCAAGAACTCAACCGGTTATTATATCTGCTACTGCTTTTTTTGATGCTATTTTACAATATCACTGGTGGCCTGTTCCCGGACCCGTCAATTAAAATGATTCCGGTTAACATACAGGAAATGATCGCCTATGGTAGTGGTTTTTTAATGGCTTCTTATTTTCCCTATTACTTTTACCAGGCGTTTAATTTAAAACAATTGCGCTGGCATGCATTATACGGAGTCCCCCTGTTTCTCTTCCTACCTTACCTCATTTTCTTTGTGATCGTTTATTCGATTAATGGTAATCTCAATGTGGATATCCGTTATGGCATGATCGTTCCATTTGCCTATGCACTTGTTTTGTTATGGGTTATGTTCAAGGCAATTCATTATCAAAACCGTGAGTTAAAAAATAAGAAGCAATATCTCGATGAACTATTCATGTACCTAGCTGTCAGCCCCTGGGCTGCACTGGCTTTCTTTGGATTAGTCGAGGAAAGCCAGTTATTCGAGGTATTGTGTACAAACACGGGTATTGTTGCTATTACCTTTATTTATTTCCGTAAAATGATTAGCCATGAACATGATGAACATAGGGCTTTTCAAGAAGCCGTTTTAAAACTACGTAACCGGCAGGATGATTTTGAACAACAAGCCAAATCATACGGTTATTCACGGCGCGAAACTGAAATTGTGTTATTACTCTGTCAAGGCTTGACCTATAAAGCCATTGGCGATCGGCTATTTATTTCTGAAAATACGGTTGATAACACCGTACAAAAAATTTATTCAAAGACCGGTGTCAAAAGCAAGTTGGAGCTGATAAGGAAGCTCGGGTTTTGACCTTACCATTGCATAGTGACATCACCCTATCCTTAAAAAAGGGGTTTCTGCACTATTCCTGAATTTATTACCTCGTTTCATATTTGCATTAATCATTGGTTAAAAAATCAAACGATACAGATAATCCCCCTACATGATATTCTGCCGGAGTAATAGTTGTCGCCAGTAAACAGGCTAAGGCAGAGCTTTCTTAATAATTTACTTATGATACAGGAAATTAGCACTCGGCTACTCCGCCAGTTAGAAGATGATCTGGAAAAAGCCTATTTCCAGACAAAAGACCCATTTCAGCGTTGGACGACCTCATTAAAGCTCATCCGCGACGCACTGAAAAAACTCAAAGTCCATTTTGACGATCATCCCTTTAAAGACAAAACAGAGGAAATCCCTTTCTTTAAACACATCAAGCCTGCTTTTTATCATTGGAATATTTACTACACAGAACTCTATGAGATCGAAAGTCATCTGCCCAAAGGCGATGTATCTAAACAGATCGATTTTCTGGAACTAGAACTGCTATATATTGCCAGATTTTTTCGGCAATACGCGTTCATTTACCAATATTATAAACTCAATGCCGACGAACTGGATAACATCTATTTTATCCGAGGGGCCGAATCTCAAAATATTTTGCTGCCGAACGTCCCTGATCTCGACCCGGAGTTTTCCACGAGTTGTGATTACCTCTTCTCTAAATTCAAGGCTTATGAAAGCCTGCGGGACTGGCTAATTGAAAAGATCATGATGCTCAGGAAGAATCCGGCTATCCCTTTTGAACCGGGTTCTGAAGCCGGTGAGTTGCACTGGACAGGAGATACGATCAACTTAGCCGAGATCGGCATCGGTATTCACCAAACGGTGCAGGTGAACAATGGCTCCGCCAGCATTGCCGACATCTTTCGGGCGTTGGAAGAAATTTTTCACGTCAATCTTGGCATTCCATCAAAACGGGTTTCTGAATTGCGACGCCGGAAGCGGCTCGACCGTACCCAATATATCGGAGAAATGCGTGATAGCATTGAGCGCAAGTTCGACAAGGAGAACGAATATGATCCTAACAAGGGAAATAAAGGGAAAATTCGTGATTAGATAAATTTATAAATAATTAATAATCAGAGATGTGCTAATATTTCAGCGGTATACCTGAATGACCCACTTAAGTTTTTGGTAGCGATGAAATTTTGCTTTTGAAAATCCGGCGCAATGTCGCGCCGGACAAAAGCGAAATATTATGGTATTCAAATCATTCACATGGCAGGAGTTTTTGATCACTGCCTTAGTGCTTGCAAGCATTTGGTATTTCATCGTCTTACCGCTGCTTTACCGGTACCAGTTAAAAAATTGGTTAGGTAGTCGGAAAGGTAAGCCTGATTTAAGGCCAGTTATGCGTGAGTGGCACGAAGAGCTCGATGATGAGCCGGGACTGGAAGAGGATGAGGGGGTGATCGGCAAATCTAAGTTGCCTGAAGGCATGTCCAGGCTGGATATGAATATGTTCGGCTTTGTACAAGATGTGCATGAAGAAGTTGACGGCCGTGAATTGCAACAAAGCTTGGTGCCCGATGTGATTGAGGAATTGAAAAGAATCTTTCATATTCTCGAAAGAGAGCAAGGTGGTAAAGATGATTTCATCTCCTTGTTCGAGCTGGTTAAAGCAAAGTATACCGCCATCCGTGATACACCTAGTGAGCGGGCATTGAATGAGTACATCCGTGACAACGCCCTGTTTCCCATATCGGACGAAGAGTTAACTAACCTCTGGAAATAACCCTCTGATTATTTAAACATGAAATCATTATTTAAAATAGCATTTCAAAATGTCTGCGCCTGGATCGCAACATATCGCTCATTACCTGTTGAAAAGAAACGCATTGCACTGACCAAGACACTAATGTTTTTGGTCGGTTGGTTGACGATCAACTATTGTTTTGCGCAGGACGGCAACTCCGGTATTAATTCAGCAACCACCCAAGTCAAAGGCTATTTCGATAGTGGCTGTAATTTGATGTACGCTATCGGTGCCGTGGTCGGTATTATTGGGGCAATCAAGGTGTTCAACAAATGGAATGCTGGTGAGCCCGATACGAACAAGGTAGCTGCCGCCTGGTTCGGGTCCTGCGTATTCTTGGTGGTGGTAGCAACTGTACTTAAATCATTCTTTGGGCTATGAGTATCTACCGGATCAACAAAGGCGTATCAAAACCAATTGTATTTCGCGGGTTGAAAGCACAGTACATCGCTTATCTGGCTATTGGTTTAGTCGGGTTGCTGATCAGCTTTGCCGTTCTATATATATGTGGCGTAAGCCTTTGGATTATCCTGCTGCTAATATTGGGTTTAGGCAGCGGCTTATTTGTTTCGGTGTTTCGCCTCAGCCACAGGTTTGGTGAACATGGACTAACCAAATATTTTGCAAAAAAACAGCTACCGGAGTTCATCCAATACCGTTCCAGGAAACTATTTATCAATCTTAATTCAAATAAACATGGAAATCACCCTTGAAAAAATACTGCCATTGAGCAAGGTGGAAAATGGCGCGATCTTGTCGGCACATGGTGATATCTCTATTGGTTACGAGATTGACTTGCCGGAAATATTTACGCTGTCGGATCGAGACTATGAAGTATATCACCAGGCTTGGGTAAAGGCAATCCGTTTATTGCCGGTCGGTTCTATTTTTCATAAACAAGATTGGTGGCTGGAAAGTAGTTTTAATGCAGATTTTGAAAAGGCTGGCAATAGCTTTCTTTCACGAGCCAGCGAACGTTTCTTTAATGAGCGGGAATGCCTCGAACACCGCTGCTACATCTTTTTAACACAAAAACCAAAGGATCGCAAACTGGCCTCATCGGCCTACAGCAACGTGTTGCGCAAAAGCATTGTACCACAACAAACAGTTAACCCGATTTTATTTAAAGATTTTTTAGATAGTGCCGGACAATTCGAGCGGGTACTTTCGGATAGCGGTTATGTAAAATTGATTCGTCTGTCTGATGATGAATTAGCAGGAAGCCAAGGGCAGGCTGGTGTCATAGAACGCTACCTGATGTTGCAAGGTAAGGAGGAACCACCTTTAGTGCAGGATATTTATATCAAGGATGAACTTAAGATTGGTAACAATCATTGCGAACTGTATACGCTTTCCGATGTGGAAGATTTGCCGCCTTTATGCGGCAGCCGCATAAACTATGATAAATACTCAACTGACCGTACGAAATTCAGTATCGGTTTTGCTTCGCCGCTGGGAAGCCTATTGGCTTGTAACCACATTTTGAATCAATACCTTTTTATTGAAGACGGACAAAAGACAATTAAACGTTTAGAAGCCAAGAAGCTACGTCTGCAATCCCTTTCAGGCTATAGCCGAGAAAATGCTATTAGCCGAGATGCTGTCAATGATTTTCTTAACGAGGCTATCGCGGAGCAGCGTTTACCAATCAAGGCACATTTTAACGTATTGGCCTGGTCAAATGATATGGCAAAAGTACGCGAGCTGAAAAATTTGGTGGGTTCGGCAATGGCACAAATGGATGCCACGGCAAAACAGGAAACCGCTGGCGCAGCGCAGATTTGGTTTGCCGGAATGCCGGGAAATGAGGCCGATTTTCCAATGAATGATACGTTCGACACGTTCATCGAGCAGGCGGCTTGCTTTTTTAATATGGAAAGCAATTACCGCGACAGTATCAGCCCCTTTGGTATCCGTTTAGGTGACCGCTTAACAGGTAAGCCGGTGCATGTAGATATTTCAGACGAGCCGATGAGGCTGGGTTTTACTACCAATCGTAACAAATTCATCTTAGGCCCTTCTGGTTCAGGGAAATCATTTTTTACTAATCACCTGGTTCGCTCTTACTATGAACAGGGCGCGCACGTAGTGTTGGTCGATGTTGGCCATAGCTACAAGGGCTTATGCGAACTCGTAGACGGTTACTACTTCACTTATTCGGACGCATCACCGATCAGTTTTAACCCGTTCTACCTGACCGATGACGATGTGCTGGATACCGAAAAGAAAGAGAGTATCAAGACATTGCTTTTAGCTCTCTGGAAAAAGGATGATGAGCATTTTAAACGTTCGGAATATGTGGCGCTATCGAATGCGTTGACCGGCTATTTCGATCATCTTTCTTTGCACCCCGACATCTTTCCCTGCTTTAATACTTTCTACGAATACTTGATGGAAGTGTACCTACAAGTACTGGAAGACGGTAAGGTAAAGGAAAAAGATTTCGATGTGGCCAATTTCCTGTTCGTGCTCAATCCTTACTACCGGGGCGGTGAATTTGATTATCTATTGAACGCTACCGAAAACCTTGACCTGCTGCACGAACGATTTATTGTCTTTGAAATTGATGCTATCAAGGACCACCCGATCTTGTTTCCGGTAGTGACGCTCATCTTAATGGAAATGTTTATCAGCAAGATGCGTAAGCTCAAGGGTATTCGTAAACTGTTGCTGATCGAGGAATGCTGGAAAGCGATTGCCAAAGACGGGATGGCCGAATACATTAAATATTTGTTCAAAACGGTTCGTAAATTCTTTGGCGAGGCTATCGTGGTTACGCAGGAAGTGGAGGACATCATCTCATCGCCCATCGTTAAGCAGGCCATTATCAATAACTCCGATTGCAAGATATTGCTCGATCAGAGTAAGTACCAGAACAAATTCGATGCGATACAGGAGTTGTTGGGTCTGACCGAAAAGGAAAAAGCGCAAATACTCTCGATGAACCGGGCCAATGACCCGAAACGGAAATATAAAGAGGTTTTTATCAGTTTGGGCGGCCAGTACTCCAAAGTTTACCGAACCGAGGTGAGCCTGATGGAATACCTGGCCTATACCACCGAAGAGACCGAAAAGGTAAAAGTTCAGCAATACGCGAAAAAGTATGGCAGCATTCAAAAAGGTATCGCGATGCTGGCTATTGAGTTAACCACTAAAAATTAACTAAAATGAAGCAGTATTTCAAATTTTTCATGTTATGCGGCATAGCTTTTATAGCGGCCTGTCATAGTAAGAGTGCAAAAGTTCAATTATTCATCGATGGGATTTATGTCAACCATGCACAGAGTGAATATAGTATTGCAGATGATACACTGGTGTTCACCCATACGGATAATCAGCATTACCTCATCAAACGCAATACTGGCTACCAAGCCATTCGGAACGGTAAGCTGTTATCTAAAAAGCATAAACTTGAAAAGGTCGAGGGCGATTATGATAGTGCTACGGAACTACTCAACGAGACGAATACAGGACGAGTGTTCCGCTTTGACCCGGATAAGGGTATTTTAATGCTGAAACAGGCCGTTTATCGCAAGATCAACTAACAGAATTATTCATCACACAAAAATATTGAGGTGCCGCATCAAGTGGCGCTAAAGGAGGTTATTGTGTCCAAGCTTTTAAAATTTATGAAAACCTATATGGTGATTCTGCCGCTCTCTTCAGCTACCATACTGGTCTCTCTGCCTCAAGGTGCCGATGCGCAATTTGTTGTCGGCTCGGTCATTTCTTCGACCGTGGGCAGGGTGATCAGGGCCATAGACCTGGAAGTGCAGCGATTGCAAAATCAAACGATCTGGCTCCAAAATGCACAAAAGGCGTTGGAAAACCAGTTATCCAAACTGAAGCTAGCGGAAATATCCGACCAGACCCAAAAACAAAAAGATCTTTTTGATAACTATTACAAGGAGCTGCAAACGGTCAAATCGGTGATTGCCTACTACGAGCGCGTCAAGGATATGACGGAAAAGCAGGCTGCATTGGTGAGCCAGTACAACCACGCCTGGAATCTGCTTAAAACAGATTCCCATTTTTCAGCGGATGAGCTTTCCTATATGCAAAAGGTGTACTCCGGCATACTGGAGGAGAGCGTTAAAAACCTGGATGAGATATTGGTGGTTATCAACTCTTTTAAAACGCAGATGACCGATGCCAAGCGGCTGCAACTGATCGACAAGGCTGCAGACCGGGTGGATACGAATTGCATCGACCTCAAAACGTTCAACAATCAGAACTACACGCTTAGTATACAGCGAGCTAATAGCGAGAACGAGGTATTTACTTTAAAGAAGTATTATGGCATCGATTAACCGAAAAATATTAAGTGGTTGGCTGATCTGCTTTAGTTTTTGTGCTTTTAGCTTTCACGATGCTAACGCGCAAACTTTTGCCGAATGGTTTCAGCAAAAGAAAACGCAGATCAAATACCTGACCGAACAGATCGCGGCGCTTGAGCAATATAGTAGTTATGTGAAGCAAGGCTACCGAATCGCGCAGAGCGGTTGGGGCGGCGTCAGCAATTGGCTGAAAGGTGAATTTAATTTGCATTCAACCTATTATAATTCGCTAAGAACGGTTAACCTGGTCATTAAAAATGATCCGAAGGCAGACAGCATCATTACTTATGCTCAACGTATTCCGCTGCAATTTGACCTCATGGATAGCTTATCCGCAATAGATGATGATACCCGGAACTATATCGGCAAAGTAAAAGCGGCGGTATTGCTTGAAACTGACAAAGACTTATCCGAATTGCAATTGGTGATGACCGACGGCAAACTGGAGATGAGCGATGATGAGCGTATCGAACGGTTAGATGGTATTTATCAGCGTGTCCGGGATAAGTTGGGATTTAGCATGGCCTTTTGCAATGGCGCGCGTATGCTCATTATCCAGCGCAATAACTCATTGAATGATTTAAACACTTTAAGGCGCCTATATGAAATTAATTAAAAAACTCATTGGGCTGGTTTGCTTCCTACTTTGCGCTTTCAGCTTTAGGCATGCCGCCGCCCAGGTGTCTACAGGGCAGGATATGCAACAATTGCTATATGACATTGAGAAGCTGACACAGTTCAAGGCCATTCTATCCGATATGCAGCAGGGCTATAGTATACTGACCCAAGGCTATCAGCAGGTAAAAAGTTTAGCCCAAGGTAATTTCAACCTGCATTCGGTATTTCTCAATGGCTTATTAGCAGTCAATCCCGAAGTAGCTAAATATGCGCGTGTGGCAGATATTATTACTGATGAGGCCAGCATTATTACCGAGTACAAAAAGGCTTATTGGCAATTTCAGAACAGCGGCGGATTTAATGCCGATGAACTGGCTTATCTGTCGCGGGTCTATGCGCAGCTCACGAATGCAGCACTAAATGATGTGAACGAACTGGCCAACATCATCACCGCCTCGAAATTACGCATGAGTGATGATGAAAGACTGTCGGCCATCGACCGTATCTACGCGGCAAGCAGTGATAAATTGAGCTTCCTAAGAGATTTTAATCGGCGCACAAATGTGCTGTTGCTGCAAAGGCAAGCCGAACAAAATGAGGTCAATAACTTAAAATCCCTCTACCCATGAAAAAGTACATCTATATCAGTGGGGCGGCTATGGTATTACTATTGCTACCCGCTTTAAGCCAAGCACAGGATATCACCACCAGTTTGAATGGGATGCAGCCGGTATTGAATAAGGTTTATGACCAGATGATACCGCTGTGCAGTAACCTGATCGATGCGGGCCGTGGTATCGCTGGTTTTGCTGCATTATGGTGTATAGCTTCCCGAGTTTGGAAACAAATCGCGCGTGCCGAAGCAATTGACTTTTATCCACTATTGCGCCCGTTCGCTCTGGGTATGGCTATTCTAATGTTTCCGGCAGTTATAGCACTCATGAACGGCATTATGCAGCCCATTGTTTCTGCGACTGGCGCAATGGTGACCAATTCGGACAACAGCATCGCATTGCTGCTCAAACAAAAGGAAGATGCCATCAAGCATAGTTCCAGTTATCAAATGTATATCGGCGATGACGGGAACGGCGACCGGCAGACCTGGTACAAATACACGCATCCCGATGATCCAAATGATCAGAACGAGGGTACTTTCTCCGGTTTAGGCAATGATGTGAAATTCTGGATGGATAAACAGGCCTATAACTTTAAGAACAATATCAAGCAATGGATGTCAGAAGTCTTACAGGTATTGTATGCGGCGGCGATTCTTTGTATCAATGTGATTCGGACGTTTTACCTGATTGTGTTGGCAATACTCGGCCCACTGGTATTTGGCTTTGCCGTTTTCGACGGCTTGCAGCACACGCTGACACAATGGATCGCCAGGTACATCAATATCTTTTTATGGCTGCCGATTGCGAACATCTTCGGCTCGATCATCGGGCAGGTGCAGCAAGAAATGATCAAGCTGGACATTTCGCAAATTCAAAGTTCAGGCGATACTTTCTTTAGTCAGGCCGATTTAGCTTATCTCATATTTCTCTGCATTGGTATTGTCGGGTACTTCTCCGTGCCGAGTGTCGCCAATTACGTGATCCATGCACATGGCGGAAATGGATTACTCAATAATGTCACCCGGCTAACACAAAGCGTCACCACTACCACAGTTAATGCCGGTGTCACTGGCGCGGGTATAGCGGGTGAGCGTTTTGAGCAGGCCCGCAGCAATATCCTGAATGCACCCGCTGATTTTATGGAGGGTTACCGGGGGAGCGGAAGCAATCATCAAAAAAATAAACTGGAGGGTAAGTGATGGCGTTTACACATTTCAAAAATATAGACACGGCTTTTAAACATGTGAGGCTGTTCAGCTTTTTGCTGATCGCAGCGAATGTGCTGATCTGCGGGTTCTGCATTTATAAAAGTTATGATATAGTTGACCGTGCGCAGAACCGGGTACACATCCTGTATAACGGCAAGGTACTGGCAGCTTTTGCCTCGGGTCGGAAAACCAATTTGCCAGTGGAGCTACGCGATCATATCAAAACCTTTCACGAGGACTTCTTTACGCTGGTACCGGATGATAAGCAGATCGCGGTGAACATCGATCAGGCACTTTACCTGGCAGATAACAGCGCAAAGACAGCTTATGATAACTTGAAGGAGGCCGGTTATTTCAATAACCTGGTTTCGGCCAATATCAATCAGCAGATCAAAGTAGACAGCATTCAGCTCGATCTCAATCATTATCCCTACGGATTTACCTGTTACGCTACAGAGAAACTGGTCAGGAGTACTTCGACGACGACCCGCAGGCTGATTACACAGGGTAAGGTCAGCGATCTGAAAACGGAGACGGATAATAATCCGCACGGCTTCCTGATCCAGCAGTGGCAAATCCTGCAAAACAATGATGAACAGGTTAAAGCAAATCAGCCATGAGGTTATTTAAAAGAAGAATTAACCACGACAGTCAGCCTGCGGAATGGTTGGTAGACCTACGGAGTGGTTTGGATAAACGGCAGCGAAAAATGGCGAAATTCTTAGGGCGCCGAACACAATACTGGAACCGGAGTTCCTGGCTGACTGCGCTGGCGCTGTTTATCCTACTCTTCGGCGGTTGCTGTCTGCTCTTGTGTATTAAAGCATTCATTCATTTCTAACAAACGACATTTTATGACAACACCAGAAAAAAGAAAACTCATCATGCTGTTGGTGATGCCGGTGTTCGTGTTCTTGTTTTCTGCTTTGGGCTTTTACGCCCTGGGCGGCGGACGAGGCTCGACTACAGCACAATCGGCAGCAACGCAGCCCGGCATCAATACGGCCTTACCGGGTGCACAACTGCAAAAGGGAGACCCAACGGATAAATTGAGTGCCTATGACCGGGCGCAGCGCGATAGTGCAGCGGACAGATCGCATTCGGCAGCCGGAGCCTTTGCGGCATTGGGCTGGGATACAGCGAAATTTAATAAACCGGCCGGTTCGGCTGAAGCAAACGAGGTCAAAATCAACGAACGCTTGGCGGCTATAAACCGGCAAATCAGCCAACCGCCGCAGCAGGTTAAGCAGCTAACGAACACTGGTAGTTCGGATAACAGCCAAACCGAACAATTGAAGCAATTGGAAAAATTGCTGAAGGAAAAACAAAATGAGGCTAATGCGCCCGATCCGCAGATGGCGCAACTAAGTGGTATGCTGGATAAGATCAAAGAAATTCAAAATCCGGGTTTGGTTTCGGACAAACTGAAAAGGGAAGCTGCAAATAAAAAATCGGACAGCGCTTTTAAGGCGATACCAGCAATTATCGATGGCAATCAGAAAATATTGACTGGAGGCGTCGTGCGGTTATTGCTGGCGGATACCGTGCGCATTGATGGTATGCTATTGCAAAAAGGTCAATCATTGTCAGGTTCATGCTCGATCACCAATCAGAGGCTGCTACTGGAAATCAAAAACATTCGTTTAGGCACTTCGATCATCCCCGTAAATCTCACCGTGTTTTCGCTGGACGGCATGGCGGGCATAGCGGCGCCTGAAGCGGAACTCAGCGAGGCCGCCGGGCAGGGGACAAACGGTGCGCTGGAAAGCATGCAATTCCTGTCAGCGGACTACTCGCTCGGTACACAAGCGGCGACGGCGGGTATCTCGGCGGCAAAAGGATTACTCGGCAAGAAAGCGCGACGCATACGGGTGAAACTGCATGGCGGCCAGCAGGTGCTGTTGAGGGTCAATAAATCTTAGTCATGCAACTGGAAACGAAATACGCCGGGGAGATCATTGCCATGCTGGAGGAGGCGCAGGATGTAGGCATCAATCATGTGGTGTTTCCACTGGTGCCAACGGCAGCGGAACTGAAGCCGCAGCATTTCGTGTTTTTCGACACGTTGGGTTATGCGATGGAATACCTGGAATCGAAAGCGCCGTACTATGAGCCGCGTGGGCCAGGGCAAATGCATGAGATACATTACCGGCGTGTCGATGCTTTGCTCGACAGAACTGAAACAAGCCAATTCATTAAAAAACGTAAAAGATATGAATTACAACAATCTGGAGAATCTAAAGGAAGAATTGACCAAACTGGGATTTGGTAAGAAAGTCGCGGAAGACATGCAAAAGCAAATGGAACGCGGTGTAAGTGATTTTACGATACATGATCGTGTGCTGGGTAACAAAGGGCAGATCGATATGACGCTGAGCTTTAAGCAATCGGGCCAATCCGAAAATTATTACCTGAATAAGTACGATGTGCGCCTGCTAAATGGTAAGCCATTGGCCGAGGGTGAAAAATACATGGTTATTCGCCCGAACGAAAAGGAACCCGGCAAAAACGATGTAAAGTCTTTTGATAAGGTTGAGGACGCTTTAACTTTCTTTAAGGCGCAGTTTGGCGACGCGGTATTGGCTATCGGTAAAGACCCTGCCCATAAAACCGAACTGGCGAAAATGCAAGAAGGCAACGTGAATTATATCGAAAAGGACTTTAATCGCACTTACCGCAACCCGGGTATCAGCCAAACTATTTACGTGGAACGCGGTAAGGGATTTACCGCCGAACAGTCGGCCAATATGATCCAGGGGCGGGCGGTATTTCGTGATGATTTGTTAAAGTTGGGTGGCGAACCCTACCAGGCTTGGGTTAAATTAGATCTGGATAGTCAGAAAGATCGCCACCATAATTTCCAGACATTACAATATCATGTGCCAACCTATGGCTTTATCCTGGAAAACACGCTGAACAAGTTCAATATTAAAGAGCTGAATGATGAAAAGCAACATGAACAATTGATCAAATCTGTCGAAAACGGTAACCGCCCGCTGGTAACCGTGAGCAAGGATGGCCAGGAAAGTAAGCTGTACATGGAAGTTTCACCGCGTTATAGCCAACTGAATTTCTTCCGTGAGGACGGTAAACCGGAAAAACGCGAACAGTTCCTGAAGGAGCCGGCCAAAGATCATAAGCTGGAAGTGAGCAAGGATAAGAGTCAAGCCAAAACCCAAGAACAGGGCATGGCAGTTTAAGTGGCTTGTTTATCTTTGCTGCCTTATTTATTGAAAAACATTTATTTACATCATTATTAATTTAAATTTAAAAGACTATGGAAAAATTAGCAGAACTGAAAGCGTTGGTAGAAACCGCCGAAAAAGAAGGTGCAGCCTTTTACGAGAAAAATAACAAAGCGGCCGGTACTCGTCTGCGCAATGCTTTACAGCAGATCAAAGTTGTGGCCACAGACCTGCGTAAAGACGTAACGGAAAAGAAAAACGCAGCGAAATAAATAACAAATCACGCTTAACAAATTTGGGAAAGCCCTGCTGTGAACCGGCAGGGCTTTGTTATTTTTAATGTGTTGTCGCTGGTATAATTTCTTGAGAAGATGGACTTTTCGACTGATTCTCCGCCCAATGTAAAAATACGGGCCGCCAGTGGGTGATATCTACAACCCGTAGATCATCGTCAAGCCAACGCGACCTTGAAGATGTGAAATAGTCTTCCTTCGTATCATGACAGATACTTTCCATTACCTCGATAGCGGGTACCATTGTTGCTACGCCGGCTTCATATATTTTTCGTTCCAGACCTTCTATATCAATTGCCCATTTTAAGCCCTTTTCTGGATCAATATCAAATTGATAAGAAGATTTAACCACCGTCCTCTTTGGATACAACACACCATCAAACTGAATAAGTTCCGAGATGATAGGCAGCTTCCCCTGGGCTGGGAAATGCTCCAAGTAGCGTTTTTGCGTTACCAACCACTCAGTAAACGCATGTTCATTCTCTGGAAATGGCATATTTAACTTCAGCCAGTCTAACAGCATATTAATTTGGCCGTAGGAGGAAATTTGTATAATTCTGTCCGACAATGTGATGCCGATAGTAAGAGATATATTAAAATCAATATTTTTCCTAATCATGGCCTCAAATAAGTTGATTAGTGCTTGCACTGAATTATTTAGAAGTTGTTGTGCTTCAGGGCCCGCATGCATAATTAACGGAATGTTCCAATAATTATCTGGACTTTTAATCAATAGTACTTCTTCTGGGATATTTATGTTGTCGCCAATCTTCATCAACGACTTTTTAAACTCCAGGAAATAGTAATCGATGCAGCGATAGGATTTTACATCGTCAGAAATGATATCGAAGGAATCGACGTATCTGCCTTGGCGGTCCGTGTTCCGTGGGTTAAATAACGATACCATTAAACGCAATCCATCGGCAGCTTCGATCTTATAAGGGAAAAGATGCTGCTCTAATGTTAATGGCTCCTCTTCGGCAGGTTTTAACGCTTCGTATTCTTTTTTAAGTCCGAAATACTCATAGATGATCGGATTTCCTCTTAGGAATAATGTAACTAACAATTTCCATTTACTAAGTGCCAACGGGCCATTAATCTTAAAGAGCTTGGTATAGACCGATTGTTTACCGTAGCCCTTTATATCTTTATCCAGCCGGTCAAGCATTTCATAAACGTCGTAAGACCTTATCGCCGCATCAAAATGCTCGAAGCCTCCTTTGGTTTTGTCATAGACTGTATGTATATATCGGCAATGATAATGGTCATTATCCAGTGGCGAACTATCATCTTGAAGTTCTTCCATTTGAAAAGAAAACTTTTGACCAGGTTTATCCCATTCCCATAAAAATTCGCTGCGGCTGAATTCATAATAAGCTCTTTCATTAGGATCACAAATATGTACCGACACGCCTTCTTTAATCGAAGTTATATCGTCATTGTAGGTCGGGCCCCATTGATATTCGAGTTCCATATAAGGACGGAATGAGGGAGCATAACCCAACTGATCCTCGTCGATTCTAAGATAAAGATCAAGCTCTGTATTGTTTCTCAGCGATATCAATTCATCTAAAAATGCAGCATTCAAAGTATTATGAATTGACTCAGATCGTCTGAAAAAATGATGAGCGAAAACAACCAGTTCGGAATATTTATTCTTAAAAATTCCTTGTCCTAAATATTCAAAATGATCGAATAAAACTTTAAAGGGAACAAGATTGTCACGATAAGTTTTTTCGAACAGAAACGGGTATAGCAATTTGGCTATACCTGATTTATTTGCCGTTAAACAATTGATATGTGTGACTTTGCAACCAGTAATATTATTAAGTTCAAGCAGTTTGCTGAATGGTTCAAGAAATTCTTTGGAACTCTCAAAATACTTGTTAGTTCTAAAGATAGCATGGTTTTCTAGCACTAAAGCTTTTTCCTCATCTGTTACGGGTATGTGCTGCAGTGCGAGCAGTCTGGTCAAATGTGGCTCCAGATACAAAGCAAAGGGTTTTGCCCAACCCATGGGTTTATGCTGATTATGCGCAAAAAGCATTGGCATGCCTTCCTTAAATCGATCTTTCAAAGCCATTTCAAGAGCGGTTATCCATATCCGATAACCATAACGATCAACGGAATCAGTACTAAGAACGGCGAGATTGGTTTCCATAATAAGGCTTAATAGTGGTTGACAAGATACTGATTTTACAGTTTGCAAATCTCAAATAACGTCAGCGGTTCCAGCCGCTCCGTAAACTTCGCCGCTTCGCCGCATTTTGGGCAACATGGCCACGTTCCTCGGCCATATTGCCTGTTGTTGTTTTCATGCTTTACTAAGCGCTTTTTAGGTTATCCAAATTTCCCCCTCTGGCTTTTTCGCAAGCAAATTTCTGAACGTCGTGCTGCCTGCCAAGACCTGGCCCTGCGGGTTTGCTGGAAAAAATCTCCATCCCCTGCGCTGCGCTCCGGGGTAGTATTTTTTCCGCAAAGTCTTGTCCTGCAGCCCGCCGTGTTCAGGTGAGGGTGCTTACAAAAAGCCAGCGAGGCGTATGCCGAGCGGCTTGATTGAAAAGCATAACGGATATGGACACACGGAATAGCAGAGCGCCCCCGGCCTGACGGAACAGCAAGACCGCCGACCATCACAGGGATTAAGAATTGAATTAAGTAAAAACCATTTAAAAATTAGAAGTCATGGAAACCAAAGAAGTAAAAGCAACAACCTCAACCGCAAACAACAACGATAAAAAACAAACTCCTGCCGCCGCTAATATGCGCCCCAACGTCGCAGGTAAAGATAAAAACGATGAAACTACAGCTAAAAATACCGCACAAGCCGCAACCGCTACGGCGTCCCAAACTGCCGCGCCTGCGGCCGGCCTTGCCGCTTCGCCTGCAAAAGCCGAAGCAACTGAACCCATGAAAGCTGCCGAGCCGACCAAAAAAGAATTAAAGGCGGAGTTACAAGAAACCCAAACACGGGGTTTGGAAGATACTGTAAAATTAGTGGAGCAATTGGGTAAGAAGATTGCACAAAAGAACAAGCTGTTTAACACCGTTTCCAATCTGGACACCTTTGTCGTTACGCAAAATGACGACAAAGACGATGCCACGGCAGACAGCAAATTCCTGCGCTGTGAACTGGTGATTTCGGACGATGATAATAACGAGTTCGTAACAAAAAATCCTTACATCATTTCCCGCGTGGTGGATATGGTGAAACAGCTTTGCATTGAAAAATTGGCCGAGGTTGAAGCCACTATCGTTATTCCTTAAACAGCAATAGCCCTGTGCCTTTATGGCATGGGGATTTTTTATTTACTAAAATTTACAGGTATGCTACAGCTATTTATAGAACTGACCAACCAAATTTTTTGGGAGGGTTATGCGGAACAACTGGCGAAAGAGAACCCCGCAGTTTTCCAACGGGAACTGGCGGATTTTGTGGACTGCTATAATTCGTAAGGCTATGGAAGATACCATTTTTTTATTGGTCAAAGCGACCATACAGACCAGCCACCTACAGGTACATGATGCCATCACGGAAATACAGCGTAAGGCAACCTGCACAATCAGCGACACCCGCAAGGTGAAAATTAAAAAACTTGAATTCATGGATTATAAACTCAAATCTTAAAGTCATGGCACATAATCTCAATTATAACGAACAGGCTGGAAAACATAGTTTTTTCAGCGTAAAGGAAAAAGCATGGCACGGCCTGGGGCAGATCATTAGCCAATACCCAACGAGCGCAGAAGCGATACAACACGCCTGTTTAGATTACACGGTAGAAAAAAGGCCTTTGTTTACTTATGATACTGCAAACTACATAGGCAATACAGAAGATGGTATCATTATACCCGAAATTGAAGTGCCTGACTTCTTCGCTACAGTTCGCACCGATACCGAGCAGCCGTTGGGCGTGGTCGGTAAAGATTACGAGGTGATACAAAACGTGGATACATTCAGCTTTTTTGATAGCATTGTAGGCGGCAAAGGCGGCATTATGTACGAAACTGCCGGGGCTTTAGGTAAAGGCGAACGTATTTTTGTTACCGCCAAGCTACCCGATTATATCAAAGTCGGGCGCAACGATTGTATTGAAAAATACTTATTTCTGAATGCTTCGCATGACGGAACAGGGAGTATTTATATTGCTTTTACGCCTGTTCGCATTGTTTGCCAAAATACACTCAATGCCGCCATGCGTAACCATGTCAACCATGTAAAAATCAGGCATACCGCCAGCGCTTCCGATAAACTGAAAGAAGCGCACAAGATGCTTGGCATTACCAATCAGCTATCAACGGAACTGGAGGCGATTTTTAACCGCTGGTCACGGGTACGCATTACCGACCCTGAATTAAAGAAGCTGATACAATTAGCCATGTGCCCGAATAAGGAAACCCACGAAAAGTTAACCACCGGCAAACATGCGGAATTATCGAGCCAATTTAACAACATGGTCAGCAGTGTGTTTGATTATGCAATGACTGCACCGTCTCAGCAAGAGAGCACCGCTAAGGGTACACTATTCGGTGCCTATAATGCCGTAACGGGCTACTTTCAAAACGTCCGTAATTTCAGGGACGAGGAAAGCAAATTCAAATCCATCATGGGCGGTACAGGGTTGCAACGCAACCAAACTGCATTTGACCTGTGTGCCGATTTTGCCAAGCACGGCGCAAGCAGCTTAAACTAATAGATGGGGCAGTAATGCCCCTTTATTTAAATTAAAAAAATCATGAAAACGATAGATCAATTAACCAATGTCGAAAAAGCTAAAATCATTTTCGACCTGTTCAGGTCTGAAATGCCTGACTTTTTGGAATATGTTAACACTATAGCGGAAAAAATTGCCAGTAGCGAACAAGAAATGATTGCTAACTGGAATAATCCGTTTTTGAGTTATCAGCAATGGCTGAACCTGTCTTATCAGGTTACAGGAGTTATTAAACGTTATGCTAATGGGTTGACTAAAAGTGCTAACGTGTTTTCAGAACAGTTATTTGGTGGTTACTTAGCTATATTCAGCAACCATTGTTTAGAACAGTATGGTTTAAACAAGGCTAAATCACCACGCTTTGCGCTGGCCATACAATTGTTTTATCTGCCAGCTAAAGAGATTGAACAGCAAAGCTATAAATACTTGGTACTGGAAATGCACGGCGGGCCTGAATATGCTGCAATCTGCACGGATGAGGATGGCAACACGCTGGTTTTTGATAGTCGCGAGGATGCTGAAAAAGAAGCGGCAGATTGTCAGGACGGCTTAGTCGTCGAAATATAGCCTGAAAGGCCGGGTCGCCCGCTGCTGCTCCGCAGCAGACGGGCGTTGCTGTCGCAAGTAAAGTCCTTCGATGCTTTCTACTTCTCCCGCTATTATTTTGACACTTACGATAAGTATCAATTTCATCTTAGGGATACCGCTCGTTTTCTCTGAAATATCACTTACAACCTTGCAATCTTGATGGTTGATAAACTTCATTTATGGAACAAAAATCAGCTATAACTTGCACTGAAACTATAGATAAAAAGAATTCTGAAAATGAGGATTTTAGCAATAATTTCCGTAAATTATTAGCTGAAATTGTCTTGGAAATTATTATAAAAAGGAGAAAAAATGGACGCCATTGGGTATATAAGAATAAGTAAAAAGGATCAGTCCGTTCACTCTATCGAGTATCAGGAAAAGAACATCAGGGATTATTGTGAGTATAATCATATTGCGCTCAACTCCATTTTTGTTGATGATGGTGCATCCAGCTTTACATTTGACAGGCCGGATTACAAAGCGTTAGAAAAATTCATCAAAGAACACCGTGGTAAAGTAAAATATCTTATTGTACTTGACCATGACCGCTTCAGTCGCAACTTGCCCGAAGCATTACAGAAAATAGAGCAGTTAGAAAAGACTCACGGTATTAAGGTAGTGGCAACCAGCGAGCCATTAGACATAGACACGTCCGACCCTTCCGTATTCCTTCTCAGGGCATTTAAATACCTTATCGCCAACCAGGAATTGCTAACCATACGTAGAAGGGCAAAGATGAGTGCGAGGCATGCACAGGAATCAGGGCGTTATCTGAACAAAGCGCCTTATGGCTATCTGAATGGCAGGGGGAAAGATGGCAAAATGGTTTTGATGATTGACGAGAACGAAAGCCTACATCATTCAAAAAATATTCAGGGATTATCTCGCGGGCGTTCCTCGTTATCTGATACATCAGGAGTTAAAAAATATAGGTTTTCCACAAAGCGGAAACGGAGCTATCTTTCGGATTTTGACAAATCCCCTATATGCTGGCTTAGTTAGAGTTGTAGCCCATGGGAAAAATCCAGAAAAGATTGTAAAGGGTATCCATGATCCCATCATTTCCGAAACGCAATATTGGCGGGTTCAAGACATGTTGGGTATCACCAAACGGGCGATGAAAAGCCATCCCAAAGCAGAATTCCCACTTAAGGGGATTTTACAAAGTCCTTGTTGCGGTTATAGTATGACAGCGGGCTGGTGTAAAGGCAAAAAGAAATACTACCTGTATTATCGTTGTATAAAGCATACCAGTACCAATATTTCAGGTACACTTTTACATGAGCAATTCAACAAACTTTTGATCAATATGAGTTTTTCGCAGGAACTGATTGATGAAATTGTCGATGATGTTAAAAGCGGCTTAAATGGAATGCAATCCGTTAGGGATAAGGAACTGGCCGATGTCGATAAGCAGTTGGGCTTGCTGTCAGAAAAAATGGAAAATGCCGAACAAAAAGTAATGGATGATACAATCAATGCCGATACCTATAAAAAATGGAATAAAAGGTTCACAGCGGAAAAAGCTCAATTAATGGCTCGTAAAGAAGAATTGGAAGATAGTTTAGAAGATTTTATCAATCAGGAACTATTAGTTTTGCCTTATCTGCTAAACCTGCCTCACATTTTTGAGGAAGCGACAATCAACCAGCAGCATGCTATTTTAAGGGAGGTGTTCAAACAAGGTCTCACGTTTAAAGAAGGTATATTTAGAACACCTCAGCTACATCCAGACTTCACACACAATAGGCTGAAATTAAAACAATTAGGGCTGCTCATTGATGAACAGCCCTATGATGATTTAGATAAAATCTCGTATTGCGGAGAGTTAGGGATTCGAACCCCAGGAACCTTTCACAGTTCAACAGTTTTCAAGACTGCCGCAATCGACCACTCTGCCAACTCTCCGGGCGCAAAAGTACAAATCTGAACCGAATTGCCAAATCTGAATTGGTACTTTAAGCACAGGTTAAGCAAATGTTATAACGAAGTGTCTGTTTATCAGGTTATTATAATTGATTTTTTTGCAATTAATCATTTTACGTTCAGAAATTCACCTCGATGTTCGTATAATCAAGTTTAATAATCCTGCAGATCATGTTCAAATCTTCTTATACTTTCAAATAGCATGGCAAATCCATCGGCCATTTGACGAAACAAGCGCTCGTCAATGCTGTATTTAATTGAGCCGCGTAAACCATGAGTCTTTAAAATACCCATCCGTTTTAATTCGGCAATGTGCTTGGTTATTGTTTCTTGGTTAAATGGGATGCTATATAAACTTTCTTTGGGCACTAAATTGCCGTTAGCTATAATAATACGAACAATGGCAATCCTGACCGGCAACGCAAGGGCTTTGGCAAAATTAGCCAGTTCGTTATCGGTATTTGAAAATTTTAAGTTGAAATAAGGCATAACTTGTATACACGATTTTTAAATAAATTAATAATACAGCGTTAATCGCTGTAAATGCAGGTATTAAGAAAACATTGTAAAAGGTACTGGCAGGTGAGAAGCTGATAACTCAGATTTTCCAGGTACAGGTAATGGAAAAAATGTTAGCAGCGTAAAAAACCTTGTGAGACCGAAATCTACTTTGAGTGTCATATTGTGATATGAGCCGGAACGGGCATAACTCACAGGTACGAATTAACCTGAATTGATTATTTAATGCAGTTAAGGTTTTGCCGAAAATGACCCGGGGGCGGGATAAAAAGAGAACAGGTGCCGATTTGCTGTTATTTGCACTCGAAATAACCGGATCGTTTTGTTTTACCGTTCCGTTGTTAAGCGTTAAATACTTTCCTGTTTTAGCATGACCTGCAATTTTGGGACATCGTGTAACATGCAAACACGAAAAAAGAAATATCCTATTGCTATAAATAAGCATAGTATTCTTTTACCTAATGTTTCTGTCCCCATGCATCATAATTTTCCAATTCAAATCTATGCGCCTAGTATTAATAGTATGTTGTTAAACGATTAAAATAATATTAAGTCAATTGATGTTTTAATTTGCAATTTTGTATATTTAGACATAAACCAAAATGCTTTAACCCTTATAAGTAAAATGATGTGTTTGCTATGGGCAGATATGTTAAAATATTATTCCCTTGTTTGATACTTTTAAGTACAGTTAATTTGTTTGCTCAAAATAACAGTAGGATTTGTTTTGCTTTTTATGATGGTACATTTAATGCCGATGCTTTAACTATTAGGGATACCACAGGCGGACTATCGGTAAATAACATACAAAGCTTTTATATCAATGTTGATGCCGGTAATTATAAACCTCTACTTGATGCATTGTTGAGTTATAAACAAGATCACCAGCTTAATGACTGGCTGTATTACCAGCTCGTGCGTAAAACTGCCCAGCAGATAAGTCCTAAAGAAAAAAATTACAGTAGGTATACCTTGTATAAATGGTTCCTGATGGTTAAATCGGGCTATGATGCACGATTGGCGCTGGCCGGAAAAAAATCATTTTTTATGTCTACAACAATGAGGATGTATCAGATATTCCTTCTTATACGGTTAATGATAAAAAGTACATGTGTCTTAACATTCATGACTACCCGGGTACCGATCTTACAATACAACCTGCTATTCCTGTTGATATCAATGTGCCCGGTGCAATAAACTCATTTTCATATAAGGTTACGAGCATGCCTGATTTTACGCCTGCGGACTATGTTGAAAAGGACCTGCAGTTTACATATCGGCATAAGGCATACTATTTCAAGATTAAGCTTAACCCGCTGATTGATTCCATTTTCAGGAATTATCCGGTTGTCGATTTTGAATATTACTTCAATATTCCCCTAAGTAAAGAAACTTATGGATCGCTGATTCCTTTGCTAAAGAAAAATGTGGACGGCATGAGTATCAAAAAAGGCGTTGATTACCTGATGCATTTTACGCGATATGCCTTTTTATATGAAAATGATGATATGAATTTTGGCCGGGAGAAACGGTTGAGCCCCGAAGAAACGCTGTTTGCCCAATACAGCGACTGCGACGATCGTGCCGCGTTATTTTTTTACCTTGTTAAAGAAATATACAATTTGCCGATGATAGCGGTGTTATATCCAACTCATATAACTATGGCAGTGCAGTTTGATAAACCGATGGGGAAACCCGTGCTTTATAAAGGAAAAGCTTATTCCTTTTGTGAGCCTACGCCACAACCGCGTGATCTGAAGATAGGACAGGTATCTGCCTCGCTTAAACAGGTACCTTATAAGGTTGTGTATGAATATAACCCATAAATTAACAAGGCAGATCAGGTCTGCTGGTCCGCCTTGTTAATAGCACTGAGCATATTTTCAAACTCGGCTGTATATCTGTTCCAGGTTGGCCAGTTTACATCATACAACGATTTTTTACCATCAATTGCAACAGTGATCAGCTTGGCATCCATCAATTCTTTTAAATGATGGGATACCGTTGGCTGCGCTAAAGGGAGTATTTCAACTATTTCGCCGCAGGTAAAATGCTTGTGCTGTGCCAAAATGCGCATAATAGCGATTCTTGCAGGGTGCGAAAGCGCCTTTGCTACCATTGATATGTCCTGATCTGTTGCGGCAAACTCAGTCTTTTTATGATTAGCCATGTTTAAATATGAGTTACAAATATATAATTCATATTTAAACATGAACAACTCTCGGCCCAAGCCTTCATCCAATCTTCATAAGGTTGCATACGCTGATATTGCTCAACTGTAAATACGCTTTAAAATGAGCAAGATAGAGCAAGAGGTGTTAATTATAGGTTAATTCACATTTTAATTAAAAACCTTTGCGATAGGTTTTTCGTAAAACGTAACTATTAATAAATATGGGATAACTATGCACTTGCGGGATGTCTTTAAAACACCACGGAAATTTTTTTACTGCTTTTGATAAATCTTTTCTTTTGTGCTAGCAACGCCCTCGCTTCTTATACCTTTGCCTGGGATGGCAGTTCATCAACGGATTGGAATACTACGGCGAATTGGACTATTTCCGGCTCGGGAAGTGGAACAGCCACTTATCCGGGAAGTGGGGGCAGAACCGATGACATTGTTCAGTTTGGGGTAACCGGATCAATATATACCAATCAGCCGGTATTGGCTACAAGTGTAACAGTTGGCTCCATTACATTTGGAAGTATTCAATACATTTCCACTTACGTACTAAGCGGCACAACATTAACGGGAACCGTTTTAACTGTTAACGGCGCCACACTCACCGTAGCGGGAGATATTACCCAAAACTATAATTCAAGCACTTCAGGCACAAGCATTTTTAATGATATCAGGGGAACGGGAACTGTAACCTGCACCAACTTACAGTTTGGCAGCACTGCTTCTGTAACAACCTCATCCTTTTCGTTTTTAATCCTTGAAGCATCTGCTTTTACAGTAAGCAATAACGTTAATATTAATTTAAACGTTAGACAAATAAATGGCAGCGGTATCAGGCTTGAAGGAGGCACGATGACCATAAACGGGCAGATCAATTTTACCAACCGGGGCGTGACGGCCAGAAATTCAGGTTACTTTACGGTCAATGCCCGTACATCGTATAAAGTAACAAACACGAATACGAATCCCACATTAGTATTGGCTAATACGAGTGCTATTGGTACATTAGTTACCCCGTATTCTTCAGCAAACTTTTATGGCGACCATAACCCGGGTGGTAAGGCAACGGTCAGGTATACCGGCTCAAATCCTTTAATTTATACTACAGCCACACTTGGGTTTGGTCCTGGTGGTGGCGTAGTTAACACTAACGCTTCAACTGATCCTATTTATGATAACCTGGTGATCCAGGGGACGGGGACAGCGGTTATAGGTGGATCTGCAAGTACGGGGCAGACGAGTTATCTTAACGTCGATTCTACGCTTACGACAAACTCAAACGTCTCCTTTTCAAACCCCACAAATACTACCACTACTATAGGTGCAGCCGGATCAACAGCGGCCACGTGGACGAGATAATTCGGCAGCAACCATTACCGGTGGTACGGGATCAATTGATATAAACGGAACACTTAGCAATGCAGGTACCATGAATATGGGTACGGGTGCTTTAAATATCTCGCGTAATTACACAAATACAGGTACGTTCACGCCTAATCCATCCGCGCTGATATCATTTGACGGTACAACCCAAACCCTTACAGACGCAACTGCCACGGGAACAAATTTTTACAATGTTACCTTCACCACAGGCGGAACAAAAACAATGGCCTCAGGAAGTACATTTACCGTCGCGCCAACTTATACATTAAATGTTAACTCATCGTCAACGCTTGCGGTAGGCAATGTCACATCGACCACAACGGCGCTTACCATACTATCCACCGCTGCAGGCGATGCAAGTATCGGCAGTCTTTCAGCAGGCGCCATTACGGGCAGTATCAATGTTCAACGTTATGTGAAAGGTACATTGCGTCGCTATATGCTAATGTCATCGCCGGTACTTAATACAACATCAACATTTTTAACAACCGGTTCGCTTAGCACCTATAATCTTTTACCGCTTATCGCTACAACGTACATTACCGGTCCAGGGGGTACAACAAATGGATTTGATGATGCTACAGCTACCGGCAACAGCCCTTCGGTATTTGTTTATGATGAAAACGCACCGGTTACTTCGGATGTAAATCAGGTATTGAATAATGAATACAAGCCTTTTAGCTCAACAAGCCAGGGTTTGCCACCTGCAAACGGTTTTTTATACTATTTCAGAGGGAGCAGGAGTGTAGCAAACCCCTTTGTAAGGCCTTTTCCGGCAACAGATAATGCTACGCTAAACTTTTTTGGAACTGTTATTAAAGGTACGGGGGCCAGCAATGCAACATTAACGGCCAATATTGTGAATTTTCCATCTACACCGCCAACTTATTATACCGCTACCGCGGTGAGTGCCCCGGCTACCTTGTCTTATCACACGTCAACACCGACTGTTAAACAAGGTTTAAACCTTATTGGTAATCCATATGCCTCGGTAATAGATCTGCATACCCTTTACACTGTAAACACTACTAATAAATTTTATTATATGCTGGTAAAAGATGCCAGTACCGGAACCAATAGCTCGTCAACCAAATTCGCGTTGTATGATGCCAGTACCGGATCTATTGGCACAGGAGCAAGCCGCTACGCTTTATCAGGGCAGGGATTTTTTACCGTTGCAACCTCTGCTTCAGCTATTAAGTTTGATGAAACAATGAAGGTAGCATACTCAAATTATAGCGGAGCGCTTCCATCAACCCCTGTATTTAATGTTGTTGGCAGCCCTTCAAAAAACATTACGGCTTCATTTGCAGCAAGCCCGGCTACCAATAATGTTGAAAGCAGTATTCCTCGTCTAACTATGAACCTGGTACAAGACGCTATTGTTCATAACTCTACCGACATCAATTTTGATGAAAACGCTACCGACAAGTTTGTGCCCGGTGAAGATGCGCCCTACTATCGGCCATCGGGGCAGGTTGATTTGTTTTACTCGTTAAGCAGCGATTCGGTAGGGTGTTTTGCTAATTACACAGGTAACCTCGAAAAATTAAAACGTGTGAATCTCATCGTTACTTTCTCTAATTATGGTACTTATAAACTCACCTCACCTGTAAAAAAGAACATTGACGAAAGATATTCCATCTATCTGAAAGATAAATATACCAATGATTCACTCGATGTTGTAAATAACGCCGAGTACGCATTTAAGGTTGATGCAAATCCGGCAAGCTATGCTCATGACAGGTTTTATCTTAAAATTGGTATCGTACCGGGACACGATTATCGCTTGCTGAGCTTTAACGGTAAAAAAGTAGCCGAAGGAATATCCCTTAATTGGGAAACTGATAACGAAAGTAATTTTACCAAATTCGCTGTTCAAAAAAGTGCTGACGGGGGCAAAACGTTTTTGACTATAGATAGCCTGCAGTCAACAGCTACCGGTAAGTATAGCTACACTGACCAAACTCCAGGCAGTGGCCAGATCGTTTATAGGCTTAGCCAAAACCTGGTAACCGGCGAAACTAAATTATCTGATAATCTAAATTTTGAAATACGGCCGGGCCCCGGTGTAAGTAAATTCCTGGTATATCCAACTGTGGTTTCGGCCAGTACAGTAAATATAAAGTTAGAACAAACATCTTCAAAACCTGTTAGGATAAGTATAGTTAGCCCTTCGGGCGCTATTGTCAGAAAGCTATCGGCTACTGGTACTAATACCTTTCAGGAAAATGTTAATAGTTTAGGCCGGGGACTTTACATAGTAGTTGCAGTTAATGAAAGCACAGGAGACAGGATTGGGAGCGGAATGTTTTTTAAACAATAACAGTATGTACGTATTATCTATAATTACATCAAAATGGAAAACAGTATTAGCTGTTATTATAATCAATTTGCTTACAGTATCCTTGAGTTATGCAGATCCGGGAGATGGCCTTTGCGATGGTAATGATGGCGGACCTGATGGTTGCCCGCTTGATACCTGGGTATGGATATTAATTTTAGTTGCGTTATTTTTTACCGTGCGGCATTTAAGGTTGAATAACCAATCCAAAGCTTCATCATAACTTCGGTTTAAATGATTTTTATTTACTGATAAAGTATATTTATCAGTAAATAAATTCACTCCAGGGTTAATGTTGAAGTTTTAAGCTCAATGGGTTAGGATAATTGTCGCTTTGGTCTTCAGCCACATTGTCAAGACATTTAAAATCTTTTTCAATAAGCAGGTACATTTGGTTGTTGTTGCTTTCGTAACCAACACGATCGGTGCTCGCCCATTCAACGGCCATCGCGGCTGGCATATACATAATTATGGTGTTATCGCTGAACCCGGCAGTTAAAAATTCAGTTGCAGAGCGTTGCAATGCATATTTAAATACTTGTGAACCAAAATTGGTGCTTTCTTCCAGATAGCCGTCCCTGTTAAAGTTTTGCACGTCTGTTTTGGTGAGGCGATAACGCAGTGAGTTTCCTTTTATCCTGATCTTCATTTCCTTAATTTTTTACGTTAACAACATCACCTATAATAATAATAGCGGGGTAAGTAAGCTGATTATCTGCCGCGATAGCTTCAAGGTCGCTTACTTTTCCTTTTGCAGATTTTTGTTGGGGCAATGAAGCATGCTGTATAATAGCTGCCGGTATATCCCCTTTGCCAGCTTTTATATAGGCTGATGCTATTTCTGCCAGCTTTTTCATCCCCATATATATAACAACTGTTGCGTTACTGTGCATGGCGCAGGTTAAATCGGCAGATAGGCTGCCGTCTTTTTTGGTGCCGGTAACCATCCAAACGCTTTCGCTCACTTGTCGGTGGGTTAGGGGAATGTCTTCCAGCCCGGAGGCCTGCATGCTGGTTACACCCGGTATGTAATGTGTGGTGATACCATGTGCACGTGCATAAATGATTTCTTCAAACCCGCGGCCAAATATAAACGGATCGCCTCCCTTTAACCTTACCACGTTACCTTTAGTAAATGCGTAGTGTTTTATCAGTTCATGAATTGTTTCCTGCGGTGTATAATCACCATAAGGTTGCTTGCCAACGTATACCTTTTCACAATCATCCCGGCTTATCGCCAGTAACTCTTTGTTAGCCAGGTTGTCATATAATATCACATTTGCCTGCTGTAATACCTTAAATCCCTTGATAGTCATCAAATCTGGGTCTCCTGGACCTGCTCCAAGTACAAAAAGTTCAGGATTTTGTATTTGTTTTTGCATTTTATTAAATTAGTGATTAAAAAATAGACTTTTAAGCCTTTATATTTTGGTGATTTTGTTAAAATAGCAAAATCAGTTTAAAAAATCTGTTTAAATAATGATGTAAATTATATTAATAGCACTAATTTATGAATTTAAACGTCAATAATCATGATTTATTTAACAAAAAATTGAAATTAAATTTTTATTTGATGCTTTTTTGAGTTATAATTGTAATATAAATGAAATCAAGGTCGCAGTTGATTCATTTTTAGTTTGAAAATTGCTTTAACATTTAAAAATTTCGATATGTCAAAACCAACCATCATTGTTGTTGGTAACGGTATGGTAGGTTATAAGTTTTGCGAAAAACTTTTAGCCAGATCAACACAGTTCCAAATAATTGTTTTTGGCGAAGAGCCGCGTCACGCTTATGACAGGGTGCATCTTAGTGAATATTTTAACGGCAAGACTGCTGATGATCTTTCGTTATCCACTTTATCGTGGTATTCAGATAATGGCATCGCGCTGCATTTGGATGACCCCATCCAGGAAATCAATCGCACCGAAAAAACAATCCACTCTTTAAAAGGCATTACACTTAAATATGATTACCTGGTTTTAGCAACCGGCTCATCGGCTTTTGTACCTGATATTCCGGGTATTGAAAAGGAAGGTGTGTTCGTGTATCGCACCATTGAAGACCTGGAGTTGATCAAGGCCTGCGCTGTTAATGCAAAATCAGGGGCTGTAATGGGTGGCGGCTTGCTGGGGCTGGAAGCTGCTAAGGCTTTAATAGATCTTGGCATTTCTGAAACGCATGTCATCGAATTTGCACCGCGCCTGATGCCGCGTCAGATAGACTCTGCAGGGAGTAATATGTTGCAAATGAAATTGAGCCAGCTGGGGTTGCATATCCACCTTAATAAAAGCACTGCTGCTATTACCGGCGATAAAAAAATCCACTCATTAAAATTTAATGATGATAGCCAGCTTGCTGTAGATATGCTGGTTATTTCGGCCGGTATTCGCCCGCGCGATGAGCTGGCTAAATTGGCGGGTTTGCATGTAGGTACACGTGGCGGTATTGTGGTGAACGAAAAAATGCAAACCAGTGATGAATGTATTTATGCTATTGGTGAATGTGCTTTATACGAAGGTATGATATATGGCCTCGTTGCACCCGGCTATGAGATGGCTGATATTGTAGCAGCTCATTTAACTGAGGCTGATAAGAGTTTTTATGGCTATGATATGAGCACCAAACTAAAGTTGATTGGTGTTGATGTGGCCAGTTTTGGTGATGCCTTTATTACTGAACCTGATTGCCGTACCATTTTGTTTGAGGACACGCATAAGGGGATTTATAAGCGCATTAACATTACAAACGATGGCAAGAACCTTTTAGGTGGTATTTTAATCGGCGATGCAGATGCTTATAATATGCTGCTGCAAACCGTTAATAATAAAATAGTACTGCCGCCGGATCCTGAAGATCTGATATTAGGATCAAGGGGAGGTGAAGCTAATGCAGGGGCAGGTGTAATGAGTTTGCCTGATGATGCGCTGATCTGCTCATGCGAGGCGGTTACCAAAGGTGCAATCTGTTCGGCTGTAAATGAGGGTGGTGTGACTGGTATTGATGGCATGAAAAAATGCACCAAGGCGGGTACAGGCTGCGGCGGTTGCGTACCATTGGTAAAAGATTTGATTGCCGGCACCATGAAGGCAAATGGTCAGTATATTAAAAATGTTATTTGTGAGCATTTTGATTACTCGCGCCAGGAATTGTTTGACCTTGTTAAAATAAACGGGCTGAAAAACTACGATCTGGTACTTGATCATTATGGCAAGGGCGATGGCTGTGAGGTTTGCAAGCCGGTTGTTGCCAGTATTTTATCCAGCTTATGGAATGATGTTATTGTAAAGCAGGAAGCAATACAGGATAGCAATGATCGTTTTTTAGCCAATATTCAAAAGGGGGTACTTATTCTGTTGTGCCGCGTATTCCGGGTGGTGAAATTACGCCTGATAAATTGATCGTGATTGGCCAGGTTGCTAAAAGATACGGGTTGTATACTAAAATAACCGGAGGGCAACGCATTGATATGTTTGGTGCGCACCTGAGCGATCTTCCTTTAATTTGGGAAGAGCTTATTGATGCCGGTTTTGAAAGTGGGCATGCTTACGGCAAGGCACTCCGTACTGTAAAAAGCTGTGTAGGCAGTACCTGGTGCAGGTTTGGCCTGCATGATAGTGTGACTTTCGCCATCGAGGTGGAGGATAGATATAAGGGGATCCGCGCGCCGCATAAAATTAAAGGTGGTGTAAGCGGTTGTGTTAGGGAGTGTGCCGAAGCGCAATCAAAAGATTTTGGAATTATAGCCACGGAGAAAGGTTGGAATTTATATGTGTGTGGCAATGGTGGCTCAAAGCCTCAGCACGCCCAGTTGTTGGCTACAGATATTGATAAGGAGACTGTAGTTAAATATCTCGACAGGTTCCTGATGTTTTATATAAAAACAGCCGATCAGTTAACCCGGACAGCAACCTGGCTTAATAAACTCGACGGTGGCATGAGCTATCTTAAAAATGTAATAGTAAATGACAGTCTTGGATTGGGCGAGCAGTTGGAAGAGGAAATGCAGGCATTGGTAAATACTTACCATTGCGAGTGGAAAGAAGCTATAAATAACCCTTCAATGCGCAAGCGCTTCGCTCATTTTATAAATGCGCCTGATGAAAAAGATCCTCATGCTCAATTTGAGCCAATGCGTGAACAGGTTCGCGCTAAGGAATGGTAGGTTTTATTAGGAAATCCCGAGTTTTTAGTTCAAAGTTAGATTGATCATTATTAAAAAGAAAACACAATGGAAGCAACAATAGCAACCCAATGGATCATGGCCTGTTATGTTGATGATGTGCCCGAAAATGGCGGATCATGTATTAAGCACGGTGATGAACAGATAGCAATATTTAATTTTACACGTCGCAATGAATGGTATGCTACGCAAAATCTTTGTCCGCATAAGCAGCAAATGGCAATATCGCGTGGCATGATCGGCAGTGCCGGCGAAAGCTGCGAGCCAAAAGTAGCTTGTCCTTTTCATAAAAAAACATTTTCGCTGCTTACAGGTGAGTGTCTGGGTGAAGAGGAATTGGTGATAAAAACTTATCCGGTAAAAATAGCCGATGGAAAAGTTTTTGTCGGAGTTGATTAAATGTTAGTGTATTTAGGCGGAAAATAGAACGAAATTTACATTAAGCGCCGTTGCCGAAAGGGGTAATGGCGCTTTTTTTGTGTTTTTGTTTAAAATTTTGGTGTATTTAATACACCAAGGCATTGGTTAATAAAGTCATGTTCGTTTTTGCTGTCTTATTTTGAATTTATTTTTCGAATTTTTAGAGTTTAAAGCAAATTTAAATGGCGTTATATCGATGTATGTGATTTTTTATAGTGATTTTATTTTGTTTAAATGGTTTTAATTTTGTTTTTGCGATGGTTTATTGATTTTTTATCTATTAATAAATTGTTAAAAATGCATTTCATCTGTTTTTGATCGTTTGTAATTTGAGTTTTTATCAAAAAATATAGTTTTTAATGATTTTAATCATAAAAATTCATTTTAAAAATCAATTATTTGTACGCAATCATTAAATAAGTTATATTTATCATAATTAAACAGATAAATAAATCAAAAAAGATTGAGCCTATGGTAAAAATCAAAAATTCATAAAAAAGCCCTGCCGGGAGGTCGCATTCCCAGACAGGGTTAAATAGTTTTTAATCGCTTTAACAAATAAAAAACCAATTCAAATGTACAAAAATGTATCTAATCAATACACTATTGGAAAAATTCTATTAATTATATCATGTTTCGTTTCTTATAATGCTTCTGCGCAGCTGTCTTTGACAGGGCAGATCAAAACAAGGGGCGAATTACGTGATGGTTATGGAACTTTAGAACCGGTAGGTAACAAAAACGCGGCCTTTGTGTCACAACGAACGCGGCTCACCTTTAATTACAAAAGCAGCAAGCTTATTTTTCAAACATCCGTACAGGATGTAAGGCTTTGGGGCCAGGATGCCTCAACTATTACTATCAACGATGGCAGCCGGCTAAGCCTTCACGAAGCCTGGGCCGAGCTGATCCTCTCCAACAAAAAAGACACTTCCTTTAAAAAATCACCTGTCGATTATTTCGCCATAAAAGCTGGTCGCCAGGAAATTAGCTATGACGATGAACGCTTGCTTGGTGCTACCGACTGGATTCAGCAGGCCCGCAGGCACGACGCCATCGTATTAAAACTTCTTCAATCAGGCTGGCAGGTTGATCTCGGCGCAGCATTCAATCAGAGTTCTGATGCTATTAATTATAACGGTACCTATTATACACCGGCCAATGTGCCCGCTACGGTAAAGGATAGCAAAGGTAATTTGGCTAATACCCCTGCCGGGCTTATCCCGCTGGTTAATGCATCGGGCGTTAGTGCCAAAAATGGCAATCTTTCATTTTTAAATCCTCCCGGTACTAATGGGCAAAACCAAAACTATAAAGCACTTGAATACCTCTACTTTGCTAAAAAATTTAATAAAACAAAGGTAACCGGCCTTTTCCTTGCCGATCAATTTGCCAAATACAAGCTCGATTCGGTAAAAAACGTATCAGGCGAAGATGTTGGTTATATATATGGCCGCCGGTTTAATCAACCAGGAGTTAATACCCGTTATACAACCGGGCTGCTTGTTAATCCCGTTTTCGGTAGCAAAGATGAATGGGCTGCTACAGCTGGATTTTATTACCAGGGAGGTCATGATCGCGACGGTGCTGAATTAAGTGCTTACACTTATACCGGGTCTTTATCATACAAAAGCAGTAACATGGCTTACACAGCCGGATGGGATTACCTGTCAGGAAATGATGCGCTGTCCTCTTCAAAAACCAATCACAGGTTTGACCCATTGTATGGTACCCCGCATAAGTTCTGGGGCTATATGGACTATTTTTATGCAGGCACCGGATCCCCAACCGGCGGCTTGAGCAACCCTTACGTTAAAATCAAATATCTTTCAGATAATAAGCGTTTTAGCGTTGATTTGGCTAATCATTACTTTCTGTTGGCTAAAGATCAGAAAGGAACAAACGGGCAACCTATCGACAAATATTTGGGTACTGAATTTGACCTCACCAACAGCTATAAACTTAACAAATTCACCGCTGTTGATCTGGGCTTATCCTACATGGCAGCAACTCACAGCATGGAGTATGCTAAAGGTTTAACGCCGGATAGCAGCAAACTGCACCCGTTTTGGGCGTACCTGCAGCTTAATATCAAACCTGAGTTTTTAAATAAGTAATGTAGGCTAAAAGCTTAAGGCTAAAAGCCGAAAGCGAGAAATGTTAAAAAATCAAAGTACAAACAAACAGCTTTTAGCCTTAGGCTTTGAGCTTTAAGCTTAAAAAATGGAAAAACAACTTACCAAACTCAACATATTTTCATTGAAGGGTGTACAAATGCGCACCTTTCACATTACCTGGCTCATGTTTTTTGTTTGCTTTTTTGGCTGGTTCGGACTGGCGCCATTAATGCCAACCATCCGTGCCGAATTACATTTGAGTAAAGGACAAGTGGGTAACACCATCATTGCATCTGTAGCTGCAACAATTATTGCCCGCCTTATTATAGGTAAACTTTGTGATACCTGGGGGCCGCGCAAAACAGCCGTTAGGTTATTAATAATAGGGTCCTTACCTGTATTTCTTGTGGGTCTGGCGCATGATTACACATCTTTCTTATTGTTTCGGTTGGCAATCGGTGTAATAGGTTCATCGTTTGTAATTACCCAGTTCCACACTTCTATGATGTTTGCGCCTAATATAAAAGGTACAGCCAACGCGGTAACCGGTGGTTGGGGTAACCTTGGCGGTGGTGTAACCAATATGGTGATGCCTTTAATATTTGCTGCTATAGTAGGGGCTGGTTTTACCAAGGCCGAAGCCTGGCGGTATGCCATGATAGTTCCGGGTGTAATGATGCTGATAATAGCATTCGTATACTGGAAATTTACCAAAGACACGCCTAACGGTAACTATGATGAAGTAGGTTATGCCAAAACCAACCCATCAAAAACCGATTGGTCGATATTGGCCGACTGGCGTGTTTGGGCACTTACACTGGCTTATGCTATGTGTTTTGGTATGGAGATCACTTTTGATAATGT
Organism: Mucilaginibacter sp. P19; assembly: GCF_050632265.1. Lineage (NCBI taxonomy): Bacteria > Pseudomonadati > Bacteroidota > Sphingobacteriia > Sphingobacteriales > Sphingobacteriaceae > Mucilaginibacter > Mucilaginibacter sp. P19. The sequence goes on from NZ_CP192586.1 coordinate 2,706,346, forward strand.
AGCTTCTCTGCATTTTGTAGATACTTTTCATTTGTCGCAAAGTTCGGCCGGTTTTTGGGCAGGTATTTTTGGCTTCATGAACATTTTTGCCCGTGCATTAGGCGGCATTGTATCTGACAAAGTTGGTGGCAAATTCGGAATGCGGGGCAAGGGCTTATTGCTTGCCGGCGTACTGCTGCTGGAAGGCATTGGTCTTGTTCTGTTTGCAAATTCGGGCAACCTTACAATGGCTATTATTTCCATGCTCTCGTTTGCACTGTTCCTCAAAATGTCAAATGGTGCTACTTATGGTATAGTTCCGTTTATCAATAGTAAAAATGTTGGGATGGTAAGCGGTATAGTAGGTGCAGGCGGTAACCTTGGGGGATGTTGTTTGGGTTTCTTTTCAAGTCCGAACATATCACTTATATACAGGCATTTACTTACATCGGTATAACTGTTATGGTGATTTCCGTGATTGTGCTGATCACCCGTTTTCAAAAACAGGCTGAAGCTCAAACAGCAGATGAACCTGCTTTGGCTTTATAAGCTTAAAGCAAAAGGCCGAAAGCGAAAAGCAGAAGGCTGAATAAATAGAAAAGAAATCATATGAAAGCTTTAGGCTTTAAGCCTTAAGCTTTCGGCTTAAAGAAAAGCTTTTAGCTTAAAAGAAATGTTGAACAAACGCCCTCAAAATACATTTAAAAGTACTTGCTGCTACTGCGGAGTAGGATGCGGCGTGGTAATTAATAAAGAAAAAAATGGCAGTATAACGCTTGAGGGTGATAAGGACTATCCTGTAAATAAAGGCATGTTGTGCAGTAAAGGGCTTAACCTGCATTACACAGCTAATGATAAAACCGACAGGCTGCTGTACCCTCAAATGCGTTATAACAAAAGCATGCCCCTGCAAAGGGTAAGCTGGGACGACGCATTGGAGCGCACAGCAGCCATTTTTAAAACGTTCATTGATAAATACGGGCCGGATTCGGTTGCATTTTATGCCTCAGGCCAGTGCCTTACTGAAGAATATTATGTTGTCAATAAGTTAATTAAAGGTTTTATTGGCAGTAATAATATAGATACTAATTCGCGTTTGTGTATGAGCAGCGCGGTTGCCGCGTATAAAATTGCTTTAGGCGAGGATACTGTACCTGTTTGTTATGACGATATTGAACTGGCCGATTGCTTTTATGTTACCGGAGCTAACCCAGCCTGGTGCCATCCTATTTTATGGCGAAGGGTTGAAGCGCATAAAGCCGCAAATCCCGATGTGAAAATCATTGTTGTTGACCCCCGGGTTACGGATACCTGCAGCAATGCCGATCTGCACCTGCAGTTAAACCCGGGTACCGATATCACCCTTAACCACGCTATTGGCAGGGTATTGATAGAGAATGGGGATATCGATATTGATTTTGTAAACAATCATGCTGATGGTTTTGAGCAGTACAGCAAATTGGTATTTGAACGTACCCTTGCTGAATCATCTGCAATTTGCGGTGTAACTGAAAACGACATCCGGCTTGCTGCCAGTTATATAGGCGATGCAAAAGGTTTTATAACGATGTGGACAATGGGGCTAAATCAAAGCGCTGTTGGGGTAAATAAAAATTTAAGCCTCCTGAATCTTAATTTGATAACGGGCCATATTGGTAAGCCGGGATCTGGCCCATTATCGCTAACGGGGCAACCAAATGCTATGGGCGGGCGCGAAGTGGGAGGGCTTGCTAATCTTTTACCGGCGCATCGTATTTTAACTAACCCGGCAGACAGGGCGGAGGTGCAGAAGTTTTGGGGAGGTATAGAGATAGCCGCAAAACCTGGTCTTACCGCAACGGAGATGTTTGAGGCATTAAATGATGGCCGCCTTAAAGCCATCTGGATCATGTGTACCAACCCCTTAACCAGCTTGCCAAACGTACGCCTTGCCGAAGAGGCTTTGAAAAAAGCAAAGTTTGTAGTGGTTCAGGAGATTAGTAATAAGCCCGAAACATTGGCTTATGCCGATGTGATCCTCCCCGCAGCAGCCTGGGCCGAAAAGGAGGGTACTATGACCAATTCTGAAAGGCGGATCAGTTATTTGAGTAAAGTACTTGACCCCCAGGCGAGGCTATGCCGGATAGCGAGATCATTTGCCGTTTTGCTCAAAAAATGGGGTATAAAGGCTTCGACTTCAAAAATGCCGCAGAAATTTATACCGAGCATGCTAAACTAACAGGGAAAACCAATATTGATATCAGCGGGCTCACGCACGAAACCATCATACAACAACGATCAATACAATGGCCTTATAAAAAACGTAATGCGATACCAGGGACACCTCGCTTGTTTACCGACAAGCAATTTTATACCGAAACACGTAACGCTAAGATAAGCGCGGTACCGGATGCGCATACCAGCGAGGTTCCTGACGGCGACTATCCTTTTATTCTCACTACCGGCCGTATCCGCGATCAATGGCATACCATGAGCAAAACCGGTAAGGTGAATAAGCTTAATCAGCATATTAAAGAGTCATTTATCGAAATCAATCCTGTTGATGCTGAAGCTTTGGAGATCAGGGAAGGCGATGTTACTATTATCACATCCCGGAGGGGTGAAGTGCGGGTAAAAGCCCGGATTACCGAACAGATAAAACAGGGTGTTGTTTTTGTGCCGATGCATTGGGGCAAGATACTAAACAATGATCTCCACCGCATTAACAATGTTACTAATGACGCACTTGATCCGATATCAAAAGAGCCGGATTTTAAGTATTGCGCAGTAAAGATTCAAAAGTATAAAAAGCCTTTTCAAAGAATTGTGGTTGTTGGCGCCGGTGCCGGTGCGCACGGCTTCGTGCGGTCATACCGGGAGTTGAACAAAGATGATGAGATCATCATTTTTAGCAAAGAAGATCATCCTTTTTACAACCGCGTTATGCTGCCAGATTATATCAGCGGCGAGCAACGCTGGGAGCAACTGGTAAAAATGACGGATGAGGAAGAACCCGAACTTAAAATAAGGTTATTACGTGGCGTAAGTGTCGAGAAAATAGACCGTGTTAACAAATATGTGCTGGATAGCCGGGGTGTAAAAACTTATTACGATGTATTGCTGCTGGCTACCGGCAGCCGGGCGGCAATTCCTAAAAACGTTCCATCGTTGACAGGGATCTTCAGTATGCGTAGCCGCAATGATGCTGATAACTTTAAAAAGCATGTTCCCAAAAATGGTCACGTAGTAATAGTCGGAGGTGGTTTATTGGGATTGGAGATGGCGGCTTCCTTGCGTGAAATAGGGATTACTATCACCATTATTCAACGTACATCAAGATTTTTAAACCGCCAGTTGGATGAGTTGGGCAGCAGGCTCTTGCACGAAGAAATGGTTGATCAAGGTTGCGACATTTTCTATGATGATGAAGTGCAGTTGTTTTATGGGCGTAGTAAGCTTACCGGCATCGGCTTAAAAAGCGGACGGAAAATAGATTGCGATGCCATGATTCTTGCCATTGGTACTACGCCAAATCTTGAAATAGCAAAAGATTGCGGCCTTGAAATTAAGCGCGGCGTAATTGTAAACGAACGTTTGCTTACCAGCGATCCGAGCATATACGCCATTGGCGAAATAGCAGAGTTTAACGGCACATTATATGGTATAACCGCTGCTGCGGAACAACAAGCTGCTGTAGTTGCAGGCTATATGAACGGCGACATAGCCAGTTATTACAAGGGCAGCCTGTTTATGAATATCATCAAAATTCATGGCTTTGATTTGTGCAGTATCGGTTTATCTGATTGCCCGAATGAAAAAGACTATGAAGAAATAGTGTTTATAGATAAGGCAAAGCGTTATTATAAAAAATGCATTATTCACCAGGACAGGTTGGTGGGCACCATTTTAATTGGAGATAAAGGCGAGTTTCAGGAATTCAGAGAGCTGATAGCAAACAAAACCGAGCTTAGCGATAAGCGCCTTAAACTGCTTCGCAGCGGTAAAACAGCCGAGCCTGTTTTAGGCAAACTGGTTTGTAGTTGTAATAATGTGGGTGCCGATAATATACGTAATAAAGTAGCCGGCGGCTGCACGCAACTGGCCGATGTTTGCAGCCAAACCGGAGCCGGAACTGGCTGCGGATCATGTAGGCCCGAAGTAAAACGCCTCTTGGAAGAAGTACTTGAGCAACAATTATTAAAAGCTTAAACCAATGGATAATAAGCAACTAATTAAGATAAATTTGCCCGGCGGTGTAGCCTCTGCCGGTGATTTTTACGAGATGCTCATCATCGCGCAAAATGCTGGTGCTAAAAAGGTCCGTTTTGGCAACCGGCAGCAATTGTATTTTGAAATTGAAGAAGCACAGTTGGAGGATCTGGAATTTGATATGCTTAGTGCCGGTATTGACCATGAAGTTAACCAGGATACTTATCCCAACATCACCAGTTCGTACATAGCTGATGGTATTTTTAACCAGGAGAACTGGCTCAAAGAAGGTGTTTATAAAGACATTTTCGACCTGTTTGATTATCAGCCCGAACTGAAAATAAACCTGGTTGACAGCAATCAAACTTTTGCTTCGTTTTTTACAGGTAACCTTAATTTTATTTCTTCGCCGGTAAGTAATTACTGGTACTTGTATATCAGGTTTCCTAAAACTAACATCTTGTATTGCTGGCCTGTTTTGGTTTATTCGGATGATATTCCCGCCATTGGCAAAGCAATACAACAGGTTATATTTGCCAACAAAAAGCTGTTTTACGATCAGGTTGAAATCAATCCCGATAAGCTTTATCAATTAGTTACTGCCGGTTACCAATTTGTAATCCAGGAAATTGATCAACCGCTTATTATTCCCGAATTTCAACTACCCTATTATGAAGGTTTTAACAAACAGGGTAATAAATACTGGCTGGGTATTTACAGGCGCCACGAGCTTTTTGATATTGAGTTTTTGAAAGAAATCTGCAACCTGTGTATGCAAACCAGGGTTGGACAATTGTATTTTAGCCCGTGGAAATCCTTACTCATTAAAAATATCGAGGCAAAGCACAGGCCGTTATGGGGTAACCTGTTTAATAAATACCGGGTAAACATCAGGCATGCTTCAAATGAGCTTAACTGGCAGGTTGAAGACCTTTGCAATCCCTGCCTCGAGCTTAAGCAGCAATTGGTAAGCGAATTTGAAGAGGCAGATTTGCGAACATATGGACTTAGCTTTGCCATAAAGCGGTCGCCTAAATCGGGGATTTATGGCTCAATTATGATCCGCGAGCGGATGCCCGATGAATTTGAAATTGTGCATACCCGCGATTTTAACCACAATACCCGCGAATTTGTGATTTACAAACAAGGTGTTGCCAAAGCAGATTTAAGCAGGCACCTGACAGCGCTTTGCGATATGTTTTATGAACAACAAATCAATAACCTATCACCATTGCCGGTAAGCAAAACCAATACTGAAATTAAATCACCCAATCAAAAAACGGTTCATCAATGTAAAAGCTGTTTCACTATTTATGACGAGTTGTATGGAGATATCTTTAATAATATAGAACCCGGAATGCCTTTTGAAAATTTAAGCGACTATGAATGCCCAACCTGCGGCGCCGAAAAGGAGAACTTTGCAGAACTGATGTATCAAGCCGATTAATCGTTTTTAAATAAATTAATTAAAAAAATCAGCCTGTTTGCTTATTGTAAACAGGCTGATTTTTTTAATAATATACCTTCGGTAATTTATTTTGCCGGAGTAATGATAATGTTTCTGTAATCGATAGGTCCGTGATCCCCCTGAATCAGCAGCGGCCCTGGTTCGCCTTCTTTACTGTCGATAGCCCCGCCGGTAATGCCCGGAATCTCCTGCTGGCATATCACCATGGTGCCATTGGCTACGATGGTAACTAAACGCCCTACCAGTGTAATATCATATGATTGCCATTCCCCGGCATTTTTTGCCATCATTTTATTAGGCGGCAGGAAACCGTAAATAGCGCTAAACTGGTTATTGATAGGTTCAGGCTCACCGGTTTTAGTGTCGATAACCTGTACCTCATAGCGCCCTCTCAGGTAAACGCCGCTGTTGCTGCCTTTTTGATAGCGAAATTCGATGTGTAATTTAAAATCGCTGAATTTTTGATCGGTAATAAGGTTTGCGCCGGAGTGCTTGCTTCTCAATATGCCCGATTCTACTACCCATTGGTTTTTGCCGTCAGTATGCCAGCCTTTGGTGTCTTTACCGTTGAACAGTTTAACAGGTTTGCCCCAAACAGGTGCCTTTGCCCTTGTCATTGATGGAGCTCTGACACCTGTAAAATGATAAGTAACCCCATCTGAATATACCATTGTTCCGGTTAATTCTTCGCCCTTAACCTCAAATTCAAAATCCATGTTCCGGTTTCCCTCTTCCCATTGCAGCGGGATAGAAAAGCTGTATTTGCCGTCATGTGGTTTTACTTCTGATATTGGTCGCGCACTTCCGAAAGCATAGGTAAAACGGCCAACCAGGGTATGTGTGCCTGATTTTTGAACTTCCAGCCAGGACGGAAGGCTTTTGCCACCTTTATCAATAGTTATATCCCATCGGCCGATAACGGCAGGATCCTTTGCCTGTTGAGCTTTGGCTCCCGAAATTATTAAAAGCAGCAATCCCGCGATAAGCTGTATGCGGATGAATCTGCTATTTGAGTTCTTTTTAATAGTAGTTTGGTTTCTCATAATTTTTAAATCTACAAACTATCATTCAATATTTTATTACACGGTTATTTTTTTGCAACAACCATGCAGCGATCATTTTCTTAAAGTTTAGTTAACATTAGTAATGTAGGTTTGTGATATCAAATGATAGAAATTGCCGATACTATTTTTGCTTTCACGAATCAGAGAGGACGATCATTCGGCTTTTGATCTGCTGTTTGAGCGTCACCTTTAACAGCATTAAACATAGTAAGGTTTGGGGCTGGATTACCCGCAACAACTACTGCCGACCAGGCATCATTGCGCGCTAAGCGAGTGGTACCTTGCCAAAACAGCGCTTTATGGACACCTTTTACACTCAACAAACGATTGGCAAAGATTAAGAAACCAACTATCCTGAAAAGGTGGTTGGTTTCATGTTTGTGAGATTATGGATTATTCTTTATCCATTTTTTCAAGCAATGCCAGGATCCTGTCAAGCTTGTCTACTTCAATGGCGTTTAAGCGCAGTTGTAATTCTTCAATTTCTTTTTTGCTTCCACATTGGTTCGGAAATCCTCATTGGCCTGGGCGCGGTCACGTTCATTTTGGCGGTTCTGTGCCATCATGATAATCGGGGCTGCGTATGCCGCCTGGGTTGAAAACAACAAGTTTAATAAAATGTATGGGTAGGGGTCCCAATGACCAATAAAGGCCACTACGTTTAGCGCCATCCACAACGCAACAATTAAGGTTTGAATGATGATGAACCGCCATGAACCCATGCCGGCCGCTACAGAGTCGGCCAATCGCTGCCCAAAGTTCATAGAATCGATATGCCTTTGATACCAGTTTTTTTATTGTTTGCCATTTTTTAGGAATTAAGCTTTGGGTAATAAATATATAAATTTAATTGCTGTGGCTGCTTATTGGGCTGAAGTCCTTAGGGTATGAGCAAGAAATTCATTTTGATTCGAATACTGCGTTAATCAAATATTTCTACCCATAGCCTTCAAATCTCTGTAACTTTAAGATACATGTCACTATGTTATATAGCTTTGAACATACCTCAACACCCCAATACTGGCTCAGCCGCTTTGTGATTCTTCGCCTGCTGGGTGCGGTTTACGCGGTGGCGTTCCTTGTGGCTATAACCCAGGTGCTGCCATTAATCGGCTCAAATGGCTTATTACCGGTTGATCATTATTTGCATCAGGTAAGTATAGCACTGGGTTCAAAAGGAGCAGGGTTTATGCGGCTGCCTTCAGTGTTTTGGTTTTGGCATTCAGATCAGGCATTACTGCTTGTTTCATGGACAGGTTTAATTTTATCCCTGATTGTTGTGGCCGGTTATGCCAACGCGTTTTTAATGGGGGTATTGTGGGTATTGTATCTATCATTGGTACATGTTGGGCAGGACTGGTATGGTTATGGCTGGGAAATCCAACTTACAGAAACGGGCTTTCTTGCTATATTTTTATGCCCTTTGCTGGATATGCGGCCTTTTCCCAAACGTCCGCCGCCTTTGCTGGTTATCATCCTGTTTCGCTGGCTCATCTTCCGGATCATGTTTGGTGCTGGAATGATCAAATATCGTGGCGATGCTGTGTGGCGCAATGGAACTGCATTGTATTATTATTTTGAAACCCAGCCAATACCGGGACCGTTTAGCCGCTGGTTTCACTTTCTGCCACATTCGTTATTGCGGCTTGGTGTTTGGTTCAATTGGCTGGCCGAACTATTGGCACCCTGGTTTGTTTTTGGCCCGCGGATATTCAGACACATCGCTGGTAGTGTTATTATTTTGTTTCAATTTGCAATCATCCTGAGCGGGAACCTTTCTTTTTTGAATTGGCTTACCATTGTGCCTGCGCTGGCTTGCCTTGATGATGGTTTTTGGGCTAAGCTTTTGCCGGGTGTACTTGTACGCAAAGCTGCGAAGGCCGAAGAGCAAGCTGAAGTTTCGCAGCCTATGCAGTACACCGCACTGATAGTAACTTGTATAGTAGGATTGCTAAGCTTCCAACCCGCGTTTAACCTCCTGTCGCCCAAACAAATTATGAATACCTCATTTGATCCACTGGAGCTTGTAAATACCTATGGTGCATTCGGCAGCGTGGGACAGGAACGTTTTAATGTAGTTTTTGAAGGAACAAGAGACCTCAATCCCGATAGTGCAAACTGGAAAGTTTATCCTTATAAAGGCTTGCCGGTAGCACCTGACCAGTCTCCCCGGCAGGTGGCGCCGTACCAATTAAGACTGGACTGGCAGATGTGGTTTGCCGCAATGTCCACAGCCGATCAGTACCCCTGGACATATCATCTGGCCTGGAAACTATTGCATAATGACCCGGGGGTAGTTGGTTTATTTGCCAGAAATCCCTTCCCGGGAAAACCACCGCGTTATATTCGTGCTGTTATTTACCGTTACCGTTTTTCCCGTCCCACGCCTGGTAGCGGCCCTTACTGGGAACGGGAAAAGTTAGGATTATGGTTACCCGTGCTTTCCGTGCAAAACCCGCAATTTGTTGCTTATCTGAAAGGTCAGGGCTGGCTATAAACTACGGTTAATCAGGCTCAATTTCAATTGAAATCAACCACCTGCGTCAATAACTGTTTTTAAATTTTATTTTCGCGAAAATATTTTCTTAATGAAAGAGCAATTGTCTGGTTTACTTACCGCCCTAAAAGAGGGTACGGTTACATTTAATGACGTCATTGAATTTATTAATAATTATTACGAGCATCAGCCAACTGCATTTAAAAATGGCAATATTTATAACGAAGCAGCACAGAACCAGGGCAGCGCCAGGGTTTTTGCTTTTGCTCAACTCAATAATCTAAGTGAGCCTGATACGCTTTATTTATTTGCGGAGCACTATAGGACCGTCCTTGCAAATCCAGATGGTACAGATCATCAGAATATCCGTCAGTTTAAGGCCTATGGCTGGCCGGGAATCAGGTTTGAAGGAGATGCACTTGTATTGAAGTCAGGACAGGTCTGAAGCGGACCTTAAGATTCCGTTATCGACATATTTAGCAATAATTTACGATATATCATTTAAGTATTGGTTGACCGGTACAGAGCGTATTATTAATTGTATTCTAAACAATCATTTATTCACTTACTTATTGATTATTTGAATAATAGATTGTTACTTTATGATTCCAATTATAATATTGCCTTGTTCAACAATTTGGGCTCATCCGATACAGGTGACGAAATATCAAATTCGCTGCACCAGCGTCTGTCATCGGGCGATGAGCTTGCTTTTAAGTTATTCTTCCAAAAAAACCAACCCCGGCTTTTCGCCTATATTTATAAAGTTGTCAAGTCTCGCGAAATTGCAGAAGAATTGGTGCTTGATATTTTTGTAAAGATCTGGTCGGCTAAAGAGATCTTAAGTGAAGTAGAAAATGTTGATGCTTTTCTTCACCGGATGGCTGTAAATAAATCACTCGACTTTTTACGTACGGCCGCCCGTGAAAAAAATACAGCAGCTCCTTAACCAACACATGCAGTATGAGCAGGCAACGGCAGCCTCAAATCACGATTTTAAAGAATATAACCAGCATGTGATTCATTGTTTGCAAATGCTTACTCAGCAGCAACAATTGATACTCAATTTAAGCCGGGAAGAAGGGCTTACGCATGAGCAAATTGCTGATAAGCTAAACCTGTCAAAAAACACCGTAAAAAATCACATTGTTACAGCTTTAAAAAAAATGCGCGAGTTTATAAAGCACGGTCAACTATCCATCTTGCTTACAATCTCGCTTTTTTTATTTTTTTCAGATCTGATTAGTCCTCTCTTCTCATTTTATCGTCATGTATATGAATTGGTTTTAACCAGCCAAGTGCAGCATGTCAACAGCCTCGGTTTTTCGCATAAAATACTTATTTCAAAAATACCTGGACAACTCGTGTACTACAGAAGAGTTTAACGAACTTTTTGAACTGATGGCCAAAGAGGAGAATCTGTCAGAAATTGAAGGTTTATTGGAGAAACTATGGGCCGACACTGAAATGAAACCTGATGCTGACGCAGAAGTCGTTCATCAGGAAGTTTTATACAATAAGTTGCTTGAGATTGTAAAAAAGGAAAAAAACGTTTACTCATTTCAAAAAAGAAGCTCCAAAACAATTATCCGTTCGGTTGCCGCTACCGTTGCATTGTTAATATGCGCAGGCCTGTACTTTTTACACACAAGGCCTAAACCAATGCCCATGCAGGCCCGGATAACACCATCAAACCCCGTCCGCCATGTGCACGAGATCAGGCTGGCCGACGGAAGCGTAGTGACATTAAATAAGAACAGTCATTTAGATTACCCGGCAAAATTCAACGGGAAAACCCGCGAAGTATATTTAACCGGCGAAGCCTATTTCGATGTAAGGCATGATCCGCTTCACCCTTTCCTTGTGCATACAGGGCAAATTACAACCCGCGTGTTAGGTACGGCATTTAATATTAAATCGGAAGGCAGTTTGATCCAGGTAACGGTAACCCGTGGAAAAGTTAAAGTATCCACCCCTAAAAAAACTTTAGGCATTGTATTGCCCAATCATCAGATAAGTTATAACGAAATCAATAATCAATCTTCCATAGATATATTGAATGCCAAAACAACGGTACTTTGGAAAGAGACCGATTTGGTGATGGATCATATGACATTGAAAGAAGCCGTGGCCATTTTAACAGAAAGATATGGTGTAAAAGTTATTCTTGATAATGAAAAGATAGGGAGCTGCCGTTTTAGCGCCACCTTCTTAAATACTACGGGGTTGGAACAGGTTGTCAAAGTATTATCGCACCTGAATAATTTGAGCTATAAATGGAGTAAGGAGGGTGATGTTACACTATCTGGTTCCGGCTGTGAATAATAACCAATTTTTTACCTCTTAAATAAAAAACCTATGAAACATTGATACTTTAAACCTTCCAGATAAAAAAAGCCCCGTTGCTTACGACTTCTCACATCATTCGGCGACAGGGCAAGTACTTAACCAATTATTATTAACCGATTAAAACCAATGCAAGTTATGAAAAAAACTCTTGCGTTTAAGCAATGGTGCACATTATCCGGTGCCTCTGCACGCCAATTTTTAAACACATTCCGAAAAGTTATGCGATTCAGTTTTATGATCCTGCTGGTATTACTGGTCTCCGGTCAATTGCTCTTAGCTTCCTCAAGCAAGGGGCAATCGCTTGATAAGATCAATGTCAGGCTGGAAGTGGGTAACGAAACGATAAAATCGGTGATCAAAAAAATTGAAAAGCAAACCAATTTGCGGTTTGCTTACAAAGACAATGTCCTGTCACCAAACACCCGCGTTACCGTTTCTTCCCTCGACAAATCGGTAAAGGATATCCTGGACGAGCTCTTTGCCAACCGGGGAATTGGGTATAGCCAGATAGACAACAATATTATTTTGTTTAATACCGCAACCGGAGGGCCTGCTTCGAGCAACAACAACGGGCAAATCGAAACAATACCTATAAATGGCAAAGTAACCGACGAAAAAGGTGAACCCCTGCCTGGTGTATCGGTAAGGATAAAAGACACTGATATCGGTGTAGCAACTAATGTTTCAGGCGATTTTACCATTACTGTTCCCAATGCCAATACCGTATTGGTATTTACTTTTTTAGGATTCAGACCGTTAGAACAGAGTGTTAATGGCAAAACCTTTTTAAAGGTGGCTTTAGTTCCTTTGAGCAAATCGCTCGAAGAGGTGATTATTGTGGGTTATGGTGCGGTAAAAAAGAGGGATCTTACCGGTTCGGTTGTTTCTGTTAAGGGTGATGAGATCACCAAAGTTGCGGCATCAAATCCTATGGAAGCGCTTCAGGGAAAGGTTTCGGGTGTAGATATCGTGCGTACAAGCGGTGCCGCAGGTGCAAATGTAAGCGTAACTGTTCGTGGTAACCGGTCTCTATCTGCAGGTAACGGCCCGCTTTATATAGTCGACGGGATTCAGTACAGCAATTATGAAGATATCAATCAAAACGACATTGCATCAATGGAGTTTTTAAAGGATGCTTCATCAACCGCTATTTATGGTTCGCGCGGAGCAAACGGTGTAATTATAATTACAACAAAAAGAGGCAACAGCGGGCAACCGAAAGTAGCTGCGGGTTCATATTATGGAATTTCGGATGTTGCAGGCTATCCAGTACCCATGACAGGGCCGCAATATGCAAACCTGAAACGTGAAAGCTTCAGAACTATAGGAACATGGAATTCTCCTGCCGACGATCCGAAAGTCTTTACCAGTGCAGGCGATCTGGCTGCGGTTCAAAGCGGCCTGTCATATTACTGGCCGGGGTTTTTACTGCATAAAGGCTCCCAACAGGATTACAACGCCAGCGTTTCCGGTGGTAGTGAAAAAACAAAAGCTTACTTTTCTTTTGATTATTTTAAGGAAAAAGGGTTATATGCTAATGATTACTCAAACAGGTATACCCTGCGGTTAAATATAGATCACCAGTTATTTAAGGCTTTTAAGGTGGGGCTGCAAAGTCAGCTTGCTTATTATGATCAAAACCTTCGAAACGATGGGGTATTATCCGTAGCCAATAAAATTATTCCCTATTTTAATCCGTATAATGCAGATGGTAGTATAGCTAAATTTCCAGGTAACGGTAACCAGGCCAATCCTCTTTTTGATGACGACGCATCCCAGTTTGTAAATAAGAACAAGATTACCCATTTGCTCTCAACCGCCTATGCAGAATGGAAGCCAATAAATGGCTTAACCATACGGTCAAATTTAGGTGTTACGCTGGCTGATTCACGAAACGGCCATTTTGAAAGTGCCAATACTATAAACCGGGCCTTATCTTCAGGGTCATTATCATCAGTAACCAATTCAAATGAGACTAATTTGCTTTGGGAAAATATTATTACCTGGCAAAAAACAATAGCAAGGCATAGCGTAGTTGTAACGGGTGTTACCAGTTATCAATCAAATGTTATGGACCAATCCGCGGCACAAGGCACCGGACAACTAATACCCGATCAATCCTTCTACGCGCTGCAAAACAATCCGTCTAACTTAAAAATATCGAGTAATTACGTTGGGCAACATTTAACTTCAGGAGCATTACGTTTAAATTATGCATTTAAAGACAGGTATTTACTAACCCTGACTGGGCGTGCTGATGGTTCATCTGTATTGTCGTCGGGAAATAAGTGGGCATTCTTCCCTTCGGCGGCCGCGGCCTGGCGTCTGGTTGATGAGGGATTTATGAAAACCCAAAACGTGTTTTCTGAGTTGAAATTACGTTTAAGCTATGGGGTTGCCGGCAATGCTGCTGTAAGCGCATACCAAACCCAAAGCAAGGCAGTGCTTATTCCATTTTCATGGAACGATATCACCGCATTAGCATATGGTCTTGACCCCAATATCGGAAACCCTCAATTAAAGTGGGAGTTAACAGGAACCTTAAACGCTGGTATAGATTTCGGAATTTATAAAGACAGGGTTTCGGGCACTATAGATTATTATGATTCGCACACAAGGGATTTGTTATTGCCACAGCAATTACCTGCCTCAACAGGAGCGCTAAGAACATTGGCCAATGTTGGCGAAAGTCGTAATACAGGTATTGAGATTGCACTGAAAACCATTAATATCCAGTCAGAAAGCTTTACTTGGACATCCAATATCACCTATACACGCAACAAGGAACGCATCACGTATTTACCAAATGGTGTAAACGACCTTGCCAATGGCTGGTTTATAGGCTACCCGGTTGTATCTTTTTACGATTATCAAAAAACAGGGATCTGGCAAACATCTGAAGCCGCCCAGGCTGCAACTTATGGGTACAAGCCAGGTGATATTAAGGTTGCTGATTTAGATAATGACGGAAAGTTTACCACAACATTTGACCGTAAAATACTTGGCTCAGCTGTCCCAAGGTATAGCTTTGGCTTTAGCAACGATTTTAAATATAAGGGCTTCGATTTAAATGTGCAGGTATTTGGACGTATCGGGCAGATGTTCGTATCTCAATACGCGTTGAAGTATGAGCCTAATGGAATTGAAAATGGCGCCAATGTAGACTATTGGACGCCGGAAAACCCCACAAACGCCTACCCAAGGCCAAGTGCCAATATCACAAAGGCATCCGAGCCATTTGCTTCAACCTTGGGCTACAAAGATGGTTCGTATGTTAAAATAAAGAACGCAACGCTTGGGTTTACCTTTCCTGCAAGTGTAACTAAACCCATTCACTTATCTAATTTGAGGATCTATGTGAGCGCCAAAAACTTTGCGACCTTCTCAAAGATAAAAGATTATGATCCTGAAGGCGGCGGTTCATTTGACAGGCCACTTACTAAATTGTTCCTGGCCGGTTTAAATCTTTCCTTTTAACCAATACTAATATCTAAAAAACATATTATGAAAAATTTACTAAAAAGTTGGGCGCTGCTGCTTATAGCCATTGCCACTTTATTTAGTGCCTGCAGCAAAAAGCTCGAAGAATATAACCCCAGCAATTTAACCGCTACAACAGTTTATACCAAAGCGGTAGGTTTTGAAACATTGGTTAATGCGGCCTATACCTATACCCGGTTTTGGTATGGAAAGGAAGAAGGGTACCTGGCCTCTGAAATGGGAACGGATATCTGGACGAGCGGTACCGGCGACCCATACCCAATGTTTACTCAATATATTAATTTACAAGGCACTGCAGACCCGCTGCCTTTATTGTGGAACAACTTGTATGCCGGTGTAAATTTATGTAATACGGGTATAGCCCAGATTGCTGCCGTTACAGATTATACGGCAGCCCAAAAATTGAACCGCGAAGCCGAGCTGCGTTTTTTAAGAGCATTTTATTACTGGCATATTGTTGAAACCTGGGGTGGTGTAAACTTTACCACCAAACCAACTGCAGGCGCCAATACAGAAGCTAATAAAACACCGGTAGAGACTTTTTACAAGCAGATATTTGAAGATCTTACATTTGCAGTAGCTAACCTGACTCCAACCACCACCGATTACGGACGGGCAACAGTGCCGGTAGCTAAAGCCTTTTTAGCACGGATGTACTTAACCCGGGGTATGAATGCCGACGCATTTAACATGGCCGATGATGTGATTAAAAACTATAGCTATGTATTGCAGCCTAAATATGCTGATCTGTGGAATATGGGGAACCTGAAAAATAAGGAAGTGATTTGGGCCATTGATTATTCAACCAACCTGGCCAATAACGATCTTACCTCGGCAACATATCCAAACGGGCACTATCGCGGTTCAAACAACGGGCACTTACTATACCTGATGGTTTATGACCAGGTAAATTCAAGCCTGCTCGTCCGTGATATTCCAAACGGAAGGCCGTTTAACAGATATATGCCCACTTTGGCTTATCTAAACATGTTTGATCAACAAAATGATTCACGCTATGCCGGCTCTTTTCAGAGTGTTTGGTATGCTAACAAAGCAGGTACTTATAATGGTAATGCTGTTAAAGTTGGCGATACGGTTTGTTATACCCCTAATGCAACTATACCTGCAGCATCGCAGAGCAGTAAATACGTTACTTATGACCTGTCCAAGGTATATAAATCAAATGGGGTACCTATTCAGCGTAAGTTTTATGTTTCTTTATCGAAATTTAAAGATTCAACACGTGCAAGTGTAGCTGAGGCCCAAAGTGCCCGTGATGTCTTTGTGATCAGGCTGGCCGAGATGTACCTGATTGCTGCCGAAGCAAAATTAAACCTCGGTGACCCGGGAACCGCGGCAACTTATATTAACGTACTCAGGACAAGGGCAGCAAAACCTGGTCATATAGCAGAAATGCAGATCACTCCTGCACAGGTTACGCTCGATTTTATTTTGGACGAAAGAGCACGTGAGTTGGGCGGCGAACAGTTACGCTGGTTTGATTTGAAGCGGACGGGTAAATTGGCAAGCCGGATCCAGGCTATGAACCCGGACGCCGCAGCCAATTTCAAGCCATATGAATTGGTACGACCCATACCTCAGGGACAAATTGATGCCGTAACCAATAAAGATGTATTTAAACAAAACCCGGGCTATAATTAATTTGAAACGGTATAAAAGGGATCTGATAAATGATCCCTTTTTATAATTTTTGAGTTTGCTATAAGTATGCAACCGGAGAAAAAAATTTTCTAAAAACAATATATGATGTACAGGAGCGGTAATATTAAAATTAAAGGCTTATCATTTATCTGCCTTTTAATGAGCGCGGTGTTGTTGATGTCTTTTCTGATTACTCCCGGCCATACCACCGTATACCTAGCGGGTGATTCAACAATGGCCAATAAGCAGCCAAAGGCATTTCCCGAGACAGGCTGGGGAATGCCTTTCAGCGCTTTTTTGATAGTACGGTAGTTGTTGACAACCGTGCGCAGAATGGCCGAAGCACTAAAACGTTTATTAGTGAAGGCTTATGGAGTTCTATTATCGGCAGTTTAAAGGAAGGCGATTATGTATTTATACAATTTGGCCATAATGATGAGGTACCCACTAAAAAGAGCTATATCAATGAGCAGGGGTTCCGGGATAACTTAGCAAGGTTCTGTCCGCGAAACCAGGGAAAAAAAGCAAACCCGGTATTGCTGACACCAGCAGCGCGAAGAAAGTTTGATACAACAGGAACCCTAGTTGGCACACATGAAGTGTATTCGGCCATAGTGCGTAAACTGGCAGCAGAACAAAAGGTCCCGCTGATTGACCTGGACAGGGAAAGCCAGGCTTTATTGCAAAAACTCGGGCCCGAGGGATCAAAAAAGTTGTTTAATTACCTTACTCCGGGAGAAAGTATTAATTATCCGGAAGGCCGGGCTGATGATACGCACTTTAATGAGTTGGGAGCCCTGAAAATGGCCGAAATAGTTTTAGCAGGCATCCGGTCGTTAAAGCTTGGACTTACCCCGCATATCGCGCATTCAAATGTTAAACCTTTATATGAAAAATAAATTACTGTTCGTTACGCTATTAATTATAAACGGACAGGTTCTTGCGCAACAAAAAAAGGACTATCCGTAACTGGTGCCAGTTATATCTCTAAAGTATGGGTGGCAGATCAGGGTAATGGCACCTATAAAAATCCGGTGATAAATGCCGATTATTCCGATCCTGACGCTATTCGCGTTGGCGATGATTTCTATCTTGTATCTTCAAGCTTTGAAGCAATTCCAGGTTTGCCTGTTTTGCATTCAAAAGATCTGGTTAACTGGAGCATCTTAGGTTACGCGTTATTGAAGCAGCCACCCTTTGATCATTTTGACGTACCGCGGCACGGCGATGGGGTTTGGGCCCCCGCCATCCGCTATAACCATAACGAATTTTATATTTATTATCCTGACCCTGATTTTGGCATTTACGTGGTAAAAGCTAAAAACCCTGCCGGTCCCTGGAGCAAACCCGTTATGGTAATGGAAGGCAAAGGTATAATAGATCCCTGCCCGCTGCTAGATAGCGACGGCAGCATGTACCTTGTGCACGGCTTTGCAGGCAGCCGGGCAGGTATAAAAAGCGTAATCGCTGTAAACAAATTAAATAATGACGGAACCAGGGTAGTTGACGATGGCGTGATTGTTTATGACGGGCATGAAATGGACCCTACCATAGAAGGCCCGAAGTTTTATAAGCGTAACGGGTTTTACTACATTTTTGCTCCGGCTGGGGGCGTTCCTACAGGCTGGCAACTGGCGCTGCGTTCAAAAAATATCTATGGGCCATATGAGCGGCGGGTAGTAATGGATCAGGGGAAAAGTAGCATCAATGGCCCGCATCAGGGTGCATGGGTGGATACACCAACCGGAGAAGACTGGTTTCTGCATTTTCAGGATAAGGGCGTTTATGGGCGCGTAGTGCATTTACAACCAATGATCTGGAGGGATAACTGGCCTGTTATTGGTGTGGATAAGGATGGTGATGGCAAAGGCGAACCGGTATTAACGTATAAAAAGCCCAATGTTGGTAAAATCTTTCCGGTGAGCACTCCGCAGGAAAGTGACGAATTTAATACCATATCTCCGGGCTTACAATGGCAATGGATGGCTAACGCGAAGTCCGTATGGATGTTTATGAACACCAATAAAGGCGCTTTGAGGCTTTATAGTTATCAACCCCCAAATGATGCCGCTAACCTGTGGTTTACGCCAAATGTGCTATTACAAAAGTTTCCGGCTGATGAATTTATGGCTACCGCCAAGATCACCTTTACGCCTAACTTAAAGCTGGAGGGTGAAAAAACGGGACTTACCATTATGGGTTTCAGCTACGCTAATATAGCCATGCAAAGTAGAAAGGATGGCATATACCTGGTATTTACTACTTGTACAGAAGCAGATAAGGGCAAAAAGGAGCTGGAGGAAGTGATTACGAAGCTATCGTCACCAACTGTTTACCTGCGTGTTAAAGTAACGAAGAACGCTGTATGTAACTTCAGCTACAGCACCGATGGAATAGATTATAAAAATACCGGCAGGCAATTTACGGCCGAGGCAGGCCGTTGGATTGGGGCCAAGATTGGCTTGTTTTGTACGCGTACAAGCCAGATCAATGATTCGGGTTATGCTGATGTAGACTGGTTTAGGGTAACGCCTAATAATTAACACGTTGTGTGGGTTATATTGGAACCGGTATCCATGATTTGTTAATCAGCAATAAATAAAAATAAACGAAGATGATCCGGTTAGTTTATCATCACCAAAATGAATTCGTATGAGAAGTAATCAGCTTATAAAAAGGTGTCTGCTTATTATTGCCATCCTTGCACAGTGTTCATTGATGTTACAGGCTCAAAACAAGCAGCCTTATTCGCAGCGCATGACACAAACGGTTATGACTATCTGGAAAGACAGCCTGACAACCGGCGACAAGTGGACTTATGACCAGGGCGTGATTTTGAAAGGCATAGAGGGCGTGTGGCAACAAACAGGCGACAAAAGATACTTCACCTATATACAGCGATGTATGGACAGATATGTTACGCCCGACGGCAATATCCGCACCTATCGGCAAGCTGATTATAATATAGATAACGTATTGTGCGGCCGTAATTTGTTGACGTTATATAAAGTGCTGGGTGCCCAAAAATACTATAAAGCGGCAACGTTGCTGCGTGAGCAACTGCGGAAACAACCGCGTGTACCTGAAGGAGGCTTTTGGCATAAAAACCGTTATCCAAACCAGATGTGGCTGGACGGTTTATATATGGGCGAGCCTTTTTATGCTGAATATGCTGCCGCTTTTCATGAAGATACGGCATTTAATGATATAGCCAGGCAATTTATCCTGATGGAAGAAAAGGCCCGCGACACAAAAACCGGGCTGTTGTATCATGGCTGGGACCAAAGTAAAAAAGAACGTTGGACTAACCCGAAAACCGGCCAGTCGCCTAATTTTTGGGGCCGGGCAATGGGTTGGTATGGGATGGCATTGGTTGATGTGCTTGATTATTTTCCGGCGCAGCATCCCAAACGCGTGGAGTTACTGGCAATACTTAACCGGTTTGCCGCGGCAATTGTTAAATATCAGGATGAAAATTCTGGCTTGTGGTACCAGGTACTTGACAAAGGTTACGCCAAAGGGAATTATCCGGAAGCATCAGCATCATGCATGTTTGTATACACCATGGCAAAAGCGGTGAGGCAGGGATACTTACAACCAACCTATTTACCCGCCATTCAAAAAGGCTATAACGGAATTATCAAAAAGTTTATTGAAACAGATGCAAATGGACAGTTAAATCTTAACGGCACCGTGAGTGTATCGGGGCTTGGAGGGAAACCATACCGGGATGGGAGTTACGAGTATTATTTAAGCGAAATGGTAATAACTAACGATGCTAAAGGTGTCGGCGCATTTATATTAGCCAGCGTTGAGGTAGAGCGCCTGCCCGATGTGTATAGCGGAATGATAAAACAATAATTCTGGTAGTCTAAAAAATCTTATGTATCATAATTATCACTAATTCCATTGCCGATTATAGGAATGGGGTCGCCACTAATATGCTTTAGATTTTTAACTTTGATCCGCTATGAAATGGATCACGCGTGCCCGTCCTAAAATTGACCGTATTGCCTGCCCGTGGCTCATCAAACGCTTCATTGATCCTGAAGGTGAAATTATCTACGTTCCGTACGAGGAAGTGCTGGTGAGGGCATCAGAGCTGGATGCTATCCCTTTTGATATTCCCAATGTAGAGTATACCCACTACGAAGATCAATGCACCTTTGATTATTTCCTTAAAAAACACCAGTTAAAAGATGCAGCTTTAAACCGGCTTGCCTCGATAATCAGGGGCGCGGATACCGACCGTCACGATTTTGCACCGCAATCAGCCGGGTTGGAAGCGGTATTTTCGGGGTTAAGACATGATATTGCCGATGATCAGCAACTCCTGGCATTAGGCATGGTGATCTACGATGGACTATACAACTGGGCCAAATACCTCCATAAACAAAAGCATACAGATGGACCTGTTGAACAGAGGCTTATAGAGGTTTACCACCAGTACCTCAAGACTAAAGGAGATAAAAAACCGCCGTCCTGGACAAAGGAACTTAAAGAGATGATCCAGGATCAAATCGATACCAATATGAGCCTGAGCCTGCAACAGGCGTCTGAAGAGCTGGAAATCAACCCTGCTTATTTATCCAGGGAGTTTTCCAAATATTTTGAGAATATGAGTTTTGGCGATTATATCCGGAAAATGCGGATTGAAAAAGCCATTAACCTTATGGGGACCACCACCCACAGCTTCACGGAGATTGCTTACCTGACCGGCTTTTCTGATCAGGGCCATTTTTCGAGGATTTTTAAACAGCATACGGGGCAAAGCCCTTCGGAGTATAAAAAAGCCTGGCCAAAAAGTAAAATCTGTCCAAATGGTAAATTTTATTCAAGCTTTTCCAGTAGATTGTTTATAGCGTTGCAACCATAAATTTATATATAGTGTATTCAAAAACCTATTCGAAATTTTATCAGGCTAAAACCTCAAAAATTATACTGTTGATGCTGGCCATCGGGTTATTTTGTCTGCAGCTTCATGCACAGCAATCCGGCAGCATTTACCTTGATTCCCTGCTCAGCACGGCGGCCCGTAATTATCCGCTGATTAAAGCCAAACGTTTGCAGACCCAGGGATTGCAATATGCCGTTAAATTACAGCAAAACGGCATCATTCCTTCTATAAATGCATCTTACCAGGTAGATTACGCTACTTACAACAATATTACGGGTATGATTTACCCGCAATACATTACACCTATCAGCGGCCCGCCAAGCAAATCAAATGATTATAAAGGCACGCCAGGAAGTGCCGCAGCTCTGAACCTGCAATGGGAGCCTTTTACCTTTGGGCAGCGTGGAGCAACCGTTGAATTGGCCAGGGGAAACTCAAAAACGGGCAAGCCGACAGAACGCTTACCATTTTTCAGCATAAGATATTTGTGATTAATGCCTGGCTCAATTACCTGCTTACGGCCGACCTGGTTAAAGTTTATCAAAGTAATATCAGCAGGGATGCTTATCACCTGAAACAATCGCAGGCTGTTGTATCAAGCGGGTTAAGGCCCGGAACGGATTCATCTACTTTTCACGCCGAACTGGCTAAAGCACAGATCCAACTCATAGCTTTTGAACGCCGAAGGGATTCATGCCTGATCGTTTTAAAAGAACTTACCGGTGGTAACTTACCCGGTACCCCGGTGGCAGATTCTGCGATGTTTAAGAGCCTGCCTGTTGTTCCACTCAATGCTGATGATACTGAACATCCCGAGCTTAGCTTGCAAAAAACCAATGTACTGACCAATGAGTTAACCCTTAAAACCTACAAAAGAAGCCTTTTGCCTAAACTAACTATCTGGAGCGTGGGTTATGGCCGCGGATCAGGCGTAGCCGCCGATGGGGCGGTTAATAATGGTGATGGATGGCGTTTTGAGCGGTATAATTATGGTATCGGCGCACAGCTTTCTTTTCCTATCATGGAAGTATTTCGACAGAAACCCTTATTCAAACAGCAGCAACTGAATATTGAGACCAGCCGGGAGCAGCTTAAACAAACCGAACTTCATTTGAATACTGAGCGGGAAATCGCAGATTCCGCTTTAACTAAGGCCATACAATCTGCCCGCCTGGCCCCGGAAGCATTGAAAGCGGCGCAGTACGCCTACCAGGCAATACACTCCCGCTATCAGTCGGGGCTCATCAGTTATTATGATGTGATCCAATCCCTGCAATTGCTCTACCAATCGGAAGCCTCGGTTAAGATCGCTTATTGGGGAGCCTGGAAATCTTTATTAACTAAGGCTGCTTACCAGGGCAATATAGATATCTTTTTAAATCAATACGGAAAATGAATATCATCCAGCTTTTATATGGTTCATTAAGAAAACCGGTAACGATCATTGTCGCGGTTATCGCCATCATTTTCTTTTCCGTAATTTCTATTCGCAATATGCCCGTAGATATTTTTCCAAAACTGGGCACCCCAACCATCTATGTAGCACAAACCTATGGCGGCTTGTCTGCCGAGCAATTGGAAGGTTATATCACTTCTTATTATGAATACCACTTTCTGTATGTTACCGGCATCAAATCGGTTGAAAGCAAGACAATACAAGGCGTAACCCTGCTAAAGCTGAACTTTCATGAGGGTACTGATATGGGCCAGGCCACCGGTGAAGTTGTGGCGATGGTGAACCGGGCCAGGGCATTTATGCCACCGGGTACTATATCTCCCTTTGTTACCCGTTTTGACGGCGGCAGTGTACCGGTAGGGCAACTGGTATTCAGCTCAACGCGCTCCCTGTCTGAAGTGCAGGACCTGGCCTTGTTTAAGGTAAGGCCCATGTTCTCAACCCTGCCGGGTGTTTCCGCTCCGCCGCCGTTTGGGGGTAACCAGAGAACCGTACTCATTAAAGCGGATCCTGATAAATTACGCAGTTATAACGTTACACCCCAGGATCTGGTAACCGCCATTGCCAAGGGGAATGTCATCACCCCCTCGGGTAATATTCGTGTAGGCGACCAAACGTTGATCACGCCGCAAAATACGGTTGTGGAAAATATCCAGGACCTGGCTAATATTCCCATTAAAACTGGCAGCGGCCCGACTGTTTTTGTACATGATGTGGCCGCGGTAGATAATGGGGCGGATATTACATCAGGTTATGCGCTCATTAACGACAAACGCTCAGTATATATTCCTGTAACCAAAAGGGCCGATGCTTCTACCTGGGATGTGGTTCAACGGGTTAAAGCGGCATTGCCGGATATGCAGGCTGCCATACCGCCGGATATCAAAGTGAGCTACGAGTTTGACCAGTCGGGCTATGTCATCAATTCGATAAAGAGTTTAACTACAGAAGGGATATTAGGTGCCGTACTCACTGGCCTCATGGTACTGTTATTTCTGCGCGATTGGAGGGGATCGCTCATTGTGGTACTTACTATTCCGCTGGCTTTGTTATCAGCAATTATTTGTTTGAAATTATTCGGGCAATCCATCAATGTCATGACTTTAGGCGGCCTGGCGCTGGCCGTTGGTATTTTGGTAGATGAAGCTACCGTTACTATAGAAAACATCCATCATCACCAGGAAAAAGGCGAACCCAAAGGCCGGGCGATACTAGAAGCTTCTAAAGAGATAGCATTACCCAAGCTGTTAATATTGCTATGTATCCTTGCGATATTTTTTCCGGCATTTTTTATGTCCGGTATTCCCAAAGCGATGTTTTTGCCTTTATCCTTAGCGGTAGGTCTGGCCATGATCGCGTCATTCCTGCTTTCACAATCCTTTGTCCCGGTCATGGCCAACTGGCTTTTTAAGGATCATTTGAGCGAAAAGGCGAAAGAGGGTGAAAAGACGAGTAAATTTAAAGACCGGCATGGCAAATGGCTGAAAAAAGCCGCCACCGCATCTACATTGATTGTTACGGTATACCTGTTGGTATCTGTGGTTGCCGCGGTTTTATTGTTCAATGTTTTAGGAAAAGAATTATTTCCTAAAGTTGATGCAGGCCAATTCCAGGTCAGGATTCGTTTAGCCGATGGCACCCGTCTCGAGCGAACTGAAACTAAAACCAAAGCATTGCTGGCCCTGATAGATAGTTTATCGGGCGGGCAAAAAATAGCCATTACTTCTGCCTTTATCGGCAACCAGGGTTCGTCATACCCTGTTAATGCCATCCACTTATGGACAAGCGGCCCTCAGGAAGCAGTTCTTAAAGTCAATTTCGTGGAGAATGCAGGCATAAATCTCGAAGATTTTAAGGAAACTTTGAGAAAAGAAGTGGCCCTGAAAATACCCGGCATGCAAATTTCCTTTGAGCCGTCGGACCTGGTAGACCAGGTGATGAGCCAGGGCACCAATACCCCTGTACAGATTAGGATATTGGGTAAAAATTTATTACAGGACAGGGATTTTGCGCAGCGGATCCTGGATCAACTACACAAATTGCCATACCTGCGGGATATTACCTATGGCGCACCTCAAAGTTACCCCGCCATGAAACTGGAGTTTGACCGGGTTAGGTTAGGACAATTAGGCTTAACGGTAGATGACGCAAGTAAATCACTGATCGCGGCCACGTCTTCCAGCAGGTTTACCCAGCCCAATTACTGGCTGGATAAAGCTAATGCCACTGCTTACCAGGTGCAGGTTCAGGTGCCGGAGTTTGTCATGAACGACCCTGGTAAAGTAGATAATATCCTGTTGGGTTCAAATGGCGGCAAACAGGTGTTTATGCGGGATGTGGCCAGTTGGAAGATGGGTAGGATAGAAGGGGAGTACGACCGTTTAAACCAAAAGCGTTTTATCACGCTTACAGCTAACCTGCATGGCAAATCGTTAGGCGCTGCCATCAGCGACATTGATAAGATTATTGCGGGCTTAGGCAAGTTGCCCGATGGTATGAAGATCCAGCAGCAGGGCCAGGCAGAAGTGTTTCAGCAAACATTTGATGAACTGCAAACAGGTGTCCTGCTGGCCATTGTCGTGATATTCCTGTTGCTGGCTGTTAATTTCCAATCATTCAGGATTTCGCTGATCGTGATCGGTATTATACCAGGCGTATTGACCGGGTGTTTTTTATTGCTGTGGCTAACGGGCAAAACCTTAAACATTCAATCTTACATGGGTTGTATTATGGCCATTGGCGTGGCGGTGGCCAATGCTATCCTGTTTATCATACAGGCAGAAAGCTATCGTAAACTAAGAACGGAAAATTCATTTCTGATCGGGATCAGGGATAGGACGCGGCCAATCCTGATGACCGGCCTTGCAATGATCGCAGGTATGGTCCCGATGGCATCGGGAATAGGTGAGGGCGGGGATCAGACCGCGCCTTTAGGCATAGCGGTAATAGGCGGGTTATTATTCGGGTTGCTCTTGAGCCTGTTAATTTTACCACTGATCTATCATGCCTTAGCCGGCGATCGCCCGGTTAAGTTAATCTCACTTGATCCCGACGATAAGGAAAGCAAATACTTTACCATTACAGAACCAAACGCATGAAAGCATTACATACATATTTAGGATTAGGCCTGTCGCTGGTACTTGGAGCTTGCGGCAGCAATGAAAATAAGACACCGGTAGCTACGGTGGCGCCGGCAAAACAACCTGTAGAGCTGATTGAACTTAAAGCCGGTAAAGTGAGCAATAAACTCAGCCTCACCGGGGAAATTATACCAAACGACCGCGCCAATATCTATGCCCGTACAGCCGGTTATGTAAAAGATGTAAAAGTGGACATTGGCAGCAAGGTGAGTAAAGGCCAGGTGCTTTGTATCCTGGACGCGCCGGAACTAAAAGCCGGCGAGGCGCAGAGCCGCAGTAACAGCCAGGGAGCTTATTCTAAGTTCCTGTCCAGTAAAAGCGTTTATTCGCGGTTGTTAAAAGCATCCAAAACACCCGGCGCCATATCAGATAACGAGCTGGATATTGCCCGCAACCAAATGAAAACGGATAGCTCCGCTTACGAAGCTTCTAAAGCTGCTACCCGGGCTAACCATGCATTAGAAGATTACCTGGTTATCCGGTCACCATTTAACGGAGTAGTTACCGCGCGTAATATTTTTAAAGGCGATTATGTGGATAATACCGGTAAAATCCTGCTTTTTACTGTAGAGGATAACTCGTTGTTAAGGATCCAGGTGTCGGTACCGGAGGCTTATAATGCTACTAAAATAGAAGATAACCAGGCCTCGTTTACCGTTTCTGCTTTGCCGGGTGTTGTATTTAAAGCCAATCTTGCCCGAAAATCGGAAGCGATCAGCTCAGATACCCGGAGCGAAACATGGGAGTTTAGTTTCCCCAATCAAAAAAAACAGCTTAAGCCCGGGATGTTTGCCCAGATCACCTTAAACGTTGATCGACCTGATCCTGGCTTTACGGTACCTTACAAGGCTGTTGTAACTACGCAGGAACGCAAGTTTGTCGTGAAACTCGTGGATGGCAGAGCGAAATGGGTAGATGTAAAAACAGGGTTTACAGGCAAAGAAAAAGTAGAAATTACTGGTGACCTGAAAGATGGCGATAAACTGGTTAAACAAGCCAATGAGGAGATGAAAGAGGGTGCAACTCTTCCTGTTAAGCAATAGTTGATCAATGTATCACACAGAGGTTATAAATTAATTCCGGGGTTCCAATCGAAACATTGACAGATACACAGGCAACAGTGCTATCAGGGCACAGGTGAGCTTTTCCATAGATCATTTGCCGCAATATGCAATGGCGATCCGTAAGCCTTGCCTTAGTCATATCAAAAAACGGTTTTAAAATTTCAATTTCATTGCTATCTTAACCTGATTTTTTGATAAGATTTGTACCTGAACCCATGCGTAAAGTAGTTCCCTTATTGCTAATAGCAATTATCCTTTGTACTGAACGTGTAAGCGCACAACGCGACACTATAATGGCTTACATGAAGAATTTTACTGTTGCCCCCTGGCTGGCACCGTCAGCGAAAATAACCAATAGTAAAGATAGTGCTGATTTTATCCGAATGGTAACCACACCAGATTCCAGTACCGATAACCAACTTTTCCCCGTCAATGATTATTATTTAAATGGGAAACCCAAACTTCAAGGTGTTTCGAATACAGGTTTAATAGAGGCACAATTACAAGGTGCCTGTATTGAATATTTTCCTAATGGTAAAAGGAAGCGTATTTGCAATTATGAAAAAGGCAGGCTTTCCGGCGATATAACCGAATACTATCCCAACGGCAAAATTTATTTGTCCGGAATTTACAAAAAGGATACATTAATCGTTGCCCAGTGCGCTGACTCAACAGGACGCGTATTAGCCGAAAACGGCAACGGTACTATAATTCTTTATTCTGATGATTTTAAAAACACAATCGGTACTGGTCCTATAAAAGACGGTTTAAAAGACAATGCCTGGAATGGAACCTTAAACGATACTTTACGCTATGAGGCGACTTATAAAAGCGGCAACCTGATTGCAGGGAACAGCTATGCGAAAAGCGGTAATAAATATTCTTTTAATAAGGAATATACTGCCCCTGAATTTATGGGAGGGCTAAACAAATTCGGAAGCTTCCTTGCGAAAAGTATAGTATACCCGCTTGAAGCACGTAATAATAATATACAGGGGCGGGCAATCTTAACCTTTAACGTTGATCGGCAGGGCATCTTACACGATATTCGCTCCATACAAGGGAACCTAATCCTGGCTCAAGAAGCTTTACGGGTGATGCGTTTATCCCCGCCCTGGAAACCCGCCACCAGTTATGGCATTACTGTTGATGTAATTTATTCTGTACCAATAAGTTTTTCATTGGCTTATGAACAACGCTAAGTTAATTTTAAACCAATCCCAACACTTTGCTCGTCCTTGCCCTGGTTTCATCGCTCAAAGCCTCGTTACTGGCCAATGACACGCCATATGAAGGGATCATTTGCCTGAATTTTTGCTGCCAGGCCTCTGTTTTGACGTGGTTTTTAAAACAACGTTCGATAAGCTGGATCATAATAGGTACCGAAGTAGATGCGCCCGGTGAGGCGCCTAACAAGGCTGAGATACTGCCATCAGCAGAGGTAACCACCTCTGTGCCAAA
Organism: Mucilaginibacter sp. P19; assembly: GCF_050632265.1. Lineage (NCBI taxonomy): Bacteria > Pseudomonadati > Bacteroidota > Sphingobacteriia > Sphingobacteriales > Sphingobacteriaceae > Mucilaginibacter > Mucilaginibacter sp. P19. Next base: position 2,735,072 of record NZ_CP192586.1, read on the forward strand.
TTCCAGCACACCAGTATGTTTGGCGTCCTTTTTAATAACCTGTACACGCTGGCCGGCTATATCCAGATCCCAGTCTTCGGCTTTGGCCGTTGGCATGTAATCCTTAAGTGCGTTAAGCCTGTCGGCAGGCGATTGCATAACCTGAGATATGAGGTATTTGGTTAAAGGCCAGTTATCGCGTCCCACAGCAAGCAGGGGAAGTATATTGTTTAACTTAATAGAACCAAAAAGATCAAGCAGAGATCCTTTCTTCAGGAAGCGGGTTGAAAAACCTGCATATGGACCGAAAAGTAAAGATCGTTTACCATCGATCATCCGGGTATCCAGGTGAGGAACCGACATTGGCGGCGAACCAACCGATGCCTTACCATAAACTTTGGCTTCATGTTGTTTTACCACATCGGGGTTGTTACATACCAGCCACTGGCCGCTTACCGGGAAGCCGCCAAAGCCCTTACTTTCCGGAATTCCTGATTTTTGCAACAAGGGCAAGGCACCACCACCGGCACCAACAAAAACAAATTTAGCATTCAGTTTTCTTTTATTGCCAGTGTTTTTATCTTTTACCGTAATTTTCCAGGTACCGTCGGCATTGCGTTTAATATCTCTTACATCATGATTAAGGCTTATGTTTACGCCTCCTTTTTGTTTAAGCTCATCTATAAGCGCACTGGTAAGGCTGCCAAAGTTTACGTCGGTGCCGATATCCATAAACGTTGCCGATACTTTTTCATCAGGGTCGCGGCCTTCCATCACCAGCGGGATCCATTTCTTTATCTGAGCTTTATCCTCCGAGTATTCCATCCCTTTAAAAAAATGATGCTTGGTAAGGGCCTGCTGACGTTTTTTTAGATATTCAACATTTTCTTCACCCCAAACAAAGCTCATATGCGGCACTTTACGGATAAAACTTTGCGGGTTATTTAAAAGGCCCTGTTCAATAAGATAAGCCCAAAACTCTTTACTGGTTTCAAACTGCTCGGCAATTTTAATAGCTTTTTTTATTTCAACGGTACCATCGGGAAGCTGAGGGGTGTAGTTTAATTCACAAAATGCTGAGTGACCGGTACCTGCATTGTTCATCGGGGCCGAACTTTCGGCAGCGATAACATCCAGGCGTTCAAAAATTTCAATCGTCAGATCGGGCTGCAGCTCTTTAAGCATTACACCAAGGGTGGCGCTCATAATACCTGCGCCAATTAAAACCACATCAACTGTTAAATTTGAACCTGTACCGCTATTAGTCATTTTATTATGATATCCTGCATATGCCGCAGTGTTATTTATAACAAGGTAAACCTCGTTTTTTTAAAATTGTTATGATGGTTTAAGTCCTGCCGCTAATTAACCGGCCCGGCAAAATAAATCAGGCAATTTTAAGAAATTTTTATAGAAAAACTGTCCTTTACCTGTCCATTAAATGCAATAAAATCTATGTTTAAATTGTTTAAACTCCATTTATAGATTAATACCGCATTTGGTATATCAAAACACGATAACACAAAACGGCTAAAATGATGTATATAAGTTAAGAGCTAATCTATAAACCATGATTCTGTTTAAACCATGTATTTGTTTTTGCGCCTTGGCGATGACCATATTTGCTTGCAAACAAAACAAACCGAAGCCTTTATCAAATGATATTTCAAAAACAATAGTTACCGTTGCAGGTAAAAAAAATAGCGTGATCAATAATCCGCGCAAAAAATATGGAGAGGCAACGGTGGGCGATCCATGCGTAAAATGTTTGCTTACAGTTATTCAGGATAGTAAAAGCTACAAAGAAAACACCAACGGTGTTTCGCCGCAAAACATAAATTATACCATTAACTGGGTAAAAGCGTCGGCCCCGGCATTAACACCAGACACGAGTAACAAAACCAACGGTATAAGAGTTGACGTAAAGAAAGATGAAGATGGTGAAGACGCGCGCTTATGCACATATATTTATAACAATACCAGCGGTACCATGTACCTGCTCAATAGCCAGAATAAATATCAGCATGAAGTGTCAAGCATAACACCCGCAATTCTTAAAAAAATCCGCCATAATTGTTACTGGGGTGTGGCATCAGAATAATTAGCTTTGCCTTCAACAGTTAAACATACTTGCCCTTTACATTCTTCATCATTTTGTAAGCGCCCTTTAAAACATTGATCAATGCTTCGGTTTTCATGGGCTTGGCAATATAATCGTCCATGCCTTCACTTATACACATATCCCGGTCGTCGGGGCCGGCATTAGCGGTCATAGCGATGATAAAAGGCTGCTTAAAAGCATATTGACGAGATATGCCGGGTTGCCTCAAAGCCATCCATCTCAGGCATTTGTACATCCATGAAAATTACATCAAAGGTTGGATTAGCCTTTAATTTATCGAGCGTTTGGTGCCCGTTATGGGCCAGTTCAAAACTATAGCCCAGCTTCTCCAACATGCGGCTAATCAGCTTTTGATTAACCGTGTTATCTTCAGCCACAAGTATGCTGAGGGGGTGATCTTTCGCAAAATTTACATCAAGCAGTTTGTCCGGCTTTGCTTCAGGAGCCGGCGCCTGTGTTTTTCCCTGGAACTCGGCCTGGAGGCTTTTACCTAATTGCGATTGTTTTACAGGTTTGGTTAAAATAGTTGAAAATAAGCCCGGATATTTTTTCTTTGAACCATCGCCTATAGAACTGAGCATAATTATCGGCAATTCTCCATAATTGCTTTTGATTTCCCGCGCCAATCCTACGCCATCCATCTCAGGCATTTCCATATCGGTTATAACCAAGTTAAATCCGTTATTGGCAGTAAGGATGTCAAGCGCCTGCCTGCCCGAGGCCGCCGCCACCGTTTGGATTCCCCATTGTTCGAGCTGCGTTTGCAGGATAAACCGGTTTGTTTTATTATCATCAATAATAAGCACCTTTTTGCCCTCAAGCTCTTCGGCATTAAAAACAATAGGTACATGTTTCGACTGTTTGTTGCTGATAGTGGCTTTTATGGTAAATACAAAAACAGAGCCTTCTCCATAAATACTTTCAGCCCATATTTCGCCCCCCATTAAGTTTACCAGACGCTGGCTGATCACGAGACCAAGGCCGGTGCCTCCATACTTTCGCGTTGTTGATGAATCAACCTGCGAAAACGCATTAAACAAAGTTGTCAATTTATCCTCCGGGATCCCTATACCGGTATCCATTACACTAAAACCGATTTCAATTTCCTTATCGCCAATACTTTTGGATAAAAACACTTTAATAAATACTTCGCCGCGTTCGGTAAACTTAAGTGCATTGCCAGTTAAATTAGTGAGCACCTGTTTTAATCTCAAACTATCACCAATTACCTGCTGGGGCAGGGCGGGGTCAATCTGGTAAACCAGCTCCAGTTCGCGTTTGGCTGCATTTTGCGAAAAGATATCCATTACCTCTTCAATACACTGGCGCAGGTCAAAATCTTCCTGCTCCATTTCCATCTTTCCTGATTCGATTTTGGAGAAATCAAGGATATCATTGATCACATTTACCAAACTATCACCGCAGGAAATAATGGTATCCGTATAATCGCGCTGCTCGGCATTCAGTTCAGTTTCGCCCAGGAGTGAGGCCATGCCAATAACACCGTTCATGGGCGTTCTGATCTCATGGCTCATGGTAGCTAAAAATATGCTTTTGGCCTGGTTAGCTTTATCAGCTTCTTCCCGGGCCTCACGTTCCTGTTCTTTTTGCAGTTGCAGCTCTTCCGATTGGGAAAGCAGTTCTTCGTTCAAAGCCTGTAACTCTTCGGACTGATTTTGGAGTTCAGCATTTAAGGTCTGCAGATTTTCGGATTGTGTTTTCAACTCTTCCGATTGTTGCATTACCTCGGCGGTACGTTCGCTAACCTGCTTTTCAAGCAGGTTTTTTTGTTTCACTATAGCATTTACTTTATAGCGATAAAATGCATAAATGGCCGTAACAATCAGCACGATCAGCAAACTGATAAACCACCAGGTAAGCCAGAAAGGCGGAAGCACAGTAACATTCAGGCTTACCTGCCGGATAGACCATTTGCCATCGGCGCTGCGGCTTTTTACCCTGAATACATAATTTCCGGCCGGCAGATTGGTATACGTGGCCGTGTTTTTATTGCCTACATAATTCCAGGTTTTATCAAAGCCTTCGAGTAAATAAGCATACGTTCCCTTATTGCTTAGGGCAAAGTCCATAGATACATATTCAAACGATATAACCGATTGATCATGCGTTAAGGTTATTGATTTTGTTTCGGAAATATCTTCTTTCAGGGGCGAAGGATCATCGCTGTTTTGAGCTACGCGGATAGATTTGTTATAAATCTGAAAATCGGTAAGTACCAGTGGAGGGTTATATATATTTTCATGGATATTTTCAGGATTAAACATATTAAACCCGTTAACCCCGCCAAAGTACATGGTGCCATCATGACTTTTTACAGCCGAGTGAGGTTTAAACTCGTCGGCCTGTAAACCATCCTCAATGGTAAAATTCCTGAATTGGTTAGTTTTAGGATTGTATTTGGAAATGCCTTTATTGGTACTGATCCATAAATTACCGCTGTTATCTTCTTCAACCGCGTACGCGTAATCATTGGGAAGGCCATCCTTTGCTTTAAAATTTGTAACCTTACCGGTAGCAGGATTTAAGCGATAGATACCGCCGTAAGTGCAGATCCAGATATTACCCAGGTGATCTTCAAAAAGGTCGAGCGCGGTGTTGTTGCCTACCGCACTGTTCAGTTTTTCGTATTGTACCGGTTTAAATGAATCAGTTGCAGCATCATACAGGTTTACGCCTCCATCATTAGTGCCCACCCAAAGGTTACCTTTCGAATCGCCAAGCAGCGAATTGATATTATCACTGCTTATGCTTTTGGGGTTGCCGGGATCGTGACGGTAATGAATAAACCTGTTGGCTTTAGGGTCAAATAAATCAAGCCCTGTCCCAAGCGTGCCAAACCATAGTTTTCCATCAAGTGTTTTAGTGATGGCATAAATGTTATTCCCGCCTATACTTGTACTATCGTCCGGATTATGTTTAAATGTCCTGAACCTGCGGGTTTGCGGGTTCATCATACTTACCCCATCGCCCCAGGTGCCAATCCATAGGTTATTTTTCGCATCTTCCTGTATAGCCAAAACATAGTTTCCGCAAACACTGGCATTGTCGTTTTTGTTGTTTTTATAAACCTTAAACTCACCCTTCTCCGGGTTGAAAAGATTGAGGCCGCCGCCATCTGTGCCTTGCCATATGTTGTTATTTTTGTCTTCGTAAATACTTAATACAAAGTTATTTGACAGACTATTTGGCTGGGCGCCGTGCTTGTAATGTATGAAGTTTTCGCTTGTTTTTTTATAAAAGTTAAGGCCTGATGCAAATGCAGCGATCCATATATTCCCGCTCTTATCTTTCAGGATTACATCTACCGAGTTATTAGCAATGCTGCTGTTATCTACATCATCCTCAAAATGGTTGTTAAATTTTCCTTCGGCATAATTAAAAATACTTAACCCGCCGTTTTCCGTACCTATCCACAAGTTATGATTACTGTCTTCTACCATGCATTGTACCGTGTTGTACGAAAGGGAATTATTATCGTGCGGATCATTCTTATAATGGGTAAAAGTTTGGGTTGCCGGATTAAACAAATTAAGGCCCCCATCACTTAGCCCAACCCATAAACGATGATCGCTATCTTCCAAGATAGCATTGACCTTGTTGGCTGATATAGAAGAAGAGATGCTTTCATCATGAACAAAGCGGGTAAAATCACCGCTTTGAGGCTTATAAAGATTTAGTCCGCCGTAGGTTGTACCCACCCATACCTTATTTTGACTGTCTACATAAACTGTACGGACATTGTTATCACTTAAACCGGTTGCATCGGCTGCATTATACCGGTAATGGGTAAACTTTTTTCGCGATATTAAACTGATCAAGACCTTCTTTTTGATTCGAGACCCACAGGTTGCCGCTTTTATCGAGCGCTATCTTAACTAAAAGATCGCTCGCAATTGAATTGGTATTGTTTCGGTTATGGCGATAATGGATAAAACGATCAAGTTTTCGGTCGTACATGTTTAACCCCCACCGCTGGTCGAGATCCACAGGTTTCCGTTTTTGTCCTCAATTACATCCTGAACAAAGCTGTTGCTGATACTGTTAGTATCGTTAACGATGTTTTTAAAAACTTTGAATTTGTTACCGTCATAACGGTTAAGACCGTCGCGCGTGCCCACCCATATAAAGCCGCGGCTGTCCTGCATAATGCAATTGATGTTTAACTCAGAAAGCCCCTCGCGACTGCCGATATGCTGAAAATGAATAGGACGGTTTTGCGAGAACACGCATAACGAAATAGCTTGCAACAATAAAACAAGATAACACTTATAGCTATTCATTAAAATATTTCTGGGCAAATTGAAGAAGTGGTTTAACCGTGCATGATTGGCTGCATTAAATTTAATAAAATTTACCGTTTATTAAATATCAGCTAATATCATTTACTATTTAAACGAGATGGTAACAAATTTTGTTATACCATTTTAACAAAACAAACATTTACTTTTGCCATATGCAGCAACAGCCCAATAACCCGTTACATGGCAAAACACTTGAGATGATCCTTAATGAATTGGTAGCTCACTTTGGCTGGAAAGAACTGGGCACACGGATCCGGATCAATTGTTTTAACGATGATCCAAGTATAAAATCAAGTCTCAAGTTTTTGAGAAAAACCGATTGGGCAAGGAAAAAGGTAGAAGAGTTGTATTTGGAGATAGTGTGATACTTATAAAAAGAAAGTCATGTTAACTTGTTTTAACACCTCACTCGCTAAGCAACCATGCTGAGCAAATTGGCTATCTGGCTTATGGGGTGCCGAAACAAGTTTTGAATGACATTGGGATATAACTACCCGTGTTTTTTCTTTTTATTCATTTTAGCCTTGGTACCGGCACTTAAATTATAAGTTTTAGCATTTGATGCTTTTTTTCGTGGAAAGCTTCACCAACACCTGCGGGTTTAACATCTTCCTTAGCATCCGCTTTTTTAGGCTTCGACTCGGTTACTATCACCAGGTCATCCGGCAGCTCGGCTACTGGGATTTTATTCCCTATCATCTGCTCAATCTTTTTTACCTGGCTCAACTCGATATCAGTAGCAAAGGTCATGGCCAGCGTTTCTTCCTTATCGTCCGGATTAGGATTTGCCACACGGCTAATAAACAGTTCATTATCTGTAGGCAAATCAAAATGGATCAGGAAGGGGATACCGCTCAGGTTAAGGTTTTCGTCATTTTCGTTAGTCACGATCAGGATTCTTGCACCCGCTTCGGCTTTAAACTCTTGAATGGTTTTGAACCCCTTTGAGTCGAAAAACTTAGGGTTTAAATATGCTACACCGGTACGTAAACGGCTTTTAAGGCTTTGAAAAAGCTTCTCAGCAGTTGTTTGGGTGTTTACGAATACAATGGTTTTAGTAAACAGTTCTTCATCGTACATGAATAAATTGAGCAGGTTTAGCTTGGTGCCAAAGTTTGGTACGTTATATAAAAGCTGCTCATGGGTTTCAATAGCCGTTTCGCCCAGTTCATCAACCTCAATTGTAGCCGGTTGCCTCATGAACGGATCAAGCATTTTTTCGAGTTTGGCGTGCATCACCTCGGTAAACACCAGGTGTTGGCCCTTGTCAATACTGTTAGCCAGTTCAACAACCGGCAATTGCAAATCTTTTTTACAATCTGGTCGGCATCATCTATCACCAGCAAATCAACCTTATTTAAATTTAAGGCCAGTTTAAGATAGATGGCCCTCGCCCTGTCGGGAGTGGCTACAACAATGTCGGCACCGTCGGCAAGCTCATCCATCTGGCTTTCAAAGCCAGGAGTGACGTACAGGCCAACTATGCGGATAGATTTATTTTTGTTAAGCCTGTCAAACTGTTCTATAACAGCAAACACCTGTTCTTTTTCGGGTACAAGCACCAATACACGCGGAACACCTTCGGGAGCATAGTTAAAGCGGTTTAATACACCTAATACATAAGTGGTGGTCTTCCCGCTGCCTTCGGGGCCTATGGCGATAATATCCTGCCCGCCAATTATGCGGTTGATTGTTTTAAGCTGAAGCTCTTTAGGGTTTGCAAAACCGGCTTCATTTACCGAACGCAATAATTGTTTGTTAAGCTTCAATTTATCAGACCACGCCATCAGGATACTTATTAAAAGTTAAAATGAGGGTGCAAAAGTACCAAATTAACGCGTCATATTTTTAAAAATCAGCAGATAAGGCAGGGGAACTGCATCTAAATATTTAGCGGCGACGACTTGTTATAAGATTGCTAACAAAATAAGGTTATGATGTTGGTGAGCAATCAGCATCAAATGATACTTGTTTTATGGCCTGATCGCGGTTAATGTTACTGGTTTCATCTGTACCCGCTTTTGCCGATAACCAGCACAAACATTCGGACATGTTTAAGAGCTCAAGAATATCAGTTTAGTGTAACCCTTGATTTTATTTAAGTATCTGAATATAAGTTATTTGAAAATGTAACTTTTAAAAAGTGTTAACCCTGTTAACCCCCATTTACATACGTTTGTCATGGCAAATAAATGTTATAGGGGGTACCAGTCTGTACTGTTGAGCAGTGAAAATGCCGACCGCGGTTCAAGATCAAGGTAACGATAAGTTACTTTTGAAAGATACAAGCCCTGGGGGTGTGCCGGAATAATGATTTTGGGTGTTTGTTTGTTGGCAATATAAAACTCAAATTCATCTGTGCTCATCTGTCCTTTGCCAATTTCAAGCAGGCGACCAACGGTGATCCTGATCATCTTATATAAAAAACGATTGGCGGTAATGTTAAATCTGAGCTTGCTTCCATTGCCGTCGATATAAAGCCCTGTAGATTTTACGTGGCAAATAGTGTGCTCAATCCTGTTGGGCGTTTTGCACAAGGCGCGGAAGTCGGTGTAATGAGGCAGGATGGAAACAGCCTTTTTCATTGCATCCAAATCAAGATCCTGATCCGGATAAAGTGAACTGAAATTACTAAGAAATGGGTCTTTATAATTATGGATGAAATAATCATAGGTACGGATCACGCCATCAAAACGGGCATGCGGATCGCCCTGCATCGGGATAATATCAAATACAGCAATATCATCCGGCAGCAGTTTGTTAAGGCGAAATAACAGGTCGAAATCTAAACTGTCAGGAATATCTGCGTGAAAAAAATACTGACTTGCATGTACCTTAGCATCTGTACGGCCGCAACCGTTAATGGCAACAGGTTGTTTTAGTATTTTAGAGAGGGCCGTTTCAATTACCTCCTGCACTGTAATTGCTTTAGAAAGTTTTTGCCAGCCCGAATATCTTGCGCCATGATAACCGATATGAAAAAAGTGCCGCTTTGTTGATTTAAGCATAGTTTTCAAAAATGCAGATTATTTTAAAAATCGTGTACAAAACAAAAGCCCAATGTAATTAAACACCGGGCTTTATGTATATTAAAACAATTGTTTACACTTTTTTGGGCGGAAGATCAAAGGCGATAGCGTTATGTTCAAAATGACCTTTGTGCGAACCATCGCAAAATGGTTTGTTTGCCGATAAGCCGCAACGGCAAATAGAAACTACAGTACGGCCCTGTAAACCGTAAGCGTTGCCCTGCATATCAACAATTTCAAAATCGCCTTCTATTTTAACCGAACCGTTATTATTAATGGTAAGTTTAGTTTTCTCCATGTGTTAAATTTTGGCCAAAGTTAAAACTTGACAAGCCGCCAAAATTGTTTATTTGTTATTTAGAAGTGTTCCTGATTGGATGAAACAACGGAGTGCGGATTAATTAGTTGAATGACTGGTTAAACGCTACGAGTACCTGCAAAAACACATCCCTGTCTAAGGCAAAGGAAGCAGGCTGCTCGGGTTTCAGAGGTTTTCCGTCTTTTATTTTAAGCGGGAATAAGGCAATAAAATCGCGAATGCTAATATCATATCTTAGCATAGGATCGCGGCGATGGATTTCTTCCAGCCTCATCTCAAAAATGGAAACGCTTAGCGGGTCTGCAATCATTACCCAAAACTAATATTTGTTTACCGCTCTGCAATGAAACATCAGCCATAAATGACAAAATGAAAGTATCGGCGATGTTTATTTTTCTGAATTAGGGCAGCTAACAGAAATTAACAATTTTCAACCCTTTAACAGCATTGAATTAAATGCGGGGTACCGACAATTTGTAGAGAATGTTCACACGGAAGCAGACCGCATAATGGCTTTTCATATACCTGAAAAATTAAAAGGCTTACTTTAAAAATATCCTATTTAGACGAAGATCGGCAATCACATAGTACCATTGTAAGGGTAGTAAATAATCAGGTAATTAATACAAAAGAGTAATTGCAACAGACTTTTTGAAAAAACGTATTGATTGGAACCAATTTGAGTTGTTTGTTGCTGAATTATATAAAGATAACGATGAAGTAATAGTAGATCATAACGTAGAAGAAATAGGTAAATCGAACGCGTTCCGGCAAATAGATGTACGAGTAATTCATAAGACGAAACTGCGTACCTATAAAACAATCATTGAATATAAAAGCTGGAAGCATAGGGTAGGCCGTGCCCGCATAGATGTGTTGGCTCCATCAATGGAGGATCTGAATGCCTCAAAGGGCGTATTTTTACAACTAAGGGCTTTCAGTAAGGTGCGGTAGAATAAGCGAATTATAAAAATATTGATATTTTAACTGTCCGTGATTTGACTGATAATGAATGGGGACAACTAGGAAGACACTACAGTTGATCAGGATACTTTTAAAAGGGTCAGGCGGACGAATTAGCCTTTGCACTAATCGTTGAAATTATATCACCAAGCCGAGAAATGTTGTACCCCAATCAAAAAAATTTACAACATTTAATATTTCAGAACAACTTAAAGATAATAGCGGTACCGCAAGAACCGATATTTTAGAAAATGGAGCAGTTGTCAAAATTATTTTGGAGCCTTACGTTTCCAATAGCCTTAAACCTGACACCACAATTAAACAAACTGAAAATTTGAAATTAAAGTTGAAATAATAATCACCTGCTTAATTACCTTCTCGACACCAGTTGCTTTTTTTAAGTTGGGTCATCGGACTACGATTTTCGAAAGAAAAGATTAAGACTATGGTCAATGTCATCACCGTATCATCAAAAGAAAAAGGCTGCTCCAAAGAAACAGCCTTATAAAAAAATAAACTCCTTCAGTAATTTAAGGTACTACTGAACTTTTTCTTTTCGCGGAGAGTTAGGGAACAATAACGTATTTAACTTCCGCTGTAAATCAATGCCTTGTGTTTTTTACAATTAGAGGTCACCTAATAGATCACCTTTAAATAATCAAATCGCTTGTGTGCACACATTATTCCATTTTTAATTGACGATTAAGGGATTTAGAACACCCTAAATTTGCCAGTGGTAGCCGAATAACACCTTTTTGCAGTAAAAACGTATTAATACGCGCTAAACTCAGTATAAATACGCTTGCGATTCGGATTATGCAGTGCCATATTTGAATAGGTTGCGATAAAATTATTTATGGATTTAACTATAGTTATATATGCTATGTTTATAAATTATTTAGACAAACCATCTGTTACTATTTATCAGCCAGTGCTTTAACATTACCCGCTATGATTAATCTCTTTATTTCATATTCGCACGAGGATGAAAGGCATCTCAAACAGCTAAGGACTTTTCTTTCAGACAGGAATTGCCCCAACATCAGAATATGGGACGATGGAAAAATAGAGCCTGGAGCAGAATGGGATGCCGAGATAAAAAACAGGCTTGATGAAGCACATATCGTGCTGCTTTTAATCACTCAAACTTTCTTAAACTCCAGGTATATTAATAACGTTGAGCTAAATACCGCATTGGAAAACCTGGATAAGAAAAAAACAAGGGTGGTGCCGATTTTTGTAAAAGATTGTTTTCTTGAGCCCTATCCTCAGATAACCAGGCTCCAGGGACTGCCAGACAATAAACGTTTTCTATCTACATTGGGCGATGCTGCAGACAGGGAATACGTTCAGATCGTAAAAAAATAAATGAAATTGCGGGCGAAATGCTTACAGATCTGCAGATTCGTAAGTCAATCGATCAGCAGGATGAACAAAGCCGGGCGGCAAAAGATATTGCGATGCTGAGCGATAACCGTAAGGTGTTTCTGTCCATTCCCGATTCTTTTAGCGGACGGGAAAAGCGGAAAGAGTTTCTTTATGTAGTTATGGGGCGCAAACAATATGAAAACTGGCCTTATGAAATTGTTCCCGGTATTAAAGATTGGGAAGCGATTGAAAAGTTACCAGAAACCGAAAGAAGCGACCGCATGCTTAAGCTGATAAAGGAATGTGCCTTTGCTATTCATATCATGATGACCGCCGATGAATTGGATGAAGGGTTTGATTTATTGCAATATAACCTTGCTATAACACACGAAAAGCAGGCCGCTTTTTTTAGCAATATCCTTTGGTTGCCCAACCCGCTTGTTAGCCAGGAACTGGATGAAAAGCTGTTGATGCACCCCACCGTACTTGGAAATAATTTTGAAACGATTTTTCGGATGATTGAAGATAAGAATGCCGAGAAGGAGGCCAGGATAAAAGCGATGCGACATGATTTTGCTCCGCACAAAAAGGTATACATGTTTTATGATTTTGAAAAAGACCATAACAGCATGCTGCGTATTAAACTTAAAAACATGATGGAAACCGACAAACGGATCCTCATTAATTTCAGCATACCAGGCATTCCATTTGAAAAAGATCGCGCGGAAGCACAAGAAAGCGAGGGGATTTGTTTGTATTACGGGCAGTCGAACCCGGAGTGGTTTGTTATAAGGCAGTCAATGCTTATAGACGCCAAAGGCAATCAACAGAAAATGCTGTGCATAGATGATCCTGATATTGATTTAAAATATGACCGGGATGTAAGCAAGAATGCTTTTAATCATATTATAAAAGGCAAAGACAGAATAGATTTTGAACTTGAAGGTTTTATCAACGGACTTTTTGCACCGAAGTAATGAACAACCCAAATCAATCACCAAAGGTATCAGCAGTAGATAACGGCGCGGGATTGTCTGGCATGTGTTATCAATTGGATGAATTTTACCTGGACTTGCAGGAAGATGGTAATCATATCCGATTACTGACCCCTGCCGAAATAAAGAAAAATCCTTTTCCCGGCCTGCGGCCTTACCGCACATCTGAATTTCAGCTTTTCAAAGGCAGGGGCGGGCAGGCCGAGGAACTGATCAGGCGGCTTCAAAACAATAAATTCCTTGCGGTTATTGGTAGTTCGGGTACGGGTAAATCATCTTTGGTGCGGGCCGGCCTCATTCCGCAACTCTTCGGTGGTTATCTGCATGGTACAAGCAACAGATGGGACGTAGCTATTTGCCGGCCCGGAGCTGATCCTATAGAAAACCTTGCTATCGCGTTGGCCAGTATACGAAGCAGTTCAAGGAGCAAAGAAGTGATCGAGCACGATTTCAGGGAGATCTACCCACAATTACTTAGATCCATTTATGGATTGTTGGATGTTGCCAGATTGCTTAATGAGGGCAAAAAAGAAGGAAAAAAACGAAACCTGCTTGTAATTATTGATCAATTTGAAGAATTATTTCGTTTTACAGCAAAAAGCGGGCTGATGGACGGGCATCAGACCCAGTTTGTAAACCTGTTGCTGAAAGCTGCCACAACTAAAGATGATCCTGTTTACGTAATTACCACCATGCGGTCGGAATTTCTTGGCGATTGTGTCCGTTTTCAGGGCTTACCTGAGGCTATTAACCGGAGCCAGTATCTTGTGCCGCAACTTGACCGGCCACAATTGAAGGAAGTAATAGAAGGTCCGCTTTTGCTGGCGGAAAAGAGCATAGCATCCGGGCTTATTGAATTACTGATCAACAAGATTGAAGAAAATAAGCTAAAAGATAACCTTGATCAACTGCCAATTTTGCAGCATGCGCTAATGCGAACGTATCGGCAATCATCTGATAGATCAATTAACGGAGAGATTGTATATGACGATTACAAGGCCGTTGGCGGAATGGAGGAATCTTTATCGCGCCATGCAAGCGATAAATTCCGGGAGTTAGGTGATAAAGACAACCAAGCAAAGCTTTCAAAAAAGCAGCAGATTGCTAAACTGATTTTCCAGGCCATTACTGACCAAAGTAAGGGCGGACAAAAAGGGGGCCGTCGGCCGCTTCCACTCGGTAAAATATATGACCTATGCAAACCGCTCCCTGCAAATGAGGAAGAAATAAATGCCGTAATTGCGTATTTCAGGGCAACAGATACTTCTTTTCTGATGCCGCCCCCTCTACGCCATTAAATCCGGAGCTTGTTATCGACATCTCACATGAAAGCCTGATGCGAAACTGGGTTGAACTCCGTACCTGGATCAACGAAGAAACCGCGAACGGAAAACTTTATACCAGGCTTAATGAAAGAAGAGAGCTTTATGAACACGATCCTTCGGATGTTATAAAGGGTGTATTACTACGTGAACTGAAAGAGCTGGTGGAGAAGATAAAAATTACGGCAGCATGGGCTTCACGTTACCATCAAACCCCGCAAGAAGGGGTGCTGAACCTGATCATGAGTTTCTTAAAGAAAAGAATCTTGCCTTCCTGGATTATAGCATAAGAAAGGAGGATCAGGAAACAGAGGAGCAAAAATTAGAGATTGAGGCAGAAGTCAGGAGGCAGGAACGGGAAAGGAACAGGAAGATTTTAATGTTTATACTTTCTTTCGGTTTAGTACTGACATTGATAGTCGCAGCATGGGCTATTCAGCAAAAGGCAGAGGCAAACCGGCAAAAGGCAGAGGCGAACAAAAACCTTGTAGAAGCGCAAAAAAGTGCCCGAATAGCTCAAAACGCAAAGATCAGGGCAGACAAATATTTGGAACAGACCACACTTGTTAACAACGAGCTCATAAAAAGCCAGGCTGGCCTTCAATTGCAACTAAAACATAATGATTCACTTACTAATTCGCTTCGCAAAGTTTCAAAAGAAGTGGCGAGTCAAAAAAAGCGATTGAACTACAACTAACCATCAACGCGCTTCAAAAGGAACATTTTTATAAGGTAAGTGGACTAAGTGACAAGCTCAAGGGCGATATGTTGGGTAATGTGTTAAAAGGAAAGCTGGAACGTTCTGGAACGGTAGATGTAGAAAAATATATTGACAATAATAAACTTCAACTTCTGAACAGGGCTGCGATAGCATTTGATACGATACCAGCCAATGCTATTTTGGGACTGAGAATGGCAGACACTTTGTGGAACATGCATTCAGAAAACATTTACCTGAGTCAAATCATCAGGACTATTTTCGAAACCAATCTTTTTCCCGATAATATCCTGAACGTGGGAGATGACGAAAATCTTAAAATTTCGCCCGCCGGAACCGATGGTTTTTATGCTATCGGCAGCGACTCCCTGTTCTCCCTTCGTTATGATCCGGTTGGCAAAATGATTGAGCTACGTCAGGCTTACCGGATCAAAGGGGGATCCCTTGGATGGAAAGCATACATTTCGATAAACAACAACGGGTTGCTTGCACTTGACCGGGGCAATTTGATTTATTGGGATAAAGGTCGTGAATCTTTATTAGATACTATTCCATCACCTGCATATGCAGTTTTTACTCCAGACGGAAAACAGCTTATTACTTCCCTGCGGGATTCGGTTACGCTCTGGAATCTGGATCAATTAAAAACGGGCCCCGGATTTGGCAGGATGAAGGGAAAATTCCTTACAGCTAAACAGAATATCAAAGGTTTAACAGTATCGCCCGATGGCTTAAAGTTGTTGATTCAAACCTCAGAGTATGACGAGGCATGGGATATTAATAATATGGTAAAGCTTACTTTAAGAAATAATTATTACCTCAAGGGGACAAACTATGTAAGTTTTACTCCGAACAGCGATAATTTATTAGTAGTATGGGGAAATAGCATATACCTGACAAAGTTTGATGGGAGAGTTTTAAATGTCGTTACCTGGCCTTTGCCCGGCAATGGTTTAGACCAGGGCTATAACAGCTCAAAAATTGATAAGATTATGCTTTCTGCCGATTGGAAAAAGGCTATAGTATTATCAAGAAGAGGCACTTTTTTGATTGAGTCGGCTGACGATTCCTTATTACATAATATGTCTGCAAACCAGATGACGCGTAGTTATGCAAGGAAAAAATCTATCCGGATATAAAAATGAAGAGGTTCAGCAATGGGAATACACCAATTAAAGACGCGAAATTTATTGATGATATAACTGCAGTGATGACCGACAACGACGGGCTTGTGAGTCTTTGGAATACACGTAACAATTCGAGGGCTGATATAAACGAAAGTTTTGGCCGATTAAAGGGCTTTCTTAAACAATCAGAGGAAGAAAAGCTTGAAAGTGGCCTGCTTTCTTATGATTACATCATGCATTCTAACAATGTTAGATTGATCAGAAAGTCGGTTATTTATTTTTTTCCGCATACACCGGATTCGTACAATGAGATGCCGATGGATACCCTTATCAAGGTCAAAGCTTTGTTAACGCATGCGTTACAAATAAACCACACCAGCCAACGGCGATATGAGCTATGGCAACTCGCCATGGTTAATAATCAAATGATTGCCGAGATGCCAGAAGTTGACCTTTCTGTTTACAGCGAAAAAGCTAAACTTTCAGCGGAGAATATAAAACTTTATAACGAATACCTGGCTCTCACTCCCAATGATGCAGAAGCGCAACGATTATTGTCTGTTTCATATGGTTCGCTTTCTTTCTACAAAATTTTTGAACGGGATTACACTGCTGCAATTGCTGCAGCAAAAAAGGGACTGGAGCTCGGTCCCGGTGAAACTTGGATCTACACTAACCTTGCGCTTGGCAATCTGCTACAGGGAAATTATACAGAGGCAGAACTATTATACCGGAATTATAAGGATGTTTTGTACCGGAGTCAGACAATTAAGGTGAGTTTCCTGGATGATTTTGAGAAAATGCAACAAACGAAAGTTATTACCGGAAAAGAACCCGCCGTATTGAAGATTAAAGAAATTTTAAACGCCAACCCATAGGCATAGTGCTTTTAAAAAAGCAAAAGCTTATGCCATTTATCTGCCATTATGGAACAGAATGATTTTCAAAAGTATGTTGAAGACAGGTATCGTCATCAAATGGAGTATTACAAGACAACCTCGGCTAAAAACCATCGTCTCTACAGGAATTTTCAGTGGACTCTGATAATTCTGTCGTTATTGACTCCGGTATTTACGGCGTTAAAATTAGGAGGTAACGCCGCCCCTGGCAGTGGACTGGGCGTTGATTGGACTATCCTGACATTGATTATATCGAGTGCGGTTGCCATTCTCACTACCGCATTAAAAACCTTCAATTATCAGGAACTTTGGGTAACAGCACGTACCACTTACGAACAGCTCAAACCGGAGATCCATTATTACAATTTTAACCTGGGGCCTTACGCCAAGCCCGATCAAAATAAGGAAGGTTTATTTGTTACGCGGGTTGAAGCAATACTAAGTTCAGAGCACGATTTATGGCCACCGGCGAAAATGCAAACCGAAAAAAATAGAATAGCTGCTTCATTGCTTCGCCGCTTACACTCTACTTCCTGGAAAATTCGCTCGAAAAATATGCTTACCGCGTGAGTATTGGCCCAGGGGTATTTATCGCATCCTGGATAGCGGCAATCGTGATCACCCTGTTCACTATCATTTTTCAGGCTATAAAAGCTGCGTTGACCAACCCAGAGAAAAGTTTGCGGAGTGAATGATTTATAGGATCCGCTGAAAACGCTTAAATCCGCAAACTGGGATCTGAGGCTTAATTGAACATTAGTAGGTGCGTTCCGTGGTGAGATACGTAACGCATTCTTAAACGTGTAAATCATGTTACAAAAGTGTTACAGTAACATTTCAGCGAAGGATCCTATTTCGCGTTTAGCGACAAAAAAAGGCCGTTTTTTGATATCAAAACGGCTTTTTTCAGAAATGCACCCTAATGGACTCGAACCTGTAAAAAAATAATAAACAACTATTATTAACTTTTTAGGTGTTCCTAAAATCGCTTATCAAATTGAATAACGTTATTTAATGAATGTGCGGTGGATTAAATCATCTTTTATTTCCTTGTAAAGGAATCCTAGACATTGTAGGCAAGTCTTCTTTGAGTTGGTTCGAACCAACTAAGTCAAGGAGTACAATTTTAGGCAAGTTGCCAATAAAGTTGACAACTTTTTTTATTAAGCGTCTGTTGGATATATAAATCAATATCAATTAAAAAATCTATCATTACAACGGTGCTTTTAGATTAAGGAATAGAGTCGTATCAACAGATAAATGTAAATTTGGATGTAATTAAGCAAAGATTCGCTTGAACCCATATACCTTTAATATCAGCCTTTATGACCTCGCCTCAACCGGAACCATATTTATCGGGTTGAATTTTTCGCTGCTTTTATGGTTTGGCAAGGGGATCAACAGAGTGGCTAACCGTTTGCTCGCCGTGGCCATGATAACCATTGTTTTGTGGATGGTTTGGGCGTTGTGTGCCGATATCGGGTTGGCAACCTATTTTCCCCGCTGGAATTGGTTACCACTGCAGTTTTCATTGGCTTTTGGCCCCTTGATTTATTTTTATGTTTTAAAGATAGTACGGCCGGATCGGGTATTTGGGTGGAAGGATCTGCTGCATTCCGGCCCCGTACTGGCAGAACAATTTATATTGCTGTTAGAAATAAAGGAGAGCTTAAGGACCAGTGAGCCCATTGATGATACTTTAACGTTTCAGCAAATGAGCCCGGTACTACACCTGGCAGCATTTATTTCGGTGATAGTGTACCTGGTCCTCTCTTTCAGATTAATTGAAAACTATTACCGGGGCTTAAAATTCAACAGATGGGGCGACAGGTATAGGTTGAGCTTGCGCTGGTTACACCGGTGGTTGAATATTTTTGGTGTGCTGTGGTTATTGTGGATACCTTTTACAGCAATCAATTACTTTTATTACCACAATGCACGGGGTATATACGCCTGCTACCCTTTATACCTGCTGCTTACAGTTGCAATGATACGGATAACAGCTGTTGCTTTCTTAAAACCGGAAAAAGAGGTGCCGGCCCATGTGCCGGTATTGCCAAAGTCAGGTCCATCTGCTGCGCTCAGGAAAAAGGAGTGTGGCTAAGGAAAGCCATGCTTGATGACCGGTTATATCATGATCCGGAACTAAGCCTGACCACACTGGCAGAAAAACTAAAGATACATCCCCATGAGCTGTCCCGGATTATAAACGGAACGTTCGGCAAAAACTTTAATGACTTTGTTAACGAATACCGTATCCAGGAAGTGACCCTGAAAATGCAGGACACCAATTACGACAGGTTAACGATGCTGGGCATTGCTTTCGATTCGGGTTTTAATTCAAAATCAACCTTTAATCGTACTTTTCGTGAAATCACGGGTAAAAGCCCGGCAGCATACAAAAATGACCTGAAAAAAGGTGGCCCAACTTATCATTTGAGCCCTTATTCCCGTTCGGCGGCAATAATTTCGTACCAGGAAGCCAAACCAAACTGGCCAACTGATAAAGTAAACCGGAATTATATGTTTAAGAATTATTTAAAAATAGGGTGGAGAAACCTGGTACGGCAAAGGCTTTACAGCTTCATTAATATTTCTGGCCTTGCTGTCGGGCTGGCCGTATGTATGCTCATCTCGCTTTATGTTGCCCATGAACATAGCTATGATCGGTTTCACAAAAATGCAGATCGCATATTCAGGCCTTTTGCCGAAACAAAAATAAACGGCAATACCATTAATATGGATCATATGAGTTATGCATCAGGCCCGATCATTAAACAAACGCAGCCTGTTGTGGAAGACTATATGCGTACGCTGCATTATTTTATGCCGTCGGTAGTTATTAACCCTTCAAAACCGGAGCTCAAATTCACTGAAAATAAACTGTTGTTTGCAGATCCTGGTTTTTTCAGTTTCTTTTCCTTTAAGCTATTGTCAGGGCAGGCATCGCAGGTTTTATCCTCACCTTTTTCGGTTGTGATATCACAGGCCATGGCTGCAAAATATTTCGGCAATGAAAACCCTGTAGGCAAACGCCTAACCATTAAAACGGATAGCGCCTATACTTACCAGGTAACCGGAGTGGCCGAAAATTGTCCGTCCAATTCTTCTATTGAGTATAATTTTGTTGCTTCCAACAGCGGTTTAATGAAAACCAGAATTTCTGACATGTTCATCGGTGCACCAGGAATAGGCGGGGGAGCTTTCGATGTTTATCTTCTTCTGAAACACCGTACGGATACAGCAGTGTTGAGGCGTGGCCTCCTGGCATTTGATGCGGGTAAAGAAAGGGATCCAAACATTAAATTCTCACTGTTCCCGTTCTTGGATCAACATTTGAAAAGGTCGCATGACAACTCTAATTTTAAATACCTTACCATATTCCCCCTGGTTGCTATATTGATCCTTTTGCTGGCCTTGTTCAATTATATGAGCCTGTCAACAGCGAGGGCTACGTTGCGGGCAAAAGAGATCGGTGTGCGTAAGGTTTCAGGTGCAAGCCGCAAAGGCATCGCCATGCAGTTTTATGTTGAATCAGCTGTTTTTTCTACTATATCATTTGGCATCGGCTGTTTGTTGTGTTTGTTGTGTTTGTTGTTCAAGCCGGTATTTTTTAATATTCTTCAACTGCAAATCGATTATACATTTCTGCTCAATCCGCTAACTTTATCTATTTTGTTTGGGTTGTTGGTGTTAACGATATTAATAGCCGGCAGTTATCCGTCATTAGTGTTGTCGGGCTTTAAGCCGGCCATTACTCTCAAGGGAAAAATGAGCAAACAATCGGGTGGTATCATCATCCGGAAGATATTTACCACCCTTCAGTTTTCGATATCTGTAGCACTGATTATTTGTGGTATTGTAATAGACCGGCAGCTTTATTTTTTCAGGCACACAGAAACTGGTGTCGACCGTGATAATGTTATCATGATACCGACTGGCAGCGGGCTTAAAAGTTATGCAGCATTTAAGCGGGATGTTATGTCATTGCCGGGCATAAGTAATGTAGCAACTTCCCGTTATGGAATGTTCGGGAGTTATGACATAATCGGTATAGGCGGTAATTCCAAAGAAGAAAGCATGATGCTGCGTGGTTTAAGAGTAGATAAAAACTTCATCTCTATTTTGGGATTGCAATGGAAATATCCCCCGATACAGGATAACCGCTTAGAAGCAGGATCGAAAGTGGTCATTAACGAATTGGCTATAGAGAAATTGCACTTACCCCTTAACCCTATAGGAACTATTATTGATTCGGGGCCCGAGAAACTTGAAGTAGCCGGAGTGGTGAAAAATTTCAATTTTGGCTCGTTAGAAGATGCAGTACAGCCGCTGGGACTTTTCATTACAGCCGATACGGCAAGGGACTGGACACTCGGCTCGGGCGGGCGCTACCTGTTTGCCAAAGTACA
Organism: Mucilaginibacter sp. P19; assembly: GCF_050632265.1. Classification (NCBI taxonomy): domain Bacteria; kingdom Pseudomonadati; phylum Bacteroidota; class Sphingobacteriia; order Sphingobacteriales; family Sphingobacteriaceae; genus Mucilaginibacter; species Mucilaginibacter sp. P19. The sequence continues at coordinate 2,756,647 of NZ_CP192586.1, forward strand.
ACCGCGTACCAACTTGCCTACGCTGATCGGTTCGATACAAAACATTTTCAAAAAATACGATAAGGATACCCTGTTCGATTACACTTTTATGGATGATGCTTTTAATGCCCAGTATAAAGCCGAAGATAAGCTGGCTGCAATTTTCAGTGTTTTTACCGTCATAACTATCATTTTAGCTGCGATGGGCTTGTTTGGACTGGCTGCATTTACCATAGAGCAACGCACCAAAGAAATTGGCATACGGAAAGTTTTGGGCGCGAGCATATCATCAATCAACAGCCTGCTCTCCATAGATTTTTTAAAGCTGATATTGTTGTCAATTTTGCTGTCGTCGCCGGTAGCGTGGTGGGCCATGCATAACTGGCTTCAAGGCTTTGCTAATCGCATTACAATACAATGGTGGATGTTTGGAGCTGCGGGGCTGCTGGCTATCATCGTGGCAGTGTTAACTGTAAGCTATCATGCAATAAGAGCAGCCGTTACCAACCCGGTGCAGAGCTTAAGAAGTGAGTGATCAGCTGAAACGCGTTAAATTAAACCTATTCCATGAATGTAACTCCTCTGGTTAAAAAAATAAAACCGATTTTCTACTCGTTCCTAATCCTTTTTTGTTTGATAGCTTGTAAACAAAGAGTCATAGTAAAACACAACGGCGAAAAAGACAGGATATCTTTTAAGCAGATATTTGGTATCAGTTATACCGAAGTGGCACGCAGGTTAGATAATGGCCTTTCGTTCAGCAAAGATGGTTACCAGTTGGAACCCGATTGGCAAATGGAATTTATTTCAAACGACTCTGTATGTATATATAGTCCTATAAAAAAAGAATACATCAATTTTCCTCTTACCTGTGGGTACGATTCAATCTTTAACACAGCAAGGACCTGGTTTAAGGCGAGGGAAATAACGCGAGACAGTTTATTGTTTCAGCTTATTGAAGCCCATGCAGATTCAATAGATACAAGGGGATCAAATGTATATATGACCTTTTACGCTGATAATTACATAAAAAATGTGATCCACAAAGATACTGCGACTGTAAAGGCACCCGGTAAACAGGATACTTTGTTTGTTAAATCCCTCGTGGATTCTGCAGAAAAAGATTATCATAAAGCATTTTCTGCACGTCAACCTCCAATTGTTGAGAGTAAAAGTAATCTGGTTAAAGTAACACGTCGGTACGCTCTTGGCGACATGTTAAACAACTTCGATACGTCCGATAATTATATGTATCCTACATACGATATTGCTATTAACCAGGCATATGCGAATTTTTATTATTCTTTTTCTGTTTTTGTTGACAACCGCGGAGATATTCATTATGATAAACCGTTGATTCCATTTACTGGAAAAGGATATGAAGAAAGTTATACCGCACTATCAAAAGCAGTAATGGAAAGGTATTTAAAAAATATTTAAGAATCCGGCCCGGTTCTACATTAGGTATGATCCATCCAAGTAGTATCAGTATCCATGTTGAAGGAAAAAAATCGTGCGAAGACGACTAGTTAAATAACATTTTTATTTCGTTAAGTGTCGGATTGAATTAATGGGTACCCGATTTGAGCTTTTTTAATTTCAAATAATAAATTTCTTTTGATAAAATGTGAATTGAGTCAATCCAGTTGGGTGTCCCTTGTTTGAACATTAATGCAGAGCCGGAACCGACGGGGAAAGATTTCTCCGCCCGTTTTTTATGATTATTTTCTCGACCCTTCATTTTGCCTGTTTAGGCTATTTATTTTTCCATATCAAACCTGCCATAAAATATTATTGGCGCAAGCTAACACAATTCGCTTTTTTACCTGATACTAACTTAGTTGGTGTCCGGTATGCATAATAGAATTCCTGTTTAGCTTATTTTTTAAACAGGAATTTTCGATGCGTAACTCCCCAGGCCGAAATAGCGGTAATTACCCCATTTAAAGTCTTACCATGTTCCGTTAAATCGTATTCCACGGTTATCAGTTTCGTGGGCATCACCGTACGGGCTACTATTTGATTTTGCTCCAATTCCTGCAATTCTTTCAAAAAGGGGCCGGAAAAATCAATATCTGCTCGAAGAAGGCGAGGTAAGTGATTTCGTCGCATTAGTCGTTAAGGGCAGTTTCTGTTTATTCCCCCATCGAAGATGACAAGGAGGAACATGTGATGCGGCTCGCCATTGAGAACTGGTGGGTCTCGGACTTCAGCAGCTTAATGTCCGGCCAGACCTCCAAGTGTTTTATAGAAGCATTGGAGGACAGTGAAATCATCCGCTTTTCAAAAGATAAATGGGATGAACTGCTCGCCGCTTCGCCAAGCTTCAGGCGGATCATCGAAGCGCTGACCACCAAAAATTTTGAGGCTGATCAGAACCGGATCTTCATCAACATCAGTGATCCGGCGGAGATACGTTATGCAACGTTCGTGCAGCACCATTCAACACGATACAACCGTATCTCCTTATACATGATGGCGTCTTTTCTGGGTCTTACCCGGGCATACCTCAGCCGTGTAAGGAGGCAGATTGTTAAGAGAGGCCATGCGGCTTCTTCGGCATGACCAGACAACGCACCTGACGATAGATACCATGGTTTCGGCTAAACCAAACATGGATTTGGATAAATCTTTCCCACTGTAACGGCGGTTCTTTGTATTAACAAAAAGAACCAATATGAAAGTATTCGTTACCGGAGCATCAGGCTTCGTAGGTACTGCCGTTGTGCAGGAATTATTAAAAGGCGGTCACCAGGTACTGGGGCTGGCGCGTTCGGAAGCATCAGCAGCCAAATTAAAAGCAGCCGGGGCCGAAGTGTTTTACGGCGATCTGGAAGATCTGGATAGCCTGCGTAAAGGCACCGCCGAAAGCGATGGGGTGATCCATTGCGGCTTTATCCACGACTTTACACGCTTTGCCGAAGTTTGCGCGGTGGATGAGCGGGCCATAGAAACCATAGCCAGTGTACTGGCCGGTTCAGACCGTCCACTGATCGTTACTTCAGGGACCGCCCTGGTAAATCCCGGTAGTCTGGCTGTCGAAGATATGCCATCACCATTCAACCCTGCCTGGCCGCGCGCCTCGGAGCGGGCAGCAGAAACTGCCGCAGCCGCCGGCGTCCGTGCCGCCATTGTGCGTTTGCCGCCTTCAGTGCATGGCGATGGGGACAAACACGGCTTTATCCCTATCCTGGTGAATCTGGCACGAGAAAAAGGGTTCTCTGCCTACATTGGCGAAGGACAGAACCGCTGGAACGCGGGACACCGGCTGGACGCTACGTTATTGTACCGTTTAGCATTGGAGCAGGCAACGCCCGGAGCGCGTTTCCATGCGAATACAGAAGAAGGCATAACCGTTAAAAGCATCGCCGAGGCCATTGGCGCTCAATTGAACCTACCGGTCAGATCGATTACCAGCGAAGAAGCAGCCGGGCATTTCGGCTGGTTTGCCCACATGGCGGCGATCGATTGCCCGACTTCGAGCACGTGGACCCAAGAACACTTAAACTGGCAGCCAACACATCCTTTCCTGTTAACCGATATAGAAAACGGCATTTACACCCAATAAGATGAAGTTAGTTGTAACCGGTTCTTTAGGGAACATTAGCCAACCGCTGACAGAAATATTGGTAACTCTGGAACACGAGGTTACTGTAATCAGCAGTGATGTAAAAAAACAAACAGCCATTGAAGCGCTGGGCGCTTCGGCTGCCATAGGCTCTATTGCCGATGTTGATTTCCTTACAGCAGCCTTTCAGGGGGCAGATGCGGTTTACGCCATGATTCCGCTCAGTTTTACGGAGCCGGACCTGGGCAAGTACCTGCGCCGGATAGCTAAAAACTACGTGCAAGCTTTAAACACAACGAAGGTCAAGCGCGTAGTCGTGATGAGCGGTTGGGTCGCCGACCTGATCAAAAGCGAAAACCTCGAGAACGAGTTTAACAGCCTGGAAGCTTCCGTGACTTTTATGCGCCCCGGATCATTTTATACGAACTTTTATCAGCATGTCGACATGATCAAAGGCAGGGGCCTGATGGGCAAACTACTCACACTGCGTTACTCCGGCTTTTGGGCATTGCTGACGGGGAAGACCGGCCTGTTGATGGGCAATTGTGGCGGTGACGACCGCATTATTTTCGTATCGCCCAAAGATATTGCCGTGGCAGTCGCGGAAGAGCTGGTGCTGATGACTGAGCAAAGCACCATTCGCTATGTAGGCAGTGAGGAGCTGACCTGCAACGAAGCGGCCAGGATCATCGGCACGGCGGTAGGCAAGCCCTGGCTGAAATGGGTGTTGCTGAGCGATAAAGCCATGCTGCAGGGATTGAAAATGGCTAAAGTACCCGAAAAACTCGCGGAAACTTTGGTAGAAATGCAGGCCGCTATGCACAGCGGTAAACCGCTGGAAAACTTTCATCGTAATCACCCGAAAATGGGCAACGTTAAGCTCACAAATTTTGCCCAGGAGTTTGCCCGGGTATACCATCAAAATTAAGTACCTTGTGTGATGAGCAATTCAACGCCTTTCCGTTTCAGCACCATCAGCGACTATCATCGTGCCGTGGGCTTGCCCAAACCAGCTCATCCGCTGATCAGTGTGGTCCGCATGGAAAATATTAACCTGCCGATCGCCGAGGTGCCATTTAGCCTGGTGGGGGACTTTTACTGGATCTCGATGAAGAAAATGCAGCATGTCAAGTTCCGCTATGGCCAGCAAAACAGCGACTTTGACGAGGGTGTGCTCTTCTTTATGTCGCCCGGTCAGTTGTTTGGCGTGGAAAGTGTGGAGCATACAACAAAAAAGCCTGAAGGCTGGATGGTCCTGATCCACCCGGACTTTCTGTGGAACACGGCGCTGGCCAAAAACATCAAACAGTATGAGTTCTTTAGCTATTCGGTGAACGAGGCGCTGTACCTGTCCGAAAAGGAAGAGACAATGCTCACCGCGATCGCGGGCCAGATAGAACAGGAATATAACACCGCTATCGACCGTTTCAGCCAAAGCGTCATCATTGCGCAACTGGAGTTATTGCTCACCTATTCGGAACGTTTTTACCAGCGTCAATTTATTACCCGTAAAAAATCCAGTCATGAACTATTGACTAGGCTGGAAGATCATCTGGACAGTTATTTTAACAGCGGAACCTTAGCGAAGCAGGGTCTGCCGAGCGTAACCCACATCGCCGAAATACTGAATATTTCCCCGGGGTATCTTAGCAGCCTGCTCAAAACACTGACCGGGCAAACCATGCAGCAGCACCTGCATCATAAGCTGATAGAGCTGGCCAAGGAAAAATTGTCCACGACCAACCTTACGGTCAGCGAGATCGCTTATGAACTCGGGTTCGAACACCTGCAGTCGTTCAGTAAACTGTTTAAGACCAAAACCAGCCTCTCGCCACTGGAATTCCGGCAATCTTTTAACTGATCGTTCTGTTAATTGTGGTTGATCCAATCCAACAAAACCGCCTCATGCAGGAAACCTGTTCTGAGCGATGCTTTCTTGTATGCCATTAAAAGAGTTGGTCGATGACCATTAAAGTACTGTTGTGATTTGATAAGGATCGCCTTGTTATGAAAAACTATGCTATCATTTCACTACCGGATCCCAGGTCCCCTGCTGTTCCGGCAGTGCGATCTGATTTCCCCAGTCATACATGGCTTTCAACACCGGAATAAGCGTTTTGCCCAGTTCACTGAGCTCATATTCTACCCGTGGCGGCTTTTCCATATAAGTATGACGGATGATCAGTCCATCCTCTTCCAGCTCCTTCAATTGCTGACTGAGTATTTTGCGTGAAATATCAGCCATTTGCACACAAAGCTTGCCAAACCGAACCTTTCCTCCGTTCAGCAAGCGCACCAGTATGATGGGTTTCCATTTGTTTCCGATATAACCCACCGTTCTTACAACAGCGCAGTTTTCGGGATTTTGCAGCATCTTTCTCATTTGTTAGTTACCAATAGGTTACTGCTATTTTGCTTTAGTTACCAGCTTGTAACCACTAATAGCAGTGTATCATCAAATATAGTTCATCTGCTTTAGTTTCTTTGTGAAACAAAAGTAAATAACATAGAAAAATGGAAATACAGCAGCAACTGATCAGGGATCTTGAAGGAAAAATAGCACTGGTAACAGGCGGCACCAAAGGCATAGGTAAAGCGGTAACCGCGAGATTATCACAGGCCGGCGCAACGGTCATCGTTACGGCACGAAACAAGCCGGATGAGCATAATAAGCCATATCACTTTATTGCCGCCGATCTGGCAAAGCGTGAGGATGTAGAAAAAGTCGCGGCAGAGATTAGCGAAAGGTATGGCGGGGTTGATATTCTGATCAATAATATGGGAGCGAACACCTTTCCCGGTGGCGGTTTCAGTACGCTTGCTGATGAGCATTGGTACCAGGCGCTGGAGATCAACCTGCTATCATCGGTACGTTTAGACCGGGCCTTATTGCCAAAAATGTTGGAAAGGAAAAGCGGCGTAATCATCCACATCTCTTCCACCAGCGGCCAGTACCCGATTTGGGAATCAACCATGGCTTATAGTGCGGCCAAAGCGGCGCTGACCTCTTACAGTAAATCACTCGCTGATGAAGCAGGCCCGTATGGCGTCCGTGTACTTACTGTTTCCCCCGGACTTAATAAAACGGAAGCAATGTCTGATTTTCTGGGTCAGCTGGCAGCCAAAGAAGGCATCACGTTTGATGAGATGACACAAAAGCTCTTTGACCGCGTTGGCGGGGTACCGCTGGGCAGGATGGCAGAACCGGAAGAAACGGCTGAACTTATCTACTTCCTGGCATCGCCAAAAGCATCTTATATCAGCGGAGCGAATTACTTCATTGACGGCGGTAATTTTCCGGTGGTAAAATAGCGGCTTATTGGGCGAAAAGTCAAACTACAGGCACCTGTGAGGTTGTAGATGCAAAAGATAAGATAACCTCTATTCTCCGGAAATCGCATCAGATATAGAACGGATAATGAAGAAAGTTCGATCATTATTGATCCAGTTCCATGTTCGCAGAGTTTATTTATTGAAAAGATTATTACCTGTTTTTGAAACCAGGAACCGAATCCATGTTCCATTCAAGCTACCATGACTTCTATGGATGCTTTTATTTATAGGAGTCTGACAAGCGAATGGAATATGGTTTTAGGTTGATCAATAAAAAACCGTTAAAATTATAGTGCAAACCAGCATTGAGAATAAAATTATTTTTGGAGATGATTAAATTACGTTTTCCGGTTACTTTCCTATTCGTCGCTCATAATTTACTATCATTCGCTCAAAAGTTACCGATTGATCGCAATTCATTAAGGGCATTTACCTCGAATACGCGTAGTGAGACCGGACTATCGGGCAAAGACTATTGGCAATGGCGGTTTTTTCGGGCGTGCTTTTATATTGGGCAACGGCAGGGATCAATGAAAATATTTTACCAAACAGGTAACGTAAAATAGCATTGGTGTCCTCGCCGCCAAGATTGGTCCCGCGGGGTTATTCCCGGCTCCAGCGCATTGACACATTGCCTCGGGTTTTCTCGTGCCAAAGCCATCGCCGCTATCGGGAAGATGAGTTGCCAACGTCTCCGTCAATGCAAAAGGGCCGAGATGATTGGTCGCATAAGTTAAATCCCATCCCTGGGCGCTTTTACGCGCCTTCCGCGACATGATGCCAGCGTTATTGAGCAAGCACATAGCTGGGCACATCATTGTGCAGGTAAGCCTGGGCATAAGGCTACAAGGCAATATCGGCATACCAGTTCGCCGTACTTCTGACGAAATATTCCTTCCTTACTTTCACGGCAAGTTTTCACTCGACTTATAACAATTTATTAATCCGACTATCATGCTGACGTCAGATTAATAAATTAATTTAATTATTTGAACGATGTTCAATAATTTTGACATGTTTAAAAAATATTAACCGGATAATCATGAAAAAAAGTATTGATCACAGGAGCGAGCGGCGGCATAGGGCTGGAAATAGCCAGACGCCTGGCTTCTCAAAATTACCAAGTATCACTGGTAGCCCGTAGCGAGGAAAAGTTAAATAAGGCAATAAAAGATCTGGATGGTACTGGCCATACCATTTTGGTTGCGGACCTAACGGATAAAGACAACCTGCAAAAAGTAGCGGAGCATTTGAAAACCGGGGAATACGATGTTCTGATCAACAATGCAGGTGCTGGTATTTACGGAAAGTTTATTGACATCCCATTGGACGAGCAACTGGCAACCATGCAGCTCAATATGAATGCCCTGGTAACCTTATCTTATGCGTTTTTGCAAAATGCCAGGCAGGGTGATGCTTTGGTAAATATTGGTTCCCTGCTTGCGCATTCTTCCCTTCCGGGCGGATCAGTTTATGCAGCTACCAAAGGTTTTGTCGCCAATTTCTCGGAATCACTATGGTATGAGTTCAAGAAAAAGGAATTTTTGTGATGGGTTTTAATCCCGGTGCTGCAGCCTCAGACTTTCATTCACATGCAGGTGGGCATACCAGTGATTTTCCAAAATTTGTAATGTCTTCTGTTGAGGATGTCGCCGAAGAACTGGTAAGGGCCCTGGAAAACAGGCGGAAGCCGAGAGTTGTACAGGGTTGGAAGAATAGGTTCATGCTATTTGGATTCAAATTATTGAGCCGAAAATCCGCTATAAATATTATGGGACAAATTAGCCCCGGCATGAAAAACTAAACGCCGAATCGTGGTGCGAAATTTCGCCACCTGGCCGGCGCTATTATATTTGTATATTATTATTAATAAAAATGGGCATAGCAGAACGAAAATTGGAAGAGAAACAGGAAATGCATAAACGCATTTTAAACGGAGCACGTAAAGTATTCCTTGAAAAAGGCTATGAACAAGCCAGCATGCGTAGTATTGCCAACGAGATCAACTACAGCCCAGGCTCTATTTATTTTTACTTTAAAGATAAAAGTGAGATTTTCCAGGAACTGCATAAGGAAGGGTTCGCGTTACTGCTCAACCAGTTCAAAGTTTTAGACAAGGTAGGTGATCCTTTTGAGCGTCTGAAAGCGATGGGCCGCATCTTTATCCAATTTGCACAGGAAAACAAGGATTATTATAACCTGATGTTCCTGGTGGAGGAACCGACAAAAATGTCCGAAAATGATGGTGGCTTTAAGATAGCACAGGAAGCAATTGACCGCCTGGCTTCTGTAATTAAGGACTGCCAGCAAAAGGGAAGATTCAAAGATTTGGATACAGAAGATCTAACTTTTATGATCCTTTCCGCAATGCACGGCATTTGTGCCCTCTTCTGCAGAGACCGTACTACAAGTTTTATAGGCAGAACGAATGAGGAACTGATGCAGAGCGGCTATGAGTGCTTTGTCGCGCTCCTTGAAAAAAGTTAACGCTTTTTTTGATATTTTATTGAACAATGTTTAAAATTATAACGGTGGTTTAAAAATGAAATCTAAAACACATATCCGATATGGTTTTGTCCTGGTGGCGGCAACCTTGATAGCCGCTACCTCGGCAAAAGCTCAAAGCCGGCTGGATGAATACATCCGCGAGGGGCTCAGCTCCAATCAGAGCATTAAGCAACAGGACTTTGTACTCGAAAAAAATGTATATGCATTGAAAGAAGCAAAAAGCATGTTCGGGCCCGAGGTTACTTTTTCAACCACCTATACTAAAGCCGACGGCGGACGGACGATAGACTTTCCAACAGGCGACCTGTTTAACGGGGTTTATTCCACGCTGAATAAACTGACCGGCAGCAATGCTTTTCCGCAGCTGCAAAATCAGCACATTCTGCTCAACCCGGATAATTTTTATGACGCCAAGTTTCGCACTTCACTTCCAATTTTGAATGCGGAGCTCATCTATAACAAAAGGATAAAGCAGCAGCAGGTTGATCTGCAAAAAGCCGAAGTACTTCTTTACAAACGCGAACTGGTCAAAGAGATCAAAACGGCTTATTATAATTACTCGAAAGCCATTTATGCTACCGGGATCTATGAATCCTCGCTCCGGCTGGTGGAAGAAAGCCAAAGAATCAATACCAAGCTGTATGACAACAGTAAAGTAAATCGCACAGTTGTGCTCAGAAGTCAGAACGAAGTATCCAGGATCAATGCCTCACTTACCGGCGCAAAGAAAATTGCGGAATCGGCCCGCTACTATTTTAACTTCCTGATCAATCGCTCGCTAACGGACAGCATCCTTTTGGATGATATTACCACGCTACCCGCAAGGGAGCAATTGTTGGGGAATAGCGTTAGCGCCAGGGAAGAATTATCCAAGCTCAGGATCGCTAAAGACATTAACGGCAACCTGAACGGGCTGGCCAAATCTTATATCATCCCCAAGTTGGGCACTTTTATTGACTTGGGCTCACAAGCTTTTGACTGGAAGTTCAACAGTCAGAGCCGATACTACTTATTTGGCGTTTCCCTGGAATGGAACCTGTTCTCCTCCGGGAAAAATAGTTACCGGGTAAAACAAACGATTGCAGACCGAGAGGCCCTGGCATCACAGACCGACTATGTACAGCAGCAACTCCTTACCGAGCTTAAAGTACGCCAGGCCGCCATGCAAAGCGCCATTGCACAATACGAGGCGGCACAATCCCAGTTGAAGACCAGCCAGACCTACTACAACGATATGGTCAAGCTATATAAGCAAGGAATGGCCATTTACATCGAACTGCTGGATGCCCAAAATCAGTGGATAGATGCGCAGCTTAATGCCAACATTGCCCTTTACGACACTTGGATAGCCTATACGGCTATCGAACGAGCTAATGCCAGTTTTACAATTCAACAATAAAAACATACAACAATGAAAAAACTTCAATTACTCAGCATAATAATGGCAGCCATATTCCTGCTAACCTCCTGCAAACAAAAACACCAGGAACAAAATGCAATGGGTGAACCGGATATCATCGCCGTTAAAACAGCATCGGTTCCCATATTAGGAGTTCCCGACCACATTAGTGCAACCGGCCTGGTGAGCACCGAAGATGAAGCCAAATATGCTTTTAAAATAGGTGGTGTGATCAGCCGGATCTTCGTACAGGAAGGGCAGTTCTTTAAAAAAGGCCAATTACTGGCTACGCTCAATTCAACCGAGATTTCAGCCGGTCTGGCTCAATCCAGCCTGGGTGTGGAAAAGGCACAACGTGATTACAGCCGTGCAATGAACCTTTACAAAGACAGCGTTTATACCTTAGAGCAGTTACAAAATACTAAAACTGCCCTTGACGTTGCGCAAAAGGCCCGGGAAGCGGTGGCGTTTAATGACCGCTATTCCAAAATATACGCAGCATCCGATGGTTTTGTGAGCAAGAAGATCGCCAATGAGGGGGAAGTGATTGCCGAAGGAATGCCAGTGTTGCTCATCAATTCCACCGAACAGCACAACAGTTATTCACTAAAGGTTGGGGTGACCGACCGCGAATGGGCCATCGTCAAACCGGGGCAAACAGCCAAAGTCACGCTCGATGGATACGCAGGCAGGCAATTTGATGCGGTGGTATTTCGCAAGTCGCAGGCTGCAGACCAGGCCCTTGGATCGTTCCAGGTAGAGCTGAAGCTGAATTTAAGTGGCATAAAACCTGCGGTTGGCATGTTTGGCAAGGCGGAAATAGCCACCCACCAGGATGAAATTGTGATGGTGATCCCCTATGGATCGCTGGTGGAGGCCGATGGCAATAAAGGTTTTGTGTTTACTACCGTTAGCGCGACCCGTGTAAAAAGAGTGCCGGTTACCATCCTGAAGTTCGATAACGACAATGTATATCTCAAGGATAAATTGGAAGGTATAGACCAGATCGTGGTTTCCAACAGCGCCTACCTCAACGAACAGTCCATTATTAAAATCATCAAGTAAGCTGCAGTTATGAAAATCACAAATTTCGCAGTTAAGAACTACCAGTTCACACTGATCATATTTTTGCTTGTCGCTGTAGTAGGCGTATTAACGTTGTTTACCATGCCACGGTCGGAAGACCCAACCACCCATCCGCCGCAATACCTAATCACTGTGATCTATCCAGGCACGAGTCCGAAAGATATGGAAGAGCAGGTGGTAAAACCCATTGAGAACAAAATTTACAGACTGGAAAACATCGAAAAGATCCTGACCACTGTGGAAGACGGTGTTGCGGTTATCCAGCCAAAGTTTAAATATGGCGTGGACGTAGACAACAAATACCAGGAGATATCGACAGAGATCAACGCTTTAAAAAATAGCGAGCTTCCAAAAGATATTTATCTGATCAAAACAGAAAAAATATCCTCATCTGATGTAAAGGTACTGCAAGTGGCGTTAGTTTCTGATAACGCTTCCGGAAAGTTATTAAGGGATGAAGCGGATATTTTGAAAACGCGCCTGGAGAAGATCACCAACCTGAAGGATGTTAAGTATTTTGGAATGCCAGAGCAGGAGATCCGTATCGACATGCAGCTGGATAAACTGGCACAGTTAAAAATACCGCTCAATGTGGTCATAGGCAGTTTACAAAGCGAGGCAGCGGATATCCCCGGCGGCGGCATCAACCTGGACAGCAAGATATTCAACGTAAAGACCAGCGGCAAGTTCAAGGCCGTTGATGATGTGGCCAATACCGTTATTTATAATGCCAATGGCAAGATCATTTACCTAAAGGATGTAGCCGATGTGAGTTACAAAGATGGCATTGCCGATCATATCACCCGGCTGAACGGGCACCGTTGTGTGCTGGTTACAGCGGGGATGAAAGACAATGTGAATATCGCCAGCGTACAGCAAGAGTTTTTACCGGTACTGGATGAATTCGGCAAAAGCCTGCCCGAGAATGTCCGGCTTGTTAAAAACTTTGACCAGGCTAACATGGTTTCCGAGCGCTTGGGCCACCTGGGTTTTGATTTTGGATTAGCCATCGTTTTAGTGATCATTACCTTGCTGCCATTAGGATTCAGGGCATCGCTTATCGTGATGATCTCTATCCCGCTTTCTTTGGCGCTGGGCCTCATTGCCATGAACTTATTGGGATATTCCTTAAATCAGCTTAGTATCGTAGGGCTTGTGGTGGCATTGGGGCTGCTGGTAGACGATAGTATTGTGGTGGTTGAGAACATCGAGCGCTGGCTTCGCGAGGGCCACTCCCGGAAGGATGCTATCCTGAAAGGTACGCAACAGATCGGGATAGCGGTTATAGGCTGTACGGCTACATTGGTTATCGCCTTTCTGCCACTTGCCTTTTTGCCCGATATGGCCGGTGAGTTTATCCGCAGCCTGCCGATGGCTGTGATGACCAGTGTACTGGCTTCTATGATCGTGGCCTTAACGCTTGTTCCCTTCCTGGGCAGCAGAATGTTAAAGACACATACCCATGGCGAGGGTAACTTCTTTTTAAAGCACCTGCAACGTTTCCTCACCATGTCTTATGCCCGGGTAATGCCGCTTGCCTTAAAGTGGCCCAAAACTACTATCGGGATCTCGTTGGCCTTAAGCGGGCTTGCTTTTTTCTTATTTACACAAACCGGGTTTAAGCTTTTCCCGACCTCTGAAAAGCCGATGTTCCTGATCAATATCAAACTGCCCCTGCAAGCTGATATTCCCGAAAGTGACCGGGTAACCAGGCTGGTAGAAAGTGAACTGAAGAAACACAAAGAGATCGTTTATTACACATCTAACGTGGGCAAAGGCAATCCACAGATCTATTACAACGTGCACCAGCAGGATGTAAAGCCTGACTTCGCCCAGGTATTCGTTCAACTGGACGAAGAGGCAAGTCCAAAATCGAAAACAGATCTGATCAAACAACTGCGAAAAAAATTCAACGATTTTCCTTATGCAAGGATAGAAGTTAAAGATTTTGAACAAGGTACTCCGATTGAAGCCAATATTGTGGTGAGGGTTTTTGGTGAGGATCAGGACACCTTACGGAAGCTTTCCTTTAAAGTGGAGGAGGTCCTGAAAAAAATCCGGGCACTTTTTATATCAACAACGAATTGAATACCTATAAGTCAGACGTTAAAATAAAAATTGACAAAGAGAAGGCCCGTACCTTAGGTGTGCTTACCAGTGACGTGGATAAAGTAGTAAGAATGGCTGTGGCGGGACTAAACGTGGGTGACTATATCGACGACAGGGGCGATTCGCGGAATGTGGTGATCACCCTGCCCAGGAATAAGTTCTCGAACCTGGACGCCCTGAAGAATCTGTACGTAAATAATATACAGGGCACCCCGGTGCTGGTTAACCAGATTGCTACTATCTCGTTTGAAACGTCGCCAACGGCGATCAACCATTTCAATAAATCGCGCTTTGTAAAAGTTACTTCCTTAACCAAAGAGCATGTCTTGGCCAATGATATCCTGAAAGAGGTTGTTCCTGAACTGAATAAATTAAAAATGCCGCCGGGCTATTATTACAAGTTATCCGGAGAAGCGGAATCGGAAGGCGATGCTTTGGGCGGCAACTTCCTGTCTGTGATCATACTGAGCACATTTCTCTTTGTCGGCGTGCTGCTGTTACAATTTAAAACATTTAAAGGGATCATTATCGTTCTGTCGATCATACCTTTAGGCATACTTGGTGGCGTGGTACTGTTACTGCTGACAGGCAACCCAATGTCAATGGTATCCATTATTGGTTTTATAGGTCTGTCAGGCATACAGGTTAAAAACTCACTTTTGTTGGTTGATTTTACCAACCAGCTACGTCTGGAAGGACACAGCATTGATGAGGCCATCAATTTGGCCGGCGAAACCCGTTTTCTTCCGGTGGTATTGACTTCGATCACCGCCATTTTCGGCTTACTTCCGATTGCGCTGAATCCTAATCCTTTGATAGCACCGTTAGCGATTGTATTAATTGGCGGGTTGATCAGTTCTACCATACTTTCAAGGATCGTAACGCCGGTGATGTATAAATTGATTCCGCCATATTTGGAAAGCGACACATCCAAAAACAATTGACTGAAACGAAAAAAACATCAAGATGAGAACTAATTAAACAAGAGGGGCTTTTTAGCATTAACTTTTCCATTAACAGCATTTTCAAATTTTAACAAAATGGCAGATAACAAAAGTTTTGACGTAATCATAGTTGGCGGAAGCTATGCAGGATTTTCAGTAGCAATGTCTTTGGGAAGAGCATTAAGAAATGTTTTAATCATTGACAGCGGTTTGCCTTGTAACCGACAAACGCCTCATTCACACAACTTCATTACGCAAGACGAAGAAAAACCCAGTGCTATTGCGGAAAAAGCAAAAAAACAAGTGTTGAAATACGACACAGTAAAATTCTTAACTGACCTTGCCGTTAGCAGAACAAAAACCGATAAAGGCTTTGAGATTTCAACTCAATCAGGGAAAATATTTTCAGCTAAAAAACTCGTTTTTGCAACAGGCTTAAAAGACATCATGCCAAACATTAAGGGATTTTCCGAATGTTGGGGAATTACAGTACTTCATTGTCCCTATTGCCACGGATATGAAGTAAAGAATCAAAAAACAGAGATTTTGGTAAGTGGATATGCTGCATTTCATTTGGCTCAACTCATTCGTAACTGGAAAAATGATTTAACCATATTTACCAATGGAAAGTCGGAATTGACACAAGAGCAAACCGATGAAATCAAAAGACACAATATTTCAATATTTGAAAAGGAAATTACCTCATTGAAACACAAAGACGGAGTAGTTGAAGAAATAATTTTTTCAGACAATTCCACTTTTCAATTAAAAGTTATCTATTCAAGAACTCCTTTTGAACAACATTGTAAAATTCCCGAATTATTGGGCTGTGAATTGACAGAACAGGGACTTATCAAAGTAGATGCATTTCAGAAAACAACAGTAGATAATATATTCGCTTGTGGAGACAATACCAATCCTCTTCGTGCTGTATCATATGCTATATCAACAGGGAATATAACAGAAGTATTATTAAATAATGCAATGATAGAAGAAGAATTTTTAAGATGGCAATAAAAGTTGCATTTAACATGCGGTTTGGCGTGTCCCAACACGGTAAGGTTAGTTATACGATAGAGGCTTGTGCCAAATCCGTTATTTTCCGGTCGGCGGCTTTGCGGCGAATTTTTTTATAAGATGAATGTTATCAGAACGGTAATTTCAGGAAGGTTATTCGTTAAGAAACTTTTAGCAAGGATAGTCTAAGTGTTTTTTATTTTGGCGCGAAATAGGTACGGATTGGATCAGTCCGTTAGTTGATTGGTTTATTTAAAAACAGAAATCTCCCTAAATGATTCATTTAAAGCGCCTTTTATCCTAATTGAATAATATTTGGCGGGGTGAATGCGGCAAAAGCTTCCAAAAATCCTTTTTTGGAAGCTGAACTAATATGGACAGGCGGTCCAGATCACCCAGAGGTTATAGTGACAAAAATCCGAAAGAGATGGACAATGGCCGGTTGGTTTATGTAATTGGAGTAGGCCAAAAGCCTGTAATTTTGGGGAAATAGGCTGGCGATTTTCATTGGCAATTAAAAATAATTCCAGCCACGTGGCCATAAATGACAAACTTATGATTTGCAAAAATCCCTGCCAGCAACCATTCCGCATAAATTTGTAATACAGGCTACCGCCTGCTACATCATAAAACATTAAACTATGGAATACAGACAATTAGGCGCATCCGGTTTAAGGGTGCCGGTATTAAGTTTCGGCACGGCCACATTTGGCGGTGGTAATGAGTTTTTTAAAGCATGGGGCAATACCCAGGTTGACGAGGCAAAGAAGCTAATAAATATTTGCCTTGATGCAGGTGTTAACTTATTTGATACCGCAAACGTTTATTCGCATGGCATTTCTGAAGAAATATTAGGTAAGGCCCTGGAAGGCATCCGCAATGAAGTGCTGATTTCAACCAAAGCCACGTTTACTATGGGGCAGGGCGTTAATGATTATGGTTCGTCTCGCTATCACCTGATCAAATCGGCCGAAGACAGTCTTCGTCGTTTAAATACCGATAGAATAGATATTTATCATATGCACGGCTTTGATGCGAACACCCCGGTTGAAGAAACATTAAGGGCACTTGATGATTTGGTTACCAGCGGTAAAGTGCGTTATATAGCCTGCTCCAATTTTTCGGGCTGGCATTTAATGAAATCACTGTCGGTGTCTGAAAGATATGGGTGGAGCCGTTATGTAGCCCATCAGGCATATTATTCGTTGCTTAACCGCGAGTTTGAATGGGAACTGATGCCATTAGGTATTGATCAGAAGGTAAGCACTATTGTTTGGAGCCCGCTATCATCCGGCCAGCTAAGCGGCAAATTCAGGAGGGGAGAGCCAATCCCCGAAAACTCGAGGACCGTGCAGGGCGGCGCCCATGGCCCGGCTACAAATTTTGATCATTTATACAATATTGTTGACGCGCTTGACGAAGTTGCTGAAGAAACCGGTAAATCTGTGGCACAGGTAGCATTGAACTGGTTACTGCAAAGGCCTACTATTGCCAACCTGGTAATTGGCGCACGTAACGAAGAGCAACTTAAGCAAAACCTCGGCGCAATAGGATGGAATTTGACAGTTGAGCAGGTAAAAAAATTGGATGCCGCCAGCGAGGTAGACCCAATATATCCATACTGGCACCAGCGCCAGAATTTAAAGCTGGTGCCGTTGCCGATACAATATTAAAAATCACTAACAGGAAAGCTTACGTAAAACTACGTAAGCTTTCCTGTTAAATCCCGTAACAGTACGCTGTTATAGTTGTAATGATTGCTTTAGCTTTGCTTTTGAAGGTAATGAAATATCCATTATTACGATATCTAAACCTTATCACTATTAAACCTTTCCTTTATGATCAAAAAACAATACCTCAAAGAAATAGCTATATCGGCTACCCAACAAAAAGGCGGTGCCTCAAACAATCAAAAAGAAGTAAGTAAAATTCAAAGCTGGCTTAACCTGTATGCGGTTACCAATCCTTCGGCAGGTACAGCAACAGGCATTGACGGTAGCTTTGGCCCGGGCACCGAAACAGCAGTTAAGAATTTCCAAAAAGCAAAAAACCTGCCGCAAACCGGCATTGTTGACAGCAATGTTTTCGGTGAGTTATGCCAACCCATGATAAAAGCATTTAAAAGCCCGGTAGCAGGTACCGGCTTAAGGGAATTGGTTGTGAATACAGCTATTCAACATTTAGGTAACGCACCATTTGAACTTACCATTAAGGGGCAAAGTAATTGCGGTCCCTGGGTGCGGGCCTATATGGATAATAATGAAGGAACAGAGTGGTTTTGGTGTATGGGGTTTGTACAAACCATCATTGACCAGGCCGCAAGCCAGTTAGGAAAAGATTTTCGTACACTTATGCCGCTAACCTATAGTTGCGATACTGTGGGTACTACCGGCATTAATAAAGGTTTGTTAAGCCGTGTTGCAACAGTAAGGGCTAATCCTGCTGTAGTAAGGCCCGGCGATATTTTCCTGGTTCAGAAAACACCCAACGACTGGGTACATACAGGTATTGTTATTGGCGTGCATGGCGATTTATTTGATACCATTGAGGGAAATACCAATACCGACGGAAGCAGCAACGGCAACGGTGTGTACAAACGTGTACGTAATTTTCAAACCTCAAAGCTCGATGTGTTTTCGATACAACCTCTCGTTTAAAGCATGTTTTGCAAATTAATACTCCCGGAGCCCCTGTAAAGGGGCTTTCTGCTTTAAAAGCTAAAGCTTAGGGCTGAAAGCCTAAAGCCAATTTGCTTGTCAAAATTATTTCACGTTAACGATCTTCGCTTTCAGCCTTAAGCTTTCCGTTCAATTAAGTAACAGTTAAATTACAATTGCTTCATAAAAAAATGGCCGGATAGCTTTAGCCCTTTCCAAAACTTAGCTAATTTGCGGGGCGGTCCGCCGGGGCGCGCTTATCAACCCAATTAACCTGTTTTGAATATGATCAATCGTAGAAAGTTTATTCAATCCACTGCCGTAGCTGGTACAAGTTTCCTGCTTGCGCCGCAACTATCAAAAGCCACCGGATTTTTTAAAGGATCGCCTAATGAAAAAGTAGTATTAGGCATGATGGGCACTAACAGCCGGGGCCTATACCTTGCTCAAAGCTTTGCCAAATTACCCAATATAGAGATCGGTTATATCTGCGATGTTGACGCAAACGTAGTTGCTAAAACGATTGATGCTATCTATAAGCAAACAGGCAAAAAGCCGCAGGGATTAACAGATATCCGCAAAATGCTGGAGATAAAGGATCTCGATGCAGTAGTGGTTGCACCGCCCGATCACTGGCATGCTCCAGCAACTATCATGGCCTGCCAGGCCGGCAAACATGTGTATGTAGAAAAGCCTTGCAGTCATAATCCGCACGAGGGAGAGATGGCTGTTGAAGCAGCAAATAAGTATAAACGACTGGTGCAAATGGGCAGCCAGCGTCGCTCATTCTCTAATGTGCAGGCCATGGTGAAGGAACTGCATGACGGGGTAATCGGTCGTGCTTATTATGCAAAGGGCTGGTACACCAATCATCGTGCAAGCATAGGCAAAGGCAAACAGGTGCCGGTGCCAGCCAATTTAAATTATGATTTATGGCAGGGCCCTGCGCCAAGAAGGCCTTACCAGGATAACCTGATCCATTATAACTGGCACTGGTTTTGGAACTGGGGCACGGGTGAGGCGCTGAATAATGGTACCCATGAGTTGGACGTGATCCGCTGGGGCCTTGGTGTTGATTATCCGAGTAAAGTGGTATCAACAGGCGGCCGCTTCCATTTTAATGACGACTGGCAAACACCCGACACACAAAATATCCTTTACAATTTCCCCAATAATACGGCCGCCGAATGGGAATGCCGCAGTTGCAACGGCTTTGATATTGAAAAATTAAGCAGGGGAGTAGTATTTTATGGCGATAAAGGCACGCTGTTTTATGATAGTGGCAACAGCTATCGGGTTTACGATGGTGATAATAAACTGGTAAAAGAGGTTAAAGACGACACCAAAGTCGACGGCACCAACAAAGTAAGCCCGACGGAGGCACTGGATGGCTTCCACATGAAAAACTTTGTCGATTCGGTAAGAGGAACAGATAAACTGAATTGCCCGATTGAGATCGGTTTCAAATCAACCCTATTGCCGCAATTAGGCAATATCTCATATCGCGTTGATCGTGTATTGCATATCGATCCAAATAATGGTCATATTTTAAATGACCCCGAAGCTCAAAAGCTCTGGCGCAGGGAGTATGAAAAGGGTTGGGAAGTGAAAGTGTAAGCCTCACCCAACCCTCTCCAGAGGAGAGGGCTTTAAAAACTTTTAAAATCTCCCCTTCTGGGGGAGATTTAGAGGGAGCTCATTGCTTCGTTCCTCGCAATGACATATTTTTAATCAAACAAGAAAATATCAAATATGAAAAAAATAATCTACCCTGCAATTATGCTTTTGGCGTCAACGGCATATAGCCCAGTAAGCGCGCAAACCAAACTGTTTGATGGTAAAACTCTTAAAGGCTGGAAAAAGCTTGCCGGCAATGCCGATTATAAAGTAGAAGACGGCGCTATAGTAGGCACTACTGTACTCAACTCGGGCAATTCATTTTTAGTTACCGAAAAGGAATACGGTAATTTTATATTAGAGTTGGATGCAAAAATTGAAAGTGAGTTGAGTAATTCGGGCGTGCAAACCCGCAGCCATTACGACCCGGCCGGTAATAAGGGCAAAGGAAAAGTTTATGGCAGGCAATTTGAAATAGACCCGTCCTCACGCAAATGGACTGGTGGTATTTATGACGAAGGCCGTCGCGATTGGCTTTATCCGCTTGATCTGAACCCTAAAGCCAAAGATGCATTTAAAGTAGGCGAATACAATCACATTAAAATTGAATGTATCGGCAACGAAATGAAGACATGGGTAAATGGTGTCCCTGCAAGCGATGTTGTTGATACTATCGATAGCAAAGGCTTTATAGGTTTACAGGTGCATGCGGTAAGTGAGGAAAAACAGGCAGGCAAAAAGGTATACTTTAAGAATATTAATCTAAAGACCAATAATTTAAAAGCCACCCCTTTTCCAAAGGATGTGTATGTTGTTAACCTTACACCAAACAGCTTAACAGCGGCCGAAAAAGCAAATGGCTGGAAGTTATTATATGATGGCAAAACCAATACCGGCTGGCGCGGTGCAACCCTCAAAGGTTTTCCTGAAAAAGGCTGGGAATATGCTAACGGCACTATGCACGTGCTGCCATCTGCAGGACAAGAAGAATCAGGCGGCGGCGATATCGTAACCAATGATAATTATAGCGCTTTTGACCTGTCGTTTGAGTTTAAGCTTACTCCGGGTGCTAATAGCGGTGTCAAATATTTTGTCACCCTGTCTGAAGTTACCAAAGGGTCGGCTATTGGCTTGGAGTACCAGGTACTTGATGATAAACTGCACCCCGATGCCAAACTTGGCCGCGATGGCGACCGTACATTAGCCTCGTTGTATGACCTTATCAAAGCCAATAAACAAGAACGTTTTGTACACCCGATAGGTGCCTGGAATACTGGTCGTGTGGTAGTATATCCAAACAACCATGTTGAGCACTACCTGAACGGTGTTAAAGTACTGGAATACGAACGCGGTTCAAAAACTTTCCGCGACCTGGTAGCAATCAGTAAGTACAAAATCTGGAAAAACTTTGGCGAAGCCGCTGAAGGGCATTTATTACTACAAGATCATGGCAATGAAGTGTTTTTCAGGAGTATTAAGGTTAAGGAGTTGAAGTAAACAGCACATAATATGCTAAAATCCAGACTTGCGAAGTTTTAAAACTTCGCAAGTCTTCAATCATCGTTACTTTTAAACTATCGTTCCCCCTTTAGGGGGTAGGGGGTTACAACGAGCTTCTCAATCGCACTGTAAACGGCACAGCGAAATGCTCGTGGCAGTTATTCAGCGCAAACTCGGCAGTTTTGCTGCCCATCAATTTAAAATCGGTTGAGATGGTAGTGATGCCGTCAAGAATGATCTCTTTAAGCGCCGTTTCGTTATAGGATATCACGCCAACGTCCTTAGCCACTTTTAAATCGGAGGCGATGATCTTTTTAATAAGTTCAACCAGGTCGTCCTCTGTAAGGCTGATATATACGGTATTTTTCTGTATAGTTTCTGTAGATAACGTTTCAACTATACCGTATTCAAAAGCATACTGCCTGCAAAAATTCAGGAAGCCCTTCATAATCTCTTTAGAGTGATAGGTTTTGCCGGGGAAAATCAGCTTGAGCGTATGGTATTTACTGAGGCTATCCAACATGCTCTTCAACGCCTCATAAACGTCGGTCGCAAAATTCTCATATATAGCAGCAAATTTACCGTTTACACCAGGTACAAGGTTGTCCAGTAAAATCAGCTTGTCTTTAGGGATGGTATTGATAATTTCATGAGCCTTGGTTTCATTATCTAAAAAATGTGGGATAATGATGTATTTGGCATAATCGCTCTGGATACTTTCGGCAATGATCTTTTTAAAAAAGTAAAAATCGTTGTTGTAGATATAAAAATCTATAGCAGCCTGCTCGTCGATAGTAGCAACAAAGGCATCATAAATAATTTTCTTGTGCGCGCTGAGTTTGTTGAACAGTAGGAAGATCTTAAGTGGCTTCTGAAAATCGGTATTGGAAATAAAAAAGCCTTTTCCCGGAACCGAGCTTACTATGCCTTTTTCCTTCAGTTCCTTATAAACGCGCTCAATGGTATTGCGGGAAGTATCCAGTGCATAGCTGAGATCATTGATTGAAGGGAGCATATCATCCTTTACAATCTGCCCGCTTTCAATGGCCCTGATAATAGCATTGGAGAGTTGCAGGTACTTAGGCGTAATGGAATATTCGTCGATTGACAGGATCTTTAAATAATTCTTCACAACACAAATGTAATATTTGACAGCACATCTCGTCTTTTAAACAAGACAGATAAAGACGGTTAAGCTTTGCAAATAAATATTATAATCAAATCAACGAAATCAGCGTGATCAAAAAAATCAACGGTCTTTCTTTTTAAACGCATAATACAAATAGCCCAGCGCCGGCAATATAAACAAGCTACCCACCAATAAACCAATCCCCAGGTCATCGATACTATTGCTATTGGCATGTTCGGTAAGTAAAGACATAGAACTGCCATCCTTAAAAATAACGAACCTCGGGAAGCGCGAAAACCCTACCGATATCAATATCATACACACCTGGAAGGCAGCAAGCACCCTGATCCATTGCCTGTTTCTGCGGTGTGATATAATCAGATAAAGCACTACCAATGAAATGGTTGCAGCAATTACCGAAACTAAGCTTACGGGGTTGCCAAAAATCCAGCTGGCCAGGTGAACGTGCTCAAAATGAGAAGCTAAGAACACCAATGCACCACATATCACGGCGGCTATGTTCATAATCTTTGCCTTACGGATGTAGCGTTTAATTTCGTCAACATCTTCCGTTTCACCAACTATATAAATAGCTGCAAGGAAACCGCATAGTGCCACGGTAAAAAAGCCAACAGATACTGAAAACCAGTTAAACCAGCTAAAGATGTAAGCGTGCAGAAAATCAGTGGCTTTAGGATCAATCTGCCCGGATAGGGCACTGCCTGCAATGATACCCAGGAACAATGGTGTAACAAAACTTGAATAAACGAATATATGCGTATAAAATGCCTGTGTTTTTTCGTCTTTAATGGCGTCATAATTACGGAACGAAAATGCGGTGCCCCGGGCTATTACTCCAAGCAGCATTACCAGTAAGGGAATATGCAGGTAAATGCACATTTCACTATAAATAACCGGAAATCCTACAAAAAGTACTACCACTGTAATGATCAGCCACATGTGATTGGCCTCCCAAATTGGGCCGATAGCCTGGTACATGATATTGCGGGTGCGGTGTTTATTGTCAGTTGATGTAAAAAGCTCGATAATGCCAGCACCGAAGTCAGCTCCGCCCAATAAAAAGTAGAGGGTGATAGCCGCAAAAAGAAAAAGAATTACAATATATAACATCATGGCTGGGCAGTTTTACGGTCATACAATTCAGGCACCATCTGGATTTGCCTTTTTAATAAAAATATAACAGCTACACTCAGCGAAAAATAAATAAAGCTGAACAGGTAAAACGAATATTGGATACCTGGCATTGGCGTAACTGCCTCGCTGGTACGCATAACACCTTGTATGATCCATGGCTGGCGGCCAACCTCGGTCACCGTCCATCCGGCTTCAAGGGCTATAAAACCAAGTGGTGTCGCCCAGATAAAAGTTTTCAGGAACCATGGTTTAGAGAGCAGGTCCTTCTTTTTCCAGAGCTCGTAAAAATAAATGCCCCCCATCAGCATCATCAAAACGCCTATACCCACCATAATCTGGAATGCGTAATGAGTAACAGCCACTGGCGGCTGGTTTTTAACAGGGATTTTATCCAACCCGTTTACCTGTGTTTTAAAATTGTCATGCACTAAAAAGCTTAACAGGCCGGGGATCTCTAAACCGTAATTCACTTTTTTGCAGCGGTATCAGGAATACCACCGATAACCAGCGGTGCGTATTCCTGGGTGTGGAAATAAGCTTCCATTGCGGCCAGTTTTGCAGGCTGGCGTTTAGCTGCGTTTTTGGCTGATAAGTCGCCGCTGAAAGGTTGTAAAATAGCTGCGGCTGCCCCAAAGATGATAGCTATTTTAAACGCCTTAGTATGGAAAGCGATATTCTTTTTACGGTAGATCATGAGCGCATGGATCCCGGCCACTGCAAAACCTGTTGCCGAAAAGGCGGCTATAATCATATGCAATGATTCTGAAAACCAGGCTTTATTGAACATTGCTTTTATGGGATCAATATTGATATACTGTCCGTTCACAAAATCGAAACCGGAAGGGCTGTTCATCCAGGAATTGGCTGACACTACGAGGATACCTGATGCAACGCCGCTTATACCGACAATAACCCCGGCTGTCCAATGTACCCAGTTATTTAATTTGTTCCAGCCATAAAGGAATAAGCCAAGTGCTATAGCTTCGATGAAAAAGGCGACGCCTTCTAACGAAAACGGCATCCCGAAGATCGGTCCGGCGTGTTTCATGAAGCCGGGCCAAAGTAAGCCGAGCTCAAAAGAGAGCATGGTGCCGGATACCGCGCCGGTGGCAAAAAATATGGCCACGCCTTTACTCCAGGCTACAGTGATGTTTTTATAAACCGGGTCCTGGGTTTTGATCCATTTATAATGTGATATCGCCATAAAAACCGGCATCACCATGCCGATACAGGAGTATATGATATGAAAACCTAACGATAAGGCCATTTGGGATCTGGCCGCTAAAAAATCATCCATATGTGTTACACTTAAATAATGGTTGAAATTAAAGCTTAATGTAACAAATCTGTAACTAAATGCTTATCGATATTGAATTTAAAATATGTTTTCTATCCGACGAGTGTTGTATTAATGAGGATAATTTAGTAAAAATTTACAAACACAGTGTTCACTGCTAGAGAGAAACGACAATGCTTTTTACTGGCGCAAGTATGGAGGGCCGACTATTAACGAAAACTATTTGTGCTGCTAAGCCGCGGCACAAGTAGCCTTCACTTTATGCTTGCCCTAGTTAGAGGGGTTAGAGCGAGCTGTTCTTTTTCGTCGATCCCCTTATAATCAACTCAGGCTTAATACTGATAATCTTGGGTTTAACCGAAACCTCGACGTTGGCAATCTCCTGGAAAAACAGGTTGCCAATGGTTTTGCCCATATAAACGCTAAACTGATCTATAGTGGTTATCGATGGACTGGTAATCTCTGTAAAAGCTTCATTAGAGTAACCGCAAATACCTAACTCTGAAGGTACCTTGATATTCATAACATTGGCTACCTCCAAAACACCTAAGGCCGAAAAATCAGACGTAGAGGCAAATATTGCATCCGGCGGGTGGGGGAGGTTAAGCAGCTTACGGGTAGCTTCGGCACCAAGCTCCTTTGTCCATGCATTTTCAACCACCAGTTCGTCAATCACTTTCACCTTATGCGTTTCTAATGCCCTTAGGTACCCGTTTTTTCGCTGGCGAAAAATGTTGAGATTTTGGGGGCCTTCAAGTAAAGCGATACGTTTATAGCCGTTTTCTATCAGGTGCGATACCGCTTCAAATGAAGCCTGTTCGTTGTCGTTGATCACTTTAAGCGTTTCCAGTTCTTCAGCAACACGGTCAAACTGGATCAGCTGAATGCCATGGTCGAGCACATTTTGCAGGTGCTGGTAATCATAGCTATCGGCCGATACCGAGATCACTATACAATCCACATGCTGATTAATGAGCGTATTTACACATTGAATTTCCTTATCATGCACCTCGCCCGACTGACATATGATGAGGTTATATCCTTTTTGATAGGTTGTTTCCTCAATGCCGGCTATCACGTTACTGAAAAAGTTCTGGTTTATCCGCGGCACCACTACGCCAATAGTTTTTGAATGTCCTTTGCGCAGGTTGGAGGCAAGGGTGTTGCGTTTATAATTGAGCTCATCGGCGGTTTTGATAATCAGCTCCCTGGTTTTTTCGTTCACCTGGCTACTGTTATTCAGCGCTCTTGATACGGAAGACGCGGTTATGCCGAGCTTTGCGGCAATGTCATAAATGGTGGTGCGTTTAACTTTCTTCATTATAGCGTGCAAATTGGAAAAAATATTTTACGCAATCGATTGCAATTTTTATTTATTTCTTTATTTTCGTTGCGTTAAGTTACCAATTAATAAATACAACCAAAAAATCATACAAAAATCTGAATAGGCTATGCTGTTATTAGGGATCGATATAGGTACTTCGTCGGTAAAAGTAAGTGTTGTTGACGCCGCAACGCAAAATACAATCGCTTCGGCACAATACCCTGACCAGGAGTCGCCAATTAAAGCCTTGCATCCCGGCTGGGCCGAACAATCTCCCTCAATGTGGTGGGAGCAGGCGCACAAAGCATTGGAGCGCTGTCATGCTAAGGGAGGTTACAACTCAAAAGATATAGCTGCCATTGGTATCGCTTACCAAATGCACGGCCTTGTACTTGTTGATAAAAATCAAAACGTACTTCGTGATAGTATTATATGGTGCGATAGCCGCGCCGTTGAAATTGGCGATAAAGCTTTTGCTACAATTGGCGAAGAACATTGCTTATCTCATCTACTCAATTCGCCGGGCAACTTTACGGCCTCAAAACTGGCCTGGGTAAAAGAGAACGAACCGGAGATCTACAGTAAAATAGATAAGATCATGCTGCCTGGTGATTATATCGCCATGAAGCTTACCGGCGAGATCACCACATCTGTATCGGCATTATCTGAAGGGGTGTTTTTTGATTTCAAAACCAATGGCATCTCCAAAGAGATCATCAATTATTTTGGTTTTGACGAAAGCCTGTTTCCGGTTATTAATCCTGTATTTTCATCGCACGGAAGTTTGCAGGCATCAGTCGCCGAAAAACTGAATTTAAAAGCAGGCATTCCTGTTACCTATAAATCAGGAGATCAGCCCAACAATGCCTTATCGTTAAATGTACTAAATCCCGGCGAAGTAGCTGCTACTGCTGGCACATCGGGCGTTATATATGGAGTAAACGATCAATTGGTTTATGATCAACAATCGCGCATTAACACCTTCGCACACGTTAATTATGCCACCGAACAGAAAAGACTTGGTGTGTTGCTTTGTATTAACGGAACCGGAAGCTTATATCGCTGGGTAAAAAACACGTTCGGTACGGGCTATAGCTATAACCAAATGAATGCCGAAGCTGAAAAAGCCCCTTTGGGCAGCGAAGGCCTACAGGTACTGCCTTTTGGCAATGGTGCCGAGCGTATGTTAAATAATAAGCAGGTAGGCGCGCATTTTCAAAATATCGACCTTAACCTGCATACACCGGCACATATTTTCAGGGCTGTGCAGGAGGGGATAGCCTCGTCGTTTCGTTATGGCTTTGACATTATGCGCGGCAATGGTATGAACCCTACTGTGATCCGTGCGGGCAAAAGCAACCTTTTCCTGAGCGATCTGTTTACCCAAACTTTTGTAAATGCCACAGGCGTTCCTGTCGAGCTCTATAATAACGACGGAAGTGTAGGCGCTGCCTTAGGCGCAGGTATAGGCGCAGGCATCTTCAAATCACCGGCCGAGGCATTCAGCAATATCAAAGCCATTAAACTGGTTGAACCAACAACCGACCAGTTTGAGCCCGTTTACCAGGAGTGGAAAGCCCTTTTAGAAGCGAAACTGAGGTGAAAGGGAAAAGGTTAAAGGCGAAAGGTGTTGCCCGTGTATCCAAATAAATAATTAAACAATTGCCCAATAAAAAAATCACTAATTCAATAACTCACTAATTCAATAATTAAAATGATAGTAACAGGCGAAAAAGAATTTTTCAAAGAAATAGGCCAGATAAAATTTGAAGGTCTTGAATCAGACAACCCGCTGGCGTTTCGCTGGTATGACGCGGACAGGGTGGTGGCAGGCAAAACAATGAAAGACCATTTACGTTTTGCAGGTGCTTACTGGCATTCGTTCTGCGGTAACGGTGCCGATCCGTTTGGCGGTGCTACGCACGTTTTCCCATGGGATGAAAAAGCTGACGCTGTTGAGCGCGCTAAAGACAAAATGGATGCAGCGTTTGAGTTCTTGACCAAAATGAACCTGCCTTACTACTGTTTCCACGACGTTGACGTGGTTGACTATGGCAATGATGTTGCCGAAAATGATCGTCGTTTGCAGGCTTTGGTTGATTATGCCAAACAAAAACAGGCTGCCAGCGGGGTAAAACTGCTTTGGGGTACTGCGAACCTGTTCAGCCACAAACGTTATATGAACGGAGCATCAACCAACCCCGATTTTCATGTATTGGCGCATGCCGGTGCGCAGGTTAAGGCTGCTATGGATGCAACTATTGCATTAGGTGGCGAAAACTATGTTTTCTGGGGTGGTCGCGAAGGTTACATGAGTCTGCTCAACACCAATATGAAACGCGAGCAGGAGCATTTAGCTCGGTTTTTACACGCGTCTAAAGATTACGCGCGCAAACAAGGCTTTAAAGGCACTTTCTTCATCGAGCCTAAACCATGTGAGCCAACCAAGCACCAGTATGATTATGATGCAGCAACCGTACTGGGCTTCTTGCAGAAATACGACCTGATCAATGATTTTAAACTGAACCTTGAAGTTAACCACGCTACTTTAGCAGGCCACACTTTCCAACATGAGCTTCAGGTAGCTGCCGATTCGGGTTTATTAGGTTCGATAGATGCTAACCGCGGTGATTCACAGAATGGCTGGGATACAGACCAGTTCCCGAATGATATCAATGAAGTGACAGAATGTATGCTGATTATTCTTGAAGCAGGCGGCTTCCAGGGTGGTGGTATTAACTTTGATGCCAAGATCCGCCGTAACTCTACTGATCCTGCTGATTTGTTTTATGCACACATTGGTGGTATGGACCTTTTTGCAAGGGCATTGGTAACAGCTGATAATATCCTGCAAAAATCAGAATACAAAAAATTACGTACCGACAGGTATGCGTCATTTGATGCCGGCACCGGGAAAGATTTTGAAGAGGGTAAGGTTTCTTTGGAAGATTTGCGTAACTATGCGATAGCTAACGGCGAACCTAAAGTGACAAGCGGTAAACAAGAATACATCGAAAATTTGATAAATCGATATATATAGTTTATAATTGTCAATCATACATATTAAACCCAAAGACAAACCAAAACAATGAACCTCAAAACCCTTTCAAATGGCGATTATGCTGTTTTCTTTATCTACTTTATAATTGTTGCCAGTTACGGCTGGTGGGTGTATAAGCGTAAACACAACGCCGATGCCACCTCAAAAGACTATTTTTTGGCCGAAGGGTCGTTAACCTGGTGGGCTATCGGAGCATCGCTCATCGCCTCAAATATCTCTGCCGAACAATTTATAGGTACAAGTGGGTCTGCGTTTAAAATGGGCTTAGCCATATCTACTTACGAGTGGATGGCCGCTATCACCCTCATCATTGTGGCGGTTTTCTTTATCCCGGTATATCTTAAAAATAAGATCTTTACCATGCCGCAGTTCCTGCATCAGCGGTATAACGGAACAGTAGCCATGATCATGGCCATATTTTGGCTGTTGCTGTACATTGTGGTTAACTTAATGTCAATCCTTTACCTCGGTGCATTAGCTGTCAGCGGTATTTCAGGTCTTGATATTCACTTGTGTATCTGGCTGTTGGCCATATTCTCGGCAGTTATTACACTGGGCGGTATGAAGGTTATCGGCTATACCGACGTAATCCAGGTAGCGGTATTGATATTGGGTGGTTTAATGGCATCTTACCTTGCACTTACTTTGTTAAGCGAAAAAGAAGGTACAACAGGCTTGCTCAATGGTTTCAAGATCCTGCATAGCGAAGCTACGGATCACTTCCATATGATCTTTAAAAAGGATAATCCAAATTACATGGATCTGCCTGGTTTATCTGTTCTGATAGGCGGCATGTGGATCACTAACCTTAACTATTGGGGCTGTAACCAGTATATTACCCAAAGAGCTTTGGGCGCAAACCTTAAAACCGCCCGTGGCGGTATCCTGTTTGCAGCTTTCCTTAAGTTGCTGATGCCTGTTATTGTGGTGCTGCCTGGTATTGCGGCATACCTTTTATATCAAAAAGGTATGTTCCACCAGGAAATGGCGAGTTCATCCGGAGTTTTGGATCCTAACAAAGCGTATCCATCATTATTAAACTTATTGCCAAGCGGCTTAAAAGGCCTTTCATTCGCTGCGTTAACGGCTGCTATTGTAGCGTCGTTAGCGGGTAAAGCAAACAGTATCGCTACCATCTTTACGTTGGATATTTACAAAAAAGCAATCAATCCTGAAGCTACCGATAAGAAACTGGTTAACCTGGGTAAAATCTCGGTGCTTGTTGCCTTATTGTTAGGTATCCTGTTATCTGAGCTTATTGGTAAAGCATTAATGGGCGAAGGTAAGCAGGGCTTCCAGTATATCCAGGAATATACGGGCTTCGTGTCTCCGGGTATCTTTGCCATGTTTATCCTTGGTTTCTTCTGGAAAAAAGCTACTTCAAATGCGGCTTTATTTGCAACTATTGGCGGTTTCATTTTCTCATGTTTCTTTAAACTTTGTCCAAAGTTTATTGACCTGAGCTTCCTGTCGCCGTATGGCTTCTCAAAATTAGCCTTGCAGGATGATAAAGTAACGAAGTTATATGAAATCCCTTTCCTTGACCGTATGGGTTTTGTATTTATCCTGTGCGTTATCGGTATGTACATTATTTCAAAAATTGACCAGGCCAGGGGCGTTACAACAAACGGCCTCGAAATTGATGGCTCAATGTTTAAAACTTCGAGAGGATTTTTAGCAGGCGCCTTAATTGTAACAGGTATTGTGGTTGCATTGTACTCGATTTTCTGGTAGCAGAAATTTCACCAATAGATAAAAAAGGCGATGGGGTGATAACCTCATCGCCTTTTTGCTTCATAGTAGTTGTTTTTACGTCTCAACGAAAACGTTTGCGTGGATTGTTTAGGCTTATTACTTCCAACTTGCCCGTATGATGTGTAATTTGCCGCTTACAAGTATAAACTACTATACCGCTAACTCCGGTATATATCTGTCAATAACCAATGAAGAATTTTTTAGATCAGGATTTTTTACTTCAAACAAAAACGGCGCAGCGCTTATATCATGAGTTCGCCAGCCATCAGCCCATTATTGATTATCATTGCCACCTGCCGCCAGATCAGATTGCTGATGATATCAATTTTAAAAACATAACCCAGATCTGGCTTTATGGCGATCATTACAAATGGCGCGCTATGCGGGCAAATGGTGTTAATGAAGCCTATATCACAGGTAATAAAACCGACGAAGAAAAGTTTATGCAATGGGCTGCTACGGTTCCTTACACTTTGAGAAACCCGCTATACCATTGGACACACCTTGAATTGCAGCGTTATTTTGGCATAAATGAATTGCTTTCGCCAGCGTCGGCACAAAAAATATATGCCCAGTGCAACGAAAAACTGCAATCGCCGGAGTTCAGCATCCGTAATATTTTAAAAAGTAAAAATGTAGAGGTTGTGGGTACTACTGATGATCCGTTGGATAACCTTAGCCATCATCAGAAACTGAAACAGGATGGATACAGCGTGAAAGTATTGCCGGCCTACCGCCCCGATAAAGCTATGAACGCCGATGACATTGCCGGGCTCAACAAATACATTGACCAACTGGAATCAGTGGCAAATGTATCCATATCTAACATTGATGAATATCTTTCGGCCTTAAAAGCAAGACACGATTACTTCGCCGAAAACGGCTGCAAATTATCAGATCACGGACTGGAGCAAATTTATGCCGAAGATTATACCGACGCAGAGATAGCTACCATCTTTACCAAAATAAGGAACAGCGAAGTGTTGTTGCCTTTGGAAATCCTGAAATTTAAATCGGCCATGTTGTATTACTTTGCCATTTGGGATCATGAAAAAGGCTGGGTACAACAATTCCACCTTGGTGCATTGCGTAATAACAATGCGCGTGCTTTAACCAATCTGGGGCCTGATACCGGCTGGGATTCTATAGGCGATTTTGCACAAGGCAGGGCATTATCCAAATTCCTGAACAGATTGGATACCACTAACCAGTTAGCCAAAACCATTATTTATAACCTTAACCCTGCCGATAACGAGTTGTTTGCTACTATGGTGGGCAACTATAACGACGGTTCGGTAGCCGGCAAAATGCAGTTTGGATCGGCCTGGTGGTTTTTGGATCAAAAAGATGGCATGATCAAGCAATTAAACGCTTTATCAAACATGGGCCTGCTGAGCCGTTTGGTTGGGATGCTTACCGATTCGAGGAGCTTTATGTCATTCCCGAGGCATGAGTATTTCCGCAGGTTGCTTTGTAACTTGTTGGGTGACGACATTGAAAACGGCGAATTACCAAACGATATTGAATGGACAGGAAAGATCGTGAGCGATATTTGCTATTTTAACGCCAAAAACTATTTCAATTTTTAAATGAGCAATATAGAAAATACAAAGGGAAGCATCCTGTCGTTCGGCGAATTATTATTACGCATGTGCCCGGACGGCGAAGGGCAATGGTTAAAAAGCAACAAGCTGCCATTTTTTATGGGTGGTGCCGAGCTTAACGTAGCCAATGCTTTAGCCCTTTGGGAGCAGCCAATAAAATATTTTACCGCTTTGCCTGATAATGCCTTATCCGAACAGATTATCAGTTACCTGGAAAGCAAAAGTATCGACACATCAGCAATACATCATAGTGGTAACAGAATAGGTCTTTATTATCTTACCCGTGGTAAGGATGTAAAGAACAATGCCATTGTATATGACCGTGCAGGCTCGTCCTTTGCCGACCTCAAACCGGGTATGGTTAACTGGGATGTTGTTTTGGAAGGTGTAAGCTGGTTTCATTTCAGTGCGATTTGTCCGGCCTTGAATCAGCTTGCAGCCGATGTTTGCGAAGAAGTTTTACAAGCAGCAAGCAAAAAACATATCACCATATCTGTCGATCTTAATTATCGCCCCAAATTATGGCAGTACGGTAAAAAGCCGGTAGAGATCATGCCGAAACTGGTACAATATGCCGATATCATTATGGGTAATGTTTGGGCCGAAGAAACCATGCTTGGTATTCCCGTTACGCCAGATATGCATGAATCGGGCCAGCAAAGTATTTACCTGAAAGAAGGGCTTTATTCGTCTGAAAGGATCATGGATGCCTACCCGCGCTGCCGGGCTGTTGCCAATACCTTCCGCTTTGATGCAGGCAAAGGCGTTGAATATTATACTTCGCTTTATACAGGTAACCGCTTTTATCACTCCCCAACCTATACTACCGAAACCGTGGTTGACAAAGTTGGCAGCGGCGATTGCTTTATGGCCGGGCTTATTTACGGCTTTTATAACAAGCAAGATCCGCAGCAATTGCTGGACTTTGCAACGGCAGCCGCATTCGAGAAGCTATTTATTGAAGGCGATGCGACCACCAAAAGAGTTGATCAAATTTATAACACAATGAAACAATGAGTAAAAAAGATATAGTACTTGACGCGATATTAAAGCAGGGTACATTACCGCTGTTCTTTTATAAAGACCCGGAAGTAAGCCTGCAAATAACCCGCACGCTTTATAAAGCTGGCATTAGGGTATTTGAATATACCAACCGCGGTGCAGCCGCCCTCGAAAACTTCAAGGTTTTAAAACAAGCCCTTGCAAACGGCGAAATGCCGGGCCTGGAATTAGGTATCGGTACCATCAAAAGTGTTCAGGAAGCTGAAGCTTTTATTGCTGCCGGAGCTGATTTTATCGTATCACCGATTGTTAATCCCGAGGTTGGCAAACTGGCAGCGCAGCACAACTTGTTATGGATTCCTGGCTGTATGACACCAACCGAAATTTACACAGCTCAACAAAACGCGGCTGCGCTGATAAAAATATTCCCGGCCAATATACTGGGGCCTGAGTTTGTATCCTCAATCAGGGATTTGTTTGCCGGTCAGTTGTTCATGCCAACAGGTGGGGTTGATTTGAACCATGACAGCATCAGTACCTGGTTTAAAGCAGGGGTATGCGCCGTGGGCATGGGCAGTAAACTAATCAGCAAAAGCGTACTGGAAAACCAGGAGTACGATAAACTGTATAACGATACCCTGAAGCTGCTTGAAATAGTACAAACCATTAAATAGCCAGTTAACCTAAATTATAATGAGAGAAGAAAAAGTTGGAAACTACCGCTGGGTGATCTGCTCGCTGGTGTTTTTCGCAACAACCGTTAATTACCTTGACCGGGCGGTAATCAGTTTGCTTAAATCAGACCTTACCAAGGAGTTTAAGTGGAATGATGGCGATTATGCCAATATTGAGATTGCTTTTAAAATAGCTTATTCAATAGGTTTGCTGGCTGCCGGACGGATCATCGATAAGATAGGCACCAAACTCGGCTATTTCCTTTCAACACTACTATGGAGTATTTCGGCGGTGTGCCACGCTTTTGTTGGCGGCACCTTTGGTTTCGGCGTAGTGCGTTCTGCATTGGGTCTTAGTGAAGCGGGAAATTTTCCTGCAGCCATTAAAACAGTGGCCGAGTGGTTTCCTAAAAAAGAACGTGCATTTGCTACGGGGATATTTAACTCTGGTGCAAATATAGGTGCTATAGTTGCCCCTTTAACGGTTCCGTTTATAGCAGCTGCCTGGGGATGGCGCTGGGCATTTATCATAACCGGCTCAATCGGTTTTATATGGCTTGTATTATGGCAGGTAATTTATCGCGCACCTTCAAAGCATAGCAAGGTATCAAAAGCCGAGCTTGATTACATCAACAGTGATCATGACAGTCAAACTGAAGCTTTACAGCCAGTTGAGCAAAAGAAAATATCTTGGGGCAAGCTGCTTTCGTTTAAGCAAACGTGGGCATTTGTTATAGGTAAATTCCTTACCGACCCTATATGGTGGTTTTACCTGTTCTGGCTCCCCGATTTTTTGGAAAGCCAGTATCATTTAAAGGGCACAGAAATAGCCATTCCCGTTGCGTTGGTTTATACCATGTCTACCTTTGGGAGTGTTGGCGGCGGTTGGTTGCCTATGAACCTTATTAAAAAGGATTGGCCTGTATTTAAAGCCCGTAAAACATCTATGTTTATCTACGCACTGGCGGTAATACCAATCATATTTGCGCAAATTCTGGGTGGTGTTAATATGTGGCTTGCTGTTATAGTGATAGGGATAGCAGCATCGGCGCACCAAGCATGGAGCGCTAATATATTCACCACAGTTTCGGATATGTTCCCAAAACGCACTATTGGTTCGGTAACGGGCTTAGGTGGCATGTTCGGTTCTATCGGTGGTGTATTCCTGTCGCTTGCCGTGCAAAAAAACCTGTTTGTGTATTACCGGTCAATCGGTAAAATTGAGATAGCCTATTATATTATGTTCTTTGTTTGCGGAAGCGCTTACATTTTAGCCTGGCTCATTATGCATTTCCTGGTGCCTAAAATGAAACCAATTGAATTGGATTAATCATATGAAATATAACGAAGGAAGCCGGGGCAAATGATCCGGCTTCCTTTTTTTATAAAGAGTGGCTTACTGCCTGTTCGGCCAGTTCATCAATCCAGCTCGAAAGGTAAGGCTCTGTACCATCAATCCTGATCCATTCGCCATCCTGGTCTTTGACAATTACTAAATGTAGTGTGCCATCTATCGATTTAAACTCATATGCATTGGCATAACCGGCCCAGGTCACCTGTTGCGCTGTACCTTCAATAATGCTATCGGTCCCCGTAAGCGTGGCATCAAATTGTTGTTTCATAGTGTTTATAGTTTACTAACCTAACATAGTTCTGGCAGTTTCTGTTTGCGCTGGTGTTAAGCCGAAGGCCATGTTATTTGTTTTAGACTGATAAAATTGTGTTTAAATTTAAGCAGCTAAAACTTTTAATACAAGAGTTACGTTTTGTTAATAATTATAAACCATGAACAGAAGGCTCAGTACAAAATATTTCCAGGTATCGCAAAGGGTATGGGGAACTAAACTATTATTTGTTAATGTTTACATGATCGCCAACCGTCCCGGTGCTGCCAAAGGCTGGGTTTTGGTTGATACGGGCTTAAAAGGTTCGGCAAAAAAATCATTGCCATGGCCGAAGAGCTTTTTGGCCCGGGAACCAGGCCTGCCGCTATTGTGCTCACACATGGACATGCCGACCACTCGGGAGGATTGGCAGAACTTTTGGAGATTTGGAATGTACCTGTTTATGCCCACGCACTTGAATTGCCTTACCTAACAGGCCTGTCATCATATCCGCCGGCTGATCCATCACTGACCGACGGGCTGATGAGCTTACTGTCGGTATTTTTCCCAACATCCCCCATTAACCTCGGTACTAAAGTAAAAACCATCGATATGGAGGAAGGGATTCCAGAACTGCCCGAATGGAAGATCATTCACACACCGGGACATACGCCGGGCCATATTTCGCTGTTTTTGCCAATAAATTCGACCTTAATAGCCGGGGATGCGTTTTCAACTACCAAGGCCGAATCAGCTTTCTATTCATTTAGTTCGCTTAAAAAGTTAACCGGCCCGCCGAGGTATTTCACTACCGACTGGGAAGCTGCTGCCCAATCAGTACGAAGGCTTGCCGCGCTTGAACCACGCACAGTAGCGGCAGGTCATGGCCCCGTAATGCGCGGCCGTGAGCTGCATGATCAATTACATGAACTGGCCGATAACTTTGAGCAGGTAGCAATACCTGTAAAAGGCCGCTATGTGGGGCATCCGGCTGTTGCCGATGAAATGGGCGTGACCTATATCCCGCCTTATATAAGCAGCAGTATTTTAAAAGCAACAGTTGGCGTCGCAGCTGCACTCGCAACATTTTTTATTATAAAAGGATTGCAGGAATAGGAGCAGAATCCCATCGGTTTGTGCTTACCTTTACCGCGTGGAAAATTTAAAGCCAGATCCAAAGATCCTCATTGATATTGTACAAACCAAAATGCCTTACGGTAAATATAAAGGCACTATTATAGCCGATATCCCGGTATCATACCTGGAATGGATGGCGGGCAAGGGTTTTAGTAAAGATAAAATGGGGATGTTGCTTTCAACCACATTTGAGATCAAAACAAATGGGCTGGGTGAGATCCTGTATATGGTAAAGAAACAAGTTCAAGCCGCCCGGCCCCGTAAAGGGGGTGCTTTGTAAGCTTGTTCAATAACTCCTTTTTTCTCCCCTTTAGGGGGCGGGGAGCTTATAGCCTGTTAAACCAACCCTTTTTCCAAAATACAAACACCTGTATTAAGGCTATCAAAAACATAAACACGATAGCATAAATGTAACCATGGTGCCAGTACAATTCGGGCATGTTATCCGGAAGGATATGGCCTTTATCATCCTGGCGCGAAAAATTCATGCCGTAAATGCCCGCAATAAAAGTAAGCGGAATGAAAATCACCGAAATAATGGTAAGCACCTTCATGATCTCGTTCATGCGGTTACTTACCATGGATAGGTACAGATCGATGATGCTTGATGTTACCTCCTTATAATTTTCAATGAGATCCATAGCCTGGATGCAATGGTCGTAAGCGTCGCGTAAAAACAATTTAACTTCCGACGTTATCAGCGGACTTTCAGACCTGATCATGTCATTGATCTTATCCCGCTCGGGCCAGCTGGCACGGCGTACAACAATGAGCGTACGTTTTAGCTGCTGGGCATTAAACATGATGGTTTTATCGGCGCTCAGGTAAAGCTTATCTTCAAGGGCATCCAAATGATCGCCAATTTCGGCAAGCAGCACAAAGTAGGTATCAATTATAGTGTCAGTAAGCGCATAACACATATATCCGGGTCCCGCGGTACGGATAGCACCCTTTCCTGCTTTCAAACGGGCTTTTACGGCGTCAAAGCGCTCGGTGTGATCCTCCTCAAAACTAATGATGATATTATCTTTTATGATAGCCGAAAACTGGCAGTTAATGATCTCGTTATCCTTGTTAAATTGAACGATGCGGCTGGTACAAAAGGCATAATCCTCGTATTCATCAAATTTGGGGCGCTGGTGCGTATTGGCAATATCCTCCAAAACCAGGGCATTTATACTGCAATGCTCACCAATTTGCTCAATCAGCGAGGCATCGCCTAACCCATTAATCTTGATCCAATGGGTATGATTGTCACATTTATTGAGCTGTTTTAATGCTGTTTTGATATCCTTTCCCTCACAGGTTACCAACTCATCTTTATTATATGAGTAAACGGATATAATGGGTTTCAGTGCATCATCGGCTACCCTGATAGTACCCGGTCTGTCACCTACATTTCCTGCGTGTTTGTGTTTTTTAAGGCGCAGGCGTTTAAAGTTGCCATTCATCTACAAATAGTTTATGGTTTGCGGGCCCTGGTTAAACAGCAGGTCAATAATACTCAGGTTTTTCATAAAGCCCCGTCGGTCTTCAAATACCTGGAAATATGGTTTCTGCTGCATTTCGCTTTCTTTTTAGGATGAATAGAAAACCGAAAATCGTGCAGGTTAGGATATTCGGCCTGGTATTCATCCGTATAATTTAGTTCTGTTTTTATTTTAGTAAGCTTGAGCAGCAGGTTCAAAAGCTCCTGATTATAATCAAACAAATAGGTGATTTGTTTTTCATAAAAAGGCGCTAAATCATCTTCATAAAATTCAAAATAAGCCGAACGGCGATAACAGGCCTGCAAGCTTTGCCAGTGCAGGCGCTGCCACATAAAATCGTAGCTGATTTTTACATCTTTAACTTTAGTATGGTTTTTTGAACCTTTTATTACCGGCACCACCAATGCCAGTACCCCATCGGGCGAGTAGATATTAGCCCGGTTGCGATAAGTTTGTTTGGGGAAATGCTCTTCTCTTTCTATCAGTATATCAGGCTTGTACATATTTAACTGTACAAAATAGTCGACCGGTGGAAGATAAAACATAGGTAACACAGCGCCTTTTTCAATCATATATTTTATGTTTGTGCTCAAAATTGGCTAAAATAATGATAAAAAAGGGCTTTACTAAGTTTGGCATATTAATTTTATACCTGATATCGCTGCTGCCCTTTTGGTTTTTATACATTTTATCTGATATTTCTTTCGTTATTATCTACCACATTGTTCATTATCGCCGCGATGTGGTGCAGCAAAACCTCCGCAATTCGTTTCCCGAAAAAACAGATCAGGAACGTCATGATATTGAACGAAAGTATTATCGCTACCTGGCCGACCTGATAGTGGAAACCATTAAAATGATCACCGTATCAGAAAAACAGATCCAGAAAAGGGTAGTGGCTACCAACTCCGATTTGGTGTTTGAATACTTTGCTAAAGGTAAAAGTATTATTGCAGTTGCCGGCCATTACTGCAACTGGGAAATGGCCGCCCTCAATTTCAACTTTGTTACCGATAAAAGGTTCATGATCATTTACAAAAACTTGTCTAACAAAACGTTTGATGATTTTTTCATCAAGATCCGTTCTAGGTTTGGTGGGCAGCCGGTTGCCATGAAGCAAACATTGCGTAAAATGATTGAATACCGTAAAGAACTTACTGTAAGTGTGCTCGTAGGCGATCAAACTCCCGTGATGCATGAGGTAAACTATTTCACCAATTTTTTAAACCAGCCTACTGCGGTATTTTTGGGTATCGAAAAAATTGCCAAAACAATTGACGCAGCTGTTGTTTTTTACGACATGAAAAGGGTAAAACGCGGATATTATGAATATACGCTAATCCCGCTTACCGAAACACCAAAAGAAACTGCCGAACACGAAATAACAGATATGCATGTTAAATATCTTGAGGGGATGATCAGGAGGGAACCGCAATATTGGCTATGGTCGCACCGGAGATGGAAATTTAAGCCGGAGGATTTACATAGATGACCCATACACCTAAAGTTGCTGTAGTTATTTTAAACTGGAACGGCGCAAAGTACCTTAAACAATTTCTTCCTTCGGTATTATCCTCAACGTATCCTAACCTGGATATCGTTATGGGGGATAACGCTTCTTCGGATGATTCAGTAGCGTTTATGCGCGCAAACTATCCATCGGTAAGGATTATCCAAAATGATAAAAACTACGGCTTTACAGGGGGTATAACCGGGTGCTGGCCCAGGTTGATGCCGATTATTATATCCTGCTTAACTCCGACGTTGAGGTTGTTCCAGGCTGGATTGAACCTGTTATCGAATTAATGGAAAGAGATAGTTTAATCGCTGCTGCTGCTCCCAAGATCCGGTCATACGCACAAAAAGAATATTTTGAACATGCCGGCGCTGCCGGTGGCTTTATTGATAAGCACGGCTATCCCTTTTGCCGCGGTAGAATCTTTTACGAGCTGGAAAAGGATAACGGTCAATATGAGCAATCAGGTGAGGTATTCTGGGCATCGGGAGCTTCTTTGTTTATCAAAAAAAGCATTTGGGATGAAGCCGGCGGCTTTGATGAAAGCTTTTTTGCCCATATGGAAGAGATTGACCTTTGCTGGCGCTTAAAAAACATGGGCTATAAAGTAATGTATTGCGCGCAATCAACCATATATCACGTTGGCGGCGGTACATTAAATGCCGAAAATCCGTTTAAGACTTATCTCAATTTCAGGAATAACCTGCTGCTTATAAAAAAGAACCTTCCATTTTGGCGGACGTTTTGGGTGATCAGCATCCGCTTTATAATGGATCTACTGGCCTTGTTCAGGTTTTTGATGGAAGGTAAACGCAAAGATGCCTGGGCAGTAAGCAGGGCACATCAAAGCTTTGTGTTAAGCCTCTTTAAGAAGGGTAAAGGCGAAAGGCAAAAGGCGAAAGGCAACGCGGTACAAAACACAAAAGGCATATACAGAGGCAGTATAGTTTGGGATTTCTTTGTGAAAAAGAAAACTCATTTTACTGATCTTGATCCTTCGGAGCTTTAGTATCGTTTGTATCCTGTTCTGTTTCTTCAGCTTCCCTTATTCCCGGCGCTTCTACTTTAATAGGTGGCAAACCCTTAGGCCATATCACCCGTACATCCTGCTGGCGGAAC
Organism: Mucilaginibacter sp. P19; assembly: GCF_050632265.1. Classification (NCBI taxonomy): domain Bacteria; kingdom Pseudomonadati; phylum Bacteroidota; class Sphingobacteriia; order Sphingobacteriales; family Sphingobacteriaceae; genus Mucilaginibacter; species Mucilaginibacter sp. P19. The sequence goes on from NZ_CP192586.1 coordinate 2,798,231, forward strand.
GGTATTTCGATACCTTCTTTAGCAAAAGCATCATAGATATCGGCAAGCACGCGGCTTTTCAATGAAAGCCATGTGGAGATATCTGCAGCCCAAAAGAATAGCCTGAAATCAACCGAGCTTTCGTTGAGGTTGTGCAGGAACACAGACGGCGCGGGTTGAGCCATGATATCATCATGGCTCATCAATAAGTTTAATAATATATTCTTAACTTTTTCGATATCAGATCCATATGCTACTCCTACTATTAGCTCTACGCGGCGATTGTTATTACTTAGCGTCCAATTAATTACATGGTGCGAAATCAGGTCACCGTTAGGAACGATTACCTCGGCGCCATCGGAAGTGGCTATTTTACTGGCCCGGATACCGATATCCATTATAGTGCCCGACCGGTTATCAACCTCAATGATATCACCAACCTGGATAGGTTTCTCGAAAGCCAGTATCAAACCCGATACCAGGTTGTTTACGATATTCTGTAAGCCAAAACCAATACCAATACCAAAGGCACTGATGATGATGGTAATCTTATCAATAGGCACACCCGAAGCAGCAACGGCCAGGAAAAAGCCTAAAGCAATTACGCCGATGCGGATAAGCAGGGTAGAGGTGCGGTTCTTTTTCTTGGCTACGTCGATATCGTTGGCGTGTTTGGCAGCAATATCATAAAGGTAACTGATGATCTTTGACGCGATGGATGACAGCCAGATCACGGCCACAAATATGATTACGCTTTGAAACGTGAACTGGGTATTGGTACCCCCGATGCTGCGGTTTTTGGTCAGAAAATCACCCAGGTAATCAAATACGGTATCTTCAACGTTCAGGTTTTGGGTAAGCATTACCAGCCACAACAAGGTAGCCAATATGCTCAGCACACTCCTGAACTTATTTTGCATCAATTTATAATCGATAAAAGAAGTAAGGTTATTGCTCTTTTTACCGGCTTCCAGTTGCAGGAACAAGGCTTCCATAATGATGTGCACCATATAATACAAAGCCAGGGCAAGCCAAAGGTTATACACCACACTTACACCAATGATCTTAGCCAAACTTACCCTGCCGAAAACATTGCATAAAAAAGATGCCCCTTGCAGAAATATGAAAACCTTCAATATAAAGCCGGTATAAGGCAGGTAATCAGCCGTGGCCTTGCGCACTTCTGATAAAAACCTGAAACTTATTACCGATGCAGCGAGGCCTAAAATCAAAATAACTACCCTGTCGATATTGGTAACCTGGATATAAAGATTGCTCAGGCTGTAAATAATAGTGATACAAAATAACTGCAGCATGTAACGGAACATGGTTGCAGGGCATGCCTTTTTTATGAGGTAAAGCAGGGCAATCATCAGCACCAATAAAAACATCTCCAATACAATTACCGGTGGGTGATCATAAACGTTTGGCAGCAACGTAAAAGTTAAAACAATTGAGGATACAAACGGATAATTCACAACGTAATTGGCCTGGCTAAACACACTTTCGGGCGTATCGTTATCACGCATGATCCTGCGGCGACTGGCGCGGACCCAGGCGAAAAATACTAATAACACCACTAAACCCCCGAGATGGATCAGAATATCCCTGCCAATGAAAAAGTTAAAAAGCTTAGCGTTCATATCGGCAGTAGCCTTTGTGGCTGTACCGAAATCATTGCCTTCATCAGCATTCATGTTCCATATGTTGCTATACTCCTGGGACATCGCCCTAATGCTGAAATCCCTGATCTTGGTATCAATCTGGTCTTTGAGGTCAAGTATCGAAATATAAACAGCTGAGGTGCGGTTTTGCAGCAGGCCTACTTTCACCATTACCTTTTTATTGGTAGTATCCAGGCGGTGATATTTGCTGTCGATTGCTATTTTTTGGATGAGATAGGTAGTAGCCAGTGAGCTATCAGCAGGCAGGATTTTTAAAACGCTATCGCGCGATATGGCGTCCAAATCGTTTTGATTTTGAACAAGTTTACTATTGATATCTGCAAGCTGTTCCTGCCAAAGGTCAAGTTGGTCATCACTGCGGGTAAGCACATCCCTGATGGTATAAAGGTACCTTAACGTGCTCGATTTATCATTATCAATAAGCGATTTGATGAGCGTAATCCGCCTTTCAAATGATGGTAGCTTAGTGCTGATCTCTGCCGTATCTAACTTTTTTGACAGGTTGCTTTTGATCTGGTTAAAGGCAGATGTATAATATTCAACCTTTTGCAGCAGGTTGTTTACCGATGTATCCGAGCGTTTGAGCGCGCGCATCATCGAATCGCGCGAAAGGATAGAGGCGCGGAGCGAGTCTCTTACCGATTTTGATCTTTTCTTTTTGGCTTGGGCAAATGCATCAACACTGAATAACAGCGTAACAAAAAGCAAACTTAGCGCGGCAACCCTGAATATTTTAAGCATCTGGAACAATAAGCTGAAAGCAATGTTTTAACGCTTTTACACCAAAAGCGTTTTATCAAAACGAAAAAATATTTTAATATTATTTAAACGACAGATTTTCAATGGCCAGGCGATAGCTATCCATCCCGAAACCTGCAATTACGCCACGACAACTGGCCGCTATCATTGATTTATGCCTGAACTCCTCGCGCTTGTGTACGTTGGAGATATGCACCTCTATAACCGGTGTGTTTATTGCAGCAATAGCATCGGCAATGGCAATAGAAGTGTGGGTATACGCCCCGGCATTCATCACAATACCATCGTAACTAAACCCAATTTCATGCAGTTTATTTATAATTTCGCCCTCAATGTTGCTTTGATAATAATCAATGGTGATGTTTGCATAGCGTTGGCGCAAAGTTTCAAGGTAGGTTTCAAAACTGGCATCGCCATAAATTGATTTTTCGCGAACGCCTAACAGGTTCAAATTGGGACCGTTTATAATTTGTATCTTCATTAGTTCAAACTTAGCTATAAATCATCAAAACTAAAATCAATTGGATTGGCGTTCGGCGATAAAAGGTTTCCAGGCATATTTAAAATTAGAGAAGTCGCTATCCGACAACTCCATCGAAGCTTACAGCAGAGATATAGAAAAGTTATATCAATATTCAGATTCACAGACAGCTAAATTAAAGCCAGAATTAATTACTTTAACTGATTTACGCGGGTTCATTAACTGGATAAATGAACTGGGGGTGATCCCGTCATCTCAAGCCAGGATCCTCTCGGGGATCAAAGCGTTTTTTAAATACCTGCTGATGGAGGATATCATTAAATCAGATCCGTCAGAACTGCTCGAATCGCCCAAGATCAGGCGTAAACTGCCGGATACATTGAGCTATGAAGAGATCAACAAAATTATAGCTGCCTTAGACCTTTCCAAACCTGAAGGCATGCGTAACAAAGCCATCCTGGAAACCCTGTACGGATCAGGCCTGCGTGTATCCGAGCTTACCGAACTGAAACTGTCTAACCTGTACCTTGACATTGAATTTATAAAGGTAACCGGTAAAGGCAACAAAGAGCGATTAGTGCCTATAGGCAGCGAAGCTATAAAAGCGCTGAAGATCTGGATAGAAAATGTAAGGGTACATAACCCAATAAAAAGAGGTGAGGAGGATTATGTTTTCCTGAACAGGCGCGGCACAAGGTTAAGCCGGCAGATTATTTTTTTAACCATCAAAGGGTTGGCTGAAATCATCGGATTGAAGAAAAAGATAAGTCCACATACCTTTCGGCATTCCTTTGCCACACACCTGGTTGAAGGTGGCGCCGATTTACGGGCAGTACAGGAGATGCTGGGACATGAAAGCATCACCACAACAGAGATCTATACCCATTTAGACAGGGAGTATTTAAAAAGCACCATCAGCCAATTCCATCCGCGCAGTTAAGGTCAGATCAGGTACTGATCAATTACATCCTGAGGGATCTTTGCACCGCGTCCGGTAGCCATGTCAATCATCACATAATCAAACCAACCATCGCAGCAGATCTTTTTAGTGGCTTTATTGGTGATGATAAACTTTACACGGCAGCCTTTGTCGTCAATACTTTCAATACCGGTTTTCACAATAAAGTAATCGCCCATGGTTAAAGCACGTTTATAATCCACATGGGCGGTACGTACCACCCAGCCGAAGCCGCGTTCCATAAATTTTTCCATCGCCATTCCATAGCAACGCTCCATCTGTTCGTAACGCGCAGCCAGTACATAATCAAAATATTTGCTGTTATGTACGTGCTGAAACATGTCGATATCATCGGGGCGTACGCGAAACTCAGATTCAAAAGTGGAAAGTTGGAGTGGTGTATCCATGCAGCAAATATAGTAAACCTATTTAAGCGAAAGGAAAGCCTCCAGTTTCTCATTAAAAGTGTTCCCGTGATCGCAATTGGTAAAAAATACATAGCCGGACTGCCGGGCCTTATCCATCATGAAAGCTGATTGAAAATTGCCATTATTGCCTGAGTGTAAGTAAATTGCACCTGATGGAATTTGCGCTATTGCTATGCCCAATCCCCAGGCTGAATAGCCTGCTTTGCGGAAATCTTCGGGAAGGGGCACGGTTAATTGCTGCCGGAACATTTCATGGATACTATTGGTACTTAGTCCTTGGTCATTCATCAGGGCTATGAGGAATGCGGCATAATCTAAAGCGTTGGTGTGCAGGGAAGCTGCAGGATTGAAAGTGTTTGAATCAATGCTGATGGATGGAATTATAGGCCAGTTTAATCCGTTAGCAGGATCTATGTGCCCATCGTGATGTCCTCTGACCTTATGTTTCAAAATATAGGGATTGGCAGTGTATGAACTATGGGGCATGTGTAGTGGGATAGCAACTTCACGTTCAAACAGTGGCTCCATATTTTGCAATGAACAGTTAAGCAAATGCGCTACCACTTTGCCCAGGTAAAGAAACCCCTCGCCCGAATAATTGAATGCTGTACCTGGCTTAAAATTCAAATAAAGGTCACCTTGTTTCACGTGTAAAGAGGAATCGGCAGTGAAGAAACGCCAGTTTGGAAAACCGGATTGGTGAGAAAGCACCATCCGGGCGGTGATTAGCTTATATCTCTCATCCTGTGCAATATCAGGATAGGGAAGATATTTATACAAAGGGGTATCCATATTTAATATGCCCCGGTCAACCAATTTCATAACCCAATAGGTAAATACAGGCTTGGAGAGCGAAGCCGCTTCAAAAATCGACTGTCTCGTCTATTGGGGTTTTTGTTTTAATATCTGTTACTCCTAAAGCACGGTGATAAACGATTTTGCCTTTACTGATAAATGCTATTGATAATCCGGGAAGCTGCAATGAGTCGATCTGTTTTTGCAGAAATGTGTCTATCATGGCATTGCTGATAAGTTTTCCTGCCGGAGTTACTATTTGGGCTTCTGAAATACCGCAGAACCCAAATGAAATTAAGCAGATGAGAATAAATAACTCAGTGTATTTATGGTATAAGTATTGTATGTGATTTTTCACTGTTAGGTAAAGTATGATGTGTGTTTTTATTGAGACGCAAGCATTAACTAGATGGTTACAGATTTTATCATACTTTCGCGGCCACCCAACTACTAGGGGAGTACTTTCGTAGAAGAAGGATAATTTATGAGCAAACACATTGTATTAATAGAAGACGAACCTGATATCCTTGAATCTACCACGCTGCTGCTCGAAAATGAGGGTTTTCGGGTGTCTGGATTTAAGGCTTTCACCACTTTGGAAGAAATGGTGGCCTTACAGCCTGATTGTTTTTTACTTGATGAAAACCTGCCGATTATTAGCGGCCATATAATTTGTATTTTATTTAAATCGAAGCCCGTAACCCGGGAAATTCCTGTTGTGTTGATTTCTGCCAACCCTGCAATTAAACAAAAAGCAGCAATTGGAGAAGCAGATGCCTATATTGGCAAGCCTTTCGAAATTCAGGAACTGGTGGATGTTTTGACAAGGGTTATGGCTTAATAACTTGTTGCAAAACTCCAAATGATTTAATTTACTCATGTAGTCAAAAACAAAAAACGGACGACCAGTAAAAATGATCGTCCGCTTTTAAACAGGCTTGCAGAATTATCTTATGACCACCATTTAAGCGGAAAAACTATTTTATCAACCGAGCTTGCTATCATATCAGGTTTAAAGGCATAATGGCTCAATTGATCTTTGCTGGAAATGCCTGATAGTACAAGGATAGTTTTATAGCCCATTTGTACACCTCCCTGAATATCAGTTTCCATAGTATCGCCAATAACAGTCGTTTCGGCCGTTTCAAGCCCAAGGAATTTTCTTGCCGAGCGCATCATTACCGGGCTTGGTTTGCCGGTTACAAAAGCTTTGCGGCCGGTAGCTTCCTCTATCATGGCTGTTGTAGCTGCGATACCTAAATTGTTCCAGCCCGGTTTTTTAGGAGATGGGTCCCTGTTTGTGGTTATAAACTTGGCGCCTGCCAGGATCATGTCGACCGCACGCTGCACCATTTCCAATGTAAAGTTGCGGCCTTCGCCTAAAACAACAAATTCCGGGTCGGAATCAACAAGTGTGATCCCGTTTTCGTGCAAACTGCTCAACAAACCACCCTCACCCAGCACAAAAGCGGTACCATTGGGGCTTTGATCGCCCAGGAATTTCCCGGTAGCCATGGCGCTTGTATAAATATGTTTTGTTTCTACAGTTATTCCCAATCTTTTAAGTTTCCGTACTACCTCCAGGCTGGTGCGCTGGCTGTTGTTGGTCATAAAAGCAAATGGTATATCATTATCAATAAGGTGTTTGATGAATTTATCAGCGCCCTGTATCAGTTCTTCGCCGCTGTAAATTACACCATCCATATCAATTAAAAGACCTTGTTTCATGCGTATAAATTATAAATGTTTTGTTTTATTAAAGAGGTGATGTTGAATACCCGACGTGTTAAGCTCCCTCAAAAAAGTCGATCAGGCCGCCAAAGTAACTCTCGTTCCAACCGTCAACAATATCATTATAATCATCATCGGGAATGTTAGTGTGCCTTAACTCGGCCGAAGTGCCTTGCTTATCAGCATGTAATTTGATGGTAACGATAGAATTATCGCTTTGTCCTTCAAAATACCATTGCTGAACCACCTTTTATTGGGTTCAAATTCGATGTTTTTACCTACGATACTACCATCCCACATAGAAAATTCCGTACCGGGCTCTGTCGACATTTCGGCGACTTCGCCAGTCCACAATTCAATGGTAACCGGGTTGGTGATGGCCATGTAAATCTCTTCGGGAGTGGCCGGTATGCTGTAATATTTTTTATAATCTTTCACCCGCGCAATTTAGCTCAAATAATTTAAACCTTCACCGGGCCAATCGGCAAAACGGTTTTTCCGTAAATCTCATTCAAAACATTAGCGATACCGGTGTAGATAGCCGATGCCCCACAAATAATACCTTCATAACCAGCCAGGTGTTTAATGCCTGCATTGCCGGTGACATCACCAGCCACTAACAGGAAAAATAATATAGTTAACGATGCAAAAACAAATTGCAGCGCACGGTTAAGCCTCAATGTTCCAAAAAACAACAGCAGGGTAAACACACCCCAGATGCTTAAGTATGCGATCATGGCGCCTTCAGATGGCGCAGCTCCCCAGCCAAACTTGGGCATTACCAACAGGCTCACTAATGAAAGCCAGAAAAATCCGTACGAAGTGAATGCTGTCAGCCCGAAGGTGTTGTTCTTTTTAGCTTCGATAACACCGGCGATAACTTGTGCAAGCCCACCGTAAAATATACCCATGGCTAAAATCATGGTGTTCATTTCAAAAAAGCCGGCGTTGTGGATGTTTAGCAAAACAGTAGTCATTCCGAAAGCACAAAGGCCAAGCGGTGCGGGATTGGCAATGCCATCTTTCACCGGTACTGGTGTAGTAGGGATCATAATAGGTTTTAGTTTATTTGGTTTGTACCGCAAGCTAATTGATTTATAAATATTAAGCAAGTTTTTCACAACCCTTAACCTACTTTTGCGTTAACTAAGTACCTATGCAAAAATTAGTACTAATACGCCACGGTGAGAGTATCTGGAACCAGGAAAACAGATTTACAGGCTGGGAAGATGTCGACCTGTCAGACAAAGGTTACGAACAGGCTCATCGCGCCGGAAAAATCCTTAATAAGAATGGCTATAATTTTGATATTGGCTTTACATCCTATTTAAAGCGATCAATCAAAACATTGCATTACATACTGGAGGAGCTCGACCACCTATGGATCCCCGTTGAAAAATCATGGCGGTTGAACGAACGCTTTTATGGTGCCTTACAAGGGTTAAATAAAGACGAAACCATTGCCCGGTACGGCGAAGAGCAGGTATTAAAATGGCGGCGCGACCCCAATGAACACCCGCCTGCTATAACCAAAGATGATGCGCGCTACCCGGGGCATGATCTTAGGTACAAAGATCTGACCGAGCGTGAGCTCCCGCTGACCGAAAACCTGAGCGAAACTATGGACAGGGTATTGCCTTTCTGGAACGAAAGAATTGTCAGGGCCTTGCGCCGCAATCAAAAGGTCATTGTAGTGGCACATGGTAACAGCCTGCGTTCGCTTATAAAATATATAGATAATTTAAATGATGAGGAAGTGACTGCGTTGGAAATCCCTACCGCCACCCCCTGGGTTTATGAACTTGATGGGGATTTAAACAGGATCAGGCATTATTACCTTGAATAATTTACCCTCCGGATCTTCATTTCTCTTTTTTATGTAGCACAATTGTTTATCTTGTAAGCCATAAACCAATTAATCCCTAATTAAGACGAATGAAAAAATCCGACATTTATGAAGTCGCCATTAAAGTACTGGGCATATACCTGCTGGTGGCCGATATCTCTAAACTTCCCGGCCTGATCACCTTTATCAGTAACCATGCGGGTTCCTCTCTCGAACAGCAGCCTGCCGATCAGGGAAACCTTTTGCTGGTAAATGGTTTAAACTTTATTTTCCTGATCGTATTAGCGGTGTTGTTAATTGCCGGTACAAAAAATCACCCGCTGGATCACCAACGAAAGTGACTATCAGGAAAACGCGAAACTTTTTGCAGAGCGCAAAGTCATCTACGAGATATCCCTGGTAATAATAGGAGGGTTATTGTTGGTTGGCACCATACCCGATTTTTTATACCACTTGTATACGCTTGCCAATGTTAATGAACAAAGCAGTGTAATATCGGCAGGGGCGAAAATATTTATCGGCATACTAACCGTAGCTTTTGCCAAAAGGATAGGAGCTTATTTTGCCAGGTAAAAGTTGAACAAATTTAATGTATTAAAAGAGCGACCTTTTTTGGACGCTTTTTTTATTTTCGAGCCATATGTTAGCCGTTCCACTTCTGAAAATGGAACACTTATATAAATGTAAGAAGCTTCAATAGGTTTACTTAACAATAAGTTAATGAAATAGCAATGATTACGAATTAACCTTTGTACGGTTTTACCGTATAATTTAACATTATTAACTTATACATTAAAACCTGAAAAATCATTATGCTAAAACTTACTAATCTACGTATGTGGGTATTGGCTGCTGCCGCTACAGGCATGTTGGCAAGCTGTCAAAAAAACGGCCAGATGCCTGCATTGAAAGCTGCCGACCAAACTGCAACCAGTACAAAAACAATTAAAACCTTAGCTGTATCCTTAACACAGGGTTTTGAAGTTGGCGCAACCAGTCCCAAAACTGCTTATGATGTATCGCCAACCGGTTCATCGAGCGGCGACAATGTTACCCTGTCTGGCAATTCATGGAATATGTATGATGCCCTGATCGGCAATCTCTCTGCCGACCAAAAAGCGGGCTCATGGAGTGCCCGGATCCGCAACACCGGTAAAATTACTATGCTGTTTGACGTTACCACGGGCATCAGCACGGTTACCATCAAAAGCGCTACCTACGGCGGCGATACTCCAAGCACATGGGGATTGTTTTATTCTGTTAACGGAGGTCTCGTCCTGGACACAATCCGGTTCGGCAATTACTACTACCACAACTCTTACTATATCAACTTTTACTGTTACACAAACCGGTAATGTACGTTTAGAGATCCGTAAATTATCTGGCGGCACCAACCGTATCAATATTGATGATATCACCGTTAATGATAACGGCGGCGGCGGTACAGGCGGGGGTACTGTACTTACAGGCAAAAAATTCCTGTTTGATGCAAGTCACCTTGAAAACGCGGGCAGTGCCGACTGGCAAATAGATGCCGATGGCACTGAACAGGTTGCTATTTACACAGGCGGAACCACTACCGAAACCAAAGCACAACGCGTTCCTACTCCTTCATACACAGGTATCACTTCATCTACTACCGAAACTTATTGGAAAGGCGCTCTTTCAGCATGGGCGGTAGAATTGGTAAAACGCGGCGAACTGGTTGAATCGTTACCTGTAGGTACTGCAATCACTTATGGTGGTGGTGGAGCCCAGGATTTGAGCAATTACGATGTATTTGTTGTTTGCGAACCTAACCGCTTATTTACTGCCGCCGAGAAAACTGCTTTGATGAACTTTGTAGCTAATGGTGGTGGTTTATTCATGATAGCAGACCATACCGCGGCCACAACTGCTGGTACTGATGCTAATGGCTACAATCCTTCAGACCGCGATGGTGATGGTTATGATTCGCCAAGGGTTTGGAATGACTTGATGACCAACAATGGCATCAATAACAACAACCCTTTCGGCTTTTTTGTAAATTATGTTGATATCAACGAAAGCCCGTCAACCAACGTTTATACCGGTTCCAATGCCGATGCGCAAAAAGTGCTGAATGGTGCGGCAGGTACTGCTTCAAAAATGGCTTTCTACGATGGTTCTACAGCAACCTTGTTCCCGGCCAACAACTCAACCGTACAGGGCTTATTCTGGCGTAACAGCGCTACCAATGGTGGCAATGCCAACGCTATGGCATTATTGGCAACCTATGGAAGCGGCCGTGTTGTTTGGATCGGCGACAGCTCGGACGCCGATGACGGCACAGGTGATACAGGCGATAACCTGTTTAATGGTTGGTCGGGTGATGCTCCGTCAGGATATACCTCGCATTCGTCATTTCATTTAAATGCTTCATTCTGGCTGGCCAAAGCTCAGTAAGCATAGAATAACCTTTCCCCGAACGGGAGAATTTTCATTTGTTAGCTTAAGTCCGGTTGCCCGTGGCAGCCGGACTTTTTATTACCCCGCTTCAAACAAGTTAGTTGCTTTTGCAGTTATATATTATATGAAGGTGATCAATGAACTCATCTTCTGTTTTACCTATACAAAAACATCACCATGAAAAATTATGAAACCTTAGTGGATGCCACTAATGACCTCATGAAGAGGGGATATACGGCCAACCTTAGCCTTGATGGCGATACTATTGATGATAAAGAAAAAGATATCAGGATGACTGCCGATGATTTTGAGATTGATGAGTTTTATCGCTTTGAAGGTCCAAGTAATCCATCGGATATGTCGATAGTATACGCTGTATCATCATCAAAATATAACTTAAAAGGAGTGCTGGTAAATGCTTATGGTACTTATGCCGATGATAGCTCATCCGCGTTAGCTGCCAAATTGCATCATGGCCAGGTGAGTCATAACCTGCACGGCGACGACAGGCCAACGGCGTATGTAAGTCGAAAGCCTTGAGTCAAAAATCTTAAGTTAAAAGTCGGTGACAAATATTTCTGTAGGGACAGCGGGATATTTGTTGGCGGCTTTTAGCTTTTAATACAATAGCAGACTTTAGAAGTCTTCCCTTCGGTGATTAGAGAGGCTTAGGTCTCAGTTCCTTCATCATTTTTTTCCTGCCGACTGGATAGCCGCGGTACCATTACGCATTAAAAATTCAAGCTGGGCCGGTAGCTCATCGGCCACCCAGGGGTAACGGTGCCGCAAATTAAACAAAGCCCAACCAGCAAATACTTTCACCGCTATTTTAACTTTTGGATCTATCATCCAGCCAAAAAGCTGCTCAACCGCTGGTTCAAGATCGATGCTGTTCAGTTTTTGTTTTACCGGCGATTGTTCTTTTTCCTCGGTGGCGTACATCAATATTTTAGCATAATGCCTTTGGCAGCCTGGATTGGTAACCTGTGGTAGCCGTTCAATCAAATATTCAAGATTATTGGTAAAAACCTCAGGGTCTTTTAAAAACATGTTTTCCAGGAGCCACGCCGCACGGAACCCGAGGGGTTTATCAGCATGAAAGGTAATCTCTATCAGGTCGCGCAAATCAAACTGTTGTTCAGTCAAAATACGGCTTAATTCAAGCACTTTGAGTTTGCCTATGGTATTCGCTATTTTTTGGGTAAGTTCGTCGCGGGTCATTGGTAGCCTAAAAGTAAAAAAATACCGGTGCCTAACCTAAAACACTTGTTCATTTTTGGCATTCACTTTCAATGTCATCAAAAGTTATACATTTGCTATCCGTATTAAAAATTTAAGAGATACATGGTTAAATTCAACCGATTCACACTTGACAATGGCCTTAGGGTTATTGTGCATGAAGATAATACAACGCCAATGGCGGTGCTTAACATTTTATATGATGTTGGTGCACGCGATGAAGATTCCGAACAAACCGGCTTTGCCCATTTGTTTGAGCACCTCATGTTTGGCGGATCAGTCAATATCCCTGTTTATGACGAACCACTGCAAAGGGTAGGAGGTGAAAATAATGCCTTTACCAGCAACGATATCACCAACTATTATATCACTCTGCCATCGGCTAACCTGGAAACCGCATTTTGGTTGGAGAGTGACCGGATGCTGAGCCTTGCTTTTAGCGAAAAAAGCCTTGAGGTGCAGCGTAACGTAGTTATAGAAGAGTTTAAACAGCGGTACTTAAATCAGCCTTACGGAGATGTTTGGTTAAAGCTTCGTCCGTTGGTTTACAAAAAACACCCTTATCGTTGGGCGACTATCGGCAAAACCATCAAACATATCGAGGATGCACAAATCGAAGACGTAAAAGCGTTCTTCAAAAAACATTATAACCCACAAAACGCCATTATGGTAGTAGGGGGTAACGTAACAACTGAACAGGTAAAAGAGCTCTCCGAAAAATGGTTTGCTCCGATCCCGGCCGGCGAAAGATATCACCGCAGCCTTCCCCAGGAACCTGAACAGCAGGAAGCCCGCCGCGAAACGGTTACCGCCAAAGTACCACTCAATGATGTGTATATCGCTTTTCAGATGGGGGCCCGCACAGATCAAGATTACTATGTGGTAGAGCTGCTTTCGGATATTCTTTCGCGCGGCAATCTCGTCACGGTTATATAAATCGCTGATTAAGGAAAAACAGATTTTTAGCGAGGTGCATGCCTATATTACCGGCAGTTTGGATAAAGGCATGTTTGTGTTAGAAGGCAAACCGCTCGATGGCATCAGCATTGAACAGGCGGAGACTGCATTATGGGAGGAACTGGAAAAAATAAAAGCTGAGGAAATCCCGGCAGATGAACTTACTAAAGTTCAGAACAAAACCGAGTCAACCATGATTTTTTCCGAAATGTCGCTATTGGATAAGGCCATGAACCTGGCCTCATTTGAATTGCTGGGTGATGCTGACCTGATCAACCATGAAACAGCAAAATATCTTGCTGTAAACGCTGCCCAGGTAAAAGCACAAGCCAATAAACTGTTCAGAAAAGATAATTCATCAACACTTATTTATTTGGCTGAGAAATAAAAGAAACCATGATTAAAAGGATTTTAGGATTGCCTTGATGTATGGACACCGTTTGAATCAGGAAATCTTTAAATCACACAAATCAAGGTCAAACAATATACATATGATCAACAGAAAATTAGCCCCCGAATTCAGGGCTATCGATAATATTAATCTGATTAGGCCAGAGCACAAGAAACTAAGCAATGGCTGCAACATTTTTTGCTTTAACTCCGGCGACCAGGAGCTTGTGCGCATTGAGTGGGTCTTTGGTAACCTGAGCTTTGATCCGGCGAAACCATTGCTTAACATGGCCGTAAACTCCATGCTTACTGATGGCACTACAACTTTAACTGCTGCACAGATTGCCGACAAAATTGACTTTTACGGCGCCTTTTTACAGGTTGACTATGGATACGAAAACTCGCAGGTAACACTGTATAGCTTAAATAAACACCTGCACCATACTTTACCGGTTATTGCCGATATCCTGAATAATTCCATTTTTCCGGAGAAGGAACTGGAAACCTTTAAGCGCAACCAACAACAAAAATTGCAGGTTAGTCTGCAAAAAAATGATGTGGTGGCCCGCAGAGCATTTAACAGGGCTGTTTATGGAACTACCATTTTTGGATATGCTGCTGAGATGACCGACTATCAAACCCTGCAGCATGATGATATGCTGGCACATTACAAAAAAATGTACCAGCCTTCCAATTGCACTATCGTTATAGCGGGTAAGATTGAGCCGGAAATGCTAACATTGCTTACCGATACATTTGATAAAGATTGGGAAAACAGCCCAATCCCGGCGGTTACAATTCAGCCCGATATTAAAGCCGCCGCCGACCTGTTTTATTTTACAGAGAAACCGGAAGCTTTGCAATCGGCTATCCGGATAGGTACGCCTATCATCAACCGTTCGCATGAAGACTTCCAGGCGTTACAGGTTTTAAATACAGTATTCGGTGGTTATTTTGGATCGCGGTTAATGGCTAATATCCGCGAGGATAAGGGGTATACCTATGGTATAGGATCGGGGCTGGCGTCATTTAAGCAGGGCGGATCATTCTTTATAGCGACAGAGGTTGGTGCAGATGTTTGTAAGTCGGCGGTTGCCGAGATTGAAAAAGAAATGAACCTGTTGAAAACCGAACTGGTACCGGAAGAGGAACTTTCCCTGGTGCGCAATTACATGTTAGGCTCATTATTAGGAAGTTTGGAAAATGTATTTTCGCATGCTGATAAGTTCAAAACCATCTATTTTGCAGGTTTGGATTACGATTATTATGACAGGTATACGGTGACCGTAAAAAACATAACTTCAGATAAGCTGATCCAACTGGCTAATACTTATTTCAACTTCGATCAGTTTTATAAAGTGATTGTAGGGAAATATTAATTTTTGATTTCGGAATTGGGATGTTCGATTTCGGATTACTTTGATTCGGAAATTCGCTTTTTGATTTGTTTAACGGCGAATCAGAAAGCGAGACTCCCAAATTCTTGAATGGATTTGAGTAGTAAAAATAAAATAAATCCGAAATCGAACATTCAAAATGCCAATCCCGAATTATCATCTTAAGGCAATTTTAAATAAATAGAAAAGCGAAATTCCGAATTCCGAAATATTTTATTACCTTTGCCCGGCAAATAATAACTCCAAAATAATTATTTGCTATGCAGTTAGACCCATCAAAATTTGTTGCCGAAGGATTAACTTACGACGACGTTTTACTACTCCCGGCTTATTCAGAAGTTTTACCACGCGAAGTGAATACCGGCACTTACTTAACTAAAAGCATCCGGTTAAACATTCCTATTATCTCGGCCGCCATGGATACGGTTACCGAGGCTGAGCTGGCTATAGCCATTGCGCAGGCAGGTGGTATAGGTATGTTACACAAAAACATGACCATACAGGCACAGGCCGACGAGGTACGCAAGGTTAAACGCTCAGAAAGCGGTATGATCCAAGACCCGGTAACTTTACTGGAAGACGCCCTGCTTGCAGATGCTTTCCAGATCATGAGGGAATTTAGCATTGGTGGTATCCCGGTTATCGATGCAGATCATAATCTGAAAGGCATTATCACCAATCGTGATCTTCGCTTCCAAAAAGATATGAGCGTTCCCGTGAGCGAAGTAATGACCAAAACCAACCTGATCACCGCACCTGCAGGTACCACCCTTGTGGATGCTGCTAACATACTGCAAAGCAATAAAATTGAGAAACTACCGGTTGTGAATAAAGATGGGAAACTGGTGGGCCTCATTACTTATAAAGATATTCAGAAAGTTAAAAACTTCCCGAACGCTTGTAAAGACAGAATACGGTCGTTTACGTGTTGGTGCAGCCGTTGGTGTAGCCGCCGATAACATTGACCGGGTAACCGCCCTGGTTAATGCCGGTGTTGACGTAATTACGGTTGATACAGCTCATGGCCATTCAAAAGGAGTTATTGATATGGTTAAGGCAGTTAAAAAACTCTATCCTAACCTGCAGGTAATTGCCGGTAACATTGCAACGGGCGATGCTGCTATCGCACTGGCTGATGCCGGGGCTGATGCGGTTAAAGTAGGTATTGGCCCAGGCTCGATTTGTACAACCCGTATCATTGCAGGTGTGGGTGTACCACAGTTATACGCGGTATATGAGTGCGCCAAGGCACTTGAAGGCCGTGGCGTTCCGGTAATTGCCGATGGCGGTATTAAACAAACCGGAGATATCGTTAAAGCTATTGCCGCCGGTGCAAGCTCAATCATGGCAGGTTCATTATTTGCAGGTGTTGAAGAGTCGCCCGGCGAAACTATTATCTATGAAGGCCGTAAATTTAAATCATACCGTGGTATGGGTTCGGTTGAGGCGATGGCCAAAGGCTCAAAAGACCGCTATTTTCAGGATGAAACCGATGTGGTTACAAAACTGGTACCGGAAGGAATTGTTGGTCGGGTGCCGTTTAAAGGCAGCATGGCCGAAGTGATTTTCCAGTACATCGGTGGTTTACGTGCCGGCATGCACTATTGCGGTGCTGCCAATATCGAAGACCTCCAACGTGCCAAATTTGTGAGGATCACCGCTGCTGGTATGCGCGAAAGTCATCCGCATGATATTACTATCACTAAAGAAGCGCCTAACTATACAAGCAGGTAATTCTTAATATAAACTGCATAAAATAAGGCGGCTGAAAGATCCTCTATCTTTCAGCCGCTTTTGTTTTTGATAATAACCTATTGGCCGGTCACTGATGATGATTTTGAAATTAAACCGTTCGCGGTGATGATCTTTAACGCCTGTTCGTAATTGAACCCCACTTTAACAAGTGCATCAAAATAATCTTTATTTAATTTAGCTATTTCGGCTATTTTGCCGGGCTGCTTAAAGTAAGCGAGTTGAGCGTCAAGCACTGATTTTGCCATCGATGCGTACATCGGTCCCATAGAATTCATCGCGTTTTGCATGTCATTAGAGGGGCTTCCATTAAATAGTCCTGTTGAGGCTGTATCCGTGGCTACAGGTGGTGGCGGAAGCAATACAACATCGGTTACCTTGACATGCTTGGTTGCAGCAGCTTGCTCAGTTAAACTAACATTATAAAAATTAAAATAGTTAATTCCCGACCTGCTTAACCCGGCATGCTCTATGATGTCAATGGATTTTGCAGCAGAAGGTATTTTTTAAAATATACCTTAAACTCAAGCTTATCACCAGCCTTTTTTAATACATTTTTATTGGGTACCATGGCTATGTTTTCCGACTTAACATACTCATAATGTGCGTTGCTTAAATCAGTTTGAATAAAGATCTCTTTATTGAGCTGTAGCCACGCATTATCCTGGTAGGCATAGTTTTCAAAGGTCACAATAGTATACTGACTATTGGTTTCTATTTTTTTGATGATTGTTGATTGATCGTCTTTTTGCTCAACATTAGGAGTTGTGATGTTTTGTGCGAATGCCTGCACTGCAACAATAAAAAACGTGATAATGGTTAAGATAGGTTTTTTCATGTGATAATTTTTCTAAATATATAAATATTGGATTACATACAATCAACAGGTAACAAAACCTTAATAGGCCATTGAACAAATTTTGCTATCATTGAGCATGAAATCTATCTGTGTATTCTGCGGTGCCAATTTCAATGGCGATCCTGCATTAAAACAAGCCATCGAATTATTGGCAGAGGTTATGGTAAGCCGTAACATTACACTTGTGTTTGGCGGCGGTAAAGTTGGCGTTATGGGTTTGATGGCCGATGCTGTGTTAAGCAGGGGAGGTAAAGCTATCGGTATAATCCCGCAGTTTTTGATGGATAAAGAAGTAGGACATACAGGTTTAACCGAGTTGCACATTGTAGAAAATATGCATCAGCGTAAACAAATGATGAACGATCTTAGTGAAGGCATCATTACGCTTCCGGGCGGATGGGGCACTCTTGAGGAGTTTTTGAGGTGCTAACCTGGCTGCAGTTGGGTTTGCATAACCATCCTATCGGCTTGCTCAACGTCAACGGCTTTTACGATCTGTTACTTAAACAAATGGATGTAATGGTTGAACAACGTTTTCTGAAGCCAACCAATCGCGAACTGATTCTTACCTCAGGCGATCCGATAGAGCTGGTAAACCTGATGGATAATTTCAACGCCAAACCAGATGATGTATGGTTTAAGGATAGAAACCTTACGTAAGTCTTAAGTCTGGAGTTCTGAGTCAAAGTCTTGATGTGTAGAAAGATTTAGTTGGCTGATTAAACGACCTGATGCGAACTTTTTACGGCAAACTGGTAAGGTTGCACCTCTTTGAAACAAAACCGTTTGCAATTTCCTTTTTTAGATAGGAAATTTTCTAAATTACCTGTCCTATCTAAAACCAATTATGAATATCGAATTCAATAAAAATGAAGATATTAATAAGCAGCTTGTTTATGAGCTAAACACCCGGCTTAACAAAGTACATCAGGGCGGTGGTGAAAAAGCCGCAGCCAAACAAAAAGAAAAAGGAAAAATGCTGGCCCGCGAGCGGGTGGCTTACCTCATTGATAAAGATAAACCATGGCTGGAGATCGGCGCTTTTGTGGCCGACGGCATGTATACTGAACATGGCGGCTGCCCATCCGGAGGAGTTATCTGCGGTATCGGATATATATCCGGTAGGCAATGTGTTGTTGTGGCTAATGACGCCACGGTAAAAGCAGGGGCCTGGTTCCCGATAACAGCAAAAAAGAACCTCCGTGCCCAGGAAATAGCCATCGAAAACAAGTTACCTATCATTTACCTCGTCGATTCGGCAGGAGTTTATCTGCCTTTGCAGGACGAGATCTTTCCGGATAAAGAACACTTTGGCCGCATTTTTCGCAATAATGCTATCATGAGCAGTATGGGAATTATCCAGATCGCCGCCATTATGGGTTCATGCGTGGCAGGAGGTGCATATTTGCCTATCATGAGCGATGAGGCCATGATCGTGGAAGGCACGGGTTCAGTTTTCCTGGCGGGGTCATATCTGGTAAAATCGGCCATTGGCGAGGATGTGGATAATGAAACACTTGGCGGTGCCACTACTCATTGCGAAATTTCAGGCGTTACCGATTATAAACAGCCTAATGATCAAGCCGCTCTTGATTCCATCCGCAATATCATGAGTATGACGGGCGATTATACCAAAGCCGGTTTCGACAGGATCCAGCCCTCAGCTCCAAAACTCAGTGAAAAAGAAATTTATGGAATACTGCCCGATAACCGGGAAAAAGCCTATGATATGAAGGAGATTCTTCTCCGTTTGTTGGATAACTCAGAATTTGAACCCTATAAAGATGGCTACGGACAATCTATCATTTGCAGCTTAGGCCGTATTGACGGATGGGCCGTAGGGATTGTAGCTAATCAGCGCAAGGTGATCAAATCAAAAAAAGGCGAAATGCAGTTTGGTGGGGTAATCTATTCCGATTCGGCAGATAAGGCTACCCGTTTTATCATGAATTGTAATCAAAAGAAAATTCCGCTGGTGTTTTTACAGGATGTTACCGGTTTTATGGTAGGCAGCCGGTCGGAGCAAGGGGAATAATCAAAGACGGAGCAAAAATGGTGAACGCAGTAGCAAATTCCGTTGTACCTAAATTCACCATAGTTGTAGGTAATAGCTACGGAGCAGGAAACTATGCCATGTGTGGCAAAGCCTACGATCCACGATTGATCTACGCCTGGCCGTCGGCCAAAATTGCGGTAATGGGCGGCGGACAAGCAGCCAAAACCTTGTTGCAGATCCAGGAAGCAAGTCTCAAAGCTAAAGGCGAAGAGATAGATGCTGCAAAAGAAGCCGAATTGTTGAAACAGATAACAGATAAATATAATTCTCAAACAACTCCATATTATGCCGCTGCCCGGCTTTGGGTGGACGGGATCATCGATCCGCTTGAAACCCGTAAAGTAATATCAATGGGGATTGAAGCCGCTAATCACGCACCAATAGAAAAGGCTTTTAATGTAGGGGTGATACAGACGTGATTTTAGTGATTAGAGGCTGGAGGTTAGAGATTAGTAAAAAGCGCCATGATGAACTGCTCATCACGGCGCTTTTAATGTTTTGACTTGTTTCGCCTTGCGCTCGTTTGTAACGCAAACTAAATTATCCTCTATGTCTTTTATGTTTTTTCTTAGACGATTTTGAAGAAGAAGATGAGCTTTGTTTATCCGAAGATTTTTTCTCATCAGTTTTAGCAGGCTGATTGTCCGGTTGCTTTACATCTGTCGAATCTTTGCTCAACTGCTTAACGGTAAATTCATTACCCCGTAAACCATACTCCAATTGGCGTTTTGCTCCTGATGGTTTGGCATCTTTGCCGGTTCCGTTAAATATCGAGAACTCCCGCATCAGCTTACCTTCCTTAATATAGAAATTATCATTACCACGGTAACCTTTGCGCTGCGAGCTGGTCAGCTTCGGAAAATCCAGCTTATTGGCCTTACTATTATTGTCGTTAAACTCAAAGGCGTAAATTGACGTGTAATTGGTTGTATCTTTCGATTTAGCCTGTATCAGGATTTCAGGATTGCCATCCACATCCATATCCGAATTGTAAACGTCAATAATAGCCCCATCCAAATCGCCGGTTGTCGTAGTGTATTTTATAGCCGACGAGATCTGAATGTAATATCATGAACGAACCGGCCTCTTCGGCGCCGCGCCCCCAGCTCAAAATGTCATAGCTTTGGCCCGGAGACACCTCTATCAGTTTGTGAAACCTGAAAGGCGCCATCAATTCCGGCTTTTTAGGTGCCGTAGGAGCGGCAGGCTTTTTTGTTTCCTGCCCGCCGCATCCAGCCATTAATGCACTTATCGCAAGCGCAAAAAGGTAAAACCTGTTAGTCATATTTTTTGGGTTCAACTTAGTTGTATAATGTATCTGGTGTTAGCTCGGCTTTTGCTTTACCAGGCGCAGTAATAAACACTTTTAACGATACAGGGCCAACTCCCTGGTCAAAATATTTTACCGTTACCTTATGGTAGCCTTTTAATAACGGCGCAGCTCCCATTTGTTCATTCATGGTGTGTTTTCCATCATTATCAACTACCGGTTGGTCATCAATTAACAAAACCGAACCACCTGCAGATGACGTTGCAAAGCCATAAACGCCATCGGTTTCAATATTAATAAATCCTGTATAAATCACACCATATTTACCTTTATTTTTTCGCAGATCAGTCGTATTAAAGGTTTTGGTTACGCCGCTGTCGGCAGGCATAACGCCAAGTTGGTTTGTACTGCTGTAAAGACCAGGAAAAACCTGATACTTTAGTCCCGATGCTGTACCTGTATAAGTAACGGCTGCCATTGGCGCTTTATTATAAACCAATGTACGGGTAACATTGCTCCGTTTGCCCGAAGGAGTGATCACAATAGTCTGTAGTTCGCGATATTGATCGGCGGGTATATCCAAATTAAGTGGGGTAGTATAAATCAAGTCTGTTTCGCGTGGGGTATAACCGTCAATAGTATAATGAACTTTTGCACCTTCAACAGATGGTTTCAATACAGCATTTAACTTGCTTCCTATCATCACTGTATCTTTTGCACCTATAGCTGTTGGCACGTGGTAATCAAAACCATTTTTATCCAGCCATGCCAAATGACCAGGTAAGCGTGTATCAGCAAAATCAACATAATTTTTATTAGCCAATGGCGACCAGGCAATTTCTGATAATGCAAGCAACCTCGGCAGCAGCATAAATTCCACTTTGGCATCTGTGGCCACATATTCCGTCCACAAATTGGCCTGCACACCTTTAATGTATTTTTGCTCATCAGGCGTTAATACAGCAGGAGTGGGGTTATAGCTGTAGATTTTTGAAAGCGGTTCGTTGCCACCGATGCTTAAAGGTTCCTGGCTTGGCCTACCCTGGCCATGGTCAATGTATAAACCGTTGCTTCCTGGCGTCATGATCACATCGTGTTTTTGCTGCGCTGCTGCTGTTCCGCCTTCCTCGCCGCGCCAGCTCATAACGGTAGCATTAGGAGCAAGGCCGCCTTCTAAGATCTCGTCCCAGCCAATGATGCTGCGACCTTTTGAGTTTAAAAACTTTTCAATGCGTTGTATAAAATAGCTTTGCAGTGCGTGCTCGTCTTTCAGTTTCAATTTTTTAATTAGCTGCTGGCAAAATGGCGAGCTTTTCCATGCATCTTTCGGGGCTTCGTCACCGCCAATGTGGATGTATTTACTCGGGAAAAGCGCCATCACTTCTGTTAAAACGTCCTGTAAAAAGGCAAAGGTATTTTCATTAGGGCAGTAAATATCGTTAAATACGCCCCACGTTTCGGCAGGTTGATACGTTTTTGACGGGTCACAGCTTAACTTGGGATAAGCAGCAAGCGCAGCTTTAGAGTGCCCCGGCATTTCAATTTCAGGCACTATGGTAACAAACCTGTCTGATGCATACTTTACTACCTGGCGTATTTGATCTTGTGTATAAAAGCCGCCGTACGGTGTCCCATCAAATTGTTGTGGCGTACGGTCGTGATAACCACCTATAAGCGTTTGTGCACGCATACTGCTTATTTGGGTAAGCTTAGGGTATTTCTTTATTTCAATCCGCCAGCCCTGATCTTCAGTAAGGTGCCAGTGAAAGGTATTCAGTTTATAAGCGGCCAAGAGGTCGATATATTTCTTAACCATTTCCACCCCAAAAAAGTGGCGACCAACATCAAGCATCGCGCCCCTATAACCAAAGCGTGGGTAATCTTCAATTTGCACGGCAGGCAGCTTTATGGTAGCCGAATGCTCTACGGGCATTAGCTGGAGCAGTGTTTGCACTCCATAAAAAAGCCCGGCTCCTTTACCTGCAACAATCACTTGTTGCGGAGTAATAGTTAAACGGTAACCTTCGGCAGGTAAACCATCAGTACCGGCAGCAGTAAGGGTTATAACGTTGTTGCTTTTGCTGCCTTTTACAACAATTGGTTTGTTGTATGCCTGGTTATTGGCAAGATAATCTTCAAAAAATACTACTGCTTTGTTTGAGGGCGTATCCGCCTGGATCGTGGTTTCCTGGCTCAAAATAAATTGACCGGAAGCTTTTTTCAATGAAACAGGTGCGGGGATAATGCCCAGGTTTGGATCAGCATCCTGCGCATTTGCAGTGGAGGTGTACACTGCAAGCACGGCGAGCAGTACTAAAGAAACCTTTTTATACATAATTTATCTAACAGGTTAGTGTGAGCCCGTAAGATAAAACTTTTTTAAAAAATTTAAAAAGTTTTAATATGTAAAAATCTTAGTTCAGTAAGTATTTGTCTGAACTCGAATTTATGGAATGAAACGAATTAACAGGATGCTAAGCAAATTCAAAAGAATCTTATTGTTTGCTAATTCGGGTTAGACCACGGTGTGCAGTGTAAACCGAAAAATCTCCCCAAACCCCGGTTCAGAAATGAAAAAAGCGATAGGGGATACCTGTCGCTTTTTATGATCGTAAGAAACCATCTAATCTCTTACCTCCAATCTCTAATCGCTTGATTAAGCTGTCACCACATGCTCTTTGGCAGCCAGGTAGCGCTCAGCATCGATAGCGGCCATACAGCCGGTACCGGCTGCTGTTACAGCCTGGCGATAAATATGGTCTTGTGCATCGCCGGCGCAAAATACACCCTCAACGTTGGTTTCAGTTGAACCGGGACGGGTGATGATATAACCGGTTTCATCCATATGTAACCAGCCTTTAAAAATATCGGTATTAGGGTGGTGACCAATTGCTACAAAGAATCCTGTAACATCAAGATCGGTTTCGGCGTTGGTTTGGTTATTGATCACTTTAACACCGGTAACACTTTGACCATCGCCTAAAATTTCTTTGGTTTCGGTATTATACAATATTTCAATGTTTGGTGTGTTCAGCACGCGGTGAACCATCGCTTTTGAAGCACGGAACTCGTCCCTGCGAACGATCATATATACCTTGCGGGCCAATTTGGCTAAGTAGGTAGCTTCTTCGGCTGCAGTATCACCGGCACCAACAATAGCTACGTCCTGGCCTTTAAAAAAGAAACCATCGCAAACGGCACAGGCAGAAACGCCAAAGCCGCTGTATTTTTGTTCAGACTCTAAACCAAGCCATTTGGCCGAAGCTCCGGTTGAAATAATCACGGTATCTGCTGTGATAGTTTTCACATCATCAACTACAACTTTATGTGGCAGGCTTGAAAAATCAACAGAACTAACATATCCGAAACGGATTTCGGTACCCAGGCGCTCAGCCTGTTTGCGGAAATCCTCCATCAGTTCAGGGCCCATAATGCCTTGCGGATAGCCTGGGAAATTTTCAACTTCGGTAGTTTGTGTAAGCTGGCCGCCTGCCAGTAAACCGGTATACATAACTGGCTTAAGATCAGCGCGGGAAGCATATATAGCTGCAGTATAACCTGCAGGACCTGACCCTATGATCAGGCATTTTACGTGTTCAGTTTCTTGAGACATTTTATTATAAATGAGTTGCGAATTTACGATTTTAAGCGCATAAGGCAAAGCGCATATCGTCAACAAAGTGACATCATTTACCTGTATTTGCGGCAAGCACCCGCATTACATTTCCACCTAATATTTTATCAATATCTTTTTGGCTGTAGCCTAATTTCAATAGTTCTCCGGTTATTTTTGGATAATCAGCAACGCTATCCAAACCAAGAGGGTATGATTCGGCTCCATCAAAATCCGACCCGATACCCACATAATCAACACCTATCAGCTTTACTATATAATCAATATGCTTAATTAGCAATTCAAGCGGTGGTCTGAGCTTGTCAGATTCAACTTTATACATGGCATTTATCCTGATATTGGCCAGATCGACGTCATGATAAACTTTGGTCAATGAATCGAGCTCTGTTTTATGCAGCGCCAAAAACTTAAGCACTTTGGGTGTATAGGTACTGTCTACAAAGCCACTATAAAAATTAATGCATACCACACCGCCGTTTTTTGCCAGCGCCTTTAGTTGGTCATCCTTTAAGTTGCGGCGAAATGGATCGATACTATAAGCACAGCTATGTGAAGCGATAACAGGCTTTGTGGTTGTTGCCAGCACATCATAAAAAGTACGCTCACCCACATGCGATACGTCAACCATAACACCAAGCTCATTCAGGTGCTTTACTATTTGTTTGCCATAATCGGTAAGTCCTAAATGCTTCAAACTATCCTTTTTAGTAACCTCGTCACGTGCCGAAGTTGCCCATGAAGTGCTGTTATTCCAGGTGAGGGTAAGATAGCGCATCCCTCGTTTAGCCAGACTGTCAATGTAATCCATCCTGTCTTCGATCATATGCCCGCCTTCAACACCAATCAATGCTGCCAGCTTTTTACCGGCCACAGCTTTTTTAAGTTCTTTGGTATTGCGCACTAAAGCTATTTTATCAGGATTACGTTTGATGAGCGCGTACAACGAATCTATCTCCCGGTTTGCAAAAGCAAAGGCAGCCCCTTTACCGTAACTTTCACCACACCAGATAGAAAAGATCTGTGCGTCAAGTCCGCCTTCTTTAGCGCGGACTAAATCAAAATTCCCTTCGCTCTGACGTTTGCCTAAATCAGCGCCGGTGATCAACTCGTTTGAAATAACATCGTTATGCGTATCAATTAAAATAGCTTTTTGATGGATCTGCTGGGCATTTTGAGCAGATAATCTTAATGCCAACATTAAAGGGAAGAGTAGCAACGATTTTTTCATAATGGAATATAGGAAAATCCTTGATCTTAATCTACAATCACCAAATCACTTAACTGGTTATTGATAAACTCCATTTCTTCTCCATTGATATGAATATTTATTGCTTTTGCATTTTCAACTGATTGTTCGGCATTACGGGCGCCAACCAGCGCTACGGTTATGCCTGGATGATTGATTGTCCAGCGGATAACCAATTGCCCTAAAGTTGCACCTTTTTCTGTCGGCCAATGGTTTTATTTTGGCAAGGAACGCATTGGTACGCTCAATGTTTTGATCTTTAAAATATTTAACGCCTGCACGATGATCGCCTTCGCCGAAATTTTGGCCGGGTTTCATTTTACCGGTCAATAAACCACGCTCAAGGGGACTATAAGCTAATATTGCTTTCCTGTTTTCGATGCAATAAGGGATTAACTCATCTTCAATAGCGCGGTTTACCATGCTAAACGGAACCTGGTTTGCCGCCAGCTTAATGGTTTTGGCAGCGATTTGCATTTGACTCAAATTATAATTACAAACACCTGCTTCGCGAATTTTACCCTGTTCTTGCAGACGTAAAATGGCCTCCATAGTTCTCGTCAATAGGCGTAGTTTTGTCCGACCAATGAATTTGGTACAGGTCGATATAATCGGTACCGAGACGTTTGAGACTATTTTCACACTCGGCTATAATGCTGTCTTTACCGGCATATCGATACACATCAATATCCTTTCCGCTGTTGTCTTTACTTTTGAAAAAGAACTCACCTTTTACAAGGTCCCAGCGCAAGCCATATTTAGTCAGGATCTGTACCTTATCCCGGGGTAGGCCTTTAATGGCCAGGCCCACCAGCTCTTCGCTTTTACCTTGTCCATAAACCGGGGCTGTATCAATTGATGTTATTCCAAGGTCGTAAGCCGCACGCATGGCATCAATAGCTTCCTGATCGTCATTGCCACCCCACATCCAGCCGCCTGCAGCCCATGCTCCAAAAGTTATTGCCGATACGCTTAGTTTACTTTCGCCTAATCTTCTGTATTCCATTTTTTAAGTAGATTGATGTATGCACCAAATATATTTATTTATACATGATTTGAAAGGGAAGACCGATATTAAGATAGTTAAAGAGACAAGGCCATATTGTTTTCTTGCAATTAGCCATTGAAAAGTTTATGGCGCGTTATCTCTTTGCCATTCCTTATCAAAAAAGCATGGTAAATAGTTGGGATGTCGTTTGTCCACTCTTTTATAATAAGTAGCATGCCTATTATTTCTATACGGGTAGCTATTCCCAGATAAAAACAAATATTAAATAGAATTACAGAAGAGCAACTTACTGTAACCTGAATCATAGTTGCGAGCAGTACAAGTGTCCAAAACTTTGAAGATATGGCGTGTGTGGCCACCTCTTTACCAAACCGGATATAGCTTATGGCATAACATCCTGCTTCCATGGCAACCAGCAAGCTTATCTTTAGCAGATTGTCTTTAAAAAACTGTGGACAGGTGATATAACATCCTGCCACAATACTCAACCAAAAAATTGATCGACACCTGAATCAAGCCGTCTGAGCATGGGGCTTGAAACGTTCAGCCGTCGGGCAATGATTCCATCAAAAATATCTGATAGTAAGCCGAGTATCATTAATATTATAATGATGTTTCGGAAATACAGGCATTGTATTAAGCTTAATGCAATAATTATGATACCAAATAAAACTCGCGATAAAATTAATAACAGGGGGATTTTTTTCATGTTCCGGTACTGCAAGATAACAGAAATTCAATTTAATTACCACATTTGTAAATAGCACAACCATCTATATAAAATATGTATTTTTTATATCCTGCTTTTTTATTCGCGTTGTTAAGTCTGGCCATCCCGGTTGTGATCCACCTATTTAATTTTCGTAAATACAAAAAGGTATATTTCAGTAATGTACAGTTTCTGAAAGAGGTGCAGGAACGGCAGGCCTCGCGTCGCAATTTGAAGGAGCGATTGATATTGGCGGCGCGTTTACTCACTTTGTTATTTCTGATACTGGCATTTGCCCGACCTTATATCCCCGGCGCGCAAAATGCTAATGCTGGTAAACAACAGGTGATAAGCGTTTTTGTGGATAATTCTTACTCCATGGAAACCCTTAACCGCGAGGGGTCGTTACTTGATGAAGCTAAACGCCGTGCTAAGGAAATTGCTTCGGCTTATAACATTAACGATCGCTTTCAATTACTTACGCAAGATTTTGAAGGTAAACATCAAAGACTGTTGAGCCGTGATGAATTTAATGATGCAGTTGATGCGGTTAAAGTAAGTTCACAAAGCAGGAGCTTACAACAGGTTATCAGCAGACAGGAAAACCTATTGCAAAATCAACCGGGAGCTGCTAGGTCGGTGTTTATTATTTCTGATTTTCAAAAAAACAGAAATGATAAACCAGTGAAAGTCGATAGTAATATTACCGTTAACCTTGTTCAGCTTAAAGCCGGAAACCTTCCAAATGTTGCTGTTGATTCGGTTTGGTTACTTAGTGCGGTACATCGCCCGGGTGAAAGTGAAAAACTGGTTGTACGCCTACATAATTACGCTACAGAAAAAGAAGAAAAGATTCCCCTCAAAATATTAATTAACGGTGAGCAAAAGGCGCTCGGTAGCTTCAGTATCAATGCCCGCCAGGTTCAAAATGATACCTTATCATTTTCGGGCTTAAAACCTGGATGGCAGAGCGGTGAAATTAAGTTGCAGGACAATCCGGTCACATTTGACAACCAGTTTTATTTTAGTTTTAATGTAAAGCAGCAAATGCCGGTTCTGCTGATAGATGGAGGCGCTCCAAATCCATATCTGAAAGCTGTTTTTGCATCTGACGCTTTCTTTGCTGCATCCCGTGTAACCGATGGTAACGTTGATTACACTGCACTTAATAGCTACCCTATAGTAATTATCAGCGACATTAAAACCATAGCTACCGGACTGGCACAGCAGTTGAGAACGTACGTGACAAAAGGAGGGACGCTGGTTGTATTTCCGTCGGCCGATGCCGATCTGGCTAATTATAAGTCATTTTTATTAGCCTTAAATACCGGATATCCTGAAAAGCTAATAACCCAGGATGTAAAAGTAGCTTCCCTTAACAGGCAGAGCCCTGTTTTTAAGAACGTGTTTGAAAGCTTTCCTCAAAACCCCGATTTACCATCCGTTAAAAAATACTATCAACTGAGTAAAAGCGGTGCTAAGCAGGAAAGCCTGATGAAGCTTGCTACCGGCGAAGCTTTTTGGGGGGTACTGGAGCGGAAGAGGAAATGTTTATGTATGTGCCGTGCCCCTTAACGAGGATTTTAGTAACCTGCAAAGGCATGCACTGTTTGTACCCATACTTTTTAGGATGGCATTATTAAGCGGGCATGACCAACCCTTATTTTACACCCTTGGCACCGACGAAAATTTTGAGGTACCACCTGTACAAACCACTGAAAAGCAATTGCTCAAACTCATCAAAGGCAATCAAAGCATTATCCCGGATGCAAGGCAGCGGGAGGGAAGTGCGTTGTTATATGTTTCTGACCAATTGAATGAACCCGGAATTTATTCGCTCCGGAAACAGGACAGCACGCTGGCGACGCTTGCAGTTAACGACGACCGTGCCGAATCTGACATGAGTTATTTTTCGGCAGCCGACCTGGAAAAATTGATACCAAATGCAAAGCCCTTATTAATAGCGGGAAACGGCTCATTAAAAAGTGTTGTTGCCGAATCAAATTTTGGCACACAATTATGGAAACTTTGTATAATTTTGGCGCTGATCTTCCTGCTTGCAGAAATATTGTTAATCAGATTTTATAAGCCTGATCAACAAGGTGTTATTCAGGCGGGATAGGTCCATACAAATCCACACATAAAGCAGTGCTAATGAATTTGCTTATCAAATCAGCCACTATTCTTGATCCCGGATCATCCTTTCATCAACAAGTTGCCGATATTTTAATTGAAAATGGTGTTATTACCCGCATAGCCGACGATATTGATGCCGATACCGAACTGTTTGATGCCGAAGGCAAATATGTTTCGCCCGGCTTTTTCGATCTTAACTGTAACGTAGGCGAGTTGGGCCTTGAAACCAAGGAAGACCTTCGCTCAGGTACAATGGCCGCGGCGGCAGGAGGTTTTACCGGCATAGCACTAATGCCCAATACCCAGCCGCCGGTGCATTCCAAGTCGGAAGTTGAATACCTGCTAAACCGCTCAAAAGGTAACCTGGTTAATGTTTATCCTCTGGGTACCATATCCCAGAAGCGTGAAGGGAAAGATCTTGCAGAAATGTACGATATGTACCAAAGCGGCGCAAAGGCTTTTACCGATGGCAGTCGCCCGGTACAGGATGCCGGTTTAATGGAAAGAGCTTTACTGTACGCACAGGGCTTTGATGCACTGGTTTTCTCTTATCCGGAAGATATAGCAATAGCAGGTAAAGCAAAAGTTAACGAAGGCGAGATCAGCACGCTGCTGGGTATGAAAGGCATCCCATCACTGGCCGAAGAACTGATGGTTGCCCGCGATCTTTATCTTGCGGAATACACAGTATCACGCATTCATTTTACAACTATATCAACAGCGCGTTCGGTCGAGTTGATCCGTGAAGCTAAGCGTAAAGGTATTGAGGTTACCTGCGATGTTGCTGCACATCATTTAGTTTTAACCGATGAATCCCTTTTGGGCTTCGATAGCTTATATAAAGTTAAACCGCCGTTGCGCACTGCCGATGATGTATCCGCACTGGTAACAGGCTTAAAAGACGGCACTATTGATGCTATTGTATCGCAGCATACCCCACACGAAATTGAATTTAAAGATGTGGAATTTGAAGTTGCCGAGTATGGTATTATCGGTTTACAAACAGCCTTCGCCCTGGCTTTAAAAGCGGGTTTACCGGTTGAACTTATAGTTGAAAAACTTGCTGTTAATCCCCGCGAGATACTTGGTGTTGAACTGCCGGTTATCGCTGAAGATGAAAAGGCAAACCTCGTGGTTTTTGACACCGATGCCGAATGGGAATACACTGCGGCTAACAACAAATCTAAATCTGCAAACTCGCCTTATATCGGGCAACGTTTAAAAGGTAAAGTATTGTTAACTTACAACAATAAACAAATCTTTAAATAACATACCTATGATCGATCCAAAAATAGAAACCGCCTTTATAGCAGCGCTTGAGGCTTTTTCAAAATACAACAGCTTTGATGCAACCCAGTTAACCGACGAGTTTGGCGACGTATTTGCATCTGACGAAGATTTTTTATCTAAAGTAGATGAGCTTGATGCGGTTTTTGATGAAAACCCACAAGTAGAAGAACTTCGTGAAATCTTCTTCGACTTGCTGATGATCAACTTCTTTAGCGCAGACGTTAAAAAACTGGAAGAAGATTATCTTGATACACCGGAGTGGGAAAGCATTGAAGAAGAAACACTCGACCGTGGTACTGAACTTCTTAATCTTTTACTATATCTAAACGAGTGTGAAGACGAAGATATTGAACCGGAACTTGAAGACTACCTGAAGGAGTTTTTATTGGTTGATGAAGATGAGTTCCAAGATGAATATCGCATTTATGAGCCGGTTATTGCCAATCAAATCCTGATTGAAAGCCCGGCATCTGAGATCAGTAAAGTAGCAACAACGCTTCCTGAGGATTCAGAGCTTAAAGAACTGTTTTACCCAATGATGTGCTTTTTCCAAAATATCGATCCATCTGATGAGGAGAAAAAGGAGATTGCCGATAATGCCATCAACAAGGAATTTGATATGGCTGTTTTAGAAATTTTAGTTAGTTTTCAATAACCCTCTTAAATGAGCGCACAATTAGAAAGAACCATAAAAATACGAGGACTTATCAAAGGATTGATTTTAGGTGCAGTATTGGCTGTTGTAAGTATTATTTATTTTTATTTTATGGTAAGTGTAGCATCGGCTGTCGCAATAACAGTTGGTGCAATACTTTTCACGTACATATTTCCGATAGCTATTGCTGCTTTGTTTTGCATAAATCTGAGGAGCAAAGTGGGCGGGTATTGGACAATGAGGCAGGCCGCCACCGGAATTTTCATTATGTTTTTCATTTCAAACCTGACCATATTTATACTACGTGATCAGATATTTGCAAACGCTATAGAACCGCAAATGGCTCAGAAAACTAAAACAGCTATGGTTACCGCTTTGAATAAACTGAAAGAAAGCACTGCTAAACCGGAAGAAAAGAAGGAAGCTGACGCCAAGATTCAGGAGATGGAGAAAAGCTTTCAAACCGGAAAAAGCGTTACCATAGGGCAGCAAATCCAGTCGTTAGGTATAAGCATTATATTTTTGTTTGTTTTATCGATAATTTTCGCAGCCTTCTTTAAACGGGAGCCAGCAGGATCCGTTTAAAGAATAAAACATTAATTGTATAACAAAACAGGCCTTTCAAATTTGAAAGGCCTGTTTTGTTATAGCAAATTTGAGGAGTTAAAACCAGGAAAAACGCATCTAAATGGGGTTAACACGGGTTAACACATTTTAAATATAACGAATGCAAATAATTGATAGTCAATATTTTGAATTTTTAATGAGTTAACACTAATTTATTTTTCGGAGTAATTAAGCACATCCGAATGGTTGTGCCTGTTGTAGGTACCGAGGCGGCTTGGGCGTTAACCTACTTCAGACCATAAAACAAGTATCTAATGGCTCATTTGCATAATAACCTTTTCCTTAAGCATATTTAACAACAAAATATCGGCGATAAATATTTGAAATACGTTTGTCTGGGTAAAAAAATAAACATATACATGATATAGGATAATTAGTTAATTTTAACCAAACACTAAATAACCTATATCATGGAAATAAAAAAGCGAGCCCGTCGCAACCAGCCCTGAAGTGGGCGTTAATTAACCTGGTAACCTCAATAGTTATAACTTACGCATTTCAGTTTCTGGACCTTGACCCCAACTCATCTCTTAAATACCTCAGCTTTTTGCCCTTCATCGCTTTCTTGCTGTTAACACAAAAAGAATACAAAGACCAGCTTGGCGGATATATTACCTATGGAGAAGGTTTCTTATCCGGGTTTTTATATGCGATTTTTACAGGAGTTTTCGTGGCGGTATTCACTTATGTGTATTATGCGATATTAAGTCCGGAAATGGTTAATAAGGCTCTAACTGCTTCGCGCGCACAAATGGAAGCAAAAGGAAACCTGTCGCAGGACCAAATAGACAATGCCTTAAGTATGGTGAGTAAATATTTTGCGGTTATAGCAACCGTAAGTGTGGTATTTATATACGCCATTTTCGGCGCTATAGTAAGTCTGATCTCAGCAGCGGTATTTAAAAATGAAAGATCACCTTTTGACAACATTTCCGATAATTACGAAAATCCGAAACCAACTGATCCTGCGGTATAAAAACAAGCTGAAAGCAGAATGCTCAAAGCTTAAAGCTAATTCTAATTTGTACAGCTATTCAATTGATTGATAAATTCATATAATACAAGAAAGGCCTTTCAGTGGTTGAAAGGCCTTCTTATTTCATATGCTTGGGAGGCAACTAATCTCTAACATCCAATCACTAATCTCTAAATCACTTCTTCATTACCAGCTTCACAATATCGTTACCAAAAACAAATACCATAAGGGTAACTAATATTACAAAGCCTACAATTTGCGCACGTTCAAGGAACTTATCGCTTAACGGTTTGCCTTTAATCATTTCAATGATCAGGAATACCGCGTGGCCTCCGTCAAGAGCTGGAATAGGCAAAAGGTTCATTAATGCCAATACCATCGAAAGGAAGCCTACCAGTGTCCAAAAGTGAACCCAATCAACAGTACCACCAAACAGGTTGGCTATAGCTACCGGTCCGCTTACTGCTTTGCCCGGGTTAACATCACCTCTGAAAATTTTGCCGATTCCTTTGGCATTATCTCTGAAGGTTCCCCATGCTCTTTGCGCCCCTATAGGGAAAGCCTCGAAGAAACCATATTTTATAGTTTTGATATCCGGGAAATCGCTTTTTGCACGGTAAAAGCCCAGCTTTCCTTCTGGTGTAACCTGTGCCTTAAGTGTAACCAATTCATGGTTACGTTTTATACCTAACTCGACCTGTTTGCCTTTGTTGGCCGATAGCTGAGCTTGTAATTCATCCCAAAATACAACCGCATGGTTATTCGCCATCACAATACTGTCACCCTTTTTTAAACCTGCTTTTACAGCGTTACTGCCTGGCTCCAACGAATCAACAATGAACTTAGCACGGGGCAGGCGACTGATAAAACCTTCAATGTCATGATCGTTCAAATCGTTTAGGATGGTACGCGGGATGCTGATCTGCAAAGTTTGGGTGCCGCGTAATACGGTAAATACAGTGTTATCCAATAGCACTTGCGGGCTTGTAAGGTCATCAAAACGCTCGAAAGGCTTACCGTTGATAGCGACAACCTTGTCGCCTATTTGAAGGCCTATTTTTTTACCTACTTCGCCAGGTACAATACCGTATTTTGCTGCCGAATTAGGTATATAACTATCACCAAAACGCATGGTTAACACCCAAAATATCAGGATCCCCAATATAACATTGACAGTAACACCGCCAAGCATCACAACAAGGCGTTGCCAGGCTGGTTTTGAACGAAATTCCCACGGCTGCGGTGGACCAGCCATTTGCTCTGTATCCATCGACTCATCAATCATACCGGCAATTTTAACATAGCCACCAAGCGGTAACCAGCCAATGCCATACTCAACGCCTTTATATGTAAATTTAAACAGGCTCACGTTCCATGCATCAAAAAACAGGTAGAATTTTTCTACCTTGATGCCAAAGGCACGTGCCGCCAGGAAATGCCCCAGTTCATGCAGGATTATCAAAATTGAAAGGCCCAGTATAAGCTGGCCCACCATGATCACTATACTCATTATTTATATTTATGTAATATTAAAACTGTAATGCCTTTGAGGGCAATTGCTGTATATAATTTTGCGCAAAGATGCGTGTTTCTTTGTCAGTATTCAAATAGTCTACTAAGGTAGGGTTTGCAACGAAATTTATTTTCTGCATGCACTCTTCAATGATACTGCTCATGGTTAAAAAGCCAATTTTACGATCAAGAAACCCTGCAACAGCTATTTCATTGGCGGCGTTAATGATGCAAGGCATATTACCGCCCTGCTTTAAAGCAGTATACGCTAAGCTTAGATTACGGAAAGTTTCCATGTCTGGTTTTTCGAAAGTAAGATTAGGGTAATCGCTAAAGCTGAAACGTTTAAAATTCGTTTCGATCCGGTTGGGATAGGTGAGGGCATACTGTATAGGCAGCTTCATATCGGGCAAACCCAATTGTGCCTTGATTGAGCCGTCCCTGAACTGCACCAGTGAGTGAATAATAGATTGCGGGTGAACTACAACTTCAATCTGATCTGCTTCAACATCAAACAGCCATTTAGCTTCAATTACTTCAAGCCCCTTGTTCATTAACGATGCTGAATCGATGGTGATTTTGGCGCCCATTACCCAGTTTGGATGTTTAAGCGCGTCTTCGCGGGTAACGTTAGCTAAGAAATCAAGACCGCGGCCGCGGAAAGGCCCGCCCGATGCGGTAATGA
Organism: Mucilaginibacter sp. P19; assembly: GCF_050632265.1. NCBI lineage: Bacteria > Pseudomonadati > Bacteroidota > Sphingobacteriia > Sphingobacteriales > Sphingobacteriaceae > Mucilaginibacter > Mucilaginibacter sp. P19. The sequence goes on from NZ_CP192586.1 coordinate 2,833,719, forward strand.
TCAGTTTTTCTATCGACTTATACTCCTCACCAACGAGACTTTGGAATATTGCTGAGTGCTCCGAATCAACCGGTAGAATCTGAACTTCATTTTGTTTCGCCAATGCGGTTATGATATCGCCGGCAACAACCAATGTTTCTTTGTTGGCCAGGGCAATGTCTTTACCCGCTTTAATAGCTGCAATAGTTGGTTCAAGCCCTGCAAAGCCTACCATGGCAGTCAGCACAACCGCAATTTCGGGATGCGTTACTGTATCAATGATAGCCTGGTGACCGGCAAGTACCTTTATGGGCAAATGCGCTAAAGCCTCTTTAACTTCCTGGTATTTGCTTTGATTACAGATAATAGCATATTCCGGCACAAACTCAATAGCCTGGCTAATGAGCAAATCGGCATTGGAATGTGCTGTGAGCAAAAACGCCCTGAATAAATTGCTGTTCCACCTTATAACATCAAGTGTTTGTGTACCGATGCTGCCTGTTGAGCCAAGAATGGCAATGTTTTTTACCTGGTTACTCAATTATCTTTATTTTATAAAACTCTTTAATCCTTCGGCAATCTTCCTGTCGTTTGATAGCCTTGGTACTTTGTTTTGCCCGCCAAGCTTGCCTTCCGAACGCATATAATTTATAAAAGCATCTTTTTGCAGGCTTTGGATCACCAAAGGTTGCAAAATGTTACCTTCAATCAGGTCAAAATAGTAAATATTTTTATTCTGCAACGCTTTGTCCACTTTTATGGCGAAAGCCTGAAGATTGTCAGGGGCTGTACCAAACTCAATAAACCATTCATGGTAAGGTAATTGCCCCGCTGCCGGGTTAACCTGGGGTGCAACGGTAAATTCAACTACGTCAATGCCTTCTTCTTTAGCCACACTCATTAATGCATGCTCCACTTCTTCGCCTATAACATGTTCGCCAAAGGCCGATATATAGTGCTTGATACGGCCGGTTACGACAATACGATACGGATCTTTTGAAATAAATTTAATCGTATCGCCAATGCTATATCCCCATAAACCAGCGCTGGTGTTCATGATGAGCGCGTAGTTTCTATTCAACTCTACATCTTTAATATTAATGCGGGTTGGGCTTTCATTAAAATACTCATCGGATGGGATAAACTCGTAGAAGATCCCAGAATCAACTAATAATAAAAGGCCTTTTTCTTTTTGCGAATCCTGGAACGCGATAAAGCCTTCGGATGCCGGGTAGGTTTCTATCGAATCGATCTTGAAACCGATACTTTCCTCAATACGGGCGCGGTAAGGCTCATAGTTAACCCCTCCGTAAACATAAAGCTTAAAGTTTGGGAAAATGTCTTTTATCTTTTTACCACCTGCTTTAGCCGAAAGCCTGTCGAAATACATCTGGCACCAGGGAGGGATCCCGCTGATGAGGCGCATATCTTCATTAAAAGTTCTCGTCTACAATGGCATCAACTTTTTGTTCCCAGTCTTCTATGCAGTTGGTTTCATAGCTCGGCAGGCGATTTTTTTGCAGATAAGCCGGAACATGATGTGCAACTATGCCCGAAAGCCTGCCTGTTGAAATGCCATGCTTTTCGGCTAAAATGGGACTGCCCTGCAAAAATATCAATTTGCCATCAACAAAATCAGCGTTACCGGTTTCGTGGATATAGCTTAGCAAAGCATTACGTGCCGCTTTGATATGCTCTGGCATGCTTTCTTTAGAGATGGGGATATATTTTACACCGGATGTTGTACCGGATGTTTTGGCGAGATAAGCAGGTTTGCCGGGCCATAGCACATCCTCCTCGCCATTAACCACTCGGTCGATATAGGGGCGAAGGTCTTCATAGTCATGTACAGGCACCAATCGCTTAAAATCCTCGTAGTTGTTGATCTTTTCAAACTGATGATCTTTACCAAAACTGGTGTCTTTGGCCACATGCACCAGATCTGTAAATGCCTTTTGCTGAAATGCAACCGCGTTTTTACGGACCTTATTTAATTCCCGATTAACAAAGGCAGCAAATACTTTACTTAATGCAGATTTAAATCCCATTTTTAATTGGTTTCAGATAGGTCATCATCCACATCAAGGTGGCTATAAACCAGTTTGCGATAGGCTGCCATTAAAATTATGTTAGCAAATGGAATAGCTATTATTAACCCTACAACGGTAATTGCTGCAACCAGCATCAATATTTCGATTATAATGAAGATCAAGAAATATTTTAAAAAATTCCCCTTTATCAAATAAAAGCTTTGTTGTACTGATTCTATCGGCCCCGACGCGTCATCAACAATGAAACAGGTGCAAATAGGAAAATAGAACAGAAAAAAACTGAACGACAAGTCCGATAATAAATTTGAAAAAATCCTGGGCGAAACCCTCTTTTAAACCTTCAACCAGGTGGGTTGCAAAAACGGCTAATGTACTCACCAGTACTAGTAACGTAAGATAGCTTACCAGCATCCTGATTTTAGGAATGATCTCGCTAAAATCAAAATCATAGTATTCTTTGTCCATTAATCTGAATACCAGCTTTATAAATGCTAAGAATATGAAAGTTATTTCAACCAGTAACACAACAAAGCCAATAGAACTCACCATTGCATTATCATCAAAATAAAATACGGCAAAGCCTGATATGAACACAAATATCATGGCAACTACCGAATAGACCGAGATTATGGCAAAATTCTTCTTTAAAATATTCCATGCGGTTTTAATGGTCTCCGCTACAGAAAAGGGGTGGTACATATTGCTTATGATCTACTTAAAACTTTCCGCTTCCAAAAATCCTGTATAAATCCTAACCCGTAGGCAATAAGTTGTGTGAAGGCAGCTATAATGCTCAAAAATGCGATTTTTACCGATTTATTTTTCCACCAGGCATGGAAAAAAATTAACAAAGTGAAAATCAACAGTATAAAATTACCTACAGGTGCTAAAACAGAGCCAAATAGGTTTAGAATAATAGTAAGGATAACACCCACTGTAAAAGCAGCCGGAAAAAAATGTACCAGCTTTAACTCTTGAGGAAAAAACTTAGATATGTTGATGCGGGCCCTCCCAAAAAAGTGCAGTTGCTTATAAAACTGGTAAAAGTTAGTACGCCGTTTATGGTAAACAATAGCGTCGGGAATCAACCCAATTTTAAAGCCTAGTGAATGGATCCTGATACTGTATTCAATATCTTCACCAAGACGGGTAATAATAAAACCACCTGCTTTTTCCCAGGCCTGCCTTGAAACACCCATGTTAAAACTACGCGGGTGAAACTGCCCTATACCTTTTTTATTACCACGAATGCCTCCGGTAGTAAAAGGGGAGGTCATAGAATAGCTTATGGCTTTTTGTGTAGGAGTAAAAGATTCATGTGCACCATCGGGTCCGCCGTAGGCATCAAGGTAATTTGCCGCTAACGAATCATTAACAATTTGCAGGTAAGCAGGAGGGATCAGGCAGTCTGAATCAAAAATTACAAAGTAATCGCCTTTGGCACGCTCAAAACCAAAGTTACGTGCAAAACCCTGGCCTTCATTCTGTTTTTTAAAATAACGCAGGTTAAGTTTATCGGTAAAGGTATTTACTATGGCTTCAGCATCATTTACAGAACCATCTTCAATAACCAAAACCTCAAAATTGTGATAGGTTTGCAAGGTGAGGCTTTCCAGCAGTTCTTTTATTTCCTGCGGTCGGTTATATAAAGGAATGATGATGGAAAAAAACATGTTTTTAGAATAGATGTGAGATTTGAGATGTTAGATATGAGACAGGAGGCAAGTATTCAAAAAGTCTCAAATCTCATATCTAACATCTCAAATCTAATTAAATTGTTTCCTCAATTTGGTAATGATTGCGTTCGCTTGCGCTGCGCGATACAAGCTCGGCAACAAAGCCCGTTAAAAACAATTGCGAGCCCAATATAATGGCTACCAGTGCTATATAAAATAACGGGCTCGTGGTTACATCCCTGTATTTTAGATTGTGTGCTATATTGTAAAGCTTTTCCCAAATTATCCAGATGGCCATAACCAAACCCGTAAAAAAGCTTAATGTGCCCAGCGTACCAAAAAAGTGCATCGGACGCTTGCCAAATTTACCTACAAAGAATATCGAAAGCAGATCGAGAAAGCCATTGATAAACCGGCTTAAGCCAAACTTGGTTTTGCCATATTTGCGGGGGCGGTGCTCAACAACCTGTTCGCCAATTTTGGTAAAACCTGCCCACTTCGCCAGCACCGGGATATAACGGTGCATTTCGCCATAAATCTCAATGTTTTTAACTACAACATTACGATAGGCTTTTAAACCGCAATTAAAATCATGCAGGTTATGGATGCCACTCATACGGCGGGTTGCCGCGTTGAATAGTTTAGTAGGTATAGTTTTGCTCAGCGGATCGTGCCTTTTTGCTTTCCAACCCGAAACAAGGTCATATTTCTCTTCAATTATCCGGCGGTAAAGTTCTGGGATCTCATCCGGGCTATCCTGCAAATCGGCGTCCATGGTAATCACCACATTGCCTTTTGCAGCAATAAAACCTGTATTAAGGGCTGCAGATTTACCATAATTACGCCTGAATTTAATGCCTTTGATAAAGGGATTACCGGTTTGCAGTTTCCTGATCATTTCCCATGATCCGTCCTTGCTGCCATCGTCAACCAAAATTATCTCGTAAGTAAAACGGTTTTCGTCCATTACCCGGCTAATCCATGTGGTTAATTCGGGTAACGACTCTACTTCATCGTAAAGAGGTACTACAACTGATATATCCATTTATTAGGGCTGCGATCAACGACTGTATGTGCCGTAAATCATCCGCAAAAATATAAAAAATAGGGATTGATTTGCAACAATGTATCAACGGTCATTTTAGCAAAATAGTTTACTAGTAATTGTTATAAACAAATGAGCCTGATACTACGTAACCAAGCAATTACGTTTCAAGTCAAATATATTTTAATATCTTTCCCTCACAATTAAAACACAGTTAATGAAATTCTACAAAGCCGCGTTGTTATTGGTTTTAGGCATTTATGCCGGTGAAGTAAAAGCACAAAATGCAGATCAGGCAGCACCTAAGTATGATCAGCATAAAGTATTTAACCCTATATTTTACCCTGAAAGGGGCGGTGAGTTCAGGACGGCCAGTGGTGCTCCAGGTCCAAAATACTGGCAAAACCGGGCCGATTATAAGCTTGATGTTACGCTTGATACCGCTAAACACCGGATAGAGGGCAGTACTTTGATTACTTACACTAATAACAGCCCGGATGCGCTTGGCTTTTTATGGCTCCAGGTAGATCAGAATATCTATAAAGAGGATTCACGCGCCGAAGCTACAAGCAATGTTTCGGGTGGAAGGTTCGCAAATAAATCATATACAAAGGGTGCCGAAATAAAATCGGTTTATATCATTAATAAAGGCAAAACGCTGAAAGCCGATTACCTGATCACTGACACCCGTATGCAGATCAAGCTTAAAGATTCGTTACGCGCGGCAGGGAGCAAATTGCAGATCAAAATAGATTATGGTTTTGATATTCCCGAATATGGTACCGACAGAATGGGCCGTCAGCATACTAAAAATGGCTGGATCTATGAAATTGCGCAGTGGTACCCACGCATGGAAGTTTACGACGATGTAACCGGATGGAACACCATACCATATCTTGGTGCAAGCGAGTTTTACCTGGAGTACGGCAATTTTGATTATACTATTACCGCGCCTGCAAGTTTGGTTGTAGCAGGATCGGGCGAACTGCTTAACCCTGCTGAAGTATTATCACCTACCTCGATAAACCGCTTGGCCGAAGCCCGTAAGAGTGATAAAACAGTTATCATCAAAGATTCGACTGATATTTTACGTAATAACGATTACCCGAAAAAGCCGACGCTTACCTGGCATTTTATGTGTAAAAACGCCCGTGATGTGGCCTGGGCTGCGTCAAAAGCATTCATTTGGGATGCTGCGCGGATCAATTTGCCGAGTGGTAAAAAAGCTCTTGCACAATCAGTTTATCCAGTTGAGGCTAAAGGGAATAATTCGTACGGCCGCTCAACCGAATATGTTAAAGCCGCCATTGAATTGTATAGTGATAAATGGTTTGAATATACTTATCCTGTAGCTACTAATGTGGCCGGTATAGTAGGAGGGATGGAGTACCCGGGTATAGTATTTTGTGGCTCAAATAATCAAAACGGAGGTTTGTGGGAAGTTACCAATCATGAGTTTGGTCATAATTGGTTCCCGATGATTGTTGGATCAAATGAGCGTAAATACGCCTGGATGGACGAGGGTTTTAACACCTTTTTAAATAATGTTGATACCAAGGTATTTAACAAGGGTGAATACTATGAAAAGCCCGATCAGCAAAAAAGTGCCGCTTATTTATTTAGCCCAGGTGCTGAGGCTATTATGAACACGCCCGATGTGATACAGGAGGATTTTTTAGCAGTTGCTGCTTATGAAAAACCGGCGTTAGGATTAACTATTTTACGAGAACAGATCTTAGGTGAAGAACGTTTTGATTATGCATTTAAAACCTATATCAAACGATGGGCGTTTAAACACCCAACTCCTTGGGATTTTTTCCATACGATGGATAATGCCGCAGGTGAGGACCTGAGCTGGTTTTGGAACGAATGGTTTTTCACCACCTGGAAAGTTGATCAGGGTATAAAGGATATTTCATATCCTGATAATGATGCCACCAAAGGTGCTATGATCACCATTGTAAACCTGGAAGAAATGGCATTGCCGGTTACCATATCAATTAAAGAAGAGAACGGAAAAACCGGCATTGTAAAACTTCCGGCTGAGATCTGGCAGCGCGGCGATACCTGGACCTTCCCGTACAAATCGACCTCGAAAATTGCTTATGCAACCATCGATCCTGATCATAATTTACCTGATGTTAACCCCGAAAATAATTCATACAGCGGGCTTCCAATTCCACAAGGCACAACTGCAAGTACTGTGATCAAGGCGTATTTAGATGCCATTGGCGGTGCCGACAAACTCAAGAATATTCGCGATCTGCAAACATCGGCAGTTGGCAATATACAAGGCGCTGATGTGCAATTGGTAACCCGGTATAAAATGCCTGATAAGTACTACCAGGAAGCAATAGTACCCTCATATAATAACCTTGTTGTGTCGCATATAACACTTAATGGCGATAGCATAAAAGCAAGGCAGGTTAACAGGGATGTACAGCTTGATGATGCAGCTAAAAAAATGATCAAACTTAAAAGCCGCCCGTTTCCTGAACTTGATTATGAACGGATAAATCAAAACATAACGCTGCAGCCTATTTTAAGAGTGGTAAATAACGAGCTTGCCTACGAGGTTGATATCAATATAGGTACCGAGATTCATATCCATAATTATTACAGCCAAAAAACAGGACTGAAGCTTAAACAAACCATTGAAGGGGCAAATGACCTGACTGTTGAGTTTGGTAACTACGAAGGAATAAACGGAGGTATTAAAATTCCGTTCTCTGTAAAGGCCATCCTGGTTGGGCAACCAATTGAATTTAAGGTTAAAGAAACATCTGTTAATTCAAATCCGTCGAACGAGGCTTTTAAGTAGGCTCAATACATAAACTGATGGGGCATCTTCATTTTCAATTTATATGAAAATGAAGACGCCCCATTTTATTTTCTATGGTGTGAGTCTGAAAATCCCTATCAAACAAAAATTTGAAACTGCTTTGATGTTAAATGCTATTTAAAATTCTATTTTTGTACCCACAAAATGAGGGTCACTTTGTAGGTGACCGTTTAAACGTAATTTTATAAAACTTTAAATCATAGTTGTAGATGATTAACATTACACTTCCCGATGGATCCGTCTCGTCAGTATGACAAAGGGATCTCTTCCATGCAAATCGCCCAGTCGATTTCTGAAGGCTTAGCGCGTAACGTATTAGCAGCCGAAGTTGACGGCCAGGTTTGGGACGCAAGTCGCCCCATTGAGCAGGATGCCCATGTTAAATTATTAACCTGGAATGATGCCGATGGCAAGTCAACTTTCTGGCATTCATCGGCCCACTTAATGGCCGAAGCTTTGGAAGCCCTTTATCCGGGTACTAAATTTGGTATCGGTCCGGCTATTGAAACAGGTTTTTATTACGATGTTGACTTTGGCGACAAGGTTTTATCTTCTGACGAGTTTAAGCAGATAGAGGATAAAATGATTGAACTTGCTAAAACTAAAGAGGAGTACATCCGCAAACCGGTGAGCAAGGCTGATGCTATTGAGTATTTCACAGAAAAAGGCGATGAGTACAAGCTTGACCTGATCAAAGACCTGCCTGATGGCGCTATTACTTTTTATTCGCAAGGTAATTTTACCGACTTGTGCCGCGGGCCTCACATCCCTAACACAGGTTTTATAAAAGCGGTTAAGCTGATGAGCCTTGCCGGTGCATACTGGCGTGGTGATGAAACCCGTAAGCAGTTAACCCGTATTTACGGCGTTACTTTCCCTAAAGCCAGCGAGCTTACCGAATATCTGCACATGATCGAAGAAGCTAAAAAGCGCGATCACCGCAAACTGGGTAAGGAACTGGAGCTGTTCGCCTTTTCTGAAAAAGTAGGCATGGGCTTGCCATTGTGGTTACCTAAAGGAACTGCATTGCGCGAACGCCTTGTGAACTTTTTACAAAAAGCACAGGTAAAGGCAGGTTATGAGCAAGTGATCACTCCGCATATCGGTCATAAAAACCTGTATGTAACATCAGGTCACTACGAAAAATATGGTGCTGATTCATTTCAGCCGATAAAGACCCCGCAGGAAGGAGAGGAGTTTTTCTTAAAGCCGATGAACTGCCCTCACCACTGCGAGATCTATAAAACAAAACCGCGTTCATACAAAGATCTGCCGGTTCGTTTTGCTGAATTTGGTACTGTGTATCGTTATGAGCAAAGTGGTGAGTTGCATGGTTTAACCCGTGTGCGTGGCTTTACACAGGATGATGCCCACTTGTTTTGCCGTCCGGACCAGGTAAAGGATGAGTTTAAAAAAGTAATTGACCTTGTATTGTATGTATTTAAAGCTTTGGGCTTTGAAAACTACACTGCGCAGGTGTCGTTACGTGATCCTGAAAACAGGGCAAAATACATTGGCACAGATGAAAACTGGGCCCTGGCAGAAAGCGCTATCATTGAGGCTGCAGCCGAAAAAGGATTGACTACAGTTGTGGAATTAGGTGAGGCTGCGTTTTATGGCCCTAAGCTTGATTTTATGGTGAAGGATGCCCTTGGCCGTAAATGGCAATTGGGCACTATCCAGGTTGATTATAACCTGCCCGAGCGTTTTGAGCTGGAATACACTGGAAGCGATAACCAAAAACACCGCCCGGTAATGATCCACAGGGCTCCGTTTGGTTCGATGGAACGCTTTATAGCGGTATTAATTGAGCATTGCGCCGGTAATTTCCCGCTGTGGTTATCGCCCGAGCAGTTCATTATACTCCCCATATCAGAAAAATATGAAGAATATGCAAAAAAAGTTTCTGATATATTAAAAGATTCCGATATTTGCGGGCTAATCGACTTCAGGGACGAGAAAATAGGCAGAAAGATACGAGATGCTGAAGTCAAAAAAATCCCTTACATGCTGGTTGTGGGCGAAAAAGAAGCTGCCGAAGGCTTGGTTTCTGTACGTAAACACGGTACCGGTGATTTGGGAAGTATGAGCATAGAAGATTTTAAAGAACAAATAATTAAAGAAATAACAGTATAACTTGGCATTAAACAAACCTTTCAATAGAGGACCAAGGCTTCCTTTTAAGAAAAAAGAAGCCGAACATAACATAAACCAATTCATTAGGGCTCAGGAAGTTCGCCTTGTAGGTGATAACGTTGAGCAGGGAGTTTACTCATTAAGAGATGCCCTTGCAATAGCGCAGGAGCAGGAATTGGATTTGGTTGAAATATCTCCTAATGCCGTACCGCCGGTTTGTAAAGTAACTGATTACAATAAGTTTATTTACGAGCAAAAGAAAAAGCTTAAAGAGATAAAAAGCAATGCCAAGCAAACGGTTATCAAAGAAATCCGTTTCGGACCTAACACTGATGACCATGACTTTGAGTTTAAATTAAAGCATGCCATTAAGTTTTTGGAAGCTGGCGAAAAGGTAAGGGCTTACGTACACTTTAAAGGTCGTGCAATTGTTTACAAAGAACAAGGCGAGATCTTACTACTTCGCTTTGCCCAGGCATTAGAAGAAGTTGGTAAAGTGGAGCAGTTACCAAAGCTTGAAGGAAAAAGGATGTTTTTAACCCTTGCACCAAAGGCAGCTAAAAAGTAATTAAATAACCTCGGTCTCAAGATCGGGGTTTGAAAATAAAACGTTGAGAAACGTTAATATCTAACACAAATAAATAGAGTTATGCCAAAAATGAAAACCAATTCCAGTGCTAAAAAGCGCTTTAAGCTTACTGGAACAGGTAAAATCGCAAGAAAAAACGCATACAAAAGCCACATCTTAACTAAGATGTCGACAAAACGTAAGCGTGCCCTTGGTCAAACCAGCTTAGTATCTGATGCCGACATGGGTAACGTAAAACGTATGCTTTGTATCGGAAAGTAATTCACAAATTTTAAAACCAGGTATTAGAGTTTTAAGTCCGGCACACGAGATGCAGGCACTCACTACCAAAAAACACACAAGATGCCACGTTCAGTTAACGCAGTAGCGTCGAGAAGACGCAGGAAAAGGATCATGAACCTCGCCAAAGGTTATTGGGGTTCACGTAGCAAGGTATACACCATTGCAAAAAACACAGTTGAAAAAGGTTTACAATACGCTTATCGCGACCGTAAAACCAAAAAGAGAGAATTCAGGGCTTTATGGATCCAACGTATTAACGCAGGTGCCCGTCAGCACGGAATTTCTTACTCTCAGTTAATGGGTAAATTAGCCGCTAAAGAAATCGGTTTAAACCGTAAAGTATTGGCCGACTTAGCAATGAACAACCCAGACGCTTTCAAAGCAGTTGTTGATGCAGTAAAATAATATCGCATTGTAATGCATGAGAGAGGCCGCAATTTGCGGCCTTTTTTGTTTTAATTATTTGAGTATCTATTTTTACGGTATGACATCACACAAGGAGGGACAGCCTGTCTTATCCAGCTTATTGCGCAGTAACTATTATTACTCCTTAAATGGATTTCGCGGCATTTCAATTATCCTGGTTGTATTTTACCACCTTCAGTTATCTGATAATCATTTTTATACTACAATATTCAATGGTGGGTTGGGGGTAAACATTTTCTTTGTAATAAGTGGTTTTTTAATTACGAGCCTATGTTTAAAAGAAAAAGAAGTAACAGGTGGCTTATCGCTAAAAAAATTTTATATCAGGCGTTTTTTGCGAATATTTCCTTTAGCCTACTTATATATTGGAGTGGTGTTTTTATTAAACCATTTCTACAGTTTAAACATTTCCTGGATTCAATTTTTTGGCTCTGCATTATATCTAATGAATTTTAGCTATTTCCGCAGCCATGATTTCACTTATTACTTCAGTCACTATTGGTCATTATCGGTTGAAGAACAATTTTATCTCCTTTTTCCTTTTATTTTAAAGATCAACAGAACTGCATTTTATTATATCATTATCAGCATTGTATTCACATTGCCGCTATTGTGTACAGTGCAACAGTTTGTTCCCGTTTTGAATCGTGGCATTATTTACGGTTTTACTCACTATTTTATAAAGTTTCAATCAATTGGTGTCGGCTGTTTTTTTGCGTTGATGGCGTCCAAAGAAACTTTGAAGGTAATTTGGCTCAAACAAACAAAGGTAGCCGGCAATATTTTGGCTATAATATTAATGTTTGGATTACACTTTGACGAATTTTATACCTTAAAATCACTGTACGTAAACCTGGCGATTTCGGTAATTACTGGCTATTTAATTTTAAGCAATATCATACCCGCAAACGATTGGATTTTTAAGGTGTTAAACAATAAATTTCTGTCATTTATTGGTATTCTATCGTATGGCATATACATATGGCAGCAGTTATTTACTGGCCGGGATAGTAAAATGCTATTAAGCATATTTCCTTACAATGTATTGAGTTTGATTACTGTCCCTTTATTATCGTATTATCTTTATGAACGGCGTTTTCTAAAACTCAAATCAAAATTCACCCGTAAATGATGCTATTGTTGTGAGATATAAAGGCGCTCGCATTACCTGAGCGCCCTGGGGTAAAGGTGTTATTTTTTTATTTGACGACAATTACTTCAACAAACTCATCCGGATCGTTATTGATATCCATATACTGTTTAAAGTTCTGAATATCTTTATCAACCATATTTTTGAATACCGGGTTTAGTATTTTGGCTATGCCTGCGCCTACACCGCCTGCCGGGGGCTGATAACTGATCACCACATCAACAATGGTACCTTGTCCGTCAACCGTATCCTGAAAACGAATTTTACCCGCATTATTAATCATCGAATCAGACAGCGAACTCCAGCCGATCACTTCATTAGGTTCGTCATGGACAATTTCGGCATGCCAGCTGATTGTAGCTACATTTTTGGGAAGCTTCAAAACCCAGTGTGAATATTTAGAGTCGATGACCTCCACACTTTCCAGGTGTTTCATAAAAAGGGGCAGGTTATCCAGCTTGCGCCAAAATTCATAAACCTTTTGCCGGGGTTTATTCACAATAAACGACGAACGAATATTTACGTTTATGGGATTGGTGGATAGTTTACCAATACGTTTGTAAAGCTCACAATGCCCTGTGATGCCCCTGTTTAACAGGTAGCCACCTGCGCCTATCTTAACAATGCTTGCAAACGGGTTCTTGAAAATGTTTTTAAAGCCAGAAAAGCCGAGTTTCATGCCTCCCGCTATAGACGTAAAACGCTCGGGCCAATTCAGATTTATACGGTCGTCGCCGTAAAGCACGGGGTAGTTGTCGGTATATTTTACTATTGTAGTTGCCATAGGTTTTTAAATAGTTGTCGTTTTTAAAACACCCTTTGCGCTACTAAGTTTTCCCGAAGTGAATTTTATTGCTTTTGACTATAGTTAAATTTAAATTTAGTTAAATCGGGTAGATGCTTTTTGGGACGTTTTAACTCATATTGATATATTACCTGGCCAAGGTTTTTCAGGAAAGGCAGGCATACAGTGGCGTACTCATATTTATTATCATTCAGTACGCCATCTTCGTTTGACTGTACAACAGCACTGAGTATAAACTCTACCTTATTTTTGAAATCTACGATATAGGCATTATCAATATCATAACCATAACTGTCGCCAACTTTATTGAAAATCCTGATATTGGGGTTAATAGCCGCTGTACTATCCCCGCCATAAAACAAAAACTTACAATAAGCCGGGAAATATTCAGGGCGGTTATAGGTGGGTTTGGTGTTTTCGGTAGGGAAGGTGCTCATGTAACGGTAAATGAAGCGATAATCATCCGCAGTTAAATTGAAGCGTTGTTTTTGAGGAAAAGTTTCCGGAAATAACAATCTTTTAAGTACCATCTGCTGATCGGCGAGGGCATAAACGTTCTTTTCAGAAAAGTCAAGCGGTTTATTCACAAGCCGGTCGCTGCTATCTAAGTAGGCTTTGCCCTGAAGCATGTTTTCCAGGTTCATGGGATAGTTTGAAGCATCATATAGTGTAGGCTTGTGATAAACCAATTTATCGTCGTTGTAAAAATTGATAGGGTTGGTGTGCTGGGTACTTTCTCCCGCATCGCCAATAGCCAGCCTGCCTACAATACGAGTGTTATTAAGGTGATATTTTTTTAGTTTTTGATTGATCTCCGCCCGGCCAACAAATTCGTACAGGCGGTTGTACGCATCGTTATCGCTCACCAGTAAGATTTTTTTAATGTAGTTTTCAATAGATGGGAGACCTGTTGCAGATGATGTGTCCACACGTACCTTGGTTTGGCCGGCAAATGAACTATCTGTAATCATCACCGACTTGGGGTTTAAACCTTGCACCTTCAGCTCATTCAACTTTTCAAGGGCAAATATGGCTGCAGGGAGTTTTACTGTGCTTGCTGGATAAAAATAATGATGCGCATTAACGCGATAACTGTATGAGGTAAAGTGAGGAATATTGTTTCTATCCCTGTCTATCCGGGTGTATAGTATCTGTACTTCATTTTGTGTGGGGTGGTTTAGGATACCTGAAAATAATTCAGGATGTTCATGTAATAAGCCCTTCAGAAAAACGGTATCGGGTTGTTGGGCAAAACCGTTAAGTGTGCTCATGATCAGCAGTAAAATACAGAGATATTTCATCATGATAAATATAGTTATGTAATTTGAGGTTAACGGATACTTATTGTACTTTTGCAGCGCTTTAGGTTTCATTATTTGCTTAATGAATTAAAAGGGAATACGGTGTAAATCCGTAACTGTCCCGCAGCTGTAAGTTCCATAACCGTTGCCAAATCTATAAAGTCACTTTCTGTAAACAGGGGGAAGGCCAGGCAAAAGGGGAGCAAGTCAGAAGACCTGCCAAGGCGTTATATGTTATTCATAGCTTTCGGGGATTGAAGCTTGAATGTGAATGCTCTTCGTTTGGCGTGTTTTCATTTTATTCATTTCCGTGTATGCTATTAAGGCTGCATTATTATTTTACACATATCAATCATACATGGAAAAAAAGTACGCTAAAATTACTTTGGGATTCGGTTTGTTAGCTGTTGGTTTATCTACCTCAGCAGCATATGCACAGGATACCACACGCACACTCAATACGGTAGTAGTAACTGCAAGCCGTTCGCCTAAAAAACTGTCAGACATTGGCCGCGTTGTTACAATAATCTCTGCAGATAAAATCAATAAATCGCAGGGTAAATCATTACCTCAATTATTAAATACGGTTGCCGGTATAACTTTTTCAGGTGCAAATAATGCCCCCGGTATCAGCACATCGGTTTTCCTACGCGGAGCTTCAACTGGCAATACCCTTATCCTGGTTGATGGCTTCCCGGTAAATAACGCATCCGGTATAGACGGCAGCTATGATCTTAATGCCCTTTCGGTGGATTTGATAGATCATATCGAGATTTTGAAAGGAAGTGGTTCAACGCTTTATGGTTCTGATGCTGTAGCAGGCGTTATTAATATCATCACAAAAAAGCTAAACAACAGGGATTGACCGGTGGTTTGCAGTTAACAGGCGGCAGCTATAATACGTTTAAAGAGTCGGCCTCATTAATTGGACAGGTGAAAAATACAGGCATAGCCATTAACCTGTCAAATACCGATTCAAAAGGCTTTGCCGCGGCTACAGATACCACTGGCAAAGGCGATTTTAAGAAAGATGGTTTTCACCAACGTTCGGCCAGTGTGAACCTGAGCCAAAATGTCTCATCTAAATTTATTCTTAATGGAAACCTGCAGGTAAGCCACAACACCGGCGACCTGCCTTATGGTGCTTTTACTAATGATAACGATTACACGTATAAAAACACATTTTTATTTGGTGGCGTAGGTGCAAAACTGATTTTGCCTAAAGGTAACCTCAACGTGAACCTGTCGCAAAATACGGTTCAAAATGATTTCACCAACCTTCCGTCTGACAATGGCGGAACCCACCAGGTTACAAAAAATACAGGACGTATAACCAATGCCGAAGCTGTGTTTAATTATGAATTGAATAAGTATTTTGATATTACCAGCGGCGCGGCCTTTAAATACAGCAACACAAGCCAGTACAGCTTGTATGAGTCGACAGCTTATCCGGGTGTGCCAAGCATTATTAAAGCCGGCGATGCTGCTAATAACATCTTCAGCGCTTATACATCGTTGTTTTTTAAATACGATATCTTTCATATGGAGTTAGGCGGCAGGTACAATAACCATAGCAAATATGGCGATAAGTTTACCTACACCATCAATCCATCTTTATACCTTGCCGATCAGTTTAAAGTTTTCGGTACAATAGCTTCAGCGTTCAGGTCGCCTTCGCTATATCAGTTGTTTTCGCAATATGGCAATCCTAAATTAAATCCCGAGATTACCACATCATACGAAGCAGGTTTTGATTGGGAAATTGTTAAAAATACATTGTCATTCAATACGCAGTTTTTCAAGCGTAATACTAAAGATGTAATTTACTTTTTCTCTGAATCGCAGCCGCCGTACGCTTCTTTCTATAAAAACGGTCAAGAGCAAAAAGATAAAGGCTTTGAAACTGAGTTAAAATATCGCGACAGCAAAATACATGCATCTGCGTATTACGCTTATGTAACAGGTAAACTTACCGATGAAGCCGGAGTTCAAACCAGTAACCTTTACCGCAGGCCTAAGAGCACTTTTGGGGCCAATATCAGCTATGATGTTTTAAGTGATTTCGAGGTAGGCGTTAACTACAAATATACAGGTAGCCGTACCGATCAGGATTTTTCAACTTATCCTTCACGTGTGATCACGTTGAAACATTATAACCTGGTAGATTTGCATCTGGAATACAAGGCAACTAAAAATTTAAATGTTTTTGGTGACTTGAACAACGTTTTGGATACTAAGTACGTAGACTGGTTAGGATATAACACACGCGGTATCAACTTCATGCTTGGCGCCAGGTATCAAATTAAATAGCGTTTGCTTATTATTCGGATTATTAAGTAATTTTACGCCATATATAAAATCATGACCGCAAAAGATAACACCAACCGCAACCTGTTCCTGATCCTGATGATCCTGGTTGCTGCCGCATTCAGGCTTTTAGCATTTAAGTATAAAGAATTGAGTAATTTCAATCCGGTAGGTGCTATTGCATTATTTGGCGGTGCTTATTTTACCTCAAAGTGGAAAGGTTATGCAACAGTGTTGCTTACGCTGTTTTCAACCGATATCATAATCAATTACCTGTATACTTCAAAGTTAACTTTATGGTATGGTGGAGCAGTCTGGGTTTACCTATGCTTTGCATTCATGGTACTTGTTGGTACTATGCTTGAAAGGGTAAATGTTGTTAGTGTGCTTTTAGGCTCAATCGCTACAGTTTTGATTCACTGGTTAATTACTGATCTGCCATGGTTATATGGTACAGCTTATCCGCATACTTTGGCTGGGTATGGCGAGTCATTGGTCAAGGCAATTCCGTTTGAGAAAAATATGGCATTGGGTACATTAGTATTTAGTGCAATACTTTTTGGCGGCTTTGAGTTGGCGAAAAATAAGTACACTTTTTTGCAGGACAAAAAGCAATTGGCTTTATAATATAAAAGCATTTAAATTTAAAGCGGATTGTTGAAAAACGATCCGCTTTTTTTATGGCCTAACCAGCCTTTCTACTTAAATCAAAATGAAAAACATAGTAATATTGACCGGAGCTGGTATCAGTGCTGAAAGTGGCTTAAAAACATTCAGGGACAGCGATGGCCTTTGGGAGGGTTACAATATTGAAGATGTAGCCACACCCGAAGCCTGGGAACATAACCCGGTTAGGGTGCAGCAATTTTATAACGAGCGCCGTAAATCTGTATTGGAAGCAAAACCTAATGCGGCCCACTATGCACTTGCTGCGCTCGAAGAAAAGTATACGGTAACCATCATTACTCAAAATATAGATGACCTGCATGAAAGGGCTGGATCAACTAATGTGGTGCATTTGCACGGTATTATTACCCGTTCGCAATCAAGCGTAAAACCCGAGCTTACTTACCCTATTGACGGCTGGGAAATTAAAATGGGCGAGCTTTGTGAATTAGGCTCGCAATTGCGTGCACATGTAGTGTGGTTTGGCGAGCCTGTGCCAATGATAGAACATGCAGCTGCGATATGTGTAGGGGCTGATGTATTTATGCTTGTCGGTTCGTCCCTTGCTGTTTATCCGGCCGCAGGACTTATCGGCTATGTAGATCGTGAGGTGCCGAAATATATCATCGATCCCAATATCCCTTCGGTAAATGTTAAAGGGCCTGTAATTAAAATCCAGGAAAAAGCTACAGTTGGTGTGCCGGCCCTCGTAAATGAATTGCTGAAAGATTAAAATCATTAATTCATTAATTCTCTAATTCAATAATTAAATAATTAAATAATTAAATATGAAGTGTATCTTCAATTGGAGCGGCGGTAAAGACAGCGCCCTCGCTTTATATCATTGCCTGCAAAATCCGGATCTTGAAATCGCCTATCTTGTAACTACGATCAATGATGCAGCCGACAGGATTTCCATGCATGGTGTAAGGACGGAATTACTGACTAAACAAGCAGAAGCTATCGGCATTCCATTATATCAGATCCGCCTGCCCGAAATGCCGGGCATGCAGGAATATGACGATGTAATGCGATACCATTTAAACCGGTTTAAAAATGAAGGTGTAACCCATTCCGTTTTTGGAGATATATTTTTGCAGGACCTAAAAGATTACCGCGATGCACGGTTAAGCGAGGTTGGGCTCAGAGGTATTTACCCCTTATGGAAAAGGGATACCTCCGAATTGATAAATGAATTTTTGAACCTCGGTTTCGGAACTGTGATAGCCTGTACCCAGCAACGTTTGGAACGCATTGTTGGTAAAGAGATCAGCCGCGAGTTAATTGATGCGTTGCCTGACGATGTTGACGTTTGCGGCGAAAACGGGGAGTTCCACACCTTCACTTTTAAAGGGCCAATATTTAAAAACCCAATTGAATACAAAACAGGTGTGAAAATTTTTAAGGAATACGCCGCGCCGAAAAACGCCAATGATTCCTGCGTTTCTGCTACCGATACCAAACCTTCCGGTTTTTGGTATTGCGACCTGTTATTGGCTTGACCTTTCATTTATTCCATTAAAATCAACGCAGAATAAAATTTTGTTTTATATTATAAAATATTAATTATCAATATATTAAGTTTGTTTTATTAAATATATTATTTATATATGGTGTGAAATAAAGACAAGCATAATTTAAAAAGACTTTATTTTGCCAAATTAAATTCTGTTTAGAATAATACTTGTTTGTAAAAATCTGATTATCAACAGTATTAATGACCTTATTTCAATAGTTGTATCTAAAATAAGCGTCTTTATAATCGTTACGCATGTCGATAAATCGGGCAGCTATCTTTTTTAAAAACTCTTCATCAAGCAACTCAAAAACACTGTTAACCCCCTCGGTTAAATCCATTTCCGGGATCTTGTAACTCTGCTCAAGGGAACCCTGCTCTACCTTTACAATAAACTTATTGTTCATATTCAGGATAGAGATTTTAAAATCGGGATGGGGAAGTTCTGCAATAATTCTCATGTCTGTTTTATTTATTCAATAAACCGTTCAGCGGATCTTTTCCGTAAATGGTGCCAAAGCTCGCGATTGGTTTAAACCGCGCAAAAAGCTCTTCGCTATACCAGCCTTCGCTTCTTGTCTTTTTAATTACTTCGGCATGTTCGGGGCTTTTATATGCAAAAGCTTTGACGTGTTCCAGGCTTTCCCAAACAGAAAATGTAGCTTGTCTGTATACCGGAGCTTCGCCAACGCCAAATGAATTTATATATCCGGGAGCGGATGTCATTATGTTTGCAACGGTATCTACATTAGCCCAGAAATTCTTTAACCTGCTAAGTTTGATTGTTGCGCGTGTGAGTACGGCGACTGGGCCATTAATGTCGCTTGCATCGGGCTTGCCGAATGGCTCTTTTCCATCCCAACTCCCGTGGCTTTGCAGGGGCTGACAAATCATAGTCCAGCTTTCAGTACCTAACAGCTTCCACCAGGATGGGACGAACGACCTGTTATAAAATGCGTCAAAATTTTCCCTGCTATCCCAGCAAGCCAACAAGCCCCATTGTTGCCAGTCGGGTTCAAGGTCAAATGTTCCGTTTTTTCCAGAGCCAAGAAGTTTGTAAAAACTGCATCCTTTTTGCATCAATAGGGGAAGGCGATGAATAGCCATAGCCAACAGGGCAAAAGGAACAAACAGTTTGCGGTAGCGGATTATAGTAAGGCTAACTATCATGTAAATGCTAAATAAAAGATTAAATATGATATTTGCCTTATTTAGTTTCAACGTGGCATCCTTACTTTTACATCATGGCAGAAGATCTAACAATAAATACATCGACCGATAAAGCAGAGCAATACGCAACACTTGTCCCTCAAGTAGAAGCGTTACTTTATGGCGAACCTGACCTCGTTGCTAATATGGCAAACGTAGCGGCAGCCTTAAAAGAGCAGTTTAAATGGTTTTGGGTAGGTTTTTACCTGGTTAAAGAAAACGAATTGGTTTTAGGGCCATTTCAAGGGCCGGTTGCGTGTACCCGTATTGGCTTGGGGAAAGGTGTTTGCGGTACCGCTTGGCAGCAGGCTAAAACTTTGATTGTGCCGGATGTTGATGCATTTCCTGGGCATATTGCCTGTAGCTCACTTTCCCGCTCGGAAATTGTAGTGCCGGTATTTAAAGATAACGAAGTTGTAGCAGTGCTGGATGTGGATAGCGAATTACTTGATCAGTTTAATGAAACCGATGCGCAATATCTTGAACAAATAGTAAAGCTTATTAATTTTTAATGAGCAGGATCTATCTTATTGCCGGTCTCGGTGCTGATACGCGTGTTTACAACAATATTAACCTCAGTGATGAGCATGAGGTAATTACGGTAGACTGGATAGAACCGGCTTTTGTTGATACTTTAACTTCATACTCACAAAAGCTTATTTATCAATACAATATTAAATCAAACTCAGTACTGATCGGCAACTCCTTAGGCGGGATTGTCGCTGTTGAAATAGCGAAGCTCATCCCTGCCGAAAAGGTTATTTTGATTTCCAGTATTAAAACCAGTGATGAGGCGCCATGGTATTTTAAACTCTTTCACGCGCTGCCTGTTTACAAACTTGTCCCGCGAAAAGTATTTAATTTGATGGGTTTTATGATCAAACCTTTGTTTGGTCACATGAGTCAGGAGGATGCCTGGTTATTTAGCAATATGCTCAAAAGATCATCGCCGGTATTTATGAAATGGGCTATGTATGCCATTTTACACTGGAAGAACGAAGTTATCCCGCCAAACCTCTATCACATCACCGGTGATATGGATTTGGTGTTTGATTACAAAAGAATAAAAAACGCCACCATTGTTAAAGGAGGTACACATATCATGATCTTTGACAAGGCAAAAGAGATTAACAAATTATTGAAGGGGATCCTGAAAAAATGAAAATACCTGAAAGTTATTACCTGGGTAACGATGTTGTAAGTATCAGTAAAGATCTGTTAGGTAAGTATTTATTTACTTGCATTGATGGTATAACAACAGGAGGATATATTGTTGAAACAGAAGCTTATAACGGTGTAATAGATAAAGCTTCTCACGCTTTTGGTAATCGACTTACCCCCGGACTAAAACCATGTTCATGCAGGGGGATTGCATATGTTTATCTCTGTTATGGTATTCATGAAATGTTTAATATCGTTACCTCAAGCGATGGGCATCCGCAGGCAATTCTTATCCGGGCTATTCAGCCTACCGAAGGAATTGAAGCAATGCAGGTACGGCGCAACATGCCGGTTCTTAAGCCAACCATAACTGCCGGGCCCGGTTCGGTAGCCAGAGCTTTAGGCATTTCGCGCATTATCAATGCGTTTAGTTTGCAGGGCGATACGATCTGGCTTGAAGACCGAGGCCTTCACTTTCCGGATAATCAGATAAAAACCGGCCCACGAATAGGAGTGGCTTACGCTGCTGAAGATGCCTTGCTGCCTTATCGTTTCTATGTAAAAGGCAATATTTACGTGAGCAAGCCCAACAAATAAGCTTCCTATTTTGTATTATTGGCGAATGAACTATCAAAACGATCTGGCGTTTGCCCGGCGGCAGGATGAGCAGGATTCATTAAAAAATTTCCGAAGTCGTTTTTTAATTCCCCAGCACAATGGTGAAGACGCGGTTTACCTTTGCGGTAACTCGCTTGGCTTGCAACCGGTTTCCGCGCAACAATATTTAGCCGATCAATTAAACACCTGGAAAAACCTTGCTGTTGAAGGTTGGTTTCAGGGAGATGATCCCTGGCTTGATTATCACAAATCTATTACCGGCTCAATTGCCGGCCTTGTAGGCGCGCAGGAAAATGAAGTTACCATAATGAACTCACTTACAGTAAATCTTCATTTATTGATGGTAAGTTTTTATAAACCAGATAATAAGCGTTTTAAAATTCTCATGGAGGGAGGGGCTTTCCCTTCTGATCAATATGCAATGGAAAGCCAGGTGAGATTCCACGGTCTCGATCCTAAGGATACAATAATTGAGATTTTCCCGCGGGACGGGGAAGTTACATTACGTACCGAAGATATCCTCAAAACTATCGATGAAAATAAAGAAGAGCTTGCTTTAGTGTTGTTTGGTGGGATCAATTACTACACCGGGCAGTTTTTTGATCTGAAAGCAATTACGGATGCTACCCACGCCGCAGGCGCCTATGCCGGTTTTGACCTGGCCCATGCTGCGGGGAATGTTCCCTTGCAGTTGCACGATTGGGGCGCTGATTTTGCCTGCTGGTGTTCGTACAAATACATGAACTCCGGACCGGGCGGTATAAGCGGCATTTTTGTGCATGAAAAACATTTTGCCGATAAGGAATTGAACAGATTTGCGGGTTGGTGGGGATATCGTCGTGATAAGCAGTTTTTGATGGCCCCGGGCTTTGACCCGGAAGTTGGGGCAGCCGGCTGGCAGATAAGCACCAGTCCAATTCCGCTCCTCGCTTTATTTAAAGCTTCTATGGCTATTTTTGATGATGCGGGCGGGTTAGATACCCTTCGTCAAAAAAGCATTCATTTAACGGGATATTTGGAGTTTTTGATTCAGGGCATTAATAAAGAGCAGGGTGAAGTGATCTATAAGATCATCACACCCGCCGATCCAGTTGCCCGCGGCTGCCAGCTTTCGGTGGTATGTAAACGAAATGCCAAAGCTATTTTCAACTACCTTGCGCAAAATGGCGTAATAGGAGACTGGCGCGAACCGGACGTGATCCGCCTGAGCCCTGTACCGCTTTACAATACATTTGAGGATGTTTACCAAGCAGCCAGGTTGATGGCTGATGCATTAAAAGCTGTTTAAATTTTCAGAGTTATATGGTTTATTACAATCCCAAAGAGTGGTTTTCATTCATTTTTAAAATAAACAAGGCCGAAACGCTGCGCGAGTTATTTCCACTTATGCTTGCCGTAGGTGCATATGCAGGTGTTGTTACTTATTTCCTGATTGATTTCTGGCAGCTACCCGATACAAGCATACTTAAGAAGGTAATTTTTATTCATCAAACAATAGGTTTTGTATTCTCCTTATTACTGGCATTTCGTATCAACTCTGCTTATGACCGCTGGTGGGAAGGGCGTAAGATCTGGGGAAGCCTGGTTAACAATAGCCGCAATCTCGCTATTAAATTAAAACACCTTATTGGTGAAGATGAACTGGCTTTTTTCAATTACGCTATTCCCCGTTATGCAAGGGCCCTGAGAGATCATTTGCGAGATGAATATATTCCGGAGGAGCAGTCGTTCATCAGTGTCGATGCACAAAAACATGTACCCAACCAGGTAGCTTCTGAAATGATTAAAAACATTTACAGGTTAAATAAAGAAGGCGCTATCAACCCGGAGCAGTTGTTTAGCATAACAGCTGAAATTACTTCTTTTACAGATATTTGCGGTGCATGTGAACGAATTAAGAAAACGCCTATTCCGTTTTCGTATAATGTTTTTATCAAGAAATTTATTTTTACGTATATCATGACCCTGCCGTTTACCTGGGCCTTTGATCTCAAATATTTTATTATTCCGATAATCTGCTTTGTACTTTTTGTTTTTGCGAGTATTGAGTTATTAGCTGAAGAAATTGAGGATCCTTTTGGTCGGGATGCTAATGATTTACCGTTGGATAGCATTTGCGACAATATTCAAAAACATGTTGGAGAGTTGATAGGATAGAAGGTATGCTCAAAATAGCTTACGATCCGATATATGCCCATCCGCTGCCCGAAGGGCATCGCTTTCCTATGCTGAAGTATGAACTGATCCCGGGCCAGTTATTATATGAAGGCGTGATAGGCAGGAATAATCTGTTTTCGCCGGGGCTGCTGGAAGAAAATATCATTACCCGTACCCATGATGAAAATTACTGGCACCAGCTTCGAGACCTCACGCTTTCACCGAAGGAACAACGCCGCACGGGTTTTCCTTTATCGGCGCAATTGGTTGAACGGGAGATCAGGATAGCAAAAGGCACAATTGATGGCTGCCGGTACGCTTTTGACGATGGTGTCGCGTTCAATGTTGCAGGCGGTACACATCATGCAGGCAGTAACTGGGGCGAAGGTTTCTGCTTGTTAAATGACCAAGCTATTGCAGCTAATTATTTATTGGACAATAAATTAGCTACATCTATTTTAATAATTGATTTAGATGTGCATCAAGGCAACGGCACAGCTGAGATCTTTAAAAATGAGTTCAGGGTATTCACTTTCTCAATGCATGGGGCTAACAATTTCCCATACAGAAAGGAGTACTCTGATCTGGATATCCCTTTACAAGACGGCGTAAGTGATGGCGAGTTTCTCGACATACTTAAAACAACGCTGCCGCGATTGGTTGAGCAACATAAGCCCGATTTTATCTTTTACCTTTCCGGTGTTGATATTTTGGCTACTGATAAGCTGGGTAAGCTTGCATTAAGTAAAGACGCATGTAAAGCCCGCGATCAGTTTGTTTTTGAACAATGCATCAAACACAATGTCCCGGTGCAGGTAAGTATGGGAGGAGGGTATTCACCACAAATTAAAGATATTGTAGAAGCGCACTGTAATACGTTCAAGGCGGCTATCGACCTCTATTTTTAATCCTTTGCTATTACTGGTATTACCGGCTTTTGCTTACGGCTTTTGCTAAGCAGGTTAAACCGTGCAAATAAAAGTACCGAGGCAGTCCCGAGGCCCAGCACAAGGCCATACCAAACCCCATAAACCCCAAGGTTTAATTTAATACCAAGCAGGTAACCAACAGGCAAACCAATTATCCAGTACGCCAGAAAAGTAATAACGGTTGGGATATTTACATCGCCCATGCCCCTTAGTACACCAAGCCCAACAACCTGTGCGCCATCAAACAGCTGGAAAAATGCTGCAATTATAAGTAACTGTGATGCAATAGTTATTACTTCTTTATCCGAAGTAATAATCCATGGTAAAAGATGCCTGCCTAAAGCAAATACTACCGCTGTAAACGTCATGAAAAGCAATACAATGTGATAATTGGATATAGCCGCAAGCCTTAAATTACGATGATCGCTTACACCAAAATAGTTACCCGATTTAATTGCTGCAGCCGCACCAATGCCGCTTGCCATCATATAAGTCATGGATGCCATAGTTATAGTAACCTGGTGTGCAGCCTGCGCAACTACGCCGATGGTGCCAACCAATAATGCAGCGCCGCCAAAGGCGCTGATCTCAAATGTGTACTGCATTGCCACAGGCGCACCGATTTTCATGATCTGGATACCTCGAAGCCTATCGATATTCTTAATGGCAAAATCTGTTAAATAAGTTTTAAAATTTTTTGAACGGAAAACATAGATACCCATAACAGTTGCCATTAAGCAACGATCAATCAGTGTACTGTAGCCAACACTTCTGATACCCATTGGTTGGATGCCAAACAGGCCCTTAACAAAAATTATCCCGAACAAAATATTAATAAGGTTACCCCATATAGATATCATCATAGCTTGCTTGGTGAAACCCAACCCTTCTGCAAATTGCTTAAACGTATTAAAAATAAGCAGGGGTATTAGGGACAAGCTAAGCAAAAATAAATATGGCTTAGCCTCTTTTACAACCGCTGGCGACTGGTCAAGATGGCCGATAAGTAACATGGTGCCAAAGTAAATTCCGCAAAACAGGATAATTCCGCTCAGCATATTCAGGAATAAACTATTGGATAATAACAGACCGCATTCTTTATGATTTTTTCGGCCATTATTTTGGGCGATAAGTGGCGTTAAACCATAAGATATCCCCATACCAATCACCAGCGGAACCATGAACAGACTGTTTACGGTTGATACCGCGGCCAAAGAAACAGTGCCCGCAAAATGCCCCACAATGATGGTATCAGACATTTGAACGAGCGTATGCCCTACGTTTGATATAATTACCGGGATAGCCAACTTAAGGCTTTCAAGATAATAAGGTTTGTATTTTTGGTAAACGGCTCTCATAATTACTCAGACAACAGGAGCGTAAAAGTAACCATTCGGGTACACACAAAAGTCAGCAGGCTGTATAATATTCTTCCTTTTCGGTTGTGTTGATTTTGATCAGGCCTGATAATATCAGGTCAACAAGTACATTCTGAGCACGCCGGCGCCCAACTTTAAGCAGTTCACTGCATTCTTTTATGGTAATGCGGCCAGCTTTTTCCAAATGGCCAAGCAAGGTACTTTCGTTTTCAGAATACTCAATTAAAACACCCTGATCATTTGACGAACGTTTTAAAACTTCCAGCACAATTTTACTGGCTAATACGCTTTTATCTTTAACGCGTACGTAAGCCCACCATTTACCATCCTCGGCGAGAGCATAATGAGGCTTTAGCTCGCTTGAGGTTATCTCTACAACGAGTACCAGTTTATCATCAAAATATACCTCTTCAAAAACAGGTTCAAGCGCCGGCCTCGAAAAAAATGAGCTGCCTTTGTTATCATGTACCTTTCCTCATCGTCTGATTTTACACCTTTTATTGTGCCGTCATCAGTAACCCCAATAAGTAATTTACCACCTTTGTTGTTAGCGAATGATACCATTGTCCGGGCTATTTTTTCGCAACTGGTTATCGTTTTTTTAAAATCGACAGTAACGCCTTCACCTTCAAAAATCAGCTTCTTAACGTTTGTTTTGTTCATAGCCTTTCGATTATTATTGGGGCTTAATATATGGTGTAAAAATTTCCATCCAAGTTTCAGGGCGTGAGATGGGTGAAAAGCCAAACTGGCTGTATAAGTTGTGTGCGTCCTTTGTAGCTAAAGACCACCTTCTTAAGCCTTTCAGGTCGGGATGCTTGACAATGGTTTGTACCAGCCATTTGGAAAGGCCTATGCCTCGGTAGCCGGGTAAAATAAATACGTCGCAGATATAGGCAAACGTAGCATTATCAGAAACAACGCGCGCAAAACCCACCTGCTCATTCTTGAGATAGATACCAAAACACATGGAGTTTTCAATTGCCCTGGCTAATTTTTGACGCGGGATGCCTTTTGCCCAGTACGATTCATTATTCAGATAATCATAAATAACATCAACGTTAAGTAGGTTTTTATCGGTTGAGATTTTGAAGCCTTTTTTTCAAACGCTTCGTCATTCATAATTACAGTCATCAGTATAAGTTATATTGTAGTATCAGTAAAGTTTAAGTTTCGAACATATACCTCAATCATGAGGGATACGCATATTTCGCCATCTTTATTGTAAATGTCAATAGGGAACGAGCGAATAAATTTCCCAGCTGTATTTAAAACATGCTCTGCTTCGGCTATATCACTGTCTGATAGCTCGATATCAAAAAATAAATTTGTTGCTGCCGGCCTTGCGTATTTTACCGTTGCCGATTTCGACCAAACAGTAAGTTTATAACCTTTATGGCTAAATATTTGATAAAACAGGATAGGGTAAAAGGGATCTGCGGCCGAGAAAAGCGTGCCGCCAAAAATTGAGTTATTGTAGTTTTTATTAAGAAAACTCTTCCTGACTTTTACCTTTACACCGCGATAGCCTTTGCTGAATTTAACTACCCAGATACGCTGGAAAAGGAGAGGAGGGTAGAAGCGCATTACCCACTTTAATAATCCTTCGGATACCACCATAGCGCTTAAAGATCAGAAAAAATTAAACAATAAGTGGCAAATGTGAATCAAACAGGCGTATGTTTAAAAATAAAAAGATAATAAAATCCAGAATTACCGGTAAACAATACGGTTAAAGCTTCGTTAATAGTATGGTTCATCATAAATTGATCATTTAATCAAAAGCAAATAACTATGAAAAAGCAATTTTTAAGTTTTGCACTTGTCGCGGCAATGATCGGCGCTATTGCAACCAGCTGTAGCTCGGAAAAAAAGCAGGCGATGGCTCTGACAGTACAAAAATGGATTCAACAAGTCAAAGTGCACCTGCACCGGCGGCTACTGACACAGCTAAGACCGACACGAGCAAAAAAGACACTACAAAACATTAGAAATTTAAAACGCATAAAAAATCCCGGTCAGGCGTAATACCTGGCCGGGATTTTTTATGCGTTTTCCCTTAAGTTTTAGAATGCTGTTTTTATAACCCCGCCATCAGCGCGTAAAGTTGCGCCATTAGTTGCTGCCGATAGCGGACTGGCAATATAGGTAACCATGTTTGCAATTTCCTCTGTAGTAATAAAGCGTTTTATTAATGAAGTGCCACGCACATTAGTAAAAAAATCTTTTTCTACCTCAGTATTACTCAAACCCTGATCTTTCGCCAAAGCCTCAATAAAATCGCCCACACCTTCAGATAAAGTTGGCCCGGGCAAAACAGTATTTACAGTGACACCTGTGCTTTTAGTAAGTTCAGCCAAACCACGTGCAACTGCAATTTGAGCAGTTTTGGTTGTACCATAATGGATCATTTCTTCGGGGATCTGATATGCAGATTCACTGGAGATAAATATAATACGGCCCCAATTTTTACTGATCATTTTATCAAAATAGGCTCTTGACAACCTTACCCCGCTTAGTACATTGACCTCAAAAAACTTCAGCCAGTCGGCATCAGTAATTTCGGTAAATGGTTTAGGTTCAAAAATGCCTACGTTGTTTACCAAAATATCAACTTCCGGCAGTTGCGCTGTTAGCGCTCCAACTTGCGCAATATTTGAAAAATCAGCAGCAATGCCTTTAATTTTATGGTTACCGGTTTCGGTAATCAGCTTTTTTACAACTTCGTCAACCTTGGTTTGGTTTCGGCCATTTACATATACCGTGGCGCCCTCGTTGGCTAATGATTTTGCAATAGCATAGCCAATTCCGGCTGTTGATCCGGTTACAAGAGCTGTTTTATCATTAAGTTTAAGATCCATGATTTAAATTTTTGTTTTAATAACACAAGTGTAGCCTTGTTGTTAGTTTAAGGCAGATTTTAAAATCAAAGATTAAATAGCATTGACAATAGATGCCAAATTTTGAATTTAGCCCTGACCGGGCTGGTACATTCTTTTTTCAACAGGCTGATAATATTCGTTTAAGTTTTCCGGCACCCGGGATTTATAACCCAAAACTTGCCTCAGGTCATCACTTAATCCTTCGCCAAATTCATATCCCAAAAATCTTGGATAATCAAGCTGTTGTTTAAAAAAGGGCTTAGTAAAAGCCATGGTTAATGTCCGCCTTGTTGCATCAGTATAATTTTTACCAGCCGCATGCCACAAATTGGAGTCAAACAAGATAATGCTGCCTCTTTTTGTATTGGCACGATCTGCATTTTTGTAAAAGAAATCACTCTCCGGTTTTTCATCGCTTTTATGCGAGCCTGACAAAAAATAAGTTGACCCGTTTTCAAGAGTAAAATCATCTAATATTATCATCATTTGAATCATTACTTTAAAATCGCCGGTAAAACTTCTTATATCCCGATGGATGTTTTGAACATATGGTTTTTCATCTTTTAAATTAATGACCGCGCCCAGCGAATTTATAATGTAATTTCCTTTCAAGAAATGCATTATCTGATCTGCACAATATTTTCGTTCAAGAAACTTTAGTGAAAATCTTTCCCGTTCAACAAGGTGATGTAACGTTCCGTTCATGTTATCGCCTATGCCATTTGCAATTTGAATTTTACGCCTGATATCGTATGCAGGTATCAATGAATCTGTTATTTCATCAACGAATTTATCGTCCAGAGCATTTTCATATATAATCCATCCATATTCATCCATTACCCGGTCGAATACGGCAAGGTCAGCATCGGAATAGTTAAACTTATTTTTCATTTCTGTATTTAATTAAGGTTTTCAATTGTGGTGGTTTCTGGTTCGGAGGTAGTTGACTGTGTTTTTCTGTTAGGATGACGATATAATGGAAAGAATTTAATTTCAGGATTGGGATCCACACCCGATTTTAAAACAAGCTCGTTATATGCAAGCTCATCATTGATATAGCACCAGATCCGGTCTTTTACCTGTAAGTTGGAGAAAAGCTTTTTGAAATTAAAAAGTGAGTCTTCCTTTCCACCTACGCCACCCCCAAGGTGAAAGATCTTTTTTCCTAATCTTCTTCCAATCATGCTTATTTCATCTGTTAATAATTTACTCGGAGAGATACTCAGGTAATCTGGCGACGTGGCCGAAAGATGATTCCGAACAATGTTATCAGACAATAAAATGAGCGCTCCGCACATAAGGTTAGGCCCATTGTATATTAAAATAAGTTTGTTTTTCATGTACTCTTCATTAAGAAGGTTGATGAAATGCTGGACATCAAAATAGTAATTGGATGAAGCTTTCAACCGATCCATGTTTTTATAATACATTTCTGCAAAATGCTCAATTTCCTGAATTGTATCTGCCTCTTTAATAACAAAGCCCATTTTTCGCAGGCTTCTTATCTGCCGACCAAGTCTTTTGTCATAGCCATTCCGTTGTTCTTCTTCAGACATTGAAAGATCAACGTACAGCGTTGTGCCGTTATCTTTAATACCGCCAATATTCTCCAACAAATGATGCTGGTTGAGAAACGGATGTAATCTTGAAAAGATACAAATGGCCAATTCTTCTTTCATAAAACCTGTAAATGCAACCTTAAATTGTGTAGTTATTGCGGTTGGCAAGTTTTCAAGGGATATGTTGGATAAAGGCCCTGAATAGCCATACACACAAGTCATGTCGAAGTATTCGGAACCTTCAATTTTCCTCTTGATCACGGGTAATGCTATAAAAACTGCATCTTCTTCATAAACAAATAAAAGCGGTTCGCCTTCATTATTTAAAGAGTGATAATACCAGGTATGAAATCCCTCGTGCGCATATGACCGGTTTATATATCTCGTCCCAATCTTTTCTATTACGTATGGTGAAACTTCGATAGCTCATAAGTGGTTTTAATTACGTATTTAATTATTGATTATATGCCCGAGGGTAGGCATGGGGGTGCTTGTTAGTCAATAATACGAGGCAGTTTATGCCTCAAAAAAATGAAAATACTTATCCACGTACCTCGGTTGGGTGCAGGTTGATCATAATACAGCAGGAAGGAAAAACTGGAATAAAGTTTAAAGCAGGTATTTTACAGTATCAAAAGCTTTACGTAACCGAAACCGGCCCAATTCAAATGGCATATATCTTTTAAGATACAACAGCAGCAGCATTTTCTTTTGCATTCCGCGATAGCGAAAACGCCTGATGATGAGATTAAAATCACTGATAACCATTTCCATCCGGGCATCATTTCTTATCATGCTCCAAATGCCGCCAACATGATTGCGATAGCAACTCATAACCTCAGGCATTACATATATTTTGCGCCCGGTGTTGAATGTGGCAAAGATTTTAAAGAATTTATCGGCTGCATAGCAACTCGTATACCATGGCTCCTGAAACAATTCATGTACTTCAGGAATGTTATGATAAACAACAGTTGCTGTTTTAGTTTCTGCCTGCCGGCCAACTAATAAATCTTGATAAGTATACTCAAGCGGCACAGGATTTGGCTCGATATTCAGGGTATTATTGTTGATATCAATTACCCTTGTGTAGTGGCAGCAAATAATATAGTCCGGGTTATTTTCCAGGAAATTGACTTGCTTTTGCAACTTTTGAGGACTTGTCCAAAAGTCATCGCCGTCACAAAGAGCAATATATTTTCCTTCACATGCTTTTATGGTATTAATTGTATTTAAATGAGCACCGCGGTTTTTTTCCGGGTAAATTATCTTGATTTTATCCGGGTATTTTTCTTTGTATGATCTCAATATCTCAGTTGTGCCGTCGGTTGAACAATCATCGCCAACAACAATCTCGTACCTAAAATTAGTTTCCTGCATCAGGAAACTTTCGATAGCTTGACTGATAAAATCTTTATGATTATAAGTTGTACAGCAAACGCTAACCATCAAGTTCTGATCTGTTATCATATAAAGAGTAAAATTTATTTTTGGGGGTCGTGCAATGCTTCGCCATATGACTCACATTATTTAATCGAAAAAGTCTATTGTGTTAAATAGCTTTTAATTTTCAATTGAGTTCGATCAAAAAAATGAATAATTCCGAGCCGGCTAATACAGCATTTTTGCTATGTCAAATATATTTATTCCGCATCCAATAGCAACTTGCAGCGTTTTATTGACTCTCAAATTGTAAACTACTTTTCATTTAGTTTACATTCATGTGAATGGCTGTAAATATCAGGTGTGCATCCGTGCAATTCGGCATAAGTTTGGATACTACCGATATTAAAAATCGCTCTATAAATAATTCCTATAATTAACATTATGTTAAATAACAATATAAAAAGGAAAGGTCTTTTTCAAGACCCTTCCTTTTTATATTGTTTTATCTAATTATTGATTGGCTGGTAAAGCATCAATCTGGGCTTTTAATTTTGAGGCATTCGCATCATCTTTAACACCTAAATAATAGGTTCTTAAATTTTGTAATGCGTCAATCGATTTTGGCTGAAGTTCAACAGCTTTTACCAAATATGGTTTCGCTTGTTCAAACTGAGCTTTAGCTTTGGCAATAGCAGCATCGTATTCTTTTTGTTTGTTAGCAGGCAATTTATTAGCAGCATTATAAGCGTCAATGGCTGGGTTAAGTATTACATAGCCGTAGTTTAAATTAGCTTCAAAATAATTAGGATCAATTTCTAAAGCTTTCTTATACATTTCGCCAGCTTTAACATAAGCCTCTGCTTTTGAGGCTTGCAGTTTCGCTTTTGCAGCAGCATCTTTAGTTGCACCCGCTTCTTTTGCGTAATTATCGGCTGTTTGTGAATAAGTTAACCCTGCATAGTAATACAAAGTTTTGTTTTTAGGATCATTGGCTAAAGCTGCCTGGATCTTATCTGTAACTTCTTTTTCTTTTCCTGTTTGCAGGCTAATTTCGATTTCGCGTTTACGCAGGTCGCTGTTTGTAGGATATTTAGTTACACCCTCAGATACTGCTTTGAGAGCTCCTGCAGTATCTTTGCTGGCGAGATATAATGAAGAAAGATCAAGGTAAACCCCGGCATTTTTTGAATATTTTGTAGTTACCAGTTTACTGTAGTTTGAAATCGCCGCCGGATAATTTTTTCCGTTTGCAGCTGCAAGACCGGTGTAATAAATGGCATTGGTATCTTCAGGCAATACGGTACGGTAAAAATCAAATGATTTGTAAGCAAGGTCATATTTACCTGACAGAATATTCTTTTACACCTTTAGTCAATTGATATTGAGCCAGGTTTAAGTATGCCTCATCAATCATTTTTTTATTTTCGCCTTTGGTGTCAGCTTCTTTAGCTTTTTTCAAGGCTTCCTCGGCTGTGGTAAACAATGGTAATGAAGTAGCAGGTACAGTATCCTGAACAGCTAACGCTGAATAAATTGAACCTTTTACAGCGTAAGTAAGCGGCAAAGTAGCGGTTTTTTCATTGGCTGAAGCTTTGTCAATTGATTCTTTTGCGGTAGTGAGGCTTTTGCCTGCCATTGCTGCCATTGCCGGCTGGCCCCTTAAGCCCGAATATTTTTCATATTCTTCTTTTGCGGTATTTAACTCGCCTTTTTGTGCAAAAGCTGTTGCTGAAACCAAGCCTAACAGGCCCGCCATCAAAAGTTTGATTTTCATGATTATTATTGATTGGTTAACTGTTTTAGTTTATTGTTTATTTTGTCTAACTGATCCTGGTTATTGGTTTTTGCGTATGCCAACTGCAAAGCCTGCAGGCTGTTTACATTATTCGGTGATATTTCATTGGCCTTTTCAAGCCATTGAATAGCCCGCCCCAGGTCCTGGATGCTCCTCTCCCCTTTCGAAGTTGTGCTTTGCTTTAAATATAATAACCCCAAGTTAAATACCGGATCAAAATATGTTCCGCTTAGTTCAATGGCGTGTAAGTAAAGAGATTCTGCCTGATCAAATTTATCTAAATGATCGTAGCAATTAGCAGCAACAAATGCAATATCGGCGTTATTTGCATTAATATCAAGCAGAGGGCCAATTAGGGGCTCTAAGGCTTTGTAATTTTTTTTGTTGTTATAGATATTGGCTTCATCAAGTAATAAAAATCTGTCATTAGGTAAGATTTTCCTCCCTTTTTGAAGAATCTGTAAGGCCTTGGCCGTATCCCCCAATGATTTATAGATATTTGATGCTGTTTCAATATATTCAGTACGTGCACTGTCAACCCTTAGCATATTGCTATAATACACAGCGGCATCCTGCAAATTACCGGCTTTATTGTTTGCGAAAGCGATATAGGTATTGATCTGATTCATCGCCGGCGCATACTTTTTCGCGTTTTCAAACGAAGTTTTAGCATTGGTGAAATCTGAATTATTTACCGCATCAAACCCCTTCCGGATATAAACGTTTGCCAGGCAGCGCCTGGTATAATCAAGTTCTGACTGGTATTTGAAAATTTTGTTCATACCCGATAGCCGATCAACCAGTTTGGTTGTTTTGTCAAGCATATCTGCGGGCATCCCGAGTTTGTTTAACGAATCGATATACAGGATGCTTGAATTTACAATAGCCCGATAAAGGTTTTTTTCAATATCAGCCGTGTCCGACTTGGTAATGATCAAACTATCTGCAGATTTTTTGGCCGCGGCCAAATATTTCAGGTCGTTTTTCTGTTTATAAAAAGCCAGGTTATTTACTACAACTTTCAGAGCCTCTTTTTGTGCGAAGGCAAAAGTTGTAGTAAAGCTTGTAATTAAAACCGATAAAATGATCTTGCGGTAGTGCATATTTATTATTCTGTTTTATCGTCAGTCGATGGTTCTGCACCATTTTCAGCTGTATCACCGTCGCCTGTATTTTCGGCTGTGGTATCAGAGCCTTCTGCATTTTCATCACCTTCTTTTACTTCCTCGTCCTCATCATGCTCAATTTTGGCTACTGAAGCTATCTCATCATTGTTTTTAAGCGTTATCAGCCTTACTCCCTGTGTGGCGCGGCCCATCACTCTTAATTCGCTTACAGCTATGCGGATAATAATACCTGACTTGTTAATGATCATCAGGTCTTCCTTATCTGTAACACCTTTTATGGCAACAAGGTTTCCGGTTTTTTCAGTAATATTTAATGTTTTTACACCTTTACCACCACGGTTTGTAACACGATAGTCTTCAATGTCGGTACGTTTACCGTATCCCTTTTCTGATACCACCAATACTGTTGTTTCCGAGTCATCAATTGCAATCATGCCAACTACCTCATCGTTCTCGTCATCAAGCGTAATACCACGAACACCGGTAGCTGTACGTCCCATAGGCCTTACTGTCGACTCGTTGAAACGGATAGCACGGCCAGATTTAAGTGCCATCACAATTTCGCTGCTGCCACTTGTTAAACTTGCCTCAAGTAATGAATCGCCTTCGTTAATGTTGATGGCATTGATACCGTTTGAACGTGGACGTGAATAAGCCTCGAGTGAGGTTTTCTTGATGGTACCCTTCTTGGTACACATAATGATGAAGTTATTTTCAAGGTAGTTCTGATCTTTAAGCGAAATCAGTTTAATGTAGGCCTTGATATTCTCTTCTTTCGGAATATTGATAATATTCTGGATAGCGCGGCCTTTTGAGGTACGTGTGCCTTCCGGTATTTCAAACACCCGGAGCCAGAAACATTGTCCCGATTCGGTAAAGAAGAGCATATAGTTGTGGTTTGAGGCAATAAGCAGGTGCTCAATGAAATCCTCATCACGGCTGTTGCTGCCAATAGCGCCTTTACCTCCCCTGCTTTGCCTGCGGTATTCAGTCAGCGGGGTGCGTTTGATATAGCCTTCGCGCGAGATGGTTATTACTACATCCTCATCTTCGATAAAGTCTTCAGTTTGCATTTCTGCAGATGAATGAACCATCTCGGTACGGCGCTCATCGCCATATTTTTCCTTAACTTCCAATAACTCATCCTTAATGATCTGCATCCTTAAACCTTCGTCGCTCAGGATGTTTTTTAAGTGTTCAATGAGTTTCATTAAAGCAGCATATTCATCTTTGATCTTGTCACGCTCAAGTCCTGTTAACCTCCTTAAGGTCATGTCAAGGATAGCACGTGCCTGGATATCAGTTAAACCAAAGCTGCTCATCAAGCCTTCCCTTGCTTCATCAGGAGTTTGTGAAGCGCGGATCAGACGGATAACTTCATCAAGGTGATCTAAAGCGATCAATAAGCCTTCAAGGATGTGCGCGCGTTTTTCAGCCTCATTAAGCTCAAATTTGGTGCGGCGTACCACAACCTCATGACGGTGCTCAACAAAGTGATGGATCAGGTCTTTTAGGTTAAGCAGCATTGGCCGGCCATTAACCAGCGCGATGTTGTTTACACTAAACGATGTTTGGAGGGCCGTATATTTAAACAGGTTGTTTAATACAATAGCTGCATTGGCGTCACGTTTGATCTCATAAACGATGCGGATCCCTTCACGGCTAGATTCGTCACGAATAGCCGAAATACCTTCCAGTTTCTTTTCGTTAACCAGTTCGGCAGTACGCTCAATCATCAAAGCTTTATTTACCTGGTAAGGTATTTCGCTAACAATGATGCGTTCACGTTCGCCATTATAGGTTTCAATCTCCGCACGTGCGCGGATCACAACCCTGCCGCGGCCTGTTTCAAGCGCTTCGCGAGGGCCGTCGTACCCGTAAATAATACCGCCTGTAGGGAAATCTGGGCCTTTTACATATTTCATTAACTCGGCAACCTCGATCTGGCGGTTATCAATTAAAGCCATAGTTGCATCGATAACTTCCGATAGGTTGTGCGGCGCCATATTGGTAGCCATACCTACGGCAATACCCGAAGCGCCGTTAACCAGCAGATTGGGAAATTTGGATGGCAGTACGGTTGGTTCCTGTAGCGAGTCGTCAAAGTTTAATTGGAAATCAATGGTGTCTTTGTTGATATCAGCAAGCATCTCTTCCGCAAGCTTTTGTAAGCGTGCTTCTGTATAACGCATTGCCGCAGGTCTCGTCACCGTCAACCGAACCGTAGTTACCCTGGCCTTCAACCAGTAAGTAGCGTAAGCTCCACTCCTGAGCCATACGTACCATAGTGTCGTACACCGATTTATCACCGTGCGGGTGATACTTACCCATCACCTCACCCACAATACGGGCAGACTTTTTATAGGGTTTGTTATTGGTTAAACCCAGGTCAAGCATACCGTAAAGTACGCGCCTGTGTACCGGTTTCAGTCCATCGCGGACATCGGGCAGCGCCCTGGAAACAATCACCGACATTGAATAATCAATGTACGCCGATCGCATTTCCTCATCAATATTTATCGAAATTATCCTGTCTTCTGCGTGTGAATTATCGTTTTCTGTTCCTTCAGCCATTTTTAATTATTTGTAGAACCTTCTCTTATAATTGCGTGTTAAAATTGATTTTTCAACGACCTGCGAAGTTAAAAAAATACTTGGGATTGCGCCAACTTAGTAACAATAAACCGGGGGAACATATTGCCCCGGGTTAACAATTTTGTTACTTTAATACAGGTTTATTTTACCTTTACCCAGTAATCTTCAACCTTGTTGCCATTAGGTAAAACCGAAAGCAGTTTAAGTGTATCGTTACTGATTATGTAGTTGTATTTTATGGTTTTATTAAGCAGTTTTGACTCCTGCATACAATAGGTTTGGGTTTCAAAGCAGGTGTCAGCTTTTAACTGGTAATCGCCTTTTTCATATACCTGGGTGTTCTCCCCTTCTTCTATAACCCTCGCTTTGTAATGCTCGTTGTCGTAATCCCGTTGTAGTTTATAAGCTGTTGGGGCTGCATCAAGTTTGCCGTTAATTATACCGCCGCGATACTCCCATACACCTCTCAGTGGACTGTCATCAAAACGGAAAGCACATAACAGTAAAATACCGATTACCGGCACAATAGATCTTTTCATTGGTGATGTTATTAGCTAAAAGCCTATACCCAGTTAATGCCTTTTTTTAATAAAGATAGTGTTTTTTCCTCTTCGCTGCCAGTTACCGGATGATAGTCATAAACCCATTTGGCCGTAGGCGGCAGGCTCATTAATATTGATTCAATCCGGCCATTGGTTTCCAGCCCGAATTTGGTGCCGGCATCATAAACCAGGTTAAATTCTGCATAACGGCTGCGGCGCTGGTATTGGAAAAGCTGTTGCGCTTCGGTAAATGATTTATCGCGATTTCGGTTAACCAACTCAGTATATAAGGGTGCAAAAGAGCGGCCAACAGATTTTGAAAACTCAAAGATATCTTCCCAACTTAACTCATCATTAGCGGTAAGCCTGTCGTAAAATATGCCGCCTATTCCACGGGTTTCATTACGGTGTTTGATGAAAAAGTAATCATCAGCCCATTTTTTAAAACGGGGATAAAAATCGGCATAATATTGATCACACGCAGCTTTTAGTCCGCCATGGAAAAAACGGGCATCATCTTCGATGACGTAGTGAGGGGTTAAATCAATACCTCCGCCAAACCAGCGAACCGGTTTCTGGCTGTCGCCCATGGTTGATGGCATTTCAAAGTACCGGATATTCATGTGGATAATAGGTACCAGCGGGTGATTGGGGTGGATCACGATTGATACACCGGTAGCAAAAAAATCATCCTGCTCAACCTGCAGGGCCCGTTTCATGGTATCGGGCAAATGACCGTGAACCGCCGAAAAGTTAACCCCGCCCTTTTCAAGGATGTTGCCGTTCTGGATAACCCGGGTACGGCCCCCGCCCCCGCCTTCGCGCTCCCAAATCTCCTCCTCAAATTTTGCGGCGCCATCTAATTGCTCAAGTGCGGTGCAGATTTCATCCTGTATTTGTTTATAATCTTCGGCTATTTGTTCTTTGCTGATCATAGGCTGTAAAAGTAATGAATTTTGGGAATTGCAGCGGAACGCCTTTTTTCAATGCGGGCACTCATAGCTACCCGAATTTACAGCCAATAATGGAAAGTGTTCAACTTTTTTAGGTGTAAACGCCCGGTAAAAAGTAAACAACTTATAATCAACAGTTTATATGTTCATTATTTTACTGCTGAAAACATAAATAACTGATAGTCAATACTTGTGTTTTTAGCTTCAGGCTAAACGGAACATTTTTGAACACCCGTTTTTTAAAAATTGAACACCTGGCCGATTTTAGCTTATCTCTACGTAATTCAAATCCTTGCCGAAGGTTTCCTTTAACTGGCTTAAGGATAACAGGGCTACAGCAGTAAGTATCCCCATCATGATATATCCCGATTTGATATACCCATACTTTGCATTGAAAGCATTAAATGCTATAGTTATCGGGATCAGTGAGCCGCGCACAAAGTTGGGTACAGTAGTGGTAACTGTTGAACGGATGTTGGTGCCGAATTGCTCGGACGCAATGGTAACAAACGTTGCCCAATAACCTACTGTACAACCCATAAAAAAGCTTAATACAGCAAATTTTTCTGGAGTAATGTCGTAGCTGCTTAAATAAAAGTGTACACTAATTAATGATATAACCAGAAATACAGCCATCGTTAGTTTGCGCGATTTGGTAACCTGAGCCAATAAGCCGGCCACAATATCACCAATGGCGATGCCAATGTAGCTGTAAAAAATGCCGTCGCCCGGTTTGATCAGGGTTTTAGCCCCTAAAGCAGCACCAAACTTATCCGAAAAACTGATCAATACACCCACTACGTACCAGAGCGGCGCGCCTATCAGGATGCAAAACAGGTATTTTTTTAAACGTTCCCAGTTGGTAAACAACATGAGCATGTTGCCTTTGGATACATCGCTGTTCTCAACATTCTTAAACATGCCCGATTCAAAAGTACCAACACGAAGAAGCAATAATAAAATCCCTAAGCCGCCGCCTACAAAGTAAGCATTACGCCAGCCAAATTTAGCTACGGCATAAGCAGCGGTAGCGCCAAACAAGCCAATAACAGCTACCATCATAGTTCCGTAACCCCGGTTTTCCTTGCTTAATGTTTCGCTAACCAGGGTAATACCGGCACCAAGTTCTCCTGCAAGCCCCAAACCTGCGATAAACCTTACTATGGCATAAGTATTTACATCATGAACAAGGCCATTGGCAAAATTGGCTATCGAGTAAAGTAATATCGAACCAAAAAGCACCTTAATACGGCCCATTTTATCACCGACAATGCCCCATATGATACCGCCAAGCAACAGCCCAAACATCTGGATGCTAATAATGAACTGACCTTTATCAGTTATTTCCTGTGCATTTAAGCCGATATCTTTAAGGCTGGGGATGCGTACTATAGAAAAAACCAAAAGATCATATATATCAACAAAATAGCCCAGGGAAGCAACAAGTACTAAGAAAACAGCGTTCCTTGTGGCTTTGGCGTTGGTAACATCGGTCATAGCGTGTAAAAATTGGTTGGCTAATGTAGGTGATTTATGAAGATAAAAACAAAAAAATCGGCACAAAAAAACCCCTGTCATAACAGAGGTTTTGTAAGTAAGTTTTGCTCAATAATTTTATATATTTTATGCTTTTTTAACGTTTACTGCCTGTAATCCTTTTCTTCCTTCTTCCACATCGTACGTGACGCTGTCATTATCCTTAATTGCATTTACACCGCCTTGCACGTCTTTAAAGTGTACAAAAAGATCCTTACCTTCTTCGGTAATAATAAAGCCGTAGCCTTTTTGTGTGTTAAACCATTTTACTTTTCCAGTTTTCATAATTATAATAATCGTAATAAAAAATTCGTGTTAAGATCAACTAAAACCAAACTGAAAACAAATAGGCTTATTGGTTCAGAAGGAATAGATACCCTGCTTCCCTCAAATATATAAAATTATTAAATAAACCAAATAAAATTATTTATTTGGTTGTGGTGTCAGGCGCAAATAGGGCTTAACCAGGGTAAAACCCTTTGGAAATTTGGCAGAGATATCTTCAGTTTTAATTGCCGGCACTACCACCACGTCCTCCCCTTCTTTCCAGTCGGCAGGCGTTGCCACACTATAATTGGCGGTTAACTGCAATGAGTCAATAACCCTTAAAATTTCCTGGAAATTACGGCCGGTTGATGCGGGGTAAGTGATAATAAGCTTAACAGTTTTATCAGGGCCAATAATAAACAATGAACGCACTGTGGCATTTACTGAGGCATTGGGGTGGATCATGTCATAAGCTTCAGAAATTTTGCGGTCTTCATCGGCAATGATCGGAAAGTTAACTTCAACACCCTGTGTTTCGTTAATGTCCTGGATCCAGCCGTGGTGCGATTCAACCGAGTCAACACTAAGCGCCAATACTTTAACATTGCGTTTAGTGAACTCATCTTTTAACGCGGCAGTTTTGCCAAGTTCAGTGGTACATACAGGTGTATAATCGCCAGGGTGCGAGAATAGCACGCCCCAGCTATCCCCTAAATATTCGTAAAAGTCAATTTCGCCTTCTGATGTTTTTGCTTTGAAGTTTGGCGCTTTATCGCCCAGTCTTAAACTCATGATGATAGATTTTTGATGGTAATTTAATACGACTAAGTTACTATACATTCATAAACAAATGCAAACAAACTTTAAATAATCGCATTATTTACGCCAACATTACAAAGGCTGTGTTGTTGAAGTTTGAAATTAATAACAGCTATCTATGAGTAAACACACCTATGATACCGGTATAATTGGCAATTGCGCCTTTTTAGCCCATATTAATAAAAACACCAATGTCGACTGGCTGTGCTGGCCCCGGTTCGACAGTACCTTTATTTTTGGCGGCCTGCTTGATAAAGATAAGGGCGGCGAATTCTCGATCCGTCCGGAAGGGGAATACACTACCAATCAACATTACCTGGAAAATACCAATATTTTAATTACTGAAATATGCCCTGCAAGCGGCGGTAAATATCGCATAACCGATTTTGCACCAAGGTTTTACCAGCATCAGCGTTATTATAAACCATTAATGCTGATCAGGAAAATTGAGGTTATTGAGGGCTCACCGCGCATCATTGTAAAGTGCGCCCCAGTATCTGTATATGGTGCTGTTAAGTTGAGTGTAAACCGTGGTAGCAATCATATCCAATATCTGGGCGGCGAAGAAAACATCCGCCTTACCACCAATATCCCCATAAGTTATGTTTTTGATGGACAGGCTTTTGTACTCAATGAAGCCAAGTACCTGGCCATGACCTACGGCGAACCGCTTGAAGCGCCGCTCGTCAGCACAGCTGATCGGTTTTTGGCCGAAACCGTGCAATACTGGCGTACATGGATCAAACACTCGTCAATTGCTACTTATTTTCAGCCCTTTGTAATCCGCTCTGCTTTGGCCCTTAAAATACACCAGTATGAGGATACCGGTGCCATTATCGCCGCAAGCACCACAAGCCTGCCCGAATCGCCGGGAAGCGGCCGTAACTGGGATTATCGTTATTGCTGGCTGCGCGATACTTATTACGTAATAACCGCGCTAAACCACATTGGCCATTTTGAGGAGATGGAGAAGTATTTTGGCTATGTTACTGATATCACCTTTTCGGAAATGGAACGTTATCAGCCGCTTTATGGCATTACCGGTAAAAAAGACCTTGTAGAGCATATTTTAACTGATTTAGCAGGCTATATGGGCAACCAGCCGGTACGCATTGGTAACCAGGCATCTGAGCACATTCAGAATGACATCTACGGCCAGGTATTGATCTCCCTGCTCCCATTATACACCGATCACCGCTTTGTTTTTTCGGAACGAAAAGACTCCGTACACTGGGTGGAGTTTTTGTTAAGCAAAATAGAACATACTATCGACGAAAAAGATGCAGGGATCTGGGAGTTCAGGAATATGGCCAACATCCATTGTTACAGTAACCTGTTTCAATGGGCAGGTGCATCTGCTGCCGAAAAAATGGCGCGTACCATCCAAAACCAGGAATTGATAGATAAGGCCATTTCTCTTAAAGAACGTGCAGCCGCGCATATCGAGAGCTGCTATGATCCTGCGCGCAAGGTTTACACCAACTCGGCCGGGAGCAGTAACCTTGACGCCAGCACTTTGCAATTGATTATGATGAACTATCTTGACCCAAATTCGCAGAAAGCGAAGGATCATTTAGTTGCATTAGAAAAAGAGCTAAAGACTCCTAATGGATTATTTTACAGGTATTTATATACCGACGATTTTGGTAAGCCTAAAACTACTTTCCTGATCTGTGCATTTTGGTATGTAGAAGCGCTGGCTGCTGTTGGCCGTTTGGATGATGCCCAGCGCGAGTTTGGCAACCTGCTGCAATACTCCAATCACCTGTTGCTCTTTAGCGAGGATGTCGACGAGCGCGACGGAAGCCAGTGGGGTAATTTCCCCCAGGCATATAGCCATGTGGGTTTGATGAATGCAGCGTACCGGATTGCCATGAAATTGGACAGGCCGATATTTTTGTAGGATTAATCTTCTCTTGCATAAATTGGCAGCAGGTAAGACTTACGAAGTTTTTAGAAACTTCGTAAGTCTGGATTAACCAATTCGCTGTTCACCTAAATAATTACCTGATCTCCACCACCCCATCTACAACTTTTGGGAAAATCTCAAGCTGCTTGCCATCATGCCCGGGAATGATAAATTTAACATCGCTGGCAAGCGTTTTCATCCGTTTCATTGCCTTGACATAGCCCACCGGATCAAGCGTACCACCTTGCGAAGGTGGCACTAAATGCTCAAGGCTATAATAGATCCAGATATTATCAGATGCTAATACCACCCTGTTTTTCCCTTCTTATGCCGTTGTTGGTGTTGTCACCAACAACTTCTTCATCCACTCGCTTTTATAACCACTATTTACAATACAGCAAAAAAATTTGAGCATAAAATTGTTGGTGACAACACCAACAACGGCGAAAACTTCGTAAGTCTGGATTAAGTAATTCGCTATTCACCTAAATAATTACCTGATCTCCACTACCCCATCCGCAACTTTTGGAAAGAACTCTAACTGCCTGCCATCATGCCCCGGGATTATAAATTTAACATCACTGGCGAGCGTTTTCATTCGTTTCATTGCCTTTACATAGCCCTGGGGATCAAGCGTACCACCTTGCGAAGGTGGCACTAAATGCTCAAGGCTATAATAGATCCAGATATTATCAGATGCTAATACTACCCTGTTTTTCCCGGTTTGCACCAGTACATATTGCGAATTGCAGGTATGCTTTGAACCTGTATAAACTTTTATACCTTTAATGATCTCTTTATTGTCGCCGTCTATCAGTTTGAGCCTGCCTGCCAAATTTAAATTAACGGTATTGATAACATCGCGCTTAGCATAACCACCTGCCTCTCCTGCTTTTTGCCATGCTGCGCCTGCAAAAAACTCATAATCCAGCTTTTGCATCCAAACCTTAGCTTTCGGGAAAAGGCTTAAACCATCTATATGATCCCAGTGAGGGTGGCTTAAAATAATATCGGTTATATCCTGGGGCTTTACACCAAGCTTTAAAAGCGCCGAGTCAGGGCGTTGATAGGTTTTAAGTTTAAATTCTTTGGCATCTTCAATATCGCGCAAAA
This sequence comes from Mucilaginibacter sp. P19, assembly GCF_050632265.1. Classification (NCBI taxonomy): domain Bacteria; kingdom Pseudomonadati; phylum Bacteroidota; class Sphingobacteriia; order Sphingobacteriales; family Sphingobacteriaceae; genus Mucilaginibacter; species Mucilaginibacter sp. P19. The sequence goes on from NZ_CP192586.1 coordinate 2,878,426, forward strand.
AGCCGGCATCAACCAAAATGTTTTTGCCGTTGCTACCTTTGATAAGCCATACCATAAAATCAATTTTAACGGGCTCATTTTTGGGGCCGTTCAATGCCCAATCGCTCACTTTAAATGGATATCCCGATTCGGCGAACTTTACCGCATAAATTTTGTAAACCGGGGTTTGCGCATAAATAATATGGCAACTAAGCATTAATGCAAAAACAAGCAGGCTGATTTTTTTCATAAAAGGTCACATTATCGCGAACCGAATATAAAAAATGCCCGCAGCTAAACCGCAGACATAATAAATTTTAAATTAAACTATTCAACCCTACTTGTCTGCCGGTTCCTCAACCGGCGTATACTTAGCAAAACTGGTCAGCAATTTCCTAACCTCCGATGGGTTTCGCAGGTAAAACTTAGCTGCCGAAAGATTACTGCCAACTTTAATGGTAATAGCACTTTCGGGCAGTGCTTTAAAGATATCTTCGTCGGTATAATCATCGCCGAAAGCTATAATGAAATCATAATCACGGCCTTCGGTAAGTGTTAAAGCGGCTTTACCCTTATTTATATCCATATTCTTCACTTCCAGCACCTTGTCCCCTGCCAGTAACTGTAACCCTTTATCGCTTGCAAGATATTTAAGATTATTCATCAACTCATTAGCCCTTAGTTCGCCAAGCCCTGCCTGGGCTTTACGGTAATGCCAAACTAATGAGTATGTTTTCTCTTCAATGAACGAGCCTGGTGTACGGTCAACATAGGTTTCCAATATCGGATAAATATCATGCTTCCATTGATCGGTTAGCCCGCTTATTTTATGCCATAAAGTGCCGGGTTGCTTAAACCATGAACCATGTTCGGCAATAAGATAGATGTCGTTTTCCTTAAACCATCCATCAAGGTTTTCATGTTTTCGCCCGCTTATCAAAACCAATTGATTTGCAGGATCTTCTGCGAGTTTATTGATAATATTGTATAACTCCTTATCGGGAGAGGCCTGATCGATATTTGATTTAAAATTCACCAGCGTGCCGTCATAATCCAAAAAGATAATCCGCTTTTTAGTTTTCACATAACGGTTAATAATGCTTTGTTCGGTAGTGTTACTTACGTGTCTGGCCTGCATGGAGCGCTGCATGAGTTTTACTTCTTTCAGCCTGTCCATAAAAATTTTAACCCAATGCGATGTATTGAACTTTGCTACAAGCTGCCTCATCGGGATCATGCGCCGGCGCTGTTCTTCAAGCGGCATATTGATAGCCTGTAAAATGGCCCGGCAAACTTCCCCGGTATTATTGGGGTTAACAATTATAGCGTCTATAAGTTCTTTAGATGATCCTGCCATTTCACTCATAATCAACACACCATCATTATTTATCCGACTGGCGACATACTCTTTACTTACCAGGTTCATGCCGTCGCGCATGGGTGTAACCAAACAAACATCGGCCGAATAATAAAGTGCCGACAAGGTTTCAATGGGGAATGAGCGATAGTAATAGTGCACCGGGCTCCAGTCCATAGTGCGATACAACGCATTGATCTTCCCTACTTTTTTATCTATTTCATCCCGAAGATGAGCGTATTGCGGTACCGTATCCCGGGATGGAACTACAATCATGTAAAGCGTAATGTGCTCAATACACTCCGGGCATTGTTCAAGCAGCAGCTGAAAAGCTTCCAGCCTTTGCAGAATCCCCTTGCTGTAATCAAGCCTGTCTATAGAAAGGATGAGCTTTTTGTTCTGGAAATTCTCTCTAATAAGCTCAATCTGCTGTTTTACATCCTCCTGCAGCGGTAACGACGAGATACCTTTTTTCATCGATACCCATTGGGAACGACTCGATAACAACCGAGCGCTCGCCATTGCTGATGATATTGGCACTGGATGTTACCGGCAGCAGACGTGTAGCCGCACCTAAAAAGTGGCGCACATCATCAAATGTATGTAAACCGATCAGATCGGCGCCAAGCATTCCATCCAGCAGTTCCGAACGCCACGGGATCAACCTGAACATTTCATTTGAAGGGAAAGGAATGTGCAGGAAAAAGCCGATGGAAACATCCGGCAGTTCCTGCCTAACCAAAGCGGGTAACAATAGCAACTGGTAATCGTGGATCCAGATCACGTCGCCGGGCCCGGCAATGCTCAGGATCATATCCCTGAACTTTTTGTTTACCGCTTTATAGTAATCCCAGTTTGATTGTTTGTATGCTGCATACGTTGATGCATAGTAATGAAAAACGGGCCATAAAACCTCGTTGCTGAAACCTTCGTAGTATTGGTTGATCTCTTCCTGATCTAAAAAAACAGGGATAAGGCTTAACTCTTTTAGTTCTTTTGTAACCTGGTCTTTATCTTCCTGCTCCGCAATTTCTATTCCGGGCCAGCCTATCCATACGTTATCGCCCTGTTTATATATTGAACCTAAACCGGTAGCTAATCCTCCCTCGCTTGGTGATGAATGGTATGCACCATCAGTTTTGGAAATTTTAACAGGCAAACGGTTTGATACAATTATTGTTTTCGACATATGAAGTAAATATTAATTAATATTTAAAAGACGAAAACACCCTTTTTGTTTTATGAAAAGACGCTTTATGACATAAAAGTGTGATTTATAATCATAAAAAAAGCCGTCCCGATATTCGGGACGGCTTTCCATTGTTATAATTTTTCGGAGTTATTTTACTTGTTGGAAAAACTCGATGTTAGCTTGTTGAGTAATCCTTACCAAAACTTCGTGTTTGTCGTTTTTCAAGTCAACAAAATATGAAGTTGGCTCGATGGCGTCATTGATTGAAGTGTTAGCCTGGTAAACGATAACTTCGCCTACTTCGTAACCTTTGTAATCGCTGTTGATTTGTTGAAGGGCTTTTGCAGGGATAGCTTTGTTGTCAACACGTTGAGTTGTACCTAAAAATTCACCTTGCAGGTTGTAGAAAGCAGTTTTTTGAACGCCATCAACAGTGAAAGTAGCTTTTTGAACGTTTTTGGTTACAGTCCAGTTAACGTTGGTAGCTTCAGCGAAGTCAGCAGTAAAGCCGTGTAATGCTACGTAAGAAACGTTGGTACCACCATCTGATTTTTTGCCACCATCAGCGAAAGCGTTAACGGTAAATAAGGCTGCAGTTGCTATTGTTAAAAATATCTTTTTCATGTTCGTTTAAATTTTAAATCCTGCAACAAAAATACGCTACACTTGTCAATATTTAAAATTTTCTTGAACTTTTATGAATATTTAATAATTATAGCCTTTTATAGTCATAAAATTTAAATTTTATCAATAACCTTAGTGTATATTTTACAATATCTAAAAGAAAAAACGCCAATTAATGGCGTTTTTTCTTTGCTAAACCGATTTATGTTGTCATGAAAATGTCATTTAGCCATTATCTGCAAAGCCCGGGTACAAAGTCATGCCCCCATCTGCAAAAATTGTGACCCCGGTAATGTAATCCGAATCATCTGAAGCCAGCCAAACTGCCAGTTTTCCGATGTCAGCCGGCTGGCCTATCCGGTTGTAAGGGATGAGCGTCAATAATTTATCCAGCGCTTCCGAGGTTTCCCAGGCTTCCTTATTAATAGGTGTTTGTATAGCACCCGGCCCTATCCCATTCACCCTGATCTTATGCGGAGCGAGTTCCTGTGCTATGCTTTTCATAAACATCATAATACCTCCTTTGCTGGCCGCATAGTTTACATGGCCCGCCCAGGGAATTACTTCGTGCACGCTGCTCATACAGATAATTTTGCCCGCAGCTTTGCTTCCGCCTTCAACAACACCGCGTTTTATAAACTCTTTAGCAGCCTCCCTGGCACAAAGAAACTGACCGGTTAAGTTAATGCTGATCACTTTATTCCAATCGTCGAGCGTCATATCAACAAATCTGGCATCTTTTTGCAAACCGGCATTGTTTACCAAAATGTCAATAGTGCCATATTGCTTAAATATTTCGGCAAACATGGTTTTTACTTCGTCCTCATGGCTTACATCGGCCTGAAATGCAAATGCCTCGCCGCCTGAGGCCTTGATTTGGCTTATAACATCATCAGCGGCTGCTTTATTATGGGCATAATTAATCAGTAATTTGGCTCCGGCAGCGGCCATAGCTAATGCGACACCTTTGCCAATGCCGCTATCGGCGCCGGTTACGAGGGCAGCTTGTCCTTTTAATAGTTGGGGAGTATTGCTCATAGATAAACGTTTTTGTGTTTAAGATAAGCAATGGAATTGAGAAGGGAATTGTTTTTGCCAGAACCGGGATTTATGTGATTATTGGATTACATAACCAAACAATTCTGATCCTGTAATCCTAAAAATCCACCCAAATCCAGGTTCAGAGATTACAACGCCTTTATATAATCATGAAACAGGTACAGGGCCTTCTTTTTATCCGCTGTTAAATCATAATCTATTTTAACCATCAGGTAGTCGACCAGGTCAAAGTCATCACGCATGGGTAGTTGTTTAAACAGATCTTCGCGATGATCAAGACCGTATTTTAGTGACTCATTAAACTCGTCCATAAAATCCTGAGGGATAGGTTTATTAGCTATCCAGGCTGCAAAGGTGAATGGCAGGCCGGTCATTTTTTGCCATTCTTCGGACAGGTCGTAAACATATTTGTATTGCTGCTTTTTACCGAAGGTACGGTCGCCTATTTGTACAAAGGCAGTTTTCTCATCTACAGATTGAGCATAATCCGGCGCATTACTTAACTGTTTGGGGTTTACCAACCAGTGGTTTTTCAGCAGCACGCGGGCAAGATTATTTGAGGAGCGCGACTGCGGATCGAGTTGAATAGTAGTTACGTCCTTAATATCACTATTGCTGAAAATAAAAACGGAGTTTACCGCGCCTACGGCACCAATGCAGTAATCAGAAACAATTTCCCATTGCGGCAAACTCAGTGCTGCAGCAACCGGGATCAGACCGATATCAACCACGTCGTCGATAAGCTTTTGGGCACAATCTGACGGGATATCAAGGCTCAGGTCGATTTTATTAATAATGTCGGTATGTTGAATGCCGTATAAAAAGGGTTTGGTATTAGTGTAGCTTACTGCTGATATTCTAATCTTGTTCACAAATTCGCTATTTCTATTCTTCGGAATGTTTGAGATGTTCGGCATTGTTAAAGTCGATAATTTCGAACCTTTCGCCATTGTAGGTTACCTTATATAATACCAGGTTTTGGTGCGGAAAGTTATCCATTTCGGATAAGGGTTTACCGGTAAGGATACAAAGCAAAAGGCGCAAAGCACGGCCATGCATACATATAAGCACCGTTTTTTCTTCGGGGTGGCTCATAATCACCTCCATGGCCTCACGCTGACGCACCTCAACCTCAAGCGGACTTTCGCCCCCTTCAAATTTACTGTCGAGCTTGCCATCCAGCCAATCACGCATAATCTGCAGGAAAGCGGCCTTATTATCGATAGTTGGCGACTGGCCTTCGTGAATGCCCCAGGCCAGCTCATCCAGTCCCGAAAGCTTTTCATAAGGTATCCCGAGGTCGATAAAAGGCTGAATGCTTTGTTGGGTACGTTTTAACGCCGATATGTAAATTTTATTAAACGGAACGGTTTTATAAGCCTCAAAAAACTGACAGGCCTGTTTACGACCTTCGTCATTTAAATCGGTATCCACACCGCGGCCCTGTATAATACCAAGTTTGTTATACTCAGTTTGGCCGTGGCGTACTATATATAAAGTTTTTTGTACCATTTTCTTGAGCCCAAAGCTGAAAGCCGAAGGCTTAAAGCTTTTTGCTTTTATCTATGCTAAATTTATTGCTTTGCTTTAAGCTTTCGGCTTTTGGCTTTCAGCTTAAAAAGCTTAATTAATTACCGGTAATTTGTAATACTGCGGTTTCGGTTCGTCGCCGAACACAAAGTTGGTATAATCCGTTACTACGTTATATAATGTGTCACGTTCAATAGGCTGGCGGCCCACATGTTTAATTAATTCTACTACTTGTTTGGTGCTCATGCCGGGATGCTGCTCTTCGGCGCCGGCCATTGAGTAGATTTTGGTGGTATCATCTAATGTTCCATCAATATCATCTACGCCAAAATTAAGCGAAAGTTGCGCGGTAGTACGGCTGATCATAGCCCAGTAAGCTTTAATATGATCAAAGTTATCCAGGTAGATGCGGGCTACGGCGTAGTTTCGCAAGTCTTCAATCACTGAAACCTCGGGCACGTGCGACATCTGGTTATCCTTATTACGGAACTTAAGCGGAATGAATGTCTGGAAACCGCCTGTTTTGTCCTGCAACTGGCGTAAACGCTCCATGTGGTCGACACGGTGTTTATATGCTTCAATATGCCCGTAAAGCATGGTAGCGTTTGAACGGCCGCCAAGCTTGTGCCATTCTTCATGAATAGCCAACCACTGATCGGCAGTACATTTATCTTTCGAGATCTGGTCCCTTATTTCGGGATCAAAAATTTCAGCGCCACCGCCGGGGATTGAATCCAGGCCTGCTTCCTGCATCAGGCGCATGCCTGTGGCGTAATCAATTTTGGCTTTTTTAAAGATGTAGTGATATTCAACCGGGGTTAATGCCTTAATATGCAATTCCGGGCGATGCGCGCGGATGCGGGCGAAAAGTTCCTGGTAAAAAGGCACATCATATTGCGGCAGCACACCACCTACAATGTGAACCTCGGTAACCGGTTCGCCATCATATTTGGTAACCATGTTGAACATTTCATCCATGGTGTACTCCCACCCTTCCGCCTTTTGTTTCAGCAGTCGCGAGTATGAACAAAATTTGCAGTCGTAAACGCAAAGGTTGGTGGGCTCAATATGAAAATTACGGTTGAAATAAGTTTTATCGCCGTGGCGTTCCTCGCGGATGTAATTAGCCAAAGTGCCAAGATAGCCAAGTTCGCCCTGCTCATAAAGCAAAACGCCTTCATCAAAAGTGATGCGTTGTTTGTCAAGAACTTTTTGAGCAATATGCTTTAAATCAGCAGATAAATTCGGATCGTTAAGTAAAAACTGTAAATTATCTGAATTATGCATCAATTAAAAATTTGGTCAAAGGTACTAAAAAGCACAAAAGTAATATGCGTTATGACACATATCGGCCAAATTTCACGGTAAATTACATTAAAGTTACAGAGCCTTGATCTCGCTTATGGAGATGCCTATCGCGCAATCATCCTGGCAACCATTAGGTACATAACTGGCTCCTGATATCATGCCATTATTATTGGTTTCAAAATAAATGGTATTCTTTTTCTTATCTGCAGATAGCCATTCGTTCTTTGCTTTCTGGTAAACTTGGTCGAGGGTTATTGATGCAGCACCTGAACTGTGCTGTTTTAACGAAGTTTTATCCTCATGCCATTGTTCCCTGATAGTTTTAACAGGGGGTATATTTGCAGTTTTATATTCCAAAACATACGATAAAAAATCCCTCGCTGTAACAACCCCATTTTGAACAGTAATCTCCGTTTCAGAACCATAACCGAAAACTGAACCGGCGTTAACAGTATAAGTGTATGAATTTTTGCTTTCGGCCTTAAAGTTTTGCCATGCTTTATAGCTTTTGTCATAAGCGGTATCATTAGCATCTTTTTTACAGGCAGATAGCCCAATAATAACAAACAGGAAGATAAGGCACTTTTTCATGCGGTTTGGCTTTTAAACCTATTCGGCAAAAAATATAAAAACGCTACAGCTAATAACAAATATTCTTGTTTATTTTGGGCGATAACACATTATGCCATGAAAATTGAAACTATAGCCATACACGCCGGTAACCATGTTGATGAAGCAACAAGGGCCGTTATACAACCCATTATTATGTCAACCACGTTTGAGCGCGGTGAGGATGGCGGTTTTCCGGCAGGTTATATTTACAGTCGCTCATCGAACCCCAATCGTCACGCATTGGAGCATGTGCTGGCCAAGTTAGAGGGAGGTGTTGAAGCAGCTTCCTTTTCATCAGGTAATGCGGCCGGGATGTCGGTATTTCAATCATTGGAGCCTGGCACGCACATTATCGCTCCTGATGATATGTATCATGGCTTACGTAATCAGCTTAAAACCCTTTTTGCCGGCATCCTTACCTTCGATTTTATTGATGTAAACGATACCGGGGTTTTACAACAGCACATCAAGCCCGAAACAGGTTTGATCTGGATAGAAACACCATCGAACCCCCTGCTTAAAATAACCGATATTAAAAGGGTGGTTGCTATTGCCAAAGCAAAAGGCATTAAAGTTTTGTGCGATAATACATTTGCCACCCCTATGTGCCAGCGACCAATTGAGCTGGGCGCGGATATGGTTATGCACTCAGCCACTAAATATTTTGGCGGACACAGCGACCTGATGGGCGGCGTTTTGATTACTGCAGAGAACAACGATTGGTGGATAAAAATTCGCCAGGTGCAGGAAATGGGCGGCGCTATCCCCTCGCCTATGGATTGTTATTACCTGGTACGCAGCATCAAAACCCTGCCATATCGCGTAAAGGGCCATGTACAAAACGCTCAATTACTTGCCGAATATCTTGAACAGCACCCTCATGTTGAACAGGTAATGTATCCCGGTTTACCATCGCATCCACAGCATGATATAGCTAAAGATCAGATGCTGGCTTTTGGCGGTATGTTATCCTTTACTATTAAAGGCGATGAGAATGACACGCATAACATTATTAATAAGCTTAAATTGTTCATCAAAGCTACCAGCCTTGGTGGTGTTGAAAGCCTAATAGAACACCGCGCTACTGTTGAAGGGCCGGATACCAAAACACCACGAAACCTGCTAAGGGTTTCCGTTGGATTGGAGCATATCGATGATTTAATAGCTGATATGGAGCAGGCCCTTGCTTAGGCCTTTTAAGGTAAATAAGGTAAAAGGATAAAGGTTAAAGGCGAAAGGTAGCTGCATTTGTCTAAGCTTAAAATTGTTCTCGAATGAACCTTTTGCCTTTGGCCTTTTACGTTTAACCTTAAAAAGAAATAAAATTTGGTATATTACCTCACAATCCCTTATATTCGCAACATTATTTGGTAGTGATACCAACGTCGATCAATCCTCCGCACATAGTTCGGGTGTTGATTTATAAAGAAGCGGCGAGAGATCAGGCTCAATGACCCGCTGGCAACCCTTCAATGTTGAAGAAGGTGCCAATTCCTGTCCCGGCAAATAACACCGGGGAATATAAATTTATAACCATGAAAAGTTTAATTAAATTTACGCAACGCAACACTTTTTACACCGCAAACGGTAACATACAACGTATTAGCTCCCCTATTGGCTGTATTTGTATGTGTTGCTGCTGTTGATGCTTAGCAAGCTCCTGTTTTTCATTCTCTGAAAAAAGCGTGTTTTTAAACCGGTTGTTTTTAAACCGGCTTTCCAAATTCATCTAAACATTCAAAATCTAAATTAAACACATTAAAAAATTACAACTATGTCTGCCTTAAAATTCGAAACCTTACAATTGCATGCCGGCCAGGAAGTTGATCCAACAACAGGTTCACGCGCTGTGCCCATTTATCAAACTACTTCATACGTATTCAACAGCGCCGAACATGGCGCAAATTTATTTGCATTAAAGGAGTTTGGTAATATCTATACCCGCATTATGAACCCTACTACCGATGTGTTTGAAAAACGCATCGCGGCGTTAGAGGGCGGTGTAGCTGCGCTGGCAACAGCCTCTGGCCAGGCATCCCAATTCCTTGCCCTTAATAATATTTTACAGGTTGGCGATAACTTTGTTACTTCACCTTTCCTATATGGCGGTACTTACAATCAGTTTAAAGTAGCTTTCAAACGCCTGGGTATCGAAGTACGCTTTGCCAAAGATGATACTGCGGCCAGTATCGAGGCGCTTATTGATGATAAAACAAAGGCCATTTTCCTGGAAACCATTGGTAACCCGGGCTTTACCATTGCCGATTTTGAAAAGGTGAGCGAAGTTGCCAAAAGACATGACCTGCCATTAATTGTTGATAATACTTTCGGTGCCGGTGGTTACCTCTTCCGCCCTATTGAACATGGCGCTGATGTGGTTGTTGAGTCAACAACCAAATGGATTGGCGGACATGGTACCAGTATTGGCGGCGTCATTATTGATGCAGGCAATTACAATTGGGGTAACGGTAAGTTTCCGCAATTCACTGAACCATCTGAGGGGTACCACGGGTTGATATTTAACGATGTATTTGGCATTGGAGGCCCGTTTGGCAATATCCAGTTTATTATCCGCGCCCGTGTTGAGGGATTAAGGGATTTCGGCCCGTCGCAAGCTCCGTTCAATTCATGGTTGAATATCCAGGGACTTGAAACACTTTCTCTGCGTGTGCAACGTCACGTTGATAATGCCCTGCAACTGGCCAAATGGCTGGAGCAGCACCCACAGGTGGCAAGTGTAAATTACCCGGGACTGGAATCATCGCCATATCATGAGCTGGCTAAAAAATATTTAAAGAATGGTTTCGGTGGCGTATTGTCATTCGAGATTAAGGGGAGTAAAGAGCAGGCTAGCAGATTGATCAACAACCTGAAACTGGTTAGTCATTTAGCCAATGTGGGCGATGCAAAAACGCTCATCATACAACCATCAGCAACAACACATCAGCAATTATCTGATGAAGAGCAATTATCGGCCGGTGTTACGCCAGCTTCATTGCGAGTGGCTGTTGGTATTGAGCATATTGACGATATCAAAGCTGATTTTGAGCAGGCTTTTGCAAAAATCAAGCAAGGTGAGGGTGAGTTAGTTTAATAATGTATAGTTTTTTTAAGTGATATAGTAAACGTTATTGCAGGTTGCAGCCGGAAATACCGGTTGCACCTGAAATAACAAAACAACAGAATGAACGCAGAGATATTTAAATACACTAATACTTTTGAATTTGAATCGGGCCGTACAATTGAAGGTTTAGAAATAGGTTTTCACACTTATGGCCGGTTAAATAAGGAGAAAAATAATGTTGTTTGGGTTTGCCATGCGCTTACTGCCAACAGCGATGTATTTGACTGGTGGAAAGGGCTTATTGGCGAGGGTTATTTTTTTAACCCGGAAGAGCATTTTATAGTTTGCGCCAATATTTTGGGTTCTCCTTACGGCACTACAAGTCCGTTGAGCATTAACCCGGTTACCGGCCAGCCATATTATCTTTCATATCCCCAGTTTACTACAAGGGATATGGTTAAAGCGCACCAGTTGCTTGCCCAGCATTTAAACATCAATAATATCAGTGTATTAATTGGAGGTTCGTTAGGTGGCCAACAGGCTATGGAATGGGCTATTATTGAGCCAGAGCGGATCAAAAATCTGATCCTGATAGCTACCAACGCCAAGCACTCGCCATGGGGCATCGCCTTTAACGAGTCGCAGCGTTTAGCTATCACAACCGACCGCACCTTTTACAGCAATACGCCCGAAGGCGGTCAGAAAGGCTTAAAAGCTGCGCGCAGTATCGCGCTTTTAAGTTATCGTACTTATAAAACTTACGGCATTACCCAACAGGAAGAAGCCGACGATGTGCAGGACAATTTCCGTTCTTCATCGTACCAAAATTACCAGGGGCAAAAGCTGGTGAACCGCTTTAACGCCTATAGTTATTGGTACCTGACCAAAGTGATGGACTCACACAATGTGGGCCGGGGCCGTCACGGTGTAGATAAAGCGTTAAGTCTCATCAAGGCAAAAACATTAGTTATTGGCATCTCGTCGGATGTTTTGTTCCCTGTTGAAGAACAGCAATACCTGTTCAGGCATATCCCAAAAGCTGCCTTTTCCGAGCTGGATTCGTTTTATGGGCACGATGGGTTTTTAATTGAAACAGAAGCATTAACAAAAATATTCACATCATTTTTTAAAACCGATGTGAAAGGAAAAATTATAGAACTGCAACGTACAGCGTAATGAGTAAAAAGTTAAATATCGGCCTCTTCGGATTTGGAGTTGTTGGCCAGGGGTTATATGATATCATCAAAACAAAGCATTTAAATATCGAGATAGTAAAATTTGCTATTAAAGACCCTAATAAAAAACGTTCTTTACCGGCACATTTATTTACTACCGACAAAGAAGAACTGCTTAATAACCCGGAGATCAATACCATTGTTGAACTGATCAATGATACCGAAGCTGCTTTTGAAATTGTTTCAAGGGCTTTAAAATCTGGAAAAAACGTAGTATCTGCCAGTAAAAAAATGATCGCCCTGCATCTGGACGAACTAATCGAAATCCAGCATCAATACGGCACATCATTATTATATGAAGGCGCTGTTTGCGGTAGTATCCCTATTATCCGCAATTTGGAAGAGTATTATGATAATGAACTACTGCATTCCATCAGCGGTATTTTCAATGGTTCATCAAACTATATCCTTTCAAAAGGCTTTATTGAAGGGCTCGATTATGATAGCGCATTGAAACAAGCCCAGGACCTGGGTTTTGCCGAAACCGACCCAACCAGTGATGTTGGTGGTTTTGACGCCAAATACAAGCTGGTTATTGCCGCAGCGCATGCTTATGGTGTAGTTGTACAGCCCGATGAGGTATTTAACCTGGGTATTCAGAACCTTGCAGCTGCCGATTTGCAATATGCCCGCGAAAAGAACCTCAAAATTAAACTGGTGCCGGTAGCCAAAGAACTTGACGACCGCAACGTTGCCCTGTTTGTATTACCTAAGTTTGTAAACGACAAAGAGTTTTTATACAACGTTGAGTATGAATATAACGGCGTAACCGTACAAGCCGCCTTTGCCGATCAGCAATTCTTTTTCGGAAAAGGCGCGGGCGGTCACCCTACCGGTTCGGCTGTACTGTCGGATATTGCCGCGTTGCGCTATAACTACCAGTATGAATACAAAAAAGCTAAAGAAAAAACAGACCTTAATTTTACCAATAACATTGAATTAACCATTTACCTGCGTTATGATGACGAGGAACTGGTTGAAGCGCTGAATTTTGAGCACATCAATGAGCGCTACTATTCAGGTAGTTATAAATTTGTGATAGGAAAAATCAATTTGCAAAATCTGATCGCTAATCAACATCGTATATTTGAGAGTAAGGCTTTCGTAGCCTTTGCCGATCAGCTTACGGGGGTCAGCTTAGCATCGGTAACTAAACAAACAGCTGAAGTTTTTTAATAGATTCTCGGTTGTTAATAAAAAAGGCTTCTCAAATTGGGAAGCCTTTTTACATTTAATTATTTTTCTACAGCTTATTTAGCTGGTTCCGTAGCTTCTTTAGCCGAGTTCAGGAACACGAACTGGTTATCAAACATATCTATTTTAATAACGCTGTCTTTATCAACTGTACCCGCCAGGATCTGTTTACTCAACTCGTTCAGGATCTTTTTCTGGATAACGCGTTTTAACGGACGTGCACCAAATTGAGGATCATAACCTAACTGGGCCAACCAATCTAAGGCTTCATCGGATGCTTCGATAGTTACACCCATTTCGGCAAGCGTTTGCTGTACCTGTTTAAACTGTAGCTTAACAATATCATGGATCTCATCACGGTTAAGTGGAGTAAACATAATAATCTCATCTATCCTGTTCAAAAACTCCGGACGGATAGTTGCCCTTAACAAATTGAACAGCTCATTCTTGGTTTTTGCTATCAGTTCATCGCGGTTTTCATCTTCCAGGTTTTGGAAGTTTTCCTGGATGATGTTGGAACCGATGTTGGAGGTCATGATGATGATGGTATTCTTAAAATTCACCACACGGCCTTTATTATCTGTTAAACGGCCATCATCCAGTACCTGCAACAAGATGTTAAATACATCAGGATGGGCTTTTTCAATTTCATCCAACAGTACCACGCTGTAAGGCTTGCGACAGAACGGCCTCGGTTAACTGCCCGCCTTCATCATACCCAACATAGCCCGGAGGCGCTCCTATCAGCCTTGAAACAGCATGGCGTTCCTGGTATTCACTCATATCTATCCTCACAAGCGCGCCTTCGTCATTAAACAGGTATTCGGCCAGGGCCTTAGCCAGCTCGGTTTTACCTACACCGGTTGTACCTAAAAATATGAACGAACCTATTGGCCTGCGTTTATCCTGCAAACCTGCGCGGCTGCGGCGGATGGCGTCACTTATTGCTTCAATAGCTTCTTCTTGTCCTGCCACACGTTTGTGCAATTCATCTTCAAGGTTGAGCAATTTCTCGCGCTCGCTCTGAATCATCTTGCTTACCGGGATTCCTGTCCAGCGGCTTACTACACCGGCAATATCATCGGCGGTAACCTCTTCTTTAAGCATACGGCTGTCGCTTTGATTTTCAAGCAGGGCAGCTTTCAGCTTTTCAACTTCGGCCTGGGCTTCAACTATAGTACCGTAGCGTAATTCGGCTACCTTACCGTAATCGCCCGCACGTTCGGCCTGTTCGGCTTCGAGCTTGTAATTTTCTATCAGCTCAACCTTAGTGTTAATGCCATCAACAAGATCTTTTTCACCTTTCCATTTGGCACGTAATGAATCGCGTTGTTGCGACAGGTTGGCTATTTCTTCACTTAGTTCGGCAACCTTACGGTCGTCCTTTTCTCGTTTGATAGCTTCACGCTCAATTTCAAGCTGCATGATGCGGCGTTCCAGTTCGTCAACCACTTCCGGTACCGAATCCATTTCCAGGCGAAGTTTTGATGCTGCCTCGTCCATCAGGTCGATAGCTTTATCCGGTAAAAACCTGTCGGAAATATAGCGTTGTGACATTTCGACAGAGGCGATGATCGCTTCGTCTTTGATCCTCACTTTGTGGTGGGTTTCATAACGTTCTTTCAGTCCACGTAAAATAGATATAGCATCAGCAGCATCAGGTTCTTCAACCATCACTTTCTGGAAACGGCGTTCCAAAGCTTTATCTTTTTCAAGATACTTCTGATATTCATTAAGGGTAGTAGCACCAATCGAACGAAGCTCGCCACGGGCCAGGGCCGGTTTCAGGATATTGGCCGCATCCATAGCGCCTTCTCCCCCGCCTGCACCTACAAGCGTATGGATCTCATCTATAAAAAGGATGATCTCTCCATCGCTTTGGGTAACCTCTTTTACAACAGCTTTCAACCGTTCTTCAAACTCTCCCTTATATTTGGCGCCCGCAATGAGTGCGCCCATATCCAACGAGTATACCACTTTGGTTTTAAGGCTCTCAGGTACATCACCTTTGATGATCCTGAAAGCGATTCCTTCGGCAATGGCAGTTTTACCAACGCCAGGCTCGCCAACCAAAATCGGGTTGTTTTTGGTACGGCGTGACAGAATCTGGATAACCCGGCGAATTTCATCGTCGCGGCCAATAACCGGATCCAGCTTGCCCGAACCCGCATATTCGTTCAAATTACGGGCATACTTGTTAAGGGCGTTATAGGTAGCTTCGGCGTTTTGATCAGTTACTTTGCTATCGCCGCGGAGTTCAACAATTGCTTTTTTTAGGTCTTTTTCATTAACACCCGAATCTTTTAGGATGCTACTTACCGCACCACCGGCGGCTAAAATGCCTAACAGCACATGCTCAACTGATACAAATTCGTCTTTAAATTCTTTTAAATATCCCGACGCTTTTTGCAAAGCCGAATTTGCTTCAGACGAGAAGGTATACGTTGCTGCCACTTACCTTGGGGAACGATGCAATTTGCGCATCTAACGTATCATTTAACCTGTTCAGGTTAACATTTAGTTTTTTTAGTAAGTAGGTAATTACGTTTTCATCAACCAGCAATAAGCCTTTAAGCAGATGCGCGGTCTCGATTGCTTGCTGTTGGTTACCAACAGCAATTTCAGATGCCTTTTGTACGGCTTCCTGAGCTTTTATGGTAAAGTTGTTAAAATTCATAGTACTCATGGTTAGTCAATTTATCGGCCATAGTATCCATAGTGAAAAATTGTCATTTTAAATTAAATCGCAATGACACTTTGCCATAATTAATAGCAATTTACGAATTACTATTAACAATAGTACGAGGCAATTTGTCGTTTAATACATTAAAACAATAATAAAAGTATGCGTCAAGTGAAGATGTTTAAAGACGCTAAATAAATCAGATGAGCTTAAAAAACACTTCACTAACAGACAGGCGTGGGCTTGCCTGTTAGTGAAATACTGCGTAATGGATAAAGATAATTGCGAGGGTGCAACTCTTGTTGTCTGTAAATGGAGGGCTATAATGTGATGAGTTTTAGTCAGTCAGCCGGTCGCGGGTTTAATTATCCAATTTATCAACTTTAACTAAATTGCAGGTCCAGGCAAGCCCTTTTCCGCCATTTCTTCCGTCAACCACACCACTTGTCTTCATCGTTTTTCTATCGCTGCTTAAAGTGTAATAATTGGCGTACTGCCTTCCTTTGAGATCATATGTGGCGTTGGGCCTCGCGTCTGTAATCGTCAATACATAAATACTGTCGGATAAGACTTTAAAAGTACCGCTGTGTGTAACAATCTGCACATTATTTTCTTTTGCAATGTTATAAAAGCTGCCGTCTGACATGAATACGACTTGAGATCCCGGATTGGTTGTATCCTTCCAGATGCCTACAAACGGTTTAATTTCTTTCTGATTAGCTCTTTCTACAGTTCTGCAGGAAAAAGTTGTTAATACAGTAATGACAATTGCGATAGATTTAAGAGATTTCATTAACATGTGACTTGGTTTTATGATGTGTAAATTATACTTATCCTTTTTTAAAAAACAATCAAGGTTCATCAAAATAGGCTTATATTTTCATTGACCGAATATTTCGTAAAAGGGTTAACTATACCTTGTCACATTTCTGTTACATTATTTGAAAATATTTTTATAATTTTGTTTAACCCATAAAATTTAATTGAACACCCATTTCTTTTTTAACAGTCTCCCGGTAAAATACCGGTCGCAATACCGTTTGCATTATACTTACCAAAACCTGGTGGCCATAAGGGGTGCCAGTATAGTATTTTTATTGCTTAATGTAATTATCCGGATCCTTTATCTTGTATTCCCCATTAGCTTAACGAAAGCTCAAAACTTTCCCGAGTTTAATTTCAGCAACTGGGTTTTCATTATTATAACTCCTGTTTTCCTGATAGCCAGTAACCTTTTTATCGTTAGTTTCAAAAGCCATAAAAAAGCTACAACAGGCATGTCATTGCTTGTATTTTTGTTTGCGCTTTATATTATTGTTTGCGGCATGTATTCCAGCTTTATAGCCACCTCTAATCCGAGTAATGCCCTCACCTTATACCTTGTTGCATTAAGCTTGATCAGCGTGATAATTGTTTTTGAATACTATGAAACCGTATTGCTGCTTATTGCTATTGAGCTTTTTTTACTTCCCTGCTATTTTACAGTGAAACGCCGGCTACGGATATGTTGTATAACCAGTTGATCTCAGCTATCTTACTTTCCGGCTTTTATTTTATATCAAGGTACTTTTTTCCTACAAAGCCAACTATTATTTTCAGCTGATAGAAATCCGCGAAAAAAACTCGGAAATTGAAAAAGCAAGCGAGTTTAAAAACCAGGTTTTGGGTATGGTTGCACATGACCTGCGTAACCCGATAGCTGCTGTTGAATCAATTGCCATGATGATGGAACTTGATGAGGTAGATGAGGAGACACAAGACAACATCAATATGATGAAGGCATCCTGCGTAAAAGCGCGGAGTATTATTGATGACTTACTGGAAGCAGCCCGAAACGAGAACATAGCGGTTATTGAAACTCAAGATATCGAGCTTAACCAATGGCTTAACAACATAGTGGGCGAATGGAAATTACAGCTGGGTAATAAAGTTAATGTACTTTTCAGCAGTTCGGTAAGTGTTGCCCATGCGCTCATAAATCACGAAAAATTTCACCGGGTTATTGATAACCTGATCAGCAATGCGGTGAAATTTTCTAAAGACCGGGATAATGTGGATGTGCGCCTGCTTAAACTAAATGATACGGTAGTTATTGAAGTTCAGGATTACGGCATGGGCATCCCTGCCAATATGCTGCCGGAAATTTTTAACCAATTTTCAAAAGCAGGCCGAGCCGGTTTACGCGGCGAAAAGTCGACCGGGCTTGGGTTGAGTATTGTACGCCAGATCATTGAAAAGCATAAAGGCACTATCAGCGTTACCAGCACCGAGGGACAGGGTTCAACATTCAGGATCACCTTGCCGGCAGTTAATTCGTTTTAGAATATTAAACAAGTCTTTGTTTATCCAAGGTAGTCTTCTCAAATGACCACTAAAAAGGGTGTCATACTGGGCCCGTCGAAGTATGGCGGACAGGGCCTCTGCGCACGAGTCTTCGACGGGCTCAGACTGACAGTCCCTCTTTGTCATCTAACCTTCATAGCCCATGGATTTTAATCACTCAGCATAACGGCGTAGATGCGTCATTTCACCTTCAAGCATTTATAATTTGCTATATTAAATAACCTCAATGGTCACGGTACTTCCCGCCTTAAGGGCCTCAAAAATCTTTGTGTTGAGTTTAGCTGTAGCCATTGTACTATGCAGAACAGCATCAACGCCTTTATCTTCACCAGGGAGAAGGCAGCCGTCGGTGTCCTTGGCAAAATTGCCAACATGGATCTCAATTCCGGCGAAACCGGGTACATTCTCTAATAATGGCAGGTTTTCGTTGTGTTTGGGGCTGAAAAATTTGACTACATTATAAGTTCCTGTAGGGATGGCTGTTTGCGTTTTAATTTTTATTGATGCAATTTGGGCAAGGCTCATACCGCTATTTAGCCCTCTATCTACGTCCTCCAGTATAAAACATTCGAAGGCGCCATTTATTGATAGTTCGCCAATGGTTGATTGTTTGGTTTTGATTTTTCTTTCGAGTTTTAAGTTTAGGTTCATGATACCGGTTTTTAATTGCTAATATTAACAATTAAAATACTAATTATCAATAGTTTGTATTGATAAAAGTAAATTTATCTTTGAAGATTATTCTTCCTTTAATTTATAAAACCTGCTATCAAAATTAACCAAAAATAATTCGGTGGTAGCTCGGGTGAGCGCGGTATAAAACCACCGCAGAAAATCCATATTGATCATTTCATCGGTTACATAGCCCTGATCGACAAAAACAGCATCCCATTGGCCGCCCTGGGCTTTATGGCAGGTAATGGCATAGGCAAATTTTATTTGCAAGGCATTGTAATAAGGATTGAGCTTTAGCTCATTGTGCATGGTCCTTTTATTAGGTAAATGTTCATAATCCTTCATTACTTCCTGGTAAAACCGTTTCTGATCGTCCTGACTTAACGCGGGCGAATCAGCATAAAGCGTATCAAGCAAAACCTTACAATCAAGGGTTGGGTCTTCGGCATAGTCAATAAATTCCAGCTGCACATCGGCAAAACGAAAACCATACATCTCTTCGGTGCGGCGTACTTTTACTATGCGGGCAATATCGCCGTTGGCAATAAACGCGGTACTATTTTCATCTTTATCCTGCAGCCAAAAGTAATTGTTCTTCACTATCATGATCTGATCGCCGCCGGTAAGCTCCTCCTCCCGGTATAAAATGCGGTTTCGAATTTGCCCGTTATACAAATTGGCATTTTTGTTTGAGCGGCAAATGATAAGTGTGCGGTCATAGCCGTATTTACGGTAAGCGTACTCCAACCCTTCGGGTAATCGCTCACCGGTCATCCTGAAAACATCTTTAAATCCCTTGGTTACAATTTTAGGGATCTCTATGATCTCCTCACGGATCAGATCGCGGATATTGGTGGCATTATATAAGATACCCGAATTCTTTTGCTGGCGCAAAACCTCGGTAAGCTCATAACTGAATATCGACAGGCCAAATTTATCGCCCATGAGCTGCACGTCAAGCGCAGGGCTATCGTCGGCTCCTACAGGCGGTAACTGTGCGGTATCACCTACCAGTATCAGCTTGCAGTTTTTATCATTATAAACATATCTTAGTAAATCAAATAATAATGACACGTGATTGCTGCCCATGGCCTCATCCGAGATCATGGAGGCCTCATCAACAATAAAAAGCGTATCGCTGGCCAGGTTATCAGCAAGGGCAAAACCATCATCGATTGTTAAAGCCGATTTTTTACGGTAGATGCGCTTATGAATTGTAAAAGCTTTGCGCCCGGAATAATTGGTAATGACCTTGGCGGCACGTCCGGTTGGGGCAAGCAGCACGGCTTTATAGTTATAATGCCTCAGTGCCTTTACCAGCGCACCTACTATAGTTGTTTTCCCGGTGCCGGCATAGCCTTTCAGAATAAAGCATTCGTCGCCTTCGGTGCTTTTTAAAAAGGCATGCAGCTTGCTAAAAAGTTCTGTTTGCTGACCTGTTGGCTCATGCGGGAATGACTGGCGGATATGATCGGGACTTGACACCCTGCAAAAATGATGATAAGTAATTTAATTCAGTAAGATTAGTTTTACATTTGACCCATGGAATTTGACGAAAACAAAGAGGAAGAAAAATACAGCGAAGACGATTATGTAGATATTTACTCCAAAAGGGCGATATTTTGGTTTTCGTTTTTTAACCTGATATTTGGCGGGGTGCTGCTGGTTATCAATTTATACAATGCAGGTTACAGAAAGGCGGTTCCGGTGGTGCTGGCCTTTGTATTATTTTTTTCCTATCTCTCCTACTTTGTTATCATGCATTCGGGCGTTGACCTGCAACAGGTTGTTGACGCCATGAACGTAACGGCTAAAGGTGGCCAGCCAACGGCCGCACAGGTTACAGCAATGCTTTCGGTAGCAGGCCTTAACATAGGTTTTGGCCTGATTGGTGCTTTAATTCTAAGCCAGTTTTTTTCAGGAGATATTTTCCGGATAATGATTATTATCCTAAGCCTGTAGGATTGCCGATTTTGATCTTTATCATCCTGATGATATTAACCCGCATTTTATAACAGCATACCAATTTGGGCTGCGGTAATTACTGTATCTGCCAAAAAATATTACTTTTGTTAAAACCGGTATGAACGAACACAATTATACTTACCACGATGATAACTTTAGTTTAGATAAAACTGAGGATTATACTTTATTAATACAGGTTGAAGACAAATCGTTTTCGTACGCCATAAGTAATAACGGCAAGCTAATAGCCTGGGCCGAAAATTATCCGTTTGACGAGCTAAGCGATCCGCAGGAATTGCTTGACCTGCTGTCGGCCAAGTACGGGCAAATGATTATCGGTTTACCTGCTCACAGTTTTACGCTGGTGCCGGCAGAATTGTTTAGCGGTGAGCGCCTGCCGAACCTGGCCCGTTTCCTGGATGTGAGAGCCGACAGCAAAGTTATAGCCCAGGTATTAGATAAGGAAAACATCATCATATACAATACCAGCGAAGCCATTGTGAGTACCGCAGAAGAATTTGGCATCCGTAATACCGTTTTTACATCAAAAGGCTGGTTAACTGCCATTGCCCAAAACAATCCCGGCAACGACTGCCTTTACCTCAATATTGAAAAAGAAAAGCTGGAGATAGCTCATTTTGCATCAGGCAAACTGCGTTTCTATAACTCATTTGATTTTAATGGCAATGATGAACTGGTTTACTTTACTGTACTGGTTGCTAATGAACTTAACCTCGAAGCTAAACATACCAGCTTATATGTAAGCGGTAACATTGATGCCGGCAGTAAAGGATTAAGCCGCCTGGCCGAATTTTTTAACGTGGCCGAAGTCAATAATTTACAGGTATTACAATTACCCGCGGAGGTTGTTGCTCACAGGGTGTTATCAATAGCGGCTCTTTCATTATGCGCATTATCGGAGGCAGTTTAAAAGGCTTAAGGCTTAATCCGCCAAAAAATCTTCCTGTTCGTCCTACAACCGATTTGGCAAAAGAAGCTTTATTTAATATCCTGCTTAACCAAATTGAGTTTGAATGCATTAAAGTACTTGACCTGTTTAGCGGAACCGGCAACATATCGCTTGAATTTGCTTCACGCGGCGCTTCGGAAGTTATATCTGTCGACAGGAGTATTCATTGCGTTAATTATCTTAAAGATACCTCGCGGCAGCATAAGCTTGCGCAAATAAAAACTTACCGCGAAGATGTATTCAAATACCTAAATGTTGAAACGGAACAATACGATCTGATATTCGCCGACCCGCCCTATGACCTAAACAGGATCCCCGATTTGCCAAAAGTTATTTTTGAAAAGAACCTGCTTAAACCTGATGGCCTGTTGATTGTTGAACACCAGTCCCTGCAAAATTTGAGCAATCATCCCGCTTTTATTGAACAAAGAAAATACGGGCATTCGTCATTTTCGTTTTTCAGACCGGTTTAGATACCTGCCTTTAAAATAACTACCCCGCTTTCTTTAAAGCCCTTTAACCGCTCAGGATCTGCATCGGTAATGATCGCGTTGATGATATCTAAGCCTGCAAAATTAAGGTAGGTTTCCTTGCTTATTTTGCTGGCATCACACAGAATATAGATAAACGCGCTGTTTGCGGCGAAAGCTGTTGTAATGGATGCTTCATATTCACTATTGGCAAACAATCCTGCTTCCGAAATACCGTCAACGCCCAAAAAAGCTTTGGTTGCCCTATACTTTTGAATATGCTCAATAGCTGTAGTTCCATGTACAGCCTGTCGCTCTTTATCCAGCTCCCCTCCTATTATATTAACACTCACAGCGCTATCCTGCAACTCATATACTACAGGTAATGAATTTGTTATCACCTTTATCTTCTTGTTTTTAATGAACTGGCATAACCTAAAAACAGTACTCCCGCAATCCATAAAAATAACATCCCCGTTATGGATTTGTGATGCGGCCCTGCGGCAAATGGCATCTTTAACAGTTGCGTTTTGAGCGCTTTTATTCACAAAGCTATGTGGCCTTTCGTGAGGATTAACTTTTGTTGCTCCTCCATGAGTACGGTAAAGCAATCCATCGGCTGCTAACTGGTTCAGGTCGCGCCGTGCTGTAATTTCTGAAATATTCAGTTCGGCAGCCAATTGCTTTATATCAACCTCTCCGCTTTGACTGAGCTGCTCAATTATTTTTTGTTTTCTTTTTGGAAAGTTCATTTTATTAATCCTATTTTCGTTCAAAAATAATCATTATCAATCATAAACGATCAAAAAAAATGATTCAGATCAAAATTCTTAATACCGATATTTTATCAGATAACTGGTACATCCTTAAAAAAGTAACTTACGAGGTTACGGAAAAAGACGGTAATACCGCTGTGCAAAGCCGTGAAGCTTATGACCGCGGCAACGGCGCAACCATTTTGCTTTATAATAAAGCACAATCATCTGTAATATTAACCAGGCAATTCAGGCTGCCCACCTATATCAACGGCAACCCCGATGGAATGCTGATTGAATGTTGTGCCGGCTTGCTTGATAAGGATAATCCGGAAGATTGCATCCGTAAGGAAACCGAGGAAGAAACCGGCTATAAAATAACGGATGTTAAAAAGGTTTTTGAAGCTTATATGTCGCCGGGTTCTGTTACCGAAATCCTTTACTTTTTTGTTGCCGAATATGCCAAAGAAATGAAAGTTAGCGATGGCGGTGGGCTCGCCCACGAAAATGAAAATATTGAAGTTTTAGAGCTGCCATTCAGCGAAGCCCTGCAAATGGTAAAAACCGGGGAAATAAAAGATGGCAAAACAATTATGCTTTTGCAGTATGCTCAGTTGGCTTCGCTGGTTTAGGGGGAGTGATCAAATGAATGGTTCAACTTGTCAGATATAAAGTCGCTAATTAAATAATGCCGATAAAAGGCAAAAAACAACTGTTCATTTAAAGAACCCAATCAACTATTCATTAATTTTACTGCATGAAGACAGCCCTTTTTCCAGGTTCATTTGATCCGCTTACTAAAGCTCACGTTGATATTGTGAAACGATCTGTTGAGCTTTTTGACAAGCTTTACATAGGTATCGGCGTAAACAGCAGCAAAAAGGGGTTGCTGAGTGTTGAACAGCGCGAACAAATGATCAGGGCGGTTTTTGAGCATGATGAACGGATCCACGTGATAGCCTATGAAGGCCTTACTGTCGATTTTTGCAAAAGCATAGGCGCCGCTTACATGATCAGGGGAATCCGTACGGTATCAGACTTTGAGTATGAAAAAGCGATTGCCCAGATGAACCATTCGCTGGCACCCGACATCGAAAGCATATTTATTGTAAGCAAACCAGGCTATTCATCCATCAGTTCAACCATTGTGCGCGAAATTATCCGCTATAATGGCGATGTAAGCCAGTTTATTCCGAAAGAGGCATTACCTTATTTGTAACCAGCTTTTCCTTATGCAACACATCCATAATAGATGGAAAGGTGTTTTCAATTATTGGTTCAATATGATGGTGTTCAAACCAGCGCACATCGGTAATACCCTCTTCTTTTTGAGGTTTTAGCTTTTCTTTACCCTTACTTGTCATGGCAAACCAATGCGTTTTCTTAAGCACTACCTCGCCGCGGTTAACATATACATGGTATGTTTTACAAATTTTTTCTCCTAGTTCGCTCACTTTTATACCGCACTCCTCCTCTACCTCACGCACTGCCGCTTCTTTCACTTTTTCCTCTTTTTCTATTTTGCCTTTGGGCAGGTCCCATTTATCATTACGATAAATGAATAAATATTGCCCCTTAGTGTTCATAACCAGGCCGCCTGCCGCTTCAATAAGTGTAATATTCTTTTTAATAGCTTTAAGATACACCTTAGCGTTTGCTGTTTTTATGTAGAACAATTTGTTAGGATTAGCGAGGATCCAGGTATATATAATTTTAAGGTCAAAGGTCTCTGCATCAAGCCTTTCAAAATTATCTGCATGCTTTGGTTCAGATTCTGTGAGCAGGATAACCTTTTCGTTAATATAAATTCTGTATTTTTGAGCCATGTTTACTAATAATGAGATCGAACAACAAGTAGCCGAATTCCTGCTGCAAATTAAAGCAATTAAATTACAACCCAATAATCCTTTTACATGGGCATCGGGCTGGAAATCTCCAATTTACTGCGATAACCGTGTTACACTTTCTCATCCAACTATCCGCACTTACATCAGGCAGCAATTAGTCGCAGCCATACAGGATAAATTCGGGTCGGTTGGCTGCATTGCGGGTGTGGCAACTGCAGGTATACCGCAAGGTGCATTAGTAGCCCAGGAATTAGGCCTTCCATTTATTTATGTACGTTCAAAACCTAAGGAGCATGGCACAGGTAGCATGATTGAGGGCGATGCCGCTACTACTTCAGGCAAGCGGGTTGTGGTTATCGA
This sequence comes from Mucilaginibacter sp. P19, assembly GCF_050632265.1. NCBI lineage: Bacteria > Pseudomonadati > Bacteroidota > Sphingobacteriia > Sphingobacteriales > Sphingobacteriaceae > Mucilaginibacter > Mucilaginibacter sp. P19. The sequence goes on from NZ_CP192586.1 coordinate 2,903,648, forward strand.
GGATCTGCTTTCAACCGGTAAAAGCAGTCTGCAGGCCGTTGAAGCGTTGCGTGCCGCAGGTTATGACGTTGCAGGCTTGGCAGCTATATTTACTTATGGCTTTGATATTGCCGACGAAAACTTTAAACAGGCCAACTGCCCATACGTAACCCTGTCAAACTATAACGCGCTTATTAAATACGCGGAAGAACATCAATTCATTAATGAAAAAGATGTAAACCTGCTCAGGCAGTGGCGCGAAAACCCATCAACCTGGGGCGAAATGGCTGCAAGTTAAGACCGTTGATTTTTTTGATTTCGATGATTGCGCTGATTTTTAGATTGTTCGTCAGCGTAATTTGTCTCAAATCTCAAATCTAATATCTCAAATCTATCCATGAATACATTCACCAGTACGATAAGTATTAACAAGCCTTTAACGGAGGTTTACGATTTCCTGGCCGATTTTAATAATCACCGGCAACTGATGCCTGATAATATCCAGGAATGGACATCCACCCGGGATGAAGCCCGTTTCAGTATCCAGAATATGGCCAAGCTTGCTTTGAAAATTGAGGAGCGTGTGCCCAACCAGATGGTAAGGATCATACCTGCTGAGAAACCACCATTTGACCTGGAACTAAAATGGTCGTTATCTTTTAATAACGACCATACTGATATTTTATTCACCATTGGCGCAGAGCTTAGCATGATGATGAAAATGCTGGCATCAGGTCCGCTTCAAAAATTGGCCGATCATGAAACGCAAAGCTTATTTAATATTTTAAACAAAGCTTAAAGCGTTGCCCTAAAGCTTATAATTAATATATTTTTAATATACTTTGCGCTTTTGTGTATTGTTGATGGCTATTACCACATTGATGATAATTAAACCTATAATTAATGCTCCCATGACCATTGTTAAATAATTTAAATAAATTGTTACACTGTATGTTAGTCAAAGGCTGTACCATTATATTATAACTGGTTAGATATAGCGATTAAACGTATTAAATATACTTTTAGTTTACACTACATTATCATTTCTGTGTAATTGTATACCCATGGATTTAATTTATGGGGAAAATTGCTGCTCAAAAAATCCCCATCCATAATATCAGCACCATATATCGTTAAAATGAAGATTTTACCGTACTTTTGCGCCAAATTAGAGGTGCAGCATGATCACGGTATCCAATCTTTCTTTACGTTACGGTAAGCGTACTTTGTTTGAAGACGTAAACCTGAAATTTACACAGGGCAACTGTTATGGTATTATTGGCGCCAATGGCGCGGGTAAGTCAACATTCCTGAAAATTCTTTCGGGCGATATTGACCCAACCAGCGGCTCGGTGAGCTTCACTCCCGGCGAACGCATGGCTGTTTTGAGCCAAAACCATTACGCTTTTGACGAATTCACAGTTATCGAAACGGTGATGATGGGCCATAAGGAAATGTACGCCGTAATGAAGGAGAAAGACGCTATTTATCTTAAAGAAGATTTTAGCGATGCCGATGGCGAACGCGCGGGTGAACTGGAAAACCTTTTTGCCGAAATGGACGGCTGGAATGCCGAAAGCAATGCCGCTACCCTGCTCAGCAACCTTGGCATTAAAGAAGAATTTCATTATCAACTGGTTAAAGACCTTGATAACACCCAAAAAGTACGTGTTTTATTAGCCCAGGCACTTTTTGGCAAGCCAGATATACTGCTGCTTGATGAGCCTACCAACGATTTGGACATCCACACCATTAGCTGGCTGGAAGATTTCCTTGCGTCATATGAAGCTATTGTACTGGTAGTATCGCACGACAGGCACTTCCTGGATACTGTATGTACCCACGTAGTAGATATTGATTTTGGCAAAATGACCATTTATACAGGTAACTATACCTTCTGGTACGAATCGAGCCAATTGGCCCTTAAACAACGTGCCGAACAAAATAAGAAAGCCGAAGATAAAGTTAAAGAGCTTCAGGAGTTTATCCGCAGGTTTAGTGCCAATGCGTCCAAATCAAAACAGGCAACCAGCCGTAAAAAAGCATTGGATAAAATCAACCTGGATGAAATTCAGCCATCAAACCGTAAATATCCGGGTATTATATTCAACAACCTGGGCCGTGAAGCCGGCGATCAGATCCTGACCGTTGAAAACCTGGGCAAAACCCTTAATGGTGAGGTGCTGTTCAATAATATCACCTTCACTGTAAACAAAGGCGATAAAATTTCTATCCTGTCGCAAAACAGTTTGGCAACTACCGCTTTCTATAATATTTTAACAGGCCGCGATAGAGATTTTACAGGCACCTTTAAATGGGGTGTGACAATTAACGCGGCTGATATCCCTAACGACAGCAGCGAATACTTCGATGGCAAAAGCGACAACCTGATTGATTGGCTGCGCGAATATTCGCCTGGCGAAAAAGACGATCAATTTATCCGCGGCTTCTTAGGCCGTATGCTATTTTCGGGTGAGGAAGTTATGAAAAAATGCAGTGTGCTATCGGGTGGCGAAAAAATGCGCTGCATGTTTAGCCGTATGATGCTGCAGCAAGCCAACCTGCTGATGTTTGATGAACCAACCAACCACCTCGACCTGGAATCGATTACAGCGCTTAATAATGGTATGAAAGATTTCCGCGGCACAATCCTGTTCACCTCACGGGATCATGAACTGGTTGAAACGGTAGCCAATCGGATTATTGAGTTAACACCAGGTGGTTACATTGATAAACTCATGACCTATGATGAATATATCAACAGCCCTGTAGTGCAAAAACAACAGGAAGATTTATACGCTGCTGTATAATAACTGGTAAGGGAATATATGAGGCCTGGTAGCATAATACTACCGGGCCTTTATATTTTATAACTTATAATAAGTTAAACCCGGAGGCCTGCGTTTCGAGCTGATTAATAGTAGATTCGTCGCTAAACAGATAAAAATGATCTTTAGTGTACGAATATTGAACATTTAAACCGTTTTGGGCAATAAAATCTTTAACAACGCTTTCATATAGGAGCTTGTTAATTTTAAGTAATTTTCTTTTTTTCATGAGAGATAGATATTAAGTTTTACAATTTAAGTAGCTTTTGTTAAAATTCCAACAAAAAAACTAACATTTTGTTAGGAAGTTGCTATAATTAACTTTTTTGGCCGAGCCGGGAATAAAATGAACACCAGGAAGATGAAAGCGGGTTATTACTCCAACCTTTAATTTTACAATAAGCAGATTAAAATAATTGTTAACTATGAGTAATTCCGCCTGCTGAAAAAGAAAATAATTTGCATATTTGCAACCCGGCAAAAGCTGGTACATATGACTCCGTAGCTCAGCTGGTAGAGCAAATGACTCTTAATCATTGGGTCGAGAGTTCGAATCTCTCCGGGGTCACTTTTTTAGGCAAGTTGTCAATTTTATTGGCAACTTTTTTTATGGCTTCAAATTCAATAAATTTAGTTCACCTGCTAACAAAATTGAATTTTGAAAAGCTTCTCCCCTTGTCTATCAGATTAAAGTAGAAGCTTCAAGGCGAAAGATCATAGTTTTTTATTTATTGTAAAAATGCGATGTTAACCTTGTTCGTTATATCTCTATAAATTCTATCTTTAATTGTCTAAACATTTTCACAATGATTCAAAAAAAGCGTATCGCTTCTTGCTTTTTCTTATTTTACAAAGTTGCACTCAAGCACAAACTTTCAATAAAGCCAAGTTAGACAGCTTTTTTGTAGCGCTGAATAAGAATGACCAAAGCATGGGCAATATCGCCATATCCGCGAATGGAGTGTTGGTTTATCAAAACGCTATCGGTTTTAGCCAAATAAACAAAGGGGCAAAAACACCTGCTACCATTGATACAAAATACCGGGTAGGCTCTATCACTAAGATGTTTACTGCTGTTATGATCTTTCAGTTGATAGATGAAGGTAAGCTTAGCTTTGAAACACCTTTGGCACGTTATTTCCCACAGCTTCCCAATGCAAGTAAGATCAATATAAGGGAAATGCTTGACCACCGTAGCGGGCTTCATAATTTTACGAGCGACTCACTTTATTCCACTTATATGGGCAGCCTAAGTCTGAAGCTGAAATGATTGCCATCTTTAGCAGACAAAAATCCGATTTTGAACCGGATTTAAAGGCCGAATACAGCAATACTAACTTTGTATTACTGGGTTATATTATTGAAAAATTGACAGGTAAAACGTATGGCGAAGAATTAAAGAAACGGGTCACTTCAAAAATAGGCTTGAAACAAACTTATTACGGCACTAAAGCCAATTCAACCAAAAACGAAGCATACTCCTACATTTACCAAGGACAGTGGACACAAATGCCGGAAACAGATATGAGTATTCCGGGCGGTGCCGGTGCTATTGTTTCTACGCCCGCCGATCTGGTTAAATTTATAAATGCACTTTTCGAAGGCAAACTTATTAGTGCCGCCAACTTAGAGCTAATGACAACGATGAGGGACAGTTATGGTATGGCCATGTTTGCTATGCCTTTTTATGATATAAAAGGCTATGGACATTCCGGAGGCATCGACGGGTTTTTAAGTTTGCTTTTATATTTACCGAAAGAGAAGATAGCAATAGCTTACACTTCCAATGGAACACGATACTCATATAATGATGTAGTCATGGGAGCATTGAATATATATTTTAATAAGTCGTTTACTATTCCAGAGTTCAAAACAATTACATTAAACTCAGCTGAACTTGATAAATATGTCGGGGAATATTCCAGTACACAAATACCCTTGAAAATTACTATAACAAAAAAAGACATCACGCTGTTTGCGCAAGCCTCGGGTCAAAGTGCATTTCCCATGGAAGCCAAAGGTGACAATAAATTTGTTTATGCTTCTGCCGACGCCACCTTTCAATTTGAACCGGATAAAAGACGTTTCACTTTAATACAAAAGGGGAATACCTATTTATTTAACAAAACTGACAAATAGAGGCAAATTGAGAATTGGTAGCTGATCTTGCATGACTAGCTTACCTAAATGCTTATAATTAAACTGGGATTTTTTCAATCAAAAAAGTGCTCCGGGTGTCAGCTACAGAGCGCCCTTATAGATAGGCAATCGATTAATCACCTTTTTTATTTGGCAACCCCTTACAACCGTTTTTATGAATATTAATAAAAGGTGTTAATTCTTTTAGTTTTGCGAACGGTACTCTAAAGGTGTCGTGCCAGTCTTCTGTTTGAATAACCTTGTAAAATGTTGCGGGTATCTAAAGCCTAGTTCGTAAGCGATCTCACTGACCGATTTATTTCGATCAAATATTTTTTCTTTTGCAAGGTCAATGACTTTTTCTTGTATAAAGTCGTGCGCGGATTTTCCCGTTTCCTTTTTGATGAGCTCTCCAAAATAGTTACTTGAAAGGTGGAGGCTATCAGCACAATAACCAACTGTCGGCAATCCCATATTCTGTAAATTGTCTGACCTGAAATAGTTGTAGAGTAACGTCTCAAATTTTTCCAGAATGCCTTTATGAATATCTTCCCGCGTAATAAACTGGCGGTCATAGAAGCGAACACAATAGTTCAGAAATAACTCTATGGTGCTGATCACTAACTTTCTACTATGCTTATCAATAGCGTGTTCGAGTTCATAGCGTATCTTACTGAAGCTATCTAATACAATTTGGCGCTCGCGCTGTGACAAATGCAAAGCTTCGTTGACGTTATAGCTAAAAAAGCCATAATCCTGGACATGACGACCGAGCGAAGTGCCGCGGATGAAATCCGGATGGAATACCAGCGCATGGCCGCTCGGTTGAAACAGTTCCTCTTTTCGGACTCCTGCTACCTGTCCCGGAGAAAAGAACACCAGTGTTCCTTCCTGATAGTCATAATTCGCCCTACCGTAAGTAAGATCGCCACAGTCGACATCCTTTAAAATAACTACATAGAGCCCAAAGTACATTTTGTAGCGATTGCGCGGTGACGCTTTTGAAAAGTCGATTACGCTCACCAATGGATGCAGCGTTTCTTCGTTATTGAAGTCATTATAGGACTTAACTGTCTCAAAACGAACTATATCTTCCATGTCTTTTTTCTTTTCTATGAACAAATGTAAAAAGCGAAAATCTTTTTATACCACCGTTAGTGCCCTATCGGTGAAATTGGTAAGCAATACCGTGTTTTGTATAAGTTAAGCTTAAAAAATAGGCTTGACCTTTGTACCATCATCTATTTAAACAAAATTATTTAATTATGGACAAAAGAATATTAGGGAAAGACTTAGAAGTTTCCACACTCGGTTTAGGCTGCATGGGTTTAAGTTACGGTTACGGCCCGGCAACAGAAAGAACAGAAGTGATCGGTTTGATCCGTCATGCGTTTGAAATTGGCGTAACCTTTTTTGATACCGCAGAAGCCTACGGCCCTTACCTTAACGAAGAAGTCGTTGGCGAAGCGCTTGAACCTTTCCGAAATGAGGTGGTAATTGCAACCAAATTTGGCTTTAAGAATGGTAAAACCAGTGATGGTCTTGACAGCCGACCTGAAAATATCCGTGCGCACACTGAAGCGGCATTGAAACGTCTGCGGACTGACCGGATCGATCTGTTGTACCAACACCGTGTTGACCCGAATGTACCTATGGAAGATGTTGCGGGCACTGTTAAAGACCTGATTGCCGAAGGCAAGGTTAAGCATTTCGGTATGTCTGAGGCCGGTGTCGAAAGTATTCGTAAAGCACATGCCGTTCTACCCGTTACGGCGTTGCAAAGCGAATACTCACTTTGGTGGCGTGAGCCTGAAAAAGAGATTTTACCGTTATTGGAAGAATTAAAAATCGGTTTTGTGCCTTTCAGTCCACTTGGTAAAGGGTTTTTGACCGGTGCGATTAATGAGAAGACGACCTTTGATAAGACCGATTTCCGCAATGTTGTACCCCGTTTCTCAGAAGAGAACCGGCAGGCGAACCAAGGCATTGTAGATGCTTTAGCGGAAATTGCAAAACAGAAAGGTGTAACGAATGCACAAGTAGCGATTGCCTGGCTACTTTCACAAAAACCATACATTGTGCCGATTCCTGGTACCACAAAGATCAACCGTTTGGAAGAAAATATGTCTGCTGCCAGTGTGAAATTGAGCCAACAGGACCTGAATGATATACAAATTGCACTTGGTAATATCGAAGTTATTGGTGCCCGTTACCCTCAACATTTGGCAGCAAGGCAAGGACGGTAATATGAAAAATTCAAAAAACGTAATCGTATTGACCGGGGCCGGTCAATTAGGTATGGCCATCGCCCGCAGAATGGGTTACGGTAATAAGATCTTTGTAGCGGACTGGAAAATAGAGAATGCTCAAGCAATTTCTAAAACGCTGACGGAGGCTGGTTTTGACGTAGTACCGTTTAAAGTGGACATCTCATCACGGGAATCTGTTCAGTCACTGATTAAAGCCGCCCGAAAGGAAGGTGAGATTGCTATCTTCATCAACGCAGCAGGAGTTTCACCAAGTCAGGCATCCATTGAGCAAATATTAAAGGTTGATTTATACGGAACCTCACTTTTATTGGAGGAGTTTGGCAAGGTGATCAAATACGGTGGTACGGCCGTTGTGATCTCCAGCCAGTCAGGTTACAGGATGCCCGCGTTAACCGCCGATGAGGACAGGTTGCTTGCAACAACACCTACAGAACAACTTTTGCAACTTGAATTGCTTAAGCCAGAAAATATCAAAGACACGCTTCACGCCTATCAGATGGCAAAACGTGCTAACGGCAAGCGAGTTATGGCGGAAGCTGTAAAATGGGGCGAACGTGGTGCTCGAGTTAATGCAATATCACCTGGCATTATCATTACGCCTCTTGCGCTTGATGAGATCAATGGCCCGAGAGGAGACTTTTATAGGAACATGTTTGCTAAAAGCCCGGCAGGACGTCCCGGAATTGCGGACGAAGTAGCAAATGTTGCGGAACTTTTATTGTCCAATGCTGGCGCTTTTATTACTGGTTCTGACTTTCTGATAGACGGTGGTGCAACGGCATCCTACTTCTACGGTCCACTTCAACCGGAAAATAGATAATAAGAACAGCAACGCGCGCAAGTGCAAAAAACAAGATTATGATAAAAAGAAAATTAGGAAATAGCGGCCTCGAAGTATCTGCGTTAGGTATGGGCTGTATGAATTTAAGTTTTGGTACCGGCCCGGCCGCCGATATCAATGATGGTCTGGCTACTATTCGTGCTGCTGTTGAGCGAGGTATCACTTTCTTTGATACAGCTGAAGGTTATGGGCCTTATACTAATGAGAAACTTGTGGGTGAAGCTTTAGAGCCATTCCGTAAAGATGTGACCATTGCCACAAAGTTCGGCTTCAAACTGGAAAATAACCAAATCACCGGATTAGACAGCCGCCCTGAAAACATCCGCGAGGTAGCCGAGGCATCACTCAAAAGATTAAGAACAGATTATATTGACCTGTTCTATCAGCATCGCGTTGACCCTTCCGTTCCAATTGAAGAAGTCGCCGGTACATTAAAAGACCTGATACAGGAAGGTAAGATCAGTTATTACGGACTTTCTGAAGTAAGCGCCAATACCATTCGCAAGGCTCATGCGATACATCCTGTAGCAGCTGTTCAAAATCAATACTCCATCTGGACGAGAGAACCGGAAGCAGATGTATTGCCTGTGTGCGAAGAATTGGGCATCGGCTTTGTGCCGTGGGGACCATTGGGTACAGGGTTTCTTACCGGCACTATCGATACTAGTTCAAAATTTGACGCCAGTACAGATCTTAGGGCCAATTTCCCCCGCTTCAGCCAAGAAAACATCAAAGCGAATATGCCTGTGGTAGATATGCTACGCAATATTGCAGCTAAGAAAAACTCGAACCCTGTTCAGATCGCTTTAGCCTGGCTTTTGGCGCAGAAGTCCTGGATCGTTCCGATACCTGGTATGGATAAAATCGCCTATATCGATGACAATATTAAATCAGTTGACCTGCTACTTACTACCGAAGATTTGAATGAGATCGACGAACAGCTGTCAAAGATCAATATACAGGGCGACCGCCTGGATGCGGGTTTGCTGTCTATGTCTGAATAAACATGAACCTTAAATTTATGAAACCGTTAATTTTAATCCTGTTAATTATAGTTTCGCTTGATTGTTCTGCTCAAACAGCTCAAGAAAAAACTTACTTTCCTTATCAGATCGCATTTTTGAGTGGGAAGTAGCCGGAAAAATCGATTCCCTTGAGCAAATATTTCACAAGAAATTTCAGGTTGTCGGATCGAGCGGCGAAGCACAATCGAAGGCAGCTTATATCGCCAGATTGCAAAGCGGAAATTTCGTTCACAATGCTATCATAGTAGACGAAAGTGTTGTGGCGATAACAGATAATACCGGAGCAGTGTTCGGCAAAGGCACCTTTACCGTAACCAGCAACGGCCACAAGGTTGTTTTGAAGCTTTCTTACATCGAAGTGTTTACCCGAACAGGTAAAAGCCATCCCTGGAAACTGCTGGCTATGCATGCCAGCAGTTTGCCTGAAAAGCGCTAATTAGCCAAACAATATCAATGAAAAATGTAATTATTTTCGGTGCAAGCGGAAGCCTTGCATCATATGTGATAGATGCGATTGAAGAGCTAGACGACGTGGAACTAACCCTTTTTGTTCGTAACAAAAACAGGTTACAGCAAGGTGCGAGAAACAAACACAGGGTTATCGAAGCCGATGCCACCAACTTTACATTGGTTAAAGACGCGATAGCCGGACAACATATTGTTTATGTGAATCTTGCGGGTGACCTTGAGTTAATGACTCAGAATATTGTGAAAGCAATGATTGAAACCGGTGTCAATCGAATTATCGCTGTAAGTTCAATCGGTATATACAATGTACCGCTTAGTTCAATGCTCGTCCCGTACAGAAAACTTGCCGATATTATAGAAGTGTCAACATTGGACTATACGATCTTACGACCAGATTGGTTTACGAACGGTAGCGAGATCGATTTTACAATTACCCAAAAAGGGGAGCCGGAATCCGGCGGGGCCATTTCCCGCAAGAGTATAGCTGCATTCGTAGCTCACCTCATCGGAAACCCGAATGAATATAATAAAGAGAATGTCGGCATAAGCACGCCTGATTGCCGTGAGTAAACAAAATAATCTATCATAATTTTAAAACCAGGCATCGCGCCGATCTGAAGTGAAGGTAACGGGCGTAGAAATGGCGCCAAATATCGGCTTAAATACCTGGGCCTCGTTTACCGGCACGATGGAGCAGGCACATATCGCAGGTGCTGTGGCGATGCCGGAAACGGAAGTAAATAGCGTGATCCGAACCCTCCGCGCTAACAATATTGAGGTGGTGGCAATACATTATCACATGTCGGGTGATGAGCAGCACATGATCTTTTTACATCACCTGGTTAAAGGCCCAGCTTCGGAGTTAGCGAAGTGCTTTAAAGCAGCGTCAGGGAATTTAGGCAAGAAAAGCGTCAGTAGGGGTAATAAGAAAATGCAATGTATTGTCAATGATATTGAACCGTAAGCCAGCCAATCTGGCTTACGGTTTTTCAGTTTTCCTACAGAATTTATTAGTTAATTTACGCTCATGCTCAAAAGGATCGCGGCTTTTTGGATGATCGGATATTTGCTCTTTGGCAGCATTGCTTTGCCATTGGGGGATTTCTCGCTGCTTAACGAATTGCCGCGCATGTACCAGGCTTATGAAAAGGTGGTCACACCGGATGAAAAAGGCGTGCTGGATTTCATCGGTGATTACCTGCTGAACGGCAAAGATCTGTTAAACCATAACCAGCATGACCAGCCATCAAAACCCGGTGCGCTGCAATTCCAGGGCACGCCATCCTTTGCGGCCATTATTCAACCGGTTAGCCCGTTTTTGGCTGAACCTGTATCATTAGACTCCGTTACCACAGCTTCGTTACATCATAGCTCCGGTGCTTTGAGCTATTACCACCCTTCTTTATTTCGTCCGCCTTTAGCGTAAGAAAACCCTCATTTTCTTAATCATCAATTCTTACGTTTTAAGCTATTTCATGCGCTATTTACTTTTATGCGCCGTGCTGCTGACTTCAGTGGCCACACGTGCACAGCATACTTTATCTATTCTGGTCAAAGATGACCAGACCAAACAGTCCATAGCCGGTGTTACGGCTTATATCAACGAATTAAAAAGAGGCGCTGCTGCGGACAGCAGCGGGCACATTCAGTTCAACCTGCCCACCGGAAAATACGAGATCAAATTCAGTATGGTGGGTTATCTGCCGCAGGAAAAAACTTTCGTGTTACCACTCAAAAATATTGAGCCCGTTATAGAAGTTTACCTGGAGCCGATGGCAGGTGAATTGGCGGAGGTGGTGGTGCAAACCAACCGCACCAATCAGAACCGCAGTGATGTGCCCACCCGTATCGAAGCATTGCCTGCTGAAGAACTGGACGAAAAAAGCACCATGCGCCCCGGCGATATCAAAATGCTGTTGGGGGAGATCACGGGTGTACACGTACAAGCGACTTCGGCGGTAAGCGGCACAGCAAGTTTTCGCATCCAGGGGCTGGATAGTCGTTATACGCAGCTATTGCAGGATGGATTGCCAATGTACGATGGCTTTTCGGGTGGGTTAAGCTTGGTGCAGGTTTCGCCGCTTAACCTGAAGCAGGCCGAGATTATTAAAGGTTCGGCATCAACACTTTACGGTGGTGGGGCTATTGGCGGTTTAGTTAACCTGATCACCAAAACGCCAGCGGCTAAACCCGAATTGACCTTATTGCTTAACCAGAATTCAGCCAAAGGCACCGATGCCAGCGGTTTTTACAGCCAGCAATGGACACTCATTGGAACAACAATTTTTAGTTCTTATAACTATAATGGTGCTTACGATCCGGGTAATACAGGGCTCTCCGCGGTGCCTAAAACCAATCGCTTCACGCTTGCGCCAAAAGTATTCTTAAAGCCAGGCAACCGCGATCAACTTTGGTTTGGTGTTAACTTCATGCACGAAGATCGTTTAGGTGGCGATATGCAGGTCATCAACGGCCATGCGGATAATCAGCACCAATATTTCGAGCGTAACCTAAGCGACCGTCTTTCCACGCAGTTTTCCTACACGCATAAGCTTGACTCTAACAACCAACTGAACTTTAAAAGTACGGTTGGCTATTTTTATAGGACAATCGCTGAGCCGCAGTTTCTATTTAAGGGCGATCAATTATCATCTTATACCGAAGCTAACTATGTCCGTAATGGCAAAATTGCAAGCTGGGTAGCCGGTGCGGATGTTTGGACAGATCATTTGCCGCAACGAGACAGAAGTGTAGATCTGAGCTATAGCCACAACACTTACGGAATTTTTGCTCAAAACACCTTCAAGCCCACAAAATGGTTAGCTGTAGAAAGTGGCATTCGGCTTGACGAAAACTCGCCGTCATCTGCAAGCTCAAACGGGTTATTCCTTTTACCACGCGTTAACACGCTGTTCACGCTCGGTAAACATTGGAGTAGCCGTGTCGGCGGCGGTCTGGGCTATAAGATGCCAGATATTTTTAATGACGATGCCGAAGAACAGGGCTACCGGTATTTGCAGCCATTAAATATTGGCGCAACCAAAGCCGAACGTTCGGCCGGTGCTAACGCAGATGTAAATTATAAGGGCGCAGTAGGCGATGCTTTTTTGCAGGTTAATCACCTATTCTTCCTCACCAAAGTGAATGACCCTTTGATATTACAAAACAATGCCTTTATAAACGCTCCGGGTTACCTGATCAGCAAAGGGGCCGAAACCAATGTTAAGCTGTTGATGGATGAGTTAGGGATTTACCTCGGTTATACCTATACAAATGTACAACGCCATTTTAACGGGTTAAGCAGTGCTCAGGCATTAACACCCAAACACCAGTTAAACGCAGACCTGACCTACGAAGTGGAAAACAGTTTCCGGGCAGGCGTTGAGGGATTTTATACAGGTTCACAATTATTGGATGGTGGCACAACAGGGCGTGATTATTGGACTTTCGGACTGCTTGTGCAAAAGATGTGGAAGCATTTTGTAATTTTCATTAATGCCGAGAATCTTACTGATCAACGACAAAATAAATGGGGAACGATTTATGCTGGCTCGATTTCTAATCCCGTGTTCAAAAATATTTATGCGCCGTTGGACGGTAGAGTTATTAATGCCGGAGTTATAATAAAGCTGCTTAACAATAAATAAAAGAAACGCCCCCTCGGTAAGTTGTCAATTTTATTGGCAACTTTTTTATGATTAAACACCACTACCTTACCTGGCTAATAACTTTACAATACCTGTTACGACAGCCCTAATACCATGCATACACCAGCCCTTTGGCAAATAATACTTGAATCCTCACTCTGTACTCAAACTCTTCACCGGTTTACTTATGGCCGCTTTAATCGCCTGAAAACACACGGTAAGCAATGCCACAACAATGATTGCCATGCAACCTATGCCAAAAAACCACCATTCAATAGTTATCCTGTATGCATAGGCCTGCAACCATTTGTTCATTAAGCACCACGTAATTGGAGTTGAAATGAATAAAGCTAATACAACAAGCCTTAAAAAATCTTTTGAAATAAGGCCGATGATAACTGAAACGGATGCCCCCAGCACTTTGCGGATGCCGATCTCTTTGGTGCGATTGGCAACTGCAAGCGCTGAAAGCCCCAGCAGGCCCAGGCATCCCAGGAAGATAGCGATTCCACCAATCCAGCTAATAATATTTCCCAACCTGGTTTCTGCTTTAAAGAACCGGTTTATATCTTCGTCAAGAAAATTATATTCTAAAGGGTAATCGGGTACAATCTTTTTCCAAGCCGATTGTACTGCTGCCAAAGCCTTCGACGGATTACCCGGCTGCAGGCGAACATAAAACAAATTAAGACCTCCAGAGTTTCTGGCGAACTGATGAAACAAGACCGGTGCTACACGATCTGTAAGAGGCTCATAATTAAAATCACGAACCACGCCTATCACCGTAGGGTTTTTAAAGCCAAGCTTCCCATAGCCTTCCAATTGGCGACCAGTACTGTTTTCAGGCTTCCATCCTAATTCCCTCATCATAGATTCATTAATGATCACTGCGTTCACAGTATCCGAAGTAATTGCCGGGTTAAAATTTCTTCCTGCAACCAGTTGCATTCCCAATGTAGGTATGTAGTTGGCGTCGACGTGAAATTGCTTTGTATTAATAGACTTACCCTGGTAACTAAAATCTGTAAAACCGGTCCCCTCATGTTCACCTAGGCCGTTGTCGGCGCTGGCTAAAACCGAAACACCGGGATGGCCGGAAACTTCCTGTTTAAAAAGCTGGAATAGATGTTTAGTATCCGGAACGCCGAATGTTTGCACAACAAGTACATTCTCTTTACTAAAACCAGGATTTCTTGATTCCATGTAGTGTAACTGCTGCATGATGATTATAGCAGAAACAATCAGCACTGCGGAAAGTACAAACTGAAAAGTGACTAATGCTTTTGTGAAAAAATTCGCGCCGCCTAACTTAATTTTAGCCTTCAACGCGTCCACCGTATTAAAGCCTGACAATATTAACGCCGGGTAGCATCCTGAGAGCAGGGGAACAATCAGTATTAAGCCGGCAATAAGGCCGGTCAACTGTGGAAATTGCTTAAAAGAGAAACTCAGCTCCCTGCCTGACAATTGGTTGAAGTATGGCAAAAGCAGGTATACAAGTGCGAGGCCTATCAGCGTCGAAAAGACAGCAAGCAAAAATGATTCTGTTAAAAACTGAACTACTAAAGCCTTTTTGGTGCCGCCAATAACTTTGCGGACGCCTACCTCTTTTGCGCGGTTTGCTGAACGGCCTATGGAAAGCGTTGTAAAATTAATACAGGCGATTAATAATACACCGGCAGCGATACTTAGTAATATCCAAATCGATTTTGGATCGACAGGCGGGACCTTAATACCCATCAACGCCGGGCTTGTATGCACATCCCTGATTGGCACCAGGTTATACCCGCCTGATCCTGCATCTGGAAAATGCCTGTGCCAGAAATTTGCCAGCAACTTGTTGTTATTCGCCAGTTTGCTTCCGGGCTTTAGCTGAACCACGGTGACAAATATATTCATCCACCAGTCATGTGCGCCCATTTTCCCTGATTTTGTGTTACCAAAACAATCAAAGTTGGCAAGCATGCTGTATTGGAAGGAAGAATTAGATGGCGGATTTGCTGCTATAGCCGTAACTGTAAAAGTTTCAAACACATCGCCAATCTTTACCTGGAATGATTGACCAATGGCATTTGTTTTACCAAATAACCTATTAGCGGTTTCTTCGGTTAAAACCATGCTGTGCAAACCACTGATAGCCGATTTGGCATTCCCGTATTTAAATTTAAACGAAAACACATTGAAGAACGAGGAATCGGCATAAGCAATATTCTCCCGTCTCGCGTCATTTTTTATTTTTATAAATGTTTCATAAGGCTGAATATAACGGACATAATTCTCTACTCCCGGCAGTTCCTGTTTCATGGCAGGCCCCAGGGGCATAGGAGTATAAATGACTCCTGCAAGTGCCTTTACGTTTTCTTTCCCATTTTTGTCTAAAACAAGGTAAGTGTTAGCAGCATTTTTGTGAAACCCATCAAAACTAAATTCATTGATAGCATAAAGCATGAATAGGTTGAAACAGGCTATTCCAACAGACAAGCCAAATATGTTAATGAACGATAATGTCTTTTGCTTGGCCAGCGTGCGAAGCGCTATTTTTAAATAGTTTTTAAACATATAATTGCGGTTTAATATTACAGAAGCCCAATTGGGTGGGCTTCCTGAACGCAATATTACCGGCTGTAAGTGTGAGAGAATGGCCAACTTATCATTTGGCAACTCTTTTTTAGGCTATTTTTATATTCCGCCGGGGTTTTGCCGGTCATCTCTTTGAAAACGCGGTTGAAGGTTCTCTGGGAGTTAAACCCCGACTCGTAGGCTATTCCCAGTAACGTGAGATGGGCGTGTGCGGGGTCCCTCATCTTCCGGGCAGTTTCACGAACCCTGAACTCATTAATAAAGTCGTTGAAGTTCTTGCCCATTCCCACATTAATGATCCGTGATAAATCGTGCGGATGGATATTCAACTTTATGGCCAGGGTGGTTAACGTTAATTCGGCATCCTCGTAAAAACGGTTTGAGGCTACAGCTTCCTTTAGTCTGCGGCTTTTTTCCCTTGCGATATATCTATCGGTTAGCGGCATGGCCATTTCTGTGCCATCATCTAATTTTAGCATCACTTCGGCCGCCACACCAATGAGTACAAAAGCAACGATAAAACTCAAAGCGTCGTTAAACAGCCATAACACGCAAAGCAACCCGAGCAAGTAAATGGTTTTTTCCAATGGGCGGAAGGTAAGCCGCGATCTATCCATTAGTGTTGGCTGCAAGCGTTTATAAAATTGCTGGATCAACCGGTGCGACATGTATAAATAAATAACAACAGATATTAGCACCAGCCATCCCGGTATCCAATATGTAACCAACATGGGGCAAAAATGAAGGAGATCATTTCGGTTAAATTTCAGGTTGGGAGATGTTAGTTGCCGTACATAAAGATACAACAACGGTCCCAGCGCCGGTAAAAAAACGGCGAAAGCCCGCCAGTCTTCAGTACAATTACAGTTAAAGCGACACTTAAAAACAGATTAGCTCTTTGGCCTTGTCTTTTTGCGAAAGCTAAAAGCAATGCAAGCGTAAAACCCGAAAACAGGGTTGCCATGGCAGCCACATGGGATAAGTTAACATGGAATATATCCGGATTCAAATTATTTGATAAGTGTAAGGAGTGTCCCAAATTTACAATATTGCCCCATACAAATCATGGGATCATAAAAATGTTTTCCTGTAAGATAAACGAAAAAAACAAGTTACTTTTGTGGTAGTAGCGTGATTTTGTTTCGTCGTTTATGGTATTATCACGGATGAATGACCTAATAAAAAAATCGCCTTACTTTCTAATGCGGCTTTATACCCCGTAATAGGGGCTGCCCCCTTTGGTAAGGATACCCTAACAAACTTAACTAACCGCATAAGAATTTACAGTGATAATAGAAATACCTTTGTAGTTTTCCATTAGACGGGCTACCCGTTAAAGTTCGGATATATTCCGGGTAATTAAAACGGCACGTAACCGCAATTGCTTAACAGAAACGATGTGGAATTCAGATCCCCTTCCACTCATAGCTTTTACTTTCCAGCCCTATTAAATCAATAACCCGGTTTACTACTGTCATAGCCAGCTCTTCTATAGTTTGGGGCTTGCTGTAATATGATGGAATCGCCGGACATATGATCCCACCTGCTTCCGTAACAGTTGCCATGTTACGGATATGGATCAGATTGAGCGGCGTGTCACGGGCTACCAATACCAGCTTACGGCGCTCTTTAAGGATCACGTCGGCCGCACGGGTGATCAAATCGTCAGAGATCCCTCCTGCTATCCTTCCAAGCGTCCCCATTGAGCATGGAACAATTATCATGGTATCAAACTTTGCCGAACCCGAAGCAAAGGGTGCCATGAAGTCATTTTTGGCGTAAAATTTAAAAGGGAACCGGCTGTATTCTTCGTTGCCGAGTTCAAACTTCCAAACATCTTTGGCATTATCTGACATAACAACGCCCACTTCGGCAATTTGATCCTGCAATTGAGTTAGTTTTTTTAGCAGCAGACTGGCATATATTGAGCCACTGGCGCCCGTAATAGCAACAACTATCTTTTTCTTCATAATTACTCCTTCAACAACCCAAACACACAAAAAGTTAGGGGCACAAAAAAGGGTCGAATAACTTGTACCCGACCCTACATCTACCTATGAAAAACATGCCCTTGAGAGGGCACTACAAATATAATAACACTTTTTAAATTATTAAACAATTTGTTAAAATAATTTTAACCTGTTTATTGAATATTTTTTTCTATTAAAGTTTGGATAATTCCGTCAACCATACCTACCCTGGGCACATATATGTTTTTAATGTTGGCATTTTTCATTACCGTAAGGTAAATTTCACAGGCAGGAATAATTACATCGGCCCTATCCTGGTTTAGGCCAAGTACGTTGATCCTGTCTTTTAATGAAAAAGAGCTCAGGTAGGTATATAGTGATCTTAGTTTAGCAAAAGTTAGCGGCATATCTTCTTTTTCTTCGGATAGCCTGAACAGTTTATTAATGTTGCCGCCGGTACCTATGCCTGATAATTGCTTAAAGTTACGGGTATTGTCGCGCACAAAATCCTTCATTTCGTTCCAGGTTTCTTCGGTGTCCTGGTTATCAAGAATGCGGATGGTGCCAATATTAAACGAACGCGAAACGATCAGCTCCCCTGCCGAAAACAGCGAAAGCTCTGTACTGCCGCCGCCTACGTCAATATAAAGGTAGTTTTTGCTTTTATCGATGTTTTGCTCGGCATGACTGGCATAAATGATACTGGCTTCTTTAGATCCATGTACAATTTCAATATCGATGTTAGCTTCATCCTTAATCAGCTTTACAACATCTTCTCCGTTTTTGGCTTCGCGCATGGCCGATGTTGCACAGGCTAAATAATCGGTAACCTTATATACATCCATCAGGTTACGAAAAGCAACCATTGATTTTACCAGCTCTGTCGTTTTTTCTCAGATATATGCTGCTGGATAAAAGCATCGTCTCCCAAACGCAACGGAACACGGATCAAGGTGTTTTTTTTGAACGACACCGATCCGGTGTTTTGAATTATGTCGGCAATTAACAGCCTCACGGCGTTTGAACCTATATCAATAGCGGCGTATCTCAATGTTATTTCGTTTTATTTTTTAAATAATTATATATTTCAATTTGCGCCCGGTGGCTTTCGGGCGAGTTTGTTTTGTGGTATTTGTTGGTGTTCTGGCTGTTGATTTCACGTGCTTTGGTATTATCTTCAAGCTGGATATCAATAATATCCCTTATCTCCTGTTGTAGTTTTTCATCATATATCGGGAAGCCAACTTCAACACGGTTGTCAATATTTCGGGTCATGAAATCGGCCGATGTAAGGTAGATGAGCTCCTTGCCGCCATTGCAATAAATATGCACCCGGGCGTGTTCAAGATATTTATCTACAATACTAATCACCTCTATATTTTCGCTATAACCCTTCACACCGGCAATTAAGCAGCACATCCCCCTGATGATCATTTTGATCTTTACGCCTGCATTACTGGCCTGGTATAACTTGCTAATGAGATCTTCATCAGCAAGGCTGTTCATCTTCAGGATCATATATGCCTGTTTGCCGGCTTTGGCGTTTTTGATCTCGTTATCTATTAGCCTGTAAATGGCAGGCCGCGAGTCAATTGGCGACACGATGAGGCTTTTGAGCCCCTTAGGCAATAATCCCTTATTAATTGCTTTAAAAACATTTACCAGGTCATCGGTGATTTTTTTATTAGCTGTAAACAAGGTGTGATCGGCATAGATCTGCGCTGTTTTTTCATTAAAATTACCGGTTGAAAGGCAGGCATAATAAGCCAGCTTACCTTTTTCGGTACGGCTAACCAAACATATTTTCGAGTGCACCTTATAACCGGGTACACCGTACAATACTGTTACACCCTCCTCTTCAAGCCTGTTACTCCAGTGAATATTGTTTTGCTCATCAAAGCGGGCCCTTAACTCTACAAGGCAGTTTACCTTTTTGCCGTTTTTAGCGGCATTTATTAAAGCATGGACCACTCTTGAGTTTTCGGCCAAACGATATACTGCAATGCTAATCTCTTTTACCTTAGGGTCTATTGCGGCCTCGCGCAAAAAATGGATCACGTAATCATACGATTGATAAGGTGTACTTACCAGGTAATCCTTTTTGGCGATGAGCCCTATAAGGCTTTTACCGAATGAAAGGTCGGCCACAGGGAGTGCTATATATTTGCTATACTCAAGCTCCGGCCCACCAACGTTGGGGAACGAAATAAAATTTTTGAAATTATGGTACCTGTTACCCGGGATAAGACTTTCGCCATGCAGGCCCATTTTGCCTACCAGGTATTTCAGCATATCCATAGGCATCTCTGAGTCATACAACAAACGCATCGGTTTACCTTTTTTGCGCTTTTGAAGGCTCTTGGCCAATGAATCTACAAATTTTTCGCTCACCTCTTTATCCAGGTCAAGCTCCGCGTCGCGGGTAAGCTGGATGGAGTAAGCCTCTATGCTATCATGTTCAAAAATGAAAAAGATATCCTCCAAACTGTACCTGATAATATCATCAAGCAAAATAATGAATTTCAGGTTATTGGTATCGGGCAGTTTAACAAAACGCGAAAGGTTATCCGGAAACTCAATAAGGGCAAACCTTGTTTTTTTATTGGTGGTAAGCTTTACAAAAAAGTAAACGGCCCTGTCCCTAAGCTCAGGCAGCGGTAAGGTGTCATTAAGCATAATAGGCACCAATGTAGCCAACAGCTTCTCCCTGAAATAATTTTTAACGAAAGTACCTCGGGTTACGTTAAGCTGTTTATCATTCAGGATGAAGATCTTTTCTTCGGCCAGCTGTTTAACAATGATGTTTTCGTACAGGTTGTTGAATTTGCGTTCCTGCCTTACTACAATATTCTTGATCTGGTTAAGTATCTTTTTAGGATTATAACCAAGTATCTCTTTCGATTTTTCATTAAGTGCAGCTAAACGGCTTAGTGTGGCAACCCTCACCCTGTAAAATTCTGTCGAGGTTAGATGAAAATATAGCTAAGAACCTAATCCGGTCTATCAGGGGAACGGTCGGGTCGGCCGCTTCCTGCAAAACCCTATCGTTAAAATATAGCCAGCTTATTTCTCTGTTAATTAAGGGAACCTGTTTATCCATAAAAATTTCTCGCTTTACAGCCAGATGTTACAAATCTGCTTATTTATTTGTTAACTTAATATTAACTCATGAGGAATTAACCTGTTTTCATTCATCATTATTTATTGCAGAAATTAAACAATTTGTTGCAATATTGCGCTGTATGTTTACAATACATTAGTTTTGCAAAACATTTATAACCAACACACTACTTATGCCTACATTTGATATAGTTAGTAAAATAGACGGGCAAACGCTTGATAACGCGATAAATACCGCCAAAAAAGAGATCCTGAACCGTTACGACTTTAACGATTCAAAAAGCACTATTGACCTTGATAAAAAAACAAACCAGGTTACCATAGTTACTGAAAACGATATGCGCCTTAAAGCCATACAAGACAGCATCATAAGCCGGATGGTTAAACAACATCTTGATCCCAAAGCGCTGGATTTTGGCAAAGAGCAATATGCATCGGGCAACATGATTCGCAAGGAAATCAAGATCAGGGAAGGCATAGATAAGGAAGCTGCTAAAAAAATAGTAAAGAAAATTAAAGATAGCGGCCTTAAAGTGCAAGCCTCTATCATGGACGATCAGGTGCGGGTGCAAGGAAAGAAGATTGACGACCTGCAATCTGTTATCAGCCTTTGCCGCGCGGAGGATTTTGGCCAGCCATTGCAATATATTAATATGAGAGACTAATAGAATCTCTGATATTAATGTAAAAGATCCTATTAAAACAAAAGGAGCCATGCATTTTGCTACGGCTCCTTTTGTTTTATCTGAAAGCGCTATTAGCCCGCAACTTCAACTTCTTCTTTATTAACTTCATTAGGCCGGCCATTTTTGAAAGCTTTACGCGGCGATAAACCAAGCAATTCAAACATAGCCATATCGGTATCAAATGATGGGTTTGGCGTGGTAAGCAGCTTTTCGCCGGCAAAAATTGAATTAGCTCCTGCCATAAAACAGAAAGCCTGTTCAACCGTACTCATCTCCGTACGACCGGCAGATAAACGCACTACGGTTTTAGGCATAATGATCCTTGTTGTGGCCACCATCCTAACCATATCCCAAACAGAAACACGGGGCTGATCGGCTAACGGAGTTCCTGCTACCGGCACTAAAGCATTAATAGGCACTGATTCGGGGTGTTTGGGCAGGTTCGACAATGTTTTGAGCATGGATACCCTGTCCTCTACCGTTTCACCCAAGCCAATGATGCCGCCGCTGCATACGGTGATCTTCGCTTTGCGCACATGTTCAAGCGTTTTAAGACGCTCATCATAGGTACGGGTGGTGATGATCCGTTTGTAATCTTCTTCGGATGTATCAAGGTTATGATTGTAGGCATATAAACCGGCATCGGCCAAACGTTGCGCCTGGCTTTCGGTAAGCATGCCAAGGGTACAGCACACTTCCATATCAAGGCTGTTCACCGCTTTAACCATATCAATTACCTTATCAAAATCGCGGTTATCACGAACCTCGCGCCAGGCCGCCCCCATACACAAACGTGATGCACCTCCGGCTTTTGCCTTTTCGGCAGCAGCAATTACTTCATCTTTCGGCATTATGGCATGTACATTTACACCCGTATTATAACGGGCAGCCTGCGGGCAGTAAGCACAATCTTCAGAACATCCGCCTGTTTTTATCGAGATCAAAGAACTGATTTGCACTTCTGCATAATCTTTATTCTCGCGGTGGATTGTAGCGGCCTTGTATACAAGATCAAGCAATGGTGTATGGTATATTTCGGCTATTTCTTCTTTAGTCCAGTTATGTCTAACTTCTGTCATCAGTTTCAGATTAAATTCGTCCCAACAATGTTATTGAGTTATTGTAAACACGCAAATATTCAAAGATTATTTATAAATATAACATTTTGACAGCCCTCAAAAAGAAACTGGCTATATAACAAGGTTTTAAATATTTGGCAGCTTAGTGCTTCCGGGGTTCGAAACTACGCTATCTCCTTATGAGTTGCTGTGGGGACAGGCATAACCGGCGGGATATATTACTTCAACAAAAGCTTGGTAGCCAACCAAAGCGGTAATAAAAACCCAATACAATCGGTAAAAGTAGTGATGATGATGGATGATGCTACTGCGGGGTCAATCCCTACCCTTTTCAATATCAACGGGATGGAAGCGCCTGTTAAGCCTGCTATGATCAGGTTGCCTGTCATGGCTAAGAACAATACCAGGCCAAGCAGCGGATTGGCATCGTAAAAGAACGCTACTATAAACACGATGAGCCCATTGGCGGCGCCGTTGATCAGGCCTACTAAAAACTCTTTTAATACGGTGTTATAGGCTTGTTTGTCGGAAAGATCGCTTAACGAAATACGCCTTACAGTTACCGCCAATGCCTGTGTGGCGGCATTGCCACCCATACCTGCTATAATGGTCATATAAGCCGAGATAATGGAAAGCTTGGCAACTGTCGAATCAAATGTTCGGATAATGGATGCAGCAAGGAATGCTGTGCCCAGGTTGATCACCAGCCATGGCAAACGGCTTTTTACTGCCTCCAGCCAGTTACCGCTCAATTCTTCATCTTCAGATACACCGGAGATCTTCAGGATGTCCTCGGTGTTTTCCTCTTCCATTACGTCTATAATATCATCCACCGTAACGCGTCCGAGCAGTTTCATGTGATCATCAACAACCGGGATACTAGTAAGGTTATATTGCTTGATGAGGCGGGCTACCTCTTCCTGGTCAAGCTCGGCTTTTACATAAACAAAATCGGTAGTTACCAAATCGCTGATGCGGGCATCGGCGCGGGCCTTGATAACTGTTTTAATGGAGAGAATCCCTTTCAGTATATCGTCATTATCAACTACGCAGATGGTATAAAACTCTTCCATCTCTTCCGATTGTCGGATGATCTCATCAAGCGCATCCTTTTTATCCAAGTTGATGTTTACCTTGATAATCTCGGAGTTCATCAAACCACCGGCAGTATCTTCGGCATAGGTCATCAATGCCCGGATGCTGCTGGCATCTTCATGATCGAGGTCTTCTAAGATCTCTTCCTGGTGTTCTTCATCCAACTGGGAAATGATGTCGGTAGCATCATCATAATCAAGCTCTTCAACTATCTCGGTACGTTTTTCAGGATCGAGGTTTACAAGCAATTCGGCAGGGCCATGCTCTTCGTCCATTTCGGATAAAACTTCCGAAGCGACGTCGGCCGGGAGGATATTGATGATCCTTTCTTTTTCTTCCTGCTGAAGTTTTTCAAATAGTATAGCAATCTCCGAGGCGTGATATTCCTTCAGAACATTCTCTAACTCAGCATCATCGGCTTCGAGCGCTGTTTTAATGCGGAGCAGGTCGGTTTTATCTAATTCAAAAGATTGCATACCCGACTAAATTAAAACAATTAGACCACAATTAAGGAATTAAATGGACACAAAAAGAGTGCCTAAAGTGGCTGTTGTAATGGAATAGTTAGATACTGTGGTTGTATTTAACCTGCGAACCGTTCACCTTGCTTAATTTAAAAAGCGCCTGCTCAACCTGCGTTTTTCGGATAGAAAGCTGGATACTGCAATCATTGTCAAATTGCTGATTAAGTACACCAAGGCCCTCTTCCTTAATGATCCGCATCACATCATTCATTTGCAAATAATCAAATGAGATAGTGTATACGTCATTTACCGTTTTTGAAATGATAACCGAGTGGTTTAATGCATCCTCTGTGGCTGCTTTATAAGCATTAATCAAACCCGGAACCCCTAATAAGGTGCCGCCGAAATATCGGACTACCACAACCAGGAGATTGGTAAGGTCTTTTGACAGCAGTGTATTCAGGATTGGTCGACCCGCAGTACCTGAAGGCTCACCGTCATCGTTAACCCTGAACACCGAACGGTCGATGGTTAAGCGCATAGCCCAGCAATGGTGATTGGCTTTGGGATGTTCTGATTTTAGTCGGGCAACTATTGCCTTGATATCATTTTCAGAACCGATGGGATAAGCATAGGCCAGGAACTTGCTGCCGCGGTCGCGAAAAACACCTTCGGCAGGGTTTTCTATGGTTTTATAAGTATCGTCAAAAAGCATTCAAAAATATTACAGGTGCAGGAAGCCCAATGTTTGCGGGAAATAAATAATGATAATAGCAAGCACCGCTATAGCTATGCCGATTTTATTAAGCAGGCTCAGTTTCTCTTTAAATACAAAGATGCCAACCAGCGTACCAACCACAATAACGCCAATATTTACCGACGAAAACACTGCCGAAGGGCTGTTCGCCAGCGCCTGGTGCGCCTTTAAGTAAAACAGGATATTGCCAAAGTTGGCTATCCCTAATACCCAGCCTATGAGGATATGCGGCAATGAAAATTTCATTTTTTTGCGGATACCTGGTAAATCAAACCAGCAAGGGTTAATATAAACGCAATAATAAAGATGACAAAAATGGCTGTGGTAAAAGGCACATTATTTACCTTGGTAAGCTGTTTTAGCAATACATCAATTACGCCAAAACCGAGGAAAACAATTAACAGGTAAATCCATGATCCCTTTTCAACTTTATTACCGGCAGATTTTTGCCAGGGTATAGAGCAAATGATAGCAATGAAGGCCAGTATAATGCCAATTGCTTTAATTGTGCCGGTGGCTTCGCCAAATAAAACAAATGCTGCCAGTATGGGGATAAACAGGGATAAGCGTTGCGCTACGTCTGTACGAACAATACCGGCCTTGCGCACCGAGTTTGCCATGATTACAAATATAGCGGGAAACAGGATGCCCAGGGCCACGTAATTATAAACAGGCCCGTTTTGGATAATGCTCAGCTGTGGTTTAAAAAAGAACCAGGTGAGCAGAACAGCCATAGAGTAATTCCAGGTAATGGCCTGGTAAACGTCCACATGGTAGCGTTTTGCCAGTTTCAGCAAAATGGAAACGATAACACTACAGCAAATACTTAAAAAAACGAACAGCATTTATATAACCGGCTTATTGTATAACAATTGGAGGCGATCGGCGCCTACAGGATATTCATCGGCAAGTATACCTGTTATTTGCGGTGCTTTTATGCCCTTGTTCAAAACTTTATCACCGGTAAATATCCGTGCCTCATCCCAAATGCCAGCCTCAATAAAAGCATCAAGTGTACGCGCGCCGCCTTCAATAATAACCGATTGGATATCCTGCAGGTATAACTGGTATAAAATATATTGAGGCACAAAGCGTTCAAAATCTTCCAGTGCTATATACCTGTTTTTGCCGTCAACATCAAACTTAAGCTCGTTAAATATTAACGTTTCGGCCGACTGATCAAATACATTCAACCCTTTATTTAGTTCCAGCCTTCGATCTATCACCACACGTTTGGGTGATGGGCCATCCCAGTAACGGGTATTTAATTGCGGGTTATCACTTAGTACCGTGTTTTTGCCTACCAGTATAGCATCTTCTTCACTACGCCACTTGTGCACTAGCTTGCGTGATTCGGGGCCGGTGATCCAGAACTGGCTGCCATCAGCCGGAGCAAAAAAGCCATCCTGTGTTTGTGCCCATTTTAATATAATATATGGCCTGTGCTTTTGTACCTTGGTAAAAAAGCGACGATTAAGCCATTGACATTCCTGTTCTAATACGCCGGTTACTACTTGAATGCCGGCAGCCTGCAATTTTTCAATACCTTTTCCGTCGACCTGAGCAAATGGGTCGCGGCAACCAACAATCACTTCAGGGATTTGATGTTTGATGATCAGATCGGCGCAGGGCGGCGTTTTACCATAGTGCGCACAAGGCTCTAATGAAACATATATAATCGAGTTTTTCAGCAGTTGGGCATAGTTATCAAACCTTTGCGTAACCTGTTCAATAGCGTTAACTTCGGCATGGGCCTGGCCGTATTTCTGATGATAGCCCTCTCCTATTATTTTGCCATCATGAACTACTACCGCGCCAACCATAGGGTTCGGACTAACGTATCCTGCACCCAATTGAGCAAGCTCCAAACAACGGCGCATATATTTTTCATGTTCAAGCATGCTGCAAAAGTAGCTTTTATGTTACTTTGTTGCATGATTACGATTAAGGATGTTTTTGAAGATTACAGGCAGCAGATAAATGGCATTTATGATACTAATGAAACCGAAGCTATTACGCTGTTTGTTATTGCCGAAGTTACCGGTTTATCAAGGGCATCTGTTAAGGCATTCCCCGAAAGAGCGTTAACTGCTGAACAGTCGGAACAGGCGAAAAACATCCTTGCCGAACTAAAAACAGGCAGACCCATTCAATACATTTTTGGTATCACCGAGTTTTTTGGCTTGCCATTTAAAGTAAACCCATATGTGCTGATCCCGCGCCCGGAAACTGAGGAACTGGTGGAATGGATTTTAGAAGGCGAAAGGTTAAAGGCAAAAGGTGAAAGGTTTTCTGTGCTGGATATCGGTACCGGTAGCGGGTGTATCGCCATCAGCCTGAAAAAGAATTTGGCAAATGCGGATGTTTCTGCGATAGATATATCCGAAGGAGCTTTGGAAACCGCCAAAGAAAATGCTTTATTAAATGAAGTTGAGGTTAATTTTATTCTGGCTGATATTTTAAATATTGAGCATAATAAAGAAGAGGCTCAATATAATATCATTGTAAGCAACCCTCCTTATGTTACGCTTGATGATAAAAAGCAGATGCATAGTAATGTTACAGATTTTGAGCCACATACTGCTTTGTTTGTACCAGAACATGATCCGCTGATATTTTACCGGGCCATAGCCGATTTTTCACTCAGTAATTTGATTGCCGGCGGCTTGCTTTTCTTCGAGATCAATGAAAATTTAGGCAATGAAACTGTTGAGCTATTAACTGGTAAAGGATTTAAAAACATTGAGTTAAGAAAAGATATGAGCGGCAGGGACAGGATGGTGAAAGCGCA
Organism: Mucilaginibacter sp. P19; assembly: GCF_050632265.1. Classification (NCBI taxonomy): domain Bacteria; kingdom Pseudomonadati; phylum Bacteroidota; class Sphingobacteriia; order Sphingobacteriales; family Sphingobacteriaceae; genus Mucilaginibacter; species Mucilaginibacter sp. P19. The sequence goes on from NZ_CP192586.1 coordinate 2,931,387, forward strand.
GCTTTAAAAGGTTACAACTTATCGCTTGCCACGCCCTCAAACTTGTAATAGTTACTGTAAAACAGCCAGTAAGCAATACCAAAGTTTAAAGGAACCAGCACCCAAAGTAGCTTGAACATAATGATCCAGAACAATACAATAAATAACCCCAGGATCCATTGCAAGTACTTATCCATATTAAGGCCAAACCAGTAAAGCAGGCAATGAAACAGCATCGCGGTGCTTAAGCCAACAAACAGCAGTTCAATAGCCATTAGCAAGTTAAATCTGCTGAACAGCCAGATACTTTCGGGGATGAGTAGAATGAAATAGACGCCTATAAAATTTAGAAATAGCTGTGGCCTGCTATAAGGCAAATTGCGGGAAAAGCAAAGGCCGTTCTCTTCAAATTTCCTTTCCTCAAATATCAATACAATATGTGCCGTTATAACAGCAAGGATTGCTATACCGGCAACACGGACATCAGTTTTTACATCAGCAAACACGTAAAACACCCCAGTGATGATAAGCCAGGAAAGCGCCTTGGTAATGAGGTATGGAACCTTGCGCTTATCTAACAGGTGGTAAACGTAAAGGCTGAAATAAGGTTTACGCCATTTGCTGCTTAGTTTTAATAATATAGATTGATCATTGCCATCAACAAGTCCGTTAATTTGCTTTGTATAAATAACTGCACTTAAATAAGTTAAGGCGGTTAAATACAGTAAAATGCAAACCGGAAATAAATAATAATGATTGGAAAAACCCACCCCCACAGCGATAACTGCGTACAATATTACCGGCGATAATACAGCGGCCTGTACCCAAAACCAGCTTATTATTTGTTTCCCTTTGCTCAGGGCATTGCTGCTATAAAATAAAAAATGTTGACTGGGGGCAAAGATTTGCCCGGATACGTAATGCCAGCTTTTAACGGCATAAATAAACCAGCTTATAAACACCAGGATCATTACAACCGAACTGCTGTCCATAGCCAGCATCAGTGCTTTGTGATAGCCTATTAAATATTGGGGAGGCACTACGCCAACCATTGCCAAAAATATAAATAGCAAAATCCCGGCATGCACCCGGAAAAAACCGTTTGCAAAAATCTTTAACAATACATTGGTTAGCGATTTCATCAACTGATAAACTTTAACGTTTGATCTTCGACGAGAAGTTCACCTGATACGGGTAATGAGCCATTCTCAAGTATCTGGTGCGATGACAGTAAAAAGCCGGTTCCCTCCTGCTCGTACCTTTCCCTTATCCAACTATTTAATGTTGCTAACGAGGCCGTATCAATAGTGATCAAAGGTTCATCGAGCAGGATCAATTTGGGCTTGCCCAAAAAGGCAAGTAGCAGGGAAAGCTTTTTCATCATACCGCTGCTGTAAGTGCCAACCGGGCGGTCGACAAAACTTTGTATTCCCATACTTTTAATGTACCTATCTTCCTGTCCTGCCGGGGCGTCTTTAGCATCAGCAAACAGCCTGACCATTTCAGTACCTGTTAAAAAATCTGGAAACACCGGCTCGGCTTCAGCAAAATTAACCAGCTTACGGTAAGCCACCGGTTGTTTTTTTATGCTGATATTATCACCAAGCAATATGTCGCCATTAAACGCCAGGATGCCGGCAATGGATTTTAGCAGGGTGCTTTTGCCAGATCCGTTTACTCCTTTTATCCAGTAAATGCCGCCCTCCAATTGCAGGCTCTCAATTTTTAAAGCAGGGTAATTACCGTATGATTTTATAAAGTTTTGAAATTGCAGCATCGTTGCTTTGATAACAAAATGAATTTGTTGTTACACTAAAAGAGACGCATCAAAGGCGCCTCTTAAAATATGAATTCAAAATAAAATCCGAAATCGAAATCCTCAATTCCGAAATTATAACGTGGCTCCCTCAATAAGCGCGCTATAAAATTCGCCAACATCCATACCTGCAGCCCTCACCTGTTGCGGAATCAAACTGGCGGCAGACTGGCCTGGTGTGGTGTTGATCTCAATAAAATAAAAATCATTACTGCCTTCAAGCAAAATAAAGTCGATCCTGGCCATGCCGCGGCAGTTGAGGCGGGTATACACCTCGGTAACTATGCCAGCAATTTCTTTAACCTTTTCAGCCGAAAGGTCGGCCGGAGTTATTTCTTGTGTTACACCAGAAGTATATTTCGCCTCGTAATCAAAAAAATCTTTTGAGGTTATAATTTCTGTAGCAGGTAATACCTTTATTTTACCGTGCAGGCGTGCTATACCAATACTGAACTCGCGGCCTTTAATAAATTCTTCTACTAACACCTGAGCATCTTCCTGAAATGCCCTGTTCAATGCTTCTGGCAGGCCGGCTATGTTTTGAACCTTGCTCATACCCACGCTGCTGCCACCATTATTAGGTTTAACAAACAACGGAAATTTCAAATTAGCTGCTATGGTGGCAACGTCATGCACATCGCGCTCAAATAAACGCATGGAATGTGCGGTATGCAAGCCATGGATCCCGTTCACGATAGCTTTGGTATAAGCCTTGTTCATGGTAATGGCCGATGTTGTGGCATCGCAGGTATTATAAGGGATGCCAAGCATATCAAAATAGCCCTGCAGCTTTCCATCCTCGCCGGGGCTGCCATGAATGGTGATGAAGGCAAAGTCGAACTTTATTTTTTCCTGATTAAGGGTGATGGTAAAATCATTCTTGTCAACATCAACTGTTGCATCATCTGCTTCAAAAAACCATCTGTCGCGGGTAATTAATATAGTATAAACCTTATAGTTGCTGTTTGATGCCAGGTTAGCCGCAATATTTTTTGCACTGTTAAGGGATACTTCATATTCGCCGGTAAAGCCTCCGGCCAAAAGGGCAATATTTTTAAGACTCATTTTATTTCGGATTTCGGATGTTCGATTTCGAATTTATTTCCAGGAGCAACGAAAGCGACCTGATTTCGAAGTCGAAATTAGAATAAATATCATTGCAAATAATACTAAAGTTTAAATTTTGAGTCTAAAACTCCTGAAATTCTATAATAATTAATTCCGAAATCGAACATCCGAAATCCGACATCCTAACACCCATATCCAAAATAATTCCTATGTTTGATACTTAATTAAAAAGGATACCCTTACATATACTGATGAGCAAATTTGGGGCTTACTTAAAATCAAAATCATTCCGGAATAACTTATTAATGGCTATTGTAACCGTGATAGCCGTTGTTTTAATAGCTTTTTTTAGCCTTGGTTATTATACCCGTCATGGTTCGGGCATACCCGTACCAAAGCTTAAAGGTCTTTCCATTGATAAAGCTATGGATATTTTAAAAGAGCAGGGATTTGGCTATAAAATAGATTCTGTGTATGTACAGGACGTGGCCCCTGGTACTATCGTTGAACAAGACCCGGATCCCGGGACCAACGTTAAAGAAAGCCGGGTAATTTACCTTACCATGGTAACCCTGCAGGCACCAAATGTAGCTTTGCCCGATCTTGAACAAAGCAATTATCGCGAAGCTATAGCTACCATATCAAATTATGGCTTAAAACTGGGCGATACAACGTACCGTTCGGATATTGCCCGCGACCGGATCCTGGAGGTACGTTTTGGCGGACAAGTGATAAAACCAGGTACCAAGATCCCCAAAGGCTCAAGAATAGATTTGGTTTTGGGCGATGGTGAGGGTGCAAGCGAAGTGGAAATACCGGAACTTGTAAACCTTGACCTTGATGCCGCCCGATTTGCTATAAAAGGCGCCGGCTTAACCGTTGGGATCATTACTTACCAGGGGACTATTACCGATTCCACCAATGTGGTTGTTGTTTCGCAGTACCCGATGAAGACCGATTCGTTAAGCAAAACAAGTATTGGCACGCGTATAAATCTTACTGTTTCACAAGGCACCAAAACCGATGCAGCTCCACCGGCAAATTAAAGCTTCCGAACTGCTTGAGCGCTTAAGCAAGGGTGAAAGCCTTAACCTGCTCGACGTGCGCGAGGTTATTGAATTCCATACTTATAATATAGGTGGTGATAATATACCACTTTCAAATTTGGAGAATACGCTTAACAGTTTACCCTACAACAAAACAGATGAGATAATCGTTATGTGCAAAGTTGGTTTAAGGAGCGAAACTGCACAAAACATATTGGAGCGGCATGGCTATAACAACGTGCGTAATTTAAGCGGCGGATTAGTTGCCGTTCAAAAATTAAAATAAATACAACAAACACCATCTATTCAATATCATGACCGCGGAAAAACAAGGATCAGGCATGCTGAAAAAAATTATTATAGCGCTGGTAATCATTATCGTTGTGCTTTTAGGCTTTACAGGTTTCAATTATTACCTCAAATACTTTGGCCCCAACGTTACGGATAAACAGGAGTACTTATACATTCACACCGGCGCTACTTTTGGCGATGTTTTTAAAACCATACAAGATGAGGGCACAGTGAAAGATACTGCTTCATTTGGCTGGGCCGCCCGTAATATGAATTATATTACCCGTGTAAAACCAGGTAAATATCGCCTGCATGAAGGTATGGGGAACCGCAAGCTCATCAATATGCTGGCCTCAGGTACACAAGAGCCTGTTAGAGTTGAATTTCACGGATTGCGGCTTAAAGAACAGTTTGCGGGATTTATCTCGAAAAAGATTGAACCGGATTCAATGGCGATTATCCGGCTGCTTGATTCGGCGAGTTTTGTAAGTAAATATGGTTTTACTACCGATAACGTTTATACCGTGATCATGCCCGACTCATACCAGATGTACTGGAATACGAGCCCGGAAAAGTTCTTCAAACGAATGTACGACCACTATCAGGCTTTTTGGACACCTGAACGTAAACAACTGGCTGCTGCAATAAACTTAACCCCACAAGAAGTATCTGTCCTGGCATCAATAGTTGATGCTGAAGCGCTGCATGATGATGAAATGCCCGCCGTAGCAGGTTTATACCTTAATCGTCTTAAAAAAGGAATGAAACTGGAGGCCGACCCTACCGTGATCTTTGCACTGAACGACTTTACTATAAAACGCGTGCTTACCCGCTACCTTTCATATAACTCGCCATATAATACTTACCTGCATACAGGTTTGCCCCCAGGTCCTATCATGATGCCATCGGTTAACGCGGTGAAAGCAGTGTTAAACTATCAAAAGAGCGATTACATTTACATGTGTGCTAAAGCCGATTTTTCAGGCTATCATGCATTTGCAACTAACGTGGCCGACCACCTGGTGAACGCGCATAAATTTCAGCAAGCCCTTAACGAGCGTAACATCCGAAGGTAATGTTTGAGCACACTACTAAAATACGGGTGCGCTATGGCGAAACCGACCAGATGGGCTATATGTATTACGGTAACTATGCCGAATTTTATGAAGTAGGCCGTGTGGAGATGCTTCGCAGTCTTGGCCTTACTTATAAAGGCATGGAAGAATCGGGCATTATGATGCCTGTGCTCGAGCTTCAATGCAAATACCTAAAGCCTGCTTTATATGACGAGGAGATCAGCATCAGGGTGATCATGGATAAGCTGCCAGGCATCCGCATCCATTTCAGGTACGAACTTACAAACCCCAAAGGCGAACTTATTAATACCGGCGAAACGCTGCTCGTATTCATTAACATGAAAACCAATCGCCCATGCCTGCCACCACAGGATTTTACCGATAGATTAATGACCTTTTTTAAGTAAATTTGGTATAAATGAAATGGCTGCACCGCTTTTTAATCCGGTTTACGTTTTACAGGTACATCATCGAGTGGACGAAGTCTGTCATCATTCCGGGTTTCAGGCCGTTGCCACTATACACCGTTATTGATTTTTTTGTAAAGGAAATCACCAATAACTCGCTTATTAACCGGGCCTATGCACTAGCCTATAGTTTTATGCTCGCCGTTTTTCCGGCTACTATTTTTTTGTTCACGCTTATCCCCTACGTGCCCATAAAACATTTTAAAGGCAACCTGATGATGGTGCTGGCCTCTGTAATGCCTACAAATGCCTATATGGCGTTCAGAGAAACCCTTTTTGATATTGTAAGCAATCAAAACGGCAAGCTCCTTTCATTCGGTTTCCTAACAACCTTGTATTTTGCAACTAACGGGGTTATTAATCTTATGAAGGCCTTTAATAAATCCTCATTAATTGAGGATAAGCGGAGCTGGCTCAAAAGGCGCCTGGTAGCAACAGGAATCACCGTAGCTATAAGCTTCGCGTTATTACTAGCCATTTCCATACTCATCCTGGGGCAATCCATTATCCGGTTCATCCAGTCGCATGTGGCCTCCGAAAATCACTTCTGGGTTTACCCGGTGATGCTTTTCAGGTGGATAATTATTGTAGTAATTATTTTTGTGACCATAGGCTGTTTATACCGCTACGCTCCTGCACATAAAAAGAAATGGAATTTTATTAACCCTGGCTCCATACTGGCTACGGCACTGGCAGTTTTAACTTCACTGGGCTTTTCCTATTATATCAACAATTTCTCGTCGTACAATAAAGTTTACGGATCCATTGGTACGCTCATCGTTGTGATGATCTGGATGTATATAAACTCATTAATTTTGATAATCGGGTTCGAATTAAATGCGTCCGTAGAGCTTTCCAAGCGTACAATCCGTATTGTAAAACCCAGATTTAACACTTTTCGGGCAAAAAAGACCGACCAGTCAAAAAATTAACTTATTATTAATCAATAGATTATATAGATTATTTAATTAAATCAAAAAAAGTGAAATTGAAATTTGGCAATTCGCCCCGGATTTGTACTTTTGTCCCCGGAGAGTTGGCAGAGTGGTCGATTGCGGCAGTCTTGAAAACTGTTGAACTGTGAAAGGTTCCTGGGGTTCGAATCCCTAACTCTCCGCTGATTTTAATATCAAAGTATTTAGAAGCCTGCAAATCAAATGATTTGCAGGCTTTTTGTTTTTATATCAAATGCTCAAAATTACCATCGATTCAGGATCAAGCAGAAAAATTGTGGGGGAATAAAAAAATGGTTGCTTTGCAGGCAGAAATAAAAACGTCCACACTTGTCAGCTGCATACGAAACCCTTGTCCGTCTTATCTTGCCCGAAGGGCTTTTGGAATACTTTGAACTTACTGATGTCCTTTCCTCTGAGAACGGCCAATTGGACATTTACCTTGAGGAAAAGAATCTTCCGCCAGCAGGTTATGACAAGCAACAACTTGAGTCGAAAGGATTCTTACCGGAGACAGCTATCCAGGATTTTCCTATCCGGGGCCACAAAGTAGCTCTTTGCATTAAAAGGCGCAGATGGGAAGTTAAAGCAAGTGGTGAGATCATCACAAGGGACTGGAACTTAGTTAGAAAAGGAGCGCGAATGACAACGGAATTCGGCACTTTTTTAAAAGGTATATTTGGATAATAACCCGATCAGCTGTCATTTGTTAGGGCGGCTTTATACAGTTGATGGCAAACAGCTACAGCAGCAATACAAAGACTTTCTGAGCGATTTTCATAGCTGGGATCAAAAAGAACATGCAGATGAATGGATGCTGTTTGAACAAAATATAGGGTCATCGCTAAGCATAGACTAAACAACATTGAGCAATGGTGAACTCTATACCATTATCACCAATAAGGAAGCTAAAGGTGGCAAGAAGGCAATTGTAGCTATGCTAAGGGGCACACAAACGGAGCAGATCATAAAAGTTATCGAACGCATACCGCTGCGTAAAAGGAATAAAGTAAAAGAAGTGACGATGGATATGGCGGCAAACATGATCAAAGCTATCCGCAGGTGTTTTAGCAATGCGAGCCGTGTGATCGACAGGTTCCATGTGCAAAAATTAGCATATGATGCACTACAGGAAGCTCGTATAAAATATCGGTGGGAAGCGCTGGATGCAGAAAGCAGGGCAATTGAACAAGCCAGGCAAAACAAGCAATCTTATCAGCCTGAGCTATTCAGCAATGGCGATACACTAAAACAATTGCTTGCCAGAAGCCGCTACCTGTTGTTTAAGCATGAGTCCAGGTGGACTGCCGCACAAAAAGAAAGAGCCGATCTGCTTTTTCCACGATACCCGGAACTGCTCAAAGCTTATAAACTGGCTATAGGATTGGGTAATATATTCACCATCTGCAAAAGCAAGCAAATCGCCTTTAAAAGATTAGCGCTATGGTATAATCATGTGGAGGATGCCGCAATTGATGCATTTAAGACCGTCGCAAGATCTGTTCATCAACATTATGAATCTATCCTGAATTTCTTTGATAACAGGAGCACAAATGCCTCTGCCGAATCTTTTAATGCGAAAATAAAAGCTTTCAGAGCTACTTCAAGAGGTGTTAGGGATACTACTTTCTTCTTATTCAGATTAGCTAAAATCTATGCTTAACCTTTTAATCCCACAACTTTTCCTCATGACCCAAAAGAAGAGCGATAAGGTGAGGGATGACAAAAACCGATAATTTAAATTTATAGTACTATGTTATAAATAGTACTATAAATATTGTATATTGACCCTAATTATTCAGTAGGACATGAAAATATACTATATCCTTTTATTATCCGGAGTTTTTTTGCTGACAATGGTACGTTGCTCATTAGCCCAGGACAACAATTATCGTCAAAGCCCGGCGAGGGTAAATGATTTGGTCCATACCAAACTAGATGTACGCTTTGACTATAAAAAGCGCTATTTATATGGTAAAGAATGGGTTACTATAAAGCCTCATTTTTATCCAACGGATTCGTTGAGGCTCGATGCGAAAGGGATGGCTATCCACACCATAGGGATCCTGGCAGGTGGCAAGATAAGCCCGCTGAAGTTTACTTACGATAGCCTTAGCTTGGCGATCAGGCTCAACAGGACTTATAATAGTTCTGAGACCTATACCGTTTTTATTAATTACACCGCTAAACCTAATGAACGCAAAGGGCTTCGCAACAATGAGAAAGGATTATATTTTATTAACCCGGATGGTACCGAAAAGAATAAGCCGATTGAGATCTGGACCGAAGGGGAACCAGAAAGCTCCTCCGGCTGGTTTCCCACAATCGATAAGCCTAATCAAAAGACTACTTCCGAGATCAGCATGACCGTACAGGCTAAATATGTCACGCTATCCAACGGCAGGCTCGCCTCGCAAAAGAAAAACAACGACGGTACACGTACCGACACCTGGAAAATGGAATTGCCCAATTCCCCTTATTTGTTTATGATGGCAGTAGGTGATTTTAAAATTTACCATGATCATTGGCACGGTAAAGAAGTGAACTATTATATTGAACCGCAATATGCTTCTTATGCAAGGGATATGTTTGGAGATGTGCCGGAGGCCATAAGTTTCTTCTCAAAAATTACCGGCGTTGACTACCCCTGGAATAAATATGCCGCCATTGTGGTGCGCGATTACGTCAGCGGTGCCATGGAAAACACAACCGCCAATGTTTTCGGCAGTCAAAGCACCCGGCGCGAATTATTGGATCAATATTACAGTTCGGGTGTGGAGCATGAATTATTCCATCAATGGTTTGGTGACTATGTGACTTGCGAAAGCTGGAGCAATATAACTTTAAATGAATCATTTGCCGACCTCGGAGAGATTCTGTGGCTGGAACATAAATATGGGAAAGATGCCGCTGACGAACATTTACAAAACGGATTACAGGGCTATCTTAGCAATCCTGACAACGCTAAAATACCGCTGGTCAACTTTCATTACCAGGCTATACATGATGCCTTTAATGGGGTAACCTATCAAAAAGGTGGACGTATCCTCAACATGCTTCGTAATTACCTTGGCAATGAGGCTTTTTATAGGGGACTGAATATTTACCTGACATCAAACTCTTTTAAAAGTGCCGAAGCACAGCAGTTACGGCTGGCCATGGAACAGGCCTGCGGACTTGACCTGAACTGGTTTTTCAACCAATGGTACTATAATGCCGGGCACCCGGTTTTGGACATCAGCTACCACTGGGATGAATCCGCTAAAACAGAATATGTTTACATCGCTCAGAAACAAGATGGGCAAGTTTTTAAACTGCCAATAGCGATTGATATTTACATTAACGGCAAAACAGAACGCCATAAAATTTGGCTGAATGCAAAGGCTGATACCCTTTCCCTTAAATTGATTGCCAAACCAAACCTGGTCAATGTTGACGCGGATAAAGTACTGGTGGCTCAAAAAACTGATCACAAAACTTTGGAGCAATTTGTTTTCCAGTACTTCAACGCCCCTTTATATCTTGACCGGTACGAAGCCCTTGAAGTCTCTGGAAATAATCAAGGGGATAAAGGCGCTCAAAAAGTAATCTTTGCCGCATTAAACGACAAATTCTCTGGTTTACGCCTCAAAGCCCTGGAAACGTTGGCCAGCGATAAAAAAGACTTTATGACTCTGGATAAAGACCTAAAAGACATCACTCTGCCGCGAGTAATGGAACTGGCAAAAAATGATGACAACACTTTAGTGAAAACTTATGCATTAAGAATACTCGGCAGCTTAAAAAACCTTAAGTATATGGAGATTTTCAAAAAAGCCCTATCGAGTCCTTCCTACCAGGTTGACGCGGCGGGGCTTATTGGAATCAATGAGGTCGATCCCGTTGCCGCTCTGAAATTTGCGGCCAGATTTGAGGATGATAATATAGGCGACTTGACGCAAGCTATTGTCAGGGTGTATGCAGCAAGTGGAGGAGATGCCAAATGGCCTTATGTTTATCAGCGCTATGTTAACGGAACCTTGCAGGAACAAATTCATCTGACCGAAAAATTCTCCAGAATGATAGAAAGTTTGAAGAATCCGGAATATGTTCGACAAGGAATTGCCGAGCTCAAGTATATGGGAATAACCTACAAAAAAGACGGTGCAGCTCCATATATTATCAAATATTTAAAAGCGGTTAAAGAAGCACGGGATAAGACAAATGACATAACGGCTTCAAAGGATATTACAGAAGCAATGAAGCTGATCGAAAATGCTAAATAGGCTTTCAATTTCCTGCTCTGTACGGTTCATCTTCCGAACTAGATTTGGTTATCCGAAAGCAACGGTTCTGAATGAGTTAGCAAGATCTAAAGTAGGCCGAAAGAACCTGCAGCAATGCGAATGGACTCTTGTACGGATAATTAATTACCCTCTTTGCTGTCGTTAATGGCAGTTACTATAAATTGATTTACTGCGACGGCTGGTATCGTAATTGTGCTTGTTCTGCTCAATCTTGCTATATTAATGCCCAAAAACTTTCCGGTGATATCAAATACGGCCCCTCCGCACTCCCACGGTTTTATTCTTGCATCATGAACAAATACATTCCCAAACCCATCTTTTCGAATGCTTTTCCCCCTATGAAGTGGTCGGCCGGATGATTGGTAATTTTTTGGGTTGGATATTTTAGGGCGACTTTTTTTATTAACTTTTCTCCCTTATGATTGATTGTTATTAAAGTAGTATCTCCGGCGCGGAATTTTTGAAGGGCTTTAAACATATCCAGTTCGTCATTTACAGTTTTGTCATCAATTGCTAAAAGCTCATCGCCGGTTATTAGTCCGGCAGCCTCAGCCGCGCTGTTGGGCTGAATAAAAGTAAATAATAACGTCTGTCCCTTTTGCCGGGCAACAGCTCCCAAATAGCCGTAGCTGGTTTTTTTGGCAAGCTTACGCCAACGCTTCCCAAAACACTACTACAATACGGAGAATCAGCGCGAAGAGAAATCAAAAAACTACCCAAATCGTTATTACTAAGTGTATCTGCCAATAACATTCCAAGCCTGATACCTTCCTTCCCTAACTTTGAAACGGGCAATAATATCACAAGGTCATTAATTCTGTCTCGTCTGATAATATTTGCCTTAACAGTCTTGCCGCCCGATAATGTAATAAAAGGTTCCTCGCCAATCATTGAACTTTTAGTCAAAATGATATCTGAATTTTTGAAAGCGGTTTTTACATTGACATCATCTAAAGAAAAAATGGTCCCTGCTATAATCTGTTCCTTACCATCAATAACACTCTTAATATTTACACAAGTTGTTTTAAAACGCTTGTTCACACTTTTAAAATACTTATCTGGATTTTCAGCTGCCGGAAAATTATTGGCCGGCTGATTTTTTGAAACTACATTTGTATCCAAAGGCAGGGAAGTATAATTCTCTAAACGGGTTAGTGCTGTATAATATTTACGATAGGTATCTACGGGGATTTCATAATTAACATCCTCCGACTGCTCGATGCCGCTATGGATTCCGATCAAACGGCCAGACAGATCAAACAGGGGGCCGCCCGAATCTCCCGGCTCCATCACGCAAGTTGATTCCATAAAACCATACTTGTTATTTAAATTAGTGATATGTCCAAACCTTACATCAGGTTTGCGTTGTTCCATGCTTTCCGGGTAAGCAATGCTAATACATGGCTGGTTGATTTTGACATCCGAATACCAGCCCATTTCGACAAACGGCCAATCCCCTTTTTGGATTATTTTGAGCATGGCAGCATCCGGCAGCATAAATGTTGGTGCAATGGTAATACGGCCCAAACCACGGGCCAGGCACATTTTCCCATCGGGAAATATTACCTGATAGGTTTTGCCGGGCATTACCACATGTGCTGCGCTTAAGATCTCTCCTCCGTTGGAGACTACAACACCACTAAACTGCGCACTCATCCGGCTATACTGTAAAGTGTCATATTCCCACATCAATACACTGGCAGCATAACCTTTTTTTATCGCAGTTTTTATATTGTCATGTAGTTGCGTAGCTCCGGGCTTTTGTATCCGCTTATCAACATTTTGCGCGTTAGTAACCTGCAGGTTCCATAAGCACTGCAGGAAAAAAATAATAAAAACCGTTTTGTCATTATACATTATAATTGAACCGTAGCGTTGTCCAAACGCTGCTGTTTAGGGTATCTGCCGATGTAAAAAGAGCCGGTATCAAAACCGGCTCTCCGGAAATTAAACTAAAACTGATGGAAAACGTCCTACCGGGACTGTCTTTATGATAGCCAGTGCTATCCTTATAATTTCTTAATTGTTAAAGATCTTTTTGAGCTGTATATCGATATCAGAGGAAGTGGGATTTATTAAAATCACATTCCCCTCAGCATCAAGCACAATTGCAAAGGGTACCGACTGGATACCCAAAGCATTCATCATCACTGATGTATCTTTGCCATCCTCATATTTATCTATTCCCTGTTGCCAGGGCATTGCTTCTTTAAGCATGGCGTTTTTCCAGGCTTTATTGTTTTGATCAATTGAAATACTAACTATCTCGAATCCTTTAGCGTGGTATTGTTTATATAACTCCTTAAGGTGCGGAATAGCCGCCCTGCACGGCATACACCACGAGGCCCAAAAATCAAGCAGCACCACTTTACCCTTAACCAACGGTGATTTGATGAAGTTGCCATCGGCAGTTTGTAACGTAAAAGCCGGCAAAGGTTTTCCAGCTATTAAATTTTGACTTGCTGTAACAGTATCCTGCTTTTTTAATGATGAAGCATTTCCATCCGCCTTCCATCCGGTGCTTAGGGCAAGCGCTACGGGTGTTACCAACAGCAACCTTTTAAAGTTTATTTTCATTGGGCTTGATTATAAAACCTGTATTTCAATTATTTTTCTTTTAGGCGGAAAACATTTGTTGTTATCACAAACCTGGTAATAAAGCCCGCATTTAATTACAACGCCGGGTTTTAATGAGGCTGCGCTTATTTCCGTTTTAAATGTTGCAATGCCCTCCCAAACAAACATGCCTTCGCCACCGGTAAATGGTACCCCGGCCGATGCTTGCCACTCGCCGCTTGTTACACCTTCGGGCAACTCAATAATAGGTTGTGTAGTAATAAAAGGGCTGTCTTTAGGTACATAGGCGTAAATATGCCAGCCTTGCAAAATCTCAGCCTTAACAACTACCTGCTTTTTTCCGTTTGCTTCATTAATCAATGTTGCGCTCACCGTCACCGGATCGGTACGGGTTGGGATAGTTGCAGCATTGGCAGTTTTAATGTTGCCGGTTGATACGGGCACAATTGCCGCTGTTTCTGTTTTGTAGGTATTCACCATAAACTTAAACCCGCCGGCTTCTGTATAATAAAAGTTGGGCTTGTTTTTGGTTAGCCATTCACGCCATTCTTTGGCAGATGTGAATTTTTCGGTGGTATATCTTTCCAATACCCTTTGGGCCAGGGCAGGCTCCTCTCCTTTCTCAAGCATATTGATACATTTTTCAAGCAGCTCGATTTTGCGGTTAGAGATCCCCAGCTTCTTTGCATCCTCATCCACCTGTAACGAGTAAGCATCAACCGGATAAAAATACTCGAGGTTATCCCGATAGTACTTATGATAGGCCTCTACGTTAGTACCAAAAGCATCATACATGCCGCTGCCGGTCCAGCTTTTAAGATATTCATCAAAACTTTGTACATCATCGGATACGGGCATCTTTAAAAACGCCTCGTTACCTTTACCAATATCCTCGCCTTTGGCTTTACGATCTTTAAGTTCCTGCTGCATTTTTAGCAAGCGGGCGTTACCTTCTTTCCGGGCTATCAGCGTTTTTTGATATAACGCTTTATCGCTACGGTAAATCATTTCATTTACCCACTCACGGTTTTCAATTTGTACTTTTTTCATGATGGGCGCCTGGTGATCAAACTTTTTGATGTAGCAAACTGTGTTCACAAATACATCTTTAGCTTCATCGGTCATATGATTTGGCGAAGCAGAAAAGCCCCACATAAAATAATTACCCTGACGGCCTAACGCTACTGCTTCAGCATTTTTTAAGCAAACACCGCCACTTATAGCTTCGGCATCCGGCGAATCGTTAAATCCCTCGCCATGTGCCACCATGCCGATAATGTATTTATCCTTAGCTGCAGGATCCTCTTTGATCACCTTCCACATAGGCAGTTCCTTCGGGGTAGTTGCTCCCTGAAAGCCGTTAAAAAAAGAACCCGGCGTAGGCCTGTTAACTAAAGTTAACTTCACTTTTACAGGTGTATTAAATATGACATGACTGGTTTTGATGTTCAGCGCATCGTCTTCCAAACACTGACAATACCAATCAAACTTAAGTCCTATCGGCATGCCCACATCGGGAGCCAGCTGATGCATCAAAATAATAGGCCTGTCAAAATTGGCAGGTAATTTTATCGGCCCCGCATCGGCAATTGTTACGTCGACATTGGCAGACATCGAGGCATCGTAATCCCTCACATCCACAACTTCAACTTTGTCAAAGCGCGTTTCTAAAAAGTTTTAAAATCGGCCATACGGGTTTTCCAGGCCTCATCTACCGCGCCCGCGGCTGTGCTGTAGTAAGTAATATGTTCGGGCTTAGGTTTTGCGGGATCATATCCTACATATAAAACATGGAGTGCCATTTTGCCAACTCTATGTTTTATTACATCACCCCAAGAGGCTACGCTAAACATAACACAAAGCAGAAAAGCCAAAATGATCTTTTTCATACCTGCTTAATTAAAAAGTTCGGCAAGTTTCTTATTGAGGTCTTCCCCGCGCAGATTTGTGCTAATAAGTTTGCCGTCGCGGTCTACCAGGAATGTAGCAGGTATAGCCGAAACGCCATAAAGACGGGCAACGCTGTTGTTGTTGCCATTCAAGTCGCTAACCTGCGGCCATGTCATACCCTCCTGTTGCAGAGCTTTCAGCCATTTGTCACGGCTGTTGTCAAGCGATACCGAAAGGATTTCGAACCCTTTATCCTTGTACATTTTATACTGGCTTAACAGATTTGGGATTTCCTGACGACAAGGTGAACACCAACTTGCCCAAAAATCGACCAAAACGATTTTACCTTTATAATCGGCTAACGATAAGCGTTTGCCAGCAGGGTTGACCTGAGTAAAAACCGGCGCCGGGCCACCTATTTTTAAACGGTAATGTGCATCAATAAATTCTTTGATAGTTTTACCATTATCAGTTGCCTGGATTGCCGGACTGAAGGTTTTGAACACCTGTTCGGCTACTGTAACCGTTTTTTCATTAGATGCAGTGCCGAACAGCGCTACCGGTGCAAAGAACGAATCGGGGTGCGTTTTGGCAAAATCGAGATTTTTGCGCTGAAAATCGGCAATCATTTTATAGTGATGGCGGGCAACCGAATTGGTAAATGCGGTATCATTCACCAACTCGGGCGCTGCCGCAATTTCAGCATTAGAAATATGATCGATGTCCCATGGCATCGGTCCTACAGCTTTCACATAAGCCGAATATTCATCATATGTTTTGGATCCGCTCATCTGGGCGTTTGCCAGGGAATCTTTAGAAACTATATTAAGCGTTTCATTAGAAAAATTAAAGTAGAGAATATCGCCGCCATGGGTGGCAATCTCCCGGCCGGCGCCTTTATGATCAAGTGCAAGGCGTACAGAACTGTATGAGTTCATCCTACCTGTGAAATGAAAAGCGCCGTTAACTAATGTGGTCGAATCTTCATGCCCCTTGCCGTCTGTCATAAAGCTTAAATAAACTTTCTGACCGTTGAGATTGCCAATCTGCCCATTAATAGCGAACTGGTTAGTTTGGCCGGCGGCGTTCAACGCAGCCATGCTCAAAATTAAGTTTAGTAGTTTTTTCATTTCTTTATATGTTATACATCGAGTCGACAGGTTACGTTATACTTTTCAAGGATGAAACGCTCTTGTTAATGTCATGACTGCGGCCAAAAACACAAAAATCATTCATGCTGTTGGTTAATCTTTTATGTGGTTTTGATTAGTTAGTTTTTTATCTGCTCACAATGTCAACCGGTTCGCCCGGTATACCGGTTATTGTTTTGGTGATATTACCGGTTTTAGAAACACTTACGTCAAGTGTATAAACTGCCCCGTCTGCGCCAACAGTAAGGGTGTTGTCATCCAAACTGATCTTCATCATGGATACCTTTTTACCGCCAAAGTCTGCGTCGAGCTGTCTTATATCTTCATTAATTGGGTTATAGCGGTAAATTTTCCCTTTTGATGAAAAATAAAACACATTTAAGCTATTCACCACCCATTTGGTATTATCATCAATTAAGGCGCTGCCTTTAAATGTGCGTTTGCCCAGCCCTTTAAATGTCCGGTCATCGCCCATAGGGTAGCTAAAACTTAGTTCGGTTATGGTACCTGTCGCTGTTTTAAAGAAAGCATAGGAAGGGCCACCTTCTGTAGGTTTCATGAACAACAAATTATCGTATCCTACATTTTTAGGGTCAAAGCCAGTGCTTGCGGTATCAATCTGGTAATTGGTGCCAGAGTAAGTACCATCGGCCCCGAAGGTAATAAAGGCTTTTCCTTTAAGATTGTAACCGATAAAAAACGAGCTTCCATGTGTAAAATATTTAGACATGGTGTAATCACCGCCCTGTTCGTTGGCAAATTTGCCGTAGTCATCAGCAAAAGGAGCTGTTGAGGATACACCTACATATAGCTTACCATTGATAACCCCCGTTGGCACTGTTCCCATTTGTACGGGGCCTAAAAATGGTTCCAGATAACCCGCATTGATGACGGCCGGCGGCGAGAAGAACTGCGCTGCAAAATCCGTTCGTTTTAATAAAGTACTGGCATCAAGCACCACCCCGCTTTTATTAGGATCGTTGCTTAGCACCCAATATTCCTCTTTGGTATTGGGTTGATAAGGGAGTGGTTTTGAATAGTACAATTGAACCGGATTGATAGGCAAATCGCCTTTATTAAGTGATTTATAAATATCGCCCAACACCGTTTTATCGGGTTTTACAAATGATAGTTTGGTAACCCCATTATCGTTACTCAACACCAAAATACCTGCCGAAAACTGGGTCGTACCTGTAATTTTGAAAGGGAACGTATAAAATAATCCGTTCCGTTTGTCGGTAATTGTAAGCTTACATGCGCGGTCGCCGGGGCCTAAATTGTAGACCATTTTCAAAGGGTAGCCTTTGTAAACTGCTTCCCGGAGTTCTTCTTGTACGGTGATGTGCCATTCAAAATCAAGATCCTTTAAGGGATCCGCACCGGCCAAAGTAACCTTGGGGTTTATGGTGAGCGTATCGCCCAGCAGGGCTGCAAATGTGGCGTTATTAATGCCGGTAACTACCGGCTCGGAAGGTGGCGAGTATACATAATTGCCCAGGTCTTTTTTACATGAAGTATAAAATACCATTATGAGCGCCAATAGAGCTATCGATTTAAATTTCATGACCTAAGTGTTTAATTGATAATAACCTGCTGACCATTTTCATCAACAAAAAAGTACTTACCTGCCTGCGCATAATACTTGAGGTAAAACTTCTTACCGGGCGAAGAAGAACTATAAAAATCATAATCGTTGCTTCCATCGGCCCTTTTGGTAAGCACATAACCTTTTTCCGGGTATCTTGCTACCCATGCAAACGGATCATTAATAAAGGTCCTCACGTTATCTATATAATACAGTGTACGCGGAATCTGCAGATAAGCGTTCGGTTTTGACATATCAACCAGATCGGTAGTGCCCGAAGAGATCAGGAACAACTGGTGTTTTATCCTGCTATAAGGGCCCAGGTTACCCATCCAGTAAATCCACCATGCCGGCTGCTCCAAACGCGACGAATAGAGGATAGATCGTGTCCTTAATGCCACAGGCAATGACGAATTAAAATCCTGACCACCCGAAACAAGAATGGTAAGCATTACAGACTTATTTGCAAGTTCGGGGTCGCTGTTTTTAATGATCACCGGTACCTTTACAGTACCCGAATCAGCAGGCATAGCGTACGATGGCTTAAGCGCTTCATAATGCAAACCAGATTTGGCCGTGGTAGCCGTGTCAACTACGGTTATCGCAAACTTCCTTTCAGTTTTTGATCTTTGCCCCGAAATAATTATTGGCACCCAAATGGTATCCTGCGCCAGGGTAGGATTATAGGCGAAGGAATAGGTTAATATCGATGTATCCTGGCTGCCGTCTTTATTCTTATAATTCAGATAAATGTTATCCCTGGAGCCATACGTAAGTAATTGGTCTTTTTTGCAGCTAAAAAGAGCCGCTACGACCACTAAAACATAAAATATCTTTCTTTTCATTGTTATAAATGGTATGGGATCAATTATTGTAAGCCGCCTCGTCATCGGGGATCGGGAACACGTAAATGCTGTTTGATGCAGGATAGATCTGGCCGCTGGCCGCCACTATATCAAGATTTAACCGCTTATACATATAAAAGATCTGGCTCTCGCCGTAAAACTCTTTCCGGGCGTCTTTAACCAATTCATTGATAAAAGCTGTTTTGCCTAAAGTAGCGGGCAACAGATCAATAATGCCGCGGTGCGTACGGACGGTATTTAAGTACTCTATTGCCTTGGTCGGATTGCTATCATAAATAGCCTCAGCAGCAATGTAATATGCTTCTGTTAAACGAAAACCCGGGGCCATCAGCGGGTGCAGATTTTTTAACGGCGAACTGTTCACCAAATATTTAACCAGGTAGCTGCGGTTTGGGGTTACATCTGTGGCTGTAAAAAACCATTGCCTGTAGCGCCAGTCTTCGGCACCCACGGTATTCTTTTCATAAATGTTATCTAACTGCAGCGGTGTTGGCTGATATTGAGCAACGTTAGCCGCGCTGAACAGGGTAACCAGCGCATTATTTTCATTAGCCTGAGGCGCATACCAACCAAACACCAGTTCGTTGTAAAACACCCTGTCTTTTTGCTCAACATTGTTGTTAAAGGCATCGTCCTTTTGTGTCCAGGGAAATTTGTTGGCATTTATTACGTCGGTAGCGTTAGAGAGGGCATTTTGATAATCATTTTTATACAGGTAAACCCTTGCAAGTTCACCGCACACTGCATAATAATTAAGCCTGTGCCTACGGTTTTGCAAAAACAAGCTGCTAACCATTGTTTCCGTTTGCTTAGGGCCAACATAGCCGTCGGGATAGGTTTTATTAGGATATCCGACAATGTAAGCGGGTGAAAGAATTGGATCTGTACTACTCAGAAGTGCACGTGCATTACGCAGATCAACTATGGCGTTGTTAATTACCTCACCTACTGATGAAAACGGTGTACTTTTAATGCTTACTGTGGTTACATAAGGTATCCCTTTAGCATTTGGGTTAGATTTATACGAAGCCCCAAACATGCGTAAAAGATCAAAATGCAGGTACGCGCGCAGGGCAAGTGCCTCGCCTTTAATGATGGCATAGTTGTTACCCGAAAATACAGCCTTTTGCTTATCTATTACCTGCAGTATCTCATTGCAGTTGCCAATGGCATTGTATACCGACGACCAGATCTGGCTATTTTTATCCTTTAAAATGTTTTGGCTATACTGAAAAGAAGCGATCTTCTGAAAATCGGTATTGGAGAACGTATAGTTCTGCGCCATGATATCCAGGTTGCTGAACGTAAGGTTTCCTGCATACAGGTCTGCCTTTGTGCACCTGGAATAAACACCATTTAAAGTCTCTTCAAAACCATCTTCGGTATTAAACAACTGCTCTTTATCTACATCAGATTCCGGCTGTACATCCAAAAACTTTTTACATGATGTAAACATCAGCAAGGGGATTATAAAAATTAAATATCTTTTCATGGTTATGTGTTAAAATGAACCCAATAATGAAAATGTTAAGCTGCGGGCGAAGGGATAATAGATACCCCGTTCTGCCTGAATAGTTGAAGCCCTGAAAATATCGTTCGCTGTGGCTGCCAGCCTCAGATTTTGAAGTCCTAAACGGCGAATGGCATTTGGCTTAAAATCATATGACAGGTAAAGCGACTGCAGTTCGATCAGGTTATCTTTTTGTATAAACCGTGATGATACATAGGTATCGGTGAGGTCGGTAATGTTTTTGAAAAACGTGTGGTCGCCAGGTTGTTTCCACCTTTGCTCCAGTACGCGGCTATCTACGTTAAAGCGAGGGTCGGCATTTTCAACCCTGTCAATAAGGGTTTGGTTAAAGGCCTGCCCGCCAAAACGGTAATGGAAGCTAAAGCTTAGCATAAACCTTTTGTATGATACCGTGCTGCCAAAAAATCCTTCGGCTTTTGGCGTAGTATTACCTACATCCTGCACATCCTTAACATCCCATATATAAGTTAGGGTTCCATCTTTTTTCACCAGGATCTCTTTGCCGTTTTCAGGATCAATACCCAATGACTTAACTGCATAAATGGTATTCAATGATTTGCCTTCAACATACCGGGTTAGCGGCGTTGAAAAAGCGTTGTTGTCCTTGTTGGTTTGGAAGTTATCTATATTGCTGTTAAATGCCTTCAAGGCATCAGATATCCTTACTATTTTGTTAACGTTGTGAGCAAGGTTACCCGTCAGGTTTATATTCCAGTCCGATGCGTGAAAAACCTGTGCTACAAGGTAAAGCTCATAACCTTTGTTTGACATATCGCCAAGGTTATCTTTATAAGTGCTGAAGCCCGTTGATGGCGCAAGGTTGATATCGGTGATCAACCCTTTGGTAAGTTTGTAGTAGTATCTTGGCGAGATAACGATCCTGTCTTTAAACAAACCGATGTCCATACCTACATCGGTTGTGCGGGTTTTTTGCCACTCCAGGTTGCTGTTACCATAGCCTAATATAGTAGCGCCAATACCTGTTGAATACCAGTGTTGTGTATCATACAGGTAGATTGAACGCGATTGGTATGCCGGGAAGCTGATAGAACCAAGGGTAGCAATACTTCCTTTAAGGCGCAACTGGCTTATTACATTTGAACCCCGAAAGAAGCTTTCCTTATGAATGTTCCAGCCGATACCTAACGAGCCGAAAGGAGCATAACGCCTGTCGGCGCCAAAAGTCGATGAACCATCAACCCTTACGGATGCATCTAAGAGATATTTGTTTTGAAACGCGTAGTTACCCGAAAAGAAAGCGCCGGCCGTTCTTGACCTGGTTACATCGCCATAAGGGCCTGAGTTTTCTTTATAAATGCGGGCAAAACCTATATTGGTGAACCTGTCGTTTGAAAAACCCTGGGCCGAAAATGTTTTAACATCAGCCTTTGACGCTAAAATATTGGCACCTAACACAAGGTTGAAATAATGATCGCCCAGTTGCTTGTTATAGCCGATGGTTACGTTACCGTCGAGGTTAAGGCTGGCATTGGTACCATAATCGTAGGTTCCTTTGTTATTCGCCTGATCGGCGGCAAAATTGTAAAAAACACTGCTTAACGGTGACACGTATTTATCAGATGTTGTGCCGGTTTTATTTACGCTCATTAATGCCCTCAAACGCAAACTTTTTGATAATTTATAATCGACTGAAAACGACTCCAGGATCTCCGTATATGCCAATTTATCAAAGCTGCTCAGGCTGGCTTCATACAAGGGATTAAATACATTTTCGGTAATGTATTGATCTTTTCCCTCGCGAAAAGTATTTACACGCCAGTTGGCAAGCTCCTGCACCAATCTGCCTGTGCTGTCCCTTATCGGGAAATATGGGTTGGCGTTTACATATGTCGAAAAATCACCATATGGAGAATTGGCCTGATTAACCTGCGTAATGGTCAAATCATTCCTGATGATAAGTTTTGAGCTTGGATTATAGGTAAAATTTACACCGCCGCTGTACCGGGTATTATCCGAGCCTTTCATAACCCCAGGCTGTGTCTGGTAACGCAAATCGATACCATACCTGAATGACTGATCGCCGCCCTGCGCGTATACCGAATGTTTTTGCTGATAGGCATTTCGTAAAGGCTGCGACAACCAATAAGTATTAACACCGCTAGCTACATTTTTTAGCCGCGTGAACAACTGGGCATCAAGCTCGTCCTGTTTGGTATCACCACTGGTAGATGTCTTTGTATCATATAAACCAACAAGCTGCTCGTAAGCTACCTTTTGTTTTGCGTTAAGCACGTGATAGTCGGACAGATCGGGGCCATTGAAAGTAAGCTCATAATTGTATGATAACTGCAGCTTTCCTGCAACAGGCGCTTTGGTAGTGATCACCATTACACCGTTGGCTGCCCTTGAACCATAAACCGCGGTAGCTGCACCATCTTTCAATAAGGTAACCGATTCGATCCGGTTAATATCCAGGTCAACTACTTTTTGAAGCGATACTTCAAAGCCATCAAGGATAAAGGCCGGCAGGTTATAATTGCTTGAAAGATTGTTACGGTCAAGTATTTTATCATTGATGGAAGGGATAGCTGTGGCGCCCCTTACGTTGATCTTTGGCAGCTTGTTTGGATCCGAACCGATAAAGTTATTATCAAGTACTTTAAACGACGGATCAAACGAGGCTATGCTTTTGATCACGTTTTGCGGATTATTACGCTTCAGATCGGCACCACTTACTGTGATAGCATTACCGGTATAATTATCTTTTTTGATAACCTGGTAACCGGTTACCACAATGTCTTTAATGTTATTAATATCAGGCAAAAGCCTCACTACAATCGATTGGCCTGCTACCACCTTAACTTCCGCCGATTTGTAGCCCATAAATGAGAATATTAATGTTTGCCCTGCATCTGCCTGTACATTAAACTCCCCCTTATCATTGGTTTGGCCTATTACTCCCCTACCCCCTTAACGGCAATATTTACGCCCGGTAAGGTGGTTTTACTTACCGAATCCAACACACGGCCACTCACCGAAACCTTGTTGATAGTAACCGGTTCCGTCCTCGGTTCAGGTATTTTATTTTGGATTACGATGGTTTTAGATACAATAGTAAAACTCAGATCGAAGTTTTTAAGACAGGCGCTGAGCACGTCAACAAGCTGCGTGTCATGAAAATCGGCATCCACTGTTTTGCCTTTTATATTCACTTTTTCGCTGTAAAAAAACAAATAACCTGTTTGTTGTTTTATATCCTTAAAAACCGATTCAAGGCTCTTATTTTTACCGGATATGGTTACCGTTTGAGAATAACTTGCTGCGGATAAGTGCAACACGCCAACAAGCAACAGTATAGTGGTGAGTTTCAATACTAATAAGAATTTGCACTTTACCCCCGTATTGCGCATACGGCGTTGTAAAGAAAAGTTAATTTCATATTTTTGAATAAGATTGGGTTAATAAAATGCAGCCCAGGGCTTCGACATCTTGTGCTGCCTGACCTATTTTAAACCGGAAGCGGTGAGAGGCTTCCGGTTAATTTTTGGTCTGTTGATATGAGATTGATCTGAGATTTATCGTAGTTGTTTATCCATTAAGTTTTGTTTTAGTGATTAGCATTTAGTTTGTTTAGTTGTAAGTATAAAGTTTAAGTTAAATATCATTTACTGTAGGATACCTTCACTGTTTTGCCCTCAACCGCAAATTTCATGTTATTAAGCTCCAGTATCCTGAAAACATCGGCGAGGTTGCTGCTCCTTGAAATTTCACCGAAAAATTTCTCTGTTGGCATATCGCCATCATAAACCACATCAATATCATACCAGCGGCTTACCTGGCGCATAACCTCGCGGATATCCTCATCTGCAAATGAGAATATGCCGTTTTTCCAGGCTACTTCTTTGTCAAGGTTCACTTGTTGTTTACTTATCGTACCGTTACCAGTACGGCTTATTACAGCCTGCTCACCGGGAACAATAAGTATTGAGTTTGTTGCCGATGTTACCTTTACCGAACCCTCCAACAGGGTGGTTTTAACCAAAGCTTCATCGCCGTAAGCATTGATATTAAAATGCGTGCCGAGCACCTCAATAGTTTGCAATGCCGATTTTACCCTGAATGGCATTGCTTTATTTTTTGTTACTTCAAAGTAGCCTTCGCCATTGAGCGTTACCTCACGTTCCGCTCCCTTAAACACGGTTGGATAAGTTATTGACGATGCCGCGTTAAGCCACACGTTAGTGCCGTCGGGCAGGATGACCTTGTACTGCCCGCCGTTAGGGGTGGTAACCATATTTTGAACGGCTTGATTCTGTCCGGTCGCTTCGGCCTGGTAAACGATCTGCCCATCGGCCGTTTTGGTGATTTTAACCCCGGCTTGTTTAGCTATTTGTCCGTTGGCAGCATCATCAAGCGATATGGTTGTGCCGTTGGCCAAAGTAAGCGTAGCCTTGTTGGTACCAGGTACTATGCCTTTGTATGAGTTTGCGGCCAAATTATCGGCCTTATACCGGTTACGAATAAAAAAGTAAGCACCAACCGAAATAAACAACAGAATTGAGGCGGCCACGGCATATCTGGTCCAACCCGATCTTAAAGGCATGGTAACCGGCTTTTTTCGTATTGCGCTATCCTCTCATCAACCTTTGCTTTAATAGCATCTTTAAGATACAGGTAGTCGGCCTCATTTTCATCAGTAATGAGGTCATCGTTCAAATCAAACAGGTTATAGTACGATTCCAGGAATTTAATTTCTTCTTGGGTAGCCTCGCCACGTTTGTATTTTGCTAGTATTTGTATAAAATATTGCTTGTTCGCCTCGTCCATTTACATCCTTTATATATACATGAGTCGGCAAAATGAAAATAGCCCATGTTAATTGAAAATATTTTTAATGTTTTATTTAAAAATAATGCGCATTTAAAATCAAAATGATAAAATATCATCAACCAATCATCATAATTGATAAAAATAGCGCATCTTCATTAAAGAAAAAACGTTTTATCAACCTTGTTGATAAAAATAAAGCAATACATGGAGTAAGAAAAGTGATTTACGAAGTGTTGCAAGGGCCTTCCCCATTTGATTACGAACGGTTTTGGGGGATATTTCCAGTTGATCGGCGATTTGCTGGCTTGAGAGGCCTTCATTAAAGCGCAAGTTGAATATAATACGCTGCTGGGGCGGTAAAGTATCTATAAGCTCATTAAAAGCTTTCAAAAATCTCGTCATGAAGCACATTAGCATCGGCGCGACCAAGATGGCTTTCAATTTCATGGACTGTATCAGGCAAGGCTGCATAGCGCGATTCCTTTTCCATATATTTAAAAACGCCGTTGCGAGCGGCAACCAAT
The DNA here is from genome assembly GCF_050632265.1 of Mucilaginibacter sp. P19. Classification (NCBI taxonomy): domain Bacteria; kingdom Pseudomonadati; phylum Bacteroidota; class Sphingobacteriia; order Sphingobacteriales; family Sphingobacteriaceae; genus Mucilaginibacter; species Mucilaginibacter sp. P19. The sequence goes on from NZ_CP192586.1 coordinate 2,957,284, forward strand.
AAATAAGCCGGAAGGTTCTCAATCGGCGACGTTGACGTGCGCACCCATAACTGCACAAATACGTCTTGAGCAATATCCTGAGCGCGTTCTATATCGTTAACCCGTTTGTATGCTGCATTATAAACCTGCTTCCAATATTTGGTATATAATACATCAAAGGCAGGTTTGCTGCCTTCGCTAATAAGTTTCAGAAGTTTGGCATCGTCGTCTGACAAGTCAAGAGGGGCCATGCGTTATTTTAATTTCCTATATTGATCAGGTTAATTACACAAACATCATGGTGTTTTAATGCTCATTGTATATGTGTCAAATCCAAATATAGAAATTATCTGGCAAAATAAAATCTTATAAACGGGTTTAACCCCGATGGCAGAGAATTATCAGCTTAGCATGGCAAGAATGCTCCGATTAACCTTTATCTGATGGCCGCTTTCTTAATTATTGTAATTTGCACGGTTATTCATTTGTACTTGAATGCCCCCTACAGAATAAGTGTAAGGTTTAAGGCTTAATGGCGTAACAGAATCCCGGTACAATATATCCTATAACATTTACTACATTTATACTTAAGACATCAAAATCTATGGATCTTATTATCAAAGTACTCATCGGCCTGGTAGCCTTTATCCATTGTTATATATTATGGTTGGAAATGTTTGCCTGGACAACCCGCGGCCCCAAGGCATTCAACAAATCATTGCAGGAACTGGAAAACAGCAAAGTTTTAGCGGCTAACCAAGGTTTATACAACGGATTTTTAGCAGCGGGTCTGATCTGGACATTCTTTATCAGCGACGCACAATGGCATAACTATGTGGCCCTGTTTTTCCTGAGTTGTGTTGCCGTAGCTGGTATTTACGGGGCACTTACAGTAACCAAAAAGATCTTCTATATACAGGCCGTACCTGCAATACTGGTCATTGTATTAATCATGATGAGGTGAGCGCATTTATCAACCTTACGCAATCTTTTATCCGGGTCGCAATGGAAAAAACTATGAAGGGATTGGTCTCGCTATAGCCGGTTACAACAAACAATTCACGGTTTCGATTACTGCCTGGATAAATACCAACAACGTGTCGACCTTACGACCAAACGTGGCATCAACCCCCAGGGCTTGTGATCCTATTGCTCAAAAGGTTGTGGGAAGCAGCGAATGGGCCCACATTAACAAATATTAGTACCGTTAGTATAAAGCTGTTTATAATACTCTTTTGCCATCCGGTTACTGTCAAAGTGAGGGAATATATCCTGCATGCTGTGCCTAATTATTTCAATCCATTTATCCGGATGATCGTAATACAGGGGAATGACTGTTCTTTGCAGCAAATTGTACAAGTTATGCGCATCGGTTTCATCCTGTTGAAATTTATGTTCACTAATTTCAGTATTGGGTATAACAAAACCGTTCACGCCATCCACAACAAATTCCGGAAACCAGCCATCAGGAATCGAAACATTAATACATCCGTTCATTGCAGCCGACATCCCGCTCGTACCTGAAGCTTCGTGGGTCAGCCGCGGCGTGTTGAGCCAGACATCTGCCCCTTGTTTAAGCAGTCGTGATAAACGCAATTCATACCCTACTAAAATCGCGCAGTTAGGGTAATACTTACATAAGTTTACGATCTTATCAAAACTGGCTATCGCATCATAATCCATTGGATAAGGCTTTCCTGCCCATATCATTTGGATCGGCATTTTATTGTTAGTTAGCAGTTGGTGAAAAAAGTCCATATCATGCAATAGCAATTCCGGCCTTTTGTACCCGGCAAACCTCTTCGCAAAAACAATGGTGAGCACTTCAGGATCGAGTAGAACGCCGCATTGGTCCGCTACCTCGTCAAAAAGTGCACGCTTACCTGCCTTTTTCTTTTCCACCAGCTTTTGAATCTGATTAGTTTCCAATGCCGCATACATTTCCTTGTCTGCCCAATAAGAATAGCTCTGGGCATTGGTTATAGAAGTAAGTTCACAAATGCCGTTATTTCCATTCCATATTCCCTGTAGTGTGTTTAAATGCATTTTTGACACAGCATTGGCTTTGCCGGAGAACCTAAACGCAGTTAAGGTATGATCCATAACGTCGCCCTGACAACCCGCTATTTCCTTTACCTCATCTATTGGAATATCCCCCCAAAAACCCATTTTATTAAGCAGAAACAAATCAGACCGTTGGTTGCCGCCAGGTTCGGGTGTATGGTTAGTGAAAACCAGTCTTCTTTTTACTTCCTCAACGGATTGATATTTTTTATATAAATAAAATGCGATGGGTAAGGCATGTGATTCGTTCAGGTGATAAATATCCGGTTGGAAATTGATTGCTTCTAATAAGCGTGCCCCACCTTCGCCCAGCAATATCGCAGCAGCAGTCCCCGTTTCAGGATTACTGTCATAAAGCTTATGTGAAATGGTTTTAGCCAGATAGTCATTCTCCGGCAGATCTGTTGTCAGGAAAAACATAGGAGCCGTTTTAAAAATTTCAGGCTTCAGGTAAAATGCTGTAACCCAAACATCATGGCCGGATACCTTGATAGTAAATTTAATGCCGGTATCAATGAGGAAGTGATATATTTTTTCCTGGAAGAGTACCTCCATGGTTTCATCGCCCTTTCTTCCCTGGTTATAATACCCATATTTCCACAAGATTCCGATACCTATAACGTTCTGCCTGAGTTCATAGGCGCTCCTCATTAAAGAGCCTGCAAGATAGCCGAGACCACCTGAGTAGGTTTTAAGGGGCTGATGGACGGCATATTCCATGCAAAGATAAGCGACCGGCGTTTTGTATTCCGGGTTTATTGGGTAAGGATGCTGAAAGGAGAAGTTCATATGATTTAAAAAAAGATCCGTAGCTATTTTAAAACTGACGAGTATATTAGTATTGTAGACTATTTTAATTTCTGTTTTTCACAAGTTCTGATGAATGTTTTTCAAATGTTGGTGTTTCTCTGCTAACCGGGAATGACACGGATCAGGGTATTATATGACAGTACGCACAAAATACTCAAATTCAAACGATGGATTAACAGCCAAATTTGAAACCTGCCCGCAATTGACTTTAATAACTGACCTCACTCCTACATCCTTTAAAACATACAGCCGCTGTTAATATTTCCGTTTACAACAATTCTTTCACAATGATACCCTTCCATGTCAGCACTTTTCGTCATTCCCCCATTTCCCAGTCTTGGGTTTTGGTTTCTTTAGGGTTTAAAATTCGTCAGCAAAGGCAGGAACATCAGGCATAAAAAAATGAAATCAGCTTTATTCAAACTCGATTCACCTCCGCAGCCAATGATTTGCCACCGATGATTTACATCAATCTCATAAATGAGCTAAGTCATTTATTTTGAGTCATTAAACCAGGAAATTTAAAAGCGTAAAAAGTGTAGTAATAAATCCACAAAAAATGAAATACTATTTCAACAAAAAAATAACCGGAAGTTTCGAAGAAGCAATTCAACGGGTTACGAGCGCCTTAAACAAAGAAGGGTTTGGCCTATTAACGGAGATTGACATAACGGCGACATTAAAGAAAAAGCTGGGTGTAGGTTTTTACAACTATAAAATATTGGGTGCATGTAACCCGTCATTTGCTTACAATGCCTTATTAGCCGAAGATAAGATCGGTACCATGCTGCCCTGTAATAATTGTACAGGAAAAAAACCTGGCAAAGTGGAAGTATCCGCCATAAACCCGGCAGCATCCATGAAGCTCATACTAAACAAAGATTTACATAGGATCGCAACTGAAGTAAAAGACAAACTAAAAAAGGTTATCAAGGAACTATGAATTATGCACCTTCAACACAGGGATATATCATTAATACACGTCATCATTAGGCATGCTTCGCAGGCAATCCCAATGACCGCTAAATGAGATATAATTCCCACGAGTGACAAAGAAATCGCCCGGTATGACAGTTATTTTTTTAGCGGGCTTCAGTATATGAAGAAATACAGCCTGGTATCGTATTGGAACCGAAGGCTGAATATGAAAAAAGGACCAAATGCGGCTGCGATGACCTCCGGACCTCATTTTGAGCCGATCGCGCATATTAATAAATGAATAAAACTTAATAATCATATGATCTGCGTCAAAAACGATTGTTTATTAATTGTTACTTTTGTATAGTTTTGAAAAAGTTCACGGCCATATTGCTTTTAACAACCTTCCTGTTCTCAACAACTGAACTCCACCAGTTGCTGAAATTGCCTGTGGTTTTTGAACACTTTGCCGAACACCGGAAGGAAAACAAGAGCATTTCATTCCTGCAATTTCTGGACATGCATTACATGCATGGCAACCCGAAGGATAAAGACTATAGGGAAGACATGAAGCTGCCTTTCAAAACAGCAGATAATTGCACAGCGACGATATCACCGGTGCTGGTTCCTCAATTATTCCAGCCACTCGTCCCTCCCCTGGCATTCTCAACGAAAACGAAATTACATGCCTTCGATCAGTGGTTTAACCACTCAACTTATTTATCCAGCATCTGGCAGCCGCCAAAATCCTAATTAGCGGTCGTTTTTATGTTGTTTGCAGCGCTTAGCCTGGCTATTCCTGCTATGCGCTGCTTTTTGAATTACTAATTTTCAAGATCTTATTTTATGTTAAATCATATTATCGCTTTTTCCGTAAGGAATAAGCTGATCATAGGGCTTTTTATTATCGCTCTTATTAGTTATGGCAGCTACCAGTTTACAAGGCTGCCTATTGACGCCGTACCCGATATTACCAACAACCAGGTACAGGTTATCACCATCGCCCCATCATTCGGAGCTACAGATATCGAACGTTTGGTTACCTATCCAATAGAGCAGGCGAACAGCAATATTTCGGGCTTAAAAGAGATCCGAAGCTTTTCCAGGTTTGGCCTGTCGCTGGTTACCATTGTTTTTGACGACGCTACAGATGTTTACTGGGCGAGGCAGCAGGTTGCCGAACGTTTGCAAAAAGTGCAAAGCCAGATACCTGCCGGTATTGGCACACCCGAGCTTGGCCCGGTAAGCACCGGGCTGGGCGAAATTTACCAATACGTAGTGCGCCCTAAAAAGGGCTATGCCGATAGGTATAACGAAACCGAACTCCGTACTATACAGGACTGGATAGTTCGCCGCCAGTTACTCGGTGTCAAAGGCGTAGCCGAAGTGAGCAGTTTTGGCGGGAAGCTTAAACAGTATTCTATTGAAGTTGATCCTAATAAACTACTTTCCCATAATATTACCATAACCGATGTTTTTAAGGCCCTGGAAAGTAACAACCAGAATACCGGCGGCGCCTATATTGAAAAAGGCCCAACGGTGGTGTATATCCGTAGCCAGGGACTGATTGGCAATATGGAAGATATCAATAATACGGTAATTAAAAATACTGCCGATGGCTCGCCGCTTTTTATTAAAGACGTGGCCGATGTTAAAATAGGCTATGCTACCCGTTATGGTGCGATGTGCTATAACGACGAAGGCGAAGTTGCGGGAGCGGTTGTCATGATGCTGAAAGGAGCCAACAGCAGCGAGGTGATTAAAAACGTAAAGGAACGTATAGCACAAATCCAGAAAACTATGCCAGAAGGCGTTGAGATTGAACCTTTCCTGGACCGTACCAAAATGGTGAACAACGCCATCGGTACTGTGGAGCGCAACCTGCTTGAGGGGGCACTCATTGTGGTATTTGTACTGGTATTATTCCTTGGCAATTTCAGGGCAGGTTTACTCGTTGCCTCTGTGATCCCGTTGTCGATGCTGTTTGCCATTATTATGATGAACCTTTTTGGTGTAAGCGGTAACCTAATGAGCCTTGGTGCGCTTGATTTCGGTTTGATCGTAGATGGGGCCGTAATTATTGTAGAAGCCGTAATGCATACCCTTAGCCATAGCAAACATTTTACATTAACTGACAAGATTGGGCAGAAAGAAATGGATCAGGAGGTGAACAGTTCTGCCAGCAAAATGATGAATAGCGCTGTTTTTGGCCAGATAATTATATTGGTAGTATATCTTCCGATCTTCACCTTGCAGGGAATCGAGGGTAAAATGTTTAAACCTATGGCGCAAACCGTAGCGTTTGCGCTGTTGGGCGCTTTTATTTTATCACTCACTTACATCCCTATGATGAGCGCCGTCTTCCTGAGTAAGAAGATCAAGCACAAGCCCAATTTTTCGGATAGGTTAATGGCGAAGGTTGAAAGAATATATCAAAAAACATTAAGCGGGGTAATTGCATTTCCCAAAGCTGCATTATTAACTATTATCGGTCTGTTTATATTTTCAGCCTATATTTTAACCACACTGGGCGGTGAGTTTATACCTGCACTGGAAGAAGGTGATTTTGCGGTTGATACGCGGGTGCTAACCGGCAGTAGCCTGAATACTACTATTACCAATACCCAAAAGGCCGCCCACATCTTAAAAAGCCAATTCCCCGAAGTTGAAAAGGTGGTGACCAAAATAGGCAGCGGCGAAGTGCCGACCGATCCTATGCCCATGGATGCAAGCGATATGATGGTGATACTAAAACCCAAGAACGAGTGGACATCGGCTAAAACCTTTAATGAATTGTCTGAAAAAATGGGTAAGGCCTTACAAGCGGTTCCGGGTGTTACCGCAGGCTTTCAGTACCCGGTTCAGATGCGTTTTAACGAACTGATGACCGGTGCACGTCAGGACGTGGTTTGTAAAATATTCGGCGAAGACCTGGATACCCTCGCTGCTTATGCGAATAAGCTGGGTAAAATAATCAATACCGTTGACGGCGCTAAAAACCTGTTTGTGGAAGCAGTTGCCGGCATGCCGCAGATTATCATTAATTATAACCGCAATGCCATAGCACAATACAACCTCAATATCGCCGATATTAACAAGGTGGTTAACACCGCACTCGCCGGACAAAGCACCGGAACCCTGTTTGAAGGTGAAAAGCGCTTTGAAGTAGTGGTCAGAATAAGCAGCGAGCAAAAAAAGACTTGAAGGATATTCAAAATTTACTCATCCCGACACCGCGGGGTACACAGATCCCTTTATATCAGCTGGCCGATGTACAAATCAAGGACGGCCCCAACCAAATACAGCGCGAGGATGCCAAACGCCGTATCGTAGTTGGCTTTAATGTGCGCGGCCGGGACGTACAAACAATCGTAAACGAGCTGCAGGCCAAGGTAGATAAACAACTTAAATTCCCGGCGGGGTATTATGTAACCTATGGTGGTGCCTTTGAAAACCTGAATGCTGCCAAACAGCGCCTGATGATAGCCGTGCCGGTTTCGTTACTGCTTATTTTCTTACTACTCTATTTTGCTTTCAACTCCATTAAGCACGGATTATTGATTTACTCCGCAATTCCATTGTCAGCTATCGGGGGCATCCTGTTCCTTGCTTTGCGCGGTATGCCTTTCAGCATCAGCGCAGGTGTTGGCTTTATCGCTCTGTTTGGCGTGGCCGTGCTCAACGGTATTGTATTGATATCGGAATTTAACCGGTTAAAAAAAGAAGGTATGACCAATTTGAAACGTATTGTGTTATCAGGCACCAAGGTAAGGCTAAGGCCGGTACTGATGACAGCATTTGTGGCTTCCCTGGGTTTCTTTCCCATGGCTATCAGTAACGGTGCCGGTGCCGAAGTACAAAGGCCGTTAGCTACGGTAGTAATAGGTGGCTTGCTGATCGCCACTTTCCTCACCTTGTTTGTATTGCCCGTTTTATATATCATGTTTGAAAAAGGCTTTAAAACAGTGCTATCGAAGAAAACGGGCACTGTACTTTCCATCACTTTGCTGACTGTAATAAGCCAAACCTCGGCGGCGCAAACACCCATTACCCTTAAAGCCGCTATAGATACTGCTTTAAAAAACAACTTACAAGTTAAACATGAACAGTTAAAGTCGAAGTATCAGCAGGTACTGATCGGCACATCAGCCAATATTTCGCAGGCTACGCTGTTTGGGGAGGTTGGACAAATCAACAGCAGCTACAACGATACCAAATTCGGTATTTCCCAGTCTTTCAACTTTCCGACTGTCTATAGCAGGCAGAAAGAACTTTTGCAAGAAGACTGGAAAAACAGCATACTGAATATCGCGGTAAATGAGGTGCTGTTAAAAAAGCAGGTTAGCCAGGTTTTTAACACCCTGGTATATCTGGAAAACAAGCGGATGTTACTACAGCATGCCGATAGCCTGTATTTGAGCTTTTATAAAAAAGCCGAGTTGCGGCTGGCCAAAGGCGAAGCCAATATACTGGAGAAAACAAGTGCTGAAACATTATTGGGACAAGTGCAGATGCAGCTAAACCAGTTAAAGGAAGATGTGGCCATCATACAACTGCAATTCCAGTTGTTGCTTAATTCTACAGAGCCCTTAACACCAGATAAATCCGACTATAAATTAGCCGTTACATTGGCCTCAGACACCTTGACCTTGAAAAACCACCCGGTAATAAAACTAATAGCTCAGCAGCAGCAAATTGCAGACGCTGCTATCCGCATGGAAAAGAGCAAGCTTTTGCCTGATCTGGCCATAGGATATAACAATACCAGCATCAAGGGTATTGGTGCCGATAATAAGCTTTATAATGGCTCAAACCGGTTTAATTCAGTGCAATTGGGTATCGGCATACCTATTTTTGCCGGGGCGCAAAAGGCGCGGATCAACAGCGCGAGAGTAAACAAACAGATAGCCGAAAGTAGTTATGCTATGGAACTTCAAAGCATGACAACAGCTTACCAATCTGCCGTTTTTCAATACCACAAATACCTGCAAACGGTTCAGTATTTTGAAAGCAAGCCGTTAAAAAATGCCGCTTTAATAACCGTTACCGCCAACCAGCAAATTGCCGCCGGAAACATCAACTACCTGGAATGGACACAACTGATTAACCAGGCCACTACTATTAAAAATGATTACCTGGATGCTGTTCGCAACCTTAACGAGGCCATCATTCAACTCAACTATTTTTCAAACAACTAAAAATATGATCATGAAACCCATTATATATTTATCAGTCATCATTATTCTGCTATCTGCCTGCGGCGAAAAAAACCGGCAACAGATAATACAGGTAAAGCAGAGAATACTAACATTGTAACCCTGACGGATGCGCAGCTAAAAAATGCATCGATACTTACAGGCAAGCTTGAGCAAAGGGAAATATCATCTGTGTTAAAACTCAATGGAAAAATCGATGTTCCGCCGCAAAATATGGTTTCCATTAGTGTCCCCCTTGGTGGGTATTTAAAATCAACCAAGTTGTTGCCGGGCATGCATGTGAATAAAGGTGAAGCCATAGCGATGATAGAGGACCAGCAATATATCCAGTTACAACAGGATTATCTTACAGCAAAGGCCCGGATAGGATACCTGGAAAATGAATATAACCGCCAAAAAGACCTTAACCAAAGCAAAGCGAGCAGTGACAAGGTTTTTCAGCAGGCCGAGGCCGAATACCGCAGCCAGCAAGTGTTAATTAGTTCATTAGCTGAGAAATTACAACTCATTGGTATCAACGTACGAACTATCAGCGCCTCAAAAATATCCAGGAGCGTCAATATATACTCTCCTATAACCGGCTTTGTATCTAAAGTAAATGTCAATATCGGCAAATATGTGTCCCCGACGGAGGTGCTGTTCGAGTTGGTCAACCCAACAGATATACACCTGGCGCTGAAAGTATATGAGAAGGATCTGGATAAATTATATATCGGTCAAAAACTGGTGGCCTATACCAACAACCAACCCGCAAAAAAACACGAAGCCGAGATATTACTGATTGGCCGGGATCTTTCTGCCGACAGGAACGCAGATGTGCATTGCCATTTTGAAACCTACGATAAAACACTGGTTCCGGGTACTTATATGAATGCAGAAGTACAAGTAAAAAATACTAAGGCATATGCCATAGCTAACGAAGCCATTGTTCAGTTTGAAGGTAAACAGTATATCTATAAAGTTATCGGGAACCGACAGTTTGAGATGGCCGAGGTTAACATAGGCGAAAGTGAAAACGGCTTTACCGAAATACTGTTGCCAACAAAGGATATGACCGCGAACGCTGTTTTTGTAACCAAAGGCGCGTATTCATTATTAATGATGATGAAGAATAAGGCGGAATAAAATTAAATAAAGTTTAAACTAAGGCCTGTCAAATATGAAAACTAATATCACGATGAAATTAGTCATCTCAGTAGTCACCATCACTATATTATCATCATGCGAAAAAGCTATTGTATATAATGGGAATGTTAATGTTATGGTACAATACAACCAACAACCTGTGCCAGATATTCCTGTTTATTACTATGCCGGGATGCCTGAAAAAGACAACTCAGGCAACATTACATATCAAGGAATGCAGCTTTCCGCTATTGATGGAAGTGTAACTTTTAGGCAATTACCCCCGGGCAATATCACTTTACAGCATCTGGTTTTTGAATCCTGCCCATAAAGCAGTGGGAGCGGACACTGATATTACTGTAAGAAAGCGATACCGGGACGAAAGTAACTATCAAATACTACTCCCCCTTCGTTAAATTAAGTCCGGAAACAGAAAATGCCTCTTGGCATTTTCTGTTTCACTCAGGCACGTTGTCGTAATGGGATAAATTGCTAAGCACTGCAGATTGCAGATCGATTTTTGCAGTTTGGCTTTTCTGGTGTAAAGAATTACATTATATCCTGATCTGCTTATTTATTTGATTCAAGGACCGCAGCCATTAACTGGTTATTATAGTGATTAGATTGAGCGCACGTGCACCTTCAACTGCTTCGGTGTACCGGACCAGCGATACAAGGGACATCGGCATGTTGCGTTATCTGAGTGAGAAAAACATCCGAAAGTAGCTTAGTGTCTGGCTTTTGCAAAATTTATGGCATCCAATATCCGTATATGGCTGCCCTTTCTTTCAATTAAGCCTTCTTCTTTAAAATCGCTAAGTGTACGGCTAACGGTTTCTGTGGCCATACCAGCCATAGCTGCTAATTCATCACGCGATATTTTAAAATCATTATGATCCGGAAATTGCGACTGGAGGCGCAATAACACTTGTAACATTCGGTTTCGCACAGAAGAGTATGCAAATTGCAGCAATTGCTCTTCTTTTTCACGAATATTATTACATAAAATTCTCATAAATTGCTGACTAATATCCGGATATTGTGAAATCAGATCCATGATCATATCCTTGGGCAGGAGGCACACCACCGAATCATCTATCGCCTCAGCGGTGTCGACATGTTTGTCTGTGAATAGCTCGTTAATCCCCACATATTCTTCCGCTTTGTAAAGCCCGGTCACTAATTCGCGACCATCTTCAACAAGCTTAAACGTCTTGACAAAACCCTCCAATACCAAATAAATGCCTTCTGGATTATCGCCTTCATAGTACAAAATATGTTTCTTTTTAAGCTGCCTCACTTTTCGTTCGGCAATCAATCTTTTTAACTCATCGCTACCAAGAACATGTTCGGAAGCCAGGCGTTGTAAACTTGTCAGAGAGCGACTATAAAATGTCTTGAGGTTTTCCTGCTTCTGAAGACGGCAGTTGATTGCGTGCAGTAGTTCTTTATCGTCAAACGGTTTGGTCAAATAATCGTCAGCCCCCATAGCCATCCCTTTTCGCAGATCTGGCTTTCCGGTTTTAGCTGTTAAAAATATAAAAGGAATAGTTGCCGTGTAAGGGCTTTTATTCAGAATGTTCAGTACACCATATCCGTCAAGTTCAGGCATCATGATATCGCAGAGTATCAGATCCGGTCGCTGCCTGATGGCTGTCTTAACGCCGCTTTTTCCATTTTCGGCCGTGATTACTTTGTAACCGCTCATCGCGAGAATTTCAGCAGTACTCTCCCGAATATCGCTATTATCTTCAATGACAAGGATTGTCTTCATAATATTATAATCAATTGAACAAATGATTTATTAAATATTCTAATGCTTTTTCCTGGATAAGTAAAGACGCCGTGATGATATTATGTGATCTTCAACTTATTTAAACAATAAACTATTTCCAATAAACAGAGAACATGCAAAGCAGGAAAAAGAAAATTCGTTGTGGCAACGTAATCTGCACCTGTTTTTTAACTGTGTCGATTTACCATTTTTAGCGCGGTACCGTCTATAGTTGCATTATGCTGCCGCTGCCGGCCAGCCCAGGCACCACTATTCCATTTCGTCCCTGATCGGTGCGGAGGCTGCCCGCTTATTCTATACTTGATTAATCTTTTTTCCTCTCAGTTTAATTTCAAATTATCTGCCTACTTTACCACCAATAAAGGCACTGGCATGTGGCCTGCAGATTGTTGGGTCCGACTTCCATGGAAAAGTTGGTCAAAAAAACCATGTTGATGATGAGCCATTGCGAGCAGGTTTATGTGGGCGTGAGCTATGAGCCAATTTAAACCATTGGCGACATGCTTACTGTTGACTGTTCTGACACTGACTTTTTCATAACCGTATTTGGTCATGATTCCGTCTTTTAAAGCATCAATCACCAATCTGTAATCCTGATCATCAACATCCCAATGGATATGCGCTAATATTAATTCTGCGCTTAAGGATCTTGCCAGCAACACCACATTCTTCAACGCGTCCAAATCGTTGTTGATATGTTTGAGGTCGGTGGCAAACCCTATCCTCATGATTGGCTGAAACTTCGCACCTATCGGAACCAGTAATAAGGGGCGTACAGCCGACTCTATCATTTTGCGGCTATGGTTACCAACCATCCAGGTCCCTAAATGGTCGTTACTGTGGGCACCAACGATAATCAGGTCTGCCTTATACCGATCAGCTTCCGTATTTACAACATCAGTAACGAAACCAGGGCCCTGAATACACAATATCTCTGGTTTATAGCTGTCAATGTTTCCTGTTACAATCATATCCTCTTTCATTTTGGAAAGTTGCAGCTTGCTATCGCGGTCTATATCGTCATAAACTGCCTCCGGCCAGGCAACAGTTCCGCTTTGTGGTACTTCTGCAGGTACATTTAAGGTATGGCAAAGTAATAACTTAGCCTCCAGGGCTTGTGCAAGCCGGTAAGCGTAATTTGCAACATGACTGGAATTAGCTGAAAAATCAGTCGCGATCATCAATGTCTTCATAATTGTCAATTTAATAAGGTAAATAGCTCCGTTTTTATTTGCTATGTGCTATAAATAACGGCAGGTCCAAAACTTCCATTAGTTTATTAGCCATACTATTGTTGAACATTCGAGAAACAGCTCCCCGGCTGTAAGCCCCCATAACCACAACAGCTCCCGGATCGGCTTTTTCAACCAGTCAAGCAATACATCTTCCGGATCACCTGTCAACTGCGTTGTTACTAGGTCATCGTAATGACATCGTACATATTCACCAATCAGGTTTCCATCGGGTAGTAAAGCCAAGGGGCGTTGGCTTACGCAAACAACCTCGGCGGGGTATTTTTTTGCCCATGGAAATAAAGAATTGAATGTTTTTAGCGCAAATACAGAGGACGGATGACCGTCGTACAAAATAATTATCCGTTTGACTGAATGGTAAACCGGCGGAACAACCAATACCGGGCTCTGAGCACTGGCCAGGAACTCTTTAATAAAGGGTGCAGGCCTTTCCTGATGATAGTGATTTAAAGTTTCGACAACGTTGATAACTGTAAGGTCGCTGTAAATACTTTCTTTGATCAGCTCGTTGATCGCAAAACTTTTGTCTTTATGCACTACATAACTAACCTGCTTTTCAGCGCATATCTTTTCAAATAGGGCGATAGTCCTATCACAGGTTGTCCGGTCTTTTCTAAGCAACCGGTTCAGCTTATCTCCTGAAACACCCTGACTTCCCACCATGTCAAAAATATCGAAGCTATGATAGAGAAAGTCCTCTAAAAAAACCCCGTTAATTACCATATGGTCGCGGCTTGCCAGTTCAATAGCGTAGTCAAGGGTTGCCTGCGAGAATTTCAGGCCGTCAAATGCTGCACTGATCTTTTTCATATTATTTCTATATGATATGTCAAATGTAATTTATTGAAGAGCAGTGCAATATGATGACAGTCAGCAGTCACAGTGATCTGCGTCATATCCGTTTTAGTTAAAATTCAAGCTGTACCGGCAAGAAAACCGGAGATAGGGATAGCGGGCGGTGATCTTTGGGTGTTTTTGATAATACCCAAGCAAATAAAACTAGCCAGTTCCAAACAGGCCGATACACCATTACACAAGCGAAGACCAACTTCGCCCGTTACAGCTCGCAATACGTAATGCGAGGCATTGCCATTGACGGTACCGATTAGTCCGCCCCGGTAATTGAAGCGAAAAAATAGACGATTAAACATGGTAGCCCCAAATTGCCCGTAAAAGCCTACTCCGGTCCCATAATCATAGTTACGGCCCTTAAAATGGTAAGGATCGGGCACGGCGGCCAGTATCACCGACCAGCCGCCTGCGCTCGCTGTGACTTGCAACTGCTTATTAAGTGTAAAAGCTGAAATCCAATTCAATTTGACACTTTGCGCGCTATTAAAACAGCCCCATTTTGAATATAGTCATAATTTGCGGATAAGGTAAGAAGTTGAGGATTATGCTCAACTTTGTTTAGCCACCATCAGTGCTAATATTTCGCTAAACTGCCGCTTAAAACCGCGCGTATGATTATTAACAATCTGGTTAGATAAACGGTAGGTCATTTCACCGAGGGCGATACCGCCGAAACAGGTATTGATAAAATCGTTCGGTGAAGGGTATTGTTTTTCGGCAGCGGCCTCCCAAATATAACTGCCGATTAGCGTTGGCGGTACCGACTGCCAGAATGTATAACCATTTGCACGGAACGCACTAAAATAAAGACTGCCATGGTAAGGATGCGCGAACTGATTTGTGCCGAAAGCGCCGTTATCCCAGGTCCAGCTCGACGGTTGCAGATTATGAGTCACAGTGCTGAAAGATATATAGGCGAAATCAACATTTCGCACATACCGGTCAACAGACCAGGGAATGAGCTAACCCAGCGCCAATTGAAACGCAGCGCGCTTAAAATGGGTTTGCGTGGCCGTATCTGCTACAGTAGTTCCGTTTCCGTTGGCCGGAAGCAACCGTACTGACAATCATCAGGCATAACAGTAAACAAACCGGGCGGCACATAGTTTAAACAACAAGTTGCGGCTACATGATTACTTGCATATCCTCTCAGATGTGTGACTGCAACATTAATTCAGGCTCTTCAACAATCAACTTACTGTCCAGGCTGGTAACTCCGGGCGCAGCCCACACGATATCTTCCGCCTCTTCCTTTTCGGCAAAAGAGCGCACTTTGCCGGTAAGTGTCGCTTTGTTCCCGCTTACAGAAACTGTAATCCTGGCGGCATCTATTGCGGCCCTGCGAAGAAAAGCTTCACTTATTTTCTTTGCCAAATCATCAGCGCTTACCTTTGGGCGTATGGTAATAGAATTATTTACGGCCTTTACACCGTGGAGGTGCTGTATAGCGGTGCTGGCACTGTTACGCTGAACGTCCCATTCCACCTCTCCTTCTAACATCACAATACCATTTTCCACTTTTACTTTAATACTATCTTCAGGAATCCCTGTATGCCATTTAAGGGCATGCAGCACGGCCTCGGCTATTACCCCATCGTTTGTGTTGTACGCAGGAGATACTCCAATCTGGATATTCTCAGCCAGCGCTTTCACGCCGGCTACCTTTCTGGCAGCGTTTTCAGCAGCTAATTTCCTGCCATATGTATCCACTTGCCCGCAAAGTGTTACTACACCTTTTTTACGCTTACTTTGATTTCTGCATCATGAAGGATAGGATGCCATTTAAGCTCGTCCATCACATCTTTCTGAATTTCAAGATCTGTTTTCATGTTTTTTTGAATAAATAACTTGTAATTGCTGAAGTAAATAAACCGTAAAGTAACGAGAGTTGACATGACCGGAATCACCTGGCGACCTGACCTTGATCAGCTTTGCAAAGTGTCCGCGGCGTAATATTTGATGCCCCTCAGGTAGCGAAATTAAAAGCCTTCCCCGGTTAAAAAACAATGAATAGCCAATCTGTCCTGTAAATACATGGCAAATCAAAATTTATTATTAAACTATTAGATCAGTTTTTTTCCTGACATAAGTTTTTCATTAAATGCCTCTAATAACTTAATGTATCTTCTCATCCAATAATAGATCGGATCATCCGGCTTTTCGCTACCTTCATCTAAACCGCCCAATGTTTGTATGTTGACGGCCCCTAACCTTTCAGGCAGTTCTTGAGGAAACTCTTTTGTAAAATCATAATTTAAGACGTATCCTATTTTGCAAACAATTTCAAAATCCAGATCCTCTGCTTCAAACCAATTGTAAAGCGTCCGGCGACTTACCTGCAGCGCCCTGGCAATATCGCTGATGCTCGCGGAATTCCGGCGTATGACGAGTTCAACAACACGACCACGATGCAGGCACCCCCTATTGTTGCCAGGGCTGTTGTTCCCAAATTCGCCAGACATTGATTTTTTTCACTGTTCATAAAGAATAAATTATCGCCCCGCCAGGCTTCCAAATCAAAAATTAATATTTAATAAAATATACTTATGCCAACTAAAGATTGCTTCAGAATATTGGGCAAGTTGTATCACCATATTTGTTCGGACCAAAAGATCAAGCAAATAACCTTCGTCAATTTAACGTCTCTCATACACACCGCACTTCCATAAATTAGTTCGGCCGCTTTTTCCAAACAAGTCATACTCAAGCTTGATTTATTTTCTATGAACAGTGCGCAGTAAAGGCCATGCATCGCCTTTGCTGCCTGCGACATTCCGGCTGTTATTATCCGCCGAAAGCTTAACAGGCAGCGATATTTGCCCGTTATCTCGCCAAATAACCAGGGTAATGCGATCTCCCGGAGTTCGTTCCGCCAGCATTTCTCTGCATTGGGCGGTATTTTCAAGCGTAATTTTATCGAGCATCAGCAGAATATCGTCTTTCCGAACACCTGCCAGATCCCCCGCTCCTCCCTTTATCACGCCTTTTACCAGCACGCCGTTTACATTCTTCGTCTTTAACCGGCCCGCCTGTCTGGCATCCATATCGCGGAGAACAATATCAAGTGATGCATGGTGAACCTCGCCAAAGGCAACCAAATCCAGCCATGCCTTTTTTACAATCCCCGAGGGAATGGCAAATGAATAGCCAGAGAATGAACCCGTAGGAGAAAGTATTGCAGCATTTATACCAATTAATTTCCCAGACACATCTACAAGTGCGCTACCACTCATGCCTTCATTACTGGCAGCGTCTGTTTGCAGGTATGAATTAACACCCGACGCAGCGCCCAGATCGTCAATTCCGCGGAAACGGGCACTCAAAATGCCGGCTGTAACCGTTGAGTTTAATTCCAGCGGATTTCCAACAGCGAGTACAGGGTCTCCGATGCGAACCAAGTTGGAATTTCCTATTTCCAAAAATGGTAAGCCATCAGCCTGTATTTTTAGTAATGCCAAATCCGCCGCAGCATCTATCCCGAGCACTGTTACGTGGAAAGCCCTGCGATCTTGTAATATAACAACCACGCTATCTCCTGCCGCTATTACATGGGCGTTTGTTATAATGTAGCCGTTAGTACTTAAAAGTACGCCTGAAGCATCACTAACAGGTGTATCATAAGCAGATCTGTCGAATCTTTGACCAATCTGCGCGGGCAATTGCGGGCGCCTGGATAATAAGCTGTCTGAAAGGTAAGAGGTAACCCTTACCACCGCGGGCAACGCTCTTGCGGCTGCCAGGCTTAAGTCGGTCACTGTAGCCTGGGCGCTTCCCCTTGCAGGTAACATCACTAACAAGTAGATAATAAGCCTCTTCATTTTATAGTTAATAAAATTAACAGCTGCACAATTCCGCTTTTGCTTTATCGGCAGCAACTCTGACTGTATTGGCGAATTCATTCTTTGAATTGATACGGGTTTTCATGGATAGCCAAGCGCGGTAATGCACTGTATTGATTATCTCACGAATTTCCGGGTTGGGCGTTGTAGCCATATTTGTCTCTTTCAAGCCCAAATTAAACATAGTTACAAACCGGTAACAATGACCCCCATCATCCAAATAGATAACTTTGCTCACATCATCATTGTGTTACGCTGAATATCATTTTTTTAATGCTGATCATCATTTATAATCAAACTGCGCGTAAATACATTTGATTGACTTAAAAAACCTGTCAACCAGGAGCGACCGCGCAGGTTACCTTTAATAATAACCGCCTGCGGTAAACTGCAGACGAAGCATAAAAAATGCGAAAACACATGTACAATCACAGCACTTAAATTAAGATTCAAATGAAAAAGCTACTGGTTCTCACGGATTTTTCACCGAACGCTGCACATGCGGAGGCTGCAGCATTAAGGTATTCGGCCAAGCTTGGCTGGGGCATTGTTTTGTATCATACCCTGCCGTTCATTCCGTTGATTCCCAGTGACACTGCGGGTCCTTATGTAACAGAAACCACGAGCATGCTGTTTGCCGATGCCAGGGAGAGATTAAGTCGCGAAGCCGATCATCTGAAAAAACTTGCCGGTAGTGTACCGCACTACCACCCGGATATTGAGTTAAAAAACGGCGAAGGTACCCTGAGCGATGTAATAGAAGAAATTTCCGGCCAACGTGAAATTGAAATGGTAATTATGGGCGGAAGGTCCGACAGCGCCCTGGAGCACTTATTGACGGGCAGCGATACAGCAGCGGTTATTCGCAAGGCTGTCAAACCTGTGCTGATTTTACCGACAGGCGCTGAACAGTATATACCTCAATACGTCGTTTTTGCAACCGATTTTAATACCGCTGATTTGCCGGCGATAGATTTTTTAATTGATTTATCTGAAACGCTCGGTTTTCATCTCGATGTTGTGCATGTTGTACAGTCCAATGAAGTGGCTGCCGATATTGTCCCGGAAGTTACCTTCAGTAAGTTTCTTGCCCAACGCGGACTCAGTTGTACCCAAATACCTGGCAAAAACGTACATAAGGGCTTGCATGAATATTGCCGGGCACATCACGCTAATGTATTAGCAATGACTCATGGTCACCATTCTTTAATTTCGAGACTTTTTAGCCAGAGTGAATCCTTAACCGCAATCACCGACAAACAATCGGCGGTTCTGGTTTTTCCGCCTGCTTTTAACAAGTCTGTCTGAAAGCTGTTGCTTCTGGCATCATTAGGTGTTAATTGATGATTAACTTTACTAACATTATTTGTCAGCCCATTGCATGCCCGCAAATCCAAACGATAAAGCCACCGATAAAGCATCTTAATCCACATCTATCTCGATATCTGTAAGATGGTTCAGCGGTCCATTCAAAGTACATTCAAGTTCATCGTTTTATTAAAATGTTTTTTAAAATGATTATGCTCACCCGATTTGATGTTCTAAAGCAGCATATCACGCATTACTTTTTATTATTTTAACCCTGCTATGGATACACTAACACATCTTACGATCGGCGCCTGCGTAGGCGAAGCGTTTGCCGGCCGCCGGCTGGGTAAACGTGCAATGTTATGGGGAGCAACAATCCATAGCTTGCCAGACATTGATTTCCTGACCACGTTCTGGTTCTCCACCCCAAGAGCTCTGTTGGCGCATCGCGGCTTCACCCATTCTTTTTTGTTTTGTGCGATGATCTGTCCCTTGCTGACGATTGCCGCCAACCGTCTGACACCGAGCTCAAATATATCCCGGCGGCAATGGTGTGTCTTCTTCGTGTCGCTTTTATTATTGCACGATGGGTTGGATGCACTCAATAATTACGGAGTTGGCTGGTTCGAACCGTTTAACGAAGCCCGTATAGCGTTCAATCTAATTTACGTCGCTGATCCCTTTTTTACTATTTGGCCACTCGTTGCATGCCTCGCATTGCTTTATTTAAAACAGGATTATAAGAGAAGAAAAATATGGTATACGGCAGGCTTGGGTATAAGTTGCTTTTACTTGTTATACTGTTACAAACACAAATTGGTGATGGACCTCTCGGTTAAGGCGCTGCTAAAAGAGCAAAACATCCGGTACACAAGGTATTTTACCACTCCGGCCCCCCTTCAAAATTGGCTATGGTACATTACCGCGGGGACAGATAGCGGTTATTATACCGGATACCGATCTGTATTTGATCGAAAACAACATTTAGCGTTAACTTATTTCCCACGTAATACGCATTTACTTAATAGCACTAAATATCAAAAAGATATAGGCAGGCTCGTGCAGTTTTCACAACAATTTTATACTGTGGAATTACGGAAGGACACAACTGTGTTCAATGATTTACGTTTTGGTCAAATTACAGGCTGGCAGAACCCTAATGCCGGTTTTGCATTTCATTATTTTATCCAATACCCTGAGCAGAACAAACTCGTTGTACAGCGCGGCAGATTTGCCGGCTGGAACTGGCAGG
Source organism: Mucilaginibacter sp. P19 (assembly GCF_050632265.1). Taxonomy (NCBI): domain Bacteria; kingdom Pseudomonadati; phylum Bacteroidota; class Sphingobacteriia; order Sphingobacteriales; family Sphingobacteriaceae; genus Mucilaginibacter; species Mucilaginibacter sp. P19. Next base: position 2,977,695 of record NZ_CP192586.1, read on the forward strand.
CTGCCAAATCACTATACAGGCGCATTAAGGGAGACTAAATCATGTAAAATCTATAACCATTATTGTTAGGAGACCTGCGTAGTGTTTTGTCGGGAAAACAAAAATTATTTGTCAACTGAATGTTTAAATTTATTGTGGGATACCTGTTAATTTATTTCATAACGACCGGTCTTGTTGATAATTCTAATTCTATACCATATAGCTTCACGTACAGCAGCAGCCTGTGCATGCTCAATTGCTCCATGAGCAGGCAAACTACGACGTTCTTCGAGGAGTGTCATTATTTTTTCTATTAGCAATTTTATAGCTTTTTCTCTTTCGTCTCCGTGAATCTCCTCAAAACGCCCCCAAATAACCACACTCCACCAAGTTGCAAGGTTTAGTATCTCATCAACCTGAAAGCAAACATCTGGATTTTTATTCATGATCGTCGTCTTCATACCTTCCTTTGAATGCGCATAGATAAATTCGCCATCATAAACATAGGTGACGGGTACAATATAGGTGACGCCATCAGCATGACAACCGATCCTTCCAACGATTTGTTCGCTTAACAATTGTGTTATTCTCTCTTCGTTTAGTTCTTTTGCCATATCATTTATTTTTGCGTTAAGGTTATGGTACAAAACCCGTTACGTGACTTATGGATAAAGACAAAATAATGGTTAACCATACTTGCAAATTTAATTTAAACCAAACATCCATTCAATGATTTCTGTCACGTTTGATATTTTACGTTTAATACCTCATTAATTTTTTTGGAAAAAACCAACTTAATATTTACATTAGTAAACGACCTTAGATCATACCTTAAAGCCCTTTAAACACAATAAGGCCCGATTTCATAAGTTTACATAAAGTGAGAAATCCTAACAACTCCATATATATATAACTATTTTTATAAATAAATCTGACCTCTGTTAAATATTATTTACAATGAATGATGAACAAGCCACCTTCATTCAATATTATGAGCAATTACCGGTAGCGGTTTATTTATGCGATCGAAACGATTTGCTCATAGCATATAATAAAGCTGCTGCGACCCTCTTTGAAATAGAACCGCTTAAAGGTAACGATGACTGGTATCCGACTTTAACCAAATACGACCAGGAAGGGCATCTTATTAATACAAATTATAAACCATTGACTACGGGACTTAGAGCCCGAAAGGATAGCGTCCGGCAAGAGATCCGGTTTCAGTTATCAAGCGGCGCCGACTGCTACATCCTTGTATCATCTATAGCTGTACGCGATAAAGATGGCAATTATGATGGCTCCATCCATACCCTCAGTGACATTACTACCCAGCGCAGGTATGAAAAACAACAGGCCCTGCTTGCCGCAATAGTAGGTTCATCCGAAGATGCTATCATCGCCAAGGACCTGTACGGGCAAATCACCAGTTGGAACCGTGGCGCTGAACGGATTTTTGGCTACAAACCTCATGAAGTAATCGGAAAACATGTCGGACTTATCATTCCAAACGACAAGCTGACTGAGGAAAAGAGAATCATCAGGGCGATAAGAAGCGGTAAGACGGTAGAACATTTTGAGACCTTGCGTAAAACAAATGCCGGTGTCATTATTCCAACTTCACTGACTATTTCTCCAATCCGTGACGCCCGGGACCGAATAATAGGCGCATCAACGATAGCCCGTGACATCAGCAGGCAAAAAAAGCGGAAGAACAGATAAAAAATTACACTTTACACCTCGAAGATATGGTTGCCCGGCGTACCGCAGAGCTTAACCTTTCCCTGCAAAAAGAAAAGGAGTTGGGGCTGTTGAAAAGTCGTTTTGTGTCAATGGCATCCCACGAATTCCGCACCCCCTTAAGCGCCGTAAAACTTTCGGCTTCCCTCATCGGCAAATATGCTGAAACCTATCACGACCTGAATATTATTAAACATACCGACAAGATCAAGAATGCTGTTAACGACCTTTCCGCCATCCTCGGCGATTTCCTTTCTCTGGAAAAACTGGAATCAGGAAAAATCAGCATTTCGGCATCTGAATTTAATCTCGCAGAATTTTGCCGGGAAATCATTTTAGAAATGCAGATGTTGGCCAAACCTGGTCAAAAACTTATTTATACGCATTCCGGAAGATTTGAAATGGTAACGCTCGACCAGCAATTGTTAAAAAACTGCCTCAATAACCTTTTGTCAAATGCAATCAAATATTCCGGTGAAGACACGCTGATCCGCCTTGACACAGAACTTAACTCAAAAGAATGCAGTTTATCAGTTACAGATCAGGGCATCGGAATTCCGGAAGCGGATAAGGCACATTTATTCAGTGCTTTCTTTCGAGCAAGTAACACCGGTACAACCCAGGGAACGGGCCTTGGCCTGAATATCGTAGCGCGGTATGTAGGCCTGATGAATGGAGCCATCAAATTTGAAAGCCAACCCGGATTAGGAACCATTTTCACACTTCGTTTTCCCCGGCTAAGCGTTAGCTAAAGCGGGGATTATGTATAAATGAAGGTACCACACAGATGAATGATATAGGTTAGCGCATTCACCCAATCAATACATGTCGTTGTCAAAAATTGGATCATTGATTATGATATGGTGCTTTTGAAACTTTTCCTATGCACCATCGCATTGCAGTTTTTAGGCTATCTGAACAAAACGGCTATGTCAACAGCTTTCAGGCGGATCCACTTACTGGCATAACCAACTGTTTTTAAAACTGGATCCTATATACTTTCAGATGATTGGACAGGTGTTGCACTTACTTGTTTGCGCTAATTGCAGCCTAGCTTGTAAGCAATAACCAGTAATCTTTACCACTGTTAGCGGGGTGCTTAATGGCTTATCTGCAGCACCCGCAAAGTTGATGAACATCATCGAAATCACTGATTTGAATCATGGCATATCACACTGTTTTACAAGTACTTTGAGGGACAATAAACAATTTCTTAACTTAATCATCAAGTCATGAAAACAGACAGTCAAATTCAAAAAGATGTAATGGATGAATTGAAATGGCAGCCATTTCTAAACTCATCTGCAATTGGTGTGGCCGTTAAAAATGGCATTGTAACCCTTTCGGGTACAGTGGATACATTTTCAAAAAAATAACTGCTGAAAGGGCGGCTAAAAAAGTTATCGGAGTTAAAGCTATAGCAGAAGACATCCAGATCGGCGTTTCGCCGGTATACCGTAAAACCGACACAGAGATAGCTGAAGCAGTGCTAAATGCGCTTAAATGGCATTCAGCTGTGCCTGATGACAAAATCAAAATCAAAGTAGAAGATGGCACCGTAACTATGGAGGGCGAACTGGAATGGGAATATCAGAGGGTTAGCGCGAAGACCGCGATTCAAGATCTCACCGGCGTGCGTTCGGTCATCAATCTTATAACCCTAAGGCCCAGGATATCTCCTGCCGAACTGGAACAAAAGATCAGTGCTGCTTTTCAGCGCAGCGCAAACATTGATGCAACTAAGGTACATGCCGGCATCAGCGGCAACACTGTTACTCTAACCGGTAGGGTACGTTCATTTGCCGAAAGTGAAGATGCGGCAGACGTGGCCTGGGCTGCTCCAGGCGTATTTCATGTGGTCAATAATCTTGACATTGAAGAACCAGAGCTTGCCTTTTAATCCCAGAAAGCGCCGCCTGTTAAGAGCGGCGCTTTACTACCCATAATCTCATAGATATGGAACAATCTCCGATGCTCCTGGTAGCGTATGGCTTTTCAAACATAATCGGACTGCTGATTCTTTGGTCATCTTTCCGAAAACCCTGGATAACGCGGCTGGCCCTTGCATTACTTTTTGCCTGGGCCGCCTGGACAAATTATACGGTTTGCAGGGCACATCCAAATACGTACCTTGGTTTTAGCAGGTATGCATTTAGTTATCTCGGTTTCATAAATGGTTGGTTCAGCTTACATATTATTCAAATGGTTACGGCAATTGCCATTGGCCAGGCCTTGATTGCCATTGGTTTGGCATATAAAGGAATTTGGGTAACGCTCGCCTGCGCCGGAGCTATTATTTTTTTGCTGGCAATTACGCCTTTAGGATTTGGTTCGGCATTTCCTTTTCCACTTTTAGTAGCCTTTGCCACGTGGAAAGTAATTGGCACAGACAAGGGCAAACTTTTATGGACACAACTTAAAGGTGAGTCACCCAAAAAAGAGTTTTAACCGGATATAAAGGTTCAGCTCCTGTGATCAAAGCGCCCTGGCGCCGGCCACTAATGTAACTTAAATAATGCCTTTTGCTTTGACCATAGCCTGCCTTATTTTTATACTGAAATATTTTAACAAAACAGGCCTTAAAACACAACAAGCATTATACTTTACATGCAATCCGCATGCTTAACGGAGCCGGCTTTTGGAAAACTTCATTGCTGTTTATCAATAAAAGTTGTTGCTTGCCGGTGAGCAAAGGCGTACAAAAAACCAAAGAACTATCAGAAGCCCAAACTATTTTTTCGGAAGTAACCACCTTTCAAGCTTTCCACCGCCAATTTTTAATTTCAGGCATATCCTCACCATTCATATTGATGTATTGTTTGTGCTCAACCAATTTGTCCATTAGGTTTTGTTTGAGATATAAGCCTTTACTACCCAAATGCGGCAATCGATCGATTACGTCCATTACGAGATGAAACCTATCCATTTCGTTAAGTACGGTCATGTCAAAAGATGTCGTTATTGTGCCTTCTTCTTTGTAACCTCTTACATGAATGTTGTTATTATTGGTCCGGTTGTAGGTAAGCCTGTGAATAAGCCATGGATAGCCATGAAAAGCGAAGATAACGGGTTTATCGACAGTAAAAAGTGCATCAAAATCATGGTCGTTCAAACCATGCGGGTGGCTGGATTGCCTTTCCAGCTTTAACAGGTCCACAACGTTTACAACCCTTATCTTTAAATCCGGAAAATGTTCACGTAATATAGATACAGCTGCCAATGTTTCTAATGTAGGCACATCACCGCAGCAAGCCATGACAATATCCGGATCGCAGTCCTGATCATTACTTGCCCAATCCCATACCCCAATGCCTCTTGAACAATGAACCACAGCCTCATCCATACTTAACCATTGAGGAGAAGGGTGCTTCCCTGCTACCATAACATTTACATAATGTTTGCTGCCCAGGCAATGAGCCATAACCGACAAAAGGCTGTTAGAATCCGGCGGCAAGTAAACCCTCACAATTTCTGATTTTTTATTGATGACGTGATCAATGAATCCCGGGTCCTGATGGGTAAAACCGTTATGGTCCTGGCGCCAAACAGTTGAAGTAAGCAGGATATTCAGGGATGCTATCTTTCTCCGCCATGGTATCTCCCGCGTCATTTTCAACCACTTGGCGTGTTGGTTAAACATCGAATCAACGATATGTATAAACGCCTCGTAACAATTGAATAGCCCGTGCCTGCCGGTTAGCAAATACCCTTCGAGCCAACCTTCGCACTGATGTTCGCTAAGCATCTCCATTACCCTCCCCTTCGGAGCAAGATATTCATCGTTTATATTAATATCAGCGTTCCACTGGCGGCTGGTAGTTTCAAAAATTGCCTCTAACTTGTTTGAGACAGTCTCGTCGGGGCCGAAAACCCTGAAATTTTGAGGATTAAGTAATGTTACGTCGCGCAAAAAGCGGCCGGTTACATGCACATCTCCTTCACCCATAATACCGGGGCAATTCACGTTAAATGCGTAGCGCTGAAAATCTGGAAGAATTAATTCTCTGAGCAAAAGCCCCCCATTTGTGTGAGCATTTGCTCCCATCCTTCGATTGCCTTTTGGTGCTATTTCCGCAATTTCTTTCTTTAAGCAACCATTAGTATCGAATAACTCTCCGGGCCGGTAACTCTTCATCCAGCTTTCGAGCATTTGCAAATGACTCTCCGGGCTTGACTCAGAAACAGTAAGCGGTATTTGATGAGAGCGAAATGTGCCCTCTATCTGCTTTCCATCAACAACCTTTGGCCCGGTCCATCCTTTTGGTGAATTTAATATGATCATTGGCCATTTTGGTCGCTCCTGCCCTGGATGCTCTATGGCATTATATTTTATTTGCTTTAGAAAGTGTACCGCTTGTTCTAAGGCCGCAGCCATGGCCTGGTGCATAATTGCGGGGTCCGAACCTTCGACAAATAAAGGAAAGTATCCATAACCATGAAATAATTGTTCGAGCTCGATGTGAGGAATACGGGCCAAAACCGTAGGATTTGAAATCTTATAGCCGTTCAAATGCAAAATTGGTAATACAGCGCCATCGGTAAGCGGGTTCAAGAACTTATTAGAATGCCAGGCAGTTGCCAGCGGACCTGTTTCGGCTTCTCCATCGCCTACAACACAAGCGGCAATGAGGTCCGGATTATCCAGCACAGCGCCAAATGCATGGCTTAACGAGTATCCAAGTTCGCCTCCTTCATGCATTGATCCTGGTGTTTGGGGTGAGGCATGACTGGATACACCACCTGGAAATGAAAACCGTTTAAATAAATTTTTCATCCCCGCGCGGTCCTGGCTAACTTCCGGATAAACTTCACTGTAGGTCCCTTCCAGGTATGTACCTGCTGCTACTGCAGGTCCGCCGTGCCCGGGTCCTGAAATATAAAGCATATTTAAATCATATCTGTTAATGATCCGGTTAAGGTGAGTATAAATAAAATTCTGCCCGGGGGTGGTACCCCAGTGGCCTAACTGCATTTTCTTGAGATGTTCTATTTTTAAGGGCTCTTCCAAAAGCGGATTATCGCAAAGATAAAGCTGGCCGACAGACAAATAATTAGCTGCGCGCCAATAAGCATCTAATTTTTCCAAACATTCACCGGTTAACGGCGCGTTATCGATTGATGTGATATCAGTTATCATTGTCATTTTAATTGCTTTAAATAATTTTAAATGTGGATTATTTCATTCACAATCTGCGCCATCATCAGTTCCTCATCAGTTGGTATAATATAGACATTTACCCTTGAATCATTTGCAGATATATTTTTATTTTGGTTAGTGTTTGCTTCAGCGTTAAGTTTAAGTCCCAAGAAATCAAGGCCAGTGCATATCCGCTCCCTTATCACAGGCGCGTTTTCACCTATGCCACCTGTAAAAACCAGGGTGTCAACTCCACCCAAGGCTGCCGTAAATGCGCCAATGGCCTTTTTTATATAATAGCAGAAAAGGTTTATTGCTTCCACAGCTTTAAAATCGGTTGCATCCCGCAAAAGAAGATCCTGCATATCGCCGCTGGAGCCTGAAACACCTAAAAGGCCCGATTCATGATTCATTATTTGAATAAACTGGTCGGCCGAGAGCCCTTCTTTTTTCATCAAATACCATGCTACACCAGGATCTATATCTCCGTACCGTGTGCTCATCGGCAAACCGGAGCCCGGTGTAAACCCCATGGTGGTATCTATGCAATTCCCGCCGTTTACAGCGGCTAAACTTGCACCGTTACCTAAATGCGCTATGATAGTCTTACCGTAACCCTTACCCTCCGAGTTTAACTTTTGCATAATATATTGATAAGAAAGGCCATGAAAACCAAAACGTCTTAATCCTGTAGCCCTAAACCGATCCGGCAACGGAAGTAGTTTCGCTACGGGTGCCATATTCTGGTGAAAGTAAGAGTCGAAACAAACGTATTGCTGTAACTGCGGATGACGATGACGGAATATTTCAATCAGTTTAATTTCATTTGGCAAATGTTCGGGATTGTCACCGGCAGCCTGTTTCAGTTCATTTAGTAAGTTTTCTGTAACCGGCGCGGGGGAACTATCTTCTATTCCGTGTACAACCCGATGTGCGATTATTTTCACCTGCGAAAACATGGGCTGGCATTCGATCCAGTTGGCGAGAAATTTTATGACTGATATAAAGTCAGTTACATCGCCAGGTATTGTTTCGATCTCGGTAAATTGCTGTCTTGTCAATATAAATGATGTTCCTGGCAAACCAATACGTGTTATTCGCCCTTCCCCAACTTTCTGAATGCCGGTTGACAGTCGAAAGAAAGAGAACTTGATGCTTGAAGAGCCGGCGTTGAAGACAAGTAAGGCAGCTGATTTTGAATTGTCAGGATTCATTATTCAGGGATTTAACATTATCAACAAATATCGAATGGCTGGGATCCTCAAAACATGACCGCCATCACTAATTCCGATGAGTAACAGCATTTAGTTAACTTTTGGATTTACCCGAAGAAAGACTGATGATATGCCTAACCTTAAAAGAAATAACCACTCTGAAAATACCTGCTCCCAAGAACGCCATTCCTGTCCATACGATCAGGTTCGCGATACCAAAAGCAGGATAAGCAAGAATGCCAACTGAAAAGAAAATGATAACCAAGCTATTAAACATGATCCAGCCCCAACTCTCGATACCGTAAGCACGCATATCAAGCGCGCTTCCTATACCCATTATGCCTCTTACAAGCAACCAAAATCCAACAATAATCGGAAGCAACATCATAGTTATTGTTGGGTAGGTAAACAAATAACTACCTATAGCTAAATCAATCAGTCCACTTGCCAGCAGCCATCCCCAGCGTTCAATATGCCGGATACTTATCATTGCAAAAACAGTTTCAAAAAGGCCGGTCATCATCATTCCTGCGGCAAACGTAATACTAAGTGAAAGATACGACTGCAGCGGCGATAAAATCACCCAAAAACCAAGAACACAAAGCAGGATACCAGATAACAGCATCAATATCCAATATCTGGACGGGACAATTACCCTGTTATAAACTACAGCTTCCATAGTTTGATATTTTTTGCGGCGTTTGATCAAAGAAGAAGTTGCACCTGTACAATCAAAGTACAGGCGCAACGCGGTTGATCAGTCAATGTTAATTTTCTTTTTCTCTGCAACAGCAGGGGTTGTTTTACGGATATCAATAGTCAGCAACCCGTTCTTGTAATTTGCTTTAATGTGTTCATCGTCCACATCTTCCGGTAAGTTGAAGCTTCGGGTAAAGGAACTGCTTGAAAATTCTTTGCGGGTGTAATTCTCTTTTTCCTCATTATGTTCCTCCCTGGTTTCGGCGCTGATAGTCAGCAAACCATTTTCAATACCAATATTGAAATCATCTTTCTTAAAACCCGGGGCGGCAACTTCAAGTTCATAGTTCTCTTTCTTATCACGGATGTTTACCGCCGGTAATAGCTCCCGATTGAAGAAAGGATGATTAAAGAAATTGTCGTTGTTCCAGAAATCCTCCATCATTGAACGCAATGAGGGAATGTTGTTTGATTTTACTAATGTTGACATAGCGTTGTATATTTAAGTTTATGGATCAAAATTCGGAATGGATTATTCAACCTCACATGACCTTGCTCACAAAGAGCTATGATTTTGAGCATTAAATGCAAGCTGCATTTAACCATTCATGTTTAAAGTCAAGCTCAGTCATGATCATGGTCATTTATAATGAGGAGCGAGATGTGAATATTTGTGTAATCAAATCAGTTACTTAAAAACTCAATTCATTATCATGAAAACTATCCTCGCACTCACCGATTTTTCCGATAATTCATCAAACGCTGTAAATTCGGCTGTACTACTGGCAGGTAAACTGCATGCCAACGTACTTTTGTATCATAACTATGAAACCATAGCGGTAGCGTCTACTTTTTCAGGAGGACCCTACGTAGAAGAAGAGTTTTTTTAGCCACTACCGAAACAAAGAAAAAACTTGATCATCAATTAAATACACTACAATACATTGCAGATGGGATTGATAAAACCGAACGAAAGCCAACGCTCAAAGGCTTAAGCGGTGACGGTAACCTGAAAGATAATCTCAAACAAATAATTGATGAAAACCAAATTATGTTTATAACGATGGGGGCTCCGTCAGGTACCTCTATCGAACACTTGTTTTTCGGCAGCGAAACAAATAAAATAATTCAACATACACAACGCCCGGTATTGGTTGTACCAGCCAATACCAGTGTTAACAATATTAAAAAGACAATATTCGCTACTACCTTCGATGAAGCGGATATCACGCCACTACATTTCTTAATTGGCCTGGGAAAAATCTTCAAGTTCAGTATTGAAGTAGTACATGTAAATCAGCCGGTAAAAGATAAGAAACAGCAAATTGAAAAGGAAGAAGCTTTCCAAAAACATATTGCCAAATTCGGGTATGACCATATTTCGTTCAAGAACCTCGGAGGCCGCGAAGTTGCGGACCGGCTACACCGTCATTGCGCTGAAGAAAAACCTGATCTCCTCGCGGTAGTTCATCACCAACATTCTTTTTTCAGGCGCTATTTTGAACATAGCACTACCAAAGAAGCTCTTAGCGACCTAAAATTGCCGCTGTTCATTTTCCCTACTATTATTTAAACCCGGTTCAGTTTATTAAAAGCGGTCCATTCAAAAATGGGTACAATCCATACTTTGAATGGACCATTGGTATCAATTACATGAAGCGGCTTATTGAGCCGGAAATTTCATTTCGAACACGGTGCCATTTCTCAGACTCGTATTAAAGCTTATTCTTCCGTTCATCAGCTCAACATATCGCTTCACAATGTTAAGCCCCAGGCCGGTCCCATCTATGTCAGTTGTATTACCGGCCCTGAAAAATGGCTGAAATATACTATCACAATCTTCGGTTGGAATTCCCATACCATTATCCTGTATACTAATGGTGCAGGCACCTTTTACAAGCTGGGCATTTATATGGATTATACCGTCCTCCCCGGAATATTTAATAGCATTAGAAATGAGATTAATAAGACAATGCCTGATCAATTGATTGTCAAGCAATACATCGATAGTGTCGATATCGTCATTAACAATAATTTGCTGATTGGCCTTTTTCAGCAATGACATCTCCGCAGCTATTTCTTTTATCAGAGCTCCCAGGTTAAAGATTACACGATGAATATTTACACTTCCGGATTCGATGCGTTCGATTGACAAAAAATCATTCAGGATACCGGTAAGATCTGTCACAGCTCCTTTAATTTTAGCAAGATGCTCGAATATTTTGCCCTTGTCCAGCCTTTCAAAATACCTTTCTATCAGCGATGCAGATAACTGAATGCGGCTAAGAGGGGTCCTGAATTCATGTGAAGCTATCGATACAAAACGGGTTTTCATTTTATTAACCTCTTTCTCTTTATTCAAAGAGGCGTTTACTTCTTCTTTTGCCTGTTCAAGCGTCTGGACGATATTCTTCAGGAAGGTTGTACGCTTTTCGACAATTGTCTCGAGCTCTGAAGTATATTGCCTTTGCTGTTCTTCAATTTCTTTTTCGAGGCTAAGGTCATGAATTACACCGGCGTACACCGCTTGCTGCTTAAATAAAACCTCACTTACTGAAAGTCTTGCAGGGAAGGAACTTCCGTCTTTTCGTAATGCTACAATCTCCCGGCCTTTGTTAATTATCTTCGCATAACCTGTTTCTTTATAAACATCTATACTGCGGTTGTGTGATATGCGTGCCTGTACGGGCATTAAATAGTCAACATTCAAACTGCACAGTTCACCCGACTGATATCCAAACAATCTCGTCAGCAGCTGGATTTGCATAAATGATCTGTCCGGTTTTATCAATTATAATAATACCATCTATCACATGCTGTATAACGGCTTTTAAGAAATTCAGATCATTCATATTGATAGCGATATTGATAATAAAACTATTAAATGTGTTCCAAAAGCCACTTTATAGGAGTGATTGGCTTTGCCGGCTTTAGCCCAAACGTTTTGATGCACTTTTCGGAAATTAAACTAACGGCTTCTGCTATGTCATCAGTTATCAGATACAACTTCATATCACCAGGCCCTATTGTTCCATTAGCCTTCATGAGATCGATATGTTCAACAAGTTTGCAATAGTATTCTTTACCGAAAATAATCACCGGGAAGTCTTTTATCTTGTGTGTTTGGATCAGGGTAAGCGCTTCAAAATATCTCGTCCATAGTACCGTATCCCCCAGGCATAACAACAAAGGCAAAAGAGTATTTGACCAATAACACCTTCCTTACAAAAAAATGTTTCATGTAAACCCATTTATCGAGGTATTGGTTAGGCTTCTGCTCTACAGGAAGCTGGATATTACAGGCAACAGACCGGCCACCAACATCCTTAGCTCCCCTATTAGCCGCTTCCATAAGTCCGGGCCCTCCCCTGTCATAATTGTAAAACCGAGTTTCGCAAATTCGGCAGCAGCTTTCCGGGTCAGTTCATAATAAGGATGGTCTTCCTTAAATCTGGCCGAACCAAATACCGTAATGCAGGGGCCAATAAAATGTAATGCACGGAATCCTTTTATAAATTCCCACATTGTTTCGACCGTAAAACGTAGCTCTTTAAATCGCGAATGGGGTCCCTCCAGGAATGCGATCTCAGATTTATTGCTCTCTTTAGACATCACTAATTATAATTAAAACAAAGCTTTATCTTTATTCCATTTAACCTGCCGCAACATTGAATATATGCCAACGCCCTCTCTCTGATAGCAATTGGCCTTAAACTCTTCAATTTGACCATTAGTGACGTTACATGTTAAATTAATCAGGTCATCAGGTTTATTAACGATTCCATATGTTTCGGTAGGCTTACAAATTGACAGAACAAACAATAGGCTTACCATATATTACCGGCCATTATTAATATGACTTCATATTGCTTTTTTAAGGCTGCAAACGCCTGTTAAGATGGGCGTGAGATTTTATAATATATCCCTGCTGCGTAAAAGTTTTCGATCCTAATTCACGGCCTAAAAACACTAAAAATGTACGGCAGATAATCCCTCAGGCAGCACCAGCAACGGAATCTCTATATGATGTGAAAGTTTTTGGGTATAACTGATGCCAAAAAGCTTTTCAAGCGAATTTACTTTACGGTGCACCGTAACAAGCATATCAACTGTGCCATGTTCGCTTAGCCAGTCGAGGCCATGCATTACATCTACACTTTTTATATGTCTGTAATAAACTTTAGCGTAATTGGCTTTGCAGGTCACCTCCTTCAAAAAATCATCTACTTTACGCTTATCATCTCCCTCTTCAATTTTATCATCGGTAATATGTGCTATTAATAATTCGGCATTAAAATAATAGGCAAGGCTTGCTACCGAATGAATTAGTTCAATGTCGTTATCGTTCAGATCTGTAGCGAAAGCGATTTTAAATATGGGATGAAAATGAGCATTTGCCGGGATCAGCAAAACCGGGAAGGAAGCTTTATTGATCACGTCCTGTGTATTGCTACCCAAGAAAAACCTGCTTATGGCCCCGGCTCCCGACATGCCCATAACCACCATAACGCATTTTTGCTCTTCTACCACGTTTCTGATTACATCCACCACATCACCTGTAGCACTACGCGTGTTTATAAACTCGCGATCGCCGACCGCTTCATCTGAGTGGATGTCATGCAATAATGCAGCCGACAAGCTTTGCAGTTCCTGCGTTGTCTCTTCTTTGAGGGAATTATAATCTTCGAGCGGCCAGGCCACCTGATTTGCCATCGGTGATCTCGTCAGGTACTTTTATAGCATGGCATAATATTACGCCTGCTCTGATAATTTGCGCAATATTTACAGCATAACTTGCCGCATTTTTTGCCTGCGCCGAAAAATCTGTTGGAACTAAAATCGTTTTCATAATTTTTCAAAATCATAATTAAAACCGCTCACTTTGTTTTATTGACGGGTTTAAGGCCATAAAGCTGATTTTCGACCTTACTGTCAAGGTTATATATATCTTCATATTTCACAATCTGGCCATCCACGATAGCAGTAGTGATATAAGTGATCCTGATTGGGACAGGCTTTTTAAGTTGAAAAACTTTAATTTCCCGATCCATCAGGGCTCGGTGCATGGATTTTATGTCAGTTTTATTTCCAGCTGTAGTTAATAACAATTTGGCAAGTTCTTCTCCCCGCTCAATTCTTATCGCCCCGTTACTCGTCGCTCTTTTTTGCTTCTTGAATAAATTCTTGTCAGATAAACCCAACAACTCTATACCGGCCTTATTGCCGGGCATGAAATAGATATAAGTACCATTTTTTTGATTGCCTGTTTTTTGTTTAAAAAACAGATTATACGGAATCATTTTGTCTCTCTGATTAGTTTTGGGATTTACAGCGCCTGTTCCGGTAGCAAAATCTGTAAGCGTACTTACCATTAAGGGTGTTGGTGTAGCAGGAGCCCCTACAACTATTTTGAAATTAAACGTTGTATCCGGCAGGACTAATTTTAATGTATAAGTTGGAATATTAATCTGGATATAAGTACTATCGTTTATTTCGGCCCACCGTAGCCGCTCCATATTCACAGCAATTTTTCTCACATCGGCTTCAGGCGTTTCATAGCAGTCTCCTTCATAAAGCCCTTTAATCAAATGCAACTGATGTTGAAATATTGCATACTCTTTGTTTAAAGGTTGCACTTTTACTACTGCATCCATAAAGGCAGGTAATTTGAGCGCATTAGTTAATATTTCTTCGCTGTTAAAGCCGTTAATGGTTGCCCTATCAATTTTTGCTGGCGGATAATACGGGTTCAGTTTGCCGAAATGCAGGTTATTCATAAAAGCGAGCATAGCGTCGGTGAGGAATATCTCAAACCGGGCCTTTTGCTTGTTGCTTACTTTACCGGGTTGTTCGAGTATAGTGTGCAAGGTGGTATACTGCAGCTCTTTAGGATGATAATCTTCGTGCCTTAAACCAAATTGCAACACACAATCAATCAGGAGCATGGCAGCCCATGTTTTATTTTGATCTTTTTGTTCAACTGTCCATACCGGAGCAAAAGCCCGTTTTTCGTAAAACCGCTTAGCTGAAACAGGAAAATACAAGCCATTATTCAATGCCTTATCATTCAGTTGCCCGGCGATCTGCGCTGTGATCGAAGTATCACTTGTATTGCAAATAATGGTTTTTCCTGGTGCATAGCTTTTTGACATGGCTCCTACCGGCATAAAAAACACACAAAACAAACAGCCAAATAAGGGTTTGTTTACTGGCGGCAAAGCTTATTTCAACTATTTTCATAATATCTTTTTTATGATGTAAAAATGCAATGCCTGGTAGGTTAAATTAGTGACGACGGTCATTTATCCAATTGATCCTGAACACTCAAAACAGTTTCAACTTTGTAAATCAATATGGAAAGACAAGCACCGGGATGCCTACTTGTACAGGAACAGAAGTATCGCTCCCCTCGGTTCTCAACTGCTCACAATGAAATCGGTGATGTACAACCGCCAGCAGATCGGCATGCATATTATGTATCATAACATCAACAGCCCGTGACATATCACGTTCTTTTGTATTACTAAAAAACAGCCTCTCATAGCCTATTTTTTTACTTATCTCGTCGCTAAAGAGTGTTAGCGCATAATTTTGTTCTATATGGGGCAAACCCTTTGCCGAAATATGAGCAAGTAACAGATCTGCCTGAAAGGCCTGGGCCAAAGAAGCAAGATGTTTCAAAACATTTAACCGGCAATATCGTAAATCAGCGGTGTAAACCAAGCGCTCAAAACCACCATCAAACTTCAGGGGAACAAGCATCACCGGGCAAGATATCCGGTTTAAAACCGCCTGCACCTTAACGTCCCGATTAAATGGTGCCGATTCCGGTAACCCTTTTATAACCATCCAAACGCAATTTTTATTGATGTAAGCAATCAATTGCGCTTCCGTATCGCTTGATACTTCAAGTTCTTCAATTAGCGGCATATGTTCACCTTCTTTTACGGAAAAATTGGCCGGTTGGCCCCGTAACGGACCGGGTATGTAACCATCTGCGGCAACGTGCCCCGCCAATTGCAATGCTTTAGAAAACGATGGTTGTTTTACCGGATATATCCGGGCCAAAACTAAATTAGCTCCAATGTGCTTTGCTATGTTGAAGGCAAGATGCGTGGCATTTGTAGCAGACGCAGAACCATCGTCAATTACCAGGATCGTTTTCATAGGCTGTGTTTTCAGGTTAATAATTGAAGTACAATAGCAAAATTAGGCATAGGCACATTTTATCCACTTGATGTAAATCAACGATTTACATGATTTTCCTCATACATTTTGCAGGCCTTATCCTCCACATTTATATCAAAAATGGCAATGAAAACAATAATTTCCCTCACTGATTTTTCTCCCTACGCAACGCATGCAGCGCATTATGCTTTAAAACTGTCACTTGGTTTAAAAGCTGATTTGGTATTATGTAATGCTTGCCTGTTGCCAATTGATATACCGAGCCCTTATACCATCACATGGCCGATTGAAGAATACGACATGTTAAGCAAGGAAAGTACCGATATGCTGGAATTGCTAAAAAGCCAGCTTGCAACCTGGTCAGAAACTTTGAACGTCGATAATAGATTCAATCCACGCATATCCATTAAGAGTTCTTTTGGAGACTTGAATAACATGATAGAGGCCCTATCCTCCACAAATGATATTGTCATGGTGGTTGCCGGCACTCATGACAAAGACGGCTTAAATACGCTTTTACAAGGGAACACGGTAAAAAACATGATGAACAGCTTTGATTTCCCGTTATTACTTGTTCCACCAACTGCAGGGTTTAATGACATAAAACGGATCGCGTTTGCCACCGATTTAACTTGTACCAAGGATGATATAATTGCTCTTGAATCTTTAAACAAATTGATAGAACCACTCACTGCGGAACTAATTTTAACATCAGTAAACAACCACCCGGACCGTACTGGCTTAAACGAACAATTTATAGAGCAAATACTTAATGCTATTGCCAATCAGGAAAAATGCTCTTTCTTGAGTAAAAGAATTATAAGAGCCGACAAAATCGAGACTGGGCTTTCAATGCTTTGCGCAAACGAACGTATAGATATACTGGCAATGGTACATCACCATTTTAACTTTATAAAAAGACTTTTTCATGGCAGCCATACCCTTGAAATGGCTAAAAACATTAATATTCCGTTGCTGATATTAAACGCGAAATAGAATTTAACATGCGCATTACCATACACGGGTACAATATCATCTTAAGATATGATAGCGATTTGCAGACAGCTATTACTATATACGTCGGACAAAGAGGTTACTTAATTTTTTTATAAAACCATCTCTTGGCAAGTTCAGCCGATAGAATATATGCAGTAACGGTTGCAAGCATCAACATATAGTATTTCCAGGACAGTGTTACGAAACCAAATATTGACGCCAATGGCGAATATGGAATCATTAACACCAATAGCAATATTGCGATGGTAGTTATCGATAAATATTTGCCAGGAAGGCTTTTAAAAAATGACAGTCGGGTACGTACTACCAAAACAATTAAAACTGCAGAAACCACCGATTCGGTGAACCACCCTGTTTGAAAAACTCTTTGATTAGCATGCAAAATAAAAATTAGCACGGCAAATGTCAAATAATCAAAAACGGAACTCAATAAACCGAAAACGATCATAAATCGTTTAATAAAACCGAGGTTCCACCGTTGCGGCGTTTTAAGATTGATATCATCAACCTTGTCTGAAGATATGGTCATTTCAGGAAAATCGGTCAACAGGTTGGTAAGCAATATCTGCTTTGGCAACAAAGGCAAAAAGGGCAAAAATAACGATGCACCGGCCATACTAAACATATTACCAAAATTTGCACTGGTGGCCATAAAAATATACTTCATGGTATTTGTAAATGTTTTACGGCCTTCTATAATCCCGTCACATAACACATTTAGGTCCTGATCCAATAAAACGATATCAGCTGCCTCTTTTGCAACGTCAACCGCCGAATTTACTGATATACCCACATCGGCTGTGTGCAGCGCTGGCGCATCGTTAATACCGTCTCCCATAAAACCAACCACGTTCCCTGCTTTTTTTAAAACACTTATGATACGTTCTTTCTGGCTGGGCTCAACCTCCGCAAAAATATGGGTCAGGGGCGCCTTATGACGCAATGCTGCACTACTCATATTACGTATTTCCTGACCGGTAAGGACCTGTGCGGATGAAAGCCCAAGCTGTTTAGCCAGGTTTCTTGCTACCGGTGCGTTATCCCCTGTAATAATCTTAAGTCTGACACCGAGATGTTGCAGCTTTTGAATAGTTTCAGACATACCGGCACGCGGCGGGTCAAACAATGTTATAAACCCAAGGAAAACCATATCATGCTCATTTTCCCTGGTGAAAATTTGATCAGGACCCACTTCCTTATATGACACTCCAAGCGTGCGCAATCCCGAATCACTTAAAAGCTGATATTGAGCTAAAATCGCTTCTTTATGGTCGCCTATATCCGCAAGAATACCTGCC
The DNA here is from genome assembly GCF_050632265.1 of Mucilaginibacter sp. P19. Lineage (NCBI taxonomy): Bacteria > Pseudomonadati > Bacteroidota > Sphingobacteriia > Sphingobacteriales > Sphingobacteriaceae > Mucilaginibacter > Mucilaginibacter sp. P19. The sequence goes on from NZ_CP192586.1 coordinate 2,995,964, forward strand.
GATGTTTCAATCCGATTGCAAATATCAAGAACCTGACGCACAGCACCTTTCGTGATGGCTATATTAGCTGCCGGGATTTTCACTTGTACTGTAAGCCGTTTACGTACAAAATCATATGGCACTTCTGTAATCGCCGAAAAATCCTTCGCTTCATTTCCCTCATAATGAACAGAACAGATGGCTTTATCGATCGGGTTGACAAACCCTTGCTGGCAGCTGGCATTAAGCCAGGCATATTTAAAAACTTTATCACTATGTACACCTTCAAAATCAAGTGTTTCTTTTAAAGTAACTTTACCTTCTGTAATTGTCCCTGTCTTATCAGAACACAAGATATTCATACTCCCAAAGTTTTCAATGGCGCTCAGCCTTTTTACAATCACCTTTTGGCTGGCCATGCTGCGGGCACCAACTGAAAGATTAACGCTAATGATGGCAGGCAACAATTGAGGTGTAAGCCCGACCGCCAACGCGAGTGAAAACAAAAACGAATCAAGCGCCGGCTTATGCAGCAACACATTAACGGCAAAGATCACCAACACTAACAAAAGCGTGATCTCCATTAACATATATCCAAATTTTCTTATCCCTTTTTCGAAATCAGTTTCAGGAATTCTTAATGACAGCTTATCTGATATTTTCCCAAATTCGGTTTGCTGGCCCGTTGTCACGATGAGTGCCTTTCCAATACCGCTTACCACGCTCGAACCCATAAACAGGCAATTGTTGCGCCTGGCTAAGGGGGCGTCAACACTTTCAACTCCTGGATTTTTTCTACCGGGTAAGATTCGCCGGTAAATGCCGCTTCATCAACAAACAAGGCCTCAGATTCTAAAACAAGGCCATCGGCAGGGATAATATCTCCCGCAGAAAGGCAAATCACATCTCCAGGTACAACGGCAGTTACCTCAAGCTCTGTCTTCCTGTTATCCCGTAGCACGGTGCAGTGTAGCTGAACCATCTTCAACAGTTCACTTACCGCACTTGCAGCACCTTTTTCCTGCCAGAAACCAAGAAGGCTGCTGATCAGGACGATGATCATAATGATTAATGTGTCGGCGGTATCTCCCAGGGCTGCGGAAAGTAAAGCAGCAGCTATAAGCAACAATGTTACCGGGCTTTTAAACTGAGAAAATAATATGATCAGGTTATTAAATTTATTAGCTTTTTTTAACGTATTGGCGCCATATTGCTTAAGCCTTTTAATAGCTTCGGCAGTGCCAATACCTGTTGCCTGAGTTTCAAGGAGTTTAAATGCATCATTAATAGAAAGTTGCCAAAAATTACTCAGTTGATCGTTAGTTTTGCTTTCCATCAGTTTGGGCTAAAAGAGGTTTAGAAAATTCTAAACAAATTGAGCCATTGCAAATTAAAAACCGAATGCTTCTGATCAGTCCGAAAAATGATTCAGGTCACTATTTGTTATCAGAACATTTTAATACACCTAAAATCTTCTGCCAATAATTATTTTGACAATGGCACGGTCCGAATTCGATGTAAATCCATAGCCAATTCCTCCGTTAAACTCCCATTTAGGGTCTGCATTGAGGTCCGTGGCTACAAACAACTGATGATCTTGTTGTTTAATTGGGTCGTAGTGAAAAAATGGCCCGGTACTACCATAATACTCGAGGCCAAGGGCAACCACTTTTGTTACATCGTAACTCCCTTTAACATTTGGTGAAAAGGTAAATCCACGGTTTTGATCGGGCCCCTTGAAACTCTTCTCGAGGGTAGGATTTAAGGAAACATATAACTTATTCCATTTTTTATCTACGATTGGCCTGATTTCCAGCGTGGAGGTATTTGCCGAGAACGCAGCTTTCTGAAAGCCAAATTCTGTAGATATACTTACCCCCACGGGCCAGTTCCAGCTTGAAGGAGCGGCAACCCTGGGCCTGATGTGAGAGCCGACGTAAGCCGTCCTGCCCGCATCTCCAATAGAGTTAAAGATATAAAAACCTGTTTCAAACCAGGTTGTCCAACCATGGGTGATCTCTACCGTTTCGTGTACAACATGATTGGTAGGAAGTTCCCAGGTTGTTACAGTTTTACTACCGTTTAACGTATAATTGCTATGCAATTCAAACATTGTTTTACCCTTTTCAACGGTTTCAGAACCGTAAACCTGAATCTCATAATTATCTTGCGCTTTAAGTTCCAGAGCGTAAAACACTAAGATCAGTAAACATAAATATTTCATCAATAGTCGGTTTTAACTTGTATACAAATAGTATAGCGTTAAAACTATCGGGACAATCTGAAGTAAAATTGGAGTTAAAGCTTATGTATAAGAAACGTGACAAACAGGCTATGAAATTAAAAGGTTATGACAAACGCATGCTTTCCCTCGTCATATTGGTATTGGATGCCATACCCGTAGTGCTGGCAAATATTTTTAACCAGTGTTAATCCCAGTCCGGCACCTTGTGAATCTTTGCTTTTGTGAAAACGTTCAAAAATTTGTTGCCCGTTCAGCGCATTTGCAATACCGGTATTTTTTATCGAAAGTTGGTATGGGTCAAGACCAATAAAAATTTCACCACCCGGCACATTATGGCGGATTGCATTACCAAACAAATTATTTAGTAAAATATCTATCAGGTATTTACTGGCCGATATCTGCTTCGGGTGCAGCTTATAACGGACAGTAAGGTTCTTATTTTGCATAAGTTCCTGAAATTGGAGCATTTTCCTTTCAAGTATTACATCGAGTTCAATCGATTCCTCTTCAACGATCAGCTTATTTTCCAGTTTAGCCAGCAGTAATAATGAGTGATTAAGCCGACTGGACTTGTTTACTGAGCTGTAAATATCTGCGATTTGTGCCAATTGCGCTGCATTCAATGTTTCGTCCTGTATTAGCGTATCCAATTTGGTGGTTACAACAGCCAGTGGTGTCATCATTTCATGTGATGCATTCTCTGTAAATTGTTTCAGGCTAAGATAATCCTGAGTTACCCTTAAAGACATTTCCCGTATGGCTTCATTAAGTTCTGTAAACTCGTCCACCTTACTTGGTTTACCTTTAAACTGATCAACGTCGGCGATATTGAACTGTTTGATCTCTTTTAGGGTGAGTTGAAAAGGCTTCCAAAGGCCATTTAGCAGATATTTATTGGTTATAAAGAGTACCGTCAATAAACCGGCAAGTAATGCAAGCGTGATAATAGAAATGAGTTCGATCAGATTTTTTTGCCCAACCCTCGAAATAGTAATTGTAACCTTGTAGTTGCTGTTTTTTAATTTTACGAGGTCTTCTACGGCCCTACCCGCTTCCCATCGCTGCTCTTTCGGTTTTAAATAAATAGTGTCAAAAAAACGCTTCTGTAACAGTTGCTTGTAAGTTTTAACAAATACAGCGTGATCGCGGTCAAGGTCATATTGCTGCGGATTGCCATTGTTGCTCCTGATATACTCTTCAGCCTCTGTTAATTGTTGTTGAAGCGCCCGATCAAGTTGCTGTGTGCCAATGTAACTTATAGCGAAGTAGTAAATCACTGCTCCTATCACTAACACAGCCAGGGTGATATAGAAACTCGTCCTGGTATAATGCTCTGACAGCCTCATCAATCAGTGAATTTATAGCCAAGTCCGTATATAGATGTTAAATAATCTCTTCCTCCCGCATCCAGAATTTTCCGCCGGAGGTTTTTAATATGGGTATAAATAAAATCGAAACTATCATACATGTCCATCTCGTCACCCCAAAGATGTTCCGCAATTGCATTTTTTGAAATTACTTTACCTTTATTGGCAATAAAGTACAGTAACATTTCATATTCTTTTCTGGTTAATATTATCGTATTTTTATTAACCTCGACAGTGCGCCCCTGTATATCAATTGAAATTTCATTAAAAACCAGCTTGCTGCTGGTATTTAGCGCTTTCCTGCGATAAACAGCCATCAGCCTGGCTTTAAGTTCGGCCAAATGGAAAGGCTTGGTCAAGTAATCGTCTGCGCCTATGTTGAGCCCCTTCAATTTATCATCGAGCGAGTTGCGGGCAGAAATAATCAGAACAGCTTCGCTTTTTTGTTGTGTGCTTAAGTATTCAAGTACACCAAACCCTTCGCCATCGGGTAAGCCAATGTCAAGCAAAACACAGTCATAATCATAATCAGATAGTTTTTGCAGTGCGGGGGTCAATGCATTACAACTTTCACAAATGTTACCATCTACATTCAAATAACTCGTGATGTTTTCGCGTAAACCTTGCTCGTCTTCTATTACCAGTATTTTCAAAGCTTTTTAATCAAATTTAAAAATTGAAACTGAAGAGAACCTGAAGTATTACCAACACTACAGACTTACTTCAAAATTATCAGGTAATTTACAAACATTTTAAATGAGGATACAAATAACCCGATTCCAGTTAAAACAACTATGGCAATAATCCAACCTGATAGTCGGCCTCTCACTCGCCGGGTATACTCAGCTCCCTTGCGTTTTTGGCATTGGGCAAACACAATAGTTATTAGTGGTTCATTAATTACTGTTTTGATCAATTCCACTATTACTGACAGAAGAACTTTAACAAAAATAATTAAAACGCAACTGAAAACCCAGGGCGCCACAATAACCGACGATCAATCTGGCTCGGTTGCTCATGCGCTTGGCGATAGTGTTTGGAGCATACATACCTGGTTTGGTTATGTATTAGCGGGATTATTACTGTTCAGGCTCATCCTTGAACTTTTTCAAGTAACCGATCAAAAATTCATCCGCCGGATAAAGGACCTTTATCGTCAGTTTCATTCCACAAGAAAAGAGCGTGAACTTGCCAAACATGAGCTCATTGTGAAAGCCGTTTATGCAGCATTCTATATCTTACTTATTATAATGGCATTAACGGGTTTATTTCTGGCATTTGAAGATCTGTTAGCGCCATTTAAGGCTATCAGGCATAGTGTTAAAGAAGTTCACGGCTTTTGTATGTACCTGATTATCGCGTTTATACTCGTTCATTTGACCGGCGTATTTTTGGCTGAGCGGAAAGATGACAAGGGTATAGTTTCAGACATGATCAACGGCGGTAATGATAAATAACCATTATTTACCGGTAATCAGCTTTGCCATAATAAACGCGGCCCCTGCGGCAAGAGCTCCAATAAATACCACTTTTAACGCGCCACTTAACGCAGGCTGGCCGGTCATTTTACTTTTGAAATAGCCAAAAATGAACAAGCAAATTATTGTTACCCCGCATGAGTAATAAAGTGCCTCTTGCGCCTCATGAATAATGATATAGGGTGAAAGCGGGATGATACCACCCACAATATAGGAAATGCCAATAGTGATGGCACTTTGGGTAGCGCGGTTTGCATTAGGTTCCTCCAGGCCCAATTCATAACGCATCATAAATTCAACCCATTGTTTCTTGTCTTTTGCCATCTCATCTGCAATCTCGTCCTGTAGATGATTTGAAAGTCCGAAATCTGCAAATACCTTCTTTACTTCTGCCTTTTCCTGCTCAGGTACACGTTCAACCTCATCATATTCCCGCTTCAACTCGGATTGATAGTGGTCAGCTTCTGTTCGACCGGCAAGATATCCGCCCAACCCCATGGCAATAGATCCGGCTACTATTTCGGCGATACCCGCGGTAACCACCAGGGTCGACGAACTTACTGCTCCGCTTAGCCCGGCTGCAAGTGCAAAAGGCACGGTTAAACCATCAGACATACCGATAACGATGAACTTGTTACATGATGTTCCCGATGCATAAGGCTTTATTTAAACTTCATTGCTAAAGTTACAATATTTGAATTTAAGCCCGTCGAGCGCATGTAATGCCCCGCCCTGATCTCCAGCGAATTGAAATGCTGCCATCCAAATACGCCGGTTGGCGGTGATAACCTGATATTGGCACCAACAAAGTTACTATGGAGTGTTGACAAATCGTAATCGCTGGTATAGTACACAGCGGTTGGATCATGTTGCCCATAAGGTGCAAAGTACCTTGTACCCTTCTGATTATTATACCGATAATATGGACTTACCGATACAAAAGAGGTAAGCTTTATGGGTATCTCCAATTCGGCTGTGTGCGCCCGGATCCCCCAATTGTCCATGTAGTACCTGTAAAACGTTCTAATCACAAAATGATCATCCAGAAAATAATTGAACCTTACTGCAATTGGCAATTTATAACGGCTACCCGGCAGGTTTTCAACCCTTTCGGATCCATCGGTAAAATAATCACGTTGATATTTTGTTGCCAGTAACCCATGCTGATAGGACGGTTCGATAATGAACAAAGCCTGTAAACGTGTGGTAAGCACCTGCGAAATTGAAAACGATGTACTAAATGAATTGCGGGGGCTATGGTCTACGTTACCCCGCCCGTCCCTCTCTGACCCTGACCCATATCCAGGGGGCCTTAATTCAACCGGCAATATAACCTTCCACGTATCAAGAAACACCTGTCCCTTAAAATCAAACTGCGTGTTTTTATCTTTTGATACCCTGGTTAGGTTGATACCCCCACCGAAAGACTGGTAATCAAACTCATGTGAATAAGACCCGGTTAAGCCAAATGCATTTCCCGTTTTATCATTAGATACTGTCCAATTTAGCGAGGGGTATACACGGGTGTCCTGTCTTGATGCGGAAGAAATACTATAGGGATCGATCTTATCTGAAGAAGCGGACGTATAATGGTCAACACCCAATTCAAAAGTAAAAGTGTGTTTATTTCCTCCTATTCCATATTTGGATAATTGCAGATCGAAGGTATTAGCAAAATCAGTTAGTTTTTCTGTGCCGATACCACCCGTAACTGCCGAGTTGTTACCATCCTGGTGGTAATAGGCAGATATGATGTTAATTTCATCAATTTTAAGCTTACGTGCCTGGTAATTGCTGCTATCTTTAACGGGCAAGGCTTTAGTTTGCGCATGCGAAGCAACTATTCCTAAATACAGAGCGGCAACGCATAAATATATTTTCCTCATTTCCGGTCGCCGTTTTAATTACATCCGCAGCCACCGCCGCTCTTTCCGCCATTTGCTCCTGAACCACCTTCACGGTACAATTGGAAACTTTGCTCAAACTTTTGCGATTTACGGGCTGATAGCTCCATCTCTGCATCATTAAGGCGATTTTTCTGATATGCTTTTACCGACATGCAAGATGTAAGGCCGAGCGCCGGTAAGCTACTTACCAGCATTAATTTAATCAGGGGTATTTTTTTCATGTACTAATTTTTAATATTAATATTACTGGAGGTGTAAAGGCGGTTATTGTCGTCGATGATCACACAGGCAAGTTGCTGTAGTTGATTTACCAGGTCCAATCCAACGCTGATCCCCATTACTGTTACGGGTGTGGCCATAGCGTCGGCAAACTCCGCGCTCGGACAAATAATGCTTACGCTTTTAATTCCGGTTACCGGCAAACCTGTTTTAGGATCGATGGTATGGGAATATTTTTTTCCATTTATCACAGCATACTTTTCATAGTTACCGGATGTGGCAATAGCCATATCACTGATATTGAGCGTTGAAAACGGCGTCATCTGCTTATTCGGATCTGCTATTGCTATAGTCCATGGCTTACCATTAGGTTGTGTTCCCCAGGTAATCAGGTCGCCGGCTGCATTTACTATCCCGCTGTTTACTCCATTTTGCTGTAAAATGGCTTTCGCCCTATCAGCTGCATACCCCTTTCCTATTCCTCCAAAACCTATACGCATACCTTTTTCTTTAAGCATCACAGTCATGTGATCAGAATCCATGATCACATTTTTATAATTGATCAGTCGTACAGCATTTCGCGCGGTTTCGGCATTAGGCAGACTTTTCATATTTACATCAAAATTCCATAGGCTTTTATCAATTGATCCGTAAGTAATATCAAATGCTCCCTGCGTAAGCTCTGATATCCTTAGCGAACGCTGAATAAGTTGAAAAACCTCATGATCTATTTTTACCGGCTTTATTCCGGCGGCGGCATTGATCTGGTTGGTTTGGCTATCGTCACTGAACGTAGTTAGTAATTTTTCTATGCGGCTTATCTCCGCTACAGCCTGATCAATACATTTTGCGGCCCATTGCCCGTCATCTCCTACAACGCTTATCTCAAAACGGTTACCCATCAGTTTCAGCACACGTTGATGTACGGTTGCCCCGCTGCCAATGGCTGTCATTGGACAAACGCCTTGATCTGGTCAATAAACTGTTCAGTGGACTCATTTGGATAGCCGTCCCACTCTTTTAGTACCTTACCATGTTCGTCAACAAGCAGCGTAAATGGGAACTTACCGTCAGGATTGTATTTATCTGCAAGCGCTTCATTTAATTGTACCTGCTCCTTGCTTAGTTGATTTTTCTTTTGGCGGGGAAAATCAGCCCTTACCAAAACAAGTTTATCTGCAGCGAAATCATTAAATTTTTCGGATTCCAAAATCTCTTTCCGCAGCCGGATGCAAGGGCCACACCAATCAGAGCCGGAAAAATTTATTACTATGAGCTTATGCGACGTTGCCGCTTCCGTCTGCGCTTTCTTAAAATCACCAAGCCATGTAACCGGCTTGCCTGTAAACAACAATAATGAGATGATCAGTAATTTCATTTTATTAACTGGTTAAGAGAATATCCGCAACGAGGTGCCGGTTAAAGTTGTTTGATATACGGTAAGGTTGCGGTTTGCAGGCGAATTTTTAACAACTCCGGCTTCCGTGAAAGCGGAACCATGATTATTGCAAAAAAACTGCTGTCCGCTGCTCTGATAAATAAGAGGATAGCTTTCATGGGTGCAAGATTGCTGAACAGCAATATAGCTGCCGGTTGTTGTTTTAGCCACTATTACACCTTTTGAGGCAAGATAGCCGCCGTTCACGAGTAAAGCCGAGTTTGCCGAAAGGCTGAGGTCAAGTGTAAAATCCACGCCGGTTGGCCCGGTGATACCTGCCGACGCATTGTCGGATTGTTTACTGCAGCCCATACAGTTAATCAGTGCGAATGACGCTGCCGTAATTCCGGCAATTGATAGAAATTCTTTTCTGTCCATAAATTTAAGATCGGGGTATATCAATAAATCTCAACTAACTTAAACAAGCCTCCTGAAGGTAAATCTCTGCGTAAAGCAATTCAGCTTCAGGTGCGTTTATTTAATTATTGCAATAGTATCTTTACATTCTGTAGTTTAGATGAAATCTCGGGTATTTAACAGATTTTAACAGATCGCGAATTTTAAAATATTAAAAAAGGGGCGAGAAAAAGAAAAAGACCTGGCGCTAAAAAAGGTACGCAGAAGATCACGGTAAAAATCAAATTTGCTACTGGAGTTAATTAAAGTCAACTATATTTCAAAACTATGTTGGCTTATTGTAAACACAATTATTGCCATTTAATGTACATAAAACGATCACCATTCAATATCCATTCAGATTGTCGGAATCACATTTCACGAAAAAACAGAGCAAATAATAAACTATAAGCCAACAACTTACAGATGGTATAATAATACTGCGGGGGAGAAAGATAGAGAATCCCTTTGGTTGATAATGAAGCCTGTTGCAATATTTAAAAAAAGCGGAACCGGTTTTTCCGGTTCCGCAACGACGTCGGACAATGGTTCAATCCCTGCCCGCGATCATTTACCGAAACAGGAATAAATTCCATCCATCGGTTGATACAAAGTTAATCCGACGCCCTAAGCCTGGCCAGGATAAAGATCAACTATAATGGTGACCTCATCATTCAAAATGATTTGCCCTTTGCAGACATGTCTAAAGGCCTTCAAGTGCAATACCATTGCAGATAAACCGCCCACATGTTTAATATACAAATAACGAGTCAATTACCTCTCATTTTTAAATAGTGATATATATCATTTATTTACCTGACGACCAGCATCATAAAAAAATAAAACAACAGCAATTTTGTGCTTAACATAAGCAGTTAAAGCAGAAAATATGAAAGCATTAGTTTATCACGGCCCAGGTCAGAAAGCCTGGGAAGAAAAGCCCAAACCGGTACTGCTATCAACAAGCGATGCCATTGTAAAAATCCTGAAAACAACGATTTGCGGTACAGATCTGCACATTATGAAAGGTGATGTTCCTGAAGTTGCCGATGGCAGGATCATAGGGCACGAAGGCGTGGGCGTGATCGAAGAAGTGGGGACCACTGTTAGTAATTTTAAGCCGGGCGACCACGTGATTATATCCTGTATCACATCTTGCGGTAAATGTAACTACTGTAAAAAGGGCATGTATTCTCACTGTACAGATGGCGGTTGGTTATTAGGACACCTGATTGATGGCACGCAGGCAGAATATGTTCGTATCCCCCATGCAGACAACAGCCTTTTTCTGGTACCCAGCGGTTCTGACGAAGAAGCATTGGTGATGTTAAGCGATATATTACCTACAGGCTTTGAATGCGGCGTGTTGAACGGAAAGGTACAACCTGGAGATACAATAGCCATAATAGGTGCCGGCCCTATCGGGATTGCCACTTTACTTACCGCTCAATTTTATACACCTGCGGAAATTATCATGATCGATCAGGATGATAACCGGCTCAATGTGGCCAGAAAATTCGGTGCAACACAGATTATTAATAGCCGCAATGAAAATACAATTGAAGCGGTAATGAAACTCACCAACCAAACCGGCGTTGATGTGGCGATAGAAGCTGTCGGCATTCCCGAGACATTCGAGCTATGTGAGGCGATTATTGCCCCTGGCGGCCGTATCGCCAACATTGGCGTTCATGGAAAAAGTGTCCGTTTACACCTGGAAGACCTGTGGTCGAAAAACATTACTATCACGACCAGGCTCGTGGACACAGTGACTTCACCAATGTTGTTAAAAACGATACAATCAAAGAAAATAGCGCCCGCCAAACTAATCACACATCGTTTCAGATTAGATCAGGTGGCAGAAGCATACGATACATTTGGCAATGCAGCCGAAGAGAAAGCGCTGAAAGTTATTTTAAGTTCTTAAACAACACGCATATACATGCCGAATAAAACAACATCACAACGGTTAAACCTCGAATAAATCATGGAAAAGATATTAGTTACAACAGATCAATCCGTTAATTCCAAAGCGGCTATCCGTTTTGCGATTAAACTGGCCAGTCAGCGTAAAGCGCAATTAACCATCCTTCACGTATACCATCTTTTAAAACCCTTCAAATGGACAGACCACGCTTTTGCGGCGTATACAACTGAATTCAGAAAAAAACGACAGACGAATTGTCATCATTTATTGCAGGCATTTATCATGATATCGATGAACGCGAAATTAACTACGAATTAGTTTTAGTATCCAATATCGATGTAGTTGATGGCATCACAGATTATGCCAGCAGGAACAGTTGTTCTTATATCTGCATCAGTACTCGTGGAGCGGGAACTATTGCAAAAATATTCGGCACGCATACCGCAAAATTGATCAGCTGTTCAACTGTCCCTGTTATATGCATACCAAGCGCATACCATTTAAAAGAACTGAAACACATCCTGTATGCTTCGGATATGACTGATTATGAAAACGAATTAAAAGAGGTTGTCGATTTTGCCAGGCCAATTGGTGCCAGTGTCGAGATGGTACATATCGCCTATCCTAATGAATTTGCTTTTGACAAAGAGTTGGCTGAAGCCACCTTACAGAAAAAAATAGTTATAAAATTAGCCTTTTAAACCTGCAAAGAGATGTCAACAATAATTTACTGGAAGATATAGATCACGCTGTTAAGATCAGCAAACCGTCCCTTTTGGTCTTATTCACCCATCAGTCCAGGCCTATGCTCGAAAAGCTATTTTTCCCTTCTAATGCCACAGAATATTCCTTTTATGGAAAGGTTCCTTTACTAACCTTTAAAAAAAGGATGGCAAATAATTTTGCCAAGGTCCCGTCCCTGAGTAGCGGTAAATAAAACCATTTTCAGCATGACCATGAAATACCCGATAGATCAGCCGTTTTCGTTAACAGTTGAAGAAGTTGCTAAATTGGTTCAAGCCGATACTGCTGAGGGGATTACTTATTATGAAGCAAAAAAACGCAGCCGTGTTTATGGCTTAAATAGCTATAAAACTCAAAAACAAAAAAGTCTCTGGTTAATTCTGCTATATCAATTCAAAAACCCCATCGTTTATCTCCTTATAGCCGGATCACTCGCTTCACTTTACTTTAAAGATATTTTGGAAACCACAGCCATCCTGGCCGTTATCTTAATTAATGCGCTGATCGGCTTTTTTATGGAGTTTCAGGCACGCAACTCTATGAATGCGCTAAAAAAATGGATATAGTAACGGCAAAGGTTATTCGTGGTGGTAAATCCAGATCGATCCCCTCCGAACAATTAGTACCAGGCGACCTGATTCCACTCGAAGCTGGAGATATTATACCTGCAGACGGTCGTTTAGTTGCTGTAAACCGTTTACAATGCGACGAGATCATCGCTCACCGGCGAGTCCCTTCCTACTGATAAAACTGTTGAAACATTAAAAAAAGACACCGTTGTTGGCGACCAGCATAACATGGTTTTTAAGGGTACCTCAGTTATTAATGGTAACGGTAAAATGGTAGTAACCGGTATAGCGGCAAATACACAGTTGGGCACAATAACTTCGCTTGTAGAAACTTCGGTGGATACAATCACCCCGCTGGATAAAAAGCTGAACAGGTTAAGTAGGAAATTGATTTGGGTTACACTGGTCATGACCGCAATATTTTCAATAACCGGATTTATCCAACGCAAAGCCATATTAACCATTATAGAAACATCAATTGCGCTGGCAGTGGCAGCTATACCGGAAGGCTTACCTATCGTTGCTACCGTCGCGTTATCCTATGGTATGCTATTGATGGCCAGGCGTAATGCAATTGTCAAGAAACTATCTGCCGTAGAGACGTTGGGAAGCACCGGGGTTATCCTGACTGATAAAACCGGGACCCTAACCGAAAACAAGATATTTACCGATACTTTGGCGTTTCCGGAAGAAACCGTAAAAGCACAAGTAGAAAACAACCTGCTGAAATTTCCTAACGGAGCAGTTAAAAGCGCCGAAAATCTGGACAAACTACTTTTAACCGGTATTTTATGCAATAATGCTACTATTGAAGAAAAATATCCTGAGCCGGATCAACTTTCCGGTGACCCTGTAGAAGTTGCCTTAATAAAAACGGCCATTGCAGCGGGTTTAGACAACCATTTGTTAAGCAAACAATTTGTACGTATTGCAGAAGTACCCTTTAGTTCGGAGATCATGATGATGGCAACTTTACATAAAACATCGTCAGGATACTTCACTGCTGCCAAAGGCTCGGTTGAAAGATTGCTGGATAAATGCAACTATTTACAGTCGGGTGCACACATCAAAATACTTGATAGCGCATCCCGTAAATCCATCCTGCTACAATCGGAGAAGATGGCGGCTGAAGGGTTGCGGGTGCTTGCATTTGCCTACCGGTCGGGTAACAACCTTGATACGCACAATTATTTAAATGACCTTATTTACATTGGAATGACCGGCTTTCTTGACCCACCCAGGGTAGATATTAAAGGTGCTATGCTTAGTTGCAGAAAAGCAGGCATCAGGGTAGTGATGATCACTGGCGACCACCCGAAAACTGCTTTAAACATTGCCCGGAAGGTAAGCTTAATTGATGAGGACGACAAAGAGGTAATTACCGGCACTGAGTTACCACGGGCCGAGCTATTGACAAATGATTGGCGGCAGCGTATTTTGGCTGCTGCTGTTTTTGCAAGGGTTTCACCCAAACAGAAACTGGAAATCGCTCATGTATTTCAACAAGCCGGATCAATAGTTGCAATGACAGGAGATGGTGTAAACGATGCCCCGGCATTAAAGAATGCAGATGTGGGTATTGCAATGGGTATCAGAGGCACCCAGGTAGCGAAAGAGACGGCGAGTATTGTTTTGAAAGATGACTCTTTTACATCAATCGTTCAGGCAGTGGCGCACGGGAGGGAGATTTTTCAAAATATTCAAAAGTTTGTGGTCTACCTGGTATCTTGCAACTTAAGCGAGATATTCATTGTTACCGTTTTAGGTATAATTATACCTGGTGCCACGTTATTGCCATTACAAATTCTGTTCCTGAATATGGTGACAGACATATTTCCTGCATTGGCGCTGGGCTTGGGCACAGGGGATAAGACTGTGATGTCCAGACCGCCAAGAGCACCAGGAAAGAATATCATCACCAACAAAAAGTGGCTGGCAATAGCACTACATTCGGCTTCAATCACCTCAACTGTGGTCATTGCGGTTGTTTATTGCAAAGTAGCGCTGCATAGTGATGATCAAACCTGCAATAATATCGCGTTTATCACTCTTACCCTTGCTCAACTATTTCACGTATTCAACATGTCTTCGGAAGGCTCCGGATTTATAAATAATGAAATTACCCGGAACAAATGGATATGGATTGCCATTTTGATTTGCAGCGGTCTTCTTTTACTGGTTTTTGCACTGCCCGGCCTGCGTTTAGTATTAGGGTTATCGCAGCTCTCATTTAAGTTGTGGCTGTCCGCTACAACAGCCAGCCTGTTACCATTAGTTATTTTTCAGGGCTACAAGGCTTTCCAGAAAATATATAGCCGAGAGAGTTAAACGTGCATCTGGCTCTTTACAGGCCGCTCATCGCCCAATAATACACCCCATTGCCTATAATTTTCGCTACGGTCAAACACGATCTTTAAAATGGATAGTACCGGCATCGCCAGGAACATGCCCGAAAGCCCCGCCATGCTTCCGCCAATAATAATACCAACGATGGAAACAAGCGGATTAATTTTTACCTGCGACCCTACGATACGCGGCATTAAAATATTGTTATCCAGAAATTGTACTACTGTAATAGCTCCCAATACAATCAGCACATCTGCAATACTATCTGACGAAGCGAGCGTTAACAGCACACCCAGAATATTGCCGATCAGGGCGCCCAGGTACGGGATCAGGTTCAGAAAAGCGAAGATAATACCAATGAGCAGTGCATTCTGAATATCGAAAAACCATAATAGGCCACCTAAAAGAATAATGATATAGGTAATCTGTATCAGCAGGCCCACAAGATAACTTTTAACCATTTTTTCAGTTTGCCTTACTGCTTCTTCTACATTTAGATACTGCTCTTTTTTAAACCACATCAGCAGAAATCTTAAAAAAGGTTTCTATATAGAATGATCAGGTAGATATAGATCGGCAATAACCCAATAAATATAACCATGCCAGACAAAGATCCAGCCGCGCCGCTTAAAACTCCGCCTAAGGAACTGAATAACTTTTTGCTTTGCACATTAATGAATTTCACTTGTTCTGCCGGGGAATATCCAAATGACTTGCTGATCCAGATACTTAGGTCATCCAGGTGTTTGGCCACGGTACGTTGAATCTGCGGAAAATCATCCAACAAAGCACCTATCTGACTGGAAAACAGCCAGATGATCAGCGCTACGACAATCGTCAATAACAATATTGGCAAAAAAACCGCAATAACCTCCGGTACTTTGAGCTTCCTGAAAAAACGAAAGACGGGTAAAAGTACCAGGCTGAAGAAGAACGCCATTAACAAAGGCATAATGATCGTATTACCAGCTATGATAATAGTTCCTAAAACAAACAGGCCAATTAGTTCTATGGCCCGCTTCACGGTCACCGGCATTTCTTTTACCATGGGGTGCAGTTTTACACTTTTGGAAGTGCGCTTTTTTTGATTACCCAATATAAGCCTTTTATATCAGTTTCCCATTTCGGAATAATAAGTACGAGTATTATCTCCTCTAACAAATCAAGAATGGTTAAAGCTGACACAAAGTAAAACAATATGTAAACCGGTTGGGGTAACCAATAGAAGAGCATAAGGAATACAGCCTGAAAAACCGCAACAAATTTGGCCAGGTAGGTATGGAAGCTACTAATCTTACGGTAGCGAAATAATGCTGCCGCGATCTGCGCGAAAAAGAGAAACACTTGAATTACAACTAATACAAGTTCCTGTCTAAGAAACGCAGGGTTCACCAAAACAATACCGATAATCGCTACCGCGATGGTAAGGTCGTCAGAGACAGAATCCAGAATTGAACCAAACGCACTGGTCACCTTGAATTTGCGCGCCAGATGGCCATCCACCGCATCTGTAAGAAAACTTACAATAAGCAACCATTTAAAAATTGAAAGCCGTTCATAAAATAATAATGTCAAAAGTAACGGAGCCGTCAATAACCTATAAAAGGTAATGGCATTTACTATATAATAACTCCGTTTATGCGCAAGGTTGACAAACATAATTCTATTCAATCATTATCCTTATCATTTTTCTCTTTTGATGTAGACATCGTATCAGTTCTGATTTCCGAATGCCTGATTTGCCCACCTAAATAGCCCGTCCTTGCAATCAGTCCAAAGCTTATCAAGGATACAGTGAGCGCTATTAAGGCTACACGCCTAACCTGTGATGTATTTTTCAATGTTGCAAAGAGCCCAATCAGAGAAACCCCACCTGTAAGTATTAAAGCGATCAAAGATACCAGGGCAGACTCCTCATGATCTTCAATGAGATATTTAGATATCCCTTTTAAATGTTCAATGGTTTCTTCAGCACCCTCGCCGGTTGCATAGGCTATACCGGCCCCAATTGCTGAGACAATCAAAACATTATAAGCAGCGATTAGTGTACCTTTGTTTCTTTTCCATATTCCATGGATCAGGACAAATGCACCCAAAGCCGTACCAACGATAGGCAGGTGCGTGATCAGCAGGTGGATGTGTGTTTGGTTCATGACTTTTTTATCAAAGGTGATCAACTAATAGCACTGTTTAAATAATAGTAATCAAGCCAATAAATGATCTTAATCATTTATTGGCGAATAATGAACGGATAGCTTTACAATCTAAAGAATTACACCATGAACATAATTCTAATGCTCACTGACTTTTCGGAAAATGCAAACCACGCCGCAAAAACCGCCGCAAAAGCTCTGAGGAATTTAAATGCAGATATATTGCTTTACAACACTTATTATGACCACCCTATACTTCCTACATATGCTGGTGGCCCCTGGGTGGTAGAAGAATTCGTTTTTCGTAAAGACGAAAGCGAGGTAAGGCTGGGCCAATTGGCTAGTCAACTAAGGCATATTATTGCAGATCTAACTATAGAAGGCGTTGAACCTAAAATTGATTATCAAATTGGTGAAGGTTCACTTGGTCGAAATACAGCGGCGGTTATTCAGGATAATAACATTGATCTTGTTGTAATCGGCAGTAGTACAGATAGCTCTTTAGACCACTTAATCTTCGGCAGAGATACGATGCAGGTGATAGATCATCTCGTCCCGCCCCGTATTGATCATCCCGCCAAAAGCGGATTTAGCCCAGCTTAAAAGAGTAACATTAGCCACGGCTTTCGAACTGGCCGATATCAATGCAATCAATTACTTAACCGGCTTACAAAAACAGTTACACTTTCACCTGGAAATTGTCCACGTATCCGCCATAGAAGAGGAAGGCGATACTGTAAAAGAAAAGGCTTTACTTAACCATATTGATGCAATCAAACAGGATAATATAACCTTTCAGGAAATAAGGGGAAAAGACGTGATTAAACGATTAAATAGGCTATGCAAAGATAACGGATCGGATATACTTACACTTGTTCATCATCAAAACTTTTTTTGTCGGGGCTGTTTGACAAGTCTACAACGGTGGCCGCTTTAGACAACCAGCATTTACCTCTGATGGTCATTCCGTCTGAAATGATCTGATCAGTTCGTAACTAACTATTAGCTGATTAGATAAATGGCAATAAATAATTTCAATATACATGGCCTGAGCGAACAGGAAGTACTTGCGGCGAGATCTAAATACGGAGCGAACAGCCTTTCGTTTAAGAAAGAAAACGGATTTGTTAATGCGTTGATAGGATTGACAAAAGAACCGATGGTAATCTTATTGTTAGTTACCTCATGTATTTATTTTATTAGCGGAAAGGCGGGCGACGGTATTTTTTTGGCTTCAGCAATTGTACTCGTGTCGGGCATATCTTTGTATCAGGACTCCAGAAGCCGGAACGCGCTCGAAAAATTGAAGGACTTTTCGCAACCTAAATGCAAAGTGATCAGGCACGGAGAAGTTTTAGAAGTAAAAAAAGAAGAACTTGTTATTGGCGACAGCCTGATAGTAGAGGAAGGCACTTTTATTACTGCTGATGGTGTTATTGAACATTCCAATGATTTTTCAATCAACGAAAGCATTCTCACAGGCGAATCCCTGGCTGTTTTTAAAGACAGCTCCTCAGCAGACAATCTGATTTTCAGTGGCACAACAGTAGCAAGCGGACTGGCCATTGCAACCGTAACGGCAATAGGTAACCAAACACGATTAGGTAAAATTGGCAGGAGCCTCGAATCTATAGCGGAAGAAAAAACACCCCTGGAAATACAGATCAGCAATTTCGTAAAGAAAATGGTGATCGTGGGGGTAATTGTGTTTCTGACGGTGTGGGGGATAAACTATTTTCATTCGGCAAATATCTTAGACAGTCTCCTTAAAGCGCTTACGCTGGCCATGAGTATCCTGCCCGAGGAAATCCCTGTTGCATTTACCACTTTTATGGCGCTGGGGGCCTGGCGGCTTATGAAAATTGGGGTCGTTGTCAAGCAAATGAAAACGGTGGAGACTTTGGGCAGCGCATCGGTAATATGCACTGATAAAACCGGCACACTAACCGAGAATAAGATGAGCCTGGCGAAAGCGTATGTCCTGAAGGAGGATTGCATTTACAATCTTAATGAAAAGCTATCGACCGGCGCAGCAACAGAGCTAATCGCGCTTGCCATGTGGGCCAGCGAACCGATCCCTTTTGATCCGATGGAAGTTGCCCTGCACAATGCCTACACCCACACAAATCGGGCAGATGAGCGTTCGGATTATAAAATGATCCACGAATATCCGCTGGGCGGCAAGCCGCCTATGATGACCCACCTTTTTGAAAATGGAAAAGGGAATCGCATTATCGCAGCCAAAGGTGCACCTGAAGCATTGATCGGCGTCAGCAACCTAAATCAAATCGAGAAAGAACACGTGACTGCTGCAATAGCGGCTTTGGCTATCGAAGGTTACCGGGTATTGGCCGTAGGCGAAGCAAATTTTGTGGGAAGTGATTTTCCTGCTACACAGCAGGAGTTTCATTTTGTATTCAAAGGGCTGGTTGCATTTTATGATCCGCCCAAGAAAAACATCACTGCTGTATTACAGGGCTTTTACAAAGCTGGCATTAAGGTTAAAATCATCACGGGCGATAATGCAGAAACCACCGGCGCTATCGCGAAGCAAATTGACTTCCATGGAGCAGACCAATGCATCAGCGGAGACATGCTGATGCAATTGTCAGAACAGGAACTTAGGGAGAAAGTGAAGAAAGCGAACATTTTTACACGTATGTTCCCGGATGCCAAGCTAAAGATCATCAATGCTTTAAAAGCCCAAAATGAGATAGTAGCTATGACCGGAGACGGAGTTAACGACGGCCCCGCACTGAAGGCGGCGCATATTGGCATTGCGATGGGAAAAAAGGGCACAGAGATAGCGAAGCAGGCTGCTTCATTAATTTTATTGGAGGATGACCTTTCGAAAATGGTTGATGCTGTAGCCATGGGCCGGCGTATCTACACTAACCTAAAAAAGGCCATACAGTATATTATTTCTATCCACATTCCCATCGTATTAACGGTATTTATACCACTGGCTTTAGGTTGGATTTATCCGAATATTTTTTCACCGGTGCATATTATTTTCCTGGAACTGATTATGGGGCCGACTTGTTCGATCATTTATGAAAACGAGCCCATAGAAAAGAATGCAATGTTGCAAAAGCCACGTCCGTTCAGCACCACGTTCTTTAATTGGAAAGAGTTGGCGACCAGCATAGTACAAGGGGCAGCCATCACAATCGGAACACTAACGGTCTACCAATATGCCATAAGCAAAGCAGCAGATGAACAAGTAACCCGTACCATGGTATTTACCACTCTGATATCGGCTAATATTTTGCTCACTTTAGTCAATCGTTCGTTTTACTACTCGCTGTTTACAACTATCAAATATAAAAATAACCTTGTGCTGCTGGTTATCGGGCTTACAATCTTTATATCATGTTCCCTGATATACATCCGCCCTTTGGCAGTTTTCTTCGGTTTCAACTCGCTAAATATGAGTGACCTGGTGATGAGTATAATTATAGGGTTTACCTCCGTTATTTGGTTCGAGCTTTATAAAGCATGGTTACGTAAGGACTCAGAAGTAAAAACCTCGTGATAGAAAGTACGTTGATAGTACATTAAGATTTTGAAACAAGCATTTTAGATGCATAATTAATCCTGATGACGCCCCTTATCAATTGATTAAGACATGATCTTCTTCGGTTTCATATTACCGGTTTTAGTTAGTATCGGTTAATATTTTTCAGAGGTTCTACAGCTTCATTGTGCCTCTTGTCACCACCTCGGGTTTTTCCGTGCTTAGCAACCTGTATATTCCCTACAATACTTACGCTTAAGAAATTTGGCATACTTCATAAAGAAACATTTGTTAATTCATTTTTTTGTCTAAATTTGAATTAATAAAACTTAGACAAAATGAATTATTCCATTTCTGATCTTGAGCAATTGTCAGGTGTTTCGGCCCATAATATCCGTATTTGGGAAAGGAGGTACCGGGCATTTACCCCTTCAAGAACAGCTGGGAATACGCGCTTTTATGATGATGACCAACTAAAGAAATTATTGAGCATAGCCGGACTTTACCACGCTGGCTACAAAATTTCTAAAGCCTGCGCATTAAGCCGGGAGGAAATGAACAAACTACTCAAGAATGAAATAGATAAAACGCGGCCCGCGCAACATCAGCATGAGTATTTCATTTCTCAGATCATCAGCAATGCATTAATTTTTCATGAGTATGCGGTAAATGAACTTATAACCAAATCGTTCGAGCAGAATGGAGTTTTAGGAACATATAAATTCGTGATATACCCCATGTTAGTCCGTGCCGGTTTAATGTGGCTAAACAATTCGCTTTGTCCATCACAGGAGCATTTTCTTTCGTCCATCATCAGGCAAAAGCTATTTTCAGCAATCAATGATTGTTTGGAGCAACAGCAAAATAGCAAACCGTTATGGCTGCTATTTTTACCGGAAGACGAAGATCATGATATTGGCCTGCTCCTTTCAAGCTATATGTTGCGGACTGCCGGCCATCGGGTGATTTATTTAGGTGCGCAGGTGCCCATATTGGCTTTAAACCATACGGTTGAAAGCACGCAACCTCACAACCTCCTTTTTTTATGACGCGTGTAAGGCCAATTGCTAATGCACAGGCATATATTGACCAGCTCGCGTCTACTTTCAAATCTGTTAAAATATACTTATCTGGCAACAAGCAAGTTATAAATAGCGTTCACTTTCCCAAAAACGTGTATTGGTTGGAAACGCTTCCGGATTTTGAACAAATAATCGCGCCGGTTATATGAGCAAAAAGGAACGAAAAGGGTACGCGATAACAGGCACTGACATTGCCGGATTAAGCGCCGCGGCGTACTTATTTTTGCAGGACACCCGAGCGTACCAGAACAAGGTGTTCCGCCTGCCGGCTTTTATGGCAATGTTTCAATACATCAATTATTAAACTATCTGAAAATCTAATCGATGAAAGAAAAATTTGACCGCCTTTCTGCGGAATGTAGTAAACTGGCAACACGCAGGTACAGTACCAGCTTTTTTCTGGGCATCAATTTTCTTGATAAAGAATTGCATAAGCCTATTTATGCCATCTATGGCTTTGTAAGGCTTACTGACGAAATCGTGGACAGCTTTCATAATTATGACAAGCGTGAATTACTAAATAAATTTAGAAAGGATTGCTTTGAAGCGATAGAACTGGGTATCAGCCTAAATCCCATTCTTAACGCTTTCCAGGAAACAGTCAATAAATACCGTATAGATCATCAATTGATTAACCAATTTCTGCATAGCATGGAAATGGACCTGGACGACCAGCTTTATGATCAACAAAAATTTGAGGAATATATCCTTGGATCTGCTGAAGTGGTTGGCCTGATGTGCTTATACGTGTTCACAAACGGCGATAAGGACAGTTACGAAACTCTTAAGCCGGGAGCCATGCGCTTAGGCGCGGCCTTTCAAAAGATTAATTTCCTGAGGGATATCGGCGCGGACTATCTTCAGCTCAACAGAAGCTACTTTCCGGGGATTGACCTTAAGCATTTTTCCGAAACAGATAAAAGAAATATAGAACAAGAGATTGAACAAGACTTCAATGAAGCGTTGAAGGACATCCGAAAGCTACCAAAATCTTCCCGCCGGGGCGTTTATCTGGCTTACCAGTATTATCGCGAGTTGTTTAAAAAGATTAAGCTTGCGAGCGCCTGCGTGGTTTTTTCGAAAAGGTTCAGAATTTCTAATCGCAGCAAACTTATATTGATATTTGATACTTTGCTTAAACACCAACTCAATTACCTTTAAAAACCGTTTTTCAGATATCCAATTTCTCAGAGATGTGCCTTATAACGTTATCAATATTGTCGCAGCAAATGAAAAGTGAAACCCATATTTGATCATAGGTTTGTTTTTTATAAAACTACGTTTCAAAACCGGAAAATAATCTGGAGTGCCTGCCTTTCTAAAGTATAAATAAATTGTCCCGAACTATCCTATTTATTTAACAGGAAAGATCATCGTAAAACAGGTTTCTTTATAGGGGGTGCTCCAAAATTGGAGTGTACCGTTCATTAACTGAACATACCGCTTCACAATATTAAGCCCTAATCCCGTTCCGGAAATATGCCCGGTATTATTGATTCGGTAAAATTTTGAAAACAGTTGCATTTGATCCTGTTTTGCAATCCCTATACCATTATCTCTCACACTGATTAACAAATTTTCGGCGGTCAAATTGGTAACCAGTTCGATATTTGTTTCATCACCCGCATACTTAATGGCATTGGATAAAAGACTATTGATTGATTTTGAGATCAGCATCCGGTCCAGGCAAACAACGGCATTTTCCTGAACCGGTTTGTAAGTTAATTCCTGGCCGGGCCGGGCCATTTGTTTCATAGCAGCCATAATCTCTTCACAAAGCGGTACCAAATCGAAAGATGAAAATTCGGCTTCAGTCAAACCTTCTTCCAGCCTTTCAACAGATAAAAAATCTTCAAGGATATCTTCAAGATTGTGAACTACCTGTTTGATCTTGGCAACATGTTTGACAATTGATGTTTTTTCATCTTTTTCCAGGTATTTAGCGATTAGGGTAGCTGACAGTAAAATAGAGCTTAACGGTGTACGAAATTCATGTGATGCCAAAGTCACAAACGTGCTTTTTAATTGGTTTAATTCAAACTCTTCCCTATATGCCCTGATACGGGCGTTTAATTCCTTCAGAATTAGATAAACTAAAAAAGATACAATAACCATTATCAAAACAGAACCGGCAACTATAACAACCCTGGTTTGTTTAGAGGATAGTTTATAACCGGCCTCTTGCGAAGACAGGAACATTTCTTCCAGGTGCTTAAAGCGGCGGATGGTTTCGTTAATTTTTTCAATTTGTAACCTGATGCTACCGCTTTCTGAAAAGGTCGTTCTCCGCAGCGTGTCTATTTGATGTTTCAAGTTAATAACCTGCGTTAATTGATTATCATCAATTACCAAAGCTTTTAAGGAATTAACTTTTGTATTAAGCCCGTCATACTGCTGCGCATTTAAGCCGAAACTATCTTTAGGCGCTAACGGCTTTGAATACGTTTGGTACACCATAGCCTGATTAAACAGCATGTTCAGCGAGTCAGTTTTTCTGAGCACCTGGTAGGTACGTTCTATCCGTTTTTCATTTCTTTCTTGTTGGATTAACGTATTATAAGAAACTGCCCCTGTTAATATAACAAGTATAATTGAAGCAGCACAACCGATGTAAAAATCGAACCGAAAGCTTTTGAGCGCGGTTGGGGCCAATTGTCTGGTTATACGTAATCCTCCCCTGATTAAAATATTCCTGCTTTCGCTTCCTTCAGGGATTTTCATTGATTATTTATTTATCAACAAAAATCGCTCCTCAGAATATTAGAACAAATGACCTTGGGCACGCTATTTTAAATAGTTTATCACATATTGATAACAAATATTTAGTTAAACCGACTCCTGCAGCGAATGCCTGATGGCTTGAAAAAG
Source organism: Mucilaginibacter sp. P19 (assembly GCF_050632265.1). Lineage (NCBI taxonomy): Bacteria > Pseudomonadati > Bacteroidota > Sphingobacteriia > Sphingobacteriales > Sphingobacteriaceae > Mucilaginibacter > Mucilaginibacter sp. P19. The sequence continues at coordinate 3,020,199 of NZ_CP192586.1, forward strand.
TTCTTCAGGGTCAAATGGCTTGCGGATGTAGCCGCTCGCCCCCATCTCCAGGCCGATCGCTACATCCTTTTTTTCAGCACTGGCCGTTAAAAATATAAATGGAATAGCCCTGGTCGCGGCATTGTCTTGCAAATATTTAAGAACCTCATAACCATTAGCCTCAGGCATCATAATATCGCAAAGTATTAAATCAGGCAGGTGTTCAATAGCTAATATTAATCCTGTTTTTCCATTCAATGCGGGGATGACGTTATAGCCTTCCAATTCCAACAATTCGCAGGTATTTTCGCGAATGTCGTTATTGTCTTCTACCAGTAAGATCGTTTTCATAGCCTTAGATTCATTGGAAATTCAATAATGAAAGTTATTCCGAGGTTAGCGTTGCTGATAAAACTGATGTGACCGTTCAATAACTCTACGTATTGTTTTACAAAAATAATTCTACCAATTGCCCTTCAAGCTCGGATTTATCATAGCCGAACAATTTTTATGCACATGGGTTAGATAACTCGATCCTCCCCCCTTCACTTATCACCAAAACCCCAACTGTAGTGTACTGAAATAAAGCTTTAAACCCCGCTTCATTTTCAAGAGATAAAGTATTTAACTCGTTCATAATACGAGAGATTTGGGTATAAGATATTTTGCGATTGTTTAATAAAGTTAAAAAAATTCCCAAAAGTTTTAAACAAAAACTAATAGTAAATAAGCATTAAAAAATTACGAACTTACAAATTAACAAAAGGTGCCGTTAATTGAATGTGTGCTTCTCATGGCCGATCGGCATTCGCCGATCGTTTTATCAATTTGTCAGGAAAAAAAGAGAAACACAGCCATTCCTATAATGATAAGTAATACAAATGAGAGCAAAAGAATAAGCGGCCAATTGCCGCGCAACCAGTTGGGCGACTTTTGGGCAATTTGAGTTAAATATTTTGTTTTCATGGTCATGGCTGTTATTTAGTTGAGGTTTTATCCGGATAGCTTTTCCACACTTTGGGTGTATAGCTTGTGTAGCAGCTTCAATTGCGTAAAGATAATTTACTCAACAGCTCACTTAAACTTTTTCAAACCAATCAACTTGTTTCGGCGTTACCAATGGGTAATAAATACAGGAAGATTATTCAATTTAATAATCAACTCTGCTGTACTATCTTTAAAAAATTTAGACAGCCAGTTACGCCCATACGCTCCCATAACCAGGCATGCATTGTTCTCTCTAAGGGAATAATCAAATAACTCATCCTTTGGTTTTCCCCGTAAATCTTTAAAGTTGATCAGCCTATAATGTACGCGTAGGTATTCATAAAGTTTTTCTTTTTGCTCTTCATTGAATACAGCATCTTCGTCAACCTGCATTACCACCAGCTCCGTGTCCTTCAACTCCGGAAACAGATAGGTGAACTGCTTGATTGCGAATAAAGCCGAAGCGCTGCCGTTAAAAGCAAAAAGGATCTTATTGATTGGATGGGTATGGTGTGGTGCTATAATTACCGGGCATTCTGACTTGGCCAGCAATGTTTTTACAAAGCCAGCCGGCATTTCGAGAGCGGACGAAGCGAACAATACAGGCCCTGAAACCAGGACATCCGCATATCGGCTTTCATTGATCAATTCTGTTTGCGGGACACCCTGATCACGATGGACCCTGCAATTGATACCCTGGGCTTCGCAGGCTTCTTTGAACACGCGTATGTTCAATTGAGCAGCTTTCTCCTTAAAAGCCTTTATTGGTTCTTCATCTGCATCTATGGTTTCTACATAAACACTGCCGTAGGCGAATTTAACACCAGCCTCGTGCGTAGGGGTCTGATCTTCCAAGAATATTCCGCAAAGCTGAGATCCTGTTAACCGGGCCAAATAAACACCGAATGCCACAGATTGTGGGTCCGGCTTTTCTGCGTTTAACGCGAGCATAATCTTTTTCATAACCGTTTGTTTAAAGGGAAGCTTCCGTCTTTGACTGCCAGAGCTTCCCTTATTGTGACAGGGATGCAAGGTATTGAGGTAAGTTACTTAGCGAAATTCTCCCTTTTCGTTGAGTTTTACTTTCATGCGTTTATCGCCGTTTTCCAGCAGGAGCTTGAAGGTTTTATCAGCCTTATCCTTATGATCAAAATAATTAACCTGGTAAACATCCTGCGAAATACGCCAGTTTGGAAAGCGTTGCGAAACAGCAGTCCTGATTGCCTCGGGCAATTTTGTATTTTTAAACTTTTCGGCTGTTCTAAGGAGTTTGCCATCTTTATCATAAGCCGCGAGTATTTTCCCGTCAGGTATATAAAATGAGATATAATACCCATCATAGTCATCATCATAAAATTCTGATTTTTTCACATCGTAACTGGCAGCTTTAAATTCGAGCATCCTAACTGGTTGCGACATTTCACGGTTATCCGTAGCATTTAAATATTTGTAAGTTGAAGCAACGATCCGCACTTCAGGTAAAATTACCTGAGCCGATGAGCATAGAGCAAAACCGACTATCAGCGCGGTTAGCATAAGCATGGATTTGAACGTTTTCATGTTGTTTTGTTTTTAATGAATTAATAGACAAATTCCGGTTCTTCAATAGTCAGCTTATTTTCTACATGGCGTACACCGGGAGCTTCCCACGCAACATCTTCGGCATCTTCACTTTCGGTAAGGGAACGTACCTTCCCGGTCAGGACAACTTTGTTTCCGATTGTATCCACAGTTACTTTGCTGGCGTCGACAGTTGCATTCCTGCGGAAAGCATCTGCAATCTTTTTTCCAACTCCAATGGGGTTAATTTCGGTTTAATGGTGATCCGGTTGAACACCGAACGTACTCCTGAAAGGTATTGAATCGCCGTCTGGGCATTAACACGCTGGTATTCCCACTCAAGTTCACCTTCCAGGGTAACGTCACCATCTTCTACCTTAATTTTTATCTTATCGTCAGGTACTACCGAGTGCCATTTAAGTGCATTTAGTACTGCCTCAGCAATTTCCGCGTCTGTTCTCCAGTAGGCTGGCGACACACCAATATGAATATCTTCAGCGATAGCCTTGACACCGGCAACTTTTTTGGCCGCCCGCTCGGCAGTTAGCTTTTTGGAAAAGGAATCTACATTGCCTGATAATGTCACAATGCCATTCTTTACAGCAACGCCAATTTCAGATGAATTTAGAAATGGCTGCCATTTCAATTCATCCATTACATCTTTTTGGATTTGATTGTCTGTTCTCATGATTTTTGAATGTAATTAACTACAACAAAGAACCGAATAGCCGGCAGCTATCACCATGATGGCGATCATGAACTGATATGATGTTCATCATCAATGAGATAAGCCCCCTAAACATTATCTTTCTGAGTTTCCTTAACCTGGCTACTATCAGGCCGCCGAAGTACCATCTATTAGCTGCTACCATGCCTCTGGTCATTTATTGACCAAAGAGTGCTGCCAAAATTTATCGTATGAAAAATCAAGAAAAGTGCGACCTGAAAAAGCCGGAGACATTTAGTAACTATCAACATCAGTTAAAAAAGAATATCCCATGTGCGAAAAAGACGAGCAGGCCCGGGCGATTGAGCTATTGAAAAAATAACAAGCCACGAAGCCGGGTTACTGTGCCAGATCTCCCCCGTTTATATTATAATATACTTCTGAAAAAAAGATGGTTATCTGAACTTAGCTAAAAGGATAGTTCAGCTATCCATCCCAGGCCAAGCGGAGCATGACGCCACCTGCGTTATATGCAACCTGTTCAAGTGGCCCTACCCATGAATAAACTCGGGGAGCAATACTGGTTTCTTTAATTTTCTTTTGCTCCAAACTATTGGAGTTTTGTCACACTTCATCACGACACAAGTCACATTTTCGGCAAACAACCGTCATTTCAGGTTTGTACGCTTCAACCCATCTTTATTTTATGAAAAAAGCGATGCCTCCAGCAAATAAAAACACTAAAAAAATATAAACCAACATTCAGTTGGGCTTGGGTATATGTGATCATTTTGCTGTATTTGATTCTTTCCCCATTCTTGTCTGGAGATAATGTCAAAGAGATCACGTGGCAGCAATTTTCAAAAGATATGCTAAGCCGAAAAGCTGTTGAAAAGTTAGAGGTGATCAATAAAGAGCATGTTAACGTATACATCAAAAGTTCATTTGCAGGCGATACCGCTTTCAAAGCCGCATTTAAACCAGTTGTTGGCAAGGGCCTGAACTACGGGCCACATTACACTTTTACAATAGGATCAGTTGAATCTTTTGAACTTAATCTCGATAAAGCGGAGCAAGGTTTTCCCTTAAGTGAAAGGGTTTCGGTAAGGTACATTAACAAAAGCAACTGGTTCGTTAATATCCTCGGTTGGACTGTACCTTTCATTCTGATGTTTCTTATTTGGAATTTCATCATGAGGCGTATGGCGGGTACCGGAGCGCCCGGGGGATCTTCGATTTTTAGCTTCGGAAAATCAAGGGCTACATTGATTGAAAAACAAAACAGCACTGTCACCTTCGCCGACGTTGCCGGGCTGGAAGAAGCCAAGGTAGAAGTAAGTGAAATTGTCGACTTTCTAAAGACGCCTGACGTATTCACCAAACTCGGGGCAAAGATACCTAAAGGTGTAATTTTAGTAGGCCCACCAGGAACAGGTAAAACAATGCTTGCAAAAGCAGTGGCCGGCGAAGCGCAGGTGCCGTTCTTTTCAATCTCCGGAGCTGCCTTTGTTGAAATGTTTGTTGGTGTTGGTGCTTCCCGGGTGCGCGATATGTTTCAACAAGCCAAAGAAAAGGCACCCTGTATCATTTTTATTGATGAAATTGACGCAATCGGGCGTTCAAGAGGCAAAGGTGCTTATTTAGGCGGTGTCAATGACGAGACGTGAAAGCACATTAAACCAGCTATTGACCGAGATGGATGGTTTTGCTACCAATGCTGGGGTTATTGTGTTGGCGGCAACCAACCGGGCTGATATGCTGGACCCAGCCTTAATTAGGGCAGGAAGATTTGATCGTCATATTTACCTTGAGTTACCCAATTTAACGGAACGAGTAGCTATCTTCAAAGTGCACACCAAGCGGTTAACCATGGCCGATACCATTGACATCCCTATGCTCGCGGCCCAAACGCCGGGCTTTTCAGGCGCAGATATTGCAAATATCTGTAATGAGGCAGCATTAATTGCTGCTCGGAGAAAAGCCGACAGTATACAAAATGCCGATTTTTCAGAAGCCATTTACCGTATAATTGCAGGGCTTGAAAAGAAAAGCAAAATCATTACGCCGGCCGAAAAGAAAGTAATCGCTTATCATGAGGCCGGCCATGCAGTTGCGAGTTGGTTGTTGGAAAATGTGGAACCATTGGTTAAGGTATCGATCATTCCCCGCGGGAAATCTTTAGGCGCGGCATTATACTTGCCAGAAGAGAGGCAACTGCGTAACAAAACTGCTTTCGTGGAACATCTATGTGCTACCCTGGCAGGCAGGGCGGCAGAAGAACTTACTTTTGGCGAAATATCGTCCGGGGCGTTGGATGATTTGGAAAAAGCGACCAAAGAAGCAAGATCAATGGTCATGTATTATGGTTTTGCCGAAAAGCTTGGAAACGTCAGTTATTACGATTCAACCGGTCAAACCGATCTGGCAATACAAAAACCCTTCAGCGAATCTACCAGCAAAATTATTGACGATGAAATAATAGGATTGCTGGCACAGGCCTATCAGAACGCGAAAGGAATTCTTGCCAAAAAGAAGCCTTTATTGGACCAGTTAGCAACCCTATTGTTAACTAAGGAAGAAATAGATAAAGGTGACCTCGAAAAGATTTTAGGCACACGGTCCGATTTTTTTCATTTACCCATACTTTAATAAGTGATTATAAGGAGCTTGGGATTGATTGTCGGTAATCAATTATTTTCACCAGAATTATAATGGGGATTATAGGTATTTAAAACTCAATTTACTTCGGGTATCTCAAATTCTTGTTCATAATAATAATTCATGCCATCATGTTCCCACTCAAGCATTGCCTTCCATTTACCGCTGCAGAGACCTGTTACCGAAATTTCAATTAAGCCCCCGTGCTGGTCATCAATTGGTACTACGCGTATTTCTGCCGGATAAAGTTTATTCAAAAGCCTGAGGAGACCTTTTACGGGATGACAAAAATTAAATGTGAGCTTTTCCATGATCCGCACTTAATAAGTTCGCGTAACATTGCAATTTAACAACCCTGCTTTAAATGGCTTAGAAAGTAACCAGTATCCAAATATTGATAAATACCGGCTAAAGAAAAATGACGCTTATCATTAAATTAACCAATACAGTCAATTTACAGCACCAGGCACCGATTAACAGTATTGTTGCATTCAAAACCAGGATATTACACAGTACCACGGATCACATTACAACTGTTGATTTAAAGTGAATAAAAGTTCCTTATGGTAAGGCTTCATAATCTTTACTGTTAGTTTCAACTCATCCTGGATCTTAACCCGAAGAGTGTCTTGTGCGCATGGTTCGCCGTGTACCAGGTAAACCTCGGATACCGAATTGTGAAACTGCTTTAACCAGGTAATCAATTCGGACTGATCGGCGTGAGCGGACAAACCTTCTATCTCCTGTACCTTCGCCACCACCGGGTAATATTGACCATGAATTTTCAATTCGTGGATATGGTTAAGCAACGCCCTTCCCCGTGTGCCCTCGGCCTGGAAACCAATCAGGAGTATAGTGTTACGCTCATCGCCCAGATAACGCTTCAAATATTCCAGCACACGGCCTCCGGTTAGCATTCCACTTGCCGCAAGAACGATCTTAGGCCCTGCCCTTTTAATGATCTTTTCGGTATCCTTATAATCCTTGTTGATAGTTACACTGTTAAACATGTCGGCACATTCTTTTTCATCAATAGTAAACCATTCGGGAAAGTGTACCAGGGTCTTTCCGGCAACTGCGGCCATCGGGCTATCAAGGTATACCGGAATGGATGACGGAATCAGATTATGTTGTTTTAAGCGATAAATCAGGTGCATCACTTCCAGGGCCCGGCCAACTGCAAAACATGGGATCAGTACATTCCCCTTATTAAAAACAGTATCATTAATAGCACCCGCTAAATCCTGTGAAGTATCATTTTTAGAGTGTAGGCGATCGCCGTAAGTAGACTCCATGACTACAAAATCGGCTTGCCCTAATAGCTCGGGGCCAGGTAATAGCTCTGACTGGTCACGCCCGATATCCCCGGAAAATACAATTGTCTTCTCAAAGCAACTTATTTTGACCGAACAAGCACCCGCGATGTGCCCACATGGGTACAAACTAAAACTTAGTTGTTTAGCCAGGCTGATTGTTTTGTGTATTTCACAAACTTCAAAATAGGGCAACGCAGCCTCAACATCTTTCACAGTGTACAGGGCCTTTGCCGGATGATGCCTGGAGTAACCGTATTTATTAGCCTTTTGGGCATCTTCTTCCTGTAGTTTGGCGCAGTCGCGCAAAATAAGCTCTACAAGGTCCCTGGTCGGCTGGCTCATGTAAATCTTGTTACGATACCCGTTCCGTACCAGTAAAGGGATATAGCCACAGTGATCGAGGTGTGCGTGGGTCAGTATCAGTGCACTAATATCAGCCAGGTTAACAGGCAGGCTTTCCCAGTTTTTTCCCGCAAAGCCTTTATCCCTTGAAACAGGCCGCAATCGATCATAACGTTCCCCCCGGGGGTAAGCAGCAGATGCTTGGATCCGGTTACAGTACCTGCTGCACCTAATGATTGCAGGTAAACATTTTGTATTGCAGGCCCGGTTTCTATTGCCGATTCCATGCCATTAAAAGATTCATTCATAGCTTATTACTTGTTACCATAAAGGTATTGCGATAAAGAAACCGCCAAACTGACATGAATCACACCAAAGCGTGACAGTGGTCATTATACTTAATGTCTCCCATGGCGAAATTTGGATAACCAATCATTCAACAAACAAATTTATGACAGCCTTAATAAAATCACATCGCGTTCCATCATGGAAATCAATGATGGAGAATTTTTGGAGTCCAGACCGTTTTTTTGATAAAACTTCCAGCGGCGGAGAATTTCTCCCGGCTGTAAATATCCGTGAAACCAAAAATCATTATAAGCTTGACGTCGCTGTTCCGGGCTTTAAAAAAAATGATTTCAAAATCATTACCGAAGACGGCTTACTGACCATCAGTGCGGAAACCAATAAAGAAGAAAAGGAAGAGATTGATAGTTATACACGTAAAGAATTTTCATTTGCTTCCTTCCGTCGCACATTTAAGCTGCCAGACAATGTTGAGGAAGACGGGGTGAATGCCAATTATCACAATGGCCTTTTGGAAATCGAACTTAAAAAAAGCGGCAGAAACCAGGCGGCAAAGAAAGAAATTAAAGTAGACTAAAAATTTTCTGTCGGCAACACCGGCGATTTTGACAACCGGACGCTCTTCGGCCGGCTTAATAACAGTAACATGGAACATTTTATCAGAAAGTTTAGTGAAATCACCATAGGTGATATTGGTGATGTTGGTGGAAAAACAGCTTCATTGGGGGAAATTTACAATCAACTAACCAACAATGGAATAAATACGCCAAACGGCTTCGCTGTAACTGTAGCAGCTTTTCGTTATTTCATCGGGTTCAACCGGCTCGAAAAAAGCTTATTGATTTGATGACCGGTTTAGACCGGCAGAACTTCTCTAACTTAACGATAAGCGGCGCCAGAGCCCGAAAACTGATCATGGACGCCGTTATGCCGAATGACCTGCAAATGGCAATCATAGACGCCTACGATTATATTTTTGAAAATGCAGAACCGACTGTGGCGGTGCGAAGCAGTGCCACAGCAGAAGATTTGCCAGGGGCAAGTTTTGCAGGACAGCACGAATCCTTCCTGAATATTAAAGGCCATAGTGCTTTATTAACTGCCGTAAAGCAATGCTTTGCATCACTTTATACAGATCGGGCTATTAAATATCGGGAAGATAAAAATTTTGATCATGAGAAAGTTTATCTTTCAGTTGCAGTCCAGAAAATGGTGCGATCTGATATGGGGTGTTCCGGTATCGGGTTTACTTTGGAACCAGAAAGTGGGTTCAAGGATATTATACATATTTCGGGTGTGTGGGGATTAGGGGAAAATATCGTACAAGGTACTGTTACGCCTGATGAATTCCTGGTGTTTAAACCAACTCTTAAAAAAATTTAAGGTGCATTATCCAAAAAAACCTTGGCAGCAAAAACAAAACCATGGTTTGCGCAACTACCGACGATGCAACCAATCCAACAATAAATCAGGATACGCCCTGGGAACTCCGGCAAAAATTTGTACTCAGCGATCAGGAAGTTGAAAAGCTTGCCAACTGGGCGTTGATCATCGAAGACCATTACCGTCAGCCTATGGATTTTGAATGGGCTAAGGACGGGTTCGATCACCAACTCCATATTATCCAGGCTCGTCCCGAAACTGTACATAATCAAGAAAAAAGATACAGGTAAAAAGTTTCAAAATTGCCGAAAAAGGAGAAGTTATAACCATGGGGGCTGCCATAGGCAATGGCATTACAGCCGGCAGGGCACGCGTGCTCAAAACTCCTGACCAGGCTAACCTGCTTAAAGAAGGCGAAATTCTGGTTACCGAAACAACCAGCCCGGATTGGGACCCCGTATTGAAAAAGGTAGCGGGAATTGTTACTAATAATGGCGGCCGCACTAGCCATGCCGCTATTATAGCCCGGGAACTCGGCGCGGTGGCTGTAGTTGGAACAACAAACGGAACCTATAACATTGAAGATGGTGAGATGATAACCATTTGCTGCGCCGAAGGAAAGACGGGGATGGTTTACAGGGGCAAACTGGAGTGGACTGAAACGGTCAGTGATGTAAGCAAAACCCACCTGCCGGTACACCCGAAAGCCCAACTAATCATAGCCGATCCCGGACAGGCCTTTAAATTATCGATGTTTCCCAACCACGGTGTTGGATTGATGCGAATTGAATTTATTATCGCGAACCAAATTGGGATACATCCAATGGCGCTCGTACACTTTAACCGGGTGTTGGACGAGCAGGAACGGGTAAAAATCGCTCACCTAACAGCTGGCTATGCCGATAAAAAAGCTTATTTTGTAGATAAACTTGTACAGGGTGTTGCCACGATAGCAGCGGCATTTTACCCGAAAGATGTGATCGTGAGGATGAGCGATTTTAAAACCAATGAATATGCCGGCCTCATTGGCGGAAGGTACTTTGAGCCAAAGGAAGAGAACCCGATGATTGGCTTCAGGGGGGCCTCCAGGTATTATGATGATCATTACCGCGACGGCTTCCTGCTTGAATGCGAGGCCATGAAAGTGGTTCGTGATGAAATGGGCTTCAATAATATTAAATTGATGATCCCTTTTTGCCGGACAGTTAAGGAGGGGCAAAAAGTCATCGATCTGATGTCGTCCTGCGGGCTTAAACGGGGCCTGAATGACCTTGAGATCTTCGTTATGGCAGAAATTCCCAGCAATGTATTACTTGCCGAGGAATTCGCGGAAGTATTTGACGGTTTCTCAATTGGTTCAAATGACCTTACACAATTAACATTAGGCATTGATCGGGATTCAGCACTCATAGCAGGCTTATTTGACGAACAGGACGCCGCGAGCAAACAACTGATCGTCATGATGATACAAAAGGCAAATAAACTGAAAAAAAGTAGGCCTGTGCGGCCAGGCGGCAAGCGATTCAGAAACGTTCACCAGGCTACTGGTTGAAACCGGCATCGACAGCATCGCTTTTAACGCGGACGCATTGATTAAAGGTATTGAAAATATTAATGATGCCTTGAAATCCTGCAAGAACAAGTCTCAACCAAGTGCGGTATAAGAAAGGGAACCATGAGCTATCTCTTGGATAAACACAAACCGGTTTTTGCCTATGACACACCTGTTAAAACCATCTTTTATATCCTGGTTAAACAGTTGTTCCGTCGGGCTTAAAAATGATTTGCGTCACTTATCAGTGGTATAGATATCAAAAAAAATGCTGTCCGATATCACAAATTTTTCTTCGGGCCCATATTAATTTTACCGTAGATCATTTTTTCAAATCAAGTTAAACAGATATAACGATGGCTTTCACTAAAAATATCAAAGCCTTTTTGAATGACACCGGGGATATCGCAGGATTTGCCGGCCAGTTTTTCTCTACCGGAATTAAACCGCGCTTTGAGGTCCGCGAATTATTAAACCAATGCTATATAATTGGATATAAATCGTTGCCGCTTATCGGCCTCACAGGTTTTATTATGGGCCTTGTTCTTACAATGCAGCTGCGGCCATCCCTGGTTGCCTATGGTGTTGAATCTCAACTTCCGGTGATGGTAGGCATTGCCATAGTTAGGGAGATAGGTCCGGTTATAACAGCGCTGATATTTGCAGGTAAAATAGCCAGCAGTATAGGAGCCGAACTTGGATCCATGAAAGTCACAGAGCAAATTGACGCAATGGAGGTAAGCGGAACCAATCCATTCAAGTACCTTGTCGCTACGCGTACCGTGGCAACTACATTAATGCTACCCGTGCTCACTGTCCTGGGCGACGCTATCGCCTTGTTCGGAGCATACATAGGCGTTAATATCAGGTCGGCCACCAGCTTTTATCTTTTTTTATTCAGGTGTTTAGAAGTCTCAGTTTCGGCGACGTACTTCCTGCATTTTTTAAAACATTTTTCTTTGGTTTTGCTGTTGGAATCGTTGGTTGTTATAAAGGTTACACATCAAGCAAAGGTACCAGAGGTGTTGGAAGTTCGGCAAACTCAGCTGTTGTATTATCATCTGTAGTAATCTTTTTCATCGACTTGCTGGCTGTGCAACTCACGGATCTGCTTGGTTTAAATTAAAGCATGAAAACACAAACAGCCACCGAAAACAACGTGATTGTGATAGAGAAACTTTGTAAGCATTTCGGCGATCATACCGTGCTGCAAGACTTTGCATTATCAGTCAAAAAAGAAGAGAATGTGGTAGTGCTTGGCAAATCCGGATCCGGCAAGTCAGTACTGATCAAATGCATTATCGGTTTATTGAAACCTGATAGCGGAAACATCAAAGTTTTTGGTCAAAATGTCCCTGATATGTCTCATGAAGTACTCGATCAGGTCCGCGCCCGCATTGGCTTTCTTTTCCAGGGCAACGCACTGTACGATTCCATGACCGTTCGTGAGAACCTGGAATTTCCTTTACGCCGTCACTGGATTGCTGCTTCGCAGAACGAGGTGGAAGCCCTGGTTATGGAGGCTTTGGAAAACGTAGGGCTGGCGCATACTGTTGATCTGATGCCGGAAGAATTATCCGGCGGCATGCTAAAACGTGTCGCTCTTGCCAGGACCATGATCCTTAAACCGGAAGTGATATTATATGATGAACCAACAACAGGGCTCGATCCGGTTACAGCCCGGGAAATCGATAAATTAATTTTGAAACTGCAGGATAAATACCATACATCATCCATTATCATCACACACGACATGAACTGTGTAAAAAACACCGCCGACCGGGTGGCTCTGCTGCTGGACGGTCGTTGTTATGCACAAGGTACATACACTGATTTCGAACATTCGACAGATCCAAATATTCATCAATTTTTCGAATAAATTATGGCAAACCAAACAGCAGGCAATATAAAACTTGGCGCATTCGTACTATCAGGCCTATTTGTGTTAATACTTGCCTTCTATCTTATCGGCAAAAATCATAACCTGTTTGGTAGCGATTTCAACATACGGGTGAGGTTTTCTAACCTCAATGGCCTCACCGTTGGCAATAACGTACAGTTCTCCGGAATTCAATCTGGTACGGTAAAAAAGATCAACATGATCAATGATACTACAATTGAGGTAACATTATCAATCGACAACAAGTTCACATCCTATATTCATAAAAATGCGGTCGCCTCAATTGGCACAGAAGGGCTGATGGGCAATAAAATAGTAAACATAGTTCCTTCAAACTTACCAAGCGCACAAGTTACTGAAGATGATCTTCTTATAGCGCAAAAAAATCAGTACCGATGAAATGTTGCAGACCTTGTCCAAAACCAATAATAACGTTGCAGTTATCTCAGAAGCGTTAAAGGGTACTGTCCTGAAGGTTAACGGCAGCACATTCATGGCCCTGCTGAACGATAAAAATGTCTCCGGCAACTTACTTGCCTCTTTGCAAAATTTAAACAAAGCGAGCGCAAATGCTATCAAAATTACCAATGGCATAGATGATCTGATTGTCGGGATAAAAAATGGAAAAGGAGCGGCGGGGGTCTTGCTCAGGGACACCATAGCTGCCGGCAACCTACAGGCGGCTATTTCGAGTATCAGGAAAGCAAGCGATAACGCCGATTCGTTAACCTGGCAGCTAAATAACCTGGCGCGTACCGTAAACGGCCATTTAAACAGCGGGAATGGCTCGCTGCCAATGATTTTAAAAGATTCAGCATTTGCCAAAGACTTAAGGGCAACTATGTATAACCTGCGCCAGGGCACAGATGGATTCAATAAAAACATGGAAGCGCTCAAGCACAATTTCCTTTTTAGGGGCTATTTCAAAAGCCAGGAAAAAGCGCAAAGAAAACAACAGGCTGTGCAATCTCAATAAGCATTTGGGCAATATATTTTAATATGCAAATTCATAAATAGCATATAGTGGCAAATGACTATTAACATGTTTAAAATTTTGTAATTCGCCTCTAATCACATTTTTTAATGACCGGAATCATTCTCTACATGTTGTTTACAAGTGATTTTTGTATATGTAAGTTAAACCAATTATGAAACAACTATCACAAAAAGTGGCCCTTGTAACCGGGGCCGGATCAGGGATTGGAAAAGCCATTGCAAAGCTTTTCGCCGAACAGGGCGCAAAAGTTATGCTTACCGATATCCATCAATCAAATATTGAAGCCGTCGCGGCTGAAATTCGCGCAAATGGCGGTATGGTAGCATGTATCGCTGCAGATATCTCCGTAAAGGGCGATGTGCAATTGGTGATGAAGCATGTTCACAACACTTTCGGCACACTTGATATTTTGGTAAATAATGCCGGCGTTATGGACAATTTTACTCCGGTGACCGATGTAACAGACAGAATTATGGGAGAAAGTAATAGGAACAAACCTGAACGGTTGTTTTTTTGCCTGCCGTGAAGCTATACCTCTTTTCCTGGAAAGCGGCTCCGGTACAGTTATTAATATTGCATCCATCAGCGGCTTCCAGGGAGGCCGGGCCGGTGCCGCTTATACAGCATCTAAGCATGCAATAATCGGTTTAACTAAAAACATAGGATATCAATATGCGGATAAAAATATCCGCTGCAACGCTATAGCACCGGGGGAGTAAATACCAATATCGTTTTTGGCATGGAACCCAATCCGTTTGGCTTTGAAAGGATGAACGCCGGAACAGGCAATGCACCAGGTGCTGCGGCTCCCGAAGCAATTGCTGAAGTTGCCCTTTTCCTTGCTTCGGTAAAATCAAGCTTTATTAATGGCTCCGTGCTAACAGCGGATGGAGGCTGGACAGCATATTAAGCTTTGTTCAAGAAACAATTCTGGCTTGTTTTTCTGGTTTAATTGCTGCCACCGGTTTTTACAGTGGCAGCAACAGGAAACATACCCCGGTAGTCACTATTCCTTAAATCAATTACAACCACTCCGCAGAAAACCGGTTAAACTCGTGGCGCAAATCGTTGAATATTTTTTCTTCGTTAAGATAGCGCTCATGAACTCTGGAATGTTCGGCAGCTATACTTTCAGAAACCATAGTACCGGAAAGCAAAAGATCTGCTTTTATGTCAAGGTCATTACGGTGAATGTCTTGTTTTAGCTCCGTAAGGCATTTTTCATGGATGATGAACTGATTCTGAAAATGTTCCACTTGTTCCTGTACTTCGCGGGCCGTATTGTCGCCGGCAATCTCCTGCAACCTTTCCTGTAAAATAGCCAACTCCTGTGTGTAGAACGCGATGCCCCTTAACACATCGTTGTTAAGGTTCTTAATGTGCTTAATGTTGATTTGATTTTTCATAACACAAGGTTACAACGCGCGTTATTCCGGATGAATGACATCCGGCAACCAGGATAATGATATTGGTCATGTTATTACTGATTGTTGCTGATTTTAAGACAAGTGACCACTATCATTTTCAAAGGCCGATAATATCATCTTTTTTTACTTGCCGAAAATCTATTTTTATGGTTGTTGGCGCGCCGGCAATGTAACGCATAGGTATGCCTCGCCGGAGGAAATGTTTTTCTCTAACCATCTACTGGCAACAGAGCCGGAGATCTGCGATATATCGGTTACTCTCAAATGGTATATTAATGAACAGGTAACTTTCTGAAACAGGATATTAAGATTATTGTAAAGTAATAAAAGATTAATATGAAACACACTGGTAACATGCAGGCAATGGTGCTTGAAAAAGCCGGCGGGCCACTGGTATATCGCCAGGTTCCCATTCCTCAGCCTTCTGACTATCAGGTACTGATCAAAATAATTGCATGTGGTATCTGTCGTACCGACCTCCATATATTAGATGGCGAACTGGATAAACCAAAGCTTCCGCTGATACCCGGCCACGAAATTATCGGAACCATCGTCAAAACAGGCAGTACAGTAACTGAACTTTCTTCCGGTCAGTTAGTGGGTGTTCCCTGGCTCGGTCATACCTGTGGGCGTTGTAAATTTTGCCTGTTGGGCATGGAGAACCTTTGTGATGCCCCCTTATTTACGGGATACACTATTGATGGCGGTTATTCCGAATATACGGTTGCCGACGCACGTTTTTGTTTTATATTAGACAAACGATATAATCAGCCGGCTTCAGCGCCCCTGCTCTGTGCAGGTTTGATCGGGTTTCGTTCCTATAGCATGATCGCACCATCGGCCAAAAATGTTGGTTTCTATGGATTTGGTGCTGCTGCTCATATCTTGATCCAGGTAGCTATAGCGCAGGGTAAACAAGTATTCGCGTTCACCAGAGATGGGGACGAGCGTGCGCAACGATTTGCAAAGACCATGGGTGCACACTGGGTTGGCGGAAGTTCCGACGTACCACCCGAAGTGTTGGATGCGGCCATAATTTTCGCTGCCGCAGGGGAACTTATTCCCAAAGCTTTAAAAGATGTAGACAAAGGAGGCCAGGTAATCTGTGGTGGTATCCATATGAGCAATGTACCCGAATTTTCATATAGCTTGCTCTGGGGCGAACGGTCTGTTAAGTCGGTAGCTAATTTAACCCGTCAGGATGGTTTGAATTTCTTTTCTATTTTAAAAAACATCGAAGTATTAACACAAACGAAGGTATTCCGCTTGTTTGAAGCCAATGAGGCGATAAATCAATTCAGATCAGGCCAAATTAGCGGAGCTGCTGTATTGGTTATGAACGATATGTAATTAACATTTCGCTAACTGGGCATACGTGTACATATTGGGATAAGCAGCTACTTTTATCGATAAATACCTCCTTTTACAAACCTTGCTTTATGCATACAAACCTATAAAAGTCAGTCATCAGCCATACGGTGAATATTTTCGATGAGCGGTTTGAGGTTGCTCCGCTCAAGATGATCAAACCCATTACGCATCACTGATTTCTTTTCAGGATCTTTTTCAATCCAGGCGCCCAATTTTAGCATAAGCCGGTCTTTCCACGATAGTCCGGAAACGACACACCTGCCGGGCAGGAAAAATATTTCGGCAACATCTTTGATCTTGGTACCAAGATTATTTTTTATTATCTCCAGTTGTTGCGTTATGTCATTAACTGCGAAGCTGCAAACAATGAAAATGAAAAGCTTTTTGTCCTTTAGCCTGATGTCATTTTCCTTTAACCAATCGCGTAGTACCAGCCGGCCGATATAAACTGAACTGCCTATAACAATGGTATCATAAAGGGCTAAAACTGCAGGTGTTACATTCTCCACTTTTGATACCGGCATCTGCAATGTTTCTCCAAGCCAATGCGCATACTGCCTGGTTGCACCATATTTGCCCTGATAAATAATAATTCCATTCATACCGGTAATTTGATTTGGTTATACAAGTTACTGAACCGGAGCTTATGCAAAAATGACAATGGTCATCCCTAAACCATCAATTACACCAAAGCCGACTATAGCGTCGGTCGATTCTTAACCCGAAACGAGATACATAAAGCTTTTATGAGTACCACTCCCCTGTTATTCATGACGAGAATCAATGATCTTGCTGACAGAAATCACAGCATACATCGCTGATATATAGTTTATTTACATATTAATTACTCATTAACAGGGAGCATGAGAACAGATCAAGAAAGTCACTTAGAAAAAGCATTCAATTATTTGAAGCTACCTGTGCAAGGTCTGGTGCAGGTTCCATCTTATCAATTACATACACTAACTCATTAGCTATGGTTACGAATCACAAAAACACTGCAATAACCTTTTGGATTGCTATCAGTTTGATAGCAATAATAGTACTGATGATGATTTTGTCTGGTATTAAAGTGTATGGTTATCCGTGGTAATTTTTAATTGGTAAAAACAGATAAATTCAGCGCAGAAATTCTGCGAATAGCGTCCCTATTGCACGCCTGTCTTTTTCGACAAATTCAGTTTTTCATTTTAACCAATCGCTGCAGATCAAGCACTGTTATCACACTTCCATTCTTTTCAATCAGGCCCTCGTTACGAAAATCCGACAGGGTACGGCTCACTGTTTCAGTAGCCATACCTGCAAGTGCAGCCAGGTCTTCACGCGAGATCCGGACGCCTTCATTTGGGGAATCGCTTTGGCGATAAAGCCTTAGAATCGCGTCCGCCATCTTTTTTCTGACAGAGTAATACGCAAGTTGTAGTAACCGCTCTTCGCTTTCCCTTATCTGGCCTGCCATCAATTTGATAAAACTATCCGTTACTTCAGGGTATAGGTTCAACATTTCCTGTAACTGCTCTTTTGGTATGAGGCACAATTGGCTATCCTCAAGGGCACTTGCGGTTTCTGAATATGCCTCGCCGGCAAGCAATGCCTGAATACCAAGGTACTGATCCGCTATATGTAAACCAGTAATCAATTCGCGCCCATCGTCTGCCAGTTTACTGGTCTTTATCTTTCCACTAAGAACAACGTATAGTCCATTTCCTCTGTCGCCTTCATAATAAATCACCTGGTTCTTTTTAAAAAACGGATCTTGCGTTCCCGGATAACACGCTTTAGTTCGTTCAACCCATCAGTCCTGGCAACTATATTGCTGAGTTCGTCCAACCCCTTACTGTAAAATTCCTTTTGTTGCTTTTTCTTTTTCAACCTGCTTTCAATTGCATTAAGTAATTCGACGTCATCAAAAGGTTTGGTCAGGTAATCGTCAGCACCCATTTCCATGGCTTTACGTAAATCGATCCGTTCGGCTTTGGCTGTAAGAAAAATGAAAGGGATATTAGCCGTGTCGGCCGATTTTCCGAGCATAAACAGCACACCATACCCATCCATTTCCGGCATCATGACATCGCAAAGTATTAAATCAGGTAACTGGACTTTAGCCAATTCCAATCCCATTTTACCATTACTTGCTGAAAATACGGTGTAGCCGGCCAGCCCCAGTATTTCAACTACACCCTCGCGAATATCCGCGGAATCTTCAATGATCAAGATTTTAAAACTCATATCGGTGAGCAGTATATTGTGTAATTTAAATCATTAAATTGAAGTGTCCAAATCCCGTGCTAATACAATGTATAACACAAAGCTATTGCAGCTGCCCCCATGGCAGCAAAACTGCTCCAAAGCAGCAATTTGGAAATAAACTTGCTATTGTACTCTCCCATGATTTTGGGGTTAGAGGAGATCCTGGCAATCAGGAACAATAGTGGTACCGCTGCTATCCCATTTAATACAGCCGCATAAACTAATGCCTTAACAGGATCGATGCCAATATAATTGATTAGTAATCCAATTAAAGTGGCAATGCATATGACGGCATAAAAAGAGCGCGCCTTTTTCAATTTTAAATTAAGCCCGGCCTTCCAGTTAAAAGCCTCACAAGCGGCATATCCTACCGAGCCTGAAAGTACCGGAATAGCCAATAAACCAAGGCCTATAATACCGATCGAAAAAATTAATTTGGCTAAAAATCCGGCGTTAGGAAAGGTATGCACCAACGGCTCTATTGCCCTTGCCGCATCAGACGCACTTTTTATGTCAGTTACACCGCTATTGTGCAAAACGGTTGCAGCAACCACTATAATACTCCAGGTTGTGAATTCTGAAAATATCATGCCGATAGTGTTATCAATACGCATTTTTTTAATTTGCATCCAACCGGGCCTGGGTTTATGCCGCGAAAGCCTTTCTTTTTCTTTCTGTTCTTCCACTTCCTGTGAGGCTTCCCAAAAAAACATATATGGAGAAATTGTGGTTCCCAATACCCCGGTTATGATAAATAGAAAATTAAAATTTAACTCAAAATGAGGGATAACAGTTGCTTTCAGGACGGTAAGCCATGGCTGATGTACAATAAACAAAGTTATGGGATACGCCAACAAAGTTACTGCAAGCCATTTTAGTATCCTGGCGTAAGAATGATAAGAAGTAAAAATCTCCAGAAGAAGGGTTAACAGTGTAAAAAACAATGTTAATGCAACAAATGAGGCTGGGATAAGTAATTGGGCCGCAGCTGCCATAGCTCCTATATCGGCCCCGATATTGATTGTATTGGCCACTAATACCAGGCCGACAACTGCATATAAAACAGTTTTGCTGTAATGTTCCTTAATTACAGCTGATAGGCCTTTACCTGCTACCATGCCAATACGTGCGCAAGCTTCCTGAACGGCAATCATAAAAGGTAACATATATAGCGCTGTCCACAGCTGATTGTAGCCAAACTGTGCGCCGGTTTGCGAATAAGTAGCAATGCCAGAGGGGTCATCATCAGCAGCACCAGTAGTAAGGCCCGGGCCTAAAATTGAAAAAAATCTCAAAAAGCGGTTCTTTTTTTCTTAACCTGTTGATTACCTTTCATGGTTTTGAATATCAGAAAATTATATTATTCCCATACACTAAATGATGAATTTTCTGATCACCTACTATGTTTTGACGCTGGTAGTAGTGGCCGCTTATAAGTTAAAGGTTCAAAATTTGATTTAACATTTTTTGCGCAAAACGAAGCTTATCTTATGCTCGTATTGCGTTGAAGCTTGCCGTAAATAGCCAATTCAAGGCTTGTGTCCATATTATAGATATCCTCAAACCTGATTAATTCACCTTTTTTTATGTCACATGTCAGGTAAGTGATTTTTATAGGAACAGGTTTATTAAGCACGAAATTATGTGTCTTTGATTTTTTAAGAATTTTAAACAATTTGTCGCCTTGGTCTGAAGCGTCATGTTTGAGCAATAACGCGGCGAGCCCGGCAGCATTATCTAACCAGATACAACCATTACTTAAATCACGTTTATCTTTTTCAAACAGCTTTTGATCAGCAATTTGGTTTAAGTATATGTTGTACACATTTTGAAAATGAAAAACCAGCGATCCCAAGGTGTTATCACAGCCGGGAGCCTGTTTAGCGTAATAGCCCTGGGGTGAAGCCAATATGCTCTTAAGTTGGGCGTTAGTGATATCTGTTAATTGACCAGCCTTATTATAAATGCTGATCTGAAGCCGATCAAGGAACAAACTATCAGCTATTGCTTTCGGGAGGATGTCGCGGATAAATATCCGGTCAGGAACAAGCCAGTCTGGAAAAGAAGTAAAATAGGTGATTTGGCTCTGCAAAGTCGGGCTGGGAGTTTGTGGCGTCCCGACAATAGCTTTAAATACCACCAATGTATCCGGCAAATGAAATGTCAGCTCGTAGGTAGGGATATTGATTTGTATATATTTTTCCCCGTCATCAACGTTTGCCCACCTGATTCTTTCCATGTTGACGGCGATTTTCATTACATCATTTCCTGGGGTTCCATAGCAATCATCCGGAGCTTGTCCTCTGATTATGTGCAGCATTTCCTGAAAAGCAGTATAGAGTTTTGCATTAGGTTGTACTTCCAAAACATCTTTCGCAAACTCCGGCGAATGTATAATGTCCTGCAGTTTAGCTTCTGCATGAAATGGTACATCCATTCCATGATCTACCCTGTCGGATCCGTAGTCAGGATTGAGCTTTCCATAATGCAAATAGTTTAGCATGGTAATGACAGCATCTGTAAGCAAAACATCAAACTGTGCCTTTAAGGAGTCACTAACCGAACCTGGATTTTCCAAAATATCGCGGAGCATATCAAACTGAAGCTCTTTAGGATGAAAATCATCATGCGATAATCCGTATTGTAACACACAATCTAAAAGCACCATTGCATTCCCGGTGTTTTGACGTGATTCCGGATTAGTCCATACCGGAAGGTAATTGTTTTGGCGATAAAACCGTGTAACGCTTTGTGGGTAATGTAATTGTTGCGACGTAGCAGCGCTTTTGAGCTGTTCGTTAATTGCGTAATTGGTAATCCCCTTCTTTTCCTGGGCAAATACATTAACCAGAAAAAACGAACTGAAAGTGAATAACAAAAGAACCGACTTTTTCATTGCAATATTTTGTGAGTATCCAAATCTTCTTCAGTGCAGCCCAAGGCTACCTTGATATTGTGTAAAGTTTTGAATAACACTCAGCAAAAAGAATGACACACATCAAATAGCTTGTTGATGCAGATCATAAAATCATGACTGCCACTAAATTGGTGTGATCACCGTCACTATTCATCCTGATATTTATCAAACTTAAAACACTTAAGAGTGATGACATTAGCAATATGAAAATTGTTAGGAGCTTTAGTATTACTGATAATATAACAAACCATCAAATAAATATTGTAAAAGCGATAATTACTGCATCCACGTTTCTGTTCAGCGTTTCCTGTCAATTAAAAGGCGATAAAATAAGGCCGGTAGTTGCTTCCATATCAGAGTCTGTATATGCGTCCGGCATAATTAAAAGCGAGGATCAATATCAAGCTTTTGCCTCAGTTAGCGGTATCATTCAGGAGCAATTTGTAACTGAAGGCCAATATGTTACTGCTGGCACCCCCTTAATATCTATTAAAAAAGAAAATCAAAAGCTAAATGTTGAAAACGCGATGATATCGGCTTCATTTGCCGACTTTAAGCTAAATAAAGATAAACTGGCCGCAGCGGCAATCGTGGTTGATCAGGCCCGGTACAGGATGCTTAACGACTCGGTAATGTTGGTCAGGCAAAAAGAACTGTGGGGGCAGCAGATCGGTACTAAAGTACAGCTTGAGGAAAGGGAATTAGCTGTAGTCAATTCAAAAAC
Organism: Mucilaginibacter sp. P19; assembly: GCF_050632265.1. Taxonomy (NCBI): domain Bacteria; kingdom Pseudomonadati; phylum Bacteroidota; class Sphingobacteriia; order Sphingobacteriales; family Sphingobacteriaceae; genus Mucilaginibacter; species Mucilaginibacter sp. P19. Next base: position 3,042,535 of record NZ_CP192586.1, read on the forward strand.
AGCCTTACAAACAGCGATAATTAATTTCACAGAATTGAAAAGGCAATTGCGTTATAACGCCGCGCAAAGCATAAACAATCTCAGCATTAACAAACAACAGGAAAGCGACTTTACTGTTAAAAGCAATATAGCCGGAATAGTATATAACCTTTACAAAAATCCGGGCGAAACTGTTGGCCCGCAAACGCCGCTGGCCCTCATTGGCAAAGCCGACAGTTTCTTGCTTGAATTACAAGTGGACGAATATGATATCGTTAAGGTAAATCCGGGGCTTACCGTTTTTGTCACGATGGACAGTTACAGAGGCAAGGTATTTGAAGCCAGAGTGACCAAAATATATCCGGAAATGAACGAACACACCAAAACATTTCGAGTTGAAGCTATTTTTACTACCCCGCCGCTAAAATTATATCCTAACACTACCTTGGAAGCAAATATAATTATCCAAACCCGAAAAAAGGCTTTGCTTATCCCCAGAAGCTACTTGCTCAATGATTCCGTTGTGATAAGAAGCGACGGTGAAAAACTTAAAATAAAAACAGGTCTTAGTGATTACCTGCAAGTAGAAGTAATTTCTGGTCTCCAGTTAAATGATGAACTAATAAAACCGATACCATGAATTTTAAGCTGACCTGGAACATCGCGGTAGCTTTATTATTAGCTCACTTAAGACAGACGATTGTTGCCGCAACCGGTGTAACTTTTAGCATAACAATGTTTATTGCCCTATTGAGTTTTATGGGTGGCTTAAACAAGCTTTTAGATGGGCTGGTAATAAACCGCACTCCCCATATCAGATTGTATAATGAAATTGCAGCTGCACGGCATCAACCAGTGGACCTTACCAACGCATATCGTCACAGTTACAACTTTGTAAGCTCCGTCAAGCCGCAGAACAAGCGCCTGGGCATTTACAATAGCAAGGCTATAATGGAGGCTATCGCACTCGATCCACGCGTGCAGGGACTTTCACCGCTAATTACCGCGCAAATATTCTACAATACCGGACAGGTTAATATCACCGGGCTTATTAACGGGATTGATCCGAATATGGAAAATGAACTTTTTTATTTGGGGATTATATTATAGCGGGCAAATTCATTGACCTGAAAAACACTCCCAACAGTATTATTTTAGGAAAAGGCATTGCAAAAAAATGATAGTCCATCTGGGGGACATCATTCACGTAACCCCGGCTAATGGCAACCAGGTGCCTTTAAAAGTAGTAGGAATTTATCAATCCGGTCTTGAAGAGATTGACAACAAGCAAAGTTATACCTCTATCGCAACAACTCAAAAATTACTTGACGAATCAAACAATTATATCACAGACATCCAGGTCAAATTAAAAAACATCACCGAAGCACCGAAAATTGCAGCTTATTACAGGCAGGTATTTAATATAGATGCGATGGATATCCAAACGGCCAATTCACAATTTGATACCGGTAGCTTTATCCGCTCGCTGATATCTTACACAGTTGGGGTAACTTTACTGATTGTAGCAGGTTTTGGGATATATAACATTCTAAATATGATGATTTATGAAAAGCTCGATTCAATCGCAATATTAAAAGCCACAGGATTTTCAGGCAAAGATGTAAGTCGCATATTTAGTACAATTGCATTAGGCATAGGTATTTTTGGCGGCCTGGCAGGGCTGATACTGGGTTTCATCTTATCTGTTATCATAAACCACATCCCATTTAATACAACCGCGCTTCCCACAATTAAAACCTATCCCATTGATTTCAACATAGGTTTTTATTTTATCGCTGGTCTGTTCTCTTTTCTAACCACCTATTTTGCGGGATATTTTCCCTCTAAAAAAGCAAGTAAAGTTGATCCTGTAATCATTATAAGAGGGAAATAACATGGACTCAATAATATTAGAAGCTTTAAACATCTCAAAAACCTTTTATGAACCCAAAGCGGTAAAAGTATTGAGGGATGTTAATTTTTCGCTTAATAAAGGCGAATTCGCCTCAATTATGGGAAAATCAGGCTGCGGCAAATCAACACTATTATATATCCTTTCAACCATGGACACTGATTATGAAGGAGACCTAAGGATTGATCATATCAGTATGAAACAAAAGAACGAACCGGAGCTGGCTTACGTAAGAAACGAAAAAATAGGCTTCGTATTTCAGTTCCATTACCTGTTAAATGAATTCTCTGTACTCCAAAATGTGATGCTCCCAGGCCTGAGACTTGGGAAATACAGCGCAGAAGAAACTGAACACCGGGCTTTTGAAAAATTGAAAGTATTAGGCATTGAAACGGAAGCAAAAAAAGCCGAATCAATTATCCGGCGGGCAAAAGCAAAGGGTAGCCATTGCACGGGCATTGATCAATGATCCGCTAATCATCATGGCTGATGAGCCAACCGGTAATTTGGATAAAAAAACACTGAAATCGTTTTTAATATTTTTAACGAATTGATTACCAATTATCAACAGACGATACTTGTAGTTACACATGACAGTGAATTTGCGCGTAAGACCCAAAGAATTATTGAAATGGAAGACGGAACCATCATAAACTAATTGAAAAAACAGCAACCGCATCGGCATGTAAGAATGCTTCTCAGCCGAGTCTCATCATCCAAGGTTTTCTTGCTTTTATCCGGGCTTTCCTGGTCTTGTCGAACGATCTGCCAAGTCATTTTCCCAATCAACGAATTGGGCCATCCTGAAATTATTTCACAGTTACAGCTATTATAATTATAGTGATCTATTGGCAAAAACGGGTTTAAATTAAGAGGCTGGATCAATTTATTTTGACACGGCCTCACAACCAGGCGGCAGCTGCTACCGGCAGATCTTTTATTGATCTGCCAGTAATAATACAACTCGCTGGTGTTGTGGCCGGATGCGGTATAAACTGCCATTGGCGCTTTTTTCCAGAGTGCCCTGCTGCATAGCAAGCCGGTAGGTATGCCCATCAAATTCATACAGGGCGCTATTGCCTGTCAATTGTTTAAACGGGGTTTTAGCGCCTTCCGCGATGCACAAGTCAAGGAACCAGTCGCCGGCCGGGTGGTTCTCAGCCGTGATGGTCAGGGATTTCTCGCTCATATTGATTTCGAAAGAACCTTTACCAACAGGCCATGAAGCATGGGCCGTCGTCGTATTCAGATTTGTGAACACAGGATCTCCTCCCTGAACCGGCACCTCCCCGCCCCCGTCGTTCATCATCAGGCGAAAGCCCTCGGGTTTGCCGCGCTTTCCCCATTGAAAACCATCTGCCAGCGGAAGCGTGTAAAAGAAACTTTGATTAACGGTAGTAACGTTATTCAGGTATTTATCCGGCACTGTTTCGTTAAACAGGTGGATATCGGTTATCCGCAACGTTCCATTTTCCCAAAGCAGGTTAGTCCTGTAAAACCTGCTGTTATACCAAACGGTTTTTTTATCGCTGTTTGCCAGGTCCCTGCTTACCGTAAAAGTAGTAGCCGGGGTTACCTTGTAGGTACGTTTAAACCATTCGCCCGACTGTGCCATGGTTTCTACGCGAACCTTACCCTGTTTGCGGAGACGGGCAATAACCGGCATCTGCCATTCCAGCCCTTTTTTCATGGCATCCCAGGTGAATGAATTTTCCTGCCCAGCCTGCGTATAATTGTAGCCGAGCGAGGAATCATCGGCAAAAGTTTGCAAAAACCAGTTGATCCACTGCTCATTTCCGCCCGCATAGGGGTAAACGGGCTCAAGCGTGGTTACCGAGCTGCCATCGGCATATTGCCGTATAGGGTCGCTGCCCAGCATCCTGAATACGGGCACGGGCAACTGCTTATCTGCATGCTGAGCAGGCATATAAGCATTCAAACGGCTGGGGTAATATGCCTGGTTCCAGTAACCGCCCCAAAGGGTGAAACCATCGGTACCTACCTGGTCTTTACAGTTGGCGGAGGCAACAATCTTATATTTATCATACATGTAATTCAGCGAATGCGCATCGATGACCCATGAAGCGATGGATTTGGGATAATACCCGAATATGCTTTTAAAATCAGCAAAATAAACGTCGATGATCTTTTCGCGTTCGGCAGGCGTGTAACCCACAGAAAAACCGATGTCTGAATGCCAGTCCCAGGCATATTTTCCCCGCCATTTGATCCCGGCTTTTTCAATCAGCGGTTGCGGCAGTTCCCACCATCCTCCAATCTCAAACTCGCCTTTCGGAAGTGTTTTCAGCAATTCCTGGTAACGTTTATCGATCAGGGCATCGTACTGTAACAAAAAAGTTCCGCCCAGGTGATATTGCTTCATCAGCGCAATCTGGTTCACCACGGTTTGGTACAGGACATCTTTGGTGATGTTCGCATCACGTGGTTCGATATCACGGATAAAATTGACAATATTAACGATTTTAGGCGCATTGCCTGGCTTTGTTTTTTGAGCGAATAAAGGCGTGGTAACGACCGCTGCCATTACCGCTAAAGTGAAGATCAAAAGAGTTTTAAATCTCATAAACGATAGTGCTTTTATTTTATTTTCCGGGCACAGGTATCGGTAGCTTTGCGCGCGGATGATCAAGTATTCCGTTTGGCTGGTTTATAGCGATTGCAACCGCTAAGTTATAATAATTCGATTTTTTCAAACAGCCTGCTAAGATATATAATGCGTATCCGTAACCGTCCCCAACTGTCTGTCGGAGCAAACCCCAGAAGTGTTCGGAAGATTTTTAATTCCCTCCACTGGGAGGGGTGCGGCTGGATTTCGTGGTGGCAGGGGGCGGTTTATACGTCATTTCGGGCGGATAAGTCTGTGAATGAAACCCTTCCCTACACCCTCCCAGGGGAGGGAATCGCACAATCCTCGCTTTTTTTATTTCTTCCGAACACTTTTAGAGCAAACCCGGTCGATCAACCGCTGTCTTGCCTTGCGTATCTCACGAAATAAAACGACAACTATCAAAAACTCCACAGATTTTGCCCCTCACTTGAACCGCGCAAAATAATACACTGTCCGGGTCAGTTGCTTTCGGTTTGTAGTATAGATAGATATAAGGCCGGCTAATTATTGAATCAGGCTTAAGCTTGACTTGATTGCTGTCAGTTCTCCTAAAAGGCGCGTTTCTTTTACCATATCTTCCATACCCAGCTCTTTGGCTATCCTTGCGATCTCCAGGTTGAGGGTGGCGATTTCCGTAGGACGATGTTCATTGATGTCCTGAAGGGTAGATATCAATTGTCCATCGGATGAACGGCTGATGGCAAGTAAGGTCTCGGTTACCTCTTCCTCCGGAAGGGATACTCCACAAGCGTTAGCCACCTGGATACACTCTTTAATTATTCGTTTTCCGATTGCCAGTGCTTCATTATTACGGTGAAAAATACCGTTATCAATGTTCAGCAAAGGGCTCACAGAGTTGAACACGCAGTTGACGATCACTTTTTTCCAGATCACTGCCTGGATGTCTGATTCTGGTTTAAAGGAAAATGCAGGGCTGTTTATTTCTGACACGACTGCTGCCAGACTTTCCTCATTGCCATTGATCACCCCTACCGGGCAGGTTGCTACCGGCTTGAACCGTACCACGTTATCGGCGGTAAACTGGCCCGTCACAAACAACACGCAACGATATAACTGCGTAAAAACAAGCATGATGAATGGCTTTTCCACATTCAAACCATTCTGCAAAAGGACGACAGGATAACGGACTCCCTTCAAAGCTAACTTCGCCGCTAACGAGCTATTAGCAAATGATTTGGCGGTGATGACAACAATACCATCAATCGTTTTTATTTGACTGAAAGTTTTTACATCAATGTTTTCACTTACTTCTGATCCGTCGGGCAAGTTAATCCTGATCCTTTCAGATGTGCCCGGCAAGCCATCAACAGTTCCACGGATCAACAGCACATTCTTACCGGCATGCTTTAATATAACCGCGAGTGTGCGGCCAATGACGCCCGCTCCGGCAATATATATCGTTTTCATATCTGTTGTGTTTCCAGGTTATCGTTTGCAATAAACCACGAGGGAAGCTTTAGCCAGGGCCGCTTTGTTAAGCAGGTATCCTGATAACGCAGCCGGCGTGCCAGTTACAATACCAAGTTTATCTGTATTCAACGCGTAAACCGTGATGATGTAGCGATGCAGTGCTTCTCCTTCACCAGGGCAGGGACCCTGGTAGCCGGCGGCGCCCGTGTCATTAATGCTTTGCAAACTACCGGCCGGCACCGCGCCGGCTTCGGGGTCACCTGCTCCACGTTTCAGTTCTGTAACAATCGGGGGATATTGACAATCACCCAATGCCAGAACCCGCTCCCGGTGGGTGCATCAGCGTCATACATGGTAACCGCGAAGCTTTTTGTACCTGCAGGTGCGTTTGACCACCCGAGCTGCGGCGAATGGTTCTGTCCGTTGCAGCCAAAATTGCCGGCCACAAATTCATTGGTAAACTGACCGCCAAGGTCTGCACTTTTAAGGGTGAATGTCTGTGCTGAAGAGCAGTAATAACTGATTGCAAAGACGCAAAAGAGGATAAACTTTTTCATGCCTCAAATATGCCTGCGCATTGCATAAGGTAATTGTTGCGGAAAGTTCAGAATATATTGAGATAAGCTCAAATTATGGCGTTTTGCGGTAATTCGCCGGAGTTACGCCATATTTCCTTTTGAAAGCCGTGTTGAAATTGGACACGTGCTGATAACCGTAGTCCAGGTAGAGCTCGCTGGCCGACTTGCCTTTTAGCAGTTCGGTACATGCCATTTCCAGTTTCCGCTCCCGGATGTATTTTTGAGGAGCTACCCCGTAATCTCTTTCGAAGTCACGCTTAAATGACGAGACACTCCGGTTACTCAGAAAGGCAAGTTCATCGAGTGTAAGACTGCCCAACAGGTTATTTTCAACAACAGTTTTAAGGGATATATCTGCAGGGGTACCGAACATGCCGCTCAAAAGTTCTGGCGCCAACTCGTGCAACGCGGTGAGCAATTCAGTAAGTTTGAGTAAGGCCATTTCATAAGAAAGGCTTTGCCTGCCGGCGATCAGGGATTTGATGTTGCGCACATACTCATTGATATAAGCATTGGTCTTGAAATAAATATACGGCATATCGCTGGCGCTGGCTCCCCCTTGCCGGGGCGGCTTACCGTGAATTCCTGCCCGATGCTGCGCGGAAAAAGACAATTACACTACCATAGGGCTCGGCATTATTGCTGTGCTCTGCAATAATTGAATTGCCCTCAGGTATCAACATGCCGTAACCCGGAGTAAGAATAGTGTTTTCGGCAGCGCGATAGATCTGTTTTTGACCGTTTTGTACAAAGCTGACTGCGCACCGGCTAAAAAAACGCGCGTACGGAAAGCGCTGCCCCTATCATGATAATCCACGAAAGTGATCTCACCAGCCGAAATGTGGGAATGGTGACGTGTAACTTCCGGTACCTGTATGATTTCCATGCTGTTTTTTGGAACAAATAAACCGCAAAATACGCTCAATCCAAAATGAGTGCGGATAAAAACCCGCGGTTCATGAACTAAAACCTTGACTTTTCGCTGATACCGAACCAGCGATTCATTCCTTAGATTTGTTGTTAGTATGAAGAAAATTGGCTTTTTATCATTCGGACACTGGTCCGACCACCCTGCATATAAGACGCGTACCGCGGCCGATACCTTGCTGCAATCTATTGACCTGGCGGTTGCTGCCGAAGAAATCGGCCTTGACGGCGCTTATTTCCGTGTCCATCATTTCGCATCTCAACTGGCATCTCCCTTTCCTTTGCTATCGGCTATCGGTGCAAAAACAAGCCGGATTGAGATCGGCACAGGCGTGATAGATATGCGGTATGAGAACCCGCTTTATATGGTTGAAGACGCAGGTGCGGCCGATCTGATCTCGGGCGGACGGTTACAGCTGGGCATCAGCCGCGGTTCTCCGGAACAGGTGATCGAGGGCTGGCGTTATTTTGGATATGAGCCTGCTGAGGACGAAAATGATGCGGATATGGGGCGTAAAAAAGCGATGGCTTTTTTGGATAAATTAAAAGGTGTTGGTTTCGCCGAGCCAAACCCCTACCCTATGTTTCCAAATCCACCGGGCTTGTTACGTTTGGAGCCCTACTCAAAAGGACTGCGGGAACGCATTTGGTGGGGCGCCGCTTCGAACGCCACGGCCGTTTGGGCAGCCGAACAGGGAATGCATCTGCAAAGTTCTACATTAAAGTTCGATGAAAGCGGCAAGCCTTTCCATGTACAGCAGGCCGAGCAAATCAGAGCGTATAAAGAGGCGTGGAAGAAGGCCGGTCATGATCGCGAGCCAAGGGTGTCAGTAAGCCGTTCTGTTTTTGCATTGGTAAACGACCAGGACAGGCTTTATTTTGGCCAGCAAGGGAAAGGAGCAGACAGCTTCGGTTATATCGAGGCAGACAAGCGGGCGGTCTTCGGCAGAAGTTACGCCGCCGAACCGGACCGGCTGATCGCCGAATTATCTAAAGATGAAGCCATCCAGGAAGCAGATACGGTGCTTTTGACAATACCTAACACCTTAGGTGTTGACTACAATGTGCATGTGCTGTCTTCGATCCTGGAGCATGTAGCTCCCGGGCTGGGTTGGCGTTAAAACACTTGATAAGCGCTTGCAGAATGCAGCCATCCTGATGGCAGGCGCCTATGATTCGCGCTTCGAATTGTATGCCCATGAAATCATGGCGGCGGCTTTCGGCACACCTGCAGATGTGATAGCTCTCCCCGCTGCCGGTGGCGGGCCATATGGTTTAACTGAACAAGTGCCTTCGCCAACAATGTCGCGAAGGCACTTGTTTACGGTCGGATCATTCCTGCCTCAATTATCCAAACCCTGCTACCTAAAACTGATAAATATCATCTTTATCATTGATTTCTTGCAGGTAAAGCGGCCTGTAATGGCGGATATATTTGCATGTGCCCACACAATATCCATTTTCAGCATTTCCCGCCCGTTCCGAAGAACAGCAGCAGCGCGCGACGACACTTTTTAAGAAAAAAATCCCAATGATTGTTTTTTCCGCAATGATGCGGAATTTGACTGGCTCTACCCGGAGCATTTGCAGTCGTTATCACAAAAACAATGGACGCCTATTGCCATCGCCAAAAAGGCCGCCGAATATTTAGCAGTAAAAGGCGCCAAAGTACTGGATGTTGGTAGCGGCATAGGAAAATTCTGCTTAACCGCGGCGCATTTTTATCCTGATTCTTTTTATTTCGGGGTTGAACAGCGGCATGAACTGGTGCATTACGCCCAAACCACACAAAGATACCTGGATATTAACAATGTCAGTTTCATACATGCCAATATCACTCAGGTTAACTTTCATCAATTTGACCATTTCTATTTCTATAATTCTTTCTTTGAAAATTTAGACCAGGAGAATGCTATTGATGATCATATAGAGACTTCTTACGGCCTCTACGCTTATTATTCACGGTATTTAAAATCGATGCTGAATGATAAACCTTCGGGTACCAGAGTAGTAACCTATCAGAGTTTCGGAGAAATTATTCCGATAGATTACAGCATGAAAGATCTCGCTTATGATTCCTTACTTCAGTTATGGGTCAAAGATTAATTAGGATTTAACTTAAACACATAAATAACATACAGTTCCCTTTTTATGTATAGCGATACAATAAGCATTTCTTATTTCCGCAAAGACGCGGCTTTCGATACTTTGTATCCGATACATATCCGGGAACTATCACAAATGCACTGGACAGGCCTGGACATTTCGCTCGAAGCCAGCAATTTCCTTGCAACCCCGGGGGCCAGAATCCTGGATATTGGCAGCGGTGTCGGTAAATTTTGTATCGCGTCTGGCGTTTATCATCCGGAAGCTACCTTTTATGGCATAGAGCAACGGGAAGCGTTGTTCAATTATGCAGAATCAGCCAAAGCGCAGATAGGTGTACCCAATGTGCAGTTTATGCATGGTAACCTTACTAACCTGGACTACGACCTGTTTGATCATTTTTACTTTTTCAATCCTTTTTATGAAAACATAGAACCAAGCATCAGGATCGATTATAACGTCAATACCTCGTTTGATCTGTACAATTACTATACTTTGTTCATTTACGAAATGCTGAACAAAAGACCGGCCGGTACCCGGTTGGTTACCTTCCATGCACCGGAAAAACAGATTCCGATTAGTTATCAATTAATGAACAATTCCTATAGCCCGGTGCTGAAAATGTGGATCAAGAAGTAAAAGAGCTGGTTCAGCCCTGCTATATAAAACATTCAGATCAGGCCTGATGAACGCGGCAATATTTATTAAATAATAATTGAACGATAAAAAATAAAATCATGAATTACCCCGAAAATTTATTTTACACCAAAGACCATGAATGGATCAGCTTCGAGCAAGACCATGCATTGATCGGTATTACCGATTTTGCACAAAAGGAATTAGGTGATATCGTTTACGTTGATATCCCATGCCTGAATAAGATCATTGCTAAAGAGGCCATATTTGGCACAGTTGAGGCGGTAAAAACAGTATCAGACCTTTTCATGCCGGTAAATGGCAAAGTAATAGCTGTAAATCCTTTGCTTGAAACCAACCCCGAGCTGGTGAACCAGGACCCTTATGGATGCTGGATGATAAAAGTGCTGGTAAGCTTATCAGACGACCGCGAATCGCTGTTGACAGCAGAGCAATACCTGGCACAGATCGGAAGCAACTAACCCTCCGCGGAAATACCTTTTTATCAACAAGAATGGAGCCTATCCCCCGGGTTGCGATTTGAGGACATTAAGCCGAATATTTAACCTTTCCGGTTAAAAAAAATAGAATCAAACACATCATTTATTTAACACAAAACACAATGGAAAAATTTAGAGCGGCAAAAGATTTGATAGATGCCATAGAGAAAGACATGTTCAGCTTTTACGAAAAAGGCAACAAAGCTGCAGGAACCAGGGTTAGAAATGCTATGCAGCAATTAAAAGTTATGGCAACAGATATCCGTAAAGAAATAACAGAAAAGAAAAACAATAAATAAATTAGTTTAAGAACTGTTTTGGGAAAATAACCAGGTCAAAGCTGACCTGGTTATTTTATCAGGAACAGCCAGATAAATCATTCTTTTCAATATATGATCGGATTTCCGCTACGTGTTACTTATCAGCAGCAAGATTTTATTTATTATATCATCGCTGCCCCGAGTAAAAAGAACCATACCCTTGAAATTCTTTTAGATGCTAAAAGTTACACCTTTATTCTGAGTTTAAATAAACTATGGATCGAAAAAGACCCGGATAAAGATCGTCCTCTTGATCAGGGGTTGGTGCTGGCCATAAGCAGAGCGGTGACCTTGCGTTACCCTATTTAATAACAGGATTATAACAGATCAAAGCCTTTATTAACCTGCATAGGATTTTTTGAGGGATCAGTGTCCGATAAAACTTCATCTGCTCGTTTTAATGCTTTTTCAAATGTGTCCCGGACATTACCTTTCCCGATTTGAAATAATAAACGCGTCTTTTTTAGTGCTCCAGTTACCTGTTCGCTGTTTGCCTCCGACAGGATAAGCTTAGTTCCTTTCTTTTTTATTTCCTGATGAACGTCCCTTAATACCCTAATACCGGTTGCATCAATGACGGGTACATTCCTCATCCGGATAATCAATACCCGGGCGGGTTTTTCCAGCACTTTCATCGTGTCTTTAAATTTATAGGCCGCACCAAAGAACAAAGGGCCATTGATCTCAAAAACGTCGACCCCTTTTGGGATAACTGATTGGTTAAATTCATCATCAGATAATTGATCCGGAGCCAAAATAGTATGCTGTACGGAACTGGACTGCATCATTTTGCGCATAAAAAGGAAAGCGGCGACAATTATCCCAATTTCAATAGCTACGGTCAGGTCTACTAAGATGGTGAGGCCGAAGGTGATCAACAAAACGGAAGCATCACTTTTTGAGCCTTTAAATACGTCTATAAAATTCCCAAGTTCGCTCATATTCCAGGCTACTACCACCAATATACCTGCAAGTGTTGCCATGGGGATCAACGCTGCCCATTGGCCTATAAAAAGCATAATAAGAAGTAAGGTAATGGCATGTATGATCCCAGCTACGGGTGTACTTCCGCCATTTTTAATATTGGTAGCCGTTCTTGCTATTGCGCCGGTGGCCGGAATTCCCCCTAAAACAGATGAACAGATATTGGCCACTCCCTGTGCAATGAGCTCCGTATTAGACCGGTGATTTCCGCCGGTCATGCCATCTGCCACAACAGCTGATAATAGAGACTCAATACTGCACAGCAAAGCGATGGTAAAAGCGGGCCTGATCAGCTGCCGGATGGTTTCCAGGCTTACATCTGGCATGACCGGGTGCGGTAAAGTAGCAGTGATCACTCCGAAACGGCTGCCAATAGTCTCTACCGAAAGATGGAAGTACCTGGCAACCAGTGTACTTATAACAATTGCGATCAGCGAACCAGGAACTTTCCGGGTTACCCTGGGCCACAGCAAAACAACCAGTAAGGTAAAAACCCCGATAAACAAGGCATAAAGGTTCAACGAAGACAGGTGCCGGCTATAGTCGATCCATTTACTGATAAAATCAGCAGGGACATTTCCCATTTTCAACCCTAAAAAGTCTTTAACTTCTGAAGAAAAATGATGACGGCGATGCCGGTAGTAAAACCAATGACCAGCGGATAGGGAATGTATTTAATAGTATTACCTAATTTAGCTACCCCCATAATGATCAAAATGATTCCGGCAATAAATGTGGCAATAACCAACCCGCTAACACCGAACTGCTGAACGATCCCATAAACCACAACGATAAATGCGCCTGTGGGTCCTCCTATCTGTACCTTGCTGCCTCCCAAAGCGGATATAATTACCCCCGCAATGATAGCCGTAAAAATTCCTTTTTCGGGGGACACGCCCGAAGCAATTGCAAAAGCTATCGCCAGGGGCAAAGCAACAACACCTACAATTATTCCGGCAACAACATCCTTATAAAATTGTGCAGGGGTGTAACCTTTAAGGGTGTCAATCAGCTTGGGCCTGAACAAATTCATCATCTTGTTCATTATTGAAACCATTTAAATTTATTCCCGTCCACCGGCATTTCAATATCAAGTTCGGGGTGATAATGTACCTTGGGAGATAACCAGTAAAGCAATATTACACGGGAATACCTGAAATTCAAAGGTGCAAGCAAGAACAAACCACCGAGAATGGTACTGAGATATAACCATGGCGAATCGTTATTTTGGGTTATCAGGAAAGTGGCGGCCCACAAGATGCCTCCCTCTGCTACATTCATAGCGTAGCTGATATACATCGCCGCATAAAAATAGCCGGGCTCGATCTCGAAGATCATCTGACAATGCGGGCAATTCAGGTTGATCTTGTTGGAACCAAAACGGTATGTTGCTCCTTCGAACATATTACCCCTGCGGCAGCGCGGGCATTTTGCATGGAGCATTGCCCATGATTTTGATGTTCTTACCATTAATACAAAGCTATAATTACTAATACAGGCTTGATATGGTATGACATCAGCAAACAAACTGATATTTATCAGTTTTAGACTTGCAAGCACGCGCCTGTACATGCTGTACGGGCTTTACCCGTCATACCGGGCATACCAGCCAATAACATCGGCTGCATTAAATTCATATATTTGTAATATGAGTTTATCCGGAATTTTTCCAATTGATAAGTGGGAATTCACAACACAATCTGTTCTTAATACACTTTCCGAAGAAGATTATAACTTTTTAATCTCCCGGCAAGGCGCGCAGAAATATCAAAAAGGAGAAATCATCTTCAAGGAAGGCATTGTACCTTCAGGTATCTATTTTATTCACCAGGGAAAAATAAAAAAATATAAGGTTGACCGGAATGGCCGGGAGCAGATCATATATGTAGCTAATAAAGGCGAATTAATAGGGTATCACGCGATTTTGGCGGAAGAGCGTTGCCCTGATTCTGCCGCTGCATTGGAAGACTGCCTGATCAGTTTTATCCCTAAAGAGGACTTTTTAACCATTCTGGACAGATCGCCGCTTTTCATGCGGCGCTTATTAAAATCATTGAGCCATGAATTTAGTGTATTGGCCAATAGTATTTCCGTGATCTCTCAGAGAACAGCATCTGAACGCCTCGCTATTTCGCTGATCATTTTGAGAGAAAAGTTTAAAGGGGACGGTTCAGGTGAAAAAGATGTTATTCTCAATATCTCAAGAATGGACCTGGCCGGCATGGCAGGGATCGCGCAGGAAAATGTGATCCGCTTGTTAAAAGAATTTAAAGAGGAAGGCGTACTGGAAACCGACGGCCGGAAGATATGGATCAAAGACATTAAACGCTTAGTTAAAAAATCGAACTACGGATTTGGGAACCCGTAGTTACGCAGGCGCAATTGCATCAGCGGGGAATTAATGACAATATTTTGTCAGTGTTCAATTTTTAAAAAACGGGTGTTCAATCAATTAAAATGCAATTTCACAACTAATTGACTATCAATAACAATCTGTTCAGATTGCGATTTGTTAGATTTTAATTAAATCTTAAATCATTGATTATCAATGGTGATTTATTTTGAAAAAATATCAACTGTTCACACTTTTAAAAGTTGAACACTCGTAAGTAAACAGTTACTTCAGCAACCCACAAGTTTTTGTAGCCCCCTTAATGATACCCCGGCGCCAAATGCCACCGGGGTAGTGAAGTGTAATTAATCAGGGATAATTTATTTATCCCAAAACACAGGGGTATCCAGGTCATCCGCACCCATGCTGGCCACCGCCGCCCTGTAGTTATCAGCATTAATGGCAGCTTCTGTTTGCGGGTAGGTGTACCTGCGTACAAAGTTGCCTTTGATTTGCCTGCCGGGATAGGTATTTGGCGCTAACACAGGGTACCCACTCCTCCTGAAATTAGCCCATGTTTCCGCGCCGTTTCCAAACGAAGTTATCCAGTATTGTGTATTGATCAGTTTCAGGGCATTGGCATCAGAATATGCAATTGCCGGGTTATTTAAATAGGCGTTTTGTGCATCGCTGCTGATTACAGCAGTAGCGTCGTAGCTGGTAAATTGATCCATGGCCGCCTTTACACCGTTATTATAATAGGTGCTTGCGGTTCCTGCTATATATCCCCTGAAAGCAGCCTCAGCCAGTAACAGCTGCGTTTGAGCATATGTTACAAAGAATTGCGGCGCGGTTATTTTACCAAATACGCTGTAATTAACCTGCGAATATTTAAACCCGGATCCGCTCACGCCGCGAAAGCCCGGTGCTGTTGGCAATGTACCGCTATCATAGCCTATCGGCAAACCAAACTGGTTGGCTGATGCAGTATCAGGTGCGAGGGACAATGCTTTTCCGGGGTCGGCGTACATAGCCGAGATGTACTTCAGCCTTGGATCACCCGTGGATTTTAATTGCGTTATAAAAGGCTCGGCCAAATAATAAGTATTGGTTAGCTGTTGAATTTGCTGGGTAACCAGGTTGGGGTACGTATTGTTATATTTCAGGTAACAGTTATCGGCGTTAGATTGCATTACCCCTCCGGTCACAGCTGCCTGAACAATAGTTTTTGCCTTGCCCGGGTCTAACTTAGAATAGCGCATCCCTATCCGAAGCAACAATGAATAGCCAAGCCGCTTCCATTGAGGAATATCTCCGCCAAAAAACACATCTCCCTTAACAAGATCCTTCGCAGGGTCTAACGCCGCGGTGGCTGCTGTCAGTTCGTTTACCAAGTCGGCATAAATATCCTGTTGTTTATCGTATTTAGGCAAAAAAGCAGAATTGAGGTAAGCCTGGCCGGCCTGGCTATATGGCACATCGCCGTAAGTGTCAACCAGCATCATGTAATTATAAGCCCGCCATATCCTGGTTTCGTTGTACAAGTTAGACCGGGAAGCGTTGCCTTTTAAATCCGGCAAAATGTGCTCAAGCAATTTTATGGTGTTTGGATAAGCGTTATTCCACCGCATCACTGTATAGGTTTGATTTAATACGTTGAAGTTAAACGCTGAGGTAACCCCACCAAAAGGATCAATAAACTGCTGAACAACCGTTGGTTCAGTTTCCATTAATGCTGCATATGTTAAAACTTCGGCGTTGGAAAACAAAAACACCGGGTCGAGACTGGTAGTGTTATTTGGATTGACATTTAACTCTCTAAATCCTTTATCGCAACCTGTTGCAGCAAACAGGCAGGCGGCCGACAATATGATCTTTATATATTTTTTCATGATCGTACTCTTTTAAAATTTGACGTTTAGGTTAAAACCATAAGTCCGCGTTGTAGGCAGCGAACTTTGCTCATAACCGGTTAAAATATCACCGCTTGATGAGATAGCCTCCGGATCGATATTAGGTGTGTATTTTTTAATGATAAGCACGTTGTGGCATACCGCTGAAAGCACAAGCCCTTTAATAAATTTGGTTTTCATCATTTTCGAAAAATCATAGCTAACTGAAAGGTTTCTCAACTTGATAAAGTCTGATTTATAAACAAAAGGGTCCAGGATACCCTGCGAGCGATAGTTGGCATAAAAGTCCTCGGCATTTACTGCTGTTGTGTTAGGTGTACCATCAGCATTCACCGCGTCAAACTTTACGCCTCCTTCCCTACCTACCAGCGACTCTTTTGACAAACCTTCTCTCAGGAAATTCAGGTTAGAACTTGACAATATTTTACCACCTTTTTTATAATCGATATGCGCAATCAGGGTAAACCTTTTGTAAGTAAATGTATTTACCCAACCACCTGTAGCTTTAGGCAATGCGCTGCCAAAAAGTGCAGGAGATGTACTTGCCACTGGTTTACCGCCTGATACGATGATCTTGCCATTAGAATCTCTGCGATAGGTTGAACCCTGGATCTGGTTTAACGGAAGACCAACCTGGTCAACAATAGAGCCGAAAAATTCGCCCGCGCCTAATGTCAGTTGTTTTTGACCATTTGCCAGCGCCAAAACTTTAGAGGTATTTATGGCCGTATTAAATGCCGAACGCCAGCTAAAGTTTGGTTTTCTGACGGGCACTAACTCCAGCAAAAACTCCATACCACGGTTTTGCAGCTCGCCAAGGTTTACAATGGTGCCAGTATAGCCCGACGCGTTGGAGATGGCAACGCTTAAGATTTGGTTAGTGGTATGCTTATCGTATGCGGCAATATCCAGGTTTACACGACTGCTGAACATACGCAGCTCAAGCCCAATTTCTTTTTCTTTTACGCTGTATGGCTTAATTGCCTGGTTTGGCGTAGTAACATTGCTGATACTCCCAAGCGGGACACCGTTGAACGCATTTTGTGAAAGCGTAAAGGTAAGTGAATTGCTGTAAGGGTTGATACCGTTGGCACTGCCCACGTTAGCGTAGGTCGCCCTGATTTTTCCGAAAGTTAGCCATGAGGGCGGGTTCTTTAAAAACTCCGAAAAAACAAAACTGCCGCTTACTGATGGATAAAAATAATGGTTATGTTCGGGGCTTAGCACCGAGAACCAGTCGTTACGGCCGGTTACATTTAAAAACAAATAGGATTTATAGCCAAACTCCGCGGTGCCATAAAGCGAGTTTACTGTTGATTTGGAAACCGCAAAGGCCGAGGTATTGGTTACGCCGTTGCCAAGGGTATAAAAATCCCTGACGTAGAAATTTGTAGCGGTAACAGTATATCCTTGTGATGAGGATGGGAATGTATTTCCTCCTACCGTGGCATCAAAAGAAAAAGGGCCCCATTTATGGCCACCGCCTAATAAGAAGTCGGCGTTAAGCGCACGGTAGGTATTATCATTTGAGTTATAACTACCATTATAAAGGCCAACGGGTGCAGCCGCGTTTGCTAAAGTACCTGTTGGCGAATTTTGTTCGTAGTAAGATGGACTATATTCCATATTTACACGGCCCTGCAAATAAAGCCAGTCAAAAAATTGGTATCGCAGGGTCGCAGTACCTAAAAGATGATCTTTAGTTTGCTTTGTAAATTGCTTTTGCATAATCCAATACGGATTGGTAAGCGTGGTGAAACGAGATGTAGGCGTTTCGTTGCCGTTGGCATCAATGGCGGCGGCTTTTAATACATCCAAACTAACCGAGTTACTATAACGGTACATGTAATTAGTAACCGATGAGCCCTGAATACCAATTACCGGAGGGTTATTATTATTCTCGTGGTCGTAATTCACATAAATTTGGGCAGACAACTTGGGGGTAAAATTGTAGTTTAACCCAAGATTGAATATCTTTTTGTGATAATCATTATTCGGTATTATGCCTTGTGCGTCCTGATTTGAATAAGAAAACCTGAAGCTCCCTTTATCGTTACCGCCCGAAAACGCGATAGTATTGGTCCATGCGTTGGCAAGTCTGAAAAATTTGCTTATACGATTTCTTTCTGGTGCATAAGGGCGTTGTACTCCATCAAACTGGTAGGTAGGTGCATTATCAAATTTTTCACCGAAACTCCACGCACCGGAACTTTGGGCCTGGCCCTGTGTTTTAGGGCGTACATTGTTTTCGCCCTGTCCGTACTCATACTGAAAATCGGTAAAATCCAGTGCCTTGTTTTGGGTAAAATTGGAGGTAAACTCAATACCGATCCCACCATTTTTATTACCGCTTTTGGTAGTGATGATCAACGCGCCGTTACTTGCCCTTGATCCGTAAAGCGCCGCGGCTGTAGCTCCTTTTAATACAGTCATCGACTCAATATCATCCGGGTTTATCTGCTGCATATTATCGCCCAAATCCACCGATTGGGTGTAACCGTTGGTGCTTGAGGGGCTTTGCGACAACGGAAGGCCGTTTAATACGATCAGCGGCGCATTATCACCCTGAAACGCGGATTGCCCCCGCAGCCTGATCTTGGTGCTGCCGCCGGGACCGCTTGCCGGTGGAGATATGTCTAAACCGGCAACTTTTCCCTCAAGGGAGTTAACAAAGTTTGTTGAACGGTTAGTTGTTATTTCGCCAACGCGTACGTTTTCTGCCGCATATCCCAATTTTTTAGACTCGCGCTTTATACCTAGCGCTGTTACTACAATCTCGCTGATAGCAGTTGATTTTGGTTCAAGCGTAACGTTCAGCGTAGTGCGCCCGTTGAGGGGCTCGTTTTTTGGATTGTAGCCTACGTAGCTGAATAACAATACCGCGTTATCGGCAGATACCTGGAGTTTGTAATTTCCGTTTGCGTCGGTCAAAACGCCGTTTTTTGTTCCTTTTTCGCTTACGCTAACGCCGATAAGCGGGCCGCCTTTTTCGTCGGTCACTTTACCGGTAACTATTTGTACCCCCACTTCGGGGCTGGTTCGGGCTGCGACGGCGCTTTCCGCCTGCACATTTCCTGCAATCATAAGTGTAAAAAGAACACTTATTGCAATGGACAGCATCATTCCTGATACTTTGATTTCTTTTTCCATAATTTTAGGGTTAATTCAAATTGGCAAATCTTACTTTAACTTCTTTCTCAAAATTGGTAATTGCGAAAGAGCGTGCTTCTCCGGGCGGTACTTTAAAAGCCGCTTTTCATTTTAGTATCATTTTTTCTTCATGTTATGCGGGGTTTTGGTTTAAAATTGGTTTATAGTACATGTACTGGTATAATCTATTTATAGTAAACAGTCTAACGACAAGACGCCGGCAAGCCCTATTACCGCTACCAGGCTTTCCATTACCGTCCATGAGCGGAGCGTTTCTTTTACTGATAACCCGAAATATTCTTTACATAGCCAAAAAGCGGTATCGTTTACATGCGATCCAAACAGGCTACCCGCTCCAATAGCCAGCACCAATAAATTGGTATTTACGCCCGCATGATGAGCTATAGGGAACAACACGCCTGCGGCAGTTACACCAGCCACAGTGGCCGAGCCGAGGCAAATTCGTAAACAAGCCGTTGCCAGCCACGCCAACAACAAGGGATGCATGGTGCTGCTGACCAGCATACCGGCAAGGGTATTACTTAAGTGGCTATCTGTAAAGACCTGCTTCAGTGCACCCGCACTGCCAATAATGAGTAATACCATGGCTATATCTTTTACTGCACCCATATAACTATCCATTATTTTTGCTAATGACCTGCCTCTACGCAAACCAAGCGTATACGTACTTACAGTTACGGTGACCAGCATCGCAATAATTGGTTCGGCGAGCCATTCAGATAAACTCTTTATCAAAGGATTATCCCTAAAAAGCACAGGCAGCAAATGGGCCCGGCAAATCAATACTACAGGTAAAAGAGATGACAGTATGCTGTTAACAATACCCGGTAGTTCATGAACAGGCAAGGCGGCCGAACTATGGGTAAATTGCAAGCCATTAGGTCCTATCTTTTTGAGGGTAGCCGAGAACATCGGTCCCGCAATTATTATCGCAGGAATAGCAATGATCAGCCCATAGCCAAATGTTTTTACAACATCGGCACGAAAAACGCTAATGAGTGTCATTGGCGAAGGATGCGGTGGTAAAAAGCCGTGCATTACTGATAACGCCGTGAGCATAGGCATACCTACATACAACAGCGGCAAACGATAACTGGAAGCAACCGAAAAAATGATAGGCACCAAGAGTATAAACCCGACATTATAATACAAAGGGATGCCCACAATAAAGCCTGTAAGGGCCATAGCATAGCTTACATATCTGGCACCAAACAAATCATGCATGAAATGGGCTATCCGCTGTGCGGCACCGCTTTCGGCAACCAATTTACCCAGCATAGCACCTAATACAATAATGATCGCTACCGAACCTAAGGTATCGCCCAGTCCTTTATTTATGGATACGATAACCGCTGTAAATGGCATGCCGAAAAAGCATCCCGCCAACAGTGCTACAATAATAAAGGCAAGAAAGGCATTCACCTTTGCCCATGTTATCAGCGCTACAAGCAGTAAAATGCAAAGGACCAGTACAAGTATTGTCATTCCAATCAGCTTTTTTAATGCGAATCACGGGTTACAACAGATCCTGAATTTCCAACCAGGAAATCCAGATCGGCTCCTTTATCCGCTTGCTGCACATGGCGCTGGTACATAGACACGTACCCCCTATCGGTATGATAAGCAGGTTTTTGCCATAACAATCGCCGTCTTTGCAGTTCAACTTCATCTACAAGCAGCTCTATTTTTTTGGCCGGTACGTCAAGGCATATCAGGTCCCCGTTTTCAACAAGTGCCAGGTTGCCGCCGATGGCAGACTCCGGTGAAACATGAAGTACAACTGTGCCGTATGCGGTGCCGCTCATCCTTCCGTCAGAGATCCTTACCATATCTGTAATACCTTTATCCAGCAGTTTTTTTGGCAGCACCATATTGCCAACCTCGGGCATGCCGGGATAACCTACCGGCCCGACATTTTTAAGCACCATCACACAGGTTTCGTCAATATCAAGTTGCGGGTCGTCAACCCTTGCGTGATAGTCTTCAATAGTTTCGAAAACCACTGCCCGACCAGTATGCTGCATCAGTGCTGGCGTTGCTGCCGAAGGCTTGATGACAGCACCATTTACGGCGAGGTTCCCTTTTAAAACGGCTATACCGGCCTCAGGGATAATTGGGGTATTATATGCTGCAATAACCTCATTATTATAGCAGATACCCTCGCCTTTGATGTTTTCCGCGTGCGATTTACCCGTTACGGTTATTGCACCCATATCCAGCTCATTGCTCAGTTCTTTCAAGATCACCGGTAACCCGCCTGCATAGTAGAAATCTTCCATCAGGTATTTTCCGGAAGGCATGAGGTTGAGTAACAAAGGTATTCTGCTGCCCAGCCTGTCAAAATCGTCGAGGCATAAGTCTACGCCAATACGTCCGGCAATTGCAGTAAGATGGATAATGAAATTGGTAGAGCCGCCTATTGCCGCATTTACTTTAATAGCGTTTTCGAAAGCGGCACGGGTAAGTATTTTGGATATCGTCAAACCTTCTTTTACCATTTCAACAATACGCCTGCCTGATAACTGCGCCAGCACTTTTTCCTTGAATCAACCGCCGGGGTGGCCGCGGCCTGTGAAAGGCACATGCCCAGCGACTCGACCATACAAGCCATTGTTGAGGCGGTACCCATTGTCATACAATGGCCTGCACTTCTCGACATGCAGCTTTCGGCAGCAAGGTATTCGTCATTGGTTATTTTACCGGT
Organism: Mucilaginibacter sp. P19; assembly: GCF_050632265.1. Taxonomy (NCBI): domain Bacteria; kingdom Pseudomonadati; phylum Bacteroidota; class Sphingobacteriia; order Sphingobacteriales; family Sphingobacteriaceae; genus Mucilaginibacter; species Mucilaginibacter sp. P19. Next base: position 3,064,657 of record NZ_CP192586.1, read on the forward strand.
TTTGAGGTCATCAGTCAGCTTCCATACTGCTGTGCCCGACCCAATATCAGTGCCACGATATTTACCGTTCAACATCGGTCCGCCCGGAACTACGATAGTAGGCAGACCTACGCTGGCCGCTCCCATCATGGTAGATGGTGTAGTTTTGTCGCAGCCTGTCAACAGCACCACTCCGTCTATCGGGTTGCCGCGTATTGATTCTTCGGCATCCATACTGGCCAGGTTGCGGAAAAGCATAGCTGTAGGTTTAAGCAAAGTTTCGCCCAAACTCATGATAGGAAATTCCACAGGGAAACCGCCGGCTTCATACACCCCGCGTTTAACCGCTTCGGCCAGGTCTCGCAAATGTGCATTGCAAGGAGTTAGCTCCGACCATGTATTGCAGATACCAATAACAGGTCGGCCGTCGAAAAGGTCGGTTGGCATACCCTGGTTTTTCATCCAGCTCCTGTATAAAAACCCCATTTTACCTGTTTTTCCAAACCAATCAGCACTTCTGAACTGTGACATTTTATGTTCTTTTATATTTTAATTTATTGTTGCCTTGGTACAATTACTTGCCAACCTGGTTTGTAAGCGTACCTATGTTACTTATTGTGATAGCTATTACGTCGCCATAGTTAAGTGTGAAAGAATCTGACGGTACTATACCGGTACCGGTCATGAGGTATGCACCCGCAGGGAATGACATCTCCATAAAAAGGTAATTGGCAAGTTCCTGGTGTGTACGCTTCATTCTGCTGATCAATATAGCGTCAGTAAACACCTGGTCGTCACCCCTACTTATTTCGATTTGAATTTCGGTATCCGGCGAAATAGATGTGCCTGGCACGTAAAGACACGGGCCAATCGCCGCTGCGCCGTCATACGATTTAGCCTGAGGAAGATATAAGGGATTTTCTCCTTCGATATCTCTTGATGACATATCATTACCTATCAGATAGCCCTCAATAGTACCCGCGCTGCAAATAAACAACACCAACTCGGGCTCAGGAACGTTCCATTTCGAATCTTTCCGGATACGAACGCTCCCCCTGGGCCAACCGCACGGGACGCCGACGATTTAAAAAAGATTTCCGGGCGTTCGGCGCTGTAAACCCTTGCATAGAAATCACCTCCACCGGCATCTTTAGATTCTTCCATCCGGGCATCCATGCTGCGCAGATAAGTGACACCCGACGCCCAGATCTCCTGACCGGCAATGGGAGTACATAGTTGTTCCAGATTATGGGCCAGCAACGGGTTGGCTGAAATGTTTTGGAGATCTTTTAAAACTTCGCTGTGCAGCGTTTCACGGTTTATAAAACTGTCCCAGTTCCAATCCGGCGAATTGTATAACAGGCCGGCGTATTTTACAATAACTTTATCGTTGGTTTTAAATATATGCATAGCTATTTATTGCTGCCCGGCGTTTATGCGGCAGTTATTTCGTTATCAAAAAAATGTAACAAATCGGTTACTTGGTTATGTACAAAGAATGCTAAAGCAAATCGCTTAAGCTTCCAAAAAACACAGCGTTGATTTTTGCACAAAAAACTTAACGCCCCCTCCACCTCAGGCTTCAGCAGGATTTTGCGAAGTAGCCTTATGTGCGGGACCGGGCTTTCTTTTATGCCAGTAAGACGCCAGCAAAGAACCCGTAATATTCATGAAAGTTGAAAAGATGACCGGGGCAAGGCCCAACGTAGCGATTTTTCCCATCGCTTTGGCAAGCCCGGCGGCCATCCCCCGTTTTGCATCCCTACTTCTATAGCGATGGTTCGGCAGTCACGTTCTTCCATTCCAAATGCCTTTGCCGACCAAAAGCCAAGCAAATAGCCACCAATATTATGCATCAGTACCAATACAGCCAGCAACAAGCCAACTTTAAGCAAGCTTTCTCTTCCGGCAGCCGTTATAATGATAATGATACAGATAATGCCTCCCATTGATATGACGGGCATTATCCTTTTTAGCCAGCTGCTGCGTTTTTTGGCTATTGAAGAAAACAGCACACCCAAAGCAATAGGTATCATGACCATTTTAAAAATATCTGCCACCATTAACCAGGGGTCTATTTTAATAAGCGGACCGGCAAGTAAATTCATTAAAAATGGTGTCAATACCGGCGATAGCATGGTGGAAATGCTGGTTATAGTAACCGAGAGCGCCAGGTTTGCCCTGGCCAGGTAGGATACCACGTTAGATGCCATGCCATTAGGGCAGCAGCCTATCAATATAATGCCGGCTGCTATCTCGGCAGGCATTCCGGCTAATTTTACGCTAAACGTTGCGATGCTGAAGCCAAGTAAGGGCATAATAATGAAATGGCTCACTACTCCTATAATTATTCCCCCCGGCGATTTTAATACGCCGAGGAAATCTTGATAATGCATGGAAGTGCCCATACCGAACATGATGAGCTGTATTAGCGGAATAATAAGTGTGGCATATTTGAAACTACCATAGCTGATAAAGAAAGCAGGGTAATAAAGCGCCATGGCCGCTGCACCAAAAATCAGTACTGTATAAGCAAAGCTTTTGGTTTTTGGGGAACTGCAAAGGCTTACAGCAAGCAATACAAAAAATGTAAGTACATAAGGCCCTGTGTGCTCCAAACCTTTAGAAAGCATGATTAATACCGCAACCAATGCAGCGATGGTTAACGCGATGGTAACTTTGTAAAAAAATTTCATACACGGCATTGATCAAGCAAAGAAAGGTACTCCGGGCATCGCATACTTCTTCAACCCTTCCTCGTTGATCTCAACGCCCACTCCGGGCTTATCAGATAGCACCAGGAAACCTTTCTCAATAAAGGGTTTATCATATTGCACTATTTCCTTCCATTTGGGCTCAGTATCACTCAATGTCTGCCACTCCAGAATGTGAAAATTGGGTACCGAGGCACAAACATGCGCGGTTGCCATGGCCCCCAGGAAAGATCCTACCATGTGCGGTGAAAAAGGTACATAATATAAGTTGGCAAGGTTAGCTATCCGCTGCCCCTCGCCCAGCCCTCCGCATTTTTGAAGATCGGGCATTACAATATCAATTCCGGCTTCCGAAAGCAGCCTGGTATAACCGTAAGCCAGGTAAAAATTTTCCCCGGCACAAATTGGCGTGCTTGTTTCCTGGGTTATTGTTTTATACACATCAATATTATCTGCAGGTACTGGTTCTTCCAGCCACATTAAATTAAGAGGTTCCATCATTTTTGCAACCCTGCGGCCGGTTGTAGCATCGTAACGGCCATGCATATCTACACATATATCAATATTCGGCCCTACCTCTTTCCGCACGACGGCAATGGCATTATACATCCTGTCGAGTTCGGCGTTACTGGCAGTCCAGTTATAACGGTCAAACTTATTCGGGTCACGGGCATCGTCAATATCAAATTTCACGGCAGTATAACCGCGGTTAACCGCTCCGCGGGCAGCCTTTGCATAATCATCAGGCACCGGGTTTGTGGCTGTGTATAATTCCGTATCACAATAAACACGACATTTATCGCGGTATTTGCCGCCTAACAACTGGTAAACCGGTAAGCCCAAAGCTTTGCCTGTAAGGTCCCAAAGGGCTGCCTCAACCGCGATAAGCACCGCCACAAACATGCCGGATTGTGCACCGGAAAAAAGTTGGCTTTCCTGATCTCCTCGGCTATCCGGTTTGGGTTTAAGGGGCTCCTGCCTTTCAGCATCCATTCCAACCGTTTAACCAGGTAATAAGTTCCCGCTATGGCATCAACACCTTCGCCCGAGCCCCAGATACCCTGGTTGGTGTATATTTTTACAAAAAGCCCCCCGCCCGCGTAGGCGCACTTAACTTCTGTAATTTTAAGGTCGGATGGAGACGATGCCTGCGGGGTACGCTCTTTGGCGTCTATCAGCCCTTGCCCAAATGTTTTATTTAATGGTGCTGCCAGTACGGAGGCACCGGCTAATACAGTTTTTGAAAGAAAACTGCGCCTGTTTTGATAGTTTGACATATTTTATATTTAGGATAGATTTATTTACCAGGTCCGGCTTTTAAGGATATTTTGGATCTGCTCTTTCGGTACCGGCAGTTCGTTCATATGCTCGTTAAGCCACGCTGAAAAATCTTTTTCGATATCTGCGCTCCAGCGCGCGTCTATTTGCCCGGCTGTGTATTTACCTTCTTTTAACCGCAGGTGGCCAAACATATCCCTTAACCTAACCACTTCAGAAGTGGTTACCACTTTCTCGGCCAGGTGCGGCGGGATAAATATCACTATGCCATTCTCGCCCAAAACCACATCTCCGGGCATCACAGTGGCCTGGATCCTGGTGGGTTGATTGATGCCAACAATCATGGTATTCAGGTCTCCGGGCGGGTTATGATACGATGGGTCGTAACTTTCTACAAAGGAGGTAAAGCCGCCAATCTCTTTTAACCCGCGTAAATCCCTCACCGCACCATTATAAACTATGCCGTTGCCGGTTTTTGCGTAGATGGCATTGCCCACATTGTCGCCAATAGTAGGTCCGTTTTTGTGGGCGCCAAACTGATCGGCAACATATACATCTCCTTTTACCAGCAAGTCTACAGGCCAGGTGTTTTGCCCTTTTTTGCCCTGAGCTTTGCCCCTGTCATCAATCGCCTTCCATACATCGGGGCGGGCGGGCATGAAAACAGCAGTTACTGCGCGGCCAACCAAAACGCTATCCGGGTTTATTACCAGCCAGTTTTCTGTGAGTTGGTAGCCGTAGCCTGCGTTTTTTAAAACGGCCCAGGCTTCTTCAATACTAACGTGCTTCATCCGGGCCAAAATATTGTCGGATACCTTCGGACGCCCGTCGGCAAAGCGCTCACCTTTCCATTCCGGAGTAAGGAAAAATAACTCGTCCCTGGAAATTTGCTGCGCGAAGGCGTTATGAAAAAACAAACAGCATTGCAGCATTACAATACCCGCAATACGGCAAAGAAGAAAACATTTTCTCATCGTAATAAATTTAAAACGCACACTATTAAGGGGAATAGCGTCTTTGGCTTTGGTTGTAACTGGTTATAATACTTACAAAGTATCATAATATTTAACCCCGAAAATACCATTAAAAAACAGCGTTGGTTTTTATACAAATTTTAGTTTTGTAATGTGTAAACTTGCTTTCAATGGGTGCACACTATTGGATGCCCGATAACCGTTGCAGTACAGAGGTGGCAGCAACGTATACCAATTATTATACTGAATGAATCAATTGATACTTCAGCAGGGCATATCTCAAGAACTTATGCATTTTCCGCATATTCTGGAGTTTACCCACAAAAAGAACAATACTATCCAACTCAACTCCTTTAACAGTAACGTTACAGACTGTATTTGCATGTATTATATTTTAGAGGGAAAATTCAGTTGGATGATTGATTTACAACAACATACCTTATATCCTGGCGATTTTGCCGTTGTATTGCCCGGGCAACGCATTGGCGGCGAAAACGGAATATTAAATATCGGCGCTCTGTTTGGGTTAAAGATCTCCGCCGAAGATTGCGGGAAGATTTTGCTGGGCAAATGGAGCGGTCTTACTAAAAAGGAAAAACTATCCATCAACCAGATTTTGCTTGTAAATAAGCAACAGCTTGTTTTGAAACTGAAAGAAGCGCAGGTTTTAATGCATAATTTACAACTTGAATTGCAAAATGAGGAAGTAGGCTTTTACACACGTGTAAACCAGCTGCTTGACGAGCTTTTTGTGTTGGTGAGCAGGCAGTTGATCAGGCAAAACAGTTCCAGGAGAGATTTCCCTCAAACATTCCTGAAGCTGGAGCAAACATTACGGCAAAACCTTGCCCATCAATGGACGGTAGAAGAAATGGCTGCGCTAATAGGTATGGGAACTACAGCTTTTACCGAAAAAGTAAAAAACTATTCCGGTTTTTCACCACTGAATTACCTAATCAACATCAGGATAACCGAAGCTACCAAACTGCTTAAAAAAACGAGGTAAATGTTACCGACATAGCGCTGAGCACAGGATTTTATCTCGTCTCAGCATTTTTCTACAACCTTTAAAAAACTTACCGGGTACACCCCAAGCGAGTTCAGAAAAAATAAAACACCAGATCATCAGTTATACGTCATGAATTGTATTATCATCATAGAAATGGGCACAGACGCAGTAAAGGTCTTCGCCTTTGATCTTTCCGGTAACTTAATCAGTCTCGTCGAAGGGGCATTATCCTACCTTTCATGAGCAGCCCGACCATAGCGAACAGGACCCTGAGCAAATGTTTATTACCATGCTCTATATTTTAAAAAACCTGCTCATTGAGAAGATCTACCCAAAAAATATACTGTAACCTGTATTTGCTTTGGCTCGTCAATGCATAGTTTGCTGGCAGTAGATAAGGAAGGAATACCATTGGGCAATGCTATCACCTGGGCAGATAACCGGGGCAAAAAAGAAGCTGCCGACCTTAAACAAAGCAGCCTGGGCGAGGAGATTTACCGAGCTACCGGAACCCCTATCCATCCCATGTCATCGTTGATAAAAATTGCCTGGATGAAAAATCACGACCCTGAAAAATTCAGGCTGGCGAAGAAATTTATGCCTATAAAAACCTATATCATTCAGCAACTGACCGGCGCATGCGTGATAGACTATAGCATAGCCTCGGCAACCGGGCTAATGAACATCCACAATTTAACCTGGGATGAAGCCGCACTGGAATTTGCAGGGATCACACCAGAGGAGCTTCCGGATCTGCATCCGGTTTTTTACTCGGGCGTAACATTAAAAAAAGAATACCAAAGGGTTTTGAAACTGTCACCAACGGTTAAAATCCTGATCGGATCAAGCGATGGATGCCTGGCCACCCTGGGTGCCGGCGTCTGGGAAAACAGTATGGCAACGATTACCATTGAAGATAGCGGCGCGTTCCGGATCATTGGCGATAAAATAATAGAGGACCCCAAACAACAGATTTTCAATTACCTGCTTACCGAAAAACATATCATCACCGGCGGCCCTACAAGTAATGGCGGTGTGATATTCAATTGGTTTGCTAAACAATTCGGTGATTTTACCGAAGCTTTTGATATCGATCAATCAATGGAAATGTTGATAGAGGAAGCCGCCGGTGTTGAAGTGGGGTCTGGTGGGTTGATCTTCCTTCCTTTCCTGCATGGAGAACGGGCACCTATCTGGAACCCCAATTCCAGGGGGTGCTATTTTGGCGTTAATATCAGGCACGAGCGTAAACATTTTATACGGGCTACCATAGAGGGCATTTTATATGAGATGTACAGTATTGGTCGTACCCTGGAACCACATCGGCATATTGAAACTCTATCTATCAACGGCAGCTTTGCATCTATACCGTTTTGCGCTCAAATCATCGCAGATCTGTTCAACAAGCCTGTCAGCACAATTAGCCATGCAGACAGCATCGGCATGGGTGCTTTCCTGCTAAGCGCTACGGAAATGGGCATTTATCCCTCTTTAGAACAAGCCTCCAAAACTGTAACCATGCATCAGACCTATCTGCCAAACGCCGAAAATCATCAGGTCTACGCACAATATTTTAAAGTATTCGAAAGCCTGATAACAAAAGTCGCTGATGAATTTGACGCTATTTCTGATTTGCAACAACGGTATAGTCAATAAATTAACAAGATGGCCGGGGCCGGGCTGGGATTGACACAGTTTATTTTACAGCCCCGGTTTTAGCCCAACTTTAGGATATTTGAAACAGTTAGTTACCTTTTGTTTTTAACTCCAAAGTGGTTACCAGTGAATCGAGTTTTACTGTGGCTAAGTCAAGACTGATACCTGTTGAATCCTGATGAAATTTAACTTTTTTACCATGCAGTACCCTGCAATGTGTAATAGTTTGTTTAACAGGCGGTAATTTTATGATAGTATCTCCCGCCGGCATTTTCAGCACGTGGATATATATTTTATCCCCCTGCTTGTGGCCCCGTAAAAATCATCAACAGGTTGAAAAGGTCCCGGACGCGTTTGATATATGCTCTCGCCATTTTTTGCTAACCACTGCCCCACCTCTCTCAGGCGATCCACGTGAGCAGGAGGAATAACACCGTCCGGATCCGGCCCAACATTTAATAACATATTTCCACCGCGGTCAACGGTATTAACAAGCATGTTTATAATCTTTTTCAGCGGCATCAATCGCTGAGCCTTATTGTATCCCCAACTGGTTTCATTAAGGTTCAAGCATTTTTCCCATGGGAAGGGAATAATAGGCCCTTTAACATCCGCGCCACCTTCGTCGGTCTGGAAATCTCCCACCATCCCTGATCTTGGATTAATGACCACATCCGGGTTGTAGCTACGTACCATAGCATTAAGTTTTAATGGTTCCCAAAACCAGGCAGCGTCGGCATCTGTACCTTTATGCGCCAGCCAACCGCCATCGTACCACAAAATATCTATTTTGCCGTAATTCTTCATTAGCTCCTCTACCTGCCCATATGTTTGTTTTTTGAGCAAGGCAGCGTTGTCAGGAAGCCCCTTAGGGTCGAAATAACCAGGAAAACGCCAATCCAAAGGAGAATAATAAATGCCTACATAAAGGCCTGCTTTACGGCACGCATCAGTATACTCTTTTACAAAATCACGGTGAGCGGCAGTTTCCCAACTATCAAAATGCCGGTAACTTGAGGGGCTGTTCCAAAGGGCAAAGCCATCATGATGGCGGCTAACCATTACCATATATTTCATACCTGCCTCCTTGGCTACCTTAGCCCATTCTGTGGCGCTAAAATGTTTTGGGTTAAACTGATCGGCTAACCTGGCATATTCCTCTGCCGGTATCTTTTGATTGAACATGGTCCATTCACCCGTGGCTGGAATTGCATATAAGCCCCAATGTATGAACATCCCAAATTTCTGATCCTCCCACCATTGCATCTTTTCGGGCGGAAGATTAGAACCCGGGCCCGATACACCCTGCCCTGCACCCTTTAATGCGGGGTACACCTTACCTTTTTCCATTGATTTTCTTTCTGCGTCGCTCATTTGCTGGCTCTTTACCATAAAAGAATGGCTCAATAGTGTTAGCAGCAAACAAGCTGCCTTGATCGTGGTTTTTCGGTTAAACATAATTAGGGTTTTCAAACAGTAACAATTCAGGCAAATAGCGATGGTTTAAACCTTTTGTATTATAATAAACCCAACGTTTTTCAGTACGGTTTAATAATAAGGTATACGCCATGCTAAATTAATTAAAGCCGGCGACGCAGAATTACCTAAACCAGACTTAATTTTATACAAAAACGACTTTCTACCAGTGCCCCCTGCCTCTGCAAAACTCATCACCTCTTATATGTGAGCATTTTCGCCCGGCTACAAATCCAAAAACATTACCCTTCAGCGTAAGAAAATTTATATTGATATATGAGCCTTAGATTACATTACATTTATTAATTTGCCTGGCTACGATCTGTTCAATATGATTGCTATTATAAATATCATTTTCTGTCTTTCTTTCCTGGTTTTCGCCTACCTTAACCTGAACGATGTCGATCCATGGCTTTGGGTACCAATCTACCTTAGTGCGGCGGTATGTTGCGGGCTGGTAGTTTTTCACTTGGTTTATCCGAGGTTGTATCTATGCCTGATCGCGATTTACCTTGTTCACGCAAGCACCATTTATTTTTCTAAAGATGGTGTACGCGACTGGATAACGAAATATAACAGGCCAAGTTTGGTAGAAACGATGCAGGCAGACAAGCCTTATATAGAAAAAACGAGAGAGTTCTTTGGCCTGCTGATCATTGCCGGCGCATTGCTCATCAATTATATCGCGGCCTGAGCAACATGGCTCGGTCAACCCTGATGATTTGAAGATATGTTCACTTATGATATAGAAAAATTTAAGCCTCTGCTTACAGATCTCATTGCAAGACATGTAAGCCCGGATGCCAAAGACTGGCTGCTGACCCAGGCGAATCACGCTGCATCTGCCGCAGCATTTAACGCTGCCTTCGCCGCTTTGCCGCGTAAGACGGGAAAAGCGCCGGTCAATGCCGGTCCTGAAAATGAAGCCGATTTATCGGCTATCCGTAAAGATTTTTCGATCGCAGGATGGTCGGTTGACAGGCTTGCCAGGGTATGGCTGTTGTTAACGCTTGATACCACCGATAAGGAGCGTTATCAACGCCATATCGAAAACCTATTTTTGGCTGCTGAAATGAACGAATTGGTGGCTTTATATTCGGCTTTGCCTCTGCTTGCTTACTCCCCGATATGGGTACAACGCTGTGCGGAAGGTAACCGCAGTAATCTGGGCGTTGTGCTCGAAGCGATCATGTACCGCAACCCTTACCCTGCGGAAAACCTGCCCGAGCCGGCCTGGAACCAAATGGTGCTAAAGGCACTTTTCACCGAAAAAAGCTGGAACTGATCACGGGATTGGACCAGCGTACCAATGCCAGCCTTGCACATACATTGATCGATTACGCGCGAGAGCGCTGGTCAGCCGGCCGGAGTACAGATCCTATGCTATGGCGATTAGTAAGTCACTTTATGGATGAAGCGATACTGAAGGACATCAGGGAAGGATTACCGGGTTTAAGCGAACTTGAAAGGGAAGCGGTGGCATTAGCTATTGCCGAAAGTGGCTTTGAGCCAGCAAAAGAATTGTTGAAAGTTGATCCTTTAAAGATGGCGGCGGGCAGAAAAACGAGTTGGAACGAATTTATTAACGATACAAAAAATTAATTTTGGGATATGTGTTGCAGCAATTTTGAAAACAGAGAGCAAATACCTGGCGAAAAACCAGAGTCATTTGACATAACCGCCGTAAAAGGTATGCGTTTTTTTGACCCGCATGTACATATGACATCCCGTACTACTGATGACTACCAGGCTATGGCTGATGCGGGCGTGGTTGGGCTGATAGAACCAGCTTTCTGGCTGGGACAGCCCCGGACGGGCATTGACAGCTTTCGCGATTATTACAGCAGTCTGGTTGGCTGGGAAAGATTTCGCTCATCGCAGTTTGGCATTAAACATTATTGCACCATAGGGCTTAACTCCCGCGAGGCAAACAATGAAAGCCTTGCAGAACAGGTGATGGAAATACTTCCGCTGTTTGCTTATAAAGAGGGTGTTGTGGGTATCGGTGAAATAGGTTTCGACGATCAAACTGCGGCTGAAGAAAAATATTACCGCTTGCAACTGGAGCTGGCCAGGGAAGCCGGCCTGCCGGTACAAGTCCACACGCCGCACCGAGACAAGAAAAACGGCACACGCCGTAGTATGGACATCGCGATAGAACATGGCATCGATCCTTATAAGGTCATCATTGATCATAACAACGAAGAGACCGTTAAAGAGGTCCTTGACCGGGGTTTTTGGGCCGCATTCACGATTTATCCCTTCACCAAAATGGGTAATGAGCGCATGGTTGAAATCGCCAGGCAATATGGTCCGGAGCGGATCATGGTCAATTCGGCTGCTGATTGGGGCATCAGTGATCCCCTGGCTGTGCCAAAAACCGCTGCACTGATGAAAATACGCGGCATCAGTGACAAAGATATCCAATTGATCACCTACGGTAACGCGGTTACCGCTTTTGCCCAAAGCGGACAGCTCGATGAAACTGATTTCGCGGCGGTGAGGAACGTTGATCAAAGCGTAAAATTTGAAGGTAACAGTATATTGCGCGGCGGCCAGCAACCGAGAATCGATAAATCATCCATCATTATTAGCTAATCGTGATTTTGAGGAAACTGCACATTTATCTTCAGCTCATGCGGCCCGCAAATATTGTTACTTCGATCGCAGATATTCTGGCGGGGATCGCTATTGCCAGTGCCCCAGGTAGTTTAGTGGAAAGAATCTGGCCGGCCGCCCTCCTGCTTTGCCTTTCCACAGCTTGTCTCTACGGCGGCGGTATTGTTTTTAATGATATTTTCGATGTGGAGACTGATAAGATTGAACGGCCTGAAAGGGCCATACCCTCAGGCAGGGTTAGTTTACCGGAAGCTTCAATGCTCGGGACGTTGTTGTTAAGTGCAGGTATCCTATTGGCGTTTCTCGTTTCGGCGGCATCGGGTATGCTCGCGGCAGCTATCGCGCTCTGTGCACTGCTCTACGACAAGTTTGGCAAACATCATCCCTTTTTCGGGCCGCTTAATATGGGGATGTGCCGGGGATTAAACCTGCTGCTGGGAGTCAGCATAATACCGGATGCGCTCAACCATTGGTCAATGTTAGCATTAGTGCCTGTGGTTTACATATTCTCGATTACCCTGACCAGTCGTGGCGAAGTTCATGGGGGCAAAAAGAGCAACTTGTATATAGCGGCATTTTTGTATGCTGTGGTCATTGCCTTTATCAGTTACTTTTCGTACGTTAATAACCGGCTGCTATGGTCACTGCTGTTCATCTTACCCTTTACCTGGATGATATTCAAACCGCTGTTCACAGCCATAAGAGAACCAATCGGCAAAAATATTGGTAATGCCGTGAAGGCCGGGGTGATCTCCCTGATATTGATGGACGCTTCGTGGTCTGCCACATTCAGCTCACTTACATTCGCCCTGATGATCGCCTGTCTCTTACCGCTCTCGATGTGGCTGTCGAAAACCTTTGCAGTCACCTAATTAATTTCAATAACAATAAATCTTCCCCGATGGAACATTTGCAACAGAACTTCAGCGTAAAATATAGTTATAACGTCTTTTTTACTTCGGCTTTATTCGCAAAGGATAATTCCCTTCTGAACGGTTTTCTGACAAACGCTGCTACTTCAGGCGCGTTAAGGAAGATCCTTTTTGTGGTCGATCAGGGGGTTGCCGATGCCCATGGGCATTTATGCTCTGATATCAGTTCTTATTTTCAGGCGCATACTGCTGTTCATCTGGTGCCCGAGATCTTGCTGATACCCGGCGGCGAGTACGTAAAAAATGATGAACGCTATTTTGATATGATTCTCGATGCGGTAAATAATTACGGTATAGACCGGCATTCATACATCGCAGCAATTGGTGGCGGGGCCGTATTGGATATGGCAGGTTACGCCGCTGCTGTAGCCCACCGGGGAGTAAAACTTATCCGCATACCAACAACTGTGCTGTCTCAGAACGATTCAGGGATCGGGGTGAAGAACAGCATCAATTATTTCGGGAAAAAGAATTTCCTGGGCACATTCGCCCCCCTGCCGCTGTTTTTAATGATGACCAGTTTTTGACCACGCTGACCGACCGTGATTGGCGATCCGGAATATCCGAAGCTATCAAAGTTGCCTTGATCAAAGACCCTGTTTTTTTCAACTGGATAGAACAGAACGCACCCGCCCTCGTGAGCCGCGACGCGGCAGCAATGAATTACCTGATTTGGCGCTGCGCGCAGCTGCACATGCAGCACATTGCCGGCGCCGACCCCTTTGAAAGCGGCTCATCACGCCCTTTGGATTTCGGGCATTGGAGCGCGCACAAACTGGAATATCTTAGCGGTTTCGATATCCGACATGGTGAAGCAGTAGCCATGGGGATAGCCCTGGACACGGTTTATTCCTGCCTTTGCGGCCGTTTAACCGCTGCGGACAGTGAGCGCGTGGTAAGCCTGATCCAAAACTTAGGCTTTGAAATCAGCCACGGGCTCTTAAGGATCAGCGGAGATGACAGCCCGTTATTGCAGGGCCTGGAGGAGTTTCGTGAACATTTGGGCGGGGAGCTCACCATTACGTTACTCAATGCTATAGGCGAAGGTGCCGAGGTGAATGAAATTGATACCGAGCTTTTGAAACAAGCGAGTATTGAACTATACAACCGGCAATTCGAACTTCAGCAAACGCAAATTTAAACAATACAAACATCTGCCCTCATGAAAATAAATGCAGCGCACCTGACCTATTGTACCAATATCCATCCCGCGGAGAACTGGCCGGAAACTTTCGGGGCCCTGAAAAACCATTTCCCGGCAATCAGGGCTGCCCTTGCGGGGAAGGAACAAATGGGTATTGGCCTGCGCCTTTCTAATATGGCCAGCCTGGGTTTGCTGGCAGAGGAAGATAACTTAGCGGAGTTTAAACAATGGCTGTCTGATCATGATGCTTATGTTTTCACGATGAACGGTTTCCCCTATGGCGGTTTCCATAACACCGTAGTTAAGGACGAAGTGCATGCGCCGGATTGGACAACAGTTGAGCGCTTGGATTATACCTTACGCCTGTTTCATATATTGGGCGAATTACTTCCTGAAGGTTTGCAGGGAGGGATTTCAACCTCTCCCTTAAGCTATAAACCATGGCATGCGGCCGGTGAGGCCAGGAACAACGCAAGGGCAATCGCCACGGAGAATATTTTAACAGTGATGGCTGCACTTTTTAAAATACACCGCTCGGCCGGGGTCCTGATGCACCTGGATATCGAACCCGAGCCGGATGGGTTCCTGGAATCAGGCCGGGAGTTTATAGATTGGTTTGAAAACGACTTGTTGCCGCGTGGTATTTTAGTGCTGGGAGAACAGTTTGGCCTGTCTCCGGCTGATGCAGAAGAAGCTGTCAAACAACACATTAACCTATGCTATGACGTTTGCCATTTTGCTATCGGCTATGAGGAACATGAGTGCGTCATTGATGAACTGGCCGCGAAAGGTATCCAGGTAGGCAAGATACAAATCAGTGCTGCCTTGAAGGCCCATCTTCCGGTGGATTTGGCAATGAGGGACGAGGTGACCGACGCGCTTGCCAGATTCAACGAGCCAACCTATCTGCACCAGGTGATCGCGAAAACCGCAAATGGAGAATTGATCCGTTATCCGGATTTACCGGAAGCCCTGGCAGATGGTCGGAACCCGGCAGTCAATGAATGGCGCGCGCATTTCCATGTGCCTGTCTTTGTAGAGGATATGGGTGTTGTTCAGTCAACACAAAACGATATTGTCAGGGTGCTCAACAAATTCAGGAACGCTGCTTTTACACAACACCTGGAAGTGGAAACATATACCTGGAGTGTATTACCTGATGAGCTGAAGGCCCCCTAACACAATCGATCATCCGGGAATTAGATTGGGTTAAAGCGCAGATATCATAAGAAAGAAGACAATTATGAATAAAACGGTAGTTATCGATGTAGTGGGTTTATCCACGTCTCTGATCGGCGAGCATACGCCATTTCTTAAATCTTACATCAAAGACAGACATTTGACGCATATAACGCCTGTATTACCTGCTGTTACCACCGCCATGCAGTCCGCCTACGTCACCGGCAAATTTCCTGTTGACAATGGCATTGTAGGTAATGGGTGGTATGACCGCGCGGATTGTGAAGTAAAATTCTGGAAGCAGTCAAACAAACTCGTTGAAGGACAGAAAATATGGGAAAAGGCCAAGAGCGAAGATCCATCTTTCACGAGCTCGATAATGTTTTGGTGGTACAATATGTACTCCTCGGCGGATTACTCCGTGACGCCCAGGCCAAATTACCTTGCCGACGGACGAAAAATACCGGATTGTTACTCGGAGCCTGCCGACCTGCGTGACCACCTTCAGGCGAAGTTGGGGCAGTTTCCGCTTTTTCAGTTTTGGGGGCCCGGCGCCAATATCAAATCAAGCCGTTGGATAGCTGACGCTGCAATGGAAATAGATACGATGCATGACCCGACGCTAACACTGATATACCTGCCTCATCTGGACTATTGCCTGCAAAAATTCGGTCCGGATTTACCAATTATTGCCAAAGACCTGAATGATATTGATAAAATTATCGAAGATCTGGTTTCGTTTTACAGGAAAAAAGATGCCGAGATCATTATCCTTTCCGAATATGGTATCTCCCCGGTGGACCGCCCGGTTCATTTAAACCGGGTATTGAGGCAAAACGGCTTGTTAGGCATCAGGATTGAGCGTGGACTGGAGATACTTGACCCTGGCGCTTCAAAAGCCTTTTCGGTAGCTGATCACCAATTGGCACATGTCTACATCAACGATGCGAGCGTAACGGCAAAGGTCAAAGCGCTGCTTGAAGCCGTACCTGGTGTTGAAAGGGTGCTTACCCGGGAAGAGCAGGCCACGTATCACATCGATCATCCCCGGGCCGGAGACCTCGTCCTTATTGCTGATGAGAGAAGTTGGTTCACTTATTATTTTTGGCTGGATGATGCGCTTGCCCCGGATTACGCGCGCGTAGTTGACATCCACAAAAAACCGGGTTATGATCCTGTTGAGATGTTTATGAGTTCAAAGCTCCGCGCCGGCTACAAATTGCTTCGCAAAAAGGCGGGTTTCAGGTATGTAATGGATGTCATTCCACTGGATGCCGCCCTGATTAAAGGCTCTCATGGCCGGGTGGATGTACCGTCAGAATATCAGCCGGTGATCATTACCGATAACCCATTGGAAAAACAGGACCTGATAGCGACCGACATTCATGATATCATCTGGAGGCACCTGAAAAATTGATTAGCTAAGCTGGCCTTGTATACTGATTGCCGGTTGTTCAAATGATCATCCTGCCATAGTATATGATCCTTCTTATTAACTATTCAATATTACAAAAGCAGTTATTCAAAATTCCACCATGCAGACTGTTTGAGGGGATTGCCTAAAGTGTAAGGCTCCCCAATACGCGGAACGTTTAGTTCGACACCCAACTCCTTTGCTGCAGACACAAGCCTCTTTATCGGTTCGTTCCAGGGCTGGTTAGCTTCAATAAACTTAGCCCAGTGAATAGGCTGTAACAAACGGGCATGCAGGTCAGCAGCAGCCTGTGCGGGTTGCCCTAACCACAGGTGCGTCCATGGCCAATTGGGGCTATACTGCCCGCATTCCAAAAACGCCAGATCAAATGGCCCAAATTGCTGGCCTATTTGTTTAAAATGCGGACCGTACCCGCTATCGCCACTGTAAAACAGCCTATAATTGCCAATCTGAAAAACGTAAGAGGCCCATAATGTTTTATTCTCATTCTTATAAGTACGATTGCTGCGATGTTGGGCTGGGGTGGCGGTAATCCGAATACCACCGGACAACGTAATCGATTGGTTCCAATTAAGTTCGATGATCTTTTTGGGGTCAAACCCCCAGTATACCAGATCAGCGCCTACTCCCATCGGCACAACAGCCATTTTAATACGGTTCTTTAATTTTTTCAAAGTCCGATAATCCAGATGATCGTAGTGATCATGAGAAATGATCAGCGCATCTATTTGAGGCATATCATCGGCGTGATAATGCTTTGTACCCGGGAATGCGGTAATCAATCCGGGCACCGGTCCGGCATGATTGCTAAAAACCGGATCAATGAGCATATTAAACTGCCCGCTTTTTATTAGTAAAGATGAATGTCCAAACCAAACGATCGTAGGTGCAGGAGCAGCTAATGAATTCAGATCGGTTTTAATCCAAGGAAGTGCGTGAGAAGGCCTGATGGTTTCAGGACGTTTGCTGAGAAAAAGAAATTTACGTTTGACCGTCGAATCGGAAAGTTCAGCCAAATTTATAAAAGCTCCATTTTTATAATTTGGTAAAGAATCCAACCGGGTAAGTTCTTCGCCATCCGGATTTTTACCCAGAGATTTAACTACGCCGCAACCACCGACCGTCAATAATAACAGTGCAGCCAACACAATTCCCAAACACGCTCTTTTCATGCACTAAATGATGAATGTAACGGTAAAAAGCAACATTTATTTTATGAATGCGTTATCTGTCTTCCCGGCCACGGCCACAAAGGTGTATGGGTTGGATTCAGCGCAATTTGGTCAGAGAATCACATCCACAACTCATTTAGATCTATATTTGAAATATAATCCCCCTGGAAAATGATAACAAGGGCTCCCTGGCTGCCATATTCCCACAATTTGAGATGGCCGTTCCGAATTTTATTTCAAAAACACAGCAAAAAGAAGGATGTTAAGATCGGTAAGGTCCTGACGCGAGCCGGTCAATATATGCGAGCTACGTTGTTGGGCATCGACTGCATGGTGAAGTTTATAACGGGAGCACGGCAGACTCAGAAACGACTCCAATAAAACTTTACTCCACCTCAATCCAAACTAACCGGATCCCCAGGAACTTCTAATCTTCCCGATTTTTAATTACAAGGTTATCTACGCTGAGATTACCGACATGGAGGTTTCTGATTACAGCTTTTTTAACCATGATTCGGCTAATCACCAATGCGCCTATAGCAATCGCACCTATAGCCATAGATCCCAATGCTAACACAGCAATTGCTGATGCCCCGGTTGCAGAAGCTCCGGTTACCCCGACACAGTTTGTTTTGCCCGTTTCTTTTTCAAAAAGTTTCATATGATTTTCAATAAAGTCTATCAACTACGTAACACCACTTGCCTATAATCATTTGTAATTTCCAATTCACCGGACGGTTATTATTTAGTTGCGGAATAGCCAGACTATGCCATCCGCTACCGGATCATGTGAAAATATTTCTCCCTGTTTTCAAATAGCACCCAGATGAGCACCGCCCAAAGCACAAGCACCACCGGTATTCCCGAAGATAAAGAAATAACAGTTAACAATATGCCAACCATAACGGGAAAAATGATCACCGCGCCTAAAGCCCTGAAACGGGGAATAATCACCAGGATCCCCCCGATAATTTCGGCAATGCCGATGAGGGGCATCAGCCATTTAATCTGCATAATTGCACCAAACATGGCCATGGCATTTGGCGGCATGTCTTTAGGTACAGGCATGTAATTTAAAAACTTGTTCAGGCCAGCATTGATAAACATCAGCCCGAATAACAGGCATGCAATAAATAAGATTTTCTTTTTCATTATAGAATTATGTTGATAATGCTTGCAATCCAAAGACTTTTCATCGCCATGGCGGCATCACCCGCGCCGCGAAAAATTCCGTTGATCAGAAACAACAGGATAATAATAAGGATGCTGCCCAGCATGATCCGGGTAAAAATAGCTCCGTCCCTCACCACTTCTTCGCTTGCTCCCATTAGCTTTAAGATCTCAGGTGCATATAAAACACCAGCCATGCTTACTATTATAGTTGTAATCAGGCAAATTACCAGCGCCTGGGCTCCTGCATGTGCCGCGGCTTCCGGTTTCTTTTCACCAATCCTTCGCGCTACGATTGCCGTGGCCGCGGTGCTTAAGCCAATAGCGATGGAATAGACAATGGTGATCACCGACTCCGTTAAACCTACCGTGGCTATAGCGTTTTGCCCAAGTTTACCTACAAAGAACATATCTACCACCGCAAAAACGCTTTCCAGGCTTAATTCCAGAATCATTGGGATAGCCAGTAAAAAGATGGCTTTCGGGATACTCCCTTGCGTATAATCCTGTTGCTCGCCATTAAGGGAAAGCTTAATGGCGTTCCAGAGCTTTGAGCTTGTGATTTGTATTGTACTCATTGTTATTTGCTTGTTTAAAAATCCTGTACGGTTGCCGGTTTACTTTGTTGTTTTTCGTAACTCGATCCGTATTGATTATAAACTTAATCAACGATACAAAGATGGGATACACGCCGGTGTTTTGCAGTGTGCAAAAGCGACAATCCCGGGGGTAATTCGCGACAAGATTACTTCGGTTACACGACAGCCTCGCTTATAATTTCCACGTAACCTGCGGTTCCATGCACGCGTATGCGTTGACCGTCTTTAATCAGTTTGGTTGCATTTTCCACGCCAACAACCGCCGGCAAACCGTACTCACGGGCTATTACCGCGCCATGTGTCATTAGTCCGCCAACTTCTGTAACAAGTCCTTTGATGGCTAAGAATAAAGGCGTCCAGCTTGGGTCGGTAAAGGTTGTAACCAGGATATCGCCATCTTCCAGATCAGCACCTTCTACGTTCAGCACCATGCGTGCGCGCCCTTCAACTATGCCGGAAGAAACAGCGAGACCGGCCAGAGCCCCTACCGGGATATTCTCACGGCTGTAATGACCGGTTATCACCTCACCTTCAGAAGTAATAACTCGTGGCGGTGTCAGCTTTTCATAAAATTGATAATCCGTTTTGCGCTGGTCAATAAGCTGGTAATCTACTTTTCCGGTACGCACCACCTCATGCAACTCTTCAAAATAAAGATAATAGCTATCTTTTTCATCACGAAGCACACCGGCTTTTACGAGGCGTTCGGCTTCCTGAAGCAAAGTCTGCTTGTAGATAAAGTACCTGCTCACGATATCGTATTTCGGATATTCGCGGTAGCCGATAAAATTCCGCAACAGGTCAATCATCTGCTTCGTTTCCCGGGTTTTTTCTTCACCATCGTTCAATTGTTTCAGGCGCAACATTAAGTCTTGTTCTTTTTCTAAGGCTGCCTGCTTCCCCTGCTCAAATCTTCGGGTACTCTCTCCCAGTTCAAGGTTTTTGATATTGCTCAAGATCATCGGAACCAGCGCAGCTGGATTTTCCCTCCATCGTGTACGGGTAATATCGATCTCGCCGGCGCAACGCATGCCATATTTGTTAAAATAAGCAATGAAAGCGTCGTGTACTTGCGATCCGCCCTCCAACTGGCATAACCCATTCAATAAATTATTCTGTTTTGCCCCTTGCAGATAGGCGATGACCTCCGGATAGGGACAGAATCGCATCCGCCAGGTCCAAAAGTTCAAGGCCCATTTCTGAGGTAATGTTGTTTGGAACAGAAAGCGACAGAACATCTGCTGCGTTGATTTCACCAAGCCACTCTTTCATCTTGTCATTGATCCAGGCCGATGCATGGATGGCCGCCATGATCACGTTCAGATTTTTCTTTTCTAAAGACAGCTGCCTCCGTTGCTGCATATCGTCCAGGATGTAATCAAATACATCGGGTCCTGTTTTTGCCCGGATGTTATCTTTCAATGCTGATACCGACCTTTCGCTGCTGCTGATGAGATCGGCCACAATCCCGGCATCGGCTCCCGCTTCCGCAAGTATATCCGCCGCCGACATCCCGTGATGACCTTTAACCTGTCCGGGAATATTGGCTCCAGGGTCCTCTTTTACAAAGTTTCGATCGATTACAGTCATCAGGGCATCTTTTATGAGTGGATCTGAATGCCCCAATACATTTAAAAGATTCTCCCTGCCTGCCGGCGAAGCCAGCCCCTTCGAGATATCAACAAATAACCTTCCGCCAGCCATTTTGAATATCGCGCGGTTTCCGGTTAACATCCAAACGGATATGCCGAGTGGTTTAAATGCGTCAGTCATCATTTGTTGATGTCCTACAGATACATAAACCCGGTTCTCCAAGTCGTCTGCCGCTGGCACAGGATATAATGTGGTGATTGGCCGGCTTTGTACAACATAGAATTTATCGTCACTTAAACACCATTCAATATCCTGGGGATGGCCGAAATGTGCCTCGATCATCCTGCCGGTTTGTTCGAGTTGTAAAATTTGCTCGTCAGTTAGCGCTTGCTTATTTTGTTGCTCCGGCCCTATCTCTTTTTGCTCAGTACCGCCATTTTTAATGATCTCAATAGCAATCCTTTTCTCTGAAATCTTCTTTTCAATAATTCTTGAAGCACGGACCTGGTAATTATCGGCGTTAACCAAACCAGAAACCAGTGCTTCCCCAAGCCGAAGCTCGCATCTATCGAGCTCACTTTCCTGTTACCAGTAACAGGATGGGCCGTAAATAGCACGCCGGCTACCTTTGCAACTACCATTTGCTGTATAATAACAGCCAGGTAAACCTTGCGGTGGTCAAAGCCATTCTGAAGCCGGTAGATGATGGCACGTTCTGTAAAAAGAGATGCCCAACATTTGCTGATATGTTTTAAAATAGCGGTTTCGCCGATAACGTTCAGGTAGGTATCCTGTTGTCCGGCGAACGACGCGGTGGCTAAGTCCTCCGCTGTCGCACTTGAACGAACGGCGTAAGCATAATCACCACCATATTGGTCCATACGCGCAACGATCTGGCTTTTCAGTTCCAGAGAAAGAGCTATCGATTCTATCAGTGTTCTGATCTTTTTGCTTATTTCATGGATCTCGTTCCTTTGGTTTTCGGTTAGCAATGCTAACTGCTCCTGCAGTGAGTTAAACTCCTGATCGTTCCCAACAGTTTCTTTAAAAGCTTCTGTAGTTATACAAAAACCGTCAGGCACATTAAGCGCCTTAATCGTGTATAATTCTGCCAGATTTGCCCCCTTGCCCCCGCCGATTAACCTATTAAACGTTTTATCGGCCTTTTTTAAATCAACAATGTATAAACTTCTGTTTTTCATTATACTTTACTTGTCTTTAAACTGATTGACCGTTTCACTCATAATTGCAATCGATCCTTCCAAAAATTTTTCGATGATTTTTAAATCTTCTTCAGCGAAAGAACCGATCAATTGCTCCGAATGGCTGCGATAATCCTTGTAAAGCGGGGCCAGAAGCTGCATTATCTTTTCAGTATCCGGCACAACCAGTACTTTTCGCCTGTCCGTTTTCGCAAACTCTCTCTTGGCCAGGTCTTTTTCTCAAACCTGTCAATCAAACCTGTAACAGCGCCGCTGGTAAGCCCGGTTACTTCCATAAGCTCGCCGGCTGTCATGGCCCCTTTCACCAGGAAAAAGCCCAGGTATTTCTGATCGGTACCTGATAGCCCGGCTTTTCGCGCAATATTCTCATGCATTTGAATGGATGTATAAGCATACAACTGGCTTAGTTTCCTTATCCGGGTAATAGCTTCGCTTTTCACAATATCTTTGTAACTTTAATTATCTTAGTTACAAAGATAATTTCATTTTGTTACTTGAAAGAAGTAATTTAGAAATCGGTGAATATAATTACGTTGTTTCGCGTCCCGACTTTGACGAATATGTCAATGGTATACTGATCATTGAAAGCAAAACCCTCGGTGCTTATTTTATTTCGCCGCTTTATGCCAACGGCTGCCCTATAGTGGTGTTTCAAACGGCATTAGGAAAGCGTTATCCTAATTGCCTTTTTCGTGCGCCCACATATCATCCAAAGCTTATTTGGTGTAAGTACCTGTGAATTAACTGATCGCTATCTCGATTTAAGCGAGATCTCACATTTTCATCGCCATATTATTGATACTAAGTTTTTTTAATTGAACCAGGGTCACTTTCCCTTTTCCTTCCGTAATGTGGTAAAACTGATTTACTTTCAAATTACGAAATCGTTGAACGCTATGGCTGCCAGCCCATGTTATTTCAAGCTCTTCGATAAGCCCGGCATGCCCTACACCTATTTCCGCCTGTATGGGTGATGAACCAAAACTGCCACCCGAATTTAAGTCGCGGTAAACACTTTTTTAACACCATTGTCAACAAATGTTATTTTTAACCGACTGCCAATGGCAGCTTTATTACTTTTTATCCCTTCTGCCTTTATATTTATCCAGTTGTTATCATTTTGACCAGGGTTTACATACAAGGCGCTGGTATAGGCATCGCCGGCGTAAGCCCCGCCCATTTCAATGAATATATCCTGTAAGCCACGGTTCCTGAAATCTGCAAACGCTACACCGTGACCTTTTTGCAGGTTTCCCGTTCCGGAGACGCCTGTAACGTCCTCAAACCGCTGTCCGTCTACGTTCCTGAACATTTTATTGGGTATAATAGAGCCAAAATCGGGGTTGCCTGTGCCAAAATACAAGTCGGGAAAGCCGTCATTATCAATATCACCAAAGTTTGCGCCCATGCTGAACACTACTTTATCAAGGCCCGTTTGTTTGGTAACATCGGTGAAAGTGCCGTTATGGTTATTTTTATACAGGTAAATGTTTCCCGCATTGGGTATGGGTTTTCCGAGCGCTTCGGCAGCCGAATAATATCCCAGCGGAGCCTCGAATTTGTAATCTGCAATCAGGATATCCTGCCAGCCATCATTGTTGTAATCAAAAAACCAGGTAGTAAAAGTACTGTTGCTGTTTGCCAGGATCCCCGATTGCTTTGTAACGTCTTCAAAGTCGGGGGTATTTTCGCTGTTACCTTTATTTTTTAACAGATATTTGCGCCCGTCCATTGTCGAAATAAAAACATCCGGCCATCCGTCATGGTTAAAATCTGCCGATGTAACCCCTTTTACATACGACATTACATCGCAATGCGCTTTATGGCCAACTTCAGCAAAGCTACCGTTCCGGTTATTTATATAAAGCATGCTCCGGTGGATATTGACGCTGTCGCCGTTGTTAAAACCCTCCGCACCTATAAAAACATCGAGCCATCCATCATTGTTAAAATCAGCCCAGACTGCCGCCTGTGTAGGGTGATAAAAAAGTGACCCGGCGGGTATCGTCACATCCGTGAATGTGCCATCGCCATTGTTGCGCAGCAGTGAGGCAGGCTGGTTACCAAAACCGTTCTTTTTCCAGGCACCCCGCAGTACAAAAATGTCCATCTTCCCATCGTTGTTGTAATCAGTTTGCTGAATATTCAGCCCACCGGTAAACTTCCGCAACCCGCTTGTTTCAGACTTGTCAATAAATGTTCCGTCCTGGTTATTTTGAAAATAATGCATGTGATCATCAAGTTCCGTTCCCGAGGTTACTATATCAAGGTAACCGTCGTTATTGAAATCATCCGCTATAACGCCACCCGCCCTGCTTTTCAATTTAATACCAACATCGGTAGCCATATCGGTAAACGGCTTTATTTTTGTCGCGGATGTTTTATTGAGATCTGGAATTAAAAACGGCTTAGGCACACTATCGGGGTAATGCCCCAGTGTCATGTAAGCGATATTGAGCATCCAGCGGGATTCCAGGTCAGCCGGATGCTTCTTCAAAATGCTTTCATAAACTGCAATAGCATGTCGCGAACCGGTTTGATTTACATGAATCGCGTTATCCCTTATTGGGTAGGTACATGACATCCGGTTGTGGTTCAACATACAATTAGTTCGCTCGCCTAACCTCATGTAGGCCAGTGCCATATCCGGTTCAAATAAATCACGTTTTGAGCTATCGGTCCCCCTCACCATCTTTTCGTAGATGGCAACAGCCTGTGTTTCGTCACCGGTTTCCAATAAAAGCTTAGCCTTGGTATTTAAAAGATAAAAATCATTTTCCCTGCCCGGCAGTTTAAGTAAGCTATCGCACTGCGCCACTTTCGCTTCGGGACAAAACGGATTGCGGCTGTTGTAATCCTTTTGGTTCAGACCGGAAATGATCCGGATCATTTTACTCTCCGATGAATCGCGGCATGAGATAACAAATGACATGGCCGGTATCAAAAGCAAAAATTTTGCATAAATATTTAACGACGTTTTTCCACGGGCCAAATTCAAAGCAAAATTGATAATTACATTCTTCGGCATTCCTTCTGTAAAATTAGCTACGCATTATTTTCTCTTAAGATCCCGATCAATATTGAAGGTGTTACATTTTGAATACCACAAGCGGATTATTAAAGCTTAATTTCCCTACATCGGCCATCGTTAGATACAATCTTAACTTTCTGTACGTCCGGGCTTATTTTCAGAAACCTTGCCGATTGTGATAAAAAAGACGAGCCGTAATAAAACTCCTGCTTGGTAACCGAACCGTCTTTTGCAGATACTTCCGCATACGCGTCCTGCGGCTCAATTTTGATAGTTTTAGCCGGTATGTTAAGCTTTAATAACTTCAAACTGCCGTTATGCTCACTGGCAGCGAGGTAATACCGGTTATCTTTCCCCTTAAGTTTTACCAGGGCTTTTCCATCGCCGGGAAAACAGATCCCGCTTTGCAAAATCGTCAATGGCTTAAATCCTCCTTTGCCATCGCCTTTTAAAAGCAATCCGTTTAAGGCATCGTACCGGCCTACCGAAACATTTGTGCCGTAATAATTCCCGTTTATGGCTAAGTCTAAATTGCCATCACCGTCAAAGTCATCCACTACCATTCCGTTAATGGCAGAAACCTGCGCATAGTTTGGCAGAGGGTACATTTTAAATGTCCCGTTTCCTAAATTTTCGAGATAGCATGAAGTAAGCGTATTGGCTTTTAACCGCAAGGCATTTTTCAGTTGTTCGGGCGATAACAAATCCTGCAACGTTGCGTGTCCAAAAGAGCGGTAATTCACAAACTTTTTCGGAGACTGATCATTTGCTTGATAGCATCGTCACGAACAAAAGATGGAAATTCACGTTTCACCCCGTCAGTGTCGGGGAGGAATAGGGATGGAAAGGCATCGGTGGTTTTACGTTTATCAAAATCGCCTGCCGTGATATATACGGGCTCTTTATCGCTGGCCTTGAAAAAACTATTCTTTCCCAGGTTGCCAACAATATAGTCTATCTTACCGCAATGCCTGAAATCGCCGGCCGCGATGGAATTCCACCAGCCGATCTTATCAGCAATACCCGATGCCGCTGTGGAGTTAACGAATTTGCCTCCAACGTTTTTGATAAACGTAATGGGCATCCATTCACCCGCTATAACAAGATCCGGCCAACCGTCATTATCATAATCTGTAACCAGGGCATCACAGGTTAACCCGAGGTTTTTCAAACAAGGCGCAACTGATGCCGTTGCATCTGTAAATTGCAACTTTCCAGGTTTACTGTCGTTACGTAAGATAAAACAGGATACGGGGTTGGGATAATGCCATGGATCAACCCGGCCGGTTACCAGCAAATCGAGCTTGCCATCTTTATTATAATCAAATGCCCTGACACATAGCTTACTTGTAAAATTACCGGGCAAGGCACCTTTTTGTTCGCTGAACCGCCCGCGGCCATCGTTAAGGTAGATGCGGTCTGCATAATTTTTTGAACCCGGCGCGCTTTCATATCCCCCGCTGGACATATACAGATCTGGTTTCCCATCGCCATCGGCATCAAAGAACAATAAACTTTCATCCTTATAATTTGCACTGTCCGGTTTTACATCAATTAAATTTCGCTGATTAAATTTACCGTTAGCCTGCTGCAGGAAAACCTGAGCGGGAAATTTCTTGTTACCACCGATAGCAATATCATCAAGCCCGTTGCCATCAACATCTTCGGCTGCAAGCGCCGGAGCATACGCCGAAAATTTGTGAGGCAATAATTTCTGAATGGTAAAATCCGGAAAATCATCCTCCTTGTGCCTGTAACTAATACCTGCCGTGCCTGTAACTTCAGTAAACAGTGCCCCCTGTTTTTTTGGGGTATAACCCAACTATAAGCCTGACGCGCATCATTGATATTTACTTTCAGCGTTTGATTAGCGCTTACATTTTTTAATACCTGCTTATAATTATTCGGCCATCTCACTACTACAGAGTCGAGCTTATTGACTTTGCCGAGGCCAAAGTGCGCGACGTTTTGGATAGACGATAAATATCCACGATAAGGATTGTTCTCGTATACCTGGTGCTGCTTGCCTGCATAATAGATATCTACCCAGGCACCAATACCATCCCTGTTAAAGTTGTTGCCATTCAATTTTACCTGCAAGTAATTTGATGGTTTGGAGGTAAGTGCGCGGCTATTGTTTTTATAGATAAGAGCCTGGTCATTAATGTTATTGATCACCATATCCATTGCCCCGTCATTGTCCAGATCAGCATAAGCGGCACCGTTTGAAAAGGTCGGTAAATCCAATCCCCATTGGCTGGAAACATCACCAAAGTTTAGGTCGCCATTATTTTGAAAAGCATAATTATGGATCTTGACTGTAGGAATCTGGTCAATAACAGTTTTTTTGAGGCTGTGGAATAAGGATTGTTTCGGTAAACGATAAAGTCATGATCAGTAACATCTTTCGGAAATCCATTGGTTACAATGATATCGCGATAACCATCATTGTTGAAATCCGTTATCAAAGGCGTCCAGCTCCAGTCGGTCTCTGTAACTCCGCTCAAGAACCCGGTTTCACTGAATACGGGGTTCTTGATAGAATCATTCTGCCCCAATCCCGGCCCCTGGTTTATCTGCAAGGTGTTACGTGCATATTGATATTGGTATGCATAATGATTAAATAACTCATACGACTGGTAGCTTTCCGGCATCGACATCATTTTTTTCCGGTAATTATCCGGTGGTGACATGTCCAGTTCAAATACATCGGCCAAACCATCGTTATTTAAATCTTCGATGTCCTGCCCCATCGAGTTCATAGAGGTGTGCTTAAAGTATTCTTTAGATCTATTGGTGAATATACCATCACCATTATTGATGTAGAGGATATTGGGCGATATAAAATCGTTGGTAACATAAATATCTTTCCACCCGTCTTTATTTATATCCACAATAGTTGCCGCGTGCCCATAGCCTTCAATGGATATACCGGCTTTTTTGGATACATCGCTAAACACCGGGTGTTTAAGTTGGGCATCCCATTTGCTTTCATACAACCTCCCTGTACTCTTACCGCTGCCGTCCGCAATTATCGGGCGAAACTGGTTTGCATAATAGCCGTCCCCAGGCCTATTAACGGTAAGATACATATCCAGCTTGCCATCGTTATTGTAATCAAAAAGGTTGCCATAGTAGAATATGCGTGTATATTAAGGCCATATTCTTTGCCTTCTTCCTTAAAGTGCGGTATCCCCTTTTATCTGTCCCCTGGTTTATGTAAAGCAAATTTTGCCTTTTGACGCTATCCTGTAGCAGCGAATTGCATACATAAATATCCTGAAGGCCATCATTATTAATATCGATAACAGCAACCCCTCTGCCCCATTTTCCTAAACCATTAACTCCGGCTTTATCTGTAATATCATCAAACTTAAAGTCGCCGCGATTTAGGTACAGCTTGTTTGATACCATGTTACCCGAAAAGTAAATATCCTGTAAGCCATCGTTATTGAAATCGCCTATGCCAACTCCGCCGCCGTTATAAACATTGGCATTATCAATCGGGTTGATTGAATCGTTCTCGGTAATTAAATTATTGAAAGTAACGCCCGAATGTGAAGACGGTATCAATTCGAACAGTGCTGTTTTCTTTTTAGCGCATGAAAAAAGAACAACACCAACGAGCAATAAAGCCGGGTAAAATTTCTTCATTTATAAATTGGTTTATATGGAAAAGATAGGCTGCTATGCGCAACCTATCTCTTTTAACAAATCCGAACTTTATACTTTTTAACTGCTATATAAGCAAGTTAAGTATTAATAGCCAGGGTTTTGATGTCCGTTTACCTTAGGGTTATTATCCAGCTCGGCCTGAGGAATTGGCAATAATTCATCCCGGCCTTTCTTGAAATAAGGGAAGGGATCGGTTGTAAAGTATTGCTTTTTCCTCCAGCGAAGAATGTCGATATTTCTTATTTCTTCGCAACCCATTTCTACCATTTTTTCGTGCATAATTGCTTTTACAACATCAGCTTTTGAGCCAACCGGATATTGTGCGGTTGGATAAGGCGGCATTGCAACATCTGCACGGGCCCGTATCATATTAAGATAATTAACTGCGGCGGCAGTATTACCCAACTCATTTTCACATTCGGCCAGCATCAATAAAACCTCGGCATAACGGATAATGCGTTGATTATTGCCGCCCGGGTGGAAACCCGCTGCCGGCAAACCTTCCTTGTAGATGATCATGAACTTACGAAAACTGATCTTTTTGGTTACGCCGTTCATCACTGACGAGTTGCCGTTCTGGTCGCCGTCTGTTAGCACCGACGCACCTTTATTATAAGTGTCGCCCGATTGATAACAGGTGTAGTGAAAACGGGGATCAGATTTGGCAGCACCTGTAGCCGTATTTTCAAACTCATTAATTAATTTATTTGAAGGAATAAGGTTTCTCCAGGCAATTGGGTTATACTCCTGGTTACGCACGGTAGATTGTGCTTCAGTAGGGCTATCACCGCCCCAGTTAAACCCGCCGTCACCTTTATCAACAAATACAATTTCAAAGATGGATTCGCTGTTGAATTCGGTCTCTTCTTCAAAGTTATCAAGATATCTGCTGGTAAGCGTATAGCCGTTTACTCCGGTTGTAGGAATTTTTAAGAGCGCAGCCTTTGCACCTGCATAGTCGCCGTTTTGCATCAGTACGCGGCCCAGCATGGCATTTGCTGCAGAGGCAGTCGCCCGTCCCTTGTCAGTACCTGATTTTTCAGGTAGAACGGCGGCCGCATCCTGAAGGTCCTTTATGATTAGTGAATAAACTTCAGATTCAGACGCGCGGGGTTGAAAATCGCTGGCAGTTTTAACGGGTGTCGTAAGAAGCGGCACTCCTCCCCATTGCGAAACCAGGTCAAAGTAAGCCCATGCACGCAAAAATTTAGCTTCGCCAACCAGTCTGTCGCGCAACGGTCCATTATCGGTTACAACTGGTCCGTTTTGAATAACTACATTCGCTCTGAATATTGCTGTGTACCAGGCATTCCACACCGAGTTCAATACTGAGTTGGCAGGGTCTGCATTGCCATTAAGCATCTGGCCCCTGGGCGCTTCGAGCTGTCCGCCGCCGCTTGCAACCTCATCGCTTCTGAGATCGTGAATAAAGAACCATTCCCTTGATACCAGCCCCAGCGAATGAATAGCAACATATATAGCATTCACGCCTTTGGTTAGCTGGTCGCTGGTTTTATAGTACTGATTGGTTGTTACGTTATTAGGGTCGCTGGTGTTGAGAGATCCCTTTTTACAGGAATTAACCGTAGCCGTTACTATGATAGCTGTAAGGGCCGACCACACGAATATTTTTTTATTTTTCATCGCTGTATCTTTTTAAATTAATCATTAAAAGGTTGCCTGCAAACCCAACTGAACTACTCTTGGCTGCGGATACTGGCCATAATCAATACCGTTGGTGAGGGTGCCGTTACGTGAGCCTATTTCGGGATCGAGACCTTTGTATTTTGTAAACGTCAAAAGGTTGGTTGAAGCCACATAAATCCGGAGCCTGTTAAGCGCGTTATCTGTTTTTGCCCTTAACCATGACGTGGGGAAATTATAGCCAAGCTGCATGTTTTTAATGCGGAGGTATGAGCCACTTTCAATCCATCTTGTTGAAGGCCTTTTGTTTCCGTTCGGGTCGCCGGAAAAGGCACGCGGAATATTTGTACCGGTATTTGTAGGCGTCCACGCGTTTAAAACATTCGTGCCCGCGTTGAAAAGCCTTGGCATACCTTCCAGGATAATCCTTTCGGCGTTAAATATTTTATTGCCGTAAACACCCTGGAAAAATACCACCACGTCGAAATTTTTATATGATGCGCTGTAGTTTAATGAATAGGTAAATTTGGGCAGATAGCTACCTATAAAGGTACGATCGGCATCATTGATAACACCATCATGGTTTACGTCCCTGAATTTGATATCACCCGGAGCCGCCCCTGTTTGCGTGGGTGAATTAGAAACCTCGGCCGCGTTTTGAAAAATTCCGTCAACAATAAGGCCGTAAAATGACTGTACCGGTTGCCCGACCACCGTATTGGTTAGAGGGTTACCGCCACCATAATCCGCATCGCCACCGGCGGTAATTGAGGCATTTGCAGTATTAAGCGTTAAAACCTTGTTTCTGTTCAAGGCAAAGGTTCCGTTAATATCGTATTTAAACTCGCCACTTGTTTTATGATAACCTAAAGTAACTTCAAAGCCGCGGTTCCGCATCGAACCTACGTTTGCTAAAGTACCGGCCCCGCCAAAGCCATAGCTGGGCGGTGTAGGTACTGTCAATAAGAGGTTATCGGTTTGCCTGTTATAAACCTCGGCAGATAGGGTAAACGCTTCCTGGAATAAACCCAGATCCAAACCGATATTTGTTTGCTTGGTTGTCTCCCATGACAGATCGAGGTTACTTAAACCACTGTAAAATGATGCATTTCCAAGATCGGCCAATGAACCGTTGAACGGATAGGTAGCAATATTAGATGATATAGGCTGCAGATAAGGATAGTTGCCCAGTACGGTACCATTAATACCCGTTACACCATAACCCGCCCTAAGCTTTAATGAAGATATTGATTTGATTCCCTTCATGAAATTTTCCTGGTCTACCTTCCAGCCTAATGACGCCGCAGGAAAGCTTTCGTGCTTGTGTCCCGGTGCAAATACAGATAAACCATCCCGTCGGATAGAACCAGATATCAAATATTTACCTTCAAAGTCGTACCCTACACGGGCTACCTCCGATACGAGGAGATTTGTACCATAAGTGTAATTAGTGTAAAGATTAGTCGCGCCATTTAGTGTTCTTACCGTGTTGGTATTTTGATTACCAGAAGATACCTGGTTATCGCCGCGCGAGCTCTGGGCCTCGTAAACTAAAACGGCGTTAACATGGTGCTTGTTGCCGAATGTTTTATCGAAGGTAAGCTGTTGAGAATACAGTTGAGTTGTGCTGGTGCTCCTACCGTAGTTAATAACTGCTGTTGTGGATTTTGAAGTACCACCGTCATCGTAAATAGGCGTGTAAGTATTGTTTTGATTGGTATTGTAGTCAATACCATAAATTGATTTAAAGTTAAGCCATGGGGTAAACTTAAGCGTTGCATAAGCGTTACCATGGATAGTGAAGCCGTGGTTGGTATTATCGATAAGTTTGGCAGCTTCAATTGGATTGGTAGGATCCGATCCGTCGAAGCTATTTTGCGGCCCCATAAACCCTCCTGCGTTGTTGGGATTGTAAATAGGCAGATACGGCTGCATCCTCACCACATTGGTAATAGCGGTACGGTTACCCGCGTCAACGCCATAGCGCTGATGGTTTTCAATAACGTTGAATGTTTCGCCAAATGAAAGGAACTTACTGATGGTATGATCGGAATTAGCACGGAAAGCCTTGTGGTAGGCACTTAGTCCCTGGGCAATACCCTGCTGATCGAAGTAATTGGCCGAGGTGTAAAATCGGGATACCGCATTGCCGCCGCTCAACGCCACATTATGCTGCTGTATTGGCGCGTTGCTTCTAAAATAAGCATCCTGCCAGTTAGTATTGGTTTGGGCAAAGGTTTGAGAACTACCTGCGTAAATCGGCTTATTAAAGTTATCTGGCTGCAGGCGCGGCGGTAAAGCTATTCCAGCAGACCCGTTAAGGGCGCGCTCGTATTGCAAGTATTGCTGGGTGTTAAGCAGGTCATATTTCTTGATAACGTTTTGTATACCGTAATATGAGTCGATAGTAACCTCCGTACGGCTATTATTGTTACCTTT
Organism: Mucilaginibacter sp. P19; assembly: GCF_050632265.1. NCBI lineage: Bacteria > Pseudomonadati > Bacteroidota > Sphingobacteriia > Sphingobacteriales > Sphingobacteriaceae > Mucilaginibacter > Mucilaginibacter sp. P19. Next base: position 3,097,598 of record NZ_CP192586.1, read on the forward strand.
TTTAGTGGTGATGATGATAACACCGTTGGTACCGCGCGAACCATAGATCGCAGCGGCGCTGGCATCCTTCAACACGTCGATACTTTGAATGTCTTTAATATCAACGCCCGTGAGGCTGCCCGGGTAACCATCAACAATATATAAAGGGTCGGATCCGAAATTTACAGAACTGATGCCGCGCAACGATATAATAGCCCCGGTTCCCGGACCGCCATTATTGGTAACAGTAAGACCAGAGATACGGCCTTGTAGCGCTTCGATACCACCAACAGGTACAGAGGCCAGGGTTTTCCCGCTAACTGATGAAACCGCCCCGGTAACTTTGGCACGTTTTTGCGATCCGTATCCAACTACAACTACTTCCTCCAGGTTCTTGGTATCTTTTTTCATTTGCACTTTTAGCTCAGTACCGTTGGTAACCGTGATCTCTTGCTGGGCAAAACCGATTAACTTGAACACGAGCACCGCTGAATTGCCGGGCACTGCTATTTTAAAATTACCGCCGGCGTCAGTTGTTACGCCTTGGGTTGTGCCTTTTATGGAAACCGCGACGCCGGGCAGGGGTTGGTTATCATCATCAGTAACTTTGCCCGAAACGTTGAATGCAGGCTTCATTTTCAAAGCGCCATTTTCATTAATGGTAATACCGTTCAATGAACCTGCCGAACCACGGTTATGCGCAATTGACACCGATGGCATTGCGAGCGCACATCCGGTTAAGATGAGCGTTGCATAACGCCACTTGTTATTATAAATTTTTTGTAAAGAATACTTCATGTTATTAAGGTTTTAAATTTTCGATTCGATTGGGAAAACGTTGGCCTGATTTGCGCTCAGCACAACATTTACCTGCATCGTTTAAGCTCATATGCCTAAAATTATCCTGGTGTCACCTTATGGTAACTACCAGATTTAAATGAACGACGAAACCTATCTGTTAGCTGTTCCGTACTTATCCAGGACCCGAAAATCTCTTTTTTGTCTTTCCATAATTTTTCTTGTTAGTTAATTGATTGATAATTGGTATGTCGGTGTTATTAGTTTTCAATTTCAAACGGTATCCCACGCCGAACCGGGCAGCAAACAACAAATGCCACGAATGCTCCATTATTGGTCAACATGTTTATAATTGGTAATCTGTACGTTGTAATGCCAACAGTACTAATTGTTACAGCCGGCAAAAAGCAGGTTGTAATAACAGGGGTAAAATTATCTTTCGTGGTTGGGCAGGTAGCGCAGTATTTATCTTAATCTTACAACATTTGTTTAAGCAAGTTCCCTATAACAGGGTTTCCTTTCAATGTTAAAACATTTTTCCGGCATGATATATAGCACTTCCCAACGTCTGTTTTCGGGATTAATAAAAAAACAAATTATTGATTATCAAATACTTAAATACAAATAAAAACCAAAATAAGTTAAAGACAAGTGCTTTTTGTTAACAGAAACCGGCACCGGTTTGTTAATTTGCAAACAAAAACACCGTCAACAACAATCGATTGCGGAGCGTGCCCGAAATACGATATTTAGATATTGTTAAAACAATAAATTTTATTGATTTATAGCGATAGAAATAATAAATATTTACAGCATACACCAGCTTACAGGAAACAAATAAGGACAGCCTCGCGCTGTCCTTACAACCAATTTTAAAAAAGAAAAGTAATAAGGGTGAGGTATTATATCTTGTAAGTACACCGATAAAGTATTTGCGCATTAAGGCAAATGCTACAAATAATTGTTGATCATACCAGTAAACTTTGTTAAGGTTATGGAGTTCACGATTAGTACATCTCGAACAATCAAATGTATTAAAGGTTGTAAACTTTAAATGACACGCATGTTGAAAAGGTTAACACATTGGTTTACTAAACGCACAATCGCTCCCCCATTTCCAACTTATTGCTGTTCATTGTAGACTATTGCAAAATGCCCTAAACAACTGTTATAACAACTTCAACAATTGTTGTAATAGTATGACTATAGGTTGACCTATTTTTATCGGCAAGCCGGCCGCCAATTTTGACTGCCGCGAAACCTAAAAGAACATCAAATGAATCTAAGGATCTTTTCTCTTGCCCTGTTGGCAACCGTAGTATTATTTGTTGGTGATGCATCTGCCCAAAACAAAAAGTTTTATATTTTTTTGTGCTTCGGCCAATCAAATATGGAAGGTAACGCCCGCATACAGCCACAGGATACCGTAGTTGATCCGCGTTTACAAATACTGGAAACTGTGGACTGCCCTAACCTTAAACGGGCAAAGGGCAACTGGTACACCGCCGTACCACCATTGGCACGCTGCAATACCGGCCTCACCCCTGCCGACTACTTTGGCCGTACCCTGATAGCCGCTCTGCCTCCTGATGTAACAGTTGGTATTGTGAACGTATCGGTAGCTGGTTGTAAAATTGAATTGTTCCAGAAAGACAGTTATAAGGATTATGCAGCCACCGCACCTTCCTGGATGGTGAACATGATTAACGAATATGGAGGCAATCCCTATGTCCATTTGGTCGAGATGGCTAAACTGGCACAAAAATCCGGCGTGATTAAAGGCATCTTGCTGCACCAGGGCGAATCTAACGCAAATGATACACTTTGGACACTGAAAGTAAAAGGCATCTATGATATGCTATTGAAAGATCTTCACCTAAAGGCCAAAAAGTTCCTTTGCTGGCTGGCCAGCTTGTTGATGAAGACCAGGGCGGCAAGTGCGCTGCTATGAATCACATAATTGATAAGCTTCCTGAAGTTATCCCCAACGCATATGTGATCAATTCAATTGGCTGCCCGGCTGCATCAGATAAGCTGCACTTCACTGCTGATGGCTATCGAATTTTAGGCACACGATACGGATTACAAATGCTCAATCTGTTGGGTTACAAGGCACCGGCCACTACCAATCCTTTACCTATTCAAACAACAGGGAATACCGGCAGGTAATATCGATATTTTTCTATCCGATAAAATGAAAGCTTACTTAAGCCACACTTTTGACATCTATTTTTTTCACCCGGTACCCGGAAGGCAGAACATTATATTTTGCCTTGAATGATTTGGTAAAATAATGAGGCGTCGAAAAACCGATGGAGTATGCTATCTCTGCAATGGTCAAATCGGTTTTTTCGAGCAATATAGCTGCTTTGTCCAGTTTTATGGAGCGGATAAATTCTACAGGCGGCTCACCGGTTAGTTCGGTGATCTTACTATAAAATGATCCCCTGCTCATACTAAAATGATGGCTGATCTCCTCGACGGAAAACTTAGGGTTGTTGATGTTTTTCTCAATATACATCACCACATCTTTAATGAACCGTTCTGACGAGGATTCGATATCCATGTCTGCCGGGATAACTTTTATCTTCTTCTGATAGGTTTCTTTAAGCGACTTATTTAGATGAAGCAGGTTTTTAATTTTGATATTCAGGATATCGAAGTTGAAAGGTTTGGTCAGGTAATCGTTCACGCCCAACTCCAGCCCTGCGAGTTGCTCCTTCTGGCTGGTCATCGCCGTTAATAATATAATTGGGATATGGCTGGTCCTTTTATCAGCCCTAAGTTTACAACTTAGCTGGATCCCATCCATATAAGGCATGCTGATATCACTAACTATGAGGTCGGGATGTACGGCAAGTGCTTTATGCCACCCTTCACGGCCATTAGCTGCCTCCGAAACTTTGTAAGTTGCAGCCAGGCTTTCGGACAAGTATTGCCTCATTTCATCATTATCTTCAATAACCAGGACATGCAGCTGGTTAACACCAGTGGCAATCGCCGTCTTCGGTTTACTGTTCTTGTCATCGTCGATAACGATTGGGGCAGCCTCGGGCGTATTTTGCCCATGCATTGCTGTCTCTGAAAGATTAATTACAGGCAACGAAATTGATAAGGAGAAAATTGAGCCTTTGCCTAATTCACTTTTCACACCAATCTCGCCGCCATGCAACTGCACAAGCTCGCGTGTTATCGATAAGCCTATCCCGCTTCCCTGGTTAAGTATGGCAGGCTGGGCATCTGCCTGATAAAACCTGTCAAAAACATGCCTAACCTGCTCGGCTGCTATACCGGTACCTGTATCCGCAACCGAAATACCCAAGCGGTATGAATTGCCGTCTTCCGATATAACAGGGGCGGTAACTTCAACAGTAATTTGCCCGCCAGGCATCGTAAATTTAAATGCGTTGGATAGCAGGTTAAATAATATTCGCTCCACCTTATCATGATCAAATTTTACAAATAACCTTTCACCGGCAGTTTTAAATACTGTAACAATTTTTTTCTATTGGCCAGGTCATAAAACGAATCCACTACTTCGCGAACAAAAGAAATAAATTCCCCTTCAACCAAATTCAACTTAAGCTCATTCTCTTCAAGTTTCCTAAAATCGAGCAGTTGGTTAACCAGGTTAAGCAACCTGCGCGAGTTTCTTTTAATAACGCCTAATTGTTCGGTAACAGGCCCGCTGTTAGGCTGCTCCAAAAGCTTATCAACAGGCGCCATTATCAAAGATATCGGTGTCCGGAATTCATGGCTCAGGTTGGTTAAAAACTTAATTTTCATCTCATCCAGCTCATGACGGGCTTCAGCTGCTTTACGTTCCTGCTCATCGTGCAATTTCTTTTTAAGCTTTTTAACCCCCTGCCTGCGGATGAGCAACAACACGCCAAAGGCCAGCAAAACATAAAGCACATAAGCATATACAGTCCTCCAAAAAGGCGGCTTCACTATAATTTTCAAGGATGTACCGGTATCATTCCATTTTCCATCATTATTGGATGCCCGTACCCTGAATGTGTATTCTCCCGGATCAAGGTTGGTATAACTGGCCGTTGTGGATGTTCCTGCATTTTTCCAGGTATTGCTAAATCCCTCTAAAATGTACGAATACCGATTTTGCTGTGGAAGGGTATAATTAAGTGCCACAAAGTTTATGGAGATGTCTTGTTTATACTTTATGGTGATCTCTTTTGCCTCACTGATATTAACAGGCAAGGGGTTATCACGGTTGGGCGAAATACGTTTATTATCTATACTCAGCGTAGTAAACACAACCGGCGGCAGGTTTTTATTAAGCCTTACATCTGATCCCTTAAAATAATTGAACCCGTCTACCCCGCCAAAGTAAAGCGTGCCATCTGCGGCAATAATACCCGACCCGTTTAAAAAAACATTGTTTTGAAGCCCGTTATCGTTACAATAAACATAAAGTTTCTGATCAGCCGGGTCAATTCTTCCAATACCCTGGTTTGTACTGAACCATATATTATTGGTTTTATCCTGCAAAATTTTACAAATTACACCGTTTGGTAACTGGTTATTGTATTTAAACGGGGTTATTTTTTTAACCGATGATCATAAAAGAAAAGGCCATCGCCATTGGTACCTATCCACATATTGCCGTTAGTATCGCGTTTTAAAGACAACACCTCTGCTATAGGCAGACCTGTATTGATTGGATTAAGTGTGTCGAACACTTTGGTAGCCGGGTTATAAATAGCGATACCCGTACCATATGACCCGATCCACATCTTACCGTCGTTATCCTCTTCAAAAGCCCTGATGTAGCCATTTGATGGCATTTTATAGCCTTTTACGGACACTAAAGCGGGTTTAAACCGCCGGAAGCTATCAACCTTGGCGTCAAAAATATCGATACCTGCACCGTTAGTACCTATCCATACATTACCAAAGCGGTCTTCCTTAAAGCAGAAAATGTTATTTTGACTGATATTTAGCTTTCCGGTACCGCTGGTGAATTGTGTATAGCCATTGTTTGCGGTATTGAGTTTAAAAAGCCCGTGGCCGAATGTTCCTATCCAAAGTTGTTTTTTTGATCCAACAACATAGCCAAAACAGGCAGGCCTGCCGAATTTATTTTTTCCTTAGGCTGGATTGCGATATGAGTAAAACGGTTGGTTTTGTTGTTGAAAATACTAAGGCCGCCGCCGTCCGTTCCCACGTATAGTTCATTGTCATTTTTTTGCGCGAAAGATGATACGATTGGCGCGCGTAAACCATAAGGGTCTAACTCGGTTGGTTGCACATAATTAAACAATGTGAGGTTTTTGTCGTATTTATTGATGCCGCCCATATAGGTACCCACCCAATAAATGCCTTTAGGGTCGATATAAATGCTTCGGATAGATTTACTGTTAAGACTGTACGGATCTCGCGGATCATGACGGTAACGGATGGATTTACCGGTGTGGATATCCATAACATTCAAACCGCCTTCGGTACCAACCCAGATGTGGTCTTTATCATCAGCGGCAATGCTGTAAACTATGTCACCACATAACGATTGCTCATCTTTATCATTATAGCAGTAATTAACAAAGTGTTCACCATCCTTATCCAGGCGGCTTAAGCCATTAGCTGTACCTACCCACAAATTGCCCACTTTATCCTCCGAAACTGTCATTACAACATCCGAGGGTAAACTACGGGTATCGTTTTTTTGATGACGGAAGGCTTTAAAACCTTTATGCGTATCATCATATAAATACAAACCTAAATTGGTGCAAACCCACATCCTGCTGTAACTATCCTCAAAAATATAACCCATGCTTTTAACCGGTATCAGCCCTGGTTTGCCTGTCCCGGTTTCAAAATGGCTGATATGCTTACGATCGGGACTGATCACATCAAGGCCGTTTACCGTTCCCACCCAAATCTCATTTTTATCGTTTGCACAAACGGCGGTAATAACACCCTGGCTTAAACGCTGTCCTTTTAAGGGCGAACTAAAGCTTTTGAAATCATCCGCCACCTTATCGTAATAATATAAACCAAAACCGATAGTGCCTACCCATAGCGTACCGGCACGGTCTATACTGATACTGCTTATTTCGTAGGAACCTGGCTCTACCTGTCTTTTGGCACCCAATGTATAAACTTTAAACTTCCTTCCGTCATATCTGTTCAAGCTTTCGGAGGTGCCTACCCACATCATCCCGTTATTATCTTTTACGATGGCGTTTACGGCGTTACCCATCAACCCTTGCCTGGTGGTTAATGCGGTAAATTTCAGGTTAGGCGCTTGAGCATTTGCCAGGAAACTGAGGTTGGCCAAAACGACTAAGGTGAGTATAACGCGCACAGTGCCTGCCAGCACCGTATTGATCTTTTTGCGAATACACAAATCGGGTACAGAATGCATCATAACAAACATTGTTACTTTTTTTCCGGAGCGGGTAATCCGCAGAAAAAAATTGTTGATGAACTATGGTTTTAAAATTGGTGTGATTGATGTCTTCGAACAAACATCATTATCCAAATCTACATTTTATGATGATGAAACAGGCAAACATTTGTTCAAAGAAATAACACACTTGTTCAATTGAACCTGTAATTATTGTACAAAAGTACATATCGACCAATTTGCGGCAACGATATTGCCCGACCTGCTATCGACAAATGTTGTAAAATTATGCTAAAAACTGCGCGCCTTGTTTTTGACATAAAAATACTTTTATTATAAAAAAAGCCGCCTAAAACAACAGTATAGCTATTATAAATTATTTTTAAATATTTCACCCATGATCAACTTTTCATAAACAACGAAAACGGGCTCCGGTAAAAGTAAAACCAAAGCAACCACCAAAATATGTGTAATAAAAACAATTAACCATGATTTAATCCATTTATCGCATTCCGATGTTTTACCGGCTCAAGACAACCCCGGTGCTTCATTATATCCACAATTTATAAACCTCAATATTCTATTATGAAACCAAAATGTTTACTTGCCTTGTTGGCCGTTACATGTGCCTCCAGTCTCTGCATGGCACAAACAGCTTCAATTGCCGAAGATTTCAAACCATCAACTTTTAACCAGCCGGGACAAGAGTACCCACAGGTAAACTCGCAAGGCTACGCGCGCTTTCGTATTAAGGCTCCACAGTCCGACAGCATAAAAGTCAGCCTTGGCCTTGGCGGGCGCGGGGGCACCAAACTCACAAAAGGAGCTGATGGGTTCTGGACCGGCACTACAGAAGGCCCGATGGATGAAGGATTTCATTACTACCACTTAACCATCGATGGCGGGGTATTTAACGATCCGGGCACATTAAATTTTTATGGATCCACACGTTGGGAAAGCGGCATTGAGATCCCCGCACACGACCAGGATTTTTATGCGCTTAAAGATGTTCCGCATGGCAATGTACAGCAGATCCTTTTTCCTTCAAAAAGCACTAATACCCAGCGCAGGGCTTTTGTTTACACGCCACCAGGGTACGAAAAGGATAAATCAAAAAAATATCCGGTACTATATCTGCAGCATGGCTGGGGCGAAGATGAAACCGCGTGGAGCAACCAGGGCCATGCCAACCTGATTATGGATAACTTAATTGCAACCGGTAAAATACAGCCATTCATTATTGTAATGACTTACGGCATGACCAACGACGTGAAGCCCGGCCCTGGCGCATTTAAAAGTTTTAAGATTGATCACTTTCAAACAGTTTTAACTGACGAGCTTATCCCCTACGTTGATGCAAGCTTCCGCACACGTGCAGACAGGGCTCACCGTGCGATGGGGGGATTATCAATGGGCGGTATGGAAACGCATATGATAACACTAAACAAGCCCGAGCTTTTTGCCTATTATGCCCTGCTTAGCGGCGGAACTTATTCGCCGGATGAGCTTAAAGACAAAACCAAACCTAAACTGATATTCATAAGCTGCGGCAGCAAGGAACGGCCCGATGGCGTTAAAAATGCCGTGGTTGCCTTAAAAGGTGCGGGATATGACGCGGTATCTTACATTTCTGAAAACACCGCACATGAGTTCCTGACCTGGCGCCGTAGTCTTTACGAACTTGCGCCTTTGCTTTTTAAAGAGTAAATACCAATTACATTCACATGGCCATACACCAAGAAGCCCTGCCGGCAAAATGCCAGCAGGGCTTCTTGGTATAAACAGTCCTCTAAAAATAAAGTATTTAAGGTTGGTTATTTTGATATATCGAAATAACCAACCTTTTTTGCATAATTAACGTTATTATTACTAAACCGATGGCTGAACGATATCCAAGGACTGACAAAGACTTTTTAATCGAATCGATAGTAGGTTTAAAAGACGTTACAGATCGACACACTTTAGCAGGTTTTGCAGATATACCGAACGAAATCTTATACAGGCGTTTCTTTCAGCTAATTGATTTCTTGCAAAAAAAACAATTAACCAACGTCATTAAATACAATGGTCTGTCAGATATAACTATTAATAGTGAGCTAAAAAACTCTGATCTTAACGATGCTGGATTTTATTTTTTACAGTATGCATTAGGGAAATGGGAAAGTCGTTTCCATAAGGATCAAGGAGATACTAAAGAAAGTGAATTCATTGAAAAATGGTATAAGGTATTTGTTAAAAACAATCCTGATCTCTTTTTTTAAATTTACTTTTCTTAATGATCTTGTCTATGAAAAATTTAAACTTCATTTGGTGATTGTACTTAGGTTAAATCCACCTCCCCGATCCCTTTATTCGAAATCGGGGAAGTGATTGTTTAATTTGAAATAATGCTCCTTTAACTTGTTAATTATGCTGACCTAACTGATTAGCAGCTCCTGACAAAACAATGTACTGCGCACAGCCGGCTATTGTAACTTCATTCTCCCCCAGAAAAACGGCCAGTCTTCCTTATTCTCCGGAAAATCGGGTTTAAGCAGCAGGATACCGGGTACTACGCCACCGGCAATAAACCTGAAGTCAGCCCGGTTATTACCGTAGGTTACTTTTTTGAACGTACACCGACAGCCGATACAAACGAAAGATTGGAATAAGGATGGCACCCGAAGATATAATTCAAGCCTTTGTAAACATATTCCGGACCGATTATATTAGGGAAATACTTATTGGCGTAATAGTTGGTAATGGCGTAATTGATCACCTGCCCGCTACCACCCCAGCCACCTGGAGTAACCGGCACACCATAGGGATTTTGTTTATCGTACTCATCACATGAAGCCTTGTACTTTTGCATATAGGCTGCGATTTTATCCTGGTAATCTTTATCCATATAAGGGTAAGCGTGCAGCGCGCTTATCATAACAAAGCCGGGAAAGCGATCAAGCATCGGCATAATCAGCTTTTTGAAATGATCTGCATACTGTTGATCTTTGGTTGTGATATACAATTGGAGCGCGGCAAGCATTTCGTTACCGGCAAGGAACCTGTTACGTGCCCGGGCAGCCGAGTCCATGTGCATTTTGAGGCTGTCATCTTCGTGCCAGAGTTTCAAGGCACTTTGCAAACTTTTAGCAGACAGTGTATCATTGTACCCTTTTAACGCCCTGCTGGCAGCGGCAAGGGCGGCGGTAGTCTGGTAGTCCAGTGCTATATTCCTCGTAGTGAACGCCCATCTGTCATCCATGGTACCACTTGATTTACCGTCGGTTTGGTAGGGCTTGAGCGAGGCGTTATAAGGCAGGTTATCTGTTTCGTTAACGGCGTCGCCGAGGTGATGATACTGGTGCAAATTAGGCACTATGATTCCGCGCGCCGGGTGGCCAATGTTCACGACCTGTGCCACCAGGTTAAGCGTACCGTGTTCGATTTGCTGTAAAAGATCAGGCTTTCCGTCGGGGCGGTGTATATCTACATATCGGGTTGGGTAATCTACATATGTTTCGTCGCGATCGATTTTAAAATTCTCCCAGGCTTCAACAAAATTCAGCACAACGCTGCAGTGCGATGGCGTTTCAACATCAAAATCGCCGGCGTCAAACCAACCGCCAACATTAAGCCCGGGGATCCGTTCAAGCGGTTTATATTTGGTATCAGTAGTTGGCCCCATCTGGTACGTATCAAAATGCTGGTGGTTTGGAGGCGCCTGCAAGGCATCATCAAGGAAAGGCGCGCCATGCCATACGCGGTAGGCCTCGTTAACCATCATGTGATCCATCTGAACCGGGAACCAAACATCCATTGTAGGATGCCCTATATTTTCATAAACATTTGCATTGATGGGGAAGGCATTAGTTTTTTGGTCGCCGTAGGCTATCACATATAACCCGGCCTTTTTCACACTGCTGAAATCAAATTTCAAATAATTATAACGGGTAAATTGCCCCCAGCGCTGCACGGCTGTTTTAAGCCGCTCAATGTATTTCCCATCGGGAGTTACCTCAAAAAGTGTGGCGGTTTGTAATGGCGTGTCATTTTTATCCAGTTCTATTACTGCTGTCTTTTGCTGCTCGGGGCGGTAACCTACCTGCGAAAACTCAATTACGGGCGCACGCTTCCAACCAGGTACTGCATTTGGCTCAATATACCAGGTTAATACTTTGCCCGTTTTTCCTGCCGGCAATAAACTGCGCACAATAAACCATCCATTTTGCGCAAGGCTTCGGCCGTCAAACAACTTAAGGTCGGCATCAAACGATTGAATTTTAATGGTACGCTCAGGATCTTCGGGCGCCATCACCAGTGTTTTACCGGTAGCCAATGGCGCGGGCTCGATAAATTCGTTGCGGCCACGATCGTCAAATGTGCCGTGGCCGGCAAACTGCGGGATTTTTTGGCTTGAAGGAAGCATTTTTGTTAAACCTGCCGGGTACAGCGGAAACTCGCCCGGTTTTCCATCAATCAAAAATGTTTTCTCAAAGTAAGCAGATGGTATAATTTCCAGGTTGAAACCTGCCCTGCCTGCTAACTTTTCCGGTACCGGTTTATCAAGGAACAAGTTCAATTCAACGCCATTGCCTTTCGGCATAACGGTGATCCTGGAATCAAAATCATAATCGGCGTAACGCATGGTAACATCAATTTGATGGTTGATGCTATCAACCTTACGGTTAACCAGCGTGGGCACCAGGTCCCATTGCTCGGGTGTGTTTTGCAGCCGTACCGCGCCGCCTGTAATTGTACGCACGCCGTGGTGTATCAGCTCAACACCTGCTGTTTTTTCGTCCTGAAAGATCCCGTTATACTGGTTACTGAATACGAGGACATTTACGCCGGGCGTTTCGAAATAACCCAACTTGTTTAGTTTTAGTTTTTGAGCCGTGCCCCGGAGGGATGACAGGCAAAAAATTAATGCCATCACCATCATGACCGGCTTCGGTAAGTAAATTTTCAATTGCATGGTTTATAAGATTTATTAAAGAAGTTTATTAATCGGAATACCGATTACGGACCGTACGAAAGTATCCGTACAAAAAATGGTTTGCTACCACAATCCAATATTTTGATACCACGAATGTATCTGCATGGCTTCGTTCCAAAAAATGCTATATGATTGTTACAATCAGCCGCAACCAACCGCCGCCGCAAGCATTCCAGATATCCAAAACAAACTGGCCATCAATACAATTAACTATTCAAAAAGAAGAATAGCGGGCGTATTTTCCGGCTTCCTATCCACTTACACAAACCGGGTTGACGGTTCATTTTTCAGGTCTTAAACATTCGTGCTATCATTATCATGATTTGTGTTAACCGCGGCAAAGTGCTTGCCCTACTTTCGGGTATTCCTCAAACGAGCAAAAACTAACACAATTTAACCCGCTTTAGCGTCCTTAATCCGAAAGGCAATCAGTTTAGCGGATTAACTGACAACAAAATTATGAAGAAGATAGCCTACCTCACCGTCATCGGCATTTTGCCTGCCTTGCTGGCCCTTTCACAGCCAGCTCTTAAACATTCACCGGCCGGTTTCGACACTTATCGCGCTGGTATAGCACACGGAAAATTAGACACCGTTACCTACAACTCAAAAACAGTTGATTCCAAACGGCGCGCGGTAGTTTACCTGCCGCCTGGCTATACCGCTAAAAAAACATATCCTGTTTTGTACCTGCTACATGGTATTGGCGGCGATGAATTTGAATGGCTTAACCAGGGCACGCCCCAGGTGATATTGGATAACTTGTATGCCGATAAAAAACTGGAACCAATGATCGTTGTGTTGCCCAACGGCCGCGCCATGAAAGACGACCGTGCCACCGGCAATATAATGGCCCCGGATAAAGTTGCCGCGTTTGCAACTTTTGAGCATGACTTGCTGGATGACCTGATCCCATTTATTCAAAAAAATATCCAGTTTATACCGACCGCGAGCATCGGGCACTGGCCGGATTATCAATGGGCGGTGGTCAGTCACTTAATTTTGGGCTGGGCAACCTGGATAAATTTGCCTGGGTTGGAGGCTTTTCGTCGGCACCCAACACTAAAAAACCAGAAGAGCTGTTACCTGATCCCGATGCAGCTAAAAGCAAACTTAAGCTGCTTTGGATCTCCTGCGGCGATCACGACGGGTTAATGTCGTTCAGTAAACGTACCCACGATTACCTCGAACAAAAAAATGTGCCGCATATCTTCAATGTCGAGCCGGGAATCCACGACTTTAAAGTTTGGAAAAATGATATTTACCTGTTCTCGCAGTTCCTGTTCAAACCTGTGGATATCGATAAATATAACATGATGATCTCGGGCGGCCCTGCATCTACCAATATCAGAGGCTCAAAATATCCTTTTATCCAGCCCGACCACCGGGTGCTTTTCCGTGTCAAGGCGCCGGATGCTCAAAAAGTTCAGGTTGACCTTGGCAAGAAATATGACATGGTAAAAGACACGGCCGGTTATTGGACAGCTACAACAGATTCAATTGGTGAAGGCTTCCATTATTATTCGTTGATTATAGATGGCGTTGCTACAACCGATCCCTCCAGTCAAACTTTTTATGGCATGGGGCGCATGGCGAGCGGCATTGAAGTACCTTTTGACGGCGGCGATTATTATGCTATTAAAAATGTTCCCCATGGCGATATCCGCATCAAAACTTATTTTTCAACCGTCACCAAATCATGGCGAAGATTGTTCATTTACACTCCGCCCGGTTATGATGCAAGCCAGGTTAAGTATCCTGCATTATATATATTACATGGCGGCGGCGAGGACGAGAACCGGCTGGGCAACCCAAGGCAAAACCGATATGATCATGGATAACCTGATTGCGGCCGGGCAAGCGAAACCCATGTTAGTGGTAATGCCCGATGCCAATTTCGGCGGAGGTTTTGGTGAAGCCGGCCTCAAAACCTTTGCAAATGAAATAAAACAATGCATTATTCCCTTTATAGAAAAGAATTACCGGGTTAACCGTACCGCGCAGGGCCGTGCCCTGGCCGGGCTTTCTATGGGCGGGCTCAACACGCTATATACAGGTATCTACAATACTGATACATTCAGTTACCTCGGTGTATTCAGCTCGGGGTGGATTTTACCTGCACAAAACAGCATCGCTGACACGCAGTATGACTTTATGAAGAAAAATGCCGCCAAAATCAACAGCAACCTAAAAGCATTCTGGATTGCCATGGGCGGCAAGGAGGATATCGCGTATAAAAACTGCCAGGTTATGCTGGGCAAGCTGGACGAGATGAAGATAAAACATAGTTATTACGAGTACCCTGGCGGCCATACCTGGCCTGTTTGGCGAAATGATCTTTACAAATTTGCCCCCATCCTGTTTAAATAATTAATGATCAAAAAAATCAGATCAAAGACATTCCGTTCATGAAAAATATTAAGTTCTGGCTATTGCTATTCGGATCAGTACTGGGCTTCACCGGGCGATCCATGGCGCAAAATCCATTGATCAGGGACCAGTTTACGGCCGATCCCTCAGCCCGCGTTTTTGGCGACAGGGTATATGTTTATCCCTCGCATGATATTAAGGCAACACCCGGCCATGGCCGCCCTGGTTGGTTTTGCATGGAAGATTACCACGTTTTTTCATCAGCAAACCTCACCGACTGGACTGATCATGGCATGATCATCAGTCAAACAACAGTGCCCTGGGCCGACCCTGCTTCGTACAGCATGTGGGCTCCCGACTGCATTTTCCGCAACGGCAAATATTATATGTACTTCCCTACTACCATGAAAGGCAGCGAAAACGGTCGCGGCTTTACCATTGGTGTTGCCGTGGCCGATAAACCTTATGGACCGTTTATCCCACAGCCGGAACCTATAAAAGGGGTGCATGGCATCGATCCTAATGTATTTATTGATAAAGACGGACAAGCCTACTTGTATTGGGCACAGGGTAACCTGTATGCTGCAAAACTTAATGAAAATATGCTGGAACTTGCTTCAGAACCAATAATTTTAGCCCAACTGCCTGATAAAGGGCTGAAAGAAGGCCCTTACCTGTTTGAACGCAATGGCATTTATTACCTCACCTATCCGCATGTGGCCAATAAGATTGAGCGACTGGAATATGCTACCGGCAACAACCCGATGGGGCCTTTTAAATTTGCAGGCGTGATCATGGATGAGTCGGCTTCCGGCTGCTGGACCAATCATCAGTCAATCATCCAGTTTAAAAATCAGTGGTACTTGTTTTATCACAACGACGACCTATCGCCGAATTTCGACAAAAACAGATCGATAAGGTGCGACAGCCTGTTTTTTAACGCCGACGGAACGATCAAAAAAGTTATCCCAACCCTACGTGGCGTGGGGATCACCAAAGCCTCAGAAAAAATACAGATAGACAGGTATAGCGATAAGGACAGTACCGTTAAAATCTCCTTTCTTGATACCGCAAAAAGATTTGACGGCTGGAAAACTACGTTCAACAATGCAGGTAGTTGGATCCGTTACAATCGTGTTGACTTCGAAAGCAAAAAGTTTAAAGAATTGCAGATCCTGGCAAATGCAGCAAGTAAAGCAACTATAGAAGTGCGGCTTGGCGATCCCAATGGACGTATATTGGCTTCGGCAAACATTGCCGAAGGGAACGATTGGCAAGTTATACAAACCCGCCTCGCTTCTCTCCCATCTAAAACCGCCAACCTGGTAATAGTATTAAAAAGCGGCACCGGCGTTAATATCGACTGGATAAGTTTCAAATAAATTAAAATCACACCTGCAACTGATCCAACATGAAATTTATAACGATTACAACATTAAAATTTCCGATGTTACTAACGGGATTTGCCGCTCTGGTATCCTTTACGAACCGACAAGCACTACATCATAATACAGATTATGGCCGGACTGCAGTCTCATCACATAAGGCTGATAAAGGTTTGAAAGATTATTACCGAAAGTATTTTCCTATTGGCGTAGCTGTTAACATGGCCGCGATAAACGGACCTGAAGCAGAACTGATTGCAAAGGAGTTTAACAGTGTTACGCCGGAAAACGATATGAAAATGGGACCCATTCATCCGCGCGAAAATGAATATAACTGGAAAAACGCCGACGCCATTGTAGCATTTGCGCAAGAGCACCACATGAAAATCAGGGGCCATAATTTGCTTTGGCATGCGCAGGCACCTGCATGGATGTTTAAAGACAGCACGGGCAAGCAGGTAAGTAAAGATGTGTTACTGAAGCGGCTTAAGGATCATATTACCACGGTAGTCAATCATTTTAAGGGTAAAATATACGCGTGGGACGTAGTTAACGAAGCCATTGATGATAAACCCGACAACTATCTGCGTAACTCATTATGGTACCAGATCTGCGGCGAGGATTTTATTGCCAAAGCGTTTGAATATGCCCATGAAGCCGACCCGGAGGCCCAGCTTTTTTACAACGATTACAACAGTGAGGTTCCATCCAAACGGGATAAGATTTGTAAATTGCTCAGGAACCTTAAAGACGCCGGGGTGCCTGTAACAGGAGTAGGTTTGCAGGGCCACTGGAAATTAAATGACCCCAGTTTGCAACAAATAACTGAAGCTATGGATAAGTATGCAGCACTTGGATTAAAGCTGCAGATCACGGAGCTGGATGTTACGGTACGTACTGGCCCACCGCGTAAAGCAGGCGATCAAACGCTAACGGATTCCGCTTATACGGAAACTATGGCCGCTCAGCAAACCGAAAGGTATAAGGCCATTTTTGAAATATTCAGGAAATACAAAAAGGTAATAACCGGGGTTACATTTTGGAATGTGTCAGACCGGTACAGCTGGCTTGATTTCCGTGGTGGCGGTATTGCCGGAGGCGCAGCTGCGACCGAGGGCACAAGCCGCAAAGTTATCAAAGCCTACCCGCTGTTGTTTGATGAAAAACTTCAGCGAAAAAAGGCATATTGGGAAGTGGTTAACTTTTAACGTAAAATGAATGAAAACAAAAAATATCGCATTTCTTAAACTGACAGTTACCTGCCTTTTATGGCGACTGGCAATTATGCCTTTAAACGCGCAAACAGCACAAAATCCTATCATATATGCAGACGTTCCGGATGTATCGATGATCAGGGTTGGCGATACTTATTATGCAAGCAGCACCACAATGCATCTTAATCCGGGGCTGCCAATCATGAAATCAAAAGATTTGGTGAACTGGCATATCGTGAGTTACGCGTATAATACGCTTGATGGTGGGGATGCCCTTAACCTGGCAAACGGAGCAAACGCATATGGCAGGGGCTCATGGGCAAGCAGCTTGCGTTATCATAACGGTACTTTTTATGTTTCCACATTTTCGGGCACTACCAATAAAACCTATATCTACGCCACAAAAAACATTGAAGAAGGCCCATGGAAAGAAATGTCCTTTAAACCGGCATTACATGACCACTCGCTTTTTTTGATGATGACGGCAAAGCTTATATGATCTATGGGAGCGGCAAGATCATGCTGGCCGAACTGAATGATGACCTGTCTGGCGTCAATCCTGATAAAAAACTGCAAATCCTGATCGAGAATGCAAGCGCTGCTGCCGGTCCCAATATTGGTTTGCCTGCCGAAGGCTCACAACTGTTCAAAATTAAGGGGAAATATTACCTTTTCAATATCAGCTGGCCTAAAGGGGGAATGCGTACCGTTTTAATCCACCGGGCCGACAAGTTGACCGGTCCTTATGAAGGGCAGGTAGGGCTTCAGGATAAAGGCGTGGCCCAGGGCGGGCTTATCAATACCCCAAAAGGCGATTGGTATGCCTATTTATTTCGTGATTTTGGCGCCGTTGGCCGGGTGCCGTACCTGGTACCGGTTACCTGGACAGATGGATGGCCTGTATTGGGTATTGATCACAAAGCACCTGATACGCTGGATTTACCTGCAAATAAAAGCCTGATGCCGGGTATTGTATCCCCGGATGAATTTAGCCGTAAAAACGGCGAGCCAGTGCTGCCGTTGGTATGGCAATGGAACCACAATCCGGACGATCAGTTATGGTCGTTAAAAAAGCGGCCCGGCTACCTGAGATTGACCACCGGGCGACTGGACAGCACAGTACTATCGGCACGTAACACATTAACGCAGCGCACTATTGGCCCTCAATGTTCAGGAACAACTTTAATTGATGTCGCCAATATGAAAGATGGAGACTTTGCAGGTTTGGTTTTACTGCAAAAAAAGTACGGCTTCGTTGGTGTAAAATCAGATCATGGATCCAAACAAGTAGTTATGATCAGCGCACAATCCGGATCGGCTATTGAAGCGGCCAGTATACCTCTAAAGCAAACAACCATTTACCTTAAAGCAAGCTGCGATTTTACTAACCGGGCAGATAAAGCCTACTTTTTTTATAGTCTCGACGGGCGCAAATGGGAACCTATTGGCACACCGCTGCAAATGGTTTATACCCTCCCCCATTTTATGGGATATCGCTTTGGCCTGTTTAACTATGCAACCAGGCAATCGGGCGGTTATGTTGATTTTGATTTTTTCCACATCAGCAATGCACAATAAAACAATTATGCATCAGCCCGATCATTATTTCAGAATAATTAAGGAATACCAACAATGACAAAAAAGCTACTATTCTTATCTGCTTTATGTTTAAGTGCATTCAGCGGTTTACAGGCGCAAACCCGCCTCAACCTGGATCTTACCAAAGGGGTGAACGTAAGTCCGAAGCTTTACGGGCTTATGACCGAGGAGATCAATCATTCCTATGACGGAGGTTTATATGCCGAACTGATCCGTAACCGGGTTTTCAAGGATAACCCAAACCAGCCCGAAGGCTGGAGTGTTGTTCAGGATGGCGATAGCAAGGCATCGATACAGCTCATTGGTGCCGATCCGGCTAATGTGCCTTTTGATCAGGGGCGCAATGCTATTAACGCAGCGCTTACCACCTGCCTTAAGCTTACGGTTAGCCAGGCAAATGGTAACCGCACGGGCATTGCCAACAACGGCTTTTGGGGTATTCCGGTTACACCCTCAACTACTTATCGCTGCTCATTTTATATCAAAACCGGAACTGTCAATTTTCCGCGGGGTAACAGGCCTGATGCTGCTCCGCCTGCAACAGCAGTTACAGAAGATGGCCCCGGTATTATCAACATTAGTTTGGAAAGCACCGATGGCAAAACAATTTACGCAAGGGGCACAATCAACCTCGAAAAAAGCACGTACTGGAAAAAGCATGAGTTAACCATCACAACTGCTGCAAATATCAAACCTACTGCCGACGCGCGTTTTGTGATTTCATCTACCCGGACAGGCACTTACTATTTTAACCTCGTTTCCTTATTTCCCCCAACGTATAAAAACAGGCCAAATGGCAATCGCATTGATTTAATGCAGATGATGGCCGATATGAAACCTACCTTTCTACGCTTTCCGGGCGGCAACTTTTTAGAGGGGCCGTACCTGGGT
This sequence comes from Mucilaginibacter sp. P19, assembly GCF_050632265.1. Taxonomy (NCBI): domain Bacteria; kingdom Pseudomonadati; phylum Bacteroidota; class Sphingobacteriia; order Sphingobacteriales; family Sphingobacteriaceae; genus Mucilaginibacter; species Mucilaginibacter sp. P19. The sequence continues at coordinate 3,117,176 of NZ_CP192586.1, forward strand.
GATGCCTTTCCATGGAAAACAACCTTAGGCCTGCTGGAACAGCGCCCCGGCCATACAGGCAGCTGGGGTTACCGTGCAAGCGACGGCATGGGTTTGCTGGAATTTTTAGAATGGTGTGAAGATTTAAAAATGGAACCGCTTTTAGCAGTTTTTGCCGGTTACTCGTTACGTGGTGACCACATAGATGCGGGGCCTTTATTGGAGCCATATATTAAAGACGCGCTGGATGAAATTGAATATTGTATCGGCGATACCAAAACTTACTGGGGTGCAAAACGGGCTGCCGACGGTCATCCCGCCCCTTTTAAACTCACAGATATAGAGATAGGCAATGAGGACTGGTTCGACAGGTCGCATAGCTACGATGGGCGCTTTAAACAATTTCAGGCTGCTATAAAAGCTAAATATCCCCAGTTACGCTGTATCTCAACCATTGAAAGTTATAAGCCCGACAAGGTAACCAGTGTTAAACCCGAAATGGTTGACGAGCATTATTACCAATCGGCCTGGCAGATGGAAGAAGACGCGGCGAAGTACGATAGCTATGACCGTGCAACCAGCCCTAAAATATTTGTAGGCGAATGGGCCACCCGCGAAGGCGCGCCTACCACTAACCTGAATGCAGCCCTCGGAGATGCTGCCTGGATGACCGGAATGGAACGCAACAGCGACCTGGTAGAGCGGTCATGCTATGCACCATTATTTGTGAACGTAAACCAGGCGGGCAATGGCCAGCCTAAAGCATGGCAATGGGACTCTGATCTGATTGGTTATACAGCCCTTAAAAGTTATGGCTCACCATCTTATTATGTACAAAAGATGTTCGGCAGCTACCTTGGTACCAAGGTGGTGCCAATAACAGCCGAAAATGCCCCCTTACGCAAACCGGCAGTTAAAGACACCGCCGGCATAAGCCATTGGCCGGCAAACGCGCGGCGCCCTAAGGCCGAGCGTCCGGCGTTATTTTTTGTTTGTACCCAGGATGCTAAAAACGTGTATCTGAAGGTGGTAAATACCGACGATATGGCCCGGGAAATCGACATCAGCCTAAAAGGCGGAGATGTGGCTGCAAATGGCACCCTGGTAGTACTAAAGGGCGATAAACCGGAAGATACCAATACAATTGACGAGCCGACGAAAATCGTCCCGGTTACGTCGACCATAACCGGGCTTGGCCGGTCATTCAAACACACCTTTCAGCCTTACTCTGTCAACGTCATCAGGCTGTCGAAGCGCAAATAGGTCATTGAGCTGAAGTTCAATTCAAATATATTATCAAATATGAAAAGCCGGCCTCCCGGCTTTTCGCATTTAATTTAAGTTTTCGGGCGAATGGGCTTGCCCTCTTCACCTGGCCTGAACCAATAGTTAATTTGCCCCCGCGATGCCATAAGGGAGGGTTTATCTTATATATCCATAGCACCAGAGGGGGTTAACAGGGTTAACACATTTCAGAAATATACTTACAAACGCCTGATAATCAATAAAATAAAATTAACCGGGGTTACACTATTTTCTTCATCAACAAGCAATTTACAAATAACACGTTGTTAATCAGTCACATACACAAAACTACAGAGTTAACACGATATATTTGCTAAAAATATTAGCAAATTCATAATAAATTCCCGATCTTTATTTAAAAGATTGCCGAACGTGATGGAACCTGAAAATACCTTATCAAATTTAACGCCTTCAAGAGAGAAGCTCGACCGTGTATTGGGTCTGCAAAAGATCACCTTAACAGATATTGAAGATTTGAACGATGCTGAGCGCAATTACATTGCCGAATTTAGTACCGAAATGCTTCAACGATTAACGGATGAAGAACGGGACAAGTTTATAGATAAAATAGCGGAGATCATGCTGCCATCAACAAATGAGCAGATCTGGGAACATAACCACTTAGTTATTAGCCGGGCAATCGAAAGGCTGATTGCCCAAAATGGCTCCATGCCCCCTAAATTTGTAATAGCCCGGGAGTGCGGCCTGAGCCGGCAAACTGTTGCCAAACACCTTACAGGCTATAAAACACACCCGCAATACCTTGCCGAAATGGAGCAGTTTAAATATATGGTCCCTAAAATACTGGCCAATGTTTGTAAGCTTGCCTGCAACGGCGATGTAAAGGCTGCCCGGCTTTATTTTGAAACGGTGGGCGCTATAAATAAACGCCGGCCCAACACCGTTATCAACGAACAAAACAACTACCTGCAAATAAACAAGACCATATTAAGCCAGGAAAATCTGAAACAGCTGAGCAAGGAGCAGCTGAATCAAATTGAGCTGATTGTTAGTGGGATTGGGGGAAGTGAGTTTTAGGTTTATGCCGGGGGGTGATGTATTGATTGCTTGATCCGGCTGGTGTTTTGTCACTTATATAGTTGAGACAGTCACGAGTACCCACCAAAACATCAAATGTTGCGTACTCCGCCGGTTAGCGAGAATTTAAAGTCATTAAACATCTACAATTTCAATTTTGACTATATCTTTGCATATAGCACTCTTTTTTATAAGATATTCTAATGTCCTTTTAAAATTCCTTATCTCGCGGTATTCCAACACCTGTTCGCGTGTATTCTTTCCTAAGTGTTCTTTAGCGGAATACAAATCGATAGCCATATTCAAAGCATTTAATGTATAAGGTATATCAACTAAGTGCATTTCGCCATGTTCGGCTTTGGAGATATCAACGGAGAAGTCATAATCTCGAATATCATCTTGTGGAGCAACTTGTAATTTCACCCATCCACTTTTCAATCTTTTGCCCGCAACCTTATTAAACATATCGTCACTAAGATCATCGGGTATAAGAATTGTAAATGTCAAAGCCTTGATGAAAAAGACATCTCCATTTTTTAAAGCAAACTCTTTTTTATCTCTCTTATCTTCTAATAAACGTTTGACTGTTTTCTCGACAAAATTTTTGAAGTAACCATAGGCTAAAGCTGTAGAAGGTAAAAAGCCGAGATCAAATGTATCCTCTTTCGATTTGATATGCTCTCGAATACTTTCAGCGCAGTTATCGACGGAAGCAATAAAATCAACATCTCCTTGACTCGATAAAAAAGGAAATGTTACCCCTAACAAATCTGTCGGGATCTTCGACCCTTTTTCAAGGATATATATAGCTCGTGATGCGCCCAAGCCGCCAGTAAATAATCCAAATTCAAATAAAACGTTATCTCTTGCGCCTTTGCTACTTTTCTTTCGTGAAACGATGGTATCGTCCGCAGTTGCAATAATCACGGCATAATCATATAATGCAATTTTAGAGGTTAAATTTGAGAAATTGCTTTTTACATTATCAAAAGCATTTGTCCATATCGTGATTTCTACCAAATCATTTAAACGTTCTTTTAACGCCTCAGCTATGTATAGCCCTTCCTTTGAAGAACCAATAAAAACATGTGGTTTGAAGTCCATAAATTATATTTTTTTGTGATCAACGTAAGGATGTAGCCATTTACCTTTTAGCAGATAAAGCTCGTAATAAAGATACCATTCATGTGTCCAAGGTATGATTGTATTATACAAATTAGACAAGCTGGTAAAGCTGTAATCTTTAGGATAATATAAACACAAGCTGTGATCACTACTGTACATATGAATATCATTATTATAGATAATTCGGGGCTCGCAGGTGAATACTTTTGGTCTCAAACCAGGCGTAAATCTTAATTTATACCGATAAATTGCTGAATACTCGCTTGGTTGACAAAAGCCTACTGCAAACAATGTATTGCCACGAATAGCCACATTCAAAAAATCATATGCTTTTTCAAGTAAATATTTTTCGTTAAATAATACCTTGATTGGGTTGATACCTTTAAAGGGTAAATACAATTTCTTAGCCCCCATAATTTCTGTGTGCTAAGTGTGCAACTCCTGTTGTAGAATTAATGTTCCCGCTCCTTCCTAAATAAGCCCCAGAGGTAACGATCCCAGCCGAAGCTAAAAGTGCAGATTGACGTTTCTCATCTTCCTTACTCAGGCCTTCTGGAAATCTATCGCCTAAATACTTACGCCATACTTTTGACGCCTCAAACTGATCTTCTTCGTCGACGGCTTTCTGTGCATCATCGCAAAACAATGTCAACTCTTCTAAAAAATTATCTTTTACTAAGTTTAGCAGTTAAATCATCGAACGGTTCGACTGGAGCATAACAACTAACTGAAAATTGTATTGCAGACTTAATGCCCTTTAATAAATTTAAAAAGCATTTATCATCACGCCCGTCTTCTATTGAAAAGTGTCTCGCTGCCCAAACTGCTAATGCAATCCCACTTGGCATTTTTCCTTGTGATTTACGTTTAGATGTCCAACCTTTTAAATACTTTATCATTCTTATAAATTGGCCGTCAGCATCTTTAAATTGAGTCAACCAAGTAATCATGTGCCATGGATCGTCTTTGAGCCAATCTTCTCCTTTTACCGCCATGTAAGCATAATCCTCGCCTTCAACCTCATAGTATGCAGGAAAATCAATATTGTATTCACATTGAAACAGCACACGGACACATTTTTTACGATGTTGTGCACCATCTTTCGTATGGTCTTTAACTGCATCATATATATAGCCTTGAACAGTCTCACCACTTACATTAGGTTTGCCGGGTAAATAAACACCCCTGTCAGAATCAAACGTACTATCTTCCTTAATTATAATAGTTTTGAATTTAGGTGCATCAGAGCCTTGTGTAAAAAAGGTAGGGTACACGCCAAGTTTATCGTAAAGCTTGTTAGATATTTTAGTCTCCAAAGATTTACGAGAGGTTTTCATTTTCTGACGCTGAATACTTGTCGGAGTGATAACTTTGTTGTAATCCAAAAATAAGTTGTTACAATCTGCCATAATTTTCAACTTTAAAAAAACGTTCTAATAATCAATTAATACCCAAAGCTAATTATAACATTTTTGTGATTTTGTGAAATTTTCACAAAATATACATTTAATTATCCACAATTAAACATATATATTTGATTCGAGTGAGAAATCACCGATAATGTGTTAATAACTAATACCATGCTTATTGAATTTTCAGTCGAAAATTACCTTTCTTTCAAAAACAACACCCGGTTCCGAATGGATGCCGGTACCATAAAAGAAAATCCGGGTAACATTTTTTACCCAATTTTTATGCGTGATTTAAAGCTTGTTAAATGTGGAATTGTCTATGGTGCCAACGCAACCGGAAAAAGCAATTTATTGAAAGCCTTTCAGTTCATGCAACAGTTCGTCTTAACTTCTTCCAAAGAAAGTTTGGCAAATCAAGAAATAGATACACAACCGTTTCGTTTAACCAAGAGTCGGCTTTCATACCCAAGTTCATTTGAAGTTATTTTTGTACTTAAAGAAATAAGATATAGATACGGTTTCATAATAAGCCGTAAAGAGATTCATCATGAATGGCTTTACATGACAGACAAACGAAAAGAGGAAGAGCTTTTTAAAAGACACGCCAACACCCTTAACGTGGATAAACGATTACTAAATGAACCAAAAAATAAAATCGATGTATTAAGGGAACTGGTTAGGTCAAACGCTCTGTTTATTTCGGTTTTGGCGCAATTCAACGTATCCATTGGCTTGAGTATATCGCAATGGTTTTCGAATTCTTTAGTGTTGTTTGACGGGGATAATGAACGATTGATTAACCACACGGGCAATCTCTTAAAGAACCCCGTTTATCGTGAACGCATACATGATATTATTTTAAAATCTGATTTGAATTTTTTAGGGATAGAGGCCGCAATAAAGGAAAAGGCATCAAAAATGGGAGTGTCTGAAAGTTTTGTTAACTTCATGTTTACGGCTGACGAGAGCTTTCATCTCAAGACTTCTCACAAAGTTTTTGACGATCAAAATAAACACACCGATACTACATTATTTGACCTGGTTAAAGATGAATCCCTGGGGACTCAAAAATATATTGCTTTGTTAGGGGTTATTCTTGAAGCACTTATTGAAAGGAAAATACTCTGGATTGACGAATTAGATTCGCGTTTTCACGAACATTTGCTTAAAATGATTATTGGCTTATTTAATTCTAATAATAACAATCCAAATGGAGCCCAGTTAATATGTACCTGTCACAACACCTCTCTATTAAAGAAGTTTATACGCCGTGATCAAATGGTATTTGCCGAACGTGATGAAACAGGCGCAACCAGTATTAGTAGTTTGTATTTTAAAGACCCATCTGTTAGAAACGATGCGTCATTTGATAAAGACTATACCAGCGGTAAATATGGTGCCATCCCTAAATTAGATCAATTAAATTTATTCAATTCATTAGATTCTGAATGATTCGTAGCCTCAAGAGCAGAAAGCCTACTTAACTTCATAAAGGGACAACGGAACTGCCCTGCCATAAAGCGAAGCCCCCGCTGCGGCAAGCGTACGCTTGTGGCCCGTGTTCAGGTAAATAAAGTTTTATTTAAACCAATTTTCTGGGTTGAGGAGATCACAACACAAGATGCAGAGCAAAACGATCAGCATGCTGGCTACGCACACCATTTATAAAAATGCACACCAAGGTTTTTTTAAAAACTAAAGATACTTCAAAAACACCCTTTAACCGGAGCTCCGGGCACTTTTTCGCATCGACCAATTAAATAAATGTTAAATAATTTTACGAAAAGTAAAATACATCAATAATTATAGTTATATTGCACACTTATTAATAACAATATAATGCAACAAGGAACAGTAAAATTTTTTAATGAAGCCAAAGGTTTCGGATTTATCACACCTAATAATGGTGGCAGCGAAATCTTCGTTCATTCAACAGGTCTGATTGACAATGTTCGTGAGAACAGCGCCGTTAGTTATGACGTTGAAGAAGGCCGTAAAGGTCCGAATGCAGTAAATGTAAAAATAGCTTAATCACTATATCATCATTTTAAAAGCATCCTCCCACCCGGGGGATGCTTTTTTGTTACACTTAATCAAAAACATGGGTAGATCCACCGAAACATTTAACAAGAAAGAGCGCGAAAAGAAAAAGCTCAAAAAACAACAGGACAAAAAAGAAAAGGCCGAAGATCGTAAAGCCAACGCTGTTAAAGGACAGGGCTTTGAAGATATGCTGGCTTATGTTGACGCAAACGGCAACATTACCTCCGTGCCCCAGGACCCCGGTAATCGGAAAAAGGTATTGGCGCAGGACATCCTCATTGGTACGCCAAAACAGGAGGAAGTTGAAGTAGAAATTGTAAGAAAAGGCACAGTAACATTCTTTAATGAATCTAAAGGGTTCGGTTTCATCAAAGATCTGCAAACCCAGGAAAGCATTTTTGTTCATGTCAACGCGGCTTCTTTTGCCATCAAAGAAAATGACAAAGTTACCTTTGAAATAGAACAGGGGCAAAAAGGGCCTACCGCTGTCAAAGTCGCTAAAGCGAACTAAGCCGTAATTAACCACTGCAACAACAAATGAGGTATATACTCATACAATAAATAGCAATGACCGACAAACAAACAGCACACTACAAAGCCAGCGAATATATTTATGACCTGGGAAATACCGCTCTGGAAAATGGTTTTAAACCCAATGAACATTGGGAGGTACAAATGGCTACCGCCGCTGAGAAAAAAGCTTTTGAGAAACAGTACTATCCTACAGTAGCGACAAGCGTACTGCCCGAACTGTTAAAAGCGACTTTTGCCCTGGTAAAAACGCAATTGAACCAGGTGATGAAGGCACAAACAGTGATACCGTCAGATCGTTTCGCCCCCGAGCCGGTGTACGAATACCTGGTTGCCTTTAATTTAAACCGCGTAAGGCGTTAACACTGATAGTTTCCCAAACTGGCGCGGGTATGCAGGGCTGGGTTGAGACGCGGCATACTCGTGAGTTTCAAAGTAAAAAAGTGATTTTCACCCATATTTTCGCACCTTAAATTGCAAACATCTACCTCAGCCTGATTATCTTACGGGATTATTTGAATTGACTGAATGACCCGTACACTTTTACTCTTTCTACTGGCCCTGTTACCCCTGGGCGGCTTTGCGCAGCAGTTTACGCTGATAGTTGTTAAAGAAAATGCCCAGCCCGCCGATGGCGCCACCATTAAACTGATCCAGGCTAATAAGCAGGTCAGTATGATCGTAACTAACGCCCGCGGCCAGGCCAGGTTTCAGAACATTACGCAGGGAGCATTCAGCTTCTCGGTAACTTATATGGGTTATCAGCCCCGAACCACCCGCAGCTATACCATTGCGGAGAATATCAAGCAGGATACCATCCGCATACAAGCCCTGAGTACTGTACTAAAAGAGGTGAACATCACCGCCAAAACGCCGCCGGTAGAAGTGAAGCAGGGAAAGGTGATCGTAAACGTTGATGCCTCGGTAACCAATGTGGGCGCCACGGTACTGGAGGTATTGGAGAAATCGCCGGGGGTAATGGTCGACCGTAATGGCGGCATTTCTTTACAAGGCAAGCCCGGGGTGCTGGTGATGATAGACGGCAAACCAACCTACCTCTCCGGCGCCGACCTCAACAACCTGCTCAGCAGCATGAGCTCCACCCAGGTAGCGCAGATTGAACTGATTGCCAATCCTACGGCCAGGTATGATGCCAGCGGCAATGCGGGGATCATCAACATTAAAACCAAAAAGAACCGGCAAAAGGGTTTCAACGGGTCCGTTACGGTCACGGCGGCGCAGGGTGTTTACTTCAAAACCAATAACACGCTCACGCTCAATTACCGCGCCGGGCGGGTCAGCACTTTCTTTAATTACAATATCAGCCGGCAGAAGTATCTTACCAACCTGTACGCGCTGCGTAAATACACCGGCGCCGACGGAGCGACCACCGCAACGCTGGACCAGCCATCACACTTCACCGGCACACTGCTGAACAATACGGCCAAAGCGGGGTTGGACTATGAAGTTTCGCCTAAAACAACGGTTGGCATTGTGCTTGGCGGAACCATGATCCACCGCGAGGGTAACAATACGGCTTCGGCGCGCTGGCTCAACTCCAGTGGCGCGGCAGATTCGGTCATCGCTACCGATAACGCCAACAACAGCCGGTTTAAAAACGGCCAGGTGAGCCTGAGCCTCCGCCATGCCATCAGCAAAACCCAGGACATCAGCGCTGATGCCGACTGGCTGCACTACAACATTACCAGCGATCAGAATTTTAACAACCGCCTGCAAACCACCGGCGGTTATAACGAGTCTACACGCGCCAACATCCCCACCGGCATCAACATACTCTCGGGCAAAGCCGACTATACGCTTAAAACCGACAGCGATGGCCAATTTCAGGCGGGCTGGAAATCGGCACACAGCAGTACCGATAATTCTGCCGGTTATCAAAACCTCAATGCGGGCCAATGGACTGACGACCTGACCCGCAGTAACCATTTCCTTTATAGTGAGAATATCCACGCCATATACACGCAATGGGAACGCAAGCATAAGGACATTTCCTACCAGTTAGGTTTGCGTTATGAGCATACCGATTATCACGCCCATCAACTGGGTAATGTGCTGCAAAAAGATTCGGCCTTTTCGCGCAACTACGGCAGCTTTTTTCCCAGCGGCTATTTCAGTTACCAGGCTGATACTGCCAATAGCTTTACTTTAACAGTAAGCCGCCGCATTGATCGCCCGGTTTACCAAACGCTTAATCCCTTCTATTTTATCATTAACAAGTACACCTATCAAACCGGCAACCCCTACATTTTGCCGCAATACAGCTGGAACCTGGAGCTGAGCCATCAATACAAAAACCTGCTCACCACCACCCTATCTTACAATAATATCAACAACTACTTTTCGCAGATCTTTTTGAGCGACCCTACCCTTGCGGGCATCTTGCTGTATACACAGGGCAACGTGGGGCGCACGTATATCATCGGCGTATCCGAAGCTGTCACGGCCTCCCCCACCAACTGGTGGACGCTAACCGCACAGGCACTGTACAATTACAAAAAGCTGAGCGGCTTTAACGGCAATCATTACACCTCAGATATTAACCAGCTTAACCTCAACGCCAGCAACCAGTTTACCATGGGCAAACGTTTTACAGGCGAGCTATCGGGCTTTTACACCACCCGCGCCCGCAACGATGTGCAGGAACGGCTATACCCTACCGGGCAACTATCGGCAGGGCTGGGCATGTCGGTACTTAAAAAGAAGGCCACCCTGAAGTTGAGCATGCGCGATATATTCTATACCAACGCCATGGAAGGCTTAACGCAGTTCCCTAACGCCACCGAGTATTTTAAGATTAAGCGTGATAGCCGCGTGGTGGTGCTTGCGTTCACCTATCGTTTCGGCAAAACCTTCAAAACGGCCAAGCGCGACAATGGTGCCACCGATGAAATGCAGCGTGTATGGAACGGGTAAAAACCCCACCCAAACCCTCCCCGGAAGGGAGGGCTTAAAAAAATTTAGATCAAAAAAGTCTCCCCTTCCGGGGGAGATTTAGGGAGGGCTTATTGCTTTAATCTTGCGCTCGTTTGCAACAAGCGCTGATATTGCTTTTATGTAGAGACGCATCACATGCGTCTCCTATAGGCCAGGCTGCTTTGCAGTTCATGAACATCAGGAATCTGTATGCGGAAGACGCATGTAATGCGTCTCTACATTAAACAGTTGATTTTGAAAAGGCTTTAAAGAAATGTAACCTGCTGGCCTGATTCGGCCCATGCATCAATCCCTCCTACTAAAGGCCGGATGCGCTTCAGGCCAACTTTACGCAATTTCTCTGCATATCTTGCAGCGGTTATTTCATTTGGGCACGAACAGTAAATAACAATCTCCTTATGCCCGGCATATCGGTCGGCAATATCATTAAAACTGTTTTCGTCTATGGGGACTGAGCCCGGTATAAATCCATTTCTTGTGCGCTGATCCATCGGACGCGCATCAAGTATTACAGGGTTCGATTCTCCGTCAATCAGCTCTATCAAATCGTTCACGGTTAACCTATCCGTTTCAAACTGCCTGATAAGGCGATACCGCCGAAGCCATTTGAACAAAAGGTATAAACCGAACAGAACGACGACAAATAAACCGCCCATCGTGCCATAATGACTTAATGCGGAGATCAAACCATCAACCTGGTGCCGAAAAACTGCACCCAACGTCACTGCCGCGCCGAGATAGATAAGTGCTGCGATGGATGAAAAAAACACAAATAATGTCACCCGCATTGCATAAACCCCGGCAACAACAGGTGCCAGTGTTGACAACCCCGGAATAAATTTAACAATAGTCAAAGCAGGGGCGCCGTAGCGTTCAAAAATATCGCCGGTGCTGCGAACACAGGTATCCGGTGACATAGAAATTTTACATAATTTCCCGAGGATTCCCGTTCCATATCTCTTCCCGGCAAAATATAATATGAGGTCGCCTGCTAAGGTACCCAGTGATCCGGTTAAAATGAGTATGATGATATTAGCTTCGGTTGCAGGTGTTACAGCGGTAGTTACAATCAATACTGCAAATGCAGGCAACGGTAATCCAACACTCTGTAAAAGAGTGATCAAAAATACCAGCCAGAGCCCATAGGTTTGTACTAAATCAACTAATGTGTTCATACTTCAGTTGCAGCTAAGATAAGACACTTATTTTTATTGACCGGCCCGATTTTGCCGATTAACAATTATTTGACATCAGGTTGAGAGTAGTTTATTATTTTATGGATTTTGGGTTAAGCTGACGATAATTTGCCTGGTGCTTTCAAATTATTTTCGCCAGTATTAACACAATTCAATCACTTGATCTTCAATACACTTACACGTTAAAACAAACTACCGTAAGTAGTAAGCAGACAGTCTTAACATAAAATTGATTTGGATTAATCAATTTTATTCCGTTAGCTTTACTGCAACTTTAGGGGTGTCCTGACGGACTGAGATAATACCCTTTGAACCTGATCCGGGTAATGCTGGCGAAGGGAAAAGTGACGACGACACTATTGGTGTTGTTTTTTCTTTCCTAATACGGGGACATTCCTACAGTTGAAATTTTAATGCAACGTAATGGAAGTAACCGTTAATCAACAAAATTTTATTGTGCCTGATAACTGCAATGTGCGGGCTTTGCTCGCTGATGTCTTGCAGCACCCCGACCGGGGGCTGGCCATTGCCATCAACGAAGCTATTGTTCCCAAAACCCAATGGGAAAACCACAAGCTCAATCGGGGCGATAAAATCATCATTATTAAAGCCACCCAGGGAGGATAAACACCCAATAGCCTTTTATGAAAACAGAAAAAACACCTACAGCACAAGCCATCACGCAAACACCGTTTCCGGCGTCGCGTAAGATTTACGTTAAAGGACAATTGCACGACATTGACGTGGCCATGCGCGAAATAAGCCTGAACGACACCAAACTACATGGCCGTTTTGGCGAAACCGAGCCCAACGCCCCGGTAACTGTTTACGATACCAGCGGCCCTTATACCGATCCAAACATAGCCATCGATGTTAAAAAAGGTTTACCCCGCCTGCGCGAAAAATGGATCACTTCGCGTGGTGATGTCGAGCTGCTGGATAGTATATCATCAGCATATGGCCGCGAACGTTTAAACAGTAAAGAGCTTGATCATTTACGTTTTGGCTACCAAAGTAAACCTTTCCGCGCCAAAGCAGGCATGAATGTATCGCAACTGCATTACGCCAAAAAGGGCATTATCACGCCTGAAATGGAATATATTGCCATACGCGAAAACCAACGCATCGATCTGCTGAAACAACAGTTGAACGGGCAATACGATGTAATGAGCCAACAGCATCAGGGCCATAGCTTTGGTGCCAACACACCTAAAGGTTACATTACGCCCGAATTTGTACGACAAGAGGTAGCCGCCGGTCGGGCTGTTATCCCATCAAATATCAATCACCCCGAAAGTGAACCGATGATCATTGGCCGTAATTTTTTGGTTAAGATCAATGCCAACATCGGCAACTCGGCAGTTACCTCGAGTATTGAAGAAGAAGTAGAAAAAGCCGTTTGGGCATGCCGCTGGGGCGCCGATACCATTATGGACCTGTCGACCGGTAAAAACATTCACGAAACCCGCGAATGGATCATCCGCAACACACCTGTACCTATAGGTACTGTGCCTATTTACCAGACGCTGGAAAAAGTGAACGGCAAAGCCGAAGACCTTACCTGGGAACTGTTTCGGGATACGCTGATAGAACAGGCAGAGCAGGGTGTTGATTATTTCACTATCCATGCGGGCGTGTTATTGCGCTATGTGCCTTTAACGGCCAAACGTATTACCGGCATTGTATCGCGCGGTGGTTCAATCATGGCCAAATGGTGCCTGGCCCATCATAAAGAGAATTTCCTTTACACGCACTTTGAAGAGATCTGCGAGATCATGAAAGCGTATGATGTCGCCTTTTCGCTGGGCGATGGCTTGCGCCCCGGCTGTATTGCCGATGCCAACGACGCCGCGCAGTTTGGCGAGCTGGAAACCCTGGGCGAACTGACTAAAATAGCCTGGAAGCACGATGTGCAAACCATTATTGAAGGCCCCGGCCACGTACCCATGCACCTCATCAAAGAGAACATGGAGAAGCAATTAAAGCATTGTTCTGAAGCGCCTTTTTACACTTTAGGGCCATTAACTACCGATATCGCTCCGGGTTATGATCACATTACTTCGGCCATTGGCGCTGCCATGATCGGTTGGTTCGGCACGGCTATGCTGTGCTATGTAACCCCTAAAGAACACCTGGGTTTACCCAATAAAAAAGATGTTAAAGATGGCGTGATCACGTACAAAATTGCTGCCCACGCTGCCGATTTAGCCAAAGGTCATCCCGGTGCGCAGTATCGCGACAATGCGCTGAGCAAAGCGCGGTTCGAATTCAGGTGGGAAGATCAGTTTAACCTGTCGTTAGATCCGGATACGGCTAAAGAATTTCATGATGAAACCCTGCCTGCCGAAGGAGCCAAGATCGCGCACTTTTGCTCGATGTGCGGGCCAAACTTCTGCTCGATGAAAATAACCCAGGATGTGCGCGACTTTGCCAAAGAGAATGGTGTTGAAGAAGCCGACGCGCTAACCAGGGGCATGGAACAAAAATCGAAGGAGTTTGCCGAAAAAGGCAGCGAAATATACTTGTAATGGAATTGATCGTGATATCGGCCCCGGATACTGTGACGGATGAAGCACAAATAATCAACCGCTTGTTCGGGGCCGGTTTACAGCGTTTCCACCTGCGCAAACCAGATTGGGATCTCGATCAATGTACCAATCTGATTACTCAGATTGACCAGGCCTATCATCATGCTATAGTTTGTCATCAGCATCATAGGCTGGCCAAAGTTTTTGAGATGCACTATTTACATTATCCCGAAAAGAATCGTATCAAAAGCGACCAGCTGAAGTTAAACATTCAGCTTAAAGAGGGCTACCGGTTGAGTACTTCGATACATGATGTCAGCGCCACATCTTCACTAAATCATTTTGAATACGCGTTTTTAAGCCCGGTGTTTAATAGCATATCCAAGCCAGGTTATCAAAGCATGCTGCCTGCCGGTTTTTGTTTAGACAGTAATAAGCCCGGACCAAAAGTAATAGCGCTTGGCGGCGTGGATGCATCCAATCTAAACCTGCTAAAAAAATGAATTTTGACGGGGCAGCAGTTTTGGGTGCTATCTGGCAAGATCCCAAGCAGGCTGTTTCCAATTTTATAAGCATTAAAAAACAAACCGAACAATTAAATCCATGATTGATAAACTGCATTATATCTCTCAACAGCCGCAAAACGGCACACATGCCGGCGCTATCAAAGCCGCTTTGGATGCCGGTTGTAAATGGGTACAGCTAAGGGTTAAAGATCAACCGGAAGATATCATTCTGCAATATGCCATCGAGGCCGTTAAACTTTGTGACGGGTACGGCGCCAGATTAATAGTGAACGACCATCCTGAAATTGCAAAAAAGGCGGGTGCCCATGGGCTGCACCTGGGTTTACAGGATATGCCCATACAACAGGCCCGTCAGATTGTTGGCCCTGATATGATCATAGGTGGTACGGCCAATACATTTGCGCATGTAAAACAGCGCGTTGCCGAGGGTGCCGACTATATCGGCCTTGGCCCCTACCGTTTTACAACTACCAAACAAAAGCTGAGCCCTATTTTGGGGATGGACGGTTATCGGGATATTATGGATCAGATGCGTCTTGTAAATATGAGTATCCCGGTAATTGCTATCGGCGGCATTTTGCCGGCCGATATACCGCTGATCATACAAAGCGGCATATATGGTGTTGCGCTGTCCGGCGCCATCACCCACGCCACTAACGCCAGGCAAGTGGTTTCGGAATTATACCATCATTTAAATCAACCTTCGTTTAACGAAGCTTAAAATCAACACTATGTTAACCATCGCTGATAAAACATTTCAGTCGCGCTTATTTACAGGCACCGGCAAATTTAACTCGCCTGCCATGATGGAGGAGGCTTTGCTGGCCTCAGGCTCTGAACTGGTAACCGTAGCCCTGAAGCGTGTTGATGTAAAAAACAACGACAATGACGATCTGTTGCTGCGTTTAAAATATCCGCATATTAACCTGCTGCCTAATACCTCGGGTGTGCGGAATGCTAAGGAGGCTGTGTTTGCCGCCCAGCTTGCCCGCGAGGCGCTGGAAACCAACTGGATAAAATTGGAGATCCATCCCGATCCTAAATACCTGATGCCCGACCCTATAGAAACCCTAAAAGCTACCGAAGAACTGGCGAAACTGGGTTTTATAGTATTGCCCTATATCCATGCCGACCCCGTATTATGTAAAAGGCTTGAAGAAGCCGGTACTGCGGCCGTGATGCCTTTAGGATCGCCGATAGGTAGTAATAAGGGGCTTAAAACCATCGATTTTTTAGAGATCATCATCAGCCAAAGTAGCGTACCCGTTATTGTTGATGCGGGTATAGGTGCTCCGTCTGATGCAGCCAAAGCGCTTGAAATAGGTGCCGAAGCCGTACTGGTAAATACAGCCATAGCGGTAGCAAGCAATCCTGTACAAATGGCCGAAGCATTTAAACTGGCCGTTGAAGCCGGCCGGATGGCTTTTGAAGCAAAACTGGCACAACCGGTATCACATGCTATGGCAAGTAGTCCACTAACTTCTTTTTAGATGAGTAGTTTTAACGACATTTTTGAAACCTATAACTGGGATGATACCAAGGCCAGTATCTACGCTAAAACCAGCGCGGATGTTGAACGCGCCCTGGCCGCCGATAAACGAACTTTGGAGGATTTTAAGGCCCTGGTATCGCCGGCTGCAGCCCCCTACCTGGAGCAAATGGCGCAGATCAGTCAGCGCCTGACCCTGAAACGTTTTGGTAAGGTGCTACAGATGTATGTACCGCTTTATCTATCCAACGAATGCAGTAATATCTGTACTTATTGCGGCTTTAGTTACGATAACAAGGTAAAACGCAAAACGCTTTCGCCAATGGAAATTATGCAGGAAGTGGCCGTTATTAAAGAGATGGGCTACGAGCATGTTTTACTGGTAACCGGCGAGGACAACGTGAATGTGCATGTTGATTATTTTAAAAAAGCGCTCGAATTGATCAGGCCTCATTTTGCCCATATCTCGATGGAGGTGCAACCGATGGACCTGGAAGACTATCAGCAGCTAACGCCTTATGGCCTTAACACCGTGCTGGTATACCAGGAAACTTATCATAAAGAGGATTACAAAAAGCACCACCCCAAAGGCAAAAAATCAAACTTTAAATACCGGGTGGAAACGCCCGACAGGTTGGGCCAGGCCGGGATCCATAAAATGGGACTGGGCGTTTTAATTGGTTTGGAAGACTGGCGCACTGATTGTTTTTTCACCGCGATGCACCTTAATTACCTCGAAAAAAATACTGGCAAACTAAATACAGCCTTTCGTTCCCGAGGTTGAGACCTTTTAGCGGCGGCCTCGAGCCAAAGGTGGAAATGAATGACCGCGAACTGGTACAACTGATCTGCGCTTATCGTTTGTTTAACGAAGAGGTTGAACTTTCGATATCTACACGCGAATCGGCTAACTTTCGTAATAATATCATCAAGTTGGGTATTACCTCTATAAGCGCCGGTTCAAAAACCAATCCGGGCGGGTACGCGGTAGAGCCTGAGTCGCTGGAGCAGTTCGAAATTTCCGACGAGCGCAGTCCTGCGGAAATTGCAGAGATCATTGCTCAACAGGGTTACGAGGCGGTTTGGAAAGATTGGGATAACTGTTTAACCTAAGGATATGCTGGAACGTGAAGAACTGAAAAGATACAACCGGCAAATGATATTGCCCGAGCTGGGCCTGCACGGACAAGAAAAACTAAAAGCAGCCCGGGTGTTGATGATAGGTGCCGGCGGCTTAGGTTGCCCGGTTTTGCAATACCTGGTTGCAGCCGGTGTGGGCACCATTGGTATTGTGGATGATGACATGGTTGATATCAGCAACCTGCACCGGCAAATATTATATGCTCCCGCTGATATTGACCAGCCAAAGGCTTTGATAGCCAAACAAAAACTAAACCAGCTTAACCCCTTTGTGGAGGTGATAGCTTATACCGAAAGGATTATTGCTGCCAATGCGCAACAACTGATAAGCAATTTTGATGTGGTGATAGATGGCTCTGATAACTTCACCACCCGCTACCTGGTGAATGATACTTGTACGGCGCTCAACAAACCGTTGGTATTTGGATCGATATTTAAATTTGAGGGACAGGTATCGGTGTTTAATCATCAGGGCGGCCCCGGCTATCGTGACCTATTTCCAGAAGCGCCACCAGAAAATGAAGTACCCAACTGTGCCGAAATTGGTGTTATTGGTGTGTTACCCGGTATAATAGGTACTTATATGGCCAACGAAGCCATTAAGTTGATTTGCGGTATTGGGGAGCTATTATCTGGCAAACTATTAACCCTGAATGCGCTTGACAACAGCGTCAGTGTTTTCAAAATTTCTGCCGCAACACCTTCACTCCCGGTTAGCACATCTCAGCCGGTTGAGAGTGATAGGGTTGCCAATGAAATCGACTCCGACACCTTCAAAAAATGGCACACGGAAACACCCGACGAAATTTACCTGGTTGATGTGCGTGAAACCTATGAATTTGACGATGAAAATATAGGAGGAATAAATATCCCGCTTTATGATTTGCAAGAACACGCTAATATTTTTCCAAGCGGTAAAAAGCTGGTATTTATTTGCCAAACCGGCCAACGCAGTAAAATAGCTGCTCAGCAAACCAGGTCTTTGTCGGGGATAGCGGCCTTCAGTTTAAAAGGGGGCATTAACGCTTTTAATTTTTAAAACGTGATTATGCAGTATTATCAGTATTGTTCGGTATTAACCATCGCCGGCTCCGATAGCGGCGGCGGTGCGGGCATTCAGGCAGACCTGAAGACCTTTGCCGCCCTGGGTTGTTACGGCACCTCAGCTATTACTGCCATTACCGCGCAAAATACCCTTGGCATATCAGACATTCACGTTGTGCCGCCGGCAATGGTACAAAATCAGATCAGCGCAGTAATGAGCGATATCCGGCCTTTGGCAGTGAAGATCGGGATGCTGCCAAATGCGGAAACTGTGCAGGCGGTAGCCGATGTTTTAAAAAACACGAACCGCTACCCATCATCCTCGACCCAGTTATCAGCTCAAGCAGCGGAAAACAACTGGCAGATAACGAAGCATTGCTTGCAATGAAGGAGCTACTTTTTCCAATGGTAACCCTGCTCACGCCAAACCTGAATGAAACAACTCAACTAACGGGCAAACATGCCGGCAATGTTGATGATATGATAAACGCGGCAGAAGCATTGTTAGATTTAGGTAGCCAGGCCGTTCTTGTAAAAGGCGGCCACTTAGATGGGCTTGAACTCTACAACCTATATGCTGATCGGCAAGGTGTAAGAAAAACTTTCGCTTACCCTTTTATAAACTCCTTAAACACACACGGAACAGGTTGCACACTGGCTTCAGCTATCGCAGCTTATATAGCACGAGGGCAATCCATAACCGAAGCCATTGCTTCGGCCGGGGTTTACGTTAACATAGCCATCAAAGAAGGGCAGAATGTAAAAACCGGCGAGGGATCCGGGCCTCTGAATCATTTTTTTAAGCCGCGTAAGTTGGCGAAGCTCGATTTCTGAAGGCGTATATATCAGATTGTTAAAGAATCGGCAATGGTCCGTAATTAAAAACTGCACTTTGCCTCCACGGTATTTCTAATTTTCATCAGCACGGGCTATTTACATCCCATTAGCTCAACCGATTTAAGAACCACATAAAAAGCATTGCTCCGTTTATGTGGTTGTTTCTGTTTCAGGATATACCTTTTCAATTCAGAAAGCTTTTATGGAGCATTAAAAATGAATTAGGTTTAATCTCCAAAAAACAGGTAGTAATAAAGTGTAATGGTACATTCCTTATTTCAATTGTTTTGCCTGAAAAAATGTATACTACATGGCCG
Source organism: Mucilaginibacter sp. P19 (assembly GCF_050632265.1). Classification (NCBI taxonomy): domain Bacteria; kingdom Pseudomonadati; phylum Bacteroidota; class Sphingobacteriia; order Sphingobacteriales; family Sphingobacteriaceae; genus Mucilaginibacter; species Mucilaginibacter sp. P19. Next base: position 3,136,642 of record NZ_CP192586.1, read on the forward strand.
AATGCAAATCTTTTAAAATTTTATCTTTGCCGATGAAAATCAAATACTACAAAAGATGAGTGAACTTGCCCCCTGCCCAATATGTAAATCTCCCTATGCTTATGAAATGGATAACCTGCTCATATGTCCGGAATGCGGCCACGAATGGAACCCGCAAGATAATCCTGTAAGTTCAGATCTGTTTGTGGTGAAGGATAGCAATGGAAATATTCTCCAGAACGGAGATACTGTTGTTACCATAAAGAACCTGCCGGTACGTGGTTCCTCTCAAAGTATAAAAGCCGGGACCAAGGTTAAAAACATCCGTTTGGTTGACAGCGATCATAACATCGATTGTAAAATTGATGGGTTTGGCGCTATGGCATTAAAATCAGAGTTTGTTAAGAAAGCATAATTTTTTAAACATTTAGCTCAAAGCGGGTAAACGTACTTATTTAATGGAAGGAGATCGGCTTTTACGGTATTCTTTGGGACCGTATCCCATAGTTCTGTTAAACAATCTTGAAAAATAAAGAGGGTCATCAATGCCAATGCGAAAAGCTATTTCACGTATCCTCAATTCCGTGAACTGCAAGTACTGACAGGCTTTTTGTATTTTAAGATGATTAAAATAATCAATAGGAGAAAATCCTGTGGTTTTCTTAAATAATGCAGAATAATGACTCACCGATAGGTTTACCGAGGCCGCGAGCTCAGCTAAACTTAGGGTCTTATCCAGATTCTTCTGCATGAATAAAATAGATCTGTCCTGCGGCTGGGAGTGTGTGTTTAAATTCGTTTTATAATATTTGTCCCTAAACAAAAAGGAACTTAAATACTGCAGCAGCAGTAAATTGACGTAAGTAAGATTTTCTGTACTGTAACCCTGTTCTAAAAATACGTAAAGCTTGTCAAAAAGGGCGATCCGATCACCGTCAAATTCGATGCTGTACCGGAAACTCTGGTCCCTTACATAAATTTGCTCTGTTATAGCATCCGCTTGCGGGCCTTTGAAGTGGCACCAGTAAATTGTCCAGGGGCTGGTTTCATTTGTTTCATAAAAATGCTTAACACCATGAGGAATAACAAAAAAGTCGCCGGGCTTGATCTCATAAGTATGAGTGCCTATCTTAACCATCCCTTTTCCGTCAACGCAATAAATCAGGATATTTTGCCCCGCACCTGTATATCGCTCCCTGCGATGGAATTTTGCCTTGGGATAGTATCCAATATCCGTTATAAATGCTCCTTGTATAGCCGCATTTCCCTCACAAAACCGCTGTAATATAGTTTTGGGTATCACGATCGCTCGCTGACCTTCAAAACCATCTTTTTTGTAACTTGCTGAATATGTATTCATTTGATTTATTTAAATCCTATCGCGGGTTACGCATGTTTGCGAATGCAGACATGCTGTGTTAAAAGGCGAATAGATACTGTTTTGCCACAGCCGTTATCAATGCCGGATACTGACATTAAAAGTAAAATTTCTGAACGGCTGAATTTCATAAATCCATTAAATTATTATCTTTTAAAATACTGCCCTACCCCATTTTTTAGGATATGGACAGGATTTGATATTCATTGATTTCAATCTGTAATTGTTAGTCGGTCAACATTGATATTCACAAAAATATTTAATAACAGGGCATTCTATATAGATGAAAAAATTAAAAACATGGACTATATAACTATCGCCGGACCGCTAAAACACTTTACGTTCATTGCGAAAATAAGGTCAGGCTTTTATAAGAAACAAGCTTGATGAGTACCTCTGGTTCGGCTATTTATGGCAAACTTTTGTGCTTTTTATCAAACAGGACCAACCGAAATCATTTAACATTTGTTTCATTCCCTTCAATTTTCTCCTTCCTATAATTTAATGCGCCACTACGCATTCATTTTAATCAGCAATGTCACATTCGAAAGGCTCTGACATACCCTATAATTAAATAGTAAAATTATCCATATAGAACAACCAACCTCATGAATGCCCGCCTTCCGTTTTTTTAACTAAAAGAATAAAATAACACCATATGGCTCCAAATGGCAGAAAAAAGACATAGGTTTTTATTATCCAATAAGCAGCAAAACGGCTAAATACAATAACAATCAGAATATTATCCATGTATTACATCATATCGTCTATACTCAACGATCCGATTGCCATTAGATTTGTCATCCTTAATAACCCAAAATAACCCAATTATGAGAACAAAATTTACACTAACATTAGTGTTATTGTTACCACTTTGCAGCCTGGTTTTCGCCCAAACCAAAGCCGTAAAAGGACGTGTAACAGATAACACGCATCAAACGCTTATTGGCGTAAGCATTTTGCTTAAGGGCACAAAAACCGGTTCTGTAACCGACGCAGCGGGTCAGTTCCAGATCAGAGCAAGCAAAGGTGACATACTGGTATTCTCTTACCTTGGTTTCCAAGCCAAAGAGGTTCCGGTGGATGACCGAGAAACTTATGAGGTAACACTTAACCCTGCCGACAATCAGCTTAATGAGGCTGTGGTAATTGGATACCAAACCATTACCCGCAAAAGCGTAACTACAGCGGTGTCTTCTGTCGGGACTAAAGACATTGCCCCAACCACCACCAGTAATGTTGCAGATGCTATTCAAGGTAAAGTCCCCGGCCTGCAGGTATTTCAGGGGGCGGCAATCCTGGCGCGCAACCGAAGCTGCTGATCAGGGGCTTCTCCACAATCACAGGGTCCAGCGATCCGCTCATTGTTGTTGACGGCGTGATCACCTCATTCGGCGGCCTTAATGACATCAACCCGTCAGATATTGATAAGATCGACGTGCTGAAAGATGCGGCAGCTACTGCTATTTATGGTTCCCGTGGCGGAGCCGGTGTTTTGTTGGTTACCACAAAAAGAGGGAAAGAGAAAACGCAGATCAATTTTAATGGAACTTCGGGCATGAATTATTGGGTAAACCCGAAACTTGCACAGACAGACGAGTTTGTAAGCCATTACCGCCAGATCTATGCCAATAACAACCAGACCCTTCCGGCCAATGGAGCGGTGACAGGTGTTAATACTGATTGGTGGAATGAGGCAACCAAAAAAGCTTACACACATAACTATAATGTCAGCGCATCCGGATCAAAAAACGGGCTCACCTTTTATGGAAGCGCCGGGTATTTTGATCAAACCAGCAACTTTGCCGCACAGCGTGGTACTGCTGACTATCAAAAAATCACCACCAGGTTTAACATCGATTACGAAATTTCAAAAGTATTCAAATTTGGTGTCAGCCTTGCACCGCGGATGGAGCGATATGGTGACGGTGGTGGTACCAGCCTGTTCAACATCATGTCTATTGCACCCAACGTAGCAGCAACCAGGTCTGCTGCCGAGACGCAAACGGCTGTTAACGCCTATGCAGCAACCAATCCCAGCTGGAGCTTCACTGCCTATAACCCGGTTTACAGCCAGTTTACGCGTTCCAATTTTAATAATATCAATAATCCCCTGGCTGCCATGGCCCGTGATTTTAACCAATCACGATTATTCGGCACACAGGGTTCCTCCTATCTTGAAATCAAACCAATTAAAGGCCTGACGTTGAGAAGCAGTATTTCCGGCTTTTATAACTCGATAAACCAGACTAATTACCAACCTAAATACTACATCGATCCGCAAGATCGCAGTGATATATCAGGCGCATCCCAAAACTCGGTGATCAACTACCGCTGGCAATTGGATAATACGATCAATTACATTGGTAGTATCAACAAGCATCATTACAATGTTTTGATAGGCCAGTCTGCCGATAACTATACATATAATAACACTTACGTGTACCGCCAGGATGTTCCTTATGATGCGGAGCCTTATCACTACATTTCTGCCGGCGCAACGCTTGCCGACGGATCCGGCTCTCATCAACCCGGCGCGGGCCCCTTCGGTAAAATGAGCTCTTACTTTGCCCGCGTATCTTATGATTTTAATGAAACCTATTTCATTGCCGGCTCTTTCCGGGCAGATGGTTCATCGATGTTATCACCCGCCAACCGCTGGGGTTATTTTCCAACCGTTTCGGGTGCTTATGTGATTTCAAACGAGTCATTTATGAAGAACATCAAATGGCTGAACTACCTCAAATTGCGCGGATCATTTGGCCGTGTGGGAGGCAATTTACCAGGCTCGCCAGGCGCATACGAAAGTACTCTGGGCTTATCAGATTATATCAATGGCGCAAACAGCCGGGTTTATGGCTATGTTCCCTCTAATGTACCAGACCCAAATATCAAATGGGAAACAACACAGGACGTGACCATCGGCTTTGATGCGGACTTCTTCAATAATAAATTATCCATAACTGCTGATAAATACTGGCGCTCGCCTAAAGATATGTTGCTTTACCTCCCGGTACAACCCTCGCTGGGCTATCCGCAGGGATATATCCCAACAGTTTATACTAACGTGGGTACCATGCGTACCAGCGGTTGGGAAGCAGCCATCAATTATAAAGACAAAATCGGTGATGTTTCTTTCGGTATCGGTCTTACAGTACAGCATTTCATTTCCAAAGCGGTTGACTTGAAGGGACAGATCCTGTATGACGAAATATCCAACGACGTGTTTCAGTCTACCCGGAGGACCAAAACCGCCGCCGGTGATATTTTAGGCGGCTATTACGGTTATAAGGTACTCGGTGTTTTCCAAACAGCCCAGGACGTACAGAATTATAAAAGCCCTAACGGCGCTGTATTGCAACCTAATGCAAGGCCCGGCGATTTTATGTACGCGAACGTTAACGGCGATAATACCATTGACTTAAATGACCGGACGTCGATCGGAAATCCATATCCTAAATTATCATCGGGCTTAAACCTTCAGGCTTCTTACCATGGTTTTGATTTCCGTATGGAATTTTATGGGTCCTTTGGCAATAAGGTAGCTGATGATTACCTGGTAAGGATGAACCCCATCTACGGGTATAACTTCATCAGCGGTAAAGAAAATAAATTTTGGACCGGTCCGGGCAGCACAAACAGTTATCCTGTGCTGAGTTTGAGTGATCCAAACGGCAATTTCTCTAAAAACTCCAGTTTCTTTATCAAAAATGGCACCTATGTACGCAATAAGTTATTGCAACTGGGTTACACCGTGCCTGAAAAAGCCTTGGGCGGCCGGGCCAAGGTCCGGATTTACGTATCTGCTCAAAACCTCTTCACCATTACGAAATATGACGGATTAAACCCTGAAGTACCATTTGCGGGTGTACTGAGGTATGGCATTGACAACGGACAGAACCCGATCCCCAAATTCTTCAATATCGGATTTAACGCGAATTTTTAAGACTTAGCAGTAAACAACAATGAAACACTTGAAATATATATTGCTCGTACTGGTTATTGCCGGCATGAGCGCTTGCAAAAAAACTTTCCTGGCTCAGGAACCTTATGGTAACGCTATACAGGCCAATACTTTCTATAATACAGTTGATGAAGCCAGTGGCGCAACGATTGCATGCTACAAATACATTGACTTTGACGACTGGTGGCAGACGCAATGGTGGAAGCAAGTAGGCGGCGAGGCCGCCTCCGACAATGAGTGGATCGGTATCAACGGTGGGCAAGGCACGGCAGTACAGGCTGCGCATTACACATTAAATGCCGAAAATGATCGTATTGAGGCACACTGGATCGAGATCTACAAAAGCATTTATATTTTCAATGCTACGATTGAAGGCATTCAGAAATCGCAGATTGATGACGCTACCAAACTGAAGCTTATCGCTGAGATCAAGTTTCTGCGGGCTTTCCAATATTTTGAGCTGGTAAGAAACTGGGGCGGGGTTCCGCTGATCACTAAGACACTGGGCCCTCAGGAAAATACCTACAGCAGGACCAGCGCCGCCGATGTGTACAATTTCATTAAACAAGATCTTAATAGTGCTATTGGCATTTTACCGAATAAATCACAGTATAGCGCCACAGATAAGTTCCGCGTATCAAAGGGAGCAGCGCAAGCACTGCTGGCCAAAATCGACTTGTATACCGAAGATTGGGCAGGAGCTCAAAATCTGACCAGCCGGATCATCAGCTCTGGTGAATACAACCTGGAAACGTTTTTTGGTAATATATGGCAAACAACTAATCATAACGGACCTGAGTCTATTTTTGAAATACAGTACCAGTATTCTACCCAATATCCAAACCTGGGCAACATTTTTCCTACAACCTCCATGCCTGGGACCGAAGGCGGATGGGGATATTTTACGCCAACCAGCGATCTTGAAAATGCCTTTAAATCTCAGGCAGACAGTGTAAGGTTAAACTGGACGATCATGCGCCAGGGCTTCCCGGTTGCCGGCGATCCGGCCAATACCTCATTCAATGCCAATCCTGCACAATGTAAATCTGCCAGGTACAACCGAAAAGTGTATGTACCTCGCGGTGAAAGAACACCGAACGGCCGCTTTTCAAAAGATCATATTTACCTGAGGCTGGCAGACGTTTACCTGATGAATGCTGAAGCTGCCGCTATGCAGCAGCAGTCGGCCCAGGCTTTACAGTCAATGCGTGCGGTTAGGAACCGCGTCGGCCTCACTACCGATATGACACTTACCGGCTGGAACCTCATCAACGCTGTGCGATTGGAGCGCAGGCTCGAAATGGCCCTGGAAGGAGATCGTTTGTATGACATCAGGCGATGGAAAGATCAAAGCGGACAACCGGTGATCAACAGCATTTTAGGGCCGAACGGAAGTTTTGTTAAATACAATACACAACAAAGCAAAGACCCATATGAAACTAAGAACCTGAACGAGCCTCAAAATAAGGGTGCTAATTTTATTGCAGGAACACATAATCTATGGCCTATTCCATCAAAGGAAATTATTGCCTCGAACGGAAAGATCACACAAAACCCGGGATATTAGCAGATAGCCGCCGGCATGCCGGCGGCTTTAAATAACTATTATGAAAATAAATTTGCGATCAGCACTGCTGTTCATGGTAATGCTGGGGGTATCAAACTCATTCAGCTGCGCTAAAAAAACAGGAATTAAAAAAGGAGACGACGGTTGCATCGTTAATGGCGTTAATATATGCAATACCGGCCCGGCCCGCATCACTATCAATTTGGGAAATGAGCAGCAAACGATGCAAAGCTTTGGTGCCTCTGATTGCTGGACAACCAAATTCATCGGAAAGTGGAATGATGTTACCAAAAAGAATCAGATTGCTGATTACCTGTTCAGCATGGAAGCCGACCAACAGGGCAATCCCAAAGGTATTGGCCTTACGCTTTGGCGCTTCAACATCGGCGCAGGGAGCTATGAACAAGGTGCGGATAGCGGAATACCGGATGAGTTTCGCCGGGAAGAATGCTTTTTGGATGCAAATAATAATTATAACTGGAACAAACAAGCAGGCCAGCAATGGTTCCTGTCGGCGGCGAAAGCACGTGGTGTAAAAAACTTCCTGGCATTTTCTGTTTCGCCACCGGTACAGTTCACGCAAAATAATAAAGCTTATGGTTTAGCTAACAATCATCTGAACCTGACAGAAAGCAAGAAAAATGCTTTTGCAGATTTTCTGGTTAGCGTTTTAAAGCATTTTGAATCAAGCAGTACCCCTTTTAGTTATCTCAGCCCCTTTAATGAACCTCAGTGGAACTGGGGAGAAAATCCATCGCAGGAAGGCACTGGTGCTACCAATGCTGAAATTGCAGACTTTATACGCCTGTTGGGCCCGAAGATGAAAGCTGCCGGCTTAGCAACTACGATATGTCTTGGTGAAGCCAATCAATGGAATTCGCTGGATGCTAACAACAGCGATGGTCGCGGCGATCAGCTCAACCAGTTCTTTAACAAAAGCTCCGCTAATTATATAGGCGATGTCCCCTCGATGGAGCACTTACTATCAGCACACAGTTATTTTACTACCTGTCCGGGCGCCGATTTGATCAGTTACCGGCAACACGCAGCAGATAAGCAAAAGGCTGTTGACCCAAGTCTTCATCTTTGGCAGTCAGAGTTTGGTATATTAGGCGATATTTGTGGTCAGTTAAATGGTTACCCGAAAAATACCGGTATTGATTACGGCTTGTATGTGGCCAAAGTTATTCATCATGACCTTACGGTGGCCAATGTAACTTCATGGCAGTGGTGGCTTGCCGTTGATACTTATAATTATAGTGACGGGCTTGTATACATTAACGACCCATCTGGTGGATATGACCTGAACAGCATGAAAACAAATGGCCTGGTTAGTGATTCAAAACAATTGTGGTGTTTGGGAAATTATTCACGGTTTATCAGACCGGGGATGATCCGCGTAAATGCAGCATTAAGTGATGTTACCGATGCTGTACTGGCAACAGGAACACAAATGGTTTCCGCATACAAAGATCCCGCTTCAAAACAATTGGTTATTGTGCTGATAAATATGAGTACCGAAAGCAAACAATACACGGTTGATCCGGGTGGTTCACAATTGGCCGGAAATACATTTGATATGTACACCACAACAGCTCTCAAAAATCTTAAAAAATCAACAACTCCCGTCGGGACAATAACACTTGAGCCCCGTTCTGTTACTACTTTAACCGCTCACTATCAATGATGCAGTATTCTTTAAAAAAAACATTTTTCTTGCTCACGGCGCTGGTAGCAAGTTCCACCATTTCGGCGCAGGTTAAACCAATCCCGGTTGCCGGCAAATGGCTGTACAGACTCGATTCGCTCGACAAAGGTTTGAATCAGAAATGGCAGCAACAGCAATTTACTAACAGCATATGGCTGCCTGGCACCTTAGATGACGCCGGTATCGGAGCGCCTGTAAAGGTGGATACAACTGTGCTGAGCAAGGACATCATGCTGCATCTGTCCAGAAAACACAGGTACACCGGTGCCGTTTGGTATCAGCGCAGCATAAATCTAACCAGCCGGATGGCCAACGCCCTGCTGTCGCTTGAACGGGTGATCTGGAAAACCGATTGTTGGATAGATGGCAAAACAGCCGGGACACAGGAAAGCCTGATTGCACCACAAGCTTTCAAATTAGGCCCTCTGGCAGCAGGCAAACATGTGATCACCATTCGTGTAGACAATCGCAAGCAGCATGATATCAGCGTAAATGACTTTGCCCATGCCTACACCGACGGTACACAGATCATTTGGAACGGCGTTATCGGAAAGATGCAGCTGATCGACATAGGCAAACAAGTTATTAACCAGATACAGGTATACTCCTCGCTGGCCAATCACAGCGTAAAGGCGGCTATCAGCCTGGGCGGTTCCCATAGTGGCGATACTTATCTGCGGGCTTTCCTCCTTTCCGGAAAAAAGATCGTTAAACAAACAAGCCCAACTGTTATTCAACATAATCAGGAGGAAATTAGCCTCCAGGTTCCGGAGGCGCAATCATGGGACGAATTTCATCCGCACCTATACAGTCTTCGCACGGAAGTAATTGACAGCAAGGGACAAGTTTTGGATGCCAGGACTCAAAGTTTTGGCTTCAGGGATATTAACGCGACCGGGAACGAGCTTCGTATCAATGGCCGTCCGCTTTTTCTGCGCGGTACGCTTGAATGCAATATTTTTCCGCTGGAAGGCCACCCGCCAATGAATACAGCCGGCTGGCTGAAGGTGTTTAAAACCGCTAAAGCTTACGGGCTGAACCATCTTCGCTTTCATTCATGGTGCCCGCCCGAAGCAGCATTTCAGGTGGCCGACTCGCTGGGTTTTTACCTGCATGTTGAGCTGCCGCTATGGGCACTAACTGTGGGCAAAGACCCAAAAACATTGACTTACCTGGAACAGGAAGCCGAAAATATTATCCGGAATTATGGTAACCACCCTTCATTTTGTTTTTGGAGCATGGGTAATGAACTGGAGGGGATTTTGGATGGCTGGAGAAAATGGTGCGTAAGTTAAAGCAGGAAGACAACCGGCATTTATACACCACAACCACCTTCAGTTTTCAAAAAGGGCATGGCAAAAATCCGGACCCTGCCGATGATTATTTTATTACCCAGTACACGGAAAAAGGATGGGTACGGGGACAGGGTATTTTCAACACTAATCCGCCCGATTTTAAGACAGATTACAGTAAAGCGCTGGAAGGGACAACGGTGCCCCTTATTATTCACGAAGTGGGCCAGTATTCTGTTTATCCGGATCTTGAAGAAATAAAAAAGTATACAGGGGTTCTGCGGCCATCTAACTTTGAGGCGGTACGGAACAACCTCCGCAAAAAAGGAATGCTTGGATTAGCCCCCGATTATCTTAAAGCCAGCGGAACACTGGCTGTTCAGCTTTACAAAGAAGAAATTGAACGCGCGTTGAAAACCAAAGGTGTTGGCGGGTTTCAATTGCTTGACCTTCATGATTTTCCGGGACAGGGAACAGCACTCGTTGGGATTTTAAATGCTTTCTGGGATAGTAAAGGATTGGTTTCTGTCGACTGATTTTAGCAAATTCTGTGGGCCAGTGGTGCCATTGATCCGTCTTGAAAAAGCTGCCTACAGCAATAATGAGCATTTTAATGCTGCTGCCGAAATTGCCAACTATAGCGACCGGCAAATAAATGGCGAAGTTCTCTGGTCAGCAATTTCATCAGATAAGCACTTCAATCTCCGTGGTTCGCTTGGCCGGCAGTCTATTGCCATTGGCAACGCTTCTGCGGGAAGTTTCTCGATAGATCTCAGCAAAATCGACCGGGCTTGTGAATTACAGATCACTGTGAGCATTGCCAATACCGGTTATACTAATCACTGGAAAATTTGGGTTTACCCAGATAAAAAGCCGGAATCTTTTAGTAACGTTATCTTTACTACATCCATCGACAGTGCCCTTAGTTATCTGCAAGCGGGGCGAAAAGTATTGCTTAATCCGGATACCGCCAACGTTAAAGGTATCGACGGCCGTTTCGCTCCTGTTTTCTGGAGCCCGGTCCACTTCCCCGATCAACCAGGCAGTATGGGCCTGCTCATCGACAAGAAAAGTAACGCCCTGGCTGATTTCCCTACAGACTTTTATACGGATTGGCAATGGTGGGACCTGGTGACCCGTTCCCGGTCGCTGATACTTGATAAATTAGGAACTCCTGCAACGCCGATAGTCCGGGTGATCGATAACTTTTTCAGGAACCGTAACCTGGCAACGCTGGTTGAATTCAAGGTTGGTTCGGGGAGCTTAATTATTTGTACAATGGATCTTCATAGCCAATTAACGGAACGGGCAGCGGCAAGGCAGCTCCGATACAGCCTGTTACATTATGCGGCCGGGAATACATTCCGGCCGGTACAGGAGATCAGTGCGGGCGATCTGCGCAGGTTATTAGATAACTAAAACCGAACCTGGAATACGGAAAGATTATCAACAAACAGGCGGCCCCCTCCGCCTGTTTGTATTCGTTAAATGCTCTTAGTTCCCCGAAGGCGCTCCCTGAACATCATCATTACTGATACCCTGTTTGTTTTTCTTAACCGCTTCTTTCAGCTTGCCGAAGCGGTAATTAAGGCTGGCATTCGCCAGGCTTGGTTAACCAAACCGGTAAACCGACCTTGTAATTATCCATCGTACTGGCTTGGCCGTGTAGATCTCGTTGTTGATTGGGATTGATTATAAAGCTGAGAATCCAACTAACATTTTGGGCTTAGCAGAAGCGATCACTTCTGTTTTATGCATAAAAACGCCCCCAAATAGCACCTAACTTTTTGGGGGCAGTAGATTTAAAACAGGCCTTCACCGGGCAGTTACTATTGTCTTTATGGTAATGAGAATACAGCAACCCGTAATGAAGGTGTTATTCCCCTTTCAAACTTTTCACCGGATTTGTTAATGCAGCCTTGATTGCCTGGTAGCTTACTGTCAAAACAGAAATCAGCAATGTCAGCGCGGCGGCGATTACAAATACCCAGATATTAATGGAAATCCGGTAACTGTATCCTTTCAACCATTGGAACATTAAATACCACGCTATTGGCGCAGCGATGCAAAATGAGATTATGACCAGCTTCAGAAAATCCCTGGAAAGCAATGTGGTCACGCTGGCAACAGATGCGCCAAGCACTTTTCTGATGCCGATTTCTTTGATACGGTTTTGCGCCATGTAAGCCGCCAGCCCAAAAAGTCCGAGACAGGATATAACGATTGTCAATCCGGCAAACAGGCTGGCCAAAGTCCCGATACGCTGCTCATCGCCAAACTTCTTGGCGTACTCCTGGTCAACAAAACTATATTCAAACGGGTAATCCGGGTTGTATTTCTTAAATATAGCTTCAGCGCGACGCAGGTTTTCTTTTGTCGAATTAGCGTTATTAAGCTTGTAGTGAATGATATTGAACCAGGAACTGGGGCCTTCAATCAGCATATGTTGTACAGGTTCATAAGGCGAGCTGATAATAAAGTCTTTGATAACTCCAACAATATGCCATGTTTTGATGTCTTTACCCTCGCCCTGGGTAACTAATTTACCAACCGGATCTTTCAGGTTCATGATCTTCACCGAAGCCTCATTCACCAGCATGGCGGTTGAATCTGTCGGGTAGTTTACCGGGTCGATATCCCTGCCTGCAACAAGCTTAAGGCCCATGGTTTTAATAAGGTTTCCGTCCGAAGTGTAAATAATAAAATCAACCTTGTTCTTGGGCTGTGAACCTGGCCAGTTAAAACCCCAGCTATCGCTGTATCGCTGGGTTATAGGCGAATTTGTTCTGGACACAGAAGTTGCAGCACCACTGGAAAGCAATTCATTTCTGATGGATTGATAGTGCTTCGAGATCTCGCCGGACATAAATGTGTAAACAAGGTTATCTTTCTTATACCCCGTATCCCTGTCCTGGGCGTATTGTAATTGCTGGCGGATAATGATGGTACAAATGATCAATACCACCGCAAAAGTAAACTGAATGACCACCAGCAATTTACGCGGTGTAACCAAAGCATTTGCCGCCTTAAAAGTACCTTTCAGTACAGCTACAGGCTTGAATGACGACAGGTACAATGCGGGATAACTTCCTGAAATTATACCGGTTACCAGTATAAATCCAATTGCGGTGAGCCAAAAGTAGGGATTACTATATGGTACATATAATTGCTTTTGGGTAAGCTGGTTGAAACCCGACATACTGATTTGTACGATGACGATGGCAAAAATGCCGGCAATAAGTGCGATCAAAACAGATTCACCTAAAAACTGCCAGATTAACGAGCCCCTTAATGCGCCTACAGTTTTACGGATGCCTACCTCCCTTGCACGCGTCTCGCTCCTGGCCGTACTTAAATTCATGAAATTTATACAAGCAATAACGAGGATCAGTACAGCGATCAGTGAAAATACCCTGACACGTTCAATTCTCCCACCAACTATCACCCCATCCTTAAACTGCGAATACAGGTGCCATTTGGTTGCGGGGTGCAAAAACTGCTGAATATCCTTGGTATCGGAATGGTTCCTGGTAAAGTTTAATACAGCGGCATCAGCATGAGCTTCCGTTACGCCGGGTTTTAAAAGAACAAACGTTTGGATGGAGTTATTGCCCCAGTATTCATCATCCTGCCCTATCTTTTTTAGATATGACCAGGGAATAAGGTATTCAAAATCAAACCGGGTATTATTCGGGAGGTCTTTCATCACCCCCGTCACTTTAAAATAAGCGTTACTATCTATTTTAACTGTTTTGCCGAGCGCATTTTCCTCTCCGAAAAGTTTCTTTGAAAACTTTTCAGTGATAACTATGCTATGAAGATCGTTCAAAGCGGTCTTGGGGTCTCCATTAATTAATGGAAAACTAAACATGGAAAGAAAATCCGGATCAGTAAAATCGCCTGTTGCAGTCAAACGTTTATCGCCAATGCTAAACAAAAAACTGGCATCAGTTACCCTGGCTACTTTTTCCAGTTGGGGCAACTCCGCTTTCATAACCTTACCCATGATTTTAGGCGTGGTTTCCCAGCTCCATAATTTACCGTCAAATTTAGAGCGGTTATATACAGAGTAAAGACGTTCCCGTTTTTCATGGAACTGATCATAGCTAACCTCATTCTGGATCCACAACAAAATCAGCGCTGCGCTGGCCATGCCTATTGTCAATCCGAGGATATTGATCAGGGAGAATGTTTTTTGACGTAAGAGGTTGCGCCAGGTAATCTTTAAGTAGTTTTTTAACATATGATCAGGCTTTAATAACCATAAGACGCCGGCATTAAGATTTTAGTTGCACTGTTTTTCTTTTTTCTGCTAAAAACAAAAATTGCGTTATCGCACAACGCGGTAATACACTGTTTATACTTTTACATCAGAAATTGTAAACCGGCCTATCTTTGATAAATAATACATCCCCATTAATTTTCCGATTAATTTAGGATCTTTACCACTACGCAATAATTAATGCCGGTAACGGATCGAACTATGTATTGATAAAAGTCCGATGTACCAATTACGTTTATTGTAAAAAACTAATACCAATGACAACTTTAACAGAATTTAAAGCATCATTAAATTTAGAACAACCTGTTAACGGACTCTCTGCACAGCTAAAAAGCCTTTGGTTTGATGGTAAAGGTGACTGGCATCAGGCTCATGCACAGGTTGATCATCTGACAGATCAGGCATCGGCTTGGGTACATGCCTATTTGCACCGTAAAGAAGGTGATATTGGAAATGCTGATTACTGGTATAGCAAAGCGCGGCAAGTACGCCCCAACCTTTCTTTGGAAGAGGAATGGGAGCAATTGGTATTGCAATTCCTTTGATCGGATAAACCTTACCATATCCCTTTTACAGGCATAGTAAGACAATTATAAACTGCCTTTCGAGTTTATTAAAAGCCTTATTAATGATACGCTCTTCATCAATGAAAATTCCTGCCCTTATGAAAAGCACTCTTATTGGGGATATTTCGCGGATCAGGTGAAGGCATCGAGGTTTCATCCCCCTGGACAAGCTCAGCAAAGAAGGCTGTTCATCAGGTACAGCCGTTAGTTTACCCAATAAAGAATTGAGATTATAACAGCGGCGTACCACCACATGGATCACTTCGCCCTCAACCTGTAAATGCCCATCTACCAGGAGCAGTTGCGACTGAACGATCTCTTTGCGGTATTTGTCAAAAAACTTACCCCAAACCACAAGATTGGCAAAGCCGGTTTCATCTTTGATGGTTACGAATACCACACCTTTGGCCGTCCCCGGCCGCTGCCGCACGGTGATCATCCCGGCAACACGAATTTTTTCGCCATTCTTCAACGATTGGATCCGGTTGAGTGGCATAACCTGCAGCCGGTTCAAATCTTCCCGCACAAAACTTACCGGGTGCGCTTTAATGGATAAACCGGTGGAAGCGAAATCCTGTACCACGTGCTCACCCGCGGTCATTAGTGGTAATTCAATTTGCTCACCTGCGCTGGCCGAAGGCAAGCTTTCCAGCAATGCCACGGGGCGATCACCTAAAGCAGCTACTTCCCAAAGCGCCTGCCTGCGGTCGAGGCCGATAGAGCGGAATGCATCCGCATCAGCCAGTTTCTCCAAAGCTGCCTGCGAAATCCCGACATTTGACAAATCGATAATATGTTGATAAGGTGCATTCTCAACCAGGATATTCATTTCTTCTTCTTTTAGCCCTTTCACCAACCGGAAACCTAAGCGTAATATCTTATATTTTCCGGCCTGTTCTTCCAGCGAATGATCCCAGGCCGAGTAGTTAATATCCACGCCACGAACAAAAACGCCATGCCCGCGCGCATCGTCCACGATCTCAGCGGGCTGATAAAAGCCCATCGGCTGGCTATTGAGCAAAGCAGCGGCAAAAGCATCCGGATAATAATACTTCAGCCAGGAAGATATATAAACCAGCAACGCAAAAGAAGCGGCATGGCTCTCGGGGAAACCATACCCCTCAAAACCTTGTAACTGCTTAAACACCCGCCTCGAAAAATCTTCCTCATAACCACGCGCCACCATACCCTCCACCAGTTTCTTTTCGTACAGGTATAACTTGCCATTCGCTTTAAAAGTCGCCATGCTCCGGCGCAGCTCATCAGCCTCGGCCGGTGTAAAGCCTGCGGCAACAATAGCGATCTCCATCGCTTGTTCCTGAAAAAGCGGAACACCTAAAGTCCGGCCTAAAATATCTTCCAGTTCCGTGGATGGATACACTACCTGTTCTTCGCCATTACGCCTGCGCAGGTAAGGATGCACCATATCACCCTGTATGGGGCCGGGCCGCACAATAGCCACCTCGATCACGAGGTCATAAAAACATTGGGGCATCAGTCTTGGCAGCATAGACATTTGCGCCCGGCTCTCAATCTGGAATACCCCAAGTGTATCCGCATGACCTATCATTTCATAAACTTTGGGGTCGTCCTGCGGGATATTGGCTAAGGTAAGTTTTCGGCCATAATGTTGTTTTATCAGGTCAAATGCTTTGCGGATCATGGTGAGCATACCCAATCCTAAAACATCCACTTTCAAAATGCCCAACGCTTCCAGGTCATCTTTGTTCCATTCCAGTTGGGTTCGGTTCTCCATGCGGGCATTGAGCACAGGGCACAGGTCGGATAGTTTGTTATCGGTAATAACAAAGCCACCGGTATGCTGACCCAATTGCCGCGGGAAACCCATCAGCAGTGTCGTCAACTCCAGTACTTTGTATATCAATGGATCGCCCGGGTTAAGCCCCTGTTCCTGTAAACGCTTTTCATCAAAACCTTCTTCACTGAAATCCCATATCGTACCACCGATACGTTTAATCGTATCTTCAGATAAGCCCATCGCCTTGCCCACATCACGAATTGCTCCTTTATGCCGCTCCTGCGTAACGGTAGCTACAATAGCCGCGTGTTCCCGGCCATAATCCTCATAAATATACTGGATGATTTCCTCGCGGCGTTCATGCTCGAAATCCACATCGATGTCAGGCCATTCCTCGCGTGCATCTGACATGAAACGGGAAAAAAGCAAACGTGACTTCATCGGGTCGACTGCCGTAATGCGCAAACAATAACATACCGTTGAATTGGCTGCAGAACCCCTGCCCTGGTGCAAGATTTCGAGCTCTTCTGCTTTCCGGGTGTATTTATATACGCGGAGAAAATAAGGCGCCAGCCTGCGCTTTTCGATAAAGGCCAGTTCAAAATCTATCTGCTTACCTATCTTAGGCGGTATATACTCACCATAACGTTCATGTGCACCTTCCCATGTGTATTTTTTTAACCTTTCCTGTGGCGTTAATCCGTCAAAGATCTTTTCTTCAGGCTCGATGTATTTTAATTCGTCCAGCGAAAAAGTACAGGCTTCGGCAATAGCAAGCGCATTTTCAATTGCTTCCGGATATTGCCTGAAGATCCGGTGTATTTCTTCAATAGGTTTCAGGTAGCGTTCCGCATTCTGATGCAGCCGGTACCCTGCGTTGTTGATAGTGCATTTCTCCCGGATACAGGTCAATACATCCTGTAGTTCCCTCCTGTTCGGTTCATGATAATGCACATCACCAGCAGCAGTCAAAGGTATACCCATGCCGGCTAACCTGTGCAGCCGTTTGGCATCATCGCCGCTGTAAGAACGTAGGGCAGCCATGTATAAGGCATTCCCGAAAGCTTGTTTATATTCTGCTACTGCTGTTTTAAACTCACCGGTAAAATCAAACCGCGCGTTGAGCTCATCGGGCGGAATGATGATAAACAGGATGCCTTCCCGGTGTTCATACACATCTGCTTTATATAAATGGCATTCACCTTTTTCAGCACGCAGATTACCCCTGGTGAGCAAGGCCGAAAGCCGGCCGTAAGCAGCAATGTCAGTAGGATAAGCCAGCAGGCCCGGCCCATCCAGCAAGTCCAGGCGACAAGCGGGAATAAATTGTACAGGTAGTTTTTTTGCGGCAATATGCGCCCGGACAATACCGGCCAGGCTATTCCGGTCGGTAACCGCTATGGCCGTATAACCATGAACCACAGCCTGCTCAACCAGTTCCTCCGGGTGAGATCCACCGCGCAGGAAGCTGAAATTGGAGGTACAATATAATTCCGCGTATTTCATCATCAGGCAAAAAATCCGTGTAAATACCATTGGGCACCTCCGCTATCATAATGCCCCGAACGGAACAGCCAATAACGGCCCCCATGCTCATCCTCCACCATATAATAGTCGCGGTGCTCACCTTTGTCCAGCCACCATTCCCGTTCAATACGTTCCGGGCCGTCTGCTTTGTCCACAACATGGCGCTTACCCTTATAGATAAATATTTTTGGCGGATAATCCGGCAATAAAGCCATAACTTCAATGGCTTCCGGTTTGCTGAGCAAGCGTATTGGTCTTGGCTTGTCAGCCCGCCAGCCGGCCAGCGAGATATCTTTGAGTGAAAGAGCGGGCCGGATGGAACGTTCGGGCCAGTAATGCTCGGCAGGCAGGTAACGCATAATCCTTTCGGGGCCGATCTTTCCGGCAATCCGGTCAAGCAGTTCGGCCAGTGCGGTATCCTGCAAGCCCGGATCCCCCAGCCATAGCTTTTCCTGCAAGGGGTCGATATCTTCTACTTTTTGTGCTTCCAGCAGAAACAGCTCAATACCCAAAGCAGGTTCAATCTTGCTGATCTGTAAACCAAAGAGCTTGAATAAATGGGAAACACTATGTGAGCCACGCGTGGTTGTTATCCCCGCTTGTACCATTTTACCATCAATCCGGAAACATTTCAGCACGACCTTACGCACACCTTTTCCTTCAGCTTGCAAGCGGCTACATAGGCCTTGCAATAGTTTTTCAATGCCAATTTCTATGGCTTTATCCGTTCGTACCGGCTCCAGGCAGGGCAGCCGCTCAACATAAGGCACGGGCGGGATAATCGGGGCCAGGTATTCATCAGTAGTACCCAAAGCCTGGGCAAGCCTTAACAAAAAGCCTTCACCAAAACGCCTACGCAGCACGGTACGTGGCATGGTCATAAAACTTTTAACATACCGGAAGCCGAGTTTATACAGTTTGTCCAGTATTGCCGGTTCCAACCTGAGGGCGGCCGGAGAAAGGCCGGCAATGGCTTCCGCCTGCCCACCGCTTTCAATGATGGGCCTGATTTTACCATACCGGGCAATAGCCCAGGCTGCGCCAACAGTATCGGCAATAGCAGCCCGTGCATCGTAGCCCATACCCCTTAATTTAAGTACAACGGTTTTTAAATATCCTTTTTCACCACCCCATAGATGTGCACAGCCGGAAATATCAAGGGTCAAACCATCGGGCAGGTCAATAGCCACAACCGGCGTATAGCGGATGCACCATAAACCCAAATGCCGGAGCAGCTTACTTTCCTGGCCCAACGGAAAATCAATAACCTGTAAATTAGTGGTAATCGCTTTGGCATCTGCTGCCGGCATCCCTGCACGAACACCTTGTGCTTCGGCTTCGGGATTAGCCGCCCTGACAATCATACGGTTATGTTCGGGCACAACCAGCACAAAGGGCTGATCTTTTAATTCCGGCTGCCGGAGTGTCAGCCAGTCTGTCACCAGGTGACGAAACCAAATAGCCATATACCTGTGCTGCATAACTCACCCCGCTTTCCGTTTAAATGGTTTAGCTGTTTGCTCTTTTTCCACCTGTTTGAATTTACCTTCTGCCCATTCTATGATCCAGGTACCCGGATGCCCGTTACGGACACGTAGTAGTTCTACCTCCCAGCGCGGAAAACCAAGACCAGGCAAATCGTCAACCGGCTCGCTCGGCAAAGATTTCACCTGCCACCGGGCAGCGCAAGCCGTTGAACCGATCTTTTTAACGGCATTACGCAGCACAAACCCGGTAACGTGACTTTGCTCAACAGCCAGCTGAAGCCTGCGCGATTGTTTAAAATCCAGTTCCCGCGCTTCTGCCACAACTGCGGCAAGCCCTGCGCATTTCAGCGCTTCTTCCATCACCCATAAGGCTTCCTGGTCTTTGGTCACCCGGATAAAGATCAAGCGGCTGGGTTCTATACCAAAGCCGCTTAACGCCGGTGGGAAGATGTTTCCGGTGAGGCTGATCCATAAACAGGCCCCGCCATTTTGCATAAACACCGAGAGCAGGCCGCTAATCAATCCGCTGGAAGCAGTAGCCTGTTCGGTGGTACTGCAAACCAGTTCATGCACTGTACCTAAAGGAAAAACGCCGTTGGGGAAAGCTGTTTCCACTGCCCCCAGGCCTACCAGCCCCTGTGTACCTGTAGGCGGTGGCCTATAGCCCTCCCATTGCAAAATATTCTTTTGCAGGCTGTTAATCAGTGTTTTTCGGTCATTTGCCGTTTCCATCGTGTTTGTACCAAATAGGGAGTACAAATTTAATGCTAAAAATATTAGTATTTTATATATCTTTGAGAAAAAATTTCAAATGCAGGAATTGTTGGTCAAAACGTATTTAAAAAGCGAGGTTAAAGCCTGGCTTAAATACCGCGATGGTTCACGGGAAGTGGTGAAAATTGTACCAAATACAGGGCAAAAGCACGCTGTACAATGCTATGAGATCTATACGGCTTATGATCAGCCGCCCGTTTACATGGGCCGTATTTTATTTGACGCGAAGGGTTACTGGATCTACGACGGCGATGTACTGCAACCAGGAGAACAGGAACAATTGGCCCATTTTATAACGACTTATGTGGAAAGGATTTAGTGATGGAACAATTGACATTATTTGCCGAAACCGGGCAAAGTAAAGGATTGCCTAAGGATTTGCTGGAATACCAGCCCGGTTTAATTGATCCGACAACGGGTGACTGGCTGTTAGAAAAACTGATCAGGGAAACACCCTGGAAACAAACAACACAAAAACTTTGGGATAAGGAATACCTGACACCAAGGCTCACCTGCTGGTATGGAGACAAACCAAATACGCTGTTGAAGGCTTATCCGAAGGCCTGGCGCTGGAACTCGCTCCCTTTAACATCAAGGTTACCGCCCGGGCACCCGGCCTGTTCCGCACACAGTTCCTGAATGCCCAGAGTTATTCTCTGACCAAAGAGTCGATCTCCGACTACCAGACTACCACGGCAGGCCAGATGAAGGCTGTACCGGAAGCACTGCACTGCACCAACCCGGCGACCCCGCCAAACTGGCGCAGGTGGTACTGGAACTGGCGAACACTGAAAATCCGCCGCTTCATTTACCGGTCGGAAAGGACTCCCTGCAAACTTACCGCAGCAACCGTGATAAAGTTAGCCAGGAAATCGAAGCCTGGGCCGGTAAATGCACACCTACTGAACTCACCGCCTGAATTGCCTGCCATAAAACGTAACCTCATCAACAAGGAACTATGGCTTTACGTTATCGCCACCCTTCGTTATCTGCCCAAAACTATTATTACGCTACAGGTAGACGGGCTATTGTTTTACAGCCCGCAAAAGCAGACGGAGATCCGGCGGCGGGTGCAAGGCCTGAGCCCGATCTGAACGGGTGTGGGGGACGATGGCTGCAACGCAGATGTTGCACCACCTCAACCTTTCGCTGGGCGGGGCATTGGGTTATTTCAGCCTTTGGGATGAGAGTTACGGGCTCAGTCGTACGATATTCAAATGGTTACTGGTGGACTTCTTTCCTGAGCAGTCGCGGGGACTGCGTATGCCCCTGAATTTTGTGATACCCCATTACGAGCAATTTTATTTTGAGCAGGAGCAAAAGCTGTTGTTGGATATCCTGGACAAAGCCTGGATCACGCCAACCGAAGCCTGGGGGCCGCATCCCCTGTTCGGCAGGCTGACTCGCAGACAATGGGGTAAATTGGTGCTGATCCATATTGATTATCATTTAACACAATATAGTGCCTGATCTTTTTTAAATTAGTCTTCATGAAACACTTCCGCTCACTAAGCGAGATGCACAGCGAGAATGGCCTGCCAGAACCGGAGCACCCCATGCTTAGCCTGCTGGAGATTACGCCCGGCCTGGTCCTGAACTTCCGGGAATTCACCTGTGATTTTTACATGATCGGCCTGAAAAATATCAAAGCCGGGCACTGGCTTTACGGGCGCACACGCTTCGATCACGAAAAAGGCTCGATGGTGTTCTGGAAACCCCGCCAGGTTATCGAAATAAATAACCTGGAGCTGGAAGAAGGCGGCTATATCCTGTTGTTCCATGAAGACTTTTTATTGGGCAGCGCCCTGCAGCGCGAGATCGGTCGGTATGCCTTTTTTGACTATGAAGCGGATGAAGCCTTACACCTGGCGCCCAAAGAAGAAAAAATCATCATGCGTCTCTTCGAATCGATCGATACAGAATACGATAATAACCAGGACGAGTTTAGCCGGAACATTATACTGGTCAATATCGATTCCTTATTGAAGTACGCTGAGCGTTTTTATAAACGGCAGTTTATCAACCGCCGGGAATTAAGCGGCAAAACGGTTTCGGCTTTCCAAAGGCTGCTGGACGATTTCATCCGCCAGGACAAATTGATGAAAGAGGGGCTGCCCTCAGTATCCGCACTCGCCGCCGAGCTGAACATGTCGCCACGTTACCTCAGTAATGCGCTGAAGTTGGAGACCGGGAAAACCGCGCAGGAACTGATCCATATTGCGCTCATCTCGGTCGCTAAAAACCGGTTGCGGGAATCTGACGACCATGTTTCAGAAATTGCCTATTCTCTCGGGTTTGAGAACATGTCTTACTTTTCCCGGCTGTTCAGGAAAGAGGTGGGCCAAACTCCGAAAGATTTTAAAAAGACGCTGTTGAATTAAAGCCAATTGCCTGAACTGCTTCAAGGCACTTTTTTAAACAGGATCTACAAGTTGGACGGCCGATTCGCCTCCGTATCAAACCTTATTCATCTACACGGCGCGCGCGCCAGAACATCAGGTCGCCCAGAACATAGATCATTTTTAAACCGAATATCACTACGCCGTATGCGATGGAAATATGGGCATGGTTGTAATTACGCACGAACTGTAGCAACTATTGTTATGGCCGACTACATCACCGACTTAGTTAGATATCTCTACACCTGCTATGATTGCGGGCACCAAAAAATCAATTTTAAAAGAATTTAGACCAGATGAATCTGGATATATCGCAGGCGGTACCTATAGGCCTGATATTAAACGAAGCTATCACCAATAGTATCAGATATACATTTAATAAAACCGGATGAGAAATACTTGTTAATGTGAAGCTGTCGGCACCAGAAACCATCGCCTTACTTATTAGTGATAACGGCAACGGACTGCCTCCTGATTTTAATTTAACCGAGACCTCATCATTAGGGATGGAGATGATGAAGGGCGCTTAGTAAGCAATTGGGAGGTAGTTTTTAAATAACAAGCAACCATGGCTATATGTTCTTGTTGCGTTTTTCTTTTAACTCATTGACCAATCCTTCTGTAAGCGATTTGCTGAACGTGTCGTACCCGTTAATCAGAGTGGCTTTAACACCATGATTGGTTGAAAATATAAAATATACGATCGCTTCATCAGATGGATCAGACATCATGGTATTCATTGTTTTTTATAAATATAGGTATTGTTAATGCTTAGTCCCAGTTGCCTGATAACGTAACATCCATGTCTTTATTTTTGACATCCATCTCTAACGGAAAGATGATTTTATAACTATCCATATTCATTTTTTGCGAACTAATCAAACCTGTAGAGTCGGCCCACAACTGCACTATACATGTTTGTTTATATAGCGCTTGTTTGAGGCTCGAAGTTATACCCAGCGTAACAGGCAATGGCAGGTTTGACGGATATGAAGCAGATTTACCGATAACTCGCTGCTGATCTGCGGCGTCAACAATCCTGACGTAAACATGCTGCAAGCCGGAGTTTTTGTTTGTGTAGGCGTTTATGGTAACCGTTTTTAATTTAAAGTTTTGGTTATCTTTTTGGCATGCAGTTATACTGACGATGATAATAGCCAACAGGGTTATATATTTCATTTGTTGTTTAATATTAAATAATTAGATTATGCAGGTACAAGCCGGCGCGAACGCAGGTAAACTGCTGTACGATTTAGATAAGGGAATAAAGCAATAAGCAGCAAGGTTGCGACCAACATCATTGACATCATCTCGTAATAATCCATAGCGAACCTGATTTGGATTTGCTGATTAACGGCGCCTACCAATTGCTTGTTTGCGCCTTTACTGGCTTGCTTTAACGAGAGACCCTTTGACAACAGTTCGGTCCCACGCGTGGCCAGCGCGTGCAATGCAAACCGGTCAACTTTTGTTAGATGGTCCTGAAATGCATTGTAATGCCGGCTTTTTTCGTAGAGCTCGCAAAAATTGATGATCGCAGCACTAACACAGAAGCCAACATACCCCATAGTTGAACATATCGAAGTTGCTGACGGGCCAATTGCAACAGGCACTGCAGAGATGGCATACACAATAGTGGGTACCATGATCATCCCCACGCCTATCCCCTGCATAAAAAGCGGAGCGTAAAAGTTCTTTTCATTTGCCTCTGTAGCAAACAAAAAGAACATAATGACGTGAAAAGCCAGCAATAATATAAAGCCCGGAAACCAGATAAACCTGATATTTTTTTCTGCAGGATCATAGCACCGGAAATTATAATACCAATTATGAGGCCGCCCAGGTTGCAACTGTTTATATAGCTTACGTGAATAGGATCAAGCTTAAGCACACCTGTAAAAAATGAATTGGTGATATTAACCGCAAACCGACATATATAAAGTATTAAGATGAGAAAGGCCGCGAACTTAAAATTGCGAAAGCGAAATATACCCAGATGCAGATATGGTCTTTTTAAACCTCTTTGGCGTACAATGTAAATCAGCGTGCTAACTATCATAGCGGCAACGCTATAGTAAATGCGGGCATCATCCAACCAATAATATTCCTGCCCATAAATACTAATATACCCCAGCAAAGTGAGCATGATGCTCCAAAACACAAAACTCTGCCAGTCGAGTTTGTATAAGTGAAAGCGGGCGTTCAACCTTACGTTATTCATACACAGCATGATAAGGCACAAGCATGGCAGGTAAGAGAACAATGCGCCCTTGTAAACCAGGTTAAAATTATAAGAGTCTATCAAATCGGCGGTAACCAAATTGGTAAAGGGCAGAATACATATCAGCATTCCGAAAAAACCGAGAAGCTTATTTCGCGGGCCCTTTCGCTGTGCAGGCGGGTAAACATGAGGGATAAAGACAGATTTACTGTACTGGAGAACAACATCCCCTGGAAAAAACGGATCGGGAATAATATATAAAGATCATTGGTTAAATAACATACCAGTGTTGTCAGCAACTCCAACATGGTAAAAATGATAAAATATTCTTTTGCTGCCAGGAAGTTAAAGAATCGCCGTTCAAGGCTGTAAAAGGCTATATACCCGGCATAAAACAAAGCTACCGCAAATTGTATATCTGCCGGTTCGCTGCCATAATAGCCTGCTGCCGCATTGATGTTTCCAAATGGCAGAAAAAAGCACCAGCGTGGGCAGGATAAGTGAAAACAGTATGATCTTAATAGCCCAGCCCGGAACCCAGCGTCTAAAAATTGGAATCCCCCTATCCATGGCGCTGCTGTTTTTTTGGAACGTAAACATTAACATTCATACCCACTCTAAGCATGGCCAGCTGCTTTTTTCAGCATCGACCCTGATACGTACCGGCACACGCTGAACAATTTTCACATAGTTACCGGTAGAGTTATCCGGAGGCAGCAACGAGAAGCTGGAACCGGTCGCGGGCGACAATGAAATGATAGTGCCCTTAAACTCCTGGTCCGGAAATGCGTCGGCAACAAATTTTACGGTATCACCTATATGCATGCCGGCAATCTGGGTTTCTTTGTAATTGGCTATCACCCATTTGTCAGTTTCGTTATCAACTATATAGGCCAGCACTTCGCCAGCATTAATCATTTGACCAACCTCTACCGTACGACGTCCCATTCTTCCATCATATGAAGCCCTGATAACGGTATATTCAACATCAAGCATGTTGCGGTCAAGCAAAGCTTTTAAACGTGCAATTTCTGCCCTTAATACCGTCTTTTCTGCTATAATATCGTCTATTTTTGATTCTGCGGCTCCGTAGTTTTCCTCTGCCGACTGGAAATCGCTATTGTTTACATCCAGGGTAGCCTGAACATTTTCAAGCTGTTGTTTAGTAGCTGACTCCTCTTTATAAAGGCGCAAATAACGTTCAAAGTCAAGCCGCTGTTTCCAAACTTTTGCAGCGCTTGCTTTAATTTGAGCTTTAGCAGAACCGGCAGTTTTTTGCGTGGTGTGTATGTTACTTTTTAATACCTCTAACTGTGCCTCGGCTTTTTGTATAGCTGCCCGGGTCTGCGCAACTTGTAAAGTGTACTCCCGGTTATCTATAATTAATAAGGTATCTCCCTTTTTTACCGGCTGGTTCTCTTCAAACTTTACGGCCACTATAAAACCTCCCGCACGCGATATAACAGGGTTTACGTACTCCTGTACCTGTGCGTCATTAGTTTGCTCATACTCACGATACTCCCAAAGAGTAAATACGGCCCAAATTGCCAGGGCTATAATGGTAAGGCCGGCTATCCAACCGGTTATCTTGGTAATAATTCGATCTGTTACTATATGCTTTTTTTCATATTAAAGTACGCCGGTGATGTTTTGAAGTAGATAATATTTGTTTTGAGCCACAATACGTGCGGTTGCCAGCTCAAAGCGCGTTTGCAGCACCTGCACATCGGCATCAAGCAAGTCTGTAATTAATGAAGTTTGATTGAAATATGTATTTTTAATAATGCGGGCATTTTCCTGTGCATGGGCCACATCAACCTCGGCCACACCAATTTGCACCAGCGATTCCTTATATCGTAAGTAAGCCTCTTTAACCTGTTGCCGTACTTTGTCCTCAATGTCTTTATGAGTGGTTTCTTCTTTATCAAGCTCCAGTTTAGCCGAGTTCACTTTATGCCTGTTTTGATAAAGTTGCGATAGCGGCATAGTAGCCCTGATACCGGCAACACCAAGCGAGTACCAGGCAGGATTGTAAGGAAATAGGAATATTTGCGGGTTAGCGTATGAAAAATCGCTGTAAAGCCCAACCTTTGGCTGGTAGTTGGCTTTTACCTGGCTAAGATGCAGTTTACTAACCTGCGTTTGCTTTTCAGAAATATGGTACGCAAAGGAATGTTCCATTGCGTCGACGAGGTATTTTTCATAAGGCAATTCTTGCACGTCAACTGAATCGAACTCTGTGGGGATGATCACACTTTCATCCGGTTCGCCCATAATGATGTTTAGTTTCTGTGTAGCGATAAGAATATCATTCTCTATGGT
This sequence comes from Mucilaginibacter sp. P19, assembly GCF_050632265.1. Lineage (NCBI taxonomy): Bacteria > Pseudomonadati > Bacteroidota > Sphingobacteriia > Sphingobacteriales > Sphingobacteriaceae > Mucilaginibacter > Mucilaginibacter sp. P19. Next base: position 3,163,867 of record NZ_CP192586.1, read on the forward strand.
TACCAAAGCCATCTTACGCCTGGAAAGATCCAGTTCAACACGCAGCACATCGCTTTTTAAGACCACCCCATTTTTTTGAAGGGCTTTTATCTCCAACAATTGCTTTTCCTGATCGGCAATATCCTTAATGATCAGTTTCCTGAAGACCAAGGCCTTTTGAAGATCAAGATACAGCGCGGCCGTTTTATACCTGATGACAGAGATCGCTTCGTTATTATGGATAACCGCAATCTGGTACAATAGCTTATTCTCTTCAATTTTAAGGTTAAGCTTATTGCCATTATAAAGGTTCAGATAAAAATCGGCCCCCGCTTTGTATAAAGTGTGTATAATTTCGTGTTCCTGCGTGTGCGAAGAAAAAAGGCCATTTTCATAAATGGGCATATTGGTTGCCTTTTCAATGCTGCCAAGCAAACTTACTTCGGGCAACCGTTCCATTATTGCGTCTTTAATCTCCTCGTCAGCAATCAAATTGGCTTTTCTGGTAATCTCAATCTGCCTGCTGTTTTGTTCGGCTTTGCGCCAGGCCTCCGGCAATGTAAGGAAGGCAGTGTTTTTAGACTGGCTATATGCGCTATTGGCGGTTAACAAACCAGCAAATGCGATCAATATTTTACTGTAGTACATATTTGTTGCAAAAATATGCCTCTCACAACTGTTCGCTTTCGCCTAAGTTGCCAATATTTTCATCATTCCGGCCAATTTTTATTAACTTTGAATTGCGATGATATTCTAATGACGAAGATTGGATTAATAGCTTCCCTCCCCGAAATTGATAATAAGCCGGATTCGGTTTTTGTGATGCATGAAAGATCAGAGAAGTTAATCCCTTTTCATACCCATACCAAGGGCCAGTTAAGCTACGTTGAGGGCGGTCTGGCTTACATCACTACACAAAACAAAACCTATGTAGTGCCTGCAAGGCACTACTTCTGGATTCCGCAGGGCCTGATACATGAACTTCGGGTGGGTGTTTTCGCAACAGCTTTAAGGTCACTTTATTTTTATTCCACCAACGACGACGCGAACGAATTTTATGGCAAACTGGGTATTTATCCGGCTAGCGAGTTGCTGATCCAAATGATCAATTATACCGAGCGTTGGGACGAACTCCATATAGGCATTGGCGATCGTAATTTCGATTTCCTGGTAGCGCTGAAGAATATGCTGCCCGACTTAAACAAAAGGTCGTTGCCTATTATGTTGCCCAAAACTGAACATGAGCTAATGCAAAAGATCATGAATTATTTAGAAAGCCATATAAGCGAAAAATTAGTTATAGCTGATGTAAGCGGACATTTTGCCATGAGCGAGCGGTCGTTATCGCGCCTGTTTCAGTCGCAATTACGTATTTCTTTTTTACAATATGTTAAGAGCCTGCGTATGATAACGGCGATAGAGATGATTGTTAAAACACAAAAACCTATCGCTGATATTGCTTTTGAAGTGGGGTATGCCAGTGTTGCATCATTTAGCGATACATTTTATGCTTTCACCTCATCACGTCCGTCTGACTTGCGGAGGCGTTGATCTGAAAAGTCAGCGGAACGGTCAAGCTTTCCCGCTACCGCTTACCTATACACCCGTACGCTTTGCACCTCCATGGTAGAATATCCAATCTCTACCTGGCTGTCTTAAATCCACCTGTCATAAAATAGATATCATTAAACCCTTGTCTTCATTTAACCCCATACAAAGGTCTGGGGCGCTAGCCCCATCCGACGAAACCATTAAAACAATTAAGTTCTGGTGCAATTTGGTCAACCTTTTGAGCAACTCTTATTCTGAAATACTGTCGGACTTGCTTAGCATCCACGGCGAAAAAACCCAAGGCCAGCTCTGATCAGCCAGTATTTCGCTTACGCAAAAACCGTTCATGTAATTTTCCTTAACCCGGATACACCGTGACCGTTCAAATTTGCACAGGCAAAAGTAAATTCCTGCCCGCGCTTATGTATGGAAATTTTCGGTGATTTAGCTAATAGATAGTAAGTTTAATCAATTCAATGAAGATTTGAATTGAGCAGGCGACAGCTGCGTTTTGGTCTTAAAAAGGCGGCTAAACGATTGCGGATGCCCGAATCCCAATCGATAGGCGACCTGGCTAATGCTCAATGTAGATGTTGCAAGTAATTCTTTAGATCTCTCGATCAGTTGCTCCTGGATGTGCTGTTGTGCGCTAAGCCCGGTAAGCGAGCGCAACATATCACTCAGGTAATTTGGTGTGTAGTTTAATCGATCCGCCATGTGCTGAACGGTAGGCAACCCTCTTTTTGTTGGCATTTCTTTTTGGAAATAACTGTTGAGTGCCGCTTCGAACCGCTGAAGCAGGTCGCTGGTGGCGGCCTGTCTCGTCAGGAACTGACGTTTGTAAAAGCGTTTGGCGTACGTCAAAAGCAATTCGATCTGCGCAATCACCACCTCCTGGCTGAAATCGTCGATGCGGCTGTTCAACTCTTCTTCAATGATCTTAAAAATGGATGAAACGGTCTTTCTTTCCTGTTCAGAAAGGTGAAGCGCTTCGTTTGATGAATATGAGAAAAAACCATACTGCCTGATCTTGGCAGCTAAGGGAAAACCTTGCAAAAAATCCTGATGAAAGATCAACGAATAACCTTCATTTCCTTTATATACGGCTGTGCTGCCAACCACCTGGTTAGGTGCGGTGAATACCATACTGCCTTCGTCAAAATCATAATAGCCCTGCCCGTATCTAAACTTGCCGCCCAGCTTTTCAATAAAGGATATCTTGTACAGAGAGGTCACGTAACTGACCGGTAAGCAGCTTAAATTGATCCGTTCGTCGCGTGTATCAAACAAGGTGATCAACGGATGCTTAGGCCCTGGGAGATTCAGCATACGGTGAACCTCTTTAATCGATTCTACTTTAGCGATTTTAGGCTTTTCTATTTTCATAGCTAAAATTACTTAATATGACCGGCAACAGCCTCAGCCGCCGGTCATTTAAGCGTCAGGTAATAGCGATTAATCGAATTACCAGGGCAGTTTTCCTTCCGGGCCGGTAAATCCGCCTGTCGGGCCATCTGTTTCTAGTGCGACGCGTACTGGCTCACGCGAACCTACTTCCAGGCTATCTGTTCCCTGGAAATTATTGAGCGCAGTAGCTGTATAACCTGGGCTGGTCGCGTTTACCTTGATCCCCTCTTTCTCCAACTCTAAGGCAAAAGCCAGGGTTACCGCATTTAAAGCAGTCTTAGATGCAGCGTAGACGATGCCGAAATGTTCACGTGCCCAGCATTCCGGATCGGAGATCCAGGTAAGGGAGCCAAGGCCGCTGGATACGTTAACGATGCGTGCTGCTGCCGATTTTCGCAGTAAGGGCAACGCCTTCTGGGTTACAGCGATCACACCGAAAACGTTGGTTTCCCAAACAGCGCGTACCTCATCCAGCGATACGTTAACGGCACGGCCGGTGGCCATTAACTCTTCCGGGTTTTTGGGAGATGTTCCTGCGTGAGAGATACCTGCGTTATTCACCAGCAGGTCCAGGCGTCCATATTCACTGGTTATTTTAGCTACCGCCGCATTGATACTTTCCTGCTGTGTGACATCCAGTTGAACCGCTTTTGCATTATCGCCAATCTCGGCGGCTGCCTTTTCGCCGTTCTCCAGGCTACGGGAACCCAAATAAACAATATAGCCGTTAGCGGCAAGTGCTTTAGCAATTTCATTCCCTACACCCTGATTAGCGCCCGTTATCAGCGCGATCAGTTGATTATGATCTTGACTTTCCATTTGCTTAATTATATTAATAGAACAAAGGTCTGTATTACGATCTGCACCGTTTAAACCAAATCAAGGATATTCCTAACCAAATTATTCTTTTATTAAAAGGGCTACTTATCCTAAGACATTGCCCTGACGCCATTCCGATCAAACGGGAGATACAATCTACGGTCATCTCTTTGGATGGTCTTTATTTAATTTAACTACTAAGTCATTAGTTAAAATATCTTACAACTACAACTCGGTTATTTTGCAAAAAAAACCGCCCCATAACAGGGCGGCCTTCAAACCAAACTAACTACTTTATGAAAACAGTCTTTAATTATTTAACAGCTATTTCTCTTGTTTGAAATTTAGCTTCTTCTCTTTTTGCTACAGTAAGCTTCAGGATACCATCGGTATAATCGGCTTCAATTTTTGATTGATCGGCACTTTCAGGCAATGTGAATGACCTTACAAATGAATTGTAGCTATATTCACGTTTGCTGAATTTTTTACCTTCTTCAACATTTTCGGCTTTCTTTTCTGCAGCTACGCTTAATACATTTTTGTCAAGATTGATTTTAAAATCCTCTTTCTTTAAGCCAGGTACAGCCAGTTCAACATGAAACTCATTTTCGGTTTCTGCGATGTTAACTGCAGGCACACGGGCAATCAGTTTATCACTTAAAAATGAATCATTGATCAGTGAATCAAATACATCGCTAAAAAATGGGTTAGCTGAAGTGTTTTTAAGGCCGTTGTTAAATTTTACTAATGTCATTTTTATATCCTCCTAAAGTTTTGTTTTTTGTTAACTTCGTAACCTATTGATCAACTGCTGTACCAACAGCAAAACCGCCTATATCAAACGACAAAAAGTCACTATTAAATATTTTAGGCAGACAAAATGACCGAAAATGGCTGAAAAACTTACAGATTATAAATATAAAACCCTTATCCCTATCCGCTTTTCGGATATCGATTCATTTGGACATGTAAACAACGCCGTTTATCTTACCTATTTTGAAATAGCCCGGATTGGTTATTGGAAGGAAATTATCAACTGGGACTGGAGCAATACCGGCATTATTCTGGGCCGGTCGGAAATCAACTACCTTAAGCCTATTACTGTTCAGGATAATATTGCCTGCTATGTACGTACCATTCGTATAGGCAACAGCAGTTTTGATATGATGCATGTATTGGTAAAAATAACCCCCAATGGCGAAGAAATTGTAACAACCGGCAAAACGGTTTGTATCAGCTACGATTACTCGGCCAATAAATCTGTTTCTATCCCATCTCCCGAAAGGCACAGGATGATCAATTATGACGAGACCGAGGTTAATTCTGAATACGAATTAATGTATTGATGTGCAAATTTCAAATGTGCTGGTAAAGCTTGTATTGCGCAGATTTCAAATATGCAAATGGAGCTTACATATCTAATTCAAACATTTACGCACCTGAAATCTGCACATTTGCACATCCATAATCCGCACATTTGAAATCTAAAATATCTTCCCGGGGTTCAAAATTCCTTTAGGATCAAACACGTGCTTTATCCCTTTCCACAACGCAAAATGCATTTCCGAATATTTTATCGGCATAAACTCTTTTTGTACCAGGCCAATGCCGTGCTCACCAGACAAGGTGCCGCCAAGTGATACAGTTAATTCAAATATCTCCTGGATGCCGGATTTGAGCTTGTTATTCCAGTCGTCATCGCTCATGTTGGCTTTAATGATATTTACATGCAGGTTCCCATCGCCGGCATGGCCATAACAAACTGATTCGAAGCCATATTTAGCTCCGGTTTCTTTTATTCCCTTAATCAGCGGTGGCAGTGCGGCGCGGGGTACAACAGTATCTTCCTCTTTATAAACCGAGTTTGACTTTACCGATACCGCCATGGTACGCCTTAAACGCCAAAGCTCTTCCTTTTGAGCAGTCGAATCGGCAAACAACACATCGCGGCAGTCAAACTCTTCAAGCACTGCATTTATTTTTTCGCAATCGGTAAAAATCACGTCCTGGTTGGTACCATCTACTTCAATCAATAAGAACGCTTCAATACCATCCTGCAAATCAAAAGCAATATCATCATGCTCCTTAACCCACTCCACTCCTCTTCGCTCCATAAATTCCAGCGCCGACGGAATAATACCAGCTCTGAATATTGCTGAAACCGCCGCACAGGCAGCTTCATTGGTTGGGAATGAGGCCAGCATCAAAGCATCTAAAGTTGGAGCAGGAATAAGCTTCACCACAATTTTAGTGACAATGCCAAGAGTGCCCTCCGAACCAATCATCAATTGGGTTAAATTATAACCGGATGCATATTTAAGGGTATTTGCACCCGTCCATATGATCTCGCCCGATGTTAAAACCACCTGTAAGTTCAGCACATACTCCCTGATGGTTCCATATTTAACAACCCGTGGCCCGCCTGAACCATGCGATACGTTGCCTCCAATAAAGCAACTACCTTTACTGGCCGGATCAACGGGGTACAACAAGCCTCTTGCAGCCACCGCGTTCATGAACTCTTCAGTTATAACGCCGGGTTCAACGGTAGCTTGCAGGTTTTGTTCATCAATTTCAAGGATTTTATTAAAACGCTCCATGGCTATCAGCAAACCGCCATTAACCGGAAGGGCGCCACCGCTTAAGCCAGTACCCGCTCCGCGCGGCGTTACGGGGATCAGGTTTTCGTTACAGATTTTCAACAATGCAGCAACCTCTTCGGGTGTTTGCGGGCGCGCTACAACTTCCGGATAATAAACAAGATCTTCGGTTTCGTCATGGCTGTACTTTTCGAGGCTTTCTTGGCCGGTTAAAACATTACCGGTGCCAACAATTGCGGTTATGGCCTCTAATATTTGAGCCGATATTTTATTGAATTCCATGATCAGGATTTCTTGTAATTTATAATAACAGCCGAATGCGCTACCTTACCGCTTAAGGGCGGAGTAAGTTTTTTAATGGTAACCTCAATACTTTCAACAAACGGGTATTTCTTTTTTATACGATCAATAATTGCCTGACCAACGGTTTCAATCAATTTACGTGGTTGTTTCATCTCTTCGCATGTTATAATATACACACGTTCATAATCAACAGTTTTACTTAGATTATCTTCCAGCAAATCGCCGGGAGGCACAAAACCAACATTCACATCAACTAAAAAACGGCAACCTATTTTTTGTTCTTCGGGATAAAATCCGTGGTACGCGAAAAACTCCGCGCCCTGTAAGGCTATATTGATCATGGCCAAAAATAAAAAAAAGCCCTCTCTAAATCTCACTCTCTATAGAAAGACTTTTAAAAATATTTTTATTTCGGCTGATTTCCAGCAGCTCAAAAAATATTTTACAATCAAAAACATGTTTTAAACCGTTTAAACCTGCTTTTTATCATAAAGTGGCTTCGCATATCAAAAAACAGCGTTTTTGGCTTGCTTTTACCGGCGATAAATGCTTTATATTTGCCCACCAACTATAATTTTATGGCCAAAACAGATCTGTACGAAGCCCCCGATTACTATTTATTAGATGAGTTACTAACCGATGAGCATAAGTTGATCCGCTCATCAGTTCGTGATTGGGTGAAGAAGGAATTGAGCCCCATTATTGAAGAGTACGCTCAAAAAGCTGAGTTCCCTTCGCAACTGTTAAAAGGCCTTGCCGAAATAGGTGCTTTTGGGCCTACCATACCAGTAGAATATGGCGGAGCGGGCTTAGATTATACTGCTTACGGCATCATCATGCAGGAATTAGAGCGCGGCGATTCTGGCATCCGTTCAACAGCATCTGTTCAGGGTTCGCTGGTGATGTATCCCATTTATGCCTACGGCAGTGAAGAACAGCGTAAAAAATATCTTCCTAAGCTGGCGAGTGGTGAATTAATGGGATGCTTTGGCCTTACCGAGCCCGATCATGGCTCAAACCCTGGTGGCATGACGACCAACATTAAAGATGCCGGCGATCATTATATACTTAATGGCGCTAAAATGTGGATCTCCAATTCGCCTTTTGCTGATATTGCCGTTGTTTGGGCTAAGGATGAAGCTGGTAAAATTCGCGGGCTGATAGTTGAGCGCGGCATGGAAGGTTTCACCACACCTACAACCCATAATAAATGGTCGTTAAGGGCATCGGCAACCGGTGAGCTTGTTTTTGATCATGTTAAAGTCCCAAAAGAGAATCTGCTGCCCAACGTAGCGGGTATAAAAGGCCCGCTGGGTTGTTTAAACCAGGCCCGTTACGGTATTGCCTGGGGTGCATTAGGTGCTGCGATGGATTGTTACGACACAGCCCTCCGTTACACCAAAGAACGCGAGCAGTTTGGCCGGCCGATAGCTGGATTTCAGCTTCAGCAAAAAAACTGGCCGAAATGATTACTGAAATCACCAAAGGGCAGCTGTTAGTTTGGCGTCTTGGAGTACTTAAAAATGAGAACAGAGCTACGCCTGCCCAAATATCAATGGCTAAGCGAAACAGCGTTGAAACGGCCATTACTATAGCCCGTGAAGCCCGGCAAATGCTCGGCGGTATGGGTATTACCGGCGAGTACCCTATTATGCGCCACATGATGAACCTTGAATCGGTAATAACTTATGAAGGGACACATGACATTCACCTGCTTATTACCGGGATGGATGTTACCGGGCTCGACGCTTTTAAGTAATAGATAATCGATATACTTTAACTTTCAGCAGCGCCGGTGTTATTCATGCGCATAAATATTGTTCATTATAATTATGAGCGTTATATTTGTGGTGTAACCACTTAATGTTGTCAACCCCTGATAGCCCAGTTAGTTTAAACAAACTGCTGGTCAACCATTTAATTTGGCTGGCCCTGGCTTTTTTATTGATATTTAATTCCTGCGCAAACAGCGTTAATGATACAGGCGATTACTCCAGGCACTTTAAAACACTATTTGATACGGTAAACCTGTATAATGGGGAAAGATCCCAACCACAGAAGGGCATTCAATACCTTGACTCAGCCTACCGCACTATAAAACACCCGTTTGTAAGCGACAGGTTCCGTTTTTATGCCTTCCATTTTCTTTACAATTTAAAAGGGCTGCATGACCCTAAAAAAGCCATGCTTTATGCTGATACTATGCGAGCTGTGGCTACCGAAAGTGTTACCCCGGATCAGCATATTAAATTAGCTGCCGAAGCTGATTTCGCAACCGGGGATACCTATTCGGCCCTGGTAAGATACGATGAGGCTTACAGGTATTTTTACAAGGGCTACTCTATCGGCAAAAACGCCATTGACGATGCCATCCTGGCCGAATACACTTACCGAATGGGTATGATTATGTTTAAGCAGGGGCATTTTAGGGAAGCGGCCAATTATTTCAAGATCAGTCATAGGCAAAGCTATGCCTATGCTGATGATTTTCGTGCCTTTTATCAGCGGCAGGAGCTTTTGGATAATATTGGCGAGAGCTATAAAAACAGTGACGATATTGACAGCTCAAGCCTTTATTTAAATAAGGCGCTTGTTTATATCAATGAAAATAGTTCAAGGTTTGCCGAAAGGGCAAACCTGCTTGAAGTTGCAAGAGGCGTAGTATATGGCAACCAGGGAGATCTGGCCTTATTAACCCATAATTATAACCAGGCACACGAATTACTGAAAAAAGTATCGCCATTAATTTAAAACAAGGTTATGATAACCGCGATGCCGAACTAACCGAAATAAAACTTGCCCGACTATATTTAATAACCAATAAACCAAACGACCTTTTTGAACTACTGAAAAGACTCCGCGCCCAGCTCGATACTATCAAAAATGATGACGCTGAAACCAACTGGAATGGTTTGATGAGTAATTATTATCTGCAAAAAAAGATTACCAGAATAGCTTGTTGTATTTAAAAAACTATTCATCGTTAAAAGATTCGGCAACAAAAAGAACTTCATCATTAAAACGGACAGATATTAATCAGCAACAAGCCAATTTTGATAAAGAAAATCAGATAGAAGATCTTAAAAGTCATAATAAACTGCAGTTGATATACATCTATCTTGCTGTGCTTTTTTCAGTGATGGCAGTGATTATTATCTTCCTTGTTTTTCGTAACCTTAAAAGGTCAAAACGAGATATGGTAGCTATAAAAATGCTAAACGACCAAATTAAGTTGCAAAAAACCGAATTAGAAAACACACTTGAAGAAGTAAACCGGGGAAGCAGGGAAAAAGACCGAATTCTACGGGCTGTAGCACATGACCTCCGCAATCCGCTTGGAGGAATAGCATCGTTATCGGCCTCAATGGTTGATGATGCAACTGATGAAGAACAAACAGAGCTGATCAACCTCATAAAAGAAACTTCCTATAATTCCCTCGAACTCATCAATGAAATTTTAGAGGCGGCAAATACAGCCAACATGACTTTTAATAAAGAATGGGTTGAAATTAACAGCCTCATTAATAAAAGTGTTGATTTGTTGCGGTTTAAAGCAGCTGAAAAAGACCAGGATATCATGCTGAGCTTATTGGATGCTCCCACTGAAATACTAATAAACAGGGAAAAAATATGGCGGGTTATCAGCAACCTGGTTAGTAACGCCATAAAGTTTAGTCCCAAAGGTGCCGTTATTTATGTAATTGTAAACCAAAAACATCAAGGTGTTGAAATATGTGTTAAAGATTACGGTATAGGCATTCCTGATAAATTACAGCAACAAGTGTTTAATATGTTCACCGAAGCTAAACGGCCCGGTACCGACGGCGAAAAATCATTTGGCCTCGGGCTTTCCATCTGCCGTCAAATAGTTGAAAAACATAGCGGCAGGATTTGGCTAAAAAGCGAATCAAATAATGGTTCAAGTTTTTACGTCTATCTTCCGGCCCAGGCATCTTAACATATCGGTTATTCCAAACCAATTTATTTTGGACAGGTGATAGATAAATAAAAAAATATTGGTAAAACAACCCGGTCATTTTTATTTTTTTATAGATTACCTTTGTTTTACAATCAACTCTAAACCTCGCATAATTTAATATTGATGTTTATATACAAAAGCTTCAGGCAAATATGGCTATCCGGTAATATACAGGGTTGTTTGCTTTTTGTTTACTTTTTGTTGATAACCACTTCATGCGGGCAACAGTCAAAGGGCTTTCTTTCGTCTTCAGCATATAATAAGGCTGTTGACACTGCAACGATAATGTATGATAATGGGCATCACAAAGCAGCAGTAAATTATCTTGATTCGGCCTTCCGTCATTCAAGCAACCTTAGCTTCAAACAGGTTTATAACTACTATTATTTTATCTATAATTATGCTTCGCATATAAAGGCCGATCGAAAAATGGCTTTGCTTTACGCCGACAGTATGCTTAATATTTTCGATACGCCGGAGAAGAAACTAAAATTTACCAGTGAATATGGCCAGGCTCATCTTGCCAAGGGAGATGTGTTATTTGACGAGCATCGTTACAACGAAGCTTACAGTTATTTTTACGAAGGAAAAGTAATTGCCAATAATAACCTTGACGATTGTACCATGGGAGATTACAGCTACCGGATGGGCATGATCTTGTATAAGCAGGAACATTACAGCCGGGCTGCCGTATATTTTAAAAAAGCTTTGATGAAACCAGGTCATGCGAAGGAAACTTCAATTATTTTTATCGCAGGCAGGAACTATTGAATAATATAGGTTTAAGCTACAGTAAAATGTTGATGAATGATAGTGCCATGCATTTTTACAACAAAGCCCTCGATTACATTAATGATAACATTGCAAGGTTTAAAGACAGGCCCCAAATGGGGGAAGTATCCAAAGGGGTTGTATATGGCAATATGGCTGATATAAGTATCAGGGAAAAAGATTATAACAAGGCTAAAAGTCTTCTCAGAAAAAGTATAGCTATCAATCTGCGCAAAGGAAACGATAATAATGACGCTCAACACTCCGAATTAAAGCTTGCATCTATATATGATCAGCAAAACTTAAATGACTCTTTATTAAACCTCCTCAATATTATTAGCCTCCAGTTTGATAGTGTCCAAAGTAGGGAAACAAAACAAAAATGGCACTTATTGATGTCAAATTATTTCGAGAAGCAGAATGATCATCAGCAGGCTATGACGCACTATAAGCAATATGATGAACTTAAGGACATCATAGCAAATGAAAACAAAAAACTAAAAGAAGCCGACGTTGCAGAACAGGTTAAAAGCCTTGAAAAAGATAACGAGTTTAATAACCTTAAAAAAAACAATGAATTGCAGCATATTTATCTGAGGGTAACTGTTGTTTTTGCCCTGATGCTCATTATTATCATTTCCCTGGTATTTTTAAACTGGCAAAAATCAAAAAAGAACATTAAAACACTTGGAAGCCTTAACAGCCAGATAAACCATCAAAACCACCATCTTGAAAACGCCCTCCGTGATTTAAAACTCAATAACCAGGAAAAGGACCGGATTTTACGTACTGTTGCACATGATCTGCGCAACCCTATAGGCGGAATAGCTTCGCTTACCAGTGTAATGACAGAGGAAAATTATAGCGACGAACAAAAAGAGCTGTTAAATATTATCCGGGAGACTTCATTTAACTCCATTGAACTAATCAATGAAATTCTGGAAGCCACTGAATCCGCTTCGGCTATATTACATAAAGAAGCGGTTGAAGTTAATTCCTTATTGAGCAATAGTGTTGAGTTGATGCGTTTTAAGGCCGCTGAAAAGCAGCAGATTATCAATACTTTCCTGTTAAATTCACCACTCGAAATTTACATTAGTCGTGAAAAAATATGGCGGGTGATTAGCAATCTGATCAGTAATGCCATTAAATTCAGTCCGGAAGGATCTGCTATTTTAGTTATGGCTATTGATTTGGAAAACGAAATCCAGTTTTCTGTAAAAGATCGCGGTATAGGGATTCCCGAAAAGCTCAAAAACCAGGTATTTAACATGTTTACAGATGCTAAACGCCCCGGAACCGCTGGTGAAAAATCATTTGGCCTTGGTCTTTCCATCTGTAAGCAAATTATTGAAGATCATAACGGCCGGATCTGGTTTGAAAGTGATACCGAAAATGGCACGTCATTTAATTTCACGCTGCCAAAAAACTAACAGCTTATTTCAGAAATTCAGCGTACCATCTGCCAGATGTTTTAACCGTGCGCTGCTGGGTTGCATGATCAACATGAATCAGCCCAAAACGCGGATGATAACCTTCGGCCCATTCAAAATTGTCGGTGAGGGTCCACACAAAATAGCCATTAACTTTACAGCCTTCGTTTTTTGCCTTTAACACCTGTGCTATGTAATCCTTTAAGTATTTTAATCTTTTGGGGTCATTTACTTCACCATCAGTAACCTCATCGGGAAAAGCTGATCCGTTTTCCGTAACGATAATCTTTTTAACATTAGGATATGCATCATATTTTTTGATCATATGGTAAATAGAAGGCGGGTAAACCTCCCAGCGCATAGCTGTAAGGTCAACACCCCTCTTTTCGGCTTTGACCATACTTGCGTTGATATACGGCGTAAAAAACGAATATTTTACAATTTCGCGGGTGTAATTCTGTATGCCGATAAAATCAAAATCAAATCTCAGCTTATCCTCGTCACCGGAATAAAAATACTTTTTCAGATCTTTAAGTGCAGGCAGGTCTTTTATTGGGTAACCCATGCCCAACAAAGGTTCAATATATAGACGATTGATCAGCGCGTCGGCACGGACTGCGGCAGCTATATCCCTTGGCTTATCTGTGTAAGGCTCTATTTGCGAACACGAAAATGTGGTACCTATTTGCGCCGTTGAAGGCAGCAATTTTCGCAGGATCCTGCCACCTTCAGCAATACTCATGGTAACGTGATGTATGGCGGGCACAAAGTTTTTCATACCACTGCGTCCCGGCGCATGGATGCCGAAAAAATAGCCGGCTCCCGTAAAAACTACAGGCTCGTTCATTACCATCCAATGTTTTACCCTATCGCCAAAGTTTTGAGCACAAATAGTGATAAACTCACTAAACCAGTTTATTGCTTCACGATTTGTCCAGCCGCCTTTAACTTCAAGCACATGCGGAAGGTCCCAGTGATAAACAGTTAACCAGGGTTCAACGCCTTGCTTAATACAGTAGTTGATTACCCGGTTATAATAATCAATGCCGGCCTGGTTAATTTTCCCGGTGCCTTCGGGCAAAATACGGGTCCAGGATATAGAAAAACGAAAATTGGGGATATTAAGTTCTTTTATGAGGTCGATATCACGCTCATACAAATTGTAAAAATCGCAAGCGGTTTGTGCATGGTCGCCATTCAGGATCTTTCCTTTTTTTGTGGTAAAAACATCCCACACAGATAGTCCTTTTCCATCGGCATCATGAGATCCTTCTACCTGAAAAGCAGCAGTTGAAACGCCCCATTCAAAGTCGGCACCAAAAAGATCTTTGCTTAAATGTATTTCCCGGTCAGTAAGTTCCATTAATTTGAGCTACAAGCCCAAAAGTGCAATTATATTTATAAATGAAGAATTATAAGTGATAACTTAATGTATGAACGACGAACGCATACTTTTAAGCATCATCCACTGACGGAAATTAATCAGCAGTTTAGAGATATTGATAATGAATTTCATAACCTTTGTGTTTTAGCTATAAAATAAAGGTAACAAGCAGATGTTTGCTGAATGTGACAACTATGTTATTTAATTGTTAACCAGCATTTTCATAAATATACAAAATTGCTTTAATACTTTAGCCATTAATTTACAAACGCTATGAAAACACACTTTATAAAAATGTTTGGTTATAACCTGTTTGCCAATCAGCAGTTGATACAGACAATGGAAGCAAACGGTTCGCCGGAGGTAACGCTTAAACTGATGGGCCATCTGCTGGCCGCCGAACAGGTATGGCTCGAAAGATGCAAACTTATCCCTTCTTCTCTGCCTAACACATGGCCCGAAAATGTTACAATTGAGCAATGCAAAAAACAGGTACCGGAGCGTTATGAAGCATGGGTCACATTTTTAAACGAAATCGATGAGGAAGATCTGAATAGCATAATTCCGTATCATAGCTTTACCGGCGACTATTTTGAAAACCAACTTGGCGATATTATTACGCAGGTTCTTAACCATGGTACACATACCAGGGCCCAAATTGGGCAACAGCTAAAGTTTGCGGGTACAAAAACTTTACCTGTTACAGACTATAGTTATTATTTAAGGGTGTTAAACAGCTAAACATTTAGCATATTTGCCAAGTTTTATCACGCATCAAAAACCATGAAAAAACATCTATTCGCAGCTGCAGGCATTGCCTTGTTATTAGGTTGCACCGACACTAAAAAACAGGAAAAAGATCTTTTAAAACAGGTAATTGCCGTACATGATAAAGTAATGGCCAATGACGAGCAATTGATGAAAAATAAGATACTGCTGGATAGCCTGATAAAAAAGAACGCTCCCAATATCAATAAAGACAGCGCGCAGGTTTATTTAAAACTGGTTGATGATGCTGATAATGCGATGAGCGACTGGATGCATAAATTTGATGCGGAAAACAAAGGCAAATCCCATCAGGAAATTATGGACTATCTTGAAGCTCAAAAGAAGCTCATCAGCAAAATAGATACCCAAATAAATGTAGCTGTTACCGGCTCAACTAAATATATAACCCAAATACCGGCAAAAAAATGAGGAAATTGTGGATAGGCATTGTTATATTAATGCTTTTCAATGCCTGCAAATCAAATACTAAAACCGCCCTTCCAATATTGGGTTATAAAACTCCGGTAACTAAAACGGTTAATGGCAAAACAGTAACAGATACTGAGTACGCCACTATCCCACCCTTCAAGTTTGTAAACCAGTATGCTGATACTATAACTCAGAAAAACCTGGATGGAAAAATATATGTAGCCGACTTTTTTCACCACCTGCCCTTCTATTTGCCCGGTGATGCACCGAAATATGCTTAATGTATACAAGGAGTTTAAGGATGATGATAACTTCAGGATCATTTCGCATACCATCGATCCCAAATATGATACCGTGCCCGTATTAAAACGCTATGCGGATAAATTAGGGATTGCGGGCAATACCTGGTGGTTGTTGCATGGTGAAAAAGGCGATACTTATAAAATTGCCAAAAGCTACCTGCAAAGTGTATCCGAAAAAAATCCCAAAGGCGAATATATCCATGACGGCTTTTTTATTTTGATAGATAAACAAAAACGTATTCGCGGTACCTACGAAGGAACAGATCCGGCAGAAGTAACCAAGCTGATTGCCGATATCAAAACCCTGAAAGCCGACCCCGACCAAATTACTGCCAAATGAAGATAAAGGCAATAGGCGCTATAGCTATTTTGCTGATCATAATTGGTGCATCATGCCAAAGCGATGATCAAATTGAGTTTAAACGCTATTACTCTGGCGGAAGCCTTGTTTACCAGCAGCATTGTCAAAATTGCCATGGCGATAAAGGACAAGGCCTGTCATCGCTTATCCCGCCATTAACAGATTCAACGTATCTAAAACAGAACAAAGCTGTACTTGCCTGTTTTATCAAAAACGGCCTTAAAAGAAAAATAACTGTAGCCGGCAGAACATTTGACGATGACATGCAGGCGGATGATATTGCGCCCTTAGAAATTGCTAAAGTGCTTACTTATGTCTCCAATTCCTTTGGTAATAAGATGGGGACAGTTACTTTGCAGCAGGTTCAGGATGATCTTAGAAACTGCAAATAGTTTTTAGTTCATGGTTCATAGCAAAGACTTATTGGTCGGCTCCATTTTACCATGATCCATGAACTATCAGCCATGAACCACAAAATTTCCCTATCTTTATCCCCGCAAAACGTTCTATCGCTGCCAGCTTGTTTGGCGGAGGAAAGTCCGGGCAACACAGAGCATCCTGCTTCCTAACGGGAAGGCGCCGGCAGCCGGCGACAGCAAAGTGCCACAGAGAAAATACCGCCCGCTTAGGTGGGTAAGGGGTGAAAACGTGAGGTAAGAGCTCACGGCATAACCGGGCGACCGGCTATGACGGTAAACCTCAGGAGTTGAAAAACCAAATAGGTCCTGAAAGCGGAGTTGCTCGCTCCCGTATCTGCCGCAAGGTAGGTCGTTAGGATGGGTAGGTTGTTTAAACCTGTTAGTGATAACAGGGCCAGATAAATGATAGAAGTTGCCCTTTAAAAAGGCAAAACAGAACCCGGCTTATAGGTTTGCTGCTGTATAAACCCCTTGCTGTAAAGCGAGGGGTTTTTTTATTTGTATCTATTTATTTTTAATAAATTTTATAACCCTGCAAACATTTATCCGCCTTAAACCTTTATAGCACATTAAAAGTGTTTGTTTTTCTATACAAACCCATATATTAGCAAACAATTACATATCGGTACATAATTACAAAACATGGCTAAAATTTTAATAATTGATGATGAACGGTCTATTCGTAATACGCTTCGCGAGATTTTAGAGTATGAAGATTACGAGGTTGAAGATGTAGATAACGGGGTTGACGGCCTTCAGTTAATTGAAAAAAAGACTATGACCTGGTACTGTGCGACATTAAAATGAACCGCATGGATGGCATGGAAGTACTTACAGAAGGCCTTGCCATTAAACCCGATCTTCCTTTCATCATGATATCAGGCCACGGCACGGTTGAAACCGCTGTGGAAGCCAGCAAAAAAGGCGCATTTGACTTTATTTCGAAACCACCTGATCTGAATCGCCTGCTCATTACCGTTCGTAACGCGCTTGACAGGGGAAGTCTTGTTGTTGAGGCTAAGGTCCTTAAACGTAAAGTATCAAAGGTGCGCTCGATTTTAGGCGAATCGCAGGCTATCCTTAAAATAAAAGAAACTATTGACCGGGTGGCCCCCACCGATGCCCGCGTATTGGTTACGGGTGCCAATGGCAGTGGTAAAGAGCTGGTTGCGCGTTGGTTGCACGAAAAATCAAACCGCTCAAGTGCACCTATTATTGAGGTAAACTGTGCTGCCATTCCATCAGAGTTAATTGAAAGTGAACTATTCGGTCATGAAAAAGGTTCGTTTACATCAGCCATTAAACAACGCATCGGTAAATTTGAATCGGCAAATGGCGGCACTTTGTTTTTGGATGAGATAGGTGACATGAGCCAGTCGGCCCAGGCTAAGGTATTGCGTGCATTACAGGAAAATAAGATTACACGCGTAGGCGGCGAAAAGGAAATTGACGTTGATGTACGTGTAGTAGCGGCAACCAACAAGGACCTGCTGAAAGAAATTGAAGCCGGTAATTTCCGTATGGACTTGTACCACCGCCTAAGTGTAATATTGATCCACGTACCACCGCTTATTGAACGCAAAGACGATATCCCGTTGTTAACTCAAAGCTTTTTGGATGAGATCTGCAATGAATATGGCATGCCCGTTAAAAAAATCTCTGATGCTGCACTTGAGGCCCTTAAAGCCCTGCCATGGACCGGTAATATTCGTGAACTCCGCAACATGGTTGAGCGTTTGATCATCCTGAGTGATAAAGTTATTACAGATAACGATGTTAGAGCGTTTGCCAACCCATCTGCACCAACAGCAGTTGGCACTGGCAGCGCCGCCGCTCCTGCACCGCAAACGGATTTTGATCAATTCAATAACTTTCAGGAATATAAAGACTTTGCGGAGCGTGAATACATCAAATTCAAGCTGGAAAAAATAATTGGAACGTTTCAAAAACTGCTGATGATATCGATATTCAACGCAGTCATCTTTACAGTAAAATTGAAAAATTTGGCCTTAAACGCGGCGAATAACATAAACTTTTGAAATTATTTTAAAAAGCATCGGCAAATATGATAGCCGATGCTTTTTTTATGTTATTATTGTATATCAATAACCTTCATTAACACCATGAAAACCTATTACTTAGCATCTTTTTTATTGCTCGCGTTATGCTCATGCAGTAACCCGCCGAAGGCAACTACAGAAACAATCGAACCAGCCGGTAAGCTTGACGGGACCTGGCATCTGATATCAAGCAAAAGCATTATGAAGGGCGATACTACAGTAACCACCCCTCCCAAAGACCAGGAAATGTTTAAAATGTTTAACGCCACTAACTTCGCCTTCTTCACGCATGACCTGGTACACGGCAAAACAGCCAAACCGGTTTATTCGTCGGGCGCGGGCACTTATACACTATCCGGCGACGATTATACCGAGCATCTGGCTTATTGCGATGCCCGCGATTGGGAAAACAGGGATTTCAAATTTAAGCTCACAATGAAAAATGATACCCTAACTCAAAAAGGAATTGAGAAGATAGACAGCCTTAAAGTTGATCATGAGATCATTGAAACTTATGTAAGATTGAAATAAACCTAAAAACTTATATTTTAAGGCCCGGTGTGTCCGGGCTTTTTATTTGCACTGTTTATCTGAACCGACTGAACAACTTTCATCTTTACAATAGCAATAAATCGAAACCTGTGCGGTAAGCTATTCGTTAAAACCTAAATTATCCATGCTTATAATAACTCAAATTTTATTGAAAAGCCTTCACAAAAAGTTAGCCGATTGTTGTTTGTAAAACGATGAAATTCATTGAAGAAGTCTTGTTATCGGCCCGGATTTAATTATAGTTTACCCGCTAAAAACCACTCAAAGGATGAAGCTGTTAATTAACCATAAGATACTGTTAATGTTATCGTTATTTACTTTTTCATTTAATCGCTGCCGGCCGCAAAAAAGCTCAGAAGGCATTACAACTATTAAATCTATTCACACAATTTCAGCTACGAGTTCAAATATTCCGCTTAAAAACATGTTTGGCATAAACGCGTATGAATGGAATTTTTTGCAGGATCCCGCCAATCCGGAGCAAAAAGGAGCCATTTACGAAACCAACATGAACCTTATCAAGTCATTCAGTGCAGTAAGGCATTATTTAGGCTGGGCCCGGATGGAAAGCACTAAAGGCAGCTATACCTTCAACCCCACTCATAAAGACAACTGGAACTATGATCTCATTTATAGCCGTTGCAAGCAGGAAGGTATATTGGTTTTAGCAGATATAAAAAATTGTCCGCCATGGTTGGTTAATACTTATCCTAACAATATGCGGGATCTTGAAAATGCGCCGCTTATTTATGGCTTAAGTAAGGCTGATCCGGCAAGCTATATTGAGCAGGCGCACATGGCCTTTCAATTTGCCGCCAGGTATGGCTATAATACTAATATTAACAAGGCATTGATAAAAGTTGACACCAGCATGCGATGGGCAGATGACTCGCCTAACCAGGTAAAAGTGGGCATGGGCCTTATAACTTACGTAGAGTGTGATAATGAGCGCGATAAATGGTGGAAAGGATCGGCAACACAACAAACCGCTGAAGAGTATGCAGCTAATATGTCGGCCTTTTATGATGGCAACAAGGGGAAGTTAGGAAAAAATGCCGGTGTAAAAAATGCTGATCCTAATATGAAAGTGATAATGGGTGGATTAGCTACAGCCGACATAAATTTTGTAAAGAAAATGGTAGAGTGGTGCCGCATCAACCGTGGTTACAGAGCCAACGGCAGTATCAATCTGTGTTTTGATATTATTAACTACCACTATTACAACAATAACGGTAATATTTTAACACATCAGTCTGCCACGTTTGGCCTGCCGCCGGAATTGTCGATGGCGGGGCAAATTGCTGATTCGTTTGTTCAGTATGCAAATTCTTTTGTTAAACCAATCCCTGTTTGGGTAACCGAGTCTGGCTACGATATAAACAAGGGAAGCTATCAGAGAGCTTTAGATGTAGGGCAAAAGACATCGAAAAACACCCAGGCAGATTGGATTTTAAGAACTTCGCTTCTTTACATCAGGCATGGTATACAACGTGTATTTTATTACCAGCTTTTTGACGATGCCCCTAATGCTGCTGGTCAATATGCTACATCTGGTTTAGCCGAAAATGGCAAACGCAGACCTGCCGCCGATTTTATATTGCAAACATCAAAATTAATGGGTAACTATACCTATTCAGCCACCATTAATACCGACCCGTTGGTTGATAAGTATTCATTAGGTTTACAAAGCATGTACGTATTAACCATCCCTGATTATCGGGCACGTACAGGCACATACACACTCAACCTCGGCACAGCCAAAGCAAATGTTTACACACTAAAAACAGGTGCCGATAATGTTGTTAAAACAACCCTAAAAACAGTTAACGGGAAACTTATTGTTAAAGTAACCGAAACACCAATCTTTGTACAGGGCACAAACTAAATAAATGCCGAAAGGCTCCTCCTCACCTCCCTGGCGTACATACCGCCAAACAGGTTTACGTGAACCAGCAGCGGATAAAGGTTCCAAAGTTTAAGACGCTGTTGCCAGCCGGGCCGTAACGGAAATTCCTGGTTATAAGCCTCATAAAAAGCGCGGTCAAAACCACCGAAAAGCGTGGTCATCGCAATATCAAACTCGCGGTTACAATGACTAACCGCCGGATCGATCAGGTAAGGTTTGCCACTGGTATCAATCAAGTAATTGCCTCCCCAAAGGTCTCCGTGCAGTAATGCGGGTGGTTCTTCTGTAAATAAACCTGGAAGCTTTTTATAGAGCTGATCAAACTGGTGAATATCGGTTTGGGTAAGCTTTCTTTTATCTACAGCCATTTTAACCATCGGCTGCAACCTTTCTTCAATAAAAAACCGGGCCCAGCTATTGTGTCGATTGTTGCTTTGATGGAGCGAACCCATATAATTATCTGCTTCAAACCCAAATTGTGCAGCTGTGTCACGATGCATGAGAGCAAGTTGCCTGCCCAATTTTTGCGATGATATAGCATCGCCGTATCCTGCTTCAATCCATTGCAGCATAAGATAACTTTCGTCACCGGTATCGCCCTGTAAAACAACCTCAGGTACAGCTATTGTATTTGTTTTGCGGATAGCAGCTAAACCACTCACCTCGCTTTTAAACATGCCCGGAAATTTATGGAGGTTATTTATCTTAATAAAAAAATCACCTAACGTGGTTTGCAAGCAGTAGGCTTGATTAATATCTCCTCCGCTTACCCGGCTTACATTCTTAATCTGAGCGTTTAGCTTGCACTCAATATCACTTATTATGCTTGCCGATACAGCCATTTTGTTCGGATATTATTTAAATTAAACATTTCAAAATAGTTAATTTATTAGCCGATACAAATTATCGGTTTAAAAAGTTATTTTTGCGGTTCAATGGAGCACATTCGTAATTTTTGTATCATAGCACATATCGACCACGGCAAAAGCACACTTGCTGATAGGTTATTAGAGTATACTAACACCATAACGCAGCGCGAATCCCAGGCACAATTGCTTGACGATATGGATTTAGAACGCGAGCGCGGCATCACCATAAAAAGCCATGCCATACAAATGGATTATGTGCTTGACGGGCAAAAATACGTGCTCAACCTGATCGATACCCCCGGTCACGTGGATTTTTCATATGAAGTATCACGTTCCATAGCAGCGTGTGAAGGCGCTTTACTGATAGTTGATGCTGCGCAGGGTATCCAGGCGCAAACCATTTCAAACCTCTATCTGGCTTTAGAGAACGACCTGGAAATTATCCCGATCCTGAATAAAATGGACCTTCCCGGCGCTATGCCCGAGGAAGTTAAGGATCAAATAGTCGATCTTATAGGCTGCAAACGTGAGGAGATCCTTGCCGCATCGGGCAAAACCGGCATGGGTGTTCATGATATTTTACGCGCCATTGTTGAGCGTGTGCCCGCTCCGGTAGGTGATCCTAAAGCTCCGCTGCAAGCCCTGATCTTTGATTCGGTTTTCAACTCGTTCCGTGGTATTATAGCTTATTTTAAAGTTGTAAACGGCGAGATCCGAAAAGGCGATAAAGTAAAATTCGTCGCTACCGAAAAGCAATACCTTGCTGATGAAGTTGGCACGCTTAAATTGCGCCCGTTAGCTAAAGACGTAATCAAAACCGGCGACGTAGGTTATATCATATCAGGCATAAAAGAAGCAAAAGAGGTTAAAGTTGGTGACACCATTACCCACGTTGACCGTCCCTGCGAAGTAGGGATTCAGGGCTTTGAAGAAGTAAAGCCAATGGTATTTGCCGGTATTTACCCGGTTGATACCGAAGATTATGAAGAACTTCGTGAGTCAATGGCTAAATTACAGCTCAATGATGCATCGTTGGTTTTTGAACCGGAATCATCAGCGGCTTTAGGCTTTGGTTTCCGTTGCGGTTTCCTGGGCATGCTGCATATGGAGATCATCCAGGAGCGTTTGGAGCGCGAATTTAACATGACGGTGATCACTACCGTTCCCAACGTATCATATTTGGCTCACACCACCAAGGGCGATTCGTTTACGGTAAATAACCCGTCCGATCTACCTGATCCAAGTAAAATTGACTTTGTAGAAGAGCCTTATATTAAAGCTACTATCATCACCAAATCTGAATTTGTTGGCCCGGTAATGTCGCTTTGTATTCAAAAACGCGGTACCATCGTAAATCAGTCATATCTCACATCCGAGCGTGTTGAGCTGATCTTCGAGATGCCAATGGGCGAGATCGTATTTGATTTTTACGACAAGTTAAAAACCATTTCAAAAGGTTATGCTTCGTTTGATTATCATCAGATAGGTTATCGCCAGTCAGATCTGGTTAAACTCGATATCCGCTTAAACAGCGAACCTGTTGACGCACTTTCATCCCTGATCTTCCGCGGTAACTCATACGATTTTGGTAAAAAGATCTGTGAAAAATTAAAGGAACTTTTACCGCGTCAGCAGTTTGAGATTATTATCCAGGCTTCAATCGGCGCCAAGATCATAGCCCGCGAAACAGTAAAAGCTCTACGTAAAGACGTGACAGCCAAATGTTATGGTGGTGATATTTCCCGTAAGCGTAAACTGCTGGAAAAACAGAAACAAGGAAAAAAACGCATGCGTCAGGTAGGTAACGTAGAGATACCGCAGTCGGCATTTATGGCAGTTTTGAAGTTGGATTAACCCCTCAATTTCCTGAAGAATATTGAGGATAAATAAATTAATATATTCTGTACAGATTAGTTACATATTTTACGGTAACAGGGCTTGTTAAACATATTCATTTAGGGAACTTTGTTTATGGTAAATGGATTGTGTACGAGCGCGACGAGACCGAAATATTACATTGATGCTTTCAATAAAGCCGCTATTTCAAATAAAATTATATTTGAAATGCTCCTGAACAATAAAACAGAAACCATTGAAAGTATCATTAGCAAAATAAATCAAAATCACACATTAAAACTGTCCCTGGATAACAGGCCTTTTATAAGAATACGATTGAAATCAAAACAGGTGAGTTTAAATTTGCCCCCGTTACCCGATTACTTCGTAAAAAACATTTAACAATGCAGCTTTTAGACGGAAAATACGTTTCAGAAAAACTTAAGGTTGAAATAGCTGAAGAAGCAGCTAAAATATTAGAAAAAACCGGCAGGAAGCCTCACCTGGTGGCAGTGTTGGTTGGTCATGACGGCGGCAGCGAAACTTACGTTGCCAGCAAAATGAAGAACTGCGAAAAAGTTGGCTTCAAATCATCGCTGGTGCGTTATGAAGACGATGTTACTGAAGAAGAGCTGCTGAAAAAAGTTGAAGAGCTCAATGCTGATTCTGATATCGACGGTATTATCGTACAACTTCCGCTACCAAAACATATCGACCCCGAAAAAGTAACCGAGCGTATTGATCACCGTAAAGATGTTGATGGTTTTCACCCGGTTAATCTGGGCCGTATGCAGCGCAATCTGCCTTCGTTTATACCCGCAACTCCTTATGGTATTACTTTAATGCTTAAAGAATACGGCATTGACACAGCCGGCAAACATTGCGTGGTTGTTGGTCGCAGCAATATCGTTGGCTCACCAATGAGTATCCTGATGGCTCGCAATACAACTCCGGGCAACTGCACGGTAACCATATGCCACAGTCGCACACCTGATATTAAAAAATTCACACTTGATGCAGATATCCTGATCGTAGCTATCGGTAAAAAGAATTTCATTACTGCCGATATGGTTAAAGATGGTGTAGTAGTTGTTGATGTGGGTATGAACCGCGAAATCTCAACCACAACAAAATCGGGCTTTAAACTTTACGGCGATGTTGATTTTGAAAACGTAGCACCAAAATCATCATGGATTACCCCTGTACCGGGTGGCGTAGGCTTGATGACCATTGTCGGTTTGCTTAAAAACACATTGGCTTCAGCTAATAAAGAGGTTTATAAATAGTGAGTAGTTTATTGGGTTGATTAGGTGAGTGATTCCTTTTTTCCATTCACTTAATCAACCCCTCACTTAAATCCTCTCAACTTATCCCAAATAGAGGCTACGCCAACGTACACTCCATCCTCCTTTACTTCAACCGGGTAAGTTTCAATAAAATCGTTTTGCCCTTCGCCACCTTTTCCTGTTTCAAGATTATAAGTATAGCGATGATATGGACAAACGATCAGCTGCCTTACGCATAGGCCTTCGCTTAAATCGGCTCCGGCATGGGGACATTTTGCTGATACTGCATAAAGCTTACTTTCAAAATTTACGAGGCAAATACTTTTACTGCCAACCTTAACCTTTTTTATAAATATGCCTTCCATACAGACTAATCCCAAAACTTTATACCATTTCATTTATCGAATATATTAACAAAGGGATTTAAATCGGGATTGTCCAAATCAAAGCTGAATTTTTCATAAACTATGCGGGATAACAAGATCTTTACTGGCAGGGCTTCTTTAAACCCGTTCATATCATAATAATATACAAACTTATTTTCCGTTACATGCCATTTAAAGCCAAGATTTATTAAAGGATATCGAGATGGTATATCATCGTCATCAAAGTCTGTCGAATCAATAAAATTATTGTACTGTGAATCCAACTGATGGCTGATTTTTAAAAACTCTCCGAAAACTTCAAAATCAAGATTAAAATTTTCTTCCGCGCTCAGACACAACCTGAATTTTCTAATTCGCCTTTCATACAAATCGAACAATGCGTTGTCAATTACCTGGCTATCATTAAAATAAAGATCTGCTTGCTGCCGGTTTAATTTTTTAAGTTCATTTCTCGTTTCAACTCTTTGCTCTTTATCAAAAGCAGAACGTTCGCCATCTTCAAAAGAAGAGTCCATCCACCTAATCCATCTTTCAAGTAAACTCTTTTTAACGTAAAAAGGATCTTTAAAACGCTTTAATGCGCCAAGATGACTATCTAAACGCCAAAGGCCTTCCTGTTGATAATGGGCATATAAATAGTCATACTCAGCAAGGCTTTTCTTAATTGACACTTCAAGCGATTTCTTTTCACCTTCAAAATATTCGATAATTTGGTCAAGATCAGATTTCATGAGTACAAGTTATGCACTGCAAGTTTCAAAATCTAACATTACGCCAACATTTCTGAATCTTATTGAGCCAACCAATTTTAAAAATCAATTTTCAGATTCATCACATTTGGATTTTTAATTACCTCGTCCATGCTGGTAATAAGCGTCACTTCCCTCCTGTCGGCCGAGAGCATGGCTTTTGAATTGTTGATCTTCTTTACAGGGTGAGCAAACCTCAGGATCACTTTATAAGGCATATCGATCAGCATCGCCTTGGCCATCATGAAAGTGGCCTGAGTTTTCTTTAAAAAAGCGTTAAACTTAGCTTTATCAATGATGCGGTAAAATTTATGGGGAGTTATATCATACGAGTAGTAGTCCTGCCCTCCTACCATTTGCCGTGCATCGAATGGCTTATTCGTTTTATCGGTGGTGGTAATAGCGCTTATCTGGGTATTAAGTGCAATTTTTGATACATTTTGTAAGTAATATTGCAGGTCTGCTGCATTTTTGGCGGTATGATTAAGCGTTACTTTCATAACACTCTTTTTAAGATTCATATTCACCGTTAGCTCACTGCTTTTGGCCATTTCAATTTCTTCAGCTTTCAACTTCTGCTGCGCACTGTCGGGTATAGCACTATAAAAGTTAAGCGTAGTGTCCTTAACCAAACTAAATTGAGGCGTTTCCTTAACTGAATCAGACATGAGGTTAACTAATACAGATACTGCCCTGCTCATATCAAAAGCGTATGCTACTTTGCAGGTCCCGTCACTTTTAAAATCGTAATGCTCTTCAATATCTACACATGAACTAAAACAAAGCACTGCCATTAAAAATAAAGGAAGGTAAAGCTTTTTCATCTCCGGATATAAATTAAGCGTTAACGATACAGTTATTGCATTTTACGAAAAGGGATTTAATTGGTTATCTTAAAATTAAGGTAATTATAACAATTATAAATGAAAATAAAAAAAGGCAAAAGGATAAAGGTGAAAGGCAAAAGGTATTTTAGCGTGTACTTTTATTTTTTTATAATGTAATTTGATGATAAAGCCAATACCTTTCACCTTTGGCCTTTTACCTTTCGCCTTATTAAGGTACTTCCATATTAGTGTAACCTTTTGGCTTTCACCTTTTAGCTTTCGCCTATATTTCAGTACCTTTGCACCCTCAAATAACTATGGCACACCAAATACCAGACGACGGCACGCTGCTTCCTTTAATGGAAGAGTTTTATACGATACAGGGGGAAGGGTACAATACGGGCAAAGCCGCATATTTTATTCGCCTTGGCGGCTGTGATGTAGGTTGCCATTGGTGTGATGTTAAAGAAAGTTGGGATGCCGAGTTGCATCCCCTTACCGCGGCTGATACAATTGTGAGCAACGCCGACCTTCATCCTGCAAAAGCTGTTGTGGTTACCGGTGGCGAGCCGCTTATTTACAACCTTGATTATTTGACCCACAACCTGCACGAAAAGGGAATAAAAACATTTATTGAAACTTCAGGTGCGTATCCGCTTTCGGGCGATTGGGACTGGATTTGCCTTTCACCCAAAAAATTCAAAGCGCCTACGCCAAACGTGGCCGAATGTGCCCACGAGTTAAAAGTGATCGTTTTCAATAAATCCGATTTTGAATGGGCCGAATATCACGCCAAAATGGTATCGCCCGACTGTAAGCTTTACCTGCAGCCCGAATGGTCAAAATCCAAAGAAATGACCCCGCTGATTGTGGATTATGTAAAAGAAAACCCGCAGTGGGAAATTTCACTACAAACACATAAGTATCTGAATATTCCATAATCTTTGTAACTTACGGTATTAATTATCCTAAGTTACAAATGAAAATTGCAGTATTATTGGTGCTTGCATTGTGTTTACCTGCTTTGCTTGGCGCCCAGCAGCAAACCCGGTATTCGTCATCCAATAAAGAAGCTGTAAAATATTTTGCTACCGCTTATCAAAACCTTGATGAACATCTTTATGATGAGGCGATTCAAAACTCGCTTAAAGCTATTAGCGAAGATTCAAAGTTTATAGAAGCGCGGTTATTACTCGCCGATCTGTACCGAATGAAACGCATGTACAGGCCAGCTGTTGAGCAATACGCTAAAGTCATTTCACTTAGTCCGGAATTTAACAGGGGAGTGTATCTCAAAGCTGCTGAAATGGAAATCCATGATGCAAGCTATACACAGGCCCAGCAACACCTCGAAAAATACCTTACCTACCCTGATATCAACCCTCAAACCAATACCTACGCAAAAAAACTGCTTGCTGATGCCAAATTCAGCATCCAGTCGATGACACATCCGGTGCCATTTAAACCTATAAATATTGGCCCTGAAATAAACACTGTTAATGACGAGTACCTCCCGGTTGCTACAGCCGACGAAGGCACGTTGATATTTACCCGAAAGATCAATAACAACGAAGATTTTTATAAAAGCGAAATGATAAACGGCAAGTGGAATACTGCCACTTATTTAAGCAACCAAATTAATACTGAAAAATATAACGAAGGTGCGCAATCCATATCGCAGGATGGTAAATACCTGTTTTTCACGGGATGCAATCGCCCCGACGGTTTAGGCCGTTGTGATATTTATATCGCTCAAAAACGGGGAAATGACTGGGGGAAACCTGTTGACCTGAACCCACCGGTAAATACGTCGGGTTGGGAATCTCAACCCTCGATAAATGCCGATGGCCGCACGCTTTATTTTGTAAGCAACCGTAAAGGCGGTTATGGCGGCTATGACATTTGGAAAAGTAGGCTGGGTGAAAAAGGCTGGGGCGAACCTGAAAACCTGGGTCCCAATATTAATACCCCCTACAATGAATTATCACCGTTTATTCACCCTGATGACAGTACACTTTATTTTAGCAGCGATGGCTGGCCGGGTTTAGGTAGCAAGGACCTGTTTGTTAGCCGCATGGATAAAGACGGTAAATGGCAAAAACCCGAAAACCTTGGATATCCTATCAATACCAGTGGTGATGAGGGCGGCTTATCATTAACTGCCGCCGGAGATTATGCTTTCTTTTCATCGGATAATTTAAAGGGGTTGGGCGGTTATGATATTTATAAGTTCGAGCTGCCTGTAAAGTTGCGCCCCCATTTGGTAACGTATGTTAAAGGCTTTGTAAAAGACGTAAAGACGAAAGCCCCCTTGAAGCTGCAATTGAGATTATTGACCTGGAAAGTAATTTGCCGGTTTACCAGGATTACAGTGACGATGAACAGGGGGACTTTTTAGCCACACTAACGTCGGGCAAAAACTATGCGCTTAATATTTCAAAAAGCGGATATCTGTTTTATTCCGAAAACTTTTCGCTTAAAAATTATAAGATTAAAAGCCCGTTTAACATTGTAGCACTATTATCACCCATTGAAATTGGCAATAAGGTAATCCTTAAAAATATTTTCTTCGATACTAATAAGTTTGACCTTGAAAAGGAATCAAAAGCCGAACTTGCCAAGCTCATTGAATTTTTAGGGGTAAACTCAACTACCCGTATTGAGATCTCAGGCCATACAGATAATACAGGTAATCACCAGGGTAACCAAACCTTATCTGAAAACAGGGCAAAGTCTGTTTATCAATATCTCGTGTCGAAAGGAATTGCCCCTACCCGCCTTGTTTACAAAGGATACGGTGAAACGCAACCGATAGCATCCAATACAACAGAGGAAGACAGGGCAAAGAACAGGCGTACGGAATTTATGATCATAACTAAATAAAATTAAAGCCAACAGCAGTAATCAGGGGAAAAGCAAAAAGCCTTCAGAATTTAATCTAAAGGCTTTCTTTATCAGAACTTTTCAGCAACTAATTCCCCAACTCCGACATGAATTTGATACGCATTAACTGCACCTCTTCACGGGTGTAATCATCACTGCCCAGTTCGGCTAAGGCTTCATCAATAGAGTCAGCTTCTGCAGTGCGGAAATAATCAAATACTTCTTCCTGCTTATCTTCGTCAATCACCTCATCAATATAGTAGTTCAGATTGAGCTTGGTTCCTGAGTTAACTATAGTTTCAACTTCTTTCAGGATCTCCTCATAAGTAAGACCTTTTGAAGCAGCAATATCATCAAGGTTTAAATGCCTGTCGATATTTTGGATAATGAACACTTTAAGCGCCGATTTATTGGCAGCACTCTTAATCACCATATCAATTGGCCGGTCAATATCGTTATCCTCTACATATTTTTGGATCAAATCGGTAAAAGGTTTACCAAATTTCAGCGCCTTGCCTGCACCAACACCCGAAATTTGTTTAAGTTCTTCGGTGTTGATAGGATAATGAGTGCACATCTCTTCTAACGAAGGGTCCTGGAATATTACAAACGGTGGCAATCCTTTTTGTTTGGCCAGCTTTTTACGCAGCTCTTTAAGCATTTGCAGCAACTGGGTATCAAGTGCACCGCCGCTTTGTTTTGGTCCGTCGTCATCGTTGTCATCGTCAGCAGCCTCCATTACCTTATTCAAAACAAAACGGATACTGTGCGGGTTCTCAATAAAGCCTATGCCACTTTTAGTAAGCCTTAAAAGCCCGTATTGATCAATATCTTTTGAAATGTAATTATTTAGTAATGCCTGCCTTAAAAGCGAGTTCCAAAGATTTTTACCTAGTTCTTTGCCCGAACCATAATAGTCAAGCTGATCATGCTCATAATTTTTGATCTGAGCATTTTCCTCACCCATTAATATGCTGAGGATATGGTGGTCGTCAAACTTTTCGCCAATATGCTTAATCAAACTTAATGCCCTGTGCAGGTGCTCCTCCCCATCAAAATGTTCTTTATGGGTACAGCAATTATCGCACATGTTATTACAGCCTGCTTCATTAAAGTTTTCGCCAAAATAATGCAATAATTGTTTACGGCGACAAACCGACGACTCGCAATAATCGATAACCTCCTTTAGTATCTGAGTACCTATTTCGCGTTCCGAAACAGGCTTGTCTTTCATAAATTTCTGAAGCTTATCAATATCCTTTTCCGAATAAAAAGCCACACAAACACCTTCTCCTCCGTCACGTCCGGCCCTTCCTGTTTCCTGGTAGTAACCCTCCATACTTTTAGGCACATCATGGTGTATAACGTAGCGAACATCGGGTTTATCAATACCCATACCGAATGCAATCGTAGCGACAATAACATCAACATCTTCCATCAGGAATTTGTCCTGCGTTTCTGCACGCACTTTAGGATCAAGCCCTGCGTGATAGGGCAACGCCCTTACCCCGTTAAGGTTCAGCGCCTCGGCTACTTCCTCAACCTTTTTGCGGCTAAGGCAATACACAATTCCCGATTTGCCCTGATTTTGTTTTACAAATTTTACAATCTCTTTGATAACATTACGCTTGGCCCTAACTTCATAAAACAGGTTGCCCCGGTTAAATGACGATTTAAATACGGTAGCATTATTCATTTGCAGGTTTTTTTGAATATCCTGCTGAACTTTTGGGGTAGCCGTAGCTGTTAGAGCAATTATGGGAATATTTTCGCCTATGTTACTGATCACCTGGCGTATTTTACGATATTCGGGCCTGAAATCATGCCCCCACTCCGAAATACAATGCGCTTCATCTACCGCCACGAATGAAACGTGGTTAAGGCGTAAGAAATCAATATTTTCCTGCTTGGTTAACGATTCGGGGGCCACGTACAATAACTTGGTTTTCCCTGCCAGTACATCTTCCTTAACCTTGCCTATCTCTGATTTTGTAAGTGATGAATTTAAAAAATGGGCTATACTATCTGATCCTCCAAACGCCCTAAGCTGATCTACCTGATTTTTCATCAGGGCTATCAATGGTGAAATTACGATTGCCGTGCCATCGCTCATCAAAGCTGGTAACTGATAACACATCGATTTGCCGCCACCGGTAGGCATAATAACGAATGTATCATTACCGGCCAGGATGTTGGTTATTATCGCTTCCTGTTCTCCCTTAAAATTATCAAACCCGAAAAAATTCTGGAGATTGTCAAATAGCGATTTCTTTGTTTCTATCATTATTTTAACAAATTCTTAAATTGTATTTAAAAGTTTAAAGTAACAAAATTTTCTAAATAAACGATGGATTTACTTTTAAATTTTATGCAAAAATGATGATTAGATGAAAAACAATTTCATTGCTCGTTCATTTAAAGAACCAGACAAATTTGTGGTTATGCCCACCGTTAAATTATTTAGCTACACTTAATGGATAATTAACAAATTATTACACATTTTTACGGTCGATATACCAAATTAAAATTCTTTACTTGCTCATGAATAAAAACTATTATGCGATAATTATGGCTGGAGGGATTGGAAGCCGCTTTTGGCCGATAAGCCGTACATCGCACCCTAAACAGTTTATAGATATACTTGGTACCGGTAAAACCTTAATACAAAACACCTACGAACGTTTCCTGAAAGTTTGCCCCAAAGAAAATATTTACGTTGTTACTAACGAAAACTACACCAAACTGGTAAAACAACAATTGCCCGATATGGAGGATCAGCAGATTCTTACCGAACCGGTAATGCGTAATACGGCACCTTGTGTTGCCTATGGCTGTTTTAAAATTGAAAGTCTTAACCCCGATGCAGCTATTGTTGTAGCCCCTTCCGATCAGCAGATCCTGGATGAGGATGCTTTTGTTGCCGCTATCGAAAAATCATTGCAAACCGCCGCTTCAAATGATTATCTGATAACCCTGGGCATTAAACCATCAAGGCCCGATACCGGTTACGGATATATTCAATACACTGATAACGTTATCAATGATGAGTTTCATAAAGTAAAAACCTTTACCGAAAAACCCACTCTTGAAATAGCTAAAACCTTTATTCAAAGCGGCGACTTTTTATGGAATGCCGGCATCTTTGTTTGGTCGGCCAAAACTATTGTTAAGGCCTTTAATCAGTACCTGCCCGAAATGCATGAGATCTTTGCTGATGCAAAACCAGTTTATAACTCAGACGATGAAAAGTCTTATATACACAAGGCTTACCAGCAATGCGTTAATATCTCGATAGATTACGGCATTATGGAAAAAGCAGATAATGTGTATGTATTACCTTCGGATTTTGGATGGAGCGATCTGGGTACCTGGGCATCAATATATGACCTTGCCGAAAAGGATTATGTAGGTAATGCCGTTATCCCTGCAGAAAAAGTGATCATGTATGACTCTTCAAACTGCATGGTAAACGTGCCGGGCGAAAAACTGGTAATATTGCAGGGGCTGCATGATTATATCGTAGTAGAATCGAACAACTCCCTGCTCATTTGCCCCCGCGACCAGGAACAGAACATCAAACAGGTTGTGGCTGATGTAAAAAGTAAATTTGGAGCGAAGTATATTTAGCCCCCTCCGCCCCCTAAAGGGGGTACCTACTTACAATCACTCTTTAGCTGTAATGCTAAACAAGAAAAGCTTTGCCACGGCAAAGCTTTTCTTGTTTAAATACTTTTAAGTTTAATACGACAGATAAAAACCAGCCGTAAGTAAGCACCCCCTTTAGGGGGCGGGGGAGTTCTCTGCCTCACTGCCTCATACAAAATCACCCCGGTAGATACCGATACATTCAACGATTCAATTTCGCCGAACATAGGGATCTTGGCCAGGTGGTCGGAGATCCGGATGATCTCGTTACGAATGCCGTCTTCTTCCGATCCCATAACGATGGCAGTAGGTACGGTATAATCCGGAGTGTAAATATTATCCTGTGTTTTCTCGGTACAACAAACCAGTTGCAAGCCCGATTCCTGGAGGAAGCGTACAGTTTGCATAAAATTATCATGCCGGCAAACAGGAATTTTGTATAATGCGCCGGCCGATGTTTTAATGGCATCAGGATTTATCTGCGCCGAGCCTTTGGCTGGGATCACGATGGCATGCACACCGGCACATTCGGCAGTACGGGCAATCGCACCCATGTTCCTTACATCAGTAATGCTGTCTAAAACTAAAATTAACGGCGTTTCCCCCTTTTCAAATACTTCTGGAATGATGTTCTCTATCTTTTGATAAACAATAGGCGAAATCACAGCTATAACTCCCTGGTGATTTTTCTGGGTAATGCGGTTTAGTTTTTCAACCGGAACCTGCTGTGCGGTTATCTGATATTCGTTCATCAGTTCTTTAAGCTCCTGTATCAGGCCACCGCCTATGCCTCGCTGTATAAATAACGCCTCAATCTCTTTACCCGAGCGAATCGCTTCTACTACCGCCCTGATACCAAAAACCATCTGATTGCTTTCGCGCTGAGGCCTTGAATTAAATGCCATTTTATGATTTAAATTTTGGCAAAAGTAGCTATATTAATTGATTAAGCCGTTATTGAACTGATAACCCTTTTGGGTTTACCGGCGTTTGAGTGCAGATGCTATCAACACTTGAAAACTTTATTAACATTGACTCAATTAGCTGAAAATCAATCAGCCCAAATTCCCTTAAAAAGTTATCAACACTGAGGTGTTTATTAAAAACCTTAAAATTATCACCCTGTGTATGATTATTTTAAAATACCGATACACTATGTTAGGTGTTTACTTTGCCTGTCGAAGCGTTTTTTGTATATTTTTGTACCCTTATGAGTTTTGAGAATAACAACCAGTATAACAAGCCAAATACTTTTGAACGCCGCAGCCGGATCCCCAATCCTACCCCATTCATTGCAGGCGGCAAATTGCAGCCACAGGCTACGGACTTGGAGGAAGCAGTTTTAGGCGCCCTTATGCTGGAGAAAGATGCCCTTTCATCTGTTATAGATGTTTTAAAACCCGAAGTTTTTTATCAAACCAATCACCAAAAGATTTTTTCTGCAATAAAAATCTTGTTTGAAAAAACACAGCCTGTAGATATCCTTACCGTGACTGCCGAATTGCGCAGGCTTGGCGAGCTGGAAATGGTTGGCGGTGCTTACTATATCACTGAACTTACAAGCCGCGTTGCATCGGCCGCCAATATCGAATTCCATTCGCGCATCATCATTCAAAAATTTATTCAGCGCGAACTGATCCGCATTTCTACAGAGGTGATCAACAATGCATATGAGGATACTGCAGATGTATTCGACCTGCTGGATATGGCCGAAAAAATCTGTTTGAAATAGCCCAGAGCAATTTACGCCGGGATGCCCGTAATATGGACGATCTTGTTCATGAGGCCCTACGCGATATTGAAGCCCTGAAGGATAAAAAGGATGGCTTAACAGGTGTCGCCTCTGGCTTTACCAACCTTGACCGGATGACGTCAGGTTGGCAAAAATCAGATCTGGTGATCATTGCGGCACGTCCGGCGATGGGTAAAACAGCTTTTGTATTAAGCTGTGCCCGTAACGCAGCGGTTGATTTTGACAAGCCAGTTGTGGTGTTTTCGCTGGAGATGTCGTCTGTACAGTTAGTTAACCGTTTGATAGCTGGCGAGGCAGAAATTGAGCAGGAAAAAATCCGTAAAGGCACGCTTGAAGAATGGGAATGGCAGCAGGTACACTCTAAAATTGGCAGGCTTGAAAAAGCAACGTTCATCATTGATGATACACCTGCCCTAAACATCTTTGAGTTCAGGGCAAAATGCCGCCGCTTAAAATCACAGTATGATATCCAGTTAATCATTATCGACTACTTACAGCTGATGCATGGCAAAGCTGAAGGCAAAGGTGGCGGGGGCAACCGTGAGCAGGAAATCAGTAGCATTTCTCGTGCTTTAAAATCAGTTGCCAAGGAGCTCAGTGTGCCGGTAATTGCACTTTCGCAGTTAAGCCGTGCGGTTGAAAGCCGGCCGGGCAACTCAAAAAGACCAATGCTTTCAGACTTACGTGAATCGGGCGCTATTGAGCAGGACGCCGACATGGTATTATTCCTCTATCGTCCAGAATATTATGGTCTGACCGAAGATGAGGACGGTAATCCAACCCAGGGTGTGGGCGAGGTAATTATAGCCAAGCACCGTAACGGTGAAACAGGTACTGTTCGGCTTAAATTTGTGGGCAAATATGTTAAGTTCACAAATCTTGAAGAAGGTATGGATGGCTTCCCCCTCCCGCAGGTAACGCTTTCGCAGGCCTTGCCCCTTCGCAGGATTTTGAAAAGCAGAGTAACTTCATTATACGTCCTTCAAGAATGGACGACATAGATGATGAGCCTCCGTTTTAATCTCATTTCGAATGTGGGATTTTCGATTTGGGATTTATTTAAAGACAATATCCGAAATCAAAAATGCGAAATCGCAAATCAAAATATTATTCCTAAAACCACACCGATAATGATCACTATCGGTGTTTTTATTTTGGTAAAATGCAGCACCAGGAAGGTGCCGATCATTAAGGCATAGGCTGTCCAATTTAAGCCAAAAGGCCTTACCAGTAAAATCAGCGCAGTTGCCATAAAACCTACAGCTACTGCATTTATACCGCTCAGTGAGTTTTTTATACGTGTAATCTTCTTCAGATCCTCCCAAAACGGCACAATAAACAGGATAAGGATAAGGCCTGGTGTATTGATGCCAATAACAGCAACCAGGCTCCCAATTACCTGCCCCCAAATAGTGTATCCCTTGTTGCCAAGCGTTATGCCGCCCAAAAACGAAGTAAATGAAAATGTAGGCCCGGGCAAAGCCTGCTGCAAGGCATATCCCGACAAAAACTCCGACCGGCTTAAGTAATGCTTAACCTCAACAAATTCGGTATACATGAGTGGTACCAGCACCTGTCCTCCTCCAAAAATAAGAATGCCGTTGCGGTAAAAGTTTTCAAATAAACGGATTGGTAAACTTAATGGGGACGTTTGATTTACAACCGCACCTAAAGCAGCAAAAAAAGCAGAATACCTATAAAGTAAGCTACTTTATTAGGGTTTACATTTGAATACAGCTTTACCCTCAATTCGTTTTCATGCTGCTGAGTTTCCATGGCCGATGATATAATGCCGCCAAGCAATATCAGTATCGGAAAGGCATAAGCATTTTGAAGGATGAGTGTCACAATCAGTGAACCAATAGCCAGCATGGTGCTGATCCTGGTTTTTAAAAATTTGTTGGCAAATGTATAAGTGGCATAAGCAACTATGCCTACCGCTATAGGCTGTACATAACTGATTACATGAGCAAATTTGGCCTTATTAGCAACCATACTGTAACTGATAGCCGCCATACACATAATAGTGGCCGAGGGCAGTATCCAAATTAAAAATGTAATAATAGCCAGCCTAAGTCCACCCACTTTCCAGGCTATCCCAACCAGCGTTTGGGTTGACGAAGGGCCGGGCAATACCTGCGATAAGGCATTAAGCTCCATCAACTCATCTTCGGTAATATATTTTCGTTTTTCAACAAACTCGCGCAGTAAAACAGCAATGTGGGCCTGCGGCCCGCCAAAAGCGGTAAAAGTATAAATTAGCACATCCCGAAGGAATATAAGTTGCCGTTTTTTCATTCTTTAAAAAAGATCATAGTTGATGGTTCATAGTTTGTGGTGATGGCTCTTAAGACCATGCTTTATAGCCTAATATCAATTATTATAAGTAAACTCATTTAGTTTATAAAGCTAAAACCTAAAGGTCATTATTCAGTTGCCATGAACTATGAACCATCAACTATGAACCCTAAAGGCTAATAATCGTCATCGTCTTCTTCAAAACCTATTGCTTGCCGGTATACTGCCTGCAATTCAGAAAAAGCATGGTTATCGCGCTTTTCTTTTGTCATTTTCATGCCGGTTTCATAAGTTTTAATGGCGTCATCCTTTCGGTTTAACGCTTCATAAAGCTTACCCAAATGATAATAGGTACCTGTATAGCCGGGGTGGTTATTTACCAGGTCTTCATAATAGGCAAGTGCCTTATCTGTCTCATTCAGACGCAGATATTCAGTTGCCAGGGCATATTTCAGAAACTCATCATCCGGTTCATTTTTTATAAATTCCAACAGCTTATTCAATCTGCTTAACTCCATTTTAAACTCTATCTTTTTTAACTAAATTTGCAAAAACCTATTGATATGAAGATTCTGGTATGTGTAAGTAATGTTCCTGATACCACCACAAAAATAACTTTTACTGATAATAACACGCAATTTAATACAAACGGGGTTCAGTTTATACTTAACCCTTATGATGAAATTGCACTTGCCCGCGCCATTGAACTAACCGACGGCGGTAAAGGTACAGTAACTGTAATAAATATTGGGGAAGCCAATACAGAAGCCACTATACGTAAAGCCCTGGCCATTGGCGCTACCGACGCGGTACGAATAAGTGCTAAACCGCACGATGCCTGGTATGTAGCATATCAGATTGCGCAATATGTAAAATCAAATCCTTTTGATCTGATCCTGACAGGTCGTGAATCTATTGATTATAATGGATCAAAAGTTGCTGGTATGCTTGGCGAACTGCTTGATCTGCCATCGGTATCCATCATTAAAAAATTAGATGCCGCTGACACAGAGGCAACCGTTGAGCGCGAGATTGAAGGTGGTAAAGAGGTTTTAACTATTCCCTATCCTTTTGTAGCCGGTACGGCCGAAGGTGTGGCCGAACCCAAAATACCCAATATGCGCGGCATTATGTCTGCCCGAACCAAGCCACTTACAGTTGTTGAACCGGTTGAGATAAAAACATTTTCGGAGATCATTAGTTATGAAACACCTGCTCCACGCGGCCAGGTGAAGCTTATACCTGCTGATGATACTGCTAAACTGGTTGAGCTGCTGCATACCGAAGCGCGTGTTATATAAATTATGATCTAAATCATTAACAGATAAATATGTCAGTTTTAATATATGCGGAAAATACCGGGGGCAAATTCAAGAAATCAGTTTTTGAAGCCGTTTCTTATGCCCGCGCCATTGCCGATCAAAATAATACTTCCCTTACCGCTGTTTCAATAGGCAACGTTGACGCCACCGAATTAGCTTTATTAAGTAAATACGGTGTAAATAAAGTGCTTAATGTATCAGGAGATAAATTGAAGGAATTTGTAAACCAGGCCTACGCCTCTGTCATAGCCGAGGCGGCCAAAAAGAAGGTTCGGCGGTTGTGGTACTATCAAACACCTTTTCCGGCCGAGGTTTAGCGCCCCGTATAGGTATTAAACTGGAAGCCGGTGTTGCCGACGGAGCGGTTGCTTTACCTGAACAGACAGGCGGCTCGTTTAAAGTAAAAAAGACAGCATTTTCAGGTAAAGCTTTCGCAACTGTCGAGCTTACCTCCGCCATAAAAGTTATTGCGCTTGTACCCAACTCTTATAAAGTTGTTGAAACTGGCGGTACTGCCCAGGTTGAGGACTTTCGTGTTGAAACTAAAGCTTCAGACTTTAAGGCGATGATTAAAGAAATCGTTCGTTCAACGGATAAAGTTTCATTGCCTGATGCTGAAATCGTTGTTTCGGGCGGTCGCGGTTTAAAAGGCCCCGAAAACTGGGGCATGATAGAAGAACTTGCCGAACTTTTAGGCGCAGCTACTGCATGTTCAAAACCTGTATCAGATGCTGGCTGGAGGCCGCATAGCGAACACGTTGGACAAACCGGTATAGCTGTCAGTCCAAATTTGTATATTGCAGTCGGTATTTCAGGTGCAATTCAACACCTGGCCGGGGTAAGTTCATCAAAAGTTATTGTAGTCATAAACAAAGATCCGGAAGCACCGTTTTTTAAGGTGGCAGATTACGGAATTGTGGGCGACGCGTTTGAAGTACTCCCTAAATTAATAACAGCCGTTAAAGAATATAAAGCTTCAGCATAAATACAGGTGTGATGGGGAATAACATGAAAAAAATAAAGCTTGATATTGTCGGCTTATCATACAGTCAAACTCAATCGGGCGCCTATGCACTTGTTTTAGGCGAGGTTAGCGGCCGTCGTCGCTTGCCTATTATCATCGGAAGCTTTGAAGCTCAGGCTATCGCTATCGAAATAGAAAAAATGACCCCAAGCCGCCCGCTTACGCACGACCTGTTCAAAAGCTTCGCCCAGGCTTACCAGATTGAAGTTCAGGAAGTGATCATCTATAATTTGGTTGATGGGATATTTTATGCCAAACTGGTTTGCAGCGACGGAAAGCGTTCTGTAGAAATAGATGCCCGCACTTCTGACGCTATTGCAGTAGCTGTACGCTTTGACTGCCCTATCTTCACTTATGAATTTATTCTTTCAACTGCGGGCATTGTTATAGAGGGCAACGATTTTGTTTATCTGGAAAATATCAACGAAACGCCCGAAGAAAAATCGGTGAGTGCATCGGTGAGCGGTTATGCTTCCATCAGTACTGAAGAGCTCAAAACCAAACTTCAGGAAGCCCTCGCCGAAGAATCATACGAAAAAGCAGCGAAGATCCGCGATGAACTGAACAAGCGTAAAGCTTCCTGATTTCGGAGTTCGGATTTTCTATTTCGGATTTAGCCGAATGTACTTTTTCAAAGAATATAATTTAATCGTGAATGGACATAGAACAGAAACTCACCCCTGGGTTTCTGTTTAACAATCGTAATTTCTACACTTGTAGCTTTCTGATTTACATTTATTTCACTACTTTCCGCTTTTAATTTAACACTGACTAAAATTATTTAAACCCGGTACCGTATGAATATTAAGTTCCGCTTAATACTGATGAATTTTATGCAATTTTTTATCTGGGGTGCCTGGTTGCTTACAATAGGTACATACTGCTCGCTTACAAAAAATTGGTCATTCTCTCAATTTGGGGCTATATTTAGCACAATGGGGATTTCAGCCATCTTTATGCCGGCTCTCACTGGCATCATTGCTGACAGATTTATCAACGCGGAAAAACTATATGGCCTTATGCATATTCTCGGTGCCTGCACACTGTTTACCTTGCCGCAAACTACCAACCCATCAGCATTTTTTTGGGTGATGTTACTAAACATGGTCTTTTATATGCCGACCCTTTCGTTATCTATAACCGTGGCCTACTCAGCGTTAAAAAGCAACAATAAAGATGTCGTAAAAGACTATCCCCCTATTAGAATATGGGGAACAGTTGGCTTTATAGTTGCATTATGGACGGTAAGTATAACTCATAACGAAGCTTCTTCAAACCAATTTTATATTGCTTCAGCGGTAGCTTTAGCATTGGGAATTTATTCCTTTAGCCTTCCCAAATGTCCACCACTTTCGGAAAAAGCACCCAAAAAGTCATTGGTCGATTCGTTGGGTCTTAATGCTTTTGCGTTATTCAAAGACCCTAAATTTGCGATATTCTTTGCGTTTTCGCTTTTGCTTGGTGCCGCGCTCCAACTCACAAATGCTTATGGCGATCCATTCATTCATGATTTTTCAAAAATCCCTGCTTATAAAAGTTCATTCGGTGTAAAATATCCGGCCATTATTATGTCCATCTCCCAGTTTTCTGAAACCTTTTTTATTTTACTGATCCCGTTCTTTCTGCGCAAATTCGGTATTAAGTATGTAATGTTATTCAGTATGCTGGCCTGGGTGTTACGATTTGGCCTTTTTGCCTTTGGCGATCCGGCTGGCGGTTTATGGATGATCATTTTATCATGCATTGTTTATGGTATGGCCTTCGATTTCTTCAATATATCTGGCTCACTTTTCGTTGAAACACAGGCCACTCCAGATATCAGAGCGAGCGCACAGGGCTTGTTTATGATGATGGTAAATGGCTTCGGGGCTTTTTTCGGAAGCATAGCAAGCGGACTTATCATTGATAATTTCTTTTTGCTGCCGGGCGGTGGTAAAGACTGGCATGGCATCTGGCTTACCTTTGCAGGCTACGCACTGGCAATAGCCATTGTTTTCCCTTTCGTATTCAGATATAAGCACAATAAGGCACTTGTTGAAGCGATACAACATGCGTAATTCCTGAATCAGGATTTGGGGGATTAAAGGATTTTCTTACTTAAATAGAGAGGGCTCACGAATTATCGTGAGCCCTCTCTATTGCATGTTATCCGGGAAATCCAAAAATCTCCCCAAATCCCGGTTCAGACTACTTCTTCCAACCCATTGCATATTTGATACCACCTAACAGATGGTTCAAATATAATGGATCAGCATATGATTCATCAGTATGACCTAATTCGGTATAAAAAGCCCTGCCGCCATCGAAGTTATGATACCAGGCCATGGGGTGATTATCGCCGTTTTCGCCACCAGTGTAGCTTTTCTCATCTATCTTGATCAGTACGTGCAAATCATTACCAATCCATTTATAGTTATACCATCTCGTCCCATCGCTTCCAGGTTTCAGGCAGATGTTTAGTGGCAATAAAATTACGGTCGACCACATTTAACGTTGCTTCCTGTTGTTTTGGATGACTTTTAAAATAAGCCCCTACCAGTTTACCATACCATGGCCAATCATACTCG
The DNA here is from genome assembly GCF_050632265.1 of Mucilaginibacter sp. P19. Classification (NCBI taxonomy): domain Bacteria; kingdom Pseudomonadati; phylum Bacteroidota; class Sphingobacteriia; order Sphingobacteriales; family Sphingobacteriaceae; genus Mucilaginibacter; species Mucilaginibacter sp. P19. Next base: position 3,206,335 of record NZ_CP192586.1, read on the forward strand.
GTGTCTGTTGCGGAATGTACACCAACAAAACCGCCGCCGGCCTTAATATATTGCTCAAATGCAGTTTGTTGGGCATCATTTAAAACATCGCCGGTGGTGTTTAAAAATATCACCGCCTTATATTGTTTTAAATTATCGATGGTAAACCTCGTGGCATCAGTGGTACTATCTGTATCAAAATTATTTTCCTGACCAAGTTTAATTATTGCAGTTACGCCTACCGCTATTGATTTATGAGGGAATCCCGCGGTTTTGCAAAATATCAGTACTTTATCTTTAGCAAGTACCTGGCTTATTAGTGCGCCTATTAAAAGGCAAATGGTAAGTAGCTTTTTCATAGTTGGTGAGTGGTTGATATATTGATTAAGTGAGTATTGAGTTTTATGTTTAGTGAATGGTTGATCAAGTTAGTGGTTAATGAAACCTTGAGAATTGGAGCCAAACCATTCACCTAATCAACCGCTCACTAATCACCAAATTATAAATTTCCTTTCTTCAATTCATCTACTGCAAAATGAGCAGCGCGGGCCGTCATAGCCATATACGTTAATGATGGATTTTGACAAGCTGCCGAAGTCATAGCCGCACCATCGGTAACAAAAACGTTTTTGGCATCCCATACCTGATTATTACCATTAAGTACCGAAGTTTTAGGATCACGTCCCATCCTTGCAGTACCCATTTCGTGAATACCATCACCAACGTTATGACCGCGGTCGTGCGTTTCAACGTTCTTTACGCCGGCACTTTCAAGCATGGCTTTAGCTTCCTTCACAATATCAATACGCATTTTCTTTTCATTTTCTTTAATCTCGGCATCCATCGCCAAAATTGGCAATCCCCATTTGTCCTTGCGGGTTTTATCAAGGGTGATCTTATTTTCGTGGTAAGGCAACAGTTCGCCAAAGCCACCTATGCCAATTGTCCATGGACCTGGTTCGGTAAGCGCATCTTTATATTGAGCTCCAATATTGTATTCCGCAATTTCACGGCTCCATCCCATGCGGCTTGCCGCACCCTGATAACCGAAACCTCGCAGGTAATCGCGCTTATCGCCAAACAGGTTGGTAAAACGGGGTATGTAAATGCCATTAGCACGGCGGCCGTAGTAATATTTATCCTCAAACCCTTCAACCAGTCCGCTTGCACCCAGATTATAATGATGATCCATGATATTATGCCCAAGTTCGCCGCTGCTGCTGCCTAAACCATCCGGCCAAATATCTGTTGCCGAATTCATCAAAACCCACGCACTGTTTAAGGCCGAGGCATTAACAAAAACTATTTTTGAATAGTATTCATAGGTTTGATTGGTTTCGGCATCAAGCACCTCTACCCCTTTGGCCTTTTTGGTATCCTTATCGTATAATATTTTAGTAACGATGGAATATGGCCTTACTGTTAAATTTCCGGTAGCCAGCGCTGCAGGCAAAGTTGATGATTGCGTACTAAAGTAGCCACCAAACGGACAGCCCTCCCAGCACCTGTTCCTGAACTGGCATGCGGTACGCCCCGGAATAGCAGCTGTTAAGTTGGCTGTACGACCGATGATCATATGCCTTGTACCATTATAATTTTTCTTGATACGGGCAGCTACGTCTTTTTCTACCACGTTCATATCCATGGGTGGCAAATAATGCCCATCAGGTAATTGCGGTAACCCTTCAAGCGAACCACTGATGCCTGCAAATTTCTCCACATGATCATACCAGGGTGCAAGGTCCTTATATCGGATGGGCCAGTCAATAGCCCAGCCATCTTTAACGTTGGCTTCAAAATCAAAATCGCTCCAGCGATAACTTTGCCTTCCCCATAAAATAGAGCGGCCGCCAAGCTGGTATGATCGCCACCAATTAAAAGGTTTGATCTCGGTGTATGGTGCGGCCTGCTCATCGGTCCAGTAATCCATAATAGGTTCGGAAGCTCCCCAATTACGTGAAATTACGGGGCGTTGTTTACGTTGGGCTTGCGTTGGCTTTCCGGCATGATGTCGGTCCCAGGGGTCCTGATTAGCAGTTTTATAATCTTTAATATGCTCAAAGTTTCGGCCCCGTTCAAGCATAATGGTTTTCAAGCCAAGTTCGGATAACTCTTTTGCTGCCCAGCCACCGCTGATGCCTGACCCTATTACAATGGCATCATAGGTATTATTAGCCTTAGCCTTGCCGTTTATATTACTTAATGGCATAGTTTATAAATTGGTTTTGAAATTGGATAAAACAATTATATTAATTAAAAATCGATATAGCAATCGATTGTGAAGAAAAAGAACCATGTTTTTTTTGATTGAAGGATTGACTTGATGGAAAGTCTGGATTCAAACATCCTTTAATCTCCTAATCCCGAAAATCATGCCTCAGATTTCTTATTTTTACCACATGCTACAAGTAAGTGAATTATACATCTACCCTATCAAATCATTGGGCGGCGTTGCTGTGCAAAATGCGGAGGTTACCCGTCGTGGTTTACAACACGACAGGCGTTGGATGCTGGTTAATGACCACGGGCATTTTATAACGCAACGCGAGTTTCCGCAGATGGCCTTATTGAAGGCATCAATCCAATCGGATGGGATAACAGTACATCATCAGTCAAGTGGGTCATTATTAATTCCGTTTAATTGCGAAAGAAAACCTTTGCAACAGTTTGCAGTTTGGGAAGACACCTGTTTTGGACAATATGTAAGCGAAGAGTTCGACGAGATGGTTCAGCGCAGCACTTAATATGAAATGCCGCCTCATTTACATGCCCGATGACAGTGAACGCGAAGTTGACCAGCGCTACGCCAAACCCGGCATGATCACTTCCTTTGCAGATGCCTATCCTTTTCTGCTTATTGGGCAAGCTTCGCTTAATGACCTCAACAAACGTATGCCGTTGCCATTGCCAATCAACCGCTTTCGCCCCAATATAGTTTTTACAGGCGGCAAAGCTTATAGCGAAGACCTGATGAATGAGATTGAGATAGCAGGCATAACCTTTTACGGGGCAAAGCTTTGTGCACGCTGTGTGCTCACTACTATTGATCAGCAAACGGCTGTAAAAGCCAAAGAGCCTTTAAAAACCCTCGCCTCCTATCGTATGAAAAACAATAAGATCATGTTTGGGCAAAACCTGATACATGAAAATACCGGCATAATTTCGGTGGGTGATGAACTTAAGGTTTTAAGTACCCATACCGAAGAAAGATTTATTGTAGCAAAGAAACCAATCACAACTGCATGAAACCAACCATAACAATCGAATATTGCCCTAAATGCAACTGGATGATGCGTGCCGCTTACATGGCGCAGGAACTGCTTACAACCTTTACCGATGACGTAAATGGCGTTACCTTAAAACCAAGCGAAGTGAGCGGAAGATATACGATAAGCGTAGGTGAAGAAACACTATTTGACCGCAAACGTGATGGCCATTTTCCAGAAATCAAAGAGTTAAAACAGGCCGTTCGTGATAAAGTTAACCCGGGTAAAAGCCTCGGCCATTCAGACAGGCATACATTGTAACTTTTATATAACAATGTCTGTATAAAATATCCTTTCTATATAATCTATAATATTACTCGAAAAAATAGTTAATTTAGAGAATATCTTTATTTACCTTTGTGAGTTTTATTTTAGAAAATGCTTTCAAAAAAAACTAAGTATGCTATAAAGGCACTTGTGGTTCTTGGCAAGAACATGGACCAGCCGCCTATGCAAATTTCGAAGATTGCCGAGATTGAACGAATCCCTAAAAAGTTTCTTGAGCAGATACTGCTTGATTTGCGCAATGCAGGGTTTCTTTACAGCAAAAAAGGAGCAGGCGGTGGCTACAGTCTTAACCGCGATCCTAAAGAAATATTCCTGGTAAGCATTATGCGTATAACCGATGGGCCTATAGCCATGGTGCCCTGCGCCAGCTTAAATTTTTACCACAAATGTGATGAATGCCACCAGGAAAGCACTTGCGGCATAAGGGATGTATTTGTTGATGTAAGAGATGCCACACTTAAAATATTAAGCGAAACCAGCATCGCCGATATCATCAAACGCGAAACCACCCTCATCAGCGTTTAATTTTAAAACTTCATAAAACTGTCATAACGCAGTTTTTTTAAATTAAATGCTACTTTTTCCGTATACTATATATATATTTGGGAAATGAATCGTGAGAGCATTAATATTACTTGTCTTAACCAGCTGCCTTATTGCTATATGTGCAATGAGAAAACGAGGCTGTAAACGTAATATTTAACCATATATGCCTCTTTAGCCACAGCCAAAGGGGCTTTTTTATAAAAGATTAATACATAGAATATGCAGAGCTTCAGAACGGAACTGGAGAACCCTATTGTTGAGAAGGATATTATAGATCTTGAAAAAAAGATCCATGCTTTTCGTGAAGGTAAAATTCATGATGAAAAATTCAGAAGTTTACGTTTGGCGCGCGGTGTTTATGGCCAGCGTCAGCCAGGCGTGCAAATGGTACGCATTAAACTACCTTTTGGTAAAGTTAGCTTTAAGCAACTATTGAAGATTGCCGAGATTTCTGACGAGTTTGGGAGCAGTAATCTCCACCTTACCACCCGCCAGGACATCCAGATCCACTATGTAAGTCTTGACCGTACACCTCAGCTTTGGGCCAAGCTTGCACAGGATGATATCACTCTGCGCGAAGCATGCGGTAATACCGTGCGCAATGTTACAGCCTCTCCTACTGCAGGTGTCGACCCAAAAGAACCATTTGACGTTTCTCCTTATGCATATGCTACGTTTGATTATTTTCTGCGTAACCCGATATGCCAGGAAATGGGCCGCAAATTCAAAATCTCTTTCTCGTCAAGCGATGAGGACACAGCGTTTTCATACATTCATGATATCGGTGCTATACCTAAAATAAATGCCAATGGCGAACGTGGGTTTAAGATCATGCTTGGCGGCGGTTTAGGTGCACAGCCAATTTTAGCCAGTATTGTTGAAGAGTTTTTACCAGAAGATCAGCTGATCCCTTATATAGAATCAGTAATCCGTGTTTTTGACCGTTACGGCGAACGCAATAACCGCAACAAAGCCCGTATGAAATACCTTATCCAAAAATTAGGTTTAGACGAGGTATTGCGTTTAGCCAAAATTGAGCGTACGGCCAACAAAGTAAAATCATACCCTATCAACCGGGATGCTATTGATGCCCCGGCTTTACCACCAACTGATAGCTATCCTGAGGTAACCATCAGCAACCCGTTGCGCTATGAGCAATGGCTGGCTACCAACGTTTTTGAGCAAAAACAAAAAGGTTTTTACGGCGTGTATATTAAAGTGCCTGTAGGTGATATCTCATCAGATACTGCCCGTGCACTGGTTAAAACACTGGAGCCATTGGTTGGTCACGAGATCCGCATTACTCAAAACCAGGGTTTGCTTTTAAAATATGTTCAAAAGGAAGCATTGCCTGCTTTATATGAAGGCCTGGCTAAGCTTGAACTGGCTGCGCCGGGTTTTGATAGCATTGCTGATGTCACCACCTGCCCGGGTACAGACACCTGCAACCTTGGTATCTCCAACAGCATGACCATGGCCCGCGTATTGGAGGACCTGATCTATAACGAATACGAAGACTTTATTTATAACCGCGAAATCAAAATCAAAATAAGCGGTTGTATGAATTCATGTGGCCAGCATGGTTTGGCCCACATTGGGTTTCATGGCAGTTCGCTTAAAGCAGGCGCTAAAGTATTACCTTCTGTACAGGTGATGTTAGGCGGCGGTACCGTTGGCGACGGCGTTGGCCGCGCTGCCGAAAGGGTGATTAAAGTACCTACCAAACGTGCTACCGATGTGCTAAGGTGGTTATTGAACGACTATAAAGAGTTTTCACCGGAGGGTGAAACTTACCATGAATATTATGACAGGCAGGGTAAAGATTATTTTTACCGTTTGCTGAAACCACTTGCCGATTTAACTACTCTTACCGATGACGAATATATTGACTGGGGGCACCAGGAAACATTTGTTACCGCTATAGGCGTAGGTGAATGCGCCGGTGTGATCATCGACCTGGTAGCTACCCTCCTGTTTGAATCGGAAGAAAAATTAGGCTGGGCTAACGAAGCTTATGCTGATGGCCGCTGGGCTGACGCTATTTATCATGCCTATAATGTGTTTGTAAGCTCGGCGAAAGCGCTGTTGCTTGATAAAGCCGTTAACAGCAGTACGCAAATTGGCGTGATCCGCGAGTTTGATGCGCAATACGTTGAAAAAGGCGAGTTTGAATTGAACGGGAGCTTTAATGATCTGGTATTACAACTCAACCAAAATGAGCCGTCACAAGAATTTGCCACAACATATTTAGCACAGGCTACAGAATTTTTAAGCAGAAGCAAGGATAAGAGAGAGGCGCTTGTACAATAATGACTGAAACTAATAAAAATATAAAAGAACCACGCATCACACTGGTGGGTGCAGGCCCAGGCGATGCCGACCTGATAACCGTAAAAGCTATCAAAGCTTTAAAAACAGCCGATGTTGTTTTGTACGATGCTTTGGTTAATGAAGAGTTACTTGACTACGCTCCGAAAAACGCTACAAAAGTTTACGTAGGCAAACGTTCAGGCGATCACACCTTTTCGCAGGAAGCAATAAACAACCTCATGGTTGATTATGCCAAAAACTATGGTCACGTAGTCAGGTTAAAGGGTGGTGATCCGTTTGTATTCGGTCGTGGATATGAAGAGTTGATAATTGCCGCGGCACACAATATATCCGCTTCTGTTATTCCGGGCATTTCCAGCTCGATAGCCGTACCCGAATTGCAGCAGATCCCGGTTACTCACCGCGGTTTAAGTGAAAGTTTTTGGGTGGTTACCGGAACTACTGCAAATGGCAAGATCTCGAACGATCTTGTTGACGCGTCACGATCAAATGCTACCGTGGTTGTATTGATGGGCATTCATAAGCTGGCCGAGATCGCTGAAATATTCAAGTTACAAGGCAAGAACAAACTACCCGTAGCCGTTATTCAAAGCGGTTCTACTGCAGACGAGAAGATCGCTGTTGCGACGGTGGATACTATTGTTGATACCGTTGATGAAAGTGAGATTTCATCGCCTGCCATTATTGTTTTAGGCGAGGTGGTATCGCTTCATCCAAAATTCCAACTGATAAAAGAAGTTTATGACGTTGTTGCCCGGGGATAAGAGTTTAACCAACATTCAGGATAAAAAACAGGAAGGTAACCAGCTTTTTCCGGTATTTTTAAAACTGAATGATCTGCATACGGTGCTTATTGGCGGCGGTAATGTTGGTTTGGAAAAACTTACTGCTGTACTTAATAACAGCAACAGTGCAAGGGTTACCGTTATTTCGCGCGAGTTTTTGCCCGAGGTACATACACTTGCATTGCAATATCCGGGCATCCGCATTATACAAAAATCATTTACCGACGACGACCTGAACGACGCCGATATTGTTATCGCTGCTACTAATGATAGCGAACTTAACAGCTATGTTCGCAGCGCAGCACATGATCGTAAATTATTGATCAATGTAGCTGATAAGCCTGCGCTATGTGATTTTTACTTAGGATCGATAGTGCAAAAGGGCGACTTGAAACTGGCCATATCTACCAATGGAAAATCGCCTACTGTGGCTAAACGATTAAAAGAAGTATTGAATGAAAGCCTTCCTGCGGAGCTTGACATCACTTTGCAGCAAATGAGCGAACTAAGAAATACCCTTGAAGGCGATTTTGCCGACAAAGTAAAAAAACTAAATAGCGTAACCTCGGTATTGGTTGAACCAAAACCTGTTAACCGGAAAAATTTCATTTGGCTAATTTGGTCAACCATTATCATATCACTGGCCATTGGTATAACCGCACTTTATTTCAAAGAGCCTAACTTTAAGCACTTCGTAACCGGCATCGATCCTATCTTTTATTACTTTTTAGGAGCCGGGTTTGTATTTGCTATGATTGATGGCGCCATCGGCATGTCGTACGGTGTTACCTCAACCACATTCTCTCTTTCTATGGGTATCCCTCCGGCCTCAGCCAGTATGGGCGTACACCTTTCCGAGATCATGAGTTGCGGTATAGCCGGTTGGATGCATTATCGCATGGGCAACATCAACTGGAAACTATTTAAGTTATTAGTTATTCCCGGTATAATAGGAGCGGTAACAGGAGCTTATCTCCTATCTTCGCTTGAGCATTACAGCATGTATACCAAACCTGTTGTATCGGTTTATACCCTGATATTGGGTATAGTGATATTCAGGAAGGCATTCAATACACAAAAGAAAAAATCGGCCGATAAGGTAAAACGCATTTCGCTGCTGGGTTTAGGCGGTGGCTTTATCGATGCTGTTGGCGGCGGTGGCTGGGGATCAATCGTGTTATCAACCCTGATAGCCGGTGGCCGGAGCCCACGTTTTTCGTTAGGCACTGTTAAGCTTTCACGTTTTTTTGTGGCAATGATGGGCTCAATAACCTTCATAGCCATGGTAAGCAGCGATCACTGGCAGGCTGTCGGAGGGCTTATCTTAGGCAGTGCGCTTGCTTCGCCAATCGCAGCTAAGATTTCTAATAAGATCTCTGCGAAAACTATCATGGTGGCGGTATCAGTAATTGTTATCCTCATCAGTATCCGTTCTATTATCATGTTTATTACTAAGGTTATATAAAATGAGCACTGCATTACAACAAATACAAAGTGTAACCACCGGACTTGGCCCTGTGGAAGCCCTCACTAAATTGGCAGAGCTTTTCCCTGGTGAAGTTATATTTTCTACCAGCTTTGGTTGGGAAGACCAGGTGATCAGTCATATGATCTTTGCCAATAACCTGCCAATTAAAGTGTTTACGCTTGAAACCGGCAGGCTGTTCCGCGAAACTTATTCAGTTTGGGCGGCTACCATGAACAGGTATCAAAAACCTATACATGCCTACTATCCGAATAATGAACTATTGGAAGAAATGGTAAGCAAAAAAGGCCCAAACAGCTTTTACGAGTCGGTTGAAAACCGCAAAGAGTGCTGCGGGATCCGTAAAATAGAACCGCTCAAACGCGCTTTAAAAGGCAACAAAATTTGGATCACCGGCATCCGCGCCGAGCAATCGGTTAACCGTCATGATATGCATGACATGGAATGGGATGAGCAAAACCAACTGGTTAAGTTCCACCCTATTTTCAGCTGGACACTGGACGAAGTAAAAGCCTATATCAAACAATACAACATTCCATATAACTCACTGCATGATAAAGGTTTCCCAAGCATCGGCTGTATGCCATGTACCCGTGCCGTAGCCGAAGGTGAAGATTTTCGTGCAGGCCGCTGGTGGTGGGAAGATCAATCGAAAAAGGAATGTGGTTTGCATGAGGTAACCGCTAAATAAGTCAAAGACGCTTTTTTTATACGTAGGTCAATTGGTTGAAAAATCAGTTGGCCTTTTTTGTTTCCGTCATAATCCCCACTCACTGTCATTGCCACGAAGCAATCGCGAACTACAAAGGCTGGATTTGCTTAGCCCCATTGTATTTAGGGGATTGCTTCGTGCCTCGCAATGACGCTTTTATAATGACGATAGACAAAATAGAAAAGGGGACAAAGCTTATCACTCCATCCCCTTACAAACTATATAAAACCTTATAAAAGCTCTTACTTGTTGTTATTATTGCCTGCTAATAAGCCATCAAGCGTTACCGATACGTAATACAAGCCACCGATTGTCGGGCCGCCTGCATATTGATAATATCTTTTGTTAAAAATATCGGTAGCCCCTAACTTAAATGTTGCATAGTAAGAAGGCACGCGGTAAGTAACCTGTGCATCAACTGTTTTAATTGAAGGCACGGTACCGGTAACCAATGGGCTCTCCCACAGGTACGACTGCTGCCATTTGTAAACCACGTTGAAACCGAAGTTTTTAACCACCTCACGGTTACCGAACGATACATTGCCCGACCACTCCGGGGTATTGAAACCTGTAACAAAAATATCTGAAGCTGTTTGGGCTTTCAGCTTATTGAAGCTCACGTTACCCGATACCGTGTAGTGCTGGTAGAAATTGTAAGTGATACCCGCCGAAGAACCATAATTATGGTAAATATTCTTAGCATTGGTATAAACGCGGTACCTGCTTTGCCCCTGACTGGCTGCGTTACTTGATGTGCCTGTTGTGGGATCGCGGTTAATGTCAAGCATGGCTAATACAGCTGCGTCTGAACCTACGGTAACACCGTTTGGCACAAAAACTTGTACCTGGCCGAGGAAACCATCATAACGGTTGGTGTAAGCGTCAATATCAATGAACACTTTATTGTCGGCTACGATACCTTTATAACCTACCTCAAAAGAAGTAATTTGCTCCGGGCGGGCAGGTGGCAAGTCCGCTACTTTTAACAGGTTACGGTTAGCCAAAGCTGCCTGGTCTGAGCCGCCTGCAGCGTTTACTGCAGCATTGAATGCCACTACCGATGTTTGGGTATAGCTATTGCCAAGGTATCCTAAGCCTTCGTTAATGAATGGCAAACTACCCACACGTTTTACACGACCGTTATTTACGTATGATAAAGCTTCAAATAACGATGGAAAACGAAAACCGTTCTGGAATGTAAACCTGAAGTTATGATTTTGGTTAACGGTATAAACAGCGGCTAAACGCGGTGTAAATTTAGGATCGAAGTATGGGTTACGATCCCAGCGGATTGAGCCGAATAATTTCAACTTCTCATCAAAAAAGGTTTTGGTAACCTGGGTAAATGCACCGTATTTTTTATAGATAACGTCTTTACCGAAAGAGCCATCAGCCAATGGCGTGTTCCTGTCTGCAATAGGACGGCTGAAATCCACGAAGTTATTACCATCCGGCGTAATGCTGTAAACACGTACATCAGCGCCAACCAAAAGGTCAACAAATTTAACCTTCCTGCTCAGGTCCCACTGGGCCTCACCGTTGTACATATGACTTTTTTGCCATAACGCCGCACCGCCTGTTTCCGGGGCATTAGGGATCAGGCTTGATTTAATATCCCAGTTATTGATGCCGATAATGGTTTTCCTCAAAGCGTCAAACTCAGGAGTTCCCGGTTCAACACGGCCTTTATCAGCAGCTACACGGGCAGCTTGTTCGGCTGCAGCAAGATTTGCAGACGTTAATACACCGCCATTATAAGCTTTTAAAGCGTTACCATATAAAGTTGCCCATGCCGAATTGCTGGCGTGGTTAAGGTCAAGGTTATCGGCCAGTGGTTTTACATTAAACGAGTTGCCGGTATTTTCAATCGATTCGTAACCGCGCACCAGGAAGTCTTTCCCTTTTAACTCAATTTTATGGTTCTGAACTGTAGCCCCTTGTAACGAGATTTTATTACCCCGCTGAAACACGCCATCAAGTCTGCCATAGCGATAAGTATAAGATAAGATGGTATTTGGCGATAATTTATAAGCCAGCGTACCATCCAGTTTTAAGTTTTTCACATGCGGATCAACCAGATCAACTTCGTTATAGCCTGTACGGGCTACGGTAAGGTTTGGGCGGGCTTTACCATCAACCGTGATGCCTTTTATTGATACAGTGTTACTGCCTGCGAGTGCGTCGTCACCATACTTATTCCAGCCATCATAAGCTGCGTTGCTGGTACCTGTTAATTCAGGATAAGCAGGGTTGGCCGATTTAAGGTTGGTTGGATTTTGATCAAGACGGGTATCTGATTGCCAATCCTGTCCCTGCATATAACTAAAGTTCACTTTAACGGCAAATTTATTGTTAAATGCTTTGGCATATCTTAAAGCATCTTCGGTAAGCGAACTTGCCCCTAAGCGGTCTTTACCAACATGGTTTAAACCCTGGCGATGGTAAAAGCTTAAGCCCTGGTATTTAAATGGATCTTTAGTGAACAGGTTTGACAAGCCGTTAATAGCATTAGTACCGTAAAGCGCAGCAGCAGCACCCGGAGTAATTTCCACACTGGCAATATCTAATTCGGTTGGGCCAATAGCGTTTCCAAGCGGTACACCCAGTGTAGCCGACTGCATATCAACGCCATCAACCAGTTGCATAAACCTGAAGTTGTTGGGACTGTTGAAGCCACGGGTGTTAGGCACTTTGAGGGTGATACTGGTGGTTGTCATCTGCACGCCTTTCACGTTCTCCAAAGCATCATAAAAACTTGGGCCGGGCGATTGTTTTAACGCCGTGATACTCAATTTTTCGATAGCTACGGGCGAGCGAAGCAATTTTTCCTCCTTACGGGATGCTGTTACTACCACCTCATTAACCAACAATGATTGCGTAGTAAGCGTAATATTTACGGTACTATTGGCATTTTTAATGTAAAACTCCTGCGGCTGATAACCGATCGCGGTAAAAACAAGTGTATAGGGCAATTTGGCACTGGTAGTTAATGAAAACTTACCGGTAGTATCTGTTGATGTTTTATTGGTTGTGCCTTTAATAGATACGGTTGCCCCTATCAGCGGCTTACCCTGGTCGTCGTCAACTTTTCCGCTCAATATATATGAGCCGTTAAGCTGTGCATAACCTATACCCGGCAATAGTACCAGGAAGAGCGCAAGTATTCTAACTAAGTTTGTAAAAATTTTCATGAAGTAATTTGTGGCGGTGGTAATTAAAATTGTGATTTTGGGTCGTGTATTATCGTTGATGGAGGCTATGGCTCAACAACAACACATTGCAGTTAGGAGCTGCATTTTTAACTTGGACAGAACGGCAATTGCATTAAAATGATACATTGTCTATAGAATTAGTCGACAAAAATAAAAATTTAATACTGACTGTCAAGCTTTCCGGTCTGTTTTTTAAATTTTTGATGACTTCCGCGTCATTTCACTATAAAATCCATCACTTTACTGGATATTTCAAAATAAACAAAGCCTAATTTCTCCCAAATTTGTAATATTGAAGCCTCAACCTGTACTATACTAATGGCTTTCAATTATCAACGCATCGTTATCAAAATCGGCTCAAATGTTATTACCCAGGAAAACGGCCTCCCCGACCTGCCGCGAATAACCCATTTGGTTGACCAGATAGCTGCGATAAAAAAGCAAGGCATTGAAGTGATACTGGTTTCATCGGGCGCTGTCGCATCCGGTCGCAGTCTCATTACCGTTGCCGAAAAATCAGATGCTGTTGCGGCCCGGCAGGTTTTGGCCTCTATCGGGCAGGTAAAACTGATCAATACCTATTCACATTTGTTTGAGCAGTTTCAGATCCTGTGCTCGCAGGTTTTGGTTACCCGCGAGGATTTCAGGGACAGGATGCATTACCTCAATATGAAAAATTGCCTTGAGGCATTGCTGCAATATGAGGTGATCCCTGTTGTCAATGAAAACGACGTGGTATCAGTAACCGAGCTTATGTTTACCGATAATGATGAATTGGCAGGCCTCATAGCATCTATGCTAAACGCTAATGCGCTCATCATCCTCACCAACGTTGATGGCATTTACAATGGCGATCCTAAAGCAGCTGGTTCGGCAGTGATAGATGAGGTTAGCGGTAATGAACTTGATTTTTCAAGTTTTGTATCATCTGGCCGTTCGCAATTTGGCCGGGGTGGCATGATCACCAAATCAACCATGGCGCAAAAAACAGCCCAGCTTGGTATTTCAGTGCATATAGCCAATGGTAAACGTGATCAGATCTTAACAGATGTTTTGGAAAACCAGGTTACACATACCCGCTTCATTCCAAATAAAACAGCATCGGGTAAAAAGAAATGGATTGCCCATTCCGAAAAATCAGCGACTGGGAGTGTACTGATCAATGCCGGTGCAAAAGCCGCGCTCATCTCAAACAAGGCAACCAGCTTATTGCCGGTTGGCATAGTGGGGGTAATAACCGACTTTAAAAAAGGCGATATTATTAAACTGATAGATGATACCGATAAGCTGATTGGTTTAGGCATTGCCGAATATGGTGCCGATAAGGCCCGTGAACGCGTCGGCCAAAAAAACCAAAAAGCACTGGTACACTATGATTATCTTTACTTACAAGGCTAAATACAATGAACTATAACAGCTATTTTGATAAAGCACGTGAAGCAAGTCGAAAATCGCCTCTTGCCCCTACCGTAATCAACGGGATTTTGGAGGATGTTGCTGCCGAGGCTATAGCACAAACCGAATATATCCTGGCCGAGAACGAACGAGACCTTGACCGTATGGATCCGGCCGATCCAAAATACGACCGCCTTAAACTTACAGCCGACCGCATCAAAGGTATTGCAGGCGATATGCAAAGCGTAGCCCAACTGGATAGCCCGCTTGGCAAACAGCTTTCTGCTACAGAAATGTCCAACGGTTTATCGATATCAAAAATACGTGTCCCGCTTGGCGTTGTTGGCGTTATTTACGAAGCCAGGCCCAATGTTACCTTTGATGTTTTTGCGCTTTGCTTTAAAACAGGCAACATCAGCATATTAAAAGGCGGCAGTGATGCCGATTTCTCTAACCGGGCTATTATTTCGGTTATCCATAAAGTATTGGCAAAACATGGAGTTGATGTCAATGTGGTTACACTGCTCCCCGCCGAACGTGAGGCTACAACAGCTTTGCTGAATGCTATTGGTTATATTGATGTGCTTATCCCAAGAGGAAGCCAGTCGCTGATTGATTTTGTGCGGGATAACAGCAAGGTACCTGTTATTGAAACAGGTGCCGGTATTGTGCATACTTATTTTGATGAATCGGGCAACGTAGAGAAAGGTGCTGAAATTATTGCCAACGCAAAAACCCGCCGGGTAAGTGTTTGCAACGCCTTGGATTGTTTGATCATCCACTCCGCCCGCTTAAGCGACCTGCCGCAACTGGCACACATCCTAAACGAAAAAGAAGTAGAAATCTTTGCCGATGAACGGGCCTTTGAAGCGTTAAAAAGCAATTACCCCTCCAACCTTTTGCATAAAGCCAGTCCGGAACACTTTGGTACTGAATTTCTTTCGATGAAGATGGCTATTAAAACAGTAAGTTCATTTACTGAAGCGTTAGAATATATCGCTGTAAACAGTTCAAAACATAGTGAAGCCATTATCTCTGAAAATGCAGAAAACATTGCTAAATTTTTAAATGATGTGGATGCTGCAGCTGTTTATGCAAACGTATCAACAGCGTTCACTGATGGCGCCCAGTTTGGTCTTGGCGCCGAGATTGGCATCAGTACTCAAAAACTCCACGCCCGCGGTCCTATGGGCCTGGAAGAACTTACCAGTTACAAATGGATAGTTAAAGGCAACGGACAAACACGCAATCCGTAAAATATCCTGCAAAAAACATATCACATAAAAAAGGTGCTTACTCTGTATAGTAAGCACCTTAACGTGTTTATTCGTATTGTTAAGCGTTACTTTATTAAGTAGTTGGCTGCTGCAATAAAGCAAATAATCACTAAAATTACGCCCTGTAATTTTTGTTCTAAAGTTAATTGAGTTAACATTGTTTTATTAATTAGGATATAGCAAATTTATAATGTAATAGGTCCGTTACAATAGGCGGCATCACTTTTACGTTTTTTTAATAAATAATGTTGCTTGTTTTTATAATAGTCAACTCTACATTTATTATTTAAAATTTTAGCAACAAATGTCTTTTAATGTTGAAATTAGTGTATCACCTACACCTGTTACAAACACACTTTTTACAACGAAATGAACTCTCTGAGCGCCCGTTTAATTCCCTTTTTTAATCAGCCCTTTTTACACTAAGTAGATTAAATTTTTTTGCTTTATTATACAATATTAATATGGTGTTAAGAATATCGCTATCGGGGCATTTTAACTTATATTAAAGAAACAATGAAATTAACAGCGACGAAATCGGGATTTATAAACAACATTTACACTAATTTTGCCTCATATATCACCATCATCTTTACTTAATATAACTCATATAAGATCCTGAATAACAATATTAATTAACTATTAATTAACACAAAATAATGGTTATCTAAACACATTTTACCCTATACTGACTAAGCTTGTGTTAACATAAAAATCAAATAGGTATCTTTGCAGCATTATGAGTAAGCATGGCAGGATATTAGTGGCGATGAGCGGCGGGGTTGATAGTTCGGTGGCGGCAGTGATGCTGCATGAACAGGGCTATGAAGTTATTGGTTTAACCATGAAAACCTGGGACTATGCCTCATCGGGCGGCAGCTCAAAAGAAACCGGCTGTTGTAGTTTAGATAGCATCAATGATGCGCGTGCCCTTGCCGTTGGTTACGGTTTCCCTCATTATATATTAGATATCCGCAACGAGTTTGGCGATTTCGTGATCGATAACTTTGTTGATGAATACCTGGCTGGCCGTACCCCTAACCCATGCGTTTTGTGCAACACTCATATTAAATGGGAAGCGTTATTAAAACGTGCCGATAAACTCGATTGCGAATTTATAGCTACCGGTCACTATGCTAATATCCGTTTGCAGGACAATGGCCGTTACGTGATATCAAAAGGCAAGGATACCAATAAGGATCAATCGTACGTATTGTGGGGTGTATCTCAAAAAATCTTGCGCGTACTAAATTTCCATTGGGAAGTTTTTCAAAGCCAGAGATCAGGCAAATGGCACTTGATATGGGGCAAATAGAGCTTGCAGGTAAAAGTGAAAGCTATGAGATCTGCTTTGTACCTGATAATGATTACCGGTCATTTCTGCGCCATAAAGTTGAAGACCTTGATGAGCGAATTGGCCCGGGTAATTTCGTACTGACCAACGGCACAGTAGTAGGTAAGCATCAGGGCTATCCTTTTTATACCATTGGCCAGCGTAAGGGCTTGGGCGTGGCATTAGGACACCCTATGTTTGTTACGCGCATCGATCCTACCACTAATACAGTTGTTTTAGGCACCGCCGACGAGCTTGAACGCAAACAAGCCTGGGTAAAAAACCTCAACCTAATTAAATATGAAAATATAAATGAGCCGCTCGAAGCCATTACCAAAATCCGTTATAAAGATGCCGGAGCGCAAAGCACCATTCTTCAAATGGGCGAACATATGAAAGTTGATTTTCATCATAATGTATCAGGCATAGCACCGGGCCAATCAGCTGTATTTTATGAAGGAGATGACCTTGTTGGCGGCGGCTTTCTTATGTAAACACCCTATTTCCTGCATTTTTTAAGCTTGACAATGCGAGCTGCCGCATTTGCTTGTTATCATTTTGTTAAAATCAGATTGGTTATTTTGCAAGAATATAATTTCCAAAGGCATTTTCGCGCAAAAATCTCAACTTAAAACATAATTCGCCTTCAATTTTTACACCTTTTACCAAAAACTAATTGGTGTTTCGCTTACTTTATGTTTTATTTGCAAAAACTAAAACTGATTAAATGGCCAAAAACTTACTGATAGTTGAATCACCGGCAAAAGCTAAGACCATTGAGGGTTACCTTGGAAAGGACTTTACTGTAAAGTCCAGCTACGGGCATATCCGTGATCTGGTTAAGTCGGAAGATGCAATTGATATAGCTAATAACTTTAAACAAAAATACGAGGTACCCGCAGATAAAAAGCAGGTAGTTAGCGAATTAAAGAAGTTAGCTAAGGAAGCCGAAATGGTTTGGCTCGCGTCGGACGAGGACCGCGAGGGTGAGGCCATTTCCTGGCATTTGTTTGAAACATTGGATCTGAAGGACACGCACACCAAGCGTATTGTTTTTCATGAGATCACTAAACCGGCCATTTTAAAAGCAATAGATACACCACGTAAAATCGACTATAACCTTGTTAACGCCCAACAGGCGCGCCGTGTTTTAGACAGGTTGGTAGGCTTTGAGCTCTCCCCTGTTTTGTGGAAGAAGGTAAAACCATCACTTTCGGCAGGTCGTGTACAGTCAGTTGCAGTAAGGCTTATTGTAGACCGTGAACGTGAGATCAATAAATTTAAATCAGAAGCAGCATTTAAAATCGTAGCCATATTTGGCAAAGGCAAAGAAGCTTTCAAGGCCGAACTACCTGAACGTTTTTCTAAACAGGGAGATGCTGAAAAGTTTTTACAGGATTGTATTCCTGCCGACTTCGATGTAAAATCATTAGATACCAGACCAACAAAACGTTCACCAGCTGCACCGTTCACCACCTCAACCCTGCAACAGGAAGCAAGCCGCAAATTGGGCTATTCTGTAGCGCGCACTATGCAGGTTGCACAAAGGTTATATGAATCAGGTTATATTACCTATATGCGTACCGACTCGGTAAACCTGTCTGAACTGGCCTTAAATTCGGCGGCAAGCGAGATTGTATCTGCCTACGGCGAAAAATACCATCAGCAAAGAAGATATAAAACCAAAAATGCCAGTGCACAGGAAGCGCACGAAGCGATCAGGCCAACATATTTCAATAACCATTCTATCGATGGTGAATCCGCAGAAAAGCGCTTATATGAGCTGATCTGGAAACGTGCCATTGCTTCGCAAATGAGCGAGGCCCAGTTTGAGAAAACTACTGCAAAAATCAGTATCTCAACCCGTAATGAAGATTTAGTGGCAAACGGCGAGGTAATGAAATTTGATGGCTTCCTGAAAGTTTACCTTGAATCGCAGGATGATGAGGATGAACCACAGCAAGATGGTGAAAACGCAATGTTGCCTCCATTAACCAAAGGTCAGCGTTTAGCTATGCAGGAGATGTCGGCTACAGAACGTTTTTCACGTCCGGCGGCACGCTACACTGAGGCAAGCTTAGTGAAAAAGTTGGAAGAGCTTGGTATCGGGCGTCCGTCAACCTACGCTCCAACTATCTCAACCATTCAAAACCGTGGTTATGTGGTAAAGGAAGAACGCGAAGGTAAACAGCGTAATTTCCGGGTGTTAACATTGAAGGCGGGCAGCATCACCAAAGAGGAAAAAACAGAGAACACCGGAGCCGAACGTGGCAAACTGTTCCCTACTGATATTGGTGCAGTTGTTAACGACTTCCTGGTACAATACTTCAAGGATATCGTTGACTTTAACTTTACCGCCAGCGTTGAAAAGCAATTTGACGAAATAGCGCAGGGAATGAAAGAGTGGACTGCAATGCTCCACGATTTTTATAATCCGTTTCATAAGGAAGTTGAAAATACTATTGAAAAGGCTGATAAAGCAACCGGCGAGCGTGAATTAGGCATTCACCCTGAAAGTGGGAAGAAAGTTTCTGTGAGGATAGGTCGTTTCGGGCCATTTGTGCAGGTTGGAGAGAGCGCTACCGACGAAAACGAAGAGAAACCCCTTTATGCAAGTCTTCGCAGCGGGCAGAGTATCGAGACCATCAGCCTTGAAGAGGCACTTGAGCTATTCAAACTCCCCAAAGTTGTGGGCGAGTATGAAGGCAAGGTAATGAAAGTGGCCATCGGCCGTTTCGGACCTTACATTAGCCACAACAGCGCTTTTGTATCGTTACCTAAAGAAATCGACCCGCATGATGTTACTGAAGAACAAGCTATTGAGCTCATTAACCTGAAGCGCAAAAAGGATGCTGAAAAGCTGATCAAAGCTTTTGACGAAGATCCGGATGTAAAAGTATTGAACGGCCGTTGGGGACCATATATTGAATTTGGTAAACTAAATGTTAAGATCCCTAAAGATAAAGATCCTTTGACCCTGACTTACGAGGAATGCAAGGCACTCGCCGACGCAACTCCGAAGGATGCTAAAAAAGGGCGCTTTGGTAAAGCTGCTACCTCAGCCAAACCCGCTGCAACAAAAGCACCGGCTAAGAAAAAGGCGGCAACTAAGAAGAAGTAGTGAATGGTTGATTAGGTGAATGGTTTAGCATTGAAATTAGACCACTCACCTAATCAACCCAATCGACCAAAAGATGAAAAAAGACCTGCCCGAAAATAATGTAAAGGATATTGCTATTGCGGTAGCATTGGAGAGCGAGAGCGTGGAAAGTAAGGTATGGTATGTGTACCTCATTAACCTTAAAAACGAGCCGATCGAAAACGTGCTCATAACCTCAAAAGGCTATGGGGAAAAGGATGGTGAACAGGTAAAAACCTCTACCCTAAGGCATATGATCCCTGTTGTAGATAGCAAAGCATATAAGCTTATCGAGCCTATTGATGAGCAAACCTTCGGCCTTAATAACGAATATTGGCTAAGCTATTATATAGGCAAAGACATTTTCGACAAGAAATTTATATTCCTTCCTGAAAGTATTGTGGAGATGAATTTTATCAAGATCCCGGTTTTAAATAAGCCTGGAGTTATGATAAAATAATTCTCGCTTTAAATTATTTATTGTCATAAATTTCATAATTTACCTGATAATAAATAAACCTATTCATGGAAAACGGATACAATCAATTCCGCAAACGCCGAACCTTAATCACTGTTGTCACTACCATTGCTCTTGCATTACTCATCATATACCTGGTAGCTCATGGCCAAAAAAACAATAGTTGATCCTGCTTTCAGCAAGTATATCGAGTCGTATACAACTGGTGTTATTTCCAAACAGAGCCCCATTCGTATCAGGCTGGCCAGTGACGTGCAGGTAACGCACCAGCAAAATGAGGAAATAAACGAAGATCTTTTCAACTTTTCACCAGCTATAAAAGGAAAGGCTATCTGGACGGATGCACGAACCATCGAGTTCAGGCCCGATGAAAAGCTCGACCCCGGTAAAAACTATACTGCTGATTTTAAATTGAGCAAGCTTATTGAAGTGTCGGATCATTTTGAGCACTTTAAATTTAATTTCCAGGTTATTCAGCCCTACTTTACCGTGTCATTTATCGGCATGCAAACCGCCAGCAGTACTTCAAATACCGAAATGAAGCTTACAGGTGATATTCAAACAGCTGACGCAGAAGACCCATCGGCTGTTGATAAGCTTATTGTACCCAATTATGATTCGCCGGTTAAAATAAACTGGGAACACGACGCGGCCCATAAAAACCATCATTTTACCATAACCGGGTTAACACGTATAGCCGGCAAAGCCAATCCACTTACAATTAACTGGGATGGCAGCAGCATTGGCGTGGATAAAAAAGGCAACCAGAATTTTGAAGTGCCCGCCATTGGCGATTTTAAGGTACTGAATATCCGCGCTGTGCAGGACAATGATCAGTATGTTGAGGTACAGTTTTCGGATAACATTTTAGTTGGACAGGAACTTAACGGCCTTATCAGCATCAACAATATCACTGATCCGGCGTACAGCATCGACGGTAGCCTGGTAAAAGTTTACGCTCCTGATCGCCTCCAGGGGGATTACACCATATCTGTGAACGAAGGCATTAAAAACACGCTCCTGAAAAGGATCACGAAGGGCTATACTGCTAATTTATTCTTTGAAAACCGTTTGCCTGCAGTTGCCATACCCGGCAAGGGTGTGATCCTCCCCGACTCGGGCCGCATTATGATGCCTTTTGAAGCAATTAACCTGAACGCGGTTGATGTCATCATCATCAAGATCTACGAAAACAACGTACCGCAATACTTTCAAAGCAATGGTTTTGACGGCAGTGCAGAATTAAGGCAGGTTGGTAAGCCTATAGTGCAAAAAACTATTCGGTTAGATACTGATAAAGGTCTTAACCTGCACAAGAAGAACCGTTTTATGCTTGATCTTGACCAGATGATCCGAACTGAACCCGGCGCTATATATCGAGTGGTAATCGGTTTCAGGCGATCATATTCCTTGTTCAACTGCAAGGTTTATAGCGGTAAGGTTCAAAAAGACAATGGTGACGACGAAGAAGGCGGTTACTACGGCGGTGATTATAGCGATAATGCCTCAAAAGTAAGCGACGAGGACGACGACTTTTGGAAGCGCTATGATAATTACTATCCCGAAGGCTACAATTGGCAGGAACGCGACGATGCGTGCACAGATTCGTATTATAGTAAGCAACGCTGGGCTACCCGAAACATCATATCCTCAAACATTGGCCTTATTGCCAAACGTGGCAATGATAACAGTATGCTGATAGCTGTTACCGATATCCTAAGTGCCGAGCCTATGAGCAATGTAGATCTTGAGCTGCTCGACTATCAGAAACAAGTGATCTACAAAACCACTACCGACGGCGACGGTCTGGCTAAATTAAATCTTAAGAGGAAGCCATACTTATTAGTAGCCAAAAAAGGCGTGCAGCGCGGCTATCTTAAACTTGATGATGGCAGCTCTTTACCTTTATCAAGATTTAACGTGGGCGGTGAGGAAGTACAAAATGGCCTAAAAGGTTTTATTTACGGCGAACGCGGCGTTTGGCGTCCGGGAGACTCCATTTATACATCTTTTATTCTGGAGGATAAATTAAAAACCCTTCCGGCTGATCATCCTGTCGAATTTGAATTATATGACCCAAGCGATAAGCTTTACAGGCGCATCACCCAAACCAAAAGCTTAGATGGCTTTTACAGTTTCCATACCGCAACAGAAACTTCGTCCCCTACCGGCAACTGGACGGCTAAAGTTAAAGTTGGCGGCGCCAGGTTTGAGAAAAAATCAAGGTTGAAACCATCATGCCTAACCGGCTTAAGCTTAGTCTGTCGTTCGGCGGGGCATCCGAATTAACCAAGGGAAACAATGCCAATGGCAAGCTAAGTGCCCAATGGTTGTTTGGTGGCGCGGCGCAAAACTTAAAAGCTAAAGTTGATGCCTATCTGTCGGCACAAAACACCAGCTTTAAAAAGTATAAAGACTATGTTTTTGACGATCCTACACTGGCCTTTAATACGCAGGTTCAAACTGTTTTCGATGGCAAACTAAGCGAAACAGGTACGGCCGATGTTGACGCAAATGTAAATGTGGAGAAACAGGCCCCTGGTCAGCTTCGCGCAAATTTCCTGGTTAAGGTATTTGAGCCGGGCGGCAATTTCAGCATCAACCAGGTGAGCATGCCTTATAACGTTTACCCAGGCTACGTAGGGATCAAGACACCTGAAGGCAGTGACCTTTCGGGCATGTTGGTTACTGATAAGGACCATTTAGTTGACATAGCCGATGTTGATGTAAATGGAAACGCCCTGCCGGGCAGCCGTGATGTGCAGGTTGAATTGTACAAAGTGCAATGGCGCTGGTGGTGGGACCAAACCGGTAATGAAATGAGCAACTTTACCCAGGATAAATATAATAAGCTCATTAAAACCGAAATCGTAAATCTGACCAATGGCGCAGGCAAATGGAAGCTGCATATCAACAAAGCCGACTGGGGCCGCTACCTCATTAAAATTAAAGACGAACAAACAGGCCATTCAACAGGTAAGATCATTTATGTGGATTGGCCAAACTGGTCGGAAAGGTTACAATCCACCAATCCTACCGAAGCAGCGATGTTATCTTTCACTTCAGATAAACCTGCCTATAAAGTTGGCGATGAGGCAACTTTGACTATTCCAACAGGAGAAGCTGGTCGAGCACTGATTAGTTTTGAAAACGGCAGCAAAGTTTTAAAAACAGCCTGGATAGATACTAAGAAAGGACAAACCCGTTATACCTTTACGGTTGATGAAACAATGGCGCCAAACATTTTTGTAAATGTTACGCTACTGCAAAAACATTCGCAAACGGTTAATGACTTGCCTATCCGCATGTATGGTGCTATCCCGCTGCAGGTTGAAAACCCGGAAACCATCCTGAAACCAATCATCAGCATGCCCGATAAGATCAGGCCCGAAACACAATCGGCCATTACCGTATCGGAAGCATCGGGCAAGGAAATGACCTATACTATCGCTATTGTTGATGAAGGTTTATTAGATATCACCAATTACAAACTGCCCGATCCGCATGATACCTTTTATGCGCACGAAGCCTTAGGGGTAAAAACCTGGGACCTGTTCGACTATGTGATAGGTGCATTTGGCGGCGGCTTAGAGCGAATTTTAAGTATTGGTGGTGACGGGAACCTCGGCAATAACAAAAACGTGTCTGTAAACCGTTTTAAACCTGTTGTAAAATTCCTTGGCCCTTTCCACCTCGGTGCAGGCGAAAAGCAAACACAGCGCTTTATATTGCCGCAATACGTGGGTTCTGTTAAGGCTATGATAGTAGCCGGTCACAATGGTGCTTACGGCATTGCCGAAAAAGCCGTAGCGGTTAAAAAACCATTAATGATCCTGGCTACCCTGCCGCGTGTGCTTGGCCCTTCAGAAAGCATTCAATTGCCGGTAACAGTATTTGCTATGGAGAACAATATCAAAACCGTTAACATACAGGTGCAAAGTAATGCCTTCAGCAATTTGGGCGGTAATAATCAAAAGACTCTCACTTTTGACAAGCCCGGTGACCAAATGGTAACTTTTGATTTAAATGTTAAGGATTTTGTTGGCGTAGGTAAAGTAAAAATAATTGCCAAAAGCGCTTCGGAAACAGCTGCTTATGATGTTGATCTTAACGTTCGCAACCCTAATCCGCCGGTTACCCGCATTATTCAGAAAGAGCTTGCGCCGGGCGAAGTATGGAATACCGATTATCAGCCGGTTGGCATCAACGGTACTAATAAAGCCATGCTTGAAGTAGCTTACATCCCGCCATTGAACCTTTCAAAACGTTTGGATTACCTGATTGAATATCCGCATGGCTGTGTGGAACAAACCACATCATCGGCATTCCCCCAGTTATACCTGAACCAGTTGCTTGACCTTTCACCAAAACAAAGGGCCGAAACCGACCGGAATATTAAAGCCACCATTAACAGGCTCAATGGCTTCCAGGTACAGGGCGGTGGTTTAAGCTACTGGCCTTACGGCGGCGAAGCCGATGAGTGGGGAACCAATTATGCGGGGCATTTCATGTTAGCGGCACAGGCAAAAGGCTTCAGCATGCCGATAGGCTTTATTGACCGCTGGAAGAAATACCAGAAAGAAAAGGCCCTTAGCTGGGCGCCACGCAAGCAACCATATTATTACGATGATGACCTTACCCAAGCCTACCGCTTATATCTGCTGGCACTGGCCCGCTCGCCCGAAATGGGTGCAATGAACCGGCTGCGTGAGTTTGCGTTGCTGAGTGACGCAGCGGCCTGGCGACTTGCAGCGGCTTATAAGCTTGCGGGACAGCCCGAAGTTGGTTTAAGAATGATTGCGAGATTATCAACTACCGTTAAACCATACAATAGTCTTTATGGCACTTATGGATCCGATTTAAGGGATGAGGCAATGATACTGGAAACCCTTACCCTGTTAGGCCAAAAACAAAAAGCGGCCGGATTGGTGCACACCGTTGCTGCGCGTTTGTCACAGGATGATTGGTACAGCACCCAGACTACAGCATATTCGCTGATAGCATTGGCCCAGTTTTACGGGCAAAACAAACCTGCAGGCAAACTTGAATTTAACTATGCAGCAGGAAGCGCCAAAGCCACCATTAGTACAAGTTCATATTTATGGCAAGGGGCGCTGGCTGGCAATGGAGGTAAAGTATACCTTAAGAATAACAGCAATAATAAATTGTACATTAGGCTGATACAAAAAGGACAGCCATCATCAGGGCAGGATACCAAATCAATCCTTAACCCGGATGTATTACAGATGCGTGTCGGTTATTTCTCGCTTAAAGGTAAGCCTATTGACCCATCATCATTAAAACAAGGGACCGATTTTGTAGCACAGGTAAACATCAAAAACCCGGGTAAACGCGGTAGGTACGATAACCTGGCCCTCACCCAGATTTTTCCGTCGGGCTGGGAGATCCTGAATACCCGGCTACTTGGCGACGAAGCGTTTAAATCATCACCATCTGATTACCGCGACATCCGTGATGATAGGGTGAACACATATTTCAGTTTATACGAAGGGCAGGAATCAACCTATTATGTAATGCTTAATGCAGCATACACCGGTAAATATTATTTACCGGCTGTTTATTGCGAGGCGATGTATAATAACCAAATCAGCAGCTTATTGAAAGGACAATGGGTTGAGGTGGTGAAGTAACGATAAATTCAAACTTACGAAGTTTTAGAGACCTCGTAAGTTCTTAAAAAACAAAAAGCGCTTTTAATTAATTGGGGAAGCGCTTTCTTTTTACTGCGATAATAAAGTATTACAACCTGCAGGGTCTTGAAGGTTGACCTGTCGCAGATATATGCCTAATACTTTATTATCTTGTGGTCTGACTCGCTAACTTGTGTTGCAAAGCCTCTAACGCATTAGCCAGATAAGCCAGCGGGGCATTCCAGTTTATGGCTATTTCATTGGCGGCGTAAGCGTGCTCATCATCAATGTAGGCTTCATCGGGCACTTTTGATGGCACTTTGACACCATCCTGCATGCCAGGATTAGAGCCGCCAACAAGCAGGCCTGGTATTGGGTCAACTATAGCGTCAGTTGCAGAAGGCCTATGGTGCGGATGCATTGGTGTTTTAGTACCATACCCTGTTACAAAGGAATAACCAGTGCCGTTACGACCAAGCAAGTAGTCAAGATTTGCTAAAGCATAATCCAGGTATTTTTTATCGTTCGATAACTTGTAAGCCTGGATAAGCAGAACTCCTTCGTTTGCGGCCTCGGATGTACTGCCCCAGCCAAAATGCCTGGCGGATTTAGTCATCACTGTTTGATAAGCGTTTGAGTCAACCCCATTTACCATATCATCGGCAGTGTTGATAAGTCGCTTCCTGATTTCCGGTAACGCGGGCACAGTTTTCGCTGTTATATCATTTTTGATCAGCGTATAATACCCCAACAGCCTAACCTGCGACCATGTAGGTACCGGCATCCGGCCATCAGGCAAAAGATCAATATTTTTAAGATAGTCAACCTCACCGGTGCTGACTGCCAGCTCGGATGCCGCCCAGATAAACTCGTCGGTAAAGTTATTATCGCCATACCCCCTGTAGTGATCTTCGGTTCAAACTTTTTGTTCATCTCATCCTGCCGGTAGGTCACCATCGGATTTTTACCAGCCCAACCCCAGGCTTTTTGAGCAGCATTGATACATGAATCGGCTAAGCCTGGTAGCTCGTTAGGATATTGTTTAAAAATGCGGGAAGCTTGCGCCATAACAGCCGCAAAATCAAGCGTAGCCGCAGTAACTTTTTGTACCACATAACGTGGCGATGTGTCTTTATCGGGCATTTCAAACTTATCAAAAGCAGCATTAGTAAGCTTATGATATACGCCGCCATCGGCGGGATCTTGCATAGTCAGCATCCAACGCAGGTTCCAAAGCACCTCATCCAAAACATCCGGAATTTTATTGCTGCTTTCGGGGATATTAAGCTTAACTGTTTTCATGTAAGCGGGGAAATCCTCAAATAAAGAAAGCAGCGTACTTGTTGTAATACCACTGTTCACAATATACTTGTTATAGTCGCCGGCATCATACCAACCGCGCGGTGATGAGATTATTGAGCCAGCCTTCCGCCCTTCACTTTCGGCAGATGGATGGATCAGTACAACCGTATCAGGATGACCTGAGGCCCGGTGCCATTTGCCGGCATACTTTTCGGGTAAAGGTGTACCTGAGCGCATAAAATAATAGGCTTTGATAGCAGCGGCGGCCACAGCTTTATGAACCGAGGCCTTAACCTCAAAGGGATAGGAATAACCTGCAAAGGGGACATAAAGTATATATCTGCCGGGCTTGCCGAATGTACTAAAGTCGGCCAATTGAACAATATGACCGGCAAAGTTTGGTTTAAGTGATGGTTTAAGCTTACCGGTAAATACTGTTTGCTTTTGAAGGGTTTGGATAAAAAAGTCGCTTCCTCTGTCACTTAAAACAATGGCCTTTTTTATGGCACCAGGGTAAAAGCCTATTTGATTAAGTCGGATAAGCCTCGAAGTTGTATCCGTTTGAGCAGAAGCATTGCTCCCTATCAGCGATAGTGCAAACAAAATTTTGTAAAATGAGATTGAAAGGTATTTTTTCATCTGCCCTAAATTTTAGGATATGTCTGAAACCCGCGTTTAAACAGATAACCGACGCATAAATGGCACCTAAATATAGGTGTACATTGTAAAATAAGCATAATACTATTCTATCAAATAAAAGCTAAAATATAATACTAAATATACAATCGATTGCGTAACTTGAATAATAGGAAAGTTCACACTCCGATCTAACGCAAAAAAGACCCGCCGTTACCGGCAGGTCTTTCAGTATTTTTGAGGGACTGGGAGATTATAATGAGAACAATTTATAAGCAACAGCAAGGCTGAACAGGCTAACACGCGTGTGTGAATTATCGTTGCCATAAGCTATTTTATTTAAACCACCTTCGTAACGAAGATCGATAGACAGGCTACTGATATCAACACCTGCACCCACCTGTATTGCGTAGTTCGCATCTTTATACCTTAACGCTGTTGCATCATTAAATGCATCCCTATCTCTTCCGGTTGTAAATGAAAGCACCGGCCCACCATAAAACCTTCCACCTAAACCTAAAGCACCAACTTTAGCACCTACAAGTAATGGAACATCAAAACTTTTAAAGCTTTGTTTATTTGAAACACCTCCATTATTTACAGTAACGCTTTTATCAGTATAATAAAGCTCGGGTTGAAAAATTAAGCCTAAGCCGCCGATCCTTGCCCAAGCGCCAGCCTGATAACCAGCTTTATTATCGTTGTTAAAAACGCCGTTTGACGGAAAAGTTGAATAATTTAAACCGCCCTTAAGGCCGAAAGAAAAGCTGGGGATTACCTGGGCTTTTGATATGCCTATTGACAGCAAAAAAATAGATAAGGAAAGTAAAATTGCTTTTTTCATATTTATTAGGTGTTCGATGATGTATTAAGTTTATGAAAACGATATTGTTTGCAACAACTACCGCTAAAATAGAAATATCTGGTTAAACCCAACCGATAAGTTCGGTAAAAGTTAACCAGATATTTAACTAAAAATTGGGAATAAAAGTATAGGTTTTAAAAATCTTAAAGAGTTTATTAATTAAAGCGCCAAGTTTCCCTGGTAATAATCAAGGATTTTGGTACGGATAAAATAGTCATACCGGGCGTTGATCAGGTTGGTATTAGCCTGATCGAAGTTTGATTTTGCTATCACAAAATCTACCGAAGTAATAGCACCCGAATTAAATTTAACTTCAGCAATCCTGTACGATTCGCCATAGGCATCAACCTGGTCGCGCAGCAAGTGATAGCGCTCAAGGGCCGATGTCATATTGATATAAGCCTGATCAATATTTTGCTTCAACTGGATCCGGGTAAAGTCATTGTTATACTTTGCAGTTTGCAGGTCGATACGGGCCAGTGCCACTTTATTACGATTTTGGAAATAATTAAGGATAGGTATGCTTAAACCAACTCCAAAACCCGAACTGTAATTATTTTTTATTTGCGAATAATAACCGGTATTACCTGTACTTGAGTAATTGGATGCAAGCGATCCAAACGCAGTGATAGTAGGCCATAAAGCTCCTTTGGCTGATTTTACACCTTTTTCGGCACTTTTTAAACGCAAATCATAGGCTTTAACCAAGGCAAGGTCGTTAAGTGCCTTGGTGTAGATCTCATCTGCATTTTTATCATAATTTCCAGGCAATTGATCGGCAGATAAACGCACAAGTTTAACGCTCTTATCCAATGGCACATTCATGATCTGCAAAAGGTTAATCTTTGAGATCCCCATCGCTGCTTTGGTATTAACCGCGCCTATCTTACTGGTAGCCAATGTGCCCTTCAAATCGTATAACGTTGCAGGCGGTGTAGCGCCGTCTTTATTCAATATTGTCAATCTGTCAACCTGTTTCTGTGCCTGCTCAACCTGTATATCGGTTGCCTTTAGCAAATCCTCATTATCAAGTACCTGCAAATAAGCAGTAATAACGTTCAGGGTAACAAGGTCCTTAGCCTGTTGAAAATCCATTTTACCTGCCTGGTATGCCAGCGAGTAGCGTTTGATATTATTAATGAGGCTCATGCCATTAAACAATGTCAGGTTACTGTTTAAATTATACTGGGCGTAAGTAATTTGCTGTGTTACGTAGTTATAATTTGTAGGATCCTGGCTACGGCCATTACTGATGTTGTGGCTCACATTACCGTTAATTGATGGCAGCAGGTTTTCGCGGGCCTGGTTATAGGCAATTTCCTGTGTCTGCATTTGCAATTCACTCTTTTTTACATCGAGGTTGTTTTTGATTGCAAGATCGATACATTGCTGTAAAGTAAGCACAGAATCTACCGGGGCCTGGCTGTAAGCCTTTAAGTTTCCAAATACAACAAGACCGAGAAATAGTAATTTATAGTATCGCATTTTATTATTGAGTTCAGAGTTTTCTTGATGAATCGATCTTGCCGTCCAGCAGATCGATAATGCGCGAACCGTATTCGGCATTTTTTTCGGAGTGGGTAACCTGAATAATGGTTACACCATCTTCCTTATTCAGCTTGCGGAACAGCTCCATAATCTCCTCCCCTTGTTTTGAGTTGAGGTTACCGGTAGGTTCGTCGGCTAATAACAACTTGGGTTTAGCAATAAGCGCGCGGGCGATACCCACTAACTGCTGCTGTCCGCCCGATAACTGTGCCGGGAAAAGATCTTTTTTGCCAACAATGTTAAAGCGGTCAAGCATATCTGCAACCATGGCTTTACGCTCCGCACTTTTAAAATCCTGGTAAATAAGCGGGGTTTCAATGTTTTCATAAACGGTTAGCTCATCAATCAAGTGATAAGCCTGAAAAACGAAACCGATGTATTGCTTGTACAAAGCCGAACGTTGTTTTTCTTTAAGCTGATGTACTGCATGGCCTTCAAAATAATGATAACCGTCTGATGGTTCATCAAGCATACCGATGATATTCAGCAACGTTGATTTGCCCGAACCTGAAGGTCCCATGATAGAAATAAATTCGCCTTCGTCAATGTCAAGGCTCAGATCATTCAGAATGATATTTTTGTTGCCCCCTACCTGGAAATACTTTGAAATATGTTGCAGTGATAACATTTTTAATTATTGAATTAGTTTGTTAGTAAATAAATGAGTTAAACAATAATACTTATCATTTTGCGATTAACATATCAATAACATACCAAAGTTCTATCTTATTAACTATCAATAAATTACACCATCATACCAAAACTTCACTGTACGCTTATGTAACAGATTGCGTACGGTTATGATACAGTGTTTTTTGAGGTAAAAGGTAAAAGGCGAAAGGTTAAAGCTTTTTTCCATTGCCCAGATATGTACCGGCAGGTAGAGTATAATTACTTTTGATTCCTGTAACATGCTATAGCTTAATTAAACGGCGAAAGCTGAAAGAATTATTTAACACTGTATTTAATGTGTTATAAACCTTTCAGCTTTTGCCTTTTACCTTTCAGCTAAATAATCAATCTCCAGACCGCAAACTTTTAACCGGATTAGTAAGCGCTGCTTTAAGGGATTGAACGCTCACGGTAATAAAGGCGATAAGTATAGCTACTGCACCCGCGGCTATGAATACCCATATTTGTATGCTGATCTTATACGCAAAATCCAGCAGCCAACGATGCATGGCATACCAGGCTATCGGCGAAGCAATGATAACCGATATGATAACCAGTTT
Organism: Mucilaginibacter sp. P19; assembly: GCF_050632265.1. Lineage (NCBI taxonomy): Bacteria > Pseudomonadati > Bacteroidota > Sphingobacteriia > Sphingobacteriales > Sphingobacteriaceae > Mucilaginibacter > Mucilaginibacter sp. P19. Next base: position 3,237,796 of record NZ_CP192586.1, read on the forward strand.
CAGGAAATCGCCTGAAACAAGCTTTACTATACTGAAAACGCTTGCGCCCAAAACTTTACGTACTCCAACTTCTTTCACTCTTTGCCTGGTTGAAAACACTGCCAATCCGAATAAACCCAGACAGGAGATGAAGATAGTGACCAAAGTAAACGCAGTTAATATTGAACCGGTACGTTGCTCGGCCTTATACATATCATCAAATTCCTGATCAAGAAAGTGATATTCAAAAGGTGTGGCAGGATTAAAAGCGCTCCATTTTTCTTTTACTGCAGATATGGTTTTGGCAATATTATTTCCTGAGGTTTTGATAAGCACTTTACCAAAATAATCTTCAGTAAACATTACAATTGGTGTAATTTCCTGGTGAAGGGATGCGAAATTAAAGTTTTGTACAACACCTCTTACTTCACCGGTACGTCCGTTAAGGCCAATATGTTTACCTATTGCTTCTTCGGCTGTCCAACCCAGTGCTTTGGCGGCTTTTTCGTTGATTATAAAACCGTAATAGCGCTTATTTTCATCAGCATCCGTAGAATGTTTCTCATCCGCATCTGTAAAATTAATGCCCTGCACCAGTTTAAGACCAAGCGTATTTAAAAAATTCTTTTCTACCGGCAAAGCGGTTACCGAAAGATTATAGTCGCTGTTTTTGCCGTCAGCGTGGTTAATGCTATATCCGCCGTGAACATCAACCGGCGAATCGTACGAAGCAGTTGCATAAAGCACCCCCGGTAATTGAGTTACCTCGTTGTTAAATGATTTAATATCTTTTAATGATTTGCCGCCAACATCAATCACCATCACCTGCGACCTGTTGATACCTATATTGAGGTGTTGGATATACCGCAGTTGGCTACCCGCGATAACCGTACAGATCATGAAGAATACGGATACCACAAATTGAAATATAACTAACGATTTGCGTAAAGCCCGACCGCCGGAGGTATTTGTGAGTTTCCCCTTTAAGGTAACAATAGGATTAAATGCTGACAGATATAATGACGGATAAGTTCCGGCCAAAAAAGTTACCGTTACAAATAAGGCAACCATGGCCATAATCAGCCATGATGTATTCCAGGTTTGAAAGCCCAACTGCTGCCCCGAAAAATCGCTGAACCATTTAAAGCTCACATCCGCCAAAAACAGGCCCGCCAACAGCGATACGAGGGTGATCATGGCAGATTCGATGATAAATTGTGTAAAAAGCTGCGAACGTGCAGCACCCATTACCTTTCTTACCCCTATTTCGTGGCCTCGTTCTATAGCTTTGGCTGTTACAAGGTTCAGGAAGTTGACACAAGCCAGCAACAATAAGATAATGGCAACTGCCCCTAAAACGTAAATGTATCTGATATTGCCGGATGGCGTTAGCGGATATGTAGCCTGCGATTTCAGGTGGACATCGGTCAAAGGTTCGAGTTTGAACCACATTTTATGCCCTTGCCTGAAATCATCCTTAAACATCTCTGCTACATAGTTGTTCATTTTCTGCTCAACCGAGTTTATATTAACGCCCGGCCTTAAAAGCAGGTAAGAATAATCGTTAGCCGAATCCCATTTGCGCGTTTTAGCATGTTCCGAACCTGCGGACGAACCAATAATGTCAAACTTGATCTGCGAATACTCGGGTACATCTTCCACCACCCCTGTAACCATCATGTTTAGTTTGTTATTAACCTTCAAAACCTTACCTATAGCATCCTCAGTACCAAAATATTTTTTTGCGGTAGACGCGGTGATCACCAAAGCCGAGGGATCTTTAAGTGCGGTAGCTGCGTTCCCCCTCAAAAACTTAAAGCTGAAGATCCTGAAAAATGGTTCATCGGCTAAAAAGAACCGTTTTTCATTGAATAGTTTATCCTGGTATTGCACCGGGTTATTATACCAGGAAATGCGCACACCATCCTCAATTTCCTGCAATTGCTGTTTAAATACGGGTACTGGTGCGGTTGGCGTTACTGCCACAGATTTTGCCTCCGCATCATCAGAGGATTTGTAGTTATAAGCCACGCGCATAATACGATTGGCATTAACGTGAAACCTATCATACCGCAGCTCATTTAATAAATAGGTAGCTAATAATATAAAGCAACCTATTCCAACTGCTAAACCCGCAACACTTATTAATGAAGTAACCTTGTTTATAACCAGGTTACGCCATGCTGTTTTTATATAATTTTTAATCATTTACCCCTCCTAACCTCCCCAAAGGGGAGGAATTGTTGTTTGCTCTTCGACTCTTAAAGCCCTCTCCTTTGTAGAGGGTTTGGGTGAGGTTATTCGCTCCTCAAACTTTTAACCGGATTAGCTACAGCCGCCTTAATGGCCTGGAAGCTTACAGTAGCAAAGGCTATAACCAGTGATGTAAAACCAGCTATACCGAATACCCACCAGCTAATATCAATGCGATAAGCAAAATCCTGCAGCCATTTACTCATGGCATAAAACGCTATCGGCCAGGCGATGACGTTGGCAATGAGCACCAGTTTTACAAAATGCCCCGAAAGCAGCATCACTATATTCTGCACAGATGCCCCAAGCACCTTGCGCACCCCTATTTCCTTGATCCGTTTTTCGGCTGAGTATGAAGCGAGGCCGAATAACCCCAAACAGGATATAATGATGATCAGTCCAGCTAAAATACTTACTACAGTGCTTACCTGATTGTCTACACTGTAAACTTCTTTAAAATGATCGTCAAGAAACTGGTATTCAAAGGGTATCCCGGGAAACTCCTTTTGCCAGGTTGATTGGATAAATGCAACAGCATCTTTAGCCCTGCCGCCGTTGATCTTAACCGACATTTGGTTGAACCCTTTACCGTTTACCAGGAACAGCGTTTCAATTTTATAATGCAGGGAATTGAAATTGAAATCTTTGGCTATTCCGGTAATCACACCCAACGAATCAAAACCAAACCTTTGTCCCAGTAATGATTCCATATTTTTTCCTTTATGATCTTTCAGCAATTCCTTAGCCAGGGCTTCATTGATGATGTATTGCTTCCAAACGGCCGAAGTATCGGTAGAAAAGTTTTTGCCCATCAGCAGCTTGATCTTATACAGATCGAGGTAATTATTATCAACCACCAGCAAGGTTGAGGTAAGCTGCCGCAATGGTGAATCACCAAGTTTAAATGAAATGCCGGTTTGGTCAAGGTGACTGCCTAAAATATCCTGCGACGCGGTAACTCCCTGTATTATCGAGTTGGAAAGCAACTCCTGTTTAAACAAATCATATTTGTTTTGTGGGATCAAACCTAAAGGAACATTAACAATCTGATCGCGGTTAAAGCCGGGATCTTTTTTCTGCATAAACTTAAGTTGCCTGATAACCAAAACTGTAGCTATCATTAAGATTACAGCACTCGTAAACTGGCCAACAACCAAAATATTACGCAATGGCACTTTATTGCCCCCCGCCGTTGCTAAAGCCCCCTTTAATACTTTAATCGGTTGAAACGACGACAAAAAAAGCGCAGGGTATATACCTGAAATAATACCAACAAGCACGGTGCTAATAAGAACCACTCCTATAAGCATGTTATTGTCATGCAGCGGTAAACTAATATCACGCTGGCTTAAACTGTTTATAAAAGGAATGGCAAGGCTTACAAAAATGCAGGCAAAAGCCAGGGCTATCAAGGATAATAACACGGTTTCGCCCAAAAACTGCATGGCCAGTTGAAAACGTCCGGCCCCGATAGATTTACGTACGCCAACCTCCTTAGCCCGCTCTGATGACCGCGCGGTTGAAAGGTTAATGAAATTAATACAGGCTATCACCAAAACAATGATCCCTATAACTGTAAACAGGTTGGTGATATGTTTATCAAATTTTTGATAATTGATATAATCCAGCCCTATATCAGCCGAGTTAGCGTGAACATCTTTCAGGGATAATAAGAATAGCTCGTAATTTTTAGGGCCATCTTTACCTTTATATTTTTGAAGATAGGCTGGAAACTTTTTTCAAGCGCCGCTATATTGGTACCAGGGGCCAGTTCAAGATAGGTATTTAACCAGTTGCCGCCCCAGTTGGTAAACATCCATTTCTTATAAATACTACTGAATGAAAACAGGCAATCAAACTGCAATTGTGAGTTTTTGGGCACATTAGCTAATATACCGGTAACCGAATAGGTTATAGTATCCTGCCCGTAATTGGTTACAGTTTTACCTATCGGGTCATCATTACCAAACATTCGTTTGGCTGCATCTTCTGTTAATAAAACGCTGCGGGGTTTTAACAAAGCGGTTGCCCGATCGCCCCTCAGCAGTTTAAAATCAAACATTTTCAAAAAAACCGAATCCACAAAGAATACCTGTGGCATGTACACTCGTTTAAGTCCGTTATTGAGCGGAAACTTTTGCTGCCAACGAACACGCGTAAAATTTTTTATTTCCGGGAAATCGGTTTTCAGAGTTGGCCCCATCGGAAACATGGATAACGCAACCTTTTGTGAGGCGCCCATTCCCTCAAACTTTTGCACCTCGTTTAAGCGGTAGATGTTTTTAGTATGCAGATTATCAAAGCTTTTTTCATAATAAACAAAAAGCGTGATCACAATGCAGGCCGCCATACCAACGGCCAACCCAAAAATGTTAATAGCCGAAAAAACCTTGTTTTTCCAGATATTGCGCCAGGCGGTTTTGAAATAATTTTTTATCATTAGTTTATCTCGTTTAGGTCATTTTGCCCCGCATTCCATTAATAAGATGAAAGCATGGCTTAATGACAATTATTCGGAACGTAAACTTTTAACCGGGTTGCTCAATGCTGCTTTTATTGCCTGAAAGCTAATGGTAGCTACTGCCACCAAAACGGCTAATACACCAGCCAGCACAAATACCCACCATTGAACATCTATACGATAGGCAAAATCTTTGAGCCATTGATGCATAAAATACCAACCTACCGGCATGGCTATTATGCAGGATATCAATATCAGCTTTAAAAAATCAAAGGATAGCAGGTTAACAATACCGGGTACCGACGCGCCAAGCACTTTGCGGATCCCTATTTCGCGGGTACGTTGCAGCGTGCTGTACGAAGCCAAACCAAGCAAGCCCAAACACGAAATGAATATGGCGAGAACGGCGAAGTTGAAAAATAGCTTACCGAAACGCTGTTCAGAGCGGTACTGCCTGTCAAAAAACTCATCTAAAAAATAAAATGAGTATGGCCTGTTAGGGATAAATTGTTTCCACTTACCTTCTATCTGCGCCAATGTGCTATTCAGATTTTTCGGGGAGACTTTTACAGTTATCAGATCAAGACTATGAAGCTCGATTCGCATGGTAAGCGGCTTGATTACCTCCTGTAACGAACGGAAATGAAAATCTTTCATTACACCTACTATTTTACCTTCGCGCCCCCATTGTTTAAACCGTCGGCCGATAGCATCTTTAGGAGAGCTATAGCCAAACAATTTAACAGCGGCTTCATTGATAAGCATCGCCTGGGCCGTATCAGTACCAAATTCACGTGAAAACGAACGACCCGCAACCATCTTTATCTTAAATTGGTTTACATAGTCATAATCAACAAAATACAGATCAAGGTTAGCTATCTGCAAATCGCCCATTTTATTTTCTATCTCGGAGTAAGCCCCGTTATTTCCACCTCCAGGGATACTTGAAGCAGATGCCGTTGATACTACGCCGGGAATTGAACTGATAGCATTTTTCAGGGATTCTTTAGCAGGATCGCTGTTGGTGTTGAGTACAAGCATTTGTTCTTTATTAAAACCAAGATCGCGGTTTTGCATAAAGCTCATTTGGTTATAAACTACTATAGTTCCAATAATAAGCGCTATGGAAATACTAAACTGAGCAACAACAAGCGTTTTGCGTAAAATTCCGCCCTTCCGGCTTCCGGAAAAACGGCCTTTCAAAACCATCACCGGTTTAAAGGACGATAGTACCAACGCAGGATATAAACCGGCAAGCAGGCCGATGCAAATAGACGTTACAAACAGAATAACTACATAGTACCAGTTTGAAAAGATGCCGGAACTAACAGTTTTACCAGCCAATTGATTAAATGCAGGCAACAATAAAGCAGCGATACCAAGCGTAAGTAAAAAAGCTATGATACAAAGTACCACCGATTCACCGATGAACTGGCCTGCAAGCTGGCTCTTTTCGGCGCCCACAACTTTACGAATCCCTACTTCTTTGGCGCGTTCAACCGAGCGGGCAGTAGTAAGGTTAACGAAGTTGATGCAAGCTATCAGCAAAATAAAAATCGCGACAATACTGAATATATACACATTGCTAATGCTTCCAACTTCCTGTCCGCCTCTTTTTGAGTAGAGGTAGGTATATTTTAAAGGCTCAAGCATGAGCCTATAGAACATCTGGCTTTTCTTCATTCCGTCCCCGTCACGATTTTGCAAAAAGGCAGGCATTTTAGCTTCAACAGCCTTTGGACTTGTACCCGGTTTTAACAAAAGATAAGTCGTAGCGCCGAAATTGCCCCACTGCCCGTCAATTCCTTTATTAAACTTTTGGGTTAACGATGTCATTGAGATGATCATATCGGCCTTGATTTGTGAGTTGCCAGGAAAATCCTTCATAACACCGGTAACCGTGGCAGGTACGGCATCGCCGGTAATTAATACGGTTTTGCCAATTGGGTCGGCACTGCCAAAATATTTTTTCGCGGTAGATTCGGTAAATACTATTGTAGCGGGCGCGGTGAGTACAGTCCTGGGATCGCCTTTAACTAATTTAAAATCAAAGACCTTAAAAAATGTCGAATCCGCGAACATGGAGTTTTCCTCCTGGAATTTTACATCTCCCCTGCGCACCAAAAACTGCCGCCGCTGGTGCGTACAAATGCTTCTACTTCGGGCAAGTCTGCCCTAATATTGGGTGCAAACGCCCATGATGTGCTACTGGTATTAATAGTTTCGCTCGGGGTTTTGATATCAGTTACCAAACGATAGATCCTATCGGCCTTTGTGTGAAAGTTATCGTAACTCAGCTCAAAGGCCACGTATATAAAAATGAAAAAACAGGCTGTTATCCCTATTGATAAGCCCGTAATATTAATAAACGAAAAGCCCCGGTGGCGCCAAAGGTTCCGGAGGGCTATTTTAATGTAATTTCTGATCATATTTTTTATTTTTTAATGTCATGGTCATATGGTCATTTATCTTACCCGTTATAACAACACAAAGCAAACTGATACAATTACCCATTATTCAGAACGTAAACTTTTAACCGGGTTGGCAATCGCGGCCTTAATAGCCTGAAAACTGATTGTCGTTAGTGTGATGACAATTGCTGCTGTCGCCGATATAATAAACACACCAGGGCCAACGGTTACCCGGTAATCGTATTTCTGCAACCACCCCTGCAAAAAGTAAAAGGCTACCGGCGAGGCTATTACACAACTAATAAGCACCAGCAACACAAAATCCTTCGACAGTAAAAACCATAACTGGCTTACAGTTGCACCTAATACCTTGCGTACGCCAATTTCTTTAGTTCGCTGCTCGGCGATGTATGCGGCTAATCCAAACAGGCCGAGGCATGAAATAAATATGGCCAGGCCCGCAAAAATGCCCGACAATTTCCCCACCAATACTTCCTGGCCAAACTTGCGGTTATAATCATCATCTACAAAGCGATATGTAAATGGATAAGCAGGACTATATTTTGAAAACACCTGCCCTATTTTATCAATGGCATCGTGCGGGTTTACTTCAGGCGAGAGGCGGTAGATCATGTTTTGATGCGGATCGTTATTATACAAAAACATGGTTGGGTCGGCTTGTGCAAATGGAGATAACATCAGCGCGTTTTTAACTACCCCAATTATCTTGCGTTGCTTGCCCCCATAAGTTATTACCTGGCTTATCGGGTCGCCTTTAAGGCGCAGGCGCTTAACCGCTGCTTCATTGAAAATAATATTCAATGAATCGGACACCACATTATTATAATCTCTCCCGGCAAGCATTTTCATGCCTACAGTCTTGAAATAATCATTAGCTACAGCTATTACGCCCATTTCAACGGTTTCGCCGGTAAATTTACCGGGCCATTGGTCAAGGTTGTTGTGCATGTTAATATCTGTAATGGTGCTTGACGCTGTGGAGATACTTTCAATCACGCCGCTTTGCAATAATTCATTTTTAAAAGCGGAATAGTGCTTACCCAAATCTTCGTTGGCATTAGTGGCTATTAACCTAGTAATATCGTATCCCGCCGGGCGGTTTTTTGCATACTGAATTTGCCTGTAAATAACAGCTGTACTTATGATCAACGCTATTGAGCAGCTAAACTGCATTACTACTAAAACTTTACGCGAATACGACGCTGAGCGGCCAACCTGAATTGTACCTTTTAATACCTTAACCGGATTAAATGACGAAAGATAAAACGCAGGGCGGCTACCGGCCACCAGGGCTGTAAGCAATACACACCCTATGACAATCAGCCAAAAGATTGCGCTGTTAAAGGGAATGGAAATAGTAGTCCCGGTAAGCGAGTTAAACGGCCCGAGCGCTATTTGAACAAAAAGTATTGAGCATATAAAGGAGATCAGTGTGATCAATGTAGATTCTGTCAAGAACTGGAATATCAGATGCTGACGTTGTGATCCGATAGCTTTACGGATACCGACCTCGCGCGCGCGTTTTTCAGACCGGGCAGTTGTGAGATTGATGAAATTCACGCAAGCTATCAGCAGCACCAGTAAACCAACAATACTAAAGGTGCGTACATAATCAATAAACCCACTTACTGCAACTCCATTTTTATAATCGGCAAAAAGGTGCCAATCGGTCATGGGCTGCATAATTACATCCGAGTTTTCGGCGTTAATATTTTTTTCGCCTTTTTCGATGTGAAGGATCTTTGGGGCCAGTTGTGCGTAAGTTACACCTGGTTTTAGCTTTGCAAATAGCTCGAAGCTATTGTTACCAAAGCTATCGTGGGCGTCTTTCATGTAAGGCTGTTGCTCCATCAAACTGAATGGAATAACATATTTAAATTGAAGCGACGAATTCAATGGTACATCCTGAATCACGCCGGTAACCTTTAAATTGTAGTTATTATCAACCTTAACAACCTTATTAATCACATTCCCGGTGCCAAATAAAGCGAGAGCAGTAGCTTTGGTCAATACAATTGAATATGGATCATTCAAAGCGGTTGTACGGCTCCCCTGTAAAAAATTGTATTGAAAAATTTTCAGGAAATCGCTACCTGCCTGCACGCCATCAATAGATAACTTTTTATCGCCTACCATTAACCCATGTGTGCCACCCCAATCTGTGGGTGCTACATATTCTATTTCGGGCATAGTTTTCAACACATCTGCCAGTTTTAGCGAGGTTGAACTAAACGTTAATTTTTCGCCATTACTGTTAAAATTACGGCGAACCTGGTATGCCCTATTGGCATCAGGCAAAAACCTGTCGTATGAGTACTCATTAGCAACCCAAAGTGCTATCATTAAGGCAACAGCCATCCCGGCTGCCAATCCCAAAACGTTTATAGCTGTATAAGCCTTATTGTTAGCGATGTTTCGCCAGGCTATTTTGATATAATTTCTAAGCATACTGTTGGTTCATTAGTTCAATTGTTCATTAGTTCATTGGTTTTATTCGCGAGTAAAAATTATTTGCACAACCTTGCCCGCGTTCGCTAATGAACTAATGAACAAGTGAACAAATGAACCCTACTCCGAACGCAAACTTTTAACCGGATTGGCAAGCGCAGCCATTGCAGCACGATAACCTACCGTAATCCACGCTATAATAAATGTGGATAGTATGGACATCACAAATATTTGTGGACCGATACTAATCCTGTATTGAAAATCCTTTAAGTAATTATGCATTGCCCACCAGGCCAGCGGAGAGGCTATTACAAATGCTATAAGCAGCAATATGCTGAACTCCTTGCCAAACAACCATAAGATGCTGCTGATATTTGCACCCAATACCTTACGAACCCCGATCTCCTTGGTTTTACGTACAGCCATAAATGACACCAGGCCATACAGGCCGAGACAACCTATAATGATTGCGATACCGGCAAACGCTTCAACCAGGATTAGTAATATATTATCCATCTGATAGAAACGGGCAATGGTATCATCCAAAAACTGGTAAGAATACAATTCTTCAGGGAAAGTTTGGTTCCAGATCTTATCAATATCCGCCAGTGTAGCTTTGGCATTACGCATATCTATCTTCACAGCAACGGTAGATAGTGATTGATAGTTAGGCATCACACATAATGGTGAAATCTCCGCATGGAAAGAGTAATTGTAAAAATCTTTCATTACGCCTACAATGGTACCTTTATAGTCGCGGCCATTAATTGCCATTTGTTTCCCTATTACATCCTGCGGTTTAAGGTGCAGTTTATTAACGAAGGTTTCGTTCACCAAAAACTCTTTAACCGAATCGCCTTTGAAGAAGTTTCTGCCGGCAATAAGTTTAATGCCGAAGGTTGAAATGTAATTTTCGTCGGCCTGTTTGGTGTTGATGCTCCAATGCTCGTCTTCGGCACGATTATCATATTGAATACCGGTATTACTATTTGAACGCGACGCCGGCGGGTTATAACAGTAAGATACATTTTCAACACCCTTAATTTCGCTGAGGCGATTACGCATCGTGCTCATTTTCATCTTATCGTTTTGAGGAAGCGGCACAAGCACTACGGCATTTTTATTAAAGCCCAGATCGGCAGTTTGTGAATAATGTAATTGCGATACTACGATGATAGTACCGATGATAAGTACCTGCGATATAGTGAACTGGGTAACTACCAGTACCCTGCGTAACGAAAAACCACCGACATCCTTTTGTGACAGTTTACTTTTAAGCGCTTTAATTGGCTGGAACCTCGCCAGTACCAAACCAGGGTATGAACCCGAAAGAAATACAACAACAAAAGTAATAACAACTATAAAAGCGCTTAATTCGGCCCAGTTAAAGGTCATCCTTGCATGGAAGAGATTGTTTAATGGCGTCAAAGCAATCTCGGATAAACCAATAGCAACTCCCACAGCAATAATGCTGATGATAGCTGTTTCGGCAATAAACTGCCAAAATAATTGAAAAGGCTGACTACCCAATACTTTACGGATGCCTACCTCTTTTGAGCGGTTTAGCGCCTGGGCCGTAGCCAGGTTTATAAAGTTTACCGAGGCCGTAATGATCAGGAACACGCCGATAAAGAACAGCGCCCATAAATAGCTTTTATCGGCATAACCGCCAAGTTCACGGTCAAAGTGCATTTCAGCAATAGGTTGTAATTTAAAGCGCCAAACCTGCAAATCCCTGCCGGTGTAATTCTTTTTAACCAATTGCAGCATGGCTGTTTCAACCTGTGCTTTGGTTACACCCGGTTTCAACTTGGTAAAACCCTGACAGCCGCTGTAAACACCGCCCCAGTTATTTTCACGGCCCTTACCTGCGTACACCTCCATACTTGCATACGAAATAAAGATCTGTTGCTTTTGGTCGGTGTTATTTGGCAAATCCTGCAGCACACCGGTTATAGTAACAGTTATATTATTATCCAGCTTAAAGGTTTTGCCTATTGGGTTATCATTACCAAAATATTTTTGGGCCATTTTTTCGGTAACCAACGCTTCATTCGGGTTAACAAGCATCGTTTTCTTATCGCCTTTAAGCAATGGAAAATTCAGGATATCGAAATACTCGGGCTCAACAAAGGCAACACCGTCATCCTCACCAAATTTTTTCACTTCATTTCCCTTGGTAATAGTGATCAGCGTTTTATTAAAGCTGATATATCTCGCCGTTTTTTCGCTAAAGGCAAAGTCATTTCGATAACCCTTGGCCATCGGTTGCGGAATAGCGCCTACCCGGTCTACACCCTGATCGTGAAACTCGGTATAAAAACGGTAGATCCTGTCTTTATCCTTATGAAAGGTATCAAAACTCAGGTGGTAAGTGATCAGCGTAAATATTAATACCCCACAGGCTATACCCAAAGCCAAACCAATAACACTGATGGTTGCGTAAGCCTTGTTACGCACCAAATTTCGCCATGCAATTTTTATGTAGTTTTTGATCATAAACCCCTCCTAACCTCCCCAAAGGGGAGGAATTGTACTTGTGATATATTTAGTTATTATTTATGTATTTTAATCTTCTTAAAGCCCTCTCCTTTGGAGAGGGTTTGGGTGAGGTTACTCACTTCTCAAACTCTTCACCGGATTGCTCAATGCAGCTTTTATAGCCTGGAAACTTATAGTCACCAACGTTATAATTATAGCGGCAACAGCCGAAAGCACAAATACCCCGGGCCCTATTGTTATCCTGTAATCATATTTTTGCAGCCAATCCTTCAAAAAGTAAAAAGCTACAGGTGTTGCTATTATGCAACTTAACATCACCAGCAAAATAAATTCTTTTGATAGCAGCAGCCATACCTGTGCTATTGAGGCACCCAATACTTTGCGAATGCCGATCTCTTTGGTACGTTGTTCGGCTACATAAGCAGCTAACCCAAACAAACCAAGGCATGAAATAAAAATAGCCAATCCTGCAAAAACACCTGCCAGCTTGCCAACTAATGCCTCGAGGCTAAATTTGCGATTGTATTCCTCATCAACATACTGATAGATATAAGGATACGCCGGGTTATAAGTATCAAAGATCTTCCCTATCTTCTTAATGGCATCCTGCATATTTACGTTAGGTGCCAGGCGATACATGATGTCGTTACCTCCTCTGCCATGATTAAATACAGCAGGCTGCACAGGTGTAAATGGCGATTCCATCAGAGCATCTTTAACCACCCCTATAATGTGAACCCGCCCCAAAAAGCTATAATTTATCACTTTGTTAATAGGATCTTTTAAGCCCATGCGTTTTACGGCAGCCTCATTGATGATCACATTTGTTGTATCAGCTGCCCATTCGGCCGAAAAGTCACGCCCTTCCTTCATGGTCATGCCCATTGTTTTGAAGTAATTAGGCGATACGGAGATAGCGCCAACGTTTATTCCTGTTTCGCCACCTGCTTTTCCGGGCCAGTTATCGATCCCGGTATGGCTATAGATATTGGTAACCGGGCTTGATGCCGACGCCACACTCTCTACCATTCCGCTTGCTATCAGATCGTTTTTTAATGCGCTGTAGTTTTTTTCAAGATCACCGCTCATATCGGTCATCATTAAACGGGTTGAACTATAACCGGTAGGCCTGTTTTTGGCGTATTGTATTTGCTGGTAAACAATAACAGTACTGATAATCAAAGCAACAGAACAGCTAAACTGCATTACTACCAACACCTTGCGCGGCAATGATGCCGAGCTGCCAACCTTAATGGTACCTTTTAATACCTGTACGGGATTAAATGACGACAAGTAAAATGCGGGGCGACTACCTGCCAATAAACCGGTAAATAACACATACCCTATCATCATCACCCAAAACCAAACATTGGTATAAGGAATATTAATGGCACTGCCTACGATAGCATTGAAAGACGGAATAGCCACCTCCACTATCACAATTGACAGCAAAAATGAAATGAAAGTGATCATTACCGACTCCGCGAGGAACTGGGCTATCAGATCGCTGCGTTGCGAGCCGATGGCTTTGCGAACACCTACTTCACGGGCGCGTTTTTCAGACCGGGCTGTAGAAAGGTTCATGAAATTAATACAAGCAATAAGCAGCACCAAAAAACCTATCACGCTAAACATGCGCACATAGTCAATGAAACCACCAACAGCTTTTCCGTTTTTGAAGTCATTATACAAGTGCCATTTTTTAAGCGGATGAATAATTACCTCTGGCTTTGCCGGGCGCATCTGCTCGCTGTGATCGTACACTATATTTTTAATTTTCGGTGCGATTTGCTCCATTGTTACACCGGGTTGCAACTCCAAAAACATATTGAATGAGTTATTAGTCCACATGGTGCGGGAACCTTTCATCCAATCTTCAGTGGCTTCTTTAAAAGCAAAGGGTATTAAAAAGCTAAACTGAATGGTAGCATTTTTCGGGATATCCTTTATAACACCGGTCACCTTCAAATTGTGGCTGTTATCGTAACGTATTACTTTATTTATCGGGTCTGCATCTCCAAAAAGTGCTTTAGCTGTCGATTGATTAATAATAATAGAATTTGGCTGTGCAAAAACGTCCTTAGCATTCCCTTCTATAAAAGGATATTTAAAGATCTGTAGAAAATCGGAATGAGCGGAGCCACCCGATACATAGAGCTTCTTATCCCCTACCAAAAGGTCGTGCCATTGCATGCCTACCCAATCGGCTTCGGCAACGCGTTTGATTCCGGGAATCTCTTTGCGCAATACTTCAGCCAGCGGCAACGAAACCGCGGTCTGTGTATGCTCACCATCATGCTGGGTAGTGAAATGTTGTTCAACCTGGTAAAGCTGCTCATAATTGGGCAAAAACCTGTCGTATGAATATTCATTGACTACCCAAAGACCAATCATCAGCGCAACCGCCATGCCTGCGGCAAGCCCCAATATATTAATTGCACTATAAACCTTGTTGTTAAGGATATTGCGCCAGGCGATTTTTAAATAGCTCTTTATCATGATTCAATTCATTAAGTCATTGGGTCATTATGTCATTTTTACCCGCGTTCAAATGAATAATGACGCGAAGCAAAATGACACAATGAAATTATTCCGACCTCATACTCTTCACCGGGTTGCTCAATGCAGCCTTAACAGCCTGAAAACTCACTGTTGCCAGCGCTATAACAATAGCGGCAATGCCGGCGGCGGCGAAAACCCACCATTGTACAGTTACCCGGTACTGATAACTTTGCAGCCAGTTATTGATTGCATACCAGGCAACCGGAAAGGCAATCAGGCACGAAACTGCAACCAGCTTTAAAAAATCAAGGGATAATAATCCGGTTAAACCGGCTACCGAAGCACCAAGTACCTTTCGGATGCCTATTTCTTTGATCCTTCTTTCGGCAGTATAGGCTGCTAACCCAAACAAACCAAGACACGAGATCACGATAGCCAGCGATGCAAATATGCCCGACAGCTTACCGGTAAGGGCCTCCGTTTTAAACAGCTCATCAAAATCAGCATCAACAAACTTGTATTCGAATGGATAACCGGGGTTGGCGCGTTTATAAACTTCGCCTGCTTTTGCCAGCGCCTCGGTTAAATTAACGCCCTGTTTAAAGCGGATAGTTAAAATGTTATTGTTTTGCGGACGGCTAAACAGCATCAGCGGCGCACCAGAAACATACATGTCATTATAAAGGAAATCTTTAATGATTCCCGCGATTTGGTAGGGTTTACTACCGCCATCCCTGATAATGCCACCTACGTGACCGGCCTTACCCATTTGTTTGGCAAAGGCTTCATTAATGATCACGTTACTGCTATCGAGCTTTGCATTGGCATAAAAATCCCTCCCGGTAAGCAGTTTCATATTCATGGTTGATACAAACTGAGGGCTTACGCTTTCGATAGTGATCAGTGGATTTTTTGAAACATCTTTTCCGTCCCATGAAAAATTATCAGTGTTACTCCAAATTTGTAAAATTGGATATTCACTCAATGAAGCGTCGGCTACAACCCCGGTTTGCTTTAATTCATTATTTACTGCAGCAAAATGATCAGTAAGTTTGCCTTTTGTATCGATATAAACAAGGTTATCTTTTTGATAACCCAGTTGTCTGTTTTTAACGTGCTGAATTTGTTGGTATATAATTACTGTTCCGATAATTAATATGATGGATACTGAAAACTGGATCACCACCAAACTTTGCCTAATAAAACCTGCGCCTGCTGCAGATGGTAACTTGATATTTTTTAATACGGTAATAGGATTAAATGATGACAAGTAAAACGCGGGATAGCTGCCAGCCAGCAAACCGGTAACCAAACCTATCGACAGTAAATAAAACAAATGGATTGGTTTTAAAAGATCGATAAAAAGCTCTTTTTGAACCATAGTATTGAACGATGGCAGAACTGTGTAAACTAAAAACACAGCGACTATTACCGCTATAAACGCCATGACCACCGCCTCAACTATAAACTGAGCTACAAGTTTACCTTTCGCGGCTCCCATCACTTTGCGTACCCCAACCTCCTTAGCCCTTTTCTCAGATCTTGCAGTTGACAAGTTCATGAAATTTATGCAAGCTATGATAAGTATAATACAGGCAATTACCGAAAACAGACGAGACATACTCAATACGACCGCCACTCATTTTACCATCAATAAATTTATCACGAAGGTTCCAGTCGTTCATTCCGAAAAGAAAGCAGACAGTTTTATTGCCCTCTTTTTTGGTACCGATGTAGTTGGCCAGCTTTTTATTAACGGCATTAACATCAGCTGTTGGTTCCAACTCTACATAAGTACGAGTCCAGTTGGCGCCCCAATCCTGTTGCCAGGGTTGCACATGGTCGATGTTTTTTAAAGGGGCCAACCAATGTATCTGAAAAGTTGAGTTTTTAGGCAGGTCGGTAAATACGCCGGTAATGGTAAAATCATGTTCATTATCCATTTTTAAAGCTTTGCCAATCGGGTTGGCACTGCCAAAAAACTTTTTAGCCATTGTTGTACTGATCACTACCGAATGCAGCTCCTGAAAAGCATTAGCTTCTTCACCCTTAACGAAAGATAATTTTAGCATCGGAAAAATCTCTGCATCAGCGTAAGTGCCATTTTCGTTAATCACTTTCTCTCCCAGGGCAAATACCATGTCATGGTCTCCACCCATGCGGGCAGCATTTTTCACACCAGGGATATCTGCTTTTAGTGCAGCGGCCATTGGCCCCGGTGTAGCACGAAATGTGGAGGTTTTACCATCATAGGTTTGATTTTCACGAACAGTGTACAGATTATCGCGCTTTACAAAGTTGTGATTAAAGGTAAGCTCATCCTGCACCCACAAGAATATCACGGATGCGCAAGCAACACCTATAGCCAAACCGGCAATATTCAAAAAGCTGTAAGCCCGGTTTTTCATCAGGCCTCGTACAGTGGTTTTAATGTAATTTCCTATCATGGTAGTTGTTCATTGGTTCATTAGTTCATTGGTAATTGTATAGTCCGTTAACTGCAAACTGCCACTGCCAACTGCTACTCACTTCTCAGGCTTTTAACCGGGTTAACAAGTGCGGCTTTAACAGCCTTATACCCTACTGTCAACCAGGCTATTATCAGCGATGATATTATTGCCAGTAAAAAGATCCAGGCACTCATCGAAATGCGGTATACAAAGTTTTGCAGCCAGCCGTTCATAATATACCATGCGGCGGGCATGGCTATCAGGAACGAGATACCTATAAGCACCATAAACTCTTTTGAAAACAGCAATACTATACTACTTACAGATGCTCCTAAAACCTTACGGATGCCAACCTCTTTTGTGCGCTGAACTGCCATGAACGAAACCAACCCGTACAAACCAAGGCATGATATAAAAATGGCTATCCCGGCAAAAATTTTGTACACCAAGGCCATTTTGTTCTCCTGCTCGTAAAATTTGGCAATATTATCATCCAGGAAATAACCGTTATAAGTATATTCGGGATAAGTATTCTCCCACAGTTTTTGCAGCTGCGATACAGTTTTGCTCAAATCAGCAGTTTGGATCTTGATACCTATTTGCCCCTCGAATTTCTTAGCAGGTGATATTACTATTGGTTTTATAGCCTCGCGAAGCGAGTTGGTTTTAAAGTCCTTAACTACCCCTACTATTGGCAGCCATTTGCCGCCGCCCAAGCGTAATGTTTTGCCAATGGCATCATTAGCATTTTGGATACCCAATTTATGGATAAAGGTTTCGTTAACCACGTACTGCCTGACCGTATCACTTACATCGTAGCCTTTGCCGGCAACAAATGTCAAACCATAAGTTTTGAAGTAATCTACGTCGCCAAATTTAAGGTAGGTATTAAAGCCTACGTCCTTGGTTGAGTTATTGAAATCGAAATTTGTACCCCAGTTATTTTCTGATGATGGTACATCCGAAGAGAAACTGATTGCTTTAACATTAGGATCCTGCAACACCTGTTGTTTAAACGATTCCATTTTACGGAGGCTTAAACTATCGGTATAACCAGGAATGATGAGCAAAGCATTTTTGTTAAAACCGAGATCGGCTTTATTTACAAAGTCCATCTGGTTTACCGCTACGATGGTACCAATAATGAGCAATTGTGATATGGCAAACTGTGCAATCACCAATCCCCGGCGAAGCGGGATCCCACCGATAGAAGCTGCCGTTATTTTATTTTTAAGTGCAAGCACCGGCTTAAAGCCTGATACTACCAATGCTGGGTAAATGCCCGATAATAATACAATAGTAATTGTACTGCCCGCTAAAAATAGCAAGCTACCCGTAGTAAATAAGCTGATACTATCGGGCACATTGGCTATATTTTTCAATTGCGGCATGGCCAGCCTCGCTACTGCCAAAGCAATCAGGGCCGAAGTAATAACAATGATTGTTGTTTCGCCAATTACCTGAAAAATCAATTGCGGACGGGTACTGCCCAGCACCTTACGGATGCCAACTTCTTTTGACCGGCCAACAGATTGTGCTGTTGAAAGGTTGATAAAATTGATAGAAGCCATAATAATGATGAGCAAAGCTATGAATGACAGGGTACGCAAGGTAGCCTTGCTGGTACTATGATCACCAAGCGGGTTACCTATCCGGGTATCAAAATGCATATCGGCAAGCGGCTGTGGTAACAGCGTAGTTTGTGCCGATCCCTTTTTAAAATGCTTGGTCGAAAATGCTTTTAACTGTGCGTCGATACTGCTTTTTGACATGCTTGCCGGGAACAACATAAATACCTCATGGCTGCTGCTGGTTGATCCCCATTCGGCGCTGTAGTTGTAATCTTTAGGATGCTGTTTCCAGGTATCGAATGATACCATTACTTTAAACGGAAAATCGCTGTTAACCGGAGCGTCTTCTACAATGCCAGATACTTTCAGCGTTAAAACATTATCCATTTTAAGAATTTTGCCTACAGCATTTGTCCAGTCGCCAAAATACTTAATGGCCGAACTTTTATCCAACACAACCATATCCGGACTGGCCAGTACAGCGGGACTACCAGCGAGCCATTTGTAGCTAAAAATGTCGAAGAATTGAGGCTGAATAAATAGCACGCCAATATTTTCAGTAAATTTCTTATCGCTGCTGTTACTTCCAGCGGCTTGCGGCACTGTAATCTGGCTGCCATAACTGCTGTTCAAAGCTGCCACTTTAGCCTGTGGTATATCCAAACGAAGGGCATCTGTAGCAGGAACAGCAACTCCGGGATTGGTGGTAGTTTCCGACTCGTGCTTTTCCTGGGTAACTATACGATAAATGCTTTTATAATTAGGATTGAAAGTATCAAAACTAAGCTCAAACTGAATAATCACAAAAATGAGCAGGCAGGCAGCCAGGCCAACTGTTAAACCCGCAACATTTATAGCAGAATAGCCTTTATGACGCACGATATTGCGCCAGGCTATTTTGAAGTAATTTTTAAGCATATCGTACAGCAATTTTCGAAATTGATGTAAAAGCTATACCAAAACCAAAAACAATTGAATATCAGATATTTAAGTCAGATAAAAAACATCAACTGTTCGTAAGTGTAACACTTTGTGTACGGTATTGATACAGTGGTTTGATTTCAGATTTGGGATGTTCGATTTAGGATTTGGAGATTTATTTCCTGGGCAACCTCAACGGGTGGAAAGTAAAAACGTCAGATGTTCGAAAAACATCTGACGTTTTCATAAATTGGTTGCTACCTTTTATCTTTCGTCTTTAACCTTTTACCTCAAAAAATCACTCGCTCCTTAAGCTATTTACCGGGTTGGCCAGTGCAGCTTTGATAGATTGGATGCTTACAGTTATTAACGCTATTAAAAGTGCTATGCACGCGGCAACGGCAAAGATCCACCATGTGATATTTGTGCGGTATGCGAAATCCTGCAGCCATTTGTTCATCATGTACCAGGCCACCGGGAAAGCAACGATGTTGGCTATGACAACTGTTTTTAAAAACTCGGCAGATAGCAGTCCTATTATATTTTGAACACTGGCGCCAAGCACTTTACGAATACCTATTTCTTTTACCCGCTGTTCGGCGGCAAAGGCTGCCAGGCCGAGTAAACCCATGGCCGATATTGCAATGGCTATAATGGCGAAAGCGGCTATCAATGTTGACGAACGCTGTTCAGCATGGTAAAGTTTATTGTACCCGTCATCAATAAAACTATAATCAAACGGCTGGTCGGGAACAAATTCATTCCATACATTTTGGGCTATCTTTATAGCTACCGCCGTATTACCTGGAGTTGTTTTAATATAAAAGCTCCTTGCCCAATCGGTATGATTATTAATAACCATAGGGCCTATCTTTTCATGAAGACTCCTGAAGTTAAAATCTTTCACCACGCCGGCTACTATGCCAGAGTCGCCGTTAAACTTAAACCGCTGCCCGATAACGGGTTTATGAATCCCGAGCTGTTTCACTGCGGTTTCATTCAAAATTACATTATGCTGATCCGAGCCATTTTTATCAAACCAATGCCCATCGGCCATTTTAAGGCTTAGTATATGTTGAAATTTTTCATCGGCCGATATGGTGGAAACCGAGGGTTTATAATCAAGTGGCCTGCCTTCCCAATCCATTGATCCTGAAACCTTGTTGCTATTATTAAAAAAGGCATCGTTGGCCGATTGAGAGACCTCAGCTATCGCGCTTTGCTGTGTTAATTCGCTGGCGATGCTTTTTAATTTCGACTCCCTTGTTTTATCGTCCAACCCAAGCACCTGCCATGGTATAGTCATTACAAAAACATGTTCGCGCTTATAACCTAAATCAGCATTTTTCATAAAATTAAGCTGGCGATAAATGATCATTGTGCTGATGATAAGCATCACAGAGATACCAAACTGCAAAACAACCAGCGTTTTACGGATGCCACCATCTTTAAACTTCAATAACGCCCTACCCTTAAACACACTTAATGGCTTAAATGACGATAATAATACAGCCGGATATAGGCCATTGAAAACAAAGCAAACTATCAGTGTACCCAACAATATCAACCATGTAATACTGGATGTTAGTGGTTGTACAAAATGCTTTTCGGTAACCTGGTTAAACCAGGGCAGGCAAATCTGGATAAATAAAATAGCAAATAATAACGATAAGAAACTAACAACCAATGATTCGGACATAAACTGGGCAAAAAGCTGCCTCCTGCCCGCTCCTACAATTTTACGTACGCTCACCTCTTTTGAACGCACACTTGCCCTTGCGGTAGTTAGGTTTACATAATTAATGCATGCTGTTGCCAAAAGTAAAAAAGCCAGGATCAGGAAAATGTTAACCAATTTGCGGTTGCCGCTTTCAAATGAGGTGCTTAGCAAACCACTTTCAAAATGGATATCTTTTAGGCCAATTACACTCATGGTTGTATTTTCGCTGCCCTTGTTATTTTTCCTGATAATTTGGGTTAGCTTTTTGCCTACCTCTTTAATATTTACGCCCGGCTGCAGCTTTAAAAATGTGAGGCCGCTGTAATTACCCCAATTGCTCGCCTGTTCTTTTTCATGTGCATTGCTTAGTTTAGCCTCTACCGGCATCAATATATCGTACTGAAAGCTTGAATTTGCAGGATTATCCTTAACTACTGCCTGTACCTGGTAGTTCATGGAGTCAACTTTCAGCATTTTGCCAACGGCTTCGCCATTACCAAAATATTTCTTTGCTGTTGATTCTGTCAGGATTAAACTAAATGGATTTTTCGAAAAGCTATCGGCGCTTCCAGCGATAAAATCGTAATGGAATACTTTGAACCAATTAGCATCTATATATGCATACTTTTTTTCCGATATCAGTTGGTTATTATGATGTACCGTCATCATATAACCCGGCCACAAAAACGTATAATTCTTTAAACCGGGTATTTCCTGCTTAGCAACGGGGCCTAACATATAAGGAGACGACTCCCAATCCCACACTTCGTCTTTCGTCAGGCTTAGTTTCGTTTTTACCCGGTAGATATTATCAACGTCCGGGTGATAATTGTCAAAACTAAACTCGTTTTGTACCCATAGCATAATAAACACCGCCGCGGTGATGCCGATGGTTAGCCCCGCAATATTAATCAAACTAATAGTGCGGTGCTTAGCTAAATTACGGAATGCTACTTTAAAATAATTTCTGAGCATATTAATTAGTCATTATTGCATAGTCATTAAGTCATTTTGCTTTTCTAAATCATCAATCAAAATGACTTAATGACGCGAAGCAACTGACTCAATGACCAATTATTCAGAACGTAAACTCTTTGTTGGATTAGCCAATGCCGCTTTGATTGTTTGAAAACTTGAAGTGATCAATGCAGTTAGCAACATTCCCGCGCCGCTTGCTGCAAAGATCCACCAACTGATGGTTGTGCGGTCTGCAAAGCTTTCCATCCATTTGTTCATGGCGTACCAGGCCAGTGGAGTTACCAAAACAAATGCCAGCACAATGAGCATCACCAACTCGGTTGAAAGCAGGGTGACTATCTGTGCTACCGTAGCGCCAAGTACTTTCCGTACACCTATTTCTTTGGTGCGTTGATTGGTATTATAAATGGCCAAACCTAATAAACCAAGGCAGCTGATAAAGATCGATAAACCGGTTGCCCAGGTTAGCAAAGTTGATGTATGTTGCTCAGCATCGTAAAATTTGGCGATGCTTTCATCAAAAAAGCTATATTCAAAATCGTCTTCAGGATAAATCTCTTTCCACGCCTTTTCCATTGATACGATAGCTTTTTTCCATTCGTTGCCTCCGGCAGTTTGCGGCTTAAGCGCTATATGAAAGGTACCGTTGTTGTAATAACTGTTACTGATATGAATGCAGGTAGGTTTAATTGCCGAATGCAATGATTCAGAATAAAAGTCGGCCACTACACCTATGATCTGCATTCTTTTATCGCCATTAAACTTATCAATATATTTACCTACAGCATCAGCAGGATTTTTAAACCCTATTAGTTTTGCGTAAGTATTATTAATTAAAAATGCCCTGGTACTGTCGCCATATTGTATATTACGTCCGGCCAAAAGTTTAAGCTTGTATACATTAATATAATTAGGGTCGCCGTACTTTTCGTACAATTCAATCTTTATTTCCTTTTTGCCATCTATGTACGTAGCTTCCGTTGAATTGGTGCTGGTTGATGACGGAGCGGCCTTACCCGCGCTTACCAGCTCAACCTGAGGTATCGCCTTTAATTTGTTCATAAATACCTGGTTCTTACTAAGCGTTCGATTTTTCCAGGGTGAATTAATGATTAGGATGGCGTCCTTTTTAAAACCCAGATCTTTTGTAAGTGCATAATGAATCTGTTTGCCTACCAGCACAGTAGCCATTATAAAAAACTGGGCGATAACAAATTGAGTTACGGTTAATGATTTACGTAACCACGCATTACGGGCTTTACTACTGTTTGATGATGCCTGGTTTTTAAGAACCAAAACAGGTTTATAGCCTGATAGCAAAGCTGCGGGGTAAAAGCCCGACAATAAGCTTACCACTATTATCAATAAAAAAAGGAACACAAAAAGATGGGGCTGGTGCAGCAGGTCAAGTTTAACACCTTCCGCTATAAAATCTTTAAACAGTTTTAATATTACAGGCGCCAGCGTCACCGAAATGATTACAGCCAAAAGAGTTATAATAAACGTTTCACTCAGAAACTGTGTTATAAGCTGGGCGCGGCTGCTTCCCATTGTTTTACGCACGCCAATTTCCTTGGCCCTTTGAGTGGCCTGTGCGGTAGTTAAATTAACAAAATTAATACAACCTAATAATAACAGGAAAGCAGCTATAACCAGTAAACCGTAAAGCGTTGTTTTGTTAGCCGGATTACCGGAATCAAATGTTCCGTATATACTATTAAAATGCAGATCGCTCAAAGGCTGCAATGTAAAATTACGTGTGTTGCCTTTATTTTCGGGTTTTGGCGGGTTGTTCTTTTTAAGAATAACGTTTAGTTGCTTTTCAAAATTAGCTGCAGTTGTATTAGGTGCCAGCTTAACAAAAAGAATAGATGAAGATGTAGTCCCCCCAGTTGGTAAGGCTTAGTTCGTCAGAGAGTGCTTTATTAGTTTTTGCGGTTGAGTAGGAAATAAAATCGTGAAACGTAAAATCGTTGTTGCCCTTTAATGGTTCAACAATACCGCTCACGGCCACACTAATCGTATCATAAGTAATTACCCTGCCCATCATCTGGCTATATGACAGTTGAGGGAAATATTTTTTTGCCTGATCTGAAGTGAGCACGGTTTGGTTTGGCGCATTCAAGGCAGTACTGGCCGATCCTGCAAGCCAGTTGTATTTAAACATGCTGAAATACCTGCCATCCGCAAGGATCACATTATCCTGTAGTTTAAACTTAACAGGAACGCCCGCTTTTCCGGGGATAAATACATTAGGCTGATCCAACAGGAAAAATGGCACGGTAAGTTCCACCCCACTCACACCATTTCTTACAGCTTCGGGCACCGGGCCTGATACGCCGCGGTTATGCGCTTCTTCGCCGGAAAAGGTATAGTTTGAAACTACCCTGTAAATCCGGTCGCCGTTATCAAAGTTTTGATTAAACGTAAAATCAAAATGGACTATCAGGTAAATCACCAGCGCCGAACTGATCCCTATAGACAAACCGATTACATTTATGAATGTAAAAAACTTATGCCTCCAAAAGTTACGTAGTGCGATTTTAAAATAGCTTTTAAACATATTGTCAGGTCATTATATCATTAGGCCATTAAGTCATTTTTGACTCGCGCTAATCAAAAAATGACTTAATGACGCGAAGCAAAATGACCTGATGACAATTTATTCAGAACGTAAACTTTTAACCGGGTTGGCCAATGCTGCTTTTATTGTATTTAAACTTACCACAATCAGCGTTAGCAATAATATCAACAAGCCAACCGCGCTAAACAGCCAAATGTTAATATTGATGTGGTAGGTGTATTTTTGGAGCCAGTTGTGCATAATCCACCAGGTTAAAGGCACGGCTATGACAAATGCTATGGCCACCAACTTTAAAAACTCTGTAGAGATAAGCACCAGTAACTGTTGCACGCTGGCCCCCAAAACCTTGCGGATGCCGATCTCTTTAAAGCGTTTTTCGATGGTAAATGAGGCCAGACCTGCCAGTCCCATGCAGCAAAGAAAAATAGCCAGACCCGCAAATATGTTGGTGATACGGCTGATCAGCTCTTCTGTGAAAAACTTTTTACCAAACTCCTGGTCAACAAAGTGATATTCGAAAATGTCGGCGGGACTGTATTTGGCATAAATATTTTGAAGTAACCGGATCCCATCCTGCGGTTTCACCCCCGCATTTAACCTTATATCCATGTAACCCGAGCTGTTATGATCAGCAAAAACCATCATCGGATCAACCGGAACATAGGGCGATGACATTACTACATTATCTGTAATGCCAATCACCGTAAACTTCTTCGAGCCATATTGCAACTGCATGCCAAGCGGCCTTTTAACCTGCATAGCCTCAACCGCGGCCTTGTTCAGTAACACGGCTGATGTATCCGAAGGCATACCGGTAAAATCAGTCCCCTGCAATACTTTAATGCCCATGGTTTTGATGTAATCAATATCCGCGGTCATATTGGAGAATATGATATCGGCATTGGCTGGTTTACCCGCCCAGTTTGGCGGGCCCGAACGCCATGAAATTTGGGTAACCATGGCCGATGTACGAGTAACACTGTTAATAATACCCGATTTAAGCAGATCGTTTTTTATCGCGTTGAAGCTTTTATCGGTATTGGCTGTAGAGGGAACCATGATCAGGTTATCGGAATTATAACCCATGTTACGGTTTTTCACATGCTCAATTTGCCGGTAAACAATAACGGTAGCCGAGATCAGCAATATCGAACCTATAAACTGGAATACCACTAAAATACGGCGAGGAGTAATAGCGCCCTTACCAGCCACAAATGTACCCTTTAATACTTTTACAGGGTTAAATGATGATAGATACAAGGCAGGATAACTACCGGAAACTAATCCTGTAAATAAAATTATAACTAACGCCCCCAGCCAAAATACAGGCTGGTTAAGGTTTAACTGCAACTGCTTTTCTATCAACAAATTAAATTGAGGTAATAACAGATAAACGCAAAACACAGCGCAAAGAAAAGCAGTAACAACCAGGGTCATCGATTCGAAAAAGAATTGCAGTACTAACTGCCCCTTACTTGAACCCAGCGTTTTTCGAACGCCTACCTCTCTGGCCTTTTTCTCTGACCGTGCGGTAGATAGGTTCATGAAATTGACACAAGCTATCAGTAGGATAATAATGGCAATGATGATAAAGAAGCGCACATATTCTATCATGCCGCCAACGTTTTTACCATCTTTAAAATCGCTGTACAAATGCCACTTACTCATCGGAAAAGTAAAGTATTTGCTTATTTTATCCGTATTGTGCTGAAACATTACGTCGGTAATATATTTATCAACCTGGGCTATATCCGCGTTATCGGTGGTTTGAACATAAACCTCCCATGATGATCCCTGCCAACGGTTAAGCGCATCCTTTACACCCGGATCATTAAGATTATAAGGTGCGATGAAGTCAAATTGTTGCGTGGTATTATTAGGCGGATCAGCCACTACAGCAGTTACTTTATACGATAAGGCGTTATCAACTTTTACCACTTTGTTAATCGGATCGGCATCTCCAAATAAAGCCTTCGCTGTTGAAGCCGTAAGCACCACCGATGTTGGATCAATTATCGCGGTAGCAGCATCACCCTTGATAAAATGCCAGGAAAACATATCGAAATACTTCCCGCTAACTTGATAGCCTTGTTTTTTTATTTTAACATCGCCAACGTTAAACTGGTGTTGCTCAAGGTGGGATGTCATTACCGCGTTTTTGATTTGCGGGTAGCCACTTTCAAGCGCTTTAGCCAGCGGAAATACCATGTTAGGATCGGTAAAGATGTTGTTCTTAAAATCGCGGTTGGCGTAAACCTGGTGTATGTTTTTATAACTTCTATGGATCTTGTCGTAAGCAAGCTCATTTTGCACCCATAAAAAAATAAAAATAGTGCAGGTAATACCAATAGTAAGCCCCAACAGGTTTGTGATGGAGAACGCACGGTTCCTGTTAAGGCTACGCCATGCTATTTTAACATAGTTTTTTATCATTGTTATTGGTCATTAGGTCACTGAATCATTACGTCATTTTTTTGCAAAGTCGTTAAGTCATTTTTGCTTTGCATCAATCAATGACTAATGACGCGAAGCAAATGACTCAATGATTATTCAGATCTAAGGCTTTTAACCGGGTTTGCCATTGCCGCTTTTATTGATTGATAGCTAATAGTTGCAAAAGCAATGATCAACGCTATAACTCCGGCCATTACAAATACCCACCATTGAATGCTTACCCTAAAGGCAAAATCAAGCAGCCATTTGCTCATCGCGTACCAGGCAATTGGTAAGGCAATAACCGATGCCACTATTACCAGCTTCAAAAAGTCTTTCGATAGTTCGGTAACAATTTGCGGGATGCTGGCGCCGAGTACCTTGCGTACGCCTATTTCTTTTACCCTTTGTGATATGGTGAAGGCCGAAAGCCCGAATAAGCCTAAACAGGCAATGAATATAGCCAGGCACGAGAATATAGTAAACAAATGGCTCTGCTGCTGCTCACTGTTATATAATCGTTGAAAGCGTTCGTCTAAAAAAGTATATCGAAAGGGTGTTTCTGGCTGATACTTTTTCCAGGTTTCCTGAAGTACCGCCAATGCCGAATTGGTATTATTCCCATCAATTTTAACCGAAACCCTGCTGTAATTATTATTCGCGAATGACGGCATTTCCATCAATAGCGGAACGATATTTTGATGCAACGATTCGAAATGAAAATCATTAACCACCCCAATTACCTTCCCTTTTACACCGCCATAGCTCATATCTCGCCCTATCGCGTTTTCGGGGGTTTTCCAACCCAACACCCGCACAGCCGATGTGTTGATTATGTAATTATTACTATCGGTAGCAAAATCGCGACTAAAATTCCTACCTGCAGCCATTTTTATACCATAGGTTGGGATAAAACCGTAATCGGTGTTGATACTTTTGATATCGGCCTTAACCGGTATCGATTTATCGCCATCAAAAACAGAAGCTCCCTGGTCGTCTAACAATCGTCCTGACGGAATACGCGACGAGCGGGCAATATCTTTTATAACGGGGTTTCGTAGCACATCAGCTTTAAAAACTTCAAACTGGTTAGCGGGGATACCGCCTATCGTTAATAAATGATCTTTATTAAAGCCCAGTGATTTAGTTTGGATATACCTTAACTGCTGAAAAACTATGGTAGTAGCAACAATAAGAATAATAGAAATTGAAAACTGAACAACCACTAATACTTTACGGAACGAGATATTGCCCGACCCAACTTTAAGAATGCCCTTTAAAACTTTTATTGGTTTAAATGACGACATAAAGATAGCCGGATAAATACCACTAATAAGCCCGATAACAAGCGGCAGCAATAATACCAACGCTAAAATTATTGGTTGATACAAACTATTGATCGATAATCCCAATTCAGAAAAGCTGTTGATGAGCGGCAGCAAAGCCCAGGTAATGATCAGTGCCAGTACCAGCGAAAAATAAGTCACCAATACCGACTCGCTTAAAAACTGGGTAATGATCTCTTTCTGCTGCGCACCTATCACCTTGCGAATGCCGATCTCTTTGGCTCTCAGGGTTGATCGGGCAGTTGAAAGGTTCATATAATTGATACAGGCTATCAGCAAAATAAACAGGGCAATGGCCGAAAAAATGTAAACCCTTGTGATATCTCCGTTCTGTTCTACCTCATCATCAAGGTGCGAATGCAGGTGGATATCCAGGAATTTTTGAATATGTAACTGCGTAAATTTCGATTGGCGAAAGTTAGCCGGCTGCCCCGGGAAACGCATGTATTTATCAATAAATGCCGGAAACTGCGAAACGATGTGATCCATATTATAATGATCGGGCATCAGCAGGTAGGTAAAAAATGAGTTATTTCCCCAATTGGTTTGCAAGGCGTTTCGGCCATAAACTTTATCGTCATTCAGGGTACTGAAGGACAGCAACATTTGCGGGTGCATTTGCGAGTTGGTAGGAAATGGCTTAAAAATACCTGTAACCTTAAAATTGGCCGTATTATCAAGCCTGATCTCCTTGTTTATCGGGTCTTCGTTTCCGAAGTACTTGTGTGCCATCTCTTCGGTCATCATTACTGTATAAGGCTCGCTAAGGCCGGTTTTAGGATCA
The DNA here is from genome assembly GCF_050632265.1 of Mucilaginibacter sp. P19. Lineage (NCBI taxonomy): Bacteria > Pseudomonadati > Bacteroidota > Sphingobacteriia > Sphingobacteriales > Sphingobacteriaceae > Mucilaginibacter > Mucilaginibacter sp. P19. The sequence continues at coordinate 3,267,160 of NZ_CP192586.1, forward strand.
CCGGCCACAGTTTTCAGATCAAAGAATTTAAAAAGTTTTCGTCGGCAAAATATGATCCCATTTCGGTGAACAATTTTTCCTTATAGCGCAAAACCACATCACCATTAGGAAACAAGCGCGTAACCATTTTGATATCTGGAAACTCATTTTTAAGCAATGGGCCAAATGGCGGCGCTACTGCACCCAAATGCAGGTTAACAATACCATCGCCGGTATTGAAACTTCGGCTTACTCTGTAAATATTGGAGGCGTTATGATTAAACTTATCATAACTAAGCTCTTTAACTATATAAGTTAAAATGAGCAGGCAACAGGTTAACCCTATGGTTAAACCAAATATGTTGATGAACGAAATAAATTTGTGCCTGGCTATATTGCGAAAGGCACTTCGTAAATAATTCTTTATCATGGTTTATATCATTATTTCATTAGGTCACTAAATCATTTTTCTTTCGGTCATCGAATCATTGGTCATTAAGTCATTTTTTTGCCCGCGTTTCAATGACCTAATGACGCGAAGCAAATAACCCAATGACACGCTTTATTCAGAGCGTAAACTTTTAACCGGGTTAGCCAAAGCCGCTTTAACCGATTGAAAGCTTATAGTTATGGCGGCGACTACCAGCGCTATAGTTCCTGCCAATAAAAATACCCACCATTGGATGCTGATGCGATACGCAAAATCCTGCAGCCACTTGTTCATGGCAAACCATGTTACCGGGAACGATATGACGGACGCTATGACAATCAATCTCAAAAACTCCTTTGATAACATCACTGTAATACTACTGGTTGATGCGCCTAATACCTTGCGGATGCCAATTTCTTTAACCCTTAACCTGATCATAAACGCGGCTAAACCGAACAAGCCCAGACTTGCTATAATGAGGGCGATGCATGAAAACACGGTGAATATTTTACCTGTTTGCTGCTCGGAAGCATAAAGCGAAGCGTATTGTTCGTCAAGAAACGAGTAGCTGAAAGGCGCTTCCGGCCTGAAACTATCCCATTCGGTTTTGATGCCGGCAATAACCGATTTTACATCGGCAGTTTTAACCTTTAAAATTAATGTCCCTGTACTATGCCCCGATAACAGCATCAATGGCGCTATTTTTTGCCTGGCCGAAGCATAGTGAAAATCTTTAACCACACCTACAACTTTGTATTGGGTACGGGCTGAACGTACTATAGTTTTACCTATCGGATTAGTATTACCCCATCCCAAACCTTTTACTAAAGCTTCGTTAACCACAACCGACATCGAATCGGCGGGGAAGGATTGATAAAAATTGCGCCCGTTGATAACCTGTAAACCTAAAGTAGGCACATAACTTTCATCCACATGGTAAATATTGGTATGGATCTCGGCCTGACCACCCTTGTCATCAAATTCTTTAGCAGCAATTTGGGTACCATCAACACCGGCTAACATACCTGGCACACTGCTGGATATAGTAGCATTCAACACCTGCGGGTTGCGCAGAAGTTGATTTTTGAAAGCATCTACATTATGGCCTAAGGTATAGGCATCATTAATTACCAATACCTGGTCTTTATCATAACCCAACTTTTTGTTCTGCATATAGTGTAATTGCTGGTACACTACAAAAGTTGATATAATAAGTGCTGTAGATACCGCAAACTGGAAAATGATTAATCCGCTGCGTAAAATCCCTTTTCCTTCTGCTGTGGTAGCGCTGTTGCCTTTTAACACAGCGATGATCTGGAACGAGGACAAGAAGAATGCCGGATAAATACCTGCAAGAATTCCAACCCCAAAAGCTGTAAACAGTTCGATAAGCAAAGCCATAGGGCTCAGGAAAAACCTAAGTTCGATATGTTTTCCTGCCAAATTATTGAACAGCGGTAACAGCAGATATACAATACCTAATGCCAATAATAAAGCCCCAAAGGTTAGCATAACCGATTCGGTGAGGAACTGGGAAACCAGTCCGCTTTTTTCAGAGCCAAGCACCTTACGGATCCCCACTTCTTTTGAGCGTTTGGCCGAACTTGCCGTTGATAGGTTAGTAAAATTGATGCAGGCCAATATCAATATAAAAACAGCTAATGCGCCGAATATATATACATAGTGAATATCGCCATTGGGCTCAAGTTCATATTTGGTTGCCGAGTGCAGGTGAATGTCGCTTAATGGCTGCAGGTAAAACAGGAAGGTGTTAACCGATTTGCTTGCTGCGACTACGCTGGTACCCATATCATGTGCAATTTCGGGTACAACAAATTTCCTTACCATTTCGGGAAAAGAAGCTTCCAGCTTTTTAGGATTGGCGTTTTTATCCAAAACAACGTAGGTAAAAAAGCCAATATTGCTCCATGTTTGCTTTGCATTTTCAACAAAGGGTGCCAGGTTCAAAAACGCATCACCATGAAAGTGCGAATCATCAGGTACTTTGTCAATTACACCTGTTACCTTGTAAGGTTTACCATCAATGGCAACTGATTTACCAACGGCTTCCTGATTACCAAAATATTTGTTAGCCATGGCCCTGGTAACCACCATACTGTTAGGCTCTGTAAAACAGGCTTTATCATCACCATCAATCAAAGGTATCGAAAAGAGCTGCAGGAAATTGGCATCTATCATTTGTACATGCTCTTCTTTAAATTGCCTGTCATTATATTTTATAAAAACCGGACCACGACCGGTAAGTCTTGTGGTTTCAAGCACCTCGGGAAACATATTTTTAATTCCCTGTCCTACCGCTATATCAACCATCGGGTATTCGCTCACACCGTTATTTTCAATGGAGCGTAAACCAACGCGGTACATTTGTTTGGCTTGAGCCGGATATTGATCATAATTTAATTCACTATATACATAAGCACAAATAAGCATACAGCAAGCTAAGCCCACAGAAAGGCCAAACACATTAATAAAGGAGAATATTTTGTTCCGCCTTAAGTTTCGCCAGGCGGTTTTGATGTAGTTTTTGAACATGGGCGTACGATTAACCTTAATATAGGTTTAAAAGCCATACCAATAAATCAAATATCTAAATATCAATTAATTACGATTTATTTCATATAAAAACTGTACGAAGACGTAACACCATGTGTTCGGTTATGATACACCCCAGGCAACACAAAAGGCCTGTCACTATTTGAGCAACAGGCCTTTGTAATATTCCTTACACTGATATTAATTGACGGTAAGATTAACTCGCCCATTGCCACGTACTTCAACGAGGGATCCGCCGCCGTTAAGTTTGCCTTCTACCCTTTCTTTATCCTTGTTACCAGAGAAGTTATCTGCAAGGTTACTTTCTATTTTGTTGGCGCGCAAATCGAGGTTAAGGCCTTGTTTTGATGGTAACTGCAGATCGATATGGCCCGAGCTTACATCAATTTTAACAGATTTACCAACGCTTACAAATTGCGCATGAAAGCTGCCGGCACTTGTGGATGCATCAAGGCTGCAAGAAAGATCAGTAAGGTTAATACTGCCGCCTGATGTGCCTGTAATGAAATCGCCATCAATTTTATTGCCGCTGATACTGCCGCCGCTGGTGGTAGCTTTGATATCTCCCTTTAAACCATCGAGATGCAACGAACCGCCAGATGTTTCCAGCCTGATATGGCCCATACAATTGCGGGCTTCAATACTGCCACCTGATGTTTGTAGGTCAATGTCTTCTTTTGAATCGCTCACGTGGATACTGCCGCCTGATGTACGGCCTTTGATAGTGCCGGTAATTTTATCCAGGTGCAAGCTGCCACCACTGGTTTCAAACTGTTGTGTACCTGTTAGGTTATCAAGGTGAATACTGCCTCCGCTGGTATTTAGATTAGTTTCCACACTACCGGGTACATACACACGGAACGAAATACTTAATGATTTCTTCCAATCCCAGTTGCCATCGTGCTTGCTTTTAGCTTTGGCATGCAGCTCCCCGCCGTTAACATCAATGCTCAGGTCATAATTTTCGTCAAGACGCTTTTTGATCTCTTCTTTAGGAAGGTCATTATTACCATTATTACCTTGTATAAAAACCTCAACTCTCGGTTCTTCGCCCGATGCGCCACTAACGGTAATACTGCCTCCCGAAGTATTAACAAATACATTTTTCACGGCCTGTCCTGATAATGATTTGGTGAGGTATGGTGTTTTCTGATTATTTTGTGCAAAAGCGCTACCTGAACAGGCAACAAATAACACAAGTAAATACTTTTTCATAATAATGATCTTTGGTTTATATATAATAAGACCAGGAGTTTAGCAAATACGTTGCATGGTGCTGAAAATAAATTCAGGCTACCTAATAATTCAGAACATCATAAAAAAGCCCGTGGGGACACGGGCTCAGGGTATATTCTATTTCTTCAACTGCTACTGCAAATTGACACTGCTATCTGCAAACTGATCTCATTCGCTTCTCAAACTCCGGATAGGATTTGCAAGTGCCGCCTTTAACGATTGAAAGCTAATGGTAGCCACTGCTATAACAAATGTAAGCAAAGCCGCCAAAGCAAAGATCCACCAATGCAAAGGTGTTTTGTAAGCGAAACTTTGCAGCCATTTATCCATGCTGTAATAACCCAGCGGGATAGCAATCACTGTAGCTAATAACACCGGTTTCAGCAGATCTTTTGATATCAGGATAAGGATATTTTGTACCGATGAACCCAATACTTTACGGACCCCGATCTCCTTAGTACGTTTCGCCGCGGTAAATGAGGCTAAACCGAACAAGCCCAAACAGGCTATAAAGATTGCCAACCCTGAAAATATACTTAACATGGTCTGCTGCCTGATATCGTTGCGATAGGTAGTATCAAACTGCTGATCAAGGAAACTGTACTCAAACGGATAAACGGGCGCCACCTCGGCATAAGTATTTTTGATAGCTGTTAAACCAGCCTGGATATTTCCGGGTTTCAGTTTGATGACAGCTACACGCCTGTCTTCACTTGGCGATATAATGAGGGCATCCATATTTTCTTTGAGCGAAAGGAAGTTAAAATCCTCCACCACACCGATGATAATACGGCGGTTGTTGTCCCGCACAGTATTCTTAACCCATTTGCCGATAGCTTGCTGCGGGGTAAAGCCGAGATCCTTTGCAGCTGTACGGTTAATCAGTACCGAGTTAGTGGTATCAGTAGCAAACTGTGGTGAGAAATCCCTGCCGGCAATAATCTTAAGCCCAAATGTTTTTACATATTCAAAATCGGCATATTCAGTTCGTGATTTAAATGTTTGATGCTGACCTTCAACCTCAAAACCCTGCATATCGAAAAAGCCGCCCGGCTCGCCCGACATCAGGGATACCGACTTCACATAGTCCGAATTTTGCAGCTGGTGTTTAAATGTTTGCCTGTGATCATAGATGTCATTATTATCAATCTTCACAATAACCGTTTGCTCTTTGTCATAACCTAATGATTTGTTTTTCACATACCGCATCTGGTTAACGATCACGATAGTGCCAATAATGAGCAATACCGAAATACTGAACTGGAACACCACTAGTGATTGCCTAAAGAATGCACCACCCTTCCCAAGCTTCAGCTTGCCCTTCAAAGCTTCGATAGGCGAAAAGGCCGACATAAATATCGCTGGATAACTCCCAGCAAGGAAACCCACAAATAAGATAACACCCAGAAGGAAAAGGTAAATCGGTGCACTGTTCCAGGAAACGGTAAGCTGATAACCCAGCAGACTGTTGTATGCAGGCATTAATAGTAACAATAACCCAATGGAAAGCATACAAGAAATAAGCGCCAGCAACAACGACTCGCCAATAAACTGCCATACCAAATGGTTCCGTAATGCGCCTAAAACCTTGCGCATGCCAACCTCTCTTGAGCGTTCAACCGCACGGATGGTGGCCAGATTCATAAAATTGATACAGGCAATGATCATGATGAGCACAGCTATCGAAATAAAGATAAATACCACGGTTTTATCGCCATGCTTTACGTTATCAAACGATGACGCATTTTCAAAATAAATATCTTTGAAGGGTCTCAGGCTTAGGTTAAATTTAGTACCGAAGCGCTTCATATCTTCGCCCATGTACTTTTCCATAAACTGCGGAAAATGGCTTTCCAATGCAGCTGGGCTACTATGTTCATTCAGCAGCAGGTAAACAAACAAGCCATTGTTAATCCAAACATTAAAACCGGGATCGCGGGTATAGTTGGCAATCGGTACTACTAAATCAAAATCAAGGTGAGAGTTTGAAGGTACGTCTTTTGCAACACCCGTTACTTTTAACTGCAAACGTTTATCCATCTTCACCACTTTACCCATCGCATTTTCAACGCTGCCAAAATATTTTTTTGCTGTGGTTTCAGTGAGTACTACGCTACCCGGATTATTCAGTGCCGAAGCCGCATCCCCCTAAGCAACGGGAAGGTAAACAGGCTGAAAAAATTGGAATCAACTGCATAAACTTTCTTCTCGTTGAATGATTTTTCACCAAAAGAGATCAAATTATTTTGCGGCGAAACGCGTACAGCCATTTTTACATCCTGCGGAAAATCATTCAGCATAGCAGGCGCATAAGGTCCTGACAAGTATGAGGTAGGTGCTTTCGCTTTATCAAAACCACGCATCACCCTGTAAATGTTTTTGCCCTGCTTATGAAAATTATCCACACTAAACTCATTCATGATATACAAGAATATCATCAGGCAAACGGTTATCCCCATGGTTAACCCCAGGATATGGATCAGCGAAAATGCTTTATTACGATAAAGGTTCCGCCACGCTGTTTTTAAATAGTTTCGTATCATTAGTTCACTTGTTCATTAGTTCATTGGTACTTATCGCTTACTTTTATCTGCCTGCTGGACTGTATCTGCTACTGTAACCTGCTGCTATCTGCCAACTAATTTTATTCATTTTTCAAACTCCTAACCGGGTTGGCCAGTGCCGCCTTGATTGATTGAAAGCTGATGGTTACAAAAGCGATCAACACGGCCAAAACAGCAGCCAATACTACCACCCACCATTGTATGTTTTGCCGGTAGGCAAAGCCCTGCAACCATTGCTGCATGGTGACCCAGGCAACCGGAATGGCTATTACTATTGCTATCATTACCAGTTTGATAAAATCTTTTGACAGCATACCTACTATAGCGCCTACATTAGCGCCAAGTACTTTACGGATGCCTATCTCCTTAGTGCGCTGTTCGGCAGCATATGCCGCAAGGCCAAACAAACCTAAACAGGCTATCACAATTGTTAAACTTGTAAATATGATGAATATGGTGCCCATCCGCTGTTCCGCACGGTACGATGAATCAAAATCGTCATCCATAAACGAATATTCAAACTCCTTACCCGGTTTTATAGATTTCCATTTGTCGCTGATCATGGCCATAAGTGTGGTGATATTAGCGGTATTTACTTTTACACTCAAGGCGCCGGTATCCTGCCCATACATCAATATCACCGGGCTTACATTATTACGTAGCGAAGCGAAATTAAAATCCTTAATAACACCTACTATATGGTATTCTTTAAAAGTTTTGGCCATATTATCCATAGGCAAATACATAGGCTTATTAAGCGGATCGCGTACGCCCATGAGTTTGGCAGCAGTTTCGTTAACAATCATAGCTGCCGAATCGGTTGGCATCTGGCTTGAGAAATTACGCCCTTTGGTCAATTTGATACCCAGAGTTGGCAAGTAGTTGTCGTCAACTACCCAGGTTTGTGCAAGCACTGCTTTTTTGGGGTCGAGCCCGCGTTCCTGGAAAACACTGCTGCTGTTCCGGTAATCAGAAGTTGGCAAAAAGCCTGTCATGGTTACCCCCATTACGCCGGGCAATTGCTTTACCTCATCTCTTAACACCTTGCTCTTGTCGCCAAGGTCATACACGCCATGAATCACCAATACCTGGCTGCGGTTATAACCAAGGTCTTTATTCTGAATATATTTAAGCTGATTATAGATCACCAGCGTACCAATGATGAGCACTATCGATATAAAAAACTGGAACACCACCAATGAACTCCTTAACATGCCACCCTTAAAGCCAGAGGAAAGCTTTCCTTTTAAAACATCAATTGGCTGAAATGCGGAAAGAAAAAATGCAGGATACGAACCAGCCAGGAAGCCGATCGCCAAAACCATAACCAGCAAAGCGGGAATCAGCCAAATCAATGAACCCATATTAAGCTCCATGGTTTTACTCGCAATATTATTGAATACCGGCAACAGAAAATAGGCCGTCAGCATGGCTATCACCGTAGCGATAAACGTTACCATGATAGACTCTGAAAGGAACTGGGCAATGAGCGACTGACGCCTTGAACCAAGTACCTTGCGTACCCCTACCTCCCGGGCCCGGTTTGCAGAACGGGCGGTTGAAAGGTTCATGAAGTTTACACAGGCTATCAGTAAGATAAAAATCGCCACCGCGCCAAAAATGTACACATACTGGATATTCCCGTTATGGTCAAGCTCCGACACCAAGTTTGATTTAAGATGGATATCCTTCAATGGCATAAGGCTCAATTGGTATTTGTTGCCTGAACCTTCAAACGAATCAAAAGTGAGATGTAAGATACTTTGCAATTGCGGACCCGCATATTTGTGCATTAACGCAGGAAACTTGGCTTCAAACTTTTTGGCATCCACACCTGGTTTTAGCAGCACATAGGTATTGAAATTATTGCTGAACCATGCCGCATCTTTGCTTTCGGCATTTGATGCCATCGACAGGAAAAAATCATACCGAAAATGCGATTGCCTGGGCAGGTCTTTTATTACGCCGGTAACCTTATAAAGCAGCTTTTCATCAAACGTAAAGGTTTTACCCATTACCTGCGTATTGTTAAAATAACGTTTGGCCGTACTTTCAGTGATAACCACGGTATTTGGTTCAACCAGCGCCTTTTTGGGATCGCCGGCTATCATAGGCAGGGTAAATACATCAAATAGCGTTGAATCGGCCAACACCATACTGTTTTCGTGAATGGTTTGGTTGCCTTTTTTTACGTTATAACCGCCGCGTTGCAACAAACGGCAGGCACGTTCAACCTCGGGATAATCGTTTTGAAATACAGCAGCCAACGGCGACGGCGACGAAGCATAGCTTTGATCGATACCGCCAAATTTAATCTGCATATTGGCGCGATAGATCCTGTCGGCCTTAACATTGAACTTGTCATAGCTCAGCTCATCAACCACATAAAATATAATGAGTAAACATGTGGCCAGCCCAAGGGCCAAACCAAATACATTAATCGCGGTGAATCCCACATTTTTTTCAATGTGCGAAATGCAGTTTTAAGGTAATTTCTAAACATGGTTCATTGGTTCAATTGTTCATTAGTTCATTGGTATCCTCCTGTTACGTAACTGCTAACTGCCACTGCAAACGGCCTACTGCCTACTCATTTTTAAGGCTGTTAACCGGGTTTGCCAATGCTGCTTTTATAGATTGGAAACTTACTGTTACAATAGCTATTAACATGGCGCCTGCACCTGCCAGCACCAGCACCCACCATTGTATACTGATGCGGTAAGCGAAATCCTGCAGCCATTTGTTCATTAAATACCAGGCTAAAGGGGTTGTAATGGCTATGGAGATCAATACCAGCTTTATAAAATCTCTGGATAAGGTATTCACTATGGCGGATACACTTGCACCAAGTACTTTACGGATCCCGATTTCTTTGGTACGTTGCTCGGCGGCATACGCAGCTAAGCCAAACAAACCAAGGCTGGCAATAGAAATAGCCAGCACGGTAAATATGATAGATATGGTGCCCGTACGTTGCTCGGCGCGATAATTGGCATCAAAATCCTGATCCATAAACGAGTAGCTGAACTGGCTTTGGGTCATGCCCTGCCACTTGGTTTTTATCTGGTCGATAAGCGCAGGCAAATTGGTTGTGTTTACCCTGATACTCAGATTTCCACTGTCTTCGTCCATTAAAAAAATCATAGGACTGATATTTTCTCTCAGCGAATTGAAATTAAAATCCTTAACCACGCCTATGATGTGATAAGCTTTTACATGATCACGGGTGCCATCCATATTGCGGTACAGGGTTTTATTAACAGGATTGCTAAAGCCTAAAAATTTGGCCGCGGTTTCGTTGATAACCAATCCGGTAGAATCAGTTGGCATACTTGTAGAAAAATCTCGCCCGGCAGAGATCTTCATGCCCAGGGTGCTAATGTAATCGGCATCAACCCGCCAGCTTTGCGGAAACAAGGCTGTTTTCTGATCGCCCGCAGCCTCTTTATAAAAGATAGACGTTCCCCTGTTTTTACCTGTTGGCAAATAACCTGTCAACGTTGCGTTAACCACATCTTGTAACTGCTTCACCTCATTTTTGAAGGTTTTGGCATGACTGCCTAACTCAAATGCATTATTGATAACAAGCACCTGATTACGATTATATCCCAGGTTTTTGGTTTGAATATAATTGAGTTGATTATAAATAACGATGGTACCAATGATGAGGAATATCGAAATAGAAAACTGGAATACCACCAATACACTCCTAAGCATGCTACCTTTAAAACCGCCGGCCAGTTTACCGCTTAGCACATTAATGGGCTGAAATGCCGAAAGGAAAAAAGCGGGATACGATCCGGCAGCGAAACCTACAACCAGTACAATTAATAGTAAAGCAGGAAGCAACCAGGCTAAGGTTTGCGCACCAACAACCAACTCTTTGCCCGATACCTGATTAAACAACGGCAATAAAAGTAACACAGTAAAAAAAGCTATAACTGCCGCTGCCAAAGTCACCAACACAGATTCAGTTAAAAACTGGGCTATTAAATATTTACGCGGGGAACCTAAAACCTTGCGTACACCAACCTCCCTTGCCCTGCTGGCTGAACGTGCTGTTGAAAGGTTCATAAAGTTGATGCCCGCTATGAGTAATATAAATATGGCGATGGCCGAAAATATATAAACATATTGCGCCGAACTGTTGCTGCCCAACTCACCGGTACGGTTTGAGTGCAAATGTATATCGGTTACCGGAGTTAGGTTAAGCCTGAAATAACTGCCGCTTTTTTCAAAATCGGCAATATTTACGTGCAGCGCTGTTTGCATTTGGCTTTCGCTGTATTTTTTCAGAAGAGCAGTCAATTTTTTCTCAAAAAACTTGTAATCTGTACCAGGTTTCAACACCACGTAAGTGTTATAATCACTCCTCAACCATTCCGGAGAGCGGCTGTCAGGCCAACTCGCCATCGACATAAAAAAATCAAAATGAAAATGCGATTGCTTTGGCAAATCTTTGATAACCCCGGTAATTTTCAATAATTGGTTGTTATCAATGGCGAGCGTTTTACCAACAACATTGGTGCTGTTAAAGTATTTTTTAGCTGTAGTTTCGGTGATTACTACTGTATTTGGCTCCTTCAAAGCCGTAGCCGGGTTACCATTGATCATGGGCAACGTAAACACGTTAAAAACCGATGGGTCGGCAAAAACGGTACCGTACTCAAGGATGCTTTCATTACCTTTTTTAACATGAAACCCTCCCGCTGCTTTAAGCCTGGTTGCTTCATCCACTTCAGGGAGATCTGTTTTTAATGCCTGAGCTAACGGCGGCATTGCAACGGCATAAAGTACATTATTGTTGCCAAATTTAAGATCTTCATTAACCCGATACGTACGGCTGGCTTTCTCGTTAAACCGATCATAACTCAACTCATCAGCCACGTATAGCACAATCATAAGACAGGTGGCCAGCCCAAGGGCCAGCCCCAATATATTAATAACCGTAAACCCCACGTTTTTACGCAGGGTACGGAAAGCTGTTTTTAAGTAATTTTTAAACATAAACCCCTCCTAACCTCCCCAAGGGGAGGAATTTTAATTAATTATTTTATATCATAATCCACACTTTAAGCCCTCTCCTTTGGAGAGGGCTGGGTGAGGTTTATTCGTTTTTAAGGCTTTTAGCTGGATTAGCATTTGCTGCCCTTACCGATTGTACACTTACTGTTATGAAAGCGATGATCACAGCCAGAATACCCGCTACCGCGAAGATCCACCAGTTAATATCAACCCGGTAAGCGAAACTTTGTAGCCATTTGCTCATGCCATACCAGGCCAGCGGCGATGCTATTAGCGTGGCTATTAGCACCAGCTTCATTAAATCTTTTGACAACAGTGTAACTATAGAGGTTACACTTGCTCCCAAAACTTTCCTGATGCCAATTTCTTTTACGCGTTGCTCGGCAGTAAAAGTGACAAGGCCAAACAAGCCAAGGCAAGCTATACTGATAGCCAATATGGTGAATATGAGCAGGATGTTGCCCTGCTTTTGTTCGGATTGGTATTGTTTAGCGAAATTCTGATCAAGGAAATGGAACTCAACCTTGTTTTCGATATCAAACCGGTTGTAAACTTTACTTATATAGTCGAGTGTAGCAGGGATATTATTTTTGCCAATTCGGATATACATATTATCCTCGTCGTTGGCAGTAAAGGGCAGGTACAACATCATAGGTACAACTTTATGCTGTAACGAATAGGTGTTAAAATCTTTAACTACTCCAATTATTTTTCGGCTGATCACATTACCCTTATCATCTACTCCAACCCTTACAGAGCGGCCGATGGCATCCTTCCAGCCCATTTCATTAACAAGCGTTTGGTTTACAATAATGGATTCAAGTCTGTCGGTACTCATCTCCGATGAAAAATTGCGCCCTTTAGCCAGCTTCACCTGCAAGGTTGGTATAAAGTCATCATCAATTATAAGGTTCTCCACCATTTTTGATTCAGAATTGGCCTTTCCGTCGGCGCCGATATTGAAATTGCTTGAACCAATATCATTATTACCAATAGGATTGCCTGCAATACCTACGGCCTCAACAGCCGGATTTTGCAACAGCTGACTTTTAATAGCGGCTATTTTTGCACGGGCAGATTTATCGTTGATATGGAAAGTAAGCGTTTGGGCTTTATTAAAGCCAAGGTCTTTGTTCATTACATAATGCAGTTGCCTGTAAATGATGCATGAACCGGCTATCATAACAATGGTGATAACAAACTGAAATACTACCAATGATTTCCTGAACATGATAGTAGCAGCCTGGCTGCCCATTTGCCCCTTCATAGCAGCAATGGTACGGAAGCCAGACAGAAACAATGCAGGATATAAACCGCTTAAAATACCGGTAGCAAGCGCAAATAAACTGAATATAGCAACGGTTTTGCTTAAACCAAACTGCATTACTACAAGGTTTTTTCCCGAAAGCTGATTGAAATAAGGTAATAAGAACTGCACCATTACAGATGCTATTACAGCTGCAATCAAAGTAAACAAAACAGATTCGGCAAAAAACATGATGATCAGTTGTTTTTTACTGGAGCCGATTACTTTACGTACCCCTATCTCCCTGATCCTGATTGAGGAACGTGCTGTGGTAAGGTTTACATAATTAATAACGGCTATAGCCAATACCAGCAATGCAACAATACTAAATACGTATACGTAAGTGATATTACCGTTGCTGCCCAACTCATAATCAAGATTGGAGTTAAGATGGATAGATGTAAGTGGCTGCAGTTCCATACTGTATTGCATAGCACCAAGCGCTCCCTTCAAATATTTATTAAAAAATGCATCAGAGCCAGCCTGTACCTTTTTAAAATCATCATGACTTTTCAGCAATACATAAGTGTAGATATGCGAATTAGCCCAGCCATCGGTATATCCCTCAGGTAATGAGCGAAGGGCACTGAAACCGAAATGTGAATTTGCGGGTACATCATCAATTACACCGGTAACTGTACTTGGGTTATTTTCGATGAGTATTGTTTTATCCAGGGCATCCGCAGCGTTACCGAATAGTTTTTCGGCAAGGATTTTAGTAAGTACAATGCTTTGCGGCTTGGTTAAAGCAGTGTTGGGATCACCGGATAAAAAGTGATGGGTAAAAAGATTAAAGAAGCCTTTATCTGTAAACAACATCGCGCCCTCGTTAATCTGCTTTTCGCCATAAGTGATCCTGCCACCGCCTTCGGCATCAATGCGAATAGCGTCCTCTACTTCGGCATAGTCGTTTTTTAAAGCGGGGGCATACGGCGGCGAAGTAACTGCGAGATTGAATTTACCGCCATTCCATGTACCATGTTGAACAACACGAAAAATCCGGTCAGCTTTAAGGTTATAACGATCGTAACTCCATTCATCAACCACATAAAGGCTAATGAGCCAAAAAGCAGCAATACCCGCAGCTAAACCGAAGATATTGATAAACGAAAAAACCTTGTGTTTGATGAGGTTTCTCCAGGCTATTTTGATGTAATTACGTAACATGGCAAATGGTTTATACCACTATAATATTAAAACCTATACCAATTACACAATTAATTAAATATCAATCAATTAACAAAATACAATCAATATAAAACCGTTCGGTAATGGAACACTTACAGTGCGAATGTGAACGTTTGCTTAAGTCAGAAGTCTAAAGTAGAGAATCAAAAGTTATTCTTTACTTTAGACTTTATATTATTAAGTCATTAGTCAGCATTCAATGCTTAATGACTCAGTGACCCAATGCAGATTTATTCATTTTTTAGGCTCTTAACCGGATTGCTCAACGCCGCTTTGATAGCCTGCCAGCTTACCGTGAGCAGGCAAACTACCATACTAATCCCTATAGTGACAATAAATACCCAGGCGCTCATATCTGTACGGTAGGTATAATGCTGCAACCATTTACTCATGTTGTACCAGCTAAGGGCCGAACCAATAATAAATGAAATAACCACGAGTATTAAAAACTCTTTCGACAGGTTGAACCACAAACTACTGATGCTTGCGCCTAATACTTTACGGATACTGATCTCTTTTTTACGCTGCTCTGCCGAAAACGAAGCTAAGCCAAACAAGCCGAGGCAAGATATGATAATAGCCAACACCGTAAACGAACTCGACAACGTACCCAACAGCTTTTCATTCTCAAATTTGCCGCTGAAGTTTTCGTCAACAAACTTGTATTCAAATGGATATTCGGGGTTATATTTTTTGTAAATGTCGCCAATTGTAGCAAGGCTTTTTGATACAGGAGCATTCGGATTTAAACGAATACCAAGCTGACCTGCCCAACCTTTATCAAAACCAATAATGGCAGGCTTCACAGGTTCATATGGCGATCCCCAAACAAAATCTTTAACAATACCAACCACGGTGCAATTACGGCCCTGCCATTTCACTATCTGCCCAAGTGGGTCTTTTAAGCGCATTAGTTTAACAGCCGATTCGTTCATAATGAGCGACAATGAGTCGGCCATGCGACCTGGTATATAATCGCGCCCTTTTATCAATTCAAGCTTATAAGTTGAAATAAAATGAAATGAAGTAACAATCTGGTCGATAGGTATTTTATCCTCGCCAGGTAGCTGTCCGGGCCAGTTGATGCCCCAACTGCTGCTGCCGTTACTGGCTATACTGCCCGATGTTTCTGCAGCATCAACAGCGGCTCCCGCGTTAATTACATCCGTTCTGAAGTTTTCATATTCTTTATATAAATTGCCATCTAATGAGATCTCGATAAGTCCGTTTTGTGAATAACCTACCGGGCGTTCTTTAATGTAGTTGATCTGTTTATAAATCAGGATACTTGAAAGTATAAGACACGTAGCAAATACAAATTGTACAATAACCAATACCTGTCTTGAGTGCAGCGTTTTTCTACCCGTTTTGTTAGCGCCCTTTAAAACTTTTACCGGTTTAAACGACGATAAAAACAAAGCCGGGTAACTACCTGACAATAAACCAGTTATCAGCGTTACTAATATAGCGGCACCCCATGCCCACGCATTGTTATAAGGAATTGTCAGTTGCTTATGTATGATTTCGTTAAAATAACCTAGCGTTGATGCTATTATTACCAGTGCAACAACAAGCGAAATTATAGCGGTGAGGATTGATTCGCCTAAAAACTGCTGGACAATGGCTATTCTCCGCGCACCCACAACTTTACGGATCCCAACTTCACGGGAGCGGCGCTCAGACCGCGCAGTAGAAAGGTTCATAAAGTTGATACAGGCAATAAGCAAAATACCTATTGCCAGAAACAGGAATAAACGCACGTATTCGATTGCGCCACCTGTATTCACTCCATTTTTGAACTCGCTGTGCAGGTGCCATTTAGCAAATGGAAACAAAAACAGCTGATTTTCTTTATTATGATCGTCATAGCGACCAATTAAGTTTTTGATTTCCAGATTAAGCTTATCTACATTAACGCCGGGCTTAAGCATAACATAAGTTTTGAACGAATAATTACCCCAGCCGGATGTTTTCACCCAACCATTATCAGCTTCATAAAGTTTCCATGGAATTAGTGCATTAAACCTGAACGTAGAATTCCGGGGCAGATCTTTGTAAACACCACTCACTTTTACCAGCCGCGAACCATTTAACTTAACAGTTTTACCTATAGGATCGATATCGCCAAAAACGGCCTGTACTGCCGATTCGGACATGATAACTGACGACATATCCCTGAAAGCATCTTTTTTGTTACCCTTCACAAAATCAAGTGTAAACATATTCAGAAATGACTCGTCGGCAGCAATGGTATTAACTTTTAACGGTTTGTTGTTGTAATTAAACAGTTGATCATATGACCAGTTTGCACGGGCTGCATACTCAACCTCTGGATAGTCTTTTTGCAGCGCGGCAGCAATCTGTACGGGCGTGGCATCCCCTGTGTTTATTTCGCCATTTGAAGGCTGGTTACGCATTACCTTATACAGCCTATCCTTATTTTCATGAAATCCGTCATAAGTAAATTCATTATAAACATATAACAGCAACATAAAGCTCACTGCCATACCTACACCCAAACCTCCAATGTTAATGGCCGAATAAAGTTTGTTTTTAATCAAACTCCGCCATGCGATTTTTAAATAGTTCTTAAACATATCTTTAGTTCGTTAAAGTCATTGGGTCATTAAGTCATTGCCTGTCGCTTGCACAATTAGCCATTCAAAATGACCTAATGAAGCGCAACCTATGGCTTAATGATAATTATTCAGATCGTAAACTCTTCACCGGATTAGTCAACGTAGCCTTTACTGCCTGGCAACTGATGATAAAAAAAGCTATAATAACGGTAAGGCCGATGATATCTAAGGCGTTAAACCTTGGTGTTAACTCAGTTTCGCCGTGCGATTTTCAGGTAGTTTTTTAAACATAGGAATAGCTCTAAACAACAAAAATTCTCTAACATGCCCTTCTCCGCAAATGCGGGAGAAGAGCAGCAGAGGCAATTATTAACTTATCTATAAACTGATTTCGGGAGCGTTGGTCTAAGTCAAAAGTCGTTAGGTTTAAGCCGGAAGTTCTTTTCTTACCACGAGCTATAAAACTATCAACTATGAACTCAACAAACTATACCATGATATTTTCCATAACCGTTTGTCCGTCAAGCAGACGTATAATACGGTGACTGTACCGGGCGTCATGTTCAGAGTGGGTAACCATGATAATGGTAGTTCCCTGTTCATTTAAGTCGGTAAGTAGTTCCATCACATCATTACCATTGCTGCTATCCAGGTTACCGGTAGGCTCATCCGCAAGGATCAGTTTTGGTTTATTAACAACTGCGCGTGCAATAGCTACACGCTGTTGCTGACCACCTGATAACTGCTGCGGATAGTGGTTACGACGGTGCATGATCTGCATTTTGTCTAACACCTCTTCCACCCTTTTAACACGCTCTGAAGCAGCTACGCCGGTGTAGATCAATGGCAATTCAACGTTTTCAAATACGGTAAGCTCATCAATAAGGTTAAAGCTCTGGAAAACGAAGCCAATGTTGTGTTTACGCAGATCGGCGCGTTTACGCTCATTAAAATGCGCTACTTCAATTTCATTAAAAACATAGCTGCCGGCATCCGGGTCATCAAGCATTCCTAAAATATTAAGCAGGGTTGATTTACCGCAGCCCGATGGGCCCATAATGGCTACAAACTCGCCTGTAGCCACTTCCATCGACAGCTTGTTTAATGCGATGGTCTCTACCTCTTCGGTACGGTAGAATTTCTCAAGATTAGAAATTTTTATCATTGGTGCCTCCGTTGTTCATCCCGCCTTTATGGCGATATGATTTGATTTTTTGTTTATTTAAATTTATTAATTATCTCTGTTATATATTATAATGACGCTTAAACAGTGCCAGGCGTTGCAGCTTGGTTACGTTATTTTTTTAGCACAAGCTCCTGAATATCACCATAGGTTTCATAACTTGAGGTAATAACCTTATCGCCAGGATTTAAGCCTTCTGTTACCACGAAATAATCAGGGCTCTGGCGTCCAAGCTGGATGTTTACCCTGTATGCTTTTGAACCATCTTCACTTACCTTAAAGATCCAATTGCCGCCTGTTTGCTGGAAGAAACCGCCTTTAGGCACCAATACCGCCTGCATCTGATCGCTCAGTGCCAACCTCACCTGCAGTGTTTGGCCTTTACGGATCCCTGTAGGTACTTTACCAACAAATTGCATATCCACCTGGAAACTACCTGTTGTTTTAACCTGGGTATATACCTTTTTTATAACCAGATTATATGTTTGATCGGCAAACTGAAAATCACCTTTCAGGCCTGTGTAAATACGCGACAGATAGTGCTCATCAATATCAACCCTAACTTTAAAGCCCGATTGTACGTCTATCTGCCCCAAATGCTCGCCCTTATTTTTGCTCTGACCTACTTCGGCATCCATTGAGGTTAACTGGCCATCGGTAGGCGCCACCAATACTAAACCGGCCACTTTTTTCGCATCAGTTCAAGCGTAGTTTTCATGTGGGCGTATTGTTCCTGTGATTGTGAAGCCTGTTGCTTAACCAACGCTGTATCCTGCCTAAGAATCTGTTTAGCCAATTTGTAACGGTTCACCTGGTAATCATAAGTATTTTTGGCTGATTGATATTCCTGCAGGCCGATGGCTTTCTGATCATATAAATGTTTGTCTAACTTATAAATCCTTTCAGCCTCTTTATATGCATTCTCCACATCGGCCATAGTATTTAGCTTGCTGATGGTGTTTTGCTGTGCATTGTTATGGGAGATCTGCATTTGGGTTTGCTCGGCATAAACCGCGGTTTCCTGGTTAGCTAAAGTAAGCTCAAGATCGGTATTCGACATTCTCAGAATCCGGTCGCCTTTTTTAAGGTTAGCTCCGTCTTCAACGTATTTTTCTTCAACAACACCGCCTTCAGATGCATCAAGAAATATGGTAGTTAGCGGCATAACCACGCCGTTAACCGGTATAAACTCCTGGAAAGGACCTTTAGTAATAGTACTTATAGTTAAGCGTTCAGTATCAACATCAAGCTTGCTTTTACCCGATGTAAGATAAATACTGCCGCCTATTAGTAAAATAATGCCTGTAATACCTGCAATGGTAAGTATCTTTTTGCTGTTCCAGGTCTTTTTCTCAATTTTTCTGTCCACTGTATTTCTATAATATTTTGAATGTTATAACAAAAAGACATGCCATAAATTAAAATACTGTTTTTCAATAACTTAAACACAAAACAACATATTTGAGCGTACGCTTCTGTTACATCAGGTGTACGGTATTGATACAGTGTTTTTTCACGTATTAATAGCCTGTTATATGCAAATACAGGTTAGCACTTCATTGTGAAGCATTTATACGATATACTGCATAAAATGCGGGTATTTAGCACAAAAATTGTAACATGTGGTATAATTAGCGAGTCTTTAATTTATTGTTCATAGTTAAATTGTTTTAGCGTATAGTTCATAGTTGATGGCAACGATGCTAAAAGTTTATTTAGGTAGCTTCGGTAAAGAGATACAATTTAATTTAAATTTATAACTTTTATTAAATTGACATCGTCAATAAATAAGATGCTATTTTCATTTTGAACTTAAATTATCATGTGTCATCGTTTTGAAGACCACGAACTATTATCTATGAACTATTAACTAAAAATAAATGATACTTAAGAAAGCCACCGTTTTAATTGTTGATGACGATCCGGACGTACTAACCGCGGTTAAACTTTTGCTAAAACCCGAAGCCCGTGAAATCATCACCGAAAAGAACCCCGAAAACCTGAACTGGCTGCTGCAACGTAACGAGGTTGATCTGATTTTGCTTGACATGAACTTCAACAGCGCTATTAACACGGGCAATGAGGGGCTTTACTGGCTGCGCAAGGTAAAAGAATGGAAGCCTGATGTTTGCGTTATTATGATAACGGCTTATGGTGATATTGACCTTGCTGTCCGCTCGCTTAAAGAAGGGGCAAACGACTTTGTGGTAAAGCCATGGCACAACGAAAAGCTGATAAACACTATAAAAGATCTTTTGGATAAAAAAGAAGGTGGGACAAAAACCACCAAAACCCCTGTAAAAAGCACTGCGGGAGACACTTCTATCCTTGGTGAATCGGACGTGATGCAGGATATTTTTTATAAGGTTAACAAGATAGCCCCTACCGATGCCAATATCCTGATCCTTGGAGAGAACGGTACCGGTAAAGATCTTATGGCAAAGGCTATCCACGAACGCTCGCTCCGTGCTGATAAACCTTTTATTAAAGTAGATGTCGGCGCGTTAACAGATACCCTGTTTGAAAGTGAGCTCTTCGGCCACAAAAAAGGGGCCTTTACCGATGCCCGAGAGGACCGTATGGGGCGTTTTGAAGAGGCACAGGGCGGTACTTTATTTTTAGATGAAATTGGTAACATCAGTCTGCAGCAACAAGCCAAACTGCTTACCATTTTACAAAACCGCCAGGTAACCCGTTTGGGCACCAACAAACCAGTTGATGTGGATATCAGGCTCATTTGTGCTACCAATGTAGCTTTGAGCGAGCTGGCGAACGAAAACAAGTTCCGTAAGGATTTGATTTATCGTATCAATACTGTCGAGATCAATATGCCGCCACTGCGCCGCCGTAATGAGGATATTGTAATATTGGCCCGCCATTTTGCGAAATTGTACTCAAGTAAATATCTTAAACCATCAATGGACTTTGATACGGCAGCTATTAACAAGCTTAAATCATACAATTTTCCGGGCAATGTGCGTGAATTACAATATACTATTGAACGCGCAGTGATCATGGCCGATGATAATACCTTAAGACCCGACGATTTGATTTTTTCAATACTGGAAACATCGACAGAAAGCGTGGTTGATGCTGACAATATTCCGTTAAGCGCCCTTGAAAAGAACGCTATATTACGGGTTATTGAAAAGCATAATGGTAACATTACCCGCGCTGCCAAAGAACTTGGCCTCACCCGCACCGCCCTATACCGAAGACTAAGCAAATATGATATTTAACCGTTACGAGTGGCGGCTTTTGCTGCGTGTATTTTTATTGCTGATTGTACTTACCGTCACGGCTTTTGTCATAGTAAGCCTTAATCAGCTGTTGTATCTCGTGATCTTGTTGCCATTGGTTGCTTACTCGGTGGTGGATATGATCCGTTTTCAGAAAAAAGCACAGGACGAAGTAAATCAATTTGTAGAGTCGATCCATTATCGTGATTTTTCCCGCCATTTTGATGTACGGAAGGCCCCCAATGAACTTAAGCCCTTGCGTAAAGGCTTTAACGACATCAATACCACATTCAAACTAATAAGCCGCGAACGCGAAACACAATATCACTACCTGCAAAAGATTCTTGAACTGGTTGATACCGGTATTTTATCCTACGAAGAGGAAACCGGCGAAACCGGCTGGATCAATGAAGCTTTTAAAACCATTATAGGTGTACCTTATCTTAAGACTGTACACTCGCTCGAAAAACGAGAGCCATCATTGTATGCCGAACTGATTAAACTTAAGCCGGGCGATAGTAAGATCATCACTGTAACCCGTAACCAACAACAGGTTAAAATACTGGTGAACGCCAGCCTGATGCGCAGCGATGATAAACTATACAAACTCATCGCTTTTCAAAACGTAAACGAAGCTTTGGATGAAACGGAGTCGAAAGCGTGGTCGAAATTGCTTAATGTAATGACGCATGAGATCATGAACTCCGTAGCTCCTATTTCTTCTCTCGCGGATACGCTCAAGAACCGCCTGCAAAGCCCTGATATTGCCGAAAGCCTGCCTCATAGTGATTTGGAAGACATTGAGCTCGGTATCGATACCATCAAGCGCCGCAGCGAAGGCCTGCTTAAGTTTACCGAAAGCTACCGCAGCCTCAATAAGATTACCAAACTTGATCTGAACAAGATCATGGTGCGCAATATCTTTGAAAACCTCAACAGCTTGATGACGCCTACCCTGGAGAAAAAGAAGATAGAACTGGAGATCATTCTACGTGATCCGACACTTGCCATTGAAGCCGACATTAACTTGATTGAGCAGGTAATGATCAATCTGCTGGTTAACGCCATTGAAGCGGTGAAAGATCGGGAGGAACCACGCATCACACTCACAGCCGAAATTCAGGGCGGTAAAACTTTTGTAAAAGTTATCGATAACGGCTTAGGCATGCTGCCCGAACTGCTTGATAAAATTTTTATTCCTTTCTTCAGTACCCGCAAAACGGGCAGCGGTATCGGGTTGAGCCTGTGTAAACAGATCATGCTGCTTCATAAAGGCAATATCCAGGTACAATCAACCGAGGGTAAAGGATCAGCGTTTATCTTGTCGTTCGTTTAACCCCCCGGCCCCCTAAAGGGGGAGCTTTTGCTTTGCATATTTATGACTTTATCCAAACTTACAAAGTTTTAGAAACTTCGTAAGTTTGGTTCCACAACGTCCGCTTCCATGAATTATAAAGGCAATATTCTCGCTATTTCCGGTAGCTTAAGAACTGGCTCATCCAATCATAATATTCTCAAGTTTTTAGGTGAATTAGTTCCAGCCGATATCAATTACACTATATACGAAAGATTAGCCGAGATACCTCCATTTGATCCCGGACTTGACCACGAACATCCACCAGAATCAGTTTCAGAGTTGCGAAGCTTGATGAAAGATGCTTCAGGCATTATCATCTGCACACCAGAGTATGCGTTTGGGGTTCCTGGGCAGCTTAAGAATATGTTAGATTGGACAGTTTCGAAAGGTTCGCTGGTTGATAAACCTGTAGCTTTAGTTACTGCGTCATCAGTTGGCAGTCATGCGCATGCTGCATTGCTCCTGACACTTGGGGCGCTTTCGGCAAAAGTAACAGAGGGGGCAACTTTGCTTGTTCCTTTTATCAGGAGCAAAATAGATGTGCATGGGGATATTACAGATGAGCAAACGGCGAAGGCTTTGCGGGATGTAATGAAAGTATTTTTGAAAGAAATATAGCCATGAAAAAACTGCACCATATGCTGAATTTATTTCAGCACCCCACAGGACAGGTAGACGCCCAGATTAGCAGGCGGCTTAGCAAATGCGGTGTTGAAACAAATTCAACTTGACCATAATTTTTACTCCACTCCCAATTCCCTCATCAACCTGCCCACGGTTTCTTTCAATTCGGCAATTTCCTGTTCGGCTTTGGTTAAACGGGCCTCCATTGCTGATGAAGATGGGCGACCACTTGGCTCATCTGCAAAATCATCATCATTAATTTCGGGCGTTCCGCCTAATAGATGCGCGTATCTAACTTCCTTTTGGCCGGGGCGTTTGGGTAGCTGTACAATGTAAGGCGTCTCGCCGCCAGCCAGTTTATCCAGGATCTCCTGTACATCTTCTATCGAATCAAATTCGTACATGCGGCCGCTGTTGGTATTCAATTCACCTGGCGTTTGAGGCCCACGAAGGATCAAAAGGCAAATCAAAGCTACTTCCGAAGGTATTACCGGGAAAACTATGGCGAAATTATGTTTGTATTTAATATTACGAATAGAACCACCGGTAGCGGTAGAGATCAAACCGCGCCTTTTCAAGGAATTTAGGGCATTGATAACCGTATCATCATCATAATTAACAACAGGTTTGCGCGATGTTTTCTGGTTACAGGCGGCCACCAATCCGTTAAGGGTCATAGGATAATAATCGGGCGTGGTTTTGGCCTTTTCCATTAAAGTACCAAGCACACGTAGTTCTTCTGCATCAAGTACGGGTAAAGTTTGCGGTGAATCCATGGCTAAATATAAGCAGGTTTTTATAGCGTCAAAAAAATGCTGATTTTCTGAATGCTAAAATCATTAGGATTAAAATAATAACACCAAAATAGTTTACTTTGCATTGCAATGTCTTTATTCATTACATCATTAAATTCGGGAAGTAATGGCAATTGCTATTACGTAGGGAACGATCAGGAGGCTATATTGGTTGATGTGGGCATTTCATGCCGCGAGACTGAAAAACGCATGACCCGGCTGGGCTTGTCCATGCAAAAGGTGAAAGCCATTTTTGTATCGCATGAACATTCTGATCATATTCGTGGTATACCGGTATTAGCCAAAAAATATCAGCTGCCGGTTTACATCACCCCCGGCACGTTGATGCACCTTAGCGGTGTTGATCATTTTAAAGTCCATCATCTTAGCGCATTTCAAACAGTTGTTATTGGTGACCTCGAAGTAACATCCTTCCCCAAAATGCATGATGCGTCTGAGCCGCATAGCTTTATTGTAAGCTGTCGCAATGTTAAGGTAGGCGTGTTTACCGATCTGGGAATAGTGTGCGACCAACTCATCCGCTACTTTAGCCAGTGCCATGCTGCTTTTTTGGAAGCCAATTATGATGATGATATGCTGGATAAAGGCGGTTACCCTTATTATTTAAAACAACGCATCCGTGGGGGAAAAGGGCATTTATCAAACAAGCAGGCTTTGGGTTTATTCACTACGCACCGCCCGCCGCACATGACCCACTTGCTGCTTTCGCATCTTTCCAAAAACAACAACGACCCCAAGCTGGTAGAGGATTTGTTTACCAATTGTGCCGATGGGATCAATATTATTGTGGCGTCAAGACATGAAGAAACTCCGGTTTACTATATCAGCAGTACGGTTGTTCAACATGAGCCGTTAGGGCAGCTTGGCCTTAGCTTTTGATCAGGTAACATCATTATCATCCAGGTCCTGCAAGAAGATGGTGCTTAACATATCATAAAGTTCGGGATGTTTATGTTTCAACTCGTTCGGCTTTTGAAAAAAGTACTCGGCTACAACAGCTAAAAACTCAGCTTCGTTAGTGATGGCGTACGGATTGATATCAGAACGCCCGGCTTCAATTTTGTGAATCTCCTGGTGGATCATTTTGAGCCATGGCATAATATATTCATGAGCCAGCAGGATTTCCGGCACACCGTCGGTAGCCCCATCGGCCTTATCAAGCAGGTGTACAAACTCATGAATAGCCGTGTTCTCTTTCCCTGCCGATTTACTAAAACCTTTTGTCAACGCCGCTCTCGACAGGATCATTTGCCCGTTCATATATCCTGAGCCTACCATTCCTAAAATACTCCTATTTTCGCCTTCAAACTGAAACTCGCTATCAAATGTATCCGGGTAAAGAATCACATTGGTGAGGTTACGGTATTTCCAATCGTTAAAGCCAAATATCGGGATCACGGCACTAGCAGCTATCATTACTTTATCAGCATCGCTTACCGTTGTACCAACACCCTCGATATTAATATCCGCTAAAAGTCTGGCAACCTTTCTTTCAAACAACAGTTTTCGATCAGCATCAAGGTGCTGATAATATGGAATGTGCAATTCTAAAAGCGCTTTATAATTCAATGTGGCAGCAGGCGTTTCATTTACCACTTTCTTTTTATTGAGGAAAACGAACACCACCAACGCAACAACGATCAATATCAGGATAGGAACCATTTTTATTTACAGATTAAATTATAAAACAAAGTACAGCAACAGCATAAACAAAGCAGCTATCAGGGTATTTAAAAAATTAACGGTATCGTTGTTGATCAGATTTTTTCTTTCCAACACAGCCCCTAAAACGGAATCTGTTAGATTACCGAGTGTACCTGCAACAATAATCCAGATGAAATTTGTTGTCCAGTCCATTCCTATGGCATAAACAACAGCAATGATAACCGAGCCAATTACGCCAATTAAAGTACCCTCTAAGCTGATCACCCCATTAAGCCCGCGTAAATCCGGCTTTAGGGTTATAATATTGAAGAAACGTTTTCCGTAAACCGTCCCTAACTCTGATGACAATGTATCGGCTGTTGCCGAAGCGAAGATGGCGGCAATCATCAATTGTAAAACCTGAGTTTGGGCCGGAAAAACGAGGATCAAAATTCCGCATAAGGCAGCCGTACCGGCATTCGCCAAAACCTGCCCGGCTGTTCTCCCTCCTTTTTGATCTGCGTTTAAATCCTTCTTTGTTTTGCTTTGTACCGAGGTAGCTGCCGAACCTAAAATAAAAAAGGTAGTCATCATGGCTAAACCTGTGAAGCCGGCACCGGCAAATACCAGGATGGCAACTGCGGCACCGGTTAATGCTGCTATAACAGTTAGCTTACGGGCCGATATACTGTATGCTACACCAGCTACTAAAATAAGTGCCAGCAAACCATAACTTAACCACATAGTCGATCAAAGGGATTAATGTGGCGCTAAATTAAACTTTCAATTCATACTTTTGGGCACATGAAAGATATACTGGGCCAGGCCATACATGATCATTATCATAAATCAGCTAACCATAAACTTTGGATCAATAATCAATATGGACCTAAAGAGGAGATGCCCATTGATGTTTACTTCAGGGATGAGGATGACATGCCGGATATAGAATGGCTGGCCATGAACGAATGCCGCGGAAGCGTGCTGGATATTGGCGCAGGAGCGGGCAGTCATGCTTTAGTATTGCAGCAACGTGGCTTTGATTGCACCGCGCTTGATATTTCCCCGTTAGCCTGTGATGTAATGAAACTGCGCAAGGTAAACAAAGTAATCAAAGGTGACATTTTTGTTTATAACGAATGCAAATACGATACCCTGCTTTTGCTCATGAACGGGATTGGCCTCACCGGGACACTTGAAAACCTGAAGGTATTTTTACAACACATTAAACTGCTGCTCAATCCAGGGGGCAAATCGTATTTGATTCATCAGATATCACTTATTTATATGAAGATGGCCTGCCGGAAAAAGGTTATTACGGTGAGCTACTTTATCAATATGAATACAATCGCCAAAAAACCGACTGGTTCCGTTGGCTATATATTGATGAAAAAACACTTAAGCCCATCGTTGCAGAAGCTGGCTTTGATATGGAGGTATTACTGGAGGATGAATTTAAACAGTACTTAGTGCGGTTAACTCTGAGCAGGTAAAACCACAGTAATTTTCTTATTGGCTCGTTGTATTCCGTACGGAATAAGCTATTTTTATTCCGACAACATCTATCCAATGAAAAAAGCCATCATCCATGTCCTTGCCGGTCGTGAAAAGAAAATTACCGCCGAAGAAACCGTACGCCAGCCATTACCTCATAAAGATTTTCGGTTTGCAAACCCCTTTATTGTGTTACATCACATGGGACCGGAGGTAATAGAACCCGGCCAAACTTTGCGCATCCACCCACACCCGCATCGCGGCTTCAGCCCGTATACCATTATGCTACAGGGCGAAGGTTATCATAAAGATAATGCAGGTAACGATGAGATTATAAAAGCCGGCGATGTACAATGGATGTTTGCAGGCAAAGGCATTATGCACAGCGAAGGCCCTACCGCCGAATTGTTACAAAAAGGCGGCGTTCATGAACTTATCCAGCTTTGGATCAATGCGCCTAAAAGTAAAAAGTGGGACGAGCCTTTTTATCAGTCGGCCAAGGCAAACGAACAACCGAAAGTACTTATTGGTGAAGGCCTCGACTTCAGTTTGGCCAGCGGAGATTATGAAGGCAAAACCGGACCTATCAAAAACTTCACCCCGGTTATTTCTATAGTTGGAAAAATAGCCACGGGAAAAGAGGCAAACTTTGAAGCCATATCCGGCTACTGGGCATTACTTTATATTATAAATGGCAGCGTCAAAGTAAACGAACAAACTATCGGTCAACACAATCTCATTGTGTTTGAAAAAGATAATGAAGAGATCACAGTGACAGCTACCGAAGATTCGCAGGTGTTATTTCTATCTGCTAAACCTATTGACGAGACCCGTATCAGCTAAGGATAATTTTGTAATGAACACGCCCGAAGAAATTGAGCAGGCATTATCAGATTATCAAAACGGCGTATTCGGCACATTAAATTACTAAAACCCCATAATAACTTTTGGTTATCACAGATTGCGTATTATGATGAAAAACCGGCAGTAATTCCTCACACCTTTGTATCATTAAAACAAAGGAAAAATGAATACCCAACATCAATTAAACAATACCGGTGGCCTGTTATTAAACATCAATGAAAATGCCCGCAAAGTTATATTTGCAGTTTGCATAGTATTATGCCTGATGCCTTTTATGAGCCCGGCAGTAGCTTTACTATTAGGCTTGGTAGTAGCACAATGTTCTGGTCACCCATATTTGCACCTCAACCACAAAGCCACCCATATTTTATTACAGATATCAGTAGTTGGTTTAGGTTTTGGCATGAATGTACATAGCGCGTTACAGGCAGGCAAGGAAGGGATTTTGTTTACCATCGCCTCCATTACCGGAACACTGCTATTTGGCACGCTGATGGGGAGATGGTTAAACATCGAGAAAAAGACTTCATTTTTGATCTCATCAGGAACGGCTATTTGCGGCGGGAGCGCAATTGCAGCCATATCACCGGTTATCAAAGCTGAAGAAAAGCAGATCTCCGTAGCATTGGGCTGTGTATTTATCCTGAACTCAATTGCGCTATTTGTTTTTCCTGTGATTGGTCATTATTTGAATTTATCACAAACCCAGTTTGGGTTATGGTGTGCTATTGCTATACATGATACCAGTTCGGTAGTTGGTGCAGCAAGTAAATACGGAGCCCACGCGCTTGAAGTAGCGACAACAGTGAAATTAGCGCGGGCATTATGGATTATCCCGGTAGCATTCTTATCTACCTTCCTGTTTAAAAACAAATCAAAAAAAGTGAGTATCCCCTATTTTATCGGCTTATTTATACTGGCTATGATAGCCAACACCTACTTACCAGTTGTAAGGTTTATGAGCCCCTACATCATCATTACAGCAAAAGCAGGCTTAACCCTTACCTTATTTTTAATCGGTGCGGGCCTTTCACGCAAAGTGTTGGCATCTGTTGGCCTGAAGCCGCTTTTACAGGGTGTGGTACTTTGGATTGCTATATCAGGTGCTGCACTGTATGCGGTGGTTCATCTCGCATAAGGCATAACAATATTTAACGTAAAGTTCATAAAATATTCCCGTTTGCTCCAACTCGCTTCAAACGCTTTTTTACTGCTTACATTTGTATAAAACATCTTCACCATGAAACCAAACACACTTGATGCCAAAGCTATTGATACCCTCCGCGATTTACCGGATATGATCCCCGTATTGCGCGAATCTTTCGAAAACTGGACTATCAAGGTTTTTGACCGTAAGCATCATGAATGCCGCAACTACATGTCGCCCAACAGGCGCGATTTTTATAAAACACTGATGATAACCGAAGGTGCCGGAGTTTTTACCATGGGGCTTAACACTTATTACATTGAGTAACCTACCATCCTTTTCATCCATCCCAATGATATTATATCGTGGAAAAACCTTTCGGATAAATCGGGCGGATATTATGTACTTTTCAAAAGGAGCTTCATTAATGATCATCCTCAATTAAAAAACACCATTGATAAATATGGTTTGTTTACCGAAAAGGATAAAAGCGTTATCCGCTTAAATAATGCAGACATGCCTGTACTTAACAGCTTGTTTGAACGAATGACTATTGAAGAGTTATCCAACAATCATTTAAAAGATGATGCGCTGCAGGCTTACATTCAATTATTAATGGTTGAAAGCATGCGGGTAGCTCATTTTCCCAAACCTGATAGTGTATCCGACGAATACCATTACATCCACCAATTTTTTCATTTGCTGGAGAAGGAAACATCGGGCATTAACTATACATCGCCCATAAAAATGAAAACTGCCAAGGAGTTTGCCGCCAATCTTTCGGTACATCCGAACCACTTAAACGCGGTATTAAAAAAATACACCGGGCAAAATGTAAGCACTCATATCCGCAACCGCCTGCTCGAAGAGACCAAAGCATTACTGGTACAAACCGATTGGACCTTGCAGGATATTGCATACAGCATTGGCTTTGCCGAGCAGCCTAACTTTAGCTTCTTTTTTAAGAAAAACACTGGTATTACCCCTGCCGAATTCAGGAGATCATACCAGGCCACCGCATAAATTCGCCGTTTCTTTGATTTTCATAATAACCGCTTTGTTTTTGGTATAGAGCCTCCCTGCTTTTGTTGCCAACTTTGTACTGTAAACAAAAACAAATTAAAAGCAACATAAAATGAAAACTCAAAAAGTATGGTTTATAACCGGAGCCTCAAGAGGTTTTGGTTTAGAAATATCAAAAGCTGTTTTAGCATCTGGCGACAAATTAGTAGCTACTGTTCGTAAAAACCCTGAAACACTGGCTGCACAATTTGACAACAATCCCAACCTATTTGTTGTGCCCTTGGATATTACCAATGAAGAGCAGGCAAAAGAAGCGGCTGAAAAAGCTGTTGAACACTTTGGCAGGATTGATGTACTGGTAAACAATGCAGGTTTTGGATTGCTATCAGCAGTTGAAGAAGCCACTGCCGAAGAAGTAAAAAGGAATTACGAAACCAACGTATTTGGCTTACTGAACGTAACCCGTGCCATTTTACCCTATATGCGTAAAGAACACTCAGGCCATGTGATCAATATATCATCTGTAGGTGGTTTATCGGCCTATTTTGGCTGGGGTGTTTATGGCTCAACCAAGTTTGCCGTTGAAGGGCTTACCGAAGCCATGGCGCTTGAGCTTGCTCCGCTTGGCATTCATGCAACTGTTGTTGCTCCGGGCTTTTTCCGCACCAATTTCCTTGATGAAAGCTCGCTGACCCGCACATCAAATGAAATTGCTGATTACCAGGATACCGTGGGTAACATGCGGACTTTTGCTACCGAAGCAAATTATAAACAGCCTGGTGACCCGGAAAAATTAGCACAAGCTTTTATCAAGCTTGCTGCTTCAGAAAAACCTCCGGTACACTTACCGTTGGGAAGTGATACGCTGCAACGTTTCCGTGAAAAAACAGCCGCCTTTGAAAAGGAAATTGAAGAATGGTACGATGTAGTTGTGGGTACGGACCATGACTATGTAAAACAGTCCAAATAATTGTTATACCATAAATACTATTCAATAAAATGCCTGAAAGCGTTATTCGTTATCAGGCATTTTTATTAGCCAATCACCATATTATAACCCATTGTTTGTTAAACAAGCGGATCCACACTACTTCACCACTACTTTTTATCATCTTAAGCTTCGATTAAAAAGTTTAATTTATCATTGCGGCGATCTAAATCTTACTAATTATTCCAGCTCATGCTGCCCGATCGTTCTGTCTCAATCAAATTGAAAAAAATATTTTCTTAATTTTCCTGTGTTTCCTGCTTATGCATTACGGCAACGTAACAGCCCAGCAAAATACCAAACCTCGTTTTAAGGCAATTGCCCTCGCGGAAATTGGTGGCGGCCATGCCTCATTTGATACCACTGCTAAAATATGGCTTAACAAGCTTGCAATAGACAGTAATGTTACCATAGATTATATCAGCGATACCAAAAAAACCAATAAAGAGTTCCTTAAACAGTATCAGCTATTATTGTCCAGCACCCCACTACAATACCACTACAGCAATCCATTGCTGATTTAAAACATTTCTGACTGAAGCCATTTTACAATTTTGGGGTACATTTTACTCCCGGTATATGTAAAATGTTGATTAAATTACAGCTCTTAATCAGGCCGGCCTTTTGCCGGGTTGCCTATTATTAATGGGGTTTAAGCCCTCGCCAGGAAAACCGTTAATGAAAAAAACATCTTATTTATTCTCGTTCTCCGTGCTTTTATATGGACATCTTCCGCTCAAACTACGCTTGGTACTCCTGCTATCAAAAACTACACTCATAATGATTATAACGCCGGAACTGAGATCTGGGACATTAAACAGGACAAGAACGGAATTCTTTATTTTGCCAACGATGAGGGTCTGCTTACGTTCGACGGTAGTTATTGGAAAACCTATCCGCTGCCTAATAAAAGCCCTATAAAGTCTGTGGCTATTGATCGCATGGGCCGTATTTATGTTGGAGGGCAGGATGAAGTTGGTTATTTTTTCCAAATGAGTCGGGAATCCTCAAATATCATTCGCTTAAACAACGCCTGCCCAAAAAAGCAAGGCAGTTTGCCGATATCTGGGATATTGTTATCCATAATAATGAGGTATTTTTCAGAACCATTGAGTGCATCTTTGAGCTGAAAAACAACACCATGCACACATTTGATGCGCCCGGTGGCTGGATGCTGCTAAACCGGGCCGGCGGTAAATTGTTTGCTTATGATAAAGCTATCGGACTGGTTATTTTTAAAGATTCGCACTGGCAAGCCTTCGTTCAACAACCCACAACGGCGCTGAGTGTCACTGGCATCACTGAGTTTAATAAAGATACCTTACTGGTAAGTACCCGCAAAAATGGCCTCTTTATCATTGCTGGCTCGTCGCTGGTTAAAAAAACACGGCTATTGATGGAATCCTGCTTACTGATCTTATAAACTTCATTCAAAAAATTGGCATCGACAGATACGCCATCGGCACATCAGCAAAAGGGCTGATTATTATTGATGGTAAAGGCAAGCCAATAGACCAGTTCTCCAATAACCAGGGGTTACAAAATAATAATGTCCATGGTATATTGTTAGATAAAGATCATAATTTATGGCTTGGACTGGAAAATGGGCTCGATTTTATTAATTATAACACGTCTGTTAAAAATATTTATCCTAATCGCGAAAACCTGGTAAAAAGTAACTCGGTAAGCATTTTTAACAACAAGTTGTATATCGGAACATCAAACGGCTTATATACCGTATCGATAGGCTCGCAGCAAAAAGATATCAGCACGGCCACAGGTGCTTTTACAGAAGTGCCAAACACTAAAGGACAGGTTTTAAGCCTAACGCAAATTAACGGGCATTTATTGGCCGGTCATCAGGATGGTGTTTTACAGGTAGACGATAACCAGGCTAAACTGATTACTCCCGGCCCGGGGGCGTGGATGATGAAAGCTTTCCCTGCTTCGCAGGATGTGATAGCGGGGACTTATACCGGCTTTCAACTCTTAAAATACAATGGTGCCGGATTTAGCTTTGAAGGAAAAATAAATGGTATTTATGAATCATTAGGAAACCTCGCGGTAGATAAGAGCAATTTTGTGTGGGCAACGCACCCCTACAGGGGTATTTTTAAAGTGCAGCTATCCGCTGATAGAAAAAAGATAGTTAGTTATACGCAATATACCGAAAAAAGTGGTTTGCCATCTGCGCTGAATAATCATGTATATTTTATTAAAAACAAAGTAATAGCTGCTACCGAAAAAGGTGTTTATGAATACAATACAACTGAAGGAGACTTCACACGATCTGCATTTTACAAGCCGATATTTGGCAATTCAAAAATTGAGTTTCTTACCGAAGATGGCAAAGGTAATATCTGGTTTATCAGTAACCAACGCGTTGGCGTAATTGATTTTGGTAAACGATCTGGTAAGTTACCGTACAAGGTGATCTATTTCCCTGAATTGGCCGGGCAAACAGTAAAGGGGGCAGAGTATATTTATCCGCACGATATGGAGAACATCTTTATCGGCTCAAACAATGGTGTTTTCCATTTAAATTATCGCCAATACGTTTCATCGGAGAACAAACTCAATGTATTACTTACTACGGTAAAAGCCATAGCCGAAAAAGATAGCCTGATTTTCGGTGGATATTTTGTTAAAAACAACCGGATCGCATCAGCACAAAACACGCAACTTATTGCCTCGCTGTCCAACCACTGGAATTCCTTTCATTTTGAATATACCTCTACCCTGTTTGCACAAAAAAGCAACGAGGAGTTTAGCTATAAATTAATAGGTTTTGATAAAGATTGGTCGCAATGGTCGATTAAAACCGAGAAGGACTATACCAACCTTCCTTATGGCAAATACACATTTTCGGTAAAGGCCCGTAATAATTTAGGCACAGCGTCTGCTCCCGTCAGTTATAGTTTTATTGTTGAGTCGGCATGGTATCAAACTATTTGGGCCTACCCGGCTTATTTCCTGATCATTGCCTGCACTGTGTATATCGGTATAAAGGCGCAGCAAAAACGTTTCGCCTTGCATCAGCAACGCCATGAAGAGGAGCAAAAAAGGTTAAGCTACCTCCATAGCCTTGAACTTGACAGAAATGATAAAGAGATCATTGCCTTAAAAAACGAAAAGCTTGAAGCCGAGCTAAATTACAAGAACAAAGAACTGGCCACGCTAACAATGCAAATGGTTAACCGCAGTAAACTATTGCTCAATATAAAGGACGAGCTGATGGTATTAATAAAAAAACTTAACATTCCTGATGGATCGCACCAATTCAGGAGCGTGTTTAAATTATTGAGCGATACCGGGAAAAGTGACGATGACTGGGACAACTTTTCCATGTATTTTGACCAGGTGCATAATAACTTTTTAGCCACCATGAAAGCCAAGTTCCCCGGTTTAAGCTCAACCGATTTGAAACTGTGTGCTTACCTGCGGTTAAACCTGTCATCAAAGGAGATAGCGCAGCTGCTTAACATCTCGCTGAAAGGCGTGGAGATCAGCCGTTACCGCGTACGCAAAAAACTGCAATTAGCTACCGAAACCAATCTGTATGATTTTTTGATGGAGGTTACTAAACAATCCGGGTAAAACTGCTTCCAGTTTTTACTGCTTTCCAGCCATTATTAAACATCAAAGTGCTGCCATCCATAGGCATTTCTTGTTTTAAAAATGCTTTTACTCAATCCCGGCTACTTCGTATTTATTTTCCGGCGGCCCAGAATATAGCATTGCTGAAAAGCCTGGTATAATCCTTACTATCAAAAAGCACAGGCGAGTGTCCCATAAAGATGTAAATGTTACGGGCTTTTTTTCGGGGTTAATCCATACCACAGGATGGTCACCCATGGTAATGCCATCTTTGGGTTCATAAGTTGATTCATCTACCGAGGCCAGCACATGTACATTAGGCCTTGGATCTTGGTCATAAGTGTACCACTCTTCCTTCTGAACCAGGAAAGGTGGTGATACACCCTTCATTACCGGATGGCTTTGATCTTCAATATTGACAGTACCTTTGGCAAATGTAGCTATGTAGTTTTTATAGCGGATCCCCCCATAAAATTCCAGAACCAGTTCCACATCGCGTAACCATCAAACTCGCCCAGTAGGGTTGCGTGATGAAAGCCTATCCAGCCTCCCTTGCCTTCATCAATGTATTTTTCAAAGGCTTTTACGGCTTTTTCCTTCCAGGCATACGGCGGGTAGTCCAGCTGGATAAATAACTGATAATTAGATAAAAAAGCATCATTAATTCTATCAGTACTTTGAATATAATCGACAGAAAAATTACTGTCAGCAGCCAGCTTATCCAGCCATACTTTTGCCACTTTTGAATACTCAATATGATGCCCCCCGCTTTCATACAGGGCTATCACTTTAAAACGCGGGGCCTTTTGTGCCCACGCGCTGATAACGGTTAACAAGCAAAAATTGAAGATCAGGGCTATTTTTTTCATATCGATGATTTTTGCGTTGATGATTTATTTATAGATCCTGCCCATCGTCGGGTTATTCCAAATCGCTTTCTTAACTTCCTCCAGGTCAATAGCGCCCTGGTGGCTGTATACAACCTTCCCATCCGGGTCAATCAGCATGGTATAAGGTAAAGCTCCATCCCATTTAGGGTCTACTGCCTCTATCATCTTATATTTGTCATCGCCTGTGTAAATGTAGTTGATACCTGATGACTGCTTGCGTTGTAAAAACTTCAAAGCTTTATCTTTATTAGCCGGGTCATCAGCACTAATGCTTACAAATTCCAGGCTCCTGTCGCGGTAAAGCCTGTTTAGGGTAACCAGATCGTCAAACTCCGCAACGCAGGGACCGCACCAGGTAGCCCACAGGTTGATAAGCCTTAACCTGTCCGAATGATTTTTCACCACTGTTGCAATTCCGCTGGCGTTAATGGTATCAAGTTTTACCGGCTCCTTTGCCCATTGAATTTGCGCCTTATCTATCCAATCCTTTTTTCGGCCCATTTAACCGAGCAGCCAAAGGTTTTGGTAACCGGTACTGCTATTTCTTTGCCTCCAAGTATCGCATCAATAGCGTTCAGAGCATCCAAAGATTTAGGTGTTTTGGCTGGGTTTTCCATATCATCTATCCGGCCATTGTAACGCAGCTTCCTGTCTTTATCAAAAACAAAAATATGAGGGGTAGCAACCGGGCCATATTTATTGGAAGCTACTTCGGTTTCGCCATCATACAGGTACGGGAAATTAAAACCTTTATCTTTCGCCCGTATCTTCATTTCTTCAAATGAATCACCTAAATCACTGTAGCCCAATCTCGTCATAGCGCAACGAGGAAGGATTATTGGGATTGATTGCTACCACACCGACTCCCTTTGTCGCATAGTCGGTGGTCAGTTTGATCACCCTGCTTTCATAGGCCTGCGAGGTGGGGCAATGGTTGCACATAAAAACCACAACCAACACTTTAGCATCTCTGAACGATTGTAAAGTGTATGTTTTGCCATCAATACCTGGCAGACTAAAATCGGGCGCCTGCGCTCCTATCGCCAGTGTTTTATGTTCATCGAAGGCAAAAGAAAACATCGGCAAAACCAATAGCAGCCCGAAGATGAAACACAAACTGATCTTAAACTCCTTCATAATAGATATGGTTTACAATTAATCACTCGTTGATACTGCCAGCAGGTACCAGGCTGTATGCGGAAGCCATTGCTCGGCCCAGCGCCAGTCAGAATCTTTACCTGATACTGCATAAGGGATATTGAAATCAATATCATCCTCATTATCAAACCCTGAAGTAATACCATTTACAATACCGCCAGGTGCGTTGGTATATTCAAACGTGCCAAAAAAGCCATAAGCCGGATTATTATGCCCTGTACCCTGTAGCATACTGGCATCAAAGGGGTTCAGGCCCAGGATCCAGTTCAGCTGATCTATCGCAAAGCCGGAGAGCTGGTCATGGAAAGTCTTATCATCTTTAAACAGACTGGCAGCCATTCGTGCAGCGGTGGCCACAGAACCTAATCTCGCGTTTTCGCCCTGCCACCAGGGCGAAGCATCGCTGCCATGTGGAAAAAAGAAAGCGCTGTGCCGATTGCCCAATGTATCCTGCACCAGTTCGCGGCTGTAACCAAAGGGATTGTTTACTTCGTGGGTAATAGCCAATTCAAATTCCATTGACTTTTTTACTGCTGTTTTGATCTTTGCCTGCAAATCTGTGGACGCATAAGGATAGTAATACAGCAGACTTATCACAGGCAAGCCGCCATCTGATGGATGAAAAAAAGGCCTGTCCTTATCATCGGCGCGCCAAAAATTTTGGTACTTTTTCCACAAGCTTATGCGGTTAAGCAAGTTGTTAGCACGCATTTCGGCAGCAGCTTTATATATATCTTTGTGAGTTGCTTTGTATAATTCGGTAGCGGCACTCAGCGCACAATAGTCATCAAGGATATTCTCTTTTTTATCATAGTCCATTTGTGGATTTTCCTTTTCCAGAAAAGCAAATGCATTTTCGGCAGCTTTCAGGTAATCCGCATTACTAAACTCACCCGATGTTTGATAAGCCGAAGCTATAGCCAGCGCCGCAATAGCAATCCCCCCGCCCGATCGGTAACTGGCCTGGTAAGTACGCCAGTTTTTGCCTGAGGTGGTTTTGGTAAATGATTGGTCTTTGGTTTGTTTAATCCGATAATTACCCTCGTCTGCCTGGATTACTCTGTCCTTTGGCAATTTGCCGGGGCCAGGCGATGACACAGAGCGATAAAATGAACCGTTTTTAACCTGCATCCGCACTAAATAATCAGCGCCATACATGGCTTCATCCAAAATCCTGCGGTTAACCTGCCGAAAATCAGTCCCTGAGCGGGCGTTTAGCAGCTCATATGTTTTAAACAGGCTAAAGGCTGTTAAACAGATCTGCTGCGGGTTAAAATAATTGGAAAATGATAAATGCGACAAATGCTTGCCGTAATCGCCGGTGGCATCATACCAACCGCCGTGCGCGTCAATAGTATCCGTTGTGTCCGGTAATACCAGATGATGATCGGCCTTATCCAGCAGGCCCGAACTGCGCTGCCCTTTAAAATAATATACTACATCGGATATAGTGGCTTTTTCAAGCACATTTTTGCCAATGGTAAAAGGGTATGATGAAATTATTCCTTTAGGTGAAGCGAATTGAATTTTATAAGTCCCCGGCACGGTAAGACTGCTAAAATCAAGCGTCCAAAACTCAAAATTTTTCCATTTGCCAACCGGGCCGCTGTAAGAGATCTTTCCCGAAAATACAGCTTTACCCTTATCTGCATCAATGAGGTTAAATGATGTAAATGTAAGACGGCTGTCGGCAACTATAACGGCATGTTTTGCCTTGTTATCTTCATAACCAACGTGATTGGTTACCACTTTGATATTTTGTGCCTGTACAAAAAACGGCAAACCGAACCAAAACAAGGCAGTGGCCTTAAACAGGACATTGATGTGTTTTTTCAGACTCATATATAAAGTTAAGAAATTGCCCTGCGGTTTAAGCATGATGGTTTTGCAATATTGGTCAAAGCTAAAAGATTAAGTTTCGGCCGGATATTTTTGTGCCACTACATTAGCTCTACCGTGATTAAACACCTCAATTTGTTACAAAGTTACCTTAGCCGATTACCCGGCAAGTGCTAAGTGGGGTGTGAAAAGTCGTTTTTAAAATTCTGTGCTTAGAAACTACGACTTTGGGCTAATGACCACGTAGCACTTTATCGAT
This sequence comes from Mucilaginibacter sp. P19, assembly GCF_050632265.1. Classification (NCBI taxonomy): domain Bacteria; kingdom Pseudomonadati; phylum Bacteroidota; class Sphingobacteriia; order Sphingobacteriales; family Sphingobacteriaceae; genus Mucilaginibacter; species Mucilaginibacter sp. P19. The sequence goes on from NZ_CP192586.1 coordinate 3,306,162, forward strand.
AACATAATAGTAGTGGTATTGTAGTGGCTTCAAAATAGCAATTGAGTAAAGTTTGGCTGATAATTGCAGAATATAAAATTTCATCTCTTATATAAATCCAACATGAAATATATTCTACCGGACTGCCGTAAAGTTAAAATTGTTAAACAGGCTATTCCCGGCCGTGTAAGTACGGACATCCCTACATCATTAGTATAGCTGCAACGTGTTTGCGAGGTTTCGCCTGACGCCAATGCAGGTGCATTGACTGCCGATTATGCCAAAGAACGCAATTATAATTAGTAGCTTTTATTATAATCAACCTAAACCTAAAAGAGGCCGCTTGATTTCCGGGGGGCCTCTTTTGAAGATGCTTTTAAGGTTCTTTTAATCCAAGTGTCTGATAGCCGCATCGAGTAAGCGCTCATTTTTCCACCAACATCTTCCAGCATATTTCACCGCCAAGGTTACAATAATGATGAAATTGTTGCCATGACATTTTAGGTATGTATAATAATTAAATTTTTAAGCGCAATCTTTTCTTTTCAAGTAATCCAACAAATAAAACGATGATCACAGCCGTCAGAAAAGAGCGCAATAGTCCCGGAAATCCGTTATTGATAACGCCGGGATAGTTAATTTGGAACAGTTCCAGTGTAAACACCTGAAAATACGGGATCAGGTAGCAGGTTAGTGTGCTGGTACCTGCCGGTTTGATCCAGTTAAAAGCATTTATTTTTCCTTTAACGTCTACCACGTATATCAGCATCAAAAAAGCTAACGTGGTAATTCCGGAACAAATGAATACCCAGGCGGGTGTTGAACGGATCTTGGAAATACCTTCAGTATAAGGCCTTAAAGCAAAACCCGCTACCAGGAACAAGATACCGACGACAGTTAGTGTGGCCCAAATGCGTTGTGTTTTCCCTTGTTCAACCAATTTGGCATAAATACCTGATATCACCACGCCTCCCATGGTTAAAGTCATGGTCGATGCATCGTTGATTATCCAAAACGGTTTTAAAAAGATAATAGCATTACCGAGGAAACTGCCCGTAACATCTTTTCCTGCAATGGTTACCATCGTTTCTGTCGTGCAACACGTTTACCTTTAATATGGTGTGCGCCAAAATGTTAATGGCGGCAAGCGTTATCCATGCTACGATAAGGTTGTTCAATTTGCCTTTAACTGCGAAAAATATAAAAGCACAAACCAAATATGCCCATCCTATCAAACCCAATATTCCCCACCATGAAGGCTCCATACCCCGTACCTCGCCATCTTCGCCACCTTTATAAATCATCGCCATGCCAATCAGCATAGCAATTCCCAATATCTGCAAGGCATATCTTTTAGTCTTTGCCATAGATTCCGGATAGTCAAGCCAGATCAGGAAGAATGCTATAGTAATAACCAGTGCCCATGCAGCCTTCGGAATTAATGCCGCCGACGAATTATATTCTTCAAGGTTTACATGGTAAAAACCCATAATGAGCAGCGCCGCACTGCGTATCAGGATATAAAATAATACCTGTCTGGTACTATCACTCTTTTTGATCCTGTTATTAATAGCAAATGGTAACGACAAGCCCACAATGAACAAAAACGCCGGGAAAATAGTATCAGCAAAACCCATCCTGTCTTCAAGACCTTTGGCGTGGTCTATCCATTCGGGAATATGCTGTACACCGCCCGCATCGTTAACAAATATCATCAGGAGCATAGTAATCGCACGCAATACATCTATTGATAACAGGCGTTTGGGTAATTGCTGCATACTTTATTTAGGGCTTTTCTTTTAATTTTTACGGAAAATAGTGAATTATGGCTCGCGATAAATAAAATATTATCGCCGTACATACCAAATGCCAATCTCGTTTATAAGGCACTGCTATAAATCCAATGGATCATTAATGCACAAATCTATCCGATAGCATGATCAGATGCTTTTATTACAGCACTACATCACTACTACCATAGGTAACATTGTATATAAATAAAAAATTCAGCGAAGTGGGAAAGAAGGAGGTTTCGGAAGCGACGGAAAAAAGGGAGCGGATTGGTTAGCATTGAGTACGACCGGTCACAAATGGTATAAAAACGAAAATGGGCAACCAAAGGCCGCCCATTCATTAACTGGTTTTAATGTCCAATTATTTTGCAGTTTTTCTTGCAGGGATTAATGGAACGATAATAACAGCTAAGAAAAGGGCAACTTCTAATACGGTTAACATAACTTTAATTTTTTTAATGTTTTAATTACTGAACTAACAATGTTTTGAGGAAATACAATCGTTCCTACAGGCATGCTGTGGCAGGGATGCAAGAACAATTGTATCATTCCTGCCACCAGTTAGGCTAAAAACATGCCATTAAAAAACACGCCCTATAAATCAATACTTTAAGCCTAAAAACGTCATTTTCAAAATGGATTTTTTCTTTGAAACTACCTTCAAAAACTGGTGTTTATTAAATTTAACGCAGAGTTTTGCGCTTAACGAAAAAAAATGGGCTTAAACCGAGGCAAAAAAAGCCGAAAAATTGTTTTTTGCCGAATTATTTAAAAAAAAGCGGGCAAACAAGCACAAATTTATTTTTAGAGAAAATTATTTCGCTCATTAATTTCCTAGCCTGCTTTGCGGCTATAAAAACTCATCGCCAAACTTTTTTTTGTAAAAAAACTATTCCGTGATTTTTACATATTAGAGGTCTTAGCATTTTTAAAAAAATTAACCGACAATTTGTCACAGGCATGACAAACGCAAATTTTGGCAGAAAATCTCTAACTTAAAAGCATGACAGTAACTGCCAAAGCATGACATGATATTAACAAATTCATCCTATTATGGCGTTTAATCCCCTATGCCAAACTTTTAAACTTTTGGAAGGCATTTAAGAATGGCCTTTTTCCAGATATTTACTGCTTCATGCATTTCTTTTTGGTTTAATGAGGCAAACCCTATCCGTACAAAACTGTGTTTAAATGTTTTATCATAATAATAATCATGTCCCGCACCTATAGACAGCCCCAGTTCATTAGCTTTTTCTGAAACAACGGCAGTGTCCAGATCATGAAGGTATTTAACCCATATGGCAAAACCGCCACATGGTATTTTAAAGGAAATATAATCGCCCAATTGCTCCTGCAGTAATTTGCAAAGAATATCCCGCCGTTCGTGATACAGCTTATTGGCTTTTTTCAGGTGCCTGCTAATGTCACCGTTCTTTAATAAACTTGCCATAGCTTCTTCTAACAGGTGCTCCCCCTGGCGGTCAATCAGCCTGCGTAAGCGGGTGGCCTGTAATAAAAAATTAGCCGGGGCAACCATAAAGCCAATGCGAATGCCCGGCGCGATGGTTTTGCAAAATGAACCCACATATATTACATTGCCATAATAATCGGCACTGGCCAGCGGTAAAATAGGGCCGCTAGTATAATGAAAGTCAAAGTCGTAATCATCTTCAATAATGGCAAACTGGTATTTTGCTGCCAGTTCGAGTAAACGCATACGCCTCTCCGAACTCAGCGTTACTGTAGTAGGCTGATGATGATGCGGCACCACGTACAGCATACGTACCTTTTGTGCTTTACAAATAGTCTCAACGGAATTAATATCAATACCATGTTCATCTACAGGGACAAATTCCAACCTGGCGCCCGCTTGCTCAAACACCTCATTTGCACCACTGTAGCCTGGGTTACCTACAATTACAATATCATTTTTATTAATCAATACCTGTGCGCACAGGTAAAGTGCCATTTGAACGCCTTTGGTTATTAAAATATCGTTAGGTGTTACATGCAAGCCACGGGTTTCACCCAAAAAACGGGCAAGTTCGTTCCTTAAATTTTCGGAACCCTGCTCCAGCCCGTACATCAGGTATTTATGCGTAAAATGATAACCTGCCATCCGTCTGTATTCGCGCACCATCAGGTCGACAGGCGCAATGCGGGTATCGGGAAACCCTTCGGTAAATGTAATATTGCCATCAGGCATTTCCACAAACATGCGCTGAGGGTTGATCCTGTTGTCATCAACGTTGAACGATGTTTTATTTGCCAGGCTATGTTTCAGAACAGCTTTTTCGATAGGCCGGGGTGCAACATCGGGCAGGTTTTTAGCTATGTAAATCCCCTTACGCGCTATAACATCAACCCAGCTTTGAGCATAAAGTTCGTCATAAGCAGCTACTACTGTTTTACGATGTACGTTTAACGATGCTGCCAACACACGACTGGCAGGAAGTGCAGAGCCTGGTTTTAAGGTCCCCTGCCTGATATAATTGATAATGCCGTTGCTAATTTGCAAATACACGGGCACCTGGCTGCTTTTATCTACACTTAATAAACTTTCGATGAGCATCATTCTGGACTATCTTTAAACTACTTTCTGGACTACAAGTATAGTCCAAAAGCATGGTATTTTTGATCATCAAAAAATAAAACTTATGCAACTCAATCAAAAAATATCATCCATATACCTAAGGTTAGCCGTTGGACTAAGCTACCTGTGGGAAGTAGCCGACCGCCTCGGCTTATTTGGCCCAAACGGTCACGCACACGTTGGCTGGGGCGACTGGAAACATTTTATTGCCTATGCCAAACAGGTAATGAGTTTCCTACCCGATGGCATCATAAATCCGCTGGCAACTATTGCAACCATTGGCGAAGGCGGTTTTGGCTTATTACTCATCCTTGGCTTATTTACCCGCATGGCAGCTATCGGCAGCGGTATCCTTAGTTTATGTTTTGCTATCGCGATGGCAATTTCCTTCGGCGTCGAATCGCCTTTAGGTTATTCAGTGTTTACTTTGAGCGCCGCAAGCTTTCTGCTGGCCGGGATGTCCCAATATTCATGGAGCTTAGATAAATGGTTCGCCTCACGTATTGTGAACAAAAAGCTTACGGCTTACCAATCATTGCAAACCAATTAAAATCAGCAAACATCTTTAACCAATAAAATAATCATGGCAACTACAGCAAATACAAAAGCATCACACCTTTTAGTGATCATAGCCTTTGCTACCGTTTATATAGTATGGGGTTCAACCTATTTCTTTATACAAATGGCTATTCAGGGCTTCCCTCCTATGTTGATGGGTGCATTGCGTTTTTTCAGCGCGGGTATTTTATTACTTGGCTGGTGCTACATTAGGGGCGACAACATATTTGTTAAGCGCGATATCATCACCTCCGGTATCTGCGGGCTGCTTACCCTATTCATAGCTACAGGTATAGTGATCTGGGTCGAGCGCAATATCCCCAGTGCCATGGTTGCCATTATGGTTTCTGTGAACCCGATATGGTTCATCATATTAGATAAAGCTAACTGGCGGGTAAACCTAAAAAATAAATCGACCATATTCGGCCTCATCATCGGCTTTGCAGGAATCTTGCTCCTTTTTGGCGAAGCTTTCCTGAAATCGGTTACCGGTACTATGGACCATGCAAAATTAACAGGATTACTATTGTTACTGGCAGGCCCTGTTGCCTGGTCGTCAGGGTCATTATATTCAAAAAGAGAGGCGGTACAGCACCAGCAAGGGTAAATACATCCTGGCAAATGATCATTGCCGGTTTGACTTTTGTACCGGCTGCTATTATTCACCAGAAGTTTAACGGATTTAATCTCGCTACTGTTCCGGCTCAGTCATGGATGGCTATCGTTTACCTTATCATATTCGGATCAATTGGGGCATTCAGCGCTTATGTATGGCTGCTACAGGTAAGGCCTGCAACGCAGGTGAGCACCCATTCGTATGTAAATCCGGTTATCGCCGTATTACTTGGGGTTTGCTTTGCACATGAAAGTATTTCGTTAATGCAGTTTTTGGGGTTAATTGTGATCTTGCTCAGCGTATTGCTTGTAAATCTTTCAAAGTATGGGAAGCTTACGTTTAAAAAAACTGTGACAGAAACAGTTGAACAAGCAGGTAACTGCAACCACCTCAACCCTGCTTCCGATTTGGAACAGATCAAAGCATTGGCTAAAATAGCTTACCGGATCTAAAATCATCTCCCTAAATAACACTTTATAAAACGATGAATAAAACCATCATATGCAGCACATGCGGCACCCAGCTTTTAGCCGGGCCGGCAACACCCCAATTTTGTCCAATTTGTACCGATGATCGACAATACGTTCCGGAGAGTGGACAGCAATGGAATACGCCAGCCGAACTTAAGAACCGCACCATCAAAATAACACAGTTAAGTGAACATCTGTATGCACTCAAAATACAACCAGATTTTGCAATTGCCCAAAGGGCCCTGCTCCTTATCTCTCCGGGAGGTAACATTTTGTGGGATTGTATTCCGTACCTGGATGATGCTACAATTGAATTTATCCGGGCTAAAGGCGGATTAAAAGCTATCGCGTTTTCACATCCGCATTATTATAGTAATATGAATGAATGGGCCGCCGAATTTGGCTGCCCAATCTATATCCACCAACATGACACCGAATGGGTACCTTTTAATTCTCCGTATATCTACTTATGGGGTGGTAACACCACACAACTTTGGGACGGCATAAGCGTAGTACATATCGGCGGTCATTTTGCGGGCAGCTGCGTGTTGCACATTGCAGGCTTTACACCCAATGGAACTATGCTTTGTGGTGATACCTTTAATATAGCCAGAAGCAAACGGCATATGGCTATTATGTACAGCTATCCTAATATTATATTACTCGCCAAGGAAGAATTTGTCAAAGCATATCAAAAAGCATCCATGCTTAATTTTGATACTGTATATGGAGCATTTGAAAACCAGGATATTGAGGGTAATGCAATGGAAATATTTGAAACTTCTATGCAGCGGTATAAAGATAGCTATGGATTATGGTTACATTAAACTAACTACGTTTTTAGCTGAAATTTTTTAAAGTAAAAAGTATGATATAATTGTATTTGGTTAATTCATTGTGTTATATTTACACAATAGCTATTGCCATTGGATAAACATCCTCTCCAATTAATCGGTAATTAACTATCTTTCAATTCCGGAAGCCAGTTTCGGGTCGCGAAGTGTAAACCAATTTAACCAAATACAATTATGAAAAAAACAGTACCCTCATGCTGCTTTTACTCATTTGCTTTTTACCTGTAACGGCGTTTTGCCAAAGCAGCAACGAACCAGTTGTTGCCGGGAACGATGTAGCTGTAACATCAACCGAAAGCGGAAAAGTAAAAGGCTATCTTCACAATGGCATTTTTACATTTAAAGGTATCCCCTACGCCAAAGCCGACCGCTTTATGGCGCCCGAAAAACCTGCGCCATGGACAGATGTACGCAGTTCAAAAACTTACGGTCCGGTTTGTCCTACCGATCCAACTACAACTGTTAACGACAGAATTTGAATTTGCCTTTCAGCATGATCTGGGTTATTCAAATGAACACTGCCAGTCGCTCAATGTATGGACACAGAAACTGAACGATGGCAAAAAACGCCCAGTAATGGTTTGGCTGCATGGTGGCGGCTTTACAGCCGGTTCATCAATTGAACTTCCGTCATATGACGGTGAAAACCTGGCTAAAAAGGGAGATGTGGTACTGGTATCGGTAAATCACCGGTTAAACATTTTGGGCTTTCTTGATCTTTCAGCCTATGGTGATAAATATAAGGGCTCTGCAAACGCGGGCCTGCTTGATTTGAAATTGGCTCTGGAATGGGTAAAACAAAATATAACCCAGTTTGGCGGCGATCCTGATAATGTGACCATCTTTGGGCAGTCGGGTGGTGGCGGTAAGGTTACCTGTTTGATGAACGCGCCATCAGTAAAAGGTTTATTTAAAAATGCCATTGTTGAAAGCGGCAGCTACATCACCAATTTTAACGAAAAACCGGTTACCCAAAAAGTTGCCGCTGCATTATTGGAAGAACTTCACCTGCAGCCTTCGCAGGTTGATTCTCTTCAAAAACTGCCTTATGGTGTACTGAACGAAGCGGGTAAAAAAGCCATGAGCAAGGTCTCGGCCGAGTTGAAAAAGGAGGGCAAAACCATGAACGGCTGGGGCCCCGCTTTAGACGGCGATTTTCTTCCTTACCAACCATCAGATCCGGCAGCTAAAGAACTGTCGAAAAATGTTCCGCTGCTGGTAGGTACAACCAAAAACGAATTCGCTCCATTTATCCCCGGCCCTAAAAGCCAAACTATGGATGAATTAAAAACCAGTCTTCAAAAAAATATGGCGATAAAACCGATGCTTACATCGCCGCGGCGCAAAAAGCGTATCCAACAATTTCAAAACCATCAGAATTTACCGACATTGAATTTAACTTCCGCTCATTAGCCATTAAACAGGCAAATGAAAAGGCTGTTAGTGGCGCGGCCCCGGTGTATATGTACCTGTTTACCTGGCAATCGCCCGTAAATGGAGGTATGTATAAAGCCATGCACTGTATGGATATAGCTTTCCAGTTTAACAACATCGCACGCTGCCAGGAAATGACCGGCGGCGGTAAGGAAGCATATGCCCTTGCCGATAAAATAAGTAGCGCATGGATAAATTTTGCCAAAACCGGCAACCCCAATACATCGTCATTACCCAAATGGCCTGCATACACTGCCGAAAATGGTGCAACTATGATACTGGATAACCAATGCACAGTTAAAAATCACCCGGATGATGAATTATTAAAAATAGTAGCCGCAGTACCAAAACCATAAGTAAATGAGAAGAGTAGCTTTAATATTTGCCCTGCTGTTTAGCAGCATATGGGTTTTTGCAGCCAAAGTCGACACAGTACAAATCCCAAGCGTGGCAATGAACAAAACTTATAAAGCGGCTATTGCATTTCCTAAAGCATATGAAAAAAGCAAAGCCAATTTTCCGGTATTGTACCTGCTGCACGGGGGGTATGGCCATTTTGACGACTGGCTGCTAAAAACGCCGGATAAATCATTGGTAAAAGACCTTGCTGATCAATACAACATCATTATCGTAATGCCTGAAGGTGAAATCTTTAGTTATTATGTTGATAGCCCTATTGATCCTAACAGCAAGTTTGAAACTTATATTATTAAGGAAGTGATTCCTTTTATCGATAGCAAATACCGCACGGTTAACGATAAAAAAGGCAGACTTATCACCGGCCTATCTATGGGAGGATTTGGCGCGTTGTATCTTTCAACCAGGCATCCGGAACTTTTTGCAGCAGCAGGGAGTATGAGCGGAGCACTTGACCCAAACATGACCACCTGGAAGCTCCCCCCGATAGGTTTGAGATGCTTACCAAAATGCTTGATAAAATTTGGGGGCCTATGACGCCGGATACTTACCTGCAATATTCGGTTGTGAACATGGCAGATCAGATCCGTAAAAACGGGCTGCCATTGGTTATTAATATAGGAGTTGATGACTTTTTGCTTGAGCCCAACCGTGAATTACACCGCAGATTAGTTTATAACCATACTCCACATGATTATTCCGAACAACCAGGAGGCCATACCTGGGAGTTTTGGCAAAACGCCTTGCCAGGGCATTTGTTGTTTTTCAGCAAAGTTCTGAAAGCAAATGGTGTTTACGTTTTATAAACGGCCAAATTGAATATATAAGGGAAGATCGATCACAGTATCTTCCCTTTATATTTACGCTATTTTCAGCATGGAAAGATAAGCGCCGGTAGGTGGGCATGTTCTTCATTCTCCATATTCTCCCAATCCCATAACCCATTTAATTGCGAGCTGCGGTTGCTCAATACAAAAAAATCAACCCCCATTATATTGGCCAGTACATCAACGGTTTTCATGATATCCCGCTCCTTGATATTCACCAGGTTCAGCCTTGAACCCACGAACATTTGATTGAACACAGCATCAGCATAATCATTATACATATGCGGTAATCCCGATTCAGTTATATTAAAAAGCGAGGCCTTTACACCCATAGCTTCACTCATTTTACTTAAAAAATTTACAATATCCTTTTTGGCATAACGAAGATCGGCAAGGTATCCCATATTCGTAATATTGAATGAGGCACCTTCCGGAACGGCCAGTAAGGGGCAGCATGAATGATTTAAAACAGGCATAAGCTGTTCATTAATTTCTTTTGCAGTTCCGCCAACCCCTTTGATAATTAAACCTATATCATATTTAGCTATAATTGCGTGGAGCGACATCCCCAAAGTATCCAGATAGTTAAGGAAAACTATCTTTTCGATACCTTTATTTTGATCTTTAAAACTAAAATCCTCATCATCAAATATATCCTGGGTGGTAGTATCTGATTGCTGAACACTCATCGGCTCGGGTACCGTGTTCATAACAATTACTTTGGTTTTTAATTTATCACCTAAATTACCGGCGTAAGTAAGTGCATAATTGCTTTCTTTTTGAGATTGTGAACTACCAGGATTGCTTTCATAGCCAATTTATATAATAATGAGATGTATGATTTGAACAAGTGATAACAAGAGCTGTTTCTTAATTTGTAATTAAAAAAGTCATAAAAAAGTCAGTTTGATACGCTCATGAGTTGCTGGCGGTGTATAAACTTTAACCTTTAGCTTAAAAGTGGATATTATTCACCACCTGTTGCAATAAACGGTTATGTTAGGTAATCTTTAAAATGGCTTTGTTTTAATTTACACTGATATTAAATAACGTTGCTTATTGATGTCACGGATAAATAAAAACAGATCAATTTGCAATAAAAATGACCGCTCATGCTAAACACTTGATCACTGTTGACGATTTCCTGGTAGGCACCACCGTTACCCGCTCCTGCTACAGGAAATTAGACAGGATGATGGTATTGGCGAACTGATTAAAATCCTGCCTATTAAACAATCACCTGGTTTGGTTGCTAAATATAAAAGCAAAAAAGCCACTCAATTGAGCAGCTTTTTATTTATATAAGGTTTAACAACCTTTGTTAATACAAGGTAAATTCAACCCTGCGGTTAGCCTGACGGCCTGCAGCTGTTTTGTTTGTAGCTATTGGCTGTGTTTGACCATAGCCGGTTGCTTCAATACGCGATGGATTTGCACCTTTGCTTGCGAGGTATGATTTAACCGATTCAGCACGATCTTTTGATAAACGCATGTTTAAATCAGCCGAACCTGTGTTGTCAGTATGGCCAGCAAGTTTTAGGCTAAAGTTTTTATCAACCAATAACTGTGCTACCCTATCCAAACTTGGATATGAATGTGCACGAATGGTAGCTTTACCCAAATCAAACTCAAGATTTTTGATAGCGTCTTTAACCACTTTTTTATCTTCTTCAGTAACATAAACTACCGGTTTAGCCAAAGGACAACCTGAGCCATCAACTTTTTGGCCGGCCGGTGTGTTAGGGCATTTATCGTTTACGTCCACAACACCGTCACCGTCGCTGTCGGTAGTTAACTTGGCAAGATTGGCATTGGTTGTTGCAAGGTCGCTGGCCAGCTGTGCGTTTTTCGCTTTTTCAGCATCAATCTGTTGTTGTAATTCGGCACGGGTACGCTGGTTTTCCCATTGGTACTCTGTACGCATTGATGATACGGGATTATGGGTGGCCATCTGGTGTTTTTTCTTATTGCCAAGGGCAAATTCTAAACCAATATGTGCGTATGAAAACCTGTCATCACCCGCCCCATACTTGTATCCGTCAAGGTTATCGGCCTGTACAAAGTTAACCTGGTAACCTAAATCAAGGTTTATGCCCGGGGCAAGGTCAAATTTCAAACCTAAGCCAATGGGGATAAACAATTCGTTGATATGGCCATTATCGGTTTTCTTAAAGTTTTCCTGTTGCCCGCCAACCGGGGTAATCCTTGGTGTGTAGTTCAAATTACCAACGCCTGCGGTTAAATAAGGCTGAATAAATGGCTTTTCATGGCGCCAATTGATGTTAGCCAACGTAATATTAGCACTTAAAGCTGCCGACCAGTTTAATTTAGTAGAGTATGAATCATAGGGAGAAGTACCTGCTGCGTTAGGCTGACTGTTTGATGAAGTTAATTTACCACGAAGGAAGTCGGCCTGTAAGCCCAAGGATGGCAATATTTGTTTTTTAATGTACCCGCCGTAGCCAAACTGTTCGGTTGGGCTGGTAAAATCCTGCCTGTTGTTGCGTCCAAATATGGTAAAAGGGGTTAACAAACCACCATGTACACCTATCGACCAGGTACGTAATTCACCACCACCCGAAAAGGGCCTCACGTAATCTTTTGCTGTAGCTGAGGTATCTGTTGACTGAGCGAATAATTTACTGCCAATCATAACTCCTGTAAGAAGTAATGAGGCTTTTTTTAAATTTGTTTTCATATTTATATATTTAATTATACGTTTAACATTCAAGTAAAACGTACACTGGTTAATCCAATATTGATGCCATCAATATTGGATTAACCAGAGAGCCCATTGCCAAAAGGCAGGCTAATCAAACAAAAAAAGCATATGAAATTTGATATAAAATGCTGACTCACTAAGTCAAATGCTTTGGTTTTTATATCACCACTAAGATTGCATTAAACAGGCAATCACAACCAAATTCTTAACTTTTTGTACAAATTGGTTAATGAGTTAAAAAGAATACAGTTTTGTACAGTTAAAGAGTAATTAAACAAAATAGTTGTTAAGCCATCACGGCAACCATATTAAACAAGTTTTCGCCCAGGTTAATATTGCCGCTGATGTTAGACACCTCCAATGCTGTTTGTGGATCGATACCTTTGGTGAAAACCTTCCAGGCAATATCAGGCAATAAAGTTACTGTAGTATCCGGCACAGATCCGGCATTTTTGATGAGTGTCCAGCCCTCAGCCATTTTAAGCAGGTACCAGTTACCGCCAGCTTCGCCAGTTACAGTGATTTGAATTAGCGTACTGGTGTTTGCTTTAACCGTACGATATGTATGCGGAAGCCCGCACATAAAAGTATCGATACAAGGATAAAACAATTCAGCAGTTAGGATGCCTTGTTTACCAACCGCTTCGCGGATCTGTTGCTGGTGATGAAACTTTTCGGTGTATTCGCGGGCTATATGAAACCAGTTAACGGATTCATCTTCACCTGCCCAGGCTACTGAAAATGGTGCAGGTGCAAACAAATCAGCGGCAGCCATTACTTTGCTGTATTGTTTGCCTGTAGTTTCTAAAAGGTCGATAAGCAACTGCGGGCTTACACGCTTCATAGCGTTTACCCAGGTGGCGTTTAATCCATTCAAAAAATCAACTAAATCACTATAGTTATTGATGGGATTTGAAGGAGGATCGCCTGCAAATTGATGAGACGAAGAAATGACGCGTATGTTACCATCAAGCAAATGAGCGGCTATATCCTTTACTGCCCAAAGTTTTGCTAATGTAGGCCTGTTCCAGTCGTCCGCTGATAAAGACCTAAGCAGGTCTGTCAGCTTTTGATCCAAAAGGGGGAACAGGTGAACTGTTTTAATAGGGACTTCCTATTCCGCCATCTGGTATTTTCAATGAGTAATAACTATGTTATTGAGTAGGGTGAACAATCACCTTCCATTTAATTTCGGCACCGGCTTTTGCAAGTGTTGCAGCAACCGAGCAGTATTTGTTAATAGAAAGTTCGGCAGCACGCACAGCTTTATCTTCATCAACATTGCCGTAAATATGAAATTCAATATCCACATCTTCCCATAATGAAGGTTCTTTACCTGCTTCACGTTCGCCGTTAACCACCATTTTATAATCGGTTATTTCCTGGCGTTGTTTTTTCAGGATACTGATTACGTCAATTGCCGAACAACCAGCAAGGCCCATTAAAAGCATCTGCATTGGGCGGATGCCAAAATCCTGGCCGCCACTTTCCGGACTGCTGTCCATTTTTACGGTGTGCCCGTTGGCATCAACAGCCTCGAAGCCGAAATCGCCATGTACACGTTTTAATTCAATCTGAGCCATATTTTCAGGTATTATTGTGCTAAGTTATACAATTAAGCGCTTATGCTAAAACGCAGTGCCGTTTGTTTACCTGGTTTTAATCAAAAATGACCTATGCCACATATTTCCTGTTTTTAACATGTATCACCAGCTTTAAACCCGACCACACTTTATCAACCGCGCAAACCTTGATGTCAACCAAGCCTATTTGCAAAGCAAAGCTCCTGATCAAATCTTCCGTAATATCAGTAACTACTTTCGAAGCCTTTTTGGGCCAGGATATCCAGATCATGCCATCCTGCTTTATTTGCTTTATCAGTACAGGCAGTTTAACCCGGTATTCATCCGCACTTTTGCTAAAGAAATGGATCACATCAATTTCAAATGAAATATCATCTGTAAAATAAACATCAGGAGGCATGTCGCTAAACAGATCAAGGTAATGATCAGGTGCGTTAACAAGTAACAGCATCCCCCTTGCTTTTATGCCGAGCTTTTTTGCCAGGGGCGTAGCTGAATAACGTGCCATTACAAAATATTTTTAAGGTGATGGAGCATATGATCAACATAGTCTGCGGCAAGCCATTCAACAGTTTGCAGCTTTGGCTCCGTTTTACTGTTATCACAACGGGCGCTCCATCTGTCGGCAGGGTAATTCTCTAAAACCCGTACAATCTGCAGGTTCAGCAAGGCCCAAAGTTCAATCAATTCGTTAATGTCAGCATCCTGGTAACGTGCGGCAGCAACCCATTCTACCTGTTGGTAGGTAAGCCTGAAGTTTTCTTCATAGGTGCAACGCACAAAACGCTGCAGGTTAATTTGAGCACTGTCAATCAAATGGCCAACCACTTCTTTTTTGACCACTTAACAGGGGATGCGTTATAAGTCCAGTCAATATCACAGCTCTTAAGCCGCCTTAGGTTCTCTATTATTCCGGTGAGTTTGTTGGTTACCTCGTTCATTTATTGGTTTATCGGTAGTATAAAAGTATCAGTATTTCATATTAAACAGCAAAAGCACTAACTTCAAAGCCTTAAACATTACTATGGCGCTTAACTATATCTGGATAGCTTTTTTTGTAATTGCATTTGTAGTTTCACTCATAAAATTAGTTTTTTTGGCGATACAGAAGCTTTCAAATTATTGGTTGAAGGATTATTTAATTCGTCAAAATCGTCGGTAATGGATATCGCTTTGCCGCTGATTGGCTCTATGGCATTCTGGCTCGGCATTCTGAACATTGGCGAAAAAGCTGGAGCTATTAATTTTTTATCACGGATAGTAAGACCTTTCTTTAGCCGATTGTTTCCCGATGTACCTAAAGATCACCCCGCTACGGGCCAGATGATGATGAACTTTTCGGCCAATTTAATGGGCCTTGATAACGCAGCTACACCGCTTGGCTTAAAAGCGATGGGTAGCCTGCAGGAACTGAATCCAGATAAAGAAATAGCTTCAAATGCCCAGATCATGTTCCTGGTGCTGCATACATCCGGCTTGCAGTTATTACCCGTTACCATCATCGCACAAAGGGCCATCCTTAATTCAAAAGATCCGGCCGAAGTATTTTTACCTTGTATCATTGCTACCTATGTAGCCACGGTAGTTGGCTTAATAGCGGTGGCTATTAAGCAAAAAATCAATCTTTTTGACAGGGTTATTATTGGCTGGCTTGGCGGCGTTACCGCTTTCATTACATTGGTGGTATGGTACTTTACCACGCAGCTAACCAAAGAGCAGATCAGTACGGTATCATCAGTTATAAGCAATGTGATGTTGTTTACCATACCGGTAATATTTATCGTGGGCGGCCTTATAAAAAAGGTAAACGTATTTGAAGTTTTTGTAGAGGGCGCTAAAGGCGGCTTTGAAACCTCAGTAAAGATAATTCCCTATCTGGTAGCTATGCTGGTTGGGATCAGCGTGTTCAGGAATTGCGGCGCGTTGGATTATATGAATGAAGGCTTACGCTGGGTTTGTGTTCAGTTTAATTTGGATACACGCTTTGTAGATGCTATGCCCGTGGCTTACTTAAAACCACTTAGCGGTTCGGGCTCAAAAGGTATGATGATAACGGTAATGCAAAATTTTGGTGTCGATAAATTTGCGGGGCGGCTTGCCGGGATCTTTAACGGTTCGGCCGATACTACTTTTTACATCGTTGCTTTATACTTTGGTTCGGTGGGTATTAAAAAATCGCGTTATGCTATTCCGGCAGGACTTATTGCCGATTTGGCCGGCGTTATTGCGGCTATTTTTATTGCTTATTTGTTCTTCGGCCATCAGCCATAATTACCGCTTAACAAAGGGGTGTTTATTCATCAAATTAATTGCTAATTTTATCGCACCCTTTATAAACTAATGACTCAAACTTATCTTAAAGAAAAGCAGCTAAAAAAAGCGCGCTATGAAAGGCGTCTACGCCATTATCATCGCTGGTGTAGTATTTATTTTTATTATGGTAAAGTTTGCCATATCCGGTGATGTTACGGAGGTGCTTTCATTTAGCAAAATGCCTAATGCCGATGATGCTTATAAAATTGCGAAGGAATTTGTAATCCCAACCATACGTTCGGGAAATACCTCTTTTCCTGACGACAGATATCAATTTGGCAAAAAGGCCGACTCTGTTTTTATTATCAAATCGTATGTTCTTTCAACAGATAGCCAGGGTGAAACAAACCGTACCAATTTTGAAGTGATACTGAAATATAATGGCGGCCCCAAATTTCTGAAAAAGAACTGGAACCTGGTTGATATTAATGAAACACCCGAATAAAGAAAATTAAGTCGATAGTATTGAGTCGGAAGTCGCCAATCTGTTTTTTTGCTTTTCTATACTTAGAACTCATGCCTTAGGACTAAGCTTAATTTATTAATAACAATACTCTATTTAAACGCCTTATGGAAGAAACCGGAATTGAGTTGATAGAAACAGCTATTGCACTTATAGGACTCACTCAATATCAAACAGTAGTTAACAGTGGTGGGCATGGCCTTATAACCGATGAACCCCTTGAGGCTGAAGGCAGCAATACAGGCATGAACCCGTTTAGTTTGTTACTGGCGAGCCTCGCAAGCTGCACTGTGATCACCCTACGCATGTACATTAACCGTAAAATGTGGCCTATAGAAGAAATTAAAGCCAATGTTGAAATGTTTAAGACTTTAAGTGGTACACGCATTGAAACTAAAATTAGCTTTAAAGGTGAAGTAAATGACAGAACAAAGAGATCGGTTATTGAAAATAGCAAATGCATGTCCGGTACATAAAATATTGACCGGCAATATTGCTATCCGTACAAATATCAACCCATAAAAAAAGCCCGCACGGCAAAAAGCTATGCAGGCTAAATCACTCTAAAACAATCACCTCTTAAAAAAGAAGTATTTTATAAATAACTAAACAGGGAGGTAATTACCTGGCTATTAAATTATTTGTAAGTACAAATGTACCTATAAATAATAGCCATACTATTTAACAGCCAATTCATTTGACGGCTAACTGACAGTGTGGAGTATTTATACTTTAAGATGACTTTAGTACATCAATCCTTTGATAAAAATATCAAGCAGGAGTAGTTTTTTATGATGAATTTCTTCCAGGTGTTCCTTGCGCGGAAAGTTGGTTTTCTTTTGAGATATCGCCCCCACCCTGATGCCGTGCAAAGCGTCCATCAATACATCAACAACTTCGTCAGGATTTTCTACAGGCTTAATGGCTCCTTTTTCAACTTCCGATTTAATAGCATTGCTTAACAGGTTTAGCTCGGCACTGTGAACTTCGCTAACTATTTGCCAAATGGTTTCGGGGAGGTTTTGTTCGTTAAGCCTGAAAAAATCAAAAAAGTTATAATTGTTTACTATAAACTCGTGATGGGTATTTACCTGGAAGGTAAAAGCTTCTTTTAAATTGGTAAATGTATTTAGCCTGTTTTCAAGTGTTTTAAGATAATCAGTGGCAAGTTTACGCATTACAGCAATGTATAACTGGCTTTTATCCGGAAAATAATAATAAAGCAGGGCCTTTGACATGGAGAGGTCGCCGGCTATTTCGTTCATGGTAGTTTTTGAATAACCGTAATGTAAAAAGCGCTGGTGCGAGGCCTCTAAAATTTTTTCTCTTTTAATATCCTGCTGGTCATTCACTGCTGCCATGTGCTCGTTAAGTTTTATTTAAACAGGTAAACAAAAAGTTAAGACAATCGATTTCCTGACTTTTTTAACAAAACTATCAAAAATTCATTAAACATGTGTAACAACACCCGGTACGGCGCCGTTTGCTAAAACAATTTTACATTCCAACTATTTTACTGTAGAAAACATTTGCCTTGCTATGAATATTGAAAACAGCTTATCCCCCGACCTGCTCACATTTTCACAGCGCATACCATCATTTGTCTGGAACCTGATCATCGCGCTGGTAGCCATACTTGTTGGCCTGAGTATAAAATTCATAATAACCCGGCCGTTTAAATTTTATGCAAAAAAAGCAGATACATCCTACTCAATCTTAAGATCGATATTGGTTAACCTTGGGCCGGCTGTGGCTTATTTCATCCCACTGTTTCTATTCAATATTCTTTCGCCATTAATGCGAATGAATCCGGTTTATTACAAACCTCTTGACAAAACTTTTGAGATTTTACTTACCATATCTTTCGCGGGCCTGCTTGTACGTTCGGTAAGGATCCTGGAAGATTATATCTATCACACTTACGACCTTAATAAAGTGGATAACCTGAAGGAACGTAAAATACGTACCCAGATCCAGTTTATACGTAAGATCATTGTGGTGACTATTATCTTTTTGACGATTGCCATTATATTGCTCAGTTTTGAAAGCATGCGTAAAATAGGTACCGGTTTACTTACCGGTGTTGGTATAGGTGGTATTATAGTTGGTTTTGCAGCACAGAGCTCATTAGGTAATTTGCTGGCCGGCTTCCAGATAGCGTTTACTCAGCCTATTCGTATTGATGATGTTTTGGTTGTAGAGGGAGAATGGGGACGCGTGGAGGAGATCACGCTTACTTATGTGGTTTTAAAAATCTGGGACGAACGTAGGCTGATCCTCCCCATCAATTACTTTATTCAAAAACCCTTTCAGAACTGGACAAGGACATCTGCCGACATTTTGGGCACCGTATTTTTATACATGGACCATACCGCCCCTATTGATGCTATACGTGAAGAATTTGAACGCCTGATAGTTAAATCGAACCTCTGGGACAAGCGGGTTAAAGTAGTGCAGGTAACTGACGTTAAAGAACATACCATAGAGATCAGGGTGTTAATGAGTTCCCGAACCTCATCAGATGCATTTGACCTCCGCTGCTATATCCGCGAAAACCTGATAAGCTTTATTCAAAAGAATTATCCCGACAGCCTGCCCCGTTCGCGCAATGAGATCAGCAACCTGGGTGAGCTTGAAAAATATGTTCAGCCTGCAACCGGGGCATAGGTTAGCTTGCTTAAGCCAAAGCCCGATCCTATTACCAAAGCATCTTCAATTGCGCCAATTATCGGGTCGGCGATATGATTTGCCTTAACCGTATTTTTGCGTAAAAAGTAACTGGCATAGGTTGCAGATATTGCCGCCACCCCTCCTATCAAGGCTCCGGTTAATGCTTTGCCCCCCACCGCTTTATAAATACTGGCGCCGGCCAGGGCGCCGGATAAACACCTTGCCGCTACCCCTGCGGGCTCTATACGGTTTGGAGTGGAGGGCAATTTATCCGCAATGAGTTCAGTAACGGATACGATCTTTAAAACAGCAGCCACCGTTGTTGATTGCATGAACCTTAACGGTGATGTTTCCAGTTGCTTTGATGGATGATGACTTAATACATGCGTAGTTACAACAGGGGCAGATAAGGTACGCATACCGGCTAACGTACCAAGGCCTATTACCGGCCAAAGCGGTTTTGTTATTTTAAGTTTCATGGCTGTGATAAACGTTTGCATAGAGAACCATAAATACATCATTATGTTTTATTTAAAAACTGTCAAAAAACAAAACAGCCGCAATCTTTAGACTGCCGCTGTTTGTGTTATTAATGGCTCTTTATTTTAAACAGCTTCTGTTTCTAATACTTCAACATGTTTAGCTTCAACCGATTTTTTGCCGAACAACCTTGCTTTCAGATTATAACGGATCAGGTATAAACATGGTACAAGGATCAATGTAATAATGGTGGCGAAACCTAAACCGAAGATCATTGTCCAGGCCAGCGGCCCCCAGAAAGCAACGTTATCGCCACCAAAGTGGATATGCGGTTCAAAATGGGTAAACAAGCCAACGAAATCGATATTGAAACCAACTGCCAAAGGTATCAGACCCAAAATAGCTGCAGTTGCTGTCAATAATACCGGTGTCATACGGGTATGACCGGCTTCAACTACAGCATCATGAATACTCACGCCCTGTTCAAGCAACATATCGGTGAACTCAACCAATAAGATCCCGTTACGAACAACCACACCGGCGAGTGCAATGATACCAATCCCCGTCATTACGATAGACATGGTCATGCCGAACACACTAACGCCCAGCAATACACCAATAATACTAAAGAGGATCTCGCTGATAATAATAAGCGTTTTGCCAATAGAGTTAAACTGGATCATTAAAATAACCAGGATAAGCCCGAATGACACACCAAGGGCAGAAAGCAGGAATGTCATGGCTTCCATTTGGTCTTCCTGACCGCCGCCCTGGCGTATGATCACATTATCAGGTTTTTTAAAGTTATTTATCGCTTTTAAAATATTAGCGTTAACCTCGTTAGGATTATATGGCTTAATAACATTTGAACCAAGCGTTAATACCCTGCGTTGTTGCTTGCGTTTTATGTTACTGTAAGTAGTTGTGTAACGCACATCAGTAAAAGCAGAAATAGGTACCTGGCGAATTGCTCCCCCCATTGCCAAATCACGGTATGTTATCTTGAGGTTTTTAATCTCATCAATATTACTTCGCTGGCTTGGCAGTGTCCTCACCATAATTTTGTAATCATCTTCACGGGTATTGCGGAAATCAGCCGCCTTCCAGCCATAAATGGCGGTAAATAGATTTTGATTTATTTGTTGAGAAGATACGCCCTCGCGGTTAGCACGCTCGCGATCTACATCAAACACAATTTCTGGTTTATCGCTTTGTACATCCGCAATAAGGTTTTCAATACCAGCTATATTTTGTTTGGCAAGATAGCTTTTAAGCCTGTTACCCGTAGCAACAAGGGAATCAAGGTTATCGCCGGCAATTTCAATACTGATATCCTTTTGTACCGGCGGGCCGCTGTTTTCCTGGGCTACGGCTATCTTTGCACCTGGAATACCCTGTACCGCTGCGCGGATATTTGCCAATACTTTTTTGGTATCCTTACCATTACGCTTGCCGAACTCAACAAAAGCAACGGTAACCTTGCCTTTATTTTCATAATCGCCCTGATCTTCATCAGTAGGATCTGTTACACCTTTAGTTACGTTTGATATTACAGACGATACGATATCCTTATCAGGTTCAACAACCTGGGCAACACGTTTTTCTATCTGTTGGGTAACCTGGTTTGTATAAGCCTGGTCGGTACCTATAGGCAGGGTAATATATACATAAGCAAAGTTAGGGTCGCCGGATGGGAAAAACTCAGGTGTTTTGCCGCGTACAGCCATCAGGAAAATAGCAAAAATGAATAAGCCTATGGTGCCAAGCAAAACGGTAACCGGCCTGTGTACCGCACGCTCAAGCCATTTTGCATACCAGTTTTGAAATTTAGGCCAGGCATTTTTCTGAAACCTGTCAATAACCCGCAACAGGAAAAAGTGGTTGAGCAGGTATAACACCATGATCAGCACCATCAGGTTACCAACACCTACGTTTATCAGGTAACCGATAACTGCTGCTATAGCTAAAAATATCATCGCCCTTTTTGTCGGCCTGTCAAATTTAGGGTTGTCATGCTCTCCGTCATGATGAGGCCTCATAAAGTCAACCGCAAATACCGGATTAAAGATATATGCTACTACCAGCGAGGCCAGCAGGGTAATGATCAGGGTAATAGGCAGAAAGAACATGAAATGCCCTATCAAACTATTCCAGAAAGCCAATGGTATAAACGGGGCCAAAGTAGTCATAGTGCCTGAAAATACAGGTAGGAACACTTCGCCTGCGGCCATTTTTGCAGCTTCCTTAATAGGTACTTTTCCGTTAGCAAAAATACGATGGGTGTTTTCAATAACCACAATGGCGTCATCCACCACAATACCCAACGCCAGCAGGAACGAGAATAACACGATCATATTGAGCGTGAACCCAATTGCCGGCATCACCAAAAAGGCGATAAAACACGATAAAGGCACAGATAGCGCAACAAAAATAGCGTTGGTTGTGCCCATGAAAAACATCAGGATAACGGTAACCAACAGGAAGCCAATAACGATTGTATTGATCAGGTCATTAAGCGTTGTACGCGTTTTGTCTGACTGATCACCGGTTACAACAATATCCAATCCTTTAGGGAAAACTGTTTTCTGCTTTAATTTGATCAATTCGTTGATCTTATCCGATGCCTCAATCAGGTTTTCACCAGCCCTTTTACTTACGTTAAGGGTAATTACATTTTTAAAGTTAGGGTTATCGTTAGTTTTTAACCTTGCATAACTTTCCTGCTCCAAGAACGAATCTTTTACTTCGGCAATATCTCTCAGGTAAACAGCCTGTCCCTTGGGGTTACGGATCACCATTGCCGCAACCTCATCGGCATTTTTAAAGTCTTGCTTAATATCAATAGTCCTGCGAACACCATCAGTTTTAACCGTACCGGTCGATGATAATATATTCTCGTAACCAACAGCATTGCTGATATCCGGTAGGCTCAGCTGCGCCGCAGCCATCTTATTCATATCAACATTTATCTGAATTTCTGGTGTTAAAGCACCTACTTCATCAACTTTTGAGATCTCTTTGTAGCTTTCAATTTCATCTTTTAATATATCGGCATATTCCTTTAGCTTTTTCAGATCATAATTACCTGAAATATTGATATATAAAATGGGCAGGTCGGCAACATTGATATCAGATACAGCAGGATCGGTATAATTATTATCATTTTGGGGAAGATCCTTTTTTGCCTTATCTATAGCATCCTTCACATCGATTTTTGCATCCTTAATATCAACGTTCGCCTGAAATTCGGCCGTGATAATGGAAACATTCTGTACCGAGTTTGACGTCACCTTTTTTAAGCCCTTTAACGACTTCAATTGCTTTTCAATCTGGCGGGTCACCAGGTTCTCAATATTTTGTGGAGACTGACCAGCAAAGGTTGTTGTTATAAACACCTTTGATTGTGCTATATCCGGAAAGTTTTCCTTAGGCAAGCGGTTATAACTTATCAGGCCAAGTGCGGTGATCAGGAACATGAGCACATAAATGGCCGTTTTGTTATCTATGGCCCAGCTTGAAGGGCCAAATTCTTTTTTACATCTTTCATAATGAACAGATCAATTGGTTAATAACTAATTGGCCGACTGAACAATTTTAATCTTATCGCCATCCTCTATTTCAGTTGCCCCTTCAACAACCAGCTGGTCGCCGGCTTTTAAGCCTGATAATATCTCTGTTTGGCCACCATAAGTAACACCCGATTTTACATTTACCTGTTTGGCAATACCATTCTGATTTACAAAGACATGGTCGCCGTTCTCTGATTTCTGTATAGCTTTAACTGGTACAGCTATCGTATTTGTTTTTGAATAATCAGCAATTTTTAAAATAGCGGTCATATTAGGGCGAAGTGTGCTGCGTTGAGGCAATTTGATCTCCACGCCAAAACTGCGAGATGTAGGGTCGATAGCTTTAGCTGCAAAAGTCACCTTGGTAACTAATGAATCCTTAGCATCCGGGATCAATATTTTAACATCGTTACCGGTGTTTACGCTGCTTGCGTATGATTCAGGAACATCGGCCTTAACTTTTAAAACATCGGCATTGACAATACGGATGCCGGTTTGACCCGGTGCTGCACCCTGACCAAGTTTCAGGTCCATTTGATCTACAGTGCCATTAATGGGCGATATGATACGATACAAAGCTGATTGCTTTTTTAATGAAGCCAAAGCTTTCTGACTGCTTTGTAAGGTGGTTTGAGCCTGTAGATATTGTACTTCGGTGCCAATTTTTTGATCCCAAAGGTTTTTCTGACGATCAAACAACTGTTGGTTCAAGCTCACCTGAGCTTCACTTTGCGCTATATTTTGCTGCATAACACTATTATCCAATTGTGCTAATACCTGGCCCTTACTTACATGCTGACCTGGTTTTACGTAAATAGCCGTAATAACAGCTGATGCCTGCGGATAAGCGGTAACGTTATCCTGTGCATCAATCTTACCCTGCACCTGAACATAATTAGTAAAATTACCATTCTTTATTTCAGTAACGCTTACATCAGTGCTCTTGGCCGAATCAGTAGTGCCCATTTCAGACTGCAACTTCTCAATTTTTGAATTGAGATCTGATTGCTGCTTTTTCAGATCCGCCAGCTCGGCTTTCTTATCTTTGGGTTTACTTGAGCAGGCAGCCAGTAAAACCAGGAACGGTATGTATATAAATTTTTTCATTTTCATTGTTATATAGTGAGTTTAGTGTTGTTGTTATTTAATTCGTCCGTAAGCTTTATCAAGGTCAACTTTACTAACCAATGCGTCATAAAGGCCTTGTATATATTTATTATCTGCATCTTCAAGTGATGTTTGTGCTTGGGTAACTTCAATGCTTGAGCCAACTCCCTGCTGATATTTCACCTTTGATACATGTAACACTTCCTGCGCAAGCGTTTGATTACGCTTTTGGTTATTAAGCGACTGCAAACCATTTACATAAGTAATATGAGCCTGGTTAGCCTGCAGTTTTAATCCGTTTTTGGCGTTCTCCAAATCATTTTGTGATTTCAATACAGCAATTTTGTACTGTTTTATCTGATTAACCCGCTGAAGGCCACTAAATATTGGTATGTTTAAAGATAACCCCACATAACTTGATGGAAAACTCATTTTATAAAGGTTACTAAAATTATTGTTCTGGTATGATGAAGTATAAGCCGCATTAGCTTTAAGCGTAGGCAGAGAAAGCGATTTTTGACGTTTCAGGTCCAGTTGTTTAAGATCTACAGCTGTCTCGGCCAAATTATATTCAATTCGGTTATGATAAAACGAGGTATCGGCCGCAAGATCAGCGGTATTGTCTTCAAGCTTAATATCTTCAAGTTTATCTTTCAGGCTAAGTGCATATTCTATCGGCATACCCATCTGAAATTTAAGCACCTGATAATTCAATGCCAGTAAACGGATAGTATTTTCACGGCTTGTAACCAAATTATTGTACTGAACAGCAATCCGATCTACGTCAATTTTTTCTACAAAGCCCTGTTTATTTTGCTGTACCGTTTCATCCATCTGTTGTTTAAGCTGAGCAATATTGGCATTTAACAACCTTAACTGCTCGTTGCTTACCAAAACCTGGTAATAAGCCTTTGTGACATTAACATTTGCCTCAATTTTTGAACGGATATGACTACGTATAGAAAGCTCCTTATAAGTTTTTGACGCCTTTAAGCCAACAAGGTAGCTACCGTCAAACAAGATCTGGTCGGCATTGACCCCAAAACTTGATTGGTATTTAACGCCAAACTGAACGGGAATAAAGGTACCGGCGGGCTGTCCGAAAATTTCTCCTGGCAGTAAAGTAGTCGGGATTTTCAAGTAGTCTTGAAAAGATGCCGTTCCGCTTACCTGTGGCAAGCCGATACCGGTTGTTTCCCTAACTTTATATTCGGCGCTCTTAATATCAAGTTTGGCATTTACTACCGAATCCTGATGCTCATATGCATAATTAACACAATCCTGAACCGTAAAGTTAAAGGTTTGTCCATTTGGCGTTGCCTCCTGCCCGTATCCTTTAAAGGCTATAGCGCAAAACACAGTTGCCGTAAAAAATAAATACTTCATTATATATGTTGTGGTTGAGTGATTTGATTTCATTTAAACTGATACAAATTTCATGCAGTTAATGACAACTGTGTGTCAGCATGTTATTCATTATTAATATTCTTATACTCGTTAAGCAGTTTATACCCTTCAAGTGTACAGATGCCGTAATTAAAATGATCTAAAAACTGAACCTGCACCTTCCACGGACTAAACTCAGATACCGGGAATATGGAGGTGTTGAAGCCCAGTTCAACCTGGTTTACCCGCATCCGTGCTATTATCCTTACATCAATATCTTTACGGATATAACCCTGTTCCATCCCTTTGATCAACAGCTCTTCCATTTTCTGGATCAATATTTCGGCCTTAAACTTTTGAAAATCGTTCCAGGCTTCGGGATGATACTTTTGCAGATCATGAATAACAATCGGGTTGATCCTCGAAAAGATCTCTTCCGAACACTTGGTCATGTTAATCATCTCTTCAATTACATTATTTGATTTGCTGATGATATCGTTCATTTGATCCTCATCTTCTTTCAACTTCTGTTTTGTAAGGGCTACTACCAGTTCGTTTTTATCCTTAAAAAACTGGTAGATCGTTTTTTTGACATACCAAGGTGCCTGGCAATATCATCCATGGTGATACTTTTAATCCCTGCAGTTAAAAACAGGTCTTCGGCGCCTTTTATAATTCTTTCTGTTTGACTCATTGACTTTCCGGGTCAAAACTAAGGAAACATTTTTTGAATAAAAAGTTTCCATTCATTTTTACTTTCTTATTACAAATACCTGTTCATTTTTAAAATCCATTTAATTAATGCTTATTATTCTGTGGTTTAATTGCGAAGCTTTTAATCTGCTATTGGCACCTCAAAAATGATTACCTTTGCAAAAAATTATCACCCACTCTCTTTTTAATATATGACGCTTACTTCACTTTCAGCGATCTCGCCTATTGATGGCCGTTATAGAAACACCACCGCCGAACTTGCCGCATACTTTTCAGAATATGCCCTTATCAAGTACCGGGTATTTGTTGAAATAGAATATTTCATAGCACTTGCCGAATATCCACTACCTCAGTTACAGTCATTTGATAAAAATCTATCAGAAAAGTTACGCGACATTTACAGGATTTTTTCGGAAGATGACGCTGAGAGTATCAAAGTGATTGAAAAAACGACAAATCACGATGTAAAAGCGGTTGAATATTTCATTAAAAAGGAGTTTGATAAATTAGGTCTGGAACCATACAAAGAGTTTATTCACTTTGGCCTTACCTCACAGGATATCAATAACACTGCCATCCCGTACACTTTTAAACTGGCATTAAATAACAGCTACTACCCTGCTATTAATGATCTGGTTAGTATCCTGAAAACCTTCGCTGCCGATTGGGAAAATATTCCTCTGTTAGCGCATACCCATGGTCAGCCGGCTTCGCCAACCCGTTTGGGTAAAGAGATCCTGGTTTTTGTTGAGCGTTTGGAAGCGCAGCTTGAACTGCTTAAACCTATTCCAAACTCAGCTAAGTTTGGCGGCGCTACCGGTAACTTTAACGCGCATAATATCGCCTACCCTGCTATCGACTGGAAAGCATTCGGCAATAATTTCGTAAATAACACCTTAGGGTTAAAGCGCTCGCAGTTTACTACCCAGATTGAGCATTACGATAATTTTGCGGCTCAATGCGATGCTTTGAAACGCGTAAACAATATCCTGATCGATCTTGACCGCGATATGTGGACTTACATATCCATGAACTATTTCAAGCAAAAAATCAAAGCCGGCGAAGTGGGCTCATCGGCCATGCCGCATAAGGTTAACCCTATCGACTTTGAAAACTCGGAAGGCAACCTGGGTATCGCGAATGCTTTATTTGAACACCTTGCGGCTAAATTACCAATATCAAGATTACAGCGCGACCTTACTGACTCTACCGTATTTAGGAATATCGGTGTGCCTTTTGCACATACATTGATAGCCATTAAATCAACCGTTAGGGGATTAAACAAACTGTTATTAAACACCGACGCCATCAATGCCGATTTGGAAGCTAACTGGCCGGTTGTTGCAGAAGCTATTCAAACCATATTAAGGCGCGAAGCTTATCCTAATCCTTACGAAGCCCTGAAAGACCTTACCCGTACCAATCAGCAGATCAATGCTAACACAATAGCAGAGTTTGTTGATACGTTAAATGTAAGTGATGCTATTAAGGACGAGATTAAAAAGATAACGCCGTTGAATTATACTGGCATTTGATTGGATATTTGCCTGTGTGCAAAAAAATCATCCGCATGTCATAACAAAGTAAGTGGTAGCTTTTAATGAAAAAGGTAACTAAATTTGTTAATTAAGATTTTAAAACACGAAACGATGAACATCAACGTATATACCGAATTAACGCCTAACCCGGCAACTATGAAATTCATAGTTAACAAACTGCTTATTAACGGCAGTGTTGACTTCCCTACCAAGGAAAGTGCCGAACATTCACCTTTTGCAAAAGAACTATATAAGTTTTCGTTTGTAAATGGCGTTTTCTTTGCCAGTAATTTTGTGACTATTACCAAAACTGAAGGCAGCGAATGGGCAGATGTTGAACCGATAATGAAAGAGTTTGTTAAAGGTGCTATCGAATCTGAATTGAAGATCCAGTTGGAGGAAGAAGCAGAAGCCGGAAATTTTGAAGGTACAGAGACCGAAGTTAAAATTCAGCAGATCCTGCATGATTACGTTCGCCCGGCTGTTGAGCAGGACGGCGGCGCTATCTCTTACCGCTCATTTAACGAAGGCGTAGTAACTGTTGAACTTCGCGGTTCATGCAGCGGCTGCCCGTCATCAACCGTAACCCTTAAAGCCGGTATCGAAAACTTGCTTAAACGTATGGTACCGGAAGTTACTGAAGTGGTTTCTGAAGCATTATAATAATAAAGATTTTGGGGTTCGAGCCCCATCATTTACCCAAAAGCCTTTCATGAAAATGAGAGGCTTTTGATTTTTTACCCCTAATCCTGTTTATAATTAAATGAGGTTATCTGTCTATAAGTTTCTATTTTAGCCACCCAATCGTTAAACTTTATCACAATGCCAAATTTGATTGATATTTCAAACCTCCACATTCTAATTTCAGTTGATGATACTTTATTTACTCCAACTTTCTAAACTATGGAAGTTAATGAATTACTAAATTGTAAGAATTGCGGTGCAATATTAACTGCAAGCGCAAATCAAACAATTAAATGCGACTATTGCGGAACAATTTATCACTCAAAACCGCAGACAGATCATACAATATCGTCTACAGAAGTTACAACGGAAGGAGTACAACACCAACTGGAAAACGTGGAAAATGGTGATGCCAATGAAACACTCCAGTCAGATGATTTTCCTACCGATAAGCAAAATACAAATCTTGGATGTAGTATCGCTCTGATAGCTTCGGTCGCCATCATGGTGGTAATAGTCATAGCTAAAATCATTGGATCGGAGCAGAAGACTACTTATAGTGGTAGCATAGCTATTGACACCTCAATGTTAAACACACAACCCCAGCCTGTTGAACTGTCAGAAACAGCGCAAGCGAGTCTCAAAAAATTAGCCGCAATCAATGTGGATAAGAAACTCTTTAAAAAGTTAATTAAAGATTCAAGCAATATCACAAGAGAGTCTGCGGTTCAGGCAACGTATTTCAGAGATAAAAATTCAATAGTCGGTAAGCCAGTCACCGGTTTATACGCCTATATAAATTGTTATGACATAACAGGCTGCAACATTTATTTTGGTTGTCAACATATAAATAAAAAACCTTTAGGATTACAAAGTTTGACATTTGTTATAAATGGTAAACGTCTCCGGTACAAACCCGATTTTGCAACAGACTCTTTACAGCATTGGATAAACGAATACAGCGAGGAGACGATTTACGACGACAAAATCTTAATATTATTAAAACTTGTAACAGCAGATAAGGTCATTGTTCGTTTTAACGGTAACAAAGGCCACGATCAAATAATATTACCAAAAGATCAGCAAGATGCGCTTAAGAGGCAATTGCAACTTTATAAAGGATTGCTTTTGGGATATGCTAAGGAATAAAGGTGTAAAAGTATTACCTGAAATACTTCTGTATCGCCTCCAGCATCTCCCCCGTGATCTTCCCATTGGTAGCCAATAATTCACGGGTATCCAGCACTTCCGAGCCGCCTTTAAAGTTCACTACTTCGCCCCCGGCTTGTTTTACAATTACAATACCGGCGGCAACATCCCAGGCATTAAGGTTATACTCGTAAAAAGCATCAAAACGACCACAAGCGGTGTAAGCCAAGTCAACGGCTGCAGAACCTAAACGACGCAAGCCATGACTGCTGCGCATCAGTTCGGTAAATAATTCGATATAGGCTGCCTGCTTGGTAAAATCGTAATATGGGAACCCTGTTGCCAGTAAGCTGGTACCGACTGTGCTGTTATTGCTTACGCTGATCTCTTTACCGTTCAGGTATGCGGGAGCATCTTTCCAGGCGTAAAAGCATTCGTCAAGGTTTATTTCATATATCACACCGGCTATCAGTTCATCGTATTCTTTCAAAGCAATACTTACTGAAAAAGCGGGTAAACCATGAATAAAATTGGTAGTACCATCCAGCGGATCGATGATCCAGTTGTAGCGTTCGCCTATTTTAGTGGTTGTTTTTTCTTCGGTAATGAAACCGGCTTCAGGCAAAATTTTGCTCAGGCCCTTTACAATAGCTTCTTCGGCGGTTTTATCAACGTAGGAAACCATATCGTTAAGGCCTTTATATTCTATCCTATCCGGGTCAAATGCTTTACGCTCCTGCCTGATGAAGTCACCTGCCTGTTTTGAAACTTCAATTACCTGGTGTATGATGTTCGCTGTTTGCATGGTTACGTTTTAATGATAGGCTAAATGAAAAAACTTTATGGATAAAAAAGCTCGCGAAGAACAAGCTCAGCGCTGCTGAAATCCGCGCTACTGTTGGGTTAAAGCTGCAAGCCTGGATGAGTATTTTTACAACCGATAGATTGGCAAAGAAACCGATGATAGCTACTGTCACAAAACGGAAAAACTGCTTGCGCGGTGCCGATTTTGATTCGTTGAATACCATATAGCGGGTGATTAAAAAATTAACCAATACCCCCATAAAAAATGATAATGCCAACGAAACCGTATAGTTACGAACTGTAAGCCCGAAAATATGATAAGTATGTTGAGTGAGCAGGTTATGGTAAAAAAGATAAAATGCTGAAACATCTACCAAAAAACCAGCCCCGGCCGAAAGTACAAATCTGAATACCTGGTTATTAATTAATTTGCCTTTTGATTTGTTATCAGCCATTTGTTGTGCCCGGTGCTTTCTTTTCTTTGTTTAATCCTGTTACAATAAGTGTAATACCACCTAAAATCATAATCACCGAAATCATCTCGGCCTGGGTGAATGAAACACCTGCAACAACATATTTGGTATTAACCCTGATGAGTTCGATAATGAAACGCTCAACGCCGGCTAATATCATATATACACCAAACAAAACGCCGGGAGCTTTAAAATTGTGCCTTATTTTCCATAAAACAAAGAACAGTAATAAACAAATTACAGACTCATAAAACGAGGTTGGATAAACCGGGTACGGTAACTCATGGCAAAATTTCCCTACGCAGTCAACCATCTGCACACCTTCGTCATTTACGTTGTGCGGAAACTTAAAGCTCCACATCCAATTGGGAGCCCAGCTTAACCAGTGTGGTTTAGGTGCCAGGTTAACTATACCCCAATCGCCGTCGCCGCTCATTTGGCAGCCAATGCGGCCCAACGCGTAAGCCAACATCACACCAGGGCCACCAATATCAAGCATATTCAAAGGTTTAATACCATTTTTGTTAGCAACATACAATACAGCTGCACCACCACAGATCAAACCACCATAAAATGTTAACCCGCTAAAACCTATAAGCATGCCAACCGGGTCTTTCATAAAGTCGCCCCAGTTTTCTAATGCGTTGAACAGCTTAGCGCCCGCAAAGCCAAACACTGCTGCCCACAATAATATACTGCCCATCAATTCATTGGGGTGCACATCAACATCTTTAGTTATCGCCTTGTCGAGCTTTTGTTTTTGTGCTTCATACCAAGCCCAGTAAGCAAACGCTGCTGCACCGAGTATACCGCCTATCCAGTTGCCTCTTAAGGATATCAGAAAATCCTGCGGACTATCAATGAGAGCCTGGTAATTGAGAATACTGTCCACAATTTTATAGCCTAATATGAAGCCAAAAACACCATTTCCCGCAAGCTCGGCATTTGAAGCCGGCAACCCAATGGTAACCCGTTTTTTAAAAGTATGGATTACGCCCAACGCTTCTTTACGTTTAAACTCCTGGCCAAATGCCCAGTAAGCGCCAACAAAAGCTATCGCCACAAAAAAGCCGAAGGTTTGTATAGGCAAAGGAAGATTAAAACCAAAAAGGTATTTCAGTAACGATGTAAGCGTTGGAAACATAGGTTATATTTTAAGGCGAATATAGAATTTAATGCACAAATATTTCTTCGCCTTCTGTTATTTCAACATCACCATCAGGTGAAATATTTGTTAGATTTACCGTTTTCAATTCGTTAACCAGTACAGGATCATACTTGGTACGTACTTTCACATAGTTACGGGTAAAACCGTGCATAAAGCTATCTTTGATATCACCCTCAAACAAAACTTCCTGGTTTTTACCGAGTTGGCTTTCATAAAAAGCACGGCGCTTTTTATCCGACAGGATATGTAGCATTTTACTCCTCTCGCCACGTGCCGAGCCGGGTACCGCGCCCGTCATCTGAGCGGCCAAAGTATTTTCCCTTTCCGAATAAGTAAATACGTGCAGGTACGATATATTAAGTTCGTTGAGGAAGTTATAGGTATCGATAAAATCCTCCCTTGTTTCGCCGGGGAAACCAACAATAACATCCACGCCAATGCAGCAATCGGGCATCAGCTCTTTTATTTTGGCAACACGGTTAACATAGAGGTCGCGCTTGTACCGGCGGCGCATCAACCCCAAAATCTTATCCGAACCTGATTGCAGCGGGATATGAAAATGCGGTACGAAACGTTTTGAAGCAGCCACAAAAGCGATGATCTCGTCGGTAAGCAGGTTAGGTTCTATAGATGAGATCCTGAAACGGTCGATACCTTCTACCTCATCAAGGGCCTTAACCAAATCAAAAAACTTGTCTTCGCGTTTACCGTTCCGGATCCCGAAATCGCCAAGGTTTACACCGGTAAGCACAATTTCTTTTACGCCCGACTCAGCTATTTGCTTTGCCTGCGCTACAACATTTTCAATGGTATCACTCCTGCTTGCGCCGCGGGCCAGTGGAATGGTACAAAACGTACAGGAGTAATCGCAGCCATCCTGCACTTTCAGAAAAGTGCGGGTACGGTCGCCAAAAGAATATGCGGGTACAAACTCATTAGCTTCAGACACGGGCTGATTAAGCACCAATGCCTTGGGTCTTTTAGTTAGGTCGGTAATGTGGTCAACAATCTGAAATTTTTCGGCAGCGCCAAGTACCATATCTACGCCGGGGATTTCGGCAATTTCCTGCGGTTTTAGCTGCGCGTAGCATCCTACTATGGTTACGTAGGCATTAGGTGAAATTTTAAGCGCCTCTTTAACAATCTTCTTACACTTTTTATCGGCATTGTCAGTTACCGAGCAGGTATTGATCACAAAAACATCCGGTGTTTCGGTAAAATTTACCGTATCATAACCGGCCTGGTTAAATAGCCGACCAATGGATGAGGTCTCTGAATAATTCAGCTTGCAGCCTAAAGTGTAAAAAGCGACTTTCTTGTTCATTTTAATCGGCAAAGATAATGTTTTTTAAAGAAATGCCTATTTCAGCAATTTCACTTCAAGGTAAAAAGTAATTGTAAAATTATGGGTGTCCCAAAATCGCCATTCCCCAAATAAAATTGGTTTGGCTTTCGCCGCGTTTTTAAAATGTTCCATTTTTTGAGAGTGAAACGCAAAACATGATTTTTATAAAACATATTGATAATCAAAGCTTTAATATTTTACCTGAAACACCAATAAATATTTGATTATCAACTACTAAAACTTTAAGGAATATAATCTCATCGCTTAAGAACGTACTTCTATTTTCGGCCTTTTTTAGCGTTTTTTTGAGTTTTTTTGAACCTGCATAGCGTCTTGCCAATACCCACTAACAAAACAGTGCCACCATCGTTGCTTTAGTTTTTCTATAAACAAGAGCCTCTTTATAAGCTCGGTATTTTCATAATCCTGGTAATTTGCCTATTTTCAGTGCGGATAAACGTAAACCCTAAACCACCCATACCATGATCATATACGGCATCAAAGCGAAACTATTAAAAGCTGAAATAACAAGCGACACCTGCCCAAACTGCAATACCGGCAACAGTATACAAATGAATGTATTTCAACGCTGGGCACATATTTTCTGGATCCCGTTTTTCCCGATAGGTAAAACAGGCGTATCCCAATGCCTAAATTGCAGGCAGGTTTTGAAGCTTAAGGAAATGTCCGCCTCGCTTAAATTAAGCTATGATAATATAAAATCTCAAACTACAATACCTGTGTGGACATTTGCAGGCTGTTTCCTTATCGTTATCGGTTCGATATTTTTTTATATCAGCGAAAAGCAGAAAGCAAAAAAAGTAAACCAATGGGTTTTATCGCCACAAAAGAACGATATATTTCATATCAAACTTAAAAACGAACACTATACCCTTTACAGGGTAAATAAGGTTTCCGGCGATTCTGTTTACCTGGCCTTAAACAAATATGAATCGGACCGTGAAGAGGGCCTTGATGATATCGCGGCAAAGGGTGATACCGCCTATGATAACGCCCAGCAAGGTATTGCCAAACCATTTCTTGTAGAGATGGCGAGAGAAGGATCTATCCTAGATATTGAGCAGAAGTAAAATAGTATCTTTTGGGACACTATCAAAAAATATTTATTGCCGTTGGTTTTAACCGACGGTAAAAAAGCTAAGAAGTCTTGGCTTTAGCCCAATTGTATTAGCGGATTTGGGCTGAAGCCCTCTTATCGCTACTCATTATCCCGTTGGTTAAAACCAACGGCAATGAAGCATTATCTATCTGTAAACGATATTCGTCAATTTTAAACGATGTCTAAATACGATTGATAAAAAACCTAACTACACATTCCCCCAGCCCAAAGCCAAAACATCGGCAATGTGCAGGGTTTGAATAGGTAAATTATTTTTATCAATATACCCCTGCATATGCATTAAGCATGAAGTATCTGTTGAGATAATGTACTCGGCACCGGCATCAAGGGCGTTATTTACTTTTTGCTGCGCCATGGCGGTTGAAATGCCATCAAACTTAACGGCAAATGTACCGCCGAAACCGCAGCAGGTCTCGCCATCCTTGAGGTCTAACAATTCGAGGCCGAGTACTTTAGAGAGCAGTTGGCGCGGCTCATCCTTTATTTTGCACTCGCGCAGACCGGCACAGCTATCATGATAAACGGCCTTGCCATCAAGTTCGGCGCCGAAATAATCAAACTCCAGGATATTCACCAAAAAGTCTGATAGCTCGTAGATATTCCCTTGAACAGCCCTGCATTTATTGTGAACAGCCGTATTGGTAAACAGATCGTTATAGTAATTCTTCACCATTCCGGTGCATGAGGCCGAAGGCGAAACAATAACACTGTCTTCCGAAAAATCGCTTAAAAACTTGCTTCCCACCTCTTTGGCATCATCCCAAAAACCAGCATTAAAAGCCGGCTGACCGCAGCAGGTTTGTGCCGGGTTATAACTAACCTTGCAGCCTGCTTTCTCCAACAATTTTACAGTATTAAAAGCAGTTGCCGGAAACAACTGATCTATGAAACACGGTATAAACAATTCAACCTTCATCGGCACAAATTAGTTAACGGGCGCTAAAATCCAAATTTTTATTGACGTTTCGTTCAGCCCTCAGCAAAGAAAACAACAAAACTAAGCCAACAATGAAAAATACACCCAATACCAAAACCGAATTTCGCGGACTACCGGTTATTTCTTCAAAAAAACCAAAGCTAAATACCCCGCCTACTATGGCCAGTTTTTCGGTAACATCATAAAAACTGAAGAAAGATGCCGTATCGGGGATATTTTCGGGCAGATATTTTGAATACGTTGAGCGCGACATGGACTGGATACCGCCCATCACCAAACCAACCACCACTGCTATGATGTAAAACTGTGTTTGTGTATAGGTAAAGTAAGCAGCTATACAAACCGCGATCCACAGGATCACCACACTAATTAAAACCCTTACGTTACCGTATTTACCCGACAGGCGCGACATAAGCGTAGCACCCAAAATAGCAACCAATTGAATAATTAAAATGATAGTGATGAGCTGCGGAGTTTCCATTTTAAGCTCTTTGGCAGCAAAACCGGTTGCCACCAGCATAATGGTTTGTACCCCCATGGAATAGAAAAAGAACGAGGGCAAAAACCTTTTTAGCAGTGGCATCCCCTTAACCTTTTTCCAAACATGGCCCAGCTCAATAAAACCACCTTTTATGATATTATGGCTATGACTTACTGCGTTGGGGCTGCCCTTAGGTAATACACTAAACGGGATCATGGCAAAGCCTATCCACCATAAACCTACCAGCAAAAATGATAAGCGCGGAGCAAAGGTTTTATCGACTATGCCAAACCATTCGCCCTTTAATACAAACAAAAAGCAGATAAGCTGCAACAACACACTGCCGATATAACCATAAGTAAAACCTTTGGCGCTCACCTTATCCTGCATATCAACTGTGGCAATTTCGGGCAGGTATGAGTTATAAAACACAAAACCGCCGCTATAACCGATAGCCGCCAGCGCAAAGCAAATGATACCCATCTCCAGGTGGTCTTTATCAAAGTTGAACAAAGCGCAACAAGCCGCCGAACCCAGCAGCGTAAAAAACAGCATGAAGATCTTTTTATTGCCTTTATAATCGGCAATGGACGATAATATGGGTAGCAGCAACACCATTACCAGGTAGGCGGCAGATAAGGCATAATCGGAAAGTGCAGTATTTACAAAGCTTTTCCCGAAAAAGTTAACCCTATCGCCATTGGCATGATTGGTAGTTATAGCTACATAGTATGCAGGAAAAATTGTTGAAGTGATGACAAGGTTATACGCCGAGTTGGCCCAATCAAAGAAAGCCCAGGCGCGTATGGTTTTTTTGTTGTTTTTATTTTCCATTTGCTCACTAAATGTATGCAAATTTTAGAAACTGCAAAAAACACCAATTAAATACAACACCTATCTTTCGCCAAGCATCTTTTTAATAGCCGCGGGTAAATCTGTTTTGTTATCGGCAACCAGCATAGCCCCTGCCCTTTCAGGTATCGATTTTTGCTTGTTGCCGGATACTTCGGCAGTTGGCCCATTTATACCACCGAAATACTTACCCATATCCCAGTTTATTTTAAAATCAATTTTCCTCGTATTATTAGTACCTTCTACCGAACAGGTTAAAACGTCATAGGCCGATCCTTTTTTGTTGGCAAGGCTTTGCCCTGCTACCTGTAAGTTACGATCATTTACCCGCAAGTTTCTTACAATCAAATACTCTTCATCCACGTTATTTACAACGTATTCATCGCGTGGGTCAATAGACGAATATTGAGGATCAAATTCATTATTTTTAGTGTAATATGCCCAAAGACAGGCATCCTTTAAACCTGACTGCAGTTCCTGCGAATTAGGGAATAGTTTATAAGCGTCCCAAGCGGAGGCAAAAGCATTTTCATAGTCCTGTTTACTGATATAAGCTGCGATTAAGCGCGAATAGCTGTACTCTGCGGTATGGTTAACATTTCTGGTATTTAATTCAACTGCTTTTTTTAAATACCAGATGGCTGAATCGGGCTTATGATCATTTAAATAGATAACTCCCAAAAAATGATACGAGCCGTGAAACGCAGGGTATTTTGCTACCGCAGCCAGGAAATTCAGTTTGGCGGCCGGCATATCTGTATTGATTTGTTTCAGGCCGTTTAAAAATTCTCCGGACGGGGGCCTGACAAAATGCCTTTATTGTACTTAAAACAAAAAATACAGCAATAATGAAATTTCTGCTATTCATGATGGGCTTAGATTTGTTGCTGCTAATATCAGTAAATAAGTTAAAAGACTTTACCTCAAAAAATAAAAACGGTCGTTATCTTACCCATGGGCAGCTAACGGCCGATTTAATGCCCGCGCGGTGCATAAACAATGATACAAGCACCTGTCAATGCAATCAAAGCGCCGATAATATCATAACGGTCGGGCTTAAATCCATCCACCTTCCAGGCCCAGATCAATGCCAGTACAATAAAAATACCGCCATAAGCCGCATACACCCTGCCGAAATTGGCGGTTTGCCACGTTGCTACGATACCATAAAGCGCCAGGATCACCCCGCCCGCTATACCAAACCAAAGCGGTTTACCTTCTTTTAACCAAAGCCAAACCAAATAGCCGCCGCCTATCTCAAATAAACCGGCCAGCAAAAAAAGGGCAAATGAACGAATAATTGCCATTATTAAAATTTGAAAGGAACCACTTCGCTAAAGATATAAAAACGCAAACATTGGCCCGGGACAATCATAAAAAAAGGCCTCCCTTTCGGGAAGCCTTGATTATTTTTTATAAAACGGGCTTAGCTCCTGTCATAAAACGCGGGTGGTTCAATACCCAAAGTGCGAAGGTAAACATAGCCCTGGCCGCGGTGATGGATCTCGTTATCAATAACGTACTGTAAAATATAATTGACCAATCCTTCATATTGGCCAAATGCCAGTACTGTTTCCTGGAAACGCTCGGGCGTAATCTGCGGCCAATAGGTTTCAATCTCTTCAGTGGCCTCATCCCAAAGTTGCAGCAGTTCTGCCTTTGTAGTTGCTGCTATTTTACCTGTATGGTGATCCAAACCTGCAATTGGTGTCCAGTTATCTGTTACAACGCCTCTTACACAAGGCCCGCCCATACTAATAAACTCTTTAACCATATCGGCAAAGGGGCGCATACCACCTATCGAATAATTAAATAAGGCATCCTCCGGAAAAGCGTCTATAACCCTGCGGGTTACCCGGCGCTGGCCAAGCCAGCTTTGTAAAAGTTGATCGGGTGTATAAACAGATGCTGCTGCGGTTTCTGTTGATTGCTGATTTGTGTTAGTTTCCATTGCTTTGATGTTTTGTTTTTGATTACAATACAAAGTAACCAAACCATGGTGACAGCCCTATGTCAGCAGGAAAAAAGAAAAACTAACTAATTTGTGTTTTGGATAAACTCTACCACCTGTTGCTGCTCATTATTCGATAAAGTGCCTTCCGAATAATGCCATTTAGAAGTAACATCACCCTCAAAGCGGATCTGTCCTAAATATTCCGGATTTTTGTTATCATCCAGCAGCGGCTTGCTTTCACCAATTTCGGGAGCTATCTCCTGAATTTCAAAAAGCGTAGCTTCCCCATCGGCCCCACCTTTATAAAGTTTGTACAAGCCGGTGGCATTTAATTCATGATTTGTTGATTGATGCAGTACCGGCTCAATAATGATATTTCTTTGTGTGCCGTTATCGCCGGTAACGTTGTGGTTAACTGTGTGGATCATGGCTTATGATTTTATTTATTGATAGTACAAGCCTGCCGCCAAATTGTTTAAGCCTCCACTTCAACCCGCTGTTTGCTAAGTTTATTTTCTTTAAACATCAGCACGATGAGCATAATAAGCCCCAACACAAAAAAGCCGTCAAGGGCAAGTGTCGAGTCGCGCATCTCATTAGTCACAGCTTCCACAAAGCCAAAACAAAACAGGCCTACCACAATCGACAGCTTTTCGGTAACGTCATAAAAACTGAAATATGAAGCCGTATCCGGGATGTTTTCGGGCAAATATTTGGAATAGGTTGAGCGCGACAAGGATTGTACCCCTCCCATTACAATGCCAATGATCACCGCGGCAACATAAAACTGGGTAGAATTGGTGATAAAGTAAGCATACAAACAAATGGCCGACCAGATAGCCACCAAACCTACCAGCGTGCGTACATTACCGAATTTCTCCGACGATTTGGAGGCGATCAATGCACCGGGCACGGCAACCACCTGGATGATGAGCACAATAGAGATCAGGGCAGCATCGGGCATGTGCAATTCTTTGGCAGCAAAGTTAGCCGCAGCCAGCATAATGGTTTGTACACCAACCGAGTAAAGGAAAAACGACACCAGGAAGCGTTTGAGCAGCGGCATTTTGCGCACTTTGCCAAAAACCTTTGCCAGTTCTTTAAAGCCGCCGGTAAGCACGTTATAACTATGCTTGCCCGCATTGGGCTGCCCTTTCGGCAACATGCGGAACGGGATAATGGAAAAACCTATCCACCATACAAAAACCATCAGGAACGAGATCCGGGCAGGCAGCCAGTCGTCGGTAATGCCAAACCAATTAGGTTCAAGCACTACGATAAAGCATAATACCTGCACTACAATACTGCCTACATAACCATAAATAAACCCTTTGGCGCTCACAGCATCCTGCTTATCGGGCGTGGCTATTTGAGGGAGATAAGAATTATAAAACACAAAACCACCGCAATAACCTATAGAAGCAAGACCAAAGCAAAGCATCGGGATTTCCAACCCTGTGCCGGGCTTAAAGAAAAACAAACCCGCACAGGCCAGGCTACCCAACCAGGTAAACAATTGCAGGTATGATTTTTTATTGCCCCGGTAATCGGCTATGGAAGTAAGGATTGGCAAAATAGCCGCAACTATAAGGTAAGATAAACCGAGAATATAGTTTGATAAAACCGTATTAACATACCTGTGCCCCAAAAAAGTTACCATCTGGGTATTCTTCGAGTTAAACTTGGTAACCTCTACAAAATACGCCGGGAAAATAGTAGAGGTGATAACGATATTATATGACTGATTGGCCCAGTCAAACATGCACCAGGCCCAAATGGTTTTCTTGTTATTTTTTGCTTCCATTACGGGCTTAAAAGTAGGGAAATTTAGAGGAAGCCCGATTTACTGAAGAAAAATAAATTGCTTTATATCATCAACGACTGGAATTTATTTTAGGATGGTTCATATCATACTTTAGCCTGTAGTATATTAAAACAAAAATTACTATAAGCGTGAGGATTATAACGAAAACGCTCATGTTAAACTGTTTCTTTTTTTCAGGGGTATCTACCGATATTTTGTATTCCCATTCGATGCCATATTTATCCTTTAACCGGTTTGCAATATATTCAGTAAGCTTATAACATCCTGTTTTACGAAGGTCATTTACTTGTTCAAACGCCCGAAAACTGCAAAGCAAACAGATTTCTTCTGCATTTTTAACATAGATTTCAGAACAGGTGTTAATTCCCCTGGGCGAACCTTGATCAATTGTTATAAAAACCAGACTATCTGAACGAATATCAACTATATTGGTCTTTAGATGATCATTA
Source organism: Mucilaginibacter sp. P19 (assembly GCF_050632265.1). Classification (NCBI taxonomy): domain Bacteria; kingdom Pseudomonadati; phylum Bacteroidota; class Sphingobacteriia; order Sphingobacteriales; family Sphingobacteriaceae; genus Mucilaginibacter; species Mucilaginibacter sp. P19. The sequence goes on from NZ_CP192586.1 coordinate 3,347,510, forward strand.
TGGATGATTGCTTTTGAATTTAAATGGATCGTTTTTTCGAAGGATAACATTGGGTTTTCATAAGAAACAATCAAGATATCATCATTTTCTTCCCTCAAAAACAAACCTGGAGCAAACTGCATTATCATCATGTAACGAAAGTAAAAAACATAATGTAGCTTTATTTTGATTTGTTGTAATTTTGATGAATCAAATAAGAAACGGCCAAATGTTCACCTATCTCCATTTTACAAACCAATTCGGCTCCTATCTTTATGATGATAATTTCCAGGCATTTTTAGCGGATACATTTACTGATCTTAGCTCATACAATATTTTAAAAAGTGATTACATGCGATCTGAAATATTGGGTATCGATTTGGGGTTCACCAATGAGGATGCTGTTATTGACGAAGATGAACTGATCGTTTTAGAACCCGGCCGGCCAATATTCTCCCATCTGAATATTTACCCTAACCCGGATCTGCAATATGCGCCCCCATTTGAGATTTCATTTGACGATACCCGTGAAGAGGTCTTCAAAAAAGCAGGTGAGCCAACACAAACCAAACACGGAGATTCGCCGATACTGGATAAACCCTTCCTGGTAGACCATTACAAAATAGATAACCTTGTTTTAAGTATCGATTACGATCCGGCTGATGAGCATATTAATTTTATACAGATCAGGGACAATAACATTGTTGCGCATTTGAAATTGTAAGTCAACACTTTTTATTCATATATACCGCCTTGAAACCTTATCCTTTCTTCAACATCAAAACCCGTCCCCAGCACATATTCGCGATTGTGGCATTGTTATCAATTATACTTTCATTTTTTACGACTGCCGCAACAATAGATATCAATCTTCATGATACTTATTTCGTAGTATCAGCGGTTCATTTATGCCGCTTAATAGGCCTAATATTTTTTATCTTATGGGTTATTTATATAATAACCGAACCGATATTGCCTGTAGTTTGGTTAAAATGGGGACACGTGCTGGTTACATTGATTGCGTTAATTATAATTTCTTATTTTTCCGCACAGCTATCCATCCGCGGTCCGCATAAATACTATACCGATGGCCAGATCCGGGAAGCAGTCAACATTAACACTATAATTACTATTGCAACAACCGTATTGCTGACTGCGCAATTGCTTTTTGTAGCTAACCTTATGACGGGTATTGTCAAAAAGGCTTTCCTATCAAGTCATCGATATAAAAACCGGAAGATATAAACAGCATACATCTCCCGGTTATACGTATTGCCACCATTAATCAAATATTTCGGGCAGATGCTTGTAGTTACCTTTTACGGTAGCCAAAACCTCATCAAATTTACCGCCAAGCATCATTTTGGTCATGGAGACGGCCATTCCTTTAACCATTTTAAGTTCGATATGCGGCGGCATGGCAAGGGCAGTTCCGTCGGTATAAACATTTACTAAAACTGGTCCTGTGTGTGCAAAAGCTTCGGCTATGCCCTGCTCAAGGTCCTGCGGGTCGTTTATGGTGATCCCCTTTATGCCCATTGACTCCGCGACCATGGTAAAATCAGGATTGTGCATGTCCACTTCAAAATCGGGCAGGCCCATTACTTCCATTTCCAGCTTTACCATGCCAAGGCTCCTGTTATTAAATACAATGATCTTTATAGGCAGATCATATTGTTTAATAGTGGCTAAATCGCCTAACAACATGGAAATGCCGCCATCACCACACATGGCCACAACCTGCCTGTCGGGACAGGCCAGCGCCGCGCCGATAGCATGCGGCATAGCATTAGCCATAGATCCATGAACAAACGACCCGATCATCGAACGCCTCCCATTAGCGCTGATATGCCTGGCACTCCAAACATTACACATCCCGGTATCGCAGGTAAAAATGGCATCAACAGAAGCATATTCGTCTACAATAGCGGCTAAAGCTTCGGGATGAATAGCATCATGTTCACCAAAATCCTTAATATAGGCTTGCTGTTGCTCTTTTACTTTAGCATGTACATGCAATTGCGCATCTAAAAAGCTGTTGTCGGTTTTTTCTTTAATTAAAGGGATCAATGCTTTAATTGTAGATTTTATATCACCATAAAGCCCCATCGTTAATTTTGCCCGGCGACCAAGATTTTCAGGCTTGATGTCAATCTGCACTATCTTTTTGTCCTGGGGATAAAAGGGTGTGTAAGGAAAATCGGTGCCAAGCAGGATAACCAGATCACTTTCGTGCATACTATGATAGGCAGCAGGCAAGCCAAGCAGGCCGGTCATGCCTACCTCGTAGGGGTTATCATGCTCCAAAAACATTTTACCACGGAACGAATAACCAACCGGCGCTTTGATCAGTGCCGCCAGTTCAACCACTTCATCATGAGCACCGGCACAGCCTATCCCGCCAAAAATGCAAACTTTGGGGTATCGGTTAATCAGGTCGGCCAGCTGCACCAATTCTTCCCATACCGGGGTAATGTTGGCTTTGCAAAAAAGTTATTTACCGACGAATCGATTTCAACAGCATCCTCCCCTGCCACATCGCCCGGTAAACCCAATACGCCAACCCCTTTGCGCTGAATAGCGGTTTGGATAGCCGCCTGTGCCATACGGGGTACTTGCTTGTTGTTGGCAGCCACCTGGTTATAGTAACTGCAGTCATCAAAAAGCTTGATAACATTGGTTTCCTGGAAGTAGTTACTGCCAAACTCTTTAGTAGCACAGGTAGATGCTATGGCTAAAACAGGTGCTCCTGACCGGTGAGCATCATAAAGGCCATTCACCAGGTGCACATGCCCGGGACCACTGCTTCCTGCACAACAGGCAAGCCCGCTCAGTTGCGCATCGGCCGAAGCTGCAAAAGCGCCTGCTTCTTCATTGCGTACGTGGATCCATTTTAATTCGGGCGTTCTGCGTACGGCATCATTAAGTTCGTTTAAACTATCGCCGGTAATGGCGTAAATACGTTTGATGCCGGCCTGTATCAGCATTTCTACAAGTTGCTCGGCTACTTTTTTTGACATGTTTGGGTTGTTTAGCGTTAGTGATGTGGTAATTTACTATCCATAACACCAAACACGTGCCATTTGTTAAGCAATTAACAGTCAAATATTTGTAATTAACATATTTTTTTAAGCTTTTTGATATACCGTGATTTCACGATAATGAATGATATATCGCAATCTAACCGGATTCGCAACGGATGTTTTTTTCATGATCATAGTTTTGAAACAGAATGACTGATACCTAATGAAAAGGTGCGCGGAGGGGCCGCCGTATAAGTATCCCCATAGCTATTTCCAGTAACAGTAGTTGCATATAGCTTATTGGTCAGGTTCATTACATTAAACCAAACTTCCAGCCCCTTCGCGCTGCCGCTGCTGATGCGATAGGCAGTGCGTAAATTAAAAAGATCATAACCACTGTAGGTTTTGGTATTAGCTGCATTTGTAAAATATTTACCCAAATGTTGCCATTCAACACCGGTTCTGAAGCCAGCGATAAAAGCGGGCTTCCAGGTAATCTCCGAATTAGCAATCCATTTTGGCGCATTGGTCATTTGATGACCGTCATAGCCGATGGATTTTCCGGCACTAATTTCACTATATTTATTAAAGGTATGGGACGCAAACGTTCCACCGATGCGAAAGGCAAGGCTTTTTACGGAGCCAACCAGGAGGTTATACTCTAAGCCTTTGTGGGTAGTAGCAGCAGCGTTGGCATATTGTGTAGTATTGTCTGCCTGGAGCAAGCTGATGATCTCATCTTTCCCTTGCAAGTAATAAGCAGTTAGCTCAAACCTGATCTTTTGAGAGAATAATGATGTCCAGCCGCCCAGTTCATAATTGTTATAAGTGGCCTGTTTAAGCGGTGTTAATTGCCTGGAATTGTAAAGGGTATTAGTTTCAGGCGGCTGAAAGCCCATACTGAAATTGGCATAAACGCCGCGCCCCTTCTGCAGGTCATAAGTTACGCCAAGCTTGGGCGCCAACACATCATATCGATTATGCTCCTGTTGTTTGTACTTGGTTTTTAAAGGAGGAAGCTGGTTGTCAAAATTGTAAACGAGCAGGTCATAACGCAGTCCGGCAGTAATTTTTATCCGCTTAACCGGCTCTGCCATATACTGTACATAGGATGCGGCATTAAACAGGTGAATCTTATAATTATCAATCAGCGAATCAGTGTTGATATAACCGGTATAATATTGAGCAGCAATATCTTTTTTAATATTCAGGAAGTTAGCATAAAACGAACTTGGGCTATTATCCAGGTAAATGCCTGCGATCAATTGTGAGTGCATAAAATTTAACTTTACCGTATGCTGGGCAAGCAAGCCAAAGCTGTAAAAACTCAGCTCATTTATTTGACCTGTTGACTTTAAGTATTGGCCCTTATTGTTGCGGACATCAGAAATGTAATAGCTGGGTAATTGCCCGGTGGAATTGTTTCTGTAAAAAAGCGTTAGAAAGGTGTGATTATCATCATTCCAATTATGATCAAGACGACTGCTGGCCCGGAATGCGTTCACCCTGCGGTAGGCAAAACGCTGATTACTACTGTAAGATCGGTTATAGAAACGTGCACTGTCAAGGTTTCCGGGTGTTTGTGTGTTAAGATAATTATAGGTACCGTATACTGTTAGCTTACTGTCGGCCCCCAGCGGATAGCTAACTTTAGCAGAAAGCGAATACTTATCAAAATCAGTATAATCCTGCCAGCCTTTTTCCTGGTGTGTGGCATATCCTGCCATATAAAACCCAACCTTTCCTGCCGTGAGCCCTCCCTGAATACCAGCCCGCAGGTAATGGTATTTATCTCCCTGTACATTGATTTGCCCTGCCGGGGTTACGGACTCTTTTGCCGTATTGAAGTTAACAGCCGCACCTATTGAGTTACTGCCATATAAAGACGAAGCTGGCCCCTTAATCACCTCAATATCCCGGATACCATCGGTATTGATCTCGTACAAAGCGTTATGATTGAATATGCCCGTCGGTCGGATCGGGATACCATCTTCCATGTAAAGATAAAGCGCGTTGTAAGTAATCGGTTGGCGGATAGCCATGGTATGCTGCTCATTACCGAGGTTCACCATATATACCCCCGCAACTTTATTCAACAATTGATAAGGAGCGGTTGCATGCGCTTCGCGGATGGTATTTGAACTTATCTTGCTGATTGCAGCCGGTATATCCTTGCGGGGCTGCTCCTGGCGGCCCGCAGTTACCACCACTTCCTCCAGGCCGGCAATCACCGGTTTTAGTTGAACTGTGAGCGAGCTATCGCACCTGATACAGCAAGTACCATAACCGGTACAGCTAACCATTAGGGAATCAGTTTTATTTTTATGCGCCAATATAAATTTGCCTGATAAATCAGTTGAGGTACCCAGCTTGCTTCCTTTGACACGGATACTGGCACCGACAACGGGTGCCTGGGTTTGGGCATCGACAACAACACCCCGTATTTTTTGCGCTGATGCCTGTAAAGTAAAGGCAATAGCAAAGCAGAACACGATAAAGTATTTCATTTTTAAACATCTTCTTGTTAAACCAAAATTGAATTTGCTCAGGAGAGCATGTAGCGGTGAACTGAAGATGCAGCGGGCGGCCGAAAGATAGCTCCGAGCGGGCGAAGCAGCAGGGCGAAGCTTACCAGGGAGGTAAAAATGGCCAGCAGTTTGATGTGTACAGTAAATTGATTAACGCCGTGATAATAAGCCTCAAAAATAATTTCTTTAACGGTTCGGTTTTCGTTGCTTTTCTCTTCACTATTAGCCTTTTTAAGCTGTTTGCTCAGGAAACACCTGCCGTTGCAGTGTAGCATGGGCCTTGACTTATTGGCGCAAAGTTTTGCCGCAATATAATCCTGGTTGAGCCGGAACCCCGCATAAAGCCATAGCGAGTTCAGGTTCATAACCAGTACCGAGAATAGGAGTAATATGGCGGTGAAACGGCGAAACATCTTACAGATCTTTTTTGGAGAAAATTTTAAGCGCCAGTAGTACGGGTAAAACAGACCAGATAAATAGCATCGAAACACTGAAGGCAATGCCTGTACCGCTTCCGAAAAACTGTCGGTAAAGCGCGCCGGTGTAACCCATCAGAGCAGAAATATCCAGTTTTAACAAGATCATGATCCTTGCCAGGTCTACGGGATTTAAAGCCGTGAGCACAATCATGGCTTTTTCCAACGGATAATCGCTAAAGGTGAACAGGAACAACAGCACCAGGGCATCATAAATAATGGCCGCATAGAACCAAATCATTAGCGCAAGCCCAATCCCCTTTGATTTATCCCTGGTTTTAGTGGAAGCCCAGAAAGCGAGCGAAGTAAAACTTAAGGTTACCAAACCTCCGGCAACCATTAGGGTGATGCCCGTAGCTGAGAGTGCAAACAAAGCAACCGGCAGGCAAACTCCGAGCACAAAAGCGCCGAGGATAGAGCTACTGATGCCGAGGTATTCTCCCAATAAAATATCCCTGCGTTTGATAGGCTGGGAAACAAGCAATTCGGTAAACTCCGCGGCGTTGAAATAATAGGTGGTTGCATAGATAATACTGACCAGCGGCACAATGATCATCACAATTGTTGTAATACTTACCAGTCCTTTAATCACATCGCTGTCTGACAGGAAGATGACCGTACAAATGGTAGCGAGCAACAACGTGTAGGCAATGAGTACCTTACTGCGTATGATGTCGAGAATAATATATTTGGCTATCTTAAACATGTTCTTCAGTTAATAATCGGGTCAATATTTTACCCAGTTTCTGCTCACCTGTCTCCATTTGCAGCGCAGCCAGCGGCTCATAAAATTTGATCTTGCCTTCATAAAGGTACATCACGGTATCAGCTAACTCCTCCGACTCTGAAAGGATATGCGAGGTGATGATCACAAGCCTGTTATTTGCTTTTTCGGCGAGGATCTTTTGTTTTAAAATCTCGGTGGCAAAGGGATCAAGACCAGCTGTGGGTTCGTCGAGTATCAGTACGTCAGGATTAAACATAAAAGCAAGGGCGGCGCTCACTTTCTGCCTGGTACCTCCGGAAAGTGTCCTCATAGGCTTATGGTACATACTTTTGAGCCGGTAAGCCTCAATCAGGTCTGTATCAGGTATTTTATTGCAGTTACGAATATCAAGCATCATGTCAAACAACTGGCCAATCTTCATATTATCCGGGTAACGCCCGATCTGCGGCATATAGCCGATATATTTTTTATAATCAAAAGTCTTGTTGACTCTGGCTCCGCAAAACCGGATGTCGCCTTCGTCGGGTATAACCATACCGAGTATACTTTTGATCATGGTTGTTTTTCCGGAGGCGTTCGGCCCCAAAACAGACACAATGTTGCCGCTTTCAAAATGACAACTAATATCTTTTAGCACCTGCAATTTGCCGAATGTCTTTTTAATGTGGCTTAGTTCAATTAACGTGTCCATGGTTTCATTTTAGGGTTTATATCTTTAACAGATTCAGGGGTAAGAGATGGGATAGCCCGTTCAACCTTGTCTAAAAGATTGACCATAAAACTCCGCATCAACATCACGCTTTGCGGAATTTGCTCCATTATCTGCGCATAGAGGCTAACCGGCCGGTAGGGTACATCACCGGTGCCATCTTTATTCAAATCATAACCTTCATACTTGTCCCAGTAGTTCTGATCAAATTTATTAAGGTTGAGTAACCCGTTGGTTGTCACATCAAAAGAGTTCGACTCGAAATTATTCCGCTCAAACGTGCCGTTTTCACAATTAGCCAGTATACGCATAGCCCAACCGTTATTGATAAAGGTATTATTGTTAGCCGTCATGAGGTTGCAACCCTCCATGTAAATACCCGTCGTATTCCTAACGAAACGGTTGCCAACAATTTGAGACCGGGTAATATCTTTCAGCAGCAAACCATAAATGGAGCTTCCCCAGTTTTCAATAAACAAATTATCAAACATTCGTATCCGTTTGGAATACATCACCGCGACACCTGATCCGTTATTGCGAAAAGTGTTTTTTTGATACAGATCATCGTCCGAAAACATGAAGTGCAGCCCATACCTAAAGTTCCGTTCACTGGTATTACTGATGATCCTGCTCTTTTTCACAAATTCAAAGTAGATACCGTCGCGGTGGCGGGTAGAATAATTATTCATAATGATAACATCATGACATTGCCAGGCATGAATGCCGTTACCGGCCGTAAGCTCGGTACCAGTGCCACTGGTTGTATTACCAATAACAGACACATGATCGCAATCGGACAGGTAAATCCCAAAAAAGTTATTGATTAACCTGTTATTACTGATCGTAACATTGTGTACCTTATGCAGGCGGATACCGGCATAGTCGCGCATCGAACCGGTTTTAGAGTTTTTGAGCACAAAGCCGCTGAACGTAACACCATTCGTCAGGATAGTCACTACCTCTTCTTTATAATTTGCGTCCAGCACAGGATACCCATCGCCAATGATGGTCAGTCTTTTGGTGATAAGTGTATTGTACGAATAATAATACCCCTTCTTCACCTTGATCGTATCACCATCGGCAGCCTCAGCAACAGCTGCCTTTAAATCAGGCAGGGCAGTATCCACGGCCACTACAAGTGTACGTGCATGCGAAGCAACAGTTACCGCCACGGCAAAAAGACAAATGAGCGAGATCCTTTTCATGCGATCTTTTATTTAACAAGTTCATTCCAGGTCAGCAGTTTCCCGTTTCCGTTGCCAAGAAAGATTTTCGCCTCTTGTTCGGAAGCAAGGGCCGCGAGGTTACCGCCCATCGGAGAACTGATCTTTTGGTCATGTATATAGGTGCATTTGCGGGCATCCATAAGTGTACCGCCTGACTTGTAGTTTACGACAAGGTAAGTATCTGCATCGCCAAACTGCCCGCGTTTTTCGCTGATGTAACCCAGCATACACTCTGCAGAATCGAACTTATAAACCTTGCCTTTGGAAGTTACGATCTCTGCACCGAACTTACGGTCCATAATTGTCATCATACAGTGTACGCAGGCATCTTTTCCATATTGCAGGGCCTCAGGCTTTTGACTGCAGGCGGTGATCCAAAGCGCCAGCAGCACGATCATTCCTCTCTTTTTCATTTCTTTTACCATTTCTTATTTCGATGTATAATGTAGCAGCGGTAATTATTCCGGCCAGGCCGATCAGCATCCCCCCGTAGCCGGAAAAGACCCTGCCAGGAAGTTCAGAAGTTGTTTATACCCAATCAGCGGAGGTTGATAATACATGCCTTCAACTTTAATGGCTGCATGAGGATCAAGATTGTGCCCATAGTTGTATTCCCATAGGTAAAAATCAATAAATCCGGCGGCGGCAAAAACGATCATCAGCGCCAGCAAGCCAATCAGCAGTTTTCTGCTGCCTTTTACTGAAACAACCGACCCGATCAGGATCAGTAACCCGAACACATAGGGGGCAATCTTAAATTCGGCAAAGTTCTGCGGGTCGATATGCTGCATGCCGATATAGTGGTTAAGCCCATTGATCTGCAGCACGTTTCCTGTGATACCATTCAGCCATATATCCATACTCAGGCCCTCGGGGTATTGTGGTGCGGACAAGGTAATCTCCCATAAAGGAAGAAAATACGCTGTTAGCAGCAGCACCATGGCTGTAGCTATTGCTATTCTTGAACCGGTTTTCATATTATTGGTATTAATGGGAGGACACAGGGCCCTCCCGTTGAATAAAAGATCTATTACCTTGCCGCGAGGTTTTCTCCCAGGTGGAAAGTAAGTGGTACGTTTGAGCCTTTAGGCGATACCCTAAAGTAACCAGACATCTCCTGGTGCAATGCAGAGCAGAAGTCAGTACAATAGAATGGGAAAATACCAGTCCGGTCAGGTGTCCATTTCAGTGTGGCGGTCTCGCCCGGCATGATCAATAATTCTGAATTATTGGAACCTTTGATGGCAAAGCCGTGCGGAACGTCCCAGTCCTGCTCCAGGTTGGTCACATGCACATACACATCATCACCCTGATTTATGCCTTCTATATTGTCCGGGGCCAGGTGAGACCGGATAGCAGTCATGTATACATCCACCCGGTTGCCTTTTCTTACTACGCGGGCTTCTTTCTCTGATTTGGCAGCATATGGGTTATCATTCTCTTCCAGTTTAAAAAACTTCACAGAATTTTTCTCTATTTTCTCCGCCGGTATGGTCTGCGCGTAGTGCGGCTCACCAATGGTCGGGAAGTCAAGCAATAGTTTCATCTTGTTGCCGGTAATGTCAATCAACTGGGCAGATTGCGTTAGCTCAGGACCGGTGGGCAGATAACGGTCTTTGGTGATCTTGTTCAGCGCAATCACATATTTACCATATGGATGCCTGGAATCGCCGCCCGGTACAGAAAGGTGGCCGATAGAATAATAAGTTGGAATACGATCGATGATCTCACGTGTGTCCACTTTCCATTTTACAATCTCTGAAGACACGAACATGGACGTATAAGCATAACCTTTACCGTCAAATTCGGTATGCAGCGGACCTAAACCCGGTTTTTGCACTTCACCTTCCAATACAGTATTATATTTCAATACCGGAATACCGTCAAAGTCCCCTTCAAATTGTTTTTGGTCAATAGCACCAAGCATCTTCTTAAACGAAAATACAGGAATCACCGCGGCCAGTTTACCGCTGGCTACAAAGTATTCGCCGTTGGGCTCCACGTCAACACCGTGAGGTGATTTTGGGCATGGAATATAATAGATTAGTCCCGGATAATCTTTTACATCCAGCATGGTCACGTCGTTTTCCATGGCTGAAGTAGCTGAATGGGTGCGCTCGTTATAGAGGTTATGCGCGTATTTAGCAGGCACTTTACGCCCCTTGCCCTGGGCCACCAACTCTTCTGCTTTTTTCCAGTTCACCGCCATGATAAAATCCTTATCGCGTTGACTGGCATTAACTTCAAGTAAGGTATTGGCTTGCTCTGTATTATAACAGGTAAAGAAAATCCAATCATGTGAGGGGCCTTTGCCAGCATGTGCCAGGTCATAGTTAAAGCCAGGAACAATCAATTGAAAGGCAATGTTCATGCGGCCCGTGTTCTTATCTACTTTGATAAAAGTTGCGGCACCTTTGAACTTCTTTTTGAAATCACCTATCGATACATCCTTATCTCCATCAAGTGGTACGCTAAAACGAGTATTACCTACTATATACTCGGTATTTTCTGTACAAAATGGAGAGGCATGGTTACCGGCAACGTTTGGTAATTCCAGAATTTCTTCCGTTTTGAAAGTTGCCAGGTTGAGACGGGCAATGCGTGGCGTGTTATTACCGTTAATGAAAAGCCAGCGGCCATCATCTTCGCCATTGGTTTTGGAAAGTTCAGGATGGTGCGTGTCGTCCCAGGGCACAAATCCGTGCGAGGTGTTGAGCATTGGTTTGGTCTCTTCTGAGTAGCCATAACCATTTTCCGGGTTCTGGGAAAACACAGGTATCACTTTAAGCAACCTGCCGGAAGGAATACCATACGCTGCAATCTGGCCGCTGAAGCCACCGGAAGCGAACATGTACAATTCATCATGCTTGCCGGGCGCTACGTATACTTTTTTGGCAGCATCTTCATCGGTGGCCGCCTGCCCCGTTTTACCTGCTTTACAACCGCTGGCGATGGCAATCGCCCCCAGTCCCGCTAACAACAGGGTAGTTTGTGAAATTCGTTTCATGGTTTAAACATATAAAGAGGTTATTGATCGTTTTTTCTCAAATACTCAAGTATCTGTCGGGTTTCATCGTCACTTACATTCTGAAAACTCATCTGAGTCAGATATTTTGCTAAAAGCGCTTTACCCACGGGGTCTTTTTGTTCCATTTCTACCGGATTGGTGATTTGGTTCATGATCCATTCCGGCGTACGGCGTTTGGTTACCCCTTTCAGGCCGGGCCCAACTACCTTCTGATCTGTGATCTGGTGACAGGCGGAGCACTTGGCAGTAAAAACTCCTTTGCCTTTGTCGGCCATTGCATTGTCGATTGCGCCGATCTCCACGCTTGTGAATTTACCTACGCCCTTGCTTTCACTTTTGGCGGCTGGGTCAACGTCTGCTGAAGATGCGGCCGAACTATTTTCGGCATTGGCAGCCGGAGCAGATTCCGTCGCCTGTTTATCACCCCCATTGGAAGGGCCGCAAGCGGCCAAAAGAGCCATACCTCCTATAAAGGCGGCCCGGATAAAGCTGGTTGAAATTTTCATTATTTTCATATTTATAATACTTCGAAATTGCTTTATTAATTTTGACTATTTCATGATTTAAATCATGTTTTTTTAGTGATACATCTCATTTAAATAGCATTTTATATGATATATAATATACTTATAGATTCCGCCTCAAAGCCACTCTTTATAAATAAAGATATTTTTATCTTTTATTATTTTAAACTTGTCCCCTCCTGTTTGTTGAATAAAAATTTGCTTATTTTAAAACGTACTTATTTTGCTGGTAATCGCTTACCAGGTCTCGAAGGGATTTTTTGTTAAATTCGAGGAGCAGTTGTGTCCGTACCGTCTTAATTTCGTCGTGCACCGAACAAGGCTTCGTGTCGGAACAGTTTTTAAGTCCAAGTATGCAGGCATTGAATAGCCCGTCCCCTTCAATAGCCCGGATAATATCAATCAGGTAAACCTTGGCGGAGTTTTCAATATAAAAACCTCCGTGCGGACCTTTACTGGAGGAAATGACGCGCTTTCGGGATAACCCCTGCAGGATCCTGGCAGTGAAATGTACAGGTGCACCTATCGCTTCAGCGACCTCTGAGATGCCGGTCTTTTCTTTGTTCAAGGTCTTATAACCAACATATACTGCCGCCCTGATGGCATATTCACATGATTTAGATAATAACACTACTATCCTTTCAACTTAAAACTTATAATTGAGAATTATCTTTTAACTGCTGTTCGAGTTGAACCGACTTTGGAAACAAAATATTATTCTCGAGGTGTACATGTGTGTGCAGGTCACTTTCAAACTCCTGCAACTTTTGGAAAAGGATACGATACGAGGTACAGGCATCTTCCGGAAGCGTATAGCTATTTGTCATTTGCCTGATCTCTTCGAGTTCTTCTCCCGCTCCTTCGTGCTCCATCTCCATCATTTGAATGGGATTCATAACCCCTCCAAACGGTGCCGGCAACACAGCGGTACCTAATTCCCGGGCTGTCACCATATCCCTGATATAAGGAAAAAGGATGCGCTCCTCTTTAATCATGTGCATGCTCAGTTCCTGTGCCACCGTAGCGAATACGTTAGCCACCACAATCAATTCGGGGTGTTTGTCCCCATGTACACGCGCCACTTTTGTTGCAAGTTCACCAATAAAGGGAATATTGTCACGTACATATTTATGATGGACATTTACTACGTAGTCACTTAAAAAATCAAGAGCCCAGTCCTGAAAATTATGCGCATTTACATATTCTCCGTTATCCGCCGACTGCAGTGCGAGCTTCACTTCTTCAACGGCAAGCCCTTTTTTCACGCAGGCTTCTGTTAATGTTTTTTTGCCGCCGCAGCAGAAATCAATGCCGAGTTTTTTGAAAACCATCGCCTTCCTATAGTCTTTAGCAACAATCTCACCAATTGTCTCTTCCTGGTTATGCGGGTTCTTTTTACCAATCAGAACCCTCCAAACCTCCGGGCCGCTCATCAGATATTCCCAGTTAAAGATCTGTCCGCGCTCTGCCAGCAACTGATAATAAAGCGGTTTGGGGTCATGATCATTGTGAATGATCAATTCCTCACCGCCGGTCAGTTCATCGAATCTCTTAAAAATAGTGGGATGTTTTAGTTTTGGTTCAATGACCGTTACATCCAAAATTTGTGTTTCCATTTGTTATTAATTTAATAGAAGACAAATTTATCCTTTATTATTGTTCTTGTATATTTTAGGCTGTTCTTTTTTCGTAAATGTGATAACAATCAATTTTTAAAGCGCAAAAGTGACCGCGCTCATTAGCTCCGGCTGAAACTTTGAAAAGCCTTGCCGTAATTTCAGTAAAAAATAGTCATGGCACGTTAACCCGATATTTGAGGCAAATTACCGGGCGTTCAACCGAAGGGAAATCAGATTATGTCCAGGCACTTCCGGATACAGTTGATAAGTTCAGCTTCGTCATATGGTTTAATGAGATAGTTTTGTATTCCCATCACTTTTGCTATGTCCTGGTCCCTCTTTTCGGAAAGTGCGGTAGTAAAGATAAAGGGGATGTTTTTTTTAAGGGAATCCTCTTGAAGCTGATTGAACACATCGTATCCGCTAATACCCGGCATAACTACATCCGAAATAATCAAGTCCGGGTGTAAATCAGTCAGGTACAATCCTGCCTCGCCGCAGTCGGCAACCAGCACTTCGAAACCGTAAAGCTCCAGCAGCTCTGCTGCGTTTTCCCGAATGTCCTGGTTGTCTTCGATTAGGAGAACTTTGTTTTTCATATCCGGCGTGTTACTCCAAAAATAATTATTTGAATCTGATTTTACATGCTACCTGCCTGGCTTTTTTTGAACTACCTAAAATTAGCAGCCCAAAATAGCCGACCCCGGATAGCAGCAACAGTATGGATAGCAACAATAATTGGGGCTCAACATCCTGAACTGTTATTCCGACAAGTTTTAAGGCGGGTTCAACAAATAATATCACGAGATATGCGAAAGTCAACACTATATAACTTCCGTTTATGATCTGCAATTTTTTCCGGCGCCGAAAAAGCCGGCTTGCTTAAACTGATCAAGTAAGACTGGTGTCACGATGCCCAATGTCAGCAAATGAATATAGCCAATGATGATATTACGGTCACTGAAAGCCCATCTGCCAATGACGGGAATACATACCAGGGTTTGAAAAACGGTTTTTAAGGTGATGGCCAAAAATGCAACTTTTAACAGCAAAGGCAGTTTCAGCAGCCTCGTTTTCCGACCCCGGCATATCATAAACCACGCAGTAAGATTACCCACAGCCGCAATTCCGGCTATCAGAAAAACCCAACCGGCAGGGTTGCTCCACAAGGTAAAAATTAGATACAGCGGCAGGTTCGACCAAATTAATAGTTGATATACCCAACGCTGCGGATTGGTTGGGCACATATTAAAATAGGTGATTTCAACCAACGCAATGGCCGCCAACTGCATCCAGCCATTCAACTGAAAATGCAGGTAAACATAAATTGCATCCTGGTACACTGCCGTGCCTTTTAATCCCATAACCATAAGCGGCCCCAGGGCTAAGGGGCCGAGTGAGGAAAAGCAGAGAAAAAACAAAGCGCCAAGGGCCAATTGGCGCGCGCCCTTTGAAAGTTGCCGGGTTTCCTTTAAACTTTTCAGGAACTGCAGGGTAAAATAATAAGTACTTAAAATAAAAAACGTCGAAAAAATAATAGAGACTGTTTTGTAGCCCTGAAAGGAGAAACTAACCAGCATGCCATATGCACTTACTAGTGTTGCATTAAGGGCATACAGGAACTTCCGGCGTCTTTGAACAGGCGAAACCCGTCCGGCCAATAGCATGGCCAATCCAAGAAAAGCCCACCCGGCAAAAGCGAAATGCGAGTGAGCATGCAGTAAAAAAATATAGTTTAAATGAGGCACAAAGGCAATATGCATCAGCCTGAGCAACACGCCAAAAACAGCAAGCACCACAAAGCTGCCTCCTGCCCAATAATGATACCTGCCTTTACTTATCCAGTCCATTATCCCCACAACTGTTTTTTGCCTTCTTCGGTAATATTATCAAAACCCCATACTGGCTCCCAGGTGAGTTGCACATCTGTCTTGTAGTCCGCAAATCTGGCTTCGAGGCAATTGGCCACCCCCTGCAAAATAGCTTCACCCACCGGGCAACTGGGTGACGATAAGGTCATTACCACCACCAGCATCCTCACTGTGCTATTTGCCCTGATAGTATAAACAAGTCCCAAATCAACGATATTGACATGAAGTTCAGGGTCAATAATGGATCGTAAGCGCTCCCATGCTTCCATTTCTATGTAAGTATTAGGATCGGTAATGTCAAAGCTATGCATGGCCGGTTGTTTTTTTGTGGGTAAGGACCCTGGTTAAATTTAAAAGATAGCAAAGCGCCGTTAACAGCAGGCAACCTGAGGCAATACGCGCAGGCGTAGCCAGGCCGGATAACGCCATAGTGATCATGGATAATATAAAACCGGTAAAGGCAATACCCTGGATGATCAGTAATTTTTGACTGTATAGATCCGAAGGTAAAGGTGTAGGTTCTTTGCCAGTGCCTGGTCCATAAATTTTTAGCCAAACCAGAAAAGGCAAAGTTTTAAACGCCTGCCCCTGGATCAGTAAAGAAAGCCAGCCCATTAGCACCAATAACCCGTATAGTTTAGTAAGTGCAATGCCTTGTGTGGTATTTTGAACATGCGCGTTAATAATAAGCGGCTGTATCAGCAATGCAGCCAGCAGCAATATAAAAGACAACATGGTGTACATCATGGGCAAATCCAACTTTCTTTTCATTCGTGACCGGTAACATTGGATTAAATAAATGAAATATATGATAAACGCTGCAGCTGGAAGCAGTGCGATGAGATAGGTCCGGTTATTGATACCTTCCAGGTATGTATCAATCACAAATGCAAGCAGGCCGCCATTCAGCAGATAATAAACCCAATCAAGCAGCTGCAAATTCTGGTTGCGGGACACCAGGAACATTGGCACCAATTTACTGCTTACCCCTATCACTAACAATAAAAACCAGCCTCCCATTCCCATGTGCGCATGGAGCCTTAAAAACTGAAGGTGATCCTGTGGCAGAAAGGCGTAACGGAGGTTGAATACCAGCAGAACCCCAAGAACACCGGTGGCCAGCAACCAGATAAAGGAAGTATTGATCATTTCCTGATGAATGTTCTCCTTTTTGTTTTTTAATCTTTTTCCTGTTAGAAAAATGACAATGGTAAAGCCAAGCATGCCGGTTAGCAGCAGCAGTGCCCCTCCCTGCATACATAAACCTGGTTCAAAACGCCAGAAAGAACAAACCAACAGGACAAGCCCGCTCAAAAAAGCGACGAATGATAGCCAGGGCAAACGATAGCCTGACAACCCTGTTTCAAGTATGACCGGTACCAGTTGATACGCTGCGCCGAAAATAACCATAGTAACCCAGCCCAACGCGGCAAGATGGGTAATGGCTAATAATTTCGGCTGAAAATAGTGCCCGGCAAAATCTGCCGACGCAAAGAAAAACAAGACACCGATAAGCACAAAACAAACCGCTGAAGCCAGGTAGTGAGCCCTTACAATAGGGTATAATTCGGGATGCTGTTTAGTGATCATATTCATGGCCTATAGATAAACAGGATAACTGCTTCCGCTGTTTCCATGATGCGAAAGTCAAAACCTCTTTCTTTTAATACCGGGAGCAGATGAACGGGGACTTTTCGATGCCGGACATACAAGGCTTCAGTGGTTTTCAGCGTTTCCAGCTTGTCCAGGATCATAGTCATAGGCTTGGGCATTTGGAAAGGCCTGACGTCCATAATGTGCAATTGGTAGGCTTTCATAAGTTCCGTGAGCCCATCTGCTTCAACCGATAATTCCGATATATTCATTATAAGCTCATCAGGTTCGGCCTCATTCTTTAGGAAATAAGTATTCACAAGTTCCGGTCCCGCGATGTCCATAAACGAACGGTATCCCTTATTTTCCAGAAGACTGATTAACGGCACAGGTTCAAAAGTATTGATCACTTTAAGCACCTCGCCATTTTTAAGCCCGGCCGCCGCTGTAAGGATGATTTTTAAAGGGTCATTTCCTGCCGCCAAAATCGGTCTGACATCAAGATCAATAATTTTAGTAAAAGAAGCGGCAAGGGGAAGCGGTAACCTGTCAACTTCAACAGCTTCGTGCGCCGCTTTAAATCCAAGCGGTCTAAGGACGTCAAAAAATTCATTCAACGAGCAGCCAGCTATCCTGCAAGCCTGAGCAACGGATACCCGTTTGGCTAAAACCTTTCTGAGCACAGGGTTTTTCAGCCGGTTAAAATTTTTATTGAGTCCGGTAAGTTTTTGGATTATCAGCTCTTCGTTATACTTCAGCAGATCACTGATTAGGCTATTAGCATTCAATACAATGTGTATTTCTGACGGTTCCATTTTTTTATGAGTTGATGGACAAATGTAAATAATAAAAGATAAAATTATCTTTTATTATTCAGAAAGGTGACGCAAAGATTACGTTTACCCGGCTACGATATTTTTTTACGTCGTTCACCCATCGATCAAATGGCTGCCAACAATTGGTTTCCTGTTCTCTCTCTGCCCACATTACCTACGCTATTTTTAAAAAGCCCCTATCTCCTAAAATAAACTTTTCAAAATGGTCCGATGCTATGGCAGTTGATCTTCTCCCTGATTTCCTTCTGGTTTCCCTGCACTTGTTAGTAATTGTGATCATTTTTTAAGCTGATCAACGTCATGTTGAAGTTTAAAGCCATTCTTGATCTTTGTTTTTAAGAAACCACCGATAAAAAAGCAGAACAGGTCGCGCTGTTTAACTGAGCTATTTATGGTACAAAGGGTCTTCTACTTTTACGAGCCCGTATTTAATGGTTTTATGAATATTAACAAAACAACCAGTCACCCATATGAAAACTATAATTGCTGCAACAGACTATTCGCCGGCTGCTGAAAACGCGGTAACCTATGCCGCCGCTTTGGCCAAACATTTCAACTACCGGCTCCTGCTTTTTAATGCCTTCAGCTTGTCCCTGCACGAATCGAATACGCTCCTGCCAGCTTCAACTGTAAGCGACCTGGAGGCAAAAATCAAGACCGGCTTGCACAACAAGCAGCAATAACTGCACTGATTCACGACATCACTGTCAGTTATGAAACCAGTTATACGCCGGTTACAGATGAATTACAAAACCTGGTAAAAAAGCACAATGCTTCGCTGGTAGTGCTTGGCATGGCCCCGGAAAGTCAGGATCAATGGGTTTTAGGCAATACAACTACAACTGCCATCAAAAATTTGGCTTTCCCTGTGCTGGTCGTCCCCATTGGCGCCCGGTTCAAAGGGCTAAAGAAAATCATGCTGGCATGTGATGTGGCTAATGACCAGCCCGTACAGTTACTTTCCATGATTCGGAATGAAGTTATTGCTTTCGAATCGCCGGTGGAGATTTTTATGTTAATAAAGAAGCAGCTGAAATAAAACCTGTTCAGGGCACAGTACCGCATAATTTCCAGGCAGCTGGTATTGATTGTGTTTATAGAGAAACTAATTCAAATAAAATCGTTGCCGAATTAAAAAAAGAGCTTATTACTTGTGGCGCCGAGTTGTTGATCATGATCCCCAAAAAGCACGGCTTCTGGTCTTCACTTCTTCACCGAAGTAAAACCCGCCAAATGGCTACCGGGCTGAACATACCGTTACTTGCTGTTCCGATGAGTTCATGAACTTAAGTAATGATCCCCAGAATTATAAAATATTTGCCTGGGGATCAGTTTACCGCCCGGTGGTTTCACCGAGCAATTGCCTACACTGCCGGGCAATTTCCAATTCTTCGTTGGTGGGCACCACCAATATTCTGGCACGGGAAGCCGGTGCACTAAGATCACGAATCCCATTGCCTTTTTCTGAATTTTTTGCGTTATCCAGCTTAATGCCTAAAAAATCCATATTCCGGCAAACGAGGTCGCGGGCCAGGGCATCATTTTCACCAACCCCAGCCGTAAACACAATTGCATCAAGCCCGTTCATTGCAGCGGCATAAGCGCCAATAAATTTTTTAATCCGGTAGGCATACATCTCATAAGCAAGCTCCGCCCGGGCATTCCCATTATTATAAAGCGCGCTGATATCCCGCATATCGTTATGACCGGTAAGCCCCTGCATGCCGCTTTGTTTGTTTAACAACGTAGTAAGTTGTTCTGTACTGTAATTTTCTTGTTCTGAAAGGTATAATAATACCGAGGCATCAATGCTTCCGCTTCTTGTTCCCATGATCAACCCATCAAGCGGGGTAAGCCCCATACTTGTATCCACGCTCTTTCCGCCGTTAACAGCGGCCATGCTGCAGCCATTACCAAGGTGAATGGTAATGAGTTTTGCTTCTGTATGATTAAGATATTTCATTGCTTCACCACTAACGTACTGATGACTTATGCCATGAAAGCCATAAACACGAATGCCGTGGTTTTTATAAAAAGAGTCGGGTATAGCATACCTAAAAGCTTTTTCGGGTAGCGATGTATGAAACGCGGTATCAAATACAGCAATCTGTACAGCCTGGGGGAAAATCTTTTCTGACACTTCGATACCCTTTATATGCCCCGGATTATGCAAAGGCGCCAGTGGGTACAGTGCTTTGATCTTGTCTTTTACCCCGGGCGTAACGACTGTGGTACCGGTAAGTTTTTCGCCGCCATGAACTACACGATGACCAACCGCGCCCACTTGTCCCGAATCGCGGATCACCGCGATACCATCCCTGGTGAGCAGTTCGCCCACAACCTGCATGCCGGCTTCGTGATCGGGTACCTGTTGTTGAATGTACAACACTTTTTCCTCGTCATGCTGCCTGTATTTATGAGTGATCAGCGCATCTGGCTGACCGATGCGTTCAACCAGGCCACTGCAAAGCGGGCTGCTTGAATCCTGAGAAAATAACTGGTATTTGATAGAGCTGCTGCCCGAATTGATAACAAATATTTCCATATGTAAAATTATAATGAGGCCGGGCTATCCTGACTTTGTATAGCAGTGATAATAACGGTATTAAAAACATCATCAACAGTGCAACCGCGGCTAAGGTCATTAACCGGTTTATTCAACCCCTGCAGCATCGGCCCAATGGCCAGGGCTCCCGTTTCCCGCTGTACCGCTTTATAAGTGTTATTCCCAGTATTCAGATCAGGGAAGATCAATACGCTTGCTTTGCCGGCAACTTCTGAACCGGGCATTTTCTGGCTGCCAACTACCGGATCTACAGCGGCATCATATTGTATAGGCCCTTCTACTTTAATATCGGGCCGTCTGTCACGCACCAATTGGGTAGCTCGCCTAACCTTTTCCACATCGGCACCTGAACCTGATGTACCCGATGAATATGAAAGCATTGCAACACGCGGTTCAATGCCAAAACGCAGGCTGTTATCTGCCGACGAGATAGCTATCTCGGCCAGTTCTTCGGCAGTAGGGTCGGGATTTACCGCACAATCGCCAAATACAGAAATACGGTCGGCCAGGCACATAAAAAAAACAGATGACACCGTAGAGATGCCGGGCTTTGTTTTAATAAACTGCAGGGCTGGGCGTATAGTATGCTGAGTAGTATGAACAGCCCCGGAAACCATTCCGTCGGCGTGCCCTTTATAAACCATCATCGTTCCGAAATAAGATACATCCGTCATGAGGTCCCTCGCCATTTCGAGGGTTACGTTTTTACTTTTACGCAGCTCATACAGTGTTTGAACATAATCTTCGTAATGAGGCGAACTGGCCGGGGGTATAACGGTTACCTTATTGAGATCAAGGTCAATACCCAACCGCTTTACCGAAGCGGCTATTTCTGCAGGATCGCCAAGCAGGATAATGTTAACCAACTGCTGGGCAATCAGCCTTGCGCTCGCCTGCAGGATGCGGTCGTCATTCCCTTCGGGCAGCACAATTGTTTTGCGTTCCCGCTTAGCCCATTGAGTGAGCTGGTATTGAAACATGTGCGGCGTCATCACATTGGAATGATATGTTACCAGCATTTTATCAAGGGCGGCGATATCTATATAACGGTTAAATGTTTCTATAGCAAGCCGGATTTTTTAGTATTATCCGCTGTAATACGGGCTTTAACCGCTGCCACCTGGTTAGTTGTTTCAAAAGTGCCTGACCCGACAGCGAGGATAGGGACAACGTTCTGCAATCCTTCAATCAACCTCATCACTGGTTCTTCCGGAATTGCGCCTGCCGTAAGTATAATGCCGGCCACGCGGGGATAACTGGCAGATTGATTGGCTTGCAACGAGCTGATGACAATATCTCCCCTGTCGCCAGGTGTAACGATCAAAACATTCTCCTTCAGATAATTCAAAAATTGGGTACCTGCATGGCGCCGGTCACAAAGTTATCAACCTGGTTTCCGAGGTGTTCACTACCAAACAGCAACCTGCCGTCCAACTTTTCAAAAATATCGTGAACAGTTGGGTTTTCCAGGCCCGGATCAGCGGGTATAACCGCGATAAGTATATTTTCAGACAATTGCGCACGCAGCAATTGTTGTACATCTGCAGCCTGATCGGCCTGTACCCTGTTGACAACAACCGCTAATACCTGAATATCCTGCGCCTGGTAAGCCTGCTTGAAATTCAGCGCATCCTGAACAATTCCGGCAGTGGTTTTCCCCACGCCCGATACAAGGAGTAAGACGGGGGAGTTCAGATTTTTGGCGATGAGCCGGTTAGTTTCAAACTCAAATGCCGTTCCCTGCCCTTCAAAATCACTCCCTTCAACTACAGTAAAATCGCAAGTCGATTCTAAGGCCTTAAACCGTGCGATAATCGCGTCGATCATGTCGCCCTGGTGCTGATCTTTGATCTGCTGCATAGCCCCCTGCCGGCTAAATACATAGGTATCCCGATAAGTTTGCGGTAGTTGAAAATGTGCCAAAACCGTTTCAATATGGGTATCTGGCTGCTCTTCCGGGCCAAACGGTATAATGGGTTTCAAATAACCTATCTTTTGTGCCCGGCCAAGCAGCATAGCCACCAGGCCCAATACAATAACTGATTTGCCGCTATAGGGTTCGGCCGAAGTGATATAAATACTTTTTGTCAAAACCTTTATAAATTAAGTTTTCTTGTGGAACTAAGCAGCCCGCCTTATGCCTGTAAACGCCAATTTAAGGTCCTTCATTGCCAATAAAGCGTCCCCTACCCTGATCTGTAAACTGATAAAGTCATCTATCAGCGATAACCCGATCACAGCTCCCGGAACAACGATCAACTGTTCTATTTTGTTTATAAAATGAAGAATATCTTTATGCAGGTCATGTTGCTCAAGCATAGCCGAGTGCAGCCCTTCTTCAATATGCCTGGCCGCGTTTTTTTCGCCAGCCAGCAGTTTTGTTAAAAAGGCGTGCTCATTATCCAGGAAGGCAAGATCTGCCAGCCATTGTTTACCGGTGAGGTAAATTTCCTGAAGTTCAAATTCCAGTTCGGTGTCTTCAATAAGTGCTTCCATCGTTTGAATATTTTATAGTACAAATATCGTTGCCGGATAAAATCTTATAAGGGTAAACGATCAAAAACAAAAATGATCTCCGTCATATTTAACTACGGCCTGAGCAGGATAGTGGGGATACATCCCTGGCTAAAAACAACAACTATATGGATAAACAGACCTTACCACACCAGCAAACACCCTGCATCAGAAAAACTGCATCGGGCAGATGCTTAATTGTCTTTCGCGTGATGAGATTTACCCCCGCGATGCACGCTTTTGTTTGCGCAAATGCAGGTGCACTATTCCAAATAATGTAGCTTTAATAGACAAAATAGCAGTGATTAGTTTTTTCACGGTTGTTTGTTAGCCAAAGCAACGGCATTCGAAATAGCAAACAACTGACAATCAGCACAAAAAAAACAACAATAGTCATTTATTGCAAGGATGAATTATCCTATGTCTGAAAGATAATCCATCCCAAAAAACATAAAAAGAAAAGGAAATTCTATAAACAACACTTTACTAATTTGCTGATATTTGTACCGTGATCAAGAAAATGTTCGTAACTTTTTTAGCTGTGCTGTACCTCGGGGTTTCTTCGGGTGCAACATTGCATTATCAGTACTGCATGGGCAGACTGGTCAAGGTTGCGTTGTGGCATGATGAGCAGGGCAAAAAATGCAATACTTGCGGTATGAACTACCATGGCAAGGCTGCAAAAAAATGCTGTACAGATAAACACCAGCAACTGAAATCGGAAAAGAGCAGCTCACTTACGTACAGCCAGATTGGCCTGGGCACAAGCCCCGCATTGTTGGTTATACCGCTTTTCGGGTTAGTGCCTTACAATTACCTGCCGCTGAAAATTAGTCATCCGGTTGGCCAGTCACCGCCGCTTGTCACTACCCTACCTGTTTTTTTACGCAACTGCACCTTCCGCATTTGATTTTCCTTTTGCTTCAATCCGAAGCCTGGTAGCTTTCTTATGGCTATCCTGCAACCCTAAAACTTCTTTAATTCATAGTTTCCTGCTACGGCGGGAAATGATATTCATTACTTAATCATTTCTATATCATGAAAAAGATTCAAATTTTCGTTTTCGCCATCATCATGCTATTTGCTTTTAACCAGGTTAAAGCACAAAACACTTCATCCAAAGCGGATGTACTTTCGGCCTATTATGGCGTAAAAAACGCCCTGATCAGCGGCGACGCGTCTGCAACCAATGCCAAAGCCAAAATGTTGCTGGCTGCAATCAGTTCATTTCCGGTCGACAAGCTTTCAGCAGCCGATAAAACTACCTGGACAAAATATGCGGATAAGTTGCAGTTCGATGCCCGCCATATTTCGGAAAGCGATGATATCACGCATCAGCGTGAACATTTTGCCAGCCTTTCAGAAAACATGTTCGCCACCGTACAGGCAATCAAACTGAACAATGCCCCTGTTTACCGCGACTATTGTCCGATGAAAAAATCATATTGGTTAAGTGAAACTGCCGCTATTCAAAATCCCTACTACGGCAATCAAATGTTAACCTGTGGCGCTGTAAAAGAAACTTTACCTGCAGCTAAGTAATTAAAGGGCCGGGGTATATACTCCGGCCTTATATTTTAATACTATGAAGAAGTTTATTTTATTGTTCCTTTTTTTGCTGCCTGTTGTCAGTTCCATTGCCCAACATTCGGGGATGAAAATGGAGTCTGCCGGTCAGAGCAAGCATCTTCCGTTTTTCACCAAAACAGGTAACCGGGAGATTTACCACTTATATATCAATGATACCACCGTTAACTATACCGGCAAACAGCGGCCGGCTATGGCTATAAATGGCAGTATCCCTGCACCCGAACTGGAATTTATCGAAGGCGATACTGCCGAGATCTATGTGCACAATGAAATGATGATGGAAACCTCTATCCACTGGCACGGGCTGATCCTGCCCAACCGGTATGATGGTGTTTCCTATCTAACTACCACGCCCATCAAGGCTGGTGAAACGCACCTGTTCAAATTTCCGCTGGTGCAGCACGGAACCTACTGGTACCACTCCCATACGATGACGCAGGAACAAAGCGGGCTGTACGGGGCATTTATCATTCATAAAAAACAGGCATCCCCTTTAAAGGAATATACCCTGCTGCTAAGCGACTGGACCGATGAAAACCCGGAACAGGTACAGCGCCGCCTCCATAATGCCACAGACTGGTACGCCATCCGTAAAGGCAGTACCCAGAATTATTTGCAGGCGATACAAACCGGACATTTCAAAACAAAGCTGGCCAATGAATGGAAACGCATGACTGCCATGGATGTAAGCGATGTTTACTACGACCGTTTTTTCAGCAATGGCAAGGCCGAAAACCAAGCTCCCGAATTTAAAGCCGGCGACAAGGTGAAACTGCGGGTAATTAACGGAAGTTCTTCTACCTATTTCTGGCTTGGCTGGGCGGGCGGCAAACTGAAAGTTTTTGCCAATGACGGCGAAGATGTTCAGCCGGTTGAGGTGGACCGGATGATCGTAGGCGTTGCCGAGACTTATGACCTGATGGTTACTATTCCCGCTGATGGCAGTTATGAGTTCCTGGCGACACCCGAAGATCGTACCAAATATACGTCGCTTTGGCTGGGCAGCGGTGCTAAACACGCCGCTAAAAAGCTGCCTAAGCTGAAATATTTTGACGGCATGAAAATGATGAATGATATGATGGATATGCACGGTAACATGAAGGAAATGGAAGGAATGAAGATGACTACCCAGGTAATGGACATGAACACCGTGATGTATCCCGAACTTGACAAAGGCAAGCCGCCGGTTACCCTGAACTATGGTATGCTGAAAGCCCTTCAACCGACAACGCTTCCAACCGGCCCTACCAAAGTGTTCAATTTTGAATTAACCGGTAACATGAACCGCTATATCTGGACGATCAACAACAAAACCGTTTCGGAATCTGACAAGATCCTGATTAAGCGGGGAGAGAATGTTCGTATCATTCTCTATAACAATACCATGATGCGTCATCCTATGCACCTTCACGGGCATTATTTCAGGGTATTAAACGGACAGGGAGAATACTCGCCGCTGAAGAACACCCTGGATATTATGCCGATGGAAAGGGACACCATCGAATTCCGTGCCAGCGAAAGTGGCGACTGGTTTTTCCATTGTCATATCCTATACCATATGATGAGCGGTATGGGGCGGATCTTCAGTTACGAAAACTCGCCGCCTAACCCCGAAGTGCCCGACCCCGCAGCTGGCTTTAAGAAAGTAGCTGCCGACGATCGTAAATATTATGCATCGGCCAAACTGGGGCTGGAAACAAACGGCAGCGATGGCAACGCGGCTTTAGCAAATACCCGCTGGAAATTTTCTACCATGTGGCACCTTGGAATAAACAATACCAAGGGATATGAGAGTGAAACCATGTTTGGAAGGTACTTTGGCCGTATGCAATGGCTGTATGCTTATGCAGGATTTGATTATCATTATAAAAAAACAAACGAACAGGAAAAAAACCTGTTCGGTCAGCTCAGCAATAAAAACAACCGGCATACGGTAGTTGCAGGTTTGGCCTACACTTTGCCATTACTGTTTGTGGCCGATGCCCGTATTGATGGCAATGGCAAACTCAGGTTTCAACTTGGCCGGGAGGATATTGCATTGACCAGCAGGCTCCGGTTTTCTATTACAGGCAATACCGATAAAGAATATAGTACCGGATTGCGCTATATCGTTAATAAGAATTTTTCTTTCTCCAGCCACTATGACAGCGATATGGGCTTAGGCGCCGGATTAACATTAACCTATTAGTAGTTATCAGTAAGTAAAGCTAATTAATACAAACGACTATGGAACATCAGCATCATGAACACCAGCACGAAATGCCTGAAATGAAAGGTCACGATCATCCACAACATCAGGAAAGGAATGGTATGGGGCATGGAGACATGGGCCACGCCGGGTATGATCACGGAGCCATGATCGCTGATTTCCGTAAGCGTTTTTACGTGGTGCTGGCATTCACCCTACCCATATTGGCCCTGTCGCCAATGATCCAGCACTGGCTGCACCTGCAAATTGGTTTCCCGGGCGACCGGTATATACTTTTTGCGCTGTCGACGGCAGTTTTTCTTTATGGCGGCCGGCCGTTTCTGACCGGGTGGCTTTCGGAACTAAAGGCGAAAAACCCTGGTATGATGACCCTGATTGGTTTTGCCATATCCGTTGCTTACCTGTACAGTGCGGCTACCGTATTCGGGCTTAAGGGCATGGATTTCTTCTGGGAACTGGACACGCTTATTCTCATTATGCTGTTGGGACACTGGATCGAAATGAAATCGATAGCAGGTGCCTCGCGCGAGCTCGAATTGCTGGTCCAGCTCATGCCTTCAGCCGCGCACGTGCTTAAAGGAGACGTTACAGAGGACGTAAAAACGGAAAGCCTGAAAGAAAATGACCTGATCTTAATTAAACCAGGCGAAAAGGTACCCGCCGACGGTATGGTGGAAGATGGCGAGAGTTACCTGAATGAGTCCATGCTGACAGGGGAATCTGCCCCGGTGCAAAAAACAAAAGGCCAGCAAGTGATTGCCGGATCGGTGAACGGTAACGGTTCATTAAAAGTTCGTGTTACACATAGCGGTAAAGATTCCTATTTGTTCAAAGTCATCGATCTTGTCCGCGATGCGCAAAACGCTAAATCAAACACGCAGTTGTTAGCAGATAAAGCGGCCCGTTGGCTAACTATCATTGCGCTCTTAGCCGGTATAACTACGTTCGTGGTATGGATTAGCCTGGGGCACGACCTGGCCTTTGCCATGGAGCGGATGGTGACCGTTATTGTGATCTGTTGCCCGCATGCGCTTGGCCTGGCTGTTCCCCTCGTGGTAGCTAAATCAACATCCTTATCGGCGCAACATGGCCTGCTGATCAAAAACAGGACTGCTTTTGAAAATGCACGAAAGATCACGTCTATAGTTTTTGATAAAACCGGCACCTTAACTAAAGGAAAATTTGAGGTATCCAGGATGGTGTTTACCGAAGGAGTGCTGAAAAGCGAAAATGAATTACTTAAGCTGGCGGGGGCATTGGAAAGCAATTCAGAACATCCGATAGCCACAGGCATTTTAAGTGAAGTTAAAAAAGAAAACTAACCCTTCCAGAAGCCGCACAATTTAAAGCCATCACAGGTAAAGGCGTTGAAGCGGTTGCAGAGCAAAAGCACATCAAAGTGGTCAGTCCCGGTTATCTGAAAGAAAATAGCATCAGCCTTCCGGTAAATTTCAAGGTGGCCAGTAACGAAACTGTGGTATTTGTATTGATCGGTGAAAAACTTGCCGGGTTTGTTGCCCTTGCCGATGCCATCAGAGAGGAATCAAAGGGAGCGATAGCAACCCTCCACGAAAACGGCATTAAGTCGATACTCCTGACGGGCGATAATAAGCAGGTTGCCGAAAGTGTTAGCACACAGCTGAAAATGGATGGCTTTTTTGCCGAAGTACTGCCGCATGAAAAACTGGAAAAGATCAAAGAATTACAGCAACAGGGCGAGTTTGTAGCAATGACAGGTGATGGTGTAAACGACGCCCCCGCACTTGCCCAGGCCGACGTTGGCATTGCTGTTGGCTCGGGCAGCGACGTTGCTGCCGAAACCGCCGGCATTGTGCTGGTAAACAGCAATCCTAAAGACATCGTTAACCTGATCCTGTTTGGTAAAGCCACCTACCGTAAAATGACACAGAACCTGGCCTGGGCAACTGGTTACAATGTGATAACCCTGCCACTGGCAGCAGGCGTTCTGTACAACCAGGGTATTATGGTAAGCCCGGCAATTGGCGCGGTACTCATGACAGTGAGCACGGTAGTGGTGGCCATTAATGCCAGCCTGTTATCGATAGGTAACAAAAAATAGTTGGCAATTTGCAGTTAGGTGCCTGGCGTGAACCGGGCCAGCTCATAAATGCCTAAAGACTTTTCAATACCGGCCACTTTCTCAACCATCCCTTCAAACCCGTTTTTGCCAAACAGTTTATGTTCGTTATTTTCAAATTCCTCACCCAGCGCGTCATATTCATGATGGGATACGATCTTGCGGAAGGCGGGGAATAAAATGGTATCCTCGCGCGCTTCATGCGGGCGGTACATCCTGTTGAAATTATTCAACAAGGTAATAAGCTGCTGTTTTTCCGTATCGGTCAGGTTTTGAGACTTAGTTAATTGCATGAGCTCATCCGTGATAGTACGCCCAGCCTTATGCTGCGCCAGCAACGTTTGTACAAGATCAGTTAACTGGTTGGCCTTTTGAAAACGTGGGAACAGGTAGTTTTCTTCCTGCTTTTCATGGTAATCCTCAACAAAGGTGCGAATAATGCCAGCTGAGTTTAACAATGCTTCCATCGGGAAACCCTGCTTATCTATTAGGAGGCCTTTGCAATGGTCATAAATGAGCAGCACCCGGTTCAGTAAACCGTGCTCCTGCATAAGATCCTCGGGTGGCGATACTTTTTGATCCTCCTCATCATCGTTGTCATTACAAGCTGATAACAATGTCAGCCCGGTTAGTGACCCAATGGCGGCTGTCTTAATAAAATCCCTGCGGTGTTGATTTGCGGTTTCCATAGCGAAGTCAGATAAGATGATGATCAATGACTAACAAAAATCGTACTGTATCAGGCAATACTGCAAAATATGTTTAGTAATAAAGGTACTATGATATTTTGAACGCTGGAAATCCTCTTTTTCTTATTCGCTATTTAATAATCCCTTTCATGCCCCGGTTATATTCAGGCAAAATTGATATTACTTCTGTTTATCCGATACCTCAAACATCTGCCTTGGCTGTCTATTGTTATTTATATTAACGTTCGCTCAGGATTTAATATGTTGGTTGGTAAACCTGGGGGCGACATAAATTCATTTAAAGCCTCCAGGTAATGGCAGCCGGCTTTGTTAACGCCTTTCATTTTTCCTGCTGTTCCGTTTAATATTTGCTGTATTCTTTGCTCATCCGTAGAAGACACAAAGCCCGCAACACAGCCGGCGGATTTGGATTGGCTTAAACAAATGGAGGTTAACTGTTTTTTAATGGCATTCACCACTATGCAGCTTTTTCGCAGTTCGCACCATTCAACAAACCTGTTGATGAAATGGTTGTTGATCTCTCGCGCGGCAATAACCTGACTTTGCCTTTTCTGAATAGTTTCACTGTTAACAAGCGAGAGTCTCGTCAATATTAACCAGTTTAATGTGCGGTAATTCTGATGCTGCGGGTTCAACATTGTTGGGTATTGCCAAATCTATAATCAGTTTTTCACTGCAATGTTCAAGATCGGATTTAAGAATTACAGGTGTAGCGGAAGCGGTGGCAACGATGATAACATCTGCATGGGAAATGAGTATTGGCAAATCTGCTATATGGCCATAACTAATATCCATTTCTTCGGCAAGCCGCTCTGCCTTATCAACAGTCCTGTTAACCAAAGTAATACGAACCTTTTGTCCCAGGTAATCTTTAATGTTTTTACATGCACGCTGCCCCATTTTACCTGCCCCTACAATCAAAATATTTGTGGCATCAGCATGATATTGCTTAATGGATTGCAGAGCTGCAAATGATACGGAAGTAGTTCCTTTGCTGAGGCCCGTTTGATTTTTGATCTGCTTTGAAGCTTGCAAAACAGTGTTATATAGCTTTTCCAAAAAGGTATTGATAAAACCACGGTCCTTCGCAAACCTTACAGCCTGTTTAAACTGCCCGATAATTTCATAGTCTCCAAGTATCTGCGAATCTAAACCAGCTGCAACGTTAAACATATGTTCAACCGCGCCAAGGCCTTCCTTTTTATAGCAGTGACCCTTAAATTCTTTTATTTCGCCATTGGTAACACTGCATAACAGGTTAACCAGTTCATTTGGCGTATTGGTTACTCCGTAGATTTCGGTACGGTTACATGTCGACAAGATAAATAATGAGCTAACGCCATAATTACCGGCCTCTTTCAATATGGCTTCATATTGCTCGTTTGAAATTGCAAAACGGCCTCTAAGCCGGGCGTCCGATTTTTTATAATTAATTCCGACCGCGTAAAAATTTTCGATCCCAGTTATGCTGCTCTTATTATTCACGCTTTTAAAACTTTAAATTGTATAACAGGGAAATGACCGTTCGTTTACTGGGGGCATAGCTTACCTCAACTACTTTCATAACATTATTTTTATGAGGTAAAGTTGCGATGTTCGGCAGGTTAAAATAGTGACGGCCGTCACTTATACAATTGATTGTACACCCGAAACCGGTTCAATTGATTAATAAAGCAACATAAAAAACAATCACAGGGATATTTACCTGTGATTGCGATGATGTACAACAGCCGGCAGATCGGGATGCATAGCATGTATCACAACATCAACAGCTCGAGGGATACTGACACAAATGTGACGGCGATCATGCCCTTAACTGACCGGCAGCATTTTGTTTAAACAGTGATGAGCTTAGCTTTGGTCAATTAATATTCGCCGTTATGTTAGGAAAATTGGAACAACCGGAAATTGAAGCGTTGCTTAGCCGGCAGGTAATCGGCCGTTTAGGGTGTCATGCCCAGGGCACCACGTATATCGTACCCGTTAACTATGTATACAAGAACGGCGTAATCTATGCGCATTCCGGTCCGGGAAAGAAAATTGAAATGATGCGAAAAAACCCTAAAGTTTGTTTTGAAGTTGATGATATAAAAAACATCTTTAGCTGGAAAAGTGTCATAGCCTGGGGTACATTTGAAGAAATTACAGACATAGCGGAACAAGAGCAGACAATGCAGTTACTGATCCACCGGGTTATGCCACTGGTGGAACATGCTACAGACCATCCCTCCCATGGTATAACCGCAAATGAGTATGATATTGGCGACAAGATCGACCTGATCGTCTATAAGATCAGGATAGACAAGGTCACCGGCAGGTTTGAACATCATTGAGCTGCATAAATAATATTAATAATCAACACATTAAACTTTGGGCCTTGTGCATTCTGTTTTTAGCTTTTATATAAAGTACGGAATTATACAGTTAAAAGCTTTTGGAATGGGTCAAACTCAAACTAAAGGAATGAGCCCGATAAATACTGGGCTCATCACATGATTAATTAAGACTGTTGTCCAGATTTTGGCATGCGCTTCATTGACAGGCCGCCTCTGGTTTTTAAGATCCGGTTGTTATTTGTAATCCGGATTTTGTATAAGTACGCCTCCGCTCTTGTCAATTTCTGTTTGAGGCAGCGGCCAATGGTAAAACTTATCCTCAAAATGATAATTGATAAGGCTGGTTTTTACCGCGTTAAGTACCGGGCTGGCAATATGCCATCTTAACAGATCATAGTGACGCAAGCCTTCGAAAGCAAGCTCAACACGGCGTTCGTGCCTGATGCGTTCACGCATCTGATCTTTGGTATACCCGGCCGGGTAAGCCGGCATATTTACCCTTGCGCGCAAATCGGCCATAGCTTTATAAACTGTTGCATCAGGGCCGGCAATTTCATTTTGAGCTTCTGCATACATCAGCATCACCTCACCTAAACGCAGTATAACCGCATCCTGCTGGCTAAGGGTTGAAAAGCCGTAAGGGATATTATTGGGTTCAAGGAATTTGATAATTCCGTAGCCTGTAGGCCTCAGGTTTGAAGGATGGTGAACTTTGCCAGGGCCAAAATAAACCGAATCGGCGTATACTGTTTCGGCCAGCCTCGGATCGCGGTTTTTGAATTGATTTTTGGTATCGGTCAATGGCGAAGTGCCATATGGTTGTCCATCAGTACACTCGTAGGCATCTACCATATTTTGCATAGGCGCACAGGCATCCCAGTCGCCGTAATACATGTCCCACGGAGCTGTGTTGTTTGGCGCAAGGAAGTTAACCGAAAACATGATCTCGGTATTATTTTTCTGAGTTGCATCCCTGAAAACATCCTCAAAGTTGGTACTCAGTTTATATTGTGCCATCAAATCAAGACATAGGTTTTTAACCTGTGTAAGCATGGCGGCATCAGGCGTACCAGTGCTGCCAAATGCTGCAAATAACAAAACCCTTGCCTTTAATGCCTTTGCAGATGAAGCTGCAGCGTGGCCGCCGTTAGCATAATAAGCTGCAGCGTTCAAATTGGCAATACCATAATCCAGGTCGGCAATGATCTGGGCAAGCACCTGCGCCGCAGGTACTTTAGGTTGCTTTTGATTGCTGAGGTTAAGCGGTTCCACAACCAATGGTACATCACCATATATGCTATATAACTGGAAGTATAGAAAAGCCCGGATAAACCTTACTTCGCCTTCATACACCTTACGCTGGCTATCAGATATATCTGAACCTTTATAAGTACCTAAATTTTGCAAAAACAGGTTTACCCTTGTAATACCTATATAACTATCGTTATAAATGGCAGTTTCATAACCACCTGTAGTGGGGTTAAAGTTGCCTTGCACAAAATCCTTGGCAGCACCCGAATTAAACTGATTGTAGCCGTTATCAGTAAAGCCATCCCTGAAGCCCATGCCATAGGAAAATTCTTCTGGCTGAAGGGAAGCGTAAACCGCTGCCAAAGCCGCGTCAAAGTCTGCTTTCGTTTTATAGAAAGTTGAAGTGGCTATCTGATCATTGGGGTTTAGATCAAGAGCCTTTTTACATGCGCCTAAAAACAGCGATGTAATTAATATGATGGTTATTATAATTCGATTTTTCATGTGGGCTAATTAAAAGGAAACGTTCAAACCAAAAGAGTAGATTTTATTTTGCGGGTACTGCACCTGGTCTCCGCTGCCATAACGCTCAGGATCAAGGCCTTTAAAATTGGTTATGGTTAACAGGTTATCGCCCGCGAAATAAACCCTTAACCTATTGATACCTACTTTTTTAGTAAGCTGTGACGGCAGGGTATAACCAAACACCAGGTTTTTAAGCCTCAAATACGATGCATCCTGCAGGAAATATGATGACCTGCGGCCTATTTTATCCGGTGCACTTTGCCCGAAATAAAGACGCGGCATAGTGGCTGAAGGATGTTCAGGAGTCCAGGCGTTCAACCAATCGGTAGTTGGTGAAGATCCCTGTACAAATGGTATTGTGCCCCAACCTGATACATAAGATTTAACACCGTAAACGCCTTGCATCATGGCTGATAAGTCAAAGCCTTTAAAGCTGGCCGATAAGTTAAATGAGTAGTTTAATTTTGGATAAACACCACCGATTATTGTACGGTCATTTTGATCAATTTTACCATCGCCGTTTACGTCTTTATATTTTAAGTCGCCCGGTAAGGTAGAATCAGAAAACTGTTTGGGGGAATTAGCTACCTCTGTTGCCGACTGGAAGATCCCGATAACCTGCAGCATGTAGAATGAGTTCCACGGCTGCCCGTTTTGGTTGATGGTATAATCTCCAATTTCCGTTTGACCAAATTTCACCAGTTTGTTACGGTTATGATCAACGTTTGCGCCTACATTAAAGGCTAAGCCCTTTAAAGCGCCATCAGTTATTACATTATTGTACGATATACCAAGCTCAATACCCCTGTTATTTACCGATCCGTCATTAATGGTAGGTGCACTTAAGCCCACAGCTGCGGTAACCTGTGCCTGCCTCAAAATATCAGATGTTGTTTTATTATACCAATCGGCGGTTAAATTAAAGTTTTTGAAAATGGTAACATCCAAACCAATATCGGTCATAGTAGTGGTTTCCCATTTAATGGCCGGATTGTTGAGGTTTTGCTGAGCTACGCCAGTTAACAGTGTCGAATTATCAAAAGAATAATTGCCGGTAAAGTTTAATAAAGCCTGATATGGATAGTTGGCACCATAGCCGTTCATTACTATATTTTGATTACCCAGTTGTCCCCATGAACCTCTTAATTTGAAATTATCCAGCCAGGTTAAATTCATGGCTTTTACAAAAGGCTCTTCAGTAACCCTCCAGCCGGCTGAAAACGATGGGAATACCCCCCATTTGTTTTTACCGGCGAATTTTGAACTTCCGTCATCACGAATATTGCCCTCTAAAAGGTAACGCCCTTTATAGTCGTAATTTACACGACCGAAATAAGACATTAAGGCCCATTGGTTACTGGTTCCATTTGCGTTTTGAATATCAGAACCACCTGCGTTTAACTCCTGCAGGTCCAGATCGGCAAAGTTTTTACGGTAACCTGATAAGTACTGATATTTACTTTGCTCAATACTATAACCAAATTGTGCTTTAATATTATGCCCATGAAAATTGTGTGCATAGTTCAGGTAACTGAACAGGTTGGTATATACGGTTTGCTCGTCCTGATCTGTTAAACCTTTACCCAGGTCAAGAGATGTTGCCAGTTGATTAGTGCGGAAATTATACTCATCCAACGTGGCTTTAAAGTCCTTGTACTTATCCATGTTAAAGTTCACAGCACCTTTAGTATACCAGGAAATATCTTTAGTAAACTGCACCTCAAACCAGCCCTGAGCGTTTACAGCGTAATCATTGGTGATCCTTCTGAAGTTTTGATCAAGTACAGCTATCGGGTTTTTATTGTTATACTCAAAGTCATAAGCTTTGTAGGTGTACCGCCCGCTACCATCAGCTAAATATGGACCATAAGTAGGTGCCTGCGACATGGCCGAAAGGAAAAGGTCCATAGATGAACCATCCCACTGACTTGGTGATGAAGGGTTACCGGCTACAGCACCCCTGGTGCCTGATTTTAACAATACATTAGTGCCGAATTTTATATGATCATTGATCTTTGAAGTCAGATTGATCCGTGCGCTATATCGCTTATAATCAAAGCCCCTTTCAATACCGTCCTGGTTAACATATCCCAATGACACGTTATAAGTAGTTTTTTCACTGCCACCGTTAAATGTCAGGTTATGGTTTTGTGTTACAGCAGTCCTGAATATCAGGCTCAGCCAATCGGTATTAGGATAGCGTGCCCTATCTGTAGCGTTACGATACAGATCGATCTGGTCCTGCGGATAAAGTGAGTTAGGATCTGTTGTGCCGCTGTTGATGCGTGCCTGGTTAAACATCTCCATATATTGGGCAGAATTGGTCACCAGTTTAAACATTTTGGTAGGACTGTTGTATCCTAAGTTACCATCGTAATTAACAGACATTTGTCCGGCCTTACCTTGCTTGGTGGTTACAAGCACCACGCCGTTGGCGGCCCTTGAACCGTATATTGACGCAGATGCAGCGTCTTTCAAAACAGATACATTGTCGACATCGGTTGGGTTAAGATCGCTAAAGTTACCGGGAACACCATCAATCAATACCAACGGATCAGAACCGGCGCCACTGAATGTGCTGTTACCGCGGATCCGGATAGATACAGCCTCATTTCCAGGCTCGCCTGAGCCTGTGTTAATCTGCACGCCTGGTGCAAGACCTTCAAGCATAGACGCAGTGTTAACAACAGGACGTTTATTCAATGTCTCGCCGGATACCGATGATACAGCACCTGTAAGGTTTGCTTTCTTTTGTGTACCGTAACCAACCACTACAATTTCGTTTAGTGCCGATGTTTGCTCTTTAAGCGTTACATCAATTTTGGTTTGATTGCCTACAGATACCTCCTGGGTAACAAAACCCACAAAGCTGAATACCAACACTGCGCTATTGTCATTCACAGTAACAGTATAATTGCCATCAATATTGGTTTGTACACCCGTGTTGGTACCTTTAACCTTTAATGTAACACCCGGTAAAGACACGCCTTTCTGATCTTTTACCGTACCGGTAATCGTTATAACCTGTACCGGTTTCTTTTCGGCGGGTTTGGGGGTAACTACAATGGTGGTATTGTTAATTACATAACTAAAAGGCTGATCACGGAAACATTGCTGCAAAGCTTCTTCCAATCCCGCATCTTTAAGGTCGACGTTTACAGGAAGTGCTTTTTTTAGCATTTTGGAATTGTAGAGCACACTATATCCGCTTTGCCTGTGGATGTCTTTAAGCGTTTCAACAAGCGAAGCGTTATTTTTACTAAGACTTATCCTTTGCGCAAACGTGGTTGAGGCACTTACCTGAAGTATCGAAACCAGACACAAGAAGAACGACAATTTCATGATCAGAAATAATTTGGATACGGCACGGGGTATCTGCCCGCGCTTTAATGCAGTAGAATTTTTGTACATTTGAATGTTAGGTTAAATAACTGGTTGTGAGAAAAAATGATCGTTAACTGACCTGATTGCTATCCGTAGCATTGAGCCAGGGGCGGTGCGAACGCTCCTGGTTACTTTCTTTTGGGATAGCATTATGGAAGTATTAGGTTACTTCATAATGATAACCCTCCTTCCTTCAATTTTATAGTGAATACTACCGGTAAGCTTGATATTATCAAGCAATTCTTTAATGTCTTTATATTTTGAGATGGTACCGCCAAATTCATTTTCCTGAACCTGGGCATCCTGATATTCAACATCTACATCATACCAGCGGCTTATCTGCTTCATGATATTTATAATGCTTTGATCATGAAATATAAAAAAGCCGTTAATCCAGGCCATATTAGCTTCAACATCGGCCTTTTGTACTTTTATTGATGAACCATTTTGGTTTACAGTTCCCTGTTGGCCAGGCAAAAGCATTACTGCTGCCGAGCCTTTGCTCATCTTAACCGAGCCTTCAAGCAGAGTAGTTGTTATATCCTGATTATCGCTATAAGCATTAATATTAAAATGGGTACCAAATACCTGCACCTGCGTACCGTTGGCCTTAACTATAAATGGATGAGCTTTATCCCTTGCTACCTCAAAATAGGCTTCACCGTTTAATTCAATTTCCCGGTTGGCCCCGGTAAAATACTCCGGGAATTTGATTGACGATGCTGCATTAAGCTGCACCTTGGTGCCGTCTTCCAATACTACCTGGTATTGGCCGCCACGCGGCGTGGTGATGGTATTGATTTGTGGGATGCCTGCCTGCCCTTGTTCGTTTGGCTTTCTGTCAAATTTATAAACCACTAAACCGTTGGCTGCTTTGCTTACTTTTACACCAGCCCCTGCCGCCAGCTGCCCATTTTTGGCGTCATCAAGTAATATTTTATTGCCATTGGCCAAAGTGAGATATGCTTTGTTGCTCCCAGGGAGTATGGTTGTTATAGTATTCTTAACTATTGTACCTGTGATATTATCCTTTTTAACAGGCATAAACAGCAAGCCAGCCAATACAGCTATAGCAACTAATGAAGCAGCCGCCCATAGCCATTTGTAGCTCGTTTGTTTAAGAGGTTTTATGACAATAGCCTTTTGTCTGCTTTCAGTTAATTTTTTCCAAATCCGCGCATGTACATCTGCTTCACTTACCTCTTCATCATCCCAAACCTCGTCGGCTAACTGCATTTCATCGCAATATGCATCCAATAGCTGTTTTTCAGCATCGGTGCATTGGCCGCTCATGTATTTTTCATACAGCGCAAGGAACTCGTTCTTAGTTATCATCAGGTTGCAATTGCAGGTTTATATGGTGTTAGTGTAAATTTTATACCGGCACACACATACATTTTTATTTTTTTCACGCCCAGGCTTAAAGGTTAAATAATTTTGATCGGCTTTTCCTAATTTTATCCAACCAATTGTATGTACAATTCTCATATTAGTGATCAGGACCTGTGGCTTGCCGTACGTAATAACGATGAGCACGCGTTCGCCGTACTTTTTGACCGTTATTGGGTAAGATTATATAAGACTGCCTTCCGGTACCTGAAAGACCGTCAAAATAGTGAAGAAGCAGTACATGATGTTTTCCTGAATATCTGGGATCGCCGGCGTCAACTGGACATAGAATCTGTTCCCAATTTTCTGCTCTCGGCCATCCGCTACCAGGTTTATAATCGCATGCGCGCGGTAAAACGCCCGGTAATTGTGGAGTTAGATAATCTGGAAGCAGGCCTTTTCCCCGACTACAACCAGGGTGATTTCCGGATCAAAAATCAGGAGTTGTTACAGGAACTGAGTTATTACCTGGAGAAGTTGCCCAGACGCTGCCAGGAAATATTTTATATGAGCCGCATGGAAAACCTAAGTAACCAGGAAATTGCCGCCCGCTTAGGAATATCCAAACGAACGGTTGAAAACCAGATAACCGTGGCGTTGAAACACCTAAGGGGCTGTTTCAAGCAAGTTTCAACGATGCTTTGCCTGTATTATTTGTTGTTTAAATAATACCGGGGAGGTGGCGCACGGCTTTGCGAAGCCTAACATCATTTTAGGTATGAAGAGCTGCTGCGACTCCTCAGCTTTGATTAATAATTATGATTGAATGCTGATGTTAAATACATCTTTTAAAGCGCGTTTGGCGGAATGGTAGCCGCACATACCATGTACCCCTCCTCCCGGCGGTGTGGATGAAGAACAGATATAAATCCCCTTTGCCGATGTGCGGTATGGTGAGCGGCGCAATACCGGCCGGGTAAACAACTGGCCAATGTCAATTACCCCGCCGTTAATATCACCTCCGATATAATTGGGATTATAGTTTTCCAGTTGCTCTGTGTTAAAAGTATGCCTGCCTATGATGCGTTCGCGGAAACCAGGGGCAAAACGCTCCACTTGTTTTTCGATAAAATCGGTCATGTTTTTGTTTGATCCGTTGGGAACGTGGCAATATGCCCAGGCGGTATGCTTGCCCTGGGGTGCACGGGTATTGTCAAAAAGGCTTTGCTGGGCCAGCAGTACAAATGGTTTTTCGGGGTGCAAACCGTCCCAGATTTGCTGTTCACACGCAGCAATTTCCTTCAGCGTACCCCCAATATGTACCGTTCCTGCTTGTCGGGCCTCTCCTGCTTTAAACGGAATAACATCATCAAGAGCCCAGTCAACTTTAAAAACACCCATTCCGTAACGATAACGTTCCAGTTGCCATTTATACAATGATGAAAATTTATGTCCGGCAATTTGCAACAGTTGTTTTGGCGTAACATCAAACAAAATTGTCTTTGCCGATGGCAGCTGATCAAAATTATTGATGTAGGTATTGGTTTCTATCCTGCCCCCTATAGATGTAAAGTATGACGCCAATGCCTCCGCTATTTTTACCGAGCCACCTTTAGGCACCGGCCAGCCTTTTAGATGCCCGTTAACCATCAACACTAAAGCAATTGCCGATGTGGTAAGATTTGTTAATGGTAGAATGCCATGAGCAGCCATCCCGGCTAAAAGCCCTTTGGCTTCCTCAGTTTTGAAGCGCTTGGCCAAATAGTTTACTGAAGTTAAAGCAGCCAGCCCAAAAGCAGCCAGGTCGACAGGATGTTTGGGAAAAGTAAGCGGACCTAAAACATCAGGCGCCAAACCGGGCCACGAAGTTACCAGGGGCGCCATCAGTTTAATGTAGGTATCCTTGTCGGCACTTAACAGATTGGCAGTTTCAACAACGGATTTTTTAAGTACCGCAGCCGTTCCATTATCAAAGGGATGCGCTGCAGATATTGTGGGATAAATATATTCAAGGCCATGCTCATGCAGTGGCAGTGTTTCAAAAAATGGCGAACCAACTGCCAGCGGATGAATAGCTGAGCAAACATCATGCTTATAACCAGGCAGGGTTAGTTCTTCAGTACGTAAACCGCCGCCAATAGTACTTTTTCCTTCAAGCAGTAATACCGAAAGTCCGTTTTGTTGCAACAATATCGCCGCAGCAAGGCCATTTGGCCCCGAGCCTACTATTATTGCATCATAATCATGTTTTTCCGGTTTCACAGGTATCTGTATTTTTGTATTTGCCCGCGCCTAATTTGCCGTTGGTAAAACGCGCACTGACGATTTAAGCTATCAGGCACAATATACACATCATTTCTTGCCGTCTTACCTTTACGTTCGATAAATTCGGGTAATTTATCCTGCAAATGGCCCCCAATCATGCCGGCGGTAAGGTGTATCTGCTAACCCATGGCCTCCTCCTGTTAATTCCTGGTCTACATATAAACAATTAATTATACTTTCCGTATACAGTCAATATTTACATGATTTTTTGAATATTCGCAACATGAACCAAAACCTGCAGTCGGAATTTCTTTTTATTCAAAAACTAAGAGTTTTATATATAACTACAAAAATATCGTTTGCTTTTTTAAATGAACCGAATTACTATTTATGAGATGTCCTCTTTTACGATTAATTATTAGCTGTCTGATACTTTGTCTCTTCTCTTTATCTTGTAATCGATCACAGCCTCGTAATGTCAATAAAGATGGAGTTTACATCAAAAATGAGAATGGCAAATATTCACTGTACCGTAATGGTGAGCCTTTTTTCATAAAAGGAGCTTCCGGTTTTACCAATTTAAAACGATTAAACGAGGCAGGAGGCAATACGATAAGGGTTTGGGATACCTTAAATTTAGGAAGTATTTTGGATTCGGCGCAGGCACATCATTTAGCTGTAATAGCAGGGTTGCCAATGCCTCCAAGCGAAAGTATAGATGACTTTTATAAAACCTCGAAGGCCAGTGCCCATGTGAGCAAGATTGCCGGGATTGTTAATAGATTTAAGCATCACCCCGCGCTTCTGAGCTGGTGTGTGGGCAATGAGCTTGCATTCCCTTACAAGCCGAAATACAATCAGTTTTATACCATATTTAATGCTGTAGTCAACATGATCCACCAGGACGATCCGCAGCACCCGGTTACTACAACCATTATGTCCTTTCAAAAGAAAAACATTGTCAATATTAAGCTACGGACCAAGATTGACTTCATCTCGTTCAATATTTTTGGTTCGATCCAAACTTTAAATGAAGATCTTCAGAAATTCAATTGGTTTTGGGATGGCCCGTTCTTAATAACAGAATGGGGAATTGAAGGTCCCTGGACCGCCGACAGTCAAAATGCATGGGGGGCTTATATTGAAAATACCAGTACAAAAAAGGCAGAGCAATATCTTTCAACCTATGAAAAGTATATGCCGGTTAATAATTCCAGGTTTCTGGGGTCGATGGTATTTTATTGGGGGCAAAAACAGGAACTAACCCCAACCTGGTTCAGTATGTTTGATGAAAATGGCGCTGAAACCGAGGCCGTTCAGGTGATGCATTATATCTGGACGGGGCAAAAAGCGCCTAAGAAGGCCCCTGTCTTGAAATACATGTTGGTAGATGGAAAAGGAGCCAGGGACAATATCTTATTTAAGCCTGGCATAACAATAAACAGCAAAGTGTATATCGAAGATCCGGACACCACCGGCTTAACATTTAAATGGGAAATATTTGCGGAGGATTGGTTCAAACCCAATGGCGCTTTTAACCAAAAGAAACCAAAAGAGATTAAAAATTTAATAATCGGGCAAAGCGGGCCGGACTTGAAGTTTAAAGTACCCGCCACAGAAGGCCCTTACCGCTTATTGGTTTATGTATATGATCAAAAGGGCTCTTTTGCTACCTCAAACACTCCCTTTTATGTATTAAAGAATCCATGAACAATACTATAAAACCACCTTCCAAACGGCAATTATTTTATTTAAGGCTGATGATTATCATCGGTTTGCTTTGTATGTTTTTTTATACATAGCCTGCTCAGACAATCAGTTATTGGTTATCGGCCACTATATTGGCTATTAATATCAACCTTTGTTTATACCTTTTTTAAGGTAATATATGAGTGGTATCATTATTGGTCAATAAGCGTTCCGCCTGCTTTACCCATAACGAAACAATATACGGTAGACATATTTACCACGTTTTGCGCCGGTGAACCATATGAAATGATTGTTGAAACACTTACTGCAATTCAGGCTATACATTATCCTCATGAAACCTTTTTGTGTGACGAGGCCGATGACCCTTACCTGAAATCAGTTTGTAAAGAACTGGGCGTTCATCACATAACAAGAACTAAAAAAATCAACGCCAAAGCTGGCAATATTAATAACGCATTAGCCCAGTCATCAGGCGAACTATGTGTAATTCTTGATCCCGACCATATACCCGTACCCGAATTTCTGGATCCGATAATAGCTCATTTTGATAACCCGGAAATTGGTTATGTGCAAATTGTGCAGGCCTATTACAATCATGACATTGGATGGATAGCTAAAGGCGCGGCACAACAAACCTATCAGTTTTACGGCCCGATGATGATGTGCATGAACAGTTATGGCACTGTGCAGGCTATAGGCGCCAATTGTACTTTCAGGCGAACAGCTTTGGAATCCATTGGCGGACATGCGGCCGGGCTGGCTGAAGATATGCATACGGCAATGCAGCTCCATGCACGCAATTGGAAATCCGTTTATGTACCCGCTGTACTGACCCGGGGCCTGGTTCCGGCTACTTTGTCAGCTTATTATAAGCAACAATTGAAATGGTCGCGGGGTGTTTTTGAGCTTCTTGTGACTTCCTACGTTAAACTTTTCAGAAAATTCAACTGGCGGCAGAAACTTCATTACGGTCTTTTACCTCTATTTTACTTATCTGGTTTTGTATTTCTTATTAATTTCTCAATTCCGGTTATATCCCTGTTCACAGATGCTTTTCCGTTAAGGATGGACTTTTCTGAGTTTTTAGTTATCAGTGTTCCTTTTATAACTTCAGTAGTTCTGATCAGGCATTTTGTTCAGCAATGGGTAATGGAGGATAATGAGCGGGGGTTTCATGTGGTGGGAGGATTACTGCTCATAGGTACATGGTGGGTTTTTATATTAGGTTTTGTCTATACTATTATCAGGAAGAACGTTCCTTACATAGCAACCCCCAAGGATATCAAAGATGAAAAAAATTTAAAAAACAACTTACCCAATATTGTAGTGTTGGCTGTATCCATCGCAGCTATTATTTACGGCCTTTACAACGACTGGAATCCCTATACACTTTTTATGTCCGGCATCGTTGGCCTGAATTGTATGTTCATGATATTTATGCTTATCGCAAGTTCAGAACTCAAGTTTCAGGCCTACCTGGATAAACATGCCACATTATTTACGGTCGTTTCAAAAATACAGCATGTTAAAATATTTTTTTGGCTGTTAAGAAGAAAGATATATTTCGGTGTAAGGAAAGTTAGCCTGATACTTAGCATATTAGTGGTTGGCATCTGCATATATGCTTCTCAGGAATCGGATGAAGATGCAAACTTTAATGTTGCGCGTGGTTTCGATGCTAACAATGATAATAGCAAAAAGTCTTTTGCAGAGTTCATCTCTTCATCAGACACCACCGGGTTATCGCAATTGATCAGGCAATCGCGACTTTACAATAGCACTTCGCGAGCGTCTTCAGATACTTCGATAA
Organism: Mucilaginibacter sp. P19; assembly: GCF_050632265.1. Classification (NCBI taxonomy): domain Bacteria; kingdom Pseudomonadati; phylum Bacteroidota; class Sphingobacteriia; order Sphingobacteriales; family Sphingobacteriaceae; genus Mucilaginibacter; species Mucilaginibacter sp. P19. The sequence goes on from NZ_CP192586.1 coordinate 3,391,946, forward strand.
ATATTATTGAACAAGATCCAGTCACCGGTCAAAAACGTTTATCAGTAAACCCTCCATTCTTTTCTTCAGTAAAAGGCGTAATCTACTCTAAAGGAAACTACTGGTACAAGAACATAGCTCCGCTAACCAAAAAAATGATAGTTAATGATTTTGAAGACATTCGAAAAGCGGGGATAAATACAATAAAAATATATGGACCTAATATTTACGACCACTCAATTTTTGAAGCAGCCGCACAAAAGGGCTTAAAAATTAATTATAGCTTCTGGGTGCCTGCCCCATCAAGCTTCATTAATGACACCACCTACCTGCACGAGCAATTCAATATCATCCTTAACACCATAAATAAAAATAAATCAAACCCTAACATCAGTGCCTGGAACTTAGGCAATAGTACCTACCAGCAACTATCCCAATTTTATCATGGGCCACAGTTGTACCAGGCCCAACAGCATTATATCAATTTGTTAAAACGTTTGGTAAATGAAATTAAACATGAAGACCCAACAAGGCCATTAACCATCGACCTTTTATCCTCACCCACACTCAACCCTGCTATGCAAATATTAAAGGAGCAAATACCGGCAATTGATGCTTTCGGAGTAATTGTTGATAATAAACAGTCATTGAAATATGTTAGCCTTGATTTTAAAATACCTTATTTTTTCAGTTGCACTGATCCCGGCGCACTCGAAGGTGTACAGCATTCCGGCGGAATTTTTTACGCTAACTGGCAGGATCAACAAAGCGGCACTGCTGTCACGTTTGACGGTTTAAAAGACGTATGGGGCAGAAATAAACGTTACCTTTATAAAATAAGCAAGAACTGGAATGGCAATACACCTATCTATAATTTGCCCGATATTAAAATACTGAAACCTGCATTAACAACTACTCCGGGGGCATCCCTGCGCTATAACGCCCTGGTATTTTCCTACGGCCACTGGAACATCGCTGCCTATTTAAAAACCGGATTGAAATTTGAATGGTATCTTGTCAAAACAGATAATTGGGGCAATGCAACCGGCATGAAAAAGGTAGGAAGCAGTCCGGATGTATACGTTACAATCCCCAAAAATGACGACAGATACAGGCTGTACCTTGTTGCAACCGATGGCGATAATGTAACTGTTGACTACGCAACATTAAATACCCCTTTTCAAAATTAATCGTCAATGAAAAAAAGTCCGTAAAGATTTATTTAGCGATCAGTTTAGGTATAATCCTCGTTATATCCTTTTGGGGCATTAAAATTTTCCGCAGTGATTATTTTACAAACAACTACTACCGCAGCAACGAACAAGTGGTTGGCATATTTAACCGCAGGAATTTAAGTGATACCTTACCGGCCAAACCTATTATTTGTTACACGGCAGTGTTTAAAAATACGGCTATAAGGTCAAGCCGGGGCAATGTGGATACAGCTTTGGCTAACAATGATGTACTAATCACCGTGGAAACCTGGCTTAAAGGTGTAGATTATAAAAACAACGTTTTAACTGAAGTGCTCAATGGTAGTTTTGATAAGCAGATTCATGAACTGGCTGTTTTGGCGGCAAAAAGTCACCATCAGGTTTTTATCCGCTGGAATCCTGACATGGAAGTACCGGCCAGCGTATTTCCATGGCAATATAAATCGCCTAAAGACTATATTACTTCATTTAATTATTTTTCAAAAAATTTAAAATGATTGCCCCAAAGGCACAAATCATATGGGGTCCGTCTGGTTATCCCGGCGATACCGAATACTGGCCCGGAAATAAGACCGTTGATTATGTAAGTATAACACTTGGAAGCCAATCAGAAAATACCACCCACTTTTATCCAAAAGACAGTACGGTTTCTGATATGTTAAAACATAAGCTTCATCGCTTAAGGTTTATAGACAAACCGGTATTGATCATAGACAATAATACCGGAAAAACACCTTTTAAATACAGTTGGCTAAACGAACAAAAAGACTATTTTATAAAATACCGGAATACCGTATACAGTGCCGACAACTACGCGGATAGTGCCGCTAAAAAGCCGGTAAGGGCCTCGCTCAAGATTGGGGTATTTGACCCAAATAAAAAACTGCTCAATCAACCAAGAATTAGTGTAGAACATCTTTTTACAGATTGGGGCGAAGTTGAAAGAGGCGATTTTGAAAAAAATTTTCGGAGGTCATTAACCGTCACCATGAAGTTATTGTAACTATGGAGCCATGGCGTGACACCAGCGGAATACCGGATACTGCTGTTATGGAAAGTATATTAAACGGCCGTTATAACAAACAGATTAAAAAATTATTTAATATAATTTCTGCCACACAAAACATCGTTTATCTCAGATGGATGCATGAAATGGAGATCCCTATCCACCGGTACAAGTGGCAAAGCCAGGACCCTGTTACTTATATCAATGCCTTCAGATATTTTATGCAGTTTGACGGAGGACCGGGCAAAAATGTCAGAAAGGTTTGGGGACCTGCCGGCGACCGGGGCTCGGCGGATTTTTGGCCCGGAAGCGATGTAGTAGATTATATCAGTATAGCCATTTACGGTTTGCCGGATAAAAACATTACCGATCAGGATAAGCAGGAAGCCTTCAGCACCATATTTAACCGAAAATATTTTCGGATGAGATTTCTTGATAAGCCTTTGTTCATAACCGAATTCGGTGTAAAGGGATCAGAAAGCTTCCAGGACAAATGGCTTGCCGATGCCGCTGAAACAATAAATGCGAACCCTCATGTTTTTGGCGTTTGCTACTTTAATTTATATGACAACCCCAAAGCCTGGGGTGATATTAAAGCACCTAACTGGAGCATTACTCCGCAGTCGATGCTCAAATTTTGCAGTTTATTGAAACAGTAATCATATTAATGATTGGTAAAATAGATCACTTTTATTTCATATTAAAAAAATTTATTAAATTATAAAACATAAAACACTACCCTTGGTTGTATCATAACACTATCTACCAAAATCAAATGTTATGTTTCACCATGTAAAAGAACTACAATTTAACGCGCGCGTATCGCGCCCCGATCCCCGGTTTGCCAATTTATTGCTGGAACAGTTTGGCGGAGAGAACGGCGAACTGGCCGCAGCCATGCAATACTTCACGCAGGCCTTTGGTGCCAAGGTGCCGTACCCCGACAAATATGATATGCTGATGGATATCGCCACAGAGGAATTCAGTCACCTTGAAATCGTGGGCGCCACTATTCAAATGCTCCTCAAAGGCGTTAATGGCGAACTTAAGAATGCTGCCGACAGTTCCGAGATCATGCAGGTTTTGAATGGTAAAGCTGCCAAAGAAGATATTATTCACCAGGCAGTATTCGCCAATCCACAGTTTGGCGTTATTACAGGCGGCGGTGTTACGCCCCGCAACAGCCAGGGCATACCATGGTGTGCAAGTTATATCCATTCAAATGGCGACCTGACCGTCGATCTTCGCAGTAACCTTGCCTCAGAGTCACGCGCCAAGCTGGTTTATGAACACCTGATGAAATTCACCAATGATCCTTACATTCACGAAACACTGTCTTTCCTGATGACCCGTGAAGTGGCGCATTACAAGATGTTTGAAGCGGCTTTAAACGATATCCAGCCGAACTTTCCACCAGGGGTACTGGCAGCCGATCCACGCTTTACCCAGCAGTATTTCAATATGTCTAATGGTGCCGACGTTCACGGCCCGTGGAACGAAGGCGAAATGCCCGATTTGGAAAAAGAATTTATTTACATAGCTGACCCGGTAAAGCACGTCAGGGAAACACAGGGCCTCACCCAACTGGAAGACGATAAGGCGAGGGAACTTAAACAGGCCGAAAAGCTGAATAAGCAAATGAGCCAGGAAAAAAGCACCGAAGTAAAGGACTCTGAGCCCGAAGGCGTGGCGCAATGGAGTATTTATCCTGATAATAATAAAACGGCCTGAAATACTTAAAAAAACTACCGGCCGTCATCCTGCTGATGACGGCTTTTATTAAACAGTTGCCCAGGCATTTTTAATGCCGCTAACTCCCCCTTTTCGAAAGCTTTAGAGCTAACGATTTTTTAAGAAAGTTTAAACAACTTTCAATAAGCGTCTGTGTTCCGGCTTTCGTTAGTCAACTCAACAACAACACTTTTTTAAAAGAATCTATGATAACCAAAGAAGAAACACCGCAAAAGCAGGATAGGCAGCCAGGTATTGAAGCAAAGATGCATCCGGCTCCGGAATACATTAAAGACAACTATAAAGCTGCCGGAAAGTTGCAAGGAAAAATAGCCCTCATTACCGGGGGCGATAGTGGAATTGGCCGCGCGGTAAGCGTACATTTTGCGCAGGAAGGTGCTAATGTGGCCATCGTTTACCTGGAGGAGGACGAAGATGCCGAAATCACAAAGGACCTGGTTGAATTAACAGGCCAGCAATGCTTGCTTATTAAAGGGGACGTAAAAGACCCGGCCTTTTGCAAACACGCGGTACAACAAACCATACAAGAATTTGGTAAACTCAATATCCTGGTGAACAATGCAGGTATGCAATTCCCGCAAAAAGACGTCAGGGCAATTGATCCCGGACAACTGGATGTTACCTTCCGCACCAATATATTTGCCTATTTTTATTTTGCAGAAGCTGCATTAGATCACATGCATGCAGGCGATTGCATTATCAATACCACTTCGGTAACCGCCTATCGTTCTTCGCCTTCGCTTATTGATTACTCATCAACCAAAGGCGCTATCACTACCTTTACGCGATCACTGGCTACCAACCTGACAGAAAAAGGGATCCGGGTTAACGCCGTAGCGCCCGGACCGGTCTGGACCCCACTTATTGTATCCACCTTCGACGAAGAAAAGATCAAAAAGTTTGGCTGTGAAACGGCTATGAAACGTGCCGGACAGCCTTCTGAGCTTGGTCCCGCCTATGTTTTCCTGGCTTCAGACGACTCTTCCTTTATTACAGGTCAGGTAATCCATGTAAACGGCGGCGAAGTAGTAAACGGATAAGACGACACCTGTTAAAAGTAAACCCAAGCACAACGTCAGTTATCTTCCTCCGGGCAGAGCCCGGCTTCGCAGTAAAAGAAAATCACCTTTTTTTGTGATAATAACATCACCATGAAAACAACAAATTGATAATTGCAGTTCCTCTACCTCACCACCGGCTGTAATCCTGCTTATCGAAATAAAAAAATAGACGGCTCACCGATAGCAGCAGTGTAAACAGGGGCGGCGGGCCATCGTTATTTCATTGGTTTGTGGATGGGCATTAACGGTACTATGTGGAACTGAGCTAAAACATTGGCATTGGTAAAAGCGGGAATACACAAACTTAAAGCCAGTCTATACTTTTTAATTATTCACCTTTCGCTTTTGCTAACTTATCAAACTCCACAACACCAGCACGGGCGGCCCAGTCGCTATACATTGCTTCAAGTTCAGCTACTTTTTGAGGGTATTGGACACTCAGGTCATTTAGCTCGGAGCGGTCCGTGCTGATATTATAGAGTTCCCATTTATTTTCGGGGCGTTGCGATACCAGTTTCCAGTCGCCCTTCCTTACAGCACGATTGCCCTCGTGTTCAAAAAACAGCCCGTTATGTCCTTGCCACTTCTGGCCTTTAAATACCGGGACAAGACTTATACCCTCCGTGGGTGTAATGCTATTGCCATGATAAACTTTGGGATAAGTTGCTCCGGCCAGATCAAGGCAGGTAGCCATCAGATCGATAATGTGGGCAGGTTTATTGACTATTGCCCCCGGCTTAATCACATCGGGGAAATAAGCTATAAAAGGGGTAGCTGTGCCGCCCTCATATTCCCAGTGCTTAAACAAGCGAAAAGGCGTATCGCTCACATTGGCACCTAATGACCCGTACGATGTAAAAGATGTTGGATCACTTGCAGGCTTACTGTTTGCAGCCAGTACCTCGGAGGTAAAACCCGGTCCGGCAATAGTTTCATTACTGGCCCCATTGTCTGACAGGAACATGATCACCGTATTTTTATCCTCGCCCAGCTCTTTAAGTTTTTTCCTGATGCGGCCTATATTCTGATCCATCCGGTCAACCATCGCAGCGTATACGGCCATTTTAGTATCAAACTGCTCTTTTTCTTCAGGAGTAAGGCTATCCCATTCCGGTACGCTCTTATCCCTTGGCGAAAGCTTTTCATCTTTGCGAATGATACCTAATTGCTTTTGACGTTCAAGCCGTTCCTGCCTGAGTTTATCCCAACCTTTCAGGTACTTGCCTTTGTATTTGGCAATATCCTCAGGCAGCGCCTGAATTGGCCAGTGCGGACTGGTAAAAGCCATGTACAAAAAGAATGGCTTGCCTGTACCTTTATTACCCTCAATAAATTTAAGGGCATAATCGGCATAAGCATTGGTTGAATACCAGTTTGGTCCCGGTGTATATTCCTTATCATCTAAAGCAATGGTAAGCTTTTGATTAGGGCGGTACGGCATGGTTGGAGTAAAATAGCTGCTTGCACCGTCTATCAAACCAAAGTAATGATCAAAACCGCGTTTAACCGGCCAGCGCGAGGGGTCTGTACCCACATGCCATTTGCCTGCCATCAGCGTATTATAGCCACCTTCTTTAAGCGCTTCGGCTATGGTTACGCAGTTTTGGTTCAGGTAGCCCTGGTAAGCCGGTACATCGCGGTGGTTTACCATATCGCCTACCCCGGCCTGATGCTGATAAAGCCCAGTAAGTAACGACGCGCGGGTTGGGCAGCAGCGCGATGCGTTGTAAAACTGGGTCATGCGCAAACCACCTTTCGCCATCGCATCAAGATTGGGCGTTTGCGTGTCGGAGCCGAAACAGCCTATATCCGAGTAGCCCATATCATCGGCCAAAATAATAATGATGTTTGGCCGCTTAGCTGGTTGCTTATCCTGGGCAAATATTGGATTGCTTGCTACTGCAAAAAGAAAGATGGTTTGAAGGAACTTTTTCATAGGAGACGATTATCGCAATCTATTTAAAATTAAGGGTAATATCATCCCTGTTACTATTGGATGTTTTTATCCAAAGCAAATGATTGATTTTATCATAATACCAGCCAGCTGTTTTGTCTAATGCTTCAACATGATCAGCCGCTTTCAATGTTTCATTATTTTCTATTATTGAAGATGGAGCATTATCATAAGCCCAATGTATTTTTGTCAAATAAGTATGCTGCGCCGGGGTAAAGTTACCTGTGGGCTTTTTAATTTGCAGTTGCCAGCCATCGGCAGTATTGGTCACAGCAATTTGGGTGATCGCCTTGTCGCCCTGTTTATATTTTAAACTGATGCCATCATCTTCATACAACTTAAACTCAGATGCCTGGCCCAAAAACACGTCCAGCGTTATCACATCTACCGGTTTTTCATCCATGTATTTCATGGCCAGTTGCATTGGGATAATGCCTCCTGCTTTTACAAAAATGGGTAGATGATCTGGAGGGGTCAGGATATGGATATATTGCTTTCCGGTATATTTTATGCCCGTCCAATAGTCAAACCAAATTCCTTTTGGTAAATAAACAGTACGCGTTTGTGCGCCCTTTACAGTTACCGGGCAAACCATCATGTTGTCACCAAACAGGTATTGATCGGCTATATTGTAGGTATTGGGATCGTCCTGGTATTCCAGCACCAAAGCGCGCATAAGCGGCATACCGGTTTGATATTGCGTGTACGCATTGCTATAGATATAGGGAATCATCCTGTAACGCAGATCGTCGTACTTTTTAAAGTTAGCCAAAGCCTCAGCCCCATAATTCCAGGGTTCTTTATAGCCCGGATGGTCCATACCAAAAACCATAGCTACCGGACTAAACATACCAAACTGTACCCAACGCATGTATAATTCCGGATCGGCCGCGTGTTCAAAACCGCCCATGCAATGTGCCCAATATCCAACGCCCGACAGGCCAATATTTAACCCGGCTTTTATAACCGGAGCAAAGTATTGCCATTCGCTTGGCCAATCACCGGCAAAAATGAAGGGATAACGTTGGATCCCTGAATAACCTTCCCGGGTTTGATTTAATCCGCGAATGCCATTATATTCCTGAAATTTTAAATACGGAGCTTTAGCATAAGCGATGGGAAATACATTATGAAGTTGTGCCACTTCTCTACCAGTAGGCCCAACTTTTTCACTTTCATTGGCTAATGAACCAAAGGCACTGCCTTCATCTGTTTTCAGGAATTTAGCACCAATTGAGGCTACTTTCATCACGCCGTTATACCACCACCAGTTTGCAGCCCGCTGATCAAAAAAGTTCACAAACTCGCCTGGTTTGCCATTTTCGGGATAGGTAAAACCTTTGGCCTGTGCCTCATCAAGCAGGTTCAGATTTTTGGCGTTATCAAACCTTGGGCGGATATGCAGGCCCACCATTTTAAAGTTCATGGCATACAGGCTATCAAACATGGCTTTGGGATCCTTAAATGTTTCGCGCCATTCAAAGGAGGTAGCTCCTTTGCCCCCATTTTACCAAACAAGCGCCAGGTTGAATCGAGGAAAAGGATATCAACCGGGATCCCCATCTCGCGCATTTTGCGGGCCAGTTCTATTACATATCTGTCCGAAGTAAGTTCCTCATGTCCCCAGGTGCCGCCGCTATAAGTGCCCATATGCAAACCGAAGGCAAACCTCGGCAACAATGGCGATTTACCTGTGATGCTTAAATAACTGCTTAAAATAACCGGGAACGTTGGACCGTAAATAAAGTAGTAATCCAATTCGCCATCATTCGCTTTAAAGCTGTATTCATCATCAGTTTTGCTACCCATATCCCATTCGGTAGCTGATGAATTATGCAGATAGATGCCATAGCCCTTAGTGCTCATAAAAAATGGCACCGGGCAGTAGTTAGCTTCGTTGATATTATAAGCGCCAAGCAAATTATTTTTGCTTTTTCCCCGGCCCACGTTCAGCTTTACCAGTTTGTTACGCTGTTCGGTAAAATCCATGCGCTCACCAAAGCCAAAGAAATGCTCATCGGGAAGCAAGTCTTTAGTACACATAACCATATCACCTATGTGATGCAAACCTCCATTTTGTTTACTATCAGGCACGTACTCTGATGATAACATCACGCCCTTGCTGTCTGCGACATTAATTATAAACGGTGATTTAATTACCGTGATAATCAAGGCCGACGTTTGGATTATGTATGCCGATTTAGCATCAGTTATTTTATAATCAACAGCGGGCCACGTATAATTTTCCTGCATTAAGTGCTCATCCGGTGCAAATTTGCGGCTCCAACTGGCCCTTACCCGAAACATGGATGCTGAGCACAACTCAATTTTAACATCTCCGTTGGCGTTACTGAATAACAAGGTGTTGCCATCTTTTTTGTATCCGGATTTATTGCTGCCAATACCCGTTTGCGCAAAGGCAGTCACCCCGATTAAAACAAAAGCTAAAAACAAGGATACCTTTTTCATTATTTGCTCAGTTTATAAACTTCGCTGCCGGCCAACAGGAAACACCCCAAACCATAATCTTCAAAATCGGGCACATTATTGTACCCTACCGGCTGTCCGTCTTTTGGCTCTTTGCCTGTTCCCTGTACAAAACCCAGCATGCCATCCGGATGCAGGCACTCTTTTGCAATGGCATTCCATGCTTTGAAAACTATTGGCAGATAGGTTTTCTTTTTAAGGATCCCATGATTGATCCCCCAGGCCATACCGTAAGTAAACAAAGCCGTGCCCGATAGTTCCTTACCGCCAAAATTGGTCGAGTCCTTCAGGCTCACATTCCAATAGCCATCAGCACGTTGCAGAGGCACCAAAGCCTCAATCATTTCTTTATAAACCGATAAGTATTCATTGCGATGAGGTGCATTTTTAGACATAACTTCTAACACGCGCAGCATGGCAGCCACTACCCAACCGTTCCCGCGCGACCAGTAGCAATCCGCTCCGTTAGGCTCTTTATATGGGGGTACAAAGTCTTTATCACGCCACCAAAGATGATCGACCGTGTTATACAATCCTTTGCCACCGTGAACGGTTTTTGAGTAATTGTAGATGTCGAACATCTTTTCATAATACTTATTGTCGTTATACACCGCACCGAGCCTGGCATATACCGGCATAGCCATTTGCAGCGCATCTATCCAGTTCCAGTCATCCTTTTTTCGCTGTTCACCATCAGGTCGATGCTTTGCTTTATTTTTTCAATGCGTTCTGGCTTTTTATCTACCAGGTAAAGATCGATATAGGTTTGCCCGCAGCATTGATTGTCGGCATTACGGGTATCAACAGCGCCACGAGGGCTCCACTGATGTTTTTCGCCCCAATCAACTGCATAATCATAGTACCTTTTTTGAGGATCGATTTTATACATCGCCATCAGCCCTTCGTAATAAACAGCCCTCGTCCACAAATTGCTGGTACGGGTGACATTTTTTACGGTAACAGACGTTCCCGGATCCGGCCATTTCTGCATAAAATAATTATTGGCCAGGGCCATACCGGCCAACACCTCTGTTTTTGCAGGCAGTTGGGCAAATGCACTACCTATCATACCCATAACAGCGCATGCGCTTAATACCGTTTTTATTGTAAGCAATAATTTATTCATATCGTAGATTTTATATATCCATTCTAAAAAGACACGTTAAACATTAAGGCATTTTCCTGAGCCCTTCCCACCTTACTTTCCACTTCCCATCTTTTGGGAAACCGGGATTTACAGTGGTTGAGCCATCCCAGCCGGCACACATCATGGCTACAGCGGCCAGTAAACCACCGTTGCCAGGCAGGTACATGCGTAATCGCCCGTCCTGGTAATTGTGGCCGTTGGCTAAGTAAGTATTGGTTTTTATGGGCATAAACAAAGCATCGACAGCTTTATCAGGCATATTTAAACGGGCTGCTGTCATGGCAGTCATTGGGAAATCCCAGCCCCAGGTATCCTTCCAATCCCATACATCCCAAACCAGGTTAAAGGTTTCCTTCATTACCACGGTATCCAGTTTATCATTATAGGGCAGCATACCATAAGCAGCCAATACTGCCGGGTGGTCTGTTTTTAATTTAGGATTAGTATAGGCATCGGGCGAGCTTTCAGCAGCGAGGTAAACGCCATCCTTTTGGGGTAACCGGGCCAATTTATCCAGGATTTGGGCATACTTTTTATCCGGCTGCAAGCCCAGGCGTTTGAGCCATTGCTGGGCGGTATTTAAAGCCCAGCGCCAGTATTGCAACTCATAGGTTGGATTATATGTTTCTTCGGGCTTGTAACGTTCCTGCGCCAGGATAATTCCTTTGCCTAAATTATACCGGTCATGCTCCTTATCATAAGTGGGAAACGAGGCCATAAAATCTGCATCGGCCAGTACAAGGTCTTTATATTTGTCGAGGGTTTCCTTATTTGGGTGCGCGCGGTAGTCCAGCTCAGCAAAATAAATAAAATGCGGTTGCTGCCAGATCAGGAATGCCCCTACCGATGATGGGCTTTCATTGCCATCGGGATCGGTCATTTTTTGCCAGCGGATGCCATCATATCCTTGTCTTTTGGCGATAGCCCTGGCATTGGCTTTTACGTGATGGTACCAGTCCAAACTGTTTTCGAGCAATTTCTCTCTGCCCCATAGTGCAAAATGGATCCCGTGCCACCAGTGCATCTCGAGGTGCGGTTTACCATACCAGCTGTTATACGTTAAGCCGGTTTCCTGCGGGGGCTGATGACCAGAACATTGTATTTTGGTAAGATATTGAGACAGCACCACCCTGCGTTCCAGTTCCTTTGCGCGGGGATCGGTACTGCCACTGAAATCGACCGCACCTCCGCTTTGCCAAAAGGCTTTCCATTGCTGTATGCTGTTGGCTTGCGTTTGGGCAAAACCAGGTAAAGCCGCAGTGGATTTCTTTGGATTAAACGAACAGGTAAACGTCAGTTCAGCGGCTTTATCCAGAGGCGTTAACACAAACTGATGGGCAGCAGTATGCTTAACCGAAGCTACACCGTTCCAGGCGAGGCGAACAAAATATTGGCTGGTATCCAAACGATGAATGATGGTAGCCTCGCTGGCACCGGAACCAACAATTGCCGAATAGTGTTTTTGCGGATTTTTCCAGTTATCGCCATAGTCGGCAAACTGATTGGTGGGGAAAGGGAAACATAGCCTTACCTTAAGTCTCCCCTGCGCTAACAATGGCGATTGTACTTTCACAGCTATCAGATCCTGCCCCTGGTGCGCATAGGTTTCAACTTTTACCTGTTCGCCGTCAAAAGTAAATGAGCTGCTGATGCACCCTGTCCACAAATTAAGTTCCTGCCGGATATTTTGAATATCGGTTATCTGTGCCTCGCTCACATCCTTATGCAATAACAGGAAACCAAGGTTACCCAATTGCAGGCGATGTACATTTTCCCTGAACCAATTGGCAGCATTCCTGTTACGGCCGGGCTGGTTCCATTGTATCGAATAACTTACGTTACGGCCATTGAGCGTATAGGTTTTTAAAGTTTCATCAAACTTGTAGCCTGCTGTATCTTTAAAGCTGTGCCAGCCCCACTCTGATTGTGTTCCTAAGGGAATGCCCTTATCGTAATGTTCAGGAAAAGTTTGCAAGCCGGTAGCATCAACCGTAAAAGCAAATCGACCATTACCAACCGAGAGAGGAGAAAGCGTATCCGTGCCACTATTTATGACATTGTGCCTTTGCACCAAAGCCTTACGGTCAATTTTATTTTGCGCCCTCAATAAAACCGGCCAAACAACAACAAATAATGCAAAATATACGGGCAGTATTTTCTTCATGTTGAGGATGCTATGATTCTATTTTAAATATGAATGGCGATGCTGTCATGTATTTACCGCCCTGCGATGTAGTAAACATGTAAGTGGGTTTACCATTTTGAAATAAAAGCTGAGGCCTTTCAAACCTGCCGTATTTATTCAAATATTTCGGTGGCGGTGGTTGATTGATATGGTAATAATCGGCGTTAAAATAGCCAATCTCCGGTTCGCCCCATTTTTTACCGGTTTTTGATTCCATGTATAAACCATACTGGTGATTAAATACCCCCATGTCCCGGGCAAGCATTCTAAAGCGTCCCCTGTCAAGCCAAACAAAAGCATCCTCCAACTGGGCATTATTGCCTCGTCCCGAAAAATCTATAACCGGGTTGCCATCATACTTGATATAAGGGCCTTCCAGCTTATCGGCAATAGCTAAACCATATTTACGGTTCCCCTTTACCAATGGGTCGGTTGATGTTTCATATTCTTTGGTGTTCCATGATTTATAAAACAGCCAATATTGCCCGTTGGGATGTTTAACAAACGCGGGGTTTGTAGTACAATGATCGTCCCATGCACCTTCGGGACCGGGCAGCAACAGTGGTTCATCCGGACGGGTCCAGGGGCCGTCAAGCGAATCGGCTGTAGCCAGGCCTATTCGTTTTGTATTGGTTTTACCGTTGGAGTTGCCCATAAAAAACAGGCAATATTTACCATCAACTACTTTTATCGACGGGTTATGACAGGTAGTAGCATCCCAATAACCCGGACCACGCGGGGCGAGGATTGTTTCTAAAAACTTATACTCGCTTTCCGGCGTATCTGCCACAGCATGGCATATTTCAGATCCGTTGATCCATCCGCCCATTTTTTTGAAGCAATCCATCTTGAAAAAAATACGTGGATCCTGCCATCAGGTCCCTCTATCGGGCTATTGCACCAAACGTAATAACCCTCCATTTCCAGCTTACGGCCAACAGGCTTCAGTTTTTTAGCGAATGCCGAAACATGATCATTTGGATTACCAAAAGCCAAACCCGGCAATAACGCCATTGCCGAAGCCATACTTAACTGTTCAATAAAATCTCTTCTTTTCATCATCCGGACACAATCAATTACAGAACCTGTTACTTCAGATATTTATTGAGCGCCAACTGATTGAACGATCGGATGCCCTGAATAACCATGCTGGCATTTAGCTGCGCACCCGGCTCAAGTGTATGCGTGGCATCAGTACCGAAGTAAGTTGATTTAACTTTTGCTTCGCCCTCCTGGTCATAATCATCGGCAATCAGTTTGTTTAGGTCGATGAAAAACGCCCCGGTTTGTTCGCCCAACTCACGTGCCCATTGCCCATAGCTGTTTTCATTATTGCGGCCTGCAGATTTGCCATCTTTCCACACATTACGGGGTATAGGCGAACAAATAATAGGCGTTGCGCCCTTCGCTTTAATATCCGCAATAAATTTGCGCATATACCAGCCGTAGGTATGTACCACCTCTTTTACTTTCCGTATCGGGTTGTATATTTCCTGCTGTTCGCCGCCAATACCTTTGATAGTTCCGCGGGCCCGGGCTGTGTCATCAAGCGCGCCGCTATCATTATGGCCAAACTGCATGATCACAAAGTCGCCGGGTTTGATTTTAACCAATACCTTGTCCCACAAACCCATAGTTTGGAAGGTGCGGCTGCTGGTGCCCCCAAGCGCGTCATTTTCGACCGTTATTTTTGTTGTATCAAAATAAGGGGCTATGTAATTCCCCCATCCCCATAAACCACCATCGCCTTTGCCTTTACCATTTTTTACAGTCGAATCGCCTATCAGGTAAAAGGTTGGCTTATCGGCAGGTTTCATCAACATAAAAGAAGATAACAGCATAACCAGGACAAGCAATAAGCCTAAGCCGGCATTTGTACGGATCATATTTTTCATAGCAGCCCGAAATTTTAGTTTTTAAGGTATTTATTCAGAGAGTTTACGGGATTGGCCCGGATGCCATCAACTACTGATTCTGCATTTATAGTAGCGCCCATCTTGTTAGTATGGGTATGATCTCCGGGGAAAAATTTCTTAACCGAATCAGCTCCCCATTGATCATATTTATCGGCAGTGATATGGTTCATATCAATAAAGATGGCACCTTCCTGCTGTGCCACTTCTTGTGCCCATTTACCATAATCATTATCGGCACGAATAACTTTGCCATCACGAAATTCATTACGAGGGATCATGGACAGTACTATAGGTGTTGCACCTTTAGCTTTGGTATCCCTTATAAATTTGTGAAAATACCAGCCATAGGTATGTACTGTTTCTTTGGTACCATTAGGCCAGGTAAGCTCTACCGTTTCATTACCTGTACCCTTTAATACACCCCGATAACCGGCTTTTGTGGTATCGGGCTTACTGCCTTCATTATGACCAAATACCATCATCACATAATCGCCCGGTTTTAATAATGAATCAACCTTGTTCCAGCGGCCTTCCTTTATAAAAGTGCGCGTGCTGCGACCAGCCATGGCATGGTTTTCAATATTGATCTTTGCCAGATCGAAATAGTATGGGATAATGCTTCCCCAGCCCCATGTTTCTTTATCGTTGTTATGCGTGGTAGAATCGCCAATTAAATAAATGGTTGGCTTTTGCTGATTGATAAAAGACAGGCCGGCAAAGGCCATTATTAATAAAGCTAAAACTGGTTTCAATACTTTCATATTACTTTTTTATGTTTTTAGGCTTCAGTTCGTCAGGTGCGCCGTTGGTATAGGACACAAACACCTCTTTTGAAGCAGTTTTGAAAAGATCATCAACAGTTTCCATCGAAATGCTGTCAGCAGGTTTAAACTGCGGTGACGACATATATTTTAAAATGCTGTAATATAATTGCTTTGCCGCCGGCCTGTCTTCGCCGGTTGTTGGCGAAAGATCGGCACTGCTCACCATCAGGCTCCCCTTACCCACCCTGACTTCAAAGAGCAATGCCAAACGGCGGTTCATGAACCAGGTATCAATAGGCTGAATAACCGGGCGGAATGTTGCCGGAAAATCTTCCAGGTGCATTACCTGCACATTCGAGAGGATATCCCACCATTGTATTTCACTATAGGATGATGTCGGGAAATCATTAAACGCAGGATGCTTAGGATCGCACACAAAACCAAGCGTATGCGGAGGGCGCATTTTAAACCAGGAGGTATTCCAGAAAACAGGAGTAAATGATTGTATAATTTCCTTGCCCTTTATTACCTTACCCGAGGCATTCAGAAATACTTTGCCGCCATTATTGAGTACCTCTTTGGCCTTATCATCCAGCGAAGTAGTATAATACACATCGGTTTTCACAGCAGGCAAGTTTGCGGGATACACCCAAAAATCCCAGTCGTTTACATATTGAGTGTTAGGCACGGCTACTTCAAGGTTCAGTTTTACCGGCGATTTTATTTTTGATAAAGCCACACTAATCACTCCTGCCTGCTGGCAGTTACCCATTACATAGCTTTTTTTATCAAGCACACCTTCGCTAATCACTTTATGTTGCGCATCGGTTAATTTCCAGTTCATCGCGGTTGTCATAGGCTTGCTATAGTTAAACAGCTCAACCTGCGCTTTTAGCGTTTCGTTGTTTTGATATACAAACTTTTCGGTACGGATAAGCGGCACTGTTGCATTGCAAAACCGGGCAAACTGCCTTGCTGTAATATAGCCCTTACTATCCCAAAAGGCATTGAGTACACCAACCAGGGCAGTACCCTGTCCCGGATAGTCATTTAACGAAAGCAACTGAAAGCCCGAATAGCCGGGTGTACGCATGGCTTTTTCAATTTCGTGCTTATAACATAAAGCCTGTAATTTTCCCGAAGCCATCAGGAATTTTTCGGCCTCATCGGCCATTCCATGATCTTGGAGGTCTTCCTGAAAAAGTTCAAAGTTTTTGGCTTTATATATCCCCGTATATTTCCTGATTTCCTTAAAATCGGGGAAAGCACAATATTGCCCCATCTCATGGGCCACAAAGGGCACATTAAACTGAGCTATCTGTTTGCTGTAATCAGAGTAACTTTCGGGCCGCTGGTTCCAGGCCAAACCACGCGCACCCGCACGGGCCATATATTCGTTATTGAGGATTACCGGCCAACTACCGCCTACCGCCGCTCCTGTGTAAAGCCTGCGCGGATCTTTAGCTTTCCAGTAATCAACAAATTTAGTAAGGTATTCTACCTGTTTACCGCTTGGCTCATTACCATAAGCCATCATACAAAACGAAGGATGATTACCGTACCACTTAACCATGCGGTTTGTTTCGTCATAAATATATTGGTCGATAGGCCGCCCCACACCCAAACCACTGCCATGATTTGCCCATGACGGCCCTTCCACATGCAAGTAGAAGCCGGCTTTATCAGCTGCATCGAAAGCAGCCTCAGGCGGGCACCAGGAGTGAAACCGCATGTGGTTAAGCCCGTGTTCCCTGCAAATCTTAAAGATCCGGTCCCATTCTGCTTCGGTAGTAGGCGGATAACCGGTAAGCGGGAACTCACAGTTATTCACCGTACCACGCAGAAAAACGGGTTTGCCATTTATGGTAAATGTTTTTCCATCGGCCTTAAACTCATGCATGCCAAAATCCACCTGCCTTGTATCTGTTGATCCATCCGCAGTGTGCAGCGTTGCTGTAAGCCGGTATAAAACCGGATTAAATTCATCCCATGTCTGCATTTTTACGCCCATCGGCAAGTCAATCGTTAACTCTGCTACACTATCCTTGATATCAACAGGCTTACTTACAACTGGTATTAGCTGTAAAACCGGGCTATTAAATGCTTTGGCCGAAACTGTGATTTTACCGTTAGCAGTTCCCCTTTCGGTTTTAATCAGTATTTTGATATGGGCTGTTTTTTGTTTCAGATCAGGGTATACCTGGATCTCATCCAGCCAGGTCTGGTCTCCGGCTCTCAGCTCCATTTTGCCGATCACGCCATTCCAGTTGCCCTGTGTATGATCAGTAATACTATGTGAATCGGGTCCTACGTTGATCGCTTTAACGCGGTTATCAATACAAAGTGTAATTTGATGTTTTCCGGGCGATAGTTTGTTTCCCAGATCAAATTGATGCGGGGCTACCAGGCTGTTTTGCATCCCAATTTCGGTATCATCAACCCATAACCTGGTTTCGGTATGAGCCCGTTCGAGAAAAAGCACAAGGTGTTTGTTTTTCCAATCTGCAGGGATAATTACTTCTTTTTTATACCATGCAGCTCCTGTATAGTGTTTCGGCGGTGTAAGCCAGAAAGGTATTTTGAGGTTGCCAGGCACCCGGTACTTAGCTAAACGCGGGTTATAAAACCATGAACTGTCATAAATACTTCCTGTCCATTTTGTTTTAAGGCTGATGTCATCTCCTTTTAAGTTTTGGATCATGGAGCCTGGCAAATGGATAGTATCCGTAAGCGGTCTCAAGAACCATTTCTCTTCAATCCCCTTATCGGCCGAATCCATCTGAAACTGCCACCGGCCTGCCAGCGAAATAACACTACCTCTCTTTTGTGCCGAAGGAACTGACCAGGCACTAAAAAGCAATGCCAAACCTGCTCCCACGCAAACAAGAATTCTCTTTAAAAACTTGTATTTATTATTGACCTGCGCCGGCATCATTTAAATTAAGTTTTGTGTTATCCTGAGTATTGATCTGTGAGTTTTTCCACTCCCATGCCTGTGCAAACTGCACATCACCTGCAGTACCCGCCTCAATATTAACTCTATCAAAATGAAAATTTTGCATAGTTGATTCTTTAAGCCCAATAGCATTAATGGCCTTTTTAGCGCCGGTAACTTTAATATTTGAAATATAAACATCCTTAAAGTGCGGGATCCCTTTTTCCGCGGGATCCACTTTATGCAGGATCTTTTTCCAATGATCGGGCAGCGTTGCTTCATTGTAACCATCGGGTAATTTAGAATAGCTGTAGCTTGGGTTCCAGTTCATAGTGATTTGAAAAGCCGTGCCTACGCCATTCATGGTTATGTTTGTAAAGTGGATATCCTCAACCGTGCCGCCGCGCGTAATTGCAGATTTAATGTTTAACCCATTACTGGTTCCGTTACCTGTAAGGTCGGTGGCAAGCACATGCCTGATCCCGCCCGAAGTTTCGCTGCCGCAGGTAAGCAATCCTGCCCCCGCCCTTGATACACATTTGCGGATCACCACATATTCGGTCGGTTTATTTACCCGCAACCCATCCCAATCCCTGCCGGCTTTAAGGCAAAAATCATCGTCGTTACAATCAATATCGCAGTTTTGCACAAGGATCCAGCTGGACGAATCTATATCTATGCCATCTGTCGATGGCCCATGCCCATCAACGTTATTGCGGATGGTGATGCCATCAACAGTTACATGATCTGAGTAAAGCAACTGCACCGTCCAGAACCCCGCCTGTTGCAACGTAACATTTTTAATGGTAACATCTGCCGAGTTGGAAACCAGCAACGTACGCGGACGCTTGGCGTCGTAGTCAACTATCCAGCGTAAACCTTTAGGGTCATATTCGGCCCGCATTTTCCGGTAGAGGTCCCAAAATGGTTTACCCTGTGCGTTTACCAGTCCTTTCCCGGTAATTGCCACATTGGCTTGCCCGGCTATGTTGATCAAAGCGGCAGGCCATTTCATTTCAATACCGGCAACGCGGGTATCAATTTCGGGGTAATCTTTCAGGTCCTGGCTACCCAACAACGTTACTCCCTCATCAATATTGAGGCAAACATTATTCTTTAAAAAAATGGAACCTGTCAAATATTTACCGGGTTTAAATGAGACTATACCACCTCCTTTTGCCGAGCATTGGTCAATAGTTTTTTGTATCGCTACTGTATTTACGGTGTTGCCATCGTTAGCCGCACCATTGTCATTAACATACCACACTACTGTTTTTTGCGGCGCATGCCTGGCCCCAACCTTTTTTGCCCAGTCCAGGTTAGTTTGCCCGTTTACTGCATTCGCGGCAATAACTATCAGGAAAACAGAATAACGTAATAATTTCATAGGTAAGCTTATTCTTTAAATGGTTTATCCCCCCAAGCAGGCATAGCCGTCAACCTAAGGTATAAAAAGCGGGGGAACGTGCGATTCCCCTCTTGAGAGGAGCTGAGGGGTGTGTCTCTGCTTTGATAAACCTACTGCAGAAACACACCCCTGCTACCACTCTCCCTCCGCGCCCCCTCTCAAGAGTAATAGCCCATCAAGAGGCAGTAGCCATTTTGTTAATTAAAAAGTTAAACACCTGGTTATTGCCTCTATTGTTATATTTAAATGTGAACTCATTCAGGTATGATTGCAAATGTCTGAGCGATACTTTATGGTATTGACCATATATCCCCCGTTTTAACAATGTCCAAAAGCCCTCAATCGTATTGGTGTGATACTCTCCCCGGGCATACTCTTCTTTTTCCTTGTTTAATACCTGATGTTCACGGAATATTTTATTTAAACCGGCATATCCACCAAAGCCGTCCGTTACAATAGTAGCATCTGTGCTCACTGATTGTTCAACAATGGGTTTGAGCGTTTTCCCATGTGCCTTATCTATGACCTGAAGCTTTAGACGGCCATCCCGCTCCAATAACCCAATCACGGGCTGTTTATCCTGCATGCCGGTGACCTGCAAATTATTATCGCGCCTTTCCTGCCGCTTTTTCTTTGAGTGATTGGCTTTTTTACCACCTAAATAAGTCTCATCTACCTCAACAATACCCTTAAACAAACCGCCATCCCCGCCGTCCCGCATGGCTTCCCGTATCCGCATCTGCAAATACCAGCCTGTCTTACGATTGCATCCCAGATCCCTGCTTAACTGACGTGCAGATAACCCCTTTTTCGCATTCAGCATTAATGAAATAGCCAAAAACCATTGCGGCAAAGGAAGTTTGGTGCCCTCGAAAACAGTGCCGACCAAAACGCTATAGCTGCGGTTACAGCTATTGCAAATATGCCGTTGGCTTTCCTGGCGCTTGCTGCTCCGTTTGCTGTTGCAATACGGGCATTCTGGCAATCCTTGCCATCTTAATCCTTCAAGATAGTCTATGCAACTGGACTGATCTGGAAAACGCTTAATCGTCTCTATGATATTCATTATCATAAATATACAAATTATTCCTGCCTTTTCATGGGCTATTACTCTCTCAAGAGGGAATTTCCAAATCTTCTATTCAATCCCCACATAAATTGACGGCTATACCCAAGCAGGGGATAAACCATTTTTATGATGATCAAAATCGTTTGTTCATCATTCCCCCGGATCAATATCCGGGATTTTGTGAGTATAACCCAGGTGCCGCATCCAGTTGTGTTTGCGGTACAGGGTAGATAACATAATTAGCAATAACCGGCTTGATAGCTTTCTGGGCATCTTCTTTGGCGATCCAGCTATTCATAATGGTTAAGAGGTTGCCGCTTCTTTGCAGATCGAACCAGCGTGAGCCTTCATCTGCAAATTCTCTGCGGCGTTCATCAAACAGTTGAGCAAGCGTTACACCTGCCACGGATGGCAACCCGGCACGTGTGCGCACCTGGTTAACAATAGCATCCACATCAGCCTGCGAGCCTCCGGTTGCACCGTTCAATATACACTCGGCCTTAAGCATCAAAACATCAGTGTACCTGATAGCGATAAAGTTGATGCCCCAGTCAAACCTACTGGCAGTTGGAATCTTTGTTATATCAAGCCATTTTTTAAAGAACGGGCGGTTTTCTGTACTTCCAGCATTTGTATAGCCTGCGGTGTAGATACTAAAAGCCTTGCGTGTATCGGCAGCGTCATAGCTGTTTGCCAGATCATTTGATACCGGGATAATCTCCAGGCTTCCGTTTGATTTGGTATCCTTGATAGATAAAAAATAAGCGCTTGGTGCAAGCGTCCATGGGTATGAGGCGCCGTAAAGATCACTTGTACCGCTGATACCGCTGGTATACATCACATCAAAAATGGCCTCTTTATTAACTGCAGGGCTTTGATTAGCATATGAAAATATATTGCTGTAAGTAGACTCAAAAGCGAACTTACCACTACTGATAATATCCTGCAACAAAGGCAAAGCTAAATTCCATTCGTTTGATCCGGTTCCCGGCCCTTCAATACCATAATTTGGCGCGGATTTAGCCATATACACCTGTGCCAGCAAGGCTTCCGCTGCATATTTGGTAGCGCGACCTACGTCTACCCCGGTATACGTGGTAGGTAAGTTAGCTATGGCCGATTGCAGATCGGCTATAATCAGTTTGTAAACATCAGCTACAGAACTGCGGCCGATAGAATTAGCTTCAGGCGCAGTAACCGGGTGGTCAATGATTGGAAGCTTGCCGAAATACCTAAGCAGATCGAAGTAATAAAATGCCCGCAGAAACTTAGCTTCGGCCTGTAACCTGGTTGCTAATGAAGCCGAACCTACGTAGCTGCCATTTTTGGCAATCTGGTCAAGCAGGGTATTAGCCCTGAAAATACCGTTAAAGTCGGTGCCCCAGGCTTCGGTAACGTAAGCGTTTGCTGCTAATGAGGGAGAAAAATCATTTACCGGGTCCCAGTCACGTACGGTAACTGAAACACCGTAAATATTATCCGAACGGATTTCAGACATGTTGGCTAACCGTACCGGGTAATTGTGCAGATCGGCATAAATAGCGTTTGTTGCTTGCAAAAAATCGCTTGGCGATTTATAAAAAGTTGCTGTTGTTGAGCTGGATATTGGTACCTGGTTTAAATCCTTATTACAGGAAGCCATTAAAATAACAGCTGATATGGTTGATAGAAAAAATATCTTTTTCATTTTAATTGGTTGAAATAATTAAAAAGTAACATTTAAGCCGAAAATCAATGATTTAGCCAGCGGCAAGCCTCCGTAATCCCCTGCTTCGGGATAGTTACTGTCCGAACTGATGGCTGTGTTTTGCGCCTCCGGGTTGAAACCTCCATAATATTTGTCATGCCCGAAGAAGTTTTCGGCCGTAACATACAAGCGAGCTGCTCCTAAAACTTTGGTTTTAAAGATATTTTTAAGATCGTACCCTAATGTGATATTTCTAACCCTCACATAATCTGAAGAGTATAACCAATCGGTATTGGCTACGAAACCGAATGTAGAGTAAGCTTTACTAACCCTACCCGCTCCCTGATTTTCGGGCGATCTCCAGCGGTTATCATAAAACGCAGGAGCATTATCGGTAAAGCCCTGGCCGGTACGAGTTATAGCCCTGCCCAGCAGTGAATAAACAGATCCGCCATTTTGGCCCTGAACTAAAACAGTAAAGTCGAAACCTTTCCAGCGCACGGTATTGGTAATACCCCAGGTGTAATTAGGGCTGGGGTGGCCAACAATTTGTTTATCGGCTTCGGTTATCACACCATCGCCGTTCAGGTCCTGATATTTCGGGTCACCAACGGTTTCACCCGTGCCGTAGGTTGCCACGTGGTTATCAATATCGGCCTGTGTAAGGAAACCTATCTGCCTTACTACATAGATACTGTTTATTGGCTGGCCTACGCGCAAAATAGCGTCTGAAACATCAAAGGAGTTTGGAATAATAATTTGTTTCTGATTACCGTAAAGGCTTACGATTTTATTTTTGTAATGACTGATATTAATTGATGTGCTCCATTGAACTTTGCCAACCAAATTACGACTTGTCAATTCCAGCTCCTGACCAATGTTACGCACTGAACCTGCATTGCGCAGCTGGCTGCTGAAACCGGTAGATTGCAGGATAGGTACATTCAGCAACAAGTCGGTATTTAGTTTGTTATAGTAATCAAATGAACCGGTTAAACGATTGCTGAAAAACCCGAAGTCGAGGCCCACATCATAAGTTTGTGATTTTTCCCATTTGATATCTGGGTTTGGTAAGTTACTTGGTGCCTGCCCGATGGCTAAAGCCTGAGGTGAACCCAAAACATATCCATATGAACCTATTTGCGAAATACTTCCATAATCGGCAATGCTGTTATTACCATTTACGCCATAACTAAAGCGTAGTTTCAAGTCGCTTACCGCAGACAGTCTTTTCATAAAATCTTCCTGTATGATACGCCAGCCTACAGATGCTGAGGGGAAAATACCGTATTTGGTATTGCCGCCAAATCTTGAGGAACCGTCTTCACGCAAGCTTGCGGATAACAGATACTTGTTCTTATATGCATATTGCGCGCGGCTAAAGTAGGATACCAACACACTTTTGGTGCTGGAGGTACTGCCTGTTACCGCTGCGGCAGCATTTAAAGTTTGGATAACGCTGCTGGTATAACCGCCAACTGATGATAATGAAGACTGATCTAAACGATCGGTATTGTAAGACTGGCCTAACAATATACTCAGACTGTGATTTGCGTGAATAGTGGTATTATAAGTCAGCGTGTTTTCATTAACAAAGGTTTGCCTTTTAAAGGTGCTGTATGATCCTGAAGTATTAGCTGTTAAATTAGGATTTTTAGCAGCATCAAACGTTCTGGAAGCAAGATTACCGGCTATGGTATACGGTGTGTAGCTATTAGTGGCATTGTCAACATTATCAAGATTCAATGAGCTTCTTAACGTCAACCCTTTTATAATTTCGTATTCGGCAAATATGCTGCCCAGTGTGCGGTATTTTTTGGTTTGCCCTACCTTGTTCTCCAATTTAGCTATGGGGCTGTTTGGTGAATTACCCCAGGTGTATTGTCCGTTCTTAAACGCGTTGGGATATAAACCTACCGTATCTTCCTGAATAGGACTATAGCTTATGGCCTGGTGAAAAATATTGTCTTTCCCTTCTACACCAGGGTCCTGCGAAATTGAATAAGTGGGTGCAATGTTTAAACCTAATTTCAGGTTTTTGGCAATACGAGCTTCCACATTGGCCCTGGCCGAGTAGGCTTTATAACCCAGGCCTTTCACAAAACCATCCTGGTTGGCGTAGTTGCCCGAAATAAAATAATTTACAAATTCATTGCCACCGCTTGCGCTCAATGCCTGGTTTTGCATAGCTCCTTTCTGCTCAATCGCTTTCTGCCAGTCTATATACTGCAGCCCGGGATGGCCCGGCATGGCCCATCTAGGATCGAGCATATAGGCTGAGCTAAAGGCACCGCCATTCATCGCCTGGCGTGTTGCATTATCGTCACTGGCAGTTGCTCCTTTTGCGCCATATTTGAGCACATAGGCAGCATTGATCATTTCGGTAGCCCTGTCAATCCATTGGTCGCCGTTAAGCATGGGCAAATATTTGGCGGCAGCATTGTAACCGTAGTAAGCACTATAGCTAATTTTAGCCTTGCCCGATTTTCCTTTTTTAGTGGTGATCAATACAACGCCGTTTGACGCCCTTGAGCCGTAGATAGCCGCCGCTGCTGCATCCTTTAAAACCTGGATATCTTCAATATCATTTGGGTTGATATTATCAAGCGGATTTCCTGAGCCAAAGCTACCACCGCTGCCTATTGCCGATACAGACAAAGGAAAGCCATCTATTACATACAAAGGCTCATTACCGGCACTTATGGAGCCGCTGCCGCGCACGTTAACACTAAATGCTTTACCCGGCACACCCGTTGTTTGCTTAACAGTTACACCTGCCATTTGGCCTACCAAGGCCTGGTCAACACGGGTTATAGCCCGCTCGTTCAGGTTATCGGCCTTGAAGGTAGCCTGAGATCCGGTAACATTAGCCCGTTTTTGAGCGCCGTAGCCGATTACTACCACTTCGTTCAATTGCGATTCAGTTTCCGTTAAACTAACATTGATGGTATTGTTTGTGCCTACGGTAACTTCTTTAGCATCAAAACCGATTGATTTAAATATTAAAACCTGCCCTGCGGAAGCCTTAATGGAGTATTTTCCGTCAATATCAGACGTGGTACCTGATTTCGTGCCTTTTATTTGCACGGAAGCAGCCGAAACCGGCTGGTGCTTACTATCTGTAATAGTACCCGTAATGCTAAGCTTTTGTGCCAACGCACTGTTTGCCCCTGCCACATTAAAGAGCAGCAACAGCAATAGCATTTTACAAGAATAAATAAAAATTCTTTTCATAAAATCAAATTAAGGGGTTTACTGTTTGGTACAGTTTGGGTTATAATTGTATAAACGAACATAAAAGTTAATTTCAATAATACCATCCTGTAGTATCCTGCTCCGATACATCAAAAACACAAAAAAAGGTAGCCAACATGACCACCTTTTTGAAATTAACCCTTAAATAATTACCTAACAAACAACGGCTTAACCGGTTCAAGTGTTACCGGCCCAATCAAACCGGAAGGCTTTGGTTCCCAGTTTATCGTGGTAAAAAGCCCATCAGGCCCTTTAGAACCAGGACTATGTGATTGAAAATTGGTATTATAAAATATCCGGTAAGGCATATGCTTCTTATCCATATCAATGATCCGGTTAACCATGAGGTTAGCTACCCTCACTTGCAACTGATTAACTGTCCTTAACTGTGCTGAAGGTATAGTAACCACATACTGCGGACCAATAAGTGTTGCCAGTTTTCTACCATTTAAATAAACCTCGGCACTTTCATTAACTTTTCCCAGGTCAAGCTTCCAAACAGCGGCATTTTGTACCGGCTTTTTAAAGATGATATTATAACTACCTGTTCCGGAAAAAGCTTTAAGGTCATCACCACCTAAATCTGTCCATGATTTGAGCGCTGCGGTTTTTATTGGCTGAGGTAATGTCGGACCACCTTCGGTAAAGCTCAGTGTCCACGTACCGTTAACAGGCACCTTGTTACCTGCAACCTGATAATAGAGATACGCTGCTATTTGAGTTTTTACAGGCAGGGTTTGTAAAATACAGCTTTGCCCCGGCGATAATTGCAGATAAACGCCGGTTTTACCATCGGCCTGCTTCCGGCTTTTTGCGAGTCCGTAGTTTTTTGTCATCGGATCAAATACTACTACTGATGCAGCACTAACAGATAGATCAACCCAACCATTAACCTGGTTACCGCCGCTATTTGTTATAAAGTAGCTGTTGCCATTTTCATAAGTACGGCGTACAAATTGCAGCCCTTTATCGGTCATTTGTTCCCTGTTTATTCCCGCCGCGTCCAGCAACGGAGCAATATCATCTGCTATTAAAAAACGGCCTTTGCCAACTTTGGCAATTTTAACACCATTATTTTCAGCAGTAAAATTAAGCCCGGCAAGCAGTGTTTTAAATGCTTTTTCGCGTTCCTGCAACCCGGAATATCCCGGAACACCCGATGGAAGATTTTTATACACCACAATTGTTGCCCCGGTCTTTGCCAGATCCACCATTTTATTAAAGGTTTCGAGCGGGATATATTTATTATCAGGCAAAAGGATAGTCTTATAATTAAGACCGCCGGTAAGCAAATGACTACCGGAGGTTTGTAAATCCATTATTTGCTTATCTGATATAAAATCAAACGTGTAGCCCTTTTTAAGCATTTCTTCGGCAGAGGATTCAAAGCCTGTCCCCTTAAAATCGGGTTTCATGGCATCATAATGCTTAAGCAAGCCCCTATCCCCCGGCTCGGAAAAGCTATCAAATAACGGGTAATAAACCAATATATCATTATTGGGCTTTCCTTGCTGCAAAAACGACTGACAATTAGTTATGTATTGATTTAAAGTTGAGAAATCATTCCAGAACGGGTTAGTTTGATTAAAGTGAACTGCAGCATAAAATAACCATCCCGGCCATTGGGCATTTTGAGGCGAGTAACTGATGCCGTGATAGAAAATATGGTTTACGCCTCCTACAAAATATTTATCGATAGCCTGTTTCACATCTCCCAGCGACGATAGAAAATGATCATTAAGCCATGTTGCCGACTCGGACGATGCAAGAGGTTTTCCCATTACATGTGCTGCCGATGTGGCAAATTTAAACCGCAACACATCATCGCCCTCTGTTTCGGGAATATCAATAGCAGCATACAGATCCAGTATATTTGATGGGGAACCGTGTGATTGATTGCGGATTAAAGCGCCCCTGGTTTTGGCCCAGTCATGCCATGGTTTGGTAAAATCATCAAGCAACAGGTCGGATATGGTTTGGCGATAGTCGCATAGTATGCGGCTATTATTTTCCTTATTATCATTACCTAATAAAGCCGGCAAGTGATCGCGCAGATCGTACCCGCGGCGTTTAATAAATTCGTCAAAAAACAGCGGGGTAAAGTTCGATTGCCCGCGGGCATCATCCACTTCGTACGAGTCATTAAAATATGCCCTGATCCCGCTTAAATCCTGCCCTTTAAATGCCTGATCAAACCGGGCAAGGTAATGATTAAGTGCCGGCTTGGAAAAATGATCGATAACATAACCCTCACCTCCGGGAGCCGCACGCTCAACCATCTTACCATGCCAACCCTGGAAAAGTGCGTACAGCTTCCATTCGCCGGCGGGTGCTGTCCAGTTAAGTTTGCCGGCTGCATCAACTTTATCGGTAAGGTTCAATACCTGCCCCTTGTCATCATAACCCATTAAAACCGTTAAAGGAATCCGTTTCTCAAACCTTACCTGGTCAAGGGCCATTAACTGGAGGTTTTTATTGCTGCTAATGGGTTCAACCAAATCTGTAATCTTCGGAGCCTGGCCGTCGGCCCTCACCAGGGGCTGCTGTACGAATACCACAGGTTCACTCAGTTTTTCGCCACCTTTAACATCGTAATTTTTCCAAAATAGTTCTTTACTGGCATCTTCGTTGCTAACCCAGGGACCGCCAAAAGGCCAACCTGTAGCATTGGCCAAATCAATACCCATATTTAGCCTTTTTGCCTCGGTTAGCGTGTACTTTAACATATCCACCCATTGCGGCGACAGGTATTGAATAAACTCATCTTCATGCCCTTTCACTCCATAAATCGGCGTTACCTCCAATCCACCCAAACCGGCATTATGGTAGCTTTCCATGTTCCAGGTAAGGTCTTTTTTATTTACAGCGCTGCCTTCCCACCACCAGCGGGCCCAGGGTTTGGTTTGTTCGGTGGTTGCAGGCCAGCCAATTTGTGCAGATGCGGTTTGAGTACCTGCTAACAGTGCAAATACAAGGGCTATTTTTATATTATTTTTAATGAATGACATCTGTTTAAAATTATTGATGTTTGGCAATTTCCACGGCGTAAACACCTTCGTGACCTTCAAAGTTGGCCCTGAAGATAACCCATTTTTCATCGGGCGAAAAATGCACATTAGGCTCCAGGTGATAATTATGATGTTTCATATTTACCAGTTTTTCTGATTTAAAATGATCGCCGTTAGGCTTAAACAAATAGATCCACATACCATCGGGTGCTTTGGCTACCTGTCCGGAATTGCCTCCGTCGCCGGCAAATGTTTGCTCGTCTTTAGTTACATTAAAGTGGATCGACCATTCGTTCCTGTCCATTTGATAAACGCGGTCTTCTTTTCCTGTTTTCATATTAATGCCTGCCAGAAAAAATGTTTGCCCCTTGGGTTTCTGCAAATCAAACCACTCGGTATTACCCAGCGGTGAAAAAACTCGTGGCCTGCTATTTCATTTACCATGGTACGTTTATGCAACAGCTTGTTTTCGCCGGTTTTTATATTGATGTTCCAGATCCGGTCCACCTTCTCCCAGGGGCCTTCATGGCAATAGGAAAGGTTATCAGGATCTGTAGGCGAAAAAAGCAGGTGATTTGTCCATTCGTTTTCCTGGTGTATTTGTTTCAATGTTTTATGTTTAACATCGAGCACGTATAAGGTATGTTGGATATGGGCATCATAGATCCTGTTAAAGAAATCATGCTTTTCGGGATATTTTGCAAGTATTTCACGCTCCTGCTCACCGGTAGCTTTAACAGAGGCCATATAGGTTCCATCGGCATTTACAGTACCTACCCTTCCTTTAAAGTCGGGAAAAAAGGCGTAAATGAACCTTGTTTTATGGGTGTTAACATTTACGGCGAATATACTGTCGGCACTTTGGTAAAACGCTTCACGGGTTTTGGCGCAAACCATCTCGCCGGATACTTTCGACCTGTTTGTTAACTGCTCTATTTTCTGAGTTTTTAAATTAACCGTAAATAGCTGCTCCCCCTTGTCCGTTTTACCATAAAATACCATTAGGTCGCCTTCATTCTTTATTTGAGGAACAAAAGGTGTATTGTTGAAGTAAAAACTACCATTGTCATTTTCGCGGTTCACCAGGCGGATTACCTTATGACTTGTTTCACTATCAATCCACTGTGCGGGCATAGGTTTGGCGCCACCTGTTTCCATTACCTTCTGGGCTTTTACAGCGGTCATGCCTGCTTGTAAAACAACAAGCGTTAATACAGCCAGTTTTTTACTCATTATCATTTTTATTAAAATTTATATGCTCCGACGTTCATACCGCCAATTAATTTCCATCAGGTTTTACAGTGCTGTTTTTAGGACTCGCTGGCAAGCTGAATGTTTCTGCCGGATCAGGATGAGCGGAATCAAAAGGCGACGCATCAATAATATACTGCTCAATACCCAAATGATTGCTCCTGATGCCTTCTATAATGCATTTTGCAAGTTCATAAGCACCATAACTGTTAAAATGCGTGTTATCAGCCAAATCTTTCGGCTGGTTTGGGAACGAGTTTGCAGGATACCAAACAAAGGCTTTTTTGACCCTTCGTTACCTAATGCCTCATAAAATTTAGCAGACATCGCATTAAGATCAATCAAAGGCACATGCAGTTCTGTAGCAACTTTTCTGGCTGCATCGGGATAATCGCCAAGGGTATTTACCACTTTATTGCTGTCATTAAAAGCCCGGCGACTGGTAGAGGTTATGATTACCGGAATGGCTTTTTTCTGGCGAGCTTTATTGATAAACAGCTTAAAACGTTCTGTATATGATTTATAGGCGCCATCCTCCGGCCCTTTTTCTTTTTGATCGTTATGGCCGAACTCTATAAACAGATAATCGCCCGGCTTAATTACACTCAGCACTTTATCTAAACGATGACTATTTAAAAAACTACCCAAACTAAGTCCTGATTCGGCATGATCGGCAATGGCCACACCCGGTTTGAAAAACCGGGGGATCATTTGGCCCCAGGAACACCATGGCTCATCATCCTGATCAACTACGGTTGAATTTCCGGCCAGATAAAGGGTTACCTGGTCATCTACCTTTTCTATCTCCAGCGCATCAACACAGGGCCTTGTACCGTTAAATTCAAGACTAAGCTTATTGTCCCAATCGTATTTACCCAACTCGCGGGGCTTAAGCGCTACTTTACCGCCCGTACTTATTTCCGGCTTACGGATGTTTACGATGAAGCTTAACTTTTTAACCGAATTATTGGTCGTTACTTTTTCCAGCATCAACCTCCGCGATTCAGCTCGTACCGTAATATCACCACTACCTTTGACGTCGCCAACCGTTAAGGTAACCTTATAATTACCCTCAGGCACATTTACTGAGAGATAAAAAGGCTTATCAGCGGTTATATAATCATCTGTAAGTTTATTCCCCTCGCCGCGCGTTATTGCCTTTACTTCCTGGCCAAAATCAAATCCATAGCCTTTAAGCTCGCTAAAGATATCATCAGGACTTACTTTTTGATAACCCGCTGCAGCTTTTCCATTACCAAAGTCAAACTTAAAGCTGGTTTTAACCGCCTGTGCAAAAAGTGGCGCAGGCAAAATAAGCCGAAGCGAGACGCCAATAGCGCAAAACAAGATCTTGTAAGGCAGCTTGATCATTATGGATAGTATTTATCTGGTTATTTGCAGGCTAACACGAGCCCTGGTTTATAATAGATAAAGTTATGGCATGTTCATACCAACAGCGTCCTGCACCATCCTGATTGAAGGCCCTCTTATTGTAACAAATTCATCACTTTATTTATTTTGGCTGCTTATTAAGCTTCCCCGGCTTACACACGCAAAAGGTGGGAGTCTTATCAAACCTAATTTGATTAACTTTAAGTTTTTGCCAGTAGCCAGTTCAATAGTTATGAAGTCTTCACGATTTTTAGAATACATTTATATTGATTATTATTCATCTACCCCTAAATACATCCAGTTAGCTAACTCGATCATCAAAAGTGTTCGTGAAGGGAAATTAATCATTAACGAAACGCTGCCATCCATTAATGAGTTAAACTGCAACTTTGAAATATCACGTGACACCGCCGAAAAGGCTTATAAACACCTGAAATCAATCGGCCTGCTTGGCTCGGTACCTGGCAAGGGGTATTACATCAAAAACACCGAGGCGGGGCAGCAATTTAAAGTTTTTTTAATATTTAATAAACTAAGCACCCATAAAAAGCTGGTTTATGATGCCATAGTTGATGGTCTTGGGCATGAAGCCGCTATCGACTTTTATATATACAATAACGACTTCGAATTTTTTAAAAAACTACTTCAAAATAATAGCAACGATTATACTCATTATGTGATCCTGCCGCACTTTATGCACGGCGGCGAAAACGTTCACGATATTATCAATACCCTGCCCAAAGAGAAACTGATCATACTTGATAAATTAGTGCCAGGGATAAAAGGCGATTTTGCTGCCGTGTACGAGAATTTTGAAAAAGACATTTTCCAGGCCCTGGAGGAAGCCCTGCCGCAATTAAGAAAGTATCACACCCTAAAGATTATATTTCCTGAATACACTTATTTTCCAGGCGAGATTTTGAAAGGCTTTTTCAGTTTCTGTATCCAATATGCATTTACCTACAAAGTAGTTCATGACATACAAGGCGAACCCATACATGAAGGAGATGTATTCATTAACCTGATGGAAAACGACCTTGTGGTTTTGATTGAAAGGATCCTGGCTACGGAGTTAAAAATAGGTAAAGATGTTGGCGTGATATCATACAATGAAACCCCGTTAAAAAAAATCATCCTCAATGGCTTAACCACTATATCCACAGATTTTGAACAAATGGGAAAAATGACCGCGGAGATTATTAAAAATGGTTCTACCGGCCGTTACGAGGTGCCTTTTTACCTTACACTCAGAGCATCGTTATAGCGATTTTCGGATAATTATTTTAAAAGCGTTTTTAATAACCGCGGCTTTGTTTTGCAACATTAGCTCAGCTGCTTTTCTGCCCATTTCTTCAAAATCACTGGTAATAACGGTAATATCCAATAATTCTTTAAACACGGTTTCATTAAAAGATATGATCCCTATATCTTTCCCTAATTCATATCCACTTGCTCTGGCGCCTTTAATCAGATCGGCCAGGTCATTTTCGGTCAATGCAATATAAAGGGTGCTTTTTTTGAGATCGTCTGTTTTAAAAGCGTCTATTACTTCAAACTTTTTGTTTTTCTCTTCACAAAACTGCATTATTCCATCTTTAATTTCGGGCGGATGGTGGCGGTCTACAGGATATATGATAATTAATTTTTTGTATTTGGCAATCAGATCGGTGACTACATTTAATGCCCCGTAGATATCGTTGCGAAAATCCTGGAATACAGCCGACTGCCTGGTTAATTTGGGCAAATCTTTATCCAGCAATATCAACTGATCAACCGGGATCTTCTTTAAAATGGTTAAATATTCCTGCTCGTTACTATAATCAAAAAAATGCGGCATTACCACATAATAATGATAATTGCCCAAATTTGAATCTATACTTTCCTCGAGCAAAGCGGGATTATAATGATGAATATGAAGATCGACCCTGGCTTTATCACCCAGGGTGCGTACGATGGTATCATAAACCGTTTTCTTATAAGAGCTTAACTTATTAAACAACAAAAGTACCTTGATCCGCACATCGGGCTTACCGACTACAAAATAACCCTTTCCGGAAACCGAACGGATATAGCCATTGCTCTTAAGTATCGTGTAAGCCTTTTCAATGGTGTCCCTTGCTACACCGTGTTGCTTGCTGTATGTATTTATTGATAGCAGCTTTTCATTTTTCCGGTAAACACCTTTGTCAATATTCTTACTGATTGATCCGACAATTTGCTGTACGAGGGATTTCACCCCGTAATTAGCTCTTTGCTTTGTTTGCATTATGCTTGTTTAATTGGTTTACAACGGCCGTTAAACATAGTTTAAATTTATCAAAGCCGTTATAAGCAATGAAAATATAAAATATGTTATTAAATTAAAATATTGGGGTTATAGGCAGCATCGGTATTTTTTATCAGCTACTTTAAGGCTCCACCTCTAATAAAATAAATCTATGTTTAATATGACCATTTAATAATTTAAGCGTCGCACAAAAACGATAAAACTACCTAACAGGCACAAAAAGCACTGCATCAGCCACAATTACGCCATCTGCGTTTTTATTCGAAATTTCTACATATACCTTATTTTCTTCTGAAAAGTTATATAGCCCCAGTGGAAGCCACTCACCTGAAGTTTGGCCTTCTACCTGCAAATCAGACTGGTTGATTATCTTTTCTGTGGCCTTCTCACCATCGTAAATAGTAATGTAAGTTTTTGCTGCCGGATTCATAACCTTGGGGAAATAGGTATAAACATGGTAAGCACCTTTTTTTAATTTTTCCGGAATAAATCTTACCGATTTCGCAGTTTCTGCTTTTGAGTTATCAGTGAGATAGGTTGGCCCATAACCGCCTGATTTTTCAGTTTTCCAATTGCCTGTTATGTGACTGTCCTCATTGTCAACCAGTACTTCGGGCATACTTCCGTCTGCAAGAGGGTCTGTCCTGAGCAAGCTTTGTACTTCTTTTACATTAACCTGCTGTATTGCTATTTTTTTATCAATAGCCTGGCATGCCGCCACAGCCGAAGATTGGCCTAATACCATGAATACCGGCTCCATCCTGATTGATCCGTAAGCTATATGACTTGCAGATAAGCATACCGGGACAAATAAATTAGCGGCTTCCTTTTGCTTTGGGACTATTGCCCTGTACGAAACAGCGTATGGCGCAAAACCATGTACCTGAACATCCCCCTCATTTTTCACCACGCCATTCACTACCAGCCTTTCGCAATTATGCGAATCCATACCATATGCGGCCATTCCTACTCCATCTTCTACCTGTTCTTTTCCCTGGCAATGATGCTGGGTCATAACCAGTTCACCAATCATTCGGCGGGCTTCCCTGATATAAAGCTGCGGTGTCCAGTTCCCGTTATCCGTATATTCATCTTTAGGGTAGCCCCATTGTTTCATTTCGTCCCTGATATTTCCGGGTATGCGGGTGTCATTGCCGATAAAATAAAAGAAGCCTTTGGTATAATCTTCATGCTCCTTCCAAATTTTTGTCCTCGTATTATAATCAGCCTCCGGATATTCCCAGTTCATCCCGATCATATCCGTCGAGAAACCTCCGTTATTATTGATATCCGTTTTGCCATTAGGCATTTTACTTATAAAAAAACATCGGAGCATGATTTCCAGGGTTGTTTCTCCTTTAAACGCAGCAGTAACTCATACTTTTTGGGATCATAATTTTCGGGTTTTGAAATTGGGATCCGGTTTTCGGGCACATTGGTTAACGTGATACGAAAATTGTATGCCTGCACTTTTTTATCTCCTGCACCATTTGCTTGTAATACTTCCTTACTTATACCCCACAACAAACCGCTTTTCGCGTCGCCCGGCACTTTATAGGGATCAATATTATCCGGAAACTGGTGTTTATCCAGCAACTCCACTCCGTTTATAGTTTCATCATACTGGCTGTTAGCTTCTCTTCCTACAGTATAAGAAACACCCGAGCGGGCCATCAGGTCCCCTTCATAAGTACAATCAATAAATACCTTAGCTCGAATAGTCTTATTGGTAGCAGTCGAGGGCTTATAGCTGTCCTCTACTATAATTTCCTTTAGCTGATTTTCTTCCTTTTTCACTTTTATAAGCCTGTTCCGGAATAAAACAGGAAAGCCAGCTCTTTTTACATAATCGTTAAAAATGCCCTCCGCTACCTTTGGCTCAAATATCCATTGTTCAAATTTCCCATAATGCGTACCTATACGGCGGTAAAAATCCCGTGCTAAACCTGTCACCACATATTTGTTCCCAATATCCGTATAGCCAAGACCTCCCGAACTCATACCACCCAAATGCTTTCCCGGCTCTATCAAAATCACCGTTTTCCCAATCTTTTTTGCCGTATACGCAGCAATTACGCCTGCGGAGGTTCCGCCATATACACAAATATCAGCCGTAATTAATTTGCTGCTTTGCGCATTTACCGAAACCCCGGCCATAAAACAGGTAGTTATGATTGCAAGGATGATCACTTTAATATTTTTCATGATTGCTTATTAAACATTACATTTTTAGAAAAAGATATGCCAGTAAATCTTAAGGGATAGGTAGTTAAGACTTGTAAATTTTAATTATTTAATTTTAAGCCTAATATCTGACAATTAAAAAAAATATATAAATGTTTTCAGATTACGCCGGGGAGCTTAAATGATGGCGTATAGGTTTCGGAAGTTTGCTGTGATGAGTTGCCAATTCCTGCGCCGGTTAACTCAGTTGAACTGGTAGTGTATATAAATACTTTTCGCGTATTTATTGATCACCCAATAGTCAGGGTCATCAAGGGTATTTGCTAAACAGGCTGGTATCATGCCTGTAATGGAAAAGCCTTAGCAATGCTTTGGCAAATAATAAAACAAGTACGGGAATGCTGAATGCAATTACCCTAAACCATCCTATTTTTTTGCTGGAGAGTTACTGAGGCTTTAAATATTTATTTGGTAGCGGCATTTACTTCGGGAAACCAAACGGTCATTTCGCCTTTACCACGGTTTGCCCATGAATAATAAGGGATGGCCGTAAGCTCTACCTTTTTAGCAGCTTCGCCTTTTGTTTTACTCAGGATCTCTCCTTTTAAAACAGTTATGCCATTTAACAGGTTGGGTTCGGTTACAGGTTTAAAAGCTGCGTTTGCAGGGATTGCTAAATTGCTCACCGTTCCGCCGTTATCTTTCCACTCGGCGCAGTATATAATCGGGCCGCGTTGAAGGGCTGTTTTACCTTTATCATCAACCAATGCTTTATTGGCAATAACCTTTTTAACTTCCATCGGCAGGTTTAATTGGATGTTATCACCTTTTTTCCATTGCCTGTTAATTACAGCGTAGCCATTTTCAACTTTATAAGCAACAGCTTTGCCGTTTAGTTTCAGGCTGATTTTTGCGGCTGATTTATTTTGGAAAGCATACAGATCAGACGGGATCGCCTCTACCCTTGCCCAGCCCGGGATCCGGATGTGCATGGCAAAATTAGTTGGAGTTTCCGGTGTCACAGCAAACGACAGTGCACCATTCCACGGGTAATTATTGCTTTGAACAATGCTCACTTTTTTATTACCTATCTCCATATTGGCTGTGCCGGCAATAAACAGGTTTACAAATACATTATTATCCTTTTGGGCATACATATAGCCTGACAATGAGGGCAGGAAACGCGCCATATTGGTTGGGCAGCATGAGCACTCAAACCAGCCGGAACGCTCGGGCTCAAGTTCATGATGTGTAACCCCATTGGTTACCTGCATGGCGTTGGTGTAGAAGAATGTCTTACCATCCAGCCCAACACCCGAAATTAACCCGTTGTACAAAACTTTTTCCATCACATCAATATATTTCGACTCGCCGTGCAGCAGAAACATCCTCTGGTTCCAGAACACATCACCTATTGCCGCACAGGTTTCATTATAAGCGGTAGTATTTGGCAGCTCATAATCGGCTCCGAAACGTTCACCGCCCGGTACAGCTCCGATGCCGCCCTGCACATAGATTTTTTTCCAACCATGTTGTTCCAGATCTTATCAATGGCGGCAATGTATTCCTTATCGCCGGTTAAAGCGGCAACATCGGCCATGCCCGAGTACAGGTACATTGCCCTTACGGCGTGGCCCTCAGCATCTTCCTGGGCTATAACAGGTTCATTATCCTGCCAGTACATCCCGTTCTTCCATTCGTCGGTACTGGTTTTATCATAGGTGCGATGCCCTCTTTCGTCAATAAAAAATTTAGCAAGATCGAGATATTCTTTTTTGCCGGTGATGCGGTACAGGCGTACCAGGCCCATTTCCACAATTTCGTGGCCGGGCGCTACATGCCTTTTACCCGGCCCGAAGGTTTTAATCAGCAGATCGGCATTTTTAAGCGCAATATCTAAAAAGTTGCGCTTGTTGGTAGCCAGGTAATGTGCGGCCGCGGCCTCAAACATGTGTCCGGAGTTATACAGCTCGTGGCTCAGCTCGTTCTCTTTTACCCAACGCTCCGGGCCCGACCATGCGTGCGGATGCAATGGGTCAATAGTACGGGCGGTATAAAGATATCCGTCCGGCTCCTGCGCTTTTCCTACTATCGTGATCAATGAATCGACATAAGCATCCAACTTTGTATCAGGATGAACGGCCATCGAGTAAGATGCCCCTTCAATGGTTTTATAAATATCCGTATCATCAAAAGGAAACTTAGTACAAAACTTACCGCTGCGGGCGGCGGCCATTTCAAAATTTTTAACCCTGCCGGTATTCTCGCACCGGGCAAATGATGCCGGGATGGTGACCGTACGATTGGTTTCAATACGCGAGGTCCAAAACTTATCGTTAAGCTTTACATTGGTAAATGATACCGGCTTAATGGGATAATCCTTGGTTTGCGCATAAGCAATGCCGCAATAAAATGATAATGCAATAAGTAATCTTTTTTCATCCTGATGATATGTTAGTTCAAAAAAACAATGCAGGTCAACCCACCATCCCGCGCTTTATTTATTTTTATTAGTAACCTACGAGCTTTAGCTAATACCAGTTGTAGATTTCTTTAAACGCATCAATATCTCCAGGTTCAAAGAGCCCGGTCAATTGAACATCCGTATGATCATAAAAACTTTTCATTTAATATAAAATCATTCTTACCGGCATTCCGTACGCACATGATTATAAGCGTACTAAATACATTTAATTGAGCGAGATAAAATTAACCAATTCAGATTATTGTTTACGTTTATAACATCCAAAGCAGCAATTTTGCCATGGAGTAACAATTTTAGGCTATAACGACGACAAGATAAGAAATAATTTATATTGAAAAACAGAAATAAAAAAATTAATTGTATTTACAACACTAATAAACACATACAGCTTGGCGATCCAATAAGGCGTTCGTACAGGGCAAGTTTAAGCTACCAAGAGCTTTGATTAAGTGAGAAGCTGTTTCAATAACTGGAGATTTTCCAGCGCTGCCCCGGCGGTATTGTTGAAGTAAACGTAAACTGTTTTACCCTCCTGCTGCCATTCATTGATGTACGAAGCATATTCAGAAAGGAAACTTTCACTATAACTTCCTTTATAATTGCCAGATGGGCCATGAAAGCGCAGGTAAACCAGTTCATCGGCGGTGATTTCCATGGGCGTGGCCGATTTGGGCATATCCTGCAGTACCATTGCTGCCTGGTACCAGTTTAAAAGTTCAAAAACTTCATCCCTGTACCAGGACGGGTGACGAAATTCGACGGCCATGGACCAGGAATAAGGTTTAAGGGCCTCCAGCAATTCCGTTAACTGAGGAAGAGCTCCCGCCTGCAGGCTTGGCGGAAACTGAACAAGCAGACAACCCCGCTCAGTTTCCGGCAAATGGATAGCCTGCATAAAACGGGTAACCTCTTCCTCATTAAAAAACAAACTTTTCTGGTGCGTGATCCCCTGCCACAGCTTGAAAGTGAAACGAAACCCCTCGGTTACTTCCGTTGCCCACCGGGCTATGGTTTTTGCCTGCGGGATTTTATAAAAAGAGCTGTTGATCTCTATACTGTTCTCCTGCAAAGCATAATAACCCAGCCGCGACAAATGGCTGTATTCAGGGGGAAAATCCCGCCTGGGCCTGTCGATTTGTAAGCCACTGGTACCTCCAAAAAATAGTCCTTTCATAGGTCAAGTATAATATACCAATGATTGTCATCGTCAAGGGCATAAGCCAGGCCGTCACTCATTTCCAAAACGTCACGGCCATGTTTTTGACTAAAGTAGATTTTCTCATCACG
The DNA here is from genome assembly GCF_050632265.1 of Mucilaginibacter sp. P19. Taxonomy (NCBI): domain Bacteria; kingdom Pseudomonadati; phylum Bacteroidota; class Sphingobacteriia; order Sphingobacteriales; family Sphingobacteriaceae; genus Mucilaginibacter; species Mucilaginibacter sp. P19. Next base: position 3,431,659 of record NZ_CP192586.1, read on the forward strand.
GATAATAGTACCGTTGTTTTCCACCCGAAGAAAAAAAGCAGCGCGCCTATATTCGGTGCAACATCTTTAAGGTGCCTGGCCTCCCCCTCTTTTACAAATGCCGAACTCATGCCTGTTTAAGTTTGGCTTCCATGCTTTGGGTAGTGTGCGGCACCGCAAGCAGGCGTTCCCTTGGTATCAGTTTACCGGTAGAACGGCAAATGCCATAAGTCCTGTTTTCAATACGCATCAGCGCGGCTTCAAGCTGCTCGATAAATTTTTTCTGGCGGGCAGCCAACTGATTGATCTGTTCCTTTTCAAAAGTTGCCGATCCATCTTCAAGCGTCTTGCCCGCAATTGCGGCATCGTCTCCGTTGGTATTTGAAGCGCTGAGGGTACCCACCAGTTCCTGCAGCTCTTCGCGTGCCATGCCGATCTTTTCTTTGATCAACGTTTTGAATTCATTTAATTCGATATCAGTGTACCGTGTTTTAGTAGTTTCGTGTTGCATGATTGGCTTAACAAACATATGCATAAATGGTTGGCATAAATGTGATATGCTATATAAACCTATTCAAACCGTTAGTCCCCAACCCTTTGAATTAACCCTAACAGCACTTCCCCCGCGGGAGTCGACTATATCAGCTACACCCTCTTCTAATTTAATTAAATAATTAAAAATATTCTTCAAAAGAAACCATTACGCATTTGCACTGTATTTAATGGTACAAAATCTATGCAATGATATTAATCAATCTTAAACGAGATGGTACCAGGAATAGCCCCTGGCAGTCTCTGAGCAGTTCGGCAGCCAGGGTTAGGCCCGAAGATAAAATATATGATTGCCTCATTGTTGGCGCCGGAATCACTGGTATGACGGCGGCGCTGCTATTACAAAAAGCAGGCAAGGCTACCATTATTACAGAAGCGCATAATATCGGTTTTGGCACAACCGGCGGCACCAGCGCGCATATCAATACTTTTGCTGATACTACTTACAGCGAAGCTGAAAGTGCTTTTGGCGAGGAAGGCGCACAGGGTTTTGCAGACGCGATCAATGAGGGGTTCGAACTGATTAAGACCAATATCGATATCTATGGCATCAAGTGCGATTATGAACCGAAAACCGGTTACCTGTATGCCGAAAATGAAGATGAAGTGAAAATGCTGGATGACATATACCAGGGTGCTACCAAAGTTGGCGTTCCTGTAAAATATACTGACGAAGTACCGACACCTGTTCCTTTTCAAAAAGCTTTGGCTTTCGATGGCCAGGCACAATTTCATCCCATAAAATATTTAAAAGGATTACTAAAAGCTTATTTGGAAGCCGGCGGCACCTTATTAGAAAATACGCTTGTTGAAAAAATAGTCACTGAAGATGAAATACATAATGTGCAGGCCGGTGAAAATAAGATCCGTGCAAAAAATGTAATCTATGCCACCCACATGCCGCCGAATATCAATGTACTCAATTTCGAATGCGCACCTTACCGCAGTTACGTATTGGCCGTTAAACTCCATAGCGGAAAATATCCTGACGGACTAATTTATGACTGCCAGGAACCATATCATTATGTGCGGACACATGTAATAGACGGACAGGAATTATTATTGATTGGCGGGCTGGATCATAAGACGGGGCACGAAAAGCCGGAGAAAGCTTTTGACGACCTTGAAAAATATGCACGTAAGTATTATAATGTATCATCGGTGAAATACCGGTGGTCAAGCCAGTATTACGTACCTGTCGACGGCCTTCCTTACATCGGCCGGATGCCTTTGGCTGCCAATGGTATTTATTGCGCAACCGGTTATAATGGCAACGGCATGATGCTCGGAAGCATTGCCGCCCAAATCCTTGCCGACCTAGTAAGTGGCAAGGGCAGCAAATATGAAAAACTGTTTAATCCGGGCAGAATAAAACCTATAGACGGGTTTAGCGAATTTGTAAAAGAAAACGCCGATGTAGCCTACCACTTTGTGGCTGACCGCCTGAATATTAAAAGTACCGATTCGCTGAACAGGTTAAAGCCTGGCACCGGCAAAGTGGTTGAAGTAGACGGAAACAAAATCGCCGTTTACCGCGATGACGACGGCACCATACATGCCTTAAGTCCCGTTTGCACTCACGCCGCCTGCATTGTTAGCTGGAACAGCGAAGAAAAGAGTTGGGACTGCCCTTGCCATGGCGCGCGCTACGATATTGATGGCAATGTATTAACCGGGCCAGCAACCAAAGGCCTTACGAGAATAATCGATGATGAAAACTAAAGAAATTTTAATTTCGGGAGTCACCGGCACTACCTTCATGACGCTGTTCAGCTATCTTGTATCGCTGGCCGATGGCGAAAACTTTAGCGAACCAGAGCGACTGGGGCAGCTAACCGGCCGCCTGATCCCTAAATTAGATAAACAGCAAAGCCAAGCGTTAGGCTGGCTGGGGCATTACGGCGTAGGCCTGCTGTTTACGCTCGTTTATGTAGAACTATGGCACCGCGGTAAATTAAAACCCGACCTTAAAACAAATCTTTGGCTGGGTGGCCTAAGCGGGCTGTTAGCTGTAGCTGTTTGGAAAACGACCTTTAAAATGCACCCATTGCCCCCATCCCTCAACTTTAAAAAATACTATCTGCAACTGATACCAGCACATATTGTGTTCGCAGTTTTTGCCGGCATTGGTTATCACATCTCACAAAAAACAACAAGCTATGCTACAAATAATTAATAATCTCCCGCAGCACGTGATAGGGATTTATGCCAGCGGCGAAGTAACCCGCAACGATATGGAGACCATACTGATACCCAAGATACAAGAGCTGAAAAACCGCCAGGGTGAAATCAACTATTTGCTGGTATTGGGAACAGGTGTGGAGAATTTTACGCTGGCGGCCTGGTGGGACGACCTCAAACTTGGGCTAACCAACTTTACAAACTGGCACCGTATTGCAGTAGTAACCGACCAGAAAGGTGTGGAATGGTTTACAGACCTCTTCCGGTTTATGATACCCGGCAAGTCGCGCGGTTTTTCACCCGATCAACTGGAGGAGGCCAAAGCCTGGGTTAGCGGGGAAGAAATATGAAAGACCTGGCACAACGCTTTCACGAAAACCCTTTGCTGCTGCCAAAAGATCTTGCTCCCAGTCGCGAGGGTTTACAAATTATCAGCCTGCTTAATCCCGGCGTTTTTAGGTATGGCGGTAAAACCTGGCTTATTGTAAGGGTAGCCGAAGGGGTTATGCAGGAGGAAGGAGTTTTATTTTTTCCTGCCCTGGATGCCATGGGCAATACCGAGATCATCAAAGTGCCGCTTAACGACCCCGAGCTTATCGCTACCGATGCCCGGGTCATTAACTACAAGGGGTTGGATTATCTCACCACAGTTTCGCATTTACGTTTACTGGCCAGTGACGACGGCGTTCGTTTTACCGAACAGGAAGATTATCCGCCTTTGTTCGGAAAGGGGTACCTGGAACGTTTTGGTATAGAGGATTGCCGGGTTGCGCAGATAAATGACACTTATTACCTCACCTATACCGCCGTATCAGACAGCGGCGTAGGTGTAGGCCTGCTAACAACCACCAATTGGCAGCACTTTGAAAGCGGCGGAATGATCCTGCCTCCGCATAATAAGGATTGCGCAATTTTTGAGGAAAAGATCGGCGGAAAATATTACTGTTTGCACCGGCCAAGCAGCAAAGAGATCGGCGGCAATTATATCTGGCTGGCAGAGTCATCAGACAGCCGGCAATGGGGCAATCACCAATGCCTGATAAAAACCCGGCCCGGAATGTGGGACAGCGGCCGCGTTGGTGCCGGTGCGGCACCTATCCGTACGGAACATGGCTGGCTGGAGATATATCATGGTGCAAATGCCGAACATCGTTATTGCCTCGGGGCTTTTTTAATGGACATTAACAATCCATCAAAGGTTATCGCCCGAAGTGGTGACCCGATCATGGTGCCAACCGAAGCTTATGAGCTTAGCGGCTTTTTCGGTTACGTTGTTTTCACTAATGGCCATATTGCCAATGGCGACCGTTTAACCATCTATTATGGTGCAGCCGATGAGTTTGTTTGCGGTGCACATTTTTCTATCAGTGCCATTCTCCAAACTTTAACTTATTATTAAAATAATAAATTACAAAAAAAACAAAACCATATTCCTGAGGTTTTTATAGTTCTTGTAAACCTACGAGCCTGGACCAATTAATCATGGCAGAAAATAAGATTAGAGAGTGTAGTAAACTGATAGCTCAACAGGGTATGACAATTGCTTTTGCCGAAAGCGCTACGGCGGGCTGGCTTTGTTCGGAGTTTGCACTTACCGACGAATCCGGCCAGGTGCTTAAGGGCGGGATCGCCTGCTATGATGCCGATCTCAAAGTATCCCTGTTAGGGGTGCCGAAGGGATTGATTGATCAGTTTACGCCAGAGTCGATGGAGGTGACGAGGGAAATGGCATACCGCCTGGCACATCTTATCCCTTCCGATATACAGGTAACCGTTACCGGGCTGACTACACCCGGTGGCAGCGAAACCCCGGAAAAACCGGTTGGAACTATGTTTGTATATGCGCTGATCCATGACAGGCACCTCAGCTTTCGAAAAGTATTTCAGGGATCATGCGAAGAAATTATTCAGCAAACCGTCCAGGCTACCGCGGAGATGCTGATCAGGGAGCTAACTCAATTTAATCATCATCAACATATATCTACTGGTGCTTAACCGAAAATTGCAGCAGGGACTTTGCGTTGGGAATAGCTGCCACGGCCGCGTCATTGTTAAAATAACACCATGCTTCCCGGACTTCAGGTTTTGAATTGATCTCATCGGCAAATTTCCTTAATTGAGCATCACTATAAGATGAGCGGTATAAATCCGGAACACCGTGAAAACGATAATATGCCACCGGACCGGTTACAATAGGCTCATCCGGCAGTTCGGGATGGCTCATACCGCAAAAAGAAACACCACGCTCCCTAAGCCTTGAATAAACGTCTTCCTGCCACCAGCCCGGATGCCTGAATTCCAATACATTACTAAAGCTGGGATCCAATTGCGCCAACACGCGTGTCAAACGTTCTTCATCATAATGAAAACGCGGCGGAAACTGGAACAATACCGGCCCTAACTTTTCCTGTAAACCATTGCGGATGGTATCATAAAAACTCGTAATCATATCCACGGTTCCGTGAAACTGCTTAAAATGGGTAATAGCCTTGGGGGCTTTTACCGCAAAGCGAAACTCTGCCGGCGCTTTTTCATATCAGGTACGCAGCATGGATAATTGTGGAAAACGGTAAAAGGTCACGTTTAATTCCAAGGTACGGAATTGCCCGGCGTAAAACTCAAACCAGCGCTTTTGCGCCAGCCCCTCCGGGTAAAAAGTATTTTTCCAGTGACGATAGTAAAACCCTGAACATCCAATATGCCATTCCATAGGTATCATTTTTTAATGGCGCTGATATCGCCATTCCTTTCCATATACACCTTGTGTATCTTTTCTAAGTCTTCGGTAAGTGCAGATTTGCGAACGCCCTGCATCACATCTTCACGGCAAACCAGCGCCCGTTTCATCCGCTCTTCATCAAACCGGCCGCCACGAAAAAGCGGGATCTTCTCTCCTTCTACCCAACTAACCAAAGGACTGTTACGTGCAATAAGCCAGCCCAGCAGCCGGTGCAGCAGAACCATCACAAAGCAGCAAACAATAACCGGCACAAAAGCCGATGCGCCAACCACCGCCCTGCTCATAACAGCCCCAAGCGAAATGCTGACGATATTATCAAGCGGGGTACGTAACCCAAAAGAGCGACGTCCTGAAATGCGGATCAGTATAAGCGCTATAAAAAAGATAACAACGCCGCGGCTGCTCATTTGCAGCGCATTCAGGTCCTTCCCCTCTCCAAAAACAGTGATCAATAACTTTTCCATAACTCAATTTTTTAAAGGTCCGCTGCAAACAACTACGGGCTTGACGTTTTGGGCCGAACGATACCTTACCGCCAGCCAAATGCCTGCTGCAACAAACCCGATGATGATCAAAAATCTTATTTTGCTTATCATAAACTCAATAACTGACGCGCCACCGGCGCTTCCAGGAATCCGGTTACTCTGACCTCTTATTACTCCTGGTATAACGTTTTGATTTATTTTGTTGATTTACCTTCGCTGCATCAATAGAATGTGTTTTGGTAAGGTCACTCTCCTTTTGCGCCAGTTCTGATAAACGGATATAAAATTTGTACAGGTGATCCAGCTCCTCTTCAGTCAGGTCCTCAATATTTACCATCCTGTTACTGGTACCTTCGTGAGAGGCCAGCAATTCATTCAGTTTTAAATGGACAGCTTTCGAATCCTTATTCTGAGCTTTCTGGATAAGGAAGACCATTAAAAAAGTAACGATGGTTGTACCGGTATTGATAATAAGTTGCCAGGTCTCTGAGTAGTGAAATACCGGCCCGGTAACAGCCCATATCACTATGGTGGACGCAGCGATAATAAAAGCGGCCGAACTGCCGGTTGCCGCAGTAGCCCAGTTAGAGAACCGCTCAAAGTAATTGATTTTCTTTTTCATGTTATTTCCAGCTAATAGTGATTTCGGCATTGCCGGGTATTAAATATTCAAAGTGGCCGCCTTTGCTTTTTTTGCCGTGGATAGGCTTATGATTAATGTGCACTTCTACCCCTGGTAATTTACCAGGACCGGTCTTAACCACCATCAGGCGGCAGTCGATGCGATTATCGCCCGCCATGCGGACATGAAGATAATCTTGCTTCCTGGTTGAAAATCGATAGAGAGGATAATCAGTGAAGACCATGAAAGGCTGATCGGGTATACGGATATAGTGGCGTGGCAGGATCCCGAAAGCGTTGCCTGCCCCATATACTTCCTGGCCTACCTGCCCTGATTTTTCCCAGCCGTCATGTAAATCCTCAAGCGCGATCCACAGGTTCGGATCAACCTCTCCTATTTTGGGCTTTTCCTGGAGCATTTCTTTTGGAAGCATTGTTGGGTAGTAATAAGCAGCACGGTCTACAAGGTAACGGACATATTCGGTTATCAGGAGGCGTACCGATGGTAAAATCTCAATATCTTGGGCGTTGCGGAGATAGTCATGCAGCGCGCAAAACACTTCCTGCTCTTCGTATACTGCCGTATAAGGAGCATCATTAAGCGGAAACAGCGCAAAAAATGTCGGGAAGTTCTTCCCATAGCCATAATCACAGTCCCAAAGCTTCACGTTGTTAAATACACCGGCCAGGCACAGATAACTAAGCTGGCGGTAAATTTCTTTTTTGGTGATTTTATATAAGCGCAGCATTGCACCAGCTGAAAAGGCTGTATTATTGGCCTGGTAAAACAGGTCGAAACCCTGGCCACGCAAATGCATAGCGGCTTTTTCCGCTTCGGTTAAATAGCGTTTTTCGCCCGTAAGCTCCCAGGCCTGCAGCATGACATGGGCATATAAACCCGGCACATCCTTTTCACCTCCTTTGCCTGGCTGCGTTTCGGCTTTCACTACCTCAAGGGTATCTACTTTATAAAAAACCGGCCATTTGTAATTAAAATGGTGCGCCACCCGTATCGAAAATTCCAAAGAATCCAAAAAGAGTTTCCTGGCAACCTTATCGCCTTTCAGCGCAAGACGCGACAGGTTTAACAAAGGGTGGTGCAGGTACCAGGAATCCATAACCAGCGGTTGTTTTTGCTCCTCCTCACCTTCCAGCGTATCGGCTGCTTTTGGGTGCCAGCGCATTATGGTGCCGTATTTTTCACTATAGAATGATGGCAGGCCAGCTTTAACTTTTTCATTACTTCCAGTTCCGCGCCGCTCCATTCCACATAATCAAGTAAAGGAAGCAGTACCGCCAGTTGCACCATGATCTCGGGAGGAGTGATATAGTCTGATACATAGGCGTTAAAATAATGATGACCATCGAGTTGTACCCAGCAACCCGGGCTATCTATTAGATCCTTTAATCCTTTATCAAGGATGTCGGGCCAATGGATATAATTAGTTGCCGGCTTAGGTAAAGCCAGGTAAACTTCTGCCAGCAGGTTGAGGTATTGCCGAACCATAGCCGCCTCATCAGCAGGCACTTCTTCCGAAAAAACAATAAAGGCATCACTCAAAGTATAGCTTTTACCTACTGCCAGCGGTTTATTTTTAATGGTGGGCGGCAGGGCAAAGCCGATTTCGGGCCATTCGCCCCCTACACTATCTCCTGCGGAGGTTTCGGTTTGCTGGTTGTAACCGGCCAACGCGGTTAGATTTTGCAGGTATAATACCGAACCCGCTTTTGGCCGGCTCATACTAAAATAGAGCTGTCCCGAACGCGTACCAACCTGCCGGGTATGTATTTGTCCTTCGGCCATGCTTTCACTTTCCCCGGAACCAAGCGGCACAATGTCGCGCGGCCAGTAAGGGAACAATAAGGTGGAGGCCGGCGTTAACCTGGTGGTGTAATGAAGTACGGGCCGGTTTTCTGTGGGTAGCGTCAAAACAACTTCGTAGTCGCCCAGCAACGAGCCAATCTTCAACCGCACATCGTTTTTCCTTTCTTTTAGTGTGATTTGTAACCGGTCGTTAGGTGAGTAAGCCAGCCGGAAAGCAATCTGGTTGCCATCCGGCCATCGAGCCACCAGCCAGCAACTGTCGCCAAGGTCATATATTTTAAAATCATAATTGCCTGCTGTGGTTTTATATACCGGAATAAGGTCAGGCAAGTTCATGGCGGCTTTGGTATTCCAAAACCAGGGTGATGCGTTCATTGGTTTAATCGATTAACAATTAAAAAAATCGTTGAAAAAATATCTTTTAAATGATAATTAAAACATCGCTTACTGTTTTAAGTTTTAAGTATAAAAATATCAGTCTATGAAAAAGTTAATTACACCACTATTCTTAAGCCTTTTCCTGTTATTGAGCAGCTGTGATGCCATTGTCGGTATTTTTAAAGCGGGTGCTGCCGTGGGCATTTTCGCGGTAATCGTCGTTATCGCGGTCATCATCTGGGTTATCTCATTGTTTCGCGGCCGCAGCAGTTAACAGGTATATCATGAAAAAAGAGCTGCAGAATTTTAAGATTGCCCGCTTCGCGCTTAATGCCCGTTATGATGACATCGGTTAAACCTCCATCGAATAACTGAAACGCCATTTGCTTGATGCTTCGGGGTCGCTGATCCACGCTGGTAACAAACCTGCCATCCCCAAATTATTGAGGCAATTGCAGGTTATGGGCGAACGCGGCAAATGGAAGGTAACGCTTATTGAAAGTAAGTACAGGTTTCCCGCTTCATCAACCGCTGATAGAGGCCGGTATCCTTGATCCTTATACCGTTGCTTATCCCGATAAAATGAAAACTAAGGTGAAGATCAGCCTAAAAAACGGTCAAACCCTAATTAGGTAACAGGGAGATTATCATGTTTTTTTACCCGTTCGTTTACGTGGAATGATACGATTGAAAAATTTCGGCGGCTCAGCAACAATATTTTTCCGCAGAGATTCAGAACCAACTGATAGGCACCGTTCGTACCGTCGAAAATCTTCCCGAAATTCCAACCTTAATTAACCTGCTGGCAGCTATATAAAGAAATTATTTGAGCCACTACTGCAACTGCCATTGCAAAACCGGAGATTTACAGCATGGCACCCATCAGGCGGCAAAACGCCGGACATGGTTAATGAGCTCATTGACATCAAAAGGCTTGGCCAGATAATCATTGGCGCCGCATTGTTTCTCGTGCATCGTATGCAACCCGTGACTTGCCGAAACAATGATTATAGGTATATCCTGCATACCCGGGTCATTCTTCAAATGTTTACAAATGTCACGGCCATCCATATCGCCCAGCATAACATCCAGCAGCACAACATCCGGTCGTAAGACTTGTATTGCTTCAAGGACGCCATGACCATTATCCAGTTCGGTTACCGCATATCCCTCCATTTCCAGGATCAGGTGCATTAATTCACGAATGTCCTTATCATCATCAACAACCAGGACTCTCTTCTGATAAGAGGCAATCATTATAGTTCTAAAAGCTACGTTTTAACATAACTCTTTTCACACAAACATCATGCCCTGATATCGGAGGATTATTGAAAAATAGGTAGACGCCCCATCTTCGGACCTGTTTAAAGCCCCTTAAACAGCAACCAACTCTTCGTTTTCTATTGGCACAGTAAAATAGAACGTACTTCCGATCCTTGCCTTACTTTCAAACCGTATGGTGCCATTGTTTCTTTCTACAAACTCTTTACATAATAACAGCTCAAGACCACTTCCCTTTTCACTGGCTGTACCAAAAGTAGCATATGAGGTATATTTGTTGAATATTTTTGATTGCGCTTCTTCAGGGATACCTTTCCCGTTGTCCCGGAGGTGAAGCCATGTGTTTATTTTTTTAATAAAGATGCCGGGGGTACGGTATAGCTGCGTATTAACCCAAAGGTGAGTGCCGGTACTGCTATAGCAAATATACAGAGTGTATTTAAACGTTTTAATCCCGAGCAACCCTTTCAATATACTTTTATCGACGGAGCCTACGCTCAAAAATTTGGTAACGAGCAGCGCATCGGCAGGCTGGCCGCATTCTTTGCCGGGCTGGCAATCTTTATCAGTTGCCTGGGATTGTTTGGCATGGCTTCCTTTATGGCCGAACAACGTGTAAAAGAAATCGGCGTTCGTAAGATGTTGGGGGCAACAGTTTTCAACCTTTGGCGGTTATTATCTGCAGATTTCATTAGCCTGGTCATGCTTTCATTACTATTGGCTACACCTATAGCATTTTACCTGATGTACAACTGGCTTCAGCATTTTGATTACCGGACGGGTATATCGGTGGATATTTATCGTTACCGGTTTTACTACCCTGGTCATCACACTGCTTACTGTTAGCTTACAGACGATAAAAGCAGCGTTAACCAGCCCCGTAAAGAGCCTGAAAAGCGAATAGCCGGAACAATTCCGGCTACGGTATATTGGAGTATAATACTAAAAAAACCTGTCGTACTTTATTCAGGCAGGCTTTCGCTAAGGCACCGTGATGTGAAGTTTTTACTAAGTTTTAATGTTAACCATTAAATTACCTGTTTAAAGGTCGCGCGCAATTTGCATGACTTTTTCCGCTTCAATGCGACGGTGGATCTCATGCACCATGCTGTCCATTTCCGCGGCGCATTCGCGGAGTTTTGAAAAGATTTCTTTTCGCTCGCTCTCATCTTCAGTCATATCCAGCAGGTTTACCAATCCGAGCATAGTTGCCACGGGCCGCCTTATCTCATGTGAGCTTATCCACGCAACCTCACGGAGTAAACGGTTCTGCCTGTTAATCTCTTCTTCTTTTTCTTTACGGTAGGTTATATCCTGACAAACGATGATGTAACCCTGAAAAGCGTTATCTTCATCATATGCCGGGGTTAACTGGGCTGATACCCAAACCGGGGTTCTGTTTTTGGTATAAATGATTGTATCTATACCAAAAGCTTCCCTGGCCTGTTGCTTTCTTATTAACGTTTGGATCACCGGGTCATCGGGGTCTGTCAAAAAATCACCCGGCATTTTATTTACTACCTCTTCCATAGCGTAACCGGTCAGCTCTACAAAGGCATTATTTACCCATTGTACCCTTCGCAGGTCATCTGTAATAAGCACCATGTTATTTACCTGTTTGATGATGCGCGCCAGCCGCTTATTTTCCTGGGTGCTGCGTTTAAGGGCATCAATATCTCTTACCGCCCCTATCAGTCGTATCGGCTGCTTTTGTTCGTTATATATAAAATACCCCTGGTCCATCACGTATTTATATTCGCCTTTACCGCAATTGAGCCGGTATTCGCATTCCCAGTTGGTTAAACCCGCGCGGCTAATCTTTTCCTGGCTGCTCACTACTTCTTCCATATCATCCGGATGAATCAGTGACCGCCACCATTCCAGCTCATAACTAATTTCATCGAGCGGTATTTGCACCAAATGCGTAAGGCTTGTATTGTATACCAGTTTGTTTTCAACAATATTAAGGTCATAAACAACATCCCTCGTCGCCTGGGCCACCAGTTCGTAACGTTCAACTGCTTCTTTTAACCGTTCATCTTTAAGCCTGTCTTCGGTAATGTCGGCGAAGTATACAGCAACGCCTTCATCAGTAGGATATGCAGCCATTCTCAGCCAGCGCTGCAGGACAACCGAGTAATCTTCGTGCCTTACAATAATCCTTTCTTCAAGCGCTTTCTGGTAAACATGATAAAACTTATTTTCGGCTTTAGGAAAAAACTCAAAAACACTTGCACCAATAATCCGACTTCTGTCTGTTTTAACCATCTCCCGAAAAATATCGTTTATCCGGGTTATTTTCATTTGGTGGTCGAGCTCGAAAAAACAATCGGTGATACTGTTCAGCGTATGCTCAAAGCTATACTGGTACCGGTTACGCTCCATTTCCAATAGCTTGAGCTCAGTAATATCCTGTAGCGAACCTGCTATTTTAAGTTCCTGCTCCCCGCTGCTTTCTACGCGGGCAAGCTGCCGGATGTAACGGGTTGTGCCGTCCAGCGCAGTAATGCGGTGCGTTATATCGAGTTGTTTACCGGTACTGATCAGGTCATGCAAAGCGTTGATCATCAGCGGCCGGTCTTCCGGAAAAATATGCTGTACATAAATATCGAAAGCTTCGCGCCCATCTCGTTTCAAGCCCGCAATGCGATAAACTTCGTCTGACCATATCAACTTGTTTTCGCGAGGGTAGAATTCCCATCCGGCCACCCGCGACAACAACTGGGTTTCACTGAGCTTGTGTTTTTCTTCTAAAAGCTCCTGGTTTACTTTTTCAAGAGCCCGCTCAAATGCCACCCGTTCGGTCATATCACGTATCATAACCATGATATGAGGCTTTTTATTGAACCAGATTTTATGGGAGGTAATATTTACATAAACCAGTTGCCCGTCCTTTTTAATGTGACGCCAGGTACCGCTATCATTGAGCTTACTGTTCACCCGCTCTGATGAAGAAATCACATTTTCCCGGTCTTCCAAAGGCCTGATATCCAGAATTGTCCGCTGCCTGAACTCTTCCGCACTGTAGCCATAAACAGCAATGGCGGCATCATTTACCGAAATGAACCGGAGTGTCCCCGGCTCGTAAATCCACATCGGGTTTGGATTGGATTCATACATGCTCCGGTATTGCTTTTCGCTCTGCTTCAACCTTTGGTCTTCTGACCTGATCAAAGCGTAAAGAGCAATTGCTGTAACCACCACAAACAAGCACCCTTTTCCTAAACTCAGCCACAGGTATTGGTTGGGGCTAAGTATTCCTTCGAAATAAAACAATAGCCGGTCACTGAACATGATCCACAACAGGCTAATCAACAAATAAGCAAAGGCAATTCCAAACGCCCCTTTTCTCATATATAGTTAGTAAATCAATAAAGTTGTTAAACGTTATTGTTAATTAGTAAGTTACCAATTAAAAAAATTAAGCCCCTTAGTTAAAGTTAAACCTTTGTATAAATAGCAGGCATAAAATTGTAACATCTATGTTACCTTCAGCATTTATTACCGGCAACGCCAAACCATCTCCGTGTTTTTTTCGTAAAATCATAAATTATTGCATACCCCTTAAAAACATTGTTACCCGGTATCTCTATGCGACTGAACTTTACCCGCAATTTGCAGCTCGGCTACGGGTTTTCAATATTGATCCTGTTGATCGTAGGATTGTTTTCTTACGCTACGATTAATAATTTGCTAAACAGCAATAAAGCTGTTGGGCACAGCACGCTGGTGATCCAGAAGCTTGAACAAGCTATTTCATCAATGAAAGATGCAGAAACAGGACAGCGTGGCTTTCTACTCACAGGCAAGGCCATCTTCTTAGGTCCTTATAAGGGTGCATATCTCAAAACACAGAGCCTGATTAGCGAGGTAAGTGCCTTAACCGCCGGTAACGCCCTGCAGGAGGCCAACATGGCAGGCATCCGTGTAATACTAACCCATCGAATGGCTATCCTGGAGCAACTTGTTTCAAAAAACAACATCAACAGCTTGTTTCCACTGCCGATCTGGAAGAAGGAAGATCTGCCATGGATGAATTACGACATGCCATTGACCATGCAGAAGATACCGAACGCAAACTATTGGATGAACGCCGGGCAGTTTTGGAGCGTTATACCTTTGTTGCTCCTGCAGCCATAATCGTAGTGCTCATACTCGCCGTTGTGATCGCCTCACTATCATATATCAGTGCAATTCGCGATGTGAAGGTCAAAGACCGTCTGCAGCGGGAACTGGAGGTCAAAGAACAGGAGACCGCGGCTTTTAATGAGGAACTTACCGCGGCTAACGAAGAGATCAGCACAGCAAACGAAGAACTCATCTCTATCAATGGTGAGCTTTTGGAGGCACAACAAGCACTTTCACGGATGAACGGATCGCTGGAGGAACTGGTAGCCGCACGCACTAAATCCCTTGCAGAAAGCGAAGAGGAAACACAAGCCCTTAATGAAGAACTTACAGCTATTAACGAAGAACTTGCGGCATCAAACGAAGAAATGCTGGCAAGTAATGAGGAACTGCAAAGAAGCAGGGAAGAAATACAAAAGAAGGAGCAGTTATTCCGTTCTATAGCCGTCAATATTCCCCGCTCGCTGATCCTCGTTATTGACAGGGAGTATAACCTGATAACGATGGAAGGTGACCTGATGCAAAAATTAGGTTACAACGAAGATAGTTATGCAGGTTTACACATGGCCGAACTTAACTCTCCGGAGCGATATGCCATAACCAGGGAGTACCATGAGCTGATGTTGAACGGTGAGCAGATAAGGACCGAACTTAAAAGCACCGGCGGTCATGATCTGCAGGTAGATTTTGTACCATTAACAGATGAACGGGGAATGGTTTATGCCGGACTGGTGATCGCGCTTGACATATCCGATCAGAAAAAAGCAGAGGAACGCAGTGCCAAACTGGCCGCCATCGTAGAATCATCAGATGATGCGATAATAGGCAAATCGCTGGATGGGACGATCACCAGCTGGAACAAATCTGCAGAAAGGATCTTTGGTTATCCAGCCTCAGAAATGATAGGACAATCTATTCTTAAACTGGTTCCGGAAGACCGGCAGGATGAGGAACCGCAGATAATAGCCCGCTTGAAAAACGGGGAGCGCATGGAACATTTTGAGACAAAAAGACTGGCGAATGGTGGTCGTGTCCTGGACGTATCCCTAACCATTTCGCCTATACGTGACAAACACGGAAAGATCACCGGGGTTTCCAAGATCGCCAGGGATATTTCAGAACAGAAACAGGACGAGCTGCGAAAAAATGATTTTATAGGCATGGTGAGCCATGAACTTAAAACCCCGTTAACCTCGTTGATGGCGCTGATCCAGGTAGCTAACCTCAAGTTGAAAAATAATCCTGATAATTTTCTCGCGGGTGCTATGGAAAAAGCGGATATCCAAGCGAAGAGGATGAGCAGCATGATTAACGGGTTCCTGAATATATCGCGCCTGGAATCGGGCAAAATCGCGATCAATAAAGAATTATTTGATCTGGACCTGCTGATCAGGGAAGTTGTTGAGGAATACGGGCTCACTGTTTCCACTCATATTATTGACATTGATATCAGTAATCATGTGCAGGTTAACGCCGACAGGGAAAAGATCGGCTCGGTAATTTCCAACCTGATTAGCAACGCCGTTAAATACTCGCCCAAACGCAGGAAGATTGAAGTGAAATGCGCTCCGGTCAATGGCTTTGCACAGGTTAGCATAAAAGATGAGGGAATGGGGGTTAATGCACAGGACCTGCCGAGGATCTTTGACCGTTATTACCGGGTTGAAAGCAACCAAACCCGTCATATTTCAGGTTTCGGTATAGGACTTTATTTAAGTGCCGAGATCGTCCGCCGGCACGAAGGACAGATCTGGGCAGAAAGCGAAAGCGGTACAGGATCTGTTTTTCACTTCAGTTTACCGTTGGCTTAAACCGAGCATCCTTACGGGTATTACGGGTAACCGGAGATTTTTTATTAATTTACCTATCGCACCCGTTAAAGTTTAAAGTAGCATACGATGCCCGAAAAAAAGGCATTTTATTTACATTACATCACCTGGGCAATAGTGAACGGGCTTGGGGATGTGCTGCGGAATGGGGAGTTGTGGCACCTGTTTGATACAAATTACCGGCCATAACTCAGCAATAAAAATAAATGTACTGAGCTGCAGCATCCTGATCAATGACGATCTATCAAATACGGATATATTTATACCGGAGAAAATATATTAAAAGATCCTGTGAATGCTGATATAGCCTTGCTAATGTTTTTAATTCTATTTCTTTTTCGATGTTGCTAATCATTTCTTTCAACAAAGCTTTAAAATAACTGAATACTAATAAATTACATCACACCAGGATAGCTTTTAAATTAGCAGATGTAGTTGAATATACCTAAATTTAAAAAAAGATTGATGCATACAGGCTCCCAACCAAAGATGAAACGAGCTGAAACGATACCAAAATGCAAACTGATTATCCTGTGCTTTCTTTTGGCCATTTCAGCAAACGCGCAGGAAATTACCAGGCACCATGTTGATTCTTTGCTTTCGCAAAAAAGCTTCCCTGGTTCTTCCGCCGACCGCATCCATGTTGCGCTGCAACTGGCGGAGTTTTTCACCCATCTGCGCCACCCTTCCACTGCACAGTTGGATAGTGCTTCTCATTTTATTAACCAGGCCGAACAGCTTAATTACCGCTCTCCGCAGGCTGAAACCAGCTTTCGCATTGCATTGATCCGTTCGGCTTTTTACAAGTCGAAAGGCCAATCCAAAAACGGCCGCGCATTGCTTGAACAAACCATACAGGAAATTAAGCAGGCACATAACTGGGTGCTGCTTGGTAAAGCTTATTTTGAGTTATCTGAATATTACAGCCAGGATTTTTTACAGCAAAGCATGATTTCCCGGATTGATTACCTGAACCAGGCCATCGGTGCTTTTGAACGTACAAACCACCTGGTTGAACTTGCCCGGTGTTACCGGTTACTAGCCGACCTTCACCAGATGATGAATGATTATACCCTTGCTTTTGCCGAAACTAAAAAAGCATTAGCCTATTATGACCAGGCCCATTACACGGAAACCCAGGGGCTGTACGCGTTATTAGGAAGGCTGTATTATACCCAGGGCGACTATAAAACAGCAATCAGCTATGAACTGAGGGCCCTGAAAATTGCCACCACAAGCCACGCGGATAATGTGAGGTTAATATGCCAGATCAACAATAACCTGGGCTATAATTTTGTAAAGCTTGGCGACAATCAAAAGGCCATCAATTATTTTTCACGTGCTTTGGAAATTGCCAAATCAGAGAAAGATAATGCAACCATATACCTGCTGGCAGGCAATATAGTTGATGTTTACCTCCGGATGCATAAGCCCCAAAAAGCCCAAGCTTTTTTAACACAGGTAACTCGAAAATTCATACAGCCCTCCGGAGAATTATATGAAGGAGGCGATGAGGTAAGTCAAACCTATCTTAAAGTTTACCTGGCATTAAAACAGTATGATACGGCCAAACTTTACTGCGACAAACTGATACAGCAAACTAACAATTCCAACCTCAACTTATATGCCCGGACCAGCTATTATGAACTAATCATTAAGTTTTACACCGCAACCTCCAGGTTTGCCGAAGCGTTAAAATACCTCAAAATGAATCAGGATCTATTGAGGAAGATTGGCAATAACAATGACCTTGGCACCAATGAAACTCTTTGGTTTGGCCTTGATACCAGCCGGAGGCAGTATCAGTCGGCTATTCATCATCTTATATCAGCCAATACCATCAAAGACTCGATATTTAATACCACCAAAAGCAAACAGATTGAGCAGTTGCAAATTGAGTATGAAACCCGGCAAAAAGAAGCACAAATTACACTTTTAAACCAAAAGAGCAAGCTTGAGCAGGCTAATTTACAGCAGGCCAACCTGGTTAAAAACCTTACTATCGGCGCCATATTTTTATTACTGGTCATAGCGGCTTTATTATTCAGGCAAAACGTACATAAGCAAAAAAGCAACGAAGTGATCACTTCCAAAAACGTTCTTCTGGAAGATTTGCTGCTGCAAAAGGAATGGTTATTGAAAGAAGTACATCACCGGGTAAAAAACAACCTGCAAATTGTAATGAGCATTCTGAACACCCAGTCGGCTTATTTACAAAATGATATCGCGCTTGAAGCAATTCGCGGCAGCCAGCACCGGGTAAACGCTATCGCGCTTTTACACCAGAAACTCTACAGCAGTACAACAACTGCCCTCGTATCTATGCCCGCTTATATTGGTGAATTGATCGATTACCTGAGCGATTCGTTCGATACAGGTTACAGGCAGATCAAAATAAACCAGGTATTAAATCCTCTTAACCTTGATCCGGCCCTGGCGGTACCCATCGGCTTAATATTAAACGAAGCTATCACCAATGCTATAAAATATGCTTTTGATCATAAGGGCGGCGAGATCAAGGTGAGCCTGTCAACATCAGACGATGAAAACGCTATTTTAAAGGTCTCTGACACAGGGCGCGGCCTCCCTCCCGACTTTGACTTTAGTGAAGCTAATTCCCTTGGGATGGAAATGATGAAGGCGCTTGGCAAGCAGTTAAAGGGGAAATTTGTAATTGAAAATGGCCATGGCGTTACCTTAACGATAACCTTTCCTATTGAACAAAACCGGGAAGAAGTTTTTGTAGAAAAGGACTATTTATAGTGCACCTTAATTGATAACCTTTCGGCCCGGCAAAATCTTAGCTTATACATAAATATTTAACGTATCACAATGAAAAATAAACTTCTTTTAATCAAAAGCTTGTTCCGTTGATCGTTGTTTTTTTACAGCGCAGTCCTTTTATTACCGTTAGCTTTCGTCTTCTAAAAACTTGAAGTAAAGCACAATATTCACTAACTCTTTTCAACCAATGATTGAAAGAACTAAAAAACTTATTTATTTATACCAGGCGGGTGGCATGGTGCGTGGGTATTTGATCCAATAACAACGCGAATGAAATCGTATGAAAAAGATTGTTTTTCTTTAACATTACCCGGACTCGAGCAAAAAGCCGTTAGCCAAGACAAGATCATTAATTTGACAACTCATATTCAATTTGTCATTGATTTTATTGTTGAAAAGAAATTGACCGATGTGATCTTATGCGGGCATAGCTATGCTGGAATGGTTATTACAGGTGTAGCTGATATTATTCCTGAAAATATTTTCGGGCTTGTATACATAGATGCCTATATTCCCAAAGACGGGGATTCATGTTGGAAGCTAACTAGTGATCAATATCGCGAGCTTTTTGCAGCTGGCGCCGCGGCGGATGGATTTAATGTAGTTAGCAGACCAGGTTCTGATAGTAGAAGGCGCCCACACCCTTTGGCTACCTTTATGCAAAGTCTACAATTAATTGGTAACTACAAGCAAATTCGAAACCTTACTTTTATCTATCTCAGCGGCTGGGAAAGTACTCCTTTCCGGCAACTATATGAATTACATAAAAATTCTCCGGAATGGCGAGTGGAGGTGATTGATTGTGAACATAATGTTATGGAGCATCGCCCCGATGAATTGACTGAAATTTTACTGAGTATAGATAAATAGGCAATTTACCTAGTCTTGACCCATAATATTTGAATGATGCGATACGGCAAATCAGTCAACAAACGAGGAAACTCTCAAAAGTAATTTTCTTCTTCAGTCTGAAAATACAGCCATTCAACCGAGCGATAGCTCAAATGCCAAACAGGTTCATGATTGTATTGATTTTTTACGAGTTGTTAGGTCGAAAAAGAAAGTGAAGACTATCTAAATGCTATTTAAGGCAAAAACATATTTTCACAGAAATGGTTAATTAATCATGCGTTTGCGTCTTTATTTTTTGATATGCTTTTCAATATCAGGCTTATGGGCCGCAGCGCAGACGTTAGTAACAGGGCAAGTGGTAGATGCGTCTAGCGGTGAGCCCCTTGCATCAGTTTCAGTGACTTTTGCAGGTAGTAATATTGGCACACAGTCAGATTCGCTGGGGCGGTTTCGGCTGGCCGGAGCAGTAACGTTTACACAGGTAGCATTTTCGCATGTTGGTTATTTACCCGCCGTCAAAGTAATTGTACCCGGGCAAGCGAATAAATTACAAGTATTGCTTGAACGGGATGCCAATGAGCTGGCAAATGTAACGATAACCTCTGTGAGAGGGCAGCGTTATCGCAACAAAGGAAATCCGGCAGTCGCGCTCATTCAGCAAGTGATCGATCATAAGCAGGAGAACCGGGCAGAGGCTGCAGCTTATTTGCAATACGAGCAGTATGAACGAATGGGACTATCTTTTTTTAATTTACCGCAGAAAGTGGTTGAGAGTAAATTTTTTAGCCAATATAAGTTTATGTTGGATACGGTGCAGGGGCAAACTTTTTTGCCGGTATTGCTGGAAGAAAAGCTGTCGGACATTTATTTTCGAAAGGAGCCGGAGAAGAAAATACAGATACAGAGAGCCTATAAAGGCGTTAATATATTGCAGTTTATTGACACCGCGGGGGTTAAACTTTATGTAAACCAATTGTACGGTCATCAGGTGGATATTTATGAGAATAACCTGTTCATTATAGCTAACCAGTTTTTGAGCCCTATAGCGGATCATGCGCCAAATTATTATAAGTTTTTTATTACAGATACCATTAGCACAGCTATGGGTAAACAAGTAGAGCTCGCTTTTACGCCGCGCGCAAAAGGGGATCTGTTATTTGAGGGCAAGTTGGTTGTAACGTTGGACGGGCGTTTTTCAGTAACAGCTTGTGAATTAAGGCTAAATGGGAAGATCAATGTAAATTTTGTAAGAAGCTTTGATGTACTGTTAGATTTTGCCCGGCAAACTGGCGGTCGGTATGAACTGGCCAGCAGTAGGGTTAAGGCTGATTTTGGGCTGACTAAAAAAGGCTGGGGTGTATTTGGTGAGCGTAAGGTGATATATCGTAACTACAAAATCGGCGCGTCGCAGACTGCGGCATTTTACCAGGGTGAGACTTTACAGGTGGCTACGGGCAAAGCTGGTTTTGATACGCTTAGCAAAGGCCAGGCACAGGTTTACGAAAAGTTGTACAAACTGGAACAGATGCCGTCTTACAAAAGAACAATGTGGTGGCTGTCCACACTTACAGCGGGCTATGCCGATACCGGCCCGGTGCAAATCGGACCTATTGCACATTTTTTATCTTTTAATAGCCAGGAAGGCTTGCATTTGGAATTGGGCGGACGAACTACTCCATTGCTGGATAGCACCTTTTATTTTGAGGGATACGTTGCTTATGGCACTAAAGATCATCGGGTAAAAGGGAGTGCAATCGCTTATCTTTCATTAAATAAAACAGCGCCCTACCGTTTTCCTAATAATTATTTTAAGGTAAGCTATTTATATGATGTAGATGTACCTGGTCATACTTTTTCGGTAACCAACCGTGCTACAGCATTCTCATCTTTTCAAACCGGAAAAACCAACTATTGGCTATATAGTAGAATATTTGAGCTACAATATTTTCGTGATTTCGAAAATCATTTCTCGTATATTCTGGGTTATAAAAACTGGCAGCAAACACCGGCTGCAGCACTGGTTTATCAAAAGAATGATGATGGCAGTTTGGTGAACAATTTAACTACCAGCGAGCTAAATCTTCACTTACGCTATGCACCGCACGAAGAGCTTATTCAGGGCAGCCGCACGCGGCATAGTATCCATAACCCTTATCCTATTTATGACCTTCTTATTAACCGTAGCCTTGGTGGCAAGTATGCCTATACCGACTTTGGCATTAACATTTATAAGCGCTTTTATCTCTCTCAGGCGGGCTTTACCGATGTTACCCTGCTCGGCGGCTATGTGCTGGGCAAAGTGCCTTTTCCCTTGCTCAATATCAGCCCCGCCAATCAATCGCTCGCCTATAAGCGAGATGCTTATAATGCCTTGAACTATCTTGAATTTGTGAGCGATCACTACCTTGGCCTTAACCTTACGCACACCTTTAACGGCTTCCTGCTAAACAAAGTCCCGCTAATCAAGCATCTAAAATGGCGGGAATTCATCTCTGCTAAAATATTGTACGGTGGCTTGCGTGCCGAAAACGATCCGACGCAAAGCACAGGCCTTTATCGCTTACCTGCTGCAACCAAAAGCTCCAACGGCACTTACACCCTTGGCAGCGCACCGTATGTTGAAGTCGGGGCCGGTATAGCCAATATTTTCAAATTTTTGCGGATCGACCTTATTCGCCGTTGCAATTATCTTGACCAACCCGGCGCACGCGTATTCAGCATCAAATTCAGTTTCCAACCTGAATTTTAAAACCAATGAAACTTGATTTGAAGCGGGGTTAAAAACTTTGAAGGAAAATAACACCGAACATTTAGATAATGCCAAAATTATAGACATAGCATCGTTGCGGCTAAATATGCTGTTTAAAGCGTATAGAAAGGCTAAAATTGACGAAAAAAGGCCGATTATTGGTTCGATATTTCCAGAAAAATAGAAGATTTTAGAAAAAGCTGTAAGAACCAATCAAATTAACTTGACTGCATTTTTAATTCACCACACTAACAATAAGTTAGGAAGAAAAAAGCCGGGATAAAAACTTCGAAAAGCTTCATCCCGACTCGGTACTCCTTGACTTAGTTGGTTCGAACCAATTCAAAGAAGACTTGCAAATATTGTCCAAAATCCCTTTACAGGGGAAATAAAACATGACTTAACAATTTCCCATTAAATTGAAAACATTATTCAATTTAATGACTGCTTTGAGAAGCACCGAAAGAGTACTATTGGTTGTTTAATGTTTTTATACAGGTTCGAGCCCATTTTGGTGCACCTTCCGTGCGCCAAAATGGGCAACTTACGCACCACTTTTTAGATGATATGCGGCTTCTTGCTAATTTGTAAAAGGATTTTGATGAACCCTAATGGGTAATATCTGCACCATTTTTACAAATTGGTGCAATATTTTTTAGAAAATGAAATTTGTCAACCTTACCTTACTACTTATTTTATTGCTTGCCAAAATTCAAGCCCAAGATAAAAGTGTCCGCCCCACTTATAACTACGATGGCTATCTACAAATTTCAAATGATAAAAAATTGCCTATTAAGCTTAACTTTCTGGTGCTGTTGGATTCCTCGATTGTTGGATCCTATAATTATAATCCCCAAAATGGCCGACTGAAGCTTGCTGGCATTTTTAATACTGACTATTCTATAACTTTTTTTGAATGGGACATCAAAGGCCATAACACTGGACGATTTGATGGACAAGTGTCAAAGGACAGACATACAATCACGGGTATCTGGAAATCAGGCGATAAAAAGCATGAATTTCCATTGTGACTTACTTTAGTTATGGGCATGAAATCTTATTGGGATTATATTAAAAAATACAGATCGCTCAAAGAATATCACAATATCGATTCTGCGATCAAGCATAAAGATGATGTTGTAAGCATTGATGCTGCAAATCAACAACTTACCAAACTACCTCGACAACTTTTTAACTTGCATAATGTTATTTCTACAAACATTTTGGGTAATCGATTTACGACTTTTCCTATCGTAATAACAAAATTAAGTCAACTTGAGGAAATATCCTTTGCTTCCAACGATATGCGTTATGTTGGCCCCGAAATTGGCAAACTTAAAAACTTAAAGATTTTAATACTTGACTTCAATTCGTTCTCAAAGTTACCGGTACAAATAGGTGAACTAAGTAATTTACTTTACCTGGATGTTAGTATGAATAAGAATCTAAAATCATTACCATCATCCATTGCTAATTTAAAGCAATTACAGGAATTGCATATTGAAAGAACCTCTATCAATAAACGAGATATAAATCTCATCAAAGCGTTGCTTCCTAACTGCGTGGTTATTACTGACTGAATGAGTGGAAATAAAAAACTTGCGGAGAAAAATCTTTCCCCGCCGGTTATGGCTTTGCACTAAATGTCAAACCTTGTACACTCAAACCCGTCGGCCACACGAACCAATTCATAGATGACCTTAAAAGGTTCGCGCCTTTATTTGATGATTAAGGCCGATTTCGGAATATCTAACCCGTTTTTGATTGAACCAGAGAAAGGATTGCACTTAAAAAATTTCTGTTTTTAATTTCTGTCGGTTCGAAGCCTGAAGTGGCACTTAAAAGAAAAGCCTTGATAATTATTTATGCTTTTTGGTATTTGAACCAAGTGATTATTCATTTCTTAAACTCTTAACCGGGTTGGTCAACGCAGCTTTCAGTGTCTGGTGGGGTGTGATGGTTTATCCGGACAGTTGATCTGTCATGATTTATAAAAGTAAAAATAAATAACTTGTTGTTTGTTTGTGGTGTTGAAATGTGGGAAACTCGGAGAGTTTTCCATATTTCAACACGTTTTTCTTTTTTGCTTCTTTTTTCTTTTTATCGGGCCTCCGCTTTTTGTGGATAACTTGCCTTTCGCTCAAACGCCATCGGGCTGATATAGCCTAAGGCTGAATGTCTTCGGATAGGGTTATAGTACATTTCAATATATTCAAATATCTCGCTGCGGGCATTTTCTATATTTTCAAAAGAGCCGTCCTGCAATAGCTCGGCTTTAAACCGGGAGAAGTACGATTCCATAAAAGCATTGTCATACGGATTGTCCGCATCGCTCATGCTTTGTAGTACATGACACCTGGCAAGCCATCGGCGGAATATATTCCCTGCATATTGTCCGCCACGATCTGAATGAACGATCAACCCCTTATCAGCTTTACGATTGCTATAGGCCTTCTGAAACGCCTCCAGTACAAGGGCCTCTTTCATGTGGTGCAACAACTGCCACCCGATCACTCTGCGGGAAAACAGATCCATCCATACCGCCAGATAGCACCAGGATCCTTCTCTTAGCGGGATATAGGTGATATCGCCAACCCATATCTGGTCTATCCCTGATGGCGGTAACCTGTCTTTCAACCGGTTGGGGCTGATTGGATATGGATGTCGGCTATCTGTTGTCCGGGGCACAAATGATCTGGGTTGAATCGCTTTCAATCCATTTTGATGTAAGATACGCCGTACCCGGTAATGACCTATCTTTAATCCCTGGTCTGACAACTCCGGGACTAACCTACGGATACCATAACGGTGTTTATGTAACCGGAAGGCTTCAACTACCTGCGCTTCGATCTTCTTTTGAACTGAGCATTCAGCCTGCTCATCCTGCTTACGATAGGCATAGTAACAGCTCCTGCTCACCGATAATACATCACACATCCTTATCACCGGAAAAAACAGCTCCTGTGATAAAATAAAAGCGTACACCTGCTTTAAGTTGTCCGGCTGAAAATGCCCAATGCTTTTTTTAAGATATCCCTTTCCTGCTCCACTTCTCGCAGACGTACCTTCATTCGTTCATATTCTTCTACCGATACAATCGGCGTTTCTGACCCTGGCGATTTCAGCGCCGATGATCCCGTTGTTTCTTTATAACGGCTTTTCCATTTGTGGATCAAATTCTCCCTGATCCCCAACGAAGCGGCCACGTCCACAACCGAACGACCACTAAAAACCATCTTCAATACATCCGACCTAAAATCCGCATCGTAAACACGGCGGCTTGACTTTTTCTTGTCCATTGATTTGCTAAGTTAAGCATCTCGACTGTCCGGCTTTACCGATGCATCTCAGGGAAGCTAACAGTTAGCAAGGCAATGACGATTGCAGCCAATCCTGATAATAAGAAAACCCATAAATTTATGTTAATGCGGTAGGCGAAATCCTGTAACCAATTATGCATTAAATAAAAGGCAATCGGCGAGGCCACTAACAATGAAATAATAATCAATCCTAAAACCTCTTTACTCAACATCGATACAATGCTTACAGCAGTTGCTCCAAGCACCTTCCGGATGCCTATTTCTTTTACGCGCTGCTGTGCGGTAAAAGTTGCAAGGCCAAACAGCCCCATACATGAAATAAATATCGCAATCAGCATGGCCGTATTCATCAATTGCGAAGTTTTCTGTTCCTTGTTATAGAAATTAGCGATGGTCTGGTCGAAAAAAGTATATTCGAATTTTTCATTTGGATACACTTCCTTCCACGCTTTGTTAATTTGGTCTATAGTTGTTTTAAAATCATTGATTCCTTTCCCGGTTGATAATTTGATACTAACAGTCCTTTCACTTTTTGTAACCGAGGCCATAAAGAAAGGGGTAACCGTTTCATGCAACGATTTTGAATTGAAGTCTTTTACGACCCCAACTATTTGCCTTGTAGAATTGGGCATGCCTATCCCGACAAATTTCCCTACAGCATCCTCCGGTTTTTTAAACCCAAGGGCTTTAGCACATGTCTCATTTATCAAATACTCCTTAATAGTATCCGAATGGATAAGATTGCGACCCGCTACAATCTTTAAGCCGAATAACGACACATAATTTTCTGTCGCAAAAATCAAATGAAGCTTCGGTCTTTGAGTTTTCCGCCCCCTTGTTAAAAATGATTGTTCCGCCGTGCCGCTCTGCCGCGGGTGTCGTACGGTGGCGGCTTACTACTTGAACTCCCGGTATTTCTTTAACTTTATTGCAAAAAACATTTAGTTGATCGATGCTATTATTCCATTCTGTATGCATCGTTATAATTGCATCTTTGTTAAAACCCAGATCCTTATTTAATATAAAATTGATTTGCTTACCAACGATAAGCGTACCGATAATAAACACCAGTGATACAGTAAACTGGAATACGATCAATGTTTTCCTGAGATAACTCTTATTATTAAATTGTGTGGCCCCCTGTCCTTTCAGGCTTAATACGGGCAGATAAGATGATAACAGTCTTGCAGGGTAGAAACCGGCAAGTATGGAAGTTACGATAAGGATTAAAACCAAAAACAAAGACAATGCCGGGCTGAATAAACTCAAGTTTGCCCCCGGTGGAATAAAGGGATGAAATAAGAAGATTACCAGGTGTATGGCGAACAACGCAATAACTACAGCGATGAGGGTTAGTATAAAGGTTTCCACCATGAATTGCACCGTTAGGCTTGTTTTACTCCCGCCCAATACTTTATGTACACCCACCTCCCTGGCTCTTGCCAGGGATTGGGCAGTAGAAAGGTTTATAAAGTTGATAACCGCTATGAGTAAAATAAAAACCGCTATGGCTATCAGGGCATATAACGTTGGCAAATGTGTTTGCCTGGAATAGACATCGTGGTAGCGATTGTTAAAGTGAATATCAGCCAGGGGCTGCAGCAATAACCGCGGTGGCTTACCATACCCCGTTATATGAGCTTTTACAAAACCCGGAAATTGTTTTTCGATCTGTGCAGGCGTAACTCCTTTCGCAAGTTTCACATATCCCTGCGAATTAAATTCCCACATCCCCCAGTTATGCAGGTCGATATCGTGCTTTAAAAAGCTGTGTTCAACCGTTGCAAACGAAATAAAATCTTTAAAAGCGAGATCAGAGTTCTTAGTCCAGTCTTCCACTATCCCGGAAACTGTAAGACGTAATGAATCATTGTAAATAACCTGTTTACCTATAATAGCTGCTAATGGCACGGTGCCAAAATACCTCAATGCTTCGCTTCTGGACAATACTACCTTAAACGGCTCTTTTAAAGCTGTAGCAGAATTACCTTGTAGCCACTGGTATTTAAAAATATTGAAGTACTGTGGTTCGGTCACAATAAACGATTTGACTGATATAGATACATTGGTGCATTTGCTTAAATACGATACAGCCCACAGCCGTTTTCCTGGTGAGGTTAGCGCTGATGGCGACTACATGGTTGTTAACAGAAACCGAATTAAACTATTGAGCGAAAGAGATCCTGAAAAACTGCCTTGGGGTAAGTTAGGAATTGAACGGGTGATTGAGTCGACCGGAAGATTTACAGATAAAATATCTGTCGAAGCTCATATCCGTGCAGAAGCCAAAAAAGTGTTGATCACGGCACCTGCTACAGGCGGCATCAAGACCGTTGTACATGGTGTAAATAATGAATTAATTAGTGATGACGAGATTTACTCTACAGCCTCATGTACCACAGGCAGTATCGCACCGATGCTGCACATATTAGAAAAAGAATACGGAATAGAATCAGGCTTTATGGTTACGGTTCACGCATTTACAGCTGACCAAAACTTACAGGATGCGCCGCATAAAGATCTTCGCCGGGCTCGTGCCGCCGCTTATAATATTATTCCAACAACTACCGGCGCGGCAAAGGCTATAGGCGATGTTTTACCGAATCTTAAAGGTAAGTTGGACGGTTACTCATACCGTGTTCCGGTAATTGACGGTTCAATTGTCGACCTGTCGATCAACCTGAAAAACGAGGTATCAGTTGCTGAACTCAATGAGGTATTAAAGCGCTATTCAGACACCACATTAAAAGGAATTATGCAATATACTGAGGAGGCTTTTGTATCGTCCGATATTTTGGGTAATACACACTCTTCAATTGTAGATGGCACTATGACCAAGGCTATCGGAAAATTGGTTAAAGTGGTAGCCTGGTATGATAACGAAGTTGGCATATCTAACCGGATCTCAGAACTGATCAGCTCAATATAAATGAGATAGTCACGATTTAATCTGACAGTTACGATAAATTAAAGAACGTAACTGTCAGATTAAATCGTGACTATCTCAGAGAAAAACATGCACTTGTCAGATTAAATCGTGACTATCTCACATTATTTATTCCTATTACATCATTTGAGAGATAAACTTTACTGCTTTCATTTATTATTATTTTATTATACAAATCAGTAATTTATAATCAAAGTCTGCGTTTGTTTTGAAAATATCTATAGACGCTAGCTTCGGTAGAATATTTTTCACAAGCTAATTTCTTGAAGGTAAACTCTTCAAAACCCAGTTAAAAAATTAGATATACTGCCTTTTTCAGCATTGACCGCCCTGATACAGTACTTTGCGGATCTCCTAAATATAAAATTTCATTGATAGAATGCTCGGCCTCTACGTTCGTGTTATATTAAAATTTAACTTTTGAGCCGGTCACCAATTGTTGGTCAGCCAATTAAGGTATTGTATTGTTTTAAATCGCTTGGTATAAATTTCATTCAGCTTTTCCTGTGTATCCAGCACTTTTTGTTCCCGCGAATTCACCAGGAACAAAGAACTTTCGCCCATCTTAAATTTCGTCTCCTCGCCTGTCAATAAAGTCCTGTTGTTGTTTTGTATCGCATTATTGATCAGAATCTGCTTTTCGAGGTTCATAAATTCGTTACGGTAATTATTCCACTTTACAGTTATTAGGTTTTGCTTGTCTAAAAGGTAATATTCCGCTTCCTTTATCTTTATTTTACTTAAACTGTAGGCGGCCCGTTGTTTGGTGAACGTCAACGGCATCGCAATAGTGAAACCAAATTTCTGGTTGTTTTGCAACCAATTTGAATTCAGGTTATTAAACAACGCGCCGCCCGAGTTCAGGACACCGATATTTACGTTGAATATTGGTTTGACCTCTTCTAATTTCAGTTTCCTTTCAATATTTAACTGATCTATTTTAAACATATATGCTTTTACATCCGGATTTTGGGCATACACCGCAGCCGGTTCTTTTAAAAGCAGGCTATCGGATACAGCCATTTTAAGAAGGCTGGTATCTGGTTTAATTTTTAATTTTTTCGGGTCTGCAGGTTTTAAATTATCCAACCATAAATAGGCAGCCAGTTCATTCTTTTTGTTTAAAACCAAATTCTGATATTCGGTTAGCTTTTGCTGCCTGCTTTGAAGAAGCGTCAGCGCCTCTAAGGTGTCAATTGCCGGTCTGTCCCCATTTTTATAAAGCAGATTTACACCCTCAAGCCTTACTAAGGCCAGATCAACTGCTCTTTCGTAAACCTTTGTATTTAACCAGGCATTTAGCCATTCTGCATAGGTATGTGTAGCATTCACAAACAGATCGTTCAGCATTTGCCGCTGTTCGTTGGCTGCGATGTTTTGGTAGATCGCAGCCCGCTTCAGCGCAGCTCTGCGTTCATCAATCAATAATCCGCGGCCCAATGATAAGCTTACTCCTAAGTAACTTAGTCCTTCTTTGGGTACCTTATTTTCGGAATTTACGTAATAACCGTCATAGTTTGTATAACTTCCTTTCAAATCGATGCCATACCAAAGCGGCAATTTAATCTCCGGTGTCACGTAATCGTAGTAACTGATTCCTCCAAACACTTTTTGCTCCCGGTTAACTTCCAGCTTTGGGTCAAAACCACCAATCGCTTCCCTGCGCGTGTACCGGGCTTTATCTGTATTTAATCCCGCCTGCAAAGCAATAGGATGATAACGCTTAATTGCTGCCAGGTATTCATTTAGCGTTAATAACTCATCTTGCCCTAGCGCATGTAAACAAACCATACACAGGGCAAAGGCTAACGGTATTCGTTTCATTTCTTGTTAGTAGTTTTACCTTTATCTGTAATAGTTGATGTATAAAAATTGGGCGGAAAACCGTTGAGCTGGCGCCACAGTTCATACCATACCGGCACATTATTGAGCAAGGCGATAACCTGGCAGCCGGTGCCATAACGTACTCCAGCAGGCCATTTCTTGCCTCCTTCATCCGGCTGTATCCATACTTTAAATTTGCCAGATGCGTCGATACTGTTATCGATGGCGGCAACACGGCCGGTAAATAAACCGTAGGATGCCTGCGGCCAGCCCGAAAAAACAATGGCCGGGAAACCGTCAAATTGAACACGGACCAGCTGTCCGTTACTTATTAGTGGCATATCGTTAGGTTCAACCGCTATCTCGATAGCTTTTTGAAAATGCAGGGGCACTATGGTGAGCAGTTGTTCGCCATCCTTAACAGTTTCGCCTATACCCGCCTTGATGCTTTGTAAGACCTGGCCATTTTGCGGGGCGATAATGTAATGGAAATTACTCCGGGCATTATAATTGAATAATTGGTTCTTGAGCTTTGAGATCTCACCTTCGCCGGTTGCTGCCTGAGAGAGTGCGGTAAAACGATCTCCTGACACTTTAGATATCTTCTCTGTGTAATCCTGAGACGTGGCCGAAAGTTCCAGCTTAATATTTAGCAGTTCATTTTTGCTGTTGTAAAATTTATTTTCGGTACCTGTTCTTTTAGCTAAAGCATCCTGATAATATTGCTGCCGCTGCTCATACTCGGTCAGCGATTTTAAACCTGCCTGATAAAGTTCCTTTTGCCTTTTTAATTGAAGATCTGCTATATTTAGCTGGTTGGCAGCGGAGACCATAGCTATACTGTCTGATTGTACCTGTAGCCCATATTGCTTAAGCTTATTTTGTAATTGACGTATTTTTAGCTGCAGGCTCTGCTGCAGGGCAGAAATCTGGCTATCAGCTGTTTCTACTTTACTTTTATAAAACTCAGTCGCATCGTTTTTAGCACGAAGTTGTTCGGAAGTCCGCTGGATAAGTTCCGGATCCAGGTATCTCGTCTTTAGTTTCGGTAATTTGCAGCAAAGTATCCCCTTGCTTTACCATGGCGCCATCACGTACATACCATTTGGCTATTCGCCCTGCTATCATGGTATTTACCTGTTGGGGGCGCTGTTGCGGTTCAAGGGTGGATACATTTCCTTTTGAACGGACATTTTGCGTCCAGGGCAGTAGCAATGCTACTAGCATGATGATGAGCATAGCAGCCATCCATTTCACCTTGGGTGTGTCAGGGCTGGCATCCACCGCTTTTTTGAATGAACGGTAACCCAGAAAGCGGCTGGTATTTGTATTTTTTTCCAAAAACATCTATTTATCAGTTTATGTATTCAGTGTAATTAGCTTATCACATACGCCGGAGAACTCTTCCGAGTCAGATATGGCGATCAGACTAAAACTTTTATCATTGATGAGTTTATCAATTATCAGCCTTCGGTTTTCGGTTTCTATCCCCTGCAAGCCGTTTTCCATAACGAGAATTGCCGGTTTTAATAGAAAGCATCTTGCCAATAATATTTTTTGTATTACGCTGTAAGAAAGCTTTTGACCCTGCGGGTGAAGCACTGTTTGATAGCCATTTGCGTTCGCGTCGATAAAAAGTTGTAAGCCTACTAGCTGACAAATATCTGCGACAAACGTAAAGTCTGATTGCTCGTTACCCAGGGTAAGATTATCCCAAAGCGTGCCGCTGAATAATTCTTCCCTTGCAAAAAATATCGCCACACGGGAGCGCCAAACTTCGGCAGGTATGTTTTGAAGTGGCAGGCCGTTGATCAAAATTTGTCCGCTGTAACCGCTGTATAACCCGGCGATTATCCGCAGCAGGGTGGTTTTGCCGGAACCTTCTTTCCCGTTGATGCAAATTTTCTCTCCTGGTTTAACTTCAAAAGTCAGCTGATCAATAACAGGTTTGCGATGGTTAAAAGAAAAGCTTAGGTTTTGAACAGCGATCGTTAAAGGCTGATTAAGATCGATATTTCCGGCAGTTGCGGTGCTTAATTCAATATCGTGCGGTTTTTGCAAAACCTTGTCCAACTTTTCAATCGAAGTAAGCACATCATACAGCGTTTCCAGGCTGATAATCAATTTCTCTACCGAGTTGAGTACGGCAATAATAATGATCTCCGAAGCTATGAACTGGCCAAGGTTAATCTGCTGTTTCAGGAACAGCAGCGTGCCAATTATTAACATGGCGGCTGTGATGATGACTTTGAACGCTATTAACGCCCGGTATTGAAATACAAGTACCTTAAAGTGCGCGCTACGTGCATCAAGATACCCGACCGTAAGTCTCGTCGGTTCTTTTGATGTGCAACTGATGCTTCTGTGAATACTTGAAGGTCTTGATGGCCCGTGAGATCTCTTCCAGCCAGTGGCCAACCTCATACTTGTACTCGCTTTCTTCCATACTGGTGGTAAAGCCTTTATGGCTGCTAAAATAAAATATCATGCAAACTATGGCCAGCAACATCAGGCCTAATATGATGAAAACCGGGTGGTAGAAACTTAACAGAACCAGACCGAACAATATCTGAATAGAAGCTGCGGGGATATCAAGCAACAGTTTAGAAAGCCCTTTCTGCAAACTTGCTGTATCAAAAAAGCGGTTTACGAGTTCGGGAAGATAATAGCTGTCAACGCTCAAAAGATCGATACGGGGTATGCGATATGCATAAGCGAAGGTTAGGCGTGTGAAAATACGCTGCTGGATACTTTCTGTTACCCGCATTTGCAACACTTGTATCATGCCGTTTAGCAGCACACCTCCTACGACAAACGAAATGAGCACTACTAATGATGCAGATAATACACCGCCAAAAAGCATACCGATTATTGCTTGTATACCTAAGGGTAGCGAAAGCTGAATCATTCCGGTTAGGGTCGCAAAAAAGTATATCTGCCCAACTTCCTTTCTTTCCAGGTTGATAAGTTGAAAAAGCTTTTTCCTGCACTTCTTATAGATGCCTGGGAATTGTCAGACATAGGACTAAGAATTTAAATCAATTTCGATATATCCCATCACTTCTACCTGATGGTCGCCTTCAATGCCATCTGTTAAAAGTTTTCTTATTTCTTCCCGGGTGTTTTGCAAGCTTTTTAATTTTTGTTCAATGGCGCTAACGGAACTGTCATTATGTTCCATGGCACCTAGAAGCTGAATATTATGGTAATTTATTTTATGATTATAAAAACTCATAATGATAGACAAGGCCTCATTGGAGTTGAATTTGCCTGAAATAAGCGGATAACTTTTTTTGCCGTACATGATTTAATTTTTTAATTGATATGTTTAATAGTTATTTATATTTTCTTCATGTATGATTGAATTTATTGGAAATTTACAGGATATTCTCCCGATAATATGCCGGATATCAACGAGTCATTGTGTAACTACAGTCGCCTGTATAGATACATTCCCCGAAGTATTTCCTGATAAATATACTTGCTCACCCACCGATACCTCTTGGATTTCGATTTTTGCACCTGCTGCCAGAGTGATGGATAAAGTGGCGTCCATGATCTCGGGGCCTATTCCGTCACCTTTAGCTACAGTAATTGTTGTCATACGCTTTTAATTTATTTCAACAAAATTCGGGATTGCAAATCATAAATTTTCATTTATATTTGTAATTTTATGTATTAATATTTTTTATAAGTTAACTTGAAGAAGATATGTCCAGTTTCGTTCATCACTTAAAAAATATCAATTTTAACCAAGCAGCAGTTTTGTGTTAATGGTTCTTATTCATTTTTTCTTACTTCTATAATCAATTATGCAATATACCCTGCACCAGTTACAAATATTTTTGAAGATCACACAGACGATGAGTATCACCAAGGCTGCTGAAGAACTTCATCTGACACAGCCCGCCGTATCCATCCAGCTGAAGAATCTGCAGGACCAGTTTGAGATACCGCTTACTGAGGTCATTGGAAGACAGTTATACGTGACGGATTTTGGTGCGGAGATCGCTGTAGCGGCTGAAAAGATCCTCGCTGAGGTTCACGCGATCAACTATAAGACCCAAGCCTACAAAGGCCAGCTTACCGGCAGGCTAAAGTTGTCGGTAGTCTCGACCGGAAAATACGTTATTCCTTATTTCCTTTCTGATTTTTTAAAGCAACACCAGGGCATCGAATTGGTGCTGGACGTAACCAATAAAGCACGTGTGATCGAAAGCCTGGAAAAAAATGAAGTCGATTTTTCGCTGGTATCGGTATTGCCCGATAAGCTGATGGTAGACGCCACAGAGCTGATGCAGAATAAATTGTATCTGGTAGGCGGAAAAGATACGGAATCATCAAAAGGCAGTACGCATCATATATTGGAACAACTTCCGATCATTTACCGTGAAGAGGGCTCAGGCACCCGGCACACCATGGAAAGATACCTTTCCGCTCATAACCTTAAGGTCAGAAAAAAATGGAGCTGACATCTAATGAAGCGGTAAAGCAGGCGGTCATCGCGGGCCTTGGCTATGCGATCATGCCGCTGATCGGCATCAAGAACGAACTTATCAATGGTGAAGTTAAGATCATTCCGGTCAAAGGGCTTCCGCTGAATTCGGTCTGGAAAATGATATGGCTTAAAAGCAAAGCCTTTTCTCCTGTAGCAGCAGCTTTTCTGCTGCACCTGCAGAAAGAAAAGACCAGGATCATCCATGAGAAATTTTCCTGGTTCGAGCAGTATGTAGCGCAGCTGGAGGCCTGAATACTATCGGACCTTTTTTAAAAACAAGGCGCATCTTTGCACTATGGTCAAACTTTCTGTTATGAAAAGCCAGCCTGCCGTTTATCCAGGTATGGCTTACTCGTGCTTTGAAAGGTTCTGTCCTACAAAGACGTCCAGCTGCACTTGTAATAGAACGGATCCTGCTGTAACTGTGGCCGGCAAATCCGGGCCTGCCAGTACGAGATCTGCGTAATATCACTCCCGGATATACGCCCGGTCCAGAATTCGGTAAACTTCAGCAACATGATGGCTTTTCTTCTTTACGATTTCCGTCAGTCTGATTTTCCCCTGGTGATATAGTTCCATCATCATCTGCAGCGCATGCCGTACAAGCGCCCTCCGCTTTTCCATCCAGGTAGCTGCCTTGTTTTTCCGCCGGCAGGTGCGGCGCATGATCGGTCGCGATCATGCCCAGGTGACCGGCTAACACTTTTTGACCGCCGGGTTCCACTTTTTGATG
Source organism: Mucilaginibacter sp. P19 (assembly GCF_050632265.1). Classification (NCBI taxonomy): domain Bacteria; kingdom Pseudomonadati; phylum Bacteroidota; class Sphingobacteriia; order Sphingobacteriales; family Sphingobacteriaceae; genus Mucilaginibacter; species Mucilaginibacter sp. P19. Next base: position 3,467,365 of record NZ_CP192586.1, read on the forward strand.
TTCCCCGGTCGATCATAATCCTGATCTGAGAAATATAAATGGGGCAGTCAGGCCTCCGCAGTGATATGCTTTTCACGTACATGCTTGTTGTCCAAAAGCAGCGCCTCCTCCAAAGTGGAAGTGTGCAGCAAATGTAACCGGTCAGCATTTTTTCCGGCAGCGGCAAGTGCCCTCTTTGTCGCTCCTATGCACGACTCTGCGCTACAGGTTCTCGCATGTTACCGGCAGGGGGCTTTTCCGTCGTCTATCAAAGGATGTTTTTTCAAAAACCAGGGTCAAAGGTCCGGGCCAGAATGCTTCCGTCAGGTACGTCGCAAGCTGAGGGACTTCAACCGCGACATCGGCCGGCTTTGCAGACGACGCGATAGGAACGATCAGGGGGAAGCCAGCCTTCGTTTCAGCTCAAATATTTCAGCTACTGCTTTTTCATTCAGGCCATACACTGTTTCAGTGGGAATAGCGATGACACTGCCGCTATTTGAGATTTCAATGCCCCTGGCCATTGCCGGAGAGAGGGGTATATGCTTCATGTTGAAATTGATTAATTGTTTAGGTGTGTCTTTACATGATGATCAGGGATTGCAATAGTCGCAATACTGCGGGTCTTCAGTTTCTTCTCCAAAGGGATAAAGCTTTAAAACGCTATGCAGGCATTTTTTGCATTGGTAACGGTGGGACAGCGTTTTTTTGTCGGCAGGCCGCATTGACTGCATTGCAGACCTGGTTTGACCTCGATGACGTCAAATCCGGGAAACTGGCACCGGGGGCAGGTCCGTAATATGATTTCAACCAACTTTGCCGCGACCTCAGCAATAACCTGCATGCGCGTTGGGTTGTACATCGCACGCATATCGGTCTCCAGGAATACTTCTCCGTAATTTTTCAGATGGGTTTCAAAATTTGTTTCAAGAATCTCCCAGCTCTGGATTCCTTTCAGCGTATCGGATCGCTGCGGACCTCTCAGGATCAGACCATGGGCAGGAAAACCCGCGATATGGGCAAACTTAACAGCATCCGGCCAGTCTGCGAATTTGCTTCCGCCGAAATTTGTTTTAGGGCTTACTACTCTTGCCCTGACATAGATGTCATTTTCAAGGTCCATAAATACCATGATCTCGTCATCGGCTGGTATGAAAAAGATTGTGGGATGCGCACCGAAAGATCCTTCACTCGCCACCGCCAGTGTACAGCCCGTCATCCTACAGGCGTCCAAGCACTTTGTCCTGGCGGTTTCCAGCGGGTCTTTTTCCCGTTCGATCTCGCCGGAAAATGTACCGTACCGGTCAGTATTGAACCCTTCGGGCAGTAAGGCTTCTACACCCAGCGCCTTTTCCAGTAATGGGGCAATGACTTTTTCTTTACCATGCATAGTCGCTATAACCAGTTTCCTCCCCTTGAACAGCGCGGCTGATCGTTTGTTCATGATGTGATGATTATGCAAGCAAATCCGACCATTCCTCAGTATTGATGACGGTCCAGCTGCAGTCATACTGATATAAACTGATTTGGTTACCGTACAAAGGATCCATGACCATCAGGTAGATCCACTTGTTGTCGACCAGGTTCTTTATATGATCATTTCTTAACAGTATCTCCGCTATCCGCGAGACCGGCGCTTGAATAAGCACCGACAATCGCAGAGGATGGTGATAAATAATATTATCGGAACTATTGACGGACTGCAGGGGCAGACCGGATTTCAGATCTCCGCCGTTTCCCTGTACGACACCGAAATTCCCTGTGACATTATGGGTAATTTTTGATCCCCCGCCAAAGCGTTCGTTATCAACGGTGGAAAAATAGTAATGGTTGTTGATCCATTGAGTGACCACCATCGGGCCCTGCATGATCATCTCCAGGAACAATCCCTGTTCATCGGCTTCCCAATCGTAGGAATGCAGAAAGCACTTGCCTTCAAGGTTCATGCCCCTGGTCAGGTCGCGCGGTGCCACGATAAATCCTGCATTGCCGGCAAGTCCCCATTCGGGCCTGGTTTCTGCCCAGTTACTCGCTTTTTTACGAGCCGCATCAAGTCCGTTCAATGATCCCAGCCGTTCGCTTGTCGCAATTCGCTGGACATCGGCAAGATCTTGCTTTATCTGTTTTAGCATCGATAGATGAGATGCCGGTGCTTCGGAATCGAAAATAACAAGTTCATCGGTTGCTGTATTGTGTTCGGCACCAACAAAAAAAGTGCCGGCGGGAATGGAGATCCCGCAGTCACTCTTTAAGAAAGTTCTTACATCGGCTTGATTGGCCAGTTCAGCCAGCATACGGGCATTATGACGTCCCGGACTCGCCGCACAGGCACCGCAGTCGAGGCTCGATTTAAACGGGTTATTAGCTGATTGACCAGCGTGGCCGGCAAAGATAACCAGTGGTGCAAATTCCTTCCAGCCAAGCAGGTCAAAAGCTGTCTTAACAATTAAAGCCCTTTCTTTCAGCTTTATCCCGTCCTCGGTGTAATCTCCCTGATTTTTCTTTAACTGCGGTACGCAACTATTTTCATATTGATCCGCTGATTTGTCTGTACGTGATTTTGCGACAGATGGGAAAAACGTCCTTCGAATCAGGCTAAAACCATAAAAAAGACCTGTTCCCTCTACATAACCGAAAGCCGAAGGCAGCATGTTTTTCAGGCGCTGGCTAAGGAAGCTGATGAAACCCTGGTAGTTCTTCTGCTGCTGATATTGTGCCAGCTCAGCTGATTTTTCCTTTAGCGCCGATTCTGTGATCATGTACGCGGAGTCCAGGATCGGCGGGCATGACTTGCGGATCAGTCCGCTGGCCGGGTCGCAGTAATTGGTGGCAATGCCAAAAAAGCCGGCATAACCGAAGGTTTCGTATTGTCCTTTGGCTTCAATATGCCTCCTGATTGGCTCCGACCTGGTGTCGATGCAAAATACCATTTGCGCCAAAGTGCTTTTACTTAGTTTACTCACAGATTTAAGGCTCATCAGATTTTCCTGAAGCCTGCCGGCCAGCCTTTTCTGCCAGCTGCTTTCCCAGGCTGCGAGCCAGATCAGCTGCAATTCGGAAACTGCCTGTCTCGTCTTCCGCAATTTTTTCTTCAGATCGAATTCCCCCGTTGATCTGTTCCGCTAGCCAAAGACGGACAGCCAGGTAATCTTCCAGCGTAACTGGGTTCTGCTGCTGCCATGGCGGGCACTCGCTCATACGGTACTTGATATAGCCGGTCCAGCCCGGCAGCGCCGACAAATGATATTTGAAGATAGCTGTTTGTTCCTCCGCACTGCATCCCTTCAAGATAACGCGGAGCGTTTCAACCGCGGTGTGGGGCATCGTATGAATTGAAAAATTACGCAACTCACTGTCATGAAGCGCGATTCTCCGCCAGGCTGTAAAAAAGCCCGCTGATCTGCCCGGCATTTCCCATTCCGCCATACCTTCATCCATAAATACGCTGAGCCATTTGGCGGTGATCCTGTCGAGCTCATGGGTCTCGTTGGTCCGGTGCGGACAACTGGTTACATCCATTTCTTCCAGGTAGTACTCGGGTTTCTGGTAACGACCACTTTCTGCCAGCTTTTCAGCAAGGATTTGGTAATCAATTTCTCCGGACATAAAAGCTTGGCGAAACATGGCCGCACCGGGTAGAGCTAATACCTGCAATGTTCTTTTAGCCTCCATAACAGCCTCTCCAAACGGCAGGTGTTCATAGCCGGACAGCGGGTTAGCGGTCACAAAGCCGTATAAAGGCCAGGTTTTGTCAACCACGGCGGAGGCCTCTTTTATTGCGGCCGTAAATTCAGATCTGATCATAGGGATTGGTTTTTTGATAGTAAGATGGTTTTTTTGTAGGGCTGTGAATCGTTCAATAATTTTACGTAAAGCCAGGACCATTTTTTATATATGCCTAACTTCATGACAAAAAAGCCCGACAGGAAAATTAAACCAAACAGTATATGTAGGGGCGATAACGCAGTCGGGCTTTCAACATCCGGCATATCGCTCATGACCCTGCTCAGACCATTATAGATTAGGGCATAACTGCCCATACCGGCAGAGTATAGCAGCACCGGCAGGTAAATTTTACGCCCGACCGAAAGCGACTGCTGCTTAACGATATTATAAGTTGCCTGTCCTACGGTTATAGCCACGATAAGCGTTAAAAAAATACCGCTATTGATAATGATGCCTTTTCCAGTTAGTATAGCGAAACAGCCGGCTCCAAGGATGCCGGCAATTAACACAGCCACTGCATGTTGGGGACTGATTTTTATCGCCAACGGTTTGCCAGGTGCGGAAACCTGTACCTGTTCTCCAGAGGAAAGAAATAGATAAGCCTTATAAAAGCCGTGCAGGATCAGGTGGGTCACCGCAGCATTAAAAAAACCAAGTCCGCATTGCATAATCATAAACCCCATTTGGGCGATAGTGGAACAGGCCAGTTTTTGCTTGATACTGGTCTGCAGTAATTTGCTGAACTGGGCTGCGATCGCAGTTATCCCGCCTGTGACAAAAAGAATTGAAAGTGCGTCCGCTTTTAAAAGCACGGGGGCAAACAGGGTGAGCAGAATACCTGAGCCGTTAACAAAACCGGCGTGCATCAGTGCTGAAGCCGGTGTTGGTGCGGTCATCGCCGAAAGCAGCCAGCGGTGAAAGGGATAAATAGCGGATTGTATCAGGGCGGCAGTGATGATCAAAATGGAAGAGGAAAGCCAAACAGCTTTTGGAAGGCTGTTTAGTGTCGCTGTAATACCGCTTAACGTAAAATTGTTTGTTGCAAAACCAAGTATTAACACCCCTGCAGTCAGCGCTGCGCCAGAGCACAAAAAATACTTTTGTGCAAACCCGGCTGCCTGCCTGGCTTCGGGCCATCCGTTGATTATACCGATCAGCCTTGCCATAAAAAAACCCATCGTAAACCAGGCGAGCGACAATGCAATGATATGATCACAAGTGACAAATATCATTACTGACAACGTAAATCCCAGGCACAGGCCCGTAAAGCGGGAATGATACTTAAAGCCCTTGAGGTATGTGGAGCTGTAAACACTGATAATGGCACTGAAAAAACTAACAACCGACCATATCAAGAGCGTGAATGCTTTGATCTTAAATATTCCAAAGTAACACCAGGGTAGATTCTTATTGGTAGTTGTGGCCAACAATACGATTGAGAACAGGCACAAAACCGACAAGAAAATATTTATTAGCTGGTTGAATAAATTGGCGGGTGATTTTTTAAGATTTTTTAAATTAATTGGCTGGGCATTTGTTTTCGATTGCATTTCGTTCTTGTTTTGATGAATACGCTGCAAAACTGAAAAGAAATATTTATTAATTTTTATTTATATATTAAATGAATCATATAAAATTATTTTATGATAATAAATGAAGTACAATTGCTTACTGTACGCCGGCACATAGGCTATATTCTTAATTGGACATATTAACTAAAACAACTGATTTTCAATTGACTATACAATTTCAACTACACGATAGCAAGAGGAAAGAATCCGTTAATATATACCTTACCCAACAGCTTTCCAAGGTTCAGCCGTGGCCCGTGAAAGATAAAAAGCAACAATCAGCGTCATTAAAGCTGAAACTGTAAATGCAGGCCCGGCCCCGAACCGGAACCATAACCAACCGGTAAGTGTGCTGGCCAACATTGTGCAGATGCTTTGGAATCCTGTATAAGTTCCAATGGCGGTTGCTGTATCGTTCTTTTCAGTGATATTGCTTATCCAAGCCTTAGATATACCTTCAGTCGCGGCCGCATACAGGCCATACATAAAGAATAGGAGGCCATACCAGTACCAAACCCCGGTTACCGTCATGCCGCTATACACCACCACAAAAAGTAGTAGTCCGGTAATAAATACTTTCTTCAGGCCTATCCTGTCTGCCAGTATACCAAGCGGAAAAGCTGCAATAGCGTACACTATATTGTAAAAAATATACATCCCTATTGTGGCCGTGTCACTTAGTCCGGCCTGCTTTATCCTCAACAGAAGGAATACATCAGAACTGTTGAACAAAGTAAACATCAATAATCCGCCAACCAGCTTTCGGTAACTGGCGGGGCTGGTTTTCCAGTATTGTAAAAAAGAGAAAAATGAAACTGTAGCCTCATTCTCTTTTGGCTTTGCTTTGCTGTCTTTTAAAAAAAATGACAAGCCTATAGCCAATACTCCGGGAATAAATGCCAGCAGGAACAAAGGGCTATAACTGGTAGGATAAACATATAAATACAATAATGCCAGCGAAGGGCCGGCCACAGCTCCTATTGTGTCCATCGAACGATGAAAGCCAAATACACGCCCCTTTGTATCTGGCGTGGCTTCATCAGACAACAGGGCATCTCGTGCACCGGTTCTTATTCCTTTTCCCAGGCGGTCAACAGTGCGGGCAAGAAAGATCCATACCGGAAAAATAGTTACGGCCATCAAGGGTTTTGACAAAGCGCTTAACGTATAGCCCAGGCGGATGAATGGGGCACGTCTTCCGCTACTGTCAGACACCTTTCCAAAATAACCCTTGCTCAATCCTGCGGTAGCCTCGGCAATCCCCTCTAATATGCCAATTAATAATACAGAAAAGCCTATACTCTTCAGATAAATGGGCATAATAGGATAAAGCATCTCACTGGCAACATCCGTCAGCAAACTTATAAAAGAGAGAATCCAGACAGTCCGCGTTAAAAATTTCATGTAGGTCTATTATCCGGGATATATAAATAACACTTCCATTGGGTAGATGCCGGTTGCACAGCTGTTAATTCAATGTACCCTTCAGGCTATCGGCCCAGGTAATAAGCCTTTGCTTTTCGACCTGTGAAAGAACGGCATTGCGATGAATTACTGTATAAATGCTCATTGGCATTTCTCCCTCCTTCACCTCTTTGGAAAGATCGCTTAACTTATGCCGTTTTTGGGAAAGGCTATAGTTGTTAAATTCGTCGAAATTAATTTCCTCCTTACCTTCATTAACGTCATGTGCAAGCAGCCAGGCCACCGGCTGGATGTTATTGTACCAGGGATAATAGGTATTGTTTGAATGGCAATCGTAACAGCTCCGCTTTAGCACAGCCTGAACATCCTTAGGCACGGTATAGTGTTTATCTATGCCATTGGCATAGGGCCCGGAAGAAATATTTTTCTTTGGGTGGATGAATTGGATTGCGACCAGTATCACCAATAGCGCAAGGAGTATTTTTTTATTGCTTTCATAATGTATGCCTAAATTTTCACACCAAATAAATAACCGACTATTGCAGATAGTCCCATCGCCAGTGTTCCCCATATCGTGATGCGTAAAATTGCTTTACCAATGTTTGAACCTCCGGTTCTTGCTGCTATGGCACCCAATATGATTAGGAAAATAATCGTGAACCCATACAGGTAATATTCCATTTGTTTGACCGGAGAAAGCAGGATCACCAGCAGTGGCAGCACACCGCCTGCTGTAAAAGACGCCCCGGACGCTAATGCAGCTTGTATTGGTTTGGCCTGGCTGATCTCATTAATTCCAAGTTCATCACGGATGTGCGTGCCTAGTGCGTCTGCTTCCGTCAATTCCTTTGCCACCTGCATGGCAGTTTCTTTTTCAGTCCCCGTTTCTCATAAATCTGCGCCAGTATCCTGAGCTCATCTTCCGGCATCTCCCGGAGTTCCATCTCCTCGCGTTTTATGTCCGCCTTTTCTGTGTCCGTCTGCGAACTAACGGAAACGTATTCGCCTGCGGCCATGGACAACGCACCTGCAACCAGGCCGGCAACTGTAGCCAAAACAATAGGCTCTCTGGTACTACTTGCTGCCGCAACGCCGATCGCAAGACTCGAGATGGAGATGATCCCGTCGTTGGCACCTAAAACTGCAGCCCGCAGCCAGTTACTCCTATGGATATAATGGGATTCCAGGTAATTATCTATCGTTAACATAAATGATGATTAAAGTGTTACGAATTAACGGAAACTATATCGCATTTTTCATGACCAATATTTGTACAATAAATGACAGTTAACAGCTTGCGGAGTAATTTACCCAGATAGTTATCAACGTGATTGAAAGAAAAGCAACAAAATCAAATACCTTTTATGAGCAATATCATTTTTTACAACGTTGGCAGTCATACTTTTAACGATGGGTGGTTGCTTTCTTTGTAAAAAACTCTCATCATGAAAAAGCTAAAACACCTACTCACCGTTGCGGCAATTATAGTGTTTGCGGCGGGTGCATTTGCTCAAAAAGCAAAAGATTCAACCAAGTATAATTTTATCACCATTGATGGCAAAGGCGGTATACATAACCACGCCGGTACAAAACTTGGTTACATCACCAAAGACAACATTGTTAATGACAACCAGGGCCACAAATTGTATTTTATCGACCGCGACGGCAACGTTATAGATGCCAAAGGCAACAAGCTCGGCAAGGCTGCAAAAAACGGCAATTATTACAACAATAATGGCGAAGAAATATTGCAGTTAAAGAACGTTGACGAAGCAAAATGTGAGATACTTGACCCCAAAGGTCATAGCTGGGGCTATGCTCACCGAAACTATAAGCTTCACGCTTGCGCTGCACATTGTTTTTTCCTGGAAAAGAAAAAGTTGGAAGAAGCGAAAAGAGATTCGTTGGCTAAGAAAGGTAAAAGCTAATTAAATCCCATTTCAAGGTGAAAAGAGTTTATCCACGACATCCATAGCCCCGTTACCGCCCTAAACTGAACCTATACGCCTTGAACCACCACTGCAAGAATCATCCCCAACGTGTCAGCTATGATATGCCTTTTTATCCCTTTTATCCTTTCTTTGCATCAAAACCTTTGCTTTCACACTTACAATGTAACCCGCCCTTAGTTCGGACTGGTGTTTGTAGACTTATTGATTCAAAAATATAATTATCATTGTTGTTGTAACCGTTGAGATATTGGAAACCTGATCGAGTTTCCAATATCTCAACGGTTTAGCAGCTTGTACAGGTCAGGAGTTATGTGTCACAGTGCTTCATGCGGCCTACGGTAATTGTAATCTTCCATCCATTTATCGGTTAAAACTGTACCCGATGAATATCTTTAAATAGGTAAGCATTCCAAGATGTTTCCCCTAAAGTTTCTGTTAAAGCGTTCGATATGGCCGTTCTGCATTAGCTTGCCTGGCTGGGTAAATTGAACTGTAAAATCTTTACTCTCGCACCAATCCTTGAACCCTTTGCTGTTGAATTCGGGCCCTTTATCTACCCTGATACATTTTGGTTTGCCTTGCTCACGAATAGTTTGCTCCAAGATTTGTGTTACTCTTATCGTTTACTGCTGTTCCCTCAATGGTGCTTCCGCATGAAGGTGATGTGTTTTTTGGATCAGAACGTGCGCTTCGGTCCTGTTATGCCCCGGGGGCGCTAAAAGTAAACTTGTTTTGGATAAACCCGACCACAAAGTTTGATTTTGAAACGCGATTGTACAGCCGCCGCGCCTCCTTTGCGAAATCATGCGGTTGATATCGCCAACACAAATCCAGGGGTCATGCAATGTGACTCCCCATTTGGCATGGTCATGTGTTTCGGGCCAGGCCCAGTGTGCGCCCATGAAACCTAAATTGATATACTTGATATCAAAAGTTTTATGAATACCATCGCTATCAGCGATAGGAGGAATAGGACCGCGGATCCAGGTTTCAATGTCTAAATCATCGTTTAGGATAGGCCCTACCAATTCGTTCCAAAAATCTTTATTCCATTCACGGTTCTTGGCTATAACTTTGAATGACATACCGCCAATAGACTTTAAATCAATGGAGTCGCCCAGAGCAATCGGGTGGCTCGCCAAAGGCTGTGTCAGCGAATGCAACTCGGCAGTTGCGGGCAGATTAGCGGTATTATGAAGATAGATTTGCGGCTCCTGGTGGTTCAGCATCTGTTTGGCAATAAGATTAGCGGTATCCAAATCCAATGAAATGCACAAATAGGTTTGCCCGTATTTGGGAGTAGGATCTTTGATGGCACCAGGGTCTGCAAATTTCGGCCATGAGTGAAGTAACCAAAATGCAGTTTTAGATTCGGTATCAAATGCCAATACTCCCTTAGTATGCCCTTTGGTGCCATCATCATGTTTATTGGCACTTTCGGGCATCTCGTCATTATAAAGAACCCATCCGGTACTCGGAGCCGGTGATTTAATGTTTTTGAACACGGAGTCCATAGTCAGGTTGAGTGCTCCTTTATCGCCATTCAAAACATTGGGAGACTTGGTAATCGTCCTTTTTCGGGCGTCGGTATTGGCATCGATAGTTGAGTCGTAATAAACATATTCGTACCCTGTAGCTTTGTCATTACCCACACCTCCGTCAAGTTGAGGAACTTTGTAGATAAACCACCAGTCGACTGGTGCGCCGTTCTCATCAAGCGCAGAAATTTTCATAACTTTTTTGGTTAGGTTGAAAAATTAATTGATTAATTGTTTGCAGGCGTTGACGAGGTTTGCAATAAAGATAAAGTAATATCGTGCATAAATGACCACGTAATTTCACGGAATTTTCAGAAGAGTTTCCCGTATTTTTACGCATAAAACAATTAATCGATCAATAGAAATTTAAGCCAATCAGGTATAAAAAAACTCGCTATCTGGTTAAGAAAGCGAGCTCTAAGCATCCATATAATATGATACAGATAACCTGTGGAAGAGAGATTAAACCTAGCTATTTTCCCGATCAATCATCATCGTCTTCATCTTTGCCGGCCAGTTTAGCAGGATAAACTTTTTTGCCTTTGGCTGCAAACCATAGTATCCTGTTCATCACATCGTCATTACCACCGTCAATATGGTCATATTCGGGCCTCGATGATAACTGTGCAAAATGCAAAGCCGAGCCTTTTAGCGCAGAAAAAGGCTGGTTGATTTTATTAATCGGCACCCTGTTTTTTAAACTGGTATAAGTGTATAGTGATGGTTTACCGGTAAAACATTCAAACATAGGTAATGCAGTAGCATCGATGATATTCATTGGTGGTAAACCCAATATTTGCTCAATAGAACGTACTACACAGGTTTGATTATAGTTTTTACTCACCTTGTGCTGCAACCTGCTATAAGGACTGATCACAAACCCTGTAGTACGATAAGCGGACACATGGTCCCACCCAGCCTGTGAATCATCTTCGGTGACAAATATTACCGTATTTTTCCAGAAACGGCTTTTTGAAATCGCCTCAACAATCCGGCCAAGCGCCAGGTCGTTATCAGCTACCATAGCATCAGGTGTCGGGTAGCCTGGCCGGGTGCCTACCGTATGATCGGCCGATAGGGCCATGATCATCAGTTGCGGTAACTGGTCGCCGGGCTTTTGCTCATATTCATGTAGCTCTTTAATAAAAGCGGTGGCCCTTAACTGTTCATTGATCTTATGCTCGTCGGATCCCGGGAAATTTTGTGACAGCATTGGCCTCACCCGAGAAATAGTGCTGGTATTTTTAAAAGCGAATGGTTTACCTGCTGTGTAATTGTTATAAATATCGCTCCAGCTTAACTTATCATCAAAATGTACAGCGCAGGCTTCACCGTAAATTCTGACCGTTTTGCCGTGATCGGCGGCATTATTCCAGATAAAACCGTTCCCGTCATAAACCAAAGCATCCTCCTGCACATGCGGATAACTCCTAAACCAGGAGCGTACGCTTTTTTCAACATAATCGGTAACCATCGCTGCGTCAGTCCACTGGTGCCCTTCGGCAGAGCATTTTCCAGAGGCATAATAATTATCAAGCAATAAAAAGTTGCGCGCCAAATTATGTTGATTGGGGGTAACACTATCACCATAAATACAAAGCGATTTATTGCCGTCACCTTCAGGCATATCGCCCAAAACCTGGTCGTAGGTTCGGTTTTCTTTGATAATATAAAGTACATGATTAAAAACCGAAGGCTCGCCAATACGCTCAGGTATGGGTTTAGGCGCAATGTTTTTACGGGGCAGCAGCTGCGCTATCTGCTGGCGGAAACTGAGATTTAGGTTTTGGACTTTTTGAGTATACTTTTTAAGCAAAGCATCATCGGGAATGGCTATCATTGATACCGTAGCCTTTGAATGATGCGAGTTGTAAGCTGTAACGTCTGATCCCAAGGGTAAATCACCTTTTAAATTGCTTTTACCTATCTCATCGGCACTTACCCTCGAGCCTTCTCCTTCCAGGTTGGTTACAAATAAATTATTGCCGTCAACAGCCAGGCCGCCGGGGTATGCTTCGGTTGGAATAAAGCCTTTCACTTCGTTATTGCCGGTTCCTTTAAGAGATGTTTTACTACCCAATTTAACAACGGCAACAGCATTATCTAAACCATTTGCTACATAAAGTATTGTGCCATCGTTATTTATAGCTAACGCATTGGGCGTATCACCTATATAACTTTTTTACCGGGATTTAATTTAACATCAATCGCTGCTACATTTTGTAATGAACTTGTCGAGATTACCGATACCATGTCACTATTGCCATTCGCCACATAAACAAAAGCTTCATCAGCGCTATTGATAATGGCATTAGGATGCAGCCCCACAGGAATTTCTTTGATCACATCTCCCTTAGCCAAATCCATAACCATTACTGTACCCTGCACTGTTGCCCCGGTTTTGGGATCGACATAAGCCTTACCATAGGGTACGCCCGCTGTTTCACGCTTCAATGTATCAATAGCTTGCGGGCCGGCCCAATTGGTTAAAAATATCTTATTCTTTGCAATCGTCAGTCCATAGGGTGCAACACCGGTTGATCTTATCCAAACGGTTTTATTATCAGTTAAATTGATCTTTGCCAGTTGGTTATTTCCGTTTAAAACTACATATAAATAATTTATGCCATTTTCTTTATTGATGGCTAAATCGTTAGGTAATGCCAATGGCGATTCACCTTCAGCTTTAAAATTGAAAGTGTTTTGTATGCTGATGTTGCCATCTTTCCAGATGGCCTGGAAAACGTATGATTTTGAATCCTTACCCTTGCCTGCCGCGGCGCTCCAATATATTTGAGTTTGATTGTCAATATTCACAACTTTTAAGCCGGAGTAAGTGCTTGTAAGTTCGCGGTAGCGGGTATCTTGTTTATAGGTCCAGCGGGTGGTTACTTTCTTAGCTACAGTATCGATTATAGTAAGCCCATACCGGTCTTCGACAGCGATAAACCTGGTGCCGGGGATCAGCCTTACATCCATGCTATGATTTTCATCAGCAGCGTCACCAAATGAGATCACTGTTCCTGCCGGATCAATAATACGGTTGTAAGGCATTAAAACCGGTAGTATATGGCGGTTTAGTGTGCTGTCATCATAAGCGCTATGCATATTAACCTGTTCATTATCGGAGGTTTGTTTGTTGCCAGAAACGGTATGGCAGGCATAAAGGGAAAAAGAAATTGCTAATATGGATAGATGCAATAAGAATTTTGGATACTTCATAGTACTGAACTAAGTGGCTAAATTAAGGCAGATAGGTTTACTAAAGGTAAATATTTGATAAAGAATATAATTGTTACATAGTTCACGAAAATGCGTTGGTAATTATCTTCTTTTATATAATTGTTATGATATTTACCGGGTAACACATCAATGTACGAGTGATCAGGATAATCAGCTATCAGGAAGGTGAAAGCAACCATAATGTCATCATCAAAGGCGCAACCATAACCGACCTTAGTGAAAGTGTTATTGCCGCTCATGCAGCCGTCAGCATTTATTTTGATAAACAAAGCTACAGGCAAATACTGGCCAAACATTTGGAAACTAACCATGGGGCTTTTACTAACCAATCGGGCACAGTAGCTTTTCCTGAGGTAGTTGTCACCAGCCACGAAGGGCAGCTGGCACTTTCCTGCGGATGCCATGCAACAGGTAATAAGCTTTGCGAACACCAGGCCCAGGTACTCTCTGCTATAACACAGCGTGATGAGTTTAGGGTGTTTTTTGATGATGAACTACGGCATACAAAACTAAAAAAAGCAGCGGTCGATTACGGGCTTGAAGAAGAGCCTGATCTCGACAGGTTTTTCGAGGTAAGATCACTGTCGAAAAATTTCGAGATAGTTCCCCGCTCCGCCGCGTTAACAGCCATTACCAAAGAGAGCCTTGCCAATTTGCAAAGCATTATAGTTAATGACATTTCTGAACCGGTTGGGCAGCCCGGCGAGGACACTGATAAAACAACCTGTATCGTACTAAAGCAGCATAAATACTATAAATATTTATTTGTTGAACTATACACCGCACAAAGCACCAAAGATGGAAAAATCAAGAACCCCCTTGTGCCTATAGCTCCTTTAGACCTGATCTGGGAAACGAATGACGCACAACAGCTCAAATTTTTTACCGGGGTACACAAGTTTCAAAATCATATTAACACACAAAGAACTGCTGCGGGTATCGCAGCACTAAAAGCCATTGTTAAAAACCCATTGGCCTACAGTTTTTACGCGCATGACAACACTGTTTCGGATAAAGTAACAGCTGGCTCGATAAACCCTGTATTGGTTAAAAATTTAAAAAGTGACCTGGAGCTAAAAGTAAATACCTGGGATGAGTTTTATGAAATAAGCGGTATTTTTAATATAGATGGTTTGCTGTATGATATTAAAGATCTTGATATCAGGTATACCTATTTTATCGGCATAGGCAATGTGCTTTATCTTATTGAAAGCCTGCAGGTATTGAATATCATTGATTTGCTGAAAAAGAAACAGGGTAGCCTGCAGGTGCATAAGAGTAAGTTTGCAGAATTAAAATCACACTTGCTTAATAAGCTGGAAAGCAAACTCCGCATTGATTACACTTACATTAAGCCTGCAACACACGAACAGATAATAAAAGAGGGCTTTGATCAACCTGCCGAAAAGATCATTTATTTGTCGGATTTTGGCGCTCATGTAATGATCATCCCCGTGCTGCGTTATGGCGAGGCCGAGATTCCTATCCGCACGCAAAAGCAGATCTACGGAACCGACGAAAAAGGCAACCAATTTTTAGTTAAACGGCGCGATGATGAGGAAATAGCCTTTACAGCTCTGCTTGTAAAACAACATCCTTATTTTAATGAACAACTGGATAACGGCCTCGACTACTTCTACCTGCATAAAAGGCACTTTTTAGATGAAGAATGGTTTTTAAATGTATTTGACGAATGGCATAACCACAATATCGAAATACTTGGCTTTAACGAACTGGAAGGCAACAAGCTGAACCCTCATAAAGTAAAGATAACCATCAACGTAGTGAGCGGGATTAACTGGTTCAATACAGTTATCGATATAAAATTTGGCAAAAGAAGAGCTTCGTTAAAACAGGTTCACCAGGCTGTAAAAAATAAAAGCAAGTATGTACGCCTTGATGATGGAACCCGGGGAATTTTACCCACCGAATGGATAGAGAAATTCACCGATTATTTTAATTCGGGGGAGATTGCTGATGATGATACACTGCACACCTCAAAAAGTAATTATACAGCTATACAGCAATATTACGACGAGGAAATGCTTGACGAGGATGTGCGAAACGAACTTGCGATATACAACAAAAAACTTACCGGTACAGAAACCATTGATGAAGTACCGGTTCCTCCCGGATTAAACGGAACGCTTCGCGCTTATCAGCACCAGGGATTAAACTGGTTAAACTTTTTGGATAATTTTAATTTAGGTGGTTGCCTTGCCGATGATATGGGTCTGGGCAAAAGTCTCCAGGTGATTGCCTTTATCCTTTTACAGCGCAGCAAAACCGAAAACAATACCAACCTTGTTGTAGTGCCAACCTCGCTCCTGTTTAACTGGCAGCAGGAGGTACAAAAATTTGCGCCTTCTATAAGCATCCATACCATTTACGGTGCTGAACGGCTTAAGCATACTAAACACCTGCACCAGTATGAGATAGTGCTTACCTCCTACGGCACGTTACTGTCAGACATTAATTTTTTAAAGGATTTCAATTTCAACTATATTTTTCTCGATGAATCGCAGAATATAAAAAATCCCGAATCGCAGCGTTACAAGGCTGTAAGGCTCCTGAAATCGCGCAATAAAATTACGATAACGGGCACTCCGATAGAAAATAATACGTTCGATTTGTATGGCCAGCTATCATTTGCCTGCCCCGGTCTATTGGGGAGCAAGCAATATTTTAAGGATATTTATGCTGTTCCTATCGATAAATTCAAAGGCAGCAAACGCGCGGCCGAACTACAGGAAAAAGTAAGGCCTTTTATACTTCGGCGTACTAAACAGCAGGTTGCAACAGAACTGCCCGAAAAAACCGAAATGGTGCTGTATTGCGAAATGAAGCAGGAGCAGCGTCATATTTACGACTCATACGAAAAAGAATTTAGAGAGTACATTTCGGCCACAACAAATGAGGAGCTAAAAAAAGCCCGATGAACGTATTAAAAGGGTTAAACAAATTGAGACAGATCTGCGATTCGCCGATGCTCATAAAAGGCGAAAAAATGCCCGGTGATGCATCGGCCAAATTGGAAACGCTGATTGAGGAAATAGAAAGCAAAAAGCATCAGCATAAGATCCTCATATTTTCGCAGTTTGTTTCCATGCTTGATCTTATCCGCACGGAATTGATACCCCGTGAGATTCGCTTCTCATACCTCACCGGTCAAACCCGCAAACGGGAGCAAGTAGTTAATGAGTTTCAAAACGATCCCGGCATCAGGGTGTTCCTGATTAGCCTAAAAGCTGGTGGTACCGGTCTTAATTTAACAGAAGCAGATTATGTTTACCTCGTCGACCCGTGGTGGAACCCGGCTGTCGAAAACCAGGCCATAGATCGTTGTCACCGCATAGGCCAGGATAAAAAAATTGTGGCGGTAAGGCTTATTTGCCCCGGCACTATCGAAGAGAAGATCATGGTGATGCAGCAATCAAAAAAGGATATCGCCAAAACCCTGATCAAGCCCGACAGCGCTGTTGCAGGTTCATTGTCAAAAGATGACCTACTTGATTTATTGAATTAGTTACAAAGCTTAATAATAATTAAGCTGCTTAGGCCTTCCCATGCTATAAGTTATTATTAGCTTTTAGATTTCCGTAATAATGGAAGCACTAAAAAAGTAACAACAGCATGAGCAATCAACGATAGGCCAAAAGTAAACAGCACGATATACGATCTCCTCATCCAGGTATTAAAATAATCAAGGAAGGTTGACTGGTTTGTACCACTATACAGGGCAGCTAAAGCAAACACAGATAAGCCGGTAAGCCAAAGCGTTAGATGCGAGTAAAAGTAGCGTGAGGGAATAATGCCGGCATTTGAAAACGAAGTAAATAACAAAATAACGTGGGCAATAAAAAGAATAATTGCCACTGAGATTAAGATATAAAGCATGATAAAGATTTTTACTATGAAGATAAAACTTTAGCCGTCACAACCAAAAGTTTTACGTTGCATTTTGATCTTCAACAATAAACAAATGTCAAATACTATTCAACCGGATCAGGAGGCGCCGGTTTAGATGGATCATATACAGCCACAGCTACCCGTGAATCGGCACAGCCATAGTAAAGGAACCACTTCTTTTTAAAATAAACCATCCCTTCAATAAACACTGTTCCGTTAATATACTGACCACTTTTCTCGAAAGGTTCCATTGGTCTTAAGAAAGGAAAATCAAGGCGTGTTTTGAATTTAGAAGGATCTTTTGCATCAAACAAGGCCTGTCCTGCACAGTATGAATTGGCGTTAAACCGGGTGTCTCTGCCTTCGGCGGGTTTGTTTTTGCCGTTGTAAAATAGGATTACACCGTTTTTGGTCATCAAAGCAGGCGGGCCGCACTCAGTTAAGTCACTGTCGAAATAACCATCACGCGGCGACATCAGCTCTTTCAACTCTCCTTTATTATCAACCACCGGAGCCCAGTCCACCAGGTTTGTTGATGTTGCCGCGTATACATGATGCTCGCCCCAATACAACCAATATTTTCCATTTGTTTTAATAATCACTTGTTTACCGTTGATCACCCGGGTTAATATGGACGCCGATTTACTGGCGATATTGAAAAATTTGCCCTGATAAGCTGTTTCAAATATCGGCCCGTGTTTTTTCCAATGGATGAGGTCTTTTGATGTGGCCACACCTAATCTTGGCAAATCGCGGTTCCATTCGGTGTAAAAAACAACATAGGTGCCGCCGGGCGTAACGGCTACGCGGGGGTCTTCACAGCCTCCGGGCCATTCGTACTTTTTAGCAATATCATTATCGGGATACAGCACCGGGGTTTTCCTTCTGCTAAACTGAATACCATCAGCACTTTCGGCATACCCAACCCGTGAAGTACGGAAGCCAATACCGATACCGTACAAGTCCTCAGCCCGGTATAGTACTACTATTTTATTATTTTTTATGGTCGCGGCAGGGTTAAAAGTATCATTGGCTTCCCATTGAACCTGCTTTCTACTCATCGGATCAAGGAACCGGGAAACCGTATCTGGTGAGATGATAGGATTGATATTTGCCGGCCGGACAAAGCCGCCAAAGGCCCAGGAAGGCAGGGTATTAACCCGCGACTGCCCATAGCATAACTGGGCAAGTAATAATGAAAATATAATACTTCCCTTCCGTAAAAAGTTTATCATAATAAATGGCTTATGTGTTTGTTTTTAATTGGCCCATACCTTGATATCAATTATTTCCCCGCGATAATATCGCACAAAAACCCCTTAAAACAAATCAGATACCGGTTATATTCGTTCCAAAAATAGTAAATTTATAACCTGTTATAAACCAATTACCCATTCTGCAACGGGGTATAATTTTAGGCTGATGAGAAAACTTTTTTTACTCGCATTTTTATTCTTTGTACTTAACGCAAAATCGCAAACGCCTACACCCCGGCAACAATTCCCGGGATTGTTTGAGGCGGTTCAAACTTCAACTATTTTCCCGGATAACAAAACTTTTGTCGACGCTGTGCCCAAACAGGATCCAGCGCTGATCATGAAGGCTTATAACGAACAGAAAGATCAGCCAGGGTTTAACCTGCAGGCATTTGTATTGGCCAATTTTAACGTACCTGTATCGCACAACAATTTTCAAACAGATATATCTTCCGGTATCCGCAAACATATTGATACTTTGTGGCAGGTGTTACAACGCCGTCCGGATGAAGCAAAACCTTTTTCTTCAACCCTGGCGCTGCCTAACCCTTACATTGTACCAGGCGGCAGGTTCAGAGAAATTTACTATTGGGATTCGTATTTTACGATGTTGGGTCTACAGGAAAGCCATCAGGTTAAAGTGATCCGCAACATGGTCGAAAACTTTGCCTACCTCATTGATAAATACGGCTTTATCCCCAACGGCAACCGAAGTTATTATCTTACCCGTTCGCAACCGCCATTTTTTGCTATGATGGTAAATCTGTTGGCAAAAATTGAGGGAGAGAAAGTATTGGTACATTTCAGTCCGCAATTGATCAAAGAATATGAATATTGGATGCATGGATGGGAGGCCGTACAAGCCAACCAGGCTACACACCGGGTTGTACGAATGCCGGATGGGCAGATATTGAACCGTTATTGGGACGAAAGTGATGAACCCCGCGAAGAATCATATATAAAAGATGTAGATGCCGCCAAAGAAAGCAAACAACCGACAGCACAATTTTACCGCAACGTGCGGGCAGCGGCGGCTTCGGGTTGGGATTTTAGCACGCGCTGGTTTGATCTCGTCGGGCAAGTTGCCAACTATACAAACCACCGACATTATACCGATTGATTTGAATTGCTTATTATATAACCTGGAAATGACTATTGCACGCAGTCTGAACCAGCTCTCAAATGCAAAGCTGGCCAAAATGTATAGGTATCGGGCAAATAGTCGAAAAAATGCGATCCTGAAATATTGCTGGAACCAGAAAACAGGCTGGTTTGATGATTATAACTGGAGGCTGAATCAACTATCAAGTGTGGAAACACTTGCAGGGGAGTTCCCGCTCGAATTTAAAATTGCCAGTGATGAGCAAGCCCGCCTTGTGGCCGATGGGCTCAAAAATAATTTCCTGAAACCCGGCGGACTGGTTACTACACTCAACTTTTCCGGCCAGCAGTGGGATGCACCCAATGGCTGGGCCCCACTGCAATACATAGCTATTGACGGGCTCGAAAAATACAATTACAATACGCTGGCCAAAGAAATTGCCACCCGCTGGCTTAAACTTAACATCCGGGTGTTTAAACAGACCGGTAAATTACTTGAAAAGTATAATGTGGTTGATACCCAATTAACTGCCGGCGGTGGTGAATACCCCCTACAAGATGGTTTCGGCTGGACAGAATGGGGTACTGCTGCATTTAGTTAACAGGTATCATATCGATACCCAGCAGTTAGAAAAGGCACCTGCAGAAGTTCAGAACTAACTACCTGGTAAAGCAAGTTTCAGAATCCAGACTTACGAAGTTTTTGAAACTTCGTAAGTCTTCCAATCGCCAGTTCGTTCTCTCTGTCAAACGCAGGAGATTTTAAAGGGGCATAATGTATAAAGTTATAAAGCAGTTACTTTATTGTATAAGTAGCCCTATTCATCCCTACGCCGGTAATTTTTAATGATTTCCAGTTAGCAGGCAACTTGCTTTTAACTTGTACTATGCCGGTTAGTGTAATATCCAAACCGCCAAAACCCATCAATAAACTTTGAATAATGCCACCTGCACCTGTAGCAAAATACGGATTGGTCCCGCCTTTTGTTTCGGCAATTACCCGGAACGGCGGGTTGAGATTAGGTTCATAAGCATCCTTAAAAAAGTGAAATGCCTTTTCGCCATTACCCAACCGCGAGTATAATAAAGCAAAAACGGCCTGGGTCATGGCAGGTGTACCTTCGTTAGGTACACGGGTTTCGTAGTATTCAAGATCTTTTTTTATTTGTGCCGGATCGGTTATTGTTTTAAGCGGGTAAGCCAACAGGTTAACATCAGCCTGTTTAATTCCTTCACCTTTGTAAGAAGCGTGTTCGCTGGTAACGCCATTATCCAGCTTCAGGATCGGGATGTTTTGAGCAACATTTACCCAATCGGCATCAGCCTTTTCACCCAGGATTTTGGCAGCAGCGGTAGCATTTAGCAAGTTAGCTTTCGCTGCGGCATTGGTGAAAGCATTGTTGTCAATGTTTTCGGCCCATTCATCTGCAGCAACTACGTTTTTAATATCGTAATGACCGGGCCCATTGCGTTCAACTCTGCTTGCCCAAAAATCGGCAGTGGCTGAAAGTATCGGCCAGCCTTTTTCTTTCAACCATTGTTTGTCCTGGGTTACACAATAGTAATTCCACGCGGCCAGCGCTACATCCGCAGTAATGTGGTGCTCAAACGGACCGCTCAATGCCCAAACCGGTGTTTCCTCTACCCCGCTGTCAGCGCTTTCCCAGGGGAACATCGCTCCTTTATAACCATGCGAAAAAGCATTTTTACGCGCGGCATCCAATCGTTCAAACCGGTATTCAACCATTGATTTGGCAATGTCGGGGTGTAAAACCAGCATAGCCGGATACATCCAAACATCACAATCCCAAAAAACGTGGCCATTGTAACCCAACCCTGAAAGTCCCATAGGCGAAGGTGAGTATGCTGTACCAGCCCTCGAGAATGAATATAAATGATATAACATGCTGTGAATATCCTGCTGTGACTGGTCATCACCCTCAATTTGGATATCACTTGTCCACAGCTCATCCCAAGCTTTGTTATGAAATTTAATTAGCCTGTCCCGACCTTCCAGTTTGGCAAAAATGGTAAGTCGTTCAGCTTCGTTCAGCGGGTCGGCATGGTGGGCTGAAGTTATGGACGAGACCAGTTACCGCATAATTATAAGTTTGCCCGGCAGCTATCGCTTTGCTAAACTTCATAAGGTGCATATTATTGTCCCACATTTCATGAATAATCCGCGGCTCATGTCCATGCGGTTCGCTGAATAAGAACGAAGTAGATGCACATAACTGCATTTTACCTGTAGGGCTCTTTGCCATTGAGGTAAGCAAACTAATGGTTACATGCGGTCTGTCGATTTCGTTATAATAGTTCTGCACTTCTTTAAGCGCATCGGGCGCCTCCATTACACTGGCCGAAGTAATGTTGATAGCCTGTTTTGCTGTTACCGAAACATCCATCAAAACAGTAAAAGGCAATTGCCGCAGCGAGTAATAGGTATATTTTATAGTTGCTTTATCAGCATAATCAAAAGTAATGGTGAACGCAGCATGCTGCATATCCAGTTCCTGCCTAAAATTGCTGATACTTTTGGCATCGATCCGCCTGCCATCTATTTCAAGGTACATATTAAGCAGGTTAAAGCTGTTCAGGAAATTGCTTACCCGTCCCCTGCCGTACAGATCATAGGCGCCGGCCAGTACTACATTTTTAACCTTGAAAGGCTCCGGCGCTGATACTATCCCGATCATCCCGTTGGCCACCGTAATTCCGTAATAGTTTGCTGGATCAATTTTGTCGGCTTTAATTTTCCACGGATCGATGCTTTGCGCCCCCGACACAGCCGGTACCAGCAAAGCGAAAAACAAACCGAATTTAAATATCTTATTCAAAATCAACTATCTAAGTAAATAATTAAAATACTACTTAATCTTTAATTGTAGCTTTTTCACCACCAGTTGCCCAATCTCGGCGCCTTGTTTATTGCCCACAATACAGGCATTTTTAAAATGGATCCCTCCCATTACCCTTGACATCCCTGCCGATTTCGCGGCCGCCCGGAATGATTTAAAAGAAAGCGGATCGATCCCAAACTCCATTTCTGATGAATCTGTATATGCAAAATTATCACCAATCCTATTGGTAAGCACCTCGGCTGCGGCTGCCGAAATTACGGCATGGCCGCTACTATACTCCGGAAATGGAGGTGTTTGAATATATGGGCGCCATTCGGCATCCATATATTTAGTAATTATCGTTTCGGGGCGAACGTAATTTGAGCGGTATTTAAGGTACCAGCAATTAATAAAGCCGTCAAACAGCGCAATAGCAGTCTCGGTATAAACGCTTACTGTGGTTCCAAAATCAAACTTTTTACTTCTTGTACCGATTGCAGTAATATTCATCCAGTGCCCCCGGGGGAAAATTTCTTGGTCGCGAACGATGCATGGCCAACTACATTGAGTTTAAAAGCATTATCGTCCCAAAAATCTGCCTGGTGTTTCTCTTCTTTGGTTAAGCTGTCAACCATTTGTTTTACCTCAAGCGCTTGTTTGTAAAAGGGACTATTATGGTCTTTAACATTGAAGGCCGGCGGATCGGGCGGAATAAATTGGGCTGTGGAATCCAGCACCATGGGCCTGATCTCACCCCAATGGGCCTCAAGGGCCTGCGCGTACATGGGCGGCGTGGGGATCCAACGACCATCCTGCTGTTTTACCGTGTATTTACTTGCCGACCGGGTTTGTGCATAGTGATCTCCTTTGCTCCACTTCAATATAAATTTAGCGACTTTATCAGCGTAGTTTACGGAACCTTCAAACAAAACCGACGGCATACCTGCATCTTTGGCCTTCTTTTTAAGCTCATCAACATATTGATCCATACTACCTTCCGGAAACGTTACCGCATTGCCGACTGTGCAAAAGGCAAGCAACGAAGCAAATTGGTAATCAACAGCAGTATCTTTTGACGCTTTGGGTACAGCCGGTAAGTGCTTAATTTGCCCGGCTAATGATCTAAAATGCTCAGGATCGCCGGAAGCTATAACTTCATAAGCGGCTATATTGGCATATACATAATTACGGGAAGCTGTAACCGGCGGAAAGTTATTTTCCAGTACAATATCATTAAGTTTTTTAACGGTTATACGATAAAGTTCGGGATCGTGGAGTACTTTTTCATAGTAGGGCTTTTTACAGGATGTGAATAAAAATAATACACCGGCAAGACAAAATAAAAAGGATCTCATAAGTTATAAAATAGGTTAAAAACCGGGCAGATACACAAGGAGAAAATCTGTTGGTTTTTTTGATTGATCAACAGCCAATATAGGCTTTTTTCAGTACGCTACAGCATATTTACATTAGTTTTTTAACCCGATCAGGCATTTTTTTTATTTAATCAAAAGGCAACATATTTTATAACAATATACACATGTTAATCCACCCGATATTATTAAATTTATCACCCCGGGTATCCGTCTTTTATAAACTAAATGAAGAAGATCTTTTTTATTGTACTTACCGTTATTATAATTATTGCGGCAGCTTATATTTTGCTCCCCGAAAAACCTGTTATAGCACAGGACCTGTCAATTGATACCTCCGATGTTATTGCCGGAAAATTCCTGACCACAGAAGGTGGATGGGATAAATGGTGGCCCGGTACCAAAACCGGGGACGGGCAATACAATTTTAAAGGTACAAAGATCAGCATCGATAAAATGACCAATAGCAGTACCTATCTTAAATTGAAAAAAGATAACCTGACTTTTGATGGCGAAATAAGTTATTTTGCCGACGCCGAAGGTTCTGTCAAATTTAAATGGGATGCTGTTGATGAGAATAACACCCAATTTTTTTCACGGATAACTAATTATTTCAAAACCAAAGATGCGGAAAAACTGGTTGGCGAAATTTTACTAAGCCTTAAACACTTCCTTGAGGACGAAAGAAACGCATACGGTTATAGGATCTACTTAAATCATGCTAAAGACACAGTTTTGCTCGTTTCAGCTAACACCTATCCGATATATCCTTCATTACAGGTAATTTACAACACCGTTACAACCCTGCAACAACACGCTGGCAGCCAGGGGGCCAAACAAACAAACTTCCCTATGCTTAATGTTACCCAAACAGATGAGCACGAATACCAGGTTAATGTCGCCTTACCGATTGACAAAAGGATAATTCCTTTTCAAAAAACAAGTTTAAATAACATACCAAAGGGGGCAATTTATTGGTGGCTGACGTACGTGGCGGCCAAAACACGGTCAATAATGCATTGTTGCAAATGAAAAGATACATGAAAGATCACAGGCTGGTATCACCTGCCATGCCTTTTCAATCGCTTGTAACCGATCGGCTGGCACAAAAGGATACTTCAAAATGGATCACCAAAATATATTATCCAATATTGTGATATTACGCTACTTGCTTAATAACATTAATCGGCCATCATAGGTAACCGCGAGATAAGTATTCAAGTTAGCTGCTGTTTTCACTGGCACCAGATAATTGATTTCCTGTGAGTTGATTGCACCGTTAACATAGTATGTCGGCGCATCAAATTGCTTTTGCTGTTTGTTGTAGTGTAAACCAGCCAGGCCGAGTGCATCGTACTTTCCTTCATAAGGCACAACACCCCAAAAGTTTCCGTTCAGTAATATATCTCCATTGTTATATTTTAGCATCGATTTAATTGGAGCCTGCTGATAAAGAAATGGCAGTGCAGTAATCGAAGAAGAATGCAATACGTCGCTCACAAAAATACTATTGAACTGGTTTACACTTAAACGATCATTGTCATCCAGTTTGTCCTTAAATACCTCAGTGGTGGTTTTGTCAGCCATTTTTTGATAACTAAGCCATTCTTTTTTGAGATATGGAAGTTCCTGCTCCAAATCATTTTTGGGACGAAAAGGGAAATAAAGGCCTTTATAAAAATATGATAATATCAAATCGTTTTTACCATCCTTGTCCAAATCGGTATTATAGGCATACAGCGGCTGATCAGCAGTAACATTATATTTGTTATTCAATCCCCAATTACCGGCAATAAGGTCGGCCTTGCCGTCGCCATCCATATCGCTTATTATAGCCGACTGCCACCAGCCCTTTTCCTTATCCAAAACCGATGATGAAAAACGACTTAATTTTTTTCCATCATTCAGGAAAATGTAAATGGGCTGCCACTCGGCCGTAATCAGCAGATCAGACTTGCCATTGTGGTCGATATCGACAGTTGTTATACTGGTGACATATTGCAGGTTCATGATTTGATCGTAAGCTTTGTCATGACTTATTTCAAACTTTCCATTGCCTTTATTAATGAGTATTGAGGAAGGGATAGTAGCTGTATAATCCTTAAATGAAACAGCGCTGGTAAATAAAATATCGTTCACTCCATCTCCGTTAAAATCAAACAACGTAATTTTTGAAGCCTGGTAATTGAGCTTTGGTAAATGTTGATCTTCAAACTGGAAATTGCCTTTATTGATATATAACCGAGGCTGTATCAATTTCTCGGTTTCCTGAAAAGGATGGTTAGCGCTGATCACGATCAAATCGGGCTTGCCATCGTTATTTACATCAGCCCATGTAGCCTGCTCGTCCGCAATATATTTATCCCGGTCAAATAATGACACTTTAACTTTGGTAAATCCACCCGATTTATTACCTGCAAGTATGTATTTTTCTTCGTCGGCTATGCCTCCTACGTAAATATCATCAATGCCATCATTATTGGCATCAGCTACAGCAATTGCGGGAGTGTGCTGCAAATAAGTGTGCGGTAAAAGCGAATAATAATTAAAGTCGGGAGTGTCAAAAGTTTTAACGTTGGCCAAAAGCTTTGCTTGTATAGATTTGCTGTCAAACTGTTTTTTATCGCTGATGAAAGCTTCGATAACCTCAGCTATAGGTTTACTATTTTCAACTGCTTGAGGGTTATATCTTAAAGTAGTTTTCTGACCGGGCCTGAAATCCTTCACCACTTCGTAGCTATTGTCAGGCCAAACCACTAACAGCGATTCTGGTTTATCGTCAGGGGCAAATGTAAAAAGCAGCTCGTTATTCAAATTACTTTCGTACGCGTTGCTGGTTTGTATTTCCTGGTGATCGAGATGATGATTTGACTTAAGGAAAAATTTAGTACCTATGCCATCACGGTTCAAAAGGTTATATTTTACAGTGTATTTAAGATAGCCCGGCTTGCTTTCTTTGCGGCCTTCCATTGTGGTATTATTATAGATATATGCCGGCTCATCCATATTGTTGGTCACAATATCCAAATCACCATCATTATCTAAATCAACGGCAACAGATCCTGCCGATATAGATGCCCGCTGCATATCGTTGCCGTTAGAAACATCTGTAAATTTCAATTTATCCTCACCGTGATAAAAGTAATTATGTACGCCGCCTTCAGGCATTCTGTTGATCTTGTCCTTGTCAAAAACGCGATTTTGTTTATATGCCTGCATAACCATAGGGTCACCAAGGTATTTCAGGTAATCCATATCATTGAGACGGCGTTTGATACCGTTAGAGAAGAACATATCTTTCTTTCCGTCCATATCAAAATCCTGCACCAGTGGCGACCATGTCCAATCTGTAGCAGAATTCCCGCTATACAAGCTCAGGTCGACAAACTTATTGCCGTTGCCCACGTTCAATTGCATGCAATTTTTTGAATATTGATAGTAATACCCGGCATTAACTTCCTGGTTATAAATATCCAAGGGTTCATCGTTGATGGTTGATCGTAACACCTTCATTTCTTCCGGAAGCATGTCGGTGCTAAGCACATCTAAATGGCCGTCCTGATTGACATCACTGATAGTATTCCCCATTGAAAAAAGGCTGGTATGTCCGAACGCATTTTTCAACTCTTCCTTAAATGTGCCGTTATGCTGGTTGACATAGTAATAGTCCTGCTCAAAAAAGTCGTTACTTACATAAAGATCATCCCAGCCATCGTTATTCAAATCACCTACGCTTACACCTAAGCCGTAACCGATCGGTGCCGAATAAATACCTGAACCCGCCGTTACATCTGTAAAGTGCCCATTGTCATTCCTGAAAAGATGATCGCCGGCATCATGGCTGTATTTAAACCTTTGAGTTGAGTCACCATAGGTATCATTGCTATGAACTGATGAAGTAAGCAGGAACATATCCAGGTCACCATCCTTATCATAATCAAAAAAGAAGCCTGGGTAGAAAGTCCTGCAAAATCGAGCCCGTATTTGGCCGCGCTTTCGGTAAAAGTTAAATTACCGTTATTGATATAAAGCTGATTTTTACCTTTAAAGGTTTTATAACCTGAAACCACGCTTACGTAGATATCTTTAAATCCATCGCCATTGATATCAATTACAGTTACACCGGTTTTCCAATTCCCGGTACCTGCAACACCCGCTTTATCGGTGATGTCTTCAAACTTCATCCCTCCTTTATTAAGGTAAAGTTTGTTAGAACCCTGGTTTGATACGAAATAAAGATCGGGCAAGCCGTCGTTATTAAAATCAGCGGTAGCTACGCCGGCACCGTTGTAGAAATACAAATAATCTAATACATTAACTGAATCGGATACTACGTTCCTGTTTTCGAAGCTTAGTCCCGTTTCATTAGCTGGGAGTAATTTAAATACACCTTCTCCTGTTTTTTGGGGTTTACAAGAAGACAAGCCGACCACACCAATACCAAGAAGGAGAATGAAATATCTAAGAATATATTTGGCAAACAGCATTAAATTGATGTTAACGTAGTTCATAAGCTTTAAGCGGTTCATCATTAATGCCAAACAGATAATAATTTTTACCGGCTGCATTTCTTATACCTAACGATGAGCGTACCTGTCCGTTTAAATTGAGGCCCGTTTTGGAAGCTGGAAAATAAGTAAATCCATTTTTTGTATATTGATAAACAAGCCCCCGATTAGCATCAAGCCGCCCGACTTCAGGTTTAAAGCCGTAAAAGTTGCCCCCTAAGATGATCTTCACAGCTCCGGTATTATCAAAATCTGCACACAAAATAGTATTTATCATAGATAACTGTGCATCGGCAGGCAGTGGTTTACAAATAAATTTTCCGCCTTTATTAAAAAATACCGCCGAAGCCAGGAAATTCATCTGGTGCTTTTCAGCGCCATCAAGCATCTCAGCAGGAAATACCTCGTCAAATGGTTTGCCCGCATAGTCAATATAGCGCAGAAAACGTTTTTTGAAGATTGGCATCTGGCCCACTAAATCAGGCTTCATATGAAAAACATAGTTTACTCCATCACTTTTATACATGGAAGTTACACATTCTTTTGTACCATTATTATCAAAATCCTTTACAAAAATTTCCATGGGCCGCTCAAACGAAGCCCTGAATTTTGAGTTAAGCCCGATGTTACCGCCAATAATATCAAGGGTGCCGTCGCCATCCACATCAGCAATTTCGAGACTGCTCCACCAGCCTTTGTAATTAGCCAATTGTTTATCTTCCGCAAATTTCCCTTTGTTGTTTTTGAAGATCTTAATCCCCATCCAATCACCTGCAATTATCAAATCTGGCGAACCGTTATGATCAATATCAGCCCATTTGGCTGCCGTTACCATACCAATCTTTGTATCCGTGCCCAATACTAATTTTGATACATCGGTAAAATGCCCGTCGCCTTCATTATGAAAAACAAATGATTGCGGCGAACATCCGTAAAGCCCGGGCACACTTCTGCCCCCAACAAAAAGGTCGGGCTTGCCATCGCCATCATAATCGGCCGAAATAATCACCGAGGCATTAACAGCCGCATGTAGTGTTCTCTCAGGGTCCCTATGAAAATTCCCCTTGCCATCATTCACAAAAAAACGAGGATTGTACACTGGTGTTTCGGCTTCATCGGCGTTACCTCCTACTCCTATTATCAGGTCCTGGTCGCCATCGCCATCAAAATCTCCAAAAACAGCCCCGGCATTTTCCAGGTATTCCTGCTTTTTAAAATCTTCAGGAATGGTTTGTTTAAACTTACCGTTCTTTTGTTGGATATAGATGCTGGCAAAACTGTTTTTTGAACTTCCGAAATAAAAATCAGTCAGCCCGTCGCCATTAACGTCACCGGTAACCACATAAGGGTTTTCTGTCGATAACATCTGGAGCATCAGGCGCTCGTTGTCGAAATCGATAAAATCGTCCTCCTTATGCTTAGGAATGCTGTCAAATATTGATTTGGTAACATCGGCAAATAGTGTTTTAACAGCAGGCTTTGTCCAGTTATATTTCAAGACGGCATCGGTTTGCTTAACCGTGTAAACTTTATCTGCGTTTACGTTTTTTAACAACTGATAAGTATTACCCGGCCAAATCACCTGGATCGAATCAATAGATTTGTATTTACCTATACCTATTGTAAGTAAATTGGGCGATGTGCAACTTTGAAAACCACGTGTTGGCTGATTATAATAAATTAGCGAACTGCCCTTCATAAACACTTTTACCGTAGTACCTATTCCAAAAGTATTCAGGCCTGTTCCCTTTAATTTTATCTGGATGTGGTGGTTCCCATTTTTTTCGGCATTGTTTTTAAAGATAGAAACGGGGGCATTTTCATTATTTATAATCAGGTCATTATCCCCATCATTATCCAGATCTGCATATGACGAGCCATTACTAAACCCAGGCCTATCCAAACCAAAATCAGTTGATTTATTGGTGAAAGTAAGGTTGCGATTGTTCAGATAGGCATAGTTAGACAAAGGCGATGAAGCCATTTTATCGGTAAAATCTTTATAATCAAATTTTTTCCGGCCTTCGGCTATTTTGGCCATGTTATCGCGATTACCCAAAAACTCAATATAATCTTGATCGGTAAGGTCTTTATAGATGCCGTTCGACACAAAAATGTCTTTCCATCCGTCATTATCCATATCAAACATCAGCGCGCCCCAGCTCCAGTCGGTTGCTGCTACGCCCGAATAGAAGGCAGTTTCGGAGAACGTACCGTCGCTATTACGCACCTGCAGGCAGTTTTGCATGTATTGGTTATAATAACCATCGCGCTGCTTAGCTTTGATCACATCGTACGATTCAAACGAGGTCATTTTTTTTAAACGCCGATCGCCTTCGGGCAGCATCTCCGTAGTAAAAATATCATACTGCCCATCGTTATTAATATCGGCAATATCCGATCCCATTGAAGCCAGGCTCAGGTGGCCGGTTTCATTTTGAATATCCTCTTTAAAAGTTCCGTTTTTTTGGTTGATATAAAGATAATCGCGTTCAAAAAAATCATTGGAGACATAGATATCAGGATATCCATCCTGGTTGATATCGGCTACAGAAACGCCTAAACCAAAACCTATATCACTTGAATATATGCCCGCTTCTTTGGTTACGTTGGTAAAATGGCCGCCATCATTACGATAAAGACGGGCACCACCCAACTCATCAACAACAGCGCGCAGGTTTTTACTAAAATCAAACGACTCTATAGGCCTGAAAGAATTATTTAGTACAAAGCAGTCCAGATCGCCGTCATTATCGTAGTCGAAAAAAATGGCCTGGGTGGATAACCCATTATCTACCAGGCCATACTTTTGAGCTTCTTCTTTAAACGTACCATCGTGCTGATTAATAAATAGTTCATTACCCTTTTCGTTGCCCCGGGCATTACCGCTGTGACAAACGTAAATATCAAGCCAGCCATCGCCATTGATATCAACCATAGTAGCCCCGGTGCTCCAGTATTTAGTACCCCTAACCCCTGCCTTATCGGTTATATTTTCAAATTTCCAATTTCCCTTATTAATATAAAGTTGATTGCCGCCCATGTTTGATGTCAGATAAACATCATTGAGGCCATCATTATTGACATCGCCAATGGCAACCCCGCCTCCATTGTAATAATTACGAAAGGTGAACACATTGGTACGGTCCTGGTCATTGAGCTGATTAGCGAAATTGATGCCGATGGTTTCATTATTCTGCTCGGTAAACAGGGTTTGTTTATCCCCCCATTACAGGCGCAAAAAACAGTTGGGATCAAGATAAGCAGAAACAGGAGTATTTTTGGTTGCATATACTTTGCGAAAAAACAAACGTAGCGGAAAATTCCGCTACGTTCCTTTCAATCAAATAAATCTCAATTATTAATAACCTGGGTTTTGTTTAAGATTAGGATTTGTATCCACCGCACGCTGAGGAATTGGATAAATTGTTTTGCTTTTATCTGTTTTGGCCGGGCGCTGATCAACCGGATCATTAAATTTCTCAAAACGGATCAGGTCATTCCTTCTCCAACCTTCCCAGTAAAGTTCACGGCCCCTTTCAGCAAGCATAGCAGCCAAATCAACAGAAGTTAAGGCTGTGGCACCGCGAGGTACGCGGATTGAATTTACAAGCTGCAACGCTGTTTGTCCCATAGGGTCAGTACCACCACGTAAAATAGCTTCCGCTTTTTCAAGCACCACGTCGGCGTAACGCAAAATCACATAGTCATTAGATGTATTATCATCGTTAACTGTGTTATCAGCTTTTGGTTGAGGGAAATATTTAAATACCCTGATGCCTTGAGCTTCGGTTGAAAAGTTAAGGTTAACATCCGGTGTAAAAATCAGAGGCTTGCCACTACGTTGTGTTAAAGCTTTGTGACCAGGGCCATATTGTTGCCCCACAGCAAAACCTGCCCTTAAACCAACTTTATCAGTTAATCCCGGATAATCTACACCACGGCGTTCGTCGGTAGCTTCAAATGAGTTATAAAAATCGGCCAGTGTGGTAAAACCGTTCCAACCATCCGGAGTTTGGTTATAATGAAGGCCCATCCTCCAGCGGTTTTTGGCAGGCGCAGGAGAAGATGTGGCGGTGTTGTAGAAGCCAAATATGTTTCCGTGTGATTGTTCTGAGTTGTCCCATGCAAAATCCTGGAAATATTTGCCGGCAGGCTCCAAAGTATATCCTGCCGCGGTAACCTTGTTGGCATATTCTATCACTTTATCCATATCTGCCTTAGCAAATGTAAACGGACCACCAACTGTGGTTGCGGCATAAACCGCCCTATTTAAATAAACTTTTGCCAACAGTGCCTGAGCTGCTGCTTTATTAGCAACACCAATATTTGCGGTAGTGGCTGCCAGGTTAGCTTCCGCAAATTCCAAATCTTTGATTATGAAATCAGTTGCTTCCGCCCGTTTCATAACTGTAGGAATAGATGAGGTTGGCGCATCAGGATCACGCATAGGTTGCTGTCCGTACAAATCAACCACCTGGAACATAAAGTAGGCCCGTAAAAAGCTTGCCTGTGCTTTGATATTGTTATCGGTTGCCTTTGAGATTACCTGTGTTGCACGGAATACACCAATATTTAGCTGGTCCCAGGTATCATTTACCTGGTTGTGGGTAGGTGTCCAGGTATGGGTGTGCAATTTACGCCATGTACCAAAATCGCCCCAGTCAGTACCGCGGGTAGGACCCATCATTTCATCCGTTGGATGTTCCTGTAGGGCATATGTATTGGCCTGATCGGTTTGTCCATATAATTGTGTGTAAACACCATTCAGTTCGGCCGATCCGGCATTGTTACCATATAACGATTTCGATCCGTAAAGTTTTTCATCCAGTTTTGCACAACCGGCTGCGGTTATCAGAACTAAGCTACAAAGAGCTGCTCGTGATGTTATATTTTTCATTTTCATGTTATTAAAAGCCTGCGTTTAAACCTAAAGTAAATATACGGGCCTTGGGGTAAGAGGTATAGTCGATACCCTTTGAAGCCACGTCATTACGTTGTTTATCTGTGTTAATTTCCGGATCCAAACCAGAGTAACCGGTGATCAGGAATAAATTCTGCCCTGTAAATGACACCCTTAAAGTTTTTATCGCCTTAGATTTAAGCGAGAAGGTATACCCTAAGGTGGCATTGCTTAATCTTAAAAAATCACCTTTTTCAAGAAAACGGGTTGATACCTCACCAGAGTTAAGCGGGTTTTCATTGGTTGCTGCTACTTCTTTTGTTACGTTACGACCACTAACAAGGTTGCCTTTGTAAAAGAACGCGTTTGCAGTGTTGTTGTAAATATAGAAGCCTGTAGCAGCATTTAGGAAGAAGCTTAAACTCCAGTTTTTATAATTAAAGTTATTGGTTAAGCTGGCAGTGAATTTAGGATTAGGGCTTCCTTGTAGTGAAGAAACATCGACACCCTGAGGATAGATACTAAAGCCATTTGCGTCAAGCCCTTTATAATTCGGAACGTTGAAGGTATATAGCGGCACGCCGTTGGTAATTAATTGCGAATAAGCGCCAGAAAGGCCTTGTCCGTCGATATTACCCGTAACAATATAATTTTTGAAGTTTTTAAGCGTGTTGCTTATAAAAGTCATGTTGTAAGCAACATCCCAATTAAAGTCCTTGCTCTGTATAGCAGCAAGGTTCAATCCTACTTCGACACCTTTATTGATTACGTCACCATCCAGGTTTTTATAAATTCTCGAAGAAAACGTTGGCTGCGCAATATCCTGGAAGAAAAGCAAATCTTTAATTGATTTGTTGAAATAATCAACCGAACCCGTTAACCGTCCCTTTATGATCGAGAAATCGAGGCCTGCACCATAGGTGGTGTTAGTTTGCCATTTCAAATCGGGATTAGCCTGGTATAACGGAGCAACTGAATTACCTGGAAAATCCTGTAATTGCTGCACAGGTAATGAAGCGTACGCCGGAATTTCCTGGTTACCGGTTTTACCATAGTTTAACCTAAGGCTCAGATCATCAAATAAACCATCTTTAGGCATGAAGCTTTCATTGGTTATACGCCATTTTACAGCCAAAGCCGGGAAGTTACCATATTTATGGTTAGCCCCAAAGCGCGATGAACCGTCCCTTCTGATTGTACCAGTAATAATGTAACGATCTTTATAAGAGTAATTTACACGAGCAAAGTATGATTGTAATTTATAGCTCGAGCTATCGCCAACCGGATAAGGAAGATGCGTTTTAAAATCATCATAATTTTTAACTAATACACCGGCAGTTGATGTGCCGAAACCAAATTCATTACGGTTAAAGTTTTTGAAAGTCTGGTATGAATAACCGGCCAAAGCTGTAAGCGAGCTTCCATCCTTCCACTTCTTGTCATAGTTTAAGGTATGTTCGGTTGTGTAATTTGTTAACTCGTTATGTGTAAGGATAGCAGTACCATTACCTGTTGGCGACGGGAAGTTTATCTGCCTGATACCGATAGCATCTGTATAGCCAACAATTTTAGGATCATAAAAAGTCTTTCTTAATCCCCTTGATATATCAGCTCCAAAATTGCCCTTGTATGAAAGACCTTCAAATAACTTCAAGGTAAGTGTAAGGTTATTCAAAAACCTGTTTATATTATCCCTGTCATCTATCTGATTTAATAACGATACCGGGTTCCTGAAACTGTTACCGTTAGGGTAACCAGCATCGTTATAGCCGTTAAGGTTAAAATATCTTCCTTGTGAGTCAAATACCGGGGCTGTTGGGTTTAGCTGTATAGCTGCACCCACTAAACTTCCGTTAAAACCGGCATTATTAGTAATTGGGGCATACTGGTTTTTAACATTTGAATAGGTTGACTGGAGATCTAATTTGATCCTATCGTTTAAAAATGATTTGGAAGCATTAATACGTCCGTTTAAACGTTTTAGGCCTGAATTTTTCACGATGCCCTGCTGGTCGTCATAGCCAAAGGAGGCACGGTAACTTGCAGTATTATCTTTGCTTGCGCCACCCAGGCTTAAGTTATAGTTCTGCGATATCGGACTGCGGAAGATCTGTTTTTGCCAGTCGGTATTGGCACCATAATCAATACCTCCATCAGCTACCGGACCCGCATTAGCACCAACTGCAGCTACTGCTTTCAAAAACGCATCCCTACCAAGTACGTCATAACGCTTTGCAGTACTTGAAACACTTGTATTTGATGAAAATTGGATACCCTGACCTTTACGCCCTTTACGAGTGGTTATTAAAATTACACCATTAGCACCACGTGAACCATAAATAGCAGCCGAAGACGCATCTTTTAACACAGAAATGTTTTCAATATCAGCAGGGTTCAAGAAAGCCAGCGGGTTGCGTGCAGATGAGCTACCTGCTCCAACACCATAACCACCGCTTGTACCTCCACCGTTATCCAATGGAACACCATCAACTACATAAAGCGGGCCATCGCCTGAACGAATAGAACCAGCACCACGTATTGCGATTGTAGCCCCAGCACCCGGTTCACCGCTTGATGGCGTAACCTGTACGCCCGAAATACGGCCCTGAAGTAATTGATCAGGAGTTGAAATAACGCCTTTGTTAAAATCTTTTGTGCTCAATGAGGCTACCGAACCAGTTGCATCCTTAACTTTCTGTGTACCGTAACCGATCACTACAACTTCATTCAGCGCACGATTCGCTTCTTCCATCTGCACATCAACAGAAGTCCGACCGTTTAATGGAATAGTTGCGTTCAGGAAACCAACATAAGTAAAAGTAAGACTTGGGGTATTTGCCGGGACCGAAATTTTGTACGATCCGTCTGTTGCTGTTATGGCGCCACCCTGGGCACCTACAGCTGTTACTACCGATACTCCTATTAAAGGGGAGCCATCTTTTTTGTCGGTTACTTTACCTGTTATTATCTTATTTTGGGCCATAGCAGGCTCCATCAAAAAGAGAAAAACAGCAAAGAAACATACGTTGAGTAAATGTTTAATTTGCATAAAACTTGAGATTTAGTTGAAATTGGTTGTTGTTTGGGTTTAGTTTTCAAACCGTAAAAGAGATCCCCAACATTTATACGAAATCATGCTAATATGGTTTCGGGTTATCATAATAAATAATACCCGAAGTATACGCATAATGGCCATGCAAACATCGCCCGTACCGATAGGTTAGCAGGTGAGTACAGGAAAAGGTTAACAATGACCGATCGTTTAAAAATGTAATGGTTTACAATTATTACAGGTTAAATTCTGATGCAATTTACTTATAAATAAACTCAGAAAAAGACTTATCCGTTGCGGTAAACGCGAAAAAGGCTTATTTTAATAATTTTATAATTTTTTTCAATGTTTTTTAAATTTAAAACATTGAAAAACAGATATTTATATAAAAAATGGCGACAAAAAATATAATGTTTTTTTAATCATTTATAATACTTTTTTGCTAAAAACCCTGTAAGGTTTGGCTACTTTACAGGGTTTTTAGCATGTATCTTCAAAAAAATCACTCGTAATCAAAAGCCTTAATATCCATAATCCGTTGTTCGAATTGATCAGGGTGCAACGATTTGGCTTTGATCCTCATTTTGTAAACATAGATTGTATTGACAGAATATTCCAATATTTTGGCAATAGTTTCATTATCAGCAATACCCATCCTTATAAGCGCGAATATGCGAAGATCAGTATTTAATACTTCGTCCTCATCAGGCCAGATCTGATCTTTCTCGGCAAACAAGCTATTGAACACCGTAATAAAGTTAGGGAAGATCTTTAAAAAATATGATCAAAGCTATAATATAAGCTCTCCCTTTCTTTTTTAATATCAATATTATTTACAAAAGTATGAATGGCGTCATACTTCTTCATCGAGAGCTTGGCATCAATAGAGATTTTCAAATTTTCGAGCTTAACGATATATCCCGAAATGGCCTTAAAAAACTGCCCGATATATTCCTCTTTAATTTTTGCATCTTCAATTAGTTTCGCGTTTATGTGGTTTAATTGCACATTTTTCCCTTCAATTATTGCTTCTTTAACCTTCAACTTTTTTAATTGGTTAATGATCATCACCAGGAAAAAGACAACCAGCAATGCAAGCGCAGTAATAATTAACAGGAACACCAGGAAGCGGTTTTTTTGATGCTCGGTATTATTAAGCTCGGCTGCCGCTATTAATGGTAAAATTGAAGCAATTTGTATTTTACGCTGCCGGGCTCCGTAAAAGTCGGCATCAGTTTTTGCCAATTGAATAAAACTGTAAGCATCTTTGATGTTCCCCTGCTTATACAATAATTCGGCCAGCGTATAAAGCGCAACCGTTTCACGCGTTGATGATTTGATATCGGCTATTGCAGCCCTCATCATCAAATTAAGACCCTCCTGCCTTTCGTTATCTTCAAGGTAGATTGATCCCAATGAGCATGACACCATTGCACGCAGGTGCATGGAAATTGGCATGTCCTTTTCCAGTAATTTTTTAAAGCGTATGCGCCCTTCTACGTAATTCTTTTCCTGATAATCCTTCAAACCAAGTAAATAAGTATGCATTATATGGTCGTTGCCGCAAAACGAGACCGCTGAATCAATGTATTTATTACCGGTCTTAATATAATCGGGGCTAAAATATTTGTCATTACTGTAATTCGCCAGGTCATAATTGCACCTGGCTAAAAAGAAATAGTAATCAACTTTATCGGCATTACTTAGGGCTTTTACATTTACTTTTCGCAAATAGTCAAAGGTCTCGTTAAACATCCCCGACGAAAGAAGAATAAAAGCCATCCTTACGTAACTATAATACTCCTTTGGTTTATTACCGGTTACCTTGCTTAGTGATATCATTTTATCGACATAAACATACGCCGAATCAAACTGATATGATTTGTATTCGATGTAAAGCTTGTCCCAGGTATCAAACCGCGCATCATAATTGGTTTGCGAAAGGGTTGATTGATATGCCTTTAATTTTCGGATCCTTGCTTCTTTACTGCTATCATATATATTTTTTTGCGATTTCAGTTTTTAATTCTTCGAGTAAGGTATTAGGATCAGTGAATGCATTTGCCGAAAGAATAATTAATGAAAAAAGCAAACAGAAGATATATTTCATTTTTGTTATAAAGGTTTTTAATAACGCACCGATCCGATTAATCAAACACACAATTTCTGCAAATCAAATACGGCAATAAATTAATTAAACTGCAACCAACTAAGGCTATCATTTTAGAAGATAAATTGCACACCTATCCCCGGTTTATATTCTCAAATATATGGATTTACAGTATTGCTAATGCGTTTTAGTTTTGTTTTTTGATCCACAGAAATTACACTGTCCGAACCTGAAAAAGATTGAGTCATGCCACCTAAACGACGAGTTTTATTTTTAATCTATTCCGGCCCGTGAGCTTATCTGTTTAGATATTGATGCTAAACACAATGCAGACAATTGTATTCGTTATCAATATAAAGACAGCGGCCATTGATACAGGGAGATAGTTTGTTATTAGATGCAATAGGTTTCCGCGTTTACAAAAACAAAATAGTGAACATTTATCTTTTTTTAGGTGGCTGACGCCTATAAAATACTGGACTATTTCTTAAAAGCATTTGGGCCATTTACCGGGCGTCCGAACGCTTATGCCGATATTTATAACTGGGATACAACCGCACTGAATTTGTCATTGAGATACCAGGTAAAAACCGAGATGGGGGTAGCTGTATTTAGCAATAAAAACCTTGAAAACGCAATTGCAGCCAACGGGCCTTCAGTACTTCTTAAAGATGTATACCAGTCGTTCTCTGTTTTGTATTGATGACGTTCTATTATTAAGAGTCACAAAATGCCATTTTTTGACCATTACTGACTTGAAAACAACGAATTATTAAATAAACTTTGGTTTTAACGCGAAAACATCCTTTATTTAAAAAAATCAAACGAAATTTGTGTACGGTGGTTATCTATCATCTTAATCTCAATTTATAAATGGTCAAATTATTTGTAGGCGGCTTTCCTCTGGAAATGACAGAGCTGGAACTTGTTAAAATGATAGGTCCACATGGCGATGTGGAAACGATTAAAATTGTACGCGACAAAAAAACAAGAATATGTAAGGGGTATGCGTTTCTTGAAATGAAGGACCGCACCGGGGCAGAAAACGCGGTGATCGCCTTAGACGGTACGCCTATTGCCGATCGGGTATTAAGTGTAAAAATAAACGACGACTTTATAAAGAAAACTCCTCCACCACGTAAGTCATTTGGATACGGCAATAACAGAGGCGGCGGGGATAGAACTAACAATACCCGAAGCTATAATAGCCAAAGCAATTACCGGAGCAATAATGATCAGTCGCCCGGAAGTGACAGACCAAGGCGCCCCAGAAAAACGATGTAACGAACGACTGATAAATCATACATAAAAAATCCCGGCCGATTGAGATCTGGCCGGGATTTTTTCAAACATCATTATCCATAGTTAAACACCGAGATCCTGCATAATTGAGGCAATCTTAGCGTCAAGGTTTTTATCTGTTTCACTATATGTCTCTTTACTTTCAAGTTTACCGTTCACACTGCAATAAAACTTAATTTTAGGCTCCGTGCCTGACGGGCGGGCCGAAATGATACTACCGTCCTCTGTAATGAATTGCAAAACATCAGATACAGGCAATTCAATTGGTTTGCTTGTATTGGTTGCTAAATCAGTTTCAATACGTTTTTCATAATCCTTAAGTGTGCTTACTTTTGAGCCGCCTAAGGTAGCCGGAGGATTGGTACGGAATTTCTCCATCATTTCCTTAATTTCTTCGGCACCGGTTTTACCTTTTTTAGTCAGGGAGATCAGCTTTTCTTTGTAAAAACCATATTGCACATAAGTGTCGATTAATGCTTCAAAAAGGCTGCTTCCTTTGTCTTTGTAATAAGCAGTCATTTCTGCAATGAATGCGCTTGAAACTACAGCATCCTTATCCCTAACCAGTTCGCCTATCAAATAACCATAGCTTTCTTCACCGCCACCTATAAAGGTTTGTTTACCCTCAAAATGGGTCATTAACTCGCCGATATATTTAAAGCCGGTAAGCGTGTTATAGTAAGTAACATTCTTGGCTTCGGCTATGCGTTCGATTAGATTTGTGGTAACAATGGTTTTAACGATGTATTCTTTACCGGTAAGCTTGCCTTTTTCTTCCCATGCGGTTAATAAATAATTGATCAACATAGCGCCGGTTTGGTTACCATTGAGCAGGATAAACTCGCCATCGGTATTTTTCACAGCAATACCCACACGATCTGCATCCGGATCTGTAGCCAATACCAGGTCGGCGTCAGTTTCCTTTGCTTTTTTAAGGGCAAGTGTAAGCGCTTCCTTTTCTTCGGGGTTAGGGTAAACTACTGTTGGGAAATTTCCATCGGGAGTTATTTGCTCATCAACCAAGATCACATTTTCAAAACCAAACCGTTTCAAGGCTTGGGGTACCAATGTGATACCGGTACCATGGATTGGCGAATAAACTATTTTAAGATCTTTTTGACGTGCAATAGCATCAGGCGAAACAGAAAGCTCAGTGATCTTGCTCAGGTAAAGCTCGTCAATGTCCTCCCCTATTTCTTCAATATTAGCATCAACGCGGTTAAATTTGATGTCATCAATGCTGCTGATTGCAGCAACCTCGTCCATCACGGCTTTATCGTGCGGAGAAACAAACTGCCCACCATCGGCCCCATAAGCTTTGTACCCGTTATACTCTTTGGGGTTGTGTGATGCTGTAAGCATTACACCGCTTTTGCAGCCTAAATGGCGTACCGCAAACGAAAGCTCGGGCGTAGGACGTAATGCCTTAAAAAAATAAACATAAATGTCATTAGCTGAAAAAACTTCGGCCGTAATAGTCGAAAAGAAATCGGCGTTGTTACGGCTGTCATGAGCAATAGCTACTTTGATTTTTTCGCCGGGGTAGGTTTTTTCAGATAATTAGCTAATCCCTGTGTGGCGGCGCCTATAGTATACTTATTGATACGGTTTGAACCCGGCCCCATAATACCGCGAAGGCCACCGGTACCAAACTCCAGATCACGATAAAATGAATCCGTCAGTTCGGTATATGCCTTATCGTCAATTAATTTTTGAATTTCCTGCTTTACATCAGCATCATAATTTCCTTGAAGCCATGAGTTTGCTTTTTGAAGAATGGTGGGGTCTAATTCCTGCATAAGTGGTTGTATATTTTCAATTTATCAGATTCGGTTTTGTTTTAAATATGATAATAAATAATCAAAACAGAACGCCTTAAAGTTAAATCATCTTTTTAATTATGCCAGCCCAATATGCAATAACTTTTAAATATAATGCACGGCAAGAGCGGCAGTCGCCGAACCGTTATCTGAACAAGATACTCCAGTAAAAGTTTTATCAATTTCAAGCTATAAATGGCGCTGCCATCCTTCGCCCTCCATTTATCGTTGGCCGACGAACCGTTAATCAAATCTATTAACGTCCTTTAGTAAACAAGTTGAGTATCGGTATATCAACTAAAACCCCAACCGACCAACGTGTATATAACTTATTATCGCCGTAAGTGTTAGTTATCACATCTTTATTGGCTCCTGTTAAACTAACGCTACGCAAATTTGGCGCAACCTGGAAACCACCCGAAATTGAGATTGGTGTAGATGGTATACCTATAGATAAAAACAAACCGGGGCTTATGATATTCTTCAGCTCAATTTTGGGCACCTGCGCTACAGTGGCGCTGGTATCTTTTGCTACTGGGGTACTTCCGGATGTAAAACGGTATGAAGCAAGTGCGCCGATATCAATTAAAGAAACAAAAACAGAAGTCGACCATTTTTTATCGCCCGTAGGAACAAATAATAAACGGTGCCCCCAGCTAAATGAAATTCCTACCGGTGCTGAGAGCCCGTATGTACCTTTATACTTTTCATCAATGCCATGCACTTTTTCTTTACCTACATAAGGGCCAACATAGGCGTTTAGAGCAACATTAAAAATAGCCTCGCGTTTAACGGTTGAACTGCCTACCGGTAAAGCAATTGCTTCAATAGCATTTTTTACTTCGTCACTGTTTTTCGCTTTTGATACCTCAGCGGCAAAATTGGCATATTTAATAAACATTTTATTTATTGCCGGCCACTCGGTGAACGCTGCAATTTTCGCTTCAAGTTCATTTATTTCTTTCTTTATGGCAGTTTTGGCGACTGCATCCTGCAGTTTATTATATTCTGCTTTTTTTCAGCAAGTTTTGTAACCAAATCCTGTTTTATTGGGTTGGTAACGACTTTATTAATAAACAAGTTATCGTAAACGTCGCTAAGCTCAACTATGGCCGATGGGTACTGCTTTTCGTAAACATCAATGTAAACGTTGCCAAGACTCCTGGCTGATGACAGGTACTGATCAATCTTCGGATCGTTCCTGTCAATCATTGGTATAGTGATATTGGTCGGATTGATATTTAAAAGCACCGGTGATTTCAATAATTGCTCAAAAAGATTAAGTGATGAATTATAAAGCGCGTAATAATCCTGGTAATTAAAAGTATTTTCACCTTTTTGCTGAAGTTGCTTTAAATTAATGAAATACCTGTTTACTATTGTTGCTTTTTGGATAAATTCAATGTTATAACTCTGATAAATTTCCTCAAATTTTAAAAAGTCACCACTACGATCTTTGAGAAATTGCCTCATTGAACCCTCTTTGAAATTAATGTCTTTTTTTCCAATTGCTGATAAAGTAAACCAAGGTAGATTTGGAAAGTTACAGGGTTACTAAACAGCATCTTCGCCGAATCGGCATCGACCCAGTATTTATCTCTCTGATTTGACCGTAATGATTGTGAAAAAAGATCAAAAGCTTGCAATGCCGGATATACATTTTCATTTACAAGCTTTAAGGTGCCATTGCCTGCTTTATTAACCAGATAGGTATGAAAAATATCCCCGGGATGGGAACCCTCATGAAACTCGTTGGCTATATACAAGGCATCGATGAAGATTATCCTGACGTGGGGCATGGCAGCAAACAATTGATCCATGCACGGGTCGTCAATCAAATTGGAAACATTGGGAAGTAATAGTGCCAGGTCTTTCTGAAATGACTCCCGCAGCAAATCCGTATAGGCGGCGTAATTATAGATCTCAACATCTATAGCTGTAAGTGATTTGTAAGTAACCGGGAATAATAACTGCAACTGCCTGGTACTGTCCAGCTCCTTTTTAAACCGTGAAAAAAGGCAGTGGAAAGTTCCTGCTTTGTTCGTTCCACTAAAAACTTTGCAAGACCGTCGGCAAGATTGGTAACATCAAGTGAGCCTATGGATTGTAGTAATCCGGATGGGCTGGGTATTGTC
This sequence comes from Mucilaginibacter sp. P19, assembly GCF_050632265.1. Classification (NCBI taxonomy): domain Bacteria; kingdom Pseudomonadati; phylum Bacteroidota; class Sphingobacteriia; order Sphingobacteriales; family Sphingobacteriaceae; genus Mucilaginibacter; species Mucilaginibacter sp. P19. The sequence continues at coordinate 3,511,108 of NZ_CP192586.1, forward strand.
CCTCCGCTTGCACCGCCAGCTTCATAAATCCCGTTCAGGCTAAAAAAGGGTTTTTCTTGATAACAGTATCTACATTAGTGGTGTTCTTGAGATTAAAATAATAAGCAAACAACGGCTTGTTTTGTGGGCTGATCCTTATTTTTCCGTCTTTGTCGTAAAGACTTTTTAAATATAACACATCATAAAAAACGCGCCTTTCGGGTTGTTGCGCAAACATTTTGCAGGACAGAAGCAAGAACAAAAAAGGGAGGCATATTTATATTTCATACAATATCGTTAAAAAAATTCAATAGAAGTTCGGGTTTTAGCAGTGGAAGATCGAAGGATGCTGGCGGGTTTCCATCTTCGGTTATAATGAAGGTTGTTTTCTGCGTCATAGCCGCCAATTTTTCAGTGATCATAGCAAATGAATAACTAAAATTCATTTTTTGAATCATCAGCGCAATTATGCCCGATGTAATAGCCGTCGCAAAACTACTCCCGCTATCAGCTATCAATTCGTTATTCTGATCATATGATTTTATTTGCGAGCCATTGATCACCAGCGACAGGAACTCATTTATACAAGGATAGCCATTCTCCTTATCCGGAACCATGCCGACCCCGATTGTATTTTTCAAACAGGCCGGATAATATTTTCTTGTATCTCCAAATACTATCGAATTTCCGATAGAACAAACAATTATTTTATTGTTAGCTACGGCATTGTTTATAGCCTCCTGAATTAAACTTAGAGTAGCAGCATTGCTTATACCCGACGACCAACTTATTGAAACTATATGAATATCAGGATTTTTTGCACACCAATTAATCGCGTCAGCATATCTTTGGGCATCTCTCTCCGTGTTTTCAAATGTTCTTTTTTCGGATATTTTACAAGCGAATAAATTACAGCCCGGAGCCACACCGACATAGTTGCCGCTGGTATTCCGTAGCCCAACAAGGGAAGCACAAAATGTACCATGACCGGCATTGTCTTTTATCTCAACATTATCTCCATAAACATAATACTTACTCTGATTATAAAACAGGTCTGTTATGCCTGGCGCAATACCGGTGTCCACCACAGCAACACCAACGCCTGTACCTGCATACCGGCCCCAAATCTCCGGGAGGTTCAAGTCAATCATCCATTGCTGATAATTGCCACCGGCACTATCTATTTGTTCGGCCCCGCCGCTCCAATAATGACTATTAGCATCGTCGCTCGCTTTATACCAGGTGTTGTTTCCGTCAAGTTCCTCTCCCTGCACAGTGCCCGTTACTTCTATCTCGTCACCCGGCTCTCTTATAGCACCGGTTTGATAGGTTGTATGAGCGCCTCCTACCCTGGTATTAAGCAGCTTGGTTACTTTAATGCGCATTAGCCTACTGGTTTTACGGTTACGGTGGTATTTTTAGTTGGTGTGGTTGCTTCTTCTTCAGGCTTTTTGCCTGCCGCACGTAAACTTACAATTTTGTTGATCAAATCGAACCAAAAAGGAGCGCCTAACATTAAAGCTATAGCTGTTAATAATAAACCGGTTATCTTGATTAAAAGCGACAAAAGGCTTTGGCAGAATGTTTTACCCTTCAAATCTGGAGTGTTTTGTGCCGTCCAACCCACAGGGATACCAGAGCTTACTAGAAACGTACTAACTGTGCTGATTTGCTGGGCGACTTTTTTCGCGTTAGGTGCGTTTTTACTTGTATCGGCAGGTATGTTTTTAATAACCGTTACTTTGCTGGCTTCAAACTTTATCGTATCAGTTTTAGGATTATATCCTTTTTCATTTACTTGTTTAACTACGGTTTGTAAATTGTCGGCTGTATGTTTCAATGCTTCCTGGTTACCCCAAAGCTTGTTTACAATATTTATGGTGTCAACATTTAAAGAGGCGCAGATTACCACCGAAATAATAAACACAATAAGCTGAGATGATCGTTTATAAACTCCCGAGGCCCTGTCCATAGCCGAATTATAAAATGTTTCGATCTGTTTTTGAAAACTCTGAAGATCGCCCTGGGCGCGCTCATAAAAATTAAGAAGAAGTTTCCTGATCCCGGCAGAGATGCCAACCTGTGCTGCTATGCCGTCATCTGTTAAAACATCCCGGATCTTATTCATATCAAGGATAATATTTTTATCACCTTTAAACTGATCCATTAAAGCTGCAGCGAAGTTGCCCGCCGGGATATATGATGGCAAGCTGCTTGTATCTTTTTTAAAGATGTAATGTTCGGATTGTTATAAAGCTTCTCTGCTATTTTTTTCCAGTCCTGGTCAAATAGTAAACATTCGATAGCATTTTTCAGATACTCTCCCCGCTTGTTGAGCAGGGCAGACAGATACTCGTGAACTGTACTAACAGTTAGGCTGAGCGAAAAATAGGTAAACGACAGCGTGAGCGCAAGATCGATAATTGGGGAATTAAACATAAGGTTGCGGGTTTAGCAGGCATAAAAATATTCCCCAATTTACAAAGCAATCGGCCAAATATCAATCCGTTAAAATACGGTATTTTCATACGTATTTTTGCGCAAAAATCAGATGTTCCCTCGTTTTAAATTGGCTCAAAACAGCGAAGGCGTAAATTTTTATGAGTTGCCGAAAAACTAAGATATTACGACGATGAGTTTTGAGGATCATCATTTACCGCACGCGGAATAGTCAATAGTACCTCATTTTTTATGGCCTGCGGAATAACCAGCATCGGCTGAGAAATGATCTCACTTTTACCATCCGGCGAAAGGCAGCTTGCAACTAAAACCAAACATCCCTTTTCAGCTTCAAAGGTCACTGTTATTTTTAATTGCTTCAGGCACTCAAGGTCTTGGTAGGCTGTACGGGTACTGATATGAAAATGTGATTTTAGCAGGTCGATAGAAACCACATCCCTGGTTTGCAGCAGCACCAATACCTTGAGCAACCTGTCGGCTCTGTTCATAACGGATCACGTTTTTACATACAAAGGTGTAATGCGCTATTGACAACAGTGTGTCAGCAGTAAAGATGCCTTTTTAAACCGGTCGGTTTAATGCTGCTACCTAAGTTAATTGTGGGATTGATAAACCATCAATATAACACCCGATGAAAAAACTTTCTTTAAAACCAGTTTTAAAAGCAAGTGGCTTTTTACCCCGTTGAAAAGTGCTTTACCATTGCCTAAAATTACCGGGTGGATCCAAAACTGGTACTCATCAACTAAATTCGCGGCCACCAGCTTTTTGACCACACTGATGCTTCCGTAAGTAAGGATGTCACGGCCCTGCTGCTTTTTTAAATGCTTAACAACCTGCTTTAGATTTCCTTTGACCAGTAATGAATTGTTCCACAACGCGGAGGTCATTGTTGACGACATAACCACTTTTTGGTAGTTGTTCATCATATCTGCATAAGCAATATCCGTACGCGGAAAATTCATGCACTTGGCCTGAAAGGGCCAATAGGCAGCCATAGCCCGATATGTGTTTTTGCCCAATAAAATAGTATCGGCCCGGCTAAGCAATTCTGTTATTGTCTCGGCTATTTCATCCGTCCAGTATTGATAATGCCAATCCAGGCCTTCGTCCTCCGCCGCTACAAAACCATCCAGCGTAATGTTTAAGGATACGATCAGTTTGCGCATGGTAATAAATAAGCAAACCGGATTTGACAAACCCGGGATTTATAATAAAATTGAAAACACTAAGCCAGTTCAGTATTTCCGGCAAGTTTAGTGTTGGTTAAGCCCAGTTCCTTTACCTGCTCATACCTTTTCCATAAATAGTAGGTGAAGAACATAACAAGCAGCATAACTACCGGCGGAATGAGCATGGCAGCCCCGGCTCCAATAGCAAGCCACGATAAAAATGCACCGATAAAGCTAATGGTGAAGCCAGAATAAGCCCATTCTTTAATAACCAGGTACCTGGTTTGCGCTATGGCCAGTACACCTGCTATTTTTGCCCACCCCATAATAACCATGAGGTAAAAGGGATAACCAAGTTTAGCTAATGAATCTTTGCCAGCCCGCTGCATAGTGATTCCCCCGTAAGCATCGCCCAGCATAGCCAATAAAAAAAGGGCGGTAAAGATCCAGTACAGGGTTTTAATTGTTTTTGGTTTCATGATGATATTTGGTTTGCGTGATTATATGTTTGTTAACGATACAAAGTTATTTGGTGCGATAAAGTTGTGTAGCACGTAAAAAGGACTTGTTAAGGGGTTGTTTGCGACTTTAGTGTTCATTATCTTTATCCCAGATAACCAGTTATACAATAACAAAATGAAACATGTTGCCATCCTGATACCCAATGAAGCGGTTTTAGCCAGCATAGTTGACGCCAGAACCATTTTCACAGGCGCCAACGATTTTTTACAATCGATGGGGAGGCAACCTGTTTTTGACGTACAGATGGTTGGGCTTTCCAAAGAAGTTAAGGTGCATGGCGGCATGTTTTCGGTTCATACGGATATTTTATTAAGTGATCTGCAAAAAAGCGATATGGTGATCATCCCTGCCATAAGTGGCGATCTTCAAAACGCGGTAAACGTAAACCGGGATTTTGTACCGTGGATCATCAACCAGTACAATAATGGTGCAGAAATAGCAAGTCTTTGTATCGGCTCATTTATATTGGCCTCGACAGGGTTATTGAATGGTAAAGAGTGTTCCAGCCATTGGATAACAGCCGATGCGTTCAGAAATATGTTCCCGGAAGTGAAGCTGGTTGACGGGCGTATTGTTACCGAACAGCAGGGTTTATATTCAAGTGGCGGCGCTACTTCATACTGGAGTTTGTTACTATTACTGATTGAAAAGTATGCCGGGCGGGATATAGCCATCATGGCCGCTAAGATCTATGCCCTGGAGATCGACCGAAAAAGTCAGTCTCCATTTGCGATGTTCACGGGGCAAAAAAAACACGAGGACAATCCTATAAAGCAAGCTCAGGAATATATAGAAAATAACGTAACCGAAAAAATCTCAGTTGAAGACCTGTCATCAATGTATGCTATTGGCCGCAGGCATTTTGAACGACGGTTTAAAAAAGCCACCAATAATACTCCGGTTGAATATATACAGCGCGTAAAAATTGAGGCAGCCAAAAAACAATTGGAAAGTACCCCCAAAAACATCAATGAGGTAATGTATGATGTTGGGTATACCGATGCCAAGGCATTTCGTACAGTTTTTAAAAAGATCACCGGGCTCTCGCCAATTGATTACCGTAATAAATATAACAAAGAAGCGGCTGTAGCATAGGTATGTTTATCAAAATTTTAGGCGCTTGCTACCCCTTCCCGGATCACCTATGTTGTAGCTTGGTTATTATCGAAAATATCTATTGATTATCAGCCGCAACACACTGTATTGCAGGAGGTAATGGCTAATCTGGCTTCTACGGCAAAAACATTACATTCTGTCAATAAAATTAATCCTAACAAATAGCCAAATATTCCGTTTAAAAATTACATTTTTGCCCAAAATTTTTAAGGATGCAGAGTTATCAGGAATTTCTTGACTTAAGTGTAGGCTTTCCACAGGATGGTTTTGAGATCATCGACGATGAACTATACTTTCAGGACCTAAATTTGATGGAGATGATTGAAACGTACGGTACTCCCCTACGCTTTACTTATCTGCCTATGATATCCAAAAAGATCCAGCAAGCTAAACTGCTGTTTCAACAGGCCATCATCAAAAACAACTATCGCGGTAGTTATAAATATTGCTATTGCACCAAGAGCTCGCATTTCAAGCACATTGTTGAAGAAGCCCTGAAAAACGAGATTCACCTGGAAACATCATCGGCGTTTGATATGCCTATGATTGACGCGCTGGAGAAAAAAGGTACTGTAACAAAGGAAATAACCGTAATATGTAACGGCTTTAAAACCTTCCAGTACAAAACATATATTATTGATATGTTACATGATGGCTTTAAAAACATCATTCCGGTATTGGATAATAAAGAAGAATTTAACCTTTACGACGACGAAATTGAGATGGACACTCCTTGTAACCTGGGCATCCGGATTGCAGCTGAAGAGCAGCCTGATTCTCAGTTTTATACTTCACGTTTGGGTGTGCGTATGGAAGATGTTATTGATTTTTATCATAACAAAATTGAGGATAACCCTAACTTCCAGGTTAAGCTATTACATTTCTTCATTAACTCGGGTATTTCCGATACACCATACTACTGGAATGAACTTGAAAAATATGTAACTCTTTACTGTAAATTCAAAAAAGTAAATCCACATCTGGATACGCTTGATATTGGCGGTGGTATGCCATTTAAAGATTCACTGGTTTTCGATTTTGATTATGAATACATGATCAACGAAATAGTAAGCCGGATCAAAGAGATATGTGCCGAGCATGACACGATGGAACCGGATATCATTACCGAATTTGGTAAGTATACTGTAGCCGAAGCTTCTGGTATCCTGTACAAGGTATTAGGCCGTAAACAACAAAACGACCGCGAACGCTGGCTGATGCTTGATGGCTCGTTCATTACCAATCTGCCAGACGTTTGGGCGCTGAACCAAAAGTACATCCTGTTGCCGGTTAACAACTGGGATTCGGAATACGAACGTGTAAACCTTGGGGGTATCACCTGCGACGGGCAGGATTATTACAACCAGGAAGCGCATATGAACAGCGTATTTATGCCTAAAACCCGTAAGGTGCAATATTTAGGTTTCTTTAATACCGGCGCCTACCAGGAAGTATTAAGTGGCTACGGCGGTATCCACCACTGCCTGCTGCCATCACCCAAGCATGTGATCATTCGCCGTAACAGGGACGAAACGTTTAACTTTGAGGTGTTTGGAGAAGAGCAAAACAGCAAGCAAGTATTGAAAATTCTGGGTTATACCACGTAATTTTATATCTAATCATAACAGCAAAAAAAGGTGGCCATTTCGGTCACCTTTTTTGCTTAACGGCCTATGGTGCCATCTCCGACACCTGCTCCTTCAACATTTGGATCCGGAAGATCAGCCAGGCTCCCATCCTCATGTAAAACTTTAAAGTGTTTTCTTTGAGGACCTTTTGTTTCAAGACAGGGATTGTTTCGGGCAGCATAGTTATAGCTGTCTTTAATGTTACTTTCCCTGGTCTCCTTAATATTACCCTGCCGGGAAGCAGGATAGTTATTTTTATAATCATTCATGATTATACCCTCCTTTTACTAAATTCCTTCAGTTCCTGGTTCATGACCAACCATCCTGCCGGTGGTGCGTCCTTGCGGGCGGCTCTCAAAATCAGTTTTAGCGGGGCCTACCGACGGAAATTCCTTTTTATTCGGCGGTGTTACATCTGTTTGCTCACTAAATGAAGTATCGGCACTTCTGTTGGGTTGATCAATCTCCGATTGGCTATGGGTACCCACCTGTCTCGTCTTCGGTTTTTTCTACCTCAGGCTGTTCATCATAGTCTACTATATCATTTACCTCATCCAAATCATCATCATTTTCAAGATCACGGTTTGGATCGGTTTCATCACCATTCACAGAAAATGAGTTGGTGTTGTTTTCAAAATCATTACGATCATTATCCTGGTTTCCCCAGTTTTCATTATTGGTATTCATAGGTTTTAATTTTAGTTGTTATTTAATAAACCTACGAAACAATTGTATTGTTTTATTTTTTATCCTTTTAAGAAATTAAATATCGCAAATTAAAACTATTATAGTTGTAATTATTAGGAAGCTTCAAAATAGTTTATAAATGTTATGCAGCATGGCATAATTGCGCCTTCGCGAGCCGAACCAGATTACAGAGCTTGATTCGGACTAATCTCGAACGATACGGTAGTTTATCCGCCAGTATATTAAAAACGCTTTTTAAAATTAAAAAGTATGCTGAGGGCAAGTTACTTTATATCGATTATTAAGCAGGATGCCTAACACAATTTCATGCGAACCATGACTAACCGTATTCAGGGCAGATGTTGTAAAATCGTATGAGTAGCCAACATTAATAAGCGAACTTAGGTTAAATCCAACCAATGCGGCATATGAATCATTGCGGCGGTATGAACCACCAATCCAGAACCTGTCTTTGAATGACATTTTCATGTTCACATCAAAAGTTACCGGAACCGGTGCTATAAATTTCAACAAGGCCGAAGGCATAAGCGTAATATCATCAGATACAAAAAGCTTAACGCCACCAGTCACAAAATAATGCGGTACCGTTTTGTTTTGTACAGCAGTTGTCGAAGTAGTTACATATAAATTTTGCGGAAGGATTTGCTGTACCGACGCGCCAAAAAAATAATTAGATGAATAAGCCCATACACCTACTCCCAAATCAGGTTTCCACTGCGCCCCCGCGATGCTATTAATGGTTGGGTCATTTTGATCAACATAGGTAAGTTTACTTTTATCTATAATATTATGACTTACCCCAGCAGACACCCCTACCGCTAAATTCAATGTTTCGGTAAGGCCGAGGTGATAAGCGTAGGTAGCGTCAATATTGGTTTGTGTTATCGGGCCTGTTTTATCAGACACCACCATTAATCCCACGCCATGATGCGGCTCGGCAGCCATGTAATTTTGTGTATATGACCTGCTTGATGGGTTTAAACCTCCACCCGCAGGAAATGCAGTGGCATCGCCCTGCAAAAACCGGTTACCTATAGGCGCGTTTACTGAAAAATAGGACGTTACCGGTGCACCTTCAAGCCCTGTCCATTGGCTGCGATAACCCAGTTTTACATCGGTATAGTTTTCAATACCGCTTAACGCAGGGTTTAAAAGGTAATTATTGAATACGTATTGAGTGTACTGCGGCCGTTGCTGTGCTTTTGCTAATTGAATTGTTACGGCAATAATAAGTAGAGTATATAAAATTCGCTTCATTTTATTTGATAATGGTCACATTACCTGCAATAACCTCCCGGCCATTTTTCGGATCAATAATATAATAATAAGTCCCGGGAGGCAAATATGAGCCTTTGTATTTCCCATCCCAGGGTACACTATAACCAATTGACGAGATATACCTTTTCTCCGAATCGGTTGTATACGTCAACCTTATTATTTGGATAACTTTCTAAATATTTAACATTCCAAATGTCATTTACCCCATCTCCATTAGGCGTAAACACATTGGGAACGACTAAAAATTTTAAAACCTTTACCGATACGCTGGCCATAGCCTGGCATCCATGTGCCGATGTAACCACTACCTGATAGGTAATATCCTGCGACGGACTTGCAACAGGATTAGCCACATCATCATGATCAAGGCCTGTTGCCGGTGTCCATTTATAACTTAAGTTATTATCGTTTACTATGGGTTTTAAAACGCGCTTTGTGCCTTCAAGCATAGTAAAATCCGGCCCCAACGTTACAACAGGCGATACATCTACCTTAACCTGCTGCATAACTGTATCAGCGCACGCGTCCCGGGTGGTATAAATGTACATGATATCAAATTCGCCGACGCCCGAAACAGCAGGGTTAAACACACCATCTGTACTAATACCAGTTCCTGAAAATACGCCCGAACCGGCAGGGGCTTTAATTTGGGGAATCAATTTTTTGGGCTCCGATTCGATACAAAAAACAGGCGCCTGATCAAAGGTGACTACAGGCGAAGCTTTTAAATTAACCGGAATTTCTGCGACATCAGAGCATGATGTACCCGAATATGCAATTACTCGCAAGATAGCCTGCCGCGATCCTGATGTGAACAAAGGATATTTATGCCTGAGTTGCCTACCATATGCCGGATGGTCATAAACTACCGTAGTTGATGGGTCGTTGATGTCATAAGTAACCTCCAGCCGGGTAATCTCGCCGAAATTAACCGAGGATTGGTTTTCAAAAAACACTTCCTGAGCGCTGCACAAACCTGCCGGATCCTTAATAATTACTTTAGCTTTTGGCTTACTACCGTTAATTGTTAATGACTTTGAAGCCGATGTAAAAGAGCATCCATTTTTTGAAGTAACCCTAAGTGTAACCTGGTAATTGCCGGCTAAAAACTTGTGCTTCGGGTTTTTACCGTGGGAAATATTCGGGTTAGCTGGTGCTGCATTAGGGTCACCAAAATTCCATTCGTAGGTAAAGTCAGCTTCTGTGGCATCAGCAATTGTACTTTGATCAGTAAACTGAACAAAGTCATCTTCACAGGCATCGGGCAACAAAAAATCAACTACCGGCACAGGATAAACTTTGACAGGCAGCGGGGCTATATTACTTGTACAACCATTATCATTTGTAACGGTTAGCTTAACCAAATAATCTCCCGGTCCACTAAACGTATGATTAAATGGGTTCTTGCTTTTAAGGGTTTCAACCGGTGTGCCATCACCAAAGTCCCATTGCCAGCTAATGATACTTCCTTCGGCAGATGTGGAGTTATCCGTAAATGTAACATCCTGACCTGTACAGCTTGGCGACGAATAGCTAAAAGATGCAAGAGGTGGTTTTGATATATGTATTTTTATTGGATCAGATGCAGCGCCGCATCCATTTTCATTGGTAACAAAAAGTTTAACCAGGTAATAACCGGGTTGGGCGTATTTGTGTACAGGGTTTTGCACAACATCAGTTAACCCATCGCCAAAGTCCCATCGCCATGTTTTAATTTGCCGTGTACCTGAGGTTGACTGATCGGTGAATTGAACATCGCTACCAAAACAGGTATTTGCAAAACTAAACTTTACAACCGGCGGCACCGAGATATTAAAATCAAACTCTATGTCTTCATTCGATCCGCATTCGTCTGCAATAGGGTTAAATACAGTCGCCACCACACTATAATCGCCGTCGGTATAGGTTTTATCTACCGGGCATTCATAAGTATAAAGCACCTTCGAATCCTTTATGATGGAACCGGTTGGTATTGGGTTGTCTACAACAACAGCAGCACTGCCATCCTTAAAGTCCCAGCTTATTTTATTGGTTTGAAATGGCAGCGTAAGCTGCAGTTTATAATGAGTATCAGTACAGCCATTGGCCTGCACCGTCTTGTCCGCAGGATTTAATAATACAATAAACTCATTCAGGTTTTTAAGGTTGGTGCCCGCAGCATAACCATATGATTCCGTTTTGCCAAACCCATAAGCAATTGCGTTGAACCCGTCGGATGCTTTGATATTATGTACACCTGCATTTACGCTGATTTGTGCATAAGAATAAATACTGTTCGGCACAGGAGAAAACTGAGTATAAGGTTCTCCATCGAGCGAAAACGTTGGCACCGCAGCTGCTTTAATAATAACATTAATAAAATTATTCAGGATCCGATAGTTTCCGGTTGAGTTTAACGTAACGTGATCGAGTGTTTGTTCAATCGGGGTCAGATAGATCATTTCAGGATCACCTGTATCACCTTGAATAAACTGGCAATTTAAACCTTCGCCCTGGGTTACTGCATATTGCACTACCTGGATTGGTTTATCGGCAGTGATAACATTAGTTGTAGTTGATGTAAACTCGTAATACAAACCATTGTTCAGCCCTCCCGTTGGCGCGGCACCGTTTACAGTAACCTTTGTATCGGGCGAACTAAGCACTATTCTTAAGATATCATAATAGCGCCCTTTTAAAGGTGCGGTTACATAGTTCTTACCCCAAACTGCTAAAGGATAAACCTGCTGAAAGAGGTTATCTGATGATCCCTTATCGCCCTGACATCCTATGCTTATTTTTGAGCTGCCCGAAAAAACAGCGATTTTTTTACAGGCCCCGGCAGCGCTCACAATTGAGCGAATGCGGCTGCCGGTAAGGTCAGTAGCTGATAAGGCCTGGTATACTTCGCCTTTTTTCAAATTAACGGTAAATGGTTGGTTTGCAGGGATCCCGTTTAGCAGTGGCTGCGAGGGGGTTATTTCAACAGTGGTATTATCTTCTGTAGCTATTACCGCAAAGGTTGAATATGAGGGTACTTCTTCAGTATTTTTTGTGCCGTTGTTTGAGTTTGATATTTGTTTATAGTTAATGGAGAGGTAATCTTTACCGAGCGTATTAACGGGCAGCAGAAGCGTTGCGCCGGATACGTTCTCTGCAAAAATATGCGCGTAAACTGCAATAGGTTTTAACGACGTGATATGAATCCCCTTTAAAAACTGCCCCTGGTTTCCGATAAAGGCTTCGGGTGGGATAGCTACCGTCAATATATCCTTTGCGTTAACCTGATAGGTACTTGAAAAGCTGCCATCTGCAACTTTAACTGTTACAGTGGTATTTACGTCGGCAGTTATGTAAAGGTCCATCTGACTACCCCTGCCCAACGCGGTAGGACTGCCTGCTGCACCATCAACGTGGTCAATATATGCGGTATAAAACTCCGTACCCTGGTTTGAACCTTGCGCGTTAGTGCAAATAGCAATGCATATGAAAATAAAAGAGAGGCTTAACGACCGCAAAAAAATTATCTTGCTCAAAGGTGTACAGTTGGATTTGGTTTTGTAGTATTAAACTAACCCTTTAAAAATACAAAAACCTTTAATTTATACGGTATGATTATATAAAATAACCAGCCGTTTAATTGCCCGGTCAATTTCATAATTAGCTACGTTTAATTTATAACTAAGCTCAAGTCGCTTTTCCGCAGATCATAAACTTCAAGAGCATTTTAAATGATGTATTTCAGATCGTCACGTTATCATGATGTAGTAATGGTTTTGTTAATCCCCGCGATAACGGTGTCAGAAAAAATATGGCTATTTAAAAACCCGGTCAGCAGGTTCAGGTGGTAATTAAAAAACATGTTAAAACAGGAAACACGCAGCTAACCGGGGTTAACACGACTTAACACATTTTAAATATAACACATACAAATATCTAATAATGAATTATCTATCTTTTTACAGGGTTGACACTAAACATATTTTCTAAGTAATCACATACATCCGAATGTTGCGCCTGTTATTAGTAAAAACATGCTGATAAGACCGGGTGCGTTTAACCCGCATCAAGCTATAAAACAAGTATTATTTGATGCTAATAGCTAACCGACATCATTTCGTCAGCTATATAAACAACAAGGCGTTGTCACTAAAATATTAAAACGCATTTGTCGTGCATGTCAAAAAAACTTATCAGGGTTGGGCACCAGATTCAGGAACTTTTCAAAATTTTCCTCGTAATGTGACTGATCAAGCTTGTAATAAAATGCACCTTTTTTTGATGAGAGCTTATCTTTTTCAGGAAGCTTTACAAGCAAACCTGTTGAAAGCAGCTTACGGCTAAAGTTCCTGTCATCAAACTTGGTTTGATAAACTCCTTCATAAAGGGCTTGTAATTGCGGAATGGTGAACTTTTCCGGAAGCAATTGAAATAAAATCGGGTGAAGCGCGGCTTTATAACGCAGTTGTCTTTTAGCCAGTCGCACCATTTCATTATGGTCAAAGATCAGATCGGGCATCTCATCCAGTAAAAACCATTCGGGGTGATATTCTTCACTTAGTTGGGCTTCATATTTATGAATGTCGATAAGCGCGAAATAAGCAACGGAAAGGGTCCTTTCTACCGGGTCACGTTCCGGTTTACCGAATACCTGGAACTGCTCCATATACACATTCTTAAGCCCGGTGCGCAATTCAAGCACACGGTTTGCAGCATCTTCGGGTGATTCGGTTGGTTTTATAAAACCACCTATCAGGCTCCACTTGTGTTTTTCGGGCTCAAGGCCACGCTGAACAAGCAATAACTTAATATTTGCCCCGTCGAATCCAAATATGATACAATCTGTTGCAACTAAAATGCGCGTTTCGCCGCTGTACTTATGCATAACTTAGGTTAAGTTTATATGCAATTGTAAAAATAATTTAGCAATTATTTAGTGTTGATCGGACAACTATTTTATATACCGGCAATTTATCTCCAAAAATTTAAAACGATTTATCAAATCCGGATAAAAAACAAGGCAAAACCGTGATACCGCATATCCATATCCCAAGAAAGATCAGCTTACCCTCTTTCCTTGCAACAATAAATCCATAGCGTCATCAAATGATCCAGCCCTGATCACCTCGCCCGAATTAACAAAAAAGATCTCATCAGCATTTTCAATCGTATTTAAACGGTGTGCTATGATTACCCTTGTGGTGGTTTTAGGCAGGTTATCCAAAATGTCGCTCAGCAGTTTTTCGGTAATGGTATCAATGTTAGCCGTAGCTTCATCCAATATCAAAATCTCCGGGTTGCGTAAAACCGCCCGCATAAATGCAATAAGCTGCTTCTGGCCCAAGCTAATGCTGTCGCCGCCCGATAGAACTTTGGTGTCCAATCCCTCCTCAAAAATTGCCAGCAGGCTCCCCAGGTTAGCATCCCTGATCACCTGTTCCATTTCTTCGTTGGTATGATCTTTAAAAAGCTCGTTGCCATAAAGTATATTATCTCTTACCGTGCCTGTAAACAGGAACGGCTCTTGTAAAATAAAGCCTATTTTTCGGCTGCGTTCCTCGGCCGTAAAACTCCTGATATCTTTCCCGCCAAGTAACACCAGTCCTTTAGTAGGGTCATACAAACGTGCTATTAATGAAGCTGTTGTTGTTTTACCGCCTCCGGTTGGGCCAACCAAGGCATAGGTTTTGCCGCGCTCTAATTTAAAGCAGATATTATGGAGGATCTCCCGGCTTTCATCATAACTAAAGTGCACATGTCTGAACTCCAATAAAGCAGCATTAGGTTCGTTAATGCCTGCCTGCAGCACGGGCAAATCGGTTTCAAGGGATAAGATCTGCGAGATCCTGTCCCAGCCCGCCATCGCCAGCTGAAAGTTTGTCCACAAGGCAGCTAGTTGCCTTAACGGGTTATAAAAATTGGTAGCATATGATAAGTAGCTCACCAGCAATCCTATAGAGAACATACCTTTACTGATCAGGTAGATACCAAAGCATAGTACGGTAAGCTGGGCCATACTGGCAAGTAAACCATATACCGGCACAAAGACGTTGTTAGCCAGGCCCGATCCAATAGCTGTTTTATAGTTTTGATTGTTAGCTATCTCAAAACGCTTCCTGAAATAATCGCGCCGGTTAAAAGCGATGATCACTTTAAAATTATTAATACTCTCCTGGATCTCACCGCTCAATGCACCTGTACTTTTCAAATTTGCTGCATTTTTCCTTTTTATCCATGGTGATAATACCAGCGTTAAAAACAGGATGACCAAGGCCGGAGATAAAGCAGCTGCTCCCAGCTCAATATTGATAGCCAGCAAAAAAATACCGGCGCCAATCATAATAGAGATATTGCCGATAAACTGCATCAGTGACTGGGAGAAGAATTGATTAAGCTTATCGGTATCGTTGTTAACCCTCGATATCAGGTCGCCGGCCTTGTTCTGATTAAAAAAGGCTACCGGCAACTGCTGTAACTTATTAAAGATAGAATTGCGTAGGGTAAATAACATCCTTTGCCCTACCCCTCCCATCAGCGTGGTTTGCTTATAGCTGGTAAATAAAGCTACCAGGTACATACAAAATAAAATAGCCGCATTATGTAAGACCCCGCTGAAATCCTTGTGCTGCACATATTTGTCAATAGTATGACCAATAATGAGCGGTCCGAGCAGGTTAAGTGTAGAGTTAACAAGGATGGCGAAAAAAGCAATGATGAGTGTACGCTTTTCATGGGCTATCAGCTGGAGCAGCTTTTTTAACCCGGCCAGCGTAGAAGTTTTTGGCTGATTTTTACCTAATTGGTTAAGATCGTAGTTCATTGTAATCAATATTTTTTCAGTCGTTAACTTCATGTTTAATGGTTAACACCCTGTTCGTAATTGCTGGTGCTTTGCTGTGAATTAAAGATCTGTACATAATCCGGACTCGTTTTCATCAGCTCATCATGCACGCCGCTGGCTACTATTTCGCCTTGCATCAGCAAAATGATCTGGTCGTAATGTTCAACAGAGGCAATCTTTTGGGTCACCGATATCAGTGTTAAACCCGGATAGTTCTTTTGAATATTTGCCAGGATCTTCCTTTCGGTATTGTTATCAACCCTAGCAGTAAAATCATCAAGCAGCAAAACCTTTGGATTAACTGCAAGTGCCCGGGCAAGCATAATGCGTTGCTTTTGTCCGCCCGAAAGGCTTGAGCCCCGTTCAGAAACAATGGTGCTCAATTTATCGGGCAGGTTATCGATAAACGTACTTAACTCGGCCGTTTCAATAGCTTTTTGAAGCGATTCATCAGTTACCGTATCGCTGAAAGCTATATTTTCACGGATGCTCATGTTAAAGATGATGCTATCCTGAAAAACAAAGCCAACCTGCCGGTGAAAGGTTTCGCTGTCATATTCGGCAAGATCTTTACCATCAAACAACACTTCTCCCTCGGTAGCGTTGATCAAACCTGTAAGCAGGTACAACAATTGTGTTTTACCGGCAGATGTAGGCCCGATGATGGCGATCTTTGAACCCGCATTTACTTTAAATGAGACGTTTTTCAGCGCCGATTTTTGGCCGTAGCTTATTGTAACGTTCCTCAGTTCCACATCGCCGCGCAAAGTATCCTTCAACGGGCCACCGTCGGTAACATCCGGCGCATTCAAAACCATGCTGATCCTCGTAAATGAAGCGGTAGCCTGGGCTATCAGGTTGCTCATGAAACCTAAAATGAATATCGGGAATATCAATAACGACAGGTAGCTGTTGAAAGCCGCGAAACTACCCAGGGTCATGCTGCCGCTGATTACAAAATGCCCGCCCATTACCAAAATAGTAAATGCTGCCATGTTAGCGGTAAACGTTACAATGGGAATGAGCCCGGCAAAAAAACCAAGGATCTTTAAGCCGTAATCCTTTGCTTCGGTATTGGCAGCAAGGAATTTATTGTATTCCAACTGCTGCGAGTTGATTACCCTGATGAGTGCTGCGCCAAGTATGCTCTCATTAATTACCTTATTAAGCTGATCGATAACACCGCGGCTTTTCATAAACAGAGCACGTACGTTTTTCAAAACATAAAAAAAGTACCGCCAATGATGGGAATAATAGTGATCACAACCAACGCAAGTTTCCAGTTAATGGTTAGCAGCATAACACTGCAGCCAATAATGATAAACAGCGACGATACAATAGAAACCAAAGCCTGCGATACGAATAGTTTGATCGAATCGATATCCGAAGTAAGGTTGGTTAACAGTTTTGAAGGATTTGCCTGTTCGATAAAAGCATGGGTTTGGCGGGATATTTTATTAGCCAGTTGCTGCCTGAGATCACGCGCTACTTTTTCAGATGCATATATTTGCACAATTGCCTGTAAGCCTGCAAACAAAAATACCACAATTGTCGCCGTCAGAAATTTGGCCATAACCTCGTTTATCACAAAATGATGATTGGAGTAGGCATCAATACCGTTAGCTATAATTTTAGGCAGCCAAAGGTTCATGGCATTGCCCAGTAAAGCAAATAACAGTAACAGCGCCACAAGCCCTTTATATGGTTTCAGCAAACTAAATACGCCGGGAGGTTTACTGTTTGTTTTTTTGTAGGATCAGGTTGCATAGTGATCTTTGATTTATAATTCTCTTCTGCGGGTATCAAATCGCGCTTTTATTATAGTTGACGACTCAGCCTGCAAAACATTTTTATTTCAATCTAAAATTATCGAAATAAATCAGAACAGAACGGCAAGCCATTCTCATTTTCCATATATTTCTATTTCGATATAGTTTGGCAAATATATTTCTATTTAGGAACAATTAAAACATTTTAGAAATAAATTTATAATTTTACACCCAAACCGTAACAAAATGAAACCAATAGTGCAATTAGTTGATGAATGGGCTGCTTTTGAAGAAGTAAGTGAACAACCTACTGTAGAAGCGTTTTGCAGATATTATCTGCAAAAGCAACGCCCAAAACCTAAACAAGCCGGCAAAAAAGGTGAGCGCATCATGAACGGCGCATACCTGCTTAAAACCCTCGGCCGCATCCTGAGCGCTTATTCGCTTTATTTCCGGTCGGCAGTTAACCACATCGGCATCCCTCCTGCCGAAAGTTTCTATTACCTGAATGGTTTACTTCACCTTGGTGAGGTAAGAAAAAGCGACCTGATCAACTATATGTTTGCCGAAACAACAACCGGCATGGAAGTCATTAACCGGCTCATCCGGGAAAACAAGATAGATGAACGAACCTCCCCCGATGACAAACGGGCTAAGCTGATCAAAATAACCGAGAAGGGTATTACGGCTCTTGACAGAATATTATAAGATCTCTGGAAAAGTGGTGGAAATGACTTTTAAAGGTATCGATGATGATATTTTAACCGATTGCTATGAAATGCTAAAATATTGTGAGCAGCGGAACTCCGCTGTTGCCATCGAACTAAAAAATAAACCTTTTGACCAGATGTATGAGCTTGCAATGGCAGATAAAGCTTAACTTCAATCCCGGTTACGTCGTTATTATTCAGATAAAAGCCAACCTCAAAACTCAATGTCAGCTAAAAGTAAAGATGGCATAATACTTGGGTGTTTAATGGCCGGGCGTAGTAACAACCCCGGCTTTTTTGTATCTATACCAAAAAAACATCTGTGGACAATATCCTCAATATCTCTGATTTAAGTAAAACATACCAAAGTGCAGGTCGTACACTCACCGTGCTCGATCAAATAAATTTCTCAGTCGCAGTAGGTTCAACCAATGCTATAGTCGGGCCATCAGGCAGCGGAAAAACCACCCTGCTTGGCCTTTGTGCCGGGCTTGACCGCTCAACTTCAGGCACCGTTGAACTCAATGGCATTAACCTTAACAAGCTTACTGAAGATCAGCGTGCACAAGTGCGGAATCAGCATGTAGGTTTCATATTTCAGAATTTCCAGTTGCTACCGACACTAACTGCACTCGAAAACGTCATGGTGCCACTTGAGCTTAGGGGCGAAAAAAACATCAAAGCAAGGGCTTTGGATCTTTTAGATAAAGTAGGCTTATCAGAGCGCAGCCATCATTACCCGCTCCAGCTTTCGGGCGGCGAGCAGCAGCGTGTATCACTTGCACGCGCATTTTCAAATGCTCCCCGGATCCTGTTTGCCGATGAACCCACGGGGAACCTGGATGCAGAAACCAGCGATAAGGTGATCAAACTTATTTTCGACCTGAATAAGGAAGCGGGCACTACCCTCGTGGTTGTAACACATGACCCTGAGCTGGCAGCCAAAACACAGCGCATTATCAGGATTAAGGGCGGCAAACTGATTGCCGACGAAAAAACCATTAACGGATAAGCTAATGGACAATACCGCAATTGATTTTAAAAGAAAGATAAATATCCCCTGGCTATTCCGGATGGCCTGGCGCGATAGCCGGCGCAACCGTTCAAGGCTCTTCCTTTTTATATCCGCCATTGTGTTTGGGATAGCTGCACTGGTAGCCATTTATTCGTTTAAGTACAATGTACAAAATGATGTGAACGATCAGGCAGCCACTCTCATAGGTGCAGATCTCGCCATATCCGGAAACAAACCTGTTGATGATAAATTGAAGCATATGCTCGATTCATTAGGCGACGAGCGCTCACAGGAACGAAGCTTTGCGTCCATGCTTTATTTTCCGCGCACAAATGGTACCCGGTTGGTGCAGATCAGGGCTTTACAGGGAGGTTTCCCCTACTACGGCACTTTAGAAACTACACCCGAGGTAGCCGGACTCACCTTTAAAAAAGGCAGAATGGCGCTGGTTGATAAAACCCTGATGCTGCAATTCGATGCCAAAGTGGGCGATTCGGTAAAAGTTGGCAATCTCAATTTTCAGATTGCCGGCATTCTGAATAAAGCACCCGGTCAAAGCGGCGTAATGGCGGGTATTGCCCCGGTGGTTTATATCCCCATGCAATACCTGGAACAAACCGGGCTTGTAAAAATTGGCAGCCGGGTTAATTACAGTTTTTATTACAAGTTCAATTCATCCGTAAATGTAGATAAGCTCAGCAAAAAAATTGACCCAATACTCGACAGGGCCGGAATGCGCTTTGAAACCATCGAAACCAAGAAAGACAATACCGGCCGAGCCTTTGGCGACCTGAGCCGTTTTTTATCATTGGTTGGTTTTGTAGCCCTATTGCTGGGCTGTGTTGGTGTAGCCAGTGCAATCCATATTTATGTAAAAGAAAAAATTGCATCGATAGCTATTATGCGTTGTCTTGGTGTTAAATCATCCGAAGCATTTTTGATTTACCTGATACAAATTGTAGGCATCGGGATTATCGGTTCTGTTACCGGGGCTATATTTGGTACCGCTGTTCAACATTTACTCCCCATTGTATTTAAGGACTTTTTACCGTTTACCATTTCCGTACAAATATCGTGGATGGCTATTGGCCAGGGTATTTTACTTGGGGTCATTATCTCCATATTATTTGCTTTACTCCCTTTAATCTCTGTTCGAAAAATTTCGCCGCTTAACACGCTCCGAATTTCAGTTGATGAGAGCGTGAACAGACGGGATCCTTTGCGTTGGCTGGTTTACCTGTTGATACTGATCTTTATAATAGCTTTTACTTATTTACAGTTAGACAGCGTGATAGGCAGTATCCTGTTTACACTTGGGATCTTAATTGCATTCATGATCCTTACCGCTACGGCCTGGCTGTTAATGCGCATCACTAAAGCAATAGTAAAAGGTTCATGGAGTTACCTGTGGCGACAAGGTTTTGCTAATTTATACCGTCCCAATAATCAAACAATTATTCTTATCGTATCAATCGGCTTAAGCACAATGTTTATCTGCACACTTTATTTTGTGCAGACGTTATTGGTACAGCAGGTTAATCTTTCATCCAGCGGTAATCAATCAAACATGATCTTGTTTGATATCCAAAGCAATCAGGAAAAAGGTGTTGTTCAGTTAACAAAACAACAGGGGCTTCCGGTACTGCAACGAGTACCAATAGTTACTATGCGTATTGAACAAATTAATGGCAAAACCGCTGCCGATCTTACGAAGGACACTACCATCAAAATACAGCATGGTGTTTTTGCCTGGGAATACCGGGTAACCTTCAGGGATTCATTAACATCTTCAGAAAAATTACTGGATGGCAAATGGATCGGTAAAGCTGATCCTTCAAAAGAAATCCCGGTATCCGTTGAAGAAAACCTCTCCAAACGGGGAAATCTTAAAATTGGCGACAAAATAGTATTTAATGTGCAGGGCGTACAAATGCCGGCATATGTTGCCAGTATCCGCAAGGTTAACTGGGGTAAGGTACAAACCAATTTTCAGGTGGTTTTTCCGAAGGGAATACTTGAGGGTGCACCGCAATTTCATGTGTTGATGACACACGTGCCATCAAACAAGGTATCAGCAGCTTTTCAGCAGGTTGTAGTAAGGGCTTATCCTAACGTTTCGATAATTGATCTGGGGCTAATTTTAAGTGTTGTTGATGAGCTGTTAAGTAAAATCAGCTACGTTATACGTTTCATGAGCGCGTTCAGTATTATAACAGGTATTGTGGTGCTGATAGCATCTGTGCGGATCAGCAAATACCAGCGCATCCAGGAAAGTGTTTTATTACGTACGCTTGGTGCAAGCCGTAAACAAATATTCACTATAACAGCGTTGGAGTATTGGTTTTTGGGCAGCCTGTCGGCCTTAACCGGAATCCTGATAGCTTTTGCGGGCACTTATTTCCTGGCAAAATATAGTTTTGAAATACCGTACAGTGTGAACATGTTACCGGCACTTGTACTATTTTTAATAGTAAGTTTGTTGACTGTTGTTATTGGCTTACTAAACAGCCGCGGAGTGCTAAACAAGCCGCCGCTTGAGATTTTAAGAACAAACGCCTGAGCGCATTGTATTTATTTTATATGAACAAAGTTACATTAAGCGGTATCTTGCTTGCGGCCCTTACAATGGCGGGTTGCGGTGACGGTGCTAAATCATCAAACAATGATCAGACGCAAGCTGCCACAGAAACTGCTAAAACTGATTCGGCTTCAAAAAAAATAGTTTTATTTTTTGGCGATAGCCTCACTGCCGGTTATGGTCTTGATGACCCTGCCGATGCATTTCCGGGTGTAATCAGTCGCCGGGTTGATTCATTAAAATTACCGTATAAAGTAATAAATGCCGGATTAAGCGGCGAAACTACTGCAGGCGGCAATGGCCGCATAGACTGGCTGTTAAAGCAAAAAGTAGACGTTTTTGTATTGGAGCTGGGGGCTAACGACGGCCTTCGCGGGATTCCGGTAAACGAAACCGCCAAAAATCTTCAGTCCATAGTAGATAAGGTAAAAGCCAAATATCCTGATGCTAAACTTGTTTTGCTGGGCATGCAAGTACCGCCGAACATGGGCGCCGATTATACCGGTAAGTTTAAAAACGTTTTCCCCCATCTGGCTAAAAAAAACAATATGGCCCTTGTCCCCTTTTTATTGCAAGGCGTTGGAGGCGTACCATCACTTAACCAGGGCGATGGCATCCACCCTACTGCTCAGGGTGCGAAGATTGTAGCCAATAATGTTTGGGCAGTTTTGCAAGATGAATTGAAATGATCAATCGTTCAAGACCTGGTACACCATCACCCCGAATTCATCCTGCAAAATAGTTCATTAGTTTGATGAATCCCTGATAATTAGTTCGGTTGCTAATGTTATGTGTTGATTTTTTCTTCAGGGACAGTAGCGTTAAGCCTTTCCATCAGCAGCTTGATCACGTTGTCGGCTATTTCGTCAATTGGCTGAGCTATAGCGGTAACAGCCGGGGTATACAATTCAAAAAGTTCGTAATCGTCAAACGCGATCAAAGCAATATCACCCGGTATATTTTTACCTGCCTTACGGATGGCCTTCAAACCGCATTTACCCAAATGATTATTGGCGAACAGAATAGCATCGACATCCTTATTTTTTTCCAGGAAGTTTGTCATTAACTTAAGCATCTCCTGAACGGTAGTGTGAAAATCGACCTCGGTTATATTGGGTTTTAATTTGCTTTGGTGCATGGCTTTTTCATAACCCTCAAGCCTTTCTATCATTTGAGTTTGGATAGAGCTATAAGTTATAAAAGCAATATTTTTATGTCCCTTATCAATAAGATATTGTGTGGCGTTGAAGGTGCTGAACAGGTTATCAACCACTACATAGTCGGTAGCTACTTTAGGCAGGTAGCGGTCAAAAAGCACCACCGGGAAACCATCTTTGATCAAGTCGCTGATATCCTCTTCAATATTATCGGGCGGGGTAATAATGTAGCCGTCAACATGCCTGTCGCGAAACATAGCTATCAGTTCGCGCGTTTTTTGCGTATCGTTATCTGTACTGCTGTAAATGATCTTATACCCATTTTGGTAAGCGAGATCCTCTATGCGGCGTGCTATTGTGGCAAAAAAATGATTGGAAATATCCTGCACCAGCAAGCCAATGATATTTGATTTGCCGGTGCGTAAACTTTTGGCTAACGAATTGGGTTTATAACCAACCTCTTTTACATATTGAAGTACTCGCTTCACCAGCTCGTCGCTGATGCGTTTTTCCTGTGCGCGACCATTAAGGATAAAAGATACGGTAGTTTTAGATATATTCAGACTATTGGCAATGTCAACTATAGATAATTTCTTCTTCAAGGATTTAGTATTTTAAAACCAAATATATAATATAAATGGTAATGCTAAACAGGTTTAGTAGATAATAAATGGTTTATATTACTTATTAATTAATGCATGCAACATAACTCAAAAATGCACAACAACATATAAAACAAAAAAGATCGCCCATACCAGGCGACCTTTCAGTTAATATATAGGGAGTTAGAATATTAAAACCTGCGCATGCCGCGGCCGTAATTTCCATTTTGAGAAAAACGCTCGCCACCATTGCCCCTGTCATAACCGCCGCCGTTCGATGGTCGGCCACCCCAGTTGCCGCGATTGTCATGACCGCCATGGTTATCATTGTTGCCATTGTTAGGCTGTCCGTTACCCCATCCGCCATGATTACCATGGTTGTTATTGTCAGACTGGTTTCCATTACCCCAGTTACCACGGTCATGATTACCGTTGCTCCAGTTATGATCATCCCTGCCACTTCCCCAGTTACCACGGTTATCATATGGATTAGGCCTTCTGCCCCAGTTTCCACGATCACCACCCCAACCCGGGCGATAAGCATAGCCACCTGCAGGCCTTCTGTCAAAGCGGTGCCCCCAGTTACCGTGGTCGCCCATGTAACCGCCCCACCTTTGCCTGTAAAAATCGTGACGCAAGTATGGTCGTGGAGCTCTTACTTCGTAACGCACAGCGGTACGCCAGTTATAGTCCCGGTAAGCGCCTGGCAGGTAAGCACAGCTTACCCAGCGGCTTCCGTCATTGTAGTAGTAGCATCCGGCTCCTACATTATAGTAAGCTTCTACTTCCGGTAAATAGTAATAATCATCGTCGTCACTAACATTTACATTATCATCATAAACAGGCTCTTCTTCAACTACTGGCGGAGGAGGGGCAGGTACGTAAACGCGATGAGCGGGGATATTGATACCAAATTGTATAGATACCTGTGCGTTGGCTTTACTGATAAATAAGCTTCCGGCTGCTATTGCTGATAATATGGCTAACTTTTTCATAATTGTAAATTTTATATAGTTAGGACGATATCTATCAGCAATGGTTTAATCAAACACAGCATTATATGTCACAACATTAGTTGATTGATACTATGTTTTACCCGCAAGTCTTTTAACCAAATTTTATTTCAAACAATTAAGGCCGCAATCTATTGTTGCCAAATTTTATTAATTGATATGCTTAAAAAAATCAACAATGTTACTCGATTACTACAAAAGAGATTTTAGGATTATCGGTATATTTACTTAATTTAATAACCATTAATTTTCACCATGAAAAACCGCAAATTATTACGTTCCATACTGCCTGTAGTTGCTATGGGAGGTATTATGTTTATTACAGCCTGCAAAAGTAATAGCGACTCAAAGAAAACTGCTGATAGCACTTCTACTCCTGCTCCATCAACAGAAAACGCGGGTATTAAAACTCCTGAAGGCTTTAGCGCCAGTATTATTGCTGAAAAACTTGGTGGCACCCGCCATATTGCCATTACACCGCAAGGCGACATCTATGTAAAGCTTACAAATGTTAAAAACAACAAGGGGATATTAATGCTTCACGAAGATGGCGGCAAGGCAACCGTAAAGAACAGCTTTGGCGCTTATAGCGGCACAGGCATGTCGATTAAAAACGGGTACCTGTATGCATCGTCGGATGAAGAGGTTTTTCGTTATAAACTGAACGATAAGGGCGAGGTAATCAATGCTGACCAGCCCGAAAAAATTGTTACCGGCCTTATTAGCCGTCATGAGCATGAAGCTAAGGCCATAACGCTTGATAACGATGGCAACATTTACGTAAACATTGGCGCTTACTCAAATGCCTGCCAGGTTGAAGACCGAAAAAAGGTTCCCCGGGCCAAAAGGGCTGCCCTATTTTAGATTCGGCCGGCGGCATCTGGCAGTTTAAAGCAGATAAATTGAACCAGCATTATGGCGATGGTATACGTTATGCCACCGGTCTGCGTAATGTTGTAGGTATCACCTGGAACCAGCAAAACAACCAGCTTTTTGTAATGCAGCACGGCCGCGACCAGCTTTTTGAATTCTATCCACAATATTTCACCGCTAAACAATCGGCCATATTACCTGCCGAGTGTATGTATGCGCTTAAAAAAGGAGATAATGCAGGCTGGCCTTATATGTATTACGACCAGGAACAACATAAAAAAATGCTGATGCCTGAATATGGCGGCGACGGCAAGATTGAAGGCGGAAAAAATGCTATCGACCCTGCAGCTGCTTATCCGGGCCACCTTGCCCCTAACGGCCTGTTATTTTACACCGGCGATCAGTTCCCCGCGAAATATAAAAATGGTGCATTCATAGCTTTTCATGGTTCATGGAACCGCGCACCTGAACCGCAGGCTGGTTACTTCGTGGTATTTCAACCGTTTAAAGATGGCAAGCCTAATGGTCAGTGGGAAGTTTTTGCCGACGGCTTTTCTGGCTCTGCTGCTAATACTGCTTCGGGCGCTGCGGCCCACCGTCCATGCGGCTTGGCGCAAGCCCCCGATGGCTCACTTTACGTTACCGATGATGTAGCTGGAAATATTTATAAAATCACCTATAAAAAACAATAACGGACTAAAAAAAGCCCTCATTTTATCATTGATAATCTTACTTACAAGTATTGCCTCACAGGTAAAAATAAGACATAAAAACCGGCGACAAGGTAACCTGTCGTCGGTTTTTTTAATTTAATGGCCTTTGGCAATAAGGCAAATGAGGTAACTGCTGCATAGGCAAAGGTAGCAAGGGCTGCCAATAAAAAGTGGTAACACGTAAATCAGCCTGCGAAGTTTTTAAAACTTCGCAGGCTTAATATCAACCTCACTTCTTTTTGATAACAGCCGTCGCTTTTATCTCAATTAAAATATCATCTCTGAAAAGCTTGCTTACCTGCACCAGTGTACTTACCGGTGGTTGCTTTGTATCCACATATCTATCCCTTATATTACGAACTACCTGTACCTGCGATGCGTCTATGATATAGTAGTTCAACTCAACCAAATCATTCATGGTGCCGCCTGCAGCCTCAACAATGTTTTTGATATTAGTAAAAACCTGTTCAGTTTGGCTCGCCAGATCACCTTTGCCGGCAAGCTTACCGGCCTGATCCAAACCAACCTGGCCCGACATGATCACCATTTTATTTTTACCCAGGTCAACAATTACAGCGTGAGAATAGCCAAATGGCTTACCGACTGTGGATGGGTTTAAAAAAGTCACGTCTTTATTAGCCTCCTGGGCAAAACAAGCCGACGATGTGCAGAACAAAATGAGGTAAAGGATTTTTTTCATCAGGTGATTATTGGTTTGCACAAATTTGACCATATTAAAGCACACTTACAATATCGTGATACCGGCCGACCAACCGATCCAACCTTTTGTGCGGTTACCCCAATCAATCAAACCGGGTTTGTTTTTTATGATCTGCTGAATATCGCCGTCACCGGGATGATGGCCATAGTTTGTGTAAACGTTAAATGACGGCCCTGCAAAGAAGCTAACTTTTGAACCTGCCCTGAAATTGAGCAACGCGCTTACCCGGTTTATCTGATTTTGGTTTTTCCATCCTTTTGCCAATAGTAAGTGAGTCGAACCTTCAGCTGACAGTGACATATTGTTATTGAAGATAAAATCGTGACCTAAGCCAAAACCTGTGCTATAATAAACATGCTTATCTGTAAAATTAACGCCGCCTGATATGATGGAATACAGTTTAGCATTCCCCGATTTAAAGGCGATGTTTGTTGTAGTGATCTCGTTACTGTACACTTCAATTTTAGCATATCCATTACGCGAAATATTCAATAAGCCGATGCCATAACCATCAAGCGTATCGGCAATATTTACCATAGCAAATGACACACCTTTTATTACCCGGGCTTTATTAAAAATTCCTGCCATCTGCATTCCACTTGCGTCGTTGCCTGTAACATTGGCTATCCCTGCAATACTAAAACCTTTGTTGTTTTTCCGGGTGTAATTGTAAATACCTGCCGCCTGGATACCTTTGCTATTTCTCACGTGGTTAAAGATCCCGGCAAGCTGAACACCCTTAAGACTGTCTTTTACCATATTATATATGCCCGCCGCCTGGATACCTTCTATGTTTTTCTGGTCGTTATTATTAATGCCGGCCAGTTGAACGCCTTTGCTGTTACCCCCAACAATATTAAAGAGCCCGGCCGCCTGTACATATTTAACTTCCTGTTTGTTGATATTAAACAGTCCCCCAAGTTCAACGCCATTAACGCCACCGTTATACCCCCTAAAATATTGAGCGAAAAGTTATTGACAATTTGCCCGCTCATCATACCATGGCTTCCTAAACTTGGTAAAAGCGAGGTTTGTACCGGAACCGTTGAAAGGTAACCGCCTAAATTAAGGTTCTGTATTTTCTGGCCTGATGAAAGGAACATTCTGCCCAGCCAGCTCCTGTCTGATTTTGAATTTGCGGCATCGGCGCTGTAATAATATTCGCGTGATTTTATGGATACGTTTACATTATTTAAAAAATTGATACTGGTATCACGATATAGCTCCTTACTTACATTAAGAGTAATCATACCATTGGCTTTTATCTTGAGCTGGAAGTAACCGTTCTGATCGGTAAGGGTTGATTCCAGCGAATTTTTTCATAAACACTGGCATTGTAAAGTTTTTTGCCGGTGAAATCATCATACACGTAACCGCTGATGTAATAAACATTGCCTGGCCCGGCCAGGGTATCAGGCACAAGGGTTAACCTGTATGGGGTAGGCCGGAGTATAATATATCCCGGCGACTCCTTATAATCAACCCTGCCATGAAACAGCTCATCAAGCAGGCTTTTAATTGTTTGCCCGGATGATACTATGCTCACCACACTATCAGTTTTAATGACATCATTGCTGTATGAGAAATAAAACTTACCTTTTTCACCGATAATGGTCAGTATCTCGGCTATCTTTTTTTGTTTAACACTGAGCGTTACAGTACGGCTCAGGTTATCCTGTGCCAGCGCGTTGGTAATGAGCAGGCAGCCCGCCAATACGAGCATTATATAAAATAATATATTTAGTTTCTTTTCCATCAGTTTTTGATTATGATGAGATGAGGCTTTTTGATCACTTTAACATCGCCAAGGGTTTTGCTTATGACCTCTAATATCCCATCAAGTGAACCTGCTTTAAATGTGGTTGTTATAGTCCTATTAGCCAGCTTTTTATTATCTATCACAATATTTGCGTGATAGGCCTCGTTGAGTACGTCCACAAGCCGCCATAGTGGTGTTTTATTAGCTACGAACTTTTGGGTACGATAATAATTATATAGCTCATCCTGGCTGCTACCTTTTTGCAGGCGACCACCTTGTACTGATGCTTTTTCCTTCGGCTTTAGCTTTACGGTGATCTCCTGCTGAATTACCTGCACTACGCCGGTTTCAACAATAACCTCGGTATTAGGGCCAATAGCTTTGATATTGAATGATGTGCCAACCACCTTTACAACCACATCATTTACGTGGATCATAAATGGTTTTGATTTGTCATGAGCCACATCAAAAAAAGCTTCTCCTTTTAACGATATCTCCCTGGTATCGCCGGTAAATCTGTCCGGGTAATTCAACACCGAGTTTTTATTCATGGTGATCAATGATCCATCTGATAAGGTAACCTTGCGTACTATATTACCACTTTGCAGTGCAAGCATATTAACTTTGACCGGCTTGAGCAGGGTGTATAAGGTACCGGCAGTGCCTAATATCACCAGCCACATAGCAGCCATTTTAAGCCAGCGGTTTACCGGCTTTAAAGATTTAATTTTAGCCGGTGCTTCACCCCTGTTTTGTGCCAACTGTTTAAATTCGACCCATGAAGTATCGGGATCAAGCTTACTTTCTATTTTAAGTTCGCGGCTGGTATCCCAGATCAGTTTAAAATGATCAAAATATTTCCGGTTATCATCATTTTCGCCAAGCCAGCGGTTGATGGTTTCATTCTCAACCGGCGTGGTCTCGTTCAGCATGTATTTGGTTAATAAATCGTCCATCATGTTAAATAATATTAAAAGCCCGGCTTATAAGCCAAATGATCAACGGCAGGTAGTCAACTAATTTGAGCCGTAATGTTTTCAGCGCCTTGCCCATCTGGTTTTCTACTGTTTTTATGGAGATGCCTAATTCATCAGCAATTTCCTGGTATTTTAAATCCTCAAACCTGCTCAACTGAAACACTGTACGGCATTTTTCGGGCAGGTCATTTAATGCCTGTTGTAATTTTTCTTTGAGGTCAAGCAGTTCCATACCGGCGGCCCCATCAACTTTATCCTTTGTCATATACAGTACGTGCTGCTGGTGATTAACCTTTACTTTCTGGTGCCTAAGGTTATTAAGGCATTCGTTATAAACCGCGCCATACAAGTAGGCCTTTATCGAGCCGGTAAAATTCAGCCGTTCCTTTCGTTCCCACAGCCGCATAAAAACGTTTTGTACCATCCCCTTCGCGGTATCTTCATCTCTTAAAATAGAGATAGCATACACATGCAGCGGCCTGATGAAGTGCTTATATACCTTTTCAAAGGTTGCTTCATCGCCCGAGAGCAGCAGCGGGATCAATTGTTCGCTATTTATATCCAAAATATGATCAGTTTGGGTTAACATTCAATTAAATCTTAATGCGGTAATTAATGGTTGCAAGGATGTTTATCCATTTATTTTCCTCCATTATCCGCCTGGCCCAATTATTATCGGGAGGGTAAATAAAAGTAATAAGAAGTAATAAGGAAGCTAATCTGTTCATTTTAGTAAAATTTATCCTGAAACACGCCAGGATCATTTTACCCCTATGAGTGAATGAAATTTTTATTCAGAAAATAAACAGGAAGTTTGATTCAGGAACATCTTACACATGCTCCTGCTTAAAAACGTAGTGCAATACTTTACTATGTAGTTCATCGGGTAAAAAAGGCTTCATCACAATGTCATCAAAACCTGTTTTATAAGCTTCGTCCTCTACATCTTTGGGAAGATTGGCGGTAAGCGCTATAATGGGGATGTTTATGCCGTTCAATCTCATTCTCTTTGTAGATTCATACCCATCCATCACAGGCATTTGCAAATCCATCAACACGAGACGATGTTTTGACGTATCCAGTTTGTCAAGCGCTTCCTGCCCGTTGGTTGCCACGTCGGTAGTAGCCCCCCAGCGTTTTAAATAAGTTTGCGCTACCAGCACATTCATCGGGTTATCATCAACCAGCAAGATAGAGATCCCGCTCAGGAGCTTATCATTTGCATCGGGTTTAAGGTTAACATTAACCGTCTCCGATATTTTACCAGCTTTTTCAAAGGTTTTAATAAAATAAAATACCGAGCCTACTCCTTCCTCACTAATTAACTGCAAGGACGATTCCTGTAACTCCAATATTTTTTTACTGATTGCAAGACCTAAACCTGTCCCACCAAAACTGCGTGATATGGACGAATCGGCTTGGGTAAAGCGCTCAAATATGAGTTTCTGTTTGCCGCGGGGAATGCCGATACCAGTATCTTTAACAAACACCATTAATGTAGCCGTAGTTTCGGTTTGCTCTTTCACCTCAATTCCTAAAACTACCTCGCCGCTTGGAGTAAATTTTATGGCATTATGAACGAGGTTGGTAATTACCTGCGATAAGCGGGTAGGGTCGCCAAGCAGTTTATGCTGCAATTTCTTATCAAAATCAAGGCGTAGGTTTATATCCTTATCGTGTGCTACTGTTTGCAAACCACCTACTACATTACGGGCAAGTGCAGCCAGGTCTATTTCAATACTTTCAAAAGTTATCTTCCCGGCTTCTATCTTGTTATAATCCAATACATCATTCACTATTGCCAAAAGGTTATTAGCCGAAAAAAGCATGACGTTGAGATGTTCGATCTGATCCTTGCGAGGCTCGTTCTTAAGCAGCAGATGGCTCATCCCTATTACCGAATTAAGCGGTGTCCGGATTTCATGGCTCATCGTGCTCAAAAATTCACTTTTAACCTTTAAACCCTGTTCGGCTTCAGCCCTCGCCTTTTTCAATACAAATGATACCCGGTGCGCTAACACCAGCGACTGCAAAAAGAAAAAAGCGATATATCCTAAAAAACTAATCAGCTGCAGCGGAGATATTAATGCCCAGTAATGAAAAAGCGATATCGCAAATACCGACATTAAAGCAAATGCGCTCATTAAAGCATAAACAGATCCGGGCCTGTTATTGCGCCAGGCTTTTGAGTATACATATGGAATATAAACGAGGCAAAACAGCATCACTGCTAAAAATGGGTTCACGAGCTGGGTAAAAATCCACGGAGGACTAAATAATGTCATTAAAGTGAACGAAAAGCAAATGCCATTAATAATATTTACAACCCGCCGATTTACATCTGCCGGATATAAGTATAACGTGTAAAGGCCAAACAAACCTATCCCTGAAAATAAGCTCATATATTCCAACCGGGCCGTTATGTACCAGTTAATATTAGGCAATAAGGTGTGCAGCACATAGTTATCTGTACCTATGATCCGGTAACTATAAACTATCGAGAACAGGGCAAAAAGTAAAATGGCTTTATCACGGCTGCCCAGCAGGTATAAACCAAGAAAAAATAATCCCCCCATCAGTAAACAGCCCGTCAGCATCAGATCAATACCTTCGGCGCGATGCCGGGCCAGGTCAATTCTTTCCGCAGGCCCTATGAAGATGGGTTTACTGATCCCTCCTTTACTGTGTATAAAATTGGAAACTTGTAATGTGATATTGATGGTATCGCTGCTGGGCAGGTCAACAGCATGATATTCCCAATGTCCTTCAAATCCCTTTCGGGAAGTAGTTACTTTCCCGTTCGACGATACTAACTTTTTGTTAATATAAAGCCTGTACGCGCTGTAAACATCAGGCATGGCCAGCTTTAATTCGCCGTGTTTTTGGGGAAGTAAAATTTTAAGCCGGTAAGTACCATAGCCAAACGCAGGTAGCTTTTTGCCCCGCCAGGTATAGCCACTCCATTTAAATGGGAACTCAACCAAAAGCCTGTCTTTAATAGCAGTGGTGTCAGTGGGATTTATTAATTGGTTCCAATAAAACAGCCAGTTTCCCGTCAGTTCAATTTTATCGTTGATAGGCTGATTACGAAGATCGAGCACGCCGTGTACCGCGGCTACATAGGTTTTTTGTGCAGATACCCTTGCTTTGGTTCCGATCAATAATATAAATATAACATATAGAACCTTACTGATCTTCATCGATTTACGGCACCTATTATCAAACCAAAAGCTTGCAAATTGTTTCGTTCAGAAATATGAAACAGGATTTATTTTCCTTAATCTAACTTAAGAATTTCATAATTAAGCGTGAATATAACAACCCGTACGAATATTTAGAACTATTATTAAGGCTTATCTATTGATATAAACGATAGGTTAAATTACCCCTTATGTTTAAATAGTAATAGTTAAATATTAAAATCCAACCCTGTTGAATAACAGCCATAAAAAAGACGCCAAGATAATTTCCTGCCGTCATTCCTTAAGTTAAATTATATTATTTACTCACCGGGCCATCTAATACCGGCATGGTTACCGTAACGATCTCCGTTTGATGGATATCATTCAACTGATCAAGTACAACGATACTGTTTGTACCTTTTTTAAGCCAGCAGCCTGGCAAATAAAGCGTTTGCTGCGGGCCAATTTTCCAATAGCGACCAATGTTGATCCCGTTTACAAATACTATACCCTTTCCCCAATTCTTCATGTCTAAAAAGGTATCCCCCACTTTATTCAGGTCAAATGTTCCCTGGTAAAGTGCTGGATGGCCGGTTGTGTTTGTTGTGCCTGCCCCGAGCGCCGGTGCTTTATCCATAGGTAGCTCATACATTTGCCAGTTACCTGTAATTTCATGATCGTCGTCCTTCACCGGGCTAATGATTCCTTTAAGATTGTGAATGATCTCGCCACCATAATTGATCCTGCCAAGGTTTTCAACCAAAATATCCAAACGCGCGTTAAAAGGAATATTTATAGGACAGCTGAATTTATTACTTTGTCTGTTAAGCTCCGCAACTTTTTCGCCATTTATATATATGGTTGCATAATCCCGCAGGCCTTCCAGGTTTAAAGTGCCGCTGACAGGCTGGGTAAATTTACGGCTGTATAATACATAACCATAGCCCTGATTAAGCGCTTCAAATGTTTGTGGGGTATCGCTTTCTACTGCCTGCTGGGCTTTCGCCATCTCCAGCAAATCGGCCGTTTTGGTAAGCTTAATAGCCGGAATCTGTATCACAGGGATCTGCGTAGGCACTTCAGGAATAGCATAGGCCGCATACTTTTTCATCAGGTTGCGGATAGCTGTAAACTTGGGAGTTATCCATCCTGCCTCACTAATAGGGGCGTCGTAATCATAGCTGGTGATATCCGGCTGAATTTGATGTTCCTTGTCATAATTAGCACCGCTTGTGAAACCAAAATTGGTGCCACCATGTGCCATGTATATATTAAATGATACGGTATCTTTCAGGTACTTCTCCAGGTCTTTGATTACCGAGGTTTCTGATACTTTTTCAAATTTCTCGCCCCAATGGTCAAGCCAGCCAGGATAATATTCGGCCACCATATAAGGGCCTTTTCCTCCGTTATATTGGTTAATGAGCTTCTTCAAATTTTTGGTATCACCTTCGCCATTGGCAGTTGGCAATGCCCCTTTAATTACGCCGCCTTCAAACAACCAGTCGCCATCAGAAGTAAACAATGGCACATCAACGCCCGCTTTTAAAAGCAGATCTTTTATAGCTGCGCTGTAAATTTTATGATCGGCAAGCGGCACATCCTTACGCTGGGCTACATATGATCCAAATT
The DNA here is from genome assembly GCF_050632265.1 of Mucilaginibacter sp. P19. Taxonomy (NCBI): domain Bacteria; kingdom Pseudomonadati; phylum Bacteroidota; class Sphingobacteriia; order Sphingobacteriales; family Sphingobacteriaceae; genus Mucilaginibacter; species Mucilaginibacter sp. P19. The sequence goes on from NZ_CP192586.1 coordinate 3,545,492, forward strand.
CATTTTCGGCCTGAACCATAATTATTGGCCCGCCATGGGTTATTTGCAAATCTTTAACCTGCCCCATCAACTGGTTGATGTAAGTTTTGCACGAATCAAGGAAGCGGTCGTTTTTACTGCGGATAACCAATTGTTTATCATTTTGGAGCCACCAAGGATAGCCGCCAAATTCCCATTCGGCACAAGCATAAGGCCCCGGCCTTAATATTACCATTAAGCCCTCCTGCTGTGCGGTTTTTACAAACTCGCGGATATCGCGGTTATCCGTTTTAAAATCCCATACACCCGGACTAACCTCATGATGGTTCCAGAAAACGTAAGTGGCAACCGCATTCATACCCATTGCCCTGAGCATTTGCAGGCGCTGCTTCCAGTAAGCTTTAGGGATTCTTGCAAAATGCATTTCGCCCGAGTGGATTTGGATAGGTTTTCCATCATAAATAAAATTGCCTTCAGCAATTTTAAAACTATGTTTCGCCTGGCTAAAAACCTGTGAAATTATGAGGGTTAGCAATAATAAAGAGAGGAGTGTTTTTTTCATTTGCATTTGTAGGGTTAAACATGATTGACCGTGTGTTAAGTGTACCGACCATGATGTTTTCAAGTTCCTAAATTATAAAGGTTAAATAGGAATGCCTAATTTCCTGCAATCTTAATTTAGCGCAAACGTTTGCTTAATCCAGCGGATGCAAGATAAATAGTTCAGCAGCTCATTTTAATCGCAAATTAGCCCTGAATAATGGACTGGTGAAGTTAATGCAGGATAAAGTATCGAAAGAAATTAAGACGCAGAAAAAATAAAATCCCTACCTGCTTATTTTAAATTTCAAGCTTTTTCAAATTAGCACTTTCCCTAAGCTTGTCAATAGCCCGGTTTCGTAGCTGCCTCACCCTTTCTGCGCTAATACCAAGCCGGTTACCGATTTCGGGAGCCGAGAGTTCACTGTGCCCGTCCAGACCATAATGATAAAACACAACAGATCGTTCAGCATCGTTTAGCTTATTAAGCAAATCATCAAGCTGCTGTTTAAGTTGGTAAGCTTCCAAAAGGCCTTCTATTCCGGGTTCATCTGTATGTAAACGATCAAGCAGGCTGTATCCGTCATTGCCGGGTGTATTGGCTTTATCATACGAATGTGTAAAAGGCGCCGCATGCAAAGCTTCTTTCACTTTCCATTCAGCAGTTTCCAGGAATGCCGCTATTTCATCCTGAACGGGCAGTCGCTCAAGTCGTTGTTCCAGAACCCCTGTAGCCCTGTTAACATGAACAATCATATCCACCTGGTTGGCAGGCAGGCGGATCATCCGCGTTTTATCTAACAGTGCTTCCATGATTCGCTGCCTGATCCACCAAACTGCATAAGATATAAACTTGAAGCCGCGGGTTCTCGTCAAACCGTTTCGCGGCTTCAAGCAAACCCAAATTACCTTCGCTTATCAGGTCGCCCATGGGCATGCCCTGGTGCTGATACTTTTTTGCCACGGAAACCACAAAACGCAGATTGGCCTTTACCAACCTATGCAAAGCCGACAGATCTCCCTGCCGGATCTTCCCAGCCAACAGAACTTCTTCTTCCGCATTGATAGTTGGCTCGCGGGTAATATCACTAAAATACTTCTCCAGCGAAGCAGCATCCCGGGCTGTGATCGATTGGGTAATATTCAGGTCTCTCATCAACCCCTTATTTAACTCACTGTTGCAATGTTGTTGTTTTTATAAACAGGTGTAAGATGATCAAGCATATCTGCAGTCATAGCGACAAGATCATATTCAGGGTGCCAGTTCCAGTCGCGCCTTGCTTCAGCATCATCAACACTGGCCGGCCATGAGTTTGCAATGGACTGGCGCTTGTCGATGCTATAACTGATGGTAAAATCGGGCAGGTGTTTGTTCAGTTCTGTGGCAAGCTCGGCAGGTGTAAAACTTAAAGCACCGATATTATATGCTCCGCGTTCTTTGAGTGCTTCCACGCGCGCGTTCATCAGTTGAAGTGTAGCCCTTACCGCGTCATCCATATACATCATAGGTAATGCAGTGTTGGGGCTTAGGTAGCATTCGTAACGTCCATTCTTCAAAGCTTCGTGAAATACAGCTACCGCATAGTCCGTAGTCCCCCCGCCAGCCGGGGCGCTGTAGCTGATCAATCCTGGATAACGCAGGCTGCGTACATCCACCCCATAATGCTCCCTGTAATAGGCGCACCATTGTTCACCAGCTTCCTTGCTGATACCATAGACAGTTTGCGGATCAAGCAAAGCATTCTGGGGACTGATCTTACGTGCTGTTGAAGGCCCGAATACAGCGATACTGCTCGGCCAAAACACTTTATCCAATTTATGATCTTTGGCTGCTTCCAATATATTGAGCAGGCTTTGCATGTTCAGGTGCCATGCTTTTAGCGGGGTCTCTTCTCCTTTGGCAGATAAGGTAGCTGCAAGATGATAAATTTGAGTTACTCCATAGGTAGCAACCAGGTTTTCCAGTTCATCTTTGTCTAATACATTTAACTGATGATATGGCCCTTCTAAATCCACGATTGTCGTAGCATCGTGTAAGTCGGTGGCAATTACTTGTTCCCTGCCATAAATATTTCTTAAAGCGGCAACCAGTTCGGTACCGATCTGCCCCCGGGCGCCCGTAACAAGGATTACCGGCGATAGTTGTTTTTTGTCGTGCTTCATAGTATTACGATGTAAAATTGTATATTCACAATCTCATAATCCACACAGCACTTAAAATTTGGTTTTTAAGACTAAAAATATTCTTAAAAACAGGTTTTAAAACTTTTGATAAATATTTAAAGCTTATATTTTAGTTTTTATAACTCTCATGCTCAACCAACTCGATGAAACAGATATCCGCATACTCCAGCTTTTACAGGAAAATGCGCGCCTTACCGGCCAGGAGATAGGCCTTAAGCTTAACAAAACCACTACTCCTATCAATAACAGGATCCGTTCGCTCCAGGAGCGAGGTTATATTAAAAAATATGTTGCGGTGCTTGATCATGAAAAGCTCGAGCTGGATTTCATGACCTTTACGCATGTGCAACTGAAGGACCACAGCCAGCACAGTTTAAGTCATTTTGAAAGTGAGATCATTAAACTTCCGGAAGTACTGGAATGCTATCACCTCACCGGCGATTTTGACTTTATACTTAAGGTAACCGTAAAAGACCGCAAAGAGTACTATGATTTTTTGATGAACCGGCTTTTCGCGGTTGTTGCCATTGGCAAGGTAGAAACCAAACTCGTAATGAAAGCTGCGAAAACAGAAACGGCTTTACCAATCGGCAAACAGTAGTTTTAGTGCATTAAAAATAGGTCTCCGTAGACGCCACAAGCGAAAGCAGCTCAAGCTTGGGTTCGACTTCTAAATCACTGGCCTCGAGTCTCGTCAGCAAACTTATGGAACGAAGCCAGCCCTTGTAATACAAGGTGGGCTTCTTCATTTTCGAGCTGATCAAAATGCATGAATGTTTTACCGTCGGGCAATAGCCATGCTGTATATTTAATACCGGGATGATTTAAAGTTTTCAACTCTTCAACAATGGCAGCGATGTTCCGCTGATTGGTGGCCGCAAACTCCGCGCGCGTGGTGTATTGTACTCTTACTACTTTCATACCATAAAATTAAGATCAGCACGATCACTATTAAACAGGCAAATGTGCCAACAAACGGGTGTGTTTGTGACAAAATGAAACATCGGAGAAGCATCTCTCTCCCATAAGGCTTGCCCATATATCCTTTTATTGTCATTTATGCGTGTTAAATACATAGAAACATTTCTATATGTTAATATTATTTTACCTTTACACTATAACGTTGAATACATATATAATTGACGGCAAAAAATGGACAACAAAAAAATAGAGAAAATATCCAAGGCGCTGAGTGATGCGAACCGGATAGCTATTTTACAACAGTTTAAAAAAAGGAAAGATTGCCTTTACTGTGCGGAGGTAAATGATCTGCTTGACCTTACGCAGCCTTCCGTATCACACCACCTTAAACAACTGGTTGATGCCGATTTATTACTATCACAAAAAGAAGGTCGGAACCTTAAATATGTATTGAACCAACAGGTACTTAACGACTACATTGCCTGCCTGAACGAACTGAAAAGCTAAGTACTGACATCTTCTGATTTGACTGGTTACTTCAACATAAAACATCGAAACATTCAAATATTCAAATACATCTACTCATGAATAAATTAATCTACATTATGGCCCTTGGTGCCTTCGGCATCATAACCACGGAGTTCGGAGTTATCGGTATCCTTCCTGACCTGGTGAAAGAATTTCATATTTCCATTGATACGGCAGGTTGGCTGCTTAGTGCTTTCGCGTTAACTGTGGCCCTTGCGGGACCGTTTACCAATATGCTAACAGCACGTCTTAACCGCAAATTTGTGATGTGCCTGGTATTAGGGATATTTGTTATTTCCAACCTGTTATCGGCAATAGCGCCGAACTTCACCGTGCTTATGATTGCCCGTATATTACCGGCGTTTTTACACCCGGTGTTTTGGGCTGTATCCATGACTGCAGCTGCAAAACAAGCAGGGCCAAAAGACGCGCCCAAAGCCATCTCTATAGTAATGGCCGGACTTAGCGTTGCCACCGTGTTGGGCGTACCCTTAACCACCTATATGGCAGATCTCTTTAGTTGGAGGGCATCTTTTATCTTATCGGCCATCATTAACTTATTAGCCTTTGGCGCATTGACGCTATTTGCACCTTCAATGCCGGTTAATGAAGAACAGCCAAGCCCCAAAAGCCAGGTAAAGCTGCTGCGGAGTGCACACTTATGGATTAAGCTACTGGCTTCAACCATTATCCTGGCAGGCATGTTTGCCACCTATGGTTATCTTGCCGAATACCTGGATAAAGTTTCGCGTATGAGCGGGGCTCAGATTAGCATCATGTTGCTGGTATTTGGAGGAACAGGGATAGCGGGCAACTGGCTTATGGGTGTAGCGCTTAGTAAAAATGTAACGCTTACAACGCGGCTGTTTTTGCTGTCTTTAGTTGCAACCCATGTATTGGCCTATATGTTTGGCGGACATTTTATTCCAATGGTTATTATTCTTTCAGTTTGGGGATTTATACACACCGGAGGATTTTTGGCGGCAAATATACAGCTTACCCATGGCATTCAGGAACCAGCGCTTGACTTTGTAAACAGCCTGCTTCCCTCCTTCTTTAACGCCGGTATTACATTGGGCACTTTACTGGGTGGTTTTGTGATTGCTCATTATGGTATCCATCAGGTAATCTGGATGACAGTACCCCTGCTTTTACTTGCATTTGGCATGAGTTTTATTAACTCAAATGCTACAAAAAAATCGATATCAGCTCAAATTGACGAAATACCAGAGGGCGAACCTGTACAAGTGGCCATTTATGAATAAGCTCAATTGTAAACGATAGCTATATTAAAGTAAAAAGCCCCCGGCTAACACCAGGGACTTTTTATCACTTTTAATTTTTAAACAGTTTAATATTAAACACCGTAAAATAATTGCCCGGATTTCCATTACCGACCAGATTACCCAGAAATCCTATGGACACCACCTGCGGTGAAGAGATTGTAAAGGTGAAGGTTTTTACGTCTCTTGAACTCGGACTGGTTGTACCTACATTTGCACCGTTATACATCTTTACAGATCCCAGCGCTGTTGAAAGGTTTGCGAGTATCGGGATGCCGTTCCCTCCGGCAGCTGCCACACAATAAACCGATGAATTTGATTGCACCTCCGAATAGGCATCAAATGACACAGTATAACTTCCTGCCGATAGCTGCGAAGAAGTAACCTGATATACGATACCGTTTACTACCGGGGTATTATTCCATGTTTCCCAGTTAATGGTACCACCGCCATCAGAACTATAGCCCCCATTGGTACCGCCATCTTTATTTTTGGCCGCCGCATTGGTTATCCAGGGCGCAGCGAGGGTTCCCCAACGGCCATCAAAGGTGTTTCTTTGAAAAGGCCCTGTGTTTAAGAGGTAAGCATTAGTTACATCGATTACCTTCTGATCTACGTAATCTGCATAAAAAGTATCAATGGCCGTTTTATTGGGTTTAAAACCTGTGCGGTAACTAAGCGTTTTTCCAGCATTAAATTTAGGCAGAGATGTGCTTAAACCAGTTGGCTGCGATACAATTACTGTATCGCGTTGTTTGTTGGCGGCGTCTGTGTATTTTAGTTCCATTGAAACCAATCCGTCATCAGCATTCACGTCAGCCCAGTTAATTAACGCTGAGCCATCTGTTTGTAATTTGACCGCGATTATACCTCTGTTGATAAGTGAACTTTGGTAAAGATTACCATATACATTGGCAGCCAACGTAACCGGAACGGAAATATGCCCCCCGTTATCAAAAGTGCGGACCTCGAAGGTCATTGTACCTTCAGGTAAATTGGGTATGAACAATTTAGCCGTATCAACCCCGGATGTACGGGTTACCGGCGTTTCTATCGAATCCTGTTTACTGTTCCAGTATACCCGGTATTTCACAATTTTAGGGTCAGATGTAAACAGACCGGTTAGCAAAACACGGTTCCTGCCAGAGAACACCTGAACGGAATCCAGTTTGCCTGGATATATTATTGCCCCATTGGGCTCATATTTCTTTTTATAATCATCCATTTTTGTACAGGCGCTCATAGTGAAAGCGGCCAGCACTAAAAGATAGCATGATGTTATTTTATATAGTTTCATAATTGTAATTAAATTGATAAATGCATCGGCCTTGTTACTTTCCAAACATGGTAAATTCACTGATACTCATAAAGTACGATCCTGTCCAGTTACGCAAGCTCCTGATCCTGATGTACCTGTAAGCACTTAATCCGGCAGGGAAATCAAAACCCCATCCGTCATGTGCATATTTGTAATCAGCAGCTGTTTCCGTACCTGAAGGGGAACCAGATGGTTTTACTATGTTACAGGTTAACAATTTCGTCCATGAAGCATCCAGCGCGCCATTCACATTTGGCGAATTTGACCCCCATATTTCAAAATCACGCAAATTACCCCTTACATAATATACATTACCGATCTCGATGAATGGATTGAGAATAAAGCGGCTGAATACCCTTTGTTTACCAAGATCGATTGTTACCATTTGCGGGCTTCCGGCACTTTCAACCGTGAAGAGGCAATTTGGCCAACCGCCGGTAAAGTTTCCGTCAAAAATTTTGGTTACATCGGTATATGAATACAAGTTGGTTGCGTCGCCTGGCAGCTTGTAAACCGACCAATCCGATTTTGAAAACTGCTCCTCATAAAAAGGCGTAAGATTTAAAAATAAAGTGTCGGATTTATTTAAAAATCTATCCCTTACAAAGAATGCGTACTTACGCTCAATAGCCGGCTGACCTCTTACAGCAGCTTTTATTGAGATGCTGTTACTGTAAACATTATCCATACCCTTTGGCTGCACATATAAACTATTGTTAGCTGTATCAACCATTGGTACTATAACCAGGTTATCCTGGGTAAGGTTATCACAAGCAATGTTAAAACCACCGAAAGTAGCAGTTATTTTAAGTGATCGGTAAGCAAGGAGATACGGTGGCGTTAAAGGGTTTGCTGTGACACTAACAGGTGCCGAAACCTTTTCGCTTGAATTTACTGCGTAAAGCTTTATCACATGTGCCAGAGTATCGCCAAAGCCATCAACAGTTAATGTATTGGTGTAGCGTGATGCAATTACCTCGCGTGTTTTACCCGGAGAGGTTTCGTAAACTGCTTTTACGTAAAACAGATCATTATCTCCGGGTAACGTATAAGTTAAACTGGCTTTACCGTTTTCGTTTTGTACCTGCACGTTGGTAACAACTCCAGGCGGGTTGTTATTAGTTATAGTAGGTTTATTAAGTGTTTCCTGCTTACAGCCCGTTATTATTATTGCTAACAACCCGATCCAGAAAGCAGCCCGTAATTTCATTGTTTCCATGTGAATGTTTTTATTGTTAAACATATTGTCGCTATATCTACCAGTTAGGGTTTTGAACCAGGTTTTGGTTAACCAGTAAATCGCTTTCTTTTATCGGCCATAAGTAATCGCGCGGAATCACAAAATGCCGCGAAAAAATCAACCGTTCGCGATAATACAACTGAGGTGAATTTTCGCTTATTGTCCATCCTGTTACGTTTCCATTAAGTTCAACACCGGCTGTTTTCCAGCGTAAAAGGTCCCAAAACCGGTGGCCTTCAAAACAAAGTTCAAGGCTGCGTTCCCGCTGTATAATCGACCGCATTCCTTCTTTCGTAGTATATTTGGTTGGATTAATACTGTAATTAGTCCAGGCATCCTGAACCGTAGGCAGGCCGGCCCGCGCCCTTACGCGGTTTACGTAGGTATATACATCAGCTACAGGCCCCTGAGCTTCATTTAATGCCTCTGAATAAAGCAAATACAGATCAGACAAACGCATTTCGGGCCAAGGGTAATTGATATAGGTAACCGTTGCCCATTCGTAGTGCCAGTTAAGGGCTTTTTTCATATAAAAACCAGCAATTGGTATAGGTGAAGATTGGCCTACTTCAGCACCACGAGCCTTCATCCACCAGGTATCTTCATCGGTTTTAGTTGGGCTGTTGGCCATATACCAAACACCGCGGTCAAATCCCAGATCGGCATAGTAGCGCGGTTCCCTGTCAAAATTAAGCCTTGCAGTTGTTTCCCCTTCTTTGATGTTAAAACGCTCATCATGAGTACCAACTCTTAACTGGGCTACATCACTAAAATCAAGAGTTTTATCTTCGTTAATCGGCACCCCGTTTTTAGTGTAGAACATCTTAGCCATTTTTAAGGTAGGGCCAAGTAACGGGCGATTGGCTGACTTTGCTGCATCGGCATTGTTAAAATCATATTGCCCGGCGCACATCGACTGGAAGAATGAATTATAGTTGATGTTATTATTGGCAGTTAGCCCCCATATCAGTTCTTCATTCCACTTTTCGCTCATCGCGTTTCTGATACCCATTTGAGTCATAGTAGTTTGACTAAGTGGATTAGTAGGTGTAGGAAACGTATAAAGGCGTATATTTTGGGATTCGCAAAAATCAATGGCTGCTTTGCAGGCATCGGCAGCGCGCTGCCATTTTTCGACACTAAAAGTAGGGTTAAACAACTGCTCGCCATCCTTATTCTTGAATGAATTATAATCCGGGTTGCCATTAAACAACGGGCTTGCCGCCGTTACCAGCAATTTGGCTTTCATACTCAAAGCAGCCGCCTTGGTAACACGCCCCAGTTCACTTCCTTCATTCCTGATTGTTAAAGGTAGTTTTGCAGCAGCCTGATCATATAATCCGGCTATATAATTTACTACTTCATCAACCGGCCTGCGTTTTACCCGTATATCGTCGATGGACGCGTCAATGGGCAGATTTTTATCGATAATGGGTATTGGCCCATAAGCCCTGAAAAGTTGAAAATGATAAAAAGCCTTTAAAAATTGGGCTTCCGCTATCCAACGCTCACGTGTGTCAATATCCAAATCCAGCACCTTGCTTTTGTCGCTTACATTTTCAATAAAAACATTACAATCCCGTATAGCCTTATAATTCGCAGCCGCGTCCCTGGTACCATTCATATAATTGGCTATAGGGTCAGACGAGTTTTGGAATCCTCTGGGCAGTTGCAGTACGTTTGTTGACCGTATGTGATTTGCAGGGTCTTCCACCCAAACTTCATCACCGGCGGTAAGCCCAACGTTATAAGTAGGATCTGTTTCCGTTGGCAGGTATGAGTAGCAGGTAAATAAATACTTTTCGGCCTCGGTTTGTGAAACAAAGGCGTTGGCTATTGTTGATACGTTATCAGGGACAACATCCAAAAATGATTTTTTACAGGATGTTACCGGCACAATCATTATCAAGATCATTATTACCATGGAGATATTCCTCTTTGGTGTTTGACTTAATACCGATTGCTTAATTTTTTGTATAAAATTACTTTTCATATAATTAATTTGAAAGCTTTTAAAATTCTACCCGCAGGCCCACGTTAAATACTTTTTGAATCGGGTAACCCAATCCTGAGGTTCCCATTTCGGGATCCCAAAGCTTGAAGCTGCTGAAGGTTAACAGGTTTAAGCCGTTTAGATAGATACGTGCGCTATTCAAATGGATAAACTTGAGTTGACTCTTATTGAAATTGTATCCAAGTTCTGCCGACTTCAGGCGCAGGAACGAACCATTTCTTAACCACCATGTTGATGTTGGAGAATTTGGGGTTGCGCTGTTGTTGGCTTGTATGGTATTACTTAAGCGTGGCCAAAACGCGTAAGGGTTACGATTATCTTCAGACCAGTGATCATCGGCAATTGATTTTAACAAGCCGCTTTGGTTACCGGTGTTAAGACCGTTATCCTGCCTGCCGCTCACTAAATAAAAAGGAGAAATATCTGCTGAATTGATGACGAAAGAAGATCTTGCCGAGCCCTGGAAAAACGCGCTGATATCGAAGTTTTTATACCCAACAGAAAAACCGAAACCGTAGATGATTTCCGGCACTTGCGGATACCCTATCGGCACTATATCTGAACTGGTTATTTTTCCATCGCCATTCATGTCGCGGTATTTAATATCGCCGGCTTTATAGTCGCCAAAGCTTTGGACGGGCGAGTTGGCTACCTCTACATTATCAATAAATAACCGCTCGGCTATAAGTCCATATATCTGGCTTAAGGAATTACCTACTTTGCTCAGGTATTGAAGGTTATTTGGGTAAACAGGTTCTTCATTTTTCAACAGCTTGCTCTTAGCATAAGTAAGCGTACCGCGCGATTGGATCCAGAAAGAGTTGTTAAAGTTTTTCTTGTAATCCATAGCAATGTCCACCCCTTTACTGGATGATTTACCTGCGTTTGAAGATATATCAGCCTGTAAACCCATAGAGGTTGGGATGGTGCTGCGTACCATTAAAATATTATCACGTTTTTGTTGGTAGGCATCAACTGTTAATGTGAAGTTTTTGGCCACAGTTAAATCCATACCGATGTTAGTTTGCCTTGATTGCTCCCAGGTGATATTTTGATTTTCATAACGATTGGTAACCACGCCCGGCCTGCTATACAGGTAGTTGGTACCAAACTGGCCATAGGCGCCATTATTTAAGTTAACATCAGACAGGTAGAAAAAACGATCTTCCGGCTTTCCTATCTGATCGTTACCCACTAAACCATAGGTAACCCTGAATTTAAGGTTATCGATAGTTGAAAGCAATGGCTCAAAAAACTTCTCGTTAGATACTACCCAACCTGCACCCACAGACGGGAAAAAACCAAAACGGTGATTACTTGCAAAACGCTCAGACCCATTGTAACCAAAGTTAAACTCAAATAGGTAGCGGTTATCATAACCATAGGTAAACCTGCCCGACACCCCTTGATTACGTGACGGCAATGATAATTGTAATGTTTTGGCATTACCTGTAAGATAGTTACGCATAGTCCCGATCAGTAACCCGCTAACAGCGTGTTTTTGGGCAAAGGTGCGGTTATAGGTTACCGCCGTTTCAATGTAAGCTATGGAATTAGAAACATTTAACGCCGGATCTTGATTATAAGTCAAATATTCGGTTGGCGTATTGCCAACGCTGCTGCCTGCCAATCCGTTATTAAGTAGCGTTAACCCATTAAAAGTTCCGTTAACTACATCCGATTGGTAATAATAAGGGCTATACTGACGCGAAACGGTGAAGTATGAATAACGCGTAGTATACGCCATTGCCCTTGCCGATAAACCCTGCGTTATAAAATCAAGCTTTTGACTTAAGCTTAATTGCGCTGTCAGTGTGCTGGTATTTGAGCTTTGGAAACCAGACAGGGATTGCGCATATGGATTCATATACAAACCGCCACCGGGTATAATGGCATTACCGAAAAGCGGGTGGTTTACATATGGCAGCAAATTACCCGGATAAATTGCCGGAAAAGCTACAGGATTACTCCAAAGGGCATTTAAAAAAGTGTAACCGCCGCCGCCGATAGGGCCATGATAACTATCAAACTGACCTTTTAAGCTCACCACCGCCTCTGTGGTTTTAGTAAGGTTTAAAGTTGTATTTGATAAAAGAGAATATGATTGCAGCTTAATGTTGTTGCTGAAATTGTTAAGGCTGTTCTCGGCCAGGTTGCCATTATCAATATTATAGGTCATGGCCAGATAGTACTTAGCTTTTTCTGACCCGCCGCTGGCGTTCATATTAAACCGTTGGTTATTGGTTTTGGTTTTGATCAACTGCTTGATCCAATTATTACTGGGATATAACAGCGGGTCATCGCCTTTTGCAGTATGATCTATTTTATTTTGAGAATAAGGCAAGATGCCCAGCGGATTACGGGTAAGTACCGCTTCATTAGCCAATGTCATGTAACTAATATTATCGGCCAGATCAATATTCTTGACGTTTGATGATGTTGAATTTTCACCCCGGATATTGAATTTTACAGCCCCTGTTTCACCACGCTTAGTGGTTACCAATATTACACCGTTTGCCCCCTTGCGCCATATAGTGATGAGGCTGTAGCGTCCTTCAGTACCGAAAAGCCCGATATGTCATCCGGCTGAAGCCTTGCCAGATCGGTTGTGCCCATTTCAATGCCATCGATCAATATCAGCGGATCAACCTTACCAGCTCCAAACGTACCCACGCCCCTGATAAAGAACTGGGCATTATCAGCACCCGGTTCACCACTTCTTTGATAAGAGATCATCCCCGGTACCACGCCTGCCAGCATGGTGGTAAGGTTACTTGAAGGTCCTTTTAGTTGCTTAGGGTTTACAGTTGTAATGGAACTAACAAGACTTGTCTTTTTTTGCGTACCGTAGGCAACAACTGCAACCTCCTCAAGCGCATTTTTATCAGCCCCCATTTGCACGTTTATTTTATAAACGCCGGCTGCCGACGGGGAATAGTTTGCAAGATCAAACTCCTGCGATTTTGATCCCACAAATGAAAATATAATAACTGAACTTCCGCCTTCCTTTAAATTGAGAGTGTACTTTCCATCCATGTCTGACTGTGTGCCGTTCATGGTTCCCTTAACCTTAACACTTACACCTGGTAAAGTAAGCCCCTTGTCATCAGAAACAACTCCCTGCACTTTTTTAGGAACGACGGCTCCTGCAGGTTCTTTTTTGGGAGGGTTTACAATGGGCGCGGGTTCACTCTTTTCAATAACAATGAGTTGGTCGCGCACTACATAAGTCAGGTTTTTTCCTTTTAAAAGAACGCCGAACACTTCTTTCAGTTCAGCGTTTTTAAAATCTACAGTAACCAATTCTTTGTCATTCAAAAGAGTGTTACTGTAAAAAACGGTTAGGCCCGTTTGCTTTTTGATTGATTTAAATACATCGGCCAAACTGATGTTAGCCTTTTTAAGTGTTATTGGTCCGGTACCCTGCGCTTGTACAGCGCTATACCGGGTTACCAATAAAAGAAAAATAAAGGGCAGTATAAGCCGCCGGCTGAATAGAATTCTCTCCATATTTATTGGGTTTACGATTTGGTTTTCTCTAAGACCTGTTCCTGCTAAAACGGGTGAACGGAAATAAGAAAAATTGTATTTTTTATTAAAATGAAAAACCAACATTGTTAATCAACACTATTTCAATACATTACTAATGCTATCCGTTTGACAAACAAGGGCAAATGATTCCCATGGCGCATAACGGCCAGGCATTAAATAACCAGGAAACAGGTTGTGGTTTAACCGTGGCGTTTTCTTACCTGATGTGTAAAACCCCTTCCTTTAAAAGGGCCGAAACTCCTGCAGATGCTTTAATATTTTGAATGAAAACTTCAATTGGTTTGTTTTTTTGAATAGCGCCACTAAATGCTTCATCAGCTTTCGCAGGATCGTCAAAAACTACTTTTACATCAAACCAGCGGAGCAGTACATCGCTTATATCGTGAAGTTTAGTGTTATGGAAATAATAAATATCATTCATCCAGGCCAGTTCAACGCCAGGATCAAATGGCTGAGCCCGGAACCCGGAACCCGATGTATAAACAGCCTGGTAGCCTGGTTGTAAAAGCATTTTTTGCTTATCCCCCCGCTTGTTGATACCGAGCCTTCAACCAACGAAGTTACTATTTCATCAGCATGATAAGTATTTACATTAAACTCCGTACCTAAAACTTTCACATCAGTTTGGCCCGTATGAACTATAAAAGGGTGAGCAGCATTTTTTGCAACTTTAAAAAAAGCTTCGCCTGTTAAGTACACTTCCCTGGTTTTGCCTAAAAATGAAAACGGGAAGCGCAGGCTCGATACCGAATTTAACCAAACCTGTGTACCGTCTGAAAGTACTATCCGGTAGTTTAATTTTGAAGGAATAAGGAGCGTGCTCCACTCCTCATTTTTACTATTATCTACCTGGTAACTTAAACCGTTAACACCTTTCTTTAAATGAGCAAACGACATATTAATCACCTTTTTGCTGGTATCAGACAGGTTGATATGCTCACCGTTTGCCAGCCGTAACTCAATGGACGGCGTTTTAAGATTTTTTTGCAGCAACAAGATTATTAACAGGTATTTGCCGCCAATAATATCCGGCAGTAAAAGCGACACATAATAAAGCCGCTATAGAAAGCCATTTTATTGCGCCTGCCCAGCCATGCCTGATCGATCGTACCGGCTTTATTTCGGGCTGGATTGTATTCCAGGCTTTATTTTCATCAATATTATTAAAGAAGGTTTGAGCTTTATCTGAAGTAAGTACCTGTTGCATTTCATCCCACAGTTGTTTAATCCGGGGATCATTTTGTATAGCCTGTTCAAGCAAATGACTGTCTTCCTCACTTATTACGCCTGCAATTTGCTCAATTATCAGTTCCTGAAAATACGCTTTATTGTATGTCATTATATATAAGACCTCATTATGGATAAAAGGGTGAACTTATTTGGCACTTTTTAACCCTTCTTTTAAAGTTTTTATTGCCAGTTTCAAATGAGTTTTCAAAGAATTTATACTAATACCCATTTCAAGGGCCGCATCTTTATACTTTTTATGCTCATAATGCACCAGGGTAAAAGCCTGCATCCGCTGTATCGACAAATCAGCCAGCACTTTTTCAGGATAAATTTCTGGTACAGGTGTTTCTTCCTCCTCTATTTCGGTAAGTGTATATTTATAATCTACCAATTTTTTTGCGTTCGTGTTTCGCTTTCAACTTTTTTGAGGCATCTGTTACGGATTGCTGTAGTTAAATAAGCTTTTAATGACGAATTAATATTGGTATATAATTGTCTTTCCCAAAGATCGACAAAAAAACCCTGAACGGTATCTTCTGCTTCCATTTCATCCCGTAAAATATAAAAGGCCGATACATTAAGCAGCTTATAGTATTTTTTAAATACTGCTTCAAAGGCCTCCTTGTTCCCCAATTTTAATTGCTCAATAATATAAGCATCGTTCAAAATCTCCATGAATTGGTCTTAACTGGTTTATAACTAAATAGGTTGGGCTACTATAGAAAGCTAAATGTAAAAACTTTTATTGTCAAAACAACAATTATTAAAAAAATATTAAAAATTGTCACTTTACTCAAAAACAGGATCTGTAACAAGCCTTTTTTACTAAACGGGCCATTTAATTATAGCGGAGACATTCTTGATACATCGTAAGAAACGGGATATACCTTTGTTTTAAAAAATGTTCAAAAGCAATCGATTTCATTCAGTAATTAATGTAATAAAAACAATTAAAAAATAAAAATAAGGCATTCCCTTTTAATTCTTTTTAACTTAGAATATCCAGTTCAGCATCAAAAATTCATCCGGCTCTTTTTTTACAAAATGAGCACAAACACTCGTTCTATTTCGCATTTCATTTAATCCAGCTTTGTTTTTAATTTTGTTTTGATGATAAACAGCTTGCAAATTAAACTTCACAAAGGGCAGCTCGATGAGTTAAAGGATGAACCTGCCAGCTTATTGAATTTTTTGAATATAATATTTGAGCCTCTTTCAGCAAACTACGAACAGCTTAAGTATGCCCTTGAGCGTGAATTCAGACCTGAGGGCTCGCCGGAAGTGGTCAGCTTAAATTTTGACCGGATCAAATTTGATCAGAACACAGGCCAGGGAAGTTTCCGAATAGTATTAGATATAGATTATGCGTTCGGCTGCGAAGACCTGGTTACCCATAAAAAAATCAAACATCAGAATGGACTTTCATAGTTGATTACAAGCTTTTAATTATAAATCTTTATAGTTCTCCATTTACAGACAGTCGCACAACGTTTGATGAATTTTAATTGCGCTATCACCAATATTGACAGGTATTAAATCTTTAACTAAGTAATTGTATTTTTTTAACCGGCTCGATGTTTTTCATCTCAAGCTTTTTTCTGCCACATAACTTGTGGTTAAAATAAAAGCTTCCATTTCCACAACACCCACAACATTTAACCCAGGCGAAAGTTACCTGATAAATTATAAGTTACATGTTTAACCCTGCCTTAAAAAAACCTGACAATCAATGGTAGCAATCGCTGAATGATTCTATTATTTTTATAGTTACCTGATAAATTATAAGCTACATGTTTAACCCTGCCTTAAAAAAACCTGACAATCAATGGTAGCAATCGCTGAATGATTCTATTATTTTTATCATTATCATTGTTCTTCAAAACCATTGGGAACGTCGGAATCGATTTTAAATTAATAAAGTCCGGCATACTGATGAAAATAAATATATGAACGTTTTATCAAGGAAAATCCTGCTTGCTTTTTTAGCATTTACAATAATTTTAGTCATCGCCGCCCTTTTCGTGAGGGACAAGATCACCGAAAGATTGGCGCATACGGCCCGGGTGTCGCACCTTATGGATCTTAACAACTCCAGGCCGCAGCAGGCGTTATTATTACTCCACGAGGCCGAAGATCTGTTTCAGTCATCGCTTGTAGATGCCAGTACCGCCAAAGCTCAGGCCTATCAGGATAAACTTTCAATGGCTTTTGCCGAAATTGACACGCTGCTTAATATGCAGCATGATACAACCAGGCTTAACACAGCACAACGTGCGCAGCTCCACACATGGCACACTCAAAAAGTAAAGTTATCCGCCGAACTCTTCTCCGCCCGGCGCGACTTTGACTCCCTGTTAACCACTTATTCAGACCTCAATACGGCAACAGCTCAAAATAGGTTAGCAGTTAAAAGCAGCCGAACGGTGCAAAGCAGCAGCGACACTTTAACTCAACCAGGAAACGTAAAAAAGAAAGGTTTTTTTGCAAGGATCAAAGAGGCTATAAAAAATAAAAATGCCTATGCAACCGGCACCGGTAATGTTGTCATTAATCATCAAACACGCGTTTACATAGATTCGGTTACTCAAAAGCTCCGAACTAAAGATAAATACGCCTATCTCAACAAACTCAAACAGCTAGAACAGAGCAACTTAAAATTACAGGAAACACAACGGCAGCTCATTATGCTTAATATGCGTATTACTCATAAAATGGAGCAACTAATTGCGGCTATTAAAGATATCAACTACAGCATGACCGACGCCTTTAAGGGTTTGGCTTTTAATAGCTATCTTGAAACTACAAGCTTACTGAATAAACTTTACCTGATTACACTATTGCTGCTTTTGGCTTTTGCCATATTGCTGATCGTGTTTGTTATTAAACTGGGGAAATCTGAAGAACTTTTACTTAAGGAGAACGAGCGCGCAGTAATGATAGCCCGGCAAAAAATGGACTTGCTGCTGCATATGAGCCATGAAATCCGCAATCCGCTTACATCAATAAATGGTTTTCTATACATTTTCAGCAGAACGACACTCACACCCAAACAGGCGGAAATGTTGGGTACTGTGAGAGCATCATCCGACCTGTTGTTACAAACACTCAACGATACACTTGATGCTGCCAAAATGGAAAGCAGTGAACTAAAAATCCATCGAGACCCCTTTTGCCCTGATAAAACATTGAAAGAGGTTATCGAAAGTATGGCATTCAGCGCCGATAAAAAACAACTGGGGTTAAACTATCATTTTGAAGGCGACCCTGACGCTGAAGTTTTGGGCGACAGCTTCAGGCTTAAACAGATCATGGTGAACCTCATTAGTAATGCCATTAAATATACAGATACCGGCAGCATAAAGATCATTGCAACCCTTAAATTTGCGGATAGTAAAGGCGAATTAACAATTGATATTACTGATACAGGGGCAGGTATCAGCCAGGAGCAGCAGGTTAACCTGTTCTCCAAGTATTATCAAACCAATTCGGCCAAAGGCAATACTGGTACCGGGCTTGGTTTGTACATCTGCAAGCAGTTGCTCGAGTTGCAAAAAGGAAAAATCAGTGTGAAAAGTGATGCAGGTAAAGGAAGCACTTTTAGCTTTGAGATCCCTTACGAAAAGTATGAAATAGACTAACTGCCGACGTTTTACTTAAAATTTGATTAAATACCCAAAATCTTAAAAAGCTGTTCATTCTCCAGCTAATTATAAGTTACACCAGTACGTCCATTTTAACGTTAACTGCCTGTTTTTTACTGTATACGGTGATGGCGTGGTATTATCGCCATAAACAATAAACAGGTCGGAAGCAGGCTTATAGCGCCATTGCAGGCGGGTATTAATGTTGATATTATCCACCTGCTCATTATATTGTATATAGGTGGTAAAATACAAGCTATTGGTGAAGGTAACATCAATTTTTGGCCCTACCAGCCAGAACGTATTATGGCCAAATGGCTGCGGCAACCTTAAATCATTGAAGGAGGTATTGATAGCAATATTTACATAAGGTTGAAAACGATAGCCTATTAAACTTGTAACGCTATTGCGTACGCCCTTATCATAATACCCACCGTGCGATGCTTCCAGCAAATAGGTAAACACATTTTGCGGCTTCGATACAAACTGCACATCAATAGTGTTCCAGTTATGCTCAGAGCCGGTAGGTAATAAACCTTTACCGATATTAGTTGGATCATAAGGCCTCAGAAGGCGCACATAATCATTTATACCGGACACCGACAGTGTTGCCCGGTTACGGAATGTGATCAAATATGACAGGATACTTTCATTATCAGTACGGTGAAACGACTCATCGAAGAAATAATTAGAGGTAAGCTGGATGCCATGGCTTAGAATATTACCCTGCTTAGGAAAAAAATTACGGAGTAACAGCGGGCTTAACTTCACATAACCAACACGGGGAACATAGCCTACTTCGGCATTGTAATTTTTACCTACGTACTCCTCCTGCATATAAAGCGTCCAGTATTTGCTCAGGTATTGGAAATGATCGGATACCACGTAATCATGCCCGCTCACGCCGGGCGTAAATGATTTAAGGGCCAGTACTTTGCCTGTCCAGATATTACTGCGCGAGGCAAGGTTAAACTCAGCGCCTATATTACGGTTATAAGCAGTTGATCCGGTGGTGCCGGGAATATTGGCAGTAGCGTCCTTATTTACAAATAGGAAAGCGATATTTGAGCGATCAAGGATCCGTCTTTGCAGGGTAATGATGCCATAGTTTTCAGGAGCCTGCTGGGCGCTGCCCGAGCCGCCTGTTTGAATATCCATAGCGCCAATACGCCAGTCCTTATCTAATTTACCGGTCAATCTTGCTCCAAAATCAATCGGTACGTTGAGGCCTATCCGCCTTGAAAAAAAGGGCGAATATCAGAATAACCAAAGTTGGCAAACAGGTCACCATTTTCTAAAAAAACTGTCGTTTTTCGGGGAAGAAAAGTTCGTATCTGTTGAGGTTGATCACCTGTTGATCAACATCAACCTGCGAAAAATCGGGATTGACTGTTAAATCGAGGTTAAGGGCTGGTGTAACGGAGATCTTGGCGTCCCCTCCTATTTCATGTTTATATTCGGTTTTGGTATTATGCTGATAATCTTTAGATAAACCCGTAAGCGCGTATGGAATTATAGATACGTTGCTGCTGGCTGTTGGGGGCGCTTCGTCCCAAACAAGTGTGCCGGTATAAGCCAATGAAGCTGTAGGGAATTGCCGTGGGATGGGTGTCCAGCTTGATTTTTCGGCAGTCTTGAGATCATTACGGCTAAAGTTGATCCCCCATTCCTTTATGCCTTTTTTATAACGGATACTCTTAAATGGAATAGATGCTTCCCAAACCCATTTATCAGGATAATTTTTTACTGCCGAATACCAGCGGTTATCCCAGCTCAGGTCAACCTTGCCGCCTTCATACATGCTGCCGTCCCACTGCCCTCCCGCCGCGTTGGCACCAAAACTAAAGCCATCGGTGCGGGCATCAAATGGGTCCATGAAAATCAGGAAGTTATCATTTTTTACAAAACTGAAATCACGTTTTAACGATTCAACCATGTAAGGCCCCGGTACCGAATTATAATTGATAGCTATGATGTACAGGTTTTTATCATCGTAGGTCATCCGCACCTCGGTTTTAACAGTAGCCTTGCTGGTATCCATCGGCAGCACCATGAAAAAATCTCCCGCCGAATCAGCTTGCATCCAGGCCTGCTCATTCATCACTCCGTCTATATTAATAGCCGAAGCAGCCCTGCGGATATGGTACTTATACCCCGCGTTCTTTTTTGAGCCGATGCATAAAAGGAGGTTATACAGCATAAGATGATGAGCAAGAATGTTTTTGCCGAAAGGCGGCAATAGCGTTTTAAGGGCATTAAGATAAGGGTATATAAACTTATTGGTTCACGAATTTTAAAACTACATTTTTTTAGTAAAAGTAAATGCCTTGTATCATATAATTTACCGCTCGGTTTCTCCATGCAATTAGCTATACACCTACTAATCAGTAAAATATGCTCAACTCAGGTAAATTAAGTTTATTCTTATAATGAAACAGCCCGCTTAACCAATCGGTTAAGCGGGCTGTTGGTTACCCGTTATCATAGGTTTGAAATCCTGCGGACTTTGAAAGGCAATGACAAAGCCAGAGAAGAAAGACTTACGAAGTTTGAAAAGTTCTTAAGTCTGGCTTCTACAACGTGTCATGGGTAAATTTTTATTTTGACAATGTTAATTAATACTCTCCAGCATCTTAATGTACAACTCAATGCCCTCCCTGATCTCATCTACATAAACAAACTCATCGGCAGTATGTGAACGTGCGGAATCGCCGGGGCCAACTTTTATGGAAGGGATATCCAGCAATGATTGATCTGATGTTGTTGGTGAGCCATAGGTGGTACGGCCAAGCGCTATACCAGCCTGAACTATGGGATGTTCTTTAGGGATAGATGATGGTTTTAACCTGATAGAACGCGGTTTTACATCGCTGGCAACATGCTCACGGATAATCTCCAGCACTTCCTCATTACGGTAAGCATCAGTTACACGCACGTCAACGGTATACACGCAGCTGGCAGGCACAACGTTGTGTTGTGAGCCAGCATTAATAATAGTCACCGACATTTTTATCGGCCCAAAAACTTCTGATTCTTTCGGAAATTTAAAAGTACGGAACCATTCAATATCTGTTAACGCTTTGTAGATAGCGTTCTCCCCTTCTTCGCGGGCGGCATGTCCGGCACGGCCATGAGCAGTGCAATCTAACACCATTAAACCCCGTTCGGCAATTGCCAACTGCATCAGGGTTGGCTCACCTACTATACCAAAAGATAGTTGCCCCAAATCGGGAATGATCAGTTCCAGACCATTTACGCCTGAAATTTCTTCTTCGGCGGTAGTCGCCAGACAGAAATTATATTTCAGGTTTTCCTTATCATGAAAATAAAGAAATACCGCTATAAGTGAAACCAGGCAGCCCCCGGCATCATTACTACCAAGGCCATATAATTTACCATCTTCAATTTTGGCATCGTAAGGATCGCGTGTATAGCCCGAATTGGGCTTTACGGTATCATGATGTGAGTTAAGGAGGATAGTTTCTTTAGCCGGGTCGAAATGTTTATTCCAGGCCCAGATATTGTTAAGCTTACGATGAGTGGTTACCCCATGCGACTGCAGGAATTCGTTGATCAGATCGGCGGTGCGGTCTTCCTCTTTACTAAACGATGGAATGGATATTAGTTGTTGCAGTAATGTTACCGCCAGTTGAAATAAATTGCTTGTGTCAGTCATAAATTTAAGGGTTATCCCTTGTAATGAACGGGCAAAATTAACACTTTTTATTTATGTGGATGAAATACATTTCCTGAACATTAAGTCACTTTAATAGATTTACAAGTAACTTAATATTCACCTAACGCAAACATTACATATCATTTGTAATCTGCACATTTTCAAATCTGCTCATCTTCCATTTTTGAATGTTTGCGGGTATCATTCATGGTGATATATAAAACCAACGATAGCCCGATACAAACAGTTACATACCAATAAAACCATTGCGCATGATGTTCATTTTTGAACCACAGGGCAATATATTCGGCAGTGCCGCCAAACAGGGATACGGCTATTGCATAAGGAAAACCTACGCCCAGGGCGCGCACATTGGCCGGAAAAAGTTCGGCCTTAACAACAGCATTGATTGAGGTATAGCCGCTTACAATGACCAGCGCGCAAAGGATCAGCGCGAATGCAACCCATACATCTTTAGTATGGCTTAGCAATGTCATGATAGGAATTGTACAAAGCGTACCCAATATGCCGAAACCAATTAGTAATGGCTTCCGGCCAACTTTATCCGACAGTAAGCCAAATAAAGGTTGTATCACCATAAATACAGCTAATGTTAAGGTTGAGATGAGCGTAGCGGCGCTCTTACTGAAGCCGGACGTATTAACCAAAAACTTTTGCATATAGGTGGTAAAGGTGTAAAACGCCAGTGTGCCGCCAATGGTTAATCCAATTACCGTAAAAACAGCATTAGGATGCTCTGTTAAAGCTTTTATAGTGCCATTCAAGGCATCAGCTTTTTTACTTTCTTTATCAAACGATGCTGATTCCTGTAAGCTTCGCCTTAAATACATAGTGGTGACAGCCAGTATTGCCCCGATTCCAAATGGAATGCGCCAACCCCAGTCATGCAATTGTTTTTCAGATAAAAACGCTCTTTGCAGCAAAACCAAAACACCCAATGCCAGTAATTGCCCCATAATGAGCGTTACATATTGAAAGCTTGAGTAAAAACCACGGTGCTTTTTTGTAGCCATTTCACTCAGGTAAGTGGCGCTGGTTCCATACTCCCCTCCTACGCTCAGGCCCTGGATAATGCGGGCCAACACCAGCAGTATAGGCGCAGCAACACCGATGGTTTTGTAGCCAGGTGTTATAGCAATGATCAATGAACCAACGCTCATAAGCAATACAGAAAATGTAAGCGCAGTTTTACGGCCGCGCTTATCCGCAAAGGTCCCCATTACCCAACCGCCTATAGGGCGCATTAAAAAGCCGATGGCAAAAATACCGGCTGTGTTTAAAAGCTGTACGGTTTGATTATCTGAAGGAAAAAAGCATCTGAAAAATAAAGGGAAAAGGCAGTGTAAGCATACCAGTCATACCATTCAACCAAATTTCCCAGCGATCCGCCGATGATGGACTTGATGCGTCCGCCCGTGGTTTGGGGTATTGGTGATTTTATTCCATTCATAGGTTTGGCAGATATTGTTGGTTTCCGTAATATTAGGAGTTTTAAAATAGAGGCGCAATACCAATATAATAACCGGCATATTTGCTTTAATAAAAACTTATTCACACAATAACGCTATCAACCATTCAGCCAAACCACAACCATGCTTTTCACCGAAGATTTTTTGCATTACATCTGGAAATTCAGGCTTTTTGAGCGCGAAAACCTTCAAACTGTAGATGGAGAGGAACTGGAAATCTTTTCGGCCGGGCTGCACAATTCAGATTCAGGTCCAGATTTTCATAATGCGGGGATCCGTATTGGCGAGACTGTTTGGGCAGGTAATGTAGAAGTGCATCTTTCCGCGTCCGACTGGCAAAAGCATGGCCATACTAATGATGGCGCTTATGATAATGTGATATTACATGTAGTTTATCGTAACGATGCGCAGTTGTTTTTACCAAATGGGCGCAAAGTTCCAACGCTTGAACTGCAAAGCCGTATTAGTGAAGCGCTTTACAACAAATATCATAAACTGGTTTTCGGTAACCAGAGTTTTATACCCTGCGAAAACGGCATCGCTACAGTGGATGCCCTCACCATGCAAAACTGGCTTACCCGCGTGCTGGTTGAGCGGATGGAAAAACGATCGGCAAATGTGGCAGCGGCTCTGGCACTTAATAAAGGCGATTGGGAGGAAACTTTTTACCAGTTTTTAGCGGCAAACTTTGGTTTTAAAGTAAACGCCCTGCCGTTTGAGCTGATGGCTAAATCGCTGCCTCAGCTTATCCTCGCCAAAAACAAAAACAGCCCGATGCAAATTGAAGCTTTGATATTTGGGCAGGCAGGCTTTTTAGAGGGTGAATTTAAAGATGATTATCCCCTCAAACTTCAAAAGGAGTATGAATATCTGCGTAAAAAATACAACCTTAAACCTATAGAAAGCCACCTGTGGAAGTTTATGCGGCTAAGGCCCCAAAACTTTCCAACCATCAGGCTGGCGCAATTTGCCGCACTTATCGTACAGTCAAACCACCTGTTATCTAAAATATTAGAGATTAAAGAGGTAAAAGCACTGCGTAGTTTATTTACAGAGATCAAAGTAAACGATTACTGGGAGGACCATTACCGGTTTGATGTACAATCCAAGCCGTCATCGAAAAATATGGGCGATGGTTCTGTTGATATTTTGCTGCTCAATGCAGTGGCCTTGTTCCTGTTTAGTTACGGCAAGCAGCATCAGCAGCAATATTATATTAGCCGTAGTCTTAAATTGTTAGAAAATTTACCGGCCGAAAAAAACAATATTATTGCTGATTTTGTTAACTTAGGAGTGAAAATTGAAACTGCGTTTGAATCACAGGCATTGCTTGAGTTAAAAAATAATTACTGCAACTATAAGAAATGCCTGCAATGCGGCGTTGGTAATAAGATACTAAAACTGGCTTGACACCATGCTACAGCGGATACTTACTTTTTTTGAACGGTACTCTTTTGGTGTATGCACCTACCTTGGCGAACGCTTTAATATCTCGATCTCCAAGATCAGGCTTTTCTTTATCTACTCCTCATTCCTGGCGGTAGGCTTCCCGCTTATATTTTATTTTTTTGCAGGTATTGTGTTGGATATCCGCAACTTCATTAAACGCAAGCATACCGGGGTTACTGATCTTTAACCGCTGATCGTTTCTGATTACGTTGATTTCGCTGATTTATATTAGGAGATCTCACCGACTATTTCCTGATTTCACCGATTTTGATTAGTGAAAGCACATCTTACATTAAACCAATTTGCCAGTTTTTACAGCATCTTGTAAGTTGCGCACCTTAAATTTGGGAGTATAGCAATATTGGGCCAGTTGTTTAACCCATGTAGTATTGTAGCCAAACATCAGTTTAATAACTTTTACCCGGGTTGAGCCTTTGGGATAGCCATATTTATACCAACTGAATTTAGATGGATCTATATTGAACTGTTCGGCAAAATCGGCAAGAAAAAGGTCTATCTCAATGTCAAAAATATCCAGATCAAGATCAATACTAGTATCGAGGTTCAGGCTATGCGGATCAACCTTATGTATCTTATACCTGTTGCAATAATCAACTATAAATTCTTTTAAGGGTGGCAGTATCTCTTCCATTTAAACGAATGTTAATTTGACCATTTAAGTTATGAGACGTAGCTTTTGAAATAAGGTTGCATACAAATTTACTTTATTTTTAAATCGTTTAAATTGAACCTGATAGTTCATAAATGTTAAATATTTATTGCTGTACAATGGAGCTTTATGCTACTAAAATCAACCCGATGTATTATTATTGCACCAGGTAAACCAGATACTTCAAATGAACCTAAAAGTAATTGCCTTTGATGCCGACGACACCCTTTGGGTAAATGAACCTTACTTTCAAGCTACCGAAGAAAGGTTTTGCAGCCTGCTCGAAAATTTTTCGCCACAGCACACCATTTCCAAAGAGCTTTTTAAAGTTGAGGTTGATAACCTCCCACTTTATGGCTACGGGATAAAAGGCTATATCCTCAGCATGATAGAGGCAGCATTGAGCATTTCTGAAAAAAATATTAGCGTTGATGTAGTGGAAACCATATTACAATATGGTAAGGATATGCTTAATCAACCGATAGAGTTACTGAACGAGGTAGAACATGTTTTATCCTCATTAAAAGATCATTACAGGCTGGTGGTAGCCACCAAAGGCGATCTGCTTGACCAGGAGCGGAAGCTCAAAAAATCAGGGCTGGCACATTACTTTCACCATATCGAAATTATGAGTGATAAAAAGGAGGATGATTATATCAAGCTGATCAAACACCTTGACATCAATCCCGATGAGTTTATGATGATCGGCAATTCCTTAAAATCAGATGTAATGCCCGTGATCAACATTGGCGGGCATGCTGTTCACGTACCCTATCATACAACATGGGCGCACGAACATGTAGAAACCGTTTTAACACACAAAAACTTCAAACATGTGCATAAGATCAGTGAAGTATTGGAATTTGTGAAGTTCTAAGTCTTGAGTCCTAAGTCGATTATACCAATTTAACTTTTGACTCAAGACTTAGAACTTAAAACTTAGGACTTAAACGCTCTTCTCCATTACAATCAGCTCAATATGCTGTTTGGCATCCCCAAAACGGCCATGTGCATGAAAAGGCTGAATTTCGCCGGTTGGTTTGTAGCCGCGGCGCTCATACCAGCTTATCAGTTCGGAGCGGATGCTAATTACTGTCATAGTTAAAGTATTGCAGTTATACTTACGCGCGTAAACTTCAGCTTCTTCTATCAGTGCGCGGCCCACTCCTTTATTCTGCAATAATGGCGATACACTAAACATGCCAACATACAACTTTGGAGTTCTGACTTCAAGATAAACAGTACCTGTAATATTGCCCTCCTCATCAGTATGCTTTAAAATGATGATATTTTCATCATTCATATACCCCGTCAGAGTTTGTTCATCAATGCGGGAGCCGCCAATTAAGTCGGCCTCAGTTGTCCAACCCCGTTTTGAGCTTTCACCACGGTAAGCGCTGTTTACTAAAACATTAAGTTCGGGTACGTCGGTAAGGGTAGCTTGGGTTATTACAGGCATATGATTAATTTAAGGATGCCAAAGGTAGTATTTGCGAATTTTAAATAAAAGCTATAACCCATAATTTTAAAGTCCGCGCACTTATATCAAATGACATTAAAAAAGCCATAAGTTTTAAAACCAAGCTGTATATTTAGTAGTTAATAACACATCTGTTTATATTAAATCCCGCCATGGCTTTTATAGATTATTACAAAGTATTAGAGCTCGACAAAAATGCATCCGAAAAGGATATTAAAAATGCTTACCGTAAACTGGCCCGCAAATATCACCCCGATCTTAACCCTAATGACGAAGATGCCCACAAAAAATTCCAGCAGCTAAACGAAGCAAATGAAGTATTAAGTGACCCGGAAAAGCGAAAGAAATACGATAAATATGGCGAGAACTGGCAGCACGGCGAAGCATACGAACAACAAGCGCGCCAACAAGCCGGTGCACAAGGAGGTTTTGGTGGTTATGGCGGCTTTACCGGAGCCGAAGGATTTGGCAGTGCCGAAGGGTTTGGAAGTGACGAGTTTTCAGATTTCTTTCAATCGATGTTTGGCGGCGCAGGAGGCGCGCGTAGCGGCAGGCAGGCAAAATATCGCGGGCAGGACTATAATGCCTCGTTAAGTTTAAACCTTCGAGACGTTCTTGAAACACATAAGCAAACGTTGACTGTCAATGGCAAAAATATCCGGATAACCATACCCGCAGGTATTGAAAACGGACAAACTATCAAAATAGCCGGGCATGGCGCCCCGGGTGTAAACGGCGGCCCCGCCGGAGATCTGTATATTCAGTTTAGTGTTGCACCTGATGCAAATTTCAAGCGTGATGGTAACAATTTGTACACCACGTTGAAACTTGACCTGTACACTGCAGTTTTAGGTGGCGAAATAACTGCCGATACATTAAACGGCAAAGTTAAAGTGAAAGTAAAACCTGAAACTCAAAATGGCATTAAAGTAAAGCTCAAAGGCAAAGGTATGCCCGTTTACAAAAAAGAAAATGAATTTGGCGATCTGTACCTGACCTATGATATTCAAACCCCTACCAACCTCACCGAAAAGCAGAAACAATTATTTGAAGAACTGGCAAAATCCTCAGCCTAAATTTAAAACATTATGAAAACAGCAGAATTAATAGCAGCAAACGATTTTTGTGTATATCATAATGTTGAATACACGTTCATTACATCTTTACATGAAGCGGGACTGGTTGAAGTAACCATCATTAATGAAACTGTCTTCATCCCTCAAACTGAGCTTCAAAAGCTGGAAAAACTGGTGAGCTTGTACGAATTGGATATTAACGTAGCCGGCATTGAAGCTATCTCTCACCTGCTTAACCGGGTTGAAAAATTACAGGAAGATATGCGGTATTTAAAAAACAGGTTGAGCTTATATGAATAAGAAAGCTTTCTTTTTAGGAATGCTTAAACCAAATATTTATTCATCATTCGCTCGCTTACAATATTGGCTTCATCGATAACACGTTCTGGATATCCCATGGATTTGAGTATGGCGATTCCGTTAGTGTTTTCAAGCAGGCCCTGCTTCAGGATATAGTCAAATACCAGGATGCGCCCGTCTTTTGATTCTGAAAAGGAATATACAACAAAATCCTCGTCGAGCAGCTGGGCCAGCTCAAGGTCGTGGGTTGATACAAAAACAAAATTTTGGTTAGCGGTAATGTACGAAAGCACAGACTTTGCTGCGGCTATACGTTCGATGGTATTGGTACCTCTGAAAATCTCATCAATGATCACCATGCTTTTTATATCCTCTTTCTGAGAACTGTTATCAATGATATCTAAAATAGCTAAGGCCTGTGCCTGAAAATAACTCTTGTGTTCATCAATGTTATCGCTGGTTTTGATGCTGGTTTGTATTTTGAGAAAAGGAGCCTTGTAGGCCTTTGCACAACTTGTAAATATAGTTTGCGATAGCAGCGTATTTAATGCCAGCGCTTTAATAAATGTAGTTTTGCCAGACATGTTTGACCCTGTGATCAATGCCCCCTGTCTGCATTAGTTGTATAAAGGGAATTAGTTACACAATTAGCTACCAATGGGTGAAAAAGTTCGGTAATCTCTATTTTGCCATCAACACCCATAAACGCGGGTTTTGAATAAAAAGGCATACCGTCACGTATTGATTGTATAGCTATCAGCGTATCGGCCCTGCCAATAAATTTATACACTTCTTTAATATCCTCGCGGTATTTACTGACTTGTTTTAATGATGATGTATAAGTATTGGGCTCAATCACAAAAAGCAGTTTAAACAAATGGAAGGCTGCGTAAGCAATATCACTTTTACCATTCACGAAGCCGCTTTCTATGTTTACAAACTTAAGCGCTCGTTTTAAACCTCTTAGGCTGGAAAGGGAACACTTTACGTCGTGTACCTGACCAAATTTCCCGCTTTTAGCTAACGCCATTGCAACTTTATACATAACCAGCAATTGCGGTAACGATTTGGTATATCCTGAAATAGCCTTGCGGTTGCTGAAGTAAATAACAATGTTGTACGCAAACAACAATAGCAAAAAGATAAAGCTGAAAATGTTAGGAATAACAATCAGCGATAATAACGCAGCCAGGATCAGAAAAGGTGAAACCTTTATATAAAAATTAATTACCGATGCAAATACCGGTTCATGTGCCCTGAGAAAAAGATCGGCTATAAAGTAAGCATCGGGGTGGTTAAGTTTTGACAATTCCACTTCAAGCAATTCGCGGCCGGGTATATCCATGTTAAGATCCTCAATATCATTGTCGAGGTCATGCAAAACATCAAGCTCGGTTGTAGGGCAATGTAATAAATTAAACAAGTATTGTTTACCAGGGTTACTGTTTGTTCTGTCGATATAATTGAAAACACTTATCAGGTCAAGATCGTCGGCTGTTTGAGCCGAAAGCTTGTTTTTACTGTCTTCCGAATCCAGGTAAATCTTTATTAAGTCAAAGTTTCGGCGGGCGTTAATCGGTTTGCCCCACTTCTCCTGAATTTTTATCAGCTGCTTTTTTGTCCAGCGTAATTTATCATAATACGACTTAATATAAAGCACTCCAATTACGATAAAGACAACTATCGCAGAAAAAACAAAGTAATACATATCTAAAAATATAAAAATTTAATTAAACCAACTTATCCATCGCCAGTCATAATTATGTATTACAATTCAGGTATTAACTAAAATTTATGACCATGAAATTTATGCGATTTTCAATAATAGCTTTTGTGATGATGTTTTCATTTCAATTTGCAAAAGCTCAAAGTATAAGTATAAGCGCACATTTTGGCCGTCCTTATCATAGGGTAGTTTACACAAGCGGATATTACGGAACACCTGTTTACTATGGCAGGGACGTCTACTATGACCAGCCTGTCTATTATGGTCGTCCACGCTATTACGCAACAGGATATTATGACGCGCCGGTATACTATCAAAGGCATTATCGTGTTCATCGTTACTGCAGGCACTGGTAAAAACAAAAAGCCTCCGGATTTCCGGGGGCTTTCTTACAATAAGCAACTATGCCAGTATAAAACGGTCATATAATTAACCAATACTATTTAGATATACACAAAATTAGCCCCATTAAAAATGAGAAGTATCAAGGGTTGTGTTAAAATACAGGCAGTTTATTACTCAAATGTTACTTGGATTTATCCTTAAAAAAGAATGTAATGCCCGTTGCGTAAATTCCGATAAAACCAATTCACCGCTTATAGCCGCACGTTGTTTAAGCAAATCATCCCAATCAGCAGTGCCTTCCCAAAGTACCTGTTTTAATCCGGTAAGTGCTGCCGGGTTATATAAAGCTAATTTTCGAGTAAGCTCATATACAGCCGCATCAAGGCTTGGAGTATCTTCATAAACCTCATTATACAAGCCGTTTTGCTTTGCCCATTGGGCAGTTTGAAAATCTGAAGCCCTGATAGTGACCTGGGAAAATGCTGATAACCCTATTTTACGGATCACAGCGGGGGCTATCACAAAGGGGCCAATACCTATAGCAAGCTCGCTTAACTTTATTGATGCCGCCTCGCTGGCCAGGCAATAATCGGCAGCGGCGGCAAGGCCAACCCCTCCTCCAACTGCTTTCCCCTGTACCCTCGCAATTATTATTTTGGGGCATTTGCGGCAGGCACTAATCACATTGGAAAACCCTTCAAAAAATAACGCGCCGGTTTCCCTATCCTTAATTTGCAACAGCTCGTCAAAGCTTGCACCCGCGCAAAAAGTACGATCTCCCGCGCTCTTTAAAACAATGACTTTTGTTTCCGGGTTATTACCGGCACTGAATATCGCATCGGCAAGTTGTTTTAATAGCGCCGAGGGCAGGGAGTTTTGTGCCGGATGATAAAAACAAATGGTGGTTACACCGTCAGGCTCATATGTAACGGATATATTTTCGTTTTCGGCAGACATATTTTATGTTTTATATCAGGTGGTTTTCCAACCAATATCAGAAGTATTTATGTCAACTGCAATTTTGAACCGAAATAAACAATGCTTACTTTTCAAGCAAGGGCAACTCAAAATAAAAGGTAGCGCCTGCACCAAGCTCACTTTCGACCCCTATATCGCCGCTATGATTATTAATGATCTCAGCTGAGATATAAAGCCCCATACCAAGGCCGCTCGTCATAAATTTTTTATCCTCAACACGATAAAACCGCTCAAAAATATGCTCGATCTGCGCGGCCGACAATCCGATGCCAAAGTCCGTTACTGATACACGTACCTTTCCGTTTATATTACCGGTTTCAATAATGATATTTTTATTTTCGGTTGAGTATTTTACAGAATTGTTAATGAAATTTATCAGTACCTGTTCCAGTCGCCCGGCATTTCCATCTATAAAAAAATCAGTTTCCGATTTATTGATAAAATTAAATTCAGGGTATAGGTGGATAGCGTTTTCTAAAGTTGACGCTACCAGGTCGCGAAGATTTATTTTCGCCCTGGCATATTCAAGCCCTCCCGCATGAATTTTACTTACATCAAGCAAATCGTTAACCAAACGCTGAAGCTTATTTAAAGCAGTGCCGGCCTTTTCAATATATTGTTTTACTATTGAGGGAACTTCCTCCTTTTTATAAGCCAAAATAAGCTGTAAATAACCTTTCAGGCTGGTTAAAGGTGTTTTAAGTTCATGGCTGGCCACACCAATAAACTCATCCTTTAAATCAAGCTGCTTTTTCTGTTCTTCGATATCTGTTGCGGTCCCTACCCAAAAAGAATTTCTCCATTATCATCTCTTAACGGCACTGCGCGGTTAAGGTGCCAGCGATAAGTATTATCCCAGCGGAGGTATCTGTTTTCAAGTTCATAAACACTCCCGCTTTGCAAAGATTCGAGGTAAGCACTCATTGTTTTTTGCAGATCATCTGGGTGTACGATCTGTTGCCAGCCCCAGCCTGCTGTTTCACCATATCGCCTGCCCGTATAATCAAACCAGCGCTGATTATAAAAATCGACTTCGCCACCGGGCAAATTCGTCCAGGTCATTTGAGTAATGTTATTAGCCAGCAACTTAAAATGTTCCCTACTGATAAGCAAATCATTGGTACGCTCCCTCACAGTATCTTCCAGATCATTATTCAGCCTCTCGGCAATATTCTGAGCTTCTTCAAGCTGATCATTTTTAATTTTCAGCTCCCATTCGGTTTCCTTTTGAGCAGTCAAATCGGTCAGGATCAAACTCAATGCCGTTCCTTCATCAAGATCAAGTGTGGTAGATGATAATAAACAGGGAGTCAGTTTACCATCCCGATTTGATAACAAAACCTCGCCCTTACAATCGGCATTCCAGCCATCCCTAATTATCTGCTTATATTTTTCCACCGAAACTTCGGCAACAAAAGCGTTAAAATCCAGCCCGATCACTTTTTCTAACGGTTCATTAACCATAGCCGCAAAACTCGAATTGCTATATAATATAGTACCGTCGCCATTCAACGTAACCGCTCCTTCGTTCATTTTTTCAATAAAAACGCGGTAGGTTTGGTCGGCCGTTTTCAACGTATAAAGCTGGTGGCCTTCATCATCTTTAACTATAAAGGCATCAACCTGGCCATTACGAATAGCAGAAATGACGTCGGTAGCTTCTTCTAATTGATATCGAAGCTTATTGTTTTCCGCAAGCAACTGCTCATATGTAAGTTTGTCCGGCTCCATAATTAGCTTTCTGTAAATATTCCCAGCCCTTTTAAAACTTTGTCTGTATTTGACATATCTCCGATAAGCTTGCGTTCAACGCCGGGAGATTTTTTAATAAGTAAAGGCAATGCTATGATCTGTTCTTCCCGTGCGATGAGCGGTTGCTGGTAAACATCAATTATCTCGAGCTCGTAATTAGGCTTAAGGTACCGCTCACAAATAATTTTTAAGTTGGCTATTGCCCTGACAGAATTGGGCGATGCTCCAATTACAAATAAACGCAATCGAAAAAACTGGTTTTCTCCTTGATCTAAAGGCAATTGGTTTTGCTCGGTCATCTAACTATTTACTTACTGGTATTATATTCAATCCAACCAAAACTTTTTCCTCGTTGCTCAAGTCGCCTATTATTTTGCGAATCGGTTCAGGTACTTTTCTTACCAACGTGGGGATTGCAAATATTTGATCCCCTTCGGCCAGTTGAGGCTGCTGCAGCAAGTCAATTACTTCAATAACATACTGACCTTTCAAATGTTCTTCACAATATTTTTTAAGGTTGGTGAGCGCGGTAACTGATTTAGCAGTTTTGCCCGCTATATACAGCCTTAACTCATATTTTATAACTTCATCCAGTTCCATTATTTTTTTCTTTTTGATTTACTTTTAAGCGTATCCGCATTTCCCCGGCGAATGTCGGTTATCTCTTGCCGGTTTCTTTCTATAATATCCTGTTTCAACTCTTCTTCCAGGTATATTTTGTTCAATTCCTCCTCTGTCGACTCAAATTCGGCCTGCAAGCTTGCAATTTTTGATTCAAGCATCATACGCCGGCGCAATATCTCTTTATCTTTACGAGTTATAGCAAACTCCCTTAGTGCCACGCCTGTTTTTTCCCTTAATTTTTGTGCTTCCCTTGCCGATCCTGTGAGCACTCCATCGGGGCCAAGATAAACGTCAACCAGGCTCAGCCCCTTATCGGTAATTGTAAACTCGCGTACCTGGTTTGAATGGCTCATACCGCGCGACTTCATGATGTATAACCCCCTGTTACGCTCTCCGTTCGATTCGATATCTCTTACAAGCAGCCAGGTGTCAACTAATGATGATACACCTTCGTCGGTTTGTTCACTTACCACCGTATTTAAACTGAGAGCAGTAAACATAACCGTGATCTGTTCGTCCTGTAAAAAATCTATCAGCCTTATCAGCATCGATTTTACTTCACTTACCGAACCCACCGTAATGAGGTTTGTAATCGGGTCGAGGATCACCGCTGCGGGCTTAAATCTTTTAATGATCTTGTAAATAGCGACGAGGTGCATTTCAATACCGTAAAGCGTAGGACGCGAGGCATGAAACTCGAGCAAGCCATTGTCGATGTGTTTTTGCAGGTCGAGATTGATTGATTTCATGTTGCGAAGGATCTGCTTAGGCGCCTCCTCGAAAGCAAAATAAAGGCACCTCTTTTTGTTGCCGCAAACTTCATTGGCAAAGCTGGCCGCAATACTTGTTTTACCGGTACCGGCCGTGCCCGAAACGAGGATACTGCTGCCCTGAAAAAAACCCTTGCCTCCAAACATGCTGTCAAGAGAGGGTATCCCTGATGAAATTCTTTCGGATGACACTTCTTTTTCCAATCTTAAAGATGTTACCGGAAGTACAGAAATGCCATCTTCATCAATTAAAAATGGATATTCGTTGGTACCATGCTGTGTACCGCGATATTTTACCACGCGCAAACGACGGGTTGAGATCTGATTTATAACCCTGTGATCAAGCAGGATCACACAATCTGAAACATATTCTTCAAGCCCCTGCCGTGTTAATGAAGAGCCGTCACCTTTTTCGCCGGTTATTATAGCAGTTACACCTTTTTCCTTTAAAAAAGTAAAAAG
The DNA here is from genome assembly GCF_050632265.1 of Mucilaginibacter sp. P19. Taxonomy (NCBI): domain Bacteria; kingdom Pseudomonadati; phylum Bacteroidota; class Sphingobacteriia; order Sphingobacteriales; family Sphingobacteriaceae; genus Mucilaginibacter; species Mucilaginibacter sp. P19. The sequence goes on from NZ_CP192586.1 coordinate 3,580,720, forward strand.
TCTTCTAAGCTCGGCCCTCAATATAATTTGGTTTGATAAACCCGAAAAAAGATTTTCAAGAGTATCCAGTACTACTCTTTTTGCCCCGATGCTGTCAATAGCAAAGCCTAAGCGAATAAACAAACCTTCCAGGTCATATTCGCCTGTCTCCTCAATCTCGCTTCGGTCTATATGCACATGATCAAGTCTTAATTTTTTATCATCCTGGAGTTTAATTAAATCAAAGCCCAGCGATGCTACGTTCGAAGCCAATTCATCTGCCTTTTCTTCAAAAGCCATAAATACACCGGGCTCGTTAAATTCGGTAGCACCCCTCACGATAAACTCAAGCGACATAAGTGTTTTACCGCAACCCGCTTCACCACATATCAGCGTTGGTCTTCCATTAGGTAAACCACCGCCCGTTATTTCATCTAAACCGGTAATACCGGTAGGAGTTTTGGGCAATTGCTCAAACGTTATAAGCTGCTGTTTTTTATGCAATTTGGTCATAATAAATCCAATCTGTTTAACTACCCGCATACCACAACCATCAAGTATACAGGATTTTGTTTTATTGGTATGGTAATAGTAATACCTATGAAATTGTTTTGATATAATTGATTTTATGGAGTAAAAAAACAAAAAACATGGTAAAATTACCGTACTATTAATACAAATAATTCTCCTGATTTTACAAACCTTTAAAATCTCATACCATCAAATTCTCTAAAAACAGAATTTAAACATTTATACAGGTATACTGTTTAGAAAATACAAGGTATACGCTTCTGTAACCCGTTTTTATCAATAATTGCAGCTATATTAATATAACAGGCATACTCACTAATTGAAATATTATGATGTATGAATTGAGATTTTGATCTTAATTATTATAGCCTATATTTATACATATTATTTATATAATGAATAACAACGCCGGCCTTCATCAACAATTAAACGAAGATATTTTCCGTATTCTGTTCAGGGAATCTCCTACCCCTATAGCATTATATGTTGGCAAAACAATGGAGATCAGGATTGCCAATAAGGCCATGACAGATATATGGGGAAAGGGAGATGATGTTATTGGGCATAATTACTTTGACCTGCTGCCCGAATTCGAAGAGCCGGGCTTTCATGCAATATTATCAAATGTATACGATAACGGTACGGCTTATAAGTGGAAAGAGCAAAGGGTTGATCTTATGGTTAACGATAAGCTTGAAGAATTTTACTTCAACTTTATTTTTAAACCGTTACATAACGACGATGGTAAAGTTTGGGGCGTGTTGAATACAGCTACAGATGTTACCGAACTGGTTAACACCCGTAAAAAGCTGGTTGAAAGTGAACAACGTGCTCAATTTGCCCTGCAAGCTGCCGAACTGGGAACCTGGGATTTAAACCCCAGATTACAAACCGCAACATGGGACGACCGCTGTAAAGAGCTCTGCGGTTTTCGAAAAGATGATGAGATAAAGTATGATGATCTGTTGAAATTTGTCCACCCGGAAGATGAGCAACGCTTGCGAACAGCAGTAATGCAGGCTTATGATCCTGTAAGCAATGGAAATTATGATATAATCGTCCGCACCGTTGATGACACAGGGCACCTGAAATATTGGATCCACCTGAAAGGTAGGGCTTACTTTAACGATAATCATGAGCCTATCCGCTTTGCAGGTACCGTACAGGATATAACCCGCGAAATATTAGATAAACAAGAACAACAAAAACTGATTGCACTGATTGATAAAACAGCCGACGTGGTTGCAGTAGGCAGCATGGATGGTTCTGTAACCTATATCAATAAAACAGCCTACACTATATTAGGTATTGGGAGTACAAAAGAAGCTTTAAAACCCGGCGTTGAATATTTTGCAGATCATGAAGCAGACAAAGTAAATAATGAGATAAACCCCGCGGTACAGCAGTATGGTAAGTGGGAAGGTGAAATGCACTACCGGCATTTTAAGACAGGAGAAAATATTCCGGTTTACGTTAACTGTTTCAGAATCGATGATCCGTTAAATGGCTTGCCTATTGGTATGGCATCCGTAGCCCGAGACCTGCGCCCTGAAAAAGCGGCAAGAAATGAACAGTATAAATTATTGTCGCTTATTAACCATACCTCAGATTTTGTAAGCCTATCCAACCTTGATGGTAATGTAACTTACGTAAATACCGCCGGGCGAAAAATGTTGGGTATCAAAGGCGCCAACGAGCACAGGAGGCACAACAGCGAATATTTAATGCCTGATGAGCTTGATAAGCTGAGGGACAAAGTAAATCCAATTTTAATGAAGCATGGTAAATGGAGCGGTGAAGTACTTTACCGTCATTTCCAAACCGGCGAAGCCATACCTGTGTACGGCACCACCATGCTGGTTTATGACGCTGTAACCGGCTTGCCACAGGGCAGGGCTTCAATTGCAAGGGATCTGCGAAGGGAAATTGCCGATAAAAAAGCCCTTACTGATAGTGAAAGATTGCTTAAAAACATCACTAATGCATCGCCAACAGTACTTTGGATGGCCGATGCTCAAGGTAATATTACTTACGTAAATCAAACCTGGGTTGATTGGACTGGTATTAAATATGAGGATAATATGGGCGCAGGGTGGATCAACGCACTTTTAGAAGAAGACAGAACCAGGGCCGGTGAAAAGTTCTTAGCCGATTTAAATGCCCGCCGGTTCTATGAAGTTGATTTTAGGATCACACGCCGGGATGGTGAAATAAGATGGTGTATAGCCACCGGCAATCCGCAATATAATGAGCAGGGGGAATTTACCGGGTACATAGGTGCCTGTACCGATGTCACCGATAAAACACTTGCCGAAAGCGAAGTGAAATTACGTAACAGGGAATTGAATAACCAGATCAGGCAGTTTGAGTTTGTTACTGGTTTTATGCCGGTGCAACTTTGGACGGCCCGCACGGATGGCCAGGTCGACTACTTTAATCAACGTGCTGTAGATTATTTTGGTGCCCAGGCAAATGAAATAGCAGCATCCTGGCTCAATGCTATTCATCCCGATGATAGGGATGCTTGTGTTGAGGCTTGGAATTATGCAGTGAACACGGGTAATGTTTACCAATGTGAATTTAGATTAAAAGACAAAGATCAAAATTACAAGTGGCATTTGTCCAGGGCTTTACCTTTCATAATTGACGGAAAAATCATTAAATGGTTTGGTACCAATACAGACATTGATGAGCAAAAACAATTACAACGACAAAAAGATGATTTTTTAGGTATCGCAAGTCACGAATTAAAAACCCCGGTTACGAGCATAAAAGCATATGCCCAGGTATTGGGTGCTATGCTTACCAAAGAAGGCGAACAAAAAAAGGCCGAAATGGTGCTTAGGATGGATGCCCAGATTAACCGTCTTACAAACCTCATAGGCGATCTCCTTGATGTTACCAAGATTAACTCGGGCAGGCTACAGTTCAATAAAATATGGTTCGATTTTAATGAAACCCTACAGGAAACTGTTGAAGACCTGCAGCACACTACACAAAAACATAAACTTATCCAAAACTTTACACCAACAGGCCGTATCTATTCAGACAAAGATCGGGTAAGCCAGGTTATTACCAACCTCATTACGAATGCTATCAAATATTCGCCTCATACCGATACCATCATCATCAACACTCGCCGCGAAAACAATGAGGTGATTGTTTGTGTACAGGATTTTGGCATCGGGATACCCGAAGACAAGAAGGACCGGGTGTTTGAGCAATTTTACCGCGTAAGTGGGAACAAGCAGCATACATTCCCCGGTTTGGGGTTAGGATTATACATCTCATCAGAAATTATTAAGCGAGAAGGCGGCAGAATGTGGGTAAACAGCATTGAAGGCAAAGGGTCTACTTTTTGCTTTGCATTACCTGTAGACGATACCAACAGTTATTCACCTGTTGGATAGTTCACAATAAGGTAAATTTATCACAGCTAATTTCAGAGGGTTTAACCAAGCCTTTACGCCTAAAATGAATACAAAGAACAAGAAAATCATGATTGCAGATGATGACCCGGGCATTGTTGATGCTATGGAAATGCTGCTTGAATTTGAAGGCTACGAGGTAACATCAACCGTAGATGGTACAACAGTGCTTGATATGAAAGACGAACTCCCCGACTTGCTACTGTTAGATATCTGGATGAGCGGCGAAGACGGTCGGGATATCTGCAAGAAGCTAAAACAAGACGAGCTAACCAAAGATATACCTGTTATCATGATATCGGCAAGTCGCGATATACGTGATTCTGCAATGATGGCCGGCGCCGACGACTTTTTGGCCAAGCCTTTTGACATGAATGAGTTACTAAAAAAAGTGGCCCATTTTGTTCAAAAAACTTAATAATAGACAAGCAACATCAATCAACTAAATAACAATTACCCCTCTTCGGAAAGAACCTTATAGCGGCCGTCTCACCCGGCCGCCGGTTCTTCCAGTTGCTTAAGTTATCCCTTTAAATTAATATAAACGTGACATGCTAAATGCTATTACGCCCCCGGAATGCCCCCGGCGATGTCTGTTTTATCCGGCTGCCGATTCAGCCAGTTGCATTTATGGCATGTAGTTAAACTGGTCATTTCACTGGTCAACACCTAACTAAAATATAAAAACATTAACCCATATGGTATGTTATTTATTAAAACAAAACAACAACGCCATGGGAATTTTACAGCACGTACAACATCAGATCTCAGCACTGAACGATCTGATCAAAATAAATAACGACAGGATAACCGGATATCACAAAGCTACCGAAGCAACAGATGAAGTCGGATTGAATTTACTTTTTAATGAATATATTGATCAAAGCAAAAACTACGTTAGTGAAATACGCGATTACATTCATGTATTAGGAGGAGATCCTACAGACGGTACTACCCTTGCGGGGAAATTTTATCACGCCTGGATGGATGTAAAATCGGTTTTTGTCAGTAAAGACAGTCACTCGATACTTTCGGATTGCGAATATGGCGAGGATGTAGCAAAAAAGCTTATCGCGCCGCGCTTGACGATAAGGAGCTGATATGGGAAGATGAGCAGGTTGTAACCATGCTTAATAACCATTTAGAAGGTTTAAAAAAACGCATGACACCATTAAATCGTTAAGAGATGCGGTTAATGCCTGATCATAATTTTGTTATATTGAGCAGATGAGCAATTCAAATCAATCATTTTTTTCGGCATGCGGCATGCCTGATCAATTCGCTAAGGTTACCTGCACACAGGATAAGGTGATTTATACGCTTTCGCAATTAAAGCAAGCCACAGTAGCTGATATTGCATTGAAGCTAAAGGAATACGAACCTGCGGTAAATACTTTTACACACGAGAAAAACACGATTGAAGTACTTAATTATCTTTTTGACCGGGGATTGGTAAAGATCACCAAACAAAACGGCGAGTTAAACTACAACCTGGTCAACGCTTAAGCAGGTTGTAGTTTAATGTATTTTATTACATACCAGGCGCAAGTGGTTTGGCCGAAACTACGCTATCAACCACAAAAACGCTTACTCCCCGCCATGGCAGCGTATGCAGGTATTCTTTATAGTGAAGTTCTAAAAATGAGCCTGCGTTACTGCTCAGTTTTTTTGCCACTTTTTCATCGGTTACAGAAAACATAAATTCATTTGAGCCAATTGTACCCCCTGTTACCTGCGTACGGATTCCGCTTTGAATTAACCTACCTTCATAAGTTTTAAATACGTAACCTTTCTTTACAAAATAGTTCATGGTACCGGCTTTAGTTCCCTCGCCAAAAACAAAATAATATCGATAGTAAAAAAGCCTACTATAATCAGTAGTAATATAAGGGTGATAATAACCTTGGTTTTTGTTTTCATCGGAGATTTTATTTGCTAACTAAGCTACAAAAACTTAGCAGGTAAGCAAACATTTATATCATGACAATGGCCTGTTTAGTTTGCCGGCTTCTCTCCTTCTTTAATTTTCGTGAGGTTTACTTTTTTAAAAGACTCCACTAAAAAGGTAACCAAACCAGTTAGGTTAAAAGGTGGATCATTTGTAGTTAGCGTAAGTTTGTCCTTATTGTTTTCAAAATCGATATCCAGGTAATAATTAGGTGCATCTGTAACCTGGCTACCCTGTTTCCAATCGTACATCTTTTTTAATTCACTCCGTTTTAGCCAATAGTTCAGGCTATCGAGCTGTAGCCTGGTAAGCTTTCCGGCATAATCACCTTTGTAGGGGTCAGCAAATTCGCCCCCTTTTAAACGATACGTACCATCTGCCCAAATATTAATCAGTAATTGAGGGCAATTGCCATAACAGGTTGAGGATAGGAAACGAAGTTTTGAAAATTTGATCCCATTATCAAAACTGGATTTATAGTTTTTAAACTGCAAGGGAGGGCGACCGGCTAATTTTACAGCATTATCATTAACAGCTTTAATAGTTAATTTCTTGCCATCGAAATAATTGATGATAAACTTAAAAACGTCAATATGCTGTTGTTTAAAATTATCTGCACTGGTAGTATATGTATCAATTATTTTAAGCGTATCATGCTCTATTTGGTATTTGTTTTCGTGTTTCTTATATCCATCCAAATTAAAATAAACCTTGCCGCTATTAAAATAAAGATAACCGAGATCTTCGGTTATCCACTGTTCTGATTCAACAGTAGCATGCTGGCCCATTACCGGGCCGCACAGGACAGTGAGAAATAAGATAAGCAGTGATACGCTTTTCATGTAAACTAAACTTACAAACTCAAATAATATTGGGTAAGGGATTCAAAATCGTCAAACTTATTATCATAGTCATCGGTATTGCCAAAACCGTAACTAACAAACACAAATGGTATACCGGCAAGGCGCGTTTGTTCAGCATCGCCATTAGTATCGCCTATGTAAATCGGGTTCTGCAAATTGTGTTTATTCATGAGCAGATGCATATTATGGTTTTTAGGCATCTGGTTGGTGCCATAAGCCATGCTATCTGTAATAACCTCATTAATGCCTGCCCACGTTAAAAACAGCGGTATGATACCTACCGCGCAATTGCTTAAAACAAAAAGTTTGTATTTGCTTGCCAATTGTTTTAAACCCTCTGTAACCCCACCGTACATAATACCACCGCTGGTTGGCAATATTTCGCGTCTTACCTGGTTTACAGCATTGTAGATCTCCATCCCCTTTTCCTCATCAAATTCGGGCAGCATTACCCGGGTAAGTTTTTTACCATCCATACCTATCACGTGCAGCAGTTCATCTCGTTTAATAGTCCTTTGAATGTCAAGCTTTTGAAATATCAGGTTCCATGATTCGGCGTAGGTGTCAACGGCATCCCAAAGGGTTCCGTCCATATCAAAAATGAGGCTATCGGGTTTCTGCATTAGCTAAAAGTATGTTTTTCGCTAAGATGAAAAATTAACGGCAATTAATGTTCATGTTTTCTTCATTATTAATCCTCACCTTAGCATTGTGATAAGGTTAACGCGGGTCGGCTTAGCAGGAGGCTGAGCCCGCAAAGAACCCCGCCTCTCGGCGGGGGTTTCTTTTTATACAGGGTTATATTTTTATGGTCTCAGGTTCTCAGTTATGGTTATCTCGCTAAGACTTCCCACTTAGAAGCTGTTTAAAAACGATTCAAGATTTTTTCAGGTAGAGACGCATAATTGCGTCTCCGGTAGGACAATCGCTTTTGCAGGCCATCTTACCACCGTAAATTGCATGCGGGAGACGCAATTATGCGTCTCTAAAATTAAAAACAACCACATTTAAACAGTTCTTGGAACTTAAGGCTTCTTATTAAAGACTTATCCCATCCCCTACTTTATAAATTTCATGAAACTTGATTCCTTGATTGTCAAAATGTTTTTTGTACGCGGCATAACGCTGAAGTATGAAAAAATCTTTAGCAAACCCGTCGTGCACAGGCAAAATTTGCTTAGGATGCAGCTCATCGGCAAAGGCCGAAATTGTTGGTTCATTGGCAAATGGAGCCATCGAAACCATGATCAGCAACTCGATACCTTTAAAATTCAAAAGCTTCTCTTCCATCGAATCAACGGGGTGCAATACTTTGTTATTGATTAGGAAGCCGGTCATTTGCGGTAGTGGATTATCCATGATAAGTTCGTGCCTCACCGGGAAAGCCTGGAGTTTAAATGGCCCGGCCCGATGGGTGCCTTCTTCAAGAATTATATATTTTAAATTGATCTTATCTAATTCCCTTCCTACCTGCGAATTAGTGACAACTACTGCGCCGCTTAACTCTACAATAATTTTTAAGATATCTATATCGAAATGATCGGGGTGGATATGGGTGATCACAATAGTTCTTACATCAACAAACAATTGCGGTGTAACCAAACCTTCGGCAAATGAAAACTTTCCGGGGTCAAACAAGAGCTGATAACCGTCTAATTCAAAAAGCAGGCATGAATGAAGGTATTTTGATATTTTCATAAGCGCGTAGGTTTATTTCCTAAAGATACACAGGAAAGACTTATGAAGTTTTAAAAAGTTAATCCTGATTGAAAAGCGGATATCACGCTCAGTGTTTGGACTCCAGGAATTTAGGGAGCGAATTATATATAAAAGCGTAAAGCCTTACGAGGTTTTAAAACTAAGTAAGGCTGATTTTTACAACAACTCCGTAGCCAAATTGGCCAGTTCGCTCCTCTCCCCTTTTTGCAGGGTGATGTGAGCATAAAGCGGATGCCCTTTTGCTTTATCTATTAAATACGACAGTCCGTTACTTTCGGCATCGAGATATGGGGTATCTATCTGGTAAATGTCACCTGTAAATACAAATTTGCTGTTCTCTCCGGCCCTGGATATGATAGTTTTCACCTCGTGCGGGGTGAGGTTTTGCGCTTCATCAACAATAAAGAATATCTTACTGAGCGTGCGCCCGCGAATAAAAGCCAGTGGAGCTATCGAGATTTTATCATTATTGACTAACTCATCAATTTTGGCCTGCATTTTTTCGTCGTCACCGAACTGATCCTTTATAAATTTTAGGTTATCCCATATCGGGGCCATATAAGGATCAATCTTTGATTTAATATCGCCAGGCAAAAAGCCTATGTCTTTATTGCTTAAAGGAACAATAGGGCGGGTAACAAAGATTTGACGATAATATTTACGTTGCTCGAGCGCGCTGGCCAAAGCTAATAGCGTTTTACCCGTGCCGGCGTTTCCTTGTATAGTTACTAATTTTATATCCGGGTGCAATAACGCATGAATAGCAAAAGACTGCTCGATATTACGAGGGTGAATATTTAAAACAGGCTGCTCGGTAACTTTTTCAAGCTGCTTAGTTTGTGAATTGTAAAAACCTACAGTATCGCCTTTTTTCCTTTTAATACATAAAAGTGATTGTTGGTATACGAACCTATCTTTAAATTTTCGGCCGGTAAATTTTCATTTTTATTCAGAGTGGTGATCAGTTTTTCCGTCACCTTATCTACATCCGTTTTACCCGTATAAAGTTCCTCCAGGTTTTTGATCTTGCCCGTTTCATAATCTTCGGCATGCAGGTTAAGGGCTTTGGCTTTGAGGCGAAGGCAAATATCTTTTGATACCAACACTACCTTTTTGCCAGGATTTTCTTCCTGTAAGCCAAGGGCCGCGTTGAGGATACGGTGATCAGTTTTATCTGAACCAAAAATCTGCTCGGCATCCTGGCCGGTAGTTTTAGTATCCATGGCAACTTTAAAGCTGCCTTTGGTTTTACCATTAAGCGGGATCCATTCGTTGATCAGTCCATTGTGCGACAGGTCATCCATCAACCGGATAAAGCTTCGGGCTTCAAAGTTGCGGGTATCATTACCGTTCTTTTTATTATCGAGCTCTTCCAATACCTGGATGGGTATGGCAACATCGTGCTCCTGAAAGTTTTGAAATGCGTTGTGATCATACAGGATCACAGAAGTATCTAAAACAAATATTTTCTTCTGGTTACGCTGACCGTCCTTCATATCCGCCTAAAATAACGATTTTAAGGTTTGAAGAAAAATTTCTCCTCAAACAAAAAACCTGTAAAAGCGAAAACGGGAGTCATCTCTTGCGATTTGAACTCCCGTTTCCAAACTGTTGTTTAACCGTAGTTGCCCAACAGCATCAAGTTTTGTGTATCTCTTACCGACATGATCTTCGTCCGTTGCTCTCACGAGCGGTCGACTATTTTCAATGTCACCGGTTTCTGTTGTTTCCCTCCGTGGAGTTCTTCTTCTTAATTCCGGTACCTCCTTTAATTGCTTTCTTTTTTCAAAAGACTTTCGCCTTTTTCATTTTTTCTTGCAACTCAGGGACTTCCCTTGATCTTTAGTTCCCCCGAAGGTTCACCCGATTCAATTTCTGTTTTCCTGAAAGGCTGTCAAAGTACGTCGTTCTTGATGATTACAATATCGGGACATTACCGTGATTTGGCAAATATTTTTGATTATTTTTATTAACAGTTTATTAACAACAAATCAACACTTATCAACATTGAATTTCAGTCCTTCTCAAGTATAAATTAGGGTAATTAACTGAAATACAGACTACATTATTAACATCAACCTTTATTAACAAAATGCATGAAAAACCATTTGTATCGAAAAAGAAAAAATGCTCAAAATCTTAAAAACGTTAAATTTTCTCTGTTAAATGCCGCCAATATCGCCTGGGAATATGACGCACATGAAGCCTGGTATTTTTGCGTGAAGCGATGTTTATACTATTAAAATAATTCTTCCAAAGGTTTTGATAGACACCTTCGTCCTCACTATAAGCCGCAATTACATTAACCGGTTTACTTAACTCATCAAAATTCATTTCGATGAATTGCGTGTCATGAAGATCGTAGTACAGCCCATAATTTCTTTTAGTATCATAGATCATCCATTTTTGATCGGTATAGCGGCTTTTGAAATGCTTAATCAACAATGGCAATACATTAAAATCAGGCTCAATGGCAGCATAAAAAGTTCCGTCATTCAGTTTTTGAAACCTAACAAAAGCTTCCATCCTGTGTTTTTCGCGCCGCACCATTTTTAAAATTTCCGACAGGCGCATTACATATTTATTGCCATAATCTTCTTCAATATTTTGGTCGCTGTCAAAAACATGACGGATAAAACCAAGCACGTTGCAGTCTTCGCCGGCAATTTCGGCCATGTGACTAATGTAAAGGCGCTGCACCCCGGCAGCTGAAAGTTTTTTCCGCAATCCCTTTAATACCCGGCCGGCGCGCGCCTCGTCAGTAACAATAGGAATTATCTCTTCAAACAACGCACCGCTGCGCCACTCCCCTTTCAATAACTTTACAGGATACAGTTTGCGTTCGTAAATCTCGAATACAGCTGTAAGCAGCCCCTCAAACGTTCCGTCATAAACCAGCGTGTTCATATTAAAACAGGTTAAGTTGGGTTTGTGTATTTTTAATGTACTTGCTTTGCGATTGGGCCATAATAAATTGCTTAATGTTTTGCCCCGTTAAATCGCGCCGTTCAAATTCATTGCTTTTGCAGGTAATAAAGTATCGCGCCCGGTTAATGGCCACTCCTATTTTTTTTAGCTGTTCCCAGCCCAGCCCGGCAAATTTACGTGCAGCCAAAATTTTTTGTGCCGATAACAAACCGATACCCGGCACCCGGAGGATCAGTTGCAAATCGGCCTTATTGATATCAATAGGAAAAGCCTGCATATTGCGGATTGCCCAACTGAGTTTGGGATCAATATCCAGATCAAGTAACGGGTTTTGATTATTGACGATCTCGTTTACATGGAAACCATAAAAACGCATGAGCCAGTCGGCCTGATAAAGACGATTTTCGCGCACCAGCGGCACCGCGGTATTAAGGGCAGGAAGCCGCTTATCGGCCAGCACAGGTACATAACCCGAATAATATACCCGTTTTAAGTTAAAATTTTTATAGAAATAATTAGCCGATTGCAGCACCTGCTGATCGCTTTCGGGTGTGGCACCAACAATTACCTGGGTACTTTGCCCTGCAGGTGCAAACATGGGGGCGTTTTTGAAAAGCTTTTTCTCTTCTGTGTTTCGGATGATCTCCTGATTCAAAAAATGCATCGGGTCAATCATGTCCTGCCGGTTTTTATCAGGTGCAAGCAGTTTCAATCCGGCTTCTGTAGGCATTTCTAAATTCACACTGAGCCTGTCGGCATATAACCCGGCCTCCTGCATTAGCTCCGCACTTGCACCCGGAATGGATTTTAAGTGGATGTATCCGTTAAAGTTATGCTCAGTTCGGAGTTTTTTTGCTACGTGCACTAATCGCTCCATGGTATAATCAGCATTTTTAAAAATACCAGAGCTTAAAAACAAGCCTTCAATGTAATTGCGGCGATAAAAGTTAATGGTAAGGTCAACTACTTCCTGTACCGTGAACGCGGCCCGTTTGATATCATTATTCTTCCGAGACACACAATATGCGCAATCAAAAATACAATGATTGGTAAGCAGGATCTTCAATAACGAAACACAACGCCCATCTTCCGTATAACTATGGCAAATTCCGTTACTGGCATTTCCCAAACCCTTGTCCTTATTTTTCCTGTTACTTCCGCTCGATGCACATGAAACATCATATTTAGCCGCGTCGGCCAAAATATTAAGCTTTTCCGTTATCCTGTCTACATTCATACCAACCAAAAATACTAATATTTTTAGCAATCAACCAAATTGCGGGATAAATAAAAGGGAAGCCATTTTGTTTTTTTCGCTGTATGCCTCAACAACTTTTTCCTTCACGACATTGATACCGCTTTTTAGCACTATTACTCATATTTACTTCCAGCACCGCGTGAGCATCTATAGCGAAAAATGGAACCACCTGCCCACCGTTGCGGAATTCAATATTTTTTGAAAAAAGCTCCGCAGCTACATAGATTAAGCCAGATCAAGCGTTTTTTGAGTCAATCAACGCAACAAACTCTAATGTATTTGCAACAAGCGCGAAAGTAAAACTGATTTAAATGCCGTTTTTTTTAATTCCTTTACTAATCATAAAATCCGCAATGCAAAAAATCTATTCGGTCCACATTTGCCTATATCCCACTTGGGACACCTATTGCCGTTGGTAAAGTGAAAAGCCTTAAATGTGTCTTGTATACAAAACAAATAGAAAAATCCAAGTGGGCGCTTTTCGAATCAGTTAACCACTTGATAGAATCAATGCATTTTTCATCAAGCATTTAAGAAGATTTACGCGGTTCGAGAATTTGAAAAAGGCTACTTGGTGGAGATTGCAGCATACCTGACCACGTTATTTCGCGTTCATCAGATAAACAGTTGTGTCGATAATACCTAAATTTAAATATGTAATTCAGAAAGATAGTATGTAAAAGTGTTACAGAATGCAATGATCCCTTCTCCGGAACACATTGATCAATGGCTCCTGGATATCCACTAAGACACGACAATCGCCGATGGAGTTTAGGCTTCATTCAAGTAATCAACGGTTAGGTGATCAGACGTTGAGCAAATGTGTCGCCGCAGCCTTGTTGAGTTTCGCCGTGTCTTTCCGACCGGTCGCCTGTGCTACCACCATTGCTCCCAGGATGAGACTAAGTAACTGTGGTAGTAGGGTTTTGGCCTGAGCAGGTTCAACCAATTGACTTAAACGTTCCTGAATAAACGCTGATGCTTTTTCCAGGTGCCGGTCTACCTTTGCCCGAAGCGGCTTTTCTTCGTCTGTGCTAAAATCACTCAAGCCACGCGTAAAAACACAGCCATTGAAATCCGGGTCCGCGATCCAGTCATCCACCGCGTCAAAAGCAGCCAACAACTCCGCTTTAGGCTCATTACTTGCTGCCCCCACCCGTTTTTCCAGAATATCAAACCGGAAAGCGTCCCAAAACTCCAGGTAAGCTGCGGTCAGATCAGATTTTGAAGGGAAATAACTGTAAAAAGTTCTTTTAGATACCTGGCTCTCCGCAATGATCCGGTCAATGCCGATCGTGTGTACATCATGTTCATTAAAAAGACGAATCGCGGTCTTTAGTATCCGTTCGCGTGGTTTCAGTTCTTCGATCTTCTCAGTCCGCAAATCCCTGAAGGAGCTAAGTGTATCTGCCATATTCAAAATTAAAAATTTTAAGTGCATGGATTATCAGCGGAATGTAAAAGTAGACAGTTCTGTTTACTTTTAATTGCAAAAGTATACAGATCTGTTTACTTTTGATCCAACAAAATTCACAGACATGACAAATCTTAGTCAATTCGAATTCAGGAAGCAACCCTGGTTCGACCAAGAACATTTCGAAGGCTTTAATCAAGCCATTCCCATGAAAACCATAGTCATTCATTGCTTCGACCCCCGCGCTTCGGAAATACCGCAAGCGGTGGCCAACTACTTCGGAGACGAAGTGTACCCGGGCGAAAACATCCTTGACGCCGACGGTAACCGGGTGGGTAATACCCGCACGATGTTCACGGTATCCAATGCCGGCGGCCGCGCCTTCTCTGCGCTGCAATCCGTCGCTACTATGGACTATCTCTTTCATTTTGAGAAGGTAGTTGTGGTTCACCACTCGTTCTGTGGCGCTACCGCCTTTGAGCCGGAACATCTCATTCATTCGTTTCATGAGCATCACCATGCCGACATCGCAACACTGATCGATCATGACAGCATGGCCATACTTGACTTCGAGCAATCCGTTAAACACGACCTGGAACTGCTGCGCAACAGTCCGCTGGTGCCCAAAAATATCAAATTGTATGGTTTCTTTTATGAGATCAACAGCGGTCAGCTCACCGAGATCGCCCGTGATATCCCGGGCGAAAATCAATAACCTGCAAGCAGGCGAGCCTTGTTCGGCGACCCGCCTGTTCATTTTAATCTTTAGTTCATGAATTCAATAATTTTAAAACCGGATACACCACCGGTCCGCGCGGCGGAAGCTTATGCACGCAGCGTCTCCAGCCCGATGCTGTTCAACCACGTTATGCGCTGTTATCATTTTGCCGACCTGTTCGCCAAAAAGCACCAGGTAGCGGCAGACCAGGAGCTTCTGTTTCTTTCCGCTGTTCTGCATGATCTCGGTTTTACATCATCCGTGCCCGGCCAAAACCGCTTCGAGATCGAAGGCGCCGAAGCCGCAAGGCAATTCCTGCTTGAACACGGCGTGAGCGACGAGCGCGCCTGGAAAGTATGGCACAACATCGCGCTGCACGTTGGCGACCTTAACCTGTTTAAAGATGATGCGACGCGCATGCTGCAATACGGCATCCTTTATGATATTACCGGGCTGCCGGCTGGGTTCGAACTGGATGCCCAGGCAGTAGACGATGTCGTACAGCATTATCCACGGCTGGGTTTCAAACAAGGCTTCCTCGAACTGTTCGAGAACGAGTTCGAACGTAAGCAGCCCTACCCGCACCGTTTCCATATGTGCGCCTGCATCGAGCATCACCGGACCGGCCAGCTCAACATCCCAGTTCCGCAGGCCTTTTTTAATAGCGCCCCTTTTGCCGACTAATGAAAAACTACCAACGATGGATCTGGGCGCTGGCCCTGGCGATCAACGGATTGATCGCCCTCTCGGCTTTTTTACCCAAAGCAGCACTACCTGGCGGCATAAAAATTATGCTACTGCCACAGATCAATGCCATTTTAAATGGCCTTACCTTTGTGGCCTTACTGGCCGCACTGATAGCCATTCGGCGTAAACGCCGCGACTGGCACCGGCGTTTCATAGGAATCGCCTTTACCGCGACCAGCCTGTTCCTAATCAGCTACCTGGCCTATCATTTTACCACACCATCTACCAGATACGGAGGCAAAGGCACCCTGCAATATGTGTATTATTTTATCCTTACCACGCATATCCTCCTGGCCATCATCATCGTACCGCTGGCGATATACACCATAGCGCTGGCCCTCAAAGACGAGATCAACCGTCATCATAAAGTGGCCCGCTGGACAATGCCCATCTGGCTTTACGTCAGCCTTACGGGTGTTATCGTTTACCTGATGATCTCACCATATTACGCGCATTAATGACACCAGCCCTGTACTGCAGGGCTGGTTAGCCAATAGTTGATTTACTTACCAAACAATAATGCCTCCTTAAAGCCCCGACAATCTGTGTCAGTAATTCAGCATTCCGGGTTAGCAGCCCCCGCCAGGTCCGGGCTATCTTTGATCATTCAATATAAAACAAATGGAAAAGCAAATCAAAGTACTCATCACCGGCGCGACCGGCAAGAGTGGTGGCGCCGCCATCGATGAACTATTAAAAATGGGCTATCCAGTGCGGGCGCTCGTCCATCAACCGGATGAACGTTCGGCGCGACTGGCTGCCAAAGGCGTTGAGGTGGTAGCCGGTGACCTGTTGAACCTCGACGACATCACTGCAGCCATGCAGGGCATCGACACCGCATACTTGTGTTACCCCGTTTTGGTGCCCGGCGTATTACAGGCTACCGCTTATTTTGCCATAGCCGCTAAGGAGAATGGACTGAAAGGCATCGTCAATATGTCGCAGATATCCGCCAGGCGAGAAGCCAAAAGCAACGCAGCCCAGGATCATTGGGCAGGAGAGCAATTGCTCAACGCTACCGGCATTCCCAGCGTTCATTTAAGGCCTACCTTTTTTGACGATTGGTTCTTGTATATCCGCGACCTAATCCGGGAAAACAACGAAATCGCATTGCCTTTCGGCAACGGACGTTGGGCACCGGTTGATTCTGCGGACCTGGGGCGCGTAGTCGCCAAAGTAGCCACCAATATAACCCCCTATGCCGGGCAGATCCTTCGGCTTTACGGCCCGCAGGAATACAGCCTGGCAGAAATGGCTGCGGTCATATCCGGCGAACTGGGAAGAACGATCCGGTACCAACCCGTGACCATAGCTCAATTTTTTGAATGTAATGCCAAAAGACCGGCCAGCGAACATTTCATCCAGCACGTGACCCACGTCGCGGAAGATTGTGTAAACGGCGTTTTCGCCGGGACAAACGACCTAATTGAAACCATCACCGGCCAGCAGCCGGAGACACTGTCCCATTTTTTCAGAAAGAACAAAGCGGTGTTCAGCTAAACGGTAAATCTGTGCCAGTATTCGTGCGATCCGGGTTAGCAGCACTGGCCGGCACCGGGCTACCTTTGGTGCATAAGAAATCGGTAAATCATTTAAAATCAAAACCATGAAACAGAAAATTCGGCTAATCACAGGTGCCAGCAAAGGCTTAGGCCTGTAAATCGTTAAAACCGTTCTTGCAGCGGGCGACAAGGTCATTGCTACCGTCCGTAATGATGCCGCCGGCCTAAAGGTTGCCCTGGGCAACCCGGCAGACCTGTTGGTTGTGATTCTGGATGTCACCAAAGAGGCCGAAGTAAAACAAGGGGGCAGCAAGGCCCTCGAGCAGTTCGGGCAGATCGATGTCCTCCTCAATAATGCCGGTTTCGGCATCGTTGGCGCCATTGAAGAAGCTTCGAATGAAGAAGTGAGGCGACAGTATTACACCAATGTGTTCGGTGTGCCGAACCTGGTCCGCGCGGTGTTGCCAGGTATGCGGGGAAGAAAGTCAGGGCACATCATCACCGGCTGGTGATAGTTTAGTGAAAGCAACTTAGCATAAGTGTTGATAATTGACGGATTAAGTTATGCTACTACACTTTATACGATCGAATACCTAAGGAATAAGCCCGGATACTACACTCCCGGGCCTTATTCCTTAAAACTGTTGACCATGCGAATGAACTTACGTAACATCAGATCGAACATTCCATGGATCGTTGTTACAAATAACCAATTTTATGGCTGCTTTTTATTAACCGTCCACTCAGCCATCTGGAAGTCACGACTGCCATTATTGGTCTTAATGCTTATCCTATAAAATTTATAGGCAACATTATTATTAAAATGATATAAGATCCGTTGAAAGCGGTTGGCAAAAACTTCGTTGTTCTTGCTGTGCAGGTTTATCCAGCGTATTCCGTCCTCAGAACCCTGGAGGATCCATCCTTTCGGGTCACGGTCAGGAGAGTCATTTGCCGATGTCATGGTATATGCTCCTGCAACGGCAGGTGTTTTAAGCTCATATTTCATCACCAGGTCGCCTGAGAACCCTGATTGAAAAAACTTGGTATTCGGATCGCCGTCAACCACTTTTAGTGACCCCTCATTTGCATTTGGGCCGCCGCCATTGTCGCGTGATACAGTCAATGTACCGCCTATGGTAGCAAAATAACTTTCACCAACCTTGGTGCGGTCAAAATTAGGGTCGGCAACGTTCAATATTATTTCCCGGGCAGCTGAGTATCCCTGTGAATTTCTGGCCGTTAATGTCACGTGATATAAGCCATCAAAGGCATATCTGTGCTTCGGTGCTTTTTCTGCCGATGTGCTATCGTCGCCAAATTGCCACAGGATATCTTTATAATTGATGGATGTACTGGTAAACTGATAGCTTAAAAAATCAACGCTATCTGTCCGGGCCACTGTGAAACCTGCGATGGGTTTGGGCTCATCTGGTTCGGGTTGGGGCGCTGGCTTATCTTTTTTACACCCGGCAAACAACAGGGCTACCGTTGAAAATACCGAGATAATATGCAATGTTTTTTTCATGTCCTTAATTTTCATTGATCAATTAGCGTAGCTGGCTTAAGGGGCGGGGAATAATTGGCTTTGTGGTACTATTCTTCTACCGTTGATGCCGGCCGACGGAACTTCAAAAGTTAAACGTGCACGCTGGCCACCCACGTTTTCGCGATGATCGGCTTCTATTTTATAGCGTTTACCGCGTTCCAGAAATATTTTGGCGGTACGGCTATCCTTATCCCACTCGGTAGTGAAATCATTAATAATGGCCTTGCCATCTATATATAATCTTGATCCGTCGTCCCATTCGTTCTGCCAGAACACGTATTCACCCCGAACGGGTGCAAGGAACTCGCCAGTCCACCTGGTCGAGAAATTATCATGACTTATACTTGGTATGGCGGCTTGCCAAACCCCGTCATTAGGCCAATCAATAGTGGGTTCTATTTGTACCAGATCGGGCTTTCTGCCATCAAAATCAAGCAGTTGGTTGTTTGAAAAGTACTCCGCTTTTAAGCCTGTTCCGTTTCCGGTGATGTAAGAGTTATTATCAAGGTTAACCTCTGGCTCCACCAAAACGATCAACTTGCTTTTTATTGGATGCAATATATGTTTTGACGGATTAACCAAACTCACCACAAAACCAAAACGTTTATTGGCAACTATATTGGCATCAAAAACAGGCCATCCTATTGATAAGCGTACCACCGCTGTACTGGCGTTGGAATTTACCCTAATCAGGGTATCAATAGAAAATTGATCGGGGTTAAGTGCGATAGTGTTATCAGGCAGCACTTTTTTACTTACCAAAGTTGTAATGGTATCCATGTTTAATTTCACATGAACATTAAACGCACCGGCCGGTACACCTGCCAGGTTTACAGTTAACGGAATAGTGATACCTGCAGGCGACGTAGTGTAGTTTTTCTGATAGTCAACATCCATAATGCCACCGCCATTCAAAAGCGACACATAATGAATATCACTCTCTTTAATAAGCTTTTTGGTATCAAGCACCACCAGGATATTTGATTGCGATCCTTTAATTTGGTTGCCTTTACCCGGATTCGTAAGCTTAAATGCAAAAGCTATGTTTTTGCCATAGTTAGCTTCTATGGCCGATAACCTGACGCTGGCAACGGCAGTTGCTGTATCTGACCCAAATGCTACATTGATTACGCCGGGATAATCAATTGCACCCGCAGGTAATACCACTGTATTTTTAAGTGTACCATTTGCTATCAGTTTGGTTACCGTATCATTATTAAATGTTATACCTACCTGGAATGCTTTGGTTGCCGGTCCTGATAAGGATATTTTAAATGGAACTTTAACTATTTCGTTACCAGCAGTTGCATCACCAGTATTGGCTCCTGCGCCGGAAACGTTTCTGTCGGTATTTTGAATTGGCTTCAGCTCATCAAGATCATTTTGCTTGCAGGCTCCCGCTATCAGGGCAATTAACCCGATAAACAAGATATATCTGTATTTTTTCATCATCAAATATTTTAGTTTGTAATGGTTAAATTTACTGATCAAGCCAAACGCGGCCGTCAAGCCCCCAGGCCTGCCTGTTAGGTATTCTGAACCAGTTTATTATTTGTGCCGGAATATCTGCCGTTTGCGGAACAAATATGGCCAGTGCCCCTGCCGGCGGCGGACAAATCAGATCATTAAAATCTTCCCATTGATAAGGGCCTTTTAATTGAAAGTCGCGGGCCTGCGGGCCAACATCCCTGATCTTGTCGCCCTGGCCATCTGTGCCCGGCCAATATGCTGCCAAAAAGGTATAATAAGGATGACCTTCGCTAATGGATGTTTCGCAGGCATAATTTCCAATCACGGCATCGGGTACGTCGACCTTGAAAAATCTGATGTCGGTTACATACACATCAGGTGTACCATGCCCGGTACCATTTAAATAGCCTAACTTTAAAGGGCTACTGTTACTAAAACTTCCTGATGAGGTTACATCCAGCTCATTATTAAAAACCCCGTCGGTATACGTTCTGATATATCGTCTGCCCGCGCGTATTTCACATTTAACCGACAGGTTTTGCCATCTGCCCTTTTGTAAATCGCCGCCACGGCATTGATGATAATCGTTATCCTTAGTCCCCCGGTATTCAAAATACCAGTAAGCATCTTCCAGATAAATCACCCAGCCAACACCCGGATGACCTGCCGACCATTGCGCTCTTTTCCCGAGAATACTTGGCCAAAAGAATTTATCCTCATTCTTCTTAACTTTTAGCTCGATGGTGAACTTGGTAGTATCATCGATGTTAAAGATATCAGCTGTATCTATCTCGGCTCTCACTCCCGTATCTTTCAAACGTACTGTGCGCCCCAAATACCTGTTGCCGGTAAATGGTTTACCTATTATTCTTTGTTTATATTTTGGATTGTAATAGATAGTAAATGTATTGGCGGCGGTGTTACTGAAAACTGTATTATCGTTCTCGGTAACCGGGATATTGAATTTACCACCACCGCTCGACGCAATCACTACCAGCCAATCTTCATTGGCATAATTTTTCCTTTTTTCAGGGCATTAATAATCTCACCTACGTAACCGTCAAATTTTTCGATAGAAGCTTTGTATTGCGACGATGAATTGTCGAATCCATATTTGACACCTGCTTCTTTAATATCATTAAAATGGCCAACTATCAATTGTGCCGTGTCGGTATTCAGGTCATTAACTACAGCTGTTTTAATTTGCTCATCAGTACTATACAACTCGCTTACGGCAGCACCCTGTGTTAACTTATTTTTAAAAATAGCCGAGGAGGAAAAAGAAACGATTTTGGCATTTGGTCTTTCTTCTTTTATCCTTTCAAAAAACACAGGATAAGTTGCCAGGTTGTTGCCGGCAAAATCATCCGACAAGATCTTGTGCTTTTCTTTTTTACGCCGGTTAGCATATTGGCCCAGTTGCTTACATCGCGGGTCGAGTCCGGATCGCTCAATGCAACCCAACTGTAAATTGAACTGGGCAGTAATGCTTTAATATTAGGCACATTGGCACTATTTACTGATGAGCCCCGTGCCCCGTCAACAATCAGGTACAAAACCTTACGTTCGCCGGATGTTGCTTTGGCGGTATCAGTATAATTTTTATCGGGCAGCGTGCGCACAAAATCCTTATTACATGATATTGTAGCAACAGCCAATGCACAAATAATTGAAAAAATGATCTGTTTGTATTTTTTCCTGTTCTGCATTTCTTTATAGATTATAAGTTCAATTAAAATTTATTCGATGGTAACGCGTATAATATTGCTAACCTGAATATTATCAAAATGGTCAAAACCACCAATCAGCAATAACGCCCGCTTTCCATCAGTCGATTTGGTTTCAATGATATCAGACAATGTACCTGAAAATGGTCCTGTAGTATTGTAATTCCCGGCAAGTTCACCTTTGGTATTTAGTACCATAAAACCATTGCGGGTAACGTTATTATACTTTTTAAAGCTGCCACTAACTACTACCAGTCCATCATTAAGCTGCCGGGCAAAACCAGGATAGCCTCCCTCAAATGTTTTAGCTACGAAAGTTTGATCAAGACTACCATCCAAATTAATCAGCGCCATGCTGATGGCCGGTTTGCCATCGTATGTTCTGAATATCCCTGTTATCAGGTATTTTTTGGTTACCGGGTTGTACGTTAAAGATGAAATGCTATTATCGGTACCTGTCCCGGTTTTAAATGAGTCGTCTATGTTTCCATCGGCACTTAAGCGAATTAAACGGCCTGCGTTTTTTTGATCAAACGTGGTAAAACTTCCAAACAGCACCAGTTTTTCCAGCTGATCAGCGTCGGTATGCATGTACGAGTCAACAGGGCCGTTTGCCGAAGGCAAGCCTTTGTTTGTCGCTATGTTAAAACGATAGGTTTTGTCAAGTGTCCCATCCAGGTTAAAACGGGCTATCTGCCGGATCTCCGTACTGTCAAGAATCACCGTGTCACGGGTAAAATCATGATTATGTTCGGTATAAACCCGTCTTACATAATATCTGAAACTCCCTGTTGCCAGTATTTTGTTCTGATGCTTGTATATTTTAGATATATAGTCGTTAGTACCGCCATTAAACTTCGGAAAATATTTGGTTGTATCTGTTTGGGACGGGCGCCTGTAGGTTTTTACGCCAATGGTATCAATACTGCCATCAACATTTAAAGTGGTAATATTACTAATGTTTTCTGTGCGCTGATTGTAGCCGCTAAATCCTCCGGCTATCACATATTTTCCACCGAGTTCTATTACTCTCGATAATGATCCGTTTGCTGCCTTACCCGTGCGGAAAGTGCGGTCAAACTCGCCATCTGCCGATGTTCTTACAATGCGGTTAAGCGGGGTGATAATCCCTTTATTATCATAATTGGTAAACCAACCCAGCACCAGGTTCCGGCCATCGGCAAGAGGATACACCTGGTTTACATTGCCATTTGCTCCGGCAGTTGCCCTGAAAGAAGGATCGATATTAATCAATCCGGATACCTTAAATACCGGCCCGAGCACTAACTGATCGTCAATTGCTATTGACGTAATACCTGTGCTGCCAAATGGTGGAACTTTTACCTTAATAGTTGATTCAGTTACTTCGGTAACCTGGCCGGGTTCGCCGTTAAACATGAACTTTATTTTGCCTTTGTAAGGAATAAGTCCGGTGGCTTTGAATGTTACCTCGGTACCCACCGTCCCATTTGCCGGTGCAGGTATTGCATCGCGGCTAAGGATGACGCCCAATGGTGGCTTTCCCTCCCCATAGGGGTCAGAATAAACTGTCTTATCCTTTTTGCAAGCTTCTATTATGAGCACCAGCAGGATAAACGTGATGATATAGTTAAGTCTTCTCATATTCAATTTATTATCATTGAAAGAATATTGTTAATAATGTTTTACTCAGAATGATGAAGGCCTGCAAAGTATATTTCCTCATAAAAGTCGTACCGGTTAAACCCAAAATAGGCTCCGTCATATTGCAGGGTATGTACTATCCCGTTCGTAGGTTTGATATCAGATGACGAGAACCTTATTACCGAAAACCACGTTTTGCGCATTATTAATGTCATAGATATAACTGATTATCAATGTACGCGGACCAATGTATTTGATGTTGTTCGCGTCGTCATATATCACACCAATATTCACCACATCGCCGCTGTATGAATAATAAAGCGCTCCGGGATACTGATTTTGCAGGTTAAAATCTATTTGCGGATAATCTTTAAGCCGGTTGATCCCCTTGAACATATACCGTTGCAGATATTTTTTCCATATGGCAGAGTCGATGTCCGACAGCTTTTTCACGGTATCACGACCGGCCTCGTACAAAAATTGATTTAAAGAGCCCCTGGTTTTGTAGTCACCTATGGTTCTTTTTATAACATCATCGTCTGGTGCAAAAAAGGTAAAATCACTTTTGCGGAATGTTTCTTCCATACCAGCCAGTTTTACGATCTGGGCAATGGTATCAAACGGTACTGCTTTATCCTGCAGGTATTGAAGCATATCGGCAGGGTAATCAGCCTTAGCTTTACCTCCGTCTTTATAATACTCATCGCGTTTACAGCCGGTAAGCACCAGTAAAAACCCGGCAAAAACAATAATTATATTTTTCATATTTCTTATCATTACTTTTTAGGAATAGGTTAATTACCTCCGTTAACCCAATACATATTTAATGTCATGAAGGGGTTATTGGCCAGGGCGTTATTGCTGATTGGCCATGTCCAGGCACCACGGTTAAATTTGTCCAGCGTCAATACGTTATATGACCATTCACTGTTCATAATTCTGCGGGTACGTACCAGGTCAAAGTAATGGTGCCCCTCGCCCATCAGTTCCCGCGATCTCTCCAGGAAAATAAAATCCTTAAGGTCTTGGCCCCCGCCTCCGGTATAGCGCGAAGCTTCTGCCCGGTCCCTTACTTTATTCAGCAAAGCAATAGCCTGATCGTCCTGACCGAGTTCCGCCAGCGCTTCTGCACAGAGCAGTATTTCACCTGCGTACCTGAATATCATAAAGGTGTTGTCAGGATTGGCGTCCTCCTCCCCGGTTGCAAATGAATTTTGAGCAAATTTCAGCATCATGAACTTTCCGTTATCGGCGTAGATGTCTGAGTTAAACCAGATTGTAGCGCGCTTGTCAGCCGTACCTGAGTATAGTTTTTGCATATACTCGGCCCTGAAATAGGCAAAGCTTATACGGTGCGTATATTCCGGCCTTTTATATGGATAATGCAGAAACATATCGCCAATAGGGGCAACATTGGTGTTCTGATCGCCATAGTTTATACTGCGATAAAACTCAAACAAACTCTCGTCCGACCGGCCTTTGATAACCGTGGCCCATTCATTGATGGGTAACAGCCTGTAAGCATTGCTCTTAATCAATTCCTGCCCAAGGTCTGCAGTCTCCTGGTAGTACTTGGTTGCATTGGGTTTGTCGAAACCGGCATTCCACATGTTCATGTTCATGATAAGCGCGATAACGCTGCCCCTGCTTGCACGTACCCCTTTTAAAGCAGGATCAGAATAAGTCCAAGGCAAACCGTCCTTATATTTTTTAAGGTCGGCGATGTTTTTGTTTAAAACAGATACCATGTTTTCGCGCGGTAAAGCTGTTGAATGGTAAGCATCGGTATAATAAGGTACGTCGCCATAAAGCCTTACCATAAAGAAGTATGCAAGCCCGCGTATAAAAGCCGCTTCGCCCTCAAACTGCTTTTTTCGCTGTCTGATACGCCGGGCACGCCTGCTTCCAGTTTCGAGATGAGGATGTTGGCACTTTGTATTACCTGGTAATAGCCTGTCCAGTCGGTAATGCGATAAAAGTTGTAAAAATTCCAGGGCGGATTGCCGTTGATAAGCCCAAGCAGGTCATTCCGGCCTAATACCTCTACATATGCACGTGCGGGCCCATTATCTGCCTGAGGTTCAGATAAAACCTCTCCCGAACGATATTCGCCCGTAGCACCAATAAAATGCGTCTCGTTGATCTTGCCAAAAAATGTTCTTGACATATCATAAATATTGGCCACCACATCATCTTTCGATTGGTAAAAATTATTCCCTGTTAGTTTATCAATGGGTTGTACGTTCAGAAACTTTTTACAGGCTGGTAAACACAAGCTTGCTGCCGCTGCTAAAATGTATATAACACTTTTTTTCATGATCTTGAGTTTTATTTACTTGTATTGAGTTCAATATTTAAACCTAAATTATATGTGCGCGGTACCGGGTACCCACTTGATATATCCCGGCCCAGAGAAGTTACGTTTTCGGGGTTGGGGCCATTATATCCCGAAAATGTGACCAGGTTATTGGTTGAGAAATAAACCCTAACGTTATTGAACCCGAACCTTCGTACAAACTTTTTGTCGAACATGTAGGATAGTGTAACCGTGTTGATCTTTAGGTATGAACCTTCTTCCTGCCACAAATTTTGATCGGAACGAAGTGGCCTGATCTGATTGAACCTCGAAAACGAATAGGGATTAGGATACTTGGATTGATCACCCGGTTTTCGCCATATATCCAGATCGTCCAATGGAACTGCTGCCAGCAGGGCGTAAGGATCTCTCATGATCGACAACCTGTCTGATAACGCGTTATTTAATATTGTTCTCTTGGCGGTATAGGAGGCATAAATATTTAATCCAAAATTTTTGTAGTTGATATTTGTCGATATACCACCGGTAATTAAAGGTTGTGAGTTACCGGTTATTTCATAATCCCGGTCATCGAGGATGTAATCGCCGTTAACATCTTTAAACCTCGGGTCGCCGCCTTTAAAGGCAAGCCCGCTGGTTTGGTATTTTTTACCGGTTACAGGGTCTACCGGTACATCACCATCGGTTGAATAAACACCCTGGTTAACCAGCAGGTAATTTGACAATGTATTTTTACCTACCCTGAAAACAATGTGCTGATAGTTATTATAATCAAATTTGATGTATTGTCCGTTGTATTCGGCGGGTAACCTCAATAGGTAATCGCGGTTAATAGCGCCATTGAATGATACCGTCCAGTTAAAATCCTTGCCGGTTAAAGGCCTTAACGTTAGCATCAGCTCATACCCATAATCGGCAATGGATACGTCATTGCTGGATTTTTTCTGAAAACCTGTACTATTAGGTAAAAATCGGTCAAAAAGTAAGTTATCAACCTTTTTGTAATAAGTGTCAAAAGTCAGGTCGACTTTACCCTGCAAAATCGTCATGTCAAACCCAAGGTTGTACTGCGTAGTGGTAGTAGGCTTTAATGCCGGGTTAGGCACAAATTCATAATTAATACCAATGGTTGGATTATTGTTGAAATTGCCATTAAGGTTATACAAGCCATAAATGCTTTGCAAACTGCCAGTTGGTACGATATTTTGACCCCAAGTTAACCTTAAACCTCCTGAAGTGAGCCAATCCCAATTTTTAAACCAGTTTTCCTTGTAGTAATTCCACCTGAAACCGGCTGCAGGATTTTTGGAATACGGATTCTCTAAGCCATTTGAGGATGTACCATCTAAGCGGTATGATAACTCCAGTACATACTTCTTTTTATAATCGTAGTTAAAGGAGCCTGCAAATGAGGCGATGGTTGCATTTTTAAAGTTCGACAATACACCTCCGCCTCTTGAGTTATATGGGTCCGACCCTACTGGCCCCTGCAATTGATCATTAGGTATACGGTTTTGCCTGATGATACCGCTTTGGCCACCTTGTTTATATATTTCATTAAACGTATTAATGAATATCGTATGGTCGGCGCTGAATGTTTTGGCATAAGTAAGTGCATTACGGTTATATAATGTGAAATTACGGCCCTCATAATCATATACCTGCGCAAACTGAGCATTTGCAGCTGCGGGAGTGAAGGTTGATTCTGCATCTGAGGTATAATCATAACTGATGCTTGAGGATAGTGCCAGCCCCGGTATAAACTCATAACGACCATCAATATTGGTACGGATATTTCTTGTGCTGTTACTGTTTTGGGTTTGTAAAGCAGATGTTACGCCATCTGGTGAGAGATAAAATGAAGGAGGCGGCAGCAGTGTAGATGCCTGACCGTTCGAGGCCACTCCTTGTTGCAGTAAGCCCACACCATTGCCCTTAGCCTGGCTTCCCAACGAGCCGAACAATGAACCAAAGAACCTGAATTTATCATTTGGCTTAAACTCCATGTTCATATTCAGGTTATACCTGTCGAAACCGGTGTTTTTGATCACGCCTTTTTCCGAATAAAGCCCCATGTTCACTTTGTAGTTAAAACGGTCGTTGCCTCCGTCTAAGGCTACGTTATGGCTTTGGTTATGCGTTGTACCATAAAAAATAGACTGCCAGTTTGTTGAGTTGTTCCAATATGCGTTCAAACTATCAGCCAGGAACCCGGTTTGCCCTAATTTCCTTAACTCATCAATAATTGTTGCATTGGATAATATCTGCTGAATTTTTGCCCGGCGTTCGGAATTACCACCCAGTGTTGCACGCAGCTGTGGGACGGCGTTAACGAAGAAGTTGCCGGTATACCTTACCCGGGGTACTTTAGAATTTCCACGCTTGGTAGTTATGATGATTACGCCATAAGCCCCCTTGATCCATACATGGAAGTTGCCTGCGCATCCTTCATGATCTGTATGCTTTGGATATCCTCTATCGGGATCAATGATAACGGGCTTACCCCCGGCCCCTGCGTTTGAAAACCAAATTCAGCAGCCTTATCCGCATCTAAAGGTACCCCATCAATAATATACAGGGGGGATGTAGGTTGCAAGAACGATTCACTACCGCTACCGGATACACTCAGGGCTGATAAACCACGCACCTGAACGGAACCCCTGAAACCTGGAGCACCAGTATTGTTCTGAACGTTTAAACCAGCTACTTTTCCCTGTAGCAGGTTTTCGACGTTTGATGCCGGCACATCCTGGATGTCCTTTTGGGTTAAGGTAACCGCAGCGCCTGGTGATGATTCTTTATTCCTGTTTTGGTAGGCCACAATAATTACTTCATTAAGGCCCTTTTTGTCTTCAGTCAGCGTTACAGTTATGTTTTTTTGGCCGGGCTCAAGTTTTACTTTTTCCGTAACAAAACCTACAAACGTAAAAGTAAGTGTGCTGTTAGCCGGTACAGAAACGGTAAACTTTCCCTTATAATCAGTTTGTGTCAGGCCTTTACTGCCCATATATATATTTACACCGGGTAAAATTTTATTGGTAGCTTTTTCAACCACCGTACCGGTAACCGTTATATTTTGTGCTTGTGCATGAACATCTGCGCAGAATAAGATCGTGCAAACAGCAAGCACTATATAAAATAGTATGTGTTTTCTCATGGTGATAAGTTTTAATTCGGTTATTCGTCTTCAAACTTTGGATTGTCCTTCAAAAAATGGAACACTATCTCCCAGTCGCCTTTTTTGTATATAGCGAAATCTATCCCGAAGCTTGCCACTACCCTACTGCCGCCAAAACCAATTCGCGAATATTTAAATTCGGCATGGTCCCTGGTTCCTCCGGGAGCATATACAGTTGGTATTTCAACTAAAGGAATAGGATATGCAACATCGTATTGTACATATGTTGTAGTTTTTTGCATGTTGAAGCCATGCACTATTTTATCCCAGGTAGTTTCGTTAAACAGGGCCGGATTCATCTCTACTGAGTCTTTGTTCAGAAACTTAAACCTTAACGAATTTCCCGTACCGCCGGTAAACGGGCGGATATAAACCACCACATCCTTTTTATCGTCATTACTCTGCAGCGGGATGTCGGTTACCTGGCCTATTACCCCGTTTAAAAATGGCCTGATGTAGTTTCGGCTGGCCGGATTATATGGCGTTTTGGGATGAGGCGCAGGCATGCCGGAGTAAATGTTAAAGTCATCAGAAGGCTCATAAGGACGCTCGCGGAATGGGCGTACCTGCAGGTCGCGAATTATAGTACTGCCACCCGTGTTGGTTATTTTTATGTCAAAATAGCGCGTATCCTGCGGAAAATTGGTACTATCAGACGGCCTGGGCTTGATCAGCTCATTATTGGAAGAAGCCCACATAATGAACTCGCCCGACGAGCGCACTTCAAATAAAGGGTGATCTTCCAGCTTGCGTTTTGCCTCTATCTCGGCCAGGCTCTTTTCAAGCCCGTTGTAGGGCGCTGTCCATACATATGTTGGCCTTTTTTGAAAAAGATCTGTTACAGGCTTACCGTCACCAAAACGCGCGTTGATGATCTCAAACTTTAATGGCTGGGTTGAGTTATCTCCATTAAACCCGCCCATTAAAGTGGTTCGGCCTAAAATCGGTTCAAAAACTTTATTGCTGTAGTTTACATTCGAACTCAGATAATCTTTTTCATCGGGAATGCCATACATCTTCTTGCAACTACTGAGCGCGACTGCAGCAAATAGTAGAGCTACAGATCCCATTTTTATGAATGTTTGCATCTCTTTTCGTTTTTTTAATGTATTGATATTTTGATCTTCCATGCCTTATTTTACTTTATTGATGGTCCATTCGGCCAGTTGGAAAAGGCCCCCGTCACGCAGCTCGGAAATATCCACCCGGTAGAATTTATAAGCGGTGGCGTTAGGGCACCTGAAAACTTTGGTCTGGTATCGTTCTTCGAAGAAGAAGTTACTCCGGCGATCTAATTCCGTCCAGGTTTTGCCGTCATTTGAGCCTTCATAAGTCCAGGCCCTGGGGTCTCGTTCAGGTGCATCATTGGCAGATGTGAGCGTATACACCCCTGATACGGCAGGCTCATTTAGCTCAAACTGCATCCATAACCGTCCCTGAAGTTCGGCCAGGAACTTGGTATGATCGTCGCCGTCAATTACTTTTTTAGAGCCTTCGCCATTATCCGGACCGCCATTGTTATCTCTCAAAACGGTAAGCTTGCCACCTATCAGGGTCATCAGGTTTGGCGGTGGCGGAACAAAGGTTAATCGGGATACAAATTCATCAAAACCGAAAATGTGATCGGGACTTACCACATGAACAATACCATTTTTGGTGCTGATATTATTGGAGCCGGTGGTAGTGGTTGACCAGTTTCTGATAAACTTGCTGCGTTTGGTATTGCTAAACTCAATAAGATCCGGGCCGCCACCGGTAAGGCCGGAAGCTGATATTTTGGAAACCTTGCCATGCATAGGATATCCGAAACGTACGCTGAAAAGATCAAGCCCGTCCTGCAGCAGCAGGGAATCAGTTGTACGTTTACCCCTGATAATATAATATGAAACCATGGTGTCCAACTGCACGCCATCAATTTTTGCCAAAAACAGCGGATCTTTGTCGCTTTGCCTTCTTAATGTATTCAGGTTATTAATTGCCAGCTGAAAACTTGGATTAGTAACCGCAAAAAGGGTAACATTGCTGTCCATGAGCGTTTGCTGCAGTCCCATCCGGTTGACTACCGCCAGTAATGAATCATATACACCGGGCTTGCTTTTTAAATACTCATAAGTATTACCCGCAAATTTTGAGTTGGTGCCTGTAGCGTCATGGTAGCCGCCATCCTTTTTGCAGGCAGTTTGCAACAGGGCTGCAATCAACACCGGCGTTAAGGCACTCATATATTTTTTTAACTTTTTCATATATGGTCAGTTTATTTCCAGAATGGGTTTTGGGTTAACAGATTGTTTTGAGCGATGAGCTTACGCGAAACAGGCCAGTATATCCCCTGCGAATTGATGAGTTTCATGAATGCCGGGTTGTTTTGCTTGATTTTATTATAGCGTACCAGGTCATACCAGCGATGTCCCTCTCCCATCAATTCGCGATGGCGCTCCTTAAATATCAAATCAATAATGTCCTGGTCGCTGTCTATCGTAAGATCTCCCATCCCCCGGCGGGTCATGATATTAAAAACTTCATTTTCGGCCCCGTTCACATCCCCTAAAACAGCCAATGCCTCGGCCCGGAGTAATACGATATCCTCTATCCTTGTAAAGATCAAAGCACTGGTGAAGTATCGGAAGTTAGGATCAGAAACGCCCCCCAGTATCACTTTTATTTTGCTAAAAATGGGGTACTTGCCATTGATATTGGTGAAGTACCTTTCGGTACGGGGCTGACCAAGCGTATCTATACTAAAGCGCTCATCCTTTGGCAAGTCAAATATTTTCAGGATAGTATCTTTAGGCATGTAGATATCCGGCACTTTTTTATTCACCACGGGTTCGGCCAGGGTTAACTCTTCCAGGTGGCCTGTTACCGACCCGTCAATATGCCCCCAGTCAGAGTTAAAACCAAACATCTGGCTGGTGTTTTTATTGAAAAAGAACCCGTTTGATTTGGTCAGATCTTCAGTGCTTTGAAAATTGATGCCGCTTTTACCATAATTATCTTCAACAAACTTGGTATAGGTAGCTACATCGGTATAATTACCTTGCCAGGCCGCCAAATGAGCCAGGACCGCATAAGCTGAGTTCTTTGTAGCTAAAGCACCTCCCCAGCGGGTAGCATCTTCATTATAGTAATTGCCGGGCTGCTGCACATCGTTGTTACTGTATACAAATGGCAGATCAGCTGCGGCTTTAAGCATTTCCTGCTGCGCCCATACTAATATTTTGCTGCCGCTTTCGCGGGGCTGATTTTCAAACTTGCCATCGTGGGATGAGGTAATGAATGGTACATCTCCCCAAATCCTTACCATATAGAAATAGGTAAAGGCCCTTAAAAAACGTACCTGGGCAACATCAACTATCAAATAGTTTTCTGTATAGCGCTTATCGGCGGCTTTTACATCGCCAATACGTTCAAGGAAAATATTCGCAGCATTAATTATGGCGTAAAATCTCGTCCAGTCGCTCAAGGCGTCAACAGTTGGGTATGAGGCGTTGAGCTGATTACTTGCAATTACTTTCAGGTCCTGCCGGTTCGGACTAATAAATTCGCCTGTACGTACATCGCCATAAAGCCAGTGACCATCGTTGTCAGATAAGGCTGCACGGGTAAGTGCATACACTCCTAATAAGCCCGCACGTGCATCTTCAAGCTTATTCCACATGTTTTTTTCGCCCACAACCCTTGTTGAATCAATATCCAGGGTTTTATTACAGCTTGTTATTGCCGCAGTAAACAGGGCCAGGACGATACATAATGTCTTTTTCATTTTTACAACATGATTTTTGTGATCGTTTTTCATATCATAATTCCATTTTTACACCCAGGGTATATGTTCGTGGTATAGGCAGGCCGTAACCGGTATCATAGCCATCATAATTCACCAATTCAGGATCCTGACCGGTATAAGGGGTTATAGTAAACACATTATTTGCGGTGGCATATACATAAAACCTGGTTAGCTTGATTTTCTTTAAGCGCATTGCTTTGGTTAGGTCATACCCAATGGAAACGGTTCTTAATTTCAGGAATGAAGCATTTTCAAGAAAAAGGTCCTGATCAACGCGATATGGGATAACAGTACTCCATGGGTTATACAGTGGGTATTTGCTATAGTCTCCGCGTTTTTCCCAAAATGTGATCTCTTTAACAGAGTTTACATCGCTGTTACCTTCCCGGTTAATAAAATCAAACCGGTTGGCCATTTCCTGGTGTATAAGGTCGCGCCCCAGGTTGAAATAGAGATTGACATTTAAATTCCAGTTGCCGTATCTGAAATTATTATCATAACCACCTGAAATTTTTGGTAAAGAATGTCCCTTTAATACCTTATCGTTATTATCGATTACATTGTCGCCATTGATATCACGCCATCTGGGATCGCCGGCATGCAGGGCGATGCCATTGTACTTAAGTGGCTGCCCATTTACAACGGGTACTTCGCTTTCCGCTTTATAAATGCCATCATTTACCAGTAACCAATACTGATCAACCGGGCTCCCTACCTTTAAAAGCCTGTTATCAATAATGATCTGATTTAAGCCCCTTGGCAATGCTTTGAGCTTATTGACATTATGATTTAGATTCAATGAAGATGTCCATCCAAATTTTGTGTTCCGGATGATATTGGCAGATACAGATACATCTATACCGGTATTGTTTACAGCCATACCGCTCTCAATTGACTGCTTATACCCATACTCCGCAAAAGCGGGAATACCTATCAGCAAATTCTTTTCCTGTTTCAGGTACCAATCAACCGAAAGGTGCAAACGATTATTAAGAAAACCGGCATCTGTGCCTATATTAAGCTGATTAGAATATGACCATGGTATGCCATAACCAATCCAACCGGTAGAGTAAGGCCTGGTAAGCACACCAAAAGCGTTATAGCCAGGTACGGTTAAGTTACCTGTATACCCTACCGATGCTGTATACTGAGGCCCCTGCGCATAGTTGTCAAAGGCATTAAGACGGCCGATCCTCCCTGCGCTTGCACGCAAAATAAGGTCGTTTATAATAGTGCTATTATCTAATACCTCCTTCTTAATGTTCCAGGCTGCAGATAATACCGGCGAATAGAACCACCGGCTGGTAGGCTGAGCATTTGACGATCCATCAGCACGTACCGTTGCGGACAGAAAGTATTTTTCTTTGAATGAATAATCCGTTTTTGCATAAAACGAAACCAGGTTATGCTTGATCTTATCCAGAAAACGATAG
Source organism: Mucilaginibacter sp. P19 (assembly GCF_050632265.1). Classification (NCBI taxonomy): domain Bacteria; kingdom Pseudomonadati; phylum Bacteroidota; class Sphingobacteriia; order Sphingobacteriales; family Sphingobacteriaceae; genus Mucilaginibacter; species Mucilaginibacter sp. P19. The sequence goes on from NZ_CP192586.1 coordinate 3,614,836, forward strand.
GTCAATTCGCGGGGGAAGGCTGTTGAATTGAGATAGTTAGGGTTATCAGACCCGTCCGGGTTTTTCGGGTTTGAATCCAGGAGGTTTATCTTAATATAGTCATTCACTCCTTTGTATGCATAGGCGTTGCTGTACTTATAAATGTCCCATTGCGTTGATTGCCCCAGTTCAAAATGGAAATCGTTCACTTTATTTACTGTCAGATCATAGGTTGCCCTGTTATCAGCCATTATCCTTTGGCTAAAGCCAAAATAATTGGAAGCATAGCTGTTGCCCTGCAAAAGCGTGCGCGCATAAAACACATCGCGGTAGCCTTCATTATAATCTAAATTGAAGGTGGTTACGAATTTAAATTTTCCGAGATCGATACCTATTTTGGCATAGCCGTCAACAATATTTGTTTTGTTGTTATCGAAGCCTTTTTTGTACTGCGCCAGGTAGTCGGCATAAAATTCTTTGTTTGGTGGTAGCGGGGCGCTGAGATCTGGGAAATAGTTGATTTGGGCAAATCTGTCGCGGAGATACCTGTTTCGTTGCCGCTCAATCCGGTTGGCATTTACCATAGCCGAAAAAAGTAGCCATTTGATAGGTTTCATATTAATGTTGAACATAGCGCTATATCGGTTTAGCACTGTTCCATCAGCAACACCATTATTCTTCAGATCCCCCAATGAGAAACGGAAGTTAGCACGATCTGTGCCCCCGGAAATTCCAAAATTAATACCATAAACTGCAGCATTACGATAGTAAAGATCGCTCCAGTCTGATTTCCCGCTATAAACATTGTTTAATGAATCGCTCAGGTAGATGGGATAGTTCTCATCATCAGAGTATCTGCCATTGGTAGTATAAAGGTCGTAAAAACGCTGTCTGAAAGCATTTTCATACTTACCGTTTATAGTGGTTACATGCGGCCGCTGTGCCAAACCTATATACGAATCAAAGGTGATGCTTTTAGCGGCAATAGGGGTTTTAGAGGTTAAAACGATAACACCATTAACAGCACGAGGCCCATAAACCGCCGTGGCCGACAGATCTTTTAACACTTCAACCGAGGCTATATTATTCATATCAATACCAGCAAATGGGTTGGTGGCTGTTCCCATCCTGTTATAGTTATATAGCTGTATATCATATGCAAATGGGTGTTCTGTTACAAGCGGAATACCATCCAGTACAACCAGTGGCTGCGATTGGTAAACATCCCTTGGAGAAAGAAGCGGCATGGGCGCCCCTCTCATAAACATATTTTGAACGGTACCGGGTTCGCCCGAAGGTTCCTGTATATACAGCCCTGCAAATTGCCCTTTTAACAATTGCTGCAGGGAAACAGCCGGGAATTTGGATAGATCATAAGGCTTTTTGGTAACACTATCTGCCAGCTTATTATAAAGGGTATGCTTTATAATAATATTCATGCTGTCTTTTAATAATGAATCTTTTGCCGTTGTATCCCGACGGACGTAAGGCTTACTATAAAAAGGACGTTTTACTTTGCTTTTTCTGCCCTCATTCCCCTTAGCTAAGCCTGTAAGTGCATTTGTGGCAATTGCTGCGAAAACCACAAAGCACAGCCATAAGTATCGCATAATGAATGGATCTTTTAGATTGTAAAATAATTTTTGATTTAACGGGCCATGTGCTTTTATGCCTGCAAACGAGTTATGCAGATGACATGCACCTTTAGATTAAGTAGAATGTAATTCTTTTTCCATAGCGCTGATTTACAAGCGAAAAGAACAGAAATCAAAAATAACCGGCAGGAATATTTTTGATAGCGGCGCATAGCTATACACCCCCAGGTTTGCCATCAAAAATGACCATACCCAAGCGTTCTTTTCACTTTTGGTGATTAGGTTAATTAATAAAATTCTTGATACCTAAAATCTCAGCAAGAGATTTTTCCGAAGGATCAACCCCGTCAGATGATAGGCTTCTGAAAGATGAGGTACAGGTAAATAATGTTTTTCATGTCAGTGATATTGGTTAATTTAATAATTACATAAATCTCAAAACAAGCAGTTCAGGTAGCTTAAACGATTAAGTAATAAAGTATTTTTCACAATTGGTTTTAACAAATATAATTAAGAAAAACGTTTTACCAAGTAATATCAAAAAAATAATAAACTTTTATTATTTCAAGTAGCAACAATCGATCTCCATTGAAAAAATGACAAAAAAATCAACAAAAACTTTAGGTTTTTTCACAAAATATCAATAGTGCAGCCAGTAAAATCCTGATAAAATGTTAAAAAATCATGTTCCAACCAATTAAAATCAGCCATAAAATGTAAGAATTACATTTTTAGTTAAGTACTGCAACCTGCACTTCATATTCTTGCCCCGGCAATAGGTCTTTTCCGTTCTTTGTTTTCGATATTGCTTGCTCACTTTCTGCGAATTAAGTCCATCGGTTATAACTGCACACCGCTTCCCGGCGTGACCATCATTCACCTTTGGAAATATCAAAATGCGGGGATATTAGGCCGGACAGACGGACATCCACCGGTAAACCAATCATGTATATATTAAGATTGAAAAATTTATAGCCGCCGGAATAGCATACCGAAAAATTAAATAAAAACCGGGCAAAGATAAAATTATTGTAATGGGGTTATATCATCTTATTTTGTTACTCTTGGGCCCGAAGGCAAAAAATACAACCAGCCAAAACCGATTAGGAAAAGAATTGATGAGGCGATAAAAGATGGGAAGGCTATATCTGTATTTTTTTCTAACGCGTTATTTAGCGCGGTGTACAATAGCCATACCTGGATACTCACATTTAATATCAGGATCATGATCAATGCCAGCATGAGTGTGTTGGTTTTATTAGGATGTGCCTGATTTTGGGCTTCGCGGAAATTACTCATAACTTAATTATAATGTTTGTAAAGGCTAATGACCTTATGATCTGGATTGACGATTCGGATCCGGTTTGTCGTTATCGGGTTTAAAATCTTTGACGTATACTTCTTCCCCTTTAATCACTACAGTTAAACGGGGTAACGGTCGGGGCGGTGGGCCGGCAAGCACTTCGCCGGTAAAAGCGTCGAACAAGCCATTATGACAAGGACATTCAATTTTTCCGCTGCCGGGTTTATAAAAAACCGCGCAGGATAAATGGGTACATTTTTGTTCATAAGCCCTAAACTCATCATTCTCCATGCGAATAAGAATATAAGGAATAGTACTGCCATTGATCACAAACGAGCGGGTCCCTCCTACCGGAAGTTCGTGCTTCTTACAAACAAAGTGTTCACCCACGATTTTATCCGGCGGAAAAAATTAGCTTTTATGGCAACATACCCGCTTCCAACGGCCAACCCACCAGATACGAGGCATAAAAATTTTGCAAAATCACGTCGGCTTACCTGGGTAGATTCAAGCTGATAGACCGGAAAATCTTCTTTCCAGTGATTATCCTTTTTATCTGTGGCCATAAATAATGTCAGTCTATAATTAATGAAGTACTTCCTTTGGGCATCATGATGTTTACTTTGGTGCTCACACTTTCTTTTCCGAAAATAAAATTGTTAACAGGCGTGCTATTCGGGCGCATCTTTGCAATTTCTTCCCTTGTACCATAATACAGTGCCTGTGTTGGGCAAACGGTGGCACACATCGGTTTTTTGCCCGCGCTGGTTCTGTCGTAACACATATTACATTTCATCATCAGGTCATAGGCCCCATCTTTTTTAGGGACGCCGAAAGGGCATGCCATTACGCAGTTTGAACAGCCTATACACCGTGCTGTATTGGCAGTGTGTACTACGCCAAACTCATCTTTCGTTATAGCATCTGCCGGACAAACGTTAGCGCAAACAGGATCGTCACAATGCATACAAACCTGCACGGTGGTTTGTACGGTAACGGCGCGATCAATATAATTGACATGGATCATAGATTCGTGGCCGTTTGTTTCACACTCTGAACAAGCCATTTCACAGGCTTTGCATCCAATACATCTTTGCATATCTACAAAGAATTCCTGTTCTGTTCTGTAATTGGTTACGGGCATATCTTATAATTTCGGGTTACAATTTATTAAATACTCGCATACGCGCCTGACGCCGTTGACGGCGGCGATATAACGCCCAAAGGCTTCAGGTTACAGGCGCAAACTTTAAACTCCGGGATTTTTGATACCGGATCAAGCGTTGCCGGTGTAAACTGATTTGCCGACTTTTTGCCAGGCCAATGGTAAGGCAAAAAAACAGTGTCGGTGCGGATAGTCTCTACAATATTGGCAGGAAACTCATCTGTACCTCGACGGGTAGATACCTGCACCAGTTCATTTTGTTTAATTCCATATTTCCGGGCAAGTTCCGGGTGTATTTCTAATTTGGGTTCAGGATACAAATCAACCAGTTTACCTATCCTGCGGGTTTGTGTTCCGCTCAGGTATTGTGATACAACCCTGCCGGTTGTTAATATTACCGGGTATTCTTCATCTGTAATTTCACCGGGATCCCGGTAAGTCACCGGGTTAAAGTGGGCTTTACCGTCGGGAGTCGCAAATTTTTTATCTTCCCATAAGCGCGGCGTACCCGGATGATCCAAAGTAGGGCAAGGCCAGAAAACGCCCATTGTGTCTTCAATTTTTTGGTAAGTAATACCATAATAATCCGCAGTGCCGCCTTTTGAAGCAACCCTTAACTCATTGAATAACTCTTCGCTGTTACGATAAGTGAATTTATCTTCGGCACCAAGTCTTTTTGCCAATTCCAATATGATGGATGTATCGCTGCGTGCATGTCCCGGCGGGTTCACGGCTTTGCGGATCCGAACTACACGGCCTTCGGCGGTAGTAACCGTTCCTTCCTCTTCTTCCTGTAATGATCCGGCCAGAATAATATCAGCATGACGGGCGGTTTCATTCATAAAAAAATCAATACAAACATAAAACTCGAGTTTCTCCAGTGCTTCGCGCACATAATTATTATTAGGCAGAGAAACCAACGGATTAAAACAAATGGATAGCAGCCCTTTTACTTCACCCCGGTGAATGGCCTCAATAAGTTCATAGGCGGTGTAACCTTTGCCGGGCATATCTTTTTCATCAATTCCCCAAACCCCGGCTATATACTTTCGGTGTTCAGGATTGGTAATATCACGATTTCCCGGCAGCTGATCACATTTGTGGCCATGCTCTCTCCCCCTGTCCGTTTCCCTGGCCTGTAATAGTACCATAGCCGCAATATGGCTTACCAATACGGCCGGTTGCCAGGACAATATTGATACAGCCAAGCACATTATCTACACCTTTTGAATGATGTTCAATACCTCTGGCGTGTAACAAAAAGCTTGTTTTTGCTTTGCCCCACCATTGTGCTGCCAGTTCAATTTTCGCTTTTTCAATACCGGTAATTTCTTCGGCCCATTCCAGCGTGTAATCCTTAACAGCTGCCAATGCCTTATCAAAATCTGTGGTATGGTTGTCAATAAAATCATGATCGAGCATATCATGATCGGCCAGGTATTTAAGTATTGCGCCGTACAAAGCGGAGTCGGTTCCGGGCCTGACCGGTAAATGCAGATCGGCGGTCCTGGCCAGTGGAATAACCCTGGGGTCAACCACGATTAATTTTGCCCCATGGTCCCGCGCACGCCAAACCCAGTGTGTTAAAGTCGGAAAGGTTTCGCTGATGTTAGCGCCCGCTACAATAATCACTTCCGCCTTCTCCAGGTCGGCATACGTATTTGAGGTGCGGTCGAGTCCGAAAGCTTTTTTATTGCCGGCTCCCGCGCTAACCATACATAAACGACCATTATAATCTAAATTGGCGGTTTTCAATGCTACCCGCGCAAACTTGCCCATCAGGTAGCTTTTTTCATTGGTAAGCGAAACTCCCGACAGCACAGAAAAAGCGTTCTTTCCGTATTTTTCCTGTATCCGTTTTATTTCGGCCACGGTTTTATCCATCGCTTCATCCCACGAAACCGGAGTAAAGCCTACGCCTTCCTTGCGTTGTAAGGGCTGTAAAATCCTGTCTGGATGATTGTTCTGCATATATCGTTGTACGCCTTTTGGGCATAAACGTCCCTGGTTAAAAGGAAACTCCTCCCAGGGGTCAAATCCAACAACTTTATCATTTTTAACCAGTAGCTTTATACCACACTGCATTCCGCAGAAACAGCAATGCGTTTTTACCGCTTTATCCGGCTCATCACGGCCGGCAAAACCTTCGCGGGGAGGATAATTCAAATGCGGGCCAAACTGTTCTATTAGCTTTTCGGGCGAAACTGGTAAATGGGCCATAAATTTGTATTCTATGTTAAATTACTACTGCGTCAATTAACCGAAAAGGTTACCTCCATTTTGCTGCCTGGCTTTAAGATGAGCCATTGCCAATCTTGAGCGCTTCCCTTCTGGGCTCAGATCAAGGTGCGATGTACCATCCTCAAGTGTAAAGTCAAAGCCTAATTCTTTGGTTACAATTTTCAAGTCGTTTATATGCAACTGGGTAGCAAATTCCTGGTGGGTATGAGGGCATACCGCCATCCCCCTTTTTATACCTTCCTTTTTGTAAATATGAGCGCCTATCTGGGCCGGCCGTTGTATAATATGAAAAAACTTGCCAAACGGGATCCAGATAAGAAACATAATAACTGTTATAGCATGGGTTACGGCCATATAATCATATGCAATGCCTTTCATATATTCATAACCATAGCTCAAGCCAAGACCGGTAACAGCAATAGCTAAAAGCAGGATTAACGGCAGCAAATCACCCTCAAAAGTTTGCGTAGCAACTAAACCGGCATTAGTGAGGCGACGACGCATAAATATCAATACGCCGGCAATAACTAACCACGAGCACCAGTAAAGGGCCTTAAAAATCACAAAAGCCACAAATGAACCAAGTGCAAATTCAAACATTTTGAATCCGAAGAAATGGGCTTCATACATGTGCACTCTCGAGGGGTTTATACTGGTTGCGGGGTTCATGGTAAAATTTATCCAGCCAAAGGTTAAAGGAAAAGTAACACAGAAAGCCATTGTGCAACCTGTTGCCATTAAAAAATGGCCTATCCACCGGCTCCGTCCGCGGGGATAAATAAACTTTTGGAAGCCAATATTTTGTATAAACTCTTTTGCAAATGAAATAACATGCAAAAATATCTTCCCGGTAAAAAAAACTGAAAGGTGCGCTTAAAATACATCCAGGTAGGTGGCCTTTGCAACCATACGGTATAACGGTAAACTATTCCGAAAAAAGCGAACACAGTTCCGAATAAATAAATAATTAATGCGGGGTCGAAATTTTGAAGCTTACGTGAGCCATAAAAAACGAACGAGATTAACAATAAGGAAACTCCTGTAGCTATAAATAGGGCCTTTTTATTAAGAGACATATCCATCTGCTAATTGTATTAAGAAGTATGATAATTGCCGGTTTCAATAAGCCGGATTAGATTTTCACCAAAAATATACAACTATTTCTGATGCGGGTTTTCCTGGTTTCTGTTTATTATTATAATATGCCGTGGCTATTATAAAACATTTAAAAATACAAAAAAAACAGTTTCTTGTATCGGTTTTAATTACATTAGACTATATTCTTCAATAATTACCTTTTATTAATGCCTCTTTATTTCCTGTTATCATAAACTTATTACGAAAATATGGAAGCTCAGCATACAGCACTACCACCTAAACCAGGCGAACCGATTACGGGCCACTCACTCCAAACTTTCTTCCCTGGTTACTTTGCTTTGGTAATGGCAACCGGGATAGTTTCGGTTGGTGCCTTTTTATATAATATGAAACAGGTTGCCAACATCTTGTTATGTGCTAACGTTATTTTTTATATTGTGCTTTGGGCTGTGCTCATATTCAGGGCAATTAAATACCCTACAGATGTATGGAAAGATATAAGCAGTCTCGTCGCGTGGAGTCACTTTTTTAACCATCGTTGCCGCGAATAATGTTTTAGGGAACCAGTTTGCTTTAATGACCTCCTATAAAGATGTAGCCATTTTTTTATGGGAATTTGGCATCGTACTCTGGGTGATGATTACTTACACCTTTTTTATTGTGATCACCGCCAAAGAACCTAAACAAGGAGTGGAAGCGAGTTTAAGCGGTGCCTGGCTGCTCATTGTCGTAGCCACCGAATCTGTAGCGGTGCTGGGGGCTATTATTGCCGGTGAAATGGTTCATAAGGATGTTACTATTTTTATATCGTTTTGCGCTTTCCTCATTGGAGCAATGCACTATATGGTATTTATATCGTTAATTATATACCGCTGGCTTTTTATAAGCATGAAAGCGGAGTTGTTAACCCCTCCTTATTGGATAAATATGGGTGCCGTAGCCATTACCACGCTGGCGGGTTCACGTTTATTGATGTACTCACACAATCATGAATGGATAAGCGGCATTAGCTATTTTTTACCCGGGCTCACGGTTTTTTTCTGGGCGTTTGCAACCTGGTGGATCCCTATCCTGTTTTTATTACCTGTATGGCGGCATATCATACAAAAAGTTCCCGTGAAATATGATCCGCAATATTGGTCGCTCGTTTTTCCGGCCGGTATGTACGCCGTAGCTACCTTTAATTTTTCCAAAGCGCTTGATCTCCCGTTTATCCTGCCCATTTCCAATATCTTTATTTATTTTTCAATTACAGCATGGGTGATTGTTTTTGCCGGAATGTTAAGAGAGTTCATCCGTTTTTTGCATTCAGAAAAGAGCCTTTAAATATTTCAAAAACTTAAGTATAAAGGCATTGCTTTATTCTAACCTCAAAAGCAACAGAAAGGGAGAACAATCAATAATAGTTAAAATCTGTTTTGGAAAAAGCGGCTAAGATTGTCCGGAGTTTTTTATTTAAAGGTCATTGTAATGTTTTGGCATAATTAACCGTATTGGTAATCAAATTGTATTTTTTTATTAAACCCAAAAAAAGGTTTTGAAATTTCAAAAAAAAGCCGATAATTGCCACCGAAATATCAGAAAACTCGAGCTATTGATTAAAGATTCGCATCTGGATACGATGCACCGGTCAATATCAACAGAAAGATATTTTAATATTACCATTTGGTTAATTTATTAGTTTCCTAAACCTTTCTTTTTGATGAGCATCCGTATAACTATCCGATCCTTATATGTTTTAATTTTACTATCCTTCACTGCTGCGTTAAAAGGCTATAGTCAAACCATACCAGTTGGAAGCTATGCTGAGGAGCTATTACGCAGGGATCAGGTAGCAGGAAATACAGGCAATACGTCATCGCTTGTTATCAGGCCTTTAGCTTCAACGGTTGCTGATCCTGCGTTTCAGCCATTGATTTCGAGCCATGAGTATTTAAAATTCAATTTCATGGGCATGCCATCGGGTTTACGCATCCTTCCGTTTAACTGGTTAAATGAATACAACGTGAACCGTCCCTTTGGCTACAATAATTCCTCCTTGTATCCCAATGCAGGCTATCAAAGCATGCTTAGCGGCGGTTTCTTGTTAAAAGCCGGAATTCTCAACGTACAGATAAAACCTGAGCTGGTTTACGCACAAAATAAAAGCTTTTCAACTTTTGCAGATGTACAGGCCCGAAACAATTCGCCGGCACTTATGGGTGCTTATTTTGGCCAAATCAATGGAATTGATGCACCCGAACGATTTGGTACATCTTCTTTAAAACATCTTTATCCCGGGCAATCAAAAATCACTTTGACGTATAAAAGCATTGAAGCCGGCGTATCTACAGAAAACTTGTGGTGGGGACCAGGAATAAGAAATTCAATCATGATGAGCAATTCGGCCCCTGGCTTTTTCCATTGGACCTTCAATTCAACCAAACCGGTTAAAACACTGGTTGGCTCATTTGAGTGGCAGATCATAGGAGGCAATCTAAAACAATCGGGTTTTGCACCAGACGATGTAAGCAAACTTATATACGGCAGCAATTTATATAGCCCCAAACCTAAAGTTACAAGGTATATTTCGGCCTACAGTGTCAACTGGCAGCCTAAATGGCTAAAGGGCTTATACCTTGGCCTTTCTGCTTATGACTATCTTGACAAAGACTCTCTTTATCATAATAAAAACATTATCCGTAAAGTAATTCCGGTTATTACCGGCTCTTCACTAAAGGCGAATGACATCAACAACGGACAAAACGGCGACCAACAGGATTTTGCGTACGCGCTCAACATCAGACAACTGCTACCTTTATACAAAGCTGAAATTTACTTTGAATGGGCTCGTAATGACCGCACCGGAAGTATTTCTGACTTTTTACAGGAACCCGAGCATTCATCAGCATATACCTTTGGCGGACGCAAATTGTTTGAACTTAGCCGGGGCGGCTTTATACAAATTAAATCGGAAATAACACAGTTGCAAAGAGCGCCAACCTATTTGCTGCGTGACGAGACCTTCATGGTATATCCATTCGCAAAGCCCGAGAGACGGTTATACCAATTATGGCAGATACATAGGTGCTGGAATCGGACCAGGTGGTAACAGCTTTATCTTTGATATAAGTTACCTCAAAAATTACAACTCTTATGGCCTTATGCTGGAAAGGCAGTTACATAACAATGATCTGTATTACCAGGCTTTTACTGAAGCCAGAGTAAGCAATCTTCACTGGGTAGATATTGCGGGTACATTTTATGCTAATCATAAATTTAAAAACTACCTGCTCTCGGCAGAAGCTACCCCTGTTTACACGTTGAATTATGAATACAAAAATGGCTCGACTTTCAATTTACATGCCAGGATTAACTTTACTTATTTTTTTAATTAATGAACAATTTTAGCCCCGATTTTTAGTTTATCGATCAACACACCATTTATACTAGAAATTAAAAAAATCACTTTAACCCCTAAAATGGGAAATTGGTTTACTTTTGCAGAAAATATTATCATTTATTGGAGTGTTATTTTATACTCTGATGACTTTCACATATGAACAGACTTCGCTTTCTTATATTTTTAATTGCTGTACTCAGTTTCGGAGCAGTTACTAATATTACCGCCCAAACCAACTTACAAAACATTTCCTCAATTAATGTCGACGATATTTCAGATCAGCAACTGATTCAGCTGCTACAGCAAGCTCAAAAATCAGGATTAACCGACGCTGAGTTGCTACAGCAAGCTCAAAGCCGGGGAATGTCAGCCGCACAGGTTCAAAAGTTAGAACTTCGTATAAAAAAATTAAGGACCAAAAACAACGAATCATCCAATACCCAACCCGATTCGACACTTACACGGCAAGGCAGGCAACTTAATTATAAACCAGATACTACTGATACCCTTTACACCAATAAAGATTTATTTGAAAGCTTAAAGCCAAAAATTTTTGGCGCCGATATTTTTAAAAATAAAAACAGTTCATTTGAACCCAATCTTAAACTGGCTACCCCGTTAAATTATATTGTTGGGCCTAATGATCAGCTTAACATAAGTGTTTACGGCAGCTCTTTGGTAAACTGGAAACTGGAAGTATCCCCCGAAGGAAATATAAACATTCCGGGGGTTGGCATTTTAAATGTTGGCAGTAAAACTATTGAACAAGCCACAGCTTTGATAAAAAGTAGGCTTGCAGCGAATAATTATGCGGTTGGCCGCGGTACAAGCGTACAGGTTACCCTTGGAAATATCCGTAGTATTCAGGTAATTATTATAGGGCAGGTAGCTAAACCGGGCACTTATACCCTACCCTCGCTCGCTACCGTTTTTAATGCATTATATATGGCAGGCGGCCCAAATGATAATGGTAGCTTAAGGCAGATAGAGGTTATCAGGAATAACCACATTATCAGGCACCTGGATGTTTATGATTTTTTGTTAAAAGGCGATCAGAAAAACAACATTACCCTGCAGGATCAGGACATTGTACGCGTACCAACGTACCGGACCAGGGTGCAGCTTGTTGGTGAGATTAAAATACCTGCCTTGTTTGAAGTTTTGCCGGGTGAAAGCCTGGATAACATTATAACTTATGCCGGAGGTTTTACTGATAGTGCATATACTGCCAGGATCAAAGTATCGCAGGTAAGTGATCAGCAGCGCAAAATAACGGATGTGTTGGAAGCCGATTATAAAAACTACATTCCGTTAAGGGGCGATAAGTATACTATTGAACCTATTATATACAGGTTTGAAAACAGGGTAGTAATAAAAGGAGCAGTTTTCCGGCCTGGCGATTATGAACTGCAAAGTGGGCTAACACTGCTGCAATTAATTGACAAAGCCGCGGGATTAAAAGAAGACGCTTTTACCGAACGCGGTACAATTACCCGCCTAAAGCCGGATAACAGTACCGAAATAATAGGGTTTAATGTTAAGGACGTTATCAATAAATCTGTAAATATCCCCTTACAGCGTGAAGATATTGTTAACATCTCGTCCATATTTGATTTAAGAGATAAATACACCGTTACTATTAATGGTAATGTAAGGAAACCGGGGAAGTTTGCTTTTTCAGAAAATATGAAAGTAGAAGACCTGATTTTAAAAGCCGGCGGTTTTGCAGAAGGCGCAAGTACAAACCGTATTGAAGTAGCCCGGAGGATAACCGATGCCGATCCTTCATCTAAAAACAGTTCAGTATCGCAGGTTTTTAGCGTTAATATTGACGGTAAGCTGAAACCGGCAGACGCTAACTTTGTGCTTACGCCCTTTGATATTGTTTCGGTATATAGCCTGCCCGGATATGAAAAGCAAAAAACAGTAAAGGTTGAGGGCGAAGTTTTATACCCCGGCTCCTACACCATCAAAAGTAAAAACGAAAAAATATCCGACCTGATTGCCAGGGCTGGCGGGCTTACCGCCTCGGCCGATGCAGCGGGCGGTTCGCTAAAACGCGATAATTTTGCAATACTGGGTATAGATAAAAACAAAGCAGATACGGCATCAGTAAATGCTGAACGCTCGGCCCGGATAAACAGGTTAAAACAATCATACAAAGATTCGACGAAAACCACTACCGATACCGTACAACAAAGAAATAATTATGTTGGTATTGAGTTGGATAAAATTTTAAAGTCTCCCGGATCAAAAACAGATTTGCTTTTGGAAAATGGCGATGTTATCAGGGTGCCAAAGCAACAGCAGATTGTTCGTGTTAACGGCCAGGTACTTTACCCAAGCGCCGTGGTATTTGACAAATCAAAATCATTTAATGATTTTGTTTCCAATGCCGGCGGTTACGGGCCGGATGCACTGAGGCGCGGCGCATATGTGGTTTACCCTAACGGAACGGTAAAAGGCACACGGAAGTTTCTTTTCTTTAATAATCATCCATCTGTTAAACCTGGTAGTGAAATATATGTACCTAAAAAATCAGAAAGTAAGGGTAATACTGCCCAAACTATATTAGGGTTTACTACCGGACTGGCTTCTTTGGGAGCAATTATTTTAGGGATATTAAGTTTGAATAAATAGCAGCTAAAAATCACCAAACTTTATTCATGACTCAAACTATAAAACATAGCCCCGACGAAATTTCAATAACAGATTTTGTAAAAAAATTCGGTCGGTGTCTTCATATCTCAAAAGCAAATGGCTCATAATATTAATTACCAGCATAGCAGGTGGAGGATTAGGGTTAGCATATGCGATACTAAAAAAACCGTTTACACGGCCTCTTCTACTTTTGTATTAGATGATGGAAATAAATCCGGTGGTTTAAATCAATATGCAAGTTTGGCCTCCATGGCTGGTATAGATATTGGCGGAGGAAGCGCCGGTGGAATATTTCAAAACGATAATATTCTTGAACTATACAGATCACGTTTAATGATTGAAAAAACATTGTTAAGCGAAGCAACCTTTAACGGCAAAAAGCAACAATTAATTGAAAGGTACATTGACTTTAACCATCTTAGAGACGTTTGGAAACAAGAAGATAATAACGGTGATATTTCATTTACCGGCAGTTCAGATAATTTTAGCCGTAAACAAGACAGCATTATTTCTAAGCTTGTTGAAGTACTCAATAAGCAATCGCTTACAGTTAGTAAACCGGATAAAAAACTGAGCATTATAAGAGTAGATGTTACAAACAAAGATGAATTGTTTGCAAAGGAATTTAATTTGAAACTTGTTGCAAATGTTAACGACTTTTACAAAACAACAAGGACCAAAAAGAGCAACCAAAACATACAAACACTTCAATTCCAAGCAGACAGCGTTAAGAGGGTTCTAAATAATTCAATTAATGGAGTTGCATCAGCAATAGATGCTTCACCTAACGCAAATCCCAGCCTGCAGATATTAAGGGCCCCGTCTCAGCGAAAACAAATAGATGTACAGGCAAGTACCGCTATTTATGGGGAGATTGTAAAGAACCTTGAACTTTCAAAAATGTCATTGAGACAGGAGACACCATTAATTCAATTAATTGACAGTCCCATACTGCCTCTCGAAAAAACTAAACTTAACAAACTTGTAGGATTTTTTGTGGGGATGTTATTAGCATCTTTGTCAATAGTATTAATACTATTATTATTCAGACAATCCAAATTGGTTCCTAAAGCTTAACTAATACATGAAGATCAGCATTATACTACCTCATGTAATTCGAAGACCAGGAGGGGGCACAAAAATCATGTATGAGTTTGCTAATCAGCTAAGTGATTTAGGTCACGAGGTTGTGGTATATAATTGCATACAAACGTCTTTTTTTGAATTATCGGGGCTAAAACTATTAGTAAAAAGATTGTACCTGTTTTTTAATAAACACCCGGCATGGTACAAATTCAATAAAAGCATAAAATCAACTATCATTAAACAGGTAAGCAATATCTTGATTGATGATGCTGAAGCAATTTTTTTACAGGATGGTCATTAGCGTATGACCTCCAAAAACTCAGTCAAACTAAAGGAAAAAAATTTAATCTGATTCAAGATCTTGAATTTTGGACAGGCGAAAAAGAAACTATTATTGATTCGTATTTATTCAAGAACATAATTAAGCTAACTTATTCAAATCACATACAAAACTATATAACACAGTTAGGCGAACAGGTTCATAAAGTTTCAATTAGTGTTGATACGAACTTTTTTAAAATAGCATCGCCCATTGAGAAACGGGTTGAACGCACTATTTGTATGATGTATTCAACAGAGGAAAGAAAAGGGTCGAAGTTTGGTCTTGAGGCCTTGCTTAGGCTTAAAGAGCAAAACAACGATCTAAAGGTTCATTTATTTGGGACTTCCGCCGGACCTTTAAATTTGCCGGAGGGATTTCAATATCACCAAACGCCTAAAAACCTGCCGCAGCTAATGAATAGCTGCTCTATATTTTTAACCCCGAGTTTATGGGAGGGGTACGGAATACCGGGTATTGAAGCTATGCATTGCGGGTGCGCAGTAGTTTGCTCGGACGCTGAAGGACATATGATGTATGCTAAAAATAATGACACTGCCATTGTTTTTAAAGCTGGGGATACCAATAATATTGTTCATGCACTATCAATGCTGCTTAATGACGATAAGGAGCGGATAAGAATAGCAAAAAATGGGAATAAATTTATTTTAGGTCAAAAGTCATGGGCGGATTGCGCGATCGAACTGACCGATATTTTTGAAAAAAATAAATAGTACTTCAGAAAAAGTTCTTTGGTATATACGTCTAAAACCTAAACCATTTTACAGATTAATACTTTTTTAAAGTCAAAGCACGTTGAAATTTAAGTCAAAACTAAATCAGTATTTTAAAAAATCCAGTATTGCAATAACTATCGGCTTGGGAGGGCTTAAGCTCATAAAGGCAGTATTAACATTAGTTATAATTATACTTTCCGCTAAGTACTTTGGCGCTTCATCTGATAGGGATGCCTGGCTTGTAGGGGTATCGATAATTACGGTATTTATACAACTCTTATTTGGCCCAATCAACGAAACTTTTATTACAAAATATATTCACATCCGTGAAGAAGAATCGGAACAAAGCGTAAACGATGCTACAAACTCATTAGTATCAACTATAATTATCTTATCTCTTATTATCAGTGCAGGTATATTTTGTTTTGCGGATAGTCTTGCAAACTTATTTGCACCGGGCTTTACCGAGGACCAAAGAAAGGTACTGGTTTTGATGATCGATATTTTGATTCCTTCATTGATTATGCTGGAAATTGTTAATATCTGGAGTTCTATTTTAAATGCTTACAAATCATATTTTATTCCCGATCTATTTTCATTTGTTTCGCTTACGCTCAATATCATATTGATTATCATACTATCGCCGTCAATAGGCATATACTCATTAATTGTGTCAGCATATATAGGCTCAATACTTCTGCTCATTATACTGTATCGGGAACTTAAGTATAAATTTAATTATAGTTTCAAATTTATAATTCCAAATTTCCAACAGGTAAAACCCTTCTTCCTCTTCGCGTTACCTTTATATGTTAATTACTTGTTCTCACAGGCCGATACTATTATTGAACGCAATATAACAACCACAAAAGGCACCGGTAGTGTGTCAATGTTAGATTATGCCAGGAAATTTACTGAGCTGCCTACAGGTTTGATGATTGCAGTTGTAACAACGGTATTAACTCCTCTGTTATCGCTTTATGCAGTTAAAAACACAGCGAAAGAGTTAATGGAAGAAACTCAGAAGTATTTTAGGTTTACCATATTGCTGATTTTGCCTATTTCCATTATGTTGATTATTGCACCTCGAGAGATTATTGAAGTGGTTTTAGTTCGGGGTAAATTTGTAGAACAATATGTTAACCCTACAAGTCTGTTGCTTAGGTGGTATGGGCTTGGGTTATTTGCGGTTATATTTTATGTAGTTTATACCCAACTTTTAATTGCCCAAAAAAAAGTATATTTTTTTCTAAGGTTGTGATATTAACCTATGTGGTTAAAATAGGCTTCAATATTTTTTTAACAATTATTTTGAATTAAATACATTTCCCATATCATCAATGCTATCCAACTTTATAATGGGGTTAATACTTATGTATTTTGGACTGAAAGAATTTAGGAAAAAGATGCTTACTGATGCCTTTTTCATGCTCTTGATATTTTCTTTATTAGCAACAGGCGGGCTTTTTTTCATGATTATTTAAAACCGTATTTAAAAAACAACCTGTTAGTAATATTTATCTCTTTCGCGTTCATCTTTAGTTTTGAGCTTATTTTAATTTTGATTTTGAGAATCGATGAAGCGAAGATAATTAGCAGGTTCTTCAGTTCATCATATAAGCGAGTTTTTTTAAATGGAAAAAAGATTAAAATTATTGAATGCGCAGATCAACTGGGCTTAGGCGGCACCGAATATGCACTCCAATTATATTGTAAATATTTAGATAAGGAAAAATTTGATGTTACTGCGGTTGGCCTCTACAAAGGCGGGGAAAGAGAGCAATTAATTAAGGGCCTCGGTATTAAAGTGGTGGTATTAAATGGAGACTTTAACGAATTCGAAAAGATTATTGAAGGAACAGATGTTTTTCATTGGCATGGATATGGTCAGGTGGACGAAAAATTATTTGCTTCTTTAAACAAAAACAAACCCCGATTAATAATTCAAACTAACGTTTTCGGCCACTTTGAGAAATCGCCATTTTATGATCTTATTGACTTTGATCTGTATATCTCAAAAATGATATTGGTGCGGCGAATGGCACTTGACGGCTCATATGCAGAGCAATTTGTGGGTAAGCGAAAGGTATTGCCGTATCCGGTTGACATAGATTTTTTAAAAGATGAAAATATAGAACCTCCCTTGGCAGATGTTGAACAATTTAAAATTAAGCATAACATTAATGACTGCTTTGTGGTAGGTCGGGTAGGCCGCGCCGACGATCATAAATTTGATATGATAACACTTACCGCTTTTGCTGAATATCTCAACTATAACAATAATGCTAAATTTTTATTGGTGGGTGCCACGAAAAGGATGCTTGCGTTGATCAAAAAACTAAAAATAACTAACAGCGTAATAATATTAGATAACACAACTCATATGAAACAGCTTCTTACTTACTATAAAGCAATGGATGTTTTCTTAGCAGCAAGTAATATAGGCGAAAGTTTTGGAATGGTGATGGCTGAGGCAATGAGTATGGGAGTACCGGTGGTAACCATTAGCACCCCCGCTAAAGACAATGCACAGGTTGAAGTTGTAGATAATGGGGATACCGGCTTTGTGACATATCGATTAAAAGAGACGATAGCCGCTGCAATTAATCAGATTTGTTGTAATCCGGAACAGGCAAAACTATTTGGAAAAAACTCCATTCAAAAAATATACCGCTCCTACAGAGCTCAAGATATAGTTCATAGCCTCGAGCAGTTAATATTAAAAAACTTAGGCATTGAATTTAAAGATGCACCTTACTTAATTGTAAATTGGGATAACGATCTTAAAGCTGATTATAAAAATAGATGCAGCAATTTATTCGGACAACCGAATCTTATCGGCAAAATAAAAGTAAGGTATTACCAAACATTTGCTTATAAAGTTCACAACAAGCTTTTTAGCATAATAAGAAAAATGTGGTAATGAAAATATTATTTATTAGCTCGGCTCAACAGCCCGATTACTTATGCGATGCCATGTACCACGGCCTAAAAACCGTTTATGAACAGGGTGTTGAGGCGGTCAACGATATGTGGTATATGTACACTTCCCTGTTAACCGACGAACAAAAACACTTATATGGCAAAGGTTTTTCCCTTTATGGGCTATTGGCTCCTGAAATTAAAAATGTACCTCCAATTAACGACGTGCTTAACCGAATCCGGGAAGGCTATTATACTTATATCGTTTACGGCTCTGTTCAACAATGCAAATTATTTCTTGACCTTGTTATTGAAAATTACAGTTCAGATAAAATCATCTTTATAGATGGGGAAGACCGCACGTCCATTGTTAAAGAACTAACAACTAAAGGGTACTATTTTAAAAGAGAACTGATAAATAGCACTCCAACAGTTTACCCGATAGGGTTTGCAATTCCTGCCAAAAAAATTGTAAAAACGATTCCACAGAAAAGCAGAGAGTGGGCAATTAACTATCCGGGTAAGCTACATACATACATACATAAAACAGAGGATTCATATTATTTTGATTATCAGACATCAAAGTTTGCTGTAACGTTTAAAAAAGAAGGGTGGGATTGTTTGCGGCATTATGAAATCTTGGCAAACGGTTGCCTGCCCTATTTTAAAGACTTACATGAATGCCCTGATAAAACTTTAACAAATCTCCCTAAAGATATATTGCTGAAAATAAAAGCTAAAATTGAAAGTGGCACTCCATTCTCTGATGAAGAATATAGTGAAACTGTAAACGGCTTATTGGAATTTACAACTCAAAATTTAACTACCGAAGCCTTAGTGGATTATGTTTTTAAAGTGGTAAAAAGCACCGTTGACAAAAAAACTGTTTCCGCCAGGCTTAATTTTGCTGAAGATGCGGTTATTTTAAAGACAAGATTTATAGATGATGCATTGAACATATTTAAAAAAAACAATCCGGTTATTATTCATTATAGTTTATCCTCTGTTCAGGAATTAAGATATTTGCAACATACTCCCGGTATAGTTTATGCACAGACTTGTTTTAAATCTGCAATAGATACATCGTGGTCAAAGGCTATTAATCTTCTTGAACTACGGGAACAACCGGTTTCGTTTGCTGATGTTATAATTTCAGATATGACATTGCCATACCAGGAAGACATTCTTGATTATATGCAAAACGTTATTAAAGCTATGAATCATGATACAAGATTGATTATTGTGGTGCCCAATTATAAAAGCTTTTCAACTGTATTGGGTTTCATTAAAAATGATCTTAAGTTTGGTCGACTGACGCTTGCTAAAACATCTCAGGTTAACTTTTATTCAAGCAAATCATTGCTAAAATTTTTAAAGTCATTTAACCTATACCAAAGCAGGCAATTAGCCTATGATTTTGATAATAGCCATCCGATCAAAAGAGTTTTGAACAAATTTAATTTTCTGCGGTATTTTACCTGTCGAAAACTGATGATTGAAGCGAGGTTAAAACATGAGTAAAGTATTCATAGTTTTAGTAAATTATACTAAGTATAAAGATACAATTGAATGCTTGGAAAGTGTTTTAAAATCTTCATACCAAAATTTTGAGGTTATCATAATTGATAATTCGCCCAACGATGAATCTGAATATAATATTCGTCGATGGCTCAAAGGTGAATATAATTGTTCAGAAATAAACACGTTATTCCCTGAATTGGTTTATCCTATGCTTGGCAAACCAATTTCGTATACCTATTTAAAAGAGGCTCAGCTTGAAAAAGCTGAGCCGGCGCCTAATAAGGTACTATTTATAAAAGCTATTAACAGAGGTTTTGCCGCTGCTAATAATTTGGCATTTAAATATATTTTAAAAAGTGCTAATCAATCATCATTCGTTTGGCTACTCAATAACGATACCGTTATTGAAAAAGAAACGTTAAAAAATATGATTAACTTTTATAAAAATAACGATCCGGTATATGTTATCGGAAGCAAACTCAAATATTATTATAAAAAAGAGGCTTTGCAGGCAATATGTGGCCGATACAATAAATGGCTGGGAAGTACCTATCATATTGGCGACGGAGAAATAGACCGTGGGCAGTATAACAATTACGTAATGAGCAATGACAATTATATTGTAGGAGCATCAATATTTTTTCCAATTGTTTTTTTAAGCACTGTTGGCGTGATGAATGAAGACTATTTCTTGTATTATGAAGAAATGGATTGGATTTTGACAGGACGCAAATATGGCTTTAAAATAGCGTTAGAACCAACCGCGATAGTATATCATAAAGAGGGAGCTTCAATAGAAGGAGCTTCGTTAAACGGGAAAAATAAAGACAAATCTGTTGCCGATTATTTCTCTATAGTGAATCGGCTTAAGTTCACAAAAAAATGGTATCCTCAATGTACTGTCAGTGTTACTATAGGGGTATTTTATGCATTATTAAAGAGGTTATTAAAGGGCAGGGTGAGGTTCGTAACAAGGGTGACCAAAGCTGTTGTTAAAGTTTTGTTTACATCCTATACTGGTAAAATATAATTAATGAATAATTTTATTCTGTTCATTTCCCTTACAATTTTAACAATAGGACCGATACTAGTTTGGCCCAGCAGGTACAATGTGCCTATGTTGCTTAATGTAGGTTTTGTATTTGTCGCTTATTTCGTTCCGCTTATAATGCTAAGCGATAATGAAAATTATAGCGGAGAAGTTTTTGATTTATTTTACAAGATCACGGTTTTAGGCGCCTTTGCTTATTTATTGGGATTAATTATAGGTTACCTTGTACCTCTAATAAGAATGCCCTTAAGTTTTGTGATACGTGATAATGAATTTTATCAAAAACGGTTTATTAAACTTACACAGATTTTTCTGATTATAGGTGTCGCAGGCATGCTATTAAGCTACCTCTTAATGGGTTTTGTGCCAGCATTTGCAAGTGATCCGTTAAATGCAAAGTTTTTTAGGGGCGCTTATGAAGCTCCATATATGCGTGTAGCAGTTTTATACCGCATTTCTAATCTTATCTTAATAAATGCCCTCGGCTTTGGCTTTATTTTGGTTTATATCAAGCGGACATTTTTTAACATTTCCCTTGTAATACTCGCTTCATGTGTTCTGTTATCAACTTTGAACCGTGGAACAACGGCATTTGCGCTATTAACGGTTATTGGCCTGGTGTGCGCTGATAAAGGCCGACTATATTCGTGGTTATTCGTTATTTTCAATTCTTTTACAATAATTATAGGCAGTATCTCCTACTACATAATAGGGCTTATTTTTGGCATAGATCAATTCACTGATCTGTATTCCGAAGATTCATTGTGGACGCTGATTGCTTCGGGGGCACCGGACATATCAGATCAACTACAATTTTTAAAAATGTATCTGCTTAACCCGGAGCTAACTTATGGAAAAACTTTTTTGGGAGGATTAATTCCGGGTCATTACCAGTGGAACCCCTCGGTTTGGGCACTAAAAGTAATAAGTCCTGACACCGACCTAAATGACATTACTTCTGGAGGGCTAAGACTGCCTGTATCTATATGGGGATATACGGCATTTTCATGGCTTGGCGTTATTGCTGTAAGTCTCATATCAGGTTTAATAATGGGATATTTTACAAAATATCTGAAACATTGGATAAAAAGCGGCAGCATGTCAAAAAACATTGTTGCAATAACGTTTTATAGTCTTATCGGCATTCAACTATCGGGGTTTTACGTTTTTTCATACATGTTTTTCCCGCCTTTAATAGTACTTTTTTTCTATGTTTTTATTTTAAAAAAGTAAACATGAAAATTATTATCAACGCGCGTTTCCTCACCCAAAAACTTACAGGAGTGCAACGTTTTGCCATTGAGATAGCAAAACAGTTAAAATTGATGATGCCGGGGATTATATTTGTGGCTCCGTCCAACATCATTCACCACGATCTGGCTCAGCAGCTTGGTGTAATCATCATAGGAAAAAATAAAGGGGTTATATGGGAGCAGCTTGATTTACCATTATATTTAAAAAAGAACAGCAGCCCCTTACTTATCAACATGTGCAATGTTGCACCGCTATTTTACAACAATCAGGTAATTACCATACATGATATTGCCTTTTTAGTTAATCCACAGTGGTTTAGCAAAAACTTTGTAAGGTTTTACAAATTCCTGGTACCAAAGATAAGCAGGAAAGCTAAGCGCATATTCACTGTAAGTGATTTTTCAAAAACTGAAATCGTAAAGTATCTCCATGTCGAAGCCGCAAAAATAAAAGTGATATATAATGGCATATCTGAACTCCCCTCTCCTACACCTGTTAAATCAGATTACGGCAAGTATATATTGGCTGTAGGATCAATAGATAAAAGAAAAAACATACAGAACCTTGTGCAGGCCTTCGGATCAATAAAACACAGAGGTATTAGACTTATAATAGTTGGAGACAGCAACTCGATTTTCAATAACGAAGATAATGCGCATCTTGATGTACATCCTGATATTATATTCACCGGGCGCGTTAACGACCACGAACTTGCAGGTTTATATAACAAAGCAAGTTTATTTGTCTATCCAAGTTTATATGAAGGTTTCGGAATTCCGCCGCTTGAGGCAATGGCCCAGGACTGTCCAACGTTAGTATCTGACATAGACAGCTTGCGTGAAGTTTGCGGTGATGCCAGTGTTTATGTAAATCCGCTCAATGTTGCGGAGATTTCGAAAAATATTGATTTACTTATTGAAGATGTGGCATTATGCGGGCGTCTTGTTGAAAACGGAAAACAAAATATAAAGCGGTTTAGCTGGGAAACTTCGGCCAGGCAAATTGTCAATTCCATTACTGATTTAATTACACAACCTTGAAAGTCGCATTAGTACATGAATGGCTTACCGTAATTGGGGGCTCTGAAAATGTTTTTAAAGAAATTGCCGCATTATATCCGGATGCGGATATTTATACGCTTGTAGCCCGCGAGGAAACCATTTTTAAGCTTGGCCTTTCCCGGCATAAGATAAACACTTCTTTTATTCAGAAACTGCCATTTGCAAAAACTAAATACCGGGCCTATCTGCCTTTATTTCCTTTGGCTATTGAGCAGTTTGATTTATCAGGCTATGATCTGATTATATCATCCTCACATGCTGTAGCTAAAGGAGCTTTAACCAATTCAAACCAAATACATATCTGTTATTGTCATTCGCCAATACGCTATGCCTGGGACTTGCATCATCAATATTTAAAAGAATCCGGGTTGGACAAGGGCCTGAAGGGCTTCATAGCGAAATATTTGCTGCACCGCGTCCGGCAGTGGGACATCATAAGCACCAACCGGGTCGATCATTTTATCGCTAATTCAAACTATATAGCCAGGCGAATTAAAAAGATCTACGGCCGTGAAAGTACAGTTATATACCCCAACGTAGCAACAGAAGATTTTTTACCTGTTTATGAAAAAAGGATTACTACGTTACCTGTTCACGGTTTGTCCCTTATAAAAAAATTGATCTGATTGTGCAAGCCTTTGCCCAGATGCCTGATAAAAAATTATTTGTTATTGGCGAAGGTCCTGATTTTAAAAAGGTGAGCAAATTAACTACCTCAAATACAACCTTACTTGGCTATCAACCATTTGATGTACTCAAAAAATACCTGGCCGAAGCTAAGGCGTTTGTGTTTGCAGCTGAAGAGGACTTTGGCATTTTACCTGTTGAGGCCCAGGCCTGCGGCACTCCTGTAATTGCCTTTGGTAAAGGGGGCGCGTTGGAAAGTGTTGTCGAAAACAAAACAGGCATATTCTTCTATGAACAATCTGCCGAAGCCATTAAAGAGGCAGTGGAGCGTTTCGAGGTTAACGAATCGTTATTTAATTATAAAGAAATTACCCGGCACGCTTCTTCTTTTTCAACAGATATATTTAAAAATGAGCTACTTGTCCAAATTAATAATAAAACACAAAATAAAATAAAGAATTATTAGTTTTTAATTGTAGCGTTCTCGATGAATACCCCGTAATTAAGTTTAACAAACATTGGTTTTATTTAAAAACGATTCGTTTTAGTAAAATTATTATATTTGCACAACTTAACCCTGATCGCAAATGCGCTACTCTAAACTACTTCAGCCATTCACATTTTTTTGTGATTTAATCTTATTAAATATTGCACTACAGTGTGCCCACCTATTTATATTTGCATTTTATTCGTCAGAAATACAGTCGACTGATTTTTTATTATTAGTTAACTTAACCTGGATTACCATTGCTTCGGTAACTAAAAACTATATCATAAAAAGGCCCCTGATATTAAGTGACAATTTAAGCAAATTTATGTCCTCTATCGTATACCACCTGGTAATGGTTCTGGGGATAGTATATTTCTTTAAGCTTTATGAGATAAGCAGAATGGTGATGTTTTGCACGTATCTTTTGTTTTTTATCTTTATAGTTGTTCAGCGCTCCCTAATCTTTTTCACACTCGATTTTATTCGTAAAAAAGGTTATAATATTAAACATGTCATCATAATTGGTAATGCTGATATCGTTAACCGGGTAAAAAAATCATTTTCAAGGCATCCGGAGTACGGGTATAATTTTATTACCACCATACCCGAAGAAATGATTGAGAGCCTGCCCCATGAAATATTATTTGATAAAATCCTTGAGGCCAAGCCAGATGAAGCGTTTATATGCTACAAATTTATGGATCAGCTTTTATTAAATAAACTGGTTAATCTCGGCGACCAACATTCCATTAAAATTAAACTGGTTTCGGACCTTGTACTTGATAACAGCTATGCCAGTATCGTCAATTATGAAAATCTCCCTGTAATACAGCTTTCTTCTTCCATTGAGCTTAGTTTGAAAATTATTTTCTTCAAGCGCTGTTTCGATATTATGTTTTCCCTTTTGGTAATGATCCCTGGGCTTCCTGTGTTTATTGCATTAGCGATAATAACTAAATTAACTTCAAAAGGTCCGGTTTTTTATCGCCAGGAAAGAATTGGCAGGAATCATAAACCCTTCAGAATGTATAAGTTCAGAAGCATGTATGTAAATTCAGAACAAGCCGTTCCGATGCTGTCAAAAGATAAAGATCCCCGAATTACCAAATGGGGTGTATTTTTACGTAAATCCAGGCTGGATGAATTACCCCAGTTTTGGAATGTTTTAAAGGGCGACATGTCTATCGTTGGTCCCAGACCAGAGCGGCAGTATTTTATTGAGCAACTCATAGAAGAATCACCTAACTACAAAAAGTTATTTAAACTCAAGCCGGGTCTCACCTCTATAGGACAAGTAAATTATGGCTATGCCGAAAATGTTCAGGAAATGCGTCATCGTGTTCGTTATGATCTTATATATTTAAAAAACATCAACTTTAATAACGACTTAAGCATAATTTTCCAAACCATAAAAGTGATGGTTCAACTCAAGGGAAAGTAAACGTTATTCCCAAACTCGGGATAACGATCTCTCGAAAATATAATAAGTATTCAAAAAGACAGAGCAGGATGGTAATGAAACCATCCTGCTTTATTTTTATAAACCAATTTACCGGTTACCCTATACATTAAATTATGAGAGCACCATTTCTTATTGGATGTTTTTTATTTTCATGGCTCACTACCTCGGCACAAGTGGTTTTAAAAAATCTTTTAACCGAAAACCTGAAAAACCCAATTTGTATTGATGCACACAATCCGCGTTTTAGCTGGCAACTTGCAGAAAAAAATAATATACCCGTCGGCCAACAAGCTTATGAAATACAAGTAGACTCAGCCTCGTTCAGCGAAAATAATACAACCCCGTTATGGTCGAGCGGAAAAATAACATCAAATCAGTCAGTGTATGTACCTTACCGCGGCAAAACACTGCTATCATGCCATAAATATTTTTGGCGGGTAAGGATTTGGGATACCAACGGATTACGTTCAGCTTGGAGTGATCAGTCATTTTGGAAAATGGGCCTGCTATCTGCTTCTGACTGGCATGCCCAATGGATTAGGCCTGCCTTAAATGATACAGTAAACGCCCCCGCTCCTTTGCTGAGAACTAATTTTTCATTAAACAAAAAAATACGGGAGGCTACAGCTTATATAACTTCGCATGGCTTTTATGAAGCACAACTAAACGGGCATAAAGTAGGCGACAGCTTCCTTACACCAGGATGGACAAGTTATAATAAAAGGTTACAATATCAGGCCTATGATGTTACAACTCTGTTAGCCCAGGGAGAAAATGCCATGGGTATTACACTGGGCAGCGGTTGGTATCGCAGCCCGCTGGGCCCTTATACACCCAGGGCTAATTTTTATGGTGATAAAACAGCAGTTTTAATGGAGATGAGGATCATCTTTACCGATGGCTCAGAGAAAATCATATCGTCAGATCAAAGCTGGAGATCATCTACGGGAGCTTTACAATTTGCCGAGATCTACAACGGTTGTATTATTGATACGAGATTAGAAAAATCAGGATGGGCAAAGCCCGCTTCTGATGACCATGACTGGCATCCTGTAATCATAATGCCATACGCTAAAAACACCCTTATTGCTACATATAACGAACCCGTTAAGCAACATGAAACATTTAAGCCAATAAAGGTCATAACTACGCCACGCGGTGAAAAGGTGATTGATTTTGGTCAAAATCTGGTGGGTTGGGTAAAAGTTACACTGAAAGGCCATCCGGGAGACTCAATTAAAATTGCTCACGCAGAAGTGCTGGATAAAGCAGGCGAATTTTATACAGAGAACTTACGGGCGGCAAAGGCCGAAAACACTTATATATTAAAAGATACCTTAAAACGTACATTTGAGCCGCAATTTAGCTGGCAGGGTTTCAGGTACATTAAGGTTAGCGGTATAAAAGGCGCATTAAATCCAGATGACTTTACCGCTGTAGCTGTTTATTCGGATATGAAAGCTACCGGGAGCTTTTTATGCTCCAACCCCTTGCTTAATCAATTGCAACACAATATCCAATGGGGACAGAAAGGTAACTTTCTTGATGTACCAACAGATTGCCCGCAACGCGACGAGCGCTTAGGCTGGACAGGCGATGCGCAGGTATTTTCACGTACAGCAGCATTTAATATGGATGTTCACAATTTCTTTACCAAATGGCTCAAGGATGTAGCTGCCGATCAGTATCCAGGCGGTAGTATCCCCTTTGTGGTTCCGGATGTATTCAAAAATGGCACAAATGAGGTTGGCGGCAGTTCAGGATGGGGAGATGTGTCAACCATCATCCCATGGAATATGTATTTTGCATATGGAGACAAAAAGATTTTAGAAAACCAGTTTCAAAGCATGAAAGCCTGGGTTAATTATATCCAAAAGCAAACCAGGAACAATTTATGGGTAACGGGTAATCATTTTGGCGACTGGTTGTTTTATAGTGTGAATAACGACAGAGATGGTACATCTGCGATAACCAACAAATATCTTATCGCACAATGCTTCTATGCATATTCAACCCAAATACTGATCAACAGCGCCAAAGTTTTAAACAAAACAACCGACGAGCAATATTATTCAAAGTTGTTGCTCAAAATAAAACGGGCATTTGTGAACGAATATGTTACCGCTAACGGCCTGATCTCATCAGATACCCAAACAGCATACGTATTAGCTTTGGAATTTGATATGCTGCCGAAAAACTTGAGACAGCAGGCTGCAGCCCGCCTTGTTAAGAACATCGGGCTATACCGGGATCACCTGACAACGGGTTTTTTAGGCACTCCTTATCTTTGTGATGCCCTCACCAGGTTCGGTTACGCCGACGTGGCGTACAAGTTATTATTGCAGGATACTTATCCTTCCTGGCTATACCCAATTAAACAGGGGGCTACAACTATTTGGGAAAGATGGGATGGTATCAGGACCGACGGCAGTTTTGAAGAGTCATCTATGAATTCTTATAATCATTACGCTTACGGGGCTATCGGCGATTGGATGTATCGCTATATTGCAGGTATTACGCCTGCCGCACCAGCCTATAAAAAAATAACAATCAAACCGGTAATTGGCGGCGGGCTATCATGGGCCGAAGGAAAATACGATTGCCCGTACGGAACCATCTATAGTAAATGGCAAATCACTGATAGGAAATTAGATATGAGGGTAACTGTTCCGCAAAATACAACAGCTGATATTTTTGTTCCCGATTTTTCAGGAAATAATTACAAAAAATTCACTGTGGGCCCCGGCAATTATCATTACAGCAGATGACAGCAATCTGTCTCTGAAAACCGGGTTCTCCCGCTACATAAATGATGAAATCCGGCAGGTTCAAGTATCTATAAAAATCATATATTCGGTTATAATCAAATAAAATTGAATTTATGGCTTTCGATATAGAAATACTGGTCAGGTTTTTACTGGCCCTGTTGTGGGGCGGACTTGTAGGCGCCGAAAGAGAATATCATGGTAAGGCGGCTGGCTTCCGTACCACCATCATGATATCTTTTGGCGCTTGTTTTTTCACACTCATGTCAACCGCCATTGGGGCGCCTGACAATGCAGACAGGATAGCATCAAACGTGGTTACGGGGATTGGGTTCCTTGGTGCCGGCGTTATTTTCAGAGGTGAAAACCGGGTTAATGGCATCACTACCGCAGCTACCATCTGGGCCGTTGCAGCAGTAGGCATGGGTATTGGAGCCGGTTACTACTTAGCTGCCGGGTTCGCCAGTATAATGATCCTGTTTATACTTTCCGTACTTCCTTTCTTTCAAAAGAAAATAGATTATTATAATCAATCCAAAACATTTTATATTAAATGCCCGGTCTCGGTAAATGGTATCATCTTGTGCGAAGATATGATGACAGCTCATAAACTGAAATTCAAGATGGTTAAGAGGGTGAAAGATGGTGACTATATGCTTTTAACATGGCAGCTTCACGGACCTTCAGTTAAAATGGATCTGTTCATCAACTCAGTTAGCGATATTCCAGTTATCGAACATTTTGAGTTTTCGTGATATCGACAACGTATTAATTATTATATCCACAAAGCAAATGCTTTTTCATTCTCCCACAAGAATTCTGCTTGATCCGAGTTCTGTTTGATCAAATCGAAAAGTAGCGGCTTTTTATAATTAAAAAGGTTCACTCTTTTAAAGTGCCCCTTTCAGAACTCAGACACAGTTCCTATATGGTGCGCCTAACGGTACAGAATTCGAACCAATTTCTAAAGGATTTGGCTGTTTTATGCGAGTTATCAGCCATGCAATAGCTTTTTTACACACCAAATATCCTCCGGAAAGTCAATCTGGTTTATTTAGCTTTTTGAACCTTATATATCCCAATCCCCCTTCAACATAAGTCAGCTGGCTTTTGCTATGTTTAAGATCATCATTTTAAATAACAGGTTTTTAGGCATGATACGCCAGTGGCACGAGCTGTTTAGCGGATCTTGAAAACCCAGCCGGATTCCGGCATTTTGATTGCGCCGAACGTTAATGTGTTGATGATTGACCTAAACAGCTTGTCCAATCAATATTTGATTGTTTAGGCGTTATGATTAATTTGTTCCGATCCTCTGTCCGTATCGCGGACTGCGGGTGTAATCAACATTAGGATTCAGAAATAATGTTGAATATGATATGGTCCATGAGGTTCAATTATTACAAATTTAACAAGAGGAATAAAACTCAATTGTAAATAATTAGCTTAATCGATTACCTCAAGAGAAGCAATTGGCTACCTGCAATTAATTCATAAAAAAGTTGCCAATAAAATTGACAACTTGCCTAAAATAGTACTAAAACCCGATGTACCCACAGACCTATTTTGGATGAACTGAAACTATTAGCCACTCTGTTTGATGGTCAGGCTGATTTCAAATATCTAACCCGTTTTCGATAGAACCGATTATTCAGGGTTTATGCTTGACCATTCCTAACATATAATGGAGTTTTAATAGATATCATTCAGAGAGTTTATCTACTTATCACTATTTTCCGTATCATAGTATTGCCATCAGTTACATATAAATTGCCGAAATTATCTGCGGCCACGTCAGTTGGGGTTTTAAATGTAGCTGTAGCGCCCGGGCCATTATCTGACCCAAACTCACCGGTACCGGCTACCGTGGTTACCACACCTTGAGGGGTCACCTTGCGTATTTTATTATTCAGACGATCCGCCACGTATATATTACCTGCGGCATCTATACCCAAACCAAACGGAGTATCAAATGAAGCTGCAGCACCCTTGCCATCAGCTTCACCCTTGGCGCCGCTTCCTGCAAGCGTACTTACCACGCCTCCCCGGTTAATCTTACGGATTAGGTTATTGTGGGAATCTGCCACATATAGGTTACCGATAGCATCTACTATTACATCAGAAGCACCATTAAATGACGCAGCAGTACCCTTGCCATCGGCCGAACCTGCTGCACCGCTACCTGCAAGGGTTGTTACTACGCCTTCCGGGCTTATCTTACGGACCAGGTTACTATGTACCACGTAAACATTACCGGAGGCATCTAAGGCCAAACCTCCCGGATTATAAAATGTAGCCGTAGCTCCCGGGCCATCGGCTGTTCCCTGGGCACCGCTACCTGCAAAGGTTGTTACCACGCCCTCCGGGTTTACTTTACAGATCCGATTGTTATGACTATCGGCTACATATACAGTACCTGAAGCATCTACCGCTATGCCGGACGGATACCAAAACACAGGGCCCCGGCCATCCATGTCAACCTTATCGTTGCCGGCAAGGGTTGTTACTACAGCCGCCGGGCTTATCTTACGGATCAAGCCGGTCCAATTATCTGTCACGTATATGTTACCGGCAACATCTGTTGCTATACCCACTGGGCTGTTAAATGAAGCCGATGTGCCGACACCATCAGATGACCCTCCAATACTTTGACCGGCAAACGTGCTAACCGTTACTGTGGTGGGTTTGTGAAAGTCTTTAATACAGGATGCATTGCCTAACAGAAAGGCTAATCCTAAAACAACAGTTATTTGCGTTTTCATAATACAACGAGTAAAACTAAAAAAAGAGATCCTTATTACTCCAGTGCTGATTTCAACAACCTATATGATGATCTTTACTAGATATGCTGAAAAAAGCAATACCCAAATTTGTATCCCAAAAGACACAATGCGCTTAATCTTATAATGGATAGCTCAGGTATGCCGGCCATTGGGCGGACTGCGAAATTTGTACTACCTTATACATCAATAGGCGATAGACAAATGCCGGGCAAACCGTTATTAACCAGGGAAGTCAAATATTTTTTTCTGTGTTACAAATTGTAAAAACATAAGCAATAATAGGAAAAGGATCAGGTTTTCAGAATGCTTGCCATCATCTAAATAACTGACTGTCATCATCTACAACATGCATTTATCATCTTTTTATCAACTGAATTATAACATTGGTTTTTGGGATCAATTAAAAAAGTTTGCGGAAATAGTAATTTATAATCTTTCTTAATTTATACAAAATTGTACTACATGTTAAAATATAGTATATGATTGTATTATATTTGAATCGTAAACTAAATGCTAATTTTCCTTAAATGTTAAAGTCAAATCCTATCAATAATATTATCCCTGACGAAAAATCTTCCGTAGCGGTGATTGGCTCTGGGTTTTCTCGTTTAAGTGCAGCAGCCTATTTAGTCAAAGCCTGATATAGTGTCACTGTATAATGGTTTGCTGACCGGCACGGGCCTGGAAAACCTGGTAGTTTGGTATAACCCGGGCACACATCATAGGCGTACGTATCTTGACCATTTCTGTAGAGGATGTTTTTTATGGGATGAATCTGATCCTGCTAAATGTAATGATCTATACAGGTTTAAACACAGGGTTTTATTTCCGGCTTAAAAATCAGCGAAGGGCAATAATATAGTAAACGCCATTTAACTTATACTAATACGACTTCATGATAAAAGACGAGAACAGTTAACGACTTAACTTTAGCGCAGGTAGTAACTGATCTGGAACAAGATCATTATAACGCTGCTTTCGACACGCCACTCCGGCCTGATGCATTTGAACTGGACGACGATACCAAAATGGAACTTATCGCCAAACATTTCGCCGCAATAATGGAAACCTTGGGAATGGACCTGGAAGATGACAGTTTGAGAGACACACCTAAGCGGGTAGCTAAAATGTATGTGAAGGAGATATTTAGCGGCCTTAACCCTGCTAACAAACCCAAACCCACTTTATTCAAGAATCCATTCAACTACAATCAAATGCTGGTGGAACGGAATATTGCTGTATTTAGTAACTGTGAGCACCATTTTGTACCTATTGTAGGTAAAGCCCACGTTGCCTATATCAGCAATGGGCAGGTAATCGGTTTATCAAAACTGAACAGGATTGTTCAGTACTGTTCGCAAAGACCACAGGTGCAGGAAAGGCTGACCATGCAAATCGCCAATATGCTCAAAGAAGCGTTAGGCACGGAAGATGTAGCGGTAATTATAGACGCGCATCACCATTGCGTATCCAGCCGTGGTATCCGGGACGCCGGCAGTACCACGCTTACAGCTGAATACAGCGGGCAGTTTCTAAATATTGAAACCAAGAATGAATTTTTAAAGTATATCGGATAATGGACTTCAACGGAAAGAATATCCTGGTGGTCGGAGGCAGTTCCGGCATTGGCTTATCATTAGTTCAACTGCTTCATCGGCAGAACGCCAATATTTATACGGTATCAAGATCGGCATCAGCCGAGTGGCCGGAAGATTTACATTTTTAAAAGCAGACGTTTTAGAAAGTTTGGATGCGATGGAGCTGTTCCTTCCTGAGCAACTGCACGGGTTGGTTTACTCGGTCGGAAGCATTACGCTGAAACCGTTCGGCAGGTTAACTGATGAAGATTTTTTGAAAGATTTCCAGCTGAACGTTTTAGGTGCAGCACGTATGATCCGGCAGGCTATGAAACCAATTAAAAATGCCGGAGGTTCATCCATTGTTCTGATCAGTTCGGTCGCCGCCAAAACTGGCATGCCTTACCATGCCAGTATAGCAGCTGCCAAAGGCGCAGTTGAAGGCATGGCGCTTTCTTTGGCAGCCGAGCTTGCTATCCAGCATGTCAGGGTTAACGTGGTAGCCCCCTCATTAACAGACACCCCACTCGCTCAGGCCTTGTTGAGTACCCCTGAAAAACGGGAAGCCTCCGGTAAACGTCATCCTTTAGGAAAAATAGGACAACCCGAAGATATCAGTCGGCTTATCGCCTATTTATTATCGGATGACAGTACCTGGATGACGGGGCAGGTTATCGGCATGGATGGCGGCTTAGGTAAATTAAAAACAAGTTAAGATGCAGGATATAAAAAGCGAAAACATCTATCAGCTGGAAAAGCAATACAGGACAAGCCTGATCAACAGTTTGATAGGCTACCGGGCTTTGAATCTTTTGGGAACAACCAGTAATGACGGTGTCACTAACTTGTGTATCATCAGTTCTGTTTTCCATTTGGGTGCGAACCCGCCGCTTATCGGAATGGTGATCCGACCCGAACGTGAGCACAATGATACGCTGCGTAACATCAGATCAACAGGACAATATACCCTCAATAACGTGTTACCAGAATGGTACATGCAGGCGCACCAAACCAGTGCAAGTTATCCTTCCGGCTTTTCTGAGTTTGACACCTGTCATTTCAAAAAGTATTATACAAATGGATTTAAGGCACCTTTTGTGAAAGCATCCAACGTACGCATAGGGCTGGAATTACGTGAGATGATTGATATGGAGGTTAACGGAACAACAATTGTTATAGGTGAAATAGTCCATATCCTAACAGAAGATGGATTGATCGGGGCAGATGGAACAGTTGATCACGGTAAAGCTGGAACCATGACCGTGGCCGGTTTGGATACCTACTATCTACCGCAACCCGTTGGGCAACTCGCCTATGCCAAGCCTGGAGTTGAACCTCATTTATTAAATACAAATACCAGCTTCAATACATAAGCCATGAAAAAAGACGCGGAAGTGATTGTTGTAGGTGCAGGCATAGCCGGTTTAACAGCAGCCAAAATATTAAAGGCTGCTCAAAAATCGGTCTTGGTTTTGGAGCACTCCGATGGAGTAGGTGGTAGAGTGCGAACCGATGAGGTGGATGGCTACCTGCTCGACCGGGGTTTCCAGGTTTTTTAACAGCTTATCCGGAGGCCAGAAACCTATTGGATTATAAGGCGCTGGACCTTTGTAAATTCGATCCCGGCGCAATTATTTTGAACAAAAAAGGCGCTAATATTTTAGGCGATCCGATCAGGCAGCCAGGTTCAACAATGAGCACTTTGCTGTCTTCAGCTGCTACATTTACTGATAAATTACGCATGCTCCGATTAAAGCTAAAATTGGCCGGTAAGAGTATCGACAAGATTTTTTCAGAACCAGAGATCACCACCACAGAATACCTAAAAAAGAAGGTTTCAGCGGAACCATCGTAAACCAGTTCTTCATGCCCTTTATGACCGGGATATTTCTCGAAGACCGCTTAAGTACCTC
This sequence comes from Mucilaginibacter sp. P19, assembly GCF_050632265.1. Taxonomy (NCBI): domain Bacteria; kingdom Pseudomonadati; phylum Bacteroidota; class Sphingobacteriia; order Sphingobacteriales; family Sphingobacteriaceae; genus Mucilaginibacter; species Mucilaginibacter sp. P19. Next base: position 3,649,828 of record NZ_CP192586.1, read on the forward strand.
CAGCAGAATGTTTGAGTTTGTTTTTAAAATGTTCAGCGAGGGTGATGCCGCTATCCCAGCCAAAGGAATGGGCATGATACCTAAACAACTGGCCGAATGCCTTGCTCCGCAGGAACTCTTATTCCATCAAAATGTATCCGTAGTTAATGGAGGCTCGGTAACAACAACAGATGGGCTTAGCTATCACGCTAACTTTGTTTTGATAGCTACCGATCCTTTGCGTTCTCCCATAAGCAACAGAAATTCGAACATTGAGCATCATTCTGTAAGCAATATGTATTTCACCGCCAGGAAACGACCGTTTGAAAAGCCCCTGATAGCTTTAAATACGTTACCTGGAAAAATTGTAAATAACATTGCCGTATTGGATCGTATTTCTAACAGGTATTCTGAAAGCGGTGATACTTTAATTTCATTATCGTTAATAGGCGACCATTCAAATGCGAACCAAAATGAACTACAGGAAAATGTGGTTAGCGAATTGAAATTCTGGTATCCCGAAGCCGTTAGCTGGAAACACTTAAAAACCTACCATATTGATTATGCGCTGCCGAATGACGACCACGTGACTAATGAACCTGGTTATACAACCATACGGGTAAATGACCAATGCTTCATTTGCGGGGATTATTTGATGAATGGCTCAATTAATGCAGCGATGAAAAGCGGCAGGCTGGCTGCAGAGGGCATTATAAATACCATGCGCTTATGATCAACCATAATTTATATAGCAATGAACTTTTAAACCGCAAGCGGCTGTTGGGTGATAAACGGGCGGACGAGTTTATACATTATGTTTTTAGCGATCCGGTAAAGAAGAAGCAATTACAGGACTGGATGGGTGGCCAATCAGGTGCCGACCATTTGAAATTATTACAGCATTTATTCCCAAAAATTGACTTTATTGATAAAGCTACGGAACTGCCAATATGGGCGCAACCACTACTGATGAGAAACGGCGCTATTTTCTATGCCCGGCATTCGGAGATAATTATGAGTTTACTCGGGCTGTTATCATTACCCTATTGTTATAATGCAGCCAATGGCGCGATGGTGCTGTACTTGTCCGAACTGATCCGTAAACAAACTACCAAAAGGCTTTATGATACCGCTGTGTTTGTTTGGGAGGTTATGGGGCCGGATGCTTTCGGTAAAAACGGAAACGCTTATGAAGAAATTTTAAAAGTGCGGATCATGCACGCTGCCGTTCGTTACTACACACTGCAAAGCGGTAAATGGGATGATAGCTGGGGATTACCGATCAACCAGGAAGACATGGCCGGAACAAACCTGTCATTTTCACTGATCGTTATTCGCGGGTTACGAATGCTCGGTTACAGCGTAAGCCAGGATGATCAGGCGGCGTTTATGCACATATGGGGAGTAGTAGGTTATCTGTCGGGATTAGATGAAGATCTGATCCCTGAAAACTCTAAAATGGCGCAGCAACTTGATAACATTATTAAACGAAGGCAGTTCGCTGTTTCTGCACATGGACAGGAATTAACCAGATCGCTGACCGCTCATATCCTTTCCGTTAATAAAAGTAAGGCCACGGCCAACGATATACTGGGCTTGATGCGTTACCTGCTTGGAAAAGAAATGGCCGATATGCTGGCGATCGACGCCCCCGAACTGCCTGCTTATAAACTAACCCTGATCAAAACGTTGAACCTGTTTAAAAGCATTAAGCCGCAGGGAGATGCCAAGAAAAATTACCAGATTGCCTATGCTACCTTCAAGACGCAAAACCCAGCACTCGTTAAAAGAAACTAATTTTGAAAATTGCCGGCATGCTTAATTTATAAAAACATGAAATCATACCAACTCATTCATCAACTGATCGATCTTGTAGATGAACTGGAAAAAGAAAACCAGGGACGGGAAGTGTCTTTGCAGGATTTTACAGGTTTTCTTTTGAATAAGGTTGGCGATCCCGCCGTTAATAATCATAGCAGTGAAGTTAGGTTCGGTGATAATGACAGCGCCGCTTTGGATATTGCTTATCAGTTGGATAATAACATCGGGCGCCTGTTTGTTTTCATGAGTCGTTACGCCAAATCATATATTAAAAAAGCACTGGAGGGTACGCCCTTGCAAACCGCCGAGGATTTTACGGCACTGGCTATTTTATTAACGCACCCGCACTTATCAAAAAGTGAACTTATCAGCCATAATCTACAGGAAAAAACTTCTGGTACGGAAGTGATCAGGCGTTTGGTTGTGTCAGGGTTGGTTAGGCAGTGGGACGATGAAAAGGATAAAAGAAGTAAGCATATTGCCATTACTGACGAAGGCAAGAAATTATTGTTCCAGGTATTTGAACATACCAACTATGTGGGACAGATCATCACCGGCAGGTTGACCTTTGCCGAAAAATTCACGCTGCAATATCTTTTACAAAAATTGGAAAACTTTCATTTGGAACACTACGAAAAGAAAACCATCCTCAGCAAGGAAGATCTTAAAAAAGTAGCGACCGGAATCACACCGCATAATGGGCGTACCTCTGATCCAGAGTAACATCGATACTGAAGTCATTATTGAAATGCCGTACAAAGCCAGGGCCTCTTCGTTGCGATCAGGCTGTAATTAGATGACATTGACCATCAAGATCGAACTCATGAGCAGAATGAATTATGCATTTTTAAATTTTGCCGTCAACTTGTAAAGGGAGGTCGAACGAAACACACTGCGCCCGGTAAAAGAAGTTATCCAGTTTAAATGAAATACTCAAAAAACTAAAAATCAGCAACACGATTTGTGAAAAGAAAATGATTAAACAGGCTTTATATAAATCAAGTTTTGAATCAGGTAATTGGTAGAACGTTATCGCTTGCTGAACCAATACAAAAATTCATCCTAACACGATAACAATAAGAGGTAAGTTTACGGCTTTAAGAAAACACAAAGCGTACTCTTGTAAAATAAAATCATGGCTACGGTGAAAAAACCATGATCTTCAGGTAATCGTTTTTCAGAAACACTGCCGTGTATTCCTTATCCGTTTTTTCATCAGATATTTTTTCGACAACCGGGTGGGGATAAACAACACCGCTACTGCCCTGGTAAACCCCTTTCTCCAGAAACATTGGATTTTTTCCGGTTGTCCGATCCCATAGGTCGGGATGGTCACTTGTTCCGCCCAAGCTTTTACTTCCATATCGGGTATATTATAATTGTAGTTTTAAATTAATTAGATGGTACCAGTTTAAGCATTCTCGCATCTGCTGCAGGTACGCTGGTAGAAAAAGTTTCTTGTCCGCTTTCGATCTTGCCTACTGTATGATCCGTCAGAAAATCTTTTATAAGGTAACCGGTGTTCGTAAGACCCAGCTCCTTCTTTTTCCAAATTTGGTCATAGCCGGCGGAATTACTGAAGTTGAACTGTGAGATCAAGACTTCTTTACCCGGCAGAAAAAATGCCATCTGCTGGTCGAGTGACTCACCGTCAGCTACCTTTACTGGTGTAAAAGCCTTTGGTGCACTAAAGAAAGCGCACAGGTATTTGTTGTTCAGGTAAACTGCTGCGCGATCAGCCGCGAGTTTATTCCGGTAATCCGAGCCGTCCCCAAGTATACTGCCCATGCTCATCATAGCATACAGACGTACCTGGATATCTTTTTCAGTCAGATCAGGATTTTTCTGGAAATTCTTCATGATGGCCACATCCAGGTTGGTATACGGCCAAAGTGTTCCCTGTACCCACCAGAGATGAGACCCGCTGGCAAGGGATGCCTCTGTACTACCATAATGCGGGAAACCCGGCTGATCGTCCCTAAAATGGGAGTAGACATCCGTAGAAACAAAACGGCCATGGGCATACTGGCTGGGGAACATGGGAGAAATTGCCTCAGTTATAAAAACGTCTTTGCCCAGAATGGAATCCGCCAGTGATTTCAACATGTTCATACCGTAATTGTAAGCCTGAAGACCGGAACGAACGGACGAGTTGTACCGACGGGTAGATTCAAGTGCGCCGGCAGTTAAGAAATCGATCTTCAAAAATTTTGCGCCGATCTCTTTAGCTTTTTTGAGCTGGTAGATCACGTACTGCCGAACGGCAGGGTGTGTAGGATCCATCGCCAGGCACCCCCAGTCGCCTTCCTTATACCAGATCGGGTTGCCGTGATCGTCTGAGAGCAGCGCGTCTGAAAGGTTATAATCTGATCCCTGAATTTTAGTATTTGCAGTATTGTTCCGCCAGGTCCACATGGCGAAGGGTATAAAGTAGAAGCCAAGATCCTGTTTTTTCTTGTCAATGTATTTACCGAACGATGCCAGCAAACTCGTGGTATATATACCCTGATCATAAGAATCGATACTCATAACCGGTCTTGAATATTTATTGAACTGATCAAGCGTTGCAATAAAATCTGAAATCTTGGGAATATCACGCGGCATCATTTTCCCCTCATAACCCAGCACGCCTTCCACACCAAAACTATTCCAATAAAAAGGTGCTGCGCCTTTCCAGTCCAGCCGGCCGTTTAGTAAAGCGTTGGCATTGCCGTAGTCAATAAAAATTTTGCGGACATCTCCCGCAGCAAGGAAAATCACGGACGAATGAACTGACGGCCCCTTAGCGGTACCATGCACTGCATGATCGTGGGTTCCGTCGTTGCCCCCATACTCTGGTCTTAATGCAGAATTATCGGGGGTTGCTACGCCGTCGGTAACAGATAGTGAATCGACCTGACCCGTAGTCTTACCTGAATGATATGCAATACCGGTTTTCCAGAAGTCGTGGCTCAGACTGCCAAAGACGATACCTGAAAAACTATTGTTGTCGTAAACTGAAGAAAACTCGTAGGTTATGCCGTTGAATGCAGGTTTCCCGGGTTCCCAGCGTCGTTCCAGAATATGCGTCCAGTTATCGTTGTCAAACGGAACGTCGAGCAAACGCGGCTCGGCGCCCGGCTGCACAAGCAGGGCCTTTTCTTTTGGTAAAACAGCCAACGCGCAGATCTCACGGGTTTCCATTTCTTCATCCGTACCGTCTCCTTTAATGGCAGTAAGATTAGCAAAAATGTAGGGGTGATCGGTATAGATCAGCAACTGCTGCAACAAGGTAATTCGGGCCGCATTTCCGGAGTGTCGTATCGTCAGCCGTATACCTTTGCCGGCGGCATTGCTGAACGTATCAGTGCTTACCTGGTGCAACTGGCAGTCAGTCGTCGCCAAATATCCGGAAGATAATTCCCTTACATAGGCAATGGCGTTATCAATCGTAACGCCATTGCCAAATTTAAAATCCAAACGCCCTGTTTTTTGGTTGATAGTGACGGCGGACCCTTCGCTTCTAACCATTAGCGCGTCACCCGACCGATCTACTTGCTGTGCGAGCGATGCGAATGGGAAGCAGTAAAGAACTGAAGCCAGGGTAAACAGCCACAGATATTTGAATTTGCTCATATATAAATCAATTTAATTAGTAACCAGGATTTTGTGCTTTTAATCCCAGTGCAGCATTATTTTGCAATTCGCTCAGAGGAATAGGATACAACAAATTTTTGGAAGAAATCTCCTGCGTTGGATGCGGATCGGTAGACGAGTTATTTTTCTTCATAAAGTCACGTTTTGGATCGTCGTAACGTTTCACCCGCGAGATCAATGTGCCCGTACGCTTCAGGTCGAACCAGCGCCAGCCTTCAGCGCCCAATTCCCGGGCACGCTCATCCAGTATGATCTCTCGCATCGAGACCTGATCGGTCAAAGCGTAATTTACCGAACTATTTCCAAAAGCGCGTTCACGTATTTTATTGAGCGGTACCAGTGCTGCCTGAGTTTGACCCAATTCGTTCAAAGTTTCCGCATACATCAGGAATACGTCTGCTGCGCGCAGATAATATAAGTTTTTGCCAGAGTGATAAACATCAATGTCGCTGGAAGAGATATCATACTTTTTCACGGTTGGTAACCCCGGGTCTGCCCACCAGCTCATGGTGTTACCGTTACTGTCATAACGATCGTGACTGATAGAAGCTTTGTAACGTGCGTCATACTGATATGCCCATGAGTAAGGTTTCGCAAAAACGGTATCAGCGTAAAACGCTGTGGAAGTTATCACCGTACCGCCATAGCCTGGAGTATGCTGATTGAATTGTTGAAAAGGCACCGGAGGACCAGCGTAGGAACCGTAAAGATTCTGCAATCCCTGAGTGTTATTGTTGTTATCTGTAGAATACTGGATCTCAAAAAGTGATTCTGTATTATTTTCATGCTGACCATCAAAGAGATCAGCATAATTTGCCAGCAAAGTCAGTTTATTACCATTAATCAGTTCCTCAAACGTTGTTTTAGCATTCTGGTAGTCATGCAAGGTCAGGTACACTTTTCCTAACAAGGCTTTTGCCGCTTCCATATTGGCCCGGCCGGCGGCACTTGCTCCAAGTTGACTTTTAGCCCAGCAATTGGTCGAAGCAAACTTAAGATCGGAAATGATCTGGTTATAAACTGTAGCCTGCGGCGTACGCGGTACGCCGTTGTCGAAAGCCGTGTTTTCAAGCGGCATAGGCACATCGCCGAATAATTGAACCAGGTAGAAGTAATAAACCGCGCGCAGGAATCGGGCTTCGCCAACCAAACGGTTTTGCAACGAAGCGTCTCCGAAATTCTTGATCTGCGGAATATTAAGAACTGCTGCATTTGCATTGGCAATCCCTTTATAACAAACGCTCCAAAAGCCGCTGATGTCAGCGTTCTGACTGTTGAAGGTAAGGTCATAAACGTCAATACCCACTACTCCAGCCCAATAAGAACCATAACCCTGCGCCTGGTAAGCGCAGCGCGCCTCATCGGTGCCAATTACGCCAATAAGCTGATAGTCAGATTTTTTAAGCGTCTGCAATTGCTGATAGATACCGGTTACACCTGCTATAGCCCCGGCCTGGTCCTTATAGAGGCTTTGGGCCGAAACAAATACTTCCGGAGTATAGTCAAGTTCCTTACGGCAACCGGCGATGACAAACAACAGCATGATGGCTGTGATACCGATTGCTTTGAATTTTATACGTTGAAAAGTTTTCATGTCTAATTTGGTCTTAATGTTACAGGGAAAGTCTTGCGCCTAAAATGAAAGTACGGTAACGAGGATAAATTTCGTTAGATGCATAATTACCGGCGATATCCGGGTCAATTCCTTTGTAACTGGTGAAGACAAATGGATTCAGCGCCTGCGCATAGATATTCAAAGTGTTGACTTTTATCTTTTTCAGTAGCGAAGAAGGTAGATCATAACCTAACGTAATATGCTGGATTCTCAGGTAGCTGGCATTCTGGATGGAATAGCTTGATCCCTGAGAGATACCACCAGGCAATGTTTTAAGCGAAGTACCGAAAGAGTTTGGTCTTGGAATTACTGTATTTGTATTCGTTGGGGTCCAGTAGTCACCCCCTGAACGGTGACGTTGCCCTGGCTACCAAATGCCGAATTGTAATAAGTCAGGTTGGTAAAAGTCAGGTTGTTCAACTTCTGACCATACGCAAACGTACTGTTCACAGTCAGTGAGATCGCCTTGTAACGGAAGTAATTCCAGAAATTGCCCGAACCTTTTGGAATGCTTGAACCTACCACCACCTGATCCAGCGGTGTAATCTTTCCGTCACCATTAACGTCGCGTATTTTGATGTCGCCAGGTTTGCCATTTGGATTTAACTTGAAGTTATCTCCCTGCTGGTACAGGCCGTCGAAAATGTAGTTTACGAAAGTGCCCGCTGGCGGCAAGCCAACGCGAAGGTACAGGTTAACGGAATCCCTGCCCGGGAATAGCTTGGTTACCTTGCTGTCATACTTCGACCAGTTGATCTGCGCCTGCCAGGTAAAGCTGGCCGTCTTCACCGGAGTTGTTTTCAGTGCCACGTCAATGCCGCGCGTTCTCATGGCCGCAACGTTCACGTATTCTGTTTGAAAACCAGATGATGGCGCCAAAGGAAGTGGCATCAGCAGGCTGCTGATATTTTTATTATATACGTCAAGTGATAATTGAATGCGGTTATCGAACATGGCAATGTCGGTACCTGCATTGAACTGGTGCTGCACTTCCCATTGCAGAGAGTTGTTTCCGAATACGCCGTTCGTGCCCCCCGCCAGGTAGCCACTGGTTACACTCGTCCCGTTAAACGGATAAGTGGTTGGGTCATACCGGGTATAAATTGCGTCATAAGGCAAGTTCTGATTACCTACCAAGCCGTAGCTGGCGCGGAGTTTAAAGTCGCTCAGCCAAGTTTTCAGCTTGAAGCCGATCCATGGCTCATCGATCACCCGCCAGGCGCCGCTGACTGTGGGGAATACACCGAATTTATTGTTACCCCCAAAGCGGCTGGATCCGTCCTGACGGATCGTGCCGTTCAAGATGTAACGTCCTTTAAATTTATAGACAGCCCTGCCGAAGAATGAGCGTACTGCCCAACCATCATAATTGCTATTGTCCTGCAATTTCTGACCGGCACTGCCGATGGCTTTATAACTCAGCAAGTCCGTTGGAAACTGGCTTCCCTGCATATCAGTCGCCGTATTTTCGTGACGTTCAAAAGTGAAACCGCCCAGTAAACTCAGGTCGTGGTTGCCTTTCGTCAGGTTATAGGTTGCAGTATTTTCCCATAGTACGTCCGTAGCACGGGTATTATAAATCTCACCTAAGCCATTTGTCGGTGCATAACCCGGTCCTGTCGTTCTTGGCCAATACTTATCTTCTTCGGCTTGATAGATATCAGCGCCGATACTGGAACGGAACATCAGGTTTTTTACCGGTGTAAACTCGACAGAATAGGTTTGCATTGGTCCGGTTGGTGGTGTATAAGTCGATGGCGTTTAAGGCCAGTGTTACAGGATTGAAAATAGTCGGTACCCCCGTGGAGTTGTCCACAGTGATCAACGGCTGACCGCTGCTGTCATAGATCGGCTGCAACGGGCTTTGTGTCAGCGATTGCTGATACTCGTTCGGCATCGCATTGTGGGTAATGTCATGAGTAAAATTCATGCTACCGCCCAATTTCAAAAATGATCTGATCGCTGTTTCTGTCGCTCAGGTAGCCGGAATATTTTTTATAGCCGGTGTTAATAAGTATGCCGTCCTGGTTCTGGTATTGCCCACTGAAATATACCTTGTTAGAGCCGGTTCCATTAGCCACAGAAAGTGTATAGTTCTGAGTGAGTGCATTATTATGCAGGATTGCTTTTTGCCAGTCATAACCGGTATAGCCATCAACTATGCTCTGTAATTCGTTAGCATTAAATATCTTGGCGTCAGCGGTCGTCGTACCCGGCTGACCGAAGGTCCCCGGATCCGCATCCTGATAAGCCAATCGTTTAAGTGTAGCATAATCATGCGCCCCGAGCATCTGGTAAGCCGGATTATTATGCTGGATGCCCGCATACATATCAAAATTCACATTAGTCGCCCCTGCTTTTGGCTTTTTTGTCGTGATCAGAATCACACCTTCTGCCGCACGGGAGCCATAGATACCGGCCGCGGCGGCATCTTTCAGAATTTCAACAGACTCGATATCATTGGGATTAATGTTGCGGATATCACCGACTAAGGCGACACCGTCAACAATATAAAGCGGGCCTTGTAGCTGGGAAATCGAGTTGAGACCCCGGACATTAACCGAAGCGCCTGAGCCAGGCTGTGTACTGGTTGCGTGCACTTCCAGTCCCGGAACGCGCGAGCCGAGTGCCGTTGCAAGGTTGGTGGACGGAGCTTCACTGAGTTGCTGCGCCGTAACGGTAGTTACCGCACTGGTCAGATCTTTACGCTTTTCACGACCATAAGCGATCACAACAACCTCAGAAAGATTGGTATTGCTTTTAAGTGGAACGGTAAGATCAGAACTTGCCGCTAGCGTAATCCGGGCCGGTTCGTAACCAGCGAAAGATACCTGGATGATCATACCCGTTTCTGCGTCAACCGAGAACTTACCGGCCCGATCGGCCGCAGATTTGCTAATAGTCTTTCCGTTAGAGATGATGGAAATGGTGGCGAAAGGCAGGGTTTGCCCGGATTGTGAATCCTTAACCGTGCCGGTGATCTTCCGCTGCTGAGCGTAAGCGCTGATCAGACCGGCCGAAAACAGCACAACGAATAGTAGTAGTTTTCTCATTGAATTGGGTTTAAAAAAATTAGTTCTGCGCCAGAGAGATGGACAATAGAAATCAGGGCCAGGCTTTTACCTGGCATCAATAAAAAAACGAATAATCAAGATTTTTCGAAATTTAGTTTCCTACTGAAAACCGTTCAGGCGAATAATATATTTACATATTGGTTTTATACATCAAACTTACAACCTTTCGACCATGCTAAAAATGACATATTTTGTGATTGTGATGGATTTTTACAAACAATGAAATATTTTTATACACTTTTGCCGATATCTTTATTCAGCATTAAATGTCCAAAGACAAATCATTACGCAAGAGAGATGGGTTTGACGGTCAAAGACTGATTGTGATCCCCAAAAAAATTGTTTCGGATTTTTTGATCGATGACCCGATCACCAGGCAGGTTTACATCACTGATATCGGCTATTATCCCAGGGCACTATTCCACTACGCGCAGCGGTCGCAAGGCATCAATCAGCATATAATAATCTATTGCACAGATGGTTATGGATGGATTGATATTAACAAAAAACGAATTCAAATAGCTCCTCCACAATTTATCGCAATACCAGCAAATACGCCGCACGCTTACGGCGCTGACAGAAAAAATCCATGGTCGATCTATTGGGCACATTTCAAGGGAGAAAATGCGCGATTCATCACTGACCTGATCGTAGAAAAGCAAGAATCTTTTAAACCGCAGTTAACCTACAGCGCTGAACGTATTAAGATCTTTGACGATATTTACTACAACCTTGAAAAAGGTTACGGAGAAGATACGCTGCGTTATGCGAACATGAGTTTTTATCATTTTTTGTCCTCCATGATCTACACGGAACAATTTAACTGGGAGAAGAAAGAGCCGAGTACGGATACCGTAGAATCTGTCATCAATTTCATGCAAGACAACATTGAAAAGATTGTCACCTTGAAAGAAATGGCTGATCATTCCCAAATGTCAGTCACCTATTTTTGTAAAATATTCAAGAAAAAAACAGGACATACGCCTATGGAATATTTTAATTACCTGAAGATACAAAAAGCCTGTCAGTACCTTTCATTCACGGCCATGTCTGTCAAAGAACTTGCTTTTCGCATCGGCATCCATGACCAATACTATTTTTCCCGGATGTTCAGCCGGTTAATGGGCACATCCCCGTCTGATTACCGAAAAAGGCTTTCGGAAAGTAACAACTTGGTAAATTCCCCAATAGCTGCCAATATGGAAGATCCATCGGATAGCCATCAAAAAAACAGTGCTTATCAACCCATGATTGCTAAGCTTAAACGGTCTCCACAGTCCTGATGTGCAAGCCAACCGTTAAATACTATACATGAGTCTGGCGTATCAGGCTGTTAGTGATTATCAATAAAGATGACAACTTCACCTCATCCTTCACACAATAAAAATCGCCTGGCTGCCAATCCTGAATCTGTGGAAATATATTGTTTTTTGACAGTTCTTCAGCAACAGCAGATACTAAAAGCCCGATTCACCAGCAATTCCAACGCAAAATCTAATTGCATTAAACATGTCCACGGCTCATCATCATAATCGACCCTATTTCACAGCGAAAATTTCTAAGTTCAACAAGCTTTCCGTATTGCCGTATAAGTTGTTTACTCCATGAACAACCTGACATATTTCTCAAAAAGGATTTCTTTGGATCCTACTGTTCAAATATTTTCAATGTTTTTGGAACTGTACTTCACGAAAAACTGGAACAGGTCCTGGATTATTTAAGTCTTTCTAAGCCTTGTATCGCCTGCAACCGCCAGCTTCAAAGACATGGTAAAGGTTAAAACACAGGAAGTTGTGGTGAAGAAAAGCCAGTTGAAGGAACTGATCAACGAGGAAATTGAAGTAGAAACCTACCTGAAATATTATGAAAAGTTTCAGGCTGAAAAGACACGGCTGAGTGAGGAAATTAGTTATAATCAAAAGCTGGGGGACGACAGCCTGCATCAACAAACGATCTTATTAACTTCGCTGACCTCAATACCGGGCGTTTATAAAAAAGCGAACCTCAATCAAAAACATCCTTTATTAAAGGGGCGTTCGAACATAGTCTCATGTTTAGAGAGGGGGCATATCGCACACCCTACATCAATCCGGCGTTCGAGGATAACTTACTAAAAATCAATAAAAAAGGGCTGCTCTTTTTGGAGCAACCCTCTCGAAATTTCGACAGAATCCCATGTGGTGCACCTAACGGTACGGAATTCGAACCATTTTTTAAAGGATTTAGCTATCCTATGCGGGTTATCTGCCATTTAAGAACTTTTAACAACACAAAGTATCCTAAGAACAGTTGTTTCAATTTATTTAGCTTTTGACAATTCACTTGGCGTAAAACCAAATTGTTTTTTAAAGGCATATGAAAAGTGCGAGAGGTTTTCAAAGCCCGTTTCCAAATAAATTTCAGAAGGTTTGCGATTCTTTTCAGCCAATTGGTATCGGGCGAGTTCAAGCCTTTTTTGCATGAGCCATTTCTGAGGCGTTGTACCATACACTTTCTTAAAATCACGCTTAAAGGTTGTTAAACTTCGGCCTGTCAGATAACCGAATTTTTCTATGGGCATGTTAAACATATAGTTACGTTCCATAAACTCGACAAGGTTAATTTTATGCGGCTCTGAAAAATCGGATAAAATATGGTCCATACTGTCATTTATAGATCGCAATATGGCTATCGCTTCCTGTATTTTCAACTCCGAAAGTTCGCGCGGTAATTTGTATTCCAGATCAAAATAAGGAAGCATTGAAGCAAAAAAACTGTCCAGTAACGGCCCTTTAGATAAAGGAATTATGGCATCAGTTTTAAATACCGTAAAGACTTCATTTTTTTATGCTCGTAAAATGCTTTCAGCACATCTTGGGTTAGCTTTACAATAATCGCTCTGTAGGGCAAATCGTCTTTTCCCGTTTTTATGAGCCGGGCTAACCGGTTCTTAGGAAATAAAAAAGTTTCCCCAGTTTCAAAAAAGTAAGTTTTATTAGATTCTATTACTTTCAATTGGCCTGATAATACCCGGACAATAGAATGTTCCTCCGCAACCAGTTCACTATTTTGGTGTACCGCTTCGCTACAGGTAAATACAATCTCCGCGTAATTATTTATTTGCCGTACCGCCATAATACAAAAATAAGCAAATAAAGCCCAACAGCTTGGGCCCTATTTGTCTTGTTTATTGAACATCAAATTTTGTATCAGTAAGTTCCTCGCTCAAAACCCAAAGCCTTTGTGCCGCATTCGGCTCCAGGGCAAATGGGGCCACACCGAATGTCCCGCCAGGGTTGCGCTTCCCTGCGTTACTATCGTATGCATCGGGATTGTAACTGGCAACTTCGACATCTTGCAGATAAACACCGCCTATATTTTGCAATTGCGGACTTGTTGCGGCCCATACGGTTGTGGCTGCGCCCTGCTCTTTAGTCTTAGACATTTTCTGCATCGCTGCCTGGGCTTCTTCATTGGGTGTGCCGTCAGCATTTACAGCACCCAAAGTAACAAAATCTTCAAAGGTCAGGTGCCTGCTCAAATTGGTATCCAACATTAGACCGGGATGCAGTGTATAAGCACGGACACCGAACGGACGGGCTTTTTTATCAAGTTCAACAGTAAATAGCACGTTAGCTGTTTTAGATTGGCCGTACGCCTCAAATTTGTTGTATTCTCTCGTATGATAATTAACATCATCAAATAGTACAGGAGAATAATGGTGTGCCGAAGAGGAAACCGTCACCACCCTTGCTCCTTCTGCCTTCTTAAGGGCTTCCCAAAGTTTTGCTGTAAGTTGAAAATGTCCTAAGTGGTTGGTAGAAAACTGTGCCTCATAACCTCGGCTGTCACGTTGTAAAGGTGTCCACATGATGCCCGCATTATTTATTAACATATGCAATTGCCTATCTGATGCCAGGAATTTTTCAGCAAACGAAGTAATAGAGACAGGTTCCGTTAGGTTCATCGGCTCCACTTCTACATTGGCAATTCCTTGAAGATTTAATTTTGCTTTTTCAATATCCCTGGCAGGTACAATTACTGCCGCACCTGCCTTAGACAACGTTTTGGTGATTTCCAGGCCAAGACCTCCGTCGCCGCCTGTGACAATAGCAATTTTTCCATTAAGATCCACTTCCTTTATAACATCAGATGTTGTGGATACTGCGTTGAAGCCTGAACCTACCGGTTTTTGCAAAGTCCCATTATAATTATTTTGTTCCATAATAATTGAATTTTATGAAAGCAAAATTAGAAGGTAGCCTATTCAGACGTTTTGTTTTAAAGGCCGAAAAACTTTGTTTATAAGACCATAGAATTTAATGCAATTTAAGTCAGCCTGGCAATGAATTAGCATGTATAACAAAGATTTTTTGAACTTTGAGTAGTTGGGTTGATGCCTGGACTGGAACCAGTAAATCACTAAAATACAAATACTTAAAACGGATGACATTTTAAATAACCTATCTATCGAACCAAAAAAGCCTCCAAAATCAATGACTTTGAAGGCTTTTACTTTTAAGTGCGGAAGAAGGGACTCGAACCCCCACGCCGTGAAGCGCCAGATCCTAAGTCTGGTGCGGCTACCAATTACGCCACTTCCGCGTTTCTGATTTAACAGGCTGCAAAGATAGCGTTTAAAATTATACTTAAAAACATAATTTTCATTTTTTTGCTATCATGCTCATTTAGTAGGAATTAATTTTTCACAAGCCCATTTATCAGTTGTTTGAAGTATACGGGTGCGTATAAAAGCCTGCTGCCATACCATGAAAACATTTCACCATCTACCAAAACTATCTTTGCATTTGGTAAAAGCGCCCTAAACTCCTCTATATGTTTTTGAGCGAATGGATATGGCTCTGATGATAGAAAAAGAAGATCCGGATTAGCCGCGACTAAAGCATTTGCATCAATCTCCGGGTAACGCTCCCCCTCTGTTACATTGTTTAGTCCACATGTTTGCAGCATACTATCAATGAAAGTTCCCCTGCCGGCAAGCATATAGGGTTTACGCCAGATGAGATAGGCAACTCCCAGCCTCGTTACAGAAAACTTTATACCCTTAAAACCACCATTAATTTCCGTGCAAAGCACGTTTGCCTGCCCGGGCTTACCTATCATATCACCAATGCAAACAATCATTTGCAAAGCCGATTCCAGATCAAAAATATCACTGATCCAAACCGGGCATATATTCATTAACTCTTCTACCTGAAGACGGTCGTTCTCCTCTTTATTGGCGATAATTAAATCCGGGGTCAGCAATCGGATTTTTTCGACATCAAGCTGTTTAGTCCCCCTACTTTCGTTGTTGAATTAAACCTATCTGCCGGATGGATACAAAATTTAGTAATGCCTATCACCTCAACGTTTAAGCCAAGGTAAAAAAGCAATTCTGTTTGTGAAGGGACAATGGATATGATCCGCTTAGGGATTCCGGAAAGTTCAACCTTTCGGCTTAGCTGATCCCGGAATATCGGCATATTAAAACGCGTTCTTTTCGCCTCTAAACACGTTCCATACCGTTAGGAAGATAATCTTCATATCCAGCAGGAACGACCAGTTTTCAAGATACCAAACGTCGGCCTCCACACGCTCAAGCATAGCCTGTGTGGTTTGAGTTTCGCCCCTCAGGCCTGACACCTGGGCCCAACCCGTAATACCAGGTTTAAGAAAATGCCTTACCATGAAAGTATCAATAAGCTGCGAATATTGTTGAGTGTGGCTTATCATGTGCGGCCTCGGGCCTACTACAGACATATTGCCTAATATTACGTTAAAGAACTGTGGCAATTCGTCGATACTTGTTTTACGGATAAATGCCCCGGATTTGGTTATACGTGAATCGCCGCGTGTAGCTTGTTTTTTATCTGAATCGTGATTTACCCGCATGCTACGGAATTTATAGCATTTAAACGGCTTATTGTCCCTGCCTGAGCGCTCCTGCACAAAGAATATCGGCCCTTTTGACTCAAGCTTTATAATGATGGCCAAAATGGGGAATAACCAGCTAAAAATAAACAGGATCACAAATATAGAAAAACAGATATCAAACAAGCGTTTGATGGAGCGGTTCAGCATGTTCTCCAAAGGTTCTGGCCTTACGGATATAACCGGGATATGGCCGAAGCTTTGTATAAAAGTTGGCTTTTTAGCGTAGTCGTAATATTCTGGCACAAATTTAAACCTAATCAGATTTTTATCTGCATCAAGCATCAACTGCTCTATTTTCTCGGCTTCAGAGTTTGGTAGGGTACAAAATATTTCATCAACTTTATTGTTGAGCACATAGCTTATACAATCATTAGTACCGCCTAAATAAAGGCTTTGATCAAGTACGCTGTCTGATGCATCATCAAAAAAGCCAACAAGCTTATACCCACGTTCGGGGTTTTGTTTAAAAAAGCTATGCAGGTCTGACCCGATGCGGCCCCCACCTATAATGATAACAGTACGTATATCGATAAGCGTTGCGCGGTCGCTTTTACGGATGCTCAGGAATATTAACTTCCATAAACCAAGCAGGAAACCGAATAACGCCAGTGAATAAAAAAGATACTCGCGTGTTATAAAATACGCTTTGGTGCCTATCAATATAATGATAGTGAAGCAAATAAAGCTTACAAACAGCAGATAAGTTTTAATTACACCGCGATAGGTTTTAATTGAATCTTTATTCAGAACATGTTCATAAAGCCCGGTAATATTAGCTGACAGCAGCCAAATTAGATTAAAAACTAACACAATAGGCAGGTACTGCCTGTTGTTAATCCAAAAATATATGACCGGTCTTCAATGAAGTAAGAAATTACCATGCTCATATTAAGTATAATATAATCAATGGTAAGGTTCACTGCTTTAATAAAAGTAGCGTATCTGTGAATCATGTATATGTGCTTATGTAGTATGCAACCCTGCTAAAATTACTATAATTATTTACTAATAACAATGTCATAATTAAATGAAGACACGGTTACGAATGTATTATTTTCACAGCCACAAAATTAGAAATTAAGAAATTTATTCAAAATGAATTCTCTGTTAACAGTGACAAAAAAATGATTTTCTATGCGAAAAAATAACTGTAAAAAAACATTTACAGCCGTCCGCTTACAACATCCTTGTTTAAAATACCTTTTATATCATAAATTACCGATGATGGTTTATGTTTTAAGCTTGCATAGTCTAAATCATAAAACTCGCGATGTGCCACAGCCATAACAATAGCATCGTAAGCGCCGCTTAGTTGCCCGTAATTTTTTAATGTAGAGATACCATATTCTCTTTTTACTTCATCCGGGTCAGCCCATGGATCATATATTTCACAGGTTGCGTCAAAACCATCAAATCCCTTAATAATATCAATTACCCTGGTGTTACGAACATCCGGGCAATTTTCTTTGAAAGTAAAACCGAGCACCAGGATCTTTGAGTTTTTTACCGAAATATCATTCTTCACCATCAGTTTAATGACTTCAAGGGCAACGTACGTACCCATACCATCATTAAGCCTTCGTCCGGCCAGGATAATTTCGGGATGATAACCCATTTGCTGGGCTTTTGCTGCAAGGTAATACGGATCAACTCCTGTGCAGTGGCCGCCTACAAGACCTGGTTTAAAATTCAGGAAATTCCACTTGGTACCTGCCGCTGCCAAAACCGCATGGGTATCAATATCCATGATGTTGAATATTTTGGCAAGTTCGTTTACAAAAGCGATATTGATATCCCGCTGTGAATTTTCGATCACCTTACAGGCTTCCGCAACTTTAATGGCGGGGGCTTTATGCGTTCCTGCTTTTACTATTGACCGGTATAAGTTGTCAATAAAATCAGCAGCCTCGGGCGTTGAGCCCGATGTTACTTTTAAAATATTGGTCAGCGTATGGACTTTATCCCCCGGATTTATACGCTCGGGCGAGTATCCTGCAAAAAAATCCCTGTTATACTGCAAACCTGATTCTTTTTGTAAAACAGGCACACAAACATCCTCAGTTACGCCGGGATAAACTGTTGATTCATAAATAACAACATCCCCCTCTTCAATACTCCTGCTATTGATTTACTTGCCCGAATAAGCAGGCTCAGATCGGGCCGGTTGTGCTGATCGGTAGGTGTTGGTACCGAAACAATATAAACGTTACAGGAAGCAATGTCTGTTATCTGCGATGTGAAAGTAAGGCCCTTGCTTTCATCCTTTAAATTTAAAACTACCGATAGTTCGTCGCTACTGGTTTCAAGGGTACGGTCAAACGCGTTATTCAGCTCATCTACCCGGCTTTGTTTAATATCGAAACCTTTTACAGGATATTTTTTGGCAAATTCAACAGCAAGGGGCAATCCCACATAGCCAAGACCTATTATTGCAATATGAATATTTGCAGGAGCCTGAAATTTATTAGTGATCGAATTTGATTGATCAGACATTTAATTTAACACGGTAGAATATGATAGATACCGGTAAAGATAATCAAATATTACCAAAATCAGCTGCCTCCCGATCCAAAGAATGCGCGGCTTAGGCTAATCAAAAGTGTTTCAGGCCGTATATATCTGGTAAACACCTGTTATTGACCGGTTTTGTGCAGAACCCACCAGTAAGGTAGTGATCTTTTTTCAAGCATTAACTGCTCGGCATAGCCTACAAATTCATGCTCATCAATAATAACCGGGTTAACGGTCATGATTTCGGCGATGGTTAAGGTTGAGGTATCCGGGTGTTTTAGCAAGGCCCGGCGAAGGTCGCCATCTGTAACCACCCCCTTAATCCGGGACGCGTCGCCCACTATAACCATACCCAACCTGCCTTCGGACATGCGCAGTAACAAATCCATAAATGAAGCTTCCTCATTAATAAAAGGAAGCTTATCGGTACGCATGAGGTCTTTAACTTTTACCAGCAGTTTGCGCCCAAGGCTACCGCCCGGATGAAAACGTGCAAAATCATGCTGCTGAAAGTTTCGCGACTCCATTAAAGCTATAGCAAGGGCATCGCCCATAACCAGCGCCGCGGTAGTTGATGAGGTTGGCGCCAGTTCAAGCGGACAAGCCTCCCTTTCAACTTTTATATTAAGGTGATAACTGCAGTTTTTGGCAACGGTTGATATAGGATTACCTGTTATGCCGATCATCACATTCTTGTTCCATTTTAAATAAGGAATAAGTTTCAGCACCTCGTCGGTTTCGCCCGAATAGGATATCAATAAAACAATATCATTGGGGCTTACCATCCCTAAATCGCCGTGAAAAGCCTCTCCCGGATGTAAAAAAAGCTCGGTGTACCTGTACTGGCCAATGTGGCTGCTATCTTTTTACCGATAAGCCCCGATTTGCCAATGCCAATAACAACCAGCTTTCCTGTTGATTTTAATATGGCATCAACAACCCTTGCAAACTCATCATCAATTGAGCCGGCTACCTGCTGCAGCGACTCTATTTCAATATCAAAAACCCTTTTTGCAATATCTTTCATGGATCCGGACATTCAGAACAAAAACTTACCCTACTAATGGTGCTAAAACCTTATCCAGTTCGTGCAGCTTAACCATATTAGGGCCATCGCTCAGGGCATTATCAGGATCGGGATGCGTTTCTAAAAAATAGCCATCTGCCCCAAAAGCTTTTGCTGCCAGCGCCATCATGGGCACAAAAGTACGGTCGCCGCCGGTTTTTCCTCCTGCTCCGCCCGGACGCTGAACCGAATGGGTACAATCCATACAAACCGGGTGGCCAAAAGCTTTCATATCGTAAATATTCCTGAAATCGACAGCTAAATTATTATAGCCATACATATTGCCCCGCTCGGTTAATATTACCTGGTTATTGCCGGCTTCAATAACTTTTTGAGCCGGATAAAACATATCATGCCCCGAAAGGAACTGGGCTTTTTTTACGTTGACGATTTTACCGGTTTGGGCAGCCGCAACCAACAGGTCTGTTTGGCGGCATAAAAACGCAGGGATCTGCAATATATCGGCAACCTCGGCTACAATAGCTGCCTGGAATGGCTCATGAATATCTGTAGTAATCGGTAAACCAAAACGCTGCTTAACATTCATCAGCATTTCCATGCCTTTCTCTAATCCCGGGCCGCGGTATGAATGAATAGATGTGCGGTTGGCTTTATCAAATGACGATTTAAAGATCACCGGCACATTGTATTTCTGCCCGGCTTCGGCTACTTTTTCGGCAACAGTATATAATAACTCCTGGCTTTCCATTACACAGGGTCCAAGAATAAAGAACGGCTTTTGGCTTATTTGATCAAACAGCATATTGTTAGGATATATTTATCAGCCACAAAGATGATGATTTTTTTGAGAATCATACAGGATGGCCTATTTCACTCCCGGGCAAACGCACATAAATAGGGTTAACAGGGTTACCACTTTTTTAAAATATAACTCACAAGATATTCATAATCAAATATTTATTTTTTTAGGGGTTACACTACGCTAATGTTTTTGAGCGCTTAGGCAAGTCCGAATGTTTAAATGTTGACCCTGTACTTCTCCCCTTTTTTATTTACAAATAAAAATATTCAAAAAATTTGCGTAAGCGATTGCTTACATATTATATTTGTAAGCAATCGCTTACATATTATATTTGATTTAGATGAGACGAGATGTTTTCCAGGCCATTGCCGATCCAACCCGCAGGGATATCATTAACCTGATAGCCTTTAAACCCATGAACCTGAATGCCATAGCGGATAACTTTGATGTAAGCCGCCCCGCTATATCCCAGCATATAAAAATTTTAACCGAATGCGGTCTTATCGCTATTAAAAAACAAGGCCGTGAACGGTATTGCGAACCCCGGCTGAAACAGCTTGAAGAGGTTGCTCAATGGGTTGAGCGTTACCGCAAGGTTTGGGAAGAAAAATTTGACGCACTCGACAATCTGCTCGAAGAATTAAAAAACAATGATAAACCATTAAAATAACCAATTATGACGAAGCAATTCTGGATCAATCTGCCTGTAAAAAATGTAAATGTATCAAAGGAGTTTTTCAGCAAACTCGGCTTCCGGTTTAACTCGCAATTTGGTAACGGCCCGAATTCTGCAGCCATGCAGGTTGGCGAAAAAGATGTTACCGTAATGCTTTTTGACGAAAGCACCTTTAAAGGCTTTGTTGAAAACTGCGGTCTTGCGGATACGGCAAAGGGAGTTGAAGTTCTGCTGTCTATCGACGCGGAAAGCAAGGAAGAAGTTGATGAACTGGCTCAAAAGGCTATCGAAGCCGGTGGCAAAAGCAATCACAAGCCCCGGGAAATGGATGGCTGGATGTACGGCTGCCTGTTTACTGATCCTGATGGCCATAGCTGGAATGTGCTGCACATGGATATGAGCAAAATGCCAGGGAGATAAAAATCAATTTGTCGCTAATACCCCCTTATCTCGTCGTTTTTGGGCACTATTAGCCCTTGCCAGGGCAGGTAACTTTGAGATATCGAAAGCAACAAATTTTTAATCAATAAAAAACAGAAACCATGGCAACATTTAAAGCAACCCAGAAAGTAACCCCTTTTTTATGGTTTAACGGCAACCTTGAAGAAGCATTGAAATTTTATACTTCGGTATTCAAAAACTCCGAAAGCGAAGTAAGCTCACTTACCGATCCCGGCAATGGCCGCAAAATGTTAGTTGGAACATTCAGGATAGAAGATCAGCAGTTTTTAGCTTTAGATGGCGGACCAATGTTCAATTTTTCGCCTGCTACATCATTTTACATCAACTGCAAAACCCAGGAGGAAATTGATTATCTGTGGGAAGTACTACCTGCAGGCGGCGGCAAAACCAATCAGTGCGGCTGGCTCGACGATAAATTCGGCGTTACCTGGCAAATTGTTCCTGAAGTTATGAGCGAATTACTTTATAACAACGAAAATCCTGAAAAAGCCAAAAAAGTTATGGCTGCCATGATGAAGATGACCAAAATGGATATCAAGCTTTTGCAGGAAGCTAACGATAACGATTAATCAATCACCTAAATAAAAACACCATGATCACCACAAAAAATCAAACAGAAATTAAGGCCGAGCCCGGAAAACAGGAGCTTTTTATAACCCGCGAATTTGAAGCACCGCGTGAGCTGGTTTTCAGAGCTTTCACCGATCCTGAGCTTATTGTTAGATGGCTGGGCCCGCGCGAACTTAAAATGCGCATAGATAAGTTTGACTGCCGCAGCGGAGGCGCTTACCGTTATATTCATACCGACCCTGCCGGTAATGATTATGGCTTTCATGGTGTTATCCATGATGTAACCGCGCCTGAACGTATCATCCAAACATTTGAGTTTGAAGGATTGCCAGAAAGTGGTCATGTAACGCTTGAAACCACCAGGTTTGAAGCACTACCAGGGAACCGTACAAAAGTGACTGTACAATCTGTTTTCCAATCGGTGACTGATCGTGACGGCATGCTGCAATCGGGCATGGAACGCGGGGTAAATGATTCACACTGGCGTTTGGATGAGCTTTTTGAAGCAGGAGAAATAAAATAGATGCAAAAGGCTGAACGCAGAAAGCCAAAAGCTTTTGATTATCAGCACCGGGCTTGTACTATTACTTACCTTTCCTGATTGCTTCAAGTATCGTTTTCATTTTTTCCTGAGCTGCGGTCGAGCTGATCTCATGCTTCATAACCATCAGGCATTTACGGCAAAGGCAATCCGGGTAGGTTAAGCGGATATAATCGCGCTCCTGGTCGGTAAAGCTGATGCCCTGGCACTGGCACAACAGGATGCTGCCTACTTTGCATTCAAAGGGCTCTTTACACCGGGGGCAGTGTTTATTTTCATGCTTTGTCATATTAAGTATTTAAATCCCGTGGCCCTTTAGGCCTGTCAGTCTGAGTGTTTAAATCCAGAGGCCTCTGAAGGTGAAATGACAAAAGAGGGACTGTCAGTCTGAGCCTGTCGAAGACTCGCGCGCAGAGGCCTACCCACCATGCTTCGACAGGCTCAACATGACACCCATTTTTTAATTATACCTATAAAACTATTGTGTACCCGTAAGGATACACAGTAGTTTTTTTATTTAAGCAGTTACATTGCTGATAACATTCTCGCGGACAGCTTTCGCGGCTTCAACCATCTCTGTTAAGGCTTTTTGGGTTTCATCCCAGCCCCGTGTTTTTAAGCCACAATCGGGATTTACCCAAAGCTGGGCATCGGGTATTACGGCCTGGGCGCGTTTAAGCAAACGGATCATTTCCTCCCTGTTGGGCACACGCGGCGAATGGATATCATATACACCGGGGCCAATTTCGTTAGGATACTTAAAATCAGCAAAAACATCCAGCAGCTCCATTTGCGAGCGCGATGTTTCTATCGTGATTACATCGACATCCATGTCGGCTATGCTTTTAATGATGTCATTAAACTCCGAATAGCACATGTGCGTGTGGATCTGTGTACTGTCCTGAACGCCGCTTGCCGAAATCCTGAATGCTTTAACTGCCCAGTCAAGGTAATTTGCCCTGTCATCCCTGCGAAGCGGTAATCCTTCGCGAATGGCCGGTTCATCTATCTGGATGATCTTGATACCGGCGCTTTCCAGGTCACAAACTTCATCACGAATGGCCAATGCTATCTGCGTACAGGTTTCGGAACGGGGCTGGTCGTTGCGCACAAACGACCATTGCAAAATAGTTACCGGGCCGGTTAACATACCCTTCATCCATTTTGAGGTTAGTGATTGCGCATAAGCCGACCATTTTACCGTCATAGGCTGTGGCCTTGATACATCGCCATAAATAACCGGTGGCTTAACACAGCGGCTGCCATAGCTTTGCACCCAGCCATTTTGTGTAAAGGTAAAACCGGCCAGTTGTTCGCCAAAGTACTCAACCATATCATTACGTTCAAACTCGCCATGTACCAGCACATCCAACCCTATTTCTTCCTGCCATTTTATAGCCTTTTCAGTTTCGGTAGCTATCAGTTTATTATACTCCCCCGGGGTTATCGCGCCTTTTTTTAATTGGGCACGCCAGCTTCGTACTTCGGCGGTTTGCGGGAACGAACCAATAGTTGTGGTGGCAAAAAGCGGCAGGTTAAGCAGTTGCTGCTGCTGTTCTTTGCGTGCAGGAAAAGCACTTATACGCTTTGCATCATTTTCGGTGATGGCGCTTACACGCTGTTTAATCGCTGGGTTATGGATCAGTGCAGATGTTCGGCGGGCCTCGTTTGCCTGCCGGTTTTTTGCCAGTTGATGCAGGCTGCTATCGCTCACCACATCTTCCGATAAGTTGCTCAGCAATACCACTTCGTTTATTTTCTGCCGCGCAAAAGCCAGCCACTGCTTAATTTCGGGAGTAAGCACTTCATCGTTGGTTTCATTTTGCAGATCGCATGGCGAATGGATCAATGAGCATGAAGGGGCTATCCAAACGCGGTCGGCACCTAATTTATCCTTCGCATTCTTTATAATGACCAGCGAGTTAACAAAATCATTTTTCCAGATATTGCGCCCGTCAACAACACCTAAAGAAAGGATAGTTTTTTGGGGCAGATGCTCCATTACTTCATTCAATTGCTGAGGCGCCCGCACTAAATCGACATGTAAAACATCAACAGGTAAAATTGCCGCTAATTGAGTGTTATCGCCCAGGCGTTCAAAATAAGTTGCCAAAACTATCTTCAGAAAAGGAAATTCCTTCCTCAATTGCTTATAGGTATCTTTAAATACCTCTTGTTGTTTTTCGCTTAAATCAAGTGCTAAAAACGGCTCATCAAACTGAACCCATTCGGCACCTAAAGCTTTAAGCTTATTCAGAATGTCAAAATAAACAGGCAGCAGATTTTTGATCAGGTCTATCCTATCGAAACCAGCCTCTTTCTCCTTACCTAACAACAGGTACGATACAGGGCCAAGCAATACCGGCTTGCTAACGATGCCCAACTGTTTAGCCTCATAAAACTCATCGATAACTTTGGTGGAGAACAGTTTAAACTGCTGGTCTTTATAAAACTCGGGTACTATGTAATGGTAATTGGTATCAAACCATTTGGTCATTTCCATGGCTACCACATCCAATCCATCTTTTTGATAGCCGCGGGCCATAGCAAAATACAGATCGAGCTCGGTATTGCCTTTTTGACTGATCACTTCATGATAGCGTTTAGGAATAGCGCCAAACATCAGTGAATGATCCAGCACCTGGTCATAAAATGAAAAATCATTTGATGGGATGAGGTCGATCTCGGCTTCTTTTGCAGCAGCCAGTTCTCTTCCCTGATGTATTTACCCACGGTAAGCACATTTTTTAAGCCCGTTTTGCCTGCCCAGTAGTTTTCGCAGACTTTTTTCAATTCGCGCCGGCTACCAATACGCGGGTAGCCTAAATTTTGCGTTAGCATCTCTTTTAATTGATTAAATGAATAAATCGGTTAAAAGCCCTTTTAGCTAAGCTTCGTAATACTTTGGTGATATGTAAAAATGGAGAGAATATATGGGCACAGCCTGTCATAACAGGTCATGGACCCAACAGGCAAGTAATCATAACCCAGACCAAGCTTCATACCGCGAAAGCATTGTCAATTCAGTATTAGGCAGGTCTCCTGACTTGTAACATTTTTGCCGCCCTTCCCATCCCTTTCATCAGGACAGTGGACATTACTGGCAAAAACCTTTGTGTTACTTACAGTTGCGCGACAGTTCGTGATTTACACACGATTCCCTATTAATCTACAATTAAGTAAAACCTATACCGGTTGATGAAGTAAAGTAAAGAACTATCGGGGCAAATATAATGATATGCCGGCTGAATATTCAGGTTATTTTATTGGTGAAATTGTAGGCTATATCATGGTCAATAAACGCGTAAACCTATAAAACGTTGAATTGTACCATACCAGATGCAAACTGATCCTTACCTTTGGCAGCTTCTATATGGATCAGAAAACACATTCAAACCTTCCGGGCTTTGGCTGGGCGGTATTAACTACCAGTTTGGCCTTTGTAGTAGCACAACTTGATGTTTCTATCGTTAATATTGCACTACCTGAAATTGCAAAAGCATATCATGCGGGTATCAGCACCCTGCAATGGGTAATTGACGCATACACGCTTGCATTTGCAGTACTCATGCTGTCGGCAGGTAGCCTCGGCGACCTATTAGGATCAAAAAAGATCTTCCAGATTGGCATGATCATTTTCGGTATTGCATCAGCAGGATGCGGTTTGGCCCCTGATGCAATTACGCTTATCATTTGCCGTGTGGCCCAGGGAATTGGGGCTGCTATGATGATCCCAAGCTCGCTTGCATTGCTCAATCACCAGTTTGCACATACACCACAAACACGCACGCGGGCCGTAGGCTTGTGGACAGCTGCCGGAAGCGCTGCCATGGCGGCAGGCCCCACTATTGGTGGCTTCCTGATAGCATTCAGCAGTTGGCGTTTCATTTTTATTGTTAACATCCCAATCTGCATAATTGGTTATATCCTGAGTTTTAAAATGGCGCAAATGACAAAAACAAGCAAGAGGAGTTTTGATTTGCCCGGACAACTCACCTGGATGCTATCAGTCACCACGCTCATTAGTGTAATTATTGAAATACCCCGGCTTGGATTAAGCCATGTACTAATCTGGGGAGGGCTTATTTTGAGTTTATTGATTTTCGGTCTTTTTTTATGGATTGAAGGCAAAACAGCACATCCAATGCTGCCATTCCATCTGTTCAAGTCAGCGAGGTTTAATGCACTTTTAATACTCGGTGCGGTTTTAAACGGATCTTACTATGGCAGCGTTTTTATTTTAAGCCTTTATCTGCAAAAAGTACTAAACTATCCATCCATTATGGCCGGGCTGGCATTTCTTCCGCTTACTGTAGGCTTTGTGATCTCCAATGTGATTAGCGGCCGCATCGTTAACCGCTACGGCATCCGTAAACCTATCATTGTTGGCCTCATCATGTTTGCCGCCGGCTTTGCGGGTTTATTCATAGCTCACGAGCATACCCCATATCTTGAACTATTCCTGCCTTTCCTGGTTATCCCGATGGGTATGGGCCTTGCTGTACCAGCCATGACCAATGGTATTTTATCAAGTGTAGATAAAACATTATCAGGAACTGCCTCGGCTATATTAAACACGGCAAGGCAAACAGCGGGTGCCATAGGTGTAGCCGTTTTTGGTGCAATGGCTGCAGGAGGCACACTGGCCATTTTAGGCGCCGTATCCAAAAGCGCAGCCATATCCATCGGCTTAACCGCTTTCGCCATGTTATTAATTGTAAAAGGACTAAAAAGATAAAACTGCTGATATCACACACCAAAATGGAAGCCGATAATTCCTTACCGGCTTCCATTATTCCATCATAAAGTTATATGAAACCAGGGAATCTTATTCCTTATACAACAGCTACCTCAGCAGCTAAAATAACAGCCGCTTCTTCTTGTTTTTGCTGCGAAGCCCTCGCTTTGATGAAAAGCATCAGTGTAACAACAGCCAGTATCGCGAACGATAAATAAGCGGTTCCTAATAACTGCTGATTTTTGATAGCCATAATATTTACAATTCCATAGCTAAAAAATGAAGTGATAATATAAAGTGAGCCGCCGGTCACGCCGCTTGCAATACCCGCATTTTTTGAAAACCGGCCTAAACAGTAAGCAAATATATTATTGAATATAAAGCCAGATAACAGGTGAACCAATGCTGTAAATGCCATCAGCGTAAATAAATTTGTTTTAATCCCTGCTGTGAACACCATTAAAGCGGCAAAGCCTAATTGCAGTGCAAGCGCTATAGATACTTTTTTGATAAGCGGCTTCCTGATGAGGGTTTTTGAAATAATACCGCCCGCCATCAATGATACCCCCGAAAGCAGCGAACAATAACCGGTTACCACAGGCGACAAATGAAATACATGCTCAATTATAAAAGGGCTGCTCATACCATACACCACCAGCATGGCATAGCTCAGGGAGATCAGGATGAGGCCCAGGGAAAAATCACGGGTTTTAATGGTAGCCAGGTAAACCTGCAGAATACTTTTGGCTTTGAACGGGTGATAATTTTTTAATGATTCGCCACCGTATACCAGCTCTAAAACAAGTAGTGAAAGAGTGGCTATCCCCAGGAAAAGGAAGTTGGATTCCCAGCCAAAGGCAGCTTCAAGGTAACCTCCGATAAAAGGCGCTACAATAGGCGCGGTTGCCCAGATGATAGAAAAAAGACTTGTATAATGTTTAAGCTGCTCGCCCGAGTACATATCTACAAAGTATGCCCTCTTCCCTACCACAATAAGCGCTACCGTGATGCCCTGCAAAATACGCATGGCATAAATAAGCTCAATATTATGGCAGATAGCTATGACAAAACTTGCAAATGCAAACACCAGTAAAGAGACAGTACCGATACGGTACCGGCCAAAGCTATCGAGCAAGCTGCCAACAAACAACTGACTAACGCCCGAACTGATCATAAACGCGATGAGCGAAAGCTGAACGGCCGAATTATTGACAGCTAATTCCCTGGCCATAGAAGGTAGGGAAGGTATATAAATATCAGTTGCAAAACCCGAAAGCGGGATCAGCGCGAACGCTAAAATTGTGCTGATGCCCCTGTGGTGTTCTTTTATAAGTTTCATAGCTTAATGTTGAAATTTAACAGATCGTAAAAACAGTATGCTGTGCGTTTTTATTTAAAACAAAAGTAGACTAATTGGTTTATTAAATAAAACCGTTTGGTCTACTTTTAACCATATTTACATTACTGTGTCAATCGCTGTTTAATCGGCTTATAAATACACGCATTCATAAGATGAGTGTAAAAAAATCAACCTAAAGTTATACATTTACAAACCAAACCCGAAAATAAAACACTAGCTGACAGATATTTACAAATAATAAAACATTCAGTTAATTTCAATAGGCAATCAACGGCCTTTATTTTTTTAAACCATTTAGTCTATATTTGCATAGTAAATAACTGAAGATGAGCAAAGGCGAGCAAAAAAGGCAATTCATTATTGAGCAAGCAGCGATTTTATTTAATGAGAGGGGAATTGCCGGCACTTCTGTTGATGAGGTACTTGAAGTTGCCAATACCAGTAAGGGATGTTTTTATGGCCATTTTGAAAGCAAAGACGAGCTGGCACAAGCCGCTGTTGATTACCTTTTAGGAAAACTAAACGACAGAAGGAACAACACAGTAAGCAAACATAAAACTGCCATTGCCAAGATCAATGCCGCTTTAGACAACAGCAAAAATCCATTGAAAAGCTATATTGAAGGCGGCTGCCCGATAGTTAATTTTTCGACAGAGACGGATGATACTAACCCGGCCATCAAAAAAGTTAAAAGACATGGTTGATACCGCAATAACAACCTATGCCAATATTATTCAGGACGGAATTGAAAACGGGGAACTCTCAAACGCCATAAATCCCGTTGAATTTGCAACCCGGATGATGCTTTCGATAGAAGGAGGCAACGCGATCTGCAGGGTATTAAACAGCACAAAACCAATGCAGATCATGATCAAAAGCCTGAAAACTGAACTGGCATCATATGCCCTGGAAAAAGCATAAACACACTATGGCTTTGCAATAGCCTCACTGATTAATTGTTCGGCCTGCGCACTCCCCGGGCCGGGAGCGTCAAAACTGAGCATTTTGCCTTCTTTATCAATCAGTATATATTTTGGAATTGCATAGGCTATGTATGATTGTGCAACTGTACCGTCTTTGTCATAAAGCTGCAGCCAGTCCGGCTTTTCTTCTTTGAGTGCATTTCGCCATTCCTTTTCTCCGTCATGTACGGCAATACTGACAAAAGCAACCTGCGGATTAGCTTTGAACTTGTCGCTTAGCTTTTTATATGCAGGCATCTCCTGGCGACATGGCCCGCACCAGCTGGCCCAAAGATCAATATAAATAACTTTTCCTTTAAAATCGGCCACGTTAAAAACCTTGCCACGGTCGCTGGGCAAAGTAAAAGCCGGGGCCGGTTTCCCAATTTGCACGTGCATCAGCTGTAACTTTTTTCGGTAAAATTACCGGTGATGTTATTTTTTAAGCCGGGTTACTTATTGCGTCAATGAATACACGCATCTCCTTTTGGGCTATATTCAATTTTTCAAGAGAGTTAGCACTACCAATTCTCTTTTCAACGTACCGGTTTAGATAATAGTCCCTCACCTTGCCGGTAAAAAGCTGTTTGATTTTGCCAAGTGTGTACCCGGGCTGCTTCACCGAAGCAGAATCGCGCAGCAGATCCAGCCGCTGTTCATAAGCATAATAAAGGGGTAAAACCCATGATTTATAGTCTTCTGATACTAAATATTCGTCATGCGATATACCTTTTGAAAATGCTGAAGGGGTATTTTTTGATACCAGCTCCCGCATCTGCGCTGCATTGTATTTACTCAAATCAAGGTGCTGAAGCAGCATGTAAAAATTTAAGCTTTGATTATCTAAATCAATCATTTTCTTAAACGTATTGAAATATTGATCCTGCTTTGCCGGCTTGTTAAACACAACATTTAGTAACGAGTCTTCTAACGTCTTGCTTTTTTTAAGGAACGGGATTAACTCATCGGTCTTTAGTTCATACCACGCTGTTTTGTCGTTCCGGGCTACCAGGATTGAATCTAATTTTACACGGTATTGATTGGTTTCGGCACCTATACCGGTTATCTTTTTAGTTTTCGACAGGTTGACGTAATTAATGGCATCACCGGTTATATGGAGATCATAGCCCGGTGCTACATAGATCCGGTTGATTTGGGTATTGTTTTGCTGGATGCTGGTGCGTTGAGGCTTTACTATTTTGTACGTTTTTAAATAAAACTCACCCGAATCATTAAGCCTGATCGTATCCATAAGAAGTTTACCGTTGGCATCTTCAAAAAGATCTTCAACATCTTTTCGGCCGAATTGCTGAGCTTTCCCTGGATAACAAGTGGTTGAACCGGGTTTTGAGCTACCCCCCGCTGATAAAATAAAATGAAAGCAGGAACAGGATCATTTTTTTCATAGATGTATAGGTTTAAACAAATATAAAGTTCAGCAGCTTATTTAATACAACTTCGGGATTTAGTTTGCATGTTATCCCAATCCTGACGCAAGCCGAACCAACGATGGTTCAAAAAGAAACATAATCCCGTCAGCTTTGCCAAATCATAAAAAATTAAAAATTATAATAAAATGCTAAATCGATTTAATTATATTAGTCAAACCAATTTATCTACTTAATGCAAGCAGGAAAAACAACCTGACCATCACCAATTAATCAATGAAATCTGCATGAAACACCTTCTGATTTTAATTTTATCTGTAACTATCCTTCTCTCATCACAAAACACTAATGCCAGGCCTGTTCATAAAACTGCAGAGGAAAAGACATGGAATGCGCAATGGATCTCCATGCCCGGCATCACCGGAAATGAATACGGCATTTATTATTTCCGTAAAAACATTGAGCTGACCAACAAACCGGCCGGCTTTGTCATTCATGTATCGGCAGATAACCGTTACAAATTGTATGTAAACGGCACATTGGTATCATTAGGCCCGGCAAGGGGCGATACTTTTTACTGGAACTATGAAACCGTCGACCTTGCGCCTTATCTCGTAGCCGGTAAAAATACCGTAGCTGCTTTAGTGTGGAACGAAGCTCAATACCGCCCTGAAGCGCAGATCAGTGTCCGCACAGCCTTTATTATACAAGGTAATTCAGCAGCCGAAGAGATCCTTAATACCAATAACACCTGGAAAAGCATTCAGGACAAAGGTTATCAGCCCATCTGGGGCTATTTTGCAGCCAGCACCGGCGAAATGGTGGATCTGAATAAAAGCATTATGAACTGGTATTTGCCTAACTTTGATGATAGCAGCTGGCCGAAGGCGGCAAACCTCTTCGGTGGGCAATTAAAGGGCCGGTGGGACGGTTTCGGATGGCAATTGGTACCGTCCTCCATTCCGCACCAGGAATTAATTTGCGAGCGGATCCCTGTTGTACGTAAAGCCTCCGGGATGGATGTTCCCCCGGCTTTTCCGGGCACTAAGGCACCGCTTACTATTCCTGCAAATACTACAGTTACCATACTGCTTGATCAAACGCATCTTACCAACGCCTATCCTACTATTAATTTTAGCGGTGGGAAAGATGCGGGGATCTCTTTAAGCTATGCCGAATCGCTTTTTGATAATTTAAGCAAATATGGCATGCGTAAAGGTAACCGTAACGATGTGGAGGGCAAGGATTTTTCGGGCAGAAATGATAGTTTGATCTCCAATGGCAGCAAAGGACAATCATATACTACGCTCAACTTCCGCACTTTTAGGTACATCCGCTTAATTGTGCATACACAAAACGAGCCTTTGGTTATTGATGACCTGTATGGCACCTTTACCGGGTATCCATTTAAGCAGCGTGCCGTTTTCAATACCGATAATAAGGAAATAAAACAGATGCTCGATATTGGCTGGCGTACGGCCCGCCTTAATGCATTTGAAACCTATACAGATTGCCCTTATTACGAGCAACTGCAATACATCGGCGATACCCGCATCCAGGCAATGATATCCTATTATTATAGCGGCGACGACCGGCTGGCCCGCAATGCCATTAACCTGATGGACCACTCCCGTTTAACAGAGGGCGTTACCCAAAGCCGTTACCCTACGCATGATACCCAAATTATTTCAACTTTTTCGTTATGGTACATAGGTATGCTGTATGATTACTGGATGTACCGCAATGACAGTAAATTTATTAAGGATAAGCTGGATGGCGAACGGGCAGTATTAAAGTTTTTCAGCCAATACCAACAAGCTGATGGCTCATTAAAAAACACCCCTTACTGGACTTTTGTGGATTGGGCCAGCGGCAAAAACTGGGATGTAGGCTCGCCGCCAAAAGGCACCGACGGCAGTTCGTCCATTATTGATTTGCAATTACTTTGGGCTTATGAGTGGGCTGCCGCTATGGAAACAAAAATGGGCATGCCCGGTTACGCCACTTTATACAACAAAGAAGCTGCGAAACTTAAGCAAACCATTCAACGCAAATATTGGGACCCGACAAAAATGCTGTATGCCGATACATGGGACAAGAAACAATTTTCGCAGCATGCCAATTCATTAGCCATACTTACAGGCATGGTGAAAAACGCAGATCTGCCTGTGTTATCCAAACGATTATTAACCGATACCTCATTGACCCAATGCACCATTTATTTTAAATATTACCTGCACCAGGCCTTAGTAAAAGGTGGTTTAGGTAACGATTATATGAACTGGCTGGGTATCTGGCGCGAGAATATTAAAATGGGCTTAACCACCTGGGCCGAATATTCCGACCTTAAATACAGCCGTTCGGACTGCCATGCCTGGGGAAGCAGCCCTAACATTGAGTTCTTCAGGACTGTTTTGGGTATTGACAGCTATTCGCCCGGATTCAGCAAGATCAAGATCGACCCTCATTTGGGAACAATGACCAATGTGAGCGGCGAGATCCCACACCCTAACGGTAAGGTTGCAGTAGCTTATGTTTTAGAAAATAAAAAGTGGAAAATAAAGGTCAGTTTACCGCAGCATACATCCGGCGTATTGGTTTGGAAAGCAAAATCCTACCCGCTTAAAGGCGGTGAAAATGTGATGGTTATTTAAGAAACTCGAAGAAGCTGTTTAAAAACGAATGAAATGAATGTTTTTTGCAGAGACGCATCACATGCGTCTCCCGTAGGACAAGCCGTGCTTAATAAGCGAGCAAGCGTAAAATGGATGCGGGAGACGCATGTGATGCGTCTCTACATTTGGAAATCATCGTTTTTAAACAGCCTCGAAGACTTACGAAGTTTTAGAAACTTCGTAAGTCTGGTTTTTATTATTTAAGATCTTTAATTGAGCAAATGCCTTTCGTCCTGCCTTAAAATCATTTGTTCCCTGGCGCTTAGCAGCACCATAATAAATAATCCAAGTAAAATACAAACAACCACACCAAAATTGGCTGTAAGTATACTTGAACTTACATTTCTTTGTCCGCTTTGCAGCAGGCGGTTGCTCTCGCCAACCTGTATCGCTATCAGTTGATCAAGCGATTTAAGGGCCTGATTAAAAACATACTCTGCATTATTCAGGCCAGCTTCCTGCTGCTGCAGATCACGCAATTGCACACGAAAGGTCTTCCATTTTGCTGATTCTTCGCGTGTTAATTGAGTGGCCTCATATTTCTTTGCTAACGCTTCTATAGCTGCATAATTACCATTAATTTTTACCTGGACATCTGCACCAGAAACAGCTGCCAGTTTATTTTCATAAAGCCGACTGCTTATTTCATGCACAAAAGTAGCTGGCAATAAGCGGTCCTTCATAATGGATGTCAGCGTTTTATCCAATTCTTTAACATTGTCCCGACCATTCCAGTTGGCTAATAAAAGCATAGCGGTAAGCACAGCTAAAGCCAAAACCATTCTCGCTTTATTTTTTATGATAAAAGCCCGTGTCATAACAGTAAATTTTTATTAAAGATAATAAAAGGATGCCCGGTTACAGAAAACCTATCCCCTGCAAGTGTATTATTTACATCTGCTAATATATGGTTCTTTTAAAATTAATCAATCTTTAAACCGGATGATGATCCCCTGATCTGCAGATTAGTTTTAAGAATTATGGAATGAGAAGCGGTACTACCCCCTTGGTATTAAGCTTTTTGAGTAACACGGTGATCACATTATCGGCAATTTCTTCAACCGGCTGAGCTATGGCGGTTACCGGGGGCGAGTACAGCTTAAAAACGTCATAATCATCAAACGATATAACGGCCATATCCCCGGGCACTTTAATACCCAGTGTGTTAAATACTTTTAACCCGCAGGTACCTACGTGGTTGGTGCCAAAAACTACCGCGTCGAGATCCTGATGCTTTTTAAAAAAGGCCATCATCGGTTTAATGATCATTTCTTCGTCCTGGTTAAAAACAATCTCTTTAACCACCGGAGCAAAACGGCTTTCCTTCAGCGCATCCTTATAGCCCTGCATCCGGGCCAGCATTTGTGTTTGTGACGAAGCGAAAGTAACGAAGCCTATATTTTTGTAACCCTGTTGTATTAAGTGCCTGGTGGCATTATAGGTGCTGAAAAGGTTATCAATCTCTACATAATCGGTATTTACTTTGGGTAAATGCCTGTCGAACATTACCACCGGCAGGCCATCCTTAAGCAGTTGTTCTACATCGTCTTCAATACCTTCGGGTGGAGCAATAATATAGCCATCCACATGCCTGTCACGAAACATACTAATCAGTTCCCTGGTTTTTTGGGTATCATTATCGGTACTGCAATAAATTATTTTGTAGCCGTTTTTATAAGCCCTATCCTCAATAAGCCGGGCTATGCTTGCAAAAAAAGGGTTTGAAATATCTTCAACCATTAAACCAATGGTATTTGATTTACCGGTACGCAGGCTTTTAGCCAGGGAATTAGGTTTATAACCCACTTCTTCTACATATTTGGTAACACGCTCTACCAGGTCTTCACCTATCCGTTTTTCCTTTGCACGCCCGTTCAGTATAAACGATACGGTGGTTTTAGAAACCTTTAATTCATTGGCGATATCAACAATCGATAGTTTTTTCAATGGCTTATAATTGGCTAAAATCAAATATAAAATATAATCGCTTAATAACCATGATTTATTAAGCGATTATTGGCCAAAATATAAAAATAAATCGATTAAGCTAATTTGCTGATATTCCTTTTTTATTCAGTTTAGGATAACTGATCCCGAATAAAAATATCACCATATAACAAATGATAGGCAGGTAATAAGCTGTCGCAACATTGTGATTAGCAATCAGGCCCATAACCGGCGGAAACAATCCCCCGCCTACAACTCCCATTACTATAAATGAGGACGCGTTTTGCGTTTGTGAACCTAAATTTTTCAACCCCAGGCTAAATATAGTTGGGAACATAATACTGAAGAAAAAGTTGATGAACAGCAATGCAACAAATGACACCACGCCAAATCCCTGTGCTACAATAACACACATCAGGATATTGCCCAGGGCAAATACCGCCAGCAGTTTGTTTGGCGCTATGTAACGCATCAGGAAGGTGCCAATAAAACGGCCGGCCATCATCATCACCATACTTAATGAAAAATAATAGCCTGCGTGTTCATCAGTCAAGTGCATAATTTCGTGTCCGTAGTTAATGAAAAACGCCCATGTACCTCCCTGGGCAGCCACGTTAAACAACTGAGCTATGGCAGCAAATACAAAATGCTTTTTCTTGAATAGACTTTCCTCAATATGTCCTTCGGCAGCAACAGCGTATGAATCCGTAGCTACCACATGTGGATCTTGTAAAGGGGGCACTTTTAAAAATGAAAATGCTACACCAACCAATGCTATCACCGTTCCTATCACAATATATAGGTGTTTGACAGATATCAGGTCGTTAGAATGCTCCTGCCCTCCTTTTAAAACGAAATAGCCGCCCAACAGCGGACCAATAACGCCGCCGACACCGTTAAAGGCCTGCGAAAAGTTAATGCGCTGGTCGCTGGTACGCTGATCGCCGAGAGAGGCAACAAATGGATGAGCAACAGTTTCGAGCGTAGCCAGGCCGCAAGCCAGGATAAACAAGGCTATCCGGAAGAAGTCAAACGATTTAGCATCAGCCGCCGGAACAAACAGGAATGCACCTGCAGCATAAAGCCCGAGGCCTAAAAGCACACCGTTTTTATAACCAAATTTTTTCATGAACATACCTGCCGGGATGCCCATCACCGCGTAAGCGCCAAATAATGATAACTGTACATAAGCCGAACGCGACTTTGAAACATGCAAAACATTTTGAAAATGCTTGTTTAATGTATCGCCGAGGGTCATGGCTATGCCCCAGAGCATAAATAATGAGGTTACAAAAATGAGTACGACAAGGAACTTGCGTTCGGTGAATTTGGGTTTGGTATCCATTATGCAGGTTTGTTTGTTAATTGGACCGGTAAATTAGTTTAAAACTTCAAGGTACCAAAGGCTTATTATTACTTTTCCGTTATTACCGGATCGTTATAAGGCTGTACCAATAGCTTCAGCTTGTCCTTGCCCAGCAACGCTGCATCAAATTCAATCCAAATATCTTTTGATTCGCCCTTCATCAGCGAAAAATAGTTATCATTCATTATTGCGGGCAGTATCTGTTCGCCCGTGCCGGCTTTTGTTGCCTGTACGCGAATAGCAAATGCAGCCGCCTTTGATGAGGATGGGTTGCTGATCTTTGCATCCACATAATACTTGCCGTTAATTTGCTTTATGGTTGATGATACTTTCAGGTTAACCTTTGGCAGTTGGTTAATGGCGGTAAAATCTGTACGTTTATTACCCCGCCAGTAAAAATTATCTGATACCAGTTTTCCGTTTTTATCAATCAATCTTAGTTTGATGAAATGAACATCCGTAAGACTGCTGCTTTTCGGCACGCCGCCGTACACCTCAAAATCCCAAAGAGAGTAGCCCCAACCCGATCCGCGTTGTAATCCATACATACGCACGTATCGGCCTTTCACTTCATCAAAGGTAACCTGTTGAACACCGACATGCCCATCGCCGCTTTCATAAACATCTTTCCAGCTTTTGGCATCGTCAGATACCTGGATCTTGAAAGCTTTACCATATGCCTCCTCCCAGTTTAATTTCACGCCGTTTACTTCTTGCTCTTTACCCAAATCGACATAGATCCATTCGACATCATTTGAATTACTGGCCCACCTGCTTCCTGGATTACCATCCGTTACAGAACCGGCCTTACCCATGGTGGTTGATGATGCAAAAGCAGGTTTGTTTAGTGCCAAATTTTCGCGGTTATCAGCAAAAGCCATGGTAAAGCAATTCAGCGCTGTATTCGATGGCGCATCGATAGTTTTTGACTGGCTGTATTCTTTTACGATCTGTCCATCGCTGTTATAAACATCGGCATAAGCAATGAGGCTGTTTTCGGCAGTGCGAGTAGTGTTGATCACTTTAATAGCATTATTTACCGGGTTCCATTGAATATGCACCGGTTCGCAGGCTTTTTTAGCCCCCCAGTAGGCACCGGTGAGGTCATAGTAGTAATCATAGGTTTGCCACACCAATGAAGGATAGGCCGACTGGCTCATCCAGGTCATAATGCCCGAAGCATCTTCCCATATATTATCTTCCCAGCCCTCGTACATGGCTTTATTGGTTTCGATGTTCAGCAGCTGTGCTTTACGGCAATAATCTTCGATACCCGAAGCGGCTCCGTAACGGTTTTTAATTCCATCGTCGTACCTGTCGGGGCCTGCATTACCTGCGGACGGACCAAAGAAATGCAGGTTCCACATCTCATTGCGGGGCCACCATTTATCCTTCGGCATAAATTTCTTAAAGCTGTCGAAATTAGTAAACACCGCCGTACCTATCTCGCTGCGAAGACCCCAACCCTGGTTACCGCCAAAGCCATTAGGAAAACGGCTGAAATACCAGCGCGGATCAAAGTTAGTCCACGGACCGCTGCCTGTTAAATTCCCTGCATGCGAGTTAGATTGATAATACCTGTCGTTACCATCGTAAGCGCTAATGTCCTCACGAAGCCAGTTATTTAGCGGAGGTAAAGGCTCGCCCTCATTATCACCGCACCAAATGGCAATGGATGGATGGTTCCTGAACCGTTTTATTTTTTCGATGGCATTGGCATTGAAAGTATTTACATCATTAGGCAGGTTGGGGATAGAGTTAAGCCAGAAATCATCCCAGATCATGATGCCGTATTTATCGCAGGCATCATAAAATTCTTCATCCGTGGTTGAGCCTATCCAGTTGCGGATGATGTTAAAATTCATTTCCTTATGCAGACGCACTTTGGTATCATACTCGTCTCCCCGGCAACGCAGCATATACTCGGTCATCCCCCAATTGCCGCCCTTTAAAAATACTTTGGTGCCATTTACATATAAATGCAATACATGGCCTACGGTATCATAGCTGTATTTTTTGATGCCGAACCGGATCTGTTTGCTGTCAGATACTTCATCGCCCAATTTCAGGCTTAAGTTACAGGTGTACAGGTTGGCATCGCCATAGCCATTGGGCCACCACAGTTTTGGGCCGTTGATCACCAGCTGCGAAAAATGTTTTGGGTCGATTTTTACCTCGGCATTG
The DNA here is from genome assembly GCF_050632265.1 of Mucilaginibacter sp. P19. Taxonomy (NCBI): domain Bacteria; kingdom Pseudomonadati; phylum Bacteroidota; class Sphingobacteriia; order Sphingobacteriales; family Sphingobacteriaceae; genus Mucilaginibacter; species Mucilaginibacter sp. P19. Next base: position 3,689,078 of record NZ_CP192586.1, read on the forward strand.
CTGTTAGCACCCACAAATATTTTTTGGGTAAACCGGATATTTCCAGGATTAATAACACCGGTCAAGGTCCCTGTTTGAAAAGTATCCGTGCTGTTTTTCACCTCAACCGAAACCGATACTTCAGCCCGGGCGGTAGTAGGCACATCTGTACGAATCCAGGGATCATTAATGGTAAGGCTACCTGTGTTGCTCAGGTAAACATCATCAGTAATGCCGCTATTGAGGCCCGGTACATAAGGCATCCAATCCCAACTGGCGCTGGGTATATATGTTGGGCTGGCATAATTTACCAATGGGTTCAGCGGACAGTAAACCAAAACAGCCAGCGTATTTGCCCCTGTTTTATTTACGAGTTTGGTTACGTCATACATGCCCCGCTGCATAAAACCATCTAAGCTACCTATCTTCTTCCCATTCAGGTAGATCTCGGCTTTGCGGTTAATACCTTTGAAATTAAGCCAGATTTTTTGTTTGGTGAAATTGGCGGGAGTATTAAACTCAGTACGGTACCAGAAATTGCGGTCGTACTTCTTTTTATCAACCTTATAAATATTATCGCCAAAATTGGGATCCTTTTCCAAACCGGCTGCTACGTATGATGAAAATACAGTACCGGGTACGATAGCCTTTACCCAATCAGTAGCGGCGTAACCGCTTTTGTAGATGTCAAGACTATCGGCTCCCAGGTCGGCCTGGGCTTTTACTTTCCATGTGATTTGTTTATTGGCGTTGTTGAGGTAAAAGATTTCCTGTGCTGATGCCGGGTTGAGCAGCAGCATCACCGAAGTAAGTAATAGAATTGACTTTTTTATTTTGTAAATATTGATCATAAAATCGTTTTAGCGGATATTCTTATAATTCTTATAGTAAACCGTCATTGTGAGGAACGAAGCAATCCCAAACTGTACAAAGCGGACCTGCTAATCGGGGATTGCTTCGTTCCTACCATGACATAATAAAAAATACAGTCATGCTGAACTTGTTTCAGCACCCCACATGCAAGGCCGCTTGCATAGCCGCTCAGCGCGTGGGATCCCGAAATAAATTCGGGATGACGGGTAGTGTAAATGTCATTTCACCTTCAGAGGCCTCCGGATTTAAACACTCGCAATGACGTTTTCCATATTCTTCTTAATTTTGTTATTGAGCTTTTGATAGCGAAAACGGCCTATCTTCAGAAGCGACACCCCGGTTTATAGCCGGTTTGTCGCCCATTTCAAAATGCAGTACACCGCCGTTCATAATATCGGCCTGGGTGATCCAGTTATGGGTATAAGGCTTGCCATTAAGCGTCGCCGACTGGATATACACGTTCTCCTTGTTGTTATTGTTAGCTTCTATCACGAACTTTTTCCCATTTTCCAAAGCGATGGTCATCTTTTTAAATAGCGGACTACCAATCACATACTGATCGGTACCGGGGCAAACACTGTAAAAGCCAGCGGCGCTCAACACAAACCAAGATGACATCTGTCCTTCATCCTCATCACCAGGGTAACCATTTTCGCCGGCGTTATACATCTTATCCATCACACTGCGCAAATGCTGCTGCGCCTTCCATGGCTGGCCGGCATAGTTGTACATGTAAAGCAAGTGATGAATAGGCTCGTTGCCCTGCGCATACTGCCCCATTTTAAAGGCAGCCATTTCCGTCATTTCGTGGATCACCTGGCCGTACCCTCCTACCTTGATGGTTCCAGGCTCAGTAAATACCGAATCAATCTTAGCAGTAAAGTTCTTCTCTCCGCCCATCAGGTTGATCAAACCCTGCGTATCCTGAAAAACAGACCAGGTCCAGTGCCAGGCATTACCTTCGGTATAGGGGCCACCCCAATCCATAGGGTCAAAAGGTTCAACCCAATTACCTTGCCCATCTTTCGCGCGCATGAAACGGGTTTTGGTATCAAACAGGTTTTTATAATTGTACATCTGCCGGGCAAAAACATCTTCATAAAATTTATTACCGGTGAGTTTCGCCAGTTGATATCCGCAAAAATCATCGTATGCAAACTCCAGCGTCCAGGCGGTTGAACCAAGGGTTTGCGGCGTAAAAGGCACATAACCATTGGCATAATATTCCTTCCAGCCCGGGCGGCCATTGGCACTCCCCCACGGACCTTTATTGGTAGCTTCATGATAGTAAGCCTCCAGGGCTTTTTTGGGGTCGAAGGTGCGGATCCCTTTTACCCAGGCATCGGTTAACAGGGATATGGCATGGTTCCCCAGCATCCCTCCTGTTTCACCCGGGAACGACCAGGCCGGCAACCAGCCGCATTGTTGTTGTGCATCAAGCAGCGCATTTACAAGCCGGCCTTCCATTTTGGGGTGCAACACCGTATTCAGCGGGAATTGAGCACGGAAAGTGTCCCAAAAACCATTATCGGTATACATATAACCGTCATGTACCTTGCCATCGTAAGGGCTATAATAGTATGGCTTCCCATCTTTATTATATTCAAAAAACTGGTGTGAGAATAGATTGGCGTGATACATGCACGAGTAGAAAGTCGCCTTCTGATCTTCCGTAGCCCCCTCAATGGCCATACGGCCAAGCAACTGGTTCCATACTTTATCAGCAGCTTTACGGGTATCATCAAATGATTTGTATTTACCCAGTTCAGTTGTCAAAGTAAGTTCGGCCTGCTCCGGGCTGATATAGGACGAAGCTACTTTGGCTTGTACCGTTTCTCCATCTTTAAATTTGATATAGGCCCCAATACCTTCGCCCTCTGCCGATCCGTTCTTTTCCGAAAGGGTATTCTTTTTATTTTCCCAGGTGCCGTAATCGGTAAAGGGCTTATCAAAAATAATGACAAAGTAGTTCCGGAAATCTTTAGGGGCCCAGCGGCAATTGTTTACGTAGCCTGTTATCTTCCGCTCGGCCGGGATAATTTTTACCCCGCTCATTTTAGTGTAGCCATCTAAAACAAGATAAGAGGCTTTACCTTTCGGGAACGAAAACCTCAGGTGTGCTCCCCGTTCGGTCGGCGACATTTCGGTTGTAATATTATTATCAAGTTTTACCTTGTAATAGCTGGGTTGAGCGATCTCGTTATCGTGGCTAAATGATGCCGCCCGTCCGTCTTCATTAACAACCAGTTTACCGGCAACCGGCATGAGCGAAAACACCGCATAATCGTTAACCCACGAACTGCACTGGTGCGATTGCTGAAAACCGCGGATAGTATGCTCAAAGTACTGATATTTCCATCCATCGCCGTTTTTGCCGGTTTGCGCCGTCCAGGTGTTCATGCCGAAAGGCAGCGAAGTAGCCGGATAGGTGTTACCGTACGAGAACTCGTATTTGGTATTGGTGCCCTGCCGGGTATTCACATACTTAACAAGGTTAGCCTTCTGCGCAAACAGGTTTCCGGCATACATAAGCGCAACTGCGCAAATAAGCGAACGTATTTTCATTGGGTTATATTAAACACTAATTCCATTCGTGCTCCTTCAATTCGAGCCTATTCGTGTTCATTAAATTTTACCCTGATAAATCTTGGCCTGTACAGGTTAGGGTATTTTTTCAGATCGTTTAAAAAATCAACGGAGTTAATATTGTAGCTGATCAGCAGTTCACCGGGCTTTGATAAGCTTGGATGCGCCTTGGCATTATAAACCACAAACGTTTTGGCGATAAGGTCAGGCTTGCAATCCCATAATTTAATGATCGGGCCAAACGGACCTACCGGGCTCGCACCTATGCGCATCCCCACCGATGTGGTCATCCCCCTACCTGGAATATCAGCGCGTAACGCCCATCAGGCAGCGGACTAAAACTTAACTCATTTGATACGCTGCTTGTTACATTGGCAACCTGTTCCATATCGGCAACCCAGGCTTTGCCATTATAGAAAGTCCACTTACTATAATCTTCAAAATCCCCGGGCAGTACACGGGCAACCATCAGGTGCTTGGCCATGCCACGTACCCCATAAACATAAATATAACCATCGGGCTTTGGCGCACCGGCTTCTTGGGTATTTACGTAAATGCCGGCACCAAAAGAGCCGCTTTCCCCTTTCTGATCTACCAGGTAAAACGGCGTATCCATTTGCTTCAGGTCTTTATACGGCGGCTTACTGTTTGCGGGGATTTTGATGAGTGTATTGCCAACTTCCCTGAAACCAAATGCTTCGTTGCTTACGTTATGCACCCTGTACCCAAAAATGTAGATATTGTTATTCAATGCCTGGTTTACAAAGCCATCGCCAAGCCAGTAGTAATCTGTAGCTCCTGTTTTAGGTGTATGGGGGATAAAAATAGACTCCGGTTTTCCTTTAGCATTTTTATCCCAATAAAATTTCATTTGTTTATCCAAAGGCTCGTTGCCTTTTAGTTCAGCTACCGCATTGTGGATCATGATGGCTCCCGGCGCCGTTGTGTTATCACGCACCGCGCCTATCATGCTGTCGCTGAAAACAAAAAGCACTTTATCGCTATGTTTTGCCTGGCCGGTCTCCTTCCCACTCAAAGGAATGGTATAAATACCATCGCCCCCAAACCAGCCCGAATCACGCTTTAACAGGGCCGACCATTCCGGCGCGGCCTCTACCTTAAATTTAATATCGGTAAGATTAACGGTATCAGCTTTTTGCGCAAAGGCCCTATTGGTTAAAACCAGGCCCAAACAAGCTAAACAAACAAGGGTAATTTTCTTCATTAAATAATATTTATACTGGTAAATGTTTATGATGATGGCTTTTGCGTTTAACAAACAGCGCAATAAAGCCTGTTAATCCACCCATCAGCATTAAAAAGCCAATGAAGCCGGCCTGGGTAAATGGCAAACCTAAAAAATGATAAACCGGGTTTATCCGGATCTGCTCTATCAAAAAACGCTCGGTACCGTTGAGCACAAGGTACAGGAAAAACATAAAACCGGGTGTAACTATCCGTTTACGAAAAACCCACATCAGCAAAAACATACCAATGCAAAGTGCAGCCTCATAAAACGGCGTGGGGTATACCGGGTTAGCCAGTTGATTGCAATAGTTACCCAGGCAACCGGGCAGCAGTGTACCGGCATTGATAGCATTATGCGGATAATTGAACGCCCACATCCAATCGGGCAGCCAGCTTAAAAAACCGGGTTTTAGATGTGGGTTAACCTTACCCCAGTCACCGTCACCCGCCAGTTGGCAACCAATACGGCCAATGCCGTACGCCAGCATCATGCCCGGTGAACCGATATCGGCAAGGTGCACCAGTTTAATGTTACGCCGGTGGCCGATATACAAATAAGTCAATGCGCCAAAGATCAGGCCGCCGTAATAAGCAAATCCGTTGGCCGAAAATATAGTACCCAGCGGATCATATCTCAACCTGCCAAAATGCTCAACGATATCAAAAAGCTTGGCGCCAATGAAACCGAAAAATCCAACACTGAAAACAATCAGCCCCATTAATTGATAAGGGTGTACAGTATATTCGGTTGTTTGCGGTTTAGGCAATGCAAATTTCTTTCGATCGCGGTAAATCCAGAAGGCAAATGCACCTCCAATAAGTACGCCGGCTGTTAAATTCCCCTGCAATGAAAGGATATATGCCCGCGGGTTTGCAGCAAAAACCTGGTAGTTAAAAACGGCTCCAAAAAGTTTAAAGCCAAATAAAAAACCGGGCAAAAAATTAATGATCATTTCAGCTGCCGAAGCGGGTTTTCCGATGATTACCTTCCGCTTAAATGCACTGATCTTTCCAATGGCTTCATACCGTTTAAATTCTGAAGTAAACACTATGTAGGCAAATAGAAAGGCGAGTGCAATAAAAAAACCAAGCGTTTGGATAGGAAATCCAATCCGGATATGGAAGAGATAATATATCAGATCGCCGATGGTCGGAAACATATCCTAATTTAAAGTTTATCTGCCAAATCAAAAAAGGAAGCCGGCACCGCACCGCCAGCTCCTTTTGGTTTATCTATTGGTTTTTAAAAACCGGCCTGGATGCCCAGGTTAATCACCCGCTGGTTAATGTACGCATCGCCCGCGGTATTGGTAGCAATTTCGGGGTCCTGCTGATATTTTTTGTAGTTATCAAACGTGAGCAGGTTATATGCGCTCATATAAATGCGGGCGTTATTAATCTTAAATGGTAACAGGTTGGTTGGCAATTGGTAACCTATATCAACGGTTTTTAACCGCACGTAATGTGCATTTAATAACCAGTAATCAGAAAAATAAGCCGTAGGGCTGTTTACGGAAGTTGGATTGGTAGTTAACCTTGGGAAGGCGGCATTAACCGGGTTTTCGGGCGTCCAGCGTTCCTGGTGAATGGGCTGAAACTGGCTTTGAAATGGTTCGATACCTGTACCAATCACCGCGAAACTGTAGTTAAACGATCCCTGCAAAAGCACACTTACACTAAAACCTTTGTAAACAGCCTGCAATGAAAGACCCAGTATGGTATTTGGCAGGTTTGGATTGCCTATCGGCCTTTTGTCAAAAACGTTAATAATGCCGTCACCGTTCAAGTCCTGGTATTTCAGATCGCCGGGCTGTAGTGGGATACCGTTATCAGGTACGGGTACCGATTTGCTTCCCGAATTGATGGCGGCAATATCGGCAGCAGTATAGTATCCCAAAAAGTGATAACCATATTGCTGCCCGATTGAATGACCGGTTTGCGCCAGCCATGGATATGCCGGCGTAGCCTCATCTTCATATAGGATCTTGTTTTTAGCGTACGAGAACACGAAACCAACGTTGTATTGTACTTTGCCAAGCGTGCTATGATAGCTGATCTGCCCGTCAAGGCCCTGGTTACGGGTTTTACCGATGTTTACGGCAGGCAAACCAACACCCAAAATCTCCGGTATACTCCCCGGTGTAATTAGCTGATTGTAACGGATATCGTGGAAATAATCGGCTGTGATGGATATTTTATCATTAAACAAGTTGGCATCCAGGCCTATGTCGATCTTTTTGGCACGTTCCCAAACTACGTTCGGATTGCCCAATGAGCCTTCATATATAGTATTGTAGTTTTGAGCTGTTTCGCCAAAATTGTAACCACCGCCCTGATTGTAGACCTGGTTATATACATAACGGTTACCCGGCGCTGCATCCGAACCAACCAAACCATAACTGCCCCTTATTTTCAAAAGACTAAACATAGGGAGAGCCTTTTCAAAGAACGACTCTTTGGCGATGTTATAACCAAAGCTCACAGCCGGAAAAATCCCAAAGCGATGATTAGCGGCAAAGCGGTCGGTGCCGTTATAGGCTACGTTAAAGTCGAACAGAAATTTCTGTTTAAAGTCATATCCCACCTTGCCCGATATACCGCGGAACTTTTGCGGCACACCAACCTGCGCGCCATCAAGTAGCGGATAGGTGAAATACGTTTGCGAAGTTTGATTGAACAACAACAATCCCGAAAAATGGTGCGAACCACGGAATGTCCTGTCGTAGTTGGCATAAAGCTGCAGGTTGTAATTATTGGTATTGATATCGGTGCTGCCCGTTAAAGCATAAGTTTGATACACATAAGTAGCACCCGGCCTTAAGGAATATTGATTAGTAGCCGGATCGTAATGATAGGCAGGGATACCACCGTTAAAAATTTGCTTGGTAAATTGTGCAATGCTCGAATAAGCAACCCTGCCCGTTACCGAAAGGCCATTGGTTAAAGCATCAAGCCTTTGCGTAGCACCAAAAAGTACATTAAAATCGGTACGGCGGGAGTGTTGATAGCCTCCTGTTGCCAGCCTGGCGTTAAGCGTTGGCAGGTGATCGGGATTAAATGATGAATAGGCGTATGAATAACTTCCGTTAGGATTAAGATATGGCGCCGTAAAAGGCGTTTCCTTGGTAAAATTATATACCTCGCTTACGGCGTTCTGGTTATAAGGCTGGTTCAGATCCGAAAAACGGGTGGTAATGTCCAGTCGCAGATCAAGCGTTTTATTGGCTTTCAGATCGAGGTTTGAGCGAAAGTTATAGCGTTTAAAATAGTAATTGGTATTCACCAAACTTTGCGGATCGGCAAAATCACGTACCAGGCCATTCTGGTTTAGCGCGCCACCCGAGATGAAATATTTTACCCCGGTTGTACCACCCGAAATATCCAGGTTGGCATTGGTTTGATAGGTGTACTTCTTAAAAATTTTATTATACCAATCAACATTGGGGTGACCGTATGGATCGGATCCATTTTTAAAGAGGTCAAGGTCCTGCTGGGTAAAGCTAAGCGGGATGCCGTCATTATGCTGGGCCTCATTAATCAATACCGCTGTATTATATGAATCTAAAAACTGCGGCGTTTTAGTAGGCTGCTGGATGCCGCTTTCCACACGAAGGTTCACTTTAGGGGTGCCGGCCTTGCCGCGGCGGGTGGTCACCACCAATACGCCGTTAGCGCCTTTGATACCGTAGATAGCTGTAGTTGACGCGTCTTTCAGAATCGAGATGCTCTCTATCTCATTAACATTGATCTGCTGCAGCTGGTCATAGCTATACTCGATGTCATCTACAATAATCAGTGGCTGGTTACCCGACGGGTTTAGCGAGCTTACCCCGCGGATATAAAAATCGGAAGCATCCTTACCCGGCTGGCCCGAACCCTGCTGCGAAAAAAAGCCCGGCAATTTACCGGTTAAAGCATTTTGCACGTTGGCCGTTGGCACGGTACGGATCTCACTGGCCGAAATGGAACTTACAGCACCGGTATTAGTGATCCTTTTTTTGGTTCCGTAAGCTACTACGGCTACTTCATCCAAACCGTTGGTATTGGTTTGCAGGATAATATCCATCCTGCCCGATTCCGATACACGGAGCTCACGCGGGATATAACCAATAAAACGCACAATGATGGTATTTGACTGCCCTTTAAGAACAAGCCTGAACTTACCACCCTGATCTGTAATAGCACCATTATTCGGAACACCTTTTTCAATTATCGATACCCCTGGCAATACCCCGGTAATATCGCGTACAGTACCTGTTACGGTCCTGCTTTGCGCAAATGACACCGCCGGGAGCAAGATCATTAATATCTGGAAGAGAAGTATTATTTTTCTCATAAAGCTTAATTTTTTTGGTTTAACTGGCTGAAGTTTTGAGATTACCATCCTGGATTTTGTTTCATATTCGGGTTCTTCAAAACCTCGTCATAAGGTATTGGGTACAGGTACATCTTAGGCGCTTCGAATTTGGTAGTGAGCGCATTCACCACGTTATAGGTAAGGCTGGAGCCTATCTTCACAATGCTGATCCCCTTTTGCGGCTGGTTCATAACCGTTTCAGCAATTTTCCAGCGGCGGATATCCCAGTAGCGGTTCTCTTCAAAAGCCATTTCCAGGCGCCGCTCATTTTGGATGATGGCGCGCATCTCCGCTTTGCTCATACCGGCTTTAAGCCCGTAATTGCCGGTGCCCGCATCTATCCCTGCCCTTTTCCTGATGCTGATAACAGCATTATAAACCTCGGGAGTTGCTCCGGCCGATTCATTGAGTGCTTCGGCATAGCCTAAAACAACATCAGCATAGCGCAGGATCTGCCAGTCTATGACATGAGCGGCGTAGGCATTGGTGTTTTCAAAATTGCCCATGAACTTGCGCATGTAATAGCCTGTTTTGGTTTGTTGTAATGAGCCGTTGGGTTTGCTGGCCCCTCCTTCGTACAATTGCAGATCTGAGTTAAGCCATCTTGCACCGTTATAGAGCACGGTATATGTTAAGCGCGGGTCGCGGTTCTGGTAAGGGTTGTCCGGGTTATAACCTGATGCCGGATCAGTAATAGCCAAACCGCTTTTCATGGGGAAGGCATCAACCAATTGTTGTGTAGGACTGGTTTGCCCCTTGCCTACTGCCCCGGTAAATCCAACGGGACCGTTAGTGGTTTCAATCGAGGATGAATTATCTGTTTGCCGGATAAATATATTTTCAGAGCTGTTTTGAGTCAGAAATACATCTTTAAAGCTGGGCAATAACGAATAAACATTCAGGTCCATTACCGCTTTCTCAGCAGCAGCAGCCTGTGCCCACCTGTCGGAGCTGAAATCGGTATAACCGGTTAGCGGATTTGAGGCATCAATATTCTGTCCGTTAAATAACGGGCTTGCCGCATATAGCAGTACTTTGGCCTTTAAAGCCATGGCGGCACCTTTGGTAGGGCGGTGATAATCAGCATTAGGGTTGCTCAGCGGCGCGCTCATCAGGGTGTCCTTAATGGCATCGCATTCGCTTACAATGTATTTGATACAATCGGCAAAGGAATTACGGGGCAAGGCTACATTATCTGTTATAGTAAACACCTTGTTGCCCAATAAGGGAACGCCACCGTAACGTTTAACCAGCTCAAAATAATATAGCGCCCTTAAAAAACGGGCCTCGCTTTTCCATACATATTTCATGGAATAACCATGATATTGGGCCAGCACCGGCACTACATCAATATTATTCACAAACTCATTTGCCTTGCGGATGCCTGCGTAATAATAAGCCCAAAGGTTTTCGCCGGCGGGGATAGTATATGAATTATAAGATGCTGTTGAAAGTATGGTTACTACATTTGATGATACCGAAGCCGATGACATGGCATCATCACTGGCCGCGTCAAGGTAGTCGTTCCCTACCCTGTTGTGCCCGTTTTGGAGCGCTGCATAAATCCCATACAGGAACATTTGGGCATTGGTGCCTAAGGAATCTTTTTTATCAAACACGTAATTGATAGTAACCTTATCAACCGGGAACTGCTCATATTTTTTACAGCCGGCCATTATGGTTAAGATGCCGGCGGCCGCTAAAATTATTTTGTTGAAACTCTTCATGATCGTAATATTTTTATGATGGCCAAAATCAAAGCTTAATGTTAACGCCGGCATTTATTACCCTTTGAATTGGGTAAGCAGTACCGTATACCTCCGGATCAAAATCTTTGTAGCCATACAGTGTATACAGGTTTTCGCCGTTCACAAATATTCTCAAACCCGATAGCCTGAGCTTATGCGCCCACTCATAAGGCAGATTGTAACCTACTTCGGCATTTTTAAGCCTCACATAATTGCCCTTGCGCAGGTACAAGGTTGAGTTGGCGGTATTATTGGCGTTACCTATTGATAACCTTGGCGCAGTAGCCGTAGCAGCGGTTTCGGGTGTCCACCGGCCTAAAATGGTGTTGTACGCCTGCCCGCTGTAAGTAAGCCCGAGGAAACCCACACCTGCAAAGCCGTTCACCTGCGAGTTATTGAACATCAGCTCACGGTTCGCTACGCCCTGTAACAGGAAACTCAGGCTAAAACCTTTGTAATTGAAACCCGCCGAAAAGCCATAATAAACCAGCGGCCGGTTACCGCCTATAGCCGAAACATCAAACTGGTTGATAATATGATCGCCGTTAAGGTCTTTGTATTTTACATCTCCTGCCTGCGCGGTGTAACCGGTAGTTGTTGCACTGGTGGCAGCATCCTGGGCATCCTTGAAATAACCGATAGCCGTGTAACCATAAATAGCGTTGGTTGAGCGACCGGTGTGCCTGAGCCATGGGTAAGGATATGGCTCTTCGTCGCTAAAAATAATTTTAGACGATTGGATAGAGGCATTACCCGAAATGAAGTAATTGAAATTTTGGATGTGATTTTGATAAGTTAAAGTAAGTTCAGCGCCTTTGTAAAGATTAATACCTAAATTTTCATAAGGATATGAGGTACCCAACAAAGCAATACTGTTTCCTCTAACCTGCAACAGATCGTAATACCTGTCGTGGTAATAATCGGCAGTAATATTGAAATGATTATTAAACAGGGAGATATCGGCCCCTATATCCAGCTTGCGGGCTTTTTCCCAACGGATGTATGGGTTGGCCAATGTGTTTTCAAAATAACCCTGTACCGGGCTTTTGCTGGTACCTGTGCTGTATGAATAGCCCTGCGAAGGGCCGTAGGTTTGCAAAAAATTATAGTAACCGTAATTATCTACGTTGTTGTTTCCGGTTTTACCATAGGTGGCGCGCCATTTCCATGAGTTTATCCAGCTGAAATTATCTTTAATAAAATCTTCTTTACCCATTTGCCAGCCAATACCGCCGGCGTAAAACAAGCCATATTGATTGCCCGGAGGATAACGGTTATAACCGCTGCTGTTGGCGGCCGCTTCAATAAAGTATTTACCGTCATAATTATAACCTGCTTTTAATGCACGGTTTGTTGTTACCTGCGAAAGGTCATAGTTTAATACAACCGAGCGTACATCATACAGTGCCATACCGGTTATATTGCTTTTACCAAAAGTCCTGTCGTAATTAACTGATGCCTGGGCAAACGAGTAGCGGGCGCTTGAAACCGTACTGAACGAATTGTTTTGCGCAACTGATGAGCCCACTGCCGAATAAGAACTGTCGGCGTTAAAAGAATAGGCATTATTTTGCAATGAGCGATTTAAAAAACTTTGCGATGAAAAAGCAAGGTTGCCTTTTGCCTTTGCCGATAAGCCTGGTGTTATGCTGCTGAGGTTATAATTCAGATCGAGGTTGGCCAGTACATCATTGCTGCTGGTGCGCTGATAGCCTGAAAACTCGGTTTGCGAAAGCAGGTTGTTGGTATATGTTGTTGTACCGCCAAATGTGTTATTTGGATTATAAAGCGGATATGCATTGTTTGGCGTGCTGTAAAGAGCGCCCAATATGTTTCCATACCCTGCCCCTGGCTGCGTGCTTTGCTGGATACGGCCAAATAACTGAAGATCGACAGTAAATTTTTTGGTTACGTTAACCGCGAGATCGGAGTTAATGATATAGCGGTTAAGATCATTATTGGTGTTGTAGGGTACAGCTGATGCGGTGCGGAACATCCCGGCCTGGTCAAGGTAGTTTAATGACACGCTGTACCGCGCTACCTGGGTACCGCCGTTAACATTAAGCTTGTAGCTGGTCATCGGCGAATTATCGCGTAATATGGTTTTAAACCAGTTAACATCCGGATGTCTTAAAGGGTCGGTGTGGTTGCGGTAGGCGTTAAAATCGGCACTGCTGTAAAGGGCCGGCTTACCATCGTTTTGTAACGCTTCGTTATATAAATACGCATATTGATAAGCAGGCAGCGGGTTTGGCAAGCCTAAAGGCTGCTGGGTGCCCGTTTGTGCAGTGAATGAAATATGCGGCGTACCCACCTGACCGCGTTTAGTAGTAATAAGTAAAGTACCGCGCGAACTGTTGATGCCCAGCATCATATTTGAAAGCGCGTCCTTTAATACCGAAACCGATTCGATACTTTCCGGATCAAGCGACGCTATCTCACGCTGAACACCATCGATAATCGTTATCGGCCCCTGTCCTCTTAATGAAAGGCCGAACTCGGTATTGTCATTGGCCGAATAATTATTGTGCTGCACTACCGCCCCGATAAAATCATTTACAGTCTGCACGCCGGTTTGAGGTGCGGCGAAACCGCTATACTGCTGGGTATACAAACCGGGGAGTTGCCCGGGTAAAGCATAGGTATATAAAGTTGCAGGAGTGCTGGTAAGCTGATTGGTATAGATAGTTGATATGGCACCCACATTTTTTGATGTGCTGATGGTATCATAAAGCACATTGATGGTTTTAGGTGCCTGAATATAGCTATCTATGAGCCTCACCGTTAATTTAGCAGTGTTTTTAACAGTAACTTGCCGGGCGTTATAATTCGCGGCGGTAAATACCAGCGCATCTCCCTTTATGGCGTTGATGGCAAACATGCCGTCTTTACCGGTAGTTAGGGTACTATTTTTTCCTTTATTAATTACTTTAACACCCTGTAGTGGGTTACCATACTCATCAAGTACAATACCGCTTACCTGACCGGGCCGTGCAGGCGCCACGGAAGCTGTATCCTGCTGCATGGCTGCATAGCTGGTTTTAACCAGTAGCAGCATCAACAGCGTGATACCTGTTAAACATTTATTTATGTAGCAATAAGCCATATTTTTCAGGTTTAAAATTGTTGGCAAAAGGTTTAAATATCGTTTTAGCAAAAGCAATATTGTGTAGTGCATCTGCTTGTTTATTTCATTTACAGATCAACCGCATTTAAATGTATAGGTGAACGGGGCATCAGTATTACCATACCCTACCTTTACCTTGCCCGTTTTATCTGTAAGGAAGTACTCCATTCTTGTGATGGTTTGCGTATCCCCTGCATTAAAGAATGATCTCGGCCAAAACGTAAGCTGGTACTTTTTACTGGTGGCAGTAGTTTGTTTCAATAATGTTTTAGTGGTTTGCTCACAAACTTTTATGGTTTTGCCATCGCTGGTGTAGGCCGTTGCGCACAGGTAAACTTCACTTGCGCCGCTTAACTGTGTATCGGTAACTGTACCATCAAAAGTCAGGGTTACAAAATCGTTATCCAATGATTTTGGCGGATCGATAGTGGTAAGCTGCGGGTTACAAAAGTCAACCAGGTCACCGCTGCCGCCGGTTACTTCAAAACAGGTATTACCAAGCAGCACACTGTAATAAGTACCGTTGCCATCGCTGGTAAAACCGTTACCGCTGTCGGTTATGGTATAGCCCAGTTTAACCAACATGTTATTATTATCAGCGCCTACTTTTGTTTTAATATTCAGGTCGACAATAAACTCTACCCCACCGGTATGGCTGTAGGCTTTATCAGTTTGGTAAGCCACCCATTCCATGTCATCAATAAGGTTACCACCGTTACCGAAAGTTTTTTTCATGTATGCCGACCAGGTAAGGCCGTCGCCCTTTTTAGGTAAAGTACCGTCGGGTATCAGGGACATGGTTCCGTTACCTTGTTTGCTGGTGTAAGTTATAGTGGTATTCTGCGCTGCCTTCCAGCCTTTAGGCACCAAAAAACCAAAAATGAGGTAGTCGGGGCCTCCATCTCCCACGGTAGGGATATCACAGTGTACCGTTATCGGCACAACTGAACCTACGGTAGCTGTGGCCGGCTGATCAACACTGGTAATTTGTTCGCCACAGCAGGCTAAAGCAATACCCAGCACCACCAAAGCACACAGCTTCCATAAATTTTTACCTTTTATATGTAAATATGATCTCATAATTTATCGGTTGCTTTTAGTTTATCAATTGGCTTTTTCAAGCACGTACACATAAGTATTATTGGTACAGCCCGGACTGAAGGTTATGCTTAGCTGCCTCTTGCCGTTTACTATAGGATAAGTAAAAGCTGTTGAAACCGGCTTATCGCCCGTGGCAGTAAAGGTGATCTTAAACGGATACTGCGGATCATCAAGTGCAAAAGCACCGTCCTTGCTTACCAGGAAGGGCAATTTGTTCACCAGTGTATACCCTTTATCGGTAAAGCTGATCCTGAACTGGCTAAAATCAATAATGGAGGTTAAATCGGTGCCATTACGGGTAGCTTTGATCACCCGCCAGTTGCCGGCGATATCCTTGGGGGCCTCGCTTCCGGGAACTATCTTTTCGGTTTTACATGATGATACTGTCATCATAAAGACAGCTATCAACAGCAGGTAAAACCATTTTGCTTTGTAATTATATTTCATATCAATACTACTATACTGTCGGTGATTAATAGCCCGGGTTCTGGATCAGTTCGGGCGATTTGGCTACCTCGCTTTGCGGGAAAGGCCACAGGTACATCGCTTTACGGAAATTGCGTTTGCGCACATCAAATTGTTTATAGGCTACCGCAGCACCATCGCGGTCAACCTCCATGCCTTTGGTTGTAATGTTGTCCGTTTGGTCGGCAATTTTCCAGCGGCGCACATCCCAAAAACGGTGCTCTTCAAAAGCCAGCTCAATGCGGCGTTCATTTTGAATAGCTGTACGCATATCAGCCTGGCTCAAACCTGCGGGCAACTGGTATGGGTTTAAGCCCGCCCGTTGACGGATAGCCTCAACTGCCGAATAAACTAATGCGGTTGGCCCTTCATATTCATTAGCAGCTTCGGCATAGTTCAGCAGGATCTCGGCATAGCGGATCAATGGCAGGCAACGATCTGTCCGGTGCATAAAATCGTTGGCTACGGCAGCCGGGTCGAGCATTTTATTGGTGTAGTATCCGGTGGTAGTACCAACATGTACGGCATCAGGCCCTGTTGTATTTCCGTTATATTTACCGACAAAAATATTTACGGGCGAGGTACCCGACGAAAGCCTGATTTGCAGAGGTGTTTGGTCATGGATGATGCTATAATCCAAACGCGGATCGCGGTTAGCATATGGATTATTGGGATTATAGTTTGATGTAGGGTCTGTTATACTTTTACCGTTGCTCATCGGGAAAGCATCAACCAATCCCTGCAGGGGGAAAGCACCGTTTTTGCCCGTACGGGTTGGCGGCTGCCATAAATTCTCTAAATCCACGTTGCCGGTCGGGCGCATCAACTGGAAAATATATTCG
Source organism: Mucilaginibacter sp. P19 (assembly GCF_050632265.1). Taxonomy (NCBI): domain Bacteria; kingdom Pseudomonadati; phylum Bacteroidota; class Sphingobacteriia; order Sphingobacteriales; family Sphingobacteriaceae; genus Mucilaginibacter; species Mucilaginibacter sp. P19. The sequence continues at coordinate 3,705,404 of NZ_CP192586.1, forward strand.
GTATTTACACGCTTGGTAAACAGCTTTTGAAAGCCAAAACCCGGGGCAGTGGCATTGTCAACGTTGAGACTATATACGCCAGTTGAGATAACGGCAGCCGCAGCTTGTTCGGCAAGTCTCCAGCGCTCTTTATCGTAAGCCGGGTATCCCGCCAATTCGAGCGTTTTACCCTCACCGATAGACTGCCCGTTGAACAAAGGGCTTGCGGCGTAAAGCAACACTCTCGCTTTTAAAGCGAGGCAAGCCCCTTTTGATGCCCTTCCATAATTTACCCCCGATTGCACAGTCGGCAGGTCCTGCGCTGCCACGTCACACTCGGCAAGGATATAATTCACGCAATCGGCATAGGTATTGCGGGCAGCGGGGATCTTATCCGTATACGTGTAAACACTGTCGCCAAGTAAATGCACACCGCCGTAATGTTTCAGTAATATAGCATAATACCAGGCCCGTAAAAACCGCGCCTCAGCTTTCATTTGTGTTTTGACGAAATTATTGATGGGTGCCTTAGGCAAATTTTTAAGCAACTGGTTTACCGACCGGATATTGGTATAACAGGTTTTATATGCATCATCGGTAACCACGGCGGCATTGATGGTGCCCGTTTCAAATGCCAGGGCTGTTGATCCGGCAGATGCTGATACTTCCGCTTCGTCGGAGGCAGCGTCGATACCGCCGTTAGGCGTAGGCGAAAGTATTGGCCCGTAGGTAAACCTTCCTGCCGCCGCACTAAAACCAACATTGCTGTAAATGCCGGCTAAAAACGATACGGTATTGGCACTATCGGTAAACACTGTCTCCCCGGTTAGGTTTGATGTTTGTGTTTGCCCCAGGAAACCTTCCTTTTTACATGAAGTAAAAACAAGGAAGCCCCCGAAAACCGAATAAGCAAGAACCTTGAAGTAAAGTTTTTTCATACTATAGGGTTAGTTAACATCATGCTTCGACAGAAAAACATAAAATCGTTTTAGCAATTTCATATTTTAACCCGCGGAGCAAACGTTTTAAAAGCTGTTTGTTAATTGGTTTATAATTCAGATGTCGAAATCCGATACTAATATAGTTTATAAAAACGATTTAGCAAATTTTTCACACTATTTTTTTATAATTTTTAAAATCACAATTTCGATACCGGAATTTTAACAATTACAACATTTGCAATCGGTTGAAAATGTTGTAATTGTTATTATAAAAGCGTTATCTATTTAAGTCGATAATACTAAACCGGAAGCCACTGGACTGATTTTCTCTTTTTTATACCTGAACGTGTACATTGAACTAAAAACGTAGCGCAATTTATCGGTAACCCGGCACTAACTATTTTTTCCACCAAAAAAAAGACTAAAATACAGTGCCTGGTAGTTAATGGAATTGCCCCAAAATTCCCAGGTATGGCCTCCCGGCCTTACAGTATAATCATGAGGGACTTTGCGTTCAAGCAGCTTTTCATGCAGCTCCTGGTTAGCCTGGTAAAGGAAATCATCATAACCAACATCAAAAGTAATAGCAAGTGAGTTGGGTTTTAACAGGTAAATGAGGTTTACCACGCTGTTTTGTTCCCACCTGTCGGGGTGTTCGCTGTATTTACCCAATACGCGTTCGATGCCGAAACTATCCGGAAAAGGCCTGATATCAACTGCGCCACTCATGCTCCCGGCAGCACCAAATTTATCTAAATGCTTAAACGCTATATACAACGCGCCATGTCCGCCCATACTCAAACCGGTTATGGCCCTCCCCTTCCGGTCGGTTATGGTTGAATAATGCTTATCAACCCAGTTCACCAGTTCGGTACCTACATAGGTTTCGTATTGTGAATCCTTAATGGTTGGGCTATCAAAATACCAGCCCGCAAAGTCGCCGTCGGCACAAACTATGATAAAATGATAAGTATCGGCCAAACCGGCAACAGCAGGGACTTTTTTAATCCAATCGCTGTAATTGCCGCTAAAGCCATGCAGCAGGTATAATACCGGGTACTTTTTGGTGCTTGAATAATCGGCCGGCTTGATCACCACAGCCTTAATATCTTTGTTCATTATGGCACTGTGGGTCAGCACCGTATCAACCGTTGCAGCGGCAGCTTTCAAACTGCAGACTGCAAAGCCGATAAATAATGGAATAAATAGTAACTTTTTAATATTCATCAGTATATAGTGATTTTATTTTGAGGCGATGATGGTGATGCGATGGTTTTGCGGTTTATTGATAGCATAGATCTGGTTGGTAAGTACATCCATTTCTTTTTGCCAGGCATCGCGCAGGCTTTTGTAGCGGGCACGGGTATAATTATCTTTATTTCCATTAACAAAAATGTCTTTTTTGGCATACTTGCTTATGGTATCCATAGCGGCGTTGGTATCATGGAACAACAAGCCTTTGCCTTTTAAAAAGTCAAACTGCATCCAGGTATACATGCGGATACGCCTTTCAATGTCCCAGCGTTCTTCGTTTAGTTCCCTGATCTGGATAGCCTGCTGATATTGCGGTGTTATAGTGATCTCGGCCAGGTTGATACCTGCGCCCAATTGCTCAGTCGACCAACTCCCCATTTTTTCTCCATCGATAATGACATCATAATTAGCTGTTTTTAACCCTTTAACGGTAAGCAACTCCTGGTTCATTTCTTTGGTAAACGGCACAACCTTAAGCGCATCGGCTTGTTTTTTTCGGTTTCCCCAACCACGCGGAATAGTATCAATGGGATAAGGCAATGAATTTGCGAGGTAATTGAACGATACGGAATCTGCCGAAGAAACCACGTTAGTTACTTTACAATTCACCGCCTTAATGGTCTTTTTACTTTTAGCGTCAACAGCCACATCAGCCACTACTTTATTGCTGAAGCCCTGCGCCTTTAAAAAAGATAAGCCATCACGAGGTGCCCGTCATTGTCAGGATGCACCCTGTCATTAGGCGTTAAGCTGAAGGTGGAATCTTTGGCTTGCTCACGCAGGTTGATCTCTGTCATGGGATGATAGAAATCAACATAACCCCAGTTATTTCTTTTCGCTGCTGCTTGCTGAAAATCGATCACTTTTGAAAAAGCCGCACTTTTTTTAGGATAGATGTTTTTGGTAGTAAACTTGCTGGTTTCGTCATAAGGCGAACCAAGAATAAAAATTTTACGGATCTCAGGGTGTTGCTTTAGTTTGTTTTCCAGCAGTGTATAGTTATCGTATGAGCCCTGGATCCTTTTATCCATAACATCCTGTGCATCGGGGCGGTACCATTCAAAATAACCGGTATCATTCATGCCCCAGGTAAGGGTTAATACATTTGGTTTTTTGCTGAACACATCATCTTCAAAACGATCGTTGATCTGCCCTACAACATCGCCGCCAATGCCGGCGTTATAGCAGGTTATCCGCATGTTAGGGAAACGGGTCATATAGTACAACCATATGTACGAGTGGTAATGGCCCCCATCCGTAATACTGTTGCCAACAAAAGCCACCCGGTCGCCCGCGCGAAATGGCGCTATGTTTTGGGCAGTTACTGCTCCCCGGGCTGCTATCAGTACTAATAATAAAATCAACTTTTTCATTAACTGTTAATTATAATGTGTTCAGCAAAAAATAAATTCAAACTATAAACCCACCAGGCTGTACGGGATCCTTACTGCTTTTACCTGGTAAAAGCTAGGATCCTGGTTATTATTTACGCAGGTGGTTGTGCTGCAGCTGCCGCCATCACCGTTATAATTAAGGCAATAGGTAACAAGCAACTCGTTATGGCCGTTTAAAAACTCAGCGTGGATGGCCGGGGTATAGTACTTAGCCAAATGGCCCTGGTAAACATCATTAATGGTAAAAACCATTTTGGGCGCAGTGAAAGGCCCCTTAGGACTATCGGCCGTTGAAATATAAATGTTATGGCTCGCCGGATCACAAAAATAGCCCAGGTCCATTTGCATCATTACGTACTTATTGTTCACTTTTGATATGGTCACATTTTGCTGCGTGGTATTGCCCGCACCTACAGATAAAGCTGCCGCCGAAGCGGTTGTACGGGTTGACGACCATGAAGAGCCTGTCCAGAACGACCAGTTAGACGGGTTACTTACCGGGAAGCGGGCCAGGAATACATTGGACGTATTAAAGAAAACGCTTTTGCTTCCGTAAACATATACCGAGTCGTTAGTAGCGTTTTTAACCATCCCGTTTGAAAACCCGGTTTCTGTTTGGCCCGACATACCCGCAGGTGTTAACCGCGCGGCTGTACCCCAGTTAAGTCCGGATGTGTTTTGAGTTAAGTCATACAGCACCTGGTTTTCGGGCGTAGCTCCGTTGGCCGATTCAAATGTGTAAAGATAAACGTGGCTACCGGCCTCAATTCCTGCGCCGGGCCAGCGATAGGTTGAGTTATGATCGCCCGGGCTTTCAATGATCTCCATGCTGTTTACCGGCGAATTATTGGTAGTGATATTTGGCGTAAGTGATTGATCCCAGCTGTGACTGGCCGGCTGCAGCAGGGCCGAATTATGATACTTAAAAAACTGGCAATACAACTGTCCGTTACTTTGAAGCTGTGACGATTCATAGGCATCTTCAGTTATCCAAAGCACTTTTCCGTTGTTGGTGCCATAGGTAAGCGGGATACTTTTTCCCTCATCAAAAGCCACAGTGCCATTGGTACGGTGAAAAAGTTTACTACATCATCATCCCGGTACGCTTCAGCGATAAGCCCGTTAAGCAGCCATGTTTGCGCCGTATTCCCGGCAACAAATACTTCCTGGGTAATAGGTGTACCATTAGTAGCAGATGATCCATGATTAGTGACCGCCAGGCCATTACCCACATTAATAATTTTATAAACACCTGTACTTACTGCCTGAATATACCACTGCTGGGCATTGTTGGTGTTGGCTTTATCCTGCCATAGGCCTGTACCGGGATTCGTGGTGGCCAAGGGTACTTCCAGATATTTACCGCTGGCTACGTTCATGATCTTAAATTTGGTGGTGCTGGTTATAGCACCGCCGCCCTGTTGTACAATTATCCATTTTTGGTTGGGGGCCGTGGCCGTACCACTGCCCGAGTATTGGTTTTGCTGCGCACCGGTGCCATCATTAAGCATACCGTTGCTATTAATTTCAATAGCTTTACCGCTTAACACGTTAGTGATGAAAAAGGTTCCGTATGAGCTTACCGGCGATCCGCTGGTTAGTTGTACAGAATCTGTGCGTACAAAAGGTTTGGGGTACTTAACGGCAGCTTGTTTGCTGCACGAGGCCAGCAAGGCCATAGCCGTCATGGTACAGGTGAACAGGTTTGTTTTCATAATTTGGTTTGGTTTATAATTTGGTTTGATGTTTGGTCGGTGCAGTAAAATCATTCAATTTATAAAATCGATTTAGCAATTATGTATAAAAAATCCCCGCTCATCTTTCCTTCACTCATGTTCTAAATTATCAGATCCCCCAGTTTTTATTGGGCGTTGCGCCCATACTTAGTTCAAGGGTGCCGCCTGCTGCAATATCCTTATAATCGATATAGCATTTATTATAGGCTTTGCCGTTAAGCTTTGCCCCCTGTATATAAATATTTTTTGCCGAATTATTATTGGCGATGATGGTAAAGGTTTTACCCTTTGCGTATTTAGGATCAAGCTTTAACGTTACTTTATTAAATACCGGACTGGTGATCTCCTGCCTGATATCGCCGGGACAAACGGGATGCAAGCCACTCGCTGCCAATACATACCAGGCCGACATCTGCCCCACATCTTCGTTGCCCACCAAACCCTCTACGGAGTTTTTATAAGCTCGGCGGCAGATCTCACGGGTCCATTTCTGGGTAAGCCATGGAGCGCCCAACCTGTTATATAAAAATGGAACATGGTGTACAGGCTCATTGGAATGATTGTAGTAATCATTCCACATCATGTTATCGGGCGTTTTTTCAAAAAGATTGTTCAGATCAGCTATCACTTTGTCGCGGCCGCCCATCAATTTTGCCATACCATCAACATCCTGCGGTACAAACCATCCCTGCTGATAAGGGTTGCTCTCAATACAGCCATACCATTGTTTAATGCGCCCCTCCGCAGGCCATGGAAGCCAGTTGCCGGTGCTATCCTTAGGCCGGAACCAACCTTTATCTGCGTCAAAAATGTTTTTAAAGGCTTCTCCCCTTTCGCCGTATTTTTTTACGTCGTGTGTTTTGTTAAGCGCTTTTGCAAGCTGTGCAACGCACCAATCATTATAGGCGTATTCAAGCGTATAGCTTATGCTGCCACCACCCGGAGTAAAACCTTTATCGCCATTGCCAAATTTTTCAACGGTGCCCACCGCTAATTTATAGGCATCTGGTATATTATAATTACGAATGCCTTTAGCATAAGCATCGGCCATTACTGCTACAGCCGGGTTGCCAAGCATACATCCGCTATAAGCATTTAATAACTCCCAGCGCTCCAGGTAATCTTTCTTTTTTCGTTGGCAAGGGTAACCAGCGAATTAACCAGGTCATTAACCAGCGAAGGGTTAATAATAGTTTGTAAAGGCATCTGGCTCCTGAAAACGTCCCATCCGCTAAATATGGTGCGTTTTTTAAATGTTGTAGTATGATGCACCTTGCCATCGCCGCCCATATATTGCCCTGTAACATCGCTTACAATGCGGGGATCGATCATGGTATGGTACAATGCTGTATAAAACACCGTTTTTTGCCCTGTGGTGCCACCCTGGATACTTACTTTTGATAAGGCGTTATTCCAGAGGTTAACGGTATGCTGATGAACAGCATCGAAATTCCAGTCTTTTATTTCGGCTTGCAAATTGGATTTGGCACCGGCTATACTCACAAATGAAATACCCGATTTAAGCAATACCTGTTCACCGGCTTTGGTAGCAAATTCGCTATAAAAACCAAGGTGCTTTCCCTGCTTTTCCTTCAATCCTTTAAGGATCTCAGCATTAGCTACGCGTTCCTGGTATTTATCGCCGGTAACGTCGTCCAGCTTACGGCCCCAGTCGCTTGGAATATCGGCACTCCAGATGCCATAGTTTTTAAGCGGCTTGCTGAATTGTGCATAAAAATATACTGTATAATCTGCATGTCCGTCACCATTGCCCCAGCCGCCACCCTCAGGGGTGCATTTCATAAAGCCCTCAATAGTGTGGTCATCAACTACTTTTACATATTGCAGCGTTGACGTTCCCCCTACCCTCCGGGCCAGATCAATCTGGATACTCGATTGTTTATTTTGTGAAAAGGTAAAGCGCAACATGCCGCTATGAGGGGCGGCAGTGGCTTCGGCCTTGATATGATTATCAGTTAGCAGAACACTGTAATATCCGACCGATGCTTTTTCAGTGCTTTTATCGTAAGCAGAACGATATCCAACCCCTGTAGTGCCTGGTTTACCGGCACTGGTTTTAATTGGCCCCGCTGTAGGCATTACCAAAAAATTCCCCAGATCGCCATACCAGCCAATGCCACTCATTTGAGTAAAGGCAAAGCCTTCAATACTTTTATGTTCATAGCTATAGCCCGAGCCATTGTCGCCTCCGGTTATGGTGTTTGGGCTTAACTGTACAAGCCCGTAAGGTGAGGCAGCGCCCGGAAACGTTTTACCTAAGCCATGGTAAACCCCTGCTCCATCGGCACTGGTGCTGGCTCCTATAAAAGGATTAACATAGGAAGCCGCATTTTGCGCTTTCAGCACTGTTGCCGGAATAAACAACATACCCGCGGCAAATACGGTTATTAAACATTTTTTTAAGGCTGGTAGTGTAGTTATGTTCATAATAGCGGTACCGGATAGAAAGTTTAGTTTACCGTAAGTTTTTTATGACAGATAAACCTTCAGAACTAAAATTGACCGGTATTTATTAATTGGTTATTGCACGACCAAATTATATAATAAAATCGATTTAGCAAATTTTTGTTAATTTTATTTTTTAGACTTAGCTGTGTTTAAATTAGCGACTTATTAATTATTCAATAAAATTCATTGCCGTTGACTTCAGCCAACGGAATAATGCCGTAAATTTAAGGGGCTTTAGCCAAAATACCATCTGAATTTGGCTAAAGCCCTCTCCTCATTGGCTATTTTACCGTTGGCTGAAGCCAAAGGCAATGAATAAATCACTCTTTAAACAGCTTCTTAGAAATACTTAATGGCTTCCCTTAATATTACAATGCTGTATTACAACCATTTGCTAAACCAATCCAACGTCATTTTAAAATGTTCAGGCGTAGATGTATGGAATAGCTTTGGCGTTACATCGCGCATAATCTTATCGGTTGCCCCTTTCGATCTATATGCTTGTATGGCCGAAGCGTAAGCTATGTTTGCTCCGGGAAGCGGGCAATTGGGATCATTTTCTGTGCCTACAATCAACATGGCACGTGGCGCTATCAATCGCAGCATCGACGGACAGTCGAACTCGCCTGTGATACCGGGTAATAGTTTATCCCATACAGCCTGTACATTATGCTTGTTTAATACCGAATCGCCAAGGTCTTTGGCTGCCTGCAAATGCGCTCCCTGAATAGTACCTGCACGCCCCTGCCATTTATCATTATCTAACGACCATTTGAAACTTTGCACTGCAATATCCAGCACAATTACTTTTATCCGCTTATCTATTGATGCCGCAAGCCATGTTTCCATCCCTCCCATGGATATGCCGCCCATACCGATGCGGTTAGCATCTACATCAGGCCTGCTTGCCAGGTAATCGGTTACCCTCCAAAGATCGAAAGCGGTATCAAACAAAAATGGATGCGTTTGATGGGCTTTGTCCTTATTTTCCCAGGCAGCGGTAGCAGCTGCAACATATTCTTTTGAGCCGTGCGCGCCTCCGGCAATGCGTTCACCATGAAAGCGGGCATCAATGGCTACGCCCATGATCCCTCTTTTAACCAATTGGTACAACATCTTTTTGCTGTCTTCCTTTTTACCACCTGTACCATGTAAAAAAATTACAGCGGGATATGGCTTGGTCCCGGTAACCGGCTTATAAATAAGAATAGGCACCAGCTCATTCTTTTCGCTATAAATAAAACCGTGTTCTATAATAACTGAATCTGTATGAGTGATAGTAAAAGATGGATTTAACGGAACACGCGGCCTTTCCAGCAGTTTTTTAAAATCGGCAGCAACCTTATCAACAGGAGGATAATTTATTTGCTGCGCAAATGAAAGCACAGAGCATACCGATAATGTAATGCAGGCACAAAGCATTTTGATCTTAAACAACATAACATGATTGATTTACCTGTACAATGTATAAAATATGTGGCTTGATAAATGTAACAATACTAACATGCTACGTGAGAATATTGAAGTGTACAGGCGGGACAGGAAGCGTGGACTTTGTAAAAAGAATGATAGTTTTGTTGGATACATTTTCCTACTCCTAAACTAAGGGCAGAGTAAAAAGTACAAAAGCTGAATGTTTCCATCCAGCTTTTTTAAAACTACCATTAACGGTAACTTTCCTGAGCACGTTAATTTTCTTCGGCGTATTTTTTAAAGTTGTTAAGTATCGCCTGCCAGCCATGTTTTTGCATTTCAAGGGGATTTTGATCTTCAGGATCGAAAGCTACCTCAACTTCAGTTTGATTATCATTGGCTTTGAAGGCAACCAAGGCCTGCCTGCCGTTTGACATGGTATAGGTAAACTTTTCGCCATCAACAATTTCGTCATAAGTAGCTTCAACGTCAAAACCAAAGCTCCCGTCTTTAGCTTCCATTCTTGCCGAGTATTTTCCGCCTACCCGCATATCATTTGATGCAGCAGGACATTGCCATGAAGGATCTGCAAAGTTCCATTTTGTAATGTGTTCGGGATTGGTGTAATAATCCCAAACTTTTTTAGCATCTGCACTTACCGTAGCGGCAACAGTGATCTTATTGCTCATTTTTTACTTTTTTAAGGTCAATAATAATTGGTCGAGTTTTTCGAGGGTTGCCATCATTCCCTGTTCCATGCCCATCTGGATAACCGTTTCCAAATCTGAAAGCGATTTGTAAGTTACAATGGTTTCTACCAAAGCGTTTTCTCCTTTATCGGTAAAATTCACAAACCACTCCGCACGGGGAAGATCCTTATTTATTTCACCTTCTGCGTTACAAAAAGCATCCAATGATGTATAGTAATCAATAGGCTTGATTTTCAGATAGTCTGTCCAGCCCCAATATTCTGTGCCGTTAGGCTCCACCATGGCATAGTGCCAGTGGCCACCTTCGCTAAAGTCCATTGATTTGGTTTTTGTGGTTAGGGGCGCGGGTGCAAACCATTGATCGAGCAATTCGCTTTTAGTATAACAGTCCCAAACCAATGGTCTGTCGGCTAAAAACTCACGTCTGATGGTCAGCGTATTTTTTACTTTGTCGGCAATAAAATCGAAGTGCAAGTTATTTTTCATTTTTGTTGTTTTTTTAAGGTTGCTAAAAGGTTATCGAGTTGCAGGAACCGGGTCTCCCATATTTTCCGGAATTGCTCCAGCCATTTGTCTATTTCTTTCATTTTGTCAATCTCCAATAGATAGTAAATCTCCCGGCCCCGATGCTCCGGTTTCACCAGTTCACATTCGGTTAAAACCCGCAAATGCTTTGAAATTGCCTGTCGGGTAGTATCAAAATGTTCGGCAATAGCATTGGGTGTCATTGCCTGCAATGCTATTAAAGCGATAATAGCTCTGCGGGTAGGATCGGCAACAGCCTGAAAAATGTCTCTTCTCATTGAAGTACTATTTACGAACCGGTTAATAAGACCGCCGGTTCATTTAAAACTTATTTCCTGATCATGGGCAGGTATTTTTCCCAATTGTCAATAATTACCCAAAGAACAATTGCGATCAATACTAATACGATAGGTAAACCTGATGGAGCCATACTAATATTAGCCAATAAAATACCGGTTAAAAGAGGTACAAGTACTAATGCGCCGAGCGCCCTGGTTCTTGGAATAATCAATAATAAACCGCCAAGGATTTCCATGGCACCAACCAGCGGCATGAGCCAGCCTATTTGCATAAAGGCCTGGCCCGCTTTCACCATTTTTTCAGGCATTTCTTTAGGCATGGGCATGTAATGAAAAAATTTGTCACAACCGGCGTTGATAAACATTAGCCCGGTTAACAGGCATAAAACAAATAGGATTTTAGTTTTCATGGTTTGGTTTATTTAAATAAGAAACTGATTGGTTGCAAATATATGCGCAACTAATTGGTTTCGCAAATTTATTTTGATTTTTTTGGTTATAAACACAAAACCCCGATGTCTGCGATATCGGGGCTTCTAATTATCCAATCTTATAACTGTTATCCCAGTTGCAGATCTTTTTGCTGTACAGCGCCTGGTTGCCCAGGTGCACACTGATGGCGGTGCGGGCTCCTGTAAATACATTACTATCCGGTAGCTCATTATGCTGTATTTTCTGATAAAAATCATTGAATGCATACCAGGTACCGTCTTTCGTGGCCTCGGGCAGAATAGGTGTGCCTCCTTCTTTATTCCATACAATGCGTGTTGCACCGGTTACGCCGTCTACTGTCCCTTTTTCTTTCAATAGTTTTTTCTCAGGGTAAAACATGCCCTGGTCGGTTAGCAGGGATACAGTACCCAGGGTACCTTTAATCTTGAAAAGATACCCGTCATGCGCATTGCCGCACATCGCGCCGAAATTACCGATCAGGCCCAGGTCCGGGTAACGTAACATCAGTTGTACGTTATCATAGGTCTCCCGGCCATCTTTAAACACATCTATCCCGCCGGTAGCAAAAAATTCCTGCGGATGGGTATCAAAAACCCAGTTAATAAAATCAATCTGGTGCGAAAGCAGTTCGGCCGCCAGTCCGCCCGAATATTCTTTGTACATGCGCCAGTTGATGGCCCGTTCCAGTGAAGGATCAGGCACCGGGCGGCGCCAGTTGCCATTGCGGTCCCAGCGGCAATCCACTTGCGTCACTTTGCCCAGGTAGCCTTTATTGATCATATCTTTAACCCGGTAATATAAAGGCGAATAGCGGTACTGGTGACCAACCTGCAGCACCTGGTTGCTGCGCCCATGCATCAGGCTCACAAGTTCAAGCGCCTGATCAATGGTATAGGTCATCGTTTTTTCCAGGTATAAATGCTTGCCCGAGCGGATAACATCAGCAGCCACAGCGTAGTGCAGGTACAGCGGAACAGCAACGATGATCGCCTCCACCTGCTTATCATCAATTAATTTACGGTAATCCGTATATATTTTTACTGAACCAGGCTTAACCAGCTTTTGTGCTGCTGTCAGCCTAAAATCGAGCACATCGCACAAGGCAGTAATGCGGAACTGATCGGGCATTCCGTTAAGGATATTCATAATCCCGGTACCACGGTCGCCACAGCCTACCACTGCAATTTTAACGAGATCGGCCCCGGGCTGTATTGCGCTCAGGTTTTGGTTTAGCAATAGTCCGCCTGTTAGCAGGCCTGTATTTTTCAAAAAGTTCTTCTCTCCATTTATCCAGTTTTATTGTTGATATCCTTTAAAGTAAGCAGTAACCGTATCTGCTATACGGCCATCCGGCTTCCGGTATACAATATAAGCACCCAGATCCTTCCGGTTTTTCAGGAAGCTCAACGTGCGTTTTAATCCCATCGTCATAAACCCGTTATCATAACCATCCGCTGTTATTGCATCTTTTGCATAAACGGTAACACTGATCATTTCGTTTTGTATTGGGTAACCTGTTAACGGATCCATCAGGTGCGAAACCTGTTTGCCGCCTGCTTCATGATGTTTGCGGTAATTGCCGGATGTAGTAATGGCGCCATCTCCCGGTTCGATCACTTTACGCATCGGGGCCGGGTTCAGGTCATCACCACTGATGCCTTCAATGCCTACCTTAAACGGCTCGTTGCCGGGTTTATGGCCTTTAATGCGTAATTCGCCACCCAATTCGATGAGATAGTTATGAATGGAATGCTGTTCCAATAACGAAGCCAGCAGATCGACAGAACAGCCCTGCGCGATGCCGTTGAGATCCAGTTGTACTTCTGGCTGGGTCTTGTGTAAAAAAGTACCTTTCAAACTGATTTTATCCGCTCCTACATGATGAAGTAGGTTTTGCACTTCTTTCCGATCAGGGTCATGTGCCGGTTTAATTACACCAAATCCCCAGGCATCAACCAAAGGTTTCACTGTGGGGTCAACCAGCCCCCGGTTGCGTGGCTGATCTGCAGCGCACGGGTGATCAGCACACGAAAAATTTCATCTATACGGATACCTTTTGCAGAACGGTTGAACTGACAGATAAGCGAATTAGGCTGATATAGGGACACCGACTGATCAAAATGCTTTAACAGACTATCCGTTTGCGCTGTATTCACCAGGCTGTCGGGCGCATAATACACGATACTATATGTGGTACCTTGTGCATACCCCTTCAGCTCGAAGCGGCGGGGCTGCTCCTGCTGTACAAAAGCACAGCATATCAAAACAAAGACGCAAGGATACGCCAGTAAGGTCGTTTTCATAGTCAGATAGCCAAATGTAAGCATTCAGCCGCTTTTTCATCTCATTGCGTGAAATAAGCTTGATGATCATCTGCGGGCTACCGGAAGATCAATTCCCCGTGCTAAAATTCGTAACCAAAACGATAAATAAACTCCTAAAGGCCGGTAGTTAAAGCGGCTTTAAGTGTTTTATATGCAATGAACTGATTTAAAATTTGATTAACACCTTTCCAAAAGGCTTTTCCTCTATTAAATAACGCTGGGCTTCCGGTGCATCGGCGGCATCAAACACTTTTGCTACCGTTGGTTTTACAGAGCCGTTAGCAAGTAATGGTAATAGCTGGTTCCATACATATTGCTGTTGCTCGGCTGTAAACCAGCCCGAAAGGCTTTGCCCCCGCATTTGAAGGCCCTTCCACACAAAATCAGTAATGTTTGCTGTAAACTGTGCCCCTGCAGAATACCCAATGTTTACGATGATGCCATTTTTGGCCAGGGCCTTAATAGCGTTGCCGGTTAAATTACCACCAACACTATCAATAACGATGTCAACCCCTTTTCCACCGGTAATACGCATAACGCCTTCGTTAATACTTTCATTTTCCAAATTAATTACATTTTCAAAACCTGCTAATTCCGCAGCTTTTGCTTTTGAGGCCGATCCTGCTGTTGTTATTACCAATGATTTTCTTTAATTAATCGACTAATAGTTTAGCATTTAAATACAATGCCATTATTTCATCTCTGTTCAATATCCGGCCGAATACTTTTATATTAGTTAAAAACGCTAAAGCTGAAAGATGGCCGCAGCTGCTTCCTATTGTTTTTAGCGGACAAACGAATTGCTTTTCGACTGATTCTGTCTCTTTGCCATCGATATACAAAGTACAGTTGTTATGCCCGCCGGTCAAGGTTATCTGCGTCCATTTATTTACAGGGACAATGCTATTAAATACCTGCCGGTAAAAATCTTCACCCTCACCTGCGTACTCTTTATAGCCAACAGTCCGGGCAATACCTAAACCGGTCTTGCCTGATTTTTTATCTTTAAGGTTTAGGAAAATTGTTCCGTAGGGCGATTCGAACAGTACCGTCGTTGTATCGCGGGCATCAGTTTTTTTAACCCGGAAGCTCAATGTCCAGGGTTGTTCTAACTCGTCGGCTGGTAAGTTTAGCCGAACAAAATCATGCCCATCAAGCGCCAATACAGATTTTGATTCGTAACCGGTTAAAGATTTTATTAGGTGTTTATTTACAGCGTCGGGTAAACTATGTTCTTTAAAGTCAACATTAATGATTGGATCGCTGTTTTTGGAAACATCCAGCAGCCTTGTATCATTTACCTGAGGTACGTTTTTCAGACCGTCAACTCTCTTTATAAATTCATCAAAAGTAGGTGACATTTTATTGCCCCATAGTTTTTCGGCCATTACGGGTAACGCCACCGCAACCTCGTCTGCCGTTTCATGATAGGTAAAACCCATTGGCCCAAGATCATTCCATACATGCAGCTTCGCCCCTAACAAATCAGGTTCGCCTGGGTTTAGCTGCTGGTTTGGCCCGAAATCATTCGGTGCCCATTTTTCATACAAAAACTTATTATCTACGCCATAGTAATTTGTACCCGGAACAATATACAGCCACCCGTCAGTTGATTGTACTACCTGGTGACCCGCTTTAATCTCCTCCTTCGCATTATTACCCAACCACATATCAATCATTATATTGCTATCAATAGGGGTAAATCCCGGCATTTCGTTGTATCCGGACCATATCATTACGTTTTTCCCTTTAGCACCTATGTATCTGTTGAAATGATTGATATAGTTACAAAACCCTGCTGCAAAAGCCTTACGGTCTTCTGTCGTAGTAGCCTTTTTAAACCTGTATTCGTCAGTTCCGATATGGAAATACGGTGATGGAAATAACGGCACAAATTCATCGTATATTTTTTCCATTATAACGGTGGTTTTGGGATTTAATACATCTAATTGTCCGTCCTGCAACTTCTCATTTTTTAGCTCGGGGGCAATATCCAAAATACTCATGGCATGGGCGGGCGCATCAATTTCCGGGATGATATTTATGCTACGATCTGCGGCGTATTGGATCAATTCCCTGATTTCCTGCTGTGTGTAAAACCCATCTGTTGATGTCAGCTGAGGATATGTTTCGCTTTGGATCCTGAAAGCCGCGTAATGCTGGCCGTGAAAAGCCTGATCGTTTAAATGCAATTGTAATTGGTTCATTTTATACCAGCTCATGCGGCATATGTAATCTTTCAGCTGCGATACCGGGAAAAATTTGCGCCCAACATCCAGCATAAATCCCCTAAAAGGGTAAGCAGGGATATCTGAAATAATATAGCAAGGAATACTTTGCTTATCGGCGCTCTTTTCAATTAACTGCAACAAAGTCCGGGTAGCGTAAAAAACACCTGCCTCATCCATTGCCTTTATAATGATCTTATCCGGTTTGATTTCCAGGTGATAAGATTCCTTTTGGAGTTGAGTTAAGTGAGGCTGGGGTTTTATTTTTATGATGATATCATTCTTCCCTCCTTTTGCCTGTAACCCGGATTGCCGCTCCTTGCCCCGCAACGCAGCCATGTCTTCAAGGAAGATCGCAACGGTTTTTTGCGTTGAAACAGATGGCTTAAACTTAAATAGCGTAGCAGCGCTGATAATAAAACTACCGTTACCTGCCTGCCACTGATGAACCGCCGGTATAATGTTCGGCGCAATATTATTCACCTGGGCGTGCAGGCCCGATTGTATTAAAACAAAGAACGTGATGTACGTGATTAATTTTTTTGTTGAGATCATTCAAATGAATTTCGATGTGGTTGTAAATAACAATTAAGAAAACTGGAGGGGTAGTTTTGTCGCTTCTCCGGTGGTTTTAACCATATCCGTAGCATTTATTCAATAGTAAACCATGTATAACTCCCGGGCGCTATGTTGAAGGTTAGCGTGATCTCATATTTCCTGTCAACAGGATACTTTTTGGCTATCCCTCCCTTTTCCCTAAGCAGGGCCGAACTTGTTAAACCTGTGTAGTATAGGGGTACCTTAATGGTTCTTGTAATCGCAACTTTAAGCGGGTTGTAAAGCATGATCATTCCTTTTGTACCCAGTTTCGGATTCACGTGCAGCAAACCATCCCAATCTCTGCCATCGGCCCGGCGAAGATGAATAATCTCAGAATTTAGGATACTGCGATATTTTTTATACCAATCAATGACACCTACCACCATCTTCCGGGTAGCTTCGGTATCATACAATCTTGGTCCGCGGTAACAGGCCTGAACTCCCGCCCCGTAATATTGCACCATCAATTGTTCATAATCTTTCAAATGATCCGAAAGCGGTTCCAGCACGGCTTCGGGGCCACCACCCTGATACCGGGTAAGCGGTACAAATCCCCAGCCCATGGCAGGGGTCTTTTCCCAGGTACCATCAAAAATATTCTGACGGTTCAGGATCATTTGCTGATCACGCGGCAAAGAAAAGTTAACTTCGCGGTAGCCTAAGGCAATTTTATTGGTGCCATCCAGAAAATACCAGTCGGGAGCGTTTACATAAACACCGTGCTCATTGCACCAATGATATAAACCTTTTTGCAGTTCCATTTGCTGCCATTGGCTATCATCCAGGTTTTTATGGCCGGGGTGTGTAGTTGAAGCACAAACATCGCCGGGATAAGGGCCGTCATTTTCAAAAATGTCGAACCCGGTTTTACTAATAAAGTATTTTAACTTATCCAGATAAGCCAGGCCCCATTTGCTGCCCAAACAAGGGGCATTACCAAAGAAAGCAGCGGCATCCGGCTTTTTTGTTACCGGATCGATCACATCATCTTCATCGCTGATCCGCCTCGAACTAAATAAAGAATAGCCCCCTATCAGGATGTGTTTACTATGCGCATAATTTGACAGTGTTTTCCAGCGTTGGATGTTGACAGCCGAGCTGTCTTCCATATTGCAATGGCTTCCAAAACTGAGGATCAGGGCTTCATACCCTGTCTCCGCGCATTGGTCTATAGCTTTTTTTACATCATCATCGTTACGGCTTACGAGGTGCATAAAAATGGGATTTTCGGTTGTCCATGGAGCTATGGTGCTGTACATTTTCCTGATAGCCAATCCCCGCCTTTCGCGGTCATAACTATCCAACAGTAACTCATAAGTGCGAACCGAGTTAAAAACCTGCCCCTTTCCCAACGCTATACCAGTAGCCTTTTCCGGGTATACCTCTAATAAACACGGGGTCTGATAATTATAATTTACCTGTGATGTATAATTACTATCGGCTTTCCAATGGGTAGTTTGGTCGCTGATATCATATCGCATAGAGTTATTGAAGGCATAATTAGTCTCCAAATAGAGGCCATGCTGTTTTTCCATTTGCGCCGGCGAGCCAACTACGGCACTCTCCTCCTCTACCGTTGCAAGCACCTCATTTATAACCCTGTTTAACGTCATCGCTTTATTTCCTTTATTCTGAACCGAAAGCCATTTTACAATAAGAGGGATGTTATTATACAGTTCATAATGTACAGTAACAAGCAGATCTTTTAAACCGTCAACATTTGATTTATAGGTAAATGACAGCATTTTACCGGAGCCAGGAACAGTATTCAGTGCCCATCCCCGCGGTTTCCAGCGGATGTAGGGAGGAATATCCGTTACCGAAAAGGATTGAAACTGAAAATCATTTTCATTGCCTTTGAATCCGCTAACCCATTCGGGCAGCAGATAGGCATTCTCCTTTTGCCCGTAAAGGCCTCCGATATTATATTCCCTGCCATCAACGGTTAACTTTGCTTCGGGCTTTACAGCCCTCAGCAATTGCTGGCCGTTGCTCATATTGCTGTAATCAATGCAGGCCACATTTTGCTGAATCCGGAAGGTCCTTTTTACTAAACCATTGCTCAAAATAATGTTTTTACCATCAGCATAAACATCGGCTTTTTGCTGAACCGGGTTTACCAGCCAATCCTGAGAAAGGATCGGCCTGTTATTTTCCTTCCAGACAGGTAATTTATTATTCGCTTCTTGTGAACTGGCGATGTTGATGATGCCCCAAAAAGCAATCGTCGAAAAAAACAGCTTTCTTTTCATTTATTTCTTTTCAATTTGTTCAATAATTTAAAAGCAACACTATACGGATAACCTGTTCAGTCAGAACGAATGCGGATAATAGCGGTTACTTACGCTTCCATCCTCAAATAAATCTAATATAGCATAGCCGGGCGGGGTTTCGCGGTAATAACATTTAGCCGCCGAATCACTATCGCCGTCTTCCCACCAAAATCCACTTAAGGCGCCGTTACAATAGTAGCGAACGCCATCATAACCGGCCTCATCAAGTAAATGGATATGGCCGCTTATACACGTGATTGTTTTGTCGCGATGTTTATTAAATAAATTAGTGATATATCTCGCATCTGTATGGTTGCCACCTTCCATTATGGTGCTTACGCCCAAAATCGGGTAATGGCTCATACACAAAACAGGGGTGCCGCGCCGCAGTGACGCCAGGTCGTTCTCCAGCCATTTTCGCTGTTCAGCATCTAATGAACCTGCATTATCATTATTACTGTCGAGAATGATAAAATGCCACCCATGCTTTTCAAAACTGTAAAAGCGGCCCGGCATTTCAAGCTGAGCGATAACATGCGGTTTGCCATACATGCTGTCGGATTTGTCAGGGCAAGCCCACCACATATCATGATTACCCAAACAACTGTATACTTCATATCCCTTAAATCTTTCACGGGCGTTTTTCCATATCGCCCACTGTTCGTTGACCCGTTCACGGGTAATATTATTATAGTCGGCAGCGAATATGGAATCACCTCCGTTTAGAAAAAAATCGACCTTATGCTTCTTTATTTCTTCAATGCAGCGCCCGAAACGTTCAGGTGCATTGTATTCGGGGCGGATATGTACATCTGTAATATGCGCTACCCTTAATACCCGTTTCTTTTCATGCGGACCGGCCAAAGCATTCGGTTCGCGTTTTACTCCCAATGGCAATGATATGGCGAGCAAGCCTATCCCCTTTACCAGGTCCCGCCTTTTTTTGAGTCGACAGTGTTTGTCATGTTTTTAGTTGAGTGTTTTAATGGCCAAAATTTTGTTGCCCGTGGTGATTTGCAACTGTACTTTTTGTCCTGCTTTTACCATCACTTTAGGCCAATGTAAAAACGCGGTATACGGAAGCGGCTTCTGAGCCTGGGCGCTGCTTTCTGCAAAAACGGCTACGTTGGCATCATACCCAGTGTTGTTGCTCACCAGCAACGTGGTCGATTTCTTATCCTTCTTCAAAACAGCAGCGTGCACATGATCAAAAACCAGGAGTTTTTCCTTATCTGTCTGAAGATAAATTCCGGGCAATTCAATCGCCATTAACATACCGTTGGTTTCCGTCCACGAATTCCGGGTGTTTATGAAATTGCCAACGCTCCCCGCCTTCGGCGTCGCTGGGCTGAATTCGTTCCATGCTCGATCCGATAAGGTTGTTTGTAGTATAATGACCTGGCATATTTACTGCTTCGGCGTGCGCATGTTGAATATCCCTTATCAAATCTGCATATAATTTGTTACCTGTTGCACGGTATAATTTGAACAGGTAATCGCCCGAGGCTTCACAAATACCCGGAGCCGAATGTTTATTTTGAATACTGGCCCAAACTGCCCCGGCCATATGGCAGTTCAACTTCGCGATCTGGCTGCCGGCTGGAAAAACAGGATCATAGGACAACACCCAGGTTGAGCAAAGCGCCGCTTCTACCTCAGCTTTTTGCAACCAGCTTTTATCGCCGGTAACGTTATATAAGGCCATCAATGATTCTAAAAAACCAAATGCCGATTCTGAATTAGCATCCATGCTAATATCCCCGCAGTCGCCGCCGGTGAGGCCCTGGTTTACCACATCGCGCTGGTAATAATAATTGGCAGCATCCCTGGCTATTCCAAGCCACTCCGGATGATTAAAGTAATTTGCCGCAATGGCGAGCCCGCCGGGCGCTATCGCTCCCGCCGTGGAGTTAAATACGGCTATCTCGCCAGTTTCGGGTACGATGTACTGCCCAAACTCGCCGTATCTTTTCCAGGTGTTAGTAAAAGCTTCGGCCAGTTTCTTAGCGGCCGACTCCCATTCGGGCTTAATTATATTTCCAAAACCCTGCGCTTTCAGCAGCAACAGATGTTTCATCAGCCACAATAAAGCGTCACTGTTTTTGCGTACCATAGCCTGGCCTTCCGCGAAATCGGGGTGCATTTTTTCAAAAAGCAGGCGGCCATTTGCTTCTATTCCGCCATAAAAAAAGCCGCTTTTCCCCTGAAGTTTATTCACAACAAAGTCGATCTCTTCCGCCACCCGCTCACGTTCTTTTGCATTATTAAGCGCCAGCATAGGATAGGTATTCATCATACCGCTCACCCAACCCAACTGAAAATCGTCATTATTTTCGGGCTTGTAATAACTACCGGCAGGAACATGTATAAAATTACCGCTGCATATAGCCGAACCTACTGCAAGTACCTTACTCATAGGCAATATATTGCGGGGGCTATTTGGCCCGGTTATATCCTTACGTACCTGCATAAACTTCGTAAGCAAATCGGGTATGTTGCGGGCATCAAATACGCACAATCTCATCGCGATGGTTACATGGTCGCCGGGTTTCCAGTCGCGTGCTTTATCGCCACTTTCATGAAAATCCCCAAACCCGGGCGCCAGTCTGCGCACCGCCGGTGCCGAAATGCGAAAGCTGCAACTATCTTGTTTTGCATTTTCTGCAATGGTAAGGCCACTGTTGCCCAACTGGGTCTGCTGGGTGGTCAACAGGATAAAGCCTTTCTTTAGCGATGGTGAATAGAAGCACATTGCCGGCGTTGCTGCATTGCCGGTTTGTAACTGCACCAGCGATGCTTTATCGGGTTCTGCGGATAACCTGGGGTTATTTGAAATGGTTAGCGGTACTTTGGGGTTATAGTACATGTCCCTGGTGTAGGGTGGATTGTACCCGTTTCCAATAGCAGGATACCTGTTCCCGTTATACATACTTGCAGGCATCATAACATAATTCTTCCTGCTCCAACGGCTGAAGTCAAAAGATACCTCCAGGGCCGTGGCAGCTGCATGGCCTTCTTTTAACTTAATATCAGCGGTGATATCCAGTATCCCGGCGCTTGCACCCTGTTTTGCGGTTAAGTTAAGCAACCACTGGGCACTGTCTGTTGTAAGGCTGTTGTTCCCGAACACAAATTTATTTAATGCTTTGGTGCCCTCATATTGGATAGCGCTTACACGTATATTTCCATGCACCGCTTTTAAAAAATCCGGAGTTATAAGCTTTTTTGCTCCCTGCGCGTGGGCAATGCCTGTTAAGCATGTATAAATTATGAATGCGGAAAGGCAGCTTTTTTTGTTAAAGTTCATGTTAAATCATCAAAGTGCTATACCCGGACCTACGGATGAAACCAGCAGTTCCATATTTACTTTTTGATTGCTGTTATGCAAGGCGCTAACCTGGATTGACGATGCCCCGTGCGGAAGGCTCAAATTGCCCTGAGTAGGAATTTCAGCGATCTTCTTTCTGTTCTTATCCGCTACATAGCGAGCATTATCCTTCAGGATAATAAATTCGCCATTGGTAATTTTTTTGTCGATTGAAAGTTCTGTACCGTCCTGAAAAGTGATCCTGATGCCATCAGCATATCCGTCTTTTTCGGTTGATGATATCCGTATCGCACAATCCAGCGGCTGCGCATCAAATTCATTATTTAACCGGCAGGTATTTTTTTCGATAGTGTATTGCTGGTCAGGAAAGCGGGTTTCACGTACAGGATATAAAACGAAAGACTTTTCGCCGTTTTGCACCAGGTGAAATTTATAGTTTAAATTTTTTAAACGCTCTTTTACCGCTTTGGTGAAAACATTCGAGGCCCTTGCATTTTCCCAGGCGCGGTATGCCTTGAAAATGTTATTCTTTTCCGGGCAATTTTCAACAGTGTGCTGGCTCAAACCAAGCATATAAGTTGCATTCCAACCAATTGATTTGGCTTCCAGGTTTTCTGCGTCATATAAACTCCAATCACTGTGCAAATCAACTATTCCGAATGTTGCAGGTAAATAACTGCTCTCAAAAACATATCGCATATCTTTCCCCTCTATTCCCCATTGGTTCAATACCGGATTAAACATATTATTGCCGCCGCCAACATTGCAAACGCTCATATAATGCCAGTTGCCTTCATAAACCGCACTTCCCATTACGCGGAGGTAATCACCTCCATTTTTTGCATAGGTATCAAATAATTTCCTGAAAAACTGTTTAAAGGAATATTGCCCCTGTCCCTGGTATATACAACTCTCCAGGCCATCAAAATCAATATAATCCATCCCTCCTTCTGTGAGCCACTTGCCATAATAATCTGCATATACTTTTTGCAAATTCATATCCGGAACAAAACCACGATAGCAGTTAGGCTGCAGCTTTACTATTGTAGTACCCTTTTTATAGGTACCTCTTTTTGTTCCGTAAAGCCCCCTTTTGATATGTAAAAAGGTGTAAGGCTTGCTCTCGCTAATGCCATTGTATTCTATAAGCTCCTTCCCTATTTTCAGCACATTGGTATGGTTACCTTCCCATCCACCAAACTCGTTGAAATAGGCCCTGTCGGCCACCGTTATAACCGTGTCCTGATCAGTAAGATTTTTGGTTATGGAAGTGCGCTGCATAATGGCCAGGCTATCGCTCGGTACCGGGGCCACATCGCTGTTATTATCAGGCTGCAGAAACTCGCACAGGGTATGCAGTCCATACCTGATCCCATTTTTCTTCATCAATGCACCATAGTCCGGAATGTTCATGGGAGCCGCGTTGTTGAAATTTATTTTTCTGTTAGTCCAGCGATTTTGCGGGTTGGGATAATATTCGCCCCATCCTTCATCCTGTACGCCTTTGATGGCTAATTGATGAGCATAGGTGATCAGGCTGTCATGAGCGCCATGCCATGCAATATCAGGGCGATATGCTTTAGGGTCTTTGATCCATTGACCATCAATTTCGGGATGCGGCAGCCCTTCCTTTAAAACTATTTGTTCGATAGTGCGGAGCCCGACAGAATCGGGACAGGCAAGCAAAGCAACCGACGACCCGATGTAATCGGCATTAACCGGCGGCACCAACTGGTACCTGGCCGAATTTACCTTCCCATCCAAATTATCGGGCAACACCGGGAAGCGTATCATCTGTTCCTTTCTCCGGTCTCTTGAATGCATGCAAACTGTAGAACCAAAAGCGGGTTCAAGTCTTGCCCCGTTTCCGTAGTTCATCCGGTAATACTCTTCCGGATGTGAATAAAACGCCACATCATTTATCCCATCTCCGCCGATTGTGAAAGTTTGACCTTCCTTAAGATTTGGAGGCAAGGGGTATTTCAGGGGATCAGGCGAATGAATAAAATAGTACATGAAAGACATGTCGCCTCCTGTTGGAGGGCCGCCGGTGGTATTGTCATTTAAACCCAGTATGCCAAATGCGAAATCATCATCTCTCACTACGCCCAGGATATCTCCTATTGTTTTAGAGATAGTTAATTTATAAGGGCCCCAAACGATATTATCAACCCCGTTTCGCGGCTTAAGCGATACCAGTTTCAATCGTACATACTCCCCTTTTTCATCAGTTTGCACCGTTGCCACCGAACCATTAGGATAGTGTAGCGTTATACGCTTATTGAGCGTGTTAAATGCAGCGGATACCGGCAGTATATAGTTTTCGCCTTTGTACAGACTAAGCAAGGCAGAAACTTTACCGGCAGGGCAATATTCTTTATGGGATGATTTATCCTTAATACTGGTAATGAACCCACGTTTGTTTATACTAAGCGTGACAAACTTTGTGTTTAAAGTAATGGTTTGTGCATTTGCCTGCGGGTGAATTACCAGCATCATACTGAACGCCAGGAGAACTAAAAAACCTGTGTTCAATTTATTTATCATGTTATAAAAACTCATATATAATTAACTAAAAAGCATTTCCAATTTCTAAGTACCGCTTTCTGATCAATGATAAAAGAGGGCGCCCTGTACCACCATACAGGGACGCCTCTTCAACTAAACCTCATGTAGTCTCATTACCGGAAGTACACTTAAAAAATAAAACACATTCGGCACCTATTGTATCACCGGATTAAATGTTCCGCCATCCCATCCTATATTTTGCTGCAGATTTTTGTTTTGTAAAATATACTGCGGATCAATAGGACCGAAATAATAGGCATCGGGTATATTGATTTGACTGGTGGCACCAGGATCTATCGGCTCATATTTGTAATTGGTAATAGCCTTAAGAAAAGCGTTACGATCAAACGATGCCGGTGAATTGACTATCAGATTAGAAAGCTGTGCGGCAATCCCGCTATTACTTTGCGTAATATTAATACCATATTGAGAGGATGCAGCCGCGCTGTTAAAGTACGGCCCGTAAGCGTGCAGCGTACCCATGCTATTCAGTACATTAAACATCCGCCTGCGCCTTAAATCCCAAAATCGTTTTCCTTCAAAAGCAAACTCTATAGCCCGTTCGGTCATAACAGCGTTCAATGTGGCCTGATAATCAGAGCCAACCGATGCAGCCAATCCATAATTTCCTGCTCCTGCTGTTATATGGGCCCTTTGGCGGATTTGAATAATATAGGCCCTTGCTTCGGCCGGGTGCTGTACTTCATTAGCAGCCTCAGCAAGGTTAAGTAAAACCTCAGCATACCTGATGATAGGCCAATCAAAAGCCTGGCGGTTCCAAACGCTTGAACCCAATGTGGTATCAATCCCCTTACGGCAATAAAAACCAGTGATATTATAATTGGGTGTGGCTTTGTAGGCATCATCCCCGGCTATCGTGTTAAAAATCCATTGCACACGTGGTGTAATATCCGCAAAATCATACCTGGCGCCATTATACACAATTGTTTGATAGAAGCGCGGATCCCTGTCCTTCCAAAACTCTGTAGGGTCATATCCCGAAGCCGGGTCGGAAATTGGGAGACCATTTTTCATGGGATAAGCCTGCACCATCTCCCAGGTAGGATCACAGGAGCCTGCAGCGCCAGAGGTTTCAGTTAAAGGCCTTTGCCCTTGTTGAAAGCCATTTGTTTTTTCGGGATAATGGTAGCGTAAGCTCAAAACCATTTCCTTAGCAGCCCCGGCCTTATCATACCACATGTTTTCATTTGGTTTTGCAGTATTATCGGTATATAAGCCATAACCATCAGCATCTAACTCAGTTTTAGCGGCCAGCAAGGCACTATAAGCATCATTCCAATAAGTGGCATTAGGTGTTTTGCAAAACAGGGGGCTTGCTTTTAGTAACAGGGCTTCGCCTTTTACCGCCATAGCCGCGCCTTTGGTAACCCGGCCAATATCATTTGAACCCCAGGTAGCCGGCAATAAATTAATTGCGCTATCCAACTGTTTGCCAATAAAATCAAAACACTCAAGTGACAGAATTTCTTTTTACCAGTAAAGTATTTATATCGGCTGTTGGGTCCTGAACCGCGGTAATGATTGGCACCCCTCCTAATACTTTTACCATCCTGTAGTATAAATATGCGCGGAAGAAGTATGCCTGGCCTTTCAGGCTTTTATAATCGGCATCAGATAGAGCAGATTTACTTTTATCAATATTTGCAAAAAAGTTATTGATAGACCTTACCCTTCCCCAGTCCCAAACCCTGTCGGGGTAACCGCTTTGGCTTGTATAAGTGCCTTTAAGAAAAGAGTTAAGGCCATTGCCGCCGCTGCCACCAGAATAAGCTTCGCCGGCCAGTTCTTCATTTCTGTTCCAGGAAGGTAAAATATTATAGAAATTGGTTACATATCCTTTTACAAAATCAGGACTGCCCCATTCCTGCTCTGGCGTAATTGGGCCTCCCGGATGATCAACATCAAATACCTTTTTACAGGATATTGTTAAAGCAATTATCCCCAATAAAACGAATAGTATATTGAATTTAAGTTTCATGATCTAATAATTTAATGTTTAAAGTGTTACATTAAGCCCGCAGGTAAACCCTCTTAATACAGGGTACATTCTAAAGTCGCCGCCCAGTTCAGGGTCCCAATCGGTTACATGGTTCCATTGATACAGGTTTTCGCCGCTGAAATAAACCTTCACAGCTTTAACTTTTATTTTCAACAACAAGCTTACCGGCAAACTATAGTCAACAATTAAGGACTTTAACCGCAGGAAAGCGCCATTTTTTAACCAGAATGTAGATGACACCTCGCTGTTGCTTGTGCCTTGCCAGTCGGTCATAATAGGACTTGGCATGGTAGCGGTAGAGGCTGTTTGCGGAGTCCATGCATTTTTCCAGATGGTTAAATTATCATTGCCAGGTAAAGGCCGCCTGTAGTAAACATCGGTAGGCATAATGTCGTAACGGCCCAAACCAGCAAATACAGCGGTGAGGTTAAGTCCTTTCCAGCCAAATGTGAAGTTGAAGCCATAATTAACACGCGGTATCCCGTTTTTTGAAATGATCTGCTGGTCGTTCCCGTCAATTTTCCCATCAGGCGAATCGGTACCCAGTGGGCCCCTGATGTCCTTGTACATCAACATCCCGGGCTGTGGCTTGCTGCCAAATATGGTAAAATTGGGGCCGTTAGCTTTTAAAATATTATCCACGTCCTGCTGTGTTCTGATAATTCCATCGGATACATAACCCCATATAATCCCGTTAATGGGTTGTCCTATCAGGTTCTGGTAACCACGAACTGACGCTGCCTGGTCAACCTTCAGATATTTGTTGGCAGAATATGACCAGTTGCCAGACACGCGATAGAAAAAGTCATTGATGTGCCGTTCGTGGCTAAGAGATAGCTCAATACCCCGTGCCGATGCTATCCCATAATTAACTGCAGGCAAGCTTGCTCCAACCGTACTTGGGACCGATGCTACACGTGCACCAAGAATATCGGTGGTTTTTTTGTACCATAAATCAACAGTTCCGGTAAGGATTCTTTTTGGCATGCCAAAGTCTAAACCCAGGTTGTAGTTATGATTTTTTTCCCATGTGATATTGGGGTTGATAGTTGCACCCAACGTTGTTGAAGGCGGAAGCCCGGATCCTATATAAATACCTGAGTTTGCGTTAAAGTTGTAGGTTTGTTGCCATTGCCATGGAGCTGTATTATCTGTACCGGTTATACCGTAAGAAAAACGCAGCTTCAAAACATCAAGGACTTTAGTATAATTTGCAAAGAAGTTTTCATTGGCGATATTCCAGCCTGCTGAAACGGCCGGAAAATATCCCCAACGCTTATTTGACGGAAAGATATAAGAACCGTCGGCCCTCATGGTAAAGCCAAGCAAATATTTTGAGGCGTAATTGTAATCAACCCTGCCAAAATAGGAAGCGAAGCCTGTAGGCTGGTTCTGATCGCCCCTGATATACCAGTCGGTGCTATTGGTTGATCCGCCGTTAATTTGCTGATAGTTAGGGTTGCTGTAATTGTCATCCCAAATGGTTGAATAATGGCCCCGGTATGCCGATTGCTCATAGCCGGCAAACGCGCTGATATTATGAAGGCCAAAAGATCGGTCATAATTCAACATCAAATCCAGTTGGTAATTAGATGACTGCGAATATGACTCCTGCAATTCGGTAGGTGCACCAATTCCGGAAATCTGGGCCTGGTCTAATATCTGATAGCCTCCTGATCGTGTTAAATCCAATTTATCGGTAACGATGTGGTTATGGTCGCCACCGGTTTGGAAATAATAAATGTAAGGTGCATTACGCCATGCTTTGGTGTAATTATTAGTGGTATTGTAAGCGAAAGTACCCTTTGCCGATAGTCCGGTTATTCCTGGGATATCATATTTCAATTGAAAAACCGGGGTAATATTATTGCCCGACGGCTTGGTGTAGCCACCATTTCCCTTTGCCAGGTTGGCGGTATTGGTGTTATCAAAGTTGCCAACAGGAAGGCCATTAATAAAAGAGGGCCGGCCGGGATTTACCATTAACAGCCTGTTGTACATGTTCGACAAATTGAAATCCCCATAATCATAGGCCCAGAACGGACGGCTGCCGTTATTCCATTCGCTTTGGATATTTAAATTATAGCTCCATCGCTCAGAAATTTGTCCATCTATTTTTGCTGTTAAATTATATTTACGGAAGGAATTTGAGGTTGCCCCTTCCTGCTGGAAATACCCTGCCGAGATATAGTACCTGGCTGCTTGCGAACCACCGCTTACGGCTAAGTTATGTGAAGTATTCCATGGATTACGCCAGGTATCTTTTAACCAATCGTACGAATGTGTTTTGAAATAATCTAACTCGTCAGGTGTATAGTAGCTTGGATCGTTTGCCGGCAAACCTTTTTGGGCAAATGCCTCATTGGCAAAAGTATAAGCATCAAAAGCATTCATTCTCCGCGGTGTAATTTCACGGTTATTCATGGTATATGATGCATTGTAGGATATAAAGGTTTTATTGGCTACGCCATGTTTTGTTGTAATCAAAACAACACCGTTACCGCCCCTGATACCATAAATCGCGGTTGACGCGGCATCTTTCAGGATACTGATGTTATCGATATCGGCCGGGTTAATGGTGGCAAATGTTGTTGCATCCCTTACAAAACCGTCTATCACGTATAGCGGGTCTGTCCCGCCCTGCCAGGTTGAGGACTCCCTGATTTTAATATTAGCGCTTGCGCCGGGATAACTACCTTGCGTAGTAACGGTAACGCCTGGTGACAGGCCTTGCAACAAATTGGCTGGGGAAGATGTAGGGCGGTTTTCAAGTGCAGATGATTTAATTACACCTATTGCACCTGTCAGGTTTTCTTTTTCTGCGTACCATAGGCAACCACAACTATTTCGCTGAGCCCGCTTACATCGGCTTCCATCCTTACCAGCATAGGTGTACCGGGAGTAACCTGCAATTCTTTTTTCACATAGCCAACAAATGAAAAAACAAGTGTTGCGTTCCCATCCGGAACCTCTATGTTGAATTTACCACTGGCGTCGGATATTGTGATGGCTTGACTTCCCTTTACTGAAATAGTCACGCCGGCCAGCGGTATATTTTTGTTATCAAATACCTGCCCGCTTATCTTAACCGGGCTTACATTTAAGCTGGTAACCACATTATCAACAGTCTTTTCAATTTGCTGAAGAACAATGTTGTTATTAACCTTTTTATAAGTTAAGGACTGATTTTTAAGACATTCCTTTAATGCCTCATCTATTGAGGCATCTTTCAGATGAATGGTTACACTTTTATTCTGTACATCTTTTGAATCATAAAAAAACACATATCCTGTTTGTTTATTTATCTGGTTAAGTACTTTTTTCAGTGAGGAATTTGTTTCATCCAGGTTAATTTTTTGACTATACACTTTTGCACTACATTCAAGAAGGGCAACTAACATGATCAAGGTAGTCAATTTCATAACTAATAACATTTTGCGCGGCCACGGACAACGCATGGCCATTAAAAAAGCATTTAATTTCATACTTTTGTTGAGTTGGGTTAACAGATAGTTAGAGACACTAAACATATTCCCGTTTTGCGGGGAGGGTTAACTCAATATTTAACCGCATTCCGATTGCCCTCGGGATGCGTTTTTTTTGAGTTAACCTTGTGGGGATGGGCCTAAATTTTGAAGGCCGGGTGTGTATTTATTTTTCCATATGGTTCCTTTTATTTTGAGGTGAATAATTGGTTAATTACAGGTGTTAGTTCATTACAATAATTGTTTTCCCATCTATTTTGTAATGTATTTGCTTAAAGCTCAGAATATCCAGTATTTGTGACAGATTGACGTTCCTGGAAATTTCGCCCGAGAATCTCCGCGAGGGTAATTGTCCTTCATATTTGATCTCCACACCATACCAGCGCGAAAGCTGCCGCATTACTTCCTGAATATTATTGTCTTCAAAAAGAAAAATCCGTTTTTCCAGGCCACCACTTCATCCGCATCTACATTCATAACATCGATCAGGCCGTGATCAAACCTTGCCTGCTGCCCAGGTTTAATGATATTACTCACTTTCCCGGCCGATACTTTTACACTGCCTTCGAGCAGGGTAGTTTTAACAGCCTGCTCATCATTATAAGCATTGATATTGAAGTGGGTGCCTAATACCTCTACTGTTTGCCCGTTTGAAATAACTTTGAACGGCTTTTTGGCATTGTGTGCAACTTCAAAATAGGCCTCGCCGGTAAGTTCTACCCTGCGTTCGTTACCATTAAAAACTACCGGGTATTTTATTGATGACGATGCGTTTAACCATACTTTAGTACCATCAGCCAAAATAAATTGATACTGCCCGCCTTGCGGCGTAGCGGCGGTGTTATATATAATGTTCTTTGACGGATGGAAGTCCACAACAACATCCCTATAACTAATTTGGCCGTCGGCGGCTTTTTTTATAACGATGTTACCCTGACGTGCGAGTTTTCCAATCTTTGCACCATTTAATACAATGGTACTCCCATCCCCTAATGTTAATATGGCTTTGTTTCCGCCGGGGGCTACATCCTGTTTCTGAGGCTTAACTGCAGCTATTTGCCGGCGGGAATTATTATTAATGCTAAAAAAGTATCCCCCCACAGCCATAAAAAAAGTATTGAAGCAGCTATTGCCCAACGCGATAATTGTATCCTTTTTGTCCTTCCCTGTATTTCATTCAGCAGATTATCAAGGCTCTCTTTCTGATCTTCTTCCAATTGCTCCTGCGACAAATAAGGATCGCCGTGCTTGTATTTTAAATACCAGCTTTCAACCAAAGCGTTCTCTGCCGGAGTAGTCATGCCGCTGTTATACCGTTCTATTAAATCTTCGATGTCTTGTGGTTGCATAATCGTTAAAGGATATATCATCCTTATTACCCCATATACAACTACTACCGGGGGAGGGAGTAGATAAAAATTAAAAAATTGAAAATAATTTACCGGATGATAGGTTGGGGAAGGTATCACCTCCTATTACTGTAAGAAAGCTTATTGAAAACTGACTTTTGGTTTAGCTATTCCAAGTGGCCGTATCGGGTCGTTAATGCTTTCAGACATAAGAATTTGTCAAAAATAAATTCAACGCAAACGTTTGTTTATCGCAACAAGGCTCATAAATATGTTTTTTGAGTTTTATAACAGCGAAGTGTTGTTATTGAAAGCCTGTATTAATTACCCCGACGGTAAAATCTTTACCAATCAGTTAAAAATAGCGCTCTTAATCAGCGGATTAAAGCGATATAGTACTTGCATTGAGGGCAAGAACCTTTTTGTTAAAGCTGATTCGCCCAAATTAACGCAAACGGTTGCGTAGAACTTTAGCGCTTAAAATCACTCCAGTCCTCTTAATTTGTAACAACAATTATACGATTAGATAAACAGGGGCCCGGTTTCAGGCGATTCGTTTATACCGGACCTCAATGGTCAGCAATCAATAAATATCGCTTGCAAATTTATAATCAATGTAAACCTTAATGGCTTTGTACGGTAAATATAGTGACGACGATTTGATAACGCTGTTAAGGCAAGATGACATATCTGCTTTTACGGCGATTCATTCGCGCTATTACGGAGCGTTATATCAGCATGCGTATAAAAGATTGCCGGACAGGGATACTGTGAAAGATCTTTTACAGGAGCTTTTTATCCATTTATGGGACCAAAGAACATCAATTGATATTAAAGGCAGTTTACAAGCTTATTTATGTACCGCTATCCGGAACAAGGTTTTAAATGTTTTTAAGCACGAGAAAGTAAAAGCCAATTACATTACCTCGTTAATTAATTTTGAGGAAACCTGCGAATCTACAACGGATGAAAATTTAAGAAATAAAGAACTTATTGCCCTGATTAAGGCCGAAGTAAGCTCTTTACCTCCAAAAATGAAACTGATATTTGAGTTAAGCAGGGATTCAAACCTGTCGCACAACGAAATTGCCGAAATATTGGAGATAAGCCCCTTAACTGTTAGAAAGCAGGTAAACAATTCTTTAAAAATACTGAGAGCAAAATTAGCGTCACATCTGCTAACGCTGTTTTTATAACCAGGTTTCAATACTTACGTGGTGTATTTTGATATGCGATAATACCATCCTAACCGATTACAAAAAATTTATGCTGTTTTAAAATGTTCCCGGTTTTGATTCGTCTTCATTATTAAAGAAGGTTAAAATCATTGAATAAACAATAACATGAAAAAGCATATCATATCAACAGCACATAGTCAGTTGTGGGAGGGCATAGACGACTAAAAGAGTAAATTAACAAAGGTTATTAGCGGCAGGTGCTGTATCTTAGCGCCATGACGGATTATAAACTGGAAGCAGCTAAAGCCGCTTTAACCTTGATTACCCCCAATCAAATTATTGGTTTGGGAGCCGGGGGCACCATAGCTCATTTGGTTAATATGTTAGCCCAGGATCGTAAGCTTGCGGCTTCCTTAATATTTACCTCATCATCATTCAAAACAACTCAACTGCTAAGCACATACGGTTTGCGCATTCAGTCGCCTGCCTTGCTTAATAAACTCGATATCTATTTTGATGGCTGCGACCAGTTTGACAGCGAACTAAACGCCCTGAAAAGCGGCGGCGGCATCCATACTACCGAAAAGGTCCTTGCCTCAATGGCGCATGAATTTATTTTGCTGGGCGATGAGGGAAAATTCTCTGCCCAACTTAACGCTACATATCCGCTGGTTATAGAGATATTACCCCAGGCCTTACAAATTGTACTGGCAAAACTGGCAATCCTATTTCCCCAGGCTACACTTACCCAGCGTATGAGCACGCAAAAAGATGGGGCTTTGATATCAGATAATGGTAATATGCTGATCGATGTACAATTTACTGAACTGCCCGAACCGGTTAAATTAAATACCCTGGTTAAAATGATACCGGGTGTTGTTGAACACTCTTTATTTTACCAAATGGCCGGCAGGGCAATTATTGCAGGCGAAAATGGTATCCGGACCATAAGGCCTCAACGCTAACTATCAGTCGGCATTATTTAAAACGGCGATACCTTTTAACGTACAAACGCCATAGTTAAAATGGTTTAAAAGCTGCAGCTGGACATCCCATAAATTAAATTCGGCATGAGGATATACGGAGGCGTTAAAACCAAGTTCAATCTGGTTAACCCGCATAATGGCAATTATTCTGGTATCAATTTCGGGACGGACATACCCTTGATCGATACCTTTTTTTAACAGCTTCTCAATGATATTGACCATGAAGCCTGTTTTAAATTTCAGGTATAACATCCAGCCTTCGTGATGGTACTTTTGCAGATCGACCAAAACAGCAGGGTTAACCCTCGAAAAGATCTCCCCTGTACATTTGGTGAGCTCAACCATCTCATCCATCATATTACCCGTGTCACTAATAATTGAGCAAAGCATTGCCTCATCATCGCTCAGCCGCTTTTTTACAAGAGCAGTAACAAGTTCATTTTTGTCCCTGAAATGCTGGTAAATTGTTTTTTTGGAGATCCCCAGATGCCGGGCAATATCATCCATGGTAATGCTTTTTATCCCTGCTTCAAGAAAAAGCGCTTCACTCCCATTTAAAACCCGCTCCTTATCAATCATAGCGTTAGGTAGTTATCAAAGCGGTGATCCCCCTGATAGCGCCAATCAGGATCTCCTGGTTCATTTTTTCATCCCGCGTGAGCTGGATCATGTTAATGGCTATCAATCCATGAATTACGGCCCAGTAGGTGTAGTATTTTTTTGAACTTCCTCCTCACTTACCTCCCGGGGTGCATACAGCGCCCGTATCACTTCAGAAACCATCTCCGGAAAAACCAATGCTTCCGCTATCCGGTTTTCTACCGGGCTGCAACCTGTACCAACAGCAAACATCAGCTGGTAAAGCTCCTTATAGGCAATTGCAAAGTTCCAGTAAGCCAACCACATAGCCTCCATCTGTTCAATGGCGTCTGTATGTGCCTCTTTTGCCAGCTTTACCATAGCTGCCAGCTTCAGGTGCCCCTTGCGGGCAAGCTCGGTATACAAAGCTTCCTTGCTTTCAAAATATTCGTAAATAGCAGGAGCCGTGTACTCGATATGCTCAGCAAGTTTCCGCATACTTAACGCATCACATCCCTCACACTTGATCATATCCAACGCAGCGTCCAGTATCTTTCGGCGGGTATCATCCTTTTGCCGTAATATCCGTTCTTTACTTCCCATGTTTTAACTTCTCAATCACAAGCAAAATTTACTTTAATTTATTCATTAATAAATAATTAACCATAATTAAATTATCAATTTGGTTTAGATGATTGTATGATAACAGGTTTTACAAAAATCAATTAGTTGGCATAGATAATAAATGTTTAAACAACTTCAAAATATGTCAAAATCACCACTGGCTATAAAAAAGCCCGGCAGCTCAATTGCAAACCGGGCTTCTTGATTAACAGGGAGGTAATTCCACCTATTTCCAGCCGCCCCCTAAAGCGCGGTAAAGGTTAACTATAGCTTGTAATTCCTGCAAATGATCGTTAACGCCGCTTAACTGGGCAGCAAGCAAGTTTTGTTCTGAAGTTAAAACATCGGTATAGTTAGTTGCCGAGCTGTAACGCAGCAACTCTTTGGTATAATCAACCGATTTTTCAAGCGCCTGCAACTGTTTAACCCTTGAGCCTTGTTTTTCAATGGCGTTTTGGTAGGAGAACAACGCATTGGTTACCTCCTGCCCCGCCGTGAGTAATGATTTTTGATAAGCATAATAAGCTTCCTGTTGCTGGGCTTGCGCTGTTCTTAAACGCGCCCGGTTTTGACCTTTGTTAAAAATGGGCTGGGTAATGCCGCCAACAAAGTTGTAAAATATGGAATGATCAAAAAGTTCTTCAACTGCAGGGTTGATAAACCGGCCTGCCCGGTAATGGTAAGCTGCGGATAAAAATAAGTACGTGCCAGGTTGGTATTCTCAAACGCACTCCTGAAGGCAAACTCAGCTTCCTGCACATCCGGGCGATTTTTTAAGAGCTGGGATGGGATGCCCGTTTTCAGGTCGGCCACAGGTTTCTGTTCGCTTAGCGTTGTACGTTTGATAGTACCGGGTGCTCTTGCCAGTAAAATACTTAATGCGTTCTCGGCTTCGCGGATGCTTTGTTTAAGATCGGGTATGGTAACCTCGGCGGCATAGCGGTTAGCTTCGCTTTGTACAACGGCCGCTCCGTTTACCACAGCACCTTCCTTCAGGGCTTTTACGGTCTCTACATCTTTTACCCGTATGGTAAGCGTTTGCTGAGTGATAGCCAATTGCTCATCAAGCGCCAGCAGATTATAATAAGCGTTTGCTATATCGGCTATGAGCTGGGTTTGAACCGCTCTTTTAGCAGCGTCACTTTGCAGCAATGACGCCAGCGCCGCTCTTTTCGAACTGCTTAATTTACCCCAGATATCGGCCTCCCAACTGGTACTTAACGCTGCCTGGTAGGTGGTTGTTTTCAGGTTGAACGAGTTGGCAAACTCAGGCGGAAAATTTAAGCTTGCTGCTGATGTCTTTGCTCTTGTAACAGTTCCGCTCCCTTCCAGGCTTGGCAGATATGCCGCCTTGCTTTGGTTAAATGTTGCCTGGGCCTCATTAATGCGCTGTACGGCAGTTTTTAAATCGAGGTTTTCACGTAGCCCTTCCTGGATGAGGTTTACCAGAACGGTATCAGAAAATAGCCGGCTTACCGGCATGCTGGCCATTGATGTGGTATCGCTGATAGTGGTATCGCGATACAACTTATCGGTATTTACTACCGGCTGCTGGTATTTTTTTGTAACACATGAGGCAAGTACCGCGGTTGCTGCCAGCGTAGCCAGTATTTGCCGTTTATATGAATGGATCATTTTTTTGCTTATTTATCGTTTTAAAAATTTTGCTCTGAGGCTACCGTTTCGGTCTCAATCTCTATTTCTTTTCCAACAGGTTTACCGCTTACGCGTTCCTGGAGCGATTGGAAGATGATGAACAGTACCGGGATCACAAACACACCGAATATGGTACCGATCAGCATCCCGCCTACAGCGCCTGTACCTATTGAGCGGTTACCTTCGGCACCTGCTCCTGATGCAATCATTAGCGGGACTAAGCCCAGTATAAATGCGAAAGAGGTCATCAAAATAGGCCTTAAACGGGCAACCGAGCCATCAATAGCGGCCTGCACAATGCTTTCGCCGTTTCGCCTGCGGGCTACCGCAAACTCAACTATCAGGATGGCGTTTTTGGCTAACAGACCGATGAGCATGATAAGGGTGATCTGCAAATAAATATTATTTTGAATGCCGAAGATCTTAGCGAAAATGAACGCGCCGGCCAAACCTATAGGCAGTGACAGTAATACAGCAAATGGCAGGATATAGCTCTCGTACTGCGCACTTAATAAGAAGTATACAAACACCAAACACAGCAGGAAAATAAAAATAGTTTGGCTGCCGCTGGCAATCTCCTCGCGGGTAAGGCCCGAAAACTCGAACCCATAACCGGCAGGCAATGTTTTTGCGCCTACTTCCTGTATGGCTTTAATGGCATCGCCCGTGCTGAAGCCCGGTTTCGGAGCGCCGTTTACCGAAATAGAAGTAAACAGGTTAAAACGGCTAACTGATTCAGGGCCGTAAACCTTTTTCAGCGTAACAAACTCAGATATAGGCGCCATGGTATTATTGGCATTGCGCACATACATGTTGTTCAAGCTACCGGTGGTACCCCTGTAAGCGGCATCTGCCTGGATCATTACACGGTATTGCTTGCCAAACTCATTAAAGTTGGAGGCATAAACACCGCCAAAATATCCCTGTAAAGCGCTTAATACCGAATTTACAGTAATACCGGCATCCTTACATTTAGCCACGTTAACATCAACCAAAAACTGTGGAAAGTTGGTATTAAAAAACGTAGACGCATATTGAATTTCGGGACGCTGGTTTAATGCGCCCAGGAACTTGCCGTTTATTTCGGCAAATTTCACAATATCGCCGCCGGTTTTGTCCTGCACCTGGAACTCGAAACCGCTGCTGTTACCAAAGCCCTGCAAAGTTGGCGGGGCAAAGAACAGGACGGTAGCACCTTTAATTCCGGCTGTCATGCCAAATAGTTTGCCGATAACGGTGTTCACATCAGACCCTTTGGCCGTGCGTTTGTCCCAGGGTTTCAGCTTAACCATGATTAAGCCATATGAACCACCCGCGCCGCTCAGTATGCCCTGGCCGGCAACCCTGATAGTCGACTCCACTTCGGGCAGGGACCTTACCATACCTGATACCTTGTCGATAACCTCTGTAGTACGCTCCAGTGACGCGGCAGGCGGCAATGAGATATCGCCAATAATAAAACCCTGATCTTCATTAGGCACAAAGCCCGATGGCGTTGTTTTTAGCAGAAACCAAAATATCAACCCAAAAACCGCAATACCGGCAATCGAGAGCCATTTTTTGGCCGCAAGAAAGCTTACAGATTTTTTGTATTTGCGGGTAATTGTATCAAAACTGGTATTAAAGGCTGTATAAAATCTTTGTAACAGGCCTGTTTTATGATGCTCGCCTTCGGGATGCGGTTTCAATAACAGCGCGCACAATGCCGGGCTTAATGTTAAAGCGTTTACTGCAGATATAAAAATCGCGACAGCAAGCGTTAAACCAAACTGTTTATAAAACACCCCGGTTGAACCGGTAATGAATGTTACCGGGATAAACACGGCAGCCATTACCAAAGTGATGGATACTATAGCGCCGCTGATGTCATTCATGGCGCTGATTGTAGCCGCTTTTGCCGATTTAGCCCCATGATCAAGCTTGGCGTGTACGGCCTCAACCACCACAATGGCATCATCCACCACTATACCAATGGCCAACACCATAGCAAACAGGGTGAGCAGGTTAATGGTAAACCCAAACAGTTGCAGAAAGAAAAAAGTACCCACTATAGCCACAGGCACCGCGATAGCCGGGATCAGTGTGGAACGGAAATCCTGAAGGAATACGAATACTACGATAAACACCAATACAAATGCTTCAATCAGGGTGTGCACAACTTTTTCTATCGAAGCATCTAAAAAGTCATTAACACTAAAAAGGGAAGTATAACTAATGCCCGCAGGGAACGTTTTCGACGCGGCCTCAATGGTCTGCTCGCAGTTTTTAATTAACTCATGCGCGTTTGAACCAGCAGTTTGATAAATGGCTATAGCTACTGCAGGTTTGCCATTCATGGTAGTAGCATTGGCGTAACTTTGTGCGCCAAGCTCAACCCGCGCTATATCTTTCAGGCGCAACAACTGTCCTTTGGTTGATGAGCGGATCACGATGTTTTCAAACTCGGGCACACTGGTAAGCCTGCCTTTATATTTCAATACATACTGGAACGACTGATTATCGTTCTCTCCCACTTTACCCGGCGCTGCTTCAATGTTCTGCTCGGCCAGGGCGCTGTTCACATCATCCGGTACAAGGCCGTAAGTGGCCATTACATCGGGCTTTAACCAAATACGCATGGAGTAATCCTGTATGCCAAATGATGATGCGTCACCCACACCGCTGATACGCTTGATCTGCGGCAGCACGTTAATGTTGGCGTAGTTTTGCAAAAATTTCTCGTCGTAGCTTTTATTATCGCTCGACAGGGAAAATACCATCACCATACTGCTTTGCCGTTTACTGGTGGTAACGCCTGCTTTGGTAACCTCGGCAGGGAGCAAACTGGTGGCTTTTGACACCCTGTTCTGCACGTTTACCGCCGCCAGGTCGGGATCGGTGCCTTGTTTAAAATAAACAGTGATAACAGCACTGCCGTCATTACTTGCAGTAGAGGTCATGTAGGTCATGTTCTCCACGCCGTTAATTTGCTCTTCGAGCGGTACGATAACACTTTTCATTACCACTTCGGCATTAGCGCCCTGGTATGATGCGGATACCTGCACGGTAGGCGGTGCTATATCGGGGTATTCTGATATGGGCAAGGTTGTAAGGCCCAGGATACCCAGTATGACTATAATTACCGATATTACGGTAGATAGTACTGGTCGTTCAATGAATGTACGTAACATATTGTTTATGTTGATGCCGGGTAAAAAGGAATCCGGCTGGTGTTGTGAAAATTATTTTAGATCTTTATATACCACGGCGTTCTCCTGTACTTCCGGTTTGATAACCATACCGTCTTTTAAACTGCCTGCGCCATCGGTAACAATGGTATCACCTGCTTTAAGGCCTTCGGTAACTACATAATATTGGCCTGTGGTGAGGTCCATAACGCTCACTTCGGTATTTTTAACCGCTCCTTTGCCGTCAACCACGTAAACAAAATGCTTTCCCTGCAGCTCATAAGCGGCCTTTTGAGGGATCAGCACGGCATCTTTTACAGTCTGGGGGATCTGTATAGTAGCACTTCCGCCGCTGCGGATCAGGCCAACAGGGTTAGGGAATGCCGCCCGGTAACTTGCCGATCCGGTTTCGGTATTAATTAAACCGCTGATGGTTTCCACTTTACCTTTTTCGGCATAGGTGCTGACATCCGGCAATACCAGTGAAACAGGCGGCGTGTTAGCCAGCTTTTCATTCATGGTTTTTCCTTTTACCGTTCTCGAAAAATCAAGCAGCTGCTTTTCATTCAGCGCGAAGTAGGCATACACTTTACCAATATTGGATACTGTTGTTAATGGCTGCGCGGTTGAACCGGTGATGAGGCTACCTAATTTATAAGGAATGGCCCCTACCACGCCATCAACCGGGCTGGTTATTACCGTATAACCTAAATTGGTTTTGGCGTTTGCTAAACTGGCTTTTGCCTGGGCAAGGGTGGCCTTGCGGGCTTTTAACGTGTACTCGGCCGATTCAAGCTCATAATGGCTGATGATATCTTTTTCAACCAACGGCCTGGTTTTGTTAACCTGCAGTTGGGCAGCGCTTACATCAGCTTCGGCACTGGCTATGGCCGCGGTGGCGGTGTTTACGTCCTGGGCGTATTGCGGCGCGCTGAGCTTAAAAAGCAGCTGGCCCTTTTTTACAACACTGCCCTCGTCAATGTAGATCTTATCAACATAACCATCAACTTTAGGACGGATCTCTATATTTTGCTGCCCCTGAAGCGTGGCAGGATATTCGTTGTTCAGCGTAGCGTCATGTAAACTAATCTTAAAAACCGGGTAGCTTTGCGGTGGCTGGGGAGCTCCCGCAGCCATGGCACCGCCCTGGTTTTGGCTGCCGCCGCATGACGACAGTAGAATTAAGGCGGCCCCAAAGCCAGTTAGCAGTTGAACTGTATTTTTCATAAATATAAACTTGTAGTTATTGGAGTGAATTGATATTGAAGACATTGTGATGTGTGTTAAATTATTTTGTTTGACGATTGCGTTAATCACCGGATAAATTTTTTACTGGAAAATCATTTTACAGATCATCTTCTTTCGCTCATTAATGAGGCAGGTATAACTTTCATTGCTCAGGTTAAACGCCTTTTTATATATGGGCCCCATGATAAGCGGGTATGACATCAGCGAAAACAGGTTCAGCACAAAATGCATGGGGTTCATCTGTTCAATATTACCTGCCTCCATTTCGGCGCTGATCTGCACCATGAACTTATTGATATGGTGCGGCCTGGCCTCGTTTGTGTACTTACAGATGTTTGAATTGATCTCGGTGATCAGGAAAGTTTCCTGGTAGGGATAATTGTTGGCCTCTGTTAAAAACAATTCTATAAAGCTTTCAACCTTGCTTTTAAATGGCATGTCGGATGCCATAACAGCGTCGAGACGAGTTGTTAAAGCAAGCATTGCTTCCTTAAACACCTGTTCAATTAAAACATCCTTAGTGCGGAAATAATAATTTAACAAGGTGCGGCTTACACCGGCCGCGTCGGCAATATCCTGGGTATTGGCGTGGAGCCGGCCCTCGGCAAAAAAATGTGTTTAGCGGTGTCCTTAATTAATTGTTCGGCACCTGTGTCCCTTATCGGCATAAACAAACCTGGCGTTTAACCGGGCACACTATTACGCCCGGCTGCATCAACAACTGATGACAGGGCAAAAGTGGCTCAATTATCGTTTTTGCAGAATGTTTAAAGGATGGCGCAATATGTCAAAAAGTCGTTTTTACTAAAAACATTGTAATGGAATGGTAATAATAATCACAGCGTTGCAACGATACTTATCATTTGCAATTAAAATTATAACAGCAAGGATTATTTGATGGATCTTTGAGATTGGGCGAAGAGCTCTCCTCCGGAGAGCTACAGTGTGCCCACAAGTTTTCATGTAAAAAAATGTCATTTCGAACGAGCCAGCGCAGGGAAAAGCCGGGCGCGAGGAGAAATCTTATCCGCCATGTATAACCGCAGCGACGCTCGTAGAAGATTTCTCCTCACCGCCGGTGCACGATCCCACCCAAGGCTCGTTCGAAATGACAATCGTTTATTATCAGGGCGTTTGCCGATACTTACTGGGACTGGTACCGCATTGTTTTTTGAAAAACTTGCTAAAAAAGAACTGATCGGCAAA
This sequence comes from Mucilaginibacter sp. P19, assembly GCF_050632265.1. Lineage (NCBI taxonomy): Bacteria > Pseudomonadati > Bacteroidota > Sphingobacteriia > Sphingobacteriales > Sphingobacteriaceae > Mucilaginibacter > Mucilaginibacter sp. P19. Next base: position 3,747,396 of record NZ_CP192586.1, read on the forward strand.
GTTGAGATAGGTAGCAATCTGGGCTATGGTTAACGAGGGGTCGTTAAGGGCGACTTTAGCTTCCAGGATCACAATCTCGTCAATGAACTCGCCCGCGGTTTTGCCGGTTATTTCCTTTACAGTTTGCGAAAGGTATTTAGGGGTGATATTAAGCATGGCAGCATAAGCCTGTACGCTTCTTTCTTCCTTAAAATGCTGCGGAAGGATTTTTAGAAACCGAAAAGTCAGTTCCTCCTTTCGTGTACCCTTTACTTCCGCTATTTTTTGTTGCTTTTGATATAGCGCGCCTATCTCATAAATAAAACCGGTAAAAATGCTTAGCACAACTTCATCCTGGAATGCCAGATCATTACGATTATCCATTTTACTTTCAAGGATTTTCATAATTGATATAAGGTTATCGGCCGGCTCCTGATCAATAACCAGTAACGGATTTACCTGCGATGATAAAAAATCAAACGCTTCTACATTTTTTGTGTGGATACTGGTAGCAGATAGATAAGCCGAGGTAAATATGATCGAGGTAAGCCTGCAATCTGGCGAAACATTCAGAAACTGGCGAACGGTATTGGGAGCTACCATCAGGATATTGTTCTTTTTTAAGTTATACTCCAAAAGGTTGGCATTAATTGATAACTCACCTTCATGAACAAGCGTTAAAAAAAATGGTCTGACCGGAAGGGGTGCAAAATAGGCACCTCAATATCCCCCGGATTAAACGACATAATATGCAGGCCTTTATACTGATTGGTAACACCAAGCGGAGCAAGCAATTGCTCCATAGTATGCATCTGTACAGGTCGGATCTCTTTCGGCATAGTAAGCAATAATAACTATTATTTGCACGAATTATTACGCCTCGTCCGGGCATTCGTGTATATCAGCTCATCGACGGGAACGAAATCCCCTTGATTTTTCTGAACAACTCAACCGCATACAGATCGGTCATGCCCGAAACAAAGTCAAGAACGGTCTGGATCTTTGAATAATCGTCGTTGGCTTTGGTTAAAAACTGTTTAGGGATCAGTTCGATCAGTTTCTCGTGGTATTTTGAATTATTTTTTAAATAAGCAGGGACAAACTCTTCCAATAAACCACCCATTACCTTATAACCGGCAACTTCCTTTTGCACTACCGGGCTATAGTTGTAGATCTTTTTTACAGAAACCTTTTCGATCGCTTTCATGGCAGACCGGAGTGGTTCTTCAATTGCATCCATCAGTGCCGAATTAAAATCACCATTCATGATCTCTTCCTGTTTGTCGTAAAACAGATTTGAACATTGATTTACCAGGGTATTTATTGCTATTGCCCTCAAATAGCCAACTTTGGCGTCTGTATCATCAAACTCTTCCAGTCGCTCTTCCATCCTGGGAATAGTACACAATGGCATTAGCAATGCTTTCACTTCCTCATAGGAGAGTATTTTAAGGCGATGGGCATCTTCCAGATCAACGACATTGTAGCAAATATCATCAGCCGCCTCAACAAGGTATACTAATGGATGCCTTTTGTAAATAAGTTCATCGTCCTCTACCCTGATCAAACCCAAATCATTGGCTATCTTTTCAAAGTCCTGTTGCTCGGAAGCAAAGAAACCATATTTCTTTCGGTAGATGATACCCTTTTTATGCCCGGCGACAGATGAACACGGGTATTTTGCAATAGAAGCGATGGTTGAATAAGTTAATGCCAAACTCCCCGGCCTTTACCGGCAAACGGATGCGTCAATAATCTCAGGGCATTGGCGTTGCCTTCAAAATGAGTGAGATCTTCCCATTGCTGCGCAGTAACAGTGTCTTTATAATCCTTACCTGCTCCTTCTGCAAAATAATGTGAAATGGCTGATTCGCCTGAATGGCCAAAGGCGGGATTACCCAAATCATGGGCTAAACAGGCTGCAGCCACCATATTACCGATCTCACTGATAAGCGGATATTTCTTTTCTACATCCGGATCTTCTTTAAGCATCCTGTTAAAATGCATCCGCCCTAACGAGCGGCCCACACTGGCTACCTCCAAACTATGGGTAAGCCGGTTATGTACAAAAATGCTTCCGGGTAAAGGGAATACCTGGGTTTTGTTTTGCAACCTCCTGAAGGGTGATGAAAAAATTATCCGGTCGTAATCCCGCTGAAACTCCGATCGTGCATCGATATGGTTTGCAATATATTTATCTTCGTAACCCCAGCGTTTTGCCGATAACAGTTGATCCCAGTTCATTATAGTTTGATGTATATAGAGCGGCAAAAGTAGCCATTATGCATGAAAGAAATAATAGGCTACACCACCTCAAAATGCTGCCTTAATTTCTCTTCTTCCAAATCAAGCAGATCCAATTGCTGCTTTACAATATCATCGCTGATGTTTTCTTTTTTATTCAGTGTAAGTAACAAGGCCCGCTGCTGATCCATTACATCATTTAAAATTACGCGGTAGTCATGATAAAAATTATCGGCGCGTTGTTCACTGCCATCTTTTTCCCAGTCTTTCAGCAGTTCCATATCAGCACTCAATCTTAACCTAAATGCCTTGATCATATCGTTACCGTCTAATCTGTCCGCATATTTATCTTCAAGTATTTGTAATGCCAACTTCGATAACTTTTTCCTGACTAATTGCTTTTGCTGCTCGTGCGAACCTATGTAATCACGATCGGGCATATTTACAAACCTCACCAATAAGGGCAACGTAAGGCCCTGAACCACCAGGGTAAACATGATCACCACGAATGTGATAAACAAGATGAGGTTGCGTTGAGGAAAGGCGGCGCCCGACGGCAAAAGTTCGGGGATACTCAAGGCAGCGGCAAGTGAAACCACGCCCCGCATACCTGCCCAGCCCAGCAATAACGGCCCCTTCCAGCCCGGGCTCGGATCGGCTGTAGTGATGTAACGGCTAATGAATACGGTAAATACAGAGGCCCCAAAAGTACTGGCTAAACGGGCCAGTATCAGTACACCGGTTATAATGAGGCTATAATTTATCGCCGGTTTCAGGCCTTCGGGCCCAAGCGCCTTGATAATTACCGGAAACTCTAATCCTATCAGGATAAACACAAACCCGTTTAAAACAAAAGCTACTGTTTCCCAAACATTAACTCCCTGCAACCGGCTGCGGTAACTTAATATCACGTGCCGTTGTGACGACAGGAACAACCCGCCGCTTACTACAGCCAGCACTCCCGAAAAGTGGAACTCTTCGGCTGCCATATACATAGCATACGGTGTAATAAACGTAAGGATAATATCAATATTGGCCGTAGTTGGCAACCATCGGTGTATGGTGTAAAAAACCAAACCTACTGCCAATCCTATAACGATACCCATTACAATCACCAGTACAAAACTTAGCGTGGCTTGTCCTAATGCAAATTTCCCGGTAACCACCGCGGCAAGCGCAAACCTGAATATTACTAAACTTGATGCATCGTTCAATAAGCTTTCACCCTCAACAATAGCAATAAACCGCTTAGGCACTTTTATATTTTTCAGGATAGTACTTGCCGACACCGCGTCGGGTGGGGAAATTATCCCCCCGAGCAAAAAACCCAGGGGCAGGGTAAAACCCGCTATCAGGCTGTTTGACACAACCGCGATTAAACATGACGTTAAAATAACGATCAAAAATGCAAAGCTGGAGATCACCCTGCGCCATTTCCAGAAATCCTTCCAGGAAGTGTTCCACGCCGATTCATACAACAAAGGCGGTAGAAAAATAACAAAGATCAGATCGGGCTGTATTTCGATACCTTTCAGAAAAGGAACAAAACCAAGAGGTAAACCGACTAAAACCAATAGTATGGGATAAGCTATTTTGATTTTTTGCCCAAGCATTACCACAAAAAGGATAACTACCAACAGGCAGGCACATTGAATAATAACGTGATGCAGCATGTAGCTAAAATACAATTATTCGTTGAGTAAAGCTTGCAAGTTATATTACTAGGTAGTATTAAGTAAGCATGAACAAATAACCGTTTTTGCTGTTATGAAATCATTAAATAAAAACTACCGAAGTAAAAATTGAGTTATAAAAAGATAAAATCCTAAAAAACAGCAACAAAAAATAAAAATAAAGTCATTTTATATCAAAAAAAATACAAACCTATTTCGATAGCTTCAAATATTTTAGTATTTTCGCAATCATGGCGCCGACAATAAAAAAATATTCTTCGCATTATTTTTTTCCAGCTTGCAATAGCTGTAGCCCCTGCTAACGCCGAATCAATTTTAACCCATTACAAAAAATCCGGCCAGGCTGCCGATTTAATTTCCCGTACCCATCAAAGGATCATCGGTCAAATTCAGCAGCAGGAGGTTCAGGACGATTCACCCGATTCGGATACTAACGAAGCTCATCATAACCGTACCATCATACGCTTTTTACCCAGTCGGGTAAATTATTCATCGGCACTAATGCCTGGTCAGCAGGCCTCACTTGCCGATATTATATCATTAGTCGAAAAACGACAAAACCAGAATAAATCCATCAAAGGCTTTTTGCCTGCATATTACAATTTCCTTTTCAGGCTCAGCCCGTTCTGATCCCTTTTCCGTTTCAGATGCCCTTTGCGGCAAATCCATGTTTTTATAAATCAAATTTTAACATTGGCTAACAGTACGTGATTAGCACTGCTATGCCTATAATCTATCCGGAAAAAAATGAAAAGGATCATCATTTATATACCCTTGCTGGCCATGGCCGCCGGCATACTTGTCACGGGTTGCTCAACCAAAGCCAAAACCAATAACGAAGCTGCCGCTTCCGATACGCTTCAGCTGCCTGTACTTACGTTAAATACGCAGGATACCGTTCTTCAAAAATCATACGTTGCCGATATCCAGGCACAAAAAAATATCGAGATCCGTTCACGCGTTCGCGGCTTCCTCGAAAAAATATATATCGATGAGGGAAAGCAGGTTAAAAAAGGCCAGCTTTTATTTAAACTTAACGACCAGGAATTTAAAGTAAACCTGTCAAAAGCTAAAGCCGCGTTAAGTAATGCCGTGGCCGCTGCCAAAGCAACCGAACTTGAGGTAGCAAGGGTTAAACTACTGGTTGACAAGAAAGTAATATCCAAGTCTGAACTGGAAGTTGCCGAATCAAAAATGAGCGCAGATCGGGCAACCATTGAAGAAGCACGCTCTATGGTACAAAGCGCCGAAGACCAACTGGCTTACACTTACATCCATGCGCCGTTTGATGGCATCATCGATAGGATCCCGCTTAAATCGGGCAGTTTGATTGATGAAGGCACATTGCTTACCAGTCTGTCGGATATCAGCTCCATGTACGCTTATTTTAGCTTTCCGGAAAATGAATACCTGCAATATATCCGCAAAAAGGAATCAGCACCGGGCCAAACAAGTGATAAGGTTAAGCTGGTATTAGCAGATGGCCTGGACTTCCCCTACCAGGGCGAAATAGAAACGGTAGAAGCTGAAATTGAGCAAAAAACGGGCTCAATCAATTTCAGGGCAAAATTCCCTAATCCGAACAAGCTATTGAGGCATGGTGCTACCGGTAAGCTTTTCATATCTACCAAAGCCAATAACGTAGTCATGGTGCCGCAGCAGTCGGTGTTTGATATCCAGGATAAAAGTTACGTGTACATAGTTGATAAGGATAATAAACTGCACATGCAGGCCTTTTCGCCGCAAACCCGTTTTTCTACCTATTATATAGTAAAAGACGGTCTAAAAGCGGGCGACAGGATCTTGTACCAGGGAGCGCAGAACGTACGTGACGGCATGATCATTAAACCAAGGAAAATGGCAAAAGATTCATTGCTGGCAATGAAATAATTATCGCCAAGGTTTCCTTTTTCCGGCCGCGTAAAACGCGCGGCGCGGGTTTATTGTACACTTACCCTAACAAACTATGTTCGAAACTTTTATAAAGCGACCAGTGCTGTCGCTTGTTATCTCATTGATAATTACCATGCTGGGTGTGCTGGCGTTGATAACGCTGCCTGTTACCCAGTTTCCTGATATTGTACCGCCATCGGTAACAGTAACGGCCAACTACACCGGTGCCAATGCCGAGGTATGTGCCAAAGCCGTAGCAACTCCGTTGGAGCGTGCCATTAACGGTGTGCCGGGGATGACCTACATGTCGACCGTTTGCAGTAACGATGGCTTAACGGTGATCCAGATCTACTTTAACGTTGGGGTTGACCCCGACCAGGCCGCGGTGAACGTTCAAAACCGCGTAGCCACCATTATTGACGAAATGCCGGAAGAAGTGATCAAAGCCGGTGTTACTACAGAAAAAGAAGTAAACAGTATGCTGATGTACCTGAACATCATGAGCCAGGACACCAGCATGGACGAAAAATTTATTTATAACTTCACCGATATCAACGTTTTACAGGAACTTAAACGAATTGATGGTGTAGGCCGTGCCGAGATCATGGGCGCTAAAGAATACTCTATGCGCGTATGGCTTAAACCCGACAGAATGATGGCCTACAAGGTATCAACCGATGAGGTGATAGATGCCATCCGTGCCCAGAACGTAGAGGCCGCGCCGGGCAAAACCGGCCAAAGCTCGGATAAAACCCCGCAAATGCTGCAATATGTATTGCGCTACCCGGGCAAATTTTTTGAGCCTAAACAATATGAAAATATTGTGATCCGCGCCGAGGAAGACGGTTCGGTATTAAGATTGAAAGAAATTGCTGATGTTGAATTCGGTTCCCTAACCTACAGTATGGTTTCCAATACTGACGGCAAGCCTTCGGCATCAATCATGATAAAACAACGCCCCGGTTCTAATGCCCGCGAGGTGATCAATAACATTAAAACCCGCATGGCCGAGCTTAAGGAAAGCTCATTTCCGGCCGGGATGACCTTCAACGTAAACTATGATGTATCGCGCTTTTTGGATGCATCAATACATGAAGTATTACGTACGCTGGTTGAGGCTTTCATCCTGGTTTTCATTGTAGTATTCATTTTCCTGCAGGATTTCCGGTCGACACTGATCCCGGCTTTGGCGGTCCCGGTAGCCCTCATCGGTTCGCTGTTTTTTATGCAGATGCTGGGGTTCTCCATCAACCTGCTCACGCTCTTCGCATTGGTGTTAGCCATCGGTATTGTGGTGGATAACGCAATTGTAGTAGTGGAAGCCGTACACGTAAAAATGACCGAAAACCACATGAACGCCATGGATGCCACCGTAAGCGCCATGCGCGAGATCAGCGGTGCTATTGTGGCTATTACGCTGGTCATGTCGGCGGTGTTTGTGCCGGTTGCCTTTATGTCGGGGCCTGTTGGGGTATTTTACCGGCAGTTTTCGCTTACGCTGGCTATTTCCATTGTGATATCGGGCGTCAATGCTTTGACGCTTACCCCCGCCCTTTGTGCTATCATGCTGAAACATAGCCCTGCTTCAAAAAAGAAAAGTTTGATGCAGCGCTTTTTTGGCGGTTTCAATAAACGGTATGATGGATTACAGAACAGGTATTCAACCTTCATGACCTATCTGTCGCCGCGCAAGGGTATTACTTTGATATTGCTGGCGGGTTTCTTTATCCTCACCTGGGGAACCAGCGCTATTTTGCCAACGGGCTTTATCCCAACTGAAGACCAGGGTATGCTTTACGTGAACGTAACCACCCCGGCAGGTGCTACAGTTGAGCGTACCGAACAGGTGCTGAAAGAGATCGAAGCCAAAACCAAATCGATGAAATCTATCGAATCGGTTTCAACCCTTTCAGGTTACAGTTTGGTGAATGAGATTGCCGGTGCCTCCTACGGTATGGCCATGATCAACCTTAAACCATGGGATGAGCGCAGTGAATCATTGGATGATATTATTGCCGAACTAACCGCAAAAACCAAGAATATCGGCGATGCTTCTATCCAGTTCTTCCCCCGCCTACCGTGCCGGGCTTTGGTAACGCCAGCGGTTTCGAGATAAGGGTACTTGATAAAAGCGGCCAGGGCGATTTGCAGAAAGCTGCCGATGTAACCAAAAACTTTGTAAATGCGCTTAACGCCTCACCGGAGATTGCCGGAGCATTCACCAGCTTTGACCCCAACTTCCCGCAGTATATGATCTCTGTCGATCAGCAAACAGCGGCTCAAAAGGGCATTACGATTGATAAAGCCATGTCGACCCTGCAAACATTGATGGGGAGTTTCTATGCTTCCAATTTTATCCGTTTCGGGCAGATGTATAAAGTGATGGTACAGGCCTCGCCCGAATACAGGTCGCGCCCCGAGGATGTTTTAAACCTGCAGGTTAAGAACGATAAAGGCGAAATGGTGCCGTTCTCCACATTCATTAAAATGGAGAAGGTTTTCGGCCCCGAACAGCTCACCCGCTATAATATGTATACATCGGCCATGGTTACCGGCGATGCAGACAAAGGCTTCAGCAGCGGCGATGCCATTAAAGCCATTGAACGTATTGCTGCCGAAAAACTGCCGAAAGGCTATGCCTTTGAATGGTCGGGTATGACGCGTGAGCAGATCCTATCCGGTAACCAGGCTATTTACATTTTTGTGATCTGTTTGATCTTTGTTTACCTGTTGCTGGCTGCCCAGTATGAAAGCTTTTTGCTGCCGCTTCCGGTTATCCTTTCATTGCCTACCGGTATTTTCGGCGCGTTTTTCTTTCTGAAAATCACGGGACTCGAAAACAACATTTATGCCCAGGTGGCACTGGTAATGCTTATCGGCTTGTTAGGTAAAAACGCCATCCTGATAGTTGAGTTTGCTATCCAGCGGCAAAAAGAAGGATTGAGCGTGCTAAAAGCCGCTATTGAAGGTGCAGTATCCCGTTTACGGCCAATCCTCATGACCTCGCTGGCATTCATTGCCGGTTTGATACCGCTTTGCGTAGCAAGTGGCGCCGGTGCAATGGGTAACCGGTCGATAGGTACCGCTGCTGCCGGAGGTATGCTGATGGGAACTATTTTCGGATTGATCCTTATTCCGGGTTTATATGTCATCTTCGCGGGTTTGGCCGAACGCAATAAAAAGCAAAAACCAGCCACAGAAGTAGCTCACCATGAGCTCGATATCGTTAATAATTAATCAAGATCTGCAATGCTAAAAAAGCAATTTTCCATATACTCTATACGGCACTTTTGATGGTAATCATGGCCGGCTGTAAAAGCTACAAACCGGTCACGGGGCAGGAAGTGGCCGCTAATCTGCCGTCGTCATTCAATAACAGTACTGATACGGCAACCATTGCGGCCTTACCAATAGGCCAGTTTTTTGCCGATCAGAGGCTCGTTAACCTCATTGACACAGCCCTTAAAGCAAACCCCGATTTGTTAAGCGCCCTGCAAAGGGTTGAAGCCGCGCGGGCCAATCTACGGTTCAACGCCTCAAAGCTTTTACCTACCATAAACCTCGCCGCCAACGCAGGGGTTGAAAAATATGGTGATTATACCCAAAACGGCGTAGGTAATTACGATACCAATTTTTCAAACAACATCAATAGCGATCAGCATATCCCCAATCCTGTACCTAACTATTTCCTGGGCTTTCAAAGCTCATGGGAGGTTGACCTTTGGGGCAAGCTGAATAACCAGAAAAAGGCCGCCTTTGCCCGTTTCCTGGCCAGTCAAAGCGGATACCACCTGGTAACAACCGCACTTACAGCCCAAATTGCCGGGCTTTATTACCAGTTACTGGCTTACGATACCGAATTAGGCATCATCAAAAAGAATATTAAGCTACAGGAGCATGCCCTGGAAATCGTTAAAATCCAAAAACTGGGCGGCCGCGCTACGGAATTGGCTGTACAGCAGTTTGAGGCTCAGCTGGCCCGAACCAAAGGTTTGGAATACACTACCCGGCAGCAGATTACCGAGACTGAAAACCAGCTTCGTTTTTTAACAGGAAGTTATACCGGAACGGTAACACGGGACACTTCTATCATGAAAACGAAACTACCATTGGTTGTTGGTACAGGAGTTCCATCGCAAATGTTACTGAACCGCCCGGATATCCGAAGCGCGGAGCTGGAGCTTACCGCCATGAACGCGGATATCAAAGCGGCAAGGGCAAACTTTTTCCCCACTTTAACTTTAACTCCTTATGTTGGCTATAATAGCTTCAGGGCAAACCTCTTGTTTGATCCGGCTTCATTTACCTATGGTATTTTAGGGGGTATCACCGCTCCTATTTTCAACCGCAAGGCTATCAAAGCCGAATATGAGCGGACTATAGCTGAACAGAAAATAGCGGTTTACAACTATCAAAAAAGTATCCTTTCAGGTTTCCAGGAAGTGAAAAATAATTTGAGCGGGATAGAGAATTTTAACCGCGCTTTTGAATTTAAACAACAGGAGCTGCAATCGCTAAACAATGCCTTGTCCGTAGCTAACGATTTATACCTTGTTGGCCGGGCCAATTACCTTGAAATTATCACCGCGCAACGCAGCGTACTTGATGCCGAGCTTGAACTGGCCGGTATTAAGCGGGATATTTTCTTAAGCTCGGTTAATTTATACCAGGCTGTGGGCGGCGGCTGGAGATAAATAGATAGTTAATGTTAATAGAAAAAGGGTACTTATTTAGGTACCTTTTTTGTTTCTATGGGTCATCAAAAGCGTGGAAATGTGCGATTCCCCTCTTGAGAGGTTGTAGGGCGTGTTTCAGCATTTTTGCTAAACACGCAGCAGAAACACCCTTGCCGTCGCTCTTTTCCTGCGCGCCGCCTCTCTGCCCACAAAATTGTTGCGTATAATCAGCAAGGCGTTTGTTTTGCCCCTCTGGGGCAAAGGATATTTCTATTTTTCAGCTACAAACCTTTTGCACCTCTGGTGCACCTGTTTTTAAGCGCGTCTAAAGTAATACCGGTCTGTTAAATAGTAAAAGTCCCCCAGAGGGGGAAAAGGTTTGTAGAATAGCATCCTACCCTTATCCGAACCCCAGAGGGGTTCAACTAACCTGATTACTAAATTGGCAACAGCTATTTGACCATTATTTTGCGGGTGAGCTTAAACTTTCAGGGAGGGAATTGAAAAATACACGCCACACCCGTCACAAATCCGTTACACAAATCAAATTACATCGCAATAATATTAACCAGTAGTATATATTGCTTAATATAGTGGTTCCGGTGTTTACCAAACGAAGCACCGGTTGACTGACTAATACTTAAACAATTAACACAAATGATCAAACTTTTAAAGCATGCATTGATCACTCCATCAATTGCTGTACTGGCGTTTAACGCGGTTGCCCAAACCGCCGCGCAACCAAAGCTTATTGAAAAGGTTACCCGTAAGGGAACCGAGCTGGTGATCCCCTATGAAAAATATGTATTACCTAATGGCCTTACGGTTATTTTGGCCGAAGACCACTCCGATCCGCTGGTTCATGTGGATATCACCTATCACGTAGGTTCGGCGCGTGAGGAGATCGGTAAATCGGGCTTCGCTCACTTTTTGAGCACATGATGTTCCAGGGATCAGATCATGTAGCCAATGGCGATCATTTTAAGATCATTACCGAAGCAGGCGGTACCCTAAACGGTTCAACTAACCGCGACCGTACCAACTATTATGAAACCGTACCCGCCAATCAGCTGGAAAAAATGCTTTGGCTGGAATCGGACAGGATGGGCTTCCTGCTCGACGCTGTTACCCAGCAAAAATTTGAGGTGCAGCGTGCAACCGTAAAAAACGAACGCGGGCAAAACTACGATAACCGCCCATACGGTTTAGTTAGCCAGTATGCATCAAAAACACTTTATCCATACGGCCACCCCTATTCATGGCTTACCATTGGCTATATTGAGGAGCTGAATAAAGTAGGCGTAAACGATCTTAAAAACTTTTTCCTGAGATGGTACGGCCCTAATAATGCCACGCTAACCATTGGCGGCGATCTTAACCCAAAACAAACCCTTGCCTGGGTGAGCAAATATTTCGGCAGCATCCCAAGAGGTCCTGTGGTAAAGAATATGTATTTACCTGCACCTGTGTTAAAGGCCGACAGGTATGTATCCTACACGGATAATTACGCCAAGTTCCCCTTGTTATCTGTAAGTTATCCCGGCGTAAAGATCTATGATAAAGACATGTCGCCGCTTGATGCTTTATCGGCCATCATCGGGCAGGGCCGTAACTCTATCTTTTACAAAAACTTTGTAAAAACCCGTAAGGCGGCACAGGCCACCATGAGTTCATCCAATACTGAACTGGCCGGTGAGATCAGCATGCGGGTTATACCTTTCCCTGGTCAAACTTTGGCTGATGCCAAAAAACTGGTAGACGAATCATTAGCCGAGTTTGAGAAAAAAGGTGTAAGTGACGATGACCTGGCCCGCTTTAAAGCCACCGCCGAAGCCGATTACATCAACAGCTTATCGAGCGTAAGCGGTAAAGTATCTGAACTGGCACAGGCGCAAACTTTTACCGGTAACCCTAACCAGATCGGCCGCGAACTGGCTGCTATCCGGGCGGTAACCAAAGAGGATGTAATGCGCGTTTATAACCAGTACATTAAAGGTAAACCGGCGGTAATATTAAGCGTATTGCCTAAAGGCGGTAACCTGCAACCTGTAGCACCCGATAATTTTACTGTTGATACCACAGGTTACAAAGCACCGGATTATGGCTATAATGGTTTAACCTATCACAAGCCTAAAGATAGTTTTGATCGTGCCGCAAAACCGGGCGTTGGCCCTAACCCGGCCATTAAAGTTCCGGCTATATGGTCGGCCAATACACCAAATGGCATCAATATCATCGGTACTCAAAATAACGAGATCCCATCGGTATCTATGTCGATCTCTATTAAAGGCGGTGGTTTGTTTGCCATCAACAACCCATCAAAAGCGGGTTTGGCAGGTATTGTCGGCCGTATGATGAATGAAGAAACCCAGAAATACACTGCCGAAGATTTCAACTCCGAACTGGATAAACTGGGCAGCAGTATCACTTTTTATGCCAGTTTAGATCAGATTGATGCTGAGGTATCGTCGCTTACCAAAAACCTGGGCAAGACAATGTCCCTGCTCGAAGAAAGGTTATATCACCCGAAATTTACCCAGGACGCGCTCGACAGGATCAAGAAGCAAACTTTGGAAGGCTTTAAACAAGCTAAAACCCAACCTGCAGGCGTAGCCAGCACAGTTTACAGCAAAATCCTTTATGGTACCGATAACGTACGCACTTACGCCGCGGGCGGTAATGAAGAAACTGTTGCAGGTATAACATTGCAGGATGTTCAGGACTATTACGATAAAAACTTTTCGCCATCGTTAACCAAAATTGTTGTGGTAGGCGATGTTAGCGAGGCATCTGCAAAAAGCGCGCTCGCTTTCCTCAATACCTGGAAGGATAAAAAGGTGACCATCCCGGCTCCTGCTGAGGGTAAAACATTTGATAAAACCACTTTATACCTGGTTGATATCCCAGGCGCGGCACAATCTGAGATCCGTATTGGGTATCTGGATAAACTAAACTATGATGCAACAGACGATTATTATAAGCTGAACATAGCTAACTACATTTTAGGAGGCGCTTTCAACAGTCACATCAATCTTAACCTGCGTGAGAAAAAAGGCTGGACATATGGAGCCCGTTCATCTTTCAGTTCGGGTAAATATGGCGGCGACTTCACCGCTTCGGCCGGCGTATTGGCTACGGCTACCGATAGCTCGGTGGTTGAGTTTATGAAGGAGATCACCAACTACCAAAAAACCGGGATTACACCCGAAGAATTGAAGTTCACCCAAACTTCTATCGGCCAGAGTGATGCCCGTCGTTATGAAACCAACGCGCAAAAAGCGGCGTTTTTATCGCGCATCCAGGAGTACAGCCTTAAACCTACTTTTGTTGACGAGCAAAGCAAGATACTATCGACCATTACTCCCGCCGAGATCAATGGGCTTGCTTCCAAATACCTCAATCCCGACAACATGATCATTTTGGTTGTTGGCGATAAGGCAAGGATCTATCCGGGCCTGCAAAAACTGGGCTACCCGATTGTTGAACTTGATGCCGATGGCAAGCCAAAACAATAAATTAACCTAACAACTGGCGGATAAAACCCTTATACCTTAACCGGTATAAGGGTTTTTATTTTAAAAATCAATCCTTTACAATCAAGCACCAACCCGGCTGGTGTTGTTTGTACCGCTGCTTTGCAACTGAAAAGTTACTATTCAAAACCTATTTACTAACATTGATTTAACCTAAATTGAATACACAAAGTTCAATTTTGAAAAGTTGATATAGTGCTTATGGCAACTGCCAAATGCGGTGACGGTAATATTTAAGTTTTAACTATTAGTGTGCAAGCACTGCACCGGCCTTGTAAAGCCACAATAATATCTCAAGAGGAGCATGTGAATGCCTACTCCTGTTTCTTTTAGTTCCCCTAAATCTTTCCGGTTTAAAAATTTACGCAGCGTAAACGCATTTGCTATGCATTATCTATCTATCATAAAAAACAACATTATGAAAATTAACAACCTACTTATTGGCCTGGGTTTAGCTTTAACCCTTGCCGGATGTTCCAAAGACCTTAAAAACTCGCCTATCCCGCCCAAAACCGGCGATACTACAGCAAGCCCTCCTGCCCCGGTTCCTTATTCCATTACCGAAGGTTTTGAACAGGGCAGTAAAACCGCCTACGCAGCAGCCGATGTAACCCTAAGCACCGGAAGCTGGAATTTTAGCGATGCCCTGATAGGCAATCTCGCTGCCGACCTTAAAGATGGCAGTAAATCTGTAAGGCTGCGTACCGGGGATATCGCGATGAATTTTGATATCAAAGGCCTTACTACTTTATACATTAAACACGGTAAATATGGCAGCGATGCCACATCGACCTGGCAGTTGCTAATGTCGACAGACGGCGGGGCGAATTACACGCAGGTAGGTACCGATATTACTGAAACCAATACCACACTGGTAACCGACTCATTTAAAGTGAGCGTTACGGGTAAAGTTAGGTTTGAGATCAAAAAAGCTGGCACAACCCGCATCAATATTGACGATATTACCTTTAAGGGTACCGGCGATCCGGGCATCACCGTTGGCATACCCGATACAGGCGGCGGCGATACTACCGGCACATCAAACTCAGCAACACCAAGGGACGTTACTGCCGGCGCCGACGCCCCGCCTGCAAGCGGCGATAATAGCAACCTGCTTTTTGGCAACCCCTCAAATGCCCTTTCAACACTGGCATCTAAGGATAACTACCTGATAGACCAGAAGTATTACGTAGAATCATACAACGCCACCAAAGGCGAACCAAACTGGGTAAGCTGGCACCTTGACGCGACCAATACCACCAATGCGACTGGTCGTTTGGATAATTTTGCAGGTTGGAGCGGGATTCCTGCTGGTTGGTACCAGGTAGAAAGCAACAGCTATTCGGGCAGCGGGTTCGACAGGGGGCATAACTGTCCCTCGGCCGATCGTACCAGTTCAACCAACGCTAACTCATCAACCTTCCTGATGACCAATATGATACCGCAGGCGCCTCAAAATAACCAGCAAACCTGGGCCAATCTTGAAAATTACCTACGCGAACAAGTGGCGGCCGGTAACGAGGTTTACATAATTATGGGCAGCTATGGTACAGGGGGAACAGGCTCAAACGGGACTGCCAGTACCATCAATAATGGCCACGTAAATGTACCCAGCAACGTTTGGAAAGTCGCCCTGATCATCCCCAAAGGTGACGGCGACGTTGCGAGGGTTACCGCTTCAACCAGGGTTATCGCGATAAACACCCCTAATGTTAACACCATCAACTCCGACTGGACCAAGTACATAACAACTATCAAGGATATTGAAAGAGCAACAGGTTATACCCTGCTCTCAAGCCTGCCAACTGCGGTTAGAACAGCGCTTGAAGTTAAGGTAGATACCGGAGCCTCGGGAACATAAGAAATTGGTAATTGAAAAAGGAAGCCGGGGGTATATAATATTTCCGGCTTTTTTATTGGCTTTTTCGCGGGTGTTCAATTTTTGAAAAAAGGGGTGTTCAACTTTCAGAAGCTCAATATCATAACACATTGACTATCAGCACCAAGATGTTCAAATTCTCTTATTGGGCGTTTCTTTATATTTATAAAACATTGATTATCAGCGGTTAAAATTTAGACAAAAACAACAAGTGTTCACACTTTTAAAAATTGAACACCTGGTGTTTGTCTTGCTAAATATTTAAATCCTGTGAACTCCAAAGGTGAAATGACAAAAGAGGCCTGTCAGTCTGAACTTGTCGAAGACTCGCGCGCAGAGTCCCGCCCACCATGCTTCGACAAGCTACCCATGACATAATTAAATTAAGGATGCTCCCGTCAGCAGGTAAGCTTCGGGTGAAAGCGGGCAGAACAATGGTGGTCTTGAGTGCAGGAAGGGGCATAGCAAGTTTTTGCAGAAGCATTGGGAAAGCGCGAGCGTAGCGGGGCAAAATAATTGCAGCCCGTGGTTCTGCCCGTTTTGCAGGGCAAAGGCCCGCGCGACGGGCTGTGGAGTGGGTGAGCGCAAAGAAGCCTCCCTGCTGACTTGATTTTTGGGTACTTTTGTATCAAGACAAAAGTACCTGGCCCCGCGCGGCTAAGAGCGCGACAATGCAAGTTCAATACCACTAAGCACCTTGTCTGCCGATAAAGGGATTGCTTCGTAACTCAGCAATGACGTGGAAGAGATGTCATTGCCTTCAGACTCCAGCGGATTTAAATCACTCAGGATGACCCTTACTTTATTTTGTCATGGGTATACTGATAGTATAGTGACCGGATCAATCCACTCCTTTTACATTCATTTTAAAGGTATAAACTGCCTTTGATGCGGTTATAAATAATACATCTTTGTTTTTTCCGCCAAAACAGATGTTGGCAGTCCACGGTTCATCGATATCTATGTGGCCAATCTTTTCGCCTTTAGGGTTAACTATGGTAACTCCTTTGCCGCACATATAAATATTGCCATGCTCATCTATTGTCATACCATCGCAGCCCATAGCGATAAACAGGGTGCGGTTGGTTAATGTACCATCTTTATTGATATCGTAACGATAGGTTTTGTTATCGCCGATATCGGCTACATACAAAGTCTTACCATCCGGAGTTCCGATGATGCCGTTAGGACGCACAAACTTATCATCAACCATAACAGCCGGTGCCTTGCCTTTGGCCAGGAAGTATAATTTTTGTCCGTCGAGGTCGGGTTGTTTACGGGTCCAGTAATCACGCTGATAGTAGGGATCGGTTATATAGATGCCCTCGTCCGGGCGCACCCAAACATCATTAGGGCCGTTAAACTTATGCCCCTGGTAATCTTTCAGCAAAATAGTAACCTTTCCTTTAGGGCTGATAGACCAAAGCTGATCATCGGCATCGGCACAACTAATGAGATTCCCTTTTTTATCAAAATACATCCCGTTTGAGCGGCCAGCACTATCCAGGAAAACAGAAAGCTTGCCATTGGTATCATATTTCCAGATCTTGTTGTTGGGCTGATCTGTAAAAAACACATTGCCTTTTTTATCGACAGCCGGCCCCTCGGTAAAGGAGAATTGTTTGGCAACCAGTTGGGGTTTTGTATTGGGGTCGTACAAATTGGCATCGGTTTGTGCAAACACTTTAACAGAGAGCGCCGATATCAATAAAATGAAAGTAGAGACTTTTTTCATGGTTTACGGAATGTTATAATGGTTTTGCTAAAGTAATATGTTTTTGAGACCGATTATTTTAAAGGAGTAAAATATTTGATACAAGTGGTAGTTTTGTAGGATTGAAGATAAACCCACCTGACTACGCTTACCAAACACATTTTTGATCGGTGTGATAGCGTGATAACTTAAAAAACCTTACTTTTGCACCTTTATTAAAATACCGTACATCACATGAGTATTGCATTATCCGAACAGGAGATCATTCGCCGCAAATCTTTACAGGAGCTACGTGCACTGGGAATTAACCCTTACCCTGCCGAAGCTTTTAATGTTAACGCCTGGGCACAGGATATAGCCGATAATTTTAAGGATAAACCCGAGGCCTACCAGGATGTTGTAATTGCCGGCCGCATCATGACCCGTCGTATTATGGGCAGCGCTTCTTTTGCCGAACTGCAGGATTCAACCGGTCGTGTGCAGATCTACCTGAAACGCGATGATATTTGCCCTGGCGAGGATAAGACCTTATATAATACTGTATTCAAAAAACTGCTGGACATTGGTGACTACGTTGGCGTAAAAGGCTATGTGTTCCTCACTCAAACGGGCGAGATCTCGGTTCACGTACGTGAGCTCGTTGTGCTTTCAAAATCTCTGAAACCGCTGCCAGTTGTTAAGCGCGAAGAGGACGGAACTATCCATGATGGTTTTACCGACCCTGAACTGCGTTACCGCCAGCGTTACGTGGATTTAACCGTTAACCCGGATTACAAACAGATCTTTATCAATCGCTCGAAAGTGATCAGCGCTATGCGCGATTACTTTAATACCCAGGGATGGATGGAAGTGGAAACCCCAATCCTGCAGCCTGTGCATGGTGGTGCAGCGGCCCGTCCGTTTGCAACGCACCATAACACGCTGGATATGCCCTTGTTTTTACGTATTGCCAACGAGCTTTACTTAAAAAGACTTATCGTTGCCGGTTTTGACGGTGTTTATGAGTTTGGCAAAATGTTCCGTAATGAGGGCATGGACCGCACCCACAACCCGGAGTTTACCGCCATGGAAATTTATGTAGCCTATAAAGACTATATATGGATGATGGCCATGGTTGAGGAATGCCTGGAAACTGTTGCCAAAGCAGTTCACGGAATCCCGGTTGTACAGGTTGGCAGCAATGAAATTAACTTTGCAGGTCCGTACGAAAAATTATCGATGTATGACTCGATCCTGAAATACACCGGTATTGACGTATCTGCAATGGACGAAGCAGGCTTACGCGATGTTTGCGAAGAACTAAAAATAGAAGTAAACCCAAGCATGGGCAAAGGCAAACTGATCGACGAGATTTTCAGCGCTAAAGTTGAGCATCACCTGATCCAGCCTACTTATATTACCGACTACCCTATCGAAATGACCCCTCTTGCCAAAAAGCACCGTACTAAAGAAGGTTTGGTTGAGCGTTTTGAGTTATTCGTAAATGGTAAAGAGATAGCAAATGCTTACTCGGAGCTGAATGACCCTATCGACCAGCGTGAGCGTTTGGAAGAGCAGCTGATCCTGGCCGGTCGCGGTGATGACGAAGCTATGGCCATGGATGACGATTTTTTACGTGCGCTTGAATATGGCATGCCGCCAACATCTGGTTTAGGTATCGGTATCGACAGGCTGGTAATGCTGATGACCAATCAAAGCACCATCCAGGAAGTATTGTTCTTCCCGCAAATGCGCCCGGAGAAAAAAGCTAAAGTAGCTACCGCCGATGATTTTATAAATATTGGCGTACGAGCTGAATGGGTACCGGTATTGAATAAAATGGGCTTTAATACCGTTGAAGAATTAAAAGCAGCTAACCCCAACAAGGTATTTAATGATCTTGGCGGGATGCGTAAAAAACTAAAACTCGATATTACCATGCCAACCAAAGAAGAGGTAATGGCTTGGTTTGAATAATTAAACCTTGATTTGTAGGATTTTCGGATTACCCTGATATTTAATAATGGCCTGCTTCGTGCAGGCCATTTTAGTTTATAATCAATCGTAAAATCTTTCAATCAAGAAAATCAACGCAATCAGCGTAATCCCTCCATTCAGCGGTTATAATTTCTTAACAAAAGCTTAAAAAAAATAATACTTTCATTTAAAAAGAGTTAGCTATTATTGTAATAAACATATATTACAAATATCATGACCAACTCAATATTAGAGATCACCGAAAACGAATACCTGATCAAACTTAACAGGAGCAATTTTAACCTGTCGTTCATCAGGAGTTTATTGAAGCTTGTTGAAGTGGCCAACCCGTCTGAAGAATCTGAATATTCATCATACACAGACAGCTACGTTCAGCCTTATCAAAACCATTCAGCTACGCCTGATTATTTCAGCGCCATTGAAGAAAAATAAAAGGGACGCGGTTTTCGCGTCCCTTTTATTTTTTATACCTTTTCCTATCTGTTCTTTTTCTTAGAACTGACGATATCCACCTCTTACTACTTGCTTATCCATCTGGGCTAATTGGCCTTTCATCATTTTGATCTGTTCGGTAAGCAACTTGTTCTTGTCATCTTTTGAAGCTTCTGACAAATACATTTGCGCCTCGCGCTTGTTACGCTTAGCCATTGAAATGCCGGCCAGGCTCAACTTCGCCAAAGCTATATTGTGCGACATTTTCATACCCAGCGACAGAGCTTTCTTAAAGTATTTCTCTGATTTCATTGGCGCCTTGCGTGATTCGATCAAACCGATCAGCAAGTTGTAGTAACCGTGCTGGTTTTTGTGCAGCTGTTTTTCGTAATCGGTAATTTTCAACAACCATACTTCTGACTTTTCAGAATTTTCCTTACGCAAAAAATACTGGGCGATGATCATATTCTCGTTAAAGAAGAAGCTAAGCAGTATAATACCGCCCATTAACAGAACAAAAATACCCCATCCCCAAAAACCGAATGCACAAAGGGCAACCGCCGCACCCATCACTACACAAGCAATAACTAACCGAACAATATTTGACATAATTTGTGATACTAATATTAGCGCAAATATCTGTTTATTTGTACGCTAAACCAACTTCTATATAAATATTTATGGCGATTGCATTACCACCATCATGGCTTGAGGTTTTACAACAGGAATTTGACAAACCTTACATGATAAAACTTAAACAATTTTTAAAAGAAGAGCAGCAATCAGGGCAAGTTGTTTATCCCAAAAACGGCGAAATTTTCAACGCTTTCAATACTACACCTTTTGATGATGTTAAAGTAGTTATATTAGGGCAGGACCCGTATCATGGCGCTCACCAGGCCCATGGTCTTTCCTTTTCAGTACAAAAGGGCATTGCTATTCCCCGATCATTAATAAACATTTACAAAGAGCTGCAAAACGATATTCCCGGATTTAAAATCCCCGCACATGGCAACCTCGAAGAATGGGCTAAACAAGGTGTGTTGTTACTGAACGCTACACTAACCGTTAGGGCAGGCAATGCAGGTTCGCACCAAAAAAGAGGATGGGAAGAATTTACCGATGAAGTAATCAAAACCATTTCCGATAAAAAAGAAGGTATCGTGTTTATACTGTGGGGAGCTTTTGCCCAATCAAAAGCGGTTTTGATTGACGAGAAGAAACATTTTATTATTCGCTCTCCGCACCCCTCGCCTTTCTCAGCCGATCGTGGTTTTTTTGGCAGCAAACCATTTTCAAAAACTAATGAGATATTGAAAAAGGAAGGGAAAGAAGAGATTGACTGGCAAATACATTGAGCGAGAGACAAGACGCCAAGAGTCAAGAAACAAGATTTAAAAAAGTCTGAAAATAAAAAGAGTCAAGAAATAAAAGATATTTAATCCTTCTTCTTGACTCTTGATTCTTATAGTCTTGACTCTTACCTAATACTCCAGCGGCACTATAGGCTCTTTTTTACTGGTAGACATGATCATCATTGTTTGGAAAGTTTTCACCACAGTAATACGGCTAATCTTTTCCATGATGAGTTGCTCGTATGATTTGATGTCGCGTACGTATACCTTTAACAGAAAATCACACTGGCCAGTTACGTGATGACACTCGGTTACCTCTTTAATATTCTTAATTTCATCCAAAAAAGTTTGAATGGTGTTTTTCTGATGAAAATCAAGGGAGATCTGGATAAAGGTTTTGATTCCTAATCCTAACTTCTCTTCATCTACCAGCGCATGATAGCTTTTAATGTATTCTGCGTTCTCAAGTTTACGCACGCGTTCAAGAGTAGGTGCTGGCGAAAGCCCTATCTCGTTAGACAACTGGAGGTTGGTTATCCTTCCGTTTTCCTGTAAAATCTTGAGTATTTGTAGGTCTATTTTATCTAATTCGGCGGCCATAGTTGTATGCAAATATAGTATTTTCCTTGCTTCGCAAAATTTAATTTTTCGTTAAAGTACTTCAACGAAAACATATTTCCTAACGTTTATTTTTTTAGATTAGTCTAAATTTTTTATTAGATTTGTTTAAATGAACACTTTAGCCGAGGAAAACTACTTAAAATCCATCTATCATCTCTCTGTAAATGATGGAAATGCGAGTACAAATCAGATCGCATCCTCGCTAAATACCAAAGCGTCTTCGGTTACCGACATGCTTAAAAAACTTGCAGATAAAGCGCTCATCAATTACACCCCCTACCAGGGAGTAAGCCTCACCCCTTCCGGCGAGAAAATAGCGATAAGCATTATCCGCAAACACCGGCTGTGGGAGTACTTTCTGGTAGAGAAACTCAATTTTAAATGGGACCAGGTTCATGACCTTGCCGAAGAGATGGAACATATCTCGTCTGAAGAGTTAATTGACCGCCTTGACAAGTTTATGGGTTATCCAAAACATGACCCACACGGCGACCCTATACCTGACTGTAACGGCCGTTTTAACACGCACGAGTTAAAACCGGTTTCGGCAGTAACAGTTAACCAAAGCGGTATAATTTCAGGCGTCCGTGACCATAGTTCATCCTTTTTACAATACCTCGATAAAAAACAGCTTACTATCGGCTGCAAAATAATGATAACTGATATTATTGAATATGACCATTCGGTAGTGGTACAAACCGGCAATAAAGAAGTGCATATCAGCCGCGAAGTAGCCAACAACTTGCTTATAGCCCTATGAACAATACACACAACGAATCTTTAGGCAATGTACACGGATCAGTAACCACCGAAAACAAAAGCGGCTGGCGTAAGCTGATGGCTTTCCTGGGCCCGGCTTACCTGGTGAGCGTGGGCTATATGGATCCGGGAAATTGGGCAACGGATATCGCAGGAGGCAGTGCTTTTGGATATAAGCTGATCTGGGTATTGTTTATATCCAACATGATTGCCCTTCTGCTGCAATCACTGGCAGCCCGATTGGGGATAGTGCGCGGGCTCGACCTTGCACAGGCCTCCAAAAATGCCTATCCCCGTTTTGTAAACTTTTGCCTGTATATACTGGCACAAATAGCCATTATAGCATGTGACCTGGCCGAAATTATTGGCATGGCCATTGGGTTAAAGCTACTGTTTCACCTTCCGTTAATCTGGGGTGTATCGCTTACCATCACCGATACTGTACTGATGCTCTACCTCATGAATAAGGGTATGCGCAAGCTCGAAGGTTTTATTATTTCGATGATCTTTATAGTCGGGCTCTCTTTTTTGGTCGAAATGTTTATTGTTAAGCCCGATGTAATAGAAGTAGCAAAGGGTTTTATTCCCGGCAATCTGTTTAAAGGTGATAAAATAAGCCAGCAAATGCTTTATATAGCTATAGGCATTATTGGCGCTACAGTAATGCCGCATAACTTATACCTGCATTCATCACTGGTGCAAACCCGCCAAATAACCCGTAGCGAAGAAGGCTTCAGGGCGGCGATTAAGTTTAATCTTTTTGATACTGTTGTAGCCCTAAATCTTGCTTTTTTTGTGAATGCGGCTATTTTGATATTAGCAGCAAGCGCCTTTTTCAGGAACGGTTATTTTGAAGTAGCGGAGATCCAGGATGCATTCAAGCTGCTGGAGCATATTTTCGGTGCAATAGCGCCTACTTTATTTGCCATTGCGCTTATTGCCTCGGGTCAAAGCTCAACCATTACCGGTACACTTGCCGGCCAAATCATTATGGAAGGGCATATTAACCTGCGGATAGAGCCCTGGTTACGCCGCCTGCTTACCCGTGTATTGGCTATTGTACCGGCAGTGTTCACCATACTTTTTTATGGCGAGGAAGGTTTAGGAAAACTCCTGATCTTAAGCCAGGTTGTATTAAGCCTTCAGTTGGGTTTTGCGGTAATCCCCCTCATCCATTTCACCTCCGACCGAAAAAGAATGGGCAAGTTTACCATCAATTTCCAAACAAGAGCATTGGCCTGGGCAAGTGCTTTATTAATCGTTGCATTAAACGCCAAACTGGTATATGAACAAATTGGCGATTGGGTAAACGGAACCCCATCACCGGTATGGATTTATGCCGTAGTGGTTCCCATTGTTATCGGCATAGCGCTATTACTGATCTACGTTTTTATACGGCCATTATTATTTAAACATCATGACAGGCCGGCTATTGTACCACATGGGATAGCCAATGCCATTACCGAGCTTGATGCGATAACTTACAGCCACATAGCCATAACCATAGATTTTTCAAAGAATGATACCGATTGCCTCCGGCATGCTATTATGCAGGGAGGTAAAAAAGCCGATTATACATTGATACACGTTGTTGAAACTGCTGGTGCGCGTTACTATGGCGGCCAGGTGCTGGATAATGAAACCCAAATTGATTTTAACAACCTCGATAAATATGTTTGCACATTAAAAAACCTTGGCTACAATGCCCAGGGACAAATTGGTTACGGCAATCCGGCCAGTGCCATAGCCGAAATTGTAAAGAATGAAAAAATTGATTTCATTGTCATGGGCTCGCACGGACACAAAGCTTTGAAAGACCTCATATTTGGCACCACTGTAAACTCTGTAAGGCACAAGGTTAATGTGCCGGTACTAGTGGTAAAGCCACAGTCAAACTAATTTTGTAAGTTTGCGGCTGAATAATTATGAGCCAGGATAACATCTATATAAAAAATAAAAAAGCCTACTTTGAGTATCATATACTTGATAAGTATGTGGCAGGCATACAGTTGCTCGGCACCGAGATCAAGTCGATAAGGCAGGGGAAGGCTAACATTAATGACGCTTTTTGTACATTCATTAATAACCAGTTATATGTACGCAACCTGCATATCTCTGAATATTCATTCGGCTCGTTCTATAACCATGAGGCCAAGCGCGACCGCATCCTGCTGTTAAATAAAAAAGAGCTAAAAAAACTCCAGACCCGTGGCGAAGAACGGGGGTTGACCATAGTCCCCCTGGCGTTATTTATCAGCGAACGGGGATTTGCCAAACTTGAAATTGGCCTTGCACAAGGTAAAAAGACATACGATAAACGCGAAACCATGAAGGAACGCGATACCAAGATTGAACTGGACAGAGTGATGAAAAGGTAAATTGATTTCGGAATTGGGAATTTCGATTTAGGATTTATTTAAATGAAATCATGATAATTCTTAATTCCGAAATCGAAAATTCGAAATCCGAAATCTCCTACCAAGCCTTATCCCCTACCAATGGTACAAACCTAAAGGTGTCCAGCACAATCTTTTCATAATCGTTATCTCCCACTTTTAGTATTGTAACCATCTTTTGGGTTTCTTCATCCCCAACCGGGATAACCAGGATGCCGCCTATTTTTAGTTGCTTTAACAGCACTTCGGGCACGGTGGGTGCTCCGGCGGTAACAATGATCTTATCATAAGGTGCGTGTTCGGCTATTCCAACAGAGCCATCTCCCAGGAAAAAACGGGCATTGTAACCCATTTCATTTGGCAATACGTATTTGGTGCGGTGATAGAGCTTTTCCTGGCGTTCAATAGTGTAAACATTAGCTCCAAGTTCAAGCAGGACACAGGTTTGATATCCCGAGCCTGTGCCTATTTCAAGTACTTTATCTCCTTTTCGGATATGCAATAGCTCGGTCTGATAGGCCACAGTATAGGGCTGCGATATGGTTTGTCCTTCGCCTATCGGGAACGCAATATCCCTGTAAGCCTGGTTCCAGAAAGTTTCATCAAAAAAGCAATGACGTTTTACCTTGCCAATAGCCTCTAAAACGTGTCTCGTCGCCAATCCCCTTCTTTCTCAAAACATCCACAAGCCTTTTACGGGCACCCTGTTCGCGGTAATTATCAGTATACTTGTAAGCCATTTTCAAAGGCAAAGTTAATACGAATTTTCACACAATTTACCCAATAAGCATCATTTACGGGGTTTTGGACCCTGGTGGTTATTTATGTGCTTCATTAGTACAAATTTAAAATTCAATTTTGTCAATAATGAAACGCATGGTCTAAAAACACGACACGCCGAACAGTTTGCCCGGCGTGTCATGTTTTTATGTAATTAAGAACCTATACCTCCCTGTTACTGTCCCACTTCTCTAAATAATCGGCCACACGCCTTACAAACGAGCCACCCAAAGCTCCATCTACAACGCGGTGATCATATGATAATGAAAGGAACATCATGTGGCGTATAGCGATCATATCGCCTTCTTTTGTTTCAATAACAGCAGGTTTTTTCTTGATAGCGCCAACAGCTAAAATGGCAACCTGCGGCTGGTTGATTATAGGTGTACCCATTACGTTACCAAATGAGCCAACGTTGGTAATCGTAAATGTGCCTTCTTTTACATCATCGGGCAATAACTTGCCATTGCGTGCACGGTTCGCAAGGTCATTAACGGCCTTTGTTAAACCAACAAGGTTAAGCTCATCTGCTTTTTTAATTACCGGTACAATCAGGTTACCGTTTGGTAAAGCCGTAGCCATGCTGATGTTGATTGCCGCTTTTTTTATGATCTGAGTACCGTTAACAGATACATTGATCATTGGAAAATCCTTGATCGCTTTCGCTACTGCCTCAATAAATATAGGCGTAAAGGTTATTTTTTCGCCTTCACGTTTTTCAAAGCTGTTCTTTACTTTTTCGCGCCATAACACCAGGTTAGTGACATCGGCTTCAACAAATGAGGTAACATGCGGCGATGTTTGTTTGCTCATCACCATATGATCGGCAATCAAACGGCGCATCCTGTCCATCTCTATGATCTCATCACTGCCGGTTACAGAAACAGCCGGAGCAGGCTGCTGCTCAACAGGGGCAGCTTTTGGCGTTTCCGTTTTTGCAGGTCCAGGAGCCGCAGTAATTATTGGTTGCGGCGCTGGTTCAGCAGCCGGTCGTGCTTCTTTAGCAGGCTCAACTGTTTTTACAGGTTGCCCGGCAGTTTGAGTAGTAAACGACTCAACATGAGCTAACTGATGCGTATTTTGAACTGATGGAGTTTTTGCCTGCAGATAGTTCAGCAGGTCATCTTTGGTTAAACGGCCATCCGACCCCGTCCCGGGGATGCTATCCAACTCCCCAATAGTGATACCTTCCTGTGTGGCAATATTTCTTACAAGGGGCGAATAAAAACGGCCTTCGGATTTAAATACCGAAGCAGCAGGCGAGCTTTTTTGCTCAAGCTGATCTATCCCGGGAATACCCGATAAATCTGAAGATTGAATTTCGTTTATTCCGGCTTCAGGAACTTTTTCGGCTTCATTTAACTGAACAGCTTCCTGGTATGTTGTTTCCGTTATTTGGGGTTCTTCGGCTGATTGAGGAACTGGAGTTTCTTCCGGCTGAACACTTATCTGGGCAGTTTCGGCTTCTTCAGTTTCAATGATCGCTATAACTGCGCCAACCTGTACCACATCGTTTTCCTGATACAGTTGTTCAACTAACTTACCGGCTACAGGCGAAGGCACATCCGAGTCAACTTTATCGGTAGCGATTTCCATTACAGCATCGTCGGCATTCACCTTATCACCCGGCTTTTTTATCCATTTGATAACGGTTGCTTCAGCAACACTTTCCCCCATTTTTGGCAATAACAGCTGGTATTTGGCCATACAGTAGAATATAGTTTAACTCCAAAATTAGGTATTTAAATCTTTACTTTTTAATTTGAGTAAGCAAAGTATTCAACATTGACAGGGCCATCACAGCACTTCGCTCAATGTTTTGCCTGCGTTTACTGCCAAATGTATATTTTTTTATTAATGATTTCTCTTTTGAGGCAACTGCAATCCACACAGTACCAACGGGTTTATCTTCCGTACCGCCCCCCGGGCCGGCAACGCCGGTTATAGCTACGGCCAAATCCGATTTGAAATTCAACAGTGCCCCCTCTACCATTTCTTTTACAGTTTCTTCACTAACGGCTCCATGTTGCCACAAAGTTTCGTTCTTTACTCCCAAAATACTTTCCTTTAACTCGTACGAATAAGAAACCGCGCCGCCTAAAAACACCTGCGATGACCCCGGATGTTGGGTAAACAAGTGCGAAAGATAACCGCCGGTACAGCTTTCGGCTACTGATAAAGTAAGGCCGTTACTTTCCATCAAATCAAGGATGGCTTTTTCAAGCGGGATGTCCTGATCAATAACAAACGGTGAACCTATGCGCTCAATAAACCTGGTGGCAAATGCATCAACTTCTTTTTGCAAAGCAGCTTCATCTTCGCCAAAAGCGCTTAATCGTAAACGCACCTGTCCTAACTTTGGCAGGTAGGCTAGTTTAATATGCGATGGCAAATCATTTTCGATATCTGCAATCCGTTCGGCCAAAAATGATTCACCCTCACCAACGGTTAGCAGCGTTTTATGAATGATCACGGGAAGCTTCAGGGTAGCCTTAATTTTAGGCAATACCTGCCCTTCCATCATGTACATCATCTCAAATGGCACACCTGGCATCGACATGTAGATAACTCCATTGTGATTAAACCACATACCCGGAGCAGTGCCGTTTTCATTAAGCACAACTTCGCAATTGGCAGGAACAAGCGCTTGTTGCCTGTTGATCTCCAGTAACGGGCGGTTATATTTGGCAAAAATGCGTTCTACATTAGCAAATGCATCCTCGTTTTCAACAAGTTCAACACCAAAGTATTCGGCTAATGTTTTTTTGGTGATATCATCTTTTGTAGGGCCAAGTCCACCGGTAATAAAAATGATACTGGCCCGGCTTGCAGCTTCGGCTAATGCCTTCAGGATATGTTCTTTATCGTCGCTTATTGATGAGATCTGCTTTACCCTTATCCCTATCTTGTTAAGTTCGGTGGCCATCCAGGCCGAATTGGTATCAACAATTTGTCCGATAAGTATCTCGTCGCCGATGGTAATTATTTCTGCCAGCATTATTATATTAATAAAAAGATGATTGTGGATTGTAATCGCTTTTCTTGCTTAGTTTCAAATCCTGCAAAATAGAAGCCTTCACTTTTAAAGTTACGTTATACATTTTGTATACACCGAAGGGGATCCATTGAAAGGCCAGATCCCAGCAATGCAGATCGCGGTATATTGAAAACGAGGTAGCGCTTGCAAATTTAGCCGCCTTTATATCATACGTAGTAGAATATTGGATCTTCCACTTTTGCGTAAGGTTCACATCGCCCGAAATCTGGAGCGTATTACTGGTTGTTTTGTTGTTTAAGTAGTTTTGATAGCTAAAACTGTAGTTGAGCGAGATATTCCACGGTACGTTAAAGTCAACATATGCGTTCGGATCGCTGTTTACCAGGGCCAATCTCTGAGCCTGGGTAGGATTCATGGTTGCAATAGTATTCAGGGCGGCATTTCCCGGAGTTGCTTTAGTTGAATTCAAGCTCCCACCCATAGAAATGTTTAAACCTGATAAAGTTGGAAATTTGCCGTCCTGCCAGGCATACCTGTTTATATAACGGCTTGTTCTTACAATCTGATTATTGGAGATTGAATCGCTTACCTTGGTTACATATGGGCTAAACACTCCCGAAAAACTGATACTTAATTTTTGATTAAAAATAGCGGTATGCCCCGAAAATGAGATATCCGAAAGTTTCATTGAGTCGGCTGCGAAATTATAAAAGGTGGAGAACGACAAACCTTGTAAAATCATGATTTTTCGGTCGGTGCCGGATGTATCCGTGCTTTTCGCTTTTACCTTAGCTTCTATCGTGTTATCTACCGAGAAATTTAAACCCGCCTGCTTACCCGCTGAGGGGCCGCCGTAAACTCCGTTCTGGAAAATAGAATATTTTTGATAGGTATACGGATAAGGTACCGTGGCTGTACTAACAGCTGTTTTGTAATAGCCAAAGCTTGGGTCGCTGAAGTCGGGACGATAGCTAAAACTTATTGACGGTGTAGCCACGTGCCTGATTGCTTTCAGGTTACCATGTTTAAAGTTTATGGTACCGTACAATTTAGTTGATATACCTGTACTGATACTATACTCGCCGGCACGCTTAAAACCAGGTATAGTATCAATAATTAATTGATTTGAACCGGCAATGCTTCCCCTTTCAAATCTTTCATTAATGCTTTGAAAATACCAGCGTTCGGTATAGTTAACACTGTTATTAAACTGAAAGTACTTTAATACGTTTAAGCCCAAACTAACCGGGATGGTATGCTGAAAACCATTTTGTAACCGTTTTGATAAAGTTTCGCCTTTAAATAACTGGGACTCGGGGATATCGTTAAGCTTGTTGGTACCTACCAAATTATAGCTCACGGTAATTTTTTGATACCATTTTTGTTCGCCAACCCTGTTTTTAGAGTCGAATGGGTTTATTGACGACATACCGAAGGCAATAGTCGGCAATTCGATATTCACCGTTTTACGGGCTATATCCTGGCTATGCGAAATGCCTACACTTAAGTTAAACGGTGTACCTGCCCAGGTTTTACCATAAGCGATACTTGAGCGTAAACTACTTTGGGCAATGGAGTTAACATTATAGTTACTTGCCGATGGCGTATTCCGGAAGAAACCGGAAGTACCTGCATCAACCGAAGCACTGAAAGTTGAACCTGGGTTAGCATTGGCATCCTGCACATGCGACCAGTAAATATGAGCGTCTTTAGTGGCCGGGTCGCCCTCAAGGCCATAGTTATGCGAGCCAAAGCTTAGCGTAACGTTGCCCGTATATTTATAACGTTTAAGATATCGTGCCGTGCTGCTTAGTTCATACGAGCCCTTTGAGTAGATAGACCCGGTGGTAGTCAAATCAACATAATCACTTATACCAATATAGTATCCAAGCCCTTTTAAATAGAACCCCAAGGTGTTGTCCTCACCAAAAGTTGGCAAAATAACACCTGATGTCCTGGTATCCGGCTTAGGGAAAAACCGAACGGAATGGCAAGCGGTAAAGGGACCCCTTCAATCTCCAGGTAAGCGGGCCCGGATATAATACGTTTCTTTTCGCCGATGCCACGGGTAATCACTATACCAAAGTGGGTATCGGGATAAGGCAAATCGCAGGTACTAAAAATAACGTTACGGTATGCAACCTCATCATCATTGAGTTTTTTTGCCTGCCCGCCCGAAATAAAGTTGCCTTCCTGTTCGGATGCAGGATTATAGATCTTTACTTTTTTTGTTTGATAATTAAAAATCAGCGAATCGGATGCTACGGGCTTATCCGTTTTTTGCTTCATGATAGGCCTGCGGATATATTGGTGCGTACGAGGATCAATGCTTCCCCGAGCAAATATGAGGTGGTTTTTATCATCAACCCTGATATAATCTGCATCAAGCTCGAAATCTTCATAGGTTACACGGGCCTTGCCGTAAAAATAGGTAACCTGGTGCTCCCGGTCTGAGTGGGTCGAGTCCTCGGCAGTTGCCTTTACTTCTGATTGCAGGCCACCTTTATTCTTTTTAGTGGTATCATTTGCAGGTAAAGAATTTACAGGCTTACCGTTTCGTAGCGGCGTTATTGAGCCGGATTGTTTACCTTTAAGAAGTTTCTTATCACGAAGCGAATCAAGTTTGATAATAGTATCAGTTAAAGGCCTCCTGCCATGGCTGTTATTTAAAACAGTGCCGGCATTAGCAGCAAGTCCGTTTACTATTAATATAATTGCAAGCAGAAAAAAAGGTTATGAATTTCAAAATTGATTATGAATAGTATTTTTGCAGATATAGTTAACAGCGTTCAAAAATAATGAAAAATAAGGCATTGAAAAGATTGATTTATAGTTTGTGGGTGTTGCTGGTTCTCCTTTCATTTTTTCCTTTTAAATCATACAGTTCTGTTTTAACCAATAGTCTTCCCCGTCAAACCGACACTGTTGTCAACAGTACCGGTTTTAAGATCAAAACCATTATTATCGACCCCGGGCATGGCGGCAAACCATCAGCCTCTACAGGTCATTATTCACACGGTGCATCGGGCTCTTATTCGTCAGAAAGGAATGTAACGCTGGCTATTGGCTTTAAATTGCAAGCCGCTATAGAAAAAGAATTAAGCGGCGTGAAAGCTGTAATGACCCGTACTACCGAAGATGATGTTTCGTTTGAACGGAGGGCTGAAATAGCCAATGAAAACAAAGGGCAGCTCTTCATTTCCCTGCATTGCAATTCGCTATCCGACAGAACAATTCGCGAAAAGGTTGGTACCAAACGTCATAAAGCGGTGTACCGTACCGTTCGGGTACCGGACAGGTCGGGCAAAGGCGTACTGATTTTGGTTTATGGTTTACACCGTACCCGCGAAGAGGAAAACGCCATTCAAAAAAACCAGGTTGGCGAAGAGACCGAACTCGACGGCGGCGCACTGGACCCGAACGACCCCATGACCATTATTTTAACAAACGAGTACAAAAGAAAGTTCAGGCAGCAGAGTATCAAGCTGGCTACTTTAATTAACGGCGAGTTTGTTGATACCGATGGAAGGCGTAGCGAAGGGATCAGGGAGCAGGGCATTTACGTACTTTGCCACAGCGCAATGCCATCAGTATTGGTTGAAACCGGCTATATCAATAACCCCGACGATGAAAAGTACCTTAACTCGGAAGAAGGACAAAATGAGATTGTAGCTTCAATTATCCGTGCATTAACAACCTATAAAAAAGAAATGGAACAGATTTCTCAATAATTATAAAAGCCAGACTGTTACTTCCTGGCAAATAAAACGTACATCATAAAACATATAAGCCTGGTTGCAGGTTTATAGCCTTAAACACAATTAACGCATAAACTCTACTTAATGAAAATCTCTAACGAAACCAAAATTGGTGCACTTACGGCAATAGCAATTACCATACTCATATTAGGTTACAGTTATTTACGCGGTAATGATGTTTTTTCAGGATCAAATAAATACTATGCTATTTATAACAGCGTTGAAGGTTTAACCGTTTCAAAACCAGTATTGGTAAACGGTTACCAGATAGGCCGCATCTCTAAAATGAAGCTTCAGCCAGACGGGCGTACCGTGGTTGAATTTAAAATTGAGCCAGATGTGGTTGTGCCTAAAAACACCCTCGCCAAGCTCGAAAGTACCGATCTGCTGGGCAGTAAAGCCATTGTTTTTGAGTTAGGTAACAGCAATGTGCCCGCCGAAGACCAGGATACACTTAAAGCCGATATCCAGGGCAGCCTTGCGGAAAGCCTGCAGCCCATACAAAAAAAGGCAGAGATGCTGATGTCTAAACTCGATTCGTCACTGAGCGCTGTTAACAAGATCCTGAATCCTAACTTTCAGAAAAACATTGACCGCAGTTTCATGAGCATTGCGAACTCATTGCAAACGCTTGAAGGCACTACCAAAAAAATAGACCACCTGGTAGGTTCACAAACCGGACATATCGACGCCATACTTACCAATGCCGAGGAAGTATCAGGCAGCTTAAAGACAAGCACAGCACACCTAAACGGAATGACAGCTAACTTTGAAAAAGTAAGTAACGACGTTGCTGCTGCTAACCTGAAACAAACACTTGATAATGCAAATAAAGCTATGGCCGATTTGCAGGCAACTATTGCCAAAATCAACTCCGGTCAGGGTTCTTTGGGCCTTTTGCTTAATGACGATAAAATGTACAAAAACCTTACAGATGCATCAAACAATCTCAATAACCTGTTTATTGATCTGAAGGCACATCCAAAACGTTATGTGAGCTTCTCTGTTTTTGGTGGTAAGAAGGATTAAGGAAAGCTAAAAGCCTGCTTTTGGCTTTCTGCCTTAAGCTTTTAGCTTTATTCTATAAAAAAGGTTTTCCCCTCAATTGCAAGTTCAGTTGAGGGGAAATTTATTTTAGCCTCATCCAGTAACTCATTCAGGGTTTTATAACGGGCCGAAAAATGGCCTATGAGCAGTTTTTTGGCGTTGGTTTTCAGGGCTATCTCTCCGGCTTGTAACGCTGTGGTGTGATGGGTTATAGCTGCCCGGTCAAGCATATCGTTTAAAAAAGTAGCCTCGTGATAAAGCAACGTGGCGTTGGCGATTTGGCCAAAATAGTTTTCATTATACATCGTATCGGAGCAGTAGGCATAGGTTTTAGGCTCGGCCGAATCGATAGTTAGCTCCTCATTTTTGTAAACTTTGCCTTTTTCATCAGTATAATCCCCCCTTTTTCAATACCGAATAATAGGCAACCGGGATGTCGAGACTTTCTATTTTCTCCTTAATAAATTTACGAAGTCTTTTCTTTTCCTTAAACAAAAAGCCGGTACAGGCAATGCGGTGATCAAGCGGTATCGTTTCAACTACAACATCACTATTATTGATCACCACTTCACTTTGTTGGGCATTGGTAAATATATATTCAACAGGGAATTGCAGTTCGGTATCTGAATATCTTAATTGCAGATCAATTATTTCTTTCAACTGCACAGGGCATACCAGTTTAAGCGCCTTTTTACGACCGTTAAGATGCATGGATGATAATAAACCAACCAGGCCTAAATAATGATCGCCGTGAAGATGACTTATAAAAATATGATCAATGCGACTGGCTTTGATATCAAAACGGAGCATTTGTTGCTGAGTGCCTTCGCCGCAGTCTATTAAATACAGGCGCTCATTGATATTGAGCACCTGTGAAGTAGGATTTCTGTTAAAGATGGGGGTTGCGGAGCTGCTGCCAAGTATTGTTACCTCAAATTTCATAATAGGTAAACAATCAAATGGTTTATCTTGCTTCCTTTTTTAATTCTTTTTCAATCTCTTCCATAAAAATAAGATCGACACCCTCTTCGGCGGTTGGGACAATGGTTAATACATTATCCAATTGTGATATGGTTATTAAACGCGCAACCGCGTCATTTAAACCCGCCAAAATAAATGAACCCGTAGCATTTTTACACAAGCGATGACCAACCAGCAAACTGCTTAAGCCTGATGAATCGGCATATTTCACCTGCGACAAGTCGAGAATGATGTTGCGCTGCCCCTCTGTATTGATCAAAATCAGTTCTGATTTTAACTGAGGCGTTACTATTGAATTTAATTTTGATTCATTAAGTTTCAATAATATATATTTCTCATGTTTATCTACAGTAAATTTCATTCTTATTAAATTTAATAAGCTAAGATAAATATTTTATGGATATTTTAAAATTACATAACGCTCAACGCGTTATTAATTGCCGTTTCAACGCGGGCTAATACATTCCCTTCGGCAGGCTTAACAAATGCCTCGCCGATAATCTTTTCGTAAAGCTCTATATAACGCTCAGATATCGAATTAACAATCTCTTCGGTCATAACCGGCACTACTTGCCCCTCTTTACCCTGGAAGCCATTTTCGATAAGCCATTTGCGCACAAACTCTTTAGAAAGCTGTTTCTGCGGCTCACCTTTTTGCTGACGTTCCTCGTACCCTTCTTTATAAAAATATCTCGAAGAATCAGGCGTGTGGATCTCGTCGATCAGGTAAATCTGACCATCAACTTTACCAAACTCATATTTGGTATCTACCAATATTAAGCCTTGTTTGGCTGCAATCTCGGTACCACGTTTAAATAGCGCCTGGGTATAGGCCTCAAGCTTTACATAATCTTCTTCCGATACAATGCCTCTTGACAGGATCTCCTCGCGTGAAATATCTTCGTCATGTCCTACCGACGCCTTGGTTGTCGGCGTAATGATAGGCTCAGGCAATATGTCATTCTCCTTTAAGCCTTCAGGCAAAGCCACTCCACATACATGATGCCTGCCTGCGCTGTATTCGCGGGCAGCATGGCCGGCCAGGTAGCCGCGGATCACCATCTCTACCTTAAACGGCTCGCAAATACGACCAATGGTAACACTTGGGTCCGGAACAGAAATAACCCAGTTCGGAACAATATCGGTTGTAGCCTTTAAAAAACGGGCTGCTATCTGGTTAAGCACCTGTCCTTTAAACGGAATAGCTTCAGGTAATACAACATCAAAAGCCGAAATCCGGTCGGTAACAACCATGGCCAGGTATTTATTATCTATCGTATAAACATCGCGTACTTTCCCCTTGTAAAAAGCCGTTTGCCCCGGAAAGCTGAAATGTGTTTCTTTTATTGAGTTCATTGTTTTTAGTGATTAGAGATTGGAGGTTAGAGATTAGGATTTGCAAGTTTGCTTCCCTTTCAATAGCCTCAAATCACTTTATATTGAAGACTAAAGGTTGTTAGTTAGACATGAGCTTTGCAACTAATCTCTAACCACCAACCTCTAATCAACTAATTACTGTATATCCCCGTAAGCTTCTAATATCTTACGTACTAATTTGTGCCTTACTACGTCTTCGCCGCTTAAGTATACTATCTCGATACCTTTGATATCGGTCAGGATCCTTAAAGCAGTGTGCAGGCCGGATTGTTGTTTTTTTGGCAAATCAATCTGTGTTACGTCGCCGGTTACAATAAATTTAGCTGATGGCCCCATACGGGTCAGGAACATTTTGAGCTGCATATCCGTAGCGTTCTGGGCTTCATCCAAAATAACAAAACAGTTATCAAGGGTACGGCCACGCATAAAGGCAAGCGGTGCAATCTCAATGGTGCGGTTCTCCAGGTAAACCTTCAGTTTTTCGGCCGGGATCATATCATCAAGCGCATCATATAACGGCCTCAGGTATGGGTCGATCTTTTCTTTAAGGTCGCCGGGTAAAAAACCAAGGTTCTCCCCTGCTTCAACCGCCGGGCGGGTTAGTATAATGCGTTTAATCTCTTTGTTTTTAAGTGCCCTTACGGCCAATGCCACCGCGGTATACGTTTTACCGGTACCCGCAGGCCCGATTGCAAAAAGGATATCGCTTTTGTTAATACTATCAACCATGCGGCGCTGATTGGTGGTACGCGCCTTAACCATTACGCCGTTAGGCCCAAACACAATCACTTCACCACTCGCAAATTTATCTGCAGCAGCGGGTTCGGATGTGGTTGCATTATTAACCTTCGAACCAAGGATCCGCTCGAGATCAGTTATGTTGAGATTTTCAAATTTCTCAACATGATTTATCAGATGGGAAAATTTTTCCTGGAAAATATTCAGTTCGTTATCATCGCCCAAAACCTTCACTTCACTGCCGCGGGCAACTATTTTAAGCTTGGGGTATTGTTTCTTAATGATCTCAAAATGATCATTATTAGGCCCCCACAGTACTGCAGGGTTTACGTTTTCAATTGATAGCTTAAGTTCGTTCAATACTAATTTGATTTTTTTAGTTACGGATTTTTATGAATTAAAAATTGAATATTTGTAGCTTCAAATGCTACTACAAGATTAGCAATAAATATTTATAAAATTAATGGCAATTATAACATTAACTACTGATTTAGGCGATAAAGATATTTACCAGGCTGCGTTAAAAGGCAGTATCTACAAATTGTTGCCTACAGTAAATATTGTTGATATTACCAACAGTGTTGCAGCCTTTAATGTACAGCAGGCCGCTTTTATACTTAAAAACAGTTTTCATTATTTCCCTGAAGATACCGTACACCTTATCGGTATTGATACCGTTTATAATGACCATACCAAATACCTCGCTATCCGCTACAAAAAGCACTACTTTGTGGGGGCTGATAACGGTATTTTTTCGCTGATGTTTGACCAGGAGCCTGAAGAGATAGTTGAGATCAACATTATGCAGGACCTTAAATTCCTCCACTTCCCCCTGGCCGATATCTTTGTTAAAACGGCCTGCCATTTAGCCAAAGGCGGCAAGCTGGATGAAATAGGCCTGCCGGTGAGCGATATTGAAAACAAAATGAATTTGCAGCCTGTTATTGAAAAAAACATGATCAAAGGTGTTGTAATTTATATCGATTCATTTCAGAATGTGATAACCAATATAACCAAGGAGTTTTTTAACAGCGTGCAGCAAGGCAGGCGTTTTGTGCTCAATTTTAAGCGCAATGAAACCATAAACCATTTAAGCTGGCATTATAATGAAGTACCCGTTGGCGAAAAACTTTGTTTGTTTGGTATCAGTGACCATTTGGAAATTGCCATAAATAAAGGCAATGCAAGTGGCCTTCTGGGCCTGAACCTGAATGATAAGGTGATCATTGAATTTCAATAAGGTATTTATATAAATGAAAAAAACTGTACTGATTTTTTTATTTTGCTTGATAACAATCGGTTGGGCATCGGCCCAAATCCCCGTTAACTCCGATTCTGTAGCTTACCAGCTTCAGCGTAAAAAAATAAATAATATGCTGGCGGCCCGTAAACAAAAATTCGGGCAATATGACCAAAGCCTGGGCCAGCATACCGGCATTTTCGGCTTTCAAACCAAAGGTGATGTCCGACGTTCGGCCGGCATCCTGATGGATATCGCCAAAACAGACGATGCTATTTTTAAAGAGCTCAAGATCCTGCTTGAATACCGTGATTTTCAGCAAAGGCAGATCCAAAGTCACAGCAAGGAGGCAGAAACTACAGCTGCCGGTTATATACAGGTAATTAACAGGTTAAAGCAACAAAATGCGCATCTTAAACAACAGTTAAACAATTCAGAAGAGCACTTCAAAACCCGGCAAAACATATTTGTGTTAGTGATACTTTTCATGATTGCGTCAATTTTATTTCTGCTTGTTAAAAAGAACCGTGTTAAAGCGTAAATTCGCGGCTTATAACATTCAAACGCATACATGGCAAGAGGACGACTGAACAGTGGCAGCAAGGCCGAAGCAGAATTACCTAAAGCAAAAATAAACAGGAGCAGCCTGCGCAACGTAGCTAAACTGCTCACTTACTTAAAACCTTACCGGGTTAAATTCATAGCCGGATTAGTTTTCCTGTTTCTGTCAAGCCTGGTAGGCTTGGCATTCCCCGCCATTCTGGGCGCATTGATTGATGCAGCACAAGGCATTTATAAATACAAGTACCTGCCGCATGGCTTAAATGCCATTGCCATCATGGGTTTTATTATATTATTTGCACAGGCTTTTGTGTCGTTTTTCAGGGTGGTTTGGTTTGTACAGGTGGCCGAAAAATCTTTAGCCGATATCAGGCGTGATACCTATTTTAAGCTTATTACCTTGCCCAT
The DNA here is from genome assembly GCF_050632265.1 of Mucilaginibacter sp. P19. NCBI lineage: Bacteria > Pseudomonadati > Bacteroidota > Sphingobacteriia > Sphingobacteriales > Sphingobacteriaceae > Mucilaginibacter > Mucilaginibacter sp. P19. The sequence goes on from NZ_CP192586.1 coordinate 3,786,436, forward strand.
GAACTTTTTTGCCAATCGTAGGGTTGGTGAATTGAACAGCCGTATTTCTGCCGATCTTTCCCAAATCCAGGATACGTTGACCACCACTTTTGCCGAAATGATCCGCCAGTTGGTGATCATGATAGGCAGCACTACCTTACTGGCCATCGTGTCTATCAAACTTACACTTGCGCTATTAGCTATATTGCCATTCCTGGTTGCATTCGCTGTATTCTTTGGGCGATTTATCCGTAAGCTATCACGTGAGGCGCAGGACAAATTAGCCGAATCAAACACCATAGTTGAGGAAACACTGCAAGGCATTGCCAATGTAAAGGCATTTGTTAACGAGGCCTACGAAGCTAATCGGTACGACAAGATTTTACGCAAAGTGGTGAACATCGCCGTTCGCGGTGCAAAATTCAGGGGTACCTTTGCCTCATTCATCGTATTTTGCTTGTTTGGCACATTTGTAGGCGTAATTTGGTATGGCTCGGTGCTGGTAGCTAATCATGAAATATATGTAGGCGACCTTACTACTTTTATAATGTACTCGATATTTGTAGGCGCCGCTATGGGTAGCTTTCCAGATCTGTACGCCAATTTGCAAAAAGCGGTTGGCGCCAGCGAACGTGTACTGGAAATCCTTCACGAACAGGGCGAAGATATTTCGATTATTGAAAGCGAAAATGGCATTAAACAACCCATTAAAGGCGACCTTGCTTTTGACAATGTGGTATTCGCCTACCCATCCCGCCAGGAAATTACCGTTTTAAAAGGCATCTCTTTTAGTGCAGATGCCGGGCAGCGTGTAGCTATTGTTGGGCCAAGTGGTTCCGGTAAATCTACCATGGCATCATTGATCTTACAATTTTATCACCCACAAAACGGAAATATCTTATTTGATGGCAAGCCAGCCGACAATTACACCCTTACTGATATCCGTAACCAGGTAGCTATTGTTCCGCAGGATGTATTATTGTTTGGAGGCACCATAATGGAAAACATTGCCTACGGCAGGCTCAATGCATCAAAAGAGGATATCATACAAGCCGCCAAACGTGCCAACGCGCATCAATTTATCTCGTCCTTCCCCGAAGGTTATGAAACTATTGTTGGCGAGCGTGGTGTTAAATTATCAGGCGGACAAAGACAGCGGATTGCCATTGCAAGGGCGCTCCTTAAAAACCCATCTATACTGATACTTGATGAGGCTACATCTTCATTAGATTCAGAGTCAGAACGCCTGGTACAGGAGGCGCTGGAAGAGTTAATGAAAGACCGTACATCTATCATCATAGCCCACCGTCTGTCAACCATTCGCGAAGCAGATAAGATCATCGTACTTGAAAAAGGCCATATAGTTGAAAGCGGTAGCCACGTCGAACTCATTGGCAATGAACAAGGTCTTTATAAATACTTAAGCCAGCTCCAGTTTGAAAGCAATCAGGCTTAGCAACACTCCTTAAAACTTATTGGTTTATAACTAAACTTATAAAGCATTAATACGTTTACACTCGCAATAAAGCGGGTGTAAACCGTTATATTCACAAACTGAAGATTACTTACAACGTAATATAATTATCGATACCCGCTTTAGCACAGGTATCACTTATAAAAATGAAACTAACTATACACGGGGCGGCCCGGCAGGTAACCGGGAGCATGCATTTGCTCGAGGTTGGACAATATAAAATTTTAGTGGATTGCGGACTTGATTATGAAAAGGACCGCAGTATCATATCTAACGAAAACTTTCCTTTTCGGCCCGAAGACATTGACGTGGTAGTACTTACCCACGCTCATATCGACCATTCGGGCAACCTGCCTACCCTGATCCGCTTAGGTTTTGAGGGGCAGATCTTATGCACCCCTCCCACGGCAGACCTGACTGAATTATTGCTGCTCGATTCTGTAAACATATTCATGCGCAAAGCGGCAAGTAAGGGCGGTCACCACAAACGTGGCAGAGGCAAATTCAATACGCATGCCCAACCACTATACATGCAAAAGCATGTGATGGACACGGTTGAGCGCTTTGTTACCATAGGATTTAACAAACCGTTTAGGATTACCGGCGATATTGAGCTAACTTTTGTACCGGTAGGCCACCTGTTGGGCGCAGCAGCAGCTGTATTTAAAGTAAATGATAAAGGCGAAGAAAAATCCATCGCTTTTACCGGCGATATTGGCAGGAAGAATTACCCTGTTTTGAATGATCCGCAGCCCCTCCCTCCTGTTGATTTCCTGGTTTCGGAAGCAACTTATGGCGGCCGCTACCACAGTAAGGACAAATCCGTTGAGCAAACCCTGATAGAAGTTATTGAAAAAGCCTGTATTAAAGAGCAGGGCCGTTTAATTATCCCGGCATTCAGCATCGGGCGTACACAATCTTTGGTTTATACGTTGAACAAGATCTTTAGCACTGGTTTACTGCCGCCGGTTAAAGTTTTTGTTGATAGTCCGATGGCTACACAGGCTACCGAGGTATTCAGAAAATACCATAATCAGGTTAACCAGGAAGCACAGGAGTTTTACCAAAAACGTGGCGACGAATTTGAGTTTGATAACCTCACTTACGTAGAAACACTAAAGGATAGCCGGCAGATCTCCAATTATTGGGAACCCTGCATCATTATCTCATCTGCAGGAATGCTTGAAGGCGGCCGCATCCAGGACCATCTTTTTTATAACATCCAAAATTACTACGCCACCATCCTGTTCATTGGCTACTGCGCCAAAGGAACATTAGGCCATCGTTTGTTACGGGGAGATTCTATCGTCCACATTAAAGACCGTGAACTGGCCGTTTATGCCACCATCAAACAAACCGACGTACTAAGCGCCCACGGTGACCATGACGACCTGATGAATACCGTAAAAGCCATTGATAAAGCAAAGCTCAAACACATATTCCTGGTACATGGTGAAGGTGAAAGTATGCAGCTATTAGCCAATGACCTTGAAAAAGAAGGCTACGGAGTTACTTTGCCGGAGAAAGGTGTTAGTTATATAATTTAAATACATAATATTCGATGTCATTGCGAGAAACGAAGCAATCGCACGGAAGCATAGCTGCCCTGTAAAGCATGCGATTGCCACGCTACGCTCCTAATGACATAAGATATAAAACAAACGGCACGAATTGATGAAATTCGTGCTGTTTGTTTTATAGTTTGTATTCGTGTAATTCGCTCTAATTAGAGCAAATTCGTGTTATGCTTTTTTGAAATGCTCGATAATTAAGCTTGCAAGCTCTACACCGATCCTTTCCTGAGCCTCATTGGTAGCAGCACCAATGTGTGGGGTTAAGGAAATTTTTGGATGGGTTAAGATTTCAGCGCGAGGGGCTGGCTCATTGTCGAACACGTCAAGTGCTGCAAATGAAACCTGGCCGCTGTTTAGAGCGTCAACCAAAGCAAGTTCATCAATTAAACCACCGCGTGAGATGTTTACCAGGCCAACACCTTTTTTAGTTTTAGCCAATTCCTCAGCACCAAAAAGGGCTTTGTCGATAAATGGAGTATGTAGGGTAATGAAATCTGCAGTAGTGATGATTTCATCAAGAGTAGCTTTTTTAACAGATGCTTTAACAGTGATACCACCGCCTAAAACAAGATCCAGCTCGGGGTTAAAATCAAAAAGATCATAAGCTAAAACATCCATACCAACACCGATAGCTATTTTAGCTACTTCCCTGCCGATACGACCAAAACCTACGATACCTAAAGTTTTACCGCGAAGCTCAACGCCTTTAGCATAAGCTTTTTTCAGGTCGTTAAATTTGGTACCGCCATCAACAGGCATTTTACGGTTGCTATCAGGTAAAAAGCGTACAGCGCCAAATAAGCTGGCGAACACCAACTCAGCAACTGATAATGAAGAAGATGCTGGCGTGTTGTAAACACCAATGCCTTTTTCTTTGGCATAATCAACATCAATATTATCAACACCTACACCACCACGACCAATCAGTTTAAGATTAGGGGTAGCGTCGATCAATGCCTTACGTACTTTAGTAGCGCTACGTACGGTAATAGCATCATAGTTTTTCAATTTTTCAGGAAGCTCGTCCTGTGGGATATTGTTGGTATCAACGAAAAAGCCGGCATCTTCCAGCATTTTCTTACCTATCGGGTCGATACCGTCATTAGCTAATATTTTGATCATGTCTAAAGTTTTGCCCCCGGCCCCCTAAAGGGGGAGTGATTATTCCATATCTTTAAGGGCCGGGGGTAATTATTTAAAATTGTTGTTCCCCCTTTAGGGGGTTAGGGGGCTACTTATTCTTTTCAGCAAATTCCTGCATTACGTCAATCAGCACATAGATGCTGCTTATTGGCAATGCGTTGTAAATTGAGGCGCGGAAACCACCTACGCTCCTGTGGCCTTTGATACCTACTATACCGCGTTCTTCGGCAAGTTTCAGGAATGGTTTTTCCAACTCAGGGTTTTCCATTACGAAGCATACATTCATTTTTGAACGGTCTTCAACGGCGGCCACTGCTTTGAACAATGGGTTGCGGTCAATTTCTTCGTAAAGTACACGTGCTTTGGTAATGTTTTCCTGCTCAATTGCCGGTACACCGCCTTTTGCTTTTAGCCACTTAAGGGTAAGCATTGATACGTAGATAGCAAATACCGGTGGGGTATTATACATTGAACCACCTTCAATTTGAGTTTGGTAGTTGAACATTGCGGGGATTTTGCGACCGGTTTTACCCAGCAGGTCGTCCTTAACAATAACCAAAGTAACACCTGCAGGACCCATGTTTTTCTGAGCACCGGCATAAATCAAACCAAAATCGGCAACGTTAACCACGCGGCTGAAAATATCTGACGACATATCGCAAACCACCGGAATTGGCGATTTAAAGAACTCCTGTAACTGCGTACCGTAAATGGTATTGTTAGAAGTAATGTGAATATAAGCAGCATCAGCCGGGATTTCAAAATCCTTAGGGATGTAAGTAAAGTTGGCCTCTTTTGATGAAGCTACAATTTGTACTTCGCCAAAATACTTGGCTTCTTTTAAAGCTTTGTTAGCCCAAACACCGGTTTCCACATAAGCAGCTTTGCCGCCTTCTGGTAACAGGTTGTAAGGAGCTAAAGCAAATTGGGTGCTGGCACCGCCTTGCAGAAACAATACCGAATAACCTTCAGGAACGTTGAACAATTCTTTTACCAGGGTAACAGCTTCGTCTAAAACGGCCTCAAACTCTTTTGATCGGTGCGAAATTTCAAGCAAAGAGAGTCCAGTACCATTAAAATCAATAACTGCTTCTGAAGCTTGCTTTAAAACTTCGTGTGGTAGAATGCCAGGTCCGGCACCAAAATTATGTTTCATAATATTAACGAATTGTAGGTTCTAAATACACTATTAGGAAGTTTGTATTTTGTTGGGCCGAAGTTAATTAATTTGACAAAATATATAGACATTATTTACATTTTTTGAAAAAATATACAATTAATCAACAAACGGGCCTTTGATTGCAAATAATTAAACCAACCCTACAGGGCTGGTTTAATTATTATCATTATAATAACTTTTAGGGATGTTTGAGTTTTGAAATTGCGGCCACCTGGTTGGCCGACGAGAACACTGAAGTGCCTGCAACAAACACATTTGCTCCTGCTTCTATCAGTTTGGTGATATTGTTGGCATCCACCCCACCGTCAATCTCAATTAACAGACCGGGATTTTTTTGGCACTTAGTGTCCTGAGTTCTTTGATCTTTTTATAGGTATTTTCAATAAAATGCTGTCCGCCGAAGCCGGGGTTAACCGACATGATCAAAACCATGTCCAAATCCGCAAGGATATCTTCCAAAGTAGATACAGGTGTGGCCGGATTAATAGCCACGGCGGCTTTGCAACCTAATTGCTTAATAGCCTGAATGGTGCGGTGCAAATGCGGACAGGTTTCCTGGTGAACAGTAATACTATCGGCACCGGCATCTTTAAATGCCTTAAGATAACGATCGGGGTCAACTATCATCAGGTGAACATCGAGCGGTTTGGAAGCGTGTTTTTTTACTGCGCTTACAACCGGGAAGCCAAAAGAGATATTTGGAACAAACATGCCATCCATAATATCAACGTGGATCCAGTCGGCTTCGCTGTTATTGATCATTTCAATATCGCGTTGCAGGTTGGCAAAATCGGCCGCTAAGATAGATGGTGCTATGAGGTGATTCATATGCAAATATATAAAAGCAGGTAATCTATGGGACTGATAGTGTAATTATTTTTATGATATAATTGTAAAAAAGTGCCTGTCCCAAAATCGCCGTTCTCCATAAAAAAATGAAATCATGCAGACTCCGTTTTTTAACTGTTCCATTTTTTGAGTGTAAAAACATGAAACACATTGAAAATTAAACACACTGATAATCAATAATTTAATATTCCACCCGAAACACCACTAATAGCTGATAATCAAAGAATAAAACTTTTGAGAATAAAAACATGCGTTTCAAAAAGCACTTTCTTTACCCCCGCTTTTGGGTGATTTTTTGGTTGTTTTTCTGATTTTTTTCCTAAAACTTAAAATTGACCGAAAGGTGCTGACAGAACGCCGCCACCAAAAAATGCGGTTAATTTAGCTAAAGCTGAAGGCTTTTAACATACTCAACCACCGGTTACGCTGCGCTAAACCCGCGGCAGCTATTTTAAAATCTAAACCCAATAGATATATAAGGCAACGAGCCTTCTTTTGAAAAGCCCATTACGGCTTCAATCAGCACCAATTGCGCTGGAATAATATACAAACCGCCGCCATACCCATCGTGCCACCTGTCCGATGATTCGCCGGGGACCCATACCCTGCCTATATCATTAAAACCGATTAAACCCAATGAGCCCGGCAACAGGTATGAAGTAAAATCCAATACTTTTAACCGCATCTCCAGGTTGTTATAGGCTATAGTACGACCGGTAAACCTGTTGGTATGAAAGCCGCGGAAGTTTTGCGCCCCGCCTAATTTCATCTGCTGAAAATATGCTGCATTACCTACCGTAGTACCTAACCCGGTGCGGTTAGCAATTACCAATACCGAGTCCTTGTCGGGATTTAAATAGAAACTAAACTCCGATAACACCTGGCCGTAAGTATTGTGACTTCCCGAGCCGCCGCCGCTAAAGCCGCTTACAGTGGTTGTCCATAAAATGCCTTGTGTTGGGATGATCAGTTTATTCCGCGTATCAACCGTTGCATTAGCTGTTAAGCCGCCGTAGACCTTAGTGCCAAATACCTTCTCATCCGGAAACGCGGCATTATAGCCATTCAAAAATCTTTCGGTGTTGTTGGAGGCTTTGCTGTTGTAAAACTGCCCTGCAACGCCGGCGCTCACGTGTAGGTTTCCAAAACTGCGGTGCAGGGAAACGTCGCCGGTAACATAGTCGTAGCGATTACGATAATAGGAGATCTTCCTGTCGTCCTTATTCTCAAAAACAGTGTTATTTCCTATTCCGAAAAAATTGCTGAGGTTGCTTGGCCCGCGCGAAAGCAGGTTAATCTTCAGGTCGTTTTCACCGACGGCTTTTTTCCAGTCGGCGGTATAGGTAAACAAAAATGATTTACGCCCCAGTGAATAATTGGTCAAAAATTCTTCGCGGAAAGCATAGGGTTCCTTGCGAAACCCGTGCCGCTCGTATGAGAAACCTCCAATCAACAAAATGCCAATATCATTACTGTAATTAGCCAGGATAATAGGCTCAAACCTGTCGAACTTAAAGGCAGTTTTATCATAGCTATTTACCGCCGTGTCTGTTGATGTACGGTTTTTAGCCAGCGATGAAGGAGGAAGTACATTTTTTTGATCCGAACGATCATAAATATAGGTTTTGCCTTTATTATTTAAACTGCTGTCTACAGCAAACGTATCCATGCCCTGCCCCCTATCATCCGCACAGTTATGGGTGATGGCGTTGAGCCCGTCACCTTAAATAAATCATCGCCATCAAAACCATACATCCTGATCTCTTTGGTAACATCGGGTTTAAAAGTACGCTGGTAGGTAACCTTATCAACGCTGCCGTCTTTCTTTATCTTATTTATAGTAAGCGTGATGTCACCATTAGTTTCATGAGCCACAGTAAATTTGTCCGTTTTATCACTCGCTGGTACATCTACATATGTGGAGATGAATTTATAATATTCGAGTGCCTGTTTTTGCAGGATGTTGCGCCTCGCTATCATTTTGCTGATGATCTCAGGCCCCGAAAGTTTGTAGATGGTATCGGGCATTAAATGCACCGCTTTTTTGATCAGGTCATCGGTCAGTTTGTTTTGTACATAGGCTATCTGTTCTTTCCAGTCGTCTTCGCTCAACTGGTTCAGGAAATAGCGGTCGAAATAGCGGGCATTGAAATTCCATCCATTGATATCCCTGATCTCGTCACTATAACCCTGAAATTTTGATTTAAGCCATTGATGTGCTACTATCCAGGGCAATACGCCCGAAGTTTTATAGTACACCTGGTCACGGTCGCGCGGAACGGGTTCATATACGGTTTCATGTTTTCCATCTATTTTTTCCCAGCGCCATTGGTCTTCGTGCCTGTCCCAATCGCCCAAAAGCATATCAAGCAAGCGGGCACGCAGCACAATCTTTTGGTCAACACGGTTATCATTGTCATCCTGCAGTTTGCGTTGTACCTTTTCGGTATTATCCGTTTTTTCGGCATCGAGCGGCTCACGCTCTTCAAATAAAAACACCTGATTAGCAAAATCCTTTTGATACTCACCAAAAGCAGGATCATCGGGTACATAAAAAATTTTAGGATTAGAATGCGGAACCCCAAGCGCTTCGGCCAGCGGCGGTACTGTGAGTGCCGAGAATGGATGTGCGGCCGATACCTGATCTTGCAGGATATCTTTGGCTACCGTTGGCCGCAGATCAACAGGCAGACCTTTTTCAGGATACTTTTGAATGGTGCGCAGTACCCATTGCTGGCCGGTAGGATCCTGCAGGCGTAATGATTTTGTTTGCTTCCCCCGCCTCTTTGCAGTATTTTAAGTCCACCCTTTTCGGCGGTAAGGTGAAATACCGGCAAGGTGACGGGTGCCGCCCAAAGCTTGCGGTAATTATCGCCTAAAAAAATTGGTGGGTACCGCTTACATTATTATAAGATGGCTCAATGGCCAGTTTAATACTATCGGCAGGGGTTTGAGCATATGAAATATTGCCGGCTAAGCACAAGCCTGCCGTTAAAAAAAGGATAAAGCGTTGAACAGTTTTTTGCCGCCCATGAGGTTTTGTAAGTAATGCGTCAGTAGAATAATGCATATTACAAAATAGTTTTAATTATACACAGGGAAATTACTTTAAAATGCATGGTGAGCAGCTGTTTAAAAAAACAGAATATTCATTGCCGTTGGTTTTAACCAACGGAATAAAAAGCTAAAAAGTCTTGGCTTCAGCCTAATTATGCAAGCGAATTTGGGCTGAAGCCCTCATGTTGCTACTCATTATTCCGTTGGTTAAAACCAACGGCAATGAAGTTTTATCTACCTCTAAACGATATTCTTCAAGCTTTGACAGTTTCTAAGAAGAATCGAACAAATAAAAACTCCCGCACTATTTTTCCGAATTAACCTAATTACACTAATTTCAAATTTACGCCATTGAAAAATTCGTGTAATTCGATTAATTGAGACAAGTATGAAAAACAATTCGCGTAGAAATTTCTGATCCTATTGTTAAAACTTGATTACTATCTGCCCTGATTAATCAACGCATGCATCACCTGCTCTTTAAGCTGCCTGCTGATTGGCACCTCAAATGTGCCTATATGCAGCATATTTCCTTCTATCGATGTAATTTTATTATTGGCTACAATGTATGACTTATGGGTTTGCATGAATTTACGTGGAGGCAGTTTTTCGGCAAAGGCCCGCAGGGTACTGTGGGTTATAATCTTACGCGCCGGGGTATAAACCTCAACATAGTTTTCCATGCCTTTAATGAACAACACTTCGTCAAAAATTATCTTCTCGAGCTTACCATTGCTTTTAACAAACAGATAATCTACACTATCTGTATTGTTCCTCAAATCAAAGTAATCCTTAGCTTTAAAGGCTGCCTTCATAAAACGCTCAAAAGGTATAGGTTTAAGGAGATAGTCGAGCACATCCAGGTCGAAACCATCAGTAGCATATTCTTTAAAAGCAGTAGTGAAAATCACTTTTGGCGGGTTGGGCAGCGAACGAATAAATTCAACGCCGGTTAAATGCGGCATCTGGATATCCAGGAACAGCAGGTCTACAGGTTGCTGCGCTAACAACGCTCCTAATTCCATAGCATCTTCACATTGCGCTTTCAGGTCGAAAAAGCCAGCTTTTTTAACATAGCCTTCCAGGCCCTTACGGGCAAAGGGTTCATCGTCGGTAATAATGCAGCTGATTAATGCCATCTTCTAAATATTCAATTCAAGTATTGCTGTATAATGATCTTCTTCGCGGCCAGCAGTTAGTTTATGTTTATCCGGATAAAGCAATTGCAGCCTGCGGCTTAAGTTTTCCAAACCAATACCGCTGTAATTATCGGGGGCTTTCATATTCGCGGGTACATCATTATAAACTTTAAAAACAAATCTATTGTCAATAATGCAGCCTTCAATGGCTATTTTATATTCACCACCTATATATTTAAAGGCGTTTTCAACCAGTGGAAGCAAAAGCAGCGGAAAGATGAGCTGATCCGTTAAACATCCTTCAAAATTAACACTGAGCTGCATTTTGCTGCTCGCCCTGATCTGCTGCAGGCGGATATAATTTTCAAGATACTCCAGCTCCTGCTTAACGGGCACTTGCTGGTGTTGGTCATAAAGCTGATAGCGCAACAGGCTCGATAGTAACTCGGTACTCTTTTTTGCGCCGGGCACATCTTCATCCATCTGGAAATAAATAGTATTCAGGGCATTAAATAAAAAATGCGGATGATATTGAGCTTTTAGAAACTTCAATTCAGTTTCCAGCTGGTCGTTGGTTAACTTTTCCAGTTGCATCTTATTATTTACATAAGCCTTTAGCCAGGTACTGCTACGTGCAATTCCATAATAAACAATAGCGTACAAAGTGGGGATCATGTTAATATCAGCCACATCTGCCCAGGGTATTAGCTCATCTATGCCCTGGCTTACGTGCAGAGCCATGACCATCGGAACAAATACGACGTTCACTAATATCAAATTTGCTCCCACCAATATGGCCAACTCCCTAACTACAGCCCCGTAGGATAGCTGTACCGTCCGGTGCCTGTCATAGTACTTAAAAAGCCGTTCAAAAATATAGATTGCCAAATAGCCAACCAATATTGAACAGGCCATTTCAATGCCATTAACATAAAAATCTCTTTCCCAAAAATGCTGACCAATGTCAGTATCATGCAATAGCCTGATGGTAAAATAAACCAGTAGGCCATACAGTGCCGGAAAAATGTACTTCCTGAAAAATTTCATATCAGCAAATTACAAATTTAAGGCAGAAAGAATAGGTTCGGGTTTTGTCTCTACTATCTCCCGGATCGGCACAGTTTTGAGTTTTTCCTTTGGTTTCATACCGAATAAAAACCGGGTTAAAGCATAAGGGCGTACTAACAAATGATAGGTAAGCACCGTTACAAAAAAGGTAATACCCACCGTATAAATATATTTTGATAGGATGCTTTCATTTTGCGTTTGCACAATATAATAGGCAATTAATACAATAACGGTTTGGTGCAATATGTAAAACGGATATACCGCCTGGTTTAAATAATTGAGCGCGTTATGAGGCTTATTTAAATAATGTTTGCCATAGCCAACCAGCGCCAACACCCATCCCCAGGCAATAATTGGGCGCAATGCGGTAAAAGCATAGGAGAATGCGATATTTTGAAAAGGCCAGTGGGGATGCAAGGGTTCGATACCGTTCCAGCGCATTACTTCCCATGTCATCAGGCTTAAAAAACCGATGGTTAAAGCAAAACGGCGGTTGCGCTCAAGGCTATCCATCAGTTTAGATTGAAGGATACAGATAAAACCTGCCAGGAGGAACAATAACCAGTAAACAAAGTAACTGCCATCATGGATCAGGTCGTTGGTTTCGGGCAGGTCCCAACTGGTGAAGGTAAACCAAAGGATTCCGGGCAGCATTAATAGGTAAACCCATTTCCCCCGGGCCAAAATGGCAAGCTTTTGTTTAAAACCATTGCTTTTGGGCGAGATCATCCAGGCAAATAAAGGCGCGAAGATGAGGTCATAAAGAAACAGATAGGCAATAAACCAAAGATGGTGCCAGCTGAAATTGCCTTTGGGATATGGCTGAAAGTTAAATGTACTGGGATAAAAATCCAGGAATGAGCCTTTGTAGCCATTGGCCAATCGTTCCATGTAAATTTGCGGTGGCACAATGATGAACATGCCCACCAAAAGCGGAATAAAAAGACGGCGGAAACGCAAACCGATGAAACTGAGTGTAGAGCGCCGCTGCATCATGTAGTAACTCACGGTACCTGAAATAAAAAAGAGCAGCGGCATGCGAAAAAGGTGCAAAAAGTGATTTGATTCCATCATCAGGTTGCTGGTTTCGTGGTTTTTGATGTGCCAGCCATCCTCAGCAACAAAAGGCATTGCCGAATGAAAAAATAACACCCCCAATATGGATAAGATCCTCAACCAATCGAGGTAGGTTTGACGTTGTGTGGTTTCCATGATTTCTTTTTTATCAAAAGAAGTCACAACCTACCGCCCCATAAAATTACTTTGACCAATGGTAAAAAGCCTTTGACCATTGGTTGAAAACAAGAACATTTCCCACGGCGGCCAGAGGCCGCGTGATAGTTGCCACCCGGCTGGAGCCGAGCGGCGGCGGAGTTTATCCGCTATTTCAAAGGAACAAGCGAGGCGATGAAACCCCTCCCTACACCCTCCCAAGGGAGGGAATCGCACAATCCGGCGCTTTTTCAAATAATCAACTCGTCACAAAAAGATCAACGTAATCAACGCAATCAAAACAGTCAACGGTCAGCCGCGCATAAACGGATTAAAATTCCTTGTACCAATTTCCATCCCTGCCGCCCGGCAGATGGTTTTATCGCCGAACTTGAAATTGATCTGGTCCATGGCCTGGTAAAGTTTGATGCGTTCCTCATTATCCTCAAACAGGTTGATCTGGTAACTGCCCGTACAAAGATCACTCAACCGCACACCTATCAACCTGATGGGCCGGTGCTGGTCCCAGGCCATTTTAAGCAGGTTTTTTACACCGGGAATCAGGATGTGTTCTGCCGCCGTAAGTGCTATTTTTTGCTGTTGGGTATGGGTTTCAAAATTACCGTATCGCAACTTAATAGCCATGCATGATGAAAGCTTATTTTCCCGTCGTAGTTTGGATGACAGCTCTTCGGTCATGGATACTAAAGTAGTTTCAAGTGTGCGGTGATCAGACACATTAGTATGGAAAGTATGCTCGGTGCTGATGGATTTCCTGTCGGAATGCGGAACGATTTCGCTATGATCGATACCATTGGCTTTTTCCCAAAGCGAATGCCCGTATTTACCAAAAACTGTTTCCAGGAAACGGATATTGGTACGTTGCAGATCACCTATTTTTTCGATGCCGTATTGATATAACTTATTGCGGGTACTTTCGCCCAGGCCGGGTATCTTACCAATGTTAAGCGGCGCCAGGAACTTCAGCTCATCACCATGCTTTACAAACATTTGTCCGTTAGGCTTGGCCTGGTTAGTGGCCATTTTGGCTATCGTTTTACCCGATGCCATACCGAAGGATATAGGCAGGCCCGTTTCTTTAATTACTTTCTGCCTAAGTTTGGTGGCTTCATGGTAACAATCAAAAAAACGGTCCATACCGGTGTAATCAATGTAAAACTCATCAACCGATGTTTTTTGATACAGGGGTACCGTATCGTGAATGATCTGCGTAACCTCGCGTGAGGCTTCGCCATAGCGCCCGTGCGAACCGCGAATAAGAATGGCATGCGGACAAAGCTTTAAAGCTTGCCGGGTAGGCATAGCCGAATGCACACCAAAAGCCCTCGCCTCATAACTGCAGGAAGCCACAACTCCCCTTTCGGCCGAGCCCCCTATGATCACAGGCTTACCGATCAGTTCAGGATGAAACTTCCGCTCTACTGAAACGAAGAACGAATCAAGATCGATATGAACAATATAACGTTTAGCTTCCACATACCAAAAATGCTAACATTTTTTGTATTTTGCTAATTTTATTAGCATATTTGACATATAGAAATTGTGAAGCAAATGAGTATATATGAAGACTACCTGCTGTTATTATCGCCTCCCGACACGGTGAAGCATGAGATTGCGCGTTACAAAAAGGCATCGGCGAGGCTTATTGGCAGTTACCAAAGCATGGATTCGCCTGCTCATATCTCTATACAACACCTGGAGAGGCAAAAGCCCTTTATGGCCGATAAAAACCTGGAATTGATGGAACAGGCCCTGAATACCATGCCACCGGTATTGCTGCATATGGATGGTTTTTATCATTTTACCCACTTGCACAGCCGCATGACCATTTATGCCAACATCCGCGCAACACCCGCTACCGACGAATGGTTTAACACCTTAAAAAGAAGCTGCGCATTAAAAAAATCTTATCCCACATGTAACGGTTGTGCGTGATATTGCCGAAAAAGATTTCGACACACTTTGGCCGCATTTTAAGCATAAAAAATTGGTGGAGCCTTTTTGGATCAAAGAACTTACCATATTGAAACGCGATACACTTGACGCCTTTGCCAAATGGGATAAGTTTAAAACTTTTGAATTTAAAAACATGACCGGCCCCGGCTATACCCGCGATGAACTGGAACTACTTAAAGCCGGCGACCCTGATCAGATCAATTTATTCATTTAAAATTTAACAATCATGGACTACGCATTTTATCATTTTATCCTCCCGATACCTGATCATGTAGATGTTATGATCCGGAAATTAAAAAGCGAAGCAAAACGTGTTATCGGTAATTATCCCAGCATGCATGCCCGGTCGCATATCACCATAAACAATTATCCGCGCAAACCGCTTGATGTAGACGTTCAGGGCTTCTCGTTTTTGAGCCGTAAACTTAGTTTGCTGCCTCCCGTTGTTTTTGAAACAGATGGATTTGATTGCTTTAATGAGAGTAATGACTATAACAAAACCATTTTTGCCAGGCTTAAGCTCACCGAACAAAATAAATATTGGATTAAACTATTGAAGGGTATTGTTGGCGATAGCAGTACCATACCTCATATTACCATAGCAAGGGCCATAACGCCCGAACAATTTAACCTGCTTTGGCCCTATTTTCAAAAAAGGGAAATGAAGGTAAAATTTGTTGTGAACCGGCTTACTATTTTAAAAAATTTGTTGCTTGATCTCGACCAACATGCCAAAACTTATCGGGAATTTGAATTTCGGGGAGATGAAAACGTGTTAACGAAGTATGATAACCTGGCAATAGCAAGGCAAATTAAAAATTATCCATCTATAAATCAACAGATAAGCCTTTTTTAACATTTTCTTAACCATAAACGCTACCTTTTTCTATATTTGCGCCGGGGTAAGTCTTTTACGGCCAGCTCCTCTTGAACTCCCCCAGGGTGGGAACACAGCAAGGGTAGAGAGTTGAGCGGCGCGATAAAAGTAGCTTACCCTTTTTTATTTTCTTATTTTTGCCGCACCGGCAAAAATGCCCCGAACCTGCACAGGTTCATGATTTCTTAAATTTCATAAAGTACATCAAATGCTTGATATATTTATTATTGGCGGTGGCCCGATAGGTTTAGCTTGCGGACTTGCTGCTCAAAAAGCCGGTTTAAGTTTCGTAATTGTCGAAAAAGGCACGCTTGTAAATTCATTGTACAACTATCCCGCTACCATGACGTTTTTCTCCACATCTGAGAAATTGGAGATCGGCGGCGTTCCCTTTGTTACTGTACATAACAAGCCTACCCGCAATGATGCTTTGGAATATTATCGCCGCGTAGCACTTTCAAATAACTTGCCCATTCATCTTTTTGAAGAAGTTACTGAAGTAAAGCCGGAAAATGGCTTTTACACCATCACCACAAAAAAGGCAACCTACCAGGCTAAAAACGTGATCCTTTCAACCGGCTTTTATGATATCGCGGTAAATCTTGATATCCCCGGCGAAAACCTTCCCAAAGTAAAACACTACTACCAAGACCCTCATTATTATACCCTGCAAAAAGTGGTGGTAGTTGGCTCAAGCAACTCGGCCATTGATGTGGCCCTGGAAACCTACCGTAAAGGTGCCGAGGTAACACTGGTGATCCGCGGCAGCGAGGTAAGCAACCGGGTTAAATATTGGGTAAGGCCGGATATTATTAACCGCATCAAAGAAGGAAGCATTAAAGCCTATTTCAATTCAAACCTCGAAGCCATCCGCGAAAATGAAGTCGATATTCAAACCCCGGAAGGCTTGATCACCATTCCCAACGATTTTGTAATGGCGATGACGGGCTACAAGCCCAATTTTGAGTTCCTGAAAAAGCTCGGTATTATTCTTTCTGAAGATAAATTTATTCCGCAATACAACCCCGAAACCATGGAAACAAATATGCCTGGTTTATACCTTGCAGGTGTGGTTTGCGGCGGCCTTGATACCCATCTTTGGTTCATCGAAAACTCGCGCATTCACGCTGATATGATCATCAATGATATTGTTGAAAAGAAATGAATGGTTGATTGGGTTGATTAGGTGAATGGTTATTGCTGTAAATCTGCGAGTTACAACAACAAACCAACCACTCGTTCAATAAACTTAATCAACCATTCACCAACCAACAAATAATCACATTTTTTTCTTGTATAAATAAAATTTTATAGCCTAATTTGCAGCAAATTAAAAACACAGTAATTCAACAAAAAAATGAATACACCAAGCTTAAATAAGCCCGCTACAAGAGCAAATTTTGCTCCGGTTGCTGCTGCCTTGGGTTCAACTGTTTTTTTAAACTGCCCTCTCCGACGAAGGACCTACATGCCACGGGTTTGAATTAATTTTTCTCCTGTCCACACAAAAAGAGTTTTTTAAACGTCTTTTTAAAAAAACCATCTAATTATTTAAGGCTTATAAAGCCAATTAATTTCACGGTAATTATCTATTTAAATGACAATACAAGATTTTGATATTCAGGTTGCTACTGCACAGCATGTAGATTATGCCACTATGATTTGCGATGAGATGGCCGAATCGGCCAAGGCGCGCGGAACTGGTATAGCTACACGCTCGCCCGAATACGTTGCTAATAAAATGCTGGAAGGCAAGGCTGTTATAGCCCTGCATAAAGACGGTACCTGGGCCGGTTTCTGCTATATTGAAACCTGGAGCCATGGCGACTTTGTTGCTAACTCGGGACTTATTGTTAATCCGCAGTTCCGTAAGGCGGGATTGGCAAAAGCCATCAAACACCGAATTTTCCAGTTATCGCGTACCAAATACCCTAATGCCAAAATATTTGGGTTAACAACCGGTTTGGCGGTAATGAAGATCAACTCGGAGCTTGGTTACGAGCCCGTTACCTATTCAGAACTAACCCAGGACGAAAACTTTTGGGCCGGCTGCAAAAGCTGCGTAAACTTTGACATTTTAACCAGCAAAAACCGCAAAAACTGCATGTGCACCGCCATGCTTTTTGATCCTGCCGAAAAACAAAAGGAATACGAGGAGAAAATGCAGCGCATTACGCACAAAGCGACTTTGCTTGAGCGTATTGAGAACGCCATAAAGAAACGTATAAAACATGATGTTTAGGATTTAGGTAAAAGGTTAACACCTGTAAATTAATAAAACAGATCACCATAATTGATAAGTAAAGCTTTAAGCCTTGTGCCTTTAGCTTTAAGCTCACCAAAAACATGAAGAAAAAAGTAGTATTAGCTTATAGCGGAGGTTTAGATACCTCTTTTTGCTGTATTTATTTAACACAGGACCTTGGTTATGAGGTTCACTCGGTTATTGTAAATACCGGCGGTTTTAGCGAGGAAGAGTTAAAAGGCGTTGAAGAACGCGCTTATAAAATGGGCGTTACTTCTCACCATGTGGTTGATGAAACCGAAAACTTTTACAATACCTGCGTACGCTTTTTAATTTACGGCAATGTATTAAAAAACAACACCTATCCGCTATCGGTAAGCGCCGAGCGCGTAAGCCAGGCTACAGCTATTGCTAACTACGCTAAAGAAATTGGTGCTGAATTTGTTGCCCATGGCAGTACAGGCGCAGGTAATGACCAGGTGCGTTTCGACATGATCTTTAACATCCTTGTACCTGAAGTAAAGATCATCACCCCTATCCGCGACCTGAAACTAAGCCGCGAAGAAGAGATAGAATACCTGAAAAAACATGGTGTTGATATGAACTTCGAGAAAGCCAAATACTCTATCAACAAAGGGATCTGGGGTACATCAGTAGGTGGTAAAGAAACTTTGACTTCAAACCTTGGCCTGCCAGAAGAAGCATGGCCTACACAGGTAACTGCTTCTGAAGTAAAAGATCTTGTGCTTACTTTTGAAAAAGGCGAGTTGGTAGCCATCGGTGATGAAAAATACGATCATCCAACAAAAGCTATCCAGGCCTTACAGGCTATTGCTCAGCCTTATGGCATTGGCAGGGATATTCACGTTGGTGATACCATTATCGGTATTAAAGGCCGTGTAGGCTTTGAGGCCGCCGCTCCTATGGTGATTATTAAAGCTCACCATACTTTAGAGAAACATGTGCTAACCAAATGGCAGCTTTCATGGAAAGATCAGTTATCATCTTTCTATGGCAACTGGCTGCATGAAGGTCAGTTTCATGACCCGATCATGCGCAATATCGAGGCCTTTTTAACCGATACTCAGAAAAACGTTACAGGTAAAGTATTTGTTCAGTTGCACCCA
Source organism: Mucilaginibacter sp. P19 (assembly GCF_050632265.1). Lineage (NCBI taxonomy): Bacteria > Pseudomonadati > Bacteroidota > Sphingobacteriia > Sphingobacteriales > Sphingobacteriaceae > Mucilaginibacter > Mucilaginibacter sp. P19. Next base: position 3,805,337 of record NZ_CP192586.1, read on the forward strand.
TATCGCTTCCAGGTGGTAGGCATTGAATCACCATACGATCTGATGTCGAACAAGTTTGGCAGCTACGGCGAAATGAACAACGCCTGGAGCGGCGAAGACGTTAAAGGGTTCTCCAAAATATTTGGTAACCAGGTAATGATCTATCATAAAGTAAACAGCCAAAATGATTAATACGGCGTTTTCAAAAGGTGACTGCTTAAAGCACTATAACTGGGGCGATGATTGTCATGGCTGGACTTTCATTGATACAGACGCGTTATCTGTTAAACAGGAGTTAATGCCACCAGACACTGCCGAACAATTGCATTACCACGAGAAAGCCACGCAGGTATTTTTTATTTTAAAGGGCCGTGCTACATTTTCGATAGACGGCGAGGTTACGGTATTGAAGCCCGAACAGGGTATCGAGATCCATCCGGGTCAAAAGCATTTCATCAGCAATAACGACCGGAGCGACCTCGAGTTTATTTTATATTCATATCCATCTACAAATAATGACAGAATTGAAATCAAATAAGGTGCGTGCAGGCATAATTGGCGGAGCAGGGTACACCGGTGGCGAAATGCTCCGGATCCTGATCAACCATCCTCACGTGGAGATAGCTTTTGTTCATAGCAACAGCAACTCGGGTAACTATGTTTACCAGGTACATACCGACCTGTTTGGTGATACCGATCTGAAATTCGCTGCCGAATTATCTACAGATATTGACGTGTTATTCCTTTGCGTTGGTCACGGTGACGCCAAAAAGTTCCTGGAAGCAAACGTTATCCCCGATTCGGTTAAGATCATTGACTTAAGCCAGGATTTCAGGCTGAACCAAAACTCAACATTAAACGGTAAAAGCTTTGTTTACGGCTTGCCGGAGTTAAACCGTGAGGCTATTAAAACAGCCTCTAATATTGCTAACCCCGGTTGCTTTGCTACCTGTTTGCAATTGGGTTTACTTCCACTGGCTTCAAAAGGTTTGCTAAACAACGAAGTACACGTTACTGCTACAACAGGTTCAACCGGTGCAGGACAAAGTTTATCGCCGACCTCACACTTTACCTGGCGTAATGATAACCTTTCTGTTTACAAAGCATTCAGTCACCAGCATTTAAATGAGATCGGTCAGTCGTTAAGGCAGTTGCAAGCCGGTTTTGATAAGGCTATCAACTTTATTCCTTACCGTGGCGACTTTACCCGAGGCATTATTGCTTCAATTTATACTGAGAGCGATTTGAGCGAGGAAGAAGCATTAGCACTTTACCAAAGCTGCTACGATGGGCATCCTTTTACGCATGTCACCAATCGCAATATTGATTTAAAGCAAATTGTAAACACCAATAAATGCTTTATCCAGGTAAAAAAACACGACAACAAAATATTCATTATCAGCATAATGGACAACTTACTTAAGGGCGCTTCCGGCCAGGCAGTACAGAACATGAACTTATTGTTCGGGCTGGACGAACGCGCAGGCTTACGACTTAAGGCGATCGGCTTTTAGAAGAGCTGCTCGCCGAATTCTGAAAGTTCTGTTATTAATTAAGTACTAAATTTTTATACCATTTAAGAAATGAAATTATTTGATGTTTATCCTATAAATCCAATTAATATAGTTAGGGGCCAGGGCAGTTTAGTTTATGACGCTCACGATACTGAATACCTTGACATGTATGGTGGCCACGCCGTAATTTCTATCGGTCATACCCATCCAAACTACGTAAAACGTTTAGAAGATCAATTGCATAAACTTGGCTTTTATTCTAATTCTATCGAGATTCCTATTCAAAAAGAGTTAGCTCAAAAGTTGGGAAAAGTTTCAGGCAAGGAAGATTACCAGTTATTTCTGTGCAACTCCGGTGCCGAGGCTAATGAGAATGCTTTAAAACTGGCTTCTTTTTACAATGGAAAAAGAAAGTAATTGCATTCAGCAAATCGTTCCACGGCCGTACCTCATTGGCTGTGGCGGTTACTGACAACCCGAAGATCGTCGCTCCTATCAACGAAACTGATAACGTGATTTTTTTGCCATGGGCCGATGAAGCAGCGCTGGAAGAAGCATTCAAAAACAACGAAATCACTTCAGTAATTATCGAAGGTATTCAGGGTGTTGGTGGTATCCAGGTTGCACCAGAGGGCTTCCTGCAAAAGATTCGCTCACTGTGCGATGAATATAATGCAGTATTCATTGCCGATTCTGTACAATGCGGTTACGGCCGTACAGGTAAATTCTTTTCGCATGATTTTGCCGGTGTTAATGCTGATATCTACAGTATGGCTAAAGGCATGGGTAATGGTTTCCCTGTGGGAGGTATCATCATTTCGCCTAAAATACAGCCGGTATATGGCATGTTAGGTACTACTTTTGGTGGGAACCATCTGGCTTGCGCTGCAGGTTTAGCCGTTCTTGAAACTATGGAACAGGATAACCTGTTGCAAAATGCTGCTGAAGTTGGCGGCTACTTAATAAAGGAGCTTAACAAGCTGGAACAGGTTAAAGAAGTTCGTGGCCGTGGTTTAATGATCGGTATAGAATTGCCCGAAGAATTGGCCCATGCCCGTAAAGAACTGTTAAACAAGCACCATATATTTACTGGTGAAGCTAAACCAAACGTGATCAGGTTATTACCTGCTTTGAACTTAACTAAAGCTCATGCCGATAGGTTCCTGGAAGCTTTTGTAAATGTATTGAATCAATAGACGCCCCTCTAAATCTCCCCTAAAGGGGAGACTTAAAAAAATAGATGACAGAAAACACACCAATTAATTGTAAAGTTCATGAAACTATTCTCTTCTGTTAATGATGTTGCTGATGTTAACGCACTTGTAAAAGAGGCATTGGCGCTTAAGCAGGATCCCTTTGCCCACCAAAAGCTTGGTAAAAATAAAACACTTGCATTAGTGTTTTTAAATCCAAGTTTACGTACCCGAATGAGTACACAAAAAGCTGCTATCAATTTGGGCATGAATGTAATGGTGCTCAATATCGATAAAGAAGGCTGGGCACTTGAACTGCGCGACGGCGTGATCATGGATGGCACTACTGTTGAGCATATCCGTGAAGCCGCAGGCGTTATGGGCCAATACGCTGATATTATTGGCGTTCGTTCGTTCCCTGGCTTAAGGAACCGTGAGGAAGATTACAGCGAAATGATTTTCAATAAGTTTGTTGAATTTTGCAAAGTGCCGGTTGTGAGCCTGGAATCAGCTACCCGCCACCCGCTGCAAAGTTTGGCCGACTTGATCACTATTGAAGAGCTGAAAACAACAGCGCGTCCTAAAGTGGTTTTAACCTGGGCGCCGCATATCAAACCTTTGCCGCAGGCTGTTCCTAACTCATTCTCGGAGTGGATGTGCAAGGCGGATGTCGACTTTACTATCGTGCAGCCTAAAGGATATGAGCTTTGTACCGATTTTACCCAGGGTGCAAATATCTCTTATGATCAGGATGAGGCTTTAGCCGGCGCGGATTTCATCTACGTAAAAAACTGGTCGGCGTATGAGCCTTATGGCAATATATTAGGCAAACACGAAGAGTGGATGCTTACTAACAAAAAGCTGGAGCAAACCAACAATGCCAAAGTAATGCATTGCTTACCGGTGCGCCGTAACCTGGAGCTCTCTGACGAAATATTAGACGGGCCAAACTCAATCGTTGTACACGAAGCCGGCAACCGTGTTTGGGCTGCGCAAGCTGTGCTCAAACAGATGCTGGAAAGTTTGTAAGTAATTGTTGTTCATATAAAAGCAAGAATCAAAGCAAATCTGTCTTGGTTCTTGCTTCTTCTCGTCTTAAATCTTTCCTCCCGATGTATACGCCAAAACATTTCCAGTTAACGAATGAGCAGGAAGCAATCAGCTTTATGCAGCGCTATAGCTTTGCAACAATTGTAACAGCTACTGATAACGTTCCGTTTGCTACGCATCTTCCCTTCCTGGTAAGCAAACGCGATGATAAAATTGTTTTGTCGTCTCATTTCGCCAAGGCCAACCCGCAGGCTGCTGAAATTATTGGAAAGGAAATATTGGTGATCTTTACTGAGCCTCACGCTTATATCTCACCCAAACATTACGAAAAGGGAACCAACGTACCTACCTGGAATTATATCGCGGTACACGCTTACGGCAAAGCAACAATCCTGCCTGAAGGCGAACAAACAGCCAAGCTGTTAGCACAGATGATCGGTAATTATGAGGCCGATTATCTTACCCAATGGAACAATTTACCAGACGAATATAAGCAACGGATGATGAAAGGTATAGTAGCCTTCGAAATCATAGTTGACGACCTGCAAGGCAAACAAAAACTTAGTCAAAACCGTAGCGAAACGGAACGGGAAAACATCATCAATGCATTAGGCAAAAGTACGGACACTACTGAAGCGGAGATTGGCAAATACATGTCGCGTCTTAAATAATATCCTACCGGGTTACGCTGCACCAAACCCGCGCAGCATGGTTTATTCTTCTATCTTTTTAGAAGCGCTGTTTATCATTCTGTTCAACGTCAATCCCTGAACTATTACCGAAAATATCACAATAAAATAACTGCCGGACAAAATCAGGTGCCGGTATGGCGTATTGGGTAAAGACAACGCAAGGGCTATAGATATAGCCCCGCGCAGACCGGCCCAGGTCATAATGTTGATATTGCTATAGTTCACTTTAAGAGTATGCCTTAAAAACGTTAGCGGCAGCATAATACTCAGCCAACGGGCTATTAAAACTGTAACTATAGAAAGGCTTCCCGTTACCCAGTAATTATTTACAAAAGGCAGGTTAACGAGTTGCAAGCCAATCATTACAAATAAAATGGTGTTCAGTATCTCATCAACCAGCTTCCAGAATTTCTCCAGTGCCTCGTGCGACCGTTCTTTATTATCCTGGTTAATAGATTGGCTCCCGGCAAACAGTCCCGCTGTAACAACCGACAATGGAATTGAAAAATCAAGCAAAACTGCCAATACGGATAAACCCATTACTAAGGCCAGCGAGATCAATACGATAGTCTGAAAATCCTTAACCGAGCGCATCAACCGGTGAGCGACATACCCTAAAATTCCCCCGGCTACTATCCCGCCAATAATTTCTTTAACAATAAGCGCTACAACCTTAGCCAGTTCAATTTTCTCTTCTCCTACCCGCGCCACCTCCAGGATGATCACAAACAGGATCAGCCCTATCCCATCATTAAAAAGCGATTCGCCCGAAATAATAGTTTCAAGATTGGCAGGTAACTTTGAATTACGGATAATGGCTGCAACCGCCACCGGATCGGTGGGTGAAATCAAAGCGCCGAACAACAGGCAATAGATCAGCGGCATATGGATATGAAAAAACGGGGCTACATAAAATAACAGGCATCCAAACACCGCAGTCGAAATAACAACCCCCAATGTGCTTAGTACAAATACGGGGCGCATTTCTCTCTTCAGCTTCCGGCCATCTAAGTTAAATGAGCTTGAAAAAAGCAAGAAACCAAGCAGCACATTCAATACCGCTTTTGAAAAGTTGATATTTTTGGCAAGTGTACCCAGGTAATCGGCAATTGATGAGTCAACTTTATCAACAATAAGTATCGATATAGAAGCAATTGTTGCCAGTAACACGATACCAATAGTGCCCGGCAATTTAATAAACCGCGCATTAAGGTACGAGAAAACCGCGCTGACAATAACCAATAAAGCAATTACAACAAACAGATCCATAAATACTTACAAGTAAGGATTCAAAAGGATTATTGTTTGCTTTTATCTCGATTCGGGATCCGTCATTCGGGTTTCGGTATCAAAATACCGTACAATAAGTCGGTTGTCGCTATTTTTGGTGAAATAGTTGATGGCCCAGCTAAAAAATATGATACCCTTATTGGTAAAGCCTGCCAGCGACATGATGTGTACAAATCCCCATACCAGCCAGGCAAAAAATCCCTGGAAATGAATTTTTCCTAAGTCGGCCACGGCTTTATTTCGGCCTATGGTTGCAAGCGAACCTTTATCCCTGTATTTAAAGGGGACCAACGGTTTACGGTCGAACATTCGGTACACGTTCTCACCCAGATTTTGTCCTTGCTGGATAGCTACCGGTGCAACTCCCGGATGCCCGTTTGGATATTCTGTCCGTAATCATAGCGGCAACATCACCTATGGCATAAATATTTTCGTAACCTTTTACCTTATTAAATTCATCAACCAGGATGCGGTTACCCCGCGCTATATTATCGGCAGAAATACCTTCAGGAAATTCCCCCTTTACTCCTGCCGCCCAAAGTACATTACGGGTTAACAGCGATGTGCCGTTATCTATCTTGAGTTCATAGCCATTATAGCTTTCCACGTGTGCGCTGTTATAAATGGTTACGTCCATATCCTGCAAAAACTTTTTGGCCTTGGCCCTCGCCCCCGGCGAAAACGCGGCCAACAGTTCCGCTTTACCTTCAACAAGGTAAACACTCATGCTATGTTTACGTAAGCCATGGTAATCCTTCATTAATATCAACTCGCGCATTTCGGCAAGTGCACCAGATAGTTCCACACCGGTTGGGCCGCCGCCAACAACTACAAAGGTCATTAACGCTGCTTTTTCTTCCGGGTCTTTAGATACGAGCGACATTTCGAGGTTTTGGAGGATCAGGCTCCTTAAGTTTAAGGCCTCCGGGATATTCTTCATCGGCATAGCAAAATGCTCTATCTCTTTATTACCAAAAAAGTTGGTATTGGAGCCGGTAGCTATAGCAAGGTAATCGTAATAAATGGTACCGATATCAGTATCAAGCGTATTAGTTTCGGGATTGATCTTTTGCACTTCAGCAAGCGCGAAGCGAAAATTCTTTTGCCTGGTAAAGATCCGGCGCAATGGAAAGCCAATTGAATCGGCAGCTATGGAGCCCCCCGCCACCTGGTACAACAAAGGCTGAAACGTGTGATAATTATGCTTGTCAATCATCAGTACATCAACGGGCGCATCTTTTAGTTTTTTAGCTAAATGGATCCCGCCAAATCCTCCGCCTATAATTGCCACCCGCGGCCTGGTATTCTTTTTTTGCTCCATAGATAGTTATAAGCAAGGATAATGCCTTAAAGTTTTCCAATATTACTAATTCTTTCATAATCAAATTGTAAACTTAAACTGCAAGTCCCATTATTCATTTTTAAATCAATTTTTGAAAAAACACGCTATATTTTCGTAATTTTAACAGTTTTCCGCTTAAAAAAGTGGAAATTTGGCACTAAAAGAGTTATATTAACAGCTGGAATGAATAAAATTGATACAGATCATATCAAAACGGGTAAATTACCATCAAATAAGAGCCTTTATATAATCAAAATAGGTGGAAACGTTATTGATAACTCTGAAAACCTATATCATTTTTTAAAGGACTTTGAAGCGCTCGACGGCCTGAAGATCCTGGTACACGGCGGTGGAAAAGTGGCCACACAAATGGCCGAAGATTTAGGTATTGAATCGAAAATGGTTGATGGCAGGCGCATCACTGATATTGAAACGCTGAGGGTGGTCACCATGGTTTATGGAGGCCTCATCAATAAAAATATTGTAGCCCAGTTGCAGCGTTTTGGCAACAACGCCATAGGCCTGACCGGTGCCGATGGCAACTTTATTAAAGCGGTTAAACGGCCGGTAAAAACTATTGACTATGGTTTTGTGGGCGATATTGTTAAAGACTCTATTAGCCCCGAAAATATAAGCCGGTTGATGGAAGCAGGCTTTACCCCCGTTTTCTGTGCTATAACGCATGACGGCGAAGGGCAGCTGCTAAATACAAATGCAGATACCATTGCTTCGGCATTGGCGGTATCGTTATCGGGATTATATGAAACCACCCTCATATACTGCTTTGAAAAAAAGGGTGTGCTAAAGGATATTAATGACGAAGAATCGCTGATCAGGGAAATTAACCCGCAGCACTACGAGGAACTAAAAGTGGAAAGGATAATACACAGTGGTATGCTACCTAAACTTGACAACGCTTTTACCGCAATTACTTGTGGTGTAAAGGCAGTAATTATTGGCAAATCAGATGATCTGGGCCAATTGAAAGATAACAAACCATTTGGAACACGTTTAACAAAAAACGCATGAACGCACAACAGCATATTTCAATATTAGGCTCCGGTAACATAGGGCTTTCATTAGCCAAAGGTTTGGTTAAAAAGGGTATTTGTAAACCCCAGCAAATATCATTAACCCGTCGTAACGTAGCTGCGCTGGCTCAATATGCCGAGCAGGGGTATCATGTGTCAGACAATAACCTGCGTGCTGTACGCAAAGCCGATATTATTGTGCTGGCCGTACTGCCGCAACAACTCAATAAACTGTTAGACGAGATCAAACCTTCGTTAAAGCCAGATAAGCAATTATTGATCTCAGTTATCTCTGGTGTTAGCTGTGCCGATATCCGCCAGCACCTTGACCTAAATGTACAGGTGATCAGGGCAATGCCGAACACCGCGATCGCGATAGGCCACTCCATGACCTGTATCGCTACAGATAACGGCACCAATAAAAACATCAACATGACCAAATCATTGTTTGATACGGTTGGTGTAACTATCCAGATCAATGAAGAATTGATGACCTCGGCCACAGCGCTTTGTGCCTGTGGTATCGCTTTCTTTTTAAGGTCGATCCGCGCTGCTTCACAAGGAGGAACAGAGATTGGCTTTCACGCGCATGACGCTTTAAAGATGGCAGCCCAAACAGCCAAGGGAGCGGCCGACCTGCTGCTGCAACTGGCGTCGCACCCCGAGCAGGAAATTGATAAGGTAACCTCACCAAGCGGCTGTACTATTGCCGGCTTAAATGAAATGGAGCACCACGGTTTCAGCTCGGCCATGATCAAGGGCATCCGTTTATCTGCCGAAAAAGCAGGCGATTTGTATAAAAAGGATAGTTAATTAAGCGAAAAGCTTAAGGCCGAAGGCTCAAAGCTTTTAATCATTATATTTCAATCGTTTTGATAGCGTATATCAAAATGAGTTATTTTTAAAAAAGCAGTTCAGATACAAGCTATTTACATTCAACCAATTAATAAATAGCTACAACAATTGATATGGTTATGGTATTTGACTGCTGATCTTTTCAATATAAAATGTTAACAGTAGAAAAAATTGGCGGTACATCCATGACCGCTTTGGGTGATGTGATAAAAAACATTATCCTGTTTAAACGCAGCGGGGAACAACTTTACAACCGCATATTTGTAGTATCGGCATTTTCGGGGGTAACCAACCTCCTGCTCGAAAACAAAAAGACAGGCGCGCCGGGCGTATATCACAAGCTTGCCAATTATAAGGACTTCCATACGCCGTTAAAACAATTAATTACGCGTTTAAAGCAGATCAATAAAACTTATGAAGCCCTTGGCTTGAATATAGCCGAAGCCGATAAGTACATTGAAACAAGGATCAACGATGCTCAAACCTATCTGGAGAACCTGGCTAATATTCTGGCATCAGGGTATGTAGGTAAAGAAGGCATTTTACAGGCTGCGAGAGAGATCCTGGCATCTATAGGTGAAAGCCATTCGGCATTTAACTTTACCAATATCCTGCAAAATATGGGTATCAATGCTACTTTGGTTGACCTGAGCGGTTTTCATGACCACCGTGCATTAACCATTGATCAACGCATTAAGAAAGACCTTGCCCATATTGATTTTTCAAAAACCATTACCGTTGTTACCGGCTACGCCAAAGGCACGGAAGGTATTATGCGCGAGTTCGACCGCGGCTATTCGGAAGTTACTTTCAGTAAAATTGCCGTGGCTGTACAACCACAGGAAGCCATCATCCATAAAGAATACCACCTTTGCACTGCCGACCCTCAACTGGTTGGCGTTGAAAACTGTTTTCCGGTAGGTAACACCAACTATGATGTTGCCGATCAGCTGGCCGACGTGGGCATGGAAGCTATCCACCCAAAAGCGTCAAAACCGCTGGAAATAAATGATATCGACCTGCGGATCAAAAACACCTTTCAACCGGAACACCCGGGTACTCTGATTACCCGCGAATATATTTGTGATAAAAAGCGTGTTGAGGTTATCACCGGCACCGATAAGGTGATCATGATCGATATTTACGATCCCTCAATGGTTGGTAACGTAGGTACCGATTTTCATATCATGCAGTTGTTTTACAAGTTTGGCGTTAGCTATAGCTTCAAAGCCACCAGCGCTAACAGCATTTCTATAGTGATATGGGAGAAGGACTACAATAAAAAACTGATTGGCGAACTGGAAGATAATTACGAAAAAGTTGCTGTTGAAAAAATGGCGATGGTTTGCCTGATAGGCTCCAACATGGATCAGCCGGGTTTACTTGCCAAATCCGCAACAGCATTGGCCCAAAAAGGGATCAATATCAAAAGCTGTGGCTTTGCACTAAGAATGGTCAATATCCAATTTTTGATAGCCCGCGAAGATTTCGATGAGGCGATCCGCGCTTTGAATAAAGCAATGTGCTAATTTTTGAGGTGTTTTTGAGGTGAAAGGCGAAAGCTAAAAGGCCAAAGGTTGTTTTTGGTTATTTAACATAATTCCTTTCACCTTTCACCTTTCACCTTTCACCTTTCACCTTTCACCTTTCACCTTTCACCTTTCACCTTTCACCTTTCACCTTTCACCTTTCACCTCAATTGTAACTTTACAGTAACTAATTTCTTTTAACCATAAGTTTTCAGCATATTTAGGTTTGACATCTTTCCTGTATGCGTAAACTTTTACTATCAGCCTGCCTGTTATTAGCTATTGGGTTTCATGTATCTGCTCAAAAAACAGCTAAAAAACCTTTAGATCATACTGTGTTTGACGGATGGCAAAGTATAGCAGGGCAACGCATCAGCAATGATGGTAAATGGATAGGTTATGTCATAAAGCCGCAGCAGGGCGATGCTGAACTGATTATAAAAGACGCCAGGAACGCTACTTTGGTAAAAATTCCGAGAGCTGACACAATTAAGATAAGCAGCGATTCAAAATTTGCTGTATGCCTTATCCGTCCGTTTTATAAGGATACCAGGCAGGCCAAAATAAAGAAGAAAAAACAATCGGATTTCCCTAAAGATACTTTAGGTATAATTACTTTAGGATCATCATCCGTAAGGAAAGTCCCGGCCATCCGTTCATTTAAAATAGCCGAAGATGCGGCTATTATTGCTTACCTCGCAACAGCCGATACGCTTAAAAAACCTGCATCAGGCGATACCACAAAAAAAGCGGTAGCTGCAACTGTAGCCCCGCCTACACATGAAGGTGCAGATTTAACTATTAAAAAGTTAAAAACCGCCGCCGAACGCTCTTTTAAATATGTTACCGAATACCAGGTCAGTAAAAATGGAAAATGGATTGCGTTTGCTGTAACAGCGCCGGCTAAACAAAAAGAGACTGTATCTGGTCTGTATTTATTTGATTCGGAAAAAAACACGGTTAAACAATTAAGCACCGGCAGGGGTAATTACCGTAACATCAGCATTGATGATGCCGGGCGCCAGGTAGCTTTTACTGCCGAAAAAATCCGGAAAAGGCACTGGTAAAACCTTTTAAGCTTTATTACTACAACACGGCAAAAGATAGCGCGGAAGTTATTGCCGCTGCCGGAACTGCAGGCATATCCAATAACTGGGCGGTAAGTGGCGATGGCAAAGTGAGCTTTAGCAAAAGCGGCAATAGCCTTTTCTTTGGCACTGCGCCTATCCCCAAACCTGCCGATACCACCCTGGTTGATTTTGAGGTAGCCAAACTGGATATCTGGAACTACAAAGATGATTATCTGCAACCCCAGCAGCTCAAAAACCTGCAAACCGACCTAAAGCGTAGCTATCTTGCTGTGATAAAACCTGAAGAAACGAACGCCAAAACTGTTCAATTAGGTAACAAGGCCATCCCAGAAATATTAACTGCCGAAAATAAAGATGCCCGCTATGTTTTAGGGCTTACCGACACCGGCGCACGCGTATCGGCCCAGTGGGAAGGCAGTACCAGGCAACAAGCCATTTTAATTGATACCCGAAGCGGCAATCACAGGTTTATTAATGCCTCTTTGGGCCGTTATTATATCTCTCCGCAGGGCAATTATGTACTATGGTTTGATCTCAAAGATCAGGCATGGTACTGTTATACCATTGCAACAGGGCAAAAAATAAACCTGAGCAAAGCAACCGGCACCAAAATGGGCGACGAACTGAACGATGTGCCAGGGTATGCTTCGGCCTATGGTATGGCCGGCTGGTTAGCAGGAGACAAGGCCGTATTTATTTATGACCGGTACGACATATGGCGTTTTGACCCGGCAACGGGCGACGCGTTTAATTTTACCAAAGGCATCGGGCGTAAAAACAAACTGATCATGAGGTATGATCAAACTGACCCGGAGCAAAAATTCATCCCGCTGAAAGAGCCCATGTGGCTATTAACCCAAAACGAAGAAACCAGGCAATGGGGATATTTCAGGAAGTTTCCTGAGACTAACAATCTGCCCGAAAAAGCGGTCATGGCCTCAATGAGTTATGATAACCTGCTGAAAGCTAAAAATGCCGAAACTTACATCTACACCAAAGCAAGCTATAAACAGTCGCCTGATTTGTACTTTTCATCTGATTTGAAGAAAGAGATCAAGCTGAGCAGCATCAACCCGCAGCAAAGTGAATATAACTGGGGCACTGCCGAGCTTGTGAGGTGGACGACACCTAAAGGCTATCAGTCGCAAGGGATCCTGTACAAACCCGAAGATTTTGACCCGGCCAAAAAGTACCCGATGATAGTTTATTTTTATGAGAAACTTTCTGACGGGCTTTATAATTACATTGCTCCGGCTCCCACTCCTTCCCGCCTGCCTATCTCATTTTTTGTGAGCAACGGCTATCTTGTTTTCGCACCTGATATCAGCTATCAAACCGGTCATCCGGGGGCATCAGCGGTCGAGTTTGTAAATTCGGGTGTTGAGGCTTTAAGGAAAAACACATGGGTTGATGCTGCACATATTGGCTTACAGGGCCAAAGCTGGGGCGGTTACCAGGTGGCTTACCTCATTACCCAAACCAATATGTATGCAGCAGCCTGGGCAGGCGCGCCGGTAGCTAACATGACTTCGGCCTATGGCGGTATCCGCTGGGAATCTGGCCTGAACAGGCAATTTCAGTACGAAAAATCACAAAGCCGCATTGGTGCTACGCTTTGGGAAAAGCCCGAGCTGTATATCGAAAACTCGCCCTTGTTCCAGTTACCTAAAGTAAAAACACCGGTAATGATCATGAGTAATGATGCCGATGGCGCTGTGCCATGGTACCAGGGGATTGAAATGTTTACAGCTTTACGCCGTTTAGGTAAACCTGTTTGGTTACTGCAATACAATGGCGAGGCTCATAACCTGGTGCTGCGCCAAAACCGCAAAGATATTACTATACGTGAGCAGCAATTCTTCGATCACTTTTTAAAAGGCGCGCCAATGCCGGTTTGGATGGATAAGGGCGTACCTGCAGTTGATAAAGGAAAAGACTGGGGCCTGGAGCTGGAAAAATAAAAGTTTATATAGAAATTAATTTCACACAAAGTAATAGCATTAATATTCTATAGCTCTTTCAAAAAGCCCAGCAGCGCAATGGCCACACCGGCCAATACCGCCATCATTTTATGCATATTGAAACGGTGATCAGCACTCGATTCAAAGAGGATGGTAGTGGAGATATGCAGGAAGATGCCGATAACAACGCCCATGATCCTGTTAAAATAATGCTGCAGGTTGCCGATGTTTCCGCTGCTTAACGCGTCGCTAAAAAAATAACCTGCCGGCGCCATTACCGCAAATACTGCCACAAAAAGTATGGTTTTGTTTTTCCCTTGTTTGTTTGTGAGCAACACTGTAGCCAGTGCGAAAGCCGCCGGGATATGATGTAAGGCAATGCCGTAAACTAATTGGTCCTGGTTGCCCTGGGCAAGCGGCATCCCTTCCAAAAAGCGTGCAGGCAAAGGCTTGCCATGATACCAATCGGGAAAACTGCCAGATCATGCGGGTGTTTGTGCATGTGGCCGTGCTCAATCCCGTCCGAAAATTGTTCAAGCACAATCTGAAACAGGAAGCCGACCAATATGAATACGCCAACGTAGTTATCATTACCGTGGTAAGCATCAGGAATCAGGTGCAAAACGGTAATACCAAACAGGTAAGCCCCGCTGAACGACAGCACCAGCTTCAGTGTTTTGTGGTTATCGCCTTTAAATAAAAATACAGAAGTACCGCCAAAAAAGGCGGCAAAAAAAGCAGCAGAATTTTCCAATATCCCATTAAAAGGCAGGTTGTAATTTTTTAAACAATAATGAAAACAGCCATCCAACAAAGGCCCCATATAAAGCGCCGCACAATACATCTACCGGGAAATGAACCCCCACGTATACCTGTGCAAAGCAAATGCTGCCTGCCCAAAGTATCGCCCAAAGCCATACCCACCTCCATTTTCTGAAAAACACAAAGCCAAGGAATATCGCCATGGCAAAATGATCGGTGGCGTGGGTTGATGGAAAACTATATCCGCTACCACAAGGCACACGGCTGATATCGGTTGCAGATACAACCGGATCACGGCAAGGGCGAAGCCGCTGAATATTGTGCTTGATAATAACTCCACTGGTGAAATCAGCAACGCCTGCCGATGCTGCCAGCAGCATTATAATAATAGCGCCTGTTTTTTTATATCGCCATAAACAAAAAATAATGATGAAAATATACAGCGGGATCCAGAATTTGGGGTTACGTAACAAGGGCATGATCCAGTCGAAAAACGAATTGGACAGGTCATGATTAATGAAATAAAATAGATGCCGGTCGAGGTTTAAAAGATAGTCGGGCATTGTTTTTTACTATAGGTGTTTGTTTGCTGTAATTTCCAAAGTTATCAAATAGCTTAAAAAATCCTTCAAATTTTAATACTTAGCAGCAGCATTATCCCGTTAAGCATAAAATAATGCGCAGGGATGACAATTGAAACCACCCTGCACCGTATTAAAAAACAACAAATTAACCGTAACCTTATATGCAAGCGTTTGCGTAAATCCTTAAAACAATATCATTTGTAGCTTATATTTTTTACTTTTACCACACCAAAAACTTCGCATTTTGACATTAATAAAATCTATTTCAGGAATACGCGGCACCATAGGCGGTGCTGTTGGCGATGGTTTAACACCGCTTGATATTGTAAAATTCACTTCGGCCTACGGATCATGGGCTGTAAAAAAATCGGGGATTAAAAAGATTGTGGTAGGCCGCGACGCCCGTTTATCGGGTGCTATGGTGAACAATCTTGTTATTGGCACACTTCAGGGTTTGGGGATTGATGTTATTGATCTTGGTTTATCAACTACACCGACTGTTGAGGTTGCCGTTACCGGTGAGCAGGCAGCGGGTGGTATCATCCTTACCGCAAGCCATAACCCAAAACAATGGAATGCCCTTAAACTGCTCAATGCCAATGGCGAGTTCATCAGTGATGCCGATGGCAAAGAAGTGCTAACAATTGCCGAATACAGCGACTTTAATTATGCCGATGTAAACGATCTGGGTAAAGTTACTCATGATGATACCTGGCTTCAAAAACACATCGACCTTGTACTGGCCTTGCCGCTGGTTGATGTTGAGGCGATAAAGAAAGCCAACTTTAAAGTGGTAATAGATTGTGTTAACTCAACGGGCGGTATTTTTGTACCGGCCTTGCTGAAAGCTTTAGGCGTTGAAACCGTTCACGAACTATATTGTGAGCCGGATGGCAATTTCCCGCATAATCCTGAGCCGCTTCCTGAAAACCTGACAGCTTTATCAAAAGAGGTTGTGGGTAAACGTGCCGATTTGGGTATTGCTGTTGATCCGGATGTAGACCGCCTTTGCTTTGTTTGCGAAGATGGTAACATGTTTGGCGAAGAATATACACTGGTTGCCGTAGCCGACTATGTTTTGAAAAACAATGTGGGCAACACGGTATCTAACCTGTCATCAACCCGTGCGCTGCGCGACGTAACTGAAAAAGCAGGCGGCGAATACCATGCGGCTGCGGTTGGAGAGGTTAACGTGGTTAACAAAATGAAAGAAGTAAACGCAGTTATTGGCGGCGAAGGTAATGGCGGGGTTATCTACCCTGAGTTACATTACGGCCGTGACGCTTTAGTTGGTATCGCGTTGTTTTTAACACATCTGGCCAAATATGGTAAATCGGTTTCGAGTTTGCGCGCGTCATATCCGGGTTATTTTATTTCAAAAAATAAGATCACTTTAACGCCCGAAATGGATATAGACGCCCTTTTGGCGAAAGTTGAAGAAAAATACATCAAGCAACCCCACTCAACAATTGATGGCCTGAAAATAGAATTTGATAAAGAATGGGTACATTTGCGGAGGTCAAACACCGAACCCATTATCAGGATCTACTCTGAAGGTAATTCTGAAACCGTGGCAAACGGTTTGGCCAATAAGATCATCATCGATATTAAGGAGATCTTACAACTGAAAGGTTAATTTTACTGGTATTAAAAATAGCAGGCAACCGGCGGTAAATACCGTTGGTTGTTTGCTTATTATATACATTACCGGGCATATGTTTTTGAAGTTACTGATCCATTAATTTATAAATTTTAAAAAATGCGCGTTTATTTTGATAATGCCGCCACTACGCCGCTTGATCCGGATGTGATGAAGGAGATGTATAAGGTGATGGAAAGCCAGTTTGGTAATCCGTCGTCTATACATGCCCACGGCAGGGAAGCCCGTACTTTAATTGAGCGTTCGCGGAAAACGATTGCCGGTTTACTGCACACCTCGCCCGCCGAAATCTTTTTTACATCAAGCGGTACGGAGGCCGATAACACGGCTATCAGGTGTGGGATCATTGATCACAAAATTACCCATGCTATCACCAGCCCCACCGAGCATCACGCAGTGCTCCACACGCTGGAAGCAATGGAAAAATCGGGCATTATTAAATTGAGCCTGGTAAATATAGACAGCAAGGGTGTTATTGATTATGATCACCTGGAAACATTATTGAAAGAAAATGAACGCAGTTTTGTTTCATTAATGCATGCCAATAACGAAATAGGCACCCTGTCGGACATGGAACGTATTGGTGACCTGTGCGAAGCATACAATGCCATTTATCATTGTGATACTGTGCAAACCATGGGCCATTACCAGCATGACCTGAGCAAGCTTAAAGCTCACTTTGTGGTATGTGCCGGTCATAAATTGCATGGCCCTAAGGGAGTGGGGTTCCTGCATATCAATCATAAAATCAAAATAAAACCATTTATTTACGGCGGCGCCCAGGAACGCAACATGCGCGGCGGTACCGAAAATATTTATGGTATAGTTGGTTTGGCCAAAGCGCTTGAACTTGCTTACAGCGAAATGGAACAGCACCAAAACCACATTCAGGGCTTAAAATCATACATGATGGAGCAACTGGTTGCAAACGTACCCGGTGTAAGCTTTAACGGCGAAACCAACCCCGAAAAAAGTTTATATACAGTACTGAACGTGGCTTTCCCCGAGATGGAAATGAGCGATATGCTGCTGTTTAATCTTGATATTGCCGGTATTTCTGCTTCGGGTGGTAGTGCCTGCAGTTCGGGCAGCGACATTGGTTCACACGTGTTAACTGCTATCGGGGCCAGCTCTTCACGGCCATCGGTGCGTTTCTCGTTCTCAAAGTATAATACAAAAGAAGAAGTTGATTTTGTAGTAGCCAAAGTTCGTGAGCTTTGTGCTGTGAATGTATAAGCTTGAAAATACGCTAATATAAACGCCTTAAGAACTTGGTTCTTAAGGCGTTTTACTTTGGCAGGGGCATGCTAAGTAACTTAAATCCGGGGCCTCTGAAGGTGAAATAACAAAGAGGGCCTGTCAGTCTGAGCCTGTCGAAGACTCGTGCGCAGAGGCCCGCCCGCCATACTTCGACGGGCTCAGTATGACACCCCTTTTTTAAGTTGTCATGGGTAATTTGTTTCAGCGCCTCATACGCTAAGCACACTGCCAAGCAAATCTGATTTGCAACTAATCTCTAATCTCCGACCTCTAATCTCTAAAAAGCTACAACTCCTTCCTCAACCTTGCCACCGGGATGTTCATTTGTTCGCGGTATTTGGCTACGGTACGGCGGGCTATGTTGTAGCCGGCGTCTTTGAGTATTTCGGTCAATTTTTCATCAGCAAGCGGGTGACGTTTATCTTCTTTGCCGATATGCTCTTCCAAAATCTTTTTAACCTCTTTATTGGATACTTCCTCACCGCTTTCGGTTTGGATGGCTTCGGAGAAGAAAGATTTCAGCAGAAAGGTACCAAACTCGGTTTGTACATACTTGGAGTTGGCTACCCGGGATACCGTTGAAATATCCATTCCAATCCTGTCGGCAATGTCTTTCAGGATCATCGGCTTCAGGTTTTTATCATCACCGGTAAGAAAAAACTCATACTGGTACTGCATAATGGCATTCATGGTTTTAAGCAGCGTTTGCTGGCGCTGTTTAATAGCATCAATAAACCACTTGGCCGAATCAAGCTTTTGCTTTACAAACTGCACTGCTTCCTTCAGCTTTTTATCCTTTTGGGAAGCCTTGTCATAATGCTGAAACATTTCCTGGTATGAGCGGCTTACCCTAAGTTCGGGGGCGTTTTTTGAATTGAGGGTAAGGATGAGCACGCCATCATTGTTAGTGATATGAAAATCAGGGATCACCTGCATTTGCTTGGTGTTGATCTCGTTTGAATCGCCGGGTTTGGGATTGAGTTTTAAGATCTCATTGACCACCGCACGCAACTCAACGGAGTTCATATTCAATGATTTTTCAAGCTTATCGTAATGTTTACGGGTAAACTCATCCAAATAATGTTCAACAACCTGTATGGCTTTTTTTACGATCGGGTCGCTTGCATCTTTTTTGCGAAGCTGGATCAGCAGGCATTCCTGTAAGCTGCGCGCGCCTACCCCAGGGGGTCAAAGCCCTGGATCACCTTGAGCATCTCTTCTACTTCGTCATCCTCAGCCAATACATTTTGTGAAAATGCAAGGTCGTCGGTTAGCGACATGATGGGGCGGCGCAGATAGCCGTCGTCATCAAGGCTGCCTATGATTTGCTTGCCGATCATGAAATCTTTATCACTTAGGGGAAGCAGGTCTAACTGGGCTTGCAGACTTTCAAAAAATGAGCTTTGCACAGCAATAGGGATCTCTTTACGCTCATCCTCATCGTCACCATTTTGATCATAGCGAGATCCGTAATCGTTTACGTTATCTTCCTGCAGGTAGTCGTCAATATTAAATTCATCCATCTCGCCCTTTTCCTCATCGTTGTTATAATTATCTTCGTCGGGGTCGCGGTCGGGATATTGTTCTTCGGGTTCGTTTAGGTTGGTAAGGCTCAGATCTTCAAGCGCGGGGTTTTCTTCCAGTTCTTCTTTTATCCGGGTATCAAGCGAAACAGTAGGCACCTGCAGCAATTTTATAAATTGTATTTGCTGGGGCGAAAGTTTTTGTAAAAGTTTTTGTTGAAGGTTCTGTTTAAGCATAATTAAGATGTAGCCAAAAATACATCAAATTAATATCAACTAAAAATTACTTGAGGTATCTGCTTTAAAGTTGTTAAATGTTTTAGGCATACCAATTGTTTTAGCGCTATCAAAAAAACTATATGAATTGATAGTTTATGTAATATTATTAACTTTAAGTAACCAAACTTTAATTTATGGCAATAGTAAAAGAGTTTAAAGAATTTGCAATGCGGGGCAACGTGGTTGACCTTGCTGTGGGTGTTATCATTGGCGCTGCTTTTGGTAAAATTGTTACCTCGCTGGTTGCAGATATTATTATGCCACCTATTGGCATGGCAACCGGGGGTATTGATTTTAAAGATTTAAAGTACGTACTTAAACCGGCTGTTGATAAAACACCCGAAACCGCGATTAATTACGGTTTATTTATCAATAATGTAATTGATTTTTTAATCGTTGCTTTTTGTATCTTTTTAATTGTTAAGGGTATCAACTCTTTGAAGAAAAAGAAGAAGCAGCCCCGGCAGCGCCACCTGAACCAACTAAAGAAGAAGTTTTACTTACCGAAATCCGCGATTTACTGGCTAAGAAAGCTTAATGGAATTTAGTTCATAGTTGATGGTTCATAGTTCATAGCTATAAGAAAAACCGCGAACCATAAAATTTGGTAACCATGATTGATAGTTAGGAAATAGTTAATGGTTCATATATAGCCATATAGCACAAAAACCATGAACTATGGTCCATCGACTATGAACTATCAACCATGAACTATCAAAAAGTTTTCGGCAGCTTAGGATCAGTTAAAATGATATAGTCGGCCATGCCGGCTAATTTGCTCCAGTCGGGCTTGTCAAAACTATCATCCATGTAGGTTGATATGTTAAGCACGCGTAATTTGGGTGCGTATTTTTTAAGTTGGGCTACCGCGCCCAGTTTTTCTTCACTGTGAAAGCCGCCGTTAAGCTGCAATACTTTAAAGCCGGAGTGGTTTTTCAGGAATTTCGCTATCGACCAGCCCATGGTAGCATCCCAAAGGTTTTGCGATTGGTAAATCTGCATGCCCGGCATTGAGGCATGACCTCCCATTATTTTAGCAAATTTATCATAATAGGCCCCGGTAGCAGTATCGATAGGCAGCGGCGCAAGATAGCTTTTAGCCTGCGCATCAAGCTGCTTTAAAGCATCAAGGCCCCCGCGTGTAACCATGTTGGTATAGCGGGTTGGAGCGTTGGCTGCTATTACCGGCAGATGATTGGATTTGGCAAGTTCAACAAGCGGTTTGTAATCCTTATAGTTAGGCCAGGTACGTGCATCTGTTACCAGATTTTTTCGCGAATAAGCCCCGCGAGATATTCATTCAGCACCAGCTGACAGTCAGTTTGAAACATCTCCATGGAAAGCGCCGTTTTCTGCGGATATTTTTCCGAAAGCTTTTTGAACAAGCTAAACTCCAGATAGTGCGCCGTTGAATCATTATGCTCTTCGCCAAAAAAAGCGCATCAGCATTGGCCATGTCATTAACAATATCATCGGGCGTGATGATCTTTTGTGCCGATGTGCTGTAAATTTTATAATGTGTTGCAGGTAGTTCCTGCGCTATGGTAACAGCCGATAAGGAAATAAAAAGTATGGAGAGGATTAATTTCATTTGTTAGGACAACCTGTTGAATTTACACTTTGTTAATGATTCGGAACTATTTATTCAGCTTTTTTTAGCAAATGCCGTAGTTCGCGATTGCACATTGTTGCAAAATTGAATCTGTAACAAATAATTAATGTTAAATTTAACTTTTTATTTAATATGATTTGTAATGATAGCTTAGCGCTGTTATTTAGTTCAGACAATGAACAGGATTTCGAATTTAATTATTGCGTATACAATTAGTTTTCCGGAAAAAGTGCCACTGATTTGCAGCCACCGGGCGGCAGCACACATGTTATTATAAATAAGAAAAATAGTGTTTGAATTATTAAATAAAATAACTACATTTGCGCTCTTGTTTTAAAAAGACGAATAGAATAAAATATAGCCATGAAAAGAACGTTTCAGCCTTCTCAAAGAAAAAGAAGAAATAAACACGGTTTCCGTGAACGCATGTCAACTGCTAACGGTAGAAGAGTATTAGCAGCCAGAAGAGCTAAAGGCAGAAAAAGGTTAACTGTTTCTGACGAAGGCAGGCACAAAGCATAATTGAGGTTGCCCTACCCTATTTATAAGGGTTTGGAACCGCTTATCTGCTTTATCCTTCGGTTCAAAAATGGCAACTATGTATACTTTTAAAAAGAAGAACGGTTATGTAACAAAAGGCTTATTGACAAGCTTTTTCATAACGGTTCTTCTTTTTTATGTTATCCCTTCCGGGTATCCTGGCTTGTCAATCCCGAGCCACAGCCCTATCCTGCGCAAATTCTTTTTTCCGTTCCTAAAAAGCGTTATAAACACGCCGTTGACCGTAATTTGGTAAAACGACTGATGCGCGAAGCGTACAGGCTCCACAAACAGCAGCATCTTTATGATATTCTGCAGCAAGCGGATAAAAAGATAATTATTTCGGTAGGCTATGTAGGCAAACAAATTGAACCATACCTTTTCATCGAAAAAAATGCTGAGGATGCTTGCCCAGCTTTCAGGTGAGTTAACTGCTGCAATACCAGTCACGGCTAATTAACATGAATGGGCTTATGGATACAATCACCAGGTTTTTAAAAGCAATAGTTGGGGGAGTTTTCATCATCCTTATCAAATTTTACCAATATTTTATATCGCCGCTTTCAGCTGCATCATGCCGGTATACACCCACCTGCTCGCAGTACGGTGTTGAAGCCATCAGGAAGTATGGCGCTTTTAAAGGTGGTTGGTTAACCATAAAGCGCATTGCCAGTTGTAATCCCTGGGGTGGTCATGGGCATGATCCGGTACCATAAATTTATAATATGAGCCTTATACTTCAAATAGAAACAGCAACAACATCCTGCTCGGTAGCACTTGCCCGCGATGGCAAGGTTTTGGACTTTAAACAAATAAATGTCCGTAATATCCATGCTGAAGTTATTACTTTATATATCGATGAATTGCTGAATAAATCGGGAGTAACTTATAACGAGCTTGATGCTATTGCTGTGAGCAGCGGTCCGGGGTCATACACCGGTTTACGAATAGGTGTATCTACCGCCAAAGGATTGTGCTTCGCCCTTGATAAACCTTTGATAGCGGTTGAAACACTTGAGGCTATGGCTTATGGCGTTATTAACAGCCTGGGGGATGCTGCTGATGGAAATATGCTGTTATGCCCGATGATAGATGCCCGCCGAATGGAGGTTTACACAGCATTATTTGATGCTGCCGGCAACAGAGTGCGTGAAACAGCTGCTGATATTATAGAAGGAAACAGTTTTGCCAACTATTTGAAAGACCATCAGATCCTGTTTTTGGGTGATGGTGCCGAAAAGTGCAAAGGTGTTTTAAGTGAAAGCCCAAATGCCTTGTTTTTGGATGATTTTGTAAACTCGGCAACATATCTTACCCAAAAAGCAGCTCAAAAATTTACTGATGGCGCATTTGAAGATGTAGCTTATTACGAGCCTTACTACCTTAAGGATTTTATAGCCGGGAAAAAAGCGCTTTAATTATTGGTTTTAAAAATACGGCCAAACAAACGGCCCAAAAATCCTTTTTCGCCCATAGGGATATAGCTGGAGTTCATGGGATGTTCAATTACCCGTCCAAATTTCAATGAAAAGCCCAGGAAGATATCCGCCCCGCTATAGTTGCCTACCCTATTTATTTGATTGGTATTATTTAAAGCGGCCAGAGTAAGGTGGCCCGTATTTAGTAAGCGTTCGGAACCTATAAAAAATTCGACATTAGGGGATTTTACCATAATTTGTGCGCCGAGATTAAATAATTTATAATCGTCATAAGTGGCCGTTAAGGTAGCTATCAGGTTGTTTTTCTGTACCGAGTTAACCATTGCTCCGGTAAAACCGGAAAAGAACATTTCTTTTTGGGCTACAACCGTTGGGAAATATCTGTATGTTTTTTCATCATCAAGCCAGTAGCTTTTGGATACGCTCAATTCGGCTTTGGCATTTGTTTTTGTGTTAAATGAGGTAACCATTCCGTTACCCCTGACCAATTCATATACAGCATTATATATATTCTCATCACGATGCTTGGATGTAATATCTGTTATATTTGTTGTGTTATTAAAATCAGTAATGGTTGAGCGCTTGTTCCAGTGAATAAAGCCAAGGTCTTTTATATTACCTTGTATCAGGATCCCATCCTCTGTTCGGTAAGTTGCACCCATTGATATCGCCGCACCTGGGTTGCGAAACGTTGGTAAAAAGTCACGCCCATCCAGTCTGCCGGGCACATAGCTCCTGTAATACCGTCCCCTCATATAAACGTCGGCATTGTCATTGTCAGGATTTGCCGGGACCCGGTTAAT
Source organism: Mucilaginibacter sp. P19 (assembly GCF_050632265.1). Lineage (NCBI taxonomy): Bacteria > Pseudomonadati > Bacteroidota > Sphingobacteriia > Sphingobacteriales > Sphingobacteriaceae > Mucilaginibacter > Mucilaginibacter sp. P19. Next base: position 3,829,326 of record NZ_CP192586.1, read on the forward strand.
CTGCAGGCTCGACTCCTCCACATCTATTTTGTTATATTGAACACCAGACAGGTAGCTCAGCTTAAAACCTAAGGAGAGTTGTTTATTAACCTGCTCCCGGTAGATATAACTTAACTGGTCATACATCTGCATCCTATAATGGTTGTTGAATATATTATCATAATTATCACGCGCAAAATTTGACGGTCCATCAAGAAAAGCTATAGACTCATCGGTAACCAGGCCTTTACCTTCCACTTTGGTTTGGGCCGAAAAGCCCATTTCAACATTGCCGTTTAAGCTGGTGAAAAGTTTAACCATTACCGCATATGAATTGGCGTTTACATTGAAATGATTTAAAGCATTTCGGCCGATGCGCAATGATGAGGTATTATAATAAGAAGGGCTTGCAAATGCGCGGCTTTTCAGCGGCCGTTGTATATTGCCGGTTACATAAAAATTAGCATCGAAATTCGGGATGAAAAAATTGAATGCTACCCCCGGCTCGAATCGGGGATAAAGGCTCTTTGTGAAGGATTTTCAAATGAATCGTAAAGCGTGCCGGTATTATATTGCGAAAACTGTTGAGCCGATACGGATAAAGAACAAAAAATAAAGAAAAGAATAGTAAAGAAGATTTTATTCATAATTGGCTCACATATCTTGCCCCGAATCTACTTAAAGAAAAGAACTCAAAGCTGATTGTCTGTAAATTTTTTACAAATTGCTATTTGTAATGTTTTACGAAATTTGGCGGGTATTGTTGTGTAAACGTAAATAAATTTATTTTTTAACTGCACTTGTATCCGGAACATTTAGGCGCATACAAAAATTGGTATAAAAGTTTCTGTCGGATGCAGTGAGTTGGAAGGCAGCACCATAATAATTTTTCCAACCGGGGTCGCTGTTTTCAAAAGCATCGTAAAAAGGCCTTTTTAAATCGCGTTTTAATAAAGGCTGCATGTTTTTAAAGTTAATAAAGAAGGCCACATTGCTCCTTTCGGCCAGCAAATTATCAAACTGGGTATACTGATCGGTTTTTCCTATGAATTTGCGGTTGAAGTAGGTGTCGTTATAACTTTCTAACTCGGATACCGAAGTGGCAAGTATGAGATAATTATCAATGATCATAAAGTAAGGTTTCCGGAAAATGCTGAATGCATCGCCCAATAAAAAGAAAGGCAATTTTTCATAATTAAACTGGCCAACTTTATCGGTAACCATATTACTGATGTTCATCATCACCGGAAAAGCTTTGAGCCATCCTTAACAGAAATGATGGCAAATTTTTCAAAGTACCGCGTGGTAACTATCGCGAACTCGTTACCGAGCAGCTTTTCAAACTCGGGTTTTACAAACAGCCCTGCTTCTGATTTTACCTTATTCAAAAGTTCATTCTTTTCCTTGCCCACTCCCGCTTTATCATGCCACTGTGAAAGGTCGGTTTCAAACTTTTTAGGATCTGAAACGGCGAAGCTTGTGCTGTAGGCAGTTGTGGCCGGGAAAATATCTTTTAAATGATTCTCGACAGGTTGCTGGGCCGAAAAAATGTTTAAATAACTGGTTGCATTATTTCGTTTAGTGGTGAACCCGTTAAACATCAAAGCATCGCTTTTGTAATTTAAGTTTAATGCCGCATAGGCCGGCAGCATTCTAAAGCTCTTAAAAAGATCGGTAGTTTTATTAAGGAAGAGCTGATCAAAAAACTGATTAAGCTGGTTGTAATTAATATAAAGATTGGCAAGTGAATTGGCGTTTTGCTGCTCAGGCAACGGTACAAAGCCATTATGGCCTTTATCCTGCTGGTAGATGGCGCTATGATCAACCAAATCTTTTGAAAAACTGCCCGAAAATATATTGTCGCCGGTTTTAATGAGGTAAAAATGTTTATTGAGCGGCTTAACATATATATTATAACCCTGGCTTGCCGCTATTTGCATAGGCGCTATTTGTAAAGCGCTTTTGGCATTGCCTGTTAAATGATTAAACATAGTTGCCGAAAAAGCTTTTGATGCCGAGGTGGTTACGAGCAAATCTATATTATCATTATTTGTAGGATGAAGGGAAACGAAAATGTTTTGGCCTGTAAAAAATTGATCAAGCTGTGGAGAGGCAATAAGCAACTTGCGTAAGGTGTCAAGTTCATGTAATTTGCCGGGGCCAACAAAAGTGCTCAAGAGCTGGTTGCCGGCAAAAATATCATAAAATCCCTTTTCATTACCAAACTCAAATACTGCCACCGCATTATCAGGAATAGCGCGCATAACCTGCCCGGTACGCACTCCCGGCGGACTTAAATTTTTAAAATATAACACCGTTACCAACACGGTAGCTATAATCAAAAATATAGTGGTTACTATCAGTCGTTTCATAGCAGGGGCGTGCAGCAAATATAGAATTTTACCCCACGGCGTTAAAGTAATACTTTCAATTGGTTAACTTAGCTTTTTATATCGCATGAACAAACAAATAATTATTACCGCTTCGTTTTTAGGTATGCTGGCCGTTATCACCGGCGCTTTTGGAGCCCACGGTTTAAAAGCGTTGCTTGCCCCCGCCCAGCTTGAGGTTTGGCATACTGCTGTACAATACAACTTCTATCATGTATTTGCCCTGCTTTTTTTAGCAGTTTTTGCGCGCGAAAAGAGCGGGGGCTTAATATCGGCAGCTTACTACCTGTTCACTTTCGGCATTATATTCTTTTCAGGTTCGCTGTACCTGTTATCATGCCGCGATCTGCTTGGCTGGAACTGGCTTATAGCCATGGGGCCAATTACACCCATTGGTGGTTTGTTGTTCATTTTGGGCTGGCTGATGCTGGCATTAGCTGCTATCCGCAACAAATAATAAACGATGTTAGAGTTTGCCGAAATTGAACATACCGACCGTGAAACACTTTTTGCCGAAGTGATTTTGCCATTGGCTATTTCAAAAAACTACACCTACCGGGTTCCTTATGAGCAAAATGATGCTGTTGCCATTGGCAAAAGAGTGGTGGTGCAGTTCGGCAAAAGCAAGCTTTATACAGCCATTGTTAAAGAGATAGGGAAACTGGCGCCCGAAAAGTACGAAGCAAAATATATCATCGAGATCCTGGATGACCGCCCGGTTGTAACTCCTAAGCAGCTCGAATTTTGGCAGTGGCTGGCAGATTACTATATGTGCAACATAGGCGAAGTTATGAACGCCGCGCTGCCATCGGCACTGAAGCTGGCCAGCGAAACCCGCATCATGCTTAACCGGGAATATGAGATAGATAAAGCCACGCTTCACGATAAAGAGTTTTTAATTGTTGAAGCCCTCGAAATTCAGCTGGAGCTTACCATAAGCGATATTACCAAGCTTTTGGGACAGAAAACTGTAATGCCGATATTGAAGCTGATGTTTGAAAAAAACATCATCAACATATCCGAAGAAGTAAACGAACGTTATAAGCCCCGCAAACGCACTTTTATTACACTTAACCCGGTTTATAACAACCAGGATAATCTGCGGGAGCTATTCCCGATATTAGAAAAGCGCGCGCCTAAACAGGCCGATGCCCTATTAGCTTACATCAAGCTTTCCCGTCATCAAAAAAACATCACCAAAAACGAACTTATTGAAGAGAGCGGTGCAGGTGAATCAAGCATTAAATCGCTCATTGAAAAAGAGATCTTCTTTTCGGAGGACAGAAACGTTAGCCGCCTGCATTTTGAGGAAGAAGGAGAAGAAGGCAACAACTTTGAATTGAGCGAACAGCAAACGGAGGTACTTCAAAGCATCCGCGGGCAGTTTAAAGAAAAAGAAGTAACGTTGTTGCATGGCGTAACCTCATCAGGCAAAACACAATTATATGTAAGGCTGATAGAAGAGATTGTACGCAGCGGGAAACAGGTACTTTACCTTTTGCCTGAAATAGCCCTAACAACACATATTATTGAAAGGTTACGGACGTATTTTGGTGCGGATATCGGTGTTTATCATTCGCGTTTTAATGACAATGAGCGGGTTGAGGTTTGGCAGAAAGTTTTAAGCGGAGAGTATAAGATTGTGCTCGGCGCGCGGTCATCCGTGTTTTTACCTTTTGCCGATCTGGGATTGATCATTGTTGATGAAGAGCACGAAACATCATACAAGCAATTTGATCCGGCGCCGCGCTACAACGCACGCGACACCTCGATTTTTTTGGCTAACATGCACCAGGGTAAAGTGCTTTTGGGTTCGGCCACGCCATCCTTTGAAAGCTACTATAATGCCCGTACTCACAAATACGGTTTTGCAGAGCTCACTGAACGCTTTGGCGGCGTTGAGCTGCCCGATGTGCAGGTAGTAAGCATCGCTCATGAAACCAAACAAAAAACTATCCAGTCGCACTTTACCAGTGTGCTGATGGAGGGCATCAAGCAGGCACTTGAAAATAAAGAGCAGGTAATTTTATTCCAAAACCGCCGCGGATATGCCCCCATCCTGATGTGCAAAGTATGTGCTTATACTCCCAAATGTATCAACTGCGATGTAAGCCTTACTTATCATAAAAGCAGCGGCAAGCTGCATTGCCACTACTGCGGTTACAAGGAAGATACGCCATCCATTTGCCCCGCCTGCGGATCTACCCACCTGGAATATAAAGGCTTCGGTACCGAAAAAATTGAAGATGAACTGAGCGTTTTATTGCCCGAAGCCCGGATTGCCCGGATGGACCTTGATACTACACGATCACGGAATTCCCTGCAAACTATCCTCAACGATCTGGAAGAGAAAAGGATAGATATATTGGTTGGCACCCAGATGGTGGCCAAAGGGCTTGATTTTTCAGATGTGACACTGATTGGTATTATTAATGCTGATAGCCTGCTGAAATTCCCTGACTATAGGGCAAACGAGCGTGGTTATCAACTACTTGCACAGGTAAGCGGCAGGGCCGGCCGCCGGGGTAAGCAGGGCAAAGTAGTTGTGCAAACCTATGATATTTATCACAGGGTGTTAAAGCAGGTGATTGATAACAACTACGCCGATCTTTATTTTACCGAGATGGAAGAGCGGAAAAGCTTTAAATACCCTCCCTTCTACCGGATCATTAACCTCGATATCAAGCATAAAAATCCCGATGTGCTCCATAATCAGGCAGAGTACCTCGGCGCGCGGCTCCGGGAGCATTTTGGCGAGCGGGTGATTGGCCCGGAGCAACCGCTCATCAGCAGGATCCGCAATTATTACATTAAAAGCATTATGCTCAAATTTGAGAAGGATGGGATCTCTATCATAAAAGCAAAAACTGTTTTAAGGGATGTGATCACTCAATATTATACAACCAAACTTAGCACGGGCAGTATTGTACAGCCCGACGTTGATCCGTATTAATACGATCTTGAGTCGCGTCGGACGGGAATTTTCTGATTAACAAATTCTGTATCTTAGTTAAATGCATATTGAACGCTTTACGCCCGGCGAAATACTAAAGCCTTTTATACGGCAATACGTTTTTATCGAGACTGCAAATGATCTGGTTAATCGTATTTTGCCTGATACATCGCTGGTAATGGCGTTCAGATACGGTGGCAAGATTAGCGATATTACCGAGGCACATAGCGGTAAGCTCCCTCCTCTTTAATCACCGGCTTAAAAAAATCGCCCAGGCTAATTAATTATGCACCGGGCACGGACAATATGTTGGTTTTATTTAAAGCAGCCGGCGCGGCAGCGTTGTTCAAAAATCCGCTTCATGAATTATTTGAGGCAACTCTGCCGCTTGATAACTTTATTGACCTGCGTGAATTATCCTTAACTGAAGAACAACTGGCAGAAGCACCCAATAATCAGCAACGGGTAATCATCACCGAACAATTTCTGCTTAAACATATTGAAAGCCACAAACGGGACCAGCTGATCATATCTGCCCTGCAAAAGATCCGCTTATCAAAAGGCATGATCAAAATTAAGGACCTTGCCGATACTCATTATATAAGCCAGGATGCATTTGAAAAACGCTTCAGGCGAGTGGTTGGTACTTCGCCAAAGCAGTTTTCCAATATTATTAAGATCAGGTCGATAGTTGATAGTAAACCTAAAAACGGTTCGCTCAGCCAGGTAGCTTTAGAAGCCGGGTACTTTGACCAGCCGCATTTCAATAAGGAATTTAAACTGTTTACCGGGTTAAATCCTACCGATTTCTTTAAAATACCGCAAGCCTGGTAAATCAATGATTTTTTACAAGTATTGAGCTTCCATTATCCCGATTTTTGAAAAAAACAAGGATAATCATGAAACAGATATTTATAGATCAATTCATTGTTCCCGCAACAGCTCAACATGAATTTAAAGGACGTATGAAAGTCAACCGCGACTTTATAAAAAAGCTCGACGGATTTATTGAAGACCGTGCCTTTGAGCGCGATGATGACCAAGGCAACCTCATTTGCATTACAACCGCCATTTGGCAAAACGAAGATGTTTTACAAAAAGCTAAAGAGGCAGTGCAGCAGCTATATCAGCAACAGGGCTTTGATATGAAGGCTATGTTGCAAAGGCTAAACGTAAGCATGGAAAGGAACACTTACCGGGAGATTGCCGATTAGAAAGCAGCAACATATAATCGACACATAAAACGTTTTATATTGAATTAAAAGAACAGGCAAATATTACCCGGCCTAATTTTGCCGGGTAAGCCCGTTTTGTAATTTAATTTCTGATAGATTTGTGTTACGATTATAGTGTTTTATGACAATAACCAACTCCGATTTTAAAATAGATGTAACCTCCGAAATTGGCACACTCCGCACATTGCTTATTCATAGTCCGGATAGCGGTTTAGGCAAAGTTGTGCCTTCAAAGGCGCAGGACTGGCTTTTTGAAGATATAATTCACCTGGATACCGTGCGCCGGAATGAATACGATTATTATGTAAAGCTCCTGCTCTATTTTCTTGACCCCGACAAAATAAAAGGCAAGCTTAATCAAATTGATGATGAAGCAACCCGCCGTTCATTTTTTAAACCTGATAATCCAGGCTTCCATTCGTCAGATAAAGTTATCGAGATCCAAACCCTGCTGGCTGATATTTTACAGCAGCCGGATATCCGCAAAAAACTGGTAGCTGCAGTTTGTGCCGTTGAAAGCTGCAACTATCGCTTGCAGCAGCAACTTACAGACACGGATCCGGTTGAGCTGGCTAAAATCTTTATTTCGGGCTCGTTAACAACCGAAGAAATGATCTTTGCCCCTATCCCCAATCTTATTTTTTCGAGGGATTTGGGTATAGCGGTTAATAATCATATGCTGCTCAATAAGCCGGCAAAGAAAGCCCGTTTCCGCGAAACTTTGCTGATGCGTTACATATTTTTCAATCATCCGCTGTTTGAAGCTTATCGCGATAATATTTTGGAGATCCCTGAAACCGCGCAGCATTTTTTACGTCCGGGCGAAGACGCTGAAGGCCGCACAACTTTAGAAGGCGGCGATGTGATGATGGTAAGTCCTGATCATTTAGTGATTGGCTGCAGCGAGCGGACATCTGTCAGCGGTGCTAATGAAGCTATCAGGCTGTTGTTTGAATACGATGTTGTGAAGAAGGTAACCATCGTAAAAATTCCAAACAAGCGTGATTATATGCATATCGATACTGTTTTTACGCAGGTAAAGCGCGATACCTGGGTACTACTCCGCTCGCTTGCGGTGGCCGAAGCCCCTATTGAGGAGCGGGAGCCGATATCATGGTTTGCTGATAAAAAACAAAAAGAACGGGCGGAAATTGTTCAGTTTGAAAAAGATGAAAAACCAAGGCTATTTGGTTGTATTGAGGACCTGCTTTCCGACATCAGCGAGAACGACCTCAAAAGCGGTGTAAAAACCAAGTTTATTTACTCGGGCAACAACACCTTCCCCTTTGATGCCCGTGAACAGTGGACAGACTCCTGCAACCTGCTGGCCCTAAAAGAAGGCGTTGTTGTTGGATACGATCGGAATGATAAAACTGTAGAGGCTTTTAAAGAAGGTGGTTATAATGTGATCCGGGTAGCCGAACTGCTTCAAAAATTTGAAAATAATGAACTTGATCCACAAAGTTTAACTGATACGCTGATATTAATGCCGTCGGCCGAACTTTCCCGTGCCCGCGGTGGTTTCCATTGCATGAGCATGCCGGTATTCAGGGACACTGTAATTTAATTTGTCATTGAGTCGTCTGGTCATTAAGTCATTGCTTTGCATGATTTATTAAAAAAATGACTCAATGACTCAATGAAATAATGACAAAAATCATGAGTCAATCAACATCACATATATTAATGATCCGCCCGGTTAATTTCGGGTTTAATGAAGAAACTGCTACAAGTAACGCTTTTCAAAACGCTAATGCCGAAAAAAATGGTGTACAGGAAAGGGCCTTGAGTGAGTTTAATAGTATGGTTAACATTTTGCGCCATAATAGTGTAGATGTTACTGTTATAGATGACACCCTACAGCCTTATACGCCCGATTCGATATTTCCGAATAACTGGATATCGTTTCATAATGACGGTGGCGTTTTCCTTTACCCTATGCAGGCCGAAAACCGCAGGCTTGAGCGCAGGGAAGATATCATAACCGATTTGGAGGATAAATTTAAAGTTGCCCATGTAATTGACCTGAGCCGCTTTGAACATGACCATCGCTTTTTAGAAGGCACCGGCAGTATGGTGCTTGACAGGGATAATAAAATAGCTTACGCCTGCCTCTCGCCCCGTACAGATAAAGAGGTGCTTAACTATTTCTGTGAACAAGCTGGTTATCAACCGATCAGTTTTGAGGCCGTTGATGAAAAAGGGAAAGCCATTTACCATACCAATGTACTGATGTGCATTGGAACTGAATTTGCAGTAATCTGTTTGGATAGCATCCCCAACCCACATGAAAGGATAACTGTTATAGATTCATTGAAATCTTCGCACAAAGAAATTATTGAAATCACTTTTGAGCAGATGAACCAGTTTGCCGGTAATATGCTTGAAGTGAAAAACAAAGCGGGCGAAACGTTGATCGTGATGTCGCAAAACGCTTTCAGCGCTTTGAGTGAAGCACAGCGTTCCGCTTTACAACAGTATGGAAAGCTGGTTTATGCCGATATCAATACCATTGAAACTAATGGCGGCGGCAGTGCAAGGTGTATGATGGCTGAGGTGCATTTACCGGCTATTTAAATTCATCTGTTAACAGCGTACAACGCTATCAGATACTTGAAGAGGAAAACAATTACAGCTATAACTGCGAGTAATAACAATTGCTTAACTAAATATTTAGGCATGGCTAAATCATGATTAAGATATAAAGAGGACAATTTAATTATTACAATGCAATTTATAGCCTCTGCACATTTTTCACAAAAATTGTGTCTTTATTGTATAACAGCAACTTACGACAATAGCTTATCTTTAAACATACGTTATTAATTATGATTTTTTTACTAACGAATAAGCCCCTTTATTAGGGGCTTGTTCGTTAAGTATCCACTTGAACAGCTATTCAAGTTTATTCGGTAATGAAATAGAGGTAAGCCTGTTTTTGCTTCATTTTTGAGCGTACGCGTTTAAAACTATCTTCAATATCTTTACGCTCGTCTTTTTCAGTCACTTCCATAAAGGCTTCCTGGTAATAACCTAAGGATTTATTCCAGTCCTTTTGTTTTTCATAAAACAAGCCAAGCAGCTCAAAGGTGCGGGCCTTGTTCACCCCCGGTGTGGTTAAAGCCTGGGCCGAAATGGTTGAAACCAGCTTATCCATTCCCAGGAATACTACCAGGTCAAGATAATGGGTGTAATTATCCGGAAACGATGGCTCCAGCTCCATACAGGTTTTAAAATGATAACCTGCGGTTTGGTAATCCTGGATCTTGTAATAGTAGATCATCCCCAACTGGTAATGCGCCCTTGCAAAAAAGGGCTCATCCGTAATGATCTGGTTTAATATGTTTAAGCCCTTAGGTGTTTCTCCGAACGATAGTTCATCAACAGCCCGGAGGTACTTTTCTTCTATTGAATAATAATTGTCCATATAAAATTTCAAATTCAATTAAGCTTACGTTTAAGTAATGCTTAATGTTAAACTAATGTGGTAAATGTAGGATCGGTTTGGGTGCTTCGAAACCGCTATACCGGAGTTGAGAAGAGAATTATCGATGCAAAACCCTTCTGCTGCGGCACCATGGGCCACATTACTATTGAGCAGAATGATTTATTAAACAACATCGGTTTGTACTTTATATGTGCAAACCTACAATTATTGGATGAGAAAAGCAAGAAATGAAATTGCTGCACAACGTAAACAGCACTGTGTATGAGGTTTATTGCCGTTACATGACGTAACGGCGCCAAATAAAAATAGCAGCTTGAAATTAAGCTGCTATTGCGTTTTGTTTAACTGCCTCAATAAGGAAGTTATTTTTTAATTCCTTTTCAGATATCATTACGCTGAAATCATCAAACTTAACGCCGTGTTCAAGCGGATAAAGTACGTAACCACGCTTTAGCGCATCATATGCGCCAAGTTCAAATATTCTCGTCGTGCTTTTTGCCTTTTATTTTCGCACCGCTTACTAACTGGTAAGCGTCGGATATGGTTTCAAAATTATTGTTTTTCATAGTGCAGGTAACTATACAATTACTTTGCCAATTTTTATGCAAACCAGTCGAACAAGTCATTTTGTTTTAAAGAAGCTTTGTCAGTACCCGATAAGTCGTTAATAATCAACCCCTCGCCCATTTGTATTATTCTTGTGCCATAATTAAAAGCATCCTTCAAATTATGCGTAATGAATACCGCCGTTAAATTAAATTCGCGGATCAGTGTATCAGCTGTCCGCATTACCACGTCGGCCGAGCGTGGGTCGAGGGCCGCGGTAGGTTCGTCCAGCAATAAAACTTTACAACTATCCATCACACTCATCAGCAGGGTAAGCGCCTGCCGCTGCCCGCCCGACAAAGTACCCATCGGCTGGTCTATCTTATCCTGCAAACCCATGCCAAGGCCGGCTACTTTTTCCTGAACCTGTTTTTTAAAAGCATCATTTACCCCAACGGATAAACCTTTTCTTTTTGTGCGGATAGATGCCAGCCGGAAATTATCTAATATGCTCAAATCGGGCGCAGTGCCACTCAATGGGTTTTGAAATACCCTTGCAATCCACCGGCTGCGTTTGTAATCAGGCATGTTGGTTACATCGTTTCCGTCGATACTTATAGTGCCATTATCGGGCGATACGCTGCCGGCAATTAAATTAAGCAAGGTGGTCTTGCCTGAGCCATTCGAACCAACTATCACCAAAAACTCACCGTCTTTGATCTCCAGTGTAATGCCATTAACCGCGTTTACCTGGTTGGCTTTACCTTTATTAAATGTTTTATGCACGTCGGTTATCGTTATCATGATGATCTTAATAAGGATAAACGCGGCAGGCTTACAATTACCAGCACAAAACCGGCGGTAACTATTTTAAGTAATTTAGGGTCGACACCAACTGAGAGTGTAAACGCCAAAACCAGCTGAAATATCACTGCCCCTGCTAATACCAATACCAGACTTAACCATACCGAGGTAAGCTTAAACCAGTTAATTAATGTTTCTGCAATGATCACCGATCCTAACCCTACTATCACAATCCCAATGCCCATGCTGATATCTGCAAAACCCTGGAACTGGGCTACCAGGTAACCGCTCAAAGCCGTGAGCGCATTGGCCAGTGCCAGCCCGGTAATTTTCATCCTGTCAGTATTTACGCCTAATGAACGGATCATGGATTCACTGTTACCAGTAGCCCGCATGGCTATGCCAAAATCGGTTTTGAGCAGATGGCCGATCAGAAAAGTGATCACGATAACAAAAATGGCAAGGATCCAGAATGTATTTTGATTAAGGTCGCTCACAACACTTACTATAGTAAATAACGAAGGCAAATTGATAAGCGGTAAATTTGAGCGGCCTAAAATAGTAAGGTTAACCGAGTAAAGCGCCGTCATGACCAGGATGCCGGCCAGCAGTGCATTGATCTTTAATTTGGTATGAATAATACCGGTAAGCGCCCCCGCTGCTGCGCCTGCCAAAATCACAGCAGGTAAAATAACATAGGTGGGCTGATGATTGGTCAGCAATACTGCCGTAACCACGCCGCCCAGTGTATAACTGCCATCGGTTGTGATATCCGGAATATTGAAGATTTTCATGGATATATAAATCCCCAGCGCTATGGCCGAAAAGCATAGGCCCTGTAGTAAAGCGGTAAGGTAAAAATCCATTTATTTTACAGGCTCAAAATTTGGCGGAATGGTAATATTATATTTTTTTGCAGCAGCAGGGTTATATACCCTCTTCCTTATCTTTACCATTTCGGGTTGCAGGCCATCGGTTTTATGAGTTTTAAGAAATTGGGCTGCCTGCTCGCCGGCCTGGTACCCCCATTGATAAATATCAGCCCCAAAAGCAGCGACGGCTCCACGCTGTACCAAACCTGCTTCGCTTGTAAAAATCGGGATGTTTTTTTGATTACAGTTTTTTAGGATGGTTTCAAAAGATGCAAAAACGGTATTGTCCGGATTAGCAAAAAAGGCGTCGATGTTTTTATTTAGCAGCGACTGCGTAACCAGCTGCGCATCGGCCGAGGTATTTAACGGAAGTGCTACAATATCAACGTTTAGCCCTGCGGCCAATGATTTAATACGGTTTAAGGCATCGGCCGATTGCGGCTCCGACTGATTATAGATCATCCCGATAACCAGTTTTGCGCCCTTAGGCTTAAGCAGTTTGGGAATAATGCTGAACGAAGTATCAATATAGTTTAACTCTTCTACTGCGCCGAAAAGGTTGGCGGGCGCTTTCCCGTTGGCATCAGTTACCTTCATGCGTTCGGCAGTTGGGGATACCATGGCAAAAACGGGGATATATTTTGTTTTTTGAAGCGCTGTTACTGTTGATAATGTTGTACAAGTTGCCAGCAGGTTTACACTATCAGTAACAAAGTGGTTAACGATTTGCGTAAGCGTTGGGATATCGCCCTGGGCATTGCTGTATTCAATTTGCACCGTCTTTTTTCTTCGCTGAAACCATTTTTGTTCAAGGCATCAGTAAAACCTTTGCGGGCCTGTGATATGGTGGCATCTTCAAAAGCATCAACAAAACCAACTACAGGCACCTGCATTGATTTGGTTTTGGGTTTACAGGATACGAAAAAAACAAGTACTATAGCTACCGGCAGATATTTGATAAACTTCATTTTACTAAATTAACTTTTTAGCCGTAAAGCTGAAAGTACAATGGCAAAACCCGAAAATTGTTTTACAATAAGATTATCATTATACGAAAGCTTAAAGCAGAACACACAAAGCCAAACCGGCAAGCCAATTACAAAGTCGTTTAATTATGTATAATAATTTACTGCATTACCTTTCCAGGCAACGAGCTTAACAACTATTCAACCCTAATATGATTAAAACACAATTAGTTTAAAGCAGCTCTTTAAGCCCGGCAAAATTACTGATGGTTGCTACCATGCCATCAGGCACAACGCCAAAACCATAATTTGCAAAAATAAAAGGTACACCGGCTTGTTTGGCGGCATTATAATCGCCCATGGTATCACCTACGTAAACCGGGGCTTTCAATTGGTGATCATTAACCACATCTTTGATATTATCGGCCTTAGGGTTCCCTTTTGTGCCGAAACACTGGTGTCCAAGAAAATGGCCATGCAATTGGTTCAGATCCAAAAACAGTTCGATATAACCGTTTTGACAATTGCTCACTATATAAAGTTTGTAATTTGCAGCAAGGTATTTAAGGGTATCTTCCAGTTGAGGGTAAAGTTCGCCCCCTTTGGTGAACAGGATCTCCAATTCACTTACGGCACAAAGAGCCTGCACTTCTTTGCGTTGCTCTGCATTAAGATCAGGGAATAACTTATCAAAAATTGCATCGTAGGTCATGCCGGTAATAGAACGCACGCGTTCCTGCGTCATTTCCTCGTTAATATATTCTACCTTACTGATTGCCGCCTGCCATGCAAGGGCAACATTAGCGGTACTATCCCAAAGGGTACCATCAAGGTCAAAAATTATGCTGTCGTATTTATTTTTAAGCGAATCATTCATATCGCCGGCAAAAGTAAAAGTTTATTAGCCGCCTTGCATAATGATGTTAATTTATTTGCTACTTTAACTGAATAAAACCATGATCACAATTAAAACGGTTTCTTTAAGCCCTGATGAAAAGGCTGAATTGGAAAAGGCTTTACGCAAATTCGCAGCGAAGCGTGAAACTAATTTCGATTTTATATCATCAGAAGTATCTATGGGAGCAGATAAAATCTTTTTAGGTTATGAAGGCAATCGCAACATACATTTTACCCGCCCACGCACGTTTATAGATCGCTATCTCCCAAAGCTGATTATCAACCTACCCCGTAACACAACTGATTTATTTTACAGGTTAAGGCTGAGTAACATGAGTACTGCAGTGTTAGTATTGCTGGTAATTGGGATTGCAGCCGGTATTATTTCCGCATCCATCGGCGAGGGTACGATTGAGGCTTTGATTTACCCGCCTGGTTTTCTTTTTATGTTTGCTTTGGGTACTTTACTGGAGTATAAACTTTCTGCTTTAAAAGTTAAAAAGGCTATATCAAAATATCGGCTGTTAAAACACCGGTATATTGAGGAAGAAAGTTTGTAATATGTTCATATCAAAAATAGTGCCCAGGCCAACTCTTACCAACAGCCTGGCATAATTTTTTTAAAGAATTTGTAACATAATGGATTTTTTATTTGTACATTTAAATATTCGCCGTCATCTATTAAAAATTGCGTAAAACTACGTACGCAAAACGGTGAAATCCCTGATTACTTTTTATATAGCGTTGGTTATTTTTGGAGCATAATATGTTTCTGAACATCCGGAGGCATCTTTTAAAGACTTATACCTTGCTTATGAAATTATTTTACCATTTTCTTGTTTTGGTTGGGACATCTCTCATTTTGGTAGCTTGTGCCAATATGTTTTCCTCAACACCCGAAAAAAAATCGATAAACCTGCGCAACGCAGCGGCATCTACTTAGGCAAAGATTCATTGTATAATTCAGAAACAAACACCCGGCTCACATTCTCGGATTCTTATTACCGTGATGTTTTAAACCGGTATACAAGCGGCAACCACCAGGCCTGGCACAAAATCAATAACAATTTATTTATTGCCGCAAATTACCTGGGCCTTAACCCAATAGAAAAATAATTTAGTTTAATAGTTAGTTAGTTAGGAACAGTTGTAAACAGTCGCAGCAGAACGCTCCGACTGTTTTTTTATGATCAGAATTTGGGAAATGAACCCAGGCCAAAAAATATCGCGAATAAAGGGATAGCCAACAAAAAGTATGCTTTTGCCAATTGTCTGTCATCGGCATTCCCAACTACAAATACATTATATAGATCGGCTTTCAGTGATTTAAGTTTCGCTTTCATGATAATAGATTTTAAGCAATTATAAACAGCTTAATTTCAAATACTTATTTAATTTATATAAATCAAGCTTGTTATTATTATGACTGTAGCGGCGGATTTTGGTTTAAATGAAAATGCCCTTAATTTTTTAATCAAGGGCATCTGTATGTATTTCAGTCAATTAAATTATTTCGTTTTATCCTCGCTCATCTCCGGATGATAATGTAAGCCCGGTGTAAGCCAGTGCAAAAGCATCACCCTTGAATACCTGAAATTAAATGGCGCTAAAACTACCGCTACTCCTAAAATAATAGTTACATACAACCAGGGGTTACTGCTGCCTGTTAAAACGCTGATAGCAACTGCTAGTGTAACCATCTCAGCAACGTTAAGCGCATAACTGGCAAACATGGCTACATAAAAATAACCGGGTTCACGCTCATACACCAGGCCGCAGTGTGAACATGTTTTATGCATCTCCTGTCCTTTAAATTCATACATACCGGTAGCAAACAGGTCGCCGCGCCTGCAACGCGGACATTTGGCGTTTACAAAGGCAGACCAGGCGGATAATTTATATTTAGGGGTTTCCATAACGTTATGATTTATTGTTTAAGGTTTTTTTCTGAATTCTTCGGGGGTAATGCCCTCAATTTTTTTAAAGAACTTGGTAAAATAGGAGTTATCACTAAAATTTAGGTTAAAAGCTATCTCACTTATATTAAGTCGCGGATTGGTCAATAGCCTTTTTGCTTCAAGCAAAGTTCTGTTACGGATCACCTCTCCTGCCGACAGGCCAAGCACATCTTTACATACCGCGTTTAAATGATTGGGGGTAATATAAAGCAGTTCTGCATAATCTTTAGGGAGCTTTACATCGATATAATGCTGTTCAATCAGCTTCTGAAAGTTACGGATCAGCGTTTGATTATAGCCCTGTTTGCCAAAGCTATCGCCTTTGCCCTGGCAACGATTTATTAGAATGAAAAGCTGAAGCATAAGCACCCTTACCATATCGCTACCCAAAACTGCAGGCTTTTCAACTTCAGATACAATCCTTTCAAAAAGGGTAATGATTTCGGGTAACTGGTTGGCAGGTAAGTCAACCACCTCATCCTTTGGATTGCCGTTCAAAAAGTTAAAATTGTCAAAGTAGCCTGAGCGTAATAAAAACGACTGGATAAACGAGCTTGAGAAATTGATAATATAACCGTCAGTAAAACCTTCAAAAGCCCATGAATGCACCTGCCCGGGAATCATAAAGTAAATCTGCCCCGGCCTTACCTCAAAGCTTTCAAAGTCAATGGTATGTGATCCTCCGCCATCAGTAAACAATACCAGGTGGTAAAACGAGTGGCGGTGCGGGAAGAAAAGGTTTTTATGAGCATCCAGATAAGACGCAAACCTGCTGATCAGGATGTCGTCCTGTTTAATATCATCGGCAAGTGTGCAAATATCAATTGTGGGAATGCTTTGTAACATGACACAAAACTACACACAATAGCTTTGCCCTTAATGGTACTATTTTTATTTTGTATGGTACTAATCAACGATTGACAATTTTTTAATAAATCACGTCCATTTTTGGATGATATCTTCCAGCCGTTCAAAAGTAAAAGGTTTACTTACAAAATCTTTCATACCGGCCTGGGTGCATTCACGCTCATTTTCGCTAAGCACGTTGGCTGTCATGGCAATAATAGGCGGAGCGCCTTTACCATGCTTTGTTAATATATGGCGGGTAGCCTGTAAACCATCCATTTCGGGCATTTGAATGTCCATGAATATCAGATCGTAGTTACACTGCTCAACCATATTTACCGCGGCCAATCCATTTTCGGCAATATCAATATTATAACCAACCTTTTTAAAAATCTTACTGGCTATTAACTGGTTCATTTTATTATCCTCGGCTAATAAAATGCGTAACGGCCGGTACTGAAAAGCTTCCTTTTCATCCGGTTGCATCTCCGGTTCAATAATGCCATAGGTAACATGTAAAGGCAAGGTAAAGCTAAACAATGAGCCCTGGGCTTCCTTACTTTCTACCCAGATTCTGCCGTGCATCATCTCCACAAGTTTTTTGCAAATGGATAAGCCCAGCCCCGTACCGCCATATTTGCGCAAGGCGGTAGTATTTACCTGTGTAAATGGTTTAAATAACTGTGCTAATGCCTCTTCACTTATGCCAATCCCGTCATCTTTGATGCTAAAGGTTATGTCCTGGACGTTGTTCCTGATCTCAGATGCTGTGACGCGTAAACTTACCGAACCTTCGTCGGTAAACTTAATGGCATTTCCGATCAAATTAACCAGGATTTGCTGAAGCCTGCCCTCATCTGCTATTACATAGTTTGCCACATTAGCATCAACATCATAGGTTAAGCTTAGGGGTTTGTGAAGGGATGTAATGGCCGGTTCAGTAATTTCAATAACTGTTTTTATGCAGTTACGCAAATGCGTTGAAACCGGGTGAAGGACCAGTTTATCTGCTTCGATTTTTGAAATATCAAGAATATCACTGATGATGTTAATCAATAAATTACTGCTCGATTGTAAAGTTTGAAGCAGTTCCTGCTGCTCGGGCTGTAAATTAGTACGTGATAGCAATTGGGCGGTACCGATGATACCGTTAAGTGGCGTGCGAATTTCGTGGCTCATATTGGCCAGAAAGTTCGATTTGGCAAACGTGGCCGCCTCAGCCTGGTCACGTGAGGCCGAAAGTTCAATTTGAGAAGCTTGCAGCTCTTCACCCTTACGAATCAGGTCGCGCTTATCGGTTTCGTGGCTTTTTTTAATAAAACCTACCAGCAGCCCAACAGTCAATATGTTTACCACAGCCGAAGTGATGAGGTCAGATTCTTTTGACGCGGTACTATCATAAGGCTGTACTAAACCAGGAAAATGTTTTTCGATAAAGTAGCATCCTAAAAATATAGCTATTAGCGCGCCGATAAAAATATAATGATATCGTTTTTTTACAAGCAGGGTTATAAGTACAATAAAAAAGACTCCCGAAAGCGTTGTTGATCCGGAGATACCGCCATTGTAAAACCAGCCCGGAATAATTGCAAACAGCCCTAAGCAAATGTAAATGAGGGTTGCATCCTCTTTATACTTTACGAACCTGCTCCTGTAAAAAGCCCAGCCCGACATCAGTATCACAAAAAGCTCAACAAGCTCAAGCTTATAACTTAAGCCTAAAAACAAATTGCAGATTAGCGAAAAAACGCTGCTGGCACAAATGAATAATGAGAGCGCATTAAACAGCTTATTCTCCAGCGACAAATCAGGCATCCCGTAGCCAATAATCCGCTTCAGCTTTTCCATTTAAAATAAAAAATTAATTAGAGAGAACTCTTTATACTCAAAAACAGGGAGTTCGGTTTAGTAAATAAACTATTTTTTAGGAAATATTTAAAACTTTAGTGTTTAAAAAAGTAAAAAACAGGATATTATTGTTTAATAATTAATTTAAAAAATCAATGTAATTATTAAGTAATCCAAAGTAAGTGATTGGAATGCTAATCAGGTAACTAAAAGCAAACAGCGCAGCTTTCATTTAAAAAGCGCGCTGTTATATATAGTGAAATATAAATTAATATTTAATAAACACTGGCGATATTCAGCATTTCAATAGCTTCATTATTTAATTTCAAAGCGGCTGATACAACAAGATCATTAAGCTGCTCCAAACTGGTGGCACTAACAATGGGTGCTGTAATACCGGGCCTCGCAATTAACCACGCCAGTGCAATTGCCGACTGACTGGTTTGATACTGCCCGGCAAGGTCGTCCAGGGCTTTTAATATCCTGTAGCCTCTTTGGTTAAGATATTTCTTAACCATCCCCGCGCGGCTGCTTCCCTTCAGGTCGGCTTCCGAACGGTATTTGCCGCTTAAAAAACCGCTGGCCAACGAAAAATAACTGATCACCCCAAGGTTTTGCTCTTTAATAAAGGGCTCGTAAGTGGTTTCATATTTTTCCCTGTCGAACAGGTTATATTCGGGCTGAAGCGTTTGATAAGCTATCAGGCCTTCTTCAATACTCGTTTTGAGCGACTCATGCAAACGTTCGACAGACATATTGGAAGTACCTATAGCCCTCACCTTACCATCCTGCACCAGTTGATCATAAGCACGCAGGGTTTCTTCAACCGGGGTTGAGGGATCGTCGTAATGGGTTTGATACAAATCAATGTAATCGGTTTGCAAGCGCTTTAATGAAGCCTCGGCCGATTTAATAATGTAATCCTTTTTAAGCCCTTTGCTGCCCGAATCCATTTCGGCGCCTACTTTAGTGGCTATAACTACTTTATCGCGTTTGCCGCTTTGCCTAAGCCAGTTACCAATTTCGGTTTCCGACTCGCCGCCTTTATTGCCCTCAACCCAGCGCGAGTAAACATCAGCAGTATCGATAGTATTAAACCCGGCATCCACAAATGCATCCAGTAAAAGGCCCGTATCTTTACCTTTAACAGTCCACCCAAACACATTGCCGCCAAAAACCAATGGCGCTGTTGATATGCCGGATGCTCCTAATTCACGATTTTTCATAATAATTTATTTAGGGTATTACAGGGATAAAGCGGTGTTAAGCGTATTTGTTTGACAGTATAATGAAATAAAGGCTCAACCTGCGATGATGTTACAAAACGCACAAAACTTAACAAATTAGAGATTGAGAAGACATATCCTCAACCAAAACTAAGTACATTTGCGCTTTGTTAACTTAATATAATGGCTAAAGTTTCTATCAACCTGGCAACAGGCTCATTGCAAAAAGAAGAGATCATTGTAGGCATCGATCTGGGTACCACTAACTCGCTGGTAGCATTCATCAACCCTGGTAAAAACCCGCAGGTAATTAATGATGCAGGCAAAGGTGTATTGGTGCCCTCTGTAGTTCATTTTGGTGATGCAGGCGATGTGCTGGTTGGTAATGAGGCAAAAGAGTTCCTGATAACCGATCCACAAAATACAATATTTTCGGTTAAACGCTTGCTTGGCCGCAGTTACCACGATATTGAAAACTACAAAGACTTTTTTAGCTATAAAGTAATTGACGACGATACCGAAAGCCTGGTAAAGATCAAAGTAGGCGATAAATTTTACACCCCTATCGAGCTATCGGCCCAGATATTGAAAGAGCTTAAGGCCCGTGCCGAGCATGCCCTTAAAACCCCGGTTAACCGTGCTGTGATCACTGTTCCGGCATATTTTAATGATTCGCAGCGCCAGGCCACCCGTGATGCTGGTAAACTTGCAGGGCTTGATGTGTTGCGGATAGTTAACGAACCTACCGCGGCAAGTTTGGCTTATGGGATAGGCCTAAACCCCGAAGAAACTAAAACTATAGCAGTTTATGACCTTGGCGGCGGCACCTTTGATGTGTCCATATTGCAAATACAAAACGGCATTTTTGAAGTACTATCTACCAATGGCGATACATTTTTAGGCGGCGACGATTTCGACCGTATTATTGTTGATTACTGGATTGAGAAAAACCAGCTTAATAAAGCCGAAGTGCTTGCCAATACCGAACTGGCCCAGCAACTGCGCCTAAAGGCCGAAGAAGCCAAAAAAGCCTTCGCACACCAAAGCTTGGTTAATGATAAAATCGGCGAGATCTGGTGTACACTTGACCGCACTACTTTTGAAGAACTGATATTACCAAAAGTACAGCAAACCATCACCAGTTGCCAAAACGCGCTTAAGGATGCAAAACTAACTATCGATCAAATTGATGAAGTGGTTATGGTTGGCGGCTCAACCCGTACGGCATTGGTTAAACGTATGGTTGCTGAGTTTTTTGGTCGCCCGGTGCATGATGATGTGAACCCTGATGAAGTAGTTGCTTTAGGCGCCGCCATACAGGCCGATATTTTAGCAGGCAACCGTAAAGATATTTTACTATTAGATGTTACCCCCTGTCCTTAGGTATTGAAACCATGGGCGGCCTGATGGATGTTATTATTCCCCGTAATTCCAAGGTGCCAACCAAGGGAGGCAGGCAATATACGACATCAATAGACGGACAGGTAAACATGAAAATTGCCGTTTACCAGGGCGAGCGCGATCTGATCAAAGAAAACCGTAAACTCGCCGAGTTTGATTTAAAAGGCATCCCTTCCATGCCTGCAGGTTTCCCTAAAGTTGATATTAACTTTTTATTAAATGCCGACGGTATCCTAACCATACAGGCCATCGAACTACGTTCGGGCGTAAAGCAGGAGGTTGAAGTAAAACCAACCTATGGCATTACCGACGAACAGGTGGAACAAATGCTGATGGACAGCATTACCCACGCCAAAGATGATGTAAATCAGCGGATGCTTATTGAGGCGCGCACTGAAGGCGAACAAATGGTTTATACCGTTGAACGCTTCCTGCAAAAAAATGCTGATTATGTTTCGGTTACAGAAATTGCCGATACTACCAAACTTGTTCAGAAACTGAAAGAGGCCCTCACCAGCGACGATAAAGACCTGATTTTAAAAACGATTGATGAGGTTAACGAGTTCACTCGTCCGTTTGCCGAACGCTTAATGGATCAGGCAATAAGTACAGCTATGAAGGGCAAAAGTATAGAATAGGCACAGATATTGCTCATTAAGTCAAAAATCTTAAAATTTGAAAAGGACAATTTCTGCTTTAGCCCTGTTTATTTTTATTGCCGTTGCTAATACGGCCTGTTCTACAACCCGCAAACATTTCCGCGATACGTCGGCAAGGTCATCCATGCTGGATACTTTAAAGTACGATTCGCTGATGAAAAAACTGGCCAATGGCGATAAAAGTGGTCGCTGGCCGGTAAAAACCAAAGAATATCCGCTTCCCGGAGCTATTTTACCATTTAACCGCATTGTAGCGTTTTATGGTAACCTCTATTCAAAAAACATGGGCGTGCTGGGCCAATACCCACGCAAAACCATGCTCAATAAATTAAAGGAAGAGGTAAAGAACTGGGAAAAGGCTGATACAGCTACTAACGTGGTACCGGCCTTACATTATATCTGCGTAACGGCCCAGGCTGATGCCGGCCGTAATGGTCTGCATAACTTACGGATGCCCTTTAGCCAGATTGATACCGTGATTAGCTGGGCAAAAAGCATCAATGCACTTGTGTTTTTAGATATCCAGGTTGGCTTCAGCACAGTACAAACCGAATTGCCTTTATTAGAGAAATACATGAAGATGCCAAACGTTCATTTAGGCATCGACCCGGAATTTTCTATGAAGGAAGGCAGTGTGCCCGGCAAACGCATAGGTACCTTTGATGCCGATGATATTAACTACGTAACCGGCTACCTGGCCAAACTGGCAAAAAAGAATGACCTCCCACCTAAAATATTTGTTGTACACCGCTTTACCAAACGCATGGTAACCAACTACAAGGATATTAAATTACGTCCCGAAGTACAGGTAGTGATGGATATGGATGGCTGGGGTGGTCCGGAACTTAAAAAAGGCACTTACAAATATTTTATTTCAGAAGAGCCTGTACAGTTCACCGGCTTTAAACTTTTTTATAAAAACGACTTAAAAAACGAACCACACAGGATGCTTACGCCTAAGGAAGTGTTAAGTCTGAAGCCTGCCCCTATTTATATTCAGTACCAGTAGTGATGAACTATAAGACTTACGAAGCTTTAAAAGCTTCGTAAGTTATAAGTTATTTAGTATTGGTAAAAGTTAACATTTCGGTTAAACTGGTTTCATATATTTAACCCATCTAAGCTTTATATATGAAACTTTTATTAAAGTATGTTTCTCTTTTTTCCTTTGTTATTTTAGGAAAATGTGCCTCTGCTCAAAACGGATTGCCCGCTGTTAACAATACATTTAACACGCAAAACATGGACTCACAAATGGATCGACAGACGCCTCTCGCTATGTGGGACTTTTGGAGTGATCACAACAAGAGTACCAACAACCCAGAGTATACTTTCCTGGTAACGATGCGCAACGGATCTAAAAAAGAAGTTAAGTCCAGAATTTACGTAGATGCCTATGTACACAAAAGTTACCTGCTGTTTGTTGATCAGTCACTATCTAAAGCGGATACAAACAGGGAACAAGTGATATATCCTGAACAAACTATTGAAATAGCCCGAAACCTTACACCTCCATCAGCTGAAAAAAATGCCAATACTTTGGCCCCCCATTATTATGCAGGCATCGCTAATGATAGCTGCTGGATGTTTAAATTTATAAGCGGCCCCATTAATGCATACTCGCTTTTAAGTGACCCCGAAGGGAAAATGTTCAATCCAAAATCCATCGTTGCTATACAGCTCAACAACGGGCCTATTATCCAATATAACGAAGAAAATCTACGGGTTATGGTTGGTGACGATCTTGACGCTATTGAAAGCATCCAATGGAAAAATTATCTCCAGGCCATAAAAAGATATAACCGGAATAGTGGAAAAATCAACAAGAAATAATGGTGCTTTAGTATTACCACGACTATAAAAATAAAATCCCCGAGAACGGGGATTTTATTTTTAACTTATTTTCCTAATGCTTCCTGCTCTTTCAGGGCGGCTATATTGTTGCTGTCGCTATAGCTTGCGGTTTGATTAGCAAAATCCTCAAGGATGGCTGCAATAGTATCCAGGTTTTCTGATACACGCTGGTGCATATCGGGCAGATCTTTTTCAAGGCGTTTATCACCAAGTTCGATATTATCAACTTCTATTTTAGTTAACTTAGCAATAATAGCCTGCTGGCTGTTTTTCAGGTCTTCCAGTTCATGGACAATTTTTTCCATCAGTCCAAATTTCTTTAACTTATCCATAATGTGTGGTTTTAAGTATCACTTTATATTTTAACCACACCAATAAAAAATTGTTTCAGATTTGGAATTAACACTTATAACTAATAACTTAGTTCAACTAAATATTTAGTTATGAAAAACCTATTTATAACCCTATTCCTTATCTTATCAGTATTGCAACTACACGCTCAGCAAACCGTTAATGATTCGCTCCTGCTTGATTATTATCAAAACCAGCGTTTTGCCGACGCGGCAGATTACCTCAAAAAATATATCACGAGCCCGTTATCGATGTTAAAGTGTTAGCTAAACTCGCCTACACCTCAAAAATGGCATCCCGCCTGCCCGATGCCGAAAATTATTACCAGCGCATTTACGCTACGGATACCACCAGCCTCATTAATCTATATAACATGAGCGAGATCATTAAAAGGCGCGGTAATAATAAAAAAGCGATCGTATATGTAAAGAAGATCCTGTTGAAAGATACCACCAACTTTGATGTGTATAAGCAACTGGCAGACCTGTCGCAAAATTTAGGCGATATAGAGGGGAGCATTGTATATCTGCAAAAAGCTAATAAGATCAATCCGCTTAACCCTGATGTAGCCTATGACCTGTCGTCCTTCTTCATCAACCTTAAACTATATGGCAATGCTGAAAATATTATCGACAAAGCACTTGTTGCCGATACTGCCAATTTGCTGCTCCTGAAAGGCAAGGCCCAGGCCTCGTACGCATTAAAAAGGTATCCAGTAACTATCGCCATTACCAAAAAACTAATAGACGCGGGCGAGCAGGCCGGCAGCATTGTATCCATGCTGGCCACTTCTTATTACATGACCGGCAACTATCCGGATTGTATTAAAACTTTCAAAACATTGGAGGACGGTAATACCGGCACAGAAGCTTCATATTATTATACAGCCATGAGCTACAAAGCCCTGCACAACGACTCAAAAGCGATAACTTACCTGGATAAGGCCATTGAAGAAGCAATATCTACAGGGGTGAGCTCCTATTACAATGAAAAAGGTGATTCGTACGACAGGCTGCACCAGCTTAAAAATGCAGTTCAAGCTTACCAGAAAAGCTTGCTTTATAAACCCGACCCTATTACCTATTATGCACTTGCAACCCTGTATGATACCGAACTGAAGAATAAGGCAACAGCTATTAAGTACTATAAAAAGTACCTGGCAAGTAAACCAAAGGAGACACAAAAAACTTATATAGCGTACTCCAGGGAGCGCATTAAATCTTTGGGAATTTAGCGTTGCATTAAGCGGGCAACGTATTTGCCTATGATATCAAACTCGAGGTTAACCTGGCTGCCAACCCGCACATTGTGCAGGTTGGTATGCTCAAATGTATACGGAATAATAGCTACAGAAAAACTATTGGCATGCGAATTAACCACGGTTAGGCTGATACCATTTACACAGATAGATCCTTTTTCTACGGTTACATTGCCGCTTGCTGCATCATATTCAAAGGTATATTCCCAACTGCCGTCAAGTTCTTTAAACGCGGTGCAAACAGCCACCTGGTCAACATGGCCCTGAACAATGTGGCCATCGAGCCTGGCATTCATTTGCATGCAGCGTTCCAGGTTTACCGGGTCGCCAACTTTGAGCTGCGAAAGATTGGTTTTATTTAATGTTTCTTCAATCGCGGTTACCACGTGCAAGCCATCGGCTAAAGCTACCACAGTAAGGCATACACCATTGTGCGCTACCGATTGATCGATCTTGAGCTCGTGCGATATAGCCGATTCTACTGTAATATTAAGGTTGCCTTTTTCCTGCTGCAGATCGGTGATCTTCCCTAAAGTTTCTATAATTCCTGTAAACATATGCTTCCCGGCCCGTTGAAAGGGGCTATTTTGATTGACCCAAAGCTAAAATATTTTGCACTATGGTTTGTCAGCAGTAAATGAAATTATTTGAAACTCGAGAACAAATCCTTACGCTTATTGCGAAGATCTTTGCCGCCCTCCAGCACCGATTTCAGGTTGGCCAGATAAAATGTCCAGCCAAGTTGGCATTGCACATAAAGATTTTTTCGGGGTCGGCTTCTTCGGGGATGTTTTCCTGCACCAGTTCAACAATAACAACGCCCAGTTTAGCAGTGATAGATACACTCACTATACTGCCGCCTGTAAAAGTAAATTTTATAAAATCGGCGCCGTTGGCTTCCAGCACCTGTCCGTTTTCGGAAATGGTATCATCAAACCCATGCCAATGCCAGGTATAAGTATCCTCTTTTTTATAAACTCCTGCGGTTCGCGTTGACGGCCTGCTATGGCAAAAAAATCAGCCTTACGCAAAAACCAGGTTTCCAGGCCTTCGGGAGTAGCCCAGGCTTCATACATACTGCGTACGTCCGTATCAACATCAGCAGTTACTTTAAATTTGCTCCATCTGTTGTCTGCCATAATAATTGTATATCGGTTTGGGGCGTTTGTATCAAAAATAACAATTATAATTAAGCCTTTCATTAACTTGCCTTTAAATCTTAAACATGCCAAAGCAAAGCGCAGGGATCTTATTATACCGTAAAGCAGCTCATGGTTTGCAGGTGTTTCTTGTACATCCGGGCGGGCCGTTCTTTAAAAACAAGGATGAAGGCTCGTGGTCGGTACCCAAAGGTGAATATCTTCCCGACGAAGATCCCCTCAAGGCAGCAAAGCGTGAATTTCGGGAAGAAACCGGGCATGAAATAACCGGGGATTTTATAGCGTTGAACTTTATAAAACAAAAGGGGGTAAAACAGTACTGGCCTGGGCTGTTGAAGGCAATATTGATCCGGGAAATATCAAAAGCAATACCTTTGAAATAGAATGGCCGCCTCGCTCAGGAAAAAAACAAACTTTTGATGAAATTGATCGTGCCGAATGGTTTGATATGGCGACAGCAAAAATAAAGATCAACCCTGCTCAGGCAGCTTTGATAGATGAACTGGCCGCGATCAACAATTATTAAATCTGCTTCCTGTTCTTGATCCAGTTGCTTGAGTTAGCTACCTCTACCGGGGCAGCAATTGAAACCCTTTTTTGCTCAAGAGCTGTTCCATTACTATTGCTGCTACAATAGCTTCATCCTCGCGACTTTCCAGCAGCACCTCGGGCGAAAAATATTTTTTTACAAAATGGGTATCAAAATTGCCAGAGGTAAAAGCTTCGTGCTGCATTACAAAACGGCCGAAACCGAGGGTGGTAGTAATACCGGTGATTTGATATTCATCTATAGCCCTTATCATCCGCTCAATTGCTTCAGCGCGGGTATCCGCAAAGGTTATCAGCTTGGCTATCATCGGGTCGTAATAAATGGGAATCTCCATGCCTTGCTCAAACCCATCGTCAACCCGTACGCCAGGCCCTTTTGGGGTTATATAGGTTTGCAGCGTGCCGATATCCGGTAAAAAATTATTGGCCGGATCTTCGGCATAAACACGCAGTTCAATGGCATGACCATGAATCTTCAAATCTTCCCGTTTAAAACTGATAGCCTCGCCCCTTGCAATTTTAATTTGCTCCTTTACCAGGTCAATACCGGTTATCAGTTCTGTAACAGGGTGCTCAACCTGTAAACGGGTATTCATTTCCAGAAAGTAAAAATTCAACCCTTCATCCATGATAAATTCAACCGTACCTGCACCCGTATAATTTACAGACCGGGCTACATCAACCGCACAACGCCCCATCTTTTCCCTGATCTCGGGTGTTAATATTGCCGATGGCGCCTCCTCAACTACTTTTTGATGGCGGCGCTGTACCGAACAATCCCGCTCAAACAGGTGCACAATATTACCATGCGTATCGCTAAGTACCTGGATCTCGATGTGTTTGGGAGATGATACATAGCGCTCAATGAAAACAGAGCCGTCGCCAAAAGCTGAGGTAGCTTCGGATACAGCCAATTGCATTTGCTCTTCAAAGTCTGCCGGGCCTTCAACAATGCGCATCCCCTTACCCCCGCCGCCCGCGGCTGCTTTGATCAATATTGGAAAACCTACCTCAATAGCCCGTTTCTTAGCCTCGTTAACATCAGTAATGGCTTCCTCCGTTCCGGGTACCATCGGAATATTATACCTGAGTGCCGCAGCTTTGGCCGATAACTTGTTACCCATTACTTCCATGGCCTCGGGAGATGGGCCAATAAGAATAAGTCCCGAATCCTTAACCAGCCTGGCAAAACCGGCATTTTCGCTTAAAAATCCATATCCAGGGTGAATGCCTTCAGCCCCGGTTTGCTTACATGCAGCTATGATCTTTTCTCCAATAAGATAGGATTGACTGGATGGAGCTTCCCCGATATTTACAGCCTCATCAGCATAGCGCACGTGCAGGGCGTCCCGATCAGCATGTGAATAAACCGCAACGGTTTTAATACCCATTTCGCGCGCCGAGCGCATAATTCGTAAAGCTATTTCACCACGGTTGGCAATCAGTATTTTCTGCATAAAACAAATGTAATTGATTTACACAAAAAGATACTATATGCCCAATGCTATAAAAACGATTGAAGTATTATTTGGGGGCCCACCTGTAGGTTTTACGGGAGCACTTATAACAGATGTATTTTTTAAAGGGTAAACCCAACAATAAAAATTTTGCCAGGCTGCTCCGTTTGATACGGCTCAACCGGTTTTTGCAATTCCGGCAAAATAAATCGCTGGAATTTGTTGAGATATTAGCTTGCTCCTGTGGCTTAATCTGAAACTCAGCAGTCATTTATTAATTATGATAATATTAAAGGTTACAATAATTAGTCCCCGGTTTCATAAATCAACATTGCAAATTTGATCATAAATCAACTAGCAATTCTCTAAATAAAACCAACGAACCTCTATGGTGTATAAAGATCGTTACCAAGCATGAATTTTTCATGAATACAGTTTGAAGCTATCTGTCAAAAATTATAAATATTCAACAGTTAAATAACAAAATCCTTAACCTAATTTTTACTTTGCAGGTAAACACAGCTGATAATAACCACTATAAAACAAAAATGCCCCTGGGGTTACCAAAGGCATTTAATTATACTAATACACTTGTTAATTATGGCTTAGTTGGCGCAGGGCTGCCCGGAGCAGGACCAGCAGACGGCGGACCAGGCTGACCACCCGGACCTTTTCCGTCAGGTACCATAACCTCTGGATGAGCTGTACCACGGTGACAGGTATTGCAGTTAACACCACTTTGCATGATCATGCCTAAAGAATCCTTTTTTGCATGAAAATACTTCTGGTTAATTTTGTTCATCATTTTATACATATCGCGCGCCATTGCTTTTTCAGGCTTGGCATCGCTTGCCCAATCCATCTTTTTAGTTTCTTCATTACGGGCATGGCAAAAGTTGCAATGTACACCTAATGAATGCTCCCACTCTTCCATAACCTTGTGCAGGTTCTCGCCCGAAATGTTTTTAGGCAAAACTTTAAGGTTTTTAAAACCTTCGTCCTGCGGTTTACTTGTAGTCATAGCGCCAAACACTACTATGGATAGCAGACCTAGCGTAACTAATAATTTTTTGTTAACAAGCATAATTGTCATATTTAAGTCATCTAAATTAACTTATAGATTTTAATGTTGCAACATTTTGATGCAAATGATTGAATTATTCATGGTAACTTCATTATTACAAAAGCATGTTTCCCTACAGTTTATGCTTCGCAGGACTACGCATTGTTGCCGACATTGTTAAGAAGCTGGTATTTTATGAATATCTCAGGGGTCCCCAACAGAGACCCCGAGGGAGACACTAAGTTTGATTAAAGCAGAAAAAGGGAACACGAAATTACTTCTGCATCACCATTACACCGTTCATGAGCAGGGTACTGCCGCCATCGGCTACAATGTTATATACTCTTTGTACACCGCCCGCGTGTTCTGTTTTTTGCAATACGGTGAAAGTTTCATATTTGCCGGTTTGCTCGTTCAGGCAAAGTACTTCCTGGCCGGTTGCTACCGCTCCAATTTTAATGTTACCCTGTTTGGTTAACATAGGGTGATTAGGAGTTGCCTGTAACACTTTGCTATTCAGTTTTACCTGCCTGCCTTCGGCTGTGTTTTTTGTTTGGGCCGATACCAGTACCAGTTGCGTTAAAGCGTAGTTTTTGGCCTCATGTATGGTAAGTTCTTTTACCTTTACAGCGGTACTTTTTTTAGTCAACGGATCAACCGTTATTACCTCATCGCCACTTTTCACAGCTTTAAGCATCTTTTTATCGCCATTGGCCATGGTAACCAGTTCTTCGCCCGGGAAACAGATGTCATTGCCATAGGTAGCGGCCTCTTCCTTCAAATCCTTGCCGGCGTTAAGCACCTTATATTGTTGAAAGCTGACTTCCTTTGACAGCACGTACGACAACTTCAGGATAAAGTTTTGCTCCACTTTATTGATATTATCAATATCCTGGAAATACTGCTCCCAAACCTTGGCATCGGCAGTAAAATCGGGCACAAGGGCTTTGTAAAGCTTGCCTTTTTCGTTGGTATAAAATACCATGAGGCCTATTTCTTGCATACCTTCTTTGGCAACCAGTTTATACAGGTCGATACGTTTTTTTAACCCGTCGGCCCCGGTTATAAAATAGGGTTTACGGCTTTCGTACCGGTCAAGCACATAGGTATTTTCAAATTTAATGTAGGTATCATTATCCAAATTAACAATGGTGAATGATTGTGCCTTTTTATACTCATCCATAGTAAGCGGACGAGGGTTTACAGTTTGCGCCTGGGCAAAATAAAGTGATGAACTTAGTAGTAGTGTTAATGTGAGGTTTCTCATTTTAGAGATTGGAGGTTAGAGATTAGAGGTTGGTTGTGTTAAAGATTGGAGATCAGAGATTATAGGCTAATGGATAAAAACGACTCCTAACCTCTAATCTCCAACCTCTAATCACCACTTAAGATAACTGTTTAAACGCATCGGCAAAGGCTTCCATTCTCGTCCATACGGCCAATGCTTACTCGGCACCAGTCTTTGCCGTTAAATTGCCAGTTGCGGACACCTACGCCGCGTTTCATCATTTCGCTTACAAACTTTTTACCGTCCATTTTAAGCGGGAACATCACAAAGTTTGCCGATGAAGGGATATATTCATAACCCTCTTTTTTAAGTACCGAATACAGGTATTCTTTTGAGGCCAGCGTTTTTTGGAGTGCATCCTTTAAAAATTCCTCTTCGCGATACGCCGCAATTGCGCCTGCAATAGTAGTTGCTGCAAGCGAAAAGCCTGTAGTATACATCGATAAAGTTTTAATAGTATCGGGCTGGGCAATCACATAACCGCAACGCAAACCGGCAAAACCATACAATTTTGAAAAGGTACGGGCAACAATAACATTGCTTCCGGCTTTCACGGTGCTGATCATGGTGCTGGCTTGTGGATCGGGCAGGTAATCGATATAAGCCTCGTCAACAAATACTGTTGTTTTTTTAGATACGCGTTCACAAAAGGCTTTCAATTTAGCAGTATCCAATATAGTTGCAGTTGGGTTGTTGGGATTGCAGACATATACCAGACCGGTATTATCATCAACCTTTGCCTCCATCGCGTCAAGATCAAGTTTATAGTCTGCAGTTAGGGGCACCTTGATCCATTTGCCTTCCAATTGTTGCGCATGTGAAGGCAGATCATCATACGATGGATCACCGGTAATGATGCTTTTACCGCCTTTACTGTAATGGATCGCCGCTGCCAACAACAATGGCGATGAGCCAGACTCCATTAAAATGTTGTTGTAGTTTATACCCTCATACTGGGCTATTTTATTGTACAGGGTGCCCTGGGTCATGAAAGGATACTGATAACTTTTATCAATAGCATCCTGGATAGCTTTTTTTGCTGCTGCCGACGGGCCAAAAGGGTTCTCATTGGCTAATAATCTTGCTTTCAATTCAAAGCCGGCATTGGTAACGGCTTCCTGATCGGTTAATACCCGGCTTTGTAATTTAAATACGCGGGCCGGCATGGCTGCCAGCTTACCAATTGTTCCTGAAAAAAGGCCAGTCCTCCGGCCATAAATGCGCTGGATTTAATCCAGTTTCTGCGGTTAATTGTACTTGACATGGTGGTGGTATTTAATGTTTTGTAACGTCGTTTTATTTTTGAGCCGGATATTGGGTACGCTGGCCTGTAACCCTTGCATGTACGGCGGCAACCGTGCTCCTGGCCGATTCAAAGGCACCGGCCATCCAGGCATTCAGGTATGTCAAATGCTCGCCTGCAAAATATACCTGCTTATCGGGCTTTAACAGTACCGGGTATTGTGTTTTGCGGGTTTCGGTAGTATACACCGCCCATCCGCCTAAATTATATTTGGTTTTATGCCAGCTTACCGAAAACGAGTTTTCAAACTCCTTGTCATACTGCGGGTGGATCAGCTTGCCTTTTTCAAGCGCGAACTTCTCCCTTTCGGCGTAGCCTAAAGCGCCGATCTTTTGCGCTTTTTCGTTAAAGTTATAATATCCAATCAAGATACCCTTTTTTCCCAAATAATCATAACTCGGGTAAAATATTTGCGTTAAATCATTGTTAGTGTGCGTTATACCACCGTAAATATGCTCATCCTCCTCCCAAAAGCGGCGCTTAAACTGCAGGCCTATCTTTCCGGTCTGGTTATAGCTGATATAGTCAATAGCCCGGCTAACATCGCCGCTAAAATTATTGCTGATATTGCTTAGCACGGGTAACGGAATGGTACAGATACACAGGTCGCCATTTAAGATATGCTCCCCTGTAGCGTCTTTATAAGTTATCTTAACGCCATCAGGCACATTATTAATGGCAGTAACCTCCGCTCCCATTTTTATGGATGGCGCTACTTTCTTCTCCATCGCTTTAGCTATCTGATCCATACCGCCCACGGCCTGAAACATGGTCATCTGCAGTTCATAGGTATATTCGGCCACATTATAGAAATCTGGATCCATCAAACCCGAATGCAGCAGATCGGCCAGTTTATGCGGATCAGCGATTTTGCCAGGCTTATCGCCTGCACCAGGTGATTCCGTATAGCCGCGGCGAGCAGACGCTTTGTACAATTTATCAATATCCAGTCCACCTTCGGCTTGCAGGTATTCGATGATCTTTTCGCCATCCTCTTTGGTAAAGCTGCTATCGAGACCGCCGTGGTCAATGCTTTTGGCAAGCATTTCGGTCATATAACCGCGAATGTCGTTATGCACCTCCCGTACCTTTATTTTTTTATTAGATAAAGGCCCCTTACCTTCGGCAAAATAATAGGCGCCCTCGTTTACATTGTTATAAACCTGGATGGGTACACCCAACTCTTTGCAGTAATGCAACGTGAGCTCATGATTGTGGGGAATGCGCGATGGGCCTGCATTAAAATATTGACCTTCATCAAAACGGGCTGTAGCCGTAGGTTTATCAATTTCGGTATTGGTACTTCCATTACGAATACTAAAACAGCGACCGCCTGTACGTTGCCGCGCCTCCAAAATGGTACATTGATATCCAAGCTTGCCAAGCTCATAGGCACAGGTCATACCGGCCAAACCGGCTCCTAAAATAATAATGTGTTTGCCTTTGCCGCTGCCTTCCAGGTTAAAAGCATGCGCGGGTGCGGATTTAAGTAAGCCAAGGGCAAGCATAGCGGGATAAGCTCCGCCAGCCAGCATAGCACCTTTACTTAAAAAGTCTCTGCGGGTAATAGTTTTCAATAAGCGCGTATTTATGTTTTACAATCAACTCAGGCTTAAATATAGTTTTTTGTTTGTTTTTATATTAAGTTAAGATCAACTTTTGTTGTGGTTTTTATGAAATTAACAGGGTTGATTTGGTGATTGATAGATTTATGTTAAGATATGGTTGGCGGAAATTAGAGATCAGAGGCTGGAGATTAGAGGTTAGGCTGTTAGCAAGCTTGCATTAGTTTTACTGATGGGTTGGTGGGCTTTAGTTATCGTCGCAGTAATATCAAATATTGATTGGTTATTTATCTGAACGGAAATTACTTAGAATTAAAGAATTTATAGAATGACAAGAAAGCTCAATAAGTCGTCTGAAATTTGTTTAATCCTGACTCAGCAGCATCCTGCCAATCTATTAATCCTAAAATCATGGTTCAAATTACGGGCGTTGCCTCAGGCCCGGGCTATCCGCTCATACTGCACAGGCCTTAGTCACAGGCCGGTATCCGCTCCTATCACTAACGCAGATTTGAGGGTGAGTAGTGAATAGGTAAAGGAAAATAGTTACCTCTCTTCAATCCTATATCCCCCTAACCTCTGATCTCCAACCACTAACCTTTTAAACCAAACGTTAAATTCTGTTAAAAACTGAAAATAAATTTGCTTTACTACGAATAGTTCGTAGATTTACGAAACAATCGTAAATACAATGGAAAAACTATCGCAACAAGAGGAAGAAGCAATGCAGGCTGTGTGGCAATCGGGCCCGGGATTTATCAAAGATTTTTTAGATCAACTGGCCGAACCAAAGCCCCCTTACACTACCCTTGCCTCTACCATAAAGAACCTGGAGCGCAAAGGATTTTTAAAAAGCGAAAAAATGGGCAACTCGTTCCGTTACCTGCCCGTGATACAGGAAGAAGAATATAAAAAGCGCTTTATGAGTGGTTTTGTGAGCGACTATTTTCAAAACTCCTATAAAGACCTGGTAACGTTTTTCGCCAACGAAAAGAAGATCAGCGCTACCGACCTGAAAGAGATCATTAAACTCATTGAAAAACAATAAACCTTACAACCATGCCGGCAACATTTGTTTTTTTACTGAAAGTGAACATAGCCTTGTTACTATTTTGCGCGGGCTATTACCTGGTGTTAAGACCCTTAACCTTTTATACGCTTAACCGCATCTATTTACTTGCAGCCATCCTGTTTGCCAGTATTTACCCGCAAATCAATTTTTCGGCCTTTGTGCAGCGGCACGAAGAACTGGCTAAACCTATGGAGCAAATAGCCATTAACTGGCAGTCGCCGGCTCAACTGGTAAGCCAGCCGGTTCAAACATTTGATTATTGGTACTGGCTGAGTGTTATTTTCTGGACGGGTGCCGGCTTGCTGCTCATCCGCCTGGCCTTGCAGCTTTTTTCCCTTTTACGATTGTATAAAAACTCCAAACCTCAATACATAGGCGACCATTTAGTTAGGGTGATGGACAAAGACGCCGCCCCGTTTTCCTTTTGGCGAAGCATTTATGTTAACCCAGCCAAACATGAACCCGCCGATCTGAAATCAATCCTGCTGCATGAGCAGGTACACGTAAACCAGTGGCATACTGCCGATATTTTGTTGGCTGAGCTAAGCAGCATCTTTTATTGGTTTAACCCCGGCATCTGGCTTATTAAGCGGGCGGTAAGGGAAAACATCGAGTTTATTACCGACCGCAAGATCCTTAAAAATGGTATCGATAGTAAAACCTACCAATATAGTTTGGTTAATGTGAGCTTTAATAATACCCAACCCAGCATTGTAAACCATTTCAATATTTCAACTATAAAAAAACGGATAATCATGATGAACGCGAAAAGATCGTCGAAACTTAACCTCACCCGCTACGTTTTTGTAGTGCCGGCCGTTATGGCCCTGTTGCTGGTATTCAGCATTTCAAAAGCTGACTTTGCCAAACCGGTGAGGATCACCCTTGCCGCCGCGGTACAACCCCTGGCCAGGATCATTAACATCAACCCCGAAGAGGTTGTTAAACAGGATGCCAAACCTGCGAAAGCTTCAAAACCTGTATCGAAAGCAAGAACTTCTAAAGCTGCAATTCCTGCCTCTCCGGTGGTACTGCCTAAAGTTGCATTAAGTCCGCTTGTGGCCGTAGCTCCTTTGGCAATCCAGCTCGACACCAACAAAAAGTACAGAATAACAGGAGATCAGAAAAAA
The DNA here is from genome assembly GCF_050632265.1 of Mucilaginibacter sp. P19. Classification (NCBI taxonomy): domain Bacteria; kingdom Pseudomonadati; phylum Bacteroidota; class Sphingobacteriia; order Sphingobacteriales; family Sphingobacteriaceae; genus Mucilaginibacter; species Mucilaginibacter sp. P19. The sequence continues at coordinate 3,865,403 of NZ_CP192586.1, forward strand.
GATTCGCTCATACTTATGGTGAATGGCGCGATATCAACTGGTAAAAACCTCGATGCAACGAAAATTGACAATGTGTATATTCTTGCTGGTGATAGAGTTCGGAAATTTGCGAAAATTGAAGATGACAAACCTGTTAAGGTAGTCTACGTAATTACCAAAGATGCACCAAATAAAGAAGAGCTTGAAAAGGAAGTAGCCAAAACAAGGGGGATCAGTAAAGTTGTCACTACCAATGCGAGTGGCGATGTACTTTTAGACGATGACAACAACAATGTAAATGTCAACACCTTAACTATCGTACCTGATAACAAAAACGTAGATGTAAAAAGACTTAAAAACGTTGTTGTAGTTAAAGGGTTAAGCAGATCAACAAGTGCAAGCAGTAGCAGTACAGTAACTGTAAACGGCGTAAAAGCCAAACCGGTTGCGCTCTCCTATAGTATAACTTCAGATGATAATGTCGCAGTAGCAGGAGGTGGTGATGTAGTTGTTACCGGTTATGGTAAAAAAGCAAACGTTAAGGCACTAAAGGTTAACGGAATGAACATCATGATCGACGGTAAGAAAGATCCGTTGGTAATTATCGATGGAAAAACCAGTACATTGGATGCTTTTAAAAAAATGGATATAAATACGATAGATAGTATAGCAGTAATGAAAAGCGACGAGGGCACAAAAAAATATGGCGATAAAGCTAAAAACGGTGTAGTAATGATCAGTACACGCAAAAAATAATTGGTTGATTTGAGCCTGGGTTTTACAGAGATCAGTTAATAGTTAAACCGTTCTTTATACCGCTCTAAAATCAACCCGGTAAACATACTCAACCTTCAACTGGCCTCGGCCAGTTTTTCCGTTTCAAGCAGGTTGAGTAATGCTTTCTCAGCAATATTAAGTTCGGCGGCTTTTACATCTTCGCGTTCATCAAGCTGGCTGATATACTTAAAAATGGTGCCTTCTTCATAACTTTTAATAACCGATGGGTGCACGTAGTACTTTTTACAAACAGTACGCGTGTTCCCAAGGTTTATCGCTACTTCATCCAAAACACTCACAATCTTCTTTTTACATTCTGTTACGCTATTGAACTCCCCGGCTTCTTTAAAGGCGTATAGCGCACTCACACTGCCGGCCCAGGTACGGAAATCCTTGGCTGTAAAATCCTCGCCGGTTATTTCGCGCAGATAGTTATTGACATCGCCTGAACCAACACTGCACTTTGTTCCATCCTCATTATAATATTGAAAGAGTTCTTTTCCCGGAATATCCCGGCATTGCTTTACTAAACGGGCCAGCTTACGGCTCTGGAGCGATACCTTATGAAACACACCTTTTTTGCCTTTAAACTCAAATCGTAAATTAGAACCTTCAACCTTTACATGCCTGTTTTGTAAGGTTGTTAAACCAAATGATCCATACAACTTTTTGTACGACTCATTCCCTACCCTGATACTTGTCAATTCCATTAACCTTACCACCAGTGCTACCACCTTTTCATGATCAAAGTTGCGCCTTGCCAAATCTTTATCTACCTGCTCCCGAATTTCCGGTAAATGCGCGGCAAAAGTTTGCATCCGGTAATATTTGGATTGGTTGCGGATCTGGTTCCAATAGGTGTGATAACGGTATTGTTTGCGCCCTGCGGCATCTGTACCTGTAAATTGCAAGTGACCGTTTTCATAAGGCGAGATCCAAACGTTGGTATAAGCCGGGGGGATCACCAGCTTGTTAAACCTTGCTATCAGCTCCTTGTCCTTTATAAGGTTACCATCCGCATCATAATAGCTCCAACCCTTGCCCGATTTTTTGCGGGTATAACCTGATGATGAATCAGAAACATAACGCAGGCCGACTGCCTTTGCAGTAATCTTAGGATCGCGGCCAATTTTTTCGAGCTTTTTGAGGAGACGGTTCATGTTGAGATAACATGTCAAGGCAAGATTAAGTTTTAATTAGGGATTTATCTTATGGAGATATTTCCTAAAGGCTCAAGTGTAACAACACCGACCGTAAGCTGAATATTTTGGAAATCTTTCGTGCAACCCCTTCTGTCTTTTAATCATATGATTATCAATTATATAAACAATATCAGTCAAAATTATGTTAACCCTTTTAACCCCCTCCTGCTGTCTATGTTATCATGTTATCGCATAATTTGATAAATGCTGTTTGATTGAAAAAGATAAGCGGCCAGGCGTGCGATAATAACACCGACCGCACCTAAAACATTCCCACTGTCATTGCGACGAGTGAAGCCCGGCAAAAGAAAGGGCGAGGAGAAATCCTATACGTTCGATATGCAAATTTGCTTAGTTGCACGTATAGGATTTCTCCTCGCCCTAATGCTCTCCCCTGCCCGTTGCTCGTCGAAATGACAGGGGGGAATAATAATATTGTTTGTATTTACTTCAACACCGAAACCGCTTTATTAGCTTCACCAACGCCCCAAACTGTACCGGGCTTATCGCCCATAGTAATCACCAATTCTCCACCCTGCATAACATCTGTGTGTTTGATATAAGTTTTGGTATAGTTGGCACCGTTAAGCGTCATGGCCTGGATGTATTTGTTTTTAGGGCCGTTATTCTTAACCACTACATGGAATTTCTTATTGCCTTGCAATTGTAGCGTAGCTTCATTTACCACCGGGCTACCGAATACATACAGACCGTTAGCCGGGTTAACCGGGTAAAAACCAACTGCGGATAACACGTACCAGGCCGACATCTGGCCAACATCTTCGTTACCAATAATGCCATCTGGTTTATCAGTATAAAAATCGTCAAGGATGAACCTTACCTTTTCGGCTGTTTTCCATGGTTTGCCAGAATAAGCGTAATAGTAGCTCATAGGGTGGCTTGGCTCGTTGCCATGCGCATACTGACCAATCAAACCCGAAACATCCGGCGATTTAAATTTGCCCATATCGCCTTGCGCAATAAACAATGAATCGAGCTTGGTATTGAATTTATCAACGCCGCCGAGCATATCAATTAAGCCTTCCACATCCTGCGGAACAAGGAAAGTGTATTGCCAACCGTTGCCTTCGGTAAAGTCGCCGGTTTCATGGATAGAAATGAACGGACTATAAGGTGTACGCCATGCATCCTGCGACAAACGGCCGCGCATGAAGCCTGCTTTGGCGTCATAGTAGTTTTTGTAATAAGCACCACGTTTGCTGAAGTAAGCATAATCTTCAGTTTTACCCAGCTTTTTTGCTACCTGCGCCAGGCTCCAATCGTCAATGGCATATTCAAGACCCATTGAAACTGATTCCCGGCTGCTATCTGCCGGGATATAGCCATATTTTTTCACATATTTGATACCACGGTCGTCGCCCATGGCGGTGGTTTTCATGGCCTCGTAAGCTAAATTGGCATCAAAGCCTTTGTAACCTTTTAACAAAGCATCGGCAACAACAGGCACTGCGCTGTAGCCCACCATACAATTGGTTTCATTAGCCATTAAATGCCAAACCGGCAAGCTTCCCTGCTGCTGATAAATAGCCAGCATAGAGTTGATCATATCGTTCACATGCTCTGGGTGGATAATGGTTGACAACGGGTTGTTGGAGCGATAAGTATCCCATAAAGAAAAGGTGGTTACATTATTGAAACCTTCGTTTTTGTGCACTTTTTTATCAGTTCCCCAGTATTCGCCGTTCACATCGTTAAAGATAGATGGCGCTATCATAGTATGATAAAAAGCGGTATAAAACTTCTTCATCTGAGATAATGAATCGGCCTTGATCACAATTTTCTGAAACTGTTTATTCCAGGCTGCATCAGCATCGGTAACTACCTTATTAAAATCCCAGCCCGGTATTTCGGCCTTAATGTTCAACATGGCATTTTCGGCGCTCACCGGCGAGACGCCCACTTTAGCATAAACTACTTCGCCTTTGGTAGTGGTGAAACTGATAACACCTTTTACCTTTTCCCCTTTTAACTCAGTACCTTTAACGTTGGCCGTACTGTCATAAACCGCGAAAGTTTTAATGGGCTTTGAAAACACAGCTGTAAAGTAAATACGCTGATCCTCTGCCCAGCCTTTTGAAAAACGATAGCCGCAGATCGTGTTTTTATCTACCTGTTTGATATAGGTTTCCATTGGCCTGTCCCAGCCTATGCCTTCCTGCAAATCAATAAGGATGTGAGCATCTTTTGTTGCCGGGAAAGTGTACTTATGCATACCAACACGGGTACTGGCGGTAAGCTCAACGCCTATATCGTATTTTTTAAGTTTCACCTTATAATAGCCTGGTTTTACAACCTCGTCCTTATGGCTGAACAACGACACATAACCAGCTTTAAGATTTTTGTTGCTGCCTTTATATACGTTAATTGGCCCGGTTGTAGGCATAAAAGAAATATCACCCAGATCACCGATACCGGTGCCGCTCAAATGCGTGTGCTGGAAGCCGATGATGGTAGAATCAGAAATGTGATAGCCGGAGCACCAGTCCCAGCCTTCAGAAATGTTGGTTGGGCCTAACTGCACGGCACCAAAGGGAACGTTTGCGCCCACAAAAACGTGACCGTGGAAACCGGTACCGATGTACGGATCGACATATTGCGTTAAACCGCCGGCCTTTTTCATGGGCTGCGATTGGTGCCTTTGTGCCTGCGAGCTTAAATTAACAAGTGCCAGTAAACCGGCCAAAACGAGTTGCTTTTTCATTCTTTACTTAAATGGTAGTATTGAGGTTTATATTGCTGCCAATTAAACCCCAATACTTAATAGATTATTAATAAACGCTTAATTCGGCAACAGTAATACCATTGCCTGCAATTACATGCGCGGCTTCAAATTTAAAATATCTGGCTTTTACTTCCTGCTTTAATGCTACAGGTTGTTCAATAGGATTCGATTTGATATTTGAGAACTCGCCCGAAGCTACTTTTTCCCAGGTTTTACCGTCGTTACTGATATAAAACACATAGCTATCAACTATACCATCAGCTTGTTTATCCTGCCTTGGCAAATAGCCAAATGCTTTTATCTTTTGCTCTTTTCCTAAATCAACGCTGATCTGCTGCGGGAATTGCGCGCTTTCTTTTTTAGCGTGCTGTAAAGACTCCCGGTATTTTCATCAAAGGCATTCTCTGCACGTCCCCAATCCTCATTAGGCGCTGTGGCATCCAATACTTTCCAATCGGTTTTAGCATAGCCGAATGATGCATAAGCGCATTCACTTTGTTGACCTTTACCTTCAAAGCTCCGGGCTTTTACTACTCCGCCCTCATTAAGCACAAACGGCTTAGTATAAACCGGCGAGCTCGATGTTGGCTCGTGCCCGTCAAGCGTATAGCGGATTGCGCTTACCGGTGCTTCGGTAATAATGCTTACTTCACCTTTTTTATTGCGTGACACTTTTGGCGCAGTTAAATGTACAGGCTCTTTATAAATCCCGAAATCACTCAATGCAATAGCCACCGGCGAAGCGGTAACCCTCAGTCTCAATTTGCTTGCTGTGATATTTTGCGTTAAACGGATCAACCTATTACCGCCAATGCTGGTAGCCTCACCTATTTGCTCCCATTTGCCATCTACGTAAGCATCTACGGCAACGGCCTCAATACGCTGCCCAAGCTTAATATTTTCGCGCAGGCGGATCACGTTAAATGTTTTTGGCGAATGCAGATCAATAGTTAAAGTTGGCGTAGTTACTTTATCGTCAGTTGCCCAATAGCTGTAACGGTTGTCATCTACTAAAAACTGCGGACCGAATTTGGCTTTGTTACCACCACGCACATTACTGGCTGTTAGTGTTGCGCCTTTTGCCAAATTAACTGCGAAAGTTTGTTTAACCAGGTTACCAAACTCGGTTAATGATTTAACATCGATCTCGTTAATAATACCACGCGGATCAGGAGATAAACCTAAATCAAGCGCTGCACCACGGCCTACACTTTTGTAATAAAGATCAAGCAAGGTGTAAGGTGATTTCACCCCTCATCCTGTGCTTTGTGATAAAACCATCCGGGACGCAACGATACATCACATTCGGCCGGCATCCAGTATTCGCCGTTACGGGTACCTTCGGTGCCTTCATAATCTTTTACATAACCATTAGCAGGAATCTTGCCTTCATCAGGAGCATGTGGTGTATAAGTTGCCCAGCAGGTTTCGCCCGCATGACCTTCCTCATTACCTACCCAACGCACATCCGGACCAACATCGCCAAATAAAACAGCATTTGGTTGCAATTTGCGGGTTATAGCCCAGGTAGTATCCCAGCCATAATAAGTTGAACGGTCAATTTTTCTTACTTCGCGTTTGCCACCGTAATAACCATCACCGCCATTAGCACCGTCATGCCATGAAATAAACAACGGACCGTAATTGGTATACAACTCTTTCAATTGCGCACGATAAGTCTTAACATATTCGGCAGTGCCATAGTTGGGGTTGTTCCTGTCCCATGGCGAGCAGTATACACCCAGTTTCATGCCGAGTTTATCGCAAGCTTCGCGATATTCTTTCAGCATATCGCCCTTGCCATTTTTATATGGGCTTTTGGTGATATTGTGCTCCGTAGTTTTAGTTGGCCAAATACAAAAACCATCGTGGTGTTTGGCAACCACAACTACACCCTTAAAACCGCCGGCTTTTGCAGCTGCCACAATCTGCAGTGCACTAAACTGCGATGGGTTAAAAATCTTTGGGTCTTCATCGCCAAAGCCCCACTCCTTGTTGGTATAAGTATCAACGCCGTAATGGATAATGCAATACATCCCGGTTTCCTGCCAGTTAAGCTGCCCTTGTGTAGGCAATACGCCATAAGGTTTAGGAGCAGTTTGGCCGAAACCGTTTAAACCGGCCGTAAGTAATAATAAGGCAATGCCTGTAAACTTCTTCATAATTGGTATCAGATAATTAGTTTTTGAACCATGATGACGGCACATCCTGTGGGGCCGAGCCATTAACACTATATTTCAGCAACAGCTTAAAGCCGCCACCGCCTTCAATAAAATCAAGCTTAAACGGATGTGCACCCATTTTTAGGGCAACCTGGCCGCTACGTTCCTGCGCTGAGTGGTTGCCATCGTTATCCACGACGGTTTTATCGCCAATGTAAAGTACGCCACCATCATCGCAGGTTAAATAAAAGCTGTAAATACCATCAGTTGGCACATCAATGTAACCTTTGTAAGTGATACCAAATGACGGAGCTTTAACCGTAGCAGGTACTTCTATTTTATCAGTACTAAACGTGCTGTCAACCTTTGCATTTTGCATTAACGCAGTCTTTTTAAAGAAAGCCTTATAATAAGTAGCTGTAAGCCCGGGTTTAGGTGGAGCAATTTTTACCGGACCAAGCATTTGCTGTTGTGTGTAGTTCAAATTATAAACATCACCACGTGTCCTGGTTGGTGTAAACGCGGCAACCCTTACCAATTCCGACTTTGAAATAGTTAATGGAGATGGCAATACAGGTGATTTAGCATTTGGCAAAGTACCATCGGTAGTGTAGCGGATAGTAAGGCTTGGCAATGGAGACGCTATGCTTAGCTTGCCTTCGTCGGTGAAAACATACTGGTTAAGCAGGTTAGGCAGATCGGGCAAACGATAGTTGATCTTCATCGCGTCCATCCTTTTGTATTGCTGAGTTAAGCGCTGCAGGTATGAATCGTATTCACTTTCCTTATGCGTCCACAGCATTTCAGATAATGCAGTTAGGCGCGGCATGTACATATAATCGGCACGTTTTTCTGACGGGATCATTTCTGACCAGAGGTTAGCCTGAGCGCCAATGATTGATTTCGCTTCTTCGGCATTCAATACCTTTGGTACCGGGTTAAAGTGATATACCTTGCTAACAGAATACTGATCGGGCTGGTTATCAAAGTAAAGCGGTTCGCCTGGCGTCATGATCACGGTATTGCCATTCTTCACAGCTTTAACCGGTGCATCAGGAACCCATGTGCGCCAGTACATAATAATAGCTGTTGGGCTAATGCCACCTTCAATTACCTCGTCCCAGCCTATCAATTTGCGGCCTTTGGAGTTGAAGAATTTCTCCATGCGGTTGATGAAGTAGCTATGCAATCCGGCCAAGTCTTTAATACCTTCTTTGGCCATTAAAGCTCTACAGGCATCTGATTTACCCCAGTTGGTACGGTCAACCTCATCACCACCAATGTGGATGTATTTTGACGGGAAGATTTGCATGATCTCGGTAAATACATTTTCAGCAAATTCAAAAGTACTTTCGTTACATGGGCAGATAGGTTTGGTGAACAATTCGCCCCATTTATTTTCGCCATCACAGGTTAAAAAAGGATATGAATTAATGGCAGCCATCATGTGCCCCGGCATATCTATTTCCGGAACGATATCGATATGCCTTGCTGCTGCGTAAGCTACCACGCCTTTCATTTCCTCCTGCGTATAAAAACCGCCGTATAATGTTTTACCATTTTTTTGGATGATATGCTCTTTATCGATCACAAAATCAGGATTATCCTTAGCCTTTTTCATACAGGCCGAATCCTGGTTATTGAACGTACGCCATGCGCCGGCTTCAGTAAGCAGCGGGTATTTTTTTATTTCGATGCGCCAGCCCTGATCATCGGTTAAGTGCAGGTGCAGCTTATTCATTTTGTACAAAGCCATCCGGTCGATAAACTTTTTCAGGTAGCTCACTGAGAAAAAATGCCTCGATACATCCAAATGCATACCGCGCCATCCGTAAACAGGTGCATCTTCAATAGCTACAACCGGCAGTGTCAGTTGCTTTTGAGCAACACCAGCTTCTATACCAACAGGCAATAACTGGCGAATGGTTTCTACAGCGTGAAATACCCCTGCCGGGTCTTTTGCGCGGATAACTACCTGCTCTTTAGTAACACTCATGCGATAAGCTTCGGGAGTAGTTATGCTTGCATCATAAACAAGATTTATGGCGCGGGCCTTCTTTATCTTGCTCACTTCAACAGGCGTGCCTAAACCTTTGCGTAACAAATCCTTCAAGGCATAGGCTTCGGTATTAAAAGCGCCGGCATTTACAATGGCCGTTTTAGAGGTGATAGTAAATGATCCCTCTCCCGCAGTTAATTGAGCAGGATAAGGTATCAACGGAAATTTTGCTGCTGTTTCCTGGGCGCTAACAGCACCGGTACAGATAAGGGCCAATGCCGCTGCCGACAAATATTTTGAAATAGTCTTCATTGTCTTCTTTTTGTTATTTGTCGATAGATATAGTACGTTCTGCTATGTTCCAGCCTCCAATAGTTACTGCAAGGTTTTTATCTGCACCTGGGTTATGATCGATAACAACTTTTTTAGTTTGACCCGGTAGCACCGTTACATAGTTATCGCTGTAAAAGGCCGGTAGAATGCGTTGTTTGGTCTCAGCATTAACTAAAGACAGGCGGTTGAAAAATGCCAGCGCACCATCACCCTCGTTAGTCAGCGTTACTTCTACTTTACCATTCTTTAAATATTTAGCAGACGCGCCTAAAGTACCTTTCGGCATTTTTTGTAAGCCGGAAAAATCACCGTTAGCATCGGGCAACCAGTAAATATTTTCGCTGATCACTTCCTTATCCGATTTAAGCAGTTGCAGGCAAAGGAAAACACCTTTGTCTTTTGCCTCTTTTTCAATCTCATGCTTAAGTGATAAATAGCGTTTGGTAGTAGTTGGCGTTACATCAGCAAAAACCTTTGTTAACACTTTCTCTTTGCCATCCATATCATAGGTTTTAGCTACCAGCAGCATATTGCTATGCGTTTTAAAAGTATTGTTGGCTACCATTACCATACCATCTGTTTGGTTATACATGATATGTAAAGGTTCGCTGCCATTATGCAAGCCGTAAAGACAAGCATTAGGATCAAGGTAATAATCATACATCTGGCCGCGCATGGCTGTCCATGGGTTTTGGGTTTTCCAGATGATAGTACCGGTATACCAATCCCACATATGAGAGCTAAAACCTTCCATGAGGGCACGATACTGATCATAATTTACCAACTGTGCTTTAGTTGCGAAGTCTTCAACATTTTTGGCTTTTCCGTATTTATCAACAAAACCGTCGTAGCCAATATATTTATGATATTCCCAAACCGGGTCTGTTTTAGTTTTGCCGGTAGATGCATCAAACTCAGGCACAACCATATTTTCGGCAGGAATAAAGCGTTTTAATGACTCATAATCGCTAACACCAACCGACCCTACTTCCGAATTGAACGGATAAGTTTGGTGATCCCAGAAAGTTGTAAGGCTTTGGATGCCGTAAGGCCCATCGCCGTTTCCGCCCTGTACATTGCGCGACATTTCTTCGGAGTTTGAATACGGGATAAACCAACGGGTATTATCGAGCTTAGGCATAATGGTATCACGCAGGGCCGCAAAAATATCTTCGGGCGGAGTGATCTCATTACCACCGCACCAGATTGCCAGCGAGGGGAAGTTACGTACCAGTTTAACCTGATCGGCAACTGATTTTAAATAAAGGTCATGATCATCCGGATATTTACGACGGGTCCATTGGTCATCAGCTTTCATTGGATCTATCCAGCGACCATTGCAATCGCCCGATCCCCACATATCCTGGAAAACCAGCATACCGTATTTATCGCAAGCCTCATAAAACTCAGGGCGCTCAATCAGTGCGCCACCCCAAACCCTGATCAGGTTCAGGTTCATATCACGATGAAAACGAACTTCCGCATCATAACGGACATCGCTGAAACGCAACATCTGATCCGATATGATCCAGTTACCGCCTTTAATAAATACTTTTTGGCCGTTCACATTAACCTGGCGGCTTTCGGTTTTACTGTTCCATTCGGTAGTGATCTGGCGTACACCAACTTCAATATTTTTTTGGTCGGATACTTTGCCACCTGCCACAAACTGCAAATTAAGCTTATACAAATTTTGCGGACCGTAGCCATTAGGCCACCAAAGCTTAGGGTTTTTAAGGCTGTAGTCAGCCAGTTTAACTTCCTGTTTTGAATTTGCTTTTAGTGTAACCGGCTGTGATACCAACTTGCCATCTAAATTATATTGTAAAGTACCGCTCACTGCAGCGCCTGTAGCATTTTCAACCTCGGCAGACACCTGTACAATAGCCGGCTGCTGCGCACCTTCCGGCTGACGAACACCCGGAACAAGGGTAACCACATGCGGATCTTTAATAACCACAGCACCCGTATGCTCAATGGTTACTTTATCCCAAATGCCGGTATTGCGGTCGCGGATGGGCTGGATCCAGTCCCACCCTGCCGTATATTGAATGCCTACGCCACGCGCTATAGTACCATCACCGCCCTGACCGCCGTTGGGATTACCAACAGCATCCGGAGGATACACGATAACCGCCAAACGATTATTGCCGTTTTTGCTCAACCATTTGGTAATGTTATAGCTCTGGCGTAAAAACATGCCTTTATGCAGCTTGCTGTTAAGCTTATGCCCGTTAAGGAAAACGTCGCAGCTATAATTTACACCACGAAAGTTAAGATAGGTTTGATTACTGCCGGCTGGTACGGCTTCTTTAAAATCATTGGCAAACCAATAGGTATAGTAATCGCGGCCTACCTTGTATATATCAGGGATCTTTTCATTATTCATCCCGTAAAATGGATCAGGTACCTGTTTGTTGGCTACCTGGGTTGTAAGCACCGTTCCAGGCACAACTGCAGGATTCCATGCAGCCAGATCATAATTGGCTTGGGATATAATAGTGCCATTATCTTTAACACTATTTATTGACGTACATTTCCAGCCGCTATTAAGCTCGTAGCTGGTTTGCGCCCCTGCGTTTTGATAAACGCCAGAAGCAAGGACGGATAACACTAATGAAAATTTAAACAATGCAGATCTGCCTGCCGAACGGGTTGTTGTCATTTATTTGGGTTGGATGGATGATCAAAATTAAGAACTGCCAAATCATTTTAGCTGTAAAAACTTGGCTATATAATATGGGATTTTGTCGGTATAATTGTCATTTAGACGAGTATACAGGGCATTTTTGGTAGTAATCAGGAGAAATCTTGTACACCCTGGAAATTTGCCCGTCTCTTGTACAAGATTTCTCCTCACCTTTTTTAGCCCTACCCTGATCGTCGAAATGACATTGTGGTTATTTGGTTGTTATGAAATATTAATAAACTATTTTAAAACCGGCCGCTTCATTAAGCCCGCTGGCTTTTTGTAATTTTGCCGGGATATTGATATCGATACCATCGGCCACCTGTTTCCATTTAAGGCTTTGAGCGCTGCCAAGCAGGGTAACTTTCTTTACCTTTTTAATGTCTTTCAATTTTACAGATACAGTAGCAGGCAAAACCACTTTTTCCTGATCGCTCAAGGCAAAGGCATAAATGGTATTGCTGTTCTTAGCTTTAGTATAGTATATATTACCTGTTGAATATGGTGCAACCGACTGGCTGGCATAAATACCTTCACCGTTGATTTTCATCCATCGGCTGATACCTTGCAGGCGTTCGTAAGCAACCGGGTCCCAGTCACCATCCGGGCCGGGGCCAATGTTCATGAGCAGGTTGCCACCGCGCGATACGATTTTTACCAATAGCTGCACTATTTGCTGTACCGATTTATAATGATCGCCCGGAACATAGCTCCATGAATTACCTATGGTTATGCAGCTCTCCCATGGATGGTCAAGTGGCACTTCGGGTACTTCCTGCTCGGGAGTAGTGTAGTTTTCATATTTGCCGGCTACGGTACGGTCGACCACTATTAATCCTGGTTGCTTTTGCCTGCCCATTGCGGCTATCTTCGGCATATCGATATCCTGGTCAAATTTAATTCCGCGTTGCCAGTCTATAGTAGTATCAACACTGCTTTTAGGGCGCACCCATCCTCCATCAAGCCATAAAATATCAACCTTGCCATAATCGCTCATCAGTTCGCTGATCTGGTTGTAGGTAAAGTCTTTAAATTTCTGCCAGCGATCAGGGTATTTTTTCGGATCGTAATTTACGTTACGATCTTTTGGCGGGAAGTATGGCCACCAGTAATTTTCGGTGTGCCAGTCGGGTTTTGAAAAATAAGCACCCACCATAAAGTTGTCCTTGCGGAAAGCGTTGAAGATCTCTTTAGTTACATTGCTCCTCGGGTTGCTTGAAAAAGGTGTTTTGCTGCTTGTAATCTTATAATCGGTTTCTTTGGTATCAAACATGCAAAAGCCATCGTGGTGTTTGGTGGTAAAAATTACGTATTTCATACCGGCATCTTTAGCAGCCTTCGCCCATTTTTCGGGATTGAATTTGGTTGGGTTAAAAGTGGTTTGCAAATTTTCGTAAGCTGCTTTATAACCATTATAAGTTGCGCCATACGGGCCGCGACGTTGTGTCCAGCCTTCATCTTCGGGGCAAATACTCCAGCTTTCAACTACCCCCACTGGCTGTAGGTACCCCAGTGCATAAACAAACCAAACTTAAGATCTTGCCAATTTGCAATTTTTTGCTCAACTGCAGGGTCGCCTGCAGGGACATATTGCTTTGACATATTGTGCTGCTGTCCAAACACCTCAAAGCAGCCGAAAACCAAAAGAAATACTGTAAATAATCGTTTCATCAAGCTATTATTTTATTAATTACTGACAATTTTATATGGTGTATTGCTTACACACTTTTTAAAATTTTTTAAAAAACATTGCAACTTACATCAATTAATTTCATTTTTCGATTTTAATATGTTATTATTGTTACACCATTATTAAGTTTAAATTTAGTTGATTAATTAAAAATCCTTCGGTTTGAGAGACAGAAAAGTTGATACGCTAAAATTATGGAAACTCATTTGCAACAATGATGACGAGAACGCTTTTGAGTTGTTTTTCCATGTCCTTAACAACTCGCTCATTAAATTTTGTGTACTATATGTACATCAACGGGAGATTGCCGAAGAAATAGTTTCTGATGTATTTGTAAAATGCTGGCTTAACCGTAAAAACCTTACCGAAATTCAAAACCCTGAAACCTATTTATTTGTAGCGGTAAAAAACCAATCGCTAAACCACATCAAAAAATACTCAACTATTCACGTTGTACAAATTGAAGAAACCAATTCGGTAGAATTTGTAAACACTTATAACCCTCAAAAGGAAATTGAAAACAAAGAGCTTATTTTTAGGATGGACCAGGCCATAGCCGGTTTACCGCAACAATGCCGCATCGTTTTCAGACTGATAAAAGAGGACGGTATGAAGTATAAGGAAGTGGCCGAAATTCTTAATATTTCGCCCCGCACGGTACAAACGCAACTTTTCAGAGCGATCAAGAAGCTTAGTGTTGTTTTGACACAATACAACAAGCACCACGAAGCTGTATTAAAACCAATACAATCAACATTTTAGGAAGCACAATTGTAATTTTCAATTATTTTTTTAACCTTGTAAGTAATTAACCTAAATAAGTTGTCCTATCATAAATAAGGATGCAATTATACGATGGGCAATGATAAATTTATAGAGCTGGTGGGCAAAAAACTGTCGAATGAAATCAGCTCTGATGAAAATAATGAATTTCAGCGTTGCTTAGCTAATGATGCTTCCCTTCGTGAACAATACGAAGCCCTTTCTGCTTACTGGAAACATAGCGATGCCCAATATGCTGACAATGCCCTCGCCTTTCAAAAAATAAAGTCAAAAATTAAAGCACAGGAAGTTATTGAACCTGCAACGGCCATTAACCCCGTTAAAAAGGGCACGATGCATTATCTTTGGCGTGCTGCGGCCGCTGTTGTTCTAATAGCAGGTTGCGCGTACCTTTTTTATTCAAAAACAGTTACTTTGGGCCACGGAATTGCAAGCGCAACATCCGGCGCCTGGCAAAATAAAAACACTTCTGCCCGCGATAAATCAACCATTGTATTAACCGACGGTACGCGTATCACCCTTAATTCGCTAAGTTCGTTAAGATATCCAACAAACTTCACAGGCAAAACCCGCGAAGTTTATTTAAGCGGCGAAGCCTTTTTTGATGTACATAAAGATCATGAACATCCGTTCATTATCCATACCGAAAAAATGAATATTAAGGTGCTGGGTACCGCTTTTAACGTTAAATCATACCCCGATGATCCGTCAAGTGAAACAACCCTGATCAGGGGCGCCATTGAAGTTACCCTTGACGACCGGCCATCGGACAGGATCATTTTAAAACCAAGTGAAAAACTGATTGTTAAAAAGGGCTCGTTTACTACTGTACGTAAAAACCAGGCTAAGCTTTCACCACCTACCGACAGCAGTGCCGGTACGCAATATGTCTTAACCAGTTTTACCCGTCTTCATCAGGACGACAGTGCCATTTTAGAAACCTCCTGGACACAGAATAAACTCATTTTCAGGGATGAAAGCTTTGCCGACCTCGCCATGCGCATGGAACGCTGGTATGGTGTTGAGATCAAATTTAAAAATGATGAAATGAAAAAGTACCGTTTCAGCGGCACTTATGAAAAAGAATCCATTACTCAGGCTCTTGACGCATTACGCATTACCGAAGATTTTCATTATAAAATTAAAAATGCCGCCATTTATATCTATTAACTGATAATTCTACAGTTAGTTATCAGTACATTTGTTCCCACCAATTGGCTGTGGCTTTACAATATTCGTAATTGTTACCTACCAATTCGGTCATTTTACACTATTACCTGTGCTAATTATAAAATTTATGTAAATTTAGGCATCCCCAATGGATGTCGGCGACAGGTTTAGGTTATCAGTATAAATGAAAATACGGTTTACGTTAATATTATTCTTCAATTTACTGGCTATATTAACTGTATATTCACAAACCCGCGTCACTATCAATTTAAAATCGGCCGATTTTAAAAAGGTGATCTCAGCCATCGAACATCAAAGCATTTATCATTTTGTTTATAGTGAAAGAAAAATCCCTGCTTTAAACAAAGTTGACATAGATTCTGATAATGAAGATGTTAAAAGTATTTTAGATAAAATTTTGGCCAATTCGGGCTTCGCTTATACCGAGCTTGCCAATCACCTGATAGTAATTGCCCCGATTGATGAAATAGTTAATGTAGTTAAAGTAACGGGCGTTGTTGTTGATGAGAATGGCGCGCCGCTTGCAGGCGCTACAGTTAGGGTAAGAGGTTCAACCATGGGCTCACTCACCGACGCGAAGGGGGCGTTTTTGCTTGAAGTACCCTCCGGGTCAACATTGATAGTGAGTTTCGTAGGCTACGTTACAAAAGAGGTAAAACTTATTGGCGCTGTACCGGTAACTATTTCGCTTACGGTAAGTAACGTGCTAAACGAAGTGGTTGTAACGGCACTTGGCATTAACAAGGAACAAAAAAAGGTGGGTTATTCAGTAACTACTATTAGTGGTGAGGTGCTTGATAAAGCCAAGGAATCAAATGTAGCATACTCGTTGGAGGGGCGCGTAGCAGGTTTAAGTATCAATGGCATAAACGGCGGACCAGGATCTTCTGCGCGTATTTTACTAAGAGGCGTTACAAGTTTTGGTGCAAGCGCGCCACTCTTTATCATTAATGGGGTACCCATGGATAATACCCAAAGGGGATCAGCCAATGAATGGGGCGGGGCCGACTTTGGCGACGGCATCAGCAATATAAATCCCGACGATGTTGAAAATATGACCGTTTTAAAGGGCCAGGCGGCATCGGCACTTTACGGAGCGAGAGCGGCCAATGGCGTAATTTTAATAACTACCAAAACAGGAAAAAAACACTCCATTTGGTGTTGAGTTTAATACCAATTACCAAACTGATAAGGCAATTAATACCTTTGATTATCAAACACAATACGGCCAGGGTTTGTATGGGATAAGGCCGACTACCGTAACCAATGCAATATCCTCAGGCAACTATGGCTGGGGTGAAAAACTGGATGGTAAACCCACAATTCAGTTTGATGGCGAATATTACCCCTACTCCGCCGTAAAAAATAATATCAGTAAGTTTTACCGGCAAGGTTATACTTTTACCAACACTGCTGCATTTAGCGGCGGTAACGACAATGGTAATTTCCGGTTGTCGTTATCAAACCTTAGCAACGGCTCAATAGTGCGTAACAGTGATCTCAATCGCAAAACGTTCAACTTATCGGCAAGTCAAAATGTTACCCAAAAACTGAATATTAATGTTGTAGCTAATTTTATCAACGAAACTTCTAATTTGAAACCCAACCTGAGCGATGGGCCTTTTAATGTAAATAACATTCAATACCTGGCAGCCAACGAAGATCAGGCTATCCTTGCGCCGGGTTATGCCCCAGATGGCAGTGAAATAAGATGGAATAGCGACACCTTTACTACAAACCCTTATTTTACTGTTAATCGGTTTATTAATGATGTAAACCGTAACCGCTTAATAGCCGCATTATCGGGTAAATACAATTTCAATAATTGGATGTATGCACAGTTGAGGTTAGGTAACGACATCCTTTACGATAAACGAAAAACGGTTACCCCAACCGGAACCGCTTATTACGCCGGCGGAATGGGAGGACTTGATGAACAGTCAAACACGCGACGATCTGAACTAAACAGTGACCTGCTAATAGGTGCCAAACATGACATTATTGCTAAAGTGCTGAGTTTTGACATATCTGCAGGGACTAACCTACGTAAAAACACATACGAGTACACGAAGCTTTTTGGAGGCCCATTCATTATACCATATTTTTATAGCTATAATAATTTGAACATCAAAAACAGCAATTACAACTATAATAGTACCGAAACGCATTCAAGCTATTATGCTGTTGATTTTTCATTAAGAGACTATTTAACAATAACTACTACCGGCCGCTACGATACCTACTCCACGTTGCCAAGTGATAACCGGAGTATCTTTACGCCTTCGGTATCGGCAAGTCTTTTATTTTCCGATCTCGTTCATATCCCCAGCCTTGACTTCGGAAAATTAAGGTTATCGTATGCGCAAACGAGCGGCGAGCCAACTGATGCATATGTAACAACCCAATACTACACAACAAATTATTCAATAAACGGTGTTGCCATCGGGAGTTTCAGCGACAGCCTGCCCAATTTATTTCTTAAGCCTTACACGCTTACCGAAATGGAAGCCGGTACCGAGCTTAAATTTTTAAACGGCAGGCTTGGAATTGATGTAGCCTATTTTCACCGTAAAACAAAAAATGAGATCATTAAAGGCGACCTTGATCTGGCAACCGGTTTTGCACGGCGGTTTATCCCTACGGGCTCAACCCAAAACAACGGCATTGAAATTGAGCTAAGCGGCACTCCTGTTAAAGCAACCGGTTTTACCTGGTCGCCATCGTTTAATTTTACTTATGTACAAAACAAGATCCTTCAAACAGACGGCACTCCCGAGTCGGCTAACATAAGCTTCGGTACTTACCGCCCGCTAAACGCTGCTACGGCACTGGTTAAAGGCTTGCCAGGGCCTCAGATTATGGCCAACGATTACCTAAAAAATGATAAAGGACAGATCATTTTTGACGAAAATGGTTTACCCATGGCCGGCCCGCGTGTACCTATGGGTAGCGTGGTACCTAATATATACGGTGGATTAAACAACAATTTTGCATTTGGCAAACTAAGCCTCTCATTTTTGATCGATTACCGTTTTGGTAATAAGATATTATCGGCTACAAATTATAATAGTATTTACAGGGGCTTTAACCAGCTTACCCTTGCAGGCAGGGAAAACGGCGTTGTTGGCAATGGAGTAAACGCCAATGGTGAAAAGAATACCATTGCTGTACCTGCGCAGAACTATTACCAGGCGCTGGCCCAAAATGTATCTGCATTAAATGTGCTTGACGGCAGGTTTATTAAATTACGGCAGGTTACTTTTGGCTATACTTTTTCAAAGGGCTTTCTTAATAAAACACTATTTGAAGGCATAACCTTTTCACTGGTAGGCAGAAACTTGTGGACAATTATGAAGCGCTCGGCCAATATCGATCCGGAATCTGGATTTTCGCCGGATATAAAATATGCAGGAATTGAAGGAGCAAGCCTGCCGCCAACCCATACTTACGGAATAAATATTAACTTTAAACTCAAAAAATAAATCATCTAAAAATGGCTTCCACCATAAAACACAAACTCCTATGTTGTTTGGTAATGCTTGCGGCATTACTAAAGTTTTCTACCGCAAATGCGCAGGTTCCTTTTTATAAAGATGCTTCGCAATCGATTGATTCACGCGTAAAAGATCTTTTATCGAAATTAACCATCGACGAAAAAATCTCCTTATTAGGCTACCGCAGCCAGGCAGTGCCCCGTTTAGGCATCCCTGCCTATAACTGGTGGAATGAGGCTTTGCATGGCGTAGCCCGCGCCGGGGAAGCAACCATATTTCCGCAGGCTATCGGTATGTCGGCTACATTTAACGAAGATCTGTTAAAGCAGGTATCAACGGCTATATCAACTGAGGCCCGCGCCAAATACAACCTGGCCATTGCACAAGACAGGCACCTGCAATACATGGGCCTCACCTTTTGGGCACCCAACATCAATATTTTCCGCGACCCGCGCTGGGGACGTGGACAGGAAACTTATGGCGAAGACCCATTCCTGACCGGCCGTATGGGCTCAGCCTTTGTTAAAGGTTTGCAGGGCGATGATCCTAAATACCTGAAAACATCTGCCACGGCCAAACACTTTGCCGTACACAGCGGCCCCGAAGCCACCCGCGATAAATTTGACGCCAAGGTTGATGAAAAAGACCTTCGCGAAACCTACCTGTATGCCTTTCACGAACTGGTCAAAAACCACGTTGAATCGGTAATGAGCGCCTACAACCGCGTTAACGGTGTACCAAACTCTATAAATAAAATGCTGCTTACCGACATATTACGGAAAGAATGGGGCTTTAGCGGCCACGTGGTAACTGATTGTGGTGCCTTGGACGATGTATACCTTACCCACAAAACGCTACCAACTGCGGTTGAAGTAGCAGCGGCTGCCATTAAGGCTGGTGTTGACCTGGATTGCTCGTCCATTTTGCAGAACGATGGTATTAAAGCTATTAAACAAGGCCTGCTTACCGAAAAAGATATTGACCAGGCCCTGGGCGCTATCTTACGCACCGAATTTAAACTGGGCTTTTATGACGACCCGGCCGCTAATCCTTATCATGGTTACGGCGCCGACAGTGTTCACAATGAACAACATTTGGCTTTGGCCCGTAAAGTGGCCCAGCAAAGCATGGTATTGTTAAAGAATAACAACAATGTTTTGCCATTCAAAAAAAGCAGCTACTCCAGCATTATGGTGGTTGGGCCAAACGCGGCCTCGCTCGATGCTATGATAGCTAATTACCACGGCACCAGCAGTAAGGTAATTAACTTTGTTGAAGGTATAACCGGCGCGGTTGACAAAGCTACCCGTGTTGAATACGATTTGGGTTGCGACTATAAAGACACCACCCATTTTGGCGGCACCTGGGCCGCGGGCAATGCTGATGCTACCGTTGCTGTGATAGGCCTATCCCCCGTTTTGGAAGGCGAAGCAGGCGACGCTTTCCTGTCTGAAAGCGGCGGCGATAAAAAAACCTGAGCCTGCCTGCCAGTGAAATTGCCTTTATGAAAGAGCTGCGCAAAAGTGTAAAAAACAAACCTCTTATTGCTGTAATTACCGCAGGCAGCGATGTTGACATATCCGCTATTGAGCCTTATGCCGATGCCATTATATTTGCCTGGTACCCCGGCGAGCAAGGCGGTAACGCTTTAGCTGATATTATTTTTGGCGAAGTTTCGCCATCTGGTCACCTGCCGCTTACTTTTTATAAAGGTATGAGCGATTTGCCCGATTACAGCGATTACAACATGAAAAACCGCACTTACCGTTATTATACCGGTCCGGTGCAATATCCTTTTGGTTTTGGTTTAAGTTATACGTCGTTCAGCTACACCCTAGGCAGTAAATTAAAAACTACCTACAAAAAAACCGATACCGTTACGGTAACAGTAAACGTTAAAAACACCGGTAAATTTAATGGTGATGAAGTAGTGCAGGCGTATATTAAATATCCCAACATCGACAGGATGCCTGTTAAAGAATTAAAAAGCTTTAAACGCATAAGCCTGGAGCAGGATAAAGAAGGTACCGTTACTTTGAAAATCCCTGTTCAGGATTTACAGAAATGGGACCTTGCCACACGCAAATGGAAGCTTTATCCCGGCAGCTACAAAATAGTACTGGGCAGCAGCTCGGCCGATGAAAAGTTGGTAGCTGATTTTAAAGTGGCTAATTAAGACACTGTCAGAAAACGGTTTTATAGAAATAGACATAAAAGCCTCATTGCAAGGCACCTTTAGATTAGTAGCCAAAATAAAAACTTTATGGTTTACGAATAAGCTGAAACGAACGCGAGATATTAGCAATGTTACTCCCTGATGCGTTAGTTTACCAAAATGGCATGGCTGCTTTTAAGCAACCATGTCATTTTAGTGACCGTAGGTGATTTCCCGGGTTACTTTCCAAATGCCGTCTTTCTTTTGCCAGATCTGCATAAACTTATACGTAAACACCTGCAATTTGCCGTTTTCAACATGAGAAAAGGTGTGCATTCCGGTCTCGATAGCACCATAATCTTTAATTGGATATACTTCCATTGACCCAGGAATCAATTTCCGATTCAATACATAACTCATTTTAAACAGTCCACCGAAGGCTTGTTTTGTTTGATCAAAGTTTCGTACGCCGGTGTTGTCCTGGTAAAGTTCCAGACTATTATCGAAGTGATTCATTAGCTGATCAAGATTGCGGCTATTGAAGTCCCTGAATTGAAGCGAATCCTGTTGTGCTATCTCATTGAACAATGGCCCGGATGTTTGTGCCTCTGCACCAGTACAGGTAAAAAAATTGAAGCGACTAAAAGCGCAGTAGTAAAAAAATTGTTCATTGTTTTCATATTATAGTTTTGTTAATTTTTCATTTCGGTAGCAATTATAGCATTGCCCTGTTCTTTCAAAAAGATCTTAACCAGATCGGTATATATTTGAGGGCCATTATCTGAATTAGTGAAGATCAATAAAGCGCGACTGGTTTTTGGTAAAATAAAGACGATTGTATTTACGCCCGGATCAATGCCACTGTGCGATAAGCAAAATTCTCGTCCCAAATCTGGATAAACGGCCCAACCTAAGCCCATGAACTTATTCTCTTTTATCATAGACAGCGGGCTGGTCATTTGCCGATAAAGCGCCTTTGATAAACCACCCCCTTTTATTATCCAAATCAGGAATTTGCTGTAATCCGCTACAGTTGTTTTTAGTTGGTCGGCCGCACTGGGACTGCTATTTTTTATGATCTCTAATGGCTCTCCATTGCTATTATGCGCAACAGCAAAATGATCTAACATCCTATCATTCCAAATAAAATGCGTATCGTTCATATGTAGGGGTTTGAAAATCAGGGAATCAGCCAATTGTTCCAACGACCGGTGAAATTTACTTTCAAGTGCGTGCCGCAAATATTCCATCCCTTCGCCGGAATACTGGAACTTTAAACCGGGCTCAAACTCAAAGGCCAACTTTTTTGAAGGCGTCATCCATCGCCAGTTTGGAAACCCACTTTGGTGCGTCAGGATATGTTTAGTAGTGAGCTTTTTACTCCTCGGATCAGCTGCAACATCAGGATCAGTCCAGTAATGATAGATTGGTTCGTCCAGATCCCAGTCACCAGAGTTAACCAGACACAGTGTTACCATTGTTGTTACTGTTTTGGTGATTGAGGCGACATTAAATAATGTATTAGCAGGCGCAGAAACTCCCGTGTTAAGTTCGCCGTACACTTTTGAGAAGAAGATTTCGCCTTTATCAACAAAGGCCAATCCCAATGTGGGAATATGCTTATCCTTCATCAACCGGACAATAGTAGAATCTGCTACTTGCGCATTTACAGCTGGCGCATAAAAGAAAGTTAATAATAATAGCGTTTTAATCTTAGGTAATATTCGGTTCATTGGGGGTGAAATTATATAATTATGATTTAAACCTGAGAAACCATCGTCATGCCACTCATGTAATTGATTGATAGGCAATACATTATTATTACCATGATTGAGATTTATGTATCGTAAACGAACGATCAGCGTCCGTTTACAGATGAAGGTTGCCCCATCAATCAACACTATATAACAGCTTGCTTCTTCTGACCGAGACAGAACAGGAAATCATGTGAGGGAAGTGCAGATTTTTCAAAATAATGATTAGAAAAAAACTTTTGTAAAAGTCTTAGAATACGAAGCAATCCCAACTGTTCGATGAGGACATTGTTTAGTGCCTTGCAATTAGGCTTTTTTAAACACGGCAATTTATTTCATAATAAAGCCTTTAAATCCTTCGTAATTCTACTTTTATCGGTAGTGGTCTTAGCCAGTTTCAGGGCAGTTTGCAAATGCAATACTGCCTTTTTACGATCTACCCCTGTATACAAGTAACCAAGCAGTACATGGTACAAATGATTAGTATCCAGTTTTAACTTTTCGGCCTCAATAATGGCTTTCTCCTTTCCTTTTACCTTTGCCAAAGCATAAGCCCTGTTCAACGCAGCCGCAGGCGAATAAGCAGTAATAAGTAACCTATTGTAGAGCATTAATATATTTTCCCATTTTTCGGTAGTATCAGTTTTAATCGTATGCCAATAAGCTATAGCAGCTTCAATATGATATTTACCGGCGCCGTTTCCTTTCTTTGAGGCAAGGTTTAGATAGTATCGTCCTTTTACTATCAAATCATCATTCCAAAGCATTCTGTCCTGGTCATCATAGCGAATCATTTCGCCATGTTCATCTACCCTGGCATCAAACCTTGAAGCATGAAAACACATCAATGATAACAAGGCATTCGCCTCGGGCAGGTTGGTTTGTTTGTTTTCTATAAGGAGATAGTTAAGCCGCATGGCTTCTAAACACAAATCTTTTCGCAATGTAGTGCTCTGGCAGCTGGAGTAATAGCCCTCATTAAACAGCAGGTATAAAGTTTTCAGTACGATGTCCAGCCGGTTAACAATATCAGCCGGTTCAGGAAAAACGATCTTTACTTTTTGTTCCCGAAGCTTTTCCTTAGCCCTGAACAGGCGTTTATTAATGGTTTCTTTATTCGATAAAAAAGCCTCGGCAATTTCATCAATTCCGAAACCGCAAAGGATACGTAATGCAAGGCCAATCTGTGCCTCGGCCGGCAATACCGGGTGACAAATAGCAAACATCATTTGCAGCTGGCTGTCGCTAATATTTTGGTCAGAAAGATCGATCTCTGCCCCGTAATTATCCTCTGCAACAATCCCTTCGGCTATTTTTTGCTTAAACCTGGAGCCACGCCTTACATAATCGGTTGCTTTATTGCGGGCCACTGTATATAACCACGCTTTAGGGTTATCCGGCAACCCCTTGATCCCCCATGTTTCGGCAGCTGTGAGAAAAGTATCACTGGCAATATCTTCGGCGGCTTCTATACGTTCAAAGCCGAAATAATGGCATAATACCGCGATTATCTTTTGATATTCGGAGCGGAACAAATGTGGTAGAAGCTGATCTTGCTGCATAAAACAAGCAGCCTCCCGTATATGGGAGGCTGCAAATCAATTATACTTCCATTGGGATGATAGGACGCACCTCAACACTTCCCCTACCGACAGGATCGGGCAGCCCTTTGATAACTCCGCGGCTTCTTCCAGCGACGACGCTTTGATAATGCTGTAACCGCCTATAGCTTCCTTAACTTCAACATAAGGGCCGTCTGTTACCACATTGTCGGGTTTTACTACGCTGCCGGAGGTATCCAACCTATTGCCTACGGCCACCAGTTTGTTTTGTGCGGCAATCCCGCCAATCCATTCGCGCCAGTAATTCATCATGGTTTGCATCTGTTCGGGCGACCGCTGCGCTGCAGTGGCTTCTGCGTCTCTTCTGAAGATCAATAAGAACTCGTTCATGTTTTTTGAATTTAATGGTTAAAAACCAAAAGACGATCAGGTTTAGATGAATTGGACAACCACTCGATTTTTTTTCAAATTAACCAGAAAAAGTTAATCTGCAATGTATAACCTTACATAATACTTATAAATGGAGGTTGATGTGCTTTTGTTATTTCGCGTACTTTGATAGTAAAAAATACTACCACATTATGAAATACAGAAAATTAGGAAACACCGGAATTGAGCTTTCGGCTATTGGACTGGGATGTATGGGCATGAACCATGCTTACGGCCAGCCGGATGACGATGAATCAATAGCAACACTTGAAAAATCAATAGAAATAGGCATTAACTTTTGGGATACGGCTGATGTTTATGCTAACGGCCGAAATGAGGAGCTGGTATCAAAAGTATTAGTACCAAATCGCGATAAGATTTTCATTGCCACCAAATTTGGATTTAAAGCAGGTGCCGATGGCAGGCTAACAGAATTTGATGGCTCACCCGCCTATATCAAAACTGCTGTTGAGCAAAGTTTAAAACGCTTAAAAACAGATGTGATTGATCTTTACTATGCTCACCGCATCGATCCAAATGTGCCCGTAGAGGACATGGTTGGTGCCATGGCCGACCTGGTAAAAGAAGGTAAAGTAAAATACCTGGGCCTGTCTGAAGCTTCGGCAAACTCTGTCCGTCGTGCACACGCGGTGCATCCAATCAGTGCCTTGCAAAGTGAATATTCTTTATTAACCCGCGATGTTGAGGCCGAGATTTTGCCGGTTTGCAAAGAGCTTGGGATTTCATTTGTGCCATTCAGTCCGCTGGTGCGTGGTTTGGTTACTAATGCGTTGGATGTAACCAAACTGGCTGATAATGATTTCAGGAAAAGCCTGCCCCGTTATCAGGATGCCAACGCCGAAAATAATATGGGCCTGGCTCATGAGTTTGCACAACTTGCGGCTCAAAAAAACTGCACACCTGCCCAGTTAGCCCTTGCCTGGGTGCTGGCACAAGGCGATAACATTATCCCTATTCCAGGAACAAAGAGGAGAAAATACCTTCTGGACAATGCCTGCTCGGTTGATGTGGAATTAACCGCCAATGATTTACGGGATATTGAAACCGTTTTAGCTAAATACCCGGATACCGGCGACAGGTATAATGAGGCTAATTACAAATTTGTTGATAAGAATTAATTGTAATTTTATTTCACGAAGGCGCTGAGACGCCGGATTTCCGCTTGCTGTCTTAGCGCCTCTGCGTGAAAAAATATAAACCCTTATGGCATATAACGAACGAATGGCCGATCGTATTCGCGAAGCATTAATGGACCTTCCGGTGGTGGAAGAAAAGAAAATGTTCCAGGGAGTTTGTTTTATGGTAGATGATAAGTTATGTGTTTGCGTACGCGACAATAGCATTTTGTGCCGCATTGGCGAACAACAAGCGGCTATTGAACTTGAGAAAGGAAACTGTAACCAAATGGTAAGCGGCGAAAGAGTAATGAAAGGCTATGTTTATGTTGAAGATTTCACCCTGCAAACCACCGCCCAGCTGAATTACTGGATCAACCTGTGCCTTGCATTTAATCCGCTGGCAGAGGCATCTAAAAAGAGGAAAAGAAGTAAATAACAGTAGCCCTGCCTATAATATTTATCTCTTTCGATTCAAATACAACAAGATGTCATTTCGAAACAAGGAACGAGTGAGAAATCTTATTAGCTATGCTCAACGAATTTTATAAAGCGGCTTACTTGGTGTAGAAGATTTCTCCTCTCCTCCAACGCACGTACCTTAACCCAGTTTCGTCGAAATGACAAAGTTTTTTTACTTCTTCACCATTTTATAATGTTTGATCCCGGCTTCTTCAAACTCCGGCCCTGATGCTTCAAAGCCCAGTTTTTCATAAAAAGGCACAGCATGGGTTTGCGAATTAAGATAAACATAATCCGCATCGGCCGGCAAATCAGTTAACACCGCTTTCACCAGCTCTCCTCCTATCCCAAATCCTCTGAACCTTTTCAATACGGCAAACCGCTCAAGCTTATAACCATTTTCGGTTTTACGCCAGCGGCAGGCACCGGCCGGTTCTCCATCAACGGTAGCTAAAAAATGATGAGATACATCTTCATGCTCATATTCCAGTTCGGGCGGGCAATTTTGTTCAACAACAAACACTTCCCTCCTTATGGCATGTACGATATCAAGATCAGCTTGTTCCGTTACTTTTTTTACTATGGTTTTTGCGGGCATCGATATAATGCGGTTTTGTTTTGAAATGATTGAGTTTTGTGGTATGGTTTTCCCTCGCGGCATCAATAGAGTGTGTACAGGTGATATCACTTTCCTCTTCGGCAAGTCCGGCCAGTTCCACATAAAATTTATGCAATTGATCGAGCTCCTTTTCGGTAATATCTTCAATATCAACCATCCGGTTACTTGCCCCCTGATGCGAGGCAAGCAGCTCATTCAGTTTCAAATGTATAGCTTTCGAATCTTTATTTTGTGATTTCTGAATCAAAAAAACCATCAGAAAAGTAACTACAGTAGTACCGGTATTGATAACCAACTGCCAGGTATCCGAATAATGGAATAATGGTCCGGTTATTCCCCAAACAATGATGATACCAAAAGCCGTGATAAATGCTCCCGAACTACCCGTGGCCATAGTGGCCCAGTTGGCAAAGCGTTCAAATAAATTCTTTTTCTTCTTATTAATTTCAACCATATAGCAGCCTTTATCTTTTTGGGGGCGAATCGCCTGCTGCCTGTAAACAACAAAGCGCCTGTACAACAAATGTACAGGCGCTTTTGTTAGTTAGTTTATAATGAATATTATAATTTGCTGTGTACGTCGATACAGTTAAGATCTTCGAAAGCAGCAGAAAGCCTTTTAACAAAGGTTTCCTCGCCTTTGCGTAACCAAACGCGCGGGTCATAATATTTTTTGTTTGGAGAATCCTCACCATCCGGGCTGCCGATCTGGCTTTGCAAATAGCCTTCTTTTGATTTATAGTAATCTTTAATGCCCTCCCAGAAAGCCCACTGCATATCAGTATCAATATTCATTTTGATAGCACCATATGAAATAGCTTCACGTATCTCTTCCTGGCTTGAACCAGAACCACCATGGAATACAAAGTTGATCGGTTTTTCGGCAGTTAAACCAAATTTTTGTTTAACATACTCCTGTGAGTTATGCAGGATAACCGGTTGTAACTTAACATTACCTGGTTTGTACACACCATGAACGTTACCAAAAGCAGCAGCTACAGTAAAACGGGGGCTTACTTTTAAAAGGTGCTCATATGAATAAGAAACCTCTTCTGGCTGGGTATATAAACGTGAACTGTCAACGTCAGAGTTGTCAACACCATCTTCTTCCCCGCCGGTTACACCCAACTCAATTTCAAGGGTCATGCCCATTTTAGCCATACGCTCAAGGTATTTAGCCGAAATTTCGATATTCTCTTCAATAGGCTCTTCTGAAAGGTCGAGCATGTGCGATGAAAATAAAGGCTTACCTGTTTCGGCAAAAAATTTCTCGCCATGATCCAGCAGGCCATCAATCCACGGTAACAATTTCTTGGCAGCATGGTCTGTATGCAGGATAACCGCAACGCCATAATGCTCAGCCAACAGGTGAACATGCTTTGCAGCAGATACACCACCTAAAATACAGGCCTGAAGTTTTGAATTATCCAATGATTTGCCGGCGTAAAACTGTGCACCGCCATTTGACAGCTGAATAATAACCGGTGAGTTAACAGCTTTAGCTGTTTCCATAACTGCATTGATAGTATTAGTACCAATAACATTTACTGCCGGTAAAGCAAACTGGTGCTTTTTTGCTGCTTCAAATAGTTCCTGCACCTGATCGCCGTGCAGAACACCTCTATAATTTTTTAAATCCATTAGCGTTTATTTGGGGCTCGAAGTTATAAAATTTATTGAATTCGGATAAGCAATCTTAAAAGTATATTAAAACGGTAGTAAAAATAGGGTTAATTTAAAAATATGATATAATCAATTAACAATCCGATCCTTTTATTACAAAAATAGCATTAAATAAGCAATTAAACTTTCAAGCAAACATTTGCCCTCTATAACTTTTTATATACCGGCACCACATGTTTAATATTTTTTGTTTCTTTGTACCCAATTGAAAGAGTTAGACACAGATATGGCATGGTTTAAACGAGAGTTGAAAGGGATAATTACGACTACTGAGGAAAAAAGGAAGCCCCCGATGGCATCTGGAATAAATGCCCTAATTGTAAAAAACCTTTACACTATTCTGAGCAGGTAGAAAATCAATATGTGTGCCATTACTGTGGCTTCCACCTGCGCATAGGTTCAAAAGAATATTTTTCGGTACTATTTGATAATAACGAATTTACAGAACTTTTCCCTGAACTTACTTCCGGCGATCCGCTTCATTTTGAAGATACCAAAAAGTATACCGACCGACTTAAGGAAACTCAGCACAAAACAGGCTTGAAAGATGCAATAAGGGCGGGTGCAGGTAAAATTGACGGTCAGGACCTTGTTATTGCCTGTATGGATTTTAACTTCATTGGGGGATCAATGGGATCGGTAGTTGGTGAAAAGATAGCCCGCTCTATTGATTACTGTATCCAGCATAAAGTTCCGTTCCTGATGATCTCAAAATCGGGTGGTGCGCGCATGATGGAAGCGGCATTTTCATTGATGCAAATGGCTAAAACATCGGCTAAGCTTGCCTTGCTTTCACAGACAAAAATCCCTTATATATCTTTACTTACCGATCCAACCACCGGTGGCGTAACAGCGTCATACGCCATGTTAGGCGATATTAATATTGCTGAGCCAGGTGCATTAATCGGCTTTGCAGGCCCAAGGGTAATTAAAGAAACCATTAAAAAAGATCTTCCTAAAGGTTTCCAAACTGCCGAGTTTGTGCAGGAGCACGGTTTCCTTGATTTCATTGTCGACAGGAGAGAAATGAAAGAAAAATTAGCCTCGTTTATTAAAATGATGGCCAATTAAGATATCTTAATCAACCTTGATATAGTAAGGGATAAGCTTAATGTTTATCCCTTATTTTTTTCTATCGCCTCTGGAAAATCGTCATTGCGAGGAGGAACGACAGAAGCAATCGCGAACTCTGCAGGGGCACTTGCATAGCCGCTTGTAAAATTGGGGATTATTAATAATTATAATTTGTTTTTTATAGGTATTAATGAGCTCCCTTCGGTCGGTTGTCTTTGTACCTTATAATGACATTGTCGTAAGTTATTGATTATTAAGTATATTTATTAAACCCATTTTGTGATATGGGCGTTGCCTGCGGCCAGGCTATCCGCTACAAGTCCTCGCCTTTCCTGCCCGCAAACCCAACCCGCGCTGTGGGCTTTTCGCTGCTATCCTTAACGCGCCCCCGCACAATATCCTTAAAACATAGTTTATACGTTATTATATTTTTTTGGGGTTCTGACCTGATGGTTCCTCGCAATGACGGGTGGATAGGCCTTACCTCCACAACCAATCTGACTAAATCCTCCCTCACCTGCCATTTTGACAATACATTAACAATTGGAACATTCATTGATAACACAATTGCGACAAACATTAAATCAACCATATTAAATATAGTTATGCAAGAAAAAGGCAGCATTTCGATCCACACCGAGAACATTTTCCCGATCATTAAGAAGTTCTTATACTCTGATAATGAGATATTTTTGCGCGAGCTGGTATCAAACGCGGTAGATGCTACCCAAAAAATTAAACGTTTGGCTTCATTAGGCCAGTACACCGGCGAACTTGGTGACCTCCGTGTTGAGGTTGCTTTTGATGCAGACAAAAAGACCATCACCATTAGCGATAATGGTATCGGTATGACCGCTGAAGAGATCAAAAAATACATCAACCAGATCGCTTTCTCAGGCGCCACCGAATTCATGGAGAAATTCAAGGAGGCTAAGGATGCCAACGAGATCATCGGCCGCTTTGGTTTAGGTTTTTATTCGGCTTTCATGGTGGCCGATAAGGTAGAGATCCAAACCCTGTCGTACCAGGAAGGTGCAGAACCTGCTTTCTGGGTGTGCGACGGTAGCACCGAATTTGAAATTGGCGAAGGTATTTTAGAAGAGCGTGGCACCGAAATTACACTGTACATCAACGATGAATCGGCTGAATTTTTAAGTCAATACAAACTTCAAGAGATCCTTGATAAATATTGCAAATTTTTGCCGGTGCCTATCAAATTCGGCACCAAAACAGAATCTGTTGAAGATGGCGTTGATGAAGAAGGTAAACCAAAATACACTTCAGTTGAAGTTGATAACATCGTCAACACCACTAACCCTATCTGGACAAAGGCACCATCTGAACTAAAAGATGAGGATTACCTCGACTTTTACAAACAACTTTATCCTTTCAGTGAAGACCCATTATTCTGGATCCACCTTAACGTAGACTATCCTTTCAACCTGACAGGTGTACTATACTTCCCTAAACTGAAAAACGATTTTGAATTCCAGAAAAACAAGATCAAATTATTTAGTCGCCAGGTATTTATTACCGACGAGGTAAAAGACATTGTTCCTGAATTTTTGATGCTGTTACATGGCGTTATCGATTCACCCGATATCCCGCTTAACGTATCACGCAGCTTTTTACAGGCCGATAGCAACGTTAAAAAGATCAACAGCTATATCACCAAAAAAGTAGCTGATAAATTGGCAGACCTTTTCAAAGCCGACCGCAAAGCTTACGAAGAAAAATGGACAGATATTGGCCTCTTTGTAAAATACGGTATGGTGAGCGAAGACAAGTTTTATGACAAAGCAAAAGACTTTGTTTTGGTTACCAACACCGAAAAACAAAACTTCACCCTGCCTGAGTATAAAGACAAAGTTGAAGCAAACCAAACAGATAAAGACGGTCAGTTGGTTTACATCTACACCAATGATCCGGCAAAACAGGATTCATTTATCCAATCGGCCAATAAAAAAGGCTATGATGTATTGGTGATGAACTCTCCTATCGACAACCACTTTATTAGCCAGTTGGAGCAAAAATTAGAGAAAACATCATTAAAACGTGTTGACGCTGATGTTGCTGATAAACTGATTAAAAAGGATGACGCGCTTGAAACTGTACTTACCGAAGAACAGAGCACCCAGGTAAAAAGCATTTTCGACAAAGCCATCAACAGGCCAGCTTACAACGTTCAGATAGAAAGCCTTAACCCCGACGAGTTACCGGTTACCGTAACTATGGATGAGTTTATGCGCCGCATGAAAGATATGGCAGCTATGGGTGGTGGTATGAGCTTTTATGGCAACATGCCTGATAATTACAAGGTGATTGTAAACGGTAATCACAAACTGGTAAGCCGTATTTTGCAGGAAGAAGACGAAACTGTACAGGCCCAGCTTTCAAAACAAGCTTTTGACTTAGCATTGTTATCACAAGGTTTATTGACAGGTGCCGATTTAACCGAGTTTGTTAAACGCAGCGTGAGCTTAATATAATTTTTCAAGTCGCTTCTTGAGGAATTGCACAAGCCACCCTTTTTTATATTTTTCTTTCAAAAGCCACCCGAAACGGGTGGCTTTTTTGTTTAAAGATTGCTTAAATTTGAATGTACTTAAACCTAAATAACTCTTTACTGTCTAACCACTTAAACATTTATATCATGAAAACCTTAAACAAAATAGCCCTTTTGGCTGCTTTCATATTTATTGGGGTTAACGTAAGCTTTGCTCAAACCAAAGCTGAGAAAAAGGCAGCGAAGCAGGCTGAAATCAAAAAGATGGTAGAGGACCAAAACTTTGTATTTAAGGCAAATTATGCTTTACCGATGCGGGGCGGTACCAGGCCGCTTACCTCTGATTATGACATGACGATAAGTAAAGATACCATTGTATCATTTTTACCTTATTTTGGCCGGGCTTATGTAGCGCCTCCTCCGGGAACAACAGATGGCGGTATTAAAGTTAACACGACAAAGTTTACGTACTCGTCGACCCCAAAAGGCAAAGGCTGGAACATCACCATTAAACCCAAAGAAAAAAACATAGCCGACTGGCGCGATGTGCAAACATTTAACCTAAGTATTTCGCAGGATGGATACGGCTCCCTGCAAGTGATCAGCAGTAACCGCGACCCAATATCATTTAATGGTTACATTGAAGCGAGGAGGAAATAAGTAGGAAAAGCTTAAAGCTTAAAAAATTGGCCCGGAGCATAATGCTTTGGGCTTTTTGCTTTCAGCGTTTAGCTCATTAACCTTCAGCTATCAATCCCGCATTATCCTTCAGCTCCACTCCCGACAGTTTCCGTTTAAACGCCTCATTAATTAAATAGAAGATCTTTTTTGCTGCCTTTTTATAGGTTAAACCTTTGGGGCGGATATTAGAAACACAGTTTCGTGATTCGTCTGTCAAACCGGGTTTGGGATTATAGGTAAGATATGCACCAAGACTATCCGCGGCACTTAGACCAGGGCGCTCACCAATCAAGATCAAAGACAGTTTAGCCTTCAGGCCATACCCAATATCATCGCCAATAGCTACCCTGCCTTGTTCAACCAGACTTATTGGCGCAAGCTTTAAACTATCGGCAACCAACAAAGGAATTAGCGCATCGAGCAAACCAATTGTATTTTCATTTACCGCCGTTGCAGAGAGACCATCAACTATCATAATAGCCACATCACTTTCAATACTGTAGCCGTTTAACTCATTCAATGAGGCCTCATTAAGTTTACGCCCAAGATCGGGCCGTTGCAGGTATTGCCGCCGGTCTGTTACCTGGCTATGCAGGTGCAGGATAGGCTGTTCAAAGTGTTTAAGGGAATTAGTTAGTTTGCCTGAATTTAATTCAGAGTATACAGCATCACGTGCATGCGCATGTGCCAGTTTAAACTCAAGCGACTGTTTTAAGGGGATACTCGTTCCCACCCGGCCAATAGCTATCCTTGCAGAAGTAAACTCTTGCAAGGCTTTCAAAGGTTCAATTTCATGTGGGATGTTTCGTTTCATTTTTATATATCGCCTTAGTCGCTCGGCTCCAGCCGAGTGACAACTATTAAAAGGCCTCCGGCCTGCGTATCATAAGGTTTCACGTCGGCCAGAGGCCGTAAGATAGCTGACACTCGGCCGGAGCCGAGCGACGGCGGAGGATGATACCGTATTTTTTATTTTTCGTCAGTTCAAAAAACCTTTTACCTTTCGCCTTTACCCTTTTGCCTTCAATCAAAAACCTTTCAACAACCCATGCTCCCTAACAGGCAGCATATAGCCTTTATCATCAACAATCCCCTGCTTTATCAACCACCCCTCAAACTCGGGGGCTGGTTTCAAACCTAATACTTTGCGCAGGTAAAGGGCATCATGAAACGATGTTGACTGGTAATTAAGCATAATATCATCCGAGCCCGGAATACCCATCACGAAGTTGCAACCCGCTACACCAAGCAACGTAAGCAGGTTATCCATATCGTCCTGATCGGCTTCCGCATGATTGGTATAACAAACGTCAACTCCCATGGGCAAGCCAAGCAGTTTTCCGCAAAAATGATCTTCAAGCGCGGCACGAATAATCTGTTTGCCATCATACAAATATTCGGGGCCAATAAAACCAACTACAGTATTCACCAGCAAAGGATTAAACTTACGGGCGACGGCATAGGCCCGCACCTCGCAGGTTTGCTGATCAACACAGAAATTGGCATTGGCCGATAAGGCGCTACCCTGTCCGGTTTCAAAATACATTACATTATTACCAACAGTACCCCGCTTTAACGATAGTGTGGCCTGGTAAGCTTCCTCAATCAAGCTTAAATTAACCCCGAAACTGGCGTTGGCCTTCTCTGTACCGGCTATGGATTGAAAACACAGATCTACAGGAGCACCTTCGTTAACCAATTGTAATGTGGTAGTTATGTGGCTTAGCACGCAGGTTTGTGTAGGGATATCGAAACGGTGCCGTAACTCATCCATCAACGTCAATAAACTGCTCACCGCCGCCGGACTGTCAGTCGCCGGGTTAATGCCTATAACAGCATCGCCGCTACCAAATAATAAGCCGTCGATGATGCTGGCCGCTACTCCCCGCGGATCATCAGTTGGGTGATTGGGCTGTAAACGCGTACTGAAATGTCCCTTTAAGCCTATGGTATTACGAAAGCGGGTAACCACCTGGCATTTATTGGCCATAGCAATCAGGTCTTGGTTGCGCATCAGTTTGGATACTGCAGCAACCATTTCGGGTGTCAAGCCGGGAGCTATAGTTGTTAAAATAGCACAGTCGGTTTCGTCACTTAATAACCAGTCACGTAATTCGCCAACGGTTAAATGGCCAATGTGACTAAAGGCAGCCTTATCATGATCGTCAATGATCAGGCGGGTAATTTCATCGTCCTCATAAGGGATTACCGCTTCATTTAAAAAGTTTTTAAGCGGCACATCGGCCAGGGTAATTTGTGCAGCCACTCGTTCCTCATACCCGCCGGCGCAAAGCCCGGCCAGTTCATCGCCCGAGCGGTAGGGTGACGCCTTGCCCAGCAATGTTTTCAGGTCGGGAAACTTATAAACCCGGTGATGTATGTTGTGGCGGTACATTTCTTTATATCATTATTTCACTGGTCATTGGATCATTTTTTTCAATCATTATGTCATCGGTTCATTAATCAAAAAGCGAACAAGCAAATGATTTGATGACTCAATGATTAATGACCTCCTCATCCATTGGTGCGCTCATCATATCTTCTGTTAAAGCCACTTTATGCTTGCCCATCACTATAAAAATCAGTAAAACAATTACTAATCCACCTGCAAAAATGAGGCTCATATCTGGGTTAAAATAGATTGTTGCTATTAAACATATCACACAAATAACCAAAGCTATTGCCGGGAAAACCGGGTACACCGGGGCCAAGAAGGGTCGGCTTAAACGGGGCTCCTTTTTTCGCAGTATAAACAGGCTCAGCATACTCATGATATACATAACCACTGCACCAAGTACCGAGAGCATGATGATCTGATCCGTCTTAAACTTATAAATGAAGATGGAGCTTACTACACCACTTACAACAAGCGCCCAGTGAGGCGTTTTAAACCTGTGGTTAATATCGGATAGCATCCGGGGCAAATAACCACTGCGGGCCATAGCAAACACCTGCCGCGAAGAGGCAAGAATAATACCATGCAGCGATGCTATCAGCCCAAACAAACCTATACTGGCAAATATTTTGGTTAAGCCGTTACCCTTACCCAATACTATCCCGATAGCCTCGGGCAAGGGGTAATCTAAATGGCTTAGCTTGCGCCAGTCGGTCAATCCGCCGGTTATGATCATTACACCCAGCGCTAACACTACCAGCGTTATAATAGCCGATATATAGCCGCGGGGAATATTCCTTTTGGGGTTCTCCACTTCTTCGGCCACCATCGCAACACCTTCAATGGCCAGGTAAAACCAAACCGCAAAAGGCAGGGCTGCAAACACACCAGCCCAGCCAAAGGGCATAGGATTGGTGAGGTAGTTTACCATTTTAAAATGTGGCGATACAATACCAAGGTAAAGCAGCAGCTCAATTACGGCAAGTACAGTAATGAACACCGAAAACGTAGCCGATTCCTTTACCCCAAGCATATTTAAAAGGATAAAAAGAACATTAAAGCCCATAGCGGCCTCTGCTATTGGGATAGCCGGGTATAAAAAATGCAGGTAGCTTCCTAAAGAAACTGCTACAGCAGGCGTAGCCACCAGGAAATCAACAAGGGTAGCGTAACCGGCAATTAACCCGCCAAACGGTCCCATAGCCCGATACGCATAAGCAAAAGCGCCTCCCGCATGAGGTATGGAGGCGGTGAGTTCGGTATAGCTAAAAATAAATGTAATATACATCAAGGTGATAACCAGGGTGGCTATGAGCAAACCTATAGTGCCGGATACAGCCCATCCCAAATTCCACCCGAAATATTCGCCCGAAATAACCAGACCTACGGCTATGGCCCATAAATGGATAGGTTTCAAAACCCTTTTTAAATGTTCTGTAGATGTTTCTGCCATGCGCCGCCGTTATAAATAATATTTTAT
This sequence comes from Mucilaginibacter sp. P19, assembly GCF_050632265.1. Classification (NCBI taxonomy): domain Bacteria; kingdom Pseudomonadati; phylum Bacteroidota; class Sphingobacteriia; order Sphingobacteriales; family Sphingobacteriaceae; genus Mucilaginibacter; species Mucilaginibacter sp. P19. The sequence continues at coordinate 3,902,381 of NZ_CP192586.1, forward strand.
CGCCTTAAATTACTCAACAGGCAGGTTAAATCAAAATTACGGTACATTATGGAATTGTTAAGCCATACTTTTCCGAAAAATACAACAAGTTCCGGCGTCTTCTTTTACAAAAAAGCTCATAAACTAAAATAAGAGGCAAACAACAATCGTTAGCAAACAAAACAGCCGATAAAACTTAATTTATCGGCTGCAATTCTATTATAAAACAATTAATAGTTAACGATTAGGATATCACTCCCCTATTTACACCATCAGCTTATCCTTCAAATATCCCATACTGGCTGTAATACTTGCAAAGGCATCTTTAGGCATATCATGCTCTACAAAAAAGTGTTGCATACCTGCTGATTTAGCCGCTGCAAAAATTGGTTTAAAATCAATAGTGCCGCCTCCTACAGGTTGTATATTCTGCCTGCCTGCATCCAAATCTTTCACATGCCAAAGCGGGAAACGACCGGGATGTTCCTTAAACATTTCTACCGGATTTTTACCTGCCTTAACAGCCCAGGCCAAATCAAGCTCCATTTTTACATTACCTGCATCTGTTTCGCTTAATAATAAATCATAAGGCACTTTACCATCAACCGCGTGGAACTCCATATCGTGATTATGATATGCAAACTGGATGCCGGCTTTTTTAGCAGCTTCTCCCGTTTTGTTCAGCACCTCAATGGTCGATTTTATTTCATCAAGCGTAGCCGTAGGCGAATTGGCACAAACCAGGTATTGAACGCCGCCTTCAGCAACCTCGTCAATCACCTGCTGCATATTATCGCGCAGGTTCAATACAGGAGGCAATACCATCGGCTTACCATCTGCACCTGCAGGCATTTTTGCTCCCGGTGGCAGTTTAAACGGAGCGCCAAGAACATGGTGCGAGGTCCAGCTCATACCCAGGTCATTCACCATAGCTTTAAATTCTTTAGGCTTCATACCATAATAGCCGCCTTTTTTACTAAAAGCCGATTCCAATTCCTTGTATCCTATAGCCGCAATTTTGCTCAGCGTGCCCTTTACATCTTCGTCAATAACGCCGAAAAAAGTAAACAACTGCAGTCCTACAGGATGATGCTCCATGTTACTCAAAAAACTTGCTGCTTTACCCGATAAAGCCATGCCGCCAAGCACCAATGCACCGGTGCCTTTAATAAAATTTCTTCTGCTGTAAATCATGCTTGATAATGGTTAATAATTAACTGGTACAGTAAAGCTAATTAATTAATAATAAGCCAGGAAATTTTATTGTGTCTTTTTTACACAATAATTCATATCAAGCTAAAAGTATCATGCTGAAAGTTGATTGACAGACGGAAGCTTTAATATTTATCTGCAGCAATCCCACCACGACACAATGTTGATTTATAGCGCTGCGCCGGGTTTATCATATACATAAACGCTACTCCAGGTACAAACAATTGGCTATCAAGCCCGTCCAGCCGGTTTGATGTGCGGCACCTAAACCAAGACCTGTATCGCCATCAAAAAATTCATAAAACAAAATGTGATCTTTAAAATGCGGATCGGTTTGCTGTTTTGGATTTTTGCCGTAAACTGGTCGTTCACCATTTTCGTTTTTCATAAACAGTTTGGAAACCCGGGCATATAGTTCGTTGGCTACCTCTTTCAGGTTCATAAAGTTGCCAGATCCGGTCGGGCATTCTATTTTAAACTCATTTCCATAAAACATATGGAACCGGTGCAAACTATCAATGATCAGGTAATTGATAGGCATCCAGATAGGGCCGCGCCAGTTACTGTTGCCACCAAATAAACCGCTGTCACTCTCGCCCGGCACATAGGATATGCCAAATTCAACTCCATTTACCGAAACGTAATAAGGATGTTTAAGATGATACTTTGAAAGTGAACGGATCCCATAATCGCTCAAAAACTCGTTTTCATCCAACATGTATTTGAGCAATGATTTCATCCTATAGCCGCGCAGCAAACTAATCAGGTGTTTACCGTTGCTTCCCTTCTCGTTCCAGCGCGAAACCAGCGAGGCAAGATCGGGCCGGTTTTCGGCAAACCATTTCATACGATCTTTAAATACCGGGCTCTCCATAATATCTTTCTCGTCCAGCACTTCAGTAGCAAACAGAGGAATCAATCCTACTATACTTCGTACCCGCATTTTTACAGAACCATCATCAGGAAAACGGATCTGGTCATAAAAAAAGCCATCGTCATCATCCCAAAGGCCTTCATTGTTTTCGCCCAGGTTTGACATGGCCCCTATAATATAAATAAAATGCTCAAAAAACTTTGAAGCAATATCAGCGTAAGCTTTGTCGGTTTCGGTAAGCTCGGTGGCAATACGCAGCAAATTAAGCGAATACATGGCCATCCAACTGGTACCATCGGCCTGTTCCAAATGCTGCCCGGATGGTAAATGCATATTACGGTCGAAAACACCGATATTATCCATGCCCAGGAAACCACCCTCAAAAATATTATTCCCCGATTGGTCCTTACGATTAACCCACCAGGTAAAATTTAGCATGAGTTTGTGAAAAACCCGCTCCAGGAAATAGGTATCCCCTTTACCGTTATTGTTTTCTTTATCGGTTTTATAAACGTTCCATACAGCCATGGCATGTACCGGAGGGTTAACATCACCAAAGTCCCATTCATAGGCCGGCAACTGGCCGTTAGGGTGCATATACCAATCGCGGGTAAGCAAAATCAACTGATTTTTGGCAAAGGCCATATCAATGGTTGCCAGCGGCAGGCAGTGAAAAGCAAGGTCCCAGGCGGCAAACCAGGGATATTCCCACTTATCGGGCATTGAAACAATATCGCGGGTATTAAGATGCGTCCATTTACTGTTTCGGGCTTTTTGCCTTTGCGCAGGCGGGCGGGGCATCCCCTTATCACCGCTAAGCCAATGGCGGATATCTGAATAGTAAAACTGCTTGTTCCATAACATGCCGGCAAAAGCCTGCCGCTGAATAAGGCGGCGATCGGGGTTCATGGTAGCGCCATGAATATCGTTATAAAACTGGTCGGCCTCTGTTTGGCGAACAGCAAAAACTTCGTCAAAATCCTCAAAACTATAATTTGCGTCTTCAGACAGTCGCAAGCGTATGGTTACGCTTCGCCGCGCCGGGATATTTAAATCGTAGTTTATAGCTGCTTTGGTACCCATGTTTTTAGGATTTACAGTATCGGCAGCATGAATAATGTAATCGTTTATACCATCCTTATAATACTTTCGGCCATCGTCATAATTATAAAGCCTGCGCGAGTTAGTTTCATTATCACAGAACAGGAGTTGAGCTTGCCCTTCGACGTGCAGCCACATCTGCCCAAGGTCTTTATGAAAAATGCTGATCACTTTATCCGAAGAAGCACAAAGATCTGGTTTGCGCGAATCATATCCCCAAGCCCAGGTATTGCGGAACCATAAAGTAGGCATTACATTAAGCGGGGCATCCTCTTCACTCCGGTTATGAATAGTTATTTTAATGAGGATATCTTCCTGCGCGCTTTTGGCATATTCGGTAAAAACATCAAAATATTCGTTGCGATCAAATATCTCCGTGTCCATCAGTTCAAATTCTGGATCCTGGCGGCCGCGGTGTTTGTTCTCATCAACTAACCATTTGTACGGAAACTCGTTTTGCGGATATTTATACAACGTTTTCATGTACGAGTGTGTAGGTGTACTATCCAGATAGTAGTACATCTCTTTCACATCCTCGCCATGATTACCTTCGGGGTTGCTTAAACCAAAATATCGTTCTTTAATTATAGGGTCTTTCTTATTCCACAATGCTATTGCAAAACACAGATATTGCTGCCTGTCGCAGATACCGGCTATACCTTCCTCGCCCCAGCGATAAGCTTTGCTGCGGGCCATATCATGGGTTATGTAGTTCCAGGCATCACCATTTGCACTGTAATCCTCCCTCACGGTACCCCACTGCCTATCACTTACATAAGGCCCCCATTTTTTCCAGCCTGTATCCTTTAACCTTGATTGTTCTGCATTCATAGTATAGATGACAATTTACACTATCCCTAATTTAAGGTAAGTGTTTCGCAAAGTAGATTTAATTAAGGAAAGTTACAGATATAAAAGGCAGGTTTTACTGTTTAATGAAGAAAGCGAAGGATTTGGAGCGTGGTATTTTTAAAATCGCTTTTTGTTGTCTGGTCGAAGTTTAGCGGTAGCTTAACTTCGACCCAAAATAAGTTAAGCTTTCAGCTTAACTACGATACCCTATGCTACGATTTCATAAATTAGCTTACAAGCTCCGCTACAGAAGCAGAATGCTTCCATAGTTATAGATCTAAGTTACGCTACCGCTAAACTTCCACCATTGTCCAATCGATGCAGCCTTTTTCGGAGAACAACCCACTGCAAACTAAAAACTGCCAACTGATTTATGCCAAGGCATTCCTTAAAAACCTGAGCCAGTTGCCATGCATCATATTTTGGATATCCGCATCCGTATAGCCACGTTTTTTTAACAGATCCGGTACTTTTTGCAAATCGGCAATTGTTTCCAGGTCATAAGGGCACTGCTCCCTGCCAAAAGCGCCGTCAAGATCGGTACCCATGCCTACGTGCAGGGCATTACCGGCTATCTGGCAAATATGATCGATATGATCAACCATAACTTCCATATTACAATTCATACCTTTTGGGGTAGATACGCCCCTTACCCATCCGGGCACCATCATCCAGGCATCAAGGGCCGCGCCTATAACTGCTCCGCGATCAATCAATGCTTTGATCATCTCATCGCTGTACTGGCGGTTATGATTTACCAGTGCCCGGCAATTGTTATGACTTGCCCAAACGTGCCCGCTAAAATGATCGAGTGCTTCCCAAAAACTATCATCACAAAGATGGGTAGCGTCTAAAATAATATTCAGGCGTTCCATTTCTCTAAGCAGTTCATGACCTTTAGGCCCCATATAGCCAGTAGCATCAGTACCCTGGGCATACCTGCCGTGGCCATAATGCGCAGGGCCAACAGCCCGCAAGCCATAATTATAAGCGCGCTCCAAATGCTTCACGGTCACTATCGAATCGGCACCTTCCAAACTCAAAATATACCCAACCGGCTTTTTTCTGACGGGGTACCATCATTCCAAAGTTCTAAATGTTTGTCAAGCGATGGCAGATCGTTCACCTGCACCATTTCGCCGGCATCTTCCATAGCCTTGTACCAGGCTACCTGTCCCTGGGTTTGCGCCCAGGCCTGCTCGGGCGAGTGCCAGCCGGGCAACGGGTTACCAGGTGCTACATAACGCCCAATCTGGGTAGCTACTACCAGGCCAATATTCCCTTTACGCAATTCGGGCAGGGTAACAACAGCATTGGCACGATCTGGCTTGTCGGTTAAGCCTTCTTCGCGTTGGTTTACTTCAACAAGCGGGCGCGTAAGGTCGCGGTTCCACTCCAGGGCGTTCATGCTTAAATCTAAATGGGCATCTATAACAAACATGGTATCAGGGGTATTTAAATGGTAATTTTGCGGTCGCGGGCCTTGTTAAGCCACTCACCGGTAACATTTTCGTTTTCGATAGTATAAACGCGCTCGTACAGCGCTACAGTAGGACAAACATGATGCGGAATACCATAAAGTATATCACCCACCTGATATTGGTGGTTAGCCCCTGCTTCAACTACCAGATGCTCCTCACTTTGGCTTAACGGGTAAAGTCCGGGTGCATTTAAAAAGTAAATGCGTTTACTCAATTCATTCTCGGCTGATATCGACTTATGACCCACATCCAGACAAAGCTTTGTTGGGCCAGGCAGAGAAATTACCCGCGTAATAACCAGTGCCGCGGGTAAAAAACCTTGCTCGGGCATACCCACCTGGTAACCTTTATCCCAGTAAACAAACGTGCCAGGACTACATTCAACATAATGACGTTTGGCATGGATAGGAAAGGTTGGTGAACCTCCGGCTACGATGACCGGTTCGGGATAGCCTTTACTTTTTACAGTTTGCTGCAACTTAAGCACAGGATCAAATGCAAAGTTACAGCGTTCGGCCCGTTTCTGCAGGTCTACATCGTGAATGTGACCATCATAAGCATGCAAACCCACGGGGCTAATGCCTGGCAGTACACGGCAATCCATATAAAGTTGAAGGGCTTCAAAACCTGGCGTTATGCCTGTGCGGTTCATACCTACGTTCAAATCCAGATATACGTCGATATTAGCATTAAATCTTACCGCTTCGTCAGAGATTTCCTTTGCCGACGCGGAGTTATCAACCAAACATGAAAAACGCGTTTGCGGATAAGCATGGATCAACCTGATGAACCGGTGCAGCTTAGGACCCTGGGGTTGATAAGCCAGCAAAACATCAGGAGCTTTGCTCATGGCCAGCAGTTCGGCCTCGGCAATGGTGGCACATTTGAACTTACTGATGCCTGCCTCCAGCAGCAAAGCGGTAACTTCGGCATTTTTATAGGTTTTAACATGTGGGCGCAAACGCTTAATATCATCAATCATGCCGGTAAGCATGGCTATGTTTGTTTTAACCCTGTCGGGATAAACCACCAGTGCCGGGGTATCCAGCTTATCAAGATCCTGTATATTATACCAGTTGGGGGTCATGGATTAAGTATTTTTTCATGTAGAGGCGCATAATTGCGACTCCGAACATCCAAAGCCGTCTGCATAGTGCCCTTGCAAAAGGGAGACGCAATTATGCGTCTCTACAGAATGGAAATTGTAGATTTTATTCTAATTCAAACAGAGCTTCAATCTCAACAGGGATATTATCAGGTAATGAGCCCATACCCACCGCGCTGCGTACGCCTATGCCGTTCTCCTCGCCCCAAATTTTGGCAAAAAGTTCGCTGGCGCCATTTATGATAAATGGGTGCTTTTCAAATTCGGGTGTACAGTTAACCATACCCAGCACTTTTATAACACGTTTTATCTTATTGAAACTGCCGATGTTGGCTTTAATGGTAGCAAGCATAGTTAAACCAACCTGTTGCGCGGCAAGCTTGCCATCTTCCTGGCTTACTGTTTCACCAATGCGGCCAATAATCAGTGAAGCATCATCCTGTACCGGACCATGGCCCGACAGGTATAAATATTTGCCATCAACTAAACATGGTTTATAAACGCCAAGTGGTTTTGGTGCAGGCGGCAGGTTTAATCCCAGCGCTGCAAAGTTTTCTTCGGGAGTGTTCATGAACGTAAAACTATTGTTTTTAAGTAAAAAAGTGTCCATAAAAAATAATTTTACGCGAATGCTGCCTACAGGACAGAATTTATTCGAATTACACGAATTAAAAGAGCTAAAAATAATTCGCACAATTAATTTATTCGGAAATTCGAATTCAAAGTTTGTTCTGCAAATAGCAGATTTTAGGTAATTCGATCTGATTCGGAAAATTAGTACTAAATAAAAAAGCCGGGGATCTCACTCCCGGCTTCACCAAATCAACTAAGTAGTATATATAATCTCAAAATTTAAACGACACTCCAAAATTGATAGCATAATCGGCAAATGCAGCGTCGCCGATAACGTATTTACCGGTGGCTATCGAGTTTTCTTTATCAGTAACACTTTGTGTGCGGTCGCGCTTCAGGGCGATGGGCACGCTGGCAAAGATATTTACCCTTTTAAATGCGTAGCTCAGGGCAGGCTCTGCAGAAATGATATAACCCGGACGGCGGAAAGCGTCGCTTTTACCTATCAGGTCATGAACGGGGATCCCCTCAATACGGCCACCAGCTGATATAGTGAACACATGCGCTATGGTATAATTAACACCTAAACGGGCCAGGTACTGATCGGGCACACTTGAAATAGCTTCGTTGGCCAGTGTTGCGCTCAAAGTTTCACGATAAGTGCGGGTACCGTTGGTATTGCGCGGGTTGCTCATATAATACAGGTTACTATACCCGCTAAAGCCGCTGCCAAAACCCAGGTAACCGTTTGCTTCGGCAATGATACCCAAACCGCCATCCCCTAACTGAATGGATTGATCAACAGGGCGCTCGGAAGGGATGACGTTGTAAAAATGTGATTTATAATTAAAATCACCGGTAGGCAACTTGATACCTAAACCAACCTGGATATTTCCCCTCGTTTTACGGCTATCAAACAACCACCTGTTAACAACGATGCGGGCATCGCCAATACCCTGCGAGTATGAATTATGGCGCTCTTTACCGCCGTGCTCATATAATGAAGAGCGGGTATTAACAAGATAAGGTACACCAACAGATACTGACCAATACTGGTTAAAATTACGGGTAAGATTTAGATCAAAAGTATGTTGATGGTTGATCACCTCGTTACCTATCACCAGGCGTTGCTTCTGCTCGTCACTACCTTTAAAGTGGCGAAACGATTTAAAATAACGCCATGAAGCGGTAAGCTCCCAACCTTTGTATGAAGTATCCTGCGTAGTATGTTCCATGTTACTGAATGGGCCATCTCCTTTAATAGCAACGCAGCCTTGCGCGTGTACACGGTTATAGGTAAGCAGCAGGCACGTCGCTACGCAAAAGAGAAATTGTAAAGTATGTTTCATAATATGTTGTTTAAGTGTAATTGCAACTTGTAAGCAGTGGTTGAATAAAGCCGGGGTCTCAATGCCGGCTTTAAAATCAACCAAAACAATTTTCTATTTAATTCTAAAAGTTATCCCCACGTTGATGGCATAATCGGCAAATGCGGCATCGCCCTGAGTATAAGTTCCTGTTAAGTTGGTTGTAATTTTATCCGGTACGCTTTGCGTGCGGTCGCGTTTTAATGCTACAGGTACAAAAGCGTAAATTGAAAATGATTTAACACGGTAAGTAACACCCGGCTCGGCAGAGATGATATATCCGGGCCTGCGGAAGCCATTGCTCCCTCCTACAAGGTCATGCACGGGCAAACATTCATAACGTACACCGGCCGAAAAATCAAACTTGCTGACGCCGTAGCTTGCACCGCCGCGGATCATTACCTGGTCGGGCACGCTCATAACATCACTGCCGTTGGCAACCGCTTTGGCACTTGGTGCACCGCCACGGGCCGATGATACACCATTTTGCTCCCTTGGACTGATGAGATAGTAAAACCCGCCGTATAGGCCAAACCTGTGTGTAAAATTGTAATAAGTATTGATCTCAGTGGTGATACCTGTGCCACCATCACCCAATTGGATAGATTGATCAACAGGACCAAGCGTTTTGCCATCGTTGGCAGCAGTATGGTAAAAATAATCCTGGTAATTGTAGTTTCCGGTTGGCAGCTTGATACCCAGGCCAACCTGGATATTGCCACGGCGGGCCTTTACAGGGTTTAATAACCAGGCATATGCTGTTAAACGTACATCGCCCAAACCAAAGGAATGTGTTTCCAAACGCTCCTTACCTCCATGCTCATATAATGATGAACGGCTGTTATCAACTATAGGTAAATCAACAGCAAACGACCACCGATTATTAAATATGCGGGTTAAAGTTAAATCCTGCGTATAGGAATGATTAATAACATTGGTTCCTTGTTGAATTCGTTGTTTTTGCTCCTTGGTACCAACAAAGTGTTTATACGAGCGAAAGTAACGGTTATTGCTGTTTAACAACCAGCTGCCATTGTTGGAAACACTATCGGGATGTTCATCCATAGTGCATAAACCGCCTGTGCTTCTAATAGCGACACAACCTTGCGCATTTACCTTGGCAAAGGTTGTAAATAGGATAACCGTTGTAACGCCAATAAATTTCAGTACCAGTTTTTTCATAGTATTATTAAAAGTGTTTTTGTGCAATTGTTTAGTTAATATGTTTGCAAAGCAGGGTAACTTTTTACCCTGTTCAATAAGCTTTTTTATGTTTTGATGGATTAACTTGCTCTTAAATGTGATGTATGTTTAAAAGGCCAGAGAATATAACCAGCCGGTGCTTTTTTAACCGCAAACCACAAGGCCAGCAATACACCATAGCTCCCGCCGCGTTCTACCCACTCAAACATTTCGTATTTTGGATAAAAGAGCTCGCTGGATATTTTCCATATAATAAAAACGAGGAGTATATTTTTAAAGGGACGAATAAGCACTGTTAACGCAGCCAGCACCTCAAACAAGCCAACAAACTGGGCCGTTTTAGCCGGTTCAGCAAAACCAAGCGTATGGTATTGACTTAATAAACCTTGCTTTTGGATAAGGTTGAGCCAGCCATGGCCTATTAGCAGCAAAAATGCAAATACCCTTAACCAGGTAATAACTTTAGCCAGGGTTTCGGCATTGATACTAACATTATCATCCATACGGGCAAGCCATTGTTTTTTACCTAATGGGAACCCTCCCTGTACCAACAGTAAAGCAAACGGTGCACCGTAGTTGCCGGCACGTTCAATGAACTCGGCAAAAGGTTCGCCCGACAGTGGGCGCATAGATGCAGTAGCCAGTCCCCAAACCACCAGCCATGCAGCTATGGCACGGGTTGGATAAACCAGCATAGAAATGCCCATTAATATGTCCACGGTACCTACATAAGGCATCAGTGTATAGGCCATTTCTTTACCTATGCCGACAACACCAAAGTAGTTACACCAAATTTGTTTGGTTATAATACCAAAGCAACCGTGCCCTATAAAGCACATAGCTACCGCGAGCCGAAGCGTGTGATATATTTTCTGATCGTTTGTTAAGCTGCGCATTGTTTATTCTGTCCTCAATTCAACATCCTGTTATTTTGCGTCTGCCCCATCAGCCTTACCTCTGTTAACTGCATACTGGCCAACTTTATTTCCGGTTACCAAACCAACTTCGCAGTCGCTCCGATAGTGAATAGCCCCGTACAACCTTGACATAGCCGCCGCATGCGCCATATCGGTGAACTTACTCCCCCTATCGGGCAGCAAATAGGTTAGTACAGTAGCAGCCGAACCGCTAAAGTTAGAGTGACCTGACGTATACGCCGGAAAATTTGGCACCCCAGTTAATGTTTTGATATTTGGGTTAGCCTGCGACGGGCGCTGGTTAAAGTAAAAATATTTAGTATCCCAACATACAATAGCGGCATCCATTTGGGCCATGTTCAACAACGCAAAGTTACGTGCCCAGCGTACTTCGCTGTAATTTTGTTTTACAAATTCATCAGCTGCAATAGCATTCCAGTGACCTGTAGGCGTATAAGTACCGGCACCATCGGCCCAGAAAGCAACCAGCTCTTCATGATCGCGGCTATGGTCTTTACTGAATGACAATACTTCTTCTGTTTCTTTTTTAAACTCGGCCGAATTTGTTGCGTATGGAGCCGGGGGCCTGATTGCAGCTACAGTAGTTGAATCGAACAAGAAAGGCGTAACTTTTGAAAACAACGGCAGCATTGGTGGCCTTTTGGGGGTTTCCAGGCTCACCCAAAATTGCTCGCCTTTTGCAGCGGTGATGGTTTCAAAGTTTTTCCAGATAGCGGGAGAACCGCCGGCTTTGCCTGCACCGTCATTACGGGCGCGGGTAGCAAATATGGCGGCTACCTGCCTGCCTAACGATTCGCCGGCAGCAAATTCGCCACGGGTATTAGCTCCTGATGCCATCCTGTATAATCTTTCTTCATCAACCTTTTGTTGTATAAAGGCTACATCCGCAGGAAATAATAATTTCATGATCTCAGATGTCGCACCAGATACTACCGCGTCCTCGCTTGGGTACGAAGGCAGTTCGGATGCCGGGATCAGTGCTTTAACACCTGAGTCGTTTTTATATGGCGCCGTACGTTTATAAACGTTTTTGAAATGCCATGCAGCTATCAGCGCATCATATTGTGCAGCACTTACATAAGCGTAGGCACGTGCAGCATAAGGAGGGTTTGAAAACGGAAATTCAGGGTAATTAAAAGGATTGGTAGAACTTGGAGCCGGATAAGTACCATCAGGGTTCTGGTATGGTGGTATATTATGTTTGGCTACAAGCTCGCGCAAAATCTCATTCCATCTTAATACAGAGCCCGCGCTCCAATATTGGATCTTTGACTGCTGATCACTGGTTAGATTTTTCTGTAATCCTTTAATCTCGTTCAGATCGGCTACATAGGCCGGTGATGTAACAGCATCAGGCGCGGCTACGTTCAACACACTAAAATCTTTAACCAGCACCGGGTTCCAGGTATCGGCAGTAAGGTCAAGATTTGAGGGTTTAAGCGCCGGGTATAACGCAGTGCGGTCTAAAATATCTTTCCTGCACGAACTAAACGTTGCCGCTGCCAACGCTGTAATTGTAAATATATTAAGTATCGTTTTTTTCATTTCATTGATCATTGATTATCCAACTGCTAATTACTTCTCCTTTTTGGTGCTAAACACATAGTACACACCTGCAAATCCCGACCGGGTTTGGCCTACATTACGTCCGTTTAAAACATAGTTACCGCCTGCAGTAAACTCAAGTCCGCTGATAGACTGGAAACTGTATTTCAATATTAAACCAACAGCTGTGCTATTCATGCGGTTACTTGGAAAAGGCATATCGTTTTTACGGATATCAAAGCCGCTTGTACTTGTAATCTTTGTAAAAGTGGCCTCGGCATTAAATTTGAGGCTGCGGTAGCCACTGCTAAACATAAAGTTGGTAGCGTTTGGTAACTGCACCTCATTGGTGTAATGCATTTCGGTAGTGTAGTATGAATTTCTGTCGATAGTAATATTATCGCGGCGAATGTACTGACCTGAGCCTGCCACAAAGAATCTGCCTGTTTGATAGTTAAGCAAGGCGCGTAAGGCTACGCTTTTGCTATGCAAGCCTACAGATAAAGGCAAAAAATCGGCTTGATAATTGGCTAAAGGCAATGAACCCGTAGCTATGGCATGAACGCTAAATAAACCACTGCCTATCTCCTCTTTTACGGCCATCCATTTAAACGAAACCATAAGGTCCTGAAATGACTTTTCGCCTCTTAAAGTACCGGCCGAAGCGTTGGTAGTTACATAAGGAACCATGAATAGCAGGTTGATCCGGTTTGAAAGACCGTAATTACCACCCAGGCTGTAAACATTTGTACTCACGGTACCCAAATTTGGATTATCCCGTTTAAAAGTACCTTCCCAGTAATGGTCCCAACTCCCATGGGTATATACTGCGGCGGCACAAAAATAATTTTTAGGGATCATCAATGCATCAGCATCGGTTTGGGCTTTGGCACATTGTGCAACAGCCAATAAAAAAGAAACTACAATACAACATCTGTAAAAATACAGCGACATAAATTTCATTACGTTTAAATAAAGGGTATAACTAAATTGGTAAAACAAAAGCCGGATCAACATTATCAACTGAAATCGCTTAACCACCGATTTGTTGATAATACATCAGCATTAGTGAGCATGATCAAAGCCGTAAATGAAATTGTTGTATCTAAAATTAGCAGCACAGGTGATGTGCAGATTCAAACAACAAAATGATAAAAAACCTTTGCGTCCCTTAAAGTACAGGCACACAAATTAATTTAACTCATAATTTACAGGCAATAATCAGCAGGCAATGTTTGGAGGTTTGCCGGGCGACTCGATGAAGGGTGAATTTACATGGTAGGCTATAGGGCGTGGTTTTACCTTTAATGTCCTTCCGTAAGATAAGAATTGATAATGCATAACCTGGAAGCTGTATTCGCCCCCGGCGTTTATCTTTTTTGCGATGAATCGTGTCCCTTTTTACTTAAGGGCACATCGCTTATTTCTTTGGCAATAATGAGGTTTGCATTAACCAAACGGGTTTTAACGCTATTGGCTATACAAATAAATGACATAGTGTCCTGTGTAACTTTATACCGCAGGTAATTGTAGTATACCCCTTTTAGCTGCAATTGCCCCTGATCACGAACATACCCACTCCAACTGTGGATTTTTGGAAGATGTACAGGAATCTTGATCTCTACAAGTTTGGTAGCGTCAACCTTATTTTCATAGATCTGCTTAACAATTTGCACTTCGGACCGGTGAATAAAATACTCAAATACTAAACTGTATCCGCCCAAATTGAACAGATGTACGTTTAATAAAAGTATCGCTATAAGCTTCTTCACCAAAATAAATTTTGTTAGGGTATATAATTGCCAGTAAATATATGTAACAATATTGTTAAAACAAATAAAAAGTAAAATTGTATCAATTACAATTAAAAGCCAGCCTGATTAGGATTTTGCCAATTCACATTAGATATATTTGCGGTTATTAACCCGTAAACTATGGATCTGATAACTCAACCCTGGCCCTGGTATGTATCCGGTCCGCTAATAGGCCTTATTGTACCAGCCCTACTTATTATCGGGAATAAAACTTTTGGTATCTCGTCATCACTGAAGCACATCTGTGCGGCATGTATTCCAGCCAATATATCCTTTTTTAAGTATGATTGGAAAAAGAAAACTGGAACATGTTTTTTGTAGTCGGCATTGTTTTGGGCGGCTTTCTGGCTGCACAATATCTTTCTGCTAATCATCCGGTTAATATCAATCCGCAAACCCATGCATTGCTGCAACAACAGGGAGTTAAAGATTTTAATGGTTTATTACCAAAGGATATCTTCAGTTTTGGTGAACTGCTTACCTTAAGGGGTTTTATTTTTATGGTGGCAGGGGGCTTTTTAGTGGGCTTTGGCACCAGGTATGCCAACGGCTGCACATCCGGCCACGCCATCATGGGAATCTCGAACCTGCAATGGCCATCGCTGGTGGCAACCTGCTGTTTTATGGCAGGAGGTTTCATCATGAGCTGGTTTATTTTACCTTACCTTTTACGTTTATAATATGCAAAACATTAAATATTTGTTTGCAGGCCTGCTTTTTGGCATATTGCTGGTAAAATCGGAGGTGATCTCCTGGTTCAGGATCCAGGAAATGTTCAGGCTGCAATCGTTTCATATGTATGGTATCATTGGCAGCGCTATTATTGTAGGGATGATCTCCGTTATGATTATTAAACATTTTAAGATCAAAACCCTTACCGGCGACGCTATTGTTATTCCCGACAAAAAATTTAGCTGGGGCAATGTATATGGCGGGCTGATATTTGGCTTAGGCTGGGCAATTACAGGCGCCTGCCCTGGTCCGCTGTTTGCGCAGATTGTAAGTGGAAGTGGCTTTGCAGTTACTGCGGTTACGCTTTTAAGCGCTATTTTGGGGACATGGGTTTATGGCTTGCTCAGAGAAAAATTACCACATTAAATTAAGTTCATGCAAAGGCGCGAAGCAGCGAAATATTTACAGACCCTTAAATATCACTTTATGATCCAACAAAAAAAGATCCCGATTTCAAATATTTTCAGCATCCTCATTATGGCATTGGCGTTGTTGGTAATTTTTAATCCAAATGCAAAAGGTTATCTGATCAGGGGCCTCATGTCGCTGGATTTTTTCCAGCCCGATCCCGGAGGGTACGTTAAGCATCACGAAAACTTTACCAACGTACCGGATATCCAGTTTAAAGATGCAGGCGGTAATACCATATCGTTAGGCACCCTAAAATCTAAAGTGGTATTTATAAACTATTGGGCTACCTGGTGCCCTCCCTGCATCGCAGAAATGCCTAAGGTAAATGAACTCTACAAAAAATTCAGGAACGATCCAAAAGTAGCCTTTCTTTTGGTTGATGTAGATAACGATCTGCCTAAAGCCAAAGCTTTTATGCTTAAAAACGAGTATGACCTACCTTTATATACACAGGAGAGCAATGTACCCGGCACTTTATTAGATGGAACTATCCCTACTACCCTCGTATTTGATAAAGAGGGCAAGCTTATTTATAAGCACTCCGGCGCGGCAGATTATAGCAATGAAAAGTTTGAAGAGTTTATAAGGAACAACCGTTGATTAATTTAATTTCACTGATTCCGTTGATTTTTCCTTGAATACATCAATCAGGTTTTAAGGGCTAAATATCCAAGATCATTCTTCTAAAATAACACGCTGTCAATCCCAAAAACGTTGGCCAGTCCTGCAGCGCATCAGCGAAATCCATGCAATCAAAACATCAACGGTAATTTTTATTGTTATTTTAACACTTATTAACAAATTTTTCTTTTCTTTACTGCACAATCAGTTAAATCCTAAGTTTCAATGAAAAAGAACCCGTTTTTACAACTCGGCGTTATCGCTTTGTCTTTATTGAGCTCGGCATCCTTCGGGCAAACAGGTACACTTAATATCAGTACCGATTCAAAAACAACCATTAGCAAGCACATTTACGGCCAGTTTGCCGAGCACCTCGGTCATGGCATTTATGGAGGTTTTTGGGTTGATAAAACCCTACCTGTAAAAAAGCAGGACCGCATCAGGCTTGACATTGTTGATGCCCTTAAAAAGATAAAGGTCCCTAACCTGCGCTGGCCCGGCGGATGCTTTGCCGACGAGTATCACTGGCGCGATGGCATCGGCCCCGCAACTGCACGCCCGCGTATGGTAAATACCAACTGGGGCGGCATTACCGAAGATAACAGCTTTGGTACACATGAATTCCTGGAACTTTGCGACTTGTTGGGCTGTGAGCCTTATATAGCAGGTAACGTAGGCAGCGGTACGGTTGATGAAATGTCGAAGTGGATTGAATACTTAAACTCAAATAGCAGCAGTACTGTAGTGCAATTGCGTAAAAAGAACGGACACCCGGCACCCTACAAAGTAACTTATTGGGGTGTGGGCAACGAGAGCTGGGGCTGTGGCGGTAATATGACACCTGAATATTACTCCGACCTGTTTAAACGCTATGCATCATTTGCCAAGGATTACCCAGGTGCTAAACTGAAAAAAATAGCCAGCGGGCCAAACTCTGATGATTACCGTTGGACAGAAGTTTGTATGAAAAACATCTCGAGCGGTATGATGGCAGGTTTATCGTTGCATTATTATACCATACCAACAGGTAATTGGGGCAAAAAAGGTTCGGCAACTAACTTTGACGAAAAAGAATACTTCAGCACTATGGTAAACTGCCTTAAAATGGAGGAGCTGGTTACCAAACATTCGGCCATTATGGACAAATATGACCCTGAAAAAAAGTGGCCCTTGTTGTTGATGAGTGGGGTGTTTGGACTGATCCTGAACCAGGAACAAACCCTGGTTTTCTTTACCAACAAAACAGCTTGCGCGACGCTTTAATAGCGGGCACAACGCTAAACATATTTAACAACCATAGCGACCGTGTTAAAATGGCCGCACTTGCACAAACCATTAATGTGCTGCAGGCTTTGATATTAACTGATAAAGAAAAAATGGTGCTCACCCCTACTTACCATGTGTTTGATATGTACAAGGTGCACCAGGATGCCAAATACCTGCCCATTAAGTTGAGCGCGCCTGATTATGAAGTTGACGGCAAAAAAATTGAAGCTGTAAATGCATCTGCTTCGCAGGATGCGGCCGGCAAGGTACACATCTCATTAGTTAACCTTGATCCGCACAATACTATTACCATTACAACCGGCCTTAGCGATATAAAATGGCAAACCGTTAGCGGTCAGGTATTAACCTCGGCTAAGTTAACTGATGTTAATACATTTAAAGATGCCGATAAAATCCACCTGAACACTTTTACCGGAGCTAAAAAAGACGGTGACAAACTGGTAGTAAGTCTGCCTGCAAAATCAATCGTAACACTCGAATTGCAATAAATCCTTTCCCCTAAATACAAAAGAGGCCGCATCAAATACAAATGATGCGGTTTTTTTTATTACATATAAAGCAATTGAACAAACACGAATAATCAACCTATTGGTTTTAAGCTATACGTATTCTGCTTTTAACTTTATAATAGCTCACGGTTTTTTCTTAAAGTTTAAGTGCAGAGGCTTTTCAGACTAAATGTCAAAAACCTTTGAAAGCTTTTGACACAGCCCATCATGATCATACAATTAAATCAAAAAAATCCACCTGCTATTGCTAACAGGTGGATGGGGATATAAATTAAAACAATAAACTCTTAAGCCAAATTGCGCCCGGCATTTACAATACCGTAAACCGTACGGATCACCAGCTTGTTATAAACATCATTAAGCTCGGTATCCTTTTCATAATTGATACATTGCAGGGCGTAGTGCTGAATGATCACCAGCGGTAACACTATTTTTTCGCGAATAGCAATAGAACGACGTTCAACCGGATATTCTTCCATCAGTACGGTGCTGCCGGTTAGTTCAAGCAACATTTCGCGGGTAAGAATAAACTCATCGCGAAGCATTTTCCAGAAAGCGCCAAATTTTTCATCCTGTTCCAGGTACGCTGTAACCCTGAAGTCCGACTTCGACATCGACATCATACAGTTATCCAGCATAGTTTTAAAGAAACCCGAAGTTTGATAAAGCTCTTTAATCTCGTCCCAACCGCCAGTTTCTTTAACCTGTTTAAGTGCTGTACCCACACCATAAAAACCGGGGATACTTTGTTTTAACTGACTCCATGAAGTTACAAAGCTGATAGCCCTAAGGTCTTCCAGTTTCAATTGAGCCCCTGCATTACGTTTAGTTGGGCGGCTGCTGATATTAATCCTTGATAATAATTTCAGTGGACTGAATTTTTCGAGGTATTCAACAAACAGCGGATGTGCACGCAGATCAATAAACAGCTTATAGCTTACATCGGCCATTTGCTGAATGAGTTCCTTATGACGGTTATCCAGCAGATCGTTACGGTTAGGGTGCAAAGCTGAGATAATACCTGCGTTGATCAGTTGCTCCATATTAAATTGGGCAGTTTCAACCGAACCATATTGCGAACTAACGGTTTGCCCCTGTATAGTTAACTGGATATGCTCGTTAGCAATTTCTTTACCCATCGATGCATAAAAACGGTGTGTTTTACCACCACCGCGGGCAGGTGGCCCTCCCCTGCCATCAAAAAACGCCAGCTGGATGCCGTATTTGCGGGCCATCGCGGTAAGCTCAACTTTAGCTTTATATATTGACCAGTTAGCCATCAGGTAACCGCCATCCTTAGTACTATCCGAAAAGCCAAGCATAATAGTTTGCTGGCTCCCCCTGTTTTTCAGGTGCTCGGCATAAAACGGATGGGTATATAATTGTTCCATGATGCTTGCAGCATGTTCCAGATCGTTCACGGTTTCAAACAGCGGCATAAAATCGATACTTAAGCTGTCTTTTTTCCACCCACTCCATAAAAACAGGTTAATCAACTGCAAAATATCCGAAGCGCGCTGACAGTTACTGATAATGAAACGCTGGCACGCCCTTTCACCATTACCCTGTTGAATTTGCTTAACCAACCTGATGGTATCCAGTGTATCGTGGATCATAGCATCTTTTTCCTCTTTAGGGCAAACAAAATCGGCCTCTTTAAAAGTGATGCTCTTTATTTTATCTTCTTCGCTTAGTTCCGAATAACCTTCCGCTACGCCTGTGTCAATATTTTGGGTTCCATATTCAAACACTTTACGTAAAATACGGCTGTCCTGCCTGATATCAAGTGTTGCAAAATAACATCCAAAAAGGCGTACCTTCTGGATCATGTCCTCAACAATATTCACAAACAAACCATCGTGATCCCGAAGGATAACTTCTTTTATAGAAAGCAGCAGCTCCAACAGTTCGCCTTGAAGATCAACCGGGGTTAATTGTTCGTTAGCGTTTTTGTAAAACAGCGTTTCCAGTTTAGTCATGGCTTCCTCAACACCGCGGAAAGTAATTCGGCGTTTAAGTACCCTGAAATCGCGGTAGTAACACCTGAACAGGCGCTGCCTTAAAAAGCTGGCAACTTCTTTAGTGGTTTGAGTTGTTACGTTAGGATTACCATCACGGTCGCCGCCCGGCCAAAAACCAAGCTCCAATATCTGGCGGCTTGCAGCGTCAATATCAAACTCCTCTTCCAGTTTTGACTGGATCCCAGATACGGCATGATAAAATATATTTTCCAGGAACCAGGAAAGGCTGATAGCCTCATCAACCGGTGTCGGCGATGTTTTATTAAAGAATGGCGTTTTACCTAATTGCTGCAGCAATACATCAATATTATTAATATCGTTGGTTTTTACAGCTTCAATTAAATCCGTCATGATGCCAAGCACCGTACCTGGATAAAACTGCGTAGGGTGAGCAGTAAGCACCAGGCGTAACGAAAAATCTTTTAATTTTTCACTGATATCCTGCCGGCTTTCATCACTGATGGCTGCATGCTGCAACAAGCTTTGCAGGGTACCACTGTCATCAAACTTACCTATTTTATTAAATGACGAATCTTCAATGGCGTCAAATAAAACCACCTGCCGTTCAATGTACTGAATAAACCTGAACATGCGGTTAATCTGCTCGCGATGATCGATATCCGGTACATACTTTTCAAAAAACGACTCGATAATATCTGTCGGCGAATCATGGGTGATAGCGCCTTTCTCACAATGTGAACTAAAAAACGGTAATAAGATCCCTGTATCCTTTACCTGGTAAAACGGAAGTGTTTGAAACAAACTGTTATATAACTCAAATCGGGTAACAACCTCGTTATTGAAGGCTGCTTCTCTTTGGCTGAGTTTTAACGTTGGCGACATAGTAAAAAATTAAATTGAGGTAAAATTGATTGGTTTAGCTTTTGGCCTTTTCCGGGGGTGAATTTACTGATCTTTAATTTAATTTCATCAAAAAGTAAATATTTATTAACACAAATCTTCAATTAATGCCATTTTTATCAAAAACAGATACATAAATTAAAATTATGTAAATTTGAAACGTCATTTTAGGCCAATAAATTATATTTAATAAAAACAGGCCGAACAAACAAAATTGCTTATAATAGTTCTGTTATTTACAAAGCTACTGCTACCATGTCTATAAACACCAGGGAAATAAAAAGTTTCTTTTACAGTCAATATTTTTCTGATGGGATCCGCATTTGTATAGGCATTTTACTGCCCTCCCTCCTGCTAATGCAGTTTGATAAGTTTGATCTGGGCCTTACACTTTCACTGGGTGCATTGTGTATCTGCGTTATAGATACTCCCGGCCCGGTGTCGCACAAGCGTAATGCTATGGCGGCCGGCAACCTGTGTTTGTTTTTGGTTGCTGCTATTACCGGTTTTGCCCGGCTCAATGTATTTACGCTTGGCTTCGAGATCACCTTCTTCGCTTTTTTGTTTTCCATGTTTACAGTTTATGGCAACAGGGCAGCATCCGTAGGCACTTCATCTTTACTGATCATGATCTTTATGATGGATAAGGCATTGGCAGCTCCCGAGGTATTGGGTTACAGTGCAACTATCTTAGCGGGTGGCGTTTGGTATATGATCTTCAGTTTATTGTTTTTCGGTATCCGCCCTTACCGCGCGGCACAGCAGGCCCTTGGCGAAAATGTTACCGATATAGCTCGTTTTTTACGCATCAAAGCCGATTTTTATTTGTCGGATACCGATATTGATGAAAACTACCGCAAGCTGGTTTCCAAACAGATCCAGGTGAGCCAGCACCAGGATGCCGTGCGCGAACTGCTTTTTAAAAGCCGCATCATGGCCCGCGAATCAACAGCTCCAAGCAGAATCCTGGTGCTTACTTTTGTGGACCTTGTTGATATTTACGAACAGATCATGGCCACACACTATGATTACAGCCACATTCGCGAAAAATTTAAAGACACTGGTGTACTTACCGAAATAGCCCGTATTATCCATAACATGGCCGATGAGCTTGATGATATAGCCTACATTATATTATCAAATACGCGTCGCCGCCATCTCACTGATTTTAATATCGAACTGGAAAAACTAAAAATAAAAATCGACTCCATCGGAAAAAACAACCAGGAAACCAGCAATCTGGTGCTTAAAAAGGTGCTGGTAAACCTGCGTTCACTTAGCGAGGGGATCAACAATATCTATAAGTACTATAGTTCAAAAGCCGCCGAATCATTAAACGAGCCCAAGGGCGATGTAGAGTATTCGGCTTTTGTTACCCACCAGGATTTTGCACCGCATATTTTCTTCGACAACTTTACGCTGGCATCCGGCGCATTCAAACATGCCCTGCGTGTAGCATTGGTGTGTTTGATAGGCTTTATCACGGCTAAATTAGTATCATTAGGCCATCACAGCTATTGGGTGCTGCTTACCATTATTGTAATATTGAAGCCAGGGTTCAGTCTTTCAAAACAGCGTAACTACCAGCGTTTAATAGGTACCATTGGCGGGGGCGTTATTGGGATAGCCATACTTACCTTTATCCCTAACGTCACCGTGCAGTTTATTTTCCTGGTGATTTTTATGATGGGTGCCTACAGCTTTCAACGCCTTAATTATGTAGTGAGCGTAATTTTCATGACGCCTTATGTACTTATATTGTTCAAGTTCCTGGGCGTTGGATTGCTCAATGTAGCCCAGGAAAGAATTTTGGATACCGTCATAGGTTCAACTATCGCGTTGGTGGCCAGTTACCTGATATTCCCTACCTGGGAATTTGAACAGATTCAGGAAGCACTTAGGGATGTGTTAGTGGCCAACATAAATTACCTGGTTACCATTGCCGAAAGTATATCGGGTAAAATGATCAGTATTACCAGTTACAAACTGGCGCGTAAAGAGGTTTATGTAAAATCGGCCAACCTTTCGGCCGCATTTGAGCGCATGACATCAGAACCTAAAAGCAAACAGCGCAAAATTAAGGATGTACATAAATTTGTGGTGCTTAACCATATCCTTTCCTCGTACATCGCTACCATTGCATCGGCACAAAGCAAAAAGGAAATCCCGGTTGCACACCCTGAAGCCATGAAGCTCATCAAAAAAAGTATAACCGTTTTGAACGATACCGGTCAAAAATTACATGCTGAAAATATTGAATTTAATATAGGTAAAATTCTACCTGTTAACCCCGAAGCCCAGAAGCCGGTACCCCAACCCGAAGATGCTTTGATGAAAGAACAATTGGGTTTTATCAATAAAATCAGCTACGATATAGCTAAGATTACCGACAGCATCCTCATTGAACCATGATTTTTAGGATTTAAGGATGGATAAGATTGACTTTGTTGGGTAATCTTCCCGATTCGAAAAATCCTGTTAATCTTCCAATCCTAAAAATCACGGCACAGTAATATGTTTAAACCTATAAATTAAAATATTTCCAAATACAAAAAATACCCGGTTATGGGGATAAGTTCATAATGATTTTTCCCTACTTTAGCCGTTGATGATACCTGTTGTTTCAAAATTACCCCAAACCGGAACTACCATATTTACCGTCATGTCGGCCCTGGCCAGCGAGTTGGGTGCAATAAATCTATCGCAGGGTTTTCCTGATTATGACTGTTCACCTGAGCTGATAGAGCTTGTAAATAAGGCCATGAAAGAGGGTCATAATCAATATGCGCCCATGGCTGGTGTTATGGCTTTAAGAGAACGTATTGCCGAAAAAACCGAAAAAATTTACGGCGCGGTTTATAACCCCGAAACCGAGATCACCATCACTGCCGGTGGTACACAGGCCATTTTTACAGCTATAAGCGCTGTAATTCACCCCAACGATGAGGTGATTATATTCGAGCCAGCTTTTGATTGTTATGCCCCTGCCATAAAACTGATGGGCGGCGTTGTAAAATCGCTTGCCCTTGAGCCTCCTAATTACCGCATTGCATGGGACATGGTTAAGCGGTTGATCAACCAAAAAACAAAAATGATCATCCTTAACTCGCCTCATAACCCAACCGCAACCATTTTGCATAAGGAGGATATTGACGAGTTGAGCGCGCTGGTAAAAAACCAGGATATCCTGATCCTTAGCGATGAGGTATATGAACACCTGATTTATGATGGCGAAACCCACCACAGCATGGCCCGCTACCCTGATCTGCAGCAGCGCAGCTTCATCGTAGCATCGTTTGGCAAGCCTTTTCATGCTACGGGCTGGAAGGTGGGCTATTGCATGGCGCCTGCTTATTTGATGAATGAGTTCAGGAAAATTCACCAGTTTTTGGTATTCGCCGTAAACACTCCTATTCAGTATGCAATCGCCGAGCATTTAAAAAACGAAGAAAATTATCTTGGCCTGGCCGAATTTTTCAGGGAAAAACGCGACCACTTCAGAAAAGGCCTTGAACAAAGCCGTTTTAAGCTTTTGCCATGTTCAGGATCATACTTTCAGTCTGTAAGTTACCGCGCTATTACCGACGAAAAAGATGCCGACTTTTCTATCCGTGTGGCGAAGGAATTTGGGGTAGCGTCCATACCTGTTTCGGCCTTTTACAGCAAGGGGATTGATCACCATGTGTTAAGGTTTTGTTTCGCCAAAAGGCAAGAAACTTTAGATAAAGCCGTTGATAGGTTAATTCGAGTTTAATTTTTGGTTAATGGCCTATAGTTCATGGATCATAGCCAGATCATAAGTTTGATTTTGGATCATGGTCTATAATTCATGGATCATAGCCAAATTGTATAAGTTTTATCCGAATGGATCAACCAACCATCATGCATTTTTGCCATGATATATGATCCATCAACTATGAACCAAATATTATGGAGAATCTTAAAATTACTGTTTTTCAAGGCTACCTTTTTTGGGAAAATACCGATAAAAATCTTCAGAATATTACCCTCAGGTTATCGGGAGGGATCCGCGAAAAAACAGATCTCATCATACTGCCCGAAATGTTCAGTACGGGTTTTACCATGAACGCCGCCGAATTGGCTGAGCCTATGAATGGCAAAACCATGCAATGGATGGAAAAAATAGCCAAACAATATGATTGTGTGATAACCGGGACCATTATTATTAAAGAAGGTGGCAAGTACTACAACCGGTTAATCTGGATGCGCCCTGACGGCAGTCATGAACATTACGACAAACGTCACCTCTTTGCACTTGGCCAGGAACATAATACCTACACCGCCGGCACCAAAAAGCTTTTCGTTGAACTTAACGGCTGGAAAATTTGCCCGGTAATCTGTTATGACCTGCGTTTCCCGGTGTGGCTGCGTAATATAGAAGCTAATCCTTACGATCTGCTCATTGTGGTTGCTAACTGGCCCGAGCGCAGGGCTGCGCACTGGCGTACCCTGATACCTGCCCGTGCGGTTGAAAACCAGTCGTACGTGATAGCAGTTAACCGCGTAGGCCACGATGGAAACGAAATTTACCATAGCGGCGATTCCACCTGTATCGATCCTAACGGTAAGGTAGTTTACTATAAACGTGATGAAGAAGACCTTTACACTTTCAGTATCATAGGTGATGAGGTTGAAAAAGTTCGCCGTGCACTACCGTTTTTAAAAGATGCGGATGATTTTGAAATCAATATCTAACCCTGATTCATAGGATTTAAGGATTTTTTGATTTAATAAGATTTTTACATCCTCTATCCAAGGCAATCCTTAAATCCTACCAATCAAGGTTCCTCTACCATTAGTTTTCCTTCACTTCATACAAAATTCATAACCGTTTTGAATTTTTGTACTGTAGAATTGAAGAAGGAAACATGCGTACTATAAAATCCCTGCTATTTATATCACCGTTATTTTTTAGTTTATTAACACAAAAGGCCGAAGCACAAACAGATACGTTAAAGATCACTTTCCCTGATGCTGAAAAACAGTTCATTGAAAATAACCTAAGCCTGCTTGCCCAAAAGTATAATGTTGATGCCTCAAAGGCGCTCATTCAACAAGCCAAACTATGGGACAACCCTGTGTTAAGCACCGACCAGAATATCCATGACGGTAGCACCAATAAATTTTTCAACCACTCAAACGGAGGCGGACAAATATTTGTCCAGTTAAACCAGGTGTTTGCCACTGCCGGCAAACGCGGCAAACAGGTAAAAGTAGCCGAAGACGATGCTAAAGTTCAGGAAGCCGCCTTTAATGACTTGATGCGTAACCTGCGTTATAATCTGCAGCTTGATTTTAGCCAGTTAGGTTCCTTGAATGCGCAACAATTAGTTTATCAAAATGAAATTAAATCGGCCACTGAACTGGTTAATGCTATTCAAAAATCATTTGATGTAGGTAATACCTCAATGAAGGACCTCATCCGTTTGAAAGCCCTTTTGTTCGGTTTGCAAAATGACATGGTTGAAAATAACCGCCAGATCAATGATCTGCAAACAGAGCTTAAAACATTACTCCAAACCAAGGAAACCACATTTGTACAGCCTGTCATAAGTGATAAGCCGGTTGAAACCGTTGATCTTGATGTGCAATCGCTCATTAGTCAGGCCATGACCAACAGGCCCGACTACCTGTCAAACCAATACCAGTTAAGTTCGGCTACCCATAACCTCGCTTATCAGAAAGCACTTGCAGTGCCTGATGTTACCTTAGGTGTATCCTACGATCAACACAGCAGCTACGCCGCGCACTACTATGGTTTACAAATTGGTTTCCCGATACCGTTGTTTAACCGCAACCAGGGCAATATCAAGTCGGCACAATACAATATCAAAAGCCAAGAGAGCACCCTGAAACAAAATGAATTCCAGCTTAAAAATGATGTAGTTGCTGCTGTTAATCAATATAAGCTAAACGTGCAGTTGTTCTCAACCCAGCAAATCTCCTTTAATGAGCAGTACGACAAACTGTTTGGCGCAATGCTCAAGAGCTTCCAGCAGCGCCAGATAAGCCTTGTGGAGTTTGTAGACTTTTTTGACACCTATAAGGACACCAAATTAAAAATATTGCAACAGCAATTCAACCTGCAAAAAGCAATTGCCGACCTCAATTTTGCCGTTGGCACAACCGTAATAAAATCCTGACTAAACTTTTAAGACTTACTATGATGAAAAGAGAAACGCTGTTTTCCGGCATCTCAGCTTTGCTACTACTTGCCGCTTGCAAAGGCAAGACACCTCCCGCTGTTGAAAACAAACAGGTAACTGTGAGTGATTCGATGGCTAAAATTATCACAATCGATACTGCCAAAATCGCTACCATAAAAAATGAGCTTACACTTTCGGGCGAGGTATCATATGATGACAACACTGTTGTTAAAGTATTCCCTTTTTCAAGCGGGCAGGTGTTAGATGTAAAAGTTTCGCTGGGCGATAAAGTGAGCAAAGGCCAAACCCTCGCCATTGTACGCAGCGCTGATGTTGCAGGTAATTATACCGACCTGAGCTCGTCAAAATCCGACCTTGCTATTTACAAACGCCAGCTTGAACAGGCCGAATACCTCTACAAAAACGGCATCTCAAGCGAGCGCGATTATACCGAGGCTAAAGAAAATTTCAACAAAGCCGAAGCCGCCTACAACAAAGTAAAAGAGCAGATTGCAATCAACGGCGGCGGTAATACCAGCCCCGGCGGTACATTGGTGATCAAAGCGCCTGAAAGCGGTTTTGTGGTTGAAAAAATATTACGGCAGGCGGCTATATCCGTCCGGATAATAATAACAGCATGTTCACCATTTCCAACATGAAAGATGTTTGGATTTGGGCAAACGTGTTTGAATCAGACATTAGCCGTGTTAAAGTTGGTTATACCGCGAAGGTTACCACTATCGCTTATCCGGATAAGGTATTTACCGGCAAGGTTGATGCAGTGAGCTCTGTACTCGATCCGGACAACAAGGTATTGAAAATCAAAATAGTACTACCTAACGATGGCATGCTGCTTAAGCCGGAGATGTTCACCAGTGTGGTAATAGCCAACAGCGAAAAAGCGCAGTCGGTTGCTATACCAGCTAAAGCCGTTGTTTATGACAATAGTAAAAACTTTGTAGTGGTTTATAACAGTAAAGACGATTTGAAGGTGCGCCAGGTAGCAGTTATTAAAACCGTTGAAGACACCACCTACATATCATCAGGTTTGCAAGCCGGTGATAAGATCATCTCAAAAAACCAGCTGCTTTTTTATGATGCCATTGCCGGCAACAACTAACAGGTGGGTAAACCAAAATTGACGGGTTTTAAATCCGGGCATTTACGTTTTTAAAATACAAAGACTACAATGAACAAGTTCATCAAAAATATTATATACTTCTCGCTCAGGCACCGTTACTTTGTGTTTTTTATGACACTGGTATTGGTAGCATTAGGTGTGTGGAGCTATACCAATACCCCTATCGAGACTTTTCCCGACGTTACCAATACACAAATCATTATTATAGCCCAATGGCCGGGCCGCAGTGCCGAAGAGATGGAAAAAATGGTTACCATCCCTATGGAAACCGTTTTAAACTCGGTACAAAAAAAGGCTAACCTTCGTACCACATCATCTTTTGGTTTATCATACATCCGTATTATTTTTGATGATGATGTTGATGATGCCTTTGCCCGCCAACAGGTATTAAGCCGACTTGGCAATGCCGATTTGCCCGATGGTGTTAAACCCGAGGTTGAACCGCCATACGGCCCAACAGGTGAAATTTTCCGTTACACCCTAAAAAGCCACACCAAATCTTTACATGACCTTACCGCTATACAGGATTGGGTGCTTGACCGCCAGTTTAAATCAATCCCCGGTGTAGCTGATGTAAACAGCTTTGGTGGCGAGGAAAAAACTTATGAAGTGAGTGTAAACCCTTCGCTGTTACAAAAATACGGTCTTACTTCGCTTGATGTTTACACGGCCCTTAATCGTAGTAACATTAACGTAGGTGGTGATATCATCGAAAAAAACGACCAGGCTTATGTAGTGCGTGGTATTGGCTTAATTAATAATATCGAAGAAATTCAGAATATTATTATCAAAAACGTTAATAACGTTCCTATCCTGGCCCGTGATATTGCCGAGATTAAAGAGGGTGGTTTACCGCGTTTAGGCCAGGTGGGCCGGGATAAAAACAACGACGTTATTGAAGGTATTGTGGTAATGCGTAAAGGTGAAAACCCTGCTGAGGTATTAAAGCTCATTAACCAGAAGGTTGTCGACCTCAACAAAAGCGTGTTACCTGCCGATGTAAAGATCTCCACCTTTTATGATCGTACCAACCTGATGGATTTTTGTACCGAAACGGTGATCCATAATTTATGCGAGGGTATCATATTGGTAACCGTTATAGTATTCTTGTTTATGGCCGATTGGCGCACAACGCTCATTGTTGCGATCATTATACCGCTGGCATTATTGTTTGCTTTCATCTGTTTACGATTAAAGGGAATGAGCGCCAACCTGCTCTCTATGGGTGCAGTCGATTTTGGTATCATCATAGATGGGGCGGTGGTGATGGTTGAAGGGATCTTTGTGGCGCTGGATCACCGGGCTAAGGAAGTAGGGATGCAAAAATTCAACGGGTTGGCTAAACTTGGCCTATTCAAAAATGTCGGCGCCGAGATGGGTAAAGCGATCTTCTTCTCCAAGCTTATCATCCTTACCTGTTTGGTACCAATTTTCGCTTTCCAAAAGGTTGAAGGTAAAATGTTCTCTCCGCTGGCTTACACTTTGGGTTTTGCTTTGCTTGGCGCGTTGATCTTTACCCTTACCCTGGTACCAGCTTTGTCAAGTATCTTACTTAACAAAAATGTAAGGGAGAAGCATAACCCGGTAGTGATATTCTTTGAAAACGGTATCCGCCGTATGTTTAGCTACACTTACCGTAACCAAAAACTGAGTCTCATTGTAGCAATAGCCTTTATGTCGGTTACCTTCTTTTCGGCTAAGTTTTTAGGTTCGGAATTCCTTCCGCAGCTTAACGAGGGCGCCCTGTGGGTAACCGCGCAGCTGCCAATGAGTACCTCGCTGGAAAGTTCGGTTAAGGTAACTGATAAAATGAGGCAGATCCTTTCAACCTTCCCCGAAGTGAAACAAACCCTGTCGCAAGTGGGCCGTACCAACGACGGTACCGACCCTAAAGGTTTCTTCAACGTTCAGATCCAGGTTGACCTTCTGCCTAAAAAAGAATGGAAACGAAGCATCAGCCAAGAAGAGCTGATAGCCGAAATGGATAAAAAACTGAGTCAGTTTCCGGGTATTGTATTTAACTATTCGCAGCCTATTATCGATAACGTAGCCGAAGCAGTTGCCGGCGTACCGGCATCTATGGCAGTAAAAATATTCGGGCCTGATTTCCAGGTGCTTGATCAGAAGGCCGACTCGGTAATGGCTGTGCTCAAGAAGATCCATGGTGTTGAAGACCTTGGTATTTTACGAAACCTCGGTCAGCCGGAGTTTCGTATTGAGCTTGACCAGCGCAAGATGGCACTTTACGGTGTGTCTACTGCCGATGCCAACTCGGTTATTGAGATGGCGATAGGCGGTAAAGCAGCCTCGCAGCTTTATGAAGGCGAACGTAAATTTGATATCCGGATCCGTTACCAAAAACAATTCAGGGATACTCAAAGCAAAATTGAGAACCTGATGGTACCTACATTAAACGGTTCAAAAATTGCAATCAAAGAGATTTCCAAAATCACCACATTAACCGGCCCTGCATTTATTTACCGCGATAACAACATGCGTTACATCGCTGTGAAATTCTCGGTGCGTGGCCGCGACTTAGGTAGCACTATAGCCGAAGCGCAGGAAAAAGTAGGCGCCGCTGTAAAACTTGACCAGGGATATTCATTTACCTGGAACGGTGAGTTTGAAAACCAGATCAGGGCATCAAATACATTAGCGCACGTAGTGCCTGTGTGTTTACTGGTGATATTCCTGATCCTGTTCATCACCTTCGGTAACGCTAAAGATGCAGTGTTGGTTATCCTGAACGTGCCTTTTGCGTTGATAGGCGGTATTTTAGCATTACATATTACTAATACAAATTTTAGTATATCAGCTGGTATCGGTTTCATTGCCTTGTTTGGCGTATGTATTCAGAATGGTGTGATACTGATCTCAGTGTTTAAGAAAAACATTGAAGAAAAAATGCACCTTGATGAGGCCATTATGCAAGGCGTGATATCACGTGTGCGCCCGGTAGTGATGACCGCGCTGATGGCTGCCATTGGTTTAATGCCGGCAGCTATCTCAACCGGTATTGGTTCGGAAACTCAGAAGCCGCTGGCTATAGTAGTTATAGGTGGGCTTGTGACATCTACCATACTAACCTTATTGATATTACCTATTATTTACGCAATCGTGTACCGTTTAATACACCGTCGTGAAAACCGTAAACTGCTGAAAAAAGTAGGTATGATAAAAGGATAAAACTGAACACTAATTATTTCGAATTAAATCGAATTTCACGAATTAGTTATTCTAAAACAAATAGCGATGGGGATATGCCCGTCGCTATTTGTTTTTAGTGACCATTTATTATACTAATAATAAAATAGGGAACTTTCCTGTTAGTAAATATTCGTGGTAATTAGTGTAATTTGTGCACACTCAAATCATATAATTGGTTTTAAATAATATGTCATTGATCAAACCCGTATTCCGCTCTGCTTTGCCGGTCACCCTGTTGCTTGTTCTGCCTTTTTTATCATCGGCACAAAAGAAAAAAGAGAAGGAAAAAGACTACGCCCAACTGGTTGATCCATTTATAGGTACTGGCGGACATGGGCATACTTATCCCGGTGCGGTGATGCCTTTCGGCATGGTACAGCTTAGTCCGGATACCCGGTTGGAGGGTTGGGATGGCTGTTCCGGTTATCATTATACCGATAGCCTGGTATATGGTTTCTCGCACACGCACCTGAGCGGTGCCGGTGTCCCTGATTACTGTGATGTATTGTTTATGCCAACCACCGGCGATCCTAAATTTAAAAACACAGATTATCGGTCGCACTTTAGCAAAAAAATGAGAGTGCTACACCAGGTTATTATAAAACACTGCTCGATAAATATAATATTGGCGTTGAGCTAACTGCAACTACCCGTGTAGGCATGCATCGCTACACTTACCCGTCAACCGATAAGGCAAATATTATTATCGATCTGCAGCACCGCGATGAGGTTTTGGATTCATGGATAGAAGTAGTAAATGATCATGAATTACGTGGTTTCCGTATGTCGAAATCATGGGCCGACAAACAGCAGGTATATTTTTACGCTAAGTTTTCAAAGCCTTTTAAAACTTACGGTATTGCTTTAAATAACGAGGTACAAAATGGCCAAAGCAAAGCACAGGGCAAAAATGTAAAGTTGTTTTTGCAGTTTAATAATCCCGGCGAAGTAATCAGCAAGGTGGGTATCTCGTCGGTAAGCACCGAAGGTGCTTTAAAAAACCTGGATGCAGAAATACCTGATTTCGACTTTAAAAAAATTCAGAAAGATGCCAAAATAGCCTGGAACCATGAATTGAATAAAATTCAGGTTGAGGGCGGCGCACCGGCCCCGGCAACCCAAACCCAACCCGTAGGCGGAACAAGCCCATACAGTTATGCTCCTCCTGCTAAAAAAGTGGTGCAGCCCGATTATGCTAAAATCAAACAAACCATATTTTATACCGCCTTATACCATAGCATGGTTGCCCCCAATATTTACAGTGATGTGGATGGGCAATACCGTGGTATGGATCAACAGGTACATACAGCTCAGGGATTTGATTACTACACCGTGTTTTCCTTATGGGATACCTACCGGGCCGAGAACCCGCTGCTTACGCTGATAGACCGCAAGCGCACGCTCGATTTTATCAAGAGTTTTATGGCGATGTATGATCAGGGCGGCTTATTACCGATATGGCCGCTTGCGAGTACCGAAACTTATTGCATGATCGGCAATCATTCAATCCCGGTCATTGTGGATGCTTACGCGAAGGGCATTCGTGATTTTGATGCCGAGAAAGCTTTTATCGCCATGAAAGCCGCCGTAAACCGTAACCAGTTTGGGCTGGATAATTATCGCAAAAACGGAGCAGTTCAATCAGACGAAGAAGATGCGTCTGTGTCTAAAACATTGGAGTATGCTTATGACCATTGGTGTATAGCTCAAATGGCAAAAATGCTCAATAAAACCGACGACTATACCCAATACATTCAGCGGGCACAATACTGGAAAAATGTTTTCAACAACCAGAATACTTTTATGCAGGCACGTGCTAACGGCGGCTGGTTTGAGCCTTTCGACCCTGCAGAGATCAACAGCAATTATACCGAGGGCAACTCCTGGCAGTATTCGTTCCTGGTACCCCACGATGTAGAAACACTGATTGATAAAATGGGAGGCAAACAGGCATTTGAAAACAAGCTCGATGAATTGTTCAGTACACAATCAAAACTTAGCGGCAGTGACATTCCCGATGTAAGCGGATTGATAGGCCAATACGCACATGGCAACGAACCAAGTCATCACATGGCGTACTTATATAATTTTACCGACTCGCCGGATAAAACCCAGTTTTATGTGAGCCGTATTTTGCGGGAAGAATACAGCAACAAACCTGATGGTTTAGCCGGTAATGAGGATTGCGGGCAAATGTCGGCCTGGTATGTGATGAGTTCTTTAGGAATTTACAACATTGCACCCGGTCAGCAGGATTTTCAGATTGGTATCCCGCAGTTTGATAAGGCAGTGATCAATTTGGAGAACGGCAAAAAATTCAGCATTATCAACCCCGGCGCCGGCATTACCCGCAGCAATATCTATCTGCAAGGCATGAACCTTGATAAAAAGGTATACAGTAAGCTTTTTATCAACTACGATGATATTACCAAAGGCGGGGATTTTGAAGTGTTTACCGGCAGGCTGGCTAATAAGATCTTTACCCAGGACCCGGAAAAACCTGTTTCAAAAATTACGGATAACCTGATTATTTCTAACCCATATATCATTGCACCTGCTAAATCATTCAAACAGCCTTTCAGCCTTGAAATCAAAGATCAGGATACCGATGCAAAAACCTATTACACACTCGATGGCTCTGCTCCTACTGCATCGTCAACGCCTTATACACAGCCAATTACTATTAGCGATAATATCACGGTAAAAGCTATCGCGATAAAGGAGGGCAAAAGCAGCTTTGTTGATGAGGCAAGTTTCATCAAACTCCGCAACGATATTAAGCTAACTATACTGAATAAATACCTGCCTAATTACGCAGCAAAAGGCGATGAATCATTAATTGATGGACAGCACGGCACTACCAACTGGCGTTTAGGCAATTGGCAGGGTTACCAGGGAAAGGATTTTATAGCCATTGTTGATATGAGCGCCGTTAAACCCATCAAACAAATCAGCGTCAGTACCTTGCAGGATAGCCGCGCCTGGATTGTGTTCCCTAAATATGTACAGTTCTGGACATCAAATGATGGCAAAACTTACAAACTGGCGACCACCGTTAACACCAAAGTTGATATTAAAGATACCAACGTGCAAACCCAGGAATTTACCGCGCCGTTAAACACCAATGCCCGTTATATTAAACTGATAGCCAAGCAATACGGCCCGCTTCCAGATTGGCATGAGAATAAAGGCAGCCAGTCCTACATTTTTGCTGATGAGATAACCGTGGAGTGATTTTAGATGTGTGTATATGCAAATGATTGAAGTTTTGCCATAGCTAATCATTTAAAAATGAATAAAACTATTTCATTTTTAAACGGTTAGCTTTATACAAAAAACTTTACCACACATGGAAAATTACAAACCTACCTCTGACGACGGAAGACCGCCGGCATCATTAGTTATTTTACACTTATCGGGTGGCTTATTGCCTATTTTGCATTATAAACCAACAATAAAACACCGCTGGCAGCCTACCAGATGAGACAAACACTATTGTTTCACCTGGTTTCAATCGTAATTTCATGGCTTGCCGGTTTTATTATAGGCATGGCCTTTGTAACATCAGGAATATTCATAGGTGCGTCAATCCTTTGGATTATACGTTTAGGCTTACTGATCATATGGGTTATCGGCTTAATTGGTGCTGTTAATGGCGAAAGAAAACCGATGCCGCTTATTGGAGAGCCCGCACAAAATATGTTTTCGGGTATTTAAGATTCAGAATGCCATCGCAGACTTACGAAGTTTCAAAAACTTCGTAAGTCTTAAGATTTCCGTTATTGCTTTTCTAACAAATGTTTAGCCTCCTGTAGTTTTTCCATTTCGTCTTTAGGCAAAACAGGGAACTCCAGCCTCAACTTTTTCAAGGTATCCCTAATTATAGTTGATATCGCGATGCGCGTAAACCATTTCTTATCAGCCGGGATAACATACCAGGGGCAATCATCTGTAGCGGTTTCGTTAATGGCTTTTTCATAAGCTTTCATATACTCATCCCAATGCTCCCGTTCCGCAATATCGCCGGCCTGGAACTTCCAATTTTTTTGGGGTTATCTATTCGCTTTAAAAACCGCCTCTTTTGCTCCTGTTTTGAAACATTCAGGAAAAATTTGATCACAACAGTGCCGCTGTTACAGATATGCTTTTCAAAATTGCGGATGCTCTCATATCGTTGCTCCCAAAACTGCTTGTCAATATCCTTTACTTGCTTTATCGTTGGATTATTTTCCTTTAAAACAAGTTCGGGATGGACTTTAACGACAAGCACATTTTCATAGTGCGACCTGTTATGGATACCAATACGCCCTCTTTCGGGCAGGGCTTTGTAATGCCGCCACAAAAAGTCGTGATCATAGTCTTCTGAACTGGGTTGTTTAAAGCTGTAAACCTGGCACCCCTGAGGATTTATGCCCGACATGGTGTGCGCTATAGCGCTGTCTTTTCCGGCAGCATCCATCGCTTGAAAAATAATAAGCAATGAATAACTATTTGAGGCATACAGTTGTGCCTCCAATTTAGACGTTTCAGCTATCAGTTCATCCAAAACAGACCCGGCATCTTCTTTTTCGTAACCATAGCTAAATGCAGGATCATGATCACTCAGCGAAAATTTGGTATTACTTGGTACCTTAAATTGCTCTGTCAAACTTTTCATATAAATAGATATCCATACAAAGTACAAAAACAACATTAAAGTTTTAGCAACTTGATTTCAAATATACGTTGCAACCTTCAACAGGCGATTTTTTTATCCAAACAGCTTTTGATTTATTTATTGTGTACTTTGCACATCATAAATATGTATTATGCCAGCGTTAACCTAAAATTTACCTGTCTATTTTACGTTGTTTATATTTGTTAAACTGCACTATGATATAGTGTCATAATTTTACATTTTTTACCCAATGTTCAGACGTATACGCAACCGGTTTCTGAGATATTTTGTCATATTCATTTACTTCGTAATTATTTTCTTTTGTTCTATTGAGCTTAATTTCCTTTGGCTTTTCGGATACTCACCTGACATGCAGGACATTAAAAGCCCGGTACTTTCGGTAGGATCGGAAGTTTACACTGCAGATGGCAAACTTATAGGCCAGTATTACAAGGAGAACCGCTCACCAATTGAATTTAAAGAGATCTCCCCCAACCTCATAAACGCCCTTGTGGCAACTGAGGATGTGCGGTTTTACAGTCATGGCGGAGTAGATTTTTACTCCTTTTTTACCAGTGTGCTCTCAACAGCCAAAGGCGACCGCCGCGGCGGCAGTACCATAACCCAGCAGTTAGCCAAAAACCTTTTTGAAACGCGTAAAAAGAAATCGCAGGGCGTCATTAAGCATATCCCGGTGCTGCACACTATTGTTTATAAATGCAAGGAGTGGCTTACCGCTTTTAAAATTGAGCACGTTTACAACAAGCAGCAAATATTGACGTTATACTTCAATACCGTGCCCTTCGGCAATAATTCGTACGGTATTAAAACAGCATCGTTAAAGTATTTTAATAAGCAGCCAGGCACCTTAAATCCTTCCGAATCAGCCCTACTTATTGGCATGCTGAAAGCCACATCGAGCTACAATCCCATTAAAAATCCGCAGCGTGCTACCGAAAGGCGCAATACGGTATTGGGACAGATGGAAAAATACAAGTTCCTCACTGCCGACCAGTATAAAAGTAACGTCGCGTTACCCCTCGGGCTCGACCTGAGTTATGTTGAAGACGACTCCCACGGCGATTCGTACCTGCGCCGCGCCGTTGAGAAATGGCTGGACAAATGGTGTAAGGAAAATGATTATAACCTTTATGAGGATGGTCTGAAGATCTACACCACCATCGACTCAAAGATGCAGCAATATGCCGAAGAAGCTGTTACCGAAAAAATGAAGATGCTACAAAAACGCTTCTATAACCTTTGGGGAAACAAAAATCCGTGGCGCGATTCAAAAGGCGTTGAGATCAAAGATTTCATTCTCAAAAACGAACAAAGGCTTCCTATTTACAAGCTACTTGAAAAAAATACGGCGGTGATACGATAAAGATCCAGGGTTACTTTAAAACGAAAAAGCGGATGACTGTGTTTACCTGGCACGGAGAACAGGACACTACTTTTTCTACTATAGATTCTATAAAATATTACGCTAAGATCCTGAACACCGGCATGATGACACTGGAGCCATCAACCGGTAAAATAAAAGTTTGGATTGGTGGTATCGATCATCGTTTCTTTAATTACGATCACGTAAACCAAAGCCGCAGACAGGCAGGCTCCACCTTTAAGCCATTTGCCTATTTAACAGCGCTTGATAATGGCTTTACCCCTTGCGATAAGTTTACCGACAAGCCGGTATCCATCAAGTACAAAGACAATGGCGAGGACAAAGTTTGGGAGCCTAACAATGCCGACTTCCATTTCTCCTATCGTGAAATGTCACTGCGCTGGGCTATGGGTAAATCTGTAAATTCCATTACAGCACAACTAACCGAAAAAGTGGGCTGGGATAAAATTGTGGAATATGCTCACCGCTGCGGCATCGAAAGCCCTTTGAAGTCAGTTCCGTCGGTATCATTGGGTTCAAATGATGTTTCGGTTTATGAAATGGTTAGAGCTTACAGTACGTTTCTTAACAAAGGCGAAAAATTGGATCCGTTGCTGGTCACTAAAATCACCGATCAGCAAGGCAATGTGATACAGGAGTTTAAGCTTAAAACCGAGAAAGTGTTAAGCGAGGAAACTGCCTGGCTGATGCTTTACATGTTCCGTGGGGGGATGGAAGAACCCGGCGGAACCTCACAGGCGCTGTGGGAATACAACGGCCTTTGGAAAAAAGACAACCAGATAGGCGGCAAAACCGGTACATCATCCGATTATGTGGATGGCTGGTATATGGGTATCACCAAAGATCTGGTAACAGGCATTTGGGTTGGTGCTGATGACCGGTCAGTACACTTTACCACATCCGAAACCGGCGAAGGCTCACATACGGCGTTGCCTATCTTCGGCAGGTTTATGGAAAAAGTATATGCCGATCAGTCGTTAGGTTATACTTACGGACCATTCCCCAAACCATGGACCAAGATCACCAAAACTTATAATTGCCCATCGCCGCATATTGAAGAAGATACAACTTCAACTGATAGCATAAGCAACCCTATTGATACAACGGGCGTAACACCTGTACAGGAAAACAATCCGGAAAACCCGGAAAGCACACCGCCTAATAACCAACGGTAAACAGGTAGAGGCGTTTTTTTCATACTGTGAAGAGAAAATGAATAAGGTTGTTTTTTGAACTAAGAACAACCTTATTTTATTAAATTAGCCATATCTATTTAGTTAAATAATATATGAATAAAGTTTACTCACTTTTCAATAGAGTTAAAAAGCACACTATTATATTCATTTGTTTTGTCGGCTCGCTGTTGATAAGCATCAATGCCAGGGCGCAATATTTTGGCCAAAACAAGGTGAGGTACAAAAACCTTAAATTTAACGTTTATAAAACCCCTCACTTCGAGATTTACTATTACCTGAAAAATGATAGTATGGTAAAACGCTTTGCCCAGGAAAGTGAACTTTGGTATACGCTCCATCAACAGGTTTTCAGGGACACATTTAAGCATGCCAATCCAATAATACTATATGCCAACCATCCCGATTTTCAGCAAACAACCGCTATTGATGGCGAGATCGGTGTAGGTACCGGCGGTGTTACCGAAGGCCTTAAAAATCGGGTGGTAATGCCGGTGATGGAAACTAACCAAACCACGAGGCACGTTATCGGGCACGAGTTGGTACACGCTTTCCAGTACCGTTTATTGCTGGGGCATGATCTCGTCCGAATATGAAAATATAAACAACATTCCGCTTTGGATGATAGAGGGTATGGCCGAGTACCTGTCCTTAGGTAAAAAGGACAGCTATACAGCCATGTGGATGCGTGACGCATATTTGAACCATGATATCCC
Organism: Mucilaginibacter sp. P19; assembly: GCF_050632265.1. Taxonomy (NCBI): domain Bacteria; kingdom Pseudomonadati; phylum Bacteroidota; class Sphingobacteriia; order Sphingobacteriales; family Sphingobacteriaceae; genus Mucilaginibacter; species Mucilaginibacter sp. P19. Next base: position 3,941,353 of record NZ_CP192586.1, read on the forward strand.
TACCGTTCGTGATCTTACCGAAAGCAGCAAATACTTCCCTTATCGTTATGGCGAGGCATTCTGGTCGTTCATAGGCTCAACTTATGGTGATACGGTTATAATACCCTTCTTTAAAAACGCGGCTAAATTTGGTTTAGAGTATGGCATCAGGCGTACGTTTGGTTATGATGACCGAACCCTTTCCCGCCTTTGGAAAAATTCTATTGAGGCTACCTATAAACCCTTTTTAAAGGATACCACTCAAACACCTAAAGGCATCAAACTGGTTGACAGTAAAAACGGTGGCGACCTTGTGGTTGCCCCGTCCGTTAGTCCCGATGGTAAATATGTTGCCTTTCTATCGGCCAAAAGTTTATTCAGTATTGATCTTTATTTGGCCGATGCTAAATCGGGGCGCATATTACGAAAACTCACGAGTAAGGTATCCAACACCCATATTGATGAGTTTAACTTCATCGAATCGGCAGGTGCATGGTCGCCCGATGGAACTAAATTCGCATTTAGTGTATTTAGCAAAGGGCGTAACAGGCTCGATGTAGTTGACCTGAAAAGCGGCAATGTAATTGACGATATTTCGATGGAGCAGGTAGGTCAGTTCAGTAACGTTTCATGGTCGCCCAATGGCAAGGATATTGTTTTCCAGGGATTGGTTGAAGGGCAGAGCGATTTGTATTCTTATAACTTCGATACCAAAAAGATTACGCAGCTTACTAACGATAAGTTTTCTGATTACCAACCAAGCTATTCGCCGGATGGTAAAAAGATCATTTTTTCAAGCGATAGGACCACCTATGACCAAAGCCTTGAACAGGACATCCCTTTCAACCTTGCCGAACTTGATCTGGCAACGGGAAAGGTAACCGACATAAAAATTTTTAACGGCGCTAACAACCTGAACCCGCAATACTCAGCCGATGGCAAGCAGATCTACTTCCTGTCAAACCGTGATGGCTTCCGTAACCTTTACCGCTATACTATCGCGTCGGGTCAGATAGAACAAATGACAAACCTGTTCACGGGCATCTCTGGCATTACGGAATATTCACCAGCATTAAGTATTTCCAATCATGATGACGTGGTTTACTCTTACTATCGTGCGCAAAAATATTCCATTTATAACGCCAAAGCGTCCGACTTTACTCCTGTTGTTGTGCAGCCGGGTGAAGTCAACTTTGCAGCAGGCACGCTGCCGCCAAACCGCTCCGTTGGCGTCGACCTGATCAACTCTAACCTGAACAACTTTTTGGCCTATCGTAAAATCCCGACTGATTCGGTTAAGGCTATTCCGTTTCGCTCAAAATTCAAGCTCGATTACCTTGCAGGAAGCGGCATTGGTGTTGGTGTAAGTAACTTCTATGGCACAAGTCTTTCAAGCGGGATCCAGGGCGTATTTAGTGATATTTTGGGCCGCAACCAGATCTTTGCAGCAGCATCGGTGAACGGGCAGATCTATGATTCAGGCGCTGCGGTAACTTATGTAAACCAAACCGGCCGCTGGAACCTTGGTGTGGGCGTTTCTCACATCCCTTACCAGTTCGGCTTCAATACAACCACCTACCCGGTAAGGAATGTGGGCGGTAAAAATCAAACCGTTTATTCTGATAACATTGACATTATCCGCAATTTTGAGGATGCGGGCAGGGTGTTTACCTCATACCCTATTTCCAGGACAACACGCTTTGAAGTGAGCGGAGCAGCCTCACACAACTATTACCGTGTTGACCGTTACAGCGATTATTACCTGCTTGATACTGCAGTAGTAAATGGCAAACAGCAAATCGGCATAGGTAATTATATTACGTCTGACAGGAAAAAAATCCCTAACGAAGAAGAGTCTGCAACCCTTAATCAAAACTACGGTTCCACTTATTTCTATAACTTAAAATCATATTCCATTTTAACGCTTTCAACCGCGCTAATTGGCGACAACTCATTTTTTGGTGTTACAGCACCGTTAAATGGTTTCAGGTACAGGCTGGAAGCCGGTTATAATTTCGGCACCTATAAGTTCTTTGCACCAACAATTGATGTAAGGAAATACGTACGTACCGCACCGGTAACCTTTGCGGCCAGGTTCTTTGCTACAGGCCGTTTCGGCGATGATAAAGGGCTTTATCCATTATTTGTGGGTTATCCTTTTTATATCAGGGGTTACGAAGGGCAAACATTTTATAATAACGGTAAGGCTACAACCAACGGCTTTACTATCGACCAATTATCAGGCAGTCGTTTGGCTGTATTTAACTTTGAGGTGCGCTTGCCATTTACCGGTCCCGAAAAATTGGCTGCTATTAAATCCAAATTCCTGTTTACCGATCTTAACTTGTTTTTTGATGCAGGTTTAGCCTGGAATTCTGGTGATCATATCTATTTTCAGAAAGATCCGCCGGTGATTGGTCAGCAGGACTTTATAAATTCTGACGGCACTACTACAACACAAAACATTTACGGTCGGGTACCGGCATTGAGTGCCGGTATTTCCCTGCGAATTAACGTATTTGGTGCTTTTATATTAGAGCCTTACCTGGCTGTTCCATTTAACCGCAGCGATGTTAAAAAACCGTTGTTTGGTTTAGGTTTTACACCAGGTTGGTAATAGTACTTATTACGATGATAAAACAGAAGAGCGGCTATGCAGCCGCTTTTCTGTTTTATATTGCCTAACAATAAGCTATGACAATAAAAGATGAGCTGTCTCCATCCATTTTTTAATTAGCGCGACCCTATCCTTTAAAAATTTTGGCCCGAAAAAGAAATTTGACCAGTCATCAAAGTTTTCATACTGGAAACCAAGATAAAATACCCAAAAGCCGAATCCTAAATATGGAATGGCATTAATTTCTTTATCTGATAATGGCCTAACTTTACGGTAATTTGCAATGAAGGCTTTGAATGCATCGCGTCCCTGTTGTTCTGTAATTTTTCCGTAGGTAACCTCCATAAAATAGTGAATAAAAAAAGAGGTGATATCGTAAGCTAATAATCCTTTCCCTGCAAAATCGAAATCAAAAAAAGTGATCTCACCTGCGTTGGTAAAATGAAAGTTCTTAGGGAGAAAATCAAAATGACAATATCCACAGCTGAACTCCCCGTCAAATTGGTTGTATTGGCCGATTACATCGAGAGCAGTATTTCTCAGATATTCATACTCGTTTTCAAGTCCGGCAAATGCAGGTTCAATAACTTTGATGGGATCAATTATAACCGTATTCATTGAGTATGCTTTACGCTGATGGCTAAGTTCAATTGAAGAGGCAATGTTATGTATGGCTGCCATCTCCATACCTATTACTTCAAGATGTTGCTCACTAAGAGCAGAAACAACACCTCCCTGTGCCCACGAAAACAACACGCCATAACGAATCCCTTCGGCAGCATTGAAAACCTGCAACATTTCGCCACATATATCAGAAATTGGCCTTGATACTTTGGCGCCCTTTTCAAACAGGATAGTTAACAGCTCTACCTCGCCCTTGATCTCTTCCAGCTTTCGGTGCGCATCCCTGTAAATCTTAAAAATGTACTTTTCGGCTGTATTTTCTATAATATAAGTGTCGCTCACATTGCGTATCAATAACCGGCATGTTGTATGGCTTAAACCATAACTTTCCTGAAGTTTTATATTTAGTGCTTTTGATGATAAGGTTGAGTATTGCGTAGGGAAGATTTCCATAGGTTAACAAAGGTAGCTTATAATCTACAAGCTGGCTATCCATTTTAAAACCTATTTATATTTTGTATGTTTAACCTATAACCTACACACTATGAAAAAGTTACTGCTGTTAATATCCATTGTATTTTGCCCGGCATTATTGCTGGCCCAAACCGGCAGCAAAAGCAGTAATACAACAACAATGATTCCTGCCAATGATATTGTAAAAAACATATCTGTAGCGCCCAATACGCATACATTTTATTTTTTCATTCAAAAAACAAACCTCGCACTCACTTACACAAGCCGCGGGCCTATCACCGTATTTGTACCGGTTGATGGCGGGTTTAGCGACATGCCTACCGGTAAGTTCGACTCCCTTGCCAAACCTGCGCATATTTGGGAACTTACAGATTTAGTAGCCTATCACGCCATTGCCGGGCAGCTAAAGGCAAGAGACATTCAGAAAAAGATCAATAAAGGAAAAGGCATAGCCACATTTACCACACTTTCGGGCGGTAAATTATTCGCTAAAATAGATAGCAACAGCAATATCGTTTTGATTGATGGCAATGGAGGTAAAAGTACGATCAGTCAGTTTGATATTAAACAAAACAACGGCATAGTACATCTGGTAAATAAAGTACTGGTACCTAAAAAGAAGCTCATATAAACAGACTGCCAAATGACAATCCTCATATAATAAAATTACGTATTTGAGTTATAGCATATAGTAGTTTCCGACAATAAAAAGGCAGCATCTATAATTAAGATAACATCAAAACATAATGGGTTATGAAAACACTCATCTTAACAGTGATAGCTTTAAGCATCCTTACGGCCTTAGGATGCCAAAATACCAATGGACAGGATACTAAACGCAAACTGAGCAAACCTGCCGCTGAATGGAAAAAAGTACTTACATCCAACCAATATCACATTATGGTTGAAAGCGGCACCGAGCCACCCTATCAGAACGAGTATTGGAACAATCATGAAAAAGGTGTTTACGTAAGTGCCGCAACCGGCGACACGCTATTCACCTCCGACGACAAATTTGATAGCGGTACGGGCTGGCCAAGTTTTGTTAAACCTGTCGACTCGGAAAAAGTAGCAATAATTACTGATAACAGCTACGGCATGAGCCGTGATGAAGTTATTGAAAAAAGTACAGGCTTACACCTTGGCCACGTATTTAATGACGGGCCTGCCAACCGCGGCGGCAAAAGGTACTGCATGAACTCAGGGGCTTTAAAATTTATTAAAAAGCCATAACCCTGCGGTTCGCATTTAATGACGGGCGTAGCTGCGGCCTTACACGTAAGCCCTGCTCATATTTTAACCCAATGGTCAAATCTATCCAGTCGGCATTAACAGATCTGATCATTTTTTCTTTTTGCGGACGGGTATAAGTGCTCACCACTTTAAAACGTTCCATAGCCTGTTCTTCGGTATTGATCTCCTCAAAGTAAACCAAACGGTTAAGATGTTGCGCACTATCGAAAAACAAAGTTGGCATTTCGCTGTAAAACTGGATGGTTTTCATCAGGTCTGAACATAAGCCTACATGCAGATTTTTACGGTTTCTGTCGGTAATGATATAAACAAAACGTTTCATTTTATGATAAAAAATTTGGTGAACAGATAATTATTACTAACTTTATGAGCATAAAATTACTAATAAATTTAGCAAATCCAAATTTTATGTCAATAATTTCACAAAATATTAAGTTTCTCCGCAAAAAGAAGGGTTTAACGCAGCAGCAATTTGCGGACGAATTAGGTATAAAACGTTCATTAGTAGGCGCATACGAAGAAGACCGGGCCGACCCTAAATACGACTTACTAAAAACATTAGCAACCTATTTTGATGTTACTATTGATGACTTCATCAACGAAACCATCAACGAAAAATGGCAGCCAAAACCAAAAGGCAACCCTGCTAACCTGCGAATCCTGAGTATTTCTGTTGATAAGGAAGAAAATGAAAATATAGAAATGGTACCTGTAAAGGCCAGCGCCGGTTACCTTAATGGTTATGCCGATCCTGAATACGTGGCACAGCTTCCGAAGTTTTACCTGCCTATGTTTAAACAGGGTACTTACCGAGCTTTTGAGATCAAAGGCGACTCCATGCTTCCGCTTGTATCGGGCACTATTATAATAGGTGAATACGTAGAAAACTGGGGCGATGTAAAAAGCGGCGAAACCTATGTAGTAATATCTAAAAATGACGGCGTGGTTTACAAACGCATTGGCAATAAATTTAAAGAGAACAAAAAGCTAAAGCTTATTTCTGATAACCCCGTTTACGAACCTTATGAAATATCGGGCGAGGATGTACTGGAACTGTGGAAAGCAAAAGGTTATATCTCCACCCAATTGCCATCACCGTCACCGGAGCCTACCATGGAAAGCCTTACAGCAATGATGGCCCAGATGCAACGATCTATATCTAACTTACAGCAAGGCAACAATTAAGTTACATCGGCTTTTTTAAACCATTACGATCTATCTTTATCATACTGATAAAACGTAAATTAAATTAAAAAGCTATGAAAAAATTATTGTTAATGTGCTGCTTCCTTTTAGGAATTTCAGCAGCCAGCTACGCACAGGGTGGCATGAGAAGAAGCCCGGAAGAAAGAGCAAAAGAATTGCAAACCCAGCTTAAATTAACGGATGATCAAACAACCAAGATCACTGCGGTTTACAAAGAGCAGGCAACTAAAATGGATAGCGTACGTACTGCGGCCAATGGCGACAGGGATGCGATGCGCTCTGCGATGCGCCCAATGATGGAAGCAACCAACACCAAAATCAAAGCTATTTTAACAGCCGAACAAGCTGCGGCTTACGATAAGGCAATGAAAGAAAGAATGGACCGTATGCGCCAGGGCGGCGGTGGCCAGTAAACATTATCACATAGAAAAAAGCGACCAATGGTCGCTTTTTTTATTTTTGCACAAAACGAAGCACATTGAACCCAGCCGAAGATTTTTTAAAACGCAAACTGCAGGAGCGACAACAAGCTGGCAACTACCGTGAACTGAAACCCGAAAACAGTAGGGCTGACTTTTGTTCAAACGATTATCTCGGTTTTGCCCGTTCGTTAGTTTTAAAGCAAAGCATCGCTCAGGAAGTAAACACCAATCCGCTTAGCTTAAACGGTGCAGCCGGGTCAAGACTGCTATCGGGCAACATCCGATATGCCGAAGACCTGGAAAATCAAATAGCTGACTATCACCAAAGTGAAGCGGGCCTGCTTTTTAATTCGGGCTATGATGCTAACCTGGGACTACTGTCATCGCTTGCCCAGCGTGTCGATACCATAATTTTAGATGAGTTAGTGCATGCGTCAATCATCGATGGCGCAAGATTAAGCTATGCCAATCGCTATAGCTTCCGGCATAATGACCTGGAGAGTTTAGAAGCTAAATTAAAATTGGCCAAGGGCAATTGCTATGTGGTTATTGAAAGCGTGTATTCTATGGACGGAGATACTCCTCCCCTTGTTGAAATCCTCAGCCTCACTGAAAAATATAATGCCGCCCTCATAGTTGATGAGGCACATGCTGTAGGTCTTTATCCCAAAGGGTTGGTTTGCGAACTTGGTTTACAACAAAGGATTTTTGCCCGTATAATAACATTTGGCAAGGCACTGGGCAGTCACGGGGCTGTAGTGCTCGGTAGTAATACCTTACGAAAATATCTAATCAATTTTGCTCGTTCCTTTATTTATACTACTGCAGCACCTTTCCACCAGCTGGCAGCTATAAAAATGGCCTATCAGCTATTAGAAGATTCCCGCGAAGCTACCATCAGCCTGAAAAAGAATATTGACCTGTTTAAACAGCAAGTAAACACGGGCAAAAATTTCACTTTACTAAATAGTGATAGCGCTATTCAATGTATCGTACTCAAAAGCAATGAAATGGCAAGGGAAGCGGCTAAACAACTGCAAATGAACAACTTTGATGTGCGGCCCATCTTAAGCCCTACGGTTGCACAGGGCACCGAGCGGATCAGGATTTGCCTGCACAGCTTTAATACGGAAAATGAAGTAACTTTGCTGGCTGTAACTCTTAACAAATTTATATTACTACATGCTTGATACGCAACCGATATTTATTACCGGTATTGATACCGGAATAGGTAAAACCCTGGTTTCGGCTATTTTAACTGAAAAACTAAACGCAGACTATTGGAAGCCCATACAATCGGGCGACCTTGATAACAGCGATACACTGAAAGTTAAAAACCTTATCTCAAATCCGGTTACCCAGTTTTTCCCGGAGGCCTATGCTTTAACTCAGCCATTCTCCCCTCATAAATCTGCCGCCCTTGATAAAGTGACTATCGACCTGGAAAACATCGTTCTGCCTAAAACTGATAACCAGCTAATTATTGAGGGCGCCGGTGGCCTTATGGTACCGTTGAATGATAACTTTCTTATTATCGACCTTATTAAACAGCTTAATGCAAAGGTAATACTGGTAAGTAAACACTATTTAGGCAGTATTAATCATACCCTGCTTTCCTTACATGCATTAAAAAAATATGGCATTCCTGTTATGGGGGTAATTTTTAACGGTGATAAGGATATCTATTCAAAAAGCTATATCCTCGATTATTCAGAAGTTGCCGATCTGGGACAGATCCCTGAGTTTAAAACTATCAACAAAAAAACTGTTAAAGAGGCCGGTAAGTTTATTACCTTGTAATACCGGCAGATTATATAAACCGATGTTTTGCCGGTTTCGTAAACAAATACTATGAAAAACATTACTGTAATTGGCTCCGGCACTATGGGCAACGGCATTGCCCACACCTTCGCGCAATATGGCTTTGAAGTATCATTGGTGGATATCAGCGACGATGCCCTGAGCAAGGCTTTACAAACCATCAGCAACAATCTCGACAGGCAAGTAAAAAAAGGCACCATCACCGAAGGGGCGAAAACAGAAACGATGAACCGTATCCGTGTTTTTACAGATTTGGCCGAAGGCACTCAAAATGCCGGCCTTGTAATTGAAGCTGCTACCGAAAACCAGGAAATAAAACTAAAACTGTTTAAACAGCTCAGCGAAATTTGCAATGAAAACGTAATACTGGCATCCAATACCTCATCTATCTCTATTACTAAAATTGCTTCGGTTACCAGGCATCCAGGCAACGTAATTGGCATGCATTTCATGAACCCGGTGCCGGTTATGAAGCTCGTTGAGGTAATACGGGGATATGCCACTACTGATGCCGTTACCGAAACCATTATGGAACTTTCGCGCACTTTGGGCAAAGATCCGGTTGAGGTTAATGACTATCCAGGCTTTGTAGCCAACCGCATTTTAATGCCGATGATAAATGAGTCTGTTTATACCTTATACGAAGGCGTTGCCGGCGTACAGGAAATTGATACAGTGATGAAACTCGGCATGGCACACCCAATGGGACCACTGCAATTAGCCGATTTCATCGGGCTGGATGTTTGCCTTGCTATTTTGAAGGTATTGCATGATGGTTTTGGCAATCCCAAATATGCTCCATGCCCACTACTGGTAAATATGGTAACCGCAGGGCACTTGGGAGCTAAAACAGGCAGTGGATTTTATAAATACACCGCAGGCAGCAAAGATTTGGTTGTAGCCGATAAATTCATGGCCTAAGCGCCGTTAAACTTTCGATGTTGGATGTTGTCAATAGTTATTATACTGAACAACTAAAAACATCTAAAAATGAAAACCATTGCTAAATTAGGAATAGTACTTGCCTTAACAGGCTCATTATTTGCATCATGCTCAAGTCAGGCCTACGTAACAGAGCAGCCGGTTGAACCGGTGTATGTCTCGTCCGGTAGCACCCTACCCTAATGCTGTCTGGGTACCCGGCGAATGGGTTTGGCGCGGTAACCATTACGTTTACCGCCAGGGCTTTTATGCAAGGCCAAGATATAACCGGGTATATGTTCAGGGACATTGGCAACCAACCAATCGGGGATATGTTTGGGTAAGGGGATATTGGAGATAATCTCCGCCCCCGGCCCCCTAAAAGGAGAGTTTTAAAACAGAAAAGCCTTTAGCAATTTTATCTGCTAAAGGCTTTTCTTTTAACCGCGCTCGTTCCCCCTTTAGGGAGTTAGGGGCAATTACATCCTCTCAGGCACTTCAATCCCCAAAAGCTTCATACCTTTGCTGATCACCTTGGCTGATGATGCAGATAGAGCCAAACGGAATTGTTTTGAATCCTCATCTTCGGCCTGTAAGATCGACTTTTCATGATAGAACTTGTTATATGTTTTAGCAAGTTCATATATATAGTTGGCTATTACTGCCGGGCTATAACCTTTTGCAGCTTCCTTAACCGTTTCGGGGTATTTATCAAGCAATACAATTAAGTCGCGTTCAACACCTGCCAGCTCAGTTACTATGGGTTTAAGCTCAGCATTATAATCGGCCCTGCTTAATACCGATTTAATACGGGCGTGGGTATATTGAATAAACGGTCCGGTATGTCCCTGAAAATCTACCGATTCGTTAGGATCAAACAGCAAACGTTTTTTTGGATCGACTTTTAACAGGAAGTATTTAAGTGCGCCCATACCAATGGTATGATATAATGCAATCTTATCTTCTTCGTTAAACGCATCAACCTTGCCCATGGCTTCGGTTTGCTCTTTAGCGGTTGCTTCCATCTCGGCCATCAAGTCATCAGCATCAACCACTGTGCCTTCACGCGATTTCATTTTGCCAGATGGAAGATCAACCATACCATATGATAGATGAAACAATCCATCTGCACCTGTTTTTCCCAACTTCTGCAATATCAGGAACAGCACCTTGAAGTGATAATCCTGCTCGTTGCCTACCACATAGATAGACTTATCCATCTGGTAATCATTATACTTTAACTGTGCGGTACCCATATCCTGGGTAATGTAAACCGATGTACCATCTCCACGAAGCACCAGTTTTTCGTCAAGGCCTTCTGAGGTAAGGTCTATCCAAACCGAGTTATCTGCTTTTTTAAAGAATACGCCTTTTGCAAGACCTTCTTCAATAATATCCTTACCTAACAGGTAAGTGTTAGACTCGTAGTAGTATTTATCAAAATCAACACCCAGTTGCTTGTAGGTTTCGGCAAAGCCAGCGTACACCCAACCGTTCATGGTTCTCCACAAGTTCATTACCTCTTCATCACCTGCTTCCCATTTTTGCAGCATCTGCTGGGTTTCGATCATGATAGGAGTAGCATTTTTGGCTATCTCTTTGATCTTGTCTTCTTCGCCGGCAATTTTATCGTCCAGTTCGCCAATAAGCTTCTGATTTACCTCGTCGGTTTGAGCACGTTTTTCTTTAACCTTTGCTATGGTAGCTAACGAGTCCTCTATTTTGGTCTTCTGATTTTCTTTAAAGGCCGAAAGGTCATGCTTCTCGTAAACTTGACTCAAAACAGGTTTAAGCTGTTCCCTCAGTTCTTTATCAAACAGCACATAATATTTACCTACCAGGTGATCGCCCTTCATGCCTGATGATTCAGGTGTTTCATCATTGCCGAACTTTTGCCAGGCCAGCATAGATTTACAGATATGGATTCCGCGGTCGTTAACCAGATTGGTTTTGATCACCTCGTAACCATCAGCAGCCAGTATCTCAGCAACTGAATAACCCAACAGGTTGTTGCGGATATGACCAAGGTGCAGTGGTTTGTTGGTATTTGGAGATGAATACTCTACCATTACCTTTTGTCCGTTGGGCTTTGCTACCGCAAAATCATCGGCAGTAATGTTGTTATATAAACGACCGATCCAGTATTCGTCGGTTATAGAAAGATTAAGGAAGCCTTTAATCACATTAAAGGAGTCAACTTCCTTCAATTCGTGTTTAAGATACTCCCCTATTTCGGTACCGGTTTGTTCAGGGCCTTTGCGCGAAAATTTGGTAAACGGAAAGGTTACAATGGTTACTTGTCCTTCAAACTCCTTACGGGTTTCCTGTATGCTAACGGCAGCCAGTTCAATGTCAGTTTGGTATAGTTGTTTGACTGCTTTTACGGCCGCTTCTATGATAAAATCCATTCGGCAAAATTAAATAAAATGGGCAGATTGCGAATACTAAAATGGCGATGTTTACACGTAGATTAGGAGCCACCTACAGAATCAACAGCAATTTATAATGGGCGCTAAAAACAGGACACAGCTATGGAGTACTGAGATTCAAATATTGTTATGAGCCACATGCTTAAAAACATGCCTATAATCATTTCTTACCCGATTATTGCAATTAAAAAAAGCCCCGGGTCAACACTACTTTTTAGACATTCATTATAAGAATAATTATTCAACTCAAGACGTAAACAACTTCAAAACCCCGGTCTGATTATTTTTTCTGCCAATTTCTTAGCTGATATCCCCTGTTTATTCTCTATATTATAGTCGGAGCCATATTTCAGCAACAACCTGATCTGATCCAGTTTGTACTTTCGTTTCACCGCATAAAAAAGTGCAGTATTCCCGTATTTATCGGAAAAATTCACATCGGCACCATTGCTTAAAAACCATTCGGCCACTTCAAAGCGTTTCCAGTTGAATGCGGCCATAAACGGGCTGTCATCTCCAGCACCCGGGTCTGTTTGTGCACCATAGCTTTTAAACAGACCGGCGGCTTCCACATCATTATACCAGGCTATGGCATACATGCAATGCTCGGGATTGGCGCCATTAGCCAGCAAATATTCATATAACAGCTTATTTCTTCCGCGGGTATAAGCATACCAAAGCGGGCTGGCCGGAAAAAAGCTGCATTCCTCTTTTATCCGGTGGTTTGAATTGATATCCATGCCTTTTGACAGCAATAGCTTAAGCATGATCAAACTTTCTTCGGCTTTTGCAGGACGTTTTGCGATTTCAATACCACACAGGTAATGAAGTGCGTTTTTACCGCTATCTTCAGCCCAGGTAAGCCAGCCGTGATCTTTTTCGATCATCACTTTAACAGCTCCAACGTTAAGTTCTTTTATGTGCTGAATAAATTTGATCATAGCTCTCTCCTTTTATTTATCCAGCAAAGTCAACCAGGTTTTTACAACGTTTCGCAAAGCTTCTTCTTTTGCCTTAACTTCTTCCATATTGTGAAAAAAGCCAACCGGCGGCCGTCGGCATAATCGCCGGAAAGCAAACCGGATGTATCATTGATCTTTGCCCCTGAGGGGAATACCAGTCTGATACAATCTTTTTGGTACACGTTCGAAACGATAATATATCTTTTATACTCTTTAGGATCAAAGGGTTTCATTTCCCCGATATATAAAAAGCTCGGTGCATTCCATTTGATATGCTCGCCAATTTCATCGTCAATAGCCAGGATAATTTTTCTCAGCGCTCCTAACACCTCCTTCAATGGATGATCAAGCTTTTGCATGTAACTGTCTACCCCTGCCGAGTCGGCAAGGACAACTGGTTTGGTACTTTTGGCTTTCATGATTAACAGGTAATAAATTGGTTAAGAGGGGCTATTTAAATTTAAAAAAGAAAACATAATACCAAAGGAACGTTGAATAGTACCATTAAATAACCCCGCATCGTCTTAACTTTGATATATCAAATCAGATTATTACCATCATGGAACAAAAGCTGCCATTACCGCCATTTAACTTTGAAACAGCCACCCAAAAAGTGCAATTAGCCGAAGACGCCTGGAACAGCCAAGACCCGGCAAGGGTTTCTTTAGCATATACCATTGACACCGAATGGCGCAACCGCTCGGAATTTGTAAACGGGCGCCAACAGGTAGTGGAATTTTTAACCCGCAAATGGGAAAAAGAATTCGATTATAAATTAAAAAAAGAACTGTGGGCCTTTACAGATAACCGTATTGCAGTACGTTTTGAGTACGAATATCATAATGCTGAAGGCCAATGGTTTCGTGCTTATGGAAACGAGAACTGGGAGTTTGACAAAAACGGCCTGATGCAAAAGCGCTATGCCAGCATCAATGACCTGCCCATCAAAGAAGAAGACAGGCGGCTGTAAAAGAAATAGCCCATTACCAAAGCCGATGGCTCTTATAATGGGCTAAATATCCATATTAAATAATTGAGAAAAAAGGTTTAGGGCTTCCTTAAATTCAGTTAATATAGTTTTGAACTGTAATTTCAATATGCCAACGCCTCTTCGAAGCACTTGAATATTTATTTTATCAGCAGTGCAAATTAAAAGTCGGGCATATTTCTTTCAACAACCCAAATCTCGCTTGACAATTAAGAACTAAAAAGGGTGAAACCACCCTTTTTTGCTTTAAACGGCATGGTAAAATGAAATATAAGTTCATTATTTTTTTACTTTGGCAATATGATTAACATCAGTTAACATATACACCTAATATTAATGCACACTTCAACATTTACCGGGCCTGTACAAATTGCCATAATTGATAATCATACCTTATTTAGACAGGGAATGATCAGCTTACTGGGCGATTTTAAAGAGATCAATATCCTTTTCGACGCCGAAAATGGAGAGGATATGATCAGCAAGCTAAAAAAACCTCCTTACCTGATATTATATTGATGGATATAACTATGCCGGTAATGGATGGTTACGCGGCTACCGCCTGGTTACGTGAAAATCACCCTACAGTAAAAGTGCTGGCGTTAAGCATGTCTGACGATGATAAACCTATTATAAACATGCTTAAGAACGGAGCTGTTGGCTATATGCTTAAGGAATCGAAGATAAGAGACGTAGTTTATGCGATGCAAACTATCCAAAAGCACGGCTTTTATCTAAATGAACTGGTAAGCGGCAAATTGCTTTATACCATGCAAAATAAAAACACACCCGTCGATAAATCCAAAGAGCTTACCTCCAATGAACTTACATTTCTGAAACTAAGCTGTTCTGAACTTACCTACAGGCAAATTGCCGACGAGAATGAACCTGAGCCCGCATACTATTGATAATTATCGCGAATCGTTATTTCAAAAGTTTGGGCTTAAATCAAGAACAGGCATGGTACTTTTTGCCATCAAAAATCAGATCATAACCGTTTAAAAAACGAAGGACAAACAATAATGTTAGCAGGTTAACCCCCTGAATCAAACACAAGGGGATAATTGTAAATGCCTTCCAATACTTGACATTTTCTCCTTTCTTCGTCCTTTCCTGCGTAACGGCATCAACCCAGATCTTATAATAAATGCTCAACATTTGTTTCAGATTTAGCATGCAACTATTTTAACTAACCTTAACGCCGCAGATAAGTTTGTTTTACTGTTTTATAACTCACAATTGCTGTATTCCGTTAGTAATGGCAAATCGTGACGAGATTTCGTCATTTCAAAGTCAAACAGATTACAAACAACTTATTATCAATAATATAACAAAAAGGCATAAGTATTGATAAATCCTGTTTATTCTTAAGCAAATCACTTTTAAAAATATTATTAACCTTAAAAATCACTGTTATGCCAAATCATTTATCAACATTAGGAGTTATTCATACAGCCATAAGTCTTGTGGGAGTTGCCATTGGTTTTATTGCATTGTTTCAGGACGGGAAAATCGCCCCTAAAACAAAAAACGGCAGGCTTTACGGTGTTTTTACCGTGCTGGCCTGTTTATCCTCATTTTTGGTTATGAAAACCGGTCACCTGAGCAGTGCCCACAACCTCTCGTTTCTTATTTTAATATTACTGCCTGTTGTTTACTATGCGCCCTACCTACGCATTTTTGGCAGCAAGGCCGATTGTGTACAAACTATAGGCATGACAGCCACCTTATTTTTCTCATTAGTACCTGCCGTAGTTGAAACGCTCACCAGGCTCCCAGTTGAACAACCACTGGCTGAAGGGCCTGACTCTCCTGTAGTAAAAATGGGGCTTTTGATCATGCTGGTATTATTTATTGTAATTATGATATACCAGGCGATTAAACTAAAGGGCCAAGGCAAAGGGTTTACCCCGGCCATGTGAATTGATATTTGCCGGTACTTATCTATGGAGTCATGTATCCGCTCGGCGTACCGGGTGTCAGGCGAAATTGATAAAGTATAAAACAAATAAACACCCCGACCGGGGTGCCTAAAAAACAAAACTAAATCAAATAACTTTATCCTGAAGTACCATTGAAAAAATACTTTTCATAGCAGCCCCGGTATTGTCTTTATAGTTTATGGTCAATTTATAATTGTCTACAACAAATGCCGAATTGGTATAAAATTGAGCATTAGAAGGATCGGTACTGATAACATTACTACCTTCACTTACCATTTTTTTTGCGATAACAATGTTTAATCCATCCCCTTTAGTATGAAATTTCCCGGTGTACTGAACCGTTGTTGAATTACCATTTTTATAAGTTACATCGGCCAAAATAAAAGTACTATCCGACGAGAATACTAAATAACGCGCTTGTTCCCCTTCTTTAACCGGAATATACCACTGGCCAAAAAGGGATGTATTTTTTGGACGGGTTGCTGCGCCTTGTCTTTTTTACAGGCGCCAAGAGAAAACAAAACCGATAGCAACAGGCAAACAGTTAAATTCTTAAATATCAATACAGGCTTAATCATAAAGTGAAGGTTTTACCTATCAATACGATAAATACTTTTAATTCGATACACCAATGACAAAAAAAGACCGCTCTGAAGAAGCAGTCTTTCTATATAGTAAGTTAACCAGGTTTTAATCAGCTTTGCTAACCCTGCCTGATCCCGCGTAACGGGTTGTACCAATTGTTGCGGTACCGGAATATACAACACTTCCTGAACCAGAAATACGCGCAGAAACTGTTTTACTGGCAATCAAATTGATATTTCCTGAACCTGCAATTGAAGCTTCAACAGTTTCCGTCCTCAATGATTTACCGTTAATCTCTCCCGAGCCTGAAATACGACAGTCGGCCATACCGGTACTACCTTTAACATCAATTGAACCCGATCCGCTGATTTTCAGGTCCAAAGTACCTGATTTAACAGCAGTTTTTATATTTCCCGAACCGCTTAACGCAATTTTGGCATTTTCGGCAGTCATCGTACCATCAACAGTTGCATTTCCTGAACCGCTGTTAGCAAGGTATCCAAGGCTTTTGGCGGTGATGTAGATATTGGCTCGCTGCATATTGCGATGATTTTTCCAGTGATCTTTAAATTCAACGTTTAATATGCCGTTTTCTACTTCAGTTTTAATATCATCAACTACATTGGCGTCAACATCAAGTTTCAGGCTTTCGGTTCCATCAATTTTAATAAATACGTTAAACGGGCCACCACAGGCAATACCGTTATAACCGGATACATTGCGGGTTACAGTTTGCGCGGAAGCATTAAAAGCTATCGAAACCGTTAGTAACGAAGCCATAAGTGAGAAGATTAGTTTTTTCATGATCGCGTGTTTAAGAATATGACGCTTTTTCAAAAAAAACGTTGCAATTTTTTTGTTTTTTTACCTCTGCCAACTTCCACAAAGATTCATTACAACCTGAAGTTGAGCGATATGTAAGGATACCATCCTTCGCTTGAATGACCGGCCAGCAATTGCAATACTGTTAAACTTGCCGGTGCAAAATATAACCCGCCGCCGGTACCGGTATGCCACTTATCCGAATGCTCATTTTGTATCCAAACACGACCCGTATCATAAAAGCCTACCAATCCCAACTGGCCCGGTAAAATATAACTGGCTATATCAGCAAGTTTAACCCTTGCCTGTAAATTATTGAACACCATATGCTTGCCTGCAAACCGGTTTTGCAGATACCCCAACAGGTTGCCTTGCCCGCCCAAAAACATTGATTGATAAAAGGCCGGCTTTCCAAAACTTACACCGCCACCAACACGATCAGATAATACAATAGCACCGCCAGGGGTTAGTTTTTGATAGAAAGTAAACTCTGGCTTGATCTGTACAAAAGATTTGGAATAACTGTTAAGTCCTTCATAACCTTGTACCGTTACAGTAAAATAGTAGCCCTTGGTAGGCAGGATATTATTATCACGTTGGTTTGTGGTATAATTTATCAGCGCGCCAAGATGTGCTTTATCTTTTCCAACCGTTAAGCTATCGTAAGAATTGATAAGCGATGTTTGGTTAATGAACCGCCCGGTATTTTGTGAAAGATCAAGATGATAAAACTGAAACGAAGGACCAACACTGATATCGCTGTTCTTGCCCGTATGCCAGCGTAAAGCCGGATCAAACTGATAAATATCATACCGTGTACGGTAGTAAGTACGATAACCAGGAAATTTATTTAACGGGCTTTCATTACCCAGGCCAAAAAAGTTCACCGTATTATCAGGCGACTGGATGTTGGCCTGGATCGTGAAATCGGCTTTACCAATGGCATCTATCCATTCCCCCCGGTATTTGATCCTGAAAGCATCCGTAGCAAACGAATGGGTGATCATTACCTGCTGTAATGTTGAATAAGGCAATTTCCTGAAACCATCATGACCGGTATATTGAAAACCCAGGCCAAGTAAAAAGCCATCATCCTTATTTAATGCTGCAGTGGCAAGCGGCATCCACACATTGTATAAATTGGTGGGTAAAAACTGAGTATTTGAGGTATCATTTGAAAGATGCTTATTTAATTGGCCGACGTTGCCGGTAAAATTGGTGCTATCTCGCCGACCATAAAACTTTATCGCTTGTGCAGATTGCTTAACCTCAACAGTTTTACTACCCACACTATCAATCAATCTTAACTTAATGGGCGAATTGGCATTATTAATAACTATGCGGTCATCTCCGGCAGAAACATACAATCTTATTTCTTTAGTAATCTCCGGTTTGTACATCATATCCATAAACTGATCTTTGGTTTCACCATCTTTATTCAGCTTATTAATTGTTATACGCAAAGCTTTGTCGGGAGCATCGGCAACGGTGATCAGTTCGCTTTTATCAGTAGCGCGGATATCCACTATCCTATTAGTGAATTTATAATACTCACTCATAGCTGCCGGTATATTATCCCGGCGTTGTTTTAATATGGCAAGCAACTCTTTATGCCTCAATTTATAGCTTTCTGCAGGCAGGCGTCTTAAACTTTCTTCAAGCACCGCATCAGTTTCGGCTTTAACAAATTCATTGGCAATCTGCATCCATCTTTCGTAGCTTATTTGTGCATCCGGATACTGCTTCATGAACCTTGTTTTAAAAAGAGAATATTTCACATGCGGAATATCCCCTGTAAAATCTTCAAGTAAGGGATCTATCCAGGGTAGCGCAGCAATACTCGGAAACACACCCTGTGTAACATGAAATACCTGGTCACGGTCACGTGGTACAGCAACATAGGTTTTACCTTTACCATTTTTAGTATCAGCCCAGCGCCATTGATCTTCGTGCCTGTCCCAATCGCCCATTAAAAGATCAAGCATACGGGCACGCAAAAAGCCTTCTCCATCCAACCTGTTATCATAGCTTTTAAGCAGTTGCCCTTCCATTTTAAGGGTATTATCTGATGAACCAACTGGCTCCCTTTCCTCTATCAAACATACGGTACCAACAAATAACTTACTATATTGTCCAAGTGCGGGATCTTCGGCCACAACACCTATAACCGGGTTAGCATGCGGCACACGCGCCGCTTCAGCAAGAGGCGGCACAATCAAGGCCGAATATGGGTGCTGGCCACTAAACTCGTCGCCGACCCAATCAACAGCAAAGGTACCCTGCAAATTTTCGGGCAACAGTTTATCCGGTGTTTTTTCAACACTGCGCAATACCCACTCGCGGCCGGTTTTATCTTCCAAACGTAATGACTTTGATTCCATACCACCACCCTGTTTAATAGGTGATAGCCCGCCATTTATTTGCGATAGTTTTATAACGGGAAGCTTCACTTTCATGGCCCAGTCCTTACGATAGTTTTCGCCGAACAGCCAACGGTGAATCCCGCTTACATCATCATATGAGGCGTGAACACTTACAACAGTGCTATCCGGAAATTTTTGCCAGGCCGATGGCGCAATAGCCTGGGCATTAGCATACAATGCCGAGCCCGTAAGAAATAAAATAGTAAGTATCCTTTTTGTCATGAGGTGATGTGTTTAAGATGCAGGACTTAAAATACAATAAACTAACTGTTAACAAGAGACATACCAAACACACAAGTATCTAAAATACAGACACTTAATAAAAATCAACACAAAAACAAGTGGCGATATATCGTTATTTTAAAAGGTAATTCTGAATAACACAACAATATGGCTGTTATCTTAATAGTTTTTTAAACTCTTGCACAGGTATAAAAATAATCAATCTGTAATCATTTTACACCTCAGGCAGGCGGTTATGTTATTACCGTTCTGATATTGACCGACAAAGATTTTGAAAGCAAACAGTCTCTACATATTAAATTTTATTAGTTTTATGATTGTATGACCCGCAACGATAAATCGCCACACATCCTTAACGCAGCATCAAATTTACTGGGCTTGTGCTTTGTGGTGCTTACCTCATTAAAATTCCTGAAAATGTCCGACCGGACCTATATTGACGAGAACAGTAACCATAGCACTTGTTTTCTTTATGCTAAGCTGTATACTGTCTTTTCTGTCTATCCGGGGAAATATAAAACCCGGTGGACGTTCGGAAGCCGTGGCCGATTACCTTTTCCTGGCTGGGATGATCGTATTATTTCTTACCGCCATCTTAATCATATTTAAGGTAATGGTTTAGCCACACCTAATTATATAGGCTAAACTTTCATATGATCACCAATCACAAAAGTTCTGCAATATTTAATGCACCTAAAAACGGGCTGAGCCTCTGGCAATGCTTTTATTATTACATTCCCCTAAAAAAACCAGTTAAATTAGGAATTATAATATCTATTTACTGTTTGTAAGAAAAATTTTGCAATAGTGTAAATTGATTGTAACTTGTAATTCAATTAACCTTACTGCATTTTACGTTTTTTAGTTCTATCTCCTGCACTATAACACTCTGTTTAAAGCAATTAACAGAGCGGCGCGTTTGTTAATAAATAATTTACTGAGAAATACGGCTTAACGATTTGATAACTTTGGGTTTTCATTATTTAAAAACTACCCTCCTACATTTATCAAATCATAAGTTTTAGCCGGATATGGCAGCTTCTTATTTAAATTCTGAATCAGGATTTTGTAAAGAATTAGCCATGCAACATTTTGAAATTTGATATGACAACTACTCAACCTAACAATATTACTATGTTATCCGGCCAATTTCTTTTCACAACGGCTAACTACAGAATCTATACAAAATCGGTCTATACCTTAATGCCTTTCACAATTAAAATTTCGGGAATTAAAGCTAATTGAAATAAAAGGATGAAGAAAATATTATTCATTACCGGTTCAATTAACCAAACCACTCAAATGCACCAGATAGCTAATGAGCTGCCTGAGTTTGACTGCTGGTTTAGCCAGTTGTTTACTGATAATACTACCTTAAATACTATTATTAATAAGACCGCCCTGCTTAGTGGCACTGTACTCTCTACCAAATTCAGGCTTATTTCTGAAGAGTACCTTCAAAAACATGCTTTACAAATTGATTTCAGGGCACAAAAAAACAAATATGACCTTGTTGTATTCTGTACCGATTTGATTGTGCCCCCGCGCATGCGTAATATTAAAACCATTTGGGTGCAGGAAGGTATGATTGATCGTTACACTCCGTGGAGCAGTGTTGTTAAAGCCCTAAAGCTACCCCCCACGCTTTGCGGCAACACCTCGTTAAACGGTTCGTCAAACATATGTGATGTCTATTGTGCCGCATCAGAAGGTTACAAACAGTACTTTACAGGTAAAGGTACCAGCGAACGCAAAATTGTGGTAACAGGCATGCCAAACTATGATAACCTGGTTCAGCACGTTAATAATGATTTTCCGCACCATAACTATGTAATGGTGGCCACCACAGATATGCGCGAAACCTTTCGTATTGAAAACAGGATTGCCTTTATTAAAAAAGCGGTAAAAATTGCAGACGGCCGCCCATTACTTTTTAAGCTTCATCCGAATGAGAATGTCGAGCGTGCGGAAAAAGAAATCTACGCCAATACGCCGGCCGGTACATTGGTATACAGCAAAGGCAATACTAACCACATGATAGCTAATTGTTGTGAGCTTATAACCCAATACTCAACCGTAGTTTATACTGGTATTGCCTTAGGTAAAAAAGTTCATTCGCTTTTTGATGTTAATGAGCTTAAAAGGCTTGCACCGATACAAAATGATGGCGTATCGGCAAGAAATATCGCTGCCATTTGCCGCGGTTTTTTAAACCACGATGGCGATAAAAAAGCTTTGACCCGCACGCGGCTATGGATAAATACCAGGTTAATAAGCCAGAGACGCAATTAACCGAAGAACTAATAGCTAACTGGTAATCATTTACCGTGAAACAGAAAATATTAATTGTAGTACAGGCCCGCATGGCTTCGAGCCGTTTACCGGGTAAGGTAATGCTGCCTATATTGGGTAAAAGCCTGCTGGCAAGGATGATTGAGCGGCTTAAAATGATCAGTCACGAGGCTGAAGTGATCATCGCCACATCCGAAACGCCGGCTGATGATATCATCATCAATGAAGCTATCAACATAAGTGTCCCTTATTATCGCGGCAGTCTGAATAACCTGCTCGACAGGCATTACCAGGCAGCGAAATTGCGTAATGCAGATATTGTATTAAAGATCCCCTCTGATTGCCCGCTCATTGATCCGCGTATTGTGGACCATGTACTGGATTACTTTTTTGCCAACCAAAACAGCTTTG
Organism: Mucilaginibacter sp. P19; assembly: GCF_050632265.1. Lineage (NCBI taxonomy): Bacteria > Pseudomonadati > Bacteroidota > Sphingobacteriia > Sphingobacteriales > Sphingobacteriaceae > Mucilaginibacter > Mucilaginibacter sp. P19. The sequence continues at coordinate 3,963,769 of NZ_CP192586.1, forward strand.
ATTTTGTAAGCAATCTGCACCCGGCTACATATCCCGATGGCAACGATGTGGAGATCATGACCATGGATTGCCTCACCAAAGCTTGGGAACAAGCAAGCCGGGAGCTGGAACTGGAGCATACCACTCCTTATATATGGGAAAATCCTCAATTATTCAGGCTTGGTAACGTAACCTGGCCTGCCGATTTGGATTATTCCATGTCGCACCGGTTTACGATTGACTATGCAGAAGACTATTATTTTATAGAACGGGTATTCCGCGAATTATATGCAGATAACAATAATTTCTCGTGCGATGATATCCTTAACCTGCTAACTCAAAAACCCGAGATCTATAATATCAATGCACAATATGCCGGGGTAAACTGGTACAGGCACCATGTAGATGAGCTAAAAACCATTACATCTGCCCAAACCAAACAGGCACCCACAAAAAACTTACAGGAATTATAACAAGCGAATGATAACAGTGGAGAACAACAATTACCAGGAATTAACAGGCACCGCTCTGAAGGTACGGGAGCACATCATCCGCATGTCTACCGATGGCGGGTGTTTTACAGGTGCATCGCTATCGGCGGTGGACCTTATTGTTTATTTATATAGCCGCTTTTTAAACATTAAAAAGGATAATCTTGATGATCCAAACCGCGATTACCTTTTTCTGTCAAAAGGCCACGATGTACCCGCCCTGTACGGCACCTTTGCCGAGCTGGGTTTATTGGAAAAAGAACGTTTAAAAAACCACCTGCTACTTAATGATCATATTTACTGGCACCCCAACACCAAAATCCCGGGTATTGAATTTCACTCAGGTTCTTTAGGTCATTTGCCTTCGGTAGCTATTGGCGTTGCTATGGATTTGAAAATCAGCGGCGGCACAAACAAAGTTGTTTGCATTTTGGGCGATGGCGAGTTGAACGAAGGCACCTGCTGGGAAGCCATGCTGGTAGCCAACGCTTATAAACTGGATAACCTGCTATTCGTGGTTGACCGCAACCACTTCCAGGCCAATATGCGTACGGAAGACCTGATTCCGCTGGAGCCGCTTGCCGATAAGTTTGAAGCCTTTGGCGCAGCCGTTAAAAGAATAAACGGACACAGTTTTGCCGAGCTTGACGAAGCTTTCGGCGCGTTCCCTTTCCATGACGGGAAACTGAATGTAATTATTGCCGATACCCTACGCGGCAAAGGCCTGCCAAGCATACAGGAACGCGCCGACAGGTGGTTTTGTAATTTCAATGCAGACGAGATTCAGCAACTTTTATTAGAGCTGCACGGCGAACATCAAACAACATTAACATCAGAAACTTTAGTGGTGCGATAAGATGAGTTACGAAGAACTTTTAACCCAAACAGCCCTTGCCAACGAGCAGGTGATTGTAATGACCGCCGAAAACCGCGCGCTGGTACGTAACCTGCCCGGTATATTAGGCAAACGTTTTATTGATACCGGTATTACCGAGCAAACCATGATTGGTGCGGCGGCCGGCTTAGCCTTACGTGGCCGCACGCCTGTTGTACATGCCCTTGCCGCTTTTTTAACCATGCGGGCTTTTGAGTTTGTACGCACCGATGTTGGAATCGCCAATTTGCCGGTTAAACTAAGCTCATTCATACCTGGTTTTTTATCAGACGGTAACGGCCCTACCCACCAGGCTATTGAAGATATCTCTATCATGCGTGGTATCCCCAACGTAACCGTTTTTGCCCCTGCCGATGAAGACGACCTGGTAAAAATGCTGCCACAGATATGGGAAAGCAAAAACCCTGCCTATACCCGAATTAATACCCGCAAAACCGCCTATGTGCACGAGCCTTTTACCATAGGCAAAGCCGAAGTGATAGCTGAGGGCAGCGATGTAACCATTTTAACCTACGGCTTATTATTTGAGCAGGCACTGATCGCAGTTGAAATACTGAAAAGCGAAGGCCTTTCTGTTGGTTTGATCAACATGCGCAGCCTTAAACCTGTTGATGAGCAGGCTATATTAAAAGCATCGGCACAAAGCAAACTGGTAGTTACGCTTGAAGACCATTTTTTAACCGGTGGTCTTTACACCATTGTGGCCGAGGTTTTATTAAAACATCGCACAACCGCCAATGTACTGCCTATGGCATTGAACGAAAAATGGTTCAGGCCAACTTTACTTCCTTCGGTATTGGAGCATGAAGGCTTTACAGGTAAACAAATTGCCGAGAAAATACTGGGGTATCAAACAACACACAACCAACCACAAATTTTAACACCTGAATTTTCAGAATAAAAATATTGATCATGGCTAATAAAATTGAGCTAAACAACGATTATCCGAACATCACCGAATCGGATAAATTATATGAACGCGCTTTAAAAGTTCAGAAACCGGTTACCCAAACCCTGGCTAAAGGCCCGGGGCAGTTTACCAAAGGTGTAGCGCCAAAATACCTTGTAAGAGGTAAAGGATCGCACGTATGGGATGTTGATGGTAACGAATACATCGACTTAAATTCGGCTATCGGCCCAATCTCTTTGGGTTACGCCTACCCTGCTGTTGACGAGGCTATCCGTCAGCAATTAAACGACGGTATTACCTTTTCATTGATGCACCCTTTAGAGGTTGAACTTTCTGAGCTGGTGCAGCAGGTTGTGCCTAATGCCGAAGCTGTAAAGATCTCTAAAACGGGTGCAGATGTTTGTTCGGCTGCTATCCGCGTAGCACGTGCATTTACCGGCAGGGATAAAGTATTTTGCTGTGGCTACCATGGCTGGCATGATTGGTATATCGGCATAACCAGCCGTAACTCAGGCGTTCCTGAAGCTATCCAGGATTTAACTTACACTTTTGAATATAATGACATTGAATCAGTAAAAGCCGCTTTAGATGAAACTGTTGCTGCGCTGATACTGGAGCCTTTCATTTTTGAGGCACCAAAACCGGGCTACCTGCAGGAACTTGCCGAGGTTTGTAAAGCAAACGGCACCCTGCTCATTTTTGATGAAATGTGGACAGGATTCCGTGTAGCCGTTGGTGGCGCGCAGGAATATTTCAATGTTAAAGCCGATCTGGCTGTGTTTTCAAAAGCATGTGCCAACGGTATGCCTATTGCTTTATTAACCGGTCGTGCTGATGTGATGGAGCTTTTCAACTCCGAAGTATTTAGCTATACCACATTTGGTGGCGAAGCTTTATCATTAGCAGCATGTATTGCTACCATCAATGAACTCCGTGATAAAAAGGTACCACAATACCTTGATGAGCACGGTGCTTTATTAAAAGATGGTTACAACAGCCTTGCCATTGAGTTAGGCATTGATAAATACACCCGTTGTGTAGGCTTTAACTGCCGCAGCATGGTAACTTTTACTCCCGATGCCGGCAACGGACTGGAAGTAAAAACCTTTATGCAGCAGGAAATGATAAAACGCGGTGTGCTTTGGGCCGGCTTCCACAACATGTGCTATAGCCACACTACCGAGGATATCGATTATATCCTTGCGGCTTACCGTGATGTGTTACCGTTGTTAAAGGCGGCTATCGAAAGCGGTAATATCAAAGATCAACTAAAAGGCGAAGTGTTAGAGGCAGTTTTCCGCAAGGTAAGCAATTACAACATTAAACCTAAAAGCATAGCCTAAATCATGGATCTGTTTTCATTAAAAGGGAAAACCGCCGTAGTAACGGGTGCTTTAGGCCTCATTGGCCGTAAACATTGCGAAGCTCTTGCAGCAGCTGGCGCAAACGTAATAGTTGCTGACATTAATGCCGAAGAAACCAAAGCATTTGCGGCGCAGCTTGGCGACAACCACTTAGGTTTGGGCGTAGATGTTACCAGCAAGGATTCATTGATTGACGCACTCAACGCAACGCTTGATAAATATGATGCTGTTGATATACTGGTAAACAACGCCGCCATTAACGATAAATTTGAGAACCCGGCCATGGCCAAGGAGCTATCAGCGTTTGAAAACTATCCGTTAGAGGCTTTCCAGCAATCGCTTAATGTAAATATTACCGGTGTATTTTTATGCTCGCAGGTATTTGGTACACAAATGGCCCTGCACCGTAGCGGCAGTATAATCAACATAGCTTCGACCTATGGTATGGTTGGGCCCGATCAAAGTATCTACCGCGATTCAAGAGGCCAGCAAACTTTTTACAAGTCGGCAGCTTACCCGGTAACCAAGGGCGCTATTATCAATTTCACCCGTTTTTTGGCCGCCTATTGGGGGCATACCGGCGTGAGGGTAAATACCCTTTCGCCTGGTGGTGTTGAGGCCGGCCAAACGGAAGATTTTATCGGCAATTATTCGGCAAAAACTTTACTGGGCCGCATGGCCAAAGCGTCAGACTATCAGGGCGCACTTATATTCCTGGCCAGCGAAGCATCGGCATATATGACCGGCGCAAACCTGGTTGTTGACGGAGGATGGACAGCTATTTAATTTAAACTTACTATTATGAACGAGATTTTGAAACAAAAAGCGGCTGGCATTAAACTATTGCTAACCGACAATGATGGGGTTTTAACAGATGCCGGAGTATACTACAATCACGATGGCGAGCTTTTAAAAAAATTTAGCATGCGCGATGGTATGGGGGTTGAACGCCTTCGCAAATTTGCTGACGTAAATACAGGTATCATTACCGGCGAAAACTCGCCTTCATTAATTAAAAGGGCTGAGAAATTACATATCACCGAACTTCATTTAGGTATAAAAGACAAAGCCACCGTTTTCAAAGAAATCTGCATCCGCTTAAATGTGCAACCAAATGAAGTTGCTTTTATAGGCGACGATTACAACGACCTGGAAATAATGAAGCTGGCCGGCCTTACCGCCTCTCCTGCCGATGCCTTACCGCATGTTAAAGCACAGGTAGATTTTGTAAGTTCATTAAACGGTGGTCATGGTTGTTTCCGTGAGTTTGCCGAGCTGATCATCGAAGCCAAAAGCGACAAATATTTAGCAGGTACCAGGAACGGCAGCATTACTTTGCAAAATGGCCGGGTAATTGGCAAAGGACAGCCAAGTTATATCATTGCCGAAATTGGCATTAACCACAACGGCTCGCTCGAAATTTGCAAAAAGTTAATTGACGAAGCTGTAGCTGCCAAAGCCGACGCCGTTAAATTTCAAAAACGCACACCTGAAATTTGTGTGCCGCGCGATCAATGGGAAATCATGCGTGATACCCCATGGGGCCGTATCACTTATATCGACTACAAACGTAAAACCGAATTTGGCATAGCCGAATATGCAACCATCGACCAATATTGCAAAAAAGTGGGTATCGACTGGTTTGTATCTGCATGGGACGCACCGTCTGTTGATTTTATGGAGCAGTTTGATACCATCCTTTATAAATTAGCATCGGCATCGTTAACAGATTTCGCTTTGATCCAGCGCATCCTGGAAACCGGCAAACCGTTAATGCTCTCAACCGGTATGTCGACAATGAAAGAGATCGAAACAACTATGGACTATATCAATGCTTTTGATGAAAACTATCCGTTGTTTATCGCTCATTCAACTTCGGCTTATCCATGCCCTCCGCAGGAGCTTAACCTTAAAATGATCCAAACGCTGGAAAACAAATATCCGGGCATCCCTATCGGTTATTCGGGCCACGAAACAGGTTTGGCAACTACAGTAGGTGCAGTAGCAATGGGCGCAACCTTTGTTGAACGCCACTTTACACTTGATCGTGCTATGTGGGGATCTGACCACGCTGCTTCTGTTGAGCCTCAGGGCTTACAACGTTTGGTACGCGATATCAGGGACGTTGAAACTGCAGCCGGTGACGGCGAAAAACGCGTTTATGAATCAGAACTTGCGCCGATGAAACGTTTAAGGGTAAACATCAGCGACAGAATACAAAGAAAAACCAAGCGTTAAATAATATATAATGTCTCCGGAAAAATTAACTACCATAATTACATCCATTATCCTTTTTTGCTGGATAGGATTCATCATTGCCTGGGAACGAATATCGCCTTACAGAAAAGGCCTTAAATTTTTCAGGGAAGGATTTTGGATTGATTTGGTATGGTATACGCTGATACAAAGCTACTTTTTAAAGATTATCATTTTCGATTATATCATTACGCCCCTAAAAGCGCATTTTGATCTATCGCATTTTCAATTTGTAAGCAGCTGGCCGGTGATGTTACAGGTATTATTCTTCCTGTTTACACATGACCTTTATATTTACCTGTTTCATCGCTTTCAGCATTCCAATAAATTTTTCTGGCGCATTCATGAGGCGCACCACTCAGGCAAGGAGGTTGACTTTTTGGCCGGTTCACGTTCGCACATCATGGAGATCATCATCAACCAAACTATTGAGTTTGCACCTATCATTTTGTTAGGTGCAGACCCAATAGTTATACCGATAAAAGCCATGTTAGATGCCATGTTTGGCATGTTTATACACGGCAATATCAAGGTAAATATGGGCAAGCTTAAGTATATTATTAACTCGCCCGAACTGCATTTATGGCACCATGCCAATTACCAGGAAGTTTTTCATGCCAACTTTGCAACCAAGTTCTCTTTTTGGGATTACCTGTTCGGTACCGCATATAACCCAGGTCACGCACCCGGCAACAAACCCGAAAACTGGGGACTTTATTATGATTACCCTAAAGATTACTTTTTACAGCATGCCTTCAGCGTAAAGCGCTTTGATGAAAAAACACTGCTCAAATACCGCTGGTTTAATCGGTATTACCACCTGCGACCACGGTTTATGAATTGGATGAAAACTTTACTTCCTGCTAAAATAAACAATGCGCATCAATTGGATACTGAGCAACAACCCGTTACCTTAGTATCCGAACAAAAAAACGTACTACAACAAAACTAATAACATATTGGCCTGGCTATATATTTTAATCGCAGCCGCATTTGAAGCGGCTTGGACATTCTCGCTAAAATTCATGAAATTCAGCGATCTGAAGGCACTCCGTCTTAATTCTGTTTTAAGTCTGCAACATGGCCTGCCAGTATGGTTACCCTTTGTAGGTTATATCGTTTTTGGTATAGGTAATATCTACTTCTTTTCGCTGGCAATAAAACTGGTGCCAACAGCCGTAGCATATGCTGTATGGACGGCCGTAACCCTTATCCTGATCAAATTAGTAGAGGTTTCGTTTTTAAATCAGCGCCTCTCCTACATGGAAATATTTTTCATGTTGCTGATCATGACGGGCGTTTTAGGTTTGAAATTTTATGGACCGGAAATAAAATAAGAATAGACATTATCTGCCCAAAGCCTCCTTTTTTAGTTTAGCCTTCAAAGTATCAAACCGTACCCAGTAAAGGCAACAATCCTTTTCACCGGTGCCCTTGGTATAAATCAGGTATTTACCGTCGGGGGTAACATATTCGCCCCAACGGTGGGCATCTCCATCATTAATCAGCGGACCGAGGTTTAACGGCGCTGTCCAGCTATGATGATCAGGCTTACGAAAAGTGATCCCGAGCTCACACTCGTAATCCGGCTTCTCCTTATAGCTGATGATCATATATGACTCATCGGGCGCTACATAGAAATCACCGTCGAATGCCGGTGTATTGATAACCGGTCCTAAGCTTTTGATAACTATATCTGTTTTGAATATGGTGAGCTTGCAAAAATCGTAAGTGCTGTAATCTTTCACACTTCCCGCGTTGGCGTTGCTGCCAGCATAAAAAGTTCCGCTGTTGGTTGGCATAAAATTGTAAAGGCCATAATCTTTTTTTAGGAAGACTACAGGATCTGTCCAACCGGCTTTATTACGATGTGATATCCAAACGTAGGAATGTTTACCATCACCTTTACCTGCAAAGTACATGCTCCTGCCATCAACAGAAAAAGTTGGTGTGCTATAATCATAGTTAAGTACAAAAGGGCCTTGCCACCCATTACGCTCATATTTAAAATAACGGATCTTATTGCCTTTTGCATTAAACCAATGCATAGAGTTGCCGTAATAAAACTCCTTACCATCTGCCGAAAAGGCCGACCGCCCCATGGCTATACCACTATCGGGCACCAACATTTGTTTCGCAAAAACACGGGGAGTATCGTTAGGCGGACTTTGCCCAAGATAAGCGTTTTTGCTATTGAAAAAATTGCTTTGAGCGCTTACACCGCTATAAAAGCAGCACAACACAAGCAGGAAAGTTAAAATTCTCATGGTAAAATGGTTAAGTGTATATTATTGGATTCACTATCTGCAAAACAAAGTTAGCGGTGGCAATTACAAACACCGGTTCAAACCCATTCAAGTTTGTTTCAATTAAAATCAAGCTGTTTTGCATGTACCATATTCCTCCAGATTGCTCCCTTACATTAGTGTAAATCAAAATAAGAGCACTTATGAAAAAGACCATTTTATTATCCGCTACTGCCTGCCTGTTCAGTATCGGAATTGCTGCAAAAGCAGCCAACGCATTAGATGTTCCGGCAGCTGTGAAACAAAGCCTCGCCAAAAAATACCCTAATGCAACCAAAGTTACCTGGGAAAAAGAAAAAGGAAATTATGAAGCCAATTGGGGAGGCAAATCGGGCGAGGATACCTCAGTGACTTTTACCCCGAAAGGTGAGTTTGTAGAAGAAGTAGACGCCATACCGGTTAATCAATTGCCTCCTGCCGTTTTTGATTACATTAAAACCAACTACAAGGGTGCAAAAGTTAAGGAAGCCGGGCGTGTGACCGATGCTGCAGGCAAAAAGATGTTTGAGGCGGAGATCAAAGGGAAAGACCTTTTATTTGATGAAAAGGGGAAATTTTTGAAAGTTGATTAATTATTCAACGTCATATTCCTGTTAATCTTAAAATAATACATTCTTCAGAGACAATTCAAATTTAATTTGTACGTTTAGGAAAATTGAAGGCATATTCCGGGCTCAAACCCGGAATATGAATAAAACTGAACCCTTTTTGTATTTTTAATCTACCACAATTTGTTATCTTCTTTTGAGATTTCTTCCCAAACGTCAAACTCAATAAGACGCCTATCTCCTTATATTTCAACTTTATTACTCTTTTTGGTATTGCTTCCGATATGCGGCTTAGCACAGCAACCTGATAGCGTAAAAAAACTTCAACGCCATTAATCACAACTGTCCGCGGGCAGGTGGTAGATGACGCATCCGGGCAACCGCTACCGGGTATTAATGTTAAACTTGTAGGCGGCAGGTACGGAACCATTGCCGACCCGGATGGAAAATTTGAGTTAAACGCTCCCGGAACTTTTACGCATGTGTCCTTTTCGTACATCGGTTATCAAACTATTATCAAAGTAATTAAACCCGGACAGGTTAATGTGCTTCATATAAGATTGCATGGCAGCCAAACCCAATTGAAAGAAGTTACTGTAGTTTCGGGCAAGAAACAACGGTACCGCAATAAAGGGAACCCGGCAGTTGAGCTCATTCAGCAGGTTATTGACCATAAAAAGCAAAACCGGATGGAAAGCGCCGATTATTTGCAATATGACCAGTATGAGCGGATCAATCTATCATTTATTGATGTTCCTGCCAAAATGATGAACAGCCGTTATTTTAAAATGTACCAGTTTATGCTTGATACAGTGAAAAATAACGGGCAAACCCAGGTGCTGCTCCCCACCTATCTCAGCGAAAAACAATATCAAAATTACTACCGCAAAGAGCCATCTAAATCTATCCGGATCCTTAAGGCGCAAAAAGAGGCTAATATTCTTAAATTTATTGATACTGCCGGTTTGGATGTATACATGAACCGTCTTTACGGTAATATCATTGATATTTATGATAACAACGTTTTTATCATAACCAACCAGTTCCTTAGCCCCATTGCCGATCACTCGCCAAATTATTACAAATTCTTTATTACGGATACCATACAAACAGCTAAAGAAAAACTGATTGAACTAAGCTTCACACCACGCACCAAAGGCGACCTGCTTTTTGAAGGTAAGCTGCTTGTAAGTATGACAGGCAACTATGCTGTACGGGGCTGTGAGCTTAATGTAAACAAGCAAATCAATATCAATTTCATGAGGGCACTCAAGATCACACTTGATTTTGAGCAGAATCCTAACGGCAAATATTTTTTAAGCAAAAGCGATGTTAAAGCCGACTTCGGGATCTTAAAAAACAAAGGCCTCGGACTAATGGGTGAGCGAACGGTAATTTTTTCTAACTACATAGCTGACAAACCACTTCCTGCCGCATTTTATGATGGCAAAGAATTGCAGGTAGCTCCTGATGCCGACAAACCGGATACCTCATACTGGGCACATCAACGGCCTGATACGCTGTCTGATCATCAGGCAAAAATGTACCCCCGAATTGCCAGATTAGAAAAAATGCCGCAATTTAAAAGGGCAACCTGGTTCGCGGCCACTTTTACCGGAGGTTATGCTAAGGCCGGGCCAGTGATGATTGGCCCTATTGGTACAATTTACTCACGTGATAGCCAGGAGGGCTCCCGCTTTCAGCTTGGCGGGCGTACCAACACCGATTTAAGCAAATCAATTTATTTTGAAGGTTTTGGTGCTTATGGCACGCGCGACAAAACATTCAAGTACAATATTGCTACCTTTTACTCATTTAATAAAACACCATTTTATCGCTACCCTAATGACTACATTAAGGCAAGCTATTTATATGATGTTGATGTACCGGGAAGGGACCTTTCAACCATTAACCAGCAGGCAGCCCTTTCATCATTCTCAACAGGAAAAACAATATACTGGCTTTACAGTAAGGTTGCTAAAATTGAATATGTAAAGGATTTTGAAAACCATTTTTCGTTTGATCTTGCATTCAGAAACTGGAACCAACGCCCTGCCGCATCATTGGCATTTCAATACAACAACGAGGCTAATACATTGGTTCATGACCTCACCACCAGCGAGCTGAACCTTGCTTTCAGGTATGCACCGCACGAACAAATTTTACAAGGATCGGTTTATCGCCATACCGTTTACAGCAAGTACCCTATCATGAACCTGCAGATCAACCACGGGTTTAAAGGATTATTCAACGGCTCTTATGATTTTACGAGTGTTAAAGCGAGTATTTTCAAGCGTTTTTACCTGTCTCAGCTTGGCTTTACTGATATCACATTGCTTGGAAATTATTTAGTTGGGAAAGTACCTTTCCCGCTCCTGAGCATCGCCCCGGCAAACCAATCACTTGCTTATGATGAGGATGCGTATAACCAACAAACCTACCTCGAATTTGTAAGCGACCATTACGCGGGCATCAACTTAACCCATAGTTTCAGCGGTTTTTTACTGAACAAGTTCCCATTGATAAGGCACCTGAAATGGAGAGAATATCTATCGGCCAAAATACTGTTCGGCGGCTTGCGTAACGAAAATAATCCGCTTTATTCACCTAATTTGTTCCGGTTCCCTACGGGTGGCAATGGAGCAAATGGCACTTACGCCTTAGGCACTAAACCCTATATAGAAGCCGGTGTAGGTATAGGTAATATCTTCAAATTTTTGCGAATAGATGGGATCAAAAGGTTTAACTACCTTGACCACCCGGGCGCCGCAAAATATGGTGTTAAATTTAGTTTCGCTCCGGACTTTTAAGCAAAACCTTTTTATATAGCATTAAAATAGCGTGGTGGTAAACCCGATGCTATAACTTACATAATCAGGGTTTAAAATATATGGTGATTTGGCCTTATACAAATGATAATAGGCCGGTTCAAATACAAGGGCAAAATGTGGTACAATGTAATATTCCACCCCTGCAGATATCTTTACCGCCGGATGTTTAGTGCTCACACTGCTTACGGTAATACCGTTTGAGTTAACAGATGTATTATTATACCCAGAGCTATTATAACCTGACTGCAACAACGCATATATCCCCAACCTGTTTAATTTTCGGCGGTAACCTACGCCCAAAAGGAAAAAACTGGCAGATAGCTTTCCCTCTGTTACGTTAGTTGGAACTTCGCCGGCTTTACTTTTATATTTGTTATTTAGGGCGTCGTAGTTAAAGCGGAAAAAGACAGTATTCATATAAGCAGGGCGGTACTCAACAGCGGTATTCAAAACAGATCCCCGTTTCATACTTACCTGCTCATCTCCTGAGGGTATATTTATACCTACTCCACCAGGAAAATAAAGCCTCGACGTAAATTTTTCGGTTTGGGCATTAACATGCAATGTCATTAGCAACAGCCCCGGCAACAATAAAAAAGAAGCTTTACAAACCCTCATTCGGTTAAGCACGTTTTGAAACAAATGGAATCTGTAAAACTTTAATAAAACTCCTGCATACGTTTTTATCAGGATAGGTATCTATCCCAAATACAGTATCATCCGGCTTTAATTTCCCGTAAGTTCCAAATATCCTGTCCCATACTGATAATACATCTCCATAATTACAATCAGTATAAGGCAATTGATAATGGTGATGAACATGGTGTATATTGGGCGTTACAAAAATCAACCCTAACCACTTATCCATACCATCTGACAAACGGAATTGCGTGTGTGATGTGATATTTGAAACGGTTTGAATTGTTTGTCTTAACAAAAGCAGTTCAAACGATGCTCCCGTTATTCCAATCCATAACATTAAAAAACACATTCTTAAAAAGTTTCTCCTGGATGTTCCCTTACAGTTGTTGAAACATCAAGCTTTTGATCAGTATGGTGTACAAGATGAAATTTCCATAGTACTTTGACCTTATGCATAATAACGTGGTACAGGTATTCGCAAAAGTCAAGTATGATAAACCCTATTAAGTATTTCACTAATATACTTTGGTGCCAGGGCAACAGGTTTAACAAACCTAAATGATTTCGGCTTATCCAGGTTGCCTCAAGCAATACAAACATGGTCATGAAGAGCTGCACCGGCAACGCTGTTACAATAAATAACATATTTGTAAAGGTGTGCCTCCATTTTTTGCGGACAGGTATTGACAATATTAAACCTTCTGCAAGCCAGAGTGAAGTTATCAATCCTCCGAAAATCAATATTTGGACTGACGATGGGTGGGTAATGAAAAAAGATCTGTTAAATTCCATGCAAAGCCTTTATCATCAATATTACAGGAACATTCTGTAGTAATTATGAGCAAAGCCATTTAAACAAAATCAGCCCCGGCTTTGCAACCGGGGCTGATTCATTAAATTAAAAATTACAATCTTTTCCGGGATCGATATTTTCTTTATCACGCACCAGGCTGGCTATCCCATTTTTAAAGGTCACAACCCAGATGCTGTCATAATCATCATCAGGCCATTTCAGGTTATCCTGTTTTACGCCCAATGAGCGCACAATTGGAGATATCCCACCGTGCTCCCATACCACAAGTATTACACCGCTACGGCTTTTTAAATCGGCAGCTAAACCTAACGAGTCTTTCTCAGTACGGGTGGTATTAATCGTTAAATTGAATTTAGCGGCAAGCGGCACAATGGTTTGAAACATTCTGGAGTGTTTGGTCGCCTCCCCCAACCCCAGGGCCGGAACAAATATATTGGCAGGAACACCAAATTTAGTCGTTAATACAGCAGGCAGCTTTAATGACCTGTTTATCCCCTGACAATTCAGATTATCACCTTTAACGGGCTTTTCGGCATGACGGATAAATACAATCTTTAAATCGGCTGATTGGGCATTGACTGACAATGCAGTTAACGATGAGATAATTGATAAACTAAAAATGCAAATAAGCTTTTTCATTTCTTGAGCGTATAAAAAAAGATAGCCGGGTTGATCCCGGCTATTCTTAAAAGAGTAAGTTTTGTTATTAATGTTGGTTTCCTGAGCCGTTTAACTGATACGCACCAAGATCAATACCGGGTAATGTTGCATCTGATAAACCATAAATTTTATCAAGAGGCACAGTAATTAATGGCTTTATGGTGGTATTACCTTTGCCAATCAACGGTGAGCTGGCCAGCAAATGGAAGTTATAGTTCCCGATAGCACTGTACTGATATAGTGGATGCCCAACTGTAGGCAGCGGGAAGTTCAGGAACATCGGGTTATTTTTTTGCACAACGTCGCTGCCATCATAAATAGAACCTAAGGTATAATTTGCAGGCAGATATTTTGCCGATGTCGTGATTGAAGGGATATCGGTGCTTTGCGGTTGGGTGATATAACCTGTTGGATAAAACTGGTTAGCTACACTCAAAGAATCGGCCCATTGATAGTTGTTACCGTATGAAAGGTGCGCAACATCAGCAACCGGACTGCCTACTACACGGTAACCAAACCTACAGTTGATGGCCACGTTGTTGTAATACATACCCGCTGCTCCTTCTTCAAAGTTGATACAACCACCACGGCCGCTTTGCACCTGGCGATAACCACCGCTAACAAATGTATTGTTGTACATAACGATGTTGGTTTGCGGCGCACCGGTAGCCTGCCCTTTATTTGAAGCTTTTTGGCCGTTGGTAGCAGTACCAATAAACATATTATAAGCCATAGTACCTACGGTGCCACCTTTAGCATTCAGGCAGTCGCCACCGCTAACACCATTCTTCTCAAAAGTATTTCTGAAGATGGCGATTTTGCCTGCCGAAATACGGATCGGGTCATCCACACCACCATACAACCAGGAATCCTCCATAATAAAGTTGCCATTATAATTGGCAAATAAGATACTGTATTGATTGCCTGTACCCGAACCTGCAATGGTTGATGTAGCTTTACCTTCAGTTAAACCGGCATATTCAACGTGTGTCCAACGTAACACCAGTAAGTTACAGGTAGGGCCTCCAATAATACCTTTCCACTTGCCTGCGTATGCAGGATCGGCAGCGGCGGTGAGGCCCCCGGTGCATCATTTTTTACGATCCCCGGAACGGTGATCCAATTTGGCTGATCCTTAGAGCCGTTACTTACCAGGGTGCCAAGTGCTATGAGGCTGCTTCCTGCACCCATGTTTAATGTAACGCCCGGCTGCATTAACAACGTATCAGTTGGGTTAATTACCAAATCGCAACCATCTTCAACAGAATAAGTCTTACCGCTAAGCATAGTACCTTTTACCGGGATAACGGTTGAGCCGCTTGTGCTGCATGATAGTGGAGCTTTATCGCTTACCGGGTTTGCTGCCGGCGGTGTATAGGTGTAAATATCGGTATGCTCACCTTTCCATTTCTGGCAACCGGAAAATGCCGCCGCCATCAGGATACAAATAACTGGGATTATATATTTTTTCATCGTTACGTTTATTATAATTTATACCTGAAACCACCAAGGAACAGTGTTTTGTAATAGTCGCTTTGAACAAGCGTTTGAGATGTAATGTCTTGTTTGCCTAAAAACTCCTGTTGTTTTGCGTCAAGGCTACCATGCGGGAATTTTAAATAGATTTTACTGGCCGCATTGGTGATGTTGTTAACCTTGCCATAAAATGAAAGCCTTTTAGCTATAGTTTTTTCGAAAGAAAAATCTAACTGATTATAGGCGTGCTGGTAAAAGTCAAGGTTATAATATGGAGATACCTGGGCCAAACGCTCGCCTGTGTAAACAAAGGCCAGCTGCATATCCAAACCTAACTTAGCGCTTTTGTACAATACAGATGCATTGCCCACATGGTCTGCCTGACCTTGCAGCGGACGTGTTTCGTTCACATTGGTTTGCTGTAATCCCAAAGTAGGATCATTTGAGTAAAGCAGCTTGTTAGTAGTTATCCTTGAGTGGGTGTAGGTATAGTTGATCGAGAAGCCTATCACACCAAAGAATTTAGTAGCCAAAGCTTCAAAACCGTAGTTGGTAGCATTACCCGGATCATTTTGAGGCTTAATAACCTGTGAGCTTGGCCCGCCATCACGAACAACAAAGTACTCAATAGGGTTATAGATCTTTTTGTAGAAAGAGCCCAAAAATAATTGATCGGCACCGCCCGGGAAAAATTCATAACGTACGTCGTAGTTATCGGCAGTGATGTGTTTTAAGTAAGGGTTACCTACCTGGTCAAAATATTCGCCGGTAACCTTATATGGTACCTGTTCGCCAAAACCCGGACGGCTAATTGCCGCAAAGTATGATGCACGGATATTTTGATTATCTGTTAACTGATATTTTAAATGGATACTTGGCAATACATCTGTGTATTTAATATTGCCGCTTCTTTGTGTAACCGTTTCGGGCGATTGAGTAGCGTAAGTTAAATCGGTGTTTTCAATACGCACACCACCTAATACCTGCAGTTTTGGGAACAAGTCAAATTTAACCTGTAAGTATTCGGCATTATCGTTTTCCCTTACGTGATAGTTGTTTTGCAAATCGGGGTTATTGGCTCCAATACCATCGGCAGCCGAATTAAATGCAAAAGGAATAGAATTAAAGTTATTGTTAAACAAGGTTGATTTACCACCGGTTAACGAATAGGTGATGTAATCAGCATCCCTTACTTTATGACGATATAAACCACCTGCTGAAAACTCAACATGTTTACCGGCAATTGTAGGAGTATAGATCAGGTTTGCATATCCTGAAATGTCTTTATCTCGGTTGTTTTCCCAATGATGATCTAACTGGGTATTGTTATCAACTTCAGCGGTTACGGCTCCTGAGTTATTGAGGGTTTTATTGGCATCATAGAAAAACTCAGTCCTATCCGGCTGGTGCCTGGTAGCTTCTGAATATACTCCATCCCAGTTTAAACGCCACTCGTTGCCAAGCCAATGTTCGCCATGCAAGGTTGAGTTATAGATATTTTGCTTAGTTAACATACTTCTGTTTGAGATGGTGATCTGCTTGCTTAAGCCGGTTGAGTTTAAGCCCAAACCAAGGGTATCAGAAGTAAAGCGCGATTCAAATTCGCTTTGATGGATATAAAGGTTGTATAACGAGATCTTGTTTTTGTCGTTAATTGCGTAATCTATTTTGTTGTGGATACCTACGCGTTCTGTTTGGGTTGAATAAGTACGGTCATAAGCATCAGAAAACTGTGGTGAGTTTGGCAGCGGGATAGCTGATGGCTGCGCGTTTGGCGTAAGCTGTTTTGAGTTAGAGCCGCGGTATATGTTCTGATAACTTGCAGATACGATAACGCCTAATTTTTTATTCAAAAACCTGTCGCCAATAGTGATACCGGCGGTTGAGCTAAAAGGAGTTGAAATATTTTTATCGCTTGTAAGCGCTTTATTGCTAAAATCGGCATAGGTAGCGGCATAGCTGTTACCATTGATTGCTGCCGGAGATTTGCCATTAGGAGATGCGCTGAAACCAACAAATGGCCTGCTTGATGAAAACAGGGTAGAAAAACCACCCGAAACGTTAGCGCTGAAAGTAAACTGGCTTGGCGCACTTTTCATCACCAGGTTCATTACACCGCCAATGGCGTCGCCTTCCATACTTGGGGTAAGGGCCTTGATCACTTCAAGCCTTTCCAGCATTTCTGAAGGGAATATATCCATAGGCACAAAACGGTATTGAGCATCCGGGCTTGGTATTTTAATACCGTTTACCAATGTTGAGTTGTAACGCTGGTCCATACCCCTGATAATGGCATAACGACCTTCGCCACTTGCCGAACGCTGAATGGTTACACCGCTAACACGCTGCAAAGCGTTAGCCACAGTAACGTCAGGCAATAACTTAATTGCATTTGCCGAAAGTACGTTGATAACCATCGGTGCATTTTTTTCAATACTGCGTACGGCGCCATCAGATTCTTTGTTTGTCTGGGCTTTAACCTGTATTTCTGTCATCTGCATATCAGCGTCCTGTAAGGCTACGTTGACCGTAATCACCTCATTGGCCGACGTAATATTGCCCTCTCTAACTTTAGAAGGACCATAACCAACATAATTTACCTGTATTTTGTATGGCCCATTCTTTAAATTTTTAAAGCTATAAGCGCCATTAAGGTTAACCGCAACAAATTTGCTAACCCCATCCTGGGTTAAGTGAACTGTTGCTCCGGTAAGGGGTTCGCCGGTTTTAGTATCGGTTACCTTTCCCCTTATGGTTTGGGCATTAGCCGAAACGGAAAATAGCAGGCATATTGAAAATAAAAACAATAGCCTGTTAATAAAGTAGGTGTATTTCATGAACAACGGGTTTAATTTTCCGCAAAGAAACCCGCTGAAAACTGGAGAAAAATTGAATAAAAGGGCCTAAGAATAATACATAACCAAAACTTAACACAGGCTTAATAACGCAACGCTTAAAGCACTTAAAACCTCTCCCATATTAAAATAGGATTGTCAATCATAGTGGGCAAATATTGGTTATAATGTTTACAGCTTACCATTTGATAAGCTGTAAACTTGGGTTGAAAAACCTGGTTGCACAAGGAAATTCCCCGGGCAAATTCAGTTTCTATTTAGTAAGCTCGGTTTGATAAAGCACCTCTCCCTTGTAATTTATCGCCCTTACATTTAATCTTTTCTCGTCCAGCGCAAAATCCCTTCTTTTCATTTCAATATTATTGCTGGCGATAAACAAGTAACTTAAAAGTGCCGGGCTTCATGGTTTTAGTTCCCTGTTCATAATCGGCAACCGGAAAGTAAAGCCTATGTGTTTCCATATCAATTGCCATGGTTTTAGCGCGGTACTGTGTGTTTAAAGTTTGCACAGGGCTATAAGTATCGGGGGTATTTTGTTTAAAGATGCTGGCGGTTCCGTCGCCATTTGAGGCCACAAGCATTTTTTGAGTCGGGTCATACACAACGGCGTCAACGCCTGCGCCGATAGGCAGGGTTTGGATAACTTTACCTGTAGGAATGTCGACTATGCTAAGCCCCTTGTTTTCGCGGCAAACGGTAAACAGCTTTTGGTTTGCTTTATCCATAGCTATACCTGTTGGGCCACCGCAAGGGCTTAGCGTATAGTTTTTAGAAACCTTTAGTGTTTTGGTATCGATTACGTTCAGGCTGCTTTTGTCTTCCAGATTATTGTATATAGTCCCTTTACCATCGGCAACAGCAAATTCAGGAGCGCCTCCCATATCAATTGATGCTACCTGTTTCATTGAAGCGGGATCAATAACACATGAACTACTGCTATGCCCGTTAAACGTGAAGATCTTTTTTGAATACGGGTCAAAAATAATGGCATCAGCACCCTTATGATCTAACGAGATGCGGGTAATCACAGCCAGTGTTTTGATATCAAACACGATAACTTCATCGGCTTTACCATCACTTATAAAACCTTTATTAAGTTCATTGTCAACAGCAATACCGTGCACACCCTTCATATCGCCAATGGTGCCTTTAACCGTTTCGGTTTTCAGGTCAACTACATTTACCTCGGTACCGTGCGATGCGTATAAGGTATGATTGGGCTGATCGATAAATACATAGTCGTAACCGCCATTGCCGGGCAAAGCGATGGTTTTATCCAATACATAATTTTGAGCAGATGCCTTTGATAAACCTAAAAACAGGCCGACATTTAAAAGAAAGAAAAACGCTATTTTTTTCATGTTGATTTATATTAAATACTGATGCTTAATGTTTGTTCCCTTTGTCATCGCTGGTATAAGCACCCAGATCAAGGTTGTATTGCGTATTGCCCGCACTAAATGCAGGCGATGTACTTTGCAGGTGAAAATCGTTGGTATTGGGGTATCCGTTAGGGGCGGCCACCGTGCCATCAAACTTTACAAACATCGGGTCCTTATCCCCTATCTTTTTTGAGATCAGATCGGTAGGCTGAGGTTTTCCCAAGCCTGATGGAGGGTAAAACCCATCCCTGATGTTGATCTTTAAAGTAGGGTCAACCAAATCGGCATAAGTATCAACCGTAGCATAAAAAAGGTTATTACCATAAGTGGTGTGCGCTATGTCACCGTCATCAAATAACTCAATGCCATGGTAATCATTAACAATAATATTATTAAAGATGTGGCCAATGGCATTTACACCAACAGAAACGGCACGCCCCGGCTCGGCCGAGCCTCTTCGCCAGCCATTTGAAACCAGGGTATTGTTGTATACAGATACCTCGGTTTGCGGAAAGGGCTTACTCGAACTGGTTTCGAGTTTAACACCTGAACCCGCCTGGCTAAAAATTACGTTATATGCTACAGTACCGGTAACACCTGTTTTGAGGTTAATGCCTTCCCCATCGGTACTACCTGATGAGCTGATGGTATTTCTTAAAATGGTTATCTTGGCGCCGTTGCCTAAGGCCATCAAATCGTCCTGCCCGTTGGTAAACCATGAATCTTCAATATCTACCTTGATAGGAGCTTTTACCTTCAAGGTACCGCGTGCACTTCCGGAAGCATCGGGTCCGCCGGTGTTATCAACGTGCGTCCAGATGATGGTTATGGCCTGCGCTGTGTCGCATTGAAAACCGCCCCAGGTACCGGGCTTATTCGAGTCGGAATTAAAGTACACCGGCTGATCTTTTGTACCAACCAGCTTTAATACACCCTGAATATTAATCTGCGAATTGTTTTTCACAATAACATTTGCACCTGGCTGTGCATAAAGTGTATCGCCTTTTTTTACAGTAACATCAGCCGTTACGGTATAGGTTTCGCCGGTTACTAAAGTACCTTTTACAAAGCCGCTGATATTGCCTGGCTGTATCGGACTTGATGTAGGGATCTTAATTTGCGTAAACGTAGTCAGTTCGGCTTTTTTACAGCTGTTAAAGGTTACAGTAGCTACAAAACCAACTGCCAACATTAATATATATTTTACTTTCATGATTTGATGCTTTTATAATGAATACCTGAAACCTAAGTTGAAACTCACGTTGTACAAATCTTTTGATTGAACAAGATTATTGATCAATACTGTTGTAGGTGTGTTGAGCAGGTTGTTCACCTTGGCTGTTAAAACAAAATGCTTGGCCACCTGCTTTTCGCCCGATAAGGCCAGGAACGATTGCGGCTGCTGATAGTAATCATATCCGTAGTTTGGATAAATCAGCGACAACGTTTTGCTGGTATAGGTATAGGCTAATTGAACAAAAGCTTTTTGCTTATCATTTTTGTACAATAACGACAGGTTTAATACATCACCAGTTTGTCCTTGCAGGGGCCGGCTTTGCAATCTCGGAACGGAGGTAGAAACCCCATTCGCATCCGTAGAGGTATAAATTTTTGTGGTTTTTATGTTTGAGTAGGTATACGTGTAATTACCTGATACGCCAAGATCTCCAAAATACTTACTGTAAACTACTTCCGCACCTGTAACCTTAGCAGTACCAAAATTTTGCGGGGATGTATTAAGCTGCCCATTTTGTGAATCATTTAAAGCAAACTCAATGGGATTGATGATATTTTTGTAAAACCCGCCGACAAACAATTGCTCTTCTTTACCGGGAAACAGTTCATAACGAATATCATAGTTATCGGCTTCGGTGTGTTTTACAAGCGGGTTACCGGTAACGTCGGTACTTTCACCAAGGGTTGGCGTTGGTACCAACTCATATAATGCCGGACGTGCTATCGATTTAAAATAAGATGCCCGTAAGTTTGAATTTTCCGTGAGCTTATATTTTAACTGAACGCTTGGTAAAACGTCGGTGTAAGTTTTTTTGGCATTACTGCGGATATCCAAAACAACAGGATGGGTGTCATATCCTTGTTTAGTACCTTCAACACGTACACCGCCGATAACAGCTAAATTATCCAGCACGAGTTTCACTTCGCCATAGCCTGCAGTGATATCTTCGTAAGCTGTATAATTGGTTTTGTCGCTCTGATCGGTACCTGTTTGATTGTACACTACAAAATCGGCCGAATATATATCGGTAAAGCCACTTTTGCCACCATTGGCAGTTGCTGCAGGTCGCAAAATGTATTCGTTTTGATGGTTGTAACGTGTACTATGCCTGTAAAGACCACCGGCTTTTAATTCGATAGCGCTTTTTTCGCCCAAGCCTGTTTTGTACCCGATATTGGCCATAGCGCTAAGGTCTTTATTGCCGCTCTTTTGCCATATCCTTGATATATTATCAAAATAGTTGGGAGTACTTGTAAAATCGGGGTTGATTAAATGGTTGATAGATATATCGGCCCTGTCTGGCGCGTTTTGAATAGCATTACTGTAAACACCTGCCCAATCAAAAAGGAAATGTTTTTCGATGACATGTTTACCGCTTAGTTTAAGATTTTCAACATACTGGTTCTGGATATTTGAACGGTTATCGTTGAAAACGGTACCTGTACCAGGCCCTATCCTGCCTCCGTTACCTCCTAATATCGAGGTATCGATACTTAAACGTGTTTGTGCAAGATGGGTGTACAGGAAAACGTTATCAACGCTTACCTTGTTATTATCATCAAACTTATAATCGAGGTGAGCCGAAAGCCCGTTGTTCAATTGTTGGGTTGAATAAGTGCGATTAGCTACATCGGCAATAACCGGCTGAAAGTTCTTACCATCCCTTATATCGGGCTGGGCTACGTTAAATTCTGAATTTGTACCATAAAACTGGTTTTGATAACTATCGGCAATAATAAATCCCAGTTTATTTTTAAGGAACCTGCGCCCGTAAGTAAACCCAAGCAATGAAGTTGGCGGTGCATTCTTTTTGGTAAAGTCGAGGTTGGCCCTTGAAAAATATCCCGGAGGGGCATTATAAGCAGCTCCAAACCTTTCGGTTGGGCTTTTGCTTTGAACTGCACCATGATAAAAATTATCAAACCTGCGGTTAAAGAAGATAGCACTGTAGCCTATCGAGCCGTTCGCTTTAAAATATTCATACTCGGGTGCATCTTTAAAAACCAGGTTCACGGTTCCGCCTATTGCATCGCCTTCCATTTCGGGCGTAAGGCTTTTACTTACTTCAACACTTTCCAGCAGGTCTGAAGGAACTATGCTTAATGATATAAACCGCGAAACCGGATCGGGACTAGTCACTTTAACACCGTTAAGTAAGGTGTTATTGTAACGCGGCTCCAAACCCCTGATAACGGCATATGCTTCATCCGAGCCGCTATTACGCTGAATGGTTACTGCAGAAACGCGTTGCAGGGCGTTTGCAGCATTAATATCCGGCGACCTTTGCATCGCCTGTGCAGACAGCACATTAATAATATTGTCTGCCTTGTTTTCCTTACGGCGGGATGACGATTCTGACTCGGCATTGGTTGTTCCGTAAACCTTAACTGTTTTAAGCTCTTCGGGTTTTTCTGATAATGGAATATTCATTACAGACACCTTGCCGGCTGTAATGGTGATATCCTGCTTATACTCTGTATAGCCTATATATTTTACTTTAAGCTTATACTGGCCGGCATCAACACTGGTGATAGCATAATTACCAAACGCGTCGGTAACCGAACCTCCGTTTCTATTATCAAAATGGACGAAGGCGCCACTCAAAGGCTCTTTTGTTTGCGCATCAATTATTTGTCCTTTTATCCCCCCTGTTTGTGCAGAGGCAGCAGTTGTGAATAAGGTTAACAGGAATAACAGGTAAATTTTATTGATCATATGGCACGTGTTTTTTGCCAAAACACCGTGCTAAATCTGGAGTAATACTGAATAAACCCGCCTTTACAAAATCGTTAATCAACTGATAACCATACATTAACATTAGCAAGAATAATCACCGGTTTCGTGTATATTTTAAACACATACTGAGAATATGCAGTTAACAAATTATACAAACCCCGGCAGCATTTTTCAAGCCGCTGGGGGCTGGTAGCTTTAATGAATTATTTACTGATCGGCGGTGATAGCGCGCGAAATCAACTGGTGAGTATGCAATTAAATTATATGCCTGATAAAAGCCCCCTTTTAAGTTAACAAACTGTTTATCAATTAAAAAAGTAACTTTTTATTAAATAAACCATTTATGCAAAAACGCAAACGTTTGCGTAAATAATTAACGGAATTGGAGATAAAAAAGGCAAATCGAATACTATAATTGGCAATTGATACGCGTATTCTTTTATTAATTTTAATTAAACCCTCTTTTACCCCAACCGAATTAGAAAATATTAAACCTTGAAAATATGACGGCATTTAAAACTCTTGGACAATTTATTATTGAACGGCAAAAAGATTTTCCTTATGCAAAAGGCGAGCTTTCGCGGCTACTTCGTGATATTGGTATCGCTGCCAAGATAGTAAACAGGGAAATTAATAAAGCCGGCCTGGTAGATATTTTAGGTGATGCCGGCTCCTCCAATATCCAGGGAGAGTCACAAAAAAGCTTGACATTTATGCCAATGAGCAGTTTATAGCAGCATTAAGAAGCGGTGGGGAATGTTGTATAGTTGTTTCGGAAGAAAATGATGAGTACCTGGTTATAGATTCGGATATTTCAAACGAAGCAAATTACGTTGTTGCACTTGATCCTTTAGACGGATCATCCAATATCGATGTCAATGTAGGTGTAGGAACTATATTTTCTATTTACAGACGAAAATCAGACACAGGGAAACATTCTACAAACGAGGATGTATTACAGCTTGGTACCGAGCAGGTAGCTGCAGGATATGTCATTTATGGATCTTCAACGATGCTTGTATATACCACAGGCAAGGGTGTTAATGGCTTTACCCTTGATCCTTCAATCGGCGAGTTTTGCCTTTCGCACCCTAACATGACTGTTCCGGCAGCAGGAACAATTTACTCAATAAACGAAGGCAATTACATTCATTTTCCGGATGGGGTAAAAAAATATATTAAATATTGCCAGGTAGAAGATCCGGACACTAACCGACCATATACTTCCAGGTACACAGGATCGATGGTTGCGGATATACACCGGACCTTAATAAAAGGCGGAATTTTTATTTATCCCCCTACTACAGGCGCAAAAAAGGGAAAACTGCGGCTGATTTACGAGTGTAACCCTATGGCTTATATTATTGAGCAAGCCGGTGGCAAAGCATCAGATGGATACAAAAGAATTATGGAAATTGAAGTAAGGGAACTACACCAGCGATCCTCAATATTTATTGGCTCAATGGATATGGTGCTCAAAGCCGAAGAATTTATGTCATCATTTTCTCCAAAATTATTTGTGAAATCATTTGAAGGAGAAGTTAAAATTCAATAAGAATATTGAAAAAAGCGCGATAGTGACCACGTTATGCACCAGCTTTTTGTAAAGCTGCTTTCACAATTTAATGCTTTAATTGCAAGTTAAAAATACTGGGCAAAACTTGGTTTTAAAGTGACGTAAGACAATAATCGACGAAAATTGTTTTTTCTTCTGAACTAAAATTGTCATCCAAATGTCATGAAGTGTGAAGTACTTCACAACTATACGTGTCACAAATACACATAACTTTACAGGCTCAAACAACAGAATCGACGTTTTTGAACTATTTAAGCTTTTAGTCTATATCTTTAGGAAAAAATCAACGGTAATTTTTAATATAAGACCGCGTTTCGAGGGCTTAATTAAAAATTATAACATGCAAAAAACAAAATCCTTAAAAAAAATGACTTTTGGCAGTTTGGCACTGAGCGCAATTATCCTCATCGGAAGTTGCTCCAAAAATGCAGACCAACCAGTAACCGTTCCAATTAATGATTTAAACGCCAGCAAAAGCCTGGCAACAACAGCCCCCACCGTCTACACGATGGCCACATCTTCAATCCGGTTAGATGAAGGTTACGCTTACAAATTCAGCCCCGTTCAGGTAAGCGGCGATTCAAACACGCAGCCAACAGCATCAACACTCCAACTTTATGAAAATGGTGTTGCGTTAGGTCCGGCCCATTCTCTTCACAGTGACATCAGGACCCTTGGTAAAGGTCGTTACAGCCACTGGGATACCGGATTGTATTTCTCAACTTCCGACAACAGCAGCCCTCTGACAAACGGAAGAAAGTACACTTACACCCTTACCGGTACGACTACCACTACCACAACTGCTCCAACTACAAGTACTTCAACAACAACCGCATCAGGTTCTGTTTTGAGTACAGTATTAACCGGTTACGCTGCTGTTAATGGTACTACTACCGGTGGTAAAGGTGGTACTACAGTAACTGTAAACACACTGGCTGCGTTCAAATCTGCTGTGTCAGGCAGTTCGCCCAAGATTGTGTATGTTTCCGGTACAATTAGCGGATCAGGCTTAACTCCTGTGTATGTTGGTTCAAATACCACCATCATCGGTAAAACCGGCGCCGTTTTATCAAGCCTGAACCTTTACCTGTTTACTGTAAGCAATATCATTATCCAAAATGTTACGTTTAGAAATTACGTAACCGAATGCGGTGTTTACGTTAAATTCCAGTCGAACCACGTTTGGATTGACCATTGCGATTTTGCAACAGACCGCAGCCATGGCTGGGATTACTGGGGTAAAGACATCGGTGTTGCCGAAGGTTCTGACTACGTAACCATTTCATGGAACAAATTCCATGACACCTACCTGTCATTGCTTATTGGTTCAGTAACAAGCGATGCTGTTACAGCCAACACCGGCAAACTACACGTTACATTGCACCACAACTACTGGTACAATGTGTCTGAAAGGGAGCCAACTTTGGTATTCGGTACCATCCACATGTACAATAACTACCACTTAAACAATGATGGTTATTCCATCGGTGCAAGGTACGGTGGTACAGTAAGGACAGATAATGAATATTTCTCAGGCTGCAGGAAGCCACTTACTACTAACTTAGATGGCGACCCTGTAGGTTACTTCAGCGGTATATCAACCAACATTTATTCTAATTGCGGTGCCAACGACATCACCTCATCTTTATCAAGTTGGGTACCGTCTTACGCTTATAGTACGTTGCTTGATGCTGCTGCAAACGTTCCGGCAGTGGTAACAGCAGGTGCTGGCGTTAAAACAGTAAATTAACTAAATTATTCACCCCTATGCTAAGTGAAAGGCCGCTTTATGAATTATCATAAAAGCGGCCTTTCCCTTTTTATTGATCCCGGCTCCGATACAATATTCAATTCTCACGCAGGGGTTCCTGGTTTTTACTGAAGTATTGAACGTTAGCTGCAGGGCTTAATCTTTTTTCATAAAAGCCACGATAGTATCTGTATACAAATCGGCTCCTCTGCCGTTTAAATGCGCCCTGTCCGAATAGTATTCTGGGTTTTTAAAATATACATCGTTGGTAAAATCGTGAAAAATAACCTTGTTACTGTTACAAATACTTTTCAATTTTAAATAGGAATTCTGTTGGGTATCATCGTTATACCTTGGCGATACAAAAACAAACAATTGAATTTTTTGCCGCTTACATTCATTTATAAACAAATTCAGTGCATTTACATTATCGGCCGATATGCTGTCTGAATATGGCTTAAGCGATGTATGGGTTGAAACCCGGCTGACGTCCATTTTATTATCCAAAGGATTAAATCCCATGACGGTGTTTCCTGATGATAAAAAGTAATGCTGAAATATAGAAACCACCTGGCCATTGTAGCGATATGTTTGAAGATGACTTTTTATTAGCTCCAACCGGTCTTTCTTTTCAATCATATTGCCGATAACATACGATTGTTTTAAATAAGGCAGTAAAATGGAAAGCCTGTTCTTTTCATCTTCCTTTTCACTTAACACATCGCTCGTTACATCTAATACAACAACCTTAGGAACGTGGTGCTGTAATGCCAGTTCAAAAATTGCTGTACTATATAAAAGCCCTTCGCCATCCCGGCCGCCATTAAAACAACTTAGGTGTAAACCATCCTTTATAATCGATGAGTTATAATGATGAGAAGCTCTTGAGCTTCCCAAAACCAACACATCTTCATTTAAATTATACACAACGTGATTAGCGACAGCGTATTCGCCGGAAACCTGGTGTGTAAAAAAATAATAAAGGAACATACCGGCTGCCTGATCAACAGCCACAAAAGCCACAATCATCAATAACAACCTGATAAAAAACTTATTGCTGTTTTCTTTCAACTGCTTCATAATTTAAAACTGAAAGTAAATGAATTGTCCGCCGTCAAAAACTCCAAACAACAGGATTATAAAAACCAACCCTAAATAGGAAGCCATACGGATCCCCCAATTTTCATTGTGAAGAAACCGGAATGAATGAAGGCCATATTCCTGCTTTACTTCGTAAAAAAACAAGGCGGCTATAGCCATCAAGTCATACAAAAAATAAGAAGGTTCGCCTATGAAAAAGCCGGGTTTATAAATAAAAACACCTTTTAACAAACCCAAGGCCTGCTCTAATGATACAGCCCTGAAAAAGATCCAGCTTATAGTAACCAGGAATATTGTAAAAGATATATTTAAGAAATTGGCAAATACTCCGCTGCCTAACCCTAATTTACTTGCTGTTGCCGTCCTCCATTTCTGCGTTACCATTCCGCAGATGAGGTAAAACCCGTGTAAAGCGCCCCAAACAATAAATGTCCAATTTGCGCCATGCCACAAACCGCTGATCATAAACACGGCAAATAAATTTAAATACAACCGGCCTTTGCTAACCCGGTTGCCTCCTAAGGGGATATACACATAATCTTTAAACCACGTAGAAAGTGATATATGCCACCTGCTCCAAAATTCGCTTATGCTTTTTGCAAAATAAGGTCGTTTAAAATTTTCCATCAGTTTAAAGCCCATCACCCTGGCACTGCCTATCGCAATATCCGAGTAGCCCGAAAAGTCGCAATAGATCTGGACGGCAAAAAACAATGAAGCAAGTACAATTGTGGCCGAGCCATGTTCAGGATAATTGTTAAAAACAGTTTTTACATATAAAGATAACCTGTCGGCAACAACAACCTTTTTAAAAAAACCGATCAACATTCGTTTTAACCCTTCAGAAACATCCAGGGCATTAAAATGATGTTCGGTTTTAAATTGCGGTAACAGGTTTTGAGGACGTTCAATAGGGCCGGCAACTAATTGCGGATAAAACATCACGTATAAAGCATAAATACCGAAATGACGTTCGGCCTTTTGATGGCCCCGGTAAACTTCAATAGTATAACTCATGGCCTGAAAAGTGTGAAATGACAACCCTATCGGAAGCAGGATCTGTAAAAACGGAATTGGGTTAGTGTACCCCATCCAGTATAGCAATCCCGATAAATTGGCATTAAAAAAATTAAAATACTTAAATACCGCCAGTACGCCAATATTTGCCGTAAGACTTAATATTAACAAAAGCTTCTTCTTCTTAAGGTCATTAACTTTTTCCAGGTAAATGCCCGCGGTATAGTCGATAATTATTGTAAAAAACAGGATGAGGATATAAATGGCTTTAAAGAACATATAAAAATAGCAGCTTGCTATAAGCAACAGCAGCCACCTAAATTTATGCGGCACCAGAAAATATAAAGCCGTTACCACAGGAAAAAACAGCAGAAAAGTAAATGAGTTAAATATCATCGCCAGGTTCTTTTTGGTTAATTAAACCTAACTGAAAATAAAATGATATAAAATAGCGGCACTGCGATCGTAAATCATTCTGTAAAATCAGGCAACAAACTTCACAGCCAAAATCTGATCAGCACATTGCAAGTTCAGGAATACATGCACTGTAACCCCAAAGTGAATTGATTCTCCAACCATTTGATAAAAAACCTTCAACCGGCTTATCATATAACACAACAACTAAAATGTAAAGCGATTTATATCCTTTTACAGTTTAAACGTGTAAAATGGCGTCAGATTTACAATTTACGGGCAATTGAACTTAGCTCATACTTAATTGATAGTCAATTAAATAATTTTACTCACCAAGTAACAAATAAACTTAATTTATCATTTAAAGACCTAAAACTATGTGCGGAATTGTTGGTTACATCGGATCAAGAGATGCGTGGCCCGTTGTGTTGAACGGCCTCAAACGATTAGAATATCGTGGTTATGATAGCGCCGGTATTGCTATTATAAATAATGTAGGCTTCAGCGTTTATAAAAAAACCGGAAAAGTGGCATGTCTTGAGGAGCACACAGCCGATAAAGACAAGAGCGGGCATATTGCCATAGGACATACCCGGTGGGCCACCCATGGGGCCCCATCTGATGCAAATTCGCATCCGCATAGCTCAAATGATAACCGCCTGCACATTATCCATAACGGGATTATCGAAAATTACCTGATCCTTAAAGAAGAACTGCTTGCTCGCGGGCACACCTTTAAAAGTGAAACAGATACCGAAATCCTGATCCACTTAATTGAGGAAATTCAAAATATCGAACAAACTGATTTATTGGAGGCTGTCCGATTGGCTTTAAATACAGTGATAGGTGCTTACGCTATAGTTATCCTGGACCGGGAAAACCCCGATCAGCTGATCGCCGCCCGAAAAGGCAGTCCATTGGTTATTGGTGTTGGCCATGGCGAATATTTTATTGCATCAGATGCCACTCCTATTATCGAGTACACCAAAAACGTAGTGTATTTAAAAGATAACGAAATAGTACAGGTTAAACCCAGTGGGCTTTTAATAAAGAAGCTTGATAATGTTGTTCAAACCCCATTGATCCAGGAGTTGGAATTAAAACTTGAATCGTTAGAAAAAGGCGGCTTTGAGCACTTTATGATGAAGGAAATCTTTGAGCAGCCGCGTTCTGTAAGGGATTGCATGCGTGGCCGCATCTTTCCGCTTGAAGGCAAGGTTGAGTTAGGTGGCATTAAACAATATACCGACAAGCTTAAAAATGCCGAGCGAATAATTATTATTGCCTGCGGTACCTCGTGGCATGCCGGCCTAACAGGCGAATACCTTATTGAAGAATACGGACGCATTAAGGTAGAAGTTGAATATGCTTCCGAATTCAGGTACCGTAATCCCATAATTACTGATAAGGATATTGTAATGGCGGTATCCCAATCGGGAGAAACTGCCGATACATTAGCCGCCATTGAGATAGCTAAAGAACGGGGTGCAACCATCCTGGGGATCTGCAATGTTGTTGGCGCTTCAATTCCGCGCGTAACTGATGCAGGAGTTTACACCCATGCCGGCCCGGAAATAGGCGTTGCCTCGACAAAAGCCTTTACAGCGCAGGTTACTGTTTTAACTTTAATTGCTTTATATATTGCACAGCACAAAGGTACTTTAACACCAGGCAGGCTCACCAATTTATTAACGGAGCTTGATACCATACCGGATAAAATACAAATGCTGCTGCAGGATAATGAATTGATTGAAGACATTGCCTGCAAAATAAAGAATGCCCCTAACTGCCTGTTCTTAGGACGTGGTTTCGGTTTCCCGGTAGCTTTGGAAGGAGCTTTAAAACTGAAGGAGATCTCCTATATCCATGCCGAAGGTTATCCCGCCGCCGAAATGAAGCACGGGCCAATCGCGTTAATTGACGAGCAGATGCCGGTGATCTTCATCGCCACAAAAAACTCATCGTATGAAAAAGTGATCAGCAATATACAGGAGGTTAAAGCCCGGAAAGGAATAGTTATAGCTATTGTCACCCGTGGTGATGTTAAAGTGAAAAACATGGCCGATTACTGCATTGAAATACCCGACGCCGACAGAAGCCTTTTTACCACTGCTGGCTACTATCCCGCTACAACTTCTCTCCTATCACATAGCCGTAAAACGGGGCTGTAATGTTGATCAGCCCCGTAACCTGGCCAAATCGGTTACTGTAGAATAATTCGTAATAATTAACCAACAAACTCCATAAAAAAAGCAGGCTCAGGTCTGCTTTTTTTGTGCTGTTACTACTGGGTGTAACAACTGTTATATGAAAGTGTAGCCCAAAATGCCCAACTCAGATGCTTTTTTCTCAACCCTTTACACATGCCTGTATTGCTGCTTTACATGTTCTGTAAAGACTGAGATACAGGTTTACAAAAAAGCGGCAATCAGCTAAAACCGTATACTATCGATGCCCAAATAGAT
The DNA here is from genome assembly GCF_050632265.1 of Mucilaginibacter sp. P19. Classification (NCBI taxonomy): domain Bacteria; kingdom Pseudomonadati; phylum Bacteroidota; class Sphingobacteriia; order Sphingobacteriales; family Sphingobacteriaceae; genus Mucilaginibacter; species Mucilaginibacter sp. P19. The sequence goes on from NZ_CP192586.1 coordinate 3,995,474, forward strand.
AAATTTGACTAACCAAATAAACCAGTTCAAAATAGTTCCCTAAACTCTCTTAAACTATTGATGATGAAAAAAATTAATATATACTGTTTCATTACAACATTGCTATTGATAACCGGATGTGCCGGAAGTCGGGATCTTGTTTACTTCAGCAACATGGCAAATACGGGTGCTGCAAACAACAATACAAACGGAACAGTAGTCATTCATCAGAAAGACATTTTAAATGTAACTGTTACCAGCTTAAACCCCGAATCGAACATGTTGTTCAATGGCAACAAAAATGTGGGCTTAAACAATCAATCAACCCGCGGCGGATATAAAGTAAACGAAAATGGATTTGTGAATTTACCACTTATAGGTGACTATAAAATTGAAGGGCAAACCATTGAGGAAGCACAAAGCGAAATAGGTAAAAAACTATCGGCTTTTGTTAAAAGCCCGGTAGTTGACATCCAGCTGCTGAATTTTAAAATAAGCGTTATAGGCGAGGTTAACAAACCATCAACATTTATAATAACCGATGAAAATGTAAACTTACTTGAAGCATTAGGTATGGCCGGAGATATGACAGTTTATGGACGCAGGGAAAATGTATTGGTGATCCGCACAGAAAACGGACGCAGAACAATGAACCGCCTTAACCTTAATAAAGTTGAATCAATGGATTCGCCTTACTTCAACCTTAAACAAAATGATATCGTTTATGTGGAGCCCGACAAATCAAAGGCGGTTGAGTATAGCCAAAGCACTCGCTTAGCACCAATAGTAGTAGCCTCAATTTCGGCATTGGCCGTATTGGCGGCAGTACTTTTAAGAAGATAAAATACAGTTTTAGAGATACCTAAGAATAGCTGACATGGATAACAATTTTATTTTAAAAGAACCTTTGCCGGGCAACAAGTTCAGGAACAACGTTAAGCCTTATTTAAATGGCTGGTATTTATTCCTGATAAGCATGGTTATCTGTTTTGCAGCAGCCTGGACATACCTTAACTATGTTACCCCGCTGTATAAAATAACAAGTACACTGCAAATCCCCGATGATAAAAAAGGCGATGGTATTTTAAAAGCTACTGCTTTCAGTGACCTGAACATGTTTCAGGAAACTAAAACCGTAGATAATGAAATGGAGGTATTGCGATCAAAAGATTTGATTTATAGCGTATTCAAAAAACTTAACCTGGAAACTTCCTATTTTGATGAAAGCGGCTTTAAAGTAAAAGAACTGTATGGTAATGAGCTGCCTTTCACCGTTACGATAAAGAGAATAGGGAAAACCGGCTATTTGAAAAAACTATATATCCAGCCATATTCACAAAGTAAGTTTTTGTTAAAAGAGGAAACCAAAACATGGATTTACAGCTATAACCAACTGGTTAATCACAAGGATTATTCCTTTAAAGTAGAAAAAGGCCCGGCCCGTGCAGATAACGAAACCCCTATACTGATCCAGTTTAAAAACCTTACCGGGCTGGCAGCAGCTTACAGCGCTGGATTATTACAGGTTAACCCTGTAGTTAAAGAATCAAACACCTTAACCTTAAGCCTGGTTGATGCTGTGCCCGAAAGAGGGATTGATATTCTTAACAACATCATATCTACCTATAATGCCGAAAACGTTGTTAAGAAAAACGTTACAGCCGTAAACACCATATTATTCATTGATAAACGATTACATGATTTAGAACAGGACCTGTCATACACCGAAGGTGACATTGAAACTTTCAAGCAAAGGAATGGAGCTGCAGAGATCAATGCAAGCACACAGGTAAATCTGACAAAATCTGCGGAATATAATCAACTGCTTGAAGAATCAAATACTCAGTTGGGTATTGTGAATTCCATTGAAGCATATTTAAAAAACTCGGCTAACCAATATGATGCTGTACCCAGTACCATGGGATTGAAAGATCCGGCGTTAAATACACTGGTTAGCCGTTTCAACGACCTGCAATTGGAAAGGAACCGCATGCTGGGCAGCGCAAACCTAGCCAACCCTCTTATTCAAAACCTGAGCAGCCAGATAGCCAGCCTTCGCGTAAATATCATGGAAAATCTCAATAATATTAAAAAAGGCTTTTCTATTAGCCACAAATTACTTAGTCAAAATTCTGCACAGTATGACTCCCGCATCCGCTCTGTCCCGTCGCTTGAACGGGGGCTTTTGCAGCGGAGCCGTGAACAGGGGTAAAAACTAATTTATACCAGTACCTGTTGCAAAAAAGAGAAGAAACAGCGTTGTCGCTATCAGCTACAATTCCTTCATCGCAATTGATTGATAAACCTGCCGCTAATCCGATAGCTGAATTTCCTAAGCAACAACTCACCTATTTATTCGCTATTATAGCCGGGTTGTTCATACCGGGAATTTTCATCTTCCTGAAAGATAAATTTAGCCTGAAAATCAGGAATCAGTCAAGCCTGTTGAATATAAAGGGAGTAAAGATCCTAGGCGAATTATGCCATAATAACGAAGGTCAAAGCCCGGTAGTAATTTCTAACGGTAGCAATACCAACATTTCAGAACTATTCAGGTATATCAGGAGCAATATTGGCTTCCTGAACCAGGGAACGCAGCACAAAACGATGCTTGTTACATCGTCTATGAAAGGCGAAGGCAAAACCTTTTTTAGCATCAACCTGGGCTTAACGCTTGCCATGCTCAATAAACGCGTATTAATTATGGAGTTTGATTTGCGTAAGCCCGATTTGCTTAAAAATATCAACATGGAGCAAACCAAAGGCATTACAGATTTTTTAATGGGTGACACCAATTCACCGGCCGAATGCATCCAGGCCTATAATGAATCAGATAACCTTTTTGTAATGGGGAGCGGTAGTAAAGCAATTAACCCTGCCGAGCTATTGTCAGATAAACGGCTTGACCTGCTTTTTAACTGGTGCAAAACTGAGTTTGATTATATCGTACTTGACACATCGCCTGTTGGTGCCGTTGCCGACGCTTTTAGCCTGGCCAAATACGCCGAGTTGAGTATTTATATTGTACGGTATAACTATACTAATACCGAGCAATTAAGTATCCTCAGAGATATTTATGATAATGATAAACTAAATAACCTTATGGTAGTGTTTAACGATGCGAAAAAAGAAAACCGGGAGGCCTATGCCTATGGCGGTTATGGATACGCATCAGCATATGGCAGTTGATAACCATCATTTTTACAATGGTATAAGGTTAATGCTAATTTGTGTTTTAAACTTTTAGTTAGACTGTTTATTTGATCGCCGCTGTTCCATGTGACTGGATTGGCGGAGCCGTAAGCAACATAAGTTGCAGTTGTTATGAACCAATAACCGGGTAAAACCGGAGAACTTTATAAGCCGTTAGCTTGCCTTTTTACCGCCTGACCAGTGTGACTGGATTGGCGAAGCCGCAGAGAGACTAGAACGCCTGTTATATTCTATAATAAACGGGAAAAACCGGCGAATATTATAAACCATTAGTTCGATTATTTTTTATTAACCGCCTAACCATGTGACTGGATTGGCGGAGCCACAGCCAACACAGGCTGCGTCTGTAATAAATCAGATAACCAGGTTAGTAATTTTCAAATACTATTTTTTAAAACCATCATCACTTGCGCCATGTGAGTGAGTTGGCGAAGCTATAATAAGCCCTTATTAATTCCCCGATCCAACTTTATTCATTTTATGGAAACCCAATTAAGAACACCGCAATTTCGCATGACAAATTATCATGAAAAAAATGGCTTGTTATTTACACCAAGCCCCGATGGGAAAAAAGGTGGACAAGCTTTTAAAGCAAAATGGCATTGAATGCTATTGCCCGGTCAGAGATGTAGTAAGCCAATGGTCTGACAGGAAAAAGGAGATCAGTGTCCCTCTGTTTAGCTCCTACGTATTTGTTCATGTCGATGCTTATGAGCAGTCAAGGGCACTTTATGTAATGGGGGCGTTAGGCTTTGTTTACTATATGGGTAAACCTGCTGTAGTGAGGGACAACGTAATAGACGAGATCAGGACAAATCTTGTACGCTACAAAGACATGGAAATTGTGAGCCTTAACAACCTCACTGTTGGTGATACAGTTAAAATAAAAGATGGCGCTCTTGTAAATCAAATGGGTAAGGTGCTGCAGATACAGGGCAAAAATGTATTAATGATTTTTGAAACCATCAATTGCGCTTTGGTAACACGTGTTTCAATCCAAAACTTATCAGTTCATAACATCAGCAGAAATCATGAAAATTGAGAATTACCAACCTAAATTAGGCATTATCGGTCTTGGTTATGTAGGCTTGCCCCTGGCCGTTGAATTTGCAAAAAAATACAAAGTTATTGGCTATGATATTAATGTAAGTCGCATTAATGAGCTCAAATTGGGCATTGACCACACTTTAGAGATCGACTCTGACCAATTAAATGCAGTAATTACGCCTGTTTGCACAACCGCAACCGGTTTATACGTTACTGATGAAATTGAAAAACTACAGCAATGTTCCATATTCATTGTAACTGTGCCAACCCCTGTTGATAAAAATAACCGGCCGGATCTCTCTCCGTTAATAAATGCCAGCAGGGTTGTAGGCAAAGTGTTAAAAAAGAATGATATCGTAGTTTACGAATCAACCGTATATCCTGGGGTAACAGAAGATGAATGTATGCCTATTTTAGAAAAAGTATCGGGGCTTACCTATAATGTTGATTTTTTTGCAGGCTACTCGCCTGAAAGGATCAATCCCGGAGATAAATTACATACCGTTTCAAAAATCCGCAAAATTACATCAGGCTCTACTCCGGAAACAGCCGAAACTGTAGATAAGCTTTACCAATCAATTATTACAGCCGGCACATTTAAAGCGCATTCGATAAAAGTAGCTGAGGCTGCCAAGGTAATTGAAAATGCGCAACGCGATATAAATATTGCATTTGTGAACGAGCTGGCCATGATCTTTAATAAACTGGGTATCGATACCCATAAAGTATTGGAGGCAGCGGGCACTAAATGGAACTTTCTGAATTTTCGCCCGGGCCTTGTTGGCGGCCACTGTATCGGGGTTGACCCATATTATCTTGCACAAAAGGCCCAGGAAGCAGGTTATCACCCTGAAATTATTTTGGCTGGTCGGCGTATCAACGACTCTATGGGTGCATATGTTGCCGATCAGTTTATTAAACAGATGATTTGTCGCGGTACTTCAATAACAGATAGTGAGGTGCTTATACTTGGTTTCACATTTAAAGAAAACTGCCCCGACGTAAGGAATACCCGTGTGATAGACATTGTTAAACGGTTGAAGGAGTATAAGGTAAAAGTGCATATCCATGATCCCTGGGCCAACGCGGCACATGCTAAAAAAGAGTATGGCATCATCTGCGAAAACGGCGAATCAAAAACCCGTACCTATGATGGGGTTTTACTTGCGGTTGCCCATGAGGAGTTTAAAGAAATGAATGTAAAAGCGCTTTGCAAACCTAATGCCGTATTGTATGACCTGAAGGCGTTTTTACCGGAAGAGGTTGTTAACGCCCGGCTTTAAAAATTATGAGCTATAAACAAAGAGCGGTATCTGGCATAGTGTGGGCGCTATGGCAGCAATTAAGTTCAAAAGTGGTAAGCTTTGGCATATCCATATTTCTGGCACGGATTCTGGAGCCATCACAATTCGGTTTGATAGCTATGCTGTATCTTTTTATATCGGTAGGCAATAGTCTTTTGGATGGCGGCCTTACTGCTTCGCTGATCCGCACAACCGATGCCGATCAGCGCGATTATTCAACCGTCTTCTATTTTAATATCATTGGCAGCAGTATCCTTTACCTGATACTTTTTATAACAGCGCCGCTTATCGCTGCTTTTTATCATCAACCGTTGTTAACCTCTGTTGTGCGGGTTTACACCTTAATTTTGATCATAAACGCATTTTTTGGTGTACAAAGCACCTTGCTGGTTAAGGATCTGAAGTTTAAAAAACAAACTAACATTCAAATCCCATCGGCTATTGGCGGCGGAATATTAGGCATCATACTTGCAAAATTAGGATACGGCGTTTGGAGCCTTGTTTGGATGGGTTTATGCACCTCATTTTTATCAACAGCCATACACTGGATCACCTCAAGCTGGAGACCAGCGCTGATCTTTGATAAAGCATGCTTTAAGAAACACATTCATTTTGGTTATAAAATGACATTATCGGGTTTAATTGATACCGTTTATCAAAACATTTACCTGATAATCATAGGTAAGTTCTTTTCGGCAGCCCAGCTTGGCTACTACAGCCGGGCCGATTCGATAAGCCAATTACCGATAAGTAACATTTCAGCTGCTATAAATAAGGTTACCTACCCAATGTTTGCCGAAATATCAGACGACCCGGTACAGTTAAAAAATGTTTATAAACGACTCATGCAACAGGTAGTATTCTGGAATGCACCGGCACTCATCATGCTGTGTATCATTGCCAAACCACTGTTTCATATTTTACTAACAGACAAGTGGTTACCGGCCGTCCCTATTTTCCAGTTACTGTGTATTGGAGGTATCATGTATCCCCTGCACTCATACAACTTAAATGTGCTGAAAGTGATGGGGCAAAGCGCGCTGTTTTTAAAGTTGGAAGTTATTAAAATCGGGATCCTGTGTTTTATCCCCTTCGGCATCTATGGCTTGTTATATTTCCAATTATTTTTTAATGTAATAGCCTATTATATCAACTCTATTTACAGCGGGCGTTTAATTGACTACCCCGTTACCGAGCAAATAAAAGATATTTTGCCTACAGTGGTGTTAGCCGGAGGCATTGGCCTCTGCTGTTATTTCCTCGACAAGTTGGTGATCAATGATTTTTTCATCCCAACTATGCAAATTGGCATATTACTCATAGTATTCATCGCGGTTTATTATAGTGCCAGTTTGTTAATTAAGCTCTCCGCTATTAAAGATTTTAACCAATTAATCCTAAAAAGATGATTCCAGTAACCAAACCATTTCTCCCTGCCGAAAAGGAATTCAGAGCCTATGTTAAAAGTATCTGGGAAAGGCAATGGCTCACTAACAACGGGCCCCTTGTAAACACGCTCGAATTAAAGTTAAAGCAATACCTGGGCGTTAGTCATATGCTGTTTGTAACAAACGGTACAATAGCTTTACAACTGGCCATCAAAGCACTTAACTTAAGCGGAGAAATTATCACAACGCCATTTTCATTTGTTGCTACTACAAGCACCATAGTATGGCAGGGTTGCGAACCTGTATTTGTGGATATCGATCCTGAGACACTGAATATTGATCCGGCTAAAATAGAAGCGGCCATCACACCCAACACATCGGCTATACTGGCAACACACGTATTCGGTAACCCATGCGATATAACAGCCATACAGGCTATTGCTGATAAACATAACCTTAAGGTGATCTATGACGCCGCACATTGCTTCGGTACTTTTTATAAAAACCGCTCCATATTTGAATATGGCGACATCAGTGTAACCAGCTTTCACTCAACCAAATTATATCACACAATCGAAGGCGGCGCTGTATTTACCCAGGATCCGGAGTTATTAAAAACCATGGCACTGATGCGCAACTTCGGATATTCAGGTGTTGATACTTTCTCGGAGGAAGGCATCAACGCCAAAAACAGCGAGTTTCACGCAGCAATGGGTTTATGCAACCTGCGCCATGTTGACGAGATACTTAAAAAAGAAAGTATTTGTATGAGCAATATCTGCAGCGCCTGGAAAACCTGAATGTTCAGTTTCAAAAACTTGAAAACGAACAGGATTACAATTATGCATATTTCCCGGTCGTTTTTCAAACAGAGGCGCTGATGCATCAAAGTAAAGCAAAATTAGAGTTAGCACAGATTTATTGCAGGAGGTATTTTTACCCCTCACTATCATCATTGCCATACGTAAAAAGCCAACCAATGCCTGTTTGCGATTCGATAGCTTCAAGGGTGGTTTGCCTTCCCTTATACCATACGCTATCGCTGTCAGATCTTGACCTTATTTGCAGGTTACTGCTCCGTGCACAAAACTTCGACAACAACTTTAAACCGAAACATTTTGGCACACTGGTGACTGATAAAATTGAATCTGAAATAAATGTTAGGGCGGCGAATGTAAATGGAACGGTATGAATGATGATGAAATAATGGTAAGTATTATCTGTATTACTTACAACCATGAAAAATTCATTTCCGAGGCTATCCGAAGCTTTTTGATGCAGAAAACCAACTTTAAGTTTGAGATCATCATTGGCGACGATTGCTCGACAGATAAAACCCAGTCAATAATTAAATTTTACTCAGAAACCTATCCCGGCAGGATCAAGCTTATAGCCTCCCCTGCCAATTTAGGCACACATAAAAACTTAATTAATTGTGTTACACAGTGCAGGGGCAGGTACATAGCTCTTTGCGAGGGCGACGACTACTGGATAAATGAATATAAACTGCAAAAGCAGGTTGATTTTTTAGAAAACAATGCCGACTTCGTTATTTGCTGCCATTACCACAAAGTGATAAACGTTAATAACAAAACACTTTACGTACACCCTAACCCAACACCACTGATACATACATATGCCGATTTGCTGGCGGGGAAACAGGAAGAAACAAAAACGGCAACAGTTGTTTATCGCAATATTCCCGAAACCCTTCAGTTATTCACTGCCCCCTGGTTTTTTGAATGTTTTGCCGGAGATAAAATGTTTAAGCTATGGGCCACTCAGCATACTGGCGGTAAAATTTACGTAATACCCGAGGTAATGAGCTGTTACCGCAATCATGAGGGCGGCGTATGGAGCATGATCAACGCCAAAGCACGTATGGAAATGGTTATAAGTGATTTCAATTTAATCATCAAAAATTTCACATACTCCGCGATCGCTAAAAAAAGACTTTTGCTGCTTTATATAAAACGCTATCTGCTTTTTGAATTACAAAACAAGCGGTTTCGTAAAGCGTACGATACGGTAAAATACCTCCTATAACTGCCAGCGCATTTAACATTAACATGAACATACAAGCCGCCCCCTTTTCAAAACCCGTTCTGTTTTTCATTATTCCGTCGCTTAAAGGCGGAGGAGCAGAAAGAGTTATCATTTCGCTTGCTAATTATTTTAATAAAAACAACTTCCAGTCGGTACTTATTTCTTTAAACAATGATGTTCCAGCATATGAAATTGATGACGATGTTAAGGTATTTTACCTAACTGACCGTCAAAAAAGCTCATTTATTTACAGGTTGTATCATATTGCCGAAACTTTTTTAAACTTATCAAGTTATTGCGGACTCAAAAACCGGTGTGCGCTTTATCGTTCATTACATCCGCCAATGTTTGGACTGGCATTACCTGTTGGTTAACCCGGGTGCCTTACATTGTTTCAGAGCGCACTTCGCCCGATAGAAGTGTTATCAGGTTTAACTATTTACGTAAACAACTGGCTTTAAACTTATATAAAAGAGCCGAAGCAGTTGTAGTAAGTGCTAAAGGAGTAGAGGACTGCCTGCTTAAGGATAAAGACTTTAAAGTACTCACTAATATCGTGCGCATAACAAATGCTGTTACTATTTTCCCATTACCGTCAGAGGAGAAGGTTCACCATCGGAGGTTTATTTTGGGGGTTGGCCGTTTGGCTTATGTAAAAGGCTTTGATATCCTTATTGAAGCCTATGCAAAATCAGGCCTTACCGACGTCGATCTGATAATCGTTGGCGATGGCGAAGAACGCGCTAACCTTGTTTGCCAGATCTTTAATCTCGGGTTAAGAGAACGGGTGTTGCTGCCTGGCAGCAAAAACAACCTCCAGGATTATTATAACCAGGCCGAAATGTTTGTTTTGCCATCGCGCAACGAGGGATATCCCAACGCTTTAGTTGAGGCTATGAGCTTCGGATGCCCTTCTATAGCAGTTGATTGCAATTTTGGACCTTCGGAGATTATCAATAACGGCAAAAATGGAATACTGGTAAAGAGAGGGTCAATAATTGATTTAGCCGATGCAATGCACCGCTTGGCCGGCGACGAAGTTTTAAAAACAACTCTTGGAAATCAGGCCCGCGTAATATCTCAAACCAACCATCCCGATAAGATCCTGGGAGAATGGGAAACGTTAATCAAAAAGCACATTGCTGCAACTGCAACAGCGGCACAACTAACAAACAGCCAACCAGCTTTATAAAACTATCAAACTGTTAATATGCTACAGTACTTAATTCGTTTGGATGATTTATGCCCGACAAATAACCTCCAAAAATGGGAGCGTTTCTTCATCCTGTTTGACAAGTATGACATAAAACCCATAATTGCTGTTATACCGGCAAATAAAGACCCAAAGTTAAAAGCCTGCGGTAATTTCAATCCTTACTACTGGCAGTTGGTGCGCGAACTTCAAAATAAAAATTATGTGATAGGCATGCACGGTTTTGATCATTATTACATAAATCACAACTCCGGCCTACTGAAGATGAATAACCGGTCGGAATTTGCAGGCTTACCATTGCAAACACAAAAAGAAAAAATAAGAAAAGCGGCCGAAATTTTCAAACGTGAAAATATCAACCCCACTGTTTTTATTGCCCCTGCACATACTTTTGACCGTAATACATTGCTTGCTTTACACGAATACACCAACATTAAAATAATAAGTGACGGCCTGCTTAAGTCACCTTATGTAAGATTTGGCTTTAATTGGGTACCTGTTCAACTATCAGAAGTTGAACAAAAAACAAAATACACCTGGACATTCAATTATCATCCCGAAACCTGTTCTGACAAAACATTTGCTGAGCTTGAAATTTTCTTAGAAAAAAACCATCACCTTTTTGTTTCATTGGATGACCTCGATTTTTCAAATTATACCTGGGCAGATGCCCTTGCCGAAAAATATTGCATTTATAAACGATTAGCCCGTGATTACGCTCAAAAAGCAATCGCTTTTTTGGAACGGGTCCCCGCCGGAAACTAACTCTATTAAACCTGATATGAAAATTTCTTTTGCGCCACCTTACATTGACCAGGCTGTTATAAACGAGGTTATGGACACGCTTAACTCTGGCTGGATAACCACCGGACCCAAAGTAGCCGCACTTGAACAGCAAATGAAGCAGCTTACAGCTTCGGATGCAGCTGTTTGCGTAAACTCTTGGACATCAGGAGCTATCCTAATGCTGAAATGGTTCGGCATAAAGGAAGGCGACGAGGTTATCATACCAGCATACACCTATTGTGCTACCGCCTTAAGTGTACTGCATTGCGGGGCTACGCCGGTGATAGTTGATGTTGATGACGATTGCTGCATCTCCACAGAAGCTGCAATCAAAGCAATAACCCCAAAAACAAAAGCAATTATTGCTGTTGACATAGCCGGCTGGCCATGCAACTACGAAGAATTAAAGGCGATTATCAATAAACCTGAAATTAAAAAACTATTTGTTGCTGAAAGTCCCAAGCAAAAGATTTTAGGTAGGATCCTCTTAATTGCCGATGCAGCGCACTCAATCGGTGCAACCATAAATGAATTACCGGCAGCAAAGTATAGTGACGTATCGATATTTTCTTTTCACGCGGTGAAAAACATCACTACAGCCGAAGGAGGTTGTATCTGCATCAATTTGCCTGCCTGCTTTAATCCGGCCGAGGAACACCGGTATTTAAAACTATATACTCTTAACGGCCAAACCAAAGATGCCTTTACCAAAAGTAATGGCGGCGGCTGGAAATACGACATCCTGTTTATGGGCCTCAAAATCAACATGCCCGACATTTGTGCAGCAATAGGCCTCGGCCAACTCAGAAATTATGAAGCCAGCTTGCTCCCTATGCGCAAGCATGTTGCATCCATATATTGTAACAGGTTCAAATCGATGGACTGGTTTATTGAACCACCACTAAAAAACGAGCAAAGGGAATCATCCTACCACTTGTTTGCCCTGCGCATCAAAGGCATATCAGAGGCACAGCGTGACCATATAATTGAAAGCATTATGGCTGAAGGGATCATGGCCAATGTACATTTTACCCCGCTGCCAATGCTTACTCTTTTTAAAGATCTGGGTTATAAGATAGCTCAGTATCCATCAGCTTATGCCCTTTACGCAAATGAAATCTCATTGCCCATTTATCCTCAACTTACCGGCGAGCAGATTGATTTCATAGTTACTACGGTAATAAACTCAGTAAACTCTGTGCTGGAAGAATGTAAAGAACTTGCAAAAGTTGAATTATAAAATAGAGTTATGATTAAACGGCTTTTTGATATTGGCATATCACTTATAGCACTGATAATGTTGCTGCCATTGTTTATTTTAATTGCCATAGCTATTAAAATAAATTCGAGGGGAAGCGCATTTTATAAACAAACAAGGGTTGGGAAAGATGGAAATGAGTTTGAACTGTTCAAATTCCGCACCATGTACATAAACTCGGACAAGGCCGGATTACTAACCATAGGTAGTAAAGATTACCGGATCACCAGTGTTGGTTACTGGCTCAGGAAATATAAACTTGATGAACTGCCGCAATTACTAAACGTGTTAAAAGGTGACATGAGCTTTGTTGGCCCGCGCCCCGAAGTACGGAAATATGTAAACCTGTATACACCAGCTCAACTAAGGGTATTAAGTGTTAAACCAGGAGTAACAGACTGGGCATCTATCAAATATTTTGATGAAAATGATATCCTGGCCGGCAGCGATGATCCTGAAGATATGTATATCAAGGTAATAGTTCCATCAAAGATCAGCAAGAACCTCGAATACATTGACAACCAGGATCTTCTCATGGATCTGAAGATTATATTTTCTACAATAAAACGAATTTTTCAATAGCACCACTTTATTATGCTGCTTAAAAAGTGCCTCTTTTACGGTTTAATGCTCTTCTATCTGTACACACTTGCTTTTAACATTTTCATGACAGATACTTTGAGGATTCCTGCGCCTGTAATTTTTTGCATGCTGCTATTCTTTGTGCAAAAACCTTTGCTGGATTTCGGCTATACCAAGGAGTTAATAATTTTTTTAATCGGCGTTTTTTTATACCAGGTAGTAGGGATGAGCAATTATATTACCTTTTTTGCCATTCTCCTTACTATAATACCATGTTCGTTATACTTTAATTATTTTGTAGGTGCAAATAAATCGCGCTATTACGCTTCAATATTAATGTTCTTCTTTTTGCTCATGTGCTCTATGATCATTATGGTACTTGATCACAGCATGGCAGGCACCATTGACCCGATCAGGAGCATGCTTTTGGGCGAACCGGTTAAACAAAGCCCTGCAGGGCTGGCAGTAACACAATTTAACTTCGGATACCAGGTTGTGGCCATTACAACGTTTGCCTTCATTGCCTCATGTACCACAGGGCAATATCTTATAGTAAGGGTTTTGGTTTTAGCAGCCTGCGTTGCCTGCATTTACCTCGGCATGAACAGGTCGGCATTTATAAGCTTTGGAGCCGGTGTAACGCTCTTTCTGTTTATTTACTATCGCTATAGAGCCGTTTTCCTGGTTGCAGCTACAGTGATCATATGTTTTGGTTTGTACACTTATGTATTAAAAGATAACACTGACGATAAAAACAACATCCTGTCAAAAAATCAGGCTAAAGAGGCCAATGATTTTAACAGGGCCGACATGGCTGCCGAAAACCTTAAAATATTTGCAGATTATCCTTTCGGGCTTATATTTTATGGCAAAACCTGGAACGACGTAACTTACCGAAACCCCTTGTTTACATTCGGCCTGTCATCGCACAATGCCTACCTGATGTTTATTACCCTGCTCGGCCCGTTTTTGGGGCTGGGGTTGCTATGGGCCATATATTACAAAACTGTCCGACTGTTTTGGCAAACTATAAAAAACGTAAAACATAAAGGGAGTGCAATTTATGTAGCTATATTTTTCACATTCATAGCAATTTCATTAAATGCGCTGTCGCATAACGGGTGGCTGATGAGCGTGGACGGCCCTACTATATTTATTTATTTCGCCGTATTACACTACAACAGGTTAAAAGACCCCGTAAAACAAACCGAACCAGTGCAGGAAGAATTAGCTGTCGCTTAAAACTTGATCCAGATTTTTATTTATAATGAGAAAGAAGATTTTCCTTGTTCTTGGTTCCCTTGGTACAGGTGGTTCTGAGCGTGTTTACTGGCTGCTATCGCAATATTTCAACAAGCCCGATTATGAGGTAGTTGTAGTGTTACTTAATGGAGACGAGTGCAGTTTCTCAACAGAAATAGCAGGTATCAGATTTTTAAACCTGAAAACAATAAAAGCTTCATGCTCATTTTTTAAACTTCGCAAGCTGCTGAAAGATGAAAAACCATACGCTGTTTTTTCAACTACTGATCATATTAATATCCTGGTAGCCTTTGTTTCAATGTTTGTTAAAGTGCCTAATTTAATAGCCAGGGCATCTAACAATCCGCAACAAATGGCGCAGTTTTACGAATTTAAATCCCGCTTTTACAATTACTTTTCAAGGTTTTTGTTTGTGCGCTTTAACTCAATAGTTTGCCAGTCTGAAGAAATGAAGCAATCCATAGCCCGGTTTTATAATATTAACCTAAACAAGCTTATTGTTATTCATAACCCGGTTATTATAACGAACGCAATAAAACCTCAAAATCAAATTTCAGGATTAAAGAGGCTTATTGCAGTTAACCGGCTCATCAAAGAGAAGGGATTATTTCGCTTGCTTGAGGTTATGAAAGCACTACCTCAAAACTATGTTCTAACTATAGCCGGCAAGGGCCCGCTGATGGATACCTTAAAAGCAGAGGTACAAAATATTGGCCTCAACGAACGCGTGAAGTTCATCGGCGAAATTAAAAATGTTGCCGATGTTATTTCTAAGCATGACTTACTGGTTTTAAGCTCATTTACCGAAGGCTTCCCTAATGTAGTGCTCGAAGCACTGTCGGTAGGCGTTCCGGTAGTTACATTCAGAGTTGGCGGGGTTAACGAACTGATAAGGGAAGGCTTTAACGGTTTTATAGCCGAACAAAATGATCTTTGCACACTACGCCATCAAATTATCAGGGCATGCAATCAAACCTGGCAGCATCCTAATATCAAAGCCGATATCGTTGATCGCTTTAGTCTCGAGAAAATAGGCATGGAATATGAAACCCTGCTTGCTAATTAAACAAAACTATTAACCCCTAACGTTTTTTTATGTGCGGCATTTACGGATCAACAGTGAGGTATGACGATAACATCATATTTCAAAAACTGGCAAGGGCCGATTTCAGGGGCCCCGATTATTCTGGCTTTGAACACAATGGTCCGGTTACCTTAGGCCATAACCGGTTGGCTATTGTTGATCTGGATCACCGGTCAGATCAACCCTTAACTTACAAACACCTTAAAGTTGTATTTAATGGCGAAATCTACAACTATAAAACCTTAAAGATAAAGCTCACCGCCCTGGGTTACAGATTCCAGACCGATTCGGATACAGAAGTTATTACAGCCGCCTATCTTGAATATGGCGAAAACTGTGTTAACCATTTCAACGGCATGTTTGCCTTTGTAATTTTTGACACCCGCACGCTCCAGCTTTTTGGCGCCCGCGACAGGCTTGGCAAAAAACCATTTTACTATACCCAAAATGGTTTAGATTTTGAATTTGCCAGCCAGCCATCGCAAATATGTATAGGCCGGAATGTTACTATTAATGAACAAGCTATTAACGAATATTTTGTATGGGGATACGTTCCCGAACCCAAATCGGCCTGGAACGAAATCCAAAAGCTTGAGGCCGGGCATTCATTTTGTTTTGATTGCAACACGGGCAGTTTCAGAACAAGAAAATACTGGGAACTGGACTTAAACCATGCCGAACGCTATGAAGGAGTATACCAGCAAGCACAGGCCGATTTAACCCGACTGATTACTAACGCTGTTGATATACGCATGCATGCCGACGTGCCGCTTGGTGTATATCTTTCAGGCGGCATCGACTCATCACTTGTTGCGGCCATAGCTTCAAAAAACTATAACAATGTAAAAACCTTTTGCATAAAATTCAGAGAAAAAGGTTTTGATGAAAGCGTTTTTGCCCAAAAAATTGCCGATCATTTAAAAACAGACCATCATACAATTGAATGTAATAAAGAAGAAGGCCTCGAACTGATTGAGAGTTTCGGCCGCTATTATGATGAGCCTTTTGCCGATTCAAGCGCCATCCCATCCCTGCTGTTAAGTAAACACACCAAAAAACACGTTACTGTGGTTTTAAGCGGTGATGGTGGCGATGAAAGCTTTTTAGGATACAGCCGTTACAAATGGTTTAACATGGTTAATCAGCTGTTTAAATGCCCGTTGGCGCTGCGTAAAAGAATAGCCGATATAATTAGCATCTCCCCTAACTATCGCCATAAGTTAATTGCAATGGGGATCTGCAATCCGGAGGTTAAATCACTTTACGGGCTTATGCTGGGCGGCCTGGAATACTCATGGCTCGAAAATCCTAACATTGGCCTGCAGGTTCCGTTCATGGATATCTGGTCGTCAAAATCAACAAGCATGCTTCAAAAGCTGTCGGCGTTTGATACCAAGACCTATTTAAACGGTGACATAAATACTAAGGTCGACAGGGGCACAATGGCCTTTTCGTTAGAAGCAAGGGCGCCGCTTATGGATTACCGGGTAATTGCATTTGCTCAAACCCTGCCCGACAGCTATAAGTTTAAATACGGCATTCAAAAAAGGATTTTGAAAGATATCCTATACCAATATGCGCCGGCACAGCTGTTTGACAGGCCAAAATCCGGCTTTACAATGCCGCTAAGCCATTGGTTTAAAAACGAATTGAGAGATCACGTAATGGACCATCTTTCAATCAGCGAGTTAAAGAACATCCCTGGTATTAACGTACAAAAATCGTTTGCCATGATAAACGACCACATGAGCGGCAAATGGAACAGGGCAACGCAGATCTGGAAACTGCTTGTGTATACACAATGGCTTAAAGATCAGCGTTCAAAAGCAATTTCAACATACCAGGTAGCTTAAAATACTCTAAACCTTATGATCCAGATTAACAACAGGGCTATGCGTATAGTACCATACACAGTTGTGTGGTTTGCCGCTAAGCCAAATTTATGGGGCTGCCTGTTAAAATACTATAAACAAAGTAAAAGCAGTGAAGCTGTTCCGGGATATCGCAAAGAGGATTTTTTTACCAAAATAATTGATATAACCGTACCTGTACCTGATATTGAAGCCAATTTTGATAAAAACACATCTTACGAAATACGCAGGGCCATTAAAGATGGCGTATCAACCGTGATGGGTACCGGCATTAAAGCCTTTATTGACTTTTACAATGCATTTGCAGTTACCAAAGGCCTGAAAAAATTAATAAAGAATTTTATAAATACAAGCCGCACCTGTTTATCACCAAAGCGGTTTACCAGGATCAGGATATTGTTATGCACGCTTACATCCGCGATCATTCATCACAAAGAGTAAGGCTATTGCATTCGGCTTCCCTGTTCAGAAATGAAAATGACAGCCAGTTAAGGGCTGTTACAGGCCGGGCAAACCGCCTGCTGCATTTTGAAGATATCCGCTTTTTTAAACAGCTTGGGTTTAAAATATATGATTTGGGTGGCTATGCTTACAATACATCGGATACCGAACTTTTAAAGATCAACAAATTCAAAGATAGTTTTGGCGGAAGCCTGCTGCAGGAAACCGACTATCTGCCTATGTCACTAACACTCCTGTCATTTTTTAAAAAAAATTTCGATTTATGAAAGACCTTATCTCCTCATTCATTTCATTTATTCACAAAGTGTTTAGTTATGACAAATGGAATATAGGTTATATATCACAATCTCCCGAAAACCTTATCCACACTCAGCAGCTAAACGGAAAAATCAATTGGTTATCAGAAGATAAAGTGGATTATACAGCCGATCCTTTTACTGCAAATATCAATGGCCGTTTACATCTCTATTATGAAGAGCTTAATTTCTGGAAGGGAAAAGGCGAGATCATGATGACCGATGACATGCATTTCAAAAACAAGAAAAAAGTAAATGGCATCATGGAAGACGAAATACACCTCTCTTATCCTCACATGTTCACTGACAGTAACCGGCTATACTGTATTCCGGAAACAGGCAGAGCTAAACAGGTGGCTCTTTATCAAATTGATATGAATAACCCTTATAAGTTTGAAAAGATTAGGGTGTTGCTGGAAGGCCAGGCATTTGTTGACAGTTCCATTATCCATTACAACAACAAATACTGGCTCTTTACAAGTGTTTCGGGAGAACACGGTGTACTGTATTTATTTTATGCCGATACCCTCGACGCTCCATTTAAGGCACATAAACAAAACCCGATAAATGTGGCGTCAAACGTGAGCCGGTCGGCAGGCAGGTTATTCGTTGTTGGTCAAAAGCTTTATATGCCCAGCCAAAATCCAAAAAGGTGTTATGGCGGCTCTGTAATGATCAATGAAATAACCACTATAACCGAAACAGATTTTCAATACCATACTGCTTTTGAACTACTTCCCCAGGCACCTTATGATGAAGGATTGCATACTATAAATTTTGAAGATGGATTATTAATTGTTGACGGAAAACGCAAAGTATTGAGTGCAATGGGGCCATTTAAAAAAGTGATCAGGAAGCTGAAGAGCCTTAATAATCCCAACTAGTGCCCAAGATGAAGCCTAAATTACTTTTTGTTTCAATTACCAACAAGGCAAACGGAGCCGAGAACGTACTGTTACAAGCCGCCCGTGCAAGTAACGCTTCTCTGCTATTTTTAAAGAAAGTTGAAAGCGGCGGGTTAAATATCCCCAGCGATCAACAAGTTGAATATGTGAGCAACGGAAGCATATTAAGTGGCTTTTCCAGGTTAATAAAAAGCTTAAGCCCCTACCGCACAGATCATATTATTTTTAGTACACATCCTTACTTAAATGCTTTCCTTGGTTTTTTAAAACGCATTGGATATTTAAAATCAAAACTCATAGTAAGGGAATGCTCATCTGTTTTAACCAGGTACAGCGGTTTAAAAAAATTGAGTTACCAGATAGCGTATCGGCTTGGCTACCCAGGGGCAAATTTGGTTGTATGCCAAACCAGCAGCATGCGGGATAGCTTTATACAGCATCTCCCATACATCGACAAGCGAAGGGTTATCATTCAGAAAAACCCGATCGACATTGAACAAAACCTAATAAAGGCCGAAGAAGCACTGCCCGCCGCCGATGTCGCTGTTGAATTTATTTGCGCAGCTGGGCGGCTGATCCCTGAAAAGGGTTTTGATATACTAATTATGGCTTTTGATGAAATTAAAGCTTCCCACCCCAATTTGCAGCTCCTGATATTTGGCGAAGGCCCGGAGCAAACCTCGCTTCAAAAACTGATCAGTGAATTAAAATTGGAAGGCCGGGTAGTATTAAAAGGGTGGATCGCAAACCCAATGCCTTATTTTAAGCATGCAAAAGCCTGCGTTATATCATCAATCAAAGAGGGTTTTCCGAACGTATTGCTGCAAATGATGATCCTGAACCCAGTTATAATCAGCACAAATTGCGCGGGAGGTATCGATGAGATTCCGGGCATTTACCTGGCTGAAGCCGATAATGTAAACTCGTTAACAACAGCGGTGAACACCGCCCTCAGCACTAATAGCAATCATAAAGACCTTATAATGCAATACGTAGAGGACCGTACCCCCGAAATATTCATCAAGTCGATACTGAATGCACTGGTATAAACGGCCCCTGACTTATACATAGTAGCGCAACAACTTTAACTAACTAAAATAAAAATTTTATGAAAACAATTATTAAATCCACCCGAAATGTTGTGTTGCCTATAATAACAATTGTAGCCATGCTATCTGCTATTAACGGCTGTAAAAAAGCCGACCAGCCGACACCAACACCAACTACAACACCGCCTACAACTACTCCTCCTGTTACAACACCACAGGACGAATCTATCAAATCGATAAGCTTGATAGGGTTGAGAGTCGATAGCGGCTTTTGTTACAAAATTGGCTATGATTTACCTGAAATTGGGGATTCAAACACCTCTCCAACTGTTTCAAAGCTCAGGCTGTTTGAAAATGGTGTTGAACTGGGGCCGGCCCACTCTACCCACCGTGATATCCGCAATTTTGGACTGGGACAATTTAGCCATTGGGGCAACACATTGTATTTCTCAACGTCAGACAATAGTAATCCACTTACAAACGGGAGAAAATACACTTACACCATGAAGTAAGATTTATCAAATCACACTCAAACGCGCGCAATTTGATAAACTCCTTACTCAAAAGTATTCTGCAACAAGTACATCTACCTGCCTTTTTCGTTACCGTTCCTGATTCTTTGATACAGGCATTTACCATTATTTAAGCGTTCGCGCTTATAATCAACCAATAATCAACGCCTTCCACTCAGGCTTTCATTCAAACCTAATTTCACTTATTTATGAAAATTTTAATTACCGGCACTGCGGGATTTATCGGCTATCATTTAACCCAAAAATTACTTAAACGCGGTGACACCGTTGTAGGCATTGATAATATTAACGATTATTACGATGTAAAGTTAAAGCACGCCCGATTGCAGGATGCCGGCATAAAAGTATCAGGAATGGTTTATAACAAACCTGTTTGCAGCACAAAACATCCAAATTATACGTTTATTAAACTGGATATAACGGATAAGGAAAATCTGCAGCAGCAATTCCAAAACTATCAGTTTGATGCCGTTTGTAACCTGGCCGCACAGGCCGGTGTGCGCTACAGCCTTACTAATCCCGATGTTTATATTGACACAAACGTAAAAGGATTTTTAAACATCCTGGAATGCTGCAGACATTTCAAGATTAATCACCTTGTTTACGCCAGTTCATCAAGCGTTTACGGTTTAAACAAAAAAATGCCCTTCAGCGAGCATAATATCGCCGATCATCCGGTTTCATTATATGCAGCATCAAAAAAAGCCAATGAAATGATGGCCCATACCTACAGCCATTTATTTAACCTGCGAACTACAGGGTTACGTTTTTTTACAGTTTATGGGCCGTGGGGTAGGCCGGATATGGCTTTATTTATTTTTACCAAAGCAATTCTGGAAGGCAGGCCTATTGAAGTTTTTAACAACGGTAATATGCTTCGCGATTTTACCTACGTAGATGACATTGTTGAAGGCATTATGCATGTTATTGATCAGCCGGCAGAGCCCAATTTTCTGTGGGATGCCAAAGATCCTGATCCGGCTACATCATCTGCACCTTTCAGGGTGTTTAACATTGGCAGAGGAGCACCGGTTAACCTGCTTGATTTTGTAAGCGAAATTGAGGCACAAGTGAACAAAAAAGCAATTAAAACACTAATGCCAATGCAGGATGGCGACGTTGCTGAAACCTGTGCCGATGTTTCAAATTTAGATGAAATGCTGAACTACAAGCCTCAGGTTTCTGTTCATACAGGGGTTGAGCGATTTATTGCATGGTATAAAAAATATTACCATATTAAAAGCACCAGGCCCGAGCCGGTCCTTGTTCACTAAAATACCACCGCCGATAACGGTGCATTGTCTTTGAACGGCATTACATCCCCAATTAAATCCTCGCTCATAACCTATTGCTTATTATACCATCATGGCAAGCAAAAAAGTGCTGATCGCCTGCGATTCGGCCAAATCGTTGATTGATTTTAGAGGTAAATTAGTTGAGCTGATGCGGAGAGAACATACTGTTTATGCTTTTATCCCTGCAATACCGCCCGAGCAACGCGCAAAACTGGCATTGCTAAACATCGTTTTATTTGAAAACAATCTAAACGGCAGTAATGTATCGATCTTATCTGATCTGAAATACGCGTTGAAACTTTACCGACTCATTAAACAGCTAAAGCCGGATGTTTTTTTCCATACACTCTTAAACCGGTTATATATGGAACACTTGCAGCCAAACTGGGCGATGTGCGAAAAATAACCCCGATGCTTTCGGGTCTTGGGTATAACTTTGTTAACGGTAACACATCTTTAACAAGCAAAATTACACGCTTACTACTTAAGTTCAGCCTTAAAAACAGACAGGGGTTGTCTGTCATCTTTCAAAATAAAGATGATGTACAAACGCTGCTTGATTCTAAAATAATATCGGCAAAGCATCAAACTGCAGTAGTTAACGGATCGGGAGTTGATTTGAGCTACTATACCCCTACCCGGCCGGATATTAATAATATAAGCTTTATCATGGTATCCAGGCTAATCAATGCCAAAGGGATCCGCGAATATTTTGAAGCGGCGCAAATTGTATTCCTAAAACACCCGCAGGTAACTTTCAAACTAATCGGATCCTATGATGATAATGTCGATGCCATTCACCCCGACTTATTTTCGGAAATAAAGCACCGGAGTGTAATTAATTACCTGGGCGCCGTTGATGATGTAAGACCATATATAAGCAGTTCATCTGTTGTGGTACTGCCTTCATACTATCGGGAGGGAATTCCACGGTGTTTGCTTGAAGCCATGGCTATGGCGCGTGCCATTATAACCTGCGATTCTGTTGGTTGCAGGGAAACTGTCGAAACGTCACCCAACAGCAATGGATTTTTAATACCTGTAAAAAACACAGCCGAACTTGTGCAAAAAATGGAGTATTTCATAACCAACAAGGAAGCTATCAGCAGTTTTGGGCTTAACGGACTGGCCTTGGCAAAGGAAAAATTTGATGTGCATAAAGTAAATGCTATGATGATGCAGATTATGGACCTGAACTAATTAGCCGAAAATCAACAATACAAATTCATGAGAAATAGACTTAACTACGGAGACAGGCACTTTGAAGATTTCCGCGTTGCGATGCGTGATTACGGATGGGTTATTTTTGAGAATGCTTTAGACAGCGATTTTGTTGCAGTTATTAATGAGGACTTAAAGGAAGGGTACGTAAAACGACGAGCCATTCAGGAAAAAAACGGGATAGGCTCTAATATGGTCGGCACACTTCACCACCTTGTTGAAAAGGACAATTTCAGCTTACCGTTTATTGAAAAAATGTATTGTGCCGATGAGATTGCTTATTTTTTGAGTGGTAATTATATACTTAATGGCTTTAATGCTGTAATACACACCCAGCAGCAACATCCTTATGTAAGTAACATGCACCGTGATGTGCGCACATTTTTAGGCGACACGAAATTATTAGTGCAAATGATAGTTACCCTTGATGATTTTACCGAAGAAAACGGTGCTACCTATTTCCTGTCGGGCTCACATAAAACAGATATCAGACCTAACGAAACTTATTTCTACGAAACCGCCGACAGGGCGGTAACACCAAAAGGAAGTATCATCCTTTTCGACTCCAATATATGGCATGCTGCCGGCGAAAATAAGACAATTAAGCAACGCCGGGCGTTAACGCTGGGATTCACCCGCCCTTTTATTAAACCACAAATGGACTATCCAAGGGTATTAGGCTACGACTTTATTGATAAGCTTAGTGCAGATCAGCGGCAGGTATTGGGTTATAATTCACGTATCCCAGAAAGCCTGGAAGAATATTATCAGCCCATTCATTTAAGAATGTATAAAAGCGACCAGGGATAACAACTTTATTTTTCACACTCAATTTACAGTCATGCAAAAAAATAAAGCCGCGTTAAAACCCATAGGCGGGTATTTGGAGCTGGAACTGCCCAAAGGGAATGAATACTATCCCGATTTGGTTAGGTTAAACACAGGACGTAATGCATTAGAATACATACTGATACAAAAAAATATCATAAAATTTATATTCCTTATTTCACCTGCGATGTATTGCTTGAACCAATTGTACGAATAGGCATTCAATACCAGTTTTATCATATTGATCGGCAGTTAGATCCCATAATTGATTTTGAGATTGAGCCTGACGCCTGTTTTTTATATACCAATTACTTTGGTATAAAACAAAAAAAGCATCAGAGCTTAGCGTCAAAATCAAAAATCTTATAATTGATAATTCGCAAGCCTTTTTTCAGAGCCCCTTGCCGGCATTGATACATTTTACTCGTGCCGTAAGTTTTTTGGCGTTCCGGACGGAGCATACTTAAGCATTAAAAGAAAACTCACTAAAAAGTTACCCGTAGATAGCTCAGTAAACCGGTTTTCGCACCTCATAAAAAGTATAGACGCAGGTATAGAAGCCGGGTATTCTGACTACATTAACAACAGCAAGGACCTGGAAAACAACGAGATCAGGTCCATGTCGTTATTAACCCGAAAGATACTTACAAGCATTAATTACAACGAATGTGTATTTGCAAGGCAACGAAACTTTAATTTTTTGCATAAGCACCTTGCTGAATTTAACCTGCTCAAGTTTGATGCCGCTGATGAGCATACAGTACCGCTGGTTTATCCTTTTTTAACTAATGACCGGCACTTAAAAGTACATCTGATACAGAAAAAAATATATGTTGCTACCTACTGGCCTAATGTATTTAAGTGGACTAAGAAAAACACCAACGAAAATTACCTGGCCCGGTGCTTAGTACCATTACCAATCGATCAACGGTATGACCTTCAGGATATGTTTTATATGTTAAATACGCTAAGACTTTTTTATGACCATTTCAGTTTACATACGCCCCCTTGTAATAGAAGATGCGTCCGTATCTTACGCATGGCGTAACGACCCATTGATATGGGTTTATACAGGCTACAAACCCACTCATTATATTAGTTCGGAAATAGAAACAGCCTGGTTACGTGAAAAGCTGGCCAAGCCCGATCAGCTTAGATTTGCAATTTGTGTTAAAGAACTTAATACATATATAGGTAATATCCAACTGCTTGATATTACTGATCATGACGCAGAACTGCACCTGTTTATTGGTAACAAACTTTACTGGGGTAAAGGAATTGGTTACCAGGCAACAGTACAGATGATACGGTATGGCTTTTTAATAAAGGAACTGGATGAGATTTATTTAAAGGTCCACCCTGCAAATATCGCGGCAATCACTGTTTATGAAAAGGCCGGATTTGAAATTACAGGTAAGGTAAATGATTTGATTACAATGAGTATTACCAAAAGTAAATTTGTTTGCCTTCAAAATCAACAGTCATAATTACTATCATAAACTTTAATTCAATGATTAAGATCTTTACCCTGCTCAATAAAGATAAATGGATTTTTTACGTCGGTAATTCGGCCGAATATGATTTTTATCATACATGGCATTATCACTCCCTTGAAACAGCTGGAGATCCTGTTTTATTTATTTATGAGGAGTCAGATACCTACATCGGCTTCCCCCTACTGCAGCGAAAAATTCCGGGTTCTGATTATAGCGACCTAACCTGTGTATATGGTTTTTCGGGTCCGTTTTCAAACAAAAGGATTGATGAGATAGATGAGGACTTGATGGAAAATTTTAAAAGCGCTTTCAACAATTTCCTTATAAAGGAAAGGTACGTATCTGTTTTTGTAAGACTTCATCCTTTTTATAAGCAGCAAAAATTACTGGAGAAATTTGGAGGTGTTCACGAAAACGGAAAAACGGTAGTACTTGACCTTTCAGTGCCTATTGATGAACAGCGCAAAAAATACAGGCAATCAACCATGGATGCTATTAAGCACGCATGGAAAATGGGGTTTAAAGTAAAGGACGAAACAAATGCTGACGGCTTAAACACCTTTGTCGAAATTTATACCGAAAACATGAAACGCGTTGGCGCCAGTAGCTACTACCTGTTTAATGAAAAATACTTTTCAGAAATATTAAACACCTCTGAATATGAGGCCCGTTTGCTTACTGTTTACTACAACGACATTGCAATTGCAAGCACCATAATAGCCTTTACAAATGGCATTATTCAAGCCCATTTAGTTGGTGCCCGCGCAGAATATTTACATCATAGCCCAACCAAATTTCTGGCCGATTGCATAACGCAGATTGGCAGAGAAAAAGGAATGAAATATTACAACCTGGGCGGTGGCCTTGGATTTAAAAACGACAAGCTCTTTGACTGGAAATGCGCCTTCTCCAACCTCCATCTTGACTTTAAAACATGGAGATATATTGCCAATCCCGAAATGTACCAAAAGCTTTTGCAGGATAAGGGCATTGAAGAAAATGCCGAAGTAGACTTTTTTCCGCTATACAGATACGCTTAAGATAATACCTAAATAAACCAGTTATGATATACCTCAAAAATTTGTTATTCCAGGATAAGTTCCATTCAAGATGGTTAATCCTGGTAATTGACCTGATGGTAGTTTTGTTATCATTATGGACATCTCTATATTTTAAAAACCGGCTTCAGTTTGATCCCATCAGTCTTTATTATATGCTCTTTTATTGCAGCAATGCGGTGCTGGTTTTTATGATAATGAAAATACATACATGTATTATCAGGTATTCCAACACACGGGATATGATGCGGATTTTAATAACCGTACTGGCAAGTAACGTTACTTTTCTGCTGTTTTATCATTTGTTCTTCGCGTTCTATCTTAAAATAGATGTCAGCGGATTGATGGATGTGCTGCTGATCAATTTCTTTATCACTTCGTCTATGCTTATGTGTATGCGTATTATTATAAAGGATGTTTTTAAATACATTGAGACAACAAGCTATAAAGTTGAAAAAGAAAATGTACTCATCTACGGCTCCACCGAACCTTCCATACTAATTAAAAATGCCCTTGAAGCACAAAAAGGATTTATACTCAATGTTCAGGGCTTTATCGACACCGGGGTTGACAGAATATCAAAATGCATTGAGCAAAAGCAGGTTTATCCTATCAAATCAATTGATATGCTAAAAAAACGCTATGATATAAAGTCAATGCTGATAACATCCGAGGATATAAAAATCGATGGGAAAAGAAAGGCGGTTGAAAAATGCATTGAACTTGGCATAAAAGTAATTGTTGTGCCGTCATCAGACCAGTGGATCAATGGCAAGCCAAACCTAAATCAGTTTAAAGACTTAAAAATAGAAGACCTGTTGGAGCGAAAACCCATAAAAATCTGCAATGAACATATTTTAGATGACATTAAAGGTAAAAGGATTTTGATCACGGGTGCTGCCGGTTCAATAGGTTCTGAGCTCGTAAGGCAAGTGTTAATGTATAGTCCGGAATTTGTTGTATTATGTGACAGGGCCGAAACCCCGTTGCACGATATTCAAATGGAAATTGAAGACGGTTTGTACGGAAACCGCACCAGGATCTTTATTGCTGATATCCAAAATTCTGGTCGTATAAAAACACTGTTTAATTTATACAGGCCTCAAATAGTATTTCATGCGGCAGCTTACAAGCACGTACCGATGATGGAAAATAATCCAACCGAAGCTATTTTAACCAACGTATGGGGCACAAAAATCCTGGCAGATATTTCAATAGAATTTAATGTCGAAAAATTTATAATGATATCAACAGATAAAGCGGTGCGTCCAACAAACATCATGGGGGCCTCAAAACGGATAGCCGAAATGTATATTCAATCGTTAAATAACCTGTTGTTTGAAGAGCATTTTTTCAACTCTGATCCGTCAAAAGGCAACCAAACCAGGTTTATAACAACCCGCTTTGGTAATGTCCTTGGATCAAACGGCTCCGTGATCCCTCGCTTTAAAGCACAAATTGAAAAAGGCGGGCCTGTTACTGTTACCCACCCGGATATCACAAGATACTTTATGACTATACCCGAAGCTGTACAACTGGTACTTGAAGCAGCCGTAATGGGTAATGGGGGTGAAATATTTTTGTTTGACATGGGCGAGCCAGTAAAAATCGCCGATCTGGCGGCGAATATGATAAAAATGGCTGGTCTTGTTCCGGGAAAAGATATCCAGATTGTTTATACCGGCTTGCGGCCCGGCGAAAAACTATATGAAGAGTTGTTAAATGCGGAAGAAGAGGTAATACCTACTTATAACAAAGACATCAAAATCTCCAAAAACATCCCGGTTAGTTACGCTAAGATCAATAATTTAATAAAGGACCTTTTGGAACTTAACCTGCATAATGAAGTTGACTTGATGGTATCGAAAATGAAAACCATATTGCCTGATTACATCAGCAATAATTCCCAATATGAAAAGCTCGATGTAAAATTGATTGACAAACAAATGGTAAACTGAGCTTTTTTTGTAATTTATATGATTAATCTTATAGGTTTTCAATAATAATTTGCAGATTTAAGCAGATTATAACCTAAGATCCCATTCGTATTACAATGGGCAAAGCTGATGATTGTTATTTTTTAAAGAGGAAATCCAATGTCCTTTGATCCGAATTCTGACTTTTTTGAGATAGCGTTCAACGTGACGGAGCATACTGAGGCCATGCTGGCTTATTGGGATAAAAACCTGATTTGCCGGTATGCCAATAAAGCTACGGCCGATTGGTTCGGGATAACCCCCGAGCATATGATCAATAAATCACATCTTTCGGAGATTTTGGGAACATTATTTGACGTGCAGCTTCCTTATATTAATGGTGTGTTAGGCGGTAAAATACAGGTTTTTGACCAGGTAATTCATTTGTATTCGGGCAAAGCAAAAAACGTGCGGATAACTTATCATCCTAACTATGTTGAAGGTGAAATAAAGGGTTTTTATGCGCATATGGCAGACATTAGCCCCTTAAATAATAAATCCCACGATAATAAAACAGGAGTAGAAAAACTACCTGAGTTTGTAACTCAAAACGACCAGCTCCTTGAAAATGTTGCAAAAACACTAAATGAGAACCTGTTTATCGGGTTTCCGAGTATCTCTGCACTTTCAAAACAACATTTTGTATCTGAGTCGAAATTAAAAAGGGATTTTAAGCAAAACTTCGGCAAAACTATTTTCTCCTATTACCGGTATCTGCAAATGGAAATTGCAGACAGATATATAAGGGAAAAGCGCTGCAATAAAAACCAAATGGCAGTAATGCTTAATTTTTCCAACCCGTCAAACTTTTCGGCATGCTATCATAGATATTTAGAAGAAAAATCATCCGATGGTGAGCTCATCGAAACACAAAAAGAAGATAATACGCATAATAAAACGCTTATAGAACAGGCCCCTATTGCTATTGCCATGTTCGATAACCAGATGCAATTTATTGCTGCTTCAAAAAGATGGGTTGCCGAATATAAACTTGAAAACACAGGTTTTATTGGAAAAAGTATTTATGAAGTTTTACCAGCCACAAAAAAGAAATGCGAAAAGCTCCATAATCATTGCTTAAAAGGTAATATATATCAATGTGATGGCCTGCTCTTAAAAAAAATGATGGTACCCGCGTTTGGCTAAAGTGGAATATTCACCCCTGGTTTACAACTTCGGGAGAAACAGGCGGACTATTTATCCATACCGAAGATATCTCCAAAATTAAAGCCATAGAGAAAGAAAACAAACAGGCCGAGAAGCTTTTAAAAAGAGCTGCAACCTTGTCAAAAATAGGTACCTGGACACGGGATCTGCTTACCCATACCATGCAATGGGATAATGTTATAAAAAGCATCCTTGAAGTACCTGAGTACTTTGTACCTGATATAAAAACGATATGGAAGCTTTTTAAACAAGGTAAAAGCGAGAGACTCAGTAAAAAAGCTTTAAAAGACGCATTAAAATACGGAAGCTCTTTTGATATTGAAGTTGATATGATAACCGCCAAAGGTAATTCAAGAAAAATAAGAATTATTGGTTATCCTGAATTTCAAAATAATAAGTGTAAAAAGCTATCAGGAATACTTCTGGATATCACTCCTCTTTCACCATTTAAAACAGCCAACTTTTTGACGGATTGAGCTGTTTAGAAAAATATTTTATCGTAATGATCTCCAATCGG
The DNA here is from genome assembly GCF_050632265.1 of Mucilaginibacter sp. P19. NCBI lineage: Bacteria > Pseudomonadati > Bacteroidota > Sphingobacteriia > Sphingobacteriales > Sphingobacteriaceae > Mucilaginibacter > Mucilaginibacter sp. P19. The sequence continues at coordinate 4,025,311 of NZ_CP192586.1, forward strand.
TAGATAAAAAAATGATAATTCGCCAATATTTTATGAGTTTATGTGTTTACATTAGCGCCATGTATTAAATTTATCTTATTTTGAAAAAAATTACACCTTTAGTAAAATTAACTAAAATAACACTTTATTGGATGGATAGCAGTTTAATAACTTAACTACCACTCACAAAAACTGGCAAATATTGACCCCAAAAACGTGCAGAGCCATTTTTACCATTCCTAATTAACGTGCATTAACGCCTTCTACAGGTATAATTTGACCTTTTATAGGTTGAATTAAGATAGGAAGTATACATAAATTTAGTTCACAAACGATGATATGAATTATCAACAAGGTCATTGCTTGTTTATTGATAAACGAATGTGAAGCATTAAATACCAAACAAATGAGTAACCTAAACTTAAATCATGATTCAAAAAAATCCGAGACCCGATATTTATGATCATAAGTATCTATGAGTAATTTGCAGTTTATTATAACCTAAATTAATTATGCTAACCAACTAAAAATTGACACCTAATCGAATCTAATCTTATGCACAGCAAAGTTTATTACCCTGTTAGCTCATATATCAATAATGATCAAAGATCTATTGGTATTAATGACACTCAAGATTTACATTTTGGCAAAATTGTAGAGCGAATTGTTAGACGTGACCATATGGGGATAAGTGAAATCGCCCGGAAACTCAACGTAAGCCGCAGAACCTTATACAATTGGTTCAATACCAAAAGGCTTAGCTTTGATATAATTTGTCAGATCGGTATCGTTATTGAGCATGATTTTTCAAAGGAATTTCCCAATGAATTTGCTTTGAGATTTAACTCACCTAATGCCGAAAAGGATATCGAAACCCATGAAGCAAAAGAGGCTCCGCTTGATGCCATATATTATTGGATGGACAAGTATATAAAATTGCTTGAAAAATTCAATGAAGCGTTACGTAACGAAAACACACTAAAGCCAGATTGATGGCTTCCAGATTTCACAAAATTATTATATTGACAAAAAGCTTTTACTCACTTTTTTTATACAGTTGTAAGTTGGTTGCTGCAAAACAGCGATCAATTTTTGTTGCCTTTTGTTATACATCTACATCTACCTATTTCCCAGCCTCTATACATACTGAATATCCCTAAGTCGGCCACTTTGGCTATTTTTTAAAATTCACCATCATGCTTTTTAATTCCTTTGGGTTCGGAATATTTCTGATTGTGGTTTTTGTGCTTTATTGGTTTGTACTTAACCGAAAACTGCAACAGCAAAATTTGTTACTGCTAGCTGCAAGCTATTTTTTTACGCTTGCTGGGACTGGCGGTTTCTTTTACTGTTAATTTTTTCGACCCTTTTAGATTATTTTACCGGGCTAAAAATGTACCAGGCAAAAACACATCGCCTAAAAACCTTTTGGCTTTGGTTAAGCATATCTGTAAACCTGGGCTTTTTGGGTGTTTTTAAATACTACAATTTCTTTGCAGCATCGCTTGCCAGCATATGCGCCAGTATAGGGATCCATTTAAGCCCGTTTACCCTAAATGTAATCCTGCCTGTCGGTATCTCTTTTTATACATTTCACGGTTTATCATATGTAATTGATGTTTACAAAAACCGTATTAAAGCCGAACGGAACTTCATCGACTATTCATTGTTCGTAAGTTTTTTTCCGCTTTTGGTGGCGGGCCCTATCGAACGGGCAACACACCTTTTGCCCCAGGTAAAAACAAAGAGAGAGTTTAACTACCAGGACGCAATTAATGGCTTGAGGCAAATTCTATGGGGCCTGTTTAAAAAAGCTGTAATTGCCGATCAATGTGCCGACTATGCCAACATGATATTTGCAAATAGTTCGCATTATTCAGGCAGTACCCTGGTTTTAGGCGCTATATTTTTTGCATTCCAAATCTATTGCGATTTCTCAGGATATTCTGATATGGCATTAGGCATAGCAAAACTTTTTGGATTTGAACTACTTAGAAATTTTGCATTCCCGTACTTTTCAAGAGATATGGCCGAGTTTTGGCGCAGATGGCATATCTCACTATCGTCATGGTTTAGAGATTACTTATACATACCTCTTGGGGGCAGCAAAACAGGCACCTGGCTCAAAGTAAGAAACACATTAATCATCTTCTTGGTTAGCGGCTTTTGGCACGGCGCCAACTGGACCTTCATCATCTGGGGCCTTCTAAATGCTTTATTCATTCTCCCTTCTATCCTTTTAAAAACAAACAGAAACCACCTCGAAATTGCAGCCAAAGGCAAAGCTATGCCAACGTTCACCGAATTCATGCAAATGATAGCTACATTTCTGCAGGTAATTTTTGCATGGATCTTTTTTAGGGCTGATAGCGTTACACAAGCATTTAAATACATCGGCCGGATTTTTTCACGATCTCTTTTTTCAATACCTCAATTAGATGTTAACAAGGCACAATTGCTTGAGGTGATCACTCTTATCCTATGTTTTATAATTGTTGAGTGGCAGGGGCGGGAAAACCAATATGCCATTGAGAAGTTAAGCTGGTTAAGAAAAAGAGGGTACAGATTGACCTTTTACTATACATTGGTGATAGTGATTTTTTTATTTACAGGAAAAGAGCAGCAGTTTATTTACTTTCAATTTTAAGCAATGCACCGCTTTTTAATTAAAACCATATCATTTGTTTTAGTGAGCTGCCTGCTCATATTGGCTATTGCCCTGATTCCGGGTTATATGGTAAATAAATTTTCAAAGTTTAGGGTAAAGAAAGACAATACTATTGCACTTTTTGGTCATTCACATTCAGAATGTGCCTACAATGATACCCTGATACCCAAACTAACCAATCTGTCGCACTCTGCCGAATCTTACTTTTACACCTTTCAAAAAGTTAAAAAATACCTGTCGCAAAACCCTCAGATAACCACCGTACTTATAGAATTTTCAAATAACCAGATTGACACAAAGATGGATGACTGGACATGGGGATATACCTACATGTCAAACATGTTTCCGCAATATGCCTCTTTTATGAGCCCGGCCGATTTTGAATTGCTGGCTAAGCACAATTCAAAATATTTTATGAATTGTGTAGGCATAGCTGCACGTACCAATTTTATTAAAGCGCTTTCATTTAATTACGATTATACAGGAAAAACAGGAGGATATTTTAAAATAGAAGGTTCCAGGCTTTTACCTTCAAATAATCCGGCGGGCAAAAATATTAAAACAGCATCAAATAAAAGTGTAATCTCAACAACCAATATTCAATATCTAAGAAAAATAATAGATTATTGCAATGGAATGCATAAAAGTGTCTTCCTTATCAGGAGCCCGCAACATCCTTTGTATGAGTACAGAAATAATGAGGCCGAATTTTCGCTGATCCGTGAGCGTTACTTTAACGATATAAAATTCCTGGACTTCAATAACTTTCCGCTAAAAAATGATGACTTTGCCGATTTTGGGCATTTGAATTTCAAAGGAGCTTTAAAGTTTTCAGCTTACATCAATCAGCGCATTATAAACGGGATGCTTAATACCGTTAATACCGCATCCCTAAGTCAGCTTGATAATAAAACGGTCAGTGGCAATTAATAATAACAAACAACTAACTAACAGCGCCTGGTACAAAATGTATCGGGCTTTTTTTGTCTTATAAATAGCTATCCGACGAACTATTGCAGGAGGTTGCCGGCAATTTTAATAGCAGGTTAATAATAAAACGCCGATCAGGGACGCGCTTTATTATTAACTAAACTGCATTTAAATAATGCAACATTATAAATCAATAACTTAGATAGCCATGATATTAAAAACCCCGCTCTCGTCCATCCTTAGTAATCCCGGCTTTGCCGCACTTTATTTAGCCGGGGCATACGCGCCGGTTTTTAACCAGGTAAGCCAGGCTTTCTTAAATGCTGCGTGGCTCATTGGTGGAAGTTTACGGCCCTCCCCCGGTTTCCAGGCCCAAAGCACCAGTCCATCATCTGCATGTGCAATGAGCTTCTGCATGTCCTTATGCCCGTTTTGCTTCGGATCTATGATTTGTTTTGCCAATTGGCGGGGTGTCCTCCCCTGGAAAACCATTTTCATATCGGCCGGTGGGAGATGCCAATTGGGATTACCCGGGGGCGTGTGCAAGCCCGGAGTATTTGTTGGCTGATGGCAATTGGCGCATTTCATGGCATAAACACCCTTACCATCCACCCCTCTTTTGGGAAACATGGTGTGCAAGTGATTATCGTCGCCCTGCAGTGGTATATTACCTGATGGATGACAATTCATACAGCGGGCACTCATCAATACAGTGTAAACTTGTTTAAAAGCTGCAACAGAAGCCACACTATCTTTAGGTAGTGCCGCATAATTAAATGTTGAATTTTCCTCTTTGAACGATAATATGACCGCGCTTGACATAAACAAAACGATCATGGTGATTATTAGTTTTTTCATGCCTGTTTTTCGAGTCGGTTGTTAACGATAGGTAAATTGTAAATCCGTTTTCCGGTTGCTGCAAAAATTGCATTAGTTACAGCCGGTGCTGTTGGCGGAACTGCACATTCTCCGGCACCCCCATTTTTTCCTTGCTATCCACAATGTAAACATTGATCCGCGGTGCTTCATACATCCGGGTGATCCGGTAATCATAAAAATTATTTTGTTGTAATTCTCCATTAACGAACGTCAGCTCGCCGTACATTGCCATCGAGATACTGAAAATGATCCCGCTTTCCATTTGGGCTTTTACACCGTCGGGGTTCACGGCCAGGCCGCACTCAATTGCACAATCTACCTGATGTACCTTCGTAACTCCTTTTTCAACGCTTACTTCGGCTATAATCGCCACAACGCTGCCAAAAGCCTCGTGTACCGCAATGCCTTTAAACCGCCCTGGAGCCAGTGTTCGGTTCCAATTGCCTTTTTCAGCCACAAGATTAAGTGCAGCCAGGTGCCTCGAGTGATTTTTAAATAACCCGCGGCGGTACTCCACAGGGTCGATACCTGCATCGTGGGCAAGCTGGTCTATAAGCGTTTCCATTACAAATGCAGTGTGCGTCCCACCTACAGACCGGTACCACAAAACAGGCACTACTTCTTTAGTGGTGTGAAGGCCGACAAAATGATTTGGTATTTCGTCCAGGTATGGTGATCCTTTTACTCCTTCCACCGTTGTATCATCTATTGCCGGAGGCGGACCAAAAAGCACTGCCGCATCCGCCATAATTGACTGACCTGCAATATTATGGTTCCACACAATGGGAAGACCGTCCTTATCAACACCAATCTTTACATTATGGACATAAAAAGGCCGGTAAAAGCCGCTCTTCATATCATCTTCCCGTGTCCATACCATTTTTACCGGCCTACCGCTTGCTTTCGCAATATGAACCGCCTCCGAAACAAAATCGCAGGCAGGTGTAGCACGCCTGCCAAAGCCTCCCCAAGGAATGGTATATTTACTTTTACCTGCTCCGGCTTAAATCCAAGAATTTTTGCTGCGGCAGCTTGTTCTCCTCCTGGCAACTGTGTGCCTGTCCATATCTCGCAGCTATCATTTTCAATTTTTACTGTGCAATTCAGTGGCTCCATAGGTGCGTGGGCCAGGTAAGGAAAAACATATTCTGCCGAAATGGTTTTTACCGCTTTTGTAAACGCTGCTTTAACATCACCTTTTTCCTGAACCAGGAGGCCATCCGATGCAGCCAGTTTTCGGTAAGCCGCAGTTTGGATACCGGTATTTAACTGCACGCCGGCGCCGTGAGCCCAGGTTATCTGTAAGGCCTTCCGTCCCTGTTGGGCGGCCCAGAAGTGGTCGGCAATGACAGCCACACCCGTCGGAATTTGTACAACCTCCCTTACGCCGGGAACTGCTTTCGCCTTACCGGCATCAAACGATTTAACTTTACCACCAAAAACAGGTGCGTGGGCAACAACTGCGGTAAGCAATCCGGGAAACTGGATATCTAAGCCAAATTTTGCAGTACCATCAGTCTTTACTCGGGCATCCATCCGTTTGCTTCCTTTGCCGATGTATTTCCAGTCGGCGGGTGAACGCAGCGGAACCTTTGCAGGTACAGGTAACTTTGCGGCATCGTTAGCTAACTCTCCATAAGTGTATCTTTTGCTCCCGGCAATAACAAACCCATCTTCCGTTTTGCAGCTTTCAACAGCAATCCCCGAACGGGTAGCGGCTGTTTGAAGCAAGAGCGTCCGCGCGGTTGCGCCGGCATTACGATACCTGTCAAACTCAGACCAGGTGGTACTTGACCCGCCGGTAATTTGGGCACCGTAAATAACATGGTTAAACGCCTTATCGGCACCGCCATGTTTAATATTGATTTTTTTCAGATCCACATCAAGCTCATCCGCGATAAGCATGGGCAGTGTAGTCCAGATCCCCTGCCCCATTTCCACATGGCTCAGGTATACCGAAATGCTGTTGTCTGTACCTATATTTAAAAATGCATTAGGGGCAAACACATTTAAATCAGCCGTATCTGCAAGGGCAGCAAGCTTATTTGCCTTTAGAATAGTAAATGAGATGAGCAAGCCACCGCTCAATAATGCACCTGATTGTATAAAGTTACGCCTGTTCATGATTTTGCTCCTTCCCGCTGCAGTTCTGCAGCTTTGTGTATAGCCAACCGGATGCGGGGATAAGTACCGCAACGGCAAATATTACCTGACATCGCATCGTCAATATCCTGATCTGTTGGGTTGGGATTTTCCCGCAGCAAAACAGCTGCAGACATGAGTTGACCCGACTGGCAATAACCACATTGCGGAACATCGAGTTCGGCCCAGGCAATTTGCAAAGCGTGGTCATTTAATTTAGACAGTCCTTCAATTGTAGTGACCTGCTGCCCTGCCGCACGGCTCACTTTTGTTACGCATGACCGTACAGCTTCGCCGTTCAGGTGTACAGTACATGCTCCGCACTGCGCCACGCCACAACCGAATTTGGTGCCGGTAAGACCTAAAAGGTCACGAATAACCCACAGTAAAGGCATGTCCGGGTCAGCGGCAACCTCCAGCTGTTTCCCATTGATTGTTATCGCTATCATATTGAAGAGTTTAAGTTAGGCTTGAGATCGGGAATTAATAATTAAATTTAAATATTTCTACCAGGAATACCAGTGTAAATAAAATAGTTATTTTTCTTTAAATCTATTGCAGGTTAAATCTGGCGCCAGGGTGAACCGATCCGGCCGTTTCTCAATTCAATGTTCTATATTCCTGACGTGCTTGGCCGCTTACCTTTTTAAATGCCGGTGTAAAATACCGCGGGCACTTAAATTCTAAGCTGTAGACACTAACCAGCCAATTTCATATCGGCCAGGGGGAGATATCTCAAACATCGCAGCGCTCTTTATATGTACTGATAATAAATCATTGTCCTTGGGCTCTGTTACAACCTGATGGCCGTTTAATATCATCGGAGCAGGCAGATTTATTTGTTCAACACATTTTAACATTTGCCGGCATATTATTTATCTTCACAACAAATACATATTACCCATGTCAAAAACAATCAAACCCTTGTTAGTTACCTGTGCAATTGCTTCACTTTGCTCTTTTTTTGATATTACGCAGGCTGTTGCCCAGTCACTGCCGCCCGTTGAAACGCAATCACCAACGGCCGACTACAAGCCTGCTTTTCCGGGTCAGACAAGGGCCCCTGGCGCACAAACTAAAACCAAACTCAGTGTAAACGTCATCAATCATGAGCTGAAGCAACCCTTTGCTTTACGCTGTATGCCCGACGGGCGCTTTTTAATTACAGAAAAAGGCGGTACCATGCGGATATTAAAGGCTGATGGCGGTTTAGACAAGAACATTCAAGGTTTACCGGCAGTAGCGGTGGGTGGCCAGGGCGGTTTGTTAGATGTTAATTTTGATGCTTCTTTTGTAAAAGACCGGATGTTATTTTGGTCATACTCCGAAAAAGTTCCTGAGGGATTCCAGTTGGCTGTCGCCACTGGTGTACTTTCGTCCGATTACAGCAGGCTCGAAAACGTAAAGGTGATCTATCATGCTAAACCCGCCTATAACGGTCACCTGCAATTCGGCTCACGAATCGTTTTCGATAAACAGGGTAACCTGTTTGTAAGCACAGGCGAACATGGGGATGATGAAATGCGCGTCAAGGCCCAGGACCTGAATACCGCAATCGGAAAAGTATTGCACATAACCCGTGACGGGAAACCGGTACCCGATGGACCATTTGCGCAAAAAGCCGGCGCTTTGCCCGAAATTTACGCTTATGGCTTAAGAAACCCTGAAGGCATGACGATGAACCCAAATACCGGCGAATTATGGGAATCGGAATTCGGTCCGCGCGGAGGTGACGAAATTAACATTATCCGGCCGGGAAAGAACTATGGATGGCCGGTTATTACTTATGGTATCGAATACAGGGGTGTAAAAGTTGGCGATGGCATACAGCAAAAAGAAGGCATGGCCCAACCCATCTATTACTGGAACCCAAGTATTTCACCCTGCGGCATAACCTTTTATACAGGCAACCTGATTCCCGAATGGAAAGGAAATCTATTTGTAGGCGCCTTAGGTGGATCACATATCATCAGGCTTATTATCAAAGACAATAAGATTGTAGCGGAAGAACGCCTGCTGAAAGACAAGGGCGAACGCTGGCGTTCTCTTGTTACCGGCAAAGACGGCGCATTATACGGTGTTACGGACAATGGCAATCTTTACAAAATAAGTAAGCTTTAATGTGAAAAGTTATATGGGAGAGTAATTTTTGCTTAAATCGATCAGCGCTGCTTAATATAGCGGAACCGCCTGTTTGCAATTCGGGAACAGGATATACTATTACATCAAAGGTCAGCGCTTGTCCTTTTAATTGGAAATTGAAAGTTTGAGTTTCATAACTTTACATCATGGACAATAAAATAGCGCGATCGGTTTCTCCCTTTAACAATGAACTCAGGTTAAAAGGCTTCAATGTTTTCCAGATAGAAGAAGACGATCAGGCTGTCCGGTTTTACAGTAGAAAAGACTTTTACAAAATTTGCTTAACAACAGGCAAAAGCAAGATTCACTATGCCGACCGCAGCTTTGAAGTGGAGGGCACTGTTTTGTTTTTTGGCAATCCGCATATTCCATATTCCTGGGAAACTATATCAACCACTTATGTGGGTTATACCTGTCTCTTTTCCGAAGAATTTCTGTGCGTTTCAGAACGTACCGATATGCTGCAGCAATCACCCTTTTTCAAGATCGGCGGCACACCGGTATTAAAGATCACCGAACAGCAAAGAGCGTCTCTGAACATCCTCTTTCAGAAGATGATAGATGAGCAAAACAGTAGTTACGTATATAAAGACGACCTGATACGTAGTTACATCAACCTGATCATGCATGAAGCGATGAAAATGCAGCCCTCTGAAAATTTTGATCAGCATAAAAACGCTGCCTACCGGGTAGCTGCTGTATTTATGGAATTGCTTGAAAGACAATTTCCTGTAGAAAGCCCAAATAAGCCGTTGCAGTTGAAGACGGCCCAGGACTACGCCCAAAACCTCGCCCTTCACGTAAATTACCTCAACCGTATGGTAAAGGAAGTTACCGGCAGGCCAACATCTGCGCACATTGCAGAGCGGATTATTAGCGAAGCAAAAGCACTGTTACAACATACTGACTGGAACATAGCCGACATTGCTTATGCACTTGGCTTTGAATATCCCAGCTACTTCAACAATTATTTTAAACGTATGACGGGCACCAATCCAAGCTCGCTTCGCACCATGGAAGTTTGATTTTCATAAGCATTGGTTTGATTTTCTTAAACAACAAAGTTGGCAACAGCACTAACTTTGCAAAATGAAAAACATCGGCAGATACAAAACTTCCATCATACTGCAGCTGATGATTTTAGGTGCAGGTAGTCTGTTTTCACTAAGTGCCACGACGCAAAAATTTCTACACAAAGGTGATGTGGTCACCATTTCGTCGGGCATCTTACACTGGCATGGTACTACGTTCCAAAACAGCTTTACGCAAATAGCAATCAATTTCAATATAGAAAAAGGCATTGCGATATGGCTACATATTTCTGATAATGAATACAATAGCGTTAAATAAAAACATTATTATGAAAGATATTTTCGAACGGTTGAAAGCAGGGGAATTTGTTCCGCTTACTGACCCGGAATTTCACAAGGTAAATGATGTGGTGGCCCGCACTCTGGCGTTGTCGCCTGCACTCAATGCAGCTACCACCGTTGAGCAGCTCCGCGAACAGCTTAGCAACATTATTGGCGCAACAATAGACAAAAGCACCACTTTGTTCGCACCCTTCCATACCAACTTTGGCCGTTTCATTAGTATTGGCAAGCATGTGTTTATTAATCATGCCTGCTCGTTTCTTGACATGGGCGGTATTACGCTGGAAGATCACGTGCTCCTCGGCCCTAAGGTAAACCTGATCACTGAAAATCATCCACTCGACCCGGTTAACCGGCGGGGTATGATTTGCAAACCTATCGTTATCAAGCGCAACGCATGGGTTGGCGCGGGTGCCACTATATTGCCGGGTGTAACCATTGGAGAGAATGCAGTTGTTGCCGCTGGTGCGGTTGTTATCAAGGACGTACCGGCAAATACTGTTGTCGGGGGTATTCCTGCAAAAATTTTAAAAACCATTGAACCATAAAGAATAACGGTGCAGCGGCATATCGGAAACTTAAAAAGTTAATTCCTATACAGACAATAACATTTACTCACAAATACAGGTTATTAAGGCAGAATAAGTTAATGAAGCCAGGAAAATACAATGGCTGAAAAAGCACGCTATCGTTATGTCACTGATGTCAAAACCATATAAACTCTCTCAATCTATTTATTATGGAAATAATTAAAAACGGTGCGCAAGCATCAGTAAAAGGTCCGGAAGCCTGGTTTACCGGCGCCGTGCGTATAGATCCCCTGTTTGCAAAAAAGAAGCTACCAAAGGCGCGGGTGCGTTGGTCACCTTTGAGCCCGGCGCCAGAACAGCCTGGCACACCCACCCGGCAGGTCAAACACTTATTGTTATTTCCGGTCTCGGCCGGGTACAACGCGAAGGTGGGCCAATCGAAGATATAGGGCCGGGTGATGTAGTTTGGTTTGAACCAAACGAGAAACACTGGCATGGTGCATCGCCGGGTAAAGCTTTGAGTCATATAGCCATTCAGGAAGCCGTTAACGGCGAGGTGGTTACCTGGCTGGAGAAAGTAAGTGATGATCAATATTCAAAATAAACGATTATGAAAACAACAACAGTAAAAGCATACGGTACTGAAGCTGCAGATGCGCCGATTTATGATTCCAATCTTAAGTCAGCCGGCATCCTGCCGACCGATTCAGTAGAGAAAGCCGGTTATGGCAACTTTGTACATTGGATGGATCCTGAAGGCAATAAAATTGAACTATAGGAACCTAATGCTGCGGAATATGCCAAGTCCGGGAAGTTAACAGCTAATAGCAGCATCACGCCGATACCGGTCACAGGCCATCAGAAGCCCGCTGCAGGGCTGCGACGTCAACTTTCTTCATCGTCATAAAAGCCTGCGTAATGCGTGCAATTTGTTCGGGGCTGCCGTTTTTCAGTGTTTTTAACATAACTGTTGATGCAACCTGCCAGGACACGCCATATTTGTCCTTCAGCCAACCGCATTGGCCGGGTTTGCCATCAGCTGAAAGCGCCGACCAGTAATAATCAATCTCTTCCTGCGTTTCACAAGGAATCAATAGTGACACTGCATCGTTAAAACTAAAACCGTGCGGATGCGCGCTGTCCATCGCTGCCAGCCAGGTTTGGTCGATATGAAAATCGGCAAACATAAGCGTGCCGGCTTTATCAGGCCCCATATCCTCTGGACGTGGGGCTGTAATACCCCGTTTGCCTTCTTTAAATACAGAACAATAAAAGTCGATGGCTTCATTAGCTTTACCGGCCACCAAGTCCGTATACATCAGCGACGGAACAATCACTGGTCTTTCCTCACCTGCCGGATTGGTCAGTATCAGTTGCCATGACACGCCATATTTATCGCTTACCCAACCGTAACGCTCGCTGAAAGGATAGCGGTCGAGCGGCATCATTATCTTTCCGTTTTCTGACAGTTTGCTCCAAACTTCGTCAATACGCCCTGCGGCATCCGAGTCACGCGACGGATCAAAATTGATCATAAAAGAAATAGAGGGACTGATCTTTAATCCATCCCCGGCGCTGATGCCCAGGAATGGCTGGCCGGCAAAGGTAAATTCAACTATTTCGCACTCTCCGCCGGGCATTGGAAAATGATTAACATAGTTTAAAGCCGAATCGGGCATTAAGGTTGCATAAAACTCGGCAGCTTCCCGGGCTTTATCCTGGTCGAACCAGATGTGTGGTTTGATGGGTAACATGGGTAAATGATTTTAGTGGTGATATATAATAAAAAATTGTAAGCGTTAATTGTTTTTACAGGCAGCACCGCCGGTTAAGGCTTCACCTTGCAGCCTTTATCCGGACTAAGAACTCAAGACCCTAATCTGTTCTGATTTTTCTTATTAACTACCTCAAAACTAATTGGTTTTTCATGGACAGACAAGGTGCATTAGTGACATTTAAGCGGCATATTATGACATGAGTTCGTTCACCGTCGGTCTGCCAAACCAAATGAAAAGCCCTCTATTTTCATCAGGTATACTATATTGCACATTCGTTGAAAAACCATGAAAAAACCCGTGCCATTTGACTTCCTGCTCGATTACCTGCCGACAGGTATAATCATCAAGCCGGCGGTAGGCATGTTCTATATCTATTTCGAAAAAAGATTGTGCTGATCTTCCGAAAGGTTAGTAAAAATCCGCAGCATAACGGTATTTGGATCTCTACCACGCGGGAAAATCATGCCAGCCTCAAAAGGGAAATACCGGCCGTCACTGATTTTGTATTAGACGAGGGCTTTGATACAGCCTGGCTCCTGCTTAGTGACAGCCACGATGATTTTGAGAATTCGGCAATCCAGCTTTGCGAACTTGTTTCGCGCAGGGATAAAAGGATCGGTAAAGTAACCCCCAAAAGCGCAGCGATGTTTTAATAGCCTCCTGAACAATTTAATCGTTGTCAGCATCAGCTTCTTCGGGATGATCTTTAAAATATTCCCGTGCCTTTTTTAAACCTGTGGCTATGGCCAGGCCTTCATCCCCGCTTTCCTTCAAAATTTCATTAGCAATTTCTACGGCCTTTTCCCGCAATTTGGGAGGTTGATTTTTGTAAGATGGCGGGTAGTCTCCGTTATACCAGGGCATGCTTCCTCCTTTTTAGGCAACAACAATTATAATGAAGATTTGATTGAAAAGAGTGTTGATTGAGCGACAAGAAGTTCAAAGCATTTCTTCAAAAGATCATTTGACCTACTCTTTCAAATACTTGCGAAGCCAATATCCTTATTAGAGAAGCTGCCTGATCAAAAAGCTAAATTCTGATAACGTTTTTCTGTTAGCATGCATTTGCATCAGCTTACTTTAAAAAATTGCTTAAGTAGGTCAACAGTGTTGTTGTCTGCATCATCAGGCTTACATGTCCTTGCGAAGGGACAATGGCCAATTGCGATTTTGGCATTGGCGCTAAATCAGCAGAAACGCCGCCTCCCAATAATTTATATGTTTTTGCCAATTCAAATTTGTCCAACCCGTCGTTGTCACCTGCTATGATCAATGCCGGCGCAGAAATTTTCGAAATATTTACATCACCAAAGTCGAACGGCTCCCGCGCGAAAGCGATCATCTGCCCTATAAACTTTGACCATTTTGTTTTATCTGGGGCTATTGCATCGTATGCGGCTTTCATAAGAGTATTCATAAAAAGTTCGGGCTTCCAGGATTTAAATGCATTGGTTATTTCAGGCAGCCAGCCGCTACTTTTATAAGTAGAAGAAATGATCACTAATTTTTTTAACCGTTTAGGGGCTTGTATAGCAAACTTGTAAGCCACAGAGCCACCCATACTATATCCTGCTACGTCGGCACTGTCAATTTTCAGGTAATCCATCACTCCTTCTACATCATGCGCTAAGGTAGCATATGATAACTTTCTATCCGAAAACGGTGTATGTCCGTGTCCCTGTAATTCAATAGCAATTACTTTCCTGTTTTTTGATAGTTCAGGGATCAATTCGGCCCAGTTTCCGTCAATTGTCATAAAAGCGCCATGCAGTAAAATGAGCGGTTTACCCTCGCCATATACCTCATAATAAACTTTGATACCGTTCACAGGCGCATAGCCACTGTTGGAAGGCTTTATTTGTTGTCCGTTTGATCGTGATGTTGCAAACATAATTACAATGAACAGTATTGATTTAAGAGCATCAAGTACATGGAGTAAATTTTTCATGGCGTTTAAGTTTGATTTTATTATCAATACAAAAATGGAACTCATTTCAGGGTTTGATAGCGTGCAAAAACGACTACTTAGGGGAGAATTGCGACAAAATATGCTTGTAAGCGAAGAAATGACTCTGGTTGCTCACCATTAAAGAAGATCAAGCATGGAAGCAAATAAACATGAATCTGTAAAAAGAAAACCCTCTAAAATTTCAATTTAGAGGGTTTTGATACTTGGTATCGCTTTTGTCGGGATGGCAGGATTCGAACCTGCGGCCTCCACATCCCAAATGTGGCGCGATACCGGGCTACGCTACATCCCGCTTTGGCTTTCGCCGGGTATTATGATTCCACCAATCAGAAAAGAAAACCCTCTAAAATTCAATTTAGAGGGTTTTGATACTTAGTATCGCTTTAGTCGGGATGGCAGGATTCGAACCTGCGGCCTCCACATCCCAAATGTGGCGCGATACCGGGCTACGCTACATCCCGTCTCCCTGATTGGGTGTGCAAAAGTATGATTTTAAATTAAGTTGCAAAATTTTTTTGAAAGATTTTGCAAGCCTGCCTATAATCTGCTCATTAACAAAATATTGCCTTAAATTAAATTCTTTATGGTTTCTCACAATATCGAACAATCTTGCTATTACACTTGATTTCTCTCCAAAAAACTTAAAAAAGGATTGCATGTTGTTATGCTATAGCAGTTCAAATCCATGAATTTATATGAACAACAGCCTTACTGGCTAATAAAAGATGGCATAGTTGCCTCCTACCCTTCTCTTCAAAAAGATTTGAAGCTGGATGTGGCCATTATTGGAGCCGGCATCAGCGCCGCTTTAACAGCCTGGCAGCTCCGCAACTCGGGTTTAAGTATAGCTGTTTTTGATAAGCGCCACGTTGGTATGGGCAGTACCGCGGCCAGCACTGCGTTCCTGCAATATGAAATTGATACGCCCCTTACATCTTTAAAAGATCTGGTTGGCGAAGCAAATGCCGTAACAAGCTATCAACTTTGCCGCAAAGCTATTTATGACATTGCTGATTTATGTAAATCGCTTAAACCTGGCTTTGATTTTAGCTTGAGGCCAAGTTTGCAGTATGCCAGCTTCAAAACACATACAAATTCACTAAATCAGGAATATAACTTCCGTAAAAAACATGGCTTTGAGGTACAATGGCTCGAAGCTGATGAAATTGAACAGAAATTTGGGTTTAAAGCTTCCGGGGCTATTTTCTCCACAGATGGCGGTGAGGTTGACGCATACTTGCTTACCCATGCTTTACTTACAAATTTTGGCAAAGCCGGTCATAAAATATACAGCAATACCGATATTAAAACCATTGAGCATCATAAACAAGGCATAACGCTGCAAACCGCCAACGGCTCAGTTATCAAAGCTAAAAAGCTGATTATTGCATGCGGTTACGAAAGTTTAAAATACATTCCTAAAAAAATAGCCGAAATAAACTCAACTTACGCACTGGTTTCTGAGCCTTTACCCGATGTACGTTTCTGGTATAAGAACAGTTTGATTTGGGAAACTGCCGTACCCTACATGTATTTTAGGGCCGTGGGCGAAAACCGAATCCTGATTGGAGGCCGCGATGACCAGTTTCATCATCCGCATATACCTCCTTCTGTTATTAAACGAAAGGCGGATATGCTACAGCAGGCTTTTCTCAAAAAAATGCCGCACATCCCATTAAAAGCTGATTTTAGCTGGGCCGGAGCTTTTGCAATCACTAAAGATGGCTTGCCTTATATTGGCTGCATCCCCGAAAGACCGGACACTTATTTTGCGCTTGGCTTTGGAGGTAATGGTATCACTTTTAGCGTAATTGCTGCCGAAATTCTCCATGATCTTATCATGGAGAGAAAGAACGAACATGTTCAATTGTTCGGTTTTAACAGGTAGCGCGTTTTCAAATAATAAAAGCCGATATTTATACCTGAAATGACCGATCAATTACCCAAAATATACCTTTACCGCAGGCTTGTACAGGCTAAGTTGTTCATTGATAAAACTATCATGAACCGATCGACCTGAACGATATTGCCGACGAGAGCGTATTTTTCCAAATATCATTTCATCAGGTTGTTTAAGAACATCTATGGTAAAACACCGCATCAGTACCTCATCCAGGTGCGGGTTGAAAACGCCCGGCTGCAATTAAAAAAAGGCCTTCCCGTTGCTGATGTTTGTTATGCTGTAGGTTTTGGCAGTGTTACTTCATTTTTTGCTTTATTTAAAAAGATCACCTCCTGTTCTCCTGCCAACTACCAGCAAACAGAACTTAAACGGCAAGCGGAGATGCAGCAATCGCCTCTCAAATTTATACCCGGTTGCTTTGCCCGGAAAAAAGAATGGCTGCGAAATCGCAATTTTCAATAAGCCCGGTTCTTTTTTGATAACGACTTTTGGTTTATCAAACAACATTAACATGATAACCAAATTAAACCATGTAAGCGTATTTGTACTTGACCAGGACAGCGCTTATGATTTTTATGTAAACAAATTAGGCTTTACCGTAAATACAGATGCTGCCATGGGGCCGGGAATGCGCTGGCTCACTGTGTGTGCTCCCGGACAGCCCGAATTGGAAATATCACTCATGGCTGTAACGGAGGGAATGATGTTCGACGCACAGTCGGCACATCAAATGCGCGAATTGGTACAGCGCGGTACCTTTGGGTTCGGAGTTTTTGAATGCAACGACCTTATAGCTACTTACTAAGAGTTAAAAGCGAAAGGTGTTGAGTTTACTAAAGCCCCCACCAAAGAGTTTTACGGCTTTGAAGCTTTATTCAAAGACGACTCGGGTAATTGGTTTTCATTGGGTGAAAAGAAAAGATAAATGCCTGCACACGCAATGGCGCAAAACCACCCCAATTATGGCACAAACGACAAGGTGTAAATTTTGATTTTGCATGGAGATTTGTATAAATCATTTTCAAAACATCATGGAAAATCAAATAACCACCACCCTCCAAACCGATGCACGCATTAACTTACTGGCAGTATTTGAGGATACTGCCAGCAACCTTTATCAACCATTGCTTTATTCAATGAGCAACAAATTAATATTGTACCACCCCACGGCGGATGGACAGCCGGACAGATAGCGGAGCATGTTTTTAAATCAGCTTTACAACTTGTTCCGGTACTTAACAGTGCAGACAAAGCAGCAAAAAGAGATCCGGCCGAAAAAGTCAAAATGATAAAAGACCTGTTTCTTGATTTTGAGGCTAAATTCAAATCAGCATCAAACATATTGCCATCAGATGGGCCGCACAATAAATCTGAGCTTATCGAATTATTACAAACAGTTATCATCCAGGTTAAAGAAGTAATTAACTCCAAAGATCTTTATGCCATTAGTACTGACCTGGTAGTTCCTTTTTTGGTGAACTTACCCGGTTAGAATGGCTCTATCTTATTTGCTATCATACTCAGAAGCACATTCACCAGTTAAAAAACGTCGGGCAGCCTTTGTGATTCGTTTAATGATACCTGCATGTTCCTGGCTACCGAATTTACAACGTAAATAATGAGCCACAGCAAACCGATTAAAGCATACATACTAAGTATAACAAGCGATAAAGTGCTCACGGAAGCGCCTTCATCGCTTTTTTGCATAAAAAGTGTGAGTATAGATAAACCTACTCCGGCACCTAAAAAGTAAGCGGTAGTACCCAGGCTTGATGCCAACCCGTAGTGTTGTTTGGGGATGTTTTTTACAGCAAGAACAGACAAACTTGTAAAACAGATGGTCATACCTAAACCGGATATAAAAGCAGCAGATAACAGCAGTAAAGGGAGAGAGTAACCTGTAAATACCGCGCAAATTAAAACCAGTCCCCCGGTTAACATACAACACATACCCAACAATCCTGTTTGTTCGGTTGTTAACCGTTTCATGATGCCGGGTAGCATAAACTTAGCCACAATAGCTGATAAAAAACTAAAAGGTACCAGTAACAAGCCCGACCGTGCTGCGGTGTAATGCATATCTTTTTGCAATAATTGAGATATAATGAAAAGGTAACCGGTAAAAAACGCGCCTAATAAAATGAATACGCCATTTGCGGTAATAACTGATGATGCTTTAAAAACCGAAAGATCTATCAGCGGATTTGCACATCGGGTTAAACGAACATATAACAGCCTCATGCAAACAACCACGCCTATGGCACAAATTATAATAAAAGTATATTGTTGTTTGATATCCGCAAGCTGGTGTACACCGTAACTAAGCATCAGCAAACCCATCACCAATAAAATGCCCGAAAACAGATCGGGAGACGACTGCCTTTGTTCAGGAGCGTCATTAGCCAGGCACAGCCAGCCTATAACAATAATAAAAACCAGTATTGGCACATTAATCAAAAACACCCAATGCCAGCCTAAGTAAGTGCTGATGATTCCGCCGATGGAAAGGCCGCTTCCTGAACCAACCGCCGCGAATGAGCTAAAGATTCCGATAGCCTTGCTCCGCTCACGTTCTTCGGTAAAAGTATGCGTTACGATGGAAAGTGCCGATGGCATGATCAACGCTGCAGCCAAGCCTTGTACGGCTCTCGATAAACTAAGAAACACAAAAGTACCTGATAAGCCGGCACCTAATGAAGTTGCCAGGAATAATACCGCACCGGTAATAAAGACCTTCTTTGGTCCGGCAACATCAGACAGCTTTCCTCCTATAATCAGGAAACCGCCGTACAATAGCACATAGAGCGTTTGAAGCCATTGAACCTGGTCGTTAGTGACCACAAACTGCTTTTGTATTGCCGGAATGGTGAGGTTAATGATGGCGATGTCAAGCGCTTCGACAAATATGGCCATAGAGGATATGATCAGGACCTTGTTCTTTTTTAGTGCCATAATTTTGATTTTTGTCCTTTCAAAACTATGCTAATAGAAATTAACAATATTATTTATTATAATTTTGGAACATAATTAAAAATTCAAGCACTAAAAAAGAACAAACGCCCAATTAACACACCGTTATGGCCCCACAAACAGAACAAGAAAAAGCCGGCATCCATCTTGATGAAAAAGATTACGAAATATTACGGCTGGTTGAACGGAATGCCAAGCTTACCGTGCGGGAAATTGCCGTTAAAATCAACCTAAGCCCTACGCCCGCACATGAACGCATTAAACGCCTCGAAAAAGCGGGGGTTATTAAAAGCTATACCGCCATTTTAGATAAGCGGATGCTGAACAAACGTATCATGGTGATTTGCATGGTAACCCTGCGCGAACATAGCCGCAAAGCAGGTGCCGATTTTATTAACGCTGTACTGGAATTTGACGAAGTGATAGAATGCTATAACATATCGGGCGATTTTGATTTTATGCTCAAAATTGTCTCTGAAAGTATGGATAGTTACCATTCGTTTTTTGTAAATAAGCTAAGCGAAGTAAAGGGTATTGGCCACTCAAAAAGCACTTTTGTAATGGATATTATCAAAGAAACCAATCATTTGCTTTAACTTACACAATAGCAGTGTTCTCCGTCCGTTTATATGTCCGGATAATTAATCGGTTCAACACCCCGTTTTATCGATTCATTAACCCGGTATATCAAATTGTTATCTTAATTTTAAGCTCAACTAAAACGGCACTTTTATCGTAATTATTACCAACCGGGTTTATATACAGACATATATGACTGCAAAACATTTACTTTTTACTTCCAAAATTATTGGTTGTTTATTAATAACGGTTGCCTTTTTTCCTGTAAAAAAGATAAAACCGTAGCGCCTCAAACACAAGTTAGTCCTGTTACGCTTGGTTTATATGAATACGCCAGCGGGGTAAACAAACGGATCTTTTTACCCATTACGCTGGTAGGCACAAAAGCAGTGACTTATTATACCGTGTTTGATACAGGTTCATCAGGGATGACACTTGATGCCGCAGGTATCCTGCCTGCATCAATGATCACCTCGTCAGGCATCCAGTTTACCGGGGATTCGGTGGTTGTGAACGGCATTACGGTTACTAATACCAAGGGCACGATAAGCTTTGGCGACCAGTTAAGCTCTACGAAAGAATACGGCAATTTAGCCTACGCTAATATCACCATCGGCGACGCTCAGGGCAACCTTACGTTAAAAAGGGTGCCATTTTTTTATACTACAAAATAGTTGATGAAACTGGTGCGCAATTATCGGCCCATGCCAGCGATGTTTTTGGTGTTGGCCCCGGCACAAGTTATGTAACCAGCCTGATTCAAAGCCCGTTAAGATCCTTTAGCACCGGCACAGGTCTTACAAGCGGATTTAAGCTGGCCACGTTAAATAAAAGCTTATTTTCTACCAGTGGAACTTATGTAAGCAATCTGTTAACTATCGGCTTAAGCAACAGCGATCTTTCATCAACTGGATTCATTATGCACCCGCTTTCTTATTCAAACAGCGGCGGATACTCGCCTAATATCCCCGCAACTATTACTTACAGTGGAAAGACCATCTCCGGACAGATTTTGTTTGATACCGGAACCCCATCAACTACTGTAATTGAAGACAGGCTGGCAACCAATTCAGTAGGCAGCCTTCCCGCAAATTCGACCGTAACCATAACTACCAACAAGGGCTTTGTTTATACTTATACAACATCAAGCACGGGAAACCTAACAGAAGTGCAAAACCCCAATAATACGGGTGATTACCGTACCATTTTCAGTCTCGATTTTTTCATCAGTAATGAATACCTAACCGATTATGGCAACCACCAGATCGGGTTAAAAAACAACTAAATATTAATACTTTAAAGGCGATAACATTATTTTCAAAAACCCGGCTCATAATTTCTGCTCCTTTTTTATCCCCTGCCACGAGATGACTTTTTCAATGCGCTACAAATTTACAGCGGCGCTTTTTAAATAAATCAAAGGAGATAAAAAGTCTATTTTTTATTACAGATCTCCGTAACTGCAGTACGGCGGGTGGCGGTGTAAACTATTCCATTTACCATTTCATAGCCAGTAGAAACGCTTTGCGAATAGCGTTTTAAAATAACCCCGGTGTTGTTATCTATGAGTATTGATCCGTTTATCCGGCTATTTAAGCTACCGCCTAAAACCGAAGTTTTATAAGTAACAACAGTAGTTGTGCTGCTTATAGCATAAACTGTATAGTTGGTTTCGGCCGATGAAGTAGTAACCTTCCATGAATAGCCCTTTTTAAGTGTGATGCCAACCGGAAAATCAACCATTAACTGTATTGTAGTCCCTGGCGACAGCCGTTCGGGCTGGATGCCGGCAAAAGATAACAGTGTATCATTGGCAACAGCCGGGCGTTTTAAATTCAGGATCTCGCCTTTGTTGTTTACTGAAACTATCGATTGATTATGGAACATCTTCTGCAAACCAACCTGGATAACAGAATTTGGGTCGGCAGGTTTACCTGAGTTATATACCAGGTCCTGGTTCATTGCATTTATGGTATCGATAAGCTTATCAGTAGTAATAGTAAAAGAGGCCCCCTTTCAGAAGCATCGGTTACCTTGTAGGTTTTAACAACTATTGAAACCGAACCAACACGCAAAGTTTGGCTGCCGCGCTGTAAAACACAATTTGACTTTGTATTTACCTGCCTTTGAAACTCATCTCCCTGTTTAAATCTGCCCTGGGCATAGGTAACACCGCTCGCAAAAGCTAATATTATAACAAATATATATTTTAACTCAATTGGGGTACTTTTCATTTTAGTATTCTTGTTATAATGCCTTTAATAATTTGACATTATGTCACAGTTAGTGTTTTTTCCTGTTTGATTGGGGTTTGCCTTTTAACTTATCATCCTTCGTTCCCCCAGGCGATATCATTTTAAAGCTCTCGCTTTCGGGAATTTCCGGGATAGACCAGGGTGTAAAATTTTCGGAAGGCTGTAAAAGCGGTACCGTACTTGTTATATCGGGCATTATCGGAATGGGGCCTTTTATAATATTCACCTGGCCTGATACGGTTGGCTCAACAGGCGCTGGCGGCAATTCCGGCGATTCTGGCAAAGGGAGGTCTATAACAGCTGAAAACTGCAGGTCCTGCATTGTTTGCTTTGGCAAATGCGGAGCTTCTGGCGCTTCAGGTGATGGAATTTCAGGTAACCCCGCAGTTGCACCATTAACATCGGGTTGGTCGGGTGCATCAACCACAGGCGGCGTTGAGCCAACTGCAGCCAGCACAGGCATTTGAGTTGCTGAAACAAAGGGCTGAGCAATTACCGGGATATCCGTAAGCGTAAGTATAATCGGCTTACCCGCCGAACCACTGCCATGGGTGTTTCCTTTGGTAATTGTACCTGGGGTTAATGGCGGCGGCACGTTCCAGTCCGACTGATTATTGCGGCTCTGGGCCATAGTATTACTTAAGCCCCCCAGGCAACTAATAACCAAATAAAGCATGGTATTAGGCTGTTGAGTCGCCGGTTTCTCTCCTTTTTTTGGACGATGTATGACATTTCCATTTAATTATCTTTATGCAGAAAGCGATTGCTTTCAATACAATCAGTCAGTTTTATTTGGTGAATAATAGCTTATTAATTTAATTTTTATTGATTGTTAATGAGCAATAATGATTTTAGGTATAGGTTAGAATTATATTGCAAAATCATTATTAAAGTTAGTCCTTTTTATCGATTACGGCACACGGCTTTCCAATATATGCTATCTGTATAATACTAAATAGTGTTTCTACATGATATACTTACCTCCAATATTTCATCTGTAAAAATAAGCTTTATGGTGTTACTCCAAAATACCAACTGCTTTGTATTGTGTGAATTTCGGCCTCTCTATAAAATTGTACTGTCAAGCACGATGGTGAAATAATATAAAACAAAGCCATAAATGGTTTTGAACAAATTAATTCATCGCGTTTCATCTAAATTAAAAAACCATGGAAAGTACTTTAAATTACCTCGCGGGCTTTGTTTCCCTAACTTTTATGGGATTATCAGCTATGTATAAATTTAAGCTCGAAAAATTGCAGGGAACAGGCAAAATACCCAACATTATCAGTGCCAGGCAACGGCAAATTGTGTTTTTCGTGTTAGCCGTATTATCTGCTTTAATAATATTCATATCCAGATTTTAAAAACACATTAACCGGTAACAACCCCAGGCCCAACGACTTTTGCTGATAAATATCAAATTACTATCTTTAACCGGGACCAAAAACCCGGATATGAAATACCCTTTGTTTTTTCTGCTTATTTTGGCTGTAATTCCGTGTTGCGGTCAAAATATTGATAGTTTAAAAAAGGTTGTTTTCAGCAAATCACCCACACAAAAACGCTTAACCGCCGCTACTCAGATTGCCAACTATGCGGCTGAAACAAATCCGACCAAAACCATCATTGTTGCAAAAGAAGGACTGAACCTTGCACATAAGCTAAACAATAAAAAAGCAATTACTTTACTATCGCAAACTTTAGGAGAAGCTTATTTCCAAACTAATCAATATGATTCCGCATCATATTATTACAACATTGCCGCCGTTGCACTCAACAAAATAAATCAACAGTACATTTTAACCGATGGTTACAACAGGTTAGCGAAAGCGTATGTAAAATTAAAAAATCATAAAAAAGCGCTTGAATTTTGCATGCTGGCAATTTCATATGCCCCAAAAACCGGTGACCGTACAGAATTGACAGAAGCCTTAAACCTGGCTGCGACGTTATATGAGGCAAAAAACAATTACCGGGAGGCCTTAAATTACTCCAGGCAGGCTTTCGACATAAAAGACTCTTTAAACCTTGCCCGGCAAACAAATGAAAACACCTCTGAAGCATACAGCCATAAATTTATGGGGGATGTTATGGGAAGTATTAAACCAAACGACTCAGAACAGGAAATTTTAAAAACCATCGATGTCAAAAAATCATTAAATGATACCCTTGCGCTTTCAATTAACTATTTTAACCTTGGCGTATTGTATAAAAACAAACGGTTATATCTACAATCTCTCGATGCATTAAAAAACAGCCTTCAGTTTGCCACACAAATAAATTATGCAGATATGCAAAGAAGCGCCACAAATGAAATAGCTGATTTGTATGAGCAATTGGGCGACTATAAGCAATCGCTGATTTACTTAAAAAAGCATGCAGCAATTAAAACCTCAGGCAACAGCACCATTGATGAACTACAGGCAAAATACGAAATAAAACAACGTGAAGATCAGGTACTGCAACAGCAATTTGAAATAACAAAGCGTAATTACTGGATGGCGGGTATCTGTGTTTTTATACTTTTAATGTTCTTTACAGGCTTTTTTATTATAAACAAAACAAGCTAAAACAGCGCAATATGGCAATGCAGGCTATAATTGCGGCTGAGGAAAGTGAAAGACAAAGAATTGCCAGGGATTTACATGATAGTGTGAGCCAAATAATATCGGCGGCAAAAATAAACCTGTCAGTTATAGGCAGTGAATTACCTTTCATAAATGAAGAGCAAAGAACCCGTTTTGAAAAAGCAATTAACCTTGTTGACTATGGATTTAAAGAGGTAAGAACGATATCACATAATATGATGCCTTGGGCACTTCATAAAACAGGGTTAGCACAAGTAATTAAACAATTTATTGAGAATATCAAGAACAATAATATTGCAATAAACTTTTTTGCCAGGGGTTTGATTCGCCGTTTGACGATACCATCGAGATCATTTTATACCGGGTATTACAGGAAAGTGTAAACAATGTAATGAAGCACGCTCATGCCGACAGGGTTGACATTTCACTTATAAGAAGCGATGAAAACATCAGCCTCACTATTGAAGATAATGGCATAGGCTTTGACGCAACCAATCCTGATATTTTTAAAGGCATGGGCTTAAACAATCTAATGTCGCGGATAAATTTTTTAAAAGGCAGGGTTGAATTTGATTCGCATCCTAACAGGGGGACACTTGTTTCTATTTATATCCCACTCACCAATAAACCTTTATAAGTTATATTGCATTATAAACCGGTTAAGCTCAACCGGATTTTTCAGATTAAGCTTTTGCATAATATTTTTACGGTGTGTTTCAACAGTATAAATACTTAAGTGAAGATGATCGGCCATTTGCTGGTTGGTAAAATTCTGTTTTATAAATTGTAAAAGTTCAGTTTCCCGCTTAGTAAGCTGGAACTGCTTTAAAAAAGGATCCGGTTCATTAGGCATGGAATTAACAACCGGCTGTTTGCAGGGAAAACACAGATGCCCTTGCGCTACGGAGCGCATTACCTGTAATAGTTCAGCCTTCCCGACATTTTTGAACAAGTAGCCGCTGGCTCCTTCAGCCTTTGCTTTTTCAATGAGGTGCTCCTCATTATATGTAGAAAGCATGATTACCTTAACTTTAGGATAGTAATCCTTTATGCGCTTAAGTACGTCGAACCCGTTCATACCCGGCATATTGATATCAAGTAATATGAGGTTGGGTGTTTGGGTGTGTAACAAATGTAATAATTCCTTACCGTTTGCTGCAACGCTCATTACCTCTATATCTGGCTCTCCCTGCAACAACATGTGTAAGCCGTTTATAAATAAAGTATGGTCATCTGCTATTATTACTGATAGTTTTTCCACGGTGCTTTCCATATAATAAATTCACTGTAAATCTATATTTTATCTTTATTTCATAAAATACCAACTGATTTGTATTGTGCATCCCAGCCTCTGTTCATAAAATTGTTCTACCGAAACAAACTTAAAAAAATGAAAAGCCATCGCACATCTTATTTATATGAATTATGCTTACCCGGTTACTGCACCCAATATATACCGAAATCTATTAACAGAAAAAAGTGATGGAATACTTTATTAGCACATTTATAATAATGCTGATTTGTATAATCGCATTATTACAGGATAAATCTTATGACAACGGGATAGTTTTACCAAGACCTCAGAGCAAACTTCCAGACCGAAGAGATTACCGGTTACTTAAATACAACCAAGCCTCCCACTCTATTTCGCGGATATCCCCTCAATTACTTGTTAGTGAATATGGAGCTCAAACAGGTTCATTAGCGACATCATCAACAGCCAGGCGCGTCTATCCCTCAAATTTTAACAGGACAAAAGTATTACAACCAAAGTCTAACCCAACTATTCAATCAAATACTGAAAAAGATACAGATGTCGCAAACGCCTTTTGCTCACAATGCAATTTAAGCTTCTTTGCTCCTGCCTGCAACTATTACAAACAATCCTTTAAGGTTGCATAATCGGCAGATGACAACTTCATGGCGGCGGATATTTGCTATCTGGCAATTAATGAAGTAATTAAGCTGCATTGAAGTGCTAAGTGCCGCCCCCATTTTTATTAAACCACAAAAAATGGCTGCAATCAAAATACCTTGCTATTACAGTTTGACAATTAAATTCCTTTTAAAACATTTTATTTAAAAACAGAATCTGACAAAAAATAATAATATATACAGAATACAAATAATTAAAAACCTAACAATCAATTAATTAAATATTTATAAAAGCAATTCGGGTATTACAAGCAAAAGCTTTCACCCATTAATTTTTTAATATTCAGTCATTTGTCACTTTCTTTTTACAAAAAATATTATTATTTTTAAAAAAGTAAACTAAAACGTTTTTCTCAAACGTATATTTAGTTTTTTAATTTAAAAAAGAACACGCTTTTTCAATTATTACTTACATATCTCATTAATACTGGCTTTATAAAGTAATATTTCATGTCATTTTCCATAAACATCGTACCAACCGCCCTGAAAATTAAAATTCATATAAATTTTATATGAATTTCATATGAAGAATTCAAAAAAAACCACATTTCACTTATTTTGCATTAACGTTTTATCAATTTTTTTATAAATATTTTAATATATATAAAAAACTTTAAAAAAATTTTAACTTTTTTTTCATTTTATTACAAAAATTGTAGTTTTGGATATTAACTAAAACTGATTTTTTAACAATGAAAAAACTCCTACTCGCAAGCTGGTGTTTGTTCATGCTATTTTTTAGTGTGGTACATGCACAAAACAAAACGGTTACCGGCCGGGTAACTTCAAAAGACGATGGACTACCGCTGCCAGGCGTGTCCGTAAGAGTTGTAGGTACCACGCTCGGTACGCAAACAAATGCAGATGGTAAATTTTCTTTATCTGTTCCTGCCTCTGCAAAATCTTTAGGCTTTAGCTTTATTGGCTTTACATCTCAAACAGTTGAAATCACTTCGACACCATTAGATGTTAAACTAACAAGCAGCGCTAATAAACTATCAGAAGTGGTAATTACTGGTGCTTATGGCACCAAACAGTCATCACGATCGGCTTCATATGCAGCACAGGTAGTAAAGTCAGATGCATTGAACACTATCCGCCAGCCTAACGTTAACAACGCATTGGCAGGTAAGGTTGCAGGTGTTCAGGTACGTAGCCAGTCGGCTGCAGCTTTGGGCCGCAATACCAACATCAGGCTTCGTGGTGCTACAGGCTTTGGTAGCGGTAACAACCCTTTATATGTTGTTGACGGTACAATAATGCCAAACGCCGACGATTTGAGCAATGACGACATCGACAACATTAGTATTTTGAATGGTCCTGCAGCATCTGCTCAGTTCGGTTCACAGGGAGCTTATGGCGCTATCGTTATCTCAACTAAAAAGGGTAAAAAAACAAAGGGCGTTGGTGTTGAATTAAACCTTGGTGCCAATTTCGACAAGGCTTATATTCTGCCTAACTACCAAAACAGTTATGGTGGCGGTGCTTCTGCAGATTTCATTCAATACCATTGGAAAGACGGCGATCCTGAAGGATGGAAAGCTTTAGATGGCAAATATTACCCGGATTATACCGACGACAGTAGTTGGGGCCCTAAAATGGTTGGCCAGGAATATATTCCATGGTATGCATGGGCTGCTGGTACCAAATACTCTTTCAAAACTGCCAAATGGACCCCACAGCCCGATAACGCAAAGGATTTCTTCCGCACCGGTGTTTCTTTAAATAACAGTGTGGCATTTACTAAAGCAGCTGATGATTACAACATCAGGATGTCATACAATAACCAGCACACTACAGGTATAGTGCCTGAAACCTGGCTAAACAAAAACAACTTCACCTTAAACGCCAACTACGATCTTAACAAACACCTCACAGCAGGTGCAAGTATTAACTTTTCGGGTACACAACTTCATGGCCAGATCAGTGATGCTTACGCAAGCGCTTCAAGTGGCTCGTTCAACTCATGGTTCCACCGTGATTTGGACATGGGTATCATGAAAGAATTACAGGATCTAAAATCACCTGACGGCACCTATGTAAGCTGGAACCACCAAAACCCTAACTCATACGATCCATCAAACCCGGGCTCGTTTTATGCGGGTAACTATTGGTACAACCCTTATTTATGGCAAAAACAATGGCAAAACCTTAACACCCGCGACCGTTTGTACGGAAACATATACTTACAGTACAAGATCAATAATGATTTAAGCTTCAAGGTTACCTACCGCCGCAATCAAACCAACACCTGGAACGAAGGCAAAATTTCGTCTGAAATACAGGCAAGCGGCACTCAAACAGGTCAAAAAGCAGGTTATGGCACTTCAACATCATACTCAAACCGCGAAAACTACGAAACCTTGCTTAACTATGATAAGCAGATCAAAGATTTCCACCTGAATGTTAATGCCGGTAGCGATTTTTACAACTGGAGTTACAAAGACAACGGTGCAAACACCAACAATGGTTTAAGCGTTCCGGATTTGTATACATTAGCAAACTCTGTCGATCCGATCAGTGCCAGCAATACCAGGATCCAGGAGCAATACCGAGCGGTATTTGCAAAAGCTTCTGCCAATTACAAAAGGATTGTATATGCTGATGCGACTTTACGTAACGACTGGTTTTCAACCATCTCTACTATAAACAACGCTAACTCAGTGTTGTCAAAATCATTTGGTGGGTCATTCGTATTCAGCGAGGTATTGCCTGAATTTAAAGACTGGTTAAACTATGGTAAAGTAAGGGGATCATGGGGCCAGGTACCATTAGCCTTAGGTAACTCAACTGAAACATTTGGCGCATACAGGAACAATACACTATACGGTATCGCTCCAAATAAATGGAATGGCGCCTTATTGCAAGGTGGCCCAACCCAATTTGTTGACCCTGCCTTACATGGCACAACCACTACTTCAAAAGAGATTGGTTTAGACTTAGGTTTCTTTAACGACCGTTTAACTTTTGGCGCTACTTACTGGGCTGCAGATGACAAAGACCTTCCATTGGGCTTAGCGGTTAACGCTGCCAGTGGTGTATCATCTATCCTGACCAACGTAGGTTTGATCAAACGGAGAGGTTTGGAGATAACTGCAAGCGGTACCCCTATCCGGTTACCAAACTTTAGCTGGACAATTAATGCCAACTTTGCACAGTTATTGGATAATACAGTAGTAGAGATCAGCAATAAATACGGTGTTGACCGTGTGCAGGTTGCAGGTGTATGGGGTACAGACATGCCTTACCTGATCAATCAAAAAGGCAAATGGTGGGGCCAAATTTACGGTAACGGTATCAAACGCAATGCTGCCGGGGTCCCAATTCTTACTTCATCCGGCGCTTACATCAATGACCCTAACGTATATTTCGGCAGTGCGTTGCCTAAATATACCGGTGGTATACAAAATACATTCACTTTATTTAAAGAGTTTGTGTTGAGCGCAAATATCGACTATCAGTTTGGTGGCAAATTCGCTTCATTATCAAACCGTTGGGGTCAATATAGCGGTTTAACGGCTAATACGGCGGCACTTAACGATAAAGGCATGTCGGTACGCGACCCTGTTGCTGATGGTGGCGGTGTTAAAGTTACCGGTGTTGATGCCGACAATAAAGCCGTGACCTATTACGTCGACGCAAAATCATACTATCAGGGTTTAACAAACAATAAAACTTACGATCCCTACATCTACGACTTGACTTTCATCAAACTTCGCGAGGTTGCTGTAGGTTACAACCTGCCGATTAAAAGATGGGGTTTAGGAAATGTATTCCAATCGGCAAGGATTGATTTAACCGGCCGTAACTTATTGTTGATATACGCTAAATCTAAGGATTTCGATCCGTCAGAGATCACCGCGACAGAAGGTGAAACTGCCCAATACCCAGGTACGAGGGGTTTTGGTTTCAACCTAAAAGTAACATTCTAAGCGAACAAGGATTATTAGACTAAGAAAAAATGAAAAAGATATATCTATATACATTAGCAGGCGCGTTCACCTTTTTGGGCGCGGGCTGCAATAAGCTAAAGGATTTTGGCGACGTAAACAACAATCCTGCAGCAACAGTAACGCCTATCCCTTCGGCCTTGCTATCAAACGTTGAGGCAAATTTGGGTGGTTATGCATCAACCGGTACCGAGGCAATAAGCGGTGGCCAGTATGCTCAATATTTTACTGAAACGCAGTATTCAGGTACTTCATTGTACAACCTGCCTCAAAACGGGTTTACAGGCAATTATGCAGGTAATCTTAATAACCTGCAGCTTATCATTAACCAAAACCCAAGTAAAAACATGGTTAATGTGGCTAAAATACTGCAGCAATATATTTTCTGGATAGTAACGGATTCGTGGGGCGATGTTCCTTACAGCGACGCACTCAAAGGGGCGGCTAACATATTGCCTAAATATGATTCCCAGGAAACCATTTATAAGGGCATACTTACCACGCTGACTACGGCTATAAATTCGTTTGATTCATCGCCAATAAGCGGTGACATCATTTATGGTGGTGATGTGGCATCATGGAAAAGAATGGCAAACTCCCTTAAATTGCTTGTTGCAATTCAAATGTCAAAGGTAACCGCTTCTTCTTCCATCGCATCTGCGGCAACCAACGAAGCTATTACCCCAGCTAATGGAGGAGTAATAACTACTACCGATCAAAACTTCAAACTTCAATATCCTGGAGGTAATTACAAAAGCGCATGGTGGAACCTGTATAACGGACGTAAGGACTTTGCCGAATCAAAAACCCTTACCGATTATACCGCGAGCACCAGCGATCCGCGCCAGGCAGCTTTTGGCGGCGAGAGTGAGCAGGCGGGTAACGTTACGACATCAAATATTGGCGTTCCATACGGCTTAGCGCGTTTAGCGGTGACCTCTTTTACCGACGCTAACCCAAAATGGGCACGTGTTTTACGCGGCGACTTCAGGCTTGAAAACGGATCAGTAACCCTGATCACAGCTGCAGAGGTGTGGCTGGCAAGGGCCGAAGCTGTAAACCTGGGCTGGATCACTCCAACAACATCTGAAACAGTAGCCATCGATTTCCAAAATGGTATAGGTGAATCGTTCGTACAGTGGGGGCTAACATCTGCTGCGGGTAAAACTTTCGCACAAGGCTTAGGCACACCTAACATTCAGCTAATTTCAACTCAGCGTTGGGTGGCAAGTTACCCTGACGGCCATATGGCCTGGGATATCTGGAGGAAAAGTGGATACCCAGTACTTACGCCTGCTCCTGATGCTACAAACGCATCAAAGCAAATTGTAAGGAGGTTTGTGTATGCTACTTCAGAGTACAATACCAACGGCGCAAACGTTAGCGCGGCAGTTACACGCATGGGCGGCGATACTCAGGATACAAGAGTTTGGTGGGATGGTGGTAAATAATCATTTTAAAAATTGACACAACATGAAAAAGAACATATTCAATAAATATTTGCTTGTTGCCTGTATCGGATCTGCGATTGCTTTTTCAGGCTGCCGGAAAGAAACCATTGCTGATAAGGTTGGCGGGCAGGCTATGGACAATGGCAAGTCGTTTGTCGGCTTTCCAGACGGTCTTGAACAACAGCATTTCTTTGATCCATTCACAAACATTAAAACTGTTGATGTATTTTCTATCAAACGCGACGCAAAAAGCGCTGCTGATTTGCAAAAAGATCAAACTGTGGTCTTAAAAGCAATTCCAGACGCAATTGATAAATACAACGAAAATAACGATACGGAGTATGAATTACTGCCAACAAGTCTGTATACAATAAGCAGCACCAAAGTTACTGCCGGAACTTCGGGAAACCTAAATGCTAAATTTGCTCCTGGCGACTTCCAGAACTATTTTACCATCAAATTAAATGGAAGTAAATTTGATCTGACAAAAAAATACGCGCTTGCTTATATAATCAGTGACGCTGCCGGTTTAACCGTCCATGCTGAAAGCAAGGACACGCTATACACCTTCTTCGCTATCAAAAACAAGTATGATGGTGAATACCACTCAACTGGTATTTTTCACCATCCTGTGAATGGCGACCGAGCAATTGATCGGGATAAAATCCTTACTACAGCTGGTGCTACAGCCGTAAGCACAGAAATTGGTGATATTGGCGGATCAATGACCCTGACTGTAAATGAAGCTACAAACGAGGTAACCGTTTCTGGTAATGTTAGTGCAACCCAACCGTTATTACCTGTTGCCGGGAAGAAAAGCATTTATGACCCTGCGACTAAAAGCTTCATACTAAATTACAGGTACCCAGCCGGTACAGGTGATCGTGTTATTGAAGAAACTATCAAACACAAATAATAAAAAATCAAAAAAGAGCCGTTTTGCATTGCATAATGCGGCTCTTTTTATATCCTGTTACATCACATAATTGATGACATACTGACCTTATTAAACTAAACAAATCCGTATTGAATTGGGGTTTTAACAATTATTATAAAACACCAACACTTTTAACTGCAGCTTCGTTCTTTTAGTTAATAGTTACAACAAGAAACCGTACACAGTAAGCTCGTGTACGGTTTTCCCTATTATATTCGGTTGTCAGAAATTCGGATCAAAATTAAAACAGATCGGGTTTGACAATCCTACCATATTACCGCTCAGTGCTGCTGATTGCGGCACCTGAGGGTAAGGTGTAGACGGCCCTTCTACCGTCACCCGGTAATAAGTACGGCCGGCTATTGCCGGTGTATCGGTAAATTCAATCATGGGCATTTTTCCTTCCATTTTAAAAGCACCAAACGGGTTGCCGTTTTTTACCACATTGATAGTGTAGGTAGTATCCTTTATACTGTTCCCGGTTAACTGAACTTTAAATTTAACCGGCTTACCTGTTGCCTTTACATTATCCCCCATCATCATATCCATTTTATCGTCGCCATTTAAATCAGCATAAAACTCAACACGGGGAGCATATGGGTTTGAACTTATGGATACCCGTCCGTTGGTTAAGGCGTCAATAACGGCTTGCTTAGTACGTGCAGTTGCAAATACCCAGGTAGTAGGCGTTCCTGCATAATTGGCTTTAGCCTGGTAAGTATTAGGGCCTGGTTTTTCATCCCCTACAGGCACGCCGTGATGAGCATCGCTCCCTCCCCTGCCGGTTAGCTTTCGGCCCGATGAAAGCATATCATCCCAGATCATGATCGCATTGGCATTTTTTGACCAGATGGCCGAATTCCATACTTCGATAGAATTAACCATATCATACGAATACCCAAAATGATCTTTACCGCTGGGATGGTTTGCCGACAGGTGAATACCAAGTTTATTCTTTATGCGCCCAACAACAGTATCACGCTGATCGCGCACATCGTATAACTGCTGATGATTATAAGGCCTGGCCGAAAAGGCGTTGCCGTGGCCGCGGGTAGTTGTCCATTCGGCAGCGTAAAGCAGCAATACCGAATCTGATTTAAACTCCGGATCAGCCCAGGTATTGTGGGCTACGTCGCCTTCTACATGATTATCGTGATCGGTAATAGCCAGGAAATCGATCCCTACCAACTTGCAAAAAGTAATGATCTTGCTGATTGAATTATTTGACGACTCCTTGCTATGCCTGGAGTGCATATGCAGCTCGCCTTTAAGCCAGATACCCTGACTGAGACTGGCCGGCGGCGGCAGTGTACCCAGCGGTTTTTGAGCCCAGGGGTTTACATGGGCCGATTGCCCCAATGCCGAACCGCTGATGCAGCCCGCAACCATAATTATTAAACCGGTTTTAATTAACAGTCCAATGTTCCTGTTAGTGGTTAGTACCATAAGTAATTTTGTCGATCTTTTTATTTTGTAATACTTTCGGCAGCCAACTTAGCCCACTCATGTTAGCTCACCGTTAACAGGAACAAATGATATAAAAATGTGACAGTGAAGCAAAAATTGAGGTGTCCGCTTTAATTTTTATTTGACTGAAAATTAAAGCTAACATCCCGCAAAACATTTGTAATTTAGGATTAAGCGATTTAACTCAACAAATTACACCTATGAGCAACCCGACAACAACACGCTGGCCTAGGCTCGATTACCATGATCTTAAAGATACCCTTGCAAGTGTTCATATGTGGACTCAAATCATTGGTAAGGTAAGACTAAAACAAATGCCCTGGATCAATCATTCATGGCAGGTAACCCTTTATGTAAGTTCAACCGGTCTAACTACCGGAAGTATGCCATTTGAGGGCGGCGTTTTCCAGATAGATCTTGATTTTATCAGTCATACCCTGAATATATCCACCAGTACCGGAGAAAAACGATCGTTTGGGCTCGGTACCGGAAGCGTGTCCGCCTTTTACAGTTCCCTGATGAATAGCATTGCTTCAGTTAATGCAGGCGTAGAAATATATGCAGTGCCGAATGAAGTGGAGCCGGCTATTCCTTTTGCCAAAAATCATACGCCATGTAACTATAATGCTTCCATTATGCATGATTACTGGCAGGCGCTGGTAAGGATCCATAATGTTTTCACAGAGTTCAGGGCCGGGTTTCAAGGAAAAAATAGCCCGGTACATTTCTTTTGGGGAGGATTTGACCTGGCGGTCACCCGCTTTTCGGGCAGGCCTGCACCAAAACACCAGGGCAGCGTTCCCAATATGCCCGCGATAGTAATGCAGGAAGCCTATTCGCAGGAAGTAAGCTCATGCGGCTTTTGGCCAGGCTCAGATGCCTTCCCTCATCCCGTTTTTTACGCATATTGCTACCCTACTCCCGAAGATTTTGCCAAACAGCAAGTATCGCCTCCCGAAGCATTTTACAGCGGGGAAATGGGTGAGTTTTTATTGACCTACGAAGTTGTTTCCCGATCGGCCGACCCGGAACGGACTCTGCTTCAATTTTTGCAATCCACGTATGACGCCGCGGCTAAAACGGGTAATTGGGATAAAGATCTGCAATGTGATTTGTCGGCATTAAAGAACGCATGAGATAAACATTGAGAGGACTCTTTCGACAGACCCTGAGGAAGCTGTTCTAAGAACCTGGAAATATATTTCAATTTGGTATTATGCAAATTATCATTTAACTTTATTTAGCAATAATTATTTGATTATGAGCCAATTTCCAGATCCTGACGAAACCCCAACCCCTGAAGAAGACAGTGGAAATATCCCTGATATATGGGATATCAAAACATCAGGCAAGGGCCGTGTGGGCAGGTCAGACATTAACCTTGATGAGGCCATGCCTTGTGCCGAAGACAGCGAGCCCTATTTGGAAGGGGATATAGATACCCCCGGTTTATGGGATGATAACGACCTGTCATCGTCTGATCAGGCGGATTATCTGGGAGCGGAGTAGTCAGGAAGCTATAGTTGCAATAGCAAAAGCTATCCCCATAACTATGGGCGAAAAAAATATTGCCCGTAAACAAAGTACGTAAATATTCCATCTATAATCGTTTTTCTTTGTGTTTTGCTCAATCCGTTCCTGGTAATTGATGATCTCAACTTTGTAAAACCTCAGGATCCTTTCATCATCAGCAATATCCTTATGGAAAAATGCCTTATCAAAGTATACTTTGGGATTTGTACCTGGCAAAAGATATTCACTTGGGGTTAAGCCTTGCAGTACAAACATTAAACCTACTATCAAAAAATAAAAGATCCCTACAATTGCTGTAAACAACAAACTATCCAGGTGAGGTGTATCCTTCCATTTTCCGATAGCATAAGCCACAAGACCAATTAAAACACCTGAAACCAGGGTTAATAATCCGTTTGATCGTTCATAAATACCCTTTGCAGTTTCTATGGTGTAGTTATATGATTTTTCGGCCTGTTCAAATATGAACTTTGCATCTTCCAGGGTCAATTTATTGAGCCATTCCTTTTTTCCTGCCAGTAGTTTTCCATATGGATACTTTTAACCTAATTTAAACTAAATCCGGCGTAATCCATACAAAATCAACTAAATACAATTTAATTCGCCTCGTGTACTGGCGTACCCCAATAAAAAAGCCCGGCGCTTTTTTAAGCAACAGGGCTTCGTTCTTTTATATTTGGGCTTCTATTAGTTAGGCATCAGCACAGTATTAACTACATGGATAACACCATTTTTTTGAAACACATCGGCAATGGTGACCCATGATTTATCACCTTTTTCGTCGACAAGGTATAGTTTTTTGCCTTTTGCCATAACAGTAAGTGTACCGCCCGCTACAGTTTTTAGTTCAGCTTTCCCCATACCTGCCTTAACTTTAGTCCATAAATCTGCCGAGCTTAAACGGCCTGCTACTACGTGATAAGTTAGGATCTTGGTCAGCGTTGCTTTATTCTCTGGTTTTAATAAAGTTGGAACGGTCTCTTTCGGCAGTTTACTAAATGCTTCATTAGTTGGCGCAAAAACGGTGAACGGGCCCTCGCCCTTTAGGGTTTCAACCAGGCCCGCTGCCTTAACAGCGGCAACAAGTGTAGTGTGATCTTTTGAATTTACAGCATTATCAATAATATCTTTGGTGGGGTACATAGCCGCGCCGCCTACCATTTTGGTTTGAGCGTTGACTTTAGGGACTACTGCAAAAGCTACTAATGCAAAGGCCGCGATGATCATTTTTTTCATAAATTATTATTTCAATTAGTTTGGAAGAAACTACGATTCACGGCAGCTAACAGATTTACAATCAATCAAAAATACACACAAAAATCTAATTATCAACAAGTTAATAATACCCTATTTTAGAGTAAAGCTAAGTTTTCGGCATAATAAACAACTCACCTGTTTATTACATGCATTTCCAATCCGGGGCGTTCACAATTACGTTTATAATTGAAACCAGCAACAACAAATGCTCACCGAAAAACTTATAGCCAACAGGATCCGTACAGTAAGGCAAGAAAAAATTACACTCAGTTTTACGTTGCCTACAAGCTCAACGTATCACAAAACACGTTCAGTAAAATTGAATTAGGAAATGTTAAACTGACCCTTGCCAGACTCATTGATATAGCAAAGGTTTTGGAAGTTGATTTGCATGACTTTTTAAAAGAAGAGCATTTGCATATTATCGCGAGGTAAAACTTTCCCTGGAGCTATTGGGCTCTCCAAGTTGCTTATTTCTATTTTCCAGGAAGATCAATCATATATTTTCGGAATATGACTTTGACCGCGGAATCTTCAATAAATTAAGCCTGGCTATTAACACTTCATGAAAAACACAACGTTGATTTACCGTGTACTGCCCGACTCGCTTTATCTGATATTCGGGCTCAATTACTTTTTACATTTCATAACCTATCAATCGCTTCACGCAGGCAAAGCAGTGGCTTTCATAGCACGCCCAAAGGCAAGGGATATTTTTTATCCTATGCAAAATGTCATACAAATAGTTAGCGGACTATCATTGATATTTAATCGTTACGCGCCGTTTTCGACCGTTGTATTATTCCCGGTCAGTTTAAATGCTTTATTGTTTCATACGTTTTTAGTGCGACATCGGGCTGGCTCATGGGTGTTACACTTGCAGTACCTAACCTGCTGCTGGGTTACGCTACCGTAAGTATTACAGCAGCATGTTTACCATGAAGGCCGTTGGGGAATAAATTATTTTGATAATATCAATATTCCTACACACCCTTTAAAGCCTGTGCTATCCAAATTGGAATCAGCTTCTTTCTTTCCTTTATCATCGTTGTAAATTCGGCGGCATCAAAATAGCCTGCCTCCAATTGCCTCGGTCGCACAAGAAAAGGGAAAACAATCATACCGGCAATATTCCACATCAGGTTAATGGGATGAAATTTCATGACGCCATCGGCCTGCAATGCATAAAGCTGCCTGGCAAAAACAGAATCGGTTAATGTCTTAATTTTTTCGACCATGGGCAAGGTGGTGTGCCCTGCAAGCACTTCGTTTACCATAAAAAATGGAAAATCAGGATTTTCTAAAAGCTGGTCGATATAATACCCTACGCAAATCTCTATCTTTTCAATAGCGGTAGAAGCCTCGTCGTTTAAAACCGGTTCAATTTTATCAAAAAGCTTTTTTATGGTTTCGTCCATGATAAACTCAAAAAGATTTTCCTTACTGCGGAAATAATAGTTAACCGATGCCACGTTGGTATTGGCCTCGGTAGCTATGTCCCGTACAGTAGTTGCCAGGAAGCCCTTTTTAGTGAAGATGCTCCTTGCAGCATTCAGTATTTTTTCTTCGGTTGTTGTTTCGGCTATTGTAGTCATGGATGATATATGTTTCAAATTTAGTCATTCAAAAACATATATCATCCGGGGCTGATTAATGTGTATCAGCCACAGCCTTTTGCCCTTTTACAATCGGCGCTAAAAATATCAGCGGAATGGCTGCCAGCATCACCCAACCAACCACAATGTAAGCGTCGTTATAACTTAGCAGTGTGCTTTGCTTGTTTACAGTACCGTCAATAGCGGCATAGGCCATTTTTGAAGCATCAAAAAAAGATTTCCCTTTAGCCATAAACCCGTGCAAAAGTGCGTTATATCTATCGGTAAAATAGTTATTATACGGATTGATATTACTTAACAAGTTATTGCGGTGCGTTGCCACGCGGATATGGATCAGCGTATTTAACCCGGCAATACCAAACGAACCGCCAAGCTGACGCATCATATTATTTAAGCCGGTTCCCTGCCCTATCTCAGCCCCCTTTAAGCCACCGATGGCAATAGTAGTAAGCGGAACAAAAAGGAGTGACAAACCGATCCCCCTGATAGCCAAAGGCCAAAAGAAATCGCCGGTACCTGATACCAGCGTCGAGCCGCTCATAAACCAGGAGAAAATGAAGAACAATATCATGCCCCCCACAGCCATAAACTGTGCAGGTAAACCTTTATTAAGCATAATACCCACAAAAGGCATCATCATAATGGTGAACAAACCACCCGGCAGCAGGATCTCGCCGGTTTGCTGTGCCGAAAACCCCAGCAGGTTTTGACAAAAAACCGGAAAAACGAACTGCGACCCATACAAGCCAACACCAAGTATAAAGGAAGTAACCATCCCGGCCGAAAAGCTGCGGTGCCGCATGATCTTGAAATTAACAATAGGATGATCGGTGCTTAACTCACGCCACAAGAAAAGCAGCAGGCCGATAACCGCTGTACAGCTGAGTACAATAATATAAGTAGTGGCAAACCAGTCTTCATCCTCTCCCTTCTCTAATATTGTTTGTAAACTTCCTACCGTAATTGCTAACAAAGCAATCCCCCACCAGTCAATAGGTTTGTCCTTGCCATCTCGGGATGTCACTTTTACGTACATCACTGTAAATATCGATGCAAGGATGCCTACAGGGATATTCACGTAAAAGATCCAACGCCATGCCGCATGGTCTGTTATGTAACCACCAATTGTAGGGCCTATGGTTGGCCCTACTACTGCGCCCAATCCAAATAAAGCTGTTGCAGTGCCTAACTGTTCTGCCGGCCATGTTTCAATCAGGATAGCCTGTGATGTTGAAAGCAAACCGCCACCTGCTAAGCCCTGTAAAATCCGGAAAGCAACAAGCTCCGTAAGACTGCTGGAATTACCGCATAAAAACGAGGCAATGGTAAATACAATGATGGACGTTAAAAAATAGTTTTTACGACCGAAAAAACTACTCAACCAGCCCGACATGGGCAAAATGATAACGTTTGCTACGCTGTAACCCGTAACTACCCAGGCAGCATCAGTTATGGTGGCCCCAAGGTTACCCTGAATTTGAGGAATGGAAACGTTAACGATGGTGGTATCTATTAATTCTAACAATGAAGCAATGATTACCGTGATGGTAATGATCCACTTTTTAAATCCTGACTCGGCCATTTGATAAATTTTTTTGTCTTAAATAATGGCACAAATTAATCAATCGTTTGATTAAAACATTTGTTTTAAATATTTGTACAAATTATTACTATGCAGTGACATGATAATTAATATTAGATAGAAAGGCAGGAGTAGTTGGATTCTTTTGGATAAATAGATTAAGGCTGTATAAAAATTAAACAGACAATCCTTACCTAAGAATTGAAATCTAACCGATAATATTTATTCAAAAGGGGGTTAACATGTTTCCGGAAAAAAACACACAATTAAATGATTATTAATCAGATATGCAAAACAACCCTAAATTGTGTTAACCCTGTT
The DNA here is from genome assembly GCF_050632265.1 of Mucilaginibacter sp. P19. Classification (NCBI taxonomy): domain Bacteria; kingdom Pseudomonadati; phylum Bacteroidota; class Sphingobacteriia; order Sphingobacteriales; family Sphingobacteriaceae; genus Mucilaginibacter; species Mucilaginibacter sp. P19. The sequence goes on from NZ_CP192586.1 coordinate 4,066,048, forward strand.
AACCCTTCTGTTAGTACAGTCAATCCAAAACTATATATCGCTTAAGAATCTGAGTAAGGCAAAAAAAGAAGAGGCTGATCATGATTTATGATACAGTAAGTACTCACCGGAGATTTCATTGATTTTTTACATCATTTGCTACAAGCAGAGCACGTTGTTCTCCTACGAATACATCGATCAATCCAGAGTATCAAAAATCACTGAAGCTTGCCCGAAATTGGGATGTGGTGGGCCCATTATTTTCCGGCTTTAGGGCACAGAAAAAAATTAAGGCTTGTTAAAGAATTCACCAAAATGCCAGAGGATTCCGGAAGGGTCATGTAAAAAACATTCCCTACCCCATTGCTCTACACGGATTGGGGTTAATCTTACGCCGGCATATTTTGCAGGCAGATCAAGAGCCAGCAACTCGTTCCAGTAGCGGGCAACATCATCAACTTCCAGAAACAACATGGTGTTATCAACCCAATCTTTAACGTAAGCGTTCTGAAGATAAAATGCCAGCTGACCTGTCTTGAACACCGACATATTGGCATCCAGTACAACCTCTTCAAATCCCAGGTCGCGATAAAAACTTCGCGATATTTCAAAATCTTTAGCGCCGATGAATGGCCTAAGCGATATAGCTTTGTGTTGCATAGTGTAGTTTAAATTTGAGCAGGCAACCTGCTAAATAAGAAGCAAGTTGCCAACTAATTAAACACGAAGATACTTTATAACCGCTGGTTTTCAAGCAGCTTCAGACTTCTTCCTCATCTTTAATTTTTTTGCTGAGATAGAAAAGTAACCAGTGATGCAAATTCATCATATGATAATGCATTGGCAAGCCCAACAGGCATCATAGATGTTTTCAGTTCCTTCCTGGTAATCACATCGCTGGATTTAATGGTAAATACATCTCCGGTAATGTTTCTCATCACTATTTTTTGGGCAGACTCATCTGTAATAAATCCCATATAATTTTTATTCCCTTTAGCTGTGATCATCACAGTGGCAAATCCCTGCGAAATAGAAGCGCTGGGTTTTAAGATGGATTCGGCAATTTGCTGGCGGTTCATGATAGATCCTATCTGTCCCATAAACGGGCCTTTTAATTTTTCGCCACGGGTAAGGCTATGGCAGGCTACACAACCTTGCTGCGTAAAGAGTGCCTTTCCTTTCTTTGGATCTCCTTTAACTTTGGCTAACATTAACATCACATCTTCAATAGATGAATTACCGATCTGCCCTTTTTTGTTCAGGATCTTTGACAAATCTACTTTAATCTCTTTTGTTGGAACACTTTTTTCCTCGCCGCCAAAAGCCGTGATCCCCATTTGGTGGCGCTCATTCAGGTCAGCATAAAATTGCTTGCCGGCAGCGCCTGCTTTGCTTCGTTCAAGCGTCAGGAACTTCTCGATACGAGCCGAGCCACCCCAGGTTATACCCTTATAAATTGGGCCATGTGAATCGGGCCGGGTTCCCCACCACCAGGATGCATCATAGGGAGCTTCCTGCTTATAAAGGCGTGCCAGGGTTACCAATATTTGTTTCTTTGTTTTTACATCTTTGATTTTGGGATAAGCGACAATCAAACCGTTTACCGCTTTAGTATCGTACATATACCGCAATGCCCATAATGCTAATGTCGAATTGGTAGTTCCAATTGCACTAACGCATTCATCAACCGCATTCATGCTTACAAGTGCCCTCACAGCCAGATGGGGCAGTATTATGGCCGAATTGGGCGTGGCGTGCGGCCCTTCGGTATTTTTAGCAGGTGCTGCAAAACTTGCAGGAACTTGCGTTTTAAGCAATTGAGGAGCGGCTTCTAAACGGCCAAGACGACCCAAACCTATAATTGCCGCAGCTTTCACGCGCGGAGACGGATCTTTCAGCCCGTTCAAAAAGGGAGCTATTGGCACTTGTGCTATTCCTTCTTTCCTGTCTGTTAAGGCTCGTAATGCAAATTCCCTCAGAGCATTATCCTCCGTAAGTTGTACAAGGTTAGCTATTCCGCTCTCCCGGGCAATTTGTCCGTAAGTAAAAAGAGCAGCCACCCGTGCATATAAAGCAACACTCGCATCTGATGCTATGGCAAAAGCTGCCTTGCTGCTTTCGTCAGCCGGCCTGGTAATAAGTTCCTGTGAAGCATTTAATCTCGCCACTGCGCTTTCTGATTTTAACATATTGGCCAAATCAGCTACGGCCAGCGCTTTAACATCAGGAAATGCTTTATAGTTCCATCCATTAGGTATGGCCCTGATAACATAGCCCTTTGATGCACTGCCCGAATATCCCGCGCCATCCCAAGCTGAAAGATAAAGCCGCCCCGAACCATCAACATCAAGGTCAGTGATCTGAGGTAGTTCAATAAACGGTTCCTCAGTTTGTTTAAAACTGGCACCATCTGGTTTTACCCTATTAATATAAAGTTCGCTCCGTCCCCAGTCGGCCGTCATAGGTACATGGTTATATTTTTCGGGCCAGGTAGGTTCATCCATAAATAGCGAACCTGTGCCTGAACCTCCGCCCAAATCAACCAGGGCGGGCAGAATCTCATCTGTAAAATGCTGAAATAATAAGGGGTAACCATATTCGCCCGATTGAATATGATGCGAAAAACGGATGTTCCATCCGCCGCCATCATTGGTATTGTCTCGGGTAAATACATTCATGTACGGATCTATAGCAACATCATAAATATTGCGGGTACCATGAGTATAAACCTCCATTTCTTCGCCATTAGGCCTTACCCTTATAATGCCGCCGCCAAGCATGGTCAGTTTTTTACCATCGCGGTCGGTAGCATCATGAAAGCCGAAATCGCCAACAGCTATGTAGATCCATCCATCAATCCCCATACGGATGCCATTAGTGGCATGGTCTGTTCCGCGTTCAACCAGCATGTGAGCATTACTCAGGTGCTCGACGAGTGGTTTTGGCGGCCCGTCGGCTATGCCATCATGATCTTTATCTTCAAAAACTTCAAGGATCATACCAGTTGCCTTAAGAGTTTCTTTTGAAAAAACTGTATGAAGCACAAAAACCTGGTCGCCCATGATGAGTATACCGCGCGGATCATCAACATCAGCAAAATCTGTATGTTTATCTAACTTACCATCATTATCGCTATCGATAAGTTTAATTATCCGCCCTTTTCCGGGGTCTTTACCCAGCGAACCAATCATATCAACGCCAACAAACACCTCGCCTGTGGCAGCCACAGCTAAACAAGCCGGACTTGGTGTAAGCTCAGGTCCGGCAAACCTGGTGATTGTAAAGCCGGCTGGCCAATGGAGCGAATCGCTCTTAGAATGACTTTGTCCTCGTATTGAAGCCAAAGTATTTGGTTTAGTGGGTCCCGCTTCGTTACTGCGGGTATTTGCAAAATATTTGAACGTCAAAAAGAAAGATAAACAGAGGAATAGGGTTAAGGAAAACTTTAACATTTTTATTTTTAATTATACAGGTAAAAGGCAGTCAAATTAGTCTTTTTATTTTATTTATTGTTTAGGAATCCGTTTCTCAGCGGTTAACTGCTTAACTACGTCGGCCAATTTCTGACGATCATGCGCGTATTTTTCAAGATCAACAATTTCAACTTTCCTAAACTCAACAGGATGACTTTCGCTTTGCAGGGAAATTGTACCACTTTTTAACAACGCACCCTCCTCTGTACTGCCAACCGGGTCCAGTTGCGGGCGCTGATAACGTAACACTTCTTCTCCGTTTACATAATGCACCACCAGCGAATCGCCCAAAACAAGAGCCTCCACCCTAACCCACTGATCGCCATGAAAGGTTTCGGATTTTGAATCCAGGCAATGACTTTTAACAACCGAGTTATTTAAAACGTACTGTGTACCGGGGGTGCACACGTTCGCGGTCGGCCTTTTATCTTTACCATTGCCGCCCAACAACTGAACCTCAATGGATATTGGAAAATCCTGGTCTACCTTCATAGTTTTAGGATCCTGACCATGTATCATAATTCCGCTGTTGCGAAACGCCCATCCGGGGCCACCTTTTACCTGGTTACCTGTGAAACGATACTCCACACCTATAAGATAATATGAAAAAGGCTTTTTGTAAAACAAATGCCCAAACTGGTCATCAAATTTTTCATATTGATCATAATTTACCTGGATCTTATGATCAACAACCCTGAAGGTGTTACCAAAATTTTCATTTAATTGATGTTTCCTGATTTTAACAGTCCAATCCGTTAAATCCTTTCCGTTAAAAAGCTGTTCCCACTTAACTTTCAATTTTGGGTCCGGGCTTTTCAACGCCAGCAATATGGGCAGGCTTATTAAAAATAAAACATTCAGTATTGAAAAAGTGAGTCCACGCTTTATCATGACATATTTTTTGATTATCTAACTATTAGTTTATTGCCCGAAAGATAAAAAAGCAGATTGCTATATCGGTTTAATCGGCTGCTGATCAAAAATGCAATAATAGAATTAGAAAAAAGGGGGTAAAACCCTAAATTTAAGGGGGTAAAATAAATTGCCTGTAAAAATCAAGATACAGAAACCTATCTGGTAGTATAGAAGCAATTAGCTTATAAACATATACTCAAAACATCACCCTGAACACTACTCTGCCCTTGCTTTGTAACATTATCACTTGGATTAAAAAACAAGACACTTTTGTAAATCATTTTGATATTTTTACTTACCAGTTATTAACTAATAATTTATGTTGCATAGTAGGATAAATAACATCTTAAATCCGAAAATATACTTTAGTTTCCTGTTCCTTTTCGTTTACCTAAATGTTTTTGGTTTCACAGCCGGGCAGCCCGTGCGGTATCTTGGTATCGAAAACGGACTATCTAATAATGCGGTTACATCTCTCTACCAGGATCAATATGGTTTTATGTGGATGGGTACTTATGATGGCTTAAACCGGTATGACAGCGATGAATTTAAAGTCTACAGAAACGAGTGGAACAACAACAAATCCCTCCCATACAATCATATAAGTGCCTTAAATGGTGTTGGTAACAAAATATTGATAGGCACACAACGCGGGCTTGTTTTTTATAATTACCCCGACTCTTATTTTTATCCGGAATATTTCCGGGAGCACAACAGCGGGCGCCGGTTAAAAATAGCTTCAAATATAAATGTTATTGTAACCGGTAAGGATAGCAGTATATATATAGGATCCGATGAGCTGGGATTATTGAGATATGATAAAACCAGGAAACTTTACCTGCAAACGAGGCTTACCGACCAATATAATTATAGTGTAAAAGCATTATGCCCTACCCGGGCAGGCGTTTGGGTATTTGTAAAAAACCGCGGGCTGGGTTTATACGATCCAAAATCTGATCGTATAAATATCATCAATACTCAACTTTACAATGCCAGTTGCCTGCTTTCAGATAAAGCGGGCAACCTTTGGATAGGCACTGAAAACGGCTTGTTTATATTTGACAGTAAAACACGAGCTATCAAGAGGTTTCAACTGGCTATTGATAAACTTACCAGCGATAACATATCCAATTTAACTCTCGACGAAAAAGGTAATATCTGGATAGCTACCGACGGTGGCGGCATCAATATTTTAAATACAGATAGTGGCAAACTCACTTTTATTACCAATGGTAACAAAGCGGGTTCATTGCGCAGTGGGGCTGTTACCGCTGTTTATAATGACAGGGAATCAAGAAAGTGGATAGCAACGCTGCGCGGTGGGGTTAGCGTGGTGGACAATTTTAAAAAGCCATTTGCACTTTTTAACAACGATCCCTTCAACAAAAACAGTGTGATCAACAATTTTATTCTTTCCTTTTGCGAAGATGAAAAGCATAACCTATGGATAGGCACCGATGGCGGCGGGCTTTCTTACTGGGACATTAAAAATAATTTATACACCGGCTATACTCATGCATCAACCGGCGGAGGCTTAAGTACCGATTTTATTGTAAGCATACTTAAAACCTTCGATAATAAAATATGGGTTGCTTCTTTCAACGGTGGTATTGACCAGTTTAGCAAAGCTACCGGCAAATTCAAGCATTACAACTGCTATAATACATTAACCCAAACAACCGATAGAAACCTATGGAAACTTTTTGAAGATTCCAGGCACCATTTATGGGCAGGTACTACCAGGGGTGGCCCATTATATCTTTATAACCGAAAAAATGACCGCTTTGAACTATTTGATGAAAACCTGGTTAACATACACGCTATATTTGAAGACAGTAATGGAAACTTATGGGCAGGTAATTACACCCGGCTCATTAAAATAGATACCGTTAAGAAGGCTCATCATTTTTTTAATGTGGGCTATGGCATCAGAACCATCGCGGCTGATAATTCAAACCATTTATGGGTTGGCACTGAGGGTGGTGGATTGCTAAAATTCAACCTTCCTGATATGAGCAGTGTGAGGTATACCAAGGCTAATGGTTTGCCAGGTAACTCAATCCTTAACATTCTTATCGACAATAAAGAAAACCTATGGTGCAGTACTTACAATGGTTTAAGCAGGTTTTCCCTGGCAAAAAATAAGTTTACAAATTATATTGTTTCTGATGGTTTGCAAAGCCTCCAATTTAATTACAACGCGGCTATCCGGCTTCAATCGGGCAACATGGCCTTTGGAGGGATTAATGGATTTAACATTTTTAATCCCGACAGCATACAGGTAGCAGACCATCGGCCCGATCTTCGTATTACCGGCCTGAAAATTGACAATTTAGAAACCGATGGCTCCAGCGAATTGCTCAAAAATCAATCTGTAGCCGATCTTAAAACAATCCAGCTTAATTATGAACAGGCTGCGCTTACCGTTCATTACACGGCGCTCGAATATTCGTTTCCGGATAAAATTGAATATGCTTATTATCTTGAGGGATGGGACCATGGGTGGAACTATGTGGGCAAGACCAAATCTGCATATTACACTCATTTAAATGAAGGCTGCTACAGGCTAAGGATCAAAGCTACAGACACCCGGGGAAACTGGATGCCGAAACAGATCAGTGTTAAAGTTATTGTGTTTCCGCCATGGTACAGAACGTTGTGGGCCTACGGGGTATACCTGGTTATTATCTTTGGGATAATATACCTTTATCTTTTATATCGGGTAAAGCAGGCAAAGCTTAAATTTGAAATTAACCTGGCTAACTTAAAGGTTGAAAAGGAAAAAGAACTGAATGAAAAAAAGCTCGCTTTTTTTACCAATGTTTCGCACGAGTTCAGAACGCCACTTACGCTAATCATTAATCCTGTCAAAGATCTGCTGGACAAAAATAAAAGCCATTCGGACGAGCTAAATACAGTATATAGGAATGCCCGCCGCTTATTAGGATTAGTAGATCACCTACTGCTGTTTCGCAAAACTGAAAGCGAAAACGCGCAGTTAAATATAAGTGAGATAAATTTTGTACGGGTATGCGAAGAGGTATTTTCGTGCTTTGCACATCAGGCTAAAATCAAAAACCTGAATTTTAACATTGAAACAACCAGCAGGAATATCGCGGTATTTGCCGATGTCGAAAAAATAGAGATCTCATTGTTTAACCTTATTTCGAATGCGGTTAAGTTTACACCTGATCATGGCACCATCAAGATTTTTGTAGAAGAAGATGACACACATGTTTACTTTAAAATATCAGATAATGGCATTGGTATCAATACCGACACCGGCGATAAACTGTTTGATAAATTTTATCAGGTAAAGGACAATAATTATTTTAAAAAGGGCTTTGGTATCGGTTTGTACCTGGTTAAAGTATTTATTGATTACCATAAGGGCACGATAAATTATTTAAATAATAAAAATGGCGGAACAACCTTTACCTTAAAGCTATCGAAAGGAATAAAACACTTTTCGGCAGAGGAGATAAATATTGTAACAGTTCCTGACTATAATTTTGTAAATGACCTTATAGATCATGACAGTAAAGAACTGATTGAAGAGAATGGTGAATTACAGAAGCTTGAACTGTTTAGCCAGGAAAAGCATACCCTCGTTGTTATTGACGATAATGAACAGATCAGGACATATATCAAAAAATATTTTTTGCCGACTATTTAGTTCTTGAAGCAAAAGATGGAGCAACCGGTCTTGAGCTGATTAAAAAATATATACCAGATCTGATCATCAGCGATATTGTAATGGACGGAATAAACGGGTTGGATTTATGTAAAATGATTATGGAAGATGCGGCGATAAAGCATATCCCGGTTATTTTGCTCACCGGCGATACCACACCCGATATTATGGTTAAAAGCCTTGAACAAGGCGCAATAGACTTTTTGCGAAAACCATTTGATAAAGAATTGCTCACAGCAAGGGTTAAAAGTGTGTTGAGGAATAAAACCAAACTTCAGCAATATTTTTATAAGGAGGTTACGAAGGAAAACATAGCCATTAATATTTCGCGGGAAAATAAAGACCTGCTCAACAACTGTATTGCTGTTATTGAGCAAAACTTCAACAGCGACAATTTTGATGTTTATGCCCTTGCCGATGCAGTCGGCATTAGCTATCCAACATTATTTAAAAGGATCAAAAGCACTACCGGTCAGTCTATCAATAACTTTATCAGGTTTGTTCGCCTGCGTAAAGCTGCCGAGCTTCTTATCCAAACCAATTGTAATATCAACGAGGCGGCAATACAGGTAGGGATCAGCGATATCAAATATTTCAGGGAACAATTTCACAAACAATTCGGCGTCAATCCATCAGAGTTTATCAGAAAACACCGGGCAAATTTCCAGGTCTCCTATCGATTAAACGAGTTTGAAAAACCTCAGGTAAATTAAATATCAATTGGACAAAGGCGAGTAGAAGAAACATCAGGCTGTCTTAAAAACAGAAAAACAACCTTGAATATAATTTTCTCGCCCTTTAATTTATAGTTATGTCCCTCTTTTATACTTTAAACTATGCCTTACTTTGTTTCTGACAAAATCGACAATCTCATTTAAGATTTATAACTATTTCGTTATCATGATTACTAAAATAATAACTGCCATATTGCTTATAGCGCTTCCGGTTCTCGGTAAATGTCAGCAGGATACGCTGGGCGGCTATAAATTGGTTTGGGCAGATGAGTTTAACAAATACGGTGCTCCCAATCCGGATAATTGGGCATTTGAATCCGGTTTTGTACGGAATAATGAAGATCAATGGTATCAGGAACAAAATGCAATTTGCCGCCACGGCAAATTGATAATCGAAGCGCAGAGGGTACACCTGATAAATCCTGGGTACGTACCTAACAGTACCAACTGGAAACAGAAAAGACAATTTATAAATTATACCTCATCAAGCATTAACACAAGGGGCAAGCACAGCTTCCAATACGGCCGGTTCATTATGCGAGGCCGTATAAGTACCGATGCCGGCCTATGGCCCGCTTTTTGGACCTTAGGTATAGAAAAGCCCTGGCCTGCCAACGGAGAAATTGATATTATGGAATATTACCAGAGTAAGCTTTTGGCTAATATTGCCTGTGGTACGGCGGTCCCTTATAAAGCCAAATGGTATAGTAACACCAAAGCCCTCCATACTTTCAAAGCTAACTGGAGTAAGAAATTTCATACCTGGCGTATGGATTGGGATGCCACAGCTATAAGTTTATATGTTGATGACAGCTTGCTCAATCGTATCGAGCTAAAAGATCTTGTTAATCAGGACGGCACTCAATTTAACCCTTTTATGCAGCCTCATTATATATTGCTGAACCTTGCAATAGGAAGCGACAACGGTGGCGACGCATCTGCTACAAAATTCCCTAAACGGTTTGAAGTTGATTACGTTAGGGTGTATCAAAAAAATAAAGCGCTGGATCAGTACATTTTGTTTGCTGCCTTTTAAAATTGTCATATATACATTATTCCTAACCAAAAACAGGGACATAAGACCGTTTTATTTTAAAAACGTTGCATATAATGGATTTTATCCCCTTTTTTTACAGCTTTACCCCTTTTTTTGCAAAAAAATAGCACTTAATTGTGGCTACCAATTAACATAGACTGTTTGTTATCCCCTGCAAAAATTATACGGCTTTTTCGTACAGATTTTTTATTTGTTAAAAAATTGCCTGCTGATGTTGTGCAATAATATAGCTTCTTAAGTTTTAAGAAACACCAGGCTACAATTATTAACGCCGGCATAAAACGGAAAGCTACCATTGTTCTTTGAGATTACCGCCTGAATTTCGACCTGAATTTAAACTGTTATTTTAACAATTATTCTATTAACTCATTTCATAACCTAAATAAAAAAATAATGGCAAGACAGAAAAACTAAAAAGGAAAACGGACCATGATCCAGACGCATTAACAAATGCCAAGTTTTAAATTCTAATCACTCCCAATTATGCAATATTTTTTACCTGATAAAATATCTTTGAGAAGAAAATCCGGGTCAGTAGTTTTATCACTGATCCTGCTGATAGCTATGCAAACAAGCAGCTATGCAGCTAATGCCTTTAACTCTTTCAGCGGAATAAAACTTAACCGATATACCGCCGCTGTACCTATTAAAGGTAAAGTAATTGACAAAACCACCGGTGAAACCATCATAGGCGCATCCGTAAAAATCAAAGGAACCAGTACAGGTGCCGTTACCGATGTAAACGGTAGTTTCGCGCTTAACGCCGATCCTAATGCTGTACTGATAGTTAGCTATATAGGCTACGAACAGGCTGAGTTTCCACTTAACGGACAAACCTCGGTAACCATCAGGCTGCAGGTAAACGCCAAGAACCTGAACGAGGTTATCGTGGTAGGTTACGGTACCCAAAAGAAAACATCTTCAACCGCGGCCGTGTCAACCATTCAAACTACCGAAATTGCAAAAAAACCGGTGGTTAACTTAACCAACAGCCTTGTTGGTCGTGCATCGGGTTTAATTATAACCCAAAGCAGTGGTGAACCAGGCTATGATGGTTCAAACATCCTGATCAGGGGTATTGGATCCAATGGTGGTAGTTCGCCGTTGCTTGTGGTTGATGGTGTACCACGCGATTTCAGCCGCCTTGACCCTAATACCATAGAAACCTTTTCTGTATTGAAAGACGCCGCCGCCGTTGCCCCGTATGGTGTGGCCGGCGCAAATGGCGTAATCCTGGTTACAACAAAAAAGGCAAATCGGGCAAACCGACTTTAACTTATAACGGCTACTATGGTATCCAGAATCCGACCAAAGTACCCACATTTGTTGGCTCATATGAATATGCGCTTCTGCGTAATGAGGCCAATGCCAATGATGGCCAGCCAGCGGCATACACCGCAGACGATATTCAAAAATTTAAAGACCACTCAGATCCTGATGGTCATCCTGATGGCCATCCTTTGCAGCAAATTATCCAGAAAAACCGTCCAATCACTTATCACAATGTAACGCTTTCGGGAGGTACAGATGATATCAAGTATTTTGCAGCCCTTGGATATACTCACCAGGCAGGTATGTGGAGCACAACCTATCTTGATAAATATAATGGTTCGTTAAACTTAACTGCAAACGCCACTAAAACCACAACGGTATCCCTCTCTGTTAACAGTTATGTAGAAGATCAGCACTTTCCATCCCAAAGTGCTGCCACAATTATTGGGCAGGCACAACGCCAGGCGCCGACAACGCCTATTTATTACAGTAACGGATTATGGTCTGGTTATATCGGTCAGTCGCTTATAGGCGAAATTTATCACAGCGGTTATCAATTCAATGAAAATACGGCCGTATTGTCGCAGTTTACAATTGACCAGAAGCTTCCTATCAAAGGTTTAAGCTTGAAAGGTGTGCTCAGCTATGATAATGGGCCGGATCCTTTATTCACAGGAAATCAAACCTCGTTCCAGCGTATTTATACTACCCCTATACCTTTCTATAATGTTGACGTTACTACCACCCCTTACACTTATAAACAGGGGATACAAGGTAACTCAAAGGCTACATTTTCAGAAAATTACAGCCAAAACCACACATTGACCATTCAGGGCTTGTTATCTTATGCAGGTTCATTTGGCAAAAGCGATATTACCGCTTTAGGCGTTTTTGAAAGCCGCCGCGTAAAGTATCAAACATTTGGAGCCACTAAATATAACTACAACCTTGATATTGATGAATTGGATTTTGGCGGTCCGGCAGCTGCGGATGCAACTAACTTTGGTCGATCAAGCGGTCAAAAACAAATTGGTTATGTGTACAGAGTAGGCTACTCATACGATAAAAAATACCTGTTTGAAGCAACGGGCAGATATGATGGAAGCTACCTGTTTGCTCCAGGCCATCGTTATGGCTTTTTCCCTGCTTTTTCTGCCGGCTGGCGACTGTCCGAAGAAAAATTCATTAAAGACAATATTCTCTGGCTTGATAACTTAAAACTTAGGGCTTCCTGGGGTAAATCGGGGGCCTATCCAAGAACTAATAACAATATTCAAACTTACCAGTATCTAAACCCTTATAACCCTTATGCAAACTCCGCTGTTATTAATGGCAGTGCAACACAGGGAATCAACGAGGCATTGCAGGGCAATCCTAATATCGGCTGGGAAAAAGCGACTAAAACAGATATTGGATTTGAAGCTACGTTATGGAAAGGTTTACTAAGCATTGAAGCCGATTACTTCTATGAAAAAAGGGGCAATATGCTTGTAAGCATTGGGAATACATTACCCGGTGAATACGGCCTCGGCGTAGGGCTTGTAAACGGCGGCATCATGAGTAATCACGGTATCGATCTGACACTGCAAAGCTCCCATAGCTTCTCAAAAGACCTGCGGTTAGATGTTACAGGTACTTTCACCTTTGCCAGGAATAAACTATTACAAGTTTATGAGACAAACGCAACAGCGAACAATCCAAACAGGAGAATAACAGGCAGGCCTTTAAATACCATATTTGGATACCAGGCGTTGGGTTATTTCAAAACAACGGATTTTAACGCAGATGGATCACTCAAAGCTGGTTTACCAGTTCCTTCTTTCGGACCTGTTAAGGCAGGCGATATTGAATATGCTGATTTAAGCGGACCTGACGGAAAACCAGACGGCAAGATCGATGCTAACGACCAAACTGTAATAGGCCATCCTAATACGCCAGAGATCATCTATGGTTTAGAACCTAGGTTAACGTTCAAAAACTTTGATCTTGATGTTTTATTCCAGGGTTCGGGTAACAGCAACATTGTTATCAGCAACTATTTTGCTTTTCCTTTCAACGCATCCGGTTCGGCCTCTCAGTTGGTGTATGACGACCACTGGACGCCATCAACCCCAAATGCTTTATACCCAAGGGTTACCGGCACACCAACATCAAATAACACGCAAACTTCGTCCTGGTTTGTCAGAAATGATTCCTACATCAGGTTAAAGAGCTTTGAAGTTGGCTACACACTGTCAAACAAGCTGTTGCGGAATAAGATCCAGTCTATAAGAATTTACGTTGCAGGGCAAAATGTCATTAACCATTTACCTCATGTAAAGGAAATTATTGACCCGGAAAATAGTGGCAATAACACCAACTACTATCAACAGCGTGTATTTTCATTAGGTTTAAATGCCACATTCTAACTAAAATAAGAAAGCGATGAAACAGATTTTTAAAAAATACAGAGAGCTTTTTTACTTGCTTTGCTTGTTGTAAGTATCAGTGGATGTAAAAAAGATGATTCTTTAAATGTGACAAATAAAGCATTTCTAACTGATGTAGCTACATTCAGTTCGCAAAGTAATGCAGATCTTTTTGTAAATGACATATATAATCAAATCCCCGACGTCAACAATGACTATCAGCTAACAGAACAATATGCCGATAACAGTTTTTGCGGGGCAGCCTGGGAAAACGGTCAGGCAACTGTAAGGGCGGGTTCCATTGGCCCAAGTAACGTACCAACCGGCCCCGGCGGTATGTGGTCATGGGAAGGTAACTATAGCAAAATACGAAAATGCAATGTATTTCTACAACAGGCGGCTTTAAATAAAGCGAAGTATACCGACGATTGGTACAAGCAGCGCGTTGCGGAGGTTACGTTTCTAAGAGCTTACTTCTACTCCCTGTTGTTCACAGCTTACGGAGGGGTGCCTATTATTACCGTACCGCTTGATAACCGGAACGGAACTGATATTTTTACTGCCCGGGGCACTATTGATGAGACTGTTGCCTTTATTGAGGCTGATTGTGACGCTGCTGCCGCTGTTTTACCTACAAAAGCAGCACAAACCGGGAGAGCCACAAAAGGCGCCGCATTAACACTTAAGGGCTGGGTAGAGCTTTTTGCAGCCAGTCCGCTGGTAAACACAGCCAATGACGCAGGGAAATGGAGTAAAGCAGCGGCTACCAACAAATCAGTGATGGATATGGGTACTTATAGCCTGTTCAACACTTCGGCTACTTCTTATGCCGACCAGTTTTTATCGGCAAACAACTGGAATATTGAAACCATTTTTGCCCGCGGTTATGCAACCGGGCCTGCAAAGGGCAGTCACCGGGAAGGTTATCTGGGCCCGGTATACGTGAATGGTGTTCAGCAGTCATGGGGAAACCTTGCTCCAACACAGGGCCTGATTGATGATTATTCGATGGATAATGGGTTGCCTATTACAGATGCGGCTTCTGGCTATAATCCTCAAGCCCCTTACGCCCATCGTGAGCAGCGTTTCTATCAGTCAATCTTATATGATGGTGCAGCATGGCAGGGAGATATAATAAAAACGCGAATAGGCGGCAGTAACCAGATAGACCTTGGCTCGTCAAGCGATATCACCAATACCGGCTATTACGCCCGTAAAACACTGGATGAAAGCATCACCGGGCAAACCAGTATCAACCTGGCGCCAAGCTTTGCCAATTACATTATTTTCCGTTACGCGGAAGTGCTGTTAAGCTATGCTGAAGCGCAAAATGAAGCGGTTGGGCCAGATGCATCGGTTTATGACGCGGTTAATAAAGTAAGGGCGAGATCTGCATTGCCTGCCGTAAAAGCCGGCTTAACCAAGGATCAAATGCGTGTATATATTCGTCGCGAACGGCGTATCGAGTTGGCTTTTGAAGATAAGCGATGGTTTGATATTCGCCGATGGCTGATAACTACCGGCACAAACGGTGTGCTTACCACGCCGGAATATGGAATGAAGATCGAAGCCGGTGGGTCAGGGCTAACGTACACCACGGTCAAGATATTCACCAATACCTTCTTCGAGCGGCAAAACTGGATGCCAATTCCGCAAGCGGAAATTGACAAGAATAAAAAACTGGTACAAAACCCAGGATACTAAAAGATTAATACCTTGATTTTACATAACCCCGGGGCAAATGTCCAGGGGTTATGTATTTAAAGACAACTCTCACCGATTAATATTTTTTAGCTTTAAGCTTTGTGCATTCTGCTTTTAGCTTTTGTATATTAACTGCCTTTTAAAATATTCATGAATAATAAACCTGATAGTCACCGTCCTGCAAAAAATCGCAAAGTTGTAATTGTTGGTTCGATTGTTTTGGTCATAACCGTTTTGGTAGTTTATTCAATATGGCATTTCTCTGAAAACAAACAGGATAATGCCGGTACAGATCTACGTACCGATTACCCGACGGCAACCCTTCAAAGCATTGCCAGGGGTAAGATATTATCACAACAATATTGCCGCTCGTGCCATATGCTGCCCGAACCAGCGTTGCTTAACAGGTTTAAATGGAAAAATGTATTTCCGCAAATGGGTTTACGTATGGGCATTAAAGCCCACAGAGGTGAGTCATACGTAGGGACAATTAAGGGCGACGATTTGATTGTGCCCGACAAGCCCGCATTAAATGAGGAACAATGGCAAGATATTATCGATTATTACATGAACACCGCCCCTATCGCCTTACCTGCACAAAACAGGCCCATGGCTATTAAACGGGAACTCCCCTTTTTTAACATCCAAAAATCACAGCAATCATTTGACGGCAAACAGGTGCTGGGCTGCTATGTAAGAATTGACAACAGCGCTAAGCCCGCTCGTGTTTTTATTGCCAACGGGCAAACAAAAAAGCTTTATCTTTTATCAGGTCAATTAAATATCATCGATTCGGTATCAACAACCGGCCCTGTGGTTGATATGCTTTTCGACCATGGCAATACCATGATTTGCACCATAGGCAATGAATTAGGTGCCAACAGCGATAAACTGGGGACTATAACCCCATTAACCATTTCCGCCGAAGGCAAAATGCAATTAGCATTTCAGCCTGTATTCAATAAGCTTGGTCGCCCGGTTCAAATACTGGCGGCCGATTTAAATAATGACAACAAAACCGACTATGTTATTTGTGAATTTGGGAGTATAACGGGCGAGCTCTGTTGGATGGAAAATTTGGGTACCGGCGCTTTTACCAAACATGTAATAAGTAATTTACCCGGAGCCATAAAAGCATATATTGATTATAAGGATAAAAAATTACCTGGCCTGTACGTGCTTTTTGCACAGGGAGAAGAAGGGATTTTCCATTTCGAAAACAAAGGGAGCGGCAAATTTGAGTCAAAGGAAATTTTAAGGTTTCCGCCAATTTATGGGTCGTCCTACTTTGAAATGGTTGACATGAACCATGACGGGTATAAAGACATAGTTTACACCTGCGGCGATAACGGGAATGCAACGCTGGTATTAAAACCATACCATGGTATCTACATTTTTTGAACGATGGAAAAGACAATTATAAACAGCGATATTTTTATCCGATAAACGGCTGCTATAAAGCCATCGCTAAGGATTTTGATAGTGACGGAGAAGTTGATCTTGCAACAATCAGCCTTTTTACCGATGCAAAGCAACCCGAAGAAGGCTTTGTATATCTAAAAAACACCGGCAACTTAAACTTTGTCCCATATGCATTTCCTGCCGATACAAAGTTTGAACGCGCGGTAACTCTTGATGCCGGTGATATAAACGGTGATGGAAAGCCCGACCTGCTTATTGGAAATGCCTTTTTTGATTTTGGCCCTTTCAGTTATAATATCAAAGAGCCGCTTTTCTACGTTTTAAAAAACGTTTCGAAATGAAAGTAACAACTAAATTTCCAAGGCAAATAGATCAGGATTGTTTGAGGGAACTATAGCTGTTTTTCAAACACGATGTATATATTATTACAGCCCACATACGTAAAGCCTAACCTTTTACAAATATTTACTGCTTTAATGTTGTCAGCATTCACCTCGGTACGACATTTTTCAAACCCCTTCATTGTTAAATCTTTTAATGCAAATTCAACAAGCCTTCGGCCATACCCCATCCGTTTTGTAGAAGGATCGATGATCAGCATGGAAATAAACCCAACTTTATTTTCATAATCGTTGGCATAATAAGCCAAAAAACCCTGTAAAGCATCTTGTGCCATAATAGTTATGATACATGCTTTTTCAATTAACTTATCAATGTAACCATCCAAATCGCCTACTTCAAACAACCCGCTTTCGTCGTTAATCATCAGGTTCATTAAATCATAAATTTTCGATTTTAGGTAAGAGCCCTGTTCAATCATGATTGGTTTAAAATTTATTTACTTAATTTAAATCGGTTATATCAGCCCAGGTAAATAGCAATTAACAGAGCACGTTAATATGTACTAACCTCTTATCGAAAATCAAATGATGCCGATACAAAAGTGACTGATATTTAGATTACATAACCAAATTATAAGTATGTTTTTAAAGAAACAACAAGAGTAAAATAATGGTACTAAATTGTATATGACTGCACATAGCGTTTACACCATTTGTAAATCGGTTTTTTAGAATTCTATCGATAATGGATAAACCACAACATATTGACCCTGTTGGCCAATTTGGTTTTGGCCACCTTTAGTTATCAAAATCAAATAGTTAAGAATGTAAATGAAATTGGTGAAGAGGGATGAATCAAAAATGGTTTTTCCAGATCTCCTTTATGATGCGAATTGATGGCAACTTTGAGTATTTGACATAAAGCAAAATCATTTAACCATTTGATTTAAAATTTTTTAACAGATACAAATCAATATCAGCGGGTGGAAACCTGTTAGAACACCTGGAAGGGATTTTGGAGGTTGTAAAAAGTATTAAGAAAGTGTAAACTCAGTCCTGCTTTTAGTACTTGTCTACCAGATCATGTATAAATTTATTGTATTCATCCCGCATGGGCAATTCCATGTTTATATAAAGTGTACGTCGGTTAATTAACACGTGTTCATCGGTCTTCGGATTAAATCCTTCCTTTTTTAAATCCTTCCAATACAAACCTATTCCTCTTTTTTGCCAAGCGGGAAGATTGTTGAAATTTACGCCATACTGAAATAATAATTCATTTTTATTAGCAATGCTCATCCCCTCGATTTTTGAAGTTGCCTCATTCATGGTAAAACCATCTTGTCTTAGCCGCCAGTAACAATGTGCATTTAAGGCGTTTCTGTGTGCATCTTCATTACGCCATCTAAAATAATCTTCCACTAAATTTCTATTGGGAAGCTCTGAGAGGCGGCAGTCAAAAGCTGCCACGCTGCCCAGCGATGCGGAGAATTTGGCGCTGGCTTCGCTTGCTAATATGGAAATGTATTTTCTGGTCTTTCGGCCAAAAAGATTTTCGTTTGGGTGCAGGAGCAGTGATATTTCGTCACTTTCGGTATAACCATATATCACATTGAAACCGCAATTCATCAGGTGTTTTACTGTTTCAACCATCAAGTCCCGAAATTTTTCGTCAAAAGGTGCTTCGAATTTGTGTGTTTCTTTTGTAAGTCTGGTGAAACTTCGTCCATCAATTCTGGCTACAATGTACATATCAGGGAGTACGCAGCGGTCTTGTGAGGTCTCATATATCCTCATTTTTTCATCTAAATCATCAAACTTCATCTAACCATTTGTTTACTGTAAATGTATTATTTTCCGCTACTACATAATAAAGTTCATCAAAACCTTCTGCTATCTGCGGTAAGACAAGACGCTTAAAAGTTCCCCGTATGCCAATTTCAGGGATATTTTCTTTACCAACACGTTGATTATTCCGCTTTATGGCATCAGTTATCTTAGATTGAAAATAATATCCAATCACTTTAAAGTTATTTGCTTTCGCGATAGTTATATATTTTGCTCTTTCTTCCAGGGAAGAATTAGTGTTATCTATTACAAATGGATGGGATGTTTGGATGCAAGTTTCTATAAACCTCAATTCTTTATTTCTTGTGTTTAGCTGGTCTAAGGAAATACGCATGTGGGTGTTAAAAAAACTCTCTTTAAAGAAAGTAGTTTTACCTGTCGCCTGAATTCCGCAAAATATTATAGCTTCCATTTGTGCAAATGTAAGCGTTTAATGGATGTAAGTAAACAGTGTCGGCTTTTATGACGGGACCTATAGCAACAAAAAAGGACCGCAACTTGCGATCCTCTTGCGAAGCGGAGAGAGAGGGATTTGTTTACCTCTTAAACCGACCTGATATTCAATATTTTATATGGATTTTATTTCTTACTCACCGAAATACTCACCACTTTTTTTGTACAGATTAATTGCAAATCTTATAGTGCAAATATAGCAATTTTGGATTTGTAACACATTTTATCGTAACTTATCATGGTGATCATCTGTAACCGCAAAGGTAGCCCGCGAAGCCAGGGCAGTAAAGGGCTTTCGCGGCATAAACCCACAAGCCTTTCACGCACTTGGCCATTTATTCCACGTTCCCTTGACAGCCCTGTCTTCTTCCGCTTTTTGTTGCTTAACAGAAGATTACCTGAACGACTATGCCGGTTTTATAAAGTAGTCCGCCGATAAGTAGCAAGTTTGTGTTTTTGTTACCACAAAAACTCCCCCGATGCCTGCGGCTCGGGGCAAACTTGCCATTGCTCCCGATGGTTGCAATGGACGTTACTATACGAATTATAAATTCATCAATTGCGACTTATTTTAATAAAACAAGCTTCACGTTACTACTGTGGTGATTTGATTTTAGCCAAACTATATAGTCAATTTGAACGCTCATGCAAATGTAATAGCAGTCAATAATTGGAATCATTAAAAAAAGATAGTTTTGTTGTACAAACCTTAATCTATAACATAACAAGGCTAATGAGAAAGCAGCACAGAATTCAAGACCCTGATGTAATTGATGAAAATGTTATTAGCAGACTACTGGACGAAAATAAAGAAGTAATTGTACAATTCTCTTCGGAAGTCTATAACAGTCATATCTTGTCAAAACTCAATGAACTGACTGGCAAGTATGATGAAAATCTCACTATACGGTTTTATGGACATTATAGCAGCTCATTTGATTGTAGTATTGTTGACCAGATACCGGAAGTAAAATCATTGAGTATTGACTGCTTAAGGCAAGCTCATAATTTAGAAAGCATTACTTATTTAAAAAAACCTGAAAAAATTAGGGATAGGCGTATTCGAGCTCAAAGAAACAGATATACTAAGTGCTAAGAATTTCCAAAACTTAAACAGATTGTACATTTTGGACACCAAAACAAAGGCTTTAAACTTGGATTATTTGTCCAGCTACAAAAATTTGGATTATTTAATTGTTGCGGGTCACACCAAGAATATAGAAGCGATAGGCTCTTTAAAAAGATTAGAACATCTCAACTTAAACGGCATATCAAAAGTTCCGTTATCATTTGTAAACGAATTGCCAGTTCTGCACACTTTGAACATCATACTTGGAGGCAGAGATAATATCAACGAGATTGAGGGTAATAACATTGAAAATTTAAATCTCACTTGGATAAGAGGATTAAATGATTTAGAAAACATAAACCGCTTCCATAAGTTAAAAACATTATTAGTTCAAGACCATATTCGCTTGCCGAAAATTCATTTTGGCAAGGAATTTACAAATTTGACCGATATAAAGGTTCTTAACTGTAAAACGCTTGGTTCTCTAACTGGTATCGAAAATCTTCCAGAACTTCATCAACTGAGGGTCTACAGGACAGATATAGATTTTGAAAAGTTTATTCAACAACCGTTACCATTAAAATTGAAAATTCTGGCGTTTTATACTGCTAAAAATAAAGTTGACGCGCAATTAAAATCCCGCTTGAAAGAATTGGGATACATAGACGGACTGGATAGAAATTCGTAGCGCTTTTTATGTGAACAAAGCCTGACTAAAGTTTGGTATATTCCAAATTACAAATTTAAAGTATACTCACTACCATGGTAAAAACGGCCTTTAAACTACAATGAGGTGGGCAAAGTATACTTTGGGTATACTCAAAACCCCGTTTGCAGCGCAAACGGCAAGCAAAGTTGGGCAGAGCCCAACTTCCGCTTGCTCCCCGCTGCCGCGTTTGTACTTTGAGAATTTAATGTATTCGCCCTTCAAAATAAACAGTGCAAAACGCCGTCCGATTGAACAAACCAGTCCTTATTCAACCGTTAAGCAACCAACAGCGCAAGGCCGGGTAAAATGTCAAGGGCCCCGATCCTATCATCGGGGTTTATATACCCTTGACGTTTTATCCCGGCGTGGGCTATCTTCGCTGTAGCAGTGAATAAGGAATGAAAAACCAAGCTGCCTAAAACTGATAATTGGGTTAATCAATAACAAACTTTTGCCTAAGCAATGCCATATCCTGTCCCACTTTTAAATCTAAAATCTTGGCATAGTGCTGGGTGGTTTTGATATTAGTATGGCCCAACATTTTCGATACGCTTTCAATAGGTACACCATTAGACAGCGTTACAGTTGTGGCGAACGTGTGCCGTGCAATATGAAAGGTAAGTATTTTATTGATGCCGCAAACGTCTGCAATCTCTTTCAAATACGCATTCATTTTTTGATTGGTAGATACGGGCAGCGCCTTATCTGTATTGCAACAAAGCGGATGGTCTGCATACCTTTTTAACAAACTCAACGCAGATGGCAGTAAAGGAATACGACTTGGTGTGTCTGTTTTTTTCGTTTGGTATATATCCACATTTCCCCGTCAAGGCCTTTTACTATTTCAGCCGGCTTCAATTTTTTCACATCGGCATAGGCCAATCCTGTAAAGCAACAGAAAAGAAAAATATCCCTCACCTGGTTGAGCCGTTCGGTTGGAAATACTTTATCTGCTATGGCTTGTAATTCTTCCCGGTTTAAAAATATCCTGTCAACCCGTTTAACTTTGGCTTTGTAATTTACAAAAGGGTCTTTATCAAGCCAGCCACTTGCTAAACAAATGCGGATGATCTTGCCAAAGTTCTTAATGTATTTGATAGCGGAGTTGTTGGCGCACTTACGTTCGGATCGCAAATAAAATTCATAATTGGTTATAAAATCATGGTCAATCTGCTTAATGTCTATATCCGAAACTTTGTACTGCCATTCTAAAAAGCTCCGGGTATGCCTTAAAGAGGTTTCGTAGCGTTCCAATGTCCCTGCAGCATACTCATCACCAACCAAAGCCGAAACCTTTTTATTGTGGTCTTTAAACAAGCTGATAAGCATCCGGGATTTTTCGCTCTTACCCAATAGCTTGTTTTTTAAACTTTCGGCAGTAACCATACCGCCAGTTTCGGTTAATTGGCCATGCGCTTCGTACACCTGGGCTTGCAGGTTATCAAGGTAGGCGTTAAAAGATTTGATTTCTTCTTTAGTTCCCTTAAAGCGTCCTGCGGTACTGTTCCATAGAGTAGGTTCACATTCCCGGCCTGTACTGGTTTCTGCCCGTTTACCATTAACAGTAATCCGCAAATAAATAGGCACAAGGCCGTTTTGATGGTTTTTTGGCTTCTTTAAATAAAAAAGCAAGCTGAAGTTAGTTTTCATAATGTTTTGACATTAAAAAGTGAAACAAAATTAAGCTTGCAATCAGATCCGTACAAGATGTTCAACTTTTTAACAGGTTGACTACCAGAATGATACGTAGATATTGATGAGTGAGTATTTTCAAAAATTAACTCACCGAATAACGCACTTTTTATATGCGAAATGGTGGATAAAATGGGCATTTAGCCCAAAAACAAAAGCCTGCAATCATTTGATTTGCAGGCTTTTAATGCACTTTGTTATTGAAACTGGCGGAGAGAGAGGGATTCGAACCCTCGGTACCGTTTCCAGTACGACAGTTTAGCAAACTGTTCCTTTCGGCCTCTCAGGCATCTCTCCGTTTTGTTTTTTTAACTGTATCCCTTTTTCAGGGACTGCAAATATAGTAATTCAAGTATCCCCGCAAAAAAAATTACATTTTTTAATAATCTATCCTAACATGATAAATACTCATCAGCATGCGCTTAAAAATAGCCTTGATTGTTTCTATATCTTTCAAAGTTATATTACTGTCTTTCAACTGGTTTTGATCAAGCTTGTATTTCACAATACGGTCTACCAGTACACTGATGGATTCTTCATCGGGCTCTTTTAATGAGCGCGATGCGGCTTCAACAGAGTCTGCAAGCATTAAAACGGCACCTTCTTTGGTAAAAGGAATGGGGCCGGGATAGCGAAAAATGTTCTCGTTAATGAATTTTTCCGGAAAATTTTTCAATGACGACTGGTAAAAATAATCCACGCGGGTATTACCATGATGGGTACGGATAAAATCAATCACCACCTCGGGCAGGTTGGACTTGCGTGCCATTTCAATCCCCCTGCTCACGTGGCGGATAATGATTTGGGCACTTTCTTCATAAGGCAGTTTATCATGCGGGTTAAAGCCCGAACTTTGGTTTTCGATAAAAAACAAAGGGTTCTCCATTTTGCCAATATCATGATAAAGCGCCCCCGCCCTAACCAGCAAGGCGTTGCCGCCAACTGCATAAATAGCGTTTTCGGCCAGGTTGGCTACCTGCAGCGAATGCTGAAAGGTGCCCGGTGCGTTAAAAGCCAGTTCGCGCAGCAATGGCGCATTGGTATTGGTTAGTTCGATGAGTGTAATTTCGGAAGTGATGGCAAAAACCTTCTCGAACAAATAAATAAGCGGGTAAGCCAGCAGGGTAAGCAGTACGCTAACTACAAACGGCAAAAAGTCCATCCAGTCGATGTTCAGGAAGTCGCCTTCTCGGATAAAGGTAATCCCTAAAAATGCTACGAAATAAGTAAAAATGATAATCACTGCCGAGATCAGGAACTGCTCTCTCCGTACCAGGTTTTTAATGCTATAAATTGATACCATGCCGGCCGTAATCTCATAATAGGCAAACTCAAAGCTATTGGGCACAAAAATCCTGCTATCAGCACCACCAATAAATGGATGTTAAGTGCCAAACGGGTATCAAACAATATGCGAATGATGATGGGTACTATGCAATAAGGGATATAGTATAAATTAGTAGGAAACTGCAATTTTATAGCCAGCGATAAAGTGGCCAGCATGGTAGTAATTACCAATAATATTAAACTTACCAACCTGTTATCGGCGTAAATATCCTTACGGAAAAGATACAGGAAAATCATGAGCAGCGATATAGCTATAGCCACCAGGAAAAATTGCCCCAAGAGCACTAAGTTCCTGTTACCGTTAACACGGGCGTTATCCTCAAAGGCTTTTTTAAATGACTCAAGTTTTTGATAAACATCATCATTAACTACCGAGCCTTTGTAAACTATCACTTCTCCTTTTTGTACCATTCCGCGTGTTACCGAAAGGCCATCTATAACTTCCTTCTCCAGCCTTGAAGTAAGATTATTATCATAGGCAAGATTATTTTGGAGGCGGTTACTGATCACATCGAGCAGGAAGGCTTTATCTAAATCTGTGTGCCTGCTCAATACCTTATCACAATAAGCCTGCGCTTTTTCTTTGGTAAACAGCTCACTGGTGTTTTTATCAGTGGCCACATTCTTATCCAGGATCCGTATGGGGTAATTTTCGGAGCTTTGCTGATATTTGGCATTGGGTTTAAAAACCCCTGTCTGGTAAATTTCGGTCAATAAATCGGTACCGACAGCAATGTACTTCGACTTGAGTTTGTCATTGATACCGGCATTATGCCATTTAATTTCCAGGTCGGCCTTAAAACCATCAATCTGCTGGTTTTGCATGGCGGCATCCAGCTGGTATATAGGCGTAATACTTTCCAGGGCCGATTTCTGATCGGCCATGATTTCCTGAGGTGTTTTTAATATGGCGAAATTATAGGGCGATACCAGGTCTTTCTGGTTCCAGATCCTCCCCTTTTCGTGCTCGTAGCTAAATTTTGCCTGCTTCGGTAAAAAGTAAACAATAAGCACGATACTAATCAGCATCATCAAAAACTTAACATTACGGGCGTATTTGCGCAGTAAAGCCTTTTGGCGCGAAGTGGATAGTTTTGCCATTTAAATGATTAACCTGTCAAAAATAATATAAGTTTCTGTTATATGCAGTTTTTCTTGCTTTTGTAAAAATAAATTTGATATCTTTATGATATCATTTTAAAATCAAACTAAATCATGAATCCTGAAAAAACCATCAACCCGCCATCCGGCTTTGCTGTGCTTATTGTATTCCTTGCATTACTGGTAATAGCTGCCCTTTGCTTTTGGGCGGGTGAAGAACCTATTGGCGCTATGTTAGCTATCATCGGCTTCGTTTTTCTGCTCCCGGGACTTGTTGTCGTTAATCCTAACGAATCAAAAGTGCTTACCCTTTTCGGCAAGTACCTGGGTACTGTAAAAAAAGATGGCTTTTTTGGGTGAACCCTTTCACCGTAAAAAGAAAAGTATCATTAAGAGCCTTTAACCTTAACGGCCAACAACTGAAAGTAAACGATAGCATTGGCAACCCTATTGAAATCGCAGCGGTTATAGTATGGCAGATAAAAGATACCGCCGCTGCCGTATTTGCGGTTGAAAATTACATTCAATATGTAAATATCCAGAGCGAAGCTGCAGTAAGGCACCTGGCCAACTCTTTCCCTTATGATAACCTGGAGGATGAAACTGCAGCCATTACTCTACGCGGTGGCGCCGAACAGGTAAGCTCAATGTTGGAGAAGGAGTTGAACGAAAGGCTTGACCGCGCCGGCATTGAGGTATTAGAAGCCCGCATCTCCCATTTGGCCTACGCTCCTGAAATTGCCCATTCCATGCTGCAGGTACAGCAGGCATCGGCCATAATAGCCGCCCGTAAGCTGATAGTTGAAGGTGCCGTTGGCATGGTTGAAATGGCACTGAACAAGCTATCCGAAAAAAACATAGTTGAACTTGACGAGGAACGCAAGGCAGCCATGGTAAGCAATCTACTGGTTGTACTTTGCGGCGATAAAGCCGTTAACCCTGTTGTTAATACCGGTACTTTATACCATTAATACCATGGACCAATTCAGAAGCTTTGACCAACTCCGCGTGTCGGAATTACCAGTATTGAGGCATGGTTTTTGGCGACCATGGTACGAACTTACCGACGGGCAGTTTAGCTATGGGAAGCTTACCTATACCGGAGCTTTAAAACGCACTTGCTTACTCGAAACAGCAAATGGAGACTGGGTAGTAAAACGCAAGAACTGGATAGGCCGAAAACTTGTTATTGAGCAACCCGATGGCATAGAAACAGGTTTGGTGACACCAGAGATCTGGAGCAGTAAGATAACGCTCAATTTAAACAATGGGCTCGTGGCTACTTTTTATAATAAAAAGGTCCTTTCACGCACCTGCACCTGGGTAAATGAGCAATTGGGCGATATCCTGAATGTAGAAACCAAAATATGGAGCCGGAAAAAGCCATTTATTGTAAAAATGGACCTCGACATGATCAAAAAAATACCAGAACTGCCTTTGCTGGCGTTACTGGGCATAAATTTAGTTTTGTTAAAACAGGCCCAGGCAGCGGCCGCAAGTTGATATGGCCGAAAAGAAAGCATTTGTATTACGTATTAATCCCGACATGCTGAAGGAGATTGAAAGCTGGGCAGCCGAAGAATTCAGGAGCACCAACGGCCAGATCGAATACCTCATGCAACAAGCCCTGCATGCGAGGAAAAAAGGAGTTAAAAAGAAAAAAGAAGAAGAGTGATCAGAGGTTGGAGGTTAGAGATTAGTTGAATACCCATTATATAAATGGACAAAATGCCAGATTCTTAAGTCTTTTAATTCTGGTTCGGATAAGCGAAAACCCTAATCTCTAACCTCCAACCTCTAATCTCTTGCTCAACTAATTTTATTATGCATGCATAGTATTTTCTTTCATCCAAATCACTAAATTTGGCCACCAATTTTAATGAGGGACACATGAAAGAAGTAGTAATAGTAGCGGCTACACGCACACCTATAGGTAGTTTTGGAGGCAGCCTGGCTGCTATCGGCGCCACACAGCTGGGCGCGGCAGTCATCAAATCGGCAGTTGAAAAAGCGGGGTTACGGCCCGATCAGGTTCAGGAAATTTATATGGGCAATGTAATGTCGGCCAATGTTGGGCAGGCGCCGGCAACACAGGCAGCTATTTTTGCCGGGCTCCCTATTTGCCCGCAACAACCGTTAATAAAGTTTGTGCATCGGGTATGAAAGCCATTATGTTAGCCGCCCAAAGCATAGCCATAGGGCAAAACGATATTGTTGTTGCCGGCGGCATGGAAAGCATGAGCAACGTACCCTATTACCTGGATAAGGCCCGCAACGGTTACCGTTTAGGTAATGGGCAAATCATCGACGGTTTGGTAAAAGACGGTCTTTGGGACGTTTACAACGACTATCATATGGGCTCAGCAGCCGAGCTTTGCGCTACCGACTGCAACATCAGCCGGGAGGAACAGGATGCATATGCCATATTATCATACCAGCGCGCCCAAAAAGCACAGGCAGACGGTAAATTTAAAGACGAAATTACCCCGGTTGGCCTTAAAGACAAAAAAGGCGATATCACCATGTTTACTGAAGATGAGGAACCCAAAACAGTTAAGTTTGACAAGATCCCCTCATTAAAACCCGTATTTAAAAAAGATGGTACGGTTACGGCCGCCAACGCCTCGACCCTGAATGATGGTGCCGCAGCTGTAGTGCTTATGAGCCGCGAAAAAGCGGATGAACTCGGTATAACCCCATTGGCTAAGGTGGTTTCCTACGCCGATGCACAGCAGGCGCCCGAATGGTTTACTACCGCACCGTCAAAAGCCATTCCGCTGGCACTGCACAGGGCGGGCCTGCAAAACTCCGATATCGACTTCTTTGAGATCAATGAAGCCTTCTCTGTAGTATCAATAGCCAACAACCAGCTTTTGAACCTCGACCCGGAAAAAGTAAACGTTAACGGCGGTGCTGTTTCATTAGGCCACCCTCTCGGCGCTTCGGGTGCACGAATCATTGTTACCCTTTTACACGTATTAAAGCAAAACAACGGCAAATACGGCGCTGCCGGTATCTGTAACGGAGGTGGCGGTGCCAGCGCAATGGTTATCGAAAATTTACGTTAGTACTTTATAAGTAACGTCATTATAAGCAAAATGTATTTTAGTGATGTTGCGCGTGGGGCGCGTTAGGGATTGCAGTGAAAAGCCCACAGCGCGGGTTGGGTCGCGGGCATGCAACGCGAGGACTTGTAACGGAAAGCCCGGGCCTCAGGCAACGCCCGTATTTATAAAATAGATTATAAAATACAACGCTAACCAACGGTCTACTATTACGTCATTATAAGAAACGAAACAATCTCATTCTATACAAAGAAACTTGCAAAGCCATCTCGCAAAGACATAAAAAAAGCTCAACTAATTAAATTAAAATAGTGACAAAAAAATCCTTCTTACTATCTTCTCCATACTGCTTTGCATGCAAACTTTTGCGCAATACCATGACGAAGGTACAAGGCTCAAAAAACTTAACGAATACCAGGATAGTCTTACCCACCTGGGCAAAAAGATTGTAAATGATGAGAACGATATGGAGCGTAAAAATGCCAATTACCAATTCATTAAAATATTGGTACAGGCGTTAAAGATCAACAATTCCTTCCTGTTTCCGTTTGATTCGGTTAAGAGTGTCAGTATTATTAACTCGCCCGACAACCGCTTCCGCATCCTGAGCTGGCATGTGATGAACCTTGATGGCAGCTACCGTTTTTACGGCACGGTGCAAATAAATACCGGCGGCCCGCTTAAAATGTTTCCGCTTGAGGATTATTCACCATTATTGAAAAACCCTGAAGATTCGGTAACCGATAGTCATAAATGGTACGGCGCTCAATACTATAAGATAATGCCTGTTTATGGCCCCAAACCTTATTATGTATTATTAGGCTGGAAAGGCAATACGGTAAAATCGACGAAAAAAGTGATCGATGTAATTTCGTTTAACAATGGCGTACCGCAGTTTGGGATGCCAGTATTTAATGGTAACAGCAAAACCCGCAACAGGGTAATATTTGAATACGCCCGGCAGGTATCTATGCTGTTAAGGTTTGTACCCGAGCAAAACATTATTGTATTTGATCATCTTTCGGCTCCCGACGGCCGGAGCAAGGATAAACCTGAAACCTTTGGCCCCGACCTGAGTTATGACGGCTATAAATTAAAAGATGGTCGCTGGACTTATGTAGAAAACATCGATATGCGCAACATTACTGATGGTACCAGTACCGATAATCAATATATCGACCCTAAAAAACAAGCCGCAAAAGATCGGGCACTGTTACCGGTGAGGCACTAAGAAATTAAATAACAGCAATAATCAAAAATTAACCATTTTGTTACAGAAAGTATCTCATTTTCGGTATTAAATTTCGGTTTATAAGATTTATATTACCTTTAGCAAATTTTTAAGTTAACTGATGCAAGAAAAAACTGCTCCCCTAAAATCAAAATTCCCCAAGAGCGTCCCTTACATTATTGGCAATGAAGCCGCTGAACGTTTTAGCTTTTATGGCATGCGTTCGATACTTACCCTTTTTTGGTAAAACAATTCTTTAACCCTGCAGGTAATCCCGCGTTAGCCCAACAGGCTGATGCCCATGCCAATAAGCTGAACCATTTATTTGTTATGGTGGCTTACGCTTTACCATTTGTAGGCGGCATGGTGGCCGACTGGTTTACCGGCAAATACAAGCTCATCCTTTATATTTCTGTAGTATATTGCTTTGGACACCTGTTGCTGGCGATGTTTGATACAAGCCTTAGTGGCTTTGAAATAGGTATGCTTGTTGTCGCCATCGGTGCGGGTGGTATCAAATCGTGCGTTTCGGCCAACG
Source organism: Mucilaginibacter sp. P19 (assembly GCF_050632265.1). NCBI lineage: Bacteria > Pseudomonadati > Bacteroidota > Sphingobacteriia > Sphingobacteriales > Sphingobacteriaceae > Mucilaginibacter > Mucilaginibacter sp. P19. Next base: position 4,096,100 of record NZ_CP192586.1, read on the forward strand.
TAGGCGACCAGTTTGATGCCAGCAATCAGGATTTGCTCTCAAAAGTTTACGGCTGGTTTTACTTTAGCATCAATGCAGGCTCTATGTTATCAACGATTGCTATCCCTACCATTTACAAATATTACGGCCCTAAATGGGCTTTTGGTGTTCCCGGGATATTAATGGGTTTGGCAACTGTTATATTTTTTATGGGCCGCAAAAAATATGTAAAAGTGCCTCCGCAGGGCGTAAACCGAAATAACCTGGTGTTTATTACATGGTATGCACTTACCCATTTAAGTAAAAAGAAACCAGGCCAATCATTACTTGATATTGCCAAAGAAAGCTATGATCCGGAACGGGTTGAAGGAGTTAAAGCAGTATACCGTGTGATTTCCGTATTCTTTTTTGCATTGGCATTTTGGGCTGTTTGGGACCAGTGCCTTTCAGAATGGACGCTATATGCCGCAAAAATGGATCGAAACATCAATCTTGGTTTTACCTCATTCCAGATAGAACCAGGTTCAATGTCTACATTTAATACCATTTTCCTTTTGTTATTCATACCACTGTTTAACTATGTAATTTATCCCAATTTAGATAAGATCGGGTTAAAAACAACACCTTTGCGCAGGCTGGGTGCCGGTTTGGTTTTAACAGCATTATCGTTTGTAGTTATCGGTTTTACACATGTTAGTATTGATCATGGTGGCTCACCATCGATGTGGTGGCAGGTGCTGGCCTTTTTAATACTCTCAGCTGCAGAAGTATTAGTGTCAATTACCGGGCTGGAATACGCTTATACCCATTCTCCAAAATCCATGAAAAGTACCATGTCGGGAATCTGGTTCCTGGTTGTTTCATTTGGCAACCTGATCACAGCTCTTGTTAACGGACTTATTGAAGACGGTGGCTGGTGGGCCAAAAATCTTGCGGGCGCCAACTATGAGTGGTTTTTCGTAAGTTTTATTGGAGTGTTTATCATCATCTTCATGTTTGTTGCGCCTCGCCTTAAAGAAAGAAACTATATCACCGACCCTTATATAGAAAACGAGGTTATCGCCGACACGAATAACCTATAAAATATGACTTCGAAAAAACAGGACTGCATGTGCTTTCCTGTTTTTTTGTTTTGATGCTCTATAAATTGATTATTTTCGCAGCTTAAACATTTAACTCATTTTCTAAAATAACGTTCAGTGCCTGATAGCGTCGTAATCATACCCACCTATAATGAAAAGGAAAACATCGAGCGGATGATCCGCAAGGTATTCTCTTTGCCTCATGATTTTCATATCCTGATCATTGACGACGGATCGCCTGATGGCACGCCACAGATAGTAAAAAGCCTGCAGGCCGAATATGAAGGTCGTCTTTTCATGGAAGAACGAGCCGGGAAACAGGGATTGGGCACTGCTTATATACATGGTTTTAAATGGTGCATAACCCATCATTACGACTATATTTTTGAGATGGATGCCGATTTTTCACACAACCCAGATGATTTGTTAAAGCTAAGGCAAGCCTGTATCGACGGTGCCGACGCGGCAATAGGCTCCCGTTATGTAACCGGTGTAAATGTGGTTAACTGGCCCATGAGCCGGGTGCTGATGAGCTACTTTGCCTCGGTATACGTTCGTTTTATAACCGGAATGAAGGTGCAGGATGCTACCGCCGGCTTCATGTGCTACAAGCGTAAAGTACTTGAAACCGTGAGCCTGGATAAAATCAAATTTGTTGGCTATGCCTTCCAGATCGAAATGAAATATACTACCCTTAAACACGGTTTTAAGCTGGTAGAAGTACCCATCATATTTACCGACCGCACGGCTGGCACCTCTAAAATGTCAACCCGAATTTTTCGCGAGGCATTTTTGGGCGTGATCCAAATGAAGATCAACAGCATCTTCAGGAAATATCCGGAGGGGTGATTTTTTAAAGGTGAAAGGGTAAAGGCGAAAGGTTAAAGGTTACATAACAAAACTTTAACTTTTTGTATTTAAAGCAAATTAATCTATCGACTGAAAAAAACCTTTCGCCTTTTAGCTTTAACCTTTCGCTTCCTCAAAAGAAACAAACCTTTTACCTTTAACCTTTCACCTTTAGCCTAAAAAATTACTAATTTCGTTGGCAATGAATGAGCATCTTGACCCTGAACGCGAACGTCTCAGTCCGGCCGAACGTGATATTGAAAAAGTATTACGCCCGCAGCAATTTGAGGATTTTACCGGTCAGCATAAAATATTAGCCAATTTAAAGATCTTTGTACAAGCTGCCCGTCAGCGCGGTGAAGCGCTTGATCACGTGCTGCTGCATGGCCCTCCGGGTTTAGGTAAAACTACCCTTTCGCACATTATCGCCAATGAAATGGGTGTAGGCATTAAGATCACCTCAGGCCCTGTTTTAGATAAACCCGGCGATTTGGCTGGTTTGCTTACCAATCTTGAAACCGGGGATATCCTTTTTATTGATGAAATTCACCGCTTAAGTCCGCTGGTTGAAGAATACCTTTACTCGGCCATGGAGGATTTTAAGATAGATATTATGTTGGAGAGCGGCCCCAATGCCCGTTCGGTACAAATTTCGCTTAATCCATTCACCCTGGTAGGCGCAACTACCCGTTCCGGCTTGCTTACTGCGCCTCTAAGGGCCAGGTTTGGCATCAACTCGCGCCTGGAATATTACGATGCCAAACTGCTTACCACCATTGTACTACGCTCGGCATCGATACTTAAAACACCTATTACTGATGAAGGTGCTTACGAAATCGCCCGCCGCAGTCGTGGTACCCCCGTATTGCCAATGCATTACTTCGCCGCACACGTGATTTCGCCCAAATAAAAGGAAATGGCAAGATTGATACGGAGATTGCCCAGTACGCATTGAACGCTTTAAATGTAGATAGTCACGGACTGGACGAGAATGGACAACAAGATCCTGCTTACCATTATTGATAAGTTTAAAGGCGGTCCGGTAGGTTTAAAAACCGTTGCAACAGCAGTTGGTGAAGACGAGGGCACAATTGAAGAAGTTTACGAACCGTTTTTAATACAGGAAGGCTTTTTAATGCGTACGGCCCGCGGCCGTGAAGCTACTGAGGCTGCCTACAAACATTTAGGAAAGATAAAGCTGGGAGGAAATCCATCCTTATTTTGAGATAAACGTATACATCGCCACCAATCATGAAAACCAAATTAAAACAACTGCTCACTACAACTACGCTCTTTTTAAGCTGCATAACTATCGCATCGGCACAAACAACACCACCGCCACCGGGTACAGCACCAGCCCCTTCGGTTACGGCACCTGCCGATTCAGTTAACAAGGCAAAAAAAGACACCATACCAGTGATACACAAGCCCGTACCGACACTAAAAGTAGGTATTATGGGCTTAAACCATGACCATATCCACCTCATATTAAGTGAGTACCGAAAAGGGAACGTAAATATTGTAGGCATTGCCGAACCTGATAAAAAGCTTTGGGAAAAATTTGGCAAAGCATATAACCTGCCCGATTCCCTGTTTTTTGATGACCTAAGGAAAATGTGCACCACCCGTAAGCCTGCTATTGTGTTGGGTTACAACGCTGTTGGCAAACATGTGGATATTGTGGAGACCTGCGCACCCTTAGGTATTTCTGTAATGGTTGAAAAACCGTTGGCCGCCACCCTTGAGCAGGCTAAACGTATGGAGTTTCTGGCCCTTAAATACTACGTCAAAGTATTAACCAATTATGAAACTACCTGGTACCCATCGTTCCAGGATGCTTATAACACCGTTAAGCAGGACAGCATAGGTTTGATCCGTAAAATGGTGGTACATGACGGGCACCAGGGGCCACGCGAAATTGGCTGCAGCGAAGATTTTTTGAGCTGGTTAACAGATCCTGTATTAAATGGTGCGGGCGCACTGAATGATTTTGGTTGCTATGGCGCTGATTTGATGACCTGGCTAATGAAGGGCCAGCGCCCGATAGCAGTAACCGCCATCGCAAGGCATTATAAACCAACCGTATATCCGAAGGTTGAGGATGATGCCACCATATTGGTTGAATACGCCAATGCCACCGGGCAGATTGAAGCCTCCTGGAACTGGCCTTTCAGTATCAAGGATATGGAGATTTTCGGTGCTAAGGGTTATATCCATGCCTTCGATAAGGATAGTGTTGAAATAAAAGTTAATAACCGTGTAAGAGGTTATAAAGCTGCCCCACTGGTAGCACCAGCTGATGCGCCGGTAGCCTATTTTACTTCAGCCCTCGCAAATCCGCTCAGGCACCCGGATGACCGTTCATCATTAAAATACAATATGATTGTTATGCAAATCCTGGATGCCGCCAAGCGGTCAATAAAAGAAGGAAAGCGTATAGTTTTATAACAAACACAACAGGGCCGATGAAATACATAACTTTATTACTGTTATTTTCCTCGGCCTTGTTAAGCTGCGGAACCAAAAAAGACAAAGCATCCGCTGAGGTTTACCCAACGGTTAGTTACTTAAAGATCAAACTTGATGCTGCCGGGCACTTGCCTGCCAATCCCTACATCTTAAGGTTTAAAAACGACAAAAAGGAGATTGTTTTTTGTGGCGTTAACCATTTGCCAGATAACAACGACACCGAAAATCCGATGTTTAAGGGGATCGAAAAGGCATTTTTTGAATTCAGACCTGATGTATGTGTTAACGAAGGAGGAGATGTTTCAAAAAAGGTTTTCGCCTCAAAAAAGAAGCCATTCAAAAAGATGGTGAAATAGGGCTTACCAAAACCCTTGCAGATAGCCTTAAAATTATAACCGTTAACGGCGACATGACCGATAGCCTTGAATTTAAAGAGCTATTGAAGAGATACACTACCAGCGAATTTTTAGCTTATATAGTTACCGAACGTTTAATGTGGGGCCAACGGCCTCCTGTTACCGATAGCGCGACATTTAAAGCAAATTATGCTAAATTTATACAAGGCTATATCATGAAAACAGGTGGAGTAAAGCTTTCTCCGGCTGAGCAAACCCTGGATTATTTTGAAGCCGCCTATCAAAAACTGCTTAACCGCCCTTTTAAGCTCGAGGAGCTGGAACCTACCAATCCGTTTGACCCCAAAGGAAAATTTCAGGAAATTGGCAGAGCCTCCAAAGAGATCAGGGATCAAAGCCTGCTTCGCACCATTGACAATCTGCTTAAAACCCATAACAAAGTGTTTGTAGTTTTTGGCGGATGGCACCTGCTTACATGCGAGCCGGGCCTGAAGCAGATCATCAATAAAAGCGAATAATTATCCGGTTATCACACTTAAAGTCTTAATTAATTTTGTTTACATCGCAAGGCTTGCGTGTTATATAATTATTATTTTAGCTGCCGTTAATTAAGGAATAAAACCAACCTATAATATGATAAAACAAACGTTAGCCATGCTGGCCCTTTGTGCTTTCGGCGCTGTTTCATGCCAGTCGAAGCCATCAGATAAATCAACTACTGCTACCCCGGTTGCTGAAGTTCCGGCTGCCAATGCTGCTTCACAAGGTGATGCCGCTGCCATTTTAGCCCGCAAGCAAGTCCCTATTCTCTGCTACCACCAAATTCGCGACTGGAAGCCTACCGATTCAAAAAACGCCAAGGATTATATTGTCCAAATTGCTGCTTTTAAAGAACACATCAAAATGCTGGCCGACAGCGGTTACCACACCATACTGCCCGATCAGCTTTATGCATACCTTACCAAGGGCGCGCCGCTGCCTAAAAAGCCTATCATGCTTACGTTTGATGATACCGACCTTGATCAGTTCACCATTGCCAATCCTACCCTTAAAAAGTATGGTTTTAAAGCGGTTTATTTTGTGATGACCGTATCGTTAGGCCGTCCGCATTACATGACCAAAGAGCAGGTAAAACAACTATCTGACGAAGGTAACGTTATTGCCAGCCACACCTGGGACCACCACCGTGTTGACCGTTATTCACATACATCAACCCTTAAGATCATTGGCAAAAATGGTAAAATAACCAATCGCCCGGTGGACGACTGGGTTACCCAAATCGAAAAACCAACTAAAACATTGGAAGAAATCACCGGCAAAAAAATGGACTACTTTGCTTATCCATTTGGCATCTGGAACAAAGCTGCTTTGCCTGAGCTTAGGAAACGCGGTTTTAAAATGGCTTTCCAATTAGCTGATAAACGTGATCAAGCCGATCCATTAATGACTGTGCGCCGTATTTTAGATAGCGGATACTGGAGCACCAAAACGTTAAGCAACAGTATCAGGAACAGCTTTTAGCCCCCCTAAAGGGTGTGGTTGGATAGCATTATTAATCTCAACACATTTAAACAAGAACTGCCTGCTCAAAGAGCGGGCAGTTCTTGTTTAATATCACCCGTATCTTCCCTTTAGAAGACGGACGGCTCACAAATCCTCACCCGCCGGGCCTTGTCCCATATTTGATGAGGGCATTTTGCTGATATCTTTCTCGCCGGGTTTCAAATGAAGTATTTCAGCAATAATCGTATCATCGCCGGTATTTTCACCTAACTCATCATTGTGCAGATCTGAATCATCATTATTCATCGCTGCTGTTTTATGTATTGTTTCCATAATGGTTATTTATTTAACTTCTGTTACCCACTTTACGGCTTCGTGCAATTCTTCCAGCTTATAGCCCGCAAACTTGCCCGGTAAAATATATTTAAACAAATGACTGAACTCCCGAACACCGTCCTGATCGGTTACAACAGCAACTTTGTTCCACCGGGTAAAATATTTAAGGCCCAGCCTGATATTGCCGCACCAGGCACCTGCTGTAAAATTTTTTATATTAGTTTCCAGCACCAGTAAAAAGTTTATTCGCCCAGTTTGTTTTACCTGTTGCTCAAGCAATGGTCTTAAGGCCTTTTCATAATCGCCAATAGTAACGTGGCCGGCTGCATGCATTCCTAACACATGCGCAGGCAAGTATTTAATATGCTCAAGCATGCTATAAATCCCTTTTTTTATCAGATACAAAAACTGCACCAATAGTAAACTTATAGCAAAACGGAGTAAACTATAATAACGAATAATCTCCTTATACAAGTATACCATGATTGATTAAACCTTATTGAAGAGCATAACCGTTCGCGCACCAATTTCAATTTATACTATCTTTGCATAAATGCAGCAAAACAAAGCCATATACAGTCAACTCATTAAAAACGAGGCACAAAAACTTGGCTTTTTGTTTTGTGGTATTGCCAAAGCAGATTTTTTAGAAGACGAAGCCCCGCGTCTTGAATCCTGGCTCAATAAAAACATGCATGGCGAAATGGCGTACATGGAAAACCATTTCGATAAGCGCCTTGACCCGCGTTTGTTGGTTGACGGGGCTAAATCGGTTATATCATTAGGCATTAATTATTATACCGATCAGCAGCAGGATGATCCGTTATCGCCCAAAATCTCTAAATACGCTTATGGAATTGACTACCACACGGTGATTAAAGATAAGCTGAGGCTATTACTGCAAATCATTAATGATAAAATTGGTGAAGTAGGCGGCCGTGCGTTTGTTGATTCGGCACCGGTACTTGATAAGGCATGGGCACGTAAAGCAGGAATGGGCTGGATTGGCAAAAACAGCAACCTGCTCAACAAAAAAGCCGGCTCGTTCTTTTTCCTGGCCGAACTGATCATTGACCTTGAACTGGAGTACGATATAGCTCCCACAGCCGATCATTGCGGCACCTGCACCAATTGTATCGACGCCTGTCCTACTGATGCTATTGTAGGGCCGTACGTAGTTGATGGCAGCCGTTGTATCTCCTATTTAACCATCGAACTTAAAAACGAAATTCCACAGGAGTTTAAAGGTAAGATGGATAACTGGATGTTTGGTTGTGACGTTTGCCAGGATGTTTGCCCCTGGAACCGCTTCTCGGTGCTAAATACCGAACCAGCCTTTACTCCGCACCCTGATTTACTGCACTTGAAAACCGCCGACTGGCAGGACATTACACAGGATATTTTTCAAAAAGTATTTAAAAATTCGGCCGTTAAGCGCACAAAATTTAGTGGATTGAAACGAAATATCGATTTTTTGAAGGTTAAAGGTTAAAGGTTAAAGGTTAAAGGTTAAAGGTTAACGTATCCTTCCTTTTCTGGTTTCAAAATAATATCAACAAAAAACCCTTGCAATTATTTATGCAAGGGTTTCAATAAAAAATCCTAAAATCCTTTAATCCTAAAATCAGGGTTCAAAATATTATCCTTTTTTAAACTTCAACGCTAACTGGGCCAGCATATCATCGTTAACCGGCTGGGCTGGCTCATCCTTCTTTTTAAAAGGTTTGTTTTGATACTGCTGATTTTTGGTATGATCGGGCTTGGTATACTCTTTTTTCTGGTACTCAGGTTTAGAAGCAGCGGGCTGTTGATCTGCCGGTTTTGGCTGGGCAGCTTTGTTGGCCTGGCGTTCGGCTGCTTTTTTGGCGTTCCAGCGGGTGTAAATTTCTTCGAGTTTGCGTTTAGTATAAAGCGGAAAATCACCCTGCATCATCCATGAGTAATAACTTGGCTCGGCGTTCAACACGTCTTCAACACGTTTGCCTTTATGTTTGCCAAAGTTTATCAACTCCTCGCCCTGTTCATTATAAACCATACGACCGGCAAAATCAACCGGTTTGCTCAGGTTAGTAAATGCGTGCAGCGCTTCAACATCGCCCACAACAGGGATTATTTTATTACCTTTTTTATCCTCCCACTCTACATTTTCATAACGCTCAATCTGCGCCAGCAAAACTTCCATGGTAGCGCGGGTATCTGCTTCGGCCGAATGGGCGTTTTCAATTACTTTATTGCAATAAAACTGGTAGGCAGCCTTTAACGTGCGTTGCTCCATTTGATGAAATATGTTCTGTACATCAACAAAATGGCGGGCATCCAGGTTGAAATCCACTCCGGAACGTAAAAATTCCTCCATAATCATGGGGATATCAAACTTATTTGAATTGTATCCGGCCAAATCGCTATCACCAATAAAATCGGCTATTTCCTGGCCAAGCTCTTTAAATTGCTTTTCGTTTTGTATGTGCTCATCGTAGATGCCGTGCACCAGCGACGACTCGAGCGGGATAGGAATGCCCGGGTGAACACGCCACGTTCTCACTTCTTCGCTGCCATCAGGATTAAGCTTGATAACAGATATTTCAACTATACGGTCGGCACCGATATTGGTACCTGTTGTTTCAAGATCAAAGAAAGCCAGGGGCCGTTTTAAATTTAATTTCATTTGTAAGTGTTCAGAGATGCAAAGGTCGCAAATGTCCTAAAATTAATCAGCAGAATAAATTTTTTAATTTATTTAATATACCAATTTATTATTTAATTTGATTATCCCTAATTATCACAATTTGTATGAACAAAATCACTCTTATTCTTTTGATTTTTATCAGCTTATCACTCAAAGCTGCCGCACAGGATTTTGAAACCGGAATCACCGACCAGGAGATTGAAATGGCCAAATATGATAAAGATCCGCAGGCAAATGCCGTTTTTTTTAACGAATTTGGCAAAACCAGAATTGATGAAGTCAGTGACCATATCAGGATGGTATTTACCTATCATACCAAAATAAAGATCTTCAGTAAAGAAGGCCTTAACAAAGGTACTATCGCAATTCCCATCCATAACGGCGATAATAGTTTTGAAGAAGTTCAAAACATTAGCGGAACAACTTATTACAAGGATGATAACGGCATAATTCAACAGGTCGAACTGGACACCAAAAAAGTTTATACCGTAAAAGATTATAAGTATGGCAGCACAGTAAAATTTGTATTACCTGCCTTACGCCCCGGCTGTGTCATTGAATATAAATACGAAGTTGTATCTCCGTATTGGGATTTATTTCATGGATGGAATTTCCAGGATGATGTTCCTAAAGTATACTCTCAATATGAAGTACATATCCCAGGCTTTTGGAACTTTAACGCGTCATTACGCGGAGCACTGAAACTCACTAAAAGCACTTCGGAAGTTGAACGCGAATGCTTCTCATCCGGAGGCTCCAAAGCCGATTGCTCGCACATTACTTATGCCATGAAAGATATCCCGGCCTTTGTTGAAGAAGATTATATGACGGCGCGTAAAAATTTCCTGTCAGCTATATTTTTCGAACTGGTTGAATGGACAAATCCTTATACCAATGTTAAAAGTGTTATAAGCAAGGAATGGAGTGACGTTGACCGCCAGTTAAAAATATCAGACGGATTTGGCTCCCAGTTAAAACGGACCAGCTTGCTTAAAGAACGCATAGCCCCTGTTATTGCGGGTAAAACGGATGATCTGGATAAAGCTGAAACCATCTACAATTGGGTACAAAAACAGTTAAAATGGAACGATTATATCGGTATAGAAAGTAACGAAGGTATTAAGAAAGCCCTTGATACTCACACCGGCAGTATCGCCGATATTAATCTGACACTTATTACCGCGCTAAGCGCTGCTGGCCTTAACGCCGATGCCGTATTGCTTTCAACCCGCGACCATGGAATGGTGAATAACCTTTACCCGGTACTTAGCGACTTTAACTACGTTATAGCCAGGTTAACTATTGGCGATCAAACCTACCTGCTCGATGCTACCGATCCGTTATTGTCCTTCGGTTTACTCCCTCTTAAATGTATAAACGATAAGGGAAGGGTGATTAGCCTTAATAAACCATCATACTGGATAGAGTTAAGCACTCAGCAAAAAGCGGCCACCACACGGATGTTCGATCTTACACTGCTTGATAATGGAAAGCTAAAAGGTACAATAACCAATTACTACAAAGGTTACGACGCTTACGAAAAACGCAAAGTCATTAAAAAGTTTAATACTGTTGATGAATATGTTGAAGATTTTGACGAGAAACAACCTAAATTAAAAGTACTTAAGTCAGACATAGCAAATCTCGACAGTCTTGACAACCCGCTACGTGAAACCTTTGAAGTGGAGATAGATGCATTTGATAATACCAATCATGATAAGCTTGCATTTAACCCTTATTTTTGGGAAAAACGCACCACCAACCCGTTCAAACTTGCCGAACGTGATTATCCTGTTGACTGGGCCTTTGCCTCAGACAAGAGGCTTGTTTTGGTGATGCACCTGCCTGCGCAATATATCATTGAAACCCCGCCCCAGATAGTAGCGTTTTCATTACCAAACAAAGGCGGCATGTTTGCTACCACGTTTGAGAGCCAGGACAATAACAGTTTTACCTTTTCAAACATTACCCAGTTTAACAAGTCGGTTTATGATTCGGCCGAATACCCTTATCTTAAGGAGCTGTTTAATAAGATCATTCTAACGGAAAAAGGAGATATGATCTTCAAGAAAAAATAATGAAAGCATTTTTAACTACCCTTTTTATCTTTTTGGCGGTAACCTGTGTAAAAGCACAGGAAAACTACGACGTATCGCTCATTTCAAAAGACCTTTTGCCTTATGCCAGCTCAATAGTGCGTAATGAGGAAGTTACTGTTGAGGTTAAAGACTTAGATAACACACTTTGTCACGTAAAACAAGTAATAACCGTACTCAATAAAAATGGTGACGATGACGTTGATATAGCGATATGGCATGACAAAAGTCGTTATATTAAGGATATAAAAGGAATGATTTACAACCAATGGGGCAAGCCCACAGGTAAATTTTCAGAAAGCGACTTTGATGATGACAGCAATCACGATGGCTTTTCACTTTTTACCGACCTAAAGATAAAACATTATCAACCCAGGGTAAATGATTATCCTTACACCGTAAGTTATGAGTATGATGTAAAGTCAAAACAATCACTTGACCTTGAGAGCTGGCAACCTATTCCTTCGGATGGTATAGCAGTTGAAAAAAGCTCGTATACATTTATCTGCAAGCCCGATTTTAAAATCAAATACAAACAAACCAATTTACCTGTTAAGGTAACAATTGGCACCAATAAGCTTGGGCTACAAACATACAACTGGCAAATTAGCAACCTGAAAGCTTTAAAGCATGAACCTTACAGCCCTGTTTACCGATCAATAATGCCCAGGCTGGAAATAGCGCCCGAAAAATTCATTTACCGTGGTATCAGTGGCTCATTTACCAACTGGAAAGAACTTGGGCAATGGCAATATGACAAGCTTAACGCAGGCCGCCAGCAGCTTTCGCCTCAAACAGTGGCGAAAGTAAAAGAGCTTACAAGTTCAATAACCGACCCTAAAGCCAAAGCGCGCAAGGTTTATGAATACATGCAAAGCAAAACGCATTACATTAGTATACAAGTAGGGATAGGCGGTTATCAACCCTTCCTGGCATCAGATGTTGATGCTCAAAATTATGGTGATTGCAAAGCCCTGGTTAACTACACGCAGGCCTTATTAAAGGCTATCAACATTGATTCATACTACTGCGTAGTGGAAGCAGGACCATCCAAAGTAAACTTTCAGCCCGACTTTGCAAGCATGGACCAGGGCAATCATGTTATTTTGTGCCTGCCTTTTAAAAATGATACCACCTTTTTAGAATGTACCAGTCAGAACATACCGTTTGGCTTTTTAGGCGATTTCACTGATGACCGTATTGTGCTGGCCTGTACACCGCAAGGTGGCAAATTAATGCATACGCCAAAATACACGGCCCAGGCTAATCTTGAACAACGCAAAGCCAATTTTACATTAAGTGCCAACGGTAACCTGTCAGGCACAATGGTTACCAATTTCAAGGGCACTAATTATGAAGATCGTGATCATGTGATCTATGAATCGAAAACAGAACAGATCAAAGATCTGAAGAAGATTTATCCCATTAATAACCTTGATATTGAAAGTGCAGATCTGAAGCAGTTTAAAGTTGAACAACCATACACCACCGAAACGTTAAAAATTTCGGCTACAGACTATGGCTCGGTATCTGACGGAAAAATAATTTTTCTGGCCAACCCGGCCAACCGTGTAAGTTCGCCGTTACGTGAGGTCCGTAACCGACATAACGATGTTTACATTAACCGTGGATATACCGATGAGGATGAGATCACTTATACCCTACCCGCAGGATACAAGGTTGATATGCGCCCTAAAAAAGTAAGTATCGAAAAACCTTTCGGAAAGTTTGAATCAAGTGCAACTGTAAATGGGGATAAGCTGGTATACAGTCGCAAGCTACAGATCATAGATGGTACATATAGTAAAGACACCTATCAGGACCTTGTTGATTTTTACCAGTCAATTGCGGATGTAGATAATGATAACGTTACCTTAGTTAAAGGTAACTAAATATCACGATACCGAGGATAATACCAAGCACCATGATCACATAAAGCATGATCTCGGTGCCTGCGAACCGCTTGTACTTAGTCCAGAATGAGTAATCTTTTTTTGTCGGCCATGATGGTGCAAAATTATTGAAAATTACTGCACAAATTGGCTCAAATTTTAACGAATTACATGAAGGCGATTTAAACTTTATATTGGTGTAGTTCGCAAAAATCCTCCTAAAATTTGTATTACCTAATTCATGCTTGTAGGTACATTTTCAATAGAACCTGCCCTCGAAAAGTACTTGTATAATGATGGATCGCGCAGTTTTACGATGATAACCCCGCGACGTGAGCTGGCATGTACTACGTAGCCATTTTGCAGGTAAACACCCACATGGCTAAACTGCTTTCCGTCGAAATCAAAAAACACCAGGTCGCCTTCCTTTAGCTCGTCTTCATATTTTCGTTTGATGACGGATATCTGCTTGCTGGTCATGCGGGGAATGGTAATACCATAAACCTGCTGTTCCAGCAAAAAAGTCAGCCCTGAACAGTCGATCCCGTCTTTATCTAATCCACCAAATTTATAGGGTGTTCCCATCCATTGATCAATAAAAGCGTAAAGGCGACCATTTTGAATACTGCCCTTATCAACCTCCATAATTTCGGAATATTTTGAAGCGATATCAGGTGACGGATTAACCACCTCACCCGGCTGGCCGCGCATAGCGGCCTTGCGCGAGTGACATGAACTTAATATAAATGGGGAAAGGAAAAGTATAAACAAATAAAAACTACGACGCAGGTATATGCTCATAAAGTAAAATTAACTTTAATGTTTATTGAGAGGATGCGGATGTTTTTAACATATTAACATGGGTGGAAGAAGTCTGCAAGGCCGATGTCCGAAAGTCCGGAAGTAAAAATGCATAACTCATTAAAACTGCTCCTGGCTTTCGGGCAAGAGGTCAAAACTTTCGGACTTTACGGACATCGGACTTTCGGACTTCGAAAATCAACTCTTCACCACCCTTTGGATTTCGTCCAGCTTCATCAATGCCTCAACCGGGGTTAATGTATTTACATCAAGGTTATTCAGGGTATCGCGTATCTTCACCAATACGGGGTCATCTATTGAAAACATCTGCATTTGTACAGCTTGTTTCTGAACCTTGCGGATACTTTCTTTGATATGCTCGCCGCCGGTGCGTTCATTTTCCAGTTTCTTTAAAATTTCATTGGCACGGGAAAGTACTTTTGAAGGCATACCTGCCAGTTTAGCCACGTGGATCCCAAAGCTGTGCTCGCTGCCACCCGGTACCAGTTTACGTAAAAAGATGATCTGCTGCCCCACTTCTTTAACCGATACATTAAAGTTTTTAACGCGGTTAAACGAATTGCTGAGTTCATTAAGCTCATGATAGTGGGTTGCAAACAGCGTTTTAGCCCTTGCCGTAGGGTGATTATGCAGATACTCGGCAATTGACCATGCAATGGAGATCCCGTCATACGTTGAAGTACCGCGACCGATCTCATCCAGCAGGATCAGGCTCCTGTCGCTCAGGTTATTGAGGATACTGGCAGTTTCGTTCATCTCCACCATAAAGGTCGATTCGCCGGATGAAAGGTTATCCGAGGCACCTACCCTGGTAAAGATCTTATCGACCAGGCCTATTGACGCAGCTTTAGCCGGCACAAAACAACCCATTTGGGCCATCAGTACTATCAAGCCTGTTTGCCTTAATAAAGCCGACTTTCCCGCCATATTAGGGCCCGTAATAATGATGATCTGCTGGGTTTCCGAATCGAGGTAAACGCTGTTGGTGATGTACTCCTCGCCTATCGGCAGGTTCTTTTCAATAACAGGGTGGCGACCGCCCTTAATGTCAAGTACCTTGCTTTCATTAATCTCGGGCTTAACGTAGTAGTTTTTAATGGAGATGGTTGCAAAGTTGAGCAACACATCCAAACGGGCTATCAGTTGGGCATTCAACTGGATAGGTTTAATATACTCGGCAAGCGAATAAAGCAGGTCGTTATAAAGCTGCGTTTCAAGCGCGAAGATTTTTTCTTCGGCGCCTAAAATCTGTTCTTCATATTCTTTAAGTTCGGGGGTAATGTACCGCTCGGCATTAACCAGCGTTTGCTTGCGGATCCATTCGGTTGGCACTTTATCCCGGTGGCTGTGTGTAACCTCCAAATAATAGCCAAACACGTTATTAAACGATACTTTAAGCGATGGGATGCCCGTTAATTCAGCTTCGCGCTTCTGAATCTCCAGCAGGTAACCTTTACCGCCGAAGGCGATCTTACGCAAACGGTCAAGCTCCTCGTTAATACCCTCGTTCATCACCGAACCTTTTACCAGCATCACCGGAGGCTCGGGGTTTAATTCACGTTCTATCTTTTCGCAAATTAGTGCACAGGGGTTAAGCTGCTCGCCAATGGCGCGTAACGGGGCACTTTGTGATGATTCGGCTATGCGTTTAATTTGGGCTATGGCGGTTAGGGCCTTTTTTAACTGGCAAACCTCACGTGGATTGGCTTTTTGTAAACCTATTTTTGAGATGAGCCTTTCCAAATCACCTATCTGGCGTAGATATTGGAGCAACTCTTCCCTCAGCTCTTCGTTTTCTATCAGGTATTCAACCACGCCTAAGCGGTCATTGATAGCTTTGATTTGCTTTAAAGGCATCACAATCCAGCGACGCAGCAAACGCGCGCCCATAGGCGAGCAGGTGTGGTCAAGCACATCAACCAGTGTCATGGCGTTTTCATTGGCCGAACCCACCAGTTCGAGGTTGCGAATGCTGAACCTGTCGAGCCAAAGATACCTATCCTCCTCAATCCTGCTGATGGCCGAAATATGCCCGAGGTTACGGTGTTCTGTCTCATTCAAATAATGAATAGCAACACCGGCAGCGATGATGCCTAAATTCAGTTTATCAATACCAAAGCCTTTGAGCGATTTTACACCAAAGTGCTTAAGCAACGTTTCAGTGGCGTAATCGCCGCTGTATGGCCATTCGTCAAGGGCATAGGTGTAAAAGCGATCGCCATAAGTATCTTTAAAATCGCGTGTACGGCTTTTGGGATAGATCACTTCACTGGGCGAAAAGCTTTGCAGCAGCTTATCAATATAATCGCTGTTACCCTGGGCGGTCATGAACTCGCCGGTAGAGATATCGATCAGGGCAATGCCTATCGTATTCTTTTCAAAATGCAGCGAGGCCAGGTAGTTATTGCTTTTTTGCTGAAGGATGTTATCGTTAGTGGCGACACCGGGGGTAACCAGTTCGGTTACACCGCGTTTAACGATGGTTTTGGTAGTTTTAGGATCTTCCAGTTGATCGCAAATGGCCACACGCTGTCCCGCACGTACCAGTTTAGGCAGGTAAGTATCAAGCGAATGGTGGGGGAAACCGGCAAGCTCAATATGTGTAGCGGCGCCGTTTGCCCGGCGGGTAAGCACGATGCCTAAAATACCGGCAGCCTTCACGGCATCTTCGCCAAATGTTTCATAAAAATCGCCCACCCTAAACAGCAATAAAGCACCTGGATACTTTACTTTGATAGCATTATATTGCTGCATTAAGGGGGTTTCTTTGGTAGTATCTTTAGCCAAGCGGTTACTCCTTCTGTTAATCGGGTAAAGTTAATGCATTAGCGGGGGTTTTAGGGTATTGTTGAAAAGTTGGGGTGGTGTGGATATGTAGCAAATAAGTGTACCTGCCACACTGATTAGGCGTATCCGCTTCTATCGAAACCCTACCTCGCCAACAGCTTCCCGTTCACAATCCTATCTGTATAATCTTGTATCAGGGCTTTACAATCCTGCATGCCTTTTTGCATTTCGGCATTGGGTTGCGCTGTCATCAGGTTTTTTTCCAGTCCTTTGTCGGCCACGGCAAAAATGCCGGTGAAGTTTTTGCCATCAAACAGGTAGGTATAGTTACCCTGCATAAACTGGTAGATGTTACCTGTTGAGTTGATCACCCTTGGCTGCTCATCAGGATGGTTGCCTACCAAACTCCTCCCCCATGATCTGAAGGGCTTGTTATAACCAATCAAATCCACCACAGTTGGGTAAATATCCATTTGCGATGCCAGATCAGTACGCACACCTTTCAGATTATAAGCGCTGTTGGCGCTGTAAAACAGGATAGGCACAGCAAAACGGTTAACCTGCTTACTATATTCAGGATAATAAGTTTGACTGGTATGATCGGCCGTGATCACAAAAATGGTATTGTTAAACCAGGGCTGGGTCTTCGCATAATTGAAAAAAATCCGCAGTGAATTATCCGTATACTGAACACATTTATCAATAGCCAGCGGACCACCCTTAAACCTCGCTTTATATTTTTCGGGCAGCTGATATGGATCATGGGATGACAGCGTGAACAGCGTAGCCATAAAGGGTTGTGTCTGATTGCTCAGCGTATGCCCCATAAACTGGAAAAAATATTCATCCCAAATGCCCCAGATGCCGTCAAAATCTTTATCGTCGTTATATTCGGTACGGCCATAATAGTGCTGATATCCCAAAATACTGCCGAAGCCCTGGAAGCCCATCGACCCGTTGGCTGCCCCGTGAAAGAACGAAGTCTGATACCCCATGCTGTCGCAAACCGACACTATCGACTGGATCTGCTGTTTGGCATATGGCGATGAGGTAAAAGCATTTTGAAACGAGGGAATCCCCGCCAATACCGACGACATGGCATGGATTGATTGCCTGCCCGTTGCGTAGGCATTGGTAAATATAAGACTGCTGCCGGAGATTGAATCCAAAAAGGTGTATAGGATTTAAATCCCGGTATATTAACGTCGCGGTTCATACTGCCCCAATACTCGCGGGCCATACTTTCGAGTATAATGATCACCACATTAGGCTTATTAGCCGGCTTGGTGTTGTATTGTTTTATAGGTTTGATGTTGGTTTTAATATAAGCCTCATCCGTCCAGTGCTGGAGTTTGTAGTTGTTGGTGCCCAGTGTCCTGAAAATAGCGAACGAGGTATTCAGCACAATATCACCCTGGTTGGGCACCGTGATGTGTTTATAAGCATCAACCATATTAATAGGCCGGGTACTGTGTGCAAAATCGCCCCTAATGCCTCCGATAACCAGCGCCAGAATGAGCACGAACGATATTATAGATGATAAGAAATATACTTTTTTATCCCGTGCTGCGGCAGGTGTTAGCTTCACCCGGTTATAGAGCCAGATCCAGCAAAGTGAACACAATATGAATATGATAATGACATACCAGTAGGCTTCCGAAAAATGGGTAAACAATAGTTTTTTGTTGTTCTCATCGGCCAACACATCAAGTGTTGCCCTCGTTGAACGCACCTGGCTAAAGCGATAATAAATAATATCAACAAAGTTGGTAGCGTAGGCGAGTAAATTGGTAACAAAATATAGGATAGCCATACCCTTCTGAAAACCGGGCCGGGTGTTTACCGTTAGAGGTAAAACGCTAAGCAAGATGAATAAGCTGTTAATATAAAGCAGCGCCGTGGTATCAAAGGCCATACCGTAATAGCACAATTTGAGCAGCGCCCAAAAGCTGTCAACTGCAAACAGGTGCGTATTAAAAGTAAAGAATAATACCCTTGCAATAAAATAAAACAAATATCCCAAAAACAGCCTGTATAAAAGTACTTTATATTCGGCCAACCTCAATTTACTTTTCATGAAAAACGCATTGCTTTAGTTTCCCCCAAGACGTGACCAGCAAGGATTGATCAAATCCGAATTTCCCCGGGAGCTAATAAAAAGCGAAAGTAAAAAAATAGGATAACAATTATTTAATGCTAAATCAACAGTGATTTAATGACATTAGATTAGCAAACCGGAGTGTTAAATATTTTTAAGAGAGGAAAACGAACCCTGGGAAAGCTGAGTCCCCTCTTTTATAAACAATATATCAAATAGCTTTCAATTGCCTGTATTGCCTTAAAGTGGCCTGGTTATTTCGTTTGATCCGGTAAGGCAGCTTTTTCAATTTTTCCTGTAATTGCATATAGGCCTGAAAATCGGCATTACCCTGTAGTTTCTTCACCAGTTTATCCAACTGATCTTCGAACTTTACAATCTGTTTATAGGCTTCGTTGTTATCTCTTAAGTTAGGCAAAAATTCCCGGATGGTGCTATACACCCAAACTTCAAACTTAGGGTTAAGCCAACCTGCAAATTTCAATGCTAAAATTTCGCACATCCATAGCCCATCCAGCTTATTCACAAATATCATGGCTTCCAGATCGGCAGAATTCTTTGTGCTGTTACCTTCAAAATTCGATTCATTAAAAGGCAAGGGCATGCTTTTCAATTCTGTCAATAAAATCTTTAGTTTGTTTCAGCTTTAAAAACTCTGTTGGGTTTTTACCGAAGATTTTGCCCATTTCTGTGGCATTGATCATTAAATCTTTATCGCTGATATCAAACTCAACAACCTGATTATTAAATTCAAATTCAAAAACTGCATTTACCATACGCCTGTTTTAAACTATATCCCTAATTAAAATACAAGTATACCAACAACAATTTCAAAACTATAAAAATTAGCAAAAAAGTTTTAAACAATCAAAAAGCCATTAAAATTAGTAATCAATTAATAACTGAATCTGATACCAACTTTCTACCACTCTAAAATAAATCGCCTGTTTCCTATTGCAAACTCAAATCATTTTAATAACTTTGAAATACAAAGTACTTTTAAAATACAAAGTAAAAGCAACAAAAAACATATAACATGAACCTTTTTGTAGATGAAAATTCGATAGTGCGCAGGATTTGGGGCAAGGCAGATACCATCCTGTTCATTTTCGCCGGGGCCGCAGCCGAGTTTGCTTTAAATAAGGCTGTCGACTGGCTTTATTTCACGGGCAAACTTCCTGCTGATCCTTTAGCACGCCTGTTTAGCACCGTAGCCTATTCGCGGCAAATCATTTTTTCGGAGCGCGATGAAGCTTTAAAGGCTATTGATAAAATAAATGCCATTCATAAAGGTGTTGAAACCGCCCGTGGTTCCCAAATACCCGACTGGGCTTATCGTGATGTACTGTTCCTGTTGATCGATCTGTCCATCCGTTCATATGAATTACTGGAAAAGCCTCTTAGCGCAGCCGAAAAAGCCGAAGTGTTTAATGTATTTAACCGGGTTGGCGAACGAATGCAGCTAACAGGGATACCATCAGATTATCAACACTATCTTCAAATGCGCAAAGAACACCTTGAACACAATTTAATTAACAGCGCTTTCACTGCCGATTTATATCATCAGTATAAAAAACATCTTGGTTTTGCCAGGTATCAGATTCTGAAGCAGGCACAGTTGCTAACCGTGCCCACGCAGGTTAGCCAACAACTGCCGCTGGGTAAAATAGCCTGGCTTTGGCCTGTACTAAAGGTATATAAGGCAATAAAAAACCTTAAACCCGGAAAGTTTTTAAGGGATGCCCTTCTGCCGGTGCAATACAAAATCCAGATCCAGGGAATGGACCGGGCATATGCTTTAAATTAATCCATGAAAACCGCTATTAAATATTTCGGGATCTTTTTGCAGCAGCAGGCGCTCTCTTGCCTGTTCCCGGTTTTGGTATTTGCCATGCTGGCACTTTCGCATTTGTTTGCAGGCATTTTGCCCCGTTATGACTTTATGCTGATAGCCTGCCTGCTTATCCAGGCTGCTTTATATTACACCGGGATCGAAACTAAGGATGAAGTACTGGTAATTTGCATATTTCATCTGCTGGGCCTGGTAATGGAGCTCTTCAAAGTTCACTACGGCTCATGGGCCTATCCTGAATTTGCTTATCTAAAAATAGGCGGCGTTCCGCTATATAGCGGCTTTATGTATGCCAGCGTTGCCAGCTATATGTGCCAGGCCTGGCGGAGGCTTAACCTGCAAATACAAAACTGGCCTAACCGTTATATTGCCCGCACCATAGGTATTTTGATATACTTTAATTTTTTTAGCAATCATTTTATGCCCGATATCCGCTATGGCATAGGCGTGCTGATCCTTTATTTTTTCAGGCAGTCGGTAGTAGTTTTTCATTTACAGGAAAAAGCCTGTCGCATACCAACAATAATATCATTTATGCTTATAGGCTTTTTCATCTGGTTTGCCGAAAATATAGCTACCCGACTTGGGGCCTGGCGCTATGCCTACCAGCACCATGCCTGGACAGTAGTAAATTATCAGAAAATAAGCTCCTGGGCCTTCCTGGTAATTGTAAGCTTTATCATTGTTGCCGAACTGAAATTATTAAAAGACAGCACAAAGCCGTTACCGATGTTATCAGCTTGAACACTTTCACAATGTCAAGCTCGGTAATTTCAAGTAAAGGGGCTAAGCATAAAAGAAATTTCTTTTCTCAGCTGCTTTACGTATGTCTGAAATAGCTTGCTCCCAAAGCCGTCAAATCCGAAATCGAAATTCCGAAATTATAATGAAATCACAGATCTTTGATTACCCGGCATGGATTTCCTGCAGCAACTACATTTGCCGGAATACTTTTGGTTACCACACTTCCTGCACCTATTGTCGTATTATCACCTATGGTAACTCCAGGGCAAACAATTACACCACCACCCAGCCACACGTTGTTGCCAATAGTAATAGGTGCCGCATATTCGGGGCCTTTGATCCGTTCGGCAGCTATTACCGGGTGATAGGCTGTATAAAGCTGCACATTGGGCGCCAGGAACACGTTATCACCAAAGGTAACACGGGCACAATCCAATATAATACAGTTAAAATTCAGAAACAGGTTATCCCCGGCTATTATATTAAAGCCATAATCACAGTAAAAAGGCGATTGAATATCAATATTGCCTTTAAAGCTTCCCAGCAGTTGTTTTAACAGGGCTGTTTTGGTTTCCTTGTCATCATAGCTTGCGGCATTGTATTGTGTAAACAATTGCCGGGCTTTTGAACGGGCGGCAACAAGTTCGGCATCCCCGGCATTGTACAGTTCGCCGGATGTCATTTTTTCAAGTTCTGTCATAGGTAATGTTTGCAGGCAGGTTACATGCAAAGATAGGTGCTTAATATTTAAACCGGCAACTCATCAACAATACAAACTCTAAGTTGTATTACCAGGTCATTTACTGCAACAGGTGTGGTTAATGGGTTTGGACCTGGATTCATTTCAAATTTCAAAAACCATTCCTTTTTCGTTAAGTTATATTAATAGTTAACTTTTCATAAATAAAAAGAAAAAATATGAAAAATTTAAGAATAACAGCCGCAGCTATCGCCCTGTCATTAGCCGGCTCTTTGGTATTAGCTAACGAACACCAGGCTCAAAATACCGGTGCATCAGTAACAAAGTACACATTGACCACTGATACTGTGCCAGATAAAAATAAAAAGAAACCAAAAACGCCGGTACCCACACCAAAACCAACAGATCCTGTGCCAAGTCCAACGCCGACGCCGACACCTACTGATCCAAATCGGGTACCAACTCCTGCGCCAACGCCAAACCCTTCACCAACACCCAGT
The DNA here is from genome assembly GCF_050632265.1 of Mucilaginibacter sp. P19. Lineage (NCBI taxonomy): Bacteria > Pseudomonadati > Bacteroidota > Sphingobacteriia > Sphingobacteriales > Sphingobacteriaceae > Mucilaginibacter > Mucilaginibacter sp. P19. Next base: position 4,118,851 of record NZ_CP192586.1, read on the forward strand.
ACACCTAACCCTACACCGCAGCCAAATACGCCTAACCCAAGCCCTATACCAAATACGCCAAACCCAACAACACCAAGCCCGACACCTAATCCGTCGAGCCCAACCAGGCCAAGTCCTGGCCAATAATTACGGATCGGTTTAAAAAGAACGCCCCGGGATATTGCAACCCGGGGCGTTCATGTTATATTTTCTAATTTATTTAATTACTGACCTGGGTAAAGGTATAAGGCAGATTAGTGAATGTACCACCTAATATCTGCGACGTTTCAATAGATGCAATGGTACCATCATCATTATAGTTTACCTTTTTCGTGGTCATGCTATAGGTACCGGTTATCAGATTTTTTGATGGATCTATAGAGGTAATTATGATAGAACCCGAACCTGGCTCAACCACACCTACCTGATTAAAGGATGTACCGCTAGTTGATGTGAAATAAGCCATATTTACCCTGCTGGTAGCATCAACCTTATAAGTAGCCAGCGGAAAAGTATTGACATTGGTAGCATTAGCATCACTTAAAGTAATCGTCCATTTTACTCTTTTCAGGTCAGTAGTACCAACTACATTAAATGATTTTGTTTTAGCAGTAGCATCATAATTTATAGTAGCGGTAACATCATCAGGGATCCATGATGTACCATTTATAGTTGCGGCAAGTATTTGGTCGGAAGTAGTGGAAGCAGAAGTAACAACGTCCTTTTTACAGCCCTGGAATATTATAGCTGATAAAACGAACAGCATTAATAGTTGGATTTTCCTCATATATAAATTTTATGCAAATAACGATGTTTAAGAAGTAATAATCACAACCGAAATTACTTTTTTCACATATTTTAACATTCGCCGGCACGGCGGCTTTTAATAGTTAAGCCCCAATTATAATACAATTCATTTTATTTAACCATATTAGGCCGAAATTTTTAAACATGATCAACGTAAACGAATATTTTGAAGGTGCCGTAAAATCACTGGCATACACCACTCCGCAAGGGCGCTCAACTATCGGCGTTATTGAGCCCGGCGAATATGAATTTGGCACATCAAGCCACGAAACCATGACCGTAATTGAAGGCAGCCTTGAAGCTTTATTACCAGGCCAAAGCCAATGGCAAACATTTACCAACGGACAAGTATTTGAGGTTGAAGCAAATACTTCATTTAAAGTTAAAACAGAAGTGCAGAGTTCGTATTTGTGTACTTACAGATAGTTGATTTTGTCTGAACTCGATTTGAACAAATTTTGAAAATTTATAGAATTTGCATAGCATCATGTTGATTCCTTAAATTCTATAAATTCGAGTTCAGACAATAATTCGAAATCAAAAGTTATAGACCTATTGACTCCCGGAGCTTTATCTATACCTTGATAAGAGATCTTTCAAAATTCAACTTTCAGACTTGCCGACTTACCGCCCCCTGACTTTTCCCCTCCCAAATCCTACTAATCACATAGGGAAACACCACAAAATTTAATTTGGTTATAGCTAAAAAGTCAGCTTTAATAAATGTATTGCACAAGTTTGGTATAACTTTATATTGATTCTAAATAATTTTTTTCGTACTTTCATTTTGTACATCATAATATTTGTCTCTTTTTGTTGAGATAATGTTAAATAATTATGATTTAAATAATTGATTTTTTAGAAATCTTTAAAAATTACCGTAAATTTTATAATTTATTTGAGTTTTGGTAACTTCGTGGTTACACCCCTTATAAAATTGTAAACGGTTTAATTTAAACAATGGATCAAACTGATAGCCACCAGGGTCTTTACAGACCGGAATTTGAACACGATTCGTGCGGAACGGGATTTATAACCAATATCAACGGTCATAAAACCAACCAAATTATTGATAACGCGTTAACCATGCTCGAAAACATGGAACACCGCGGTGCGTGCGGATGCGACCCCGAGAGCGGGGACGGTGCGGGTATTTTAATACAATTGCCCCATGAGTTTTTAATGGAAGAATGCTCAAACCTTGAGATCAGCCTGCCGGAACCCGGCGAGTATGGTGTAGGTATGATATTTTTACCTAAAGATTCGGCCCAGAAAAAGGCCTGCCGTACAATTATTAATAATGCTATTGAAAAATTAGGTTTACATAAGCTGGGCGAGCGTAAGCTTACCGTTGATTCATCAGTTATTGGTGAAACAGCCCGCCAGGCCGAGCCTGATATTGAGCAAATTTATATCGCAAGGCCACATCATATTACCAACGCCGATGATTTTGAACGCAAATTATTCGTGCTCAGAAGGTATATCAACAAAACCATTACTGAAACGGTAGCCGGCGCTTCTGATAATTTTTATTTTACATCATTAAGCTGTAAAACAATTATTTACAAAGGGCAGCTTACTACCTACCAGCTGCGTAAATACTATACTGATCTTTCTGATCCGCGTATTGCATCGGGCTTTGCCATGATCCACTCGCGTTTCTCTACCAATACTTTCCCTTCATGGAAACTGGCCCAACCATTCCGCTTAATTGCGCATAACGGCGAGATCAATACCCTTACAGGTAACTTAAACTGGTTTTATGCCGGCCTGAAATCATACGCTCTCGTCGTACTTTACTGCCGAAGAAATGGATATGTTGTTGCCGGTGATTGATAACAACCAGTCGGATTCTGCCTGTCTGGATAATATCATTGAAATATTGTTGCACTCCGGCCGTTCATTGCCACATGTAATGATGATGCTGGTACCTGAAGCATGGGATGGCAACGAAGCCATGGATCCGCTTAAAAAAGCGTTCTACGAATTTCACGCTACTTTGATGGAGCCATGGGATGGACCTGCCGCTATTACCTTTACCGATGGTAAACTGGTAGGTGCCCTGCTTGACCGTAACGGCTTGCGCCCGCTACGTTTCGTGATCACCAATGATGGTCGTGTAATAGCAGCTTCTGAAGCCGGTACCTTAGCTATTGACGAAAGCACCGTTTTACGCAAAGGCCGCTTACAGCCTGGTAAAATGTTATTAATCGATACTGAAAAAGGCCGCATCATCACTGATGAAGAGATCAAGCAACAAATTGCATCACAACAGCCGTATGGCCGTTGGTTAGAGAATTATAAAATTAACCTGAGCGAGCTTTCAGAACCGCGCCTGGCTTTCGCCAGCTTGTCTGAAGCCTCTGTATACCGTTACCAGCAGGTATTTGGCTACAGCCGCGAGGATATCGACACCATCATTAAACCGATGGCCCTTGATGGCAAAGAGCCTGTAGGCTCAATGGGAACCGATGTGCCTTTGGCTATCCTTTCGGACAAACCTCAGCACCTGTCAAGCTATTTCAAACAATTTTTCGCACAGGTAACCAACCCGCCAATCGACCCGATCCGTGAGCGTTTGGTGATGAGCCTTGCTACCTTTATCGGTAACAATGGCAACCTGTTAGATGAAGACAAAATGCATTGCCATTGCGTGGTATTGAAACACCCGATATTGAAAAACCACCAGTTAGAAAAACTGCGCAGTATCGATACCGGCCTGTTCCACGCCAAAACTTTGCAAACTTACTTTAAGGCTGATGGCCTGCCAGGCTCACTGGAAAAAGGCATTGCACGCCTTTGCCGCTACGCCGAAGATGCTGTTGATGACGGCTTCGAGGTATTGATCCTTTCGGATCGTGCGGTTGATTCTGAGCATGCCCCTATCCCTACCCTGCTGGCTGTATCAGCAGTACACCACCATTTGATCCGCAAAGGCCGCCGCGGTGCTGTTGGCCTGGTTGTTGAAACCGGCGATGCCTGGGAAGTACACCACTTTGCTTGCTTACTGGCCTTTGGTGCTACAGCTATCAACCCGTACCTGGCGCTTTCAACTATTGAAACCCTTAAAGATAATGGCAGCCTTGAAACCAGCTACGATATCAAAAAGCTGCGGAATAACTACGTTAAATCTATTAACGATGGCTTGTTGAAGATCTTCTCGAAAATGGGGATCTCAACCTTACAGTCATACCACGGCGCGCAGGTATTCGAGATCCTTGGCATAAATAAGACCGTTGTTGACAAATACTTCCATGGTGCAGTTACCCGCATAGGCGGTTTAGGCCTCGATGAAATTGCCCGTGAAGCACTTTGCAAACACAAAATGGGCTTTGAAGCTAAAGGAGCTGACAACCTGTTACCTGAAGGTGGTATCTACCAGTGGAAACGCCGAGGCGAAGCCCACTTGTTTAATCCTACTACCGTTCACCTGTTACAGCACGCCACCCGTACTAATAGCTACGAGGTATATAAAAACTACGCTAAGGTAGTTAACGAGCAAACTGAAAAGCACTTCACCATCCGTGGTTTACTTGATTTTGCCCACCACCGCGAATCAATCAGCATTGAAGAGGTTGAACCGGCAGAAAGCATCATGAAGCGTTTTGCTACAGGTGCCATGTCATTCGGCTCTATCTCGCACGAGGCACACAGCACAATGGCAATCGCTATGAACCGTATTGGCGGCAAAAGCAATACAGGTGAAGGTGGTGAGGACGAAATGCGTTACGACAAATTGCCAAACGGCGACTCATTACGTTCGGCTATTAAGCAGGTAGCATCAGGCCGTTTCGGGGTAACTTCAAACTACCTTACCAATGCCGATGAGTTACAGATAAAAATGGCACAGGGTGCTAAACCAGGTGAAGGCGGTCAGCTGCCGGGCCATAAGGTTGACGATTGGATCGCTAAAACCCGTCACTCTACTCCGGGCGTAGGTTTGATCTCTCCTCCCCCACACCACGATATTTACTCTATCGAAGATTTGGCACAGCTTATCTTCGACCTTAAAAATGCAAACCGCGCAGCCCGTATCAACGTTAAATTGGTATCAAAAGCAGGTGTAGGTACTATTGCAGCCGGTGTTGCCAAAGCACACGCAGACGTAATCCTGATTGCAGGTTATGACGGTGGTACCGGTGCATCGCCAATAAGCTCTATCAAACACGCTGGCTTGCCATGGGAGCTTGGTTTAACCGAAGCTCACCAAACACTGGTACGTAATAAACTGCGCAGCCGTGTGGTACTACAAACAGACGGTCAACTGAAAACTGGTCGCGATTTGGCAATCGCAGCCCTGATGGGTGCCGAAGAATGGGGTGTAGCTACTGCTGCCCTTGTTGCAGGCGGCTGTATCATGATGCGTAAATGCCACCTGAACACCTGCCCTGTAGGTGTTGCCACACAAGATCCTGAATTGCGCAAATTATTTTCGGGCAAACCTGAGCATATCGTTAACCTGTTCCGCTTTATGGCTGAGGAGTTACGCGAGATCATGGCCGAGCTTGGTTTCCGTACTATTCATGAAATGGTTGGCCGCGTACAGTTCCTGAAAGTGAAAGATAACCTGCAAAGCTGGAAAGCCAAAAAGATTGACTTGAGCGGCATCCTGCACCCGGTTACCAACACCAAAGGTATGACCTTGTACAACAGTGAATCACAGGATCACGGCATGGCCAATATCCTTGACTGGAAACTATGGGAAGCTGCTAAACCTGCTATTGAAGATAAAACCCCGGTATTTGCTTCATTTGATGTGATCAACGTTGACCGTACCATCGGTACCTTGTTATCAAACGAGATTTCGAAAGTTTATGGTTCTGCAGGTTTACCTGACAATACCATTAACTTCAAATTCAAAGGCTCTGCCGGTCAAAGCTTTGCGGCATTCACCACTAAAGGTGTTTCTTTCGAGCTGGAAGGCGAAGCTAACGACTATGTAGGTAAAGGTCTTTCGGGCGCTCAGATAGCCGTTTATCCGGCAGCTAACGCAACCTTCGTACCTGAAGATAATATCATCATTGGTAACGTAGCCCTTTATGGTGCTACATCGGGTGAATTGTTTGTAGGCGGTATGGCCGGCGAGCGTTTCGCGGTACGTAACTCTGGCGCTACCACTGTTGTTGAAGGTATCGGCGACCACGGTTGCGAGTACATGACCGGTGGTCGTGCGCTTATCCTTGGTAATACAGGCCGCAACTTTGCAGCCGGTATGAGCGGAGGTATAGCATGGGTTTACAATCCTGAAGGTACGTTTGCAGAAAACTGCAATACCGAAATGGTTGACCTTGATCCGCTAAGTGTACAAGACGAAGAGCAGATCCTCACCCTGCTGCGTAAACACATCACCTTAACCGGCAGCAAGCTGGCGCAAAAGATACTAAACAACTGGAATGAAGCATCAACCCAGTTTGTGAAAGTATTCCCGAGAGAGTATAAAAAAGTATTAGAGAAATTACAATATCAAACCATAGGCTAAGAAATGGGAAAACCTACAGGATTTCAGGAGTTTAATCGCGAACTTCCATCAAAAGTTCCGGCTGCTGAACGCGTTAAGAACTATAACGAATTTGTGAATTTATATACTGAAGAGAAGCTTAACCAGCAATCGGCCAGGTGTATGAATTGCGGTATCCCTTTCTGCCATTCGGGATGCCCCCTTGGTAATATCATTCCTGAGTTTAACGACGCCGTGTATCGTAAAAACTGGGAAGAAGCTTACCATATATTATCATCAACTAATAACTTCCCTGAGTTTACGGGCCGCATTTGCCCTGCCCCATGCGAATCTGCATGCGTGTTAGGCATCAACAAGCCGCCTGTTGCTATTGAGGAAATTGAGCGCCACATCATCGAGATCGCTTATGAGAAAAACCTTGTAAAACCAACTGCACCGCTTGTTAAAACGGGCAAAAAGGTAGCCGTTGTAGGTTCGGGCCCTGCGGGTCTTGCTGCAGCAGCCCAACTGGTGAAAGTTGGCCACACCGTTACCGTTTACGAACGTGATGACCGTGCAGGTGGTTTATTACGCTATGGCATCCCCGATTTTAAACTGGAAAAATGGGTTGTTGAGCGCCGCGTTGAAGTAATGGAAAAAGATGGCGTTGTATTTAAATACAACAGCGAGGTTGGTGTAAACGTAGTCGCTGATGAACTGGTACGTAACAACGATGCCGTGATTTTAGCAGGCGGTTCAACTATTCCGCGTAACCTTAACATTCCGGGCCGTGAGTTAAAAGGCATCCATTTTGCAATGGATTTCCTGAAACAGCAAAACAAACGTGTTAGCAATATTGAGGTTACTGCCGAAGATATTATAGCTACAGGTAAAGACGTGGTGGTAATTGGCGGTGGTGATACCGGGTCGGACTGCGTGGGTACTTCAAACCGTCAGGGTGCTGCATCGATCAAACAATTTGAGGTGATGTTCCAGCCGCCGGCTCAGCGTACACAGCATATGCCATGGCCTACTTATCCAATGGTACTGAAAACTACCAGCTCACACGAGGAAGGTGCCGACCGTTTCTGGGGTGTTAATACTTTAGAGTTTTTAGGCGATGAAGAAGGTAACCTGCGTGCCCTGAGAGTAGTTGATGTTGAATGGGAACAGGATTTTATGGGTCGTCCGATAAAATTCCATATAGTTGAAGGTTCGGAGCGTGAAATCCCTTGTCAGCGTGTATTCCTGGCTATGGGTTTCTTACATCCACAGCATGATACTTTCATCAGCCAGCTTGGCGTTGAAATTGACGACCGTAAAAACGTTAAAGCGAAAGAGGGTGTCTACCGTACCAACGTAAGCAAAGTGTTTACAGCAGGCGATATGCGCCGCGGACAATCACTAGTAGTTTGGGCTATATCTGAAGGCCGCGAAGCTGCCCGCAAGGTTGACGAGTTTTTAATGGGCCACTCTCTGCTGGAAAGTAAAGACGCTGTTAACCAGTTCGACCAGGTGTTTTAATGTTAGAGATTGGAGGTTTGAGATTAGAGGTTAGTTATTTTTAACTTACAAAGTAGATATCTCCTTATCATATTGTTTTAATTATGAAGCCGGGCAAACGCCCGGCTTTGTTGTTTTTTACTTTTCCAGATACTCTTTAAGCGAAATACCTGTAATATGTGTCCAGCCGGCAACAAAATTTTCTTTTTGAAGGAATCCAACGGCGGGAAAGTTTCCAGACCGCTATGGGTGAGGATTAATTTGGTGCCATTCCCTTCAGGAAAAAGTTCCCACGTAACTTCCGAGTCGCCTTCATAGCCATCATATCGCCAGGTATAAGCAATGGTTTTGCCCTCAACAACTTTAGTTACCCGGCACAGGTGACGGTATTGAAAATTATCCTTATCTCCCGCCGTAAATTCAAATTCAAATCCTACCTCGGGTTTAAATTCGGCAAGGTCAAAATACCATTCTTTCATTTTTTCTTTAACGGTAATGGCTTCCCATACCTTTTGAATGGGCGCCGAATAAACACGTTCAATTACAAATGGTTGTGTGCTCATAGTTTGCTGTTTTTATGGTTATCTGTATTTTGTTCGTCGGTTAAAAAAGCGTCGAGGGCATCCAGCTTCTGCGTCCAAAACCGGCGGTATTGCTCTGCCCAGTCTGTAACTTGCTTTAACTGTTTCAAATCGGCATGGCAATAGCGTTCCCTCCCCTGTTGCTTAATAATGAGCAAACCGCATTCGGTTAATATTTTTATGTGTTTGGATACGGCCGGCCGGCTGATATCAAAATTATCGGCCACGGCATTAAGGTTCATTTGCCGGCTGGCCAGCAGGTTAATGATCTCACGGCGGGTTGGGTCGGCGATGGCCTGGAAAACATCTCTTCGCATAGTAACAGAACGGAAACATGAAACCGTTCGGTTACAAATATAAATGAAACCATTTGGTTACGCAATATTTATTTTAATTTTCTTAAAAAGACGCAACACGCACCTACAGGGTGCTACTTTACTTACAACATACTTATTTACAAGCATATGCAATACACCCCTATCCTCAAATCATTTCATTATTCGCCAAATAAGCGATATGGTTAGCAAGCGGCAGCGCCTATACCATAGGTAATTTTACGTAGTGAAAATTGGGTGATTATACCTATTTCGGGGTATTGCTTTTTACCATATTTTTATCCACCTGAATGTTTAATGCAATTTAATACAATGGCAGTACGTATAGTATCTATAAAAACCGACAGCGCACCGCACGATAACCCGTATGTGGCCATCGACTCACTTGAATGGATCAACGAGCGGATCAATGTAAAAGGCCTCACCGAAAGGTCGAAACTTTATGACTGGATAAAACATGAGGATGGTGAGGCTTACATTATTGATGACAAAGGCAATAAAACCAGCTTGATCCCTGCTCTTTGTCCCAAGGGCAACAAGTATGTTAAGACCGTTTACGACGAATCGAAACCCGACTATCTGCTCGGCTTACCGGAATGCGCCTGAAAAGTTGCTACCAGTTTTTAAAAGGATAAATGCTCAACCTGGCATTATAATACCGATCATCGCCGGTTACCTCAGTTGTTACCCATGGCGGCAGTTCAAACTCTTCATCCTCGCTGCCAAGTTCAATTTCGGCCATCAGTAAGCCCTGGTTATCGCCTAAAAATTCGTCAACTTCCCAAAGTTTACCGGCATAAGTAATGCGGTAGCGGTATTTTTCCAACTCGGAAGTGGCAAAATTATCAAGCAACTGAACGCCATCGGTTGCGGGAATAGTGTATTCAAACTCGCTCCGGCTAAAACCTGCTGTACTCCCTTTTATAGTGATATATGCTTCTGTATCAGTAACCCGCACCCTAATTGTTTTCTTTTCATCACTAAAAATGTACCCCTGCCTGAAATGCATTGCCTCAGGCTTTGTTACCAGCTGCCATTTCTCCTGATCTACCAAAAATTTACGTTCTATTTCAATTGCCATCAGCTTATATCAGATTTACTTACAATCTGCAATTTTAGCATTATTTAACATTTGGGAGTTGGTAAATATCATATATTTATAATATATCGAACCTATATGCTAATTGCTAAACCTTTTACAAATTTAACCTGCATTGTATTGACTTTGTTTTGCCTTGGCTGTAAACACCGCAACATTGTTAAACATGACGGCGAAAAAGATCTGATCTCATTTAAACCTGTCTTTGGCATCAGCTATACCGAAATTGCGCGGCGTTCACAAAACGGGCTATCATTTAACCATTTTGGTTACCAGTTAGAACCGGAATGGAAAATGCGATTTGTTTCAAATGATTCGACCAGCATCTATAGCCCAACAAAAAAACAGTTCATCAATTTTCCCCTTACCCGTGGTTATGACTCTATTTTTAATACGGCCCGCACCTGGCTCAAAGTTAAAACCATGACAAAAGACAGCATGATCATTGAATTGCTAAAGGCCTATGCAGATTCGGTTGACACTCGCGGCGCTAAAGTTTACATGGTTTTTTATGCGGATAAGTATATAAACAATGTACTTCATGGCGATTTAAGCAAATGCAAAAGCCCGAGTAAAAAAGACTCTGTTTACATACAATCATTAACCAATGCAGCCAATAAAGATTTTACCAAAGCATTTGCCGCAAGACAACCTGTTGAACTCGAAAGCAAAAGCCCGCATGTTACTTTTAGTAAACGCCATACAGAGCCAACCATGCTTAACAACTTCGATACTTCTTATGATTATATGAACCCCGAGTTTGATATTACCATCGATAAAGCCTACAGCAATTTTTACTATTCATTCTCCATGTTTATTGATCCGGCAGGGCAAATACATTATGGAAAACCCCTTACGGTATTTACAGAAAAAAGCTACGAGGAAAATTATATTCACCTCTCTACAGCGGTAATGAACAGTTACCTTAAATACTACCTGAACTTTATTCCCGGTAAAACACTTGGTATAGTGCATACCAGCGAGATAGCCGTTCATGTTACAGGAAACCGGGGCGTGTAGATTTAAGTCACGGGGTTATGTAACCTCCTCATTTTAGCGTTCATAATACGTCATATATTTAACAAATACCTATATGATAACTAACAAACCTATAGCAAAATTAACCTGCATCGTTTTGGCTTTGCTTTGCATGGGCTGCAAACAACGTAACATTGTTAAACACAATGGCGAAAAAGACCTGATTTCCTTTAAACCTGTATTGGGTATCAGCTATACAGAGATAGCGCGCAGATCAGATAATGGGCTGTCATTTAATAACTCCGGTTATCAATTAGAGCCGCAATGGAAAATGCAATTCGTTTCCGATGACTCAACAAAGATTTATAGCCCGGCTAAAAAACAATTCATCAATTTTCCGCTTACCCGCGGATATGATTCTGTTTTTAATACCGCCCGCACCTGGTTAAAAGTTAAAACCATGACTAAGGATAGCATGATCATCGAAATGCTTAAAGCCCGCGGCGATTCGGTTGATACCCGTGGCGCAAAGGTTTATATGGTTTTTTATGCCGATAATTATATTAAAAACACACTTCACGGTGATTTGAGTAAATGTAAAAGCCCAAACCGCAAAGACTCGATATATATAAAGCGATTAGCCGACGTTGCCAACAAAAACATTGAAAAAGCCTTTGCAGCGCGGCAACCGGTCGAGCTTAGCAGCAGCAGCAACCGGATAAAAATAAAAAAACTCCATACCGAGCCAACCATGCTCAACAATTTTAATCCATCCGACTATATGCGACCCGAGTTTGACATTACCATTGATAAAGCCTATGCAAACTTTTACTATTCGTTCTCAATTTTTGTTGACCCCGTGGGGCGGATGCATTATGGTAAACCCCTACGGGTATTTTTCGAAGAAACTCAAAGGGTAAGCAATACCCATCTTTCAAAAGCCGTAATGGAGACTTACCTCAAGTTTTATCTTGATGTAAAGCCGGGCAGTACGCTTGGCATTGTGCATACCAGCGAGATTGCAGTAAACGTTACCGGCAAAAGTAGCTTGTAATGATATCGGTCCATTTTTTAACCATTTATCAAATTATCTATATCTTTAGCAGCAATGCTACTTATCAATTTCAAAATGTTAAAAACGGCAGCATTTGGGCTGCTCTTCATCATATCTGCCTTTATTTCAGGTTGCGGCAGCGGTCCTTCAGGTAAAAAGAAAAGAGAGCTGATCTCCTTTAAACCTTACAATGGCATCAATTATTCCGAAGTATCCAGGCGTCAAAAAAACGGTCTTTCGTTTAACGAATACGGTTATCAATTGGAGCCACAATGGAAGCTAAAATTTGTTTCAGAAGATTCGATAAGCATTTTCAGTCCAACAAAAAATGCTTTTATTAATTTCCCGCTAACACGTGGCTATGATTCAATCTTCAACGCAGCGCGTTCATGGTTAAAGATAAGGCAGATCAATAAGGACAGCATAACCATGGAGATCCTGATCCAGAAAGGGGATTCACTTGATGTTAAAGGCACCAAGGTGTTCATGCGCTTTTTTGCCGATAATTATGTAAAAAACGTTTTGCACACCGATACCACTACATTAAGAAGGCCAAGCCATGCCGATACTGTATTCATCCGTTCGCTTGCCGCTAAAGCAACCGCAGATTATACCAAGGCTTTTGCAGCCAGACAGCCGGCTATTATAACCAGCAAAAGCCCGCTGGTAACAGTGTCCCGCCGCACTACCAAACCGGACATACTTAATAATTTCGACAACTCTGATGACTACCTCGACCCTACTTACGACATTGTGATCAAAAATGCCTATAAGGATTTCTATTTTTCCTTCACCATGTATGTTGATGATAAGGGCAAGTTGTACTACGGCGCCCCGCTTGTTGGATTTAACGGCGACCAGGAAAGAGAGGCTGATTATATCCATACCTCAAAAGCGGTTGTGGACAGCTACTTTAAATTTTACCTTAATGTAAAGCCTGGTACTACCCTGGGCATCATCCACTCAAGCATCGTCTCGGTACATGTTGAGGGCAAGGCCAAAACTGCAGCCAAGTAACAATTGTGCTATTTTTTACAAGTGTATAGCTTTTAGCGTTTAACTTTCGCAAGCGGCTAAAAAAAGCATTTGTAAAAAAGTGTTAAATAAACAGCCGCTAAAAATGCAATACGGCTAAATGTTTATATTAGCCCCTGTTACTTCTTTAACTTATATTGATGATCATACGTCGATTTTTACTCCTATTATGCCTGTTAACCGCATTTGGCGCATCTGTTTTTGCCCAGCAGGATAGCATCCCCCTAACAACCATAATCGAAAAAACAAGCAAGTTTATCAGCAGCTACCCTATCGAGAAAGTTTACCTGCATACAGATAAACCTTATTATGCTGTTGGTGATACCATTTGGTTTAAAGCCTATGTAACCATTGAAAAGCGCCAGCCATCAGCACTAAGCCGTATAGTTTACGTCGACCTGATTAACAACCGCGATTCCGTAGTTGAGAGTCAGCGCATTGCAGTTACAAACGGTTTTGCAAGTGGTAACATTGTGCTTAACGGCGATACTTATAAACAGGGAGCTTACCGCCTGCGAAGCTACACCAACTGGATGCGTAATTTTGACCCGGATTATTTTTATGACCATACTTTTAGTGTTGGCAATGCCATAGATAACCAGGTACGCACCAACATCACTTATAAAAGTTCAAGCAAAAGAACTGGCGTTAAAGTTGATGCCACCATCCTTTACAAAGGGCCGGACAACAGTCCGTATGCCAACAAAAAAGTAAACTGGCAACTGATGAAAAACGGCGACCCCGTAAGCAAAGGCCACGGCGTTACAGACGATAAAGGCGTATTGCAGGTTGACCTGCCCGAAAGCCAGGCCGATGTAATTACCGGCGGTATCCTGGTTACATCCATTGACGTTGGCGACCGTAAAACTATCAGCAGCAGCTTTTCTATGCGTACAGCCGTTAAAGGCTATGATGTGCAGTTTTTTCCGGAAGGAGGGCAGCTAACCAACGGGATCCGCACTAAAGTTGCTTTTAAGGCTATAGCCTCAAGCGGACTGGGCGTAGATATCAAAGGAACCATTGTTGATGATAAAGGCGCTGAGGTTGCCCAGATCAGCAGTGCTCATTTAGGAATGGGCATCTTCGCTATCACTCCTGACATCGAAAGATCGTACAAAGCAAACATTACTTTCCCCGATGGATCACAGGCTACCTATAATTTGCCTCGCGTACAATCAATGGGAATAAATATTGCCGTTTACAACAATGATCCAACCAATCTCACTGTAAAAATATCGGCTAACGATTTGTTTTTTCAGCGCAAACAAAACAAAAGTTTTTACCTGGTAGCGCAAAGCGGCGGTGTTATTTACTATGCAGCGCAAACTGTACTACAAAGCACGGTTTATTCGGCCAATATCCCTAAAAGTAAGTTCCCTACGGGTATTGTGCAGGTAACGTTGTTTTCATCGGGCGGATATGCTCTGTGCGAACGGATTGTGTTTATTCAGCATAACGACCAGATGAACCTGGCCCTTAAAACTGATAAACCATCATACACTACAAGGGGCAACGTTAAGATCACTGTATCGGCAAAAAACAATACAACCCCGGCCGAAGGCAGCTTTTCGGTAGCTGTTGTTGATGATGGTACAGTACCGTCAAATGAAGATGCAGAATCAACCATATTGAGTAATATGCTGCTCACCTCCGATCTGAAAGGATACATCGAAAAACCGAACTATTACTTCAATAAAACCGATGATGAAAAACTGGCCAACCTGGATATTTTGATGCTTACCCAGGGTTACCGTCGTTTTGATTATGAGGATATACTGGCTGACAAAAATCCGCCTATATACCTTATGCCGGAGCAAGGCATTGACATAACAGGAACATTGAGGACCAATGCAGGTCTCCCGGTAGCCAAAGGCAGCTTAAGGTTGCTGATTCCAGATAAAAACTTTTCGGCAGAAACAATTACCGATATGTCGGGCAATTTTAAATTCTCAAACGTGAATGTGCCGGATACATCAAAAATTACACTGAGTGCCCGCAACAATCCTAACGGACGCAACATGGTCATATCGGTTAATGGCGAAGCTTATCAAAAACTGAGCAAAAACAACAACATTCCCGATGAGATCCTGAACATTGACAGTACTTTCCGCCCTTATTTACAAAACAGCTATAAGCAATATCAAAGCTCACGTACCATAAAAGAAGTTGTTGTAAAATCAACCAAGATCGTAAAAAAGCCAGCCATGCTGATTATGGCACGTTCTCAGGTTTACCTATGCAGGCCGATCATGAAGTATCTGCACAGCAATTACAGGGCTGCCCTTTGTTGTTAAACTGTTTATCAACCATGGCAATGGGCCTTACATATATCGACAACAATTTTTACGTTACCCGCGATTACAATGCCGGCGGCCGCACCCCGGTGCAGGTATATGTAGGCAGCCTGCCTGTTGATGCCAACTTTTTATCGAGCATCCCATCGAGCGAGGTCGAATCTGTGGAGATCTTTTTAAATGATGGGGTAAGCGGCATTAACCGTAGTACCCAAACCAAGGGCGTACTGGTGATTAACAAAAAGGTTGTTAAAAAACAAAAGATAACCCTCGCACAATTACAGGAACTTATCCCCAAACAAAATGTGATCACTTTTGCAGTGCAGGGTTACACTAAAGCCAAAGAGTTTTACTCGCCTAAATATGATGTAACCAAAGCAGGCACACTTGGCGGCGACTTACGTAATACTATTTATTGGAAACCTAACGTAATTACCGATAAAGCAACCGGCACTGCAACCATCAGCTTCTTTAACAGCGATCAGCGCGGCTCATACCGTGCTATAATTGAAGGGATTGACGCCGAAGGTAATATCGGCCGAAGTGTGATACATTATAACGTAAAATAAGATACAACCCCGGTTATTATATTTTGAAAACCCTGATCGCTTAAGCAGCAATCAGGGTTTTCCATTTATACCTATTCAGTGTTTTTTTTAAAAGCTTTAAGCCTTGTGCATTCAGCTTTTACCTATTAATAGTTTATATTAGTACAACCAATTAATTTAAACATTATCATCATGAATTTTCAACTTATCAACTGGCTGGCCGTTATGGTTGCAGCATTATCCGCGTTTTTAGTTGGCGGTATCTGGTACTCTCCTGCCCTGTTTGCCAATGCATGGATGGCAGATAATAAACTAACCAGTGCCGAATTACAGGCTTCCAACAAAGGCAGGGCCTTTGGCTTCACAGCTTTCTTTTCAATTATTATGGCTGTTAACCTTGCTATGTTTTTAGCCGATGCAAAAACCGATCTTGCCTGGGGAGCTACAGCAGGTTTCCTTGCCGGTATCTGGACATTCTGCGCTATTGCAATCCACAGCCTTTTTGAGCTCAAAAGCTGGCGGCTGATATTCATAAACGGCGGCTATAGCGTAGTGTCTTTAACCCTGATGGGGTTGATATTAGGTGCCTGGAGATAGGATGATTATTCACTAATAGAAAACGATTTTATGCGAATTACACAAATAGTCAACGAGCGTTAATTCGTGTAATTTATTTACACCCATTAGTGCAATTGGTGTAGATTCAAAATGACATTGATGTTATACATTTTATGAACAATACTGGTGATTTTTAGTTGAACTTTACAGTAGTCAATCCAAAATACATTACCATGGCAAGCACAACAAGTTCATTTGAAAAGACATTCACCATTGGTGGCGACATTACCATTAATCGTTTAGGTTACGGCGCAATGCGTATTACAGGTCCTGGCATCTGGGGACCGCCGAAAGATAAAGACGAAAGCATCCGTGTATTAAAACGCGCTGTCGAGCTGGGCGTAAACTTCATTGATACGGCCGATAGTTATGGGCCAAATGTATCGGAAGAATTAATTGCCAAAGCCCTGCACCCGTACCCTACCGACCTCCTGATAGGTACCAAAGGCGGCTTATTACGTACCGGTCCCAACGAATGGCCTGTGGATGCTTCGCCAAAGCATTTGAAGGAAGCTCTTGAAGGCAGCCTGAAACGCCTCCAGGTTGATCGTATAGATCTGTACCAGCTACACCGCATCGACCCTAAAGTTCCAGCCGAAAAATCATTTGAGTTTTTGCAAAAAGCACAGCAGGAAGGTAAGATCAGGCATATAGGCTTATCTGAAGTAAGCGTCGACGATATCAAGCTGGCCCAGCAATACTTTGAAGTAGTATCAGTACAAAACATGTACAGCGTTGATAACCGCAAATGGGAGGCCGAACTGGAATACACCCGCGATCATAACATCGCCTTCATTCCATGGTTCCCGCTTGGCGGCGGCAACGTACAGGGCGAAGACATATTAAGCCGTATTGCGGCCAAACATGATGCTACCATTCACCAGGTGGCATTAAGCTGGTTATTGCATCATTCGCCAAACATCCTGCTTATCCCCGGCACATCAAGTGTTAAACATTTGGAGGAGAATATGAGAACCGCCGATATTCAGCTGTCAGATGATGATATAGATGTATTGAACAGCCTGTCTGAAGTATAAATAAAACATTTGAAGAGCTAAAATTAAAAGGATGTCATTAATTTGGCATCCTTTTAATTTTGAATCAAATTGAAAAGGATGAACACCGGCAGCTATTATGAAACATTAGTCCTGAATGAAAAGTAAAGAAGAAATACTAAACAACTATAACACTACAGGCAAGGATGGCCTGCCTGAAATATCAGCCGAAGACCTGCTCAACGCCATGGAAGCCTACAAACAACAATGGGCCGAAGCGGCTTTTAATGCAGCAAGGAAACACCGCAACGAAGCTTACGAGTTTGAAACTTTTAATGATTTTATGGCGAGCACCCAGGCTAAGGAACAGGCACAGGATGACTTCGGTGCTATGATAGCCGCGGTAGCTGATAATGTAGTCGCCAATTTTTTGCCGGAAGACAGTTCGGTAAACCAGTTTGATTTTAATTTTACGATGCAGGGCAAGGGTTATACTGCTTTTTATGCCAAAGATGCTCAGGGATACTGGCAAATGAGCAGATGGTCGGAACAGTAGGCAGTGGGCAGTTTTGAATTTGCAGTGAAAATCTGTTTGACATTCTGTGATATTCGCTGTCCGAAGTCTCTGACTTCGAACAGCGGAGCTTCTTTTCGTCATTGCAAACTGTACACTAATAACTGCAAACCGGCTTAAACGTCTGCCACTTTAAAGGGCTTTACATCAACGCTTTCCCATACTTTTTGAGTAACATACGGATCATTTTGTTTCCAGGCTTCCATCTCTTCATCGGTTTCAAACTGTACTATCATGGTTGAGCCTATCATCTTGCCTTCTTCGTTCAGCATAGCTCCTCCTAACACAAAATTACCATTGGCTTTTAAAGCCCTGGCACCATCAAGATGATGAGGGCGGGCACCTAACCGACGTTCAAATGCTTCGGCATCGGTATAATCATAGGCGGTAACGAGGTATTGTTTCATGGATATCTATTTTAATTGGTACTTAAATACATGCCTGCAGCTTTGGCGCCTGCATGTTTTATCAGATCCGAATATCTGCAAAACTATCCCATTAAAATGAATTAAAAATTAAATTAAATTTATAACTGTAAAGTTGACAATTTTTACAATATTTGTTTTCCGAAAAACCAACCTGAATAATGAAGAATAATTTGCACCAGGAATTTATTAAGATCTTTAACAAAGAAGCAGACAACGCGTACTTTTCGCCCGGTCGTGTAAACCTTATTGGCGAACATATTGATTATAACGGTGGTTTGGTTATGCCATGTGCTATTACTTTTGGTACTTATTTACTAACCTCCCTAATGAGGATGGCATCTTCCGGTTCAGGAGTTTAAATTTTAGTGAGCAAAAAGATATTCCGCTGCAAATCAGTTATGAAAAAACCGGTGAAAACTGGTTTAACTTTCCTATCGGTGTTATTGACCGCTTTATAAAGGATGGTCATCCGTTAAAAGGCCTGGATATGCTATTTTATGGCGATATCCCAATTGGCTCAGGTTTGTCATCATCAGCTTCAATCGAGGTGGTTACCTCCTATGCACTTAACGACCTGTTTAACAGCGGCTACAGCAAGCTCGACCTGGTTAAACTGTCAAAAGATGTAGAAAACAACTTTATAGGTGTTAACTGCGGTATCATGGACCAGTTTGCAGTTGCCTTTGGCGAAAAGAACAAAGCCCTGATGCTTAACTGCGATACCCTGGATTACCAGGCGGTTGACAGCAATCTTGGCGATTATGTACTTGCCATTATCAACACTAATAAACCCCGCAAACTGGCCGAATCAAAATACAACGAACGCGTAGAAGAATGCCAGGCAGCCCTAATGGCCTTGCAACAGCAACTGGACATTAAATATCTTTGCGAGATCAATAGCGCTACTTTTGAACAATACAAACACCTGATAACCGATCCGGTTGTGCTGAAACGCGCAAAACACGTAATTGAAGAGAACGACCGTGTAAAACTGGCCGCAACAGCCCTTGCAGATAACAACCTGACCGAATTTGGCAGGCTGATGTACGCCTCACATGATTCCCTGCGCGATTTATATGAAGTAAGCGGTGTTGAACTGGACGCGGTTGCCGAATACAGCAAAACCAACCCTGATGTTGCGGGCGCCCGTATGACGGGAGCAGGTTTTGGCGGTTGTGCTATAGCATTGGTAAAAGGTGATGCTTTCGACAAATTCAGCAAGGAAGTAACCGAATATTACACGCAAAAAATTGGCTATGCACCTTCAGTTTATAGCTCGCTTATTGGCGATGGTGTAGGCGAACTGGCTTCAGTAGCTAACTAACCGCTTTTTTGTATTTTTGCATTTGGTTCATAGTTGATAGTTCATGGTTCATAGCCTGTTATTAAACAAATATTGGCTATGAACTACGGTCTATGAACCATGAACTAAAGAGTATGCGCAAATTAAAATTGGACGAGCTGAACCGGGCTACGGTTGATGAATTTAAAGCACAGGATAAATTGCCGGTAGCAGTAGTGCTGGATAATGTGCGGAGTATGCACAACATCGGCTCTATTTTCCGCACCTCCGATGGTTTTGCAGTTGAACAAATCTGCCTTTGTGGTATTACAGCCCAGCCCCCTCACCGCGAAATTGAAAAAACAGCCCTTGGCGCAACCCAATCAGTAAACTGGACTTATTACGAAACTCCTTTGCAGGCTGTTGAACAATTACGTAACGATGGCTACCAAATCATAGCCATTGAACAAGCCGAAAACAGCACCATGCTTCACGAGTTTAAACCTGCCGAAGATGGCAAATATGCCCTGATTTTTGGCAACGAGGTAAACGGCGTAAGCGACGAAGTAATGCAAGCGATTGACGCCTGTATCGAAATCCCCCAGTTTGGCACCAAGCATTCGTTTAATATTGTAGTATCGGCAGGGATAGTGCTCTGGGATTTTTTTGCCAAAATGGCGATATAGAACCTCACCCAAACCCTCTCCAAAGGAGAGGGCTTAAAAATGCTTCTTAAAGTCTCCCCCTCGGGGGAGATTTAGAGGGGGTTACTTCCTCAGCACATAAAACGACATTTCCTTCCTCGTTACAAAACCGAGCTTTTCATACACTTTAATAGCCCTTTCATTTTCACTTTTCACATGTAGAAATGGAATTTCAGAAGCAGTTTTAATGCGTTTAGCTTGATTTAACAACAACTTTCCGGCATAACCACGCCCCAGATAATCGGGATGTGTACAAACAGCGCTAATCTCGGCATAAGGTGCAGGGTTTAAACGCTGACCGGCCATAGCAACCAACTTATCGCCATCAAATATGCCGTGATAATGTCCAAACTCAATAGTTCGCTCTATAAAGGGACCAGGATTGGTCAATTGGGTAAGTTCAAGCATCTGGGGCACATGTTGAGCTGTAAGCGGTAGCAAATCTTCATCAGCAAAATTAGCAGGTACTTCTCCCTCAAAAACCATCTGCAGGCATTTCAGGTAATGTACTATTTTCCACTGCTCCGGGATCACAATATCGTGCGGGGCAATAAAGATAAAATGGCTCTCAAAAGGAATTATATCGTAAAGCAGGTTAAAATTTTCAGCAGATATTTCAGGAATAGCAACAAAAGGCGAAACCTTCTTCGGGAAATATTTAACTATATTATTACCGCCCGCAAAAGCTTTATTACCGGTGCTAAGGGCGTTCCAGGCCGGGTTATCAAGTACATGTTCCATCAAGGCAAAGCTATTAAAAATACCATGCAGCAGGGTTTGGGCTTGTCATTCAATTTTAATTTATTGCTTACATTAGCTTTATCCATTATAAAACGTTTACAATGAATGCCCTTGCTAAAAAACTGCTGATCAAACCAAATTCACGCTGGTTGTTGCAAAATGCGCCCGCAGGTTACCAGGATAGCTTGTCTCCCCTGCCGGATAATGCCAGCCTTGTATTTAACACCGAAGGCGAATTTAACGGTATCCAGCTATTTGTGACCAACAGTACAGAACTGACATCCGAACTTAAGGTAATCACCCCCTTACTTAAAGACGATACTGTTTTCTGGATTATCTACCCTAAGAAAAGTTCAAGTATCCAAACAGATCTGGAAATGATGAGCAGTTGGGACGCCCCGGCTCTGTACGGCTTACGGCCTGTAGCATCAGCTGCTGTTAACGAAGTATGGACTGCATTACGCTTTCGGCCGGTTGAATCTGTAAAAGTTTCTGAAGGACGAAATGAGGCTGTACGAAATAATGAGTACGGCGATTATATTGACGTGGATAATAAAATAGTAACCCTCCCTGATTACTTAAAAGAAACATTGGAGCAACATCCGGCAACGCTTGACTACTTTCAATCGCTGGCTTACAGCCATAAAAAGGAGTATGTACTTTGGATCCTTACAGCCAAACAGGAAAAAACCCGCCAGGACCGCTTAACTAAAATGGTGGAAATGCTGCAGAATAAAAAGAAGAATCCTTCGGATAAATAGAAAGTTTCAAATGGTTACTAAACAAAAGCGCCCTGCATTTTCAACAAATACAGGGCATTTTTATGTTTAGTTTTATTTACCAGCCAGAGCCTTTTTTAGCATTACCATTTTTGATATGCTCTTCGGCAGTTGCTTTGCCCATGATGGCAGCCATTTTGTTACCTTCACTGTCAGTTCCTGTTGCAATGTACCTGCCCGATTTTACGTCGATAACGGGATTGATCATCGGTACATTTTTAGTTTTTGTTTTCACTGAATAAGCGGTGATGCCACTTCCTTTTTCTGTTGCCATGATAAGTTTCTTTTGTTTTTTAATGTTAACCCCATTTAAACTGAATTGTTTTCAGCACAGGTATAATTGGTTTCTATGCGTAAACATGCATCATTTTTTTTAATTAAAAATAGCTGGGATAAATAATTTGTTAACAGATTTAAGTTTGTGTTAATAACGAATAAACCATCGTATCCTCAAAACGACCGTTATACAAATGATCTTCCTTAAAATAAGCCTCCTGCACAAAATTGTTTTTGAGCAATAATTTAATTGATGCGAAATTCGCCGGACTTACATAAGCTCCTATAGAATGCAGTTTCATCACATTAAAACCATAGTCGATAGCGGCGGTTATTGCCTCCTGCATGAGCCCCTGCCCCTGGTATACCGGGTTTAAAAGGTACCCGATCTCGGCACGGTGACTGTCTTTCTCTATCCGCCAAAAACCTATGCTCCCAATATATTTATTATTGTTTTTCAGGCAGATACACCAGGTAATACCATCGTTTTTGCCAAGCAGGTCTTCTATCACGTCTATCAGCGAAATGGCATCATCAATGGTTTTGTTGATTGGCCGATGAATGTACTGCATCACGGTTTCGTTCGATCTCATTTCAAACAAATCGGCAGCGTCATCACGGGTAAAACGCCTTAATATAAGGCGCTCAGTTACCAAAACAGGAAACGGATTAAAGTTGGGACTAAGCATAAATAATGTTAATAACCGGCTGCAATAGCGGCATTTTAAATAAAACTGTCCGCTTCGCGATACGCTTTAATTAATGCAAGCTCACCTTCTTTTCCTGTTCCGGCTGTGCCATGCTCCATACCCATTACGCCTTTATAGCCTTTATTATAAATGTGTTTGAATATGTTTTTATAATTAACCTCGCCGGTTCCCGGTTCTTTACGGCCGGGGTTATCTCCTATCTGGTAATAGCCTATCTCATCGTAAACCAAATCAAGTGTCGGGATAATATTACCCTGGTTACGTTGAACGTGATACATATCATACAGGATCTTACATGACGGACTTCCCACAGCCTTACAGATGGCATAAGCCTGGTCGGGTGTACGCAGGAACAGATCTGGATTATCACTTAGCGGCTCCAAAACCATAATAACGCCGTGCGGCTCCAGTATAGCAGCTCCCTTTTTTACGGCTTCAATAACATTGCCTGTTTGCACGCCGATAGGGAGTTTCCGCGCAAAATCGCCGGGGACTACAGTAACCAGTTTGCTGCCTATGCGTTTGGCTACCTCAACCGCCTGCTTACAGGAGGCGATGAACTTTTCAACCTGGTCGGCATTGCCTGTTGCCAGCATGTTACTATCGTTGCCCAAGCCTGGCTGCACAAAAACGCCCATTGCCATGCCCAGCTTCGCCAGCGTATCACCTATCTTTTTTTGCTGCTCAACCGGTCGGCCGCTCATGCCGTTATCCTCAATAGCGCGGAAACCTTTATCGTAAGCAAATTTTATCTGGTCGATAAAATCATCGCCTGCATGGCTTTTAAACATGCCGTCATGAATACCATAGTTAAGATTAAAAGGTTTATCGCCGACTACAGCAGCTACTTCTCCTGTAGGTTGAGCGCAACCGGTAAGCGCGGAGGCTTTTAAAACACCTGTGGTAAAAAGTGAAGCCCCGGCCAGTACCGAGCTTTGAACAAAGTTTCTGCGTTTCATGAGGTTTTTTGGGTTGGTTTACTGGCTAAATATAGTCATTGTGACAGTTAATTAAACAGCACAAGGCTTTTTACTATCACAATTAATCGGATTATGCAACCCCTTAAACTTGCCGGCCCGTAATAGTATATAGTCGTTACATTGTAACTATTTCGTGGCGGTAGCCCGGAGTGATTGAACCTTTTAGTATTTTAATTGTCATAACAAAAAAATTAACCACAGTTATGAAATTTCAATTAGGCTTTGTTTCCCTTATCACAATAACGGTTGCCTCTTGCTCGGGCAATCATTCAACAAATGATGCCGACACGGCAATAAAAAAGGAAGACACTGCCATGGCTAATGCACCCGACGCGCCGGCTGTAAATATGGAGTATTGCTTTTATACTACTGAAGGTACCGCCAGCCAGGATACTACAAAAGTTAACCTGCATATTAACGGCAATAAAGTTACCGGCGATATGGACTGGCTGCCCAAAGAAAAAGATGCCCGCAAAGGCAGCCTGATGGGCAATTTAAACGGCAATGTTATTAAAGCCTTATGGACTTACGGGCAGGAAGGCCGCACGGATACGCTGAGCGTAGAGTTTCAGCTAAGGGGTAACCAGCTTGCCCAAAAGCCTTACAGGTACGATCCCAAAACCGGCAAGCAACAAACCAACAGCACAGCTGATTATACAATAATTTACAGCATGAAAAATTGCCGTTAATTTAAACGCAATTTATAAATTAGCTAAAAAATA
This sequence comes from Mucilaginibacter sp. P19, assembly GCF_050632265.1. NCBI lineage: Bacteria > Pseudomonadati > Bacteroidota > Sphingobacteriia > Sphingobacteriales > Sphingobacteriaceae > Mucilaginibacter > Mucilaginibacter sp. P19. The sequence goes on from NZ_CP192586.1 coordinate 4,143,310, forward strand.
AAAGGTCAAGAAAATGGAAAAGCGCGAAACCAGTATACTATATCTTGTTTTAGGATTATATAGTTTAATGATAAGCTGGTATTACAATCACAGTGTTATTTTACTTATTATCCATTACATATTTTGGCCTGTTTACCTGATATATGAGCTGTTGATAGGCCACCTTGCCCACGGCATGTGGAAAACCATCCCACTTTCATATTTTAAATAAAGTAAAGCAGTACTCTATAAAACAGAAAAACCACCCTAAAATCATACCAGGGTGGTTTTTCCTTTTTTATTAAACCTTTTCAACCACGACAGCGGTACCGTAAGCAAGCACTTCTGTAACGCCCTGCATTACTTCGTTGGCATCATAACGCATGTTAATAATGGCATTGGCACCAATAGCCTGCGCGTGCTGAATTAAAAGCTGGTAAGCCTCTTCGCGTGCGTTTTCGCACAGTTCAACATAAATTGAAAGCCTGCCGCCAAACAGCGATTGAAAACCGCCGGCAATATTGCCCAAGGCGCTGCGGCTGCGCACCGTAATGCCGCGTACAACGCCTAAATGCCTGGTAACCCTGTAGCCATCTAAGGCTGTACTGGTAGTAATAAGTGATGTATCCATTTTTAGTTTAAGTTTGTTAGCCAGCAATTTAACCGGCCTGATTTTTATTTAGATGTAGTATGGTTAACGATATTACGTAAATATCTGTTTTTATTTTTTGAGATCAATGGTTGTGATCAGAGATTAGTGGCTGGAGGTTAGAGATTAGTTTCTTTGCATATACAATCGCTAATGATATCTGAATTAAGAGCAAATCCTAAAATCCGTTTAATCCAGGTCAGAAACATAGCCGGTATCCGCTATTAACCAACGCAAACTCCGTTTTCAATTTAAGTAATCGAAGCAAACTACCCATGCTCCTTAAACCACCAACCATGATCTATGAACTATAAACCATGGTCTATAGACCATCGACTATGGACTAAAAAACGTACCTTCGCCAAAAAATTAAAATAGATGCCTGATAAAATTAAAGCTGTTTTTTTAGATCGTGATGGTGTGTTAAACCAGGAAATGGGTGATTACGTTCGCCGTTTTGAGGATTTCCATGTACTTGATAACTTTGATGCCCTTAAAACCCTGCAGGATCGCGGCTATATGCTGCTTGTTGCTACCAACCAGGGTGGTTTGGCCAAAGGCTGGTATACCGAAGAGGAACTGGCAAAAATGCACGCTCACCTGAAACAGGTTTATCATGAACACGGCGTTGAACTTACCGACTTTTTTACTGCCCGCATCACCCCAACTTTACCGGCGACTGCGATTGCCGCAAACCAAAACCGGGGCTCCTGCTGCAAGGCATAGCTAAATATAACATTGATCCGTCAAAATCTTACTTTATAGGCGACCGTGAACGCGATGTTGAAGCGGGAACTGCTGCCGGGGTAAAAGGCATCCTGATTGACAGCGACCAGCCGATCAGTACGGTGCTGGATCTGATACTGTAAAAGCAAAAACATATGTCATTGCGAGCGTAGCGCGGCAATCTCGTAGCCAATGCATTTCCGATCTGCTTGGCTACGAGATTGCTCTCGTCGTTCCTCCTCGCAATGACATAAAAATAAAGCCCTTTCCCTAAAACATTTTCTTCTCTCCCGCTTTTTACAAATATTTATATTATCCTATGCAAAAAAGCCGCTACTTAAAAAACCTTGATGCTGTAATAGCCGCCTTAATCGGCTGGTTTATATTAAGCTTGTTTTTCAGGTATAGCGGTGTAGGAGTTTCTCCGGATAGTATCATGTATACCAGCGCGGCCAGGAGCTTTAAAGACCACGGTACCCTGCTAACGTTTAACCATGTACCTATTGTTGACTTTCCGGTTTTCTATCCTATTTATCTTGGTATAATTTCAGTTATCACCCAGATAGATCCTGTTAAGTTTGGCGCAATGTTGAATGGCATCATGTTCGCCACACTCATTTTCACCAGCGGCTGGATCATGGAACACTTTGTACCTGCCTCAAGAATTTATAAATGGCTGATGCTGGCGGCAATTATCCTCAGTCCACCGTTGTTACAGGTATATTCATACTTATGGTCGGAGACCTTGTTCATTCTTGAGATCCTGTTTTTTTTGGTTGCTTTCCGCGAATACCTTTTAAAACACACGCTTAAAGCACTTATAGTGGCAGCCGTTATAGCAGCAATAAGTTGCATAACCAGGTATGCGGCAGTTACCATTGTAGGTACAGGCGGTTTACTTTTGCTATTGGACAGGGTATTGCCCCTTAAAAAGAAGATTACCCATATCATTGTTTACGGGCTAATTTGTATCTCGCTATTGGTAAGTAACCTCGTATTCAATGCTTTTGTGACAGGTACAACAACCGGTCCGCGGGAGCCATCTATCACTCCGTTTAGCAAAAACCTGTATTACTTCGGCACCGTAATGTGCGACTGGATGGGTCTCACTCCCAATCAATACTGGGCTGCTACACCTATAGCTATTATTATTTTCCTGGGCTTTATCGCTGCCCTGGCATTTAATTATTATCGCCGCAAGCTGGATAGCTTTGAAAATTTGGCCATTACTTTCGCATTGGTTTACGGGGCTTTTATTGTGCTCTCATCTACTTTCTCAAGGTATGAACGGATCAATCACCGCCTGTTATCGCCATTGTACATTTCGGCTTTATGGGGATATACCAGTTGGGCTTTGCTCCTGCTGAAAAAAATAAACAATACCACTACCCGGCGCATTATCGGTGCTGTAATGATTATGCTGATGCTGGGTTTTATCACCAGCGAATTTTTGATAGATAAAGCCCGGTACAACGACCAGGTAGCCGACGAATACGGTAACCCCGGCTATACCGACGAAAGCTGGATAGATTCGGAATTTGCAGCCTATTTAAGGGGTACAGACCACAGCCTGTTTAAACCCGGCGTCAAAATCTATACCGACGCGCATGAAGCCGTTTACTTTTTCTCGGGCATGTCATCATACCTGGTGCCGCACCGTTTCTTTACTAAGGATATCGATAAGTTTTATAAGGTGAAACATTATTATCTTATTTGGTTTAATGTATTGGAGAACCCTGAACTGATCAACCTGAAGGATATTCAAAAAGTTAAAAACCTTAAAAAGATCAAGGATTTTGGCGAAGAAGGGGCGATTTATGAATATAAGTCTGAACCATGATTTATAGGATTTTAGGATTACCATGAATTCCATTCCCACCGTTATTGGTGATGACACGCTCCCGCCATTGTTGGTGTTGTCACCAACAACTTGTTCCCGTATCTTTTTATGAACCTATAAGGCCGCTATGCATAGCGTAAAAGTTGTAGGTGACAACACCAACAACGGCAAAAGTGATGACAAGCTGACCACAAGTTTAATATTTTAACAAATCTTTTGCCGTAACCCCCTATCTAAATCAAGTAATTGACAGCTAGTAACTTAATTTCGAATATTCAAATTTATCTTAACCCTGTTAACCCCCTCTCATTGCAATCTGCGGTTGCTGTTGTCACCAACAACGGCAAAGGTTAACAAAATTAAATTCTAAAAGCTCGTTCAATCGGACATAAAACTTCTTGAAAATTTCACGCACCCGTATACTTTTTTACATTAAATTTTGATTTAAAAAACATCTGTCTATATTTGCACCGCTAATCTATAGTTTTACTATATAAAAAATGAACGGTATCGCACTACATCATCTTCATCTGCATCACCACCATGTGGTGATCAGCTAATATGTATGTTTCTACGCGAAATAACAACCTCCGTTTATATTCTTTTTTATCATAGTCTCTTAAATTCAATCTTTTGAAAACACTTAAAATAGCTATCCAAAAATCGGGTAGGCTCAACGAAAAATCTGTTGAATTATTAAAAAATTGCGGCTTAAACTTTGAAAACTACAAAAGCTCGCTTATCTCTCCGGTATCCAATTTCCCTTTAGAGATCCTTTTCCTCCGTGATGATGATATCCCTGAATATGTGCAGGATGGTATTGCCGATTTAGGTATCGTAGGCGAAAATGTGATCCAGGAAACCGAAGTTGAAGTAAGCTATCTGCAGCGCCTTGGTTTTGGTAAATGCTCGCTCAAGATAGCAGTGCCCAACAACAGCGATATCAACTCACTGGCCGATTTACACGGCAAAGCAATTGCTACCACCTACCCTGCCATTTTAGGCAAGTTTTTAAAACAACAAAATATTACTTCAGATATCCGCACCATTTCCGGTTCGGTTGAAATATCACCAGGCTTAGGTCTTAGCGACGCCATTTGCGATTTGGTATCAACAGGCGGTACCCTTAAAAGCAACGGACTGAAACCTTTTGCCGATGTAATGTCATCTGAAGCGGTACTGATAGGCAGCAAGGCCATTGCCGAAAGCGACCTTGTGCAGGAACTGATCCAGCGTATTCAATCAGTTTTACGCGCTAAAGAAACTAAATACGTGGTACTTAACGTTGAGAAAAAAACCTCGATGCCGTTATTGCTTTATTGCCGGGCGTAAAAAGCCCGTCGGTAGTACCATTGGCCGAAGATGGCTGGGTAGCAGTACACACCGTAATTCCCGAACGTGATTTTTGGAACCGTATAAGCCAGCTTAAACAGGCCGGCGCGCAAGGCATTGTAGTAATGCCTATTGAGAAGATCATTTTATAGTAGTTGGCAGTGGCTGTTGGCAGTTTGCACTATGGTAAATTGCTGATTGTTGCAAACTGCAAACTGCAAACTGATAACTGCAAACTGGAATGAAGACATACAATTATTCAGAACTTACTGCATCCGATATCCAGAAGCTGGTTCAGCGTAATGTTGACCCGGCCAATGAGATCAGGACTATTGTTGAAGATGTGATTGCCAACGTGCAGCAGCATGGCGACAAGGCCCTGCTTGATTATGCTTTAAAGTTTGACAAGGTGGAGCTGAACAAGCTTTACCTCGATAGAGCCGAACTGGAAGAAATTGCCAAAGCCATATCTGCCGATCAGAAAGCAGCGTTGGAAACAGCGTATAACAACATTTACAAGTTTCACCAAACGCAGCTAAAAACCGAGGACAAAGTTGAAACCATGCCCGGCGTAACCTGCTGGCGCGAATTAAGGCCGATTGAAAAAGTAGGCTTGTATATCCCCGGTGGCTCTGCTGTATTGCCAAGTACGTTTTTGATGCTGGGAATCCCGGCATGTATTGCCGGTTGCCATGAAATAGTAGTTTGCTCACCCCCGCAAAAAACGGTAGGGTAAATGCCTTTATAGCTTATGTAGCGCTGATGCTGGGGATCGATAAGATCTACCTGGCAGGTGGTTCGCAGGCTGTGGCGGCAATGGCTTACGGAACTGCAAGCATCCCTAAGGTAGATAAGATCTTCGGGCCCGGCAACCAGTTTGTAACCAAAGCTAAAACCATTATCCAGTCAACCACCACAACGGCAATTGATATGCCTGCGGGCCCGTCGGAAGTATTGGTTATTGCAGATGAAACGGCTATTCCGGCATACATTGCAGCCGATCTGCTGGCCCAGGCCGAGCATGGCATCGACAGCCAGGCTGTATTGGTTTGTACCTCCGTTGATGTTGCCGAAAAAGCCATTGCCGAAGTTGAAAAACAACTGCCTGTATTGCCCCGTGGGGAGATAGCCAAAATGGCCATCGATAATTCATATGTGGTGATCACTGATAACCTGAACGAAGCAATGAGTTTCAGCAATCAATATGCTCCTGAGCACCTGATCCTGGCAACCGACAGTTGGGAACAGATCACCGGAGACATCATCAATGCGGGTTCAGTATTTTTAGGAAACTTAACACCAGAAAGCGCAGGTGACTATGCATCAGGAACCAACCATACCCTGCCAACCAGCAGTTATGCAAGGGCTTATTCGGGTGTGTCAGTTGATTCGTTTGTGAAAAAGATCACGTTTCAGCATATCACTCGCGAAGGGATCCAAAACATCGGTCCAACAGTTGAAGTTTTGGCCGAATTGGAGGGTTTACATGCACACAGGAATGCTGTGAGTGTCAGAAACAATAGTTGATCATGAAAAAGCTTGCATACCTTTTGAGTTTGTTTGCACTCACTGCTTGTCACAACGGTAATCATAAACAATTAATATCTGATACAGTTAAACGAGATACCACTACCTCGTTTAAGCCTTATCAGCTTAATAAAGACTACATTGTAATTGACACAGGTATTTTTGATGCAACTGTTATGGGAGGCAGCTATGCCGTTGTAACAAGAAACGGAAAGCTTGCCGATACTATTGACAAATATTACGGAATTGAGAAAATTGGCAACGATAACTATTTGTATCTAACAATAACAGGTACAGGGTCGGGAGAAGATGATACTTCGAAAACACAGAAATCTCAAAAATCAATCAGTGGGTCTTTGGGCAGTTATATAATGGTCGTAAATGGTAAAAAACAAAATCTGTCAGCGTTTATAACTGACTTTAATGACTATTTTTCTTCACCATCTGTAATAAACGGCAACATTTATTTCTGGCAAATAAAAAAATAGATACAACAGGTAATAACAGTATATCGGCTGCTAAATATGATCCGGTTACCAAGAAAACCACGAATTATTATTTGGTTGATGATTATATCGAAACAGATGATGCCAACTATTTTTCAGCGCCATATTTAAAAAATGACACCATCTATTTTGACGGAGAGAATAAAAAATTAAGAAAATTCACAAAGGATTTTAAGCCTTACAATTAAAATGTTCGACATAAATAATATACTCAGAGAAAATATAAAACGTCTTGTACCCTATTCATCGGCACGCGATGAATACCAGGGTGAAGCAAGCGTTTTCCTGGATGCCAACGAAAATGCTTTTGGCTCTCCTTTAGATCAGCAGTTTAACCGCTACCCTGATCCTTTACAGTACAATTTAAAAAAACGCATTACCGAAATTAAAGGCGTACCGCCGCGCAATATTTTTGTAGGCAACGGCAGTGATGAAGCTATCGATATCCTGTTCCGCAGCTTTTGTAACCCAGGTGTTGACAATGTGATATTGGTGCCGCCTACTTATGGCATGTACGAGGTATCGGCCAATATCAACGATATCCAGGCCCGCAAAGTAAACCTTACGGAAGATTATCAGCTAAATTTAGAGGGAATTGCCGAAGCTATCGACAAAAACACCAAGCTCATCTTTATCTGCTCGCCCAACAACCCGACTGGCAATTCTATCAACCGCGATGATATTCAAACCCTGCTGGCCAACTTCAGCGGAATTGTAGTGGTTGATGAGGCTTACATCAACTTCAGCCGTCAAAAGTCATTTATACAGGAATTGACCGAATGTGCCAACCTTGTGGTAATGCAAACCCTTTCCAAAGCCTGGGGCCTGGCCGGTTTACGTGTTGGTATGGCTTTCGCCAGCGAGGAAATCATTGAGGTGATGAACAAAGTAAAGCCGCCTTATAACGTTAACGAGTCCTCACAACAGCTGGCATTGGCTGCCCTGGCAAACGTTGGTCAGGTTAATGAATGGATTAAAGAAACCCTTACACAACGCGACAGGTTGGTTTTACAACTGAAAGATTTTGAGTTTGTGGTAGATATTTACCCTTCAGATGCCAACTTTATCCTTGTAAAAACCACCAATGCTAACGGTATTTACGACTACCTGGTAAAACAGGGCATTATAGTGCGCAACCGTTCAAAAGTTGAGCTTTGCGAGGGCTGTCTGCGCATCACTGTAGGCACACCAGATGAGAACACTATTTTACTCGAAGCGCTTCAAAACTTTAAATAAAAAAATCACTAACTCAATAATTCGCTAATTCACTAATTATAAAGAATGAGTTTACAGAAAATATTATTTGTCGACCGCGACGGCACCCTGATCAAAGAGCCTGCTGATGAGCAAATTGATTCATTTTCCAAGTTGGAGTTTTATCCGGGCGCGTTAACCTATCTGCCCAAAATAGCCAAAGAACTTGATTTTGAACTGGTAATGGTTACCAACCAGGACGGTTTAGGAACTTCTGTTTATCCTGAAGATACATTTTGGCCTGTCCACAATTTCATCCTGCAAACCTTTGAAGGTGAAGGCGTAAAATTTGCTAACCAGATCATTGACCGTACTTTTGCGCGTGATAATGCCCCCACCCGTAAGCCGGGCACTGCACTGTTAACGCAATACTTAGATGCGGATAAATACGACCTGAAAAATTCGTTTACCATCGGCGATCGTAAAAACGATGTGCTGCTGGCAAAAAACCTGGGTGCAAAAGCTATCTGGCTTAACAACAACAGCAACCTTGGCGGCAACGAGTTTAGCGAAGCAGATCATATTGATGACGTTATCGCCCTTGAAACTACCGACTGGCAAAAGATCTATGAGTTTCTGAAACTTGGTCAGCGGGTATTTGAACATCGCCGTGCCACTAAGGAAACCGATATCTATATCAAAATAAACCTTGATGGTAAGGGCGATGCCAAAATATCAACCGGTTTGCATTTTTTTGACCACATGCTGGATCAGATTGCCCGTCATGGTAGTATTGACCTGGAAATTACAGCCAAAGGAGATCTGCATATCGACGAGCATCATACCATTGAAGATACCGGCATTGCTTTAGGCGAAGTATTTGCCGCTGCTTTGGGCAACAAAATGGGAATTGAACGTTACGGTTTCTGTTTGCCAATGGACGATTGCCTTGCACAAGCTGCTATTGATTTCGGCGGCCGTAACTGGCTTGTTTGGGAAGCCGATTTTAAACGCGAAAAAGTAGGCGATGTGCCTACCGAAATGTTCTACCACTTCTTCAAATCATTCAGCGATGCCTCAAAAAGCAACCTGAATATAAAAGCAGAAGGACAAAACGAACATCACAAAATTGAAGCTATATTTAAAGCCTTTGCCAAGGCAATAAAAGTGGCTGTAAAACGTGATGTAGATAAGATGGTTTTACCAAGCACTAAAGGGCTTTTGTAACTCCCCAGCCTCCTAAAGGGGGAGTAACTAATCAAAATGGAAACACCAGATCAAAACAATACATCGGGAACCGATAAAAGCCTCGCAGAGGCACCCCCTTCAGGGGGCGGGGGGTATCGGCATCATCCTATACGGAGCCGGAAACATATTTTCCCTAACTGCCGCTTTAGAGCGCTTAGGTATCCCCTATGGCTTTATAAACAGCGAGGAGGATTTTGACAAGTACGACCGCTATATCATCCCCGGTGTCGGACATGCGGGCGCAGCCATGAATAAGCTTAAAGCTACCGGGCTTGTACCTTCCATCAAAGCGTTAAAAAAGCCCACCCTCGGTATTTGTGTAGGTATGCAATTGCTTACCTCTTACTCTGAAGAGGGCGACTCTAACCTGTTGGATATCATACCGGTTAAAACTTTAAGGTTTAAAGATAGCGCCGATCATAAAGTGCCGCACACGGGATGGAACAGGGTTTATCCCGAAAAAGAAAACCCGCTATTTGAAAATATACCGTCAGGTTCACATTTTTACTTTGTACATTCATACTTTATTGAGTATGATAAAGCATACACTTTATTAGCTTCTGATTACGGAAATGAATTTTCGGCATCAATTTGGCTTGATAATTTTTATGGCGTTCAATTTCACCCCGAAAAGTCGGGTGTGGTTGGCGAAACATTGTTAACTAATTTCTCAAAAATATAAAGGATATGTACATTATTCCTGCCATTGACATTTTGAACAAGAAGGTTGTTCTGTCTTCGTGAAGGCGACTACAAACAGGTGACCGAATACGATGTTACCCTTGAAGAAATGATTGAACGCTACCAGAGCAACGGCACCAACTTCATCCACATTATCGACCTTAATGGCGCAAAAAATGATTTCAGCAATCAGCAGTACCTGTTTGATGTGATCCGCAAAACCGACATGAAAGTGCAGTACGGCGGAGGTATCCGCAGCATCGATAAGGTAAAAGAGCTGATAGATGCAGGCGTTCACCGCGTTATTGTTGGCACGCAGGCACTTACCAACCCTGATTTTTTACCAGATCTGAGCAAAGAGATCTGCGGCAAAGACAAATGCTCCGACCAGGTGGTAGTAGCCATCGACGTACTTGACGAGGTAATCAAATACTCAGGCTGGATGGAAAGCTCCCCCATCAAACTGATGGATTACGTTGATAAATGCCTGGCTTTAGGTTTCTTCCGTTTCCTTTGTACCGATATTAACAAAGATGGTAAATTAGGAGGTGCAGGTATTGAGCTATACGAAAAACTGCTTGATCATTCTCCATTCATTAAACTGATCGCCTCAGGCGGCGTTAGCTCCATGAGCGATATCGAAAAACTTAACCGCTTAAAAGTTGAGTCGGTAGTAGTTGGCAAAGCCATATACGAGGGCCATATCACCATTGAAAACGTGAAACACTGGAATTTGGACGCATTGATATCGATATAACCCCCGCCCCCTGAAGGGGGTGCTGCTTAGCAGGTGGATTATTTATCAAGTATAATTTAAATGTTTTTGAAAAGCCGGGTATGAAAAAGAAGTTATTTCTGGGCGCTAACCCCGAAATATTTGCTAACGCCAAGGCACTCAGGTATAACATGACACCGGCCGAAACATTTTTATGGAGTCAGTTGAATGTTACCTTTTCAGATATAAAATTCAGGAAACAACATCCGCTGGGGAGTTACGTTGCTGATTTTTATTGTCACAAACATAAACTTGTGATTGAATTAGACGGAAGGATTCATAGCCTTCCTGACGTAATTAAAAACGATATCGACAAGCAGACTTTTCTTGAAGGTCAAGGTTTGAGGGTATTAAGATTGTCGAACAATGAAGTTTTCAATAACTTAAATAAGGTTTTGGAGCAAATAAATATGCAAATCAAAGGCACCCCCTTTAGGGGGCGGGGGGTTAGCCAAGCGAATCATCCCCTGTCTTGACGTTAAAGACGGTCGTACGGTAAAAGGTGTAAACTTTGTTGACTTGCGCGATGCCGGCGACCCGGTAGAGCTGGCCTGGAATTACTCGAACCAGGGAGCCGACGAGTTGGTATTTCTGGATATCACAGCTACCGTTGAGCGCCGTAAAACTATGGTGGAGCTGGTAAAAGCTGTTGCCAAGCAGATCAATATCCCTTTCACTATTGGAGGAGGTATTAATGAAATTGCGGATGCCGATGCACTGCTCAATGCCGGAGCCGATAAAATCTCCATCAATTCGGCCGCGGTACGTAATCCTAAGCTGATAGATGAACTTGCTAATGCCTTCGGTGTACAGTTTGTGGTGATTGCTGTTGATACCCGTAGCATTGGTGATAAAAATATAGTACACCTCAATGGCGGAAGACTGCCAACCGAGCGCCAAACACTGGAGTGGATCCTGGAGGCTGAAAGCCGTGGCGCAGGCGAAATCCTGCTCACTTCTATGGATCATGACGGCACCAAAAGCGGCTTTGATAATGGTTTACTGAAAACTGTTAATGATGCCGTGCACATCCCGGTGATAGCTTCGGGCGGTGCAGGCAAGGTTGAACACTTTGTTGATGTATTTGAAAAAACCAATGTGGATGCAGCACTGGCGGCTTCAGTGTTTCATTATGGTGAGATATTGATACCCGATTTAAAGCGGAAGTTACAGGGTAATAAAATAGAAGTTAGGATTTGAGATAAAGCGGCGGCCTTGCGCGATTCCCTCCCTTGGGAGGGTGTAAAGAGGGGTTTCAGCAACAGATGTAAAACCCCTCCCTGCCATTGCACATTCCCAATACACCCCTCCCCAGGGAGGGAATTAAAAGAAAAGAATGAATATAGATTTTGAAAAAACCGGTGGACTTGTCCCCGTAATCATACAGGACGAGCAAACTTTAGAAGTACTGATGCTGGGTTACATGAACCAGGAAGCTTATGATAAAACCGTTCAGGAAAATATCGTTACTTTTTATTCTCGTACAAAAAACCGTTTATGGACTAAGGGCGAAACCAGCAGCAACTTCCTGCATGTAAAAAGCATCAGCATTGATTGCGATAATGATACGCTGCTGATCAAAGTGAAAGCCGACGGCCCAACCTGTCATACAGGCTCACGCAGCTGCTTCAACACCGAATTTAATCAAAATTTTATCCTGGAGCTGGAAAATATCATTGCCGACAGGTATACTAACCCGGTTGAAGGATCATATGTAAATAAACTTCGCAACAAAGGCCTTAACAAAATAGCCCAGAAAGTTGGTGAAGAAGGAGTTGAAACTGTTATCGCCGCCCTTGCCGAAACAGAAACCGACCTGATCAATGAATCATCAGACCTGGTTTTCCATCTATTGGTTCTGCTTCGCGAAAAAGGTTTAACACTGGAAACTATCGCTAAAAATTTAGAATCAAGGCATAAGTAATATTTGTTCATGGTTCATAGATCATGGTTCATGGCTAAAATTGCCTAACATGTTAATTTTGCTATGATCTATGAACCATCAACTATGAACTAAAATGATCACCATTCAAAAAACAGCCGAGCTCACAGGCCATGCCAACCCGATATTCACGCTTGAGTTATCGCAAAAGCCGGGCATATTGTTTACGGGCGGAAATGATAAAGGATTGGTTGAGTGGGGCCTGAATGATTTCACTTTTATTAAAGTGATGTTCCCGGTTAATGCATCTATTTATGCTATTCATTGCCCGGAGGGATATCCACTTATGTTTGCGGGTTTACGCAGCGGCGAAGTTCTGGTGTTTGATTTTATTCAGCAAAAATTGCTAAAACCTTTAAGGCACCACCGCAAGGCTATCTTCGATATCAAATCATCAGTTAAAAAAGATGAGTTATTAATAGCATCGGAAGATGGCACCGTATCTGTATGGAACCTTAAAACGCTTGAAATGGTGCACAGCATAACAGTATCCAGGGACACCGTTCGTTGTATTGCCGTTTCGCCGGATCAAAAACAGGTGGCATTCGGTTGCCGGGATAATCACATCGCCATTTACGACCTGGAAGATTATACTATTATTAAAGCTCTTCACGGCCATACTATGGCTGTTTTTGCGCTTGTCTACAGTCCCGATGGGAGTTACATTGCTTCCGGCTCAAGAGATGCACAGGTAAAGATTTGGGATAGCAGCAGTTATCATGAAATAAAAAATGTTCCGGCCCATTTATTTGCGGTGAACCATATTGCATTCCATCCCACCCTACCCTATTTTGCTACCGCCAGCATGGATAAAAGTATCAAGATTTGGGGATCGGACGATTTTAAACTCTACAAAAATATCAGCAGGGAAAAAGGCTATCCAGGCCATGTGCTATCTATCAACAAATTAGCCTGGGGAACGTCCGACCAGCTCCTTTCGGTAAGTGACGATAAAAAGATCATTTCATGGGAGATTAAATTTAGTTGACATCCTTCTTTTTTCAGGAAACTTATCTTACCAAATTAAACTACCTTCCCTCCGTATGCCTTTACCATTTTTGGATAAATAAGGCATGAAGCTAATTAAAAAAACGCCTTATACTGCACAGGTTATGGGTATGTTTTTTGCTCCCGCGAGTATATACCATCTTCGTTAATGGTATCAATTTTAACCTTGCCCGATGCATGAATGATGTGCTCATTATTAAGTATAATACCCACATGAGTTACCCTGCCTTCGGGATTATCAAAAAAAGCCAGATCACCTAACCGTGCTTCCTTTATCGAATCAACCTTGGTACCTTCTTTCACCTGCATGCTTGCATCCCGCTTAATTCTGAGGCCTTTAAGTTTGTAAACCATTTGCGTAAAGCCCGAGCAATCAATACCAAAATGCGTTCGCCCGCCCCACAAGTAAGGAGAGTTCAGAAATGCTTTAGCGGTAGCAGCAATATCTTCAGGCTCACCAATTTTACCAATTATTTCAAAACGTTCATGACCAATGCGGCATGAGGTCCCTTCTAAAAAAGCAAGCGAGCTGCCCGCCGGCAAATAAACAACACTATTGTCGCTCATTTTCCATGCCTGCGTAACCGGCTGGTAAGTGAGCTTTGAGGGATGGTTCCTGATATTTTTATAAGCTATATGACCAAGCATAGCAAATTGCAAGCGGCCTATCCACCCGATATACCCATCCGCCTCGGCAATGATCTTAACCCAGTTGTTTTGCCACTCAGTAATTTCAAACACTTCGCCAAATAGTAATTGCGATACCTGCTCGCTCCGCTCACTGGGCTCGGCCCTGAGCGGGATTACAGCAAGATTACATATCCCGTACTCCATAGTTCTGTAATGTCAAATAAACAAAAATCTGGCGCGTAGTTTTCAATCTACACGCGGTTAACATTTTAATATGATATTATTTAATAATTGGTATCAGTAACTTTTGGAGGTAAAAGCTATACGATAATACAAAATATTTTTAAAATATTTAGCCCAACAGAAATCTTCTGGCAATCCTTAATATTTAATTTATCACTCGCCGAATCGTCGCTAACTAAAAAGGGACATGCATTGCATATCCCTTTTAATATCCTTAAAATAAAATCCTATTCGTTCATATGCAGCCACTCTTTTTTGGCAAGCAGCTCTTCTTCGCTTTCACGGATATCTTCATCATCAACACAACAATCTACAGGGCAAACCGCAGCACACTGAGGTTCATCATGGAAACCCACACATTCGGTACACTTATCGGGTACTATATAATAAATATCGTCAGATAATGCAGCTTGTGTTTCTTCGGCATTCAGGGTATTACCATCGCCAAAATCAATTATCCCTCTAAGGCCAGTCCCATCGCTGAAACGCCAGGCCGCTCCTGCATCATAAATAGCATTATTAGGGCATTCCGGTTCGCAGGCCCCGCAGTTTATGCATCTCGTCGGTGATTTTAATCGCCATATTTCTAAATATCTAATAATCTCAATTAACTTTGCCTGCAAATTACAAGCGCACAAATATAACAAAAAAGGCTTTAAGGGTTTAATCCCTTAACATATATATGTCAAAAATTAATCCAAAAAACTCAATAAATTCATTTTCGGAGTTAGGCAGGCAACTCCTGGCCCCCGATGCGGCATTAAGCGCACTCATTGAAAACGAACAATATCATAATGCCTGGTTTACACCGGCAAGTGTTTCAGAAGCGGTTACAGCCATAGGCGCCATGCTTAACGTGGAAGATCTAACTACATGGCTTTCGAAATATGTGCTTGAAACAGGCAAACCTGCAAAAAACGTAGGGCTTATACTGGCAGGAAACATCCCGCTGGTAGGATTTCATGACGTGCTTTGTGTTATTGCTTCCGGCAACAAGGCGCTTATCAAAGCCTCATCACAGGATGCACGACTCATCAAAGCTGTTTTGGAAAAACTGGTAGCTATTGATCCTGCTTTTGCCGGCAGCTTTAACTTTGTTGACAGGCTGGAAGGTTTTGACGCCATCATAGCCACAGGCAGCAACAACAGCTCGCGTTATTTTGATTATTACTTTGGCAAAGTTCCTAACATCATTCGTAAAAACCGTAACAGTATTGCCGTTTTAAGCGGCAAGGAAAGCGCTACAGACTTATTTAGCCTTGGACATGATATTTTAGATTATTACGGCCTTGGCTGTCGTAACGTATCCAAAATACTGGTACCGGAGGGGTATGACTTTACTTTCTTTTTCGAATCGATAGAAGATCATAAAGCCATTATCAATCATCATAAATACAACAATAATTACGATTATAACAAATCCATTTACCTGGTTAACGGTGATAAACATTTTGATAATGGTTTTTTGATGGTTAAAGAAGATGACAGGCTGACATCTCCGCTGTCAGTATTGTTTTTTAACTATTATCATGGCATAGCAGAGGCCGAAAATATCATCGATCAGAATGCCGAAAATATCCAGTGTATAGTAAGCAAACTACCGCTGCAGGTTACAAGCCAGGTAGTAGGTTTTGGACAAAGCCAGCAACCCAAACTATGGGATTATGCCGACGGCGTGGATACGATGGAATTTTTGTCAAGTCTTTAAATAAAATAAATACCTTTGGGAAGTAAGGTAAAAGGCGAAAGGTTACTACCCTATTGTACTTGAACTACACCTTTTGCCTTTCAGCTTTAACCTTAAAAAAATGTATATCATAAAAGTTAAAGGTGTTGCCAAAATACCTGATTATGTACAACTGCGTGATGATAAGTTTACGCTGTTGGCTTATTTCAGGGTTGACAGACCGGATAAATCGCTTGATAAGGTTGGATTAGGCGACAAGGCCGACGAGATCATGAATATTATCAAAGATCTGCCGTTTGGGCAGATCTTAAAATTAGAGTTATAAAACAATGATTGGAAATTCTATAATAAAACTAAACAACGTTGATATTTTTCAACAGGCGCACCTGGTACTTTCAAACGTAAATTTACATGTTGATAAAGGTGATTTTGTTTGGCTGATAGGTCAGACAGGATCAGGGAAAAGCAGCCTGCTGAAAGTAATTTATGGCGATTTGGGGATTAAAGCAGGTACCGGTCATGCCTGTGGTTATGAATTAAGCAAGCTGCCCAGCCGCGACATTCCCTATCTGCGTCGTAAACTGGGTATAGTTTTCCAGGATTTCCAATTACTTACCGATCGTACCATTGAGCAAAATCTCAACTTTGTAATGCGCGCCACCGGTTGGAACGATAAAAAGCTGATTTCAGATAAAGCTCTTGATGTACTTGAAAAAGTTGGCCTGCGGTCAAAATTAAAGAAAATGCCTCACGAACTTTCAGGCGGTGAGCAGCAGCGTGTGGTTATAGCACGCGCCTTGCTTAATGACCCGGAAATAATCCTGGCCGATGAACCTACAGGCAACCTCGACCCCGAAACATCTGAAGAAATTGTACTCCTGCTCAAACAAATCAGCCAATCGGGCACTGCCGTACTGGTAGCCACGCACGATTATCACATTATCCGTGCTTTTCCATCACGTATTATCAAATGCGAGAACGGTAAGGTTCTGGAAGATGTGGAGATATGACCGCTGACCATCGATGATTACGTTGATTTCGCCGATTTTATCTGAACTCGAATTAAAGATTTTTTAGAATTTACTGGACAACTAATTTAATTGCTTCATTATAAAATCTCTGGTTCAGGCAAAATCGGCGTAATCAAAAAATTAATTTGTGTAGTCCCGCATAAAAATCAACGCAATCGGCGTAATCAAAACACCAGGGTGTCAAATCAGCGGTCTCGTCTGTCACCCTTTCTTAAAATCATTTCATGCTACTGACAGCTTGACTGCTTTACAGTTGTGGCAAGATACTTGATTGCACTACTCGCTATGAAATTTAACGATATGTTGAAGAAAAAGAAGAAAGAAAATACGGATAATACTGAAAATATAAACGAAGTGAACAACGAGCAATTACATGATGAAGGGCAGGAACAAGCCCCGGTAGCAGAAGCTACAGCCACAGAAACCCAACAGGGAACTGCCGCTGCCCCAACTGCCGAAGAAAAGTTGAAAGACGAGCTGGCACAGGCTAATGACAAGTACTTGCGTTTATATGCCGAATTTGATAACTTTAGAAGGCGTACCATTAAAGAACGCGAGGAAGCCCGCAAAACTGAAGGTAAAGATGTAATTGTGGCTTTACTACCTGTACTTGACGACTTTGAACGCGCGCAACGCGCCATGGATAAGGCTACCGAAGTGACCCCGGTTAAAGAGGGCGTTACTTTGATCCAAAACAAGCTAAAAAATATACTTGGCCAAAAAGGCCTGAAAGAAATGACATCAATAGGCAATGCCTTTGATGCCGACCTGCATGAAGCTATCACCAATATTCCGGCACCTACTGATGACCTTAAAGGCAAGGTAATGGACGAAATGGAAAAAGGTTATACCCTGAACGACAAAGTGATCCGCTTTGCTAAAGTGGTTGTAGGAGCGTAACTGATTTCGGATTTGAGACTTTCAATTTCGGATTTATCCGGATGTGATAGTCTATCCTGATCTTACACAATATTAAATAATTATAAATCCGAAATCTGAATTTCGGAATCCGAAATTTTTAAAATTATGGCTAAAAGAGATTATTACGATGTGCTTGGGGTTGCGAAAGGCGCAAGTGCTGATGACATAAAAAAAGCATATCGTAAAATGGCTATTAAATATCACCCTGATAAAAACCAGGGCGATAAGGAAGCGGAAGAAAAGTTTAAGGAAGCTGCCGAAGCTTATGAGGTACTAAGCACCCCCGAAAAACGTCAGCGTTATGATCAGTTTGGTCACGCAGCCAACGCTTCATCGCCAAATGGTGGTGGTTATGGTGGCGGTGGTATGAATATGGACGACATATTTAGCCAGTTTGGCGATATTTTTGGTGGTGGCAGTCCGTTTGAAGGTTTCTTTGGCGGCGGCCGTCAAAGCGGTGGCGGCGGCAGGCGTGTAGCCCGCGGCAGCAACCTGCGTATCAAAGTACGCTTAACCCTTGAGGAAATTGCCAACGGCGCCGAAAAGAAGATCAAAGTAAATAAACAGATCATCTGTAAAACCTGCGATGGCAGCGGGGCTAAAGACAAATCATCGTTCCAAACTTGCAAAACCTGCGGTGGTTCAGGAGCGGTACGTAGAGTAACCAATACCATTTTGGGTCAGATGCAAACTACCAGCACCTGCCCTACCTGCAACGGCGAAGGTTCAACCATACTGTCAAAATGTAACGTTTGTCATGGTGACGGCGTGGTTCGCGGTGAAGAATTGATCACCATCCAGGTGCCTGCAGGTGTTAGCGAAGGTATGCAGTTGAGCATGAGCGGTAAAGGTAATGCAGCTCCACGCGGCGGTGTGCCCGGCGACCTGATCATCCTGATTGAAGAGGTACCTCACGAAACATTAAAACGTGATGGCAATAACGTGATTTATGATCTGCATGTAAACTTTGTTGATGCAACTTTAGGCACATCTATTGAAGTACCAACCATTGACGGTAAAGCTAAAATAAAAATTGATCCCGGAACACAAGGGGGCAAAATACTACGCCTGAAAGGTAAGGGTTTACCGGAAGTAAATTCATATCACCGTGGCGATCAGCTGGTGCATATTAACATTTGGACACCAAAAGCGTTAAGCCGCGAGGAACGTGAGATCCTGGAAAAACTGCAGGGTTCTCCTAACTTTAAACCCAACCCCGGTAAAAACGAAAAAAGTTTCTTTGAACGGATGAAGGAATATTTTGAATAGTATTTTCTTTAGGTAAAAGGATAAAGGCGAAAGCTGAAAGGTATATGCAAAGCCCGGAGTTGTTATGACTTCGGGCTTTTTAGTTTAAAGAAAGTTGAAGCGTAGACGCCGGACTTGCTTTATAAAATGCCCGCCTTTTCCAACTCCGCCTGCATCTGTTGCTGCAAACTCAGCGCTTCTGCGCGGGCAGCGTCGGCAAAATCTTCGCCATTACTTGCATATAATATAGAACGCGACGAGTTTACGATAAGGCCGCAATCTTTAGTGATGCCGTATTTGCAAACTTCTTCAAGGCTTCCGCCCTGTGCCCCTACTCCGGGTACTAATAAAAAATTATCGGGCGCATATGCACGGATGTTAGTAAACTCGGTGCTTTTGGTTGCGCCTACTACATACATGATCCTGTCGGCGCCGGCCCAGGTGTTAGCCTTTTTAATGACATTTTCATATAAGTAACCATCGCCGGTTTGCAGGTATTGAAAATCCTTACTGCCAACGGATGATGTTAGGGCTAAAATAATAACCCATTTACCTTCGTAAGCCAGGTATGGTGTAACACTATCGTTACCCATATAAGGCGTAATGGTAATAGCATCAAAGCTCATCCCGCCCGATTGTTCGTCAAAAAATGCTTTGGCGTATTTGTCTGATGTATTGCCGATATCGCCCCGTTTAGCGTCAATGATGCTTAAACAATCTTTGGGCAGGTATTTATAGGTATCAATTAAGCTTTGTAATCCTTTTATACCATAGGCTTCGTAAAAAGCGGCATTAGGCTTATAAGCTATACAGAGATCCTGCGTAGCATCAATGATGCGTTTGTTAAATTCAAGTATAGGATCGGGATACGATTTTAAAAACTCAGGGATCTTATTAATATCGGGATCAAGCCCAACACATAAAAACGATTTCTTTTTTTGATTTGTTCAATTAACTCCTGGCGGGACATCATCAGCGGCTGAATAATATTTTAATTGTCAAAAAAACTAAAAATTTGGCTTATGTGTTCTGATATAAGTGATATTTATTTAATTAATTTGAAATTAAAGAATAATTGTTTACACTTGCATCGTTTTCCATTGAATTTTTCTTGCACTAAAGAAACAATTTAAATCACCACGCTTTTTATTATCACTTTACATAATACTTGCATGGGTTTGGATGTTTACTAAAACAAGGTTTCAAGATCAATTTCTTTCAATTATAGCCTCATATGTTTTTACATGTGGTCAAGCTTTAACACTTGCATAGAAATTTTTGCCGTTTGAAAACAAATTACAATTAAAAAATCCCATTGAACTATAATTCATATCATGTCTGATAAAATTGAATTGAACGACAAACTCGTTTCTGAGTTGCGCGAAATTGCCAGAAATTTAGGTATTGCTGAGGCCGACGAACTACGTAAAGCTCAGCTTGTTGCCCGTATTATTGAACAACAACAGCTTATTGAAGCCGCCAGGGCCCAACAAGATCTAATTGAATCAAACTATACCCCTACACCCGCGCCAGGCGAAGCGCCTGCTGAAACAATTGAAAAGCCCCGAAAAAGAACCCGTGTTATAAAAACCAAAGATTCATCAAAACCGCGTATAGAGGTTCCTTTAGATGATACCAATCTTTTTGATGCGCAGGATGATGAGCCGTCACAGGATGATCCGGAAACTGAAATTCCTACTGTAAGCACAGAAACGGAAGCGCCGCAAGCCGGTGAAACAGTTACCCGTACAGAAGAAGTTGTTCCGGAAGCCCGCCCGCAAAAATTTGAGCGCAGGGTTAACAGCAACAACCAAAACCAGCAAAAAGCGCAGGAACCGCCAATCAATCTCGATTTTGATAATGTTATTGTAAATGAGGGTGTTTTGGAAATTATGCCTGATGGTTATGGCTTCCTTCGTTCATCTGATTATAACTACCTTACTTCTCCTGATGATATTTACGTATCACAATCACAGATAAAACTATTCGGCCTTAAAACAGGTGACACTGTTAGGGGCAGCATCCGTCCACCGAAAGAAGGTGAAAAATACTTCCCGCTGGTACGTGTTGAGGCCATTAACGGCCGGATCCCGGCCGAAGTGCGTGACCGAGTTCCTTTTGATCACTTAACACCTTTGTTCCCTTCCGAAAAACTGAGCCTCTTCACCGATCCGAACAACTATTCAACCCGCATCATGGACCTGTTTTCGCCTATTGGTAAAGGTCAGCGTGGTTTGATCGTGGCACAACCAAAAACAGGTAAAACAATGTTATTAAAGGATGTGGCAAATGCTATCGCCAAAAACCACCCCGAAGTATACCTTATTATATTGCTGATAGACGAACGTCCGGAAGAGGTTACAGACATGGCCCGTAGCGTACGTGCCGAAGTTGTATCATCAACCTTTGATGAGCCAGCCGAGCGTCACGTAAAAATTGCTAACATTGTGCTTGAAAAATCAAAACGTATGGTAGAGTGTGGTCATGACGTAGTGATCCTTCTTGACTCTATCACCCGTTTGGCACGCGCTTATAATACTGTCGCCCCCGCATCAGGTAAGATATTATCAGGCGGTGTTGATGCTAACGCTTTGCACAAACCTAAACGATTTTTTGGTGCCGCCCGCAACATTGAGGATGGCGGTTCATTAACTATCATTGCTACAGCGCTTACCGAAACCGGCTCAAAAATGGACGAGGTTATTTTTGAAGAATTTAAAGGTACCGGTAACATGGAGTTACAACTGGATCGTAAATTATCGAATAAGCGTATTTTCCCGGCTATCGACATTACAGCTTCAAGTACCCGCCGCGACGACTTACTGCTTGACCGTGACACGCTTCAGCGCATCTGGATTCTCCGCAACCACCTTGCTGATATGAATTCGCAGGAATCAATGGAGTTTTTACAAGCTCAAATTAGGGGCACAAAAACTAACGAAGAATTTCTGATTTCGATGAATTCGTAATATTTTAGCGATAATGAAGTTATAAGTAAGTAGAATATTATTTGTAACTTCATTATTACTTAATAAATTCCTGATAATTTCGATGGCGAAATGAAGAGACGCGTCAAAAAACACCTTCCAAATGCTATTACCTGCGCCAACCTTTTTAGCGGTTGTATAGGTATAGTTTTCGCTTTCCAGGGTAACCTCATAGTGGCTGCTTATGCCATTTTTCTTTCCTCAATATTTGATTTTTTTGATGGCCTTGCATCAAGGGTTTTAAACTCTTATTCATTTATAGGCAAAGACCTCGATTCGCTGGCCGATATGGTAAGCTTTGGCGTATTGCCATCGGTGATCATGTACGAACTATTTTTACAGGCTCCGCAATTAGACGGCATAAGTCACCTGTTAAACTTCGTTGCATTCCTTTTACCGGTATTTTCGGCATTGAGGCTTGCAAAATTCAATAACGACACGCGGCAATCAGATAGCTTTATCGGCTTGCCAACACCAGCAAACGCCATCCTTATAGCATCGCTGCCTTTAATAGTACAACAGTACGATGCTTTGGCGCATTACATTTTAAATCCTTACTTTCTAACGGTTCTGGTTTTAATAATGTGTACGCTACTTGTATCCGAAATACCGCTCATGTCGCTTAAATTCAAGAACCGCGACTTTAACAAAAACATTTTCCGTTATTTACTGCTCTTGTTTTCGGCAATACTCATACTATTTTTTAAATTTGTGGCCGTTCCGGTGGTTATATTTATTTATATCACCTTATCTCTAATTCAAACAAAACTCACAAATGACAAAGTTCCAGGCTGAAATCGACGTAATGCCAAAAAAGAAATACTTGACCCACAAGGAAAAGCAGTAACCGGTAGCATGAAAAACCTTGGCTTAGCCGAAATTCATAACGTGCGCATTGGCAAACACATTACGCTTGAAATAGAAGCCGAAAATGCCGAAGCTGCCAGCGCCAAAGTTGACCAGGCCTGCAAAAACCTACTGGCCAACCTGATTATGGAAAGCTATACTTTTAAAATATCTGAAGTTTAGGTGAAAAGCGAAAGGTAAAAGGCCAAAGGTTTCTTATCTCTATAAAACAACTAAAAACTTTATAAAATACAAAAGGCAAAAGGGAAACCTCTTGCCTTTGTTTTTTATATCTAAGCGGCGAACCTTTCACCTTTCACCTTTCACCTTTCACCTTTCACCTTTCACCTACAAATTAGCTTCCTTCTCGGCTTTAATTTCCTTTAAAGTGATGAGGTTTGCAGATACCATACTGTTTACCTGGTTAAATTTTTCAACTATTTCGGTTGGGTTTTGACCGCCGGCTTTACAGGCCAGCTCAACTTCCTGTATGGTAGCCTGGCTTATGGGCATACCAAAAAAACCGAGGTTAGGCTTTAATTTATGAGCTGCCTGGGCTGCTAAAGCCCAATCCTGGTTATTTAATGCATTGCTGATCGTATTAAGTAGATCGGGCGATTGCTCAAGGAACATCCCAATCGAGTCAACAATAAAATCGTCACTACCGTCGGCGATCTCGTATAAAAAAGAAAGATCAAGATCCTGTTCTGGTGAAATATCTGCCATTATAAAAGCTTTGTGTTTATTCAAAAATATGCTTTTTTACGATTAAGTTATCCTTTAGTTCTTGCTTTAGCTGCAAAATATTTTTTTGAACACAGGATGAACAAGGTTAGGTGCTATCTCGGCCAGGGGGATCAGCGTAAAACTGCGTTTATATAATTCGGGATGTGGCACTACCAGGTTAAAATCATGGATCACTTCATCGCCATAAAACAAAATATCAATATCAATAATGCGCGATCCCCATTTAACCTCCCGTTTACGGCCCATTTGTAATTCGATACCCAATATTTTTTCCAACACATCCTGCGCCGAAAGCTCAGTTTGGAGCATCAGCACCTGGTTTAAATAGTCGGGCTCATCGGTTTTACCCCACGACTGGGTTTCATAAACCGATGATATCAATTTAACCGGAGCAATTTGGGCCGAAACAGATTCAATTACCTGCTGCAGAAACAATTCGCGGGTGCCAAGGTTGCTCCCAAGCAATAAAAAAACATCAATCATGTTGTAACAAATATAATGGAAACCGCTCTTAGCATTATACGGCTCCTTATTACTAAGTTTGCATAGTTAAAAAGATTTATAACATTAATGAAACAATTCTTCAAATTCGTTCTGGCCACTATTGTAGGGGTAATTATTTCGGGTATAATAATAGGTGTTGTAGGAGCGGTTCTTGTTATCGGCCTTATTGCATCCGCTGGCAGTGATAAAACTGTAGACGTTAGCCCAAACTCTATTTTATACATGTCGCTTAAAAATCAGATCACCGAGCGAACACCAAACAATCCCCTTGCCGGTCTGGATTTTTTGGGTTTGAATGAAGATAAATCAATCGGCTTAAATGATATCCTGGCTGATATTAAAAAAGCCAAAACCGACGATAATATTAAAGGCATATACCTTGATGAGAGTTATATGACCGCCGGCCAGGCCACTACCGAAGAGATCCGCAACGCACTTATCGACTTTAAAAAATCAGGCAAATTTATTGTAGCCTACGCCGAAGTATATACACAGGGCTTTTACTATCTGGCATCAGTAGCCGATAAAGTTTATATTAACCCAAAAGGTATTTTTGAGTTTCACGGCTTTAGCTCTCAAACCACTTTCCTGAAGGGTGCACTGGACAAATTAGGCATTGAAGCACAGATCATTAAAGTTGGTACCTTTAAAAGCGCTGTTGAACCGTTGTTCCTTACCAAGATGAGCGATGCTAATAAACTACAGGTAACCTCATATCTTGGTTCACTGTACAATCATTTTTTAACCGGCATCAGCAAAAGCCGCGGCCTTAACAGGGATTCGTTATTCACTTATGCCGATAATATGCGTATTCAATTTCCTGAAGATGCATATAAATTGAAGCTGGTTGATGGCTTAAAATATAAAGATGAGATCCTTAACGACTTAAAAAGGCGCACTGGTACCGATTTAAAAGACGATTTAAAAAGCGTTGACCTTAGGGATTACGCCAAAAGCAAAAATGATGATTCGGACGATAAGGAGGATGATTCATCATCTAAAAACCGGATTGCTATAGTCTATGCATCAGGTGATATTACCGGTGGCGATGGCGACGACAACAGTATCGGTTCCGAAACTATTTCGAAAGCATTACGCAAAGCTCGTTTAGATGATAAAGTTAAAGCTGTGGTATTGCGTGTAAATTCGCCGGGCGGCAGCTCACTGGCATCAGACGTGATCTGGCGCGAGGTGAAACTCATCCACGAAAAAAGCCGATCATTGTTTCTATGGGTGATTATGCTGCATCGGGCGGTTATTACATTTCATGTGCAGCCGATTCGATCATTGCCCAGCCTAATACTATTACCGGTTCTATCGGCATTTTCGCCGTATTGCCAAACATGCAAAAACTGTTTAACGATAAACTGGGTGTAACCTTTGATGGTGTAAAAACCGGGAAGTATGCAGATTTGGGCGATATTAGCCGTCCGCTTAGCCCCGACGAGACGCCTGATATTACAAAACAGCGTAAACCGTGGTTATGACGAGATTTACCAAAGCAGTGGCCGAAGGCCGCGGCAAAACACAGGCTTACATTAACAGCATTGGGCAGGGCCGTGTTTGGACCGGTGAGCAAGCCCTAAAAATTGGCCTGGTTGACCGTTTGGGGAATATCAACGATGCTATCACTTCAGCTGCCAAAAAAGCTAAGATCAAAACCTATAATATTGTAAGTTATCCCGAGCAAAAAAGCTTTTTCAACAAGGTGGGCAGCGGCTTAAGCGCCGAAGTACAAACCCGCATGGTGAAAAACGAGCTTGGCGAAAATTACCGTGTTTATCAGCAAATAAAAGGGATCACCCAAATGATGCGCACTCCGCAAGCCCGCCTTCCTTACGATTTGGTGATCAAATAATATTTCATTAATACATTAATTTTGATTGTGAAAAGCTGCCCGATTTGGGTGGCTTTTTTTATTTTTAGAAAAAACTTAAACCATGAAATATCCATTGGATTTCTATACTTCATAAAGTCAGTTTTATGTTTATGACGAGTACTCTCCCGGCCAAACTGACTCTGCCAGTTTTTGGACAAACGAAGCTTACGAAGATAGATTAGCTATTGAAGATGGCGTGTTAGGCATAGGAACGGAATGTTATGGCCCGATTAAAGCTGAACTTGAAATTTTGGAATCAGCGAATAACATTGTAGATTTTTCCAGTTTCGATCACATTGTTGAAGCTGGCATTGACATAAAATCCGGGGTAATTCAAATACTTAATTGCCCGGATTGGACAGTGCAGATAGAATTACACACTGCACCCGGAACTTACAGGGTTAGAATATATTCTTCAAACCTCGCTTCCGTTTATGGCGATGAAGGTGATGATTTCTATCGAATAGAGATTTGGCCCAGTGAAAATATAGAAAGAACGGTTTTAAAAAGACATTCACGTTAATCCCTATCCTCTCTTCAAATAAGCATTCGGCACATTTTTCGGTACATAATCAATTCCGTAAGCATGCTTTATAAGCAGGCTAACTACCTCCATAATAGCCTGCTCCCTGCGGTGAAATTGAGGCAATGAACCCATCATAGCATAGCTTATCGGGTTTACTGCCGGAATAAACGTTTCCCATTCGTATCCCCTGCCCCATATCAATCCTTTAACGCTGTACAACAAGTCTGCACAATTTTGTAACAGAAAATGAAGCATATCAACAGAACTATTTCCGTTTTGATTAACCGTATGAATAATAGGTGTATGTCCGCCGAAACCATGCTCATCATAAGCAGCTTTAGCGTTTACATCTGCGCCATGTTGTAAAAGTATTTTGGCACAGGCAAGGCTGTTATATTCGGCACAAAAATGCATTAATGTACCGCCGGTTAAAGGAGTATAGGTGTTATTGTATAAAAAATAGGTTTTGCTAACAGCATATGGATCTGTCGTCAAAGCCTGTTTTAACATTGCCTCATCATGGGCTAAAACGGCCAGTAGCGGCTCGTCGTGATACTCAAGTCCGGCGTCAATAAAAGCCCGTACACAATCCTTAAACCTGGGACCGCGGGCATACATTTCAACCATCATGGTAAAAACCGGCATTCCGTCATGAACTTCGTTCGGGCTGCCCCCTTTATTAAAATACGCTTTGATCTCATCAACTGAGTGGGTTTCTGCAGCGTAAAGGATGTCGTTGTAGTTGGGCATGATCTTCTTTTTATTAAAGTTAAACAATCAAAGAACTACTTATCAGATAATCTGGAATCTCGCAGAGATGTAAAACCGATAAGCTTCCTCAAACTTATTGCAGCATCACCGTGCCTTAAAACCTCTCTTTACAAAAACAAACCCACCATCTAAGCTGTCATTACAATGGCTTTTTGTATTTTTACCGCCTCATTGTAATTATGGAAAATAAACCCATAGCCCGTACACTTCGATTACTTTCGCAACTCATGGAACTCCATGAAGTTAATCCATTCAAGATCAAATCGGTAGCTAATGCAGCTTTTAAGGTTGATAAGCTCCCTTCCCTATCGCCGGTAAAAAACTGGATGAACTGGAAAAGATTGATGGCATTGGCAAAAGTATTGCCGGCAAAGTTGCTGAGTTGCTTGAAACCGGCACCATGACCGAGCTGCAGGATATGTTGGATAAAACCCCTGCCGGTGTGGTTGAAATGATGGGTATCAAAGGCATCGGCCCCAAAAAGGTAGCTGTCATCTGGAAAGAGTTGGGCATTGAAAATACCGGCGAGCTTTTTTATGCCTGCAATGAAAACCGACTGATCGAGGCTAAAGGCTTTGGCCTTAAAACGCAGGAAGAGATCCGTAAAGCTATCGAGTTCAGAATGGCGAGCAATGGTAAGTTTCTTTTTGCCCAGGTTGAGAAGGAAGCCAACGAACTGATGGATGAGGTAAAAGCCATTTTCCCTGATGCGCTAAAACACTTCGCAGGCGAATTCAGGCGTTTGAATGAGATCATCACCGAAATTGTGATCGTAGTAGGTAGCCTTAACCATGATATTGCTTACGATGCGCTGGTGAATTCAACTATACTTTGTAACGTAAGCAAAAATAAAAACCATATCCAGGGCGAATTGCAAAATGGCTTGCTGGTTGATATTGTTTGTGTTGATAAAGCTGATTATTACAAAGAACTATTCATCAATACCGGTACTGACGATCATGTACAGGCCGTTTTCGACAGGATTAATGTACCGGTCGAACAGCCCGAAACTGAGGAAATGATCTACACCAAGGCCGGCTTAAGCTGGATGCAGCCCGAACTGCGTGAAGGTACCCTGTTTATTGAAAAAGCTGAAAAAGACGAGCTGCCAACGCTGATCAACTGGCACGATTTGAAAGGCACGCTCCATAACCACAGCACCTGGAGCGATGGCGTAAACACCATTGAAGAAATGGCCTTATACTGCCGGGATACCCTAAAACTGGAATACCTGGGCATGTGCGATCATAGTAAAAGCGCCTTTTATGCCAAGGGACTGAGCATTGAACGTGTGCTACAGCAACACGAAGAAATTGATGCCCTTAATAAAAAGCTCGATGGCTTCCATATTTTTAAAGGCATAGAATCGGATATTTTGTACGATGGATCGCTTGATTATCCGGAAGAAATTCTGCAAAAGTTTGACTTTATTGTCGCCTCTGTACATTCCATCCTTAAAATGGATGAAGAAAAAGCTACATCAAGGCTTATTACCGCTATCGAGAATCCGTACACTACCATATTAGGCCACCCTACCGGCAGGCTTTTGCTTAGCCGCGGCGGGTACCCTATTAATTATAAAAAGGTGATAGATGCTTGCGCGGCCAATAACGTAGTTATCGAGATCAACGCCAACCCATTGCGGCTCGATCTCGACTGGCGCTGGCACCAATATGCTTTGGATAAAGGCGTTATGCTTTCCATAAACCCCGATGCCCACCGCATTGAAGGTTTTACAGACATGCATTACGGCATCCTGGCAGCCCGCAAAGGAGGTTTATATAAGGAGATGTGCATGAACGCTATGTCTTTAGAAGAAATCACTAAAGCATTTGCTGTTAAAAGAGGTTAGAGATTAGAGGTTGGGGATCAGAGATTAGCTGATACGCCACCAATGAACTATTGAACTAATGAGCTAATGAACAATCTAAAAGATAAAGTACAATCCATACAGGCAGCAGCCAGCAAACCGGCAATACTGGTAATTGGCGACCTGATGGTTGACCATTATATATGGGGAGATGCCACCCGCCTTTCGCCCGAGGCTCCTGTACCTATTGTAAATGTAAAAAACGAAACCACTACATTAGGTGGTGCCGGGAATGTGGTTCAAAACCTGGTATCATTAGGTGCAAAAGTTATTGTTGCCGGAGTAATTGGAAACGACCAGGCTGCGGGTGAACTGATCAAAATCCTGACCGACGAAGGCGTTGAAACGGACTCTATTATTAAAGATAGCAACCGCCCTACCACAGTAAAAACCCGCGTTGTTGTTGGCAGCCACCAACTGGTACGTGTTGACCGTGAAGTTACCGACGAAGTATCGGAGCCTATTGCCAACGAGCTTATAAGTAAGCTAAGCAGTTATATTGACAACGCAGATATGGTACTTTTATCGGATTATAACAAAGGTCTTTTTTCACCGTTTTTAACGCAAGGCATTATCAGGGCGGCCAATGCTAAAGGCAAAAAAGTGATCATCGACCCTAAAGGGCTTAATTACGAAAAATACAAAGGCGCTTTTATCATTAAGCCTAATCGCAAGGAATTGTCTGAAGCTGCTAAAACCGATAAGATCAACTCGATAGAAAGCCTGCAACAGGCCGGCAAGGTAATTTTTGAACAAACCGGGACCCAATATATAGTAGTTACCTTATCCGAAGAAGGTATGGTAATACTGAATGAAGAAGGCTATCAAAGTTTACCGGTAAAGGCAACCGAAGTATTTGATGTAACCGGTGCCGGCGATACTGTACTGGCCACCATGGCATACTTTATGGCAGGAGGTCTGAATATTGAGGATGCCTGCGAATTGGCTAACCATGCCGCTGCTATAGTGATTCGCCGTGTAGGTAGCGCAACAACCACTGTAGATGAGATAATTGAAGATATATTAAAAGGCGAAAGGTGAGATAGAGGTGAAAGGCCAAAGGTTAAAGGCGAAGGGTTTGAAATGTGCTTGCCCTAACCAACCAATGAACTAATGAACAAGTGAACTAATGAACCAAAAGATATTAAACGAACTTAAAGATCACCAGGATACGCTGCAAAGGGTAATTGATACGCTTGGCGGCGATATCGAGATAGCCTGTGATATGATTACCTCAACCATAAAAAAAGGCAATAAAGTATTACTGGCTGGCAACGGCGGTAGTGCTGCTGATGCTCAGCATATTGCAGCAGAGCTTACCGGGCGTTATGTAAAAGATCGTAAACCCTTGCCGGGCATTGCATTAACAGTTGATACTTCGGCGCTTACATCTATTGCCAATGATTACGGCTACGAACATGTATTTTCACGCCAGTTGGAGGCATTTGCCAAACCGGGCGACTTGTTCATCGGCATTTCGACCAGTGGAAACAGTCCGGGGATCCTAGCGGCATTTGAGTCGGCTAAAAAACTGGAGGCTAAAACATTAGGCCTTTCGGGCAGGGATGGCGGTAAAATGAATGGTCTTTGCGAGCTGAACATTATCGTGCCGTCAAACATTACCGCGCGTATCCAGGAAATGCATATCCTTATCGGGCATATCCTGTGTACCGCCGTTGATGACCTTTTTGATTAAACAGTACCGTAGAGACGCATCACACGCGTCTTTCTGATAATATACAAAGACACATGTGATGTGTGTTTACAGGAAAAACAAATGAGGACAGGCTTCGAAAAAACCCTTCTTGATAAAATAACAGATCAACCGTCGCTACAGGCACAGATCAAAAACTGGCAAGCTGAAGGCAAAAAGGTAGTGTTCACCAATGGTGTTTTTGACCTGCTGCACATAGGCCATCTCACCTACCTGGCCAAAGCGGCCGAACTTGGCGACAAGCTGGTGATCGGCCTTAATGCAGATAGTTCGGTTAGGCGCATCAAAGGCCCAACCCGGCCGGTAAATGATCAAAACAGCCGTGCAGCACTGTTGGCGGCTTTATTTTTTGTAGATGCCATCGTTGTTTTTGAGGAAGATACCCCTCTTAATTTGATCAGCTCCCTTCTGCCCGACATACTGGTAAAGGGAGCCGATTATGCGGTTGAAAACATCGTAGGCGCCAAAGAAGTGATTGCAAACGGAGGCGAGGTTAAAACCATTAATTTTGTTGAAGGATATTCATCCACTTCTATAATCGAAAAAATCAGGAACCAGATTTCCTGAACTTGATAACAACATGAAGATACTGGTGATCCGCTTTAGTTCAATGGGTGATATAATTTATACCACGCCTGTTGTACGTTGCCTCAAAAGGCAGGTCGCCAATGCCGAAGTCCATTTTTTAACTAAACCGGCCTTTAAATATATTTATGATAATAACCCTTACGTTGATAAGCTGCTATTATTAAAACCTTCTTTAGCAGATACCATCAACGAAATTGAGGCCGAAAAGTATGATCACATCATCGATCTGCATAACAATCTCCGCACAAGCATTATCAAGCTACGTGCCGGTATTAAAGCATCAACTTATAAAAAACAGCCGCTTTTAAAGTGGCTAAGTTTAAAGTTGAAACGCAACCTGGTAAGTAAAGAGCATTTGGTTGACAGGTATTTAAAAGCTGTTAAGTTTTTAGGTGTGGTTAATGACGATAAGCCTATCGATTATTATATCAAAGCCCAACACGATATAACTAAATTACTACCGGTTAGACATCAGCATAGCTATGTTGCTTTTGTAATAGGTGCAACACATTTTACCAAGCGAATGCCTAATTACAAGATCATTAGCATTTGCAGGCAGCTTAATTTACCTGTTTTGCTATTGGGCGGCAATGATGTAAAAGCAAATGGCGATGAAATAGCTGCGGCAGTTGGTACTTCAGTTTATAATGCCTGCGGAATAACATCACTTGATGAATCGGTTTTCCTGGTATCGCGCGCAAAAAATGTAATTGGTTTTGATACAGGTCTCACACATATTGCAGAAGCGTTTAATGTGCCTATAGCCTCGGTTTGGGGTGGCACCACACCCGATTTGCTGGGGGTTTGGCCTTATAAAGTAAAAGAAACACTGATTGCCGGTATTGAACTATCCTGCCGTCCCTGCTCCAAATTCGGACTTGAAAAATGCCCGCTCGGACACTTTAAATGTATGAACGATATGCCAGAAGCTGATATTGTAGACTTCTCCAATCTTTAATTGCGGGTGTGACCTTGCCTAAGTCATACTTACAAATCCACAATTGTTAATATTTCACCAAAAAACATCAGATACCTTTTAATGTTAGTGTATTTGTATACTTTTGTGTATTAACTTAAATCCCTTACACGATGAAAAAAACATTACTAAGCCTGTGCCTTTTAATGGCATCCTTTGCATCATTTGCACAATTACCTACTGTTGGTTTTAAAGGAGGTGTAAACTTCGCAACGTTACACGCTACAGTTGACGGGGTTAGCGGCTCCGGTAATTCGGGCAGCTTAACCACATTCAACGTAGGCGCTTTTGTCGATTTTAAATTTGGCAACGTATCATTACAACCAGCCTTAAACTTTACCGGTAAAGGCGGATCATCAAGTGTTTCTTTTGATGGCGAAGCAAACTCTGGCGGCAAAGTAAAACTCTATTACCTGCAAGTTCCGGTAAATGTTGTGTACCACGTGCCTGCGGTAGTCGGTGACTTTTACCTTGGTGCCGGCCCTTACCTTGGTATGGGTGTTTCCGGCAAAGCAAAAGACAACAGCGGCAATTCTGAAGACATTAAATTTGGCAGTGGCCAGGACGAAATCAAAAGAACCGACGCGGTTTAAATGCTATTGTTGGTTTTAAATTCAAAACCGGTTTCCTGATCAATGCTAATTATGATTGGGGCCTTACCAACATCACCAACGTTGATGGCATCAAACTTACAAACCGTGTTTTCGGTATTTCAGTTGGTTACGCGTTTTAATTAACCTGGTGAAAAATTGATGCAGGCTTTGCCTGTCTTTTATTATAAGGAGAAGCAACAGCTTCTCCTTATTTATTTAGTATTATTGGAAACTTATTACAAATGTCTCACGTTATAATCACAAAACCGTAACATTATAAACCGATCGGTCAGCCGTTTAAAATCATGAAAAAGTTATTATTAATACGCCACGCAAAAGCTACCCATGAAAGCGGTTATGTTGATTTTGACCGGCCTTTAAAACAATCAGGTATGCAGGATGCGGTTTTAATGGCCACCCTTTTAAAAGGACAATTACAAATTCCTCAAATTATTATAACCAGTCCGGCACTTCGTACCAAAACTACTGCCGAAATTTTTGCCAACCAGTTTAAATTACCGGCTCCCGGGGAAGACAAAAGAATTTACGAAGCCAGCGAAAACTCCTGGGTTAAAGTGATTAATGGCCTGCCCAATGAATATGATTATATAGGCGTAGTTGGGCATAACCCTGGCGTAAGCCAAATACTATATTACCTCACCAGCCAGTTAAAAGAGATGCCTACGTGTGCTGTAGCTATCATTACTTTTGAAAACGATACATGGCAATCTATCAGCGAAGAGGATGGGAAACTGGTACACTTTGATTCACCGAAGGGGTAGCGGAGAAGCCCGAAAGTCAGAGAAGTCAGTAAGTAAACATTATTTAGGGCGTAAAAGTCTCCCATCTTTCGAACTTCCTTTACATTCGGACTTTCCAACTCCTTACAAATCTTAATTTGCACGATACATTTTCCCAGGAAGCGAACTGATATATCCCTGCATCTCCATAGTAAGCAAATTCATAGCGAGTTGGCTCATAGGCATATTAGCCCGCAGGGTTAAATCATCAATAGCAACGGGCGTATTGTTTTGCCGTAATATATCCATGATCAGCCGTTCATCGTCCGATAGATCAAACGGCAGCATAAATTGCTCAACAGGTTTACTTACATCATTCTTTTCCCAACCTAAACTATAAGCCAGATCAGCAGGGCAGGTTAGCAGGCTCGCTTTATTATTGCGAATCAGGAAGTTACATCCTTCAGAAAATTCATCACCTAATCTGCCCGGAAAAGCAAAAACATCCCGGTTATAGGAGTTGGCAATTTCGGCCGTGATGAGCGCACCTCCTTTTATACTGGCTTCAATTACCACGGTTGCATCGGCAATAC
This sequence comes from Mucilaginibacter sp. P19, assembly GCF_050632265.1. Lineage (NCBI taxonomy): Bacteria > Pseudomonadati > Bacteroidota > Sphingobacteriia > Sphingobacteriales > Sphingobacteriaceae > Mucilaginibacter > Mucilaginibacter sp. P19. The sequence goes on from NZ_CP192586.1 coordinate 4,177,811, forward strand.
CGGCAACTATCCGGTTTCGTTGCGGAAAGTTTTCCCTGTCGGGATTAGTGCCTGAAGGGTATTCGGATAATAAGCCGCCGTTTTCGAGCATTTTATCAGCGGTACCCCTATTTTGAGCAGGATAAAGCCTGTCGAGCCCATGGCCAAGTACACCGATGGTTGGCACATTTAGCTTTACACATTCTTTATGTGCCGCTACATCAATGCCATGCGCCAAACCACTTACTATTAATACATTATATTGCTGTAACTCCTCAACTAACTGGCGGCATAATTGCCTGCCATAATCGGTCGCATTACGGGTGCCCACTATACTAATAATGTGTGGCGGGTTAAGATCCATTTTACCCTTTGCATAAAGTAGCACCGGTGAATCGTGGCAGTTTTTCAAGCGTTTAGGATAACGGGTATCGGTGTAAAAAACAACGTCGATGTTATGCTCTTCTATAAACTTCAGCTCCCTTTCGGCTTGCCTTAAAGCATCGTCAAAATCCCATTTTACAGCGCGCTTCTCACCTATTCCCGGGATCCTGGTCATCTTTTCGGGCGATGCGTTAAACACTTCTTCCACGCTGCCAAGATACGCGATCAGTGACTTAGCCGCTACCGGCCCGAGGTTTTTAACAAAAGATAAAGCTACTTTATGGAGTAATGACATTGGGTTTAGACATGCAGATTACAGCCTTGCAAATTATGAATATTCGGGCGATTTGCAAGCAGGACCTGTTATTTGCAATGCAATAAATAAAGTCTGGATATCATACTCACCCCTAAAACATATACCTTTCGTTATTTAATTTGCACATCTGCACAGCCCTAATCTGCACATCTATTAAAAAACTACAAAAATAGTTTGCAAACTATAAAAATAGTTCTACCTTTATCTAACTATAAAAATAGTTTGCTATGCATATCAAAGAACTAACCAAAGCCGAAGAGCAGGTAATGCAGATCCTTTGGCAACTGAAAGAAGCTATTGTTAAAGATATTATTGAAGAAATGCCTGAGCCTAAACCCGCTTACAACACGGTGTCGACTGTGGTAAGGGTATTGGAAGGCAAAGGCTTTATCGACCATAAGGCCTATGGTAACTCGCATGTTTACTTCCCGCTCATCAGCGACGCGGAGTACAAAAAATTCACTTTTGATAAGATGATGAAAAACTATTTCAGCAATTCATATCAAAGTTTGGTATCCTTTATTGTGGATGAAAAGAACATCAGCGTAAAAGAACTGGACGAACTAACATCATTAATTGATAAACTTAAAAGCAAACAACAATGAACTGGCTATATTATTTGCTTGAAGCAAACTTGTACCTATGCGTATTTTATGCAGGGTACTGCCTGTTTTTAAATAAGGAAACACACTATACCTTAAACCGTATATACCTGTTATTGAGCTGTGTGGTTTCATTTGTATTACCCGTTGTACAAATTGGCTGGCTAAAACCGGTTGAAACTGTAACCAAAACAATCGTTATCATTCCTCAAACGGCTTACCAAACAACAGTGCAAAAACTTACCGTGCGGCAAACATTAACCTTTAACGATATTTGGGTTTACGCCTATATACTTGGTATAATAGTACTTACCACAGTACTATTTATCAGGCTTTATCAATTGGTCAAATTAACAAAGGCCACCAAAACCCTGGTTGATGGTAAGTATAAACTCATCAATATAGAGGGATCAAACACCGCCTTTTCCTTCTTTAACTACCTTTTTATTGGCACAAAAACCCAGGCTAATAATATCATTATCAGGCACGAGCTGGTTCACATTCGTCAAAAACACTCAGTTGATATTGTTTTTCTGGAGCTGATCAAGATCATTAATTGGTTTAATCCGCTGGTTTATTTATTGCAAATCAGCCTGAAAACCATCCATGAATATATAGCCGACGAGCAAACTGCCGCGCAGGAAAGTGATGCCTTTAGCTATTCTGTCGTTTTTGGTAAGCAATGCTTATGGGTTAAACGGCTCGCCCCTGGCGCATTCATTTTTCAATTATAACTTATTAAAAAAGAGGATAATTATGTTAAACCAAAAACGTTCGGGGAAATTAGCCAGGCTAAAATACCTCGTGGCCGTACCCATATGCGCCGGCCTGCTTTGTGCATCAACCCTGGTATTCAGTAAAACTTATGGTTTTTTCGATCTGATGCCCCAACAGGAAATTGTTAATAAAAAGCTGGCCAATACGCATATAGCCCCCGCCGACACTGTAAAAGTAGACCCAGTCCGAATAAAAAAAGCAGATGTTACTTCCAAAGGTTTTAAATACGAAGAAACCGGTTACCTTGTTAATAAAAAAACCGATTTCAGGGTAATTATTACCGAAAAGAACGGCGAGCAAAAAGAATACTATAAAAGCAAAGCTACCCCGGAAGAGCTGGCTACACTGAAAACTAAATACGGCTATACATTTCCTAAAATGTTAATTTATCCAAAGCTTCCACCACCTCCGCCTGCTCCACCCGCAAACAGCAAAAAACCAAAAGTTATTGATGTAAAGCTGCCACCTCCGCCACCGCCTGCAAATCCGGAAAAGATAAAGAAAGCACCTAAAGTGGTAGAGGTGACACCGGTTACCCCGGCAGCACCGGCAGGTCCTGTACCAGCAGTTACAGAGCGCGTTCCGCCGCCACCGCCACCTGCCGATCCATTTCAGAACCTGTATTCGTATGTTGCAAAACACGTTCGCTATCCTTCAAAGGCACGCTTAAACCATATTTCGGGAAGAGTGATCCTCACCTTCAGTATCGATAACGGGAAAATAAACAATGTAAACATTATCAGAGGTGTTGACCAGGAAATTGACAATGAGGTGCAGCGGGTAGTGAATGATTTTGATGGCAACCTTAGTGTAAAATCAGGTTACTATAATATACCTGTAACTCTATCATTGGTAGATGCCCAGGATAAAAAATACGCTTATACCCCTGCAAAACTATATGCTCAGGCAAATACATCCGCCGCTAAACTTTCAACTACTCTTCGCGAAGTTGTTGTTTTAGGCTATGACCCCCTGACTGACAATAAGTAAATAAAAAGGCTTTTAACAAGCTTTTCTAATTGCCGACCGGCCTAAAACCGTCCCGGCAATTTTCTGCGTAAACCCCTCTGTTCTCTTTAACCGCCCTGTTTTACAAATAGCTAAATAATTTCTTTTAGTATCCAAAAATTTGTAACTTAGATATATCCCATCGGGACAATTTCTTTTAAAATATATCTAAAACAAAGCAAACACATTAAATACCGCTTTGTTTAATAAGTACCAATTATACTTCCTGGACCTTACCGTTAGCCTGATTTTGTTCATTTTTAAACCTCATAATATGAAAAAGTTTGGGATCATTTTAGCAATAGTAGGCATTGTGATGCTTATTGCAGGTAATTTTTTTATAAGCATACCATCAATGCGGTAGATAGCTCTGGCAGTTCAATTATTACTACCGGCTTAAATGGCGGATGGACATTTAAACTGCCTGTTTTTGCCGGCGGTGCGTTATTTTTCCTGGGGTTTGTTTTTTGGGCAGCATCACGCACCGACAACCAGCATCATGATCATTTGATATAGAAGTTAAACCGCATTTTATAAATGATTTCTCGCAAAGACGCGAAGGCGTAAAGTGATTTACTTTAACGCAGTAGCGTCTTTATGTGCATATTTATAATCAGAACGGTGGATTACAAATAGATTATCCCTTCACGTATATCACCTGTTTTGTTTCGAAAAACTCCTCTTTAAAGTAATCTTTCAGATGATATTGGGTAACTTTTAAGCCCGATTCTTTGATCTCCTTCTCCAAATCGCCGCCCTTTAAATACAGGATACCGTTGGGTAATTTGTTATTCGATTGCTTGTTGAATTTACCTTTTACCCATGGATAAAAATCCTTTAATTGGGTAACAGCGCGTGATACTACAAAGTCAAATTTATCCGCAATTTGTTCGGCCCGCAGGTGTGATGCTTTCACATTTCTGAGGCCTAAGGCTACAGCTACTTCCGTAACAACCTTGATTTTTTTGCCTATCGAATCAACCAAATGAAATTGTGTTTCGGGGAATAAAATAGCCAGTGGGATACCAGGAAAGCCCCCACCGGTACCCACATCAAGCACATTTTCGCCCGGTAAAAAAGCAATTACTTTGGCAATCCCAAGCGAGTGGAGCACGTGACGTTCAAATAAAAGATCAATATCTTTGCGGGAAATTACGTTGATCTGGCTGTTCCAGTGTTCATATAAAGCAGGCAATTTTTCAAATTGCTCACGCTGTTCGGCACTTAAATCAGGAAAATATTGTAGAATTATTTCAGATGTCATCCCTGTTAAAACGGTTAATAATATTGCCAAGCAGGTACCTTGCCCTAAATAATTGCGCCTTTACCGTCCCTAAAGGGAGGTCGAGTTGCTGAGCTATTTCTTCGTACGAAAGCTCATCAAAATAGCGTAAGGTAATCAGGTTACGGTAACGCGTCGGGAGGCTTTCAATTAATGATCTTAGCTCCTGAGTTTGTTGTTTTTTGATAGATGTTTCTTCGGGGTTAAGGCTGTCAGCCTTAATTTGCAGCGGTTTTTCATCCCCTTCGTCGTCCATCATGCCGTGAATTGACATGGTACTTAGTTTCTTTTTGCGGATAAAATCGATGCAATTGTTAGTTGCTACCCTGAAAAGCCAGGTGCTAAAAGCAAAATCAGGCTGGTATTTTTCAAGTTTTTCAAATGCCTTGGCAAACGTTTCAACCGTTAGGTCCATTGCATCTTCTTTGTTGTTTACCATCTTAAGCACCATGAAATAAATCGAATCTTTATAACGGTGCATCAAATCGGCATAGGCTTTTTGATCTCCCTGCCTGGCCTTCACTACCAGGTGAAAATCATTCTTTGCGTTCTCGGTAAAGTTGGCGTTTATTTCCATTGAGTAGTTTTTAAAAAGGTACCGATCAATCCAAAAACATTTAAATATGTATAATATAATAGGTCAAAAAAGGGGAGATACCACCAAAGGTCTTTGCCATTAAGTTTTTTAAATATACGATTATAAATGGCCATTTGTAATATCAACCTAAAAACGTACAAACCTAATGCCAGTAACGGCTCATATCTCAAAATAAGGAATAATATCAATAAAATATAGAATATAAACCCGCTAACTGCATCAAAACTAAGCATACGCCTGTGCTGGTTTTTATACAGTTTCCCTACCCCCATGTGTCGCTTTTTTTGTTTAAACCATGATTTAAAAGTGGTTTTAGCCTCTGTAAACATAAATGATTCGGGACTCAGTTCAACCACTGTGTTATCAGGAGTAGCATGCTGGTTAACAAACAGGTCATCATCGCCTGATATTACGTGCATGTGCGAAGCAAAACCTTTTGCACTAAAAAATAACGTTTTTGTATAGGCAAGGTTGCGGCCAATACCCATATAGGGGTCGCCGGTTAACGCGCCCGACAGGTAACTGGTTGCTGTTTTTATGGTTTCAAAGCGGGTAAAAGCATTAATAAAACCACCTTTTTTATAATAAGGAGAGTATCCCAAAACTATTTGCACCCCGCTTGCAAAATTGGCTGCCATACGGCTTATCCAGTTTTCGGAAGCTGGCTTACAATCAGCATCGGTAAATAAAAGGTGTTCATTTTTTGATGCCTTGATGCCTAAAGTAAGGGCAAACTTTTTACCGGTTTTAAAGCGGTCATGCTCGGTAATGGTAACAACTTTAAGGTGGGCGTATTTTTTTGCATGGTTTCAAGCACCTCGTCGGAAGTATCAAAAGAGCAATCGTTGATAACAACCACCTCAAAATCAGGATAGTTTTGTTCCAGTATCGATGGGAGATTTTCCTCTAAGTTACGGGCTTCGTTGCGGGCGCTGATAATAACAGAAATGGGGATTAAGACTCTGGGCGGCGGCCCTTCGGCGGGTTTATGGCCTGCAAGGCGGGTATGCCTGCTTACCAGGTAATATAGCTGAACTATAAAACAAAGCTGAAAAAGAATAAAAAGCGCGTCGTGTAAGTACGTTTCCAAACAAAAAAAATAATGAGGCAAATTTGTTAAAAATCAATGAAATTAAGGCTCACTATCAGCGTTAATTTGAAGTTTAATGTACTCTTATTTAATCTCCCTTAAAATAAAATTACTTTAATTAACATGGTTTTAATATTCAGCACGTTTATAAATAGCTTTTATCCTGCCGCCGTTTTGGAAAGGACGGGCATGAGGGTTTTTTTGCTAATTTTGCAACCCTAAAATGAAATTTAACTTAACAGCACAAGACCCGCTTTCAAAGGCCCGCGCCGGCGAGATCACTACCGACCACGGTACCATACAAACCCCTATTTTTATGCCCGTAGGCACTGCCGGCACTGTAAAGGCGGTGCACCAGCACGAGCTTAAACAGGATATTTCGGCGCAAATTATATTGGGTAACACTTATCACCTATATCTGCGTCCTGGTTTAAATACACTTGAAAGCGCCGGAGGACTACATAAATTTAATGGATGGGACGGTCCCATCTTAACCGATAGCGGCGGCTACCAGGTATATTCATTAACCGAAGTACGCAAAATAAAAGAGGAAGGGGTTACGTTCCGCTCGCATATTGACGGATCAAAACATTTGTTTACTCCAGAAAATGTAATGGACATTCAGCGCATAATCGGCGCCGATATTATCATGGCGTTTGATGAGTGTACCCCCTATCCCTGCGATTACAACTACGCAAAACGATCGATAGAAATGACCCACCGCTGGCTGAAACGTTGCTGCGACAGATTTGACAGCACCGGGCCAAAATATGGCTACAGTCAAACACTTTTCCCAATTGTACAAGGTTCGGTATATAAAGATTTGCGCGTACGATCTGCCGAAGTAATAGCCTCATATGAGCGTGAAGGTAATGCCATAGGCGGCCTTTCGGTCGGTGAACCGGCCGAGGAAATGTATGCCATGACCGAAATTGTATGCAATATATTACCGCAGCAAAAACCGCGTTACTTAATGGGGGTAGGCACGCCTGTAAACATTTTGGAAAACATAGCTCTGGGTATTGACATGTTTGATTGCGTTATGCCAACCAGGAACGCGCGCAATGGCATGCTTTTCACCAAAAACGGCATCATCAACATCAAAAATGAGAAATGGAAAAACGACTTTTCGGCCATTGAGGATGACAGCGATCTGTTTGCCGACAGGGATTACAGTAAAGCTTATTTACGTCATTTGATCCACTCTGGCGAGATGTTAGGCGCTCAAATTGCCACCTTGCACAACCTCCATTTTTATCTATGGCTGGTTAAAGAGGCGCGAAAAAAATCATTGCGGGTGAGTTTTACGACTGGAAAAGCATGATGGTAAAGCGCCTTGGACAGCGTTTATAATAACTCATAAAATCAAAAGAAATCTCCAGGAAAAACATGGAAATTAACAATCAAACAACCGACAGATGAAAACTTTTTTCATAGATATTTAAAGATCATCGACAGGTTTATTATTGGCAAATACCTCGGCACTTTTATATTTACTATGGGTATTTTCATGGTGATATCTGTAGTGTTTGACGTATCAGAAAAGCTGGATAACTTTCTGAATAAACACGCCAGTTTGCACGATATCGTCTTTAGATATTACGCGGGTTTTATTCCGTTTTATTTGAATATGTTATCGCCGCTGATCAACTTTTTGGCGGTAATTTTCTTTACAGCCAAGATGGCAAACCAAACAGAAATTGTTCCGATATTGAGCGGCCGGGCAAGTTTCAATCGATTTTTAAGACCTTATGTAATCGCTTCATCAATCATATTTGTGGTGTCTTTTTTTGCAAATGTATACCTTATTCCTTTCACAAATCGGCTGAAAATCGACTTTGAAAATGCCAATGGCATGATGGACAATGACCCGACTAAGGTGGAGGTACACATGCAAATTGACAAACATACTTTTGTTTACCTTGCCAATTACGATCCCACAACTCATTTAGGTTACAATTTTATAATGGAGAAATTTAATGGTGATACGTTGCGTGAAAAACTGATTGCCGAACAAATTCAATACGATTCTTTAAAACGGATCTGGTCGCTTAAGCAATACAGTGTAAAATATGTAAACGGAATGAAAGAACAATTCATTACAAGCAACACACCAAAAGACACTGTTTTGGATATGCACCCGAGCGATTTTATTGTATATGATAACGTATACCAGGCCATGTCTTTAAGCGACCTGAACAAGAATATTGACAAGGAAAAACTGCGCCGCCCGGAATATTTAAAGGCCATTTATTTTGAAAAATATCACCGTTTTGTATACCCTTTATCAGCCTTTGTTCTTACTTTAATCGGTGTTTCCATATCGTCAAGAAAGGTACGCGGAGGTGTTGGATTACCCCTGGGGATAGGTATTCTATTATGCTTCGCTTATATTATATTAGAACGATTTGCCCTTGTATTTTCAGTAAAAGGGGGTATGTCACCTTTGGCAGCTGTATTCATTCCTAACATCGTTTTTGGCATTTTGGGCTATTACCTACTTTTAAAAGCACCTAAATAATGGCGCAAAATACACCCTCGACCCTAAATAAGAACCTTATAATACTCCATTTTACTGTTTTTGTGTGGGGATTTACCGGAATTTTAGGCGCCCTGATCACCATTTCGGCCGTACAATTGGTGTGGTTTAGGGTACTTATTGCCTTTTCATCGTTATTTTTGTATTTCAAATTCAACAAAACTGATTTTAAGGTTGACAGAAAAACCCTTGTAAAATTGGTACTCACTGGCGCGATTGTGGGCGGGCATTGGATCCTTTTTTCGCTGCCATCAAACTTTCCACAGTCGCCGTCACCCTGGTTTGCCTCTCATCCATCACACTTTTCACGGCAATTTTTGAACCGTTGATCAACAAAAAAAGTATTTCGAAACTTGAAATATTGGCCGGCATTTTAATTATCACTGGCATTGTTTTGATTTTCAAATTCGAAAGCAGATACACTAAGGGTATCATAACAGGGCTTGCCAGCGCTGTTTGCGCCAGCCTTTTCTCTATCATTAATTCGCGCCAGGTGCAAAAAGTACAGGCACCAGTCATTGCATTTTATGAGCTGTCAGGGGCCTTTGTATGGATCTCGATATACCTGTTTATAACCTCCGGCTACACCCGTGCCATGCTGTTAAAGCCTGCAGATATCGGTTACCTGGTGCTGCTTGGCACCGTATGCACATCGCTTGCTTACGTGGCCGGGGTATCTGTAATGCGTGAGCTTTCCGCCTTTCGGGTAGCGCTCGTCACCAACCTTGAGCCGGTGTATGGTATCATCCTGTCGTTTATTTTTTTGGTGATCTTAATAAAATGACGCTTGGATTTTGGGGCGGGGCCATCCTTATTTTGTCTACAATTTTTTTATATCCCGTAGCCCGAAAGCAAATTTCACGGCATAAAAGCATGTCCTAATTCTTAGCTTCCTCATTTGCTTGCCTCATACAGATACTTGTAACGGCCGTACTTCTGCCTGTTATTAAACAGCGATTCAACAACTCCAATCAGCCTTAGTTTTCACATCCTCCACTCCAAAATAGGAGCGAAATATCAGCGTCCGCTTTGGCTATTTTTAGCCCCTCAGAGCGATTTAAATTTTTCAAGGCATTCTGGGCTCAACTAACATCTCAGCGCAAAACAGCGGCAAAATCCAATTTTAACTTAGTGTATTAAGTTCCAATATAAAAATTGGATCGGCAAACTATACAATTTAAATTTAAGTCATTTTACATCAATTAATAAATTTGAACTAACTATTTATATTATAAAAATATAAATTTAAAAATCAGATATTTATATAATTTATATAAACAAATAATCAAACAAAAGCAATGCAAATAAAATCACAAAAAACTAAAGAAATTAGCATTTAAAAAACAACAAGAAAAAAATCATCATATAAATTTATAAATCAAATAATTAATACATCTTATTTAGTGTAAAACTTTCCAATTCGGCACGAACAAAGCCCACGTCAGAAAGTGTAGTGAAGTAATGATTCAGGAATAAAAAAATCGCGGCACCTCTCCTGCTTGTATACAAAATCAGTTTTCGAACGGATTTTTTTCACTCTCGCAGGATTCTCGCAAAGAAATTTTGGGCGAAAGAAATCCTCGCAATATCAAATTCCAGGGGTATTAAAAGTTCTGATTTTAGCCTTTGAAAAATATGGGCAAAATTTCACTGCGGTTATTGTCACCTCATTTTTGAAAGGGCAATTATCAACCGGGCAAAATCTGGGCGATTTAAAATTGAAGAGCTACCAGAGGTGGACACAGCCAATAAAATATGAACCTAAAAATGCAGACACATCTCCGCACTATTTCGCGATCAAATTCCATGACCTCGATTTACATGAGATCAATTTTTATTAAACATTTAAAAAGCGGATATTGTATTACTCTAAAACCAACATCCATCATGAGCATTAAAACAATAGTCATTGTAGCCATCGCAGTTTTGCTTACCATCGTACTAATGCAAAATACCGACGAGGTTTACTTCAAATTTTTGTTCGCCACTTTCAGGGTATCCAAACTAATGATGATGCTGGTAGTTGCGGTAACAGGTTTTATATTGGGCTTGATCGTGGCATGGCCTAAAAAACAAAAGTTCGATATTGAAGGCTATCATGACGCCATGCACAAAAAAGACGGCACCGATACACTAAGTGACGAAGACAGGGAATACATCAGCTAAAATATGAAAACAAAGATTGGATTTATAGGGCTTGGCAACATGGGTGCCAGCATGGCCAAAAACCTCATTGACTCAGGGTACCATTTGCAGGTTTACAACCGCACACTTTCAAAGGTAGACGAGCTTGGCACCGACAGTGTAACAAAATGCCAGAGTCCTGCTGAAGCTGCGGCAAATGTGCCATTTTTGATCACCATGGTATCAGATGACGAGGTGCTGCGAGAATCGGCTGTAGGCGACGGCGGAATTTTAAAAACGCTACAGCCAAATGCTGTACACATATCCATGAGCACTATTTCACCTGGAACTTCTGAAGAATTGGCCAGGTTACATGAACAGTCAGGAAATCGCTACCTCGCTTCTCCTGTATTCGGAAGGCCCGAAGCAGCCGCTGCACGTAAGCTTTGGATTTGCGTTTCGGGTGATGAACAAACTAAAACTGATGCCCGTCCTATACTTGATTTACTTGGCCAGGAAGTGATTGATTTTGGCCCCTCGGCGGGGGTGCAAATGTGGTTAAAATAGCAGGCAATTTTATGATCATGGCATCCATGGAAATGATGGCCGAGGCATTCACCCTTGCCGAAAAAAACGGACTAAGCAGAATGCAGGTAGCCGACTTTTTCAGCTCGACGCTTTTCAACGCTCCAATTTTCCAGAGCTACGGCAAGGCCCTTGCCGGCAAGCAATATCAACCGGTAGGCTTCAAATCAAAATTGGGTTATAAAGATGCGCGCCTCGCATTTAAATTATCGCAGACAAGCGAGATGCCCATGCCTATTGCAAACGCCGTACACAGCCGTTTACTAACCGCTATTGCCAAAGGCTGGGGCGAGAACGACTGGGTGGAAGGGATAGGGCGAGGCGTGAGTGAAGACGCGGGCATTTGATTTCGGATTTCGGATGTTTGATTTCGGAATTTGTAAGTAGGATTTTGGAATCGGATATTTCTTTTAAATAAAATGCCGGATGGTCTATCGACTGATAAAATGATCGATAAATCATCCGGCATTTACATGCAGCAGGATAAGTAAGTTTGGTAGCAGAATTGCTTTATATCACAACGTCATTGCGAGGTACGAAGCAATCCCAAACTATACAGGGACGACCTGCCAATCGGGGATTGCTTCGTACCTCGCAATGACGATTTTATTTTGCTTCGGGACAGCTTCCCGAATCCTACCAAATCCGAAATCAAACATCCGAAATCCGACATCACAAATAGAACACCTGGTTCTCCTCTTCCAAAAATTTCAAATCGGGAGTTTCAGCAAAAATACCGAACACAGATGCTCCGGTTCCGCTCATGCTTGAGTATATGGCCCCTGCCTCATAAAGGGCCGCTTTGATGCCTCTGATTTCCGCATGATTTTTAAACACGGTTTGTTCAAAATCATTTTTGATAAGCTTCTTCCAGTCGGCTATTGGTTCGTTGATCAAATCAAACAGCGAATCTTTTACCGGAGTTGGTTTTATGCCTCTGAAAGCCTCCCCTGTTGATACATGAACAGGAGGCATCACCAACACTATTTTGTATGCCGATAGATCAAGTTTAATGCTCTCAAATCTCGTCTCCGCGCTCAAAGGCGAACACGGGCTTGTTCTCGATGAAGAAGGCGCAGTCGGCACCAAGGCGACGGGCGTAATCAGTCATCTCGTCAACAGATAAACCGAGCTTAAATTTGTCGTTCATCAGCCGGATAAAAAACGCCGCGTCAGATGAACCGCCGCCCAGTCCCGCGCCTATGGGGATATGCTTATGCAGGTGAATGCTTACCGGCGGCAGGTCATAATCCTGCTTAAGCATATGGTAGCCTTTAACGCAAAGATTATCCTCCATCAACCCGGGAATTTCCAGGCCGGTTGAGGTGAAGCTGAGCTTGTCGCTTTTCACCACTTCAAGGGCGTCTTTAATATCGATAGGATAAAAAATGGTTTCGAGATTATGATAACCATCCGGCCGGCGTTCGGTAATATTAAGGCCGATGTTTATTTTTGCATTCGGAAATAAAATCATACAAAGTAATTAACACGTGATGTATTTGCCAACATCAGTAGGAAACCAAAGGTAGATTATTTTTCTTTGCCCTTTAAATTTGGTCATCGAGTCATTTAGTCATTAAGTCATTGTTTTTTTCAAAGCCTTGCCTAAGTATGCCTATCTGATTGATCACCTTAATCTAACTATACAAAAAAATGAAACAGTATCTTGATCTGATGAGGCATGTGATGGAAACCGGAGCGCAAAAGCATGACAGAACCGGCACCGGTACAGTAAGTGTGTTTGGCTACCAGATGCGTTTCAATCTCAAGGATGGTTTCCCGATGGTAACCACCAAAAAACTGCACCTCAAATCTATCATCCATGAGCTCATCTGGTTTTTGAGCGGCGACAGCAATATCCGCTACCTGAAAGAAAATGGCGTAAAAATATGGGACGAGTGGGCCGACGAAAATGGCGACCTTGGCCCCGTGTACGGCAAACAATGGCGCTCATGGCCTACACCGGATGGCGGCCATATCGACCAGATCAAACAGGTGGTGAACCAGCTTAAAAACAATCCCGACTCGCGCCGTATCATCGTGTCAGCCTGGAACGTTGCCGAGGTTAACCAGATGGCCTTGCCGCCATGCCATAGTTTGTTCCAGTTTTACGTAGCTCCGCCCGATATTTCAAAAGGCGAGACTAAAGGAAAGTTATCATGCCAGTTGTATCAGAGAAGTGCAGATATATTCTTAGGAGTTCCGTTCAACATAGCTTCCTATGCGTTGCTCACCATGATGATGGCACAAGTCTGTAACCTTGACCTTGGTGACTTTATACACACTTTTGGTGATGCACACCTGTACAACAACCACATGGACCAGGCCCGGCTGCAGCTAAGCCGCGATCCTCGCCCCCTGCCAACCATGAAAATCAATCTGGAGGTAAGAGATATCTTCTCATTCAAGTTTGAAGATTTCACTTTGGAGAATTATGATCCCTGGCCGCATATTAAAGCGGAAGTGGCGGTGTAACTTAGTCATTGGCTTCGCGTCATTTGGTCATTGAGTCATTTTTTGATTGTCCTGCTTTTAGCTGTCCTAATCTTATCATGAGTAATAGAATTGAAGAACTCGAGGTATACAATCTTTCGGAAGCATTTGCTGATAGGGTTTGGTTTATGGTGGCCAAGTGGGAATATTTTGCCAAGGATACTTTGGGCAAGCAAATCGTTCTGTCCGATTCAATAGGCGCAAACATTGCTGAGGGCTTTGGACGATTTCATTACAAGGAAAATAAAAAATTCTGTTATTTTGGCAGAGGCTCAGTGATTGAAACTAAGGGTTGGCTAAAGAAAGCAAACACAAGAAGCCTGATCAGCGACGAGGATTATCAAACATTACTCAAAGAGTTATAAACAATTCACATAAAACTAAACATCTACATCAAACTCATTGGAAATAGCAATCTATAATTGCAAGTCAAAAAAAATGACTCAATGACCAATGACTTAATGACCTGCAAGAAATGATACTATCCATCATCGTAGCCATAGCCAAAAACCACGCTATCGGTAAAGACAATAAATTACTCTGGTATTTGCCTAACGATCTAAAACATTTTAAAGATGTTACTACGGGGCATACCGTGATCATGGGACGTAAAACTTTTAATTCGGTTGGTAAGCCATTGCCTAGGCGCCGCAACATTGTTATTACCCGGCAAGCCATCAGTATCGATGGTTGCGAGGTGGTGCCAACCATTGAAGCGGCTATTGAGCTTTGCAAAACCGAGGATGAAGTTTTTATTGTTGGCGGGGCCGAGATCTACCGGCAGGCTATCCCGCTTACAAACCGCATATATCTCACCATTGTTGACCAGGATTTTGAGGGGGATACATTCTTCCCGGAGTTAAATCCTGATGAGTGGCAGGAAAAAGATCGTGAAGATTTTGAGCCCGACGAAAAAAACAAGTATAAATATTCGTTTATCACACTTGAGCGTCGCTAACATTCTTTGTCATGATTTTGTTTTAATTTAAAATTTTGTGCTTACGAAATTTTATTAGATTTGCTGCCTTATTGAAAAAAGCTTATAAACTAATTTATTACATATTACAAATTCGATGCAAGGCAAAGGGGTTATTAAATTTTTCGCCATACTACTGGCAGTGGTGTGCTTATACCAGCTATCATTTACGTGGGTGGCCCATAAGGTTAGGGAGGATGCCAAAGTATACTCAAAGGGAGATCCTGAGAAAGAAAAAGCTTATTTGGATTCTATTTCCAATCAACCGGTTTATCCGCTATTAAAACATGATTACGCTTATGTATTGCAAAGGGAAATTGCATTAGGCCTTGACCTTAAGGGTGGCATGAACGTTACCATGCAGATCCAGCTTGATGAGCTGGTTAGGAAAATTGCCAACAACAATCCTGATGCTACTTTTAACCAGGCTTTGGCTAACGCCGATAAATTGCAGGCAAATGCTCAAACCAACCAAAAAGATTACATCGCTTTATTTGTAAGCGAGTACGAAAAGCTAAACCCCAATGGTAAACTTGCCGCTATCTTTTCAACAAAAGATAACCAGGACCACCTGAAGTTCAACGCTTCAAATAGTGAGGTTAAAACTTATCTTGAGGATTTGGCTTCAACTGCGGTTAAACAATCATTTACTGTTTTGAACACCCGTATCAACCAGTTTGGTGTAACCCAACCAAACATCCAGTTGCAACAAGGCTCAAACAGGATTTTAGTTGAGTTGCCAGGCGTTAAAGAACCAGAGCGTGTTCGTAAATTGCTTTCGGGTTCTGCGAAACTGGAGTTTTACGAAACTTTTGATAATGCTGAGGCATATCAATACCTGATCAATATTGACAACCTGCTTGCTGCAAAAAGCAAAACTGCCAAAGCGGACACAGGTAAATCAGCGAAAGCTGATACCACTGCTAAACTTGCAGCCGGAAAAGCTGATACAGCTAAAGGTGGTTCATTGTTAAGCAAGGTTCAGAAAAATGCCGCTAAAAACGATACTTCAGCTGCTTCATTAAGCAAAACAAAATTAGCTGCACAACACCCGTTGTTTGCAGTAATGTCATTAAACGTTGGCCAGGGTGCAAACGGCCAGCAGCAATTAGGCCAGGGCCCTGTTGTTGGTTATGCTCCGCTTCAGGATACTGCTAAAGTAAATTCATACCTGCACAGTGCAGATGTTTTAGCAGTTATTCCACGTAACATCAAATTTTTGTGGGAAGTAAAACCTATTAAAAACACCAAAACTTTCGCGTTATACGCTATCAAACTTACAGGTGCCGAAAATGGCCCGGTATTATCTGGCGACGTAATTAACGACGCCCGTGCTGATAACGACCAGAAAGGCAGCCCTGAGGTTGTGATGATCATGAACTCAGAAGGTGCTCAAAAATGGCGTGCCGTTACGGCCGAAGCATCATCAGGCACCAACAAAAAAGCTATCGCCATCGTTTTAGATGATAACGTATACTCTGCTCCTACCGTACAAAACGAAATTTCGGGCGGTGTATCATCAATCTCCGGTAACTTTACCATTGATGATACGCGCGACTTAGCCAACGTATTAAAAGCAGGCCGTTTGCCGGCTCCTGCTCACATCGTGTCTGAGTCAATTGTAGGTCCGTCATTAGGCGAGCAGGCTATCTCTGCAGGCATAACTTCAAGTGTCTTAGGCTTAGTTGTGGTATTGATCTTCATGATCGCTTACTATAACCGTGCAGGTACTGTAGCGGTAGTTGCAGTAATCATCAATATCTTCTTCCTGATGGGTGTACTGACCAGTTTAGGCGCGGTATTAACTGTGCCAGGTGTTGCAGGTATCGTATTAACCCTCGGTATCGCGGTAGATGCCAACGTACTGGTTTATGAACGTGTGCGTGAAGAGCTTGGCCTTGGCAAATCATTAAGGGTTGCTGTTGCCGATGGGTTCAAACATGCTTTGCCTTCAATCCTCGATTCACAGATCAGTACCTTCCTTACCGGCTTGATCCTGTTTGTATTTGGTTCAGGTCCTATTCAGGGCTTTGCAACTACATTGATGATTGGTATCGCTACTTCATTGTTCTGTTCATTGCTGATCTCAAGGGTTATATTTGAGTGGATGCTTGACAAAGGCATGGATATCAAATTCTCTAACCCTTGGAGCTCACATACCTTTAAAAATGCAAACTTCGCGTTCGTAAAAAACCGCGGCAAGTTCTACATTTTCTCAGGCTTATTCATTGCAGCAGGTTTGATATCTATCTTCACCCGCGGCTTTACCTACGGTGTGGATTTTGAAGGCGGCCGTAACTATATTGTTAGCTTCCCTAACAAAAACGTTACTACCGAGCAGATCCACGATGCTATCGACGCCACTTTAGGTCGCAGTACCGAGGTTAAAACCATGGGTACCGATAAATTCAGTATCACTACCAACTATCTGTTCAATGATAACTCAACAGCTGCCGATGCCAAGGTAAGGGCAACCCTTGTTAGCACATTAGCTGCTAAAGCTGAAACTAAAATTACCGACAGCAACATTTTAGGTGGTTCAAAAGTAAGTGCTACTATTGCCGATGAGTTAAAAACATCAGCTATTTACACCGTATTGTTCGCCATCTTTGTGATTTCGGCTTACATCCTGATCCGTTTCCGTAAATGGCAGTTCAGCTTGGGAGCGATGATCGCGACTGCTCACGATGCCTTATTGGTATTGTCGTTTTTCTCATTGTTCAATGGCTTCCTTCCGTTTTCACTGGATATTGACCAGGCGTTTATTGCGGCTATATTAACGGTTATTGGTTATTCAATTAACGACACCGTGGTAGTATTTGACAGGATCCGTGAATTCCTTGATCACTCTAACAAAAACGAAAAACCAGAAGAGGTTATCAACAGGGCCATCAACAGTACATTAAGCCGTACAATTATCACAGCATTAACCGTGGTATTCGTATTGTTGGTATTATTCATCTTTGGTGGCGACGTGATCAAAGGCTTCTCATTTGCGTTATTGATCGGTGTTCTTTTCGGTACATACTCGTCGATCTGTGTGGCAACACCAGTAATCGTTGACTTTGGAAAGAAAGACCTTAAATAAGAAAAAGGATAAATTGTTAAAAGGCTCCAAAGTAATTTGGGGCCTTTTTTGTTATCATCTATTGCTATTAAAAAAAACAAAACAACCGACAGATGGTGTTGCATATCGTAATCAATGAAGTATAATTGCACTGTATTTCAATACAAATCGGCATTGGCGGCACGGTGATTGTGCTACTTTCATATGCGGGCAGTATTGCCTGTAAAAGAATAGATTTTAAATATCAACCTGCATAAATGAACACATCAAATAATTCAAAATTTCCACTTGTAGTGATCGTAGGCGGCGGCTTCGGCGGCCTGCAGGTAGCAAAACAACTAAAGGACAAACCTGTAGACGTTTTGATGCTGGATAAGCACAACTACCATACTTTTCAGCCCCTCTTATACCAGGTTGCTATGGGTAGCCTCGAGTCGGAGTCGATAGCTTTCTCATTAAGGAAAAATTTTGCGAGCCAAAAGAATTTCCGCTTCAGGATAGCGGAAGTAACCAGGGTGGATGCGGAAAATAACATACTCGAAACCACTATAGGCAATTTAGCTTATGATTACCTGGTGATAGCAACAGGCTCAACGACCAACTTTTTTGGGAATAAAGACATCGAGCATTATGCTATGCCGATGAAGTCGATCCCTGAGGCGTTGAACCTCCGGTATTCTATTTTGCAGAACATTGAAGAGGCCCTGCTTAAAGTAGGCAAGGCCGAGCGCGATCCCTACCTTACTTTTGTACTGGTAGGCGCTGGCCCAACGGGTGTTGAGCTTGCAGGCTCACTGGCCGAACTCCGTAACCACGTTTTAACAAAAGATTACCCGGAACTTAAAAAGGAGGACATGAAGGTGTACCTGGTCGATTTTTTACCGAAAGTACTTGGCCCCTTCTCCGACCAGGCATCCAACGCGGCCCGCACCTTCCTGACCAATATGGGTGTTGAAGTGCTAACCGGCGTAAAGGTGGAAAGCTACAACGGCGAGGAAATCAAATTTGAAGGCGGTAAAAGCATTCGCACCAAAAATGTGATATGGAGTGCCGGGGTTATGGGTGTTGTGCCCGAGGGCTTTGATAAAGAGGTTATTGAACGTGGAAATAGAATAAAAGTGGATAGCATAGGCCGCGTTGCCGGCTTTAACAACGTATTCGCAATTGGCGACGTTGCAGCCATGATCACCGATGAAACCCCTAAGGGACACCCCGGCGTAGCGCAGGTAGCCATACAAATGGGCCAGCACGTGGCTAAAAATATCATTCATATCATTAACGGCGAACAAACCTCACCGTTTAAGTATAACGATAAAGGCTCATTGGCAACTATTGGCCGCAATAAGGCGGTGGCCGATTTGGGCAAAGTAAAATTCCAGGGATTTTTTGCATGGCTTGTATGGATGTTTGTGCACCTGATATCGCTTTTAGGCGGCCGTAATAAGGTGATTGTATTCATTAACTGGGTATCGAGCTATGTAACCTATAATGGCGGTACAAGGCTTATTATCCGCAAATTTGAGCGCGAAGGCTTAACTGAGGATCAGCATTTGCCTAATACGGTTGATTAGCTTAAGTCCGGAGTCTAAAGTCTCGGGTTCTAAGGCTTAAGTCAAAAGTTTTAAGTTGGAAGTTTAGCGTTTTGTAAACTAAATTGATGACTTTTGACTTAAGACTTAAAACCTAAGATTTCCAAAAATGAGCATCAAAATAACCGAATGTCCCCGCGATGCCATGCAGGGCATTCATGATTTTATTCCTACCGATATAAAGGCGGAATACATTAACCTGCTTTTACAGGTGGGTTTTGATACGATAGATTTTGGCAGCTTTGTATCACCCAAGGCTATCCCCCAGTTACAGGACACGGCGGAGGTATTAAAAAAACTCGATCTGAGTAATACTCGCTCAAAGCTATTGGCTATTATAGCCAACTATCGCGGGGCAGAAGACGCGGCTAAACATGAAGAGATCACTTACCTTGGTTATCCATTTTCCATATCCGAAACATTTCAGCTTAGAAATACAAACTCAACCATTGAGCAGGCTTTTGAAACCGTACAGCGGATAAATGAATTGAGCCATAAAAACGGCAAGCAATTGTTAGTTTATCTTTCCATGGGTTTTGGAAACCCTTACGGTGATGAATGGAATACCGGCATCATTGAACACTGGGCAGAAAAAATGACAGCAGAAGGAATAAAAAACATCGCTCTTGCGGATACCGTAGGTATTGCGGATGCAGAACAGATCAGTGGCATTTACCCCAACCTTTGCCGTTTATTCACCAATACCGAGTTTGGCATTCACCTGCATTCCACTCCTGATACATGGCAGCCAAAAATAGCCGCAGCCTACCAAAGCGGTTGCAAGCGTTTCGATACTGCAATAAAAGGCTACGGAGGCTGCCCAATGGCCAAAGACGATCTCACAGGCAACATTGCCACCGAAAACCTGATAGGTTATCTTAAAATACAAAATGAGCCCACAGGGCTTAATATGGATAAATTTAAAGAAGCGATGGATTACTCGGGAAGGGTGTTTGCCTGAGCATAATTTACAGAACTTAAGAAGTTACAGAATTGAAGCTTGCATACCAGGGCAAAGAAATTAATTCTGCTAATTTAAAAATTCTGTAAATTCTGATTCAGACCATTCTTTATGCCGCGGCGTGCTTAGTTGCTTTAGCTGCTTTATTTTTCACCACTCTGTCAAAGTTTTCCATTACCAACACAGCCGCACCAATTAACTCAGCATCAAATCCAAGTTCAGATACTAATAGTTCGGTACCGCCTGCCAGGCGCGGGATACAGTACTTGTGAAGGGCTTGTTGTATCGGGGCCATCAGTATCTTGGCAACTTTAGCCCCGCGACCACTTAATACAATGATGGCGGGGTTCATAATATGGATAAGAATGGCCAGGGCCTTCCCTATTTTATAACCCGCATCCGATAATAGTTCAATCGCAAACTGATCGCCATTATTGGCGGCTTCTATCAAGGCATCACCCATTAGTTTGGAGTGATCTTCCTCATTATATTTTAAGCTGGTTACACGGCCTTTTTTGATACCTGCTATGGCTTTTTGAGCAACTACCAATAATGATGCTTCGGCTTCCAGGCAGCCACGTTTACCACATTCGCAAAGGGAACCATCTTCCGATAGCGGGATATGGCTTAGCTCGCCTGCAAAACCGTTGTGACCGCGGAACAGTTTTCCATTTACGATCATCCCCAGGCCAATACCCCAGCCCAGGTTTATTACCATAACTTCCTGCTGAGATTTGGCTATACCGAATTTTTGTTCGGCAAGTGCTATAAGGCTCGAGTCATTATCGATATAAGTGGCGATGCCTGTTTTGGAAGTAAGGTAAGCAGTTAAGCTTTGTCCGCCGGCGTCAAGGTAAGTGTAATTGATACCTTCGGTAATATTGATGAAGCCGGGCATACCGATGCCTATTCCGGCAATCTTATCTTTAGGGACCCCACTGTTTGCTATGTAGTTATTAATCTGCTCAACCAGCGTCGGCAATGCCTCGGGGTTATTGAGTAGTTTAAGCTCAAAGGTAAGCATATCGGCAACCGGATTATTCAGCAGATCAAACATCTGGATACGGGCGGTGAGCTGATCGAGCGCGATAGCTAAAATATGCATAGCGCTTGACTTTACCGAATACATTAACGGGCGACGGCCGCCGCTCGAAGGGGCATACCCCTGTTCAACCACAAAACCCTCGTGCATTAACTCGTTTATAGCTTTGGCTATAGACGGGATACTTTTATCAAATAACTCACTTAATCCTGCACACGACATGGCCTTATTAAAATAAAGCCTTTTAATGATCATATTTTTTAACTGGCTGCCCTTTACCCCTTTATTCGTAAGTTCCATCAACAATTATTATAGTTTGGTTTATAACAGGCAACACCTTAGTGTTCTGAATTTTATAAAATTAAAAATAAAGTTATTAACTACAACTGTAAATATTACAGTATTAAACCTGTTGTAAGTACATGGACACTATTAATACACCATTTGCCTACAACGTACAAAAATATCTATTATATCCGTGTACGATATAAAATAAGCGAAAGTTTTGATTAAAATTTACCATCCCAGGCTCTTCGGTCTGTGTTTTTTCTTGTTGAGAGTTTGGAATACACCTCGACACCAGCGGGATTATCAAGGTCAGCAGGTGACTCAATATCAGTTTCATAACAATCCTCATAACTATCAATACGCCACCTCACAAACCGTCCGTATGGATTTAAATAAGACCGCGTGTATTCATGTTCCCGCTTTTCCAGTTGTTCATAAGCATCCTCACTTGATTTTGCTTTAATAAGTACAAAGCGTTTTTCAATTTGCTGCTTCTTAGATAAAACTCCCTCTTCCTCAACAACAACAGTCATTTTTACACAAAAATACCTGTCGACTAATACCTTTTCTTTACCTAAGGGCTCTGCAAAATCTATCGATTGGATCCAGATGCCCGCAATATAGTTAAGTGCGGCAATATCTTTGAGCCGGCTATATTTTAGCTTCGCAATAACAGCTTGTGGCCTTTTTTTATGATCTGAAATTTCAAAACTTTCAAACAGATCAAGAGCGATAAGTTTTTTACAATTATCCCTGAAGCTTTTGTTTATTGCCTTAATACGTTCCTTAGGCTTAAGGTCGATATACAGATCCTCCTCCGGGTATTGGAGAACTATCTTGACTACGGCAAAGCGTTTATTATTGGAAACCTTTTTATCTAAAGCCCAATCTTTTAATGCGTGAATTTCTGCCATAAAATAACTGATTGAGTTCTATGGCAGCAGCCAAAACCGCCACCCGCTCCAGTATTCATCATACTGCGATCTAAAATCTTTTAGTTGCCGCGATAGTGGTAAACCGTACGAAACAGCAAAAGCATTATACATTGGCTCATCACTGAAATTAACAACACCTTTAGTTCTTAAATTATAAACTTTATATCCCGAATCAACCGACATGCAAAGATTATCGCCTTTTAAAAGATAGGTATCCACAAGGATTTGTTTACTTTTCCCTTTAGGCACAAAATAAGCAAACTGGTCGCTCTCCTCCATAGCTTCTCCATGCCCCAAAGGGATCCGGGATTCATCACCAAGACCATGATCGCCATAATAGGTAAAGGAAAACACCATTAATGATATACCGACAATTTTATAAACTGCAAATACACTGAGCCATTTAAAGTTGGTATACTTTTTCTGTGCTTTTAAAAACAGCATCCATAAAAACCAGATTACCGGGGTATAAAACAACCCAAGAATGGATGATTTAATTACAACAAACAATAAATGGAGCAGCGTAGTCATAAGGAGGTTTAATCTCTTTCAATTTGCATAAACATCCAGCGCTGCCCCTCCAGGTCGGCAGCACGATAGCGGGTGCCGGGGAAACCATATTCCAATTCACTTAATATCCTTGCACCTTTACTTTTAGCAGTTCTGTAATGCTGTTCAACATCATCGACGTACACCAAAACCCCGTTAATAATATATGGAACACTGCTCCATTTTGCGGCGATATTACAATTTTGAGCGTGATGTAATGGCCCCTGATAGTGAGGCGAGGGTTCGGCTAGCATAACCAGGCTTTCGCCCATTTTGAGCTCCCCATGAGCAAGGCGATCAGCCGCATCCGTCATCCGCATATTTTCAGTAAAACCAAAAACATCGCATAACCAGTTCATAGCCGCGATGCCATCTTCATAGGCAAGCATAGGGATTATTTGCTGGTTATTGTTCATCGGTTTACCTCTGGCTGTTGGCAGCACTAAAGGTAAACTATTGCGGCCTATTTATCAAAGCAGCTTATTTTTCTTCCAGTTGCTTTTTAAGTTTTGCTATTTCGTACTCGAGTTTAAGTACGTACTCATTTTGCGGGGCGAAGGCTTCCTTAATTTCATCAACGGTGTAGCGCGGCGTAATATGCTGCGGGCAATTCCAGTCGAACGCTTTTACATCGAAGATGAGCATTCTTTCGGGCGTATGTTTGTACTCAGCGGGATCAATAAGGTCAAATAGTTCAGGATTGTCGGCAAGCTCAACAATGCGGGCGTCAGCGTAGATCTTGAGCCTTGTTTTATGCGGATAATCCATCAAAAATAAAGACACCTGCGGATGTTCCATTACGTTACCAACCGAAATGTACTGCTTGTTTCCCCTGAAATCGACCACGCCAAGCGTATGGTTATCTATCACTTTAATAAAACCGGCCGGCCCTCCCCTGTGCTGAATATATGGATAGCCGTTTTCGCCTATACTGGCCATATAAAAGCTGTCGCGGCTTTCAATAAACATTTGTTCAGGTTCGGTAATGCCATCTTTATCAGCCATGAGGCTTTCCATACGGGCATAACTACTACGGCTGCCATATTTTTCCTGCAGCTTTTTAACACCATCAGTAAAAGCAAAACGTGCAAAGTTCATAATGTAAACAATTTTAAGATAAATACTTATGCCCGCCCTGCAGTGCAGGGCGGGCATAAGGGTGTAAACTATAATTATAAATCAGAAGTATTATTTTACCAGTTCAGGGATAGCAGGCCAGTCGACTGGTACCTCTGTTAAGGCGTATACGTAGTTGGTAATGGTTTTATCGCCAACAGCTACGGCAACATCAATCAGGTTAGCTTGTGTATAACCGGCAGCGTAAAAGTTTTCAACCAGTTGATGATCGGCATGGCCTTTATTTTCGGTAATTGATTTAGCTACCTTAACTAAAGCATCAATTTTTGCATCGAACGAAGCTGAACCACCACGGATCTCAACGATCTGGTCATCATTAAACCCATTCATTTTAGCAATGGCAGTGTGTGCGGCAGAACAATAAGCACAATCATTTACCTGGCTTACGATAAGGTTTACAGCTTCTTTTTCTTTAGCACGTAATGATGTTTTACCGTTTGAAAGGGTTATATAGTTAGCCAGCGCATGATCTGAAGTTGCAAAAACTGCAAACAGGTTTGGCACGCGGCCTACTACTTTTGTTAATGTATCAAATATAGCCTGATTTTCTGGAGTAACTTGTTCTCTTGTTGGAATTGCGAAAGTTTTCATTTTTGTAATGTTAATTTTTGTTGTTTTGAATTAACAATACAAAAGTGGCAACTTTAGCAGCCCTGCGGAATGGGCAAATTTCCCGGGTACTTGTAATTATTTCCCTTCGGCAACTAAAACCTTATTATTTCTGAAATCGGTTGGTGAAAATGAGGTGTGTTTTTTAAAAAAATTGCTAAAATAAGCCGCGTCATCAAAGCCCAATTCATAAGTAATTTCCTTAGCCGATTTATCGGTATAATACAATAGGCGCTTCGCCTCAATAATCAAACGCTCTTGTATCACCTGTAAAGGCGTCTTATGGTTATACAGGGCAAAAAGGTTGGAAAGCGTTTTAGGCGATTTATTTAACTGCTGCGCATAATAAGCCACGGTATGGTGTTCACGGTAATTATTCTCCACCAACAAATTAAACTTACGAATGGTACCAAATTTTTCATCGGCCAAAACTTCACGAGGCCCGCTGTGCGCCTTGGCAAGGCGCGTCACGATAATGATAAGCCGCTTCAACAGCATCCGGAGCATGTCTATCTGTATATTATCTGCTGTTTCAAATTCTTCAATGAAAATATCCAGCAGGCGCTGTAATTTAAACTGCATGGCTTCATCAAGGGTAACAAATACCTGGTCGGAGCTACCATAAAACAGGAAGCCTACGCAGCTTACTTCTTCGTCATGATCAACAATGCAATAAAAATCGCGGTTAAACTGCCAGGCTACTATATCTTCAGGCCGCTCAAAACGGAAAGATTGGTTAACCATTAGGGGCAGAACGGTGTTGGGCTGAAAATCATAATCCACCTCATCAATGGTTACAGTTTGCTTTTCGCCACGGTTCCAGGCTATGGTAAGGTATTTATGCTGACGATCGCGGGTAAAAAACATCCTGTCGAAATGTTTTTCATTGATAAGCAGCAGCAGATCGCCGCCTGTAGATTGTTCTGTAGCTGATAGTTTCATTTTGCGCAAACGCAAAGATATTTAAAAGTAATAATTAAGCGCTCACCACCATCGGTTTATCGCAGCCGGATGACCAATCGTGCTGAACATTGGTCATAAGTAACGCATTGTCAAACGTTACTGAACCCTTCGGAAAAATGCTTTCATCTTCAAAAAAGCTTGATTTAACAGCACTCACTTCGAGCGCCTGTACTTTCCAGTTATCGGTATATAACACTAACCCTTCATACTTATTGCCATTGGGTGAATATCCCGTTGCCCCGGCCTTAAAGAAATCAGAAGCTACATCAAGCGTCCCGAATATCGAACCCGGATTGAGTTCATCAGCAACTTTTGCATCCACACTAATCACCGTTCCGTCCGAACTGGTGAAAGCCACGTGATATTGGTCGTCGTGCTCATTAACGTCAAATTTGGCCTGGTGATGTCTGCCGGGGAATACCCTGCCACCTGCAATCGTATTAAATAAGGACGAGGTATCCCGTCGAGGTATATAAACTCCTTCTTTCAATTCCCCGTTTTCCTCCCATTGTACGGCTATTCGATGTGCGCCATTTTCCGAACCTACGCCTAAAAAAGCAGGCATACCTTTAGGGCGAACCTGCTTAAGCCTGATCAAACAGATCCCTGCTATAGCTTTGCCGTTAACAAGCTTGGGAGTAAAGGGCGGCGGCACTATTTTTTTGCTATGTCCGCATCCGCGGTAAAGTTCACTAATATGCGCCTGTCAATTATGCCGGTAATTTTCGGAATCTTCATATGATAAATTTATAATGATTTTTCAGCGTTCGGATAACCCAGGACAAATTATACTGTCAAATTTGCTCCTCTTCTATTCACAGTACATTAACAACCGCTTAACATACTTCATCAAACATTCATTCAAAAAAAGATATTGCATTCTAATTGCCTTCTAATATCAAAGGCGATTACCCTACTAATTTAAGAATGACTATTACCCAATTTCTCGACCGGCATCAGGATGCTGTGCAAGTTGCTTTATATGCTTTAATCATATGCTCATTATGGCTGATGGAAGTTGTTTTTTCATCAGGTATTTCGGTAAAAAAACGCTGGCAACATAACAAAACCAACCTCCTGTTCATTTTTACCGCTCTCCCTATCCAGCTATTACTTACTACCATTGTTTTAATCATAGTAGGCTGGACCAATACACATCATTGGGGATTGATCAATTACATACCCGGTCATCACAATAAGTGGGTTTATTACATCAGCCTTTTCATGCTGCTTGACCTTTGCGAATACGTTTATCACGTGGTAATGCACAAAATAGATCCCCTTTGGAAATTTCACCTCGTACATCACAGTGATCTTCACGTCGACGTTTCAACCACAGTACGTGAACATCCCGGCGAAACCTGTGTGCGCACCTGTTGCTTAATGCTTTGGGTATTTATTTGCGGCCCGGCAATTGGCGTTTTGGTATTGAGGCAAACTTTTCAATCATTATTTAATATCCTGGCCCATACCGAGTTCAGGTTACCACAACGTGTTAACAAAATTGTTGGCCTGATTTTTATAACCCCTAACCTGCACCATGTACACCATCATTATCAACTACCACATACCGACCGTAATTATGGTGATGTATTAAGCATCTGGGACAGGCTTTTCGGTACTTTTGGCGAACTTGAACAGGAAGATATCCGCTTTGGCATTGATACCCATATGGATAAAGAAAGAACCGGCAAGTTTGTGAACATTCTTAAAATACCATTTCAAAAGCTGGAACGGCCAAACGGGCATCAGAATTAACGTTTAACCGGGGCAATCGTTTAACCGGGGGCAATCGTTTACTCCCCATCCTCTCCAAAATCTTCCATTACACCAAAATATTCTTCCCATTCCGGGTCGTCAATAACCGTGATATTAATCGGGAGTTCATCAAATTCGGATAAAGCATCGTTTAACCTGTCGCCTGCTTCATCAATATCTGTGGTATACCAGGCCCACCAGCGTTCGTTTTCGCCGGTAAATACGAAGGCCAGTATGCTTTGATGATCATCTTCAAGCAGATCGACTAAAGCATCCTCTACCTGTTCCATCAGCAACATTTCATCAGCCGAAGGCAATAATGACGGATCAAATGATTCATAGTTCCAGGTTACATCCATCCGCTGCAGGTAAACACCGGTTTCAAAAAGTTTGATAAATTGGGTCTGTAGCGGACCAGCAACGGAATATCATCGTCGGATACGGCTTCAACCGATACCCAGGTATCGTCTAAGATCATAGGTTGTATTTTAGGCTGAAGTTATAAAAAAACCGGGGAAGAGATACTTGAAATCACTGCAGACTAACGATATTCTTTAAAAACCGTTACGAAGCTTCAAACGCTTCGTAACGATTGATATATTGACATGTTTATAGTTGATTTATTGCACCTCAAACTCCTTCTTAAGTTTAATGTCAACTGATGAACTACCTATCATAACTTCAAATTTACCGGGTTCTACAGTCCAATTCATATTTTTATCCAACAGGGCCAAATCATCAGGGTGCAAGGTAAACTGTACTGTTTTCTTCTCGCCGGGATTTAGTGTAATGCGATCAAAGCCACGCAGATCGTACTCGTAAGTAGTAACGCTGCTCACCTCATCCTTAAGGTAAAGCTGCACCACATCATCGCCTTTGCGCTGCCCGGTATTGGTTACATCAACGCTAACCTGTATAAGTCCCTGAGAATTGCCTTTTTCGGGCGATACCTGCAGGTTGCTGTACTCAAATGTGGTGTAGCTTAACCCGTAACCATAAGGGTACAAAGCTCCTTTCACACTTGTTTTACCCCAGCTGTTCTGTCCGCCCTGCTCTGCCTGTGACGATGGTTTAAAAGGGAAGTTATATTCCAGTTGACCTGTTGTTTTTGGGAAAGTGATCGGCAATCTTCCACCGGGATTATTATCGCCAAATAAGGTTTCGGCAATCACCTGCCCGCTTTGTACGCTCGGAAACCAGGCTTCCAGTATGGCCGGCACGTATTTATTTTCCCAGTTGATGGTAAGCGGCTGCCCGTTGATCATCACCATTACCACAGGTTTTCCGGTAGCCTGCAAAGCCTGGATCAACTTCAATTGCCTGCCCGGCAGGTTTAAACCCGTACGCGATAAACTTTCGCCAACACGGTCAACATCCTCGCCTACCACAGCAATCACAATATCCGATTGTTTAGCCTGTGCAACCGCCGAATCAATGCCCGCCTGCTCCTGGGCGGTTAGCGGGGTTTCAATAATTTCGCTCTCCGGCCAGGTAGCATCAATCATGTCACAGCCTTTAGCATAGCTTACTTTGGCATCGCTGCCTACGTAATTTTTAACGCCGTCAAACACTGTAATAACCGGGTTATGCGATGGACCATACCTGCTCACAGCATAGTTAGTTTCCTTAGCCAGCGGACCAGTTACCAGGATATTAGGATATTTCTTTTTATCCAACGGCAGCAGATTGCCTGCATTTTTCAGCAATACCATCGACTCGCGGTTCATTTTCAGGCTCATGGCTTTATCTGCATCGATGTGCACTATTTTATCGGCAGCTTTAGGATCTTTAACATAAGGGCTATCAAACAAACCTAACCTGAATTTCACTTTCAATACCTCGCCAACACGGGTATCAATGATCTTCATGGAGATGCGATTTTCTTTGATCAGCTCGCGCAAAGGCATAATAAAGGTTTGCGGCATAGTGAAATTTGTACGCACGTTAAGGCCAGCCTCAACAGCCTGCCTTACAGCTTCCTTGTAATCGGCAGCAACATGATGTTTTGAATAGAGAAACTCAACAGCCTCACTATCGCTTACCACATAGCCATTAAAGCCAAATTGCTGACGTAAAAGCTGCGTAAGGAAGTAATAGCTGCCAGTTATTGGTACGCCGTCCCAATCATTATAACTGCTCATTACCCCCATTGGATGCGCCTCCTGGATCACCCTGCGGAAGGGATACAAATATAGTTGGTGCATTTCGCGCGGAGCGACATGCGGATCGGTACGGGCACTGCCATCACGGCCTCCTTTAGGCACGCTGTACACAGCAAAGTGCTTAAGGGTTGACGCTACGCCGCCTTCCTGGATGCCCAGCACCATCTGCTTGCCCATTTCGGCAATGTGAAAAGGGTCTTCGCCATAACATTCAACCACACGGCCCCAGCGCTGGTCGCGGGCGGGGTCAAGTATGGGGGCGTAAACATTGGTATACCCCAGCGCTTTGGCTTCGCGGCCAACGGTTTTACCCGCCTGGTATACCAGTTCCTTATCAAAAGTACTACCTATGGATATTGGCGCGGGTAATGGCGTGGCCCTATCGTGGTTAAGGCCATGGATACCCTCGTTGGTAAAATCAACCGGGATCCCTAAACGTGTTTCTTCAACAAACCATTTTTGAATGGTGTTAATAGCAGCAGCGTGCTTGCTAAACGGATATGAATATTGTGTAGGCGCATCATCAGTATGCGAAGTAAGATTATTCAGTTCTTCATCAATATTGGCTATGCCATCTTTCCACACTTCATTTTTCCAGTTAGGGACGGGCATTTCGTCCTTTAACACACGCTTATAACCATAAAGGGTAGCCATTTGGCAGGTTTTCTCTTCAACGGTCATCTGACTTACCAGGTCGGCTACACGCTTATCAATCGGTTGTGACGGGTCTTCGAATACATCCATTTTACCGTTCTTGTTAAAATCTATCCAGCCTTTATGATAGATGTTATTTTGCTGTGCCGAGGCTGCCAGGCTAAAGCTAATGGATAAAGCAGATGCCACAAATACCCGCGGCAGATAATAGTTAATTCTCATGTGGTTATATTGGGTTGGAATTTCAAATATATAAACCTGTGTGGGCGCAGCCATGCCCGGAGCCGTATATTTTAACTATATCGTTTGAGTGAAGAGGTTTACACCTGTCACTTGCATAGTCACAACCTTTATATATTACATTTAACTCTTAAATGAGCTTAAAGTAACCTGTAGCCCTAATTTCACAGGCACTCATCCAGCCTGGCATTTGCGAACCTTCTAATTTTAACGCTAATCATTTATAGCATCTGCCGGAAAGGCCGCGAAAAGCTTTCATAGTATCGGCAGGAAAAAATTCTACGATTCAGATTTAACTATCAACTCCTGCACGATAAAAATGTTTTTAGCTTAATGATAAGGTTTTGTTAAATTTTACCGGCCGGCTAATACTTTAACGACGTCTTAAAAAAGCCGACAGCCAAACTGTCCATCTGTGAATGAATGGTATGCCTGTTAACTGAAGGATCATCGGTAAAGTATATCGGGGCTTCCTTTTTTATAGCGTCAATGGCCTCGCCAAGCATTACGTAATGGCCTACCTTACCGGGCAGCTCTTTGTATTTTGATTTACCGATTAGCTGATGATAATGCCTTGCATTGGTTTTAACCGGGGCTATGCTATCACTTTGTGAGCCTACAATACACAAGGCGCCTTTAATATCAGCTACCTGCTCTTTACGGGTAAAGCCAAAGCCTAAGGCAGGCGATATGGAAAAGAATGCTTTGATCCGGTTATCTTTTAGCGGGGGCACATGTTTGGAATCGGCGATCATGGAGCTATCGTCCAGTAATTTTACTAAGCCCGGAAATTCAGGGATCTCCAGCTCTTTGCGGCCTGTGGTTTTATAATAATTGCGGGCCTGTTCAAAATCGAGCTTTGCACCGGCAAGAGCGATCATGGTGTAGCCTCCAAATGAAAAACCGGTTGCCCCTATTTTTTGCTGATCGATAAGCGGGCCAACTTCGGGGTTATTCAGTAAGGATGTAAGGGCGAAGCTGATATCCAGCGGGCGTTCCCATGGCTTAACAAATTCAAGAGGAATTTTATGATCATACGTATTGCCGTAATGATCGACAGCAGCAACTATACAACCGCTGTTTGCTATGGCCTGGGCCAGCCACTCCAAAGTTAACCGGCCGCCGCCTGTACCATGAGAGAGCAGGATAAGCGGCAGTTTATTTGCCGAAAGCTTACCATTACGAACTGTTGGCTGTCGTAAAAAGGGCGAAAAGTGCTTATCAGCAGCCTTCAATGTATCACCAGTTGGATACCAGATTTCCGTTACCACCGGGCGGTTATTACGGCTTTCATCTTTAAAATTGAGGGTGCGTTCGCCTAAGTTTTGGGCAATCGCAAGATGGCCTGACAGCAAAATTATAATCATGGTGAAGGTTTGTTTCCACATAATGTTTAGCGTTTATATCACAAAACAAGACATTTAATGAGTCAAAAAGATTGACAATAGTCAATAAATCACTTTTTTGATTTAAGGCGACTCAGGGTCTCCTGCGAGATGCCAAGGTAATCAGCAACTATTTTATTGGGCAGTCTTTTAATGATTTCGGGCTGGGTTTGCATCAGGATATTATAACGGGCTTTTGAATCCATAGTGATAAGGCTTTCTATCCGCTGGATGGATGCGATATAATCAAGCTCGAGACCCGTACGGTACATAGTTTCAAAACCGGGAATCTCCTGAAGGAGCAGGTCGCGATCCGCATAGCTCAGCACCAATAGTTCGGACGACTCCGGACTTTGAATAGATGCAACAGAGGGTTCTTTCAGTATAAAACTCGGGAATGCGGTCCCCATGCGCCCTTCAAATATCAGGAACCGGGTTGATTCATTGCCGTCATTATCAGTTAAGAATACCCTAAGGCATCCTTTTACCACAAAATACAAATGTTTTGCGATGCTCCCCTTTTCAACCAGCACCTCGTTTCGTTTGGTAAAACGGGTTTTAAAACAATTAGCAATCAGCCGCTCATGTTCAGGCGAGAGGATTAATTTACCTTCAAGATGTTGTTTTAAAGCAGGATGCATAGCTGCAATTTATGCAGTTAGCATCGGGTTGACAAATTCCGGATTATTTTAAACTGTGAAGACTTATGAAGTTTTAGAAACTTCGTAAGTCTGGGTCTGCAACATATAAGGGATAAGCACAGTGTGCTGCTAAGTAAGCAGCTTATTATACAAGCTGTAATTTTCGTTATCGAAGCAGACAAATATCACTTTCTCAACTACCTCGTTATCTGCCAAAAAATCTCTAACCGTTTTAACAGCGATTGCCGCAGCCCTATCCTTGGGAAAATGATAAATACCAGTACTGATATTAGGAAAAGCTATGATATGCACGTCGTTTTCTGCCGCAAGCTTCAAACTATTTAAATAAGCGGATTGCAACAGTCTCGTCCTCACCTCTTTTACCACTATTGTAAACGGGGCCAACCGTGTGGACCACGTATTTAGCCGGCAACTTACCGCCGGTTGTAATCACAGCCTGCCCGGTCTTGCAGCCGCCCTGCCGGGCTACTATCTTACGGCAATCTTCCAGGATCTCCGGCCCGCCGGCACGATGGATAGCACCGTCAACACCGCCGCCGCCCATGAGCGAGGTGTTTGCCGCGTTTACAATGGCATCAGCTTTAATTTTTGTGATATCGCCCTGTACCAGTTCAATAGTACCCATAACATTTTAGATTTACAGCTGATAACAAACAGGAAAGTGTTTTGCTTTTAGAAATACAGTTGTACCATTTTGCGCCAGTAACGGGCGCGGTGTGCTTCCTCATGCCAGATATACAGGCTGTTTTGGATACCTTTGCTGGCCAGTACGGTGCTTAGGTATTTATTATCTTCCAAAAATGCATCCTCCTCGCCCACCGCCAGGATAATTTGAAGGCGTTTGATCTGGTCAATAATTTCGGGGCTATGCAGGTTATTTAAAAACTGGTTGGGCATGTTGAAATACACATTCTCATCGCGGTAGCCATCTAACAGGTCGCGGAAATTGCCCATAGCCTGTGTAATGTCATAACGGCCGCTCATACCCACTACCTTCACAAATACCGACGGATGTTTAAATGCAATATTAACCGCATGATAAGCCCCCATGCTGCAACCCGCCGAAATAATTGAACCGGCGGCATTAAGTGTTTTCATCAACGGCACCACCTCCTGCAAAATATACTGTTCATAATGCAGGTGCCTTTCCATGCGATGGTAAGGATGACTGAACTCATTATAAAAGCTTTCCCGGTCGATGCTATCCACACAGTAGACCTGCAGGTGACCCGCCTCAATTTTACTGCGTAAGGCTTCAATTACTTTCCAGTCTTCATAGTCATAAAACCGGGCTGTACGGGTGGGAAAAAATAAGACAGAGGCGCCCGCATGGCCAAAAACCAGCAATTCCATATTACGCTGAAGCGACGGACTGAACCACTTGTGGTACTCTCTTTTCATCTTTTAAACCGCTGAAAGATGACAAATGCGTGTAAACCCTATATTAAGCTAATTTGATACTTTGCGGCATTCGCTGTAAAACTGCGTTTTTCCACAAAGCGTAACCGGCGCTGCTCAAGTGCAAACCATCTTTATCATAATATTCACGTATTGGTTTACCAGAAGCATCTATCATCTGATTAAATATATTGATGAACTGCCAGTTTTTATGGCGGTGTATTATCTCGTTTTCAATTAAGCTATTGGTGTACCTGTACTTTTCAACAATAGGCCAGCGGGCAAGGCTTGGCTTAAGCGATATATAATAGCAGGGAATATTACCAAAAAGCCGCTCAACCTCAACAGTGAGCTGCTTAAAAAATATAAAAACTTCCTCGGGATTGCGGCCATCGCCGAGATCATTATCGCCCGCATAAACTACAATGGATTCTGGATTATAGGAATGCATTATACGTTCAAAAAACCATACGCAAGCAGCCAGTGTAGAACCGCCAAAGCCAAGGTTAACAGGTTGCATGTCATCAAAATCAGCATCAAGCGTATTCCACAAACGAATGGATGAGCTTCCATAAAAAATTACCCGCGGCACATAATCAAGCTTGGTTCGCTTAATTTCCAGCTGCTTCACATCCTCTTCGTACCAGATCATATTCTTTTATAGTAGGGCCGTATTAATTTAAGCGCTAAAGATAATACAATAGCCCCAACTTAATATAACGATGATAAAACAATGGTATTAAAAATGTAAAAATGACTATTATTCTGCCGCTTCTTCACCTTTGGTGCCCAGCTCAACAATATCACCCTCTTTAAAAAGAATAGCCTGCAGCGTAGTACGCCATACCGGTTTTTGCGCAGCAAAAACTCCAGGTCCATACCAAAGTGCTTAAATTCCTCTTGCTGTGCGTTTTGCATAATGGCCTTGGCCTGGTTATCTTTTTCGACAGAAATCCGCTGTTCGTACCAGTTTATAGCCTCAGCCTCTTCGGTTAATGAAACTATCATTCGGGCAAAGGTGCGGGTTTCGTCGGATAGTTCATTTGCCGGCTCGTGATATTGATCAAATGACATAATACTTTTTTTAAGGAGATAAGTATTATGTAAACGCTTTTGTTTTAAGGTGTAAGTATTTAGAATGGTTATTAACCCACGTGTTTCCTGATTTTGATATTAACCAGTTTGGATGTGGGCGTATTACTTTGTTCGGCAACGCTGTTGATAGGGACCAGCACATTGGCTTCGGGGTAATAGGTAGCTGTATTCCCTTCGGGAATGTTGTAGGGTACAACTACAAACAACCTCGCTACCCGCTCAACACCATCATCATAATTAAACAGATCAACTTTTTCCTCCGCTCTAAAACCGGCATTTTTCATGTCGTTTTCGTTCATCAAAATTACCCGGCGCTCATTGTGAATGCCCCGGTAGCGGTCGTCAAGGCCATATATGGTGGTGTTAAACTGATCATGGCTGCGGATAGTGGCCATATGGTATTCGTCGGCAGCCAGTTCATGCTTCGGCAACGGGGCGATATTGAAAGGCACAACAGCTCCATTTTTTTCGGTGATAAACTTACCCTCCCGCGCAGCATTGGGCAGGTAAAAACCACCTGGCAAACGTACCTTTTGGTTATAATCCTCACAGCCCGGAATAACCTTGGCTATCGCGTCGCGCACTGCATCATAGCTTTGTGAGTACTTATCCCAGTCGACAAAGGCGCGATTACCTAATGTGGCTTTAGCGAGATTACAAATGATCTGGTTCTCGTTCATCAGATGTTCAGATACCGGCTTCAGCATCCCTTTTGACATCTGGACAACCCCCATAGAGTTTTCGCAGCTTATAAACTGCTCCTCGCCATTTACAACGTCTTTATCACTTCGTGATAGTGTTGGCAGGATCAAAGCTTCCTCACCATGAACCAGATGACTGCGGTTTAATTTGGTTGATACATGTACCGACAGCTTAAGTTTACGCATGGCCTGTGCCGTAAACAGGGTATCCGGTGTAGCCGAAAGGAAATTGCCGCCCATGGCAAAAAACACTTTAAGTTTGTCCTCGTCCATAGCTTTAATAGATTCAACAACATCATAGCCATGCCCCCGCGGCGGTTCAAAACCAAAAACTTCCCTGAGTTTATCCAACTGCTTCGGTTTTGGCTTATCCCAAATCATCATGGTACGGTTACCCTGCACATTGCTATGGCCACGCACGGGACACAAACCTGCACCAGGTTTGCCAATAGCGCCTTTAAGCATGGCCAGGTTCACAATTTCTTTTACGGTATCCACTCCGTTTTTATGCTGGGTGATGCCCATAGCCCAGCAAATGATGATGCGGCTTTTATTTTTAATCAGATCAACCGCCTGCTCAATTTCATTCACTGTTAAACCGGCGGCTTTAGCCAGGTCATCAATCTTGTATTGGTTCAGGCTGTCTAAAAAGGCAACGTAACCAGTAGTGTTCTTTTTAATAAATTCATGATCGAAGACACTGCCGGAATTTTCCCGCTCGGCTTCATATAGCAGTTTTTCCATGGCTTTTAGCAAAGCCATATCACCGTTTATTTTTACCTGCAGGTACAGATCGGCTAATTGCGTTTTGATACCTAAAATGCCTTTTACCGTTTGTGGGTTTTTAAAACCCATTAAACCAGCCTCGTGCAAGGGGTTTACCGCAATGATCTTTGAGCCTTTCTGCTTGGCCTTTTCAAGCGCGCTAAGCATCCGGGGATGATTGGTACCAGGGTTTTGCCCCATGATAATGATTACATCGGTATCGTAAAAATCATTAAGGGTGACTGTCCCCTTGCCAATGCCAATGGTATCTGCAAGGCCAACGCCAGTACTTTCATGGCACATATTGGAGCAATCGGGCATGTTATTGGTACCAAACTCGCGCACAAATAGCTGGTACGTAAATGAAGCCTCGTTACTGGTACGGCCGGATGTATAAAATGCAGCTTCATCAGGCGATGCCAAAGCGTTGAGCTCATCTGCTATCTTTTTAAAAGCAAAATCCCAGCTTACCGGTGTGTAATGTGTAGCTCCTTTGGCCAGATATACTGGTTGGGCTATGCGTCCCTTCTTCCCTATCTCATAATCGTTAAGTTTGGCAAGATCCGCTACCGAATTTTCAGCAAAAAAATCACCAGTGAGCTTTTTGGTAGTAGCTTCTTCGGCAAGCGCTTTGGCTCCATTTTCACAATATTCGGCGATGGGAGAACGGTCGTCATCCGGGTCGGGCCAGGCACAGCCAGAGCAATCAAAGCCGCTCTTTTTGTTCATATGAAACAAACCCTCCATACCTCTTGCCAAACCAGTTTCCTTTAATATATCAACCATAGCCACTGTTACAGCAGGGATACCCGCCGCCCAGTCTTTTGGATGTGTTATTTTCAGGTCGAGCAATTCCTCAGGATTCTCTGCTGCCGGTCCTTTTTCTGCTTGCTTGCTCATGGCTTTTTAGCTGCTAAAGGATTAGGATAATTATCGCTCTGATCTTCGGCGACTTCATCCAAACACGTAAAATCTTTTTCAACCAGTAAATTCAAACTGCCGTGTTTACCTTCATAACCTACCTTATCGTCGTCGGCAAAGCCGGTGGCCACAGCTTTTGGCACATATAGTGTTATGGCATTCTCCTTATAGGTTGCCGAAAGATGCTCATCATCAACCAGTCTCAAAGCATAAATAAGCTGCTGACTGCCAAAATCGACGGTTTCCTGAACATAACCTTCTTCGGCCAGTTTGGCTACATCGGTTTTAGTGAGCCTGTATCTTAGTGAATTACCTTTTATCCTTATTTTCATTGGTATCAATCAGTTTACGCCGATGGCGCCGTTAGTACGGCCTCATCGGGGACCATTAACCGGTGCGCGCCCGCGTAAATATTAAAGCGCTCATCGCGTAAAAAGCCAATTAGTGTAATATTAAATTCGTTAGCCAGTTCTATAGCCAGGCTTGACGGTGCACCTACTGCCGCAATAATACTGATGCCGGCCATCGCGGCCTTTTGAATAAGCTCAAAACTTGCCCTGCCGCTAAGTAACAATACTGTTTGCTGCAACGGCAACCAGTTATACATCATAGCAGCACCTATCAGCTTATCTAAAGCATTATGCCTGCCTACGTCTTCCCTCAATAATAACAACTCACCTAAAGGAGTAAACAAAGCCGATGCATGCAAACCACCCGTATCATCAAATACACGCTGGTGCCCGCGCAAAATCTTCGGCAACTGATTAAGTACCAAACTGTGGATCACATTGCCATCATCTGACCCGGCGGCAAAATTGCTTACCGTGCGAATAGCGTCGATAGAACCCTTGCCACACACACCGCAACTGCTGGTGGTATAAAAATTACGTTCAGTATTTTGAAGATGTGGTATCACACCTTGTTCAAGTGTTACCAGCATGGTATTCTCCTTGTTTTCGGCACAGGCGATAAAGCTGTGTTTTGCCGACTTTATCTCATCTGCATTTTTAATAATGCCTTCGGTAAAAAGGAAACCGGTTGCCAGTTCGGCATCATGCCCGGGGGTACGCATAGTTACAGAGATATTACGTAGCTCCCTGCCATCTGCAGGGCCATATTCCAGTTTAATTTCAAGTGGTTCTTCAATGGCTACGCTATCCTCCTCCCGTGCGCTTCGGTTAGCGTTAACTTTTACAACCGGGATATGAATAACTGATGGAGAAGACATATTCAAAGATACAATTTATGGAATAGTTTGTTTATGCAAGTTTATATGCAGAAGGCCAGCTTAAGTCCCTTCGTTTGAATTGTTTTTGAGGCAAGCGTCTGCAAAACAGCCGTTAACTTAGGCTGGCAAGGAGTTAACAGGGTTAACAGAAATTCGAACTATTTTACATTACTTAGTTGACAACCAATTAATTACATAAAAAACAGTATTAACACATGTAAACCCCGGCAAGGTTAATCCTCCACACTTATTTTTTTGTTTAGGTTAAAGCGCCGACGCCTGAACCCGCATAGTGAACTTACATATGTTGATTTGTTAAATTTAAACCTGTTGCTCGTTTTGTAAGCTAATTTGAATATTTTTGAGATATGAAGATCAACATACTGGCTTTTGGAGTGGCTAAGGAGATATTTGGAAGCAGCGAAGTTAGCCTGGAAATGACCAACGATGCTACTATCTCCAATTTAAAATATCTGCTTGAGCAACAATATCCGCGTTTAAAACAGCTATCATCATACATGCTGGCTGTTAACAACGAATATGCCCTGCCCGGTGATACCATTCACGAACGTGACGAAATTGCGATTATTCCGCCGGTAAGCGGGGGATAGATCAGTTTGCAGTTTTTAAGTAGCAGTGGCAGTAAACTTTTTTAGCGGCAGTTTGCAGTAGTATTTAATAACTGATCCTTAATTTCATTAATATTAAACAATCAATTTAATATAGCAATGGCCATCAGAAGCGCTACGCTTGCCGATCATACTGCAATATCAAACCTGCTAACGCAATTGGGCTATCCTGGCACTGAAGATTTTTTGCCGGAAAACCTTGAAAAGATGTTGCGACAATCTTCTTCGCAGGTTTTGGTCTATGAAAGTGAAGGTGCGGTTGCAGGTTTTATCGCCATTGATTTTTTAACACAGCTGGTAGTTAAAGGTGATTTTATTCGCATCAGTTGTTTTTCTGTTGATGAAAACACCCGGGGCAAAGGTATTGGCAAGTCGCTTGAGGATTATATTACCGAACTTGGCAAAGAATGTAATGCCGACAGAATAGAGGTACACTGCCATACACGCAGGACTGATGCCCACCGGTTTTATTACAGGCAGGGTTATACCGAATCGCCCAAATACCTCATGAAATCATTGGTAGATAAAATATAGATTTGCATTGCTATGAATACACAGATCCTCTTATCGGCCCAAACACTGGATATTCAATCGTGTATTGATTGGATCATGTCACCCGAATCCGGGGGGATAGACGTGTTTATTGGTACCGTTCGTAATGCAACCAAAGGGAAAAAAGTTTTAAGGCTCGATTTTGAAGCTTATGAGCCCATGGCTATCAGCGAGATGAACAAAATTGCCGCCCAGGCCTTTGAACGCTGGCCCATTCAAAAAATACTGATCCACCACCGTACCGGATTGCTGCAGGTTGGCGAGGTGCCGGTTGTTATTGCAGTTTCAGCAGCGCACCGTGATGCTGCCTTTGACGCATGCAGGTATATTATCGATACACTTAAACAAACCGTCCCTATTTGGAAAAAGAAAGCTTTGAGGACGGCGATGTTTGGGTGGCAGCACATCCTTAGGATTTCGGATTTGGGATGTTCGATTTTGGATTTTTCATTTAAAAAAAACTGTGTGCCGTTGTTGGTGTTGTCACCAACAACTTTACGCCATGCAATTGCCAATATTTATGATCTTAGCCGATGATTGTTGGTGACAACACCAACAACAGCACGGTGACAACACCGCCAACATCACAATAAAAAAATCCGAAATCGAAATTCCGAAATCCGAAATCATCTATCCAACCTTGTACTCTTCCAATCCACCTTCCAACGAAAATACATCTGCATCGGGAATCATTTTGAGAATTAGTTTTACCGCCTCGTCGCTTCGTTTGCCCGATGAGCAGTAAAGGACTTTGGTATTAGGGCTGGTAAAATAGGCCAGGTACTCTTCTATTTCATCGAGCGGGATATGCGTACCGCCAATATCATAGGCTTCACGCTCCTGAATGGTACGCACGTCAATAAGTTCTATGGTATCATCCAAAAGGGTTCGTTTTTTTAGTTCATCAGCGTTGATGGTTGGAATGGTGATAGTTGTTTTTAACCTGCGGATATGCGTTTTTGTCACCGGGCCAATTTTAAAGATACGGCTTTGCATGCTTTGTGCGTCAAAGATCAGCACTTTTCCAGCCAATAATTCACCAGTTTTAGTGATGTACTTGATTACTTCGTTGGCTTGCATGCAGCCAATAATTCCGGCCAGGGTTGGTACCACCCCGCCTTCGGTACAATTAGGGATCTGGGTAGCATCTACCTCGGGAAACAGATCACGATAATTGGGCGAATTAAGCCCTTTAGCGTTGCTTACGTTCCAAACGGCAACCTGCCCTTCAAACTGGTAAATAGCACCGTAAACAAGGGGTTTACCTGCCAAAACACAGGCATCGTTGAGCAAATAACGGGTTTCAAAATTATCGGTACCATCCAGCGCAATGTCGTAATTGCTGATGACATCCATCACATTATCGGATGTTATTTTGATGGCATGAGGTACCAGCTTAATACCCGGATTTTGGGCCTGTAGGCGTGAACAGGCCACTTCAGCCTTATTTTCGCCTTCATCGGCCGGCGTGTATAATACCTGGCGATGCAGGTTGCTTACCGATACCTGGTCAAAATCGGCAATACCTAATGTGCCTATTCCAGTTGATGCCAGGTATTGTGCAGCCGGGCAGCCCAACCCTCCTGCCCCAACAACCAGTACGCGGGCTTGCTGCAATAATTGCTGGGCTCCCTCGCCAAAACCGGGCAGTGCTATCTGGCAGTTATATCGTTGTAAATCCTGATTCATTAGTAGCAACTATTGTATGGTGGATCATTGATTTTACTTTCTCCAATTCTTCAGGCGTGTTCACATTGGTAAGCGCCTCCTGTTGTGGGGCGTTTAACAATGTAATATCACTATTGATCAAAACCTTACGCGGGCATGAATACCCTTGCGCCAAAAACGATAGCAGTACAGGGTAGCTTTTAGGCTCCCATATGGCTATCAAAGGTTCCGGGAAATCGGTTACCGGACTGTGATAAGCCGTAGCCACCGACGAACTGTTCCGCCAGGCTACTAAATTGCGAAGGGTAGCTTCATCCATCAAAGGCAAATCGCAGGCTATGACCAGCCAGGCGGCATCCGGCTGTTCGCGAAAAGCGGAAAGAATAGCCCCGTAAGGCCCTAAACCAGCAAATGTATCCTCTATAACGGGATAAGCCGGGTCAATTTCCTGCTGCTGGCCGGGGCGACCGGAAATGTAAACCTCCCGGCAAAAGTTTTTGAGCAAATCGGCCATATAATACCGTTGCTGCTTGCCATGCCACGTGGCCGTACCTTTATCAAAACCCATTCGGGTACTTTTGCCCCCAGCCAATACCAGGCCGTTTAAAACAGGTTTGGCCTGTTTTAAAGCAGTCTCAAAAAAGCAACGATCCTTTCACGGTCATCTACTTTTAAAACGGGGATCTGCTGCCAGTGAGGGATAACCTCCTGTATAAAGCCCGGAATTTCGCTTGCATTATCGGCCAGCAGAAAAAGCTGAACGTTGTTGAGATGAGCTGTCCTTTTTTGCAGCGACGCTTCTTTATTACTATCGATGATAACTATCTGGCCATTGGCCTGCTGATGGTTACCATTAACCAATATCAGGTCGGCAAATGAAAATTGCTGTTTGAGCTGATAAGGATATACCGGGTTTTGATAATTGAATTGCTGATAGTTTACCTGGTCGGTATATTCGAGCGAGGCGCCGCTCACCAATCTGCCGGGCAGCAAAGTAATATCATCATTATGTGACATATCCACATAAGCACATTTATAAACCGGTGAAAGTGAACGGATCACATCATCGGCCAATAATTTGATCACGGTACAGGGGCCGCCCAGAATAGCCCACTCGTTACGGCCAAAGTTACCGGTTGAAGGCCTTGACAGCCTCGCGTGTTTTTTATGGGTGCCCGACGGCTGGTTATGATCTTTTAAAGTCACGTTTACCTCCTGTTTTTGAGATCAGTTTGGTTTCTTTTATCACTATATCATGGCTCATGGCCTTGCACATATCATAAATAGTAAGCGCCGCTATTGAAGCTCCTACCAACGCTTCCATTTCTACGCCTGTTTTGGCGGTAATGCTTGCAGTACAATCAACAACAACCTCCTGTTGTTCGTTGATATGTACGGCTACATTGCAATTATCT
Source organism: Mucilaginibacter sp. P19 (assembly GCF_050632265.1). Lineage (NCBI taxonomy): Bacteria > Pseudomonadati > Bacteroidota > Sphingobacteriia > Sphingobacteriales > Sphingobacteriaceae > Mucilaginibacter > Mucilaginibacter sp. P19. The sequence goes on from NZ_CP192586.1 coordinate 4,220,937, forward strand.
AAACCCAGCGGGTGGCAAAGCGGTATCAAATCGCCGGTTTTTTTGCCGCCATGATACCGGCAATAATAGCGGTTTGAAAAACAGGGCCTTTTTTACTCTGCAATTCATTCCCTGCTAAAAGTTCAAATACCTCTGCCGGCAAACTAACAATGCTACGCGCAGTAGCAGTACGGTATGTAACCTGTTTTTCAGTTACATCAACCATATTTGGATCGCCTTGTTTGTTTATGTGGGTTAACATCTTGAACCTTGATTTACTTGATTATAGGATTTAAGGATATTTGCATTTACAATTTACTTTTATTCAGTTTTCGATCTCTATCAGGGTAATCCCAAAATCCTACAAATCATGGTTAAACCTCCAAACTTTAAACACCTCTCCTGCTTTAAAATTATTCTTTTCAGGCGGAAGTTCTAAAAAGCTTCGGTATCTGCTAAGTTAGCAAAATCGCCAGAACCATTTCCTTCAACAGGCGTAGCTATCAATTGGCCCAGCCCGTTACTTTGCAGTTTTACCTGCAGATAGTATTGTAAAGCCGGCTGAAATGTAAAATCTTTCCCTAATACCGCATATGTGGCGGCTTTTGCGGGCAAGCCCAGCGCTGTATTAAGCCATGTTAAAAAGTAACGGTGCAGGCACATAAATGTGGCTACCGGGTTACCCGGAAAAGCAAACACCAATGCACCGTTATTATGCCTGCCAAACCAAAAGGGTTTACCGGGCCGCTGGGCTACTTTATGAAACAACTTTTCAACCTTTAATTCTTCAAGCGCCCGGGGGATATAATCAAACTTCCCCATCGAAACACCGCCGCTTAGCAGCAGTACATCATAGTTTTGTAAACAGTATTGGATCTTTTCTTTAGTAACCGCGGGCTCATCGGGGATATGCAAAATATCAGCATCGGTACCATGTTGTTTTAAAACGGCCTTTACCATATAGCTGTTTGATTTGCGGATCTGGTACGGCAGCGGCGTTTCATGCACATCAACTAATTCATCTCCTGACGAAACTATTGCCACCCGCGGCATTTTTTTAACAAGCAGGTGGGTTTTACCTACTGATGCCGCCACACTAACGATCGCGGGGCTTACCACCTGTCCTGCCGATGATATAACATCATTTTGTTTTTTATCAAGGCCCTGCAAATGCAGGTTCTGCCCCTTTTTTATGTCGCGGGTGTGTACGCTCGCCGACCCGGCGATGATCTCCACATCCTCGTAACGGATCACTGTATCAACCGAAGCGGGCAACACAGCACCGGTCATGATCTCGATGCATTCCTCGGCGCTGTCGATTTGAACCGGCTCGTCACCGGCTGCCTGGGTAGCTTTGATCCGGAAAATATTGATCCCACTTTCAATAGCTTCATATTTTACAGCTATACCATCCATGGTTACGCGGTTAAAAGGGGGCAGGTCGCGGTCGGCCTTCAGGTCTTCGGCCAGGGCACAGCCCAAAGCCTGTTCAAACGGGAAGCTTTGAGTACCATAATCCCTGATTTGTGCAAGCACCAGTTTTTCAGCTTCTTCAACCGTTGTCATATATATGTAGTTTAAAACTATCCGCCAATAGTGGCCATTGACTCGTGGATGCCTGTTTTGGCTACCCGTGCCCGCTCGGCTTCCCAGCCATCTGCCGGACGGTGGCCAAAAGCGGTTAACAAGGCATCCTCCAATACTTCATCAGAAGCTCCCGCGCGCATCAGATCTTTTAAATTGAGCACGCCATCATCATACAAACAGGTTTTTAACCCACCCTGAGGCGTTATGCGGATACGGTTACAGCTGCCGCAAAATGTACGCGAATAAGCGGCTATAATACCAATTGTACCTTTATGCCCCGGGACCTGATAATTGTATGAAGTGGAATAAGCCGGGTCATCCAGTTTCTTTATTTGCGGATATTTGCTTTTTATTTCATCTAAAATGCGAAGGTAATCCCAGTGCAACCCGTCGTATACATGGCCATCGCCGTTAAAAGGCATTTCTTCTATAAACCTGACACTTACAGGCAGCTCTTTGGCCAATTCAACCAGCGGGATAATGTCCTGAATGTTCTTGCCATCCATCACCACAGCATTGATCTTTACTTCCATATCATGGCTCAGCATGGCATCTAAGGCTGTCATCACACTGGCAAATTCTGTCGCGGCGGGTAATAGTAAAAAAGCGGTTGGCATCCAGCGTATCCAGGCTCAGGTTTATTGACCGTACACCTATCTTTTTTAATTCGGGCACATAAGGAGCTGTAAGTACGCCGTTAGTTGTAAGGCCCAGCTCTTTCAAACCATCCAGCCTGGATATAGCTGTGAGCAAATGCATAATATCTTTGCGTACAAAGGGCTCGCCCCCGGTAATACGGATTTTTTCGATACCCATTTTTACAAGCAAACTGCAACTGCGCAGCATTTCCTCATAGGTCATGAGCTCGGCACGTGAAAGCCAGTTCAACCCATCCTCAGGCATACAGTAAAAACAGCGCAGGTTGCACCTGTCTGTCACCGCGAGGCGCATATAGCTGATCTTCCGTCCATGATTATCTTTTAACAAAATGTAGCCTTTTTATCCTGTAAATTTAATTAATTAACAGCCATTACACCTTTAAGTTTATGCATGGCAATTGTAAAAATAAGCATTACCCCGCTTGGAGATGTTTACGAAATGTATTTTTATTTCCTTCCTCAGTGATATATCCGGTCTTAAATAAAATTACCAAAGCGTAACCGGGTTATACTCCTTTCGCAATACACACATAAAGCACAAAAAATCAATTTGTTATAAATGAACAGATCTAATTAAAACTTTCATTAAATTATTACCGTATTAAGGCAAGCATCCGCCCCAAAGAATTTATAAAAAGGAAGCCCCTGAGCCTAAACAAACATAAAACGCAGGACCGGAAGCTACAAAATGGTAATGCATGATCATTAACCAGGCATTACAACAATAGTCATATCAACATCTAACGTAACAGTTATAAAAAATGACAGGGATTATTATTCTGGCAGCAGGCGCATCAAATCGTTTTGGCTCCCCCAAGCAAAACCAAATCTACCAGGGTAAAACCCTTTTACAGCGGGCGATTCAAACCGCGCTTACCTGCCTGAATTGCGAAAAAGTTATTGTGGTGTTAGGAGCCAATGAACAATTAATCCGTCCCAATATAGATGAACAAGCTGTAGGCGTTATTCACAATCCGCGTTGGGAAGAGGGAATGGGTTCGTCAATAAAAGTTGGTGTAGCCGAAATTTTGAGGCTTGAACCCGGCATAACTTCAATTATCCTGATGCTTTGCGATCAGCCATTTGTTGATTCATTCCTGATATCACAATTAATGGAAAAAAAGGAGGTTAATGACTGCGGTATTATTGCCTGCGGCTATCGTGATGTTTTGGGCGCGCCCGCTTTGTTCGATATAAAATATTTCCCTGAACTACTTGGCCTGCAGGGGGTAGAAGGTGCAAAAAAATCATCGAAGCACATACCGATGACGTTTTTATACTCCCTTTTCCGCTGGGCGCTATTGACATTGACACCGCCGATGATTTAGAAAGGCTTAACCAGGTAGGATAAGATCATTAAGCCGAAGCAACCAGTTTATTTACGCTGCGATATACAAACTCGTTAAAAATATGCCTGCGGGCAAACCGGCCGGGCGAATCAGCATTGATCAGTTTGATATAGACCGCTTTGGGCACTCCAAAATATTCATATACATTACCATCAAGAAAAGTAACTTTCAGTACCTGTTGCTTATACTCAAAATCGGCAATGTTTGATAACGTTGTGGTAGCTGTATAATCGGGCAAAGTTTGAGCACGGGTTTCAGGGGCAATACTTACCAAAAAATGATAAGCTTCAATAATTGTTTTACTCTTCTCTTCTGCCTCTGCCCTGTTGTCGTCCTGAAACCTGTCGGGATGCCAGGTTTTCATCATGCTTTTATAAACCGAACGTAACTCACTTAACTCCGCATTTTCGGTCACGTTCAGGAGTTTCCTGTAGTCGCCAATTTTTTTCATTGTTTATTTAATTCTTTTTTATTGTCGATGAAGGGATTACAGGCAAAAAAGCGCTCAGCACCACCATGAAAATAACGGCGCGAAGGTACACTTTTTTAATGAGGAAAAACAGGAAGTTTTATTTATTAAACAATGATGATATGGAGTAAATATTAGCTAAAACTTTTATTAACATTCAACTTAATTCGCTACCCTGTTTGCAGCTTCAATTTAGCAGCACAAATGAATAAAATACGGTGGCAGCTGTTTAAATTATAAACCGTATTTTTGCGGGCTATGAAGTTTCCCAAATTTGCCGATCTGATACTGTTTGAGAACGACGACGTTATTGTTGTAAACAAACCGCCTTTTATAAGTTCACTTGATGAACGGGGCGAAGGCAGCAGTGAGATCAGCATGTTAAGACTGGCTAAGACTTATTGGGACGATGCGCAGATCTGTCATCGCCTTGATAAAGAAACATCCGGCGCGCTTATTTTTGCAAAAAATCCCGAGGCTTACCGATCGATTTCCATTCAGTTTGAAAAGCGTAAAGTTAAAAAAGTATATCATGCGGTTATTGACGGTACGCATACTTTCGATAACCTGCTTGTTGATTTGCCTATATTAAATGTTGGCAAGGGCAGTGTAACCATTAGCAGGCAGGAAGGCAAGCGTGCCGAAACCTGGTTTCAGTCGTTAAAATATTATAAACATTATACTTTGGTTGAATGTCGCCCGGTTACAGGCCGTATGCACCAGATCAGGATCCACCTGGCTACACAAAGGGCCTCCATAGCCGGCGATGAGATGTATAAGGGCGAGCCTGTTTTTCTCTCCAAAATAAAGCGCAAATATCATTTAGGTAAAGATCAGGAAGAGCTGCCTATCATGAAGCGCTTTGCCCTGCATGCTTATGAAATAACATTTCGTATCAATCCCGAAACCGAAGTTACTATCCATGCTCCATATCCTAAAGACTTTGAAACGCTTTTGAAGCTGCTTGATAAGTTTGACAGTTAAAATTAAATGGTATAAAGTATTTGAAATTATCATACGCCAACGTATTTTTATGCTCCATGGCGCGTAGCTTAAAAAAATCCCTCTTCTGTATTTTGCTGATAATATCTGGCGTGAGCTATTCAAAAGCTGATCCATATGTATATCTTCCAGAAGACAGTCTTGTTCATTTTTTAAAGATCCAGAACAGGGATCTTCAGGATAAAAAACTGGTTAATTATATTAAGCTTCGCTTTCAGCAGGGGCCCGTAAATACGATCCCGCAGGGTAAAAATGAAGTTTATAAAGAGCTTGATAAATACGATGTGGGCGACAAGGAAGCTTTAAAATACTTTATTGAAAGCATTATTCAGAAACGCTTTTTAAAACTCCCCGAAGCTGAAACGGCTATGGTTAAAGCCATTAACCAGGCATCAAAAAACAAAGCCGATTTTTTGCTTTATTCGTTTATTAGCCATCTTGCTTTTATTCAAACAGATAAAGGCAACCCCATAGGCGCCATATACAGTTACGGTCTGGCTCAAAAACAAGCTTTAAAACTTAACGATCCGCTATTGCAGGTATTCTTGAATATCAATATATCCGATCTGTATTACAAACTCAACCTGTATAGTCAGTCATTATATTACCTTAACCAGGCATTTCATATTAAGGAAGAAAATAAGATAAAGGACGACAGATTTTACACGATAATAAGCTATAACAAGGCCGAAAACTTTTTCAGGACGAAAAACCTTGATTCGCTGCAGCGATGTCATGATGATTTAATGGGGCCAAACAACAAAAGTTATAAACTATTCAGCTATCAATATCGTACTGCCTATTATATATCGCTGTTAAAACATGATTATAACAAAGCCATAACACAAATCAAAAACCTTCAAAGGGACAAAAAATATGTACCTAACGATGTTGAGAAACAAAACCTGGCCGATGCTTTTTACCTGAACGGACAACCGGATTCGGCAAGCTCTATAGCTAACCAGCTGCTCGCGCTTCCATATTCTGATAATCACCCTGAAATAAAGCATCATCTTTATCAATTGCTTGGAAAAATAGCCCGGGACAGGGGCGATTACAAACTGGCTGTCGAGAATTTTGACCTTGCATTGAAACAATCAGAAGAAAGCCTGAATAATACCACACAGGTGGGCAATGTATCGGCGCAAATAAAAATTGATAAGATTGAAACCTCGTTTACCGATACTGCCGAAAAATACAGGCGCGAACGCCTTATTTTGATCCTCATCAGCATTACCACAGTTTTCATGTTTGCTGTTATTGCCCTGTTATACCGCAGCGCCAGGCAAAAACGGCACTATGAAAAATTATTATATGATACCAAAAAAACGAGCTGGCTTTTATCAACTCGCATGAGGTACGTAAACATCTTACCAATATATTAGGCCTCGTTGAGCTGATGAGCGAAAGCAAGGACAAAAAAGAGGAGTTTTTACAGGTTGAAAAGCATCTTTACGATTCGGCCACCAGGCTCGACGACGCTATTAAGAACATCTCAGAAAAATTAAGCGACTAAGTTCCTGTATCAATAATTTTTATCTCAGCCTTACCGGAAGAGGCAAGTATATCTGCTTGTATTAATACCTGCAAGGCTACCCCGTACACGCACATTTGCATTATTGATAAAAAACACCCCTTATTCATTCCCGAAAATATGAAATTGTTAAAAACACAGTTTTACAGACCCTTTTTTACAGGTTTACAGCTATAATTAACGTGTTATTGAAAAAAATACAAAATTTCTTAACATTTGTAATGAATTTTGTAAAAATAATTTAAATTCGCCTTAATAATTATTGAGATTAATACAAAAACTATAATTAGAACCCCAACTTTACAAATTAATTAAAAAATGGCAACGAAACTCGAGTACATTTGGCTTGACGGCTATAAACCAACACAAAGCCTGCGTAGCAAAACAAAAATCGTTAAAGAATTTAGCGGAAAAGTAGAAGATTTAGATAACTGGAGCTTTGACGGTTCTTCAACTGAGCAGGCACCAGGTGGTTCATCTGATTGTATCTTAAAGCCAGTTTTTGTTGTTCCAGATCCGCAAAGAAAAAGCGCTTACTTAGTAATGTGCGAAGTATTAAGTGCTGATGGCAAACCACATGAATCAAACGGCCGTGCTACCATCGCTGATGATGATAATGATTTCTGGTTCGGTTTTGAGCAGGAATACTTCCTGTGGGATCCCGCAACAAACAAACCACTTGGTTTCCCTGCAGGTGGCTACCCTGGTCCGCAAGGCCCTTACTACTGTTCAGTAGGTGCAAACAATGCTTTCGGCCGCGAAATTGTTGAAGAACACTTAGACGTATGTTTAGAAGCAGGCTTAAACGTTGAAGGTATCAACGCTGAGGTTGCTGCCGGCCAATGGGAATTCCAGATCTTTGCTAAAGGTGCTAAAGAAGCTGGTGACCAGATCTGGGTTGCACGTTACTTATTGGAAAGAATTGGCGAAAAATACGGAGTTGCTGTTAACTGGCATTGCAAACCGCTTGGTCAATTAGACTGGAACGGTTCTGGTATGCACGCTAACTTCTCAAATACTACTTTACGTACTGCAAACAGCAAAGAAATTTTCACAGCTATCTGCGAGTCTTTCCGCCCTGCAGTTGCTGAGTGTATCGCTGTTTACGGTGCTGATAACGATCAGCGTTTAACCGGTAAACACGAAACAGCTTCTATCCATGACTTTAGCTATGGTGTATCTGACCGTGGTGCTTCTATCCGTATCCCTCTGTATGCTGTTGATCACAACTGGAGCGGTTACCTGGAAGATCGTCGTCCTAACTCAGCTGCCGATCCATACAAAGTTGCTGCTGTGATCATCAAAACTGTAAAATCAGCTAAGATTTAATCCCCCTAATAAATAGTTATTATTTTATCCCCCGGTTTATAAACCGGGGGATTTTTTTACAATCTGTTTGCCAACTACATATAGTTTTCAATCCAAGCATTAGCTTTATATATTTATGTTCAACTTTTATTTAAATGGCTGTTTAGCAGCATTATTTTGGGCAGAAGTATCTTTTAAATATTGGATATAGTCACCCGTGGTAACCTCATTATAAGCGGCTACAGGTAAATTATAAAGATACATCCAGCAATTTATGTCTCCATTATCAGTAAAAATATCAACCTTCTCCCTGATATATTCGTGATGATTGTACAATTCTCCTATTCCCTCATAATCATCAACTACTTTCAATATTGTTTCAGGGTCATCCATCATAAAAATACTACCGTAAATGTAGCGTTCTTCAGTATTACCGATCACAGCGCCGGGATACTGGCCAATATCATAAAGTCGCCCTCTTATTCTTCCGTCACCTATAAATTTACAGTGTTTATTTAGATACGCTGCAAACTCATTACCAGGCTGCAGCAATGTGCCATACACAAATAAAAATTGACTTGTTGTTTCCATAAATAACTCAAACAAAGGTAAACGCTATCGCGTATTATACACGCACAGGCTATTTTTTTATAGTTTAAGCCATAATAGCTATCTTGCTGCACCTTAACCGGCCATACTTTTATACCATGAACACAGAAGAGATCAAAGCATATATAGAACAGAATAATATCCAGAAAATAAAATTCGCCTTTGCCGATATTGATGGCATTTTACGCGGTAAGGTGATCCACCCTAAAAAATTTATTGATGGATTGCAAAGTGGCTATGGCTTTTGCGATGTGGTATTTGGCTGGGATAGCAGCGATGTTTGTTATGATAACGTACAGTTAACCGGCTGGCAAAGCGGTTACCCGGATAAACTTTGCCGTATTGACCTGTCGACCCTGCGTAATGTACCCTGGCAGGATGATATCCCCTTTTTTTAGCCGATTTCAGCAAATCCGACGGCAACGATCTGCCGGCTTGCCCTCGTAGCCTTCTCAAACATATCAAGGCCGAGTGTGAAGCAATGGGTTATCATGCCGAGTTTGCTCAGGAGTTTGAATGGTTCAATTTTAAAGAGACGCCGCAAACCCTTGTCGATAAAAAATTCACCAATATTGAACCACTTACACCGGGCATGTTCGGCTATTCTATACTACGCACATCTGAAAACAGCGATTTTTATTACGACCTATTTAACCTGCTTACTAAATTTAATATTCCAATAGAAGGGCTGCATACCGAAACTGGCCCGGGAGTATATGAAGCTGCTATACTTCATGATGAAGTTTTAGCTGCCGCAGATAAAGCAACGCTGTTTAAAACCGCAGTTAAAGAGATAGCCTATAAACACGGTATCATGGCATCATTCATGGCCAAATGGACCGAAACGCTGCCTGGCTGCAGTGGCCACATCCATCAAAGCCTGTGGACTAAAGACCAATCAAAGAACCTGTTTTACGATGCTAACGATGTGAACAAAATGAGCGACCTGCATAAGCATTACCTTGCAGGCCAGCTATATTGCATGCCTTACCTGTTGCCGATGTACGCGCCGACCATAAACAGTTATAAACGCCTTGTTGAAGGCGCCTGGGCGCCCACCACCATAACATGGGGTGTTGAAAACCGCACTACCGCGCTACGTGTTATCAATACCACCGAAAACTATACCCGCCTGGAAACCCGCATCCCGGGCTCGGATACTAACCCATACCTGGCCATGGCTGCAGCACTGGCTTCGGGTCTGTACGGTATTAAAAACAAGCTTGAACTAAATATTAAGCCAACAACAGGCAATGGTTACCAGGACAAAACTAATGGTGTACTATGGCCAAACCTGCATGCAGCCGCAACAGCCATGCAAAACTCCGATATTGCCAAAGAGCTCTTCGGCGAAGGTTTTGTTGATCACTTTACCCAAACCCGGCTGTGGGAATACCGCCAGTTTGCCAAAAGCGTAACCGACTGGGAGTTGAAAAGGTATTTTGAGATTATCTGAACCGGGATTTGGGGGGATTTTTCGGATTTACAGGATTTTGATATGCATGAGGGCAAAGATTGTTATGCTGATGGCTCTTTTATTTTGTTTTCAAAATGGATCAACTTAAACACACCGACATAACAGGTAAAATAATTGGATGTGCTATGCAGGTACATAGCACTTTGGGCAACGGATTTCAGGAGGTTATTTACCAGAAAGCTTTAGAAATTGAGATGGCCTTAAATGGCCTTGTGTTTGAACGGGAGAAGGAGATGCCAATCCATTATAGGGATCTTCATATCGGAACCCGCAGAGTTGATTTCTTTGTATCCGGAATGATCATGGTGGAGCTTAAGGCAATTACCCAACTTGAAGATGTTCATTTGGCACAGGCCACAAACTATCTGGAAGCCTATAATGTAGAGGTTGGTTTGCTATTAAATTTTGGCAGCAAATCATTAACTGTAAAAAGACTCCTAAACAAAAAATATAAACCCTGAAGATAAAATCCAATAAATCTTAAAAATCCATTTAATCCTGGTTCAGAGAAAAGCACCAGGTAAAATCCTGCCCATCCCAAAAAACCTTCCAAATCCCGGTTCAGAAATTAATAATATATTTACACCGTTAATTATAAACCGAATGCTGCCAATGGCGTAACTTTGCCGGCAGATACATACAAATGGACTATTCTTTTATTATCCGCAAGGCCTGGGAAGGGTATGACGCGTCAAAAACCATCCGCGATATTGAAGATATCAGCGCTATGGTTTCAACCAATCACGTGTACCGTATTACGTTTGATGACGATGATATTATCATAGCCAAACTCTCATACTTTGGCAAGTTCGAACATTTTAAGGAGGACCACCGCATTATTCAAACGCTGGCAATTAACCTGCTTTACCCGTTTGAGAATTTCCTGGCCCGTTCTTTACAAAAAAACAACCGCGTTTACATCTATCATCATAAACACGGCAAAACCGATGCCTGGGTGGTTTTCTATAACCCTACACGTATTTTACAGCGCCTGCCACGCCGGTTAGAAGAAAACCATATTAAAAAACTTGGTCAGCAGGTTGGCAAATTCCATAAAGCATGCTCCAGGGTTAAAAATGTGTTGCCTAAATCGTCAAAGACTTTACGCACCGATATCTGGGCGTTGCAGCAACAAATCGAGACCAACCCAAAACAATTTGGCTCCGGTATGCAGGCCGACTTTTTAAAATACCACTGCGAAACCTTTTTGAAAAACCGCTCCAAATACAATATGAGCTCGTTCGAGATCATTCCTGTATTTATCGACTGGAATATCGGCAACTTTTCGGTAACACCTGATCTTGAGCTTTACTCGCGCTGGGATTATGATTGGTTCAGGATGAGTTACCGTTTGCTCGATTTTTATTTTTTTAGTCGCGTAGTTTCTGATATCGGCGACCGTACCGTTTTCAGCTACGTGATCAACACCATGATGGAAGACCGATTCATCATTTTTTTAAAAGAATACCATAAAGTTAACCCGCTTACTGCCGATGAGATCCGCTTTTTAAAAGAAGCTTATCGTTTTTTTATCCTGAATTACGTAATTAAAGATGGCAAGCACTTTTTTAGCGAACAATATGCCAAAAAACTACAGGCTGAAGCTTTTGACATCTATTTACCATCGGTAGACAGGGATTTTGATGCCGAAAAGATCATTGAGGCCTTAAAATTAAAATAGGTTAGCTATCTTTCGGGCTGATTTTATAAAAAGCCCTAAAACAGATAAGCATGACCAGGATAGACAACTTTAAATCCATAATTGATAAATACGAAGTTGTTTTTTTTGATGCTTTTGGGGTTCTGAAAAACTATGGCGGTTTGCTTCCGAGTATTGAGCGCACCTTTTCTTACCTGGCAGAACAAGGTAAGGAGTATTACATTGTAACCAACGATGCTTCACGAAGCCCGGTGCAATTAGCGGAATCCTATACCACTAAAGGATTGACCGCCATAACACCCGACAGGATCATATCATCGGGCATGCTTACCAAAGAATATCTTGACCTGAAGGTGAACGACGGTATCGTAGCTTATTTAGGTACGCCCGATTCTGCCCATTACATTGATAGCTCGGGGCTGCATACATTGCCTATCAGCGAAGTAAACGAAAGCAATATTGACAGGGTTAACGCGCTGGTGTTTTTAGATGACGAAGGTTTTGACTGGGGACGTGACCTGAACAAATCAGTTAACCTCATGCGTAAGCGCACCATTCCAGCCATTGTAGCCAATACCGATCATGCCTATCCCCTAACCAAACATGACGTATCGATAGCCATAGGCGGCTTAGCCAGTATGATAGAAAAAATTGTAGGTAAAGAGTTTATTCGTTTTGGTAAGCCGGATTCGCAGATGTTCATGTTTGCCTACGATCTGCTGCGCGAGCGCAGGCCGATCAGTAAAAGAGATATTGTGATGGTAGGCGATACCCTGCAAACAGATATTCTGGGCGGTAATAAATTTGGTTTGGATACAGTACTGGTGCTATCCGGTAATACCCAGGCCAAAGACGCCGAAAACCGCATCACCGCCACCGGCATTGTGCCAACTTATATTTGCGATTCGGCAGTGGTGGAGGCCGGTGGATTGGGATTCTAAACTTCCAAAGCACGTCATTGCGCGGCAACCGCCAGGAAGCATAGCCACCTGTATAGAATGTTGTTGCTCTCGTCGTTCCTACTCGTATGACATTCAATCCCCCCTTTTCTACAAATCCTATCAATCTTTCTACTGTAACTATTTATTTAGAAAAATTTATTTTAAATGTATGATTTACATTTATTTTTACCAACTTTGAAATCGCTAAGGTATAACTGTCTACCTTACATGTATAAGCCAATTAATACCTGATTTTAAACTAATGGATACAAATTTTGATCTTAAAGAGCACCCTCACAGCAGGTTAAACATTTTAACAGGCGACTGGATCCTGGTATCGCCGCATCGTACAAAACGCCCGTGGCAAGGCAAAGTTGAGGCTACACAAGCCGACGACCGCCCGCAGTATGATCCGGCCTGTTACCTGTGCCCTACAAACAAAAGGGCCGATGGCAGCGAAAACCCTGATTATAAAGGGAGCTTTGTTTTCACCAATGACTATTCATCGTTGTTACTGAATACGCCCGATGGCGGTTTAAATGAAGATGAACTACTGGTAGCTAACAGCCAGAAAGGCATTTGCCGGGTAATCAGTTTCTCGCCGAGGCATGACCTCACCCTGCCCCAGATGACCACCAAAGAGATTAGCAAAGTGGTTGACGTATGGCAGTCGGAATTTGAAGACCTGGCTTCTTATCCATGGATCAAGCACATCCAGATCTTTGAAAACAAGGGCGATATCATGGGTTGCAGCAATCCGCATCCGCATGGGCAAATCTGGGCGCAAAACAGCCTGCCGGTTGAAGTAGCTAAAGAAACCCAGCAGCAAAAGTTGCATTTTGAGCAAAAAGGAACAAGCCTTTTAGCCGATTACCTTGCATTAGAACTTAAAAAGCAGGACCGCATAGTTTTTGAAAATGAACATTTTGTTGTGCTTGTACCATTTTGGGCAGTTTGGCCGTACGAAACTATGATTGTAAGCAAAAGGCATGTAACAAGCATTTTATACTTTACCGAGCAGGAAAAACATGCCCTTGCCGACGCTATCAGGAGGCTCACCATCAGGTATGATAACATGTTTGAAACATCGTTTCCTTATTCGGCTGGTATGCACCAGTCTCCGGTTAACTCGGGCGATCATCCCTACTGGCACTGGCATATGCATTTTTATCCGCCGCTGTTACGTTCGGCCACGGTTAAAAAGTTCATGGTAGGTTATGAGATGCTTGCCAATCCGCAACGCGATATCACAGCAGAGTTTGCTGCTGAAAAATTGCGTGGTTTAAGTGAGGTCCATTATAAAACGAGGGAATAATGAAAAAACGCTATTTTTAAACCAAACTATAACCAACCTATTTATGAGAAAATTAATTAAAGGTATTTATTTAACAATTTTACCTGCTTGTAGCCTATATTTGGCTGCCTGTAATCAAAATTCAACCTCACCGAAAAACACTACTATGGCGGATAGCACCCAAACCACTGCATCAGCATTTGAAAAAACAATCGATGGTAAACAAACCCATTTATTTACCCTTAAAAACAAAAACGGCATTATTGCCACCATCACCAATTATGGCGGCCGTGTGGTAAGCTTGTTAGTACCCGATAAAAATGGCAAGTTAACCGATGTTGTTTTAGGTTTTGATGATGTGGAAGGTTTTGAAAAATCAACCGAACGTTATTATGGCGCTACCATTGGCCGTTACGGCAACCGTATTGCCAAAGGCCATTTTAAAATAGATGGTAAAGATTATCAATCGTCAATTAACAATACGCCCAATATGTTGCACGGTGGCAAACACGGTTTCCAGGAAGTGGTGTGGGATGGTAAAATGATCGATTCATCTACCGTAGAGCTTACCTATCTTTCAAAAGATATGGAAGAAGGCTTCCCCGGTAACCTCAATGTTAAAGTAATTTACAGCCTTACCGACGATAATTCATTTAAATGCCAGTACGAAGCTACTACCGATAAAAAAACGGTTGTTAACCTTACCAACCACGCGTTCTTTAACCTCAATGGCGAAGGCAGCGGTACAATCCTCAATCATTTGGTGCAGATAGATGCTGATAATTATTTACCGGTTGATGCAGGCTTGATCCCTACCGGGAAACTTGAAAAAGTTGCCGGCACTCCGTTCGATTTCACTAAGCCCGAAACCATTGGCAAACGTATTAACGAAGACAATGTGCAGTTAAAAGATGGCAAAGGTTACGACCACAACTTTGTACTGAACAAACATGACCTGAGCACTCCAATTGCGACTGTTGTAGGTGATAAAAGCGGTATCAAAATGGAAGTATTTACCGAAGAACCTGGCTTACAGTTTTACAGCGGTAACTTTATGCAGGCTAAAAACGCAATGAAACGCGGTATTAAAGATGAGTACCGGACTTCGTTCGCGATGGAAACCCAGCATTTTCCTGATTCACCAAATCAGCCGCAATTCCCTTCTACGGAATTGAAACCCGGCGATACCTATAAAACGCAATCGCTTTATAAGTTTTCGGTAGTAAAATAACTGAACACTTTTTTATACAAAAGTCCTGCCCAACGGCAGGACTTTTTGCTTTATATTAGTTCCTGATATAACCATAGATATACAAAATGAGCGCCTGGCGAAAACGGGCAATTGAAAGCCTCCCTTCCTTAAAGAAGGACTTTGAGGATCCACAAACTTCAATTTATGGCGTTTTCATGGAGTTATTACCGGTTACTGTAGCGTCTCATAAAAGTAATAACGTCGCACAACTCAAAAAGAACTATGATTTTGCCGAATGGTGTTTCAGGCAAAAATCTGAAAACCTGTGGAATGCCGCCTGCGTATCGCTTTATGAACATCTGGGTAATAAGACCGAAACACTTCAGGCCATACATTTATGGGTTAAACAAGATATCTATATCGAGATACGATCACTCTTGAAGCAAAGAGTTGGCGAGGCTACTTTAAAAATAATAGACGGCTTATATGGGTTGAGTAATGCCAGGTTTACGGGCTGATCTTAATGGCTTCGATGTTTAATGTTTGTTAAGCAGATTTAAAACAAACCTAAACTTTTTGAGGTTAACAGGTTAATTAATAACAATCTGTTTACCTATCTATAAAAACATCATGAGTGATCAATCAACCCAACCTGAAGAAAAGGGATTTTTCGAGAAGGTTAAAGAAACAATTGAAAGCCTTTGGGAAGGCACAAAAGATACAGCCGAAGACGTAAAAGAAGCAGCCGAAGAAAAAATAGAGGATATCAAGGAAAAAGTAGCCGCTAAAAAAGCCACGGCTACCAAAAAAGCTGCGCCAACTAAAACCGCAGCAGCTAAAAAAGCAAATGTGGTAACCACCAAAGCAAAAAACGCAGTTTCTGAAGTAAAAGCGAAAGCCGAAACCAAGGCTAAAGCCATTACCGCCAAAGCAAAAGATGAAGCGGCAACCGCTAAAAAAGCTGTGGCTGATGTAAAAGCAAAGGCAGCAACTAAAGCAAAAGCTATTACCACAAAAGCCAAAACTGAAGCCACGGAAGCTAAAAAGGCCATAGCATCGAAAACTGCCAAAACAGCTACCAGCGTTAAAAAGAAAGCGGCAGCTACAGCTAAGTAAGGTTGCCAATTTTCAGACCTGCGAAGTTTTAGAAACTTCGCAGGTCTTCCTCTCCTCCTTCCGAATTTACTTCATCAGCCAACATTCAGCCTAAAATTAAATTGCAAAAGCTATTGACAGCAATTTAATTAATCGTAATATTGCAATATAATTATGGGCATCACTAAAACAGAAATATTTACCGACGAGCAGAACAAACTGGCTGTGCAGCTTAAAGCTATCGCTCATCCGGCCCGGATTGCCATCCTGCAGCTTATTATTGAAGCTAAGGCTTGCATCTGCGGCGATCTGTCATCTGAATTAGGGTTGGCACAACCTACAGTGTCCCAGCATCTTAAAGAATTAAAGAATGCAGGCCTCATACAGGGTACTATTGAAGGTGTAAGTGTTTGCTATTGCATTGAGCCCGAAGCCTGGAAAAACCTGAATGATGAGTTAAATAAACTATTCTCATCGTACAAAGACTTCAATAATTGCTGTTAAAATTTTTTGGTCACATTAATCGTAATATTGCAATACACAAGTGAAAACAAACGAGGAATTAAAAGAATTGGTAAAGCTGAAATACAGCGAAATTGCCTTACAGGATAAGGATACCAATCAATCATCATGCTGCGGGGCTGGCGGATGTTCAACCGAGGTTTACAATATCATGAGCGAAGATTATACCAAACTGCAGGGTTACAATGCCGATGCCGATCTCGGTTTAGGCTGCGGTTTGCCCACGCAATTCGCCCAAATTAAAAAGGGAGATACGGTAATTGACCTCGGCAGTGGTGCAGGCAATGATTGCTTTATCGCCCGTTCCGAAACCGGCGAGACCGGCAAAGTAATAGGGATTGATTTTACAGACGCTATGATTAGCAAGGCCCGCGAAAACGCCGACAAACTTGGCTTTAATAATGTGGAGTTTCGTTTGGGCGATATCGAGCATATGCCGGTAACTGCCAACGCGGCCGATGTGATTGTAAGCAACTGTGTATTAAACCTGGTGCCTGATAAAAACGCTGTCATTAAAGATATTTACCGCGTATTGAAACCCGGGGGCCATTTTAGCATTTCGGATATTGTATTGACAGGCAGCCTGCCCGAAAAGATCAGGACAGCCGCCGAAATGTATGCAGGCTGCGTATCAGGGGCCATTCAAAAAGAGGAATACCTTGATCTCATCAGCAAAAATGGTTTTGTCAATATCATTGTGCAAAAAGAAAAACCCATTATTATTCCTGACGATATTTTAAGCAATTACCTATCGGCAGATGAAATTAACGAATTTAAAAACGGCAACGGCGCTATTGTAAGCGTTACCGTGTATGCCGAAAAACCCGAAACAAAAGTATGCTGCGAACCAGGCTGCTGCCAATAAAACAATTATGAAAAATATATTAGTACTATGCACAGGCAATAGTTGCCGTAGTCAGATAGCCGAGGGATATTTAAAGCATTTTGCGGGCAGTAAAGCAAACATATACAGTGCGGGCATTGAAACACATGGCGTAAACCCCAAAGCCATTAAAACCATGGCCGAGGATGATATTGATATTTCCAACCATACCTCAAACCATGTGGATGAATACGCCAACATTGCTTTTGATTATTTAATAACTGTTTGCGATAATGCTAACGAAGCCTGCCCTTACTTTCCGGGGAATGTGAAACGTTTTCATTACAACTTCCCGGATCCGGCCAAAGCCCGCGGCACCGAAGATGAAGTGATGGGCGAATTCAGAAAAGTACGTGAACAGATCAAAGCGTACACCCAACAATTTGTAGAACAGCATTTAACCGAAGCGCAATAATATGTCTGCCAATAATTGCACTCCGGCTGTTGAACGAAAACGGCTCGGTTTTATTGATCGTTATCTCACCATCTGGATTTTCCTGGCTATGGCTATAGGCGTTGTAACAGGATACTTTATACCCTCATCGTCCGATTTTATCAATTCGTTTTCGAGCGGGACTACTAATATTCCGTTGGCGATCGGCCTCATATTAATGATGTACCCGCCGCTTGCCAAAGTAAAATATGAACAAATGGGCAGGGTATTTAAAGATATCAAAATATTAAGTGCCTCACTTGTTTTAAACTGGATAATAGGCCCTATCCTAATGTTCATTTTAGCTGTCGTTTTCCTGCGCGGTTACCCCGAATATATGACAGGGCTGATACTAATTGGGCTTGCCCGTTGTATTGCCATGGTTGTAGTATGGAATGAACTTGCCGATGGCAGCCGCGAATATGCCGCCGGTTTGATAGCCCTGAACAGTATTTTCCAGGTACTTTTATATAGCGTATATGCTTACATTTTTATAACCGTACTGCCGCCGGTGCTTGGCTTTAAAAGTCTCCAGGTACATATTACCATGCTCCAGATTGCCAAAAGCGTGGGTATCTATCTCGGTATTCCTTTTGCCGCTGGTATTATTAGTCGTTATACATTGATCAAACTAAAGGGCGAGGGTTGGTTTCAGCAAAAATTTGTTCCTTTTATTTCGCCCATAACGCTTATTGCGCTGTTGTTTACCATTATACTTATGTTTAGCCTCAAGGGTAGGCTTATAGTGCAAATCCCTATGGATGTGGTTCACATTGCTATACCGCTGGTATTTTACTTTGCAATTATGTTCCTGCTTAGTTTCTACATCGGCAAATACTTTGGTGCCGATTACTCAAAAAGTACCTCCATTGCGTTTACAGCTACCGGCAATAATTTTGAGCTGGCTATCGCCGTATCTATTGGTGTATTTGGTATTAATTCGGGGCAAGCATTTGCAGGGGTAATCGGCCCGCTGGTTGAGGTTCCGGCACTGATAGCGCTGGTTAACGTGGCATTTTGGCTTCGCAGAAAATACTATCGTAATGAAGTTATAGCCAAAGGGGACTAATTACAATGCCATCCCACAAAAAAAGCGATTGGGGACAATCCAATCGCTTTTTTAATAAATCCCTTCGGGGCCGGGGGCTTAAGCTTCAAACTTATAACCCACACCCTTCACGGTAGCAACGCAATCGTCGCCCAGTTTTTCGCGTAGTTTACGGATGTGTACGTCGATGGTACGGTTGGTAACCACTACCGAATCTTCCCAGATGTTTTTAAGGATCACCTCACGGGTATAAACTTTGCCGGGTTTTGAAGCCAGCAGGTACAATAGCTCAAATTCTTTTTTGGCCAATACTACTTTAACACCGTTTTTATAAACCAGGTAAGCTTCACGGTCGATAACCAGGTCGCCTATTTCCAGTTTATTATCAATTACGTCTTCGGCAGGGGCATTACGACGAAGTATGGCGTTTATGCGGCTAACCAGCGCACGTGGCTTGATAGGTTTTGCAATGTAATCATCGGCACCTACGTTAAAACCGGCAATTTCCGAATACTCTTCGCTGCGGGCTGTTAAAAACACCATAAAGGTATTTTTAAACTCGGGCATGGTGCGCATAATGCGGCACGCTTCTATCCCATCCATTTTAGGCATCATGATGTCAAGTACAATCAGATCAGGCAAGGCTTTCTTCGCCTCAGCAACAGCTTCCTGGCCGTTACGTGCTAAAAATACCTGGTAACCTTCCTTTTTGAGGTTATACTCAATCAGTTCTAAAATATCCGGTTCATCATCAACAATAAGTATTTTCTGTTTTGCGGTGCTGCTCATGTTGCGTTAATTTTTTTGTATAAAAGTATACGCTTTACAACAGCTAATGGTTAAGCCAATATTAACAAATTGTTAAACGTTACCTTATATTAACCCTAAGTTGAGGCTATTTAAATGTTTTATTTAAAAAAGCTTCAAGATCGGCGCCTGTAATATTTTTGGCAACAATATTTCCCTGCGGATCGATGATGAAATTTGAAGGGATAGCTTCAATACGGTAAAGCCTTTCTGTAGCGCCTTCAAAGCCGTTTAAATCCGAGCCATGGGCCCAGGCAAGCTTATCATCGCTGATAGCCTTTTGCCACGGTGCTTTGTCCTTATCAAGGGAAACACCTAAGATGTTAAAGCCTTTACCTTTAAAGGCATTGTACTGTTTAACCACATTAGGATTTTCCTGACGGCAAGGCTGGCACCATGAAGCCCAAAAATCAATCATTACATATTTGCCTTTGTAATCAGACAAATTAATTTGCTTGCCATCAATACCGTTAATGGTAAACTCAGGCGCTTTATGACCAAGAGAGATCGGCTTAGCCTTATCCATCTGCGCAATAAACTTTTGTACCGTAGGGTTATCCTTAAAATCGCCCCTGATTTCATCAGCAAATTTGATAAGCTGGGCTTCGTATTTGGTAGGATCGAGCGTGGTAGCTGCATAAAAGCCGGCAAGCGATTTTTTATTATCGTTCACAAATTTTAAAACCGCCTCGCCGCCTTCATTCATATTCTTTAAAAATATAGGCATGTATATTTTCAGTAGCGAATCGTTCCGCTCACCGCGAGATTTTTCCTGGTATTCGGCAAAAAGCTTAGTATTTTTATCGCCGTAAAGATTACTGATGCGGTTAAACTCCTTTATCTTGTCCGAATCATCGGAACCCTTGATAGTATACTCGTGGTTTTTATTGTTATTGTCTGTTTCAAACTCAATATCATCGCCATTTTTAGCAATAAAATCGTACAGGTTTTCGCCCTGCATTTCGCCACCCTGCGGACCGGTATTGCCTACCCGAAGTTTAAACAGGTTTGGGTAAAGCGCCACATGTTTAAACTCAAACTTACCGCCCTCGCCTAACGAAGTAGAATCAACAACCTTTAAGCCCGAGCTATCGGCCTCAATCAAATAAACAGCTTTAAGGTTACCCGGATTTTTGATAGTTCCCGAAACACTAAATTGCGATTCGTTTTTACAAGAGTACATGCCCGCGCTAAGCAATAACAACGCGCCGGCAGCCAGATTTTTAACTTTCATTTACTTTGCTTCTAATTCCTTTATCAATAGCTGGTTAGTTTTCTGCGGGTCGATCTTACCTTTTGAGCTTTTCATAATCTCGCCCATAAACAGGCCTAAAACACCCTTTTTCCCCTTTTGGTATTCCTTAACCTTATCAGGATATTTGGCGATGGCATCCTTTATAAAACGAGTTACATCATCACCATCGGCACTGATCAGCAGGTTAAGTTCCTTAGCCAGATCATCCGGTTTTTTGCCGGGTTCTTTGATCATGGCAGGAAACAATTTGTGCGAAGCTACAGAATTATTTATCACCCCGGTGTCAATTAGTTTGATGAGGGCGGCAAGGTTTTGCGGCGTAACAGCAAAGTTACCAATGGTTTGGTTATGATCATTCAGGTATGAGCGTACAGCACCCATCAGCCAGTTAGCAGCAGCTTTATAATGATCGGTATATTTTATCAGCGATTCAAAATAAAAGGCGGTGTCCCTATCAGCAGTGATGACCGACGCGTCATAATCGGTTAAGCCTAATTGCTCTGTATACTTATGATACAACTGACCGGGTAGAGCTGGCAAGCTTTTGCGGACGTTTTCCACATACTCATTGGTAAGCTTCAAGGGCGGAAGGTCCGGCTCGGGAAAATAGCGGTAATCGTTGGCCATTTCTTTTGAACGGAGCACTGAAGTTTCACCTGTATCGGCATTAAAGTTCAGCGTATTTTGATCGATGTGGCCGCCGGCTTCAATAATGTTTACCTGGCGAGCAAACTCATGCTCAATAGCACGCTGCACGTTACGGATGGAGTTAAGGTTTTTTACCTCGCAACGGTTACCATAAGCAGTTGCACCTTTAAGCCGCACCGAAATATTAGCGTCGCAGCGCATGCTGCCCTCTTCCATGTTACCATCGCAAATATCAAGATAGCGGAGAATTTTACGCATTTCGGTCAGGAACTGGCCGGCCTCTTCGGCGCTGCGCATATCTGGTTCAGATACGATTTCCACCAGCGGTACACCGGCGCGGTTCAGGTCGATCAGTGAATCGGCGTGGTGCTGATCATGCATACTTTTCCCGGCATCCTCTTCCATGTGAATGTGGTGCAGGGCTATGTTCTTTTCAGTGCCATCGGCCAGTTTCACGGGCACATAACCGTTAAGGCAAACAGGCGCCTGGTCCTGGCTAATCTGGTAGCCTTTAGGCAGATCGGCATAAAAATAATTTTTACGGGCGAAGCTGTTATTCAGGTTGATAGTGCAATTACAGGCCAGGCCCATTTTAACGGCATATTCAACCGCTTTTTTATTAATAAAGGGCAAAGTGCCTGGATGCCCCAGCGATACCGCGCTAACATGGCGGTTAGGTTCGGCACCAAAGGCAGCCGAATCTGCCGAGAATATCTTACTTGATGTAGATAACTGTGCGTGTACTTCGAGGCCTATCACCAACTCGTACTTTTCAGCTACCCCGTCTGCGAGAACTGTCATAAAAATAAAAATTCAGCTATGATTTTACTGATGTATAAAAGTCAAATATATAAAGATTAATACAGTAACAACACCATTTTGCTTTTAAAACAACGGTAAAAGTGCAATTATATAGTTGTAAGGTAGGGGTTATAGAGATTATACCCCATGATTGGAGATCAGTTGATGAAAATATTCAAATCAAACATGCCTGTCATCAGCATGATTAAACTTTTTGTATCCGCCGCCGTCTATTTATTTGTCAGGCACAGAAATTGAATAAGTGTTCATATTTAGACAGACACCATGAAAAAATTAATTTTAGGAATGCTTGCAGGATGCTTTTTACTTGCAGCTTCGGTTACCAGGACAAATGCACAGGTAAGTGTAAATTTAAACGTTGGCTTATGGAACCCGCCCGCCGAATATGCCGGTATTAATTATTACTACTTACCCGATGTAGAAAGCTACTATTATGTCCCTACTCATCAATATGTTTATTTGGATGGCGGAAACTGGGTTTGGAGACGATCATTGCCGCCACGCTATGCCAGCTACAACATTGCAACAGGCTACAAAGTGGCCGTAAACCGCCCAAGAGCGTATACCTATTTTACGCACGACCGTGATACCTATGCCCGCTACCGCGGTACAAAGAATGTTATAGTACGAGACAACTACCGCACCAGGGTAGTAAACCGCACACATGTGGTTAATCGTACCAGGGTAGTAAACCATTACCAAAAGCCACATAAAACCGTAGTAAAACGTACCCGCGTAGTTGAACACCGTGGACAAAAAAATGGTCACCACCATTAATTGTCTAACAGGCTTTCCCCTAAAAAATATAAAAGTAAAAAGACCGCTTCTGTTAAGGCGGTCTTTTTACTTTTATTAGATTATCTATACGCCACGTCATGGGAATTTGGACATCCGGTTTGAACGGTGAAATGCTATTTGCTATAGAGAGCCTGTCACCCTGAGCCCGTCGAAGGGTCGCGCGCAGAGGCCTTACCCACCATGCTTCGACAGGCTACCCATGACAGCCTCTTTACCCCGCAAAGCTCCTCGCCTTCATTAATACTTTATCCAATCCGCTTACATCACTGCCACCCGCGGTAGCAAAAAACGGCTGACCGCCGCCTCCGCCTTTAACTTCCTTAGCCAGCTCTTTTACGATGTTACCGGCATGCAGGCCTTTTTCCTTCACCAGGTTTTCGGCAATCATTACGGTAATGCTTGGTTTACCATCGAAATCAGCAACCAGCACCAGGAACAGGTTTGAAACTATGTCCTTAAGCTGATAAGCCAGATTTTTAACTGCATCGGCATTGGGCAGGGCTACTTTTTGGGCGATGAAATTAATATCGCCGATGGCTTCGGCCTTTTGAGCCAGCTCAGTTTTTAAGCCTGATGATTTTTCAAGGATCGATTTTTCGATCTCCTTTTTCAGTTTAGCGTTTTCGTCCAACAATCCCTCAACGCTTTTTGAAAGGTCTTTTGGATTCTTAAGCAGTTCTTTTAACTGGTTAACCAAAGCATTTTGGGTAACGATATATTTTTCGGCAGCAACACCGGTAATAGCCTCAATACGGCGAACACCGGCAGCTACCGCACTTTCGGCAATAATTTTAAAGAAACCAATTTGCCCGGTAGCTTTCACATGCGTACCGCCACAAAGCTCCTTGCTGAAGTTATCATCAAAAGTGATCACACGTACATACTCGCTATATTTTTCACCAAACAAAGCAGTTACACCACTGCTGATGGCTTCGGCATAGAGTACACTGCGCTCTTCCTTGAGCGGAATATTTTCGCGTACCTTTTGATTTACGATGGCCTCGATCTGCGCCAGCTCTTCATCGGTAACTTTGGCAAAGTGCGAAAAATCAAACCTTAAGTAATCGGCATTCACCAATGAACCTTTTTGGTTTACATGGCTACCCAAAACCTGTTTCATTGCAGCATGCAACAAGTGCGTAGCCGAGTGGTTACCGTTGGTTTGGCTGCGTAGAGCAGGATCAACAATAGCAGTTAAGGCATCGTCAATATCCTGCGGCAATTTATCGGTAAAATGAACTATCAGTCCGTTCTCCTTTTTCGTATCTGTAACCAGGATGATCTCCCCATCAGGGAAAACCAGTTCGCCCTTATCCCCTACCTGGCCACCGCTTTCGGCGTAGAAAGGCGTTTTATCCAATACCAGCTGGTATTGTTCCTTACCCTTAGCGGTTACCTTACGGTATTTTACAATATGGGCGATACTCTCGGTCTCGTCATAACCGGTAAACTCAACCGATTCATCACCTTTTAGTACGATCCAATCGCCGGTATCAATAGCGGTGGCAGCGCGGGAGCGTTCCTTTTGCTTAATTAGCTCCTCATTAAATTTTTTTATATCTACAGTCCATCCTATTTCACGAGCCATTAAGTCGGTTAAGTCTATAGGAAACCCATCTGTATCAGACAGCTCAAAAGCAAATTCACCGACAATCATTTTCGGATTTCCGTCGTGGTTATCATAAAGTTTCCCACTTACAGGAAATGAAACTGTCTTACCATAAGTTGAGGGAGTAGAAAAACGTTCATTTTGCTTTTTTACATATTCGTTAAACTTATTAATACCGCTTCCCAAAGTCCGTAAAAATGAAACCTCCTCTTCCAAAATCACTTTTTGCACAAAATCCTTTTGCTCAAAAAGATTATTGAATACTCCCTTAAACTGTTCCGCCAATAATGGTACCAGTTGGTTAAAGAAAGGCTCCTTAAAGCCTAAAGTTTGATAGCTATAACGCACTGCCCTACGTAAGATCCTGCGGATCACATAACCCGCTTTGTTACTTGCGGGCAATTGCCCATCTGCAATAGCAAAGCTTATAGCGCGGATATGATCGGCCAATACGCGCATAGCTACAGCATCATTCCAATCCGCATCACCCGGTTTAGCAGCACTGTTATATTTCTTACCCGATTTTTCGGCAATGAACTGAATCATTGGTTGAAAAACATCGGTATCATAGTTTGATGTTTTGCCCTGCAACACGCGTACCAGACGCTCAAAGCCCATCCCGGTATCCACATGTTTGTTAGGCAACGGTTGCAATACACCACCTTTAAGGCGGTTAAATTGCATAAATACATCGTTCCAGATTTCGATAACCTGGTCATGGTCGGCATTAACTAAAGTGGCGCCGTTTACTTCGGCACGCTCATTATCCGGGCGGCTATCAAAGTGAATCTCCGAACAAGGACCGCACGGACCAGTCTCGCCCATTTCCCAAAAGTTGTCTTTTTTGTTACCACGGAGAATATGATCTTCCGCTACGTACTGCTTCCACAGTTCATAGGTTTCGGAATCTGCTTCAAGGCCTTCCTTTTCGTCACCTTCAAAGTAGGTAACATACAGGCGGTCTTTAGGAAGCTTGTAAACCTCGGTAAGCAGTTCCCAGCTCCAGGCAATGGCTTCTTTTTTAAAGTAGTCGCCAAAGCTCCAGTTACCCAGCATTTCAAACATGGTGTGGTGATAGGTATCGATACCCACCTCTTCCAAATCGTTGTGCTTGCCAGATACACGTAAACAACGCTGCGTATCCGCCACGCGCGGGGCTTTCGGGGCCGCCTCGCCTAAAAATATATCTTTAAACTGGTTCATCCCCGCGTTGGTAAACATCAGGGTTGGGTCGTTTTTAATTACAATTGGAGCCGAAGGAACGATGGTGTGTCCCTTTGAAACAAAAAAATCAAGAAAAGCCTGTCGTATTTCGGTAGCAGTCATAGGAAGCAAAGGTAAATAATAGTCGGGAAGTCAGAAAGTCCGGAAGTCGGAAAGTAAAAAAGGAATTACCGCGAGAGATTTCTGTCTCCTCAGGGTCTCTCGCAGAGGACCCTGAGGTATTCGCAATGCAATTTCATAGTTTTACAGAAAGGCGAAAGTTAAACCACGTAATAAAAGCGGCCAAGGTTGAAATCGACACAATTTATGACTTCAGGGTCCTCTACGAGAGACCCTGAAGGGACGATAAGATAGGATTTTCAATTATTTCGGATATCGGATTTTCGATTTCGGATTTATTTATTGATTACAGTTGATTTACCCTCCCATTCATCGATACAATTAAACAATTTATCTTATTTGGTGTAAATTTGTTTATGGAAACTTTAAGAGTTGATATTCAAAACGAACAGGAGAAACGAGTGCTCCTGGCTTTTCTTGATAGTTTGGACTATAATTACCGCATAGATAATGAAAGCGATGCCGTGCTTGAACAACAAGCTAAAGACATGGCCAGCCGCAAAGCCGATTTTTTAGCAGGCAAAGCCTCCTCCCTACCCTGGAGCGAAACCAAATAGCCATACGATACAGATTTAGCGGACATAAAAAATAATTGCTGGTGCAATTATAGAGACTGTTGAAAAAGAGTCCGGATGTTGTATCCGGACTCTTTTTCAACAGCTATTAACTTTTTTCTCAAATAGTATTTTCTGCGCGTTGAATCCCGCTGAAGCGTCAATCACCTCGCTAAGGAGCGGCCAGTTTTCTGCTTTTTCAAAATTATTATTGTAAACACGTGTTATCACAATAGTTACAACATTACCGTTAAGGGTTGCTTCTGACAGAAAACGAACCGGTTTTATTAGTCTTTTTTGCTGCTATTTCCTCCAGCCCTTTGGCTGTATATCCCTGTGGCACAGCAATGTTTATGGTGTATTTAAAACTACGGGAACATGGCATATACACGTCATAAGTGCGTTTTCGTTCTTTTTCTTCCAGTTTGTAAAACGATCCTGCAAGTTTACCGGCGTCAATAATATAATTATTGCCCGCTTTTTTTACCAGATTATCCAATACAAATGATTCCGAATACTGAAAAACCGGACTGCTATTATCAAGAGCGGCATTAATAATTTTACAATCTGTAACCTGGGTTGGCTCCTGCTCGTACTGGGCTTTTATTTCAGACGTAAATTTCTTTACTGACTTTGACTCATCATCCGAAAACGCGTAGCTGAAATCATCACGCAGTTTTTTTGTTTCGGGGTTTTCTGCCAATCGTTTTTCCAGCTTTTCACTCTTAGATAATTCCATAAGGATGTTATCAATATCAACTACCGGCAGTAAACGTAACTGATCATCATGCCTCATCAAACCTGTTTGTTTAACCAACCTCTGTATCTTTATCTTTTGCATATTGGTCGGCAAAAGCGATACCTTAATGTCTTCATTTATATTATTAATAGCGGCCTGCATTACGGGCAAAACTGCTGTACCTTCAGTAAACGAATATTTGGTTGAACTTTCCCGCTTAGGAGTAAGCACAATCACTTTTTCACCCTGAAAGCGTTGAGGTATCTCATTAAAGTGAGTTGCGGCGTCATCAAAAAACATATATAGCGGCTTTGTATCGTTTATGCGGATGCAGGCGTCAAAATCACTATAGTTAAAGATATTATCGAGTGTATTAGCATTACGCGAACAAACCAACAATACGTCATGATCAATTTTCAGATCATTTAAAGCCATGCTCATAACAACCGTATTAAACTTTGAGGACATACGACGATAATTGATTTCATCAACTTTGCCAACATCATCCTTACTATAACTACCAAAAACCATTCCCTTCCTGATATTGTAAAGCACCTTCATAGCGCTATCAAGCGGTACAGCTTTAATGTTCTTTTTGCCGTCGAAATATTTTTTTAAACGGTCAACAACATTGCTGAAGTAAGGAATGTCCCGTTCGGTAAAAGTGCCTTCAAAAATTGCCTTATTGGCCTGCAACCTATCAGCAGCGCTTTCACCTGCTTTACCACCCGAAACAAACTTTACAAAACCCATGGTGTGTGAACTGCTGATTTCGATATAAGGGAACTGACAGAAACTTGGAAGTCCAAAATTCACTGGAATACTTGGCCTGATCTCTGACCTTCAAACTGTATATCTGGTCGCCTGCTGCGTTCGTACTTATATTAAACTGCGGGGCGCCATTTGCACAAATATGCTTTACATTATCTTTTTTTGAATATTGAAAATCGTAGCTGCTGTATAAAACAGGATACTCGCCGGCCAATACAAAAACCATATCGTTATCAGCAAAATTATCGGTACTTGCATTTTCGTTTACGTCGACAGTGCTCACGTAATAATCAAGTATATCACCAACCTGCAAATCGGATATGGCAAGTTTACTCACCTGATCTTTCTTTTCATTTTTTATCAGAACTTCTTCGCTTGTGTTTACCACAACTTCTTTGCCGCTTGGCTTAATGATCTTAGCCCCAATGTAGGTGTCATGTGTCATGAAAAATTTAGCGCTCAAAATATGTACGCTTTCATCAAGACGTTTTTGGTAAGATATAGTTGAAAAATCTTCAAGTGCTGATTTGTCGTTTATCTTAACCCGTTCGTGAAAAGTGGTAAGCTTGAGTGCCCGAGTTGTTGATGACGCCGTGATGATCATAAATTTAAATTTATTGGTCAGCGATCTTTGCATGCTGTATGATTTGGCAAAAACCACGGCGCTTTCATTACTTAAATTAACAGGCACCTTTGTGGTTGCAAATTCAGGCACGGTTGTCCCCCAAACCTCCTTCTGAATTTCGGCTGCTTTTTCCGCGTAGGTTTGGTTATTGTTTTGCGCACCCGCGGTCATAGCAAACAGAGGAAAGAAAAATAATAAACGTAATGTTTTTTTCATTGTGATACAGGTTTTATAACTAAATTTTCGTTGTAAGCTTTATTCAAGAGTTCAATATCCTGGTTCCATTGCGCAAAATTTGCCTTTGTAAGCAGCGTGTTCTTTATGAGCAACGTTTTTTTATAAGTGATTTTTCCGGGCGAACTGATGTAAGTGATATAAAACTCATACCCCGGCCTGGATATGTTAACGCCGGGCGGTATGCTTGCAGCTTTATAACCTGGCGGCAGCGTGAGTTCGGTCTCGGTTGCAATCTGATCTTTTCTTGAAAACCAGTAATCATTTTTTTGCTCATCAATAGCTATGACAGCCCCCGAAAGCTCTTTACGGTTATCCAGATCAATATAATACTCTTTACCAAAAGCAGATATTCCACTTTTACGGTCAACATCATACCCGGCATTTAAATCTTTGTCGGCATTGCTTGTACTACTTAAAACAAGGTTATTGATGGCATAATCGGTATTACCCGCAGCAAGATAATGTTTCATAACATCTTCGACATTTTCATGCTTAATGCTATTTATTCCAGCTAATACTGCTTCTTTATCCTCTCCTTTCCAAACGTTGCTCACTTTACCGGCAAGGCTTGCTCCATTTATATGGAGTTTGCTTATTTCGCTGCTTACATTTTGCTGAGGTTGCGCGTATGGTATTTTACCGAGAATATACTTATCACCATCTTCCATTAAAACCTGTCTGCCTTGTATCCTTTCAGCATATTCATTAATACCTATATAGGTTTCAGTGGCATCAAGATAGTAGATTTTGCCTTTATAAGGCAACCCGCAAATCATATGATTATCAACTGCCATTGAGGGTGTTTGATAATCATAAGCAATATGTTTTGTACCCAGCCAGCAAAGCCGGGCATCAAAGCCTGCAGATACAAGCAGGGCCTTGGTCAGGTTGGCCATTCCCTTACAGTCACCATATTTTTTCTTAGCACCTCGTCGGCTTTTTCAGGTTTAAAACCTGCTATGCCATCTTCAAATGCTATATATCTGATGTTGTCCTGAACATAATAAAATATGGCTTTTATTTTATCTAAATCATTAGTTAACCCTGCAGTGAGCTCATTACTTTTAGTACGTAACAGCGCGGGGTCGCCGGCCACATCCTTTACTAACTCGTGGTACCATGCATAAAGATCGGCAAGAGTATTGAAATAAGTAAATTGTTTACTCCCTACAATCGCCGATTTACACATGATGAGCAAATGCGGATATACGTAGGTTGGGCCCGGACCATGCAATTCCTTTTTCATTGCCGGGATATTAGTAAACTTATATGTTATAATATCGGCATCATTGCTGCTGTTATAAACGGTACTTTTTTTAATATTAAAATCATTAAAATTAAACTCCTTAATATCCACCTTCATCCAGCGCGGAATTTCGATACTAACTTCGCCTTGTTGGACCGGCAGGTTATCAGCAAAATAAATATTGGTAAAATAGCGGGGATCATTAACGGTTTCTTCAAAAGTAACATTGCCAATACTTCCTTTTTTTGCCAGATCGAGCGTAAAGTAACACAACCGTTCGTCCGAATAAAAAATATCATTATTGCTGTAATAAGTATACTCAGGTTTAAAACCGCGAGGAGTGCGGCCGTCAACTTTGCAGGTTATATCATCAATAGAGATATTGTTGTTGTAAAATTCAGATACCGTGTAATTAACCTGGTAAGCACTACTGGTGTAGATATTATTAAGTTTCTGGATGATCTCTACACGGTTATCTTTGCTGTTCCAATTAAACCGAAACTCATTTTTCAAGGAGGTTATGGTTACAGCCGAATCAACTTCGAGGGCACTTAACCGCATAGTACATAACACACACAGCGTGTATGTTATCAATAGTTTAATAGTCATAAGGTTATTAGAGCCATAAATATATAATTATATGGATCAGATTCAAAGAAAATTCCGAAATCGAAATTCCCAATTCCGAAATCAAATAGATACATTTGTATTATGCCGTATAAAGAACGTGAGATAAGCAAGATGTACTACACCATGGGCGAGGTATCGGCCATGTTTGATGTTAATCAGTCGCTTATACGTTTTTATGAAAAAGAGTTTGATGTTCTGCAACCCAAGAAAAACAAAAAAGGCAACCGGTATTTCACCCCCGAAGACATTGAAAACTTTAAGATCATCTTCCACCTCATCCGTGATAAGGGCTACACTTTAAACGGAGCAAAAGATCATCTTAAAAACAACATGGGCGATACCAGGGATAACCAGCGCGTTATTGATTCTCTCGAAAATCTCAAAAAATTCCTGCTTGAGGTACGCGACCAGTTGTAATCTTCCGCATAAAAACTATCTTTATTTCTAAAATACCGTCGGGTTAACCTATAACCATGCTGTCACCTGCTATAACAATCTGTAAGATATATGATCGCTAACCACAAGGGCGAGATCCCGGTTGTTATTTTACTGATTCCTTTTTTATTGGGTATAAGCGTTGGGATCAATTTAAGGTCTGCCGCTTATTTAATGCCGTTGGCTATTGGGTTTGCCAGTCTGCTGATATTATTTCTGCTGCTTAATTTTTATTACAGCCGTTTTAAAGTTTATAAAAGGCGGTGGCTTGGCGGAATCATCATTCACTTGTTATTGTTTCTTGCCGGCTGGATAGCTGTCATGAACAATAACGAACTTAATAATTCCGGTCATTTTTCAAAGCTGCCCGCGCAACGGCTGCTTGTACGCATTAATAATGAGCCGCAAATAAAAAACGGGCTGATCCATTTTACGGCAAACGTTGTAGCGAACATCAATCAAAAACATTCCCTCCCGGCAACCGGGACGTTGATGATCACCATAAAAGATAGTGCTGCGGTGCACATGGCTTATGGCGATGAACTGTTGGTCCCCGGTAAATACACTGCTATCGACCCGCCTTTTAACCCTGCCGAGTTTAACTATAAAAAGTACCTGGCACACCAAAACATTTATTACCAGGAGTTTTTATACCCGGGACAATACCGTTTGGTGCAATCACACGCCGGCAATATGTTCATGGCAAATGCACTGGCGCTAAGGCTACAAATGGTTGAAAAGCTAAAAAACCAAATGCACAATCCAAATGCTATAGCCGTAGCCTCCACCTTAATATTAGGTTATAAAGCTGATTTGAGCGAAGATGTGTTGCAGGCCTATTCCAAAACCGGCACCATTCATGTGTTATCGGTTTCCGGCGCTCATGTGGCTATCATTTGGGCTTTGCTGGCATTTATGCTGAATTTCCTGAACAGGTTCGGGCCTGGCAGGGTGATCAAAGCGATCATCATTATTCCTATCATCTGGTATTACGCCATGTTAACTGGTTTTTCACCCGCGGTTTGCCGGGCAGCTGTCATGATCAGCACGGTTATCATCGGTAAAACTTACAACCGGTACATCAACAATTTAAATATCCTGGCTATATCGGCTTTTATATTATTACTTTATAACCCTTTGCTGATAACGGATGTAGGTTTCCAATTGTCATACCTCGCGGTTGCCGGGCTGGTAGTTTTACAACCTGTGGTTTATAAATGGTTTACTTTTTCTAATAAATGGATCGACAAACTATGGGCTTTGTGTTCGGTATCAATAGCTGCACAGGTTATTACGTTCCCGCTGAGCGCTTTTTATTTTCACCAGTTCCCGGTTTATTTTTTGTTTAGCAACCTGTTCATTATCATTCCCACAGCTGTTATTATGTATAGCGGGATCTTTTACCTGCTATTGCCGCAAATCCCCTTTATATCTGCCGGCCTTGCCTGGCTCCTCGAAAAAACCATCCTGCTCATGAACGCTGTACTGGCCTGGTTTGAGCACCTGCCCTTTGCAAGCATCAACAAAATATGGCTTACCGCAACCGAGTACTTGCTGCTTTATGCTATTATCATATGTTTTTTTACTTTTTGTACGATAGAAAAATATGGCTGCTGAGAGCAGGTATTGCATTGATTTTTTTGTTAGCTGTAAGTATCAGCATAAAAACATACCGCTCATATACAACCAACAGCATCGCCTTTTTAAACCTGCGTAAAAACATGGGGATCATCTTTAAAAACGGTAACCGTGCTATTGTACTAACTAACCTCACTGATACCGACAAAAACTACCATTATTCTATCCAACCCTATCTTGATAGTTGTAAAATAAACGACATCTCTTTGTATCAACCTAATCAGGATATCCGATCTGGCTTTTTACGAAAACAGGATAATTTTATTCAATTTCGAAATCGGTCGATAGCTGTTGTGAACAAAGATTATGCGGATACCATATCCGCGATAAAACAAAAAACCGACTACCTATACATAACCGGGAACCCTAAAATTCCGCTTGCTATTATTAATAAAAATCACGAATATCATAATATAATTATTGATGCCACCAATGCCCCTAAAACCGTACAATTTATTGCTGATCAGGCACGTGCCCTGCATGGCAATTATGTAATATTAAAACGTAACAAATCGTTCATAACGGCATCTAATTGAAAAACATATTAAACTACTTATCTAAAAATTTGTCTTTTAATTATTAAAAATTAATTTGGCATTAAATCAAACTCAAAACATGAACATTAAAATTTTCAATGTTGCCTTAGGCCTTGCCCTTACCGCAACAGCTATCAGCGCAAACGCCCAAAAAGCTTACAAAGAGGGCGTGGTAACTATTTCAACGGCTATGCAGGGGCAACAGGTTGAAGCTAAAAGTTATTTCCGCGCCGATTCGGCCGCTATGCAATTTACTACAGGGCCCGCTACCATAAAAATATTAACCGATGCCGACGGTAAATCATTAGTTGTAATGGTTGATGTACCTGTTGCGTCTATCAAGAAAGCTGCGGTTGCTACTCCTGATGAGGTTGACCAGGCTATGGCTTCATTACCAACTCTTACCTTTGCTCCCGGTACCGAAACTAAAGTTATTTCGGGTTTTAACTGCAAAAAAGTGGTAGCTACAGATGCAAAAGCCAACAAAACTTATGATATCTGGGTAACTAATGATGTTACTGTACCTGTAACTGCTATTGCTAAATACTACCGCGCTGTTGGTGGTTTCCCGGTACAATACACCTCATTTTCACAAGGTCAAAGCACCGAGGTTACTGTTAAAAGTATTACCGAACAAAAAAACCCTGCCGGTACATTCGGGATCCCTGCTGATTTTGAAAAGATCACCCTGGATGACCTGAAAGCTATGAGCGGCGGCAGATAATCGAATATTTCATTAACAATTCATTAAAGGTTCCTTAACATTGTGGCAAAATACTATTTTTGTTACCCCAATGTTAAAGAACCTTTTAGCTTTTTCAGATTCTTCATCTTTTGGATCGCTTTTTTCGCAATTACGAGAGCGACATTTGAGATCTATTTTCTGCACAAGCTGGATCACGCCCGCATCGGGGAAATCCTTCAAACGTTTTTCTGGGGCTTAAGGCTTGACGTATCGGCAACAGCATATATCTGTATCATTCCCATCCTTGTATTTGCCATCAACTGGTTTATCCCAAAGGTTAGAATAAAACCCATCTGGCTAAAAGTATATGTTTGGTTTTGCTTGTTCTGCATTTCGTTGAATACGGTACTTAACTTTAATATTTTCCGTGAATGGGGCACCAAAGTTAGTTTCAGGGTGTTTACTTCGTTTTATCACGCACCTTCAGAAGCAATCGCATCAAGTGGATCATCGCCGGTGGGTAAATGTATTTTTATCGGGATTGCCTTACTGGCCACCGGTATAATGCTATCTCATTTCATCATCAATTATCAGTTTAAAAAGCCTGATGTCCGGCCAAGCCTTAAAGTTTCGCTTACCACATTGCTGCTTTTTGTAAACTTTGTGATGATGCGCGGCGGTTTGCAAGCTAAGCCGGTAAGCCAGAACTCTGCTTATTTCTCCGAAAAGCAAATCCTCAACCAGAGTGCCCTCAACACCGAGTGGAACCTCTTTAACAATGTATTTGAAAATTTGCGCCCGCTTTACAATCCCTATCTATACGACCGCCCGGATGAGGCCGCAAAAACCGTTGAAGAATTATATAATGTTAAAGGCAATTCAACAGAACAAATCCTGACTATCAGCCGCCCAAACATTGTAATCATCCAAATGGAAAGCTATACAGCCGACGTGATAGAATCATTAGGAGGAGATAAAGGCGTAGCGCCAAACTTTGAAAAGTTCATTAAAAACGGACTGTTCTTTAACAACATTTATGCCTCAGGCGATCGTACCGACAAGGGTATTGTAGCTCTCCTGAGTGGCTTCCCGTCACAGGCAATCCGTACCATAATCAGCGATACGCTTAAACATAAAAAACTTCCGGCTTTATCTGCATCGTTTAAAGATGCAGGCTATGAAACCGCTTATTTTTATGGTGGCAAAAGTAATTATATGAATTTTGATAAGTTCATGACTTCACATAATATCGATCATATTATCGACGAGGCCAGCTTTGATAACAGCCATATAAAAACACAATGGGGTGTTTATGACGATGACCTGCTTACCCGAAACCTGCAATATTTGGCCCGTCAAAAACAGCCGTTCTTTAACTATGTACAAACATCATCCAATCATGAGCCTTTTGTACTACCTGTTAAGCACCATTTTAATGATGACGCTGATGTAAGTAATAAATTCAGAAGCACAGCCTATTTTACCGATTCATGCCTGAACGCTTATTTTGAGCAGGCCAGAAAACAAGCCTGGTATAAAAACACACTGTTTATCCTGGTGGCCGATCACGGTCACCGCCTGCCGCGTAATACAGCCGAGGCTTACGACCCGGCTAAATACCATATACCTCTTTTGTTTTTCGGCGATGTGATCAAGCCCGAATATCGTGGTAAAAAAACAGTAAACTGGGCGGACAAACAGACCTCGCAGCTACCCTGCTGGCTCAGTTAGGTATGCCACATAATCAGTTTAAGTGGTCGAAAGATCTCTTGAATTCCAATAGTAAAGAGTTTGCTTTTTTGATTGGGATAATGGGTTCGGTTTTATGCAGCCGGGGCAGGCTGTTTCATATGATAACGCCGGCCGCACCATGATCTATAACAGCAAACCAAATGCTGATAAAAATGCTACTGAAGCGGCGATTGCTTGTGGTAAAGCTTATTTGCAGCAGGTGTTTACGGAGTATATGGGGTATTAAAGTTTATTCATGTCATTGCGAGGAGGAACGACGAGAGCAATGTCGTAGCTATACAGAGCCGTTCAGCTTCAGTGCGATTGCCGCGCTACGCTCGCAATGACAGATTTTTTATTCCTTACAAAGCCAATTCTTTACCCAACTGCTCAACCCATTGATTAAACAGTTTGGTTTCAAATTCAACAGCTTTTTGAGCGTGCAGTTCCCAATCGGGCGAGAAATGCTGCAGCTGGTTGATCATCTCTTCCAAGTGGCCTTCTTCCTCTAAAATGATCGATTTTACGTTTACTTTGCTACCTGCTTCGTCAAGGGCATCCTGGTAAATTGGATAAAGTTCATCGGCACGTACCTCAATAGCGTAGGTAACCAACAGGTAAGCTGCAAAACGGAGCTCAGCGCCTTTCAGGTTCAGCTCACTTTTTAAATAACGGCAAACATCCACATCCAACTGATTTAAATAATACTTGCTTGAGCCCGGGGCCAGCAGGTATTCGGCAGCGTAGGTTGGTAACGTTACACCCGTTTTTTCCAGTTGCTTTTTAAGGTAAAAGGCATGACGGTGCTCTTCGGCAGCGTGCTTTAATATAATGTAAGTAACCGTAAGCGGGTCTTCACTGGCCGAAATCTTGCGTGCGCCGGTATTTTCCATTAACGATAATGTGTTTAACCAGCGTGAATGAAGTTCGTTATCGGCTATTATAGTAGGTAGTATTTTGTTCAGCATAATTTATAATTCTTCAAGAGCCTGCTCAATTTTGCTGTAAACATAACTGAGTTGCTCATTAGTAATGCAATATGGCGGTAAAATATAAATAACGTTTCCCAGGGGGCGCAATATGATCCCCGCGGATAAAAAATAATGGTACAGCTTATCCCTGAGCGAACTGAAGTATGAGGTATTATCGCCGGTTTCCCACTCCATGGCCAGTATAGTGCCTGTTTGCCTCACGGTTTTTATTTTAGGGTGATTGCGGATCTTATCGGCAAAGGCAGTATGAGCGGCTTTGATCCTGGCAATGTTCTCTGCCGTTTCGGGTTGTTGAAACAGATCCAGGCTGGCCAATGCCGAAGCACATGCTATCGGGTTGGCCGTAAACGAATGCCCGTGGAAAAGGGTTTTCAACTTATCATCCGATAAAAAGGCATCATAAATTTGCTGCGTACAGGTAGTTAAGCCCAGCGCCATCGTGCCGCCTGTAAGTCCTTTGGAGAAACACATGATATCCGGCTCAACATTTACATGATTCGTGGCGAAAGGTTTGCCTGTACGCCCGAAGCCGGTGAAAACTTCATCGGCAATCAGCATCACTTCTTCCTCACGACAGTGGGCCATCAATTCATTCAAATACTCAGCCTCATACATGATCATCCCTGCCGAGCCCTGCACCAATGGTTCAAAAACAAAGCAGGCCGTCTGAGATTTGAGATCTGAGATCTGAGATTTGAGGCTTTCTATATTTTCTACGTTGGGTATATCTATAAAATCTACCTCGAATAGTAAGCTGTCAAAAGCTTTAGTGAATGCACTGCGGCCACTTACGGCCATCGCGCCGAATGTATCGCCGTGGTAAGCATTATTAAAAGCGATGATCTTGGTGCGCTGATCGCCTTTATTAAGCCAGTATTGCAGGCAC
The DNA here is from genome assembly GCF_050632265.1 of Mucilaginibacter sp. P19. Lineage (NCBI taxonomy): Bacteria > Pseudomonadati > Bacteroidota > Sphingobacteriia > Sphingobacteriales > Sphingobacteriaceae > Mucilaginibacter > Mucilaginibacter sp. P19. Next base: position 4,258,966 of record NZ_CP192586.1, read on the forward strand.
ATTTTTATAGCAACCTCAACAGCGGTTGAACCGTTATCTGAATAAAAAGCTTTTTTTGGTTGGCCGGCAAAATTGCTAACAGCCGTTCCGCCAATTCAACGGCGCCTTCATGGGTAAAACCTGCAAATATCACATGTTCCAGTTTGTGAAGCTGCTCTGATACCTTTTGGGCAATATAAGGATGCGCATGCCCGTGAATGTTTACCCACCATGACGATACTGAATCAATGTATTGTTTTCCTTCTTCATCAAATAACAGTGCCCCTTCGCCACGTACAATACCTACAGGCGGCTGCGCGGTTTTCATTTGGGTATAGGGGTGCCATATTACTTTTAAATCCCTTTCGGTAAGGTTCATAGTTCGTTCTGTAAAAGTTCAACCACACGTTTATCTGTCGGAAATTCAAAGTCGGCCACACTAAGCGCGGTAAGTGGCACCCATCTAAAAGCCTGCAACACCTCTCCTTCCCCATCAAAATCAAAGGCAACAGCCTTTATGTTCAAATTAACCGGAGTAATGCTTCGCACTAAATAATATACACTGATAACCTGCGAATTATTGAAGGCCGATTTTACGGCAAAATCAGTGGTGTAAAAATGGCCTACAACTTCAATCTCAATATTACACTCTTCCATAAACTCGCGTTTAAGCCCGTCAATCAGGCCCTCACCAAGTTCCAGGCCTCCGCCCGGGAACTTTGAAAAACGCACACCGTATTCCTGTTCATCGCTTATGAGCAATTCATCATCATCGTTCAGCAGCAGACCGTAAACCCTTACATTAAAGTATTCCATTATTCAAAGTGTTTTTTATTACGTACAACCTTTTCCATTGTCCAGGCTATTGTTTCGTTTTTTGCTTCCGACCGGATAGGGCAATTGGGCATACTGCAGTAGTGGCAGCAATTGGGTACACAAGGGTCAGCATGAATAAAAAGCTCCGTTTTTATGCCCATATCGTTATTTATCATCTTATCAACCAATGATATTTCAGTATGTACTGTATTCAGATCAAAATAGTTGGGCAGCGTCATGTGACAGTCGATATGCAGCTCATGTCCATATTTCTGCGCGCGCAAATTGTGTACATCTATCCAGGCCTCACGGCGTTTTTCACTTAAAACGTTCACGATCCCGGTCACTACCTGAAAATCTGCCTCATCCATTAATCCCCCTACCGATTTACGAACCAATTTGTAACTACTGTACACTATATATAAGCCAACCAATATAGATAATGCACTATCGAGCCATAAAATCCTGGTAAATTCAATTAACAATAAACCTACCACCAGGCCTACGCTGGTAACGGTATCGGCCAGCAAATGACGACCGTCGGCATCAAGGGTGATGGAACGAAGCTCTTTGCCCTTACGGATCATATAATAACCCAACACGCCGTTAATGGCTCCGGTTGCCGCTATAATAATAGCACCGGTAAACAGGTCATGGATAATGTTGGGAAAGAAAAAGCTGTAAACCGATTTTACAATGATGATGCACCCGGCAATGCCGATAAGTGATCCTTCTATAAAAACCGAAAAAAACTCCACCTTGCCGTGGCCGTAAGGATGGTTTTCATCTCGTGGCAGGGCCGAGAGGTAGATACTGTAAAAGGCAAATGAGCTTGCAATTACATTTACAATACTTTCGGCGGCATCGGTAAGTACAAAATTGGAGGCTGTTAAAAAGTAGGCGCCAAATTTCGCCAGCATCAGCACAATCCCCGTTATAAGCGAAATTAAAATGATCCTTTTTTGTTGATTCAAAGCAAGGGTGGTATTAGGCCGCAAATTTAAAAAATAACAAGCGTAAGTAGCAGTAAAGTTATTTTCTATATTTGCCGCGATAACATAATTTATATGAGCGCATTAAGTACCCGGATACAAAACCTGTCCGAATCTGCAACGATTAAAATGGCCAAACTGGGCCGTGAACTTGCCGCTAAAGGTGTCGACGTGATCAGCCTTAGCTTTGGTGAACCTGATTTTCATACCCCTGAACACATCAAGGAAGCCGCCAAGCAGGCCATGGACAAGAACTTTACCTACTACACACCAGTAGCAGGCTACCCTGAACTTCGTAAAGCCGTAGTTGCCAAGCTGAAGAACGAGAACAATCTTGATTATGATGCTGCCGACATAGTTGTTTCAACAGGTGCCAAGCAGGCTATCGCTAACGCGGTATTGTGTTTGGTTAACCCAGGCGAAGAAGTAATTATCCCTACTCCTTACTGGGTTTCATACAGTGAAGTAGTTAAATTGGCCGAAGGTAAAAGCGTTTTCATTAACACTACCGTTGATACTAACTTCAAAATCACCCCCGAGCAATTAGAGGCAGCCATCACTCCTAATACCAAGTTGTTCATGTTTTCATCGCCATGTAACCCTACCGGCAGTGTTTACACTAAAGATGAACTTGAAGGTTTAGCTAAGGTATTCGAAAAACATCCACATGTTTATATCCTGAGCGATGAGATCTACGAACACATCAACTTTGTTGACAAACACGAGTCTATCGCGCAATTTGACTATATCAAAGATCGTGTGGTTATCATCAACGGCTGGTCGAAAGCCTTTGCCATGACCGGCTGGCGTATTGGCTACACAGCCAGCACTAAAGAATTGGCCGCCGCATTTGATAAAATGCAAGGCCAGGTAACTTCCGGTACCTGTTCAATTACTCAGCGTGCCGGCATAGCCGCTTACGAAGGGGTTTGGAAAGTGTGCTTGAAATGCGCGCCGCATTCAAAAAACGCCGTGATATTGTTTATAAATTACTGAGTGAAATAGAAGGTATTAAAGTAAACCTGCCAGATGGAGCGTTCTACTTTTTCCCTAACGTTACCTCTTTCTTTGGTAAAAGCTACAACGGACGCGTGATCAATGACTCTGACGATTTAAGCTTGTACCTGCTTGAAGAAGGCCACGTAGCCACCGTGGGCGGCGATTCATTCGGTGATCCTTCTTCAATCCGTTTATCATATGCCACGGCCGAAGACAAACTGATTGAGGCTATGAGAAGGTTAAAAGAAGCGTTGGGTAAATTGGCATAATAAACTGAACCTTGATTTTTAGGATTTGAGGATTATCAGGATATTAATTGTCTGCACAGCAAAATCAATCCTATAAATCCGGTAAATCCCCGCAAATCCCGGTTCAGAAATAAAAAATCCGCTTGCTGTTGGCAAGCGGATTTTTTTGTTTAAGTATATTAAAAATTACAATCCAAATCCATAAGCTAAACGTAAGCCAACCAGGCCATAGTTATTGCTTTGTCCCGAGAAGTTTTCATAACGCACACCAATATCCCATGATTTGGTGGCATAACCTAAGCCAGGAGAAAGGATAAGTTTAGTATTCTTTTCACCCCCGCAATTGGTGGGTGAACTTCAAAACCGGCACCCACTTCGCCTGCGAAATAAAAGCCATCGCCAACAAAAGCTTTAATACCGGCTTTTACCGGAATTATGCCTAAAGACCTGCCTTTAACTGTAACTGTAGTTGTTGACGTAGAGTTGGAAAATGATGAAGTATAGGTTTTACCAAAAAAATTGTAATAACCCGAGGTAAGTGTAAGGGCTAAATCATTACTTACACCATATTGCAAACGAGCAGTACCGCCTAACTCAAATTTTGAAATGTCGTGAGCGTTACCTGTTGGGATACCTGCTTCCAGGCCTACCCCAAAGCGTAGTGCGTTCGCTGGTGTAGTTTGAGCTTTAACATTTGTTCCGATGAAGATAGCCACCGCAGTAAACGCCGAAGCTATCATTTTAGTCATTGTTTTCATAGTTGTGTTTTTTAGTCAAATTCTACAATGTTGATTTTTTTAATTTTCCATTGTATTAACTCCTCCTTAACAAATACTTTGCCATTATTGGCATCATTCACTATCCAGGATATTATTTAAACCAATAAAACAACCGCGTTTAATCCAATCACACACGGCTTAATAATTGAAAATCAATATTATTTAAAGCGATGAGGTCAATACAAAATAATGACCGTTTAATATACTTTATGATGAATAGTTTTATAAAAAACTGCCCTGCATAAGCATCAAAAGTGTCTACTAACACCTAATTTCGAGCGCATAAATGGTTAAATAGCCAGGTGTAGCAGTATACCAAACCTGTCGGAAAGTAAAAAAGAGAGACTTGCGCCTCTCTTTTTACAAAACTTTAACAATTATTATACCTCCGGTCCGTGCTTTTTAGGATCATAATTTTTTTCAAGCTCGGCAAGTTTTTCCTTACCGTAAGCCATTTTAGTGATCAGGTAAAATAAAACCGGTACTATAAATATAGCCAATGATGTAGCAGTAAGCATTCCCCCAAACACCGTCCAGCCTATGGTTTTACGGGCTTCAGCACCGGCGCCCGATGCAACCATCAACGGACCTACACCTAATATAAATGCCATCGACGTCATGATGATTGGCCTTAAACGTAGCCGGACAGCCTCGAGCGTAGCTTTTTCCAATTCCATGCCTGCGTCTACACGTTCCTTGGCAAACTCTACGATCAGGATGGCGTTTTTGGCCGCCAAACCAATCAGCGTTATCAAACCAATTTGTGCATAAACGTTGTTAGTAAGATCAGGCCAGAAAGTAAGGAACAATATGGCACCAAATGCACCCAGGGGCACTGACAATAACACAGAGAACGGTACCGACCAGCTTTCATACAAAGCAGCCAGGAACAGGAACACGAATCCTATTGACAGTGCAAATATATATACCGTTTTTGACCCGGATAATAACTCCTCACGGCTCAGGCCCGAAAACTCGTAACCGTAACCTTGCGGCAATACCTGCGCGGCTGTCTCTTTCAAAGCGGTAATAGCATCACCACTACTATACCCCGGCTTGGTACTACCGTTAATCTCGGCCGAACGGAACAGGTTATAGTGCGATATCAACGGTGAGTTTTCAATTACCTTATATGATGTAAGTGTGCTCAATGGCACCATGGCTCCTGATGAATTACGCACAAAATACTGTCCTATGTTTTGCACATTGGTACGATAACTGGTATCGGCCTGGGCTACTACCCTGAAGTTACGACCATAAATGGTAAAGTCGTTGATATAGGTACTACCCAAATAGGTTTGCAGCGCATTGTTCACGTCAGATATTGCTACACCAAGCTTTTTAGATTTCTCTCTGTCTATCGTTAACTGGTAAGCAGGCGTACTGGCAGTAAAGAACGAGAAGGCCCTTGCTATCTCTTTACGCTGATTAATTGCGCCAAGGAACGTTCGGAGCGTTTTCTCAAATACCTTAATGTCGCCACCTGCCTGTTTCTCTTCTAATATAAACGAGAAACCTCCTGTACTACCCAACCCCGGAATTGCCGGTGGCTGGATCACCACAACATTGGCTTCCTTATACTTACCGAGCTTTTGGTTTAACCGTGCAACAAGCGCTGTTATCTGCTGCGACTTTTCTTTACGCTCATCCCAAGGTTTCAACTGCACGAATATGGTTGCACTATTTGATTTACTTGCAAAGCTGATGGCATTCAAACCACCCAACGCCGCGTAATGGGCTATTTCCGGCACGCTATCAAGCGTTCTCATCATGTTGTGCAACACATCAACAGTACGGCCGGTTGCTGAAGCCTCGGGTAAATCAAAAGTGATATAAACACGGCCATCATCTTCCAGCGGGATAAAACCAGATGGTTTACTTCTGAATAAAAGTATCGCGCCTATAATGATACACACCAGCAGAATGATAATGTATCTTGAGTTTTTAATGCTTTTATCAACTGTGTTTCGATATTTACCGGTTACGCGGGTAAACCAGGTATTGAATTTAAAGAAAAACTTATTTAAGCCACGAGAGCTTTCATCTATCTTATGCGGCCTTAATATCAACGTACACAATGCAGGTGTTAATGATAGTGCAACAAAAGCTGATATCAATACAGATATGGCAATGGTGATCGCAAACTGTTGATACAATCGCCCTACTATACCCGGCACAAAGCCTACCGGCACAAACACTGCAGCCAGGATCAGCGCGATGGCTATTACGGGGGCCGAGATATCGGCCATAGCGTGCTGGGTGGCTTCTTTAGGTGTCATACCCTCCTCATCCATATAATGCTGTACAGCCTCAACCACCACAATAGCATCATCCACCACAATACCAATAGCCAGTACGAAACCAAATAACGTTAACGTATTGATAGTAAAGTTAAGCGGAATAAAGAAAATGAACGTACCAATAATTGATACCGGAATAGCCAGTACCGGAATGAGGGTTGTGCGCCAGCTTTGTAAAAACAGGAATACTACAATAATAACCAGTACAAGTGCAATAACCAGCGTTTCGATAACCTCGCTTACCGAAACCTTTACCACGGTTATGGCCTCAAAAGGAACTACGTAATCTATATCTTTAGGAAAGCTCTTTTTAAGCTCATTCATAGTAGCGTATACATTATCGGCAGTTTCAAGCGAGTTACTGTTCGGGGCCTGGTACACCAGCAGATAAGATGCCCTTTTACCATCAACAAATGAGTTACCTGAGTAGTTGAATTTACCCAGCTCAATCCTGGCAACATCTTTTAAGTGTACTATGCCCCCATTGTTAGGCTGGGTTTTAACAACCACATTACCAAATTCTTCCGGCTTCTCTAAACGGCCTTTTACAATAACCGAATACTCAAATGTCTGTCCTTTTAACTGAGGTGTAGCACCTACTGTACCGGCGGCAACCTGCGCGTTTTGCTCCTGCAGGGCACTGGTTACATCCGCAGCGCTCATACCTAACGCAGCAAGTTTATCCGGGTTAAGCCAGATGCGCATACTAAAATCATCGGCACGTGTAACAACGTCACCTACTCCTTTGGTACGCAAAATAGCATCCTTTATAAATACGTTGGTGTAGTTATCAGTAAAAGTGACATCATGGGTGCCTTTAGGACTAAACATGGCCACAAGCATCAGAATACTTGGGTTACGTTTACGTACTACCATACCCAAACGCTGTACCTCCTGCGGTAAAGTTGGTAAAGCAATACCTACACGGTTTTGCACGTCGAGGGCTGCAATGTTAATATCAGTACCAACATCAAAGTTAACCGTCATGCTCATTTGCCCGTTGCTGCTGCTGTTACTTTGCAGGTAGGTCATGCCGGGTACGCCGTTTACCTGCACCTCAACCGGGGTAGCTACCGTTTGCTCAACTGTTAACGCATCAGCACCGACATAGTTACCGCTAACTGACACGGTTGGAGGTGTAATATCAGGGTACTGGCCTATAGGCAGGCTGGATATTGACAGGATGCCCACTATTAATATCACCAGGGATATTACAATGGCGGTAACCGGTCGTTTTATAAAAGTATCTGCGATCATTCTTTCTCTATATTAAGTTTTCCAGGGTAGATGCGCCCCTTCTTCGGCTTAAAATTTTTCCTGTTGATATAAATTTATTTTTTGGGTGCTGCTCCGGCCGGCGTGGCTGTTCCGGTAGTGACCCTACCACCATCGCGCAAACGCTGGAAGCCGTCGGTAATCACTTTATCGCCTTGTTTTATTCCATCCATTATCACTACGTCGCTGTTAATGCGCGGCCCTAATTTCACCTTTACCTGTTTTGCTATCGTATCGCGCCTGTCTTTAACTGTTTTATCAGCTGCGGTATCTTTAACAACTGTATCTCTTGTTGCGAAAACAAAAAACTCGCCCATTTGCTCAGTTACTGCCTTGTAAGGGATTTGTACCCGCTGGCCCGATTGGCTGTTCAGCACCTGCAGAACACAGCTCATGCCATCCTTAAGCACGTCATCCTCGTTCGGAAACTGGATCCTTACCCTAATGCTGCCGGTTTGATTGCTAACCCCTCTGTCAATCGCCAATACTTTACCTGTCTTGTTGTATTTGCTTCCGTCGGGTAGCACCAGTTTAAAGGTACTGTCGGTACTTGATTTTTGAAGACCATAAAAGCGGTTGATATCCTGCTCGTTGATCACAACATCAACACCGATAGGATGCTCGGCAGATATTGTGTTCATCAATGTGGTACCTGCTGCTACCTGTGTTCCAAGCCTCACTTGCGAGATCCCTATTCGCCCCGTAAAAGGCGCGGTAATGGTGGCATATGATAAATCGGTACGGGCCGACTCAAGCGCGGCTTTGGCTACCGCAACCTGGCTTTTATTAGTTTCGTAGGTAGCCTGTGCCTGATCAACTGTCTGACGGGCAATCGCATCGCTCTTAAGCAGCATGTTATACCTGTCAATGTCTTTTTGCGCTTTAACCAAATTGGCTTCGGCGCTTAGCACATTAGCTTTGGCCTGGTCAAAAGCAGCCTGGTATTTGCGTTTATCTATTTCATACAATACTTTGCCCTTCTGCACAACATCGCCTTCTTTAAAAAATATACCCGTTACAAAACCCGGTACCTGGCTGCGCAGTTCGACAGTGTTCACCGAAACCACAATACCCTGGTATTTATCATAGTATACTGCTTCGGCTGTTTTAGCGTCGGCAAGGTATACTGGGGTTGGGGGCATGGCCGCCGGCCCGCCCTTTTGAGGTTTACCGCATGATGCCCATGTTAAAAGTGCTGCAGGGGCTAACCAATATATATATGTATGTTTCATGTAGAATAGGTTGTTCGTGTGTTGCTGTAGTTTTTATTTTTTTATGACGATATCTTATGGTTGCTGAACAGGCAGGATTCCAAGAGCCCTTTGCAGGTCAATTTTACTGCTGAGTAAATTGAACAAGGCATTATAATAGCTCAGTTCGGCAGTACGCAGATCTGCCTGCGATACAATTACGTCGAGGTAAGTTTTTACTCCCTCGCGGTACTGCAGGCTTACCACCTTATACACATCTTTTGCAAGTGTTACATTTTCGCGAATGAGCTGGTAGCTGGTGTAATTGCTTTTATATGCCGCCAGTGCCTGGGTATATTCCGTATAAATACTATTTTTTGTATTGATCAGGTCCAGGTCGGTACGTTCAACCTGCAGCCTGGCTTTAGCGAGGTTTTGCAGGCGCTTCGTCCCCTGGAAAATAGGTACAGCCAGCGTTAAGCCAACATAACCTGTAGGGAAAGACTTATTATACAAATCACCTAAATCATGACTGAAGTATGCATGCTGGTAACTCCCTACCGCTGATAATGAAGGCAAAAACCCAAAGCGGTAGTAATTTACGTTGAGATTATTGAGTGCCTTTGTTGTTTCAAGCAAACGGTATTCGATCCGGTTATTTACATTGAGCGATTGTAAAGTATCAATACTGGCCTCCTGCTCATACCGGCTCGAATCATAAGAAAGGCTTAACGGTGTAGCCGCGCCTACGCCCATGATCTGCTTTAATAAAGCAGTTTTACTTTTGATGGCTTCTTCGGTTTGTTTACGGGTAGCCAATGAATTATTTAAAGCGATGGTTGCCTGCTTATAATCCGTAGGATCGGATACACCGGCAGTATACCTGCTTTTGGCATCCTTCAGGCTTCTTTGCAACCTGATGATGTCCTCATTAGTAATGTCAAGTTGTTTGCCGGATAGTAAAACATCAAAAAAAGCTTTGCTTACATCGCTTACCACATCAATCTGGCTGCTTAAGGTGTTCTGCTTATAGTACTCACGCGAATATCTTTTCGCCCTTGAAGCAAGAAATACATCGTTGTTATATAGTACCTGCGAGGCCGTAACGCCCAGGGTTGAAAGGTTACGGATACTACCCGCGTTGCTAGGGATGTTAGCACCGGAGGCACCAGCCTGCGGGCTGCCCTTATAGTAATAATTATAAAGGCCCGAGCCGTTCACCTGCGGCAGCCAGGCCGACAGGCCAATTCTAATATCACGCTCATTGATCTGTTCATCAATGGAAGCCTGCCTTACTGTTGGTTGGTTACGCAAGGCAAAGTCAATAGCCTGTTTGAGGGAAACCGGTCCGCTTATACTATCAGCGGCAGTTTGGGCATAACTATTGCTATGTAAATTCAATGTTAAATTAAGTACAAGAAGCGCCAAAAAGTACTTGTGTTTTTTCATAGGGTAGCTATAAATAACAATGTATATCAGGCAAAAATTATAAGAAAAAATTTTATAATTAGTGCAGGATTGTTACGGGGAATGCGAATATGTAATTAATATTACTAATTTAAAATCACGAACAAGAATTTTACGTAAAAAATTACAAAAACACGGGATAGTATCAGCTTTTTGGGCTTTTGACAAAAAAATGAAAATAATAGGCTCGATATAAACAAAAAAATTAATTAATTTGCCGTGTAAGAATTTGTGTGCTTCTTAAGTAGTATTGATACGTTAATAGGCATTATTTTAAAAAAATTTACACACACCGTATAAGTTATATGCTTATTCATGGTATTTTTACACAAAATTTAAGCAGAGTTAATATACATGGTTAAAAAACTACATGGGAAAATCGCTCAGTTTCAAGTAGCAAATATGCTGCGTGAACGGGGGTTATATCCTTATTTCAGGCCTATTGAGTCTGCACAAGACACTGAGGTAATTATTGACAACAAGCGGGTATTAATGTTTGGTTCTAACTCATACTTAGGCCTTACCAATCATCCAAAAATCAAAGAAGCTTCAAAAAAAGCAATTGACAAATATGGCACAGGCTGTGCCGGTTCACGTTTTTTGAATGGTACACTTGATATCCACATTGAGCTTGAAAACAGGCTTGCTAACTATGTAGGCAAAGAAGCTACTGTTTTATTCAGCACAGGTTACCAGGTTAACCTTGGTGTACTTTCGTGCGTTACCGGCAGGAATGATTATATCATACTTGATGAGTATGACCATGCCTGTATCATTGACGGCAGCCGCCTGTCGTTTTCAAAAGTGATCAAGTACGCTCATAACGATATGGCCGATTTGGAGCGCAAATTAAGCATACTTCCTGAAGATGCCGTGAAGATTATCGCTGTTGACGGTATTTTCAGCATGGAAGGCGATATTGTTAAATTGCCTAAGATTGTTGAGCTTGCCGATACTTACGGTGCCAATATCATGGTTGATGATGCCCACAGCCTTGGTGTAATTGGTGATAAGGGTGCAGGTACCGCCTCACACTTTAACCTTACCAATGAAGTTGACCTGATCATGGGTACCTTCAGTAAATCATTAGCCTCGTTAGGTGGTTTCATCGCCAGCGATCAGGACACTATTGATTATATCAAACACCGCGCACGTTCATTGATGTTTAGCGCAAGTATGCCTCCGGGCTCTGTAGCCAGCGTAATTGCAGCATTAGATATCATTGAATCAGAACCGGAGCGTATCGAGAAATTATGGGATAACACCAATTATGCTATGAAACTTTTGCTGGAAGAAGGCTTTGACCTTGGCCCTACCGAAAGCCCTATTTTGCCGATCTACGTTCGTGATAACGAAAAAACTTTCGCGGTTACCAAACACCTGCAAGCTTCAGGTGTATTTGTTAACCCGGTTGTATCCCCTGCCGTTCCTTCCGATTCTGTCACTGCTTCGTTTCTCATTGATGGCTACCCATACCTTTGAGCAAATTGACGAAGCCGTTGAAAAACTGTCAAAAGCCTTTAAAGAAGTTGGTGTAACCGCTTCTGTTAAAGAAAAAATATAATGAAGAAACCTGAGGTGCATTTAGCTGCTTTTTTATTAAAGTAAGCTAAATGCACTTTTTATTTTAAAGCATACCAATTTGCTTTATTCAATCATTTACCACACATGATTACAATAGTAACGGTTAAATCAAAAAAAGAACTGGCTTCATTTATTGATTTCCCGCATGACCTGTACAAGGACGATCCTTACTATGTTCCGGAGTTGTTTATTGCCCAAAGGGACCTCTTAACCAAACATCCCTTCCATAAACACAATACCGTACAACCCTTTTTAGCTTATAATGGCGATAAAATTGTTGGCCGGATAGCCGCGATCCTTAATAACGGGCATAACGAATACAGCCATGTTAACGATGGCTTTTTTGGCTTTTTTGATTGTATTAACGACACGGCAATATCTAACCTGCTTTTTGAAACCGTTACCAAATGGCTTAAAGAAAAAGGCGTTACCGGTAAACTGTTAGGCCCTACCAACTTTTCAACAAATGAGCCCTGTGGCTTATTAATAAAGGGATTTGATAGTTCACCATTCCTGATGAACACCTACAATTTTGCGTATTATGCCGACCTGGTTGAGCATTTTGGCTTTAAAAAAGATGTTGACCTGATTGGATGGCATTGGGAAGGACAAGCCTATGATGACAAATCGGTAAGGTTATTAAACGCGCTTGAAGATCGGTTAAAACGCAATGATATCATTATCCGCAAGATCAACCTTAAAAATTTTAAGGAAGAGGCTGCAAAACTTCGCGACGTTTATAACTCGGCCTGGGACAAAAACACCGGTTTTGTGCCACTTACCAACGAAGAATATGATTACCTGGCCAAAGATCTTAAACTGATCCTTGATCCTGATTTTGCTATTGTTGCCGAGCAACGTGGCAAGATAGTTGCATTTGGCCTGGCCCTGCCCGATTATAACGATATCTTCAAAAAAATAAAACGCGGCCGCTTGTTGCCCACCGGCATTTTCAAATTATTGTTCGGCAAAAAAAGCATCACCGGCATCCGCATTTATGCCCTCGGCGTTATTGAAGATTACCGCAAAATGGGCATTGAAGCCTGCTTATACGGCACCATTATAAGGGAATATAAGGCCAAGGGTTATAAACATGCCGAAGCCGGCTGGACACTGGAGAACAACGATATGATGAACCGTGCCATTGAAGCTATAAAAGGCGACCCGTATAAAAAATACAGGTTATATCAAAAAGCGATATGAGGGAACGGGTTTTAATAACCGGTGCAAGCGGATTTGTTGGATATCATTTAATTGAAGAAGCCCTGCAAAACAACCTGGAGGTTTTTATAGCTGTACGTAAAAGCAGCAAAATTGATCACCTAAAGGAATTAGACATTCAATATATCTACCCCGAGTTTAACAATAAAGAAACATTAAAGAAGCAACTGGCAGAAATAAAACCCGATTATATCATCCACGCGGCAGGTGTAACCAGCGCCCGCTCCGAGGCCGAATATAACCGGATCAATGCTACATATACCCATAACCTGGCTTCGGCGGCTTATGAAGCTTGCCCTGATTTAAAAAAGTTTGTACTTATTGGCAGCCTGGCTTCAGTTGGGCCGCTTAACACGCTAACCGGCACCATAACCGAATCAACCCCTCCGCGTCCTGTTACAGCATACGGCAGGAGCAAATTGCTTGCCGAAGAAAAATTAAAAACGGTAAACGGCTTGAATTATACTATCCTAAGGCCAACCGCGGTTTACGGACCGAGGGACACCGGCATATTTATATTTTTCAAACAGATAGTGAAGGGCATTGAGCCCTATATAGGCAAGGCGCAGCAAAAGCTCAGCTTTATATATGTTAAAGACCTGGCCAAAGCAAGTATCAAGGCCTTATACGGTGGCAATAACAAGACATATAATCTGAGCGATGGTAATTTTTATAACCGTTACGAGTTAGGCACCATCACCAAAGATGTGTTAATGCTAAAAACGCTAAAGTTTCATCTGCCTGTAAATTTTGTTAAAATGATTGCAGCAGTATCTGAAAAAATAAGTTCTTTGAGCAACAAAGCTGCGGTGCTGAATATTGAAAAGCTTAATGAACTGACCGCCATTAACTGGAATTGCGATATTGAAGCAGCTAAATCCGACCTGGGTTTTTATCCTTTATACAATCTGCAAAACGGCATGGCCGAAACGCTAAAATGGTATAAAGCCAACAAATGGATTTAGCCGATTAATTTGAAATAAATAATAGTAACATAAATGAAAATCAACATTACACCTGCTAAAGGTAAGCTTGGCATCCTGATCCCCGGGTTAGGCGCTGTAGCAACTACCTTAATTGCCGGCGTAGAGGCCGTTAAAAAAGGCATCTCGCAGCCAATTGGCTCCCTTACTCAAATGGGCCACATACGTTTAGGAAAAAGGACCGAAAACCGTAACCCGAAAATTAAAGAATTTGTTCCTTTAGCCGATTTAAACGACATCGTATTTGGCGGTTGGGATGTTTATGAAGATAACGTATTTGAAGCTGCCTCAAACGCACAGGTACTGGAAGCAGGACTTTTACATTCGGTTAAAGCCGAATTGGAAGCTATAAAGCCAATGAAAGCCGCGTTTGATAAAAACTACGCTAAAAACCTTGATGGCACCCACGTTAAAACCGGAACCAGGCTTGAGCTTGCCGAGCAGGTAATGGAAGATATCAAAAACTTTAAAGAGGCTAATGGTCTTGACAGGGTTGTGTTGGTATGGTGCGGTTCAACCGAGATCTACTACGAAGCATCGGCTGTACACCAGTCATTAGCAGCTTTTGAAGAAGGTTTGAAAAATGACGACAAGCTGATCGCTCCAAGTATGATCTATGCTTACGCGGCTTTAAAATTAGGTGTTCCTTTTGCTAATGGTGCCCCTAACTTAACAGTTGATATCCCTGCATTGATCGAACTGGCTAAATTAACCAAAACTCCAATTGCTGGTAAAGATTTCAAAACAGGTCAAACTTTAATGAAAACAGTATTAGCCCCAGGTTTGGCAGCACGTTCGTTAGGTGTACACGGTTGGTTCTCGACCAACATTTTGGGTAACCGCGATGGCTGGGTTCTTGACGATCCGGATAACTTCAAAACTAAAGAAGTATCAAAACTGGGTGTATTGGAAGATATCTTCAAACCGGAAGATAACCAGGAACTTTATGGTAACATCTACCACAAAATCCGTATCAACTATTACCCTCCGCATGGTGATAACAAAGAGAGCTGGGATAACATCGATATTTTTGGCTGGTTAGGCTACAAAATGCAGATTAAGATCAACTTCCTTTGCCGCGACTCGATCCTTGCTGCCCCTATCGCGCTTGATTTGGCTATCTTCTGCGATCTGGCTAAACGTGCCGGCATGAGCGGTATCCAGGAGTGGTTGTCATTCTACCTGAAATCGCCTCAAACAGCACCAGGCCTACATGCAGAAAACGACATCTTTAAACAACTGATCAAATTGGAGAATACCCTTCGTTACCTGATGGGCGAAGACCTGATCACCCACCTTGGTTTGGATTACTATGACGACATGTTCGCGACCGAATAATCGTTAAATTACCAAATACCGTCAAAACAGCCGTAAGCAGTTGAACCCCTGCTTCACGGCTGTTTTGTTTTTGTGAGGTAAAAAAATCCAGGGGCGGGTAACATTCCTTTATCAGCATTAGTCTTATTAGCGCCAAGTATAAATTGTTAAATAATGTTATTTGGATAGCCCGGCACACTTTCAGCCGGCAACAAAAACGCTTAATTATATTTGATTACCAGATGATTATAAAATAAACAATATAGTAAACCGAAAAGTAACGAGCATACTAATGGCTGCTCAAAGCCGTTGTTTGGGTTATTATGGCTAAGGTAATATAATACAGTAAATAGCTGTAAACAATATTTGACTTTTTGACCACATTAGTCTGTAGTGATTTTTTTACCTTTGGCCTGTTAATTGTAAACTCCGTAATAACCATCTGCCGGGAGTGTACAAAGCAAGGGAAGTGAGGAAAGATTGGGTGGCAGAACAACGAAAAACATACAGGGGCGGACATAATTAAGCTGCCAGGAATATTTGAATAATTAATACATACCTCTTTATCCAATAATAACAGTATTGAGCCGAAAAAGAAGTTTGTATTTGCACAATTGCACAAAGTACATGGATTGTAAAAAATTTTATAAAAGCTTATTTTTCTTAATACTGTTCTTTTCTGCTTCGGCATTATATGCGCAGCAAACGGTAATAACGGGTACTGTTACCGATGCAGGTAACAAACAAACCCTGCCTTCTGTTAGTATTTCTTTCACGGGCACCACCACCGGTACCACTACAGATGTTAATGGCAAATATCGCCTGGCTACAAACAATCAGCAATACAAACAAATCAAAATTTCATTTTTAGGTTATAAAGACGCTTTTTTAGCTGTTGTTCCCGGTAAAGAGCAGGTTATAAATGTAAAAATGTTCCCGGCTTCGCAACAACTTAACGAAGTTGTGGTAAAATCGGGCAAAAAACCTAAATACCGTAATAAAGATAACCCCGCTGTTGAGCTGATCCGTAAGGTTATCGAAAATAAAGAAAAGAACCGTCCCGAAGCGTACAACTATGTTGAATACAAGGAGTATGATAAAATGATGTTTGCGTTGAGCAATGTATCAGCCCAGTTTTCGGACAGAAAATTTTTCCGTAAGTATAAGTTCATTTTAGATAATAGGGATAGTACATTGGTACCCGGCAAATCGTTATTGCCTATTTACCTTGATGAAAAATTGCAGCAAGTTTATTATCGTAAAAACCCCGAAAAAACAAGGGAAAACATAACTGGCCAAAAAAGTGTAAACTTTGGCCCTGGTATTGATAATGAAGGCCTTACCCAATACTTTAAACACCTGTACAACAAAGTTGATATTTACACCAACAACGTATTTTTGATAACCAGCCAGTTCCTGAGCCCAATCTCTGATAACTCGCCAAACTATTACAAATATTTTATTGCGGATACTGTTCTTGATGAGCACAATAACAAGCTTGTTAAACTTGATTTTACACCGCGCAACAGTACCGACGTACTTTTTGAGGGTAGCATATACATAACGCTCGATGGGAACTACGCTGTTCAAAAGTGTGATTTAACTATCAACAAGCATATCAATATCAACTTCATCAGGTCAATGAACGTTAACCTGGAGTTTCAACAAAACCCGGATGGCCGCTATCACCTGAGCAAAAGCACTACCATTGCAGATTTTGGCGCATCCAAAAAAGATGCAAAGAGTGGTTTATTTGGTATCCGGGCTATAACCTACAGCAATTACGTGGTTAACAAACCCCGGCCGGATACAACCTACCAGGGATCAGAATATGCGGAATTAAGCGATGAAGTGAAGCATCGACCCGAATCATTCTGGCAGGAAAACAGGCCAGATACTTTAAGAACTGCCGAATCTAAAGTATACAAGAATATTGACAGCCTGCGCAATATGCCATCATTTAAGCGCACAGTTGATATAGCAACCCTTTTGCTTGCAGGTTACAAAGGCTTCGGCAAGTTTGAGTTAGGTCCGGCTAATACATTTTACAGCTTTAACCCTGTTGAGGGATTCCGTTTACGTGTAGGCGGCCGAACCACGCCAGACCTAAGCAAGCGTTACTATTTTGAAACTTATGCAGCTTATGGCTTTAAAGATGAGCGCTGGAAGTACTTTCTTAGCGCAACATACTCGCTTAACGATAAGTCCATCTACCGTTTCCCGCAAAATTACATTAGAGCAAGCTTTCAGCGTGATACCAAGATCCCCGGTGCGAACTTGCAGTTTGTACAGGAAGACAACTTTTTGTTATCGTTTAAACGTGGTGTAAACGACAAGTTCCTGTATAATGACTTTTACAGGTTTGATTATGTACACGAGCTGGAAAGCCACTTCTCTTACGCAGGTGGCTTTAAAAAATGGACACAAGAACCTGCAGGATCACTGTATTTTGACAACATCATTAACGATTTGCCAAACTCTATCCACCATTTAACTACTACCGAACTTACAGCAAGCGTACGCTGGGCACCGCATGAGCAGTTTTACCAGGGTAAAATCTACAGGATCCCTATTCCTAACAAATATCCCGCTTTTGAGCTTGATTATGCCGCTGGTATTAAAGGCTTTTTTAATGGCGAATACAACTACCAAAAGCTTGATTTCCGTGCTGATAAGCGCTTTTACTTTTCACAGTTAGGCTATGCGGATATCAATGTTTCGGCAGGTAAAATTTTTGGTTCGGTACCTTACCCGTTGTTAACTATACACAGGGCAAACCAAACCTATGCATACGATATCGACTCATACAACTTAATGAACTTTTTGGAGTTTGTGAGTGATAAATATGCAAGCTTCAGGATTGACCAGCATTTCAGCGGCTTCTTCTTCAACAAAATACCGTTGTTAAAGAAACTTAAATGGCGCGAAACCGCATCAGTAAAAGTATTATACGGTGGTTTGTCTGACCAAAATAATCCTTCAATACATCCGTCATTGTATCAATTGCCGGTTGGCGTTGATGGTGTACCAATTACTTACACATTAGGTAAAACACCTTACGTTGAAGGTAGTGTTGGTATCGAAAATATATTTAAATTTATACGCATAGATTTTGTAAGGCGCTTTAACTACCTTGACCAGCCAAACGTTGCCCAATGGGGGTTACGGACAAGGCTTAAATTTGACTTCTAATCATCGTACCTAAATAAGCAGAGAGAATAACATGGAACAGCAAACAACAACACTTAGGAGATCATTCAGAACCAACTTGCAATTAGGCATTTATAAGGTTATTGATCCGTTTGTGAAGATCCTTATAAAAATAGGTTTAACCCCCAATGCCGTAACTACTATAGGTTTTGTACTTAACGTAGGCGTTGCAGGGATATTTATTTTAGGTGCCGAAGAAGGTAACCGCGGCGATTTAACCTACGTAGGCTGGGCCGGCGGCCTCATCCTTTTTGCAGGCTTATTTGATATGCTTGACGGCCAGGTAGCCCGCTTAGGGAATATGAAATCAACCTTTGGTGCTTTGTACGATTCCGTACTTGACCGCTACAGCGAATTGATCATGTTTTTGGGTATTTGCTATTACCTGGTGGCGCATCACTACTTCCTGAGCTCGATAGCTGCCTTTATAGCGCTGATCGGCTCAATGATGGTTAGTTATGTACGTGCACGTGCCGAAGGTTTAGGGGTTGAAATTAAAGGCGGTTTAATGCAAAGACCTGAACGTGTAGTAACTATCGGCTTATGCGCAGCTTTATCGGGCATAGTAGCTCAGTACATAGGCGGTAACTATAAATTATTTGTTCCCGGCATCAGATTCCATGTATTTGAAACCATATCGATATTTACTATTCCGCTGGTAATACTTGCTGTTTTAACCAATATCACCGCTTTTAACAGATTAAGAGAGGCTAAAAAAGCATTAATTAAACTGGAAGAGGAAGAAGGTAAGTAAGTTTATAGTTCTAAGTCAAAAGTCTTAAGCAAGGACGTTGAATTACTTCTCTTAAGGCTGCGAACTTTAGACTTAAAACTTTTGGCTTAAGACTTACCAACAAATATCATATCTTCGCAACAATAAAATAAAGGCATTTACACTTAGCAATATCTTTGCTAAAATTGCCTTTTGTTGATTAAAGGCCAGCCATTCTGAAAAATTTTAACATCCATAAACAGGCAGAGAAATAATAAAACATTTTAAACCTGATTATAACAATGAAAAAGAAATATATATCCAACTCGCAGGAATCGGTGCGAATGTTTAAGAGCGACTTTTTAGAAGGCTTATCAAAGGTACATTATACCGTGCCCCTGTACATTTTTGTGCCTGTTATTGGATATTGCAGTTATAAATTCTTTGATTTAGGGTTAGACATATTAACCTACATAGGCCTGTTCATTTTCGGCCTGTTCATTTGGACCATCACCGAATACATTATGCACCGTTTTGTTTTTCACTATCAACCAAGTGAAAAACTGGAATGGGCGCAACGCCTCCATTTTATTATGCATGGTGTGCATCATGATTACCCGAGCGATGCCAAACGTTTGGTATTGCCCCCGTCATTAAGTATTCCGCTGGCTACAGGCTTTTTCTTTTTGTTTAAATGGTTATTGCCTGTAAACTACATCTGGGGCTTTTTTCCGGGCTTTATTTTAGGCTACCTGTTTTATGACATATCTCACTATGCCATGCACCATTTTAACTTTAAAAGCGGCCTGTTCAAAAAAATAAAACAACACCATATGCTGCACCACTATCAGGATCCTGAAAAAGGTTATGGTGTGAGTTCACCTTTCTGGGATAAAATTTTCCGTTCAGATTTCTTAAAAAAATAGCAATGACCAATGCCAATACAGGCGTAACAGTAAATATCCGGTCGATAATTATTGTTTCGCTGCTTTCCATTGCTTACCTGGCGTTTTCAACTTTCCTTATTGGTTATAAACCAGACGAGCTTACGCTGGTAGTTATTTTCAATGTGCTGTTCTATGCGTCGGCAATAACCCGCAAGTTTATATTGGGCTTCACTATTTTCATAGTGTACTGGATTGTTTTTGATTACATGAAAGCCTTCCCCAATTATAACTACAACCCGGTACATATTGCCGAGCTCTATAATGCGGAGAAACACCTGTTCGGCATTCATTTTAATGGCAAGCTGCTTACACCCAACGAATACTGGCTGGCCAACAGCAACACTTTTATTGATGTGTTATCGGGCTTGTTTTATTTGTGCTGGATCCCTGTGCCGCTGGGCTTTGCCGCTTACCTGTTCTTCAAAAACAAAAAACAGTTCCTTAATTTTTCGTTAACGTTTGTTTTGGTGAATATCCTGGGCTTTATAGTTTACTACGCCTACCCTGCCGCACCACCCTGGTTTGTTCAATATCACGGATTTCATTTTATTCCGTTAACTATGGGCAATACCGCCGGACTGGCCAGGTTTGACGCCTATTTTCATGCCGGGGTTTTTAAAGGGATTTATACAAAAGGATCAAACGTGTTTGCTGCCATGCCGTCGCTGCATTCGTCATACCCGGTTATAGTGCTTTACTACGGCTTAAAAAACAAGCTGGGACTTGCTAATATCTTTTTTGCGGTGGTAACCGTTGGCATCTGGTTTACGGCTGTATATGCAAGCCACCATTACGTGCTTGACGTGTTGGCCGGCATTACTTGCGCGGCATTAGGTATTACCTTATACAACGTACTGTTAAAGCAATTTGCAGGTTTACGATCAGCGTTAAATAAATACGAACGGGTAATCTCTTAAGCAATCGCATAGCAAAATCTTTTTTTGTATACAATACTATGCATTAAAGCTGATGCTGTGGGATATGCGCGGGCAATTGTTAATTAATATTTCCAGGGTTATCCTCCTGAAAAACAGCTCATACTGTTCAAAAATGAATAAAAAGTCAAGCGATCTTCACAAACACCTATGTCGGCGACCTTAAACAGGCACGCTATTTGCCTAATTATAAGTAGATTATTGCATTTTCGAGTAATCTGTTATATGAAGAGACTTATTACCTTACTTTTTTCTGACAGCCATGCTTAAATTATCAGCACACGCCAGTGAGCTTGATAGTCTTAAGCAAAAATTACAGGTTACCAGTGATTCGTTAAAAGGCCCTATCTATACCCAAATAGCTGCCCATTATTTAGGATACGATACCGTATCAACCCGGCGAATGAAATACTACTTCCAAACCGAGGCGCTTAATTACACTATGCTCGCCCTGCATAGCTATTCCACTTATAACGATACTTTAGGCTTGCGTACAAGCTTTAACGCGCTTGCAAAGGTTTATCGTTCGCAGCGTAAATTCAGCGAGGCCAAATGGTTCATTTTGCAATCGAACACCATATCGAGGCAAAGGAAGGATACGCTTAATATTATCAGCTCGCTTATAGAGCTTGCAGCTATTAAAAGCGACATCAAAGACTATAAACTCAGTATGAAGGACCTGAACGATGCTTTAACCTTATCGCTCAAAACCCACGATCCTAAAAAAGAGTCGATAGTGCAGGTAGGCTTTGCCGAACTTTACCGGAAAATGAACGATTATGATAAAGCTGCAGTAGCTATTAAACGCCATGAATTTTTGGACGATAGTCTTAACCAGGTCACAGTCGACAGCATTGCCAAGGTAGCTGCTGCCGATTCGATCAAGATCAAAAAACAGGATTCGGTGATAGCCAAAAAAAGTATTTACCAAAAACTCCAGGCGCAGGCCAATGCTAAGGTACGCCAGGCACATAACATCGTTATCATTCTCACAGTCACCACTATTATTCTCGTCGTTATAGCTATAATTATTATTTACAGGCGAAAGAAAACCGGCCGCTGGCGTTCAGCTATCAGAAGGCCTAAACAATAATTTAAACCACAGGCGTTTAAAAGTGTCAAAGCACTAAGATGAAAAAATTGATAGTATTATTTGCTGCATTATTCTGGTTTGCAAATGCCTACAGCCAAAGCAGCAAACACTTCAGGACCGAGTTTTTAAACAGCATTAATGCTACACGCCAGAAAGGCTGCAATTGCGGCAGCAAATATTTCCCGCCGGCCCCTCCCCTTACCTGGAATAATGATTTGGAAGATGCAGCTATAGGGCACGCTAAAGACATGGCCCGCAAAAGCTATTTTAGTCACGACAGCAAAGACGGCCGCAGCATGGAAGACCGCATAGTATACGCCGGTTATAAATTTAAAGGGTTCAAAAGTTTTGCCATAGGCGAAAACATAGCCCAGGGCCAACAAAGCATTGCGGAAGTGATGGCTGGCTGGTTTAAAAGTGAAGGCCATTGCCGCAACCTCATGAACCCGGACTTTAAAGAAGTTGGCGTGGCAGAATATAAAACCTATTGGGTACAGGATTTTGGCGGCCGGACCTCATTTTCGGCTCAGCAACAAAAGCTGATTAAATCAGGGAGATACAGATTAATACAGGAAAAGCCTGTGGAAGGGCATTAATTATTGCCTGAACCGGGATTTCATAGGATTTTTCGGAAGTCAGGATCTTGTCTGTGAGATCCAACCAATCTACTCATTCCGCTCGCAAATCAAATCCTATAAATCCGGTGAATCATCCCAAATCCCGGTTCAGATTACTCCGGTTTCGGTTTCGGCTCCCTTGGGCCGCGTTTGTAGATAATGAGGCCATTCAGGAAATTACGCAGGATCTGATCGCCGCAGGGTTTAAAGTTGGGGTGATCATCAGCACGGAATATGGCACCAATCTCGGCTTTGGTGATCCTGAAATTAACCAATGCCAAAACCTTGATGATATCATCATCAGTAAATTTCATAGCCACCCGCAGCTTTTTCATGATATCGTTATTGCTCATTATATATCTTTCTTTTAAACAAAATTACCTCGAAATTTCCATCTTCACCTTTTTGCCCTTAATTTTTTCGGCCTTTACCTGCTTTACTACACTTTCTATTCTATCGCGCTTGATTGCAGCGTACGATGAGTAGTCAAGCACTTCTATCAAACCGAGGTCCTCCTTTGCCAGCCCGCCTTTTTTAAGCAGCAGGCCTACAATATCCACCTTGTTAACTTTATCCTTTTTGCCAGCGGCTATGTACAAGGTAAGCCAAGGCGATGCAGGCGGCAATATCAGTTTTTCGGGCAGTTCTTCAATTTGGGGCAGTTGTTTTAGGTATGGCAACTTTTCATCGGGTATTAGCATCAGGTATGATGTACCTTTAGCGTTCATACGTGCTGTGCGGCCGTTACGGTGTAAAAAAGCTTCCTCATTATGCGGCAGCTGGTAATGTATCACATATTCTATTTCAGGGATATCCAGCCCACGTGAGGCCAGATCGGTGGTGATCAATAAACGGTGACTTCCGTTCCTGAATTTTAACAGGGCGCGTTCCCGGTCGTCCTGTTCCATACCGCCGTGAAAAACATCGTGCTCCAACCCCTTGTACCAAAGCAACTCGCCGATCCTGTCAACCGCTTCACGGTGATTACAAAACACAAGGGTTGCTTTATTACCAATTTTACAGATCAGGGCAAAAAGTGCATCCAGTTTATCGGCAGCTTCGGATATCACCGCTTTTTGTTTAATATCTGGCGCCGAAGTAACATTACTTAAAAAGTTCACTTCAACAGGTTTAGCAATCCCTGTAAAATCCGGGATCTCACTCATTTTTGTAGCCGAAGTCAATATCCGCTTTTTAACAACGGGCAACTGCCTGATGATATAAGCCATATCCTCCTGAAAACCGAACTCAAGCGCTTTATCAAACTCATCGAGAATGAGCGTACGTACAGTATCAGTACTAAAATTTTCTTCACGCAAATGAAAGGCAATCCTCCCCGGCGTACCAACCAAAACTGCAGGCGGATGCGAAAGATTATTCCGTTCAATTTTTACAGCATGGCCGCCATAACAGCAATTGATCTTGAAACCCGTACCCATAGATTTCCAAACCTGCTCAATTTGTAAAGCAAGCTCACGCGAGGGCACCAGGATCATCACCTGTACTGTAGAAACACCGGCATCAAGCAGGTTAAGCAAAGGCAATAAAAAACCAAGCGTTTTCCCCGAGCCCGTAGGTGATAAAAGGATTACATCACCTTTTTTAGCGGCACTAAGCGCGGCAAGCTGCATGGGGTTAAGGGCAGTTATGCCGAGGTTACTCAATGCCTGATCAATCATGGTTTGTTTTTGTTGAGGCGCAAAGATACGGTAAAATTTCCCCGGGGGACCGATTATCTGTATCGGCTTAGCTATTAACTTAACGGACTAAAAAAGCGGGAGATTGTGCGATTTCCTTCCCGAGAAGGGATTTTTCCCATTAGCTTCTTACTCCGCCACCTCCGTTTTAAAATTATGCTTAATAAACCTTGCAACCTTTTTAGCTTCCCGATGGGTTAAATTCCCCATACAGGTATATTCCCATTCGTGCATATGATCGTCAAAAACAATATCTCCAAGATCTGTTTCCCCTTCACTTAACCTAAATACGCCAGTTGCATACACATTTGTACCGGGTATCAGCTGCTGCACAGCTTCAATGCCGATCTGGCGTATACCATCTTCGGTATCCAGATCATAGATCACCGACTTTTCCATCTATCAACTACAATATTAAGCCCGTTTTGTTTAAATAATTACCTTAAGACTGGCTTACCAGCTCATGATCTCCATAACCCGGGTAAATTCGGGTTGAAGTGCAGCTTTGATCGTTATTTCTTCGCTGGTTATGGGGTGCTTAAAATTTAACTGCGATGCATGCAGTAGCATGGTTTTCATTGCCCATTGCTCTAAAAACAACTTATTCTGTTTGTTACAGCCGTGGGTGCGGTCGCCTATAATTGGGTGAAAAATGTGGCTCAGGTGCTTGCGTAATTGGTGCATACGCCCGGTTGTAGGCACAGCCTCAACCAATGAATACCTTGAAGTTGGATGTTTGCCTAGAGCTATATCAAGTTCTGCCCTTTTTAGGGTAGTGTAACTGGTAAATGCATCCTGCAAAGTGCCATTCTCTTTGCGCAGCGGGTAATCTATATCTTCCGCATCAGGTGTATGGCCCCTTACTATGGCCAGGTATTTCTTGCTCACACGGTTTTCCATAAATGCTTTTTGCATGGCAATCTCTACCTCTTTATTAAAAGCAAAAAGCAGGATGCCACCGGTTTTACGATCGATGCGGTGAACAGGGTTAACTTTCATGCCAATTTGATCCCGAAGCAATTGCAGGGCAAACTCTGAAGCATCGGCTGCTATGGGCGACCGGTGAACCAGCAATCCATGGGGCTTGTTGATGGCAATCAGGTGTTCATCGCGGTATATGATCTCTAACATGGGCATAATTACAAGGCTGCGAATTTACGGCAGCATTTTGGATTTATTTCCGAAATCTTTCCATCGCAGAAACGCATCACATTAAAATACCTCACAAAATCTTTTTAAACAGCTTTTAAAAGTTATTGATGTAAAAAAATAATTTTAAATAGTATTGCTTTTCCTATCTTTAGTTCATACCTAAATACAATTAAACTAATGACTACCACAGCAGACCAGGCAAGTGCTAAACAAGCCGACGATATTAACGCGGCGCGCACCCGTTTATTTTCATTGGACGCCCTCCGGGGATTTGATATGTTTTGGATTATGGGCGGCGAAGAGATCTTCCACGGCATGGCCAAAGCCACCGGTTCACCTTTCTGGGGCGCTATTGCCAACCAATTTACCCATCCCGACTGGAATGGTTTTCACCTGTATGATCTTATCTTCCCGTTGTTCCTGTTTATGGCAGGCGTATCAACTCCATTTTCTGTGGGGCGCGAACTGGAAAAAGGCAAAACACGCCAGCAATTATTGCTGCGCGTTATAAAAAGGGCATTTATTTTAGTGTTGCTCGGCCTTGTGGTAAACAACGGGTTAAAAATTATGCCTGTTTCAGAGATCCGGTTCCCCAGCGTATTGGGCCGTATCGGTATTGCCTATATGTTTGCCAACATCATTTACCTGTACAGTACCGAGCGCTGGCAAATGTTTTGGTTTGGCTTTTTCATCATCGGCTATTGGCTGCTGCTTAAGTTTACCTCTGCACCGGGCTTCCCTATGGGCGACCTGACCATGAAAGGCAACTTTGCCTCATACGTTGACCGCAGCATACTACCGGGCCGGTTGTATTTAGGCATCCACGATCCTGAGGGGCTTTTTTCAACCATCCCGGCCATCAGCACCGGTATTTTAGGCATCCTTACCGGCCTGTTGCTTAAAAAGGGCGGTGTTACGCAAATGCGCAAGGTAACTACCATGGCTGCAGTAGGTATCATCTTCCTGATCCTTGCACAAATCTGGAACCTCGATTTCCCGATCAACAAAAACCTGTGGACAAGCTCGTTTGTACTGCACGTAGGCGGCTTAAGCCTTTTGCTGATGGCATTATTTTACTATATTATTGATGTAAAAGGCTATCACAAATGGGCATTTTATTTCAGGGTGATAGGCATGAACTCCATTTTGATTTATATTTCGGGCCACTTTATTAAATGGAGTTATACAACCGAAGGCCTTTTTGGATGGATAGGCCAGTTAGTAGGCGATCCATACAATATTGTAGTAATGGCTATTTGCTTCGTAATGGTAAAATGGGCGTTTTTGTATTACTTGTATACCAAGAAGACATTTTTGAGAGTGTAAGCTGAACCTTGATTGAAAGGATTTTAGGATAACCATGAATTAAAAAGCATCAAGGCTATCCTAAAGTCCGGCAAATCAAGGTTTAAATATCACGGCATCCTTTAATCCTATAAATCAGGGTTCAACCATATTTTCTGCTCCTCCGGCGTTAAATAAGTCCAGGCCATGATGCGGCTTACCTTTTGGCCTTGCGACATATTGATGGTTTGCACATCTTTTACGCCTTCTTTTTGAAGGGCATTATACAAGATCCTGAGATTTTCTTTTTTGAAACCAGCGTGGTAAACCATAAAACCTGTTTTTCAAAGGCCTTGCTTTGCGCGGCCATCAGTTTCAGGAATGCAGCTTCGCCCCCGGGATACCATAATTCGGTATTTTGGCCGCCGAAATTAAGTATAGGCTGTTTATCTTTTCGTAAACCCAGGTTATCCCATTTACGGGCCGAACCGGCAGCAGCTTCCTTAGCCGAAGCGTGGAAGGGCGGGTTACAGATAGTAAGATCAAATAACTCGCCGGGTTTAATGATCCCTTTAAATATATCAGCCTTCTTGCTTTGCTGCCTCAATTCAACAGCAACCTTTAACTGGCTGTTTTGCTCAACAATACTTTGTGCGGATGCCATAGCCTCCAAGTCGAGTTCTGAGCCAACAAAGTTCCAGCCATATTCTTTGAAACCTACTATGGGATAAACCAGGTTAGCGCCCGTTCCGATGTCAAGTACACGTACTTTCCGGCCTTTGCGCACAACACCGTTATTAACAGAAGCAAGCAGATCGGCCGCATAATGGATATAATCGGCACGACCAGGTATAGGCGGACATAAAAAACCTTCGGGAATGTCCCAGTAGTTTATATCGTAATGATATTGCAGCAATGCCTTATTAAGTGTTTTTACTGCTTCCGGATCGGCAAAATTAATGGTAAAATTATCATATTCATTGGTACGCACAAATGGCCTCAGGGCAGGCGTGGCTTTGATCAATGCTTTAAAATCATACCCCGCGCGGTGTTTATTACGCGGGTGCATATTGGTTTTAGCCTGAGGCTGATTGGATTCTTGTGCTGACAATGGAATAGTGTTTTTAGTTTATGATTAACCCACAATGCCATTCAGATAGGCAGGCGAATAATTGATAGATTTTAATGTTTTATGATCAGAGGTACGGTACACCAGGTACAAACCGTCTATCTCTTTATAGTATGCATCCGTACTGGCCGTATTTTTATAGTGTTCGATGGTTTTCTCAGCCTCTTCAACCGTTTTGCAGGCTTTGCTCATGTTGGAGCGGTGCACTTCATCAAACAGTTCTTTAAATTTTGAGCCCAGGCCAAATTCAAGTACTGCTCCTGATAATACGTATTGCAGATCGCAGAGGGCATCAGCTACTTCAACCATGTTATTATCATTAACAGCCTGCTGCAGTTCTTTTAATTCTTCGGCAATAAGTTCGATACGCAGATCACAGCGTGCTTTTGAGGGTATTGCAGGTTTTTCAATTATAGGGTGCTTAAAAGTGGCATGAAATTCGGCTACCTGGGTTAATGCACTTAAATCTTTGATCATGTTGTTTTAGGGCAATAAATAAACGGCTAAGTTAAGAATTAACCCTAAGGCTTTCAAAAATTAGTAAAGCCGTATTAGGCCAAGGGTTATAAAACAAAAAATAAATAAAGCAACAACAATTAATAGCACTGATTATCAATTAATAAAAATTTAACATAAATAGTAGTTGTTAACATAAACATAATATTAAAACCACATTATATTAACATAACTTTGCACCGCACAGAAAAAAACTGTGCTTCACCCGATCTCTAATCCATTCACATGAAAAACATAAAAGATAAAGCCGCTATTAAACAAGCCCGTAAAGCTCTTAAGAAACAAATAAAAGAGAAATTAGTTATCCAGATTGAAACCCTGGTAAGTGAATTTGGCCCCGATGTTAGCAAAGCTAAAAAAGCTATAGACAAAGCTGCAAAAAACCTGGCAAAAATATTGGCGGCTAAATTACGTCCTGAAGCACACGCCGCTCCCGCTGAACCCAAAGCAAAAAAGGGAAAAAAGCAACCGACGCTGCACCAATTACTCCTGCAAAAGCGCCTGCGAGCAAAACAACGAAAGATACCGAACCTGAAAAAGCCATTTAACTAAGAAAACAAACGACAAAAAGACGTTCAATTCATTTTTTTAAATCCCAAAAAGCCAATTGTTAAGAATTAAGACCTTTCAGCAGTTGGCTTTTTTGTTAATTCAACACTCTGGCATAAAAAAATACAAAAATGCCAGTATTTTTCATCACAAATCACCTAAAACAGTAAATCACAAGTACAAATCTTCTAATAAAATTGATTTTACATTGACAATTATTCAATAATTATTAACTTACGTTAAAATTAACATTATTTCAATCGCCATAACCTCCGTTTTATGAAGAAAATTTTACTATTCACCCTCGTTTTGCTAACCATAACTCCCCTATTGACATTAGCACAAAAGAAAGCTATAACCGGAATCGTTACCGATGCGGCAAGCAATGCACCAATGCCCGGGGTATCGGTACATATAAAAGGCAGCAATTTAGGTACAAGCACCAACGCAAAGGGGATATACACCATTTCAGCAGCGGCAACTGATGAACTGATTATAAGCTATACGGGCTACAAAACCATAACAGTTGCTATTAACGGACGTACTAAAATTGATATTACACTGGTTGGTGATATAGCCCAATTAAATGAAGTAGTATTAATAGGTACACGATCTGCCGGGCGGGTAAAACTTGAAACGGCGGTTCCTGTTGATATTGTTAATGTGGGTAAAGCGGCCTCAGTAACCGGTCGTATGGATATTACCGACATCCTTAACTATTCGGCCCCATCATTCAACTACAATAAACAATCCGGTTCGGATGGTGCCGACCACGTTGAATTGGGTACATTACGCGGCTTAGGCCCCGATCAAACCCTGGTTTTAGTAAATGGTAAACGCCGGCATTCCACTGCTTTTGTTTCGGTATTCGGTACGCGCGGTCGCGGTAACTCTGGTGTCGACCTGAGTTCTATCCCAACCGCATCTATCGACAGGATCGAGATCCTTCGCGACGGCGCTTCGGCCCAATATGGCTCTGACGCTATTGCGGGTGTTATCAACCTTGTTTTAAAGAAAACCACCGGCGTGTTTAATGCCAATGTTGGTTATTCTGGTTATTATGATCCCGCTTTTAACAGTGGTAAAAGTGTTGTTGCGTCTCAATACCCTCACGGGGGTGCTATTGATGGCAATGGTATCACTATTGATGCCAACTATGGTTTAGCGCTCGGCAAAAACGGCGGTTTCATCAACTTTACGGGCGACTATGCCAAAAACGGCAAAACCTTTCGCCAAACGCATGATACCACAACCTCAAACCCTAAAGCGCTGCCTATAAACCCGTACAGGCGTGCCAATGGCGATGGATCGGCCGAGAGCGGCACATTCTTTTTCAACCATGAATCACCTCTTGCCGGTACCCGTACAACCTTGTACAGCTTTGGTGGTTACAGCTATAAGGCATCTGACGATTATGCCTTTACCCGTAATTTCTCTGGCCGTCCTGAACGTTTCCCTACCGACAACAGCGGCAAAATGATCCCGGTGAGCGGTATCATTTTTAACACCCCAGACGGCGAATCATATTACAATCCCATTATCCGTACACATAATACAGATCTTGCCATTGCCGTAGGCGCAAAAGGCACCCTGGGCAATGCCTGGGACTGGGATTTGAGCAATAATATTGGTAACAATAAGTTCCACTTTTTTGGCTATAAAACATTTAATGCTTCTTTAGGGGCTGATAAAACCAATTTTGACGACGGCGGATCGGAGTTTTTACAAAACACCAGTAACCTGAACATCAACAAACATTTTGGCAATGTAATGCAGGGCCTTAACCTTGGTTTTGGCGGCGAATACCGTTACGAGCGCTATAAGATCTTTTCGGGCGAAGAGGCATCCTACAAAAATTACGACCCAACCGGTGTAAAAGCGGCAGGCTCACAGGGATTTCCAGGCTATCAGCCCGGTGATGTGGTAAATGCCCACCGTTCGGTAGAAGGTGTATATGTTGATCTTGAAGGCGATATCACTAAAAAATGGCTGGTCGATTTCGCTAACCGCTATGAACATTACAGCGACTTTGGTTCAAACTTTAATACTAAACTGGCCACACGTTACAAAATCACCGATAACTTTAACATCCGCGGTTCATTGGGTACAGGCTTCCGTGCACCTTCATTACAACAGATCAATTACAGTTCAACTTTTACCAACGTACAGGGCACTGTGATATCTGAAGTTAAAATAGCCCCTAACTACAGCCCCATCACCAAAGCAGCAGGCATCCCTAACCTTAAACAGGAAAAATCAAAAAATGCTGGTTTAGGCTTTACCTTTAAACCGATGCCTGAGTTAAGTTTTACTGTTGATGGATACTATATTAAAGTTACCGACCGCGTTGTGCTTTCTGGCCAGTTCAGTGCCGATGACAGAAACCCTCGACCCTACATTTACCAATGCCCTGAAAAACCTGCATGTAAGCTCTGCCCAGTTTTTTGCCAATGCTGTAAACACTACCAATAAAGGTTTGGACGTAGTTATTGACTACAACAAAACCATTGGCGCCAACAGGTTCAGGGTACTTTTTACAGGCAATTTCCAAACTATGAAGATTGACAAGGTAAATTACCCGCCTATACTTGGTACTACCCCTGCCCTGCGCGAAACATTTTTGAGCGAACGTGAAAAGAAATTTATCCTGGCATCGGCCCCCCTCAAAAACTTAGCTTAAACCCCGAGTTTAGCCACAAAAGCTTTACCGTAGGTACCCGCTTTACTTACTTTGGCAAAGTTGTTATTGATGGCTATGGCGACGGTACAACTCTTACACCTACCGTACCAACCGATAATGGTTCGGCACAACTGCCCGACCAATATATTTACAGCGGCAAAGTAGTGAGCGACCTGTATTTCGCTTACAAAGTGGCGAAATCGGTTCGTGTATCAATAGGCGCCGACAATATTTTTAACGTACATCCCGATCTGGCTTATGTAAAGGGAGCTAAGGGATGGGCTTATAACAACGAACCATCGGGTCCGTTTGATGCCGTACAAATGGGCGAAAACGGCCGCCGCTTTTTTGCCAGGGTAGGCTTTACATTTTAAATAATTAACTGAAAAACTATTAACTGACTGATTCGATACAGGTCGCCCCGATTGTGGGGCGACCTTTTTTTATTTTAGAGGAGATTCATAAATATTGATAGCTCTGTAACTTTATATGTTGATTAAACTCTAAACTGTTAAAACATGTTAAATAGGTTCAAAAAATAAGATTTTGCAATCTATTTAACATAGCATTGCAGATGAAATAATGCCTGTACCAAACCAGCACATAGCCCACACGGACGAACAGTTATTACAGCTAATGGCCTGCGACAACCGGGATGCCTTTACCGAGCTGTATAACCGGTATTGGGATAAAACCTTTGCTGTAGCCTATCACCGTTTAGATGACGAGCATGAAGCCGAAGAAGTAGTGCAGGAAGTATTTTTAAGTATCTGGCAGCGCCGTGCAAGCCTTAAGTTAACACATACCATGGCTACGTATCTTTCGGTAGCCATTAAATACAAGGTGATCACTCATCTTGATCGTCAGTACAGGAAACAACAGCACCTGGATGAACTCGCTTTTACCTCGCACGAAACAGACGACAGCACTATTCAATGGCTGGAGGAAAAAGAACTGCGCCAACGGCTTAACCACAGCATCAGCCTTCTGCCCGAAAAATGCCGCATCGTATTCCTGCTTAGCCGCGATGAAAATAAAACCTATGCCGAGATAGCTGCTGAACTGGGCATATCACAAAAAACCGTTGAAGCGCATATGTCAAAGGCACTAAGTTCGTTAAGGCAATCGCTGGGTATTTCTCTGCCGGTGCTAATTTTACTCCTCAGCTAATATACACTTCAGTTTTTAACATAATGAAGCGCGATACAGCCCGATTCAAGGATCTTTGATTCAATTAGTTTTAAGCCTACATTTTCCTTTAAACCTGCAGCTTCCAGCAGACTTCTCCCCTCGCCTACAATTACGGGATGTATAACATAATGGAACTCATCAACCAAACCAAGTTCAATGAGTTGTAAGGGCAGGTTCACACCTCCTATTGAAATATTACCTCCGGCCTGTTGCTTCAGTTTGCGGATCTCGTCGCCAGGGTTTGCTTGACTAATAACAGAGTTTTTATCGTTGGTGCCGGTCAGCGTCCGTGAGAAAACAAGTTTTTCAATACCGTCAAATGCCTGTGCAAATTCTTTTTCCTCTTTGGTTGATAAAGGATCTTTTGCGGCATCCGGCCAATACGGAACCATAAGCTCGAAGGTTTTACGCCCGTATACAATCAGGTCAACATCATCCATAAGTCGGGTAAAATGTTCTAATATATCCTTGCCACCGCTAAATTTGGCATGGTCGCAACAACCATCTAAGCTTAGGTTAATGCCGTAGATTACTTTTCTCATTTGATTGGTTTTAATTGGCTTTTTTAAAATTAGTAAATTTTCAACCGGCATAACTTATACAGATCTTTATCTCACCAAAAAAGAAAAAAAGATAGCGGTAAATATTTTTCATTTTCCACTAAGGGTATCTGCTTCCATCACTGACTATATGTGCAAAAGGTTGAAAGATCAGGCACAATGGAAAACAACACCTACAACGTAAGGGAGCTCGCTCATAAATTAAAACAAGGCACCATCAGTGCTAACGAAAAAGCCTGGCTTGATACCTGGTATGCTGGTTTTAATGATGAAGAAGTATTGTTATCTGCCTCGAAATACCAAAATCCTGAGCAGCTGCGGGAAAGTATTTTGAGTAAGATAACCGCGCAAATGGAAACACCTGAACAACCTGTACGTAAGGTATTTACCTTATGGCGAAACATTGCTGCTGCAGCGGCTTTGGTATTGCTGGTTACCTTTGCCGCGCTTTACAAAAACCAGGTATTGGAAGTTATTGATCCTGCCAAACAGGTCGATCTGGTTACAGCTCCGGGCAAACACCGGCAAATCAGTTTGCCCGATGGTACCCGGATCTGGCTTAGTCCCGGCAGCCGCATCAGTTATCCAGATAAATTCAGGACTAAAGAACGTTTGGTAATACTGGAGGGCGAGGCGTTTTTCGACGTAGTACATGATGAGGACCATCCATTCGTTATCCAATCGGGACAGCTTAAAACCGTGGTATTAGGTACCAGCTTTAATGTTAAAGCCTATCCCGACCAGATTATCTCTGAAGTTACGGTTATCAGCGGAAAAGTGGCGGTGCAGGAGCATAACCTACCCAAAAGCCAGCAAGCCATTATGGTACTTAACCAACGGGCCTTGTATAACAAGGCTGACAGATCGTTAATTAAGGAAAATTATCCCAATGCTTCCAAATTCCTTTCACAGCGCACCGGTTTGTTCAGTTATGACGGGGCGTCACTGCAAACCGTGGTTGACGACCTGTCGCATCAGTATGGTATCCGCATACACCTTACGCCGGATATCACCCAAAACGGTTTTTACGGTCATATCAACACGAATGAGCCTATCGACAAAACGTTTAATAAACTTTCCGCCGTAATGGACCTTCGCTGGAAACGGGTCGAAAACCAATATTTCCTGCAACCTTTATCATCCAACAATTAACCTTTTCATTCTAAAACATCATCCCTAAAAAGGAAACAAACCACACCAACAATTTAAAGCAACTATGAAAACCAACAGACCGGCATGGCCCTCCATGCTGATTTGCGAAATAACGCGAACACCCTTCCGAACGGCACTCTGCTTGTTGTTATTTTTAATGATGGCACTAAGCAAAGCACAAGCCCAGGGACCTTTAGATAAACCCGTTACTATAACCATAAACAACGAACCGATTAAGCAGGCTTTGGAGAAAATCACAGCTGCCTGTGGCGTAAGGTTCACCTATAATGAAACAGTTGCCAAAAGCACGGTTAAGATCAGTGTCAATGCCCAAAATCAACCTTTGGGCGAGGTATTACGCAAGTCCCTTGCTCCGCACCCGTTTATTTTTACGGTGCTTGATAATGAAGTATTGATCAAATACGATGCCGGCAAGGTAAAAAAGCAGGCAGCCGCCGGCACTGATGGCAAATACACGGTAAGCGGCACCGTTAAATCAAAACAAACCGGCGAAACTATTATTGGCGCAAGCATTAGGGTTACCGATGCAAACTTTGGCACATCAAGTAACGAATACGGCTTTTATTCGCTTACACTGCCTGCCGGTGACCATCAACTTTCGGTAAGCGCTATGGGGCAAAAAGCCGCGGTTGTTCCGGTATCATTAGCCGGCAACCTTCGTTTAAATATCGAACTGGAAGACAATGCCCAGCAATTGCAGGAAGTAACTGTTAAAGCAGCGCCTGCCGGCGCACGCGACTTGGCCAGCCCGCAAATGGGCGTTGAGCACCTCAGCATCCAGGAAACCAAAAACATTCCCGTCCTGCTTGGCGAGCGTGATGTGATCAAAACCATCCAATTGCTGCCTGGAATCAAATCGGCCGGGGAAGGCAGCGGCGGTTTCTTTGTACGCGGAGGTGCAACCGATCAAAATTTGATCCTGCTGGATGAGGCACCCGTATACAATGCATCGCATTTGCTGGGTTTCTTCTCCACCTTTAACTCCGATGCCATCAAGAATATCAATATTTATAAAGGCGATATGCCCGCACAATACGGCGGCAGGCTTTC
This sequence comes from Mucilaginibacter sp. P19, assembly GCF_050632265.1. NCBI lineage: Bacteria > Pseudomonadati > Bacteroidota > Sphingobacteriia > Sphingobacteriales > Sphingobacteriaceae > Mucilaginibacter > Mucilaginibacter sp. P19. The sequence goes on from NZ_CP192586.1 coordinate 4,294,611, forward strand.
ATCTGTACTGGATATTAAAATGAACGATGGTAACAACCAGAAGTTTGGCGTAAGCGGCGGCATTGGCCTGATAGCCGCGCGCATTAATGCCGAAGGGCCTATTCAAAAGGGCAAATCATCTTTCCTGATATCCGCACGGCGTACTTATGCCGATGCTTTCCTGGCCTTGTCAAAAGACAGTATTGCCAAAAAAAGCCAGCTTTATTTTTATGACCTTAATGCCAAAGCCAACTATGTTTTAGGCGATAAAGACAGGTTGTTTGTTTCGGGATATTTTGGAAAGGATGTGCTTAAGGCTGCCGATATAGCCGGCATTAACTGGGGTAACACCACGGCTACCCTGCGCTGGAACCATATTTTTAACAGTCAGCTGTTTTCAAACACCTCGCTCATCTACAGCAATTATGACTATAAGCTTAACATTAAGCAGGATGTAAACGAATACAATATTTATTCGCAGATCCGCGATTTTAACTTTAAGGAAGACATGCAATGGTATGCCGGCGGCAAAAACACCATCAGCTTTGGTGTAAACAGCATTTACCATACCATTAAGCCGGGCGAAATTTCGGCTACCGGTAACTCCGGCGTTATATCTCAAAGCCTGCAAAACAGGTATGCCCTTGAAAACGCCGCTTATGTTACCAACACCTGGAAAGCAACAGATCGTTTTACTTTAACCTACGGGGTACGCCTGTCGGCCTTTACCATACTTGGCTCAGGCGATTATTACGATATTGATGCTGACGGGAACATCGTAGGCTCTAAACATTACACTTCCGGCCAGGAGGTAAAAACCTATATAAACCCTGAGCCCCGCATTGCAGCGGCTTTCCAGCTAAATGATGTAAGTTCTATCAAGGCATCGTACGCCCGCAATGCGCAAAACCTGCATTTGATCTCCAACTCAAACTCGGGTTCACCAACGGATAAATGGGTGGCCAGCACTAATATCATTAAGCCGGAAATTGCTGACCAGTTCTCTGTGGGATACTACAAGGATTTCAACGAACACAACTATGAATTTACCGTTGAAAGCTATTACAAAAAGCTGCAAAACCAGATAGATTACCGCAATGGCGCCAATGTGTTCACCAATCAACCCATAGAAACACAGTTACTTTTTGGAAAAGGCCGCTCCTACGGTGCCGAGTTTTTGCTGAAGAAGAAAACCGGCAGGCTTAGCGGCTGGATCAGCTATACGCTGTCAAAATCTGAACGGATGATTGACGGCATCAATAACAATAAGTGGTACAATGCCCGGCAGGACCGCACCCACGACATTGCCATTGTAGCCATGTATAAAGCCAGCGAAAAATGGACATTCTCCGCCAACTTTGTTTACTATACCGGCGATGCCGTGACCTTTCCGAGTGGTAAATACCAGGTTGACGGCGTAACTTATTACTACTATACCAACCGAAATGCCGACAGGATGCCGGCTTATCACCGTTTAGATTTAGGGGCAACCAGGCAACTTAAAAAAACGGCGAAATTTCAGTCTGATCTGACATTCAGTTTGTACAATGCATACGGTAATCCAAACGCTTACCGCATATTTTTCCGCGACAACAAGACCGACGCAAGCCGTACCGAGGCGGTGCGCACTACCCTGTTCACCTTTGTGCCTTCGGTTACCTATAACTTTAAATTTTAAGCCGATGAAAAACACTATAAAATATATAACTATCCTGCTTTTTGCAGCAAGCCTAAGCAGCTGCGAAAAGGCCATCGACCTTAAACTAAAAGATACTACCCCGCAATATGTAGTTGAAGGTGTATTAACCAACCAGGCCGGCGGCTGCAAAGTATTATTAAGTAAGACCAAAAACTTCACCGATAACAATGACTTCAATGGCATAGGCGGCGCTACCGTTACCATTGCCGATGATAATAACAATGTTTACCCGCTTACAGCTACAATTACCGGCATTTACCAAAACAGTACTTTAACAGGCAACCCCGGCCATACTTATCAGCTTAATGTTAGTGTTGACGGCAAAACATTCACCTCAAGCTGCTTAATGCACCCCGGCGTTCCATTAGATAGTATTTACCTGGTTAAAGACGAGCTTCAAAATAATAAAGACGGCACCCCGCGCAAATATGTTACCGTGCGATATGACGACCCTATTGCTACCAAAAACTATTATCGCTTTGTACAGTATGTAAACGGCCGCAAAGAAGAAACGATCATGCTGGAAGACGATGAATTTACCAACGGGCAGGAGGTGAACAACAACCTCAGGTTTGATAACAGCAACGATAACCCGGCACGCGATATCCGCCCAGGCAACCAGGTAACCATTGAAATGATGAGCATTGACCCGACTGTTTACAAATACTTTTACAGTCTCAGCAACAGCGCCAACGGCGATGGCAATAACGCCGCCCCGGCAAATCCGCTAACCAATATTAAAGGCGGCGCGTTGGGTTACTTTAGTGCGCACACAGTGGAGAGGAAGGTATTGACAGCGCCGTAACCGCCAGCCCTTAAAGGGGTAACTATTGGAGAAAATCATATAAAAACGCCCGCCCAAGGCGAGTTTTTTTATTTAAACCAATATTTCCCCGCAGGGATTTTGTTGCCTGTTACCATCATTCAAATAAATTCATAAATTTAGCATGTGCAAGATTACCTTTTATTCATAGATACCGAAACCTCCGGCCTGCCCAAAAAGTGGGACCTGCCCTATTGTGATAACGACAACTGGCCTTATGCCCTGCAGGTGTCGTGGATCGTGTACACCAAAGATATGCGGGAGGTAAAGCGTGAAGATCATTATATTAAAGATAATGACTTCACCATAAGCCCAAAAGCATACGCAGTACACGGCCTTACCCAGGAGTATTTGGTTGAGCACGGCGAATGGCGCAAAGATGTAGTGACCATGCTGGCCAATGATCTTTTAGAGTATCAACCACTGGTAATAGGTCATTTTATTGAGCTCGACCTGAATGTTGCCGGCGTTGAGTTTTACCGCACAGGGATCACCAATCCGCTTCAAAATTTAAAAACCTTTTGTACCATGCTGGCAACCACCAAGTGGGTACAAAACCCGCAAACCAAGTATTTAAGGTTAAACCAACTGTACGAAGTATTGTTTAACAAAACCTTTGACAGACAGCACAACGCCCTTGAAGATGCCGAGGCTACCGCCGAGTGCTTTTTTGAGATGCTGAAACGCGGCGATATTACCGAAGAGAGCGTGGAGCACCAGGAGGTTTACCTGCAAAAAATCCGCTCCGAAAAAAATACCTTTTACCCGCAGCCATCATTTTAATTTTGATCATCATCATAGCTTTTTGGTTATATGGTTCAACGTCTTGAATTTTTAAGTAAAGTATCCCCTTTTAATCTGCTTCCAACAGAAGTATTGGAACAGGTTGCCGACCAGTTGCAGGAGATCCGTTATAGTAAAGACACGGTTATTTACCAGCAGGAAGTAACCAAAATGCGCGGCGTAGACATCATTGCCGAAGGCGAATACGAATCCTTTTTTTATGACACCCAGCAAAATAAGCGGTTGTTGGAGTATCATCATTCGGGTTACTGCTATGGAGGTATTTCGGTATTGCTTAACCGTAAACAGTCTATCCGTACGGTAATAGCCAAAAAGGGCACAACCGTTTTCTTTTTACATCGCAAAGATTTCCGGTCGCTGTGCAAAGCTTACGAAGACTTTGTACAATATTTTACTGCCGATTTTGGTAAACGGATGCTTAATGATGAGTTTGCCCATTTTTACAAACGCCCGGCAACTTTTGAGGAAAGCTATATAGCTTCCGAACAAATGTACTCGCGCAAAATTGAAAGTATCGAATACCGCGAGATAGTATCCTGCCCTCAAGGGACCCCGGTTTATGAAACGGCACGGTTGATGGCCAAACACAAGGTAAGCTGCATTTTTATCCGCGATGAGCAAGCCAAAATTGTAGGCTATGTGACCGATATAACCCTGCGCGATAATGTAGTTGCAAAACAGGCAGATACCGCCCAACCGGTCGGCAACATTATGGATAACCCTATCGTTTGCATTAGCACCAACGCTTATGTATACGAAGCTATCTTGATGATGTTCCGTACCAAAACCCGATATTTACTCATCAAAAACGGGGATGAATTTGTAGGCAGCATCAGCAGGAATAAATTATTGTCCGAACAGGCGCAATCGCCCCTGGTGTTCATTCAATCGGTAAAACAAGCCATTTCAGTACAGGAGCTTAAGCGCAAATGGGAATCCGTACCGCAAATGGTCACACAATTGCTTGGTCGGGGTGTAAACGCCGAAATTGTAAACCAGGTGATCACCACTATTGCCGATACCATTGCCATAAAAGTAATTGAAAGCGTTATTGCAACAATGGGCCAACCGCCGGCCAAATTTGTTTTCATGGTGCTTGGCAGCGAAGGCCGTAAGGAACAAACTTTTAAAACCGACCAGGATAACGCCATTATTTATGAAGATAAAGCCAACGAGCAGCGTGAGTTAGTGCGCGAATATTTCCTGAGTTTTGCGCAACAGGTATCTGAAAAACTTGACCATATCGGCTTCAGCTTTTGCACCGGCGGCTACATGGCCCAAAACCCCAAATGGACGCACTCTCTCTCCCATTGGAAACGCAATTACGAAAGTTGGATGACCGAAGCTGTTCCCGAAACTGTAATTCAGTTCTCTACATTTTTTGACTGCCGATACCTCTATGGCGAAGCCGGCATTATGGATGAGTTAAAAGAGTTTCTGGACGAGGAATTGCAAAAACCTTTGGGTAAGATCTTTTTCCATATGGCTAAAAATGCTTTGCAATATGAGCCGCCCCTCACCTTTTTCAAAAACATCAAAACGTTCACCAAAGGCAGCCAGGAAGTTTTCGACATTAAAAAATCAATGACCCCGATCGTCGACCTGGTGCGGATGTACGCCCTGCGCCACCGTATTTTTGAGGTGAATACTGGCGAGCGGTTGAAGGCGCTAAAAGAGAAAGGTGTGTTCAACGAAAAAGAGGTTCATGAGCTGATCCAGTCGTACTATTTTTTAATGGGCCTGCGCCTCCGCAACCAGGCCTCCCAAATTATCCGGGACCGCACCGAACCCGACAACTACATCGATCCGGATAAACTCACCAAAATTGAAAAAGTAGCCTTAAAGGAGATTTTTAAGACGATAGATAACTTTCAAACAAGGATAAAAATGGAGTTTACCAATAATTTGTTTGGGTAAGGGATGATAAACGTTGGCCTGAATCAATATCGCGTTTATATATTGAAATGTGCTGATGGTTCGTACTACACTGGAATAACTAATAATATTGAGCGAAGATTGATTGAGCATCAATCCGGCGAGAATCCTACTTGTTATACTTTTAAACGGCGACCTTTGGAACTGGTGTTTAATGAGGTATTTAATGACGTTAACCAAGCTATAGCATTTGAAAAACAGGTTAAAGGATGGCGAAGAGAAAAGAAAGAAGCTATCAAAACGACACTTGGGACCTTTTACCGGAATTAGCTAAAGCAAAAAATAAAGGCCTGTTACCCTGAGCTTGTCGAAGCATGACAATCCCTTTTTGTTGTGTGTCGGCCTGTCGCCCTGAGCTTGTCGAAGGGTCGCGCGCAGAGGCCTGCCCTCCATACTTCGACAGGCTCAGTATGACACCCCTTTTTTAAGTTGTCATAGGGTAGCTCGTCGAAGCATGACATCCATTTTTTTGCTGTACACCGACGTTTTTACCCCCCATCTCCTCCAGCCTCGCATAAATCTCCACCATCGCTGCCTGGTCTATCAGGCTTTTGATGCGATGCGGACCGAGCAGGTTTTTATCGTTCCGTTCCTGTTGCCATATGCGGTTAGCGTCGTCAACAAAAAAACGAAATTGTGTTTTGTCTTTATCAACACGATATAATTCCTGGTAGCCACGAAGTAAAACCGCATTGAACCAGTAATTGCCGGGCAGCCGGTTGTTGCGGTAAAAGTATTGTTCAGAGGCTTTGGCAATCCGGCGGGCCTCGGTCAGGTATTTTTTTCATGGGTGATGTTATAGAGCAGCACATTGGCCTGCAGCATGGTGCCCGCGTTGTATGTATAAATAGCCGAATCGATCTTTAACGACGGCACCTTTATGTTATCATAAAACAAGCCGGATGGTGCCTGCAGGTTTTTGTTTGTCCAGTTATAAGCCAGTAAAGCTGTGTCCAAATATTGTTTACGACCTGTTGCTTTGTACAGTTGCAAGGCCACCAAAATCCCCGGACCATTTGAGCAGGTATTTTTACTTTTCCGGTTGCCTTCTTCCCAATAAAAACCACCGCCTGCCTCATTGGTATAACCGGTTAGTAAAAACCGGTAGATCATTTTGGAGGTTTCCAAATATTGTTTGTTATGGGTACGGTTATAGGCATCCATCAAGGCAATGGCCACCCACTCGTTATCATCATAAAAACGCGAATCCTGTTTTTCCTTTGCTACCATGGCCTGGTAAGCCGGTGTAGGTAAGCGGGGCGAATAATATTGCTGGATAGCAACCATAACAGGCTTAAGATATTGTTTGGAAGGTTCCAGCACTTCCATTTCATTAGCAGCCTGCACCAGGGCACAAAGTGGCCACAAAAACGAATGGTTGCCCTTATTCTCAACCGAGTCGGTGGTTTCAAGGTATAACCCGGTCTTTGTATCGGCAAAATAGCTGTTAATGTTTTGATTGATGATTTTTATCCGCTCTTTGTAATTAGGTGTTTGGGCACACGTACTAAAAGCTACGGTAAGACAAAGCAGGGCGATAAGTTTAATTTTCATAGATAATTGTATTTGAGACAGGTATAAATCAAGTACTAAAATAAGCCATAAAAGTGGTTGAATACTTTTATGGCTTTTATTGTTACAAAGTTGTTGTTTAAAATTTACCGGCCGCTTTCAGCGTTGCGGCAGCTTCAACCATCATTACACCGCTTAACTGGGTGGTAAGATCCGTAGTATCTGATGGCTGTTTTTTCCAATCGGGACTGATCATGAGTGACGGCCGCTCGATACCTGCTGTATAAAGTGTTTCGGCATTAAATTTCAGGAAGCTGATAAACTTAGTCCTGTCGGTTTCAGCAATATCGGGGTCGAGGGCCAGCAGTGTAAGATACCTGATCAGGATACCCTTAAATAAACCACCGTCGCCCTGCCCTTCCGATTTCAGGATGCCGCCGGGTGAAATATCTGTATCATTAATGGTGGCATTGGCTGTGTTCACCGCATCGGTGAGGTAGGCAGCATCTTTGGTAACATGATAAAGTTCCAATGCAGCCCCGATAAACACGCCCTGGTTATAGGTAAACTTCCACTTGCTGATCTGCCCGTCGCCATTGGCGTTGATACCATCCCAGATAATGCCCGAAGGATCAAGCAGGGTTTTCTTGAGCCAGGTATATAATCTTTTTGCTGTCGCGAGGTCGGCTTCATTTTTTTCCAAAGCATATAAACGGGCTGCAAAGATGATGGCCGGAGCATTTGCAGGTGTATTTTTATAATCCAACTGATTTTTACGCCAGGCTATACCGCCGCCCTGGTTGCTGTTTTCGCCGGTTTGAATATCTGTCCAAAGCGTGTGGGCTGCCGTTAGATAAGCGGCATCCTTTGTAGCATTGTAAGCCCTTAATGTAGCCAGATCCAGCCATTCCATATCATCGTAAAAATTATTGGAAAGACCGCCGTTAGTAGTTTTTATTCCGGCTAAAAGCGAGCTCATTCTTTGCTTGTAGATATCATTATTGGTGCGCAGGTAGGCATCGGTAAAAATATCAAGGGTATGGGCATTAGGCCAGTAATTAAAAGTGGTACTGCCGGCATTGTTCGCCACAAAATAATTTCCGTTTGCCGATATGAAGGTTGTGTATGTTTTTTCCTGTAATGAATCGGCTGTTTCGGCGTACTTATATTCCACCTTTGCCGAAGCTTTATTGCCGTACAAGGGGAAAGGCTTATCCTTTAAACACGATGAAAAAGTCATGGCTATGCCGCCTACAAGGACAGCAGTAGCTATGTTGAGCAATTTATTTTTCATAAAATATCTTTTATCGTCAACCTGCCGCCATATTTTGGCAACACGGCGGCAGGTAGGCGGTTAATATTATTTAACAGTAACAGAGTGGGTATAAGCAGCAGCATCAGCGCTAAAGTCAACTACGATATCGGCGTTGTGATTATCGGCTGCACCGGTAAACTTAAAGCAGAAATCATATTGCGAGTTGTTAACCGGCACCATGTACCAGAATGATTTGGCTGTATTGGCATCCGGGCGACTGTTATCCGAATTTTTGCTGCCATAAAACTGGGTTGAAGTATTACCCGCAGCATCTTTAAAGGTAAAGCGGAACTTGTAACGCTCATCCCTACCCCACGATTCCTGGTGAAATACAATAGAAGCGTTATCTATTTCCCATTTACCACCGGCTTTGTAAGGCAGCGGGAACCATACTTTATTATCTGCCGCAAACCATAAACCAACCTCGGTTACTTCGGTTATAGTAGCTGATGCAGAGGTAAAGTCAACTACGATACGTTCGACCTTTGTGGCTCCGGTTACGGTAGTGCTACCGTCTTTCAGCAGTTTAATGCCATCGACAGAGTAAGTTGCAGGCGTGCCTGTGTTACGCTCGGCGAAGTGATAAGTACCTGCTTTTAATGAAGTCCAGGCCTCAAAAACACCCGCTGCAGTTTGTTTAAAATGTACCGCTTTGCTTAAGTCTTCGCCGCCTTCGGTAGCCGAACCTGTCAGGTACAGATCAGCAGGAATATCTGTAAAACCCGCAGCACGCTGCACTTCAATAATGCTTGATGCAGTCGCTTTAACCACATTGATACCTTTTGATGACATTACGGTCCATTTCAATTTACCGGTAGCCTGCGGTTGGATCCCGGCTAAATCGGCCACCTTATTCAGGTCTTTGTAGGAGATGGTAAGCTTGTTGTAGAGTCCGTTAGCATCTGAAGGAATAGTATAAATTGGCTTTGAAAAATCGCCGCCTTCTTTATCAAAAGCAACCTCGTACAAAACCAGGCCATTGTCTTCGGCATGGGCTTCGGCCCATTCAAATGTGGCCGAACCGGTTACCGGCTCTAACTGGATGAATTTGTTATTTGCAGGAGCAAAAAGGTTGGTTACTGCCGATACCTGTGTATGTTGTAAGGTTTTATCCTTTTTGCAGCCTGTTACCATTAAAATGGCTATGATGCCTGCCATGAGGCAGTATGTAATATTTTTCATGATCGTAATTGATTATAATGTCTTTTTATAAATAATTAATGATTTACCAGCCCGGGTTTTGAGTTAGGTTAGGGTCAACAGCGCGCTCATCGCGAGGGATTGGCCAGAGGTAGTTTTTACCTTTGTCAAATGTGCGCAGGTTGGCCCTGATGTAGCCATTATCAACCGATGCCGGACCAAATTTGGCTCCGTGCGCCCAACCGTTCAGTACGGTTTCGGCAGTATGCCAACGGCGGATATCAAATACCCGCAGGCCTTCCATAGCCAGTTCGACACGGCGCTCGTTGCGTACAATGTTCCGTAAATCTGCCTGTCCGGTTGCATTGAAGTTAAGTGCAGGCGCATCGGTAAAGCCGGCGCGGGCGCGTAAGGCTTTGATTGTTTTATCCCAAACACCGGCATCCATCTGACCAAGCTCATTTTTAGCTTCGGCATACATCAGCAGCACATCGGCATAACGGATGAGGATCAGGTTTAAAGCAGATTGAAAATTTACGGCAGATGAAGGGTCGTAATATTTACGGGTATAATAAGCTGTTGGCGAGCTTACTTTGCCAGGCGCGTACTCATCAGGCTTGGTAGCACCCGGATCGTCGCCCGGTTTGGTGTAGATAACCTGAACACTGTTGTCCGGCTTTTTCCATTTATAACCGTTGTACACCACAGTATAGGTAAGTCTTGGGTCGCGGTTTACATACGGATTGTTTTCGTCATAGCCAGAACCCGCATCGGTGATCTTTTTACCATTTTCCATCAGGTAGCTGTCAACCAGTTCCTGTGTTGGGGCAAGGGCATTTAAACGGGCTCCAACAGCAAGCGGAGCCATATCAAAAAAGTTACTGTATGTTTTCACATCCGGTACAAATTCCAGGTCGAGGATCACCTCGCTGTTGTACTCATTCTGCGGTAAAAACAAACCTTCGTACGATGGGAACAGGCTATAAGTACCATTGCTGTTATCGTTCATCAGCTTTTCGCAAGTGGTTGCCACATCCTGCCAGCGGCTTTCATAAAGCAGCACCCTTGCCTTTAGGGCGATGGCTGCGCCTTTAGTTATGCGCCCTCTGTCGGATTCTTTATAAGCGGTGTTCACCGGCAAATCAGTTGCCGCAGCGTCAAGCTCTTTCAATACAAAATCAACAACCTGTGCTTTTGGTGTGCGGGCAATGCTTTTTGATCTCGTCAATGCTGATGTCTTTATCAAACAAAGGCACATCGCCCCACCATGTTTCCAGCATAAAATAATGAAAAGCACGGATAAACCTTGCTTCGGCTTTCATACGGGCTTTCAGCGTTGCATCCATAGCGGTCACCCTGTCTACATTCTCTAAAAAATGTTGCAGGTTTTTATGCCGCTGTAATGAAATCCCCATTCCTGTTTGATCCTTCCTAATGAGGGATCATAAGTACCTGCGGCAAGCGAGGCAGCGCCCTGGTTATCGCCGCGGCCATTGTATGCATTGTCCGATGCTCCTTCGTTATAAAAGAAATAGTCGTTGCTGAACATTTGCGAATAAGCGGTATTAAGCACCGCGCCGGCTTTTTCGGTAGTAGTCCAGAAATTGCTGTCGGTGAACTTATTGGTAGGCGCCAGATCGAGTTTTTTACAAGCCGATAAACTGGCCAGTAATACTAAAAAGGCGGTTTTATATGTCGAATATTTTTTCATGATGGATAGTGTTATAGGGTTACATCTAAACCAAAACCGTAGTAAATTGGCGTTGGGTATGACCGCGCACTGTTAGCGCCGCCAGCCCCCAGGTTACTGTTAAATTCGGTCGATTCTGGATCGATAAATTTCACGCCCGAAAACGTAAGCAGGTTTTGGCCCGATACATAAGCCCTCAGTTTTTGTAAACCCAGCAACTTGGCCCATGCATTTGGAAGTGTATAGCCCACCTGTACATTTTTTACGCGCAGGTACTTGCCATCAAACAAATACATATCTGATCCACGCCTGAAGTTGTTTTCGTTTGATTGGCTGCCGCTGGCCGCAAGGCGCGGAAAACGGGCATCAGGATTTTGAGGTGTCCAGAAATCAAGCTCGTGCTGATAGATAACCTGTGAGTAGTTTACGTGAAATGGCTCAACCTGCTCGCCCCTGATAAACATGCTGCGTTTACCTACGCCCTGTAAAAACAGGTTAAAGTCAAAGCCTTTATAGCTTACATTATATGTAAAACCGAAAGTTAAGCGAGGGAACGGGTTACCGAAAACAAACTTATCGTTATCGTCAATTACGCCGTCGCCGTTAACATCAACATAGCGGTTATCGCCGGGCGATACGGTTAAACCGGTTGGCTTAGGACCTGTTTGAATATCATGAAGGTTTTGGAAATAGCCGTCGCGTTTTAAGGCAACATATGAGCCTATCGGCAAGCCTACGCGGTTGATCACCTGCATCTCATCATAGCTTTTTAGCTGATCGCCGCCCTCAAGGTAAAGCACCTTGTTTTTGCTATCAGCCACGTTGAAGCTAAAGGAGTGTTTAAAGTTTTGCGTAGTGAGATAATAGTTAACCGTTAGCTCCCAGCCATGGTTTTGTACTTTGCCCGCGTTATAACTTGGCAAACCAGCACCAAAGGTTCCCGGCACAATGGGTGGCAGCAGGATATCGCGGGTGGTTTTATTAAAGTAGTCGATAGCAACTGTCAAACTGTTTTTCAGGAAGCCTGCATCAACCCCAATATTCAGTGTTGCAGCACGTTCCCAACGCAGATCGGGGTTGGCAAAGGATATGGCTGTGCCACCCACGCCCGAGTTGTTAAAACCATAAGCATTTTGAAAAGGGCCATAAGTGCGCAGGTATTGATAATCGCTAACACTTTGATTACCCAAAATACCGTATGATGCACGCAGTTTCAAATCGCCGATGTTGTTACGATAGTTTTGCATGAAGCGCTCCTCGGTAAGGCGGTAGCCGCCCGATACCGAAGGGAAGAAAGCGCCGCGATTTTGCGGCGCAAATTTTGACGAAGCATCTACACGAAAATCAAACTCGCCATAATACTTATTTTGGTACGAATAACTTGCCCTGCCAAATAATGAGTTAAGACTTGTTTCGGTAGTTCCGTTATTGGATGCTGATGAAGTAGCGGGGTCAATGATAGTACCGGTGGTAGGTGTACCCAGTTCCGGGTCGGTATATTTAAGATGGATACTGTTTTGCTTTGCCGTGGTAGATTCGTTAGCCACGCCTACCAATACATCAACATTGTGTGATTTATTAAAAGTTTTGGCAAACTCGGCCAGTAACTGCGTATTGGTGAACAGGGTTTTGTTATTATCATCATTGGTGTTACGATCTGCCCCGTAAGTTCCGGATGGATAAAAATTCACCTGCTTAACACGCGTAAACTGGTGATCGGACAATAACCTGCCGCCAAAAACAGCTTTCAGTTTAAAATCTTTGGTAACAGAAAGTTCTGCATTTAAGTTACCTAACAGATTGTCATCGTCATGGGTACGGTAACCGCCCTGTTCCAGGATACCAAGCGGGTTAAACTCTGTGAGTACATCATTGGTAAGGTACCGGCCCTGATCGTCTTTAATTTTATAATAGGTGGGTGTACGGCCTGCATCCACTATCAGCGTGCCTGTGCTGTAGGAGTGTTCTCTGATTTCGGAGCGTGAATAAGCCAGGATACTTGTAAGCTTTAACTTACCGTAGTTACTGGTTAAGTTCATGCGGTAGTTATAACGCCTTAAACCATAATCAGGACCAACAAGGTTGCTGCGCTGGTCGGTTACGCCCGCCGACACCAGGAACGATGTTGTAGCATTGCCACCTGTTAAACTTAGGTTATGGCTTTGCTGCCATGAGTCTTTCAAAATGGCATCCAGGAACCATTGTTGATCGCCCTGTTGCTGAAAATCACGAATTTGCTGCGGACTATAAATAGGCTGCAAACCGGCATTAACCATAGCCTCATTGCGTAAAATGGCATTTTCATAACTGTGTACCGGTTTATAACCCACGTGCGGGGATTGGATACCTGCCTGTCCATTGTAATTTACGGTAGTGCGTGAATTATTCTTACCTTTTTTGGTAGTTACTAAAATAACCCCATTTGCCGAGCGTGAACCATAAATAGCCGCCGAACCGGCATCTTTTAGTACCGAAACACTTTCGATATCCTGTGGATTAAGGAGGTTGATATCACCACCGGTAATACCATCAATTACCACCAATGGGGTGTTATCATTAAGTGTGCTCACCCCCTGATATCCACATTGGCATAAGCTCCCGGCTCGGAGCTGGTTTGCTGGATGATAAGGTTGGGCGAAGTGCCCTGCAAAGCCTGTGTTAAGTTTATTGAAGGTTTTGATTCAATGGCTTTCGCGCTGATCTGATCTACCGCGCCTATAACATTAGTGCGCCGCTGGGTACCGTAACCTACCACCACTACCTCATTAAGCGAAGTACGCTCGGGGACCAGTTGCACATTCAACGTAGCCTGGTTGCCGATGGGCTGCTCTTTTGTTGCATAGCCTATAAAGTTAAACACCAGTACAGCGTCAGCATCGGGCGCATCAATGGTGTAATTACCGTTAATATCGGTTACGGTGCCAATGGTTGTACCTTTAACCCGTACGCTTGCGCCGGGTATAAATAAGTTATTTTCGTCGGTAACTTTACCTTTAACTTTGATGGGTTGCCTGGGGCCCTGCTCAATACCGCCGGTGCTGCTTTCTATCTCCGGCTTTTCATCAATAACTATAACATCGTCAATGATCTTATAGCTGAGGTTGAAGGGCGTTAAAACTTGATCAAGTACTTCCTTAATACTTTTGTCCTTGACCTTAAGGCTTATGACATAAGTTGGTTTAAGTACATTATCGGCGTAGGCAAATTTGATATGCTTTTGGTTCGAGATCTTATCCAGCGCATCGGTTAGCTTGGCATTTTTGAGCTTGAGCGTAACCGATACCTCCAGAAATTTTTGCCCGAAAGAGTTGTTTGCCACGGCCGTAAAGCACATGAGGCAAACCACAAAGCAGGCAAGCGAGGTAATTTTCATTAATATTAATACATGACGAATTACTCCATTTGAAAATAGAGATATATTCATAGATTTGAGAAAATTAAAGTGTTTGAAATTCAAGTGCTTCGTTCTGAATTGGACCTCTAAACGCTGCACTTATTAATAATCCGGCATTTTAGTTTAACCCTGTCAAAATCCCTTTTGAGCAGGGTTTTTTAATGTATTTATGTTGTCATAGCTTGTATTTAGGTTAACTGATAATTGGTATATCTCTTTTATTAGTTGGTTTTATGTTAGCAGCCCTTGCCTTTTAGCTGATAAGCCGGGCCCTTTTGCACAGCTTTTCCCTTCACCAGTTTCGATATGATCTTCATGATATTTTCCAGTGAAACATTGGTAAAGTTGGCGGTGATAGAGCAACGCGCCAGGTTAACATCGGCCTTTACGGTTACATTGAAGTGACGGTTAATGGTGTTGAGCACTTCGGGCAGCGCCATATTTTTAAATACCAATTCACCGTCTTTCCAACTGCTTAGGGCGTTTACATCAACCTGAGCATTTTTTATCACGGATAGCTTATCCTTATCAAAAACAACCTCCTCGGCGGGGGTTAAAAATGTGGCTGTACTTTTTGTTGCACCGGCCGGAGTAACTACCCCAACTTTGCCGCTTAAAACGTCAACCTTAATAAAGCTTTCGTTAGCGTAGGCTTTGATATTAAAACTGGTGCCCAGCACCTGGGTGCGCACTTTTCCGGTATGTATAATAAAAGCTTTGGCAGGGTCATGTGCCACATCCAAAAAAGCTTCGCCTTCCAGCCTGATCTCTCGTTTTTCGCCCCGGAAGGTTTCGGGATAAGTAAGTTTACTGCCAGCATTTAACCATATTCTGGTACCATCGGCAAGGGTGAAATTTACAGTTTGCCCGTTAGCGGCAACCAATTGTTTGCTGGCAATAGGATCCAAACGATCAAGCAGGGCATAGCGGTATTGATAAGCTATTGTTACCGAAATACATAAGCCTGCAAGAAGCGAAGCCGCAACCATCCATTTTTTTAATTTTCCCGGATTTTTCTTTTCTGTATTCTCTAAAGCAGCATTGATTCTGCTGTACACGCCATCAGCATTAAATTCCACCTCATCACCTGCCTCGTTTTGTACGCTGCGGAGATCGAGCTCGTCGAAATATTTATTTACAAGCTCTTCCTGCAAATGCCTGTCATTTGCACCGGATTGTTTTTTTCTGAAAGGGAATTTTGCCATGGTTTATAACTGCAGGATGCAATAAACCGGGGTACCCCCAAAGCAATTGAAAATATTTTTTGGGGTCTATTTGCCAAACATGTGCAGCAATACCAGCGCCACTACCGACGGCAGGTAGTCAGTTAAGCCAGTGCGCAGATACCTCAAAGCAATAGTGATCTGGTTTTCGACGGTTTTAATGGAGATGTTTAGCCGGGTGGCTATCTCTTTATTGCTGAGATATTCTTTACGGCTCAGGGTAAAGATCTGCCGGCATTTTTCGGGGAGTTGAGCTACGCCATCTTCCAGTAAATGAGCAATATCATCCTGGAACAATTTACTATCGGCCGAATACTTTTCAACCAGTGTCTCAATCACGGCGAGATCTACCGATGCTTTTTTTGTGCGGAGATAAAATAACACGCGGTGCCTGATGGCTACTTTGAGATAAGCTTCAAGCGAAGTGATATTTAGCTGATTGCGCTTTGTCCACAGATCAATAAATAGTTCCTGCACCAGGTCTTCACAAACATCCTTATCCCTGAAAAGATTATAAGCCGCGTAAAACAACTTCGACGAGATATTTATGGTATAGAATTTCAAATGCCTTACGGTCATCAAGCCTTAACTGCTCCAATAACCGGGCATCGGGCCACATTTGATATTCCTTATCGTGAAGCATAGCGGCGGTAAAACGGTTTACTGATTGGTAGGGCATATTTACAAGAAAATTTTTAAATAAAAAAACTTTTAAATATTCCACCCATTAAACAGGTTACCTCATCAGCTAATAAAACATAATGAAATAGTGGCTGACACCCTGGTTTTAATTAATTGAATAGTTGCCTTTCTCTTGCCCCACCGCTTCCCAATATCTAACTTTGTATTATGCCAGTCACCCAAAACATAAAGGTTGCCGTTGATGCCGTAGTATTCGGATATACCTCCAAAGAGGGATTGTCCGTATTGCTCATTAAACGCAATATCGAGCCTTTTAAAAACAGCTGGGCATTACCGGGCGGCCTGGTAGCTGACCACGAATCGTTAGAGGAAGCTATTCAGCGTGAGCTAAGAGAGGAAACCGGTGTAAACATCACTTACCTGGAGCAACTGTACAGCTTTGGCCAGCCGGGGCGCGACCCGCGTAACAGGGTGATCTCCATAACTTATTATGGCCTTGTACGGCCCGACGCCTTTGTTGTTAAAGCCGCTACCGACGCCAGCGATGTAAACTGGTTCAATATCAAAAAGCTTCCCGCCCTGGCGTTCGATCATACCACCATCATCAGCGTAGCGCGCGAACGCCTTAAAAGCAAAATGCTTTATCAGCCCGTAGGTTTCGAGCTGCTTGAAGAAAAGTTCCCCTTTTCTGAACTCGAAAAGCTCTACCTCGCCGTGCTCGACCGCCCTATCGACCGCCGTAACTTTAAAAAGAAGATCACCAAATACGGCTTCCTCGAAGAAACTACCGAAAAACAGGCCCTCGAAGGCGCCGGCAGACCGGGTAACCTTTTCCGCTTTAACGAGGAAAAGTATTTTCAGTTGAAGAAAGAGGGAATTAGTTTCGAGATATAAGCCGAGCCCCTCTAAATCTCCCCCGGTTGGGGAGACTTTTAACTTTTCCATCGTCCCGAATTTATTTCGGGATCCAACATGCTAAGTCACCACTATGCTTGCGCCTCGGCTTATGGCGTGTTGAAATAAGTTCAACATGCCCACATCCGTCGTCCCGAATTTATTTCGGGATCTCACAGGCTTAGTCTCCGCTATGCTTACGCCTCGGCTTGTGGGGTGCTGAAACAAGTTCAACATGCCCACATCCGTCGTCCCGAATTTATTTCGGGATCTCACATGCTAAGTCTCCGCTATGTTTGCGCCTCGGCTTATGGCGTGTTGAAATAAGTTCAACATGCCCACACCCGTCGTCCCGAATTTATTTCGGGATCTCACATGCTATGTCTCCGCTATGTTTGCGCCTCGGCTTATGGCGTGCTGAAATAACTTCAGCGTGACCAGTTTATTTTAACACCATTACAAGTTTATCCCCAAAAAAATTAAAAAATAATTTGCGTATTAAAAACACATATTTATATTTGTGTATAATTAACGCAAATTAGAAATGAAAACAGGAGTAATTATAGCACGCTTTCAAACGCCGTACCTGCATGAGGGTCACCGGGAATTGATAGCACAAGTTAAGCAAAACCATGCCAAACTAATTATATTACTGGGCGTTAGCCCTATAAAAGGCAGCCGCAAAAACCCGTACGACTATTACGCGCGTGAAAAAATGATTAAAAAGGATTATCCCGAAATTGTAGTGCTGCCCATCAGCAATAACCCGAGCGATAAAATATGGTCGAATAACCTGGACAACCTGCTGAAAAGTGTTTTCAATGCCGAGCAGTTTTGTTTGTACGGCAGCCGCGACAGCTTCATTCCCTACTATAGCGGTAAATTTGAAACCATCGAACTACCTGAACATGGTGACTATAACGCAACCGAGCTACGCAAGCAATATGCCGATAAAGTTTTTGATTCAAATGATTTCCGTGCGGGCATTCTGTACGCTTACTATAACCAATATCCAAAGGTGTACCCTACGGTGGATGTAGCCCTGTTCAGGAATAACCGCAGCGAGATCCTGTTAGGCAAAAAAGCCATCAACAATAAATGGCGCTTTGTGGGCGGTTTCTCCGACCCGGAAGATGCCTGTTACGAAGATGCCGCCAAACGCGAGCTTACCGAGGAATGCGGCGACATGCAAACCACTGCCATGCAGTACGAAACATCGGCCAAAATAAACGACTGGCGCTACCGCAGCGAGGTTGATAAGATCATTACCCTGCTGTTTAGCTGCGACTTTATTGGCGGCGAACCAAAGGCCCAGGATGATATTGCCGACCTGGCCTGGTTTAAACTTACCAATCTGCCATTGATGATAAAAAATGGCTCTGTAAGCGAAGAACACGTTGAATTGTTTAATTTCATCACCGGCAAATACCTAAAAAACTAAAGCCATGAAAAAGGAAAATCTGATCCTCTTAGCCGACGCATATAAATACGCCCACCATAAATTTTACTACCCCGGCACCACCAATATTTACAGTTACCTGGAAAGCCGCGGGGGCATGTTCAAGGAAACCGTTTTTTTCGGTCTGCAATATTTTTTGAAAGAATACCTGCAGGGACCAGCCTTTAACCAGGTTGACCTTGATGAGGCCGACGAATTTCTGAAACAGGTTTTTGGCCGCGATGATGTGTTTGATTGCAGCAAATTTCAGTACATACTGGATAAATATAACGGCCACCTGCCGGTGCGCATCAAAGCTGTGGCCGAAGGCAGCAGCGTACCCACCGGCAACGTGCTCATGACCATCGAAAATACCGACCCTGAATGTTACTGGCTCACCAACTTCCTCGAAACGCTGCTGATGCAGGTTTGGTATCCCTGCACCGTAGCCACACTTAGCCACGAGGTTAAAAAAATAGTTACCCAGTACTACGAAGATACCGCCACACCCGAAGCTTTCGGCGGGATTGGCTTTGTGCTGAATGACTTTGGTTTCCGCGGGGTGAGCAGTGTGGAGAGTGCCAAAATTGGCGGAGCTGCCCACCTGCTTAGCTTTGCAGGCAGCGATAACCTTGCTGGCTCTGGCATGGCTATTAAATATTACCATGCAGAAAAAGTATATGGCCTCAGCATCCCTGCTACCGAGCACAGTATTTGCACCCTGCTTGGGCAGGAAGGCGAACTGGAAGTATTTAAACATGTGTTACGTGGTTTCCCCACTGGTGTTATTGCCTGTGTAAGCGATAGCTATAATATTTTCCGTGCCTGCAGCGAGTACTGGGGCGAGAACCTGAAACAGGAGATCCTAAAACGTGACGGCACCCTGGTGATCCGCCCGGATAGCGGCGACCCGGTCATGACCTTATTGGAGATCTTTAACATCCTGTTCGATAAGTTCGGCTTTACCACCAATGCCAAAGGCTATAAAGTACTGCCTCCGCAGGTTAGGGTGATCCAGGGCGATGGAGTTAATTATACCGAGATCGGCGTGATTTACAAAGCCCTGAAAGAAAATGGCATCAGTGCCGAAAACCTCGTGCTTGGCATGGGCGGCGCATTACTGCAAAAAGTCGACCGTGATACCCAGAAATTTGCCCTGAAATGCAGCAGTGCCATCATAAACGGTAAGGAGGTAGCTGTAGAGAAAAGCCCGACCGAAATGGACGCCAATGGCAACATTACCACCAGCTTTAAAAAGAGCAAAGGCGGCAGGCTTAAACTGGTAAAAACTACTGAAGGCTATAAAACCATTCAGCAGGACGAACAACCTGAACTTGCCGATCAGCTGCAAACCGTTTTTGAGAACGGCCATATCATGAAAGATTTTACCTTTGAACAGGTGATCGATACCTTACAGAACCAATAAATCACATTAACAAAAAAGCTTTATGCTTTAGGCCTTCTGCTTTAAGCTCTTATATAATGAAGAAACTACTTTTTGCCATAACCGGATATGAATACCTTGCCGAAAAAGTGCTTGCCCTTGGCCATTGCGAACGCGGAGAAATTGAAGTAAGCCACTTTACTGATGGCGAGCGCTATCAGCGCATCCTATCCAACGTGGAAGGCAGAGAGGTGCTGCTGATCGGCGGTACCGTGAGCGATAGCGCCACGCTTGAACTGTACGACCTTGCTTCGTCGCTGGTAAGTTATGGTGCCGATTCGCTTACGCTGGTGATCCCCTACTTTGGTTACAGCACCATGGAACGCGCCGTTAAACCCGGCGAAATTGTGACCGCCAAAACCCGCGCCCGCCTGCTCTCGGCCATACCAAAATCAAACCGGGGCAATAAGGTGATGTTATTCGATCTGCATAGCGAGGGCATCCAGTACTACTTTGAGCAGGACCTGTACCCCGTACACGTATACTGCAAAGATATTGTGATTGAAGCGGCCACCCGATACGGCGGCGATAACTTTGTAATGGCCAGCACGGATGCAGGTCGTGCCAAATGGGTTGAGTCATTAGCTAACGACATGGGCGTAAATGCCGCTTTCATCCTGAAACGCCGCCTCAAAGGCGACCATACCGAAGTAAGCGCCATCAACGCCGACGTAGCCGGCAAAACAGTAATTATTTATGACGACATGATCCGCTCAGGCGGCAGCATCGTAAACGCCGCGCTGACTTACAAAAATGCCGGTGCAGGGGATATTTATGTAATAACCACGCATGGTTTGTTTGTGAACGATGGAATTGGCAAGTTAAAAGCCTGCGGGGCTATTAAAAAGCTGATCTGTACAGATACGCATGTGAATTGTAAGGATTTGGAGGGGGATGATTTTGTAGAGGTGCGGACTGTGGCGGGGTTGATTTGTGGGTAGTTTCAAAAGGTGGATGACAATCATCCAGTTGCATGCATGGTTTATACCTTGCATGCGGGCCACAAGGCACAGCCTTGCGGCCCGCATTTGAATTTTTTCGTTACCGCAAGACTGTGCGTTGTGGCAAATGTGCTAAGTGTCAAATTTGCTTGCGGCAGCTGGGCTCTGTTTAGCCGATCAAGCGCTGATCCTTTCTCCGATTTGAAGATAAGGCATGCATATTTGGTCGCTATAGAATAAAACTTCCGATCCCTTAGGGCTTGAATGAGAAACGCTATATCTTAAATCATATATTACCTTATTTTTAAGATCATAGATATTGTTTATTTCTTCGACGTTATCATAGGTCACAATCCAGTGTTTGAGTGAACTGTCCTTGATGGCATCCGCAATTAGTTGATGGTCATTGTGAGTATAGAAGTTTGTATAGAGCTGTTTGCCTTGGATATAGTAAGGCGGATCGAGAAATACCAATCCTTTAACATCGCTATCAGGAAGAGTTTTCGTTATTAAATTTAAAGCGTCTTGTCTGTAGATGTGAATATGATCTGAAAGATTGGCAATTGTATTAATTCGCTTTACAAGATCGGCCTTGTTGTAACGCGCATCAATTTTAAAATTACCTGTTTGGTCATTCCCGCCAATAACGCCGGCCTTTATAACTCCTGATCTATTCGTTCTGTTCATGAAGAACGTGGAAAAACCTAAGTCTATATGGTCATAATTGTCTTTATCCGACTGTATGGCTCTCTGTTTTCGCCATTCAGTCATGGTTACAGGTGTATCCCAAACTCGTTTTATGAATTCGTCCGTATCACGCAATATTGCATACCAGAAACTATGAATTGCTTTGTCATAGTCGTTTATATGTATTTCGGATACATAATCCTCAATGAGGAGACCAAGAGCGATACTTGCGCCACCCGCGTAGGGTTCGCAGTAACTTCCGCCATCAAGATTGTTGTGAAGGATTAAATCCTTCACAAACTGAAAAAGTTTGCCCTTTCCACCGGGATAGCGTAAAGGTGAATAGTATTGTTTACCGCTCGACATTTACGGTTTATTGGGTTTATTAATAATCATATCAATTACAGCAATTACCAACGGTTCTAACGTCGTAAAGTCAGTTCTAAGTTGCACTGCCGATGTAGTGTAATGTCTTGGAGAATGTTTGTTCGCGTTTCCCTTTTCGGATATGTCTTTTAAAACGTGTTGAAAGTCTCGTTTATCTGCCTTATTATAATTCAAGTTGTTATTCAATATCGAACCAAGATAGCCGTCAAAAGGTGTTCCGTCCTGCCTACCGCACAACGCCGTTAATGATTCAAAGAAACTCCAAGCGCCTACATAAAGTAGTTGAGCATGCTGTATTGCTGATACTACGCATAAAGAACGATAGAGTGAGATTAATTTCTGAGATTTTAACGAAACAAGGCGTTGTTCTATTGCATCGGATTTCTCAATTCCATAAATTCGATCCTTTGTACCAACAGGAGACGCAGATTGCTGTGTACCTGTCGCTTGACCGGGAGAGGTACTTGAATTTGTTGAAGGCGTGGAATCCGTAGAATTCGTTGCGGCGGGTGATGAGCCGCCAGAAGGGTCTGTTGGCGACTGACCACCTGTTTCAGAATTGCTATCGGTTGGAGCCTGCGATCTAACATTATCAGGAGAAAGACTGAATTGTTCAACAAAGGCGTCGACTGATGCTTTATCGGCATACTTTCCGCTTCTGGATAAACTTAAATCTTTATTCCGCATCGCTTCAAGAAAGCGAGTGACTTTCTCAATTGCGTCTTTAACGAGCTTCTTATCCGCCGTGCTTTTTATCCGCTGATGTCTACCGGAAAAGATACTGTTTGATATAACCCCTTTATCTTGCGCAGCCCTGAAAATCCTGCGGAAGACTTCATGTGAATAGTCGCCGGAATCCATAAAAGCTGTCCATTCTGGGTGTTTATTTTCTGTTTCAAGGAGCAGCGCAATGGCATACCATTCATTGCCACCTTCCATTTTCTGATCGTATCGAAAACGGGCAGCACCGTAAGCGCTCCAGTTTATTCTGGCTTTTCCTTGTCCGGCCGCATGTCTTTCATATACGGTCTTATATATCAGTTGTTTGTCATCTGATACTTGTGCGAAAACATTCGCCAAATCGACAGTGTAAGCTTTTAACAAATGATCTGCATGGTCTTTAATTGCTGTCGATGGGCTAAACTCTTGGGGGTTATTGAGAACTTTTAACGCTGCAAGACGGCGATTTCCATCAAGTACAATATTTTTCTTGCCGTTCTTATAGACAAGAAGGAGTTCTCCCAAATTATCCTCCGCAATGCTTGACATTAGGTTTTTAAAATATGCTGGGTTTGCTGAATAGATTTTTGCAATACAGCTTTTTTGATCATCTGCTTCTTTAAAACGGTAATTTCCCTGATCTAAGAGCAAGTCGTCTATTTTGAATTTTTCAACCTTGTTAAAACGCATATAATTGGATAAAGGCTAAGTATACTAATATTCTGCTATAATACGATTTAATATTTATAACTAAAAAATTGTATTTTCCTCCTCTCAACTGGTCACAAATGTCTAATTAGGTGAGGTTGCAAATTCGTCAAAAATCTTTTCAAAGCAAACGGACAAGGTACACGCGACACGCGTGCACAAGCAATTGAACACTTAATTTGTATGTGGTTATCGTCATTGGCTCTATGTATCGTCCTAAAATAAGTTTACAGATGTAAACTTATTTTAGGACGATACAACATGACGATCCGCTTGCATAACTTAGCATGATGTCCACAAGCGAGGACGCTTGCGGGAGCGTTGAATTTATAAACTAATCTATTTCTACCTTAACCAGCCCTTTAACACCAGCATAATCTCGTGCGCTGCTATAGAGATATTCATAATCATTTTCAACAAAACCGGCAACTACAGGATTATTGTGGGTATAATCTATTTTTTGCTGTATTACGTGATTACTCCAAAGCTCAACAGGTTGGTTATGTTGTTGCCAAAATTGATTTTTTGTATTATTTGAGTTTGCTGCGCCAGCTTTTTTAAATGAATTTAAAAGCCATTCGCGTCTGCTCTCTTGTGTATTTTCATCAATCAACTTGATAAGTTGTCTCGATGTTACAGATTTAAAACCACCTATCAACTCCTCGGGTTTAATCCGCTCTGATCGAAATACCAAATGAACATGGCTTGGCATAATACACCAGGCATATACTTCCATTCCCTTTTCATGCACACAAAAATTAAGATTATCTACCACGCAATCAAAGTACAATCGTCGCACAAATACATCAATCCAAAACACCGTGGCAAAACTCACAAAGTACATTCCTTCGGAGTTATGGAATTTATAATTACGGCTCATATTTAAAAATACATTTTATCTTTCTCTATCCCAACATCTCCTTATAACCCACATTTAGTTAATCAACCAGCCTGTTGTTTTAGCATGATGTCCACAGGCGAGGACGCTTGCGGTAGCGTTTGATATCAATTTTACTGAATCGCTTTTAAATAGCTTATCAGAAACTACAAATTACTTTAATACCCGGAATATACTTGAAACCGGCATCCTGTGCATATACCTGTTGATTTATAACTTGGGGAGTTGCCCTGAATGATAGGTTATTATCAACTGAATAAGAATGCAGGAACTTCGCATCGATGTATGCATCAATTGCCTGGACGCCACAAACTGCCAGAAAACCCATTATACTCAAATCCCTGTTTCTTCTTGAATTCTCCCGTACATCGCTCAATCGGGCATCGGAAACCTGGTAATCTCTAAAAAGAATATATTGTTTGTAAAAGGGTGCGCCCGGGCCTGGCGGGTCACCCTGACGATATCGCGATATGGTGAGATACTCATTGTATTGGTGCTGGTTATAGATTATTGCCGAGGCCAGGAGGCCCAAGCCACCATAAATCAACGGTACTTTCCACCATCTGTGGTTATAGATCTGTCCATAACCTGGAATCATTAAGGAACGCATAACGGCCTTGTGCGGAATATGGGAACTATCCGGATGATATATTCTCTCTCGTGACTGATCAATTTTGGGCGCAAAAGAAGCAGATAGGGATCGAACAGGCGAATGTTTTTTTGATGTATCGATTATGCCGGTTTCTATCCTATCTAAGGTTTGAGCGTTGATGATAGATGATAAAAAGCTCATCAAGAAAAGAATTAGCAGAAATTTCAGCATTGATGATTTGTGACTTGAAGTAAGGTTCAGATTTGTAACTAAGCTTATTAACGATTTAATTATAACTTATGATATTACTTTTTATTATTTCTTTTAAAATGATAAAAAGCACCTGAAACACGGCTGTCGCAGTGGTTGGTTAAACTCCCCTTGGCTGGTGCTCATGTGTAGCACGTTCTCAACACTGACTATCTTATAGTTCATGGTGTTTACACGCACAATTTCTACCTTTATAAATACCATGCTAATCCACAAAGAAGTCAAAGATCGCGAACTCTACGTATACATGAACGGCAAACTCATCTACAAAAGATGGCTTGATACAGGGGCATCAAAAGTATTTGATGTTATGGCTTATGATAAATATACTCTTGCGAGTATCAGGGAAATAAAGCAGGAAGAACACCAACTAATTTCTGTTAAAGCTTTAATAAAGCTAAAAGCAACCAAAGATGGCGGAAGACGAACAGGTATATTAAGCGGATACCGGCCCAATCACGTTTTT
Organism: Mucilaginibacter sp. P19; assembly: GCF_050632265.1. Taxonomy (NCBI): domain Bacteria; kingdom Pseudomonadati; phylum Bacteroidota; class Sphingobacteriia; order Sphingobacteriales; family Sphingobacteriaceae; genus Mucilaginibacter; species Mucilaginibacter sp. P19. The sequence goes on from NZ_CP192586.1 coordinate 4,320,212, forward strand.
GAATATAACAAAGATGGCAACAGGTTTGAAACATACATCGGGGATATTAGGTGGGATGATGGGTTTACAATTGAGCCCGGTGAAGAAAAAGCAGTAACTGTAAGATTCCTTTTAGGTTGGAAAATAGAGCGCTACTTAAATATCGGCAGAAAATGGTGGATACACGAAGGGCCAAGATGCGTTGGAGAAGCGGAATTGTTTGAATTTTTATAAAATTAATCATAGCATACGCCGCCTTTAGTTGGTGCACGCGTGCCGCCCCCGCTGGCGCTTGCGGCAGCGTCGGATTTTATAGGCTAATCCCCCGTCACCTCGAAATACTAAAACTACCGCTTATTTCCACCACCTCACCGGGCGCCCCTACCGAAAAATTGAGATTAGTTTTAGTTTTAAACGTTCCCTCAATTAAGGTGTCGCTCGTTTTATATTTTGTGATCTGGGTTGTACCACGTTCGTAAAGCCCCCAGGTCATGGTGTAATTATTTGAAGGTATAGAAAAGCCGCAGGTATACAAATCAACTTCCCCCCTTTAAAGCCAAGATAAGTCAGAAGAAAGCCCTGTGTTCTGTCGGCACTGTGCGCAGAGATCATGGTTGTCGGGCTACCATTCCAGGGTTCAAAAGTCTCGCTCATCGACAGGCTATCTTTAGGCGTTTCAAACGTATAGGTTTTTCCATTTACATTTATTGTTACCTTACCAGCTTGCGGTACAGTACACAATGAAGCCAAATAGGCATTTTTAATGCCGGCCCTTATCGGGTTATTGCTGTTTTGATGAATAATTTTGTTTTGCTCATCATAAACAACCAATTTACCATTGTAACCATTGAACTGGCACAGAAGGAAGGTAAACTTAAAATAGCCATTGTTATCAAGATTACTCAGCATCTTTTTGCCGTTAAAAGTAAACTCGGCCCTGCCCTTCACGCCGTTAAATCCGCAATCTTCTATTTTACCCTCAAAGGTGGTTATGTATAGCGCCAAATTAACAACCAGTGGTTGCTCCAATTTTTTATCGACCGCAATTGGCGGGATTAAAAAGGCGTTCAACATATCATAACATGGCGATGCTACGGCTGTACGTATTTGTGTATTGGCCGGCACGTAAATTAATGCAACGCCTTTCGAGTTAATTCTTACGCCCGAAAAACTATTAACGGCGTAATTATCTATACCGCAACCAAGCCTAAAAAAGCTGGCCGGGTTTGAATTGCCATCCGTTACATAAGCCCTGAGCAAAGCTTGCGGATAAGCTGTGCCCCATTGCAAATAGGATAGGCTTGTTGTGCTACCGGTAAAATATTGTCCGTTCAAGGTAGCGTCGCCGGCTTCTTTCCAGATATCATCGGCTTCGTCGTAACTCCATATCTTTATTGGGTTGCTTTTGTTAATGTAAACATATCGCCAGTCAATTTTATAGGTATAATTAACCGGCTTTACCAGTTTAAGCAGTTGCCCCGTGTTGCCATAAACCTGCACATTCATCCCGCCCCAATGGTCTAACACAACTTTCTGATTCGTTGCCGTTAAAGCCCTGGTATCCCCCGGCAATTTATCCGCATATTCGCTAATGATATTGGGAGGCATTTTTACGGTCACGTTTCCATTATAGGCACTTCCGTCTTGGTTAACAAAGCTATTAGGCTGAAAAACCAGCGTAGCGTAGGTAGTGGTAATGGTACCGCCGCTTGCCGATCCGAAACTTCCGACGGTTTGTTCCAAAACTAAAAGGTAAGAGAGGTTTTCTATCGTACTATTCTCTTCCAGGGTAAAGGTTTTACTGAATTTGAAATACCCTTTTTTAGATATCGAAAGTTTTACCTTATCAGCGTTACTTACTTTGCCGGTATACTCAAACAAGCCGGAAGCTGAAGTTGTGATTTTATGTCCATCTATAGTAACATCCACTCCTTCGGCCGCGGAGCCATCAGGTTTTTTTATATCACCTGATAGTCCAATTTCTGCCGCTCCCGGACCGGGTGTAAGTGCTGGTATTATTTCTTTTGCGTTTTCTCCTTTTCTACATCCATAAAAAAATAAAACAGCAAAACACAGTATGATAAGGCGGTTTAGTTTCATGCTCAAAAATAGCTAATATCCACCTTACTATAAAAGCCAATTACTATTATGCTGTCAATTCCCGTTGCCGTAAGTACTCACTACCGCTTACGGTAGCATTGACTTTTATAAGCTAATCACCTACAGGCACAAGCGTAACCTACATCAGCAACACTTTCCATGCATCCGTTACACGGCCGTTATCTAACAATTGTTTGGCTTTTAAATGCAGGTGCAGGGTGTGAGTGTCACTGGTGGCAGCATCAACCAGTTCTTTCATTTCATCGGTTTTGCTAAAAGCGTTTACCTCCTCATGTGATGGCAGCGCTTCAACAAGCCCCAATATCCCAAGATCATTCCCGGTTAATACTTTGGAATATTTAACCTCTTTTGGAAAAGCATCTACACCGATACCTATTCCGGCGCTGCCTGTTGGTTTGGAAATTTTAAATAAATTATCACCGGTTACCCTGCAATACCAATCGCCACCTAAACGGGCCACCAGATCTATTTTATGCGGGTCTATTTTATCATTAGCATCCAAAATAGCTTCGCTGATATGGATCCGTTTCACCTCAGCAATAACCAAATTACCCGCGCCCCCGTTTTTTCCTAACGATATCACATCATTCACTGCACATTCCAATTGAACGGTCGACTCCGCCACCCTCGGTGGTTTTACCGTATCCGAAGCCAGTTCAGTAAAGCCCGCTTTCGCAAATTCGTTTACCCCTTTTTTGTAATCCATACTGGTTAAATAGGTCTGTTGCACCATATCATAGTTCACAATATTGATCACACATTCAGGCACTTCCAAAACATTTTCGAGCGTGTGTTTAGTGGTATTATCCCGCGCCCTGCTTGTGGGCGAAAAAACACATATTGGCGGGTTGATACTAAAAACATTAAAAAAACTAAACGGACTTAAGTTAACCCCGCCGCTTTTGTTGATAGTGGATACAAAACATATTGGCCGGGGAGCAATGGCATAGTGCAGATAAACCTGCATTTCGGCCGGTGTCAGTGATGTTGCATCAATAGTTCTTAACTTCATTCAAGTTTTATTTAAAGCTTAATCGGACTAACAGCTATTTTCTTTGATCCGGTACCTGCCATTTACGAGGAGCCGGGCGCTCCGGTTTACTTAACACCGGCCTGGCCATCCGGCGAACGCCTCCATCTGAAATAAGCATCCAATACTTTCAGCGACGCAAGGTCCGGAACAGGGCCGGTATGCGCCGTTTGGGAAAAGTACATTACTGCCGGACGGGCGGGGCTGTAGGCCGGCCATTCGGGCTTTCCGTCACCATTGGGGTCGCCATACTTTGCAAAGTTTGTCCAGTAAGTACTCATTGCATCCGAAATATCAAGGTCTGCTTTAGCCTGCGCACCTGATACATTAAGCAGGCCGAACACATAAGCCACTTCCTGTGCATGCGGCGATCCATAACCTGCCTGCGAGGAACCTGCCGGATACTCGGGGTGTTGATCAAAATAATAATAAAAAACCTTGGATTTGCCCCTTTTTGCCTGTAATGTAGCCCAGCTCCAGGTATGCCAGCCAAACGCTGCATCACGTGTTAAGTCGCGCGCGGTTTTGGCTACCGTACCGGTGCCGGGCGGATAAGCCTTAATAAGTTCATCGGCGAATTTTCCATAACGGTTTTTTACTGCGGCGATATAGTCATCCGTAGTTTTAGGCGGCGAAAAACTGGCCCCTTCATCAGAGTTATAACCAACCAGTATTGGTATGTCGTTATACTTACCGGATTCGTAGAGCTTATATTGATCATCGGGAATCACCCAGCCATCAACAATGGGCCATGCAAGCCCGCGTACGGCGGGGAGCTTATCAGCATCAACTTTTCGCAAACTGTCAATTGAGGGATACCCGGCACCTTTAGCATATGCTTCGCCGGCAGCTTCGGCATCATGCAGCTTTTTCATATTTTCGCCCGGAAATGTTGTGGTACGCGTTGGGCCAAATGAGCCCCCGCTTTCGGAAATGGCCCCGCGAAACAGTCCTTTAGCCAGTGGGCTTGCACATAACATACTAACCGCGATGCCTCCTGCCGACTCGCCAAAAATAGTTACCTTGCCAGGATCGCCTCCAAAGGCTGCAATATTTTGTTTAATCCATTTAAGTGCTGCTATCATATCAAGAAGGCCGTAGTTACCGGATACTCGTTTGGGGCTTTCGGCGCTCAATTCAGGATGCGCCAAAAATCCAAGCTGGCCCACGCGATAGGCGATACTTACCAGCACCACATTTTTTTCGCCAGATTGGCACCGTTATAAGCCCATTCGGCAGTGCCGCCGGCATTGAAAGCACCGCCGTAAATCCATACAAGGACCGGAATTTTGCTATCGGGTGATTTAGCAGGTGTCCAAACGTTCAGGTACAAGCAATCTTCACTTTTTCCCGACACAGGGTTGCCCCCTTGCATAGGTTCCGGGGCAAATTTGTCGGCCAGGCGCACACCATCCCATTTTGCGGCGGGTTGCGGAGGGCACCAGCGCAATTTACCAACCGGAGGAGCGGCAAATGGAATACTTTTATAAACTGTGAGGCTATTTTCAAAAGTACCCTGCAGCATCCCTTCATTTACCTTAACGGGAGCCGGTTGTGCATTGGCAGTCAGCATAGTAAATACTGAAGCAAGCATATAAATTAAACGTCTCATAAAATTGCGATTGGTTGGCTCAAAACTACCATTAAACTGCTAAATCTCAATTGTGCGAACAAGTATTTTACCATGCTGGTACGCGTTTCGCGGGTATGTTTAAACTAATATCAGATAAAGCACATGCGGCATATGTGCAGCGGCAATAAAAGTACTCAGGCCTCAGGGCCGACGAAGCGAAGCTTCGTCATATACACAGAAAAGCGCAAAGCTAATCTTCCCGGCTTTAAGCAATGGTGGCAGTACTTTGTCACCATCAAGATTTCGTCAACCGGTCTTATCAAAAAACATAAAAAGAAGCACAAAAATACACTCAAAATCAGCCACCGTTGGATTAAGGGTGAAACACCTAACAAATACCCAAAAAAGCTTTAAATACTGATTATCAATAATTTAACTGTGTTCCACACAAAAACACAAACCTCTGATTATCAACGAATAACATTTTTATCCCGTTCCGTTATTTTTCACTTAAAAAATGGAACACATGGATTTTCAAAAAAGGAGCACCGGGCTTTTTTCATTTTTTTTCGGGAATCAAAAAATTGGGACACCTCATTTGTTACAATGCTCCCGGCCATAAAGGCGCTTGCTCATTATTTGAGAAACGAAAAAGGGGCAGCAACCTGCACCAGGCGCTGCCCCTTTTTTGTATAAGCAAACCATTTAATACAGACGATTAATCTGCCCGGCTCTGCCCGCTCCCGAATATCATCCTTAGTGCCTGATCACGTGTTAAAAAGGCTACAGCCCAGTTATACAAAGTTTTAATTTTATTATTATAATTCACCAACGACATTAAGTGGATAAATAGCCATACAAATAAAGCCGCAATACCACTAAGGTGTACCTTGTGCTTAAACAGGTCGACCACGGCATTATGTCGACCAACAATGGCCATATCTCCCCTGTCGAAATATTTAAATGGTTTTATGGCTTTGCCTTTTGCCATGGCTATAAAGTTCTTGGCAGTATTGCGTCCCATTTGTATGGCAACCTGTGCCAGTTGCGGGTGCCCTTTGGGATAAACCGGATCGGTTATTTGCACGCTGATATCGCCTGTGGCGTATATATCTTCAAGGTCTTTAACCCGGTTATATTCATCAGTGATCATGCGGCGGCCTATGCCTAAACTACTCGCAGGGATCCCCTCAAAAGTATTGGCAATGATACCGGCAGCCCAAATCAGGGTTTTGGCTTCAAGTGTTTCACCATCGGCAAAGGTTATCACACCATTATTAAAATCGTTTACATGGGCATTTAATTTAACTTCAACACCCAACTCAATCAGCGCCTGGCGGGTTTCCTTGTGGGTTTTATCACTCATGGGGGCAAGCAAATCAGGGCCGCCATCAACTATGTAAATTTTACCTTTGGCATTCATTAGCTCGGGGTAATCCTTTTTCAGGATATAGTTTTTCATCTCGGCAAGCATACCAGCTACTTCAACACCAGTTGGACCGCCCCCGGCAACTACTATGGTTAAAAGCTTTTGACGCTCTATTGGATCGGTAGTAATGGCTGCCTTTTCCATTGTTTTAATAAGGCTGTTACGCATTCGGAGCGCGTCGTCAATTTCTTTAAGGGAGATGGCATTTTGTTTGATACTCTCAATCCCGTAAAAATTTGTACTTGCACCGGCCGCGAAAACGAGGTAATCATAAGATAGCTCGCCATTACTCAAATAAAGAATCTTTGCCGCAGGATCAACCTTAACCACGGCTGCCATACGGAAACTCAATCTTTTATCCCTGAAAAGCTTACGGAAGGGATAGCTGATACTTGATGGTTCAAGGAAACTGGTTGCTACCTGGTAAAGCAGCGGTGTAAAATAATTGTAGTTATTTTTATCAACCAGGGTAACATCATAATACTTGTTTTTATATAGCTGCTGTGCAATGTTAAGCCCGGCAAAACCGCCGCCAACAATTACTATCTTTTTTTTGCCGCTTTGGGGTGTTATACTTGTCATGATACTTAATATTTTATAGGCAGGTAAAGCAGGATCAGGTTCCGATCTGAAAAATATTCCGGCTTCATTTGCCTCGTTTTTCTACCATGAATTTACTGAAGTTTATGGCAACCGGCCTCGTCTTAGTGTAAATATTACACACTTAAAAACTCAACCCATTCCGCTGCATTACCTCACCTATGCGATACAAAATTGCGCAGTAATACCTGATTAAAAATGGCTAAAGTTCTGATGTTTTGGTCTATTTTACGGTTCGGGACAATTAATGATTGCGGTATGACAAATCGCAACCAAAACTGTTAATTCGAAGAAGATTTGAAAAACTAACTAAAGTAATTATATAGAGTCTACCAATTTCATATAAAATATTTGAATAAAGTAAATAGACAATCTTTGGATTTAAGCTTTGTGCTTTTTGCCTTCTGCTTTTAGCTTTCAAATCCAGATACCTGACGGCTACTTAACCAGGTATTGAAGATTAGAAATGTGAATCGGCGCAGGTTTATATTTCAATGAATATCCCTGGCGTGCTGATAATACCGCTTTAATTTCAGACATAATCGATAAGGCTATCTCTTCGGCCCCCTCTGCACCTAAATCCAAGCCTACCGGGCCATAGATGTTGTTCATTTGTGCTTCGCTAATAGATATGCCTGCATATTGAACTTCCGCCAGCATACGTTCCAGTTTCTTTTTGGGGCCGAGGATACCGATATAAGGTAACGGTGTAGGTAATAGTTCTTTAAGCAGCGCTATCTCATAGTTATAATTGTGGGTCATCATAACAATAGCCGTACGATCATTGATCTTTATATTTGATAATACCTCAGCCGGTTTGGCAGTTACAACATTTTGAGCAACCGGGAAGCGCTGCTTAATGGCATAATTAGGCCGGCCATCTATCACGGTAATATTCCAGCCTAAAACCGCAGCTATTCGTGTTAAAGAAATTGCGTCGTTACCTGCCCCCACAATCACGAGCGAAATCACAGGTTTAATATGTTCTACAAAGGCAGTATATTCAGTATCAGCCTGGTAAAACCGTATTTCTGATCGCTGTTCCTCCAGTACCCTTTCGGCATCACTTACCAAAGCAACCTGGTATTGCAGGTGCCCGGGGTGGCTTATCGCAAGTTTATCTTCGGTAAGGCAAAGGCAAGTGCCGGGCTGTGGCGCTTTTCGGTCTTTAATAGAAAATACGGTGGCAAGTACGGCATGCTGACCATTGCTGACGATATTTTTCAACAGACTAATTGGGTTATTGATAGCGCTGGTTATGGGTTCAATAAGAATATGGATAATGCCGTTGCAGCCCAATCCTACGCCCAGCTTGGCATCATCATCGTCGGTAGTATCATAGGTTACCAGTAAAGGTTGTTGCTGCAGGATCACCAGTCGGGCTTTACGCAGGGCATCGCCTTCCAAACACCCGCCGCTGATGGCGCCGGTAAGTTGCCCGTCCTCAGTAATCAGCATACGTGCGCCGGCCCGACGATAGGCAGAACCTTCCACCAATACAACAGTAGCCAGGGCAGTTTTTTTACCTAGTGCATGAGCCTCATCATAGGCGGCAACTATGTCAATAATCTCTTTCATCAGCAGCTTTACAGCTATATCAGTTTATCGGGCGTTATGGGCAATTCCCTTACCCTTTTGCCCGTAGCGTTATAAATGGCGTTTGCCAAAGCAGGAGCTACCCCTATCAACGAAATTTCGCCAATACCTTTGGTGCCTACCGGATTCAAAACCGGATCGGGCTTATCAATAAATATAGCTTCTATCTGCTGGATATCGGCATTTACCGGCACGTGGTAATCGGCAAAGTTACCGTTAATGTAGCGCCCGTAACGATCATCAAAAACAGCTTCTTCAGTCATGGCCATGCCAACGCCACCAACCGCGCCGCCAATCATCTGGCTGCTGGCGGTTTTGTGGTTAACTATTTTTCCGGCATCAACACAGGCTACAATCTTTTTGATCTTTACCTGCCCTGTAAGCGGGTGTACATGCACTTTGGCAAAATGCGCCGAAAACGAGTACATGGAATATTTTTGCGCTTCGGGATTGCCTTTTGATTCTTGTGTAAGCTCAACCGACGGCATATTGTTTTGCTTTAACACAGCAACGTAATCAATAGGCTCCGTGCTATCGGCAGGTTTGCCGGCCATGGTGTACAGCTTCTGTTTCAAAGCCACACACACATCATGTACCGCCGAACCAACAGATGATACCGTTGCCGACCCACCCTGCGTTGGCGCATTAGGAAAAGCCGAATTGCCCAGCTCAAACGTGATCTTATCCGCAGGGATTCCCAAAGTATCAGCAGCTATCAATACCATTGATGTTCCGGTGCCCGGGCCGATATCGCTCGTGGCACTCTGAATGTTCACACTGCCATCGGCCGTCAACTTTATTTTAGCCACGGCATTGCCCCGGTATGCGCCAAACGCACCGCAGCCTATCCCGTAGCCTACCAGCCATTCGCCCTCTTTATTGGCGCCGGGTTGGGCTTTACGATTAGCCCAGCCTATGGCCTCGGCCCCTTTCTGGTAACATTCCTTTAGGTATTTGCTCGACCATGGCTTGTTCCGTTCAGGGTCGGTATCGGTATAGTTTCTTAGTCTTAACTCTATGGGATCGAGGTTAAGCTTGTAAGATAACTCATCCAGCGCCGATTCAAGTGCGAAAGAACCTGTAGCCTCACCCGGACCGCGCATAGGCGCAGGCACGCCTACATTTAAAGGCACTACCTTGTAAAGCGTATTTACATTAGGACTGTTATATAAAAACTGCGATACATTTACCGCCCCTTCGGTAAATTCTTCATAAACGGCTGTTTGCGAATGCGATTCATGGGTAATACCAATCAGCTTACCATCGGCAGTTGCACCCAGTCCTATTTTTTGGATGGTTAAAGGGCGATAGCCTACCTGCGTAAACATCTGTTCGCGGGTGAGTGTAAGTTTAACCGGGCGTTTTACCAGTTTAGCTGCCTGTGCGGCTGCAATTTCATGCGGCCAGGTACGTAACGAAGAGCCGAAAGCTCCACCAACAAACCTCGAATTGATCTGCACATTATCGGGGTTAAGTCCGAATGCCGCAGCAATGGATCGCTGGGAGCCTTTTACGCCCTGCGATTTGGTATACAGTGTAACCTTATCATCCCCATCCCAAAACGCGGTGGTAACGTGCAATTCCATAGGGTTATGCACTTCTGTAGGAAGCAGATATTCCTCCTCAACCACTACCGGGGCATTTTTATAGGCATTTGCCTCACCGCGCACATAATCTTTATAATTACCTTTTTGCGGGGTTACCCCTTTATCTATGTTTTTATGAAAATCAGTTTCAAAAGGCTCAGTATTGTAAGTTGCTTTAACCAGGCTTGCCGCATAGGTAGCCCGTTCAAAGGTATCAGCAACTACCAACGCAATGGGTTGCGCGTTAAAGTAAATCTTATTATCATTAAATAACTTAAGCCCGCGTACCGGCCTTTCTGCGCCGGCCTGGTAGCCCGGTACTTTTGGCGCATTAAATGGCGTAATGACAGCAAGCACTCCCGGTGCACGCTCGGCAGCCCTGGTATCAAGTGCAGTTACCGTACCAGAAGCAATAGTTGCCGATACCAGCACCCCATAGGTGAGGTTGGGGACTTTATACTCACCGCTGTATTTAGCTCCGCCGGTCACTTTTAACCGGCCATCAACACGGCTTAAGGAATCGCCAATTGCGTCTTTTTTCATGAAGATCAGTATTAAATCTATTAGCTAAATAGTCGTTAATTTATTATGCAAGGCCGGTGGCCAATTTTAAGGATTGTACTATAGCATTAGGCGCAAGCTTTAACTTAAACTTGTTGTACTCATAAGCTTTAGCTCCCTGCATGGCAATTTGCGCCGCCTGCTTAAAATTATCTTCAGTAATAGCTTTACCTTTTAAAAATATTTCGGCAGCGGTTAAACGCCATGGCTTATGTGCCACCCCGCCCATGGCCAGTCTTGCACCTGTAATAGTATTATTTTCGATATGCAAAGCGGCAGCCACCGAAACCAGGGCAAAGGCATATGATGTACGGTCGCGAATCTTTAAATAGTAAACATGCTTGTTATAAGCAGATGATGCTGCGGGCAAATCAACTGAAGTGATCAACTCGCCTTTTTGCAAGGTATTATCAAGTTCCGGATGATCGCCTGGCAAGCGGTGAAAATCACCAATATTAATGGCTCTCGGGCCTTTTACACCCGTTACGTGGATGGTGGCATCCAACGCGGCCATCGCCACATTCATATCACTGGGGTTAACAGCAATACATTTATCGCTGGCGCCAAAAAGGGCATGCATACGATTAATCCCTTGCAATGCTCCACAACCGCTTCCGGGAGTACGTTTATTGCAAGGCATAGCAGTATCAAAAAAATAAGGACAGCGGGTACGTTGCATAAGATTGCCCCCAACGGTAGCCATATTGCGCAACTGCGGCGAAGCACCGGCATTGATGGCCAGCGCCAGCAACGGGTATTGCGCCTTTATATAAGCGTGCTCGGCAACCTCGCTATTGGAGGCTAAAGCACCTATGTGTATACCTGTAGGCGTTCTCTCTATCTTTTTAAGCGGGAGGCGGTTAATATCAATCAACTTGTCCGGTACTACCAATCCCATTTTCATCATATCAACCAAGTTGGTTCCGCCTGCCAAAAAGTAGCCGTTTGGTTCTTTTGCCAATGATTTAATGGCAACAGCCGTTTCGGCTGGTCGTGTGTATTGAAACTGGTTCATACCATACCTCCTTTAACTTCCTGAATAGCCTTAACAATATTGGGATAAGCGCCGCAACGGCAAATGTTACCGCTCATAAATTCCCTGATCTCTGTTTCAGATCCGGTATGTCCTTCTTTAAGCAAAGCCACGGCCGACATGATCTGTCCTGATGTACAATATCCGCACTGAAAACCATCGTGCTTAATAAAAGCCTCCTGCATGGGATGCAGCTCTTCCTCTTTGGCAAGGCCTTCAATAGTAGTTATCTTTTTACCATCATTTGTCAATGCAAGGCTTAGGCACGAGTTAATGCGTACGCCATTTACATGCACTGTACAAGCGCCGCACTGGCCGCGGTCGCAACCCTTTTTGGTACCCGTAAGGTCGAGGTATTCGCGCAGCACTTCCAGCAGGGTCACACGCGGTTCAACCATCAATTCATGTTTTACACCGTTCACCTCCAGGTGCAGGGCTTGCTTTTCAAAAACGCCGGCAAATTTCTCATCCCATTGGTTTTCGGCCGCTTTAACTACAGTACCCGGTGTTAAGGCAATGGCCGTTAACAGCGATGTTTGCTTAAGAAAATCACGGCGCGTTCCGTTTGAATTGTCTTCGCCGTCGGTTGGAGTGAAGGGCTTTGTTGTAGACATAGGTACAGCGATTTATAATTACACCAAGATAGCACTTTTAATATCAATAACTCCGTAACAAATTTGTTTTGAACAATGAAAAATCCAATTATTCAATCACCGCGCTTTTAATATTTCTTCTAACAAAAGTTTAGGGCTAACTTTAAGCAAATACTTCACAATGAAAATGATCCCGCTTTTTAAATGCCGCGATTTACGACAAGCCGTCGGTTTTTACACCAACGTGCTTGATTTCAGGCTCAAATACCCTGAAGCCACGGCTGATGACGGCGTTATTGACCTAATAAGCGAATTTGGAGAGATGTAGTTAACCGTATATGAAAGCGACCGCTTATTTGGTTCGGTGGTAAATGTTTGGGTTAATGATGTGGATAGCCGGTTTACATATTACCTATCCCGCGGGTTGGATACCTCAGTTAAAAAAGAATCGCCCGTTCACCAGGGACCAACCGACCAAACCTGGGGAACGCGCGAGTTTTATGTTACGGATACTGACGGCAATACTTTACGGTTTTGCCAGCGGCAACGGTAGATATTTATTGGACCACCTTAACTTCCGCGGGCGCATTAATTGTGGTTTTTACTTTACCATCAGCCTGCTTAACATGTTTAATTTTCACAATACCATATGGTGTTGGATAAGTTCCTTCGGCAAAGCTCAGATCGCCCAAATGGGGTTCAATCTTAATTACCTTACAACCTGGCGCAATTATCTTTACACCCAGCACATACTCAGTTAACCACGGTGTTGGCCCTGATGCCCAGCCATGCGAAAGACTATGCCTGAAACCTTTATAACAATAAGCGCCATAATCACCATGGATATCTTTTTTACCATCGGGCACCAACTCATCTATCCGCGAAGCGTTGGGCAGCCAGTCGATATTAAAATCTTCCCAAAAAGTAGTAGCGCCAAGGTTCAGCATCGGGCCCCAAAAGTTGCGGATAGCGTCAATGCCACCCTGGTAGTCGCCGGCTTTGGCTTTGGTCAACAGCATATAATAACCAAAAAACGTTGAGTAATTGTGTATTCCCTCTTTAGAAAGAATATCGTTTGCTTTTTCGGCAGGGAGTAAACCCGATAAGCCCAATAAGGCTGCCGCCTGTTTTGAACCGCTGGCATCCGGCACATTGGTTTTTAGTTTAGCAACCGCGGCTTCGCATTTTTGGGAGGTGGCCTGATCATTCAATATTTTGCAGAGTTCGGCACCGGCATTCAGGGTCATCACCAGCATGGCCTGTAAACCCGCATGAATAGCAGGTTTGTTTTCGCTCGATGGCCAGTCCAAAAACCGACCGGCGCCGTCCAACTTTTCGCTGCCGTTTGCATCAACCTGTACAGCGTACTGATTCAGCAACTTTACCAGGTAAGCTTTCTGCTGCTGCAGATATTTCAAATTACCGGTGTACATATACCAATCGCGTTGGATTAGGATCCACCACATAGAATAAGATACCATACCGTTCATATAGTCGGGCAAAGGGGTAATGTCCCGTGCCAGATCAAGGCTCTTTGACACTACCGGATTATCGCCAAATACAGCGGCAATGGTTGATGTTTCGGGATGCATATCGCCTACCCAAACCAGCCTGTCGCGTTTAATACCGTCCCAAAGATAATCCTGCATATTGAGGTGTACGGTGTACGCACCGGTAAGCCATATTTTGTTAAGCAGCGTATCACTGCATTTAAATGAGCCGAGGTAAGGGATATCGCGGTAAACAAAAATAGCCCTTGCTTCTTTCAGCTTAAGTTGACTGTTATCATCCAGCAAATCGATCCGTACAAAGCGAAAACCGGTGTTACCGATTTCCAGCTTACCCAACCATGGCAGGGACATAATCATATCGCGCATAGCGTGGTCGTTAGTAGCACCTTTTATGGTATCGATGTTTGACATAGCTTCGCTTGCCGATTCGCCAAAACGGATACGCACCCTCACCGGCTTGCCACCCCTTGACTGATCGGTTACCAATTGCAAACCGCCGTGCAATTCCCTACCAAAATCAAGCAATAAACCGGGCTTTCCCTTTTCATCACTTTGAAGAATGCACAAGTCATTACCTGAAAGATCGGCTTGTCCATCACCTTGCTTCAGCAGTTTTTCGGCATTGATAATATTGGTAGCTGCATTCGGCGATTTCCAAAGAATGCGGACCGGTGAAAGATATTTCCTTACCGTTTCTGTAGATTGCGCTTCGGCAGATCGCTTAGCATCAAAAACCGGAGGAAGCTTTTGGGCCTGACAGATAAAACAGATGATGGTTAGTGTAAGTATGCCGATGATTTTCTTCATGTGAAAATATCTTTTTGTCTGTTTTTAAAATTCCGCTCTTGAGAAAGAGCCCAATGGAAAATACTGCTGTAAAGGCGTATTTCGCACTGCTTTATTAGTTGCCGGTTAATCACAGTCTTTTTTATCGAGTCAAGGTCTTTAACCGCACCTTCTTTAAAGATATTACCGGAGATTAAATACAAATGAGACAGATTTATCGTGAAAGCTGGTAAGTTTATAATTAAACAATACTAACGCTTTCATCATGATCTGGCATCCTGTACTATCTTTTTTTAATACATTATACTATCGATGGTATTAACGCTCTCCTTTGGGGGGCTTACTTCAGAACAAGTAAGCAATGCACTGAAGGTGCAAAAGGTTTACATGGCAATAGGATTATCATCAACAACTAACTTACCTTGAGCAGGCTGAATAATATTGCAGGGATAATTATTTTACTTTCGGCTCAAATGATCTTCCGTTTGCATCCGGAAGATCATTTGAGCCGAAAGGTGTTATTTAAACGGGGAGATCATTTTATCTAAAGTGCGACCTCAGCATCCAGGCCATGCCCTCGTGTGTTTCCATCAAGCCGGTAATAAAGTCGCTGGTACCGGCGTCATTAAACTGATTTGCGAAGGGATTGATATTACCGCGTATGAACTCGATGATACTTTCATGGTCTTCAAGCAATTCTTTCAAAAAGCCAGCGCTATCGTTTTTGTGATCGAGCCTTTCGGTTAAATGAGTAAGTTGCAACAACTGGGTTAAAGTAGCTGGTGCGTAATGACCTATCTTACGGATACGTTCGGCCACGCTGTCCATAATTTCATCAAGCTCGTTGTATTGCTGTTCAAAAAACACATGCATTGAATGAAAGTCGGGGCCTTCAATATTCCAGTGAGCATTACGGGTTTTGGTGTACAGTACAAATTCGTCGGCTAATAATTTGGCTAACTGATCTGAAACGGCCTGGCGGTCTGCTTCATTAATTCCGATGTTTGTTTTCATGATATATGTAATTTGTGATTGTTATTCTTGTTATAACTTATTCATATTTTGGCAGATGCCTATACACGCTGAACTGTCTTTTTACGGCGCCAATATAACGTAAATGCGGTTACCCAAAAGTAAAAAATCAACGGCATAGGATGATCATGGTATGTGTATGACAAATCCCAACCAATAGATGACAGTACAAGCGTGATAAACACCATCGCCTCGCAGATTATGACTTTCATGCTATGTAGTTTTTTTGGAAGTGTCATCATACAATTTAATCAGTAACACATTTACAACTGCATCAAATTAGTAAAGCGGGCAACAATAATCATCAGTGCTCTTTTCAGGTAGAGATCTGTCAGGACAGGATCATTTCAATATGGTCGATACCATCTTCATCATAAATTTCACCATCAATTTTAAAGCCCGACTGTTCATAAAACTTGATAGCATAGTACTGTGCCCCTATCCGGATAGGCACATCTCCATAGATCTTTTTAGTTTGATCGATGGCGGCCTGGGTTAGTATTTTACCTACACCCGTACCGCGTACTTTTTTGCTGCTAACTATACGCCCAATTGATGCTTCGGCATATGATTTACCCGCGGGTACAATACGGGCATAGGCCACCAGTTCCTGATCATTATCAAACAATAACAGATGGTGGCAAGCGTAGTCTTTATCATCGGTGTCTAAAAACACACAATTTTGTTCAACTACAAATACCTCGCTCCTGAGCTTTAGTAATTGGTACAGCTCGGTAACGGTTAAATCATTAAAAGCTTTGCAAATTTGAGTGTAGTTCATGGTGTTTGATTTTTCTCTCGCAAAGCGCAAAGTCTTTTTGCCGATTTGCTTGTGTGGCTAAAGTAGATATTTCTGAGAAAAGCAGAAAGCATGGCCAGTTACTAAAAAAAGTCATACCGAACTTGTTTTGGGAATGCGCGGGGCAAGCAATCTGTTAAACATCCATCAACTTAGCATGTGGGCTGCTAAATAAAATGATGCCCAGTTGCTACGTAAATTACCACATGTGATAAAGAGGCATTACTTTGTCCCGTGGGAATAACTTTTTTCAACAATCCCTTATTGCAACCTGGTAAAAAATTATTTTCGCAGCCTGATAAATTAATCATTCTATCGCCCAACATGTCTGCATCTCATTCCCTGTTGCCGGTACAGGCCGATCTTGTACGAATTGTTTCAAAATATGTGTTGCTTGAAGAAAGCCGGAGAAATTTAAAAGGCCGCTGTCCTTTCCATAAAGACCAGGCAACCTCCCTGATGGTGTCGCCCGAAAAAAATATTTTTCAATGCTTTGGCTGCGGTAAAGGCGGCGGCCCTGTTGAATTTGTAATGGCCATTGAACACAAAACCCGAGAAGAAGCTATTCAGCTGATAGCAGAAAGTAATTAAGTTTTACAAAAGCGGATCAGGCTTACCCGATCTGCTTTTGTAGTACTAAAGCTTTTTCTTTAAAATCAAAAACAAAGCCAGTGATAAAGTTTATTTGTGCTACGAACTAACCGACCAACAGCCTGTTTGATATTTTTTTAGAGCTTTTATTTACAATTCTATTATTACCTTAACCAATAATTGCGTGAAGACAGTTTTTTGGTTAGCTCTTGGCAACGAAATGTACAATAAACCACAATGAAAACGACTCTTTTGTTTCCTTTAACCATTTTACTGCTATTCTCCTGCTCCGGGCAATCTCATAAACGATCTAATATAGATGAATTTTACACAGCAAAAGGAGAATGGGATTCAGCCAGGTTACCATTCATTAAACCTTATGAAGCAATAATTGTAACTAAAGAATCAGGATGGGGAATGAATCTGGAAGGCATAGATGGGGATACAGGCTTTTCTCACATTAAAAAAGCAAATGTTATAGATGGCGTAATTCTGGTTTATTACACTAATTCAATTCTTCATGGAAATTATGTTAAAGAAGGGTGGTATGTTGTGGTTCCAGCAAAAAAATAGAGCGGGGTTTTTCAACCCATAAGAAATATCTAAAATATTTAGAAAGCATTCACATTTCAGCAGAACCAATTCTTTATGATATTGAATCTATTGCTGATTACTACGAATATCATGATATCATAGATTGGAAAAAGATTCATTAATTTCTACGCCGTTGTTAGTGTTCGGAAGAAGAGATTTGGGTTGGAGATAGTGGTTAAAAAGTCATGTAAAGAAACGGCGAGACAATCTCGTAGCTGTACAAATTGGACATGCATTGACTATGGGATTGCCACGCTATACTCACAACGAGTTTTTGTATCGTAAAACGGCAAAAATCAATACAGCTTTTTAACCGCCTTCATCCATTCCCGGGCAATGAGCTCATGCCCTGCCGGCATGGGATGAACACCATCCCAGATCCAATGCTCAGCATTGGCTTTTTGTAAAGCTTTATTAAACACCTCCTGCAAAGGCACAAAAATGGCGTTAAATTTTGATGCAAGTGATTTAACTATAACCTGTCGCTTTTGAACTTCGGTTGTCCAAAGCTCCGGGTTCTTGCTTACCATACCAACGGGTAAAATAAAAGGCTCTAACATGATCAGCTTAACATCGGGTAACGCAGCTTTAGTTTGTGTTAACAGCCTATCATAAGCATTGCCGAAATCGTCGGCGGTTGCTTTATGGCCCTGCATTATTACCCTGTGCACATCGTTAATGCCTATTAGTATGCTTAATACATCGGGCTTAATATCCAACGTATCTTTTTGCCAGCGTGATGCAAGATCATTTACGGTATTACCACTGATGCCCCGGTTAAAAAACTGGTAATCACGGCCGGGATAGTCAAAATTAATACGGGCAGTTATCAAATAAGCGTAGCCCTGACCGTAAACATGGTTCCAGTCTTTATCGTAACTGCGGCCGCCGTCGGTTATCGAATCGCCCTGGAAAAGAAAAGTTTTTCCAATGCCATCATCTGGCAAATAATCATCATTCTTTGCTGATGCTGATACCAATTCCGGTGCTGCCATTGCTGCTGCGCCCGCCAGCGATGCTTTCTTTAAAAAGTCTCTCCTGCTGTTGCTCATATGCTGCTTACTAATTGATATGATTTGCCTTTTTCTGTATTGATCACCAACTCATACCCCTCTTTTACTTTAACAGGAGTAGCATTTAAACCTTTAACTGTCAGTTTGGATTTAGATATAATATGGCAGGTGCCGCCTGTTTTTGATAACACTTGGGCGGTCACAACCTTGCCCGCTGCCCATTTCATGTCAACTACAAATGCGCCTCTGGCTACCAAACCTTTAATTTCACCATTGGCCCAGGCATCGGGCAATGCAGGTAGCAGGTGTACATTACCATCCTGGCTTTGCAGCAGCATTTCGGCCAAACCAGAGGTACCACCAAAGTTACCATCTATCTGGAACGGCGGGTGGGCATCAAACATATTTGGATAGAGACCCCCACCCTCGCTGTAGTTGTAACCGCTTTCGCCGGTTAAGCGCAACAGGTCGCGGTAAAGTTTGTAGGCATGGTTACCATCTCTTAACCGGGCCCAAAGGTTTACTTTCCAGGCCAAGCTCCAGCCGGTACTTTCATCACCGCGTAACTCTAACGATCTTTTAGCCGCCGCTGCCAGTTCTGGGTTTACAGCTATCGAAATTTCATTAGCCGGGTAAACCGAATATAAATGCGATACATGGCGGTGATGCGGGTCAGGCGATTCCTGGTCTTTGTACCATTCCTGCAATTGGCCTTTACTGCCTATCTGATACGGGATCAGTTTAGCTTTTTTGGCGATAAGCGAATCCCTGAAAGCTGCATCAACGCCCAGTACCTTAGTTGCTGCTATCAGGTTATCAAACAGATCGCGGATGATACCCATATCCATTGTAGTAGAAACAGAAACATCCCCGGTTTTACCCTCAGCATAAATAAAATCATTTTCGGGCGACATAGAAGGTGCAGTTACCAAATGGCCCTGACCATCGGGCACTAACCAATCAAAAGTAAATTCGGCGGCGCCTTTCATTAAAGGGTAAGCTGTATTTTTTAAAAACGCTTTATCGCCGGTATATAAATAGTGCTCCCAAAGATGACGGGTTAGCCAGTCGCCACCCATTGCCCAGTTTGCCCATTTAGGGTCGCCATGACCAAGGTCGCCTACGGGGTTAGCCAAAGCCCAGATATCTGTATTATGGTGGGTTACCCAGCCCTTAGCATGGTAGAAATCTTTAGCAACACCAGCGCCCGTTTCCGACAATCCTTTGATCAACTCAAATAAAGGCTGGTGCATTTCAGACAGGTTACAATCCTCTGCCATCCAGTAGTTCATTTGCACGTTGATGTTGCTGGTATAGTTTGAGCTCCATGGTGCACGTAATTCTTTATTCCAGATGCCCTGAAGGTTAGCAGGAACGCCCGGTGTTCTGGAGCTGCTTATCAACAGG
Source organism: Mucilaginibacter sp. P19 (assembly GCF_050632265.1). Lineage (NCBI taxonomy): Bacteria > Pseudomonadati > Bacteroidota > Sphingobacteriia > Sphingobacteriales > Sphingobacteriaceae > Mucilaginibacter > Mucilaginibacter sp. P19. The sequence goes on from NZ_CP192586.1 coordinate 4,340,046, forward strand.
TAACGGCCATATTGAAAATATAAAGCTTCAATGCCAGGATCAGTACCATGATTCTTATTGTAAAGCGCAAGTCGTTCATCAGTAGGCAATTCGGCATGACTGCCCTTGTTATCGTTAATTTTAAGGCTTGCCCTGTTAAAAAAACGATGATAATCGGTCAGGTGGGCGGCGAGCAACTGTGCATAAGGTTTGGCAGCAGCTTTATCAAGGTATTTGGCCGCAACCTTTTCGTCGCCATCAGGGCATTGGTTGTATGCTTTAAAACTGGTGGCTGCGGTAACGTACAGCGTTAAACTTGATGCCCCTTTTACGGTGATCCCGCTTGTATCGGCAGTTATTTTACCATCACTGCTTACGGCCTTTGCCAACACCTCATACCGCATACCTCTGCACTTATCATCATCATCATAAACTATCGGATTTTTTGAATCAACATAGCTTGGCTCAACATGCGCCGGAGCTTTACCGCTAAGCTGCAATACATTTTTATTCAGCACCTCTTTTTGAAAACGAAGCTGGCTGCTCGTATTTATTTTAAGGTTTAACTGTTTAGCCTTATCAGCCGTAAACCGGATAACAATTACCTTATCAGGTGCCGAAGCAAAAATTTCGCGTTTATAGTTTATATCGCCAACGGTATATTTTGTTGTGGCAACAGCATTCCCGATATTCAGATCGCGGTAATAGCTGGTGCTGTTACCACCATTATATGATTGTTTGATATGCAGATCGGCCATAGGCAAGAAGCTTTCAGAGTATAAGCCCTGCATCTTTTGCGTTAGCTCATGTGCCCTTTGATATTCCCCTTTAAACAACGCTTCCCTTACCTGGGCCAAGTATTGAAATGCACCGGGATTTACATTTTGCTTCACCGGTCCACCCGACCATAGGGTAGATTCATTGAGTTGCAGCAACTCATCATCAACGCCACCAAAAATCATGGCTCCTAATCTGCCGTTGCCTATCGGCAAAGCTTCTGTCCACGCTTTTGCGGGCTTTTTATACCATAAAGTATTGTTTTGCGCGTTTGCGTTTGGCGCAATCAATTGCATGCATAGCGGTAAAACTACAAACAGGAGTGTTGTTTTCAAGCCTTGGTTCATAAATAGGTTAGAATTGTTTTTACAAGTATACCAATGCAACAGCTATAAAAAATAATGCTTATTGGCATTTTAATATACAAAAACGGGGTACAGCAAAAAAACCCGCCTTGCGGGCGGGTCTTCCTTAGTAAATTTCAGCAGTTATAGTGTATTATCTTCTTTCGTTATAAACCTGGAATTCGGCTATTGATACCTGATGATCAGCTTTATCTATCGAGATCCGAACCTTGCCAGCCCATACCCTGTCAAAACGGTGAACTTTAATCTTATTAGCATTATCACCATCAAACAATGGCTTCCAGCTTCCGTTCAGGTAATATTCCAAACGGTAATGTGAAATATTCGGTTTTTCTTCGGCAATAACAATGGTATTCAATGCCTGGTCTTTCTTAAAATCTATCTCGTACCATGGATTTTTAACTGTTGGGTTTGACACCCATGAGCTATGAAAATCATCATCGTTAGCAAAATCCATAATAGCAGAATCATCGCTCCAGCTTGCGCTTGCCGGCTGATTTTTTGCAATGTTTGATGAAATAATCGGTGCATCCAACGTAGAAAGCTTAGCCACTGGCCCTTCGTTTTTCCAAAGTTTGCCTATTTCTTTAAGCGCGGCAAGGGCGTTATCGTCAAATAAACCATCGCGGTTTGGTGCCACGTTCAGGATAAAATTACAGTCGACGTTGTTCAATGGTTTCAGGATATCGTTAACCAGTTTGGCAGGCTCCTTAACCGGGGTTGTAGGGTGGCTTGTTTCCCAAAACCAGTTGGCCTGCAATGGTAAACAGGCAATAGCCGGCATGCGGTTATCTTTAGTTGAAACCCGTTGCCCTGCTCCCATTTCGTAAGTCTTGATATCAGTAAAATACATGCCTTCTGCCGGATATTTGGCACCATTAAGGTCCATCACCAAACAGTTTGGCTGTAATGATTTCACCAATGTGTAGATTTCTTCAAACGGAACGTCATCATATGAAATCCTCGACCATGGTGCATCCCAGCCGTCAATGATCAGAGCCGAAATCTCGCCGTATTTGGTCATCAACTCAGTGATTTGCGCTTTTACCATATCAATATGCTTTGGCGTGATCATGTTTGGCCTTAACCTGTGGTGAGTATCTAGTATTGAGTAATATAAAAACACCTTTAGACCGTTAGCCCTGAAAGCATCAGTATACTCTTTCACTACGTCTTTTTTCAGCGGACTGTTCATCACGTTATAATCGGTTGTTTTGGTATCCCAGATACAAAAACCACTGTGGTGTTTTGTGGTAATACAACCGTAAGTCATGTTTGCCGATTTAGCGGCTTTTGCCCACTGGTCGCAATTCAGTTTTTTAGGGTTAAAGATAGTTGGCAAAGCATCAGGATCGGCCCAGTCCTGATCCATATAGGTTGGGATGTTAAAGTGGATAAACATACCGAAGCGCAGATCGACAAATTCCTGCTGAAGCTGGGCAAGCGGTTTTACAGGCTGCCGGGCCGTTTGTGCTTTTAGTGAGAGTGAAGCGGCACAAATCGCAATAAAGCATATAGCTTTTAACTTAAACATGATTGGGTTGTTGGTTAAATTGATAAAACGTTTTAACAAACTGCAATATCACATTTAAATTCAATGTTTAGATTATGGTAAATTGACATTACATTCAGCTTATTTGGCGTGGATAAGGTTCGGCACAACAAAAAACATGTCATTGCGAGGAGCGAAACGGGAATAAGCTTGGGCGCGACGTGGCAATCGCATGCTATAAAGGGCGGATTTGCTTCCTAAAACAAATCCGGATAATCAGTAATCACACCATCAACACCTAAACTTTTAAGCTGTTCAATTTCGGCTTTTGTATTTACTGTCCATGGTAGTACTTTAATCTTTGAATCATGGCATTTCTTTACCAGGTCGGCATCAACCAGTTTATAGTCTGGGCTGTAGATGAAAGGAGTAAAACCAAGATCGGCCATATTATCTTCAAACGATTTTTTGTTTTCGATAAGATAAGAAGTACGCACATCAGGATATTTTTTGTGGATGATCTGCAGCGTACGTCTATCAAACGACTGGATCACAACGTAAGGCAGGACCTTCTTTTCGATCAAAACAGCCATCAGCTTATCCACAAACGCGTCCGGAGCTGGATTATAAATACCATCGCCCTCTGGTGAGCATTTGGTTTCGATATTGTAGAATACCGGCTTTTTATGATTTACCTTAATATAATGCTGTACCGAATCAATCAATTCGGATAGTAATGGCATGTAGGTTTTTATCTTTTGCTGGCGCGGAAATTTGCTGTACGGCTTTGAACCTACATCATATTGTTTCAGGTCCTCATATTTCATTTTATAGAGGATCAGGTTTTTCGCATCTTCCTTGAGGATATCCTTACCATCGGGCGTAAGCGAAAACAGCGGATTGATATATTCATCATGCGATAAAACCACCTGCCCATCCGCCGTAATATGCGTATCCATTTCCAGCGTAGTAACAACACCAAGATCGATGGCGTTTTTCATAGCAGGAATGGTATTTTCGGGCCTCAGTCCCCTGCCGCCGCGATGTGCTTCGGCGCTGAATGAGGGGAAATCTGCATTTTTTAGTTCCATGTTTTTAACAACGGTAAAGCCTGATAACAAGATAAGACTTATACCGGTAACAATGTTTATTTTATTTTGCATCTAATTCGCTTGAATATTTATTTCCGAAACGATCTGTAGCTTCAACCCTAACCTTTTTAACCGACGGATCAAAGTGCGCCACAAACAAATGCCCTGTTTCATGCGGCTCCACAAAATGCCGGCCTGCCGGTAGCTGATCGCCTTTATACAAACTTACCGATAAGGGATCATATCCCTGTTCTTTTGACAACGCTCCCATCGGTTTGTCATCTAAATAATACACTACCTTCCACTGTGGGTCATAGTTCCAAACATTGGCGATGAGGCGCATCTGGTCGGTTAGTTTTTCGGCATAAACACTGATCTGGTTTTCGGCCGGTAAACCTGTCGATTTATAATACCATTTTAGCTCCGTACCAGTTACCGAATACACGCCGTATCCACGTGGGGTACCATCAACGCAAATAGGCCCCGTCCACCAGCCTCCGCATACTGTGCCGTGGTTATGCTCAAAAATACCGTTGGTGATATTGTTATCATGGTAATGCGTATGACCCGACATGATGTGCACATTGCTGAAGCCATTCAGCACTTTATAAAAATCCTGGTTATTTTTCACCTGATTATATACCGGGATATGCAGGTTAATGATCAGTAACTGATCTTTCTTAACGTATTGCAGATCTTTTGCCAGCCAGTTTAGCTGATCTTCGGTAATATAGCCATCATACTCACGCTCAACACCCAGGTAACGAACATTATCTAATACTACATAATGAGCCTTGCCCCGGTTAAATGAATAATAAGTTGGCCCGTAGATTTGCTTAAAGGTAACATCAGAAGTTTCATCGCCTCCCATACGGTAATCCATATCGTGGTTACCTATCGCCTGGAAAAACGGGATCCCCATTTGTGCTACGGCCTCATTATAATCCGGGAAAAGCTCATGGTTATCCCAAACAATATCGCCTACGCAAATACCGTGTACCAGTGCGTTTTTACCTAATGATTTTATGGTAGCAATGGTATCGGGAACCGAGGTATCCATCATCTGCTTAACGTCCTTTTTGTTTTTAACCTGCGGATCGGCCCAGATAATAAAGTGGTGATTGTGACCATCAACTTTTAACGGCTCCAGCTTAAAATCAAAATGCGAACTGCCGCCTATGTTTTCGTAATGCTTAGATACGTTATAATCTGTTTTAAACTCGTAGCCTGATGGTGTGCTCATGAAAATACTTTTAGCTTTTTCATTTGGAGTAAGCTCGTAATTACCCTTATCATCGGTAAGTACTACCGAAAAACCGTCGGATATTACTACGCCTTTAATTCCTTTTTTGCCTGCAGTGACACGGCCTTTTACGGTATCACCGGTTAATATTTGTGTAAGTGCGTTGGCACCGAGCGATATGAACGCACCGCCGGTTATAAGGCCAATGCCCTGTAAAAATGATCTTCTGTTCATTTAATAATATTTTAACCTCACCTAAATCCTCTCCAAAGGAGAGGACTTAAATAAATATTTTGATCCTGTTATATAAAGCCCCTCTCCTTTGGAGAGGGGTTGGGGTGAGGTTTTAATTTTGAATTGTTGTTACGCCTGTAGCCGTTTCAATGGCGCTAATTGGCGATGTTAGTGTAAGAGGAACGCTGGTTACGGTTCTGCCGCTTACCCATCTGCCGGTAAGCGCATCATACACACCTCCTAACTGGCTAAATAGGCCATCAGTTGGTAAGGTGAGCTTTGAGGTATTGGTACCGCCTCCATAAAAGCCCTGATCAGTACGGGTTACCGGATTAATGGTACTATAGTAATCGGTATTGGTAATGCGGTAGCCAATCTCCGGCGGGCCAGCCGAGTACACGGTACCACCGCCACCGTACATGATAACATCAAGCGGAACGCTTGCGGCACTCACTGTTGTACCCGCAAAAACTGAAACTCCTGCCACGTTACCACTGTTAGCTAACAGATTGGTAGTTACATTGCCGAAATCAGCACCCGGCACTTCGGCATACATGGTGCTGTTGATCCAGTTGGATGAGCTGATATCTGTTGAGCCTTTACCCCAGATATTTTTATTACCGCCTACATAAAAGAACTGGCCTTTTTTAACTGTGCCCGATGTGAGGTCAAACTTGTAAGTTTTTGCCAAACCTTGCGCCCAGCCATTGGCAGGTGCCGGGTTAGTACCCGCATTATTACAGGTTACCACAGCGTAATTGGTTACCGCAAAGTCAATGTCCTTAGTTGCCTTGAACTGGATATACTCATAATCAGCATCGCTGCCCGAAGGATTGGTAAGGTATCCGGTTATGATGATTGGCGATGGCTTGGTTGCAGCAAGTGTAAACACATCATCGATAGTACGCGGCCAAAGCTGCATTTTGGTATCGGTGCCTGATGTTATCGCAAACGGAATGCCTGTAAAATTAGCGCTGAACGGTAATTCGGTAGTTGCGAAAGCAGCGTTAGCCTCTGTATGCATTATTATTTTGCCAAAACCGTCATTAAGTGTTTTATCACCCGCGTAAGTTTCGCCCTGCTGCGGCTCCGGGTCGGTTACTGCCTTAGCTATCGTAACCAGTGTACCTTCGTAAACATCGGGCGAAGCCAGCAAGGTTGCTGATGGAACCGACTGCACTTTAACGGCTTTATTCGTGGCAACTTTATTCACTGAGCTTTCGGTAAGGCCTTTAACACGCATACTGCCGTTTACTTTGGTAAGTGTAGCGCCCTCAACTTGCACTATTACCGAATCGCCGGGAACATAGTTTGCAGCTGCATTACCTATTTCGAGAGAAATACCCCTAACTGCGTTACGGCGGTTGTTTTGCACCACTAATACGCCGGCAGGACTATTACCTGCTGCGGCGTTTGAAATTACTACGCCCACTATTTCCTTTGCTCCGCCCATATTGGTGCTGTTCAGCACAACATCCGAGCCTTTGTAAATCCCCTTCAGGTCAACAACGGCAATAATCGGGCTTAACGAACCTTCAGCATAGTTATTCTTTTTGCATGAATTTATACCGATGGCTGTTGCAAGCACCAGTAATAAATATATCTTTTTCATTTTATAGATCTCTTAGTTTAAAACCAGTTGATTATTGTTTTTGCCACCAAACCTGCGTGCTGATCTCATCGGCACCCTGTACAGCCACTGCGGCCTTGTAACTATCAGGATTGGCCGATTGTACATAAACCGGGTATTGCAGCCTTGCCGGCATAATGCCGTTGTTCCTTAAACCGTTACCTTTTGGCAATACCGGGTGACCTGTACGACGGTACTCAAACCATTGCTCAAAATCAGTGTAAAACATGGAGTAGTATTTTTGAACATGGATCATCTCCATCTTTTCATCAAGCGGGGCAGCATTGTCCCAAACAATATCGGCGCCTGCTAAATAGGTATCTATAGGGGTTGCATAAGTCGGGATCCAGAATGTGATACCTGCTTGTACACCATTTTTATAATAAGTGGCCGCATCTCCGGCTATCCAGCCTTTCGCTGCAGCTTCAGCAAGGATAAACTGTAGCTCCGAATAGTTCATGATGTTACCCATCAATGGGTCGTTCATCAATGTAGTTGCCGATGTGGTAGAAAGGAAATATGATTTGATACCAATGTTTTGGCCGGGCGCATAGCCGCTCGGGATTCCCTGGATACCACCCTGATAGCTTGATATCGACCAGCGGTTAGCAGTTAAACGGGGATCAGCCCATTTGGCAAGGTTGTTTACAAAAAACTCACAAACACCGGGCTGTCGCCAGTCTTGTTCACGTACTCCGCCAATAAAAGGAGATGTTAAAGCACCGGAGCCGGTCCACCGCAAAACTGCCGAATCATCATTGCTGCCCATAATGGGGTAAACATCGGGATTGGTATCAACAATTTGCTTGATCTTAGCTATCACATCAGCCGAAACATCGGCTTTGCCAGATACCCTTAACAACAACCTTAAATAAAGCGTGTTACCAAACTTGCGCCATTTTAAAGCATTGCCGCTAAATACCGGATCACTGCCGGCAACTACGTTTGCCGACGCATTGAGCAGGGTATCTGCTGCTTCCAGGTTTTTGAAAATATCCAGGTAAATATCTTTCTGCTTATCAAACTTAGGCGTAAAGTTCCCTTCCTTGCCTTTGTTCGAATCAAAGTAAGGCACATCGCCATAAGTATCTGTCAACAAGGAATATAACCATGCCTGACAAATAAGTGAAATGCCCATATACGTTTTGTTGTAGGTAACTTCCTTACTGGCTATGTTATAAATATCTTTAAAGTTGGTTAACTGGGTATACCAGGCATTCCAGGTAGCATCGGCCCAGGTGCGTTTGATATCATACCTGAATACTTTGCCTTCCGAATCGCCGGGATCAACGGTAACCTGCATCAGCTCGTTATTAAAATTACGAGCGCGAAGCATATTAGTCCCCAATGTATTTACCAACGCCGGAGCCAGCAATTGCTGCGGCAGGGCGTTTGGCGTGCCGTTGGGATCGGTATTAAGTTCAATAAAATCCTTTTTACATGACGACATTATGCTAACGAACAACATCATCATCGATATAAGTATATATCCGTTCCTTTTCATATTGTTAATTATTAAATGCCAATAACTATGTTAAAACCAAATGTGCGGGTTGATGGAAACTGTGCAATCTCAAATCCCTGCACTATATCGCTGCCCGAAAGGGTACCAAATTCAGGATCGAAGATTGGCCACTTTGTCCAGATGTACAGGTCGCGTCCGTATACACCCACTGTAGCTCGTGTTAATCCAAGGCGTTTAACCAAACGCGGGCTCAATGAATAGTCAAACCTTGCCTCGCGGAATTTCAGGAAGTTGGTTGAAAACGTATTGCCTTCGGCATTATCAATACCATAGTGTGAACGATAGTAACCGTCAACATCTGTTGCAATGACATCATTCGGCCGGTAGCTTCCGTCAGGATTTTGAATAACACCTTTACCTATGATACCGTTATACCTGCCCGGTAAGGTAAGTGTTGTTTTACCCTGTTCGGCCAGTTTATAGTTTGATAGCGAGTATGACACACCGCCAACCTGGGCATCAAATAACAGGTGCAGGTTAAATTGCTTATATCTGAAATCGTGCCCCATGCTTGCTTTCCATTTTGGAATGGTGTTGCCCAAATAAACCAGGTTATCTGATAGTTTAGCGAAACCTGTAGATGGGTCATAAACGATTTGCCCGTCGGGCGAGCGTAAGTAACCGCGGCCATACATATCGCCCATGCTGCCGCCTACACGAGCAACAATCTGCCCACCGCCTGTTGGGCCGTTACGCAGCACTACGGCACTATCGGCAAGCTGTTCAATGGTATTTTTATTGGCGCTGAAGGTTGCAGTAACATTCCAGCTAAACACGTTGGCTTTGCGCACAGGCGTACCGTTCAATGAAATTTCGATACCCTTGTTGCTTACCTTACCTACGTTGATAACTGCCTGGTTATAACCCGACGATTGATCGACAGTACGACTAAGGATCTGGTTTTTGGTGTTACCTGTGTATAAAGCAATGTCAAAGCCCAAACGATTATTGAACATCCTTGCTTCGGCACCAACTTCAAGAGTTGTGGTGCGTAGTGGTTTCAAATCGGGGTTTGATAGCGTACGCGGATTTTGCAAACCACCTGCATAGGTACTGCCCGCTGATACATAGTTAAATGAAGTTTGATAAGGGTTTGTTGTACCGCTACCAACCCCTGCAAGCGATGCCCTCAATTTTGCATAGTCGATGAATTTAAACAGCTTGAATGCTTCTGATGGCAAAAAGCTCATACTTGCCGATGGATAAAAGAACCCAACCTGATCGGTGCGGTTAGCAGTAGCCAACGTACTGATCCAGTCCTGACGGGCTGTTAAATCCACATACAGGTAATCTTTAAATGATGTAGACAATAAGCCGTAGAAGCTGTTGATAGCGTATTTTGATTTATATGGCTGGGTAACCAGGGGCCCTGCATTATTGGCCATTGAATACACGCCCGGATATACTAACGAGTCGGCGCGCACTTCATCGCGATTATAATTGTTGCGGAGCATACTGCCACCTGCTGTAGCGGTAATGTTAACATCGTGTGTTATTTTCTTGTTATATTTCAACAGGAAATCGGCACCCTGCTCTTCCGAATAGATGTTTTGCGTACGATAGGAACCTTTTGGATATTTGGTACCGGCATCATACGGACGTTGTTGTGCGCGCTGCTCATAGCCCATATCTAAAGTAGCACGAACCTGTACGCTAAACTCTTTTGTTACATTGTAAAGCGCTTCAACGTTCCCGGTAACCGAGTTGCGGTTTGATTTATTGATAAACTCGTAAGAAACGGCATAAGGGTTTTCAGGAAACGAGCTGAAAGGATAAAAGATCGCTTTACCATCCTGGCCGTTTTTCCAGTAGTTCTTCAACCAGTTTAAATTGGCATTGGGTTGCCAGAAAATAAACCAGTACATCAGCGATTGGTTACCATAGCCCGCCCCCGGTAAATTATCACTGTTTCTGTTGTTGTAGTTTACTTTTGCGTTGATGGTCAACTTATCATTGATCTTTGAATTTACCGATAAAGCGATGCTGTTACGGGTATAACCTGTGTTTGGCGTTATCCAGTGATTGGTAACATTGGTTGCCGAAAAACGAGCCGTTGTTTTATCGCTGCCACCATCAACACTTACCGAATTGGTGAAAGTTTGGCCAACATCAAAAAAATCGCGGATCTGGTTTTTGTATGGCACCCATGGCGTACGCGTTGTACTTTGCTTTTGTGTAACGGGATCAAGCTGATAAAAAAGCTGGCCATCAAATTTAGGTCCGTAAGCCGAACTTGTTGCGCTTGTGCTTGCACCATCTGGACCGGCACCATATGAATAATAACGGGAGCCTGCCGTACCTTGTCCGTATTCATATTGCAGATCGGGCCAGCGGTTTACGCTTTCAAGGCTCGCATTCGAGTTAAAGGTAATACCCAAACCGCTATGTTTCTTACCCGATTTTGTGGTAATGATAATAGCACCGTTAGCACCGCGCTGGCCATAAAGCGCCGCCGCGCCCGGGCCTTTCAATACCGTTACCGTTTCAATGTCCTCTGGGTTGATGTCGTTCAGGTTGCTGCCATAATCGGCAGGCATGTTATCGCTGCTGGTACCATAAGCCGATTCGCCGGAGTTGCTTGTACGTCTGCCGCTACCCTGGTTAATTACAACACCGTCAACTACTATCAGGGCTTCATTATCGCCGGTGAGGTTGTTTTCGCCACGCAGGATAATTTTGTTTGATCCTGCCGGTCCACTGTTTGAACGGATGAGGTTTAAACCTGCCACCTTGCCCGATAACGCATCAGTCCAGTTACCAGAAAGAGCGCTGGTTAGCTGATCGCCTTTAATAACCGGGGCGGAATAACCCAAACTTTTATCTTCCCTTTTGATACCGAGTGCTGTTACCACAACCTCGTTAAGTTTATTATCGGCGGGACTAAGTGTGATATTTAAAACAGTGTTTGTATTTGAGCTAACACTTACGTTCTGAATCCTTTTTGTTTCGTAAGAGATAAAGCTTGCCTCAACCGTGTAAGTACCCGGCACAATATTTAATGTATATGAACCATCAACGCCACTGATAGCAGTGACCCCTGTTCCCGGAACTTTCACTGTAGCACCTGGAAGTGGTTCTGATTTTTCATCAACCACTTTCCCTTTAATGCTACCCCTATCCTGTGTTTTTGCAATGATGAGGATATTACGTTCGCCTGCTGCTCTGTAAGTGCAGGTAGTTCCTTTTAAAAGCAGGTCAAGAGTTTCTCCTAATGAGCGCTCTGCTTTTGTTATGTGTACTTTGCGTTTATCATCAAGCAGGCTATTATTATAACTGATAGAGATATCGCTTGATTTTTCAATTTGCTGAAAGGCATCCTTGAGCATGGTGCCCTCGGCACCAAACGTGATCCTTTTGTTTATTACTGTTTGAGCCTTAGCGTTTATGCCGCCAAAAGGCAATTGTAAAAAGAACAGCATGGTTAATAACCATAACTTTTTCATATATTTACTTTAATTTATACTTGTCTAACCGTGAGTTTAAATTGTCAAAATTCTGAAGCCTGGGGTTGTTACCAGCAACGTCCAGGCTTTTACCAATAGCCGGGTAATACTATTTCATTATACTTCCTCCTTTTTGATTATTGTTTGAAATAAAAAGCTGACTACCTTTTTGCGTATAGCCTAATCCTGATAGCGCGCTAAGGGTTTCCATGGCATCTGTCAATGTCATACCTCTTAATTTGGCTGTAAGCCTTACATTGCCCAAATCCTGTTCTGTAAACCTGATCTTAACGCCGTAATGATGCTCAAGCGAAGCGGCTATCTCACTGTAAGTTGTATTATAGAAAACAAATTCGTTATTGATCCACGAGCTTACTGATGATGCATCAGTGTTGTTAAAAGTGTAGATACCGTTTTGGGTATTGATGCTGATCGCTTCGTTCTTTACCAGGTATTTAACCATTTGAGGTTTTCCCTGCACATTGGCCATTACCCCTACTTTACCGCTTTGCACGGTTACAGCTACTTTATGATCGGCCAGGTAGGCTTTAATATTAAATGAAGTACCCAATACAACAGTGGTGATATCGCCGCTTTTAACTACAAAAGGCTTAGCTTGATGAACCACATCAAAAAAAGCTTCGCCGTTAAGCGTTACATCACGTTTCTCGCCACTAAAGTTTTTGGCGTATCTGAGTTTGCTGCCACCACCCAGATAAACTGTCGAACTATCGGGCAGCATTATTTTTGAATGCTTGCCATCAACATTGCTGATCTCTTCGTAAACCAAAACCGGCGACTGTTTGAAATACATATATCCAAACCAACCGGTAGTACAAATAAGCAAACAGGCGGCAGCATAAGCTATCCAATTGAATTTAGTAGTGCGTTTAGTTACAGGTATTTGAGGTTGGATTATATGTGCATTGATTTTTGCCCAGGCGCTCTCGGCATTTTCCGGTTGTTTAAAGTATGTTTTGGATGCTTCCAGGATCTGGATGGTTTCACTAAACTGGGCAAGGTTTTCGGGGTTCTCCTCAATCCACTCCTGTAACTGTGTTAAGCCATCATCGCTGATGGTTTTTTCAAAATATTCAACTATTAAGCGGTAACTATTATCTTCCATTAAATCTGTCTCTGCAATAAAGACTGATTTTACGTAGCCGATACGTAGCGAAAAAAGTTAAGTTTACATTAAGAAATTATTAACCCTCGGAAGTGAAATTGTGCTGCCCTTTTAACAGCTGACGAAGTTTTTTGATAGACTGGTAAAGTGTAGTTTCAACCGTACGCACAGAGATCCCCAGCACTTTGGCTATCTCGTTTTTGTCGAGATTATCGATACGGCTCATGAGCAGCACCTGCCTCTGACTGGTTGGTAACGTATCAATAAGGTTTAGTATTTTATCGTACGATTCGCGACCCGAAAGGATTTTGAATGGGTTGTCCCTGTCTTTTAATACATGTCCCTGCAGGTCGATATCTTCGATGGAATGTACCGGATCCTTCTTTTTTGGATATGATTCAAAGAGAGGTTTTTGGCAGCAACAAACAGGTAACTTTTTACATTAAGGATGGCTGTATCGCGGTTATCCCAAAGTTTAATAAAAAGATTAGCAGTGATCTCTTCGGCAACGGTATAATCTTTAGTGTACACCGTGCACAATTGACATAAGGTTTTGTAGTAACGGTTAAAAAGAGTTTCAAGGGCAACGGGGTTGCTTTGCTGGATAAGCCCCATCAACGCTTCATCAGTAAGTGCAGGATACATGCCAAAGAGTTGTTTTGGCTCAAATGTAAGGCTGCTATGTTAGCATAATGTTAACAGACGACAAAACCTTTATTACCGAAAAACCTGACAATAGCTATTAAGCTATTCTATGATCAGGTTTTTTGATTGAGATGTAAGTTTTCTATAAGGGTTTTCAAAAAAAGTTTCACATAATCAGTTCCATCTACACTGAAACCGGGGGCGTGCCCTCTATTATGGATAATCAATAATTGGCTATTAGGCATATAACGCTTAATTAATCTATTATAAAATGGCCTGCAATCAGGGTCGACGTCACCTGCCGAAATTAATGCCGGTACTGTGGAATAAACAGGCTGCTTTGCTATAGCAGGTTCAGCCTTCACCTTCCAACAATTGCATATGGCATGATTTACATCATTAAACGGATACCCGGCCAACCACGGTAATACCAAATGTTGTTGTGCTTCCAATGTAGGATCATCGTATGAAATTTGTTCTGAACAATAAACAGAATACCTCATACCCAGTGATACGCTTGAATTACCCGCGAAATAGCCATCAAACTCCTCCTGTACATATTTATCATGACGGCCTTCAATTAAATCAATCATTACCGCAGGCACCGTGCTAACCTGCCGGGAGTTCATCCGGCCTATTATTGCATCGAGTAGTTCGTTTTTTGTATAAGTGAGATTATTAGCTTGCTTGCTTCCTTTTTCCTGATAAGCTATGGTATACTTCTTCCCGGTAATAGCGCTGAAGTATTGATGGAACTTCGTTCTTAAATTTTTATATTTCGTGGCAGAGGAATCCGTTTTGCAATTATGAAATACCTGCTCAAGCGCTTCATTGATATTAAATAAAGCGTGCTCCTCAAAATTTACGTAACCGGGGAGCGGTGAATTCAAAAGCAACGCCCGAACGCCCTCAGGATGGTTTCGCGCCATGGTAAGCATCAGGCCGCCACTGTAGGATATACCAACCAGGTTAAGCGAATCAATATTTAAGGCTAACCTTAAATCATTTATATCCTCTGCGCTTTCAATAGTATTATAGGCTGATAGGTCGACACCCTGTTTTGTAAACCGGTTTCGGCATTGGGTAACGGCCTGAGATACGAGGCTATCTTTATTTTTCCCTTCCCTGTAACTGCGTTTGATGGCCGCTGCTACTTCCATACAATCCAGGCATGGCTGCGCCCGCTTTGTCCCGCGTTGGTCAAAAGCAATAAAGCCACCGTAGGCCAACCAGCCGGAGTCATAACCTATGCTATCGATATTACGTGTAGTGCTATAACCCGGTCCCCCTGTAGTGTAAAGTGAGATCTTTTTGCGTGCATCCTGATCCGGCCTGCGTACAAATAAAAACGGGATCTTCACTTTGCGCCCTGCCGGTTTACTTCTATTTTCCGGTACAACAAGGTAACCGGTCTTTAAAACAAGCCTTGGGTCTGCCTTAACCAACCCGGGGTAAGGCTCTAATACCGGTTTGTATTTCTGGCTATAAGCTTTTTGAATAAGAAAAGTAGCGCCAAATAATATGATAAGGAATGTTTTCATGACCGTTGTTTAGCTTACAAAGAAAGCGATCTGCCTTACCCGTTAAAAGTAAAAAACGGACAAATTAAAATTGATGCTTGGTTATCCTTTGACCGGTAAGGTTCATAACGTCCTTATAAAAATGGCTCAAATCATAATATCCATAATCTATCGGAACAAAGCTTTCTCTGTTATTTACAAATGCTGTTAATGCATTTCTGCCCCGCACAATTGAGAAATAATTTTTAGGCGGAGTGCCAATCACCCTGTTGAAATACCGATTGATAGTTTTAGAAGTAATGAACAGCTTCTCAGCAACTTTTGATGTATTCAACTGCATGCCAGTAGCCTGATATTCGCCAATGCTGTCGTTAACAATTTTAACATAATGATCCTGGCTTACCTGTTTAATGAGCTTCTCTAACAAAAATGATTCAACAATGATTACACGCTCCTCGAAACTTACAGGCCGTTTTACTTTTTGAAGTAATTCCCAGGGCAAAATTTGATTAAGGTTAATGATCTTGTCAATAACCGGGACTTGATTTAGACCTGAAACGGCTTCTAAACCGCCCGGATTAAATTTAACCGTGAATATATTATCGGCAGGTAGTTTATGCCTGGTAACGTCCTCATTTCTCAATATTAAAACATCTTGCTGCTCCCTTACATGATACCGGGTATCCTTCAAATCAATATAATAAGGCGAACCAAGGTTGATATAAAAAGTAGGTGTCCAACTGGGGAACATTTTCACCGATGAAAATTCATTTTTTACGTACTGTGCAGATAAATCTAAAACTGATTGTGAATAAAATTCGATATAGTTAGCCAGCTCTTCGCAAGGTGCGCTGAACCTGTATATTTTACGGATATTCTGAAATATCTCAACCATGGTATGAAACTAACTATATCCGTAAAAATAATTGTTTTAATTAAGATACAACATATACAGCAAGGTGAAAGCCAGGCATATACTATCCGTACAAAACAAAAATGGGCACCACAAAGGCGCCTACCGCAGCACGCACTTTATGACAACCATTTTAATAATAGCAATATTCCTATCTATGGCAAAAAGAACACCTCTTTCAAAGGCACACTCACCGGCGAATGATCGGCATTAGTATCCATGATATCGGCCATGTATAACCACCATTTTTTCATAATAGGGCTATCAGGCAAATGATCAAGGGCTTCCTGATCTTCAACATCCATTACGCCAAAAAGCCAGTGCGTGTCCTCATCTAAAAAAATAGAATAATTACTGATCCCCACATCTTTAAGCAAACTGCTCAATTCGGGCCAAATGGCATCATGCCTCGCCTTGTACTCGGCGGTTTGCCCTTCATGAAGCTTCATTTTAAATGCTACTCTTGCCATTGTAAATAGTATTTATATTATTAAAAGAGCTTAAGGCTTAAAGCGAAAAGCTCAAAGCTTTTATTAGTTTATTTCTCCGATACACATAAAAAGGCTTTGAGCCTTAAGCTTTCGGCTTTAAGCTTATTTAAGATTTTACCACATCCAATATCGGTTTATCGACGCCGGATAACTGATCTTGCTCAGGTTTTAACAGCTCAAGCACCTCAACATCATTATATCCTTTTTTCAACCACTCAACCGGCAGGTATAAGGTTTGCTGCGGACCAATGCCCCAGTACCGGCCAAGGTTGTGGCCATTTACCCATACCACACCTTTTCCCCAGTTGCTCATATCAAGGTAAGTGTCACCCACTTTATCCAGCGTAAATCCACCTTTCCTGATAACCGGCGATTCTACATTTTGCTTTGCAGCGGAGAATTTCACGGTGCTTAGATCATGAAACGGCAGCGAATACATTTTCCAATGCTGCACTTCTGTTCCGTTTAAAAGCACCTGTTGAGTGATCCCTTTTTTATTTTGCAAAAGATACTTACCAAAGTTGACGCGGCCAAGGTTTTCCACCAAAATATCAAGCGTTACTTTACCTGCCGGAAGTTTTAGATACAGGCTATCCTGATTAAGCCTACGGTCGAGCGTGCCCACTTTTTTACCGTTAATCATAATCACCGCATAGTCCCTAAGCTCTTTTAGTTTGAGCTGTCCGCTTTTGCTTTCGTTTAAAACAGTTCGGTACAACACAAAGCCATAGTCCTGGTGCAGGTCTTCAAACGTAAGCGGACTTAGATTTTCTTTAACAGCTGGCAGAGTATTTAATAAACTTACCGATTGTGTTAGTTTAACAGCAGGAATTGTGATTACCGGTTTGGCTGCCGGCACATCCGGCAATTGCATACCGGCAGGCAAATGCTTACGGATCACCTGCCTGAACTGTATAAATTTCGGGGTAGCATTACCTGCCTCATCTAAGGGTGCATCATAATCATAGCTGCTCGTTTGCGGTTCATAAGGCGAGGTATCTTTAAAATTAGCACCATTCATGAACGCACGGGTAGTACCGCCATGAAACATGTACATGTTGATAGAAATCCCTGCTGCCAGTACGGAATCAAGCCTACCGGCATAACGTTCGGCAGGGATAGTGTGATGGGCAGTTCCCCACCAATCAAACCAGGCCGGATACCACTCGGCAATATAATACGGGCCCTTACCATCGTGATTTTCATTAATGATCTTTTTAACCTTTGCAGGATTATCAAGACCGTTAACAGCAGGAAGTAATCCCGGCAAATGACCAGCTACCAAATCGGGGGCAGGGTCGCAGGTGTACAGCAATCCATCAAAACCGGCTTCTTTAAATAGTTTTTGATTAATCCCCAGATACTCTTTATCGCTGCCATATGAGCCGTATTCATTTTCAATTTGTACCATCAGGATATTACCGCCATGGTTTATCTGTAGCGGGGCCAATTGCCTGCCTACCTCTTTGATATAGCTTTCATACTCTTTAAGGTATTGGGCTTCTTTACTACGCACCTCAAGGCCTTTTTCGTTCTGCAACCAGTAAGGATATCCTCCAAACTCCCATTCGGCACAAACATACGGGCTTGGGCGAAGGATCACCCACAGGCCTTCCTGCTGAGCAATACGAACAAACTCGGCCACATCGTTATTACCGCTAAAATCAAACTTGCCTTTTTGCGGCTCGTGCAGGTTCCAGAAAACATAGGTGCCAATGGTATTTAAGCCCATTGCCTTAGCCATTTTCATGCGGGCGCGCCAGGCTTCGCGCGGTACGCGGGGATAATGCATTTCGCCCGAGATCATCTGGAAAGGTTTCCCGTCAAGCAGGAAAGCCTCATCGCCCAGCGCAAAGGTATGTTTGGGTACCTGGCAAAAGCCCGCTATGCTGAAGCATAAAAATAATGTTAAAAAAGATATTGTAATTTTTTTCATTGTGATGCGCTATCTGTTCAGCGCTTCTGCGCTTTTTTGTTTGTAATAGTTTTGAAGAATATAAAAAGCTTTCTTTTTGTTGCCTTTATCATCATAAAGACCCTTGCGGTTCCAGCCTTCCTGGTACAGTGGGTTATTCCGTTTGGGCGACCGGAAATCGGCCATTACCCATGGTGACAGGCCCACGAAATTTGCAGGCATCCGCTTAAACATAGCTACCTGCTCCTTAAAATACCACTCCTGGTACTCCTCGCTAAAGCGGGTCAATGAATCGGCATGAAAACCGGTTTTAGCTTCGGCCCCGGTTTCGCTGATAAATAAAGGTTTATTGTATGGCGTGCTCCAGTTTGTAGAACGGCATTTATCGGGCATGCCGCCATACCAGCCAAGGTATTCGTTAAAAGCAACGAGGTCAACAAACTCACCCAGCGGATCATCCACCACATTCAAATCTTTACCCGAACCATAATTTACCTCAAGCGCCGCCGAAACCAGGCGCGTATCATCCAGTTGTTTGGCCCTGATAATCAGATCATGCATAAAATTCGTACGTGTCGGGCTCACCGGTGTTTCGTTCCCAACCGACCAGATAATGATACTGGCGCGGTTATGGTCGCGGGTGATCATTTCATTAAGCTGGGCTTTTGCCTTTTCAAGTACAGCAGCATTGCCAAAATCAATCGTCCAGTAAACCGGGATCTCCGACCAAACCATAATCCCCAGCGAATCGGCCAGGCGGGTTATCTTTTCGTCATGAGGATAATGTGCCAGCCTAACCATATTGCAGCCAAGTTCATGCGCCTGGGTTAACAATTGTTCAGCATCCTGCTGGGTGTAAGCCCTTCTCACGTCCTGCGGTATTTCGCCATGGATACAGATCCCCCGTAAAAACACAGGCTTACCGTTTAACAATAGCTTCGGGCCATACGCCTCGATGGTGCGGAACCCTATCTTATCTTCTGTTTTATCGGCACCGGACCTTATGATAACTTTATACAGCTTAGGTGTTTCGGGCGACCATAGCTGCACCTTTGGCAATTTAAAGCTAACCTGCGTAAGTTTGCCTGTGGCAGCAAACTGCTTACTAAACTTGAGCTCGGGTATTTGTACGGTGATATTTTGACCAGTTGGCGGAGTATCGCTCAGTTTAACCCATCCGCTTATCTCCGGTTGTTTTGCGGGAGCCGCACCATTAACAGGCTTTTTAAGCTGGATTACAAAATCGCGGATATAAGTTGCCGGTACTTCAACCAGTTTTACATCGCGGGTGATACCTCCGTAGTTCCACCAATCGGTGTTAAGGGTTGGCACCTCGTCTGCATAGCGCTTATTATCAACCTTAACCACCAACAGGTTATCCTTTTCCTTAAGCAGCCCGGCAGGAATTTCAAAATTAAACGGCGTAAAGCCACCTTTGTGCATGCCCAGCTTTTTACCGTTCAGGTATACATCGGCCCTATAATTTACCGCACCAAAATAAAGGTACTGCCTGCCGCCATTGGCCGGTTTAACGTAGTCGAACGATTTTTTATACCAGATAGTACCCTCGTAATAAGTAAATTCCGGCTTTTGATGGTTCCAGTCGCCGGGTACATCAATGCTATATTTATCGATATAGCCGTGCTCCTTTTTCTCAGTTTTATTAGCCGGGATGCCGCTGTTCCAATAGGCATCGCCATTTTTTTCGTTGAGCTCCTTATACCGATAATCATAAAACCCGGTTTCGTACGGATCAACAATGTATTGCCATTTGCCGTTCAGATCAAGTGCTTTACGGCTTTGGATATTGGTAATGAGACTGTCTTGAGCGGTCGCCGTACCGGTAACGAACAGCAGGCAGCATAAGCTTATGAAGTTTCGCATATTATTTCTTAAATATGTCAAGGTTCCAGTTATCTACCCAGCTTATTTCGATATCATCACCTTTAAAGCTGATGGGCAACCACAGGTAACGGCCATCAATGGCGTCTTTTGGAGCCCATTTATCGGCTATAAATATGAAGGCATCTTTTTTACCGGCCACAGGCAATACATGCGTACTTTGACCGCCGTAAGTTATTTTGCTATCCTGTCCCTGGCAAGGGTTACCGTGGTAAGTCCAAGGCCCCCAAATTGATTTTGCACTGAACCAACGGGCGGCGTTGGGTGCCCAACCTGTACAACCCGAGCCTATCATGTAATAAATTCCGTTACGTTTAAATAATGCAGGAGCTTCGGTTTGATGGCCTATATAGATACGGATAAACTTACCTGTATGCCCTGTATAATCGGGAGTTAGTTCGGCCAAATCAAGGGTGTAGTTTTCTTCGGATGAAAAAACGTGGTAGGCTTTGCCGTCGTCATCAACAAAAACAGTCATATCGCGGGCCATCTGGCCGCCGGGCAAATCGCGGCAAAAAAACTTATCGGTTTCGTGAGCCGGATTAACACAGTTTATTTTATCACCTTCGGGTGTAAGTGCCGGATAAAACGGCATCTGCCCTGGGTTAGGGCGATAGCTTTTAATAAACTTGTACGGGCCGGTCACCTTATCGCTTACAGCAACCCCGGCGCGGGCAGCGCTGTAGCCTTTGCCTAATAGTTCCAGGTGAAACCACATTACATATTTCTTTGTCTTTTTGTTATAAACAACTTTGGGCCTTTCCAGGATGCAGCCTTTTGCTATATCATTTGTGGTATCTGGCGAAACACTCAGCGAGATCCCCTCATCCTTCCAGTTGTATAAGTCTTTTGACGAATAGCAATGAACTCCAACCATTGCCCGGTTACCTGCATCGCCGGCAATTTTGTGTTCGCCAAACCAATAATAAACCCCATTATTATACAGAATGCCTCCCCCGTGGGCATTGATGTGCACCCCTTTATCATCTGGCCAGATTGCGCCCGGACTAAAACTGGTTAATTTGGTTTGCGCACGACCGATGATACTTAGCAGCAAAAAGGCCGGCAATAAAAAACGATAGTATTTCATATAAAGATGTTGTATTATTTTCTGATATCAAGTGCATGATCTGCAGGTGCATCTTGGCCGCTCCAAATTTTAACTGCGGTCCAGGGTTCTTCCGCATCAGCCCAAAACGGATCGGCTTCGGGCAGACCTAATGGTACAAAAGCGGTGGCGCAGAAATACAGGCTGCCTGTTGTAATATAAAAATCGGCCAGGCTGGGCTGCTTGCCATATAAACCCATATTAAGCCAGCCATCGGCAGTAAAAGTTTGCGGCGCGCCAAGCGTTTTTTTGATCATAGCTGTTAGCGCGCATCTTACCTGTGCCGGTTTCAGGCTTGCAGGCAGTTGTTTTTTGTAGGCGATATTTGCTAAATGATGAAATGCGCCGCCGCGATAAACTATCGACCGTCCTATAGCGGGGTAACTTCCATCAGCATTAATAAGGCGCTCAAGCACTTCGGCATAACGTTGGCCAACAGCCAGCTCACGTTGTTCCTCACGCACATAAGTTTTCTTTTTAGCATCTACCTCTTCCAATATGGTACTCAGATTGGGATGGATCACGATGCTATTATAATAATCGAGATGAAAGCTCATCCCGTCCGAATACATACCGTCGCCAACATACCAATGTTCTGTAAATTCGCGGATACCAAATTCAACCCTTACCGGATCGTAGCCCAGGTCATATTTGCAAAAGAATGCCTCTATTATCCCCGAAAACAAAATCCAGTTGGAGTAAACCGGAACAGTTGCCCGGGTAGTTTTCATTACTTCAACCACTTGTTTTTTGGTAGCATCATCAAGGTGCTCCCATAACCATGGGCTCCGTACCAAGGCAAAAGCAACAAACGAGGCATCAACCAATGGCTGGCCACCGCTCCATTGCATATAGTCTTTAGCCTGCGGATTAACAGCGTTAGCGATAGCCTTTAAAGACCATGCCCGGTATTGCTCACGAAGTTTTACTTCGGCGGGATCACCTCCCTCTAATTGTAACCACGGCGCTATACCACACAATGTGCGGCCAAAAGCTTCCAGGTATCCCACCTTAGCACGACTTTCCTTATTATCTACTCTGTCAGATAGTTCCATTGGCATTTTTTCCTTAAGCTGATCGGCTGCAAGGTTGCTGATCACTGGCCGGGCTACCTTATCCATGTAGCTTAACCACAGTTTCCTGTCGGATACTTGTGCGGTATTCTTTTTGCTTTGGGCCGATGCACAAAACGGAGCACTTATCAATAGAAAATAAAATATGAGTTTCTTCATCCGGGCTGTTATTTGTTTATTATACTTTGGTTCAAGTTCCATGTTGTAAGTCTCAAGTCGAAAGTCTTAAGTTTTTCTAAAGACTTAGAACTTCTGAATCAGGGTTTAAGACTTTCTATTTCAAGGTTTCCATTGCAACACCTGTACTTTCGTAGGCGCCACGTTGGCCTTACCCTCACCATCTACCTGCGTTACTTTTTGTACAAACAGGTTAAGAACCTCTTTATCTTTCCATAGTTCGGTATCATAGGTGGGCTCCCACTCCCCTACAGGCATGGCAGTTAAATCACTAACCTGCCAGTTCGCACTTTGCAGATCGTTATTTACAGCCACAGAAACTTTATCCCCACGTTCGGTATCTCTGAAAATAATCGCTACTGATTGTTTTCCGCTTTTATTCCAGGCTATAATTTGCGGGCGCGATATCGGGATCAGTTTGGTACCTGTACCGCCAAGACCGAATGCTGTTTTCCTAAAACCAAGATTGGCCGAATGCCAACTACTGCTG
This sequence comes from Mucilaginibacter sp. P19, assembly GCF_050632265.1. Taxonomy (NCBI): domain Bacteria; kingdom Pseudomonadati; phylum Bacteroidota; class Sphingobacteriia; order Sphingobacteriales; family Sphingobacteriaceae; genus Mucilaginibacter; species Mucilaginibacter sp. P19. Next base: position 4,363,185 of record NZ_CP192586.1, read on the forward strand.
GTTTTAAAAACAATATGATACTGTAGTGTAGTTGAACTGCTATCGCGCCAATAGGTTGCGATAAAAGGGTTGCCCCCGTCATCGGCAAACATGGATGTTTGATTGATGAGCTCGCTGTGCTGTGGAATCCGGCATGTGTACTCAGCATTAGCAGCATTAATCGGGAGCATATATTTTTCGCCAGTCGATTTTTCCCAGGTTAAACCTCCGTCGTTTGATCGGGCATAGCACATGTCATGATTACTTGCTACGTCTGGCGTTTCGCGCCATACCCATGAAATATGGATTGTCCCTTTTTTATCGATGCACATTTGCCAGTAGGCATTGCGTTTACCCTCACCGTCAATAAGATTTTGCTGTATGTTAACCCATTTTTGAGTAGTTATATTATACCTGTTCATGACCAGGTTTCCGTTACCCGAACCTCCGTCGCGGTAAACAAATAACAGATCGCCATCTTGTAAACGATAAAATTCGGGATAGCTGACCTTGTTTTCGCCAACCCCTGTCATGCTTTGTTGGGCCGACAAAGTTAGGCTTCCGGGCTTAATGCTTTTAGCATAGTTTAAAGTCTGATTATGGTGTCCCCAGGCAACATGCAAATAGCCGGCACCATCAACCATGATACTGATATCCTTATGGGCATCAGCAGCATCGGCTTTATATTGCGTTGCAGCAACCTGCCAGTTACCAGATCCGCTTTTTCTCTTAGCCAACACTAAAGCCTGGTCGTTGTTATAATAAGCGGCGTATTGTTCACCCTTAAAAGTAACTAATGAGTTTTTGCGGAAAACAACTGTATTGACAGAGTTATTAGCCCAGCCCAAACCAATAGTGGTAGTAGTTACCTTGTCGGTTTGAGCAGATACAACAATAGTGCTCCCAAACAGGACACATATAAAAAACAGCGATCTTAAATGGTATAGCTTCATAAAAAAGTAAAAGTAAGGGCAATGGATATTGCCCTTACTTTTTATTTGTGTTTTAATTAATAACCCGGGTTTTGCTCCAGCACCGCATCTTTATTCAACTGAATTTCAGACAGAGGGATAGGTAGCAGCAGATTCTTAGCTGCGAGCCCGGTTGTTGGGTGAACGGCATCGTTACTATTAAGCCGCGTGGCACGGTCAACCAGTGTACCTGTACGCATCAAGGTTTGGCGGCGGTTTTCCTCGCCGATCAATTCCCTGGCACGTTCATCAAGTATAAAATCAAGTGTCATTTGCGCGGCCGTTACCTGTGGTGCATTGGCCCGCGTCCTTAACAGGTTAATAGAAGTGGCTGCATCAGCAGTTTTACCTTGTTTAAACTGTGCTTCGGCGAGTAGCAGGTAAGTTTCACCTAAACGCATCATGATAAAATCCTTGATCATGGCGTAGCCAAAAGTATCGTTAGGATCAAACGCGCCCCATTTAGTTGTACTCGGGCAAATCCTGAATAAGGTATCCGCGCCAGCAAATGGTACAGGTTTTCCTAATAACGCAGGGTACTTAGGATCATTGTAATAGTATTGTCTTTTAATATTGTATTGTGAATTACGAATGTCCCCTTGTGGATACAGCCCATAAAGCACCCAGTTACTTAATCTTAATCTCCCGATACTACGACCACCTAAGGAATCGCAAGGCAACATTCCCGGAATCTGATAGTATGCCGCGCCCCACACCCTGCGTTGCTGAGCATTATCCACATTTCCACCTACAACAACTGATGAATTTTCCTGCTCAAGCACCCAGATAGCTTCGGCGTTGCCTTGCGCACGGCGTTGATTGCCATATACAAACATATCTGAATAGTAATCGCCTGCGCCACCTGCCCTTACGCCGTAACGGGCTTTGATCAGGCTAAATTTGCCACTATTGATAATGGCTTGAGCTTGCTGCTCAGCAAGGTCGTTTTTACCCATACGCAGATAAGCTTCGGCTAACAACTGCATTGCCATATATTTGTTAGCCCTGCCAACCGGCTTACCCTGAGCGTTTGTTTTCGCGGTACCGGCATTCAGGTCGGCCAGGTTAGTAACTGCATAGTTAAGGTCACTGGTAATAAGCGCGTTTAAATCATCAAGAGACGCACGGGTAAAGTTTATCTTCGGAACAGTTAAAGCGTGATCAGTAAGCGGCACTTTACCAAATAAGGTAACCAGGTTATTGTAGGCATAGGCCCTGAAAAACTTGGCCTCTGCTTCCACTTGCTTTTTTCCTATAGATCCTAATTTTGTATTTGATGGATTTTCAGCATTGTCAATTATAATATTAGCGTTATTGATCATCGCATAATATTTGCCCCAGATATATTTGGCGGCGTCATCCTGTGGTGCCAGCGCACTATAATTATAATAAGGCACCTCTATCCCCTGCTGCTGGGCTGTAGCGTTCGCCACATCGGTACCTACCTGCCAAACACTTGGCCAGCCTTGCGCACCTGAATAGGTTAGGATACCGGTTTCAAGGTTGTATAAACCTATTGCCGATGCCTCCATACCCAATGAATCGGTAACAGTAAGGGGAGTATATGACGAGTATGGTTTTTCGTCGAGATATGATTTTTTGCAAGATGCGAATGCTGTTAACACACCTGCAAAGAGTAATATTGCTGAATAGTTTTTCATGTCTTTTTACGGGTTAGTTATTTTAAAGAAATATTAGCACCTAAAATGATTGTACGGGTTTGTGGATAATTATTTACCCAATCGCCCGATCCGCGGGTTGAGTAATTGGCCTCAGGGTCCCATCCTATCCAGTTTGTAAACGTTTTCAGGTTTCTACCGCTTAAATAAAAGGTTAAACCGCTTATGCCTGCTTTATCAAGCAATCTTTGAGGAACTACGTAACTAAAAGTCACATCTTTAATACGGGTGTAACTGGCATTACGCGGATAACCATAACCACGCGTGTTGGTATAAGTTAATGACTGAAAGTCGTTGCTATTATTAGTTGGTGTCCAGTAACCAACCGCGGCAGGCGTATTTCTTCTGCCCGATTCGTCGGCATAATTTAAATCGGCGTTATTTTTTAACATGCCCTGTGCCGTTTGTACAAAGATGCTTAGGTTGAAATTCTTATAATGAAATGTGTTGGTTAAACCGCCCGTCCATTTAGGGTCCTGCTGTCCCAATATTACCCTGTCACCATCGGCAGTAATTTTACCATCGCCGTTAATATCGGCAAATTTCAAATCCCCCGGCTTAGCAACGGGATCCTGCTTGGAGGGATCTTCACCTGTTTGCCAAACACCGGTCATTTTATAATCATATATTACATTGATAGGTTTGCCAATAAACCATTTGTTGCCAATATCATCTTTGCCATCGCCATAAAGGGCAACAACTCTATTTTTATTAGCTGCAAACACAATAGTGCTTTCCCATCTAAAATCTTTGCCATCAATATTGCGGGTATTTAGCGTTACCTCGATACCTTTATTTGCTACCTTACCTATGTTATCAACAACCTGGTTGTAACCGGTAATGGTTGGTAGTGCACGGTTTAACAATAGCCCGGTTGTTCTTGAATCATAATATTCCACGGTACCGCTGATTCTGCTATTTAACACAGAAAAGTCGGCCGCGATATTAGCCTGATTAGTGCTCTCCCAGTGCAGGTTGCCATTACCAAGGTTGCTTGCTTGTATGCCTACGGTGCTTACCCCATTAAAAGGAAACCTTACCGTACCATCCGATGTAATGGTTCTGTAAACACTTACAGCCTCGTTACCTGTTTTACCATATGATGCCCTAAGCTTTAAGCTATTGATCAGTTTGGAGTTTTTGAGAAAATCTTCATTACTTACATTCCAACCAAGGGCTGCAACCGGGAACCAGCCATATTTGGAAGTATTGGCACCAAATACTGATGAACCGTCGCGCCTTACGGTCAGGGTTACCAGATATCTGCTGTCATATGAATAATTCAACCTGGCCATTTGCGAATTAAGCGCATATCTGTCTGAATAGCTCCCTGAAAAGCCATTTACACTTGCACCTGATACTGTTGCGCCAATACCAATCTGGTTAAATGACAGTCTCGTCGTTTATATAACCAGTACCGGCTATTCCCGAAATGAAATATTTACGTTGTTGAGCACTGTATAAGCCGGTGAAATCGATCCGGTGCTTACCAAAATCGCGGGTATAAAGCAACAGATTATCCAGCGTGTAGCTATTTGTTTCGGAACTTACCGCGGTTGCCGAACCTAAAGGTGTATTAGCCAAACGGCCGCTATAGCCGTCTACACGGGTAGGCAGGTAAGTATACCCGGCATTTAAGCGGTATTTTAAACCTTTGAGTACACCGCCAAATTTTACTTCGGCATAGCCGTTGCCGCTTATATTCACGCTTCGGTTTATCTGGTCGGTAGTTAAACCAAGCAGAGGATTAACATATAGCTGTTCGGGGGCCATTGGGTAAATGGCATAAGTGCCATCAGCATTATATATGTTACCATAGGGGCTCATGGCTGTAGCGTTGAGTAAGTTTGCCCTGCCGCCATCATAATTATTATTGGCGAAATACAAATTGGCGCCTACACTCAGATAGCTGGTTACGTTTACATCCAAGTTTGAACGTACGCTTGCACGGTTATACTGATAGCCTTTTATCACACCTTTTTGTTTTAGGTAATCGCCTGATAAAAAGTATTTAACATCAGGGGTACCGCCTGTTACACTCAGGTTGTGATCCTGCATAAAGCCTTGCTGGGTAACTTCTTTTACCCAATCAATAGTGCGGCCGGCAGCGTAGTTAGCCCTTTCAGAGTTATTATACACCGGCTCGGGAAATTGCTGGGTTAAGTGGTTTTGCGACTCATAATCAAGGAACTTCTGGGTAAATGAGGCCGGACCACGTGGTTCAAGTATATGCCCCAGATTTTCATAGCCGGCATATCCATTGTAACGAATTACAGGTTTACCAGTAGTACCACGTTTTGTAGTGATCAGGATAACGCCCTGCGAGCCGTTAGCACCATAAATAGCAACGGCGGAAGCATCTTTAAGGATCTCCATTGATGCAATATCGTTGGGGTTAATATCATTAAGTGATCCTCCACTTTTGGTAAGCGGGATACCATCAACTACCACAAAAGGGCCAGAAGCAGCCGAGATAGAGTTTTGCCCCCTAACCGTAACTGAAGGCTGGCGACCAGGAATTGAGGATGATGTGGTTACAGTTACCCCGGCAACCGCTCCCTCTACGGCCTGCAAAACGTTTGTAACAGGCAACTGCGACAAGCGGGACTTAGGCACCGTTGTAACAGAGCCGGTAACGTCCGATCGTTTTTGCGTACCGTAACCTACTACTACAACTTCATTAAGCTGCTTGTTACTATCTTCAAGTACGATATTTAGTGTGGTGGTATTTTTTGTAACCTCAATGAATTTGGTTATCATGCTCACAAAAGAGATCTTTAACGTTGAGCCTTCGGCAACTTCCATTTTAAAAGCGCCATTAACATCGGTTGTGGTTGATTGGGTTGTGCCCTGGATGTTTACAGTTGCACCGGGCAACACATTGCCGGTGGCATCTTTTACAACACCTTTTACATTAATTTTTGTTTGCGCGCTTGCCAGCTGAGCAATGCCTGTGAGCATCATCATTAAAAGCAATACGGAAAAACTTTTTAAGAGAGTAAATCTATATTTCATAATTTAATTTGGTTTATAGGGTTCATTTAATTTGGAATTTTGGGCGGTAACTGAGCCTATCCAGGCTGGTTTAACACCATGGCAAAAGCTGCCCGGTTGCGCATTTTTGAAACTTTCATTGCATTAATTTTTAGTTTATGAATTGCCGGCAATAAAATATTGGTACTGATTATTGCCTGTCGGTTGGAACGAAATAAGCGTAATTTGGCATTACGAGAGAGGGGTAAAACTATAAATTACCGGGGTCAAAACATACAAAAACACGCCTTTTTGATGATTTCTGTAGAATACACGAGAAAATAAGTGTCAAATTCACTTTTATTTTATTTCAGCAAGCTTTCAGAGTGATGGAATATCATCCTAATAAAGGCGGGCTATTTGGAAGAGCTTTTTTCGAACTCGTTCAGTCGATACGAAATTTGAAAATTGGCGCGGTGCTTTTTGATAAAATCAGACGGGTTGATGCCGTACTGTTTGAAGAATTGTTCGCGAAAATATTTCACATCACTAAAGCCAACCTGGAAAGCGGCTTCGTTGACATTACAATTGGTTTGGATCAATAATTCGGCAGCTTTGCGCAGGCGCACAAACCGGATAAAGTTATTGACCGATTGCCCCGTGATGTTTTTAAGACGTTTAAATAACGTTGCATAGCTGATGCCGATCTCTTTAGCCAGCACGTATACATCGAACTTATCGTCGGTAAAATAATGCTCAATTACCGAAATACAGTTATTCAGAAAGTCTTTGTTTTCCTGGGAGATGCTACGGCCGGTACTTTTCTTGGTAACTTCCTTATAAAAATAGTTTTGGAGCTCGGTTTTATTGCGCAATACACTTTTTACCCGGGCTATCAGCAATTCTTTATCAAATGGTTTGCGTAAAAAATCAATGGCTCCCTCATCTATACTTCTAAGCATAATATCAGGCGTAGTGTCCCCGGTTAATAGGATAACAGGGATATGGTTTATAGCCTGATCTTCCTTAACAATCCGGCACAGGTCAAGTCCGCTAATGCCGTCCATTACAATATCGCTTATAATTACGTCGGGAATATGCTTCTTGATAAGTTCGAGGCCAGTAGTACCGTCCTGTGCCTCGATTACGTTATAGCCCGGCGTAAAAATTTTTTGATGTATGAACGGATCTGATCATTATCATCAATCACGATAAGCGTATGCCGCGCCGAACTGAAGAGTTCCAATGCCGCCAAGTCCTCATCTTCCGGCATAACATCCTTGTTATCTTCGCCAATAAGGTCATTTACGTAAGTGTAATCTGGCACAACATCGTCAGCAATAACATCCTCCGAAAAATGTGATTTGCCCTTTGGCAACGCAAGCACGAAAGTTGTCCCCCCATCGGGATTATTAGAGTAGCGGATATTACCTTTATGACTTTCTATAAAAACCTTAACCAGGTATAAGCCTATGCCAAAACCCTTGCGGAAATAATTTTTATCCTTTGCCTGGTAAAATTTATCAAACAGCCTGTCGCCCGCTTCGGTATTTATGCCTATACCATTATCAATTACCTTAAAATATACATAAACATCGTCCTGTTCAATTACAACGTGGATAATCCCCTTATCCGGAGTAAATTTTATAGCGTTTGAAATAAGGTTAAATAAGGCTATTTCTATCTTTTCCAGGTCGCAGTATACTTCAATGGCATCTGCTCCACCTGCGAGGGTATAATTAAGGTGTTTAATTTTGGCTTGCTGAATAAAGCACGAATAAACCTCATTACATAAAGTAACAAAATTTAACCTGCTCACTTTAAGCGACGCATTTTCACTTTCGGTTTTTCTGAAAAGGAGCAAATGATCAACCAACCCCAGCAAACGGCGTGCGTTGCGGTATATCGTGCTCAACTCTTCGGTATTGCCTTTACTTTGATTAAGGAGGTCCTTTATAGGGTTAATAATAAGCGTTAACGGAGTCCTGAACTCATGCGATACATTGGTAAAGAAAGTCAGCTTCTTTTCGTTGAGCTCCTTTTCTTTCTCCACCTGCAGGTTGGCCAGCTTTACCTTAAACCTGAGCCTGGCCTGGTTTAATCTGTACCTGTAAAACGCGTAACCTATAGCAACTATTAATGACAGGTAAATTACATAGGCCCACCAGGTGCGGTACCATGGTGGCAAAACAATAATTTTAATGGTAATGGGTGGCGCTGTCCACTGCCCTTCCGTATTGGTAGCCCTGATTTTCAGTGTATAGGAGCCTTCATTGAGACGCGAAAAATAGGCCGACTTTATTTTGCCTACATAGTTCCAGCCATGGTCCCAGCCCTCAAGGTAATAGGCGTAGGAGATCTTTTCGGGAAATGAATATTCAAGCGCTGTGTAACTGATGTTCAGCGTAGCCTGGCTAAACGGGATAGTTACTTTCTTTAATTCATTTAACGGCAGTTTTAGGCCATAGGCACTATCGAGTTCAATTGATACATTGTTTATTTTAAAATCAGAAAGCATGAGCCGGGGCTGGTGCGCGTAAGGAGCAATACTATCAGGCGAGAACAAATTAAACCCTTTTATACCGCCGAACAACATTTTGCCTGATGCCAGTTTTAGGGCCGCGTTGTAATTAAACTGGTTACTTTGTAATCCATCAGATGCGTTGTAATTGGTGATCTTTTCCGTTGTTACATTAAAGTTAGAAAGGCCGTTATAAGTACTGCACCATAAATTCCCGCTGTTATCAACCAATATATTCAGTACAGTATTGCTCGGTAACCCTGCCGATTCGGTATATCTTTTATACTGATGGGTGTCGGTATTATATTGAAGCAGCCCTCCGCCTTCGGTACCAATCCATAAATTGCGTTTATTATCTTCGGTGATAGCCCTGATGGCCTGGCCGACAAAATAAACCTGGTGTTTTTTATGCTGAACATCTATTTTGATGAGACGACTATAATTTCCCGCCCACAAATTACCTCTGTGATCTTCAAAAAGCGCGTGGAGATTTACCAGGCTGTTATCAAAAAGTTCAAACTGATCTTTGGCTCGGTTGTACAAAAACAATGCCCCTCCCCAGGTACTGCCTGCCCACAAACGGTGCTGCGAATCTTCATAAAGCTTCCAAAAATTCCGTTCTTCTTTTTTATCTACCGGGTTATAACAGCTATAATGTTTAAACCGGCCGGTTGCATTATCAAACGCATCAATGCCACCATTAAAGGTTGCCACCCAAATCTTATTGGTATAGTCGTTTAAAATACTTACAACAAAATTACTGCTGATAGATCCCGGAATATTTTGGTGTACATAGGCAGTAAACGTATTTGTTTTCGTGTTCCAGTAATTTAACCCGCCGCCGTCAGTGCCAATCCATACATTATGCTGCTTATCTTCGCAAAACGACAGGATAAAATTATTGATAACACTGTTTTTATTAAAAGCATCATGCGCGAACACATGAAATGAGGCCGGTTTACGGTCAATAATGTTCACGCCACCCCGTAAGGTTGCTATCCAGATCCGGGATTCATCATCCTCATAAACAGCATCAACAGCATCGCTCCGTAAGCTGTTAGGTGTTTCGCCTGCATTGATATAGATGAGCGTATTGGTCTCCGGGTTCCAAACTTTAATCCCTCCCCCATTGGTTGCAACCCAGATATCGCCGTTTCTAGTTGTGGTGAGGCTGAAAATATTGTTGTTGGTCACTTTGTTAAGCCCGTTCTCCAGCCGCGTAGTTTTCAAGGTGACAGGATCATACATCCATAATTCATTACCTGCGCCTGCAATAATTTTACCTTTTCCATCAATGGTCATACAACCTGCATATGCCAGTTCTTGGGATACAATTTTTATCTTTTCAGCCGCTGCATCGTACCTGCCAAGCCCAACCCCGTTTACCAGAATCCAGATAGTGCCCTGCGTATCCATCTGGGCAGCAATTGTATTAAACTGTTGTTTTTTGACATCATACAGGATCTCTTTGCCAATGGTATCTGTTTTCCCAAATTTTAGGAAGCCGTATGTACCATTGGTCGCGAAAATATTGCCCGACCGGTCGGAGACTATCTCATTGATATTAAACCCAATTTTAATGGGCTCATGCTTTTCATTATAACAATAAAGCGCGTGAAAGCGTGAGTCGGCATAATCAAAATACATGAGTCCTTTTTCGGTTCCCACGTATATTCGCCCGCCGCTGGCATTAATGGATTTAATGTGATTATTGACGAGCGAGTTTTTATCGCCCCAGATGTTCCGGAAGACTTTAAATGTGTAGCCGTCATACCGGTTGAGGCCGTCATAAGTTCCCATCCACATAAAGCCATATTTATCCTGCGTAATACAGGTTACCGCATTGTTTGAAAGGCCATCTTCAATACCTAAATACCTAACCGGGAAACCAGGGCCTTTTGCTATGGCTGCTAAAGAATAGCATATAAAAAAATGAGCAAAAAGGCCTTTAATTGCTGAAACATCCGCCGTAATTAATAACTGGTTGTTGCCAAAGGTATCAAAATGTAGCAGGCTTTCATTCGCAAATTTTATCCTATTTTGATACATCGTGAATTACAATCCATCAAAAGCGTGTCAGAAAACATAAAGAAAATAGAGCAACCAGCAACGACAAATAATTAACAATTAATTATATTTGGGATATTATAAACCTGTTCTTAATAAACATTATTGTGTATGGCCGTCATCCCAAAAAATGGGAGAATGCAATAATTATGCATTTTAAATTATTGCAAGCTACACTACTTATTGAAAACATTTGATTAAACATTTACCTGCATTGACTAAGTATTTATTTGTTTTTTTATATGCCTATGGGCACTTACTTCTCGTGCTCAAAATATACTCCGGGTTGATAAAAGTGTTCAGCAACATAAGTTTACCCTTAACGAGGTAAAATACCTGCAGGATAGCACCGGCAAGCTAACTTTCCGGGATATACAGGAAATAAGCTCCTCTTTTAACGAAAACAGCTCATACTATCCCAGCAATCACTATAAAAACTCTGCTTACTGGTTTCGCGTGCGGATGTACTTTAGCGAACCTGTAAACAACAACAGCATTATTGAGCTGTTTGATCAAACAACCGATGAGGTAACGGCTTATATGCCTGATGCGGCAGGTAACTATATCAAAAGTGAATCGGGCGCTAGCCTTAATTTCAACAGCAGGCTTTTTCATCATAAAAACTTTGAGTTTCAGATCGGAGATACCAAACCTGGTTATCATACTTATTATTTCAGGATCAAATCGCACAATGCGGTAAATGTTATTATAGTTTACCGTACCATTAATTACTTTATTCATTATGCGCTTAACGAATACTTAACCTACGGCCTGTTTTATGGCATGATCCTTATTTTTTGTTTCCATAACCTACTCATGTTCCTTGCGGTTAAAAAGAAACAATACCTGTACTACGTATTTTACATTTTAAGCGTAGGCCTTTACGAAATGAGTGCCGATGGTATCGCGTTCCAATATTTATGGCCGGGAGCGCCGGCTTTAAATAATTACGGGAACGGCACTGCCCTATATTTTACCAGTATTTGTGCCCTGATATTCAGCAAGGAGTTATTGCAGGTTAAAACAAAAGCTCCGCAATTAAACAGGATAATCAATTGTGTGATATTGCTGCGCACCACCTATTTTCTGTATTGCCTTTTCTTCAACAATTCGCTGTTTGTATATAAGTTTGTTGAAGTGATTCCGCTATCGCTGGCTTTTGCTACCGGTGTGTATATCTATAAAAACGGTTACAAGCCGGCCCGCTTTTTTGTGCTGGCCTACTCCATTTTGTTTGTGGGCTTTATAGTTAAAGCTCTTACCGCTCTTGGTTATACTTACTTTTTACCAGCTCCTATAAGTTACTATAGCCTCAGCTTTTGTTTTATTATTGAGATGGTACTGTTATCATTTGCCATTGGCGACCAGGTAAGGATCCTGCGGAAAGAGAAGGATGCAGCCCATGAAGAAACCATACGGCAAATGCAATTGAACAGCCAGTTGAAGGATTCGATAAATGAGGAATTGGAGCGCCAGGTTGAAATCCGTACACACGAACTGGTTGAAAAATCAAACGAGGTGAGGCAACAAAGCCAGATCATCGAAAACCAAAACAGAGAATTGTTACGGGCCAACCAGCAGTTGGAAAAGCAGGCTGGTGAAATATTAAGAATGAATGTCTTGCTTGAAAAAGATAATGTTCAGCTCAAAACAAACATTGAAAAGGTTACCGAATCACGCGCGTTATCTACAGAGTTGGGCTATGAAGAATTCAGCGCAAAGTATCCCGACCAGGAAACCTGTTTTAAATTCCTGTCGGCTTTAAAATGGAAAGACGGCTTTATTTGTACCCGCTGCTCAAATACAACATATTGTGCCGGAAGGTTGCCGCACAGCCGCCGCTGTACCAAATGCAGTTATGAAGAATCAGCGCTGCATAATACCATATTTCAAAACAGCCGCATCCCTATCAATAAGGCTTTTTATCTAACCTATCTTATTTACAGTACTAACGGCACGATATCATCGCACCAGCTTTCCGAAAAGCTCGATATCCGCCAAAGCACCTGCTGGACTTACGCCATCCGCATAAAAAAAGTGTTGCATGAAAAGAAAAAATCACGAAAGAAGAATGATCAGCAAGGCTGGACGGTGTTGGTGATGTGAGGTAAACTTTCTGAATATCGATAGAAGGCACCTACGCGCTAAAACATACTCCATATTTGCTATAAACACGACGCCGTTGTGGCCGACGATGATTTATTCAGCAAAGCTCCTTGTTTTGCCCCTCTGGGCAAAGGATTACCACTGGAACTGGAAGCTGCAAACCTTTTGCACCTCTGGTGCACCACCTGTCAGTACATCTCAATTAATGTTTGTTTATTAGTCACCCAGAGCGGGAAAAGGTTTGTAGAAATATCCTTCCCCACTTTTACGAAACCCAGAGGGGGTTCAACCTACGCTAATCAGTCGATTGGCAATAGCCATTTGCTATTAGTTTTGTGCGTTAACCCAAGCTCGCAGAGGACCCTCATAGCGTGAAAACCTCATTTTTATCATTATAAAACAAGTATTAACCATCTCCCCGATCTCCTCCTTTGTCATTTTTTAAATTATTTTCACTTTTTTTCTTGTTCATCAAGCGTATCAGCTGCAAAAACAAACCGGGTGTAACCTGCTGTAAATACGCCACTTCAACGTTTGAGTTCCTCGTTATCAAAACGTATCAAAATTGATTTAAACATCTTAAAATCAATAACTTACACACAATCAAACTATTGCATTATTGGTTTATTCCGCGTTACATTTACCCCACCAAATACCAATTAGTAATACGCTTAACCAACAAATCGCTTATATGAAGTAAAGATTGCATAGCAGTTATTTACCTGCATCGCTATGGTGTAAACCAGGTTTGCCTATAGCCCGTTCCGGCAGCCATGGGCTGCTTAACCAATTAAACAGCAATTAATTATGAAGAAAAAATTACGCTAATTTTTGTTTTACTTATTACAATACTAACACGCACGTTCGCACAGGACATTGCCGTGAAAGGTATTGTTAAAGACAGCCAGGGTCTGCCAATACCTGGCGCTACTGTAAAAAACAAGTCGACAGGTGCGGTAACAGTTACTGATTTAAAAGGCAGCTATTCTATCACAGCCAACAGCAACGCTATACTCGTTTTCAGCTTTGTGGGTTCGGCCACACAAGAGCAGCCAGTTAATGGACGCACAACAATTGATGTAACACTGGCCGATGCCAACAAACAGTTGGAAGAAGTTGTAGTTATAGGTTACGGCACACGTGCCGTTAAAGATGTTACCGGTGCCATCAGCAGTGTTAAGGCCGAGAAATTGGAAAATGAACACCCGGCCAGTGCTACAGACATTATCAGGGGTAACATCCCGGGGATATCGGTTGCATTGAATACCTCAGCCAAAGGCGGCGGTACAGGCGACCTGCAGATCAGGGGTAAAGCCTCTCTTTCGGGCAACGTACAGCCTGTTATCGTATTGGATGGTGTTATTTATCCCGGCCAGCTGGCTGATATCAACCCTAACGATATCGACCGCGTTGATGTACTGCGCGACCCAAGCGCACTTGCTGTATACGGTGCTCAATCTGCTGGCGGCGTTGTAGCCATTACCACTAAAAAAGGTAAAAAAGGCGGCACCCAAATCACCTTGAATGCCAACTTTGGTATCGCTCAACTATTGCAAAATCAAAAATATTACACCGGCGACGGCTTTCTTAACTGGCGTGCCGACGGTGCCCGCAGTTCTAATACTTCAAATCCTTATTACTATTACAGCAACCCTAACAAACTGCCCGATGGTGTAACGCTTGCCCAGTTCCTCAATGGTGCTACAGGCGACCCAACTACCATCTGGCTGCAACGTTTGGGCTTATTCCCTAACGAGATTGCCAACTACCAGGCTGGTAAAATGACCGACTGGTCAAAACTGATTTTCCGCAATGGCTTCCGCCAGGATTATACCGGCAGCTTTTCGGGAAGTTCAGAAACCGTTAAATATTATGTATCGGGCAACTACACCAAAAACCAGAACCTGATCCAGGGCGGCCAGTATACCGACGGACGTTTCCGCGTAAACCTGGAAGGTAAGGCTGCTAAATTTTTAACCCTTGGTGTAAATGCGCAGTTTGCAAGCCGCGATGAAGGTGCAGCCAGCACCCCGCTGAGTGGTCAGGGTATTGACGCTACCGAAGCCGACTGGACGCAGATCATTAACTCATCTCCTTATGGAGATGTGTACAATGCCGATGGCTCATTACGCCGTATCGATACCGATGACAGCGGTTTGAACCAGCGTAACCCATTTCTCGGCAACCGCTATAATCAAAACGTAGCGGTTCAAAACACGCTGTTCTCGGTACTTTTTGCCCGTTTGGATCTTCCTTTCGGTATTAAGTATACGGTGAATTATGCGCCAACCATCGAATCGTACCGGAACTTCTTTTTCCGCCCGGTAGCTAACCCTAATGAACTTTCTGGAGGTACAGCTATACGCTCGCAAGAAAACCGCTACAGGTACAACCTTGATAATATTTTAAGCTGGAACAAAACATTTGGCATCCATAGCTTTGATGCAACCTTCCTGCTTAACAAAGAAAAATACCAAACCTGGTATACCAATGCTTCAAACACACAGTTAACCCCAACCGATATTTTGGGTTACCACAACATAGGCGCCGGTAATTTACCTGTTGAAAGCAGCGATGACCGAATTTATAATGCCGATGCCATCATGGGCAGGATCAACTACACCTTGTTGGGCAAGTACATTGTTACCGCCACTGTACGCCGCGACGGTTTCTCCGCATTTGGCTTGCAGCATCCACGCGAGGTATACCCTTCTGGAGCAATTGCCTGGGTATTCAGTGATGAAAGCTTCATGAAAGGTGATGCTTTTAAATGGCTGGATTATGGCAAACTACGTTTCAGCTATGGCGCTAACGGTAACCGTACTTCTACTACTACCGCCGATCCTTCTATCTCATTGGCTGTATTGGGTGGCGTTAAATATCCCACGGCAAACAACTCGGGTACGGTTACTAACAACAGCGGTATCTATGTAAGTACCTTACAAAACGCTGCCTTAAAATGGGAACGCACCGTGGGCCCCAACATCGGGCTTGATTTCACCGTATTGCACAACAGGCTTAGCGGCTCTATTGATGTTTATGATCGTAAAACTACCGACCTGCTGGTTAAACGCAGTATCCTTGACGTTCAGGGTTACAATTCATTAAACATTTTACCAGGTGGTACTAATAACTCAAACCCGTATACCAACATCGGCCAGGTTAACAATAAAGGGTTTGAAATTTCATTGGACGGCAAGGTCATCAAAAGCGAAAACTTTAACTGGAATGCCAGCGGAACATTTTTCTTAAACCGCAACAAAATTGTTCACCTGTATGGTGCATTCCCGGTTACCGATGCCAACGGCGTTACCACCAATGTTGAAAAAGATGATATCGGCAACGGCTGGTTCATTGGTCACGATATCAACGCTGTTTGGGATTACAGGATCCTGGGTGTTTGGAAAACCGCAGATGCTACTGAAGCAGCTAAATACGGCGCTAAACCCGGTGATTTTAAACTGCAGGATGTAAACGGCGATTTTAAATTCACCAACGACGATAAGCAATTTCTGGGCTCTACCAATCCACGCTTCAGCTGGTCGTTACGCAATGATTTTAATTTCCTTAAACATTTCGATGTATCATTCCTGCTGGTATCAAGCATTGGTCAGTTAAGGCAATACAACCAGGCTTTAAACAACCCGGGCAGCGTAGGCTTTGCGCGTATGAACTCATACGTATTGCCTTACTGGACACCTGATAACGAGATTGATGATTACGCCCGTTTAAACTCAGGTTCATCAGGCACAACCATTAATGTTTGGCGTAAAGCTTCGTTTGTAAGGCTGCAAACCGCTTCTATCGGCTACACTTTCAGTCCGCAGCTCATCAAACGCCTGGGCATATCAAGCGCCAAATTATTTGTGAACGCAAGCAATGCAGCTGTGTTTTCAAGCTGGCCGCTTTGGGATCCGCAAAACGGCGGTCCTACTCCAAGATATTTATCAGCCGGGTTTAACGTAGTTTTTTAAAGGAGGGATTTAATACATGAACAAGATAAACAAAAACATCATGGCTGCGGCTTTAACAGCGGTAACCATATTTATAACCGGGGGTTGTACCAAGCGGGCCGATCTGTATCCGCAGGCACCTTCAAAATTTACACCCGACGTAACTTATACCTCACCTGCTGCATTTAAAGCAGCTTTGGCTACATTAAATGTAAGCGTCAGATTTGAATACTTTGGCGACTCGGCCCCGTTGCTTACCGAATCGATATTTACTGATGCCGCAGTTGAAGGTACTACCGATAAAACCACGCCGGCACAGGATCTGAACGCGCGGATCACCCCTACCGCAAACTTAAACAGCGACGACTATAACAAGATAGGCCGCTACTGGAGCGCCTGGTACCAGGGGATACATGACTGTAACGTTATTTTATCGAGGCTGGATAACATTAAATGGCCGTCAGACGCCGATAAAAACCTGGTAAAAGCGACAGCCTTATTTCATCGTGCTTACCGCTACTATCGTTTAGTGCATGAGTTTGGCGATGTGCCATTGCTGCTAAAAGAAGAAACTGCGGTAAACACCGGCTACTTCAGTACCCAGCGTATCGTTATCCTAAAGCAAATGAAAACAGACCTGGAGTTCGCCGTAGCTAACCTTACCGATGCGAACGCTAAAGGCGACATCTCCAAAGGCGGTGCTGCCCACCTTTTAGCTAAAGTTGATCTGGCACTTGGTTTATTTGATGATGCCATTGCAGCCGCCAACGTTGCTATTAACGGCCCATATCACCTTATGACCAGCCGTTTTGGTATTGTTGCCGGCGATGCTTCTAAAAACATCATCTGGGACCTTCACAGGCCTGAAAACAAAGCGCTGGGAACCAATGCCGAAGCTTTATACGTAGTGCTTGACCGCGAAACACTTGACGGAGCAACACCAAACGGATCGCAGGTGATGAGGAACTGCGTGCCGATGTGGCATAACGGTACTATTCTTACTCCGGGTGCATTAAAGCCGGGTATCTCGGATAAAGTAACCGAAGAGTTCCCGCTTACTTTATGGTATGGCCGTGGTATTGGCCGTTTACGTGGTACACCTTATGCTACCAAGTACATTTGGACAGATAATACAGACTTAAGGCATGCACCCGGCAACTGGATGAACATGACTGACCTGGTTTACAACAGTCCTGCAATTAAAACTTCCGACCCTACCTGGTACGGTAAACATTTGGAACAGTATACTGATGCTAACGTAAATCAACGCTTCCTAAATGGAGCAAAAGATACCATCCGCGCCTGGTTTGGCTGGCCGCATTACAAAGTGTTCATAGGCTCGGGCCCTATTGCGCTTGATAAATGGTGGAGCCCTCCGCGTGGTACCAACACCGACTGGTATGTTTTTCGCTTAGCCGAAACCTACCTGTTGCGTGCCGAAGCCTACGTATGGAAAGGCCAAACCGCACTTGCTATGGATGATATCAACAAAGTAAGGGCACGTGCAAATGCACAGTTGTTAACAGATCCGGGCAAAGTTAATATCGGCACTATACTTGACGAACGCCAAAGAGAACTGTATTGGGAGGAGCCACGTAAAACCGAGCTTACCCGTATCGCTTTCATTTTTGCGCAAACAGGAATTGCCGCTTATAACGGAAAAAGCTATAACATAGCTAATTTTTCAACAAGCAACTTCTTTTACGACAGGATAATGGAGAAGAACGATTTTTACAAAAACCCTAATGTTGTAACCAACTCGGGTAACCACTATACTATTTCACCATATCACGTGCTGTGGCCTGTCCCGCAAAGCGAGATCGACCTGAACGTAAATGGTCACATCAATCAAAGTAAAGGATACGCTGGTGCTGAAACCAATATCCCGCCGCTTGATAAGATCGTTCCTTAATTTAGTTCATTTTGTAACATTTGAGCCGGGCATTAGTCAATTGATTAGTGTCCGGTTTTTTATTTTATGCAGATTTAAAAACATAAAATAATTAGCAGTGGGCGCATTCACCTATTTGTTTTTTTCACATATTTAATCATTATTTAAACCTGATATCAAAAAAATATGGGCCTGTTCAATATCCTTCGTAACGAATTTATAGATGTAATAGAGTGGGTTGATACCACCCAAAATACGCTTGTATGGAAATTTCCGCGCCATGATAATGCTATAAAGATGGGTGCAAAACTTATTGTTCGCGAATCGCAGGCCGCTCTTTTCATGAACGAGGGACTCATCGCCGATGTATTTACTCCCGGTACTTATGAGCTCCAAACTCAGAATATGCCCCTTTTAACCACCTTAATGAGCTGGAAATATGGCTTTGAAAGCCCGTTTAAGGTTGATATATTCTTCGTAAGCCTGCGTCAGTTCACCAATCAAAAATGGGGTACCAAAAACCCGGTAATGATCCGCGATGCTGAATTTGGGCCGGTGCGGCTGAGGGCATTTGGTTCGTTTAACTTTAAGGTTCTGGACCCCAAAGTATTTATTAAGGAAATCGCCGCCACTAATCCCGATTTCATCATTGACGATATCAATGAGCAGTTGCGGAACACGGTTGTTTCGCGGGGGATGGATGCCGTAGCCGAATCAAAGATAAACGTGCTTGACCTGACAGCCAACTACAACGAAATGGGCAAATTCATAACAGAATCTATCCAACCCGATTTCGCTGAGCTTGGTTTAAACCTAACCAAACTATTAGTCGAAAATATCTCCCTGCCACCCGAAGTTGAGCAGGTGCTGGATAAACGCAGCGAAATGGGCATATTGGGTAATCTCGGCGCTTATGCACAATTCCAGGCTGCCAATGCTATTGAAAAATCTGCCGAAAATACCATAGGCGGTAATTTAGGTGCTGCCGGTATGGGCCTTGGTGTTGGCGCTGCGATGATGGGCCAGGTTGGCAATATCTTTCAGCAAAATCAGGTTACTCCCAACAATACCGGTGGCAATGTACCGCCTCCTCCACCCCAGCCCGCTGTTCAGTACTATATTGCGAAAGACGGCAAATCTGACGGTCCGCATTCATTAAACGACATCAATGCGATGATAGCCAGCGGGCAGCTAAGCAGGGAAAGTATGGTTTGGAAAAAAGGCATGGCTGCCTGGGCTGTAGCATCATCTGTTGAGGAAATAGCCGAATTATTTAGTAACGTCCCTCCACCAATAGCCTAACCTATAATCATTCCTAATTCTATATTTCTGAAATGAACAACGAGGTTAACCCATCGGCTATAAACAACTCTTTAAACTGTTCGGGCTGTGGGGCGTTATTGCACTTTAATCCCGGCACCCATAATTTGCTGTGTGATTACTGTGGCGTGAGCAACGCCATTGAAAGTGCCCCCGACAGCCGCGATATTCTACCTTATGATTATGACAGAATTTGTCGCCGGTATTGACAACAATAAACAAAGTGCCGATCTTAAGGTAGTGAATTGTAAAAGCTGCGGCTCTCAAACCATCCTCGATCAGTTTGTAACCTCGGATAAATGCCCGTTTTGTACAGCTCCCCTGGTTTTGGACCTTGAAAGCGGACAGCAATATGTGCCGCCTCATTATATTTTGCCATTTGCCGTTACCCAACAACAGGGTGTTGATTTTTTCAAAAAATGGCTTAAAAGCTTGTGGTGGGCGCCAAACGATCTGGCAAAAAAGTTAGTGATGCGTCATCGGCGCTAAAAGGTGTTTACCTCCCTCACTGGACTTATGATACCTACACCATCACCGATTATAGCGGTGAGCGCGGCGATTACTACTACACCACCGAAACGTATACTGAAACCGTAGACGGGAAATCGCAGACCAGAACCAGGCAGGTACGCCATACTGATTGGTCATATGCATCAGGAAGGGTGGAATGTGATTTTCGCGATTTGATGGTCCCCGCCAGCAACTCATTGCCCGAAAAAACGCTTACCAAACTCGGCCCATGGAACTTTAATATGCTGGTTAAGTTTGATGAACGTTATATGAGCGGTTTCCGTTCCGAAACTTACCAGTTAGGCCCGGAACAAGGTTTTACTAAAGCGGCCGAACAAACTGTTGGAGCGATAAATTCGGCAATACGGGACGACATAGGCGGAGACGAGCAAAGAATCGACAGCACCGACACCCAATATTTTGATAAAGCTATAAAATACCTGATGTTACCGGTTTGGGTAAGTGCCTATAACTACAATAACAAGATTTATCAATTTACAGTTAATGCCAGCACCGGTGAAGTTATCGGCCAGCGCCCGGTAAGCGTCATTAAGATTATCCTGGCCGTGCTACTTGTAATAACCTTGATAATAATTGGGGTGATCCTATATCAAAACGCTCATCCCGCGTAGAAAAGCTACCCTAAAACACAAAGTCCCCAATCATTTTACGTAGAGATGCATAATTGCGTCTCCCATAGGGCAAGCTTCCTTTACACAGCGCTTGCCTATCGTAATCTGCATGTGGGAGACGCATGCGATGCGTCTCTACATTTTTAACAAGCTTTTTCGAACATCCCAAATAAAAATAAAAATAAATTTGCGTAACTCACAAGTTACATATACATTTGAGTAACTTAAAGGTTACCTATCATGGCAAAAATTATTCAGCACCAATTATTTTATCCGCACCCACCCGCAGTGGTTTGGGAATTTTTAACCGATCAGGAACTGATATCGCAATGGCTCATGCCCGGCGATCTGAAACCTGTACTGGGCCACGAATTTCAGCTCAGGGCCAAACCTATGCCCGAAATGGATTTCGACGGGATTTTTTATTGCAAGATCCTGGAGGTTATCCCCTTCAAAAAACTTTCTTATTCATGGAAATTCGGCCCGGGCAATGGTGAACTAAGCAACTCGACAGTAAACTGGATGTTAACCGAAAAAGATAATGGCACCGAACTTTTGCTGGTACACCGTGATTTTGCAGACTCTGTAAACCCGTTGATGTTTAGCTCGATGGAAAAAGGCTGGTTGGTGCTTATCAATAAAATGCTGCAGATCATAAACGCGGAAAAAGATGGAACAGCACAGGCTTGATGTATTCCAGGTAATTGCTGACCCAAGCAGGAGGCAGATCCTGCACCTGCTTTCAAAAGACAGCCGTACAATCAACTCACTGGCTGAGAACTTTGATATGAGCAGGCCGGCCGTTTCAAAGCATATCAAAGTGCTTTACAATGCCGGTTTTATCTCTATACAAGACATCGGCAGAGAAAGGCATTGTGTGTTGAAGCAAGACGGCTTTAAAGAGCTACAGGCCTGGTTAGCCTACTATGATAAATTCTGGGGCGATAAACTGGACAAACTGGGAGTTTTAATGAACGATAAAATGAACAAAAAATGAAAGATCAGGATTTAACTATAACCATTTCAGTAGATAAAACCCCTAAAGAGGCTTATGATGCCATCAATAATGTTCGCGGATGGTGGTCGGAAGAAGTTAAAGGCGGCACAGAAAAACTCAATGACGAGTTTACCTACAAAGCCAGGGACCTTCACCGCTGTACCTTGAAATTAACAGAAGTTGTTCCCAACCAAAAAGTGGTTTGGCTTGTACTGGACAACTATTTTAGTTTCACCAAAGATCAAACCGAATGGAAAGGCACCAAAGTGATCTTTGAAATTTCCGAACAGGACGACAAAACACAAGTCCGCTTCACCCACCAGGGCCTGGTTCCACCTCATGAATGTTATGAGGTTTGCTCAAACGCCTGGACCGGTTATATTACGGGAAGTTTGCACAATCTTATTACTACAGGTAAAGGGGAACCTAACCCTAAAGAAAGTTAGTTAATGAAACGAAAGCTAACTAAGTAAAAACTAACATTCTATTAATCAATATATTGAAATTAAAATCTGAAAGTATCGAACAACTTTCAGTTAAAAAAAGCGCCTTTCATGAAAAATGAAAGGCGCTTTAGGATTTAACAATTATCAATTAAGGGTTTTATCCCCAAACCTTATATCACTATAAATTAGGGTTACTTAACCAATTTGTTTAATTAAATATTAACCTGTTACATTTTTAAACCAGGACATTATTTAAGGAAATCTGATCTGCAAAAAACAGTATTATTGTTACATTAACATTTAAAAACGCTATTGCTTTTCAATTCTATTCTTCGATATTTGATTTAGTCGCGCATAAGCACCGGCTTTAACCAGTTTACCTTTTAATCAGCAAAAAATACAGGTACCTGCCCCCTGACGTACCCGTATTTTGAAGAAAAACAACCTGCAACTAAAACTATTTATTACATGGAAAAATCACGCCGTACCTTTATCAGGCAGGTCTCGTTAGCCGGGGCCGGAATTATGCTTGCCCCCAAAAGTTGGAGCGCACAAAGTTATAAACGTATCATTGGCGCCAATGACCGGGTCAGGGTTGGGGTGGTAGGCTTTTCAGACAGGCACAAAAGTTCGCACGTGCCCAGTTTCATGAACCATTATAAAGAACTCAACTTTGATGTAGTAGCCGTATCTGATATCTGGAACAAGCGACGTGAGGAAGGCTCTGCCCTCTGGAAAGAAAAAATGCAGCACGATGTAAAAGCTTACCGCAATAATGAAGAATTATATGATAGTAAAAGTGTGGACGCTGTATTCATCAGCACTGCTGATTTCCAGCATGCACGCCATGCTATTGAAGCTGTGAAGGCCGGCTGCGATGCTTATGTAGAAAAACCATTTGCCGAAACCATGGAAGATAACCGGGCTGCCTTAAAAGCAGTAAAGGAATCGGGCAAAATTGTGCAAATTGGATCGCAGCGCAGAAGCGGCGCTAATTATCATGCAGCCAATGAATTTATCAGTTCGGGCAAGTTTGGCCCTATCACCATGGTTGAGCTCACCTGGAATGTGAACCAACCAGGCCGCTGGCGCCGGCCGGAGTTATTAGGACAGCTGAAGGAACAGGATACCGACTGGAAACGTTTTATAATGAACCGGCCTTATGAAGATTTCGACCCGCGTAAATACCTGGAATACCGCCTGTTCTGGCCGTATTCATCAGGACTGCCCGGGCAGTGGATGAGCCATCAGATTGATACGGTACACTGGTTTACCGGCTTAAAACACCCGCGTAGTGTAGTTGCCAACGGCGGTATCTATATGTGGAAAGATGGGCGCCGCAACTGGGATACCATACTGGCCGCTTTTGATTACGGTCCGCTTAATGATCCTTCAACCGGCTTCCAGGTTACTTTTGGCTCACGCATGCACAATGGCGATGAGCACCCGGCCGAAATTTACTATTCAAACGGCGGTGAGCTTAACCTCATCACCAATACAGTATCGCCAAAAGGAGGTCTTACTCAAAAAATGGCCGATGCCATGCATATGAAGGCAAACCTGCTGCCTGAGATTAGTCTGGCTAATACCGAAAAGGTGGTAGCATCAGCCAATACCGGAGGTGATATACTTACTTCAAACCACGTACGCAACTGGATGGAATGCGTGCGCAGTCGTAAGCAGCCAAACGCCCCGGTTGAAGCCGGTTACAGCCATTCGATAGCCAATATCATGACCAATGCAGCTGTTCATACCGGCTATAAGGCCACTTTTGATGAAGCTACCCAGGAAGTAATGGCTAATGGAAAAGTTTTTAAATATTAATAGCCGGATAGGTCACAAACATTATTGACATTGGCTGTGCCTTGCCATTAGCGCACAACCTTTTTTAACCTTACATCAATCAATGAAGATCATAAAAAAACTGGGGCTTGCCGTTGCCGCAAATATGCTATTGTTTCCTGTAGTACAAGCTCAAAAAGCCGAACCGGTAAGGCTGGTAAAAACAACAAATAATAAAATAGATATCCTGATAGGTGGAAAACCCTTTACCAGTTTCCTTTATCCGGATAGTTTAGAAAAACCCGTTCTTTACCCTTTGCGGTCGGCAAACGGCACATTGGTGACCCGCGGCTTTCCGCTGGCCCCTCGGCCTGGCGATCCTACAGATCATCCGCATCACATAGGGTTATGGTTTAACTTTGAAAACCTGAACGGTCTTGATTTCTGGAATAACTCTTATGCCATACCGGCCGCTAAAAAGAGTGGTTATGGTTGGATTCGAACCGACAAAATTTTGGAAACAAAAGATGGCACAAAAGGCATACTGGCCTATCATGCAAACTGGACAGATCAGCAAAAACAAGTAATACTGGAAGAGCAAACCCGCTTTGAATTTAGCGGAAATGCCCGGGAACGGATCATTGACCGTGTAACTACGCTTACTGCGGATAAGGACGCTCTTTTTAAAGATGCCAAAGATGGCATGCTTGGCCTGCGTCTGGCCCATGAGCTGCAAATCCCTGACCCTGCCGACCAGAAATTTACTGACGATAAGGGTAATGTTACCATAGTAAAAGGTGGCACTGATAAAGTTGCCAACGGTACTTACCTCACCAGCGAGGGCAAAACAGGCAATGATGCATGGAGCACCCGCGGCGTATGGTGCAAGGTATATGGTAAAATTGGAACCGATTCGGTAAGCGTTACCATTATCGATCATCCTCAAAACCCTAATTATCCTACTTTTTGGCATGCCCGTGGCTACGGCCTGTTTGCAGCCAATCCGCTGGGCGAAAAGGTGTTTACCAATGGCAAATCTGAAAAGAACCTGACTTTAAAGAAAGGCGAATCGGTAACATTCAGGTATCGGATCATCATACACAATGGCCCGCAAACTAACAGCGCTGCGCAATTAAACCAGGCTGCGGAGGCTTTTAAGTCATTTAAATAGCATCACCATATCAAACAAACCAGTCCGGGATATTTATCAGGATTACATTTTATCATTTTTAAATATCCCGGCAGGTATGTCATTTCCCGCCGAGCCCGGCGTAAGGTTCAGGTACTTATGGGGTTGTTGCTTTTCCATTTTAATCTCTACCAGTAGTACCTTTCCTGTTTTTTGAATATTTTTTCAGTCAGATTGTTTGTTATTGCCGGGATCAGTTCGTTAGAAATATAGCCCATATAGCCCTCATTTTCCTTGATAAGGGAATTACTCAAAAATTTGCCCTCAATATTTTCTATCAATTTTGCGCCCCTTGCCCATTACTGTCGCCCTGTTTTAAATCATCATTGTTAACGCCGCGTTTCTTCTTAGGCATCTGCGGACCAAAATTCATTTTACCGAAATTGTAGGCAAAGCTAACGCCAAAAGATCTGAACGGCACTGAGAACCTGCTGCTTTGACTAAGCGGGCCGCTATTAATATTGGAGGTAAAGTCTTTATAATCCTTAAATGGCTGCGTAATGTTCAAACCAATCGTTCCGCGTTTTTTCCAAACATCATGCTTCAAACCTATCACCCATAAATTGAAAGATGGGTTTGTTCCCTGAAAAGTTCTCCTTGCCGAGTTCTGGATCAAAAAAGTTTCGGCAGACAAAGCCTTGTTTATTTTTACTGTTCCGCTAATGAAGGCATTGTACTGAACATAGGTAGATTGGCTTGCTTGCTGAAGGCTGCTGATCACCTGCGGTTTATAGGTAAACGCATTAACGTTGCCCCGTATGGTGAGGACCTTGAACAGTTCTGTTGAGCCAAAGAAGGTTACACCAACGGAATTATTGTTACCCACGTTAAGGTAATTGGTGAGGGAAACATCCCTGGTAACCGGGTTCCCGTTATTATCCACCGTGGTGTAAGGCACTGTACGTACATAGCTTTCAATAATATCATCGGTCTTCCTATAATAAACGGAGGCATTGATAACACTGCTTTTGATGAAGGTAGAATAAGTCATTTCCACGGTCTGCGTAATTTCGGGCGACAATTCCGGGTTGCCCTGCGTTTGGTTGAGAGGGTTGCTGGTATTCAGAAACGGGTTTAAATATTGCAGGCTCGGCCGCTGGATACGCTTACTATAGCTTAGTTTCAGCGTTTGGGTAGGCGTTAAAGCCTTTGAAATCACAAAGCTTGGAATAAAATTGGTATAGGTATTATCAAAAGGTGCCAGGCCGGCCCTTACATTGCCCGAATTTCCATTAATTTTTGTATGCTCTAACCGGGCACCTGCCTGTACAGTAAAACCATCTTTCAAATTTGCAGTAAGCAAGCCGTAGCCCGAGTACACGTCCTGGTCGTAACTATAGGTGTTGGATGTGGCCGTATTAAATACGTACGCGCCTGAAGCATCCGGATTGAAAAAATCGTATTCGCTGGAGATCCTCCTTAAAATACTTTTCGCACCTGTTTCCAGCTTAAATACCTTGCTGACCGGTAGTACGTAATCCAACTGGTAAGTATACTCGTTATTGGTACCGTTATTAACCGCACGCTGGTTTTGGGTAAAAGCAGAATATTCTGACAGATAGTTTACATCTGATGTACCATGTGTCCATTGAAAAGCAAAGCTTAATTCTTCACCTTCCTTTTTAAACTTATGAGTAAAATCGTTATTCCAGTCAAAGTTGGAGACTTTGAATTCGTTGCTTGTTAAGGCTGTATAATCGATATTTCCCTCTGATGCAGAATTATTGCTATTTACCGAGTTACCTTTATTTTTAAATGCCCCTCCCCTTAGGCTAAAAGTAGAGTTAAACGTGTTTTGATCATTAAAATCATATCCCAAAGATGCCGAGCCATTAGTAAAATGACGATTTGATGTACTTTGCCCGTTTGACGAGGATGATGTACCCAGCTCGGTATTTCGACTGCTGAAGGATTGATAGGTGGTTTGCGGCCATCCAACGTTATAACCCAGGTTAGCTGTAATGCTTAGTTTATTTTTGTTGAAATTGATATTCCCGCTCTCATTGTTTTGACGGGTGCCTATACCCATATTGATGGAGCCGCTTACACCGGCAACCTCCTTCTTCTTGGTAATAATATTGATGATGCCGGCCGAACCTTCCGCATCGTATTTAGCCGAGGGCGCCGTTATCACTTCAATATTCTTGATCTGATCGGAAGGCATGGATTTCAAAACGTCGCCCGCGTTGGTTACCAACGCTCCTGAAGGCTTGCCATTGATCAGTATCCGTACGTTCTGATTTCCGCGGAGGGAAACATTGCCGTCCATGTCAACCGAAACCATGGGCACTTTGCGCAAGATATCAGAAGCATTGCCGCCGGCACTGGTCACATCTTTTTCTGCATTAAAAACTAATTTATCAATGTGGTTCTCCACCAGGGCTCTTTGCCCGGTAACCTGAACATCAGCCAGCATCTTAGCGCTTGGCGAAACGATAATCTGCCCAAGGTTTCTGTCGGTTTTGGCTCCCGTTAAAACAACCCCGTCAATTGTTTTGGTGGAGTAACCTATAAAAGCGATTTGGACGCGATAAGTTCCCGGCGCCACACCAGTGATTTTGAAACTCCCTTTCTGATCTGCCAGGCTACCGTTCACTGGAGCAGTTGTACCAGCTTTAAATAAGCTTACTGTCGAATAGTCCAGTGGCTTTTTAGTCAGGGAGTCTATTACGGTTCCGAAGATAGTTCCATTACCCATAGGGGCACCTGATGGCGGGCCTGCGGGCTGTTGGGCTTGCACAGTCCCTGCTGCCAATAAAAACCAGGTTATCAGTTTCAATGCCCGCAGGCTCGTTGTATTTTTTAAGTTGAACTTGTAATTTTCAGTTCCCATATTCGAGATTTTGAAACAAAACAAAGTAAATACATTGATCAAAATCTGCAGAATAGACGGATCGGCCTTAATAATAGACCAAATGAACGTTAGAGTCTATGCCCTTGTGATTGGAGGAATTTTCAATAAAAGCTATAGATCAAAGTTGCCATTCTGTCTATTAATTCCTGTAAACCATCTATTCCTAAAAAAAATAAAAAAACATTTTGTCATTTGCAGCATCCCGGTGAGATGGGATTTAGTTGATTACTGTATTTGATACAGTATGGTGCGTTTTGCCTGAGAAACAAAACGCACTTTTTTTCCGCTATTTTTATGGTAAAATTCGCGATATGGCTTTTTCAGGCTTAAAGAAGATCTTTTTCTCAGTTCACTTTTATATAGTGGCCTGTTTATTAGCGTTAATGTTATTCCCATTATCCTGGCCCTTGAAACTCCCCGGTGAATTTTGGATCAAACAGGTATTGATACATTTGGTATGGGCAACATTATTCTATGCCAATCTGTTTTATTTTACGCCCCAATTGATTTACAAAAACAAGGCTGTATTATTTGTTCTTTTGATGATAGCTATTCTCGTCTCCGTTGTGTACTTAAACAATTGGTTAGATGAAGTAACCGGCTGGAAAGCTGTATTTACCAAAGTTTACAAAAACCCGGCTAAAAAATCATCTGACGATAATCATGTTTATAATTACTGGACTATCATAACTGCACTTGTTTTACTCGGAGTGAGCACAATCATCGCGGTCTCCAGGAAGATCAAGGCCGATCAGGAAGCCTTCCGTGCCACTGAACAGGAAAAAATCAGCTCAGAGCTTTCTTTTTAAAAGCGCAGATCAATCCGCACTTCTTTTTTAATATCCTGCATACCATTTATGCACTCGCCGATAGCAACCCCGTGGCGTCTAAAGATGCGGTTTACACGCTTTCGCATATGATGCGTTATGTTATTTATGAAACCAAGAACGATCTGACCGACCTGGAAAAGGAGATCAAATTTATTGAGGACTATATCAAACTGATGAAGCTGAGACTGAGCGATGATGTACAGATCATTTTTGAAAAACAAGTCAACCTAAAAAATCATGAAATAGCCCCCATGCTTTTCCTGCCATTTGTTGAAAATGCCTTTAAGCATGGCATCAGCGGTGTACACCCAAGTTACATTTATATAGAGGTCAGCCAATCTGCCGAAGAGTTGAAGCTGGAGATCAGGAATTCACTTTTTGAAGAACAAACAGCTCAGTTGGAAGATAGTAATGGCATCGGTATTGTAAATACGAAAAGAAGGCTCGACCTGCTATATCCCGGGCGCTACACATTATCGGTTGACCGCGACTCCAATATCAGGGAATTCATTGTAAATTTAACTTTCCGATTCAAATGAAAATTGACTGCATAGCTGTAGACGACGAACCGATAGCTTTAAAGCTAATTACTTCGTACATTGAACAAACCCCGTTTTTAAATTTACAGGGTACGTTCGGCAACGCTATCGAAGCGCTGAAAGCTATTCATCAACAACCCGGCCTTCAATTGATATTTTTAGACATCAGGATGGCCGACCTAAGCGGTGTTGAACTGGCAAGGATCATTGAGCAAACCGGAAAGAAAAAAGGTCCGCGCGTTATATTTACAACGGCTTATGATCAATATGCTTTAGAGGGCTTTAAGGTGAACGCGTTAGATTACTTATTGAAACCGTTTAGTTTTGTTGATTTTTCAAAGGCGGCTGCCAAAGCATATGATTATTTTGAGATTTTGGAAAGCGCTCAAAATAATATAACTCCCGGAACGCCTGTTGAAAAGAACTATATTTATCTTAAGGTTGATTATCAGCTGGTAAAGGTTAATATAGCAGACATCCTTTATATTGAAGGACTTAAAGATTATGTAAAGATTTTCCTGGCGAACCAGGATAAACCGTTATTAACCCTCACAAGCCTGAAAAACCTTGAAGAGAAACTCCCGGCCAGTATTTTCCTGCGAATTCACCGCTCATTTATCGTATCCAAAGAAGCAGTCAAATCCGTTACCAAAAATTCTGTCCAGATTACAAATACTACGATACCTGTAACAGAACAATATAAAGAAGTTTTTGCCTCATTCCTGAAAGATTGGTCTTGATCATCATTTGTTGTTCATCAGGAGTTTAATATTCATGAGCCGACATAACCCTCGTTTCTCCAAAACGGCGCTGCATGTCCAATACAAATTTTACAGATCCTGCCATAAAGGAATGGAGCTTTGCATGGGTCGTAGGCGCCCATCGTACTTTTTGAAATACTTTAAGAAGCACACGCAGCAATCACCTACTGATTTCCACAGGACGGTTTCCTGAATATATCGTTTTCTTTTGGCCCCGTCGGCTTTGGGAGTAAATAAAAAAGTTAAGGACGCTAATTTTTATAAAATGAAATTTTATCAATTACTACGCCAGGGTCAATAGCCCTGATAGATAATTTGTGTGTACCGGTGGTTAATGATGGTAAATCTATTAATGCACTAACGTAATTATTTCTAATACCCTGGTTACGGTTAGGTCCATTCTCATCTTCCTTGCCATTTGACCCCGGCACTTCTGTTGTTGAAATAAATTTATTATCAACTAAAATGGCTACCCTTAATTGCATACCAGGATAAATTCTGAAAGTTGGCATAAAATCAATCCTCACCTTTGCTGAATTACCATCAGTTTTAAAATTGTAATTCAATGTTGGAGCTTTTGCATCGCCAGGTTTCCATGATAAATTAAGATTAACCGGTGTCAATGCCATAGCCCGGCCGCTATTGCCCAATCCTGGTATAACCGACCATTTTGCGGTTCCGGCTGGGGTTTGTTCATCGGCAGATGAAGCGTTTCTTGTTATATCCGCCTGAATTGCTTTTTTGGTGGTATCCGGTTTCCTGGTTTCAGCCCATGGCCATGCTACCTGGCTATTCCATGATAGAAGATTTTGACCGGTTATTGTTCCCGGCATCATATATTGCCATTTCCCCCTGCTATTTTATTATTGTAATTATTAACTTCGGATTCCAAAGCCGCTTTAAGGCGATCTATCTCGACATGATGGGTAGCTTGATTTGCGCCATAAACAATTGCCCTGTCATGCATAAATATAAGTCCGGTTTCTGCCATGATACGGGCCGGAAAACCAATCATTTCTGTATAAGGATCCTGCTTATTTAAGGGTACAGACTTTGCTACAGAAGTTTCAAGATTTAATAATCTCTGATAATCAGCTTGTAATTGCACAGCTTCGTTATCCGACAAAGAAATAGCCCAATCACGATTCATTAATTCAGGTTTTCGTACTGTGCCTAAACGATAAAATTCTGTAAGCAAGTCGTTAAGCTTAGCTACATTTTCATTAAAATGTTCTGTAAGAAATGCTTTTAAAAATTGGGGTTGTGCATCCGTCTTTTGACTTTCCGGGTTCCATGATAAGCGTGAAAAATAGTCGATCCCCAATTCCATCGGTTTAACATCACCTACGTTGATCACCCACATCGTCCGGGCCTGATTTTCCCAGGCCTTATGAAACTCTTCCCACATCAATGCCGGGGCGGTAGAATTAATCCATGTATACGAATGAGGACCACCGTAGTAAGATAAGTGCCAGTATAATCCGCTACCGCCAGACCGCTTCCTTTCGGTTGGATTCGATAAGCGGCGAATGTATCCAAAATTGTCATCTACCCAAATCAGAGTTACATCATCAGGTACTTTTAAGCCGGCATCATACACAGGCAATACTTCTTTATAAGGAACAAAACATTGAGCAACAGCCCCCCATTGTTTATTGACGTATTGATTAATAAGATCTCGCTGGTCTTTAAATACCTTTTCTAAAAGGGTTATCCTTTCAGGTATACCTGATGGTGGCGATTCCATACCACGATCATGTATACCGCGTATACCCATTGTCCAAACTGCTTCTTTGTCTTTTCTGTCCTTAGCAGTTTCTTTCCAATATTTATAAATACTATCAGGATTAGTGCTATAATTCCAGGCACCTTTAAGTTTCTCGTTCCAATGCACGTTATTATACAGCATCGGTTCGCAATGTGATGAACCTGCAACAATACCATAATGATCGGCCAAAGCTACATTCTCGGGAGTATCGCCAAATTCTTTAGACACCTCATGCATAGCAGGCCAAATATAGTTGAGCCGCAAACGCAACATCAATTCAAATAATTTTTCATATGTTTTGGGGCCAATGCCGTGTGCAAAATCCTTTTCAAAGTTTTTCCTCGCCCATTGATTTATTCCCCAGTCTTCATCATTAATAAAGATACCGCGATATTTAACTGCCGGTTCATCCCAAGTTGGTTTAGGTACGGAGATCGTAACTGTTTTTCTTTTAGCAGTAGGAACATCTGCCCACCAATGCCATGGCATACACCTATTTTCCTTGAAATTTGTAAGAGTCCATAAACTGTCCCTCGTCTATCGCTTCCAACTATAATGAGCGCTTTTTTTACACCAGGTGCGGGGTTGTTAACTATTTGCCATAATGAAGCCTCCCAACGGCCTTTAATTTTAATAATATCTTTGATCTTGTGTGCAGCTATCAACCTATCAATAGCTGGGCTTTTACCAATAGTGCCGGCAATAATCATTTCAGCGGAGGGGCGTTGCAAAGTAGTAATAGCCGGCGAAGTTCCGGCAACCTGTTTTATATCGTCAGCAAAAAAGCAAGCCGCAAGTTTCACCGCCTGGTAATCAGAATTATCAATAGCTAAACTTATACTTTTTTGAGCAGTGGCCACTGTAATATCTGTTGATTTTGAGGCTAAAGCAGTTTTTACACTCAAATTTTGAGCACTAACGCTTATTGTTGTTAAGGTTACCAGTAAATGCAGTAGCGGTGTTGCTTTTAATATACTGCGGTTATAATATTTATAATAACTTATGCGGGTATTCAAGAGTGATTTTAACATTTATAATATTGTATCATGTGACCATATTAAAAATCAACCGAACTCGTGAGTTAAACCACCAGTTTGGTTAGGTTATTAATATCCGTAATTCTGCTCTAATTTAGCGCCTTTATTCCATTTTTCAGCGGCCGTTATAGGCCGTAGTTATCGGCAGTCCTTAGGTAACTGTAATATCGGCTACATTTTTTCGCCCTATCATAAAATAACCCAGGCTGTTAATGTCAATCGGGGTTATCCAGGCAGGATTAGCATATCGCCCGCTCTATATTTGATAAAAAACAGTGAAAACTTACGCAAACGTTTGTCTTTACAGTAACAAACGTTTGCGTAGGTTTCAAGGCTCCAGGGCATAGAATTATGCATAATCTTTCCATTAAATTTTAGTTAGTTTCGGACATATTAACAGAAAAAACCAACAAATTTTTATGCGAAAACTAACCTGTCTGCTACTTTTATTATTGCCTATACAGCTTTTAGCGCAACAATTTGATGCTGTAAAAGCACTGGTTAAAAGGCGCGCTCCGTGGTTAAGCAACCATATCGTTTTTGAACCCTTAAAAAACACCAGTTCAGAAATAGTTGAACTGCAAACCATCAAGAATAAACTGGTTATCCATGCTTCAGGAGCCAATGCGGCAGCTGTTGGTATAAACTGGTATTTAAAATATTACTGCCATCGCTCTATTTCTCACATGGGTGATAACATGTCGCCCGTGTTTCCTATTCCTAATGTTAACAAAAAAGTAACCGTACAAGCTGCGGCCAAGTATCGTTATGCGTTAAATTACTGCACCTATAATTACACAATGAGCTTTTATAGCTGGCCCGACTGGGAACGGGAGCTTGACTGGATGGCGTTAAATGGTGTTAATACAATGCTTACTGTTGAAGGGATGGAAGCGGTATGGCAAAACACGCTGAGGAAAATAGGATACACTGAAAATGAAATTAACAGTTTCATTGTTGGGCCTGCTTATACCGCATGGTGGCTGATGGGAAATATTGAAGGCTGGGGAGGTCCCATGCCTCAAAGCCAGATAGACAACAGGAAGCTGATTCAACAGAAAATGATGAAGCGGATGCAGGAGTTGGGTATACAACCTGTGTTGCAAGGTTTTTACGGCATGGTGCCAAGCTCATTAAAAAACAAAAGTAAAGCACATATCATTGATCAGGGTACCTGGGGTGCTTTTAAAAGACCTGATATACTTGACCCCACTGATCCTGAGTTTAGCCGCATTGCCGGCATCTACTATAGCGAAATTCAAAAATTATACGGTAAGAACATCCATTTTTTTGCCGGCGACCCTTTTCATGAAGGTGGTAAAACGGAAGGAGTGGATTTGAAAAAAGCAGGTACCGCCATACAGGCTTCTATGCAAAATTACTATCCAGCTTCAACATGGGTATTGCAGGGCTGGCAGGATAATCCCAAACAGGCCATGCTTGATGGTCTCGATAAATCAAAAGTATTGGTACAGGAACTTTTTGGTGAGTTTACCAATAACTGGGAAAAGCGTAAGGCTTATGATAATACACCATTTATATGGTGCAGCGTTAACAATTTTGGCGAACGGCCTGGCGTATATGGAAAACTGCAGCGCTTTGCCGATGAGGTATACCGTGCCCGTAAAAGCACTTACAGCAATTATCTTAAAGGTGTGGGGATTATGCCTGAAGGCATCAATAACAACCCTCCTGATTATGACCTGATGCTTGAACTGGGCTGGCGCCAGGAACATGTAGACACCCGCAGTTGGATCGATAAATACGCTCTATATCGTTATGGTAAAAGCAATGGGCATGCAAGTAATGCCTGGCAGGGATTTTTACAAACCATTTATCAAAGCCTTCCCGGTTATCAGGAAGGGGCTGGCGAATCCATTTTTTGCGCAAGGCCCGCACTTAAAGTTAAATCAATTTCCAGTTGGGGTACGCTCACCCGGAATTATGACACAGTTGCTTTTGCAAATGCGGTAAAAGAATTTGCAAAAGCGGCGCCTGCTCTTAAAAATTCGGCTACTTATAAAATAGACCTCATCAATATGGTGCGGCAACTGCTGGCTAATAAAGGCACGCTCACATTTAATGAAATGGTAACCGCTTATAACAGCAAGAATCTGCAAACATTTAACGCAGCCAGCGCAAAATTCCTGCATATGATAAGGCTGACAGATGATCTCTTAAATACCGATCAGTATTTCAGGCTCAACACCTATCTCAAACAAGCTATAGATAACGGCAATACCGCAGAAGAAAAAGCAAACAATTTAAAAAACGAATTAATGCAAATTACCTATTGGGGTGAAAATGTGCGTACCGAAGACAATCTGCATGAGTATGCTTATAAAGAGTGGGCCGGTCTGATGGATAGCTATTACTTGCCTCGCTGGGAGAGTTATTTTGATTATCTGCGCAGCAATCTGCAAGGTAAAAACGTTCAGGAACCTGATTACTTTTCCTGGGAACGAAAATGGGTGGACGACAACCAAAAGCTAAATCCCGAAAAGCCTCAAAGGCCTTTACTGGAAGTGGTTGATGAAATTTTATCGATGTAAAACATCTCCTTTTTTAAACACGCTTTTTAAAACTAACGTCAGCTATCCGCCAAATGAAAAAAACGTTAACAGGTATTTTATTGTTTTTTATTGCATTTTCCCCTTTATATGCCCAAAAGAAAATAGGAACGGAAACACCCGAACAAAAAGCCAAACGTATGTCCTGGTGGACTAATGATCGCTTTGGTATGTTTATTCATTGGGGACTTTATTCGCAGGCGGCAAGGCATGAATGGGTAAAAAGATGGGAGCGCATGACGGATGCGCAATACCAGCGTTATTTTGATGAGTTTAATCCAGATTTGTTTAATCCCAAAGAGTGGGCAAAGAAAGCTAAGGCGGCCGGGATGAAATATGCTGTGCTTACCACTAAACATCATGAAGGGTTTTGCCTGTTTGATTCAAAATATACTGACTACAAGGCTACTAAAACCGCTGCTAAAAGAGACCTTGTAAAGGACTTTGTTGATGCATTTAGAGCCGAGGGTATAAAAATAGGTTTTTATTACTCACTGTTGGATTGGCATCACCCCGACTTTACCGTTGATGTTTTACACCCATTGCAACCGGCAAGCGAAAAGGACGAGGATTATGATAAGCTGAACAAAGGGCGTGATATGGCCAGGTACCGTACCTATATGCACAACCAGATTAAAGAACTGCTTACCAATTACGGCAAAATTGATATGCTATGGCTCGATTTTTCGTACCCTGATAATGGCAAACATGGAAAAGGGGCCAAAGACTGGGGATCTGTTGAACTCGTTAAAGAAATAAGAAAACTACAGCCCAATATTATAATTGATAACCGCCTCGATTTAAATGAATACCAGGACGGTTGGGATTACCTGACACCCGAACAGGTAAATTTATCGGAATGGGTCAAAAAAACGATTACAAAACTTATTGGGAAACCTGCCAAACATTTTCTGGTTCCTGGGGATATTTTCGGGATGAAAACAGCTGGAAAAGCACCACGCAATTAATTACGATGTTGATAGAGGCCGTAAGTAAAAGAGGCAACCTGTTGCTTAACGTGGGCCCTACTGCACGCGGTTTATTTGATAAACGTGCTAACGAAAGGCTGGATGGAATAGCTGCCTGGATGAAATATAACAGCCGCTCCATTTACGGATGTACCGAAGCTCCGGAAACCTTTGTAGCCCCGGAGCACACCCTGCTTACCTATAATGCAAATACCCGGCGCTTATATGTGCATTTGTTAGCATATCCCGGCAAAACACTTACTTTACCAGGCTACAAGGATAAAGTAAAATACGTTCAGTTTTTACATGACGCGTCGGAGATACAACAGGATAGCAAATCAAAAGACACAGGTAACGACCTGATATTAAACCTACCAGAAACCAAGCCCGATAGTGAGATACCGGTAATTGAATTGGTTTTAAATTAATGTTTGCTCATCTACTATGAAAGCAAAACTATCAATGTATTATACCATCATGATCCGAAAACTTTTACCTTGCCTGTTTATTTTAGGATGCAGCCAGGCCGCATTGGCACAAAACGAGCATAAAATGTCAGATACGTACCAGCTTCCTAAAGATTCCCTGGTACGGCAAAAACTTGCCCGCTGGCAAGACCAAAAGTTTGGTTTATTTATGCACTGGGGGACATACAGCCAATGGGGTGTGGCCGAAAGCTGGACTATTTGCCCTGATGACTGGGTTACGCGTACCGGCCCCTATAGCGATGATTATTTCACTTATAAAAAAGCATACGAAAACCTCCAAACCACTTTCAACCCCGTCAATTTCAACCCCGAAAAATGGGTTAAAGCGGCCAAGGCTGCGGGGATGAATTATGTGGTATTTACTACTAAACATCACGATGGCTTTAGCATGTTTGATACTAAACAAACAGATTATAAAATTACCGACCCTAAAACTCCGTTTTCGAAAAATCCGCGAAGCAACGTAACCAAAGAAATATTCAATGCCTTCCGTAAAGACAATTTTATGATAGGGGCATATTTTTCCAAACCCGACTGGCATAATGAAAATTATTGGTGGCCTTACTTTCCTCCTAAAGATCATAATGTTAACTACGATCCGCAACGATATCCTGAGCGCTGGCAAAAATTTAAAGATTTTACCTACAACCAAATTGAAGAATTAATGACCGGTTATGGTAAAATAGATATTTTATGGCTCGATGGCGGCTGGGTAAGGCCATCTGTTACAAAGGACAACGACCCGCAACACTATAACCAGGATATTGACATGGCCCGGATAGCAAAAATGAGCCGCAGCTATCAGCCGGGTTTGATTATGGTAGACAGGACAGTGACCGGCGAATTTGAAAACTATACCACGCCCGAACAGGAAGTACCGGACAAGCCCTTATCCTACCCATGGGAAACCTGTATGACTATTGGCAAATACTGGAGTTATGTTCCTGATGACGAGATTTAAGCCCAGCCGTCAATTGGTACAAACGCTGATAAAAATAGTTTCAAGGGGAGGTAACCTCTTGCTTAATATAGCCCCCCGACCGGATGGCGACTGGAATCTGATTACCTATCAAAGGTTACAGGACATTGCGAATTGGATGAAGATTAACGGAAAAGGAATTTACGCTTCCGAACCTGTTATACCTTATTCTGTTGGGAACATATATTTTACAAGGTCAAAAACAAAAAACACATTATATGCCTTCTGGCTATCAGAAAAAGATAATGTAACCCTTCCGGCCGAGGTAAGTTTCCCTGTAAACAATATTAAACGGATTAAAAAAGTAAGCCTGTTGGGCAACTCTGAAAAGTTAAAATGGGCCTATCAAAATGGGCAGTTAAGTATTCAAATTCCCAAATCTTTACAAAAGAGCAGCAAATTAAAGTATAGTGACACTTTTGAATTGGAATATTAAAGAGTATACAAACAACAAGCCTATCAACCTCTGCCTTATAAATTCAAAAAAACGAGGCGGTATGATGAGCCCCGCTTTTTTTGAATTTTTCAGATACTAAGCGATATATAGTGTTGGGTTGGATTTACTCTATTAACAAAGAGGGGTTAACAGGGTTAACACAATTCCGGGCCAACATTCACATATGTAGTTAACAATCAAATTATTGCGTGTAATTTCTAAAAAATATATAAACCCCTTTTTGTATAAATATTACCCGCTAATGCTTTATGCAAATCGAGATTGGGACTTTTATAACCTTATCCTATACATTGGTACGCCCTCTATGAGACACCATACTGGAATCAAATACCGCATGATAGAAAACCGGTGTTAACGACGCTTCACTGATGCGATCATCAATTATTTTAAAAAGTATTTCGGCCGCTTTTATGCCCTGCTTTTGGGGGAATTGTTCAATGGATGCCATTGGGGCACTATCCATAAAACTCCAAATAGGAGAATTTGCAAAACTGACAAAGCTAATATCGTGATTGGGAGCCAAATTATA
Organism: Mucilaginibacter sp. P19; assembly: GCF_050632265.1. Taxonomy (NCBI): domain Bacteria; kingdom Pseudomonadati; phylum Bacteroidota; class Sphingobacteriia; order Sphingobacteriales; family Sphingobacteriaceae; genus Mucilaginibacter; species Mucilaginibacter sp. P19. Next base: position 4,401,981 of record NZ_CP192586.1, read on the forward strand.
GTTCTTCAACAACTTAATTGCATCGCGTGCCACGTAATCGTTAAAAGTGATAATAGCTGTAGGTTTATCAGCTAAAGATAATAGCCGCCGCATAGCATAAGTATTTTGCGCCGACGACAGATCCGAAGAGACTATCAGGTCAGTATTTACTGCTATCTGATATTTATCAAGCCCCTGCTTATAAGCATCCAGGCGCTCTTTACTTGCGGCCAGTTGCGATGGACCATTAATTAACCCAATACTACGATGCCCTTTTTCTATTAAACAATCAATGGCTTGTAACATTCCCGATTGGAGATTACAAGCCGAGTAATGAATATCTTCCATGCCGGGAATACGGTCAAAAAACACAACAGGAATGTTATATTTTTTCAATTGCTCAAACACTTCATAATTCGTGGTATTTTTGCTTATCGAAATGATAATGCCGTCTAACCGATGGGTTTTCATTGTTTCCAGGATACGTTTTTCCTTATCGGGGTTTTCTAACGATTGCCCAATAAAAACGTTATAATTTCTTTTGCTGGCGTAATCTTCTATCCCACTAAGGGCCGAAGAAAAAACGCGTCAGAAAAATCCGGAACAATTACACCAATAGTTAATGTTTTTCGTTGTTTAAAAAATACAGCTGTTTGATTTCGCTCATAATTTAGTTCGCTTGCTACCTTATTAACCCGCATGGTAGTTACAAGGCCAATGCTGGGATGACCATGAAGAGCACGCGACACTGTTGAAGGGCTTACTTTTAAGCGTTTAGCTATCTCTTTAATTGTGGGAATCTTTTCCATTTTGTAATCAAGATTAAAAACAATGGGTATTGATTATTGATATGCCCCTTTACTTATCTGCTTATTTACGATACGCGTATTACCATCAAAATCAACCGTACCGTTAACGCCATCAGATATCACCTGCCCGCTATTTTTTGCTACTGACGATGATTGCAGGTGAAAATCAAGGCCGGATGTATTGACAAATAAAGGATCGGTGCCATATGTTGAACTGGCGTCTCCACCGCAGGCTGCCTTCCATAAGTTATAGTCGGTATAGGCCACGCCGTTCCAGGTCCACTGCGCGGGGCCTGTGGTGTAATACAGGTTATAATCTATGATATTACCCGATCCCCGGTTGGTATATTTATGAATAAACATATCTGATGCCCCGCCATAAATGATGTTATTTTTTATTACGTTATTGGTGCAATCTTCCCTGATACTTATCTCCCCTTCTATTTCGCCAAAGGCACCTAATGCCTGGTTGTTATTATACAAGGTATTGTTTACTATAGCCGAGTTGCTTGTACCACCGCCTGTGTAATTTAAATACCCACCCATATAGATCCCGGAGCACCAACAGTTAAATACCAGGTTATTCCTTATGGTAACATGATCGGTGGGGAAGCCATTGGTTTCGCTCACAACACCAATCCCCCTGTCTGTAACGGACACTTTGTTTTTTTCCACTACCACATTCCTGCCGCCGTCTACATAAATACCTATGGCGCCATGTCCACCAAGCGGTCCTCTTTTGCTTTCAATGTTATAGAGGGTGTTGCCGCTGATAACACCATTACGGGCATAGTTAAGCGTTGGATCGCTATTTGCGGCATAGCCTCCTGCTGCATCTATCCCAATATTTTGAGCATTATAAATGGTATTATTGGTGATGGTAAAACCGTCAACATAGCCATTGATGGTTAAATTTTCGCCGTACCCGGTTTTACAATCATGGATTGTGTTCCCGGTAACGGTAATATTAGTTACGGGATCGGTAGTATTCCCGATGATCAGTATAGCATTTCCACCTCCATTGAGCGGTAGCTGAGTATAATCAATACCGTATACCGTATTGTTTTTTATAATAATGTAGTCGGATCCACCTTCAACCATAATGGCTTTGGGATCGCCGGTTGCGGTTTTAAGATTGCGTATTTCAAAGCCATCTACAACTATATACTTTGCCTTATCAATGGTTACCAGGGCTTCCCTCCCATTAACACTAAAAGCACTACCGTCAATTATAGGTGTTTCCCCACGGTAAGCTTTCAACGTGATATACTTATCCATTACGCCAGATTTGGGAAATACAACCTTTTCGCTATATACTCCACCCCTTACCATTACGGTATCGCCGGGAATGGTATGGGAAAGCGCGTTATTGATAGTTTGAAAAGGCGCGTCAATTGTTCCTTTATTTGACTCTAACCCGTTGGCAGCTACATAATAAACATGAGTGCTCCCGGTAATTGTGACATTACCGCCGGGATCGTTCTTTTTACTGCAACCAAATGCCTGTATAGCAAAACCAAGCATTAAAAAAACATAGACATTACATTTCATAAGCATACTTTTTTAATTAAACATGTTACTGCTGTGCGCCTTTACTTATCTTATTATTTACAATGCGTGTATTTCCGTCAATATCTGTAGTGCCATTTATATCGGCAGAAATTACATTTCCGGTATTTTTTGCAGGAGAGGCCGATTGTATATGGAGATCAGGCGATGATGTACTCAACAAAAGAGGGTCCTGCCCGTTTGTTGAACCGGCATCATTGCCACTGAATGCTTTCCAGGCGCTAAAATCGGTATATGGAGCACCGTTAGTACTGTTCCAAATCCATTGCGGAGTGCCAGTAGTATAGTATAAATTATTGTCGATAATGTTATTGCTGCCTGTTGTGGTATACTTATGAATAAATACATCAACGGGCCTTGCATAAACTATGTTATTTTTGATCACGTTATCGTCGCAGTGCTCCGTAAGCCTGATCTCCCCTTCAATTTCGCCAAAAGCGCCCAGTACACGGTTATTCTGATATAAGGTATTGTTTACTATGTAACAGTTTTTAGTTCCGCCGGATGTGTAGTTCAGATAGTCGCCCATGTATATACCTGTGCGATAGCAGTTATATACAAAATTATTTCGCACGATGGTGGTTTTGGTTGCATACACGTTGCTTTCACTTACCAGTCCTATCCCCCGGTCGCTGTTGTATACTGTGTTTCTTTCGATAATGGTATTAGCACCGCCGCAAACATAAATGGAGATAGCACCGTACCTGTCGGGGCCCCAGGTTTCCGGCGTCCTGGTCATGGTATTATCGTGAAAAATGTTATCACCTATCACGCCATTGCGGGCATAGTTGGTTGCTACGTCCCCTTTGGGGTTTAAACCATCACCACCGGCAACAATTATCCCGATGTTTTCTGTATCATATACTTTATTATGGCTAAAAACAAAGCCGTCAATATTACCGGCCAGCGTTACATTTTCACTTGTACCGGTCTGCGTATCATGTACAGTACAATGCGTAATAACCAGGTTAGTAATGGCAGTAGTTCCGTTACCAATTGCCAGTATAGCGTGTCCGCTTCGCCAGTCGTTCAGGGATGCGTTGTTCTTTATGTTATAAATGTTGCAGTTTTTGATAGTGATATCGTGCGAATTGCCATTGATGGCGATCCCTTCAGGATCGGTATTAAAAGTTGAGCTCGTGAAATTACAGATATCAAAGCCATCCAATGTTATATATCTTACATTGCTCAGTGTAACCAGCGGCACCCAGCCCGAAACTATTATTTTACTTCCGTCTATCACCGGCTTTTCGCCGGGGTAAGCCTTCAATGTGATCAACTTATCCATTGCCCCCGATTTAGGAAACACAACCTTATCATAATAGCTTCCACCTCTGACCATAACGGTATCACCGGGCAAGGCATGATCTAAGGCGGCATTGATGGACTGGAAAGGGGCATTGATTTTGCCCGAATTAGCATCAGAGCCGTTAACTGATACATAGTAGATATGTGTATTACCGGTTGAGACTATTACGTCATTACCTACCGTTTTTTTGCTGCAAGCCATTGCCTGAATGGCAAAAACATGTATTAAAAAGATATTTATATAATGTTTCATTAAATTTATTCTAAGAAAAATTGGCGTAGCCATTGTTTGACATGCATTAAGTTTATTCGCACTTAAAACCGCGCAGTACCTGCCCGTAGCAGAAACGTGTTTCTGCTACGGAGTACCCCTTAAATAAACCCAAACAATTATTAACTACTACTCATATTTATCCCGGACAACAAGGATATGTCTGGGTTGAAAAATAAACTGTGATAGTATTTTTAAAAAGGATCGTAATTATTCCGAAACTATTTTTCTTATCCGATTGTTGTTTTTATCCAAAACATACACGGTTCCATTCTTATCAACAGCAACACCGGTTGGCGCGCTGAAAAGCGCAGATCCTCCTATTGCGTCAGCATAACCTGCCGTACCGCTGCCGGCAAAGGTGCTCACATCAAAAGTATTAGCTTGTATAAAGCGGATACTTTGGTCGGGGTTGTAGCTTCCGCCGTCCCAGGTTCCATTGCCTGCCACATAAATATTGCTGCTATTGTCAACCGCGATGCCCCATGGATAAGCGAATTTTGCAGTTGCAGCCGCTCCGTTTAAATAACCCGAAACCCCAAGCTGCCCTGCAATGATACTGCCCTTCCAGTCGCCGGCATTAAATTTTCTGATAACCTGGTCACCATTAACCGATACGTATAAGTTGCCGGCTTTGTCAAATTTGATTCCAGCGGGATAGTTAAGACCGGATATCACCTGTTTGGTAGTCCATTGAGCTGATACCTGGTAGATGTTTCCGGGGCTGGAGCAGCTGGAGTAATAAATATAACCTGTGGTCCTGTCAACAGCAATGCTCCATGGCGATTGGTTTCCCCAAGCCCAGGTAGTTGCAGTACCATCGGGGCTTATTTTACGAATATCATAATTTCCCGGATCAACGGAATATACATTTCCCTGGGCATCAACGGCAACATCGTAAGGTAGGGAGAAATTTGCCGCGCCCCCTTTACCATCCGCGTAACCCGAAACCTGGGGATTACCGGCGAGTGTAGATACATTACCTGCCGTATCAATTTTCCTGATGCAGTGATTTCCGGGATCGGCAACATAAACATTCAGGTTGTCATCAACAGTCACCCCGCAGCTTCTGTACCAGCTTTGCCCGCTAAAATCAAACATAGCATCTGTTCCTTTACCGTTTGCAAAGCCTGCTTTACCTGATCCTGCCAGGGTGGTGACAGTCCTGGTATATTGGTATGTAAAATTATCGGTGCTTGTTGCGGTTCCTTTTCCAATAGTTACAACTATGGGCCCGGAACCTGCTTTCTTAGGCACCACTACCATCATTTGTTTGGTGTTGGCACCAATGACCTTCAGTTTGAACCCATTCAGGGTAACCGAAATTTGCGAGGTATCTGTTGAAAAGTTGGTACCGGAGATCAATACTTCGGTACCACCGCTACCTTGTGCTGGGATAAATGTACTAATACTGATAGGTGATGCAGGATCATGTGCAGGAACTTTTTCTTTTTTACAGCTTACAAAAGCTATCATTATAAAAAGCGCCCCGGCAAGCAGGTATTGATTGATGCCTTTTGCCAATATATTTATGAATGTTTTCATTTGAATAATTACGGTTTAATTATTTATTTCCAGACCTTTTAAACCCTGTCGGGTCAATAAGAGTCATCATTACCAACCAGGGTTTTGTACCAATGCCCTGTCACGGTCCAATTGGTACTGGGATATTGGGAATAGGTACATTTTATTGTTCCATACCCTTTTTGAAAAAGCGTTTTGTTGTAAAGCCCGGTAAATGCAAATCCCAGGCCTTGATCGTCAGTGTTGACATTAAGGCCATAAATAGTCTGATTTTCATCGGCACCCAGTAACAGCCTTCTTACAAGGGTAAAGTATCGGTCGCTTTCAAAACAAAGCTCTACCTGGCGTTCCCTTAAAATATATTTCCGCATTAAATCCTTGTTTCCAACAGCTCCCGGATAAACTGTCTCTATGCCAGGCAAGCCTGCCCTTGTCCTGATCTGATCAAGATAAAGCACGACATTGGGGTTCGAAGGATCATATTCATTCAGGGCTTCTACATAATCCAATAATATCTCGGCATACCTGATCAATATAAACGGCCTGTAGTTGGTGGCATCCATCCTTATGTTATCGGCAGGACTTACATTTTTTAATACATCATATCCGGTAATATTATTACTTGCGCCGCTGGCTTTTGCACCGGCTTTACCGTTATAATAAAATTCAACCCGGCCTGTGCCGTCAATATTCGCTGCAGATGAATAATAGTTTTTATCATCAACAGTTGGCGCAGGCAATACCGGTCGGCCATTATACTGGATATAGGCATAAAACCGCGGTTCGCGATTAGCATACATGTTCCATTGCCCTTTGCTGTGCTCCCAATATTTTGCGCCATTACTTTGAGCAAAACTTGTAGCTGTATATCCCGAAAGCGGATCATCAATGGTGCGGCCATTATTCATATAAAACGCATCCACAACATTCTGGGTGGCATTGTACATGCTATATCCTCCCGGCCCCGGCGACACACATTTGGTATATCCCCAATAATTCCAGGAGTTTCTTGAAAATATGATCTCACTGTTCCAGTTTGTTAAGAAAAGGTCCCTGACAGACAGATAAGGATCAAACTGGGTTCCGCCATTATCCAGATTTGTAAATAACTTGTACGAACCAAGATCAATTACAACCTTGGCTGCATCGGCAGCTATTTTCCATTTGCCGGCGTCAAATACTGTGGGTGCCAGCGGGGTGCCATCCTGGTTTTTAAAAGAAGCAAATGATGGATTACCATTCCATAAGGGGCTTGCCGACAGTAAGGCCAGCTGAGCTTTTACAGCAAGGCAGGCACCTTTTGTTGGCCGACCGTAATTGCTGGTTGAAGGCCATTGCGCCGGTAAACCCGAAGCGGCCTGATCCATCAGTTGGTTAACATAATCCTTGCATCTCGTCAAAAGACGCTCTCGGGTACTTATTGAAGTCATCATTTAAGCTTAACGTTTCCGTTACTTTCACCACCGGACCATATTGCTTTATTAACTGCCAGTAAAACCACCCGCGCAAAAACCTTGCTTCGGCTTTATATTGATTTTTTAGGCTGACACTTAGTTGGGTAGCAGGAACCTTATCAATATTGGCTTCAAAAATGAAAGACGACCGGATTCCGGTATAGTAGTTATCCCAGTAATCAAAATAGGCGTTTACCGGGCTCCAGTTACCCACAACCATTTGCCTTACATTGGTACCGGGGATGGATACCGACGACTCGTCACTTGCCCCCATCGCGCTGTAATCTCCCCCATCGGTTTGTTTGATATAACCATATATATTATATAAATACGATTCGGCATTAGCCCTGGTGCTCCAGATCAGATCTGATGTTAACAGGTTATCCGGTTTTTTATTAAGGTAATTACAGGACGATAAACAGGCACCCAGGAAACATATCCCAACTACCATTATTAGTATGTTTTTTTCATTTGGCACACTTTAAATTCTTTTGAAACTGATTTAAATTCACGATTTCTATAACGCAACCCTTAATCCTAAGGCAAGTATTCGTACCGGTGGATAGCCTGCGCCGTTAGAGCCAAGCTCCGGGTCCCAAAGTTTGAATTTGGAGAATGTTAACAGGTTTTGCCCAGTTAAATAAAGGTAAACTGAGTTAATACCAGCCTTTGTAAAGGACAGCGGCTTAAGTGTGTACCCCAATGTTGCCTGTTTTAAACGAACAAAACTTGCGTCTTTTGACCACCATGTACTTGGCTGGTAATTATTACTGTTTTGATTAGCAATGCCCAAACGCGGATAGTAAACATTCTGATTCGGGTTATCAACTGTCCACCTGTTCTCAAGAATTGCAAGCATACCCGATGGATAAGTGCCCATGCCTGTAAATGGCACAATACCCGCGCCCTCTGCGCCTGCACCGGTTATAGAAGAACCGTTTGCCATGATAATTACATTACCGGTTCCCTGGAAGAAAAGAGAAAGATCGAACTTTTTATAGCCAACCGTAAAGCCTGCGCCATACAATATGGTAGGAATGTCGGATTTGCCTGTATAAACCTTGTCATAGCTGTTGATCACTCCATCGCCATTTACATCTTTGTACTTGATATCGCCGGGCCTTAACACAGCGCCAAACTGGGTAGGGCTTTTATCAACATCTTCCTGTGAGGTAAATAGCCCTTCTGCAACGTACATCAGGTTATCGCCATATTTGCGACCGGTGGCTTGTTGATAAGCATACAACTGTTTCGGTCTCGTCCTGCTGTACAATTTTATTATTGTTATAAGTAAAATTGCCATACAGGCGCAAGCCCACCTTGCCGATATTGTCATTATACTCAATGTTACCCTCAATACCGTGGTTATTCATTTCGCCCAAATTGGCAAATACAACCCCGCTTACACCCAGTATCCCTGATAATGAGCTTCGCTGAACTAAAATATTTGTCCGTCTCTCTTTATAGGCATCAATAGTGATATTCAGTTTATTGAACAGCCCTATTTCCAGGCCAATATTATCTTTCCTGGCTTTTTCCCATGTCAGGTTCTCAACACCTATAACAGTTTCTTTAGTGCCTCCATATACAGTTCCGTTAAGGCCCAAGCCCACGGAGCCGCCACTGCCATATTGGTTGATATATGGGAACCTGGTGATTTGGTAGTGAGAGCCAATTTGGTCGTTACCTACAAGGCCATGAGAACCTCTTATTTTAAGCAGATTAAACGTTTTTGAAAAATCCTTAAAAAAAGGCTCCCTTGAAATTACCCAACCCGCAGAAACAGCCGGGAAAAAGCCAAATTTTTTGCCAGGCTCAAAGTTTTCTGAACCGGTATAGCCTGCATCAAATTCAAGCAAATACCTATCGGCATATGTATAGGTTGTTCTGCCGGCCAAACTCTGATTGTTATAAGGAATAGAGTTTATAACACTACCCGCTGTGCTCTGGACCCTTGACCTCATATTGTACAAAAGAAGCGCGCCAATATGGTGTTTGCCGAAAGACTGATCATAATTAATATTGCTTTCCAGGTACATGGTTTTTTCGGCAGATGAATACTGGGTATAACCCAAAAACTGGCTTCCATACCTCGACTGGCCAAATACAAGGTTACCCTGCGAGTCTCTTGATGAGGCTAAAAAAAGATCATTTGTCCCTGTTCTGCCATTGTCATTTTCGCTGTACGAATCAAACGAAAACCGAGCCATGGCGCTTAGTCCGTTGGTTATAGCATCCAGTTTCTGGTTAATGGAAAAAACAGACTGGATAGTAGGGCGAAACTCGCTGTTATAACCGGAATTTTGAATATCATTTACCGGGTTAGATCCGCCGTTATTATACGGACCGGCCCATTTGCCATCGGGGTATCTTATCGGGAACGCGTTGGGTGGGGTTAAGTATGATTCATACCAGATGGTTCCTGCCGAGATGCCGGGATAGCGGCTGCTTACCAGCATCGCATCCAGGTTCATGGTCAATAAGGTAGTTTTCGTGATATCAATGTCAAGGTTTGACCTAAAATCGTAACGCTTAAAGTTAAGGTTGGGGTTGTAGCCGTTTTGTTTGGTTACTTTATAACTTCCTTCCTGATCATAAAAAGAAGCAGAAACATAATACCTTACCGTTGAGGCACCGCCGGTTACATTTAAGTTGGTATTATAGCCGGGTGCCCAATTCTTATATACAGATTTTATCCAGTTTACATTGGGATAAAGGTATGGGTCTAACCCGCTTGCCGTTTTCTGGATAGTTTCTTCAGAATATGCAGCAGGGTTACCATCATTTGTAGTTGCTTCGTTATGCAACCTCATCCATGAAACGGCATCCAGCATTTTAGGGGTCCTGGTAAGGCCCGACATGGATGTTTCTGTCTTAAAGGAAATTTTAGGTTTACCTGCAACACCTTTTTTAGTGGTAATGATCAAAACCCCGTTGGCACCTTTGGCCCCATATACGGCGGTTGACGATGCATCTTTTAACAGGGAAATGCTTTGAATATCTTCTGGATCGATGTTGTTGTAAGCTCCACCATAAGTACTGTTCACGTCATCCCGCTGCACGCCGTCTATAATAATAAGCGGGTTTGAGTTACCTGTAAAAGTGCCAATGCCCCTGATGGTAAATGACGCGTTATCATAACCCGGCTCCCCGCTTCTTTGCATTGATATAACCCCGGCTACCTTACCTGCCAATGCATTAGATAAGGAGCGGTTTGGAGTTGTTATATCGGCAACATTCACCGTTGTAACAGCCCCGGTTATGGTCAGCTTCTTTTGTTTACCATAGCCTACTACCACTACCTCATTTATACCCTTGGTATCGTCAAGTAACTGAACGGTCAGGAAAGATGTTGCTCCGGTAACCGTAACTTCTTTGGCAATGAAACCGGCAAATGAAATAACAAGGGTGCTGTTATCATTAGCTTCAATGGTAAACCGCCCCTCGCTATCAGTTATTACCCCCTTATCAGTCCCTTTGATACGTACACTCGCGCCGGGTAAAGTGACACCTTTTGAATCAGTAACAACACCTGAAACTTTGATAGTAGGTACTGCCTGAACGGAGGGCTTAACAGGCGCAGGCTTAGGTTTTATAATTATTGTTTTCTCTTCTATGCTATAGATAAACGGCTGATCCGAAAGTGCCAGTTTCAATACTTCTTCCAATTCTGTATTCCGTACATTGATACTAACCGGATTAGCGTCTTTAATCAGCTTTGAGTTATAAAAAAATCGTACCCGCTTTGCTCTCTTATTTCTTTAAGCACTTTTTCTAACGGAGCATTTTTTCTGACAATGTAATTTTTTGTGCATAGCTTTTAGCACTCACCTGAAGTATTGTTGCTAATAACAATATGATCGATAATTTCATGATCAACAGTGCTTTATTTTTTATACGGGGGATTGTGTATAAACTTATTTCATAACATTTCATACATTTGAACTTGTTTTGGGTTTAATCTGTAATTGGACTACGAATTTAATTTCATGGCAAAGCCCTAACTTTCCGGCCGGAAGTGTTCCACCACTTCCGGCTTTCCTTTTAGGCTACCTTATGCTGGGTAATGATCACGGCATAATGATAACCCTCCTTCCTTCGATCCTGGTTTTTACGTTCCCTGTCTGTTCAATTATCTTCAATGCCTGCGCCAGGTCCTTTGAACGCGACACCATCCCTCCAAATCTTAAATTATCCACATTGCCCTGGTATTCTACCTCAACATTATACCAGCGGGCAAACTTGCTCATAATGCTTTTCAAATCTTCGTCGGTAAAAAGGAAATAACCATTTTTCCAAGCCACAACCTCTTCGGTGTTAACCGGTTGTACCGAAATTGTGTTATTTGCGTAATTGATATCAGATTGCTGACCTGGTTTCAGTAATTTGGATTGATTGGCCTTGAGCGCAGATACCTTAACCGAGCCTTCTAATAAAGTAGTTTTAACCGAAGTTCTCGTCCGTATAAGAGCTGATATTGAAGTGTGTACCCAAAACCTCCACCATCTGCTGGTTACTGATAACCTGAAATGGTTTATGTGCATTTTTAGCAACTTCGAAGTAAGCTTCTCCTGCTAATTCAACCTTGCGTACTGCACTATCAAAATTTGTAGGATATTTGAGTGAAGATCCGGCATTTAACCAAACCTTAGTGCCATCGGCTAAATTAACCTGGTATTGCCCTCCCTTTGGGGTTTCAATAACATTGTATTCGGGCAAACCCGGAGCAGTGGCATGAGATGCAGAGTTTTCAACTGTGTAAACCAACTGACCATTTGCCGCCTTAGATACTTTTGTACCCGATTGTTTGGCCAGTTCGCCGGACGCGGCATCATCCAGGGTAATTTTTGAACCATCGGCTAAAGTTAGTAATGCTTTATTTCCTCCCGGGGCAATACTGTGCTTGTTTACGGGATAGATACTATTTTTTGCGATGAAATATGAGCTGTTATGCTTCATGTAAAAAACCAATGAAGCCGACGCGATCAGCAATGTTGTGATAGAGGCTGCCACAAACCACCTCCTCAGAAAAATCATTTTTTTAGGTGCAGATTCACGTTTTTTTATCTCCGATAGTATCTTGCTGTACAACTCGTTCTTTGTTACATTCTCATCGCCCATTTCAAGCTCATCCCATTGCAGCTTGTTTTTTGGAGTGTATCATAATAGCTTAGCAACCGGGCCTCCTCTTCGGGGGTAGCCTCGTTTGATAAGTATTTGTTTATTAAGTTTATCAGTGTTTCTTTTTTCATTTGGGTAGTTATTGTATGTAAGTAACCCTAAACAGGCCATACCCCCAAAGAATAATAAAATATTTCTACAGCATTAAGGAATCATGAAATTTTGGAGAGTAAAACCCGTAATAATATCTAAGGAAGGGATAAATACAACCAGATACAGGTAAAAAAGCTTAAAACCAACGCCCGCATAACATAATGGCGGCTATGCAAACAAAATCGCCCAATGTTTTACGTAAACGGTTCAGGGCTACAGTCAGTTGGTTTTCGACTGTTTTTGGCGCGATACCCAGCCGTTCGGCAATTTCTTTGGTTGATAAGTGTTCTTTGCGGCTCATAATAAAAATCTGGCGGCATTTTTCAGGTAACTCAGCAACACCTTGTTCCAGCAAACGGTTAATTTCTTTTTCAGACAGGAGCTCCTCGCCGCCGTTATTGCTAAAAAGCTCCTCCAGCCTGTTAAAAAGATCCGCTCTTACTTTACCCGAACGGATAACATTAAACACCTGGTAACGAACAGATGTATATAAATAGGCATTTAACGAAGTGAGTTTGAGATTGGCCCGTTTCATCCACAGGTTTACCAATACTTCCTGGGTTACATCTTCAGCTACCTGGCGATCTCTGATGATGTTATATGCTGAAAGATAAAGCTTTGACCAATATTTATTATAAATACGTTCAAACGCCCCAAGGTCATTTTCCCTGATCAATGCTATAAGATCCTCATCCGTCATCAGCTGAATTTCCAGGCTATTCATTCTGCATTATAAAATTTATAATTGGCATCATCCAAAGAATGTACTTATTATCGATTATTGATTTTAACTTTTTAAAATTAAAAAAGCTATTTCTTAAGGGCTTGGTGTAAGCCATTTATATTAAGCTTTTCAAAATAATCAGAAGGTATAAATAAAGTCAAAAAAAACTGAAAATGAAAGCGGGCAAACAATAAATATAAATTATTAAAACGTTTTTTTTGTGATTTATAAGCTATTCAGTCGATCCTGCGCGACCTGAAGTGTTTCGGCAGCAGTCTTATTTTTCAACTCTCCAATGTCAAAACCTTCCAATATATTTTTTAGCTGAAGTAATTTATCCTGCTGGTTATTTTTTATAAACCGTTCCTTTAAAATATTAATTTTTTCAAAATCCTGGATGCCCTCGATCAATCGTTCCAGGCGAACAGAGGACCGTGGACCGGGATAAACCAGGTAAGCATCGCCCGATGACCATGCCCCAAATCGTGTATCACGTAAAGGATCTTTGGTCCAGCAATTGTAAGCCCATCTCAAATACCCGTCATATCCTTTATATGCGGCATGCCATGCCAGCCAAACACACTCGGCCGGGGCCGAAAAACTGAAGGTATTGGGATACCCTTCTGTGCAGCAGGTATAATAGGTGGTATTTAAACCCGATTCCCTGCGCAAACGAATTGTTGCTTGATCCATTAACTGGTTTGACGCCACACTATAATCAAACAAATCTTTTTCAATTTCCGGATGATAATTGCCCGCTAACGAAATCTTAAAATTTTTATCAGCGCTTTTTATTAACGCTATAGCTTTTTGCATATCGGCCATGGATCTTTCGTCCATAGCTATAGTGGTTTTATTAAACCATCCTTTTTCTTTAAGATGGCGGGCAAAATCCATCAGCATTGGGCGCCAATGTGCCTCGTACTCTGCCGAGCCGGGTTTAGCCACGATCATCGTGTCTTTTCTCAGGGCTTCGTCATAGTAGTAAAACTTTAGATTCCAGGGAATCATACTATAGCAGTTGATTAACTTATTAATCCCCAATGACATCATAAAAGACACCCACTTATCAAATACTGAATAATCGTACCCCCATGAGCCATTCTTATTTTTTGTCCATTTTATCATCGATCCGTAAATATCATAGGTTTGGCTATTCCACGGATCATGAATGAGTGTGGTAGTAATTGCTTTCTGCCCGGCATTTGCCAGCATTTTCATGTAAGGGCGCATTACATAAAAATGTTGCTTTGACCATGGCTTTACACCATACACCCGGGCCACCGAATAGGGATTTTGCCACAAGTCAAGGTGAAATTTCCAGTGCTCCGGTGCAGGCAAGGTATGATTAAGCACTTGTATAGCGTAATGTAAAATTAAAGGCGGTGCATTTTTCCCTTCAATTACCTTCACATTCCCCCTGTAAAGGCCTTCAATAGCAGTAGCCGGTACACTCACACTTAACCAAACCGGCCGGGTTGTATTTTTACCTGCCGGAAGCATTTTTACAGGGTCAATAACATCCTCAACAAGGCTGGAATCATGGCCGGGCAATATACCACAGCCACCGCCTTCGTTGTTTAACCCATCGGCCATCACATAACGTACAAAACTCGCGTTTATATTTTGTTCGGGGATTTCATGCCCTTTACCATCTTTAAGTTTACTCCATATAAAGCTTAGTTGTTTCAGATTCCGGGTTGTCCATATCAGGAATTGAGTATGCACTTTTTCTCCTTTCCAGGCTTTGGTTTTCCATTGAGCCTGTAAAGGAGATATGGCAGGAGCATTATGTTTATCATAACGTATATTGGCGGTAGCGAAACTTACATAAACTCCGGGTTTCAGCGAACTCCAGCTTGCCTGTTTTACAGGTTTGGGATCCGGAAGCTCCTGGTAAGTTTCATCAACTTTAACCTGTGCCAAAGCCACTGCACTATATAATAACATTATTAATATAAGTTTTATTCTCATAAAATCGTCGTTTTTCCGGGATCTACATTATCAATAATAAAAACAAAAAACTCTGTGCTATTACCTTGCAAATAACTTCAAACACATATAAATGCCGCATGGCTATGTTAAGCTTCAAGCTTTATTTCCCCAAAAAACTCCGGGTGGTGAAAGTCAGGGTCGTCGCATTCAATATTATGCCACGTTAAAAAGTGTGGCTCAGGTAGTTCATCGCCACATTTATAAAAATTAGCATGACATTGTTGTCCTTTTAATGATGTAAATGAATGATGATAAAACACATCCAACGGTAACATCAGGGTAAGCTCCCAGCTAATATCGCCATGCCCAATATTTGTTTGCTGTGTTAACCGCACCTGAGACTTTATAAGCCGTATTAGCTTTTCAGGTGATAACTCGCGATTTTCCCTGCCCCTTCCGAACCCAAGCGAACAAGTGCCGATACAGTTAAACCCGAAATTGTAATACTCCAGTTCGGTACCAAAGCCAATGAAAAACTCCACACAGCTATCCTGGTGAACAGGTTCATTAGGTTTGTAACAGGAAGCTTTTATCGCTTTTTCTTTTACGTAATATTTCAACATAAAACAATCGTTGCTGCAAGCTATCGCAAAATGAACATCGGGTTTGTAATCATAATCGGGCCATGGTACAATTCCAACAAGGTGCTTCTCCTGCTCGTCTAACAAAACAGACATGTGTTCAATAGGACTGCTTTTGTCCATATCTTCTAAAAATGCTACTGTAAGTTCCATTATTTAATTTCGGTTGTTATCTGTATGTACTTTTTTGCAGTGTTATGAATTATCTGATCAAAAACGTCGTAATTTTTTTCAAGCTTACTAAGCAGCTCGAACTGCGCCCTGGCTCGCTGTAAATTATGTTCGGGAGAGTGGATCTTGTAATAAACATCCCCTTCTATATAATCCGTCAGGAAACGCACACCCTGCATATAGGGTATTAATAAAACTCCCATCGAAAGCGATTTAACTTCTGTATCTGACAAAAAGCTACCGGCGTATTCAAAATACCCCGCTGCATAAGCTTTAAATAAGGGGATGTTTAGCTCTATTTTAGTAACATCCTGCTCATCCTCGGGCGCGGTATTGATGATAGTGCGGATGGCATCGCCAAAATCATATGCCACATAGCCTGGCATAACTGTATCCAGGTCAATTACACATTGTTCATGATCATTCATATCAAGCAATATGTTGTTGAATTTGGTATCGTTATGAATAATGCGCAGCGGCAATTTCCCTTCCTTTCCCAAATTCATGATAGTAGCCATCTGATCTGCTCTTTCAATTATAAACGACAACTCAGTCAAAACATCCTTAATCCTGTTCTTCGGATCGTCCAATACCGCTTTGTTTAAACGATCAAGCCTCATGGTGATGTTATGAAAGCCTGGTATGGTTTCGTAAAGTAATCCGCTATCAAGATCTGACAACAGTAACTGAAATTTCCCAAATGCTTTGCCGCCTTCATAAGCTTGCTGCTCGGTTAATACCATGTCATAACTCTTGGTATCCTTCAAAAAACAATACATTCTCCAGTAATTACCTGTTTCATCACAAAAAAAACACTGTTTGTCTTTAGCTGAAACTATTGTCAGTACTTCTTTATCGGGGTTTGAACCAGGAATGCCGGTCAATTTTTCTTTTAAATGATCTGTTACTAATTGTACATTTTTCATCAAAGCCGGAACGTTTTCAAACACGTGATGATTGATTCGCTGAAGCAAATACCCCGGCAAACCCGGGTTTGCATTTTTTAAATGAAATGTATCGTTTATGTGCCCGGACCCATACGGAATAATAGCTGCGACATTTCCTTCAATGCAAAAATTGGATACTATTTCAGAGATATTATATGACATTTATTTTTCGTTTATACGTTGAGATCAGCAAAATGTTTACGAACACATTAAATTAGCATAAACACCTTGATACAAATATAATTATATTAGTGTGTTCGCACACATTTTGTTAATTTTTTGTTACTATTTTTTTCATGAGGATAATGCACCGGAAAAACCTTCGGGTTATATAAATGAAACAGATTAATCAGCGAGAACTTATCGGCGGATACCACGCTGAGCTGAGCCCCTCTGGTTGTGCACAAAAAATGTTATTAAAAAGTTTTTTGCGTACAAGGACACTAAGCCGCAAATGGGAAACTTAAAAGCATAGCGCCGTTGTGAGAGATCAAGTAATTTATTGTACCTTTTTTCTTAACCCATAAAAATTGGGCTTTGGCAGAAAAGGATTTGACTGGGGTTTGAACCGGATAACCGAACAATGGCGGATACAGACCTGTGAATGAAGGACAATTAGCTAAGGAGAGATCAGATATCTAAATAAACGGCATCCTCATCATCAACATAATAGTTCGCATTTTCCTTTGTAACGATATCAAGCGGAAGATACTTGATAATGGGTACTTCCTTTTTGAACACCAGGCTGTCGGTTAACTGGTAGATGCCCCAATAGCCCTGCCCTTTCGGGTTTTGATTGATCAGGAAACTGATTGTCCCTTTATTCAGAAAATACAGATTGGGAGGCAATAAATCATATCCTATTATTTTAATATGCTTTATATATCGCTGTTCCAGGTACTTCGCAATTTCATGAGCTTTAGATGTTGTCACGAAAATACTGCCTAAATCAGGGGTGCTGTCAATAATATCCCCCAGTTGTTTCATAAAAACAGCGGCATTTGACCTGTTTAACTCAACCCTCAGAATTTTGTACTGATGATCCAGGTTATTTTGAGCAAAATAATTGCGAAATCCCTGCTCTTTTTTTAAAAGGTGAGCGGCGTTGCTCGTCTCTTCATCAATGTGTGCAATTAAAATAGAGCAGGAATCGGGTTGCCCATAATGAATAAGCTTACCAGCCAAAAACCCGCTCTGATATGA
Organism: Mucilaginibacter sp. P19; assembly: GCF_050632265.1. Taxonomy (NCBI): domain Bacteria; kingdom Pseudomonadati; phylum Bacteroidota; class Sphingobacteriia; order Sphingobacteriales; family Sphingobacteriaceae; genus Mucilaginibacter; species Mucilaginibacter sp. P19. The sequence continues at coordinate 4,419,790 of NZ_CP192586.1, forward strand.
ATCCTGGCCTATATAACTTAAAGGCTCACATTCAGCAATTTGTGTATTAAACAACACAAATGGAATTTCGGCAACCTTCCATTTCTCGAAAAAAGGGAGGGTTTCCCGGTAAAATATAGGCGATAAAATTATGCCGTCGGGCTTATCAGTGGTTAATTTATTGGCCTTGCTTATAAATGAATCTACATCATATGGATCAAACACATATTGTTGTACAATAATGCCATATTGCTTCAAGTCTTTTTCTGCCTTTTCAATTCCGGCCTTAGGCGCGTGCCAATAGAAATCAATTTCATGATCGGGTATTAAGGCTGCTATTTGGTATATTTTATTGGATCCCAAAGCCCTTGCCATAAGATTGGGCTCATAATCCATCTCTTCAATAATTTTGAGCACTTTCTCTTCTACCTTTTTTGATACCCGCCCGCGCTTATGCAGTACTCTGTCAACCGTACCCGTCGAAACCTTCGCTTTTTCGGCAATGTCTTTAATGCGAACAATTTTATTCTTCATAATAAACTTTAGCGTAGAAAAGATAGCAAAAGTAATTTAATATAGTCCATCTCATCAATATCGACTATCATTTGATAGAAATTACTTTTAAAACAATTCCGCTATACTGAACTTATTTCAGCGTTGCACATGTCAAGCGCATTTCATACCGGCATCTTTATTATTTTTTAAGATATGGCACCAATGTTACCGCCAGCTTTTGATAACCAACCTCATTGGGGTGCAGGCCATCTCCGAAAAGTGATTCATCAATCTTCCCTTTATGGTTAAGCAATAGTTTGCCCGGATCAATAAAACGGACCTGGGTTTGAGCTGCCAGTTTAGCAATGGCTTTATTGAGCACCTTTATCCGGCTTTCCATCGCCCTCCTGGGCAGCAAACCCGACAAAAGAACCTCCGCTGTGGGCTGACGTTCCTTCACAGCCAGCACAAGCATTTTCAACCCTTCTGATATTTCCTGGTCACTGTAGGCAGACAAGTTATTGGTGCCTATCATAATCATCACTTTGTCAGCCTTAAACCCTTCTATTTCTTCATGGTATACACGCCATAGCACATTCTCTACCTGGTCCCAGCCAAAACCAAAATTTTTCACACCCAAAGGTTCGATATATTTATCCCACGAATCAGCTCCTCTTGCTAAAGGCGCCTTAGGCTCACCACCCCAGTAATTCAGGATCGAATTACCAAGAAATACAATCGTTGGCGAACTGGTTTTGATAAGCGTTAATATTTCATTATGCCTGTTTCGCCAGTCATAATACCCATCCCTGCTTTGTACTGCGGGCCGCGTGGTTGAATAGCGGCCAATTGGTTCATTAATTATAACACGGATTGCTTTCTCATATGCTGCGGCATACTGCTCCATTCCGATATCATTAGGATGTAAGCCATCAACTGTTGAGTTGATACCAAACCCGATTTCTTTGCCAGTCAATAAATAAATACCCTTTGTTCCGGCTGCAATCAACTTTGAATAAGCCAGGTCAAGCACTTTATTAACATGACCATAACCGGCATTTCTACCCGTATCCAATAGTCCGCCCGCGTTCCCCCCGCTGTGTTCAACAAGCAATATCGGCACCAATGGGTGCTTCTGCTTTAAAGTTTGTATCGCTGCAGATAAACGTGCTTCGATTTCCTGGTCAGAAAAACTTATCATATTAGGCATACAATCAAGCACATATACTTTCGCATCCACCTCTGCCATCAGATCAATAACTGATTTCTCAAGCAATCCGGAGCCGGAAAAACCAAGATTAATCAACGGGCGATCCAGCGCGCGCTGCAAAATGGAGGTCCATGCTAAACCTGGCCTTGAAGCACAGGCCCCCTGCGCAATGGATGTTCCGTATACAAGCACCGGCTTTTCTTTGGATAAAGGCATAAAATTAAATGCACTACCAAGTGGAACACCTATTTCAAGCCATGATAACGAATTATACAAAGGCAGGAAAAGCCGGTATTCATAACTTCGCCCCGCAAAATCGGCACTTACCTTAATATTTGAAAACCGGTAGGTAATGGTATCCTTAAACGAGAAACTACCCGGAGCAAGGCACCATTGGCCATTAGGATCCAATACATAAAGGTCCAACCCACTTACACCAGTGGCCGGCATATGTGACATAGCAAACTCGCCATTAACTTTATACCGGATAACCAAATTCTGTGCATCTGTTTTAAACTTAATGTACAAACCGGCACTGCTATGGGAGATGTTCCACACATTGGGATTAAGGCCCTTTTGAGCACGCGCCGGAAGCCTGTCATAACTACCTGCCGTTTCTTTTGACCAGGCCTGCCCTTCTATAACCGGAAAATCAGCCTTAACCGGATTATACCATTTATATGGAGCTAAATTTTGCGAAAAAGATGTTTTATTAAAAAGGCAAAGGATTAGCAATACTACTACGAATACGCGTTTCATTTTTATTTATTTAAAAACAATGTTGCCATACACACCCTCATGCAGGCCAATGCGTTTGCGCGCACACTTACAACATCAATTTATAATTCAAATCAGAAGACAAACAAATGGATTAAACCGTCATTTTACAGGTACAGCGTTTAAAACCATCACTTCAAACGGCTCAAGCTTAACAGCATGAACGGCTCCCTTAAACACATACGACTTCGTTTCTTTACTGTTAACTTTCGCATTATAAAAGATATAATCTGGAGTACTATTTGATGGCAATTCAAATACTTCCCGGGTATTAACCAGGTATGTTTTAGCTGTATTCGAGGGATTTCTTAAGGTAAGAACAGCCTTTTGCGGAGACCAGGCTGCAAAACCGTAAACATCCCCTTTGGATGGATCGCCGCCTACCCAATGCACATCCGGCATAATATCCGCATTTTCGCGCGACCATTTTATGGCAGCGGCAAGGCAATTCCAGTTGGCCTCGTTTAGCTTATGGGGATTGATATACAACTCCTGCAAACTGGTTCCAGATCCAAAAAACGACCATATCTCGTCAGAAATATCTTTATCATCCATGTCAAACTTAGCAGGCGCGCCATTATCCGCAATACAAATCCCGTGATACATCAGGGAGCTCAAAGGATAAAGGGGAGCGCGCATTACAATATTCTTATAGGCCTGACCATCCCGGTAATTGAGCCATTGCTGACGACCATTGCCCTGCCCTTGCGTGTTTGTATCCCAGCCATTCCGCCAAATTACATCACCATATTTAAGCCAAAAAGGCGACGGCCAGGTACCTATGGTGAGGCTAAAATATAAATCCGGTTTTACCTTACGCAAGCCCGTTACTAAATTCAGCAAAGACTCCATATCTGTTTGATATTCAACAGTGGCACCTGTAGACTGATCTCCCGCCCCTACACCATCAAATTTAAACATAGAGATACCATCACTGGTCACGAACTTAGCGGCAGTACTTTTAAACCTGGACGAATAAACCGGCCCGGAAAGAGAAAACCCATGCAAATTAGTTTCAAAAGGAGGATTTTGGCTTCGGCCATACTGTAGCCGCTGTTCCTTTGCCTGCTCGTAACCACCCCAGGGCGACATCCACACTCCCAATGAAGCTCCGTATTTATCAGCCAGCGCTTTAATGTTATCAAAACCTGCAGGGAAATTCTTTTGGCTGATCTGCCACAATGTTTGGTTGTCATCCCAGCCATCGTCAAACAAAAATGCGTTTAAGCTAATATGACGTTTTGCCGTAAGACTGTCACCAAATGCCTGAATACGATCAAGACAACCAGCTTCGGTTAACTTACGATCGGCCCAGGAAAGGTCATACCATGAATTATAATGAAGCATCTGGCGGTATGGCGCCGCTCTTTCCCGCTCCAGGTAATAAAGAAATCCCCTTCGTAACTGGCTTTTAGGGGCAATGCCCCACACAGTAGAAGCTTCGAAATTAAGAGTTGGCTCCTGCCGTTCAATATAGCTGCTGATCCGGCCATTCTGATTATTGCATTTACTTATCGGACTTTCACAGGCAAAAAAGAAATCATCCGATACCATTGGCGATCCGTCCACAACCCCCAACAGCTTAATACCCATTTCTGCCGGAAAATTGATCAGATTCAATTTCCTGATCTTTAAAGAGTCTTTCAAAGCAAAAACGCCGAAAACTTGTCTGATATAATTGGAATTATCTTTCAAAATGGCCTCCCACTTTACACGAATGCCATATTTCACATTCAAAAATTCGGCTAAAATTTTCACACCATCTTCCTTTTCAGAAAATTTAACTGCCTCAGGATCTCCTTTGATCTGAACAATTTTCGGAGTGGTACTTAATTGAAAATCAGCAGAATTTATTACAGTACCATCCTTAAACTCTAATCCAAATAAAGGAGAGCCTTTTAAATTAATTTGTTTCTTATTCTGAACGGCAGATTCGTTTATGGCAATTATCGATTTACCAGCAAGCCACTTTACAGATAAACAATTATTTTTTAAAACCAATGCCCCTTTAGTAGAAAACACGAATGCCTTGCCCGGTTTTACACCCGAAAGAAAAACATCCTGAGCTTTGGTAACGCTTGTTAGGCCGATACAAATTAAAAACAACAGTCTTTTTAGCATAGTTGATAAATTACGAGAAAAAATAGAATAAGTATTTGTGTGTACGCACACAAATATAAAACATAATTAATACCTCAAAAATTGGACGGAGCCTGTTTGACACTCCAAACAGGCAAAAATGATGAGATCATATGTATTGTGCGAGAATACAGTGCAAAACAATCGGTTGCGCCATTTTTCGACTACAGGTACAACATCACGCTATTTCAAGAGAAGAGTGACATATAAGACAAATAAGAGACGTACTTCATTAAAGATATTAAGCATAATGCTTTTTAGCAGTGATTTTATGATTACTATTTGAGTTAAAACAACGAAATATCGTGGTTCTTGAAATTCAAACCTTACGAAATATGGTTGTAATTATTAATCCATAATGGCCATCCATGTAGATCTCGGCATGAATTAAACCTTCATGTTCGTTATATTAGGTGAAAGTGATGTAATTTTAACTGATTTGAGTCGAGCGGCTGATTAAGCGTTACTTTCGATTCATTTGGCAGGATTTATGAATTAGTGCGTTTACAAAAACTGTAACCGACGAATGTAATCAATATCAGGTGGACTAAACATGACAGACCAGTTAAGTAAGAAGATCTTGATCGTCGAAGACGAATATATCATTGCTGATGTTTTACGCAATTTATTACAGAATGCCGGCTATGATATATGCGGTATAGCTGATTCAGTTGATGAAGCCCTGGAGTTGATCGAGATCAATAGGCCTAATTTTGTCTTGTTGGATATTTACCTGAAAGGCAAATTAACCGGTATCGACCTGGCAAATCAGTTAACGGAAGAAAATATTCCATTTGTATATCTTTCTGCGAACTCCAATCAAAGTATCCTTGAAGAAGCAAAGAAAACGAATCCTTACGGCTTTATCGTAAAGCCATTCCGCGAAAAAGATGTTCTTGTGGCTTTAGACATTGCCGTTTACCGGCATGAAAACAACCTTGAAAATAAATTGAGGCAAAATGCGGCATTGCAGAAAAAAGTGGCACGGATCATTGATTTGCAAGCAGACTGGACTTACAAACTGATGCAAATCGGCCAGGCACTTCAACCTTATATTCCATTCGAATATCTATCCGTTGGCCTTAAGTCAAATGACAACAATAATGACGAAATTGGATTTATGCGTATTGGATTCGAGGAATACCAAACCATTGGTCCCAAGGAACTTATGGTTATCACCAACAAAAAATCATATGAGCTTTCAGCCTTGAAAGGAAAAAGCACATGGGAGCAGTTGGCAACCTGGTATGACGAAAAGGAGCTGCAGGCGGCTTTTAATGAACAACCGATGAGAAAACTGATAACGGAAACGTTTTCAATGAAATCGCTTTTGGTTTTTCCGGTACCCTTGTCTGGCAACCAGGCAATTTATTTCTTTTTCTACGGCCGTCGGCCAGATGCATACGACTCTGATCATTTAATATTGTGCGACCGATTCAGGAATTTAATTGGTGATTTTGCCCAAATCATGGTCTCTGACTCAAAGAGCCCTTTGGGTAGCAACCCCGTTTATAATGGAGTGCACAGAACAGCGGGACGGGAAACGAGTGCTGATTTATTTGCCGGGATTATCGGAAGCAGCCACCTTTTGTTAAATGTTTTCGATAATGTTCAACAGGTAGCGCCGGCGGATTCTTCCGTCCTTATCCTGGGCGAAAGCGGGACAGGCAAAGAAAGAATCGCAGAGCGTATTCATTACTTGTCCCCGCGTAAATCCAAACCATTTATTAAGGTAAACTGTGCTGCTTTGCCTGCCACTTTAATTGATTCCGAATTATTTGGACACGAAAAGGGTTCTTTTACCGGAGCGTTTGAGAGAAAAATAGGGCGGTTTGAACAAGCACATACAGGAACATTGTTTTTAGACGAAATTGGTGAAATCCCGTTGGAATTGCAGGTAAAGTTGTTGCGGGTACTGCAGGAAAAGGAAATTGAACGTATCGGGGGTCGAACTACTATTAAAACTGATGTTCGCATTATCGCTGCTACAAACCGCAATTTAGAAATGGAAGTCGCTGAAGGTCGCTTCCGGCTCGACCTGTATTACCGATTAAATGTTTTCCCGATTGTTATGCCTCCGCTACGCGAGCGTAAAGAAGATATCCCCGCGCTTGCTAATCATTTTTTAATTATTTACAGCCGCAAAACCGGGAAAGCAATTAAAGGCTTGTCGGAAAAGGTTTTGGAAAGTATGCAGACCTATCGCTGGCCCGGCAATATCCGTGAGCTCGAAAATCTGATCGAAAGAAGCGTGTTACTGGCTAAAAGCGACTTTATTGATACAATTGCGTTACCATTCCAAACCGAGCAACCAGCCATGAGTTTCATTGCAAATGCAAACGTTCAAACAATGAAAGAAAATGAGAAAACACATATCCTGCGGGCATTGAATGAATGCGGCTGGAAGATATGGGGCCCTGGCGGTGCCGCCAGGTTGCTGAATTTACCGCCGACTACCTTAAATTCCAAAATGAAGAAATTAGGCATTACAAGATCCTTCCAAAAATAAGCGGGACAAGTGTTCGTTTGGCTGTTTTCGGGGCCAAGCTATCGCAGCAAAATAACTGCAATCAAGGAACATCGCAGGCTACATCGCACTGTATTGACACCCAAAATACCTCTAAAAACAACGCTATTTCGTTATAATACTGAGCCAGCTACGAGATAAAGTAACACGGCTATAATTCCATTTTACAAAAATCTGATTATCAATTATTTTCAAGCACTGGCATATCTATTGAGTTGATCCCGGCGACTGCCAGTCCGATGACAATTTTAACTATCAGAACACCATGAACAAAGATTCTTCAAAAACCATAGTCTTTATAACAGGAGCATTTGTGAGCAATTCGTGTTGGGACGAATGGCGTATTTTTTTGAAGGAGAAGGCTATAAAACGATTGCTCCTCCATGGCCCGCTAAGGATGGCGCAGCCAATGACCTGCGGCAAACGCAACCGAACTCCTGTATTGCGGCCCTACGGCTGGAAAACCTAACGAATTATTTCGACGAGTTTGTCCGGCAATTGCCTGAAAAACCTATCCTAATAGGGCATTCGATGGGCGGGCTCATTACCCAAATTTTACTTGAACGGGAATTGGCAGCTGCCGGAGTAGCAATACACTCCTTGCAACCGCAAGGCGTCTTCACCTTCAAGTTCTCTTTTTATAAAGCCGGTTGGGGTCCACTTGGATTTTTTACTTCAGCAAAAAAATCCTTTTTAATGTCTTTTAAGCAATGGCAATACGCATTTACAAATGGGATGTCATATGAAGAACAAAAGGAAGGGTATTACAAATATCTTATACCAGAATCCAAACTGGTGGTTAGGGATGCCATATCCAAAGCTGCAAAGGTCGATTTTAAAAAGCCGCATGCACCTTTATTATTCATAGCAGGCTCAACCGATAATTTTATCCCGGCGGCACTGAATTACGCCAACTATAAAAAATATAAACATACTGGATCGATAACCGACTATAAAGAATTCGAAGGACAGAAATCATTTTGTTCTGGGTCAACCCACCTGGAAGGAAGACGCAGATTTTATTGCCCATTGGATAGAGCAATTACCCACCGGAAAATAGAACAACTTAGCAAATGACAGTAACAATTATCAGACAATAAAACCCCATCAAAATCATGAAAACAATTACCAAATCATTTCTCGTTCTTTTAATAGTAGCAAGCGCCGGTTGGCTGGCCCCAACACATGCCTCAGCTTTCATGGCGGCAACTAAACCAGCTGCTATTACAACGCCTGCGTCACCCCCAACTGGTTTCAAGCACCAATACGCAACAGTAAACGGCGTCAAAATTCATTACGTAACCGGCGGTAAAGGAGAGCCTTTACTTCTTATCCATGGATTCGGTCAAAACTGGTATATGTGGAACCGTTTGTTGCCTGAACTGTCAAAACACTTCAGGGTGATCGCCCCTGATCTGCGGGGCGTCGGCGAATCAGCGAAGCCAGCCGATGGATATGACAAAAAAATATGGCGATAGATATGCACGAATTAATGAAAAAACTCGGCTATAAAAATATCAATCTTGCCGGACACGACATCGGCCTGATGGTAGCCTATGCTTATGCCGCACAATTCCCGAACGAAGTTAAGAAACTGGCATTGATGGACGCATTGCTGCCAGGGGTTGAGCCTGTCTGGAGCCAGGTTAAAGCGCAGGCATGGTGGTTTGGCTTTTTCGCCCAGCCACATTCAGGCGAGCTCGTTAGTGGCAGGGTTGGGACATTCTTCACCGATTTCTGGCCTGTGGTGGGTTATGTAAAAGACGCATTTACGCAAGCTGAGCGGAATGAATTTATCCGGGCTTATTCGGTTCCAGGTGCTACCACAGGGGCTTTTCATTGGTTCGGCGCATTTAACCAGGACGGCCAGGATAATCTTGAGCTGATGAAGAATAAGCTGCCGATGCCTTTGCTGGCTATGGGATCAGATCATTTTGCCGGTTCCTTTCTTGCAGAGCATTGCAGGCTGGTAGCCACAAACGTAAAGGAATCAATCATCAAAAATTCGGGGCATTGGGTTGTGCAGGAAAATACGCCGCAGGTTCAGAAAGATCTGCTCGATTTCTTTCTGCGGAACTAAGGCGGGTAATTAAAGTAATTCGCTATATTTAATTTTAATGGTCACTATGTTATTTGCTTCAGTTGGGCGAATACTGTAGTGACCGTTAGTATTTTTTTGCGGGCGATTATTTACAAGTCATGGCTCGTTAATCACGCTAATATTTTTTTAATAACCTTTTATCACAAATTGAACGATACTTTTTGGTTAATACTCAATGGCTGCACGATCTAAAAATACTATTCTGAAGTTTCTTTTCTTTGCCGGAATGTTATTGGCAATTGTTTCCCCTTGTTTCAGCCAGCAAAACAACTTATTAAAAAAACTTCATGATAGCAAGCCAGATACTGCTCAATTAAAAATCCTACATGAATTAGGCAATTATTACCTCAAAAAGCAATATCAGAAAAAGAAGAGCGACCTGGACAGTGCAAAATACTTCTTTACTAAGGAACTTGAGCTTAGCAATGCTTTAAACGACACATCTAGGTATGGTAAGTACGAAAGCCTGGGCAAACTAGGAGAAGTCAGTTTTGCGAAAGGTAATAAAGACCAAGCCGATGCTTACTTCGTGAAAATCATAAATCATTACCAGGACATCCACGACCTCTACAATCAGGCTGGCATATTGCAACGGTTCGGTGAGAAAGAAACAGATGCTTCAGAAAAAATTGAAATTTTAAAGAAGGCGCTCGAAATTTTTCAAAAATTAAAAATGCCGGCGAGGATCATTGATGTCAACCTGGAAATTGCCGGCGGCTATGTATCGCTAAATAAATTAGATACAGCCCAACAGATTTGTAAAAAAGTTGTCAGCCAGTATAAAAACGCCAACGACCTGCAACTTGACCAAGTATACAGGCTCCTGGCGTCTGTAAACCGATATCAAGGCAATTTGAACCAATCCCTCTTTTATATCTTGAAAAGCGTCAAAATATCGGAGTCAAAGGGCAAGGCCTCTGAATCGACCTATGGTGAACTGGCACAGATCTATCAGGACCTCGGAGAAACGGAGAAGAGCATTTATTACTACAAAAAGACGATCGAGCTGAGAGAGAAAGGCAATAACGTCCCGCAGGAATATATATTCAGGACAGCGGGATTCGTAGTACAGGGGTTGATTAAATTAAAACAGCCGCGTGAAGCGCTGAATTATATCGAATATATAGAAAGGCGGCATCCGCATGACAGTAAGTTCATGGCTGCCGTAATTGAGCAAATCAAAGCAAATTGCTACGAGGCGCTAAACGAGCCTACTATGGCCGAGAAAAACTACCTGGCGATGATGAGAGATTACAATGAGGGCGGTATAAACACGGAAATAATTGAACTTGCGAAATACGATATTGCCAGGTTTTATATACATCAGAAAAAATATACCAAAGCCGCCTACTTTTCAAAGGGAGGAATAACGATAAATAGCATTCCGCGGGCCCGCGATTTTGAATTGCTTTTTTTCAGATCGACTCAGCGCTGCGAAATTTTCCTTCCGCCATAAACCATTTTAAACGATATAAAGCCTTAAGCGATTCGATTTTCAACGAAGCCACAAGCAAGCAAATTGCCGAATTGCAAATTAAATATGAAACAGATCAAAAGGAGAAAGATATCAAATTACTAACTAAGAGCAATCAAATCAAGGATAACATTGCCCGACAGGCAAATACTTCACGCAATGTTGCCCTGGGCGGTAGCGCCGCGGTAGTTTTATTCATGGTGTTATTTTATTACAACTACCGGCTCAAACAAAAAACCAATAACGAGATCAGGGAGAAAAATGATGCACTTAACCAATTAGTTAAGGACAAAGAATGGCTGATCAAAGAGATACACCACCGGGTGAAAAACAATCTTCAGATCGTCATCGGCCTTTTACAAAGACAATCGTCTTTTGTCGACAACGCCGAGGCATTGGCGATCATTCAGAATAGCGAACACAGAATGCAGTCGATCGCTTTGATCCACCAAAAACTTTACCAGTCCGACGACTTGGCATTAATTGACATGGCGGACTACATTGATGGATTTGTTTCCTATCTAAAAGAATACCTTGATCCACAAAGCCGGATAATCTTTCTGCGAGAGGTGGACGCGATACAACTGGATGTTGCACAGGCTGTTCCTGTTGGCCTTATTTTGAACGAAGCGATCACGAATTCTATAAAATATGCCTTCCCCGAAGATGGCTATGGAACAATCAACATAACTCTTACTGAAACTTGTGAAAACAGCTATTTATTGATCATAGCCGACAATGGCTGGGGGCTTAAGCCGGGATTTAATATAGAGGAATGCCACTCTTTAGGGATGAAACTTATTAAGGGTTTAAGTAAACAGCTAAATGGCAAGCTTCAAATCATCAGCGAAAAAGGTTTGTGCTTAAAGATCTCGTTCAAAACCGATGCGGTTTTAATGGGAGGATGACTAATCCCCCTTCTTTCTTTAACCTACGGTACAGAACATCCCCTCCCCACTGGAATTCTTTTTCATTCAAGATTGCCTAGGACCACTGCATATCGTGGTTGTTTATTCACAACCTCGATATGTCGTACCGAAAAAACCAACAGTATATTAAATTTCTGATAATCAGAAATTTAATATACTGGCATCTAAGTTGAATGAAGGGATGATATGAACATCTTTTTCACCTTTAAAAAAACTTTATGTTTCGCATCCTTACTTTCTCGTTGTCGGCGCTTTTATTCGCCGGCACTGCCAGCGCCCAAATTTCCAAGAACGGTCAATTTCGTCTAAATCTCCACGAAGTGAAGGCCCTCAAAACCGGTGGGGGTACAAATGCTCCCGGATCGTCCAATTATTCGGCTGTTAAGGAAATAGTAATCATGGGCAACCCCTCCAAACAAGGAATGTATATGATACTGCTGGAGATTGAACCGAATACCAAAATAGCCGCCCACATGCATCCGGACCAACGCACGGCCACGGTACTGTCGGGCACATGGCACTTTGGTTACGGTGACAAATTTGACTCATCAAAACTCAAAGAGTTGCCCGCAGGCAGTATTTATTCGGAAGTAGCCGGACAGAATCACTTTGCCATGACCGGAAAAGAACCAGTTATTGTCGAAATAACCGGGTTCGGCCCATCCGGAGTAACTTATGTCGATCCGAAAGATGACCCTTCCCATAAATAGCATAATACTTCAACTCAGAATTTTGAAATTCTAATTGGGCATATTAGCAGAGCGTCGATACTCATGTTAACATGAATTTCATTTACATATTGATTCAAACCAATTATTCTGACTATCTCTATCTTTTCCTAAGATTATTAGCCGTCATAATTATTGGGTCGAGAGTTCGAATCCCTCCGGCTCCACTTTTACAGGTCTAAAGAAGATCAAAACGCTATAAAACCCGGTTTTATAGCGTTTTTTTTATGAATTCTCCCTCAAAAGATGTCAAAATAGCTCAACGTTCTAGAGACCTATTCGGAGACCTCGACAAGTTTCTTACCTTAGGTCTCTGGAAACACTGGAAGCTATTGTATTTCAATTTGTTATACAAAATCAACTGATTGAAATCCGCTGTGTAAAGGACTGATTTTTTAACCCTTTAGAGACCTGAAAATGACAAAATCTTTTGCCCTTTTGTTTCAGATGAAACGAACAAAGGCGTTACCCAATGGAAACGCCCCTATTTATCTTCGGATAACTATTGATAGTGAGCGAGTTGAGATCGCAACTAAGCGAAACGCCCCGCCTGATAAATGGAATAATACCGCCCAAAAAGTAATGGGCAATACAGAAGATGCCCGATCTGTCAACAGCCACCTCAAGACAATTGAGCAAAAAGCTTATGAGATTTATCGGGAAATGATCGAACGGAAAATCCCCATTACCGCACAAACCTTTAAAGATCGCATGAATGGCATTGAAGAGGAAGTTGTTTGCCGTATGTTGATCCCCATCTTTGAAGATCATAACAGGCAGGTTGAGGCGCTGGTTGGAAAAGAGTATGCACCTGCTACAGCCATTCGCTATCAGACCACGATTAAACATGTAAAAAACTTTTTAAAGTGGAAGTATAAGGTCTCTGATATTAATATTCAGGATTTAGACCATGAGTTTGTAACATCGCTGGAATTCTATCTTAGAACCGTAAGGCACTGCAATAACAACTCAGCAGTAAAGTATATCAAGAACTTAAAAAAGATAATCCATATCTGCGTGGCTAACAATTGGCTTGTACGTAGTCCTTTTATTAACTATAAGACGAAGATTAAAGAAGTAATCAGAGATTTCTTATCAAGAGAGGAGCTGGATTTGATTAGTGAAAAGCGCTTTGTTTCAGAAAGACTGAATCAAGTTCGTGATGTATTTTTATTCAGTTGTTATACCGGCCTGGCTTACGCCGATGTCAATAAATTGAAACGCTCTGAAATAAGCACCGGCATTGATAGCCAGAAGTGGATATTTACTACAAGGCAAAAAACCGACACTGCTTCCCGCATCCCTTTACTGCCCGTGGCTCTTGAACTATTGAAAAAATATGAAGATTATCCCTCATGTATTAATGAAGGGAAATTGCTGCCAGTTTTAAGCAATCAAAAAATGAATGCCTATTTAAAAGAGATAGCTGATGTATGCGGCATTCAAAAGGAATTAACGTTTCATATTGCCAGGCACACCTTCGCCACTACAGTTACGCTTGCAAACGGGGTATCTATAGAAAGCATTTCAAAAATGTTGGGACATAAGAATATTCGTACTACCCAGCATTATGCAAAAATTTTAGATAGTACAGTTAGCCGGGATATGGATATGCTAAGAGGTAAGATGGAAGAGAAAAAATCTACCGTCCTTAATAAAATCACCAATCAGTAATAGTTAATAAATTAAACAATTTGATGTTCCAAATTGGAACATCAAATTGTTTATAATGGCAAGCCCAATCTTGCTTTAAAAATTTCCAAGTCCGACTCGGATAAACTTGGAGTAAATTCCAATACCATTCGTTGATTTTTGTTAAAAAAACACCTACCTCGTACATGAGGTGTGAAGTTTTTTCAAGCAAGACTTTCACTTTTGTGCTAATACATAACAACTCGTTGTAATAAAAAAACACATAAGTTAGGCATGAGTGGTGAATTTTATTTAAACAAAGGGTACAACTTTGTACCAAGGGTACAGCCGAAAGTTGGACTTGTCTAATACCATATATCGCAATAGGTTTAAGTTTTAACAAATAAAAACGAATATTTATTATGGCTGCAGAAATTATCACCAGAGAGGATTTGCAGGAGTTTGGAGAACGATTGATAAATCAAATGAAAGCTTTGTGAGGCGGCGGCTCAACAGAGGAGCAAAAAAAGTTTTTAAAGACCTACCAGGTTAAGAATCTTCTAAAAATCTCCGACAATACCTTGCAAAACTTACGGCAGAATGGAACTATACCATTCACTAAAATAGGTGGTATCCTTTACTACAATTACGAGGATATTATGAAAGTTTTGAGAGGGGAAGCAAAAAGCAAACGTATAAATTTCAGTAAATAAATGTGTGTTCATCTGTTAGGAGCAAGCCATGTTTTCGCTACGCTTAAACGGCTTGCTCCTTCGGAGTTAAAATTGATTTTGCACTTCGTTTAAAAATCTAAGATCATGGGAAGGCCAACGTTACAGGAAGAAGAAAAAAGGATCATACAAGTGAATATCCGGCTGACAAAAGATGAGAATGATACCGTCTTAAACTATGCCGAAGCATCGGGCATGACACCGGCAAACTGGATCAGGCAAAAAGCCTTTACTGGAAGATTTCCCAATATAAAGCTATCGCCAGTAAATGCAGCGCTGTACCGTGAACTGCAAAAGGTTGGTGTAAATCTCAATCAGGCAGTAAAGCAGTTACACGCGGGCAAATTATCACCGGCCTACCTTTCTATCCTTTTAGGATTGATGAAAACGCAGAAGGATATTTTAAACTGTTTAATGAAATGACAGGGGATCAGGTCAAAGGGAAGGGTTTTAGAGGAGCACTTAATTATAACCTTGAGAAAGTAAACAAGGGCGTAGCAAAGTGGCTCGACACTTCATTTGCTCAACACGACGAGCGGACAATTATGGATGAAGTAAAAATGATCCGAGTGCTAAGGCCCAATTTGGCCAAATACTTTTATCATACCTCGGTTAACTTTCCACCACATGAAAATTTGAAGGATGATCAAATGTTAACCATTGCCAAAGATTATCTGGAGGCTATGGGATTTGACCAACACCAATATGCAATATTCCGTCACTTTGATGCAGATCATCCCCACATGCACATTTTAGTTAACCGCATTGGTTATGATGGTACAGTCCTTTCCGATAGTAAAGACTACCAGCGAAGCGAACAGATAATTAGGAAGTTAGAAAAGCAATACGGATTAACTGAAGTAATCTCCAGTCGCCAGGCAAAAGAACGAGCGATGACTAAGAACGAGTTGGAAATGATGAAGCACACAGACGAGACCATCTGTAAAAATGAAGTTGCAGGTCACTATAAAAAACATACTAAATCAAAAGCCAATCGCAGAGCAATTTATCAGTCAACTTAAAGCACAGGGTATTAATGCTTTATTTAATCAGGCCAGCACCGGATTTGTAAGTGGAATTTCTTACGGCTATGAAGGGATGCAATTTAAAGGCGCTCATTTAGGAAACGCTTACAAATGGCAGGCTGTTAAAAATGCTATCAATTATGAACAAGAAAGAGATCGCACAGCAATATACCAGGCAAATGTTAGGACAAGAGCCAACCAGTCTGAACGAACCGGACAATCAACCTCTACCGGAGCAACTGAGCGAACTATCGCAGATACAAAAGTTACTGCCGGAAATAGAAATGATGTACAGCAGGGCACTGGAAAACTACAGGATCAAATCGGAAAGGCAAATAGAAATAACATCAAGGCGGCTCAACCAGTTGGAGAGCACAGCGGCCAACCTATCATTTCAAATAAAAAGCATCGTGGCGAGCGCGGAGCAGATCTATCAATCCAACAATCGGGTCGGCAGCAGATGGTTAATTCGGCTATACTTGGTGGCAATCTTATCGGGAATTTGCTCGGCGTTGATAACAATGCTGGTGATATGGATCAAAATGCGGTGAATCAGTTTAAGCGGAAAAAGAGATGCCGATATAGGCCATGATAATGAAAAGTTTACTTCCAGTGTAACGATAAGACCCAATTTTTAAGGCTTATCGTTACATTAGTTGGGATAAATATACATACCAACTTTGCTACCGAAAGTTGCTGAACTACACAGCACGTTATTGCACGTGAACCATTCTATTACCGGCCTCGCCGCGTAGAGAGAAATATTTCCTGCTGCACATAATCTATCTGCTTGAGCTCAAATCATATAGCAAATCGATGCTTCATAACTATAATTTAAAATACTCATTTTTTAAAAGCTAGTTATAAAAATAAATTTTAATCGACTAGAGAGGCGGTTATAAAAATCTTATAAATTAAAACAATATGAAATTTTAGTGAGATATTGCTTTAATATTGTAGTGTATGTCATCTCATTTTTTTACTAATAACAAAGAGCGCAATCTCTTTGATAAATTCACAGGAATAATCCGTGACATGAAAGACTTATATGCCTTTCATGCCGTTATAGGATATTTTCGATCTTCAGGTTATTTCGCTTTGCAAGAGCATTTAAAAGACTTAAAAGAAATTAAAATACTTGTCGGAATAAACGTTGACCAAATGTTTGCCGAGGCTCAAAGTAAGGGACTGTTGTACTTTGGAGATGAGGTAAAAGCAAAAGATGAGTTTTTGAAGTGGTTTATTCAAGACATAAAAGAGGCAAAATATTCTTCTACCGTTGAAAATGGAGTTTTGCAATTTATAAATGATATGATCGACGGTCGTATCGAAATTAGAGCTCATAAATCCAAAGCTATACATGCTAAGTTTTATTTATTTCTGCCTGAAAAACACACAGAACATTCCGATGGGTGGGTAATAATGGGGTCATCCAATTTAACAGATGCTGGTCTGGGTCTCAAAAAAGCGCCTAATTATGAACTTAATATTGCATTGAAAAACTACGATGATGTTCAGTTCACAAAATTGGAGTTTAGTAATTTGTGGGCAGAAAGCACTCAAATATTACCTGCCGACATACAATTGTGGAAACAAAAAACACATATTGGTCAATCATTCACGCCATTTGAGATTTACATCAAATTTTTGATTGAATATTTTGGAAAAAACATTGATTATGACCCAGATACTGTAGGTGATTTACCCAAATCTTTTAAGAAGCTTAGTTACCAAATAGATGCTGTGAACGAAGGCTTTCAAATGCTTAGTGAGCATAATGGTTTCTTTTTAGCAGATGTAGTAGGTTTAGGTAAAACTGTAGTTGCTGCTATGATTGCAAAGCGGTTCTTAATTGCTAACGGGTCATTATATACTAAGATTCTTGTCGTATACCCTCCTGCGCTCGAAAAGAATTGGAAAAATACTTTTAAACAATTTGGGATTGATCGCCATACTAAATTTGTTTCAAATGGCAAAATCAATAAAATAATCGAAGGTGATATAAACTATTGGGCTAAAGAAGATTATGATCTAGTACTGGTTGACGAAGCGCATAGATATCGCAATCATACATCGCAAATGTTTAGCCAATTGCAGCGGATATGTAAGGCACCTCGCAACGGCGAAGGATTACTATCCGGTGCAAGGAAAAAGGTAATGCTAATATCCGCAACCCCATTAAATAACCGGCCACAGGATTTATACTATCAGTTGTTGCTTTTCCAAGACGCAAGGCGTAGTACATTGCAGGTTACGAACCTTCAAACTTTTTCGGACCGATTATTCGCGAATATCGTGAAATTCTACAAGCTGACATTCCTGACATGGAACGAATCCGCGCGTTATATCTAACAATTAGGGAAAAAGTTATTTCACAAATAACAGTCCGGAGAACAAGAAGAGATTTGAAAAACTATCCTAAATATCTCGAAGACTTAAATGCGCAAGGAATAAGGTTTCCTGAAATCGCCGCTCCCAAGGCAAAATTATACGAATTAAATACGCGCTTGAGCAAATTATTTTATCACACGATATTTTTTTAACGGACAAAGACAAAATTAATTACAAACGCTATCAGGCTATAGGTGCATTAAATAAGGAAATTAGCGAGGGTGTCTATGACAATGCTGAATTGGTTTCTTATTCACTTGCAGCTATAATGAAAACGCTAATGATAAAACGGCTTGAAAGTAGCTTTACTGCTTTTAAATCTTCACTTAATAACCTCAAAATATCGACTGGTAGGATGATTGAGATGTTTGAAAAAGGGAAGATATTTATAGCACCTGATCTTGGTGTTAATAGTTTAATGGAAAAGGGGTTATCATTTGAACAGATTGAAACAAAAATTTTGGAAGACAGTATATCAAATCCTAAAAGCAATGTTTTTAAACCGCAAGATTTCGACGAAAATTTCATTATTGATTTAAAAAAAGATCATGATTTTTTAAGTGAGTTGGTTGAGGAATGGAAAAACATAATCGAAGATCCCAAATTAGATAAATTTGTTGTTGCTCTTAAGACCGAATTATTTAACAAGGAAATTAACCCCACAGGCAAACTTGTTGTGTTTACAGAAAGCGCCGACACGGCACATTATCTCTGTGAAAAGTTAGAAGCAATTCTAGATCAAAAAATCCTTTGTATATCCTCTGAAAACAGGAGTAAACAATTTGATACTATACAGGAAAATTTTGATGCCAATTATTTAGGAGAGCAAAAAAACACTTACAGTATAATTATCACTACTGATGTTTTAGCAGAAGGTGTAAATATGCACCGTGCCAATGTTATTGTGAATTATGATACCCCTTGGAATGCAACTAGATTAATGCAACGTATTGGACGCGTTAATAGAATTGGCAGTGTAGCCGGTGTCATCTATAATTATAACTTTTATCCTTCGCAACAGGGAGATGAGGAAATTAAACTATACAGCAAAGCTTTGGTTAAATTACAAGGATTTCACACAGCCTTTGGTGAGGATGCGCAAATTTATACGCACGAAGAGCTGTTAGAACAGTTTGAATTGTTTAAAGAAGGATTGCCTGATGATGAAGATAAACGTTTACAATATCTTCGATTTATTAGAGAGTTTAAAGACAATAATCCTAAGGAGTTCAAAAGAATTAAAGGTTTTCCATTAAAGGCAAGGACAGCAAGAGATAGCAAAGAAGCTCAAAAAGAGAATGTAATTAATTCATCTGTTGTGTTTCTAAAATCTAATTTCAAAATCGAGTTTTATAAAGTCGATGAAAAATTTAAACCAACCCCCTGTCATTTCTTGAAGCAGCAGAATTATTTCAGGCAAAAATAAATGAAACATCTTTTGAGTTACCTGAAATGCATTATAATCAAGTTCAAACAGCTTTGACTACTTTTGAGAAGGATTTTTTAGGTGTATCTACGGCAACAGTAACAACTAATGATAAAGCTGACGGAGTTTCGTCTCAAGCTAAAAAGTTTTTGAGAGATTTTAAAAGTCTCACTAAGAGGTCAGAAGTAAAAGTTGCCTGTGAAAACTTAATTATTCTAGTGGATAAAGGTGTACATACACCATTACCTAATGAATTAAAAAAATCAGGCAACAATTAGACAAACGGCAAATTACGTATGGACAATTGGATAACCTTATATTGCTTGTTGCTAATAAATATGATGCTTACGAATCAAGTGATGAAGAAAAACCAGAAGAAATTGAAGTTAACATTTCACCTGAAGTTGTTTTAAGCGAGACATTTATTAATGGATAAAAAACAATTACAAGACATATTTTCAAAGCCATATTCAATTGAATTATGGCAAAAGGTATTGGTGGACATATTCGATGTAAAATTTTTACATCAAAATCCACTGTCTATTTTATTGCCAACGAATGATAAGGCATCTGAGGCGTTCGAATTGGGTAATTTCAATACTAAAGACGATAGAATTATTGGGATTTATCAAGTCAATATTAAACCGGGAGTTTGGCTTGAACGCAATAAAGTAGGTTTAAGGGAACTACTTAGACAAGTTTATAAATACGACGTGGACGGTGCCTTAATTGTTTTTGTTCAAGACAACAAGTGGCGTTTATCTTTTGTATCAGAAATAAGGACTCTCGATGAAGATGGAACTATAGGTGTAAAAAAACCGAACCTAAGCGATATACATATCTTTTAGGAAGAGGAGAAAAAATCAGAACCCCTGTTTTAAGGATTATTTCGTTATCGGGCAAGCCGATTGGCCTGGAAGATTTAAGAAGTGCCTTTAGCGTTGAGGCATTAAACAAGGAATTTTATGAAATTATCGCAGATAAATTTTCCAATTTAATTGGAGGCAAACGAATCCGAAATGGCAAAACGATTAATTATGAAAGGAGTCTCATTTTACCTTCAATAGGAGACGGTCCGGGTTCGCATGAAATTTACCAAGAGTTCGCAGTTCGGCTAATTGGCCGGACGGTTTTTTGCTGGTTTCTGAAAGTTAAAAAATCCAGGTTAGATATTTCCTTATTACCTGAACATTTACTTTCTAGTGAAGCTGTGAAAGAAAACCCAGGTTATTATCATTTTATCTTGGAGAAACTTTTTTTCAAACTCTAAACACTCCGATGGATTTTAGGAATGAAGACCTGCCCTTAGGTTGCGAACAAGTTCCTTTTTTAAATGGCGGTCTATTTGAACAGCAAGATGAGGACTATTATTCATTAAACAAAACGACGGGACTGTCACAAAATATCAATACACTTGTCATTCCGGACGAGTGGTTTTTTGATTTTTTTATTGAGCTAGAGAAATACAATTTTACAATCGATGAGAATTCGGTAGTTGATATTGAGGTAAGCGTTGATCCTGAAATGTTAGGAAGGATATTTGAAAACTTATTAGCAGAAATTGACCCAGATAGCGGTGATACTGCGAGGAAATCTACCGGTAGCTTTTATACACCCCGCGAAATAGTCGATTACATGACTTCGCAAAGCTTAGTATACTATATTCATGCACAAACCGATATTTCTAATGAACGATTGGAACCTCTGTTTAAACTGGATAACGGCGAAAACATACAATTTGAAAGTAATGAAAAACAGGAAATCTTAAAAGCATTAGATAGGATCAAAATATTAGATCCAGCCTGTGGTTCCGGGGCATTCCCAATAGGAATGTTGCAGAAAATAGTAATGGCGTTACAGAAACTAGACAGCAATGCAGTTTGGTGGAAAGAAAAGCAAGTAAGCCGAATCGACAATCCAGTATTAAGAAAAGTTGTTAAAGACAAATTAGAAAAAGGAAGCCCGGAATATGCAAGAAAGCTTGGCATTATTCAAAATTCATTGTATGGCGTAGATATACAACCAATTGCGGCTGAAATTTCCAAACTACGCTGTTTTTTAACATTAGTTGTTGATGAAAATATTGACGAGAACCAAACCAAATAGAGGCATTGAACCTTTACCAAATTTAGAATTCAAATTCGTTACGGCTAACAGTTTATTTATGTTACCTGACGAAGAATATTATGGTGGATTATTTAATGCCAATGAAGATTTGGATAGCCTACAGCAATTTCGTTTAGATTATTTGCAAAGCTATGGAGTAGAAAAACAGAAAATAAAAGAAAATTTTTTGCACCTTCAAACAAGTATTTTTAAACAGCAACTATCGTTTGGAGCTAAAGAAACAAGCCGAGCTTTTAAAATAAGCACATGGAATCCTTTTAACCACGAAAAAGTTGATTGGTTTGATCCTTTATGGATGTACGGAGTAAATACTTTCGACATTGTAATAGGTAACCCTCCTTATGTTAATGTAGAGAAGATAGATACCGAAACGAAGAAGTATCTGTTTCTTAAGTATAAAACTTGTAAAGGCCGTACAGATTTATATATTGCTTTTATTGAAAGGGCTTTAAAACTGTTTGCAAAAAACACAGGCCTGTTGACATTTATTATTCCCTATCCATACACAAATCAAAAATATGGAACCGACTCCAGGAAATTATTAATCGACAGTTATTCCATTTTGGAAATATTAGATACTAGTGAATATCGAGTTTTTGACGCTGCAGTAGTAAAAAATATTACTTTGTTTGTAGGTAGCGAAGTTTCTGATACTTTAACAAAAATCAAAAAAGTAAACTCACAAAAAAATTTCCTGGAAAATAAAATAACCGAAAGCTCTATAAACCAAAGTGTTTTTTTGACTTTAAAAGATTACAGGTTAGAAACTAAAGACGTTTCAACTGTATCCCTATTAAAATCTGTCATTTGGAACAAATCAATAAGTTTAGACAACATTTGCCTTATTTCTTACGGCGCGCGCATTAACCACAAAACAAACGGTGATAAAAAAGAACACTATATTTTCAAAGACTTCAAACCGGGATTAAAACCATTTACTGAGGGGAAAAATATTGAAAGATTCTCATTCTCTCAATATGGATGGCTTGATTATAAGCCCAATGAACATTATAACTCAATGTTTAAGGAACTGTTTGAAAATGAAAAAATAATGTTTATTAACATTGTTAAAGACAGATTGCGATTTGCGTTGGATACAAAGCATTTTTACAATAGCCATACAGTAATAAACTGTGTTAAGTGGGATCTTCTTGCTCAAGCGAATCATACGACAGTTAAAAGAAATATAACGCCCAAGAAGATTCAATTTGGGAAAGAATTTTCTTATAAATATTTAATTGCGATCTTAAATTCTACTTTGATTAACTGGTATTTTTTAAATTTTCTATCGGAATCACTACATTTCTATCCGGAAGATGCGAAAGGTCTCCCCATTCACTTGGCAAGTGCTCAAAGGCAACAACCATTTAATAATTTGGTTAGTTACATTATTTTTTTGAAAGCATTGTCTGTACCCAACCATGTCAATGAGTATGTAGACAATCATCATCTTGTAACTATGTTTGAGGAGATTGTCGATGCATTGGTATATGAATTATATTTCGAGGATGAATTTAAAAATGCCGGGGTGGAGTTTTTTAAATACGCCGAACGAGATTTCTCGATAATAGACGGACTGGAAGATGATAATAAAATGCAGGTGATCCATGAATCTTATCAAAAATTAAGACAAAAAGAAAATGAAATCCGCAATAATTTAAAATTGATGGATACCCGTTTAAACCAACTGATCATGCCAATAAAAGCAGCAAAATAATGCAGAAAATAAGAAAACTTATATTGCAAAATTTCAAGTTCTTTCTTGGAAATCATGAATTAGATTTTGAACGAAAGAATGTTTTATTATATGGTGAAAATGGCAGTGGTAAGAGTTCAATCTATTGGGCATTATATACTTTTTTACAGAGTGTATTTAAAACAGATAACCTTGAGATAAGGAAATACTTTGACCCCAAGCATAATGAAAATTTAATAAATAGATACAGCGACAGAACATTTAGAAAGTTCAATTGCTATTATATTTGAAGATGAACATAAAGCTACTTCCAGAAGGGAGATATCCCTTTCTACCATTAATACGAAATCGGATAATTTAGTTTTAGAAACTACCCTTGGTAGTGACTTTCTTGACCATAATGTATTGTCAAGAATATACGCTTACTACCATAAAGAAGAAACTGATTTATTTGATTTTTTTCAGCATCAATTATTTTCCTTTATAAATTTTCGTGAGGAATTAATAAAACCCGGTGAATCCAAAGGAAATAAAAACGCAGAATATTGGTGGGATTATATTGCAGAGGGATTGAGCCCTCAGCCAAAAATGCACGAACAGCGCTACAAGGATTTTCAATTAACTATAAATACGTTTAATATTGAATTCGAGTATTATCTTGTTCAAATTCAACAAACGACTAATGAATATTTAGAAGAAAAATTTGAAGAGAAATTTAAAGTAAAATTCAACTATAAAAAAGCAACTTATAATGACTTTAAAGTCGGGAGCAAAGGAAGAACCTGGAAATTAAAATACCCCAAAATTATAATGTCTGTCGAGCTGATAACGACCTTAATTCCTGATGCGAATAAAAAAATTGTAAATAGTCCACAAAGCTTTTTAAACGAAGCTAAACTATCAACAATGGCGTTGGCAATACGGTTAGCAATTTTAGATGAAAAATTTGTAAAAGCGTATCCAAAAATATTGGTTTTAGATGATTTATTGATGAGCATGGATATGAGTAATCGCGAATTTGTCTTAAATGTCATAATGGAAGGTTATCTGGAAGATTATCAAATATTATTCTTCACGCATCAACGAGGGCTTTTTGAAGACGCAAGAAAATTCATTGAAACATATTATGCGCAATTAGCTAAAAAATCTGGGGAAACGGATACTTTGATTATAAAAAACAGTTGGAAAGAAAAGTGGAAGTTTTTTGAGATGTATGAGTCAGAAAACAATGCTGGCATACCTGTTCCTTTAATTACAGCCTACGAAAGCAGTCTGCAAAAAGCATTAAAATATTTTAAGAGTGAGATTGATTATAATGCTTGTGGGAATAATTTAAGAATATCAATCGAAGAGTTTTTCAGGGAGTTTATACCACATAAGTTTCTGGTGAATAATGATGGAACTCCCATCCCAAATACGGGATTGATGATTGATACGTTGTTAGTTAAAGCCAGAGAATACTTTGATAGCGTTGGCTTTAATACAAGACCCCTAGATAAACTTGAAAGGTATAGGGTACGAAGTTTAAATCCCTCTTCACACTACAATCCTCGAACGGAGTACTTTAAAAAGGAGCTGCAAGATATTTTCAGAATTATCGACGAACTAAAAAAAATCGAGCTCACCCTCTGGTTGTTAATAATCAATTAGTTAAATACAAAATTGATACACAAAGTGGAAAATCATACATTTATAAAGCTCGTCTGCTTGACAAAATTCTTCTTTACCAAAAAAGCGATGGTAGTCCAAGTTATTTTATAGACACAGACGAGAGAGGTTATGCTATGTTAGAATGTTCCGTGGACAATGTACCTACTGCTTTAAATCATGAAATAAACAAATGTTCATTACAAAAACTTTACGATGATACAGTGAAGCACATTAACAAAACGGATGTGGCTTTGATTGAAAATGACATGTATTCTTTATTTACAGATGAAATTGGTACGAGTTTGAATAATTTGAAATTATATTGATGTCTTAAATATTATTTGATAATGTGTGGATGCCAAATATTTTTCTCAAAATTAAAAAGGAACATTGCTTTTTTGTGTATTGATATAAGTGTATTAAGGAATCAAAGCGGAGCTGGAACCGTTGCCAAGTGCAGCGAATTTTGTGCGCAAATCGATCTAGATGAATTCTTTAAAGCCTTAAAAAATAACTATGCACTGTATTTAGATGAACAAACAGACTTGCTAATTGATTATTGTCGGAATGAAGATATCCAATATGGTTCAGCCAGGAAAGTACTGAACATTTTTTTAGACATATTTGTTATAATGGCTTTATTCAAAGGGAGTTTATAAATGAAGACGATTTATATTCAAATACATCTGTGCTTGCTCCACTCGAACTGCCAATTGATAGTAGGACTGCAAATTCTTTAAGCCAAGAAAAATGGACATCTATTAAAGGTTTAGACAGAGCAGTTCATCAGCAATATCAAGATTTGGCATTTACCGAAGCTCAACGACGCGGTGTCGCTCGCATACATTTAGATGTTGAATTTTGGACACCTGCCTAAATGCTGTATATGAAAACAAAGGAAGAAATTAAGAACATGGTCATTAATTTCTATTGGGGCCACCTGTCAAAATATTATGATGCAATGTATGTAGGTAATGCTATAGTTTTTATAGATCAAGTTGTTGACTATGTTTATCAAAGGCAACATCAAAGATGTTGATAATTGCATATTTTTAATTGGGGATTCCGTTGAATATTTTTGTTCTTGATTTATGTAATATCGTCCGCACTGCGAACGATATTACATATAGAAGATCCACAATTCTGCAGGTATTATTATCAGTGTCTATAATTTTTGAAATTAGTAATGTTTAAAATGAGTGAACAGCCGGAATTAAACGATATTATATTTTACAACACCCCTACCGGTGATGTTAAAATTGAAGTAATTTTTAATGATGAAACTTTTTGGTTAACCCAAAAGCGTTTATCAGAGCTTTTTGGCGTGGAAGTGCCCGCTATTAGTAAACACTTGAAAAATATTTTCGAAAGTAATGAGCTTGAAGAAGATTCAGTTGTTTCCAAAATGGAAACAACTGCCGGTGATGGTAAAAAATATCTTACTTCCTTTTACAATTTAGACGCAATCATAGCAGTCGGATACCGGGTTAATAGCTATCAGGCTACACAGTTCCGTATATGGGCAACAAAAACACTAAGGGAGTATATTGTTAAAGGCTTTGTCCTGAATGATGAGCGTTTGAAACAAGGTAAGCGTTTCGGTAAAGATTATTTTGATGAGCTTTTAGAGCGCATTCGAGAGATACGCGCCAGCGAACGACGTTTCTATCTTAAGATAACAGATATATATGAGCAATGCAGTATAGATTACAATAAGGATGCTGATATAACCCAAAAGTTTTTTAAGACGGTTCAAAACAAACTACATTTTGCTATTTCAGGTAAAACCGCTGCGCAGATCATTGCAGAACGGGCAAGTGCAGATAAGCCAAATATGGGTCTCCAGACTTTCAAAAATGCACCCAGCGGCAAAGTACTAAAAGGTGATATAGGGATAGCGAAGAACTACCTAATAGAAAAGGAGATCAAAGAATTAGAAAGAGTTGTTACTATGTACCTTGACTTTGCAGAATTACAAGCATCAAGGCAGATACCTATGAAGATGAGTGATTGGATAAGCCGCTTAGACGCGTTCCTACAATTCAACGAATATCAGATCCTGAAAGATGCTGGAAAGGTAAGCCATGAAGTAGCGATAAAATTAGCTGAAAAAGAGTACGATAAATTTAGGATTATACAGGATCAAAATTTTGAAAGTGACTTTGACAAAGAAATTAAAAGAATAAGTTCGAATAAGAAAAAGAGCTAATAAAAGATATTAAGCTACCTTTTGCTGCAATGACGGCCATATAAGTCTAATGTCTTCACAAGCGCTTTGGATTTTATTAATTGTCCATTCATTTTTAGTTGGAGCATAAATAATCCGGCTTGAAAATACGTCCAAAGTAATACAGTCTTTATAGCTGCATGTAATTTTCAATTCTTTCTCCAAATAAGACTTTATAAGACCCGCTATGCATTGCCCCTCCTGAATAGATAAAAAATGACCTTTAGCAAAAGCTAATTTAATCGCGCCTTTAGGTTGATTGGTATTTCTATCTAAAAGCAAAATTTCCGGCCGTAAACTTATTACTACACCGTTTATCGTAATTGATTTACAATCTTTATATCCTTTAATAGCTGGTATTTCAGTGTATGGCACCAATTTACTTGAAGCACAGTTTGTTAGATGAGTAAGGGCTTCTATACAAGATTTTATTTTTTCTTTTTGATGGTCATTGGCTGGTTGCTTTTGAGACAATATTTCCTTCACGCGGTTAAATATTTCAATATCTTTAACAGAAGCTGCAAAATTTTGTATAGCAGCATTTTGCACAGGAGCATACCTGCTGGTGATTATTTCGGACGGAAATTTGGCATCGAGCAATATTCTCTTCTTTCTGGCAGGGGTAGCATAAATATACTCTCCAAGCTTATTTATTGAAATACGTGGTGATTGATTAATACGCATAAAAATACATTTTACTCTAAGATAAGTCTATTTGTATAATAATCAGCCAGTTGTGGATAAATAGCAAATACTAATAAATCCTATATTCACCAACCGACATTTACTTGTTATTGACACAATGGATTAATAGTACGCAGTCATTAAATCTAACGTTAAGCCAAGATTGAGGTGTTAATTGCGGCATGTTGAATGCATTGTGGCTCGCAAAAACTTCCCAACTGATATACATTTCGGTATACAATCATATTATCCAGCAAGCATCATCTTTGATGATATTTAAATTAGCAGTTAAAATATTAACAAATAATTTTTTAAAGCTCCATTCTGTGTAAGGAATTAACGGAACGAAATGGCTACTGAATTAGCATCTTTATAAACCGGTGGTTTCAGTTATTTTAAAAACAAGTAGTGATATGGCAAAAGTGGTCAGTCTAATGATTAATACGCCTGGCAGATTTACAAAGCAGGCTGAAACAAGGAAAGAGCGGAATCCCCACCGCGGTAAAATTGTAGAACTTACTATACGTCGTCAATCAATGGGTTTGAGCGAAATCGCACGAAAAGTCGGCGTCAGCCGGGGACATTGTATAACTGGTTTGAAAAAGAAGACCTTGGGATGAGCAATATGATGAAGGTCGACCTTGCTATAAATCACAACTTTTTAAAAGAATTTCCTTCTGAGATCAATGAGAAAAGCCTATCAGGCTTGAAAATCCAGGGAACTAAAGCTTTATACACCGATAAAGAACAGGAGGCGATATATTACTGGATGGAAAAATATATTCGCCTGCTGGAGAGATATAACGAAACTCTAAATTGTAAAATGGATTGAATCCAATAGCTCCATTGGATTCAATCATCATTGTGTTTCATTTAAACATTGAGCATTCAAACCACTAAAGCCAGTAGAAGCATTCAGTATCTTCACACTTTTAATAATTTAACGTGACCTGGATTTACACCCTGTCTTCCGCCAGGCAAAAACTGTTTAATAAATCCTTTAAACCCGGCCTGTAGGTCCGAGCCCTTTCATTAAAAGGCCCGCTGCCCACTGAAATAAATTTGCGACTATGACCTTCACCTTAATTTCTGGTACACAGGAATTTTCTTTACAGCCAGCGACTCATTAATATCAGGGGGAGTTACTGTCTTAACGTTCTACAACCAGCAAAACGCAATCAAACGCAATAGCAATAATTTTTTTACCTATAGCCGAATTGTATGTTTACATCCGGCAATATTACAAATTATTTACCAGGCGGTTGTACGTAGGTTACAAACGTATAACAATTTGTTTATCAATGAGAAACCAACTGAATCCGAAGCGCCATTTTTCCATGGCCTAATCCACACACAAGATATATTGTGGACATCATGTATTTATAAAAAACCAAAGCTCCATTCAACGTTTACCACCATTTTGTAAAAAGGAACAAAACCTTTCAAATACACATAAAATATCACAATTTCATTATTTTTGACCAAAAAATGTGTTTTTTTGGTCAAAAAGCCGCATTATATTTTTATGGTTTCGGCCTATCTTTGTTTAGTTATAACACTATAAGGGAGCATCCAAACCGATACCGGACATAGGCCAAGCTCGCAGCCTGACTTGAAATGCATTATGTTTGAAGGACATGCCGGCATCAATGCTAACAACAATTAAGTTTTGGGAGATAAATCCCCTAAAAAACTATTGCCCATTAGTTAACACCATCATTTAATGCAAAAAAAATGTGAATTTTTTATTTTTTTTGCAACAATTCCATTACACTATGCAACAATATAACTAACTCAAAAACAGACCATAACAACTAATAAGAAAGCAAACAATTACCATTAAGGTTCCAATTAATTCATTTTTTTCAAATAATTACCAAAATCAATGTAACATTTATAACAAAACCACCGTTTGACCCCTAACTATTAATTAAATCCCATATCATGTTAAAGTTTGATCGTACAAAACTATGGGCACTTGGCGTCACGGCCGGATGTTGTCTGGCATCTTGTTCAATTAAAGATGACGTACAACCCGCCCACATGGCTACAATCCCTGAAAACCAATCAACGGTTTTCGCAAGCACGGCAACTACCGCGGTTTCATCAAAAATTACCGTTGCCGGCTCGACACTCCAATTAGGCATCAATGGCCACCCGCTTGGCGATCAGCCTTACATCCAAACTCCCGCTACCAAACAAATTTCAATTTTACAAGGAATGGGTATGAACTGGTACAGGATAGATTGCATGGCACAATCTGACGGTACGATTACCGTACCACATCTGTTAAGTCCTTTGTTAGATGCTGCCGCAGCCGGTAAAGTAAACATTTTACCAATGCTTTACACCAGAACCATGGATCTAACCAAAAGCCAAAGTTACAATTACGAGGCTGGTAAAAAACTGGGGACTAATTTTGGTGCCAAGTATGCGAAAAACTTTGAGTACTACGATCTTGGAAACGACCTTACCCTAGATTTGTTGCTTCCAGGTAAAGTAGGCTGGAGCCAATATGACTTTGACAGGACAGAAATTTAACAGAACGGCAGCATATCTAAAAGGTATGGATGAGGGTTTAAAATCCCAAGACCCTAATGCAAAAACCATGATTTCTGCTGGTTGGTTACAATACGCGTTTTTAAGAATGTGCGACACCTATGGCGTGAAATTTAACGTGGTAGCTTACCATTGGTACTCAGAAATGGAAAGGCTTGCTCCCAATTACAAGATAAACGACATTACAGTCAAGCTTGGAAGTTTATTTCCCAACAAACCAATTTGGATCACAGAATCTAACGTCAGGTACAGCACTCAGGAGCAGAGCATAAAAGAGCAAAATCAAAATACTTTCGTATCCAACTTTGTAGCCAAATGTAAAGCCAACCCCCAAGTTAAAGTATTGATGTTTTACGAATTATTTGATGAGCCTTTAAAAAGCGCGCAAGAAGGCAGCTACGGATTTTTGAAATGGACCATTCCTTATACCAGCTGGGCAAAGAAACTGGTAGCGACCAACTTAACCCTTTAAAGTGGCTATTATTTGCTTTCAAAAATTTTGAAGGTTAGGCCAAAATAAAAAAACAGAAAAAGTGGCTGATCTCATACGGTAGAAACAGCCACTTTTTCATTGTCAGCCATTACAAGTGTAATGCTTTTTGATGGGTGCACGGTTGTTTGTTTTTCGCTTGTTTTACGCGGTACATGTAGGCGCTCCAACACAAAGCCCAATGCTAAATATATCCAAAAAGATGGGTAGGCAAATTCAGGTACCGTGGTCATTAAGATCAGGAAAACCATCACCAAACCTAATTTATATCCAATTGAAACCAACTTAATCGGAATCGACAGAAACATATTCCTTAGAACAAACCAGCTAAATACTAAAAACCCTATAATGCCATTATTAAGCATTAAGGTTGAAAAATAATCTCCGGAGCGAACATAACCAAAGCCGATACCTAAAGCCTGGCTCCAACCGTTGAGGTTAGCCCAAAACGAAATATGATTAACAAAATCCTTCCCTCTTGATTCAGAAGACGAGACTTTGACCGCCCAATTTGTTTCCAAATGTAAAATCATATACACTATCCAAAAGGTGCTGAAATCTGTCCATTTGCAGTACTGCGCATACTATAACCATAAAACCACATGCATAGAAGAATATTTGAAAATTTCTTTTATACAATACCCAAAAACCCAAAAACAATAGCATTGATGCATATGCGGTTGTTGAAAAGGTAAATAGCAAGCAAGTAAATAGGAGCCAGATATCGTAATTCCTTTTTAAGCCAAACGCTAACACCCAAAAAGGGAAGACGGTATAAACAAACATAGAGGGCTCACCGGTATAGCCTTTTAACCTCATCAGCCCTATGCCGCCAAGGCTAACTGTTTGAAACAAGGAACCCGATGAGGCGTCATCTCCAAAAGTTCGATTAACCATAAAATCACCATTTATACCTGTTGCCGCATAAAGCACAAATTCATATAACGCATAAAAACATAACAATCTTAATCCGAAGTATATAAAATTGATTATCTTATCATTAGAAAAATTCTTGACGTACAAATAAATAACAAACCCGACTATTAATGATAGCGATTGGGTAATTAACGAGGTACGAAAGAAAGTTTTAGTAAAATTGTTTTTGTTGATCAGCAACAGGTCGTTAGTTAATTTTAAATTTATGAGCAAGTTGATCAATTGTGATGAAAAGGCGAATATTAATATTACGCAAAAAAAACAGGCGAATTCCCGGAAAAAACGCCTTTTACTTGCTACTGATGGCAACAGAGGAATAAACGGAAATAGCAAACCCGCAAAAACTGTTATAATAGTAGTACCAGGTATTGAGGGTACAAGCACGAAGGTTGTAATCGGAAAAAAAGCATCAAAAAATTAACGCATCTCTTTACAAAAGCTGCATCAGCATCGGTATCCAACATATAGGTTGGCCCATTTATCATTAAGTTCCTCATGTGCTATAATTGAATCAGCCGAAGCATTTGTCTCATTGCGCAATACTTGTTAAATAAGTATTTAAGCAAATATTGCAAAGTTTTATCCATTAATAACCGGACTTGATTGATTGGGTGCTTTATGTGAAATATTGTATAATAGTGTGCTAAATTTACATTCCCTCCCACTGTTAGCACTTACCGCCTTTGACGGTACCGGCAATTACAAAAACACCAGCCCCATAGATTCAGGCGGTTTTTATAATAGTTTGCCTTATCGATTCGCGCTTTTTGTCGATTTTTTCGGGAACACAAATAACCAGGCGGTGTACTCGTTTTTCACTGCTATTTTATACAAAAACAGAGGTATAAATATGCCCGCTAATGTACCTGCAACACAATTAACAGCAAGATTATCTACTTTTAAAATTTTTAATAAAAAAATGCGCGTTCCACTTGCAACAAGCATATGGGCAAGGTAAATAGGCAGTGACCGTTTTCCGATATAACCAAGTATCGAAAGAAAATTTGCTGCTATTGCCAGCCTTGAAAGCTGAACTACTAACACCGATCCCGCGACACCCACTAAAAACTTCGACAAGATTGTTGAATTGAAAGGAGAAATTCCGGTTAAATAAAAGTATTCCGTTGCCGCAAAAGCAATTATCCCTGCCAACAAAAAACTCCACTGCCCCATTATTAGAATAAACCTCCGGCTTTGAGAAAACAATATCCCTATATTGAAAAATATTAAAAATTGAAAAGTGTTATTAAATGTTTCGGGCACAAACTGCCTGAATAAAACATATGCAACCCATAATGCTGTTGAAAAATAGATCCCTGCCGCAGCGTTTAGCCGGAATAAAAAATAATTAATCATTGTTATGAAAAACAATGCATATAAAAACCAGAACTGATCCCTTGGTATTATTAGGCAGGTAATTAATTCGGCCAAGGGTGTTTGCGTATTGGTATAGGGGCTCATGGTAGAAATTAGGATCTCGGCCGATGTTTGTAGTATAGACCAGATAATAAACGGATAAACCAATCCCCTAATTTTGTCGAACAGAAAATCCTTTTTATATAATGACGACATAAAAAAGTATCCAGACAACATAAAAAACAAAGGCATATGAAAGCTATAGATAAATTTATCAGACAACTCAAAGAAGCTTGCATATTGGTTAAACAATCCTTTTACCGGCCTGATTTCTCGCAACACATGGCCGTAAACAACCAACACAATTCCCACTCCTTTAGCATAGTCAACCCACAACAATCTATCGCTTAGGTTATGGAGCTTAGTTACCCCTGGTGTTTGTGCTTGGATGTAGCTCTGCATATTAAAAATTTCTGTTTGCGGAAAAACTAAACTAACGGGTTTTAACTAAAGTTAACCTCACTTAAATACAATTGATACTAAAATGTGTATTTATGAGATATTAAGAATTGTAACAGCATACAACTAGTCACTTTCGGAATCTGTTCAACACTACTTTATAGAAATAATTATGGTTTACTTCCGATCACACTTAAAAGCTGTTCGAGGGTTATAGGTTTTATATGATATGCACAAACATGCGGGTACAGCATACATCGTTGCATATCCTTAGGACTCATTGACGAAGATAATATATGAACTTCAATATTTTTTGTAAACAAGGGATAAATCTGCTCAAACTTATCCAAAAATCGATAGCCATTAAACTTAGGCATATACAAGTCCAAAAATATAATTTCAGGCAAATGATCTTTATCAGTAGCACATTCTTTTAATTCCCGAAGTGCGCCAACCGCATCTGCCGTTGTTATACAGGATTTAAATAAATGATACTTTCTTTGCAGAAGTGTCAGAATATAAAGATCCAACTGATTATCATCAATATATAAGACATTTTTCAACATATATTAAAAGCCTGTACAACACCCTAACCTTCAACAATACTAACCTATCAATTTATCTAAATTGTTTAATGCTGCTACTTCTAAAAACCCCAAAATGCTCATTTTTAGTGAAACAATTGATTAAATATTGTGATAATAACGCCGTTTTTTATGGCAAAATTTACCGAATTAATGCTAATCCAGTGTTAAGAGACTTTTTCATTCTCTAATTGTTAAATTTTTATAAAACAATCTCGATTTGGGTTAAAATTTACCTCTGCGGGTAACTATTTGACTACAGAACTCAAAAATTATTCATAATCTTTTTCACATTAAGAAAAAAATAGGTTATATTGGAAACATATTCACTTGTTAGCATCCTTCTAACTTGGGTATTAAACAACTAAACTTTATTGACATATGGAAAAACATTACGGACAAATAATTGAATACGTTATCAGGAAAAAAGGCTATAATATAAGCGATCTGGCCCGAAGTTTAGACATCAACAGAAGATCGTTGTATAACTGGTTTAATCAAAAGGACCTGAGTGCCGCACATATCTTTAAAATTGGAAATGTTATACGGCATGATTTTTCAGTTGAATTTCCTGATATGTTTACTAAAGATGATTTTAAGTTTATCAATCAACGTTACGCTGATAACATTTTGGTTTCAACCACTCAACAACAATTAACGGACTGGAAGGAAAAATATTTACGCCTGTTAGAAGAATATGATACAGCAGTACTAATTACCGACAAGAAGTGGTTAGTGACCGCAAAATAAATTTTTCTTTTTTCGCCGACAAATAGCTCTTCCATCACCTTTACTATTAAAGTTATTGTGTGTAATTTTATGCTAAATACACACAACTGAGAAACTTTCTGTCTCATAACGGCGCGTTTCGGGTCAACTAAATACCTCTATTATAGTATTTTATAACCACTACGATAAAACCCTATTTAACAGGCCAATCGCATGATAAAAATCCCAATCAACACTATCTAACTAGCACTTGTTTTGCTGTTTTTAAGCAAGCAAACTGGTGTGGATGGAGGTACTTAGCGAGCTCGCGTACAGGGGAATCCCTTTCTTAACACTAGCCCAACGCTTCAGATTTGAACCATATCAGCAAGTCTATTTTTGCGTTGGATTTCAACAAACCTCTTACCCTCCTCTCCGGCAGTTGAAATTCACTGGGATGACGACAAAACGGGGAAACGACTATGTATCGATTTCCTCAAAAGCTTTTTATTTGCAGACGCGCCGGGCGGCTTTATTGAAGAAACAGAAAAAATTGGCTTGGCAGACGGGTATTGAATATGGTTATATAATGAAAGGGTTTGTACTAAGACCAGGCTGTTTTTACGAAAGCCCCTGTTTAAGCAACAGACGATACCGGATTAGAGCTTGGGGTTAGGTATAAATTCTTTAAATTCCATTTCTCTTACTTAATAGCCAGCTAACAGAATAGTACATTAGCTAATACTCTATGTTTTACCTAGCTGCATATTTTGGTAGAAATCATAATATACAAAGAAACTAATTTTAAATCACCATGCGCTGCTGTACACATTTGCTCAATTATTCTCAATAAAATCGCAATCTCATTTAAGCAGCTGTAACGGCACTTTTTTTGGTAAAATAGCTGGAAATTCAGCAAAATGGGAAAACAAAAAAGAATTTTGATCACCGGAGCCGCAGGTTTTTTAGGCTCTCATCTCTGCGATAGATTTATCCTTGGGGATTATCATGTTATAGGGATGGACAATTTAATTACCGGCGAACTCCGCAACATAGAACACCTGTTCAAACTAGAAAACTTTGAATTTTATCACCATGACGTATCTAAATTCATTTTCGTTCCGGGAGAATTAGATTATATTTTACATTTTGCATCACCAGCAAGTCCTATTGATTACTTAAAAATCCCCATACAGACATTAAAAGTGGGCTCACTGGGCACTCACAATTTATTGGGATTGGCCCGGGCTAAAAATGCCAGGATTCTTATAGCTTCAACCTCTGAGGTATATGGAGATCCTTCCGTTAACCCCCAGCCCGAAGAATATTGGGGCAATGTAAATCCTGTGGGGCCAAGAGGCGTTTATGATGAAGCAAAACGTTTTCAAGAGGCCATTACAATGGCGTACCATACATTTCATGGTGTGGAAACAAGAATTGTGAGGATATTTAACACATATGGGCCAAGGATGAGATTAAATGACGGCCGCGTGCTGCCGGCCTTTATTGGGCAGGCTTTACGAGAAGAGCCTTTAACTATATTTGGCGATGGTTCGCAAACTCGTTCTTTTTGCTATGTTGATGATTTGATTGAAGGAATATATCGCCTTCTGCATAGCAGCTATGTTCAACCCATGAATATAGGTAACCCTGATGAAATAACGATACGCCAGTTTGGAGAAGAAATACTTAAATTAACAGGGAGCGACCAGGAACTAATTTGTTTACCATTGCCGACCGATGATCCGAAACAACGCAGGCCCGATATAACGAAAGCCAAAGCTATATTGGGATGGGAGCCGCAGGTTTCGCGAAACGAAGGATTAAAAATAACGCTTGAGTATTTCAAATCTCTTTCAAAAATGGAGATTGAGCATAAGGATTTTTACTACTATAACAAATAACAAAATAACAATGCCGGTGTGCTTTTGGCTTACCGGCATATGCTATTTATGAAGTCCCTGCATTATATCATCGTACGACGGCTAATTATTCATTGACAACCTTCGAAAGTGCCCTCTTTTTGACAACGTATCAATAAGTTTAGCATTGTAAATATTTACACCCCGTTGGTTTAGATGGCTATCATCATAGTACATGCTATCCGGAAGGTTTAATATTTTATTGAAATTATAGTATTCACCAAGGCTGGAAAATACCCTATCTATTTCATCATTATTTTGATATGAAGCATAATTGCTTCTTGAAAAGGGTGCCTGGATAATTACGAATTTTATTTGTTGCGACCGCAACTCATTTAAGCCTGCTTTAAAAGCTTCCAACTGTGTGGCAGAGATATTAACGTTTTGTTTAAATCTTGTTTTTTTGAATTGCAAATGCCTGAAAGATTGGACATATCCTCCGGGTATGTAGGTGTCTCCTTCATTGTCTGATAGCTTCTGCTTTTTTATGTGAAATTCATTATTGAAAGCACCAAACAGTAAGGTATTGTATAATTTGATGTTGTTAATTTTAAAGGATAAAGCAATAATATCTTTATCTATTAGTCCGCTTGATATGAGGTCAATTTGCGATTCAAGTCCATCAACGCCGAACAAAACCGGATAAACATCAACAATAACCAATTTAGGTTTTAATTTTGTTACGTACTTACCTAAAACATAACGCGTTTGTAAGGGCGATTGCGAGCTTGACCCTAAATTAAACATTGATATCCCCGATTTTTTGAATATTCTGGGATCGTACCCGCGATAGGCGTGCGACGACCCTGCTACCACCAAATCAACATTTTTTATTTTCGAAACTTCATCAAATCGTTGCCTGGTAAACCCCATGCCACCGAAATAATTAAAATTCACTGCAAATGATGCAGGCACTATTGTGCCATATAATAGTATTAGTACAACATAAAATAAGCTGCAAAACACAGAAAAAAAGAAAAATCTGAATACAAATTTTTTCATGATCTAAAACTGAAAATAAATAAAATCAGAACCACCGGTTTGCATGTACATTCCTATAAAAACTATGATAATTGAATAAAAGCTCCAACGCAAAATGGGTGGCCATCTCAAACCAACATTCTCTATAGCATATCTCCCCTCCCTTCCAATCCATTCAACCGCCATAAAAACTACCAGGATCAATAACATTACCGGGCGGGGAGGATTATGGGGAGCAGTGAACAAGCTGCGGTTAAAAAGATCACCTATAATTTGAAAAGCCTGGCCAATACTGGCCGATCGGAAAAATATCCACGCAATTACAGTTAACGAAAATGTGGAAACCATTTGCATTAATTCCTTAAATGATGGTAGTAAACGACCCTGGGCTACGATTTCGAGGTTGTTCCGGTTTGTTTTCATCACAATGGATGGTATGATAAACAACGCGTTTAAAAAACCCCAGATTATAAATGTCCAGTTTGCGCCATGCCAGAAACCACTTACTATAAATATGATAAAAGTGTTTCTTATCCGCATCCAAAGGTTGCCTTTACTTCCGCCTAAAGGGATATACAAATAATCCTTAAACCAGCTTGATAACGAGATATGCCATCGTCTCCAGAACTCTGCCATATCGCGCGAAAAGTAAGGAAACGCGAAATTCCGAAGCAAGTCAATGCCAAAGAGTTTAGCCGTTCCGATGGCAATATCTGAGTAGCCTGAAAAATCCCCATATATTTGAAACGTAAACATCAAGGCCCCTAATGCTAACGTACTGCCTGTATAATTTGAAGAATGATTAAAAACCATATTGGCATATTCGGCGCAATTGTCGGCGATAATCACTTTCTTGAAAAGTCCCCACAAAATTTGCCGGCATCCGTCTATTGCCTTACTGTAATCAAAAACCCTTTTCTGCTTTATTTGCGGTAATAAGTGAGTCGCCCTCTCAATTGGGCCTGCTACCAGCAGTGGGAAAAAACTCACGAATAATGAATAATCTACAAAATTACGCTCCGGTTTGATCCGTCCTTTATATATATCGATAACATAAGATAGGCCATGAAATGTGTAGAACGAAATACCTACCGGTAGTATTACATTAATTGCAGAAGCGTGAAGCGTTATTCCGAAATGGCTGAAACTTGAAATCAACGATTCAGCGAAAAAGTTATAGTATTTAAATACACCTAAAAAACCAAGATTAACGGTTACACTTAGCCAAAACAAAAATCGCTTTAGTTTTAAGCTCTTTGCGTCTTCCATTTTCAACCCGGTGAAATAATCAAGTAAGGTTGAAAAGATCAATAAAAAAAGAAACCTGTAGTCCCAGCAAGAATAAAAATAATAGCTGGCTGCTAATAAAAGTATGTTTTGAATTTTTAATCCATTTTTATTTATTAACCAGTATAAACAGAAAATGATTGGTAAAAAAAGGCGAAGTTAAGTGAATTAAAAAGCATAGGCTATTATTTTAAATAAAACCAGCTAAGTAGCTAAATATAAATTGATTGCATCGAAAATCAAATTCATTTCAGCTCCTTTTGCTATCGATAAAAATAGTAGGATTATATTAATAGAAAGCTTTTTTGAAGCGACAGTTTAATGCACAAAATGTGAGCAATTATGCGCAAAAACCAAACGCATATAATAGTAAGAGATGTAGCATGGGTTTTAATGCTTCAGGTTAACACTTGTGCTAACAACTGCATTGTTAAAGGTTTGGGTATATAGCTTTTAATAAAAGGGTAGCGCTGATTTATAATATTATCTAAAGGTTCAATTGAATTTGAAACGAGATGAACGTGTATAGGAACATTTAAATTGTTATTAATTTTTTCAAAATGTTCAAGAAACTCCCAACCATCCATAACCGGCATGTGTATATCTAAAAATATAATAGCGGGTAAACCACTTTCGTTTTTTAAATTAATTTCCAGGTCATGAAGAAGCATTTTTCCATTTTTATAAAAATCTGCCTTGATAAAAGGCGCATTTCGAAGCAAATTCTTAACAGAATAATGATACATCAAGTCGTCATCGACTATCGCTATTGATTTTATTGGCCTGTGATTTAGCATCGAAAAAAGCTCGATTTGCAAATCGAGCGTGACAGAAGATAAAAGTTCAGAACCACAAGTAGCACAACCGAACGACTGAGTAAGTACCGCTTCCTCACTCAATTTAACGGGCACACATTGGTAACCGTATACCGAATTTGGACAGTCTTTATTAAAGCAATAACAAATTGTAAATGTCGAATTTTTCATCACAACAAATCATCTGAGTAAAAGCTGAAACCAGGGTTTTTCCTATTTACTATCTCTTTACTTAAAAAATAGAATGAGCCCTTTTCAGACCTTATTCTATATCATATAAACCACAATTGAAAAATCCACTTTCAAAAGTAATAAACGGGAACGGCAATAACCTTCTCACTGCTACCCAATATATTACACACATATGCCCATTTCTTTATATTAATTTATTGAGTTATTGGATTACTGATTGTTTTCTTTATTAGCCTGAGGCGATATATGTTTTTTTACATTTATCCAGCTTAAAAAGGCAACAAATTTAACATAGCCCTATACAAGCCCGATCGAAGGACTAATTTATTTAGGAATTCCGGTAAAACCGCCGCGATGACGAAAAAAATCGGGCCGAATTTAAATTAGAAATTGTTCAGGGGACTGCCAGCAACTAGCCAATGCATTCATTCATTCTTCATGATTATAAATAATCTTTGTAAGAGAGTGTTGCGACGATCATTTGCTGGCAGTTTGTCCATTTTTTTCATTGAAAATTAGTGCTTTTTTTAGTTATTATTACTGATTATTTTCAAATAAACACAACAAACACCAATTGATTGCGTATGAATACATACAGCAAGAAACTCACGATGTTTATCAAAAAATGCACCTCCTTTTAGATATTATAAAATGAGCAACCAACGAAAACGCGCTTTGAACATTATCCGAACCAAAAAAAACTTAGCGGTTTTGAACTTGGTTAAGCTCGAAAAAGTAAAAATTGAATACCTTAAAAAAGAACTTAATTTTTTCCAGGAACCTGAATTCATTTCTTACTCCATGGGTACGCTTAAAGTAATTGACGGCCTCAATAAAAATGAGCTACTAAAAATTGAGTTGGAATCGTTGTTTGATAAGATGAGCAAGGCAAAAATGAGCCTCGATAATTACCATCAAGAGTTAGACCTTCTTATTAAAAAAGTAGACAGTAGCGATGTAGATACCGGTTCCTTCAATAAGGATCAGCGGACTAGTTAATTTATTTCACTTTTATTTATAGCAAGTGCTTCGTGTACATTACGTAGTACTGCTTCACTAACCCTGTGTGGCGATATACGAGTCATACATATATTATGGCTGCATTTTAATTTCCCGCAGCCAGTAGTAAAATCACAATCAACAGTCTCTTTTATAATAATTACCTGATCTTTGTATAAAGATATTGGTTTCCATTCATCGACATTAACCGTCCCGCTAAATATTAAAACTATTTTTCGATAAAGCAACGCTGCTATATGTGAAAAGCCTGAATCTAAACCTAAAAACAATGTGCATTTTTTAACGATGGAAATTGACTGTAACATTGAAAATTTGCCAACACCGTTGGTGACATTATTAAGCAGGGAAATCTCCGTCATTTCATCTGGCGATAAATCA
This sequence comes from Mucilaginibacter sp. P19, assembly GCF_050632265.1. Taxonomy (NCBI): domain Bacteria; kingdom Pseudomonadati; phylum Bacteroidota; class Sphingobacteriia; order Sphingobacteriales; family Sphingobacteriaceae; genus Mucilaginibacter; species Mucilaginibacter sp. P19. The sequence goes on from NZ_CP192586.1 coordinate 4,461,425, forward strand.
GCCTCTACTCCCATCACATATACCGGAAAGTATAACGCTATCCCTTTAATTACCTGAATAAAATTTTGGACCGGCCATTTCCGCGCCTGTGCTCCAGTGCCTAAATGTACCAACACAAATTTTTCGGGTAATGTTACGCCCTCAATGGGATCACAGGGTAAATCGTTTGGCTCCCAGTATTCTGAAAACACTGGATCTGGCAAATTCAGATAGTTAAAAAGCGGATTAATCCTTTTTGATACATGCCCGCGGTGCACGTAAGGTAATTCTGCATCCAGTAAAGCACCGCCACCCCCTACGTTATAACCGGCAAATATTTTTTTTGCAAAAAGCTTTAAAAATAAATTATTTCTTAGATCCCCTCTAACGTCAAACAGTATCCCTGTCTTTATTCTGCGTAGCTGATCCAAAAATTTCAGATAGGATATTTTTTTGTCTCTTGAAAAATAAGGGGCGTCGGCAACATACACAGCATCTATAAAAGGCACTTTAGTAGCTATTTTAAAGTTTCCGCTGCTAACTGCCAAGCTTATTTTGGCCCCCGTCATAATTTTTAAAGCCTTTATGGCGGGTAGCATTAATATCATATCACCAATATGAGCTAACTGTACAAGTGTTATCTCTTCTTTTTCATCACACTTAAATCTATGATCGTTTTGGCTTTTAAAAAAGTATGTTATCCGATCTATCAACTTAATGAACTTGATAGATCTTTCTGACGAATCAGGATAGAATCGATAATTAACCGGCGTTTTCATTGTTGTGTTTTCGCTTTTAAAATATTTAACAAGGAAACGGCATTGTCACATTGCCAGGTAAGCAGGAAATTGTGTGGCCTGATTGTCATTCAGACGCCTGGGCCTGAAGTCTTTCAATAATTTTTGTTGATGAAACACCGTCAACAAAAATTATTGTTTCTACCCGCCCCCCTGGCCTGCACTTCCTGGCTTCCAACTATGTTTTTCACAGTGTAATCCCCTCCTTTTACAAGTATATCAGGATTGATATTGGTGATCACGTTAAGTGGGGTATCATCTTCAAATACAACTATGGCATCAACAAAATATAATGCGGATAACAGAGCCGCCCTGTCGTGCTGGTTGTTTATAGGGCGATTAAGCCCTTTCAGGCGGCTAACGGAGGTATCAGAATTAAGGCCGATAATAAGTTTATCACCTAATTCTTTAGCCTTTAGCAAGTAACTAACATGCCCAATATGTAGAACATCAAAAACTCCGTTTGTAAAAACAATTCGTTGACCTTCATCTTTCCAGTTTGTTACCTGCTGCAGTAATGCCGGTAAATTATATACTTTTTCGCTTAATAATGCAGAAAGGCTGTTTTCCATTGTTTATAGGATATTATTCAAATAAATTATCAACTGCTTTACATAAGATATGCCCAATTAGAATGTGCATTTCCTGTATTCGGGCAGTAAAGATTGAAGGGACAATGATATTCAGATCACAACAATCATTCATTTTTCCTCCATCACGGCCAGATAAGCCTAATGTTTTACAATTTAAAGCCCTGGCTACGTCAAAAGCCTTAATAATACCAGCACTGTTACCACTCGTTGAAATGCCTATAAATAAATCACCTGCAGACGCCAAGCCTTCTAATTGTCTGGAAAAAACCTGATCATAACCGTAATCATTGGCTATAGCTGTGAGTGCAGATGTATCGGTAGTAAGTGCTATACCAGGTAATGGTTTTCGCTCTTTAACAAACCGGCCTGTAAGTTCGGCGGCAATGTGCTGCGCATCGGCAGCACTTCCGCCATTTCCGGCAAGTAAAACTTTATTACCGGCCTTAATGACTTCACAAATTATGGCACAGGCGGCTTCAATATCAGGAACAAGATTGTCAATCACCTTCGTGATAACGTCACGGTGATCTTTTAATTCATCAGAAATCATGATAATTTAAGTTGTAGATGTTATAATGTAAAGATTTATGGCACCAGCTGAATGCCTTGTACTCCTCTTTGGGTAAGATCTGCCAGGATTTCCTCAACCGTAGTAGTAACCGCGCCTAAACGACGAGATTACAATAGCAGCCGCATGATTGGCAAGTTCGCAGGCATCCGCCAAATCCATGCCTAATGAAATGAAGTAAGCAATACAGGCAATTACGGTATCTCCGGCACCCGTAACATCAAAAACTTCTGTAGCTTTTACCGGCAGCTCAACATGGGAGTCGGGCGAAAGGAGGACCATCCCTTGTTCTGATAGTGTAACTACCAGGTAAGGCACTTCGGTTTGATCGAATATAACGTTAGCCGCATTCTTCAGTTTTTCAATTGAATTAATATTTTCAGATTTTGAAGCTTCAGCAAGTTCTTTTCTATTTGGTTTTATAAGGAAGGCCCCTTTGTACTTTTTGTAATCAAGGCCTTTGGGGTCAACAATAACTCGTTTGCCATGTTGTGTGGCCAATGCAACAACGCGGTTTGTGAAAGATTCTGTAAACAACCCCTTATTATAATCGGATAGCACTACCAAATCGGTTTCCTGAACTGCATCATTGATTTTGTCTATCAATTCATTCTCAAGCGCTGTGGAAATCGGATGTACAACCTCGTTATCAAGCCTGAGCAACTGATGGTTCCCAACCAAAACCCTCGTTTTTAACGTGGTAACCCTGGTGCTATCTTTTACTATCAGGTCTGTTTCTAAAAAATCGATCTTTAAACGGTCAATTAACTGAACTCCGGCATTATCATTCCCAATCATTCCGGCTACGCTAACATTTGCGCCTAAACTAACCAGGTTTTGGATCACATTAGCAGCACCGCCCAATGTAATCGATTCATTTTGAATATTAACAATTGGAACGGGTGCCTCGGGCGATAACCGGCTAGAACTACCATATATGTAACGGTCAATCATCAAATCGCCAACTACCAATATTTTAGGTTTTTGTTTGAATTGTATCTCTGATACTTTTTGTGTTAACATACAACTTGGCTCTTAAGTTAAAAATTTTGTTAGTAGGCGTTTTCCTCGCCTTTTATAATGTTGTAAACGGTTTTATAAACTATTTTCAACTCGAGCCACATCGACCAATTTTCCAGGTACCAGATATCGTGTTTAACTCGCTGTTCCATAAGGGCAGGATCGTGGGTTTCACCTCTGAAACCGTTTACCTGGGCCCAGCCAGTTATACCAGCTTTTAGAAAATGCCTTACCATGTATTTATCAATGATCTGGCTATATTGCTTTGTCATGTTAAGCGGATGCGGACGCGGGCCAACAACGCTCATATCGCCAAGCAATACGTTAAAAAACTGTGGTAACTCATCGAGGCTGGTACGCCGCAGGAAAGTTCCGATTTTTGTAACCCGGCTATCATTTTTAGTGGCTTGTAAATCTGCCTGGTTATTCACCTTCATGCTCCTGAACTTATAACACAAAAATGACTTGTTGTCCCTACCGCTTCTTAACTGTTTAAACATCACCGGACCACGGCTTTCAAGCTTGATCAGCAGCCCGATAAGTGGGTATAACCAACTTAACAAAAAGACAATGACCAACAAACTGAACAAAATATCAAAAACCCTCTTTTTAAAGCGATTTTCAATCTCTTCCAATGGTTCGTTACGATTACTTAATACTGCAAAATTTCCCATGTAACTTAGTTTCAAGCTATTCACAGTTGAGTTTGATATATCCGGTACAAGTTTTAACCTCAGGCAGGATTTATCCGCCTCCTCTTGTAGTTTATTATATTCAGTGATACGCTCTGGGGATAGAGACACGTAAACATCTCTTATGCCAGAATTTGCTGCACTAACAATCTGCTCTTTAACAGATTCCAACAACTCACCGCCATTATCAAGTATCGAGTTATCCTCCTGATTTAAAAAACCCTGAAAGGAAAAGTGATTATCAGTATCTTGAAAAAAGCCGGCCAACCGAAGCCCCATCGAATTCAAACCTATTACAGCGACAGATCGCGTGATGTTGAAATTCTTTTTAAGTGTCCGTTCAAAAGCGGCTCCTAAAACCCGGCTCAACGCCAGGCCTACCAGAACCAGTAAATAAAACAGAAAAATTAAAGTGAAGGAGAATTGATGAGCTTTTGCCAATACGACGAATGACAAAAACAGCACAGAAAATACAATAAAGCTCTTTACTGTTAACCGGTAGATATTGTCAAGACGATGAATTGATTTGCTTGTATAAAGGCCGGATAACAATGCTGCAAGCAACCACAGATAGTTTGCACTCATCACCGATCCCATATCAACACCTGTCTTATCATAACCCAGCAAATCAACGACCAGCAAAAATGACAGGTTAATTACAGCAAGATCGGTGACGGCCATCACAAAATAAATTAAAAAAAGGTAGCGTGTCTTCATAGGAGTGTTTTTTAAAATACCATGTTTAGAATGCTTTCAAATTAACTTCGCCTAAATATTTAAAATAAAAAAATAATAAGCTTAACAACTCAAATAGAAAAAGTTAACAAACTAATGGCGAATTCTTTAACAATAATACAATATACACGCTACTCTTTCAGGCAAATTATGATTCTGGCACTAATATGTATAAAACTGTGCAATCTCAAATTGTTACGGTAAATCGTGGTTGAATGAAGGTATAATCACCACTCTGCCATTACGCAACAGAAGGCACAGAATCGTTAATAGTTTTCCGCCCAATACTGTTATAGTAGAATCCTAATTCGGTCATTTTATCAAGGTCGTAGAGATTCCGGCCATCGAAAATCACTTTCGCTTTCAAGCTTTTTTGGATTAGCGCAAAGTCTGGGTTCCTGAAAATACTCCACTCAGTTAATATTAACAAGGCGTCTGCACCTGCCAGTGCATCATAATGGTCATCAACATATTCGATCTTATCACCAAGCAGGTATTTTACGTTATTGGCGGCTTCCGGGTCGAACGCTACAATTTGAGCGCCTTCATTAAGCAATTCGCCAATAATTTCCAGCGCTGGAGCTTCTCTGATATCGTCAGTCTCGGGTTTAAAAGCAAGCCCCCAAATAGCAAACTTTCTCCCTTTCAAATCGTCGTTATAGTACTTTTTCAACTTCTCAACCATAATTTTTTTCTGTATGGCATTCGTTTCCATAACGGCATTCAATATCCGGAAATGATAATCATTATCTTCTGCCGATTTTGCAAGCGCCTGAACATCTTTTGGAAAGCAGCTACCGCCGTAGCCTATACCTGGAAATAAAAAGCGCTTGCCAATACGATCATCCGAACCAACCCCCAATCGTACCATATCCACGTTGGCACCAACAAGCTCGCACAAATTGGCTATTTCATTCATGAAAGTGATTTTTGCGGCTAAAAATGAATTAGCTGCATATTTTGTTAATTCAGATGATCTCTCATCCATGAAAATTATGGGGTTACCTTGCCTTACATATGGCGCGTATAATTCCGCCATCAATTTCCTGGCCCTTTCATCCGTTGTGCCAACGACAACGCGGTCAGGCTTCATAAAGTCTTCAACTGCAACGCCCTCCCTTAAAAATTCCGGATTAGATACCACAGCGATTTCAATATCAGTATGCTGTTTGAAAACGGCCCTTACTTTATCGGCTGTTCCAACCGGCACCGTTGATTTTGTGACTATTACTTTGTAATCGGTTATCAAATTAGCAATATCTTTAGCTGCGCCCAGCACATAGCTTAAATCTGCTGATCCGTCTCCGCCCGGAGGGGTTGGCAACGCGAGGAATATTACCTCGGCGTGTTCTATCGCTTCAGCCAGGTTGTCTGTAAAACGTAATCTTTCATGAATGATGTTTCTTTGGAACAATGCCTCTAATCCGGGCTCATAAATTGGCAGCTGACCTTGCTGCATCATCATAACCTTTTGTTTGTTTATATCAACGCAGGTTACATCATTTCCAGTTTCTGACAAACATGTTCCGGTTACTAATCCAACATAGCCGGTTCCGACAATAGCAATTTTCATAATGATGTTTTTTAAGGTTATTATTTAAATGAGTTATAATATTTATTGGCGTTGGGCACTTTTGCCGAGGCTTACCATAAATTTTTCGCGCGCAGTGATAATTGAAAGGTAATAACGGATATAAAACACGGTAAGCTTTTGTGTTAAATGAAGATCTTTGCCTTTCTTTACTATCAGTTTTATGCTTTTAATTGGAGGCCTCAGATCATAAAGGAAGTCAACAATGGTTTTGAACTTATTTTTGCCAGACGTCGAATTAAACCCGGATTGTCCTCCACCAACTCGCTTGGCCTTATTTATCAATTCAGATATATTTTTCCTTGCCGGATGATTTACTATAACATCCTCGGCGTATTTGATTTTATACCCGGCATCCCTTGCCCTTACCGACCACTCATAATCGCCACCCGACATTAAATCATCCTTAAAAATGCCAACAGCATCAAATACATGGCGATAGCTATACATGTTTCCTGTAACACCGGTTCCATCCTTATGGACGTAGATGTCCTGGTTAAAGGCATAAATTTTCTCGTACAATTCGGCTTCGGTAAGTTTATTTGAATGATAGTATAGCTTTATACTGCCGGCTATTCTATCGCAATCGGGATTTGCCTCCATAAAACTAACCGCATTTTTTACCCAGTTTATATCGGGGATACAGTCAGAGTCTGTAAAACCGATGATATTGCCGGTAGACATTGCGATTCCAGCATTCCGGGCAGCGTATGAGCCGGGCTTGCCTTCAACAATGATCTTGCAATTCTGAGGTATAAAATAATTAGCAGGTATTTTGTCGTTTGGGTAATTATTAACAACAATGATTTCAAATAAATCGTGATCATAGGTTTGTGCCTCAAGGGCGTTTAAGCACAACGACAATCTACTCCAGTCTTTATAAGTTGGAATTATTATCGTAACTTTTTTATTGTTCATACAGGCAAAATGTGATTGAAGTATTAGCGGATGATGTAATTTCTAATTCGTGTTCGCAGCCGCTTAACCTGCATTTTTGATTTAAGTAAAGCGGCACGGTGAAAAGGTATTCTATAAGGAAATTTTTTAAGCAAAACTTTAGCGTAAGCTGGCACATCAAAGTAATTGCGCATAATTTCCATGTAGATGTAGTTGTCAATGCATTCCTCTAATTCGGCAGTTAACATACCAATCAACTTAAGTTCTGTTCGGATCCGGACCCGGAAGTTGATACGGTTATCTAAAATTCTTTTGATTTTTTCTTTGTCTTTGCTTTTAGAGATGGAATTATCGGAAAAATGTATTATCGTATTAACATCAGGATCTGTAATTATTACAACTCCATTTTTTAGCAATCTAAACAGTAAATCATATTCTTGCGATGATGTAATATTCTCATCCCAGCCGCCTGCGCCATTTAAAGCTGCCCTGTTCCAAAGGTTGGAACTGGTGATACCCAGTTTAGAGTTGATCAGCCCCCGCCAAATGTGATGATCAACAGTCCTCCTGATTTCCTCCGGATTACCGGTATTATAATAGTTCAGTATGCACCCACCTGCAATAACACCCGTCTCCGGGTGTAGTGCGGTAATATTGAACTGATGGCTGAGTTTATTGGGCATCAGTTCATCATCCGCATCTAAGTATTGAATCCATTCACCACGAGCTTTTTTAAGGCCGGTATTGCGCGCTGCCGGTGCACCTGGTTTCTTCTCGTCTAAAACCCACACTTTACCGGGATAAGAAGAAGCATAACGCTCTAATATCTCCAAAGTATTATCCGTCGAATTATTATTTACCAGGATAATTTCGATGTGTTTATAACTTTGAACCAATACACTCCTAATGGCCCGTTCAACAAACCTTGCAGCATTATGACATGGTATTATAACAGATATCATTATAAATTTAAGATTGCGTCCTCTTCGTTTTAAATCCTTGATAAAGTATCTTTAACTCATCGCCCATCAGTAAATAAACCAGGCCGAAGTACACTATGCAAAGGCAAATACCATTTATAATAAAGTTTATCCCAACCATTTTTAACAAATAAATGGTGATGAATGAAACCGCCGCCGCGATGAACGGTACCTTTAATTCGGTAAAAAAGTCTTTTACAGAAATTTTAACCGTCAATAAAAAGCTAAACCCATATTGTGCTATAAGCACCACAAAAAGTTTATTGATTAAAATTGCCCAGGCTGCTCCAACAAGTCCATCGTAGTATATCCCAAATGCCAGAGAAGGGAGAAATATAGCGGCTTTTAGAAGTTGCTGCTTCATCTCCATACCTGGCCGTCCTAAACCTCTCAACAAAGAGGTGTTCCCGCTAACCAGAATATGCAGCATGACAGAACCCGATAAAATCTGTAAAGGAGTTACGGTGTCGTGCCATTTGGCACCAAAAACATGGATAATAAAGGGCTCGCCATTTACGATAAAAAAGATCATTACCGGAAAAACCAGTAAACAATTGAATAAAACTACTTTTAGATAATACTTTTTAATTGCCACCAGATCGTTTTGCTTTTTTCCATAAATAGGATACATCACGTTATTGATAACAGCCATCAACCTTCCGCGAAAAGTATCTGTAAGCACAAAAGCCAACGTATACAAACCCAGGGCAGATGCGCCTAAAAGCTTGCCGATTAACAAATAATCAATGTTATTGTATAAATAGTTTAAGATATTAGAGCCGGTTGTGTAAACACCAAATCCAAATATTTCCTTAAATGCTTTTTTTCACAAATGAAGGCCGGTTTCCACCTGGTTGCCCTGAAAAACAAAGGCATGGCAAAAAAACATTACCAACTGAGTTAAAAACCAAAGCCCAAACCCCGGCCCCTTTAAACGCCATTACAAGGGCTATCAAACCAACTACAATATTTGATACATTATCAATATAAGCCAGCTTTTTAAAAGCCATTTGCTTTGTAAGCTGGGCCTTATGAACTAAATTAACCGGGCTTATTAAAATACCTATACTAAGTACCGGTATTACTGATTCAAGAATAGGTTTGTTATAAAATATTGCAGCCAGGGGCGCTACCGCAAAACTCATAACCAGAAACAACAACAGCGACCAGCCAACCCCGGTCCAAAAGGCGGTATGATAATGCTCCGAGCGTAAAGTTTCTTCTTTTTTCTGTACCAACGCTGCACCAACGCCCAAATCATTCAATACCTGTACAAAGCCCGTAAACACGGTTGCCATGCCTACTATTCCAAACTCGCCGGGAAAAAGCAATTTTGCTAATACCAGTTTTAGCAGAAAATTGAAGGATTGATTAACAACTAACTGAACAAAATTCCAAAAGATACCGGACACTACAACTTTTTTGTCGGACCCTGCTTTTTTGATATTTAGTTCTTGTGTGTTTTCGTTTGATAGAATTGCATTATCCATATAAGTTAAAAAAGTATAACAGTGTTTTATCGCCGGCTGTAAATCAATTTGCAGATTGAAGTAAGGCCGAGGGGACAAGTATTTTATGATATAATTCCAGGTAATTTTTGATATAGTTATCTGCCGAAAAATCACGTGACCGACGGATGCAATTTTGTTTTTTCCTCTCTACTTCATCACGGTTATCTAAAACATGCTGAAGTAAGTCTAAAAGGTTACCCTCGTCCGGTGAAAACAGCCAGGAACAATCAGCACTAAAAATCTCCTCCAGTCCTCCCCTGTCGCTTTGGCATACTGGTACGCCAAAAGATAGGGACTCAACTACAGTACGGCCGAAAGGCTCGTTCCAAAGCGCCGGGACAATCAGGGTATCAATACACCCATAAAAATCAGCTGGACTTATAACACCCAGAAACGCATGTTCAATCCCTGTAAGTTCAGTTTGTAATTGTGCTACAAATTCGGGGTCGCCTTTTCCGGCGAAAATAATTTTTAGCATATCTTTTTTATCGTCAGGAAGCTTTAACAACTCATCAACCAGGTATCTCACCCCTTTATCAGCTGCCACCCTTCCTATATAGCCTAACCTGAACTTTCCGGTTTCGGTGTTGTGCTTATGGTTTCCAGCCTTTAATACCGCATTGTAAATTGTAGTAGCGCGGCCATCTGCTATAGTGAAAAACTGACGGTGCTTTTTCAAAATGAAATCACTGATAGCAATGTAATGGTCTGGGTATGATAAAAAGTTTTTTTACCTGATGGGTAACCTTGCATGGTGCACATAAAGTGGCACAATTACCGTTATTAAACATGCTGCATTTGTGACACAATAAGTAATAATCGCGCATGGTGTGTACCAGGGGAATTCTGAGCTTTTTGATTGTAAGCCACAAAGCCGGTGAAAACCCCTGTATGGTATTTGTATTTACTATATCGGGCGAGATCCTTTTTAATATAGAGGTGATCCGGGTGTGATAAAACAGGTTACAAGAATCAATTAAATGCCAAATACTTTTCTTCAGATTAGAGACGCCATCAGTACCGCCATATATTGAGAAAATATTTTGTTGTTTCAGGCTGATTACGATTACTCCATTTACCCGGTAAACCTGATCATACAATCCGGTTGTTAATACATATACCTGGTGACCGGCATTTACAAGGCCTTCTGCCAAAATTTTAACAGAAACTTCGGCACCGCCCACAAAAGCAGGATAATAAAAACTGTTTGTTAGCAAAACTCTCATACACCAACTTTCTCCACTTTTTTAGCTTCTTTGAGGCTTGGTTCACCAGTGCTGCCGGTGTATTTTTCTGAAACAAAGGCTCTTATTTTTTCAATAAAATGATTTTCATCAAAACCGTGCGCGTGCGCGCTTATAAAGGTGGGATCAAACTCCAATTGCTCAAATAATAAAATTGCTTCTTTTAACGATTCGACAGTCTGGTGTTCAAAGAAAATCGCTGTTGATTTCATCGAATTATCGGTATAGGGGATCATTGTATCCAATACTCCCCCTTATTATAAGCAATAACGGGTCTGCCCGATGCATTTGCTTCTAAGGGGGTTATACCGTAATCTTCCAATTGTGGAAAAATGAACGCTTTACAATTAGCGTAAAGTTTGGCAAGGTTGCGGGCATCAAGCCCGCTCAAAAATGTTATATTACTATTGGCTATTTCCTTTAGTTCCTTTTCTCTTGAGCCTTTGCCTACAATCAAAAGTTTTTTGTTTGGCATCTGGTTGAATGTCTCAATTACCAAGTCTACTTTTTTATAGGACTCGAAACGGGAAACCACCAAAAAATAATCGCTAACGGAATTTGAAACATAAAAATTCTCAATCCGCACGGGAGGGTTGATAACCACTATTGGATTATTTGGGTGGTAAGCTTTCTCAATTCTTGATACAACCTCCCTTGCATTTGTGATAAACCAGTCTGTACGATCGGCCGCCTCAATATCGATGCTTTTCAAAGTGGCCAGCACCTTGTTTAATATGCTCCTTTTTAGCTTGCCCGATTCTCTAACTTTTTCGTAAGAGTCTGGGCTCCAAACCAATCTAAAGGGATTGTGGCAATAGGTAATTACCAGTGCGTTAGCACCCGCTTTGATATATTTAGCGCAATGTGTTGTTGATTGAAGTATAACGTCATAGTCAGTTAAATCCAATCTTTGCATGGCCATCACCCCAAGAGGATAGAAAAAACGCTTCATGTTTTTTCCTTTTTTATGAACTTACCAAACCAGCTTGTCCTGATATCACACGATTTGAACTCCGGATAAGTATTGGCGGCATCATAAGAAAGCGTATAAATTGGTGCCGATGGGTATGCATGGTGAAAACTTAAAGCCACCTGTTCTGCGCCACCTTTACGCACCAAGTCATCATGTACAATTGCGATTTTCATAGCTGTGAGATTTGTAATTTTAACGCAATACTTAAATTATTAGGGTCGGTTAGCAACCGGCTGATATCAGAGCCGTAGTCAACCACTTTCAACACTTTATTTATTTACTTATATATCAATCTTTTATAGCCATAGAAGGAATCCTTTTTAACATAATTACCCGAAGCATCCTTATACATGATACCATAGTTTGCTTCTAATGGGAATTTTGCTGACAAAGACTGTTCATCAAAAAGCTCGTAAACAAAAAATGCACCTATATTCTTCTGCGATATCAGCTTAGGGATATTATCGGTTATATATTGGCTTTGCAGAGCAAAACTCACAGCACCCGTGCCTTTGAACCTATTAAACTCCGTAATCCAGATGGGTTTATTGAAATGACCTTGTATATAGGAAAGCACATTTGCTATTGGTAGTTTTTGAGCAAGCATGTCTCCCATGTTGGAATACCAATGGCAGCCAATTATATCATAGTTCACTTTGTTTTCTTTCAATAACTCCAGATAGTAAAAATGGGTAAAGCTAACTGACAGCGAGATCATTATAGAGGGCTTAACCGTTTTGACACCATCTATAAAGCCTGATATCTGCGCCATAAAACGCTTACTTTTTTCGATATCATACTCGGCATCAGGTCTAACTCCGGCTGGTACATTTCTTACCCTGATCTTGTTATCAACTTCATTGTTTACTTCAAGCACGGTAAAATAATCACCGTAGGCTACACCAAAATTCTTCCCCTGTGAAAACGCGATTTGATAGACAGAATCTGGTGGCATCCCGCCAATACCTGTTTGCATCACGGCGGCAAAAGGCAAAATATTATTTTGCCTAAGCGCTTGAAGCAATTTTATGAACGCCGGCTGATTTTTTGCATAACCATCCTTTGTGAGTATTACGTCAAAACGATAGCTGGAAACATTCAAATCTTTTAAAGCTGCTATTTGGTCATCTAAATTATTACTGTAGTCCTTTTGTGTTAAGGGATGCCCATTTATACCCCATACAAACTGAGATTTAGGGTTTTGCGCACGGCATGTGTAAAACAGCAACACGCAAGTGGTAACCATAAATGATACTTTCATCATAAAATCGAGCTTTTAAAAGATGTTTGAAGCTTTTATATTAATGAGACTATATCAGTAGGTCAATCCCCGTAGCCAATGCCATATCCATACCCGAAATAACCTGCTTTCGAAAAATTAACGTCGTTAATAACCAGGTACAGGTTATCCACGTTATCCTTCTCCTTTATTTCATTTATGATTTCAATCTGGGATTTATTTGTGTAGTTATGACGGCAAACATAAATGGTCATATCAACATGCTTTTGGATCACAAGTGCATCAGATACAAGCCCTACGGGCGAACTATCGATAATTACGTAATCAAACTTATTTCTCATTTCGGTTATAAGTTCACCCAATTTATCTGTCAACAAAAGTTCACTGGCATTCGAAACAACCGGTCCCGATGTTATTACAAAGCAGTTATCGTCAAATCCGCTGGGCTTGATAAGATCATCGGCATTGATGTTTTCTAAAACGTAGTTGGAAAAACCGAGGTCTGCGTTATCAACATTCAATACGGATGAGAGCTTCGGTTTCCGGAGGTCTAATTCTATCAGTAATACTTTCTTCCCCGCCATCGCAAAAGTGCCACCCAGGTTCTTGGTCAGAAAAGTTTTCCCTTCTCCATTTACACTCGAGGTAACCATTATCACACTGGATTGGCCGCTATCCAATATATTCCTAAGCTTAGTTCGCAATGTGCGCATGCTTTCTGTAACCTGTGTCCGGGCCAATTGATCTGATTTTGAATTGAGTTTTAGCGATTGATGCCCAATTTTACCTATAATCGCAACATCGGTTTGTTGCTCTATATCTCCCTCAGAAACAATTTTTGACTGTATCAGCTTTTTAGAATTAACTATACCGAAAGGCACTATCAGCCCCATAAAAAAGCCCATGGCGTAAATAAGCGGTTTGATAGGTTTAGCAGGATCTTTTGAACTTTTCGCGTCATCAATTATCCTTGAATAAGATATATTGGCCGCCTTGGCCATCGAAGTTTCTTCTCTTTTTTGTAACAGGTATACATATAGTTGCTGTTTAAGCTCCTGCTGCCTGTTAAAATCCATAATAGTACGTTGCTTGCCCGGAACCTGTTTGATGGAGTTACTCAGTATATTAGTTTGAGCGTTAATTCCCGAGCTGTTCAAAACCATCTCATTTTTGTAACTATCAATGCTTTGCAACAAATTATGCCTTACTGTTTGTATCTGTTGATCTATGTTAACTATAACCGGATTGGTTTCTGTGAAGGATAAACGCTGTTTTATCCTTTCATTCAGCAAATTGTTGTACTGGGATAAGCTTGCTGCAAACGAAGCGTTTTGGATATTCAACGAGCTTGGAATAACCTGCTTATTGTTAGGATCGTCAAGCCTACTTTTTATATCCTTAATTATAGATAATTGAATTTGCTGTTGCTGATATTTATTGGTGTTTTCGCTTGCTGAGCCAACCAAAACTTTCGACTGTTCATCAAGATCCGCGATATTATTACTGCTACGGTAGTTTTGATAGTTTTTCTCAACGTTAGTTAACTCATCTTCTACAACCCCCAGTCGAGAATTAATAAAGTTAATAGTACTATCAATAGATGCTTTTTTCTGTGTAAGATTATCCTCAAGATATTGATTCATTAAGGATTGCAATATCACTTCACCTTTCTTTGAATTTGGATAATATAATGTTAGCGCAACGGTGGTAGTACCTTTATCTATAAACTCCGCGTCGTAGTTGCGGGTAATATCCGCTATAGCGTCATCATCAGATACAATTTGTGTAGAATATTCGCTTAACAAAACTGGCACGTTCGGTTTTTTTGTAACTATCAGGTCATACTGAGGCAATTTGATAGCAGCTCCATAGCTTACATTTAAGTTTACGTTCTCTTTTGAGTTGGCAATGTTTAAATGGGTACCATCCACCGGAGTAATTACGTACTCCCGCCTTTTCAAAGAGTCGACTTTAGTTTTGGCTATTTTTACGTCAAAAGGCGATTCTTCATAGATCTCTGTCGCGAACAATCCACTATTAGCGAACAATTTAATGTTGAGTTGCAGCTTTTGCTCCACTTCCTGAATCAGGTTGCGCGACCGGAGCACATCGCCTTCATTTTTTATAATCTCATTCAGGTTTAATGCAGATGTTGCGCCGCCATTTGCATATGCGGAGCTGGCATCTGGATTATTAGGCTGCTGCTGCAGCAGCATTGAGCTGCTTACAAGGTACTGTTGAGTGGCGTAAATGGTAAAAAAATACGCCAATGCCACAAATAGTATCGGACATAATAAGAATAAGTACCAATAGGACTTTAGTTGCGACAGCAACTTATTGTCATTTTTATCGTTCCCGTTTAAATATCTTGTTTTCATTTGTTTCTTGGGGTGAATTATAGATAGAGAATTAACTTGCGTTAAACGGTTACTACAAATAGCGTTTTGCAAATATTGCAGCAGTGAGTAAGGTAGCTGCCAACGACAAGTACTTAACCAGATTATTGTCATTGTTAAGAACCTTTGTTTTAAGCGGTTCCACGTATAATACATCGTTTTGCTTCAGATAGTAATATGGCGAATTCAAAAACTCCTTTCTCGTCATATCCAGCCTCACAGAAAAGTCATTGCCATTGGCGTTTTTGCGTATAAGCAATACGTTTGTGCGGCGTCCGTAAATTGTCAAGTCGCCGGCATATCCTAAGGCATCTAAAATTGTCACTTGCTCGTTAGGCACTATATAAGCCGCAGGATGATTCACTTCGCCTAAAACAGTGATCTTAAAATTCGAAAACCTAACATCAACGGTTGGGTTCTCAAAGGATTTTTTAGCAATAGCCTTTAGCGTCTTACGAGCTTCAAACGTTGTTAAACCGGCAAGTTTCACTGTTCCCAGAACCGGGATATCAACATTGCCGTCCTTCGCTACCAAATAACCCGCAAGCGGATTTGAAGAGCCATTGGTTGAGGTGCCGCCGTTTGCATAAACACCATTTTTATTATTTATGCTCAAGGTTGCATTTGGGTCGGTTGTATTTATATTTATCGCCAGGATATCATCCGGCTGAATTACAGGCTCTGTGTAATTACCAAGTGCCAGGGAAGTTGGCGTAGACGCCTGTGAAACGTCTTGCGCGTAAATTAGCTTTTTTGTGCTTCCGCATGAACATAACATGAAGCCAAAAAGTGCAACTATTAAAGCAATGAAGTAACGGTTATTTTCCATGTATAGGTGTTTTATAATCATTTCTCGTTTTACTTATTAATCTGTATAATTTTGTAATACATATATATTGTTATTGATTCGATACAGCGTCGCCATCTCGCTTACAGCGTGTAAGATTTTGGCTATCAGTTGCGATCAATTTAATATTTCATGATTTATTAAAGCATTTCCTCATTGATCTCCAACAAATATTATCAAAATATCAATTATTAAGGCCTGATTTTGAGCATTGATACTTTAATGTAGAATTGTGAGAATAGGTGTGAAAACCAGCGATAATTCACATGTAGCACAGCGGTTTTATTGGCTCTTTTTAATTGAAAATTCTCAAAAAAAGTTGAATTTGACAGGTTTCCCTACCAAATTCAACTCAATGATTATTAAAAATCACCTGGCTATTGAACTAGCAATTTCGAATAAAGATTTCCGGAAGAAGAATGTGTATTAATTATATATACGCCTCGTTCCAACTTGTTTTTAAAAGTAACTTGTATCCCAGCAGCGCCAAACTCATCGGTCGTAAACGTTTGTGTTTGGATCAATTTACCGCTTATATTACTTATTGATAATTGAACTGGTTCATTCACGGGGAAATTTGCAGCGTTAAGACTAAATGATGCTCCGAAATTTGGATTAGGGAACACAACAATTTTTTTGGTGGTGATAGACGGTCCCGCAGGCGCAATAAATGTAGATGCCAATGAGGTAGCCTGTGTGCTCACCTTAAACAGCTCAAGACCGGCCAATGCAACCCTATTTGCGGTCGGGTCAAATTTTATACTTAATGAACCGTCGGTTACGGTGGTAGTAAAATCTTTAACCAGGGCCGTACGATATCCAACCTCACTAAAAATATCAAAATTTTGCAATCCTACTTTATTTTCTATTGTAGTATTAAAGATCCGTGAGCCTGGTGCCGTCCAAAAGTTCTCTACAAAATGTAACCTTAGCAAGTAATCACCATTTATTACCGGGATCTCATACCTCGTTTGTGCTTGGTCTGCCGCTGCCGACAAATAACTTATATACAATGAATCGATATCAGTTCCGGCAACCCCGGTAAGTACCTGCTGGGAATCAAATTTGATCGACCCGGAACGATAATTTTTGTCTGCTTCATAAACCTGATTGCCGATAGTCAAGTTTACGTCAGAGCCCCCTTTAATGCGTTTTACAATACTAACCGTGCTATTTGCATTATTGGCTATAGCATATAATGGCACCCTCAATGGCGAAGCATCGCTGTTATAATTTACAAGCAAGGCAGCATTTTTAATACCAACAGAAGCAGGTGTGTATTTAACGGTAAGCGTGGTAGTCGCCTGCTCGGCCAAAGTAGCAGTTTTTAATGCACTTACAGTAAACTCCGAAGCATTCGGCCCTGATATAACCGCGCTTTTCAATGTAATTGGCGAATCGCCGGTTCCGTCCGGATAGGTAATACCCTGATTTTTTATCGTTACCACAAATGATGAAGATGTACCGGTTTTAATGGGGTCGAAATTAATAGCCGTGTTGGGTAAGGCCGCCAATTCAGAATGATGTAGCGAACCAGAATCCGGTTTAATATTATCAATGTAGTAAACATTGTCCTGGTAATCATAATTGGTGGCAGATGTACCTAAATAATCGCAATCTAAAATATAGGCATCCGGAACAATGTTACCATCAGGCCCATATACCTTTAAAAATCTTATGCCTATAAGGCCGTTGAAATTTTTGGTACGATCAGAATATGATGTACCAACTTTAATTCCAAAAGATCCCGATATCGTGAACGAACCCTGTGCAGACCCTTTTGTTGTATTTGTTAATCGCGGCAAAACAGATTGCCCATCTAAATTACTATGCGTAAACAACGTGGTAAGCGTGTTCGATCCTTTTTTGTAATAGGCAAAAGTTTCTACCGCCGAGCAGCAACCGTGGTAAGCAGCAAGTTGATGAACCGTTATCGGCTTACTTGGATCGGCAATTACAAAATATCCCGCGTTTACTTCGCTCGAATTAGGAACCCTTGTTGTGCCGTCTATATCGCCGTCATCATGCCCATAGCCTGTACTGGTATTAAAACCAAACGCGGTTATTATTTGCTGCGCATAGGGCTCGTTAGTACTCTCCCCTGCCACTTGCCATATCCCACTTAAGACAACCTTTTTTGCGGGCTGATACTATCATTACTCGCTATAGTTAAAGTATCATTAAATACTTTAAGCCTTGTGGCCGCATTTTGGGCTATGAATTGCACAGTAACATCCGCATACGATAAAGGCGCTATACTTATAGGGACAACACTGTTTGTATCTGTATTAACAGATGCTATTTTCCAGGCTGTACTATTTGACAAAGTAAGGTTACTTAACACCAGGTTGCCTGTACCTTTATTGTTTATCCGTAACTTCACTTTATCGTGATTGGCATTATAAGCAGTGGTATCCGGGCTGGTTCTTCTCCATGGCGTTTGAATAAGTGAAAACACCAAACGATCATTGCTTGGAAAAGCATCCGGATTGTTCAATACCATAAATGCACCCGAAGAAGGGACGATACTAAAGTTGTAGGCGTTTGTAATTACCTGGTTATTGTTACCATCCGTAGCTTTTACCTGTATTTTGTAGGCACCGGTAGCTGTTAAGAAAAATGGAACCGTATAATTAACATAGGCACCATTATTTATTGAATATTGCAATGAACTTAAGCCCGACCCACCAGCATCACCCGCTGTGATGTAAACCCTCACCAGGTCATAGTAAACGCCGGTTAACTTTAGCGAACCAACCGTTCTAACACTGGCTGTAGGAGCCGTGTTATCCGTTACGGCACTAAATGGAGCAAACGTCAGATAGTTCATTTTGGTATTGGTACCGCCATTAGCATCGATAGTCAATTTCCCATCGCTTACCTGCACAGTTGCATTTCCTGATTTGTACTTATTTGAAGCAGAAGGCGTGAAGTCGCTTATTGTAGGTAAACCTTCCACATTAATTTGATGGTTGCTGTCGTAATAGCCATCATCGCCCGCGCTTACTGTTACATTATACTTTCCGTTTGGAACAACATATTCCCAGGTACCCGGATTTTGCCCGTTAGTGCTGGCTTGCATCTGAACTACTGAACGCAGTTTTGCATCACTTGTGCCTGTACGCAAGCGCATATTGGCACTTAGATCTATAGGAACCTTTGTTACCGGGTTAACCCACCCGTATTTTCTAGTCGCATCATAAGGCAAGCCATTATCTGCAATGAAACCTGCCGGAGCAGTTGAACCGGCAGGTAAAAAGTCAATATTAGTGGTGGTTGGAACCGCAATGCTACTCACTGCAAAATCGTCAAAAGTATATGTAAGTGCCGTTGATGAATTACGATGGGTTGCAAAAACGCCTGCAAATAGCTCCCCTGTTGTTAAGCCTGTTCCGGCAATATTTAACCCTACAATTGAATAAGCAGCGCCCGTGCTTAAATAATTTACGCCGTCTACAGAGTAAAAACCCTCCGCCGTATTGGTTGTTGAATCTATTATTAGCCTTAAGCTAACAGTTTGAGTGTTTAATCCGCTAATTACTGACGTAATCCGTTGGTCTGGATTAGTGGTACCGGATACTGAACTGGAAACATCGTTAAATTCTTTTCTCAACTCTATTTTATTGCCGCTAATATCCAGTTTGAGATAGGTTTTATCATTTAACCCATACCACAATCCCGCCTGTTGTGATTGGGTACCATTTGCGGGATTTATTATTTTTACGTCTAATTGCAATTTTGATACTGCAACAATTTTAACCCCAAGTACATTCAACTGGTTATTGTTAGTAAGCATATCTATGCCTTTATTGGTAACCAATTGAAGCCTGCCTCCTGTTACCGTTATCTTTGAAGGTACATAGCCCGGAACCGACGGATCAGTAGGTGTACCATCTTCAGATAATCGTGTACCTGAATAACTATTAACCGTAGTAAAGCCTGTTCCTAAACCATTTTTATCAACAATGGAGGAGGCTACGCCGCCGGTGAATGACAAACTATATGGCAAACTCACTGTAATTGCCGAACATGGCAGCGTACTAATAGGTGTGCACCCATCAGCTGGCTGACTCAAAACGCGATCGGTAATACCTTTGACAGAGTCTTTCACCGCTGTTCTATCTGCTCCATAAGCAGAGCCTATCCCGAGGCATAATAAAATTAAAACACTGTAACACCGCTTAAATATTGAGCTGTCAATTAAAATGTACCTGTGTTTTTTCATGAAAAAGGGGATTTAAATTTATTACCGTATCTTATGATAATCATTGACTAAAAAACATTACAAATTGCTTTAATACCATCCACACGCGACAAGATCAACGCTTACCCGACGCATACACAGTGGGTTTAGATTGTTCTATATCTTTTTTATTAGCCTTTAACAGAGTTATTTGTGAAATAGAGTTTGGGTTCTCATTCCAGTTGAACTCGCTGATATATAAATTGCCGGTTATGGTATCTTCTACTAAATCCAACGGATTGGCAAATCCGTTCATCCCTTCAAGGCCATAGTTACTTGCCCCGGTTGCAGTATGAGTTATGTCATAAATGCGATCATCGGTAGATGTCCCTTTGTTATTTTGCTTTAGCATCGATCCCGGCTCTAAAACCATTATATCGCCACCACCGCTAAACCGGCAAACCAATAATTTACCTTTAAGGGCCCCGTTAAAATTGTTGCTCCGGTATTCGATCACGCCATTTGGCGATTTATTAAAACCAAAATCGTATGCAGCACCCCTGTAATTAATATCAGGCTTTGTGTTTGACTGGTAATTAGGATTATCCACCGAACCACGGTTAATTACATATTCGCCTCTTAAAGGATTTGGATGCCCGAAAAAACCAACCGGTTTGTTAGGATTTACCCTGAATAACCAATCATGCTGAACCGGTACACTCCTGGTAGAAGGTATTTCGGCACCGGTGTAATATGTACCATCCGGTCTCCTGGTTCCTTTTACAGATGCTGGTGAATTACCGCCACCACCAGACCCATTTGCCGGGACATATAACTGGCCGTTGGTATGCCAAACCATATCATACGCATTACGTATGCCTGAAGCAAATATTGTAAGCGGTGCGGTTAAGCAATAAGGATTATAAGTACCGTCTGGTAACTTCAAGGCCAGATCAGATGCCTGGTTTATCAGACCCTGATTAGCAGTTGTTTGTACATTAAGCGGCAACTTCACATCTCTTAATTTTTTTAAATCAAGCCTTAAAATTGCGCCGGCCAGCAACGTTTCATCCCTTTGCCATCCCTTGTCATATTCGCCGGCCGAACTATTGCTGCCTACTGATATATACAAAGCGCCATCCGGGCCAAAAGCCATACTATTTACCATATGATCACGCGTTGAGCGTGGCAACCTGGTAACCATAAGCTGTTCATCTTTCAGAGCATTACCACTTAGCCTGGTTATGTTACCATCAAAAACCGGGGCTGCAGTAAGACCCGATGATGAAAAAGAAACCCAAGCTACAAGGTTTGATGACGTTGAACTCGGATCGAATGTTAATCCGATGGCGGTTATTTCACCATATTTTGCGATAAGCGTATTGATGAGTGTCATGTTGGTTAACATTCCGCTTGTATGGTCTACGTCAAATCGCTCTATGCTTCCGTCCATTTTCAAGGCGTAAAACTTCCCGTCGGGGCCAAAAGTTAGCGAGGTGTATTTTTTATTCTGTGTGCCGGGGATAGAAATTTTGGTAAAAGAAGCATTGAGAAGATTGGCAGAATCAACGGGCGCTGAAGCAGTTGAAAAAGCAGTTTCAAAAGGCATAAAAGATGTTCCCGCGTATGACTTTACGCCGCTTGTGATAACAAACTTATAAATGGTGTTGGGTTCAAGCGACTTTGCAGGCGCAAAACTGATAGCATCGCCACCACCCGTACCTTGCACATTTCCAGCCACTTCTATACTTTCACCGTTGCTTATTTTCAGAAGTTTTACGGTTTCGTTGGTTATTGTTGAATTATTAACCCCTCCTTTTACTCCTTTGGCAACAGGTATAAACAGGTTGTTGGCCGCTATAGTGATATTATTATAGGTTGCGCTTGAGCCATTTATTGGTGTAGAGGATATAACATAAGGCCGTTTATGATCCACAACCCGCAAGGCTAAATTTATAACGGCATTACTGTATCCATTGGCCGAAACGTGTACAGAGGCTGTATAAGTGCCTGTAGGCATTGCTCTTGCTGCCGAATAATCAAAAGTTATAACTGAATCTCCCTCTTTAACATTTTTTAATTTGTTTAACCAGCCTACCCCATTGCTTTCCTTGTCATAGCTTGCTGATACTTTGTACTTTATGTTAGTGTTTAATGAATTATGGATATTGACGTTTATCGTATTACTGTCTTTATTATTTTTATCAACCAAAAGGTTTTGGGAACCTGCTGATAAATAAACATATGGTGATATGCTAACGGGATCAACTTCTACATAACAGATCTTGGTATTGGTACCTCCTATCGCATCTATCGTTAACGCGCCGTCACTTACGGTAACAGTTACGGTAGAGGTTTTAAATCTTCCGGGGCTTCGAACGCGTCCCATCGGCGTGAAATTATAAATGGTTTTTACTCCTTCAACATTTATACAATCCTTTTCGGTAGCCCTGCCAACTTCTCCATCTCCAACCGCGACGGTAACTTTGTAAACCCCATTTAGCAGTTTAAGCTCCCAGTAGCTATCTATTTTTTTCCCTTAAAAATTCCATAAAACAGGGTATTAATATCATTAGCCTGCATATGTACAAAGGTTGACAGCAGAACATCTTCTGGTTCATTTCTCGCACGTCCGTTACCGGTTATGTCTACCGGTCGCCCGTTATCAACACGTTTCCAGCCATACATTAACTGCGATCCCTCATACACACCCGGCCTGTTTTCAAACTGGCCGCCAAAATCTTTAAGCCACCCCGGAGGCGGTACGGTTTTTTCATCCTGAAAATTTATCTTAACGGGCTCTATAACGGGGTTCTCGGCTATGCAAAGCAGTGATGAAACAAGTTTTTCATCATGTTTATAAATTGAAGGCTTAATTACTGTTTCATAATTACTGCAAAACAGGAATACGATACAGCCAAACGCTGTTAAATAAATTAAATAAACTCTTAAACTTTTTTCTAAAAACCGCCTCATCTAAAACAATCTTTATAGTTATATAGCTGCCATTTGGCAGCTGTTTTATTAATTGCCACCATCAACTATAATTTTGGCATACTTGTAACCGGATTTGTATACGGCCCTAATGATGTAGAATTTATTACCCCCCGCTGTTCTAACTCGAATTTTGTACTTAAAGACCCTTTTTCATCTACCTGGGCTTTGTTTGTTTTGAGTTTCTTGCCCGTCATATCAAAAACATAAATCGATACAGGCTCATTCGGCTTGAAATGAGATAGCTTAACGTTCGCTATTCCGTTTGTTATGGGGTTAGGATAAGCCTGCAACACACGTTCGTCGCCACTTGCAGCCACCGATTTAAATTCATCAATACTTTTTTTGATGATAACCGAATCTACATGCGCAGAATTATCTATTTGAACTATTTTAGTGGTATCGTCAATGCTCGTTACTTTTAATAAGGCATTTAAGTTGCCATCGACCTTAGTTTTTGAGTTAACCTTGAAACTTAAAGATCTGTTTTTACTAAGCACAAGTAGTGACCGTTCAGATGGCAGTTGAATATTGCTGATAGCAAAACGCCCGGCATCGCGCCCAGATAGCCGTATATCCTTGATCTTTAATACCCCGTCTCCTTTATTAATCAGTGTTATCTGGTACTCTTTATCATCGTTATCATTAACCGATGAGCGGGACACGGCACTAACCGCCAAAACCGGCATTGGCGGGGCAGGGCTTGAAACCTTTAATAAGGTTATCTGCGAAATAAGATTTGTATTGTTATTCCAGTTAAATTCGTTTACATACAAATTCCCATTTACTGCATCTTCCACTATATCAAGAGGATTTGCAAAGCCCGACATACCTATTAAGCCACTGTTACTTGATCCGGTGGTAACTTTTACTATATCATAGATATGATCATTAGTTCCGGAGTAAGCAGTTTTAGTCATCGCGCCGGGCTCCATCACAATAATATCGCCGCCGCCGCTAAACCTGCATACTAATAATTTCCCTTTTAAAGCGCCGTTAAAAGTGTTGCTTTTATATTCCAAAGCCCCATCCGGCGAGTTGTTTAAACCAAAGCTATATGCGGCCCTGTAATTGGAATCGGGATTAACTGTAGGTGAATAAAGCGGGTTATCGGGATATCCCCTATTGATAACATATTCGCCGCGCAACGGATTGGGATGACCAAAAAAGCCAACAGGCAAATCGGGATTTACCCTGAACAGCCAGTCGTTTTGTACTTTTACACCAACGGTAGCGGCAACTGCCGGCCCGTGATAAAAACTGCCGTCAGGTCTGCGGGTACCTGCAACGGATGCCGGCGAATTACCTCCACCGCCCGAGCCGTTGGTTGGCAAATACAACTGCCCGTTGCTATGCCAAATCATATCAAAAGCGTTGCGCACCCCTGAAGCATAAATAGTTAGCGGCGAAACCGTGCTATAAGGATTATACGTTCCGTCAGACATGGCAGCAGTGTTGCCGGGAGCGGCGTTTATCACCATTTGGTTAGAGGTAGTTTGCACGTTTAGTGGTAAAACAAAACTATTAAGCTTGGTTAAATCCAATCGTAATATAGCCCCTGATAATAATGTTTCATTACGCTGCCAGTCATTATCGTAAGATCCGGCCGAACTGTTACTGCCCTGGCATATATAAAGTGCGTTATCAGGCCCGAATGCTAAGCTGTTTACCATGTGGTCGCGAGTTGACCGAGGTAACTTAGTTATTACCAACTGTTCAAATTGTAAACTATCTCCCCATAATTTAGATATGTTTCCATCATATGATGGGGCCGCAGTCAATCCGCCTGAAGAATGAGAAACCCATACAATTACATTGCTTGAGGTAGACGTAGGAGCAAAGGTTAAGCCAATAGCTGTCCGCTCGCCATATTTGGCAACCAAGGTGCCCATTGTTTTATCCAGCGTAAGGGACCCGTCGGTATGGTTCATTAAATAACGCTCGATCGTACCATCCAGGCGCAGAGCATAAAATTTACCGTCGGGGCCGATAGCTAACGAACTATACTTTTTATTCTGTGTTCCGGCAATGGGTACCTTGGTAAACTGAGCGTTTAAAAGAGCCGACGAATCTACCTGCGCAGCATCGGTAGTAAACGTCATCTCGTAAGGCACAAAAGGGATGTTTGCGTACGATTTAACTCCCGAAGTTATAACAAACTTATAAATGGCATTAGGATCTAAGGTTGCCGAAGGCGAAATACTGATGGCGTCGCCCCCACCGGTGCCTTGCACAACACCCGGCACTTCAATATATGATGTATCAACAAGTTTAAATAATTTAACAGTATTATTGGTGATGGTGCTGTTATCCACACCGCCATGATACCCGGCAGCCACAGGCACATGTAAATTATTCGCGGCTATACTAACCAAATTTAACGGCACTTTCGTTGCCCCGTTTGCCGGCGATGATGATATCACATAAGGCCTTAAACTATCAACAACATTTATCTGCACAATAAATGTACTGCTCGTAAACTGTGGCGCTTTTGCGGTAATCACGGCTTTGTAATTACCTATTGGTAAGTTTTTTGTGGCAGAATAGTTAAAGAAAACTTCGGGTTGTACCCCCGTTTGCGAGGGGGTAAAAGTAAGCCAGTTGCTACTCGCGCCCGTATAACTTGCGCTAACGGCGTACGATGTTGCCTGGTTATTTGAGCTGCCTAACGGTATCGAGAATGTGCTTACATCTTTTGATCCTGCATTCACAATCAAATTTTGGTTGCCCTTGCCCCAAAACAAATACGAACTCAAAGAATATGGCACTATATTAACATAGTTTATTTTGGTATTTGTACCGCCATCTGCTGTTATAGTTAGTTTTTCGTCATTAACGATTATGCGGCTGGTTACAGCTTTAAAACGCCCTATCGAGCCTTCCTTACCAACCGGCGCAAAGCGATTTATCACATTAACGCCTTCAATATTTAACGAATGAAACTCGGGTGCCGAACCCACATAACCATCACCAACAGATGCTGTTACATCATAAATACCATTAGGAACCTTAATTTCCCAAAACGATTCGACCTTGGTGCCGCTAAACGATCCGCTGATAGTATTGGCCTGCATATGAATTAACGTGGCCAATAGTACGTCTTCGGGGTTATTTCTATTCCGGCCATTACCGGTTATATTTATTGCCGAGCCATCAGATTTCTCGTCGCCAACCAAATTCCAACCCACTCCCCTGTAATGGCGCTGTACGCAGGGCATAGCCCTGGCCGTAATCTCTCATATAATTTACAGGCGGAATCGCTGCCGGGTCTTGAAAATTAACATTTATCGGTTGTGAGAATTGACCGTCAACTACGTTAAGGTTTACCAGTAATGTTGCAAATTTGTAACCAGTGGCGGCGCAGGTAACGACAGCCTGATAACTACCCGCATTTGTATTTGAATCGATTGCGTTGGCATCAAAGGTTAATAAGTTATTTTTGGGTTGTGGTAAATTCAACCAATTTGCATCTGTTTTAGTTAGCGTGTAACCTGCCGGCAAAGCAACGTTTGAAGTAATATTTACTGTTTGCGGATACACCAGCCCCTTTTTGATTATTGATATATTGAGTATGTTTTGAGAAAAGGAAAGCACTTTTGAATTTGAACCTATATCCGTAACTGCAAAGTCGTCGAAACTATATGTTACCGCCCCGCTGGCGTTACGGTGCGTTCCAAAAATGCCTGCGTAATTTGCATGGTTAATTATACCAGTACTATCAATACTGATATACGGCGCTGCATAGCCCGCCCCAGCGCTCAAAAAATTTAACCCATCGGTTGAATAAAAGCCTTCTGCTGTTTTGGCTACAGAATCTATCACTAACCTCAGACTAACTGTTTTGGCACTTAAAGCCGTGATAGCTGGCGTAATACGTTGATCCGGGTTAGCAATACCAGATATTGAACTGGTAACGTCGTTGATTTCTCTTCTTAATTCAATTTTATTATTGCTTACATCCAGTTTAAGATATGTTTTATCATTTAATCCGAACCAAATACCTGCCTGCTGGGCCTGTGCTCCATTCACAGGATTGATAACCTTCACATCTATCTGTAGTTTTTTCACAGGATTAACCTTTACACCCAGCACATTTAGTTGGTTGTTATTAGTTAATATATCAATGCCCTTATTGGTAACCAGCTGTAAACTTCCGCCCATTACAGTTATTTTTGATGCTTCATAACCTGGCATGACTGGGTTTGAGGGGTTACCGTCAGCCGCTAATCTTACACCAGAGTACTTGTTTACCGTTGTAAAACCTGTTCCCTGGCCATTTCTATCAATAATAGTGTTAGGTACTGAGGCATCAAACGATAATTTGAAAGGAAGAGTAACGGTAAGGGCACTACAGGGCAATGTGCTGATACTGCTGCAGGTATCCGGTTTTGTCTTTATCCCGACGCGCAAAACTTTATGATTAATAATACCGGTCGCCGCGTTAAGATGGATAAAGTTTATAAGTAGCAAAAACAATATGGGGAAAAATCTGGTCATATGTTTTATTTTTTACGGTCGATCATTAATACCCATTTGAGTTGTTATTGATAACTACCTTTTACAATAGCATAAGAGATAACTTCACCGCCTCGCAAATCATTTTATTGTATCCTCGATAGCAATTTTACCTATAAAACGACATAAAAAGCTGATATTAAACATCGTTGATGCTGAATTGTATAAATGTGAGAAACTAATAAGCAACAGCGACCCGGGCCAAGAAATGTAGTAAATGCTTTGTTTGTAATAGACTGTAACATATTTCTATTCTGCTTCTCACCATTTCTCATGTTCATACACAAATTTCCCATCTTGCACAATCCCGTATCAGTTTTCGTTTATCTTTAGAAACAATTGTTATGAAGAATTGGTTGAATACACATTTGAAACCAACCGGAAATCGCTTAAAAAGATAAAATCTTTTACAAAAATGGATCAGATTGAAAAGAAATGGCTTGTCTTATACACACGACCGAGGTGGGAAAAAAATCGACCGGGCTTTAAAAGATCATAACTTCAAATCATTCTGCCCCTTGTTACACGTTACCAGAAAATGGGCAGACCGCTTAAAATCTGTGGGAATACCGCTTTTTCCATCTTATATCTTTGTTTTAGCCAATAATTATGATATCGCTAAAATTATGCAGATATCAGGTGTGTTACACGTGGTAAAGCACTGCGGCAATCCGGTGGTTATTACAATTCAGGAAATTGAAAATATAAAATCAACAATACGCACTTATACCGATATTGAGGTTGTTTCATTGAAGCCTTATACATTAGGCGAGCAAATAAAAGTTAAAGATGGTTTGTTATCCCATCACGAGGGCATTGTAACAGCTTACAACGGCAGGTTGGTTATTTTGACGATTGAAAATCTGGGATTTGCATTAACTGTTAAAATCAAGCCGGAGCATCTGTCTCGGGTTGGTGAACCGTTGCAAAACCTCCGTGCATATCAACAAGTTTGATCTGCGTTTTTATTTATATACTTATTTGAGTAATTTGTATAACCTAACCTCCAAATTTCTACCGGCATGGACAAGCATTATGGGCAAATAGTTGAATTAGTCATCAGAAAAAAAGGGGTCAGTATAAGCCAACTGGCCAGAATGACAAACATGAACAGAAGATCTGTTTATAATTGGTTCAACCAAAAATATTTAAAGCAGGAAATTATTCATGAAATAGGTATATTAATTTCGCATGATTTTTCCGCAGAGTTTCCTGAATTATTTAGAAAAAGCGATTTTATGCAAACACAGGGTGGTTTTCATAGCGATTATCCGTCCGAAAATGCAAATGCTATCTGGAAGGACAAATACATTGAATTACTTGAGAAATACAATACCCTATTGAGAAGCAGGGTTGAAAGTAATCGACATTCTTAACCGGTCATAATCATACTTCCCTGATTTCAAATTCAATTACCCTTATAGGGTTCTTTTTTTATAGCCATCCAACTAATTAGGCTCTAAAGGCCTGGTGCTTGTGCACCAGGCCCTTTTGGAGGCAGATTCAATTAAATCTCATTAAAAATATAATATTTTAAACTCCAATTAAACCTTGGGGATATAGCACCATGTTTAGCGTTATGGTACCAGAATCTGTGATTGCCATGGAATATTAACCTTTTGATTGACGGTGTTGTGAAAAATTTGCTTCTCTTCCCTGCTATATACATCCATTTTTATGCTTTGGTCCTTATCTGTCGGAGTGATAGAAATTCCGAGTTGGTATTTGGTTTGATACCTGAAGCTATATGTTGCTGTTGTTGAGCTAATAGTATAGACATTCATTTTTCCAACTTCTCCAAACGACACGTTACATTCTCCACTGCAAGTTACAACAAGTTTGCCGTAACCATAATAGCTACCTTTATTTTGTATATCCTCATCTGATAATTTTTTACATCCTGAATTTGCAAAAAACGATACGGCCGCTAAAAATAAACACCCCACTCGTTTAATAAATGTAGTTACATTTAAAGCATTTGCACTCCCTTGGTTTAACATCCCTAGCTTTAATTTTTTGTCTAAAATTTCCATAATCTTGATCTTTTTTTAGTAAAAATAGCACATCAAAACCAACGAAGTGCCTCATACACAAAAGTGTATAACATTATGAGAATAATTGTAAATCCAACCCAGCATATCGTAATTGTATTTATAAATGAAGACCAATAATGAATTTTAGTACTTGCTTCCCGCTTAAAAAACGAGAAACCACCACAAAAAGCGGTCATTTATGAGCATATTATTGTATCAAATTGCGAGGTAGTAAATTGTAGATTTTCATTGTCGCGTTAGTTAAATTTGACTTCCATCGATATTTTAACCTTTTTACGCTACCCTTATGGAGGCATTAGTTACATCATTAGTATTATTAAATATAATTGTGTATGTCTATAACAAACAACACAGGGATATGCCGTAATGTCTGCCAATATTTTTAATTAGCTATCGGGCCACCAATAATGTAAATCTTTTTTGACCATTAATAAACAACAAATTATAGCCAACTATCAATATCTTAAATTTATGGAAAAGCATCACGGGCAAATTGTGGAATATAGAGTAAGAAAAAATGCTTATTGTATTAGTGATTTAGCCAAAGCTTGCAACATAAATCGGAGATCAGTATACAATTGGTTTAATTCGAAACGCCTAAAGGAAGAAATCATTCTCAGGATAGGATTAACAATAAAGCATGATTTCTCGCATGAGTTTCCGGAATTTTTCCATAGGGATGATTTTAAATCTATCTATCAAATGCAGGATGCCCCGGTAATTTATATCAGTAATTTTGCACAAAGCCAAAATGATTTTTGGAAAGAGAAATATTTACGCTTATTACAAGAATTCAATGACCTGATCCTGCAAGATCGTGCTTACCTATAATTTTCTATTGATTTATAGCTAATGCTGTTTTTTTCATTAGCCTAACACGTAACTTTCTACATGCGTAGTACGTATTAAGCTGTTAAAAAAACTGTAGTGAAACGGCTGTTAAATGCTTATAAAAGTCTTAAGATCATTCTAAAATCAGACAGCTATTGTTTAATTTCAACAACTAAAAATACTTACAATTGTGAAGGAGATATATCCGCCCAAAATTTTAGGATTATAATCGATGATGTACTTGACAATTTCAAAGGCCAGGAGGACACATTGAGCCAAGTAAAAGAAATTGTTAAAAACATTAATTTATAGATAGTCGAGGTTTTTACATTTTTTGTCTCCCCGGCAATATAATTATAAAGAGGTTTTACTTAATTTTAACATTCTCTATATAAAGAACTTCATCCTGATAATCATAATTGGTGCCTCTTGCACCTAAATGATCAGCACCTAAAATAAAGGCATTGGAAATAGGTGAGCCGTTTAAGTCGCGGGCTTTCCATATTCTCAATCCAATTTTACTTTGAAAGTTTCTTTTTCTCTCCATGTCGGATTTACCAACTTTTAAAACAAACGGATAATCTGGTTTAAAACAAACTGAATTTACACCCGTATTATAGCCATTAGGAAATAACATTTGCCTGGTACGCGGCATTGACACAAACAAAGGGAACATTTTATTTTTTGCAGGATAATAGTAACAGGTAGAATCAACGGCCTCGACGGAACAACAGCCGTGATAAGCGGCTATCTTAGTTATTCTTACGGATTTGCTCTGGTCGGCAACACTGAAACAGTTCCCTGTAACTTCATCAGAAAAAGGAACAAGCTTATTCCCATTTAAACCGTTATCAAAATTTTTAAAGCCTATTACGGTCCCGAAGCCCAACGTATTAACCACTCTTTGTAAATCTGGTTCCCAATCTCCCTCTACTTTATATTGCCATAAACCATTTAGATGAATATTGCAGTATGGCTCCGTTTTACTGTCGGTTTTTAAAACCAAAATCCCCTTTGTATTGATACAGGTAGCGCCTCTTAATTTCTGATAATTAAAATATCTTGATTGTACGGCCAAAAAATTTTGAGTTTTAAGCAGATATTTCCACCACGGGGCTTTGATGCGCTGTTCGATCTTAGCAGCGGTGAATTCGACTGTTATGTATACCTGGCCTGAAGGCGTGATTACTAAAGGATAAGTGCTTTGTATTTTGTCATCTTTTTTTATTGATTTAATATGCCAAAGTTCATCGTCAGATAGCGCCATACCTCTGATTATCAAATCAGAAGAAGCATTATTGATTAAACAGACAGTTACTTCCTTATGGTCGAAGGTTTTTTTGCGGATATCACTATTGGTAATACCGGATTTATGCACAAATGAAAATGCGAGAACATCATTATCAGGCAAGCCGTCAAGATTTTCAATTATAATTTTGCTACGCTCGTTAATTGGTGTTAAAACCGAAGAAAGCAGAACTTTTGACGTAGTTAAGTCGTGATTAGAATTTAGCGGTGAGAAATCTTTAAAATTGAACTTAAGAAAAACTGCAGTAGCTAAGTTAACTGCACCTAAAAATATCAGCGTGTAAAAAGCAATTTTTTCCTTCCTCGAAAAAATTAACACCATTGCCATAATAACCAAACTTAATACCCCAAGAACAAGCGGAACAAATGCATTTATTAAAGCGCCCAATCTCGTCTTGTTCGACGTCAATAGCAGTGCAAATATCATAGGAAAACGTTATAATTATCAAAAGGAAAGACAATATTATTGGGATTGTAACGCTTTGGTATCGGGGTTTTTCCATGCTTCAAATGAATTGACTTAATTTACATCATTTTAAATAATTGCTGTAAGTTTTCTTTAATAAAAGGCTTTTTTATTTCCAATGTGTGCGTTTTTTATAATCTTTTGATTAAAAATATCCCTGGCATAAATAAAGTAATAACAAATTAATTATCGTTAAATGAAATTCAGCAAATATCCAGTAGCTGAATCGTTTGTATTCATTATTTTTTTAAACTCCCAGTTAAAAAGAGCTATTAACCCATAGTTTATCTTGCGTCAATTTCTTTTTTAAATAATATAAAAAACTGACTTACAGAAGATTATGCCTAAAAAATATCATGTATGGGAAAGTCTTTTTTTGTGAGCATTTTTGTATCATAAAACATTCACCTGATCCGGCAACTGTTAAAACACTAAATTTAATTTTCGTTTTAAGAAAATGAATACAATGAACGGAAAAATCTTACACCATTAGATTTTAAAAACGGTATTTCTTCATTTTCGGTCGGAATTTTGTATTGTAAAATGCAACTTATAATTATGGAGAAACATAACGGGCAAATTACGGAGTACATAGTACGGAAAAACGGTTATAATATCAGTGACTTAGCACGGGCATTGCAGATAAATCGCCGCTCTTGCTACAATTGGTTTCAACAAAAGAATCTTCCTCCGCCAAATATCCGAAAGATAGGCCTTGTTATAAGACACGATTTTTCGAAAGAATTTCCCGAATATTTTGTTCCCGCCGACTTCGCTATTTTAGGACAATCTGATTTATTTATTAATAACAATTGTTGCAATGGTGCGGATAGGATAAATAACTGGCAAAAAAATATCAGACGCTATTAAACGATTTCAATAGCTACCTGCGTTCTATCGAATTTAATGAATTGGCAGATGAGGGGGCAGATAAGCCCCGGGACGAGTTTAAATAAATTACAGGTTTCACAAATCACTTGTTCCCCGAATAATTTGATGTTTTACTTGAGTTGAGGAGCTTATTTAATGTCATAGCCTTCGCGGTTTCTGCAACTGTCTCCGCCAGTACTTTTTTATAATCCTCCCGCAAACCCTTGCCAACAGTAATCCGACATGAAACAATCTTTATTAATCGCATTCATACTTTTATTGGGTCAAATCACATTTGCTCAAAAAAAGTACCAACACTTTATGAAATGATTGGAAAGTTGTCATCGCCCATGATAGCATTTACAGCGCGAAAATCTATCAGGATTCCATCGCCGTTTGTCAAGTTGAAAAGAAAACGAATACGCCACGTTTAACATTCATTTATCTTAATAAGTCCAAGGCTCCTTTAGAACAAAAGTGTATTCATGCATTTCATGCAAATAAAGTCTGGATTAAGGGTATAGTATAGTTTGGGGAACAGAAGAATTCCCATTAATTATCTCGTATGATTTAGATAATTTTAGTTTGACAAAATGATAAATATAAATTAAGACCGGGTCTACGGGCGAACTCGGACAATCGTCTTACCCTTAGCCTGACCGGGCGAGTTATAGACGGCTACCGCATCGTCAAGCGTAACAATGTTACCGGTATTCGTTTTCAAACATCCATCCCGGAATCGTTTCACGATCTCACTTAATTGAGCGCGGTCTGCTTCCACGACGAAATCAATACTCAAGACTCCGTTGGCCTGTTCCTCATTCCAGCCGGTAATGGACACGAACTTTCCGCCGGGACGGATTACACCCAGGGAACGCTTCGCGATATCGCCGCCGAGGGCATCAATAACCAGATCTACCTGGCCAATGTCTTCTAACGTATCATTATCCAGGTCAACGAATTCATTGGAGCCGAAGTTGAACGCCGCTTCACGGTGAGCAGCCCGACCAGTGCCGATGACGTACGCACCGGCCTCACGTGCGAGTTGGACAGTCATCGATCCAACGATACCAGCCGCTCCATGCGCCAGGACTCTTTGCCCTGCCTGAAGTTGGCCGTGATCAAAAAGCGCTTGCCATGCAGTTAAGCCAGACATCACGAGCGCATTGCCATCATTGAACTCAACATCGTCTGGTAATGGTGCAAGGTTGCGCGCTTCAATGGCCACGTATTCTGCCAACGAACCATTGCGATACCAATCCTGAAGGCCGAAAACCCGTTGTCCTACTGACAATCCCGTTGTGCCATAGCCAAGCGCTGTTACCACCCCTGCCAGTTCGTGTCCCGGGATCGAAGGCGTCCGGTCACGACCAGTACGATCGGTCCAGGTCGACGGCCATGACAGCTCGTCCCCGGTAATACTGGCCGCGTAAACCTGAACGATGACCTCGTTGATGGCCGGCTGCGGCTCTGGCAACTCCACCAGTTTCATTCCGGCTAATCCAGCATCCTGATCTGTTACAACAATTGCTTTCATAATACACCTCCTTTTTATTGATCAGCAACCACTTAAAAGAAGTGATGTTGCTGATCATTGGTTTTTTATTTTTTTATTTTTTAGCGTTAATCCATATTATAATCCAGACATTCCCGGAGATTACTTTGCTATAGTGAGATCGAGCCGGCAGGCAATACCGGCGGAAAATCCTTTTCAGGATCAGACACGTTATTGATAAAATCTCGTCAGGGAGTACATGGCTACCAGGCCAACGATCTCCATAATATTTGCATCTGTGTGGCCTGCGTCCCGTACTACGCCTAAATCGGCGTCGCTAACTTTGCCACGGGTCTCGATCACTTTTTTCGCAAACTGAACGGCGACGTCACGTTTCGGTTTATAATTCTAAATCAGCAAATAAGTGCAGATCAGACAGGAAATAGTTCGAGATTTATACAATAAGGATTACTTTTTCAGGCAAGTTGTCAATTTTATTGGCAACTTTTTTTAGCAACTTGTCTTTTAAATTATCGATAATAAACCTGAGTTTCAGCACGGCTTACCTCGGTCGGCGTAACCGATTTCAAGAATCAATAAGTCAAAAGAAGATATAAGCCTGAGCCAGATCAAATCCCTTTCGGTTCTGGCCTTCAAGAATGCCTCCCCTAATTGGGTTCGAACCAATAGATAATTGGATTAGCGATTCATTAATGAATAACGCTTAAATGGCCTAATATATTCATCAAGTTACATCACTTGCGTATTCTAAAATCTGCAAAGATTTTAAAAAGCTCTTTTGATTATGAAATCAGCAAAATTATAACCCCTGATTTAAAAACCTATAAGAGTGTTCGATAATCGAGCATTTTGAGTAGACAAAAATGTCAACATAAATTGATTTCAAATAAAAACGAAGAAAAGGAACCCTGTTTTTATGTTCCCCATAGAGCTATACAGCGCTAAAACTATTTGATTTTCAATTCATTAAAAATAAAAGCAGCGACATTAACTGTTCGATAGGACTCCCTCCGCCTCCACTTTTTTTTAGAATTTATATAATAATACTTTATAAGTAACTTAAGACCAGGTCAGGTTCTTGAATAAAAGCATCCCATTCAAATTCACATAAAAGCATTTAATTAACCTGTTTGAATTAAATAATAACAGAGCTTGCTTAATGACGCAATTTTTTGTCATTGCACCCGGAACCTATCAGTTGTTAGGCATTACATAACTAACTTCGGCAGACTTATTCATCATTTGATGGATCGCCCTCTTGGGGCTATTGCTTCTGGCTTCCTACCTGTGGGGCGCTGTGCACCTGCAGCATGGGCAAAATATACTTTTCCCCGCAGCGATTAAAGCCCTGATATGTCCCTGCGCTTTTTTGGAGATCTCTCTGGATGTGTCCCGGATTACCTGAAAAAATACAGAGATCAGCCTACAAAGAACAGTAATTAGGCTACAAAGCAAAAGGCTTGTTCCCTGAACTTTGCTTTCATCAAATAAAATATAGTATGACACAGCAAACGAATAAAATATGGTTCATCACTGGCGCTTCGCGCGGTCTGGGACGTATATGGACAGAAGCGGCATTAGAGCGCGGAGATCTGGTGGCCGCTACGGCCCGCGAACTGAGCAGCATCGCTGCATTAAAAGAACAATATGGTGATCGGGTATTGATACTGGAACTCGACGTGACTAACCCTGCTCAGGTTAAAGAAGTCGTAAATAAAGCTCATGAGCATTTTGGCCGGTTGGACATCGTGTTGAATAACGCGGGCTACCCCCTGATCGGGACGATCGAGGACGGCAGTGCCGGCGATATCCGCGCCCTGTACGAAACCAACGTGATAGGCCCTGTAAGTGTGATCCAGGCGGCTTTGCCGCTGCTGCGTGGGCAGGGTTACGGACATATCCTGGGTACTTCCAGTAACCTGGGCCATCTGGCCATGCCGATCCTGGGCTATTACTGTCTCGTCCAAATGGGCGTTTGAAGCTATCCATGAAAGCCTGGCCCTGGAAGTGGCGCAGTTCGGTATCAAAGTCACCATCATTGAACCTGGCGCATATGCAACCGAATTTGGTAGCGATCAGATCCCGACGGTTTTCGAAGGAAATCCGGTGTACCACGATTTTAAAGCGAAATTCATGGAGGGAATAAAAGGCATGGAGAGAGGCAACCCGGCCGCCACCCCGCAGGCTCTGTTCAAAGTGGTGGACTCTGAAAATCCGCCGCTACGTTTTAACCTTGGTAGCCATAACCTAACCGGCCTGAAAACTGCCTACGCGGAGCGCATTGCCACCTGGGAAGCCTGGGATGAAGTTTCGCGCTCTGCGCAATGAAATTACAAAATACGGACACCAGCCACTGCAAATTACGGCTTGGTGTCCTTAACTTAGCTATGATGAAAAAGGATGAGAACCCGCCATTGAAACTTGAGTCGCTGACCGAGGCGCACCGGATGTTCGGCTTACCGCAGCCTAAACACCCGCTGATCAGCCTGATTAACGGTGCACACACGGTATTGGAAGGCAAATTACCCACCCGGCATGTGCTGGCCTATTACAAGATCGCCTACAAGCCCAGGTTGGGCGGTAAGTTGAAATATGGCCAGGGCTATTATGATTTTGATAACGGCGGTTTGTTATTCGCCGCACCGGGGCAGATCATCGGCGGTAACGACCTGGAGGGGACGGTGTGCTCAGAGTACACTCTCATCATCCACCCGGATTTCTTTTTGGGGTACCCACTGGCTAAAAAGATCAAGCAATATGGCTTCTTTTCCTACAGCACCAACGAAACACTGCATCTCTCGGAAGAAGAAAAAAACACGGTCCTGGCTATCTTTAGCTTTATGGAAAAGGAACTCGAAGGCCGGATCGACGACTTCAGCCAGGAGGTGATGATCTCCCAGATTGAACTGCTGCTCAGTTATGCCAACCGTTTTTATAAGCGGCAGTTCCTGACGCGCAAAGCGGCCAACACCGACATCCTGCAACGGTTGGAGGAAACACTGGATACGTATTTCAATGATGAACTGACGTTGAGCCACGGAATCCCTACCGTTGCCTACCTGGCCGAAAAACTGAACCTTTCGCCTAACTACCTGAGTGACATGCTGCGATCACTGACCGGGCAAAGCGCCCAACAGCACATTCATGATCATCTCATTGAAAAAGCGAAGGAAAAATTATCTACCACAAGCCTGTCGGTCAACCAGGTGGCTTATGCTTTAGGTTTTGAGCATTCACAGTCGTTCAGTAAGCTATTTAAGACCAGGACGAATCTTTCGCCGCTGGAATTCAGGAAATCTTTTAATTAGCAACTTGCCTGTTATCCGCTGTCATTTTAATAATTACACATTTGGCAGATAATAGTTGCCCCCTTTTTTACAGCTACCAGAATTGCCAGTTGTTCTGCAACTTGAACTAACGAGACTGCAGTAGCCAGAAACTTCAGATTTGCACAGAAACGCCCTTTTTCAAATTACCTGCTCCCAAATATTCTTTGCCATCCTTAAGGACGACAACTTTTAAATTGGCAACCTCCTTATTAATGGGATAACTGCCCTCCTGGGTAACCACACGCAGCGTAATTTCGTGGCCGCTTTTTGCTGCCTTGAATTTGATTTTGCTGTACTGCTTTTTCTTAAATCCCAACCTTCGTCCTTATCCCAGTAAAGTTCGCCCGTAGCGTTGTCTTTTGCATCTGGATTAATATATAGCGTTAAAGTCTTCAACGATTTCTCGCCTGTATTTTGATAACTGGAGAAACTGTTTTGATTGGCCCCGTCTTCACCAATTTTATTTAAAGTTTTGACTGATAAATAAAGGCGGTCAAAATCAAATTGGCCTGCAGGGGTCAATCTGTTATGGTTTATCCAGCCATTTGATAAGTCAAAATATCTTGGCACATGATATGAGATCGCACGCGATATTATTGTTCGGAAATTAACATCTTATGTCGGATTAATTATCTGACTTTAACATGCATTTACTGTAATTAATTAAACTTAGTTGTATTATGCTCGAACCAATTTTTAAACGAAAATAAAATTCATTCTTTTGTTACTTTTTAAACTCTCATAACTTACATTTATTTGTATTTACAGGTGTTAGGACCAAGATTATGTCAAAGAGAAATGATGCTTCTTTACAAAAAATTACCGCTGCTGGTGGGAGTTACGTAGAAAAAACCAAGGGCCAGGTAAAAACCAAGAAACACGACTTGCAATACCGTGTGCTGTTTGACAAAAGCCCGTTACCAATGCTCATATATGAGTTATCTAGTTATAGAATACTTGATGTAAATGAGATGGCTGTCTTACATTACGGATATAGCAAGGCCGAATTTTTAAACATGACTATACATGATTACAGGCCTCAAAAAGATGTTGAAGAGGTTAATAAGATACTTAATGGCCTTATTGATAAAAATCGGGCATACCAATTTGGGGTATATGAGCATTTAAAAAAAACAACACGACTATTAACGTTGAAGTTTCGGGTTACGCCATCACTTATGACGACAAAGAATGCATGATGGTTGTATTTAACGATATTACCGAAAAGGAAATTAGCTTGAAGAAGATAAAAGATAACGAACAAAAGCTATTGGATAGCCAACAGCAGTTATCGCTTATATATAACAATGTTAAAGATGTAATTTTTGTGATTAGCATTGAAGCGGACGGGAAGTTTAAATTCCTATCTGTAAACCAAGCCTTTACCGACATAACAGGAATTCAGGAAAGTGATGTTATAGGAAAATACATTGACTATATAATTCCCGAACCATCTTTAACCCTGGCGGTGTCTAAGTATAAACAGGCGATAAGTAGTAAAGAAAAAATTACCTGGACAGAAACAACACCATACCCTACAGGCACAAAAATAGGGGAAGTAACAGTTACACCAATTTTTGACCAATACAATAATTGTGTGCAACTGGTAGGGTCGGTACACGATATTACCGAATTGAAAAAGAAGAACGACAGCTGAGATTGTTGGAATCTGTGATTACTAATACCAACGATTCGGTAATTATAATGGAGGCTGAGCCATTTGATGAGCAGGGACCACGTATCATATATGTTAATAATGCATTTACTAAAATGACGGGATATACTGCTGCCGAGGTTCTGGGTAAATCGCCAAGAATTCTGCAGGGGCCGAGCAGTGATTGGGCCGAGTTGGCACGACTTAATGAGGCAATCCGTAATTGGCTATCCTGTGAGATCACAATTATCAATTATAAAAAGAGTGGCGAGCAATTTTGGATAAACACTTCTATTACGCCCATAGCAAATGAAAAGGGTAGGTTTACTCATTGGATTGCGATTGAGCGGGATGTTACAGAGCAAAAATTAGCAGAGCAAAAATTAAACAGTTCTTACAAGGAAAGAAATGAAATACTGGAAAGTATTGGCGATGGCTTTTTTGCGATGGACAAAAATTGGGTAGTAAACTATTGGAATAAAAGGGCCGAAATTATTCTGGAAAAGCCTCGCGAAGAAGTTATTGGACGAGACCTGAGAGATATTTATCCCGATATACCAGGACGCGCTACTTACGAGCACTACAAAAAAGCGTTTAAAGAAAAAACTGTACAATCGTTTGAAACATTAAGCCCTGCCGTGAATAGGTGGTTTGACGTAATGGTTTACCCATCCGAAAACGGATTGTCGGTGTATTTTAAGGACATTACCGAAAGGTTGCTTCATTCCAAAGCTATAGAGCAACAAAATGAAAAATTAAGGACAGTTGCCTGGATGCAATCCCACTTAACCCGGCCTCATGTTGCAAATTTATTGGGCTTAATGAATGTTTTGAAAAACGAGGAATTAACAGAGGCTGAAAAGGGGGAGGTATTAAATCATTTGTTAACTGCAGTTAATAAGTTAGATGCAATAATATTAGAAATCGTTGAAAATGCTGAGGAAATAAAATACAAATAACAATTCTGAAATGAAAGTCTGCAAAGGTGAATAACTTTAAACGGCAAAAATTTTATATAATCGTTTTGATAATCAGCAGTTTTACCGCTAACAAGTTCATCTACAGGTCACCGGAACAAAGCGATTAATGGTTTATTTTGATCGGGCTAAAATTATAAAAAACTTGTAAATAATTGACTTGCAGAAATTTCTCTCTAATTCAAAAATACTTAGCGGTGGGATTGAGTCGTTCTTGGCGGTGCCGGTGATATAAATATAGGCGCCTTGCCGGACAAATAATTTGATAATAGCTAAAGCCATCTCTCTGTTGCGCCGGTTGTTTGTGCAGTTTTTTTGCTTTCGCCAGTTTTTCCAATGGGGCAAATTCATTTTTGCTCAATTAGCGAGGCGGAGAGCGTAGCATTTAAAATAGTTCAAACACGCCTAACCTTTTATACGTTTAACAGCCGGGCTCCGGTAGAGGATCTTAAAGCGACGATCCAGTAATGTTACGCCGAGGTCACTCCTGTCAAAAATTTTCGAAAAGGCAGCTTCCAGTATCTGATTTTACTTATCGATGAAGTGGCCGTACATGGCCGGGTTTTTAATCAGGTAATGAAAAGCAATGATATGTCATTATCCGACAAACAATATCAGAAAAAATAAAAACAACCCGGGGGCCTGAATCTCACATAAACAACTTTTTAAAATAAATGGCGTATAGAAGTGTATTCTTGCGCTCCAAGTACCTGTTCATCATGCAAAACCCTAAATTAAACTACTTCTTTGTTCGGTACTGCCGACGTATTCCTCACTTGTGGAACTCATTAATTGGCGATTCCTCAAATTTCTCGCTTGAATCACGTATATTTCATTCAATCAGCCTAAGCCTGATGGTTTTGGCCGCCTGTTATATTCCATACAATCTTGTCGCGGGTCTGAAAGTAGCAGCTGTATCATGCCTGTTGATTGGCACCGTTTTCCTACATCAATTCTATTTCTCCAGATTCAGGAGCAAACCGCATAGTAATGTCATATTCGGAATAACCGGACTTTTCATATTTTCAGTAAACTATTTTTCCAACGCCGGCATCAGCGGTTCCACAGACCTCATCTGGCCGTCTTACTTGTTACTCGTGTTTGCCATCTCGCCATACCGGCAGCACCTTGCCTGGCTTTCAACATATGTCATCGTTTTTATATTGATCCACTTGGCCGAATACCTCGATCCTTCCCTGGTGAGCCATCCTTTCGTGCAGGGCGAGGGCCAGGTCCTTGACCGGATCACGGCGTTTCCCATTCCTGTGCTGGCGATTTATATCATAATCAAAT
Source organism: Mucilaginibacter sp. P19 (assembly GCF_050632265.1). Lineage (NCBI taxonomy): Bacteria > Pseudomonadati > Bacteroidota > Sphingobacteriia > Sphingobacteriales > Sphingobacteriaceae > Mucilaginibacter > Mucilaginibacter sp. P19. Next base: position 4,503,478 of record NZ_CP192586.1, read on the forward strand.
TTATCAGGAAAAATTATGATAAAGAAAGAAGCGAGGTATCGGAAAAAACGAAGTCCATCGAATTAAGAAACGAGCAAATGCTGCAACACAAAGAACAGCTTGAAAAAAGCAACGCAGAAAAGAGCAAACTTATGTCGATCATTTCACATGACCTACGAGCGCCCCTGATCAATATCCAAAATTATCTGGAACTATTAAGCGAGGATCAATTGGACAGCCAGGATAGGGAAATGCTGGAAAACAGTTTGAAAAACGCCACCCGCGATACGATCAACATGTTGTCTAACCTGTTAAACTGGTCAAGGACACAAATGACAGGCCCCGTTGTTCACCTCACCGCGCTTAACTTGCTGGGTACCCTCCTGCCAACACTGGAAATGGAACGTTCATTGGCTGCAGTAAAAAAGATAGATCTTAGATGGGACATTGCATCCGGGCTTACCGCGACCGGCGACAAAGACATGCTTGAGCTGGTGATCCGCAACCTGATCAGCAATGCGATCAAATTTACCCGACCGAACGGTCTCATTTTAATCCGTGGAAGCATATCCGGTGCTGATTGTAAGCTAGAAGTAAACGACAATGGAGTTGGTATACCATCGGACAAGAGAGCAGGTCTTTTCTCTCCGGTTACCGAACCCGCTTACGGTACAGAAAACGAACGGGGTATTGGCCTCGGCTTGGTGCTTTGTAAAGATTTCATGGAACGCCAGGGCGGCAGGCTTAATTATGAAAGCACTGTCGGAACAGGTTCCAGTTTTTTTATTTTTCTCCCCTGTCTGAACAGGTGCCCAACCTGCCGGACCGTGCCAGGTAATAATGAGCCATAATATGGGCGTAAAAAAAGGCCCATTTACGTATGTAAATGAGCCCTATAAAAGCGGGTAAGCAATGGGGCTCGAACCCACGACCCCCAGAACCACAATCTGGTGCTCTAACCAACTGAGCTATGCCTACCGTTTTGTTTTTCGAGTGTGCAAAAATAGAAATCTCCCGGTTAATTGCAAACTCTTTTTTAAAATTACATTAAGCTTACCCGTTTAATTTAGAATGATTATGCTTAATAAGTATTTTTGTAACTATGGCTGAGCAATTGATAGAACTAAATGTGACCGGCATGCATTGTAATAATTGCGCAATGTCCGTCCATAAATTCCTCGAAAAAAAGGTTTACACAATATCCTGGTTGATTTTGCCGGCGAAGAGGTAAAATTTTCAACCAACGATGAAACCCGGCTGCCTGAAATAAAAAAAGGGATAGAAAGTTTAGGTTTTAAAGTTGTCGAGGATCTCAGCACCCATTCGGTACCGTTTTACGAACGGGTAGAAAACAAATTTATCTTCTGCGCCATCTTTACCGCACCACTTTTGCTGCACATGATATTACCCTGGCATTTTCTGCATCAGCCCATAATTCAATTGTTGTTATGCCTTCCGGTTTTTATAGTTGGATGTTTACACTTTGGCAAAAGCGCCATTAGTTCAATAAAGGGAGGTGTCCCTAATATGGATGTGCTCATTTTTGTGGGCTCAACATCGGCATTTATATATAGCCTTATCGGCACAATACAAAACCTCGGCCCTCAATACCAGTTTTACGAAACTTGCGCCACCATTATTACCCTGGTGTTGTTAGGTAATGTGTTCGAAAAACGTTCGGTGAGTCAAACTACCTCGGCTGTAAAAGACCTCATCAAATTTCAGGAAGTGAATGCCAATCGCATCATAAATGGAAGCGTTGAAATAATCAATGCCAAAGAGGCGCGCCCTGGTGATACATTACTGGTTAATGAAGGCGATAAAATACCTGTTGACGGCGAGATCCTTTCAGGCCAGGGTTCGGTTAATGAGGCCATGCTCACAGGCGAAAGTATCCCGGTTGAAAAACAAAAATACGATAAGGTTATTGGCGGTACTATATTGCTTAATGGCAATTTCCATATGCTGGCAACCCGTGTTGGCTCAAATACCATTCTTGCGCAGATCATCGACTTGATGAAGAAAGCCCAGGCGGCTAAACCACCTGTTCAAAAACTCGGTGATAAGGTTGCGGCTGTATTTGTCCCTGCGGTAATACTGATAGCATTGACCACCTTTATGCTCACTTACTTTGTTGGCGGTTCGGGTTTACAACATGCTATCATGAATGCTATTGCTGTGCTGGTTATATCTTGTCCATGTGCCATGGGTTTAGCCACGCCCACTGCTGTTATGGTTGGTTTAGGCCGGGCGGCTAAGAACGGCATCCTGGTAAAAGGCGGAGATACGATTGAAGCCGTTACTAATACCAGATATGTAGTTTTTGATAAAACAGGCACACTTACAACCGGCAAGTTTACCGTTAATGAGATCAGGATTGAGAATGGTGCGGATATAGAACACATCAGGGGCATGATCACTGCCATTGAGGAGCGATGTAATCATCCGATAGCCAAATCGCTTGTAAACGGTTTAAAAGAATTACCACAGCAAAAGCTCATTTTAAAATCGGTTAAAGAAGAAAAAGGCTTGGGTATGCGTGCAGAAGATATCCACGGCAATAATTACTTTTTGGGTACAGCGAAAACCAACCACCAAGCCAATTTCAACATTGTGCTGTATAAAAACCAGGTACTGATGGCGCAAATTGCTGTCGATGATCAGGTAAAACCTGAAGCCGCCACGCTTATAACTCAACTTAAACAAATGGGTATTATCCCGGTACTGTTGAGCGGTGATAAAAAAGACCGTTGTCTTAGCGTAGCTCATCAATTAGGTATCACAGAGGTTCATGGCGAAAAACTTCCCGAAGAAAAACTGAAAGTGATTGACATTTATAAACAAAAAGGTAAAACCATTATGATAGGTGACGGCATTAACGATGCTCCTGCCCTAACCCATGCCGATGTTGGCATATCAATGAATGATGCCAGTCAGGTGGCAATTCAGTCGGCCAATGTAGTATTATTAAATACCGACCTGCATTCGGTGATCAAGTTTTTACAGATCAGCAGGCATACGCTGCTTACCATAAAACAAAACCTTTTTTGGGCCTTTGCCTATAATATCATAGCTATCCCTGTGGCAGCAATGGGTTTCCTTAATCCTATGGTTGGCGCACTCACCATGGCGTTTTCGGACGTGGTAGTGATTGGGAACTCATTGAGACTGAAGATTAAGAAAGTCGATAGACCATAGTCTATAGCCCATAGTTTCTATTTGCTTTAGATCAATGCAACGTATGATTTAAAGTTTCTTACTTTTGCCATGGACTATCAACTATCGTCCATGGACTTAAGATATGATCGAGATTTTTACAGACGGAGCTTCAAGCGGAAATCCGGGACCGGGTGGATATGGTGTGATCTTGCGTTCGGGACAGCATTATAAAGAGCTATCCGAAGGTTTCCGGAAAACTACCAATAACCGGATGGAGCTACTTGCTGTGATCAAAGGCCTGGAAGCGCTGAAAGCGCCCAATCAAAATGTAATGATCTTTTCCGACTCCAAATATGTTATTGACGCTATCGAAAAACGCTGGGTTAATGGTTGGGTAGCAAAAGGGTTCGCAGGCAAAAAAAACAAAGATCTGTGGATGCGCTATTTGGAGATCAGCAAGCTTCATAAAATTAAATTCACCTGGGTGCGTGGGCATAACGGGCACCCCGAAAATGAGCGTTGCGACCAATTGGCAGTAGCTGCTGGTAAACGCCCTCCCCTGCTCATTGATTCGGTTTTTGAGGCGGAGAATGCAAGGGCGGGGATGGTTTAGCTTTGCGGGAGACGCAATTATGCGTCTCTACATCAAAACTTTCACCCCGCCAATTCAATTATCTGCAGATCCTGGATCTTGTCACCATCAATATTAAATCTCAACAACGTACGCACCTTATGCCAGCCCTGCTTACCGGCAGCGCCGGGGTTCATGTGCAGGCAGTTGATCTTTTTATCAAACATCACTTTTAATATGTGCGAATGGCCGGTAATAAATAATTGAGGCGGATTGCTGTAAATCTCAGCCTTGATATTTTGGCTGTACCTGCCGGGATAGCCCCCGATATGGGTCATCCATACATCTACTTCTTCGCATTTAAAGCGTAAATGTTCGGGGTAAACTATACGTACGTCTTTATCATCTATATTGCCGTATACGCCTTTTAAACGTTTAAAAGCAGCAAGTTTATCAGCCAGTTCAATGGTACCAAAATCGCCGGCATGCCAAATCTCGTCGCAGTTTTCAAAATGTTTAAAAACGGCATCGTCAAGGTAGCTGTGGGTATCGGAAATGAGGCCTATGCGGGTCATGGGGCAAAGTTAGGATTTAATTAGTCAAGAGTTAAGAGCCAAGAATTAAGATTCGAGGCGGGCTAAAATATCGTCAGGAAATTCTTTAGCACTCCCCGGTACGTTTCCGTATATACATTTGGTTCGCTGTAGATTACAAATTTACCGGTTATCATATGCGTGTTGTTTTTTCCGAAAGCAAGAATTTCCCGGTGCGCTGTATCATCCTTAAAGGAGTGAATGCTAATTGTTTTTTGCAGATAAAGACCGCTTTGTAAGGCGAGATTTTTCACCAGTGCCGAAGTATCTACAGGCAGTATCAGCCAGCAAATGCCCTGCTCTGTAAGCTGCGTTGCGACTACCGATATCAACTTTTCAAAAAAGCCATCAGCAGCATGTTTGGCTAAATTTGTTTTAACTCCCGGCGATTGCAGGGAGTTGATGTAAAACGGAGGATTAGATACAATAAGGTCATATCTTTTTTCAGGATAATCTTCAAAAAACTGTTCAAACCCATTTGCGTAAAGCGTTAACCTGTTTTTAAATGGCGAATTGCCGAAATTGCTTTTGGCCGTAGCTGCTGCTTGTTCGTCAATTTCAACTGCGTCTATTTTGGCATCCGTGAAACGTTGTGCGAGCATCAGGGCTATTACACCTGTTCCGGTGCCAATATCAAGTATGTTTAACGGATGACCATCACCTGCGATTGCACCCAGCAATACCCCATCGGTATTAATTTTCATGGCACAGCCGGCTTGATCAACGCTGAATTGTTTGAAACGGAACATGAGGGCGAAGTTATTGTTTTATTCTGTTGGTTGGGTTTTAAAGATATTTCTACTATATAACTTACATCGTCGCCCTCTTGGCCGGGCGGGGCCAGTTACTTTACCTTAGATGCAAAGTAACCAAACATCAAGGCAAAAAAATGCTTCCCCCACAGGCCATACTCCCTGGCCCGCTTTTTTGCCGGGCCTTTACCCGCTTTTGGTTTGGGAATCGTAAGGTTATTTTTTTCTCCTAAGGAAGCAGTTGACTTACTGCTTGTATATCGATTTCTCGCTTCTCTTTCCCACCTCTTTCTTGTCTCTTGCATCTTGATCTCCTGAATCTTTTCCCCTCCCCGTCAGCAGGTAAGCTTCGGGTGAAAGCGGGCAGAACAATGGTGGCCTGTGCGGTTGCAGGGGCATAGCAAGTTTTTGCAGAAGCATTGGGCAAGCGCGGGCAGGGCAAAATAATTGCAGCCCGTGGTTCTGCCCGTTTTGCAGGGCAAAGACCAAGCAAAGGCATGTGTGGGTGGCCAGTGCGGCAAAGAAGCCTATCTGCTGACTTGATTTTTTGGTTCTTTTGTATCAAGACAAAAGAACAAAGCCAACCCGCGGCAATTGAGCGGGCCGATGATAGTTAATAACAACAAAAGTTATTTTTAAAAACGAAGTAGACACTTCCCGTGGGATGCCGAAATAAATTCGGCACGACTTTCTATCTTAGAATATAGTTAGACGTCCTTTATCGCTCATACAACTCCAGCGGCAAACCATCCGGATCGGCAAAAAACGTAAAGCGTTTGTCGGTGGTTTCATCTATGCGGATAGGTTCAATATCCACACCAAAAGAAGAGATATGTGCTACCGCTTCATCCAAATCATCAACCTCAAAAGCTAAATGACGTAAACCTGCCGCTTCAGGACGCGAAGAACGTGCAGGCGGATTGGGAAAGAAAAAAGCTCGATCTGATAGAGGTCACCCACTTCCAGATCAAGCTTGTATGATTGTCGTTGTTCGCGATAAACCTCACGAACTATTTTTAAACCAAGCACCTCAGTATAAAACCGTTTGGATTTTGCATAATCCGAACAAATGATAGCTATATGATGTACCCGGTTAAGTTTTAACATTATTCGCCTAAAATACCGTGAAGGATATTGGCGTGAACCATTTTCAGGTCGGTAACATGGCCAAAGGCTTCTTCATCAACAGTTAAAGCACCGTTGGTTACAGTCCCCAGCAGGGTAAACTCAACCTCGCTGGTAGCCATTACCTCAACAAAACGTTCCTCCTCTTCCGGTGCAACGCTTACCACTACCCTGCCTTGTGCCTCGCCAAACAGAAAGGCATCTTTACGGATGCTGTCATCAGTAGCTATATCAAAACCAAGTCCGTTAGGCATTGCCGACTCTAACAGCGCAATATATAAACCACCGTCAGCAACGTCATGAGCCGATTCAACCACTTTGTGTTTGATCAGTTCCTTAACGGTTTGCTGCATATCGTATTCTTTATCGATATCGAAATGCGGCGCAGGTGCTTTAGTTATTTTATGCCATGAAGCCAGGTATTGCGACGAAGCAATATCATTAACAGATTCGCCAATCAGATAGATCAAATCGCCAGGCTGTTTAAAGTCGGCAGTCATGATGTTTTCAACGTTGTCCATTACACCAAGCATACCAATAGTTGGTGTAGGGAATACCGAACCACCGTCAGCAGACTGATTATAGAAACTCACGTTACCACCGGTAACCGGGGTTTCAAATTTGCGGCAGGCATCACCCATACCTTTAATAGCGCTTACAAACTGCCAGTAAACTTCAGGAATGTAAGGGTTACCAAAGTTTAAGCAGTTGGTAATAGCAACCGGCTCGCCACCGGCACAGGTAATGTTACGTGCAGCTTCGGCAACGGCAATGGCAGTACCTTTATATGGATCGGCGTACACGTAGCGTGAGTTACAGTCGGTAGTTAATACGATAGCTTTATCGGTGTCTTTAACGGCAACAACGGCAGCATCGCATGAACGGTTGGCGGTCATAGTTTGTACACCTACCATGCTATCGTATTGGTCGGTTACCCAACGTTTTGAAGCAATATTAGGATGGCCAACCAAATGCTCTGCAACCTCAACCAGGTTTGCAGGCTCGGCAACGTCGTCTATATTGAATTTCTGGTTTTCGGCAAAGTAAGCAGGCTCGCGGTATTCGCGTTGATAAACCGGGGCACCGCCACCTAATACAAGGTCATCGGCAGGCACATCGGCAACTTTTTCGCCGTGCATAAAGTACTCTAAACGTTTGGTATCGGTAACTTCACCAATAATGGCGCAGTTCAAATCCCATTTGTCAAAAATATCTTCAACCTCTTTTTCGCGACCTTTGTGAACCACGATCAGCATGCGCTCCTGTGATTCAGAAAGCAGGATTTCGTAAGGTTTCATGTTGTCCTGGCGGGTTGGCACTTTGTCCAGGTCGATACGCATACCGTGCTCGCCTTTGGCGCTCATTTCTGAGTTTGAGCAGATGATACCGGCAGCGCCCATATCCTGCATACCAACAACGGCACCGGTTTTAATAACCTCAAGGGTAGCTTCCAGTAACAGTTTCTCCTGGAAAGGGTCGCCTACCTGTACGGCAGGAAGGTCGTTCACCGAATCTTCGGTAATATCTTTAGAAGCAAAGGCGGCACCGTGGATCCCGTCTTTACCTGTAGCCGAACCAACTATATAAACCGGGTTGCCCACACCGTATGATGTAGCAGAAACGGTTTCGCCGGCCTTAACAATACCGGCCGACATAGCATTAACCAGTGGGTTAACATTATAGCAATCGTCAAAAAATAATTCGCCGCCTACGGTTGGGATACCGAAAGCGTTACCATAGTGGCTGATGCCTTTAACCACACCTTTAACCAACCATTTGGTTTTGTCGAGGCTTAAGTCGCCAAAACGTAGGGAGTTGAGCTGTGCGATTGGCCTTGCGCCCATGGTGAAAATATCGCGGTTGATACCGCCCACGCCTGTCGCGGCGCCCTGGTATGGTTCAAGGGCCGAAGGGTGATTGTGCGATTCGATTTTGAAGGCGCAGCCTATGCCGTCGCCAAGGTCAACCAGACCGGCATTTTCTTCACCTGCCTTAGCCAGCATCCGCGGACTATCCTTTGGTAAAGTTTTAAGCCATGTAATTGAATTTTTATATGAGCAATGCTCGCTCCACATAACCGAGAAAATAGAAAGCTCGGTAAAGTTGGGCACACGCCCTAATATTTCATTTATACGTGCAAATTCTTCGGGTAAAAGGCCCAGATCTTTAGCGGTTTCAACGGTGGTTAATTCCTGGTGCTCCAATGTAATATTGTTTTATTTGAAAGGATGCGCAAAAGTATGAAAAAAGCAGGAAAGGTGAAAGGGAGTTTAGGTTTAGGTGAAAGGTAAAAGCTGAAAGGCGAAAGGTATGAGCAGATGATGGCATAAGTTGCGGCATTCAATTGTAACAAAGCGGCTGTCCCAATTTTTTGATTCCCGAAAAAAAATAAAAAAATCTCCGGCGTCTTTTTTTTAAAATGGGCATGTTCCAAATTTTGAATGTGAAAACGCGGGACACCTTTTTATTGAAACACGCTGATAATCAAATAACTATCATTTCACCCGAAACAGCAGTAAAGACTTCATAATCAGCGAATAAAACTTTTATGAGTAAAAAATGGGATCAAGCTATCGATTTTTCATCCTCCATTTATTTCACTCATTTTTTATGATTTTTTGGAGATTTTCTGCAATCAGCGCTTTAGCCACAAATGGTACTGACAGAATAGCGACACCATTATTATAGCTTAAATTCATTAAGACAAGGCATTAAATTTCTTTTGCTGGCGCGATTATGCAGCAGGGAACGGTGGTCGGGTGCTCGTGTTTTTCTAATCAGGCTCATCTTATAACTTACCTTGTATAAAAGTCACGAGTACGCCACGCTTTTGCCAGAGCTGCATACTCGCGCCAGTTGGGGTACTCGTGACTTTTCTAAATCAGAACCATCTTATCTGTAAACTTTTTTAGGACAATACATGTTAATCGTCATATAAAAACTTATCAGATTGATGGTCCATATCTCTTCTCAATTTTGCTTCCTCAACTCTGAAATCAGATTTATTATATATTTCTAACAGGGCCTTTCTTGGATAATGTTTGAACTCACTTATATTAATAGCTTCTTTAAGTATCTTGATCGAGTTTGACAAGTCTTTATTTACAAAATATTCATATTCACCCCTCATGGTATGATAGAGTTCTTTTGCTTTAAAATCATGACTAATTTGTATATTGCTCATGAGCTCATTTAGAATAATTTTATCCTCTTCAAATAAAATTCTTTTGCGAACTAAGCACATAAAATAACCCTGAATGTGAAAAGCACTTAATTTATTCTTTGAATAGTTGGCCTTTGCAAATTCTAATGCTTCAGGATATCTATTTTGGCTCAATAGCACATTAACTAACTCTCTTTTTGTTTTTTGAGAATTTTCATCGAATTTTAACGCATCGCGAAAGTTTTCTTCGGCTTCAGGAAATTTTTTTTGAATTCGCTTATGAAAACCCAATAAAAAATAATAATCACCTTTTTCAAATTCCCTGAGATTCTTATAAAATATATCTTCCGAATTTTCAAAAGATTTGCGACTAATTGACATACAATACCAATATCTTATCTCTCTAATAATCGCAGGGTCATGTTTCAAATGATTAGCAATCATTTTTTGAGCTAAGGTATTCACCTGATCATATTTATTTTCATAGTAATGGTCTATTATTGTTCTTAATACAAATGAGGGAATAAAATATCTTTCAGGTATAGATTGATTAGTTTGGATCAAAATTTTAATAGTGATCAATATTTGAGATATATCAGGGTATTCGTTGCCATCATTTAATAATAAATTTATTTGTTCTTTTAATTTAAGACGAGTTTTTAAATCAATTTGAAATTTTGCTCTCTTAACATACTCACTTATCGCATGATGAGGTTGAATATATTCTTTGTTAATGCCTATCCTATCAAAAACACCATATATAAACAATTTATCTAAAGCGTTTTCAACTAAATCATCTCTTGAAAATATCTTATATAAAAAATCGTAACTAATAAATTCAAATCGTGCGATGAAAACTAATAAATTATAGAAAAGTTCCCCTTCATCTTTGATTGCCGAAATGATTTGGAAAACTTTTATGTCGTTATGCTTTTTTATTTCATCTAGTTTATTAATAGTATTTATTAACCCTTCATCACTTATCATTCTGGCACAATGGAATACTTGTCCCGGCATACCATTTAAAGCTCCCAATATTTTCTCCGTTTCAGCTTTGCCAGGTTGTAATTCAAATAATTCACAATATTTTAAAAATAAGATTTGCCTATCTATAGGAGTTAGTTCATTGACATGAAATGAAATTAAATTAAGATAGTTTCGAATAAGACTTGTATTTGGCCTAAAAGTTGAAATTAAACAAATAATCGTATTGTTGTAAAATCTCTTGTCAAGTATTATTTCAAGAAACCAATCTGCTATTTTTTTATTTGGTTGGACAATACATCCTTTGTCTATTATAAATAAGATCTCATTGTTTTCTTGAAACTTTGAAACTAATAAAATTGCAAATTCGATCTTTTCGGTAAGTTCTAAATTGTTGATTTTTTTTAGAGTTTCATCAGGATGAATTGAGTTTAAATCTTCAAGTCTAAGGATAAAATCTTCAATGCTATCGCGAGAGTCGAGCAAAAAACTAATAGGATTGTGATATTTATTTAGTTTCTCAACTTTGTCTAAGGCATGCTTGACAAATTTTCTTCTTCCAACCTCCTCAAAACCAGATGCGATTATTGCAGAAGGCTTGATATTTTCCAGATTGTAGTATTTCTGTTCAAATTCTTCCATTAACCCGTTTCTCCCTATAAAGATTTCTTCTTTTTTCTTTACATAAGGATGGTTTTCTATCGATATATCTCTAAGCTTGGAGTCAATTTTTTTATAAAGTAAAATAGGGTCTGTAATATGTTTTAAGTTGTATTTTTCAGTAAGCCAATCTGGAATACGCTCATCTCTATGATCAATAGTTAAGTCTACCAAAAATATCAATACCCTATTAGACAATTCTAAACTCTTAAGATTTTTTGCGTATTCAATTTCATATTTAACCCATTCAGAGTTCAAAGCGTCATTTGATAAGAAAATCACGAACAAATCAGTTTTCTCGATACCATTAATAATAGAATTTAATGTTGGAGTTCCTGGTTCGAAATTGTATTTATCTATAATACAATTGTCTTTTCCTAATCTTTTATAAATATTTTCAACTAATGGTTTTTGAGTGCTAGAATGAGATAAGAAAGCTTTTGACATATTCCAATTGACTTAATGCAATTTAACCAAAATTATCGGTCTTATTCAATCTTATTCATTTTCCCTACTGTCGCGTGTGTCTTATCTCCAGTTCCCTCTGAATATCATACATCCATCTAACCATTGCTACTCTCCCAACAATTCCCTAATTTTATTCAACCAATTATCAAATCGAACATAGCTACGACGGCCTCCAGTTGCAGACGCACTGCGGATTCGTTGGCAACAGTATTTAAGGGTTAACCCCATGTCCATATTCATAAAAATTATATCCACGGCGTTGCTTATCCTAAGCACAGGAAATACTTTTGTCCAGGCAGGCAGTTCATCTCCATTAAACATCAATTCAAAGCAGGTTATCATCTACCGGTATAACCCGCACCACAAAAAAGACCATAAGGTGAAGGCCATAGCACTTCTGGCGGCTAAGTGTTATTACTTTAAAAAAGTACCGCATGCGCAAATAGGCAAACCTTTATCGGCCGAAAACGGCAAATACATAGCGGATGCCGCCATGCTCAACTTCATGAACAAGCTGACCGCCAAAAATTTCGAAAATATCAACAAGCGGGAATGTAATTGCGATGGTATCAGTGAGGAAACCTATGTTGTAGAGATAAGCCCTGACGGGCAGGCCGCCAGCAGGAGGATTTTTTATGTCCCCGTAGTTAGTAACTGCCCGGCCAATTCGCCATGCGCCGTTATTGGCACCATTACCGGTTTCTTTTTAAAACTGAAGCAAAAATAAGTCATCCCCCACCGGTCTCCCAACCGGCGAGGGGATGTAACCACTTAACTATTAACTATTACTATTTAAGAAACAGATCTCCTGTAGCCCAGGTTGGGTTTTTGGCCAACGCCTTCCAGAAGATCTGATCAAGGGCAAAATCGAAATTAGCTTTGAAACTGCGTGTGTTGGCCAGGATCACAAAATTAAACCCGTTACCCAAACGGGCTTGTTCTGTAGCCGTACCCGGCAAGCTTCCCTGGTGAAAATAGCTATCGCCTGCAATGGCCCAGCCGCATCCATAACCTGCATTGGCCGTTGAGCCGGTATACATGGTGGTTAGCGAAGCCGGGGTAAGGATATCTGGCCTTACAGGAAATTTATCAATATAAACAAGGAACCTGGCCAGGTCGGCAGCGGTAGCAACCCAGCCCCCGTGCGCGTCCATCCGCGTAATATTATAAGCATAAGGATCCTCTCCGGATTGACCGTAATAGGTAACTTCTTTAGCCTGTTTATCGGCCAGTGTGTTGCCGCCAATGGTCATATCCGTAATTCCGATTGAAGTTAAAACCAATGTTTTTACAGCCTCAGCATAGGTTTTTCCGGTAATTTTTTCTATTACGCGCCCCAATATGCAATATCCAAAGTTAGAGTAGTCGTAATTGGTACCCGGTACATGATCGAGCGGGCGGTTATCTAAAGTCCAGGTAATGAGCTGTGCCGTCGTCATTGTCGGGTTACTGAACATCGGGTCATCTGTTTCATTTCCCCAGCCGCCCGAGGTGTGGTGCAGCAATTCATCAACCGTAATATCGGCAATGTGTAAGCCATAGGCTTTAGTACCATAGGTTTTACCTAAAATAGCGCCATCGCCAAATACTTTGTCCGATAGCTTTATTTTGCCCTGTTCAAGCAGTTTCATGATGGCAACCGCCGTGAATTGCTTTGAACAGCTGGCCAATCGGTAACGGTCGCTAATAACAGCTTTGGTACCTTTAGATTTATCGCTTACGCCGTAAGCTTTCAGGTAAACCAGTTTTTCGCCTTTGGTAATCGCTACGGATACCGCCGGTACATCATAAGTAGTCATAAAGGTATTTACCTCATCATCTAAAGCGGCAACAGCAACTTTACTGGGGGTTAGGGTATCAATAATGGTACCCGTTCCTCCACCTGTGCCTGTTCCGGTACCTGTACCGGTGCCTGTACCTGTTCCTTTACCGGTTGTATCTGCACCGTTGTTTGTTTTAGTTACAGAAGGTGCATCCTTTTTGCAGGCGGCAAAAAAGAGCAGACACGCAATTGCAATTAATTTACTGATTTTCAAAGCATTAAACGATAGGCTATAAAGCCCGGATGGATAAGTGTTTTTCATAGGTATTTAATGGATATTAGGTTTAGTGTAAATTGCAGGCTTTATTGCCGGGGCTATAACGCAGATACAATTACCTTACAAAAAAACATTATCAGTAAAAAACACTTACGCGCATGTTGCAAATACTTTCGAGTTTGTTGCATTTTTGTTGCAGCACCATGCGCGCCTAAATAAATCCTTTCACCTTTAAAAGATTGATAAAATGAAACGAACGCTTATCCTGTTATTATTCTTCTGCAACGCTTTAATAACCCGGGCGCAAAGAGTACTGGAACCATCAGCAGCAAAGCACCCGGAATGGTCCCGCTCCTTTCCGCCTTTTCAAATCGCGGGCAATCTTTATTATGTGGGCACCACCGATCTGGCTTGTTATCTCATCACCACTTCCGAAGGCAATATCCTGATCAATACCGGGCTTGCGTCTTCCGAACAGCAAATCACAGCAAATATCAAGACCCTGGGCTTCAAGGTTTCAGACACAAAAATTCTTTTAACAACGCAGGCTCACTTTGATCACATGGGCGCGATGGCGGCAATAAAGAAGATCACAAAAGCCAAAATGATGGTAGATGAAGGCGACGCGGCGGTAGCAGCCGACGGGGGCTTTCTGATTATGATCTTAAAGGGGATGTGCGCACATTCAGGCCTGTAAAAGCAGACCGTATTTTACACAACAGCGATAGTATTAAGCTGGGGAACATGAAACTAACTGTACTTCACCATCCGGGCCATACTAAAGGTTCTTGCAGCTATTTATTTGATGTAAAAGATAATAAACGAAACTACCGGGTTTTGATCGCCAACATGCCCACTATCGTTACCGATAAAAAGTTCACAGATATACCTTCTTACCCTAACATCGCTAAAGACTATGCGTATACATTTAACGCAATGAAGGGTTTAAAATTTGATATTTGGTTAGCCTCCCATGGTTCCCAATTTGATCTCCTCAGCAAACACAAGCCTGGCAACCCCTATAATCCGATGGTTTTTGCAGACAAGAAAAATTATTACGATGAAATAAATGAACTGCAGGCTGAGTACGATAAGAAAATAGCGGTAAAATAATTTTGAGGGGATCGTTTACTGGTCCAAGCTTAGCAACAGCGTAACTTCCTCCCGCAAGCAGGATGCTTACATTGTTTTAGGTCCGGGTTACGCTACCGCTAAACTTGAACCAGTATCAGATATTTAAACCTTCTACCTCCCCAATACCTTCTCCGCCAGCTTAGTCCCCTCAACCCTGGCGCGGATCTTGGCAAAAGCAATTTCCCTCGCAGTTGAAGTATCATCACCAAATGGCGAAAAACCGCAATCGTCGGTAGTGCCCAGTTGTTGAACAGGAATCACCTGCGCCGCTTCCAGGATCAGGTCACTTACTTCTTCGGCAGTTTCTATTTTGGGATTAATCACATCGGTAACACCAAGAAATACCCGCTGGTCTGCTCCAAGGTTTTCTTTAATAGCATTAAGCACCGTTTTCTTATCCTTTTCTGCTGCATATTCCAGGTAAAAATTACCGGCATGGAGTTTAAACAGCAGCGGGAGCAGTTCCGTATAAGAAATATCGGCGCTATGGGTTGAGTCTTGGTCACCGCCGGGGCAGGTGTGTACGCCTATCTTCTTCTGTTCTTCGGCAGTGAAGCGGTCGAGCACCTGGTTATTGAGGTCGATAAAAGCCGATAGTAATTGTTTGCTGGGATCTAACTTAATGGCCAGGCGGGCTTCGGTAAAATCAATTTGTACATTATAAGCGCCGCTTTCAAGGCATGAGCGGATATCATACACCGCATCGTTCACCAAATCGGCAAGGAACTGATCGCGCGAATAACCGTCGATGCCCTCCTGCGGATAAAGCAGGCTCATGGCCGAGCAGGAAATAACAGCCTGTTTCACCGGCAAATTAGCATACTTTTTGGCTTGGTTTAGGTATGAGTTTGCAAAAGTAGTGTAATGAAATGGGCCGGCGGTTAGTTTGGGTAACTGGCGGGTATGCCCGTCAGCAAAGGGGATCACCACGCCATCAGCAGCAAAGTTCTTAAAACCCTGCATTGGGTAAGTAACAAAGTTTGGTTTTGATTGCTCGCCATCACTAATCACGGGCGAACCTGTTGCTTCCAGTTCCTGAATAGTTTCGCGCGTAGCCCGATCGAACAGGTTGTTTAATTCGTCGGCTTTAATTTGTCCGCCTGCAAAGGCGGCCATGGCTTGTTGCAAGTAAACCGGGCGCGGAATGCTCCCGATGGGTTCGGTAAGTATTTTCATATATAGGTTAAGATTGATTCATAAAGTTAACAAATGAAACCTATGGTAAAGTATTATGGGTAAATAAATTATAATGATTCAATGCACGCTATATCAATATCCGCCCCACTCGCCCCTCCCAACCCGCATCTCGTCAATTATCCCAACACAATCATCAATTTCCAAAATCCATACCGTTAGCATTAGCTATTTTGGTATCAAAAACCAATAACCGGTATGAAAACATCACGCTGCCTTATTTTCATCGCTTTAATATTTTGCGGCTGCTCCTCAGCACCCCAAAGCGATAACCTTGCCGCCGACAAACTTGCTCTTGAAAAAACCAAGGCCGCCTTTGCCGCTGCTTTTGCTCATAGTGATGTAAAGGCTATTGTAGCGCTGCACCATCCTGATATTGTTAAATATTTTGGCGGCAACAATGTAGTTACCGGCCGCGCGCAGCTGGCCAGGCAGTTAACGGCCATGTTCCGTACATCCAGGATGGAATTAATCCAGAACCAGGTTGAAAGTACCGCCTTTAATGGCAACACCATTATCGAAACCTGCATATTCGCGTTTAGGGCAACCCCGGTAAATGGCGGCAAGCCGTCTGTAGGCCGGGGACGGTCAATGACTGTTTTTGTAAGGTATAAAAACAGCCCTTACGGTTGGGTTTCTATAAGGGAAATGGCCCAGGCGGCTCCTGAAGTTGCAAAATAATTCTGTTTATCATTGAGATCTTTTAAGCTTGCGCATTTCGCTTAATGACATGGTTCTATCGTTCGCGACATCCCAATACCTTATAGCGAAGGTTTTGGCATCAACTTCGTACCATTCATAAGTTCGCAATTGAAAGCCGAGATCTTCAATTATTGATACCTTGTAATAATTATTTTCTTTAGTTGGTGTATCCTCAATTTGTGCTTTTAACAACCTGGGATTTTTATGTGCTTTTCTAAACTCATTTTCCCGCTGCACCTCTGGTAAAGCATTAATAAGCTTTAATACCTTTCGCTCTGTTGCATTTGTAGCTGCCCCATATTCCTGCCCATAACCAAAAGCACAATTAAAACCCAGTAAAAATATAGTCAGAATTAACTTTTTCATAAAAAATTTATTGAATTAAAGATAGTTGTTTTCGCTATATTATATACTACATTCACGTAAAAACCGCACACGCAAAAAGTGGTTCAACGCATTGCTTTTCAATAATTTATATTTAATTTCATTCATCTAACAGCAATAAAACCATACCAACCAGCAATTAGGATTTGCACAAGCACAATTGTGCTTTTACCATCATTAATATTTATTAAAAGGCGAAATAAATGAAACCGCGCGATCATAGTTTTTGGCCGTTTACGCCAAAGGTGAGTATCATTACCGCCGTTGTTGTTTTATTGGTACTCCTGCTGCTCACCGGGGTGCTCCGTGTTTATACAGGCTGGCCTGCCGAATCGGCCAATAACACCGTTTTGATCGGTATTTTTATCCTTAGCCTGCTCCCTATCGTCCTCGCAATCCTCAATGTAGTTATTGAGCGCGGGGGCAGCATAGGCTATGGCGACCTCAAGATCGACTTTTCAAAAATCCAGCAACTGTCAAATTCGGGTTTTACCGTGCCCGCCAATATTGGGGTACGGGGACAGTATGTTGCCGACAGCGGCACTTCCAATATCCTCGAAACACTGCGCGCAGCCACCTCTTCGGGCGTCGCGGTGATCGACCTTGAAGATGGGCACGCCTGGTGGGAAACCCGGTTGTTAGTTTTGCTGGCCGGCGCCGACCGCCTTAAAAAGCCCGATAAAATTGTTTTTGTAGCAACTGCCGAAGCAAGAGAGCAAACTTATTTAGGCTGGGCCCGCCCCGGCGACCTGTTGGAACAGCTGCTAAAAGAAGACCCGCGATATTTAAGAACCTTTTATGCCGCCCGTGCGGCTGCCGCGCAATGGGCATTATTAGGCCCTTTAGCTGTCTTGCCGCCCGGCAGTTATTATAATGCTCCGCCGCCACCGCCCTGGATGCAGGGTATACTTGCCCTGAGCCACGCCTGGATGGCATTTTCAACCACCACCGGTTTACCTAACGAATTATTAACCGAGCAGTTATTACAGAACGAACTTGGCCAAACTATTGAAAGCACGGGCGGCGCAAAGCATATCAGCACCGTACACCTTGATAATTTATTTAAGCCGGTACTGATAAAAAAACAGATAGACAAAAACTGGGACAATGAGCAGCAAACAAACGCCCTGTTCGCCAATGAAGATCCTTTTATTGTAATAACAGAAAGTGGCAAATACTCGGCGATAGTTTCGGCACAGTCTTTATATAATGAGGTATTAAGAGGCTATTTAAAAACAGCCTGATGAAGATTTTATTAGATAAGGCCTCATAGTTTCATTACTTATAATACCGCGACTGTAAGTTACTGATCGTTAAATGTGTTTTCCCGATCAATATTATGAATATGGGCGTTGCCTGCGGCCGTGCTATACGCTTATACGCCTGCAGGCCTTATGCTCATTGGCCGGTATCCGCTCCTATCACTAACGCGGCCCCCGCTCACCATCGTTAAAACCTATTTTATACATCACCGCAACTTTTTCCGGGTTCCCCGGGGTGGTTATTTGCAATGATGCTTTTATCTATTTTTTATGTAGAGACGCATAATTGCGTCTGGCGCTTGCAATTAATGGCAGTAGAAATATTTTCGAAATCGGATTATCCCTCCAGGAGACGCAATTATGCGTCTCTACCAAAAATGTTTTATCTGTTCTTAAACAACTTCCGGAAGGCCTGGTGATAACAAAAAGCCCCGCGTAAGCGGGGCCGAAACAGTTAGCTACTATATAACACACATTTAATTAAAAACACACAGCAAATTATTCCCTATTCTTCTGTCGCTAACTGAAAGCTTATTGGGATACTGTACCTAACCCGCACGTTCTGGCCGTTTTGCACACCAGGCTTCCAGGCCTTTGCCAGTTTTAGTACACGGGTTGCCTCTTCATCAAAACCGTAACCTGCCGGACGCTCCACTTTTATATTTGATAAAGCGCCATCTTTTTCAATAATGAAACTCAGAAGAACTTTGCCTGAAACACCCGCATCTTGTGCGGCTCCCGGAAAGCGTAGGTTTTTTTGCAAAAACTTGGCCCACGCTGCAGCCCCGCCAACGGGTTCGGGCATAACTTCAAGCCCATCTAATGTATGAACGCCATCATCAACTTTAGCAGTTCCGGTTCCTCCGGGGCCTGGATCTTTTGAGTCGATAACGTTGCCTGCCCCGCTCGGCCCCTTAACATCAGTTGGGCCAATGGCAACATCCTTTAGTTGATCTATTGTAGGCGGCTCTGTCGGCGGCTCTGTTGTTACCAGGTGCGGCGTGGTGAAACCTTTAGTTTCAACAGGAGCAGCGGGCTTTTGATGCTCCATTGGAGCAGGAGCATCCGGTTGCTTAACAGCCTCTACCGGTGGTTTGGGGATATCAACCGGAGTTTTGAGGTGCACCTCATGAAACTCATAAACAGGCTTCGGCTTTGCCTTAAAAATAATGGCTGCGGCCGATAAAATGGCTACTGCTGCAAAGGCGATCCCCATGGATTTTGCCATAGTACGTCCATAGCTTTGTCTTAATTCATAAGCGCCGTAATTTTTGTTGCGATGGTCAAATACAAGGTCGAGCCACTCGGCATTGTACAAATCAAATTTGGTGATAAGCATAGTTTCAGAATTAAATTTCAATTATAACGAATATGCTTATATTATATTTTGTATAAAACTAAATTTATCGAAAATAATTTCGTCTAATTTTTCATCAAATTTTCATTTTCTCACAAAAACCATCAAATCATAATAATTTGTCTAAAAATTAATAACCAAGTCCATTTTTTTTATCAATTAAATAAAAACAGCACAAAAACATTCATTTGAAAACAATTTTTATATACAAATCATCAAAAACTTAAAATATTTTAAAAAAAATGCAGTTATTTTATTTTTTTATTACTTTTAGATATGGTTAACAGGCTTTACAAACTTATCGCCTTATTTTTTTACTCTTTAGCGGCTTCACTGCGTCCGCTAAGTGTGAATTATACCATTATTACCACAAAACCACAAAAAAAACCACGGTATCTGCGACAATACCGCATCATCGCCCGTTAAATTTTGAATTCACACTCAATAATGCGCTCACGCCCGCTATTAATATACACCAGCATAGGGGTGCACATTCTTTACAGGCCTTTGTAGCAACGCCCGGCGGCTACGCCATTAAATTTAAATACCTTGATTTCATTTGCGAACTGGATACAAGTAAGCTCTCCAGGTTCCGCAAGCTCATCCTTTTTCCGTTTCACGATTTTTGGTAGGCAAAAAACAATAAACCAACCCTCATGCTCTGATTAAGCATGCAGGATTTATTGTTTTTTAAAAAATTTAGTTTTAATGCTGTCCGGTATTTTTGATTGGATACCGGGCAGTATTATTCAAACCTTCATTTTTCCTCCCTTAAACCCAAAACATGAAAAAATCCATACCCTTCGGCATACTTTTAATTGTAATTGTATTAGCCCTTCTATACCCTTCAGTTACTCTTACAACCATTAAAGACAGCAAAATTGATACAGGTGATACCGCCTGGCTATTAGTAAGTACCGCCCTTGTACTGATCATGACCCCTGGCCTGGCATTTTTTTATGGCGGTATGGTGAGCAAAAAAACGTATTGTCAACCATGTTGCAAAGCTTTGTTTGTATGGGTGTAATTACTGTTATATGGGTAATATTCGGCTTTAGCCTTGCCTTTGGCGAAGATGAGTTTGGTGGCTTTATTGGTAATCCCGGCACTTTCTTTATGATGAAAGGCACATTGGGCAACGCCACCTGGGAACTGGCCCCAACTATCCCGCTGATACTATTTGCTATGTTCCAGCTAAAATTTGCGGTTATCACCCCGGCCCTCATCACCGGCGCGTTTGCCGAAAGGATCCGCTTCAACTCTTATGTTATTTTCCTTTGCCTGTTCATGGTGTTTATATATGCACCCTTGGCTCACGCTACCTGGCATCCAAAAGGCTTCCTTTTCGGAAAAGGTGTACTTGACTTTGCCGGCGGCACCGTGGTGCACATGAGTGCAGGCTGGGCAGCTTTGGCATCAGCCATATATTTAAAGGGCCGTAATGAAACATCACACAATCCGGCCCGGATCAGTTATGTATTATTAGGAACAGGCTTATTGTGGTTTGGCTGGTTTGGCTTTAACGCAGGTTCGGCCCTGGGTTCGGGCACATTGGCAGCAACCGCTTTGGCAACAACCACTACAGCATCAGCCGCGGCTGCTATGGCATGGATGTTCTTTGATATCCTTCGCGGTAAAAAACCAGGTGTGTTAGGTGCCTGTATCGGCGCGGTTGTAGGTTTGGTGGCTATCACCCCTGCAGCGGGCTATGTAACTATTCCCCATTCATTAATTATCGGTATCGTAGCAGCAGTTGTAAGTAACCTGGTTGTGATTTGGAGAACAAAAACCAGCATTGATGATACCCTCGATGTATTCCCATGCCATGGCGTAGGCGGCATGGTAGGCATGTTATTAACCGGTGTATTTGCACACCAAAACGTAAACTCCGCCAACACAACCGGTAACGGTTTATTTTACGGCGAAACACACCTTTTCATTATTCATTTAATTACCCTTGTAGGTGTATCAGCCTTCGCTTTCTTCGGCTCATTCATCTTATTAAAAATCACCGACATGATCAGCACACTGCGTGTAACACCAGAAGAAGAACTTGCAGGTCTTGACATCAGCCAGCACGACGAGGAACTATAACCAGATCCTACCCTACCTGATTAAACTCAATTAACAACATAAAAAATAAGCCGCACCCTTTACAGGGTGCGGCTCTTTTATTTCATCTTGCGCATTATTTACTGAAACTGCAACTCCAATCTCAAGACAATTACCATTCTTTAGTAGATACCCTTTTTACTTTTTTAACTTCCGCCGGCTTTTCAAGCGACGAGGTTTTAAGCATATAAGCCTTTAAATTATCACCTACATGCTTGCTGTTGCTCAGCACCTGGTTTAAACAGGCGTTAAAATCAACCTTTGATAATTTTTCCGACGCCTTTTCCAGGGAGACATCCTTGCCATGCATATGTTCCACATTACCATAACGGTTACGCTGATATGGCTGATAAACAAAATCCGTTAACCAATAACGGTATTTGCCATCTTTTACCTCTATTTTAAGCGTATAGCTTAGCTCACCGCCTTCACTATTACCCATCAGGCCTTTTTTGTTAACTAAAAAATACCCGTACCAGTAAGCGCATTGCCATCCTTATCAGCCTTTGCCAGTTTAAGCACCTTTTTAGGATAAGCCTTGGTCAAAAAATACAATCCCCTGCTATAAAGCGAATCTGCAATGGAGCCGGGCTGGTCAACCGTTTTATAATAAATGTATTTATTATTCTCATCAAAAGCCAGTGAATCCTTCTGCGCAAAAGCGCCGGATGAAAAAAGGAGACCGACAAAGCCTAATAGTATCTTTTTCATGTAACAAATATAAAAGCCGCTCCGGATAATTCCGGAACGGCTCGTGATAAAAATAGATTAAATTATTTTTTTAGAAAGCGTACACAGCAGCTACAGCAAACTGACCGGCTGATTTTGAAGGATCGCCAGAGTGGTTCAGGAATGAAGTAGATGAGCCATGATCTAACCTTATTTCAGGAATGAAAGTAAGCGGGCCTGATTTGATATTTGCAGTAAAGGTAAATGCTTTAACATTTTGTCCCGGAGGAGGGCCTAAAGTTACTAAATCACCTTTTTTAGTTTTAAAGTACTCGCCCCTTAAACCTAAAGTTACTGTTTTTGATACTGCTAACTGCGGATATAAAGCAACGCCGCTAAAACCACCGCCATCATGCGGAGCTGAATAAGTAGCGCCGTTTAAGCCCAGTTTAAAGGCATCAGTAATTTGATAAGCGGTTGTTAAATCAACTTCGGTACCTGAAGTACTTCCGGTAGCAAGGTTAAGATAAGCAGTCCATCCTTTAACAGGAGATACAAACAACTGTGAGCCGAAAGTATTTACCTTATGCGTTGAAGTATAATTGTTCCAAGTATCATTAAAAATACCGGCCATTAAACTTACTTTATCGCTAAACGCGTAAGTTAATTTAACACCAGGATTTTGGAACGGACCGTTGGTAAATAAATACGAAGTAGAGTAGTTAAAGTTACCTACCGGGCTAATAACCTCATAACCAATAAAGGTAGCCATGTAACCACCGGTAAGGTTTAATTTATCGGTTAGATCATATGATACGTACAAATTTTGAATGTGGAATGAATCGCCATTAGGACCATTAGGAATTGATTGGGCCTGGCCACGCGGACCAAATGAAAGCTCGCCCACAAAAGCTGCTTTACCAACTTTTTCTTCAAACCCAGATCAATCATGCCAATTGATACTGAATTATGATCACTTGCAAAGCTGGTAGGGATTTGCGAACCCTTATCAGAAAAATCATATTTATAATAGGTATCTACCGAACCGTAGATCACCAGAGGAGAATCTGAGGTTGTTTTAACCGTGTCCTGAGCCTTAACCGTAAAGGCCGCAATTGAAAAAAATGAGAAGAGTAGAAATACTTTTTTCATGATAACGATTTAATTGTGAATTGATAAACTATTTGTTAATTGTTGTTTTTTGGGATAAATACACTGTTATTATTTGATTATCAACACCTTGCAGTTAAAAGGATAGTTTATGTGTCGGCATAAAAAATCCCTGCACGATTGGCAACGGCAACGTCCATTTAAACAACTACTGCTGTTTTAATATGAAATGCTGTTTAGTCTTAAGCCTCCACCTTAGTTTAAAGTCAGAAATGAACTCCCGACTTTAAACTGAGGACTACAGGCTAATACTACCACTCTCCAACCGCACAAGGCATCAATATCTTTATTTAAGCTGTTAAGCTCCTATATGATCAGGCTTCAGAAGCAACCTTAGCGCCATTATCAAAAAGGCCGCTTAAGCTGATCTCATCATCCTGAACAGGGTAAACTTCGATACCGTGGTCAAATACGTCGATACCACCTGCGCCTGTTTCACCGTGTTCTTCGATACGCAATTTCCATGGATGACCTAATTTGTTGATCACAAACATCATCACATATGAAACCGCGAATACTGCAAGGGTAATGGTAAGGCTACCGATCAGCTGAGCTTTTAATACATCAAAACCACCGCCGTAAAATAAACCTGTTACCGGAGCAGAGTTATCAGCACCTGTTGGGCCGGTAGCACCATATTGACCTGAAGCGAATAAACCTAATGAAATAGTACCCCAGATACCGTTAAAGCCGTGTACTGATACTGCACCAACCGGATCATCGATACGGAACCACTCAATAAGGTAAACACCGCCGAAGATAATGAAGCCTGAAATAGCACCAAGCATGATAGCGCCAAACGGACTAACCCAGTAACAAGGGCAGGTAATAGCAACTAAACCTGCAAGGAAACCATTAATAGTAAAGGCTAAATCAAATTTGCCTTTTGTTGGGCCAAACCATAAGGCAGCAAGCATAGCAGTAAAACCGCCAGCGCAGGCAGCAAGCGTAGTGTTTGCAGCAACACGGCCGATACCCTGCATATCCATTGCCGATAAAGTTGAACCAGGGTTAAAACCATACCAACCAAACCAAAGTAAGAAACCACCTACAGCAGCAACCAATAAGTTGTGACCTGGGGGCAAACCGCCTTTTTCTTTATCATCGCGGGCAAATATCCTACCCAAGCGTGGGCCTAACACCATTGCACCTGCCAGTGAAGCAACACCACCAATAGTGTGTACTACTGTTGAACCTGCAAAGTCACGGAAAGGCTGAGCGCTTATTGATTTAAAGAAACCTGAAGTTCCCATGGTAGCAAGGAAACCATCCGGCCCCCAAGCCCAGTGACCGATAATAGGATAGATAAAGCCGGTAATACCGATACTGTAAAGAATATCGCCACGGAAACTGGTACGACCGATCATAGCACCAGATACGATGGTTGAGCAGGTATCAGCAAAAGCGTACTGGAAAATCCAATGTGCCAATACCGGGATACCGGTTGAACCATAAGTTTCAGGTGTATTTTGAAGGAAGAACCAGGTTTTGCCATCAGCACCACCCCAGCCAATAAAGCCGTTGCCATTGCCAAACATAAAGGCATAACCTATAGCGTAAAATAGCAAACCACAAAGACAAGTATCAAAAATACACTCCATCAGCACGTTCACTGTTTCGCGCTTACGGGCGAAACCAGCTTCGAGCATAACGAAACCCGCCTGCATA
Organism: Mucilaginibacter sp. P19; assembly: GCF_050632265.1. Taxonomy (NCBI): domain Bacteria; kingdom Pseudomonadati; phylum Bacteroidota; class Sphingobacteriia; order Sphingobacteriales; family Sphingobacteriaceae; genus Mucilaginibacter; species Mucilaginibacter sp. P19. Next base: position 4,528,623 of record NZ_CP192586.1, read on the forward strand.
CCAAATACCAAAAAGGCAGCAACCAGTGTCCAAACAGTATTAACCGTGTTAATTAACGCTGTTTCATGGGCGGTGTACGTTTCGGCAGCGTTAGCTTTTGTGCCAAATACACCCGGCAAAACCATCATTGCGGCAAACACCAGCAATAAGCCAATCATTTTCCCTGTAAAAATGGTTGCTCCCAGCGCCCATTTTTCACGTGTCAGCTGTCGGACTGCACTTAGGAAGTTGTGTTTTGTAGAACCTACTTTCATCGTTTAATTTAGTTTGATTGTTTTTTAAAAATTAATTAGTTTGATTGTTGTATTTAAATTTAGTTTGATTGCTATCCTGAATTACAAAACAATTTTCACCTCCAAATCCTCAATCACGCCTCTAATCTTTTTCATTTTTTATAAAAAGCATAATAATTGGTGTGTTTTCGTAAATTATTTTCTGAAATTAGGTAGTATTTTTAAGAATAACAAATTATTAATGATAAATTAATGGTAAAAAATAGAAAAATTATGAAAATTGCAAAAACAAGGCTCTTAAAATGTCATTTTTTAAACATTTAAAAATGATATTTTCAATATAAATTCATTTTCATCATTAAAAAAATTAAAAAATCTAATTTTTACAGTTTAAAATACCATTTAATCAGTTTTAAAAGCAAATAATCGCCCAAAAGCAATAAAAAAACACGATTTTATTGATTTCAGGCAGAACTTTTAGAAGAATTAAGACTTTCCTTTAAATTATATCAGTTTTTTAATGATTAGGTGGTATGTTATATTTCACTTAATTTTGCCCGATATTTTAAAGGATAGTTATATTTTTGAACACTAACCTTTATTTAAACCTCATAAAATATGTCCAATATTCGTTTTAAAGCCTTACAGGATGTACTTTCAAGAACTATCCCTGAAGTAAAACCGCCTTCACCAAAAATTTCCGATTATTTCGGATCGAATGTTTTTGATAAAAAGAAGATGAAGGAATACCTTTCATCAGAGGCTTACCAGGGAATTGTAAATTCAATTGAAAAAGGTGAGCCAATTCCGCGCGACCTGGCAGAACAGATCGCTTCCGCAATGAAAGCCTGGGCTTTAGGCAAAGGCGCAACCCATTATACACATTGGTTTCAACCGCTTACCGGCACTACGGCCGAAAAACATGACGCTTTTTTGAGCCCACCGCAGATGGCGGCGCTATAGAACGTTTTTCGGGCGATGCCCTTGCACAACAGGAGCCTGATGCCTCAAGCTTCCCGAGTGGCGGCATCCGTAATACATTTGAGGCCCGCGGTTATACTGCCTGGGACCCTTCCTCGCCTGCCTTTTTAATGGCGCGTACCCTGTGTATCCCAACAGTGTTCGTATCGTACACCGGCGAAGCACTTGATTATAAAGTACCTTTATTAAAGGCACTGAACGTGCTTGATAAAGCGGCTGTTGATGTTTGCCATTATTTTGATAAAGGCATAGAAAAAGTAAATGCATCATTAGGTATTGAGCAGGAATACTTTTTGGTTGACCTGGCCTTATTTAATGCCCGTCCCGATCTTTATTTAACCGGCCGTACTTTATTCGGCCACATGTCGGCCAAAAACCAGCAACTGGAAGATCATTACTTTGGCTCGATACCTGAGCGCGTGTATGCTTACATGCAGGATATGGAAGCCGAAGCATTGCAATTAGGCATCCCGCTTAAAACCCGTCATAATGAGGTTGCTCCATCCCAGTTTGAATGTGCACCGATATATGAAGAGATTAACCTCGCCATCGACCATAACCAACTGTTAATGGATTTGATGGACCGTGTTGCCAGGCGCCATAACTTTAAGGTGTTACTTCATGAAAAACCATATGCAGGCCTTAATGGTTCGGGCAAGCACAATAACTGGTCGCTGATAACCAATACAGGCAAAAACCTGTTATCGCCTGGTAAAACGCCTAAAAACAACCTCATGTTCCTGGCCTTTTTTGTGAACACCATAAAAGCGGTACACGAGCATGCTGATCTGTTAAGAGCGTCCATTGCATCAGTTAATAACGACCACCGTTTAGGTGCCAATGAAGCCCCTCCAGCCATTATATCTATATTTTTGGGCAGCCAGCTTAGCGACGTGCTTGATGAGATAGAAACATCCCGCATCAGCAAAAAAATCAAAGAAGAAAACCTGTTATGGCAGGGCATCCCTAAGATCCCGCAAATTTTGCCCGACAATACCGACCGCAACCGTACTTCGCCTTTTGCCTTTACCGGTAACAAGTTTGAGCTGCGCGCAGTAGGCTCATCAGCCAACTCGGCCAGCCCGATGACCATTCTTAACCTTATCGTTGCCGATCAGCTTAAAAAATTCAAATACGATGTAGATAAGCTGATGAAAAAAGGCGAGAAAAAAGATCTGGCTTTATTAATGGTGATCAAAAAGTACATCAAAGAATCAAAAAACATCCGCTTTGAGGGAAATGGCTATAGCGAAGAATGGGAAAAAGAAGCCGCGCTAAGAGGTTTACCCAATATTAAAACCACACCAAAAGCGCTGGATGCTTTAATAAACGATAAGTCGGAACATCTTTTTGCCGAAACCGGCGTGTTCACCGTGCGTGAAGCACATGCACGTCACGAGATCTTACTTGATGCTTTCTACAAAAAGCTACAGATAGAAGCCCGCGTAATTGGCGAAATGGTGATGAACGTGATTATCCCGGCAGCAATTGCTTATCAAAGCAAACTGATTGAAAATGTAAAAGGACTAAAAGATATTGGCCTGGATAAAGCAACTTATGCTTCGCAGCTTGACATCATTAACAGGATCTCTGAGCATGTGAACTTCATTAAAACCAATACCGAGCAAATGGTTAACGAGCGCAAAAAAGCTAACGTTATCGACGACCTTCGTCAGCGCGCTATTGATTACGATGAAAAGGTAAAATCATTCTTCCAGCCTATCCGCTACCACGTTGATAAACTGGAGCAACTGGTTGATGACCGCCAATGGCCGCTGCCTAAATTCAGGGAGCTGTTGTTTATTAAATAAGATATTAACACGAATTGCCACGAATTAAATCGAATTACACCAATTATAGTTCGATAAATTTTGTGGCAATTCGTTTTTTATTTTAATCCCATAATCTGGCTGTGCAGAATTATAACCTGAGCTACCAGGCCCCTATCTCTTCTCTTAATTCTCACAAATAAGCAAGGCAATTCGTGAAATTCGATTGAATTTGTAAAATTAGTGCCTATGCAAACAAATCACTCGCCTTATGCTGTTCAATAATCACAGCCCTGTATTTTGATAGCAATGCCGATTTGGATATAAAGCCGATAAAAACGTCATCTTTTACCACCGGTAACTGCCATACGTCAATGGCATCAAAGGTGTCCATAACGCTGCTGGCCGGTTGATCATAATCAATTATAGCCGGTGGTTCAATCATGATATCGGCTATATTTTCATCCGCGATATCTTTATTGAACAAGCGCCGGCGAATGTCGTCTATCAATACAACACCTTCAAGGCTTCCGTCGCCTTTAAGCACCGGGAAAATATTAGCATCGGTTTTGGCCAGTACCTGGTAAAATTCGCCAACCGGCATTTGTTTATCAACCGGGGTGTATTTGCGGTTAATGATGCTATCAAGCATTATACTGTTAAGCATGCCATAATCCTGCCCCGGGTGAATATTATTATGATGAATCAGCTGGCTCCAGTACATATTATGGGGCGATGAGTAACGCGATATGATGTATGACATAGCTGATACGATCATGAGCGGGATAAACAGCACATATCCACCGGTAATTTCGGCTATCAAAAATATAGCAGTTAAGGGTGCATGCAATACACCGGCCAGGGCCCCCGCCATACCCACCGCAATAAAATTAACCGTATTTAAATGTATCAGCCCGGTTTGATTAACCCCATAAGCCACAAACAAGCCCAGGAAAGCGCCGGTAAATACCGTAGGTGCAAATGTACCGCCATTGCCACCGGCACCAATGGTAATACCCGCAGCAATGATCTTGGTAAACACGAGTGCCCCTATAAATAACAGCATGATAAGCGGTTCGGAAAGCCAGTTGGCAAAAAAGCTTTCTTCCTTTAATACATTGATATTACCATTTAAAATTTCGGTGAGATAATGATACCCCTCGCCAAACAATTGAGGAAACACAGCAATGATCAACCCTAATATCACACCGCCACCAACTGCCCTCACATATCGGTTTTGTTTTTTAAGGATCCCTCCTTCAAGTTTACCCCCTACTTTGGATATGTATATCGCTATCCATCCGCTTAATATGCCAAGCAGCACGTAAAATGGCAGGGCGTTCATTGCCCAGCCTTCGGTAACCAGATGGAACAATTGCCCCGAGTATAATAATTTGGAAACCACAACTCCTGTAGCGGAGGCTATTAATAAAGGTATAAAGGTGGGAATGGTGATCTCTCCTATTAATATCTCTAACGAAAAAAGCACCCCGGCAATAGGGCTGTTAAATACAGCAGCTATGCCCGCCGAACATCCTGCAGCCAACAATACCGTTTTTTCATAGGGTGTAAGCTTAAAAAACTTACCTACGTTTGAACCGATAGCTGTACCCGTACAAACAATAGGCGCCTCCAACCCTGCCGAGCCACCGAAACCTATGGTTAACGAACTGGTTATTAAATGCGAATAAATATTATTGGCTTTGATGTTTGAACGGTTCTTTTTGATATTGATGAGCACCTTACCTATCCCTTTTTCAATCTTATCGCGATTGATCAGGTGCTGATACAGCACCGTACCCAAAATGCCTATTGCAGGTAAAAACACATATGCTATATGATAATACAGGTGCGAAGAGATATTCCGGCTTAACTCTTCCATTAAATGCACTAAAAACTTAAGGGCAACGGCGGCCAGTCCGCCCATAAAACCTACAAACACGCTGCAATAAATTAAAAAGTTACGTTGACTATTGCGTTTTAACCGCCAGCGGTTTATTTTGTAGGAAAGCGTTTTTAACATAAGAAGTATATACTACCAATTCTGCTGATGAAGAGTTATGAGCGCGAATTGTTTTCAATTAAGCTGATAAAACAGACCAATGACATGTATTAGTCTATTTGTTACAAATTAACACAATTCAGGGCAATTTATATTCATTAAAGTAAATAGAGGTTAATTTACAACAACTAATTAATTATTAAACTTGCGCCTATAGCTTATTATATGTCTTTAAGAAACCAACAGATTGAACACTGGTTTAATCGAAAATACGACGTAAAGCCTAAAGCCGGCTTTAGAAAATGGTTAAAAAAGCAGCGGAACCGAAAAATAAGACAATCACCTAAAACCGAAATACCAGACATCAAGTATGAAGGATGGGAATATTAAAAACTCCCTGTTAAAATTCGCCGATTTCAAATTATCTATAATAGTAGTTGCAACCACAGCTATTCCATAATTTTTTAAGTCTAAAACACATTACAGTTTTGGCACTACAAGTATAATGCTCCTAAGTCCCCGACTTCAGATAGCTGAGGTAAGGAAATTAAGGTTAATAGCATTATATTTGCCCATGATTTCTTCGCAAAGATATGATCAGCGTGGCGTATCAGCCTCCAAAGATGACGTGCACAATGCCATAAAAAATATCGACAAGGGCATTTTCCCAAAAGCTTTCTGCAAAATAGTACCCGATATCTTAACCAACGATCCTGAGTATTGCAATATTATGCATGCCGATGGTGCCGGTACCAAATCGTCCCTGGCGTATACCTACTGGAAAGAGACAGGCGATATCTCTGTATGGCGCGGCATAGCCCAGGATGCCATCATCATGAACCTTGATGATTTGCTTTGCGTTGGCGCTACTGATAACATCCTGCTGTCATCAACCATCGGCCGCAATAAAGGCCTCATTCCCGGCGAAGTTATCGCCGCAATCATTAATGGCACCGAAGAAATTTTAGCCGAACTGCGCGGGGCAGGCATAGGCATCTACTCCACCGGCGGCGAAACTGCCGATGTGGGTGACCTGGTACGTACCATCATTGTTGATTCGACGGTTACCTGCCGTATGAAACGTGAAGATGTGATATCTAACCACCGTATTGAGCCCGGCGATGTAATTGTAGGGCTTGCCTCATACGGCCAGGCTACTTATGAAAAAGAATACAACGGCGGCATGGGCTCAAACGGCCTTACATCTGCCCGCCATGATGTGTTTAATAAAACCATCGCCGATAAATTCCCCGAAAGCTATGACGCGGCCATCCCTTACGAGCTGATCTTTTCGGGCAGTAAAAACCTTACCGACGCTATTGACATTGGCAACGGTGAAACCGTAACGGCAGGCAAGCTTGTTTTAAGTGCGACCCGTACCTACGCGCCAATCATTAAGCAAATACTTGATGGCTACCGCAGCCAGGTTCATGGCATGGTACATTGCAGCGGCGGCGCGCAAACCAAAGTATTGCATTTTGTAGAAGGTTTGCATATTATAAAAGACAACCTGTTCCCTGTACCACCATTGTTTAAACTCATTCACGAGGAATCAAAAACCAGCTGGCAGGAAATGTACAAGGTATTTAATATGGGACATCGCATGGAGCTTTACGTGCCTGAAGCTATAGCTGCTGATCTGATCAATATTTCAAAAAGCTTTGGTGTTGATGCGCAGGTTATTGGCCGTGTAGAAAAGGCAGATACTAAAAAAGTAACCGTGACATCGGAGTTTGGAGTGTTTGAGTACGAGTAAATAATAACGACATAAATTTATGCTGAGGTTTTTGGCTACTTTGTCCCCATTAAAATTATGGGCGATATTTTTAGCCGAAAACCTTTTTGTTACTACCCTGGCCCTGCTATTCGGATGGTTGATCTTAAAACTATCCAACAAACCAATAAAATGGGCAAGCCGAAACGAGATTCTGGTATGCATGTTAACCAATGCCATCAACACAGCGATCACCTATGCCGGTTATTGGCTTTTTAAGCACAACTATATAACACTCACGTTCCAGTTAAAGTGGTACACCCTTCTTGATTTCTTGCTCTTATTTATGCTGATGGACCTGGCCATGTTCATTTTCCATTACTTCATCCACCACTCAGTTATTTATAAAGCGATCCACAAATTTCACCATCATTACACCGATCCTATCCCTATCGACCTGTTTGTTCTCCATCCTGTTGAAACCATTGGCTTTGGCTCTTTATGGCTTGTAATATTGGCTCTTTATGGTTTCAATTTCTATGCGGTACTGATTTACCTTACAGCCAATGTATTTTTCGGTATCATGGGCCATTTAGGTATCGAACCCGTTCCTGCCTCTGTTCGAAAAATGGCTCCTTTTAAATATTTAGGTACACCCTCTTTTCACCATCGGCATCACCTGGAAATTGATTTTAATTTCGGCTTTTATACCAACATCTGGGATAGGTTATTTAAAACTTATAAGCCTTAAAACAATAAGCTTATAAGCTCACCTTTTATAAAAAAAGCCGGAGGCGATGCAAATGCTCCCGGCTATAATTGGTTAAATCGAATTTTATCCTTGCTTATATGTTCAACGACACCTCATATGGTATGCGCTTAGAATTATCTTTTTTAACCAGGCAGATGATCCACATAATTATAAAGGGAATCATCGAGACTGCCAAATCCGGCGCTATTAATAAAAAGATGACCGTATTTGTGCAAACCGTTAACAGAAAACACGCCGGAATAAAGATCAAAAAGACTTTATAATACTTTGATGATCTTATGAAGGGCAGCGCTAACAATCCAAGGTGAAACAACACTAAAAGTGAGATATTTAGTTGATTCCAAAAGCTATTTCCGGGGTTTAATATATCTTTCAATAACGTAAATTCAAACGACACAATTGACATAGTAAAGCCTAAGTGTATGGAGAAGCCGATTAAAAAACTAAAGAGGATGAGCACGATGATTTTGATATTTGTTTTCATAAGTGATAAAATTTAAGTATTATTCAAATATAAAACATAATTCAAAACAAAGTTAATGTATTGGTTAATAATTATTAACCAATACATTAACTTTCACTCACTATGAAATAATATAAATATATAATCAAATTATTTCTAACGAAAAAAGCCCCGGTCAAATTGACCGGGGCTTTAAATCATATGGTAAATTCAATTAGTTAAAGAGATACCTTAAACCAATTTGAGCTTGCCAGCGTGATACCTGCGAAATACCGTTACCAAAAGTTGATGTAAGCGGGATTTGGTTTTTATCATCAAAGTAAGGGAACGAGAATGTTGGCTTACCAATGTTAGGATCATTAGGGTTAGCATTGTTAGCGTATAAACCTTTAAATGATAACGGGCTTGTACGGTTAACAAATTTAAAGTTACCCCAGTTCCTGTTCAGGAAATTACCAAGGTTAATAATGTTAAACTCAAACTGTAAGGTGTTTTTAACTTTACCGGTTGAAGCATATAAATCTTGAGTGAAGTTAAAGTTAACCAGGTGAAAGTATGGCAATACCAAAGCATTACGCTTAGCATATTGACCGCGGTGTTTGCTCAGGTATGGGTCCTGGTTAATAAACGCGTTCAACTGCTGGTAAGTTTGGTCAACAGTACGAGGGTCATTTAAGTTATCTTTTACCAACACGATATCACTTGCATCTTTAGGGATGTACATCAAATCGTTGGTAGTTTGACCGTCACCATTCAAGTCGCCATTATAAGTGTATGAAGCAACACCGTTGTTAGCACTTTCGTAAGTTAAACCAACCGAAGTAGTAAGGTGTTTGATATAATCCTTACGGAATGATACCGAAGCGATGATACGGTTTGGCTGGTAAAAGTTAGCATATGAAGTAACATCAGCGTTTGGATCGCCGGATACAACACGGTCTCTCCAGGTTGACTGGGCGATAGAACCACCGTCATTAACCGAGCGTGAATCAGAGTGAGTGTAAGCTATGTTAAAGTAAAGCTCTTTAAACGTTCTTTGTAACTGGCCGGTAACGCTGTAAGTATAACCTTTGCTGGTGTTTTTCATCAGGATAGCGTCGGTAATATTAGGTACCGCCGCTGTGTTACCACCCTGGGCAGCAGGGATTGAAGGATAAACAGTAGTACTGCTGTAACGGATCCGGTTATCATTACCCTTTAAAGCCTGACCTGATGTAGGCAACGCAAGGTTAACAAAATATACCGAGTTGATATCTTTTGAATAGATACCTTCTAAAGTACCGATAATGCCTAATGGCAATTTTTGGTCTAAAGCCAGGTTTAAACGGAAGTTTGATGGGAATTTGAAATTCCTGTCGGTAACAACCAGGTTATATGAAGTGTTTGCAGCAGCCCCAGTTGGCCTGTTTTTATTAACATCCGGGCTGAAAACCAAACGGGGGTCGGTTGGTAATACACCACCGGCACCAGGCACAATGCTGTATGAACCAAACTGTACACCATTGTTGCTGGCCTGGTTTGATATATATACATAAGGAACCGGACCGGTAAAGATACCTGCACCACCACGAACTTGTGTGCTGGCATCGCCGTTAACATCCCAGTTAAAGCCTACCCTTGGTGAAATTTGAATATTCGTTTTAGGGAACTGTGAAGTATTGATCTTGTAACCGTCCCTGAAACCCGTTAACGCTGCTGCATTGGTATTATACTGGCTGTCAGTATTGTAAACCGGTAAATCAAAACGAATACCGTAAGTTAATTTAAAGTTGTCGTTAACTGTCCATTTGTCCTGAGCATAAGCGCCGATGGTATATGATTTTACAATAGCAAACGGGAACGAGCCATCAGGCAAAGCTGAATAACGGAAATCGTAGCGGGTTGCGGTTGGCAAGCCTTGTTTAGCCGAAGCGTAAAAATCATCTAAGCTTTTAAAACGGTAACCACCATAGTAGTTAGGAGCGAACCCATTTTTAAATTTATTCGACTCATATGATAAGCCAAAGTTAAGCTCGTGTTTACCCTTGTAAAGGGTTAAGTTATCAGATGCCTGCCAGGTATCGGTATTCAATACGTTGTTGGCAGTAAATGGCTCATAACCAAATGAGGTTAAAGTAGTACCATTAGGGTTTTGGATATCAACCAATGGGAATGAACCACCGCCCGGAGACTGGCGGAAATCGCGCAGGGCCTGGTAACCTACAGTTAATTTATTGGCAAGGTTTGAGCTGATACGGGTGTTCAACTCGGCAATACCAATATTGAAGTTGTTGTTGATGGTATAGTAAGATGAAAAGAACGGCAACGAAGTGCTGCTTGGTGCACGACCACCTGTAGGCGCACCTGAACTGCTTGGAGGCACATCACGGAAAGATTTCAAATAGAAATATTTCAATGACAAGGTATTATTTTTGTCGATATTCCAATCCAATTTGGCAGCGATCTTATCTGATTGCGTACGTAACTGGTAGTTTTCAAAAGCGCCAGGATTATAACCATAAGTAGTTTTAAGGAAGGTAGACAGGGCTGTCAAATCAGCATAAGATGCTTGTGAAATACTACCGCCGGCAGTTTGGCCATCGCGTAAAGCGGTGTAAGAAGTAGCCGGATCTTTGATCCTTTCCTGCTCGCCTGATACAAAGAAGAATAATTTGTTTTTGATGATCGGGCCACCTAAGCTGATACCACGTTGGTTATAATCAACTGTTGGTTTTTGAACATCGGTAGTAAGCGTATGTAAACCTACTAAACCAGCCGAGCGTTTGTAGTAGTAAACGCTACCTTTAAATTCGTTGGTACCCGATTTGGTTACGGTATTGATACCGGTACCGGCAAAACGGCCCTGGCTAACGTCGAAAGGAGATACAGAAACCTGGATCTGCTCAATCGCGTCTAATGAAATTGGCTGTGAGTTTGCCTGGCCACCTAAGGTGTTTGATAAACCAAACGAGTTATTGAACAAGGCACCGTCAACAGTTAAGTTGTTACCATTACCGTTACGACCGCCAAATGATGTACCATTTGCAGTAGGAGTTAATTTAGTGTAATCATAAATTGACCTGCTGATAGTTGGTAAACGATCGATCTGGGCGCGGTTAATAATCTCCTGAGAACCTGTTCTTGAAGTATTAATAACCTTGTTCTGTACACCCGAAACCACAACTTCCTTAAGTTCGGTATTGGTTGGTGCAAGTTTAGCGTTGATCTTAAAGTCCTGACCTAATGATAACGTTATGTTATCCTGGCTGAAGGTATTAAAACCAATAAATTTAAAACTGATAGTGTACGGACCACCAACACGGATGTTTGGTAAGTTGTAACGGCCGTCGGCGCGGCTAACAGTTGAATAATTAGTACCTGTGGGTGTGTGTAACGCGGTAATGGTTACACCAGGGAGTGGTAATCCCTTTTCATCAACCACTGTACCAGACATGCTACTTGTAGTAACGTTTTGCGCGAACGCAAAGTTTAGTGTGAGCAGCGAAAAAATGAATAAAAGAAGGTAATGCTTCCTCATAAATTGCTTTTTTAATTATACGTTTAATTAATTGGCGCAAAGATAATTAATGAACTAATTACCAATGTTAAGTTAACGTTAACAATTATTATATATTTATCAACATTTTACATTATAAGTATAAAAACCATAAAACAATCGCCAAAAACAATGAAAATATTACAAATAATATAGTTTAAATCATATCGGAGCTTAACGGTTACATTACACCATTTGCTTTTATGACACAGCGCAGATATAAATAACCCAAGGCAGGTAATATATACCGGCAGTACATTTTTTGATTTCAGCCCTTTTCCTTAGCTTTGGCATTCAAAAAATAGGCGCTGCGGAAAAACCACAAAAATCCGCGCAGCTTATTTACCTTTGAAACGAAATTAAAGTATATCAATAATAATATGGATTACGATGTAATTGTTATTGGGTCTGGTCCGGGTGGCTACGTTGCTGCTATCCGCGCTTCCCAGCTTGGTTTAAAAACCGCCATTGTCGAAAAAGAATCATTAGGCGGTATCTGTTTGAACTGGGGTTGTATCCCAACCAAGGCTTTATTAAAAAGCGCCCAGGTTTTTGAATACCTTAACCACAGTGCCGATTACGGTATTAAAATTAACGGCGCCGGCGAAGTTGATTTTGCCGCGGTTGTTAAAAGAAGCCGTAACGTTGCCGATGGCATGAGCAAAGGCGTTCAGTTTTTGATGAAGAAAAACAAGATAGATGTTCTTGTTGGCTTTGGTAAATTGAAAAGCAAAGGCGCTGTTGAAGTTAAAGCTGCCGATGGTACAGCTAAAACCTACAGTGCAAAACACATTATATTAGCAACAGGCGGGCGCTCGCGCGAGTTACCTAACCTGAAACAGGATGGTAAAAAAGTTATCGGTTACCGCCAGGCCATGGTATTACCGCAGCAACCTAAATCAATGGTTGTAGTTGGTTCGGGTGCTATCGGTATTGAGTTTGCTTATTTTTACAACTCAATAGGTACAAAAGTTACCGTAGTTGAGTTTTTAGATAATATCGTTCCGTTAGAGGATGAGGATGTATCAAAAGGATTAAACCGCATTCTTAAAAAACAGGGCATCAACATCATGACCAGCTCCAATGTGGAATCGGTTGATACCAGCGGCGATTTGTGCAAGGTAACTGTAAAAACAGCTACCGGCACCGAAATTCTTGAAGCCGAGATCGTTCTTTCTGCGGTAGGTATCGCCACCAACCTTGAAGGCATCGGCCTTGAAGAAAACGGTGTTAAAACCGATCGCGGCAAAGTATTGGTTGATGATTTCTATCGTACCAATGTTGAAGGCGTTTATGCCATTGGCGATATTGTTAAAGGCCAGGCCCTGGCTCACGTAGCATCTGCCGAAGGTATTATCTGCGTTGAAAAAATTGCCGGTCAAAACCCTCACCCGCTTGATTACAACAACATTCCGGGCTGTACCTATTGCTCACCAGAAGTTGCTTCTGTTGGTTATACCGAAAAAGCAGCTAAAGAGGCTGGATATGAAGTTAAAGTTGGTAAATTCCCATTCTCGGCATCGGGTAAGGCAAGTGCTGCCGGCGCTAAAGATGGCTTTGTAAAAGTGATATTTGATGCCAAATACGGCGAGTTCTTAGGCGCTCACATGCTTGGCTACAACGTTACCGAAATGATTGCCGAAGTAGTTACTGCCCGCAAACTGGAAGCTACCGGCCATGAGATCATCAAATCGGTACACCCTCACCCAACCATGAGTGAAGCTGTAATGGAAGCCGCTGCCGAAGCTTACGGCGAGTGTATCCACTTGTAGTATTCTGGCCCATGGTCGATAGACCATAGACCATGGTTGATAGTTATAGCTACAATAAATATTTAAAGCCTCAAATTAAATGCATTGCATTTGGTTTGAGGCTTTTTAGTTTCATACTTTATAACCACAACTTATCTTTAAAATATTATTCTAATTTAGCCCTATCAGCACATTATAAGTCACGCCCATTATCTATGGACCATCGACTATGGACTATGGACTATAAACCATGAACTAAAATGAAACTACACACCATTGATACAGGCTTTTTTAAATTAGATGGCGGCGCTATGTTTGGCGTTGTTCCTAAAACCATCTGGAACAAAACCAATCCCGCCGATGAAAACAACCTTTGCACCTGGGCCATGCGCTGCCTGCTGGTTGAACATGAAAACAGGTTAGTATTAGTTGATACCGGCATAGGAAACAAGCAAAGCGAAAAGTTTTTCAGCCACTATTATCTTCACGGCAACGCAAGTTTAGATAGTTCGCTGGCTTCTCTTGGTTTCCACAGGAATGATATTACCGACGTGTTTTTAACCCACCTGCACTTTGACCATGTGGGCGGTGCCGTTGTACGCGAGGGCGAAAACCTGCTCCCTGCCTTTAAAAACGCCACCTACTGGAGTAATCCCAAACATTGGGATTGGGCAGTTAACCCTAACGAACGGGAAAAAGCTTCCTTTTTCAGAGAAAACATCATCCCTATACAGGAAAGCGGCCAGCTAAAATTTGTTGATACCGAAGACGGCATTAACTTTATGAAAAATTTTGAGGTCCGCTTTGTATCCGGGCACACAGAATCAATGATGCTGCCGCTTATTAATTATAAGGGGAAAAAGGTACTCTATATGGCCGATCTGCTGCCATCAATCGGGCACCTGCCTATCCCCTATATAATGGCTTATGATATGTTCCCGCTTCAAACGCTTACTGAAAAAAACTATTTTTAAACGAGGCCCTTGAAAAAGAATACATACTATACTTTGAGCACGACCCGGTTAATGAATGCTGCACTTTACAGCAAACAGAAAAAGGCATCCGGGTTAAGGATACGTTTAAACTAAGCGACCTTTAACCGTTGATTGGTTTTGATTTCGTTGATTTTTTAACTTGTAAAAACACAAAGGCATCCCCTCGCGGGATGCCTTTGTTCATTGATCGGTTTAGGTTAAAAGCCTCGTCAATTAAATCAGTGCGATTGAATCATAAAGCCGGATACTATCACAGCAACCTATCTTTAATCTTCAAGCTCTGATCACTATAAAAAAGGTTTAGGTATAAAGAACGTATTATCTTTGGCCGGAGGCGGCATTTAATTACCAACCTCCAACCGTTGATCTCTTCAATAAAAAGGTTTAGGATTTTGAGTTATTTTGTACTCTTCCTCAAAATCTCTCATCACAAACCTTAACCACGATGCATAATTTGAAGGGATTACATAACCAACCCGCAAATTTTTATGCAAAGGGATATTCAATTATTCGCCTTTAGTGGTGTTGCCGCCTTTGCCCTGGTTTTCGATCTGCAGTTTTTTGAGCATTTCGGTACCTATGAGGGCATCAATCATACCGCCGCTACCGCCCTCTTTGCCGCTTACCAATATCTCAGGAACCAACCTAATACCTGCAGCAGCCAAAGCTTCGGCCACACGCACTATGGCGTATTGTTCGGTACCCATGGCTTCGGTTTTTTGTTTGGTAACCTCGGCTTCTGATAAACCTATGGCTTTGATCTTGGCACCTTCGGCCATACCATTCACCTCTGTGGCGTTAGCGTCGGCTTTGGCGTTCACTGTTTTTGCTTCGGCATCGGCTTTGGCTATCGTGATCCTTACCTCAGCATCGGCTTTGGCGTTGATGGTCTTAGCTTCTGCCTCACCTTTTGAAGCGGCAACCCTTGAAGCGGCCATCTGGGTGTTAATCTCAACCTGGCGGGTTGATTTTACTACCTCAGGCTGCATATCGGCACCGGCACGGGCGCTTTCAAATTCTTTACGTTCAATTTGCGCGTGGCGCTGTATCTCGTAAGTAACCTTTTCCTCCTCGGCCAGTTTACGGTCGGTAAGTGTTTTCATCAGCGCTGCCGGAGGCACTATGTCACCTATCAGGGTATCCACACCAATTACGTTATAGGTTTCCAGTACGCGACCAATATGCTCACGGGCATCAGTTTGCCTTTGGATACGGTTGGCCAGGAAGCCGATCACATCACTTTTTTGGGCCGAGTTACGGAAGTAGTTGGCAATAGTTGGCTCCAGTACCTGCGATACCAGGTTTTTCATTTTACCAAACCTTGCTATCACTTTCGGTGCTTCGTTACGTGGCACGTGGATGATCTGTGACACATCCAGGTTAAAAGTAAAACCATCGCTTGACCTTACCGTAATGGTACACAGGTTCTTATCCAGTTCGTGCGACTCGGTGCGGCTATCTGCCCAGTTTAATACGATGTTGGTTGTGGGTACAATTTCAACAGCATGGGTATAGATGTTTACCGGGTGCTTACCGGGATCGAGCGGTTCGTCCCAAACCCCTTTTTCGTTACGCTTAACAATGTTACCATGTTTGAAATTATCGCCACTGGTATCCTTGCCTTCCGGGCCCACAAAGGAGTTTACAACACCTACGTAACCGATAGGGATATAGATCATATCTACCTGCTCAACGCTCACAAACCAGGGGTTAAGGTAGTAAGTACCCGCCAGGATCACGTCCTCCTGCAAACCTTTGCGACCGCCTGCGGTGATAAAAGCGATTGGGTCCTGGTAGTTTTTATGCCCTGCAACCGATTCGCCGGCTATCTCGCCTTTGTTCAGCGGCTCGCCATCCAAAGTGGTAATAATACCTACTTTGTTTTCGTGGATCTGGGTGATAGGCACCATCTCAATATCAAACAAAAATGTGTTGATGCGATAACTACCCGGTGTAAGGAAAGCTGCCTGCGGGCCTTTTTGACCATTATTATCCAAAAATGCTACCGCATCCTGAAACTTATCACAATCAACCGGTTTACCCAGCACACGGCCGGTATCAAACGAGGCACCGTCTTTTGCTTTTACCAGGCCAAGCTTGTTTTGCTCAATAATGGTAAAGGGCTGCATGATAATAGTATACTGCCATGGCCACATTTTCCAATATAAGCCCGGCGCAAGGCCACGGCCCTGCATACCAGCCTCGCCTTTGGTGGCAATGATCCGACCATCGGGCAGGCGGCTGTTACCTGTAAGGGCAAACTTTTTGATCACCAACCCAATACGGTCGTCCGGAACGATAACCATGCCGCAAAACACGCGCAAAACAAATTTGTACATCAGCAATAACACTATGACGGGTATAACCCACCACAGACTAACAATTAGATTGTCCATTTTTTTAAAGATTGTTTTTGATTTTTTTAACGGAACCCTTAAGGTGCGGGCCCTCACAACACTTATAGCTTACCTGGAAGAGTACCTTGGCTATATAGTGTCATTAAGACAGTTGCAATTAAGCTTTGTTACGAAAAATCTTAAAAATATTTTAAGGGCATCGTCAGATACATGTAATTAATTGATACACAGAAAGTAAATTTTATAACGCTTTTCAGGAAACATTTTACAACAGGTATAGTTAAATAAGTATCCTATTGTTTAATGCATACTTAACATTACCGCTATGAGTATCCCAAAAGACATCAAAAAAGAAGGCACCAGGATAAGTCCGGCAAAAGCGGGTGGACAAAAAGCCAAAGAGATCAAAACCGAAGGCCCACTAAGTGAAAAAGATGAAGTGAAGCAAGCCGAAGAGCGCACTAATAAAGGTTTGAAGAAGAGATAGTGTAAAATCAATAGACTTAAGTCGGAAGTCAAAAGATCTCTTTTTCCTCACCGCATTTCAGACTTATGACTTTAGACTAAAGACTAAGCCTTCGCTTTCAATTTTAAAAGCAATTGTATAGTTTTATCCAAACATTTTTCTGTTATGATAAAACAAGGCTTTTTATTGTTTGCTGTTGTAGTGCTTTTTATAGCATCATGTAAACCTGAAGTTTCGGTTAGGACGCTTACCGGCAAATGGAAATATATAAAAATCGAGCATCCAAATGCCAGCCCGCCCGATACCGTAAAACAAGCCGAGCTGGATGCCAACGTACCTTATATTCAGTTTACGCCCGAAATGAAATTCCTGATTGTGTGGGGCGGCAAGTTCCTGTCGCACGGCTCTTTTACGCTGAATGGCAGCAACATGAATGTAACCGAGAAACTCCCTGATGGCAAAACCCGCAATTTCGTTTTTTACGTTTCGGAACTAACCGACACTAAGATAGTTTTTGAAAGTACCGGCCCCGAAGGCTCAAAGGTTACAGCTTTGCGGGCAAGCAAATTTTAAGTCAGTTAATTCTTTGCATGCAGGCCACAAGGCTGTGCCTTGTGGCAGCAATTTACAAGTAATTTAAAATCAAGCTAATCCTGTAATCCTAAAATCAAGGTTCAATGTGCCGCAACAACATCTGTGCTTGCCTCAACCTTGTTTTTTATAAACCGCTTGCCAATAAATACAATCAGGAGTGCCAAAATTGATGAGGCTGCCATAACCGCCGCCATGGGCAGCGAGCTGTGTTGTTTTATTATAGAGATACCGATAGATGACAAGGCCCCCACCGCCATTTGCGATGCGCCCAATATTGCAGAAGCCGAGCCCGCATTTTTAGAGAAGGGAGCAAGGGATAATGCTGATGTATTGGGCGCGCAAATGCCAACGCAGCATAACACTCCAAATATCATCGCTATAGTACCACCTATCCCGAACCAATGATTTAATGAACCCGCCAAAAAAATGTGGAGATAATCACCATTAAAATAAGTGATGCGCCTATCATTTGTTCGCTTTTGTATTTTTTTATCAGCACACTGTTTAGCTGACTTGAACCAATAAACCCTACCGAAAGCCCTGCAAAGATCCAGCCGAACTGTTTTTCGCTTACTTTAAAGCCCTCAATAAACACAATGGGCGATGACGAGAACATAGGCAAACAAACCCGCGAAAGCGAACGCGCCGCCTATGGCATAGGTTACAAACTGCGCATCCTTTAAAACTGTTATAAAATGCCCTATAATCGGCCCTGGCTTTAAGGAATAAGCAGGATCGGGCTGATAGCTTTCGGGGAGCCAGAATATTACGGACAGCAATATGAGCACCGCTATAATAGTTAATACCAGGAAAATGACCTGCCATTCAAAAGCCGCGGTAATATAACTGCCTACGGTAGGGGCCAGCATAGGCGAAGCACCGAGTACCAGGATCAGCAACGAAAATACTTTGGCATTATCCTCAATCGGGAACAAATCACGCACCATGGCCATGGCGGCTACACTTGCCGCACAGCTGCCCACCGCCTGAAAAAAACGCAGTGCAATAAGCATTTCGAGCGATGAAGAGAAAAAACATCCCATTGATGACACGATGTAAAGTCCAAGCCCCCAGTATAATGGGTTTTTACGGCCAAACCTGTCGAGCAAAGGCCCATAAAGTAATTGCCCGGCGGCGATGCCAATAAAATAGCTCGATAATGACAGCGCTACCTCATCGGTACTGGTATGCAAGTACTTAGCTATGGCTTTAAAGCCCGGCAGGTACATATCGATAGAAAAAGGGCCAAGTGCCGTAAGCGAACCCAATATGAGGATCAGTACTGTATATTTTTGTTTGGTCATATTTATTTGGTCCATGGTCAATAGGCCATGGTCGATGGTGATATTGGATTTATTGTATCTTAGTGATTTTTCAAAGTCCAGGCAATTGTCTATGGACCATCGACTATGAACTCCCCTAAAACGCCTCGCCTAAATTAAGACTTATTGATGAAAAGTTTTTGCTCATGCCATAATCGAGGCTGATATTGGTTCCTGTTTTTTTATTGAACTTAAAACGCAGGCCTGTGCCGGCTGCTGGGTGCCAGTACACAAAAGCATGGTTCTCGGGCTCGGTAACGGAGTTTACGTTAGCAAATACTACAAAGCCCAATAAACCATTGCGGGTGATATCGCGGCGGTATTCAGTTTCAAAATATACCAGCCTGTCGCCCCGGTAACGGCTTTGCGGAAATCCCCTGCCCGATCGCTGATAAGGTTCCCAGCCAAGACTTGGCAGGTTAAGATAAGGTGTGCGGGGCGTAAGTGTTGTCCAGTAATAGGCCCAGAAAGCCAGCACGTTTTTAGGCCCCGAGTTGGTTAACTGCACATATTTACGCATATCGATATACAGTGACCTCCAGTCGGTATGGCTTCCAAAGGCCTTGGCATTAACCCGGTAAACTATGTTGGTATAAGCCCCGGGTAGTGGATTGATTGAGTTTTTGCGCGAATCGTATAATAAATTGAGCGTTACACCCGATGAAAACGCATCCTGATCGGCCGCAGTACCATATTTATAACCGGTAAACTTACGCAGGTTTTGATCGCCGTTGCTTTCAATATCCATATAGTAATCCAAATTATACCCTAACCCGGCATAAAAGTATGGCTTAATCTGCTTTAACACGCTTTGATAAAAGCGGAGATAATTATAATTTATCAAAAACTTATCCGCTGGCCCCTGGTTGCCACCCAAGCCCCAGGTATATTGAGGGTAAACCATCAGCCGGGTATCACCCTGTATATTCCACTCATTATTATTAAGCCAGATATTTGACCGGATAGGCAAGCCGTACCTCCCTTTCAAATTAAAATAAGGGGTAAAAGTAAAGCTTGATAAATTAGTAGTAGCTTCATCCCCCAGATAAAACCCAGCTGTTGTTGAAGTAAACAATGCTTTTCCGCCACTCCGCCCATCGGTTGTTGAGGTGGGAAAAACAGAAAAGTAGATCTTTTTCCGTTGAGTTGCCTGGTGCCGGGGTTGTATTTTAAAAAGCGAACGTACAATGTCAATAACATCCCGTTGCGGTACTGAATCTTTTTTTATGCTGATGGTATCTGCAACCGGCTGCTGTGCCAGCAACATTGCCGGAATCAAACATAAAACTATTACGCATAACCCTTTTACCATCGTACCTTAAACGAAAAATATTGACTTGCTGTTTGGCTGTTAATAATTTTAATAACGGAGAAAACAGGGCAATCGCTTCAATTTAGCTAAATTAATTGAAATAAAAAAGGCCTGTAAGCATTGAAACCTACAGGCCTTTATAACAACCATTTAAATTAATGATAGGTTGTTTGTTTTGTTACGGTTGTTTTGGTTGTGGTATAATGGTGATGGGGATGTGCCCTGCGCCAGGCAATGCGGGCAGCACGCTGCCTTTTCTCTTCGCGCCGGCGGGCTTCATTACCGATAATATAACCGCCACCGGCACCAAGCGCACCGCCAACTAAAGCGCCGCCCGCACTATGCGTAATAAGGCCACCCGCAATTGCACCGCCTGCTCCACCTATGATTGCGCCTTTGCCTTGTTTACTTATTCCCTTTTTCTGTGTGGTTTGTGCATTGGCAGTGATACTGATGGATAGCATCAGGCCAATTAAAAAGCACATATATATCATTAGCTTTTTCATAATGGTATGTATTTATAAGTGTTAACATAAACACTCATGCAAATAATAGACCATTATCGAAAATAGCGGCACAAAAATTCAACAATTAAAAGTTAACCGACAATGTTTATTTCAGGAAAGCTATTACAGCTTTTGAAAATTCGGGAGTGCGGCTGGCGCTGTTATGATCGCCCGGAACGTGAACCAGCTTTGAGCCGGGAATGAGTTTATGAAGAGCAACCTCGTCGCCGTTATCATGATCTTCGGTCCCATCTATGAGCAGTACCGGGATTTTCACCTTAGCTAACTCCTGTTTGCTGGTTGATGGCTGCCACTTTTGCTGATAGGCTAAAGCAAGTTCATCAAAAGGGTTACTGTGGATATAATTGATCATCCCATCAACATCATGAAAGCTGGTATCGCCCATTAAAGCCTTATAAGCATGAATCCTTCGCGGCCATTCGGGGTTAGTGTAAGCATCGCCCATACCACCCATTACCGCCTTTTGAACCCGTTTATCCAGCACAAACACGCGCGAAGTAATGATCGATCCGCGGGAGTATCCAACAACATCATATCGTTTCAGCCCCAGGCTTGTAGCCAGGCCCATAATGTCTTTAGCTTCGGCATCGTTAGCATAACCCGCATCATCGTGGGGCTTGTCCGACCGTCCGTTGCCCCTCTGATCCAGTATAATCACCTTATAACCAGCCGTTAACATATCATTATAAAGCTTTCCTTTTTTCCAGCCTTCGCCCGTGCCCGAAAAACCATGTACCAGTATCACCGGGAAGCCATCGCCTTTCGCTTCATAATGGATTTTAACACCATCAAACGAGGTATAATAGCTGCCCGGAGCAGTAACCGGCTGCGCTAATACACAATTGCCGGTAATCAGCATAAAAATTAACAGAGCTAAACTTGCCGATAGTTTTTTGATAACAAGCATATTTTTATTTAATAAACAGATTAATAACGGTTACCCCCACAAGCCCTATAACAGAAACAAGCGTTTCCATTAATGACCATGATTTTATAGTATCCTTAATACTTAAATTAAAATACTCTTTATACAACCAAAAACCCGAGTCGTTTACGTGCGAAAATGCCAGGCTCCCGGCCCCGATAGATAATACCATTAAATTGGGATTAATATGATTTTGCAAAACCAGCGGCGCAACAATGCCTGCAGCTGTTAGTCCGGCAACTGTTGCCGAGCCCAAACTAACGCGGATAATAGCGGCTATCACCCAGCCTAATAACAACGGCGGCAAATTGAACGATTGCAGTTGCGATGCTATCTGGCCGCTTACACCGCTGGCGGTTAAAACCTCTTTAAAGGCGCCCGATCCTGCTATGATCAATAATATCAAGGCCACATCCTTCACGGCATCGGTAAAATTGCCCGCAAGCTGGCCCATGCTTTTACCTTGTTTTATACCTAAAGTATAAGTGGCAACCATAAGCGCTATCAGCATAACAATTGAAGGATCGCCAAGAAATGTGATAAACTTTGCTACACCCGGATCCTGTATGTTAAGGTATGGAAAAAATGCGGTAAGCATTAAAAGCAAAACCGGCAATAAAGCCGTAAAAAAGCTATTGAACGCGCCGGGCAGCTTTTCGGCAGGTAACTCTTCAGCCCTGAAAGTAGCCAGCGGCTCCGACGGGATTTTTTTAAGAAATTGTGCAAACACCGGCCCCGCCAGTATAATAGCCGGAATAGCTATCATAAGTCCGTAAATAAAGGTAGTTGCCATATTAGCGTGAAATAAAGCCACTAATGCCGATGGCGACGGGTGCGGGGGCAAAAAACCATGCGTTACCGACAGCGAAGCCAGCATGGGTAAGCCTATATACACAGCCGGCAGTTTATACTTGTAAACCACCGAGAATATAAGCGGTACCATCAGCACGAAGCCAATACCATAAAACAGCGGAATGCCTATAATAAACCCAGCTGCAACCAGCGCCCATTGAATATATTTTTCGCCTACGGCGGCAACAAGTACACTCGCTATTTTTTGCGCGGCCCCGCTCACAGCAACCAGCTTTCCAAGCATAGCGCCCAGGCAAATAATGATGAGCAGCTGACCTAAAATATCACCCATGCCTTTTTGAACGGAAGCGGTTACCTTATTAATGGGTATGCCTAATAACAAACCTGCAATTATCGAAACAATGAGAAAGGCAATAAAAGGGTTTATTTTTACCAGGCTCACCAGCAAAACCAGTAAAACAATACAAAAAAAGATAGTTAACAGTACCATTAAGTTATAGGTTATGTGTGGCCAGCGGGCGTGCAACCTCAGTATAGGGCACCTGCTGATGCCAACTAAAGTAATAACAAAATTTGAGTTTAGGGTTTTTATATGGTAAAAGCTTTGATAACCCGGCCTCAATAATCAATAAGCCTTTTAATTTTGTCATTTGTACTTGAAAAACAAGCAGTTTGTGTAACTAACATACAACATGTTGCTATTTATAGCATTGTTTTATTAATTTTATAAAAAATAGTTTTAATTTTGCGTTAAAGTTTTATCCGATTAAGATTAACCCAAACCGCTATTTTACAGGATACTGTAATTTTAACACATACTTTAATACCTTTTCGGCATTTATTTCTTTAACTTTTATTATGGTAAAGCGTATTTTAGTATTAGACGACAATCAAGACATACTTGATATTGTGCATGAAACCCTTACTTATGAACAATTTGAAGTTAAAAGTACATCAATAAGCACCGATGTGCTTCCGTTAATTGAGAGTTTTGAACCGGACCTTGTTATACTTGATTACCGGGTAGCGGGTACCAATGGCGGCGAAATTTGCCGAAACATAAAAGTACATCCTAAATTTGGCAATACTCCTGTTATTATATTCTCGGCCTATGTGAACAATGAAAATGAGCTCATCGGCTACGGGTGCGACGCAATAATCAACAAACCATTTGATTTGACCGAACTTGTTGAAAAGGTTAATAACCTGCTTTAAAAACGTAATCTCAACCTCAGCGGTCAATTTACCTCCCTCTTGCACTATCCATTTAACCTTTATTTCATTTTTTTCTTCTGCTAAACCGGGATAATAATTATAAAAAAAGCAAAGAAAGCGCTTTAAAGCATTCAACATTACAAATACAGCATATTTTCAAGGTATAAATTGACTAATTATCAATACTTAAAGAGCATGATTGAAATATTGGTAATTATTTTAACTTTGTTTTATAGGTTAAAGCAAAATAATTAATTAAATACAATAAGCCCCTGATTGTATTATGGTACTATCAATAAATCAACACGAGAAAACAGAAGTAAAAAAGGCACCGGTATGCCCAAGGTGTAAATCAGAGCTTGATAACCGTGTGCCCAGAGGCTTTTTTGTGAAAAAAGTTTTGTTTTTTCTCCCTTTAAAGAGGTACATGTGCTTCAAATGCCAACGCAAGAGATACGTATTACGATAATTTATTTCATAAAAAGAAATCAACACTTACTTAAAAGTACTTTTCCTTCCTTTTCTTCTTCACCATAATATAGATATTGTATTTTGGCTGCCTGTTATTTTAAGTTTGTGGAAGAAAACGAAGCCAAGTCAAAGAAAAGATATTATTGTTCAAAATGCGGAGCCCCTTACCACTTCCAGATGCGAAGGAGTTGGTTTTTGAAAAACGTCCTGTTTTTTATACCAGTTAGGAAATATTTTTGCGCAAAGTGCAAAAAATCGGCTCACGTTTTCATCAAATAATTTTCAATTAATCAATTTCTTCGGTGTATTGATACCCTGTTATTACCAGTAAATGCAGATAATCTGCGTTTGCACTCCTCTTATACTGTTATTTTAAAGCCCCGACCTTATTTGTATACAAAAATATAATCGTTGTATATGTTATAAATACAGAATTACAGAGTATTCCCATATAAAGCCGTATAAACTACAAATTTGGATTAAGATAGTTAAGCATAATACTTGGTATAAAAATTGCTGTAATTTTCCTGATATTGTATAAAGCCATATCGCCATTGACTTTTTTGCTGATACATTTTTTTAACAGATTACCTATGCGACGGATATTAGCGGTGGACGACGACAAAGATATTTTAGAAATCATAAAATATATACTGGAAGATTCAGGCTACGAGGTTGATACCTTAACTGAAGGCAAAAATTTGTTTGACCGGATAAAGCAACATGAACCCGATTTGATTTTGCTTGACATTATGCTCGGCAATTTAGATGGCCGTGAACTTTGCAAGACCCTTAAAAACCAACAGGAAACCAAAAACATCCCTGTTATATTAATTTCGGCAAGCCATAATCCGGGTATGCTCAGCCAAGCCGGTTCGCCTGATGATTTTATAGCCAAACCCTTTGATATTGATGTTTTGCTGAATAGTATAAACAGACAATTAAGAAATGCTGCCTGATATACTGGACATGTCCCCGCAAAAAAAACGGAGCAGGCAAATATTGGCCTACCCCGTCAAATCAAAACAAAACTAAAAACTAAGCATTTATAGTAAATGCATTTTCCCGTTTAGCACGATTACGCAGCTTAAAGAAAATGACAAGGTTTAGGAAATGCATACCGCCCAATATTAAAATTATCCAGCCCACTTTATAACTCAGTACTTCAACCACTACCTGCATATTTGCAATACTGCCATACTCCTTTAAGGCCAGGCTCATATAGCCTATATTTACCAGGTAAAAGCCTACTACAAGCAGCTTGTTCACAGAATCGGCAAGTTCACTATTGCCGTGAAAAATATCCACTAAAAATATACGCCCGTTTTTAAACAGCACTTTGGCAACCCATACTGTTAATGCTATGCTTGCCAACAGGTAAATGACATAGGTTAAAATAAAGTAGTTCATGATACAAAGATTTAGTTATTATTAATTATTTAGAATTTTCAGTAAAAATTGAAAATTTTTTTGTAAAAAAATTTATTTAAACACTTTCAATATCGAACCAAAAAACCAGTTCTCTTCGGCCTTGAGCATGGTATCAAGTGTTTTGTTCACGTTATTAGCCAGCTTATTTATATCAGTAACCGTGGTTTTAAATGTTTTATAAGCCGGATCTTTTGTATCGCCATCCACCTCAGCCAGTTGATCAAGTATTTTAATGATTGGTGTAAGCTCGCGCTTTTTACGTTCTTCGGCAACACAGCGGGCTATAGTCCATACATCTTTTTCGGCGTAAAAAACTCCTTACGCTCGCCGGTTTTATGCCGCTTTTCAACCAAACCCCAATCAATGAGGTCGCGCAGGGTCATATTGGCATTACCGCGTGATATGCTTAATTCGGCCATCACTTCTTCAGTGGTCAAAGCTTCTGGCGAGATCATCAGCAAAGCATGTACCTGGGCCATGGTACGGTTAATCCCCCACTCCGACCCCAGCTTACCCCAGGCCTCAATGAACTTTAACTTTGCCTCTGCCAATTCCATGCACAAATATAAACAAGTTTTTAAACTTTCAAAAAAAAATGAAAATTTAGGTTAGAGGTTAGAGGTTAGAGGTTAGAGGTTAGAGGTTAGAGGTTAGAGGTTAGAGGTTAGAGGTTAGAGGTTAGAGGTTAATGCGCTTTCACTTGCTTTGTTTTAAAATGTAAAATAAATATGCACCACATTCTGTACGTGCAAACACAGCTGTAGCAAAGGAGCCAACGGTTTGTAAAGCACTCCGTTTACCGAAACAGCCCGCCAACGTGGTATTAAATTACTTCACAACAGCTATAGCCATGCCATCATGCTCCTTGGTTCCTACTGTTTGGATAATGGTGGCTGTTACCTGTTGGTTGGCGGCAAGCGCTTTATTAAAACGCTGCACCCCGCTAACGCGCTCATCATCACAGTTATCATCAAGTACTCTACCTTCGCGGATTACATTATCTGCAACAATAAGGGTACCGGGCCTGGAAAGTTTAAGCGCCCATTCAAAATATTCGGTATAAGGTAGCTTATCGGCATCAATAAAGATCATATCAAACGGGCCTTCATCATCGGCCTCAAGGGTTGCGAGGCTCTCCATTGCCTTGCCTACTTTAATTTCAACCACAGGGTCCAAACCGGCGTTGATGATATTCCGGCGGGCAACATCAGCATAAGCCTGTTCCAGTTCAAGCGTAACGAGCTGTCCATCGGCAGGCAGCGCGCGGGCCAGCCAAATGGTACTGTAACCGCCAAGCGTACCTATTTCCAGGATCTTTTTCGCACCACATAAATGGGCCAGTACCTGTAAAAACTTACCCTGGTTAGCCGACACATTGATGCCCGGAATACCGGCATCCTCCATTGATTTCAAAGTACCTTTCAGCACCGCGTCTTCATCCTCAAACAAATTACCTATATACTGATCAACCGATTCAAAAAGTGAAGTATCCATAACGCAAATTTTTTATTATGATAAAATTAAACACGAACTAAAAGCAAAACGCACAAAGCCTAAAGCTAATGAACTGGTTTAAATTTAAATTGCTATATGTGAAATTAATAGTTTTATAAACCTGTTTGCCGAAAACACCTTGCCTCTTGCCACGCTCAATTGAAACTTTTATACCGTAAATTTTACATGGGTTAACCGGCAGGCTCCTGGTCAGTATCGCCAGGCCGGTGTTATCAGCTAATAATTACCGAATATTGATTGTATAATTTAGATTGCTGATATTGCCTGAGTGGAAAATGTTAAAATTGTCACCATAAATACATGGAAATGTGATGGTGAGTATCGGGTGCGCATGGGCATACTTGCCAAACAACTTAAACAATTAAAACCTCATGTTATAGCTTGCCAGGAATGTTTTTACAGTGAAGAAGCAAATGCTGATACCCTGAAATTTTTGGCTGCCGAATTAAATATGCACTATTGTTTTTTACCCGGCCGATCAAAAAAAGACGGTTTGAAGGGAGTATGGTCAACAGTACATCGGGCCTGGGCATATTATCAGTTTACCCGGTTACCGAAACCGGGAGTTTTGATTTACCTGTAGTAGCCGAAGATAACGACCGCAAAGCTTTCCGGGTAAACGTAAACCTGCCATCGGGAAAAACAGTTACTGTTACCACTACCCATCTTACACACCTGGGCCAGCATAAAGGCCTAAGAAAAGCCCAGGCCGAAGCCCTTGCGGGTTTTGTTATTGAGGAAACCCCAAAACCATACCACATTGTTTGCGGCGACTTTAATGCTACACCCGATTCGGAAGCGGTTATGGCTTTCCGGGAATTATCTAAAGCTGCTGACTGTTATACCGAAGGTAATGGTACAGAACCGAGATACAGCCTTACAGACGCCTATTACAAAGCCAACAAACAGGTATGTGTTGATCAGATTTTCACTTTGCCTTTCCCTGATACGGATAATTATCCGCGGTTTATCGATTCGGCAGTGGTATTAAACGTGCCTGATGAAGAAACCGGCTTGTACCCGAGCGATCATTTCGGCATCACCACAACACTTGTAATAAATTGACTATAAACAACCTGCCGTCAATCGGTAATTTTACCATCCAAAATATAGCGGTTCAAACAATCCGCTCTTTTCATCCATAAAAAACCACCATGAGCAAGCTATTTTATGTTATTGGCGCATCCGGAGCAGGCAAAGACACCTTGATGAATTACGCCCGCAAGCAAATTAACGGATCGGAAAATGTGGTATTTGCACACCGGTATATTACCCGTCCGCCATTTTCTGGCAATGAGAACCACGTTAGCTTAACCAATGAGGAATTTGCATTAAGAAGCAAAGCCGGGATGTTTGCTTTAAGCTGGGGCAGCCACGATAAATACTATGGCATAGGCCAGGAAATAAACAACTGGCTTAATAAAGGCTTTAATGTGGTGGTTAACGGATCGCGCGAATACCTGCCCGTTGCACAGCGGCTCTACCCCGATCTGATAGTAATACTAGTAACTGCGAGTCCCGAAGCTATTGCAAGTCGCCTGGTTGGGCGCGGACGGGAAAACACTGAAGAAATAGCCAATCGTATAGCCCGCACTGCCGAACTCAACACCAATCTCGAAAACTGCATCGAAATACAGAATGACGGTGCTATTGAACTTGCCGGGAACGAACTGGTAAACCTGGTCTCGGTAACGGAAAAACAACTGGCTTAAACCTGCTTTCAATATGTGATGAAAACTATTGATGGTTCAATACACCGAAAGATTACTGAGCTGGCAATTGCAGTAGATATTTTAGTTTTTTTGAAGGCGAACCGTGAAATACTTAAATATACTGATAAAGGGGTATTTCAAGGAGATGATATTAAAGCTATTTTTGAAAAATACTTAGAAAAGTATTTAAATATCGAACCTAAACCCTATCAATATAAATTAGCCATCTGCCCTTAACAGCAAATGGCTTTTTTATTTATATAAAAATCTCAAATATTGTTGCAAGCTATCGCAAGGTAGCATAATTATAAAACTGCAACCTGCCATTCCCTTGTATAGTAATGGTTTTGGTTTCAGTGGCGCCCTGGGCATTTTTGAGGGTAATATGCACCTGGTTATCTCCTTTTTGCAAAGGGATCCGTGCATAAGAAATATAAGCCGGCAGGCTTTGCCAGTTGCGGGTATCTGCTTTTTCAGATAGTAAGCTGTAAAGCTGAATGCCATAACCGAGCCCTTCCAATAACCCGTTGGTTTTGCCATCACTTTTGGCAGCTGCACGTATCGAATATTCGGCTATCTTCTTCACAGCAAGGCGCGACAGGATCCCGCTCATTTCTTTTAATGCACGCTGCTGCAAAGTTTTAAATGCCAGCTCATTAATATCTTCAGCTTTTACCAATGACGCATCCTGGTTATTAACCGAGATACTTGCGCTTGAATAATATGGCGTTTGCGCAACATATTTAGGAAATGCAACCCGTAGGCTTTCAACCGACTTGGTGTTCACCCTGTTCCTGTCACCGTCGTAATTAAAGGGAATTACCAGGCCTCCGGCAGCATCGGTAAAAAACAAGTCGCCGTTGCTGTTACGGATCAGGCTAAAAAACAGGTCGACCTGCGTTTTTACCGGGGCAAGGCCGTTCTCCCAAAAAATATCAGCTCACCGCCTTCCGATGGTTTTACAGGTTCATATTTAATGCCAAAGGTTGTTTCAAACTGGTCAGCTTCTGTTGTAAAACCGTTCAGCTTTGCCGTGCGGATCACGTCCTCCTCCAGTTCAACGGGCATCGGGGTACCGTAATAAGTTTTATCAGGACTTTTAAGGTAGATCTCAGCCGCGTTCCTGTATGATATAAATGCATTGTTTACATCGTTGTTGCTTTCATACAACATCCCCTGCAACGTCAGCGAAAATGCGTCGTTTGAGTAACGGCTGTCTTTATTGTTATACTTATCGCCCTGTTCCTGAGCCTGTAAAGTAATACGACGGGCTTCAACAATTGCATCCTCTGTTTTATTCAGGTACAAATAATTGAGCGCCTTATAATAATGGATCATGAACTTTTCAAAATCCTCTCCTTTATACCTTTGCGATGCGGAATTAAGCAAAACGCCAACAGCGGCGTCAGATGCGCTGGTCAAACCTTCATCAAGCAACTGATCGGCCTGGTTAAAGTAGTTGTTGCTATTTTCGTACTCGCCTTTTAAATGGCAGATCCTCCCCTTCTCCATCAGGTACAGGAGCTTATTTCGGGGCTTTTGAATCAGGCTGTTATTATCAAGCTCCTTCTCGGCCTGGGGATAGTTACCGGCCGATACATTTTTGTAATAAGGAGCAACACTTTGATTATAGGTTGAACACGCCGATAAAAAAAGCATCAGCCCGATAAAAGAAAATACCCGGAGAATATGCGTACGTAAGTTGATCATTATTAAATGCAAACTGCCCCGAACACAGGCGTACCATGTTCAGGGCAATGATGTTTACCAGCTTTAGTTTTTAACGTATTTGGCAATTTTCTTTTCGCCTATCCAAACCACTTCATTTGTTTGAATGTTGGTAAGCTCCAGATTTACCTGGTAGTAAACAACTTTTTGGCGTTTGTGCGAATCAACTATTGAATTGATTGAGCCCTGCAGTATATAATCGGCACCATTTTCCAGGCCAAATTTTTTCATGCTTGATACCGTAGCGTTTGTTTGCTGATCGGCCTTTTCGGCACGTAACTCATCACGTTTTTTACCGCCCTGCACCAAACGTACTTTTTGCGATTGGATGAATGAGCTTTCAATATCAGTTAAGAATGTTTCGGCATCAATATGTTCGTGGCTTTTATTTTGTACAAAGCCAACTATAACTACCGGGCGTTTACCCTGGTGCTCGTTAAGGTGAGTATCTATCCAGTTAGCACCTAAAATTTTTCCGGTAAGCTCATCGGCTGCCATTCGTGCATCACTGTTATTCCAGTTGCCGCTAACATCAATAGTTTGGTCGGTGCTAACGCGTGTAACCTGCCTTGAACATGAGGCTATAAAAATCCCTGAAACTGCTATTGCAGCAACTGTTAAAATCCTGTTAAATTTCATTTGTAGTATATTATAAATTATGATGTGTTAGATTGATTGTTGCTTAATTTGTTACCAGCCAAAACCGATACCGATGCTTGTACGGCCGCCCCAGCGGCCACCATAATAGCCGCCCCAGCGATTGCCCCATCCATAGTTTAAAAATGGCGAATAAGAGTAGCCGCCATATAAGCCCCATGACGGTGAATAATCATAATATCCGTTCATGCGTTCCTCATGCCGCCACGCGCGGTTTTGACGGCGGCGTTCCAGTTTGGCTTCATACCAATCGTAAGCTTTGTAAGTATTTTGTATGGTTACCCCGTGCAGGCTGTTCAGGGTATCGGCAACCCTGATATATTTTGCCTGGCTTTCCATGTAGCGTGGATTTTGATCGGCAACCAGCGATGCTGTTTCCTGGGCCTTTACGGCGCCACTAAACAAACCGCCTAAAAGCATCAAGCCTATCATAAAGATATTCCTTTTCATTGCGCTTAATTTAATAAGTAAAGTTACGTAAAATGCAGTCCAAATATTACACAGGCACCGGGCATAAACCGTTAAATTATGTTAATCGGGAGCATTTTTACTTAATTATGAATTGCAGGAGTACCATACGTTTTTTTAACCATGAAAATGGTCTATATCATTGTCACTATCGGTCATGGTGGCGCGTCATGATGATATATTTAACATTTATATAAAGCTAAAAGCAAAATGCACAAAGCCTAAAGCTTAACATTCTGTTTATTAACATTATTTAATTATTTTATGTGAATTAATTATTAGACGCTCTATCATATCATGAAAAAATCAACCTATACCCTGTTTATTATTGGCTTTACTGCGATACTGTCTGCCTCGGTTGCCAACGCGCAAACCAAGGCCTTTAAACCAAAAGACCAGCAGTTATTTAACACCATCGCACACATGGATAGTGTAATGTTCAACGCCTTTAACGGCCGTAATTTAGAAGTGATGAAAACACTGTTTGCGCCCGATGTTGAATTTTATAATGACGGTAAGGGCTTAACCGACTATGACGGCACCATGGCCGGCTTTAAAGGAATTTTTGAAAACAAACAAGCCGCCGACCTGCGCCGCGACCTGCTTAAAGAAACGCTTGAGGTTTACCCCATGCCCGGTTTTGGCGCTATTGAAATGGGTACGCATCGTTTCACACATACCGAAAACGGCCAACCGGTAATCGGCCTAATGAAATTCGTACACATTTGGCAGTATAAGGACGGGCAATGGAAAGTGACAAGGGTAGTAAGTGTAGGACATTAATTATGCTAACAGATCCGTTAAGTGTTTTGAATTTCCCTCTCAAGCGCGGGGCTTTCGCAATATAACCCGCCGGTTCAGGCATTCGTGCTTGAACCGGCAATCGCGCCATTTTTAACTATCACCAACTCTCAAGTTTCTTCAATACGAACTCACATTGCTATAGTCAACATTTGTAATCCCGCTATAATCAGGCACAAACGTATTTTCGCTGCTGATGGCCATATCAAACTCAAACGATGCCGGATAAGGTGTGTTTAACAAACTGCCTTTGGGGATGTAAGGGAACAACTCGCCATAAGTCAGGATCTGGCTGTGGTTAACACGACGGTAAATATACATGCGGTGCAGGTCGCACGGTTTGCTTAAACCCGCGGCACCTATCATTTGAATGGCGCTGCTCACCGTTTGCCGGTGAAAATTTGCCACACGTACTTTTTTATCATCCACTACCAGGCCTTTCATCAGGCTTTTATCCTGTGTAGCCACACCGGTTGGACAGGTGTTCGTGTTGCATTCCAGCGCCTGGATGCAGCCAAGGGCGAACATCATGCCACGGGCACTGTTGCACATATCGGCGCCGAGGGCAAAATTTTTGACCAGGTCAAAACCCGTGGCTACTTTGCCTGATGCTATAAGCTTGATATGTTTTTTAAGATCGAACCCGGTCAGCGCATCATAAACAAAAGCCAAAGCCTCGCGCAGCGGCATCCCTACCGAGTTACTGAACTCAAGCGGGGCAGCGCCGGTGCCGCCTTCTCCTCCATCAACAGTAATAAAATCAGGAGTAATGCCTGTTTTAACCATGGCCTTGCAAATAGCTAAAAACTCGCTTTTATGACCTACACACAATTTAAATCCGATTGGCTTGCCGCCTGAAAGATCCCGAAGCTTTTGAATAAATACCATCAGCTCCAATGGATTGGTGAACGCGGTATGGTATGGCGGCGATACTACATCCTCCCCCATCTCCACCAGCCTGATCCGTGCAATTTCAGGAGTGACTTTGGCAGCGGGCAATATCCCGCCATGACCGGGCTTTGCTCCTTGCGACAGCTTGATCTCGATCATTTTCACTTGTGGCAGCACCGCGCGTTCGGCAAAGGCATTGTAGTTGATAGTACCATCCTTATGGCGGCAACTGAAATAGCCGGTGCCTATTTGCCAAATGATATCGCCGCCCGGTTGCAAGTGGTAATCACTCAATCCGCCCTCGCCGGTGTTATGCGCAAAGTTATCCAGTTTTGCACCGCCGTTAAGGGCCAGTATGGCGTTCATACTCAACGAACCAAAGCTCATGGCCGAAATATTAAATACGCTGGCCATATAAGGCTGCGTACAGGATGCCCCGCCGACCTTTACACGGGGATCCATATTTAATTTATGGTGATCAATAGCGGCGATGCTATGGTTAAGCCATTCGTAGCCATTATCATAAACATCAAGCTCGGTACCAAAGGGGCGGGTGTCATCAACCTTTTTGGCTCGCTGGTAAATTACGCTCCTGTTTTGACGGTTAAAAGGCGTACCGTTGGTATCGCTTTCAATAAAGTACTGGTATATTTTGGGTCTTAACTCTTCCATCAAATACCTCAGGTGGCCAAATACAGGGTAATTGCGCACAATGCTATGCTTAGGCTGCACCATATCATAAAAACCGATAAGATATATAGGTCCAATGAACAGGAACGACCATGCAGCGGGTGGCCAGATGACAGTCCACAAAGCAAGCATACTGAATATGATAAAGAACGAAACAACGAAGAGCTTTCTCATGGATAGTTAATTTTATATGAAGCGGCTATTAAGTTTGATAAAAATAGATTTATAATTTAAACAATAGGGCAAATTTGTGGTTAAGAAACTTACTCAATGTCGTTTTAAAGTCAAAAAGTAAAAATAGATGTTTAAACATCTATTTTTGTGCTTATCTTTGTATCAACAAAAAAGAAATAAAAATCATGGCAACAGAAACAGCAACAAAATGGGTTATTGACCCTATGCACTCAGAAGTACAATTTAAAGTTAAACACCTGGTTATTTCAACCGTGAGTGGTTTTTTCAAAAGCTTTAACGGTGAGTTATTAACTGATAATGATGATTTTGAAAATGCTGAAATTGATTTCTCTTTAGATATCAACAGCATTGACACCAATCAGACACAACGCGACGAGCACTTGAAATCGGCCGAATTTTTTGACGCTGAAAAATATCCACAGATTGTTTTCAAATCAACTTCATTTACCAAAACTGATGATGAAGAGTATGAATTGAAAGGTAACCTGACCATTAAAGATCAAACCAAACCGGTAACGCTCGACGTAGAATTTGGTGGTTCGGCTGCCGACTTTTATGGCAATACCAAAGCTGGTTTCGAGATCAGCGGTAAAATCAACCGTAAAGATTTCGGTTTAACCTGGGACGGTGTAACCGAAGCCGGTTCAATTGTAGTTGGCGAAGACATTAAATTGTTGATCAACATACAGTTTACTAAACAAGCTTAATTGTTTTAATACTGTTGCTGTGTTTTAACTTTTAAAATGCCGCTGTTGTTAAAGGATCCAAACAACACGGCATTATTGAAACAGCAAAACAGGTTAAAATTTAAATAGCAAAGCCATTCTGATTTAATCGGGATGGCTTTGTTGTTTTTAGATGGATTTTGCTTTCAATTGGTTAATTTTAAAACGAGTAACCAAGCCTTATGAAACACCTTTCAATTCTGTTCGTTATTTTACTAATATCAGCATGTACTCACCCTCAAAAGAGGAAAAAAGTAAATTCATTGATAAACATCGTTAAAGCAGACAATACATCCCCCTCTATAAACGACACTATAAACATCAGCACTGTTAAAACAGATACGATCAAATACTCAAAAAAAGAGCTAAAAAGAATTCTGTACTACAACTCCGAATTGGGTAATAAGATACCGCTTTCTCCGGATGCTACCTACAACGAGGGGCCATTAAGTAACCGTCCCAACGATACAAGTTATATAAACTACGGCAGCGAGAATGGGATGGACAATTATTATCTCTTATACGCGTATTTCCTGATGCTTAAAACCGGGAAGGAAAAATATGCGGATCAAAGAGAGAAATTGATCAAAATGTATCAGGATATAAATTTTATATATGAACAGCTGGCCGGCGGAGGTACGTATTTCGACCATCAGCAAGCACGTATATTTGGCTACGCTGAATATTCTGTTTATAAATACAAATACCATGAAGAGAATAAGGATTTTAAAAAATATAATGTAGTAAAACAAAAACAGCTTTACATCAAGCTGCTAAAACAACATATTGATGATGAATTAAATGCTATATTTTTTACTGGCGAGGAAACCCAAAAGCTTAAATTAAAAAAAGCATTGACAGAAAAGGCTGATGATATCGATCATTTAATAACAGGATATTTTTACCTGGAAGAGGCCCAGGAGTTTCAAAATTCGAAATACTACTAAAGAACTAAACGGCAGTTATCAATTTCAAGTTTTACCAAATGTCAATAACCTTGATTTTCAAGCGCTTTTTAAACCAAGTAGCTGTATCTTTGTTTTTATACTTATGTTAATTAAAATATATCCCGAAAACCCTAATCCAAAGGCTATTGAGCAGGTGGTTGAGGTGTTAAAAAAAGGCGGCCTCATCATATACCCTACCGATACCATTTATGGTTTAGGCTGCGATATCACCAACCACCGCGCTATTGAGGCCATTTGTAAGATCAGGAACATCAAACCCGAAAAAGCAAACTTCTCATTCATTTGCTATGATCTGAGCCATATTTCTGATTACATCAAACCGATTGACAATACTACTTTTCGCGTGCTCAAGAAAGCGTTGCCGGGGCCATTTACATTCATATTCAATGCCAGTCATATGGTTCCCAAAATGCTCAGCTCCAACAAAAAAACGGTTGGTATCAGGGTGCCCGACAATAATATAGCCCGCGAAATTGTGCGTGTGTTGGGTAATCCGATACTTTCTACATCTATAAGGGACGACGACGATATTATCGAGTACTCAACCGATCCGGAGCTGATCCACGAAAAATATGAAGACCTGGTGGATATTGTGATCGATGGTGGTTATGGCGACAACATCCCATCAACCATAGTTGATTGCACTACCGGCGACTTTGATATTGTTCGTGAAGGTAAAGGTGATTTGGAGTTGTATTTGTAGAAAAGCCTTAAATATTACAGGGCATTGCACTACTATGTGAACACATCTTTAACTAAAAGAAAATGTCATTTCGATTGAGCAGCTGGGCATCGGCGCTGGGGCGAAAGAGAAATCTCCTACGCCTGTAGAGCCGTACACATGTTTTAGAACAAGGCGTATAAGATTTCTCCTGCCCCCTTCACACATTTTCCACAACCGGTCTCGTCGAAATGACATTCGGTTTTATTCATTAATATTCATCGCCCGGTGTATATTTTTTTACGGCCTTATCCCTTTCACAAACCCCTCAATGTTATCCATATAACCTTCCTCACCTAAAAGCTTCACAAATTTGCTGCCTATTATTGCCCCATTGGCATAATTACATGCTTTGGTAAAGCTGCTGCTATCAGTAATCCCAAAACCAATAATGGTTGGATTCTTTAGCTTCATCGCGGTAATGCGTTTGTAGTATTCTTCTACACTATCACTCAGTTTCAGGTTATAGCCGGTTATTGTTGATGACGACAGCAGGTAGATAAAGCTGTTGCTCAGTTCATCAATTTTGCGGATGCGCTCTTCGGATGTTTGCGGGGTTACCAGGAATATATTGCTCAGGCCGTTATCGATAAAATATGACGAGTACATTTTTTCATATTCATAGATCGGCAGATCGGGTACAATAATACCGTCAACACCTACCTCGGCAGCCTTTTTACAAAACCGTTCAACACCATATTGTGCAATGGGATTAAAATAGCCCATAAGCAAAATAGGAATACTTACCCTGCTGCGCAGTTCGGCAAGCTCTTCAAACAAAACTTTAAGGCTCATGCCATTTTCCAATGCTACCTCTGAGCTATGCTGAATAGTCGGGCCATCAGCGACGGGATCAGAATAAGGAAAACCGATCTCCAGGAAATCGGCACCTGATTTCTCAAGGGCTTCAGCAATATCAACTGTAGTGTTCAGCGCTGGGTAACCGGCGGTAAAGTATATAGATAACAGGTTATTGTTTTTTGATGCAAAAAGTTTGTTTAAACGGTTCATTGTATTTTATTTGTCCATGGACTATAGACCATAGTCCATAGTTTTGTTTTTTACTGTTGATTTTTTCACGGATCAGCTATGGTCTATGGACCATCAACTATGAACCAATTAGTACCCGAAATAATTAATATACGTATCCAGGTCCTTATCTCCCCTGCCCGAAATGCAGATCACCACATTATCGTTGGCTTCAAACTTCATTTTCTCCAACTGGGCCAAAGCATGGGCTGTTTCAATGGCCGGGATAATCCCTTCCAGCTGACAGCAAAGTAAACCTGCCTGCAAAGCCTCCTCATCGGTAATACTTACATATTGTCCGCGGCCGGTTTTAAACAAATGTGCGTGCTGCGGCCCTATACCCGGATAATCCAGTCCCGCCGAAATTGAATATGGCTCAACCACCTGTCCGTCTTCGGTTTGCATCAATATGGTGCGACTGCCATGCAGCACCCCTTCATCGCCCAAAGCTGTTGTAGCGGCAGATTCACCACTATTTACGCCTTTACCTGCCGCTTCAACAGCAACCAGTTTCACAGCCTCATCCTCTATAAAATGATAAAACATCCCCATAGCGTTGCTGCCCCCGCCTACACAAGCCATCACATATTGCGGTAACTCCTTGCCGGTTTGCTCAAGCAACTGGGCCTTTGTTTCCTGCGATATGATAGATTGAAAACGGGCCACAATATCCGGATAAGGATACGGGCCAACTACAGAGCCAATGATATAATGTGTATCAACCGGGTTGCCTATCCAATCGCGCAGGGCTTCGTTGGTAGCGTCTTTAAGTGTTTTACTGCCCGATGTGGCGGGTACAACCTTAGCGCCCAGCATTTTCATACGGGCCACGTTTGGCGCCTGCCTTACCATGTCAATTTCGCCCATGTAAACAACGCATTCAATATTCATGAGTGCGCATACAGTAGCGGTAGCCACGCCATGCTGACCTGCGCCGGTTTCGGCAATGATACGCTTTTTGCCCAGGCGTTTTGCTAACAGGATCTGCCCAATGGCATTGTTAATTTTATGCGAGCCGGTATGGTTCAGGTCTTCGCGTTTAAAGAAGATGTTAGCGCCATATTTTTCCGAATATCTTTTGGCATGATATAACGGAGAAGGTCGGCCGACGTAGTTTTTAAGCAGGTCATCAAACTCGGCTTTAAAATCATCGTCATTTATGATATTGAGGTATTGCTCCCTTAATTCCTCTACGTTAGGGTACAACATTTCGGGGATATATGCTCCCCCAAAATCGCCATAATAACCTTGTTCGTTAACTCCGTATTTCATCTGTTGTATTTTATTTTTGATGATTTTAAATGCCTCTTTTAATTTTTCGATATTCTTCAAGCCCGGCTCATTTTCAAACCTGCTGTTAAGGTCAACCCCATAAAATTGGGGATGTGTGATGTTTTTAACCTCTTTTATATTTTCAAGCCCTACCCCTCCTGATAAAAAGAAGGGAATGTCCAGTTTATATTGATCAAGAATAGCCCAGTCAAAAGTTTTGCCCGAGCCTCCATATTCTTTTGTTTTGGTATCGAACAGGAAAAGATCGACATTGTTGGCATAATCTTTTAACTGTTCAAAATCAAAATCTTCGTTAATACCAAAAGCTTTGATTACAGTTACCCTACCTTTAAAAGCAGCGCAAAATTCCGGACTTTCATCACCATGCAACTGAACCGCGTTAAAACCATATTCAGTGACCAGGCGATCAATATTTTCAGAGCTTTCATTTACGAAAACGCCCGTTTTTTTGATAGAGGCGGGTATGGTTTGCAACGCACCTGCCGCCAGGTTTGCCATATAGCGTGGCGATTTGCCGTAGAAAATAAAGCCTGCATAGTCGGGCTGTAAAGCGGCAACCGCTTTAATATTTTCAGGATGTTTTAAACCGCAAACCTTTATTTTCATGGTTTAGTTTTGTAATAAAGTATTAAAACTCCTCAGCGCTTTTTTGCTTAACAATGCTTCTTCGGCTTCATAAAAACAATCACCAAAAGTTTTTTCAGGGCCGATGGTTTTAATGGCCAGCGCGGCGTTAGCCAGTACCACGTTATTTTGGGCTGGGGTGCCTTCGCCTTTAAGCACCGAACTAAATATGGCAGCCGAAGCTGTCACAGTATCGCCGCCGATGATTTCTTTAGGATCAAGCTTTTCAAATCCAAGGTCTTCAACACTGTTGATCTTTTCACCATCTGCCGAAAAGGTCTTAAAATCGCAGGTTAATGAGATTTCGTCATAGCCTTCCAGGGCGTTTATGATAGTATATTTTGTAGTTGATTTTTGGTAAAGGTAAGCGTATACCCGGGCAAGCTCCAGGTTAAACACCCCTACCAATTGATTATCGGGCTTCGCCGGATTAACCAGGGGCCCCAGCATGTTGAAGAAGGTTTTAACACCCAATTCCCTGCGGATAGGCGCAACGGTTTTCATAGCCGGGTGAAACAAAGGCGCGTGCAGAAAACAGATATTAGCTTCCTCGGCACTCCGTTTCAGCTTATCAATATCGTTGGTAAACTGGTAACCCAGGTACTCCATCACATTTGATGAACCGCAGCCCGATGATACCCCATAGTTACCATGCTTGGCCACCTTATACCCCGCACCCGCAACAACAAATGAAGCAAGCGTTGAAATGTTAAAAGTATCCTTACCATCGCCTCCGGTACCGCAAAGGTCAATCAGGCCATCGGTTTCCAGGTTAACGGGCAGACAAAGTTCCAGCATGGCATCGCGAAAGCCTTCCAGTTCTTCAACGGTAATGCTTCGCATACAATAAGCTGTCATGAAAGCTGCCATTTGCGCGTTGTTGTACTTACCCTGCGCAATATTGATCAAAATGCCTTTTGATTGTTCCCTGCTAAAGGTTTTGTGTTCAAAAAGATGATTTAATATCTGTTTCATATGCCCCCCGGCCCCCTAAAGGGGGAGTTTATTGTTAAAGTTTTTGCCCCCTTTTGCCGTTACTCCCCCTTTAGGGGGCCGGGGGGCGAAGCATAAAAAAGGGTTGCCGTATGGCAACCCTTTTGAATATATCTTTTAAACAAACATGGAATTGCCTTACGATTACTCGTTAAGCCACCACCAATTGTTGTTTAATTTTGTCATTGTTACTTGTTGGCACAAATATGTAAATAGTTTTTATAAAAACAAACAGAACAGTACATTTATTGAATTATTGATTTACTGAATTATTGATTTAGCTACTAAATTAGTAGAAGATCAGAGCAAACTGTAACATTTTCTAAAAATCGATAATTCAATAACTCAATAATTCAGTAATTAGCTCCATGGCCATACATAAAGAGAAAATTAATCCCGAAGATGATCTTGGTTTTGGTACCCAGCCTGTTATAAAAAGCCAACCTGTTATAAATAAGGATGGCACTATCAATGTAAAACGTACCGGCCTTCCGTTTTTTACTACATCAAACAACTACCACTCGCTCATTACCATGAGCTGGCGCAAGTTTTGGTTCATTGTTTTTAGCTGCTATTTTATAGTAAACATTATTTTCGCGTTTATTTATTTTTCCTTGGGTCCTGATGTGCTTGACGGCAAAAGCGGCAATACCGATTTCGACCGCTTTATGGACGCCTTCTTTTTTCGGCACAAACCATATCAACCGTAGGCTATGGCCATATCAGTCCCAGGGGTATGATTCCCAATACCATCGCCGCGCTCGAATCAATGATGGGCCTGCTGGCTTTTGCTTTGGCAACCGGTTTACTTTATGGTCGTTTTTCACGTCCCTCGGCCAAGATCATGTATAGCCGCAATGTGCTTATCGCGCCCTATCGCGAAGGCGGTAAAGGTTTGATGTTTCGCCTGGCCAACGAACGCAGAAATATCCTCATCGACCTGGAAATGGAAGTAGTTTTCAGCTATAACGACGAGGAAAACGGCAAAACCGTACGTAAATTCTTCCAGCTCGAACTGGAACGAACCCGCGTTAGTATCTTAACCCTGAACTGGACAGTAGTTCACCCGCTTGATGAAAACAGCCCAATTAAAGATATCATACCCGAGGAGCTTGAACGCAGGCAAGCCGGCCTTTCGGTAATCCTGAAAACTTTCGACGATACTTTTTCGCAAACCGTCCATTCCCGTACTTCATACCAATACGACGATTTTGTATGGGACGCTAAATTTAAACCAGCCTTTGAGCGCGACGAAACAGGTCGCATTGTATTGGATTTGAGCAGGATAAGTGCGTATGATATCATTCATTAGGTCATTGCGTCATTAAGTCATTTTTTTGCAGCGTAAGTGCAATGACTCAATGACCCAATGAAAGAATGACTAACGAAGAAGCGGGTCCCGTTCTTTGGTAAAATGCTTATAAACCATTTTATCTAAAAATGCCGGTATAAATTTACTCAGGGCTACCGTCAGTTTGCCCTGACCGGTGAGGGTTAATGTGCGGACCCGGTTTTCAATGCCATCAACAATATGTTTGGCTACCTCATCACTGCTCATCATTTTTTGTTCTTCAAGGGTGCTCTCGCCTTGTTGTTTGCCTTCGCTGTTCAAAGCGGTGTTACGTATGTTTGATGCCGTAAAGCCGGGGCAGGCTGTTAATACATGTACCCCTGTTTTAAGATTTTCGATCCTTAATGAATCTAAAAAGCCGTTCATGGCAAATTTTGATGCCGAGTAACCTGAACGGCCGGGCAAACCTTTATACCCCGCTATAGATGATACACCTACTATACTGCCTTTGGTTTTAGTAATTTCGGGCAGGGCATATTTGATGCAGTTAACCATTCCCCAAAAATTAACATCCATCACCTGTTTTAGCACATCCACTTTTACATCCTTAAACAGGGCACGCATAGTGATGCCTGCGTTGTTGATCAATACATCAATTTTACCAAAAGTAAT
The DNA here is from genome assembly GCF_050632265.1 of Mucilaginibacter sp. P19. NCBI lineage: Bacteria > Pseudomonadati > Bacteroidota > Sphingobacteriia > Sphingobacteriales > Sphingobacteriaceae > Mucilaginibacter > Mucilaginibacter sp. P19. Next base: position 4,571,244 of record NZ_CP192586.1, read on the forward strand.
AAGGGTTTGTTTAATGAGCTGGGCGCAATCATCTTCATTGGTTACATCACACTGTATAGCTAATGCTTTGATTTTATATTCCCGCTCAAGCTGTTCGGTAAGCTGGCAAAGGGTAACATATTGCCTTGCCGCCAGTACCACATTGGCGCCGCGTTTAGCACATTCATAAGCAAGTGATTTCCCGATGCCCGACGAGGCGCCGGTGATGATTACGATCTTATCATTTAACTTCATACGAAGGAGGAATTAGCTGGGGGATGCCTTCCACCTTAAGTTCGGGCACCTTAAATAAATATTTGGACGCGAAGATAATCATCGCCCCATAATATTCTTTAATGTGTGCCCAGCTAAATTTAACCTTGTTTTGTATGTTAAAATTGATGATATATGTTTTGGGGAAATAGTAGTTTTTAAACCCGGCAAGCCTGACCCGGTATGAATAATCGATATCATAACCATAGGTATGAAAACGCTCATCCATTAATCCTACCTGGTTAAGTGCTTCTTTACGCAGCAGCATAAAGGCACCGTTGATGATATCCGATTCGGAGGTTTGAAACTCTTCAACCCAATCTTTACTTTGCGGACTGGTAAGCCTTGATTTTGAAAAGTGTTTTGCCAGGCCGGTTAGCTTGAAAAAGGTTTCCCAGGGCTTGTTGAACCCGCGTTTTGATTCTTTTAAAAATTTGCCTTCAGGAGTTATCATACGTACCCCTAAACCGCCGGCATCGGTATGCAGATCCATAAATTCAAGGGCCTTTTCTATGGTCTTCTTGCCTGTAATAGTATCCGCATTGACCAGTAAAACATACTCGCCTGCAGCCAGTTTAAGTGCATGGTTATATGCCCGGGCCATACCCTCGTTTTTATCGTTGGCTATTATCTTTACATCCGGAAATTCAGTATTTAACATGGCTATCGACTTATCAGCCGAAGCATTGTCGACCACAAAAACCTCGTGACTAAGGTCCTGAGCAGCCCTGACCGCTGCATTCAGGGCAATCCTGAGCAGGTTGCAGGTATTATGGCTTACAACAACTATAGATAGTTTCATGCTATTTAGATAGTGAATTTTCGTACGGAACGCGGGTAGCTATGGAACGGCCCAAAGTTATCTCATCTACGTACTCTAATTCACCACCAAAAGCTATGCCACGAGCTATAGTTGTGATGGTAATATTGAAATTTTTTAATTTTTTATGAAGATAGAACAAGGTTGTGTCACCTTCCATAGTGGCGCTGAGGGCAAAAACCACTTCTTTAACCTCGTTATCGGTAGTTGGCTTAAGGCGTTCAACCAGCGTATCCACCTGCAAATCTGACGGTCCAACACCATCCATTGGCGATATTAAGCCACCAAGCACATGATAAACGCCATTGAACTGATTGGTATTTTCAATGGCCATTACATCGCGGGTATCTTCAACAACGCAAATGAGGCTGTGATCGCGGCGGTGCGATGAGCAGATCTCGCAGACAGGCAAATCTGATATATTATGGCAAACCCGGCAAAACTGTATTTCGTTGCGGAGCTTGGTTACCGCCGTACTAAAACGCTCAACATCCTGCTTATCCTGGTTAAGTAAATGCAGCACCAACCGCAGGGCAGTCTTCTGACCAACACCCGGTAATTTGGCAAATTCGGCTACAGCATTTTCCAGTAATTTGGACGAAAAATTCATTGTGCGAAGGTAGGGATTTTAAGTCGGAAGTCCGAAAGTCGGGGGCGTCGGAAAGTCCGGAAGTTGGGGAAGTCCGAAAGTTGGATGTTTAGATTTAGAAAATTTAAAGCAGAGAAGTTATGATTGGCAAATCTTACAATGTATTTGTATTTTGCAAAAAATCCTCCGGACTTTCGGACTTACCGAACTTACGGACTAAATAAAAAATCTTTCGGACTTCCGGACTTTCCGACTTCCGGACTTAAACAACACCTATGTCGCCAGGAGTATTATTGTCATTCATCATCGGTTATTTTTTGGTATTGCTCATCATCTCGTGGCTTACATCAAAAAAATCTTCAGATAACGACACCTTCTTTGTAGCTAACCGAAATTCCAAATGGTATTTAGTTGCCTTCGGGATGATTGGTACGGCATTGAGCGGGGTTACTTTTATCTCTGTTCCCGGTAAGGTTGGCACCGATGATTTTGCCTATTTCCAGTTTGTGCTGGGCAACGCTGCGGGATTTTTCATCATAGCAACGGTATTACTTCCCTTATATTACCGACTTAAACTCACATCCATTTACAGTTATATTGAAGGCGCTTTAGGTGTTTGGAGCTATAAAACAGCTGCTGCTATATTCCTGGTGAGCCGGGTTATCGGCTCTGCATTCAGGTTATACCTGGTGGTTATCGTACTGCAGAAGTTTATTTTCGACAGCTACCATATTCCCTTTGCGGTTACGGTGCTTATTTGTTTGCTGCTCATCTGGTCGTACACCTTTAAGGGAGGATTGAAAACCATTATCATTACGGACAGCTTGCAAACATTTTTCCTGGTAACATCTGTTTTCCTGTCGATATATTTTATTTGCCAAAGCCTGCACATGAACATTTTTGAAGCTGCCGAAACCATCAAAAACAGCAGCTATTCCAAAATATTCTTCTTTAACGATTTCATGAGCAGCAAGCTGCATTTAGGTAAACAGTTTTTAGGCGCCATGTTTATCACTATCGGTATGACCGGGCTTGACCAGGACCTGATGCAAAAAAACCTCAGCCTTAAAAATATCAAAGAAGCGCAAAAAAACATGTTCAGCTTTGTTGGCGTTTTCGTGATTATTAACATATTCTTCCTGAGCGTAGGCGCTTTGCTATACATGTACGCTGCCAAAAACGGCATCAACGTTACTAAAACCGACTATCTGTACCCTACTATCGCCCTGCAATATTTAGGGCTTGTTCCTGCTATGATATTCATGCTGGGCTTAACAGCTGCTACCTTTGCCACTACCGATTCGGCACTTACAGCGCTCACCACCTCTTTTTGTGTAGACTTTTTAGGGTTTAACAAGCGCAAGGATGTGAATAGCAAAAAAATGGTGGCCGTGCGTCATTGGGTACACATTGCTTTTTCGGGGTTGATGTTTTTAACCATCATTATATTTAACGCCATTAATAATGATGCTGTAGTTAGCGCCATATTCACCGTGGCATCATATACCTATGGGCCGCTGCTTGGCCTTTATTCATTTGGCCTGTTTGTAGGCCACAGGCAGGTAATGGATAAACTGGTACCCTTCATTTGCATACTCTCTCCTGCTATATGCTATTTTTTAAATGCCGAATCAAAAACAATTTTAGGCGGATATGTTTTTGGTAACGAACTCATCATTGTAAACGGATTAATTACATTTATTGGGCTTTGGGTTACTTCGAGTTCGAAAGCTGGAGAAGTCCGTAAGTCGGAAAACCCGGAGATCGGGTAATTAAAAAGTAAAACAACAAATAAACCGGAATCAATTTTCTTTGTACTTTGCATTAATTAATATAGAATAAAAACTTCCGGACTTTCGGACGTTCCGACTTCCGGACTAAAAAAACACTTCCGGACTTTTGGACTCGCCAACTTCCGGACTAAAAAAAGAATATGACCGGAGAAGATAAAATAAGACAAGCTTTCGAGAACAAAAACTGGCAGGAAATTAAGGTTACCGACTCCTGGCAGATCTTTAAAATAATGGCCGAATTTGTTGACGGCTTTGAAAAACTGGCCAAAATTGGCCCATGCGTATCCATCTTCGGGTCGGCGCGTACGCATACCGATAACAAATACTACCAACTGGCGGTAGAAACCGCCCGCCTGCTTACCGAGCATGGTTACGGTGTAATATCAGGCGGCGGGCCCGGTATTATGGAAGCTGCCAACAAGGGCGCCTATGAAAACGGCGGTAAATCGGTAGGTTTAAATATCGAACTCCCATTTGAGCAGTTCCACAATAAATATATCGACAGGGATAAGATCATGGAGTTTGATTACTTCTTTATCCGCAAGGTTATGTTCATGAAATATTCGCAGGGTTTTATCATTTTACCCGGCGGCTTTGGCACTATGGATGAATCGTTTGAGGCCATTACCCTTATCCAAACAGGTAAAATTGCCCGTTTCCCAATCATTTTTGTTGGAGTTGAGTACTGGAAAGGCCTGTTTAAATGGGTTGAAGAAAAAATGCTGAACGATCAGCACAATATCAATCCCGACGACCTGAACCTTTATCGCGTGGTTGATACCGCGGAAGAAGCTGTTGAGCACATCACCCGTTTCTATAACAAATACGTGCTTAAGCCAAACTTTTAACAGGCAATACAATAAAAAAATGCCGCTCCATGAGGGCGGCATTTTTGTTTGATATAGTTTTAGGTTTGCAATCAGCTATTTCATGTTTTGTTTTGGCGTAGCAGCAACTTCCGCGGCAACCGGCGCTTTTGCCATGTCAATCATTGTGCTCACTTCTTCTACCAACCCTTCTGCCGAACCACCAAATCCCACAACCTTAAAGCGGGTATTGCCGTTTTTATCGATGATGAACTTGGTTGGAATACCGGTTACTCCAAATTGTGAAACCACTTTTGATTGCCTGCCATCGCTGCCTTTTTCATCTACCAGCACGTTAAAAGTGTAATTATTATCGGTAATGAATTTTTTTACGCCATCAATATAATTATCGCCGTTTTCCCAGGTATCAATAAACAGGAATTTCACATCCTCATCATCCTTATATTTATTTACAGCCATTTGCATTCCCGGAAAAGATGCTTTACAAGGGCCGCACCAGGTAGCCCAAAAATCAACTATAACAATCTTGCCTTTTAAGTCGGCCAGCGAAACGGTTTTTCCCGCAAAATCTTTAAGGGCAAATTTGGCAGCAGGCTCGTTGGTCATTTGCTTAGCCACCTCTTCCCTTTTTTTGTCTTTTGCAATAGCTGTTAAACCGGCCAGGTATTGATCGTAACCTGCTTCATTGCCTTTTAAGCCTACATAGGCCTTTTTTAACTCTTCTGTTAAAGCAGGGGAAACTTTAGCTGCCTTAAACGCGCCTTCAATTACATCTTTTGATTCGGCATATTTGCCAAGGGCATTTAAAATAAGTACGTAATGCTCGGTGGTGATAGGGTCGTTATCCTTGTTGTCTGTATAAACCTCTTTTTGATATTTAAGGGCCTCATTATATTTTTTCTCTTTATATAAAATGAATGCGTAACTATCAGCATACATGTTATATACATCCTTGTTTTGCTTTTGCATGCTCTTTACCGACATAAACGGCGAAGCCTCAGGATGCTTCATTTTTTCAATAACGATCTCCAATGATTGTTTTGACAGCTTTTCAGCCTCGTCAAGGCGCTCATCTTGTTGAGCCCAGCCATAAGCTATGTTGTTATAGCTGTTTGCAATGCTTGATTTATTTTGGACTTGTGCTGCATAAGCATTAGAAGCAGCTGTATTACCATCAGTCAAAAAGCCGGTAGCCAGTTGCCCTCGTATATAATCTATTCGAGAACCTTTATCAGTAGCCATAGCCGGGAATTTGGCTATATATGCTTTATAAAGCGAATCTTTTTTGTGCACATCCTTCTCGCGCATCATGGCAAATTCCGCCTCGTTTTTTACTGATTCGCCGTTAGGATACTTAGCTTTGATAATCTCTCCCAATGAATCGGCAGAGTTTTTTTGTTACGCCAGTTCAGTATGTTAGCGGCCAGGATCAGATCTTTTTCTACCGCGCTTTTTTCAAGCGCTTTAACTTTGGCTTCTAACAAGGCAGAAGTAGCCGGATCTTTTTCTTGGCCAATATATAGTAGTAATTAAACTGATATGGTTTTTCGGCCTGCGGGTAGGCATCATATTCTTTTTTATATAAAGTCAGGCCTTCTTCGGAGTCTATCTTTATTTTGGCAAAATTACTGCCAACCCCACTGGCCAATATGTAAGCTTTTGCTTCATAAGCACCCTGAACAGGTTTTTTATCTTTATAAACTAAGTATATGTACCCTTTGTCGTTATTATTATCAATATCACCGTTACTAAAAATCTTTACAAAAAAAGCTTTCGCTGTGGCAGGAATAGTGAAATCGCCGGAAAGTAAAGAGCCATTAGGTTTTAATTCGATGTCGGCTGCCGGGTTATCCTTCCCATCAATGTAGTATACCTCTGCGCTGATATCCTTTTTATCGGCAACAGGCGTACCTTTCGGATCATAAGTAATTTTAACCTTTTCGGTTGCCGATGGATAACTATCAGATAATGTAAGATGATTACTTTGTGCAAAAAAACTTTGCACAGCCAAGAGTGCCGGCAACAGTAGCATTGATTTGTGTGGTTTCATAGGTTTAACTAATTATATAGTTCAAGTTAAATACAAATTATTATAAATACAATTATTTTAACAATTATTAACGTTAATAATTTATTTTGCGCCATGGATAAGTCCGCCAAGAATAAACCCCAGGGAGCTTTAGGCTTTATATTCGTTACTTTACTGATTGATGTGGTAGGCTTAGGGATCATCATACCTGTACTGCCCAAACTGATTGAAAAATTGATCCACGCCGGGTTGAGCGAAGCTTCTTTGTATGCCGGCTTTTTAACGCTGGCCTATTCGGTAATGCAGTTCCTTTTTTCGCCAATGATAGGCAACCTGAGTGATAAGTATGGCCGCCGCCCGGTTTTGCTTTGTTCCTTACTGGGTTTTGGCATTGATTATTTGTTCCTTGCCTTTGCACCATCCATATGGTGGCTATTTTTAGGCCGGGCAATTGCAGGCATTACCGGCGCCAGCTTCACCACAGCATCGGCCTATATAGCTGATGTGAGTACTCCCGAAAAGCGTGCCCAAAACTTTGGTATGATTGGCGTTGCCTTTGGTCTCGGCTTTATCATTGGTCCGGCAATTGGCGGTGTGTTAGGTAAAATGGATGTTCAATATCCATTTTTCGCTGCCGCAGGTTTGGCCTTTTTGAACGCCCTCTATGGCTTCTTCATCCTGCCCGAATCGCTGGATGAGGCCCATCGCCGTCCCTTCGATATGAAAAGGGCAAACCCGCTGGGCTCATTGCTGCAGCTTAAAAAATATCCGTCGGTTATGGGTTTGGCCCTATCGCTTTTCCTGGTATATTTTGCCGGGCAGGCCGTACAAAACGTTTGGACATATTTTACTTTCGAAAAATTTAAATGGGGCGAGGATACCGTTGGTTATTCTCTTGCCTTTATAGGCCTGATGATAGCGTTGGTACAGGGCGGCCTGATGCGCCTGATCTTACCTAAACTGGGCATGGAACGTTGCATTTGGGTTGGCTTGCTGCTATATAGCATCGGCCTTATCCTGTTTGCTGTGGCAACCCAGGGTTGGATGATGTTTGCCTTTATGGTGCCTTATGCCCTTGGCGGTATTGCAGGCCCGGCGTTGCAGGGCATCATGACCAACCAGGTACCTGCCAATGAACAGGGCGAACTGCAGGGTGGCCTAACCAGCCTCATGAGTCTGAGCGCCATTTTTGGCCCCTGGGTAATGACCACTTTATTTTATTATTTCACCAACGATAAAAGGCCCTTCTTTTTTCCGGGAGCCCCCTTTATTTTAGGTGCAATACTGATGTTGATAAGCGCGTTGCTTGCTATCCGTAATTTCAAAAACGTGAAGAAAACCTCAGCAAAGGATGTGGATGCCTTAGCAACATTGCATTGATCATTTATTTTTTGTATATTATAGATAATTAACATGCTTATTTAAAGCAAATACAAACTATAATAATTAATACAATGGCTTACATTATGGTAGATATAGAAAGCGACGGTCCAATTCCGGGCGATTATTCTATGATCTCGTTTGGGGCGGTGCTGGTACAAGACGGCCTCAAAGAAACTTTTTACGGGCAGTTGAAGCCCATTTCTGAAAATTACATTCCAGAAGCGCTGGCTGTATCCGGACATACCCGCGAGGAAACTTTAAATTTTGATGATCCGGCAAAGGTCATGAATGATTTCGCAGCGTGGTTAAAACGGGTTTGCCATGATAAACCACATTTCATCAGTGATAATAATGGATTTGACTGGATGTTCATCTGCTGGTATTTTCATCATTTCACAGGCGACAATCCTTTTGGTTTCAGCTCGCAAAACCTGGGCAGCCTGTACAAAGGCATAGTAAAAGATATGTTTCAAAACTTTAAACACCTGCGCCAAACATCGCACACACATCACCCGGTTGATGATGCCAAAGGCAATGCCGAAGCATTGCTTACCTTAAAACATGAATATGGATTGAAGATAAAGCTGTAATATAACCTGAAATAAAACTTTTGACCTGCTTAAACCTTTATCATTATTAATGAGCGCCAAACCTAAAAAACATACCGCTGCCTTAGGATTTATTTTCGTAACGCTTTTTATTGATGTACTTGGTTTAGGCATCATTATACCGGTAATGCCCTCGCTGCTCGAGAAACTGGGCAACATGGATGTAAGCACCGCTGCGCAATATAATGGCTATTTAACTTTCACGTACGCCTCCATGCAGTTCCTGTTTTCATCACTATTGGGTAACCTGAGCGATAGGTACGGGCGCCGGCCTGTATTATTAGGTTCGCTTATTGGCTTTGGGATAGATTATATTTTTATGGCCTTTGCTCCTACTGTGGCCTGGTTATTTATCGGCCGTGCCATAGCAGGCTTTGCGGGCGCCAGTAATACCACAGCAACCGCTTACATTGCCGATATCAGTACAGGTAAAAACCGGGCGGCAAATTTTGGTTTGGTTGGGGCAGCATCCGGGCTTGGATTTATTATTGGTATAGGCACCGGGAGCTTTTTGGGTGCATTAAATGTGCGGTTCCCTTTTATGTTGGCGGCCGGTCTGGCACTCCTGAATGCGGCGTATGGCTATTTTGTATTACCCGAATCATTAAATATCAAAAACCGCAGGCGCTTTGAATGGAAGAAGGCTAATCCCATTAGCTCATTACGCAGCCTGTCGCGCTATAAATCCTTAACCGGATTGATCGGAGCATTCTCGTTGGTTTATATCGCCCAAAAAGCTGTTGAATATGTGTTATCCTTTTACGTAACCGAAAAGTTTGACTGGTCGCTGAAAAGCATTGGTTTTTTAGGCTTTTTTATTGGAATAGTACTGGTAGCCATACAGGGAGGGCTCATCAGGTTTACCATTCCTAAATTCGGGCAGGAGAAAAATATTGTAGCCGGCTTACTATTTTACACCATCGGCTTAACCCTCATTGCTTTTGCCAACCAGGGTTGGATGATGTATGTTTTTATGGTACCTTATTGCCTTGGCGGTATTTCGGGCCCTTCACTTCAGGGTATGATTACCAGTACAGTATCAGCTAAAGAGCAGGGCGAATTGCAGGGCTCATTGACCAGTATCAGTAGTTTAGCAGTAATCATCGGCCCCCTGTTAATGAGTTCGGTGTTTCATTTGTTTACCCATCGTGATACTTCAACCTATTTTCCGGGTGCTCCGTATATTTTGGGTGCGATTTTAATGCTAATAGCTGTTTTTTGGGCAGTAAGAAGCTTCAAGAAAGCCAGGGTGACAGATTCAAAACAGGTGGAAGTGTTGCCGTAGAAACACGCAAGCCCCACCCCAACCCTACCCTACCCGAAAGGAAGGCTTTAAGAAAATCGCCCCTACACCGGAGGAGATTTATAGAGAGCTAATCCAATCCGCTCACGCCGCCAGATATCACAAACTTCATCACATCGGCAGCACTCTTATCCATCGGTTTTACCCTATCGGCAGCAATGATGATTACCTGCCCTGCAAACGAGTAGGAATACGGGAAGTATACAGCCACCTCGCCGGGCAAGCCAATCTTTGTCAGGTCTTTCTGAACCAGGAAACCTATCTTTTTTAAACCGAACTCATTAACCTCAACCAGTACCGGTTCGTTGAACTTTTTCTCTTCGCCAACAAAGGCTTCTGTCAAATCTTTTATCGACAGAATACAGGAACGCGAAGATGGGCAAACGTGCAAACCACCGCTTAAACCAGGCTTTAATTGGTTCGGTGATTACATTGGTAACCAGCACCCCCATGATCATGATAACCACTACCACATTCAGGATCCCCAAACCCGGGATATACATGTGCTTCCCGGTCTTATCAACCCAAAGATCACTCAGATTAAGCGCCTTATCAATGCTGGCCACCGCCCAGTACATCAGGAAAATAGCTGCGCCTACCGGTACAACCACCAACATCCCTTTTACAAAATACCTGAATAATGCCCGCGCTAACCTGTTCATTTTAAGCCCCTGATTTCTACTCGTAAAAGTACACTCTTTTTACCCTTTGCGAAATATTGGTTAATATTTCATAAGGGATGGTACCTATCTGCTTTGCCAGTTCTTCAATGCGCTGATGCTCATCAAAGATGATCACCTCATCGCCTTCATGCACATCAAGGCCGCTCACATCCAGCATGCACATATCCATAGTGATGTTGCCCACGGTAGGCACAAGTGTGCCTTTCACCAGCATTTTACCCACGCCTTTGCCAAAGGCACGCAGGTAACCATCGGCATAGCCAATACGAACAGTAGCTATTTTCCCGTCTTTAACAAGGCTCCCGCTTCGCCCGTAGCTGATTGTGTCTCCTTTTCCAATCTTTTTAACCTGGGCAACGCTGGTTTTTAAACTGGCTATAGGCTGCAAGCCCACATCAGCCCCTGATACCGACGAGATCGATTCCATACAATCCTATCCCCAATCTAACCATATCATAGTGTGCCGAAGGCCAGCGGATAATGCCGGCTGTATTGCAGATGTGCTTGATCACCTTATAACCCAGTGTGCGCTCTATTTCTTTAAAAGCCTTTTCAAAGCGCCTTATCTGCTTTTTAGTAAACTCGTCGTGTTCCGGACTTTCGCTTGCTACCAGGTGCGAAAATACCGATTGCACCCGCACGTAACGGTTGACCTCCAGCATATCGCACAGGGTTTCTATCTCGTAATTTTCAAAACCCAGGCGATGCATACCGGTGTCAATTTTAAGGTGTACCGGGTAACCGGCAATGCCTTGTGCCGAAGCATAGCTCACAAAATCATCTAATAAACCAAAACTGTAAATTACCGGCTCAAGCTTATATTCGGTGAGCTTATCAAATGCCGAAGCTTCGGGGTTAAGCACTTTGATGGGCAGGTTAATCCCCGCCTGCCGTAAAGCTACCCCCTCATCAATATAGGCAACCGCCAAATAATCAACCTTATTATATTGCAGCATATTGGCAACCTCAAAAGTGCCGCTGCCATAGCTAAAAGCCTTTACCATAGCCATCACTTTTACGCCCGGCTTAAGCTTTGATTTATAAAAGTTAAGGTTGTTTAGTAAGGAGTTCAGGTTGATCTCCATTACGGTTTCATGCGCTTTTTGGGCCAACGCGCGGCTCACCTGCTCAAACTCAAAACTGCGCGAACCTTTGATCAGGATGGTTTCATCTTTAAAATTGAGCACTTTTAACTGTTGCAGCAGAGTGGCTGTATCAGCATAAAAATATTGTTGGGCTATGTCAAAATATTGCTGGTGGCCGAGCAGCGCCTCCCCTACGCCAACAAATTTATCAATCTTTTTGGCCCGGATCAATTCGGCCACCTGTTTGTACAGCACATCTTGCTGCAGGCCCGATTGATAAATATCTGATAGGATCAGCGTCTTTTTTGATGCTGATTTTGCTGCGACAAAAAGTTAAGCGCTATCTCCAGCGATTGCAGATCCGAATTGTATGAATCATCAATAACGGAACAGTTGTTTAAGCCGTTTTTTAACTCCAACCGCATACTTACCGGCGCGAGGCGCTCTATGCGCTTATCCGCCTCCACAGCACTGTAGCCTAAAGCCAGCATAGTAGCCCAACAGGTAATGGCATTTTCTACCGAGGCCTGGTCGGTAAAAGGAACAAGACACTCAATCTCTTTACCTTGGTACCGTGCACGGAAATAATAATTTTTAGAGATCACCGTCTCGCTGAAAACATACAGATCAGCTTCACGGAACTTACGACTCCAGGTAAAGGTTTCTTTAGCCGCGATATCTTTTTCATAACCGATTAGCTGATCGTAATTATGGATCAACAGTCCGCTGTTTTTAAATAGCCCAAGTTTTTCCAGGAGCTTTTGTTTGGGCGATTCAAAACCCTCGTCGTGCGCAGGGCCTATATGCGTGAGTACCCCTATTTCGGGCTTGATGATAGCTTCCAGCTTATTCATCTCATTTATGGTAGAGATGCCCGCTTCAAAAATCCCCAGTTCGTTCCGGTCGTTGATTTGCCATACGGATAGCGGCACCCCAATTTGCGAATTATAACTTTTAGGGTTACGTACAATATTTTTATCAGCCGAAAGCAGCTGGTAAAGCCATTCCTTAACAATAGTTTTGCCGTTACTGCCCGTAATACCAATTACCTCCAGCTTAAAACGGCTGCGGTGATAGGCTGCCAGCATTTGCAGGGCAGCCAGCGGATCTGGCACAATCAAAAAGTTTGCGCCAGGCAGGTTAAACTCCGGTCCATGTTCTACCACAAAATTGCGCACACCGCCTGCATAAGCTTCGGCAACAAACTCATGGCCATTGCGTCTGCCGCTCAGGGCAAAAAACAAGCCTTCGGCAGGGTTGTTGATCCTGCGGCTATCGGTAAAAAGCGCACTGATCGTATATTCTTCAACGATGTTTCCATCTGCCTTGATGATCTTTTTTATAGCGCTTATGGTGTACGTGTTAGTTGGCATGCTGCTAATTTGGAGATATTAAAACAAATAGAATAATTTTTAACGAATTTTGGTTTTTAAATGGATCAGACCAAATCAATTAAAATTACTGACGAGAAAGTTGCCCTTGCAAAAGCCGAACACTTTTGTGCCTACCAGGAGCGCGCCCAGCAGGAAGTACGCGACAAACTTTACGAGTGGGGACTATGGCCTGATGCTGTTGAACGCATTATAAGCCAATTGATAGAGGGCAATTTCCTTAACGAGGAACGCTTTGCACGGATCTATGCTAAAAGTAAATTTAACCAAAAAGTGTGGGGACGTATTAAAATTAAACAAGGGCTTAAACTTAAACGAGTGCCCGATATATTGATCAAAAAAGCTCTCCTTACTATTGACCCTGACGATTATTTAACTGCTTTGACCCACTTATTACAAAAAAGAAGCTACCCTAAACGAGAAGAACCAACTGAAGCGCCGGTACAAGCTGCAGCAGTACGCCATGGGCCGCGGATTTGAAGCTGAGCTGATATCAGATATTTTGAAAAACAGCGAGTTATAAACTATTTTCAAAAAAATTAAATTTTTCCTTGCAGAGTATGCATTTCTACCTATATTTGCACTCCCGCAAACGAGATAGGCAGCCGGTTAACGAAAGCCGGATCAAAGCGAGGAAAATACCAATGCGAAAGTAGCTCAGTTGGTAGAGCACGACCTTGCCAAGGTCGGGGTCGCGAGTTCGAATCTCGTCTTTCGCTCAAAGCCCTTCCTGATAAAAAGAAGGGTTTTATTTTTAAAAGGTTAGACACCTGCTCAGATGGTGGAACTGGTAGACACGCAGGACTTAAAATCCTGTTCCCGTAAACGGAGTGCGGGTTCGATTCCCGCTCTGAGTACAAAAGCAGCGTAAAATTGCTTCAAAAGCCCTTAAATCAATGATTTAGGGGCTTTTTTGTTTTAAAACCCACTCAAAATTCGCAAATAAAGGATCAGGGATCAGACCGAAAAGTTGGGGGGGGGGGGGGGGGGGGGGGTAAAAGTCATGCATAGATTTTAGCGAGTCTGAATAGAAAAAAGGAAGTGTCTCTGACTCCTCTTAAAGTTGCCCTGAAAGCTTTCACCTTCGCATTGAAAGATTCTGCAGATGCGTTTGTACTTCTGTTGTCGAAGAAGTTTAAGATAGATTCATAATGTTGATGAACAGATCTGGCTACAGTTTTAAAAGCGTCAATATTTGCCGTTTCCACATCATTATACCAGATAGCCAGTTTTTTAAAGGCTATCACTTTGGTTTTACAGGTTGTAAATATCTTACCTAAACCGATGGCAAGATCATAAGCTTTAAGTAATTCCGGATATCTGGTAAAAAGCAGATCAGCCCGCTCTTTTTGAGATAGTGTCCATTTTGACCGGTGTTTGAACAATAAGTAGCGGCTTCGGGCCAGTAATTGTTTTAAAGTATCGCCATTACTAAATACTTCGGGCTGATAGGGTTGTTTGTTTTTCCGGGCCTGTTCAATCAGCTCACTTTCCGCATCAAGAGCTTCCCAGCGATACTTTATTCTTGCTTCCTGTACAGCATCATAAGCCAGCTTTTGTACATGGAACCTATCTACCACACGCACAGCATAATTAAAACACCTGCGGATAGCTTTGATCATATTAGCCGCCATGTCCATCGTTACTTCCTTGACCTTAAGGGTATTTTCTCCAGCGCAGCTATGATCTGTTCAGACTGTGTGCCTTTGATCATCGCCACTATAGCTTTTTTGTTCCCTTTGGCCTGTTTGTTAGTCACGATGGTATAGAGCTCCCCGTTGCTTAACGCGGTTTCATCTATACTCAGATAAGGGCCTATGTTATCTGCAAACAGCATCCAGTCCTCTGCATGCTCTTTTTGATCCCAGCTGTGGAAATCACTTAGGTGGTCTTTGTATTGCTGCCCGAGCTGCTTGCCGTCTACCTGGTATAACCGGCCTAATAAATGGCTGCTGATCGGGTGATTATCCAAATATTCCTTTTAAAAAAATGCCGAATTCCGTTGTCATTCGCGCCCCTTTTCTTACCAAATCCAAATCTCTTGTGATGATCTCCCCACTCGCCTTTACTTCCCATCTGCGCCTTTTAATGCAAAGAGCTACTTTGTGGCCCCGGATAGGAAAATCCTGGATAGCTGTCTCCGGTAAGAATCCTTTCGACTCAAGTTGTTGCTTGTCATAACCTGCTGGCGGAAGATTCTTTTCCTCAAGGTATATGTTCAATTGGCCGTTCTCAGAGGAAAGGACATCAGTAAGTTCAAAGTATTCCAAAAGCCCTTCGGGCAAGATAAGACGGACAAGGGTTTCGTATGCAGCTGACACGTGTGGACGTTTTTATTTCTGCCTGCAAAGCAACCATTTTTTTATTCCCCCACAATTTTTCTGCTTGATCTGAAATGAATCATACGTAAATCCAGGGGCGTAAAACCAGTCGCCAACCGGCGCTTCTGCTATCCACGGCTGGTCGGTTTTTATATCTGGGGGAATCCCGAATCCCTCCGTAGTTACGGTACCATTTGTCTTATTCCTGAACTTAACAATGCTAAACGTGTTTACCTTACCCCGTCTGGCTAAAGTGCGGTTATAAAAATCAGCTATAACCGTTTGCATAGCATTAGCTTTATACCCGGTGCCTGTGCCCTCACCGGTAAACGGTCCCTGAACGGTACCATCGGTATATATAAAATCCGGATCATAATGCTGCACTACATCCATCATGCGCAGTGCCCAGTTGGACGCATACCATTATCGTAAGCCAGATGCCTTGAAAAGATACCCGCAGGCGGCGGCGACCAGGGGGATTTCGCAGCCCTCTCTACACCTTTGTATTCCCGGAGGTCGATACCATATAAAAGTCTTGGATCAAGGCCTTGCCACCATTTACCCTTGCCATCTGCCAGGGTAAGGTGTCCGTCATAAGGCACTCCTTTTTTGACTCCACTGGTATCACTTCCGAAAGCGGTTTGCCACCACCACCAGGTATATTCATGGTGGAAGGTCACCCCGAATTTAATGCCGGCGGCCCTTGCGGCTTTTGCCCACTCACCAATAATGTCGCGTTTGGGCCCTATGTTTACCGAATTCCAGGGTTGATATTGCGAGTCCCAAAGATCGAAATTATCGTGGTGAACACCCTGAATCATCAGGAAACGCGCGCCGGCATCCTGGTAAATCCTGGCGAGCTTCGCCGGGTTCAGTTGCTTAGGGTTCCAATCTCTCAGCACCTCCTTGTACCCGTACGCTGAGGGGTGACCGTACTTTTTAAGGTGATTATCATAAGCCCTGGTACCTTGCACATACATTTTGCGTGCGTACCAGTCACCACTTTCACCGGATGCCTGTGGGCCAAAATGCACCCAGATACCGAATTTTGCATCTCTGAGCCATTGAGGGTCCCCGGGGTAATTTTTTTCTATGGATGTCCAGTTAGGTTCAAAAGGCCCCCTGGCGATAGGAATACCCAGCTGCACTTCCGGAAAAGATTTAGAATCGCCTAACGACACACTATCAGGCGGCAGTTTAGCCGGGATAACCGGAACAGGCAGGTGTCCGGACTTAATATTCTTATCAACTTTCTGCGCATAGCTATCAACTGTTAACAGGATAGCAAGTACAAACAACGTACTTATTTTTCTCATTGATCAATAAATAAAAGGCAACAAAATGGTCAGGCTAAAAGTAGATTTTCTATTAAACTGAAAAGTTGTCAAAAACCGACTTTCATTTATTATAAAGCGGTTTTTTTGTGGGCAAAACATTTAACCTATTACACTACTCGCCTTGCTTCATCCATATTCGCCGCCAGCCTCATCTTACCATGCAGAACAGAAATTGGCATTATTCTTAACCGATATAGCGCTACGTTTATTGCCGAGATAAGATTTATTTCAGCCAGGTCACACAGCTCAATTGGCCAGTGCCTTACCGTCCAAATGTATTTGAACAGTCTCTTCCAGAGTAATTTTATCTTAGTTTTATGTAACAAACACCTGAGGGTGACATCTAAATCGAAATATGAATGATAGAAATAAGATCGTACGCCTGTCGGACCTGTTATACCTGATCGTAGGATACTGCCATTAAGCATGATTAACGAGGGGCTGCAGAGCAGGTAAAGAATCAGTCGCCAATTGCTACCCTTTTTCAGACAATGTCAAACTTTCCAACCAGGGTAAATCCTTCGGATTTAGTAGGGCAAACTATTTCCTGGGAGATAATATTATTCTACGGTCCTATTATCGGTATTATACTGACAGCTGGGGCAGTAAATCAAATACGGCTAACCTGGAGATAACTTATAAAGTGTCACCTTTTTTGTCCATTTCACCGTTCTACCGATATTATACGCAAACTGCTGCCAAATATTTTGCTCCTTTCGAGCAAAATAGCGCATCGCAGACTTATTTTACCAGCAATTATGAATATGCAAAATTCAACAGCCAGTTTTTTGGGGTCGGTTTCAGGATCGCTCCGCCTAAAGGTGTGTTGGGCTGGGGAAGTTTACATGACCTGGAAATACGGTATGGCCACTATAAGCAAAATGTTGGTTTAGTTTCTGATGTGGTATCAATCGGCCTCGGTTTTAAATAATCCCAACAAAATGAACATGTCAAAGAATCCGGAAAGGTTTTAGTCTGGTTAGTTATGTTTATTTCTCCAGTTTTGTTACAAAACGAGATACCATTATAAAGTAATTCTGCTGCTTTTTTGGTTCCCAATTTGTCTTTTGTTCCTCATTTTTCAGTGTCACGTAAATAGTTGTAATTATGGATGACTAAATACCATTAAATGACACTAAATGTTACAAAACGCTCCAACTTTAGGGATATACAACGACCGATATTGTTACGATGATTTGTTGGGGCGGGTGTTAATGTGGATAATTAAATTGTGGAAATTTAAAATACATGGGTTTAAATTTCACGATCCAAAGAAAATGTGTGCATTGTAAACAAACGTTCAATATACACATTTTCACTCGATTTTGCAGCACGCTGTTCAATAAGCGATTTAAAGCTGCAAAACAAAGAAGTAAAAAAATAAAGTTGAAAAGCTAAAGCCTGTTATTTTATCCGCTGAAGCAATGCAATCCTTAAAAATGTAGCGTTTTTAAATACTCAAAAAGCCGCACTATTGCTTTGCGTATCGTGCAGCTTTATTTACCATTTAATAAATACTGGTAAACTCGTCGCCTACCATCTTTTAATAGACGTTAAGCTTAATCAGAGACGTCGTAGGATATTTTCGTTCCGTTAACGAAGTCGAAAAGCGTCAGCCTCCGAATATGATAATATGATTCCCAAAACAACCGGAGATTTTTTATAAACGCCCGCTTAGCTTCATCCTTTTCCGTTAAGGCGATATTCAATTCGGTCAGCCCGATACGACCGATAAGGAATTGTTGTTCAGCCAGATCATACCGTTCACTGGCTATAGTATCAGCCTGTCGCGCGATTTTGATATTGTCACTGATGAGCTCTGTGTTTTGAACCAGGTTAACGATCTCTTCTTCAATCGCGATTTGCTCGAGCTCAATATTGTACTGCTCTGTTTTTAAATTGGATAAAGCCAAGCTTCTCTTTCCCCGGTTCCGTCCCCAATCGACGATAGGAATACTTAGATTTAACGAAAGCTGTTGCTGGCCTCTCGACGAGATTATAAACACCATATATGTTATCATCAGATCCATTTACACCTGCTACGGCGCTCAAAGTCATCGAATAACGCTCCCGGTTAGCGCTTTCCAAATTGCTTTTGGCTTCCAGCATGCGTCTTTTAAAGGCAATAAATTCCTTCCTGTTTTTTTAGCAGCCGCAATAGCTTGGTCAACGGATAATTGCATTGCCGGGAGATTTTCCGGAATCAGCAGGTCAGCCAGACTGGTGTCTTTGATACCGGCATAAGCTTTTAATTTGTATACAGCAGATTTAAAGTCGACATTCGATTTTTGTAGGTCCTGCTGTGAATTCAGTATTTTCAGTTTTAACTGCAAAATCTTGTCCTTGGTTGTCGTACCAAGACTGATTCTCCGATCTTCAATAGTGTACAGGTGCTGAATATTTTGCAGGTTTTTAATGGCTAGCTTTTTATTCACCGATGCTTCAATAGCATCAAAAAAATAAGTTACGATGTTGTCAGACAGACTTTCCATCTCTTGAACGAACGCTTTTTCTCCTTCCTGCATTTTCAAGGGTTCGATCTGTTTTTGCCATTTGAACCGATTGTAAGCAAACAACGGCTGGTTAATGACCAAGTTATAGAGGCTTCCGCTGTATTGCTTATAGCGATTCCCGAAGTCATCGAATCTGGACATATTGGTGGTCAGCGATAAGTCACCTCCAGTAGCGAGAATACTCTGACTTAAAATAGCACCCAGGTTGGAGTAATTTTGTTTGATCGGAATAAAGCGGAATGAGCCATCATCCTGCGATATTTTGGAATATTCCTTAGTATAATTCGCAAGACTACCGGTGATTACCACTTGCGGCTTGAGTGTTGCCTTGTAGTTTTCGAATGACCATGCTATGGTTTGACGGGTACTGTTGGCAAGCTTGGCCGATGCAGAATTATGGATGGCCAAAGCGATCATCTCGGACAGCGAATAGACCTTCTTTTCCTGGCTATGGCCAAGGACAGGAATAAGTAATAAGATAAACAAAAAGTACCTCATCTTTATTTTGACATTTTGAATTTGGTAGTAAGAAAGAAATAGGACAGAGGAACAAACCATACGGCCAGGAATGTCCCCATTGTTAATCCCCCGATGACCACATAGACCATCGGTCGTTGAAGGTCGCTGCCTATTCCCGGCGTTAACAGGACGGGTATCAGCGCGAGGCTGGTACTCAGTGAGGTCATTAACAATGGTTTCAGACAGATTTCACCTGCTTGATGTAATAGATTTTCCAGTTGTTCGACACTTTCTGAACCATTTGACTCCTGAAATTGCCTCCTCAGCCGGTTGATCGTTTCGACTTTCAGTATCGGATCGTCGACAATGATTCCCAGTACGACCACAAAGCCCACCGCAGCCATGATGTCCAGCGTGCCGCCTGAGATCCACAATAGCAGCAATGCTGCAGACAACCCAATCGGCATGGTCAGCAGCACAATAAGCGGATAAGTGATGCTTTCAAACTGCATGGCGAGAATAAAGTAGAGCAGCAGGATAGAAATGAAGAAAATGACTGCCAGATCTTTAACAGTGGCCTTACTGCTATAATACTTTCCCGTGAACGCAACAGAACAGTTTGAACGTAATGCGATTTGAGTAATGGAGTCGCTGAGCTTATCAATGTCATCATGATTTTGCTGTGCAAACAGGATTGATCGGTAAGGGCCGGCCCTGTCAGCAGTAACGTTTTTGGGATGTCCGACAAGTTCGTAATCGACCAAAGCAGTAAGTGGGTAAGATGAATGTTGCTTATTGATCACCGACTTGGCAAGCAAAGTGGTGAAATCAGCTTCCGGTCCGCTTAGTTGCAGCGACTCCCCCTGGTCTTCATTTCCTTGCCTGATCCTGTAAGGACCGAAAACCCTTTTAAGTTCCGACCTGACATCTTCAGCATCGATGTGGTAAGCTTCCAGCACCTTTTCCTTGAAAGACATGTCAATATTTTCTTCCTCCTGGAAGCCGGGGCCGAATTGCCAGTTATTGTTGTTTATGCCAGCTAGAGCTTTTTTCAGGGTTTTAAAATCCACTTCTCCTGAAGATGCAGAAATAGGTTTGAAGCGGGCCTCAAAGTACGGCTGATTATCTTCGAACAATTTGGTGAAAGCATTCGGTGCGTCTGTGATCGTGAATGTAGCATCAGGAAAGTGGGACTTCATGATTTGTGCGAGCTTCGCTATTCCCTGTCTCTTTTGTGCTTCGTTCTTAAAATTGAAGTAGATTTCCGCGTGCTGTGTGTTGTTAGTGTTTTCGTTCAGGGCAAACTGCCTTATACCGATCTCAGCTTCCCAGGCAACATCTTTGTCCAAAACACGGGTTGCTGTAAGCGTATTATAACGATTAGCTTCGACTGCTAAGGGGGCGTTCCAGTCAAGTGTCATTAGGCTTTCGTTTTGCGCAATGTGCGGGAGCGAGGCAACGGGGATAAAACGATAGATAATAAAACAGGCAGGCATGAAAAGCAGCGTGATGTAGAAAAAGAGTTTTTTGTGCCTGAATACAACGCTGATCATGCGATGATAACCGCCGGATATCCACAAATAGAATTGTGTATCCTGTTTTAGCGTTATCTGTCGTTTTCCTATGAGCAGCTTGTACAGCAGGGGGTTGAGCATAAATGCAACCAAAAGCGAGACTGTTAGTGATATGGTCAGCGCGATGGCCTGGTCGTATACCAGTGCGCCTGCGATCCCACTCAGGTAGACCAGCGGCGCGTAGACAGCCACCGTCGTCAGCACCTGGCTGATCACCGGAACTATGACCTCATTGGTACCCTGGACACAACTTTCTTCCGTATTCAGCCCTTCAAGCTGCTTCCTGTAAATATTATCCAGCACGACGATGGAATTATCGATCAGCATGCCGATGCCTAATGCAAGGCCAGAAAGCGAAATAATATTAAAAGATATTCCGAATATATAGAAGAATACAAAGGAGATGATCAGCGATAACGGGATACTGATGCTCATTAGCAGTGGCATCGCATAATTCCCCAAAAAATAAATAAGAGCAAAATGCATAGTAATCCTCCGAAAAGCAGGTCCTGTACAAGATTACTGATGCCGGCTTCCAAAAGAAAATTCTGGTTCTGGGTAGTTGCAAATCTGATTTTGGGGTAGTCCTTTTGCAGGTATGATACGGTACTCAGGAGATGGGGCAGAACTTCATTCATCTTAGCGCCCGGCTGTTTCATAATATTGATAACGAGCCCTGCTTTACCGTTATAAATATGGTATCCTGTTGGAGACTCCCTGTATAGAGTAACATCTGCTATTGATCCGAGTGTCACGTGATGCGCGGAATCAATGGGAATCATTACGGACTTCAGTTGTTCAATGCCCGGCGTGCGGCCTTTAAGCTTCAAAAAATAATTATTAGTACCGTCCTGTACGGTTAATGAACCCAAATCTGTTGCAGAAGCATCTATTGCTGAAGCAATACGGTCTATGTTTAAACCGATCCCGGACATTTTCCGGGTATCAGGAATAATTTTGATCACCGGACGCTGGGCACCGCTGATATCTACCTGTGCAATACCCTCGATCTGCTCAAACCGGCGTTTGATCGAAGTTTGGGTCAATACCGACAGTTCAGGTAGCTGGGCTTCACTTTCTGGGGTCAGTTGCACTCTCAGAATCGGCACATCAGACGTATTTAGCCTGGAAATCTGCGGCCGTGGCATACCTGATGGCAGCGTACTAATGAGCCTATCGATTTTTTCATTCACGTCCACATAGGCCAAATTCATATTAGTGCCGTACTGAAAGGAAACCCGCAAGGTCGCCGCGTGGTTGGTACTTGTTGTTTCTATATCCTGGAGGTGATCTACATTGATGACACTTTCCCGGATCAGACTGGTCACATTTCTTTCAATAGCAGCGGCGGCGGTATTCGGATAATTTACCTTGATCAGTATGACCGGAACATCAATAGAAGGGAGTAAGGATACCGGTATTTTTTGCAGCGCAAGTATCCCTAATATGCTGATCACCAAGAACGACATTAACACAGCTACCGGCCGTGCGATTAAATACCTGACCATAGATGTTATTTTGAGGTTTTGTTGATGGCTACGGGGCTGTCGCTGTTCAACTGCTGATTATTGGATATAATGACGCTTTGGCCTGAAGTGATGCCGAAAAGTATTTCGACTTCTTTACCATCATCATGCCCGATGTTGACGTAATTCCAAACGGCCCGGCCGTTTTCAAACGTGAACACGATCATCTTTCCGCCTCTGCTGACGACAGCCCGCTTCGGGAGCATGATCGCACGGTTCGCCGGGACATTGATCGTAGCCTGGGCGTTCATCCCGGGCAAAAGAGCTCCGGGCTCGTTAATATGAAGCCGGACTTTGACCATACCGTTGTCCGCTACGATCGGGTTGATCTCTTCGACAACTGCCTTATGTATCTTGTTCGTTGCCAAAGGAATAACCGTGCAATATTGTCCTTGCCTGATCTTATTGATATCTTCTTCCAGAAGATCGGTTTCCATAGAAAGATCCGTTGCGGAATAGATGGTAAATAGTTCATCGCCAGCCCTGACAAAATCGCCCTGATGCACCTTTAGGTTAGCCACTTTCCCTCCGAACGGGGCTCGTACTACGGCTCTGTCAAGTTCGTTCTGGCGCTCCTGTATATCGAGTTCCGCCTGAACAAGGCCGACATTCGATCTGATTTTATGATAAACAGTATCAAGCGTTGCAGGTGCTTTGTTTTTTAACAGTGACTCCTGGCTTAACAGGTCACTTTTGTAATTGACTGTACTATTGAACGCTGTCTCCTTTGCACGGTTTAGCTTAAGGAGCAGGTCTTTAGTGTCAAATTTTAATATTTCTTCGCCGATGCCGAAGACCGCGCTGTTGCCGGCTCTGCTCGAACTGATAACGCCACTCGCAGGGCTATAAACCTTGGCGAATCTTTCCGGGTAGATTTTTCCGTTGCCTTCTATTTTAAATTGCATTTCCCTGACTTCCGCGTGAATAGTATCGACCATAATACGATCCGGGGTCGATGCCTGCAGCCCGGCAACATCTGTCGGAACACTGTCCTGATCCCCCCGCTACAAGAAAGAAATAGGCAGAAAAGGAAGGTGATCGGGATAAAAAAACGTACTTGTTTTGTCATATACCTATTAGTTTGTCTATAAATGATGTACTGGGCAAAAACTGTTTTTTATATTAAATAGTATTTATCCGTATATGAAATAGTATTATATGAGGACTAAACCCATAATACAGAAATACAGAATTATATTCTCAATATTAAATAAAATAAATATTATATTCTGTTGTTATTTAATTTTTTGTTATATAATTTTGCTTTGTCGCCGGCCGGCAGCAATAGTCAATTATTATTTTTTTATTACTTAAAAAACATTATCATGAAAATCTTGAAAAAAAACTTTTCAAAAATCGTGGCAACTTTCGTTCTTGTAGGATCAGGAATCGTTTTGCCTGCCAAATCAAATGCAACAGTACAATATTGCTGGGGCAGCCTTCGCACCGTGCAGGGTATTTCGGTTTGTGACGGCGCGGCGAACAACTGTACCCATCCGTGTACAGTTGCCAATTAATTCGTTACCGGAGCCTGTGATCACAGGCTCCGTTTTCAGACCGCCGGAAAGTTTTAGCACAGGCCGGCATATTCCTGCTTAACGGATACATCTCAATGACTACACGAACATGAAACCTATACAATCACTTTTACCCAAAGCTCTTGCCGCATCGATGGTGCTCCTATGTGCGATTAATTTCTCTTGCGGACATGCCGGAAAAAAGCCCTCGGATGCCAGGGAAATGACATTCAAGGTCACCGACAGTATCCCCTTATATAATGATTCGTTATCTTTCCGGTTCTTTGACGTCAGCAGATTTTCCAAGGACTCCATACTGGCGTTTCAGCATCCTGCCTTGAATTTATCTTTGTTAGATCGCAAGGGAGTTTTCCGGAAAAACATCAGTAAAAAGGGCGATCTGCTCGGCCAGTTCATCGGGACTTTTTTACAGCCGAATTTTTCTGCGGATGGTTACCTTTTCGTGGTAGAAGATGGCAATACGCCCTGCATCTCGGTATTTGATCCTGATCTGAAGTTTGTTAAAAGGATCTACCTGAACGAATACATTGATTATGATTATGTTCCCACCCTACAGTCTACCTCTTTTGTTGAGAAGAATAATCAGGGGACGAAAATATTCCTGAGCACCAATACCACGCAATACGGTTTTAGTTCAGCCGAATTATATAAACGGACCAGCAGTATTATAGAAATTGACCTGGATAAAGATTTTAACGTGAAAGGCAAAAAGCGATTTCTTCCATATCAGTCCTTTGAAAAGATCAGATCTGCGCTGTCGGAAAATAAAAAGGACTGGGATAGTCCGGTAGCCCAGCTTGCTGCCGACCCGATTACCCGCAGCAGGTATGTAAAATATGAATTTGATGATAACCTGTATGCCTACGACCAAAACTGGCACCTGCTCAGAACTTATCATGTTTCTCCTCCTTACTCTGGTGCGGGGTATGGCATCCCTTTTAACCAGGGTATCAGCGATCCGCAAAAAAGTATGGAAACAGATTTCAAATGGAGATACGCCAATATTTATTATTACAGCATGGATGTCAGGGATGGCAAAGCCTTTCTGCTTTATTGGAAACCGCTGCCCGCTGACGGGATACCTAAAAACCAGTTCGAGGAGAATAAGGTGCTGGTGACTCCTGTACTCCATATCATCGACTTGAAGACCGGGAAGCAATTCTATACTAACCTTCCGGGTA
The DNA here is from genome assembly GCF_050632265.1 of Mucilaginibacter sp. P19. Lineage (NCBI taxonomy): Bacteria > Pseudomonadati > Bacteroidota > Sphingobacteriia > Sphingobacteriales > Sphingobacteriaceae > Mucilaginibacter > Mucilaginibacter sp. P19. The sequence continues at coordinate 4,596,456 of NZ_CP192586.1, forward strand.
AATTCTCTCCTTACAGCCATGTAGCTGCACTTAACCGGAAGGAAGTAATGATCTCCGGAAACTCCAAGACCAGTGAAGATATACAGCTTTATAAATTAAGATTAGCTTATGAATAAGACCTCTTTCGCTGTGCTCATTTCACTGCTAACATTCTGTCTTTTATCATGCGGCTGTAGCCGGAAAGATGAACAGAGACCGTTTCGGGCGGCGGATTCTGTTTTAACAAAGTACCATATCAGCGACCGTAATTCAGGAACATTCTATCTCATAGCTGATGCTTCCTGTGAGTTCTGCGTTAAAAACCTGGAGTTTTTTCTGCGTAAAGTGCCCCGGACTGACAGGCATATCCTCTATACTACGGGATTTAGTAAAATACGCTATGCTGATCTCCCAATCAGAAGCATCGTGGACAGCAGTAATTTGGTGATCCTGCCAGGCTATGCGCTGTTGGAAAATGCGGCAAATTATACACATGATATCAAAGGACCCTACAAAATCGAGATCAGTGACCATCGTGTCAACGAAATCACATCCCTGAAACTGATGGTACATAAGTAGCCGGCGCCGGGCTCTTATGTGCTATACTATGTCAAGCCTCCTCATCAATGACGCCCAGAAGAATTGTCATCCTTTTCGTGGTAGTGGCTTTGCTGAGCATCCTTTGTATCAGTAAACTGAAGGTAAGTTATCTGCCGGCAACTACGGTCACTAATCAGATATCTGTATATTTTGATGTTGCCGGTTCCGATCCGGAACAAACTGAGGCACTGGCGACAGAATCCCTGGAAAACGCGCTTTCGGGCATTACTGGTATCAAGAAAATATCTTCGGTATCCTCTTATAATTCGGGACGTATCGTCGTTTCATTTGAGAGCGAATCCGATCTGGATTACAAGTATTTCGAAATCATGGCGGCTGTCCGGCAATTGCGGGAACATCTTTCCCCCGTGTTTCGTTTCCAACTGTTATCAAAGGGGATGAATTGACAAAGCTTCGACAGACGCCATTCCTCGTATATGCCGTGACGTTCAGGGAAAATGCGGAGAAGGGAAACGATTTACTGGTGTCTGTCAGACGAAAGCTGGCAGCGGTGCCAGGTATCAAGCAGGTGGAATTGTCCGGATATGCCAGTCAGCAACTTACAATCACTTACGATGAACAAAAGTTAATGGCCCTTCAGCTTCAACCATCATCGCTTTTATCAGCGATCAGTAAAAACACCTCAGAATACTATCATGGTTTAGCTGTCTACCCGGGCCATGGAAAGTTATTTATCCGGTCGCTGCGCCCGATAAATTCACTTGATGACATCAGGAACATCCCCGTGGTTAGCCCCCGTTCAGGCCTGATCCGCCTGAAAGAACTGGCCGAAATCAGCCTCGCCGATCAGCCGGTAACCAACATATTTCGGATCAACGGGGAAAGATCGGTCAATTTGGCCATATATGCCGATGACCAAAAAAACCAGGTAAAAATGGCCGGACAGATAAAGCGGATCATCCAAGAATTTGAATCGATGCTGGCAGGCCGGTGCTCGTTCCATCTGACACACGACAACGCAGCGTACATCGCCGCGGAGCTTAGAGATAACATCATCAGAAGTTTTTTTGTCGTGGCCATACTCGTCGCTCTTTTATTTGTTTCTTATCATAACTGGCGACCGTTTGTGATTCTGACCGGGACTCTGCTGATCAACCTCGGGCTGCTCCTTTGGTGCTGCTGGGCTATGGCGATCCATATCCATCTCTATTCACTGGCGGGTATCACCATTGCTTTCGGAATCATGATTGATCACGGCATCATTATATTCGATTACTTTCATCAGGATAAAAATATCCGGTCCTACACTGCGCTACTTGGGGCCACACTCACCACTATCGCATCCCTTTTGCTGGTCTTTCTGTTGCCGGATGAAGAAAAACAAAATCTCGTTGATTTTGCGACGATTATCTGCATCGCCCTCGTATCCTCGCTCCTAACGAACCTTTTATTCACGACTGCGCTTTATCGGCTGCTTTATCGCACCGGTCATGGACAACCGTCCCTGGGGGCCGCGAAACAAAATAAAGCCGGCTTTGAGCGGTCGCACCGGCTTTATTTTTGCATGATCGAAAGAATCAGCGGAATCAGGAAGACATTTCTTGTAATCGTGACCTTATCTTTTGGAACTCCTTTTTTCCTCCTTCCGGAAAAAATTGAAAGCGCTCCGCTTTACAACCGGACCATAGGCTCGGCACTTTACCAGCAAGGTATCCGGCCGTACCTGGATAAATACACGGGCGGCGCGCTCCGGCTATTTAAAGTAAATGTATTTGACGGAAGCGGCTTTCGTGACGCGGGAAAGACCAGACTGATCATCAGTGCTGAAATGCCCGCGGGGAAACCATTAAGCGAAATGGACAAGCTTTTTACGACACTGGAAAGCATTTTAAAGCCTTACAATTGCATTGATAAATGCATCACCCGGATCTCATCCCCGCAGCAGGGCGTAATGGAGGTTCTGTTCAGGAAGGGGTTCGATCATTCCGGGTATCCTGCACAAATAAAACTTTTACTTACCAATAAAGTGGTCTTTTATGGCGGAGTGGTCTGGGGAATTTATGGATCTGGCCAGGGCTTCAGTAATTCGCTGGAGAACCAGCTACCCTTTTTCAGGATCAAGATTACAGGATATGAGGCGGGAAAGCTCGATCAGATGGTCTCGGATTACGGCCAGTTACTAAGCACCAACAAACGCGTTGGGAAAGTTGATCTTAATGACCGGTATACTTATGAAGATAAACCTGCCCAGCAATATAATTTTCATTTGAATGAAAGTGCGCTGTCTGCGCGGGGACTCAATCACGAAGATATCAACAATGCATTGGCCTGGGAGCGTGGCAGTTCCGAAAGCCCAGCCATCAAGGTGGATAATACCTTTTATTCTCTTTATTTCCATTCCATGTCTGCCAGTTCTTTAACTGGTTGGGATTTACTTAACTCCCCGTTGTTCGTTAATGCCAGCCGTGCCATCCGGTTCAGGGATATCGGGGCGATGACTTTAGATAAAATACCTGGAGCCGTTTATAAAGAGAACAGGGCCTATGTGAGGATTGTCAGCTTTGAGTATAACGGATCTGCAGACTTCGGCGGTCGCTTTTTAGACCGAAGTATTAAGGAATTCAAAGAAAAGATCCCACAAGGGTACCTGATGCAGCGGATCGACGATTCCGGAACGAAAAAAACGATAATGGTCTTTATGGCAGCATCATTATGCTATTGATCGTCGTCAATTATATCATCTGCGCTATCTTGTTTGAAAATCTTTTTCGACCACTGATCATCATTTTTACCATCCTCGTTTCTTTTATCGGGATATTTCTTGTTTTCTACCTATTTGGGGTTTCTTTCGATCAGGGAGGTTATGCAGCTTTCATTATGCTCGGTGGGCTGGTAGCTAACGCCGGTATCTTTATCATCTACGACTACGACGTATTGCTTCGGAGAAACAACCCGGGACAAGCGGATCGGAACAGGATGCTGATTGCTGCCGTAGCGAATAGGTCGCGTACTATTTTATTGACGAGTATATCTGCGGTATGTGGTTTGATCCCGTTCCTGTTTGAGGGCAGCAGCCAGATATTCTGGTTTTCCTTTGCCGTTGGTACTCTCGGAGGGGTGATATTTTCGTTTTTCAGCATCTTTATTTTTCTTCCGGTAATGTTATGGCATAAATCCGGCTATCGGCAGGTCGAAGGAAATCTCTGAACCACTTCCTGAAGCTTTGATGATCATTGTCAATATCATTCATCCGCTGATCTAGGGCATTTGTCAACTTTTTAGCCGTATTCGTCATTTGTCCAGAAATCCAACCCTCTATTTTTCATACTTTAAAGCAAATAAAAGCCGGGTATGCCGGAGCTCGAATGTCTTTTTAACCTATGTTTATCACATCCCCCCAATAAATATGTTAAAGTGCTGTATTATCGAAGATCAACCATGTTACTCGACACAGGTTATTAAAAATCATATTAGTGATACGCTCGGCCTCGAATTTGCAGGTTCTTTCACTGGCTTCGGGAAGGGCTTTGACCAGGTAAGGCGGTCAATACCGGATGTTTGTTTCATTAACGCCAGTATGCAGCGGATAGCGGAGGCTGATCCGGCCGGAATGATCGGAAGCCTGACTACCATTGTGCTGATTACCGAAGAACCGAATTACGCGCTGGAAGCTTACGATAATGAGTTTTTTGATTACCTGCTCATGCCGGTATCTTATAAACGCTTCTTACAGTGTATGAACAGCCTGAAGAAATTGGCGAAAAGGCTAAATGGTTACTCCCGGGAAAATCATTTCTTCATCCGTGCAGAATCCCGCGGCAAATTCATCAGGATCAATTATTCTGACATCATATTTATAGAAGGCGCCCTGAATTATATACAGATACATCTCACAGACGGGACCAAGCATAAGACATATATTTCCCTTACTGATATCTACATGAATTTAAGCCAGTTAAAATTCACCAGGATTCACCGCTCATACATCATCAATAACGAAATGATCACGGAAGTTAACGGTAACGAGGTGACGGTAAACGGCAAATTTACATTCGGCATCGGGGCGGCCTATAAAAATGGTTTCTTTGAAAGTCTCACAACCAAGGTGATCGGAGCCAGAAAAACGGCCTGACCTCTGATATCGATGCTCACCCCCGTCAGTATTGTCTTTAATGAGCTGGTATAGGTATGTGCCCAGATCCTCCCTTGCCCCAATCGATCTGTCAAGGACAGCGCCGTTTTTACCGATGACGATATGTGCCGGAAGGACGTTGGTACCGAACGACTTGCCGAGATCACCATCATAACGCAGAATAGTATAGCTGAACGGATGTCGATTCAAAAAATACCGCAGGTGTTCTGCCCCATCCGTTGTAATGCCCAGGAAAACAACATCTGTCTTGTCATTGAAGGAATTGACCAGGTTATTTAACTGCGATATTTCGGCTACACAAGGCGCGCAGCTGATGCTCCACAGATTAATCACAATAATCTTATCCTTGAAGTCACCGATCCGAACAGGAACTCCGCCAATTGATGAGGTCAACAAATCCAGTATGTGCACGGCGGATTCACCACCCTGATTTGTAGTTGCACGCTTCTTCAACGAAGCTGCAAATAATTCAAATGTCCTTTTAGCTGCCGCGTCCGCTGAAAACAATAACCGGAGCGAGTCCAGCTTTATGGAAGGTGCCGCCGCATTATATAACACCCTGTAATCTTCTATAGATCGCTGATAATCCCTGCTAAGCCTGTACGCCTCAGCTCGGACGCTCAGGATCAACCTTTTGAAATTTCCCTCTATACTGGTTCCGTTGATCATATGCATCGCCATGCTGGCCTGGGCGACCGATTGACGATAGTCCTTCTGTGCCAATGCAAGCCTGGCCAAATCCAGGCGGGTTAGTGATAAATAGAGCTGATATTCGCCAGGCGTTACACCGCCTTCCCGATAGACACTACCGCTTCGGAAGTAAGCCAGTTCCTGCCTTAGCAGTACACGGCATCTGTCAGTTTTTTCCGGCGCGCGATATATAATTCAGGAAGCCTGTTCAAATCATAATAATGAAGTGTACCGGTACGGCATGTTGCCCTCCTTACTTTTTCAAAAGCTTCAACGGGGATGGACAGATCATCCTTAAGTGCGTTCCACACGTCGGGGTCCCGTGATATTTCCGCAGCGGGGTACTTCATGAAGATCCGCTTGATTAAAGGCAGGATATCCTCCCCTGGGCCGCGTCCAGAAGCTTTATAATGCTCATAATTATAAATGCTGAAAGCAAAATCCGATTCTGCACTTGTGGGAAAATCATTAAGGGCCTTTGTTAGGTATTCTTTTCCCGCCAAAGGGTCTCCATTTTTCACAGCTGCAATGCATAAAGCAGTCAGCAATCCGGCATTGCTCGTCGTTCTACTATGCCGGTAGTAGTACTCCAGGCGCCTGCGGAGCCCGGCTATTTGTAGTTGGCCCGAGCTGTCCGGCCTGATCATCGATACAATGTTAATGTATTTGGCATAGGCCAGGAAATTATTCGTATAACGCACGATCTCCCGCAGGAAAATACTGTCCGGCTTATCCGTATACAGGGTTTGAAGAAAGGCGCCGCGGACTGGTACCCGGGTGTCCCTGGTGTAAACCGGGGACTCAGTCGCCGAACGCCGCGCATCTTTAGTCCTGTCGTAAAATACCGCCTGAAGCGATGCAGCATCCTTAGGAATCCTGAAGTAGGCCACAAAAAGTTTTTGTACCCTTCTAAGCCTGGGATGGTAGGTTCGCAGACTACCATCCTGAAAATAAGATGTTACCCTTATAAAGAGCTTGTTATGGCCATTTAGTTCAGCGCCAGGCGCCCCTGTGTTATAACTGAAACGCATTGTTTCTCCTGCTGCAGGCTTCCGGGCATCCCTGTTCCCTGGCTGCGCCGTCGCCAGGAGAGGCAACAAGCAGACGATCAAAGCAACAGCACTAGTTCTAACCATTTTTTAATTTTTCATAAATTGACTACAAACATGCCTGAAGTGCAAAATATTTTGATTACTAGTAGTCCACAACGGATGAGGCTTTGTTTTGGACCTCTGAATCGAATTTATGCTATAAAAAACATCGCCCGTCATTTATTTCCATCGCTTTGTCAGGAAAATCCGGTAATTAGTGGGAATTACCTTATATTCATCACATGAAATGGCTGAAAACCTTATGGGACCGATCTTTTACAGAAACGCCCTACCGAATTATTTTGCATAGCTGTTTTTGGTTTATTCTCCTCTTTTTCGGAATGGGGGAAAGTACCAGTGTCCGTATTGATCTGCAGCAACGCCTTTCTGTATCTTTGGTGGGGGTATTCTTTTCGCTTTTCCTATATTACCCGCTTGTGTATTTTATTTTGCCATTGCTCCGCCATAAAAAATGGTTATCGGCATTGTTTTTTTTTATTGTATTACCTGGCGGCCGTGCTGCTTCGCGATTATCATATCAAACTGGTCGTCGGCTTTTACAATCTCAAAAATACCTGGGTAATCGGGGGGATTTCTGGGAGCGTTTGCGTAGCAGCCGGTTTAACCTCACAATCCTGACCGAAATTTTATTCAGCAGTATACCCAGCATGCTTCAGGTTATTTATATACCGTTGTCCATTAAATTTATCCGCTACGCTTACCAATCGGCAATCAGGCAAGCCTGGCTAGCCAGAGAAAACGCCCAGTTACAGCTATCCACTCTTAAGGCACAGATCAATCCGCATTTTTTTTAATACACTGAATAATTTACAATCATTTATAGTCCGGAACGAAAAAGCCAAGTCCGTCGACCTCCTGATCAAACTGGGTGAATTTATGCGGTCAACATTATATGATTGCAATGAAGATTTTATAACTATGTCCCAAGAGATTTCCCTGCTCCGCAATTATATCGCCATCGAACTCGTCCGTTTCGCTGAAAAGGCTGATATCAGGATCAATCTGGCTGATCAGGATCCAGATTATCAGATTCCTCCGTTTATCTTTCTGCCTTTTATCGAGAATACCTTTAAATACGGAGGGGCATTGCCTACCAACGAGATCGACATCCACGTGGAACTGGTTAATGGGTCCGAAGCTATCTTACTTAAAATAAACAACCGATACCACAAAAAAACAGATTTAATTGCCAGTGGCGGTATCGGCCTGCAAAATGTGCGGATGCGCCTGGATCATTATTATAAAGCAAAACACCAATTGTTAATAAATCAAGCGGATGATTTTTTCTCAGTAGAATTACAAATTGATAAATCATGAATTATTTGATCGTTGATGATGAACCACAGGCGCGTAAATTACTGCAGGCCTATATGGAAAACCTGAGTACCTTCCATTTGGTAAGGGAATGTGAAAATGTTATGGAAGCCTTTGAAGCCTTACACAGCGAGAAGATCGATATGATGTTCCTGGATATTAAAATGCCCATCATCTCGGGAACCGATTTTCTGCGGTCTCTGAAAAATCCGCCCTTGGTCATTTTTACCACTGCTTATAACAAGTATGCGATCGAAGGTTATGAACTGAATGTGGTCGACTATTTGTTGAAACCTATCGCATTGCCTAGGTTGCTGTTGGCGCTCGAAAAAGTTCAGGACCGTTTCAGGCAGAGACCAGTTCCGACGGTTCAGTTTAGCAGCTATTTTTTTGTCAAGGTCGGACTCAAGCTGCTTAAAGTGAATTTCGAAGAGATCTTATTGATCGAAGGCATGCAAAATTATTGTAAACTGCATTTGAAAGACAAGGTGCTGGTAGCTGGCACCACCATGAAAGCGATGGCCGAAACCTTACCATCAGCAAGCTTCATCAGGGTACACCGATCCTATATCGTACCAGTTATAACGATCAAAGCGATCAACGGGAACACGATAGAAACTTCTTACAAAGAGGTGCCTATAGGAGTGAACTATCGTTCCGCAATTCTAAAATACGCCAACCCGAAGTAAGTTAATACGATTATATAAACCGTAAAAAATCAAAGCATCTGTCGATAGCTCTGCAATGAATTTAAAGTTTACAGACAGTCCTACTCGCTGGGGCGAGATGTTAAAGGCACAAAGTATAGAATAATTAGCGATCAGTGGATAAACCACAGTCTATTGACCCCTGTCGGCCGATTTGTCTTTGACCACTTTCTATTTTTGTAATCAAGCAGTTAGAAATGCAAACAAAATTGGCGAGGTGGGGTCAACCAAAATATTTTTTCCATGTAGCCCTGTTAAAACCTTTTTTTAACAGGGCTACTAACAAGGAATTTATTTCACCTCTATCACGAAGCCTTCAACCGGGTTGCACACTTTTTTCATAGTTTTGCCCGATGCTTACCTTTGCAATGACAGCGGTGTTACCGGCAGCAGCCTTTTCTTGTTTGATCACTAAATTGAGGGCGCTGTCAAAACAGACTGCGTAACCTGCCTCGAATAATTGCTCGGGATTGGTATGATCGTCATCTGCGCCGCCAAGTACTTTGGGCACCCTAACTTCCAGGTCTAATACCCCCGTTGCTACTTTTTACATGACCATTGCGGCCTCCGGTTGCAGTCGCATCCACGTATATAATGTTTTCATTTCTTAAAAAGGTTTTCTTAATAATTATTTTAAACGGGCGATCATCTTTTCGGCAACACCTTCTGACGAGAGCGGGATTTTGTCCGGTTATCAGCAAACCATCTTCAACCACATGTATGCCCCAATCTTCGGTTTTACTATAGTTTCCGCCCAGGCTTTTCAATTCATCTTCAACTAAAAACGGTACAACATCGGTCAGTTTTACTGCCGCTTCTTCTGTATTTGTGAAACCGGTAACGTTTTTCCCTTTTACAAAAGGCCCGCCGTTATCAAATTTTACATTCTTAAATACGCCGGGCGCGTGGCAAACCGCGCCAACTAATTTACCGGCGTTGTAAAAGTCAAGTATCAACTGTGCCGATTTTGCATCATTAGCTAAATCCCAGAGCGGGCCATGGCCGCCAGGATAAAATATTGCATCGAAGTCAGATGCATTCATTTCGTCAAGCTTATGAGTATGGGCAATTACATCCTGTACTTTTGCATCGTTGTAATAACGTTTGGTAGATTCGGTTTGCGCAGAAGGCGCTTCGCTGTTGGGGTCGATAGGTGCTTGGCCGCCTTTAGGAGTGGCTACCACTACCTCATAACCAGCATCAGTAAATTTATAATACGGTGCGGCAAATTCCTCTACCCAAAAACCGGTTTTGTGGCCGGTATCGCCTAATTCATCGTGCGAGGTAACTACAAATAGAATTTTCATTGGTTATTTCTTTTAAAGTATAATTATTAACTATTCTTTTTAAGCGCATTGGTACTCCAGAGCGCCCATAGGAAAAGGATTGGCTGAAAGAAGAGTCTTATAAGCCTTGCGTTATCAGTATTAAGGCCGAAGGCGTTTACGTTATTAACGTATTGTGAGATATTCCCCGAGAAAATGAGTACAAAGAAAACGGCCGCCGTAATGCCACCCCATTTTTTATATCTGACTGCAAAAATGAGGGCTAAACCCAAACTTATCTCTGCAATTCCGGATAAAACGACTGTAAGATCAGGATCAACGGGTAGCCATTTAGGTACCTGTGCTAAAAATTCCGTCCGGTTAAAAGTAAGATGACTTACACCCGCAAAGGCTAAGAAAGCACCGAGAACTACACGGGCTGTATTTTGTATTTTGGTAGTACGCATTATTTGCCTAAAACTTTATTTAAAAGAGCTTTTAATTGCAATAGTTCTGTCGTTGGATACATTAGCGCACTTAACTAATTCTATCGGGATATGTATTGCTTTCCCTTTTAATTGGGTGCCTGAAGTTGTTAAAGAGATCATCACCACGCGCTCGTCTTGCTTGCCGCGGATCCGGTTTATCAGTCCTTTTTGTTCTAATCTTTTCAATAATGGCGTAAGGGTTCCTGTATCGAGATATAACTTTTCGCCTAACTGATTTACCGTTTGCGTTTGATGCTCCCACAATACCATTAACACCAGGTATTGCGGATAGGTAATATCCAGCTGGGCCAGCAGGGGCCTGTACAGATTGGTCAGATTTCTGGAAAAGGCGTACGCGGGGAAACAGATCTGATTTTCGAGCTTCAGTAAATCTTCTATAGATGTATAACGACATTCATGTATAAATGTTTTGCACAATATAATTTTCCAAAATTAATTTAGCGTTTTTTCGGCAAAAAATTCAAAAATTATTGCGAATTAGCTCCAAAATAAATTATTTATCTTCCATTTTAAGCCAAGTAAGTCTTTCATTGTTAGCTAAATCGCCACACATTATTGATTATAATCGTATAAAATACAATTATAATACTTTGCATTTTTATAAAATCCTTTTTTAAGATTTATTAAGCAATAAATTATCCTTTTATAATATTAAATTATCCATAGAATCGTAAAACTTGCTTTTTTATATTTATTAATTGTAAATTAAACAATAATTAATAAACCCGGTATGAAAGTTTTACAGTTTACCATCCCTGTCGCTTACGATAAAACTGTGATCGCAGAGAAAGTTTGCCAGAAGCGCCATTATCCTTACCTGCACCGCCATAAAGAGATACAAATTACCTGGATCAGAAAAGGTGAAGGAACTTTGATAGCAGGAAACCATATGCATGATTATACCGTCGGTGATATGTTTTTCATCGGGGCTAATATGCCGCACGTTTTCAAGACTAACCCGGATTGTTTTTTTACAGGCTCAGATAAGGAAGTAGAGGCACTTACCATATTTTTTAACCCGGAGGGAAGACTCACGCAATCGTTTGACCTTCCGGAAATGAAGCAAACATTATATTTTATACGGCAACATCAACAAGGGTTTAAATTTCCGGCTTATCTGCGGGGAAAAATGTCAAGTGCTATGGTTAATTTAGAACAGGTGTCGGGGATTGACCAGTTAATTGCCTTCTTCGACCTGCTTAAGTTGGTTGTTAATATAAAAACAAAACTTGATCCATTGTCCTATGGAAATCTTCCTGCAATCACTGATCATGAAGGTATCCGGATTGGCATCATTTACGACTATATCATCCACCATTACGGCAAAGAATTAACCTTGGAGGATGTTGCGAAAGTAGCATTTATGACTCCTGAATCATTTTGCAGATATTTTAAAAAGCACACCGGACACACCTTTGTTTCTTTTTTAAATGAAGTGAGAATTAATGAGGCTTGTAAAAAACTTATAGCGAACCGGTTTGAAACAATAAATACCGTTGCTTATAAATGCGGATTTAAAAGCATAACCAATTTTAACCGGGTATTTAAATTAATTATTGGCTTAACACCCAAAAATTACATGGATAATTATAACCAAAATATTTTAACGTTTAACATTCAGGCAGGTTGATGCTGCACGTTATCTAACCGTAAGAGCGATTAGTTTATTAATGCCCTACTTAAATCACGACGATCTTCCGTAAGAATAATTGTTGCCGGGTACCTTATTTACTTATTAGTAAACTTATACTTTCAGCAGTATTGGCTGGCAAAACCGTTTGAAACAGTGTAAAGGGTGTGGGGGGGCTGGGAGCATAAATGGCGTTCTTGGTACTTGTAACTTGTTGACAATGAATTAATAGGGATGGTAACTGGCCCTGTGATCTGTTTATTTATAAATCTGTACAAAGAACGATCAGTAGAGGGTAACAATGATGTCGGATTGATGGTACGCGAATCAGCCTCTCTTGCAATGATAATACAGGCAAAGTACAATTACAAAACAGTCTGTTCCCTGTGGAATCGCGGCAATCTGTTTACAAATGTTCAATCAGGTCAACTAAAATTTTAACAGGTATTTATAAGTTAAGGATCAGCGAACCCTTTTTATCCGATCTGTGCACATGGTAAAAACCTGGAAGGCTCTTCCAAGAGGTCCGGTACATCGTGACTTGGTCACGGACCGTTGCAGATTGACTTGTTTCAAAGCAGTTACGGTCCGCAGGAGGATTTTTGGAACCTTTTAGGCAGTGTATATAATACAGGCGAAACGCCGCGCTGTAACCAGGAGTAATCTTAAGATATGCTTTTAATCATTGGGACAGAAGCGCATTCAGGCCGGCGATAGCTTGGCTGGTTTGGGCGTAAGTTTCGTGGTTCATCCTAAATTTAAATTCGCGATATATTCAATTATAATCAATGGTGCGATGCCCTCCCGTATAAAATGGCTGATTTTGATCGACGCATGCCCGCCTCAACTATAACAGGTAATCTTTTCCCGAAAGCCCACAGGCATATTTAAACTTCCTATCATGTCATTTAAATAATTTACAAAATGTAGTTATCAAAGGATAATTTCTGACTAAATGGCAGTTAAGTATCTCGTTACTTTTGGTTATCAGTAAGTTATTGTTAGAAATTAAACGGCCATTGTAAAACTACATAAACCTGAACACCCAGCAGTAGTAATATCAATTCAAGAGTGGTTAAACTGATTATTTAAAAATTTAAGATTTGCCTATGACATAACAACAACAACAAACGGTGGCATTACTATGGGGCTGCCGGTACATTAACTTGTGAATTTAAGTTCAACATCCACTAAATTAAATTTAAACATCATCGAAATGGGAAAACGCTTACTAATTTTAATGCTTTGCTACTTCTTCTGCAATAATATTACAACAGTTCTGGCGCAGACCAACGCCGTAACCGGCGTAGTTAAGGACAACGAGGGTAAAGTGGTGCCGGGAGCTACTGTGGCCGAAAAAGGAATGGCTACTAACGGTACTACCACGGATCTTAATGGTAAATTTCAGCTTACCTTAAAGGGCAATTTAAATACTATCACCGTCAGTCTAATCGGTTTCAGACGGCAGGAAATTAAAGCCGAGGGAAAACCATTAACGATAACCCTGCAAATTCAGGAAAATTCCTTATCAGATATCGTTATTGTAGGTTACCAGAAGCAAAACAGACGGGAAGTCACCGCAGCGATATCTTCTTTAAGCGGAAAGGACATTGCCAATATACCGGCGGCAAGTTTCGATCAGACGCTTCAAGGGCGCCTCGCCGGTGTAAGCGTTTTGTCAAGCACCGGTGAATTGGGATCAAAGCCTGCTATTGTAATCCGTGGGACAGCCAATATAGACTTTGGGAACGCTAACGGCGGTAACACAGGCCCCTTATATGTCATAGACGGTATTATTTTCGACGTCAACGCAATGGGTAGCGCTTATGGGAATAATAATCCTTTATCACTCATCAACCCTAACGATATTGAATCGATAGATGTGCTGAAAGATGCTTCCGCAGCTGCCATATATGGCGCACGAGCGGGTAACGGAGTAATTATTGTAAAAACAAAATCAGCTAAGCAGGGGAAGCCTCAGGTTACAGTATCCGCTTTTGTGGGTTCTGTTACTAAACCTAATTTTATCAAAGTTTCGACGGGAGCAGCAGAAAGGTCGCTCAAGCTTGCACTGTTGCAGCAGCTTACGTACGGTGACCGGCAACTTGGTGTCATACCCCTGGCTATAACCGATAGTCTCAATTCCGCTTTTAACAACAATGTTGATTGGCAAGGCCTGCTTGTTCGGCAACAATCACTGGTCAATAGCCAGGATGTGGCAATTTCCGCGATCACTGGTTCGACATCGTACCGGCTATCTATTAACCACTACAACGAACAGGGCGTATTGCACGGTTACGGGCTGGAAAAGTTTTCTCCTCACTTAAATCTTACCATCAAACCATTGAAAGGTATGGAGTTAACCGCCGATCTGTTAATGTCTTCTCAACGCCAGCAACATGGGGTTGGAGGAGCGGGGGCCAATCTCTTTGGTGCATGGAATTTTCCAACCTCGCTTGCACCGTTGACACAGGCCCAATATGACGTTTACACCGGAAAAAAACACTATTATGATGATGATCGTGCATTTTCAATTATCGGCTCTTTACAATTGAAACAACAGATCACTCCTGACCTTATATTTAACAGCACCTACGGGTCGACCAATTATACCAATAAATACGGTTACTTTTCTCCGGTTGAATTAAATGGCACATTAAATACCGCTTACGATATTTATGCCAGCAACCCATCCTGGTCATTTGAGAATTTTCTGCAATACAACAAAAGGATTGGCAAGCACAACTTTCTGCTAGCTGCGGGTGCTTCGCTCTATAGCTACGAGAGTTATTATAATTATGCTTCTGCAGCGGGTATTTCCGTTTCGGGGATAAGTACCGTCCAGACCGTCCCTCCGGGAACGAACCTGAATGCATCCACCTCTTATCAGCGAAAAACAACCGAGTCTTATTATACTCGTTTTAACTATGATTATGCCGGCAAGTACCTTTTAACGGCCAGCATACGCAGAGATGCAAGTTCTATATATAGTTCAGCCTATAGATGGGCTACTTTTCCAGCGGTTGCTGCCGGGTGGATTGCTTCGGACGAGCCATTTTTTGAGCCAATAAAAAAAGCTGTAAATTTCTTTAAGATCCGTGCAAGCTACGGCATCACCGGAAAAGATCCTGGACAATGGTATTCTAAATACCAGTCCCTGTCAAACGATGCGAGCTACTTTGGCGGTACAAACGGAACAATTAACAACTTTGGACAGTTGGGTGGAAATGCCAGCACCTATAACGGTACTACAGTTGTATCTCCTTTTTCGTATTACAATAACTTTTCGAACTACGGGACAAAAGCAAATTCAACGGTGAGGTGGGAAAGGGATCCACAACTGGATTTTGGTGCTGATGTGGAGCTTTTTAACAGCCGGGTTAATTTAACTTTTGACTGGTACAGGAAAGATTCAAAAGACGTGTTCTTCTATAATGTCCCCGCTCAGGCGACGAGTGGCTATCAATATCAATCCGGGAACTATGTCGACTTGCGTAACCAGGGCTTGGAGTTTGCTGCTAACATCAATGTTTTAGGTGCCAAGTCCCCTTTTCAGTGGAATTTCAACTTTAACATTTCCTTTAACAAAAACATGGTGACCAAATTGCCAAATAACAACCGCGATTTCCTGTTTGATGTGCCATGGTTTTACAAAACTTTAACGTTGGGCAAGCCGATATTCAGTTACCGGATATTCCATACCAACGGTGTTTATGCTACCGATGCGGAAGTTCCTATTGATCCTACTACCGGCGCAAAAGAAACTGCTAACGGTGTTCCATTGAAAGCCGGTGACCCAAGATATGTCGATGTCAATGGAGATTATAACATTAACAATGACGATAAGTATGACGGAGGAAACCCCAATCCTAAATACACAGGCGGGTTCGGTAGTACATTCCGATATAAACGTATTTCGCTGAGCTTCTTCGCCTCGTATGTATTTGGAAGGAAAATATTAAATGGAGCACTTTCCGACGAGTTAAACGGCAGTAAATACCCGGGCAGTTATGGTACTACGGCAGGTCCAGCTACCTTTGTCAGTTTGCTTAACCAGTTCTGGCAAAACCCTGGCGACCAAACTAAATATGCCAGGTTAGTTTACAGTAACGCGGATGCCAACGTGAAGGATCCCTGGAATATAGGAAACGAATACTTTGTGGAGGACGGCAGCTTTGTAAAACTCAAAAACGTGACTTTAGGCTATGATCTTCCGGACAGATGGATTAAAAAGCTTGGTATGAGCAGATTTAATATATACGTTATGGGCGATAATCTGGCCATGTGGAAAAAAGCCAAGGATATAGCAGACCCAGAATTGGTAGACCCGACAACAGGCTCTGCAAATATCATATATCCGACAGCCGCAAAATTTACCCTTGGCGTTAACATCGGTTTTTAAAAGAGTGGGGCAAACCTTAATTCAAGTAATACTTATAAATCATACTTCAATGAAAAGAAAACACCTATTGATATATACTATGGCTGCGGCATTATCAACTGCTTCCTGCCGCAAATTTCTTGATCAAACGCCCGTAAGCACACCTACAGACGTTACCACATGGCAGGCCGACGGTGACGCGAATACCGGCGTAGCGGCTTGCTACTCCCTGATCAGAGCGGCATTTAATGCTTCTATAGGATATTATGCGTATGGAGATCTTGCATCGGGCGAATTCAGCAGCTCAGACCAGCCCGACTTTCAAAAAGTGATTGACTTTAACCTCGGCGCGGGAGTAGCTTCAACAGCTACTGATAACCCGTTGTTGAAATTAAGGTTATGGACTCCCTTTTTTACCGCCATCGCGCAAAGTAACAGGGCAATGTCATTTATTACAGCCATGCCGGTCACTGTTTTTAACGGGACTTCAGATGCCGAAAAACTTGCTCAAAAAAACAAATATCTGGGTGAAGCTTATTTTACCAGGGCATTTTGTTACTTTACAATGGCCAGGATCTGGGGAGATGTTCCATTGGTGTTGGAGAATACCGACGCAACGGCGGCACAACAGTATGCAAGGTCTCCGCAAACTGATGTGTTAAAGCAGGCAATCAAAGATGTTAGCCAAGCCATTCAATACCTAAATTGGAAGGACAGTGGTTCGTCTGATCGTTCAGTTCGTGCAGATAAGGGCGCAGCTTACGCTTTGCTGGCTCATATTTACGCATGGATGGGCAATTATCCTGCCTGCAATGCCGCTTGTGACGCCATTATTAACTCCGGATCATATTCCCTAATGCCTTCTGCATCCTTTATGGATATCTATAAGGGTCAGTCGCAGGAGAGTATTTTTGAAATTGCGCAAAACACGCTGGCGGAAGGTTACAATGCAAACGTTTATTACACCCTGGCATCCCAGACACTTACTGCTCCCTATTTAAATGGCACTGTTCCAGTCTGGCATGTGAATAGTTCGCTTGTTCAGAGCTTATATAGCGATACGGCTGACGTACGCTTAAAAAAGGGATTCATTACAGTAAAAAATGGCACAACATCTTTTTACGAATGTATCAAATATACCAACATTCAAACAGTTAATAACAATGCCGCGTTAAAGGTTGCGCTTAATAACATTGTGATATTCAGGCTGGCTGATATCATATTATTAAAAGCGGAGGCATTAAGTGCCGGACAAACCGTTAATTATGTCGCAGCGTTGTCTCTTGTTAATGAGGTACGTAGTGCCAGAAATGCCAGGCCCTTGGCCGGCGTTTTGGGTACGGCAGTTGTTCAAGCCGTAACCGACGAAAGGGGTCGTGAATTGTTCCTGGAAGGACACAGAACATTTGACCTGATCAGACTGGAAAGAATAACGAAGCAACAACAGTTTGACAATGTCACCCCGGGTGAATTCGCAGCAGGCAAAACTTATTGGCCTATCGATCCAAATTTGTTTCTCAATAATTCTAAAATTATCCAGACCCCGTTCTGGATCGGGAAAGTTAATTGATCCACAAATAAATAAAGACATACGATGAAAAAATCAAATCATTATTTAAGTGTTGTGCCGGTGGCACTATTGCTCCTGTTTTGTTTAGGTGCCTGTAAAAAGAATAGCTACCTTACAGACGGCGGCCTCCAAAAAGCTGCGACTCCGTTCTCAACATATGATTATCTGAAAAACAACAAATTTCACCAGTTTGATACCTTGCTTACTTTAATTGATTTCTACAAATTAAAGGACAGCATAAACAACAGTAAGACCTTTTTCGCACCTCCCGACATGGCTATCAACTTGTTAATGAAAAGAATAACTGTAAAGAGGGAAGTAGATGGTGCCATACTTTCCAGTCCAATCACCACTCTGAAACAGCTTACAGATTCTGTCAGTGCCAATCTGTTTAAACAATATATGTTTAACCAAACCATTACGCTTGACGGGGCAGGTATTACAGCGGTTTCTTACGCCAACAAAGCGGGTTCCGCCGCCCCGTGTGCTATAAAAAAAGTTGCAGGAATAAGCTCTGTCTATTTGTCCAACAGCGCTTTAAGTTATAATTATTATACGTTAGAGTATGTAGTGGTGAACGGTACGATAGATGGCCCCTCCGGTCCGTCTCCAGGCGACCTGGTCGACGCAAATTTACCCTGCCAGACGTCAGGTATCCAAACCAGTACGGGTACCACGCTTCACGTGCTGGCTAACTTTGCCGTATTGAGAAAGTTATAATATAAATTATCAACGTATTTAAATCAATTATCATGCGTAAGAATTTTACATATTGGATAGCAGTAACGCTGCTGCTGACGATAGCAACCTTCAGTTGCAATAAAATAAAAACAGGGTTTATAAGCGACAACATCTACTATAATGTCAATCCGTTTACTGTTGCACAAGGAATTACAACCGTGTCTGCCGGCTTGGTGATTGATGGTTCCACGACACCCGTCAATGTAAAATTGCTGGCAGTCAAAGATATGGCAACAGGCGCTGACGCTTCTAAATATCTGCTAACAAAGGATACTGTGCGGGTATATAAAGGCAATGTTACTGCTGACGACTCTACGATTGCATTGTTGAGTGCAAAACTTAAGGATAGTACACTAGCTCCATTTAGTATTAATCCGATAGGTGGACGCCTTCAGTTTACGCAAGCGTCCAAGTTTGTTCCTGTAGGGTCTTACAATATCGATTTACAGGTATCTAACGTCAGAGGAACACGGATATTAACGAACGCCTGCAAAATAAACGTAGTAGGCAGCATACCGGATACGGTAAGTTACAAAGCATATAACCATTCTGACGCAACGTATACTAACTTCGTGGGTTTCTCGGCTTCGTTATTAGATATTAAAGTTACCTATAAGCCGGACGGTCCGGACAAAATCATTTATGTATGGAAAGATAAAAATGGCAAACCTTGGAACCCGGCCAACGGGGAAGTTATCGGACGGCCTGGAAGACCGAATTTTTCGGACTTCGACCCCTATTATCCAGTGGTGAAAACAGATACCTCATTAGAATACAAGTATCCAGGCGGTGTTCCAGTTTTCCCGGTTTTTACCACTTCAAAAAACTATCCCGGTTTTGTCGGTGGACCTTATTATTACAGTATTGTTGGAAAGCATACTGATGTTGCAATGGCTGTTAATACGACTTTAACTGTAGGTTTTTTCTGACAAAGGGAACTTTTGTTGTTACAACTACGGTAACAGACGTGACCAGAGTCCCTTAAGGTCATTTTCCGGCTGTATTCGTTATCTCGTAAAGTGCAATCAACTTAGCCTTTAATTTTTATCAATTTGCGCAAGACAGTTCCTTGAGGTTCCTTTCAGGGAAGACCTTAAAAAAGACTATCTGTTGATCGGTGCAGGCATGCACTGATCAACAGATAGTGAATTTTTCTTCTAATTGTGGCTTTTCCGCAATTTCGCAGCTTTTTGAGCATTTGCCCAATAATAATCGGGATACGAAAGACTGGATTTGCTTTATTAATTAACCTGATGTAATATGAAAATAACTGTTACGCTTATCTGTAACCATCAAAGTTTGTACTTTTCGCAAATACTGTCGAGTATGGTAAAAAAATCGGGCAGGCTTTCAATATATATAGCAAATTTGCAGCAAATAGATGTCGAGCATCCTGTAAAGCGATTTTGATCTGTAACATTGTATTTAAATAGAAGTCAAATTATTAATAACACCCTATTGATAGTTATCGCGTACTTACATTGGTTAACTTATCTACTGTAGCTACATCTCATTAATGAATCAAAATTCCCAGAATCCCACAGTAGAAATAGCCTCCGGTTTGACATTGATGACCGTGTTTACACTTATCTGGACAGGTATAGCTATTATGGATTTGACGGATCGCCATACAAGTGACTCTTAGGAATATTCCTGATAGTGTGTATTTGTTTTAGTTATTACGCTTTTCGTATCCGGAAAAACAGCAGAGATATACCATTCTCCGATGTTTCCACTAACCAGGAAGAAGAAAAGAAAAAAGATAAATGGTTTATCATCATTTGCGCAGGAGAAGGTACCGGGTGATACGGTACTGGTAGAAGGAGCTACAGGCGGTCTCGGTTCTTCCAGTGTGCAGCTCGCTAAGTTGTACGGTGTATCTAAAGTGCTCGGCGCAGCCAGTACGCCTGAAAAAAGAGCGATCGCGGAGAGCCTTGGCGCTGATGCGACGGTGGATTATACGCAAAGCGACTGGCCGGAACAGGTGAAGCAGCTGACAGATGGCAAAGGTGTATATATCATACTGTAAACAGTTGGTGGAACGGTCGCTCAGCAGGCATTATCTGCGCTCGCAGATTTCGGGCGGATGATCTTCTTCGGATAGGCGAGTGGTGAGAACACCGCGATCGATCTCTGGAAGCTTACAGTTCCTAATCAAACGATCACCGGCCTATACATCATGCCTTTCATCGAGATGCCCGGATTTGCGATGGAAAGCTTGACAGAGTTGCCCCGCCTGATCCTCTGGATGGCATGTAAAATAATTTATACAAAAACTGATAAACACCGATTACTGCATTGTAATTTAACATTATTTGTAAAATAACTTATAAAAAAACGGAATAAGTTATACTCCTGCACCGTAAGTGTAGCTATGGACCTAGTCGGCGGAAAGTGGTCATCCTGTATCATTTAAAAGATTGGAGTAAGCGCTATGGCGAACTGAGAAAAGAAATGCCTGGCATTACTGAAATGACCTTGAGTTTGCAATTAAAACAATTAGAGGAATGCGGATTAATTGCAAGGCAGGTTTATGGTGAAAAGCCGCCTGTTAAAGTTGTATACAGCTTAAATAATTTTGGAAAATCCTTTACACCGGTACTCGATGCCATTCTTAACTGGGGGAATGAAATTGCTGTTCAAAAGGGCAAGTACGTAAAAAGCATCACTTAAAAAAATTTTAAGTATAGGTCCTCCAAGCTGTCAAAAACCTATCTGATTAATGCAAAATGCGAAGCCCGGAAACCCTATATCTACAAACATTAGCCTAATATCATACTCAGCCATAACCATCTTTTTAAATAGACTTGTGGCTGATTATGTGTTTTTATAATTAGCCACAAGTATTTATATTTGCATAGTTGTGGCTGATTATAAAGAATACGATTTGCTCACAAGCATGGAAAATCAAAGTTAAAATAGAAGTGAAAGAAGTTATCGGTCGTATAGAAGAACAGCTTATACTCGGGCAGGCTTTGCAATCTAATGAAGCTGAATTGATAGCTATATTTGGCAGAAGGCGAGTTGGCAAAACCTATCTGATCCGAAAATCCTTTCAAAAACATATTATTTTTGAAATTTCTGGTGTCCATAATGCAACATTAAAAGATCAGCTGATAAATTTTAGCAACACATTGGCTGAAAGGATGCAATTACCTATCCCTCCAGCTATTCCAAGTAACTGGACACAGGCTTTTCAAATGCTTAAAAACTATGCAGAGCCGCTATTAAAGAAAAACAAATGTGTTATTTTCCTGGATGAGTTCCCCTGGTTAAGCTCGGCCAAATCTGGCTTTTTACCTGCGTTTGAGTTTTTTGGAACTCATGGGGAACAAAACAAAACAAAACAACCTGGTTCTTACCATTTGTGGATCAGCAGCATCATGGATGATCCAAAAAGTAGTAAACAATAAAGGCGGCCTACATAACAGGATTACAAAGAAACTACGGTTACTTCCATTTACACTTGCTGAAACAAATGAATATTTGCGACACAACAATATAAATCTGGACCATTATCAAATTGCACAGCTATATATGGCTATGGGGGGCATCCCACAATATTTGAAAGAAATTTCTCCGGGACAAAGCGCAGCTCAGAATATAGACCGGATTTGTTTTACAAAAGATGGCATTTTGCAAAATGAGTTTAATAATCTGTACCAATCGCTATTTGCCCAAGCAGATAAACATGTTTCTATTGTAAGGGCGCTTGCCAATAAACCATCAGGTTTAACACGCAAGGAAATTATCGCAGAATGTGGTTTATCTACAGGTGGAACGGTTACCTTGCTATTGGAGGAACTAACAGAATCGGGCTTTATTTCCGCTTATCTGCCATTTGAAAAAAACGTACGCGACAGCATTTATAAATTATCGGATGAATATTCAAGATTCTATCTTAAATTCATAGAAAACAGCCGTGCAACTGGTGCTGGAACCTGGATAAAGCTTTCTACAAGTTCTTCATGGCGAAGTTGGAGTGGTACAGCTTTTGAAAGCGTTTGCTTAAAGCACATAAAAGAAATTAAAGCGGCGTTGGGGATCGCCGGGGTTTATACCGAAGAGTCGGCATGGCGATATGTTCCGGGGAAAGGCCAGCCAGGCGCACAAATTGATTTACTGTTTGATCGTCAGGATTTCTGTATCAGTATTTGTGAAATGAAATTCTCAAACTCAGTTTTCACAATAGATAAGGCTTATGCGGCAGATTTGGTGCATAAAAAAGATGTGTTTAAAAACAAGACTAAAACCGCCAAAACATTATTTATTGTCATGGTTACGACCTTTGGCACACAAGACAATAGCTTCAAAATAGGACTTGTACAAAATGATATCAAACTAGAAAGTCTGTTTAATTGATATAATTCCTAAATCGCGCCAAAACTGATTTTTTTATGATTTGGTAATATTGAAAGCCTTATCCATAGTTAATTTACCTAAGCAGTTACAAAAACATCAGGATACATAATTGAATTTTCCTTAACAGTAACTGTCGGGTCGCTATATTTTTGAAAAGCCCGCTAATTTAGGCAAGACAATAACTTATGCAAAAAATGCACAACATCAATAGGCATTTCTATAACAGAAAAAATGCGATTGCTGTTGTATTGAACCACCGAGAATTCCTCGGGGGCTGCTCCTAAGATATAAAAAATTAGACTTTAATCCTTATGACAACTATTATCCCATTCTTGTCTTTTATTTCATTATTTCATATCAGGTGTTCGCAATGAGTGTATAAAATAAGTTATTAGGAATATGAAAAGCCCATAAAAACTTTTTTACTATCTTCGTAACACAATCGGCAAAGGTCGATTATGTGTTTATTGAACGATTCATTAGCTTAAACACCACCTTACAAGTCAATAAAAATCAAGGACTTACATACACTGTTCGATTTCCACTCTGAGTACTTGAAAATCAAGCGATTAGATGAAAGACAGTAATCGCTTTTTTGTTTTCTGAAATTTCTGGTGAAACAATAGTGAAACAGTTAGTGGGTCATGAGGAAAAGTTAATGTTTCACAGGTAACGAAAACCTACGCTTTCGATCACGAATACTCACTCCTCTCATTATCACAATCACTACTACCTGAAGCAATCATTATTCTAGAAAAATATAAGAAAAACCCAAAATGCCTAAATACAGGACTGGCCCCTCCTATGTTGAGTAATCAGAAAATGAACTCCTATTTGAAAGAGATTGCAGGAATAGTGGGTATCAACAAAGAGTTGACCTTTCACATCGCCAGACATACATTCGCTACAACAATAACATTGAATCATGGTGTACCTATAGAAACTGTATCAAAATTGCTTGGTCATACCAATATTAAACAAACACAACATTATGCAAAACTGATAGATAAAAAAGTGAGCGCGGATATGCGCGAACTTACATTTAGAAAAGATATTATCAGCAATTAATTAAGTTACAAGTCTTTTATTGTTTCCCAGTCAACTACGCCGGTCTTATTTGCCCAGGCCAGATATGCTTTCTCCAGTTCGATTACCTTTGCGGGACATTTTTTAGCCAGGTCTTTCGTTTCAGAACGGTCTGCTTCGATATCGTAGAGTTCCCAGGGCTGTTTCGGTTCTGCAACCAGCTTCCATTTGCCTTTTCGGATGGCGCGGCTGCCTTCGTGTTCCCAAAAAAGTGTGCGTTCCCCATTATTTGCCTTGCCTGTAAAAACTGGAATAAGGCTTCTACCTGCCAAAGGCGTAAGTTCCCGGTTTTTAAATTGAGCGGGATAAGTTACCCCGGCCAGCTGCAAACAGGTAGGCATCAGATCGACCAGATGCCCTACACTACTGCTGGTACTTCCCGCTTTAATATGCCCTGGATACCAAGCAATCATGGGCGTTGCTATCCCACCCTCGTGGGTGTTGCGCTTAAATAGTTTAAAAGGCGTGTTACTTACATTAGCCCAGGGAATCTCGTAACTATCGATAGAATTTACTGATCCGGGCTCACCGTTCTTCTGGATCACTGTTTTCAGGCTTCTTACCTCATCAGCACTTCCGCCATTGTCGGATGCGAAAAGGATGATGGTGTTTTTATCTTTCTCCAGTTGTTTAAGTTTGGCCATAATCTCGCCTATGCAGGCATCCATACGGTAAACCATGGCAGCATAAATAGCCATACGGGTATCCCATTTTTGTTTATCTTCTTCGGATAATGAATCCCATGCAGGCGCACGTTTATCCCGGGGGATAATGCCCAGCTCTTTTTAATGATACGAAGCGCCACCTGCTTTTCGTAACGCTGCTTGCGCAAGCAATCCCAACCTTTCAGGTATTGTCCTTTAAACTTAGCTATATCCTCCGGCAGCGCCTGGATTGGCCAGTGCGGGGCGTTGTAGGCCACATACATCAAAAAGGGCTTTTGCTCGTCTTTGATTTCTTCTAATGATTTGACAGCGAAATCTGTGATGCCTTGCGTTAGATATTTGGAAGTATCGTTCCGGGTAATCTCCTTATTGTTCAGCATAAAAGTGATTTTACTGCCATCGTTATACAAAGGCGCCGAATTAAAATAACTGCTACCATTGTTCAGCATGGTGAACGACTTATTAAAACCACGATTATAGGCCAGCGCTGATTTTTGCAAACCGACGTGCCATTTGCCCGATACAATGGTATTGTAGTCGGCCTGCTCTTTCAGTAATTCGGCAATGGTAGCGCTGTGATCGTTGAGGTACCCCTGATAGGCTGGCGAACATTTGTATTTCACCATATCGCCTATCCCTGCCTGATGGGGATATAGACCGGTTAAGAGGGCCGCGCGCGAGGGACAACATCGGCCTGCATTATAAAACTGGGTCATTTTCAAGCCCTCACGGGCAAGCCTGTCGATATTGGGTGTGCTGATCTCCGAACCGAAGCAGCTGATATCAGAAAAACCCATATCGTCGGCCAGGATGACCACGATATTGGGCTTTTGTTTAGGAGCCTGCCCCAATACAGGCCCCGTGCAACATATGGAGATGATTATATAGCCGATTTGTTTGAGCATAAACGCTTATTTGTTATTTACCGCCAATGGACTTTTGGCCGTTTCGGTTGCAGCGATAACCTGTACAGCTGATGAAAAGCCCTGCTTTTTCCAAACCTGTTTACCGTTTTTATATAGCACTAAGGTTGGCAGCACATTTACTTTCAAATCTTTGGCCAGATTGGTATTATCATAAACCTCAATGCTGATCACTTTTGGCGAAAAAGCTTTATTTGCTTTCAACGAATCCAGTACCGGCACCAGCTTTTTGCAGGCTCCGCAATACTTCGATCCGAAATCAACCAAAACCTCCGGTGATGAGGCCACCAATTCATTAAACTGGCTTCTCGAAAGAGATACGCCTTTTTTAATGGTTGAGATGATAGGATAACCAGAGCCAATCCAGTTCGCCAAACCTCCTGGCAATTCTTCCACATCTTTAAAACCTTTAGCCCGTAACTCTCGCGAAAGTACCGTGCTGCGGCCATTGGCTATCGAGTATACAAAGGTTGGCTTCTGCTTATCCAAAGCATCTAATTTTTGCAGATAACCGGGTGCTTTGGCATCTACATTGATTGCCGCTTTAATATGGTTCTGCACAAATTCCTCGGCCGAACGGGCATCCAGTATCTGTGGTTCTTTTGCTTGTTTCAGCTTTGCAGCAAAGGCCTCGAGCGATAACAGCTTTGGCGATTGCGCTTTTACTCCGCCGGTAATGATCACCAGTAGCGCCAGTAAAACAACTTTTAAGTTTTTCATGGTTAATTATTGTTTTCGAGTTTGTGTATGCGTTTGTTGTTGATATCGTCCCTGTCGATAAAAGGATAAATATGGTTCTTTTTGGCCTCGGCATCGAACAGGTCTTTCAGTTCTTTCAGCTTTTCGGGATATTTTTTGGCGAGGTCGTTGCGCTCGTTAAAATCCTCGTTCAGGTTGTATAGTTTCCAAACGTCCTTATTATAGTTACGCTCTGGGATGATTTTTCCCTGCGGAAAATTGAGCAGGTCCACGTTATCCGGGCGGTGCGCGGCTTCAGCTTTCCAACCATCTTTGTAGATCGACCTTGAAGTGAAAATATAGTAATACTGCTGCGTGTGCAATGTTTTTGCCTGCGCGTTATTGAATGAATTAATGAACGATTTGCCCTGCAAGGTATCCTGCTTAATACCTTTAACATACTCCGGCAATTTTAAACCGGCAGCTTCTATAGTTGTTGGGAATACATCCGAAACGTGGCTGTATTGCGTGCGGATGCCGCCTTTTTCGGTGATAAGTTTAGGGTAATAAACAATAAGCGGGTTGCGGGTACCACCTTCGGCATCGGCGTCAGATTTCCAGTATTTAAATGGCGTATTGGCGGCCTGCGCCCAGCCTAAAGGATAGTTAGTGCTGGCTTCGGGCGTGCCTATGGTTTCATAATCGCTTTCGTTCTTTTTTATATAATCAGCCTCCGGCGTAGTTGCAGCTGAGTTTTTAGGATTGATCACACCATGAACCGTACCTTCTTTACTGGCACCATTATCGCCTATCATTACAAAAACCAAAGTATTATCAAACTGCCCCGATGCTTTCAGATAGCTGATCAAACGGCCAACCTGGTTATCGATGTAGGTTAAATAACCTGCATAAACCTCCATAAAACGGGCGTAAAGCTTTTTCTGATCGGCAGGGAGGCTTTTCCATTCTTTAATGCGCTCGTTACGCTCGGGGAGCTTGGCATAAGCGGGGATATAGCCCGCTTTCTTTTGGTTTTCGAAAACTTTTTGGCGGTACACGTCCCAGCCTTCATCAAACTTGCCTTTGTACAGGTCGCTCCATTCGTGGCTTACCTGGTGCGGGGCGTGGGTTGCTCCGGGCGCGTAGTATAAAAAGAAAGGCTGATCGGGCGCGGCTTTGTGGGCGGCATCGATATAGGCGATGGCCTTATCGGTGATCTGCTCGTTCAGGTTACGGCCATCGGGTTTAATATGGAAATTATCCTCCACCAAATGCGGCGGGTTATATTGATCGGTAGCCGATTCGAGAAAGCCAAAATGGTGATCAAAACCTTTACCGGTCGGCCACCTGTCAAACGGACCAACGGCTGTGGTATCCTCATCTGGCGTTACGCCCCACTTACCTACAGCGAAAGTGCTGTAACCGTTGGAGCGTAAAGCCTCGGCAATAGTCCCTTTATCCGGCGGGATCCGGCCATCATAACCCGGGAAACCAGCAGCGGTTGAAGCATGGGCAAAATTGCCCATATGTACATAATGGTGGTTACGCCCGGTAAGCAAAGATGAACGTGTAGGCGCGCAAATACCTGCCGTATGGAAGTTGGTATAGCGCAGACCGTTATTGGCCAGCGTATCGAAATTTGGCGTACTGATCAATCCCCCAAAAGTTCCTGATGCGCCGAAGCCGACGTCATCCAGCAGGATCCATACAACGTTTGGCGCACCTTTAGGCGCTTTAAGCGGTTTGTTCCACCACTCTTTTGATTCGGCGAAGGTTTTGCCCTCTACGCCCTTGTAATTGGCCGGGTCGATAGGCGCTATGTTGGCCGGCGTTACCTTCACCTGGGGCAACTGTGCAAAGGCCTGCCCGCTGAACGCGAGGACTAAGGCCGAGAGCGCGGCAATACGTTGATAAGTTTTCATAATAAAATGGCTTATTGGTTATTTTTTGTGGTTTTTGTGGATGCGCTGGTGGTATACATCGTACCAATCAATAAATGGATACAGGTTGTTTTTCTGCGCTTGCGCCTCGAATACCTCTTTCAGTTCTTTCAGCTTTTCAGGATATTTTTTGGCGAGGTCTACGCGTTCGTTAAAATCTTCGTTCAGGTTATACAGCTCCCAGGTATCTTCATCAAAACTTTTATCCGGTACGTTCTGCCCTACTTTAAAATCTCCCAGTTCCACATTATCTGGGTGGTGCGCTGCTTCTGCTTTCCAGCCATCGCTGTAAATTGACCTCGAACCAAAAATGTAATAGTGCTGTAATGTGTGTTTTGATTTGGCTTCGGGATGATCGAACGAATAAACCAGCGATGTACCCTGGATAGTATCCTGTTTTACACCCCTGATATATTCAGGCAGTTTAATGCCGGTGTACTCCAAAGTAGTAGGCAGCACGTCAATCACGTGGCCGTATTGGGTACGGATAGTGCCTTTATCTTTGATCCCTTTAGGGTAATAAACTATCAACGGGTTACGTGTGCCGCCTTCAGAATTGGCATCCTGTTTCCAGTATTTAAACGGCGTATTGGCCGCCTGTGCCCAACCAAGGGGATAATTGGTGCTGGACTGCGGTGTGCCTATATCGTCAATATCCTCAATGTTGGTTTTCAGGAAATTTTCTTCGGTAGCCAGTTTAGGCGAGTTCTTTTTAGGATTGATCACGCCGTGAACCGTCCCCTCTTTGCTCGCGCCATTATCGCCGATAATTACAAATAACAACGTATTATCCAGCTGACCGCTTTGTTTTAAATGGTTGATCAAACGACCGACAGCGTGATCGGTGTAAGTGAGGTAGCCTGCATAAATTTCCATGAATCTTGCGTATAGTTTTTTTCGACATCGGGCAGGGTTTTCCAGGCCGGGATGCGCGGGTTACGCTCGGGCAGTTTGGCATAATTAGGGATAATGCCCAGTTGTTTTTGCCTGGCGATAACCTTCTCCCTGAAATCGTCCCAGCCTTTATCAAACTGGCCTTTGTACAGGTCGCTCCACTCTTTGGCTACCTGGTGTGGCGAGTGGGTTGCGCCCGGCGCATAGTATAAAAAGAAT
Source organism: Mucilaginibacter sp. P19 (assembly GCF_050632265.1). Classification (NCBI taxonomy): domain Bacteria; kingdom Pseudomonadati; phylum Bacteroidota; class Sphingobacteriia; order Sphingobacteriales; family Sphingobacteriaceae; genus Mucilaginibacter; species Mucilaginibacter sp. P19. The sequence continues at coordinate 4,625,835 of NZ_CP192586.1, forward strand.
GGTTTATCGGGCGCTACGTTATGCTGGCGGGTTAGGTAAAAGATCGCCTTATCAGTGATCTGATCGGTAAGGTGACGGCCATCTGGTGTTACGTGGGCGTTATCCTCCACCAGGTCGGGTTTGTACTGATCGGTAGCTGAACCTAAAAATCCGAAGAAATGCTCGAAACCTTTACCCGATGGCCAGCAGTCAAACGGACCGGCATCGGTTGCGTCTTCATCGGGCGTTAACCCGTACTTACCAACCGCGAAGGTATTGTAACCATTCTCGCGCAGGATCTCGGCAATGGTCCCCTTATCCGATGGAATACGTCCATCATACCCCGGGAAACCCGCCGACATGGTTACATGCGAAAACCCACCCTCGTGAACGTAATGGTGGTTACGCCCCGTTAATAAAGCTGAACGGGTTGGCGCGCAAATGCCCGCCGTGTGGAAGTTAGTGTAACGCAGGCCATTATTGGCCAGCGTATCAAAGTTTGGAGTTTTGATAATGCCGCCAAAAGTGCTGGTTGCACCAAAGCCAACATCATCCAAAAGGATCCATAATATGTTTGGCGCGCCGGCGGGCGCTTTATGAGGCTCGGGCCACCACTCCTTCGAATCATCAAGCGTTTTGCCCACCGTGCCGCCAAATACCGGTGTTTGTCCGTTTTGCGCTTTGGCCGTAATTGCTGCGAGCAAGCCAAGCGACAGGAACAAGGTTATTCTTTTTGTTTTCATGTTGTTGTAGGTTTTATTCGGCATAGCTGGAGCGGAATTCTATACCCCAGCGGCCCTTCTCTTTGGTTAAAATGTATAGTGATTTGTAATACCCTATCAAGCTGCCATCAGCCCGGAACCGCGAAAAGCGGGTATCAACATGCACCTTATCTGCAGATGCCTGCACGATATTGCAATAGTCCCACTGGCTATGCTCCCAACCTTGCTTTTGTAATTCGCCAAATACTTTTGCCGAATCGCGCAGGCCTGCCCTTTCCAATACCGACATTTTGCCGCCGGCCAATCTGTAGTGGGGAACTGGTAGGCATCTTCCCGGCCTTTCGGGTCTTTGGCGTTGAAGGTGGTCATGTATTCATCAAGCGCCTGCAATACTGCGGTGCTAACCAGTGGATCGATGCCGTGCGAGCCGTTTTCTATTACGGAGCCTTGTACAGATACTGTGCCGGTTAGGGTAGTTAGGACGGGGAGGAATAGTATTATCTTTTTCATAGGTTATCGATTATCTTGTTAAATCTCGCGCCCAAATAAACCTTTTGTCATTTCGACGAGCCTGGGGTGGGATTGCGCGGGAGCGGTGAGGAGAAATCGTATTGTCAATTGCCCTTTATATCTTAAAAGCCTTTGTTACTGCCAGCCCGGATTTTGAGTAAGCTTACCATTACTATTATCAATCTCCTGCTGCGGTATCGGGAACAGGTAAAACTTGCCCGCCGCACCTTTGCTCACATTGGTTTTCCCAACCTTCAGCAAGGCGGCTTCCAAAATCCCTTTGCCTGATGCATCCCGCTCGCGGATGAGATCGAACCAGCGTTGATATTCGAATACAAACTCCAACCGGCGCTCTAAATAAACCGCATCACGGAGTGAGTTTTGATCAAGCCCGGCCAAGTCATCTAACCCAGCACGCCTTCTTACCCGATTAACAGAGGCATAAGCTTTAGCAGTTGGGCCGTTCAACTCATTCTCGGCCTCGGCATGGATCAGCAATACGTCCGAAAAACGGATGATCGATACGTTCGCACCAGATTCGGCCTCGTTTGCGGCTACGCTTGGGTCGAAGTATTTATTGAAAAATGGGATAGAATCGTTAGCAATGGTTGGGTCATTCAGCTTACCATACCATAGGTTGGTTGATGGGCTTTGAAAGCGGGTTACAAAGCTTACGCGTTTACGCTTATCATTGGCCGAATACAGTTTATAAATGCTGAAAAATTTGTCTACCCCTCCCGGTTTAGTAACATCAGGCACCGAATAAAAAACCACCTGATCGGCATAGCTGCCTACCATGCCGGGGATCCCGTTCAGCACCGAGCGTGGTGCCTGGTTATTACCCTGCCCCTGCGAGTTTGATTTGAATTGGGCCGAGAAGATATGTTCCTTGCCGTTTTCGGTAGCAGGTAAAAATACATCTGCATAGTTGGCGAACAGATCATATCCGTAAGGGCCGTTTATTACAGCTTCAGCCTGGGTTACGGCTTTATTCCATTTGCGTTCGGTTAAATAAACTTTAGCCAATAAAGCATTTGCAGCACCCGCGGTAGCACGACCAACATCGGCACCGGTATAGTTATTTGGCAGATCAACTGCTGCATTGGTTAAATCAGTTTCTATTTGCGCGTAAACCGTAGCCGCCGGACTGCGTGGCACCTGCAAATCAGATAAATTGATAGAAGTTTGATCATGCAACACCAACGGCACATCACCATACAAACGCACTAAATTAAAGTAATACAGCGCCCTTAAAAATTTAGCTTCGGCTACCAGGCGTTTGTTCAGCGTGGCATCAAATTTTATATCGGGGATAGTATCGATAGCGATATTGGCCTTTTTAATGGCCGCATAATGCTGCTGCCAGATCTGCAGGATGCGCAAACCGGAAGCCGAATGTCCTAAAACAGCTTGCGACCGTACATCGGCATTGGTAGCACCCGGACCGGGGCCTTCATCGTCGGCCATAAAGTTCATACCGGTGTTAAAAAGGGTATTGTATGGCGTTTGCACACTATTTGCGCCCGCGTTAAGCAGTGAGTAAGCGGCTGTAACAGCCGCAACGGCGTCGGCCTGTGTTTTGTAAAACTGGCTGGCCGGAATAAATGATCGGGGGTCTTCATTAAGCTTGGCGCATGATGCCGCGCCTAAAGCCAGCAGTAAAACCATGTATTTAATATTTTTAGTTTTCATGTTAAAAAAATCAAAAGTTATTGGTTACAGGGTGATACCTATACCCAGAATAAATGATTTGTTGTTTGGATACGCCCCGTTATCAACTCCCGAGGTAATGGCCGATTGCTCGTTGCTACTCACCTCCGGATCGTAGCCTGTGTACTTGGTCCGGGTAGCCAGATTTTGCGCGTTGGCATAGATCCTGATCTTTTTAATAGGCGATTTAGAAAGCACCGATTGCGGGAAAGTGTAACCTAAGCTGAGGCTTTTGAGGCGCAGGTATGAGCCGTTCTCCACAAACCTATCTGATATGGTTGGCGCCGGGTCCTGGTAGGCACTGTGCACATCGGTATTGGTGTTGGTTGGGGTCCAGCGGTTAAGCAAAGTGGTGGTGGCATTGGTGTAGCCGGTACCCAGTTCCAGCACGTTACGTTGCTGGTTATAGATCTTGTTACCGTACGATCCCTGTACAAATACGCTCAGGTCGATACCTTTGTACGAGAAGGTATTGGTGATACCGCCCGTAAATTTAGGCTGCGCATTACCAAGGATCACCCTATCTGCCGCCTGGGTAATTTTACCATCACCGTTAATATCCACATAGTTTTGTCCGCCGGGTTGCGTATTAGCCGCCGGGGTAAGCACCGGACCGCCAGCCTGGATCAGGCCGTTGGTTTTATAGCCGATAAACGAACCTATAGGCTCGCCAACTTTAATGATAGATGGCAACGATGAATCGGGGATGAACTGATTAACACCGTTACCTCCTAAGCTCAGTACCTTATTACGGTTAACCGCGAACACCAGGCTGGTATTCCATACAAAACCACCGGTTAAGTTGTGCGAGCTAATACTCAATTCAAAACCTTTATTCTGTACCGAACCCACGTTTTCATACTGCTGCGGGTTGGTAATGGCCGTATTGGTAATAATAGTTAAACCGCTGGTTGCAGGCAATGGCAGGTAAAGCAGCAGGTTGGTTGTTTTTTTATAGTAGATATCGGCAGTAACGGTGATGCGGTCTTTAAACAAACCTAAGTCGAAACCGAAATCGTATTGGCTGGTTTTTTCCCAGGTTAAGTTAGGATTGTACAAGCTGTTCGGCGCGAAACCGGCAACCGTTGAGTTACCGAAATTGTATCGATAGTAGCCCAGCTGCGAGTATGATTGATAAGCTGGAATGTCGCTGTTACCGGTTTGACCAGCACTTAAACGCAACTTCAGCTGGCTAACAGCGGTCACATTTTTCAGGAAATCCTCGCTCGAAGCATTCCACGCAATGGCTGCCGAAGGGAACGATGCCCACTGGTGCCCAGGTGCGAATTTGGACGAGCCATCCGCACGCAAGGTAAGCGTTAACAGGTATTTGCTATTAAAGCCATAGTTCACCCTGCCCAGGTATGATTTCAATGCCCACACGTTTGATGAGGACGACGGCGCGATAGCGAAACCGCTGCCTGACACCGAAGTAACGCTACCCGAGCCCAGGTTATTAAAGGTATCGTAATCGCTCACAAAGCCCGATGAACCGGTTATGGCACCCTCGGCCTTAAACTGCTGCTGGGTAAAACCGGCCAATACGTTTAGTGAGTGCTTGCCGAATTTTTTATTGTAAGTAAGCGTGTTTTCGTTAAGCCAATTGAAAGAATCAAGCGTACCAACCTCGCCCAGGCCCGAATAACCGGCACCTTCATACACGGTGGCAGGCAGGTAACGGTTTTGTTTATTATCGATGATATCCACACCGGCCAGCACCCTTGCGGTCAGGTTTTCGGTGATCTTATAATCGCCCGCGATATTACCTAAAATACGGCTGGTAGTGGTACGGTTGGTTTGGTTATACAGCGTATTGATGGGGTTACCATAAGTACCTTCAAAAACGTTTTTGACGTAGAACGAACCATCGGCATTGTAAACTGGTGTGGTAGGTGTCATCAGCAAAATGGCAGGAACAACACCCTGCGGCGCAACCTGCGCGGTGTTGCGGCTACCGGTTATGTAGGAGGAGATCTTGAACTTATCGTTATAGTCATGCTCCACATTCACCCTGCCTGCGTAACGCTCAAAGTTGGTGTTCTGCAGGATACCATCCTGCTTAAAGTAGTTGCCCGAAAATGCCAGCCTTGTACGCTCGGTACCTGAAAATATCGAAAGGCTATGGTTTTGCGAGTATGCTTTGCGGAAGGCGACTGCCTGCCAATCTGTGTTGGCGCCATAAGGGTTAAGCTGGGCTTCGGTTTGGGCAGTTTTGCCGGTGTTTATCAAAGCGTCGTTACGTAACGCTTCCCACTGGGTACTGTTTAACAGCAATAAAGTTTTGATCACCTCCTGTCTGCCGAAGCTTCCATCGTAATTGATGGATGATACACCTGCTTTGCCTTTTTTAGTGGTGATGATAATTACACCATTGGCACCACGGGTACCGTAAATAGCCGTAGCCGAAGCATCTTTCAGCACCTCGATACTTTCAATATCTGAGGTATTGATCGAAGCCAGCGGATTGATCTTGGGGCCGTTGGTTACACCAGCATCAGTTAATGAGTTACTGTTTGATGTAGGGAAACCATCGATCACATATAACGGCTCGGCCACGGCATTAATAGAGTTCACACCGCGTACCTGTACGGTAACACCTGCACCCGGCTGCCCGGTAGCCTGCGTAACCTGGATGCCCGATACCGAACCTTGTAAAGCCCTGTCTAACGACGGGATAGGTTGCTTTAAGGCTAAAGCAGGCACTGAAGCCACCGAACCGGTAATATCCTTACGCTTTTGCGAACCATAACCCACAACAACCACCTGGTTTAGCTGGGTTTGGGCATCTTTCAGCTTGATCTCCACCGGGCTACCATCGGCAATAAATTCCTTTTTTCGTAGCCGGTAAAGGTGATGATCAGTTTATATGGAAATTTCTGCCCGGTAACAAAGCTGAATTTACCCTCAATATCAGTAGATACAACGTGGGTAGTGCCCTGAATTTTTACTACCGCGCCAGGCAATGGTTCGCGGGTGGCACTGTCAATTACACGGCCAACCAAGTGTGAGTTGATAGTAGGCTGGGTTTGCTGCGCTATGGTTAGCAACGGCAAGCCTATCAATAATAAAAATGTAATTAATAACAGTTTTTTCATGTCGACAGGTTGTTAAAGGTTAAAAACTCCGCCGGTTGATTGTCTGCGTAAAACAGCTTGTATAATTGGTGCGGATGAAAAGCATCCTCCATAAATTGCAGCGTAAAGGCTGCTGCCCGCCGGGCAAAAGGCAACGTATAGCCTTTTCCCGCCTTTGCAATATTTTGCATAGATTTGATTAATTAAAATGACACCATAAAACAGGCTCAACGCCAATCGATCCCTGTTTCGTTGTTTTGATCCGGAGGGAAAAGCAATGCTTTTCCCTTATTTGCAGTAGGTAAATATTATCGTTTCATGTTCCTTTCTGTTTGTGCCCGCCATTAAGCAGGCAGGTCAATTATTTAATTCGGGGTATTTAATTTAGTTACTAACACAACGGAAACCCAAATGCTCCATCCCGCTATCTTCGGTAGTTTTCATCCGGCGCGATACCCGGTAGCCAGAGCAATAGCTATCGTTACATAAAAATGACCCGCCACGTACCGCCCGTTTTATGGCATAAGGCTCATCCGGGTCGTACGATTTGGAAGCGCCCTTGGGGTTTTTCACGCTTGATGTACCCAATGTTTTGTAATAGTTATTGTTGTACAGATCGGCACACCATTCCCATACATTGCCGGCCATATCATACAATCCGTAGCCGTTTGGTTTAAACGAACTTACCGGGGCCAGATAATAGTATCTGTCTCGCTGGGTATTTTTGTAAGGAAAACTTCCTTCCCAGGTGTTGGCTTTTGGCTGTCCTTCGTTTATTTTTTCATTACCCCATGGGTAGATTTTATCTTCCAGTCCTCCCCTTGCCGCCCGTTCCCATTCGGCTTCGGTTGGCAAGCGTTTTCCGGCCCATTTACTGTAGGCCACGGCATCGTACCATGATACCTGCACTACCGGGTAGTTTTCCTTGCCCTTGATATCACTGCCGGGACCGTGGGGATGCTTCCAGTTGGCTCCCGTTTTCCAGGCCCACCATTGCGCGTACTCATTAAGATTAACCGGGTGCTCTGCCGGTACAAATACCAGCGACGCTGGTACCTGTAAACTATCGGCAGGCTTTTCGGTGCCTGGCGGCATTTGCTTTTTCAGTTCATCCCAATCAGGCTTGCGCTCGGCGGTGGTGACGTAGCCGGTAGCTTTAATAAACCGGGCAAACTCGGCATTGGTTACTTCGGTTTTATCTATCCAGAAGCCATCAACAGTAACATCGTGTTTCGGGTACTCATCGGGCTCGGCCTGTTGGTTATCTGCCCCCATCCTAAAAGTCCCGGCGGGTATCCAAACCATCCCCGCATGGTTGGCATGGGTGTTGCCAGTATCAGGCAGGATAAGCGCAGCACCGCTTAGCCCTGCTGTTTTAAACCTGCCTGGTAAATTCGATTCGCAGCAAACCTTCTTATTATTGCCCGGAACCCGGGCAATAGCAGCAATGGTCACCGGTTTTTCCTGCTGCCCGCACGCAGCAAGTAATATCGCCCCAAACAATATCAGTATTCTATTTTTCATTACACTTTTACCGGCTGTAACTGGAACTCTGCAACAGGTTGCTCCGCTTCGGCTTTGGCCAATGGATCAGGACGGTATAACTGGTGAGGCTGCAAAGGCACATCGTCCTTAACCATAGGGCCATCGGCAGCTAATTCACTTCCCTCAACTTTCGATTTAAAAATTGGCCAGGCCAGTTGCGCATACCATTGGTCGCCCCCATAGTGCGAAATACCGTAAGCTTTAGGATACTGGCGAGAGATGTGCGCTGTACCGAAAATGACATCCCACCAAAAAACATATTGCCAAAGTTGCCTTTGTAATAACCCACGCCATCATCGGTAGTAGCTGCGTGGTGCGCGTGGTGTGTTGCTGGTGTTGATATGGTGCGCTCCAATATCCAGGCCAGCGGATGTAACACCTTATACTGATAAAAAGGTTTATCCCATGGGATGCTTGAATGCGCCAGCGTGGTGATAGTACCTTTAATACCTTTCACAACCAAAGCTGGGATTCCCAAACCCAGATAAACCAAAGCTGCGGTTAAATAAGTTTGCGAAAAGAACAGCGTGTAAATGATATTTTGCCTGCTGGCCATAGCCATGCCCATGTACGATGCCGAGTGGTGCGTTCGGTGGAAACGCCATAACCATGGCACTTGATGGTGCAGGCGGTGATACCAGTACTGGGTCAAATCGTCGGCCACAGCTATGATGGCGCATCCCCATAAAAATGGCACCCAATCAAACGTGTTTTTTAAAGCCGGTAACAAAGCTGGCAATACCAATAAACTATAGTAGGCTACCAAGGGCCTCACCACCAGTTTAGGAATTGTAAAACAGGCTATATCCACCCATTTTTCATTTTTATTCCAACGTTTTTTGTACAGGCCGAACGAAAATTCGAGTACGCCCAATACCAGCGTTAAAACGGAAAAACCGTAGCCGTTAAGGTTATCTATTACTTGTTTTATTTGCTCAATCATTGTCTTGCGAGTTCGTGGTTTTAGTTTTTACTGTGTTTTCCTGTTTATCCTGATGCCGCTTTTTTCCCAAGGCCGCTGACCAGTAATGGCGAAAGTGCCAAACATGAGTGCGATAGGCAGTATGTACAGCAACAAGCTCAATGAAGCGTTTTTGATGATCTGCTTTTTGGTTGATTGTTCTAATTTCATGATACGTTGGTGTTTTGAGGTTGAACAATTTGCGCTGTCTTGGCCTTCGGCGCATTGTCGAGCAATTTGCGACCGAGCCACAGGCCTCCGAAGATGATAATGAAAGGGATAATGGTTACGATAATGCCCACCAATACCTTCTTCCCGATAAGGGAAACGTCGTTAAGCGTCATGATAAATCTGATTAAGTTATTATAGCATAGGCACCTTATAGCGGTCCGCATTACCGGTACAAGCACCTGTTAATTAAAAAGGATCAGAGCATCTGCCTATAAATAGCAGAATGAAAGGAAGGGAGAGAATCCCTGTATTGCTTTATTAACAGCAACAACAAGAAGGACAACAGCATATAAAAGCAGAAGCAGTTAAATGTTGATTAGCAAAGCCGTATTTAAGTAAAAGTTCGGGTTGCATGGTGGTTGCTTTTAAACTGTTTTTTTGTAGTGATTTTGTTTACTGGTACAAATGTAGAAAAAGATTTGATAAATACTACAATTTCTATAGAAATTATATAATTAATTAAGCGATCAGTATTTCATATTACTGCATTTTGTATATTTGATTATAGCATTTGATGATCCGATAGTGAATGTTAATGATGTTGTTTTAAATGGTAGATTGAAAGTAAATATCAAAGGTATTGCTCCATATACCTTTGCAGACAATGCTCCGTTTCGAAAAGGGATGCAAATCAACGAGGCCAGCTATATATATTTGGGCTACCGGTTTTTTGACCAATACAAAACGGTTTGGGATTTTGACGAAAAGAAAATCTATGTACTGGAGAAATAAAACTTGTTAACCTGCTATTAGTTTTCGAATTGCCGAAGTCGTCTACAAAATCGGGTACCGACACCTGTTATAACCTTGTAAATTAATGATTTACAAGGCATTTTATTTCCAACCAGAGATAAAACAAAATACATTTAGTTATTGCAAAAGGATTCGTCTATTGTCGATATGACCGCGTGATAAGCAATAAAGGACAGATTGGCCTGCCCCTGCATTTCAAACGTTTTGGCCAATCCCCCAATTATTACTTCAACAAATATGGTGTACGCCCGTCCAACGGCAAGCCCCCTGGCAGATGGGGAAAGTATATGGTGATGAACCTGGAGATCAAAAAAGGATGGAAAGCATGGTAAAAAAACGGCGATCACTTCGGGAATCCCTATCTTTCTGAAAAAAGGATACCGGCAAAAGCACCAGGCTGAAAAAAGCCATCAGCAAGAGCATAGGATCGTGTTCCCGGAAACGATGATCGTCACAGGCCGACAGGCCAATGGGTTCTATGGCCCGTTTTACGGTTAACGGCGTTAGCTTTTCATGGGCAATAATATACGCCTTTTATAGTCGGGCAAAAAATCAAGTCGCCTGGATCACCGCGTCGTCATAGCGTGAAAGGATCGCCGGCAGCAATTTTTCTTCCGCTATATATGGGATCTCAAACGCTCTTTTTGATAAATGAGCAGCAATATGATCAATGATAGGGACTTCAGCGGATGCCCGTTTTCTTAAAAGGGGATCTTTTAAATCGTTTACAGCTGAAAGACATTCATTAATAACCCAGGCATAGGGTACAATTCCGGCCCGTTGCAGATCTTTTTGAAGCGCTTCAGCTTCCCTCATGGGCGTTGTTTCCGGTAAGGCGACCAATAGAATCTTGGCAAAAACACCGTCTTGTAGCATCATATACGGTGTGGTAATCTTGCTTGGACTTACAGCCATGTTTTTCATGATTTCCTTATGGTAGCTGCCGGTTGTATCCAGCAGTAGTAGTGTATGGCCTGTCGGCGCAGTATCCATCACCACAAACCGCCGCCTGGCACTTTGAATTGCTTTAGAAAAAGCATGGAATACAGCCACTTCTTCCGTGCAAGGCGACTGAAGGTCTTCACGCAGGAGTTTTTTACCTTCCTCATCCAAATGCTTCCCCTTTTGTGCGGCGATCTTATCGATATAATCCTTCGTTTCAATTTTCGGGTCGATCCGTTCAATGGTTAATTTTTCCGGGATGGCCGTTAACTGATCCATAAAGTTCCTGATATGTGCCGCCGGATCGGTCGTGGTTAAAAGAACGGTATGCCCCCGATGGGCCAGCATCGTTGCTATCGATGCTGCTACGATGGTTTTACCTACACCGCCTTTTCCCATGGTCATGATCAGGCCACTATCGCTATTTTTTTCCAGTTCATCAACTAATGCCTTCAAATCAGGCAGCAAATGACCAGCTTCCGTTAATTTTAAAAATTCAGCGGATACGATTTTACTTTGGAGGTCCGTATCAAATACAGACCGTAGCTTTTCCAGACCCAGTACGTTATAAGGCAATAATGCATAACGCTCAGCAGCTAGGTTTTTTAATGTCCCGGGCATCTCCAGCAATTCCCTTTCCGCTATTTTTTCCATTTTTAGCGCGGTAGTGTCCGTTTGGTCCCTTGCCTGAAATATTCCGTTGATCAATAAGCTTTGATTGGCCATCCCCAGGTCGATCAGATCCCGGCTTGTTTTGCCCGCTTCTTTCAATGATGTAGCGTCGGGCCGCGTTACCAGGAAAAAAGTAGTTTGCAAGGGATCTCTTAAACTGGACACTACCTTTTCATATCTTTCCCTACTACTTTTCAGGGCCGACGAAGGCCCGATGCAGGAAGCCCCGTTCGGGTTATTCCCAAGAAAATCATCCCAGGCGGCGGGTAATTCCAGAAGACGGATGGTATGCCCGGTCGGCGCAGTATCAAAAATGACGGTATCAAATATTTCCGAAAGACCTTCCCCGGTGATAAACCGGGAAAACTCATCAAAGGAAGCGATCTCCGTGGTACAGGCGCCAGAAAGCCCTTCTCTTATTTTGCTTATCTCATCAGCTGTAGCAATGGCTGCAAGCGGATCTATCACCCTTTTGCGGTAATCTTCTGCAGCAGTTTGGGGATCGATATTGACCGTGAACAGGAGATTTAGATCCTGATGCTGCGTTATTTGATCGCTAACGGGGGTGCCCAATACATCTTGCAGATTGGACGCGGGATCCGTACTGATCAACAGCACCTTCTTACCCTTATCCGCCATGGCCACCGCTGTGGCGCAGGCCAGCGTAGTTTTACCTACGCCACCTTTTCCTGTAAAAAATAGAAATCTAAATCCCTGGGCAGTCATTTTAGCATTTACTGATTGTTGAATAATTAAAGTTACACTAACAGCACGAAAACAAGGTGATCGTTAACGGCCCATTTAATGATATTGGTCATTATCAGGTTTAATATTCCGGGCGGGGCTTTTTTCATGTAGCTCACTGAGTGTGGTTGACTTGCTATTGCATGAAAGTCGGAAATTATATTGTAAACCGATGTAAAAGCCTTTGGGGGCCGGATAGAATTCGTATTTGGTGTCTTTTTCAAGGGCGATTGTCGATGAAACCGGACCACATCGTTTTGTCCGATGTTCAATAACTGCGGCGCCTGACCGGATCGTTTGCTTTTAATCAGGCCCTTGAAATGCTCGTAGTTGCCGCTGAATCCGCCTGATGCCCATACATCCCGCAATGCTTTAGTGAAAGCACCGTTTAGTGGTCCTTCGTAAGAAAGTTCATCATCTTTGCAGGCGGAAAGAAGTTTGACCGAGGCTTTGACCGGTAAATGATTGGATGCAGCCGTGGCTTTTTGAATATTGTCGTAAAAATCTTTGCGCTGTATATAAGTTTTTCCTGCCTCTCGTTCCGGAAGGTTTTCGCGCCTTTACGGATAATCTCGGTATTATTAAATTTGATGATTGTACTGCTATGGCAGCTGCAGGATATAATCAATATCCTTACGCCGGCCGCAAATTTGGTCCATATGGCATATAATTCGGCATCCACCAGTTGTCCGTCAAACAGGCACCACGTTTCATCCGCTTCGTCGTCTATTTCTTCATGTTATTCTACTCCGATTCCGTTATTTTCCCCGGTAAGTGTCCGGTATTTTGTCTTTTCCTAACATGCTTAAATATTTCGGCATGGATGCAACGTGCAAGAAGTAAATATTGTCAGATAAACAGGTTACACGGTTGTTCCCAAAAATCATCTGGTTCAACCATTTGATGATCGAACAATTCATCTATCCGGTCCGAAAATTCTATCAGTTCCCTGCTCATGATATATTGTTTAACAAGGCAAATTTTAGGAAAAACCACGCCGAAAGAAATGAGTATGCTCATTTCAAAAGTTGTTCTGTGTCATTTCTGCCGGCCAGCGAGTTTCTAATTTTGAAAGAGTATTTAAAATCAATCAAAATGGAAACAGCAGCGAAAACTTCGCCGATAAAAACGGTAAACCCTTTTAACAATGAACTGGTCAAATCTTTCGAAATCATGGGCGATGAGCAGATCGAATCAAAGATCGCGGTTGCCGATCATGCTTTTCAAACCTGGAAAAAAACGCCGATGGCGGATCGTGCGCAGCTTTTGCGCCGTGTGGCCCACTTGATGCGCGTTAAATCAGTTCAACTGGAAAAACTGGCCACACTGGAAATGGGAAAACTGGTAACGGAAAGCCGTGCGGAAGTGGGGCTTTGCGCTGCTATTTTTGATTATTATGCGGAGAACGGCGAAAAGTTCCTGGCCGATCAGCCGCTGGAAACCCCGCAGGGTTCAGCTTTCTTAAGTTTTGAGCCGATCGGGGTTTTATTAAGTATCCAGCCCTGGAATTTCCCTTTCTACCAGATCACCCGTTCCGCAGCGCCACACCTGATGGCAGGTAATACCATGCTGCTTAAACATGCTTCAAACGTACCACAATGCGCCCAGATCATGGAAGATATCTTCCTGGAAGCTGGTTTTCCCGCAGGTGTTTACCAGAACTTATTTATTCCCGGCAGCAAAATTGATGTTTTAGTAGCCGATAAGAGGATCAAAGGGGTAACGCTGACCGGGAGTGAGCCGGCAGGTTCTTCCATCGCCGCCGCTGCCGGAAAATATATCAAGAAATCTACGCTGGAATTAGGCGGCAGCGACGCTTTTGTCGTGCTGGACGATGCCGATGTGGAACAAGCCGCCGAGGCTGCCGTGCGTGGCCGTATGTGGAACGCCGGGCAGGTCTGCGTATCGCCGAAAAGGGTAATCGCAGAGGAAGGAATAGCCGACCTGTTCCTGGACAAAGTAAAGGCCAAATTCGCTGCTTTAAAGGTAGGTGACCCGATGGACGAGACAAACCGATCTGGCCCCCTCAGTAGCGAAAAAGCGGTCGAAGACGTGATCAAACAAGTACAAAAAGCGGTAGAACAGGGCGCGACCGTTTTAGCAGGCGGGCACCGCATTGATCGTCCTGGCGCATTTATGGAGCCTACGATCCTGACCGGTATACAGCCTGGAACTGCGGCGTATGAGGAAGAGATCTTTGGCCCCGTGTTTATGTTTTACAAAGTAAAGGACGAGCAGGCGGCAATTGACCTGGCCAATGCCACCGACTACGGTCTGGGCGGCAGCGTGTTCAGTTCGAATAATGAACGTGCGGTTAAGGTCGCCAGGCAGATCGATACGGGCATGGTCTATATCAACCATGTGACCGGAATCGCCCCTGAACTGCCTTTTGGCGGCACCAAACATTCCGGTTACGGCAGGGAGCAATCACAGGCTGCGATATACGAATTCGTCAACTCCAAACTGATCCGGGTGACTACGCCGGAAAGCGCCTATTAATTTAGCCCAGCCGTTTAATAAGAAAGCTCACAGTTTTGCGGGCTTTCTTATTGGATAAACCAGGACGTAATTTCAGTGCTGTCAAACCAACACGAATATAAAGTTTATGATACCCGAAAAAAATGGAAACCGCCGTCATTCATGGATTTGGAGAGCCGCTGCATATCGAAGAAATGCCCGTGAGGGAACCCGGTAAAAACGAGATCCTGGTAAAGGTGATCACCTGCGGTATTTGCCATACAGATCTGCATGCCTGCCAGGGCGACTGGCCGGCCAAAGCGAAAATGCCTTTAGTCTCCGGCCATAAAGCCATCGGCTACGTGATCGCTTTGGGAAAAGGCGTCAATAAGATCAGGGAAGGCGATATCGTGGGTGTTCCCTGGCTTTACAGTGCCTGCGGCTGTTGCGACTACTGTTATACGGGCTGGGAAACCCTGTGCGAAACCCAACAAAATGGCGGCTACAGCGTTGACGGCGGTTTTGCCGAATACGTCGTGGCTGACGCGCAGTATGTCGCGCATTTCCCTTCCCATATTAAATTTACAGAAATGGCTCCGATAATTTGTGCCGGGGTTACCGTTTATAAGGGATTAAAGCAAACAAAGGCCAAACCCGGGAATACTCAATGGCACAACGATCCGGGGCTCCATCGTCGGAACCCGCAAGGACATGGAAGAAGCCATCTCATTCGCGGTGGAAGGCAAGCTTAGGGCCACAGTCAAGAGAGATAGACCTGGACGAGATTGCGGCTTCGTTCCCAGCTGAAATGATCATCTTATATTTATCCGGTAGCACTTCTCGCAATTATAAACAATTCAGTCCCTGTGCTGGATATTCCGGCATACTTAACCACCCTGTTTCGTGCTCATTAGAGCAGCGGGTTCTGTTAATAAATTTTAAATTTAAATATCTAAACCAAGAAGATAGCATGGTCAAAGCGTAATAGAACGCTCAGAACTCTTTTTCGGAATGCATTCGTCAATGGATGCGGAATATCCCCATGTTGTCTCGTCCTTATTTTATTTGTAGTTTTTGAGTGGTAATACTGGAATCAGTTTACACCGATACTACTTTTAATGCACGGATGAGCTGATTCGTGCATTTTCTTTTTCTGCCAAAAAAACAGCTTTATTAAGATGCTTCAGTTTGTCCTGATATTCAGCTCGTCAGTCCTCGGGCTTCATTTTTGATGGTCAGCTATCTGCCGGCAGGTTTGTATTAATAAAACCGAAATCACATCGGCCGCTGCTCTGTAAATATTCGTTTGATACCACAGAAACGCTTTATCATGCATAGGAACAGAAAAGCACAGCCCCTAATTTTACTTCTATGGAAACCACATTTAACGTGCCCGGAAGAAACGAGGTTTCTGCGGCCAATCAAGCTATCTTTGATACATTGATTAAAGCAATAGGCTTCGTCCCTAACCTGTATGCAAACTTTGCGTACTCCGGTGATGCCCTGTCTGCGTTTTTAACAATTCAGGGAGCCAAAACCTCCCTGACAATAAAGAAAAAGAGATCGTTAACCCGATCGTAAGCCAGGTTAATAACTGTGAATACTGCCGGAGTGCGCACAGCAAATTTGCAAAAATGAACGGGTTTACAGATGAGCAAATCATGGAAATACGAATCGGCCAGGCCTCCTTCGATCCTAAGTTTGAAGCCCTGGTAAAACTGGCAAAAGCATCTCTGAGAACAAAGGACATGCAGCTCCCGAAGCAGTTGATAACTTCCTTACCCAGGGGGTACACTAAAGGCAGCTCATCGATGTGATTTTATTGACCGACCTGAGGATCATCACCAACTATGTTTACGCCATGACCGATCCGCTGGCGGTTCCCGCGGTTTAGCTTCAAAACGGCTAACATCGCCTTCTCTTAATAAAAAACTCTTTTTTTATAACCTGAGGTACCCGCTATTTCCACGCCCAATGTAAGTGGCGTGAGTGACGGTACAGGAACAAGGGTCGCCGCGGCGGCGCATGGTATCCGAATAATTCAAGCCGATGGCTTCAATTTTAATCAGAACCTCTCCTTGTTTAGGTGATAAGTCGGGTACATCTTCGTAACAGAACTTCCGGCCCTCCGGTTTGGTGAAATCGTACTGCTTTCATTCTATTATCTATTTAATCTTAATAACCACTTTACCTTTCGCTCGCCCGGATTCCACATAGGCCAACGCTTCGTTGGTTTGTTCAATTGGAAATATTTTATCTATTACCGGTTTAATCACACCTGATTCTATCAGTGATGTAATTTTTGCCAGTTGATTGCCATCAGCCCGCATAAACAGGAACCGGAAACTGCTATTTGCCTTTTTTGCCTTTTTCTTTGCGCCGAAGCTCAATAATTTTGTCACCAATTTTAAATACCAGGGCAAGCCCAGTTCTTGTGCAAATTCCGGGGTTGGGGGACCAACCAATGAGATCAGTTGTCCGCCGGATCTCAAAATACGGAATGATTTTTCCAGCACCTTAGGATCCCGGTTGCTGTGTAATACCAGATCGTAATCTTTAAGTTTGGTTTCGAAATCTTCTGTTTTGTAATCGATCACCAGGTCTGCGCCCAGTTTTTTAACCCAATCAGTATTCGCTGAACTGGTGGTTGTGGCAACATAGGCCCCTAAATGCTTCGCCAACTGAATGGCGAATGTTCCTACACCACCGGAGCCTGCCTGAATAAAAACTTTCTGACCTTTTTTGATCTGGCCGATCTCAACCAATGCCTGCCACGCGGTTAAGCCAACCAAAGGAATGGAACCTGCTTCGTCCATAGTAAGGTTTTTAGGCTTTAAGGCTAAGTCGCCTTCATTTACAGCGATGTATTCCGCAAAAGTGCCTATCCTGTGATCGCCCACTCTTGAATACACTTCATCGCCAATTTTGAACCGGCCGACGTTCGAACCAACTTTAGTTACCACACCTGCCAGATCATGGCCGTTTACAAATGGTGGCTTGTAGGGTAAAAACAATTTGAAGTCACCATTTTTTATAAGCGAATCCAACAAATTGACACCTGCCGAATGTATTTGTACCAACACCTCGTTTTCCTTTACCATTGGCTCAGGTAATTCGATGAGATGCAGTTTTTCCTTTTTGCCGTAGCTTTTGACTATAAATGCCCGCATGATCTTTTTTTAATTTATTTTTAGGATTGGAATGATTTCTATGATACTAACACCTGGTAACTTTTTTAGGATTGACTAACCCGAAAGCCACTTTTGGAAAAAGCCGATTGATGAGATAAACTGCTTTGCTATCGCCGACCCGGATGGTCAACTGCTCTTTCTTTAAACCTTCGATGAGCGCTTTCGCCAGTTTTTCCGGGCTGATCTTTTTATCTGGCCGATCTGCCACCATATCGGTGTCTACCAGCGGTGGAAGCAACTCATACACTTTGACGGAGCTGCCGATCGCTTGCAGGTGTGCCCTTAAGGTTTTTGTATATGACGACAAGGCCGCTTTGGACGCGGAATAGGTAGCTTCTAACACGGAAGGTACCATACAGAGCAATGAAGTGGTATTAATGATCGCTGATTCGTGGCGTGAGTTAAGCATTTTCATAAATAAATTATTCAGGCGTATTACCCCAAAGTAATTCACTTCCATTTCATATACTGCCCCTTCGAGATGTTTATCATTCGCAACTCCCAGGTTTAATGGCGACACGCCAACCCCAGCGTTATTATAAAGTATGTCAATACCGCCTATTTGCTCGATCTCCTCGAAGAGTCTCTTTGCATCACTTTCATTGGATACATCACTTTGGAAGACCGTCATATCGGGATAGCTTCGTTTGACTGCATCGAGTTTAGTTTTATTGCGCCCGGTCACGATCACCCTTGCGCCTTGTTGCCGGAATTGTTTTGCCGCTTCCAACCCGATACCTGATGCACCGCCGGTGATCAATACCGTTTTTCCTTTGATTTGCATAATCCTTATTTTTGAATTATTTAGAGGCGTTGATTGATTTTAAAATAGATTTTTCGAAGATTTTATAGGCGAAATGCTGAAGCAGGAGTATGATCGACGATCCTTTGCCGACAGGGTAGCTAAATGTCGGATTTTTTCTTTTACTGCCTTTAATAAAGCAGCCACAACCGGCGCAGGCTCCGGCGCCTTATCAAATGTGCTTTTGGTATATGAAGTAATCTTTTTCCTGAACAGGTCATAATCCCTGATATTTCCTTCCGCTACAGTCCCGCTTTCGCCGATGCTGGTTTTGAAACTCATCGGTTCAAGCATGACCACCTTGATGTTGAACTGGTTCAATTCAAACCGGAGCGATTTAAAGTAACCTTCAAGGGCATGTTTGGAAGCCGCATAATAGGCTACATAAGGAAGGCCGACTAAACCCAGCAGGGAACCGAGCGTGATTATTTTTCCGTGTTTTTGCCTCCTGAAGTAAGGCAGTAGTTCGTTTGTTAATTTGATCGTTCCCCAAAAGTTGGTTTCAAACTGCTGCTTGCCTAACTCAACGGGGGTTTCCTCTGCCAGTCCGTTAACCAGGTAACCTGCATTATTGATCAGCACATCTAAAGTTTTGATCTCACTGAACAATTGCTTGCCCAGGGATGCGATGGATCGGTCGTCATTCAGATCCACTGCCAGTAACTTAAATGGCAGTTTCGCCTGGTGTTTTTCCGGGCTCCGGCTTGTGCCGATCACCTGGTAGCCTTCTTGATGAAGCTTGTTGGCAACAAGCAGCCCGATCCCTGATGAGGCTCCTGTGACTAAAATCGTGTGTTTCATTTTGATGTCTTTTAATTATTAAAAAGCATTATTGTTCAGCCATCACCGGATAATCGGTATAACCTTTTTCGCCCGGCGTATAAAATGTTGATTGATCGGGCTGATTGAGCGGCGCGTCTGCTTTGAAGCGTTCAACTAGATCCGGATTGGCAATAAAGGGAACCCCGAATGATACCAGGTCAGCATCACCGTCGTTCAATACCTGGCTGGCTGTTGTCTTGTTAAATCCGCGGTTAATGATGATAGTACCATCATAGAGCGGGCGGTAACGTTTGGCCACTTCTTCAATACCCCAGGGATTGCCCGATACATCGGTAAAAGGCTCGGTGAGGTGTAGGTAAGCCAGGCTATATTCATTCAATTTGGCAACGATATAATCGTGGACGGCGATAGTTTCCTCGTCGAGCATCATCCCCTGAATGCCGTGAAGAGAAGGATTTAGCCTTACACCCACCCTCGTGATATCAATTACCGTGCGCAGTTCATCAAGAATGTCGAATAATATCCGCGCGCGGTTCTCTATAGTGCCGCCGTACTGATCCTGGCGTTTATTGGAGTAAAGATTAAAGAACTGGTGCAGCAGGTAGCCATTGGCGGCATGCAGTTCAACACCGTCGAACCCCGCCTCTACCGCGTTTGCGGCAGCCTGTTTAAAATCGTTAATGGTCTTTTGGATTTGCGCAGTTGTCATCTCCCTGGCATCAACCGTGTCTTTGAAGCCTTCGGGGGTGAATACTTTGGTAAGCGGATTTAATGCGGATGGCGCCAGCGGAAGTTCACCGTTAAGCAGATCAGGGTGCGATATGCGCCCTACGTGCCATAACTGGGCGAAAATTTTGCTGCCCCGCTCGTGCACCGCATCGGTAACCAGTTTCCAGCCTTCAACTTGTTGTTCGGTGTAAATTCCGGGCACATTAACATACCCTACAGCCTCACGGCTGACGTAAGTTCCTTCCGTGATAATCAACCCTGCCGAGGCGCGCTGCTGGTAGTAGCGTGCTGTCAGTTCGGTTGGCACATTGCCCGGATTAGCAGACCGGCTGCGCGTCATAGGTGCCATTACTATGCGGTTGCTTAGTGCAAGGCCATTTAAATTATATGGCTCGAAAATAATTTGCTCATTCATTGTTTTAATTTCAAATAGTATCAGGAAGCAGGTTTCCGACCCTGATTTTTAGTTGTTTAAATTCTATTTTATACTTTTTAGTATATTTTATTTCATTTTGATTGCTTGTATCCCTTGCTAAATCAAGTATGCGGTAGTCCGTTGAACACTTAATCTCCAATACAATCCCACTGTCTACAAAAAAGACTTTTTAGTATATTTAATATCAAAAAAATTATATTGCATAACTTTCTAACTCCGCTTTCAGGTCCCTGAGTAAACCGGCCATCGGTTTTGCAGTATTCATCGCCCTGCACATTACAACTGCACCTTCAACCGCAGCTACCGCTTTGAATGCATAGACAGCAGGATCAAGTTTGTCAGAAAATTCACCATCGGCAATGCCCTGATTTAAAATACTAACAAATACTTCCTGTCCATGGCGAATAACACCGGCTATCTTTTCTTTAACAGCCGGAAAGTTATCATCCGACTCAACTGCAATGTTAAATACAGGACATCCACCTTTAAGGTAAGTATTCAAAGGATCTTTATAAAAATCGAGAAAGGCAAATACCTTAGCCTTCGCTGTTTTACCTTTACTGATGGTTTGTAGCATTTTCTCGCCATTAGTATTCAGCATGTGGTCAACAACCTGCAGAGCGAGGTCTTCCTTTCCTTCAAAATGACCGTAAAGGCATCCTTTTGTCAGTTTCGTGGCAGCGAGCACATCGTCTATGTTAGCACCGGATATTCCTTTCTGATTAAAGATAGGCGCCGCTGTTTCCAGGATGAATTGCTTTGTTCTTTCGGCTTTAGTAAGCAAGTTAATAAATTTTATGATACAAAAATATACTAAAAAGTCTAATTAAAAATACTTTTTAGTATATTTTTAACTTTGTGATAGGAGAATGACAATCATGGTGATCCTTAAAAATATCCGAAGTGGCGCTACCTGATTTAGTCTGCTTAACAATAGGTTACATAGAGGCGTTTGCTTTTACTTGGTATAATCCGCGAGAAGCCGACGCCCATCATCGGTAATTATTCCGTTTATAAATAGCTGGAGCGCTTCAAATATATCAGCTGTTTTTTTCCCAGTATTATTAAACAGGTAAAAGTCTGCCACGGATATATAGATGGCTGCTGTGGCCGGCACATCCAGACCAGTGCGGTACAATCCCATTGCAATGCCATCCGCTAAATTTGATTCAATAATTATCTTCAGATGATTAATTTTAAACTCATGGAAAGCTTTCATGGCCCTCGGGTACCTTTTCAACATCGTGTCGTTAAAAAGGTGCCGTAAGGCGATCAAATGTTTAAAAAGCCCTTGTTGAAGAACCAACTCCTGTACCGGGTCATCTGCGGCATTGGTATTTGAACTGATGATGCTTTTAGATTGACCTATCAGTTGATGAACAACAGCTTCTACAAGGAGTCCCTTATTGGCAAAACATTGGTAAACGGTTTTCTTCGACATACCGGCTGCTTTCGCTACATCATCCATTGTTACACTGATGATACCATGGTTGATAAAAAGCTCAATAGTAATATCAATCAAACGTTTTCTTTTATCTTCCATTCCCGGTTGCTAATTTGTTAACTTTTAAAGTTTCAGGTCAGGGCTGATTTTCAGTTTTGGCGGTAACATAATTATATACAGCCGACCTTACGTAAAAATCAGCAAATGCTGTAGCAACAGTGCTTGAGGCCTGCTGATAAGCAGCCTGGGCATCCAGCACCTCCGAAATGGTGGCCAAACCGGCTTTGTAATTATCCTGGTTAACTTTCAGATTTTCGGTAGCCTGTTCCAGGTTGTCTTTTGCATAGCTAATTTGTGTAAGCTGGTCCTGCATATCATACCAATAACGTATAATGCCTACTCTCAGCTGGTTTTGTCCGTCGCGGAAATCGTTTTGAGCTATTTGCTCATTGATCCTTTGCTTCTGCATCTTTTGCTTGCCTCGGCCCCATAAACCGCCGGAGATGGGAATACTCAGGGTAACAAAACTGGCAGGTGCAAAGTTGCTCCCGATCCCGCTGTTGATTGACCCTGTTTGTGATGCACTTAAACCAACTGCCAGACTCGGCAAGTTATCGCCATTGGCTAACCTGGTTTGTAGCTTCTCGCCTTCTATGCGTTTGGTCAGTAGCTGATAATTGGCATTGCGGGCCAGGTTGGTATCGGGCTGCAGGGCAGGCAATACCGGCGTGCCGTTTTTGTTAAAGGTATCCTGCATCACCATGAGCGAATCAAAGGCAATACCTGTATACATGGAAAAATCAAGCAGGGCCACCCGACGGCCGTTCTGCAGCTTGCTTTTATTAACCAGCAACTGGCTTAGCTGAACTTTTACTTTGAGCAGATCATTCCGGGCAATCAATCCGGATGCCAGCATGTCCTTTTGCATTTTCAGTACAGTGTTAAGCAATGCTTCATTGACCAGTATGGTTTTCTGCTGTTCCTGTATATTTACCAGGTTCCAGTATTTCTGCTCGGTAAGCAGTATCACAGAATCTGCCGATTGTTTTTTCCTGATCTGGCTGACCTGTAGCTGCAATGCCGCTAACTGGTTACCCGTTTTAATTTTGCCGCCGGCATAAAGGGATTCCGTACCGGTTACGCCAAACAGGTAAAAGTTATTGATACCTTTTTCCAATAATGGCGGCGCGGCCGATATGAAGTCTTTAAACCCCAATAAACCCAGCCCGGTTGCGCTGACCGATGGGAGATAATCTGACTTGGCTGCAGCGACATCGGTTTTTGCAGAGTTTATCCTCAGCTCACCATTTTTTAAAGCGTAACTGTAGGCTATGGCAGCCTGCTTGCTTTCCTGCAGGGACATGATATGCTGCTGAGCCCCGGCCTGCAGACATGTAAAAGTGAATATTGATAATAGGAATGTTTTCATGATAATGAGCTTATGCAGTTACAGATTCCGGTGTTTTGCTTTCCGGATGCTTTTGATCCTCCTTGCGGAAGAACAGCCAGTATAGCGTTGGCAACACGAATAGGGTCAGCAACATGGATAACAGTAACCCGAAACAGATCACAGTACCCAGCGGTCCCCATAAGGATGACCTGCTGATCACCATCGGTATTACGCCCACGGCCGCTGCCGAAGAGGTTAAAAAGATGGGCCGCATCCTGCGTTCGGCAGAAAGTTTTGCAGCTTCAAAAACAGATTTACCCTCATGTAATCGTAGTTCTTCCGCAAAATCTATCAGGATGATACCATTACGAACTACAATTCCGCAGAGCGCAAGTAAACCGAGGAACGACGTAAAGCCAAAGGGATAGCCCATGATAAAAAGGCCAAAAGATGCCCCCAATAAGCTTAATGGCATAGTAGTAATGCTCAACAGGGCATGTTTAAGGTGCTTAAAGTGCCATAATAAGATGAGGAATATCAATATTATACTTACCCCAAGCGCGGTACCCATTGGGCCCTGGTTTTCTCCCTGCAATTCCAGTTCGCCCCCGTAACGCAGTTCAACGCCGGCGGGAAGTTTTATTTTTTCGATGGCCGGTTGCAGTTCCTGCAACACGGCATTGGCAACAGCGTCCTGGGTTACATCCATACGTACCGTCAGCGTACGTACACTGTTTCTGCGGGCAATCTGGCCATCATTCCACTCCGGGTTTACGTCTGCAACCTGTCTTAAAGGGATCAGGGATTTAGTTTGTGGCGCTACGATATTCAGGTCACGCAGAGCTGAAAGGTCAGTCCGGGACAGTTTAGGCGATTTGATCTTTACATCTACCGCGTAATTATTTTCCCAAACCTGTGTGGCTGTAATCCCTTCTGAATGCATGGCTATTGCATTAGCAATATCGCCCTTGCTTAATCCAAGCCGTGCAGCTTCTGCTGTTTTTACATCTATTTTAAGGGTTGGCTGTATCTCGTTATAATCTGTCCGGGCCCAGGTAACCTGTTTATGCGTTTTGCCGATGGCTAAAACCTGATTGGCAACCTGCTTTAAGGCTGGAATATCATTTCCACTGATCCTTACCTCGATAGCTGCCAGCGCATTGATCATGTTTAATTGTTTCATCCTGACATAAGCAGCCGGAAACAGGTTACTGTATTTATGCTGATAGTCAACAATCACCGCTGCGGTGGCATCTTCAGATACTGTTTTGACCAGGATCTGCGCATAATTTTTTGACGGAAGATTTGGTGCATATACCGAGTGGAAACGCGGCGAACTGCTGCCGATAAAGCTGGTATAATTAAGAATGCGCTTATCCTGTTTTAATATTTTTTCCATTCCCTTCACCACGCTGTCCGTTTGCGAAAGCCTGTAACCCGATGGCAGGTAGATTTCCATTGCAAATTGGTTTCGCTCTACTTTAGGGAACAACTGTTGCGGCAATATTCCCATAATCCCTATGCCGATCACTACAGACAGTACCGCAAAAAATACGGTCAGCTTGTAGTGTTTCATAGAATTGCCGATATGGTTATTAAAGAAATCCTGTAATCGGTCCAGGAAAGATCTTTTTTCATCTGCCTTATTATGCAGCAAGCCTTTTTTGATAAACAGCGTATTGAAAAACGGCACCACCATCATAGAGATGATCAGCGACAGTGTCAGAGCGATCATAATCGTTACCGGGAACAGGCGGATAAAATCTTTTGCCGTACCGGTCATAAAAAATGCCAGGGGTACAAAGGTTGCTGATAAAGCCAGCGTAGCCGTAAACACTGATGGAAACAATTCCTTGGCGCTGCTAATGGCGGCATCCCAAACCGACATGCCGTGGTCCAGCTTTTCTACGTGGTTATCAATTACCACAATAGGGTCGTCAACCACAATCCCCAGCACCACGATCAACGCTGCAAGCGTAACAGTGTCCAGTTCTATACCTGTCATATACATAATACCCAGCGTTGCGGCTATAGTAATCGGTATAGTTGCCGCTGCAACTGCGGCAACCCTGAAAGGAAGCAAGAGTAAGGCAACGCACACTACGCCGATAAGCGCAAAAGCAAACTCTTTCATAAAGTGGCTGATCGAATCATCCACCACCTCAGGCTGATCGGCCAGTTTTACCAGTTGGATATCAGGCGGCAGATGCTGCTTTACTTTTTCTATATGTTCTTCCAACTCCTTACCAAACTGTACAATGTTTTTGCCGGTGATCATTTCCAGTGATATCACGATGGATTTGGTGCCGTTGGAGGTTACGTAGCTGTCCGGCTCGTCATACTCACGTTTCAGGGTAGCCACATCACGAAGGCGCACTGAGTTGCCGCCGGGGTCCTGCCTGATGATCTGTTCAGCAAGCTCGGCCTCGGTTTTATAGTAGGTGCTCAAATGAATAGGCTCATCTACCACCTTTCCTTCTACTTTACCGGTGGCGTTAATAGCGCCATCATTTTGTAGCACCTGCATCACATTATTGACCGATACCCCTTTTTGCAGCAGTTTATTATTATCTACATAAATGGTAATCTGCTCGTTCAGGTTGCCGGTATGGGATATCTTGGCAACGTCCTGTACCTGCCTCAGTTCTGCCTCGATGTCTTCTACATTACGAAGCAGTTCCTTATAGGGCCGTGTCTTGGACTCTACGGACAAAAGCATGGCAGAGGTATTACCGAAATCACTATCGATATAGAAGCCTTTAACTTCTTTAGGAAGCTGGCTTTGCAGGATCAGCATCCCGTTTTTGATTTTGTTCCAGAACGCTTTGGTTTGGATAGCATTTTGGTTATCTGCTACCTCCACAAAGATGTACATTACGCCATCCCGGGAAAAGGAGTAGGTTTTTTTCTTGTTAACCTCGTTATTACTAAAAAGGTATTCTTCTACTTTTTTTGTCAATTGCTCTTCTACCTGTTTGGATGAAGCGCCGGGGTATTGCCCAACGATGAGGCCCTGCCTGATAGTAAAATCCGGAAATTCGTTTCGGGGCATATTGAACAGCCCGGATAGGCCGAGCAGCACCAATATGGCCGATAGCGCAAGCGGGAACACATGGTACTCCATCGCCCATGCTATTAAATTCGAGTTCTTCTTCATGATAGGCGATTATTTACTAACGATAACAGGGGTTTGATCGGCAAGCTTCTGATAGCCGGAGGTAATCACTTGTTCGTTACCTGACAGGCCTGACTTGATGGCGATACCGTTGCTGTAAAGCTGTCCGGTGGTCACATCTTTACGTACCGCTTTATTTTGGGCATTCATAATGAATAAGAAGTTGTTTCCTTTATCGTCAACCTGTACAGCCTGTACAGGTACGATGATCTCTTTAGTATCCACTGACGTATTGCCTTTTTTATCTGCTGCGCCAAATGACACTTTACATAGCATGCCTGGCCTTAATTGGGCACTGGTATTGGGTAAGGCTATTTTTAGATTGTAATTGGCACTGCCGTTCAAAGCAAGCATGCCGACTTCGGTCACTTTACCCTGTAAAGTCTGATCGCCGAGCGCATCGATTTTTATGAATGCCGGGGTTCCGGCTTTATAGTGGTTGATCTCACTTTCAGGCACGGCGACCAGCACCTTTACCGAATGGGTATCCAATAATTGTAACACCGGCTGGCCTGGATTGGCCACCGCACCGGCTTCTGCCATTTTAGCGCCAACATATCCGCTTACCGGGGCGTAAAGATGTGTATGTGCTATATTCTGGTAGGTTGCATTAGCAGCTGAAGTCGCTTGCTCGTAATTGGACTTAGCCTCCAGCATTTTGATCTCGGCAACGCTTCCCTTTTTAAAAACCTCGCTGATACGGGTATAGTTTTCATTGGCCAGTTTAGCCTGCGCCAGTTGTGCGTTGTATTGGCTGCGGTAGGTGGTTTCATCCACAGCCCCCACCAGTTGACCTTTTTTAACGTAATCACCAGTTTTGAACGGGAATGACAAAATGGTACCCGAAACCTGGAAACTCAGGTCGATCGTTTTTTCTGCTTCCAGGGTTCCGTCATAAACAATGCGATCATTGATTGCCTGGGCCTCTGCCGACAAATTAAATACTTTTACCGTGAGGGTATCAGGTCCCGGCTTCAATTTGCTGTTGTTGGAGCAGCCGGTAATCCATAGGGCAGTTAATACCGCTCCGGCCAGTGTGATCGTTGTTTTCATTGAGTTAATTGAACGTTTATTGTTTTTTTGTCGATTTTTTGTTCATAGGAAACATCAGATTTCGTTCTTTTTCTACCTAATTGGGGTGAGCAATAATCAATCTTCCCGAAACCAATTTATTTTAATTTCGACAAATATACATTTTTTGTATTTGTATTTTTTTCAATTTAATTGTCATAAATTCTTCAAGTCGGGTACTTTGCGCCCATATAATAAAAGACGACGCCCGTATTGAACAAATAATGTATTTTTGTCGACTATGAAAAGAGTAGAAAATGATCAGGTGCGGGAAGAAATAGTTTTAGCTTCTGAAGCGGTTTTCGAGCGTTACGGTTATCTCCGGGTTTCCATGCAGGATATTTCTAATGAATGTAAGAAAGGCCGAAGCACCATATACCATTACTTTAAAAATAAGGAGGAAGTGCTGGATGCGGTTTGCGAGAAGATTTTTTTGAATTGCCTGGCGGAGAGCGAAGCTACCATCAGTAAAAGGCGCTCCTTTTCGGCTAATATCGAATCTTTTAATATCACCAAATTAAAGAACCTCCGTCAGATGGTCTCAAAGTACAAGTTAGCCATTGACGACTTGCGTTTAGACCCTTCAGGCTTTATATTCAAATTGAGGAGATTTGCTGAAAAAGAGGTTGCCGTTGTCAGTCAAATCATCGCATGGGGCGTAGAAAACAAGGATATTGGCGAACTGACAAAGGAAGACATTGATTTTTTGTCAGAAACATTGAATGCTGCCTTCAAAAGTTTTGAACAGGAAGTACTCGTTTTTGGAAAATTTCCGCAAAGCGACAGCCAGGTGGCCTGGTTGGCGCAGATGCTGCATAAGGGTTTGTTATAACCATTGAAACGGATTGTTGGTGCTGCTCTTCTAATAACGGTAACAATGGCATAACCGCTGGCAACGCCATTTTTTGCTTTTTCTTTTTGATGGTTAAATGCCCACCAAAAGACTGCGATGTTTTCAACTTTTTACAGTTTTAAATTCATAAATGGTTAATTGTCTCGTCCTGCTATAGCTTGTCACTAAAGACAAGAAAATGAAAACAATTCCAGGGAAGAAAAAGAAAGTAGCGGCTATCGTAAGACGCAAGCCATTTGACAAGGTCGAAGAACAGACCGAAATAAACCATGTCCGTTAGCCGGACGCCATCTTCAAATATCGGTGCTGAATAATAGGTCAAAAAGAATCCTTTTTTGATTTCAAATAATTCAAAACCTGCTCTTTTGTAAATGGCTAATTGCTTTCCGGCGATGGTGGGTGTACCAATGATTAGTTCGCAGAAACCCTGCTCCGTAGCCCTGGTCTCTGCATCTTTGAGCAACAGCTTGCCGATCCCCTGGTTCTGCCAAGCCTCGTTTACAGCGATGGCTTTTATCTCTGCGCTGTGTTCGTCAATGGGATAAAGTGCGTAAACAGCAATTACGATGCCGCCGGTTTCAGCCACATAAATAGCCGATTGGAATATATAACGTTCAATAGCTTGCATTTCCTCATCTGCAAGCAATAAAAGTTCGTAGGGGATGGCATCTGTTTTTTTAATAGCCGGATCGCTGTTTGATCAATCATGGTTGGATCATCATTAAGTTAAAAAGCAATTGTGTATTGAAAATTGATCACACCGCTTCTGGTCAATCCATCCGGCCTTATCTTTCTCACGATAAACGGCGTTCCGACAACAATTTCAAAACGGTTCGCATTTTTGAAAGTCTTTGTGGCGACAATGCTGCCATTTAACGTAAGCCCTTGTGATCCATCGATCGAAGTCTTATAACCGAATTTGTTTTCATAGGCATCATCTCCAATATGATAAACCGCTGAAAGACTGGGTTTAAGCGTAAGGGAAGACTGTGGTAAGTGGATGTAATAACCAATCCGGCCAAGCAGGTCGCTTTTTCGCCTGAAATTATTGGTTGGCGCGAATTCCAGTGCCCTCGGGTCATTATATTCATCAGGAAAATACGTACTCTTATTTATTTGTATGACAGGCAACTGTACAGCCGCATCGAATTCCCATGTCCGGTTTACGATATAGTTAACACCTGCAATGGCATCGTAAGTGCCGATACTTGCCTGGTAATCTAAAGGCAAAGGCTTGCCCTCATTATTTTTATCGTTCCCGGTGCTCACCGGGATCTTTATGCCGCCAATGAAATTAAGGCTATTGGCCGAATTTAAACGGGGTGTATAATTGAGCGTTCCGTACACATCGCCGATATTAAATGCATGCCCTAAAAAGCCAGTAGCATACGTTGCGGTTAATTTTGATTGAAAAGAAAAATGATTGTTTAAATTTACCTGGTATTGGACATAAGTATTGATCGTGCTGGTATTCTGTTCTCCTAACCCGTAATTTATGCCAAAGTCAATAGCATGTTTTTTGGGCAATGTGCCTACTGTATCTTCAATATTATTTTTCAATACGCCAAGGCTACAAAACCCTGCATCGCTGCAGCCCTGTGCAAACCCGTTTAAGGCTATTACCATGGCAATAGCAAATATATATATAGTTTTCATGATATGCCCCGATTAAAAAGTGAGTTGTGTATAACCGAATAAATGGTGGTATTGCTGGCAGTAGATCAAAGCGTATGCGTAATCTTTCACGTTCGCTTCCGAAGGGATATCATACACCTGGTTGCCGGAAGTAGATTTTAGCGACCCAAGGTTTATAAAATGAACCGGATTTTGTTCCTGGCTGATATAAACCTTAAGATCCGGCCCGTTACTGGTAGAAAAACCCTCCAGGGCTAGTTGATATTTGCCTCCCGTTAAAAAGACCCTGGCAGTACCCGTGACGGTGCCGTATGGGCCATTGCTAAAATCGCCGCTATTGCTTGCAGGTTTAGATTGGGACGCATCAATCCTCTCATTCAAAGTAGCGGTTGGCGTACTCCCTTTTTGCAACCCGCCAAAATCGTACATGTCAAGAGCACGATAATGCTTATTTTTAAGAAATTTGGTGTTTTCATGATGATTAATAATTATGGTTTTAGCAGTTTAGACGACATATTCCGGGAAACCTTACATCAATTTATAAGAAATCACCGGTTATGCGGCCAATGTTAAAACAATCAGCATCGATTATGTACCTTCGATAATTCACGATGCCGGCTAAAGCAACTGCCACATTACTTATCTCGTCGATTGGTCAAGCCGGATAAACGCAGGCGTACTAATCCCTGGAAGGTCCCGGATTCTACGAGCGGCTGGGAATTCAGTACAGTTTCTACCGTGTTGTTATTCAGCTGTTCTGTAGGAAGCGTAGATTTTTCATCTTTTTTGCAGGCAGCAAGAGAAAAAATCACCAGGGCACCAAAAGTCATTTTTACTTGATCTTAAAATTTAATATAGAAGATCTCCCAGTTTATTCGATTCCTTTTGTTTCCTGGCATTGTTGTCGACAAAAAGCGATTGGCCTTTATTCTATTTGAATTAATGCAAGCCAGTTTTGATATGGGATGCCTCCACACTTAATGGGGCGTTCAACCGGCAGGAAGCTGTTTTTTCAAAAATCAGCCCGTTTGCCCGCTGCTGCGCGGGTCAATTCCATTTCGCTAAAAGGCACGCCGTACCCGCTATTTTTTCATATAGGCGATCAGTTCCGGCAGTTCCCTCCCAACTACGTCTGCAGACACCCCCAGTTCCTCGGGAGTGCTATCGCCCCGGTTTACCCAAAATGTGGGGAAACCGAAGAATTTAGCGCCGCAGGCGTCCCAGGCACCGAAGGCCGCAAAAACGATGTCGTCCTTGGGTAGTTTTAAAGTGTCGATCCCCATTTGATAGGCAGCGGGGCTCGGCTTGAAGGCACGTACCTCATCGGTGCTTAGCAGATGGTCGAAATACTGGCTGATATTGTTTTTCTTTAAAGAAGACTTAAGCATGTCCACCGTAAAGTTGGACAGAAAGGACAAGCTGATATTCATCTTTTTCAGAGTTTCCAGCCCTGCAACAACATCAGGCCAGATGTCGAGATTTAAATAGACGTTCATTAACCGCGCTTTGTTCTCATCAGTCATGGCCAAGCCTATTTTTGCTGCTGCAAACGTGAGTGCATCTTCCGTCACCCGCCAAAAATCCTTATATTGTTTGGCCGCAGTCAATATCCACGAATATTCAAATTGTTTCGTTCGCCATAGGGCAACTAATTCAGTGCTTTGGCTTCCAAACAATTCTGCGGCAAGCGCAAATACTGGTGCCGGGTTAAAAATCACAAAGCCATCAAATAAAATTGCTTTCTTCACGCTATTTGATCTTGATCCCTTCCCGGAGCCTACCGCTTTTAAGGGGATTTGTGTGGCAAGTAAGCCGGTAACGGTAGTTGCGATAAACCCTCTACGGGAAAACACATTACTGAACTCATTTTCTGATATTATTTGTTTCTTTGCCATACTTATAGGATTATTTTGTAAGTTGAAATTTTGCGAAGCCTAAAACTTTTTGATCAGTATTACGCCGGTAACCAAAAGTACGATACCACCCGCCCGAGCCCGGTTTACAGGGTGCGCAGCGTAATGCAGCCAGCCATAATGTTCTATAAGCACCGATGAGATGATTTGCCCGGCGATAAAAAAATGATGGTATTACCCGCACCAATCTTCTGGGGTACAATACTGAAGGTTAAGATGTTCATGGCGATGATAACTCCGCCAAGCCACATCACCCAATTCGTACTTAACACTTGCGCGATACCAGGCAAAGGCGTGCGGGTAACGGTTATCACCAAGCTTACTATTATCGCCGCGATTAAAAAGGCGCATAAAGTCGCCAAGTACGGACTACCCAGTGTCTTTCCCAATGCGCCGTTACTGGATGCCATAACCGGCAGGCACATCCCAACCATCATTGTAGCCGCTATATAGGAAACGTTATTCATAACTTACTTTTATAAAGTTTCCCGCACTCATCATTAGGTTTGACAAGAACGGGAAACAGGTTAATTAATCTACCGGATATTATTCCTGGTTAAAAACTCCCTTATATTCTCCGCAATCTCCGCATGATATTCCTCAAGGGCAAAATGGCTGGTGTTGTAAACATGCAGTTCGGCGTGCGGCAGGTCTGTTTTGTAAGCTTCAGCAGCAGCCAGCGGGAAGAACTGATCATTTTTACCCCAGGTGAGCAAAGTAGGCGGCAGATGGGTGCGGAAATAATTTTGCCAGTTCGCATATTCAGCCACGTTATTAGAATAGTTATGCAACAGGTCTAAATGAATATCTATCAGTCCCGGCCTGGTCAGGTAATACAAGTCCATCACAGGGCCATCCATGTTTATTTTTGCCGGGTCTTCAGCCCCGTCAAAGTAGAATATCCTGATGCCATCCAGGGTCATTAATCCTCTGATCGGTTGCTCTGTTTCAGCGTTGCGGTTTTGTAAAAACGGCATCGCCAATCCGAAAGCCGGGCCGATACCTTCTATGTAAGCATTCGCATTCTGGATGATCAATGATTGGATCAACTCGGGCCTGCGGGCGGCGATCCTGAAACCTACCGGGCCGCCATAGTCAAAAGCGTATAAGCTGAATTGCTTCAAACCGATCTGGTCGATAAATTTCTCAATCGTGACTGACAGGTTATGGAACGTATATTCATATTCATCGCGAGATGGTACTTCGCTGTTTCCAAACGCCGGGTAATCCGGTGCCACCAAATGGTAATCGCCTGCCAGGTCATTAATCAGGTCGCGGAAAGAAATAGATGATGAAGGGAACCCATTCAATAGTAATATTGTAGGATTCTCTTTGCTCCCGGCCTCCCGGTAAAAAATATTGACGCCGTTTACGGTTTCATTTTTGTAGTAAATTGTTGTTTTTTTCATTTTAAAATGGTTTGATATTTATAGGAATTAAGGTTTCAGCGAGAAAAATACGTCCGCTGAAATACTGTTCAATTGCAGGTAAAACAGTAGGATGCAGTACACCAGGATATAAATCATTTGAAAAGTAACCGTGGCCCAATCCAAAACCAGGCTTTTGCCGGTAAGTAAGAGAAACATCAACAGTCAGCCCGCTATCAGTACACCCTGAGTTTCCAACCCGCATACCAGTAGCAAGCCGATACCAGTTTCCCGGTAAGGCAGGCTGTTGCCGGTGGCTATTGTAACAACAGGCGGCAAGCCTGAGCCTTCAAACTCCCGGCCCAGTGCGTTTAAGAATAATGAACGGCCATTCTTAAGCCTAACCAGCCCGTGAAGCAATAATGTTAAAGCCTAACCCGGCCCTTAACAGGAAAAATGCAATGTATTCGTTCATATAACATACATACCAGTCTGTTTTAATTTCACGAATAAATTATTTGATGTTGTTTTTTAACAAAAATGACCTGATGAGGCCGGCCGCTTCCTCGTGTTTTTCTTCCAGCACAAAGTGGCCGCCATTCAATAGATGGATCTCTGCCTTCGGGAGGTCTTTTTTATAGGCCATCGCTCCTGCGGCAATGAAGAGCTTGTCATTCTTACCCGAAATAACCAGGGCTAATGGCTGGTGTTTCTTGAAATAAGCCTGCCATTCTGCATATAAAAGTAAGTTAGTGCCATAGTTTCGGAACAAAGCAAGCTGTATATCCTGGTTGCCCGGTCTGTTCAAATAATATTGATCGGTGATGTAGCTGTCGGGGTCTATTTCCGACACATCTTCCGCACCATCGGTATATTGCCATTTGGTTCCTTCTATGCTTAAGACCCCTTTAATCGGGCCAATAGTGGATTCGCCGGGGTTTTGAATATAGGCCACTAAAGGCTTCAGTGCATCACCCAATCCTTCGGTGTAGGCGTTAGCATTTTGCACGATAATGGACTGGATCAATCCGGGCCTTGCACTTGCGATGCGAAAGCCTACAGGGCCGCCATAATCCTGCACGTAAAGGCTAAATTGCTTTAAACCCAGCGCGTCGATAAAATGGTTCATGGTTGCAGCCAGGTTATCAAACGTATAGTTGTATGCTGTTGGCTCCGGCGCACTACTTTGTCCAAAGCCCGGATAATCCGGCGCGATCAAATGATAGTTAGGGGCAAGGTCCCTGATCAGGTCGCGAAACATGTGGGAAGAAGATGGAAAGCCATGTAGCAATAAAATGGTGGGTTTGCTTTTATCTCCGGCCTCCCGGTAAAAGATGTCTAAACCATCCACTTTTATGGTCCTGAAATACACGCCTGCAGTACCATTTACTTTAGGTGCTTGATGAGCCGCCTGTTTCGCTTGAGTTGCTGCATGGACTACAGGGCTTGAATTAAATACACTGCCCAGCAATAGCGAGGCGACGATGCTCTTTGTTTTCATTCTTTTATTTGTTTATTGATGATAATATACAGACAAGTCTGTTTTAATTGAGTTAAATTTTTTCCAACCCGGCTGCCGTGGTTGGCTGATGTTTAGTTATAAGATTTTTCCTGCCAGTGTTTTCGCTGTCTGAATTGGCCAGCCATTGCCGTGTACCTTGTTGGTAATCAGCGCACCGTCGAACAGCATATACAATCTCGTCCGCCAGTTTTTCCTTATGTACGGGCCTCAATATATCTGCAAACATGGCCCTTACACCATCTTTTTGTTTGCGTATGATCCCCCGTACCCTTTCGCTGTCAACCGGCAGTTCCGAAACAATATTCAGGAAATTACAGCCATAATACTCCGGCTGCACAGAGACCTCCGCTAAAAAGTCAAACACCGCGAGTACCTTTTCCTTCGGTGCTTCAAATTTTTCAGCTTCGGCTTTCAGTGCAGCATTCGTTTCTGCCCCCTTTACAGTGAGGTATTCTACCAGCAAATCTTCCTTTGAATGGAAATGCTGGTATAAGGATGCTTTCGCAACCCCTGCCTCTTCAATAATTTGGTTAATGCCGGTGGCATTATAGCCTTGCTTATAAAACAATCTGGATGCGGTTTCTACGATCTGGTTTCTTACGGCACTTGTTTTCATGGCACAAATGTAAAAATTAATTTAAACATACAGACAGGTTTGTATTTTTTTATTTTTTGTATGACGCTAAGTTGTTGTTTGTCTAAAAGATCAGTAATCTGGGAGACGCTCATTAATCACCTTACGGCAGTAATTTCCTTTTAGATAACAATCCGGAAATATTAAGGAAACTGTATTCATCAAGAATATTTCCCGATTGGTGTAAAATTTTGCGAAAGTGGTTTTTGTTGATGGTACTTCGTACAAAATAAATAAAACAAAGATCATGAAAAACCATTTTCACAACGGGGATGAACACACCCCGCAAGCAAATAACGATGGTATTGACCGCAGAGGTTTCCTTGAATGCATGGCATGGGCCGGTACCGGTGTGCTTTGGATGATGTCGGGCGGCATATTAAAATCGTATGGGATGAGCCAGATGATAGATAAAACGACCGGGACCTTGCAAAAAGGGCTTGTTATGCCGAAATCTGATTTCAGTTTTGTGCAGATCAGCGACAGCCATATCGGCTTTACCAAGCCGGCCAATACAGATGTGGTAGGGACACTAAATGCCGCCATCTCCAAAATCAATACCATGCCGGTAACGCCATCTTTTGTATTACATACCGGCGACCTGACCCATCTGGCACAGGCTGATGAGTTTGATACGCTCGAACAATCGTTAAAAAGCGTAAAAACTGAAAAGGTTTTTTATGTGCCCGGCGAACATGATGTTACCGATAACGGCAAGCTATACCTGGAACGCTACGGTAAAGGCACACTTGGCGACGGATGGTACAGCTTTGATTCGCACGGCGTTCACTTCATTGGCCTTAATAACGTAACTAACCATGTAGATGGCGGATTGGGTTATATCGGTGCTGCCCAGTTAAAATGGCTGGAGGCAGACCTGAAGCCGCTATCAAACAGTACGCCTATTGTGGTATTCGCCCATATTCCGCTTTGGGCCATTTATCCGCAATGGGGTTGGGGAACAGATGACAGCGGACAGGTCCTGACTTTATTAAAACGCTTCGGTTCGGTGTCGGTATTGAATGGGCATATCCATCAAACCATTCAAAAAGTTGAAGGTAATATTACTTTTCATACGGCCAATTCTACCGCGTTCCCGCAACCCGCACCCGGCGCGGCACCATCACCGGGGCCAATGAAAGTTCCTGCTGATAAACTGCGTAGCTTTCTGGGTCTAACCAGCGTTAATTATGTGGAACACAACCATACCCTGGCTATAACAGATACGCCGCTGATATTGGCAGAATCCATGATCGAACAGAAATAACCTGAGATGATAAAAAAATCATATTACTGATACTGATAGCCGGTGTGTCAAAAACCAGCCTGGCCCAATACAAACCCGTTGAAGCAGCATCATCCTTAAAGTTTACCATAAAAAATCTGGGCTTCAGCGTTGAGGGGACTTTTAGTGGCTTTGATGGGACCATCAACTTCGACCCTCAAAACCCGTCGGGCAGCAAAATCGACGTAACCATTAACGCTGCTACTGTAAATACAGATAACAGTCTGCGGGACGAACATTTGAAACAGGAAGGCTATTTTGACATTAAAAATAACCCGAGGATCAGAATGGAATCTAACAAGATCACGGCTACCGGGAAAGCCACATACCAGTTTAATGGTTTGCTGACGATAAAAGGAAAATCGCAAACCGTAACATTCCCATTCATGGCAGAACCTTTAGGAGATGGTTATGCCTTTAAGGGTTCGTTTAAAATGAAACGGAAAGATTTTAGCCTGGGAGGAACAAGCACCGTGTCTGATGAGGTGGAGGTAAACATTAACCTGATCGCAAAAAAATGAAGAAATTCCTAACGATAGTAAGCCTTGCCCTGCCCGTGTTTTTAACCGCTGCGGCCACCATCAGGTCTTCCGATAGTGCTAAATATACCAATTTGAAAGTCCTGCCTAAGAACATCAGTTCGCGAGACTTGCAAAGTATCATGGCTGACGATTTTGAAGATGGTCTGGGTGTAAGTTGCGGCTTTTGCCATGCTAATGCCCCGGATGGACATGGCCTTGATTTTGCCAGTGATGCCAAGCCCGAAAAGGCCATAACCCGTACCATGATGCGCATGACGCTCGACCTGAATAAGCGCTGGCTGCAAAACAAACACCCGCGATTGGGAGACCCGGCTCTTGTTGTACAATGCAGCACCTGCCATAAAGGGCAGGCCTTCCCAGATGGGGCAGAACCGCAATAGAAAAATTAAATGTCTTTTTCTTACCTTACTTGTAATTTGAACCCGGTATTGAAGATCAATAAAATAATATATCATCTTTTGTTTTGGGCGCTGGCCTACTTTTTTTGGATATTTATTTTCAGAAACGGGGCGCTGGTGCTTACCCATACCATTACCATACAGTTTTGTTATCTGGCGTTTATATCGGCAAACTACTATTTTAACGCGCTGTACACCATACCCAGATTGCTTAACAAAAAACGGTATGTAAAATTCGGTATCCTGTTTATTGGTGGCATCGTGCTTACTGCGCTTATCCGCATACCAGTATCCATACTGGTGGTTACCTATATTTTTAAAGTGCCAACCCCACATTTCGATTTGTTGACCATTTTTGTTGACTCGTTCATCAATATCCTGTTTTGGGTACTTTGTATACTCGCCGCAAAAATGGTGATCGAAAAGACCCGTTCTCAGATCTATATCGAGCAGATAGAGAAAGAGAAAGCAACCAATGAACTGAATTTTTTAAGGGCTCAGTTTAATCCACATTTTTTATTCAACTCCATCAATTCTATTTACGGTCATATCGATAAATCGAACAAAGATGCCCGCGGTATGCTACTGGTTTTTTCTGAAATGCTGCGCTACCAATTATATGAATGTAATGTAGAGCAAATAGAACTGAACAGGGAACTGAACTACATCCGCAATTACATCGCTATGCAAAAAAGCCGGATTGATGAGCGGATCGCCGTTTCCTTCAACATTGGCGAAATCAACGGTAATATTCAGGTTGCGCCTTTGCTGCTGATCACCTTTATTGAAAATGCGTTCAAATACGTGGGCTTTAACGAGTGCACGGCAAACCGCATCGACATCAATTTAAACTACAGCAGCGGCAGGTTGATATTTTCGATCGCCAATACCAGGGATGCCTTCATCAATCAAGCGCCAACGGTTGCCTCCGGCTTAGGTATAGCCAATGCCCAAAGGCGCCTCGAACTGCTTTATCCCGGCAAACATGAACTGCTTATAGTGGATAAAGAAGACACTTATGAAATTATTCTAACACTTTTCGATCTATGAAACTTAACTGCCTGATCATTGACGATGAACCTATTGCCCGTAAATTACTGCAGGAATATATCGAAGAAACAGATTTTTTGGTTTTGGTGGGTACTGCCGAAAATCCATTGAAGGCAGCAGGACTGGTTAACCAGCTGGAGGTAGACATGATATTCCTGGATATCAATATGCCCAAAATGAATGGGTTAGATTTTTTACGGTCATCCGTAAATTTACCCATGGTAATCATGACCACGGCTTACGGCCAATATGCGTTGGATGGATTTGAAATGGCTGTTGTAGACTACTTAGTAAAGCCCTTTAGCCTCGAACGTTTTTTAAAAGCCACTCAAAAAGCGCTGGAGTTAAAATCGCTTAAACAAAAAAAGACGTCTTATACAGACGCGAAGCCAGATCATTTTTTTGTTAAGTGTGAAGGCAAAATAGAAAAAATTTTATATGCCGAGCTGAATTATATAGAAGCGATGGCAAATTACCTTACGCTATATACTAACGGAGGTAAATTTGTTGTGTATCTCACCATTAAAGGCATCCTGGAGAAACTGCCGGCCGACAAATTTATGCAGGTGCACAAAAGCCATATCGTTAACCTAAATAACGTGCAAACCATTGAAGGCAATATGCTAAGGCTGGGCGGGGTTAAAATCACAATTGGTTTAAACTTTCACGACGCAGTAATGCAGCGTCTCTTAAGGGACAAATTCATCAAGCGATAGCTTCACAAAGCATCTCAGCAGGATGCACATCCCGCGGCCGATTATTTTAGGGCTGTGCTTTTAAAAACAAAGTTTACTTGATGCCCTTACTTGGTAACAACGACCGGATATAAGCCGTAATCTCGGTATAGTATTCCACCAGTGCAAAATGCCCGCCATTCAATAAATGCACTTCCGCGCTTTTCAGGTCCTTTAGATAAGCTAAAGCCCTGGGAAAGTTTAATATCGGGTCGTTTTGCCCCCTACAATTAGCACAGGCGGCCGATGCTGGCGAAGGTATCGCTGCCAGTCGGGATATTTTGTTAAATTGGTATGGTAGTTTTGAAACAGCGCATTTTGGATGGGCTCGTTTTCTTCCCCTTTGATAAATTGATAGTCCATTAAATAAGCATCGGGATTGATATGAGCGGGGTTAGCTGCACCCTCGGTGTATTTTGTACCTTGATGCCTTCAGATGAAATGATGGATTTAAGGATATTTTCAACCTCAGCCTTATCGCCAACATCTTCCATTGTCATTATCTTTTTAAAGCCGCTGCCTAATCCCTCACTGTAAGCATTTACATTCTGAACAATTAGCGCGCTTATCCACTCCGGATGTTTTACCGCCAAACGGAAACCTATAGCCGCCCCGTAATCCTGCGTGTATAAACTAAAGTGTTTTAGGTTAATTTGGCTTATAAAAATCCTCCATCACAGCGGCCAGGTTATCAAATGAGTAATCAAACCCATACACCGGCGGCCGCCTGCTTAAGCCAAAGCCCGGATAATCAGGTACGATTAAATGGTAGTCGGCTGCGAGGTCATTTATAATATCCCGGTACATAAAGGACAGAATATGAGAAGCCGTGCAGGGCTTTGTCCGGAATTGTTATGCCCAGATCGATAACCCGGATGTGGAGTACCAGCGGTACCGGCTTTATTTTCTTTCCTCCTATGAACGGATAGACGACCTGGAAATATTCGGGAAGCACTAAAATCCGCACTACAACCATCAGGAAGCCGTAAATGTGTTCAATCAATCTCCCGCTGTCAGTACAAAAGCAGCGTAAAATCGCTTCAAAAGCCCTTAAATCAAATGATTTAGGGCTTTTTCTTTTAAATTCCCTCCAAAAGATTTATTCGGGTCAGGCAGAATTATTTACACTTGAGAGGATGTTTTAACACTCCCTAATTAATGAAAGTGCCAGTAACAACTTACTTCAAGCCTTTATTAATTGTAAATATAACAATTAATAAACTATATATTAAATTTCTATCAGCTGGATGCCCACTTTCAATATTGAATCGCAAAGACTATGTATACTTCTATTTCGAAGGTATTTTGCCGCTTGGTCGAATCTTCGTTAAATATAATTCGTGCGAAATCCCTTGATTAAAAGCCAGTTGTTTTACTTATTTGACATAGCCACTTCAATGCCTCGTTAAATCTTCCTGAAATTTTTGAGTATAACAATCCTGTTCTGCTGTCTTATTTAATAATCACAGGTCAGACTCTGCCAAAACCAAAACTATAACCCATTATAATAATATGCATCAGTTGGGAATTACCTCTGGATGTTAGGATATCAGTATGAACGAAACCACTATTCAGGACTTGTTACAAAAAATAGCTTTTGAAGATGATCAGCAGGCTTTCAAGGTGCTGTATTTTCAATACTATAAAAGGCTGTATAATCTGGCCTCTTTCTACGTGCGATCTGCCGAGGCTACAGAAGAAGTAGTGAATGATACCTTTATTTCGATCTGGTCACGGAGAAAACTTTTGGCAGACATTACTGACTTCACTTCTTATATCTACAAAGCGGTAAAAAACAAATCGCTGAATTTCCTGAAACAAAGAAACTTCCCGATACATTTTAACATCGACGACGTTAAGGCAGAAATTGAAGATGTTACCCTGAATATTGAGGACCAAATGATCGTGGCAGACTTTCAGCTTTTAATAGAGCATGCAGTTAATAGCCTGCCCCCGCAGTGTAAGCTGGTATTTAAGATGATCAAAGAAGATGGTCTTCCGCACAAGGAAGTTGCCGAGCTTCTTAATTTATCCGTAAGAACCATCGAATACCATATGAGCATTGCCCTGAAAAAACTGTCAGAAAGCCTGAATTACAAAAAAAATGCTCCCCTGGTTTCCTCCAAATAAGGAAGCTCTCATTTTATTTCATTAAAAAATATTTTTCTTCCTTCCCCGTGCCGGGCAATTTTTGATTGTCTATAAGATTAGAAAACACTTATGGTCAACAATACCTGGATACTTATTTACAAAAAGCTGAATAATACGGCAACTCCGGAGGAACTGGAAGAGATAGACCAGATCCTGAAGGAAGATGGCGGGTCACAATACCCTATAGCCATGCTGGAGCATCTTTGGCGATTATATCCGATATCAAAAGGATGTGATAATGAGCCAAAAGAAGAACGATGGGCGCAGTTACAATCTCAGTTAAATAATAGGCCTGATGCTTATGTTGAAGATGAATACCGAGCCGAAACGATCCAATCGATGCATCGCGGA
The DNA here is from genome assembly GCF_050632265.1 of Mucilaginibacter sp. P19. NCBI lineage: Bacteria > Pseudomonadati > Bacteroidota > Sphingobacteriia > Sphingobacteriales > Sphingobacteriaceae > Mucilaginibacter > Mucilaginibacter sp. P19. The sequence goes on from NZ_CP192586.1 coordinate 4,667,591, forward strand.
AGGCTCAACTACATATTGATAGCAGCAGCGGCTGTCATTTTATTTTGTAGTAGCATAGCATTGATCTATTTCAGGTCAACCGACAAAAAAACGGGATCTGTGAGATTAAGGTACCAATGGGGGGAATTACAAATATACAATTACCCGATGGCAGTACGGTTATCCTGAATGCAGGCAGCAAGCTTGCCTATAAAAACACATTTGATGCCAGGCACCGGGAGATAACCTTATCAGGCGAAGCCTTTTTCGATATCGTTAAAGACCCGGCACACCCGTTCATAATAACAACGCCAACAATAAAAATCAGGGTTCTGGGTACCCGGTTTAATGTCAGATCTTATCCGGGTGATAACACTTCCGAAGCAGCTTTAATACGCGGTGTTATTGAGCTTACTGTACTGAAAAACCCTGACCGACAAATTATTTTAAAGCCTTCGGAAAAACTGACGGTATTCAATCAACCGGTAGAAACATCGGCATCACGGTATAAGTCAACCGATACCACGTCAAAAGCGATAGTTGAGCTCAGTGAAATCCACCAGAGTAAAAGGGATTCTTTACCTGCAGAAGCCGGATGGACCAAAAATAAAGTAGCTTTTGACACCATGGAATTTGGGGAGGTAGCAAAAATGATGGAGCGGAAATACAGCACCACCATCCTTTTTAAAAAGGAAGAATTGAAAAAGTTGACTCTAACCGGAAAATTTGAAAATATAACGCTTGACAAGGCGCTGCAGCAGCTTAAGCTAACAAGCAATTTCAATTATCAAATTATAAATAACCAGGTTTTCATTTATTAAAATTTTAAACATGCGTATGATAAAATAACAGACCAGCGATAAAAAAGAACGGGAAATGCTTCCAACATTCCCCGTCAAATGGTACATAACTACCAGTCCGTCTTAATAAACCAATTAGTTAAATACCCTTGATACTAAATTATGAAAAAAATCAAGGCCGCATATGTTATTTGCGGCACGAACGACTTTTGAACGTTCTTCTCATGACAAAATTTATACTTTTCCTGATCATTGTCTCGACCCTGCAATCCTATTCAAAGGGTTTCGGGCAGACCGCGATCAATCTTAACCTGAAGAATGTAAGCTTGAAGACTGCATTCCGGGAGATCGAAAAAAATCTGACTATCACTTTCTTTATAACGATGAAACGATCAGGCACATTGATAAGCTTAAATCTATTGAGGTAAGTAACGCATCCATCCATGCGGTGATGGACCTGCTAACCAGTAACACTGCCATTAAGTACCAGCTCGGTGAAGACAATACCGTCATTATTTACTTGAACGGAGCACAATTTAATGCTTTTGTGGTGAAAGGTAAAGTGACGGATGATAACAGCCAGCCTTTACCCGGCGTTTCTGTCCGGTTGAAAGGAACATCCACAGGTACCCAAACAGATCTGAACGGCAATTATTCATTGAACGTTCCGGACGGTAGCGTTTATCTCGTGTTCACTTACACCGGCTTCGAGGCCCAGGAAGTTAATGTTGACAGCCGGGCAGTTATCGACATAAAGCTGAAAGCAAAAGATAATTCGCTTAGCGAAGTGGTAGTAGTTGGCTACGGTGTTCAACGCAAATCCGACCTTACCGGCGCTGTAACCAGCATAAAGAGCGCCGACCTAACTAAAATCGGGGGCAGCAACGCGGCCGAGGCGCTGCAGGGGAAAATACCTGGCGTTCAGATACTGAGCCAGGGTGGTCCCGGCGCCGCACCTACAGTACTGATACGCGGGCTTGGCACAAACGGCGACCCTACCCCGCTATATGTTGTTGACGGTATGATGGTGACCAATATTAGCTTCCTTGCGCCGAATGATATCGCGTCGATGGAAATTTTAAAAGATGCTTCCGCTACCGCGATATATGGATCGCGCGGAGCAAACGGAGTTATACTTGTAACAACAAAAAAGGGAAACCAGGCAAACCAGTTATCAATTTTTTAACAAGTCAGGGATTCCAGTTTCTTACACGTAAGTTTCACGTTGCCAATAGCCAGGAATACGCCCAATTAGTAAACCTGTTTAAAACTAATGCAGGCGCAGCACCGGTTTACGATAATATCAGCCAGATAGGCGCCGGAACCGACTGGACCAAAGAAGTAACTCAAAACGGAATTGTCAGCGATTATCAGCTGTCTGTTGGCGGAGGAAGCGAAAATGTCAATTATAATATCAGTGCCAGTTACCATAATGAAGATGGCGTATTGAAATACACCAACTATAACCGCTTAACTCTGCGCGCCGATAACGAATATAAGATCAGCAAAAAATTAACCTTCGGGCATAACCTCTCATTGGCCAGTAGCCATTATAATGGTGATGGCGGCTCCAATACGGGCAGAGGGATTAATTCAATAACCCGCATATCACCCTTGATCCCCGTTTACAAAAGTGATGGCTCTTTTTCATCAGGCCAGGATGTGGACATTGTTAACCCCTTTGCGGAGCTTTATCTTCATAAAGATGCCCAAACCCATCCGCTGCAATTTGTTGGTAACGGATACCTGAACTATGAATTATTTAAAGGCCTTACATTCCGGAGCAGCTATGGTGTAGATTATACTTTGAATAATATCAACAGATACACACCTCCATACAACCTGGGGGCAAATCAAAGCAGTTTAACCAGTATTGAAAATGGATATACTGCGGTTTCAACCTGGCTATGGGAAAATACGCTGACTTATGACAAACAGCTTGGCGCATCTCACCATCTGAACCTCCTGGCCGGTTATACCGCGCAGAATACTGATTATAGAGGAGTGGACGTAACAGGAAGCGGCCCGTTAACTACAACCGATCCCAATTATCGCTATATCCAGGTTTACCCGATATCAAACATCAATTCACTTGGTGCATTGCCTTCCAGCGAATCTATTCTTTCTTATCTTTTCAGGGCCAATTACAGCTACAAGGACAGGTACTTGTTAACCGCTTCGTTCCGTGGCGATGGTTCCTCAAAATTCGCTGAAGGGCATCGCTGGGGATATTTTCCATCAGTAGCCCTCGGATGGCGGGCCTCCGAAGAAAAATTCCTGAAGAACGTTTCGTGGATAAACAACCTGAAAGTACGCGGGAGCTGGGGCCGGATAGGCAGCAACAAAATCGCCAATTACCAAACCTTTAACCTGCTTAATCAGGAAACAACCTACGACGGCGTATTTAACGGCGTTTTCTATCCGATGGCAACAATCGTAGCCGCTTCAAACCCTAATATTACATGGGAGGTTTCACAGCAAACTGATGCCGGCATCGAATTCGGCACATTAAAAAACAGGCTGCGGTTTGAAGGTGACTATTACCGCAGGGACACCAAAAACCTGTTGTTAATATTGCCTGTTCCGGGGGCTCAACGGGTACCGCCCCTGCGTATTCAAACGCGGGAACTGTGCGTAACAGCGGTGTGGAACTGGCGGTAAGCTGGAATGACCGTATCGGGGGGCTTGGATATGGTGTAAAAGTGACCGGTACCGCCAATAAGAACAGAATCCTGGACTTTAAAGGCCTCACTTCGTATACATCAGATTTCCAGGTGCCATCTACCCACGTGTCAAAAGCAGGTGCCCCTATTGGTGACTTTTATGGTTATCAATCTCTCGGCATTGTGCAAAGCCAGGCACAGATTGACCAGCTAAACGCAACAGCAGCATCAAAATCAGGCAATCCAACAAAACAGTACTGGTCGGGATTAAAACCTGGCGACCTGCTGTTCAAAGACATAAACGGCGACGGTTTCGTGGATGCAAATGATAAAACAGATATCGGTTCGCCTTATGCAAAATTTGTCGGAGGTTTGACGCTTTCGGCAGATTACAAAGGTTTTGACCTAACCATTGATATGATGGGCAGTTTCGGAGGTAAGATCTACAATGACACCAGGAACCAGTTTGTAAGCTCCGGGTTATCCAACCTGAATGTTGAGTGGCTGGATTCCTGGACCCCTACTCATACCAATACCACCATTCCGCGTTACGCTGTTAACACGTCAACAACGCAATCATCCGATTTTAACATTTTTGACGGTACTTATATCAAAGCGCGGTTTATCGAGCTGGGATATACTTTCAACAAGCAGCTATTGAAAAGAGTTGGAATTTCGGGGCTTCGTGTTTATGTCAACACCACCAATCCTTTTTACATAACCAAATACAAAGGCTTCTCTCCTGAAGTATCAAATGCTTACGGGGTTTCAACTATAGGCGATGATTTCCGGACATATCCGGTTTCAGGCACTGCCAGATTGGGTATAAACTTAACTTTTTAAATAAGAAATAACAGTTATGAAAAATATTATAAAATTCATTGTTGTTTTAGAGCTTTTTGTGACATCTTCCTGCAAAAAGAGTTTTCTTGATAAAGAGCCGCTTGGGGTGCTTTCGAGCGCAACCTTTTCGGCCGATACAACAACACTTGGCTTGGCGGTAAACCGCCTTTATGGTTCCATTGCCTGGAGGGAATTCCGGATAGGGCAACACCAGTATTCAACAAAAGAAATGTGCGGCGATGACTTTATTGTGGGCGGGAATGCTGACTTTAAAGTATTCCAGGATTACAGCTACCTCACGGATAATTACATGATAGAGCGCTACTGGGGACGGGCCTTTGAAAATATCCATTACTGCAACGTAGTAATTGACCGTACATCGACTTTAAAAGCCCCCTATTCGGCACAATTATTTGAAGCCCAAGCCAAATATTTCAGGGCTTATTACAACTTTGACCTGACTAATGTGTTCGGCGATGCCCCGCTGAGAGATCATGACCCGGTGTCAACTGCTGAATATAATATCCCAAAAAGTTCGCACGCGGATATCATTAAGCTGGTGATATCAGACCTGAAGTATGCTATCGATCATTTACCAACGAGAAGCCAATGGGGAACGGCCAACCTTGGCCGTGTTACCAAAGGCACAGCACAGGGACTTCTATCGAAGGTTTATCTTTATGAGCAGGATTATGCTAACGCGAAATTATATGCCGAAGCAGTTATCAATGGCGGCGAATACAGTCTTTACAGTAATTACCGCAGCCTGTTTAGCCCGGATCAATTGTATTCTTCTGAAAATATGATGCCCGGTGGATTTATTTACAACACATCCCTGCCCGCCGGACGCCAGTACGGACCTTACCTTCAATACCAGGGGCTTCCTTCGCTGGGTTCAAATGGTGATATCTTCCCCTCACCTAACCTGGTTAGCAGTTATGAAAAAGGTGATCCGAGAATGAGCGCGACTATTTTTACGAAAACTGACATCATTCCCGGCTTTAACAACAACCAGCCGGTGGCATTCCCGGCATCAACCAATTATGCCAATAAAAAAGTGATCTGGCCATATTCATACTGGAACGGCGGTAACTTTAACTTTCAGAGTGTGAACCCAATGTATCTGAGGTATGCCGACATCATTTTGATAGCCGCTGAAGCCAATAATGAGTTGGGGAATATATCCGATGCGTTGAAATACCTGGAAATGATCCGTTTCAGAGCCCGTGGTAATAAAACATTCGCGGCATCAGTCGCAGCAGGCGAAAATGATGGAGCGGGTATCCTTCCACAAATCATAACCACAGACAAAACAACATTGCGTTTAGCCATCTGGCATGAACGCCGGATAGAGCTGGCCCTTGAATTCAATCGCTGGTACGACCTGGTAAGATATAACAAAGTGGCCGGCCCCAATGGCAGTTCAGGCACCGGTTATACAGAAAACCTGCTGAAGACTGTTTATGGGAGAACTAATTTTAATTATGCCAAATTCAGTCATTTCCCACTTCCTCAAACTTTTGTTACTTCATCAAATGGCGTACTCAAACAAAACAGTGCCTGGTAATTGCTCCTTACTTTTTCCGTTGTTCAATCTCGCATGAACTGCGGACCGTAAATTAATTAACAAAATAAGACAGCATATATCGGAACTAATAAAATAGTTCGACTAAAGGCAAGCTTAGCGTTTAGTATTGCCCCAATAAATTTAGTCAGTTTTTGAATTAAAATAATTAGGTGTTCAATAAATCCCCCATGTTGATTTATTGAACACCTTTTACAAAGAAAAATGGCTCAATTATTCGTGTTTTTCACTCAACTTTTTCTACTCATATTTCTCCAAAATCAGCTCTACCATCATCAGGAAGCCATAAATGTGTTCAATTAATTTCCCAGTCCCGGTACATATGGGATTATAGACAAATCCGAACAAAGTCTGTTCGATATCGAGCAGATTTTTTCATTTCTATTATTTAGTATATCTCAGATCCAGGCACTGATGAAACGCCAGTAATTATTTTTATCAAAGCGGTCTCTTACATGATTTCTGTAAATGAAGAAACCCCATTGTCATTAAAAATTTATTACTTCAATCAGGTACCCGTTAGCAACTATCCCGTTAGTATTCTTTCCTTTGTTCAGTTCTACACTTATCGAAAGAATTACGATCCAACGATAATGATTAGTCAAACAGTAAAACCAGGCATGAATTATAAACCTCAGCCTACTATGTCGATACCGATATCCATGTTGGCTTACACAGTTTTTTGGTATAAATAACCATTGCTATGTTTAGGCTATCTTTCATGCGTGTAAAAAGTAATTTCCTCCAAGGTCATAAAATCCCCACCATAATTAGATAGAAGCTTAAACCTGTAATACCTGAATTTTGGAGTTGAGGCTGGAACAGAAAAGTTTTCACCCGCCAAGGCAAAAGTGACATCCGTGTCAGAGTTCTGACCTACGGGGAGGCCAGATGGTTTTACCGAAGTATAGGATCCTATTTTAGTCCAGCTTGCCCAGCTTCCATCCATGTTGGGGTTATTACTGCCGTATAATTCGAAGGTTTTTACGCTTTGCAATTGATAAAGCCTATCGTTAGCTTGCCAAACTTTAAACCGGCTTAAGGAGGTAGAAGTACCGGCATCAAAAGTGAACCAGCATGGAATTGTAGATTCTGTTGCGAAGCCCGGCGGGTTATAACTTTCATCCCATAAATACTCTTCCAGCCAACCATAGCCGCCTTCAAGCACATCTGTAGGTAAGATCTTTACCGCGAATTTAGATTTATCAAACTGCCTTTCAAACTTGGGCAAGGTGACCGATGATGGATCTGGAGAAAATGTTTCGAACGCCGTGGTATCAGGCTTGAATAAGGATTTAAATGTAAGTACGCTGCTTTCTTTATAATCAGGCAGTTCGGTATTGGTTTGATTTGCCGGAACGATGAACTTTTTGGCAGAACCATTAACCGCCGTATAATTTATCTCTACGCCAAGCTCTCCATTTGCAGGTTCGCCCCAGCCCAGTTCTATTTTGTTTCCATCGGGTGATTGTTCTACGGTTTTCAGCTTCCGGTTAATCAAGGAGTTTAAATAACTCGGCCCATAAACTACACCCGAAACGTTTACCCCTACAGATTTTCGACCTTGCGCGTCGTAGGTATAAACATCAAAACTGTAGTTACCCTCGGTCAGTTTATCGATGATCACATTTACTGTGTCCTTGCCAGGAGCGTGGGTAATAGCAACCTCTGTTGAATCATGATGGTTATTATAGAACACCCTCATTTTGGTTACCAGTGGGTCATTACCAAGCGTTGCCGATAACTGCACCCTATTGTAACCAGAATGCACCAGTACAGTATCCAGCCTGCCGGGATATGTGATCTCACCACCCGCCATGTATTTTTTATAAGCGTCGCCGCTTTTAGTGCATGAGCTTAATATTGCGATAAAGGCAACGAGACACAGCACCGCAAAATATTTTATTACTTTCATAAACTTTTATTGATCAGTTTGTTTTATTTAGTATCTCCCCACATCATTATTTCATTAAAATTCACATACGATCCGTTCGACCAGTTTTTCAGCGTCCGGAACCTGATGTATCTCACCTTTGGGGCATCCAGTGGAAATGTGATGGTTTCGCCGGCACGTGCGGCATCAATATCGTCCTGCGATAGCTGGCCCTCAGGCAGTCCTGATGGTTTTATTTGAGTATGTGATGCTAAAAGGGTCCAGCCGTCATAGCTGCCATCGGGATTAATGGTGTTAGTGCCCCAAATCTCTACTACACGCGGATTGTGTAACGAGTAGAAAAACCCCTCCCTCATGAAATAACTTAAGCGGCTTAGTTTTGCCGTAACACCCATATCGTAAGTAAACTGTTGCGGCATTTTAGATGCATCGCCCGTGTGGTAGTAGCCACCGGCGTTGGTTACGTCGCCATCAAATAGTTCATCAATGCCGCCGCCGTATTGTGGGCCAAGTGGCGCGTCTGTTGGCAGGGCTATGCCTTTGATCTTCGTCCGGTCTAAAAGTTCTTCAAACAGGGGAGTAACAGTTACCAGTAGGGTATCAGACAAATTACCCCACCTGTCGCGGGTGTAAATACCAAACTTGGTTGGCTTGGCGGGCAAGTTGCGAGTTGAGAAATTACCTTTTTGCAGGTTGGTATAGTTGGTAAGGATAGGCGCGAACTCGCCTAACGAATCGTTAGCTAACACCACGATAGCCAAACTGGCTTTAGTGCTATTGGTAAACTTAACGTTAATACCACCGAAATCTGGCGTTACAGTTAACGAATCGCGGGTAAGTTTTAAAGGCGGGGTGAGCGGATGTACTGTTACCTCTACCGGAGCCGATACGTTTTCACCTTTGTCTACAGCGTATAATTTTACCTGATAATCCATGCTGTTACCAAAGCCATCCACAGTCAGATCGCTATTATAGCGGCTAACTTTTGTTTCCCTGGCCTCACCTTTTTTGATAGCGTATACCGCTTTAATATAAAGCAGGTCGCCATCGGTGGGTATGGTGTAGCTTATTTTGGCGGCACCGTTCAGGTTAGTCACCGTAACCTTGCTTACCGGGCCGGGCGGGGTATGGTCATTAACAATAGGCGCAAGCTCATCCTGCTTACAGGAGTTGGCCAATAATACAATCAGGACGATGTAGCACCTGAACAATATCTTTTTCATTATCTTATATTTTAAAATGATCTCCATTTTTAATGTCGTTTAAGCCAATCACCATCCGGGGTTTTGTACCAGGTTGGGGTTAACCTGCAAATCGGTTTCTTTTATCGGCCAGAAGTAATCCCTCGGGGCAACAAACTTCGGCGTGAACAGTAATACCCGACGGTTATAATCCTCGTAGGTGGATTGTATAATATCCCAGCCGTATATTGGCGCGCTTAATACCTGTGGCGCGGTTTTCCAGCGGCGGAGGTCCCAGAAGCGACTGCCTTCAAAAGCCATTTCTATCCCGCGCTCCTGGCGAATGATATCCCGTAAGCCGGCAACCGTAGTGTATTTGGTAGGATTGGTTGAATAAGTAGCCCATGAGCTTTCAACCGATTTCAAACCCGCCCTTGCCCTGATCTGGTTAAGATAAGGCAATGCGGCAGCGGGGTTACCTGTTTCATTTAATGCTTCCGCGTATAACAAATACAGATCGCCAAGGCGCATAACCGGCCATGGATATGATTCGATAGTGACATTTGTTTTTGAATAAACCAGGTTCCAGTTAACTACTTTTTTGGTGTAATACCCGGTTACCGAATACAGGCGACTTTGCTTTTTGCCGGTGTACTGTTCAGACTTACTTTGGATATTATAGTTGCCATTATGCATAAACCAGGTTGAACCATCAAAAGCCAGATCGGCATAAAAACGGGGCTCGCGTTCAAAGTGAAGACCTACAGTTTGATAGCCTTCCTGCATCCAGGTGTCCAAATTGGTAACGGTTCGCAGTTTGAACCTATCGGCATAGTTCCAGGTCTTGTCTTCCTCTATCGGCACACCATTTTTGGTATAGAATAGCTCTGCCATTTTTAGCGGCGGGGCCAATTTGCCTTTCAAACTGAGGTTAATGTTATCCGGATCAATTTGCGGGCAGGCATATTGTTGCAACCAGAAGGTTGAAGCTGCCGCCTCGGAGGTAAGGCCCCAGATCAGTTCGTTGTTCCACTTTTCACAAATGGCATTACGAATGTTCATTTCAATTTTAGTAGCATCATCAACCGCTACATCTGTACTTGAAAAATAGTACAACTTACGGCCCGCGGCCGCGGCAGCATCAATGGCTATTTTGCAGGCGTTGGCAGCACGTGTCCATTTTTTAGCGTCGTATTGCGGGTTAAACAGCAATTTGTCATCAACTCCCTTAAACCCGGCAAAATCGTTATTACCATTAAAAAGCGGACTGGCAGCTGTTACCAGCACCCTGGCCTTAATAGCTAAAGCTGCAACTTTGGTAATACGGCCCAATTCGGTAGTAGTACTGGTAATGGTGCTTGGCAAGCCGGTATTGGCATCACCCGCGGCGGCCTCGTCTATCAGTTTAGCAATGTAGTTCACCACCGAGTCGGCCGGCTGCCTGAACACTTTAAACACCCCGGGGTTGGCTGTTATCGGCGGATTTTTATCAAGGATAGGTATTGGCCCGTACATCCTGAACAGGTACCAATGCAGGTAAGCTTTGATAAACTTAGCTTCGGCAATCCATCTTAGTTTTATATAAGGCTGCAGATCCGCCACTCTGTCGATGTTCTCCAAAAATATATTACATGTTCTGATGCCTTGCCATAGGTTACGGTTATCAAACTGGTCCCAATAGTTCATGTATGGGTCTGCCCTGTTTTGTTCGCCTCGGGCAATGTTGTAAGGGTCAAGGAAAAAGTAATCCTCTGTCATGGGCCAATAGGTCCAGGCCTCGTCACCGCCGCTAAAGCCAGGATTTTTATCTGGGTTGCCCTCCTGCGGAAGATATGAATAGCAGGTGAACAGGTATTTTTCGGCCTCGGTACGGTTAGCGAATACGTTATCGAGCGTGGCTACATTATCGGGTACTACATCAAGATAGCTTTTCTTGCAGGAGGCTATCCCGGTAAGCAATACAACTAATAGTAAAAGCTTTACCATCCTCCCCGGGATATGCCCGAAATATTGGTTATATACAGATAAAATTTTCATGCGATTTGAATTGGTTTAAAATGTAATGTTCGCGCCGATGTTAAACACCTTTTGTACCGGGTAACCAAGGCCATTGCTGCCCTGCTCGGGATCCCACAGCTTAAAGCTGCTAAGCAGGAATAGGTTGGTACCATTGAGATAAAGGCGGATAGAAGAGATATGGTACCGCTTAAGTGTTTTCTCTCTGATGTTATAAGCCAGTTCAGCACTCTTCATCCGCAGGAATGATCCGTTACGCATCCACCAGTTTGATGATTGATTGTTATTACTATTTTGTGTTAAACTTAATCTTGGCCAAAAAGCGTAAAGGTTCCGATTATCTTCCGACCAGTGATCTTTTGCTATCACATCCAACAAACCATGCTGATCGGGCCCGTTGGCCACAAATGGCGAGATCTGGCTTGGATTGATAAAAAACGATGACCGTGCCGAACCTTGGAAAAACGAACTAAGTTCCCAATTACCATATCCGTAGGTAAAGCCAAAACCATAAATAATTTCGGGAGTGGTTGGGTATCCTAACCCGTTCACCATATCCAGGTTGGTAATCCGCCCGTCGCCGTTCAGGTCTCGGTATTTGATATCTCCCCCTTACTTCGCCAAAGTTTTGTTTAGGCGAATTTTTCACATCTTCATCATCCACAAACAAACGCTCTGCTATCAACCCGTAGGCCTGTGTAAGCGACTGGCCAACCCGTGAAAGATATAGCATGTTAGATGGGTACTGCGGCTCTTCGTTAACCAGCAATTTGCTGGTGGCATAGGTGAAAGTACCCCGCATTTGCAACCACGATTTCCCAAAGTTTTTATTGTAATCCATAGCAACATCCAAGCCTTTTGCCTCAGCAACACCAACGTTGGCACTAACCGGGGCGGTAAGGCCGAGCGTGGTTGGGATATATGCCCTATCCATCAAAATATTGCTCCGGCGTTCTTTGTAGGCGTCTACAATAAGGTTCATGGAATCAAATAAACCTAAGTCCATACCTAAGTTTAATTTTTTCGACCTCTCCCAGGTGATACCTTCGTTGGCATATCTTGAAATAGATACACCATTTTTTGTATATCCGCCGTTTTCGCCAAAAGTGGCCCCATAGGCCGGATCATTCAACGTTACGTTTGATAGGTAAAAGAACCTGTCGCCGGCGTTGCCTATCTGATCATTACCAACAAGGCCGTAGGTTGCGCGGAACTTGAGTTTATTAATAACATGCTCGAGCGGCTTAAAGAACTTCTCGTTGTTTACATTCCATGCCACGCCCACAGACGGGAAAAAACCATATCTGTTATTTTGAGCAAAACGTTCTGAGCCATTATAACCAAAGTTGGTTTCAAAAAGATAGCGACCATCAAACCCATAAGTAAATCTTCCGGATAAACCTTGGTTACGGAAAGGCAAAGATGATGTAAGGGTGCCGGCGTTACCGTTAAGGTAGTTGCGCCTGATGCCGATAAGCAAACCGCTTACATTGTGCAGCTTGTTAAAAGTGCGGTTATAGTTCAAGGCAAGCTCGCCATATGTGGTGGTGTTTACCAGTTTATCACCTTGTGTGTAGTTAAGGTACTCAGTAGCGGTGCCTTCATTCAGGAGAGAAATGGTATAACCTTTAGGATCGCTTACCGAGGGGCTTGCAGCATAATAAAATGGGATGTACTGCCTGCTTAAGTTGAAGTATGAATAGCGCTTGGTATAAACCATTCCCCTTGCCGAAAGACCTTCGGTAATAAACTTCAGGTCTTGCTTTAACTCCAGCTGAACGTTAAGCGTTGATGTGCTGTATTGCTGAAACCCCGATACCATGGATGCATAAGGGTTGGTATACACCTCGCCATTAGTGCCCCGAGCGGCATTGCCAAAAAGCGGGTGTTTTACATAAGGCAGATCTGATGCCGGGAAAATAGCCGGAAACAATACGGGATTGGCATTAAGCGTGCTGTTAAAAACCCTTGTACCACCACTAACGGTGTTGCCATTAGCATCTGTACCACCTATTGGCCCAGAATAATCATCAAAATCGCCGGAGGTACGCAGGATGCCTTCGGTAGTGGGGGTAAGCTTAACGTTGATGTTGGACCGGATCTCGTAACTTTTTAGTTTAACATTATTGCTAAAGTTATTGAGGCTTTGGTTTTTTAAAACACCGTTATCCTGGTTAGCGGTAGCAGCTATATAGTATTGCGCCTTAGTGCCGCCGCCGGTGAGGTTTAAGTTAAACCTTTGGTTATTGGTGTATTTTTTTATCAGCGAACCAATCCAATCATTATTAGGATATAAAAGCGGATTATCACCTGCAACCGTATGATCTATCTTGTTTTGCGAATATGGTAAAGGTGCTAATGGATTCCTGGTAAGGGCGGCTTCGTTGGCCAGGTTCATGTAAGTGATATTATCGGCGAGCCTGAAGTTTTCGGTATTGGTTGATGTTGAATTTTCAAGGCGCACATTAAACCGTGTATCGCCGCTTTTACCCGTTTTAGTGGTGATCAAAATTACGCCATTAGCACCGCGTGCACCATATAATGATGATGCAGCCGCGTCTTTCAAAACCGAAAATGCCGAGATATCGTCCGGCTGGAGACGGGCAAGCTCGTTCGCTGCCGATTCCATACCATCTATTAATATCAACGGATCGATTTTACCGGAACCAAAAGAGGTGATTCCCCTGATAAAGAACGAGGCATTATCATAGCCCGGCTCCCGCTACGCTGGTAGGATATTAAACCTGAAATGCGCCCGGCAAGCATGGTGGTAAGGTTACTGGTAGGGCCTTTGATCTCTTTAGGGCTAATAGTAGTGATGGAGCTTACCATGCTCTCCTTTTTTTGCGTGCCGTAGGCTACTACCGCTACTTCGTTTAGGTCGTTTTTATCATCAAGTAATACGACGTTGATGGTGTGGCGGTCGCCAGGCACAATTTGCTGTTTAACGAACCCAAGGAAGGAGAACACCAGTGTATCCCTGCCCTTTGGTAAACTGATCACATAGTCGCCTGCGTTATCACTTACAACCCCTCGCGGGCTGTGCTTAATGGTTACACTAACTCCCGGCATGGTTACACCTTTGGTATCCGTTATTTTTCCCTTAACCGTAAACGAAGTTTGGCCGTGTACCACCAATCCGATCGGGAACATTAAAAGAACACAAGAACCCAGGAATTTTAAATTTTGATAGGTAAAGATTCTTTGAACCATAGAATGATTTGGTTTAGTATTAATTTTTTATTATATTGTATATACATAATTACATATTTAAATTTAAATTAACAAATTATGCAGTTTAATAATTTATTCAACAACAGGCTTGTTTTAAGTACGTTATAATAAAATAGCCTTATTAGGCTTTACTTCTTAATTTAAGAGGTTTTTATAAATAAAATTAAAATCAATAAAATTGTACAAACATTTAAATTATGTATGGCCATTTTATTAAACAGGATAGATTTTGAAATTTTGCAAGAGGCTATTATAAAGCGGATGAAGTTTTTTATGTAAAGGCGTGCAACGGCATCTTCAGCAGGACAAACCACGTTGCAGGTTATCTTACCTTTGTAAATTGCATGCTTGAGAAGCAGCTATGAGTCAAACTCACAAACAGTAAAAGGCCGCGTGCCCGGCCTTTTACTGTTTGTATTATAAATAAATTTCAGATTACTTTCCCTTTAAAAACCCGGATTATTAGGTAACAATTTCGGATTGACATCTGTCTCCTGTTTAGGCAGCGGGAACAGCAGCTGTTTATCTGTAAACGTGGCGCCAAATACTGTTTTATGGCCTATAAAATTGTCCCAGTTGCCGGTAACATCGTTATGAACTTTGCGGGTTCGGAGCATATCAAACCACATTTTATTTTCGAAGCAGAGCTCAAAATACCGCTGCAACCACACCTCCTGCTCAAATGCTGATTGGGTTAACGCCCCTATCGGAGCCAGCTTAGCCCTTGCGCGGATATTATTAACCATCAATATAGCCGTAGCATTTGGTGCGCCTTCGGCTTCGTTTGATGCTTCGGCGTACATCAACTCAACATCGGCCAAACGGTAAAGGGTGTAGTTAAGATTAGATTTTAACGTGGTATTAACTGCGGTAGAATCAAACCACTTGTATATATAGGGGCTGCGGAAAGTAATTTTTTTGCCCGTTTTTGTATTGGTATAGCTGGAGTAAAAGAACTGCTTTTCTTGTACTCGTTTATCGCCAGCAGCAAACGATGCTAAAAACTGAGTTGTAGGATAAACCGAGCCATACTCATCTGAATATTGCGAAACACCCGAAAAATTTGGAATAGTAAGCGGTGTAAGCGGATTTGACGATGGTACCGACGCCGCATATTGCACCTGGAATATAAATTCACCTGTATTTTTATTTGCTGGTTTGATCATGTCGGTATATTCCGGGAATAGTGTATAACCACCATTCTGGATCACGTTAAGTGAGCGCTTGGCCGATTCGGCGTAGAATGTTTTACCGCCATTGATCGCAGCCCCTGCGTAGGTTAAATACACATCGGCCAGTAAGGCCTCAACAGCACCCATCGATACTTTGCCTGTGTTATCCTTCCATGGCAGCGTTGATTTTTCGGCAGCTAACAGATCGGGGATGATCACTTTATCATAGATATCTTTAGCCGCGGTGCGCGGGATATTCAGGTTAAGGTCCTTAGGTGTTTCGGTAACCATTGGCACCGCTCCGTACATCCGTACTAACTGAAAGTAATAAAGCGCCCGCAGGGTTTTTACTTCGGCAAGCATGTTATTTTTCACCTCATCGGTAAGGCCGGGGGCGCTGATAGCAGGTATTTTACCAATGGCCAGGTTACAGGCACCTATACCAAGGTACATTTGCTGCCACCAGGTATCAAAATAAAATGAGGTGGTGCTATAAGTTAGGTTCTGGTAATTTACGTAACCGGTTTGCCCAAGGTCGCTGCCCGATTTGCCGGTCATAAATTCCATCAAATTCCAGGTATTACCACCGTACGAACCACTTTGGCCCGATAAAAATCCCTGCAGGTTTTGGTAACCCGAATTGGTAAAAGCCCTGGCCACCTTAACACTCGATACATTTGATTCGGGCGTAAGGAAACTGGTAGGCTCCTCCTTCAAAAACTTTTTGCAGGAGCATGCAAACAGCACCAGCCCTACAAGCAATATATTTTTCATGGTTTTCATTTTTATATCATTTAAATTAAACTATCAATCGATCCTCTACCGCTGTTTAAAAAGTTACCTGTAAACCAAGGTTCCATACACGGGGGCGAGGGTTTGAGAAGAAATCTAAATTCTGCGAGAACGAACCGTTCGACCCGTAGCTTGAATTGAAGGTATCCACCTCCGGGTCATAACCTGTATACTTGGTTATGATGAAAGCGTTTTGAACACTTGCGTAGATCCTGAAACGATTGGCATGAAGCTTTTTAAGCACCGGCTGTGGCAAGGTATAGCCCAACGTAAAGTTTTGGCCGCGAATAAACGAACCATCCTCAACCCACCATGTATCGAAATGCGAATCCTGCGCGAATTTGTAATTACGCACCTGCGAAATATATGTATTCTGGTTATTAGGTGTCCAGGCGTTAAGCACGCTGGCCAAACTGTTTGAAAGGGTTTGCCTGTCTTCAACCGAGTGTTTGAAGTTGGCGGCAGTATTTACTCCCTGAACAAAGCGGATATCGAATGAAAAATCGAAAGCTTTATATCTGAAGCTGCTGCTGAAAGTGCCCGTCCATTTAGGATAAGCGCGGCCGATGATACTATAATAATTACTGCCATCCGGATTGTAAATATATTTCCTGTCGCCTGGCTTTAAGCTGTGTTTAGCGGCCTCGGCTACATCCTCGGCCGAAGTGCTATAGGTACCAAGCCTTGTCATACCATAAAACGAACCAATAGGTTCGCCAACCCTGATCACAAAGTTTTGACCGAGGAAATTAGGGCCCGGGAAGATGTCAGCGCCGTTATCGTTTAGTTTTAAAACTTTGTTTTTATTGGTAGTGAATATAAAATTGGTACTCCATTCAAAATCGGGAGTTTTAACATTTAGGGTGTTCAGACTAACCTCGACACCGGAGTTGCGCACCGATCCTACGTTTTTATATACATTGGCATTGGTTTCACCGGCAGACCATGGTATAGGCGCCTGCAACAACAGATCTTTAGTTGTGCGGTTATAATAATCAAGGTTAAGGTTTACACGATCACGAAATAAACCTAACTCCAATCCGGCATCAAACTGAACAGAACGTTCCCACTTTAAGTTAGGGTTACCAATATAGCTTGGCAACAATGTTGACTGAGCAGCCCCACCCAAAACCGTGGTGCTCGGCTGGATCTGTGCCAGCGAACGATAGTTACCTATCTCCTGGTTACCCGAAGTACCGTAACTGGCCCGCAATTTCATGTTGGTGATGGTATGGTTATCCTTCAGGAAATTCTCCTGCGATACACGCCAGGCGGCACCCACCGAAGGGAAGAATGCGTACTTGTTATTCACCCCAAACCGCGATGAGCCATCGTACCGGCCCGTTGCGGTAAACAAGTATTTTTCGTCAAGGTTATAAGTTAAACGGGCGTAGTATGAACTTAATGATGATTTTTCATCCTGCGTTTCATTGGCGCTCCTTACAGAACCGGCCTGCTCATAGTGGTACTGAAAAATATCATCAATAAAATTCTGCGTTTCTGAGCGTACCCGGGCATACCCTTGTTGCTGGAACGAGATACCTAACAAGGCGGTGAAGCGCTGCCTTTCGTTGATCTTTTTGTTCCAGGTAAGGTAGTTTTCTGTTTGCCAATAGTAATTATTATAAGCGTTTACGTTAGCTACACCTCCCTGATCCTGTGATAAGTGCGGCAGATCGCCTGCTGAATAGAAGTTGTTTTTTTGAGCGCTTAAGTTATAGCCGAAATCTGTTTTAAAATCCAGCTCTTTTGTAATGTGGAACAGAGAGTAGATGTTACCTAACATTTGCAGGTTATTGTTAAGCGTGTAACGCTCGTTGGCAACCTGCACCGGGTTTGGCGCGCCCTCAAGACCGGCAATGTCATAATTACCTGCCCATGTGCCATCAGGATATTTAACAGGTACTATTGGCACCTCTTCTGATACGTCCCTTGGCACGTTCAGGCCACCGTTGCCATCGGTAACTAAACGTTGCCTGCTGCTGATGAGGTTGATGCTGCCGCCCACTTTCAACCAGCTTTTCAGGTCGTTATCCATTGTCATTTTGATGGTATATCTTTTAAAGGCCGATGTTGGCGCAAGACCATTCTGGTTAAAATAGCCAAACGATAAACTGTAAAGCGACTTTTCGCTACCACCCTGAATGTTTAACTGGTGACTTTGCGAAAACGCCGGCTTGTAGGTTTCTTTTTCCCAATTGGTATCATAAATTGGGTTATTATTAGCGTCAAAAAGCTTAGGGAAATTAGCATGGTTTAATGCAACCGGTGGTGCCCATACCCCTCCGGCCGGGTCAAATTTTTGACCGTTGGCGAATGATTCATTGTAAACTTTAACAAACTCGGCCGAGTTTAAAGTGCGTAAATGGCGATACAGTTCGCTTACGTTAAAGTTATCATCATAAGTAATAGTTGCTGCACCAGTACGGCCACGTTTTGTAGTGATCATAATTACACCATTGGCACCACGCGAACCGTAAATAGCTGTGGACGAAGCATCTTTTAACACCTCGGCCGAGGCTATATCCAGCGGGTTGATAGAGTTTGGATCAACTCCAACAACGCCATCCACCACATATAATGGATCGACATTGGAGTTGATGGATCCGATACCCCTAATTCGTACTTTAGCGCCCGCGCCGGGGGCCGTGCTGTTAACACTAACTTCCACACCGGCTATTTTGCCTTGCAGGGCCTGGGTTACGTTAGCCACGGGTTTATCATTTAACTGATCGCCTTTGATGCCGGTAACAGCGCCGGTAAGATCCGATTTTTTAACGGTTCCGTAGCCTATCACGACGACTTCGTTAAGGGCGCTGGACGTTCCAGCTAACTGCACGTTAACGACAGTTTTGCCAACGGTTGATATCTCCTGGCTGGCATAACCTGTATATGAAAATATCAGTACAGGTTTAACACTGGTTACCTGTATCGTGTAATTTCCGTTAAGATCCGTCTGGGTACCACCCTGGGTGCCCTTTATTTTGATACTTACACCAGGTAAAGCTGAATTATCCTTAGCATCGGTTACCTTGCCGCTGATCTTAACCTGCGCCATCGTGTGCAGCGACAGCAAGGTGAGCAGAATTGAGTAGATAAGATTTTTCTTCATAACATTGTTTAGTAGGTTGTTTTTAAACTGGTAATTATAGGAACACTTCTCTGCGAAGCATTCATGGCGGTTTATAACCGCCGCAAGGCCGGAAGTTGCCCTTCAGAAAGGGCAAAGAAGTCCGGATTGCCTTTATGGCATCATTTTTTTCATCAATTTGGATTATAGTTTACTTTAGTTTATGTCAGCTTATTGGCTGACAGGCTACCGGTTTTTAGCGGCCCATTGCCTTAGTGCCGTAATGGCATCATATAAAACACCTGCCTCACCCCTGAAATCGCCCGAGCCTTTTGGTGCGCCGGATTGCACATCATACCATTCAAAAAAGCCCTCGTTGGCAAGCATCCTGTCGAGCATCGGTGACAACTCCGCGTAAGCCTCCTGCGGGCGACCATAGATAATGAGCGGTGCTATCATTCGTCCGCCAAACCATGTCCAGTCGCCGCCGTTTTGATAACTATAAGGCTTCATGTTTGGATACTGCTTTTCAGGATAAGGGGGTACACTGTGATGCCGATAGTGGCATGCTTTTCTTTAGCCGCGGCTGCAAGCATTTGTCTGTTTATTTCCAAAACTTCGGCCGGAGTGTTAAACCCCGCTATGATAGCACATATGGATCCACCGGTGTATAAGATCTCTTTTTCATTAAAATCCGATGAGAAAGGGCTGCCGTCAAGGTAAATATGTGGGATATATTTTTGAGCGGCAGCATCCCAAAGGTATTTACGAACATTGGCAGTGACTTTTGAGGCAACGGCCTTCCAATCAGTTTGGGCTTTGTAGCCTCGAGGTGCCATCGCAAGGAAATCTTGAACTGCCTTCACAAACATGGCGTTATCATAAATATCCAAAGCCCATTTGGTTTTATCATTAATGGCCACGCCCCAGCCGTTTTCGGATTGCACATCGCCCCAATCAATAGTGGTGGCCCCGGTTATCAAACCATATTTTTCCGACCAGCGATCTTTATGCAGATAGGCCAGCGCCGCCTCCATTCGTTGCAAAATCGTTTTACCACCAATACACTCGTTTAAAATAGATTGGTCTCCGGTAAAATCAATGTATTTTTTGACAGCCTGGATCAATGACGATTCCTGGTCGGTCTCTACCGTGTTTTTATGCGCTGCCCAACCCGGTAATAAAGATGAGTAGCGGTATTTATAGCCTACACTGGCTTTAGCGCTGTCAACTACACCATCCACAATATCCCCGCCCTGGCCCTGGATGCGAAAAAACATCAATAGTTTGGTTTTTACTTCTTCTTTGGGATGTACTTTTAATGAACCATTGATGAAAGTGTTGAAGTCGCGGATCCACACCTCGCTGTAGGATGTACCTGCAGAAAAACCGGATAGCAGTTTTAAAGCCTTCGCCTGGACTGTATCAAGCCGGATATCGGCAAGAATTTTCCTTGCCAAAGCTTTGTTGGAGGACTGTTGCGCTCCGGCAATGCAAAAAACAAAGCAAGACAATGCCGTAGAAATGAGTAGACGTTTTTTCATGCAGGTAAATATGTAATTAGGTTGCTGCCTTACCAGATAGAAATGGAGACAGATTGTTATATTATGTACAAACATAGTATCATAATATTATATTCCAAAGTTTTTCCAAAGTTTTTTTATTAACTATGATAAAAAATGAACAGAGGTCAGAAAATTACCTTAGTAAAGGAAGCAGCTATTGAACCCCAAAACCGTATTATAAAAAAATTCAACCTTTTTCTGCTCCGTAGATGTTCCTCCTCCAAAAGTGATACCACTATATGCCGGCCCCTGCCGTTTTCCTGATAAATTACTACCTTGCCACTTAATTCATTATGAAAATTTCCATCGATCATAAAAGCGCCGTACCCTTACATATCCAGGCAGAGAACCTGCTAAGAGAGCTCATCCGCGAGCCTGAATATCAGGCAGGTAAATTATTGCCTAATGAGGTTGACCTTGCTAAAAAGCTGGCTATATCGCGCACCACTTTACGTCAGGCCATTAACAAACTGGTTTACGAAGAGCTACTGGTGAGAAAAAACGGCTTGGAACCAAAGTGGCCCATGCCAAAATGAGCTCCAAATCAATGAATTGGCTGAGCTTTACACAGGAGATGGAAGCCCGCAGCATCCCCATAAAAAATTACGAGCTTCATATTAGCTGGGTCTTTCCCGAAGATCATATCGCGAATTTTTTCGATATCAAAACAGATAAGAAAATTTTGAAAATGGAAAGGTTAAGGGGAAACGCCGAAGAGGCTTTTGTATATTTTATTTCGTATTTTCATCCAAGGATCGGGCTTACAGGCGAAGAAGATTTCAAGAAACCACTTTACGAAATGCTTGAGAGTGAGCATTCTGTAGTTGCAGACCTGTCAAAAGAAGAAATAAGCGCCAAGGCAGCCGATAAATTCATAGCAGGTAAACTGGAGATAGATCCGGGCAGTCCTGTTTTGATCAGGAAACGGTTTGTTTACGATCAGGGCGAACGGCCGATGGAGTATAACCTGGGCTATTATAAAGCCGAAAGCTTTGTTTATACGGTAGAAAGCAGGCGCAGTTCCTAAATTTATTTTTTTGACTTATTTGAAATATAAACGAAATAAAATATGTTTGCACATTACAACATATAAGTGCATGAATAAATCTATTTTATTGAACTCGGTTAATATCGAAACAATGAGGAACACCAAACAGTTTCTGCTTCCGGATTTGAAGAAAGCTGCGAAAAGGCAGGAGTATGACATTTACCCCACTTTCGACATTGCCGGGCCAATATATACCGGCTATAAAACTTTAGCCAATTGGATCGTTACATGCAACCATGATATTGTTATAGATGGCTATTCGGGCGTATATTGGGATGTACTTATCTGCTGTCTGAACGATGAATTTGCCGCTTTAGGCATCCAGGCCAATTGGATTAACGTAAATAAAACATTAAAACCGGAAAGCATTATTCATGAAATAACCGCTAATTACGATGGTGGCGATGACCCGTTATTTGGTAAGCTATACAATGGACAGCTGAGCGATTTTTTTGATGTCGAGAAGCTCAAAAGTCTTAAACCCGAACCAAACAAATTAAACATATTGTATGGTGCGGGTGCCGCTCTTGCGGGATGGAAATGTACATTGCTATATATCGATGTTCCTAAAAATGAGATCCAGTTCCGGTCAAGGGCCAACGCAATTTGCAACCTTGGCGAAAAGCAGCCTGCCGATCCCAAAAATCAATACAAACGTTTTTACTTTATAGATTGGCCAGTACTCAACAAGCATAAAAAACAGCTTTTGCCTGCGATAGATGCAATCATCGATGAGCAAAGGATCAATGAAATATCGTGGACAACTGGCGATGCGTTAAGAAACGGACTTAAAACCATGTCCAGCCACATGTTTAGGGCCAGGCCATGGTTTGAGCCCGGGGTTTGGGGAGGCCAATGGATTAAAAACAACATCAATGGGCTGAACAAAGATGTTGTAAACTATGCCTGGTCATTTGAACTTATCGCCCCGGAAAACGGCATCCTGTTGCAAAGTGGCAACAATATGTTAGAGGTATCGTTGGATACCTTGCTGTTACTGGATAACGAAGCCATTTTAGGCAAAGCGGCAGCCAGGTTTGGCGATGCCTTTCCTATCCGGTTTGATTTTTGGATACTTTTGACGGCGGCAACCTTTCATTACAATGCCACCCTTCTGTTGAATATATTAAAAATAACTTCGGCGAAGATTTTACACAGGATGAAACTTATTATATCCTCGATGCAAAACCAGGCGCCGAAGTTTACCTTGGTTTCCAGGAAAATATCAATAAACAACAATTCAGGAGTATTTTAGAGAACAGTTTTGAGCAAAACGAACCGGTAGAGATCAAAGACTACGTACAAACCTTCCCGGCAACAAGGCACGACTTGTTCCTGATCCCGAATGGTACGGTACATTGCTCGGGCAAAAATAATATGGTACTGGAGATCAGCGCCACGCCGTACATCTTTACCTTTAAAATGTACGACTGGCTCCGCCCCGATTTAAGTGGAAATCCACGAACGCTGAATATCGACCGGGCCTTTGAAAACCTCAATTTCGAAAGGAAAGGTGATGTAGTGACGGAAACCCTCATCTCCAAACAAACCACCTTAAAAAAAGGCCATGACTGGGAAATCATTAACCTATCAACTCATCCTGAACACTTTTACGCCATTGAGCGCTTTGAGTTTGATACCGAGATAACTGAAGATACCAATAACCAATGCCATGTATTGAGCCTGGTTGAGGGCGAAAGCATTGCGGTGATCACTAACGGCCGTGAACAGGTTATTCATTATGCCGAAACCTTTATTATTCCGGCCGCGGTTAAAAGCTATACACTTAAAAATACGGGCAAAACAAGGGCTAAGGTTATCAAAGCTTTTGTTAAAGACGAATGTTGTTAATATTTCTGCTTAATCAAACTCAAAAACGCATCCTCTTAAAACCTTCTAAGTTATGAATAAGATTTTTTCCATCCTGTCGGCATTCATTTTCATATGCACATCAGCAATGGCGCAAACAGGTGGTAAGCATTTTAATGGAATCACCCTGCAACCAACAATAGCCTATATCAATTACCAGGGACAGTCCCGCAGAATGGCCCGGCTACTATTTCATGAAGGTAAAAGCTTCGCAGCCACAGAGGTCACCGTTTCCTTCAATGGCATAACCGATCATGTTATAATACCGGCCAGTAAAGAGGGTACTGATGTATTTGAGCTTCCGCTTCCCGGCTCGCCAATAACTTCGGCAGCACAGGTTACTGTTACCTTAAATTCCGGCGGGCAAACCTATATGGCCCGCTGCATTGTTGAACCGGCCCGTAACAACTGGACCATGTATATCCTCCCTCACTCGCATGTAGATATCGGTTACACCAACACACAGGCAAAGGTTTTGAAGCTTCACATGGATAATATTGATGAGGCTATTGATCTGGCTAAAAAAACGGCCAATTACCCAGTGGAAGCCCACTATAAATGGACAACAGAAGCCATTTGGGTAGTTGATAATTACCTGAAAGCGGCAGGTGAAGCTAAAAAAGAGCGCTTTTGGGACGCGGTGAAAAAAGGATGGATCAATTTGGATGGCGCTTACGGTAATATCAACACCAGCATGACAGACTCCTACCAGTTGATGCAAATGTTCGCCAAATCTCAAAAACTGGCTAAGGCGAATGAGGTTGAGATCCATACCATGTTCCAGGGCGATGTGCCGGGCGCCAGTTGGGGCCTTGCTGCGCAAAGTGAACAAACCGGGATCAAATATTTTTTATCAGGCCCAAACGCATCCGACAGGATAGGCAACCTTGCCAAATGGCAGGATAAACCATTCTATTGGATTTCCCCATCGGGTAAACAAAAACTACTGTTCTGGCAATGCCAGCCTTACTCGATAGGCTATGCGCTAAAAGGAACCAGGATCCCTAATTTTTTTACTATAGACGATCCTAAACCTTTTTATACTGGTCACCCATCGGATAATTTTCTAAATCCGCACCTTTTCCAATATCTCGGCGGCCTTGAACAAAATAACTTTCCGTATAACATGTCGTTGTTAACCTGGGCTATGAGCGATAATGCTCCTATCGATCCTGAACTTCCCGATGCTGTTAAAAGCTGGAACGAGCATTTTGCCTCGCCCAAACTGGTGATCACCTCGGTAAAACAATTTTTCCAGGATTTTGAGAAACAATATCAAGACAAAATCCCGTCTTTCACCGGCGATTATACTGAGTACTGGACGGACGGCGTGTCGTCAGCCGCGAAAGAAACAGCCATCAGCCGCCAAACATCTGATAAGCTGAAACAGGCATCGGCCCTCTGGGCCATCCGTAATAAACCAGGCTACCCTGTTAATGATTTTGATGACACCTGGAAAAACCTGCTGCTTTACAATGAACATACCTGGGGCGCATATAACAGCGTTGATGACCCCGAAGATGCAAAAGTTAAAAGCGAGTGGACTATTAAAAAAGGCTATGCACTAAGCGCCCAAAAACAAACCGATTCGCTCAGCAATTTGATATTGGCTATAAAAACCGCAGCAGCAAATAAAGTAGACGTTTACAACACCCTGTCATGGCCGCGTACCGATGTTGTTTATGTACCGGCCGGTTTAAGCAAAGCGGGCGACCTGGTTAAGGATGCAACAGGCAATGCAATCCCATCGCAACGCTTAAGCTCGGGCGAGCTGGCTTTTGTAGCCACCGGGGTACCGGCGTTTGGTAAAAAAACTTACACCATTAACCGTGGTAAAGCTTTTGCAAAGAGCAAAGCTGTCATTTCGTTAAACGGCTTGGCTAACGGCATCTACACTGTCACAATTGACAGTAAAACCGGCGATATAAGCAAACTAGTAAAGATCGAGGGTGGCAAAAAACAGGTATTGGTGGATAGCACCGGCTTTAACAAATACATTTATATGCCCGGCGATTCGCTGCAGCGGCAACAAACAAGTACCGACGCCATCATTAGCATTAAAGAAGATGGGCCATTGGTGGTGAGCCTTTTGGTTACCTCAAAAGCGCCCGGAGCCTATGGCTTGACCCGCGAAATAAGGCTGGTTAACGGGCTTGATAAAATTGAGCTGATCAATACCATTGATAAGGAAAGTATTCGCTCTAAAGAGAGCGTTCACTTCGCGTTTCCGTTTAGTGTTCCAGGTGCGCAGGTACGTTATAGTATTCCATGGGGAAGTGCTGCTGCCGAAGCCGACCAACTCCCTAACGCCAATAAAAATTGGTTTACCATGCAGCGCTGGGTTGATGTATCAAACTCGGCGTTCGGTATTACCTGGTCAAGTCCGGATGCGCCTTTGTTTGAGATAGGCAAGATCACAACTGCCGATTTGCTTGGTGGTTTGCATCACGCGCCGCAGTGGTTAACATTCACGGCACAGTCACCAAAGATTTATTCGTGGGTAATGAACAACTTATGGCATACCAATTTCCGCGCCGAGCAGGAAAAAGGGCCGGCCACCTTCCGTTATATCTTCCGTTCACACGCCTTAGGATACGATAGTTTTGATGCCAACCGGTTTGGCCTTAATAATCATCAGCCATTAGTAGTTTCCGCTTCGGATAATCAGGATGACAGAACTGTTTTTTAATATCGGTGGTAAGCAGATCTATGTAGAATCCTTAAAACCTGCCGATGATGGCAATGGCGTTATTGCGCAGATAGTGAGCACCGGCGATAGTGAAGTGAGCATCACTCCGAAAGCAAAAACGACGATAAAGGTCTGGAAAAGCAATCTAACCGAAGAAAAGGTGGCCGCACTTGATAACAATTTTAAGATTTCGGCAAAAGGAATAATCACTGTACGCATCGAAAAATAAAAGCGCCATGAAACAAAAACTATCGCCGGAAACCAAAACCTCCGCCCTGTTTTTAACCGCTGTAACCCTTATAGCTACCTTAGGCGGCCTGCTTTTTGGTTTTGATATGGCAGTTATTTCGGGTGTGCTCCCGTTTGTAAAAAGCCAATTCGCGCTATCGGCCGCTACCGAAGGCTGGTTCGTATCGTCGGCACTTATCGGGTGTATTATCGGTGTAGCTTTTTCGGGGGACTTAAGCGACCGGGTAGGCCGTAAAAAAATGCTGATGTTATCGGCGGTGCTTTTCTTACTTTCTGCCCTGGGTTCGGCCTTGTCATCGGGCTTTACCCTGCTTATCTTAGCCCGGATGCTGGGCGGTATGGGTGTTGGCGTAGCATCAATTGTGGCACCGCTGTACATATCAGAAATTGCCCCGGCACGGATACGCGGCCGCCTGGTAACTTTTTATCAACTGGCTATCACCGCTGGCATTCTTGTAGCTTACCTTACCAATGCCGGTTTACTTAATTTTTCATTACACCATAAGAGCAATAGCTTAAGTACAATTATCGATCTGGTGATGGTTAAAGAAGTTTGGCGCAGCATGCTTGGCCTGGGCGCCATCCCTGCCCTGCTGTTTTTTGTTGGCCTGTGCTTTGTACCCGAAAGCCCACGCTGGCTTATTCAAAACGGAAAAACCGACGATGGCATTGCCGTCCTCTCAAAAGTAACCGACTATGCAACGGCTCTAAAAGACGTAACACTGATAAAGAACACCCAAAGCCGTGACATAGGCACCTACCGCGAGATATTTGCACCAGCTATGCGTAAACCATTCCTAATTGGCTTGCTACTGCCGCTGTTCTCTCAGTTCAGTGGTATTAACGCCGTTATTTATTATGGCCCCAGAATATTGAGCGATGCAGGCATCAATATCAGCAATGCCCTGCTTAGCCAAATCATATTTGGCATTGCTAACTTTGCTTTTACGCTAATAGCTATTTGGAAAGTTGATAAGATGGGGCGCAGGCCCTTATATATAGCTGGTGCTTTAGGTGCCACAGTTTGCCTTATTTTTACCGGCGTTTGCTTTTATACAGGTGCTACAACCGGCATTGCATTAGTTGTTAGCATCATCCTATTTTTAGCTTGTTTCGCATTCTCGATAGGACCGTTAAAATTCGTTATCGCATCCGAAATTTATCCAACAAGGATCCGAGGTCGGGCTTTAGGCTTAAGCATCATGACCATGTGGGTGGCAGATACAATCGTAGGGCAGCTAACCCCTATGTTTTTAAATTCAATCGGGCCGGCGGTCACCTTCTGGTTCTTTGCGGCGTGTTGCTTTTTTCTTTACTGATTGTGTATAAAATGGTTCCCGAAACCAAAGGAAAATCGTTGGAGGAGGTTCAGGAAATCTGGGCTGGGCACTAATCTGAATTTGCATTCAGAAAGGTCACTTCAGAGTGCTGCTTAACCTTCCGCCTGAGGTTCACTCCCGGCAACAGGTTGGCAATTTTCTGAGTATCGCAGGTCGCCCCCAATCGTATTATTCAGGGCATTAACGTTCTTTATAACGTAAAAGGTATATTTTTAATCACTTCTTTTTTGCTGAAACAAATGCACCGCCTGTATGCCCACCGCAGGACTTCCGGTCGGATAAATCGAGCTTTGTGAGGCCCCGGTAATAGCAGTACTTATCACCCAAAGCCTGATGGCATTAGCAGCGGTATTTACCGAATAACTTTGTGTAATAGTATGTCCTCCATCGATCTTCCAAGACGGGATACGATGCCGTCTTCCACTGGCAACGCTTCCATTGTACCCTTTGGCGCGATCTTCCGCCCGTCCGCATAGTTGATGCTGACCTGGCTTTAGCTTTATATGTACTGGCTATTTTCAGCTTGGCGCCACCAATCAAAGCCTTTAATCCCTGGTACAGTGTAACTCAACGCGATCATTGCTACAGGAAGTACAGTTCATTTAACTGCTGGCCTTACATTGCCCAGTTGCCAGGTATGCAAACTGAATGGCGAAACCGGTGGCAATTGAAGACTATAAGGGCTACAAAACGCTTTCTCATTAGATGATTGCCTCCCTCGAGCAATATGCTGTGATTTATCCACTAAGTGCTTTTTCAACTAAAAACTCCCCTTTTGTCCCCTCTTTTTTGCTGGTTAGCCCCTTTTGTTTTCTGTGTTTTTCAAAGACTTTGCATCTCCCGAATGGTCATTCAGAGATGACTATTCGTGCAACCAATTATACTGTTAATTAAAACCCATGATGAAAAAAACCGAACGCAGCGCATGCTCCCTGGAAAGAGAAGCCGCATGCATCTTAACTGAAAACGATCTCGAGAAATGTCGGGATAAATACTGCCCGGGCAATTGTCCTTTATTGTTAACCCTGAAAGCTTCATTTAAATTATGCCTTTCGGTTGTTGGTGTCTGACATGCCAACAGCGTTTACATAACTGTCTTTTGTCAATACCCAAAAATCTAAATTATTAATAACCCAATTATGAAACGAAAATTACTTATTTCAAATTATTTGTATTCCCAGGGTTTTCGCACCACATTTAAAGCTTTGGCATTGCTGATATTGCCAATTGGTGCTAACGCGTCGACCCCCAATTTAGTAATGCACAACAGCAGGCAGGTAATAGCCAATGTAACTTCTGATAAAGCGGCTATCACGGTAAAAGGATCTGTTGTCGATGCCGGCGATGGTCAACCGCTGGTCGGTGTATCTATCAGTATTAAAGGTACTGTTAAAGGTGCACTAACTGATGTAAAAGGCAACTTTCAACTAAGCAATGTGCCCGAAAATGCGGTGTTGGTTGTAACTTATATTTCTTATGAGAAAGTTGAAATTGCAGTTAACGGTAAAACTGATATTGCGATAAAGCTTAAACCATCGATGAAAACCCTAAATGATGTGGTGGTAGTAGGTTACGGAACGCAGAAGAAAGAAAACCTAACAGGATCTGTAGGTATTGTAAATACGCAGGACCTGGAAAGCAGACCCTTAACAAATACCAGCCAGGCATTGCAAGGTACAGTTTCCGGTGTTTTTGCACTGCAAAGTTCGGGTAAACCGGGAGATGATAATACAGTCATAGATATCCGCGGCGTTGGAACTTTTGGAGATAATTCCCCATTAGTATTAGTTGACGGTTTCCCCGGGGCAATCGGCGATGTAAACCCTAATGATGTTCAATCAATTTCGGTGCTTAAAGACGCGGCATCATCGGCTATTTACGGTAACCGTGCTGCAAACGGCGTTATTTTAATTACTACTAAACGAGGATCTGCAGGCAAAGTCCGTGTTAATTACAGCGGATATGCAGGTATTCAGAGCCCGACAAGGCTACCTAAAGTACTAAACTCGGTTCAATATACTACACTGCATAACGAGGCTGATATAAATAGTGGCGCGCCTCCTACATATCCCGACTCGATAATACAAAAATATGCGGCGCATAACAACCCATTATACCCCGATATCAATTATTTCGACGTATACTACGGTAACGCTTACATGCAAAATCACCGGGTAAGCGCAACGGGGGGAGTGATAATGTTAACTACTCCTTTATGCTGGGACATTTGGATCAGGACGGTATATTGGTTGCAACCAATTATAAAAAAACCGACTTCCGCCTTAATCTTGACAGTTATCATCTAAAAGATAAAAAACTCCGTGTTTCGGGCAATATATCTGGAAACGTGGGGATAAAAAATGAACCGACAGACCTATGGAACGCCGAATGGTATGCAACTTTAGCGCCAATACATCCACTTAAGGATGCCAACGGCAACTGGGTTTCTGTTAACGGCGAACGCAACTATTACGGTGAAATTAAAGAAGGGAGTACAAACCTTACAAAACGCTATAATTTTAGCGGACAGGCCGAAGCTGAATATAAAATTCTGCCAGGTTTAAGCGCGCAGCTTACCTACGGTTATAACGTTATCTCCACTAATGGCAATGCCTTTCATGCCAATGTAACCTTACAAAATCAAAACGGAACGGTTACGCAATTACCTTCCGATCTGACTACGTCGAGCGAGATTGACGGTCACTCGTTACTCACAGGTTTACTAAAGTATAACAAAACCATCAACCATCATTCATTCAATTTATTAGGCGGTTACAGTGAAGAGGAGTTTACCTACGATTGGCAAAGCGGCTATCGTGCACATTTTGTAAACAACACACAACGTGTATTAAACCTGGGCGATGCAGCTACACAGACCAATAATGCCGGCAGCTATGCTCTTGGCCTTCGCTCATACTTTGGCCGTTTCAGTTATGCTTTCGATGAAAAATATTTATTTGAAGCCAATATCAGGAGGGACGGATCTTCCAGGTTTGCACAAGGCAAACAGTGGGGTACATTTCCTTCATTCTCAGCTGGGTGGGTAATATCGAAGGAAAGCTTTATGAAAAACCTGAGCTGGCTTGATTTTGCGAAAGTTCGTGCTTCCTGGGGGCGTTTAGGTAATCAAAATATCAGCAATTACTATAATGGCAGCGATATCCTGAGCTCTGGTCAGAATTACTCGTTTGGCGGAACACTTTATTCTGGCGTTGCTATTACAGCGATGACCAACAAGGACCTAACCTGGGAAACAGCTCAGCAATTGGATTTGGGCCTTGATATATCTCTTCATAATAACATTGAGATTACGGCAGATTATTTTGATAAAAGAACTAAGAACCTGCTGTTGACCCAGCCAATTCCACTAACAATCGCACAGTCGGCACCAATGGCTAATGCAGGCGAAGTACAAAACAAAGGCTTTGAGCTCGGTATCTCCTATAAAAAGGCATTTGATAATGGTATTAAATTAAGAACAGCTTTGAACGTTTCGCACATTGTAAACAATATCCTGTCCATGAACGTGCCACAGCAGTTTACATCTCCAAAGGCGATTGTTGTTGGTTCCGCTATTAATTCGTTCTACGGATACCAGATGACTGGTATCTACCAAATTTCCGACTTTACATGGCAAAACAATAGCGATGCGTCCATCCCTTACGCAAATCGTACTTACACACTTAAACCAGGTGTTGTTAAAGTAAGCGATTACAACGCACAACCGGGGGATATTAAATATGCCGACCTTAATGGCGATGGTATAGTTGACCAAAATCATGACCGTAAAGTTATCGGGAAGCAGTTTCCAAGTGTAACGTATGCTTTCAACTTCAATGTAGCCTGGAAAGGTTTTGACCTTGGGGCGTTTTTACAAGGCGTACAAGGCATGCAGGGTTATACCTATTATGAAATTGCTTCACCTTTCAGCGGCTTTGCCAACCTTGGTACCTGGTGGTTAAACAGGTGGACGCCTCAAAATCCGTCCAATACTTACCCGCGCCTTACATTGGATGGGGTTAGAAACAATATTCACTCTTCCTTTTATGTAGAGAATGCATCCTATCTGAGGATAAAAAATATTGAATTAGGATACACCTTAAGTCCGGCTGCTATTAAAAAGATCGGGTTAAGCTCTTTGAGAATCTATGCCAATGTGCAAAACGCGTTTACGTTTACCAAATTCAAAGGCTTTGACCCGGAACAAACTACAGACCAAACAAGGGCCGAAGCGTATCCTCAGGTCCGTGTGATGACTGCAGGTGTAAATGTTAATTTCTAAATGATAAAATCATGAAAAGTATATATAAAGTCTTAACCGTATTAGCTGTTATTAATCTTGCAAGCTGCAAGAAAGGTCTGTTGGACAAGACCCCAAATGACCGCTTATCACCATCAACATTCTACCAAAATGAAACCCAGGTAAAAATGGCCCTGGTGGGTATTTACAATGCGTTACAGCCCAATGCAACGCCGGCACAATTTTTTCAGTTTGATTTTGAATCGGATAATGCCTATTGCCAGGATGCGTGGCAGGGTTCGAAGGAAGTGGGGGAATGGCAAACAACATCCAACAGTTGGGCCCCATACGCTAAGTGGACGCAGGATTACGCCATCATTTCAAGGGCCAACGAGTTCCTTAAGGAGGTTGCTGCTGCAAGCATTGATGCCACTGTAAAAAGCCAGATGGCGGGAGAGGCAAAGTTTTTACGTGGATATGCCTATGCTGATCTGATTGCTTACTTCGGCGATGTACCTTTAGTTACTCAGGTTCAAACACTTTCCGACGCTTATGTTTCCAGGACAGCCAAAGCCACTGTACTTACCCAGGTTGTAACTGACCTTACCGATGCGGCTGCGGCACTGCCAACCTCTTATTCGGGTTCTGACGTGGGCCGTGCAACAAAGGGCGCTGCCCTGGCCTATAAAGCAAAAGTGCTTTTGTACAACGGAAAATGGGCCGATGCTGCACAGGCTGCGCAGGATGTTATCGATCTTAAAGCCTATAGTTTATATCCAAATTACAGCTTGCTTTTTGATGAAACGCATGAGAACAACAGTGAGGTGATTTTTGATATTCAGTATATCCCAACCACCCAGCCACAGCCCTGGCCTTCATCTGCCTTATCTTTAAGTGTTTGGCCAACACCAAATGTTACCGCCGATCTGATCGATTCATATTACATGACCAATGGATTGCCGATAACCAACTCTGCTTCAGGATACAATTCGCAAAACCCTTATGTTAATCGCGACCCAAGACTGGCTTCTTCAGTGGTGTTGCCCGGCTCTCAGTGGGGTTCAACTACTTACATCCCCGCCACTGATGTAGTTCCGTCAGGGGCCCGTCCGCGTAAATACGCAGCAATTGGTATTGCCGACCCGAATAATTGCTCTTTAAATACAATCCTGATGCGTTATGCAGATGTATTACTGATCCGTGCAGAAGCCTTGATTGAATCCGGAAGTACAGCACCCGAAATCTATAGACTCATTGACCAGGTTCGGGCAAGGGTAAA
Source organism: Mucilaginibacter sp. P19 (assembly GCF_050632265.1). Lineage (NCBI taxonomy): Bacteria > Pseudomonadati > Bacteroidota > Sphingobacteriia > Sphingobacteriales > Sphingobacteriaceae > Mucilaginibacter > Mucilaginibacter sp. P19. The sequence goes on from NZ_CP192586.1 coordinate 4,701,099, forward strand.
TATGCCAACGGTAGAAAGTGTGGAAGGAGCCGGTTTAAGCCAGGCACAATTACGTGCCGTTTTGCGCCATGAACGCAGGGTAGAGTTTTTTATGGAAGGCACCCGATATGCAGATATGTTACGATGGAAAGATCAATCCCTTGTTCATGACGTATATGGTTACGACAAATCGTTGCTAAAGAACCCGGCAAGCCCATCTACCTGGAAATTTAGCCAGGTTAAGTTAGAGACCAGGACATTTGACGCTGGCAAGGGGTGGCTTTGGCCGATTCCTCAAGCTGATATTGATATTAATAAAAAATTGTTGCCTAACAATCCGGGCTATTAGGGCTTCCGGACATTACGTCATTAAATGATGTGATTGTCCCCCTTCTTTAACTACAACCCTCGATAGGACTGCCGGTTACGGCGACCTATCGAGGGTTTTCGCATTATAAATGCATTTATAATGCATCTATCTTGTATCTTATTGAATATTCTACGCCCTATTAGTAAAAGATCGGAGAGTGTATGGCTGGTTAAAAGGGAATGACTTTCGAATGTGATCCCGCTCTATGTAAAACCTTCTCAAACAAAATTTAAACAGTCTCATTAAGATATGATGGATGTGCTTTTAAATTATTTTAAGAAACGGCTTTTAAAGCCTAACGAATTTAGAATCTCTATAATTATGAATTGATTGAAAAGTAAAAAGGCCGTCCTTGAGACGGCCTTCAACAATGTGTTTCTAAACTAAAGCGGAATGCTTACCCTGGCAATTAAATATGTTCTATTGAGCAATAAGTTTCCATTGCTGGTTATAACTTGAACCCTGTGGCCACTGCTGTACAGCTGATCCATTGGCAGTTAAACCTCCGGTATCAAGGCATTTGCCTGTGGTAAGATTAATTACCCTATAATAGCCATCTCCGGTTGAAACAAGCGACCAACGTTGGTTTGTACTCGTGCCTACTACATATTGTAAAACATTTGATCCATCTGCGGTATTAGTACCCACATCAAGACATTCTTTTCCGGTAACACAACTTAAAGTATAATAACCGGCAGTGTAGCTTATATTCCATTTTTGGTTATTACTTGTTCCTGATGCCCATTGAGCTACAGCTGCACCATCGGTTGTACTGCCCAGGTTATCGAGCATAAGGCCCGATGCACGGTTTTGAAGTTGATATCGCCCGTCGGCTACCGGCCCTATCCATACAGGTGAGGCAGTAAGTTTCCATGACCACCTGAACATATTGGCAGTACCCGGGCTAACCTCGGTAAGGTTATTATTTGCTGTATACCAGCGATAGGTATCAATGTCATTAACTCCGGACCATGCTATTGTTCCCATTGAATTATCCTTGGCATAGGCAAGCGATCCGGTCAGGAATGCCTGGTCAACATATACGCCGGTATCCCATTGCCACCAGAAGCTCATGTTCCTGAATGTTTCAATACCAACCTCGGTAACTATAGTACGAGATGCGTATGAACCTGTACGGGCCGACATGATATTATAGTAGCTTGACCAAACATTGTATGAGCCCCAGAACCACCAGTAGCAATGCAGTCCAAGATACTGGTTTGCTAACCTTGAATCGGCACCAACTGCAGTTACGTCGGCGGCATACCCGGTACCATCAAGGATACATTTTCCATCGGCCGGGCTGTAAGTGGTTAAGAAACCAGCATATAAGTTGTTCAGGTCGGTACTTGAATAATCAACCGGCTCGTTGATAGGTTCATATAATACCGATGTATTGTTTTTATATACATTATTTACTGTTGCCCACATGGTATGCCATTGTGCAGTATCAGGTACATGGTGTACCCCAACCGGCCAATAACAAAGTATTACTTTACAGCCGTTTGCCACAACCGCGTTAATTGCAGCCTGGTAAACCGGCCAATAAGTTGAGCTTGAGGCAGTCCAGGGGTTTATCGGCATCCTGATGGTGGTGCCGCCGCTTGTTTTAACGGCACTGGATATATTAGTGGCCAACGTAGCAGCCTGTGTAGCGGTAAGCGATGTTGTCATACCACTGGGCAATACAACCCTCCCATCTCCCTCGTTTCCGTTAGGGTCGGCCCAGTTTATACCCCTGAAACCGTTTGTATTGGTAGTTGAAAGGGCAAATGATTGTTTTCCAAATTTCTGGCCTGATAGGTCAGCGCCTTTTTGAATAGGGTTTTTAGAACAGCCCATGGCCAGGGCTAACAGGCAGCATAATGCCCCGGTAGTTAAATTTTTTCTCATAATTTTATATCAGGTGTTAAATAAGTAGCTCTTTTGATCAATCGGTTTTAATTTTTAATTACGGCGGGGCCCTTCCCAGCGTTAATATGAAGGGAATTATATCGGTCGGCAGTGAACTGACCGAATGCATATTCGGGCTCAAATCAAATATTATCATGGCAGATGTTTTGAACAATAGATTTTCTGCCGATAATTAACTGTCAATCACTGCGGCATGTAACCGTCAGTAATTAATTAGCCATTAAAAATGGCTATACGTAATGTCGGAGGATGAAAATCCGTGTTTATATGGTTGTCCTAAATTTCTTTTAAAAAGTAGGAATTGAAAAGGGGGTAAAGCCTCAATATTCAGGGGATAAAGTGGCATTTTATCAGGGTTTATTACAATAGCACAGCTTTTAATTTGCCTTTCCGCCGATTCAACGAATGCCTTTTGTTCGTAATTATTGTTATAAATACAATTAATAATTATTTACATTTGGATGCCTTATAAACTTAGTATTCCAGCATTATATGACAGGCTCTGCCAAAAGTTAAGCGAATTGATGAATCATTTTAATGAGCATTAAATGAGTTTTTGATGCCTATTGGTCCTTACAGGAAAATTCATCAAATGAACATCTAATACCTGGATATTAGAAAATTATTTGCAGGCACTTGTGGCACAGCCAACAAACTCTGTTTTTACATTGCCGAATTGTTGAAGGTTACAAGTGTATTAAGTACAATATTAAATGCATGGCCTGCCTAAGCCAAGCGGCGATAACTGGTTTATAGTGTAAAAAATGTTAGTGATGATACGGAGTGTTGTATTTGCCTAATTAAAAGTGATAACGGATTTATGCGTAAAGTTGTCTTGTTTTTTCTGATTAATCTTCTGTATGTCAGTGTTGTGAACGCGCAGGCTCCGGTAACTTTTCCAGCTAACGATGCAAGGAATTTTGCATTAAAATCATATACCACTCATGATGGCCTGCCATCTGAAAATGTAACAGTGGCACTTAAAGACAGCCGGGGGTATATGTGGATAGGGACGGATAACGGGCTTTGTAAGTTTGACGGCTACACTTTTGAAAGTTTAGTGAATATTCCCGGAAACACTGCGAGTATAAGTTCAAATTTTATCAGTGCGCTGGCCGAAGACAAGAACGGAAAGATATGGGTTGGCACCATGGACGGCTTAAACATTTTAGATCCCAATACTGAGAAGTTTGAACGATTTTATCATAGCGATAAGATCAAAGAGTCGGTAAGTAATAATAAGATTTTTTCGATCTTCTGCGACAGAGAAGGAACAATATGGATAGGTACGGATGATGGTTTTAATCAATATGTGTCAAATAAGCGATCTTTTGTTAGTTATAAACCCAATCAGAATGATCGATTTTCAATAAAAGGCAAGTCGGTAAATGCAATTGTTGAGGATGATAAAAAAACCTGTGGCTGGGAAACTGGAATGGTGGATTAAATAAATTCGATAAGGTAAGTAAACATTTCAGCAATTATCCGCAGACTGAATCTCAGCTTAAAAAAAGCCCCAATGATATTTGGAGCCTTTTTTACGATCAAAAAAAGGTTGCATTTGGGTGGGTACCTATTGGAGCGGCCTTTTTTGTTTTAATCCTAAAAACCAGCAATATACCCGGTTTTCAAGTCACGATAATATCAACGTAGGAGCTTTTAGCATTGATAAGGCTAATGACTCCACCTTAGTTGTTGGAAGTAACGGCGGGTTCTATTTTATAAATAAGGGTAATGGCCAATGGCGAAAGATTGGCGATATTAATAGTACTGCGGATGGATATGTTTATAATGATGGGGCCGGTATTATGTGGCTTTGTGGCAAAGACGCCTTAACAAAAGTTGATTTTACACAATATAAATTCCGTTTCATCCCCTTATCAATCGCGCCCCGCGAAGCAAAAAGTATGTTATTGCAAGGCAATATGTTGTGGCTGGCTACCAACGAAGGGCTTTATAAGTTTGATTTACTGAAGAAGACGACAAAGTTATATCAACATACCAATAATCCCTCAAGTATCAGCAGTAACCAGGTTGGTAAAATATATTTGGACAATGAGGGGGCGCTATGGGCAGCAACCGAAAATGGGTTCGATAAATTTGACAGCAGCAATAATAGGTTTATCCATCATTTTCACCATTCGGCCCTGAGTAATTTTTTTAACGAAGATGTTTTCAGGGATATTCTTGAAGTAAGGCCTCATGAATATTGGCTCGCCACAGATGCCGGTTTAAAGATTTACTATGAAGAAACACGGCAATTTAAACATTATTATAATGACGACAGAAACCTCAATTCAATTGCCAGTAACCATATTTATAATCTTTTAAAAGATAGCAAAGGCAATGTATGGATCGGAACAAGTGGAAACGGTGTTGATCGTTTTGATCCTAAAACCGGGATTTTTCACCACTATACGTATAATGATAAAATTGCAAGCAGCCTCAGTAATAATATTGTGCATTGCATATTTGAGGATAGCAAAAAGAATATCTGGATCTGCACAGCCGACGGGTTGAACAAATATGCTCCGGAAACCGATTCTTTTATTATTTATTCACGTAAAAGCGGATTTGTAAGCAACGTTTTCAACAGTGTGGTTGAAGATGAGGTGGGAAATCTTTGGATCAATTCTGCCACGGGGGTATCAAAGTTTACGCCCCAACCATTATCCATAATTAATTTTGATGAGGGCGACGGCGTATTTTCGCATTCGCTTATTTACAAAGCGGCAGATGGGCAAATTTATTTAGGGGGAAATTCAGGTGTAGTGGTATTCGATCCTTCAAAAATCAAGTTGAACGATAAAATCCCAGAGGTTTACTTTACCGATTTTCAGGTGTTTAATAAATCTGTAAAACCCGGTGCTGATTCACCATTGAAAAGACCTGTTGGTACAGCAGATACTGCCTTTCTTAACTATGATCAAAATGTATTTTCAATTGAATTTGTTTCGCTTAATTATACTCATCCGGAAAAAAATAGTTATAGGTATAAACTGGAAGGCTTTGACGAAAAATGGAATTTTAACGGTAACCAACGAAGGGTTACTTACACCAACCTTAATCCCGGAACTTATAGATTCAAAGTTATAGCAAGTAATAATGATGGTATCTGGAACAAGACGCCCAAATCCCTGATCATCATTATTTCGCCGCCATGGTACCGTACCTGGTGGGCATATACAATTTATACCATAATCATTGGCGGGGTAATTTACCTGTATCTTTTATACCGGGACCGTCAGGCTAAATTAAAATATGAAATCCAGATAGCTCACTATGAAAGCGAAAAGGAAAAGGAGCTCAGCGAACGAAAGCTCGCCTTCTTTACCAATATTTCGCATGAGTTCAGAACACCATTAACGTTGATCATTAATCCTATTAAGGAACTTTTATATAATGAAAAGAAGGCGGTAGATACCTCCAATTTAACCATTGTTTACAGGAACGCACGCCGGTTATTAGGTTTAGTAGATCAGTTGCTGCTTTTCAAAAAGGCCGAATCGGAATCTGATCAATTGAGGATAAGTAATGTTAATATAATCGATTTATGCAGGGAGGTTTATTTATGCTTTGTACATGAAGCAAAAAGAAAACACATTCAACTTGAATTCATATCACCAACCGATTGTTTGAATGTTTATATCGACCGGGAAAAAACAGAGATCGTGCTGTTTAACTTGCTCTCAAACGCGATGAAGTTCACTCCAAAACTCGGTAGAATTCGTGTTTGTGCAGGGGAATTTGAACAGACAGTTTCAATAATCGTTGAGGATACCGGCTGTGGAATCCCACCTGAAGTTGGCGAAAGACTTTTTAGCCGGTTTTACCAGGTGTCTGATTTGGCCAGTACGTCAAACGGAGGGTTTGGCCTTGGACTTTATCTTGTTAAAAATTTTGTAGAGCGTCAGGCCGGAACTGTTGAATATCACAGCGAAGCGGGAAAAGGGACAGCTTTTACAATCACTTTAAAAAAGGGAAATCGCATTTAAAAGATCAGATCATCTCAGAACATCCAACAGCTACTTCTGAGTTTTTAAAAGAGTTGATCGATTCTGAAACTACAGCCAATGATATAGTACCCGCAGCAGATCAGGGTGAGGAAGTAATAGTGTCTGACCTCAAAACACTGTTAATCATCGATGACCATGAGGATATGAGAGAGTATCTCCGCCAGATATTTAAACTTGAATATAATGTTCTTGTAGCGCCAAATGGTGAGGATGGAATCAAAATTATTAATGAGCAGTGGCCGGATATAGTCATATGCGATGTGATGATGCAGGGCATGACCGGGATAGAAGTTTGCGCCGCTATTAAAGAGAATATGACAACATCTCATGTTCCCGTTATCTTATTAACCGCCAGTGCATCAAATGAAATTAAACTAAAAGGTATTGAAGGAGGCGCCGACGATTATATTGGAAAACCTTTTGACAAAGACATCCTGAAAGCACGGGTTAGCGGGTTGCTTAAAAGCCGAAACACACTTCAGCAATACTTTTATAATGAAATTACGCTGAACAACAACCCGCACACTATCTCTATCGAGTACAAAAGATTTCTGGATTCCTGTATCCGCATTGTGGAAGATCATATAACTGATCCTGATTTTAATCTGCAATCCTTAGCCTCCGAATTAAATATGTCTTATTCGGGCATCTACAAAAAAATCAAAATGATTTCAGGGCAGCCAGCCAATAGCTTCATAAGAGCTATCAGATTGCGAAAAGCCGCACAGCTATTTGTTCACAGCGATTTAAATATACTGGAAACCGCTTACGCTGTTGGAATAAAAGATATAAAATATTTTCGTGAGCAGTTTAAGAAAGTGTTTGATTTAAAACCTTCTGAATACATCAAAAAATTCAGGAAGAATTTTAAAAACGCCATGGTTTACCAGGGGAGCGAAAGGAAAATAAACCTGTAATACCTGTCTTGTTTATCCTTTTTTGAAAAGTTAAACTTAATCTTAGCCGGTAAGTTATTGGCTATTTTAAACCTATCCCGGCTCGTATGCATTTGACTATACTTTACTTTTTGATTTTTTGAAGAAGTAATATTATAAAAAGTCGTCCGGTAAACCGTTTCCCAACGGAAAAGCAAAACATTACTGCTTACTTAATCTTATACGCATTATAGGAAACGTGATGAATATTATGTAGTAAGGTTCCGGACAGCCGGGTTCTAAAGGCAAGAATAATTTTAGGTTAAACAGCGGTTTACTTCTGAAAAGCACACAAAAAAGGGCCTTTTTGAGGCCCTGATAGTATTTATATGTATCGAATAAATTTTACCGGACAATAGTGAACCGATCCCGTTATTGCAACACTTTGGAACGGATTTAAGCCCTCAATTATTCAAAAGTCGTATTTCATAAACAGGCCCGGCCATTGCACCCTTATCCGCCTGAAATTTTACCCGAAGACTTTGGTCTGCGTTGTATTTCAAATCTACGGGCAGGTCATATTCAACGGTATAAAAAGCGTCACGTTTACCGTCCTTTAAATCAACTTTCACCAGTTCCTGCTCATTTAGAAAAATGCTGAATTTATGGTTCCTTTCCGTCCCAAAATACGTAACACTAATCTTTTTTGCTGCTTTATCTTTATCAGTCAGCTTATAGCTAAACCAGCCTGTAGCAGCCCTGAAGTGCCTGTTGAAATTAACATCGGCAAAAGAATTTTCCTTTTCCATGAAATGATCTGATTCAGGCTGTTGCTCACCCGGAGTCAGCATATCGATGGTATTAGCAGCCAGTTTTGCTTCCTTCGCATCCTCCTCCGCTAACTTAGCCTGCAATTCGCCGAAGCCTTTGGCTGATTCTTTTCGCCAGTACACAACATAGCGTGCATCCTGGATCTTGTAAAACGGCACCAGCTTCAGGTTTCGGTATTTAGCCGGGTAAATTAACCGCACGGCAGTGAAGGACATTGGTTTATTTTTATCAGCAACTATCATCGGGGCATCATCAGCAGAATCGCTTACAAAAACCGGCATATCAGTAAGCTTATAAAGGTTACCCGCAGCAACATGCCCCATCCTGCCATCATCAGCCTCACGGCCTTTTTGGGCAATTGTATCAATCACTGAAGCAAGTACGATGGGCCCGTGCAGCACGGCTTCATAATTAGAGCCGTCAGGAAGTTTCTCCGTCGTTGTCTGCATCGGTAATTGGACGGTGATGACATCTCCTTTCCTCCATTTTCTTTTTAGCTGCACATATGATAACGGCTGAGCTGTAACTTGAACAGGCCGGCCATTGATGTTAATTGAAAGCGCGCTGGCCTTTACCCATGATGGGTACCTGATGTTTATCCCGAATGCGCTATTGCCAGTCTTCAAAATCTTCAGCCTTGTTGTTTCCTTGTCAGGGAACCCTGTTTCCTGCCTCATTTGCAAGCCTTTTTGCTTCCATATAAGTTGTGATGGAATAAACAGATTAACATATAGCTCATTATCTGAATGGCTGTAGATCATTTCACCATACTTTGAATGATTTTCCATCCCGGAGCCAACGCAGCACCACATGCTTGTTTGTGGCTGGGAGTAAACCCTGTAATGCCCGGGGCGCATTGGAGTAAAGTAAACAAAACCACCCTTCCCCGGCCGTTGGGTTGTAAGGATATGATTATACAACGCCCGTTCGTAATAATCGATATACGCAATATCCGGATTTGACATGTACAGATCTTCGGTAAGCTTAAGCATGTTATAGGTATTGCATGTTTCGGGTCCTTCAACACTGGAAATCATGGTTGAGAAATCTGTAGCAGGGTTAAAATGTTCCCTTACGCTGTTACCACCTGTTGCTACCGACCGATGATGTACCACGGTTTGCCAAAAGAACGTCGCAGCATGATTGTAAGCGGTATCACCGCTGTAATCAGCAATCCGCTTAAAACCTATCACTTTGGGGATCTGCGTATTTGCATGTAAATTATCCAGTTTATCCTGACCTTTTTCAAGCGGTTGAAGGAGAGCCTGGTGAGAGAAACTGTAGGCCGCGTCAAGGTATTTCTTTTCCCCGGTGATGCCGTATACATCTGCCAGTACCTCATTGACGCCTCCATGCTCATTCCCAAGCAGTTGCTGCATTTGTGACTGGCTAAGTGCAGTACTGATGTTGTAAAACCAGTCTGCCAGTTTAATCAGCATGACTTTTGCTGTTTGGTTATTTTCATACAGCCAGGCATCGCGCAGGCCGGCAAATACTTTATGAATATTATAAAAAGGCACCCATTTCTTATTGAAATCTGTAAAATCACCCTTCATCACCTGGGGCCAAAGTTCGCGGCTTCCAGGCACGCCACCCAAATATCCGTCACCGTTTTTGTCCTGGCACAATTTAAGCTCATTGATCATGTAATCAAGGCGCTGGCGTATACGGTTATCACCTGTAGAAGCATACATCATAGCCAGGGCAGAAAGATAGTGCCCGCCGATATGCCCATCCAGGCCTGAGTTTTCCCAGTTTGTATAGCTTTTAGCTTTTTGTGGCAGCCCCGCCTCCCTTCTAAAAGGCGCAAGCAGGCGGTCGGGCTGCAGGGCAAGCATATAATTGAGGTCTGTCTGCTCCTGTTCTTTAAAAATCCCCGGTAATAGCTTGACATCCCCTAGAGGGAAGCTTTTGACAACTTGCTTTTGTTGCGCCCACAGCAAAAATGGGCTAAGAATTGATAAAAAAGCGATGCGTTTCATAATTGGGTTTTCGTCGGCAAGATACACCATTAAGTGTTAAAACAACAATAAAAAACTACATCATGGAAAAAGTCCGCTATTCTAAGGGGCTGTTTGATAAAGAATGGAAAGTTTTTGTAGGATGCATCGCATACGTTTCCGGGCGGCCTGGCCGATTTAAAGACTAAAAAAGCAATCGATGAAAAACAAAAGCCTTTAAATCGCTAAATCTGAAGGCTTTTTGTTTTTGCCTTTTTACCTATCAATAGCCTAAAAAGGCCATAATTCTTTCCAATAGTTACATTATATTTTCACAAAACCCCATTGCTGATTACGGTTTCCGGAATAAGTCCATTGCTCAACTGCAATGCCGTTATTAAGTGAAGCTCCGGTAATGTCCAAAGCCTTCCCACTGTTGGCATTGATAATTTTATAATATCCGTTGTCGGTTAGCTGAATTGACCATTTCTGATTTGCGCCGCCACTGTAGTCCCATAAATCTATCTGCCCGCCGTCAGCCCCGCTCCAGCCATAAACTTCAAGGCACTTTCCTGTGGCGTGCATAGGCGTTAACCTGTAATAACCACCTCCCGCATCTTCCACTTTAAATTGCTGGTTTGCCCCTGCTAAATAGTCCCACTGATCGGCCTGTGTTTGATTAGCAGTGCCCCAGCCGGCAAATTCCAGGGCTTTAAAACTGTTTCTGCTGTAAATCTGATAAACCTGCCCAACCTGAATCGATGAAGACGTATTGTTTTGCCCGCCCTGTATTACTGCGGCTAAACCTTGTTGATCGGCCGCTCCGTTAGTTTGCCTGCTCATAAGCCTGAATGCATTATTACCCGTCGCGCCGTCATCAAAATAAAACGGACGCAAGCCATATTGTAATGCTTTATGGGTAACATAATTAAGATAATACGCCCTGCCTGCAAGATGCAATGTTAACGCATCTCCCGTCAGTGTTGTGGACCGCCGGATAGCTCCATATTCGCCCAATATCACCGGAATGCCCTTGTCAATGAACTTAGACTTCATCAAAGGAAACTCTGCAACTGCATCCGACTCCTCACCATAGGTGGGATTCCTTGAAGCATCCGTTGTAGAATGGTAGCCATTGCCCCAATAATAGAACATACTGCCCCAGCTTGCATCTGATGACAAACCGGCAAAATTAAAGGGAGTATAATAATGCACTTCAACCATCAGTCGATTGGATGCTGGATCTGTAGGCAAGGTATTCATTAAACTGTTGGTATTATCAATGTTAGTACCCGGCCCCTGGATAAGGAGTACCCTGTAACTGTTATGCCCACCAGTTGACCGCACCGCATTGACAAACGTTTGGTGATAAGAAAGCAGTACCCCCATTCCCGTAGCATCAGATACTGCAGGTTCATTTGCGCTGGCAAATATCACATGCTCGTCAAAGCCTCGCATTTGAGTAGCTATTTGTTCCCAAAAGGCTTTTTGTTTGGCACTAACTGCGGCCTGTGCGGCGGTGGTACAATTGTTCTCCAGCCACCCCCGTCCCAATGTATGTTCAATATCACATATAAGCCGTCATTAACGCAATATTGAACAACCTGCTGCACCCGGTTAAGCCACGATTGCTGTATTTGCCCGGTGTTTTGGTCAGAGTACTGGTCCCAATCACAGGGAATACGAATTGCCGTAAAACCGGCTTTCTTTACTCCGTCGATAAGTGCCTGTGTAACTAATGGATTGCCCCAGGCAGTTTCTGATCCACTTGCTTCCAGCGTATTACCTATATTCCACCCCAATTGAAACCTTGCTGCAAGCTGTGCGGCTGTACTGGTTACCCCTGTTTGATCAGGCGCAAGAGGCGACGTATTGTAATTTGGATAACTGGTTATAGCCAATGTTTTAACTGCTTTGGAAACAGGCAGCTTAACAACCGGACTGGCAATTTGTTGCTTTTGGCACCGGGTAAACAATAAAATCGCGGCTACGCTGAAAAAACAGTTAAGTGTTCTCATATTTAAATATTAATTGGTTTATAGCAAAAAAAGAACAATTAAACAGAGCGCATAAACAAACGTCATTTTAGCGATTGCGCTTCTGTTTTAAATCAGTGCAGGTTGTTTTTTGGTTAAAGCCTCTCTTAGGCTATTGGTTTGGGAGCCAAATACATAGGCCGAAAAGGCCACAAAAGTGAATAAATAGGGTACTGAATGTTTAATTTAAAAGAAAATATGATACCGGTGACTATAATCTTGAATACTATAGATATAATTCAAGATAAAATATAACGAAAATTATTATCAACTGAGATTAAGACCCTACTAAAGTAATTTAAATAAAACTAATTCATTTCACTCCTTTAAGTTGTAAATAATAGTAATTTAGTAATATTATTAATACCTCAACCTACTTTAAATGATTAGCAAAATAGAAGAAACAGCCGTGACCATGTCCGTGGGTTCGCCGCTACAAAATTTGGGGTTTTATACCTCCCTTACTTTCTTAATGGCTATGGTGATTTTTCAAATCAGGTATACAACAAAAAAAGAAACCCTGAATATTATTTAAAGAAGTTATAAGGATATTTATAAAATATCCGATCAATAATAAATGTTGCTCACCAATTAGCCAAACCAATTGCCAAATTCGATGCGGACAGGCTATATTGTGAATTTTAACCGGTATATAAAACGAATAAATATGCGTGCCAGCTTAATTGAGCTGCCGAAGATGAAAATAACTGTGTAAGAGGTTTAGCTTTGCAGATTAACTAACAAACTACCCGGGCATACGCCAGTAGGTGATACTTTTAAATGAGTATCATCCATCTGCTGACGTATTAAAATGAGATAACTGAAGGCTGCTAAAGTTTAACGATATTAATGAAAGCAACATCGTTTTCCCTGACAGGAAGTTTCTTAAACGCCTTACCTGATGCATTTACTGTAATATCCTCATGCCAGACGGCTGCACCACTATTTTCCTTTTTTAGTTTATCAACCTGTGCTTTTGTCAATTGATCAGGTTTATCGAAAGACAGGTACGTTGTGTACGGATCATTTACCTTATATCCCGTTTTATAGATTTCCATCCGATATTTGCCGCTGGGCATACCGGATATTACCAATTCAACCTCTCCTTTTGATTTAGCAGGCAGGTCGCGGACATAGTAAGCCTGGTTATTGACAGAATCAGGCAAAGTATAAGTGTAGTCCCAAAGCAACACCTGAACATCCCCTTTTTTATTTTTACAGGCCCAGGAGGAGCTATCCTGATCTGTTATTTCCGTTTCACCTAATTTGTTTAAAAAAGAATAGGCAAAAAAAGCCGGCTTCTTTATCCCCTGAGTATTGAGTAAACCGAAACCTCCGTGGAATGGCGTAAACCGTGGTCCGGCCTCTTCAAAGATGTCAGTGAACGTCCAGTAAGACATGGAATTGGCTGCAGATCCGGTTTGCTTCAATTTTTCAAGTATATATGCCGCTTCGTGATAACTATCGTGTATGGGATCTGACGGAGTATAAGATGAGCTCCATTCGGTATAATGTAATTCGAGGCCCGGAATTGTGGAGTTTTCTATTTGCTTGCGTGAATTCCGAACATCACCGCTAACGCTTCCTTTGTTTTTGTCAAGTACGGTACCGGTTGAACCGTACTCGTCCAAAAAGCCTTGTTTTACACCATAAGCATGGGTACTTATAAAATCAATAGGAACTGAATTTTTGCTGCAAAAATCTATCATGTCAGGTACCCATGCCGCACCGGCAGTAGCCGGCCCCCTACTTTATAGGCTGGGTTTACGCTTTTTATCGCCTTCGCGCTATATTGATACAATTTAAAATACTCTTCTTGCGAACCTGTCCAAAAACCATCTTTGAGGTTCGGCTCATTCCAAACTTCAAAATACCATTTTTTAACTTCGTCAATTCCGTACCGCTCGGTAAAATGCTGAGTAAGGTTACGGATTAAACCTTCCCATTTATTATAGTCTTTCGGGGGTGTTACATTTCCCCTCCACCAAAAAATTGTCTTATTACCACTTGCCAACGCTCCCGGCATAAACCCCAGTTCAACAAACGGTTTCATGCCTATACTTAAAATATAATCATATAAAGCGTCAACGTATTGGTAATTATATTCCGGCTTACCATTCCTGTCTTCCCGGTAAACAGCCATATCGTCTGTAAGCAGGCCATGCATCCTGATATATTTAAAACCGCATTCTTTTTGTACAGTGGCCAATTGCTGCTGCCAGTCGGCCCGCAAGCCTTCATTTGCGCGCCCTGCTCCTACACAAAAATTAAATGACCTATTAAAACGTCCTTTTTCTTTTTTAAAATCGATGTTGATAACCCTTTTAGCTTGATTTACTTTTTCCGGGTTGTTACCTTGAGCAAAAACGTTACTAAAAAAAGGCTTCCTAAAATAATGGGTAAGATTTTCATATTGATTTTTATATCTCAGCTTACAATATTGGTACGCAGCAATAAACGAAGCTAAGCAATATCATATCAGAGGCTGCAAATTTATGTTGCACCATGCTCCTTATTGTTGGTAAATAGGGATACAAATGTTAATTTTTGATGATCGTATCTGCAATGACCTTCGCCGGTCTCTTCAACAGTTTTTAAAATTGGTATTATTTTCGCATTTGTTAGTACTTTTCGGCGATTTTACCTTCAAATTTAAATGTCAATAGCTGTTCTTAAAGCTTCACTTTTAGCTTTTTTGGGAATATTGCTGGCTCTGCATTGGCGTTTTGACGCCTATTATTGATAAAAACAACTTTAATTGACTTATAATCAATTAGTTAATTTTAATTAACATTTGTACCCCCATTTGTAAACAATCGATTGCGATTGGTCATCTAATTTCATCCTCCATAAAGCGGCATATCTTCTATACCGATGCCGTAGTCTGATGCCTGAACAACGGGACAGATGATAACCAATTTTATGAATAACCTAATTTAAACTAAGCATTATGCCAAAACGCGTACTTATTAATACTTGTGCCATTCACGAGGCAAACCATTAAAAAAATCAATTCAGGATTTGTTGTAAATATCCCGTCCGCATTACGCAGGTATGCTTCCGTGTAAATATCCCGATGCTCTCGCCAACTTCAGTTCCACTGTAATAAAATATGAATATGACAGGATAAATCAAGTCCGAAACCAATCAAATAAACAAACCAAATAACCAAACAATTATGAACCCCAATTAACATGGAAAAAGATTTACGAAAAAGATTAAGACATGTAGTACTGCTGTTTACAACTTTGTTGTTGTTAAACCTTACAGGTTACGCGCAAAGTGTTAAAATTACAGGTAAAATTACCAGTACAGACAATAATCAGCCGCTGCCCGGTGTAACCATTAAAGTAAAGGATTCGCCAACGGGCACACTATCTGGTGCAGATGGCAGCTACAGTATCAATGCAAAAAATGGGGATGTGCTGATTTTTAGCTTTATAAGTTACAATTCCCAGCAAATATACGTAAGCTCATCTACCGTTATAAACGTAGCCCTCAAACCCGCAACCAGCGACTTGAACGAAGTTGTTGTAATTGGTTATGGCACCAGGAAAAGACATGACCTTACCGGGGCTATATCGTCAGTAACAGCGGCAGACCTATTAAAAGCGCAACCTACCACATTTGACCAGGCCTTACAAGGAAGAGTAGCGGGTGTGGTTGTACAACAGGTATCAGGCCAGCCCGGTGGTGACGTTAACGTGCAGATCCGCGGTTTGGGCGGTTTTACAGGCGCCCCTCCCCTATATGTAATCGACGGGGTACAGATACCACCGAATGGACAGTCGGCTATTGCGGGCAATGGCACTAACCCCTTATCCAGCATCAACCCCTCAGATATAGCTTCGATAGATGTGTTAAAAGACGCTTCAGCGACCGCTATTTATGGTTCGCAGGCATCTAACGGTGTAATTATTATTACCACTAAAAAAGGCACCACAGGTCCTCCGCTAATTAGTTATGACGGATACCAGGGCTGGCAAAAATTACCCAAGTATTATGATGTGATGGATTTAAGGCAGTACGCCACTTTCATGAATGAAAAATCGGCAATTATCGGTTATGATATGCGGCCGCAATTTGCAAATCCGCAATACCTGGGTGTTGGTACCAACTGGCAAAAAGCGCTGTTCCGTACAGCTCCTATGCAAAACCATAATTTAGCCATCAGCGGTGGTGATAGCAGGACAAAATATTATATATCAGGCACGTATTTTTCACAAACAGGGATAGCGTTAGGCTCAGATTTTAAAAGGACTTCGGTAAAAGCAAATATCGATAATAAAACCACCGATTGGTTAAAGGTTGGCATCAACTTGAATATGGCGCATGTGGCCGAAAATGTTACCACTTCCAATACAGGTGTGATTTTGCAGGCGCTTAATCAAACGCCCGACGTAGCTGTAAAAAATCCTGATGGCACATGGGGGGTAATGATCCCAATATTTATGGTGCGGTGGGCACTAACCCGTTTGCGATAGCAACTATTGTAAAAGATTTTAAAAGCCGCTACCAGTTGTTTAGCAATGCCTATGCAGAAATCCAATTCACCAGGGATTTAACCTTGCGCAATGAGGTTGCCGGAAATTTTGACTTTGCAACTGAAGATTATTTTAACCCAAGCTATGTTATGGGCGCTTACACCAAGAGCAATAACAGTGGTACTGCTTCAAGCGCGCAAAATTTCTATAACTCAATCTCGAATTATTTAACCTACCAGCACACATTTGCAAAAAAATATTGGGTAAACGTAGTGGCTGGCCATGAAGCCCAGTTGCTTAAAAATAGCGGCATATCGGCTACCCGAACCAATTTTGCAAGTAATAACGTACAAACAATCAGCAGCGGCGACGCCACAACTGCAACCAATACCGGTGTTAAAGGACAAGGCGCTTTAGAGGCCTATTTTGGCCGGGCTAACTTTACTTATGACGACCGCTATTTGTTAACCGCAACCGTACGTCATGACGGTTCGTCGAAATTTGCTGAAGCCAACCGGTGGAATACCACATATTCAGGTGCCCTTGCCTGGAAGATTAACCACGAAAGCTTTCTTAAAAGTGTAAAAGCGATTAATGATCTTAAGCTTAGGCTCGGTTACGGATTGGTAAACAATCAAAATATTGCTGAATATGCTTATGGTTCAACTCTAAGTACAATATCCACCGGTTTATCAGGTAATTCGCAAATAACTACTACAACTGGTAATCCGAACATCAAGTGGGAAACGACAAAATCATATAACCTTGGTTTGGATGCAACAGTGTTAAACGGAAGGATCAGTTTAACGGGCGATGTCTATTACCGCAAAACCAACAACCTTTTGCTTAGCCTTACCTTACCGTATTATTCAGGCACATTTGCTGCCGGTGGATATTCACCCGGCGCAGTGCAAGCTCCATATGTAAACGTTGGCGCGGTGAGCAATAAGGGCTTCGAGTTTTCACTTAATACACAAAATATCCGGTCAAAATATTTTAACTGGAGCACCAACATCAACTTTACCCGAAATATCAACAAAGTACTTGCATTGGTTGACGGCACCCCGGCAATTTACGGATCTGTTTCCAAAACTGTTGTTGGCCGTTCAATCGGCGAATTTTACGGATACCAGGTACTGGGTATTTACAAAAACGCCGCCGACTTTGCAAAATACACCGCCTTGCCCCAAAATGGCAGCGGCCCTATACCTATAACGCCAGGCTCAGGTGGTGTTTGGGTAGGCGATGTTATTTTTAAAGACATTAATGGGGATGGTAAAATTGATGCAAACGATCAAACCTTTTTGGGTTCGCCCATGCCTAAATTTCAATTTGGCATCAATAACAGCTTTAGCTATAAAAATTTCGACCTGAATGTTTTTATGGCCGGCAATTATGGCAATAAAGTTTATAACCAGTTAAAGGTTAACGGCGATAACCCTAATCAAAACTTTGGCTATTTCCCGTCTGTTTTCAACTATGCTAAAATCGGTTTGATTAATCCAACCGGTTCCAGTTCGGATATCAACAATGTATTCATTACAAACCCTTCAACCAACATCGTCAGGATCAGCCAAAGCAGTGGTAATGATAACCAGCGCTTTTCCGACAAATATGTCGAAAACGGTTCCTATTTAAAGTGCAAAAGCATCGCTTTAGGATATAGTTTTTCAAATAACCTTTTGAATAAGATCAAATTAAGATCGTTGAGGGTATATGTTAACGTAACCAATGTGTTCACCATTACCAAATACACCGGCTACGATCCTGAGATTGGCTCATGGAACCCATTAGCAGCCGGTATCGATAATGGATATTATGCACAGCCGCGCGTTTACACATTTGGCCTGAATGTATCCCTAAACAATTAAAATCAAGATTTATGAAACGTATCAAAATAAATATAGTCTTGCTGGTTATCGGTATAATTATGATAAGCAGCTGCAAAAAGATTACCTTAACCGCCCCCTTTAACCGGTATTACTACCGATAATTTTTATAAAAGCGGTTCGGATTTAAGATTGGCTACAGCTACACTTTACGCGCAGCCCTGGGCTACCTGGAATAACTTTCCATTGCTTGGGATGGGGGATATCATGAGCGGCAATATGTTACAGCCTTATAATGCCGATCTCGTTCAGCTTACTACCTTTTCCATCACGCCGCAAAACGGAACGCTAACATCGGCATGGCAAAGCTTTTTTAACGTTATAGCGCATTGCAACATCAATATTAAAGCCATTAAGACCAAAATGCCCGATAGCGTAGCCGTAAAAAGTAAAACAAGCGCGCTTGGTGAAATCAGGTTTATTCGTGCTACTTCCTATTTTTATCTTGCCCAGTTATGGGGGCCTGTACCTATTGTAGAAGATAATGACAAGTTGATAGCTAACCCGCTGGTACCTCGCCATAAGCTTGAGGATGTATACAAGTTTATTATCAATGATTTAAGATACGCCGTTGCTAATTTGCCCCGAACTGATCAGCCTGGCCGTGTTACTACATGGTCGGCGCAGGGTATGCTGGCAAAAGTTTATTTAACCCGGGCCGGTTTAAATCAAAAAGGCTCACGCAACCAGTCTGATCTGGATAGCGCCGCGTACTATGCCGGTAATGTTTGCAAAACCAGCGGTTTATCTCTTTTACCAAGCTACTACAATCTTTTCAGGACACAGTATAATGACAATTCTGAATCATTATTTGCCTATCAATGGGCGCCTGGAGTACCTTACGGGCAAGGTAATTCCATACAAGCCCAATTTGCACCAAGCGGCAGCCTTGTTACCGGCGGCGGCGGCTGGGGCGGCGCAATTGGCCCAACGATAGATCTTGCAAACCAGTATACTGCCCAGGACTCGGTACGCCGCAAAGCTACATTTATGCTTACCGGTGATAAATACCCTGAGCTTAACGCGGCAGGTGGAGGTTACACAGCAACTGGTGTAAACGTTAAAAAACACATAGTAGGTACCGCCGCCGATAACAACTCGCCTACTATGGACCTTTGGTCATCTATCGAGCATAATACTGTATTACGCCTTGCCGATGTATATTTAATTTATGCCGAAGCTTTATTAGGCAACAACGCATCAACCACTAACACGGATGCATTGCTGTACTTTAATCAGGTACGCAGCAGGGCGGGTGTTGATGTTGTTACCCAACTTACTCCTGATATCATCATGAAAGAAAGACGGATTGAGCTGGCCTTTGAAGGCCAGTACTGGTTTGACCTTGTGCGCCTTTCTTATTACGACCCTAATAAGGCAATTTCCATAATTAGTAAGCAAATAACCCTTACAAATGACCCTGATCCTAATAACAGGTACGTGCCGCGTTCACAATTTAGCTATGATCCGGCCACTGGAGTAAAAAAAGCATCTAATAATAGCCTGATCATAACGCCGCCGACCGTTAACACATTTACGCTGCCTATACCGGCAAATGAGCAAACGGCAGACCCTAAGTTGTTAGAGGCCCCTGTACCCTATTATTAATTGCATTCAGAATCGTTTAGATAATTCTTAAAATCATGAAAAAATTAAATCATATTAAAAGCTGTTTGCTGCTTGCCTTGCTTGTTGCGGCCGCATTTATGCAATCCGGCTGTAAAAAGGATGCAACATCATCATCAAAAGGGACTCCTGTGATTACCTCTATCCGTAATTATGTGGCCCATCCCGGGGATTCGCTACTGAGCAGTGTGGGTACCGGTCAATGGGTAGTTATTTCGGGTAAAAATTTAAAAGGTGCACTTGCTATCAATTTTGATGGCGTAAAAGGCTCTTTTAATGACGCCTGGTTTTCAGATACCAGCGCTATAGCTCTCATACCGGCTGTTATTGCGTTCCCGACGGTACCTTCGGATAAGCTGAATACCATCCAATACATTACCAATCATGGTCAAACTACGTTTTCGTTCCCTATTGTAGCGCCCGCCCCTACTATTACAGGCGTTTCTAACGAAGACGCTAACCCGGGCGATTCGGTTAAAATAAACGGGCTTAGCTTCTTCTTTGTTAAAAGCGTCATTTACGGCGGAATTAATATCACCAACTTTAAATCGTCAAATGATGGCACAAGCATTAGTCTTGCGGTGCCTGCAGGCATTACGCAAACGGGTGGTATTGTAAGCGTTGAAACAAAATCAGGCAAAGCCGCAACTGTTTATTCGATACACAATTTTGTAAACGGGGTATTGAATAATTACGATAACATTAATAATTTCTCGTGGGGTTCGGGCACTTCCAACAGTTCGGCAAACTACCCTGGCAACACCGGTTATTATGGGATCATGAAAGCATCAAATGTCCCTGCCGGCGATGGATCCTGGTGGAATGACGGTAGGTCAATCAATACAAACTCGGCGCAATGGATACCTCAGGCCAACATGAAAGATACCTTAAGCCATTATGTTTTAAAATTCGAGATATCGGTTACCAAGCCATGGATAAACGGCTCTATCCAAATAGTAAAAGATTACTCATGGAATTATTCAGCCCTTTATCATCCGTGGAAAACCTCCACAGGAGCAACAGTTCCGTTTACTACCAAGGGCTGGCAAACAGTTACTATTCCATTGTCAAATTTTGTTGACAGTAAAGGCTTTCCGGCACCAACGCTTTCAGATCTGCTTGGTTCAGCAGGAGCCGGGGCCATCAACGTTACATTTACTAATGATGGCTCAAGTACTGTTCAAAATTTTGAAGCGGCTATTGATAATATCAGAGTAGTAAGAGTTAAATAAGCGAGAGAGTTAGTTGATTATAAATGAATGCGCGGGGCCTTAACAGGTCCCGGCATTTTTTTAGCTGATGCCTGGATATTAAAACTCTGAAAGCTGAGATACGGAGAAAACTCCGGTAAAGAATTTAATATAACTGTTCATAACCTGACAACAGTTTAAATTAAAAAGTAAAAGTTAGTTGAATAAGTGAATGCCTGGGGTTGTAGCAGGGCCCCGGCATTTTTTAACAACGTAAGCTAACAAGGCTTTGTGCAGCATGAATTTTAAAAAAACGGTTCTGCGTACCTCAAATAACTACACCATAATTGTTCTAATACTTACCTAACCCAAACCAATAATCGCATGCAAAAACAAACAAAGAATTTATTACCAATCATTTAAAAAATGAAAAAAACATTTTTCTTAAAACCAGTATTTTTAATACCAATTGTATTGATTTCGTTTTTTTCGTGTAAAAAAACGAATAACGCCCCGCCGGAACTTACTGTAAACCAAACAGCAATAACTTTTACACCTCAGGGCGGTACGCAGGATTTTTCTATTTCCTGTAATGCAACATGGAATATCGTTAATCCAGGCTCTACCTGGCTGCAGTTAAGCACCACATCAGGCAATAGCGGCAGTATCGTCATTCATATCAAAACGTTATCAGAAAACGGTACAGGATCAACACGTTCCAGTACCTTGACCATAAACTCCTCAAACGGACAGGCGAGAACCTTAAAAGTGTCTCAAACATCAAACCTTTTCCCCAATTACAATACTTCACCAATAGCTCCTGATGCAACCGGGATGAGCAGTAACGCTGTTCAGCTTGCCACGAAAATAAAATTGGGTTGGAATATTGGCAATACACTGGAAGCTTCTGGCGGCGAAACAGGCTGGGGCAATCCGCTAATCACTGAAGATTATGTAAAATTTGTAAAACAGCAAGGCTTTAATGCCATACGCCTCCCCTGCGCCTGGAACATGGGCCATTTAAGTAACCCGGCAACTGCGCAAATAGATCCAAACTGGATAAAACGGGTAAAAGAAGTAGTAGGGTATTGCGTAAACAATGATATGTATGTGTTGCTTAACATCCATTGGGATGGTGGCTGGCTTGAAAATAACATTACCCAAGCCAAACAAGATTCAGTTAATGCTAAACAAAAGGCATTATGGGAACAAATTGCCACAGCTATGCGCGATTTTGATGAACACCTGATGTTTGCCAGTGCTAATGAGCCAGCTGCAGATGATGCCGCGGCAACGGCGATACTTTCTACCTATCATCAAACCTTTATTAACGCGGTTAGATCAACCGGTGGAAAAAATGTCTATCGTGTATTGGTACTTCAGGGCCCCTCTACTAATATGGAGAAAACAAGTGCTTTTATGACCAATCTTCCGCAAGATCAGGTGACAAACAAGCTGATGGTAGAGGTACATTACTATTCTCCATTTCAGTTCTGCTGCCTGTTGGACAATGATGCAAGCTGGGGTAAAATGTTTTATTATTGGGGCTCAGGGCACCACTCGGCTATTGAGCCTGAACGAAATGCCACCTGGGGTGAAGAGAGCGATGTCGACGCCTCATTCAACCTAATGAAGACAAACTTCGTTGATAAAGGGATTCCTGTTCTTTTAGGCGAATATGGTGCCTACAGGCGCGACAACACAGCGCACGTTCCTTTAGATTTACCAACACATGAAGATGCGGTAGACTATTGGAATTTTTATGTTACAAAACAAGCAAAAACACGTGGCATGCTGCCATTTTATTGGGATACAGGCGGCGCTCTGGACAGAAGAAATTATACAGTAAAAGATCAGCGTACGATAACCGCTATTAAGCAAGGCGCAAATTAAAAAAAACACCTGGGGCTTCCACTGGCCCCGGGCATTTTTTTGTCGCGCCCTCAAATCAATAATGAACGCAACTGAGCCTCATTGATTAATTATTCATTTTGTTGCCTCATCAACCGTTTTACTATCCACAAACTGTTCAAAAGACGTTATGAGGCCGTTTTCCAGTTGCCAAAGATGCGCCACGCGCGCTTTAAAAAATTTGTTTGTTTCTTTATAGGTACCGCTATATGTACCAAAGGCAACTGCTTTATGGCCATCAGCAACATAACCCTCCAGCGTAAACTTATAATCGATCCACTCGGTAGCCAGGCGATAAAACACATTTTGGGCAATCGCTTCAAAACCTATATAAGTGCCGGCGAGCGGAAATCCCGCGGCCTCTGTCCAAACAGCATCAGGTGCGAGAAATTTTTGAAGGTTTTTGCCGTTTTCTTCCGAAGATTTTCCTTCGTAAGTGCTCTTTACAATTTCAAGATTTGTCATCGCTTTTAATATTTACCATTTCATTTCGCCTGTGTTTACTTTAGCTCCAATCTGAAGTGCTATATCAAACTTAAGATCGGGATAATGGTTTTTTATAGCAGCAATCAACTCCCCTGATGTTTTATTTGCTTTCAGGGCTTCTTCGTAAAATAAAAGGTAGTTTTTAGTGTGGGACACTGACGCAGTATCGAAAGCGGAATACTGATCAGTATGGGCAGGAATTACAATTGATGGCGCCAGTGCAGTAATCTTATTCAAAATAGCAATCCATTTATCACGTGTGTCGGGGGTTTGCGCGTCGGCTGTCCACAGGTTGAAATTGCTGCCAAAAATATTAATGCCCCCTATTACAGCTTTTACGGAAGGGATCCATACAAAAGATCTCGAAGGGAACTCTTCAAGTCCGTATATTTCAATTTTTTCGCCCTCCAATTCAAATAAACCATCCTTTAGCAATTGCGGCAATACCACATTTTTGGTAAGGGCATTGCCAAGGCGGCCTCCCCAAACGTCAAGCTTTTTTGCGAGGTTGCCTTGATATGTTCAATGGTTGTGTCATTTGCATAAACTGTAACCTCAGGAAAGTAACGTTTGAAGATCTCCAATCCGAAATAGAAGTCGGGATCGGCATAACTGATATAAATTAAAGATAATTTCTTACCCGAGTTTTTGATGTGCTCCGCAACAACTTCCGCCTCGGCCAGGGTAAACTGGGCATCGACGAGCATTGCTTCCGTCTTCCCCGAAATAATTGTTGATGTTACGCCAAAACCGGTTTCCGCTGCAATAAATACATCAAGTGTAAGATTGCCTGATTGAAATTGTTTAAATTGCTGTGCCTGCGTTTCCATAGTTAAAAACCTTTTGTTAAACCTTATTGATTAATAGATTAAACAAAGGTACCCATGGTCAAAACGAAAAACATTGAACAAGTTCAACAAACGCAAAAATACAGCTACTTCTCCTTTGCCAGTTTATTACGAATTTTGCTCAAAAACTCATGACTAATCCCCAGGTATGCCGCTATTTGCCTGTTGGATAACCTGTTGTATAAATCCGGATACTTTGCTAAAAAGTCCTGGTATCGTTTATCGGCCGTTTTACTCAAATTATCGATCATCCTGCGCTGCAAGGCTACATGCGTTTTCTGCGTCATGATACGGAACAGCTTCTCAATGGCAGGAAAATGCTCATAAGCGAGATCCTTGTTTTTCCGGGAAATGACCAGGACTTCACTATCTTCCAAAGCCTCAATAAATAGATTTGATGGTTTTTGGTTAGAAAAACTGTCGATATCAGCAATCCACCAATCTTCGGGCGCAAAATAAAGAACTTGCTCAACACCGTTTGCGTCCACATGGTAAACACGGAAAAGTCCTTTCAGCACAAAACCTTCATGGGCACAAATTTGTCCTTCTGATAGAAAATAGCTTTTTTCTTAAACAACCGAGGTTCAAAAAGATCATGAAACTGTTGCAGTTGATCTTCGCTGAGCGAAACGTGCCTGGCGATGTTATTACGCAGTAGTTGGTTCATAGAATATAATTAATAACACAGCACAGGAGAAAGCCAAGTCAAGCATATCATATAACAACCTTTATACACCTGATATTCACTTTTCTATCTTCAAATACGTTTCTTAAATTAACAAATCTTCTATTAATTTACAGATAATCCGGTTTGATTTTTATAAAATAAATATGGTAAAGAGCTGCTTATCGACTGCTTTAATGTAGCGAAAATAGTAGATCGAAGTTTATCATTGCAGGAATTGCACGCAGCTTCCTTTTAGTCTCCAGAAAAAGACAGGCCCTTCTGTTGAAGCAGAAGGGCCTGTCTTTTAATTTATTTATCTTAAACAGATTTGCCTTAATCAGCAAGCTCAATCCTAAAACCTGATACCTTCCAGGCGGGCAAGTTTAAGGGCTTTTTGATAACAAGTGCATCCGCTTCCTGCTGCCATTGTATTTTTTCTTTACTGCCCAAAAGTTTCACGGAGCGTATTTTTTTGATGTTTATTGCCGACGATTTACCCAGCGATTTGATTCGAATATCTGAAGTGGGCGTATCAAGTAAAAAAGCATATAACTTGTTGCCATTGCAGGTGAAACGGATATCTTCTGCCGTGTATTTCATCCGGTCTTCATTAAAGTTGTCGGATTTAACTTTCACTGCGTTTTCCGGGCGTTCTCCAAATTTTTTCCATGGTCGTGATCCGTAGATCCCTTCGCCATTAGCAGCCGTCCATTTACCTATCTCATCAAGTGTATTCAACATATCGGGCTCTAAATCCCCCTCGGGTGTTTGCACAATGTTTATCAGCAGGTTACCATTTTTACTTACTATGTCTACCAGCATTCGTATAATATCCGTACCACTTTTGTAGGTTTGGCCGGTACGATAAAACCAATCGCCTATAGAAGTATCCGTTTGCCATGGATACGCGCTGATTGAATCCTGAACGCCCCGTTCAAGATCCTGTACCCACATACCCTGCGAAGGTTGCTTGCAATTATACACAGCGGTGAGCTGCCCATTGTTGTAGGCGACATTTCCGTTGTAAAAATTAGCTAACATGTCACGGCCAATATCCCCAAACGGGAAGCCGCCATCTGAGTAAAGCAGGTCGGGGTGATAAGTATCTACCAGTTCTTTAATAGATTTATACCAGGTAAGCTGCCATTCAGGATCTGTAGTATACCAGCCGCGATCATCGGCTTTCGCTTTCGGGTGATATAAGTCAGCATAAGCTGGATCATTCGCATCGTATGGAACACCCTTGTAAGCGCCGGAGGTATCGGCATTATGTGAAGGCTGGTACCATGTATAGCTTGCGCCCAAATGCTCCGACACGCCAAATTTAAGACCGTTCTTCTTAGCCTCTTTTTGCCAAATGCCAACCACATCTTTATGAGGGCCCATTTGTACGGCATTCCACCGGTGCAGTGAAGAGTTCCATAAAAAGAAATTGTCATGATGAGTGCCCATGCTAACAAAATATTTTGCCCCGACTTTTTTATATAGCGCCATCAATTTCTCAGGATCCCATTTTTCCGCCTTCCATAATGGTATAATGTCTTTATAACCAAACTTTGACGGATGCCCGTAATGCGCAACGTGATATTTATTTTGTTCGCTGCCCTGAATATACATGTTACGGGCATACCAATCACCCTGGCGGGGGCACGGCTTGCGGTCCCCAATGCGCCCAGATACCAAACTTGGCATCTCTGAACCACGCAGGATACTGGTATTGTTTAAAAGAAGTATCCGAAGGCTTGAACGGGCCATTGTTAACGGACAGCTCTTGTCCGCGCAGCATCAACGACATCCCGGACAGGACGAGAGCTAAGCGCGAAAATCTTTTTAAGGTTAGTTATCATTTTTTCAGGTATTTATATGTAAACAGAAAAATCTATCGCAGTTCGATAAATTCGGGCTTATACGGCGCAAGCGAAAAACTTCCGGCATCGTCCTTATCAAACAATATATTCTTATTTGATTTTAGCCATAATATTGGCCGGACGTTCATGTTCTTTTTTGATATATCAATAATTGGCGCGTTCCCTGCGTGTTTCCCCTGTGTCAATGTGTGAGCGCTTTAATGGCGATAGTTGCATCAGATAACCCCGCCGAACTAACGGTAAGCTTAATATCGCCGGCATTATGAGTACTCCTGATTACCACCATGGCCCGGCCACGCCAGGCTTTGCGCGAATTGCCTGTATATGGGTCAGTGTCCTTCACGTCCGCATTATCCACCCCGGCCATTACACCAGGCCCTTCAATTTTAAATTGAAGGCGATTTGATGCATTTGGTTGTAGTACGCCATCCTTATCAGTGATTTCAATTGAAACATAGGATAGGTCCTGCCCATTCGGCAATAGCTGCTTACGGTCAGCAATGAGCCAGATCTTAGTAGCGGAGCCTGAAGTTTGCAGCGTAGTTGATTCAATTTCTTTATCATTTTCAACGCCTGCTGCTTTGAGAGTCCCTGGCGTATAGGGCACTGAGAAAGTAGCTTTAAATTCCTGATTTACTGTTGCAGGCTTCTCTCCAAGAAGCTTATCATTAAAGTAAAGCCTTACTTTGGGATATTTGGAATATACTTCTACATCTAATTTTCTGCCTTCAAAGCCTGGCCATGTCCAGCTCTCCCAGGTCGGCCATACCGACCACCAGGTCTCTTTGATTTCCAGTGGTTCGGGCTTTGGCTCGCGGACAGCCATGTACAGCTTTTCCTTATCGTTGTACAACATGCTGCGGTAGTGCGAAATCGGTTTTCTCCATCCGGTTAAATCTATATCTCCGCAATACGCACCATGCCACGGAAAGAAATCGTTTTCCCAATGTTCTCCTGGCACATCGCCCGAATAATACCAGCGGCCAATTCCCGATTCGCCTAAATAATCTATCGCTGTCCACACAAAATCACCAATGATATAATTGTTGTTTTGTACCAGCTTCCAGTTGGCAAAAGCATCGCGAGGATATGATTCGGTTTGAAAAATAACACGTGAAGGAACCCTTTTATGATCAGCAGGCGCACCTTGCAGTTGATAATTATAACCGCAAACATCATGGGCCGCCATAAGCGGATCTAAAGATTCCCAGTCATTGCCCCACTTTACAATTGCCGATGTTACCGGTCGTGTGCTATCTATACCTTTAACAATACCTGCAAGCATTTTAGCGGTCGTAACAGCCTCTGGTTTGTTCCGTTCAACAACTTCATTACCGATACTCCACATAAAAATTGAAGGGTGATTCCTGTCGCGCAGCACCATTGTTTCCAGATCAAGTTTCGACCAGTTATCAAAATATACCGAATAGTCGTGTTTGTTTTTACCAACTCGCCAGCCATCAAAAGCCTCATCAATAACTAATAAGCCTAACCTGTCGCAAGCTTCTAAAAAAGCTTCGGACGGAGGGTTATGAGATGTACGCACGGCGTTGAAGCCTGCAGCTTTCATCAACTCAACCTTACGTTCCTCTGCCCGGTCAAAAGCAGCGGCACCAAGGCACCCGTTGTCATGATGAACACATCCGCCGTTGATCTTTACGGTTTTACCATTAAGCTGGAAACCTTTTTCCGGCGTAAATTTTATTGAGCGGATGCCAAAAGAGGTCTTTGTCTCATCTATTTTTTCATTGCCTTTTAATACCTGGATTTGAGCCTGATATAAATAAGGGGTTTCCGGTGTCCATAATAATGGCTTCGATACTTTTATAATTTGAGTAACCTCTTTTTCGCCGTGTGCCGGTAACTCTACCTTTGTTGTATTATTTCCCGCATCTTTAAAGCTTACGGATAGCAGCCGGGTGTTAACAGCGATGCGCTGCGGAAAGCCGGTTTCGTTTTTTATCGTAGCCTTAACCTGTACCGAAGCCTGCTTTGAAGAGACTTCGGGTGTTGTAATGGCTACTCCCCAATCGGCTAAGTGTAAGGGATTGGTAACGTCAATCCACACATGGCGGTAGATCCCGGAACCACTATACCATCTGCTGTTTATTTGCTGTGAATTATCCACACGTACGGCTATCACATTCTCTTTGTTAAAATCCAGGTAAGGCGAAAGATCATACCTAAATGACAGAATAACCATAAGGCCGGATACCAAGGTATTTACCATTGATAAAAACCTCCGAGTTCATGTAAACGCCCTCAAAATAAACCGAAACGTTTTTTCCTTTCCATTCAGGAGCTACCTTGAACGTTTTTCTATACCAGCCAATGCCTGCCGGGAAATAACCGCCTGCACCTCCCGTTGGATTTTTGGGGCTTACGCTCCCTTCAATGCTCCAATCATGCGGCAAGTCAAGGTTACGCCAGGCATTATCATTAAAATCCCGTAACCGTGCCAACGAATCGTCACCCAGGTTAAATTTCCAATTGTAATCAAACAATTGTTTTCGCCCGGAAGACTGGGCGAAACTTACAACACTGTAAGCCAAAAGCAAGATGACTATTGTTATTTTTTTCATAAAAGTAATATGCTTAAAACAGTTATTTAACCGTAATCTTTGTTTTGAGAATAATATTACGGGATGAATTACCTAACTCGAGAACGTATTCGCCGGCTTCAGTGTTCCAACCTTTTTTTGCTTCATCATAAAATGCCAGATCTGCGACTTTCACCTGCATTTCTATCGTCTTTTTTCGCCGGCCTTTAAAAATACCTTTTTAAAGGCTTTGAGCTCTTTTTCAGGACGCTGTACCGAACAAACCGGATCATTCACATACAATTGCACAACTTCGGCGCCACTTCTTTCACCTGTATTTTTGATCGTAAACTTCGCATGGATCGTTTCGTCTTTTTTATAGCTTGATTTATCTGTTGAAAGCTTGCTGATTGAAAAATCAGTATAGGAAAGGCCATAACCAAATGGGAACAGCGGCACTATATTTTTAGTATCGTACCAGCGATAACCAACCAATATTCCTTCTTTATATTCGGCTGTGAGATTATCGCCTGGATAGGTGTTCAAATTAAATGCCGGTGAATCATTTAACGAAGCAGGAAAGGTAAACGGCAGCTTACCCGATGGGTTTATAGTTCCCTTCAACACATCGGCCAGCGCATTGCCGGCTTCTGATCCGTTAAACCATGACCAAACAATGGCGTGATTTGATTTTTTGATTTCGTTCAGGTCAAATGGCGCGCCAGCCATTACTACAATAACGGTATTTGGATTAACGGCACTTACGGCGTTAACCAAAGCCTGCTCACCAAAAGGCAGCTCCAGGCTTTTACGATCATGGGCTTCACTTTCGTATTCACGGTTTGAACCGATACACAAAATGGCAACATCACTGCTTTTAGCGAGCGCTACGGCTTCATTAATCAGGTCCTGATCAGGTTCATTATAGTCGCCATTTTGCTCAGCAGTTTTACTTGCCAGATAACTTGCCCTGTAACTCTGTGCAAACCTGATATCGGCAGTTTTGCCGAACCTTGATTTTATACCTTCTAATGCGGTAACCTCCTGTTTAGCCTTTACACCTGCGCCATATCCTCCTAAGGCGAAAGTGCGTACGGCATTATCCCCTATAACTGCTATGCGTTTGATCTCACTTGTTTTTAACGGCAATAATTGTTTATCATTTTTCAACAGAACTATGGATTCTGAGGCGATATCATATGCGGCTTTAGTGTGCTCCGGTGTTGCGATAGCCCCTTTTGGATGGTTGGTACTCATAGATGTATGGTACATGAGCCATAAAATCCTGCCCACTTTATCGTCAATAGTTTTTACTGAAACCTCCCCGGCTTTAACAGCGGCAAGCAATGGTTTAGCCAGATACCATTGATCATAAGGTCCACTTGAACCCATTTCAATATCCAGGCCGTTATTTGCCGCCGCGACGGTATGATGTGTGCCGGCCCAGTCAGACATAACTACGCCTTTAAAGCCCCAGTCTCCTTTTAAAACTTTGTTTAATAAATACCCATTTTCAGAACACCAATAACCATTTAACTTATTATAAGCCGACATAACGGTATAAGCATTGCCCTGCTGAACGGCGGCTTTAAAAGCCGGGAAATAGATTTCCTGTAGAGCTCTTTCATCAACTATTGTATTTACACTATCGCGGTCGAGTTCCTGGTTATTAGCTGCAAAGTGTTTAATGCAGGCAGCCACGTGCTGACTTTGAATCCCTTTTACCGATTGAATGGCCAACTGGCTGTTTAAATAAGGGTCTTCTGAGTAATATTCATAAGTACGGCCGCAAAGAGGCATCCTGCAGATATTAAATGCCGGTGCAAGCATTACATTTTTTTCGGGCATTCGCTTCCTCTCCTATTACCACGCCATATTTATTGGCCATTATAGGGTTCCAGGTGGCAGCTATTGCCGAACCATTGGGTAAGAACGTAGCCGAATCGGTTGTCCAGTTAGCCGAAGCCCAGTCAAAACGTTTAATTTCTTCGCGCACGCCTAATGGCCCGTCGTCACAGGTCAATTCAGGGATACCTAAACGGGGCACACCTGCCGAAGAAAATAAAGCGTTGCCGTGCAACATTGCTATTTTCTCTTCAAGTGTCATCTTTTTGATGATCCTATTGATCTTTAATTTAAGGGCAGCCTCGTTTTTGTTTTGTGCAGATACACTACCGAAAAATAGAAGAGCAATAAAACAAGTAACTATGCATTTCATAAACATTATTTCTTTAAATCCTTTGTTAAACATTATTTATCAGCGGCTATGATTTCGATAGCCGACGGCCCTGGACAATTAACACCCGGTAACTGTTTCTGCCACCTGTTGACCTCACCGCGTTCACAAACGTTTGGTGATATGAAAGCAGTACCGACATTTGGGCGGCATCATTTGTACTGGGTTCGTTGGCGCTGGCAAACATCACATGTCTCGTCAAAATCGCGCATTGCCGTTGCAATTTGTTCCCAAAACGCTTTTTGTTTAGCGTTAACAGAATCCTGTTTTGCCGGAGTAATATTATTTTCAAGCCAACCGCCATCCCAGTGAATATTGAGCAACACATACGTATCGTTTTTTACACAATATTGTACTACCTGTTTTACGCGGTTTAACCAGGCATCCTGTATTTTGGCAGTTTTTTTATCTGAATATTGATCCCAGGCGCAAGGGATACGAATAGCGTTAAAACCGCTCCGCTTAACCAACTTGATATAATCTTCTGTGATTAAAGGGTTGCCCCAGCCGGTTTCGGCGCCGAGCGCTTCCATTGTGTTGCCGATGTTCCAGCCCAATTTGATATTTGCTGTCCGTTGAACTGCAGTGTTATCCATTCTCGTTTTATCGGGAGCTTTGGGCGATATATTGTATGAGGGATAGATTGTTCTGATAACGGCTGTATCTTTTATTGCCTTTTGAGGACTATTGCAATAAGCGGCCTTGAGCGGAGAAGCAATCGAAAAAATAACAGTAGTACACCAAAGTATACGTTTTAACATCATAGTAAATTAAGCAGGTTTGAAAATTGGCTTAAGCAATGCCCAACTTTAATTGCGTTTTACAATAAAGAAACATTGAATTATGCTGCTAATTTAAATGTCGGGGTGCAATCGATTGTTCACAAATGGGTACACAAATGTTAAAACCACATACTGTACTTATTTACAATATGTTAAAGTGAATTTATACCTAATAATCGGTCGTAACTGAAACAGATGTTGTACTAAATTTAACAAAAAGACCCAAAAAGCATCAAGTTAAACCAATAACAAAATCAGGTAAATCGTTTTTTTAAAATAATAAAAGCAATTTGCTTGCGGTAAAATCGATTATAAAACACTATTTGTTCTTATTGCTGACATACGCAGATGGAAGGCAATTAAATTCGGCCTTGAAGCATCGTACAAAATACTTTTGACTTTTAAAGCCTACTTTGTAGGAGATCTGTGATATAGTTAACTGTGAATTCTCAAGCAACTGTGCGGCACGTTTGAGGCGGATGGTGCGGATCAGATCTACGGGAGATTTTCCTGTTAAAGCCAGCGCTCTTTTGTACAGGGTTACGCGGCTCACACATAATTCGCTGCTCAATTCCTCTACCGAGAATTCGGCGTTGTCAATGTTTTTTTCAATTATTTGTACTGCTTTTTTTATAAACGCTTCATCAAGTGATTCGGTTTCTACTTCAGTTGGTTTAACATCAAGCTGCTTTTGATAAGTTTTACGCATATCTTGCTGCATGGCCAGTATGTTCTTTAATTTAGAAGTCAGTATTTCGAAATTGAAAGGCTTGGTAAGGTAATCATTGGCACCCGTTTCAAGTCCCTGCAATTGCTGTTCTTCATCTGTAACAGCAGTAAGGAGAACAACCGGTATATGTGATGTACGTTTATCGTTTCGTATTTTGCGGCATAAATCTATGCCATTCATCTCAGGCATGCTAATATCGCTGACTACAAGGTTAGGATGAAGGGCCAGGGTTTTCTGCCATCCTTCCTTTCCATTAGCAGCTTCGATGATGTTAAAAGTTTCATTTAAATTGTCTTTCAAATAAAAACGAAAATCCTCATTGTCTTCAACCAGTAAAACAGAAAGCTTCTTAATTGAATTGCTGCCTCCCATCTGTACCCAATCGGTATTTTCGGATACCGCTGTCCGGGGGAAATCAGGTTCATTTATCGATACTTCTTCGTCTGTTACTAAATCAACAGGTAAAAATATAGTAAAATAACTGCCTTGTCCGGGTTCACTTTGCACTGATATTTCACCGTTGTGCAGCTTTACAAATTCTTTAGTTATTGACAGCCCTATACCACTACCCTGGTTAACCATAGATCCTGGCACTTCGTTTTGAAAAAAGCGCTCAAAAATTCTGTCCTGCTTATCTAACGGAATACCAATACCCGTATCAATAACCTTTATCTCAAGCTGTTGCTTTCCAGAGTCCTTTTCGAGTATCGCCAATAAAACGCTTATATGTCCGCCATCAGGTGTAAACTTAAAAGCATTAGAAAGCAGGTTGAAGATGATGCGTTCGATTTTATCGTGATCAAAGTTGATAATCAGGTTTTGAATTTCCGAGTCGAATACCAGCCTGATATGTTTTTTCTCAGCAACATCCGAGAACGAATAAGCCATTTCCTTAATAAAACTGATAATATCACCACTCCGTGCATGCAGCCTAAGTTCCTGCACCTCCATTTTCCTGAAATCAAGCAACTGGTTTACCATATTTAGTAACCGTTTGGCATTGCGGTTAATTAATTGCAACTGATTTCTCTGCTCTTCGGCCTCGGTTTGCTTTAAAATCTTATCAACAGGTGCCATGATCAATGATAAAGGGGTCCGGAATTCATGGCTTACATTGGTGAAAAACTTAATTTTCATCATGTCCAGCTCATGCATACGCCTGGCCTCCTGCCGCTCATTTTCAATTAACAATTTAGCCTCGCGTTTCTCCTTTTCGATTTCAAACTGCCTTCTTATTTTTTGAATTCCGCGCCGGCGCATCAAAAATAGGATCCCAAATAAAAGTAATATATAAATAAAATAAGCCATTGTCGATTTCCAGAACGGGGGCAATACCTTAATTTTTAATGTGATATAATCAGGGTCCCACCGCCCTTCCTGGCTAACCGCCCGTACTTTAAAAGTATAATCGCCGCCATCAAGGTTGGTGTAGGTAGCTTTTCGCGTAGCATTATCGGCATCAATCCAATCCTTATCAAAGCCTTCCAGCATATACTGATGTTTTACTTTGTTGGGATTAAAGAAATTAAGCGCGGCAAACTCAATGGTAAATACATTTTCGCTGTGTGTCAGTGTCAGCTCGCGGGTTGCCGAAATAGCTTTTGACAATACCACATGTCCGTTAACTTCTTCATTGGCTTTAATACTTTTGTTATACAGCAAAAAATCAGTAAAAGTTAGTTTAGGCTTGTTGGTATTGGCATGTATGGCTAACGGGTCGAAAATATTGAAACCATGCCCGCCGCCAAATATAAGTTCGCCCTTGCGGGTTTTGAGCCCTGCCTGGTCATTAAATTCCCTGCCTTGCAAACCATCCGTTTCATCAAAATTCTCAAACCTAAAAGCGTAAGGAGCCTTTTGGGCAATAAGCGTTACCCTGCTTAAACCATTAGCAGTACTAAACCACATTCTTCCTTTGCTATCTTCCAGTATTTGCAATATGGCATTATCTGGTAATCCGTTTCGCTTTGTTAGTGATGTGAACTTGTTGGTTTCGGGGTTAAGTATGCTTAATCCGTAGCGTGTAGCTATCCAGATCAAGCCGTGCCTGTCCTGGTTAATGCAGTTGATTGTATTACTGATTAAGCTGTTAGGATCATCTTTATTTATGCTGTAATGAATAAACCTGCCTGTATTTTTTAAAATCACATCGATACCAAAGTATCCTCCAACCCAAATATTGCCTTTGCGGTCTTCAAACAGAGCAGAAACGTAAAGACACCTGATATCTGTTTGTTTAAAGGGAGGGGAAAATTTCTTTTTTCTCTGTCAAATATCTGGAGCCCGGCTGCAAATGTCCCTATCCATAACTTATGCGATGAATCTTCGAAAATACTCATCACCCGGTTATCGGCAAGGCTCCCCGCTATCTTATCGTCATGTTTATAATGGGTAAACGTTTTTCCGTCAAAGCAGTCCAGGCCGCCAAAATATGTCCCTATCCACAATTTTTGATCATGATCGATACATAAACTGACAATAATATCGTTGCTGAGACTGTTTGCATTTCCTGGTTCATACTTATACTGCCTAAAACTGCCGGTTTCACGGTTAAAATAAATTAAGCCTCCCCCGTTTGTACCAATCCAAATATTCCCATTTTTATCTTCAACAAACTTGTTAGCATCTTCGAAGCCCAAACTTTTAGGGTCTGAAGCGAAGTGCCTGTACAATGGGAACCGGATAATATTTTTGTGATAATAGCTTACACCTTCTTTAAAGGTGCCTGCCCACATAATACCCGAATCGTCTTTATAAAGGTTGATAACGCTGTTTTGACTTAATGATTTGGCATCATCTTCCCTGTTCAATAAATAGGTAAATGTGAAAGTTTTTTTATCTAACAAATTTATACCACCGTGGTCGGTTGCTATCCATATCAGGCCGTCATCGGCCTGGATAATGTTGCTGATGATATTAGATTTTAATTTGAGCCCCGAAGGTTCGTTAGCGATAGGCCTGAACGCCCTGCTTGAGGGACTGTAATAATACGCGTTGGCGTAAAAACCAGGTGTGTAAAACCATAAATCATTGTCCTTATCCACAGTAATAGCGTAATAAGCATCTTTGTTATTAACGGCTTTATTAAATACCTCGGTATGATAAGTAATTTTGTTTTGTTTGATATCGAACATCTCAACGATGCCGTTACGGTACACCACCCAAACATTGCCGGTTGCATCCAGTGTTATATCTGAGATAAAATTTGAATACAATGACGCACCTGAACGGTGATGATAATACCGACGGGTTGTTTTGTTTATTTCATTATGCCTGTACAGACCGGAATCCGGGCACACCAGCCAAAACTCGCCCTTACCACCGCGAATTATTTTAGATACGTTAGGATATCCGGGAACCTTTAACGAGCGCGTCATTACCGACATATCACTGTCAAACTGTTCCGTTTCCGGATCATAAAAACAGTATCCTCCGCGGGTTGATACCCATAATTTTTTGCCGGGTCCTTCAAAAATACCGCTTACAAAATCATCATTAAGCGACTTTTTGTTATTTGCGTCATGCTTGAATATTTTAAAACTGTAGCCATCATAACGGTTAAGCCCTGATGCAGTTCCGAACCACATAAAACCTTCGGAGTCTTTATAAATGCAGTTTACCTGGTTGTGCGATAAGCCATTACTTCGGTTTAACTGCGAAAACTGATATTTACCATTTTGTGCAAAAGCGACACGCAGCGTCAATAGTAAAACAAGCATGCTTATGGATAATTTATATCTCATAGCTTAGGGATAGGGGTACTCATAAAGTTCGATCAATAGGTTAGACTATCTTCACAAAAACAAGTCTTTTTTAATATGGCTTTAGTAAATATCCTATTTTGAACGTATAAATCCAAAAACACCCGATTATGAGGATACTTTCAAACTTCCACCAACCGTTAAAAAGGAAAGCCTATTCTTTTACCGCTTATATTGGTTAATTCAAACCTACAGTAAAATAAGCATTCAAATTTTGATTTAAATGGACTTTTTTTGTAAAAAACCGACTTCATAATCTTTAAACCACTCATATACTTTTAGGTGTGTCAAATCAATTTGCATATTTGTAGTTCAGATGATTAAAAGGAATTTAAAGCATACTTTCTCGCTCCTTAACGTTGATTACGTAAGGTTAAACCCAAAATGGAATTACAGGAATGTGATCAGCCCTTACTATCGCATTTATTATATAGATGATGGAGAAGGTGAAATTTCAGATGCAGCCAGTTCGCTAAAACTTGAACCGGGTTATTTGTACATCGTTCCAAGCTTCACCCTATGTAATTTAAGTTGCAACGATTACCTGGGCCAGTATTTTGTACAGTTTTTTGAAGATTCGATAGATGGAAGTTCGCTTTTTGCTAATCACAGGGTTGTATTGAAAACAATGGCCACCGAAATGGATATAAACCTTTTTAACAGACTGCTTGAAATTAACCCGGGGAGGGGAATTAACAGGTCAGATAATCCTAAGGTGTATGAAAAAGATATCTACTATAAGGAATATCAGGAACTTAATAATCAACAAAACACTTCCGTGTACCTGGAAACCCAGGGTATCCTCCTGATGTTAACCGCAAAATTCCTTAACCCACAATTATTTAAACATCCGGAACATAAATCTATACCCATTAAAATTGCGGAAACCTTAAATTATATCCTTGTTAATTTACATATGGATCTTTCCGTAAACCTGCTTGCATCCCGGGCAAATCAAAATGTCGATTACTTTTCAAGGCAATTTAAGCAGCACACAGGAACCAGGCCATTAAATTATATAAATGAAAAACGAATTGAACGTGCACAATATCTGATGGCAACAAGCAGAATGGCTTACTCAGAGATCTGCACGCAAACCGGGTTTGATAACCTTTCTTATTTTTCCAAAACATTCAAAAAGCTAACCGGTATGTCGCCCAGTGAATATAAAAAACAGATGTACCAGGTTGGCTTCAATCATTAGTATTCATACCTACTTATCATTATCGCTTTTTTCACCGATAATGCCACAACCCGAGAACAGCATGGTCTGAAACAGCCAATGATTTCATTTTTACAATCCCGTTCCCAAACCTTCCTTCACTACGCATCCTGATATGGCGTAAACAAACGCTTAATTTCCATTATTAAGTAATTCTCAATAAATAAGCTATTTATAGGTAAACCTGAAAAATAATATGATTTAAGTAGTATCCGATCCTTTTATCAATCTCAACTTCAATCGTAATATCAAACACTCAAAAAGTCGGGTTTGTATAAAAAAAGTCCCATTAGGTCAACTATTTGAATATTATTTCAAAGAAATTTGATTGATGATCAATTTAACGTGAATAGCTCATCAACCAATTATAGATAATGACATATAGAAATTTACTTAAAGGCCTGGCTGCTCGTTTGCATAGCTGATCCAGATAGGTACTTTTTCAAAACTTCCAAACTCAATTATGAAAAGAAGAACATTAATAAAAGGCATGGCCACGGGACTCTCATCTCTGTATCTGTCAAAGGTATTTGGTAGCAGTTTACTGCAAACAAACACTGAAACTATTTCTGGGCCGTTTAAACCAAATTGGGATTCATTGGCTCAGTACCAGGTGCCGGACTGGTTTCGCGATGCAAAGTTTGGGATGTGGGCGCATTGGGGCCCGCAATGCCAACCGGAACGTGGTGACTGGTATGCACGCGGCATGTACCAGGAAGGCAGCGATCAGTATAAATATCACGTCCAAAAATATGGACATCCTTCCAAATTCGGTTTTAAAGACGTTATTAATGAATGGAAAGCCGAAAACTGGAACCCTGACGAGTTGGTTGGCCTATATAAAAAAGCCGGTGCCAAATATTTTATGGCACTGGCCAATCACCATGATAATTTTGACCTTTATGACAGCAAATACCAAAGCTGGAACTCCACTAAACTTGGCCCCAAAAAAGACCTGATAGGCGGCTGGGCCAAAGCAGCTAAAGAGCATGGTTTGCCTTTTGGCGTAACCGTACACGCCTCCCACCCCTGGACCTGGTACGAGGTTGCCCAGCGCGCGGATAAAACCGGCCCGTTAGCAGGCGTACCTTATGATGGCAAGCTTACCAAAGCTGATGGTGCAGGTAAATGGTGGAACGGTTACGACCCACAGGAATTATATGCACAAAACCATCCGTTAAGTAAGGACAGCCTCGATAACAACAGTATGGGCAGCCATTGGGACTGGGGCAACGGCGCAAGCGTGCCCAGCAAGGCTTATTGCGATAAGTTTTTGAACCGAACCATTGAGCTGATAGATAAATACGGCCCAGAACTGATTTATTTTGATGATACAGCCTTGCCCCTATGGCCGGTGAGCGACGCCGGTTTAAAAATAGCGGCGCATATGTACAATACCAGCATTAAAAAGCATGGAAAGTTGCAGGCCGCACTGTTTGCTAAAGTATTGAATGAGCAGCAACGTAAATGCATGATATGGGATATAGAACGTGGCCAAAGTAACCAGATAGAACCTTTACCGTGGCAAACCGATACTTGTATTGGCGGCTGGCATTATGATCGGCGCATATTTGATAATAAAGGCTACAAAAGTGCCAAAACAGTGGTACATACCCTGGTTGATATTGTAAGTAAAAACGGTAACCTGCTTTTAAATGTCCCATTACGGGGAGACGGAAGTATCGACAGCGAAGAACGAACTGTTGTTGAGGGAATAGGAGCCTGGATGCAGGTTAACAGCGAGGCAATTTATGGCACCCGCCCCTGGAAAGTATTTGGAGAGGGGCCCGCAACAGATTCAGCGGCTCCAATTAGCGCGCAGGGCTTTAATGAAGGCAAAGGCAAACCATTCGGAGCCGAAGATATCCGGTTTACCGTAAAAGGCAAAACCCTTTACGCCACCATGCTGGGTTGGCCAACCGGGAATGAAGCCGTTGTTAAAAAGTTAGCAAAAGGTAATGAAGCAGGCAATGTAAGCAGTGTAAGCTTGCTTGGAAACGGCAATTTGAGTTTTGAGCAGACTGAGGCCGGTCTTAAAGTAAAATTACCTGAGCAGGCACCCGGTAAAGATGCGTTTGTTTTAAAAATAGAAGGAGCTGTTTAATTTATATGATGAACCTGAAAACTTGTTACGCCCTGATCACTGCCGTTTCACTGGCAGTTCCTTCTTTGGCGCAAACGTTTAAGCTGGTTTCGCCGGATAAAAAAACCGTTGTGGAAATAAACAACACCAGCAGCCTGAGATATACAGTTTCCAGCAATGGTTTAACAATCGTCCATCCTTCATCACTCGGTTTCGAGTTTAAAGATGAACCGGCTCTTGGCAACGGTATGGCCGTAACCGGTCATGTGGAGCATTCTGTTAACCAAACGTGGGCGCCGATAGTAAAAGCGAAGCACAGTATCGTAACCGATCATTACAATGAACTGGAATTATCACTGGTTGAAAAATCAGCGCCAATGCGCCGCATGAACATATTGTTCAGAGCTTATAACGATGGTGTTGCTTTTCGCTACCAGTTGTTCGGGGCTGATAAAATCGGCGACCGGCAGATAGTAAAGGAGCTCACCGCTTTTAACTTAACAGCAAAAGCAAAAACCTGGGTGGCAGACTATGGTAGTTATACCTCATCCCAGGAAACCGAATTTCAACCGAAAAACCTAAACCATATTACTGATAAAACAATTGCAGGCTTACCCCTGCTGGTAGAATTAGATGAGCATCATTATGCGGCTTTTACTGAAGCCAATATTGATAACTATCCGGGGTTTTATATAGGATCCTCAAAAACTGACACTGGTACTACCGACAAAATTAGCCTGATCACCAAACTATCGCCCCTACCCGGTGAAGGTGAAAATGGTGTTAAAGCACGCTTCACTAATAATTTGTTTACACCCTGGCGCGTAGTGATGCTGGCTGCTTCGCCAGGTAAATTAATTGAATCGGAACTGATACAGAACCTGAACCCACCTAACGTATTGAAAGATCCCAGCTGGATCAAACCAGGCATGAGCGCCTGGGATAACTGGTGGAGCGGAGACGTAAAGGTTGACATGCCAACGATCAAAAAGTATATAGACCTGGCATCGGCACAACATTGGCCTTACATGCTTATTGACTGGCAATGGTATGGGCCATTTAACAAGCCTGAAGCAGATATTACCAAAGTGGCTCCGCAATTAAATATGCCCGAGATTTTAGCCTATGCTAAAGCCAAAAAGGTTAAATGCTGGCTTTGGTTATATAGCTCGGATGTTAACCGGAATGACAATTTTGAAAAAGCATTTCCGATTTACGAAAACTGGGGTATTGCAGGAATAAAAATTGATTTCATGGACCGCGATGATCAGCAAATGGTGAACTGGTACCGTCGTATCATCCAAACGGCTGCAAAGTATCATTTGATGGTTGATTTTCATGGCGCTTTTAAACCCGACGGCATTGAGCGGACCTATCCCAACATGGTAACCCGCGAAGGAGTTTTAGGAGAAGAATATTCCAAATTTTCGACCAGGATAACAGCCGGGCATAATACCACATTGCCATTCACCCGTATGTTGGCCGGGCCAATGGATTATACTCCCGGCGGATTCCTGAATGTAAAGAAAAGCGATTTCAGAAAGGGAAGCCCTACCCAGGTAATGAACAGCCGATGTGCCGAGCTGGCAAAATTCGTGATCTACGAAAGTCCGTTTATGGTTTATTGCGATGCGCCTGAAAACATTTTAGGCAAGCCCGGAGCCGATTTTTTAAACAATATACCAACTGTTTGGGATGACATGAAGGTACTCGGCGGTTACCCGGGCCAATATGTCATTATTGCTAAAAGAAACGGGAAAGACTGGTATATCGGCGCGATGACAAACGATTCTGAAAGGACTGTACAATTGAAAATGGATTTTTTACCGGCGGGCAACTACACGTTATCATCATGGGGCGATGTGTTGTCATCTCCTCAAGGCCTAACCCGGGCTGAAAAAAGTTATCGGCTAATTCCGTGATCAACATCCATATGGATACAGCAGGCGGATGGGCAGCTAAAATAACTGCCCAGTAATTAATTGAGAACCTTTAACCCGGCATACAAAAGTTTAATACAATGATCAGATCATGACAAAGAATAAAACTCTTTTTCCATTTATATTAATAACCAGCTTATTCTTTCTGTGGGGGTTTGCACATAACCTCGACCCGATATTGATACCGCACTTAAAGAAGTCGTTTACGCTTACCACAGTGCAGGCTACGCTTGTAGATTCTGCGGTGTTTATAGCCTATTTCGTGATGGCTTTACCTGCGGGGTTCATTATGAAAAAATATGGTTATAAAACAGGTATTATCACAGGGCTGCTAATTTTCGCGTTTGGTTCCTATTTATTTATACCTGCAGCCAATACGCAGCAGTACACATTTTTCCTTGTAGCTTTGTTTATCATTGCCTGCGGGTTAACCATCTTAGAAACTGCCGCCAATCCTTATGCTTCTTCATTAGGAGATCCCGCAACTTCTACACAAAGGCTTAACTTTGCGCAATCATTTAACGGGCTTGCTGCCACCCTCGCGCCTATAATTGGCGGGCGTATTATACTGACAAAAGGTTATACTCCGGCACAATTAAGCGCAATGACAGAAGAGGGCCGTAAACTGGCGCTGGCC
Organism: Mucilaginibacter sp. P19; assembly: GCF_050632265.1. NCBI lineage: Bacteria > Pseudomonadati > Bacteroidota > Sphingobacteriia > Sphingobacteriales > Sphingobacteriaceae > Mucilaginibacter > Mucilaginibacter sp. P19. The sequence continues at coordinate 4,743,960 of NZ_CP192586.1, forward strand.
GCCGAAGCTTCATCAGTAAAAACACCCTATTTTATATTAGGCAGCGTGTTGGTGTTTATTGCCATACTTTTCGCGTTTACACGGCTGCCAAGGATCCAGCAGCATGAAGGACACGCAGCCAGTAAAAACATTTTCCATGCCCTGAAGCATCGTCATTTAGCATGGGGTGTGGCTGCCCAGTTCTTCTATGTTGGCGCGCAAGTTTGTGTATTTAGTTTGTTTATTCTTTATGCCACGAAATCTGCCAGACTTACGGAGGTGCAAACGACCTACTATCTCAGTTTGTGCGGCGCTGCATTTCTAATAGGCAGGTTTATTGGTACTTTCCTGATGAGGTATTATAGCTCGGCTGTTTTACTTGCAGTTTATGCGGGTATCAATATCTTGCTATCCGCAATCGCCATTTTTGGTCACGGCATGATCACGGTTTACACAGTAATTGGGATCTGTTTCTTCATGTCCATTATGTTTCCAACCATTTTCGCGCTGGGTATAAAAGATCTGAAGGCAGATACGGAATTTGGCAGCAGCCTGATCATTATGTCTATCGTTGGTGGTGCTGTGTTGCCAAGGGCATTCGGTTATATCAGCGATGTAACTGGCAATATTCAAAATGGTTATGTGGTACCGTTGGTATGCTTTGCGGTAGTGGCCCTTTTTGGATTGAAAGGACATCGTGTAAAAGTGGGGCCGGAAAATGTACCGGTTTCAACTATCCTTTAACAATTTTCCATTTTCAATATGCAGGAAATTAATTTACCTAAAGTAATTTTTGGAACCAGCGGATTAGGAAATTTATATGTAGCACTTCCAGACGATGTTAAATGTGCTATTGTTGCCGAAAGTATCAGGCATTCTCCTAAACCGGCTGTATTTGACTCAGCAGGGAAATACGGCGCGGGGCTCGCGCTCGAATCATTGGGAAAGGCTTTGGCAATACTAAATGTCTCCCCCTCGGAGGTACTGATCAGTAATAAATTGGGCTGGCTGCGTACGGCGTTAAAAAGTCCCGAACCTACTTTTGAACCGGGTGTTTGGCGCGACCTGAAATATGACGCCGTTCAGCGAATAAGTTATGAAGGCATCCTGGAATGTTATGAACAGGGAAATGAGTTGCTGGGGAATTATCGTGCACAACTGGTATCTGTACATGACCCCGATGAATACCTTAATGCAGCAAAAGATAAACAGGAACAAGCACAACGCTACCGGGACATATTGGACGCTTACCGGGCATTGATTGAATTAAAACGCAATGGCAAAGTAAAAGGTATTGGTGTAGGTTCGAAAGACTGGCGGATCATCAAAATGATAACGCAGGATGTAAAATTGGATTGGGTAATGATCGCCAATAGCATGACAATTCATAGCCATCCGCCAGAATTAATTGAATTTATGCAGGAACTTGAAAAGCAAGGAACTTTGATCATTAATTCCGCCGTTTTTAACGGCGGCTTTTTAACCGGATCTGATTATTATAACTATCGGTTAACTGATCCGGTAAAAGACAAACATTTACATCGTTGGCGAGAGTTGTTTTATCGCTTATGTGCAAATTATAAAATAAAACCGGCGGATGCCTGCGTGGCTTTTGGGTTAAATGGTCCAGGCGTTAAAAGCATCGCCCTGAATACCACAAATCCCAATAGGGTTGCACAAAATATTTCGCTGGCTTCATTAAAGATCCCACCACAATTTTGGAAAGAAATGAAAGAATATGGCTTAGTTGACGAATCATACGCTTCCGCCTATCTGTAAAAATTTAATCTCACTATGAAAAGATACTGTTTGGCCCTCGATTTAAAGGATGATTCGCAATTGATAGCGGAATATGAACATTGGCATAAGGCTGAAAATAGCTGGCCAGAAGTACGCAAAAGCATACTGGACGCGGACATTCTTGATATGCAGATCTATCGCACGGGAAACCGGTTGTTTATGATCATGGAAACGAGCGACAATTTTGAGTCAAAGAAAAAAGAAGAAATGGATGCGCTAAATCCTAAAGTACAGGAATGGGAGCAACTTATGTGGCTATTTCAACAGCCCCTCCCCTGGGCAAAAGAAGGAGAAAAATGGGTGATCATGAAACAGATTTTTAAACTTTAAGCACGGGTGATATACAGATAATATTGCAAAAAACAGGGATAAACGATTAATTGCGCAACGTTCAATCACCAACATAAGATACGGACTTAAAATAAATTAAAACCATAACGCAACTCCCGATTCCGGGCATACAACGGGAAAGACGCAAATCATGGCGGTCTTTCCCGTTTTCTGCTTTTGGGTTACTTAGTGTTTATGACTTTTGGCTAAGGACTAAACACCAATTTATCGTTAGCACCACATCAGTTATTTATTTTCACTTCGCCGTCTATTACCTCAAAAGGAATCCACAGATAACCGGATTTCTCCAGGTCAAGTTTGTTCCACAGATCTCCCATGAAGATAAAATTTGAAGGTTTTCCGTTTATCGGCAAAACATAATTTCCCTGTGCAAAGAACGTTTGTTCTGCATTGGTACCGCTGCAGGGGTTGCCTATCTCAGTCCACGCCCCCATGATACTATTGGCAGTTGCGTAAGATGCCGCATTGGGGCTCCAACCTGAGCATCCCGAAGTGATCAGGAAATATTTGCCGTTATTTTTGAAAAGTGCCGGGCTTTCGCGGTTTCTGTCGATCAGAATCCTGGTATAATGTTCCGTTGGCTTCAAATAATCATCTGTCAGCAGGCAAACATGCATAGTGTTGTTATCTTCGGATGAATAAACAACGTAGGCTTTGCCATCGGTATCCTTAAAAAGTGTCATGTCCCTAAGCATTTGATTGTTTGGTTTGATACTGCCCAGGTACGTATATGGCCCCTCGGGCGAATCGCTTATGGCAATACCGGCCTTTGAATCCTGATAATCATTTCTGTCATTATGGAACCACATCACAAATTTTTTGGTTTTCTCATTGTAAAGCACCTTGGGCCGTTCAATTACCCTACCGGTATCCAGATCATTTGACGGGTCACCTGTGACAGATCTTAATGCAGTTCCGAGATTTTTCCAATGTTTCAGATCTGTCGACGAATAACACGATACCCCGCCTGCAGGGACCCGGTAATCTTCCCAGCTTTGCCCGGGAACCAACCAGGTTTTGCCTTTTTTAATTTCGCCAAACAGGTAATATACCTCATTATAATAAAGTACCCCTGCCCCATGAGCATTAATCTGATTTCCGTCAGTGTCCTTAAAGTCTCCGCCCGAAATCATGTTTTGCGACCGTGCCTGGTTATTGAAAAATATGGATAAGATCAGGATCAGTACCGTATACTTCATATATTTTGTTTTCTATTTTAACAGATCGGATAGAGTTTAAAAATAGGTAAAAAAAGGATGGTTGCTCTACACTCAACCATCCTTTTACTTTGTGCCTCACCATAAAAAGTGATTGTGATCACTTTTTATGGTGAGGCACATCATATTGAAGACTAAATCCATTCGTGATCTTTGTCATTAAACAAGGAAACGCTGATGGAGAATGCCGCGCTGCTAAAAGCAATTATTGAAAATGCCATAGACGGCATTATTACCATAAACAGCCACGGAATTATCGAATCTATCAATCCGGCAGCATGTAATCTGTTTCAATACAGTCCCGGCGAAGTAATTGGTAAAAATGTATCTGTTTTAATGCCCCCGCCCGATAAGGAGCTGCACGATGGTTATATAAACCGTTATCAAAACACAGGCAAGGCGCACATTATAGGTTTTGGCCGCGAAGTTAAGGGGTTAAAAAAAGATGGCTCCGTATTCCCTTTCCGCCTGGGGGTAAGTGAAGTACAGTTTTCAGGCCGAAAAATCTATACCGGTTTTATCCATGATCTCACACGCGAAAAGGAGGCAGAAGAAAGATTAAAGGACTACGCCGTCCATTTAGAAGAGCTTGTTGAGGAGCGTACAATTTCTTTAAAGCATTCGGTAAGCGAGTTGTTGCAGGCTAAAGAAGAAGTTAGCCTGTCATTAGAGAAAGAAAAAGAACTTGGACAGATGAAAAGCCGCTTTGTATCAATGGCCTCGCATGAATTCAGGACCCCTCTGAGCAGCATCCAGTTATCGGCCATTCTTGTTGAAAAATATGCGCAGGAGTTTAGCAATCCTAACATCAGCAAACACATCGCCAAAATAAAAACGTCGGTAGGTAACCTTACGGGTATCCTAAATGATTTTCTGTCGCTCGAAAAACTCGAAGCCGGCAAGGTCGAGCCCGTATTTACCGAATTTAACCTGGTAAAATTTGGCGAGGAAATAACAGAAGAAATGCAACTGGTAGCCAAACAAAACCAAAATATCATTTATCAGCATACCGGTACTACCAGTGTTTTTAAATTGGATCCCGCATTATTAAAAAACTGCATCATTAACCTGATCAGCAACGCCATCAAATACTCGGGCGAAAATACCTTTATTGAATTTAACACGGAGGTAGCCAGCGATCAGTTGGTTGTTGTGGTTAAGGATAATGGTATAGGAATCCCTGAAAATGACCAGAAGCACTTGTTTGAAGCGTTTTTCAGGGCACATAATACCGGCAATATATCAGGTACTGGTCTCGGCCTTAATATAGTAGCGCGCTACGTTAGCCTGATCAACGGCACGGTGCAATTTGAAAGCAAAGTTAATTACGGAACATCATTCACGCTCACATTTTCGCAATCATGAAAAAAGTATCCTCATTATTGAAGACAATACCGATATAAGGGAAAGCACCGCCGAAATACTGGAGCTTTCCGGCTACCTGGTATTGCAGGCCGGCAACGGCAAAATTGGTGTCGACTTAGCTATAAAGCATAAACCGGACCTTATTTTGTGCGATATCATGATGCCCGAGCTTGACGGGTATGGCGTATTATTCATGCTCAGCAAATCGCCCGAAACGGATAATATACCCTTTATATTTTTAACCGCGAAAGCCGAACGGGTTGACTTTAGAAAAGGCATGGAAATGGGTGCCGATGATTATCTTACCAAACCTTTTGACGATATAGAATTGCTTAATGCCATTGATAGCAGGTTGAGCAAAAAAGAAAAACAACAGGCATTTTTTAGCAGGTCGCTGCAAAAAATAGAGCACCTGGCCATCAATTCGCGCAACGGAGCAGCCGAATTAAACGCACTGATAGCCAGTAGAAAAATAAGGCAGATAAGAAAAAAACAAGTATTATTTTATGACGGGGATAGCCCGCAGGGAATTTACCTGGTGATGGAAGGCAGCATAAAAACATTTAAACTGGCCGAAGACGGCAGGGAACTGATGACCGGCTTATACAAAGCCGACGACTACCTTGGCGTACATGCCCTGCTGCTTGATGATGCTTACGGCGAAACTGCCGAAGCAACCGAAGACGCGGCCATATGCCTGCTGCCGAAAGATACCGTTTTAACCATGCTTGACCGGTATCCCGACGTTGGCCGGCAATTTTTGAAAATACTGTCAAACAATATCAAAGAAAAGGAAGAACAACTAATCGAGCTGGCCTACCATTCGGTAAGGAAACGGCTGGCGCAGGTATTGGTAAGGCTGAACAAGCAAAACGGCGAAACGCAGGAATTTAAAATATCAAGGGAAGAAATGGCATCAATGGCCGGTATGGCTACCGAAACGGTAAGCCGTACGCTTTCTGATTTTAAAGAGGAAGGCCTGATAGAAAAGAAAGGTGCAACCATCAATATAACAGACCTTAACAAACTGGTAAAAATGAGAAACTGATAAAGGTCATTTTTATCACTGACCGCGCTCATGGTTTTGATGATGCCAGCCAGGTAGTTTTGTTTAATATAAATGTGTATAGATGAAAGTTGTAGCTTACAGTATCAAGGCGTTCGAAAAGGAATTTTTGGCCAGAGCGAACCAAAAAAAACATGATATTACCCTTATCTCTAACCCGTTAAATTCTGAAACCGCGGTTTATGCCGAAGGTAAGGAAGCGGTGGTTGTTTTTACCAATGACGATGTATCTGCCTATGTTATCAACCAACTGGCCGATCTTGGCGTTAAATATATTGCTACCCGGTCGGTTGGTACAGATCATATCGATAAGGAAGCAGCAGCTTTGCGCAACATAAAACTGGCCAACGTACCTGAATACTCGCCGCAGGCTATTGCCGAACATACCGTTGCCATGGCACTTGCCCTAAACAGGCATTTAGCCGAATCAAACGCCCATAGCCACCTGTTTGATTTCAGGCTGAATGGCCTCATGGGGTTTAATTTATACGGCAAAACAGTTGGCATTATTGGCCTGGGACATACCGGGCAGGCGACTGCCGCTATCTTTAACGGCTTTGGCTGTCGTGTTATTGGATACGATCCGCTTGCAAAATCAAACTTGCCAGGAATTGAACAAGTGGCTATGAATGACCTGCTTGCTACTGCCGATATAATTTCATTACATGCCCCCCTCTGCCCCGAAAACTATCATATGATAAATAATGAGACTCTTGCTTTGATGAAAGATGGAGTCATGCTCCTGAATACTTCGCGGGGAGGGTTAATTGATACTGAAGCAGCATTACGGGCTGTTGAAACCGGTAAAATAGGTTATTTAGGACTTGATGTTTATGAAAAAGAAAAAGGCCTGTTTTTTGAGCAGCATCAACATGATACCGATAGAGACCCATTGCTGGAAAAACTGATGACCTTTAAAAATGTCCTCATCACCCCCCATCAGGCTTTTTTAACCAGTGAGGCATTACAGCAAATTGCTAATCAAACCATAAAAAATCTTGATCAGTGGCAGGCTAAAAAGTGCGTTGGAAATGCGTGTGTGTGTGCAAAAAACTGCAAAGCGACCGGTGAGCTATCAACGGTTGATACTACCAAAGCTTAATATTTATGAAAATTCCCCAGCACCTTATTGATAAATACAACGTTGCTGCTCCCCGTTATACCAGTTACCCTACGGTACCTTATTGGAACATTGAAAACTTCGATGAAGAGGAATGGCGAAAATCAGTATCGCTTTCTTTTAAGGAGAGTAACGATCGTGACGGGATCAGCCTGTATATTCACCTGCCATTTTGCGAAAGCCTGTGTACCTATTGCGGTTGTAACACCCGCATCACCAAAAACCACCGGGTAGAAGAGCCGTACATTAAAGCTGTTTTAATGGAGTGGGCCATGTACGTCAATACCTTTGAAAGCAAACCCGTTATCAGGGAAATACACCTTGGCGGCGGCACACCTACATTTTTTAAACCCGAACACCTGGCCATACTGATCAATGGTATATTAAATTCATCAACTATTCATCCCCAGGCCGAGTTTAGTTTTGAGGCGCACCCCGCCAATACAACTGTTGATCATTTACAGGTTTTATATAATCTTGGTTTCAGGAGGATAAGCCTCGGCATCCAGGATTTTGACCCGAGGGTTCAGTTTATCATTAACCGGATCCAGAGTTTTGAACTGGTAAAACTGGTTACGCAGCAAGCCCGACGGATCGGATATACATCCGTTAATTTCGATCTGATATATGGCCTCCCGCTTCAAACTATCAACGGGCTAAAGGATACCATTGCCCAAGTGGCGAAATTAATGCCCGATAGGATTGCTTTTTACAGTTATGCCCATGTACCCTGGATAAAACCCGGTCAGCGCCGTTTCACCGAAAATGATCTGCCCGATGCTAATGAAAAAAGGGCTTTGTATGAATGCGGACGCGAATTATTTACAGCATTGGGTTATCATGAAATTGGCATGGACCATTTCGCCTTGCCTACGGATAGTCTTTACTTAGCCGAACAAAATGGTACGCTGCACCGTAATTTCATGGGTTACACCCATCAATATACCCAATTAATGATTGGTTTGGGCGTATCGTCCATAAGCGATAGCTGGTATGCATTTGCCCAAAATGTAAAAAAAGTAGAGGAATACCTGCAATTGGTTAACGCCGGCCAACTGCCGGTATTTAAAGGTCATATGCTTACGGCCGATGATCTGAGCATTCGCAGGCATATTTTAAATATCATGTGTAACGGCAAAACCTGCTGGAACCTGCATAATGAAACAAGTGAAGCTTTTTTAGAGGGGCTGGAACGTATGCGCCAATTTGAGCAGGACGGGCTGGTTGAATTAAATTCATGGTGCATTACTGTTACCCCCATGGGTAAACGCTTTTTACGCAATATATGTATGGCGCTTGATGCCCGCCTATGGGCCGACAAGCCTACTACGCAGTTATTCAGCATGACTGGATAAGGCTTTGACAACACCAACTATCAGTTAAACAAAGAAACCGGGATTGATTCCCGGTTTCTTTGTTTTAGATATTTAGCAATTGCAGTTTCTCTTCTGATAAGACCAGGTCCTTCAGCATCCGCTCCAGGTAATCCTGGGTTTGGTTGCTTATTTGCGGGATCAGCTGTTTATAGTATGTGATGCCCTGCTGTAATTGGTCTTTAAATTTGAGCAGGTATTTTCCTTTCTTTTCGTTGAGGTTTGCTACATAGCCCGAAATGTCCTTTTTAAGGTAATCGATATAAAGGTTTAGCTCATTGATAAACATATTAGGGCGGGTTGTTGCCTCAAGCAAGTTGATATGCCCATAGATATGGCTAACCATATCATCAAGCGTATAAACCCCTGAAAAGAAGGCGATATTTGGTCCGGGACAAATGGTTACTGCCTTGTTTTCCCGGGCTTTCAGAATATCGTTTTTGATATAAGCAGATGCACAAAGCCCTTCGCATAAGCAAACCTTTTCGGTAACAGCATCTATCTGTTTTTGAATTTCATCTACCGGAAGCTCACTGTGTTTTAGCTGTTTTATTTTCAGATGCTGGTACTCACGTGATGCTGTGCAAATGGGATGTTCGGTAAACTCGGTATTTGATACTAAATATTTTTTATTGCAGGGACTACCCGGCCTGCCATTTGCTATCCTGCTAAGTCTTTGCTCTTCGCCCGAGCTTTTGCTGAAGTTATTGAACAGGATACCCAGCGGGGATGACGAGCTTACATAAAAATCATCATGGCCGGCGCCTGCCAATTGTTGCAGCGTATGTTCATCAACATTGGTGGCTTCGGGTACCAACAGGAACGGGCTGCCCCAACCGGTAGCATCCATCTGATAATGCTCCCGCAAAAAAACATCTTCCTGCATAGTGCCTATCCCACCCTGTACGCTGATCTTTTGCGCCGGACTGGCCTCTGTAAACCCCCTTTCGGCAAGTGCAGGTTGATAGAGGTCAAGCAGCTCGTGTATCATATTTTCCCTTTTCAGTTTAAACTCTTCCAGGATGGGTCCGAGCAGCAGGCCATCAGTAGCAAAAGCATGCCCTCCACAATTCAGGCCCGATTCAATCCTGAACTCTGATACCCACAGCCCCTTCTTTGCTAAAAACTTAGCCTGGATCAGCGCCGAACGAAAATCGCTCACCTTTAAAACGATCCGTTTACGAAGCTCGTTATTGCCATCAGGATAAAAACACTTAAAAGTTTCCAGGTAACTGTACAGCCTCGGGTTCATTCCCGCCGAAAGTACCACTGATGAATCCAGATCGCTTTCAGCAAAGCCTTTTAAAGCAGCAAGCGCGTCGGTATGGGTATCGCCGGTATAATTGCCGTCTGCGTCAAAGTTCATTTTATCAACTTTGGCCATGATATTTACATCAATAGCACCTTTGTTCATTCTGGCGCGCAAAAGATCTTGAAAGATCTGTTTACGTTCCCCCTCAGGATACTCGTTCATCAGTTCGTAACCCTGCTTTGAAGCCGAAGCCTCAGGTAATAGGTTAAAGTAACGGTCGATGTCCATTCCCTGGTTAAATGGCATTTGTTTAAGTTCTTCAAACTGCCTATTTACCAGTTCGTTTAATAAATTAAGATAGGCTGTAATCCGTTTTGAACGGCTGTCGGGGCCGCTTTTTAAAATTGGCGTAAATGGCAAACCATTTTGAGTTGAATGATACTGCCGCATACGCTCAACGAGTTCATCATCAACAATTGAAACAACGGACGAGATACCGTACCGGGCCACTTTTAGCGGTGTATCAACAGAGTATCCCAAACCTAAAACAGGTATATGAAAGCTGTGCATATAATTAATTTAATATTATGTATTTAGAATAAACATGAGGCTAATCAATCTGCCTACGGTGTTACTTACAAATAACAGTTCCGCTGGCCGATGGCGGGCTCAGATAAGGAATATCAAGTGCGAGCCCGCGCAGTAAAAACCAGGCGCCAAGGCATAGCATAAAATAGGGAACCACCCTGTTCATCTTTCTTCGGATGCCCTGGTTAACAAATCCACTGCCAACAGTGACTGCCAGCATTAAAGGCAGGGTACCCAAACCAAACCAAATCATGTATTGCACGGAAGCACCCACTGACGAAGTGTTTACCGCACCGATGAGCGCCAGGTAAACAAAACCGCAGGGTAAAAAGCCGTTTAACAAGCCTATGGCCAAATGGCCGGCCCGATGCTGTAACGCGTAAGTAAGCAACGCATTAAAAGGCTTCAGCAGCCAGTTACCAGTACTTTTGTTACTAATTTTCAACTTCCACAATCTTGAACCGGCCGCCAGCAGGATCAGTATCCCGCTAATGATGCTTACCCCCTGCTGCAAACCTGAAAGCCATAATTGCTTACCGATGAGCCCGGTTATTAACCCGAGGGTTGCGTAACTTATAGTACGCCCAAGGTTATATACCAACTTATCCCACAAGAGCAGCCAAAAGCTACTGTGGTTAATGGGGATAGCGAAGGCGAGCGGGCCGCACATTCCTATACAGTGAACACTACCAAACAAGCCTATAAAAAAAGCGATTTGACTGGTGCTCATGGTATAAATATTTCTTTGGTATACAGGTATTTTTTGCCGTTGCTTTCCCAATTAAAAACCAGCTGCCACCTACCTGGCTTTACATCAGTCAGCGGAATATTAACATTACCCGCCAGGTTGCTCTCCAGGTTGATATGTTTGTCCATTTTGCCGTCGTCCGGGCGCTTCAAATCTGCTGTTCCCTTTACCAGACCTGTAAACTTTACTAGCAGAATATTGTTGTTAATGCTGATTGATGGCTGTGCTTTATCGCTAAGTACTTGCTTCTCTTTATCATAATCGGCATTAAACGCAAGCCCTTTTTCGTAATAATGCGGATCGACATCGTCGGGCTGCCTGAACATGGCAACGCCCATGGCTACAATGTAACTCATAAAAGCCAGCATGCCTATTACTATTCCTTTTCCCCAGTTTATATGCTTAATCATTTGTTGGTGCTATAAAATTGGTTTTAACAGATTGAACCACCTTACCGCCAAGCAACAAGTTCAGTTTAATGGTAGTTTTGGCGGCATGTACTTTTGATGCAGGGAGCATGACAAAAAACACCGTTTTAGCCGATCCGCCCTTTGCAACCGGTCCGGGCGCCTGGATATAACTGATCTTAACAGCCGGATCATCCGCCCCTATCCTGATCACTTTATCCTGATTGGTTTTATTAATGATTTCGGCATTATAAATATTACTGATGTAACCGCCCGGCTGTTGCTGATAAAGCATTCCCGCACTGCGCATAACGGTGATATCCATATCGCTCCGGCTGAAAATAAAATAACCAAGTACAGCCACCAGCACGGTTATTACCGCGGTATATCCCATCATGCGCCCGGTAAACGAGGGCTTTTCTTTCAGCCTGATCATATTTTCGGAGAAGTAGCCAATCAGGTTGCGGGGCTTTCCTATCTTGTCCATTACCTGGTCGCAGGCATCTATACAGGCAGTACAGTTGATACATTCAATTTGAGTTCCTTTACGAATATCAATACCTGTAGGACAAACAGCAACGCACAGGCTGCAATCAACGCAATCGCCTTTCAGGTTAAAGGGGTCCGCGTTACGGCTTAACTTGCCCCGTGGTTCGCCACGCACATCGTCATAAGCTACTACTAAAGTATGCTCATCAATCAATACACTTTGTAAACGCCCGTAAGGGCATATCAATGTGCAAACCAGCTCACGTACCTGGCTGTAAATCAAATAAAATACAATGGTGAATACCCATATACTGATAAAACCAACCCAGTGGGCTGCAACAGGCTCAACAATAATTTTAACAAGGCTTTCGCTGCCGATGATATAAGCGAGGAAAGTGTTGGCGATCAGAAAGGATACGAATACAAACAAAGCATGTTTGGCTGTTTTTTTGATGATTTTTTCCCGTGTCCAGGCACCAGCGTCAAGCTTTTTACGCTTATTGGCATCCCCTTCTATCCAAATCTCTATCTTTCTGAAAACCATTTCCATAAATATGGTTTGAGGGCAAATCCAACCGCAGAAAATACGACCGAAAGCAATAGTAAATATTACCACGCAAACCAAAAAAACAAGCGAAGCCAGCATAAACAGAAAAATATCCTGCGGCCAAAACACCTGCCCCAGCAGTACAAATTGCCGATCTATCACATTGAGCAGCAACAACGGCTGGCCATTGATTCGTAAAAACGGCCCAGCAAAAAAGAAAATGAGATAAAAATAGCTTAACCAGCTTCTCCATTTATAAAACCTGCCTTTACGTACCAGCGGATACATCCACTGTCTTTTCCCGTTTTCTTTTGCCGCCAGTAAGCCGTCCATAATCGTTATATTTTTGCTATCTTTTTGCCTTTTGCCGCAATGTCATCCGCATCTTTTTCGCCCTGCGGTTCTTTAGGATTAGCCGGATTGCTGCCATGCAATGATTTTATATAGTTTGCCACATCCGAGATTTGCTTGGGCGATAACTGTTTCTCCCAGTTGGGCATTCCTTTGGCCAGTACGCCATATTTTATGGTTTTAAACACATCATTGATCTTACCACCATGCAGCCAGTAGTCATCGGTAAGATTGGGGCCAACTACACCCTGTGCGTGATCACCGTGACAGGGAACGCAGCTTTGTTTAAAGATCGCCTGCCCGGAAGCCAATACAGCCTGATCGGTAACAAGTTTAACTGTTGTTTCGTCAACCCGGTTAGCGGCCTTGCTCAGGTATTCTTTTTTGGCAATATCTGCCTGGGCCATCTCCGTTTTATATTCATCATATTGTAACTGCCCAAAGCCAAAAACATGATAAATGAGGATGTAACCAACTGCAAAAACAATGGTGATATAAAACATGTAGCTGAACCAGCCAGGAATAGGATTGTTAAGCTCCTGGATACCGTCATAATCATGTGCTATGATCAGCTCCTTTTCTTCAGACATTGGTCTTAACGACAGTAATTTGTTCCAAACCTCTGTTTTAGGCTTTTTAACTTTTTTGGCGGGTTTCATCTCCGCTATGATCTGCTCTTCTGTATACCCCTGCGCCCGGAGCGTTATTTTTGTCAATACCCTAAGCGCCCTGAGCAATACCAGCATGGCTACAATAAATAATACCAGCATGGCTATAATTGCTCCATACCCTATCTCGTTCATCAAATCGCCCGGTATCAGGCTGTCATCGGCGGCCATTGCCGGTTGTAACGGTATCATCAATACAAGTAAAATTAACAGGCGGCGGTATTTCATAAGTTGTAAGAATTAAGGGATTCACCATGACTATCCTTCAAAGGCAGATTACGCATATGATCTACATGCTGTTTCCTGAGCCTGAAAAGCAGGATAGCTACTACAATAAAAAATACGAGGAAGATCCCCAGAGAAAATAACAGGTAACCCTGGGCACCCGAAATGTGTTCTGTAAATTGCTTAAACATTGCTTTTGTTATTTAGCGGCGGTTTTGCTTGCTTTGATATCGGTACCCAAACGTTGCAGGTAAGCTATCAAGGCTACTATTTCTTTATTGTTTTTAACCTTTATATGATCGTTATACAGGTTATCGGCAATTTCTTTTTCCTGTTTACTAAGATCGTTGTTGGCTATTTTTTCATATCCTTCGGGATATGGGACACCCAGTGTGCGCATGGCCTTTATTTTGGCGGCTGTGGTAGCCGTATCAAGATTTTGGGTTAACAGCCAATCATAATTTGGCATAATACTCCCCGGCGACATGAGGCGTGGGTCCATCAAGTGGTTATAGTGCCAGGCATTGCCGTATTTGCCGCCCTCGCGCGCCAGGTCGGGCCCGGTACGTTTTGATCCCCATAAAAACGGGTGATCATAAACAAATTCGCCGGCCTTGCTGTATTCGCCATAGCGCTCGGTTTCTGAGCGGAAAGGCCTTACAGTTTGTGAGTGGCAGTTTGAGCAGCCCTCTCTGATATAAAGGTCACGTCCCTGCAACTCAAGCGGAGTATAAGGTTTTACCGCCGCGATAGTTGGGATATTTGATGATATAGTCAGCGTTGGCATCAACTCAATAAAAGTACCCACCAGTATAACCAGCAATGCGGCTATCATCATTTGTATTGGTCGGCGTTCCAATACCCGGTGCCATGTTTCTTCATGCCCGGTTGTGCTTAAAGCAGGCAACGGCATAGCCTGGGCAGGCTCATTTGCAACGAGTTTGCCCTGCAGCGCGGTGCGGCAAAGGTTATATGCCATTACAATAACGCCCAGCAGGTATAATCCACCACCTACAGAACGCATAACATGCATAGGCAATATGCGCATCGTTGTTTCCAGAAAAGCGGGATATTTCAGTATCCCCTCGGGTGTAAACTCTTTAAGCATTAAACCCTGGGTAAAACCAGCCCAATACATTGGTATAGCGTAAAACAGGATCCCGAGCGTACCTATCCAAAAATGAAACGAGGCCATCTTTTTTGAATATAACTGCGTTTTATAAATACGCGGAATAAGCCAGTAAAGGATGGCAAAGGTTAAAAAGCCGTTCCAGCCCAAAGCGCCAACGTGTACGTGGGCAATTATCCAATCGGTAAAGTGGCCTATGGCGTTCACCTGTTTCAATGAAAGCATAGGACCTTCAAACGTGGCCATACCATAAGCAGTTAAGCCAACTACCATAAACTTCAGGATCACGTCGTCACGAACTTTATCCCAGGCACCTCGCAGGGTGAGCAAGCCATTGATCATGCCGCCCCAGCTTGGCGCTAACAGCATAATAGAAAAGGCCACACCTAATGACTGCGCCCAACCGGGAAGCGTGGTGTACAGTAAATGGTGCGGGCCGGCCCAGATATAGATAAAAATGAGCGCCCAAAAGTGCAGGATACTTAACTTATAGGAATAGATAGGCCTGTTGGCCATTTTGGGCAAAAAGTAATACATCATGCCCAGATATGGGGTGGTCAGGAAAAATGCCACCGCATTGTGGCCATACCACCATTGTACCAGTGCATCCTGCACGCCGGCATATACCATGTAGCTTTTAAAGGCTGATACCGGCAGTTCAAATGAATTTACAATATGCAATACGGCAATGGTGACAAACGTGGCTATGTAAAACCATATGGCAACATATAAATGCCGTTCGCGGCGTTTAAATATGGTTCCAAACATATTAATGCCAAACACAACCCAGATAAGGGTAATTGCAATATCTATTGGCCATTCAAGTTCAGCATATTCATGCGAGGTGGTTAAACCTAAGGGCAACGTAATAACAGCCGAAACAATGATGAGCTGCCAGCCCCAAAAGTGAATTTGACTAAGGGCATCGCTAAACATCCGCGCTTTTAACAGCCGCTGTAATGAATAGTAAACACCCATAAAAATAGCGTTACCCACAAAAGCGAAAATCACCGCGTTGGTGTGTAAGGGCCGGATGCGGCCAAATGTAGTGTATTGGTTGCCCATGTTCATCCCCGGGCTATACAATTGTATGGCTACGATGAGGCCTACGGTCATCCCAATTATACCCCAGATCACCGTGGCGATACCAAAATTACGGACGATCTTGTTGTCATAGTAAAAATTTTCGGGCTGCATATGATATTAAATAATTTGATGGTGTAAAAGTATTGAGGGGCTGCCGCCGACAGAATGATTACGGTTTGCCCGAATAATGACATTGGTCATTTTTTATCTTTATCAGTTGGTTCATCATCCAGCAGGATCCTTACCGATGGGGTATACAGATCATCATGCTGGCCGTTACGCTGCGCCCAAAAAAAGCGCCCAAAAACACAAGTGCAAGCAATACGCTGCACCCGATCAGGAAATAAATAATGTTCATGATAATTTTCTTTTTTAGCGGCGAGGTGTGTTGCTATGCTTGTGAACGAAATGATGGTTGCAGTACTTAAAGGCATCAATATGGCCGCTATGAGCGGTGAAAGCCTGCCGCTTACTGCATAGCTTAATCCTAATAGGTTATAGCAAAGCGATATAAAAAACGAAATGTGGATAATGGTGATACTATCCTTTGAGAATTTAAGAAATGCGGGCAGCAACCTGAGCGAACGCCCATCCAAAATAGCATCGCTGCCGGGCGAAAAATTGTTAACGTTATCCGTAATAGCTATCCCCAAATCACTTTGTTTTAAAGCACCCGAATCATTCAAGCCATCACCTATCATCATTACCTTTTTACCGGCCAGCTGTAAAGCCTTTATAAAGTCAAGCTTTTGCTGCGGGGATTGGTTAAACAGCATATATCCCTCCCCCTTAAAATAAGGCAGTAAATTTTTCCGCTCCCGGTCCTGATCGCCTGATAACAGGTAAATTTTATAATCCGCGGCCAGCCGCGCAATATCTTCAAGCCCTTCGCGATACTTGTTTGCAAAGCTGAAATAACCGGCGTATCGCCCGTTAATCATCAGGTGTACTTCAGTTGATTTTGCGATATCTACTCCTCCCGTTAAAAACGACTGGCTGCCGACTTGAACATTATGCCCATCAACCCAGGCAGTAATCCCCTTTCCGGCTATTTCCCGGTAATTACTTACCCGAAGTTTATCCGCCCCCTGGAGGTAATCGCAAATCTGAATGCTTAAGGGATGGGCCGAATTACTACAAATACTGTATATGAGCTGTTCCTCGTAACTGCTTAGCTGTGCATTGTTGCTTACACCGTTTTCGCCGCCAATAGTAATGGTGCCGGTTTTATCTAACACGATTGTATTAATACGGGCCAGTTGTTCAACAACGGCGGTGTTTTTGAGGTAGAAAAAATTACGATCAAAAATACTGAGTGCCGCCGACATAGTGAACGGTGTACTTAAAGCCAGCGCACAGGGGCATGCTACAATCAACACCGCTGTAAATGCCGAAAAAGCACGGTAAACATCGACCGGCAACCAGAAAACTAATGAACCCAATGCAATCATCAGTAAAACAATGCTGAAATACTTACTTACCTTTTGGTTAAAGGTTTGCATCCGGTTGTCCTGACTACGGCTAAAAGCTTCATTATTCCACAATTGGGTAAGGTAGCTTTGTGATACTGGTTTAATTACCTCCAATTCAATAGCTTCGCCCATTTGCCGGCCACCGGCATAAACCACTTCACCCCAAACCTTTGTCACAGGAGCCGATTCGCCGGTAACAAAGCTAAAATCAATCCGCGCTTCACCATTTAGTAATATCGCATCGGCCGGAATAATCTCATTACTGCGAATGCGGATCCGCTGACCTACTTTCAGGGCTGATAAGGGCAGCGGCTTTTCAATACCGTTATCAACAGCCTGTACGGCAACAGGGAAAAACGAGCGGTAGTCCCGCTCAAAAGAGATATGGTAATAGGTTTTTCGCTGAACAAATTTACCCACCAGTAAAAAAACACCAGCCCGCAAAGCGTATCGGCAAAACCGGCTCCCGCATGGGTTAGTACCTCAATCAGCGTACGCAAAAAAGCACGGCTATGCCCAGCGCCAGCGGAAAATCGATATTCAATATTTTATTACGGAGGTTTGTATAGGCCGATTGGAAATATTCCCTCCCGCTGTAAAAAACAACCGGCAGCGAAAACAGCACATTCAACCAGCCAAAAAAATGCCTGAAAGTTTGCTCATATTCCGATAATCCCAAGTACTCCGGAAAACTGAGCAGCATCACATTACCGAAACAAAACCCGGCCACCGCTATCTTTTTTACAAGATTATCGCCAGCACCGGTTTGTTGTTTTTTAATAACATCTTGGAGGTTAATAAGTGGCTCATAACCGATATCAACTAATAGTTCCACAACCTGTCTTAAACTTATCTCCTTGTTATTAAAGCGCAGGTTTACCTGTTTCTTTAAAAAGTCAATCCGGCTGTAATAAATGGCAGGGTTAAACCTGTTTAACTGCTCAAGCAGCCAAATACATGAGCTGCAATGGATATAAGGGATATAAAGCGTTAATATGGTAATGTTTTCGTCTGTAAAATCAACCAGGTCTGCTATGATCGAAGGATCATCAAGGTATTCGAACCGCTTTTCCACGTGGGTACGTGTTGCGCCGGGATGTTCATTATAGCTGTAATAGTTACATAACCCACTATTGGATAGCACCTTGTAAACACCTTTACAGCCCGTGCAGCAAAAATCTTTGTCATCCAATACATAATGATCTTTATCACAATCGTTACCGCAGTGGTAGCAGGTAGTTTGGGTAAGTATATTTACAGCCATTGATGATCTATTTATAAGATCAAAAATGGCTGTAATCCACCACTTGAAAAATGATGGCTGTTGGATGGAAAAGTGATGAGTATCATTTTTCACAGCTTAAAACAAAGAGTAACACACGTTGCTATCCGATCTTATACGCTCACTCCCATCCCCTGTTTTTAGAAATGCAGCGGTGGAAGCCCCTCCGGCAACACCAGCAGAGGTATTTCAATATGATGCGAAAGTTTTTTAGTGTAACTGATGCCGAACAGGCGCTCAAGCGGGTTAACTTTACGGTGCACCATCACCAGCATATCAATCACTCCGTGCTCGCTAAGCCAATCGAGCCCGCGCATTATACCCGTACCTTTAATGTGCCTGTAATAAATTTTAGGATAGTTGGCTTTACAGGTAACTTCATTTAAAAAAGCTTCAACCTGCTGTTTTTCATCTCCTGTTTCGTACTTCTCGTCGGTTACATGGGCTATCAATAGCTCTGCATTAAAATAGCGTGCCAGGCTTGCCACCGAATGGATCATTTCTATATCGCTGCTGTTCAAATCGGTAGCAAAAGCTATTTTTGTTACAGGGTGATATTTTGCTTGCGATGGTATAAGTAAAACCGGGAAGGCGGCATCGCCGATCATGTCCTGTGTGTTGCTGCCTAAAAAAATCTGCTCATAGCTCCTGCTCCCGACATGCCCATAACAACCATTACGCTTTTTTCTTCATCTATTTTGCCTGTTACTACATCAACTACCTCGCCTACGTCGCAGTACGTTGTAATAACATTATGGCCTGACGCCGCTTTAGCGTAAGGGCTTTCCTGTTGTAAGGTTACAGAAAGTTGCTCCAATTCCTTATCTGCATCTGCTTTGAGCGACGTATAATCCTCTAAAGGCCAGGCTACTTGCGCTGCCATGGGCGTTTCTGAAGGTATTTTGATGGCATGACATAATATTAAACCTGCTTTGATATTTTGCGCAAGGTTTATAGCATAGCTTGCCGCGTTTTTTGCAGGTCCCGAAAAATCGGTGGGTACTAAGATTGTTTTCATGTTTAAAGGATTGATTAATTGATATGGCTGATATTTTTTATGTTGTGGTTCGCTATTATAGAGCTGGCTTTCAAACAGGCTATTAAGGTTATATGTCGTTATATTTAAGTGCCCGTCGACAATAGCCCCTGTATTATCATCATTTTTTGCAGGTGTGTTCTAAAAACAACAGGTATATCATCGCTTTCATATATTTTCATAACATCGTTATTGATAATGTAAAGTTGGAGCGTACCGGGTGTTAAAATAGTGACGATTGTCATTTATCAATCTGATTGTCAACATCTATAAAACAACATCTACCCCAAAAAACTAATAAGGAAAAAACTATTTACCAGCGTGAAAAACTTGTACCGAATTATGAACTTGCGGACACGGGCAAGTACCACGAAAAATCATTACTGCCGGTATAGTAAATATAACCCAGAGATATTTTAACCAATGCGCGAGTGATTTCAATCAACGAATAAAGAAATACAGATCATTTTATTAAAATACTTTCCGCGCTTCTTTTGCCCGCAAACTAAAAATCGCAAAAAGCGTATTATATGATCGTTTACAAAAGCTTCACTTTTGATTCTGCACATTTTTTACCCAACGTTCCGCTGCACCACAAATGCAGGAACATACATGGCCATACCTACCATTTAACAGTTTATTTTGAAGGCGAGGTAACAAGCCCCGAAGGATGGGTGCTTGACTTCGCCCTGATCAAAAACGCGGTTAAACCAATAGTTGACCAGTTGGACCATACCATTCTGAACGAAGTCCCTGGTTTGGAAAACCCCACGGCCGAAAACCTGGCCATATGGATCTGGAAAAGCATAACCGACAAATTGGATGGGCTTAATAAAATTGAATTGAAAGAAACGCCGACATCCGGGGTCATTTATGAAGGAAAATAGCGTAGTTATCTTTCCCATTTTTTTAGATCTCCGTGCAGTTTCCCCAGTTGAATGCCCCATATCACCACAGCAGGTGATTTTGATCACTATTTAAGCCGCTAAATTCCGCAAGCTTTGCATTAATAAAAAAATCATTAGTCATAAGCCATTGAAAATATGATACCTAAAAAAATGAAAGCCGCCGTAGTGCACGAATTTGGCCAGCCTTTGCAAATAGAAGAAATGCCGGTTCGCGAGCCGGGCCAACATGAAATACTGGTTAAAGTAATAGCCAGTGGTGTTTGCCATACCGACCTGCACGCGGCAGACGGCGACTGGCCGGTTAAACCCAAAATGCCACTGATCCCCGGCCATGAGGCTATTGGTTATGTAGTAGCGCTTGGTCCTGATGTTAAAGGCCTGAAGGAAGGTGATATTGTAGGTGTACCCTGGCTGTACAGCGCCTGCGGATGCTGCGAGTTTTGTATTACCGGTTGGGAAACCTTATGTAACGACCAGAGAAATGGCGGCTATAGCGTTGACGGCGGTTATGCGGAATATGTAGTGGCCGATTCCCGTTATGTTGGGCATTTCCCGGCAGGCTCGGATTGTACCGCGATGGCACCGATCATTTGCGCGGGTGTTACCGTTTACAAAGGCCTTAAAGAAACGGAAACCAAACCGGGAGAATGGGTAGCTATTTCCGGCATAGGTGGCCTTGGGCACTTAGCTGTACAATATGCCAAAGCCATGGGCATGCATGTTGCGGCTATTGATGTAGACGATACAAAACTGGAATTAGCTAAAAACCTTGGCGCCGAGCTGATCGTTAATGCCAAAACTACCGACCCCGGCACGTTTTTACAAAAAGAAACAGGGGGTATGCACGGCGTGTTGGTTACCGCTGTATCACCCATCGCGTTTAAACAAGGTATATCCGCGTTAAGAAGAAAAGGGACTATCGCGCTGAATGGATTACCGCCCGGTAGTTTCGACCTCCCCATATTTGAAACCGTACTGAACCGCTATACCGTCAGGGGATCAATTGTAGGTACTCGTAAAGATCTGCAGGAAGCCATCGAGTTCGCCGTGGAAGGAAAAGTTAAAGCCACCATACATACCGCAAAATTAGAGGACATAAATACAGTTTTGGCCGACCTGAAAAATGGTAAGGTAGATGGCCGGATTGTACTTGAAATAGCTACACCCTAATCTGCAAATAACAAAAACTTTTACGGCAGGCCGGGCCAAACTGCTCATTGACGCAATATACCGTGCCTAAGCGCCTACTCAAACTAAGTTACTTTAAAAAGATCCGCTCCCTGGGCGGGTCTTTTTTATTGCGGGCAGCATCGGTATTATGCTCGCTTCCGGGTCGCCATTCCAGTGATAAACCGGGTAAACGCGAAATGATGAGTATCATGAGAACAACTGTTTCCGGTCAGGCAAAGTCTATCACCTGCGGGATACATTTGCCCCATAATTTAATACAAATCATTATGAAAAAGATTTTCTTTACTACTTTGATCTTATTTTTATTAAGCGGGATAACCGCTTTCGCTCAGCAAAAAAATGAATGGGATATCCGCCTCAGGGCAATTGGGGTTATCCCCCAGGAAAGTGCGACGATAGGCGTTATCGGCGGAGACATAAACATTTCCAATACTGTTGTTCCCGAGCTCGATTTTACCTACTTTTTTGCCAAAAACTTTTCTGCAGAATTAATCCTGGCGACAACAAAGCACCAGGTAAAAACAAAAGGATCCAACCTGAGTGCTATTGGTGCCGGCTCTTCGGCCGATGTTGATCTCGGTAAAGTATGGTTGCTTCCGCCTACGCTTACTTTGCAATACCATTTGCCCACAGGTACCCTTTTTAAACCCTATATCGGCGCGGGGCTTAACTACACTATTTTTTACAATGCCGATAAAGGTTCAACCGTAGGCGGCATTGATTACAACAACAGTTTTGCTTTTGCAACTCAGTTGGGTGCTGATTTCGATATCAGTAAAAAAGTATTCTTGAATATTGATCTGAAGAAAATATTTCTCTCTACCGATGTAAAGGTTGATGCATCCAATTTAACGCCTGCGGGCAAACCCGAACTTGCGCCGGTTTTGAAAAACATACCGGCCGATGTAAAAATCAGGCCCTGGATAATCGGCGTAGGTATGGGTTACCGTTTTTAATCCACTTGCTGCAAAAACGCCCCGTGGAAACCTGGAGTACGAAGACTGCACCCAATCAGGAAAAAATACGATTTCACGAAGTTAAGAGCAGAACAAGCGTGTCAATGTTATATCGCCCAGTCATCGCTGTCTGTTTTGTTTATACGAAAAAGAATGCCCGATATCCAAAGCAAGGCGCCGGTGAGCAATAATTTCTGATTCATTTCGGGCAAGCGGTGACCTGGGCTGGTTAAACATAAAAACAATTCTGTCAATAACACCAGTATCGTGAGCATGCCGATGAGCATTTCACTCCATTGTTGCCTGTCCATATCCGTTAAATTCTGTGAGGTTTTTCTGCCGGAAGATACCCCGGACAATCAATTTGATAGTGCAGGTTAGCTCCTCAAGTGTACAGGATATCGACTTGATTTTTACCGGGATTTCATCCGTCGTTTCCATCAGGTCGATATGCAGTAAATCAGAGCTCAAAGGTTCCCTACCCTTAAAGTTGTCAAAAAGCAGGTCGGCGAAATTTCGGTCATTACCTAAAAAATACTGTCCATAACTATCAAATCCTGCCGGTGTTCTAACGCTCAGCAAAATATAAAACCCGAGTTCCATAGCTATAAATTAAGAGGCTCCTGCTTTAACAGGAGCCTCATTTAAAAAACTATCCCACTTATTTAATGTCAATTTGCCTGCGTATAGCCTTAGCTTCTTCGCGTTTAGCAATATCGATCTTCAGGACGCCGTCTGTATAAGACGCCTCAATATTTTCGGCGTTGGCGCTGTCGGGCAACGTAAACGAACGTACAAATGAACTGTAACTATACTCACGTTTACTGTAATTTTTTTGAACGTCGCTGCTTTCGTTTTGTCGTTCTACCGAAATGTGCAGCACATTGCGATCAAGGTTAATCTTGAAATCTTCTTTTTCAGGCCGGGCGCAGCCAGTTCAACATGATAATGATCCTCGGTTTCGCTGATGTTAGCTGCGGGAACGCGCGCTACCAAGCGGTCATTGAAAAAAGAATCGTTTAAGATTGATTCAAAAACATCATTAAATGACGGTAATAACGAACTGTTATTCTTTTTGTCGGCATTAAATTTAACCAATGTCATAGGTCTTCCTCCTTAAATAAATTAATGATTAAAACTTATATTAATTAAACCGGTTCATTTAATTCAAAGCTAATGCCAGTAGAGTAAACACTTGAGATCACTGAAAAAATTTCACAAAAAATGCTTTTTTTCAGTTCGACCTGACAAATATTCAATATACCATTGCTTTTAACATTAGCATTAAAGCAAAGCAACAATGGTTGATATTTTCACGACGTATGCCGCTTTGTTTAAGCTAAAAAGCATTGATAGAATTGCGGTAAATTAAAATTCTCTTCGTTCTTTGGACTTAAAACAATAGCTATTTTATTTTGGTTTAAACATTACGCAGCATGCCTGCTTTCGCACTCATCTTTTGAGGAACAGCATCGATTCCCGAAAATATTATCTATCCTGGTCGAAACATTGTTAAAAACCTGTCAGTACATAAAACTGGCTTGCACAACAAAATCCGGGTTCAAAAAACGGCTATTTCGGTATAGCGAATGTCTGCATGAACGATGATTTAGTCCGGTTCATTGATATGGCAATTGCTAAAGGATGGGTGAGGCTGTAGTTTTACTAAAAATTAAAACCAAAAGCTATGAAAACTAACAAAAACAAACTGGCTACCGCCATTATTATCGCAGTTCTTGCAGTACTTACACTTCCATCATCTGTCCTGGCTCAGCAAACCGTAGCAGGCCGCACAGAGTTACAGCGACATGACCTTAGTATTCCCGGCCGTGAAATGGTACAGGTACGCGTAGATGTTGAAAAAGGAATGTCATTCCCGCAGCATACACATTTCGGCGAAGAAATTATTTATGTACTTGGTGGGTTACTGGAATACCAGGTAGCAGGCCAACAACCGGTGACGCTTAAAGCCGGCGACGTTTTATTTATCCCTTACGGAACCGTGCATTCGGTGAAAAATGTAGGAACCACCAAAGCGAGTGAGCTTGCTACCTATATTGTTGAAAAAGATAAACCACTTGTTACACTGATCAAGTAAGGTTCATTATAGATTTTGGAAGTATCGATCCCCAACTTAATAATCATTGCGATCAATACTTCCAAAATTGCTTCGGGCATAGCTTTATAAGCTTGATGTAAACCGGTAAGCTCCCGGCATCAAGCGATAAATTGCTTTGTTTCCTTCAAACCCGATAAAGCTGATACCCTTTGCCCCTGCCACAGGCTTACCACCTTCAGTTATGCCTTTAACAGTAACTGCCGGAAGAAACAATGTAGCTGAGGTATTCGCCGGAACAGTTGCATCATAGGTCAATGTTTTACCGCTTACGGACCAGCTACTGTTTATCCGTCCATAAGGTGAATCATAAGATCCTTTAGCCCAGGTCATCTCCCCGGTGGGGTCGGGCTCAGGCTGCAAAATAAATTTCTTAAAACCAGGTTCATCACGCTGAATCCCGATAGAATAAGCAATCATCCATTGACCAACAGCACCAAATGAATAGTGGTTAAAAGAGTTCATGCTGTTATTACCGCCAAAGCCGTTTTCTACAGTATATCCGTTCAGCCTTTCCCAAATAGTTGTAGCGCCCTGGTCAATAGCATACAGCCATGACGGATAATGCTCGTTCTGCAACATTTTATAAGCAAGGCCCGAGTGCCCGTTATCTGAAAGAGCTTTACTGATCGCGCCCGTACCTACAAATCCGGTCATAAGAGAATAAGCAGGGCGGACAATCCCCTGGTCATCTTTATTCTCGTGTTCAACGGCAGCCTCAAGGTTCTTTGCCATATAACTGATATTTTCGTTGCTAAATACGCCAAGTGCCAAACCTGTTGCGTAGGCCGTTTGCGTATCCGAAACTTTAAACTCTTTTTTGCCGGGCTCGCCAAACATCCCACCACCAACAACACCTACGGCTTTTTTATCAGCGTTAACAAATGTTTTGTTGAAGAAGGCTTTTCGCTCTTCATATTTTTTCCTGAATTTCTCAGCATCATCTTTCTTTCCTAAAATAGCGGCCACCTTTGTCATAATGCCCAAATCATAAACATGATAAGCTGTAACCGGGAAAGCAGTACCAAGCTGCATATATTGTGGTCCAAGCCAGTCGCCCAGCACACCATCCGTACTGAAGCCGGTTTTAGGATCAATAGTTGAGTCGATGTAATCCATATACCTGCACATGGCATCATAATGTTCGGCAAGTAATGATACATCATTATATTGCTGGTAAGTTTCCCAGGCCACGGTGATGCCTGCACTCCCCCAGATCACACCACCAAAGCCACCGCCAACTGGTGCTATATCGGTAAATCGCCCTTGCTCAGTTTGCAAATCACGCATGGCCAGCATATGCCTGCGCAGAAACTGATCGGCATTGGATACATAAGTTGCAGTACGCGAAAAAATACTGATATCGCCCGACCAGCCCATCCGCTCATTCCTTTGCGGGCAATCGGTTGGTATAGTAAGGAAGTTATCGATGTTTGACCACGTTAGGTTGGACCATAGTTTGTTCACCTTTGGATTAGAGGTAGTGTAATTTGCAGTGAGTTTTTTTACGGAACTTATAACCAGGCCCTGTACATCCTCTAACGGCAGCGGCTTGTCAATGCCGGTAATTTCGATATATTGATAACCATGCGATGTAAAATGCGGTTGGATCACCTGATCGCCATCCTTCATGATATAAAGATCCTGACTCAGCGCTGCGCGGTAATTTTCGGTCATAATCATACCGACATTTTTACCAGACTCCTTCAGGTTTGGATACAGGATTTCGGCATAACGCAAGGTCAGTTTTTTCCAGAGATACCATTTTTGATGCTGATCTTGGGCACACCTACAAAATTCTGTCCCATGTCATATACATAAACACCTTTTCTAACTTCCCTCACTCCTTTAGCAGTAAGGGTTTTATAAATTCCTGCCGATGTTCCGATCTGCCCGATCATCGAAATATGATCAAAATCCAGCGGGATCTTTTTCCCGAAATAGTCAACGTCATCCCCCATATATGTTGTTCCTTTTAGAGATACTTCCTGCGCCTTTTGCCAGTTATGATCATCATAAGCTACCGTGTTCCAGTCTTTAACTGCAACTTCCTTTGTGGCATCGTCAACCTCGCCCATATCCAGGCTGCTGTAAACAACAGGACCATCGTTAAAATATTTCCAGTTTTTGTTATTGGTTTTGATCACCTCCTGCGAACCATCAGTATAAGTAATAACCAGCTTAGCTAACAAGGATTGCCTGTCGCCAAAATGGTTCCAGACCGAGCCGTAGCTCAACAAACCGCTCCACCAGCCTTCGCCGAGCATAGCACCAATAGCGTTTTTCCCTTTACTTACCATACCGGTTACATCGTAGGTTTGATAAAGATGAGTTTTGTTATATTGTGTAAGGCCGGGGTTGTAATAATCGTTACCCACCCGTTTACCGTTAAGATAGATTTCATAAATCCCCCTTGCCGTTACATAAAGCCTTGCCTGCGAAATACCTTTATCGGCATTAAAAACCGAGCGCAGCATAGGCATAGCGTTATGACTGGGATCGGCAAGGATAAATGCGCCCGCACTTCCGCCGTCTACCTCATATTTCCCATCTTTTATAACTAAACCGGATGAAGGAGTAATAACAGCTTCTTTAAAAATCCCTTTGTAATTATTTTCTTCGGGCTTTTCGCTGAATAAATTGTTGCGCGGCGACCTGAAATTGGAAACCGTCAGCTCAGAAAATTCGGCTTTCTGACCTTTATCTACAGAAAAACCTATCTCTCCAAGCATTCCAAAAGAGATTACATCACGGCGGCCAAGCGGATTAAGTGTTATCACGGCGTCGCGGTTTGCAGGCACAGGCTGGGCTATAGCAGTTGCATCTTTCTCATCGGCTAAAAATGTTTTATTATCATCAACAGTGAATGTAAGTGTACCAAGCTCATTATTGATCAATATGGAGTGTTGTTTGTTCTTATTACCGTTGCCAATCAGGTCGGTTTTTATTGGGAAGCTTTTAAATACTTTATCCAATGTATCTTTTTCCGAATACCCTGCTCTGTATACGTTGATCCGTGCATTGCCTCCCTGATCCAGCCCTGAAATATCCACCTCTACTTTAAAATAAGATTGGTTCTTTTTATTGGCAAGCTGAAAAATATTCCTGTTACTGTTCATCAGCCGTGGGTCATTAGCGGCAAAAATCAGGCTTGCCCTGGAGCTCCCCGGAGCGATAGCCACTTTATATTTCAGGTTATACAGCGGCAGGTAATGTGCATAAAGCACCAGGTCATTATCTCCTCCCCTATCCATTGCGCGCCATCCCATGCCGACATTCCCGTGTCCATGAGCCCCGTTTCAAACCAGGAGCCCGAGGAAGAAACACCGCCTGCCTGATCCCAAACAGTTACCGTCCAGCTATAGCGGGTTGCGGCTTTAAGCGGCGAGCCTGCGTAAACCACAGCTAAGGCTGTTCCGCTTTTTATTCTGGTGCTATTCCATACCACTTTTCCCTGTGCATCTTTTACGATGATCTGATAAGCAACCTGGTTATAGCCTCTCGATCCTTCAGGGGCCAGCATTTGCCAGCTAAACCGGGGCAGTTTAACATCAATCCCAATAGGATGGTCAGTATATTCCACCTGCAGGTTAACTATCCGGGTCCCTTTTACAGCACCGTAAAGGTTAATTTGTATAAATGAAAATAACAGTAATAAAATCAGGATAGCCGGTTTAACTATCGGGGCAGGATTTTTTGTCATAATTGGGTTTACAGTAAAAATAATTGGTACAGCAATATGCTAATAAAATGATACTTAACTGTCCCTTACTTACCCCTTTGATTGTAAATACTTTTTTATACGACTAAAAGCAGAATACGAAGCCTAAAGCTAATAAATTATCACGGCATCAACGCCTCACCGCCCAGGCCAAACCATCAGCCCCGCGAATATCAATATGCCCGGCCACTTCTAATTTATTGAGATCGATCACTGCCACATAATTATCGCCGGTGCAGCCTATGAATGCACGTGATCCGTCATCATCAACCAGGATGCCGGCCGCGCCATGCCCTGTATTTATACGTTTCAACTCCTGGTGCGATACTGCATCAAAAATAAACAGGTCGCCAGTGCGGAGGCTCGTAACCAGAATACGTTTACCATCCGGCGTGAACTTAAGTCGGTTGGCACCCGTTACCTTTGCATCAATTGTGGCAGTTACCTTTTTGGTCGCGATATTGATGATCGAAATATTGCCATCCTCAGCACCTGCAGTCCATAATTCGCGCCCATTGGGTGATAGATCAAAGCCCTCAGAACCTTTAGCTACCGGGATAACAGTTTGCACCCAGTCATGGCGTGCCGGAGGTGCAAAACCGCCCGGAGGCCCCGTTGGCTTCAGCAAACTATCCTCCAAAATGCTTACCGTTGCTGAAGATACATTTGTGGTGAACACCTTTTTCCCATCATCGGTTACATAGATCATGTGCGTTCTATCCTGGCCTGTTCCCATGGCCCAGTCAAATTTGCCGGTTGCAGGATCATAGCGGCCAACAGCTTTAGCGCCTTCGGCCGAGAACCAAACTTTTCCTCCTGCAAATGTGAGTCCATGCGGCCCCATCAATGGTTTGGTATCAATGGCGGGCAGCGCTTTTTGCGCCACAAGATCAATTACGCTCAGCTCGTGCAGGCTTCCTCCACCGTAGATGGAAACATAAGCCGTCTTTCCATCGGCTGAGGCAATAACTTCATGAGGATCGGAACCCACGGGCACGCGTGCAATAACCTTTAAAGTCAGCGGGTTGATGATCGCCAAATTATGATCGCTTTTTGAAAGTGCAAGTAAAACCCGTGAGGGTGTGGCCTGCGCTGAACATTTGTTTGAAATAAAAACCATCGGAATCCATAATATGCTTACGACGAGTAATTTGACCATGTCAAATCTCATCGCTTTAAAATTGGGGGCGAATGCTGTTTTATTCATGCGGTTTACTAATTGAAGGGCGGTTTATAAGTCGTTTAAAAGTAACGAAGCCGATCATTAAGAGTGATCTCTCCTTAAAACAAATATACTGATCCCGGCTTTGCTATCTCCGCCAGTGGCAAACAAATCGACGAAGACCAGATTGTTACCCATCGCGGTTTGTTTTTAAAAGATTAACCATAGTAAAAACAAAATTTCTGGTAACATTATTATCAACCGGCATTGATTTTATGCATCACATAATTAACGATCACATCACAACGAGTAAGGTTAAATTCCAGAAGTTCTCCGGGCTGCCAATAACTATTTAACTCGGTGCGTAACATTTCTTTGGCCCGGTTCAATCTTATTTTAACATTAGACTCCCCTATTTCCAGCGCTTCCATTGTTTCATTAGTGGTCATTCCCTGTATCTCCCTCATTACAAATACCAACCTGTATTTTTCGGGGAGCGTTAATACCGCCTTTTCTAAAATAGCTTTTAATTCTTTGTTCATAAGATTATCTAAAGGTGTTTCAGGTTGGTGATCAATGCGAATATGTTCGGTAAGTGTTTTTTCTAATTGAGCTTTCCTCTTTTTGTGCAACAGGCTCTCGTTAATCAGGATCCGGATTAGCCAAGTGCTAAAACTCGATTGATGTTTGAAATTAGACAACTGGCGATAGGCGTTCAGGTAGGCCGTTTGCATAATGTCTTCAGCCTCCTTATCGTCGTTAATGATGGACATGCTGATCCTATACAATCTTTCGTTGAATTTGCGCATTAGTTTTTCGTACAAATGCTTTTCGCCATTAACTACTCGTTTTACAATCTCCTCGTCACTGAAAGTATCTGTCATATGATCGGCAGGTGGGTTCATAAAATATGATTTATATAATAGAGCACTGTAAAGCTAAAGGGTTACAGATTACCTCTAATTAAACTTTGTAACCCTTTGTTCAAAGGCAATCTCTAATGGATATTAATTCAAAATAATCATGGAAGATCAAACTAAAAACACTCAAACTCTTTTAAAGTTTACTTATGGTTTAGTGCCTGTTGTAGCGGGAGCCGACAAATTCACCAACCTATTGACTGATTGGTCACATTATCTCAATCCAACAATTAAAGCCATGCTTCCTTTTGGCGAACATGTATTTATGATGATTGTTGGCATAATTGAAATTGTGGCCGGAATATTAGTGCTTTTTAATCCTCAAAAAGGAGCTTATCTTGTTAGTGCCTGGTTAGTATTAATCGCACTTAGTTTATTGGCAAGCGGCAACTATTTAGATGTGGCTGTGCGTGATATTGTAATGGCCATCGGCGCCTTCTCATTAGCAAGACTATCTACTATAGCCAAAAATTAATATCATAAGCACTTTACAATTACTGTGTTGTACAATTATTTATAACGGGCCATAAAGGACATTACAATGCAAATCTGTCGGGTAAGACTTATATCCGACAGACTTATTTTTATGTTCACATTATTCAGTAAGGAGAACCATATTTCACATATTGCCAATCCAGTACCTGCTTCATATATTTATACATGCGGTCTTGTAAAATCAACTTATGAATCAGCCACATATAGCCGGCATTGCTCCATTCTTCATTGTACGCAATGTCACAACGGCAATATCCTTTTATCTGGAGAAACTCGGTTTTGATACCGTTTTCCAGGAGCCAGATCACGATCCGTTTTTTGCTATTGTACAGCGGGATGGGGCAATGATCTTCCCGAAATCTGTAAGCGGGGATCCGCTTCCGAACTACAAGCAAGCCCCGGATGCCCGGTGGGACGCATATGTTAGTGTACCTGAGCCGGATACGCTGGCCGCAGAGTTTATATCGCGCGGTGCTAGTTTCACTGTACCACTACAAAATACTCCTGATGGCTTGCGCGGCTTTGAATTGGAAGACGCTGACGGTTATATTTTATTTTTCGGTCATCCACGTTGATAGAGATAGTTACTAAACAGGTATACTTTTTGCAAAAGGTATAGCATGGATCAAAATTATTTACTGAACTCCATAGATGGGGTCGACGTTATCTTAATTCCCGGTTCAGGCAGTAGCGTCTGCGTTTTCGAACCGGAAACGCAAACCAGTGCGGGTTCTGTCCCAACTATTGCGGGCCACAATACTGGATAAAGAACTGGTTTTTCAGCCCACAGGCAACAATATTATTTCAGAAGATGAGCTATTAAAAGTTATCCGCTGGTACAGTTACCGCAAAACTTTTTCCTGAAATATTGAGGCAATTTTTACAAGCAAACAGCCTTTGTGCCCGCCCATAAGCTCAATTAGCGTATATAAACTTTCCCGAACCGGGGAAGAATTAACCCTGCCATGATGCTGCCTCGGCCAACCCTCATTATCTATCTTCATTGTATTGATATTGTTACAGATAGGCTTTTACTAAAATGATCTCAACCCAATTGGAAGCAGTAAAAACGCAGCTATTGCTTTGGGTTAATTTAAGCATTTCAAATTTCTGCCCAGTCTCCAATTATTACTTTATTGGGGGGAATAGATGATATAGAAGTATAAAAAAAGCCTCTCCCTGAATAGGGAAAGGCTTAAGAGCGAAAGACGAGATTCGAACTCGCGACCCCGACCTTGGCAAGGTCGTGCTCTACCAACTGAGCTACTTTCGCGTTGGTGGCCGCAAATATATAACTTCCACCAGGTGCTGGCAAAATATTTTTAAAAATTTCGCAAATTAAATTTAACACATTTTTAATCAAATATTTACACCTATCGCCACACCTGTTATGGTTTGTAATTGATGTCCGTGTAAGAAACAGGCACTTAGAAAAGGGCAAAGAAAGTACTTAATTTATCCGTTTGGGTGTGTTTTATTTAAAGTCGTTTTCTAATATGTTGACAAACAGTTTTCAGCACTATCGCACCTAATTATTAAATTTGAAGATAATTTCCTGATCCGGGAATCGATAATATAGCAAGTGTATGGTGTTGGAGCCTTTTCATGAACTCGTCCTTAAATTTATTGAAAATACTAACCGGCCGATATTTTTAACAGGTAAGGCAGGTACCGGTAAAACCACTTTTCTCCGCTGGATCAGGGCAAACGTTACCAAAAACCTGGCGGTTGTAGCTCCTACCGCAGTGGCAGCTATTAACGCCGGTGGCGTAACCATTCATTCCTTTTTCCAGGTGCCTTTCGGGCCGCAAGTGCCTGTAACCGATCATAACAATCACAGCACCCTGCTCAGGCAGGTAAGTCTCGAAAAATCAAACATATTAAAGTGTCTCGACCTACTTATTATTGATGAGATCAGTATGGTGCGGGCCGATACCCTTGATTACATTGATACCGTATTACGCCAGGTTAAAGGATCAACACGCCCCTTCGGCGGTGTTCAGTTATTGATGATTGGCGACCTATTTCAATTGCCCCCAGTGTATGAAAAGGACTGGCCGGTGCTCAGAAATTTTTATAAAGGCCCTTATTTTTTCGATAGCCTCGCTTTTCAAAAATTCCCGGTGCTAACTTTTGAGCTCACACAGGTTTACCGGCAAAAAGACCCGGTGTTTGTGGAGATATTGAATAGCATCAGGAACGGCTATGCAGACAGCGAAATGCTCGACAAACTGAATGCGCATTATAACCCTAATCTGAATGCCAACTGGCTTAAAGATTATGTAACCCTATCAACCCATAACCAACTGGTTAATGAAATTAACCAGCAGCGTTTAACGGAACTTGACGGCGAAGCACATACTTTTAAAGCCACCATAACCGGCGATTTCCCGAAAGAGGTCTACCCTGCCGAAGAGGAACTGGTGTTGAAAGTTGGCGCGCAGGTAATGTTTATTAAAAATGACAGCTCGGGCAAAAAGCAATATTATAACGGCCGAACAGGGCGTATCGCTGCTATGGGGCCAGGCAACATCCGTTTAACTTTTCTTGATGACGACTCTGAGTTTGAAGTGATCCCCGAAACCTGGCAAAACGTAAAATATGCATTGGCCGAAAATGAGCAAAAAGTAAATGAACAAAATAACGGTTCGTTTAGCCAATATCCGCTTAGGCTGGCCTGGGCCATCACCATACATAAAAGCCAGGGGCTTACATTTGAAAAAGCGGTTATTGATGTCGACGCCGCCTTTGCTTTCGGGCAAGCTTATGTTGCGCTAAGCCGTTGCCGTTCGCTTGAGGGCATGATCCTGAAATCGCCGGTACGCCCCGAAAATATCCGCACCGATCCGGAGATCATCAGCTTTATGCAAAATGCAGCTGTCTCCATACCCGATGAAAATCTGCTGGAAAGTACTATCCGGCAAATAGCCCTGGAAGAAATGAAGGACATCTTTGATTTTTCGATGCTTACAGGTGCATGGAGGCAACTTAAAGCCATCATGCTAAACGGCGCGATTAAAAATAGCCCCTTATCCGAAACCATCAACAAAACTGACCATAACTGGGAAACTGAAATTAAAACCATCGGCGACCGTTTTATCAGGAAGGAACTGGGCGCTTTACCTGATGATCAGCTTATCTGGAACAATGCACCGTTTATAAGCAGACTCAAAAACGCTGCCAGCTATTTTCTGCCTAAATTGAATGTTTTTTCAGAAGCTATTAACAGTTTTTACACCGCTGTAAATAACACCAACCCTCCTGCCGAGTTTTACGACAGTTTAAATCATTTATTAGTTAATCTGAAAGCAAAAACGGCGGCATTTGTACGCCTGCCCATTGCCACATCGGGCAGGGATGTTTTATCATCAGTACAGGAGGCCGGGATGAGTTACAAACCTGTATACAAAAACTGGAACCCTAAAGCGCTGCCAAAAGAGAAAGAAATTGCTAACCCCGAACTATACAAGCAATTACTCAACTGGCGTAAAGAAACCAGCCTCGAACGTAAAATCCCCGAACATACGCTGGTGTCTGAAAATATGCTGCGCGATATCACTGCTAAGCTACCACGGTCATTAAACCAGCTTTCACAGTTAAAAAGTTTCGGTGATGCAAAAGCAACAGACTTAGGCGAACCCATTTTAAAAATGATCAGGAGTTATTTAGGCGAAAATGACCTGTTTTCTTAAGCCGGATATTTAAAACCTCGGAATTTCCGGGCCGTTATATGGATTTTCGAGGGCATTCTTGATCCTCATTAACTGGTATTGGTGACGCCAATTATCAGGATAGTTTTTCATGTTTTTCAATAATTGCTTAACAAAATCGGCAACATGGAGCTGAGTTGTAGCGCGATCTAACCTTAATTCCTGGGGTAATGTAACATTAGTAAAGTATTCACTCAATTCTTCGTAGCTCATGGTGCAAAAGTAAAAAAAGCCCGGCATTTTCATACCAGGCTCTTAAGCTTAAATAAAAAGCTGAAAGCACAAAGCACAAAGCTCAATGCTAATATCTCTTAGCTGTTTAAAACACATAGAACAAACTGGCCTGAACGTTATTATTTTTAAAATCGTTGTTGATATTGGAGATATTAAAGTTGCCTACCTTTGAAAGGCCGTAAACATATCTTACACCAATACCAAGGCCCAGTTTTGACTGGTATCCAATACCTCCGGCCGCTGCCAGGTCCAGTTTTTTAGCAAAATCACCGGCACTTAAGCCCGAAACATCTTCTTTGGCTTTCATACCTACCTGCGGACCAGCCTCGATATAGAAGCCTGAGTTAGCACGGTATTTCAATAAAAAGGGAACCGAAATATAGGAAAGCTTGAGGTTTTGATTGCCAAGGGAGCCGCCTTTAATTTTTGCACCCTGCGATGAAAATAGAAATTCCTCCTGCACCAGGAAATTATCAGTGAACTTAAATGCAACAGTAGCGCCCGCATGAAAGCCAACCAACGGATCGGTAGGGAAACTGGCATTGGTAAAATTGCTATAGTTGGCGCCTGCTTTAAGCCCAAATTCCAGGCGCGAAAGGATGCCCTGACTGAAACCTTTAGTTGATACCAGGATTAAACAAGTTAAAATGAAGAGTAGCTTTTTCATAAATTTTAATTTCAATTTTTGAGATAATGTTGCTGCCCGAAAGCGCATTTGTTATTGATAGCGCAAAAGTGAGCTTATGCTGTGGCCTATAGAAGGAAAAGGTAACCGAAGCGGGCAAAGTGGCACCGGAAGTGGAAAAAATGGGCAGATGCGTTACAGCTATTTAGCTTAAAGCGGAAGGCTCAAAGCTTAAAGCCAGTAGAGCATTTAACAGGATGTATGTACACAGATCTATCAGGCTTTTGCCAGCCATGCAAGAAATTGGGAAGCCTTGCCTTTACTTACCACAATTCTTTCGCTGAATGCGATATTGAGGTTGAGAGAAAGTTTACGCGAGAAAAAGCTGGAAACATCAGCAATAGCCTTCCTGCTCACCAAAAACTGGCGGTTAGCTCTGAAAAAATAACTTCCGCATGTCTTTTCCAACTCATCCAAATTTTTGTTAGGGTAAAATATCTTACCTGAAAAAGTTACCAAATGTGAAACTTCATTTGAAAGATGGATCAACGCTATATCATCTAATTTTATCGGGATGATCTTATCCTGGTGATAAACCAATACAGAAGAAGGTCTGGTGGTTTCTTTTTTAGTCAGCAATTCCATAAGCGCCTCATATTGCGGTGGCTGATGCGTTTGAAATACTTTTTTCAACTGCCCATAGCGTTCAAGTGCCAGTTGAAGCGTTTT
Organism: Mucilaginibacter sp. P19; assembly: GCF_050632265.1. Classification (NCBI taxonomy): domain Bacteria; kingdom Pseudomonadati; phylum Bacteroidota; class Sphingobacteriia; order Sphingobacteriales; family Sphingobacteriaceae; genus Mucilaginibacter; species Mucilaginibacter sp. P19. The sequence continues at coordinate 4,780,278 of NZ_CP192586.1, forward strand.
TGTTGTAAAGGGTTTTAATATGTAATCTATTCCGTTTGCTTTAAACGCATCCAGCGCATATTCATCGTATGCGGTACAAAAAACCACAGGGACGTCAATCGATATCGTGGCAAAGATTTCGAAACTTAACCCGTCGCCCAGTTGAATATCACTGAATATGAGATCAGCTTTATTACTTCCCGAAAAATAGGTAACGGCTTCCTTTACAGAATGAAGCTGTACTACGGTTACCGGCTCGCTAATCAGTTGTTTTATACTTAGTTCAAGGTCATCGGCAACTAACGGCTCATCCTCTATGATCGCTATATTCATTATTCAATAATCTGATGCTTACAGAAAATGTGTCTTTATTTTCGCTGATAATAACTTCATCACCTGATAACAGGCTATACCGCTCGGCAAGGTTGGCCAGACCATGATGAGTTGAAGTTACATTAAGATTTTTCTTTTTAAGGGTATTGGATACCACTATCCTGTCTTCCGAACAAAAGATTTTTACCACAAGCGGCGACTGTTGGGTTAGCTCATTATGTTTAAGCGCGTTTTCAAGAAGCGGTTGTAATGAAAAAGACGGCAGGTAGCGGTCGTTTAAAATATCAATGGGCAAATCAATAACGCAATTTAATGCCGAACCAAACCTGATCTTTTGCATCTCCAGATAGTCGAGCAGTAGTGCCAGCTCATCCGCAAGGCTCGAAGTTTTTGCGGCATGATTATAAACCGAGGCCCGGAGAAAATTAGCCAGGTGAACAATATAATTATCGCCCGCAACAGGATCTTTGTGGTACAGTGCTTTGAGTGTGTTAAGTGCGTTAAACAGGAAGTGAGGGTGGATCTGTTGTTTTAAAAGAAGGTTTGTAGCCTCGGCATGAGCGGCTTTTATCTGGGAAAGCTCAAGATCGGCATGGGATTTATCGGCCTGCAGGATCACAAAGTCCTGCAACAGGATAATCATTGTATTTACAAGGATACCGGAAATAAAGAAAATGACCAGGAAAAACGGAAAAGGGAATGATTTACTTTTATGTTCAAAATAATCAAACGCAGGCGCCAGCATCAGGTATATAGTGGCGCTGGCAGCATATGTAAAAAAATAACGGTACCGCTTAAGTGCTTTTCCCCTGACGCCGTGCTTCCGGGCCAATAAAATCAGGATCCTGACATTTACAAATGCTACCAAACCTATTCCTAACGCAGTCATACCCATATAAAACACTTTATATAGGAATCTCTCGTCCAGCAAAAAAATAAAGTACAGCGATATGATCGCGGTAAAAGTGAATACAAGCAGCCAGTTGAGCCGGACAAGGCTTTTAATTGGTAATGGAGACGGCATATTACTCAAAGATAATTAATAGGCATAAGTGCCGTATCAATTTGCTGCCGAAGCGGACAAAAAGGAACCTAAAGGAGCTTTAAATAGGTTTAACAGAAATATAAGTCAAATGCAAAAGGCTTCATATTATCCTCATTTAGGATTTGTATCTTTGTTTAACATTATTTAACTATCATTCGCTTGGAGTTTCGGGTTTGCTTTCTTTTATTTATAAGCGTAATGCTGGCATTGTTATCCCCAACTAAAATCCGCAGAGTTTTATTTATCTGCCTGTTTATCTTCATTTTACCATCGGCCCTGTTTGCACAAAATCTTTTTTTGCAAAAGGTAGAGATGTGTAATATCACCAATTATTGCATGGATTGCGGCGATACAAAGGCCAGCTGCGATCAGCTTGCCATTGATTTTGTTTCTGCGAGGATCAATAACCGTTACCTGCTAAAAGAAGCTACCGGTTCCATAACGTTCCAGGTTTTGGTGGATGAGCGGGGTTTTAGCTGCGTGCTTAGCCATAATGATGCGAGCAAAAGCGCGCTCACCAACGAGTTGATTACCTATCTGAACGGTTGCATCTGGAAGCCGGCCAAGGTAGATGGCAAACCGGTAGCCTCATCTGTAAATGTGATCTTTCGCTTTATAAGTGGCGGCGTTTACGGCCAGGTACAAAGGCTGGATCTTGCCGAAATGAAACCACCCGGCGATCCAACCATCTACAATAAAACTTTCACCTACGCCAATCCATCATTAAAAAACTACGACTTTACGGTATGGACAAAATATAACTCGCCCCTGGTTGATAACATCGGCAAATCAGCCGCTATGGATCAATCAGATCTGTTATGGTATGCTACGGAAAAAGGGATGACCCGCTTTGAGGGAACAACATTTATCCCGGTTAATGAATATAATTCGCCATTCCCGTCAGATGCTAACATAAAGGAAGTAACCATCGACCGAGATAATAATAAATGGGTTTATTACGATAATAAAATATTTATGTACGGCAGCGGTGGCTGGCAGTTATTTGATTTTAAGCAGTTTTTGGCAGGTGGGGTTAACCAGGTGCTGAACAGCCGCAATGGCGAATTACTTTTCACCACTCAAAACGGTCTTGTTGTAAAAAGGAAAGATAAAGTGGTAGTGATAAACAAAAAATCGATGCCTGAAATGCCCTCAAGCAATGTACTTTTTGCTTATGTAGATAGTCAGAAACGGCTTTGGATTGGTACGTCAAAAGGAACCATCATGATTGATAAAAGCGTTATCACCTCATTTAACAGCCTTAACAACACTCCGCTGAAAAATGCCAGTATTTCGGGCGCGGTGGAGGATGAAAAAGGAAATGTTTACTTCTCACTGGTTGATTGTAATAAACAAACTGGTGAAAATGATAGTGATAAAGAAGGTATAGCCGTACTAAAGTTTAATGGTAACTGGCTGCATTATAATGATAAAAACTCGGGCATGCCTGCTAACCATGTTAATACCATGTTGTATGATAAGTTTGAGCATGTTTTGTGGCTGGGTACAGACGAGATCGGGCATTGCCAGGTTTGACCTGAATAATGGGTGGGAAAATTACCACAACAACAATTCGCCGCTCCCTGGTTTTACTATTTACCAGATAGTTCAGGATTCAAAAGGCGTTATTTACGCCACTACTGCCAATGGCTTGTTAAGGATCAGAAAAAAGGCGGGAGCTTAAGATTAAGCAACTGTATATTATCAAAATGGTCTGAGGCTTATAAATAAGCCGTTTACGTTTGTTTGCTAATTGCCATCAGATTCCCTTTAGCGAATGTTAATGTGGCAGGCAATCAAACACAATTTAACCTTATCAAGTAAAGAATATAGCTCAATAGCCTCTATTGGGTCTTAAATTTACCTGGTAAGTTCATTCGTATTTAATTTGGCATATTCCTTTTCTTGTCCCGCTCCCTCCGTAATTGTCATCTTTTCCCCTTCCCTCAAACATCATTTACAATTAGTTTTGTTATGTAGCCGGTGTTTTTAAAACTAACTTTAAATAAAACTACCATCATGATGCTTCAAAATAGAAACGCGGTAATTTACGGTGCAGGCGGTTCATTAGGCGGTGCAGTTGCAAAGGCACTGGCCGGCGCCGGCGCGCGCGTATTTTTAACCGGGCCTAACCCCAGGTCAATTAAAAAGATATCCGATGAAATTATTTCTTCAGGGGGATTGGCTGAAATAGCAATTGTAGATGCATTTGACGAAAAAGCAATTGATCGGCATTTACAGCAAGTGGTAAGCAGCGCAGGGACGATTGATATCTCATTTAACGCCGTTGGAGTTGATGTGGTGCAGAACGTACCGCTTATCGAAATATCGGCCGAAGATTTTGTAAAGCCGATTACGCTTACGATGCAAACCCGTTTCATGACGGCCATTGCAGCTGGCAAGATGATGATGAAACAAAAATCGGGGGTAATTTTATCGCTTACAGCTACGCCAGGAGGTATAGGCTATCCTCACACAGGTGGCTTTGGCCCTGCTTGCAGCGGTGTTGAAAGTTTTTCGCGCACACTGGCATCCGAATTGGGTGCTTACGGCATCCGGGTGGTTAATATCCGATCGGGAGGCTCGCCCGATTCGCGCGTGTTTAAAACCGCAATTGACACCATGCCCGATGTTATGGACCCTATCCTTAAAAAATGGAAGCTGATACCATGCTCAAAAAACTACCCTTAATGGCCGATATTGCCAATACAGCGGTTTTTCTGGCATCGGATCTGGCTGGCCAGATTACAGGCGTTACCATTGATGTAACCGGAGGTACAACTGCAGCATTAAATTACAGAGTAAACAGGCTTGATTAAACGGGTTTAGGAAAGAAACGCCATTAATTGATCCCCAAAAAAGACAAGCAAAAAAATAAGGCCGGGGTATTGCAGTTAATTACTTTCCGCCCATAAATCCTATCGATTTTGCCGGAACCTGTTTCGTTACTACGCCTTCAATGTAAAGCTGACCATCCTTAATTTTATAATCGAGGGTACGGTCATCAACTTTATAGTCATCATCGTGAAAAAGGTCCTTCAGTTTGCTCAGCAATTCTTTGCGATCAAATACGGGGCTGATACTTAACTGATCGTCAACCGGGGTAAGTATAATACCATCTGCCTTGTATGAAAATATTTTAGATTCCATTTGATAAAGATAGGCTTATATGCCGAACATCAGCAAAGCAACTTCTTATGGTTTCCGCCGGTAAACCTTGTGCTTTGTAAACCCTCTGCCGCTTTCATAAATCCCGTTTGCAGGTTGCTTTTGTTTAAGCTTATCAGCCGATGTATCGTTAAAACTATGGTCTGTTACTCTGCTATAGGCGGCAGGAATCCATTCCAACTTTAGTTTACATGAGTTATCCATATCTATATTCAAATAAATATAAATTTACAAATAAGAGGCATTCGTATCACGAATAAACTAATACAATACTTTATGCCAGTGCATCAGCAGCAAACTGCCGGCAAATTTTCACCTCCTTTACCGCATCTGATCCTTCAGGTATCTTGTACTCCAGCTCAATAGTGGCCGGGAATTTATAATGGTTATTTTTAAGGAGTTGCAGCACCTCTTTTATCGGGGTATCGCCCTGCCCCCAGGGCTGATTGGGACCGTCATGAAACTTACGGTCTTTGATGTGCATACTGGTTATACGGTCATGATATTTTTCAATAAAGGGAACGGGGCTGCTGCTGGTACCTGCCACATAATGGCCGATATCCAAATTAATTCCGTTATGCTTTGACTGGGCCAGGGCCGCGTCCCAAAGGGTTGGCGTGGCCTGGGTGTGGGCATGGTAGCCAACCATCATTTTATGTTTGGCGGCTATATCACCAAGGCGTTTGGTTTGAACCTCATCAGGCAACTCAACAGTTACATGATTTACACCCAAAGCTTTCCCTGCATTAAAGGCATAATCAATTTCGGCATCGCTGTTTTTAGTACCGAGGGCATTGGGTTTCCAGGCATAAATATTGACACCGGCATCATGGTACATCTTCCTGATCTCCTTAAATTTATCCATTGGCGCGGAGACGCGCCATTCGGCCATCTTTTTCCCAAATGCAGCCCAGTCTTCGCCAGCTTCATGTTTAGGGGCACCGGCGTACATTTCGGCGGCATCGCCCATCAGTTCAATGGCGTTAATATTACAGTCGATACAGTACCTCAGTAAATCTTCAATTGTGCTAGGCATGCTCCTGAATGAGTAGGTGATCACGCCTATTTGTACGCCATTGATAAGCGAGTTGGGTTTATCAACCCTACCTGAAATCACGCCCGCAAATGATGATTTTGAAAATGCTAAAAGCCCCGCTGCGGCAAGTGCGCTGCTGCCAATAAACCTGCGCCTTGATAAGTTATGCTGCTTCATAAATTTTATAGGAAATACATTGGTTTACACCAAAGTTATCAATTAATTGATGCCTGCAAATTGTGTATTGAAAGTGTTACTAACAAAGTTAACTTGTAGCGTTTTGCCTGGTATTAACGTAAAGTATTATAAACCTTATGCTATGAAAAAGCTGTTTTTATTTGGCATACTCGCCGTTTTATCAGGCTGTAAAAAAGACAATACCCCTAATAATGATCAGTTGATTGGCAGGTGGGAGTACCGCGGCACCAGTTGTTACTGCGAGCCTCCCAAAGATCTTAATTCGATAAAGGCAGGCAACGGCAACATTATTGTTTTTACCGCCAGTACCTACAAACGATTTAAAAAAGACACCCTGATAAACAGCGGCACTTACCGTACCCGTAAATATGACAATGCACATGAGCAGATCATGTATGACAAAGATACCTCCAGCAAAAGCATCACATTTTTCAGGATAGAAGGTAAAATACTCACTTTCTACGGAACAGTTCCCCTTGCAGCAGACGGGCCGGAATCTCACTATGAGCGGTTATAATATTATGGTACAGACCAGTGGAAGCACAACTGATATCCATCCGGATCAAGCAGATAAATGGCTTTCCAGCCATAACCTGTAATTTGAGGTTGTTTAAGGTGCATGCCCTTACTTAATAAATAGCTATATAGCATATCAATATCCGGGTGACCGAAATAAAGTGAGGTATCAGTATGCGCTGCTGTGCGTTGCTCATCGGGTTCGGCAGGGCGGTTGGGCTTTTCGTACGCGGTGTTGAGCATTAGTTCTATACCATTAAGTTTCAATAAAACCCAATCAACATCATCTCCTTCGCCAGATGCCTGCACTATTTCAAAACCCAGCACATCGCGGTAAAATCCTAAGGCCACGGGCATATCAAAAACCTGAAGCAAGGGGGCTATGCCCTGTATTTGTTTTGTGGTAGTGCTATCGCTCATAATCTCCTTCTAATAATTCTAATAAAAAAGATTTACAGCTATTACTTTCCGAGTTGAAGCCATATATCATAATAAGATAAATGAATACCAACATACCAAATGGAGTTATTGATAAGGGATCAAACCTATCAGACATTGAAGAATGTATCCAACCGCCAAAACCCGCGACCATTAAAAAAGCAGCCATTCCAATGATAATATATTCTATTTCCTGGTGCATAGCCATGGTTATATAAAGACAACTTCCCGTTTCCGCAAACTCCACGCGCCCCTTTATAAAAGGTATAAACGAATTCCTACCAACAACTACGGGTTCAATTTTAAACTCACTAATATTTACATACCCTTTAAAAGGAGTGGGATACCTGTTGGTTAATTGTTCAAAGAAACTTCCTGTGAAAGCAGGGCTTACTTGTTCTGTCAATCTTAATCTTACCTCTTCGGGGTTGAGCGGACTTATAATGGAAAATTTTTCATATGGCCACCAATTCATAACTAATAGATAGTTACATTAAAAGTACCAATACTGTTCATCAAAACCTATCTAAATAATAGATACCCCTGCGCGAAAACGAACAATAAATGTATTATAACGATGCACATTACTGGATTGAAAACAAATGTAATTAATTGACTAACAATACTATAAATACATGGCACTTAATTTGAGTTCTTAATAAAGATTACTGTATATATCATGAGACACGGCAAGCAACTGGAAAGGCGTACTTTCAACCAGGACCGTTTTGAAATACTTATTAAGCGGCAAAAAAACGGTACAGCCACCTTTAACGAGCTCACCGAATTGGATGAGATCGTAAACCGTGACCCTGAGATCCGTGAAATTGTTTTGGAGGAAATGCAGGACGCCGATACTCCAAAGCTTCCGGACGATAATCAAATTCAAATGGTTGAAAAACCGGTCAGGAAAAGTTTCATCGAAAAGATAAAAGCTTTCATTGATCGCTTGTTCGCAGTTCAAAGCGATGATCTTAATCCGGCCATTGCTGCATAAGTAATGTAAACCTGCAAACAATTTTTAATTGGCACGCCATTCAAAACAAAACGGAACAATCTTTATAGATATGTTTGCAACACTGTTATAAAGCAAACTGTTTATGAAAATATTTCAGCAAATCCTTCAGCTTAGGGAGCGCAAAAGAGGTTTTCATCTCATCACGGCCGAAGTAATTAATGCCCTACCTCAAATACACGAGTTAAAAACCGGTATTTGCCAGGTATTTATCCAACATACTTCGGCATCATTAACCATTAATGAAAATGCCGACCCAACCGTAAGGCAGGATTTTGAAATGTATTTCAGTAAAACCGTACCCGAAAACGACCCGGATTATTTACACGATGATGAAGGTCCTGATGATATGCCTGCCCACCTGAAAGCTGCGATGCTGGGCAGTTCAGTAACTATTCCTATCCGCAATGGAAGACTGGCTTTAGGAATGTGGCAGGGAATTTATTTGTGCGAGCATCGTAACCACGGCGGCAACCGCATGCTGGTAATATCGGCATGGGGCGAATAAATAATGAATAAGTGTTAATTATTATTGTAAAAAGCACAATTAATTTACACATTTGATTAACAATTGTAAATTAATGCTTTTTTAACGGGTGTAACACAGCAAATTTGCAAGCTTATATCGAATGTTATTCTATATTTGTTTTTACCATAAAATTATTACTGTTTATAAATGCTCAAGTACTCCAAGCAAACAAGGTTATTATTAGCTGTTGATTGTATCATTTTTGGCTTTGATGGCGAAGTTTTAAAGATCCTACTGATAAAAAGAGGCTTTCAACCCGAAAAGGGAAACTGGAGCCTGATGGGTGGCTTTGTTCAGCCAGATGAAAGTCTTGATCAAAGTGCCAACCGCATTTTAAAGCAATTAACCGGCTTGGAGGGCGTGTACCTTGAACAATTATATACTTTTGGGCAACCCCAGCGCGACCCTATTGAGCGTACAGTATCTGTAGCATACTTTGCACTGGTTGATATCCATAAATATGAAGCCCAGATCAGTGATGATTACCATGCCGAGTGGTTTCAGCTTAAACGTGCCCCTAAATTGATATTTGACCAACAGGAAATGGTTGAGCAGGCCCGCAAACGCATCCGCTACAAAGCAGCTATGCACCCTATCCTGTTTGAGCTTTTGCCCACTAAGTTTACCATCCCGCAATTGCAAACTCTTTACGAAAGCGTGTTTAATACCACTATTGATAAACGCAATTTCAGTAAAAGGGTGCTGGCAACCGGTTTACTCATTAAACTGGCCGATAAGGATAAAGCAGGCTCAAAACGCGGTGCTTATTATTACCAGTTAAACATGCAAAACTATTATGCCAAGTTTCAGGCATTTATGAACTTTATTCCTAATCCCGATTCGCTATAACAGTTCTTTGAATCATTTTTTATTTGAGCCATTATCCGGTATTACCTGCAGAAGGTTTAATATTTTTGAATAACAGTAAAACTAACTGTACCTGAGCCTTTTTTATTTAACATTCTTCAACCATACAGCTTTTTATCCGTATAATAGCTTTAGGCTATATCATGAACCGTTAGCCCGTTTTGCAAATATTAATTAATGAAAAAAAACGTAAGCCTTTTAGTATTACTGTTGCTTGCTGTATCTGAATGTTTCGGCCAATTCAGGGAGGTTAATAAACTAAAAAAAGACTTGCCCTTAACTCATGATAGCATACAGTATGTAAATACGCTTAACAGGCTGGGGATGCTTATGTATGAGCAAAATATCGACAGTGCTTTCAATTATGCTAAAAAGGCCAGAACTATAGCTGAGCGGCTTGGCTATAAGGCCGGAAAGGCCGATGCACTAAATGTTATAGGCATTGTTTATGATCTTAAAGGAAATCTGCAGCTTTCACTACGCTATTATAACGAGGCTTATAACCTGTACAAAGAATTAAATGATACCTCAAACGTTGTACAGGGGTTAATGAATATTGGCCTTGTGTTTAACGAGAACAAGGAAGATAAAAAAGCGATAAACTTTTTAAGCGGGCATTAAACATTGGTAAAACCCTGCAGCGCGACTCTATCGTGGCGTTGGTGCTGTGCAATTACCTCCTCTTATACCCCGGGCAAATCCCCAAAGATTCGGTTGAAATCTACCTTGATAAAGCACGCGAAATTGGCACAAGGTATAAAGATAAACGTATGCTCGTTGAAGCAGACCAGGTACAGGGATTGCTATACCTTCAAAGCAATAACCGTGAACAAGGTGTGGCGGTTTTACAAAAAGCAGTAGATAATGGTTTAGCCATGGAGCTTTATTACCTGAGCCTTGATATAGTCATGAACCTTGGCGATTTGTACCTCGAAAATAATGTTCCCCAAGCTATTGATTACTACAAACAGGGACTTTCTATTGCCGAAAAAAGCGGCTATCACTATTATGAAAAAATCTTCGGGAAAAAATTATATGATATTTATATTGCTCAAAATAATCTGCCCGAAGTACAGCGCTACAGTTCAAAATTGCTGAAACTATATGACGACGAGGAGAAGTACACTAATACAACAGGCTTTGATTATATTGATTATGCCCTGAAAGACCAGGAACTGGAAGCTATAACCATCCGGAGCCAAAACAGGCAGGTGCTTGCGATTGTACTTGGTGTTTTATTTGTGATAACCGCCATTACCGTAATATTTACTTACCGCCTTTACAACCTGAAGAAAAAGCATGGCCAAACATTGGAAGAGCTTAATCACACCGTACAGCTACGAAACGAAAAACTGCAAATAGATCATGAATTCAACAACCGGCTGGTATCTATTCTTGCGCATGATTTCAGGCAGCCAATAGGCGCACTCAAAACACTGGCAACAGTACTTAAAGACGCCGATACTTTTACACGGGAAGAATTGATGGAATTGGTAGATACCATGGAGCATTCTTCAAATATTTCGCTGGAGATTTTTGAAAACATATTGCAATGGATCAAACAGCAATTGTCGGGCTTTAATTACAAAGCTGTTCCACTGCCTTTAAAGGACCTGATAGATGAGGCAATACAACCATTTTATTTAATGGGTAAAGACCGCGGGCTTAGGTTCGTAATCAAAGTGGATCCGGCCATTGTTATTCACGCCGACAAAGAGTTGGTACAGTTTATCCACCGCAATTTTATACATAACGCCATTAAGTTTTCGCCAGATAATTCAACCATTACTATAGGTGCATCAAGCGATAACAACGATGTAACTGTTTGTGTACAGGACGAGGGAAAAGGTATTTCGCCCGATAAGCTGAAGTTGCTCTTTAATTTTAAAGCCAACATGCAGTACAGTAACGAAAAGGAAAAAGGCGCGGGCGTAGCGCTCATGATCTGTAAAGATTTTACCGAAAAAATGAATGGCCGGATCTGGGTTGAAAACAACAAGGAAAAAGGGGCTATTTTCTGCTACTCATTGCCCAATATCCATTAACCTCTTCATTGTAATTTTTAAATTACCTGTTGAAAAACAATATTTTAAGTTCGTAAATTTCAGTTCAAATACAGTTTGCTATACCCTGTTATTAAACCTATAATTTATGAAAACTTATTTATTACTGTTTGCAGCGCTACTGCTTTCTGCATATTCCTTTGCCCAGCAAATACCTGCCCGCTGGGACGAGCTTGTTGCCTCAGATTTTCCTGCTGCGCTCGCAAAATCGTCGAAAACTTGTATCCTGCCCATTGGGATCCTGGAAAAACACGGCCCCCATTCCCCTTTGGGAACCGACCTGATCCACGTACGTGAGTGGGCTGCCCATGCTGTTAAGTCGGAATATGCTGTTGTATTTCCCGATTATTTTTATGGACAGATCAATGAGGCCCGCCATCAGCCCGGAACATTTGCCCTGCCAAGCAAAGTGATCTGGGATTTACTGGAAGCTACCTGTGATGAAATTGCGCGAAACGGGTTTGATAAAATAGTAATACTGAACGGCCATGGCGGCAATCCCGAGTTTATCCAGTTCTTTATGCAATCTCTGCTCAACAAACGTCACAGCTATGCAGTATATTTTTATAACCCGCATGGTGCAGATAAGGAATACACAGATCAATACCGCAAAATGCATAAATCAGCTATTGAAGGTGATCAGATGCCGGCGAAAGTGAAACCGCGTCGATGCTTTACTATCGCCCAGATCTGATGAAGATGGACAGGGCGGCATCACAATCGGGCGATAATCAGCACCGTTTAAACCTGGCTAATATTTATACACCTATATGGTGGTATGCCGCTTACCCTAACCACTATGCCGGTGAAGGTGCTAAAGCTACACCCGAATTTGGCAAATTTATAGCAGAGCATGAAATAGCCAGCTTTGTACAAGCGCTCAAAGCAATTAAGGCCGATACCAGTACCATCAAATTGCAAAATGAGTTTTTTGATAAGGTAGATGCGTTGAATAAGTGATCTAAATAACCAGACTTACGAAGTTTAATTACTTCGTAAGTCTTCAATATGCTAATCAGTCCTCCTTAGCTCCCAAAACCTCGTCTATCATCCCAAAAGCTTTCGCTTCTTTAGCTATCATCCAGTAATCCCTGTCGGATACTTCATAAACCCTGTCGTAGCTTTGCCCGCTGTGTTTGGCTGTGATCTCGTACAGCTCTCTCTTCATTTTAGAGATCTGTCTGGCAGCAATTTCAATGTCCGATTCCTGCCCCTGCGCTCCACCTGATGGCTGGTGCAGCATAACGCGTGAATGCGGCAACGCAGCCCGTTTGCCGTTGGCACCGGCGCAAAGTAATGTCGAAGCCATTGAGGCAGCCATACCAGTACAGATGGTAGCTACATCAGGCGATATAAACTGCATGGTGTCATAAATTCCCAGTCCGGCATATACTGAACCGCCCGGTGAATTGATATAGATCTGGATATCCTTTTTAGCATCGGCCGATTGCAGGAACAGCAATTGCGCCTGGATGATATTAGCCACCTGCTCATCTATCGCAGTGCCCAGGAAAATAATCCTATCCATCATCAGCCTCGAAAAAACATCCATTTGCGAGATATTGAGCTGTCGTTCTTCCATAATATAGGGCGTCATACCCATCCTTAATTGGCTGTTATTCACCTGCGCAATAAACCTGTCGACATGTAAACTTCGGACACGGCGATGCCCCACCGCATATTTGCGGAACTCGTTTTGATTGATATTCATAAAATTTGATGTTTAGCGTTTACCGAACAAACGCATGACCTTTTGCCTGAAACCCGCATGCTCAGGCAAGCTGAATAGCTTTTGATGTACGGTTTCAATTTCGGCCTTAAGGCTGTTACGGCCATATTGCTGCACCAGGGTCAGAGTTTGTTTATGCCACATCACCTTATACTTAAGGCTTGGATTGATGATCCGTTTGGCCTCGAACAACAGTGCATCATCAGGCGCGGTTTGCCCAAGCACATGATCGTCAATTTCTTTGATCTCATTCAATGAAGTCCTCATAAGCCAGTGATTGTTCTTTAACTGTTTCCCTTACCTTTTCAATGCATTTATACTTCTGCGCAGTAGCAGACCGCTCGCCCGCGTAACCAAACAAATCCGCAAGCTCCTTCATGGGTAGTTTATGATAATAAAAAGCGCTTAGCAACTCCATGCATTTTTTACCGGCCGTTTCCAGGTATCTCATTAGTTTAACTGACGATGGCTGATCTTCAGTTTCATCTGTAACATCAAAATCTTCGGTGCAATTATCGAGCGGCAGGTTATTGCGGTCACCCTTAAACTTTTTGAACCAAAGATGTTTGGCAATACCCAGCAGATAAGCCTTTTCACCGTTATGCAGGGACAGATCACTGTTCACCGCCTTTTCATAATAAATAACAAGGGCATCCTGAAAAATATCTTTTGCGTCGTCAAAGGAACCACCCATCTTGCTTATATATTTAGCCACTGTTGGGAAAGCGCTTTGGTAAAGCTCCGTAATGAGTTGTTCCCTTTGGGCGGCCGGTTTATCAAAAACTATCTCATGTGCCATGATCAATGCGTTTAATAATAAGTGCGCAAAACGAGAGATATATCACCGTGAATTTAAAAAATTATTCCCAGGATAGGATAATAGAATTATTTTCATCCTTATGGAAAAGGATATTGAAGGGACTGCTGCCCTGTCATGAACTGCCTTTTTTCTAAAGGTCAGCCCATCCCGAGTTATTTTCAATACAATTAAAACCACTCGGGGATAGCAAAAAATTATGTTTTCTTCGTAAACTCCTTTTGGTACATGAGTGGGCTTTTACCTGTTACCTGTTTAAAATGCTTGTGAAAAGTGGAGAAATTATTGAACCCACTATCGTAACAAAGCTGTTTAATGTTGAGCTTGTTTTCAATCAGGAGCTTGCAAGCGTAACCTACTTTTATCTCGATTACAAACTGCGAGTAGGTTTTACGGGTTTTTGATTTAAAGTATCGGCAAAAAGAGTTAGCGCTTACGCCAGCTATATCTGCTATTTCTTCCAGGTAGATCTTTTTACGGAAATTACGTACCGAGTACTCATAAATGTTATTGAGCCTATCGCTTTCCGATTCATTATGATCGTACTTAAAACCTATAGAAGTTAAATAATTAAGCGGCGAACTGCCTGCTATCGTATTCAATGCTTTGAGTAGCATAATGATCCTTTCTGCCCCATCTGTGTTGAGCATAGTGGCTAAAGTGTTGGCAACCTGCTTTTTTGTTTCGCCTGTTATCTGCAATCCACGTTTAGAGCGTTCAAGCAATACCTTGATCAGCTTATTTTCCGGGAGCTGAAGAAACTGATCGCCCCAAAAGTTTTCGCAAAAATGTACTACAACGGTATCTACCGGAATATGCTCTGCACCGCTGCCAAAATGTACATCATCAAAGCGCCAGTAATGTGGCAGGTTTGAGCCAACCAGAACCATATCGCCGGCTTCAAACTGTTTAATACTATCGCCTATAAATTGCGTTCCGCCGCCACTTGCGAAATAAATCAGTTCTAGTTCTGGATGGCAATGCCAGCGGTTATTGATATCCGGTGATACATCATGCCTTACGCTAAAGGAATGCGCAGGATCGGCAGAAACTTTAAGTAAAAGCGGCTTCATTCAGTTTTATTTACAAACAACGGGCTAAATGTAGATAAAAACTGTAAAAAAAGCTTATTTTTTATGAGGAGCTAAATTAACAAAATATTCGAGCTGCGAAGCCCCGCAAAAACGGCCCGGGTAAATCAATACATAAAAGTTTAATCTTGGTTTGTGTAGCTTAATTAAATAATAATAAAAACGAGAATAATACCTCACGGTTATTGGATTGATATACAGATTGATTAAATAATAAGTGAGTTTAACGGAAAAATCAAAACCTTAATAAGTTCATTAACGTATAATTAATAAAAAAGGGGCGTCCCGTATCTCACCTCGGAACGCCCTGCAGTTATCTTATGATAACATCAACTAAATCTCAGATCATCATGTTTTGATCTGAACTCTCCATCTTTCTCAGGGATGGGAAGGTTTTTAATATTTTATGAACCTTGCCGTTCATTAAAACGGTGGCGGTCCGCCGGGACCGCCGCCCTGAGGTGGACCACCTGGTCCGCCACGTTCCATAGTTGGCCTTTTGCCGGCAAATTTCTGCAGCTTAAGCGTAAAAGTTAGCAGATAGTAACGCCCCAAACGGTTACTGTTGGTTTGAGTGATATAGCTGCCGTTCTGAGTGGTTGTATAACCGGTGTTTTCGTTAAACACATCCATGACCGAAAAGCGCAGGGTGCCTGCATTGCCCTTCAAAAACCGGCGTTCTACATAGGTATTCAATATATTAGGATTAGTAGCACCGGTATAGCCGTAATAGATCATTTTTGAATAATCATAACTCAATGTCCAGTCTTTAAAATAGCTTTTGCCATTAACGCCCAGGTTAAGGGTTTGGAAATTGCTGTTAACGTTTGCCTGTTTGATGGAGTTGCTTGAGGTATTAACGCTATAAGTAGTACTTGCTTCGGCATCAATAACATCGGTAATGCTTACCCTAAAGCGTGCGCCTTGAGATAACACCAGGTTTTTGGCGATATTTTTCTCGGTTGTCATGTTATAGGTAGCGGAATCCACATTACTTATATATGAGACGTTGTTATTGTATGAAATGTTACCTATCATGAACAGATTATATTTTCTTTTTTGCCATGGCTTAGCAAACACATAAAATCCTTGTGCCGAGTAATAGCCATCGGCATTCAAATACTGGGTTAAAATACTTCCGGCCAGTTTGCTGTTGGGCGTATAGGTTTTAGGATAGGTAATGGTATTGGCTACTATTTTATTATCAGTTTTAATGAACGACAGGTTACTAAAAAATACGTTGCCGCTTTCAAAATTGAACTTATTGTATTTTAACGAAAGTGTATTATTAAACTCCGGTTTCAGATCGGGGTTACCCTGTACCGGGTATGATGCATTGCTGAAATCTGTAACAGGTTGCAATTCTGTATAAGTAGGCTGATTGCTGCTGCCGTTATAATTTAAACTAAGCGATTGGCTACGCGAAAAGTTATAAATGAACCTTGCAGTAGGTGCCCAGTTAAATGTATTGTTATTGGTTGTAAACGGTGTACCATCAACTATCGACGATCCTCTTAACAGCGTTGGCTGGGCCACAATACCTAAAGTGTAATTGTATTTTTTATCGATAAAACGATAGTTAAGCCCGAACCGGTTGGTAACGAAGGTTGAATTATAGTTATTGCTCAACAAATCATACCTGTTTATATTTCCATCACCGGCCAGGGTGTCGGTAGCTTTATCGGCAGTGGTATAGGCGTAGTGGTAGGCATAGTTCAATTCCATGTAGCCCTTTTTACTTATCGGTTCCATGTACGATACGGTAGTCCCAAGGCTATCCGTACGGCTATCGGTATTGATGAACTGGTTAAGAGGGGCATTACGGGCGCCATCAATATAGGTATAAACCGGATTTTGATATTTGTTAATGGTATAACTCCCTGCGCCGACATTTATACTGAAGTTGCGCCCATGACTATTAAGCTTGTGGTTAAACAATACATTAACACCATAATTGGGCTCGGTTGATTTACTAAGGTTGGCGAGGCTGTAGTTTGATACCGTTTCCGAATTCCGGAGCAGCAAGCTGGTTGCATCAGATGTGGTGTTGGTGCTGGCGTAGGCATATGTTGGGGTGATCTTTATATAGTTTACGGTATCGGGTTTATACTCAATGTTGAAGTTAACCCGGTGGTTCAGCTTTTCGTCCTGCTGGTTATTGGTTTGCGTATTGGTGCTCGGGTTGGTTGATGAAAGATTATTTTGAATGGTACTGCTGATGGTGTTCACCGAATTATCGGCAAAGCTGTAACTACCATAAGCGGTAATCTTCTTGCCCCAGCTATCGCGATAATTAAACCCGAATGAACGTGCTGTAGTGATGCCGTTCGATGAGCTGCTATTGCCTCCCGGAGGCCCACCCGGTCCGCCGCCTCTTGGACCACCACCCCCAAAGCTAAACAGATTGGTATTGGTATTGTTAAGGTTACCTAAAAAGGCAAGCTGCCTGTTGCCGTTAAAGCTAAACACATTGGCCGAAGCCACATACCTGTTGCTCTCCTTATCGCTTGAGACACCGGGAATGGCATCACGGCCCCCTCCTAAGCTGGCCTGGCCAAAGTAACCATAGTTTTTATTTTGTTTAATGGTAATGTTCAGTACCTTATCCGGTTCGCCGGTTTTTACACCGGTGAGATTTGCCTGATCGCCATAGTCATCAATGATCTGGATATTTTGTACGATATCGGCAGGTAGGTTTTTAGTGGCGGTTTTAACATCGCCTCCAAAAAATCCTTGCCGTTAACACGCACTTTAGTCACGCTTTTGCCCTGGGCGGTGATGTTTCCATCTTTATCAACATCCATGCCGGGCAGCTTTTTAATCACATCTTCAACAGGGGCATTATCGCGCACCTTATAGGCATCGGCATTAAATTCAATGGTATCTTCCTTAAGCTTTACCGGGTTCACATCCGCGATAATTACGGTTTTTAACATCGTAGTTCCTATTTTCAGGATAACCGGCGGCAAATTAGCCGGCTTGTTATCATTAGCCAACACAAACCTGCGCCTGAGTGGTTCATAACCTATCGAGCTAAAAACTAAACTAAACTGGCTTACTGTCACATTGTTAAATGTAAAGGTACCATCGGCACCCGTAATAACGGTAGTGCTGTCGGTACCGGTAAGCATTTTTACGCTCGTACCCGCAACCAGGTAACCGGTAGAGTCTTTTACGACACCTTTAACCGTACGACCGGTTTCGGCATTTGCGTTAAATGGTAATACAAGCGCTAAGGCAATTATTACCGCAAAGGAGTATAGGATTTTCATTTTGTGCTGTTTAACAGCCACAAAACAATAGCATTGCTTGTAGTGTAAAAAACATAATGGACAGGCACTATTAATGTATAGACAGGGCACCACTTTTCGCCCATGAAAACGGATAATTACTCTGTATAAAGCTTTTAGCAGCCTTTAAAGATCAGATCAAAGCGCTCATCGGTGTTTTTTGCCTCCCGGGCGATTATGATTGTCCTAAAGCTTTATTGATTTGTAATATTGCTGAATTATATATGTAAATTTATTTTTCGTGCACTATAGTAAACTCTTTCAATGAGCCTTAAGTCAAAAAGCAACACCATCACAATACTCATCCATGTTTTAATATGGGTAGTTTTTGGATTGCTGTTGTTCTTCTACCAGCCCCTTAGCTGGAATGTTGAAATACCGTACCAGTTCTGGGTCAAACAGGCGGTTACTCTTTTTATACTTGTTGCTGCTTATTACTTCAACAGCAAATTACTTGTTCCACGGTTTTTATTACATGATCGCATAGGGATGTACTTTATGGCTGTTGTGGGGGTGGTAATTGTTTTTTTAATGCTCAATAGCTGGGCTGATAAGGTGCTGCATATGCATGAGCATATGGAAGCTGTTTTTCACCGGCAGCACCGCCCGCCAAAACCAAGGGACCGCGGAGGATGGGATTTTTTTGGTACCGTTATCGTAGCGTTGGTTTTAGGGATCAGCACCAGCATTACCGCAATCCAAAAATGGCAAATGGATATCCGCCTGCGCCAGGCATTGGAGCAGGATAAGATCAGTTCAGAATTATCATTCCTGAAAGCCCAGATCAACCCTCATTTCTTTTTCAATACGCTTAATAACATTTATGCGCTTACGCATGTTAATGCCGAAACATCGCGCAAGGCATTGCACCAGCTTTCGCGCATGATGCGGTATGTATTATATGATACGCAGCATGGCACCGCATTATTAAGCCAGGAGATAGCTTTCATTAAAGACTATATCAGCCTTATGGAACTGCGCCTTACCCAAAAAGTAACCGTTACATTTACACCGCCTGCACATACTGATGATGTAACCGTGGCCCCAATGATTTTTTTACCTTTTGTAGAAAACGCCTTTAAACACGGCATCAGCGCTACAGAGCCGAGTGCTATCCACATCATTATCGATCAACATGATAACCTGCTGGAGTTAAAGGTAGAAAATGGTATCTATAAAGATCATAACCCAAGCATTGGCGAAAATAAAGGTATCGGTTTAACCAATACCATTCGCCGGCTTGATTTGCTGTATGCAGGAAAATATAAACTGGATATTACTGAAGATGTAACCGCCAATATCTATACTGTTCACTTAACCCTTAACCTGTCATGATAATTAACTGCATAGCGATTGATGATGAGCCGCTTGCGCTGGGCCTGGTTTGTGCTTTTATCGAGCAAACCCCTTCCTGAAACTGATCGGCCGTTATAGCAGTGCCGTAGAGGCGCTTGTCGGCTTGCAGGATCAAAAGGTTGATCTTATTTTTTGGACATCCAAATGCCTAACCTTAATGGCATGGAGCTGGCCCGGGTGCTTGACAGTCGCGGAGCAGCTAAACCCCGCATTATTTTTACCACCGCCTACAACCAGTTTGCTATTGAAGGCT